>CATOTJ020000001.1:0-1301400 GCA_951813525.2 uncultured Limibaculum sp.
CGCACATTCACCGCTGCTGAGGGGCGCTCTACTGACCATGCGATATGTGCAAGAGCACGGATCGATCGGCTTGACCAAAACCAAGGCCTTCAAGCGCTTCTTTGTGCACTGGGCTGTTGAGCATTTTGATTGGCCGGGGATGAGCGCCGCTGAGATGTTTCGCTACAACAAGGTAGTCAACGAGTACGAGTTCCCCCCACTCGAGGTTCTCCATTTTCTGCTGATATCGCTGCGCCTGGGACGGCACTTCAAGGGTGAGTTTAGGCTGACCAAGCAAGGCGCAGATCTGTCGCAAGACCCAAGCCGACTGTTTGCCGAACTGATCCCGTACTTTTTGTTTCAGATCGACCACGCGTCTTATGGGCGCTTTGACGACCGTCCCTTCGGAAAATGGGACGTTTGGATGAACGTGATTAACGCAGAGGCCGATCACGGCACGACCGAGGCAGCCTTGTTTGAAACCTTCTACGGTGAGCCTGAAGATTGGCACACTGCGGGATGGCGAGAGATGGCCGCGTTCTCGTCTTGCGTGCTGCGACCGCTCAAATGGGCGGGGCTTCTGATCGAGACCCGCGAAGACGGCGCTAGCAAGCACGTATGTCATGTATTCAAAACCCCGCTCTGGCGCAGCGCGCTCAAACTGGACACTGACGACATGCTGCGACCGATGTCCGTTCAGTGAGATTGTTTTTCGCGGCTCCCAAAACACGTTGCCGATCGGGTGTGACGGCCCCAAGCTGCCATTGGAAATCATCCAAAATCGTTGCAGCAGCATTCCCCTTTGCAGACATTCATGCGCAACTGTTCGCTGGCGCCATAATCATGGAATCGCCGGACGTGTGATAGGTTTTCCTGCATGATTACTTTAGACGAATATGGGGTCTTCGATGGCTGATGGAAATCCTCTCTCCGAGCGGGTGAAGACGTTTTGTGCGCTTTGCACCTCGAGATGTGGGGCCATTGCGACAGTTGAAGACGGGCGATTGACTGCCTTGTCTGCGGATCCTTCGCATCCGACCGGACGGGCGTTATGCATCAAGGGCAAGGTTGCCGCAGAGCTAGTTTATGCTCCTGACCGATTGCTTCATCCGATGAAGCGTACGAACCCCAAAGGGGCTGACGAGCCGGGGTGGCAGAAGATTTCATGGGACGAAGCGTTGGACACCGTTGCGACCCGAATGAACGATCTGAAAGACTTGCACGGTCCCGAAACCGTCGTCTTCAACACGGCGTCGCCATCGACGTCTGCATTATCGGACTCGCGACATTGGGTTCAGCGCCTGCGCCGTGCCTTTGGCAGCCCCAATCAGGCTGTGTCGTTCGAGCTGTGCGGCTGGGGTCGCTACATGGCGAACGTCTATTCTTATGGTAGTGCATTGCCGGCGACTGTCATGCCGGACCTAGATAACGCGGGCTGCATCCTGTTTTGGGGTTACAATCCATCGGTATCGCGCATCGCCCATGCCACAGCGACCGTTACCGCAACTGCGCGCGGCGCCAAGCTGATCGTTGTCGATCCCCGCAATGCGGGACTGGCGCATCGCGCGGACGAATGGCTGCAAGTGCGCCCGGGTTCGGATGGCGCGCTGGCCTTGGGGCTGTCCCACGTAATGATCCAGAATGGCTGGTATGATGCCGAGTTTCTGCGGGCTTGGACCAATGCTCCGTTTCTGGTTCGCGAAGATACTGGCAGATTACTACGAGCAGGCGATGCGGATCTGGATGGTCCCGCCGACGCCTATGTCGTTTGGGCGGGTCGTCCTCTTGCCAGCCAGCTCGGCAATGCCAATGCGCATATTGCTTTGTTAGGCTGGATGGACGTTCAAACGCCTGATGGACCGATCAGCTGCAAGACCGTTTTTCAGCATTGGCAAGAAGTCTGTGCACAATACCTTCCGGCCGATGTCGAAGAATTGACGGGCGTTTCTGCGGATCAGGTTGAGCGGACTGCGGCTCTGCTGTGGCAGGCGCGCCCGGTCGGCTACATGGCGTGGAGCGGGCTGGAGCAACAGTCGAACGCTACCCAAATCGCACGGGCCATTGGGCTGCTTTATGCGCTGACCGGCAACTATGATCAGAAGGGCGGGAACGTCGAATTGCCCGCCGTGCCAGCCGGGGATGTCACCGGGCCTGAATTTCTATCGTCGGAACAACGTGCCAAGACCCTTGGCCTGGACCAGCGCCCTCTCGGCACTGCCCGGTTCGACGAAATCACATCTGCCGATATTTATCGCGCGATCCTGGACCAGGATCCTTACGCTGTGCGGGGCTTGGTCAGCTTTGGCTCGAACCTGATTATGGCCCACGCAGATGGCGAAACGGCAGCCCGCGCCCTGAAGGCGTTGGAGTTCCATGTGCACGTCGATCTTTTCGTAAATCCCAGCGCGAACTTCGCCGATATCGTGCTACCCGCAGCCACCCCGTTCGAAACCGAAGGGCTCAAAATGGGTTTTGAGATTAGCGGAGAAGCTTGTTCGTTGGTGCAACTGCGCAAACCTCTGGTCCCTGCCGAGGGGGAAAGCAGATCCGATACCCAGATCATTTTTGATCTGGCCGATCGGCTTGGCTTGGGCGACAGGTTCTGGAACGGTGATATCGACGAAGGTCACCGTGCGATGCTGGCGCCCAGCGGTATTATGCTCGAGGATCTTCGGGAAAATCCTGCGGGCATCCGTGTTCCATTGGAGACGCGGCATCAAAAATATTCAGACCTGGTCGACGGAACACCAAAGGGATTCAAGACGCCTTCGCAGCGAGTTGAGTTCTTCTCAGAGACATTGTTGGATCAAGGGTACCCTCCCTTGCCGGACTACGAAGAACCCCTGGTCAGCCACCGCACTCAACCCAAACTTGCCAAGCGATTTCCACTGACGCTGACGTGTACGAAAGATACGCTTTATTGCGAAAGCCAGCACCGCAGTCTTCCCAGCTTGCGCCGCAGGGCCTTGGATCCCCAGATAGATCTGCATCCCGATGCCGCCGACGCCAGAAACATCGCAGAAGGGAGTTGGGTGCGCATCTCGACACCCAATGGCACGGCACGCGCACGAGCGCGATTTGATGCATCGCTATCGCCGGACGTTGTTTGCGGGCAGCACGGGTGGTGGCAGGGATGCGCCGAGCTCGACGCTCCCAGTTACCCAGCAACCGGGCTGAACAATTCAAACTTCAATGTCCTGATAGGCCACGATGCTGTTGATCCCGTAAGCGGATCGGTCCCCCTACGGGCCTACATTTGCGATGTGATCGCGGACGAGGGCACTTAACGGCCGATTTTGTTGAAAAAGCCGGGTTGAAAGAACGGTCCAGCACTGATTCAAGATCTCTGTGGTGACGGAGGTTTTCTGCGATGATGGGCGATCGGCAAGTGCTGCAGAACAGCCTGTTCTACGAGTTCAACCTGGAGATCCACGTGCCCGCGGATCACTTGCTTCGGAGCATTGATCGGTTCGTCGATCTTTCGAGCGTCCGGCGTCGGCTCGAGCCGTTTTATAGCCGGATTGGTCGCCCATCTATCGATCCCGAACTGATGATCAGGATGTTGATTATCGGCTACACTCACGGCATTCGCTCAGAGCGACGACTTTGCGAAGAGGTGCATCTGAACCTCGCCTATCGCTGGTTTTGTAGGCTGGATCTGAACGATCCGGTGCCGGACCATTCCACGTTCTCGAAGAACCGGCATGGCCGTTTCCGCGACAGTGATCTGTTCAGGTTCCTGTTCGAGGATGTTCTTTCTCGATGCATCCGCGAAGGTCTTGTTGGCGGAGAAGCGTTCGGTGTCGACGCATCCCTGATCAAGGCTGATGCGAACCGGGAAGACGGGATCACGCCGAAAGACTGGTCGCCAGAGCAATTCGCCGGCCGCGCGACGTCCGAATATCTTGCGACACTGGACGATGCGGCTTTCGGTGCAGCGACACCCGTCGTGCCCAAATACATCTCGCCTGTCGATCCGGCGGCGCGCTGGTCTGCTGCCGATCGCGGCAAGGCGCACTTCATCTATTCCACGAACTATCTCGTCGACCTCGACAACGCGATCATCGTGGATGTCGAGCCAACCGCACCGATCCGTCAGGCCGAGAACAAGGCCGCCCGGGATATGATTGAGCGGACCCGGCAGACATTCAACCTCTATCCCGAGCGCCTTGTCGGCGACACGGGATATGGCAATGCGGAGATGCTCGCCTGGCTGGTTGAGGAACAGGGTATAGAGCCATTCATACCCGTCATCGATAAGTCGAGACGATCAGACGAGATCTTCTCCCGGTCAGATTTTACCTACGACCACGGCGAGGACGCCTATCGCTGCCCTGCCGGTCACTGGCTCCGTCAGTACCGTCGCCCCTTCAAGATTGCCCGCGATGCAGTAGATGACGACGGCCAGCGCCGTTACCGCGCCAGCAAACACGACTGCGACGCATGCCCACTCAAGCCGTGTTGCACGCCCAAGGAGCATGCGCGGAAAATCCTGCGATCTGTTCACGAAGGCGCGCGAGACATGGCCCGCGACATCGCCAAAACGGACGCATATGTCGATGCAATGCGCGCCAGGAAGAAAGTCGAAATGCTGTTCGCTCACCTCAAACGTATCCTGAAACTCGACCGTCTCCGGCTCAGAGGACCATCCGGCGCCCGCGACGAATTCCTGATGGCAGCAACAGCGCAAAACCTCAGGAAGCTCGCGAAACTCGTGCCGAACCCGGCCTGAGCGGCGCGGCGAGCGTCATCAGCCTAGGCCAGGAGCCTCTCGAAAAACGACTTCTTCAACAAAATCAGCCCATCTTGACCGCCGCCGCACTGCGCACGAACATCCACAACACTTTGTTATTGTTTGACGTCGCCAAGGGGTCTGATAGGTTTTTCGGTGTTCGAACTTGTCGGAATGGGAGTTGAATATGCTTAGGGTCGTTGCTTTGTTTCTCGCCATACTTGTAGTCGACATTAATACAAACAAGGCATTCGCACAGCTCCATTCGGTCGACAATTTTGTTTCGAAGATCGAAGAAACGCTTCGAGCAGATACCCCGAATGGATTTGTTAACTTGGTTGATCCCTTCGGGCGGGCCGAGGAAGCGACAACAATAATCTACGACTTTATTGCAAAGCACATTGATCAATCCGAGCTACGCTTTGATGAGCTTTTGCGCGAGCAGTCGACCCCTAAAGGTATCCGAATTGTCGGCGCAGTATGGTCGGGAACAGACTATGTGTTCTTGGCCTTTGTTTTGCATAAGAGACCGGATGGTTGGCTACCAATCCAGTTCGGTCTTGAGGGGCGGTACAAAGAAATAATGCACTACCATTAAGGACGGATAAGGAACGTGGCATTCTGAATATCCGCCATGTCTGCAACTGCTCTTCGGCGAATGTCAACTATGTCCCCGAGAGCCGTCATCACATAGCGGTGCTGAAAGCGTCCACAATCGCGTATCTCTCCGGAAAGCCCAATCTCTCAGAGCGCTCAATCAGCCGCTCTGCTGCCGATACTCGCAACGCCGCCCTGCTTCCCGTCGCACGTCGTCACTCCACCATCCAACGCCCGCAACTCAGCTGGGCCAAACAACCTGCACCCGTCCGGCGCCGGTTCTTCCGGCCCGAGGGGTTGTCAGATTTCGCAATTTGCAACGAAATGCGGAGAATTCGTGCCAAATTCTTGGCGAATCTGTGTCGAATGCCTACCTTCAAAAGGTATTGCTTTCACAGGAGTTCTAAATGGCATTCGTACTCGATAATGGCGCTCGTTTCACGCAACTGGTGGGGACTGACGAGGCCGACACATTCCGTTTCATCGCAGACGGTTTCACAGACGCGATCTCCGGGTTTGAAGATGATCGTGACATCATCGATCTGGCACAGTTCGATGGGCTGACCTTTCAGGATCTGACGATCTTCGATGGCCGCAATGGCCGCGTCGTGATCGAATTCACCGACCCGGTGACGCAGGTTAGCGAGAAGATCTTTCTCAAGAACAACGCCGACGGCTTCCAGGCCTCGGATCTGACGGAAAGCGATTTTCAGTTCGCCCCGTCCGGTCAGACCCCGCCGCCGACGCCGCAGATCACCGTTCTGGATCGGCAATCGCCGTGGAGCCAGCTTGTCGGCAGCGCCGAGGCGGAGACGTTCGTCTTCCTGAAAGACGGCTTCAATGACGGGCTGGTCGGCTATGATCCGACCGAGGATCTGATTGATCTCTCGGCCTATGCCGGATTGACGTTCGACGATCTGACGATCCGCAACGGCAATTTCGGGCGCGTGACGATTTCCTACGAAAACGGTGACACCGACGGCGGCGGCAACGCGGTCGTCGAGAAAATTACCATGAAAGACAACGCCCCCGGCTTTTTTGCCGCCGATCTGACCGAGGATAACTTCATTTTCGGCTGACACGATCCGCCGGCGGCCCAACGGCCGCCGGTCCACCCCCAAAGCTTGATCCTGCCGCGCCGCCGCCGCAGTGTGGTCGCAAGATCAAGAAGGGGATTCCATGGACATCGAAAACCGTATCGCCGTTGTCACCGGCGCCGCATCGGGCATTGGCCGCGCGCTTTGTCTGGCGTTGAACGAGGCCGGTGCCAGCCACGTGGTCTGCGCAGATTTGAACGGCGACGGCGCCGCCGCCACAGCCGCGGAAATCGGCGGCACAGCGCACCAGGTCGATGTCGGGCGCGAAGCGGACATCCAACGCCTGATCGAGGAAACCGAAGACCGGATCGGCCCCATCGACCTCTTCGTCTCCAATGCCGGGATCATCTTTCGCGGCGGGCTCGAGATCGAGAACGACGACTGGCAACAGATCTGGGACGTCAATGTCATGTCCCATGTCTGGGCCGCCCGCCATGTGGTGCCGCGCATGGTCGCCCGCGGCGGCGGCTATCTGCTGAATACCGCCTCTGCCGCCGGGCTTTTGAATCAGGTCGGCGCCGCTTCCTACGCCACCACCAAACACGCGGCCGTCGGCCTCGCCGAATGGCTGGCGCTGACCTATGGCGATCAGGGCATCGGGGTCAGCGTTCTCTGCCCCCAGGCCGTGCGCACTGGCATGACCGCCTCAACCGAATCCGTCGCCGCGATCGACGGCCTGCTCGAAGCCGGACCCGTGGCCAAGGCCTGCCTGCAGGCCATCCGCGACAACTCTTTCCTGGTCCTGCCGCACCCGGAAGTCCTGACCTATATGCGCCGGAAAACCGACGACTACGATCGGTGGATCAAGGGAATGCAGCGGCTGAACGCAAAATTCACGCGGACATGAGCCGGACGCCGCGCCCGCGGCATCAGGGGTTACGGGGATCGCCACCACCGAGCGCTGGCCCGGCGTACCGCAGGCGCCTAATCCCACGGACGCAATTGAATGCGCCGATTGCTGGCCAATGCCACCCCATCGCGGGTCAGAAGGGCGCCAAAGACCAACATCATCAGGCAGATGCACAGGCCGAAAAACGTCCCGTCCGTCACTTCGGTCACCAGCGCACGCAGGAACAGCAGCAGGACCGCGACGCCCAGAACGGCCAAAAACGCGCCCAGGACCCGGCGGCCCAGATCCTTTGAAATGGACTCGGTCTGCCGCTCGATTTGGATAATCTCAAACATTACGCCTCTCCTGCCGCGACCCAATATAGCGCGGCCGTGCGTCGGGGAAAGGGCCGATAACCAGTTCGCCCCGGAGACTGTCCCCGCCACCGTCAGGCCCCAACCCGGACGCGCCGGGTCGCCAGCGCCAGCATAACCAGAGCGGACAGGCCCAAACCCGCATAGGCCGCCAGAACCCAGCGGATTTCCGCATAGGGCATCGGCCCGTCGCCCGTACTGCCCAGCGCCGACAGAAACAGTGTCCCGGCGAACAGCAACCGTCCCACAAAACTCTGCATCGACGCATAGGTCGCGCGCGTCTCATCGGGCAGCAAGGGTTGCATGCGCGCCGTGATAAAGGGTTTGGACAGCGAATCCGGTACCATGCGCAGGAACAGGAACGCGATGGCCAAGGCCGCATTTGTCATCGCAAGAACAGCGATCAGACCGATTTGCAGCGCAAAGGCGGTCAGCAGCAACCCGGCAAGGCCCAGCCGCACCTTTATCGCTGGCGCCAGATGCGAGGTCCCGACCGACAGCACCATCATCACCGCCGTCACCAGACCCGAAATCAATGGCGCCTGACCGTCCAGCCCAATCCCGCCCAGCGCCTGCAGGATAAAGGGCTGACCGAAGACAAAGGGCACATGGCTGAAGGCATACATCAGGACCGACAAGGCAAACAGCCAGACAAGGACAGGCTGGTGGAAGGTCGCCAGCAGGGCTGCGGCGCGCTTACGCTCCCGGCTGCGCGCCGGATCTGGCCCCGCCTCCGGCGCGTGCCCGGGCTCGCGAAAACTGAAGGTGATGGCGATCAGCGCCGCCGCTGCAACGGCCCCCGCAGCAAAGGGCAGGGCAGGGTGGACCAGCGACATCAGCCCGCCCGCCACCGCAGACGCCGCCAGCGCCGAGAAGGAAAACCGCCACGCCCGCAACTCCTGGCGTTCGACCGCATCGGCCCGCCCGGCGCGCTTGAGGGATTCGTACAGCAACGCACCATCGGTTCCCGAGGCGAACGCCGCCCCGGCGCCGATCAGAACCTGCCCCAGCGCGAAGGCGGCAAAGCTGTCCCCGGTTGCCAGCAACAGCGCACCTGCAAGTTCGGCAACCGCCGAAACAATCAGCGTGAACCGCCTGCCGATCCTGTCCGACATCCAGCCTGACGGCACTTCCAACGCCGTCGTCGCCACATCGTAAATCGCGTAAAGCAGGATCGCTTCCGCTGCCGACAGCGTGTTCTGGAAATAGAGGAACCAGACCGCCTGCCAGAAAATCAACGACCGGGCAAAACGGTACCAGGGATAAAGCCGGATATTGCGCGCCATGGCGCCCATTTCCGCTTCGCCGCCGGTCAAGGCCATCCTGCCTCACGCGCTTGGTGGGCAATGGCCCGCTCGATCTGCCGCGCACTGATCCGGGCCCGGGTCCGGGCCGCGGGACCAAAATGTGCGCCATCAGCCTACCGCGTTCGGCGCGCGCCCGGTAGCGTTAAGGCGCGCGGCCCGACAATCTCAGTGCGACAGCAAAACCGGCACATGCGTGCGCGCGACGACATCGCGCGTGACCCCGCCCAGCAACATCTCGGAAAAACGCGAATGCTCGTAGGCCCCCACCACCAACAACCCCGCCCCGCTATCCGCGCAGGCGTTCAGGATGATGTCCGAAATCGCGATCTTGCCCGGCGGCTGAACAGATAAATCCGCGTGCATGCCGTGCCGGGACAGATAGGTCATCACATCGCAGCCCGGCTTGCGGACCGCAGTTTCGTCGCGCCCGATATGCAGCACGGTGATGCGGTCCTTTTCCTCCAACAGATCCATCGCATCGGACAGCGCCCGTGCCGCCGCGCGGCGCCCATCCCAGGCGACAATGGCATTGGGCGATAGCTGCAATTGCTCGAAACCGCGCGGCGCGACCAGAACCGGCCGCCCGCTTTGCAGGGCGATCGCGTCCGGGTTCGGCTCGAAATACTGGCTGCCGCTGGCGCCGGACGGCTGACCGACAACAACCAGGTCATAGGTGCGCGCGAACTCGGCCAGGATATCATTGGGAAACCCGCGCACCGTCAGAAACTCCGACCGCAGCGCCGGGTCCTCGGCCGCCGCCAACGCCTCGAATTCCGCCTCGACCTTCTGCTCGATGGCTTGTTCGTTCTCTTCGGCCACCGCGATTGCCGCTGCGGGCAGATAAAATTCCATCTGAAGCTGGGTTGCCGGTACCGTGTGGGCATAGACCGCCGTCAGATGCGCATCGTGGCGCAGCGCGATGATCGACGCCAGCCGCAGCGCGCGCGCCGCGGTCTCGGTCCCGTTATAGGCAACAAGGATATTGTTGATCGACATTGGGGGCTCCTTCCTGTGATGGATGGACCCAACATCGCAGCAGGGCGCGCACTGCGCCTTGATCAGGATCAATTCGCTCCGGCGGCGCGCCGCCGCGTCAGGACAGGGCGTGGAACTGCTCGTCGCCCTGATCCAGACCGGCAGCGGATTGCAGGCGGGCAAGATCGGCAATGCGCACCGATCGGCGGTCGGGTAAATCGATCACACCGTCTTTGCGCAGGGCCGTGAACTGCCGGCTGACCGTTTCGATGGTCAGCCCAAGATATTCGGCAATGGCTTCGCGGGTCAGGGGCAGGGCCAGAACCTGACCGCTTTGCGCCGTCATCTTGTCCAGATTGGCCTGCCGGATCGTCAGGATCATCAAAAACGATGCCAGCCGCTCGCGCGCCGTTTTGCGCCCCAGCAACAGCATCCAGTCGCGGGCCGCATCCAACTCGTCCAGCGTCAACTCCAGCAGCCGCCGCTCCAGCGACGGGCTATCGCCCAGGATCTGCTCGAACTGCGAGCGGTGAAACAGGCACATCCTGACGTCGGTGACAGCGCTCGCTTCGAACGGCACGGTGCGCCGCAACGGCCGTCCGATGAAATCGGACGCAAACATCAGCCCGACCATTTGCCGCCGCCCGTCTTCCAGCGTTCGGTTCAGCGCAACGACACCGGTGACGACCGAGCCAAGCGACCGCGTCACCTCGCCCTCTGCTGCAATAACCTGACCGGCATCGTAGTTGCGATAAAACTTGGCCGATTCCAGCTTTTGCAACTCGGCTGGCGACGAATAGCTGCACACCGCGCGGTGCCGGATCGGGCAGCCCGCGCATTTGTCGATCGCGCCACTCAGATCGGGAACGGGGCCAAGCTGTACCATGGCACCAGAATAGAAGCGTTGCCGCGGCACTAGCAATGATTTGTCCGCAAACCGGGACGCCAATTCGCGCGGCCGTCAGGTGCCGGGCCTGCGGCTGCACGGTAATCCCCTCAGTTATCCCCCGTCATCCCCTCAGTTATCCGCTCAGCTATTCCCTCTGTCATCGCGCGCAGCTCATGATAATCTGCGCTCGTTCAGTATTCGGGGGCGCCTATGGACCATGTCAGCATCGAACGTCAGGGACGCATTGCGATTGTGCGTTTCGACCGCGGCATCGCCGCCAACCCGCTTTCATACGCCGCGATGCGCGAACTGACGGCGGCGGCGCGCAGTTTTGACGACGACGCCCACACATCCGCTGTGGTCCTGACCGGGCGCGCCGACAATTTTTCGATGGGCGCCGATCTCAAAGACCCGGAAAACCGGACCCTGCGCGACGCGCCGCTCGCCCAGCGCCGTCTCGCATCGATGACCGGCGCACGCCTTTGCCGGGCGTGGGAGGAGATCCAGCCCCTGACCATCTCGGCGATCGAGGGATGGTGCGTCGGCGGCGGCGTCGCTTTGACGGTCGCGACCGATCTGCGCGTGATCGGTGCGCGCGGCGGAATGTATGTGCCCGAGATCGAGCGCGGCATGAACATGAGCTGGGGATCGGTACCCCGGATCACCAATCTGGTCGGCCCCGCCCGCGCCAAACGGATCGTCGTCCTGGCCGAAAAGGTCATGGCCGACCGGGCCGTGCATTGGGGACTGGCGGACGAGGTCGTCGCCGATGGCACGGCGTTGGACGCGGCCCTGGAAATGGCCGGGCGCGCCGCGGCCCTGCCGCCTGTCGCCGTTCGCATGTGCAAGCAGGATATCAACGCCTATGCCAATGCACTGGCCCCTGTCGCGGCGCATTCCGATTTCGACCAATACGCGCTGGCGCAATCGGGCGATGATTTTCTCGAAGGGGTCGAGGCGTTCCTGGAAAAGCGGCCGCCCAATTACACGGGTGGCTAGGGCGAAACCCAGACCACCGCCTTTTCCCGCGTCAAACCAATTGCCGGTCACCCAAAACGGACGGATGTTCTCGGCGCAAGCCGCACCGACCCGTCGCGCCCGGCTTCCAAAAATATGGGTAAATTACCCATGAAAATGGCGAAAGGCTGCCGCGGCTGCAAAACACCCGGCCGTTTTCGCCAACCTTCAAGCCGCGGTTTTGCCGGAAACCACGAAATCGGCGTCCAAGATCCACGCAACAGTCACCCGGATTGCATTAGCGATTCCTTAACGTGACTTTCCTATATCAACACCTTCACACCAATGTTCCTTAACCTTCCGTGACCTCGGACATGACAGATCTGACCGCCGCCGCCGAAGCGATCCTCGCTGAAATCGAAACCACCAGCCAGTGGGAGCAGGAGCTACTCACCGATCTGGAACGCACGCGGCTGAAACAGCAGGATCTCCGCCGCGCGCTGACATCTGTCCTGCAAACGCTGCCAGCGGCGGCGCGCAACGCGCTGCGCGATCGCGTCTCACAGTCGGCAAGTCCCAGCATTGCGGCCCACCGGCCATCCGCGAATGCCACCGACAAGGTCGAGGCGTTGCACGCCTATCTGCGCACCGCCGAACCCATCGTCAGCGTCAAGGCCGTGCAGCACCATCTCAAGTCGCTGGCCCTGGCATCCTACCCGGACGCAGCGGCTATCCTATTGGCACGAAAGGCAAAACAGGGCGTCGTTGAACGGGTTGCGCGGGGCCGCTACCGTGTCAATTTCGGCCACCCGATGCTCGCGGGATAGCGCGGACAGAACGGCTTGTGTCCGACCGGCAGGCAGCCAGACAGCAACGTAGTGCCGGGCGCCGGGTCAGGACGCCCCATCCAGAAAAACGGCGCGGATCGCAGCTTTCATCGTCGCAACTGCCGCGTTGTTGCGCCGGTTGGGCGCCGCAATGACCAGCTTGGACGTCGGCGTCGGCGCAAATCCATAGGACTGATCGGCGATCTTCAGACCCGAATGAGCCGATGAACGGCCCAAAAGCCCCACGGCGATCCCTGCTTCGACGGCGGCAATCACGCCAGAGACGCTCTGGCTGGAATAGGCGATACGATAGGGTTTGCCGCGCGCTTGCAGCGAATTGATCGCGGCATCGCGCCACCAGCAGGCCTGATCGAACAGCGCCACTGGTAATGTTTCGGCCATCGAGAAATCCTGATTTATCGAGGCCATCCAACAGGTTGGGTCCTCGCTCAGCAATTCTTCCCCGGCGCCGGGCGTCTCGACCTCGTAGATGGCCAGATCAAGTTCGCCCTTGCGCAGCGCCTCGGGAAAGCCCGCGCTCAAAGCGCAGGTGACATCCAACTCGGCCTGCGGATGCAGCCGCGCGAAGTCGGCAATGATCTTCGTCAGCGTCGCCCGGCCGTAATCGTCGGGAATGCCCAGCCTGATCTTGCCGGTGACGGGCGCGTTGGAAAGATCGCGCAGCGCGGTATCGAGCCGGGCCGTGACATCCCGCGCCACCGGGATCAGACGGCGCCCGGCCTCGCTTAGCGCGACGCCGCGCCCATGCCGGACAAAGACCGTCTGACCCAGAACGCTCTCCAACCGTTTGATTTGCAGGCTGGTCGCCGATTGCGAACGGTGGATCAGCTCGGCCCCATCGGTCACGCTTCCAGCCTGGGCCACGGCCAAAAACGTCCGTAACAGGTCGCTATCGAGGTTTTCCATTCGAAATTCCAATGCCAGATATTGAAACTATTCGTTTCATATATGTAATTCCGCGCGCTACCTAGCAAGGCCAAAGGAGAGTCCTGATGGCCGAGCAAACCGTTGCACGAACCCGGGCAAACAGACGGGCCGTTTTCTACGGGGGTATCATCGCCGCATTCGGGCTGTGCGCCATCGCTTGGCCGGACCACGTCCAGAATGCAGCGATCTTTGTCCTCTGGGGGCTGGTCGTGATCGCCCCCATCGTCATTCCCGGCATTGTCCTCGCCGCCTGGATCATCGCCAGCGGCGCGGATTCGCGCATCGCCGGTGCTTTTGAAGGAAGGACCTTTCAAACCGTCTCGGCGGCATCTCTGATTGGTGCAGTCACACCTGTCTGCGGCGTGACCGTCCTGCCGATGATGGCAGGCCTGCTGGCCGCCCGGGTGCCCCTGGCGCCGATCATGGCGTTCTGGCTGTCCTCGCCCATCACAGATCCGGCGATGCTGGCGACCACCGCGGCAACGCTGGGTCTGCCGTTCGCCATCGGAAAAACCGTTGCTGCGTTTGGACTTGGCCTTTTTGGCGGCCTGGTGACGTCCCTGTTTGCGGCACGGCCCTGGGCGCAATCCGCATTGCGTGACAACGCCCTGGCGCGCCAATTGACGGCGGCCCGCTGCGGCGATGATCAGGAATTCGAGCCCTGGATTTGGAAATCGCAACAGCGCTGCCGGTCCTTCGCAACACAATTCCTGGCAACGACGCGGCTTATTCTGGTCTGCTTGATCCCGGCCTTCACGGCAGAATATGCGCTGAACGCCCTGCTGACCCCCGATGCGCTGGCGTCCTATGTCGGCGAGGATCAGTGGTGGGCCATCCCTGCCGCCGTATTTGTCGGCGCCCCGGCCTATATCGACGGGTACGCGGCGCTTCCGCTGACCCGCGGCCTGATCGACGGCGGCATGTCCCACGGCGCAGCGATGGCGTTTCTTGTCTCGGGCGGTGTTGTCAGCATCTGGGGCGCCATGGCAATCGCGCCTGTATTGAAGCTGAAACCCTTCCTGCTCTATCTCGCGCTGGCCATCCTCGGCTCGCTCGCCGCCGGATATGTGTTTCAGTGGGTGGTCTGAACACGCTTCTCGCGATTTCGAAGGTTGGTTCGCCGGGCCGCGTTCCGCCTCGGCATTGCCCGGACCGCGCGCGATCCTTGAAGTATTGCTGGAAATCCGGCAGATCTGCCGGATGGGCAATAGGCTTCAAAATGAACCGTCGGCGCGGGCGAGAATCGGGTTGGCAGCAGAGATGCCAGCCGCGCCCCAGCCTGACGCCGCAGACACGCGCAAAGGGGTGAAATCGGTCGAGATCGCCTTTCAAATTGTCTCGGTTCTGGAAGCGGCCGACCAACCGATTGGCGTCGGGGAAATCGCGTCGCTGGCCGGCATGCAGCCGTCGAGGATACATCACTATCTGGTATCGCTCACACGGGCGGGCATGGCCGTTCAGGGCAAGGATGGCCGCTACGGTCTTGGCCCCTACGCCATGCAGGTCGGGCTGTCCGCAATGCGCCGTCTCGATTATCTCGACCATTGCGCCGCGGCTGCGCGCCGGTTTTGCGATGCGACCGGCGAGGCGACCTTTGTTGCAGTCTGGGGAACATACGGGCCGACGATTGTCAGATATTTCGAAGGCCGCCAACCGGTGACGGTCGAGGCCCGCGAGGGTCTTGTTCTGCCGGTTGTCCGGTCGGCCACAGGACGCGTCTATTTGACATGGGGGGGCGATGCGCGGATCCGAAATGTGCTGGACCGGGAACAAATCGACCCGGCGGAAATCGAACAGATCCGCGCTGCCACGCGCGACCAATCGATTGGCCATGTTTCGGGCGACTTGCTGCCACGGATCGCGTCGCTCAGCGCGCCGATCTTCAATCATCGTGAACAATTGGTCGCCGCGCTGACCACATTGGGTTGGCGCGGCGAGATTGACGATGCGGTTTCCGGCGGTCTGGCCAATACTCTGAAGGCCGAGGCCATAGCCCTTTCGACGGAATTCGGCTTTAGAGAGCAGCCGTGATGCCGGTCCCCGGAGCGTTTTCCTGCCTGACCGAGCCTGTCAGGCACCGCGACCAGGCAACCCGATAAGGCGCGAAGCGACCGGCCTGAAGTCAACAGGCCGGTCTTAGGTCTAGTTCTTCGCCATCTCGGCCTTGATCATGGCATGGGCCGCAGCCGTATCGATCCCAAGCGCGCCGATTTCGGCCAGGACCTCTGCAACGATCTTCTCCGAGATGACCTTATAGGCGGCGACATCCTCGGGCGATGCGGAATTGATCGAATTATCGCCCGCTGCACCGGTGGCGTCCCGGCCCTTGGCGTCAATGTCATCCCAGGCTTTTCCCGCCATGCGGCTAACTGGTTCGCCGAAAACCTTTTCTTGCAACGCCTTTTGAATATCTGCGGGCAGATTGTCGAAGGTCTCTTGGCTCATCAGAAATGCGAACGAGCCTCGATAGAGCCCGCCCGGCATCTCGTAGACGTTCTTCGCCACTTCCGTCAGTTTGAACCCGGCGCGGCTTTCGAATGGCATCACGACGCCGTCAGCGGCGTTCGAGGCCAGCGTCTCGTAGACCTTCGGCGCAGGTACTTTGATGCCGGTCGCGCCCAGCGCCTTGGCGACCTCTGACCCAACCCCGCCTGGCACGCGAACTTTCATCCCATCGATATCACCCAATGACAGCACGGCTGTGTTTGAATGCAACTGTGCCGGACCATGAGTATGAACCCCGAAAACAATAACCCCGCGATGCTCGTTCGCGGCGGCCAGATACTTGTCGAAAACCCGCCAATAGGCGACCGAAGCCGCCTCGGCATTCCCCTCATATCCGGGCAGTTCGATCAGCTTGGTCGCCTTGAAGCGCCCGGCTTGATAGCCGTGAAAGATGAACGTCATATCCGCAGCGCCGTCCAGAACCAGATCCATCTGACCCGGTGGCGGCGCCAGACGGTACTTGATTTCGGCTGTTACCCGCCCGTCGGTCGCGTCCTCGATCATCTTGATGATGTTGGGCCACATCTGCGCGTTCACGCCGTGGCTGGGCGGCGCCCAGGTCGAGATGGTCAGCTTGAACTCTGCGGCAAAGGCCGCTGTGCTGATCGCTGCCGCTACAGCGGATGCGGCAAGTGTTTTTAGAAAATTCATGATGCCCTCTCTTCGCGTTCAAGGCGCGATCGGCAACCCCGACCCGCCCTGCGTATTTACTTTTGGTAAACGACCTTACTAATGTTGGCTTGAATGAGCAAGTTGTGCCGAACGCGCGGATCACGAATATGGATGCACCCTCTGACGATATTGATCTGTTCGACGACGCCGTCATTCGCGATCCGTGGCCGCATTACGGGCGCTTACGTGCGCTTGGACCGGTCGTTTGGCTGCCGCGGCATGGGAATTATGCACTGACGCGCTACGACACAGTGCGCGCAGCGCTGCGCGATCACGGCACGTTCTGCAGTGGCCAGGGGGTTGCCGCAGATCGCTTTGGGTGCACCCATCTTCAGGGCAATACAGTTGCTTCCGATCCCCCTCGCCACTCAAAGCTCCGCGGTGCGATGTCACCGCCGCTGCAACGGCGCGAGCTGATCGAGATCCGGCCACGGATAGAAAGCATCGCCAACGAGCTGATCGGGCGTCTGGTGTCGCGCAAACGATTTGATGCCGTTACCGATCTTGCGCAGGTTTTACCGTTGCGGATCGTGACCGAGATGGTCGGTCTGCCGGAATTTGGCCGCGAGAACATGCTTAAATGGGCCGGTGCAGCGTTCGATGTTCTTGGGGTCCAGAATGCGCGAGGCCAGGCTGCATTGCCCGCAATAGCCGAGATGCGCGGCTTCATCGGCCAGGGTGTGACGCGCGAGACGTTGAAGCCCGGCAGTTGGACGGCACGGGTGCTGGATCTGGCCGATTGCGGCAAGCTGGACTCTGATCTCGCGCCCTTCGCGCTACGCGATTACATCAACCCCAGCTTGGATACCACGATCTCGGCGATTGGGCATCTGATCGCCCAACTGGGTGCATGCCCCGATCAGTGGCAAACGCTTCGAGAGGAGCCGTTATTGATCCCGAATGCCGTTCATGAAGCCGTGCGGCTCGGCACCCCCATCCGGTCGTTCTCGCGGCACACGACCCGCGATATTGAAATTGACGGCGTTGCTGTCCCAGCCGGATCCCGGGTCATGATGCTTTTTGCCTCGGCCAACCGGGATGCGCGGACCTTCGAAAACCCCGATGCGTTCGATGTTTGCAGGCAGAGCCGGCCCCATCTGGGTTTTGGGGCGGGTATCCACATGTGCATCGGAATGCATCTGGCCATCATCGAAATCGAAGCAATCCTCGACGCAATGGTTAGACATGTCGAACGGATCGAGGTCCGCGATACCAAGATCAAGCTTAACAACACGATTTGTGGTTTCGAACATATCGACACATCCTTTCGATGATAATCAGGATGCAGAAATTCCGGCAACCCATTAGATATGAACAGTATTTGAAGTTTCGGTGTCGTGGCTATTTCCGCGACTTTGGCAGGGGTCGGAGTGGTACAGCCGCCGGAAAAGTTTACGTTTGATTAAGATTCAAAATTTACGTTTTGGTAAGAAATTTTGGCATTTGCGCGGTGTTTGTGATGGAAGTTCTCGTCCTGGAAGATGACGACGCACTTCGGATGGCTTTCTCTGATGCTCTGGAGGATTGCGGCTACGGTGTGTCATCCGCAGGGACGGTCGCCGAGGCACTGGCGCTTCTCAGGACAACTGACTTTCGGCTTCTTGTCCTGGACCTGTTGGTCGGCGATGAAATGTCTCTTCCGATAGCCAGAGAAGCTGCACATTCATTGCCGGACGCGGACGTCATTGTCGTCACTGGTTCCGATCAATTTCCTCGTGGCGAATTGCACGATTCATTGGTGAATGTCTCTTGGTCGCTCCGCAAACCGGTGCCATTAGCTGATCTAACGGCATTGGCCCAGCACGCCGAACGACGTGGCCGACAGATGTAAAATTCCGACAGTGACCTTGGGTAGTACCCGATGCCGCTACCTCGTAGCAGGTGCGGAAAGGCACGAGGCATGCAGGGGAGGCAAGAATGGCCGGGAAGATCGGCGAAGGCAGTTTGAACCGAATTTGGCAGGCAGCAACATGTCTGCTGGCGGCATCGGTGCTTGCATTCACACCGATCAGTGGCGCCGGCGCGGCGGATGAACTCACGATCGTCGCAGATGAATGGCCGCCGAATTCGGGTGAGGCTCTTCCGGGAAGTGGTATGTCACCCGACATCATCGCGTCCGTTCTTCAGCAGATCCTCCGGGATTTCAGCCGATCGCTCGCAGAAATGCGGCGCGACGGGCCCTTAGCCGCGCTCGTCCGGCAACATCGGGGCCGGTAACCCGTGTTCAACCGACCATTACAGGCCTTTGGGCCGCGCAATCGGCTGGGGCGCCGTCTGATATTTCTGATGGTGCTGTCGAGCGCCGTTCTTTCGACGGTCGCCGCCGGGATTCAACTTTATTACAGCTATCAGCGGGACAGCAGCGAAGTGTTGCAGACCTTCGGCGTAGTTGATCAAAGTTTTCGCGACAGCTTGGAACGGGCTGTCTGGCAGTTCAACTTCCCTCAGGTTGAATCAATCCTTGAGGGTATCGTCGCCAATCCAAACGTTTCCGGAGTATCCTTGGTCTCGAGTACCGGCCAAACTTGGCAACGAGGGCAGTCGCCGGGCGATATGGACGAGTTCAGCCGACCGTTCCAACTCACATATCGTGGCAGCAGCGGTCCGCAGCAAATTGTCGGGGAACTGCGCGTTTCGCTGACACTGGACGACGTGCGCGACCGATTATGGGCACAGTTTTGGACGATGTTTCTGTCCAATGTCGCCAAAACTCTGGTCGCTTCGCTTGTTATGATGTTGCTGTTCTATTTGCTGGTCGCACGACATCTGAGAACAACCGCGCGATATGTTGCGAGGACAGACTGGATCAGATCAGGGCGCGCACTGGCACTCGATCGAAGGTCAGCAAACGAGCCAGACGATCTGGACAATGTCGTCACGGCCATCAATCACGCCCGAGGTAAAGTGTTGCAGTCTGTCAGCGGTCTTGAACGCGAGATTGATGTGAGGCGGCAAGCCGAGCAAGAGGCGACCAGAGCAAGCGAGGCGAAATCAGCGTTTCTGGCAACGATGAGCCATGAGGTCCGGACCCCGATCAATGCTATTATGGGGCTGCTCGAGTTGATCGAGAGGGCCGACATTCCTGCCCGTCAGCGCCGCCAGGCGAAGGCAGGACGCTCGTCTGCCGAGGCACTGTTATACCAGCTTACGAACGTTCTCGAGGTTTCCAGACTCGAGGCGCATGCGATCAACCTTTTGATTGAGCCGGTAAACATGAACGAGTTCGTCGAGGAGTTGCGGGCACTGCTGGAAGGCGTAATCGCTCGATCCGAGAAGCCAATTGCCGGTGCCGTGCTCTCTCGCCTGAAATCCACCGAAGACATGAATCTCGACCGAAGACGCCTGCTCGAAATTGTGTCGAACCTGATAGACAATGCTGTTCGTTTCACCGAACAGGGCCGCATAGACGTCAACTTGGACATCATGGGGCCTGTTGATGATGCCATCATCATGGTTCAGGTTCAGGACACCGGGATCGGAATCGCCGAAGATCACTTGGAACGGATTTTCGACCGGTTTGCACAGGTCGAGAATCCGCTGACCAGGAAAATGGGGGGATCAGGCTTGGGCCTCGCGATATCTAGAGGCCTCGCACAACTTATGGGCGGGGATTTACGTGTTGAGAGTTGCGTTGGCCAGGGTTCTAGATTTACTTTAACGATTCCCGCAACACGAGAAACAATCGAGGAAAAATCGCGTGAAAGTTCTAGTAGTTGAAGACGACACCATCACGCGATTCATGATGACCGAGATGTGTGACGAACTTGGATACAGCGCAGACACTGCTGCAAATGGAAAGCAGTGCCTCGATTTGATCGAGAAGGACCCCTCGGCGTTCGACGTTATTTTGATGGACATTCATATGCCCGAAATGTCCGGGCTGGATGTCAGTAACGAAATCCGGGAAGCGGAATCCGATCCACCGAAGAATCTGCCGATATTTGCTGTCACGGCCGACGAAGCTTGGCATGACGAGAAACGCTGCAAAAGCGTTGGATTCACCGGTGTGATCCCAAAGCCTGTCTCGATTTCAGCGCTGACGGATGTTTTGGACGCCTATTCCAGCTAGCTTTGCAACATTTCGCAGAGGCTACCCTTCCGACGCACACAACCGGGTAGGGGCGCTGCGCGTTTGGCAAGCGATTGTCGGCGGCTCTGATTTTTGCCGTAATGTCATACCGTCAATCGACGCGGCGCGGTGCGCAGATTTTTCGCGAGCTAGACGTCTTCGAACACCTTCGGCACTACGCCTCCGGCCCCGTCTTCCAGCCAATCGGGGGTCGGCAGGCCCTTTTCCCGCAGGAAAGATGGGTTGAACAGTTTTGACTGATACCGGCTGCCATAATCGCACAGGATCGTCACAATGGTTTTGCCAGGTCCCAACTCGCGCGCCAGACGGATCGCGCCGGCGACGTTGATACCGGTCGAGAGCCCCATACACAGACCTTCATCGCGCAACAGATCGAAGACGACCGGAATTCCTTCGGCATCGGGGATCTGGAAGGGATGATCGATTTCCAGGCCCTCAAGATTGGCTGTGATGCGGCCCTGGCCGATCCCCTCCGATATGGACGACCCTTCGGCCTTCAACTGGCCATTGGCGAAATAGTTGTAAAGTGCCGCGCCCATCGGGTCGGCGAGGCCGATTTGGACGTTCGGGTTTCTTGCCCGCAACGCATCCGCAGTCCCGGCCAGGGTGCCGCCCGATCCGACGGCGCAGATAAAACCGTCGACACCACCTTGGGTCTGGTCCCAGATTTCGGGCCCGGTCGAATCGACATGGGCCTGACGATTGGCGACATTGTCGAACTGATTGGCCCAGATGGCGCCGTTAGGTTCTGTTTCGTTCAACTTCGCCGCCAATCGGCCCGAGTATTTCACATAGTTGTTCGGGTTTTTGTAGGCGACCGCCGGAACCTCGACCAGCTGCGCACCGGCCAGACGCAGCATGTCCTTCTTCTCCTGGCTCTGCGTCTCCGGGATCACGATGACCGATTTGAAGCCCATTGCCGTACCGACCAGGCTGAGACCGATCCCGGTATTGCCTGCGGTTCCTTCGACGATTGTGCCACCCGTGCGCAGTTGGCCGTTGGCGATCGCTTCGTTGATGATCCATTTGGCAGCGCGGTCCTTGACCGATTGCCCGGGGTTCATGAACTCTGCCTTGCCCAGGATTTCACATCCCGTGATCTCTGATGCCTTCTCAAGCCGGATCAGCGGCGTATTTCCAACGGCGTCCGGCAAATTTTTGTAGATTGTCATGATCTGCGCATCCCGTTCGTGAATAGGTTCCGTTTGACCTAGCGTGCCCCCAGGCGGCCTGCAAGGGGGCGGGCGTTCGACGTTTCGTCGAGCCGTCGTCACTCAGGCCAGCGGCGGCAGCCACTCGCGCTGCAGCCTGACGCGGTTCTGGCGCAGCCACATCAGCGTCAGGATCGCCGGAGCGTTGTTGATCTCTCCGCTGCTGACCGCCGCCAGCGCCTGTTCCAGCGAGCACGTGAAAGCGCGGATGTCCTCGTTTTCATGGGCAACGCCGTAAACGCCGCCCTCGCCATCGAGCGGAGCATATCCGATATAGGACGTGATATGCTCGGCAGCGATCCCGGGCGTCGAATAATAGCGGGCGACAATCTCGATCTGCGCCAGGGTGACACCGCCCTCTTCCTCGGCCTCGCGGCGCGCGCAAAGTTCAGCATCGGTTTCCTGATCAATGCGCCCCGCAATTGCCTCGATTCCCCACGGACAATCATCGCCGCGGGCGAACATCGGCGCCCGGAACTGTTCGATCAACATCACCCGGTCGGTTACCGGATCATAGGGCACGACAGTGACCGCATCGCCCGAGGTCAAGACAGTACGTTCGACCGGCTCGGACATCGTGCCGTCGAACTTGCGATGGCGCAGTCGATGTTGTTCCAGCGCGAAATAAGCGGTGTATGGGCGGCCGACATGCTCGGAGACAACGTCTTGCGGTGAACGCGCCGCCCGCAAAGTGCCTGTGACCGGCGTATCGGCACGGGCACGGGCGCGCATCCGGGCGCGGATCAAAATGCCGTGCCATATCCGTTCGATCTGATCCGTTGGAACGATGTCGATATGCGCCATCAGTTCGGCAGCGGCTTCATGGGCAACAATGCGCTCGTCGCGTTGCCAGGCCTCGAAATCCCATGCCGTGTCGGTTTCCACGGCCTTGCCGGTCGCCGCAAAATGCTGCACCTGCGTCGCGGCCCCGGAAATCACGACCTCTATCGGCTGTAATCCGTATTCGGTCTCCTCGAAGTAGTCCAATCGCCGCAGATCATCTTCGCCCAAGCTTGAAACGACGATCCCGGGCGCCGAACGCCCGGATTGCCGAACCAGGTGGGGGTAGGCCTCGTTCTTCAACATGCAGGCAAGATGGTCGGGTGCAGACGCGTCAGCGATATCTGACGGATCGACTTCGCGTCCCAACACAATTTCCAGCAGTGAAGGATCGCGCAGTGTTCCGAAAAAGAAAATCTGGGTCATCCGCGTGCTCCGGTCGAAGGTCGTCAGCCACCGTTTCGGACTACATGATGATATGGGGGTGCGCGACTGACCGCGTTGTCGCGCCGGTTCGGTGGCAACGATTTCATTCTGCGAGTGCCAGTTTCACGTTTTTTTGCTGATACGGCCAAAATTGAAGCTATGTTCAGCGATGGGTGATCCAATGCCGAAATGGCTGCGTACTACCTGAAGAACGAAGACTGGGACTGCGGAGCCTCGATGCCGGAGCATCTTGTACCAGAAGAGTTGTTGGCGGAATACGCAACGGGTGCAGCTTCACCCGGTGTGTCGCTATTGGTTGCTGCGCAATTGACCCATTCGCCGGAAGGGCGGCGGGTTGTGCAGGAATACGAACAATTGGGCGGGGTTGTTTTGCGGGGCGAGCCGGTCGCGCAAATGCGTGAGGACGCGCTTGAAAATGCGCTGGCGGCGATCGACGCCGCGCCCGACGCCATTTCGGACTCGAAACCGCGCCTGAAAGCTGGCCCCTTGCCTGCGCCGGTGATGGAGCGGTTGGGCATTCCGTTCGAAGACATCCGCTGGCGGTTCCGGCTGCCTGGCGTAGCCGCTCATGATTTCGACGGGTTTGGTGACGAAAAAGTTTCGCTGTTGCGGGTCAAGCCCGGCACATCGGTGCCGCAACATACGCATCACGGTGTCGAGATGACACTGGTGCTGTCGGGTTGCCTGGAAGATGGCGGCGTTGAATACCGGGCAGGCGATGTTGCGATAAACGACGAGGACGACGATCACCGTCCGCGCGCTTTGGATGGTGAAATCTGTTATTGCCTTATTGTCCAGCGCGGCGATCTGCACTTTACCGGCACGTTCTCTCGGTTCCTGAACATCCTCGGAGAGTGATCTCATGCAAAGACGGACTTTTCTGGCGGGCACCGGCGCGTGTCTGCTGGCCGCGCCATCGATTGCCGCGGCCTCGACAGGTCGGCGGTTCAAGATCTGGCGCAATGGCGATGTGATTGGCTCGCACATCATGGAGGCGGTCGGGCGCGATGGGCAATTCGAGATCGAGATCGAAATCCTGATTGCCGTGAAAGTCCTGGGGATCACGGCCTTCCGTTACGAGCTGCGCAATCGCGAAGTCTGGAAGGGCGGAAGCATCGTATCCGTCGACAGCAAGGTTCATGACGATGGCGACAAAGAGTTTGCCAAGGTCACTGCCAAAAACGGGGCACTACAGGTCAATGGGTCCCGTCATTCCGGTGAAGTCAGCCCCGACGCCGTCACGACCAGTTATTTTGCGAAGCCGTTTTTGCGCCGCGCTCCCTGGATATCAACCCAAAGCGGCGACCCGCTTGATGTCTCGATCGCCCCGGTCGGCGGGCGGGCCGGATGGCATCAAGTGACCGGCGGACTGAGGACGACACTTGGCTATGATGGGAATGGCGAGTGGACAGGCTGCGAGTTCGATGCCGGCGGCGAACTGGCAACCTATGACTTGGAAGGGCCGGTCGGCAATATTGCCAAGCTTTGGTCAGGCGCTTGAGCGTCTTTTCCCGGATTCAATCACCAAAAGATGGATCGGCCTGGGTGACGGGGGCTTCGTCCGGTATCGGCCGCGCAGTCACTCTTGAACTGGTCCGGCGCGGTTGGACGGTTTATGCGACGGCAAGGCGGGTCGACGTTTTGGAAACTCTGGCAGCAGATGCCGCCGGTCCCGGCCGCGTGGTCCCTGTCCCGGGCGATGTTACAGATCCGGTCAGTATGACAGATGCAGTCGGCCAGATCACGTCCCAAGGTCCGCTTGCGCTGGTGATCCTGAATGCAGGGATCTATTCGCCGATGCGCGCGCAAACCTTCTCGGCGCAAAACGCCCGGGCCATGTTCGATGTGAACTTGTCCGGCGTTGCCAACGGATTGGAGCCGGTTCTGCAGCACATGATCGAACGCGGCGATGGGCACATTGCACTGGTCGCCTCGGTCGCCGGATATCGTGGCCTGCCCAACGCAGCAGCCTATTCGGCGACAAAGGCCGGGCTGATTGCCATGGCCGAGGCCCTTGCCATGGATCTGGTCGATCTGGGGGTGCGCATATCAGTCGTCAATCCGGGCTTTGTCGAAACCGACGCGACAGCGGTCAACGAATTCGAAATGCCCATGCTGTTGCAACCCGGCGATGCGGCGCGGCGTCTGGTCAACGGATTGGCGAAACCGGGGTTCGAAATCCGGTTTCCATGGGCCTTTGCGCTGATCCTGAGGGCGGTCGGCTTGCTGCCGAACCGCGCCTATATCTGGGTCGTGCGCAAGGCGTTGGGGTGGGACAGGATGGGCCCATGACGGATGCTGGGCGCAGGCGTGAACCCGGCCCGGTTGGGCTGCCTAGGTGGCGCGCTAACCCTGCACCAGCCGGGCTGCGAGGCGCCGCCCAGGCGTCATGCGATCAGCCGTTTGGACGATGGCGGCAGCGTCGATTTCGAAATGGCGATGCAGATCGCCCACTGTTCCAGTCTGGCCGAAATGCTCCACGCCTAACGGGACGGTTCGGTGGCCCATCACGCCGCCCAGCCAGCCCAGCGTCGCAGGGTGTCCGTCGATCACGGTGATCAGCAGGCAATGCGGTGGAAGAGACGCCAGCATCTTCTCGGCATGTGAGACGGCTTCGGCGCCATGGCGCCGTGCGCGTTGCGCCGCGGTCCACCCTGCGTTCAGGCGGTCGGCGGATGTGATCGCCATAACCCCGATATCGCGCCGGTCTGTGCCGATTACTCCCGCAGCTTCGATTGCGGCCGGGGCGACGGCGCCCTGATAGGCGATGACGACCTCTGCGTTCGGGCCGGGTTCGCGCATCCAATACGCACCGGCGATAACATCTTCGCGTAGAGCATCGGTCATCTGGCGCTGCGGCTGCGCGATGGGCCGGGTCGAGAGGCGCAGATAAACCGAGCCGCCGGTCTCCTCGCGTTCCCACCCGTCGCGCGACGCGCGGCCATCGCGTTGCAAATAGTCAAAAGACCAATTCATAATTTGCGCCAATTCGTCCGCGAACGCGGGCTCGAAACTGGCCAGCCCGTCCTGGGACATGCCGACCAGTGGTGTTCCGACGGACTGATGCGCCCCGCCTTCCGGCGCCAATGTTACACCCGAAGGTGTGCCCGCCAGCAGGAAGCGGGCATCCTGATAGCAGGCATAATTCAGCGCATCGAGGCCGCGGTTGACGAAGGGGTCATAGACCGTTCCAACCGGGATAAGGCGCTCGCCGAACAGCGAGTGCGAGAGCCCTGCCGCGCCCAGAAGCAAGAACAGGTTCATTTCGGCGATGCCCAGTTCAATGTGCTGGCCGTTCGGGCTGAACCGCCATTTCTGGGCTGACGGAATGCGTTCATCGCGGAACGTGTCGGCCTGCTCGTCCCGTGCCCACAGGCCCCGCCTGTTCACGAAGCCGCCCAGATTGGTCGAGACGGTGACATCCGGAGAGGTCGTGACAATCCGGCGCGAGAGTGCGCTGTCGCCGCGGGCGATCTCGTCCAGGACCTTACCAAAGGCGGCCTGGGTCGAAATTTCTGCATCCTGCAGCGCGACGGCCCCTGGCGCCGGCAGGACATTGGCGCTGTGTCGGCGGGTGCCGCCGGAAAAGAACGGGATCGTCTCCAGCCAGGCCTGAAAGGCGCCGGGGTTATCCACCGCGGCCATCTTGTCCCATTCGGTCCCGTCGGCGATGCCCATTCCGGCCTGAAATTCGGCCATTTGGGATTTGGTCATCAGACCCGCGTGGTTGTCCTTGTGCCCTGCCAGCGGAGTGCCCCAACCCTTGATCGTATAGGCCAGAAAACAGGTTGGCCGGTCGTGATCGACCGAATTGAACGCCTCGGCCAGCGTCTCGACGCAATGGCCGCCCAAATTTGACATCAGATCAGCCAGTTCCGCGTCAGTGCGCCGATCCAACAACGCCGTCACTTGGCCCTGATCGCCGATGTCATTCATCAGGCGTTCGCGCCAGGCAGCGCCGCCTTGAAACGTCAGGGCGGAATAAAGTTGGTTCGGACAGGTGTCGATCCAGTCGCGCAGGCTGTCGCCGCCGGGTTCCGTGAACGCTGCGCTTTGCTGGGCGCCGTGCTTGATGCGCACGACATCCCAGCCGAATGCTTCGAAAATGGACTCGATGCGCTGCCAAAGCCCTTCACGCACCACGCCGTCCAGCGACTGGCGGTTATAGTCAATGATCCACCACGTATTGCGCAAATCATGTTTCCAACCCTCTTGCAGGGCCTCGTAGATATTGCCTTCGTCTAACTCGGCGTCGCCGACCAATGCGATCATGCGGCCAAGCTGGCGGTCGCCGAAGGCGTGCGTTTGCAAAAAATCCTGGACCAGCGAGGCGAAGGCGGTGATGGCCACGCCCAGCCCGACCGACCCGGTCGAGAAATCGACATCGTCGGTGTCCTTGGTCCGGCTGGGATAGGATTGCGCACCGCCAAAGCCCCTGAAATTCTGAATGTTTTCAAGGGACTGGTTGCCCATCAGGTACTGCATGGCGTGAAAGACAGGCGATGCGTGCGGTTTGACGGCGACCCGGTCCTGCGGGCGCAGCGCGCCATAATAGAGAGCCGTCATGATCGAAACCATCGAAGCGCACGAAGCCTGATGGCCGCCCACCTTCACCGCGTCGCCCGGGCGCAGATGGTTCGCGTTGTGGATCATCCAGCACGCCAGCCAAAGAAGACGCTGTTCGGCGGTTTTCAGGTGATTGGTCATGGGATCCCGCGGGCGCTGCTGTCCAAATTCCTGGCAGAGTATAGGCAATACCGCGCGGCGTTCGATTGCGAAATATGGCTTCACAAGGTACAGCTTTGGCAGAATCTGCTAAGGAATGAGAAATGGACGCAATTGATCGCAAGATTGTGCGAATCCTGCAACGGGATGGCCGAATATCCAATCAGGACCTGGCTGAACGGGTCGGGCTGTCGCCGTCGCCTTGTCTGCGCAGGGTCAAAGCCTTGGAGGCGGATGGGGTTCTAAAAGGCTATGCCGCCATTGTGGATCAAGAGAAATACGGCTTGCCGATCGACGTTTTTGTCTCAATTTCCCTGGAAAATCAACGCGATGAGGCGTTGGAGGCGTTCGAGAAGGCCATCCGGCGGCTGGACGAGGTGATGGAATGCTATCTGATGACCGGTTCGCGGGACTATCTGTTGCGTGTGGTTTGCGATGGGCTGAAATCCTACGAACGCTTCACGCGCGAACACTTGGCGCGGTTGCCCGGGATACGGTCAATCGAGTCGAGTTTCGCGTTGGGACGGGTAAAGGGTGGCAGTGCGCTACCTGGCCTGTGAAGCATAGAACCCCCGCACCAGATACGCCTCTGGCCCGAAGCTTTTTTTGGCGCGCTCCGCGCAAATTGCGATAGAGTTCCAGCGATGGCTGGCCAGAGGGGATGACCGGCGCGATGGATGGCACAGAGCAAGACGCGTCGCACAGCCTGGAGCAAGTGCGCGGCCGCGAGGCAGCGCTGCGCGAAATCCTGCAGGTCATCAGCGAATGCCGCGATGATGAGCGGCCGGTCTTCGATGCGATCCTGAAGAATGCCACGCTGTTGTGCGACGCCCCGCTCGCTTATTTGGCCATGACAACCGAGGACCGCGCCCATGTGGTTTCGCCAGCCCGCCGGGGTGCCTTCGCAAACTTCGGTAAGACGCTGGACAATTTGCGTGTGCCGCTGAGCCGGTCGCCGCTTGCGCTGGCGCGGGCGATCAACGAATGCCGGGTCTTTCGCCTCGATGACATTGCCGATGATGACCTCTACCGGTCCGGTAATCCCGATCGGGTCTCGATGGTCGAAGACGAGGGCGCGCGCAGCCTTCTGGTCGTGCCGCTTGTCAGGGGCGGCCTCGGCATCGGATCGATCACTTTGTACCGCCGTGATGTCGCGCCTTTCTCGGACGACGACGTCGCGTTGGTCGAGGCGTTTGCCGCCCAGGCCGTGATCGCGATCGATAACGTCCGCCAGTTCCGCGAATTGCAGACCCGGTTGGAACGCGAGGCCACCAGCCGCGAGATTCTGGGTGTCATCAGCCAAAGCAGGGATGACGGGCAGCCAGCCTATGAAGCGATATGTGCAAGTGCGGCAAGGCTTTGCAATGCAACGCGTGCCGGGCTCCACATCGTTAATGACGCCGGTACCGATGTCACGTTTGCTGCGAATTGGGGTGGACTGCACAGCGCTTTTGTTCCCGGAGAATTTGTTTATCCGTTGGACAGCGACAGCCATGTACCGATTTCAATCCGCGACCAGACGGTTACTCATATCGTCGATCTAGCCGAAGATCCGCGGTATAAAGAAGGGCGCCCCACCCACCGCAAGATTGTTGACGAAGAAGGGTTTCGGACACTGCTGTCCGTGCCGCTGATCGGGCACGGCCGAGCCCTTGGCGCGATTGCGTTCTGGCGCACCGAATCTCTGGCCTTCTCCGAAGACGAAATTGCGCTGGCCCGCAGCTTCGCCGCCCAGGCCGTTATCGCCATCGAGAACGTTCAGCAGTTCCGCGAACTACAGGCCCGGCTGGAACGCGAGGCGGCGACGCGGGAGATCCTGCAGGTTATCAGCAGGTCCCGCGAGGATTATCGCGAAGCCTTCGAACGTGTCGTCGACCGAGCGCAATCTTTGACCGGTGTGAAAGCGGCCTGGTTGTTCCTGCAGTCGGAAGACGGGCAGACCTTGCACTTCGTTGCCCAAAAAGGCGCAAGTGATTTTGTCGTCGAGCTGTTCCAGAAAAACCCGCCGAGGGTGGATGACCCCGATGGTGCGATAGGCACGTCAGTGCGCACAGCGACTACGATTCAGGTCGAAGATATCAGGCAGACACAGCGCTACCGGGACAGATCGATGAACCGGCGCAAGGCCGCGGATGCAGATGGCATTCGCTCGACGTTGCATGTGCCACTGGTGGTCGGCGATGATTGTGTTGGCACCCTTGCGCTGCACCGCCAGGAGGTCGGCGCATTTTCGGATGATATCGTTCTTCTTGTCGAAAACTTCGCCCGGCAGGCAGCGATCGCTTTGGAGAACGCCCGCCAGTTCCGCGAGTTGCAGACGCGGCTGGAACGCGAGGCGGCGAGCGGTGAGATCCTGACGGTCATCAGTCAGAGCCGCGATGACGAGCTGCCGGTTTTCAAAACCATTCTCGAAAACGCGCTGCGGCTGTGCGATGCCGACATGGCTGTCGTGAACGCGGCGAATGACGCCATGACAGAGGTTGGGTATGCAGCAGGGATTAACTCGAACGGGCCTGTGTTCCAACCAAGCCGCAATAGCTGGCCCATTGATAGCGAAATGTTCGTGTGCAGGGCGATCAAGGAAAACCGAACCTTCCATACGACCGATCTGAAGGACACCGATCTCTACCGCTCTGGCGATCCCACCCGGCGCAATCTGGTGGACGATGAGGGAATGCGTATCCAACTGGTCCTGCCACTTAGGCAGGGCGACAAAGCGATCGCCGCGTTTTCGCTCTACCGCCGTAAGGTGCAGCCGTTCTCGGATAGCGAGATCGCTTTGCTGGAGACCTTCGCAGCACAGGCTGTCATCGCCATCGAAAATGTCCGCCAGTTCCGCGATTTGCAGATCCGGCTGGAGCGCGAGGCGGCGTCGCGTGACATTCTGGAAGTCATCAGCCAAAGCCGCGATGACGAAACGCCGGTTTTCGACGCATTGCTGCGCAACGCGGCCCGGCTTTGTAAGGCCGAGAATGCCGGATTGGTTTTGGTGGCCGATGATGAAACCCATTTCAGCGTGGCCGCGACGCTGCTGCCGCAGGCTGGATTTGTCCCGGGCGAGACGCTCTATCCGCTGGATCTGGATCTTGGGGCGGCAAACTGTATGCGCGAAGCCCGGATTATCCACCGCCGCGATGTCCGGGAGGTTCTGGAAGACAAAAGCAAAAGCGATTTGTCTGTATCGGCAACCAAGCTGTTGGTCGATGAAGGCGTGCGGACGACCCTTTGGGTGCCGCTGCGACGTGGCGGCGTCGTCATCGGAAGCTTTGGCCTTTACCGCCACGAGGTCCGCGAATTTGTAGATGACGAGATTGCTCTGGTCGAAACCTTTGCCGCGCAGGCCGTCATCGCCATCGAGAACGTGCGCCAGTTCCGTGAGCTGCAGACCCGGTTGGAACGCGAGGCCGCGAGCCGCGAGATCCTGGAGGTCATCAGCCAAAGCCGGGACGATGCGAAGCCGGTCTTTGAAATCCTTCTTGGAACCGCACAACGGCTTTGTAATTCGTCACACGGTGCGATTGTTCTTGGCGAGGCAGATGGTGAGCCACAGGTTCTGGGTGCGCATACCAGTGGTCTGGATGAAATTGAAGAGCGGTACGAAAACGGTGATTTTCCGATGGACCCGCAACAATCGCTTGCGGCGAAAGCAATTGTTGATCGAAAGACGCTTCACTTTGCCGACCTGAAGGAAAGCGAACCCTACCAAAGTATGCTGCCGATCGCGGTCAGGATGGTCGAGGATGAGGGTATCTGTTCGAGCCTTTACGTTCCGCTGATCTCAAACGGGGTTGGAATTGGCTGTCTCAATCTTCATCGCCGAGAGCAGCGGGGCTATTCGGTTGATGAGATCGCCCTGGTCGAAACCTTCGCGGCGCAGGCGGTGATCGCGATCGAGAACGTTCGCCAGTTCCGCGAGTTGCAAACCCGGTTGGAACGTGAGGCCGCGAGCCGCGACGTGTTGCAGGTCATCAGTCAATCGCGCGATGATGAGGGCCCGGTTTTTGACGTGATCCTCGAAAACGCGGCGCGGCTTTGCCGGTCGCCGCATGCGGGTCTTCATCTAGTGGACGATGCCCGCGAGAACTGGGTGTTAACTTCTATTTGGGCTGATCAGGACCGGGAAGACGCGATTGGCCGAAGCTTCCGACTTGATGCGCCGCTTCCCGCGTCGCGTGCGATCATGGAACGGCGCTGTGTGCAGGTGGCCGACCTTACCGATCATGATCTTTACCGACAACGCGACCCGATGTGGGTCCACCTTGTCGAGCAACGGGGCATGCGCACGCTGATGGCCGTGCCCCTGATGCAGGGAGATGAGGCGATCGGATCCATCTCGATGTATCGGCGTGAGGTCGAGCCGTTTCGAGAGGACGAGATTGAACTGGTCAAGACTTTCACCGCGCAGGCGGTTATTGCGATCGAGAATGTCCGTCAGTTCCGTGAGTTGCAGACCCGGCTTGAGCGGGAGAAGGCGACCGGAGAGGTCTTGTCGATCATCAGCCAAAGCCGAGATGTTGAGCAGCCGGTCTTCGATGCGATACTCGAAAGCTCGGCACGGCTGTGTAACTCGCCAACGGCCAGCCTGTTTCTGCTGGACAAGGAACGCGAGGCGCTGGTCTATCGCAGCCAATGGGGCGAACCATTCTCTGCCTTCGAGGTTGGCGTTTCGACCTTCCCGATGAGTCTGGACATCAAGCCGGTGCAAGCGGTTCGGGATGGTCGAACCTATCACGTCGCCGACATCGCCGAGGCCGATACTTATCTGAACGCGGACCCCGTCGCAGTGAAGTCCGTCGACGATGAAGGTATCCGCACCCTGCTTTCCGTTCCCTTGATGCTGGGTCCTGATGGCATCGGGTGCATCAACCTGGTTCGACGGGAAGTGAAGCCGTTCGATGACCGCCAGATTGAACTGGTAAAAACATTTGCCGCCCAGGCCGTCATCGCCATCGAGAACGTGCGCCAGTTCAAGGCATTGGAGTCGCGCACCGAGGAGGTGCAGGCGCTGAATTCCGGGTTGGAAGCCCGCGTCGAGGAACAGGTCGGCGAGATCGAGCGGATGGGCAAGCTGAAGAGCTTTCTGCCGTCCGCCGTGGCCGATGCGGTCGTGTCTTCGGGGTCCGAGGATATGCTGAAAAGCCACCGGGCCCTTTTGGGCATTCTGTTCTGCGATATCAGGGGCTTTACGGCGTTCTGCGAAACGGCGGAACCCGAGGAGACGATGGCCGTTTTGCAAACCTATCACCAGGAGATGGGGCGCCTGATCGCCCAGCATAACGGCGGCGTCGATCACCGGATGGGCGACGGCATCATGGTGCTGTTCAACGATCCGCTGCCTTGCGAAGACCCGGCGGGCGATGCGGTCAGGTTGGCCATGGCGATGCGCGAGAAGATGGTCGAGCTTTGCAAGGAATGGAAAAAGCTGGGGCATCGGTTGGGGTTTGGTGTCGGTGTGTCGCTGGGATACGCGACTGTGGGCATGGTCGGGTACGAAGGACGCGCAGATTACACCGCGTCGGGCACGGCGGTGAACCTGGCGGCGCGCCTGTGCGACAAGGCCGGGGACGGCGAGATATTGTTGAGCCCGCGGGCTGCGATCGCGGTCGAAGATGAGGTGACGCTGGAGCCGGGCGACGCCCTGGAACTCAAAGGGTTAGCGGCCCCGGTTGAAGTCATGAAAGCCGTTTCGCTGCGGTCCGACGGATCGGCGGCCTAGGCCGGGTTGGCGCCATTCGCGCCGTGCAGCCGTGCCATGCGAGCAGCATTGATTGCGGGAAGTTTAGAGCCGGGCGCAATCCTATCGCCGCGTTCGGTCCACGCGGCGTTTCCAGCGGACCCCCGCAATGCCCGCAACGACGTGTGGCCGCAATGGCTGGGTGCATATATCGCCCTATCTGGTGCTGCGCCGCGTGATGAGCCGCGTCTTGGGATGGGCCTGCAGATCCGCCCTAAGGAAACTGCGTTACAGCCTTTTCAGGGTCAGTCTTGACGCCCTTGAGATACCCGCGAAGCTGCCGGTCGTGGCGGCTCATTGCAGAAAGGGTCGCGGTTTCGGTGAAGGGCTTCCATCGCGGCTGGGAACCGTGGACCTGATCACCCATGATCGTAACCCGTTCGATCACACGCTCGCCTGTGAAATCGTTGACGACATAGTGCTGGGTGAATCTGTTGTCCCACATGCCGACCGTACCGGCCTGCCAGCGATAGCGCACGGTATAGGCGGGCTGTTTCACCCAGTTCGTCAAATAGGACAGCAGAAGATCGCTTTCCTGTCCGTTCATCTCGACAATGCGCCTGGTGAAATGCTCGCTGACATAAAGCGCTTTTCTGCCGGTTTCGGGATCGACGCGGATCAGCGGATGGATTGTCATCCGGTCCGGGCGGTTATGGGGCAGGGCGTCGTGCAAGGCGCTGAGGCCATCGCAAAGCTCCTGCATCGGTGCGGAAAGGCCTTCATAGGCAGCGATCAGGTTCGACCACATGGTATCGCCGCCGACTTCAGGGCAGACCTTCATGTTCAGGATCGACATCAGCGATGGTTCCGGCAGGAACGTCAGATCTGTATGCCATTCGTCGGCGATGCCGCCCTTGCTGGCGGCCAGACGGAAGATCTCAGGATGTTCGGCCGAGTTGCGGTCCTTCAGGTTCGGGTGCCCTTCCAGGTGCCCGAAATTGCGGCCAAAGGCGACATGGTCGGCGCCGTTCAAATGCTGATCCGGAAAGAACAGGACCATGTTGTCGTTCAGCAGCCGCCGGATTTCCTGAATATCGTCCGGCGTTGCGTCGGACAGGCGCAGGCCCGTGACCTCGGCCCCAAGCGCTGCGGATTGGCGCGTGATTGTCCAGTTCTTCGAGGTCATGGCCTAGCCCCCCAATCTGCCGGCCGGTCGCCGGGTTTCATACCCGGCGAGCGTATTGGCAAAGACCAGCGCGATCAACGCCGCGCGGGGCCGGGTCATTGCCTGCGCGGCGGGCCGACCCTAGCCAGGAATGCGAACGGGCAAATCTGTGAAGCCCATGACAAAGTTTGACCGACCGCGCACCGGATCGCCGACCACTTCGACGGTGTCGAAGCGTTCCATCATCTCCTCCCACAGGATCTTTAGCTGCATCTCCGCGACATGGTTGCCCATGCAACGGTGAATGCCGAAACCAAACGCCATGTGGCGGCGCGAATCCGCGCGCGTGATGTCGAAAGTGTACGGGTCGGCAAATTTGTCGTCATCACGGTTGGCCGAAATGTACCACATGATCACCTTGTCGCCCGCCTTGATGGTCTGACCGCCCAGTTCATAGTCCTGGGTCGCAGTTCGGCGCATATGCGCCAGCGGTGTCTGCCAGCGGATGATTTCAGACACCATGCTTTTGATGACACCCGGGTCTTGGCGCAGCTTGGCGTATTCGTCGGGGTATTCGTTCAACGCCAAAAGCCCGCCCGAGATCGAGTTGCGGGTCGTATCGTTGCCACCGACAATCAGCAGCAGAATGTTGCCCAACAGCTTTTTCGGATCTTCGATCAGTTCCTGCATGTCGGGGTGGTTGGCCATCAGGCTCATGAAGTCATAGCGGTCGGTTTGCCCGACCCGTTCCATCCAGAGCTTTGCGAAATACTCGCCGCACTCCATCATGATGGCGCGGCGCTGATTGTCGGGCATGATCCCGGCCCCGACCGCAGGGGTCGCGGTGGTGATATCGGACCAATAGGTCAGCAGGTGCCGGTCCTCGAACGGAAAATCAAAGAGCGTGGCCAACATCTGCGTTGTCAGTTCGATCGAGACATGCTCGACCCAGTTGAACTCTTCGTTGCGCGGAAGACCGTCCAGAATTTTGCCGACCCTTTCGCGGATCACTCCCTCGATCTGGGCAATACGCTCGCCGCCAACGCCTGGCATAACGGGCTTGCGCCATTTCGAATGGGTCGGCTCGTCAGTCGCTATGAAACTGCCCAGACGAAAGTCTTCGGGCGGGTCGCCCAGAAAAATCGTCGGCCAGGAGGAAAAGACCTGCGGATTGGTCTCGACCTCCATGATGTCCTGCCATTTTGTGACGGACCAGTAGGGGCCGAACTCGCTATCCTTGCAATAATGAACCGGTGCCTCCTTGCGCAGCCGGTCAAAGAACGGCCAGTGGGCGTTTTGCTGGAACCGTTCTGATCGCGAGACATCGATATCGTCGAGCGGTGTTTCAGCGGCCTCGGCGCGCGCAGCCTCCAGTGCCGGTGTGATTTGCAGCATTTGTCCCTCCCCAGGGTTGACGTGCTGGGAAAGGAGTATGCCATGCAAGATCGGGGATGGAAGAGGGGACGTAAGGGAAGGGGGCAAGGGGCAAAGCGGCCTGCGCCGATCGAGACGGGGATAGGGTCGCTAATTCTCGATCAGTTCCAACGCCTGTTTCGCGTGGAAACCGATAAATGGCTGATCGACGAGCGCCGCCAACGCCGGAATTGCCTTCTTCGCGGATGGTCCGATCCTGCCGAGGGCTATGATCGCTTCCTTCTGAAGGATACGATTGCCGCTTTGGACTGCGCCGATCAGGGCAGGGACGGCCGCTTCAGCCGCGGCCCCATACCAACCGAGATAACGAGCGGTCTTGTAGGGCTCGCTCCCTTGCCCGTCCGAAAGATCGGCGGCGAGTTTTTCAACCGTCGCATCGATCGGCAACGCGGCCAGAGCCAGCCCCTCGTTCAGCTTCTGGTTCAGCCGGGCCTTGTCGCCCTCCCAACGTACAACGAAGAAATACTTGTCTGCGGCCGTCTCCAACGCTGTCCATCCCGCGCCTGGTTTCCATTTGCTGACCAGCGCACTGGCTTCAAGCCGCCGCCCGAGTTGAGCAAGGACTGACGCGGCGACCGGCAATAGTTCGGTGGCTTCGGGATCGCGCCGCAGACCTTCTTGCAGCACCTTGTTCGCAGCACGAAGGTCTCCCAGAGCATAATGTGCGGCCGCGCTGAACAGCGCATAATGGTTGGGATAGTCCGGATCGAGCCGCATGGCCGAGTTCACATAAGTGAGCGCCTCTTCCGGACGGCTGGCAAATAGAAGCGCCCATGCCATCGTGATATGCGCCTCGGGATCGTTCGGCTGAAGGGCCAATGCCCGGCCAGCCGTGGCCAGCGCGTCCTTCGCGGCGTTGCGGCCATTTGCGCGGCCCGCAGGATAATTCAAAATCAACATCGTTCGAACCACGTCCGTCAGCGAACTATCGTGCCTGGCCGCCAATGCGAGCGCCTCTGCGACAAGATCAAATCTGAACGAAGTGCCGACGGTGTAGTGACCAGCCCAATGGTGCAAGATGAAGGGGCGCAGTCGGACCATCGCCAGGGCGCCGTAGGCGCGGCCTTATTCCGGATCGAGCTCGATCGCCTTCTCGAAGTGAACGACCGACTGGACATTCGCTTCTTCATCAAACCGGGAATAGAGTTCCCACCCCCGTTGAAAGGCCTCACGGGCGGCAAGCTTGTCCGTTTCCTGGCGCCGGATTTGCTCGGTCTCTGAATTGGACAACTCGATTGACAATGCCTCAACGACTTTCAGCGTAAACGCATCCTGGGTCGCGAAAACATCGGAAACAGCGCCGTCGAACCGTTCAGCCCAGATGCTTTTGCCGTTAAGCGCATCGAGGAATTGGGCCGTTATCCTGATTTGCCCGCCAGACCGCCGCACGCTGCCCGTCAGAACGTAGCGAACCCCAAGCTCTTCGGCGACCTTGCTGATCGGAACGTCCTGGCCGCGAAACGCGAATGACGTGTTGCGGCCGATCACAAACAATCCGGAAAGTTTTGAAAGATCGGTAATCAGGTCTTCGGTGATGCCATCGGCCAGCACTGCCTGATCGGGGTCATTGGACAGATTGGCAAACGGCAGAACCACGACCGACGGTCTTTCGGGCAGAGGAAGCGCCATTGCTTCTGTTGCCGCCGGTTCAAAGTCGACGGTCAGTCGATCAAGCCAAAAATAAATGCCGAGAACGGCAATGACCTCGGCGGCGGCCATCCAAACCCGGCGCGGACCTCGCTTGTTTGCGCGCTGCGCCCTCCGAGCCTGGGCAGCGGTGGACCTGCGCTCGGTGACGATCCGAAATGTTTCGACCGGGCGCGAGAGGTTCTTGACGTCGACTTCACCGAGATTTTCCAGCGGCAGGTCAAATTTTCCGACGATTTGCTCGTGGACCGAGCGCGAGAGGCAAATGCCGCCGGGATCGGCGATGGACTCAAGCCTCGCGGCGACATTGACACCATTTCCCAGCAGGTCGTCACCTTCACTGATGACATCACCAACATTGATGCCCATGCGATACCAGATCTGTTGATCTGGCGGGGTACTCTCGTTGCGCACGGCCATGTCTTTCTGCACGGCGTTCGCGCATCGCACGGCATCCACGGCGCTGGAGAATTCGAGTAGCAGGCTATCGCCGGCGGCGTTTGCAACGCGGCCGTTATGCAACAGCAAAAGCGGATCGATCAGGTTCGCGCGCATGTCGCGCAATGCCAGGACCGTTCCTTCTTCGTCCTGCTCGACGAGCCGGGAATATCCAACGACATCCGCCGCAACGATCGCGGCCAGGCGTCTGGAAGCGCGCTATTCCATTGGCTGAGTATACGAGCCGAGTCGCATTCTTGTTAGGACTTTAGCGGCTGTCCGCCGCGAACCCCAAATACCCTCGCCTCTGGGCGATGTGATCGGCCAGATAGCGGGCGTCGTGCCAGGCACCATAGATAAATGACGAAGCTCGCCGGGAAAGCCAAGGCAGGCCGATGAAGTAGAGGCCGGGTTCGGCGGCGATGCCACGGTGGTGGATCGGTCTGCCATCCGGCCCGAAGACATCCAGCTTCAACCAGTTGAAATCGACTGCATAGCCCGTCGCCCAGAGGATTGTCTTGATCCCCTGCGCTGCAAGATCAAGCTCGCGGATGGGATCGGTGACGCAGGCCGGGTCCAGTAGAAACTCGCGGGCGCCCGGTTCTTCCGGCAGGTCCATGCCGTTGCGCTCGGCATAGGCATCGGCGCGGTCAAGGACCGAGAGATAATCCGCATCGCCTTCGGCGATATTACGGGCCAGGTCGGGCGCGAAGTGTAAAACGCCGTTCTGAAAGCTCTCGGCCATGCCGGTCAGGTTCATGCCGCGATGGGCCAACTCGCGAAAATCCACGGTCTCGCCGCCATGGGCGCCGCTCACTGAAATGGTGATATGGGCGGTCTTCGGGTCCAGTGTCGGAACATCCCACTCGCCCAACACCCCCAGCCACCAGCAGTAATCCATGCCGCGATAGGCCCGCGGCGGGCGGTGGTGCGGTCCGACGGCAAGATAGACTTTGCGGCCCGCACGCAGCAACTCGTCCGCGATCTGCGTGCCAGATGATCCCGCACCGATGACCAGAACGGCGCCATCCGGCAATTGGCCGGGATTTCGATATGCGTTGGAATGAAGCTGGGTCAGCCCCGGTTGTTCGGGGACCAGCGGCGGGATGACGGGTCGCTGGAACGGCCCGGTCGCCGCGACGACGTTCGATGCCTGCCATGCACCCGCAGACGTTTTGACCTGATATCCTGTTTGCCCGTCCACCCGCGTCACCGATGTGACGTCGACACCGGTCACGATTGGGGCGTCGATCTGTCGGGCGAGGTCTTCGAAATATTGCGCAACCCGGTCCTTGCCGGCGAACGCGCCGGGGTCGAGGTCATCGAATTTGGCGACCGGAAACCGGTCGTGCCAGGCGGGGCCATTGGCGACCAGCGAATCCCAGCGCGCCGTGCGCCACGCCTCTGCAATGCGCGCGCGTTCCAGAACCAGATGAGGAATACCGCACTCTGAAAGCTGGGCGCTCATCGCCAGCCCGGATTGTCCTCCGCCGACGATGATCGTGTCGATTTCCTGTTCAGCCATGGGCAGGATCCTTGCCGGGAGCAGTCCCGAAGTTGATCCCGATTATGCGCGGCTTTTCAAGGGCGAAGGCCGGGGCAGCGCGCTGACCGGGCAACGGCGTCTCTTGCCCGGCCTGCCCGGATCAGGCAGCAATTCGGACCGGCAATTCCTCGATTCCCATCACAAAGTTCGAAGACACCCGTTTCTCCGGTCCCACGACTTCGATCTTATCGAAACGCTGTAAGATTTCTTCCCACAGAATACGTAACTGCATTTCGGCGACGTGGTTGCCCATGCAGCGATGGACACCGAAGCCGAAAGAGATGTGGCTCTTGGCATTGGCGCGGCCGATATCGAAGTCATAGGCGTTGTCGAATTTCTCCTCGTCGCGATTGCCCGAGATGTACCACATGACGACCTTGTCGCCTTTCTTGATGGCTTTGCCACCTACCTCGAAATCGTCCAGTGCGGTGCGGCGCATGTAAGACAGCGGCGTCTGATAACGAACAATCTCCTTGACCATGTTCGGAATGATCGACGGATCGGCACGCAGACGGTCGTATTGATCGGGAAACTGGTTCAGCGCCAGTACACCGCCCGAGATCGAGTTGCGCGTGGTGTCGTTGCCGCCAACGATCAGCAACGAAAGATTGCCCAGCATAGTGAATGGATCATCAACGATGTCTTTGGTGTCATCGTGATGGGCCATCAGCGAAATGAAGTCGAACTTCTGCTCGGCAGCGGCCCGCTCGCGCCACATCTCGGTGAAGGTGGCGACAATCTCCATCAGGATCTTGCGCCGTTCCTCTTCGTCCATCTTCGCGGCACCGGCCAGCGGCGTGGCCGTCACGATGTCGGACCAATAGGGCAGGAGATGGCGGTCTTCGAATGGGAAATCGAACAGTGTCGCCAGCATCTGGGTCGTCAGTTCGACCGAGACTTTCTCGACCCAGTTGAACTCTTCGTTGCGCGGCAGCTCATCCAGAATCACGCCGACGCGGCTGCGGATCAGCGCCTCGATTTCGTCAAGGCGGTGCGGGCCAACTCCGGGCATGACCGGTTTACGCCATTTGGAATGGCGCGGCTCGTCCGAGGTAATGAAACTTTGCGGCTGAAAATCTGTGAACGGATCGCCAATGAATATGGTCGGTTGCGAGGAAAACACGCGGTGGTTCGTCTCGACCGTCATGATGTCGGACCACTTGGTCACCGACCAATACGGGCCATAGTCACTGTCCCGGCAATAGTGCACCGGGTCCTCTGCACGCATCCGGTCAAAGAATGGCCAGTGGGTCGAAGACTGAAACCGCTCTGGTTTGCTCATATCGAAATCTTCGAGCGGCGTTTGCAGGGCTTCGACGCGGGCGGCTTCCAGTGCCGGGGTATTCTGCAACATCGATCTTCCTTTGATTTTCGCAGGCCAGTATGGCCGATCGGCAGAAAAATGCACGTCCGGTTCTGCGTTCACCTTCTTCTTTAACCGGTTGCCAAGGCTATGGGCCGAAGCTGTTGGTTCTCTGGCATAGCGCCGCGCCGGAGCGAGAGGGAGCTTTCCATGCGTATGCGTTTTCCGATCATGCCTGTTTGGGGGTCCTTTCCGCCAGGCACCCATGTTCAGACCAATCAGGGCGAAAGGGCTGTCGAGGAACTGTCTCCGGGCGACCGGATCCAAACCGACAAGGGCGAAAATGCGACGCTGCGCCAAATCAGTTGCCACAAGCAGACGCTGCCGGGAAAGCGAAACCGGGGCAAACCGATCCTGATAAAGGCCGGCGTCCTGGGCGGCGGCCTTCCCGTGCGCGATCTAATATTGGCGCCGGGTCAGCGTCTGGCGCTGGCCGATTTCGAGCCTGTGGACCTGCTCGAAAGCGCCGATCTTTTGGTTCCCGCCGCAGGCCTGTGCGATCTGGCCGGGGTGCGGCGCATGAAGGGGCGCCGGCAGATGACGTTTTTTTCGCTGATCTTCGATGCCCCGCGCCTGATCCGTGTGGAGGGCTGTCTGGTTGAAAGTTGTCAGCCGACGCTCAGCAGATTGGCGAACGAGGTGACACTGGGTTGGGCCGGGGTCATCGGCAACAGGTTCAAACAAGAATTCTGGCCGCGCGCATTGTCAGTTTGGCAGACCCGGCGGCAGGCCGCGGGATTGTGCGCGTCGGGTGATTTGCCGGAATACTCGGTGCACCAGCGCGAGCACGACCTTCTGGAATGGGATCGTGATTTGGATGAAGAAAAGCAGGTCGCTGCCGCAGCTCGGCGCGGGGCTGCGTAACAAGCCTTGCTGCCCACGAGATTGTCGCAGCACAACAGCCCGGAACGGAGTTAGTTCATCCCGAGGAATTCGTGCGCGATCTCCCACTCTTCGGCGTAATTCGTTGCGACGGATAGCCGAACCTCCTCTTCAAGTGGAAAGATCTCGGCGGTGGCCATATCGTCGAGTGACGGTGCCAGAAATCCAACTCTGGAGAAACCAGATCCAGGCGCCTTCATTCGATCCAAGATCGTCTCGACATAGACCATTTTTGCGTGGGTCAATAACGCCGGGTGCAATCGTTCGGACAGGATCTGCACCCCGACTTCCAGTTGTTCGATCAGGTCGATGGCATTCGGATCGCCTTGCGTGTTCGCGAGGGCGACATAGTGGCCGTATTTTCCACTTCCGCGAAGTTGTTCCAGGGTTTCTTCCGAAAAATTCAGATCACCAAAATGACGTTCGATCGATGCGGCCTGATAACAGTAGGTCATAAATTGAGAACAAGTCGATCCTTTGCGCGGCGCCAGGATCGTTTCGTGTCTCGCATAAGCTTTTAATGCCCGGAACAGAGCCTGGACGCTCCATTGACGATCGTCCGAAGTGGCATAGTTCTCGGCGTGGACCAGCCGCATGTGCCCATAGGGTACCTTCAGTTTACCTTTCCTTCGGAAGAGCGCCTCGCGCGCTTCTTCAGACCTGCTTTCCGTTGCCCAATTCACTGCAAACTCTGCGGCGCGCATCGAAAGGTCCATGTCTTCGCACCGATAAATCTCATAGGCTCGAACTGGGTAGCGCTGAAAATATTGCTCAGGTTGCATGTGCGATGAGATCGCGCCTTTCAGCGATTGCCGAATGACACCGCTAAACTGGCCTTTGTCCACATTGTGGACTATCGGTTTTGGCTCACCGGCCCACATCAATATATGATAATTGCCCTGCGCAATTACGTCTCCTGCACGCAACTCAACCATTGTCCGACTCCCTATCTGAGGGGCACTGCCAAGGTGGCGCCCACGCGAACGTACCGATCGATGCTATCGGGTCCAATGGGCGCTTTCGTTTTGCTGCTATTTGGTGTCCGCGTCATCGGCTGTCTTGCACCGCAACCTCTTTGCGCTTAAGCCGCGCCGCGACGGATATGAGGAACACGAGATGTCGAAACCAAAGAAGGTCGTTCTCGCCTATTCCGGCGGGTTGGACACGTCGATCATCCTGAAATGGCTGAAGGTCGAATATGGCTGCGAGGTCGTTACGTTCACAGCCGATCTGGGCCAGGGCGAGGAACTGGAACCGGCCCGCGAGAAGGCTGAACTGGCTGGTGCCGCAGCCATCTATATCGAAGATCTGCGCGAAGAGTTCGTGCGCGATTTTTGTATGCCGATGTTCCGTGCAAATGCGGTTTACGAGGGGCAATACCTGCTGGGCACATCGATTGCCCGGCCATTAATTTCCAAGCGCCTGGTCGAGATTGCCCGGGCCGAAGGGGCCGACGCGATTGCCCATGGCGCCACCGGCAAGGGCAACGATCAGGTCAGGTTCGAGCTTGCCGCCTATGCGCTGGAGCCGGACATAACGATCGTCGCCCCATGGCGGACCTGGGATTTGACGTCGCGGACCCGCCTGATCGAGTGGGCCGAAGAACATCAGGTTAAGGTGCCGACAGACAAACGCGGAGAGGCGCCGTTCAGCGTGGACGCCAATCTGCTGCACACGTCGTCAGAAGGTAAAGTGTTGGAAGACCCGGCCGAGCCTGCACCTGACTACGTCTATCAACGCACAGTACACCCCGAGGATGCGCCGGACGAGCCGGAGATCATCGAGATCGGCTTTCACAAGGGCGATCCGGTATCGATTGACGGCCAGGCGCTTTCGCCTGCGGCGATGTTGACGCGCCTGAACGAGTTGGGCGGCAAACACGGGATCGGACGGCTTGATCTGGTCGAGGGCCGTTTCGTTGGAATGAAGTCGCGCGGCATCTACGAAACGCCGGGCGGGACGATCTGGCTGGCCGCACATCGGGGAATTGAATCGATCTGCCTGGACCGCGGCGCTGCACATCTGAAAGACGAGTTGATGCCGCGATATGCGGAACTGATCTATAACGGGTTCTGGTTCAGCCCAGAGCGCGAGATGTTGCAGGCCCTGATCGATCGAAGCCAGGAACATGTCGAAGGCACGGTGCGCGTCAAACTCTACAAAGGCCAGGCGAGCGTGATCGGACGTTGGTCCGAGAAGTCGCTTTATTCCGAAGCTCATGTGACGTTCGAGGAAGATGCCGGTGCCTATGATCAGGCCGATGCGCAGGGCTTTATCAAGCTGAACGCGCTGCGCCTGCGTCTGTTGGCGATGCGTGACAAGCGATGAAGGCGCTCGCGGCACTGTTGCTGGCGCTGGCGGGTCTGGCGCCCGGAACGGCCGCAGCCGACGATCCGCTATCCGAGATCGGGGAACAATGTGCGCTGCAATTGCCGCTGTCCGATAACGGCTGTGCTTGCGTTGTCGCGCGGGCGAACATTGCGCTGAACCTGGAACAACAGCGCCTGGTCGTAGCCCGGGTCACGCAAAACTCCGAGGCCGAGGCGGCTTTAAACCTGTCGGCTGCTGAAAAGCAGGAAGTTCTGGTTTTCATCCGTTCGGCACCCGATGCCTGCGGGCCATGAAGCCGCCGCAAGCGGGGTGAAACGCGGCCCCGGATGGTTTCCGGCGCTTTGTTGCCGAGCAGGTGTTTCAACTTACTGAAACAACCTGTAGTCGATTTCAAACATTGATAACGCTGTAAATTTACGATTGCGCAAAATGCGATTCTCTCTGAGGTTGTGCGTCGAGCGAAGCATTCGCTCCCGGCCCGGAGACCCGGTCCGGTCGCTCTGTTGAGAACGGAGAGTGACATGAAACCTCTTGCTTTGATTGCCTATGCCGGCTCGTTATCGCTGGCGGGAATTGTGCTGGCCGCCGATGGCAGCTTTGCCGCGGCAGACCAGAACAGCGACGGTGTCCTATCGGCTGCCGAGGTCGCGGTGGCGATGCCGGACGCGACGCCAGAGGCGTTTCAAGCAGCGGACAAGGATCAGTCCGGCACGCTGACCGAGGATGAGTTTGCCGCGGCTGTTGCCGACGGCATCCTGCCGGAAAGCTGACACGGCATTCGCGGCTGGCCGTCCACCCCGGCGGCCGCTGTCTTGCGCCGCGAAGGGGGCCACGCGATCAGCGTGGCCCCCGATTAATTCAAAGCACCTTTTGGTCGCGCCGCACCGGATAGCATCGACAGATCGGGACACATTCAATTGCAGGCAACGATGGTATCGTGCGCCGCCCTGAATGTGCCCAAGCCTGCCGCGGGGCCTTGCCTAGAACTCCGCCGCTTCAGACAGTCTTGCAGAACTCCAAGATTTCGGCGGCGACTGCTTCGGGCTGCTCCTGCTGCACCCAATGCCCCGCACCGTCGATCAGACCAGTGCCGCGATAATCGGCTGTCGCGCGGGTCGCCAACGCATCCAAGGCGCCCGGAAACTGCGCCCAGCCCCAATCCTGCTTCCCGGCAACGAACCGAACCGGCACCTGGATCTGCGATCCATGAAAAACCGAATGATCGCGTTCCAGTTCCGCATCAAGCCGTGCGCGGTACCAATTCAACCCGCCCTGAAAGCCAGTGCGCCCGAACTCGCCAGCATAAACCGCCAAATCGGCCTCGGGCAGCCAGCGATTTGCGGCGATCTCATCGGCGCCGGGCATTTCGTGGGCGACGGTTTCGGCCATCGTCTCGCCCGCATCCATTATGTAATAGGTCGGCATTTGCGCGATCTCTGGCGCCGTCCAACCGCCCAGCTCAAAGGGCGCGTTCCCGGCCCAGTCGGCTGATTTCATATGGTAATAGGCACGCAAAAAAGCGTGCAACCCTTGCGGGGCATCGACCATGTCGCGATTGGCCGGACGCTCGGAATAGTACCACTGATAATGTTTGCGCGGGCGGCTCAGCGCTAACAGGTCGCGGTGAATGGCATCCTCGCGCTCGGCAATTGCAGGAGCGCCAGAGAAGGGCGAACTCATCAACATCACCGGTCCGCTGATGTCGGGCCGGACCAAAGCCGTCCAGGCCGTCAGCGGCGAGCCGAAATCATGTCCGACCATCGCATCGGCGCGACCGCGGCCCAGCGCCCTCATCAATGCAATGTTGTCCCGAACCAGGCGCAGCATCGAAAATGGGCGCAGATCCGTATCATAGGCGTTTGTCCACCCGGTCGTGCGCCCGCCGCCGCGCAGATCCGGGGCGACGACCCAATACCCAGCCTCGGCAAGCGCTGGCATCACCCGCCGCCACGAATACGCGATTTCCGGGAAGCCGTGCATCAGCATCAGCAATGGCCGGTTCCGGTCCCCGGCCTCAAGAACATGCTGGGTCAGCCCAGTGCCGGTGTCGATGAACCGGGCGGTGATCGGGTCCGGCAAGGCAAGCGGGGCAAGTTCGGTCATCGGTGCTGCTCAATTCCTGTCAAAGATCCATTCGGCGAAACGCCGGGCGACGATGTTCGGGGCCACGCGGTTCAGTTCTTCCGTCCCAAAGGCGGGAAAAACCTCTGCCAGTTCCGGCATGTCCTCGCCGCCCAAAAACGCTCTGACCCTCGCCGCTCCCGCCTCGGCAGTAACACCCATATCGGCAATGCAGGCAAAGGCCAGACGCGCGTGATCGGTATAGGCCAGTAACACAGGGTCAACCGCAAGCTCGCTGCGTGGCCAGCCGGTTTCTTCTTCACCTTCCCGCAAACAGCATAACAGGGGATCCAGGCGGCCCTTGATCAAATCGGCGTCGTCGAATGTGCCGCCAGGAAAGCCGATCATACCCGCCGTTGCGTTATGGTCGGCAACCCGAACCATCAGGATCGCGCCATCCGTGCCGCGCAGGATGATGTTTCCGAAGAGAATGTGAAACCCGGTCGTCGGCAGGCCAAGATGGCGCCAATATGTCAGCGCCGAAAATTGCATGGGGTGCGCGATTGCTGCGATGCCGTCCGGGCCGCGATGAACGTCGGTGGCCATATATATCCGGCCATCGAACAGGGTCGGATTGTCGGCCCGGGCCACCGCCCAATGCTGTGCAATCGCACCCGAATTGTCGCTGGCCCAGCGCAATGGCGCGCTGTCCGTCGTCAGCGTGACCTGGCGCACAGGCGTGACCGAAGGTTCCGGGCCGGGACGGCCCTGTTGCCGCGCAGGTGCCGCGCCGGATGCCCCTCGTTTCAAAGGCACGCGGGGTCCAGCCGTCCTCAGCGTTTCAGGCGCGCCATCAACGACGACGTATCCCAACGATTGCCGCCCATGTCCTGGACCTCGCCATAGAACTGATCAACCAGCGCCGTCACCGGCAGACGGGCACCGTTGCGGTGCGCCTCGTCCAGAACGATGCCCAGATCCTTGCGCATCCAATCGACAGCAAAGCCGTGCTCGTATTCCCCGGCCAGCATCGTTTTGTGCCGGTTGACCATCTGCCAGGATCCGGCGGCGCCGCCCGAGATCGCCTCGACCACTTCTTCGCCGTCCAGGCCCGCAGCGACCGCGAAATTGACGCCTTCGGACAACGCCTGGACCAGGCCGGCAATGCAAATCTGATTGACCATCTTGGTCAGTTGCCCGGCGCCCGCTTCGCCCAACCGTTTGATCGATTTGCCATAGGCGTCCATCACCGGCTCGGCCCGCGCAAAGGTGGCCGTATCGCCGCCGCACATAATGGCCAACTGCCCGTTTTCAGCACCGGCCTGCCCGCCGGATACGGGCGCATCGATAAATCCAATGCCGCTTTCACCGGCCAGCGCGTTCAATTCACGTGCAACCTCGGCCGACGCCGTTGTGTGATCGACAAAGACCGTGCCGGTTGCCATGGCGCCCAGCGCGCCGTCAGCGCCCAGCACGACCGAACGCAGGTCGTCGTCATTGCCGACGCAGGCCATGACGATTTCGCACCCCTGTGCAGCCTCGGCAGGCGTATTGCGAAAGGATCCGCCATGTTCGGAGGCCCATTTTCCGGCCTTGGCTGCAGTGCGGTTATAGACCGTCACGTCATGGCCCTTGGCGACCAGATAACCTGCCATCGGATAGCCCATAACACCAAGTCCCAGAAATGCTACCTTTGCCATGTCGTCCTCCTGCGATAATCTTACGGCCCGGTTCAACCGGTGCCTTCAATCCGCCATGCCGAGAGCGGGGTCAAGGGGCATTGGCCGCCGAAGGATGGCAGAGAGCAGAGGCCAGCAGCGCATGAACACGGTCTTGAAATGGCTGACGCGAATAATTGGTGTCGTGGCAGTCTTGTTGGTCATCGGCTTTGCAGTCGGCTGGTACCTGATCTCGCGATCGCTTCCCGAATATGAAGGAAAGTACGTCCTGGACGGCCTCGACGGACCGGTCACGATTATCCGCGACGCAAATGCCGTCCCGCACATCCGGGCGACAACCGATCAGGATGCGTTCTTTGCGCTTGGCCTCGTGCATGCGCAAGACCGGCTCTGGCAGATGGAACTCAGCCGCCGCGCGGCACAGGGGCGGCTTTCCGCTATGCTGGGAGCGCGCACCTATGATGTCGATCTCTTGATGAAGTCTCTCGATCTCTACGGGCTCGCCAGCCGGTCGTTCGACGTGCAAAGCGATCAGACCAAATCGGTGCTCGAGGCTTATTCTGCGGGCGTCAACGCCTGGATCCGGCAGGTCAATATCGATGCCAAGGGGCGTGGGGCGCCCGAATTCTTCGTGTTTGGCGGGGAACTTGCACCGTGGACGCCGGTCGACTCGCTGGCAATTCTGAAGGTGATGGCGCTTCGTTTGTCTAACGGGGCACGCAACGAAGTCAAACGCGCCCGCACCCTTTTGGCTCTGCCGCCGGAACGCGTCGCCGATATTCTGCCGGAATATCCGGTCGCCGCAAAAATCATCCCGGGCCGCGCAGAGACGGGCGGGATTCGCCGCGCCGCTGGACCGTGGGACGTGACGCACCTCACCGATCGCTGCGGCGAGATTTCCTGTACCGCCGATGACGATCCCTTGCTGATCGCCTTGGGGGCACCGCCACCAATCCATCTGGCCGGGGCCTCGAACGCCTGGGCAGTCGACGGCTCGCGGACATCCTCGCGCAAACCCTTATTGGCCAACGATCCACATTTGTGGCTGTCGGCGCCCAGCGTCTGGCATTTGGCCGGGATCAAGGGCGAAACTTTTTCCGGTATAGGCGGGTCGCTACCCGGGACGCCTGTGATCGCCGTCGGACATAACCGCAGTTTGGGTTGGGGTCTGACGACCGCAAATGTCGATGATCAGGATCTGTTTGTCGAAAAAATCAATCCAGACAATGGCGATCAATACCTTCTGCCGGACAACAGTTGGGCAACCTTTGAAAAACGCACGATCAGAATCGAAGTCTCGGGCGAGCCGACGCGCACTGAAGTGGTGCGCTCGACGCGTCATGGACCTGTGCTGACTGGTAAGCAGTTCAATGCCGACCGGATCACGCCGGAAGGGCACGTGACCGCGTTGAAATGGACAGCCTTGACCCATGAAGACCGCTCGATGACAGCGCTGATCGAACTTCTTTTCGCAAAAAGGATAGAGGATGCGGTCGCAGCGGCGGCCAAGGTGCTTGCACCGGCGCAGAACCTGACATTGGCCGATGCCGAGGGCGTTGCGATGGTCGTCGCTGGTGCCATTCCGCTTCGCGATCCGCGCTCACTTTCCAAGGGCCGGGTTCCGTCTTCGGGGGCCTTGATGGTCAACGATTGGGTCGGAATGCTCCCAGCAGGTGAGGGCCCGAGGGCAATCCGGCCTGCCAGCGGTGCCGTCGCCAATGCCAATAACCGCACATCCGATGGCAACTTTCCGCGGCATGTCAGTTTTTACTGGGCACGGCCCTATCGGATTGCCCGTCTCGAAAAAGAGATCATGGCGCTCGATTTCCACTCTCGCGACGGATTTGCGGCGTTGCAAAGCGACAGTGTTTCCGAAATGGCGCGCGCCGTTCTGCCGTTGATCGCCCGCGATCTTTGGTGGCGTGAAGGGACACCCGCCATCGAAGACGACAAACGCCGCCGCGCGCTTGAGTTGCTGGCAGAGTGGAACGGCGAAATGGACCGCCACGGCCCCGAGCCGCTGATCTTCATGGAATGGGTTCGTGCCCTGACGCGCAGACTGGCCGCGGACGAACTGGGCGCGCTCTACGAGGTCTTCAATGGCCCGCACCCGCTTTTTGTCGAGCGGGTCTTTGCCGATATCGAAGGCGCGGCGATCTGGTGCGATGTCAACAAGACACCCGAAAGGGAGACCTGTGCGCAGGCCGCTTCAGTCGCCCTGGATGATGCACTGGCCCGGCTGGTGCGCGATTATGGCTCCAATGTCGATGGCTGGCGCTGGGGCGCAGAGCATGTCGCGGTCCATCGCCACACGCCGTTTGGATATGTCAGTCCCCTGGACATCTTCTTTAACATCGAAAACGAGACATCGGGCGGTGACAACACATTGCTGCGCGGCCAGACGAAAGGCAGCGGCCCCTATCCGTTCCGGAATATTCACGCTGCCGGGCTGCGCGTGGTCTATGATTTCGCCGATCTGGACAACTCGCTCATGATCATATCGACCGGGCAAAGCGGGCACCCCTTTTCGAATTACTATGACCACCTGGCCGATGTCTGGGCGCGCGGCGGAATGATCCCGATGTCAATGCAGGATGACGATGCCCGGGCAGGGGCTTTGGGGATCATCGAACTGACGCCGAAGCAGGAATGATCCGCAAGAATGATCCGCAAGGTTGTGCGCTCGACAGCCGCGACAGCTTGTGGGATTGTATGCCGAACGCCCGAACGAGGGGCGAATGGAGGTTGCAGATGAAGGCGAAACAGATCCGCCGGTCCGGCCCTTGGGCGATGCTGCTGGCTGCGGCGCTGATCGTGGGTGCCCCGGCTATGGCCCATGACGTCAAAAGCAGCGGTGACGACAAAGCCGCAGGCGATAAGACCGCCACCGGCAAAGCTGCTGACGGCAGTGGCGACGAGGCAGAAAAATCGCCCCATTGCGACGATGTGGTCGTGACGATCAAGAACACCGGCGAAGGTGATATCAAGTTGATCAATATCGACCGGGCTGCATCCGGCGGTTGGTCTCGGGGCCCGATCATCTTCCGGACGATCTCGGCCAAGGGCGAGACAAGCTGGACCGGCAACTTCAAAGACATGGCTGGAAAGTCAGTCACTGTCCGGGTGAACACACGCAAGGTTCTGAACGTGTTGACAGACACCTACAGCGACATGATTTCGCAATCCGTCACGATCGGGGAATGCGAAAGCAAATCAAAGCACGAGGTGTCGTTCGCGGGATAAGTCAGGCGGCAGATTTGCCGCCCACTATGACAATTCAGCTTGGTGGCAAATGCCGCCAAAAAGTTGCCTCAGTCTTCTTTGTCGTTTGAACCGCCGTCCTTTGGCAGGTTGAACAGTGCGTCCGGATCGATGTTGTCGGCGACGTCGGTTTCGTCGTCATCGCTGCCGCGCGGATCGTCCAGGCTAAAGCTTTCAAAACCCTCGACATTCGACGGTAGCGCCTGCGGACCGGCAGGTAACGGATCGGCCAGGCTTTGGACAACCGGCATCAGACTGATCCGCTCTTCCGGTGTCGGCACGGCTTCCTGAAGCTTGGCTTTCTTCTCGGCTGCCTTCTGCACCGCGGCATCCAGGTCGATTTGGCGGCAAAGGCCCAATGCGACTGGATCGACCGGCTGGATATTTGTGATGTTCCAATGGCTGCGATCGCGGATCGTCTGAATCGTCGGCTTGGTGGTGCCCAACAGTTTCGAGATCTGGCTATCTTCCATCTCCGGGTGATACCGGACCAGCCAGGCAATCGCCGAAGGCCGGTCCTGGCGCTTGGAAACCGGGGTATATCGCGGTCCCTTGCGTTTTTGTTCCGGCGCCAGTTCGCGCTTGATCAGCTTCAGCCGGGCGATCGGGTCTTCTTCGCACCGTTTGATTTCTTCGGCCGTCATTTGGTGGCGGGCAATCGGGTCGGACCCTTTGATGCCGATGGCAACTTCTTCATCGGCGATGCCGGAAATTTCCAGCTCGTGCATTCCGACAAAATCGGCGATCTGACGAAAGGTCAGCGTCGTATTGTCGACCAGCCAAACGGCAGTCGCCAGCGGCATTTGCGGCAGATCCTGGGTCATCACTCGTTCTCCTCTGCTGCTCGAAATGCCGCCGCCGGTCCGAAGACCGGGGCGCCGTCGGCGCATCCTGCGGTTTCGAGGGGAAAGTCGAGGCGCTATATAAGGGCGAGATTGTTCAAATGAAAGCCGAATCTTCCATGCGTTATCTGATCCTGCCGCTCTTGTTCCTGATGGCTCTGCCCGCCAAGGCCGAGGACTTCACCCACTATGTTCTGGCCCTGTCGTGGAATGCGACGTGGTGTGCGTTGGAAGGCGATGCCCGCAACGCCGACCAATGCGATCCGCGCCACAATCTCGGTTTCACCTTGCACGGGCTCTGGCCGCAGGGCGAGCGCGAGTGGCCGGAATACTGCCGCACGACCGAACGCGACCCGTCGCGCACGATGACATCGGCGATGTCTGACGTGATGGGCTCGCCCGGCCTCGCCTGGCATCAGTGGAAAAAGCATGGCCGGTGCTCCGGTCTCAGCGCCCGCGAATACTTCAAACTTTCACGCGACGCCTACAAGATGATCAAGCGCCCGGAAATCCTGCGCAAGGTCGACAAGCGCCTGAAATTACCGGTCGATGTGCTGGAAAAAGCGTTCCTCGAGGCAAACCCGAATCTGAAAGCGAACCAGATCGCTGTGACCTGCAAGCAGGGGTTCGCGCAAGAGGTCCGCATCTGTCTGACCAAAGGCCTGGTTCCGCGCGCCTGCACGCCCAAGGTCGAGCGCGGTTGCCGCGCAAAACGTGTCGTCTTCCCACCCATGCGATAGCACGGCACCTCGACCCGCGAACCTCTTGTCAGCACTGTCTGCGCTTGGCACCAATCCGGCAGTGACCGAAAAGGTGCATGGATGACTTTGCCGATGGATTTCGCCCGGTCTCAGCCGGACCGGGTTGCGGTGATCGACGACCGTGACAACCGCCTGACATTTGGCGAACTGAACGCTCAGGCGTGGCGCCTGGCACAGGTTATTCGGGCCGCTGACGTCGCGTCTGGCGATCACATTGCCCTCTGCCTCGAAAACCGGTTGGACTATTTCTGGGTGCTGTTCGGTGCCCACTACGCGGGGGTCCACTATACGGCGATCAGCCCGTATCTGCGCGAAGACGAGATCGCCTATATCGTTCAGAACTGCGGTGCCAAGCTGGTCATCGGGTCGAACGCGACGCTGCCCAAACTTGCGCAGGCGCACGCCGGCGTCCCGGCTGTGGAACATTGGTTCTCGCTGGATGGCGCGCATGGCGGGTTCGCCGATCTTCCAAACGCAATGGCCCACCACGCGCCCGAACCGCTGCCCAATCCACGCGAAGGGCGCGATATGCTGTATTCGTCCGGGACGACCGGGTTGCCAAAGGGGGTCAAGCTCCAGCTATCGGACCAGCCGTTCGGCGTCGAAGCAGATGGCGCACGCGGCATGTTCGATCACTTCGGTCTTGCTGCAGATTCAATTTATCTGAACCCTGCGCCGCTCTATCACGCGGCACCGCTTCGCTGGTCGATGTCCGCCGTGCGCCGCGGCGGCACCGTTGTCTTGATGGCGCGCTTCGATGCCCAGCGTTGCCTTGAATTGATGTCCCGCCACCGCGTCACCTGCGGCCAGTTCGTACCGACCATGATGATCCGTATGCTCAAGCTGCCCGACCAGATCAAGGCAGCCGCCGATCTGTCATCCCTGCAGCGCGTGGTTCATGCGGCCGCGCCGTGCCCGGCGGATGTCAAACGCGGGTTGATCGACTGGTGGGGACCAATCGTGCACGAATATTACGGCGGCACCGAAGGCAACGGCCTGACCTATATTACCGCCGAGGAGGCGTTGAAAAAGCCCGGCTCGGTTGGCAGGGCATTGGTCGGCGACCTGCATATCCTGGGCGACGACGGCAAGGAACTGCCCCCCGCACACCGGGCAAGGTGTATTTTTCGGGCCGTCCGGCTTTTTCCTATCACAACGAGCCGGAAAAGACGGCTGCCGCGTATCTCGGTGAAAAATCGACCCTGGGGGATGTCGGTTATGTGGACGATGACGGGTACCTGTTTCTGACAGACCGCGACGTGAACCTGATCGTGTCTGGCGGCACCAACATCTATCCGCAATTGACTGAAGATGTCCTGACCATGCACCCGGGCGTCATCGACGCCGCCGCGATCGGTTATCCCGATGCGGATATGGGCGAGGTGATTATGGCCGTGATCGAGCCCCGCGATCCCACCGCGGATCGCGAAGCATTGATGGCCGCCCTTCGCGCTCACTGCGCCGAACAATTGCCATCTATTCGCCAGCCCCGCCACTATGACGTCGTCGATGCATTGCCGCGCCACCCGAACGGTAAGCTGCGCAAAGTCGATCTAAGGGCCGACTATCGCAAGCGCGCCGGGATCTGACTGCCACAGCGTCGGCAGCGTGCTGGACCGGCGCTGACAGCCTATATCCGCGCCTTCGCCGCCGTGATCTCGGCCAATGCATCGCCGCGCCCAGGCAAACCACCAGCGCCATCGACATTGAACCGGATCGTTCCGAACCCCCACTCAACCCGCAGTTTCTTGCCGCGATGGGCAAAGGCGATCCACGCCTCGGGGAATACATGACAACCAGTGAAATCGACCAGAAACCACCACCTGCGTTCGGACGCCGCGATTTGGGTTTCGATCCGGTCGAAGATTGCATTCACCCGCTCCGCGCTGTCGAAGGTCAGATCGGCGAAATCCAGTTCGGCAATCCCTGCCGCCGGGTCGAGGGCAACACGGTGTTCTTCCGACGGCGCCGGGCGTTCGCCAGAATACACAGCTGCGCTCAAATCGTTCAGCCCATGCTCGATCCGGCTGCATTCCGCCAGGGCCGCACTGACAAAGGTTTGCCGCTCCGCCTTGCTCAGATCCGGGAAATCGCGCAAAATTTCCAAAGCCCCGCGAATGGCGGTGACCGGGGCAATAAAATCTTCCTCCAGCTTGGTCGGCAGAACCGTGACCGCGGCGGCGGAAGAGGTGTCGGCAGAGGGTCCGGCAGGAAGTCCGGCAGGAAGTCCGGCAGGCGGCGGGCTGTCAGCAGGGTCGTCGATCATAGTGCACCTGATCTCCGGCGCGAAGCGGGCTGGGGGTCAAGGGTAGGCCAAGCGTCTTCACCCGTCCATCCCGGGCCTGATCCTTGACGATTGCATACCGGCTGCAATCGCGCTCTATTCACCGCCAACAAGAAAACTGGGGAGGAGGGCACGCCATGACCAAGCGCGTGCTGGTGGCCGAAGACGAGCCGAACATTGCCGAATCGCTGGCCTTTCTGCTTGGCCGCGCCGGATATGATGTCGAGGTGATCGGCGATGGCGATGCGGTTCTCGGGGCCATCGCGGCCCGGCAGCCCGACGTACTGGTGCTGGATGTCATGCTGCCGGGCACCGACGGCTATACAATCTTGCGTGCTCTGCGTGCCGGTCCCTCGACCGCGGAATTGCCGGTTCTGATCCTGACCGCAAAAGGCCAGCAAGAGGATCGCCAGACCGCTGAGGCCGCTGGCGCCAGCCGTTTTATGACCAAACCTTTCGCCAACGCCGATATCGTTGCTGCCGTAATGGATCTGGCAGGCGCGTGATCGTGTCGGCGCCTGCCCGCCGCACTATCGGCGGCGTGCGCTTTGTCCTATTCTGATCCCCTTAACCAAGCAGCCCCAAGGATGCCATGCCGGGCAAGTTGACCACCCATGTTCTGGACACCGCCCATGGTCGGCCCGCCGCCGGGTTGAAGGTCGCGCTCTGCCGCATCGCCGATGACAGTCCCATTTCCGTGACGATGGCGGTCACGAACGACGATGGCCGCTGCGATGCCCCTTTGTTGGCAGACAAATCAATGATTACCGGCGTTTATGAGCTGACGTTTCACGTCGGCGACTATTTCCGCCGGATTGGGGCGGACATTGCCGACCCGGCCTTTCTCGATATCGTTCCGGTCCGGTTCGGCCTTGCCGACGCCCAGGCGCACTATCATGTTCCGCTGCTCGTCTCTCCTTTCGGCTATTCGACCTATCGGGGCAGCTAGCAATGACCGGCGTGTTGCGCTTTCGCTTGAATGGCAAACCGGTCGCTTTGACCGATGTGGCGCCGACCACCACCCTTTTGAACTGGCTGCGCGACCGGCAGGGCCTCACAGGAACCAAGGAAGGCTGCGCCGAGGGCGATTGCGGCGCCTGCACCGTTGCGCTGCGCTCGTCAGACCGGGGCGGTCTGACAACCCGGCCGGTCTGTGCCTGCATTCAACTGATGGGAATGGTGCACGGGCAAGATATCGTGACGGTTGAAGCATTGGCCGCGCCAGATGGCCGCCTGCATCCGGTTCAACAGGCGATGGTCGATTGCCACGGCTCGCAATGCGGGTTCTGCACACCGGGTTTCGTAATGTCGCTTTGGTGCGCCCACCGGGCGGGCGAACTCCCGACAACCCGGGCACAGAACGATCTGCTCGCTGGAAATCTTTGCCGATGCACCGGCTATGGACCGATCCTCGCGGCCGGCAAGGCCGCGCACGGGGCCCCGGCAGAGTGGGAAGAAAACGACCAGGACGTCGCTGCGGCCCTTTCCGATTTCGACGCCGGGCCGCTGGACTATATTGCGGGCAAAAAACGCTTTATCGCGCCGACAACTGTGACCGGCCTCACTCAGGCAATTGCCGATCATCCGGCGGCAACCATTCTGTCCGGCGCAACCGATATCGGTCTTTGGGTCACCAAGCACGGGTTTGATCCGGATGTGCTGATCTATACGGGCAGGGTCGCCGCCCTGACCCGGATCGAGGAGGCGGACGGCATCCTGCGCATCGGCGCCGCGGTCACTTACGCCCAGGCCTTGACGCGCCTGACCCGCCTGTCGCCTGCGCTTGGGAACCTGATCCGGCGCATCGGGGCCCGTCAGGTCCGTGCCATGGGAACGATCGGCGGCAATATCGCAAACGGCTCGCCGATTGGCGATATGCCCCCGGCCCTGATCGCGCTGGGCGCACGATTGATCCTGGGCGGACCGGTGCCGCGCGACATGGCTTTGGAAGATTTCTTTCTGGCCTATGGCAAGCAGGACCTGCGCGCAGGCGAATTTGTCGAGGCCATTCTTGTGCCGATCCCGAATGACCCGGACCGCCTGGCCTGCCACAAGGTCGCGAAACGGCGCGATCAGGACATCACCGCTGTCCTGGGTTGCTTCGACATTCAGATTGAAGACGGCACTGTGCAAAGTGCGCGGCTGGTCTTTGGCGGAATGGCGGGGACACCCAAACGTGCATCGGCAGCCGAAGCCGCCCTGACCGGACAACCCCGGGCCGAGGAAACCGTCCGCCGCGCGGTCGAGGCGCTGACGCAGGATTTTACCCCACTCTCCGACCACCGTGGATCGGCTGCCTACCGGATGCAGACAGCGCAGGCCCTGTTGCTGCGCCATTGGAACCTGACCGCCCGGCGCGCGCAGGCCCAAACCGTTTGGGAAATCGGCTGATGGCGGACCGGGCCGACATCCGGCAGGGCGGCGTCCACATCGCGGTACCGCACGAATCCGGCGCCGCCCATGTGACCGGCCAGGCGGTCTATGCTGACGATATCGCGCAACCGGCCGACCTGGTACACTGCCATCTGGCGACCGCGACCATCGCCGCTGGCCGCGTAACCCACGCCGATCTTGCCGCGGTCCGCACGGCGCCCGGTGTCATCGCGGTGCTGACCGGCGCCGACATCCCCGGCGAAAACGAAGTTGGCCCCGTTATCCACGATGAACCCATGCTGGCGCTCGATGGCGGCGAAAAGGTCCATTTTGCAGGCCAACCCCTGTTCATGGTGGTGGCGGAAACCTTGGCGGCCGCCCGGCGGGCCGCAGCCTTGGCCGTTGTCAGCTATGAAGCAACGACGCCGATCTTGACCATCGACGACGCAGTGTCGGCGGGGTCCTATCTTTCTGAACCCTACCGCATGGCGAAAGGTGATGTGCAAGCCGCGCTGGCGGCAGCGCCGCATCGGCTGGACGGACAAGTCGACATTGGCGGCCAGGATCACTTCTATCTGGAAGGCCAGGTTGCGCTGGCCTGGGCGGGCGAGGGCGCAGAAATGCACGTCGTCTCCTCGAACCAACACCCGTCCGAATGCCAGATCGTCGTCGCGCGGGTCCTGGGTGTCCCGTCCAATCAGGTCACGGTCGAGGTTCGGCGTCTGGGCGGCGGATTTGGCGGCAAGGAAACACAGGCCAACCTGATGGCCGCGGGCGCTGCTTTGGCGGCGCGGTTGACTGGGCGCCCGGCGAAACTGCGGATGGACCGCGATCAGGACATGATCGTGACGGGCAAGCGGCACGAATTTCGCATTGCCTATGACGTGGCGTTTGACGATCGCGGCCAGATTCTAGGCCTTCGCACCGAACAATTCGCCCGTTGCGGCTGGTCTACGGATCTGTCGCACGCGATTGCTGACCGGGCGATGTTCCATGCCGACAACTGCTATTTCATACCGGCAGCCGAGATTGTTTCGCACCGTTTGCGCACCAACACGGTCTCGAACACTGCCTTTCGCGGGTTTGGCGGGCCGCAGGGGATGGTCGGGGTCGAGCGGGTCGTGCAGCGCATCGCCTACCATCTGGGTCTGGACCCGTTCGACGTGCGCCGCGCCAATTTCTATGAACCGCCGGGCGGATCGGGCGAGCGGTCGGTGACCCCCTATGGCATGGCTGTCCAGGATTGCGTGATCGCAGAAATCGCCGACGATCTTGCCGGCCGCGCCGACTATCGTACGCGGCGCGATGCGATTGCGGGCTGGAACCGGGACAATCCCGTCATCAAGCGCGGTATCGCGCTGACACCCGTTCGCTTTGGCATATCGTTCACCACCACGCATCTCAATCAGGCAGGTGCGCTGGTCCACATCTATGCCGACGGCTCGGTGATGATCAATCACGGCGGCGTCGAAATGGGGCAGGGGCTGCAAACCAAGGTGATGCAGGTCGCGGCCTCGACCCTGGGCGTCGATCTGGACAGTATCCGCGCAACGCCGACCCGCACGGACAAGGTCCCGAACACCTCGGCCACAGCCGCCTCTTCGGGCGCCGATTTGAACGGCATGGCAGTTGCGCGGGCCTGCCAAACGTTGATCGACCGCCTCTCTGCCTTTGCCGCTGACCATTGGGGCGGCGCGGTCGCGTTCGGCCACGGCGAAGTCTCCGTCGGGGGCACAACGATCCGTTGGGCCGATCTGATCAGCGCCGCCTATCTCGCCCGCATCCAGCTATCGGCCACCGGGTTCTATGCCACGCCCGATATTCACTGGGATCGCGAAAAGGCCGATGGGCGCCCGTTCCTCTATTTCGCCTATGGCGCCGCAGTGACCGAAGTCGCTGTCGATACCCTGACCGGAGAGGCCCGCATGCTGCGCGCCGATATTCTGCACGATGCCGGCCAGTCCCTGAATCCGGCAATCGATCTGGGTCAGGTCGAGGGTGGTTTCCTGCAGGGCGCCGGGTGGTTGATGATGGAGGAACTGGTCTGGGACGACAAAGGCCACCTGAAGACCCACGCACCATCGACCTACAAGATCCCCTGTGCCTCCGACCGCCCACCGGTCATGAATGTCGCGCTTTGGGAAAAGGGCCGGAACCCGGAACCCACGATACGCCGTTCAAAGGCAGTCGGCGAGCCACCCCTGATGCTGGCCATTTCGGCCTTTGAAGCGGTCGCCGAGGCGGTGGCCGCCACGGTCGCTGCGACGGTAGCCGCTGGCGGCGGGCGGTATCCGCAACTGGACAGCCCCGCGGTGCCCCAGGTGGTTCTGGCGGCCTTGGCGTCGGTGGCCAAGTGATGCGGATCGCCGAAATTCGCGCGGCCTTGGGCGGCGGCGGTGTCGTGGCGGTTGTCACAAAAACCCAAGGGTCTGCCCCACGCAGCGCCGGTACGGTCATGGTCGTAACAGATGCAGGCGCGGCGGGCACTTTGGGCGGCGGCGCCGTCGAACACCGCGCATTGCAGATCGCCGCGGATATGCTGGCCGGCACGGCGCCCGGCCATGCGTTGATCGACTTCCCTCTCGGCCCCGATCTCGATCAGTGCTGCGGCGGGAAAATGACCATTGCGCTGGCCCTCGTTAGTGCCGATTTCGCCGAACCGCTGACCCTTTGGCCCGGTGGCCCGATCATTCGCGGCCCCGCTGAACCGCGCCCGGTTTTCGTCTATGGCGCAGGCCATGTGGGCCGGGCGGTCGTCGCGGCCTTGGCCCCGCTCGATTTTGCGATCACATGGATCGACGCGCAGGCCGGGCGCATGAAAGCCCCGCCGCCGAATGTTACGCCCATCGAAAACCCCATTCCCGAGGCTTTAGCCTCGACCGCTCCCGACGATGCGGTTCATCTGATCATGACCCATTCTCACGCCGTCGATCTGGAAATCGTGGCGGCTGTCCTGTCGCGCCCCTTCGCCCATTGTGGCTTGATCGGGTCCGCGACCAAACGGGCGCGGTTTGTTAAACGTCTGACCCGTCGCGGCGTGCCCGCCGGTGCCATTGCCCGCCTGGAATGCCCGATCGGGCTGCCGGGGCTGACCGACAAACGTCCCGCAGCAATCGCGGCATCGGTTGCTGCTGGCGTCTTGATGCAGGCCGTTCCCAACACCAGCATGGCCCGGGCATGACGTTCGTTCTGCGGGGCCCGCTGATCCGCTTTGACGGAAATCCATTTGCGGATGGGCGACTGATCCACGAACCCGACGCGGGTGTGGCGATCCGCGACGGGATGATCGCCGACCTTGGCCCCTTCGACCAAATCGCCCCGCGCTACCCCGATGCCGAAAAACGCGTTGCACAGGGCCTGATCGCCCCCGGATTCGTCGATGCCCATGTTCACTATCCTCAGATCGGTGTTATCGCGTCCTGGGGCGCCGACCTGATTGACTGGCTGAACACATATACCTTCCCCGAAGAGGCCCGCTTTTCTGACCGTGCCTATGCAGAGGCAGCGGCGCGGGCTTATTTCGACGAACAACTGCGCAATGGCGTCACCTGCGCGGCCAGCTTTTGCACGATCCATCCCGCTTCGGTCGATGCCTATTTTGCCGAGGCAGAGCGCCGCGGCCTGCGTGCCGTTGGCGGCAAGGTCATGATGGACCGCAACGCCCCGGACAATCTCTGCGATACGGCCGAGGCCGCCTATGCCGACACCAAGGCGCTGATCGAACGCTGGCATGGGCAGGCGCGCCTCACCTATGCGATCACCCCGCGTTTTGCGCCGACATCCACGCGCGAACAGCTCGACGCCGCGGGCGCCCTGGCGCACGAGCATCCCGATTGCCGCATCCAGACCCATCTTTCCGAACAGCACCGCGAAATCGCCTGGGTTGCCGGGTTGTTTCCGGACGCGGGTGACTACCTGCATGTCTACGAACAATCCGGCCTGGTGCGGCCCGGTGCAATTTTTGGCCATGCCATCCACCTGACCGACCGAGAGCGCGCGGCCCTGGCAGAAAAGGGCGGCGCCATCGCCCATTGCCCGACGTCGAACCAGTTTCTCGGCTCGGGCGAATGCGATGTGCGTGGGCTGATCGGGCAAGGGGTTGCCGTGGGTCTGGCGACTGACACAGGCGGCGGCACCTCCTATTCGATGTTCGACACGATGAAGGCCGCGTACGAAGTCGGTGCCCGGCGCGGCGATATCTTGACCCCTGAACAACTGTGGTGGCTGGCAACCGGCGGTGCGGCGGCGGCCCTTGGCTTGCAGACCCATATCGGCAATCTCGCCCTGGGGATGGACGCCGACCTGATCGTGATCGACCCCGGCGCGACACCGCTTCTGGCGCAACGCACCGGGCGGGCGGACAATATTGCGGAGATTCTATTCGCACTGATCGTCCTGGCCGATGATCGGGCAATCAGCGCGGTCTATTCGGGCGGGCAAGCCGTGCTGCCGTGAATACGATTGCCAAACGCGCCCAGCGTTCCGGCACTAAAGCTCGGACAATCCCGGCTTGCGCCCGCGGTCCGGGAATAACGAGCCGTCATTCAGTCCATCGACCAGGAACTGTGCCTGGCGGCGGCAGTCACGGGCGGCCATCCAGATCAGGATTTCACCCCATTCGGTTTCTTTGATCGTGTCGGGCAGGACATGCACGATCAGGCGGCGCGGCTCGGCATCGACCTGCAACATCAACGATTCGCCATCGATCACGAATTGCGATGGCAGGCGCATCTTGTCCTGCCCGGCAGGCCAGGTCAGACCTGTCTCGCGCGCGCTTTGTGTTCGTAAATCGATCCGGGCGGCCGCACTCGTCTTGCGCCGCCACAAAAACACATCGCCGCGGCGCACGCAGCGATTTCCTGAACTGTCGACCGCCATGGCCCAAAGGTCAGGCTGACGGGCGGGCAGGGCGGGCGACCCACGGGTCTGTGCCGGAGCATCGGCGGGCGGGTCTTCGGCCAGCTCCTGCAGTTTCGGCAGCGCCGCATTCCACAGGTTGTCTTCAAACGTAAAGCCGCGCGTTTGCGGCGATGTCAGCGCCGACGCATCGCCGTCTTTCGCGGCCATGGCTTCAGGCAGGCGGCACCGGCACGGCCCTGTCATTTGAAACAGCCGCCCCGACGCATCCAAGACCGTCATGGTCACACCGTCTTCAATGCGCACATCAGACCCGCCGCCAACCATGTCGCCTGCAACGAACGGGGCACCGCCGCCTGTCACCGACAAGACGACAAACGCGTCCTCCGACGCGGCGGCGGTCGCGCCCCAACTGCCAATGATGGCCATGCCTGCCAGGGCGATTGATCTGATAACTGGCTTCACGCGTCTCATGGCGCCTCTCTCAATTTTCGGGCCCGGCCCCTAGGGCGTCGGGAACCGGACAATATCCGACCGGGTCCCATCGCGGAACGTCAGGCGGATGGTAACATAGCTTGTCCCTTTGGGGACGATGATGAATGGTTTGGGGATATTGGTCCCATAGGGAACGAAATGCGGGTCCGCAGGATCGCAGTCGGGAAACGGCAGCACCCGGTCCGGCGTCTCGCGCCCAACGCCGATCTCGATCCGCTCCAACGCACAGCGATACGTGAAAATGTTCGAAAAGTTGACCTGGTGCTGTCCTTCCCACTGGCGGTGCAAGATCCAGTTCTGCGGGTAACGGATCAAGTTGGCCTTCAGCCCCTCGACCAAGGCAATCACCGGATCGAAGGTGACACTGAACGGTCCATGCCGCCGCCCGCGGATGTCCAGATAGCTGACCCGCACCGGCATTTCTTTTGCATCGACCGGCAGCATAAAAACCGGCCAGGGCATCGGTTGCCCGGTCTTGGGATCGACCCCGCCGGTCACGAAACCGGTCGAGGAAAGAGGCCGTCCTTCATGCTCGACAAAAATCTCGCGGGCGCCATCGGCGATATAGACGTGAACCTGCCATCCCTGATTGGCGCGCGTCGCACCCAGACGAACCGGGTCGGCCTTGGCGCGCGGCTCGATCACCGACAGCGCGGCCAGACGTTCGCGGGCATCGCGCAACTGTTCTGCTGCCAGTTGCTGGTCATAGAAATGGCGCAGAAAATGTCCCTGATCGGACAGGTCCAGAAACCGGTTCAACAAGCGCTCTTCCTCGATCTTGTCAGCCAGCGCCGGACCGCCCAGAACCGCCTCGGAATAATCGCGCGACAGCGCGTACCACCCGGGTGCGAATTCCGGATATTCAGCCAGAAAGGCAACCAACCCGCCGACCCTCTGCTCGCGGTCCAGCAGCAGCAATAGGGCAAATCTGGCGACCGGATCCTGCAATCCGCGGGTCAGCCCGTTATAGACCCGCCGCGCCCCGGCCCGGCCTTCCTGAATGACCAGAAAGTTCTGAAAGCGGAAATGCGGGTCGATCTTGTCCAGATCGAAGGCGAACAGCTTCAGATAGGCCTCACGCGCCTTGGGATAGTCGCCCTGCAATTCGTACATCCGCGCATTGGCATAGAACTCATGCGGCTCGGTCGGGCTGTCGGTGATCAGGCCGCGTGTTGTCAGGCGCGCGAAAACGGCCTGGATCGCGGCGGCATCGCCACCGCCTGCGGTTGCCAGCCGCTCCCGCGCCAACGGGGCAAAGGCACCGTCCGGGTACCGGTCCAAATAGGCCTGGATCGCCGCCGCCGTGCCCCGGTCCTTGGCATCATTCCAGAATTGCAGCTCGACCAGCGTCTCGGGCGCGGCGCCGCCTTCAGGCACGGGCACTGGCGTGGCCCCGCCGGGCGCCAGCACGATATCCCCGGTCAGCGAGGAATAGTCCCACGGCACCTGCGCACCCCTGGTCTGGCGGACCACCTTGCGGCGTACATTCTTAAAGGCCTGCTCGATGGCCAATCCCGGGCGCGTCAGTTCTTGCGCAATCGCCGCTGAATAGGGGCTGTTCAGCCCTGCGCCATCGGCGGCGACGCTGCCCGGCGCGGTGGCGTAAGATATAAAGCTGCCCGGCGGCGTGCGCGACATCATTGCCAATCCGCGCCCGGTCCCGCGCGTCAGGGCGGTATTGCGGCAGGCATCAAGAACGATGATATTCGCACCGTCATGGGCGGCCTCCATCTTGGCCAGGACCCAATCCACCGACATGGCTTCGAACTCGGCATCCACCTCGTCGCGCAGATCGGCCTTCAGCGGAGCCAGATAATTCAGATTGTTTGCCTGAAAGCCGTGGCCCGAGAAATAGAAGAACGCCAACGCATCCTGCGATGCGGACAGCCGCTTCGCAAACCCGCTGACCGCGCGCTTCATGGTGCGCAGGTCGGCGTTCATGACCAAAGTGACATCGAACCCCGCCCGTTTCAGCGTGTCGGCAATCAGTGCTGCATCATTGGTCGGATTGGCCAGCCGGGGCATCGCCTTGCTGGTATAATCACCATTGCCGATGACCAGGGCCAAACGTTCGGCCGCCCGCGCAGGTGCCCCAAGCGCGGCCGATAGCAGCAAAATCAGGACGGCCAGCGGCAAACGCCAAAACATCCGGAACCCCGAAACGAACCCTCTAGACAGACCGTATTCTACGGGCACGCCGCCGCCGCCGCCAGCTTCCCGGCACTGGCGACGGCGAATTGCACGGAATTTCCTGACCCGCGGGTCAGCGCGTTGGCGGGATCACTCAGAAACGGCCAGTTCAGCCTCCGCCACATAGACGATCGGCACCGTGATCGCGCGCTCCTCCTGGTCGGCATAGTAAATCGACAACAGCCGCCCATTCGGATCGAACGCGTCGTCCAGGTTGGATACAACAAGATCGACCTTGTCGCCGCGCCGCGCCGTGCGCACATTCGCGCGGTCCCAAGGCTGATCATGGGTCTCGCTCGGCTCGAAGCTCGCCTTGACCTCGGTCCCCGGCGCCTGTTCGGCCTCGGACAGCGCCAGCGTCGCCCGAAACGTCCCGACGCCCACCTTTTTGAACTCGACCTGCGGATCCGCCAACGCCGGTTGCACCCCGTCCTCGGAATCGGGTTCCGGCGTGTCGTCTTCGACGTCAATCACGTCTTCTTCGACTTTTGGGACGGAATCCGGAACAGGCTCGCCCGGCACCTCGCCCGAACGTTGCCCGAAATAGAACCCGATGATCGAAGAGGCGATGCCAAGCAAGGCGATCAACACGTATTTTAGGGCTTCAATGGCGTCTTCGTCGGCTGACACCGTATACCGGACTTCGGCGGTCGACCCGCCGCCGTCATCACCGGGCGTTACGGCCCATGACGTGATGCGGTCTTTGATCTGCAGTTTCTCAACGGTCTTGGTGACTTCATCTGCCGGCCCCTTGATCATGCCGGTGGCGCTCCAGATTGCCTGGACATAGTACATGATGAATCCGGCCAGCAGCAAAAAGATCAAGAAAGTCAACAGGCTGCGTATCGAATTGCGCGGCAGCGCCATCGAATGTTGAGGATCGCTCAGTCCCAGAATCCGATAGTAGATCGCGCCTGCAAACAACAGGACAATCAGAACGCCAAACGCACTCAGCGTTACGATCAGCCACAGCAGGCGTCCATCGTTTTTTGTGGCGTCTGCATAGACCAGTGCGGCGCAAAGCCCTGCCAGAATTAGGAAAAATATTGCGACGCTTCGCAGCGCAGCGGCATAACCCTGTGGAATATCGTCGGGTCCGTTGTTTTGATCAGCCATCTCTGCCCCTCACTCGTACCAAACGGCAACGGCGCCATCGACGATGGACCGGCCGATATCGAGCTGTTTGTTCTTCAGCAGGGCGGCATCCGCCGGATTGCTGCCGAAAGCAGGCTCGGTGATAATCGCTGGCGCGCGGCCACTGACCAGACTTAACCAGCCGCGCTCTTTGTTGGTGCGATTGCGGATTTTAATGCCCCGCGAATTTCCGCTGCGGTTCAACAGCGTGCACAGCTTGGTCTGAACCTGATTGGCAAATTCCAAGCTGCCAGAGCTGCCGGAACTCAAGGTCTCCGTCCCCTTCGCAGATGACGACGCCGCGTTGTAATGCAGTTCGACACTCAGATCGGCCTGCCATTCATCAACCAGTTCATAGGCGCCCGAGACACCGATGCCATCGCGCCGGAACAATTTCACTTCGATCGGTTTATCGCTCAAATCGCCAAAGCTGCCCTGCGCATAAACACGCATGTCTTCGGCCACGACCGTATTGTAATCATATTCCCGGGCGATGCCGATCCCCTTGGCGCCGCCGCTGGTACTTGTATGGCCGATCACAACAGCCAGTTTCATCGCCATGAATGCCCCCTTCCGTTTCCACGGTTCACGCGAATACATCGCAATTGTACCAGCGAATCGACCTGCCTCCGAATAATTGTTGCGCCAATTTCAGATTGACCGCGCGGCCATGCTGGTTTGGCCGCTGAATTCGGGCGACTTAGGCCGCTTTAACCACGCGTTAGGGGGTGTTCACGCTATCAAGGCCGCGCAATTGCCGGGGCGCTGCTGTAAGGCGTCGTCATCCCGGTCCGGACAGGCGGTGTCGAACGCGGGGTAGCGATCCGTCGACGTCATCGCGGTCTCGAAAGGGGCCGAAAGGCGAAGCGTGACGGCGCTGTCACGAACAGACATGGCCCGCTGGGCCCGTCTACCCTTTTGGTGAAGTTCCCGAACCGGGAACGGACACCACCGCAAGAGCTTCCAAGACAATCGGGCCGCACCGCGAAGGCATCGCACGGCGCTTTGCCGTGCGTGGTCAGCGGGTTTCAAGGCTCTGACCGGCGCAGCATCTGCCCAGCGGCGATCCCAGGGTGCCCGGCGCTTTAACCGATCTCCAGCGCAATCGCGCCTTCTTCGACCGCATCGCCCTCGGCAATGTGCAACTTCACCACGGTGCCTGCGACGGGGGCCTCATAGGGCACCTCCATCTTCATTACTTCCATAATGAACAGTTCCTGATCGGCCTCGACCGCATCGCCTTCCTTGACGTGCAGCTTCCAAAGCGTGCCGCCGGTCTCCAGCTCGATCTTCGTGGTCATGGATGGTCTCCTGCTTTCAAGGCCGGGCGGTGAAGCCGCTGGGGCCTTTCAGATGCTCCAGCAACGGTTGAACCCGGTCGATCCACCGGCACAGCATGGGCCGGGTCTCGCGCGGGTCGATCAATTCGTGCACGCTAAACGCCTCTGCCCGGGGAAACGGCGACTGTTTGGCGGCCAGCATCTCTTCCAATTCCCGCCGACGCGCCTCCGGGTCCGGCGCCGCCGCAATTTCGCGGTGGAAGGCAACCGCCACGCCGCCTTCGACCGGCAGCGGTCCGGTCTCGGCCGATGGCCAGGACAACACCAATCCCTCGGGGCCGTAATGGGCGACCTGCGCAACACCAAAGGACCGGCGCACTGTCACACTGGCCCAGGGTACCGTCGTCAGTGCAGCGGTCGCCGCCGCGGTCGCGCCATGGCGGATCGTGGCCTCGTGCTCGGCCTTGGATCCGATCATAAAGCCGGGCTCGTCGACAAAGCTGAGGATCGGCAGATGAAATGTCTGGCATAACTCCATGAAGCGGCGCGCTTTTTGCGCGCCATTCGCTGTCATCGATCCGGCCAGATGCCGCCCATCATTGCCCCAGACGCCGACCGGTTGCCCGTTCATCCGCGCCAGACCAGTGATCTGCGATCGGCCATAGCCCTTGCCGATCTCGAAAAACGAACCCTGATCGACAACCAGGCGCAGTAATTTTCTCATATCAAAGGATTTTCGCCGCTCGCGTGGAACCATTTCCAGCAACGACTCTTCGGCCCGGTCCACCGGGTCGTCGCACGCAGCCACCGGCGGTAATTCCCAAATGTTACCAGGCAGATAGGACAAGAACTGGCGGATTTGCTCGACGCATTCGCGTTCGTCCCCGGCGCCATTGTCGACCGTTCCGTTTCGTGTGTGAACCTGGGCGCCGCCCAGTTCTTCCTTGGTTTTCTTTTCGCCCATGGCCCGCTCGACAACCGCAGGGCCTGCGGTCAGGACCTGCGCCGTCGATTTCGACATGACCGAAAAATGCGCCGCGACCAGACGCCCGGCCGGCAATCCGGCGACCGCCCCCATGGCCGCGGTGGCGACCGGCACGGTCCCCATGCATTGGGCAATCGACCGGAACCGCGGGCCGTCGAAAACCGGCGCTGGCAGCGTCGCCTTGCCGGTGCCTCCGACCGATCCTCCGGCCCCTTCATGCAGGCGCACCAGCGGCACCTTGTATTGCAGCGCGACGTCCTCGGTGAAGACCGACTTTCGGAACCCGGCAGCCGATGGCGAGCCGCCCTTCAGCGTAAAATCCTCCCCGCCGACCACGACCCGGCGCCCATGGATCTTGCCAAACCCCAGGACATAGTTTGCCGGTGTAAATCCCTCTTCGTCGCTCGACCCCGCGCCGCGGCCAATCTCGTCGAACGACCCGGGATCCAGCAGCGCATCGATGCGCTCGCGAACTGTCAGGCGTCCCTTGTTATGATGGCGTCCGACTGCCTCCTCCCCGCCCATTTCCAAGGCGCGGGCGCGGCGGCGGTGTATCTCGTCGGTTTCGTCTTTCCAGCTCATGGCCCGAATAGACGGCGGGGCGGCGCCGATGTCAAAGCCTGCCCGACAGCAATGCAGGCAGATCGGCAATGGAATCCAGCACATGATCCGCATGGGGCGACAGGTCATCCCGCGTTGCCGGGCCGGTCAAAACACCGACAGCCAACGCCGCACCCGCCGCCGGGGCGACGCCCAGATCGTGTACCGAATCGCCGATCATCGCGATTTCGCCCGGCTCCAACCCAACGGCCGCAGCAAATGCCAGCAACATCCCCGGCCCCGGCTTATGTCCATGCCCACTGTCATAGCCTGCGATAAAATCGAACCGGTCCAGCGCATCCAACGCGGCCATATGCGCCCGCGCGGCCTCCTCGCTGTCATGTGTCGCGATGCCCAGCCGGTATCCCCCGGCCCGCAAGCCGTCGAGAAAGGCGGGCATATCCGCAACCGCCGGGACCATCGCGCCATCGGCCACGACGGCGGTTGCGGCGCGGTTCATGATCATCTCGATCTCGGCAACCGGGCGGGCAGGCAGGTGCTGCGCCAGGATTTCGGCAATCACGGTCCCGGTGTCCGCGACAACCGCTGATCCCGGCAAAAAGCGCTCGGTCACCCGGTCATAACCGATGGCCCCCGCCATCCGGTTCTGTAAATCGGTATCAGATGTCAAAGTCTGCAAGACGTCCTCGGTCACGCCCCGCCAGGTGGCCGCGAAATCGAACAGCGTCCCGTCCTTGTCGAACAGCAATCCTTTGACTTGCGTCATCAAACCCGTCCTGCTGCCGCGATCCGCCATGTGACCCGATCCGGTCCACGGTCAACCGCTGTGATCGTGCTGAACCGGTCGATACCGGCGACCAGGCCCTCATGCAATCCGGCCCAGGCGGTGAAGACCTCCGGCGGCTGGGCCTCCATTCCGGTAAATAGACGCAGACCTGTGCGGTGGATCAGAACATCCGGGCCCTCGGCGGCAATCTCCGCCCCGCCGCCCTCACCTTCGGCCAGCGCCGCGATCAACCGCGCGGCATCGGCGCGCCCGTCGGTTCCGATCCCGGCCATCGCGGCGCATTCATGGGCCAACTGCACGCCGATCAGCCAACAGGCCGTGCGCCCCAGATGCAGGCCATCGGCCACGCCAAAGGTCTGAAACAGCAGCGGCAGCCCGGTCTTCAGATATTCCATCGCATAATTGCGCCGTGCCTTGCCCAGCCGCTCGGGCGGCCAGTCTTCGGGCGGCGGCTCTGGCGCCATGGCCGGATCGAATGGCGGAGCGACCTCGCCGGGCGCGAAACGCAGCCGTTCTTCCGGCGCCAGCGCCCGGCTATGATCCTGGAAATACCCCATCAACCCGGCCTGCGCATCGACCGTCTGGCCGGTGCAGATAAATCCAAGCCCCGGCACGCCCAACGATACGCCGTTTTGGGCGTACCAGCCGCGCAACATGGCGCGGCTGACCTCGGTCGGGATCGCGCAGATCGCGGCGCCTGGATAAACCCAGCGCGGCGGCGGAAACCGCACCCAGGCCTTGTCGCCGCCGTCAGCCATGAACTCGACATCGACCCCGCCGATCCGGTTCGACAGATAATGATAGGCGGCGCAGGCAACCGCGGGCGGCATTTCAGAAAGTCCCAGCTTTTCGAAACTGGACAGAAACTTGGCGTGGTGCTGCGTGCGGAACAATGCCTCCATCCAACGCGCCGCCGCATCGCCGCCGCGCCGCGTCACCACTGTCAGGATCAACCCTGTGAACAGCGTATGGTAGAGATGCGTTGCCGCCGCCATGGACGGGGGTTGCGAGGCCTGTAGCTTCATCATTTATCCATCATTCGACTTTAGCGGCCTTCACTCTGCGGTCTGCATTCAGCGGCATGAACCCCGAACCAAGCGCAACTTCCATTCGCTCCACCCGGCTGCGCCGAACTATGCCGCAGCAATTCAGAGAATCAACCCAATGAACCTCGCCGCTTTCGGGCCAAGATGCCCAGCCAAGCGGTTGACTTCGCGCCGCCTTTCCGGCATCTCCGCGCTCCTTATGGCCAAGGCAAAACCAGATACGCGACCTGCCGCCGAAAACCGGCGTGCGCGCTATGATTATTTCATCGAGGACACGCTGGAGGCGGGTATCGCCCTTCAAGGGTCCGAGGTCAAATCGTTGCGCGAAGGCAAGGCAAACATCACCGAAAGCTATGCTTCGGTCGAGGATGGCGAGCTATGGTTGATCAATTCCTACCTGCCACCGTTCAGCCATGCACAAGCCGATGTGTTCAGTCATGAAGAACGCCGGCGCCGCAAGCTCTTGGTCAAAAAACGGGAACTGGCCCAGCTCTACCAGGCGGTCGGGCGCCAGGGCATGACCCTGATCCCGCTGAAGATCTATTTCAACGACAAGGGCCGGGCAAAACTGCTGATCGGCATCGCCAAGGGCAAAAAAGCGCCCGACAAACGTGCCACCGAAGCCAAACGCGACTGGCAACGCGACAAGGCCCGCCTGATGCGCGACCGCGGATAGGGGGTCGGCCACGTCCGCGGCCGATTGCGCCAGCGGGGTGGCCTGCCAAGACTACCCAATCGGGCCAGGCTCAGGGGGCCGAAAGCCCATAGCGCCCCCAAATCGCCGCCATCGTGCCATCGTCCAACATGGCTTGCACGGCCGCTCGATAGGCAATGATCATCTCGTCCGGCAAGGTCGGGCTTGCGACCATGAAGATGGGTATCTGGTGAACAACATCGCCCAAGGTCAGCGGCTTCGACTGTTTCAGCGCCGCCCAGGAATTGCGCATGGCGGACCGGGACTGAAGCCACGCGGTTGCCCGTCCCGATAGCAACATCCTGGCGCTCGCTTCAGGCGTGCTCACCTCGATCAGGTTGTCGAACCCCAACTGCGAGAGAAAAACATGCGGCGTCGAGCCGGTCTCGACGACAATGGCGCCAACGCCGCGGGCGGTCTCCAGGTCGTCAATGCGCAGCCCGGTCGTCGAAAAACTGAGTTTCGCAGTCTGGATCTGCACCAGCCACAGAAACGCCTCGTCGCCTTTCTTGCCTTTGAACAACGCGGGCATCAGCGTCGCGTCCTCCATCTGCACAGTATACATTGCCCGTTGGAACGGCAGGAACGTGATGTCGACCTTCCGCCCCGCGCGCCGTGCCGCTTCACGCAATATCTCGATCGCAAAGCCGGGGCGTTCTCCTTCCCCTTCGATCATGATCGGAGGATAGTTCGCCGCAACCACCCTGTCCGCCGTATGACCCGGCGCGGCAATCGCCGCGATGGCAAAGACCAGCAGAAACGTTCGCAGTAGCGCTTTCACCGACTTCACCGATGCCTCCTGACTGGTCCGATGGACCGGAAATGTCTCAGCACACTACGCCATAATCGACCGCCCGGCAAAAATCGCTTAACGCCCCAGAGCGCCAGCGACTTCTGCAAACACCAGATTGGCCCAATCCGTTCTCTTAAGGCCGTGGACCGGCCCCACACGTCTCACCGCGATCACCCCAGATCCTGCGGTCCGCCACTCTCACCGGAACGAACACAGCAGGTTTGGTGCGTTTCTAAACCTACGCTTAGAGCGCTCCGAAGGTTCGCTTCGAGCCCGTATTGTCAGGTTCAATCCGGCGGCGGGCTCTAGGTCTACCAAGCAGAGCCGACGCGCGCTTGTGGCGTTCTATCGGGGTTTCTGCGCGAAGGTGGACGTTCGCATACGGTCGGCCGAACGAGCAGCGAGAACGACATTAGGGTGGATGCCAACCCACCATCGTCACAAGAATGGGTTTCACCCATCCTACGCTTGCGTGCCGACATGAGGGAAACCACGGCAGCGCGCGGTCGGGTTCGATTTCGCGCAACGAGGTGCCGGGTGGGTGTACTGGCGAGGTTTCAGGGTCTGTTTGAGCCACTACCGATTACAGACTCGCTTAACCATTGTTTCACCTGCCGAGCCGGGTTTGGGAGACTCCCATGGCCAATCTGCGGCCCCGCCGCGCTCATCACCACCACCACCCATAGGTTCTCTGTGCCAGCTATATGCCAACCCCTTCCACCGAAACGTTGCGCAGTTTACTTGGTAATGGGCTTTGAAAGACAAGTCCCCCCCCATCACTCAGTTTCCAAAAGTCAGCCACATACCAAAAGTAGACAAAGCCATCGTGCTTCCGGACCCCTTCAATATCCACATAGTAAGTGGTTCCTTCCAATGTCTCCATCCCCGACTCAGTCTGAACCACCTCTGTCCATCCTGCCGACGCAGGCGATGAGAACACCACAGAGAACATGAGTGCGATGAGAAGCTTTTTCATAAAATGTTCCTTCCAAGGGTAACCATACGTTGGGTAGCTGTGCAGAGGTCTCCGATCAAGGATGGAGCGTCGCCGCCTCGGCCATCGGGAACACGGCATAAAGGGCGTGACGCACCAGCCGCGCGCCGGTCTTGATCAGACGCTCGCCACTTACGTCAGTCTGGTCAATGTCAGCAATGTCCCGTTTGTGAGAATTGGCTTTGCCCGATTCTTCGCACTTGCCGCGAATGACCGGTGTGGAGGAAGCGACTGTGAAAATCGGGTGCTGGCTCGAACGGCAGGAACGGGCCGATTTTGTTGAAGAAGTCGTTTTTCGAGAGGCTCCTGGCCTAGGCTGATGACGCTCGCCGCGCCGCTCAGGCCGGGTTCGGCACGAGTTTCGCGAGCTTCCTGAGGTTTTGCGCTGTTGCTGCCATCAGGAATTCGTCGCGGGCGCCGGATGGTCCTCTGAGCCGGAGACGGTCGAGTTTCAGGATACGTTTGAGGTGAGCGAACAGCATTTCGACTTTCTTCCTGGCGCGCATTGCATCGACATATGCGTCCGTTTTGGCGATGTCGCGGGCCATGTCTCGCGCGCCTTCGTGAACAGATCGCAGGATTTTCCGCGCATGCTCCTTGGGCGTGCAACACGGCTTGAGTGGGCATGCGTCGCAGTCGTGTTTGCTGGCGCGGTAACGGCGCTGGCCGTCGTCATCTACTGCATCGCGGGCAATCTTGAAGGGGCGACGGTACTGACGGAGCCAGTGACCGGCAGGGCAGCGATAGGCGTCCTCGCCGTGGTCGTAGGTAAAATCTGACCGGGAGAAGATCTCGTCTGATCGTCTCGACTTATCGATGACGGGTATGAATGGCTCTATACCCTGTTCCTCAACCAGCCAGGCGAGCATCTCCGCATTGCCATATCCCGTGTCGCCGACAAGGCGCTCGGGATAGAGGTTGAATGTCTGCCGGGTCCGCTCAATCATATCCCGGGCGGCCTTGTTCTCGGCCTGACGGATCGGTGCGGTTGGCTCGACATCCACGATGATCGCGTTGTCGAGGTCGACGAGATAGTTCGTGGAATAGATGAAGTGCGCCTTGCCGCGATCGGCAGCAGACCAGCGCGCCGCCGGATCGACAGGCGAGATGTATTTGGGCACGACGGGTGTCGCTGCACCGAAAGCCGCATCGTCCAGTGTCGCAAGATATTCGGACGTCGCGCGGCCGGCGAATTGCTCTGGCGACCAGTCTTTCGGCGTGATCCCGTCTTCCCGGTTCGCATCAGCCTTGATCAGGGATGCGTCGACACCGAACGCTTCTCCGCCAACAAGACCTTCGCGGATGCATCGAGAAAGAACATCCTCGAACAGGAACCTGAACAGATCACTGTCGCGGAAACGGCCATGCCGGTTCTTCGAGAACGTGGAATGGTCCGGCACCGGATCGTTCAGATCCAGCCTACAAAACCAGCGATAGGCGAGGTTCAGATGCACCTCTTCGCAAAGTCGTCGCTCTGAGCGAATGCCGTGAGTGTAGCCGATAATCAACATCCTGATCATCAGTTCGGGATCGATAGATGGGCGACCAATCCGGCTATAAAACGGCTCGAGCCGACGCCGGACGCTCGAAAGATCGACGAACCGATCAATGCTCCGAAGCAAGTGATCCGCGGGCACGTGGATCTCCAGGTTGAACTCGTAGAACAGGCTGTTCTGCAGCACTTGCCGATCGCCCATCATCGCAGAAAACCTCCGTCACCACAGAGATCTTGAATCAGTGCTGGACCGTTCTTTCAACCCGGCTTTTTCAACAAAATCGGCCGGCTGCTCATCCTCCAGGTTCAGACATCAACCCGAGTAACGCGGTCGACTGCCTTGCGCCATTTTCTACCGTTCCAATTTGATCGAGTTAGGACATACAACAGTTCCGGTCAGCGCGCAGTCGTCGGCATCCATGTCGATAATTCCGGGATGCATAGGATCAGGAGCAAAACCAAAAGATCCAGGATCAGGAACCAGGCAACGCCGCGGAAAATCGCTTCCAGCGAGACATCTCGCGGGGCAACGGATTTGATCACGAACACATTCAGGCCTACGGGAGGCGTGATCAGCCCGATCTCCAGCAATTTAATGACAACGACCCCGAACCAGATCAGGTCGAGGCCATAGCCTTCGATCAACGGGACGGTGAACGGCAACGTCAGGACCAGGATCCCAATGCTGTCCAGGAACATGCCCAGGATCAGATAGAACAGCACAATACCGGCCAGGATCAGGATCAACGGTGCGCCCGATCCCTGTAACCAATCTAAAAGCATCGGCGCCAGCCGGGTCACCGAGACGAACGACACGAAGATCTTCGCGCCGATGGCGATCAGGAAGATCGCCGATGTCTGCCAGACAGTTTCACGCAGCGAGGTGAAAAAACTGCGCCACGTCAGCCGCCCCCGGGCGAATCCGATCAAAGTGGCCAGGGCGAGCGAGATCGCGGCGGCTTCCGTCGGTGTGAAGAAACCCCAGTAGATGCCTATGATAATTACTGCGAGCAACAGGACCGCGGGCCAAGTTCGGGCCAAGGCACGCCACTTTTCCCCGCTGGGAAGATCCTCAACAAACCGCGGGGCATCCACTGGGCTCAGCCCTGCCCAGATGCGGATTGTAATCAGATATCCCGCGAGCGACAAAATTCCTGGGATAATCCCTGCCAAGAACAAGCTGCGCACGGATTCTTCGGTGAAGATTGCATAGATCACGAACAACAGGCTGGGCGGGATCAGCGAGCCCAGCGTCCCTCCTGCCGCGACGGATCCGGTGGCCAGGCGGGGGGAGTAGCCATTGCGCGTCATCTCTGGCACGGCGATCCGTCCCATGGCCGAGGCACAAGCGACCGAGGACCCGGTAATCGCAGAGAAGCCCCCGCATCCGACCACCGAAGCCATGGCCAATCCGCCAGGCAACCGCGCCAACCAGACGCGCATGGCATCGTAGAGATCGGTGGTGATCCGGGCGTGATAGGCAATATGGCCAAGGCCAATGAACAGCGGGATCATCGAAAGCGGGTAATTGTGCACGAACTCGAAGGTCGTATTGCCGATCAGGGACAGGGCCGGGCGCAGCCCCCGTTCGGGGTCGAACTCTCCGCCAGGTCGCCAGGCGAAGAAAAGAAAAAGCCCGGTTGATGCAACGCCCCCCAAGGCAAAGGCGATCGGGACGCGCAGCACCAACAGCGTCAGGACCGCACAAAGCGCCATGATGGCAAGGTTGGTAGGATCCATGATCGTCCGCGGATCAGTCCGCGCGCCGCGATGGGCGCACGATCTGGGCCGCAAGCCTAACGGCGAAGGCAGCCAGCGCGATCATAAAGACGCAATAGCCGATCCACATCGGGATATAGATGTCGCCATCGTGATAATCGCCGCTCTCCCAGGAGGCCCGGAACAGGCGCTGGCCGATCCACAAGAGGGCACCAACCAACGCCAGGCCGATGGCATAGCCCAGCCGGGCCAGCCAGGCCAACGGCGCAGGTCGCAACCAGTTCGTGAAGACGGTCACCGAGATATGCGCGCCCCGCGCCGTCACGGCCGCCAGCGGCAGCAGGATCACCCCGACCATTAACTCGCGGACCAGCAGAACGTCATCCGGGATCAGGGGCCGGTACAGCCACCGGGACAGAACCGTGATCGTGACGATCAGACACAACAGGACGAGACCCAGCATGGCCAGTGCCGTGAAGGCACGTTCCAGCCAGGTCCCGTTGTTCGCGTTGCTTTCGTCTACCGGGTCCACGGATACCCGTTGGCGTCTTTGTTTGCCGTGAACTTGGCGATCGCGGCCTCGTAGGCGGCCAACAAGGCCGCACCGTCCAAGCCATCGGCCGCCGCTTCGTCTGACCATGTGCCGACATACTTTTTTCCGGCCTCGATCAGCGCCGCGCGCTCTTCATCCGACAGGCGGGTGATCGAAATCTTCTTGCCGTCGATCCCGGCTTCCATGGCGCTTTTGTTGGTATCTTTGCCGGTGATCATCAGCTCCGCCATGCGATCGATGAATTCTGAGCCGACCTCGGCCATCACGGCCTTTTCCGCGTCGGACAGACCGTCCCAGGACGCCTTGTTCATGAAGATCCCAAAAGCCATATTCTGGCCCCAGTCCAGTTCGGTCACATGCTCGGCAACCTCATACTGTTTGTAGGCTTTCATCGAGTAGTAGTAATTCTGGTTGCAGGTTACCAAGCCGGAATCCAGCGCCTGATAGACTTTGGATTGCGCCATGCGCTGCACCTCGGCGCCAAGATCGGCCAATGTCTTGCCATAGGGCCCCGACGCCCGGGTCTTGACCCCGTTCAGATCCCCCAACGAGGTAATCGGCGATTTGCAAATTAGCTGGATCGGGCCGGTGGTGTAGTTCGAGATATATTGAATGCCGTTCGCGTCGAACTCGGCCTGCATGGCCGTATTAGTTGTCGCCAACTCGTAAAGCGCGCGCATGCCGACCCATTCATCCGAGTTGTCGACCGGCAGATCGCCCATATTATAGGCGCGCAGCTTCTTCGGTGTGAAGAACCCGATGACCGAGCCCATATCCGCCACACCATCGCCTAGGCCTTGTAGAACGGCCTTGGTCCCCAACAGCGACTTCCCCCAGTGGAACTCGATTTCCAGACTGCCACCCGACCGCTTTTCCAGCTCCTCAGCGAACCAATTCAGCGCCTCGGCGCGGGTCCCGCGATTGGGGCCGAACTCGGCATAACGCAAGGTTTTTGCCGAGACCTCGGCAGCAAGCCCGGTGATCGCCAGCGCCGCCGCCATCCCGAACAGTGTCGATGTGATTTTCATGCTTTCCTCCCTTTGACTTTTTTGGGCGACTATCCGCAGCAGTTTCCCTGCAGGATGGATGCGTCGACGCCGCTGTGGTTGCAGCAGCCGCCTTTCCACCAATCAGCCCCTTGCCCATGGCAATACTTGCCGTCTGCCCCCACCATTTTCATGAAGTGTGGGTGGTAGTGACGGCAGAGATTCAGTTCTGTCTGTGTCCAGTGCAACGGGTCCTGGGCATAGTGATCCCAGTAATCCCCTTCCATATTGATGCCGGGAATTGCCGGGTTCCAGGACTCGTCCAACCACAGAGCCACATCGCCGTATTTTGCACACAGTTTGCGAATGCCCGGATCGTCCAGCGCGCAGAGGCGGCCGTTCTCGATAATAGTCTCGTTGTCGCCCTCGCGTTCCACAGTATAGGTCGGAAAATAGAGGTGGATGTGCCAGTGTCCGACCAGGTTTCCGGCCCTTGCCGCCAGGCGCTCCTGCATGGACGAAATGATCGTGCCGAAGCCGATATGGATGACGCCGGACCGGACCCGTTCGTAGAGGCAGTTGACGAAGCCTGACGGGAAGTCCTTGCGCGGACGATGGATGTGCGGGTTCGTACCGATCGAGGCTTCCCACCAATACATCAGGCCCTTGCCCGGGAATGTCGGGTATTGGATGTTCTTTGTCCGGTCCATCACGTCGCGCAGCTTGTCGCCAAAGGCGCCGCCCGCGTTGATCTCTGTGACCTTGGACCCCTCGATCACCAATTGCGTCCAATCCATGGGCGCGATGTGGTTCGTGGTGCCAGCGACTACGCCTTCGCCGTCTTCCTTCTTTGGATGGAACATCCAGGGGCGGCCAGTGATGTGGCCGGGCAGGTATTGTCTGCCGAAATGCTCGTTTCCGGTCCAGGTCGCGGCAGTCAAGTCGGCGTCATAAAAATTGCGGCCGCTGTCCCAGTATTCCGGGTGGTTCGTGAAACTTAGGTCCGTCCCCTCCGGGTCCGTGATCCGCGCCCGCTTGGCCGTGCGGATACGATCCCAGGTCCAACGATCCATGGCGTTCAGCACTTCGATGGGCATAGCATGCGCGGGAGAGGCCAGGATTTCCGGCGTAATGAACGGCATGCGCTGGATCTTGATGAACCGTTCGGCCAGGACCGGCCCGCCATAGCCTATCAGGATCTTGTCATAGTTCTGCTTTTTCTCTTCCTCTTCCCACCAGTCCATCCATTCCGCGAGTTCCTTGGTGCGGAAAAGGTAGTAATCGACTTCATCGGCGCCAACCCACTGTGGAACGCCGCCCCGGTCGATCTTCTTGATTTCGTATTTGACGCCGTATTTTTCCAGGATCTTCTGGCAGGCCTGGATGGTCAGGTCTGAATGCCAGTTGTCGACACGCAACAGAACCCGCTCACCGGGTTTCAAATCCCAACAGGCATTGAGTCCATGATTATAGGGGCGCTGCGCCACGTGTTCGAGATAAGGCAACAACTGATCGGGATGCGTGACATCGACAAACGGCGGACAACGCGGCGGCCGCGTTGCCATCAAGGGCGGTGTTTGAAAGCGCGGTGCCTGACCCGGCCGTACCTGATACCCGCGGTTGGGCATCGCCTGACCCGAGGTTCCAAGCTCGCCTTCCGGTTTCGTATTCGGGGTCTGGCCAGCGGTCTTGTCCAACATAAGGCACCTCTGTCGCATTGCCTGGAATTTCAGTTTCCCAGATTGCATGCAATCTAGTGCTTGGCAAGCTGATTCATGAACGATATGATCAGAATACACAATTTTTGCATGCAAAAAGATCGACATGACCACTCAAGTAGACGACATCGCTCAGGCATTGCGCGCAAATATCCTGTCTGCTCAATTCACAGCCGGACAAAGGCTTGCAGAGATCGCACTCAGCCAATCCCTCGGGTGCTCTCGCACAATTATTCGCTTGGCTCTCGCCGTGTTGGAGGGCGAGGGCTTGGTACACCGCGAACCCAATCGCGGGGTCCGGGTGCGGGCCTTCACGCTGGATCAGGTAACCGATGCAATTCTGGTCCGTGGAGAGCTGGAGGGCATGGCCGCGCGGCTTGCAGCGGAACGCGGACTGATATCCAACGACACCGGAGCGATCGGACAGTTGCTTGTTGATATGGACAAAGCGATTGCGATCGGGCTCGAAACACCAGAGCAACAATCTCGATGGATCGATCTGAACGAAACGTTCCACGAAGCCATTATCTCGGCCTCTGGTAACGTGGCTCTGAAGGAGACGATCAGAACCCTTTCGCGGACGCCTCTGGTGTCATCGCGGTGCATCGTCTTCGACCAGTCGGATCCGACACACAGCCAACAAGCCGTCGCGCGCGCGCACGAAGACCACCACCATGTCTACGACGCCATCTGTACTGGGGGCGGCTCCCGCGCCCAGGCCCTGATGCAGGAACATGCCCGCCGAAGCGCCGCAAACAAACGCACCAGCATCGACGCAATGAAGCGCGGCACACTGGGCCCGCGCTTGCCCGGCATTGACCTGATCGCGATCTGAGCATCGCACGACATCCAGCAAATTATTGATCGAATTTGACAATGTCTGCTTCAAAGAATGGCCTGGGTCGTACTTCGCGCAGACCTGTGAATTGCGGCCTTGATACGGCAGCTCGCGAAACGCCTTAGGATCGATCGTTCAATGTCGGCTAAACGAATGCTGCATCGCAGAAGTCCGATTGCGAGCGGCGGTCTTCTAAGGGCCGCGAGCGTCAGTCCACCAATTCGGAAATCCGCACAATCCCGTGGGGCTGCTACGGGCCGTCCGTTGATACCTCAGGTTCGGGCGTAGGTCCGTCCGGCCCCGGCCAGCCGCCTTGCGCCGATTTTGTTGAAGAAGTCGTTTTTCGAGAGGCTCCTGGCCTAGGCTGATGACGCTCGCCGCGCCGCTCAGGCCGGGTTCGGCACGAGTTTCGCGAGCTTCCTGAGGTTTTGCGCTGTTGCTGCCATCAGGAATTCGTCGCGGGCGCCGGATGGTCCTCTGAGCCGGAGACGGTCGAGTTTCAGGATACGTTTGAGGTGAGCGAACAGCATTTCGACTTTCTTCCTGGCGCGCATTGCATCGACATATGCGTCCGTTTTGGCGATGTCGCGGGCCATGTCTCGCGCGCCTTCGTGAACAGATCGCAGGATTTTCCGCGCATGCTCCTTGGGCGTGCAACACGGCTTGAGTGGGCATGCGTCGCAGTCGTGTTTGCTGGCGCGGTAACGGCGCTGGCCGTCGTCATCTACTGCATCGCGGGCAATCTTGAAGGGGCGACGGTACTGACGGAGCCAGTGACCGGCAGGGCAGCGATAGGCGTCCTCGCCGTGGTCGTAGGTAAAATCTGACCGGGAGAAGATCTCGTCTGATCGTCTCGACTTATCGATGACGGGTATGAATGGCTCTATACCCTGTTCCTCAACCAGCCAGGCGAGCATCTCCGCATTGCCATATCCCGTGTCGCCGACAAGGCGCTCGGGATAGAGGTTGAATGTCTGCCGGGTCCGCTCAATCATATCCCGGGCGGCCTTGTTCTCGGCCTGACGGATCGGTGCGGTTGGCTCGACATCCACGATGATCGCGTTGTCGAGGTCGACGAGATAGTTCGTGGAATAGATGAAGTGCGCCTTGCCGCGATCGGCAGCAGACCAGCGCGCCGCCGGATCGACAGGCGAGATGTATTTGGGCACGACGGGTGTCGCTGCACCGAAAGCCGCATCGTCCAGTGTCGCAAGATATTCGGACGTCGCGCGGCCGGCGAATTGCTCTGGCGACCAGTCTTTCGGCGTGATCCCGTCTTCCCGGTTCGCATCAGCCTTGATCAGGGATGCGTCGACACCGAACGCTTCTCCGCCAACAAGACCTTCGCGGATGCATCGAGAAAGAACATCCTCGAACAGGAACCTGAACAGATCACTGTCGCGGAAACGGCCATGCCGGTTCTTCGAGAACGTGGAATGGTCCGGCACCGGATCGTTCAGATCCAGCCTACAAAACCAGCGATAGGCGAGGTTCAGATGCACCTCTTCGCAAAGTCGTCGCTCTGAGCGAATGCCGTGAGTGTAGCCGATAATCAACATCCTGATCATCAGTTCGGGATCGATAGATGGGCGACCAATCCGGCTATAAAACGGCTCGAGCCGACGCCGGACGCTCGAAAGATCGACGAACCGATCAATGCTCCGAAGCAAGTGATCCGCGGGCACGTGGATCTCCAGGTTGAACTCGTAGAACAGGCTGTTCTGCAGCACTTGCCGATCGCCCATCATCGCAGAAAACCTCCGTCACCACAGAGATCTTGAATCAGTGCTGGACCGTTCTTTCAACCCGGCTTTTTCAACAAAATCGGCCATTAGAAGACGTTCGCGAAGAGGGCCTTTTCCTCTTCTGATCGAATTCATCGGCCGACTGGATAGGCTTGTAAGAAGCGTGGTGTCGCAGCAGCTCGGATCATGCCATCCCGTCTGAACCCCGCGGCGCACAGGCGACCCAGTGACCAGGCCGGCTGAACGGTCAGCTTGTACCCGCCACCGGCGGCTTCGGCCTCATTCAGAATACGCTGGTAGGCCTCGGCAATCTGCGGCTGGCAATCCTTCTTGCCTGGCATGGGAAGATCTCCGCCGGGCACCCAGACCTCGGCTGAATGATGCCACTCGAATGTGAACAATGGCGCAATCGCGTGGATGTCACGGCCCCGAATGTTCCGCGAACATCAGGCCGGGTGGCGAAGCTTTGCGACATGTTTCAACCCTCCGGGATCTCAGGGTCGGCGATCAGCGGTTTGCCGACATCGCGTACGATGATGGTGTCTAGAACCGCGCGATCCAGAATGCCGTAAGGCCGCTCGGCCCGTGGCATTCCGGTCGAAAACGGAATGAACCGTTCTTGCGCCACCGAATAGAGGCGTCGCAATTCGGAAATTGGATCGGCATGGTCATCCACGCGCAGATCCAACCGCGGGAAAACTTCGGGGCCTTGGATGCAAAGTGCGATGGACTGGCGTCCCCGTTTGTCCCCGCCCGCGTCTTCGCCGGCCTGCATTGCTGCGATCAGACGCTCCACAATCGGTAAATCCGAACGATCCTGCCAGCACATCAATGTATCGGCGACCACGGCTGCCCCGGCCAGCATATTTCCGGCGACCGAAACGCCTGGTGCTGTCTTATGTCCACACCAGTCGATGCAGTTTGTCCCCGTGTGCGCCGCCGACCCGCCGTGGGCATCGATCACGTGGAATTGGCGTTGATCGATCCCTTGGTCCATGCCCTGCAGCATCGGCACGATACTGCCTGCCCGGTGACCTTCGGCAAGCAGGCCCAAGGCACGGTGGCCAAGTTCGGGATTGGGCAGTGCCTGGCTCATCGCCGCCCCATGCGGGCCGCCTGACCAAGGGCACACCGCGCCAACGGCAAAGAATTTCGACGCGACCGCGAGGCCGAACAAGCCTTGCTGCGCATCATGGGCCAAAAGGGAATAGGTCATATCAACCTCCGGTGTTGCATGCCGCACCTCTTCATCTTGCCAAAAATATCTCGGAGCGCGAGGCAGAGCGTCGCCTTGGCCCGCAGGGCCAATGGACCTTGGCGATCACCTCTCGGCTCCTTCACGAACATCCAGATGATCGCGCAGGGCATCGCCAAGGAAGTTGATCGAAAGAACTGTCAGCATAATCGCAAGGCCCGGATAGACGCCCAACCACCACGCACGGGATATAAAGCTGCGCGATTCCGATAGGATCAAGCCCCAAGTCGGCGTATCGGTTGAGACGCCGAGACCCAAAAAGGACAAAACCGCCTCGGCCAGGATGGCGTTCGAGACACTGACCGTTGCCAGCACAATGATCGGCGCCGTGATGTTCGGCAGGATATGGCGCACCATGATCAGCAGATCCGACGCGCCATAGCTGCGCGCGGCTTGAACGTATAGTTCTTCTTTGACCTGCAAGGTCATGCCCCGCGCGACCCGTGCGAAATCGTCCAGATAGGCGAGCGTGATCGCGACGATCACGTTCGACAACCCTGTGCCGAAAACGGCCACCAGATAGACTGCGATCAGGATGTTCGGGAACGCCCACTGCAAGTCGATATAGCGCATGATGATCGTGTCGATCCAACCGCGGTAGTACCCGGCCAGGATGCCCATCCCGACGCCCAAGACCAGGGCGATGCCGACGGTGACCACGCCGACAAAGATCGACACCCGCGCGCCGTGGATGATGCGAGACAGCAGATCCCTCCCCAGATCGTCAACGCCCAGGGGATGGGTGGCCGATGGCTCCTCCATCATCATGTAGTCCATGGCGTTGGGATCATGTGGCGCAATCCACGGGGCGAAGACTGCTGCGATCAACAGGACCACAAGAAAGATCGCGCCAGCCAATGCCCTGGGGTCACGCCGCACAACTCGTGAAAAGGATTGGCGTTGGATCGTGGTCCCGCTCATCCCTGCACTCGGATGCGCGGATCGATTACGCCGTAGAGGATATCAACGATCAGGTTGACGAAGACAAAGATGAAACTGACTGCCAGGATCGCGCCCTGCACGACCGGGTAATCGCGGTTCAAGATGCCCTCGATCAGAACGCGGCCCAGTCCCTTGATGGCGAAGACGGTTTCCACCACCACCGTCGAGGCCATCAACAACCCGAAGGCGATACCCATCACCGTGATGACGGGGATCAAGGCATTGGGAAACGCGTGTCCCATGGTCACCCGGCTCGGTCGCAAACCCTTGGCGATGGCCACGCGCACGTAATCGGTTTTCATGACCTCTAGCATCGAGGAGCGTACCATCCGTGCAATGATGGCCGAAAATGCCGTGCCCGCCGCGATGGCCGGCAGGATCAGGTGGCTGAGCCACGGCCAAAAGCCCTCGGACAGTGGCTGATAGCCGATCGCAGGCAACCAGCCCAGATTGGCTGCGAAGAACAGGATCAGCAAAATGCCCAACCAGAAATCCGGCATCGATAACCCAATAAATGCCACCAATGTCACACCATGATCGACCGCACTGCCGCGCCGCAGGGCGGAGACCAGTCCCGCTGGAATCGCGATGATCACGGCCACAAAGAATGACAGCGCCGCCAAGGACAGGGTGCGGGGCGCAGCTTCAATCAGGATCTGGCTGACAGGCACTCGGCTGCCATAGATCGACGCGCCCAGGTCGCCCTGCAAGGCCAGCGTGAACCACTTCCAGTACTGAACATACATCGGTTGATCGAGGCCGAACTTGACCTTCAACTCTTCGGCTGCTTGCGGATCGCCCGCATCGAACAGCATCGCCGCCAGCGGATCCCCCGGCAGAATACGCAACATAAAGAACACAAGCGTTGCAACCGCCCACATGACCAGAACGGCGCCCAGCACGCGCTTGATGATGTACAAGGTCAAGTCGGCGCCCTCCGGGGCAGAATCCCGATTTGGAACAAATAGGTAAACGCCAGGCCGGATTTATCCAGCAAAGTTCGTTGCAGGATTAACCAATTGACAGCTGTCAACTTTTGTCCGGCCCGGCGTTCATCTTGCGGGTCAGCCCAGCGTGACGCGATCCAAGTCAACCAGTCCGGGGATCCGGCTGCTTTCCGGGAAGTTCACCTCTTTGCGCCAGATCATGACGTCGGGCGGGTGGTACAGGAATGCCTGGGCCACCTTGTCCGAACTGATCTTGTTGGCCTTCTGCACCAGCGCCTTGCGTGCATCAGGGTCAGCGGTCACAGATTGCTCGGCCACCAGGGCATCGACCTCGGGGTCCGAGAAGAAGCCGAACGGCATTTCATCCTTGTTCCGCTTGGCACCGTTGAACTTCGAGGCGGTCTGGATCCAATCGACGATTCCGTCATCCGGATCAAAGTCACCGCCCGAGCCTAACCGGCAGAAGTCGTAGTTCATCGTCTGGAAATCGTCGATCAGAACCGGGAAGTCCTTGACGTCCAGCTCTAGATTGATGCCCAGGTTCTTCTTCAGGATATTTTTGATCACGAGGCAATCGCGCCGGGTCGAGGCAGTACAAAGCAGCCTCAACTCGGGAAAACCCTCGCCGCCTGGGAACCCGGCATCGGTCAACATCTGCCGGGCGGCATCCAGATCAAAGCGTTGCTCGGACGTCTCGGAAATTCCGGTGTCATAGTAGAAACCCATCGCCGGATTGATGGTGCCGAAGGCAGGCGTCCCGCGGCCGAACTGGGCTTGCTTGTTGTAGAGATCCCGGTCGATGGCTTTGGCGATGGCCATACGGACCATGAAGCCCTTTTCCTGCTTTAGCTCTTCGAGGGGTTTCGAGAAATCCGGGACCTTCATCGGATCGCGCCAAGGGTTCATGAACACACCCTGGAAGCCCGGCCCCGAAATGATCGAGGTGACCAGATCAGAATTGGACTCGAACCGATCCACCAGTTCCGGTGGGATCGGGTTGCCGCCAGATATCTGGATGTCGCCTGCTTCCATGGCGGCCGCGAAAGGCTCAGGGTCGATGATTGGCGTGATGATGACCTTGTCGACACCTGGCCGGTTCGGGTCCCAATACACCTCGTTCCTCTCCAACGTCATGGACTGACCCAGCTGGTGATCCGTGACCTTGAACGGGCCGGTGCCAACAGCTTTCAAGCCATAATCCGACAGGCCCATGCTTTCGATCGCCCCACGGCTGACGATGGTCATGGCCCGTCCTGAAGAACGTTCCAGAGTTTTCACCAGCAAGGATGCCTGCGGCGCGCCAAGCATGATCTTGACCTTGTGATCGCCCAGTTTCTCGATGTCCTTGATGTTCGCGACGACGCGCGAATGGATGGACTTATCGGGGTCTTTCGATCGTTGATAGGTATAGATCACATCGTCGGCAGTAAACAGATCGCCATTATGGAAGGTCACACCTTCGCGCAGGTTGAACGTGTATTCGGTGCCGTCCCCGTTGACCTCCCAGTCTATCGCCAGATCGCCCTCGGCCTGAAGTGCAGGGTTGATATGAGTCAACCCGCTCAGCACGTTCGAGGCAATCTGGAACAACAGCACCTGATTGATTTGTGCAGGGTCGATGGTGCGCAACTCGCCAACGCCAGACCAGCCTGCCCGCAGCGTCCCGCCCGAGGCTGCACGGGCTTGTGGGACCACTCCAGGCATCAGATGCGCCGCCGTCAATGCGCCCGAGGCCGCCAGCAGACGCAGAACCGTGCGCCGCCCCATCACCGGGCCGGAAAGGTCAGCCTTGCCTAGGCCCACCATCGGGTCCTTGGGATCGAAGTCGTTCGCCTGGTCCCATCCATCTTTCATGAAGTTCGCAAGATCGTCGTCTGTCCGTCGGCTCATTGGAAACCCCCTACAGAATTCTCGGCAGCCTGCTGGCGCCGTCCATGGCAAAAAGCTTCGGCGATCTTTGACCAAGTGGTCAAGGTGAGTCGCATCACGTACCGGGATATTCGTTAGTTTTGCGCTCCACCTCTGGGTGTGATGGTAGGATTTGACGTGAACCTTCAAGAACTTGGCGGCCGACACAAGCAGCATCTGGTCCTTATATCCTGTTCGACGCCGAACAGTTTGCTAATTGGTGAGCGAGTCGACACTTCGAACAGCCCCCTCGATTGGAGTCGAGTGGGTAAGGACAGCGAACCTTCATTCCTAGAGCCACGAGCACAATGTCTGGTTTCGCGCAAACCTGTGAGTAGCTATCTGAACCCGGTTGCGTCGTGTTTGGCTCCAAAACCAGAAAATGAAGGTCGTTCTCGGAATGCTGCGCCGCAGCGATGCCGAAAACTGTGGAGGTCCGGTTTGGGCCGCGACTGACGACGGAAGCAGTGTGCGGAATCGGCGATCTTGCGCCGCAATCGATGTCTGGTTGGAGCCCATACTTCCAAGGTCAACCCTGCTGCTGGTTTAACATTATGAAGGCAAACCGGACCTTCGATTGTCTCGGTTTACTGGGATCTCTGCGCGAAAACCGCCTTTCATTGGCGCAATGTGCAGCGGCAGGAACGCGGTCTAAACCTGCCCCTCGGCGCGTGTGCCCAGCTAAGAAGATTGCATCTAATCGAGTGAATCGCTGATCGGTAGATTCAGCAATCGGCGCACTCCCCATCTTATGAGAATAATTTGGGATAATGGGTGCATAACGAAAACAATGACATCTGGCGCGCTCAGAATGCAATGTGAAAACGCAGGGAAAGTCGCATAGTTGTTCATTCGCCGTATCCATTCGGTCATCCCGCACTGACGCGGTTCGCTAGTGTTAGATAATGTCCATTAGCTACAAGTGGACATTAGCGGGTTTGGAATGGCGAAGCGGCGACGGCGCAGGAACTGGAGCGATGACGAGAAGCGGATGATCTGCGCAAAGACGCGGTTTCCGGGAGTGAGGAGCCCGTTTTGACTGGTCCATTGTGGAAGTTAGTGCATGACCGGCCTCTGGTCGATCGGGACGATGGCTTCCGGTGCCGGTAGGCGGTATCTCAAGGCACTGTGGGGTCTCTTCGTGTTGTAGTGTTTCCTCCATTCTTCGATGATGATCTGGGCTTCACGGAATGAGTAGAAGATTTCACCGTTCAGCAGTTCGTCGCGCATTCGTCCGTTGAAACTCTCGCAGTATCCGTTCTCCCATGCATTGCCTGACAGGCGATGCGGAGCATCGCTGAGAGGGGCGAGCCTGGGTCGATGTAGGCAGTCTTTGCGCCAACCGCTTTGATCCAGTCCCTGACCGCCTGAGCAATAAACTCCAGGCCATTGTCCGATCGGATGTAGGATGGAATGCCACGCAGGATGAGCAGATCCGTCAAAGCATCGATGGCATCTACCGAGTTCGGCTTGCGCTTCACCCGGATGGCCAGACATTCGCGGGTGTGCTCTTCCAGGATGTTGAGCGTCCTGAAGGCCTTCCCGTTCTGCGTTCGGCAATGAACGAAGTCGTAGGACCACACATGGTCTTGACGTTCCGGCTTAAGCCGCACGCACGATCCATCCACTGCCCGGCAGTCGTTTGCGAAGCATAACGACGAGAGGGGTTCAGCCAGAGCCGGCCCTTCTTTGGATGCTTCATCGGCTCTTTCAGCCCCTCACGCCGTCACAGGCGTTCGACCCGCTTCTCATCAATCTGCCAACCCGCGTCTCTCAGCAAAACCGCGATCCGACGCCTCTCAGCGATTGCAAGGCAATCGCCTGCCGGCCAATGGATAGCCGTATCGGCCGTATTGGCGGGTCAGCTCGATCATATCCGCCAGCAAACGCTCTTCGTCAGCACGCCCTTTTGGAAGCCGCCGTTGCGTGGATCGATGCTGGCCCAGCACCAGGCACACTCGGCGCGGCCTGAAACGGTCCACCGGACCGTTTCCAGGGCGGCATTCACACCCCGCGCAGCCTCTGTCAATATCAGCTTGTCGAGCGTCAGGTCGGAAACTGCCCGGCGAAGGTGCTCGTTCTGCTTCTGGAGCCGCTTCAGTTCCTTCAATTGTTCCGCGCCCATTCCGCCGTACTTCTTGCGCCAACGGTAATAGGTTTGTTTGGTCACAGCGATCTGTCGGATGGCATTAATCCGGGGCGTGCCTTGCCCCATCAAGACCTCAACCTGCCGCAACTTCGAGACAATCTCTTCGGGCTTGGGTCGCTTGTTCGCCATTTATGGCCCCTGACCTGCTGCCCGAAAACAGGACCGATCTGAGCTGGAATTTTCCATTTATGATCCCGCATGCGGGAGAAGGAGCGTTCCATGAAGAAGAGCAAGTTTACCGAAGCGCAGATTGCGTTCGTACTGAAGCAGGTTGAAGACGGCACAAGCATCGCAGAGGTGTGTCGTAAGACCGGGATTGCCGAGGCCACCTTCTACAACTGGCGGAAGAAGTATGCGGGCCTAATGCCGTCCGAGATGAAGCGGCTGAAGATGCTGGATGAGGAGAACGCCAGGTTGAAGCGGTTGGTGGCTGATCTGTCACTGGACAAGGCGATGTTGCAGGACGTTATCAAACGAAAGCTCTAAGGCCTGCTCGTCGCCGGGAGCTGGTTGATGACCTGCGAACGACCTGGGATGTCAGCATCCGCCGCGCTTGCGGTGTTTTGATGGCCCAGAGATCGAGCTACCACTACAGACCCCACGGGGATGATCAGGCCGAGCTCAAGAAACGGATCAGAGAGATCGCTGAGACGCGGGTGCGCTACGGATACCGACGCATCCATGTCTTGCTGCGCCGTGAGGGTTGGCAGGTGAACGCCAAGCGAATCTATAGGCTTTACAATGAGATGAGCCTGCAGCTGCGAAACAAGACGCCCAAGCACCGAGTGAAGGCCAAACTGCGGGGAGATCGTGTGGAGGCGACCGTGAACAATGAAACGTGGGCCATGGATTTTGTACACGACCAGCTTGTGACCGGTCGGAAAATCCGGGTTCTGACCATCGTGGATACGTATTCGCGGTTCTCACCGGCCACAGACCCACGGTTCAGCTATCGAGGCGAAGACGTCGTCCAAACGCTTGAACGGGTCTGCCGCGAAGTTGGTTATCCGAACGTGATCCGCGTCGACCAGGGCAGCGAGTTCATCTCCCGTGACCTTGATCTCTGGGCCTATCAAAAGGATGTGGTTCTGGACTTCTCGCGGCCCGGAAAGCCGACGGACAACGCGTTCATTGAAAGCTTTAATGCCAAGTTCAGAGCGGAATGTCTGAACACGCACTGGTTCATGAGCCTTGACGACGCCCAGTCGAAAATGGAGGACTGGCGTAGGGACTACAACGAAGTTCGTCCCCACAGCGCTATCGGAAACAACCCGCCGATAACGCTGATGAATCGCTCAGGATTGCAGCAAGCGCCCTGAGCTCAACCCCCGGAAAATCTCCAGCCGGGTGGTCCAAACAGGGGGAGCAGGTTGCCGCTGCAGAAGGGCCGCGATTGCGACCGATCGTTCAAGCCACCGGGCGCGTAGCGGAGCATCCTGTTCATTAACCTATTCTGTGTAGTTGGGTTCGGAGAAGTGTCCGCTTTCAGGATCTCCGTGGTGCAAGTTTGCGTATGTGATGCGATGGGAATTAAGGCTGATCATGGCCGGCGCAAAGTGCAATTGGTCTGCTGCGGGTCTATCCGGCATTGCACGCTCGATAGACCTGCCAACGCCCACTTTTTTATCGCCGTCGGCTCGTATAGCGATCGGGATGCCGATCGATGAGCAACGATACCATCTATGGCGGCTCGGGCTATGACATCCTTTATGGCGGCACCGGCAATGACACTATTTACGGCCAGGGCAACTACGACGATCTCTTTGGTGGTGACGGCAGTGACACGATCTATGGCGGTTCCAGCAATGTAGATTGGCTATATGGGGGCGCGGGGGGCGACTTTCTTTTTGTTGGGGATGGGACTTCCGACGAAGCATATGGAGGCGCCGGCGACGACACGTTTGGGCTGAGTTTCGGCACAAACACCTATTACGGCGGCGACGGTGCGGACATATTTGAAGTGGGCGTCGGTGACGACACCCTCTTTGGCGGCGAGGGCGGGACCGATAGCGACACGCTGAGTATCGCCATCGCCGACGACGCAGTTACCGTGACCTTTTCAGGCAACGAGGCCGGCACATTCACTGACGACGACGGCGATGTCGGCGCGTTCCAGGGCATTGAGGCGTTCGAACTTTCCAGCGGTGCAGACAGCGTGGACGGGTCCTCGTCGAGCAGTGCGATCACTGTTATTGCCGGGAACGGCGCTGACGACATCGAAACGGGCGCCGGGGCCGATATTCTTTACGGCGAGGGCGGCAACGATGATCTGGACGGCGGATCGGGCGCAGACACGCTCTACGGCGGCAGCGGCAATGATCAGATCGGTTATCTGGTCGGCGGTGACACGGCCTATGGCGGTGACGGGGACGATGACATCTACACCGGCTTCGGTGTCGGAGACGAAGCCGTGGTCTATGCCGGAGACGGCGCCGATGAAGTGGTCACCTATGGTGCAGATGACACGATTTACGCCGGTGCAGGCAACGATTTCGTCAATGCCGACAGTGGCGACGAGTACATTGATTTGGGTTCCGGGAATGATCTGGCTTATGGCAAGTCTGGGGAAGACACCATCCACGCCGGGGACGGTGACGACGAGATCTGGGGCGATTCCGGGAACGACAGCCTAACCGGGGGTGACGGCGCCGACACTGTCTATGGCGGGGTTGGCGGCGATGTCTTGGACGACAATGCCGGCGATGACACGCTGTATGGTGGAGCTGGCAACGACACGTTGGTCTCCGGTAATGCGGCCAGCGGCGGCGATGATACCCTGTTCGGCGGATCTGGCGACGATCTGATGGACATCTCGAACGGCGGCGACACAGCCTTTGGCGGCGACGGAGCTGACCGGTTCACCAGCCTCGGATCGGCCCGCGACAAGACTGTTACTGGCGGTGAGGGGGGCACCGATCAGGATGTCCTTAGTTGGTCCGGTGAAACCGATGTCGCGGACGCCGTCAATGTGACTTTTTCAAGCGACGAAGCCGGGACCGCGGCAATCCGCGGACAGACCGTCACGTTCTCCGAGATCGAGGCGTTGGAAGGCACACAAGCCGACGACATTTTCGATGCGTCCGCGTCCAGTTCGTCGACAACGCTCTCTGGGTTAGATGGCGATGACACCCTCATCGGCGGTTCAGGTGACGACACGGTCGATGGCGGTACCGGAAATGACGCGCTCGATGGTGGCGAAGGTGCTGATATCCTCTATGGCGGGCAAGGCAATGATCTGCTCGACGACACGGATGTTCTGGCCACCGGCAACCCCGGCGACACATTCTACGGTGGAGACGGCGACGATACTCTGCGTGCAGGCTACGATGCCGACGCGTTCTATGGCGGCGCAGATGATGACACCTACGACATCGATGGCTCCGTCGTCCGCAACTTCGCATTCGACATCGACCTGGCCAGTAACAGTGATGCCTTCGGCAACCAGTATTATGGCATCGAGAACGTCATCGGTGGAACCGGAGATGACACGATCACCGGTGACGCAGCTCACAACAGCATATCTGGCGGGTCGGGCAACGACACCCTGACGGGCGGTGCAGGCAACGATACGCTGACTGGCGGCGCCGGTAATGACACGCTGACCGGGGGGTCGGGCTCGGACGTTGTCTATGGCGGCGACGATCAGGATACTATCGTCATTGAGGGCGGCTTCGGCACCGACACCGTCTATGGCGGCGAAGGCGGCACTGACAGCGACACGCTGGATATTTCCAGCGTCACGTCCGGCAGCTGGGTCGAGATCAACGTAACCGGCAACGAAGGCGGCGACGTCAGCAACATCGGCAACGGCGATACAATCAGCTTTGCCGGGATCGAGACCATTCTTGGCACCACGTCCAAGCTGATGGACATCCACATTGGCCCGGGCGGTGACGGGATCACATTTGAACTGAACGACACAGCCGGTCAGACAATCTGGCTGGAGGGTGGATCTAGCACGATAACTGGCTCGGCCGAATACACCTATGCGTATGATACCAATTTCGGCACGCACACAATCACCGGCTCGGCCAGCGAACGTGATGATCTTTACTTTGATGGTCGCACGACCGAAATAAACGTCACTTTCGCTGGCGACGTAGGCACGGCGACATACGGTGCGAACTCGCTGACGTTTTCAGAGTTCGATCACTTCTATCTGTCGGGTTTTTCTGACACTTTTGACGCTGCCAGCCTGACGGACCAGATCGGCGAGCTAGACGGATATGGTGGCGATGACGTTATCACCCTCGGGTCAGGAGGGGATCTTTATGGCGTCTATGGCGGTAGCGGAAACGACCAGATCATCGGCGGCGCCGCAAACGATGAGATCTGGGGCGCCAACGGGAACGACACCCTGGAAGGTGGTGCTGGGGACGATCTGCTTTACGGCGGTGCGGGTGCCGACAGTCTGACCACCGGCATCGGCGAGGACACGCTTTATGGCGGCGCCGGGGACGACAATCTGGCGAACTCTACGGGCAATGACACACTATTCGGCGGGGCGGGAAATGACACAATCACTGCCTCCGCCGGGAATGACCTGCTGTATGGCGGGGCCGGGAATGACCTGCTGTACGGAGGGATCGACGCTGACACCGTCTATGGCGGAGATGACCAGGACACATTCTTTATCGAGGATAGCTTTGGCACCGACACTATTTTCGGTGGCGAAGGTGGCGCCGACAGCGACACTCTGGATCTAAGCGCCCTGGGCGCAGGCGTCACTGTCACCTATTCCGGGGACGAGGCCGGAACCTTCACCGACGGCGCCGATACCGGTACGTTCCAGGGGATCGAAAACGTCGTCCTGACCGATCAGGACGACATCTTCGACGCAACCAATGACACGGCGGGTGTAAGCGTCGACGGCCGCGCGGGCGATGACACGCTGACGGGTGGCGATGGTGTCGATGATCTCTTCGGCGGCGATGGGAACGATACCGTCACCGGCGGCCTGGGTGACGACGATCTCGATGGCCGTAACGGCAACGACGCGCTTTATGGTGGGGCCGGCAACGACGACCTGGATGGCGGCAACGATGAGGATCAGCTGTATGGCGGGTCCGGGAACGACGACCTAAGCGGTGGAAATCAGAGCGACACCCTTTTTGGCGGCGCAGGCAACGACGATCTCTGGGCCGGTAACCAGGACGACTTGCTCTATGGCGGTGACGGCGACGATTTCATCGATGGCATGGACGACCGGGACACAATATTTGGCGGGTCCGGGAACGATGACATCGAGGGGGGGAATGGCAACGACACCATCTACGCTGGGGCTGGCAGTGATACCGTCGACGGCGAAAACGACGATGACACTATCTACGCCGGGGCCGGAAGCGATGACGTCGAGGGCAGCAACGGAAACGACATCATTTTCGGGGGCGCAGGCAATGATACGCTGGATGGCGAATCCGGCTCGGACACATTCGTTCTGGAAGACGGCTTCGGAAACGACACGATCTTCGGCGGCAACTTCGGGGCCGATGCTGACACGATCGATCTGAGCGGGATCACAGGCAGCGGCGCGACGGTCGCTTTTACCGATACTGAAGATGGGATCCTAACGGACGGGACCCACACGGCGACCTTCGATGAAACCGAGCAGCTGATTCTGACGGATCAGGACGACGACTTAGACGCAACGAACGACACCGTCGGGGTCATCGCTAGCGGCCAGGCTGGCAACGACGGCCTGACCGGCGGGGCTGGGGACGACCTGTTCTATGGCGGCACCGGCAACGATACCGCCGCGGGTGGCGACGGGTCCGACCTGATCTACGGCGGGGACGGCGCCGACAGCCTGACCACCGGCATCGGCGAAGACACGCTTTTTGGCGGGGCCGGCGACGACAATCTGGCCAACTCGCTCGGCAACGACACGCTGTTCGGCGGGGCCGGCAAAGACACGCTGACCGCCTCGGCCGGGAATGACCTGCTGTATGGCGGCGCCGACGACGACACGTTGTATGGCGGGACTGGCAATGATGTGCTGCAGGGTGGCATTGGCGACGACCTGCTGACCGGCGGTGCGGGCGACGATATCTTCGTTCTTGATGCTGGAGGCGGTGACGATACCATCACCGATTTCGACACCACCGACAGCGGCGACAACACGGTCGATGGAGGTGGGCACAGCTATGACCTGGCCGTAGACCGTCTCGACAGCTCGGCCCTGACGGATGTCGGCAATGCTCTGACAAACCAGGACGGCACGGTTACTGCTGACGAGATCACGGTCACCGGCGGGGGCGGGTCTGACCAACTCCTGACCTTCCCGTCGGGTGAGACCGTCACGGTACCCGACGGCACCATCGACACCTCGACACCAGCTGCTCAGTTCGCAGATCTCGTGGCGATGGGTGTGCCGCCCTGCTTCGCCCCAGGGACCTTGATTGCCACCACGGAGGGCGAGATCCCGGTCGAACTGCTGAAGCCCGGCGATCTGGTCGACACGGCCGATCATGGCCCGCAGCCTTTACGCTGGATCGGCGTACGAGAAGTTGTCTTCGATGCGCATAATCCGCGTGGGGACAAGGACAAGCCTGTCGAGATCAAGAAAGGATCCCTGGGCGCCGGCCTGCCGAAGCGCAACCTTATCGTCTCTCCGCAGCATCGCATGGTTCTGGGCGGGTCGAAGATTGCCAAAACCTTTGGGATCCCAGAGGTTTTCGCCATCGCCAAAGCGCTGATGAGGATGCCCGATATCCGGCGTATGAACGGCAAGCGACGGATCACCTATTTCGCGTTGCTGTTCGATCGCCACGAAGTCATCTTCGCCGAGGGCGCGCCGACCGAGAGCTTCCGCCCGGGGCCCGTTGCGGTCGCCGGGTTCTCACCAGAACACCGTGCCCAGATCTTCAAACTGTATCCTGGACTTGCCGACGATCCAGAGACTGCGCTTGGTCAACCCGCACGAAAGATCATCGCCAGGCGCAAGATTGAAAAACTCATCAACGTAGAAGATATTAGAATACCGGCAAGATCAGGGTGATGGGTTCAAGGATGTTTTCACGTTGCTCAGTGAGAAAATCTGGCGGCTTCAAATCCAATTGCGATATGCAACACAGCTTACGACGACCGACGCTCAATAGGCCAAAGTGATGCAATCTGACCTACATCCGGATGACACCAGAGAGAAGACGCTTGGATTGCTTACGGCGAACGACCACATTCGCGCAGATAACCCAGTAGCTCGGCAAGAGCGAAGGTCCGTAATTGGAGTTTGTTGCCATGCAGCACTGGCTTCGGGGAGGCGAATTCAGAGTCCGCTTTTGGGATTGTTGCGTTTCCGAAGCTCATTTGATCGCTGACGAACGTTCAGCGCCTGAACCGGCATTCCTCACCGCTTGGACTGATCCGAAACTGATCCGAAATCCGCCTGCATTTTCAGCTCAGGGCTGATCCGCCATGTATGTCTGCACATTCCCTTGATGGAGGACGGACATGGATGAAAACACCGCGACGACAACGGCACTTTCGCCTCTCGCAGTGCCACCTGCCACCGGCGCCAAGTTGGCTGGCGTCGGTCGCACCAAGTTCTACGAGGCCATCAGATTCGGCGAGTTTCCGAGCTTCAAGTTTGGAGCCCGCCGACTGGTGCGCGTCGCTGCGATCGAGGCTTGGCTTGCCTATCGCGAGAAGGCGGCGATGGGGGATGCGGTAAGAGCATCCCCCAACTATCTGTCGGAATAGCAAATGATGTCCGTGGAAGCTGCCCCAACAATACAAAATTCATCGCGCAGGTCAGGCCTGGCTGGCGCGTGTTGTTCAGCAAGTTCGACCGGATGGTTCGCAATTGATGGAGAACAGCGCGTGCATGCCGATCGATGTTGCACTGTCATACGTGCAACGCGGGTTTCCAGTGTTTCCGTGCAACCCCTCAAGCAAGTCTCCCCTGATCAAGGGCGGGTTCAAGGCTGCTACGACCGAACCGGAGGAAATCCCTGCGAAGTGGGTTCGCAATCCGGACGCGATGCCGGCCATGCCGCCCGGCAGCTTGTCTGGCGCATACGTCGTCGATGTCGATGTCGACAAGTGAACGGGTGAGACCGTCGGACAACAAACGCTGATGCGACTTGGGCTCTGGGAGGATTTCCAGATAGGCATCTTGGCGCGGACGACAAGCAGTGGACAGCACGCCTACTATTCGCATCCTGGGGAGGGGTTCGGCATTACAAACGGATCTCGCAAGGGTATCCGGCCGAAGGTGGATACCCGCGGCGATGGTGGATACGTGAACCTTCCAGGAGCCATCACCGCAGACGGCGGGCATATGAATGGCGTGGCAACTCATTGCTCGAAGTTGGCACTGACAGACTGCCGGCCCTGCCCGCTTCGATCCGTAGCGCTCTGGCTGGCGATAAGGCTCCGGTTGCAGGTTCTTGGGCGCGAAGGGCGCTGGAAAATGAACTCTTGAGAATCCAGACCGCGCAGGTCGGTGCACGCAACGACACGCTCTTCGCCGCCGCCGCAGCCCTGGCCGAGATCGCCGCGGGACGGCAACTGGACTGGTCTGCGGTTCAGAAACGACTCTTGGAAGTGGCTCTCTCTACAGGTCTTGAGAACGACGAAATCGCGCGGACGGTCGAGAGTGGTTGGAAAGCCGGATCAAGGGAACCTCGCGGCCCGAAAGGCAATCTTCTGAAACGCACGCCCAAATTGGCAGACAGGGAGGTCAGCGAGGACGCCGTCGCGCTCCGGTTCAACGCGGAATATGGCGATCGCACACGCTTCGATCATGACGTCGGCAAAGGTTTGACTGGACGGAGGATCACTGGCGCCTGGACGCGACGGGCGTCGCGACGGATCGCTGGCGGCGCCTCGCACGGGATATGTCAGATGGCCGCGAAGCACGTCTTTGTAGACAGGTGCGCCGAGCGGCGTTCGTGTCCGGTGTCGAACGCCTCGCCCGGAATGATCCGGTCCATGCCGTCCAGCAGGACGTCTGGGACAAGGATCCGTACCTGCTCGGCTGCCCGGGCGTCACGGTCGATCTGAAAGCCGGCCCGGTTTCGTCGCCGGACGCACGAGACCTGATCACGAAGCGTTGCGCCGTCGCTCCCTCGGAACGACAGGATTGCCCGCGTTGGGTCGCTTTCCTCGAAGAAACAACTGGACGTGATATGCAGATGATCCGCTTGCTGCAGCAGGTTTGCGGCTATTGCCTAACCGGATCGACCCAGGAAAACGCACTGTTCTTCTTTTACTGTCCCGGCGGCAATGGCAAGTCGGTGTTCCTGAACTCGATCTGCGGGATCACTGGGGACTACGCCACGGTCGCCGCGATGGACATGTTCACGGCATCCCAGCACGACCGACATTCCACCGAACTCGCCATGCTGCGCGGCGCTCGCATCGTCACGGCGTCCGAGACCGAGGAAGGGCGCGCCTGGGCCGAAAGCCGAATCAAGGCGCCGACCGGCGGCGGCCCGGCCACCGCGAGGTTCGTGCGGCAGGACAATTTCGCCTTCCGCCCCGAGTTCAAATTGCTGATCACCGGCAATCACAAGCCGGTCCTCAGGAATGTCGACGATGCTGCGCGGCGTCGGTTCAATATCATCCCGTTCACGCGAAAGGCTCAGAAACCAGACCCTGAACTCGAAGCGAAGTTGCAGGAGGTATGGTCTAGTATACTGCGCCGAATGATCGACGGCGCCACTGACTGGCAAGTGAACGGCCTTGTTCGTCCCGACGCCGTCGTGGCCGAGACGAATGCCTATTTCTAGACCCAGGACACGTTCGGCCAATGGCTTGAAGACGAGTGCACCATCGAGATCGGCAATGCCCATCGCTGGGAACCGGCAGGCGATCTGTTTCGGTCATGGAAGAACTACTCGGATTCACGGGGCGAAATGCCAGGCAGTCAAAAGGCATTCGGAGATCGGATGGCCTCGCGCGGCTTCGAGAATTCCCGCCACGCGCTGCACGGAAAGCGGCAGCGGTCGTGGACCGGGGTCAACTTGACCAAGAAGATCTCGGGCAATGACTTTGACTGAGGTGGGACGGATGGGGCGGATCGGGACGGGCTATCCGGTTACCGCTCCACGTGCGCACGTGAACACGGAATGGGATTTTCTGTCCAGATCCGTCCCTGCCTAAGACGAATGCGCGGCCGCGAAAATGGCCGAACTGTTTGCGCGATTGGAGAATGGAATGGCAAGGACGAAGAAGCCCAACGACAAAAAGGACCCGAACGCACTGAACGTTCAGCAACAAAAAGATCAGAGCGGCGAGGAAGCCGTGGCACTCGCCTCGCTGCGTCCATCCTTTCAGGCGACCGTTACTCTTCGGGACTACGGCAAAACATTTGGCGATCTGTCATTGGAAGGCTTGATATCTGGGCTGCAAGAACAGATGGAGGCCACACAGAAGGGCGACCTTGGCCGCGGAAAAGCGATGTTGACGGCCCAAGCCCACACGTTGGGCGCGATCTTCAACAACCTGGCCCGCCGTGCGATCAATGCCGAGTACATGCCGAATTTTGAGGCCTTTTTGAAATTGTCGCTCCGGGCGCAGTCCCAGTGCCGCACCACATGGGAAGCAATTTCCGCGATCCAGAATCCATCCTTCGCCGGCCATGTCGGCCAAGCGAACATCGCCCATGGGCCGCAACACGTGAATGATCAGACGGATGGTAGGAACTCCACGCGCACGGAAGAAAACACAAAACCGGAAAACGAACTATTGGAGAAGACGGATGTCGAAAGGCTGGACGCCGGAACGCCGGACGCGTCAGGCAGAACTGATCTGGACCTGGAAACCGTGGGAAAAGTCGACCGGGCCCCGGACGAATGAGGGGAAAGCACGGTCTTCACGCAACGCCGACAAGGGCGGGCATTGGAGGATGGTCACGGAACTGGCGCGCCTGCTGAAGCATCAGAAAGACTTGATTGAATGACGTGGCGGAAAACATTTCCGCATCGAGAAAGTCTTTTGTCTAATGAAGTCAGGAACATAACTCACTTCATATTGTGCGTTCCCACAACTGTCCCCACGCCGTTACGGATTTGGAGGGCACCGCCCACTGCGGTCATTCACGACCTGTGCTATCGCTACAACGCAGCATCCAGTTTCCGGACGTTCAAGTTCGCGTTCTGGGGGTGTTCTGCAGCCGCGACGATCGTGCGGCTGCTCACAGCGTTGCGCGAAACTGTACATTTGCAGGCGTACAACCAACACTTCGCTTGTATTACTCTTCTACGCAGTTGGAAAATCGCAATTGGTCATTCTTTGGTGTGGGCGATTTTCCTATCCTAGGAACAACTGGCGGCCAAAAGCGGATCGCCAACACGGAGAGAGCAGCGAATGAAGATTGCGTTTATCGGATTGGGAACGATGGGCAGGCCGATGGCAACACGGCTCGACGCTGAACATCAGGTTGCGGGGTGGGACGCATCCCCAGCAGCATGTGCGGCGTTTTCAGATGCCACGGCAGATATCAGCGATGCTGTGCGAGGCGCCAGCGTTGTTCTGACCATGTTGCCAGAGGGCAGTGACGTCGCCGAGGTTTATCACAGCCACATCTTTGGCAGCGTTGCGTCGGGCACATTGTTGATCGATTGTTCCACCATTGATGTCAAAACCACCCGCGCATTGGCAGAGGAAGCTGATGCGCGTGATCTACAGATGGTGGATGCCCCGGTGTCCGGCGGCGCCGAAGGGGCTGCGGCTGGATCCCTCAGCTTCATGGTTGGCGGCAAGGCTGCGGCCTATGAGCGTGCCTTGCCTGTCCTTGAAGTCATGGGCTCAAAGGTCGCACATTTCGGCGCGGCGGGCGCGGGGCAGGCGGCCAAGGCCTGTCACAACATGATTTGTGGCATCACCGCGCTGGGCGTGTGCGAAGCCTTTGCTCTGGCCGATAGACTGGGCCTGGATGCCGAGCGTTTCTTCACGCTCTGCCAAGGGGCCGCCGCGCAAAGCTGGATATTGGAATACCGCTGTCCGGTCCCTGGTCCTGCGCCTGCAGCGCCCGCCTCCAACAATTATGCGCCGGGCTTTGCGGCCCGTCTGATGGCAAAGGATTTGCGGCTGGGTCAGTTGGCGGCAGAATCCTGCGGTCAGGAAACCCCGTTCGGGGCCGAAGCTGCCCGCCGGTTCACCGAGTTTGCGGACACCGGCGGCGGCGACCTGGATTTCTCGGCGATCTACCGGACCATTCGAACGGCGGATTAACGCGCGATTGCGGCGTCTTTCAACCGGGTCTGACGAACGCCTGTATCGCCCACACGGGACATCTGGTCGAAGAGGTCCATCCGCAATCCTGACAGCCTGTCTGCATAAGCGGGATCCGTCGCAAGATTTGTCATTTCACCAGGGTCCTGCCCGATGTCATACAATTCTTGAAACCCGTCCTCTTGCACGATCAGCTTCCAGGTGCCGGTATGCCAGGCACGCTGCAAAAGCGGATTGTGCAGACCATAGTGCTGCAGCATCACCCCGCTGCGATCTGGGCTCGTCGGAGCCAACATGTCGCGCCCGTGCAGGAATTCGGCCATCGGCAGGCCCGCCGCTGCGGCGATCGTCGGGGCGATGTCCAGATTGGTGACCAGCTTGTCCGAGACGTGTCCGGCATCGACTCCCGGCCCCGCCACCAGCAGCGGGATGCGGACGGTTTCCTCCACCAGCAGGCCGCCCTTGTTCGCAACACCGCCATTCGAGGCAACCGCATCACCATGATCGGCGCAGACGACGACCAGGGTGTTGGCGTCCAATCCCATGACTGCGAGCGTATCCAACACACCTGTCAAAGCGGCCTCTACAAGGGCTGCCTGCTCGACGCTGCGCCTGGACATCAGACGCCAGTCCGCGTCGCTCCACCCAATCCCGGGCCATTCGTCACGATAGTCGCGATGATGCCCGGGGCGATGGGTCAGGTCGGAATGAAAATTCGACATTCGAAAATCGATACCCTTCCCAAAGCACCCATCGAAGGGCTTTGTCACCATGTAGGGCGGATGCGGTCCCTATGGATCGATCCGCACAAAGAATGGCCCGTCGGCGTTGCGTACGATCCAGTCGCGCGCCAGATCGGCGACAAAGTACGCCTCGTGACACGCCGCAGGGCCATCCAACCGCAACGTGCCGGCTTCGTAGTCTGGCCAATCTTGAACTTCGGTCAGCGCAATCCGTGTGCCGGGCTTGGTCCGCGACTCTCCCGGCAACTCGACCTTTGCAATTGGCTTGGGCAGAGACTTGCGGCACAGATAGTCAGCGTATTCAGGGGTCGCGTAGGGATAGCCTTATCCCGGCAATGACCAGCCCTCGAACCGGAAGCGCCCGGCATCAGAGTTGTTGTCGAGATGCCATTTCCCAAACCAGGCACAGCGATAGCCTGCTTGGGAGAAGTCCCTATGGATGATCCAATTATCGGTGCCGAGCCCTGCACGCCCACCGAAGCGCCCGTCATTTTCGGTCAGCCCATGGGCATGCGGATAAAGCCCGGTCAGCATTCTGACCGGGCGGGCGAGCAGATCGGCAGAACCGTGAAGGCATTCACAAATCGCGTGCCCATGCTGGCGACACGGGCTTGTATGGGCAGGTTTGCGGGCACCGGCCCGCGATTGGCCAACGGATGTTGGTCCATGCAGATCCAGACGATGTTCGGCGCTCGGGTCATCTCCTGAGGAGCAGGTTGTCCGGGTCATATACATGCGGATTGTACCTGATGGCCGCGCGTTTGGTGCCGAAGGCCTGGACCGCGCACATCCCGCCCATGGGCAACACATCGTGTTCCACATATCCCAGCGCGATCATCTTGCCAGTCCGGTAGCCTTGTGTGACCGAGGTCAGGTAGCCAACCACCCGGCCATCCATCAGGATCGGATCCGATGGCAAGGGCTCAGGGCCGAGGTCGGTGACTTCCAGTCCTATAAACTGCCAGTCGGGGGCGTTCTGCGCTTGAGCCTCCACCGCATCGCGCCCGATGAAGTCTCCCTTGTTCATATTGGCGAACTTCCCAAGACCAGCATCGAACAGCGTGTATTCCGTGCCGAAATCCGCGCCCCAACCGTGATAGCCCTTTTCGATCCGCATGGCGTTCAGCGCATACGACCCGAAATCGCAGATCCCATGTGGCGCGCCAGCCGTTTTGATCGCATCGTAAAGGCCCGGCAGATCGGCCGATGCGAGGTGCAACTCCCACCCCAACTCGCCGACATAGCTGACGCGCAGCGCGGTCACCGGGATGCCGGCGATCTGAATTTCCGCAACGCTGAGCCACGGGGCTGCCTCGGCGGACAAATCGGCATCGGTCAGCCCGGATAGAAGATCGCGGGATTTCGGACCCATGACCAGTAGTGCAGCGTCGTGCGGGTGGCCTTTCGTCAACGACACTCCGTCTACGGGCAGATGCGCCTTCAGGCAGTCAAAATCCCGATCAACCGCCAATGTCGGTCCGCACAACAGGAAACGGTCCTCGGTCAATCTGGCAATCGTCGCCTCAGACCAGATGCGGCCCTTAGGCGTCAACAGGTATGACAATCGCACCCGCCCCACAGCAGGCAGCGCACCGCAAAAGACCCAAGACAGGAACTCTGCCGCACGCGGGCCAGAGACACTGAACTTGGTGAATCCGCCATGGTCCATCACGCCGACCCCATCGCGCACGGTTTCGCATTCGGCTTGGACGGCAGCATGCCAAGGCTCGTCGTGGAAACTCAGTTCTCCGGTATCCCGTGCCCCGTCGCGCTGGAACCACATTGCCCGTTCCCACCCGCCGATCTGGCCCATCACCGCTCCACTGTCACGCAGTGTGCCGTAAAGCGGCGTCTGGTTCACAGGTCGCCCCGCCTGCATCAAACGGTGTGGATACGGAATGGCGTATTGCAGGCCATAGTGCTCGGCGGCCCGAGCATTGGCATAGGCGGGTGTCGCCCAATCGCCGAAGCGGCGCGGGTCCCAAGCGGATAGGTCCCACTCTGTCTCCCCCTCCGTCAGCCATTCGGCCATGGCTTTGCCGATGCCGGCGGAATGGGTGATGCCGATCTGAACGCCGGTGGCGTGATAGAAGTTCGGCGCACCCGTCGCGGGGCCAACCAAAGGCAGCGCATCTGGCGCATAGGGGATCGGCCCGTTCACAAACCGCCGGGCGCCAGCCTTTTCAAGAATGGGCACATGCGGCAGGGCAGCCTCGAACACCTCCATCATGCCATCGACATCGTCGGGGAAAAGCTGGTGGTCGAAATCGGGTGGCACCCCGTTCTGCCAGACCGGGCGGCCTTCATGGGCGTAGGAGCCTAACAAAAAGGCATCCCGTTCCCGGCGCAGGTAGAAGCACAACTCTGGATCACGGATCAGCGGGAACACCGCTTGGTCCTGGTCCAGTTCCGGCAGCGCGTCGGTGACCATGTATTGGTGCATCAGCGTGACGACCGGCGCGTGCAGGCCCGCCAGGGCCGCGATCTCTCCTCCACTGGACCCGGCGGCATTGATCACAGTGCCTGCGATGACCGTGCCTTTATCCGTTGCCACTTCCCACTCCCCGGACGGGCGCAGGGTCAGACCGGTGACGCGGGTATGGCGCGCAACCTCGGCCCCCTTGGCGCGAGCGTGATGGGCCAGTGCCTGCGTCAGCTGACTGGGATCGATATCCCCTTCATAGGGGTCGTGAATGCCGCCAAGGACCGTCTCGTCGGACTGCCAATAGGGGTGCATCGCCTCGATTTCCGAAGGCGAGACCAAGGGCAGGTCAAACCCCGCCGCCATCGCAACGCCCGAAAGATGGTGGAACAACTCCATCCGCTCCGGCGTGTGGGCAGGCCAGACCGCGCCGGTGTGGCGATAGGTAATCGGCGCATCCGGGTCCTTGGCCATCTCTTTATAGAGTGACCAGGCATAGTTCCCCGCGCGCATGCCAAGCCAGGAATTGGCATAGGTCGGGATATTGCCCGCGGCGTGCCAGGTCGAGCCCGCGGTCAGTTCGTCCTTTTCCAGCAACAGAACATCGGTGATCCCGGCCTCGGCCAGATGCCAGAGGATCGCGGCACCGACAGCGCCCCCGCCGATGATCACAACATCCGCGTGGGTCCGCATTCAGTGCTGCGCCAGCAGGCGGCCATACCCAAGCACCGGATCGGTGATGCCGATCCCGCGCAGGGTCTGCCAATAGACGGCGGCATTGCAGGCAACGATGGGCTTGCCCAGTTCTGCCTCCAACGCTTCGATCATGGCGACCACTGGCAGGGCGGTGCCGACCTGCAGGATCGCGTCGCAATCGGCCTCGGCGACCTGCCGGAACACACGCCGGATATCGTCCAGCGGCGTCTCACAGATTGCGGGTAGCGAGGGCGCTTCGGTGCCCTTGATCGTGATCACTTCGAAGCCTGCCTCTTCGGTGTTGGCCTTGACCACCAGATCGACCCCGGCGTTGAAGGGCGTCACAATGGCGATCCTGCCCGCGCCCAGCGCCTGCAAAGCAGCATAGTCCGCGGCCGAGGCGTTGAAGACGGGCACACCGACTTGGTCTGCAATCTCGGCGCACCGCGCCGCCAGTTTGGCCGGACCGCCGGGACCTGCATCGGTTGTCAAACCGATCGCCAGCGCGGCGGGACTGCAGTCCATCAGTTTTGCAGCCCCTTCCGGCAGGTCGTCCGAAACCGCATCACCGCCCAGACGAAAGCGTTGCATCTGGTTGGTCACGCCCATCGGGCACAACAGATCCAGTTCCGGCTGTACCACGGTGTTCATCGCCGGGGTCATGACGCCGATAATGGCGCGGGGTGCAAGTGTATCGGCCATCTCAGCCCTCCCTCAGATATTCGTTCAGTCCGGTCATGCCGCCAATATAGATCGCATCGCCGACGACGGCGTCCATCTCGTCTGCGACGCTTTGGTCGCATGCGAACCGGCTTTCCCAGATGCCCAAGGTTTGGTTCGTGTGCGTGATCGGCAGGAACCGATGGGTCGAGACATAGCCTGTCACCGGCAGCGGGCTGTCCAGAATGTCATAGGTATAGAAGTGCTCGACATCCGAATGGGCCAGCAGAGTTTCGCGAAAGACCGTGTCATCGGCGATATCAAGATGCCGGATCGACCCGACAGAGGTCGCCGCACCAGTCTCCATGCGTGCTGCCGCCACCGCGGGGTTCCAGGCCGCAACTCGGTCAAAAGCTCGAACGGCCTGCCAAACACGGTCAATCGGGGCACCGATCACCATGGAACGATAGACATGCATCAGGGATTACTCCGGCAGATGGATTTCAAAGGCAGAACGAATGCGCGCTTCTGCGTTGCGGTCAAGATGGGTCGGCGGGTTACCCAGGATTTCCTTCACGCGCGCCGCAGCGCGGTCCCATAGATCAGGGCTGCCTGCCGCCTGCCATTCGGCAACGCTGCGCCGGTCAGCCAGATTGGGATAGACATAGTCCGTCTTCATGCGGGCCAGAGTTTGCGCTTCCCCCAAATAGTGCCCCTCGCCCGTGGCAACGCGGTGGATCGCGTCCAGATCCAGCGCCTCGTCCGAAACCTCGATCCCGCGCACGGACCGTAGGATTGCGCCGCACATGTCGTCGTCAATCACCATCGCCTCGGGCGAGGCCACCATGATCGAGCCCAACATTCCAACAGACAGGTTGATCATGTTGGCCCCAGCCTGAGCTGCCAAGGCCACAGTGTATCCCTTCTCGTACCCTGCCTGGGCATCGACAAGTTTGGCATCGGTCATTCCGGCCGAAATGGTCGAGGGCAAGCCGAGATGCGCCAGCATCTGTGCCGCCGCCGCACTGGCCACCGCTCCTTCACCGCCACCACCGGTCATTGCCCCCGTACGCAGATCCGAAACAAATGGCATCAGTGCATAGATGCACGGGGATCCGGATCGGATGTGATCAACGACAATCAGGCCCGCAAGGCATTCGGCAAGCCCCTGGGCAAGCGCACCCGCCAGTGTCACCGGGCTGGTCGCGCCTGCCTGTCCGGCCGAACAGATTTGAGGGATCATACCCGCGCGCACACAAGCCTGAAGGATCTCGATCCCATCCCCAGCAAAGCGCAGCGGTGGCACGACATGAACAATCACACCTATGCAAAACGGCTGCTTCCTGAACGCGCCCTGTGCACCGAGGGCTGCGTCGAAAAGGGACACAACGGCATCCAGGTTTCCGGGTGACTGAAAACTGACGCCAATTGGTTTAGCCGTCCCCTTGAGGCATGCAAAGGCAGTGTTCAGATCCAATGCCAGCGGATCTGCGACGTCCCGGGCGATCACCGGGCGCACGCCGTAATGGATGTTTGGCGACGCCTCCAGCACCTGCATCAGGGTCAGCAAATCGTTCAGCGTTGCGTCCCGAAATCCAAGTGTCTGTGCGTCCAGGGTCTGAACAGCCGCCCCACCTGTGCCAATGTGAACACGGCGGTCGCCAATGGTCAGGCCGGTATCATCCCGGAAACCAGGAAGGTCGACCCGTTTGGGCGCACGTACGATCGCATCTTCGACAAGCGCACGCGGAAAACAAAGCCTTCCTTCAGACGAGAGTTCGGCCCCCGCAGCCACGAGATCTTGAGCCAATTCACCAGGCGCGTCAGCGATGCCGATCTTCTCCAAGATATCAAGTGAAGCTGAAACGATTTGCCCCACATCGGTCAAACTCAATGGTTTGAGGTACCCTCCGTCCATGCCCGCCTCTACCGGACGGACAGCAGAAGACGACTTCAGGGCCTTGGATCTTCTCGGCATGACGTTCACGTCCCCAATGGTCACCTTTCGCAGTCTAGTGCAGGGATCCTCGATCGGTTAGGCGCAAAATCAACAATCCCAGATTTACAGGGAGCGAATGCCACGCTGCCCTTCGCATTTCCTCTTAGGCGGCAACTGTTGTCGGAATCGACTTCGAGGGCTACTCGATCGAAGCAATCCCGTATGTCAATTTTTGGCGCAAGATGGCCGATGACTGTGATTCAGGCCTACGCCCGAACCTAAGGGGTTAGTGGACGGCCCAATCCGGACCTCAACTGCAAGACCGGTTTTCGCAGTTGCTGGCCGTCAAAGCAGCCATTCGCTGCAAATGCTAGGTCAGCGATATGTTCCTGTCACTCGCTCAAAGTATAAAGACACTGTGCTGAGGTCAGTCGACGTCGTCTTTGACACGCGATGCGGTAACTAGAATATACTGAGTGCTGAGGCGGGATGGCTAGCTTAGATACAGCACACCTAATGAAGCAGAGAACGCCTTCTATGCAAACCTAGTCACCGATGATAAAGCCGCCTGACTTTTGAGCCTCAAAATCTCCGGGAAACCCGGGGCGGTTCAGATGCCATTTGCCGATGTCGTTGATGCTGCGGTCGCGTCCCCGTTTACTGCCATTCGCCGCGGCAGCGAAATCTTACTTGGTGACTTCGGCATGTGTCGGGGACGAAACGGACATTCACTGGTAGCGTCGAAACAGTCAAATGACCGGCGCCGAACAAAAACGGAGTTATTCCAACTGAGTGAGGGTATTGCACTGCCCGCAGAGATAAGTGCCCTTGAAAAATCGAAGTCTGTGCCCGTTTTCTTGTTCGCTGCCCGCTTCGAACAACTCCATAGCGTGTGAAGCTGGTGTGTCGGCCCTAAACTCTTCGCAAAGATGAAGGAAACCATCTGCACGGTTGGGCGCACCATCTTCGTAGTCAAGAAACGCCGGATAATCGCCTGGAGTACGAGCATACATTTCACCAGGTCCGACCGGCGAAACATAACAGGCCATGCCCTGCTCAAACATTGCGTACTCATACTGCCAATCGCAGATGCTGCAACTGAACCCACCCTCGTCACCATGTTCGAGTAACTGCGCAAGGGTTCGATCACCCATCGCAGCCACCACGCCCGACAAGAAGTATCGCCGGTCCTCAGGATCATCCGCTTTTTGATAGGCTTGCGCGCAAAGCACAGCTATCATGTCTTGCGCTTGGAAGAATGCGTCTCGGATCTGAGTCAGCACTTGAAGATCCGCCTCGGTCACCGCAGGTCGTGACAGCAACTCAGTGTAGCGATCAAGCTCCGCCTGCCGACTTTCGGGGGATAGCCTAGGCACAGCATCTTGAGGCCCCACTTTGAGCCCGTCCGGTGCAATTGCCTCTCGCCTTTCGCGCACGCTTTTAAGCATCTCGGAAAGCTGTTCAGACATTCTGTTGTCCAACGACCCCAGAACATTTGTTGGGTAGTCTGGGTCGGCTAGGTCCTTGCGCGCGTATTCGGCAGATGAACGATACGGATCAAGTTTGCGGTCCCACGCCTCTAGTTCCAGAGGAAGTCCTTGTGGGATCGATCATCAGTCCCGCAGCAGCCACCGTCTTGAAATGCCACCATCGAGACATGCCCCAGAAAATGAGCAATGCTTGCAAAGGCTTCTGGCACATCAAGGCGCCCGGAAATTTCTAACAGATGAGGCACCGATGCATAAGTTGCTCCGTAGCAGGTATCCTGGTGACATAAGCGATCCCAGAAGAGGGAGTTGGCCTTCTGCTCATCCCAGTCTACCGACAGGGAACGTAGAACATCCGGAATGTCTCGGTCACGGTGCGCGTCGTCGAGTTTTCGCCACAACGGATCGGAAAGGGGTAAAGTGAACATATCTCGACGGTAGGATGAGTGAAAACCTTCTTTCAAGGGCATTGGTCGGCCGACCAATGCCCTACGAGCGGTGGCAAACCAAGCGACCAGCTCGTCCTGACCATGAATACTAAATATCGTGTAACCATATGTTCGATGCAGATTGGGCTCACAGCGGGCATTTGAGGATTTCGGTTGGGAATACTTCCGCCTTTCACGGCCTAAGGTCAGCAGCCGGCCGATTTTGTTGAAAAAGCCGGGTTGAAAGAACGGTCCAGCACTGATTCAAGATCTCTGTGGTGACGGAGGTTTTCTGCGATGATGGGCGATCGGCAAGTGCTGCAGAACAGCCTGTTCTACGAGTTCAACCTGGAGATCCACGTGCCCGCGGATCACTTGCTTCGGAGCATTGATCGGTTCGTCGATCTTTCGAGCGTCCGGCGTCGGCTCGAGCCGTTTTATAGCCGGATTGGTCGCCCATCTATCGATCCCGAACTGATGATCAGGATGTTGATTATCGGCTACACTCACGGCATTCGCTCAGAGCGACGACTTTGCGAAGAGGTGCATCTGAACCTCGCCTATCGCTGGTTTTGTAGGCTGGATCTGAACGATCCGGTGCCGGACCATTCCACGTTCTCGAAGAACCGGCATGGCCGTTTCCGCGACAGTGATCTGTTCAGGTTCCTGTTCGAGGATGTTCTTTCTCGATGCATCCGCGAAGGTCTTGTTGGCGGAGAAGCGTTCGGTGTCGACGCATCCCTGATCAAGGCTGATGCGAACCGGGAAGACGGGATCACGCCGAAAGACTGGTCGCCAGAGCAATTCGCCGGCCGCGCGACGTCCGAATATCTTGCGACACTGGACGATGCGGCTTTCGGTGCAGCGACACCCGTCGTGCCCAAATACATCTCGCCTGTCGATCCGGCGGCGCGCTGGTCTGCTGCCGATCGCGGCAAGGCGCACTTCATCTATTCCACGAACTATCTCGTCGACCTCGACAACGCGATCATCGTGGATGTCGAGCCAACCGCACCGATCCGTCAGGCCGAGAACAAGGCCGCCCGGGATATGATTGAGCGGACCCGGCAGACATTCAACCTCTATCCCGAGCGCCTTGTCGGCGACACGGGATATGGCAATGCGGAGATGCTCGCCTGGCTGGTTGAGGAACAGGGTATAGAGCCATTCATACCCGTCATCGATAAGTCGAGACGATCAGACGAGATCTTCTCCCGGTCAGATTTTACCTACGACCACGGCGAGGACGCCTATCGCTGCCCTGCCGGTCACTGGCTCCGTCAGTACCGTCGCCCCTTCAAGATTGCCCGCGATGCAGTAGATGACGACGGCCAGCGCCGTTACCGCGCCAGCAAACACGACTGCGACGCATGCCCACTCAAGCCGTGTTGCACGCCCAAGGAGCATGCGCGGAAAATCCTGCGATCTGTTCACGAAGGCGCGCGAGACATGGCCCGCGACATCGCCAAAACGGACGCATATGTCGATGCAATGCGCGCCAGGAAGAAAGTCGAAATGCTGTTCGCTCACCTCAAACGTATCCTGAAACTCGACCGTCTCCGGCTCAGAGGACCATCCGGCGCCCGCGACGAATTCCTGATGGCAGCAACAGCGCAAAACCTCAGGAAGCTCGCGAAACTCGTGCCGAACCCGGCCTGAGCGGCGCGGCGAGCGTCATCAGCCTAGGCCAGGAGCCTCTCGAAAAACGACTTCTTCAACAAAATCGGCCCGCACCGGCCGTTCGCGGAGCTGGCTGGATATCGCAGTCGCGTCCTCGTTTCCGGCCATTCGCTGCGCCTGCGAAAACGCAAGCTTGAGGTTAGTCGGCTGGCGGGGACTTTGCTGCCGTACGGAATGCACTTTCTATCGTCTATTCGAACTGCTGTTCGTAGGCTCGAATATGCTCAGGGAAAAATTCCTTGTATAGGTGAGCGTCAATACCAAATACACTTACTTCAAATTCGAACTCATCTCCCAAATCAACTTCTAACAATACAACATCAGTACATGACAGCGCATGCCCTCCAAGCGTAAAGACAGACAATCCAATCCATCTTTTTATAGCAGGATCAACGTCTTGTTCGGGCGGCACCGTGCTTTTGAATGCGCTGAAATCATCGGCAGGGAAGAATTGGCCTAATGCAACACCCATCGGTGGATCACCATATTAAAGTTCTGATGTCCCGACAGCCAAGTTGCCAAAATACACCTCAAACGTTCTCTGGGCTTGATTTGTTTTGTGTGGCATGGCGCGACGATTTCACTTTGGAGTGGTTTGGTCAAAATGGGCTCCTTGCAGCCATTCCCGGCATCGCGGCATCGGACAAAATACACGTGGCGGTGAACGTCGGTCCCGGCCCCATTCGGACAACGGACGGTAACCGCAATTTTGCGCTGCAGGACGCAAAACCGGATGGGTGGGTAGCCCGCGCACCTAGCGGCGCGGTTTGCGCCATGGTGCGGAGGCTGTTGTCTCAATATGGAGGAGCTACCCATGCAAGTTACGACAGTCGGGCTGGATTTGGCCAAAGACGTTTTTCAAGTTCACGGCGTTACCGCTGATGGAACGATTGCGTTCAATCGTACGATTCGCCGCCAGCGATTGCTCGAGTTCTTCGTCGACCTGCCTCCTTGCCGGATCGGCATGGAGGCGTGCGGATCGGCGCATCACTGGGGCCGAGAACTGACGAAGCTCGGCCATGATGTAAGACTGATGCCAGCGTTCTACGTGAAGCCCTATGTGAAGCGAGGAAAGACTGATGCCGTGGACGCAGAGGCGATCTGTGAGGCGGTGACACGCCCGACCATGCGTTTCGTCGCCATCAAGAATCCCGACCAACAGGCGCTTCTGGGTCTTCATCGTGTATGAGATTTGATCGTCCGCCAGCGCACCCAAGTGATCAACATGATCCGAGGCCTCTTGCGCGAATTCGGCCATGTATTCCCAAAGGGTCCCGATGCCGCGCTTCGCTATGCCAGAGAACACCTGAGCGGCATCTATTTGGAGAACACACCAGATATTGCGAACAGCCTCATCACGACGCTTTGCGATCAACTGCTCGCCCTTCAGGATCGAATCCGTCTGTATGCGCGACTGATCGAAAAGCATTCGAAGATGGACGAATGCGCGTGGCGGCTGCGATCCATCCCGGGAATCGGTCCGGTCACCGCATCCGCAATCGCAGCAACCGTCGGCGATGGCAAACAATTCAAAAGCGGGCGTGAGTTTGCCGCCTGGCTCGACCTCACTCCATTGAACCGATCCAGTGGAGGGAAAGAGCGACTTGGACGCATTACAAAGAAGGGGGATAGCTATCTCAGGCGCCTGCTCGTCATCGGCATGACATCGCGTCTACAGAGAGCGCGGACGAACCCGGATGGTATCGATGCCTGGACACGCCAATTGCTGGAGCGCAAACCCGCACGCCTTGCGACGGTTGCTATGGCGAACAAGACCGCCAGGATCATCTGGGCCGTTCTGACACGAGGTACCGACTATCGGCGCATCGCTCCCTGAGCAAAGAAATACGCCGACAAGAATTGCAAGACGAATGACGTGATGGCACCACTCGGTCATCCGTAGATCAGGACACCCCGCCGAATGGCAGGAACTCACTGAGGTTCGCTAAGCCGATTGGGACCTGTTCTGTGGAACCCATCAAGGCCAGCAGCAAGCCTAATAGCTGCGCAAACAGGCCGAACACACGACTGCTCTGACCAAGACGACGCTATCATTAAATTCCACTTGCAAAGCGTGGGCTACCCACACACGACCTCCCGGCTCAGGCGCAAATCTCCACTACCTCATCTGTGAACCAGAATTTGATGGACTTACAACAGTTGCAAGAACCGACATTGTCCAAAATTCCAGGCGCCAGCGGCGCGCGATTGGATGGCGGCGCGCGCGGAAGACCTGCTGCTCGTGGAGTATTTCCATGTCGTCTTCACCCTGCCTGCAGAAGTTGCCCAGATCGCCTATTGGAACAAGCGGGCGCTCTACGGCCTGCTGTTCAAGGCCTCAGCCGAAACGGTGATGACCCTCGCCGCTGATCCCAAGCGTCTCGGCGCTCGGGTCGGCATGACCAGCGTCCTCCACACCTGGGGGTCGGCGCTGACACACCACCCGCACATCCACATGATCGTGCCGGGTGGTGGACTGTCGCCAGAAGGAGATCACTGGATCTCATGCCGCCCCGGGTTCTTCATGCCCGTGAAGGTTCTCGGACGGCTGTTCCGGCGTCTATTCATGGAAGGCTTGCTGGCGCTGCATCGGAAGGGCGATCTGAACTTCTTTGGCAAGCTCGATCAGCTGAGTGACGGTGCGGCCTTCGCCAGATGGCTGGCGCCATTCAGAAAGACTGACTGGGTCGTTTACGCGAAACCACCTTTCGGCGGACCCGAAGCGGTGCTGGCCTATCTTGCGCGATACACACATCGCGTTGCGATCTCAAACAGCCGACTGATCAGCGCCGACGCCAATACCGTCGCCTTCCGATGGAAAGATTACCGCATCAAGTCGGGCGATCGCATGAAGGTCATGCGCCTAGACACCGGCGAGTTCATACGGCGCTTCCTGATGCACGTTCTTCCGGACGGTTTCCACCGGATCCGCCACTACGGCTTCCTGGCGAGTGGGAACAGGAAACGGAGCATCGCCAAGATCAGGGCCATGATCGGAGATGTGCCAAAGCCCGTGGAACCCGAAACGCCCAATCCAAATCCACCGTTCACGCTCAGGCAGCCCTGTCCCGACTGCGGTGGGCAGATGCGCATCATCGAGACCTTCCGGCGAGGCCAACGCCCCGTGGCTCGCGCACCACCGAGATCAGAAGCAGCATGAGCAAGATCGAATGGACGACCGACCCAAATGATCCGAACGTCGATGACGTTCGGAATGGACGACCTATGCCGATCAATCGACCGGGCCGTCCAGTTGCCTGTCCTACATCCGGCGCAAGTCTCAAGTCACAGGATCGCAGCGCGATATTCTGCTTCAGCAACCGCTCCGACCAGCTGCGCCAGCCCCAATATCAGAGCCTGAAAACCGCACTTTCCCCATAGGCCGCGCCCAGTTCCCGCGGCTTCCACCTTGGGAGGTTTTCCAACGCGGGCCGCTCGGAGCGCGCGTGACAAACATCGCGCCTCGGCCCGCATCGGAAAACCTTCACCAGAGCTGCCGCTCGCGCAAAGTGATCGACCTTCAGCGGCGCTGCGTCTGCGAAGCAGACATTCAAGCTTCGCAATACCCAAACCAGAAAACGAACTGTGTTGCTTGTCAGGCGACGCCTGCTAAGACAGACTTTCAAACAAGCGCGCAACTGCTTCAGCACCGGGGTCATTGTGACCAGAAAGGCTTCCTGCAGGCAGGTAGGACGCGCGACCGGCACGGGCTTTGGTGATGCTCGCCGTGGCGTCGGCGCCGTCTCTGGCCGCTTTTGCGGCGGCGACAACTCCGCCTGGCAGCGCCGCGAGGGAGGGTTGCATCGCATCAATCATCGTTCGGTCGCCCGGCGCAGCGCCGCCGACCTGCATGATCCGGTCGAGCCCGGCTTGCAGCGCGCCGACAAAGTCCTTGCCACTGGCAGAGGCATCGCCGGCTGCTGCAAAGAAAATCGCGAGCAGAACACCGGAAGAGCCGCCCATCGTCTGGCTCAACTCCAGCCCGATCGCCCGATAGAGCTGCGTGTGGTCCGCCAAGGGCAGGCGGTCGAGTGCATCGATCAGGGCACGCGCCGCGGTCGCCAGCGTACTGCCCGTGTCACCGTCACCCGAGCGAGCATCGAGCGCGTTCAAATCGCCTTCTGCGTTGATCATGATCGTGCAACAACGCTCGACGAAGTCTCGCATCTGCGGATTGCTGGAGGGGATCGGCTGGATCGGCGCCAGCCCGTCGGGCAAAGACGCGATCGCGACCTCGCCTACAACCAGGCAGCCCGGCCATGCCCATGGCGCGACAGGCGCCAGCAGCGCTGTTTCGTCCGCTTTCGAAAACGGCAGGAGGGAGATCGAAAATCCCTGCATATCGAGCGAGGTCATCATCGGCGTGGGGCCGACGAGCCAGCGCAACTGCTCGCCGATGCGGGAATTTAAAAGCTCCTCTGCGAGAACACCCATTTCCAGCGGTGTCGCGCAGCCCAGGTTATTCAGGAGCGCAACATGAGGGCCAGGCGACATGGCGGCCTCCAACCTGTCGACGACCATCGTCATGGCGGCCTTCGCACCAGAATAGTCGACCTGCTGGATCCCTGCCTCGCCGTGGATGCCCAGGCCAAGTTCGGCCTTGCCGGCGCCGATACGGTCTTCTTTCGGCGATCCGGGGATTGTGCAGGTGTCGAGCGACATACCGATCGAGATGACACCATCGATTACCCGCTGCGCGGCGTCTGCGATGGTGTCAAGATCGGCACCCTGTTCGGCAAGCGCACCGGCAATCTTGTGAACGAAGAGCGTCCCCGCGACGCCCCGTGCCTGCGGTAGATCCGGCAGCGCGATGTCGTCATCGACAATAACCATGGTAACCTTGATACCCTGCGCCCGGGCCCGTTCCGCGGCGAGGCCGAAGTTCAGCCGATCACCGGTGTAGTTCTTGACGATCAGCAGGCAGCCTGCCTTACCGGTGACGGCCAGGATACCTGCGAGTACAGCGTCGACCGACGGAGAGGCGAAAACCTCTCCACAGACCGCCGCGGTCAGCATGCCCTGACCAACAAAGCCTGCGTGGCTGGGCTCGTGCCCGGACCCGCCGCCGGAGACGAGCGCGACTTTTGACTTGTCCCAATCGGTGCGCACGACGACCTTGATATGCGGGTACCCGTCGAGCCGGGCCAAGCGTCCACCGGCGGTCCGGAGCATCCCGTCAATGGCTTCGGTGACCAGCGTTTCCTTGGCATTCATGAACTGCTTCATGGGTTTCCTCCTCAGTTGATCCGCGCGCCGGCCGCATCGAAATAAAGGGCGTTCCTGGGTCGAACGGCGATCCTGTCGCCGGGCTGTACCGTGGAATGAGCATCGGCCAGCGTGACCAGGTTGTGACCGTTCAGCGCCAGGTGCAGACGTGTCTGGTCGCCAAGATGTTCGACCCTCTGGACTTCGGCAGACGGGCCCTCGCCGTATTGGATATGTTCTGGGCGCAGTCCGATCGTCGCGGCACCAGAAGGTGCCCCCGAAAAGAGATCGGCAGGCAACGCATTGATGCGCGGCAGGCCCAGCCGGCTCGCGACATAAAGACTGACTGGGTTTTCGTAGATCTCGCGTGGTGATCCCACCTGGACCAAACGGCCTTGGTCGAGCACGCCGATATTCGTGGCCATGGTCATGGCCTCGATCTGGTCGTGGGTTACATACAGTATCGTGGCGCCCAGATTTTCCTGGATGCGCTTCAATTCGACGCGAAGTTCGCCGCGCAGCTTGGCGTCCAGCGAACTGAGCGGCTCGTCCATCAGGAAGATCTCTGGGTTGCGCACCAGCGCGCGGCCGATCGAGACACGCTGCATCTCGCCGCCCGAAAGCCGGGTTGCCTTATTGTCCAGCTTGTGGGCGATGTGAAGGACCTCGGCGACTTCGCCCACCTTGGTACGAATTTGATCTTCTGGTGTCTTCAGGATCGGTGCGCGCAGCGGGAAGGCCAAGTTCTCGCGCACCGTCATATGTGGATAGAGCGAGTATTGCTGGAAAACCATCGCGACATTGCGTTGCGCGGGCGCGTCACCCAGGACAGATCGGCCGGCGATTTGGATATCGCCGCCGTCGGGCGCGTCCAGCCCAGAGATCAGGCGCAAGGTCGTGGTCTTGCCGGCGCCGGTCGGGCCCAGCAGGACCATGAACTCGCCGTTCGAGATATCCATTGTTGCATCGACCAGCGCGCTGGTCGCGCCGAAGAATTTCGAAACGTTGCGCAGGGTGACGTCAGCCATGCAGCACCCCCGCGTTCAGGTCGGATCTTAGTGCCCGGCCCGTCTGGTTGTCGAAGAGCGTGACCGTCGCGCCGTCGAAGACAAGGCCCACTGTCTCTCCGCTTCGGGCAATCTGGTCCGATGGAACGCGCGCCTTGATCGGCCCGTGATGGGTGTCGAGCGTCACGATCTGCGTCGTGCCAAGATACTCGGTCGCCGTCACCTCGCCACGATAACCGGCGTCGTCCGAAAGCCGTATGTGCTCGGGCCGGATGCCATAGACGATGTCGCCCTCGAACGCCTCTTGCTGGTTGGGGACACTCAGGCTCTGGTGATTCAGGTTCACTGCGATGGCACCTGGTGCAACGCTGCCGTGGAACTTCAGGAAGTTCATGGATGGCGAACCGATAAAGTCGGCGACGAACATGGTCGCAGGCTTGTCGTAGATGTCCAAGGGCGTGCCGAACTGCTCGATCACACCGTGGTTCATAACCACGATCTTGTCGCCCATCTGCATGGCCTCGAGCTGGTCATGGGTCACATAGACCGTTGTCGCTCCCATCCGATCGTGCAGCGCACGCAACTCTTCGGCCATATGCTCGCGGAACTCGGCGTCCAACGCACCCAGCGGCTCGTCCATCAGGAAGCACTTCGGCTCGCGAACGATTGCGCGTCCCAGCGCGACCCTCTGGCGGTCACCGCCGGAAAGTCCGGAGACCGGGCGGTCCAGAATGTCCTTGATCCTCAGGATGCGGGCGACCTCGGCCACCTTTTCGCGCACCTGGGCGCGGGCCATGCCCTGGCTGATCAGCGGGTAACTGATGTTCCGGCGGACGTTCATATGCGGATAGAGCGCGAACATCTGGAAGACAAAGGCGATGTCACGCTCGCGGGCCGGCTTCTGGCCGACCTCTTCGCCATCGATGAAGATCTCGCCGCTGGTTGGTAGTTCGAGCCCGGCGATCATGCGAAGTGTGGTGGTCTTGCCGCAGCCGGATGGCCCCAGCAGCATAAAGAATTCACCGTCCTCGATCTTGAACGAGGAAGACTGCACGGCGGTAAAGTCGCCGAATGTCTTGCGCAGGTTCTGGATGCGGATCTCGGCCATCGCCTACTCCGGGAAATGGCTGACGATAAGGAACATCACTGTCCCGATCAGCGTGACTGCGAACGAATAGGTGTAGGCGACCAAAAGGAACGGCTGCATCAGCATCAGGACACCGACGGCTATCAAAATCGAGGCCACCATCTCCCAAGGACCGCGTCTGAGGCGCAGCAGGCCTGTCAGAAACCCGCTCATTTGCGCACCGCCCCGAAGGTGATCCCGCGCAGCAGGTGTTTTCGCAGCAGGATTGTGAAGACCATCACCGGCAGCAGGAACAGCGTCGCACCGGCAGCGATCGCGGGCCAGTCCTGACCGGCAACGCCGATGATCGTCGGTATGAAGGGCGGCGCGGTCTGGGCCGTGCCAGACGTGAGGAGCACCGCGAAGGCGTATTCATTCCACGCAAAGATCAGGCAAAAGATCGAGGTCGCGGCGATCCCGGTCGCCGCCTGTGGCAGGACCACTTTGCGAAACGCCTGGAAGCGCGTGTAGCCGTCGATCAGGGCGGCTTCCTCGTATTCGCGCGGGATCTCGTCCATGAAGCCTTTCAGCAGCCAGACCGCCAGCGAGAGGTTCACCGCCGTATAGAGTAAGATCATGCCGAGATGCGTGTCCGACAGCCCCAGCGAGCGAAACATCAGGAAGATCGGGATCGCCACCGCGATCGGCGGCATCATCCGGGTCGAGAGGATGAAAAAGAGCAGGTCATCCTTCAGCGGAATCCTGTAGCGCGAGAATGCATAGGCCGCGAGAGTGCCCAGAAAGACCGAGAGAAAGGTCGATCCGAACCCGATAATCACCGAGTTTAGGAACCGCTCGCCAAAGCGCGAAGGGCCAACGATCTGCATGCCTTTGTCGTGGACTATTTCTTCGTACCAGGTCTCTGGCGGGGGCGTGTCCTCACTTTTCAGAGTCTGGGTGGTGAAGAGATTCACATATCCTTCCAGCGACGGCTCGAAGGTCACTTTCGGCGGATAGGCGATGCTGTCCTCGGAGGTCTTGAACCCGGTCGAAATGATCCAGATCAGGGGCAGCATGGTGATCACCGAATAGGTGATGACCAGGATCGCGGCGATCCACTTCTGAGAGCGTGAAGGCTCGGTGATGGAATAGGCGCTCATCGTTCCTTCACCTTGTTCAGCGCCTTGACGTAGATCGACGCCAATCCAAACACCGTGACAAATAGGATGATGGCATAGGCACTGGAATACCCGGTGCGCCACTTCTCGAAGGCCTCGCGCTTCAGATCGACCGACGTCAGTGTGGTGGTGTTGCCCGGCCCGCCACCGGTCAACTGCACGACCAGATCGAACATCTTGAAGTTTTCGATGCCCCGGAACAGGACCGCCAGCATTAGAAAGGGCAGGACCATGGGCACCGTGATGGTCCAGAATTGCCGCCACTTCGACGCGCGGTCGCACTCGGCGGCTTCATAGATTGTGTCCGGGATCGATCGCAGCCCGGCGAGACAGATCAGCATTACGAAGGGCGTCCACATCCAGGTGTCGACGATCACAATCGACCAGGGCGCCAGCTCCTTGTCGCCGATCATCGAAAAGCTGGTCGGGTCCCCGCCGCCGATGAAGGCGATCACGTAATTGAAAAGCCCGATCTGCGGCTGATAGAGGAAGGTCCAGAAATTGCCCACCACCGCAGGCGATAGCATCATCGGCAAAACGATGATCGTCGTCCAGAGATCGTTGCCCTTGAACTTGCGGTTGATCAGCCACGCCAGTGTAAAGCCGATCAGGACCTGCAACAGAATCGTCCAGAACAGGAAATGCGCCGTCGCCTGCATCGTCAGCCAGATGTCGCCGTCAGACAGGATCCGCTCGTAGTTGCGGGTTCCGATCCACTTTACATCGGCATTCGGACGGTTTGCCCGGAAGTTCGTGAAACTCAGCCGGATCGTCCAGATTAGCGGGAAGATGTTCACGGCCAGCAGCAGGAAAATCGTCGGCGCAACGAAGATCCACGCAATGGCGCGATCGCTCAGCCCTCGGATTTTCCGTGCGACACCGGGCGGAGTCGACTTGGCAACTCGGTCCATGGTCGTTCCAGACATGAAGGATCACTCCCGGCTTGTTGGGTCGCCATCCGGGGCCGACCGGGTCGGGCCGGCCCCGTCTGTTCAGGCATACCCTTGCAAAGCAGGGTTCAGAAAGGGGGTAAGCCCTAGGCGGCGTCTTCATTTAGGGGGTTCCCAAACTGGTTGGGATTTGATTCAAGGTCGAAAACGGAGGTGATCTTGAGCAGACGAACCCTGACGGACGCGCAATGGGCGCAGATTGAACCGCTTGTCCCCGGCAAAAAAGGCGACCGAGGGCGCACGGCGACAGACAACAGGCTTTTCCTTGATGCAATCCTGTGGTTGGCTCGTACAGCCTCGCCCTGGCGTGATCTTCCGCCTGAACTGGGCAACTGGCGGACCGCACATTGCCGGTTCCGGCGGTGGACACATGCGGGCATTTGGGAGAGTCTTTTCAAAGCGTTAAGCGCTGATCCGGATTTCGAATACGTCCTTATCGATGCGACCATTTGCAAGGCCCATGCAGACGCCAGCGGCGCAAAAGGGGGGCTGAAACTCACGCAATCGGACGCTCCAAAGGCGGCCTGACCACGAAAATCCACGCCGCAGTCGACGCGCTTGGCCTGCCGATCCGCTTCACGATTACGCCCGGTCAGTGGGGTGATTGCCCTCAGGCGTGCGGCTTGATCGAGGGGTTTTCGGGCGTCGGGCACGTCATGGCAGATGCGGCTTATGATGCTGATTACCTGCGGGCCTTCATCGTTGATGAACTTGATGCAAAGGCGCAGATCAAGCAAAATCCGACGCGAACAGCACAAAAGGCAATCGATTGGTCGCTCTACAAAGAACGCCACCTTGTCGAATGTTTCTTCAATAGGATCAAACGCTTCCGCCGCATAGCCCTACGGTGCGAAAAGACTATATCGTCCTTCCGAGCCTTCGTATCCCTCGCATGCACAATGGCCTGGCTCGCTTAAATGAAGACGCCGCCTAGGGTCTGTGGACATTCAGGATTTCCAATTGGTTTGATTTCTGATTCAAGTTTCCAAAATGGAGGTTTGAATGAACGAGCATCGGTTTGTGGTGTCGGATGTTCTTTGGCAGCGTCTTGAGCAACATCTTCCCGGAAAGATCGGCGATGCCGGGTCCACGGCGAAGGACAATCGTCTGTTTCCTAGCGGGTACGCACTGGGTCTCCGTGGCGCGACCTACCCCCTGCATTTGGGCATTGGAATAGCCAGTTTCGACGATTTCGTCGGTGGGCTAAATCCGGCATATTTGAGAGTCTTTTCAAAGCGATGAGCCGAGACCCAGACCTTGAATACGCGCTTATCGACGGTACAATCGTTCAGGCACACCAGAAGGCGAGCGGCGCAAAAGGGGAACTCAGGCTCGGGCCATCGGGCGCTCGCGCGGCGGACTGACGACCAAAATTGTGGCGCTGGTCGACGCGCTTGGAAATCTGGTCAAGTTCCTGCTGCTGCCCGGTCAGGCGCATGACATGAAGGGTGTCGCGCCCCTGATCAAGGGCATTTCATTCGATGCATTAATGGCGGATAAGGCGTTTGATGCGGATTGGTTCTTGCAAGACCTTGACGCGCGTGGGGCAACCGCTGTGATCCCTCCCAAAGCCAACCGGAAAATCCAGCGTGAATATGACGCAGAGGTCTACAAGTGGCGACACTTGGTAGAGAATTACTTCCCAAAAATCAAAGAGTTCAGAGGCATAGCCACAAGATATGACAAAACGGATTGCAGTTACACTGCGTGTTGGAACCTCGCCGCAACACTCATAGCTTCAAGGTGAATGTCCACAGATCCTAGAGCGTCGGCTTTGTTTTCTGAAACAAAACGACGCACCCAACTCTCTGTTTTCACTGTACTTTCAATGCCCACAGTGATTCAGAATGTCAGCGCGTTGCTAAACCCTGGCATGCCGCTGGTAAAGCCGGTGACACCTTGCGCAGCCAATGCTTCCCCGCCACCAAGCCGAGTGTATTCGAAGAGACGCTGGTTATCGTGGTGCCATGTATGCCCGGTTTCATCATGCGGTGGGGCTGGCAGAACGCCGTTTTCATCAGGCGTGCGCCAGTTGGGTTGCCCTTCAAGACTGGCCCCATGGCAGGATGCGCATTTTTCGGCGTAGAGGGTCTGACCATTGATCAAATCCCGGTCATCCAATTCGTGACCGGCGATTGCACCGGTCGCGACACTGCAAGAAACGATGATCAGAAGGCATTTCATGCGACTTCCATCCATGTTTTCATACCGGCCGCCTGATGCCCCAGCATGTGACAATGCAACAGCCATTTGCCGGGATTGTCGAAAACGCAAACGATGTCGCGGGTCTCACCCGCGTCCACAAGGGTTGTGTCCCGGAAAGCGCCCAGACCGTCGTCAGCCCTGACCTCAAAGAAATGATGCCCGTGCAGATGGATGCCATGCGGGAAACGGGTGTCGTTCACCAGACGGATACGCGCTGTCTGCCCATGTTCGAACTTATGGAAAGGGGTATCCGTCAGACCGGACTGCCCGTTGAACGCCCAGATATCGCCACCCATCATACCTTGCATCATGCGGCGGCTCATGGCCCCGCCTTCCATGGTGAGGGTCAGGGAAACGGCGTTGTCGAAGTCGGGCTGTACCGTCTCGTTTGGTGGCAGCGAAGAAATCTCTGACGGTTCCCGTTCCGTGTTCTCACCTGCCACCGCGATTTCGCCCAAACGGTAGGGGCCATCCTGCGTGGGGAATATGAAGGAAATCTGGTCTAAAGAAGTGACATCCGCGATGATGTCGGCTCGCTGGGCCGGGGCCAAAATGAGGCCGGATGGCTCCTGTAGATCAGAAAGCGGCATGCCGTCCAAGGCAACCACGTTGCCTTCAATGCCTTCAAGCTCAACCGGGAAAATCCGATCTGTGGCGACGTTGATTAGCCGCAAGCGCACACGATCACCGCGACGGACCGGCGTGTTCGGTTCGACAATCGCACGGGCATAATTGCCAAGCCGACCCTGATGCGCCTGGTCGTGCATGTTTTCGAAACCATCGGCGAGTGTGGCGTTTTCGGTCATGCGCCAATCATCAATCAACACGATCAGATCGTGATCCACGTCCGGTGGCGTCAACTCTTCCACGATCAACGGGCCATAGAGCCCCTTGGCAACCTGTTCCCAGGACCGGTTATGCGAGTGATACCAGTAGGTGCCAGCATCCGGCGCACGGAAACGGTAGGTGAACCCGGCATCCGCTTCGACGACGTCTTGCGTCAGGCCCGGAACGCCATCCATTGCATTGTCGATACGCAGCCCGTGCCAATGCACCGCCGATCCCTCTCCGATCTGGTTTAGGAACCGGATATCAAAGACGTCGCCCTGACGGGTCCGCAGCACTGGTCCGGGTGTGCTGCCGTTGAAACCCAGCATCGGCGTTGCCGGTTCCCCGTCGGGCAGGATTTGTGCGCTGACCGGCTGCGCAACAAGTTCCGCTGGAGTTGATGCAAGTGTGATGCGCGGAGCCAATGCCGCCACGCTTGTCGTGATCAGGAATTCTCGTCTGTTCATGGAAATCCTCAGTTCGGAAGTGTCAGGACACTGGTGAGCGTTGCAGTTGCGGCAAGCACCACCAGTATGACTGCTGTTTCAATTTCGATGGAGTGCACCAGATGCTGCGCGGCTTTGCTGTCCCCAGCCTGCATGGCGGGAACAAAACGAAGTTTGTTTGCGGCAGCCAATGTCAGCACCATTCCCACCAGAACCAGCTTGAACAAAAGAACTTGCCCGTAGCCCGTTGACACCAGCGCCCACAGATCGCCCAACAACAGCCAAGCCATCAATAGGCCTGCCAAGATCAGCACGGGGACAACCACCGCCGCGGTTTGACCAAAACGATGCCCCAGCAGGGCCGCGTTGTCCAGGTGTTCTGATTGGCGTGCAAGGTTCCGCAGTGGCCCAAGGATACCGATCCAGAACGCGACACCCAGAAGGTGCAATAGAAGGAGCAGGCGCACACCAGTTAGCTGCAGGTCAGGTACGTGTCCGATTTTTGTAAAGGACCATAAGGCAATGGTCCCGCCAGCAAGTGAAACCCACCGCCCAAAACGGGGAATGAACATTCCCGAGATTATGAGTGCCGCACCAGTGAGCCGATAGACCAGGACGTCACCAGCCGGTGTTTGCCACAACAGCCCGAGCATTTCGGGATCCGTCATGCCATCGGCTCCACCTGTCAGGGCGGCCCCGCGCAGCATGAAGCCGAACATCGCTGCGAAAATGGAAAGTCCCGCCAAAACCACAGCCTTCGCCCTGATCCGGCCGCTTAGTGGCAGCACCAGATTTTGAAAGGCCGCCAGAATGACCACAAGCCCGGTCGACCCAACGACGCCATAATACAGCATCAGTTTGGCGAAGATCGCGGCTATTCCCCAGATGTCCGGCATGATCATTCCACCTTGAACGAGAATTCGCCTTGCATGGCGTGCCCGTCTGAACCCAATCCCCGCCATTCAATGCGATAGGTGCCTTCGCCCATACCTTGAAGCGGGAGCGTGAATTCCTGTTCAAAGCTGGTCTGGTCCCCGAGATCAAGCCTGACGGGTGGATGATCCTGATGGATCATGTTCACCCGTGTCAGACGGATGTCGGCAGCGAAGTCAAAGCTGATTTCGGCGGGAACCTCCGCAACTGTTGCGCCATTTTCAGGCATCGTGGTATCCACTCGGGAATGTGCAAATGCACTGGTGGCAAGAGCGGTCATCAAAGCAAATGTGGCAAGTTTTTTCATCGGGGTATCCTTTAGGCGGCGTCTTCATTTAGGGGGTTCCCAAACTGGTTGGGATTTGATTCAAGGTCGAAAACGGAGGTGATCTTGAGCAGACGAACCCTGACGGACGCGCAATGGGCGCAGATTGAACCGCTTGTCCCCGGCAAAAAAGGCGACCGAGGGCGCACGGCGACAGACAACAGGCTTTTCCTTGATGCAATCCTGTGGTTGGCTCGTACAGCCTCGCCCTGGCGTGATCTTCCGCCTGAACTGGGCAACTGGCGGACCGCACATTGCCGGTTCCGGCGGTGGACACATGCGGGCATTTGGGAGAGTCTTTTCAAAGCGTTAAGCGCTGATCCGGATTTCGAATACGTCCTTATCGATGCGACCATTTGCAAGGCCCATGCAGACGCCAGCGGCGCAAAAGGGGGGCTGAAACTCACGCAATCGGACGCTCCAAAGGCGGCCTGACCACGAAAATCCACGCCGCAGTCGACGCGCTTGGCCTGCCGATCCGCTTCACGATTACGCCCGGTCAGTGGGGTGATTGCCCTCAGGCGTGCGGCTTGATCGAGGGGTTTTCGGGCGTCGGGCACGTCATGGCAGATGCGGCTTATGATGCTGATTACCTGCGGGCCTTCATCGTTGATGAACTTGATGCAAAGGCGCAGATCAAGCAAAATCCGACGCGAACAGCACAAAAGGCAATCGATTGGTCGCTCTACAAAGAACGCCACCTTGTCGAATGTTTCTTCAATAGGATCAAACGCTTCCGCCGCATAGCCCTACGGTGCGAAAAGACTATATCGTCCTTCCGAGCCTTCGTATCCCTCGCATGCACAATGGCCTGGCTCGCTTAAATGAAGACGCCGCCTAGAGCGTCGGCTTTGTCTCCCGAAACAAAACGACGCAGCCAGCTTTCTGTTTTCACTGTACTTTCAATGCCCACAGTGAGTCAGAATGTCGGGACGGTGCTCTAGTTTATTCCGTTCGCGCGCTGGATTTCGCGGATGTAGGCGATGACCATGGCAACCTCACCACGGGTCAAGCCTTCGACCGGCGGCATGTCACCAAAGCGCCAGTGATGGCTTCTGACTCCGTTCGCGACAGCGCGCTGAAAGGATTCGTCGGCGTGATGGCTGGGCTCATAGATAACATGGATCAATGGTGGTCCTGCGCCCTCAACACCAACAGCGTTGGTGCCGTGACAGGCGGTACAGGCATTCTCGAATATGCGTTGGCCTATCGCTGCATTGCCGTCGATTGGCGGCATCCGGATCGCGACAATTGCGTTACCTTCAACAGGTGCCGCTTGCGCGACTTCCTCTGCGGGACCGGGTCGAAGAACGAAGTATGCAGCGACGGCTGCCACGGCACACGCGCCGATCACGATGTATTTTTGGTTCATGGATTGGTCCTGACCTTGTGAAACAGGGGCGGGCCGCAGTATTTCAGCGACCGTTCAAAAACGCTGATCACTTACGCAAACAGCGGTGAAATCCTGATTCAAAGGTTGGGTGGTCTGTCCGGGTTGTCCGGCTCTTCCAGAGTCGAAAGGTGGCCAACTTGCCAACCCAATACGGCATCGGATTGGCCAAAAACGGCGTCGGAAGTTTGCAGTATTAGCACGAGAGAATTGCACAGGAATGGATTGCATTCGTCATGCTCTATACCATCCGATCCAAGCGGTGTGCTGCCTGTCGATTCCCCCAAATCGTGGCCAGTGTGGTTTTCGAGCATGGGCATGACCTTGTGCTCGTCACAATGCCCACCAACGCAACCCATCAATAGAGCATGCGCAGCGCTGCCTAGCCCCGTCATAAAGACCAGAAGAACAGGCAGTGTTGTGGTTATGTTTCGAAGGCACTTCACGCAGTGAAGATATCACAGGTTCCGATCCATTACAACGCGAACCCATTGTCAGATGACGAGAACTCCAACCGCCCCAGGAAAAAAGCCACTCATCCGATAGCAGACGTCCAGCCATCACGCAGCAATTGGCAAAATGGGCTCATTCCGGGCATTCGCCGCACTTCGCTGGAACGTCGGCTCTAGGGATTTCGGGCAGCTAAATCATCATGTCGCATAGGTTAGCTTCAGTATCCCATCCCTGTTAGTTCCACTAAATTCACTAATATCGGAACGGAATTTCCCTGTTAATGAACTTAGGGAATTCGAGCGCAAACTACTGTTTTCTTTTACAGTTTCAACGTGCAACAAACACCATTCGGTGTATTTCGCGATTTTTCCCTGTATTTTCCCTGTTTACAGGGAAATTTGGCGCAGACCGGCTAGCTGGAGACTGGCCGCACAGCCAATTTACACCAGCCACCTTGCCCCGGCCATCTCTCCCACGCAGATCGGTTCAGGTGCCGCCCGGGACAGCCTTTGCCTTCGGCCGCCAACTGATCAGGGCGATCCCGGCGCCGACCAGAACAAGCGCGCCGACGATCGACAGGGTGATCTCTTCGTCCAGAACTAGGGTCTGTGGACATTCATCTTGACGCGATGAGCGCAGCAGCGAGGTTCCAGCAGGCGGCGTAGCTGCAATCAGTTTTGTCGTACCGCGTGGCTATGCCTCTGAATTCCTTTATCTTTGCGAAGTAGTTTTCGACGAGATGCCGCCATTTGTAGACCTCAATGTCGTAGGCGCGCTTTATCTTTCGATTGCCCTTAGGCGGGATCACGGCGGTTGCGCCGCGCGCATCGAGTTCTTTCAGCAGCCAATTCGCGTCAAATGCCCTGTCCGCGAGCAGGGCATCGAACGAAACATCTTTGATCAGCGGCGCGACACCCTTCATATCGTGCGCCTGTCCCGGCAGAAGCAGGAACCGCACCAGGTTCCCAAGCGCATCGACCAGCGCTACGATCTTGGTCGTCAGCCCGCCACGCGAGCGTCCGATGGCCTGAGCCTGAGCCCCCCTTTTGCGCCGGTGGCTTTCTGGTGAACCTGAACAATGGTGCCATCGATAAGCGCATATTCAAGGTCGGGGTCATCACTCACCGCCTTGAAAAGACTCTCGAAAACACCTGCTTTGGCCCATCGCCGGAAGCGCCGGAACTGGCTGTTCCAATTTCCAAAAGCGGGCGGCAGGTCACGCCACGGTGACCCCGTGCGCACACGCCAGAACACAGCCTCCACAAACAGCCGGTTATTCTTCGCGGTCACGCCGCTGTCGCTGGCTTTGCCTGGAAGGTGGGGTTCAAGCCGCTGCCACAAAACATCTGTCACCACAAACCGCTGCTCGTTCATTCAAACCTCCGTTTCGAAAGTTTGAATCAGAAATCAGATCAAATGGGAATCCTGATTGTCCACGGACCCTAACCAGCCGCCCAGCACTCCGAACAGTGGCGCGAGAAAGCTGAACGCCGTCATGTCCGAGGCCGGATACCGGCGCAGCACCCAGAACCAGGTCAGCATCCCGAAGGCCACAACCGCCAGGACCTGGAACGTGAAGAGGCCGATGATCATCGGTGTCACGTCGCGGATCACATCGCCGAAGAGCGGTGCTGCCAGCAACAGAACCGGCGCCGACACCGCAAGCTGATAGCTCAGCTGCATTTCCGGTTCGGCTTTGGAGAATTTGGTCAACCGCGCCATCAGCGCGATACCGGCCCAGCACATCGATCCGACAATGCACATGACATCGCCTTTCAGCGAGCCTGCCATGGTCTCCCCCGGCCGGTCGAGCAGGGCCCAGGCCACGCCGGCAACCGCCAGCGCCAGCCCCAACAGGCGGCGCGGCGTCAGGCGCTCGCCCGGCAAAAGCCAATGGGCGGCGATCGCGACCCAGACCGGCATGGTGTAGAACAGGACCGAAGCACGGCTGACGGCGGTGTACTCGAACGCTGTGAACAGCAGCAGAAACTCGAACGAGAACAAGAAACCGCAAATGATGCCCGGGATCAGCGAACCGTCCGTGACCGACAGCCGCTTACGGGTCAGCATGGCATATAAAAGCACGGGCAAAAGCGCGCAGGCCGACCGCAGGCCTGCCTGAAACACCGGCGAGAACCCGGCATTCACCAATTTGATCATCACCTGATTGATCCCCATCAGGAATGAAAAGGTGATCAGCACCATCGCGCCGAACGCGTCGATCCGGTCCTTACGTTCCATCTGGTTCCCTGGTCTTGGACGGCAATGAGACGGTCCTATTTCGGGGCAGAAATCCCTCGGCGGCAAAGGCCCTGTGCGAGGCGGCGTTGCCTTCCCAAATCGTCGCGTTCAATTCAGCCTCTCCGTCATTCCCGCCGGTCCGGGCGGCAACATCGCGGATCAGCGCACGGGCAATGCCGCGGCCGCGGCGGGCCGGATCGACGGCAATATCGTTGATCAAGACGATTTTTCTTGTGGTGAACATCCCGCTGTTGTCACGGTCGCCCTGCCGATAGAGGACATACCCGGCCAGCACCTCGTCCTCAAAGCAGCCGCGCGCAAAGGAAGTGCGAGTTTGCAGCGGCCACCAGGACGGCAGATATCCCAGCAGATCCGCGCGGATCACCGCCTTGTCCACGGTCTTCTTGAACACATCAGGCATAAGCAGATGGTGATCGGCCTGGGTCCGGCGCCGCATCGTCGTCATCGCCGGCAGATGCCGGCGTGTCAGATCAACGATGCAATGATCCGCATGTGCCATTCAAAGTGCATACGGCAGTCGGGCGCGGAGGCAAGTTGGAAATCGTCACCGCATCAACCGGGCAATGATCGGTGCGCCGATGATCACCACCACGATCCGGACGAGGTGATGGGTCACGACATAGGCCATATCGGTTCCGGCGATGATGGCCAGCAGAACCATTTCTGCCTGCCCTCCCGGGGCGAAGGCGATGATCGCCTCCATCGGGCCCGCCAGCCCGGACTGGATGACGATCTCGGCAAAGATCACGCTCAACACGGCCAGGATCACACAATAGCCGAGGGCCGCGGCCAGATGACGGCGGATCTCGACCATGGTGATCCCAGCATATTTCACGCCGATCCCAAGACCCAGAAAGAACTGTGCGACCAACATCGCCTCGGCGGGCGGGCGCACAGTCAGAAGTCCGCTCATCGATGCGATCCCGGCAACGATCAACGGCCCCAGGATCGGCGCCCCGAACAATCCGGCGCGTACCCCGCCCCACCAGCCGATGGCGGCGCAGACCAGCATGACGACATATTGCAGGGGCGGCACGGCACTGGCCGGTGCGCCCGGCGGGCCGGTCAGCGACAGCCCCCATAACCAGGTGATCAGGAACGGCATGGCCGAGACGATGACCAGCACCCGCGTCGTGTGGATCAGCGACAGCGCCCGGACATTGCCGCCTGCCTCCTCGCCGAAGATCGCCATATCCTGCAATCCGCCCGGCATGGCCGAATAATAGCTGGTCGCCGGATCGTATCCCCAGATCCGGCGGAAATAGGGATAGCCGATCAGGCCGATGACCGCGATGAAGGGCGGGATCAGGGCGACGGACAGCGCCATTTCGTCAAGCCGGGCGAAAAGCTCCGGCGTCAGCGAGGCGCCCACGGCGACGCCCAGGACCGGACGCATCGCTTCTGATATTCTCGGCACGCCCTGCATCGGCGCCCCTGACAACGCCGCGATCAGGCAGGCGAACATCGGCCCCAGCAGCAATGGCAGCGGCAGCGTCAACAGCCAGAACACCAAGGCGCCCACACCTGCCATCGCAAGCGTCAGCAACAGTTTCGGGGTGAGAAGACCGGCAAATTGCATACAGTTGCATGCAGTAACCCGCACATCCCGCACGGGCAATGGAAATGGGCCCGGACCCGCGCAAGGCCGGTTTGCGGTGGCTGCGCGTGTGGCCATCCATAAGCTGTAAGATAACGCGTCTAAGTAGCGTGGCAGAGGCAGCTGCGCCATGTCCCCGACCCGGGCGCCATCTTTCCCATCGGCCCCGGCCCCGGTCGGGCGCCCGAAATTCATGCGATTTTAATCAAAGCACCCCATTCTCGCTCGCGCGGTCGGCGGCAGAATCGAACCGGATCGACCAGCGGGGCGGCCTTCGGGCAGCCTGATCCGGCGTTTCGCGCAGCGCCCTGCAAGAGCTCTTGATATCCCCGCGCCCGTTCGTGGCAGGGCCGGGCCGGTGGCACCGCCATCGGGACAGCCACGAAAGAATGTCCAGGCCGCCGGCACCGCCGGCCGCACCCTATGGACCGGCCCCGTTCGGGGCACAGCCCAACAGGCCATTTGGCCGCCGGGCGCCCGAGTGTCCTTCTCCCCAGATGACGGTCCTGCCCATCCGGCGATCGCACCTGTAATCTTCAAACCGCCTGGGCACTTGACCTTCCCCCTGCCGCCTATATGTTCTCTATATGTTCTTGCGCGCCCCCCACACCTTGCACGCCCTGCACGTCCTCCCATGCAGACGCTGACCTGCGCACACTTGCCGCAGACCCTGGACCGGGCGCGGGTGCGCGTGGCCGGACTGGTGATCACGCGTCAGCGCCCCGGCACCGCCTCTGGCGTTATTTTCCTGACTCTAGAGGACGAAACCGGCATCGCGAATGTTATCGTCTGGCCCAAGACTTACGAGCGGTTTCGCCGGGCCGTCATTGCCGGGCGGCTGCTTCGCGTGACAGGGCAATTGCAGCGCGAAGGTTCCGTGCACCACCTGATTGCCTGGCGGATCGAGGATCTTTCGCATATCCTGGACCGGTTGGGCATGCCGGACACGACGAACCCGCGTGCCGATGAAGGCAAACGCCCAATCCCCCAGCGGCGCCCGCCGCGTGCGCGCCACCCGCGCGAACAAGCCAAGCAACTGTTTCCCAGCCGCGACTTTCATTGACGGCCCTTGGATCACTTTCGGTTCGGATTGAACCGGAAAACTTCCAGTAGGCAGGTCGCTTTCCGATCCTTCGCAAGCCTGATTGATCCGAAATTGTTCTGGCAGCCGCCAATTGAATGTTCGCTATATCCGCCCCCTGGCCCGGCGCGTTAACCTGTGCAGAACCGGCACCTGCCAAACTGAACCCTTTCACCCGGAACCCGCGATGACCGCCGCAACTGCCCCCGCACCGCCTCCCGCAAGCCCCCCTGCGCCATTTGACAAACGGCCCTGGCTGCGCACCGCCGTGCCCGACGCCGCGATGCGCATCAAGACGATGCTGACCGAGGAAGAAGGCAGTCTTCTCTACTGGCTGACACGCGACTATGCCGATGGCTCGGGCGCGGTCTGCGATCTGGGGTGTTTTGCCGGCGGATCGACCGCACGGCTGGCCGCGGGCATCGCCGATGCGGGGCGCAAAACCAGGCTGGCCGCCTTCGATCACTTCACGTTGTCCGATCCACAAAAGGACCGCTATCTCTATCCAGCCGGGATCGCCCCTTTCGCGGGCAACGACATGCTGCACGCCGTCCGCACGCTGCTGGCACCGTGGCAAGACTTTGTCGATCTGCGTCAGGGCGATATCCGGCGCACCAACTGGACCGATGGCCCGATCGAAATCCTGTTCATCGACGCTGCGAAATCTCCGAAGGGGGCCGACCATATCGCGGCGACATTTTTCCCGCACCTCATGGCGGGCCGGTCGATCATCGTGCAGCAGGATTATCTACACTGGCGCCAGCCCTGGATCCCGGCCCAGATGCAATTGTTGTCAGAAACAACCACCCCCGTTGCCTGGTGCCAGGACGGAACCGTCGCGTTTCTGGTCACGGCGGCCATTGATCAGCAACAGTTGCGGCGGTCCAAGGTCGCGGCGCTGGACGATGCCGCCTACATCTCTTTGCTTCGCGATGCGCTGCCCCGCTTTCCAAAACGGCGCCAGCGGGCCCTGCTGGCCCGCGCCATTTTGGGAGTTCAGGACAATCCAGGCGCGCGTCTGCCGCGTGAATTCGACGGCAGCGCCGTCAACCGGGATCGGATCGATGCCGTTCTGGCAGAGTTCTAGAGCACTTTCCAGCCTGACTGCATCAGTCAGGCGTCGCGAAAGTGCGGCCAATCAACGACTTAGGGCGCCCGATCTGATTCAATCAGATCGAAACGTGCTCTAGGGAACCAAAGCGCGTTTCAACCCGATAGAAGCGGGGCGGCCGCTCGCAGCCCGCGCCTGGTCAGTTCCCGGCCAGGAAATAGACCGGCTTCAGCGGCATCAGTTCGCGATCAACGGCCGCAACGTCCTGATAGCGGTCGACCCAAAGGTCCAGCAAACCGTCAAGGTCCAGCATCTCGACAAAGGCACCGCCCATCAGCCCGCTTCGCCGGACATCTTTGCCAAAGCCCGGCACCGACACAACCAAACCGACCGATCCGTCCGTGCGCAGCGCCTTACCGAATGCGGCCAATTCGCCGCCGGAAATCCGCTTGTTGCCGCCCGATCGCACAGCGACCCGAATGTCCGGCGCACCTTTGCCCGCCAGCTTGGCCCGGATCCCCGCGCCGCCATCGTTGGCGATCAAACCGTCTTCAAACTCGGTCCGGTATCCCATGCCCCGCATCAGCGCGCCAACAAGTTGCGCCAAACGGTCATTGTCCAAGGTCGCGGCAAATCCGGTCAGCGCCGCACGGGCCGACCGTTCGGCGCCCTGCCGGCTGCGCCGTGTTGCCAGATCGCCCGGCAACAGCGCGACAATCGAAAGACGCGCCCGGCGGCGCGGCTCCAGACCCAGCGCCGCAGCCGCGTCCGACGACAATGTGACCTGATTGTTCCCCGGACGGTTCTTGGCATGCAGCAGGCGCCCGACAACCGACTTGCCGGTGGCCGTGTGCACGATCCGCACATCCATCGGTTTGGTCGCTGTTGGATGCGCAACCCAGATGCCCGGCACCGTGCGGCCGCCGTTCCAGACCGCAATACCCTTCAGGTTATAAACCTCCGGCGCTGCGGACAATTCGGCGGCGCTTACGTCCTCGCCAACCGTCAGCGTATCGCTTTCGATCGCGCCCACACCCGGCAGCGATCCGGTATCAAACCCCGCCTCAATTGGCGCGCACGCCGTCAGCCCCATGACGACGGCAAGCACAGCAAATGCAGCGGTTTTCATCTTTTTGGAGTTCGCCCTGATCATACCGATTCGGCCCCTTCCCAACCCTACATAGAATACCCGAATCTACGCTGGACACCATACTTGGTGCCCGCAGTCCTTGGCGCCCATATTCCCTGGTGCCCGTGGCCGAAGACCGGCAAAGCATCACGATGTCGGCAGCATCCAGCGCCAGTGGCTAGACCAGATCCTGAAAGGTCCTGCCCGCAACCTGTTCATAGATGTTCAGCGTCGCGCGCTGCATTGCAGACACCGTATAGCTCGAGTGGATGCGCGCCCGGCCCGCCAAACCCATATGGGCGCGGTCCGAGGGGTCCATCTCCAGTGCCTGGTGGATCGTCGCCGCCAGAACTTCGTCATCTCCCGGCGGATAAAGCCATCCGCTTTCGCCGTGGCTGACCGTTTCGCGCGCGCCGCCATGGGCAGTGGCAATGACCGGGCGGCTCATCGCCTGTGCTTCGACGACAACCCGGCCAAACGCCTCGGGTTCGATCGAGGCCGAGATTACGACCGATGCCAGCTTATAGGCCGCGGCCATGTCCGAAACACCGCCGACCAGATAGACGACATCGCCTGCTCCCGTCTGGTCGATCCGCTTTTGCAGGACACCTTCGAAACCGCTGTCATCATCGTCGCCGACCATCGCCACGACGAAATCCGGTCCGCGCATTTCCTTCAGCCGGGCGGCCGCGTCAATCACGCTTTCGCCGCCCTTCCAGCGGGTCAGGCGCCCCGGCATCAGTACAACAGCCCGCGGGTCTTCGATAATTCCCCACTGCTCGGCCAGCTTGATCGCACGCTCGTTTCCAACCGCTTCTTCGGCAAAAACCGTGATGTCGGCGCCGCGCGGTATTGTAACGATCTGTTCGTCCGGCACCCGGTGGCGCTCGCGGATCAGGTTGTGAATAAAGTCCGATATCGCAATCACCGGCCGCCCGCGCGCCATCACCGAATTGTACAGCCGCTTGCCGATGAAATCCTCGTTATAGGTCCCGTGATAGGTGGTCACGAACGGGGTGCCGGTGCGCCGCGTCGACCAATAGGCCGACCAGGCCGGGGCACGCGAGCGCGCGTGCACCACGTCGACCCCTTCCTCGCGGATCAACCGTTTCATCAGCCGGGCGTTCTGCCACATGGTGGCCGGGTTCTTGCTGTCGGCATTCATGTGGAAAATCTCGCCGCCCGCGCGCTCGACCCGGAATTCCAGCTGACCCCCCGCGGTTGCCACCAGCGGACGTCCACCGGCATCGGCAATCGCCTCGACAATCTCCAGCGTCCCACGCTCGACCCCACCCATTTCCAAACGGGGGACGACCTGCAGCACGGTTAAAGGTCGCGACGCATTGGCTGTGCGATCGGCGGGCATATAGTCACTCTCTGGAACCAGGCCGTCTGTGCCGGGGCCATGGCCAGTGCGAAAGGACGAAACCGTCATGAACCAAGCAGCCTACCTGGAGATATCCACCAACAGACGTATCGCTTATCACAGTTTGCCCGCAGAAGGCGATTGCGCAAATTTGCCCGGGCTGATTTTTCTGGGCGGCTTCAAATCGGACATGACCGGGCTGAAGGCGACCTGGCTGCAAGACTGGGCAACGCGCCGCGGCCGCGCCTTTGTGCGCTTTGACTATCGCGGCCACGGCCTGTCCTCGGCCCGGTTCGAGGACGGCTGTATCGGCGACTGGGCGAACGATGCGGCCGAGATTTTGACCCGCCTGACAACCGGGCCGCAAATTCTGATCGGCTCGTCAATGGGTGGCTGGATCGCACTGTTGCTAGCCCGGCGGTTTCCCGAACGGATGGCGGGGCTGATCGGGCTCGCCGCCGCCCCGGATTTTACCGAGGATGGCTTGCAGGCCGGTCTGACACCGGCGCAACGACAAAGCATCCAGGATGAGGGCCAGACCGCTCTGGCGTCGGAATATTCAGGCGATCCCTATGTTATCACGCGCCGCCTGCTGGACGACGGGCGCGATCATCTGGTTCTGCGGTCGCCTCTGCCCCTGCCCCTGCCCTTCCCGGTTCGGCTGATGCACGGGACCGCCGATCCCGACGTGCCGGTCAGCGTTGCCCATCGGCTGTTTGATCACATCGACTGTCCCGACGCCCGGCTGATCCTGTTGAAAGACGCCGATCATCGCCTGTCCGATGACCGGTGCCTGGCACAGCTTGGCGATCTGATCGACGCCATGACCCGGCAAGTTGCGCCCTGACTTGTCCGCGCATCGCGACCTGTGAGAGACTCGGTTCCAAGCCGAAAAGGGGGAACAGGCGATGGGCGATATTCCGGCCAGACCGAACACATTTGCAGATGCCGTCGATACAGCCCGGCCCGGCGACCGGATCATGCTGGCGCCCGGCCGCTACCCGCGTCTCAAAATCCGGTGGAAGCGCGGCACCCCTGAAAACCCGATCTCGATCATCGGACAGGCCGGGGTCATCTTCGATGGGCAGCGTCGTTATGAGGACTTTCAGGACGAAGCCAATGGCGAAGCGCGTCGTCTCCTGGCAGCCGGCCGGTACCCCGGTGTCTACACGCTTGGTCCCGATGGACATCTGATCTTTCAGAACTGCCGCCATATCCGGCTGCAAGGCGCGGCCTTTCGCGGGTGCTGGCCGACGGGTATCGCGATCCGCGACTGCCGCGATATCACGCTGGCCGATCTGGACATGCAGGAAGGATCCTTCGCGATTTTCGCCGATGGCTCCGGCACGTACGGACTGCTGATCGAGCGCTGTTCATGGACGCAAGACATCGAACGCGGACGTATCTGGAACGATATTCCCTGGCCGAAAATTCACGCAAACATCCCGATCAAGGACGATGACGGGCGCGCCTTTGATGGTGATTTCTTTCGCGCCGACGGCATCCGCGGCGGCGTCACGATCCGCGATTGCAGGGTCGAGCACGCGTTTAACGCCATTCATCTCTACCACTCGGATTCCGAGGGCCGGTCACGCCGCCAAAACCGCGATGTTCGCATCTATCGGAACCACTTCAGCTATATCCGGGACAACGCCATCGAACCTGAATACGGCGCGACAAACTGGTGGGTGTTCCACAATCAGGTCTTCAATTGTCACAAGTGGTTTTCCATCGAATGCAAGCGCATGGCCTACACCTATTGGTTCGGCAATACTGGCTGGTTCGACAGCATTCCGACCCCCGATTTCGGCCATAACGGCGGCGCGGTCTGGAAAACGGAACGCAACCCCAAGCCGACCAACGGGCTGAACTACCTTTTCAACAACAGCTTTTTCCTGCGCTCTCCCTATATTAAGAACAAGCGCCTGCGCAGTGCGCGCCACTTCAACAACGCGATTCAATATTGCGACCCGGCCGATTTTCCGAACGATGCCTGCGATGGCCCGGCGGGCTTTTTCGGCGACAAGGACGGCCCGGATATCGACAGCCGCTTCACCAAAGCCTGGCGCGAGCTGAACATCCGGTTTCAGAACGACATGGTCGCCCACCCCGAATTTCCGCAGGCGCTGGCCGACGCCGGATATGGGATCGACGGCGGCCTTTCGGATGCGCCCGGGTTCATCGACCCGGTGTCTGGGGATTTCAGGCTGTCGGACAATGCCCCCGCCGCCGGACGCGGGGTCCCGAAAACGCTGGATCTGGAAAATGGCGACGAATGGCCCCTGCCGTCCGGCCTGGACCTGGGTGCGTGGCAGGGCGGCAAGCTGATCGCACCGCCCGCATTTGCATTCGGCGCCGCCGAGGCGCCTTTGGTCTAAACCGCGCGTCCGGCGTCACATCCGCGAATGGGTGCCGTCGCAAAGCGGCGACTTGTCGGATTTCTTGCAACCGCAAAAGAACAGCTTGCCATCTTTTTCGGCCGTGTGTTTGACGGGGGAAAATTCGCTGCCCTTGTGCGATCCATCGCAGAAAGGTTGATTTGTCGACTTCCCGCACGAGCACCAGAAATAGGATTTTCCTTCTTCCACCTCGACGGGAAACGGTGCCTTTTGGGCGATAACGGGTTCGGACATTCTGGCCTCCAGCATGCTGACGATGTTTTCTACCCTGACGCCCATAACGGCGCCGTCAACAGGTTTCGTCGATCCGAATCGTTTTGGTTTCGCCGCCCGCCAAGGCATGATCGCCAAAATACGAAAGGGAGATGACAATGACCCCGAATTACAAGCACGCCCTGATCGTGGGCACCGGGTCCGGCCTCAGCGCATCGCTGGCGCGCCTGTTTGCGCAAAACGGCCTCAAGGTTTCGCTGGCCGCGCGCAGCCCCGACAAGGTCGCCGATCTGGCCACCGAAACGGGGGCCGGTCTGCACGCCTGCGACGCTGCCGACCACGAACAGGTCGCCGCGCTATTTGCGGCGCTCGACGACGGCGGCGCGCCGGATGTGCTGGTCTATAACCCGTCGGCCCGGGCCAGGGGCCCGCTGATCGATCTTGATCCGGTCGAGGTTCAGCAAGCCGTGCAGGTCACGGCGCTGGGCGCGTTCTTTGCCGCGCAGCAGGCTGCCAAAAGGATGGTGCCCGAAAATCACGGGGCGATCCTGCTGACCGGCGCATCGGCGGGCGTCAAGGGATACCCGCGCTCGTCATCCTTCGCGATGGGCAAGTTTGCACTTCGCGGCCTTGCGCAATCGATGGCCCGCGAGCTTCACCCCCAGGGCGTCCATATCGGCCATTTCGTCATCGATGGCGGCATTCGCAATGTGAACCGGCCCGAACGGATCGACGGGCCGGAGAACCCCGACAGCATGCTGTGCCCCGATGCGATTGCCCGCAGTTACTGGCATTTCCTGGAACAGGACCGCTCGTCCTGGGCCTGGGAAATCGAACTGCGCCCGTGGGTCGAAACCTTCTGAGCATGGATTGTCGGGGCGAGAACGGTGACAGCCGGCAGAGATGGCCGACTAAAGCAGTCTTCGGAGGTAAATTCCGATTTGATTGACCTGCCGAAGCTGGCAGGCGCAAAAGACAGCGCTCGGAGACGAAGCTGCAGTTGATAGAAGGCTTGCTTGACGCGTCGATTGTGCATAGCGCAGGAGTGGTGCCGCGTTACATTGGTGAACAAGCTCCTCTACCTATCCTTATGGTTCAAATTCATCAATTTGCTTCAGGCGCTTTCCTACACGCTCAAGAACCCGGCCCTTTTGGAAGTCGAGAATTTGAAGCCGCTTCCCTTCAGCAAAATTGTCGAGGTAGTAGAGTACGTCTTCGACAATATTCCAAGTTCGAGCTACGAGCCTAGGCGCACCATCTGGATGCTCCAGCCGGACGATGGCGAATTTTGCCGCTGATCTGCGATAGAAGCCGACAGGAATGATGATACCATTCTTGGCGCAATATCGTTCAATGCGGCGCGAGAATTTCATCTCTAGATCCCTGACTAACCCAGTGCATTCCGAATGAATACAAACCAACGCGAATGCTCAAGTTGTTCGTATTCATATCGACTGCTCCAGTCCAACGCTTTGCGTACGATGTGCCTCCGGAGAGTACAGGTTGGGCTCGAAGCCGACATCTGACAGTTTCCGTCGGGATTGATCCGACCTAGCGGGCGCTTAAGGTCGGGTATCGGGACGAAGACGCCTTTCACGGCCCCTTTCTGATCGGGCATCCGGCCTTCAGGCCGGATGCAGCAGCATGAACCGTACAACCATATAGCGGTTCTGGTTTGCGTAACTGTTCCCCGCAATTCCGTACAGCGCCGCGGGTCGCAGTATCAGTTCATCGCCCGTCAATTCTGCCTGGATCTGGGCGGCCTGAAGCTCCAGCACACGCTGATGCAATGTCCCGTTTGACGTGAAGTACATCTTGCCGCCAACTGCCGGATCGATCGCCGTGAATTGACGAACCGGGTCGGGACCGGTGCCAGTAATCAGCACCCAGTGATCGCCTTTGGTGTGGATGACCTTGGCGCCTTTGCGCCGCTTGTCCTTGTAATCGACGTGTGCGGCGATGGGTCGTCCGAGCGCCAAGTGTTGCCGGATCTGTTGAACGCCGTCGACCGGGATGTGAGAGCTGCCATAGCCCCTGTGCTCGCCGCGCATTCCCAGCAACGTGCAGGCCAGCGGCATGTCCAGTCCGCCCGGGCCATAGGCGCCGCCAGCATGCATGATCCGATTTGCGACGTCTGGCGCCAGGTCCTTGGACTGCAACCCCTCGGGCCAGTGGGGCGGCGTCCGGTGACCGATCGATGTCGCCGCCATCGTCAGGGTACAAAGGCAGCAACCCGCGCGGGCAATCGTTGAAAACTGATCGAAGACGTCGACGTCACCATCACGGTCAGAGTCGTAGCGGTGCCCAAGTTCGCCCTTAAAATCGCCCTGCCGGAACATCCCGTAGCCTTGAGTTGTGCCCATCGAGGCTCCGACCGCGCCTTCCAGCTTTGGCGTCAGATACATTTGGGGCGCGTCGCACAGGTCGACCGTTCCGTTCAGCGCGTGCCATGTCCCGCGCCATGTCCCGCGGGGAGGATCGACCCGGCCATCAGCGCGCGACTCTGGTTTCTTCATCACGACGATCTGGAACATCCTGATCGCGGTTTCGGTCAGTGGCCCGCATAGGCCATCGACGACCAGAAGTTGCCCCGACATCGTCACCTCTTGATCGAAGCGCGCGCGGTAAACTCCATTCCCGGCGAGATGGTCGTTCAGCAGACTCTGAACGATGCAGGTATCCTGCAGGAAGTTGAAACCGCCGGTTCCAACCGACAGCTGAATCGACATTATCGTAATCAATGAATATCCCTCGCTTCAAATTACCAATCCATGTAGGCGCTTAGCGCCACAGCAACACCCCGCGCGAATCCTATTCCGGGATTCCCCGTTTGAGTTCCTTCCGCTGACGGTGCGGCCGTCGAGAGCGGTAAGCAAGCTAATGTTTGCACTTCCAGGATGCGTGACTTCCGGCTGTTCGTTCCGCGTGCAGCGAAGGTCCGATTGCGGTCCGCCAGCACCTGTAAGATGAAAGTCTTCAATCGCGCAGAGATCCCAGTAGTCCACGACGGGCGAAGGTCCGGTTCTCCCTTGAGACTTCCAATCTTCCGCGATGCAGCATTCGTCAACAAGGGCTCAAAGCCGCCGTCTAGCGCCGCGCCCCGGTCAATCGTCTGGCTCGCCTGCCGCGACCCAGGCGTTGTATTCAGCCAAATGTTTTTCGTTCGGCGGGTACAGCCCCGGCAGCTTCGTGCCTTCTGACAACTTGCGATTGACCCAACCTTCCAAATGGTCCTGGGCAATCCCTCCCTCGGCCACGGCCTTTGCAAAGGCCGCGGGAACCGCCACGGTGCCCTCGTTGTCCCCGACGATTATGTCGCCGGGAAAGATCGGCACGCCGCCGCAAACGACCGGGCACTGAACATCGACCAGCATCAACTGGGTAAAGCTGGGCGGCGGGGCCGGTGCCCCGGCGCAGACCGGCAGACCCAGTTCCTCGATCTCAGGGATATCGCGCATTCCGCCATCGGTAACAGCGGCGGCGACGCCCCGCACCTTCAGGCGCATCAGGATATTACCGCCCAGAATGCCGACATCGGTGCGCCCGCCCGCGTCCAGAACCATGACCGCGCCCGCGGGAATTTCCTCGACCGCCGGGGTCATCAGGTTGCGCGGATGGTCCAGCCATTGCTCGTCCAGCAAATCCTCGCGCAGCGGGACATAACGCAGCGTATAGGCAGGCCCGGCAAAGCGCGGCAGTTCCGGATCGATGGCCTGAACACCGGCCAGCGATATATTCCGCAGCCCGTGGTTCTTCAGCAATTGCGTCGTGATCGTCGGTGTCGTGACCTGCCGCAATTGTGACAGCACCTTTTTGGGCACCTTCGCGGGTTTCTTCGGCTTGGCCATTCGGCCCTCCCTCAACTGATCCAGTTCGGTTTGCGCTTCTCGAAAAAGGCGGTCACGCCTTCCTGGCCCTCTGGCGTTTCCCAGGCATCGGCCAGCGCCGCTGCTGTGCGTTCCATCACTTCGTCGTCCAACCGAACGCCCAAAAGCCGCGTCAACCGCTTTGACGCCGCCACGGCTGCCGGGGCGCAGTTCAGATAGGGCTTCACTTCAGCTTCGACGGCGCCATCCAGTTCGTCCGCCGATACGACCCGCGCCAAAAGGCCCAGCTCGCACGCTTCCCCGGCGCCGAACAGGCGCGCCGACATGAAGACACAGCGGGCCATTCCCTCGCCCATCCGTGCCACCACATAAGGCGAGATCGTTGCCGGGATCAGCCCCAGCCGCGCCTCGGTAAACCCGAACTTGGCATCGGCGGAACCGATCGCGATATCGCAGATCGAGATCATGCCCATGCCGCCGCCATAGGCCTGGCCGTTGATGCGCCCGATGACCGGCTTGGGCATCTCGTTCAGCGCTTGCAGCATCCGCGCCAGCTTCATCGTCTCTGCAATCCGCTCGTCGCGCGTCGCCGTGAATTGCGCGCGCATCCAGCCCAGATCCCCGCCCGCGCAAAACGACTTTCCGGCCCCGGTCAGGATCACGACCCGGACCGCGTCATCCGCCCCCAACGCCGCCGCTGCGGCCGTCAGATCGTCGATCATCTGCGGCGCCAGGGCGTTGTGCTTATCGGCCAGGTTCAGTGTCAGCGTCGCGACACCGCGCGCATCGGTTTCGATGGTGATGGTCTGATAGGTCACGCTGCCTCTTCGCTCCTCAATTCGCCCGCATAAGCCGCCGCTTCGGCCAGCTTGGTGCGGTCAATCCCTGTCTCGAAACCCAGTGCCTCGACCCGGCGCACAACCGCTTCGGTCGCCACATTGCCCTTCGATCCGGGCGCAAATGGGCAGCCGCCCAAACCGGCAATCGCGGCATCGAAGGTGCGCAGACCCCTGGCGAGGCTGGTCTCGATATTGTCGCAGGCGCGGCCATTGGTATCGTGATAGTGCCCGGCCAGGCGGTCCGCCGGGGCGGCGTCCAGCACCGCATACAGCATGGCACCGATGGTCTCCGGCTCGCCGCGTCCGATCGTGTCGCCCAACGACACCTCGTAACAGCCCATATCCAGCAAGCGCGCGGTCAGCCCGGCCACGGCAGCGGGCGGCACAGGTCCGTCAAACGGGCACGCCACAACACAGGACACATAGCCCCGGACCGGGATCCCGTCCGACCGGGCAGCCGTAATGACCGGGGCCATGCGGTCCAGCGATTCCGCAATCGAGCAATTCAGGTTCGACCGCGAAAAACCCTCCGACGCCGAGGCAAATACCGCCACCTCGTCGGCCCGGGCAGCGCGGGCGCGGTCATAGCCCTTCATGTTCGGGGTCAGTGCGGTATACCGCACATCCGGCGCGCGCCTGATCCCGGCCAGCACATCGCCCGTGTCGGCCATCTGCGGCACCCATTTCGGCGACACGAAAGACGCCGTCTCGATCTTGGCAAAACCGCAAGCGGTCAGCAGATCGACCAGCCGGATCTTCTCGGCGGTGGGGATCAGACGTTTTTCGTTCTGCAACCCGTCGCGCGGCCCCATTTCAAAGATCGTGACGCGCTCAGGCACCTTCTTCCTCCAATGTGACCATCACGGTGCCTTCCTCGACCTGGTCCCCATCGGCGACGGCGACCATGTCGACAATGCCGTCGCGGGCCGCGCGCAGCGTGTGTTCCATCTTCATGGCTTCCATGACGATCAGGGCATCGCCCTTGGCAACACGCTGACCGGGGGCTGCGGTCACGGCCTTGACCAAGCCGGTCATGGGCGCTGTGATCTGATCGGCTGCGGCGCCGGCATCGGCCTCGACCGCCAGCGGATCAACGACACCGAATTCGTGGGCCAGCCCATTCAGAAACACCGTCACCTGTGCGCCATGACTGACAACCGAGGCGTGGTATTCCGCGCCGTCCAGCGCAAAGCGCACGTCCGCGCCATCGGTGGCCAGGACCCGCAGCGATATCGCGCCATCGCCCATTTCGACCCGAAATTCGCCGTCCCCCGTCGTTTCGACCGGATGGACCTGAACCTCGCCGTCCTGAATAAGTTGGATGGCCTGACAGGCAGCGCCCCAAAGGCGGAACCCTGCCCCATGATCCCACGGGTCGGCCCCGGTCTTGCGCGCCAGCAGGCCCAGCGCCCCGATTGCCGCCAAGGCCGTTGCCGCGGCGGGAACCGGGGCTTGCGCCACCAATGCGTTCAGATCGCGATCGATCAGGCCCGTGTCGACATCACCCGCCGCAAACCCTTTATGCGCCGCCAGGGCCGCCAGAAAGGCCACATTCGTTACGGTCCCGGCGACTTGTGTCCCGGCCAGCGCCCTGGCCAGCGCGCCCAGCGCCTGATCGCGTGTGGCCCCATGCACCGTGACCTTGGCGATCATCGGATCATAGAATGGCGTGATCCTGTCCCCGGCGCGCACGCCGGTATCGATCCGCGCGCCATGTGGAAACGCCAGATGGGCGATATGCCCGGTCTGGGGCAAAAACCCGCCCGCCGCGTCCTCGGCATAGATCCGCGCCTCGAACGCATGACCATTGATGGCAAGATCTTTCTGCACCACCGGCAACGCCTCGCCCGAGGCGACGCGCAATTGCCATTCAACCAGATCATGGCCAGTGATCGCCTCGGTCACCGGGTGTTCGACTTGCAGGCGGGTGTTCATCTCCATGAACCAGAACCGGTCCGGAAGCAGCCCATCGGTTGCATCGACAATAAACTCGACCGTTCCGGCCCCGGCGTAACCGATGGCCTCGGCGGCACGCACTGCGGCGGTGCCCATCGCCTCGCGCATCTGCGCGGTCATTCCCGGGGCGGGCGCTTCTTCGATCACCTTTTGGTGGCGGCGTTGCAGCGAGCAGTCCCGCTCGAAGAGATGCACCGCGCGGGCGCCGTCGCCGAAGATCTGCACCTCGATATGGCGCGGCTTGGCGACGTATTTCTCGACCAGCACATGGGCATTGCCAAAGGCCGCCTCAGCCTCGCGTTGGGCGCCTTCCAACGCGGCGGTGAAACCGGCCTGGTCATCGACCCGCCGCATCCCCTTGCCGCCGCCGCCTGCGCTGGCCTTGATCAGCACCGGGTACCCGATCTTATCGGCCTCGGCCGCCAGCAGTCCGGGGTCCTGATCGGCCCCGTGATAGCCGGGCACGACGGGCACGCCCGCCTCTTCCATCAGTTTCTTGGCGGCATCCTTCAGCCCCATGGCCCGGATCGCAGACGCAGACGGGCCGATAAAGGCCAGACCTGCCGCTTCGACCGCCTCGACAAAATCGGGGTTCTCGGACAAAAAGCCATATCCGGGATGGATCGCCTGGGCCCCGGTTCTGTGCGCCGCCTCGATTATCTTGTCGGCGCGCAGGTAACTGTCGCGCGCTGGCGCCGGGCCGATATGGACCGCCTCGTCCGCCGCCATGACATGCAGCGCACCGGCATCCGCATCCGAATATACCGCAACCGTTGCAACCCCCATGCGCCGGGCGGTTCCCATCACACGCGCGGCGATCTCGCCCCGGTTCGCAATCAGGATCTTTTGAAACATGCCTGGTTTCCCGTCTTGGCCCGCGGTGTTTCCCGCGTGACGCGGTTCGTCAGGCCTTATAGCGTGCCGGAATGGACAGGGATATCCACGACCCGGATTTCGTGCGCGACGTTTTCGATCGTTGCTCGGCCAATTACCGGGCCTGGAGCGGGATTGCGTCCTTTGGCTTTATCCGCCTTTGGCGGCGGCAATGCGTCAAGGCACTGGCGATGCCGGAAGGTCGGTTGAAGATCGTCGCAGATCTGATGGCCGGAACCGGAGAGATCTGGCCGGTCTTGCTGTCCCGTCTGCCGGAGGGGGTGAACGTCACCGCCGTCGATATTTCGCATCGTATGCACCTGGACGCCGTCGCACGGCTGCATCGCGACCGGTCGGACCGGATCGAGCATATCGAGCAGAATTTCCTGGAAAGCGATCTGCCGGACGGGTTCGCCGATTGCGTGGTTTCGTCGTTCGGGGTCAAGACGCTGTCGCCCGAACAACAGGCTGTCTTCGCCCGTCAGATCGCCCGTATCCTGCGCCCCGGCGGCACCTTTTCACTGGTCGAGGCCGCCGATCCGAAGGGATGGGCGCTGCGCCCGCTCTACCGGTTTTATCTGGACCGGGTGCTGCCGCTGATCGAAAAGCTGTTCCTGCGCGGCGCGCAGGATTTCGCGATGCTGGGCATCTATACCCACACCTTTGGCGATTGCCGGAGGTTGGCCGATCTGATGCGCGCCGAAGGATTGGAGGTCGAAGCGCGCCCGCTGTTCTTTGGCTGTGCAATGCTGGTTTCGGGGCGAAGGCGCTGACCTTGGATCGCTGTCGTGGGCAGCGCCGCAAGGCGGCGTCACCGAACCCGGTCGTCCCGTGTCGCTGACTGCACCTCGATCTGGTACCCTTCCGGATCATCGAAAACGAATGCGCGGATCCCCAACTCGTCGTTCTGGAACATCGCCGACAGGTTCGCGACCTGTTGGTCCTGGATAAAGCTGTACCAGGCATCCACATCCGGCACCCGGATACAAAGCTGAACCGGCTTTGCTTCGGTCCAGTTGTTCATGCCATGCGCCTCGTCGACCAACCCGACATGCGCGCCGCCGCCGATCGCCATGATCTTGGCGACCCGCCCCTGATCGATGGCCAGCGCGAACCCCATGACGTCGCGATAAAACGCCTCTGCCCGCGCAAGGTCGCGATAGTAAAGGAATGTAATGGCGAGCGATGCGCCTTCGGGTCTTGGTCCCTGCAACGCACTACATCCTGAACACACCGAAATGAAAGTCCGGGATCGGCTTGTTCAATGCCGCGCTCAGGCTCAACCCGATCACGTCGCGGGTCTTTCGCGGGTCGATAATCCCGTCATCCCACAACCGGGCCGAGGCATAGAGGGGGTGCGACTGGTGGTCGAACTGCGCGATGATCGGGTCTTTGATGGCGCGCTCATCCTCTTCGGAAAATGTTCCGCCGCCGCGCTCGACCGCGTCCTTGCGCACCGTCGCCAGGACAGATGCGGCCTGCTCGCCGCCCATCACCGACACGCGCGCCGATGGCCAGGACCACATAAAGCGCGGCTCGTAGGCGCGCCCGCACATCCCGTAATTGCCCGCGCCAAAAGACCCGCCCAGCATCATCGTCACCTTGGGCACCTGCGCATTTGCAACCGCGTGGACCATCTTGGCGCCGTGCTTTGCGATGCCTTCCGCCTCGTATTTGCGCCCGACCATATAGCCGGTGATGTTCTGCAAAAAGACCAGCGGGACCTTGCGCTGGCAGCACAGTTCGATGAAATGCGCGGCCTTTACCGAGCTTTCGGAAAACAGCACGCCATTATTGCCGATGATACCGCACGGGATGCCGTGGATATGGGCAAACCCCGTCACGACGGTTGCGCCATAGCGGGCCTTGAACTCCTCGAACCGGGACCCGTCGACAATGCGCGCGATGACCTCGCGCACGTCATAGGGTTTGCGCCAGTCCATCGGCACGATGCCCAGCAACTCTTCCGGGTCATAGCGCGGCGGCTCGGGTGGCTGCAGCGCCACGTCAACATGCTTTTCCCGGTTCAGACTGGTCACGATCTGGCGCACCAGCGCCAGGGCGTGCGTATCGTCTTCGGCCAGATGATCGGCAACGCCCGACAGGCGCGTGTGCGTATCGCCGCCGCCCAAATCCTCGGCGCTGACAACCTCGCCGGTGGCCGCTTTGACCAGGGGCGGTCCGGCCAGGAAAATCGTCCCCTGTTCGCGCACGATCACCGTCTCGTCCGACATGGCAGGAACATAGGCGCCTCCCGCCGTGCACGACCCCATAACGCAGGCGATCTGCGGCACGCCTTTCGCCGACATCTGCGCCTGATTGAAGAAGATGTGCCCAAAGTTCAGGTGGTCCGGAAAAATCTCGTCCTGCTGGGGCAGGTTCGCCCCCCCGGAATCGACCAGATAGATGCAGGGCAGATTGTTCTCCAACCCGATGGTCTGCATCCTGAGATGCTTTTTGACCGTCATCGGGTAATAGGTCCCGCCCTTGACCGTGGCGTCATTGCAGACAATCGCGCACTCGCGCCCGGCCACACGGCCAACCCCTGCGATGATCCCGGCGCCCGGTGTGGCGCCATCATACATCTCGTGGGCTGCAGTGGCCCCGACCTCCAGAAACGGGGCGCCCGGATCCAAAAGACGTTCAACGCGGTCGCGGGGTAACAACTTACCGCGGGACAGGTGGCGCGCGCGCGACTTCTCTCCACCACCCGCGCGCGCGGCATCGACCGCCGCCGCCACTTCGCCCAAGGCCCCTTTCAGGGCATCGGTATTGTCCGCAAATCCGTCATCGCGGGTCGAAATTTGAGATTGCAGAACCGCCATGACCAGACCCCGTTTCGCGCCGTCGAGCGACGGTCAGAATAACTTCGACGCAACAAACGCCGACAGGCCGGTCCTAGCATTGCGGGAGGGGAAGTCAAAGGCGCGCCGCCGGCCCACGTCAGGGCCGGCGGCAGATTTCATGTTCCGGATCAGCCGCCCAGGAACAGCGGCAATTCGATCGCAATCGTATCCGATCCGCCATTTCCGTCGATAACCAGCACATCCAGCTCGTAGACGCGATCGCCATCGAAACTGGTCGGCAGATCCGCCGCCAGAACCGGTACACCATCATTCGGATCCGGATCGATGATCGAGACTTCACCGGATGCCGAGTCGATCATGAACAGGTCCGTGTCCTCGCCGAACAACTGATATTCCAGAACGTCGTTCGCGTTCGGATCGACCGCAACAACCGTTCCGACCGGGTTTTCCGACGTAGACAACGCGGTCAGAACAAAGATCGGCGGGAAGCCCGGAGGCGCAATCGGGGAAGTGATCTCGGGCGGCAGGTTCTCGTCGACATCCAGCACCGTGATCAGAACATCCTGGCTGTCCGAACCGAACGCATCCGCCACGGTTACCGACACATTGTATTGGTTGTCAGCGCCCTGATCCAGCGGCGTATCAAAGTCCGGCGGCGACAGGAAGCTGAGAACCCCGGTGACCGGATCGATCGAGAACAACAATTCATCCGGCCCGCCGCTGATCGACCAGGTCAACGGATCGTCTTCCGGGTCGTTTGCCTGCAGGTTGGCAGCCAGTGATTGATTCTCGAGCACCGCGAACGAGACCGGTTCCTGAATGGTCGGCGCCGCATTCGGGACAACGATAATCGTCAGCGTGGCCGTGTCGGTCCCGCCATTCGTATCCGAAACCGTGTAGGTCGCAGTAATGTTGCCTGTAGTCGCCGGATCCGGTGTGAACGTGATCGAATCGTCCGCGTTCAGGGTGATCAGGTCCGTCGAAAGCGGGTCATCCAGAACCACTGAAATGATATCCAGCGTGTCCAGATCCGGGTCGGAGTCGTTTGCCGTGAGGCCAACCACCGTCGCCGTCGAACCCTGGAATGCCACCCGCGTATCATTGCGGGCAATCGGGTCGCTGTTCGGCGGCGTTTCCGGATCATCGGTCACGGTGACCAGAATGGCCTGCGAGACCTCGTCGATATTGTACGGATCGTCCAGTTGAACGACCAGATCATACCGGTTATCGCCACCGGCATCGAGCGGGTTCTCGAAGTCCGGCGGTGCGAGGAATGTCAACTCGCCAGAAACCGAATCGACCGCGAACAGCAACGCATCCGGCCCGCCGACAATCGACCATGTCAGCGTATCGCCTTCGGGGTCCAATCCGGTCAGTTGTGCGGCCAGCTGCGTATTCTCGAGAATGCTGAACGAAACCGGTTCCTGAATGGTCGGCGCCGCGTTCGGAATGACATTGATGCGCAGAACCGCGTCATCCGTACCGCCCCGGCCATCCGAGATGGAGTAGCTGATTTCGGCCAGACCCGAGAAGGCGAACGCCGGGTCGAACGTGATATCGCCGCCCGGATCGAACGAAACAACACCGACGGACGGCAAACCACCGCCAGTCAACAGGGTTGCATCGGTAACGATCAGACTATCCAGGTTCGGATCGGTGTCGTTGGTCAGGACATCGAAAGTCACATCCTGATCCTGGAAACCGATAGTGATGTCGTCACTTGCAACCGGGGGATCGTTGACCCCGCCGATCGTGACTGTCACCGTCGCCGTATCGGTGCCGAGATTGCCGTCGGTGACGACATAGGTGAACGTCTCGATGGCCGTGTCACCCTGGCCAAGCGCATCAAACGCCCCGTTCGGGTCGTAATTGATGGTGTCGCCGTCCGAGCTGAGCGTCACGATCCCCTGCAGACCCGTGTCGTCGATCGACAGGATTTCCAGATCGTCGTTGTCGTCCGGGTCGCTGTCGTTTTGGGTCAGGATCGAATTGACCGTCGCGTCCGAGGCAACGCCAACCTGATCGTCCACCGCAACCGGACCATCATTCTCGCCGGTTACCGTCACCGTCACCGTGGCGGTATCTGTGCCGGTGTTCCCATCCGTCACGATATAGGTGAACGTATCGGTTGCCGTCTCGCCAACGCCGAGGTTTTCGAACTGCCCGTTCGGATCGTAGGTGACCGAGTCGCCATCCGAGTTGACCGTAACGGTTCCCGAAGTCCCCGTTGTCCCGGTGGACAGGATCGACAAGTCGTCGTTCACATCCGGGTCGCTGTCGTTGCCCGTCAGGTTGATCGAAGCTGCCGGACCGTCTTCACTGATCGTCGAGAGATCATCCACCGCAACCGGGCCGTCATTCTCGCCGGTCACAGTAACTGTTACCGTGGCGGTATCGGTCCCGTTGTTCCCATCCGTCACGATATACGTGAACGTATCGGTTGCCGTCTCACCAACGCCAAGGTCTTCGAACTGGCCGTTCGGGTCATACGTGACCGAGTCGCCATCCGAGTTGACCGTGACAGTCCCCGAAGTCCCCGTTGTCCCGGTGGACAGGATCGACAAGTCGTCGTTCACATCCGGGTCGCTGTCATTGCCGGTCAGGTTGATCGATGCTGCCGGACCGTCTTCACTGATCGTCGAGAGATCGTCCACCGCAACCGGGCCGTCGTTCACGCCGTTCACAGTCACCGTCACCGTTGCGGTGTCGGTGCCGGTGTTCCCATCGGTCACAACATAGGTGAACGTGTCGATCGCCGTCTCACCAACGCCAAGGTCTTCGAACTGGCCGTTCGGGTCATACGTGACCGAGTCGCCATCCGAGTTGACCGTGACAGTCCCCGACGTCCCTGTCGTACCCGTCGACAGGATCGACAAGTCGTCGTTCACATCCGGGTCACTGTCATTGCCGGTCAGGTTGATCGAAGCTGCCGGACCATCTTCCGAGATCGTCGAGAGATCATCCACAGCGACCGGGCCGTCGTTTGCGCCGCTCACAGTCACCGTCACCGTGGCGGTATCGGTCCCGTTGTTCCCATCCGTCACGATATAGGTGAACGTATCGGTTGCCGTCTCGCCGACGCCGAGGTCTTCAAACTGGCCGTTCGGATCGTAGTCGACCGAGTCGCCATCCGAGTTCACGGTTACCGTGCCGGTCGTGCCGGCCGTATCGATCGAGGCAATCGACAGGTCATCGGTCACATCCGGGTCGCTGTCATTGCCCGTCAGGTCGATATTCGTCGTAGTCAGATCGTCTTCGCCGACCGTTGCGGTGTCGTCGACCGCGACCGGCGGCTCGTTGCCACCGGTGATCGTCACCGTCACCGTCGCAGTATCGGTGCCGTTGTTCCCATCGGTGACGACATAGGTGAACGTGTCGAGCGCCGTTTCGCCATCGGCCAGGCCGACAAAAGCACCGTTCGGGTCATAGTTGACCGAGTCGCCGTCCGAGTTGACCGTGACCAAGCCGGCGGTCCCCGTCGTATTCGTCGACAGGATTTCCAGATCGTCGTTGACATCCGGGTCGCTGTCATTGCCCGTCAGATCGATATCCGTCGTGCTGACATCGCTCGAATTCGCGGTGTCATCCACGGCAACCGGACCATCATTCTCGCCGGTCACAGTCACTGTCACTGTGGCGGTGTCAGTCCCGTTATTCCCGTCCGTCACCACATAGGTGAACGTATCGGTTGCCGTCTCACCAACGCCAAGGTCTTCGAACTGCCCGTTCGGATCGTAGGTGACCGAGTCGCCATCCGAGTTGACCGTAACGGTTCCCGAAGTCCCCGTTGTCCCGGTGGACAGGATCGACAGATCGTCATTCACGTCCGGGTCGCTGTCATTGCCGGTCAGGTTGATCGAAGCTGCCGGACCGTCTTCACTGATCGTCGAGAGATCATCCACGGCAACCGGGCCATCATTCTCGCCGGTCACAGTCACCGTCACCGTGGCGGTGTCAGTCCCGTTATTCCCGTCGGTCACGATATAGGTGAACGTATCGGTTGCCGTCTCGCCAACGCCAAGATCTTCGAACTGCCCGTTCGGGTCATACGTGACCGAGTCGCCGTCCGAGTTGACCGTGACAGTCCCCGACGTCCCCGTTGTCCCGGTGGACAGGATCGACAAATCGTCATTCACGTCCGGGTCGCTGTCGTTGCCCGTCAGGTTGATCGAAGCTGCCGGACCGTCTTCACTGATCGTCGAGAGATCGTCCACAGCGACCGGGCCGTCGTTCACGCCGTTCACAGTCACCGTCACCGTGGCGGTGTCAGTCCCGTTATTCCCGTCGGTCACGATATAGGTGAACGTATCGGTTGCCGTCTCGCCGACACCGAGATCTTCAAACTGGCCGTTCGGGTCGTACGTGACCGAGTCGCCGTCCGAGTTGACCGTGACAGTCCCCGACGTCCCCGTTGTCCCGGTGGACAGGATCGACAGATCGTCGTTGACGTCCGGGTCACTGTCGTTGCCGGTCAGGTTGATCGAAGCTGCAGGACCGTCTTCACTGATCGTCGCGAGATCGTCGATCGCGTCTGGACCGTCATTCTCGCCGGTTACGGTAACGGAGACCGTTGCGGTGTCTTCCTCGACCGCATCGACAACCAATTCGTTGACCATGACCACGCCGTCGTCGAACTCGACTTCGAAGCGGACAATCGACGAAGTGTTCGGCGTCGAGGACAGTCCAGAAATCGCTGTCGAGGCAAGCTCGAAGCCGCTTCCCGAAACGACCAGATCGTTTTCGTCGATCGTCAGGTCCTGCACGCCATCGACGAACACCCGCAGATCAACGATATTCGCGGCGAGGAACGGCGGCTGAAGCGCCGCGTTCAACTGTGCCAGGTCGGTGATCTGATCGGCAGAGTTACCGGTCGTCTGACCGGCGCCTTCGGTGTTATCGATCAGGTTCAGCTGCGTCAGGTTCGAGTTCGACGTAATGCCAACCGCGCTGATCTGCGCATTGATGCCGTTCGGGTCGACCAAAGTGGCGACTTCGTCGGTAAACGTTCCGCCGTTATGCTCGCCATCCGAGAGGAAATAGATGACATTGTTATCGGCAGCGTTTCCACCGGCGGCCTGGGCATTGAACCAGTCGATGGCAAAATCCAGCGCCAGTTCAAAATCGGTCCCGCCGACCGGCGTTCCGACGCCGGCAAGCGCGCTGTCCAGAGCCGTAGAACCGGCATCGAAGGTGTCAGATCCGCCATCCGTCAAGATTCCGGTGACTGCGCCGTCGGTGCCATTGAACAATGACGTCGAGCTATCGAAGACGACCACGCCGATCTGCAAATCGGTATCGTCGAAACCAAGCGCATCGATATTATCGGAAAGCAATTGCAGCGCTGCAATTTCGGCGTCGATGATTTCGCCGCCATCGCCATCGCCGTTCAGGTCGGGATCGTTGGAGTCCGCGACGCCGTCACCGTTGATATCGAACAGCGGCGTGCTGAACCCCGTCGACCCTGAAATATCCATCACGAAAAGGATGTCGTAGGTCGGCTGAACAATCGCAGACAGGTTTATCGTGGCGGAAACGGTGCCGCTGCCGTCGCTGGTGACTTCGTTCGACGTCGACGTGAAAAAGGCCTGTTGATTCGCAGTGCCGACTTCGGTCGAGGTTTGCGCCGACTGGCTGCCGGCGACGAAAGGCACCGGGGATTGCAGTGTGTATGTCACCTCGGTGACGGCGCTCTCGTTAACGCCGAGGCCTTCGAAATCGCCGTCGGCATCGAAGTCGACAGTTCCGTCGGCCGCAATCGTGAATGTACCGCCATTGGTGCCGTCAACTGCCGACGCAACACCGCCGGTCGCGCCATTAACCTCGGTCACGCCCGCTGTGACGAAGTCGTCATTCGACAGCAGGTTGCCGTCATTGTCGCCGCCCGCTTCGGACTCTGCAACGGTGAACCCGTCGTCGATCGCTTCCAGATCGACCTCGGTGACCGAAAGCGACACGTTGTCAATCTGAAAGTCGTCTGCCGTCGTTGAAGAACCGCCGCCGGCGTTCACCGAAATGTCGAGCGACCCGGTGGCCGAGATGGACGCCGGCAAATCGATCGTCAGCGTCTCAAGCGTCCAGCTTCCGAAGGTGGACTCGGTCAAGAAATTCAGATCGCCTGAGGCGCCGTTCGAATAGACGATCGACGCTTGCGTGCCGCCTCCTGCGGGCGATGTAATCGTGGCCAGCAACAGGCCCGCGACCCTGATCTCCATGGTCGTCGACGCACCAGACGTGCCGCTGTTCGCGTCGTTCCAGCCGATGTCCAAGGACAATTGAGCGGCGCCGTTGGCGCCCGGCCCGACATTCAAGCCTTCCAGCCCGGTATAGGACAGAAGATTTGTCGCTTCGTCACCGGTCGTGGTCGGTGCCTGAGCGCCGCCGCCATCGCTCGCAAAGCTTCCGGTACTCGTCCAGTTCGCCCAATTACCCTCGGAACCAGTCGAAAATCCCCCGTTGGAGATCAAGTTCGTAATACGCGTTGCCATCTAGGCCTCCGTCTCTCGGTTCCGGCGGCCGCGTGCCGCGTGAACCGTACCAAATTGCGTTGCCGGTGAGCCCGGCGTTCGAACCGTTTCAATCTTCCCAATCCGCTTAGCGCCGAATGGGCGGTCCGATGATTCCAGGGAGCAAGATAGGATTCCCCCATCTTCTGCTTCACGGTTGTTATCTTTTAAGTCCCACCAAATTTCGACTAAAATTCGCTTCCGTTGGCTTAAATGCAAGGGGAACCATCATCGCCCCACCACATCAAGCACTCAATTTGCAAATTGCGAAGTTTCCCCACATAGACTGCAACTGAAATTCTAAAAGGACACACAATTGCAGCACTAATACGGCAGCCTGCCGCCGTCACGCCATCATTAAGAATACTGTTCGATACGCCATTCAAGTTTCCGTCCTGCCAAACCCAACAAAATCAATCGAGTGACACTACGATTCTTGCAGAATGGCGCATTACGGCGGCGCTGAAAACCCAAAATGTGGTAAATGCCACAATGCCCGCCACGAATCCCTTTGCTAGGCAAGACAGCTCCGCAGTTCTGCAACGGCCTCGTTGTACCGGGCCAGTGCTTTCGGCCCGCAAATCGGAAAGTACTTTGCGAACGCTGCGAAATCAAAGCGCGGAAACGTTCGCATCATCTGGTCACGGGTCTTCGCTGCCGCGCTGTGCTGGCCCGACATCACCTGGGCAAGACACCGATAAAGCAGCGCATTTAGATGCGGGGTTGCGGCGAGCGACGCCGCAATCGCACGCTCGTCCTCGCCAAGAAAGAAGCACACCCTGGCCTCGACAAACCGGTACCAACCCGGCGGCGTTGGATTGAGCCGCAGCGCCAGCGCCATCAGCTCGGCCATCAAGAAACGCAGGAAGCGCCGGGAATCCACCATCGAGCAGATCAGGATCGCGCCACTGAAAAACAATTCGATGGACCTGTTCACGACCGTCAGGTGCGGCATCCACCGCGACAACAAAACCGGACGTATGCGGTATCGGCGTTTGAATGTCTGGGTGAACAATCGCTTGGTTCTGGAAGGCCACTGCCAGCCCCATGCGGGCGCCAAGCGTGCCATGACCGACCCTGTTCTGATCAAGAATGTCATCGATGTCGAGCGCCTGGCGAACGCGATCGAGGCGAACGCCGAAAGCATGCCGTTCGTTGTCCGGGTCGAAGCAATGTGCGAAACCTATGACGACAGGAACGGCCGCTTTACCGGCAGGAAAAAGCACCGAAAATCGGACGAAATCTTTGGCACGATCGAATTGGACCTGGTCGCCAAGGAATGCTGGAAGTACCTGAAAAGCTGTGAGGAGGCGATGAGCACTGTCGACGAGAACAGCGTCGAAATCGTGTCCTTCAGATCGCCGAAGCGAAATCATGTCGGCGGCTGCCCGGTCAATGTGCCGTTCATTGCCAAGATCAGGACCGAAGTCGCCGTGTCGGGCCGGGCGTGGCTGAAATACGAAGACGGATCGCGCAGCCGCGATCATGACTGGAAAATGCGCCGCGCCGGGAAAGAGGCCGCGAACATGTCCCGCCGGATCAGCGGCAAACCGGGCGACCGCAAGAACGGCTGGGTTCGTCTGGTGGTGTCCTGGGAAGGATCAGACTGCAAGAAGCACTCCGTTCAATCCGGCAAGGTCGATTTCCGGACCAAGTGCAATGTGCAGGCCAGCGGGGGCGGCAGCGGGACGATTAAGCTGCAATAACCGCAGCCGCAACGACCGCCCGAAAATTCCGATGGCCCCCCTTGGCGGCCATCGCTGTGTCTTGTCAGTTCTTGGCCTTGTCGACCAGCTGGTTGGCCGCGATCCACGGCATCATACCGCGCAGCTTTTCGCCGACTTCCTCGATCTGGTGCGCGTCATTGTTCCGACGGATCGCTTTGAACATCGGCATCCCGGCACGGAATTCACGCATCCATTCGGAAACGAACTTGCCGTCCTGAATGTCCTTCAGAACTTCCTTCATCCTTGCCTTCGTCTCGTCATAGGGCAGGACCCGCGGACCCGACATGTACTCGCCGAACTCGGCCGTGTTCGAAATCGAGTAGTTCATGTTGGCGATGCCGCCTTCGTAGATCAGATCGACGATCAGCTTCACTTCGTGCAGACATTCGAAATACGCCATCTCGGGCGCGTAACCGGCCTCGACCAGCGTCTCGAACCCCATGCGGATCAACTCGACAACGCCGCCGCACAAAACGGTCTGCTCGCCGAACAGATCGGTCTCGCACTCTTCCTTGAAATCGGTCTCGATGATGCCCGACCGGCCGCCGCCAATGGCCGAGCAATAGCTGAGGCCAACTTCCAGTGCACGGCCCGATGCATCGTTATGCACCGCGACCAGGCACGGCACGCCGCCGCCTTTGACGAATTCGCCGCGTACCGTGTGGCCCGGACCCTTCGGCGCCATCATGATGACATCGACCGTCGGCTTGGCTTCGATCAGGCCGAAATGGATGTTCAGGCCGTGCGCAAACGCGATTGCGGCCCCGTCCTTCATGTTGTCGTGGATGTGTTTGTAGTAGGTGTCGGCCTGCAACTCGTCGGGCATGGCCATCATGATCACGTCGGCCCAGGCCGCGGCTTCGGCGATCCCCATCACCTGCAAGCCTTCCGCTTCGGCCTTGGCAGCGCTGGGCGATCCTTCGCGCAATGCCGCTGCCACGTTCTTGACGCCGCTGTCGCGCATGTTCAGCGCATGGGCGTGACCCTGAGAGCCATAGCCGACGACGGCCACGTTTTTGTCTTTGATCAGATTGATATCGCAGTCGCGATCGTAATAGACGCGCATGTTCGTCCCTCTCGTGCTTTATCTTTGGGCCACGGCATCTTGGCCAGACCGCAGCTTTGCCGCGGCGTGGTTAGACGAGACGTGCGGGCAAGTCCAGCGACAAGGGCGCGCGGCGGCTTAACCATGCACCGGCGGATAAATCCGGCGCAAAATCATCCCTGTCTTGTCGTTGTTGTGCTGTTGCAGGAAAATTCGCCACCCGCCGCCAACTTTGACGCAGATGATATAGACCATGCCCTTGGGTTGGTACTACCCGTGAAAGTGCATCCATTCCTGGCCTTCGCCGCGATCCACCTGGGAATAGACATCCTGGCCGTCATTGGGGACCGTTCCGACCATCCCCATATGCCCGCCCGCGCCCGAAAGAACGGCCCGTTCCTTGAAAATCCCGGACATCGAAAGGCTTTTCTTGTTCACGACACGCGGGCCGACAAAGGTGCTTTCGATCCGCTCGGGCACATGATCCAAGGCCGCGGCGCCGGGCTGAATATGGGCAGCGCGCAGGTTCGGCCCGTTGACCCGGAACAGAAAGTTGCACCCCGTCAACTGGGTCGTGATGGCCAGATTTCCGGCAACAGGCGCCGACGCGATGTTGCCGATGGTTGCATAGGCGTTGTCATAGGGATCGACACCGATGAAAAAGCCGGGCACCGACATCTGCATCAGCGAAGGGTTCGGGGTCGACGAAAAATCATAGGTATCGCGGTCGATATTGTAGGACATCACGATGTCCAGCGCCCGCGAGGCGCGCGCGCCGCCCAGCACGATCAGGTTATCGTCCAGAAACGCCTGGGGATCGGCCAGCAACGCATCGCTGACCGGTTGAAGCACGTTCATGGGATAGGTCGCAAAGATAAGGTCCGCCATCTTGCGCAGTCTGGTGCGCGGCGTGGCGGCCATGGTCTTCTTGATCGTCCGCTGCGTTGCCGCCGGGTCCGAGTTCAACAGAACGCAACTGGTCAGGATCAGAGCCCGCCGAAACGACCGTTCGTCCTCGGTCCCCGAATTGCCGATCGACATGTTGCCGCCAATATTGTCGGGGATCTGAGCGGACTGCGACTGCAGCAACATGCCGACCCTCTGAATTCGGGCTTCACCGCCGTTGCCGTCTTCGGTCCTCAGCATCACCATCCACTGGATCGCAGTGTTGATACGGTCTCGATTGCTCTTCGCCATGGTCCCAGCCTTTGAATGCGAACGTCATATAATGTTCGGTGCAGTAGCGCTAAGATTGTGGCGTTTGCGTGAACGCCGCCGGTTTCTTGGTTCTCGAAATTCATGATCTGACGGTTAGCGGGCGCAAAGGCAGAATTGGCCCCGGCTTGCGCGCTTGCGCAGCTATCCGGTTCGCACGCTTTCATTGACGATCAGACGTTCCCAAAGCTTGCGCGTGCAGACATTTTGGGGCTGCGAGTCTTCGACTTCGGCGACGGCCCCCTGGCGCAGCATTTCTGACGTGACCGCCATCGCCATAAAGCGCGGCAGATCCTGGGCCGTCACACCTGCCGATGCTTCGTCCGGGCCGAAGATCGGGCGCCCGCCAGTGCCGGGCGGAAATTCGAACCGGCGCAATTCCTGCGGATTGCACTTCCCCTCCTCGGGCGTCAGGCGGATCGCAGGGTCGTTGCCGGGCGAGCCGTCGCGCCCCGCATCGATAACGAACACAATCGACAATGGCCCAGCCCCGCTGGGCTGCAACGCCATATAGATATGCGGCGCCGCCGCAGCCGCCGCGGCGATCTTGGCGTCGTCCCGGGTCTTTTCAGCGGTCTTCGCGTCCTGTTCGGGCGGCTTCAACGGATCGCCGCGCTGCGGCGCACATCCGGCCAGAACGGCCAGAACCGCGACTGCCGCCCAGCGTATCACCCCATCGCCTCGGCGCCGCGCAACATGGCGGCAACCCCGGTGCGGGCCTGCTCTACCAGGCCCAGCGGACGCATCAATTCGGCAAAGGCGTCGATCTGCTGCGATGTCTCGGCCAGCTCGAACACAAAGCTGGTTGGTGTCACATCGACGACCCGGGCACCCATGATTTCGGCCATGCGCAGCGCTTCGACCCGCGCCTCGCCCGAGGCGACGACTTTGAAAAGACCCAGCTCGCGCTCGACATGCGGGCCTTCGACCATCAGATCGTTGACGCCGTGGACCGGAACCATACGCTCCAGTTGCGCATGGATCTGGTCGATCACCGCGGGCGTTCCGCTGGTGACAATCGTGATCCGGCTGCGATGCCCGGTATGGTCGATCTCGGCCACGGTCAGGCTTTCGATGTTATAGCCACGGCCGGAAAAAAGCCCGATCACCCGGGCCAGCACCCCGGCCTCGTTGTCGACCAGCACCGACAGCGTGTGCCGTTCTTCGCCCGCTGCGCCCGGGTCGCGCAGGTTATAGGCCGACTTGGCGCTGGACCCCGGCTTCAATGTAAGGTTCATGTCTCGTCCTCTCGATCTGCTGCGCCTTTTAAGGGTTGCAGACAATGACTTGCAATGTAGTCCGCGGCCCGGCGCATATTTTCCGGAAATTCGGCAACCACGCGGTCGTATAGCTGGCAATCCAGCGCATCGACGCCCTCGATCCGGCGCCTGGTTTCAGTATCGGGTTCGACTTGCGCCGACCGCGATACATTCACCCGCGGCACCCGCGTCCAGGCAACGCCGAACGCAGCCCGAAGCTGTTGCACCGCGTCGGTTATCTTGTCCTGCGGCAGCAGCAGGAAATAGCCCTCGGCGACCTGATGCCAAAGCAGGTGTTCGTCGATCTTCGAGCCATCGGTCGCGCCGGTCAGATAGCGTGCCTGAAGGTTGCGGCGCTTTTCGCCGTACTGGTCGTCCATGGCCTGCCAGGCATCGCCAAAGGACAAGCCGCGCACATAGGCATTTTCCGGCTGTTCCGGCTGATCGACCATATAGCGGTAAAGCGATACCGCCCGGTCAATCGGCGATCGCAGCGCGGCGATGTAAAGCGGTCTGCGCTGGAACAGTACATGCATGCCAAAGCCGAAATGACCTGAAACCAGATGCAGATCGTCGCGATCCGCGGCGCTCATATCCGCCAGCGGAACCGAACGGCGCAACCGCGTGTCCATGGCATGGACCCCGCCGACAATGGCCGACAGCCCGCCCGCCAAAGCTGATCCGCCGGTCTTTGGAATATGCGTGTGGATCAGGATGTGCCGGTTCAGAAAGGACCGCCGCGCGGCCAGATCCGGCGCCTCGCTGCGCCCTTGCGCGGCGTCGCTGGCCACGGGTAGGCGCGCGATACGCGCGCGCTGCATATGGCGTCTGGCGATCCAGCGTCCAAGCATCGGTTCAGACCACCTCTGCCCCGGCGGCGGCGTTGGCCAAATCAGCCGATGCCTCGCCCTGCCGTATTTCGGTTTTGCGCTGGCGGGCAGCATCGCACGATTTGCCCACCGTTTTGGCGCCTAATCCGGGTTTAGGTATAAGATGCATTGCAGTCTTCCAGCCTCGAAAATGGCGTGTCCCGGCCGTCAGGCCCGAGCGCGCCGATCACAGCGAATTCCCGGTTGCCGGGATCGCGGGCAACCCCTAGCGTTGGTGCCGATATCGCAACATCTATCGGAGAGTGAACGATGATCGGCACATATTCCGGGTCCTGTTTTTGCGGCGCCGTAACGGTGCAGGTGTCCGGCGCCCCGGTCTCCGAAGGGTTTTGCCACTGCAATGACTGCCGGTCGTGGTCGGGGACACCCGTCACAGCCTATGCGTTGTGGCCCGCCCCGATGGTCGAGGTGACCCAGGGCGCCGACCGGCTGCAAAGCTTCAACAAAGCCGGGACCACCGACCGGGTCAGTTGCGCGGAATGCGGCGCCCTGATCTTGGCGGACCTGCCGGATGCCGGGTTGAAGGACGTCTTTCCCCTGCGGTTGCAGGGGCGCGAATTCGCGCCCCAGGCACATGTCCATTATGCATCGCGCATTGTCGACATGAAGGACGGGCTTCCGAAATTCGCCGATCTTCCGGAAGGGGCCGGAGGCACCGGCCAGATGATCGACGAATAGCGCCACCGGTTCAGACCATCACGGCGCCGGTTTCGCCAATTGCCCCTTCGGTCGAAGCCTCGCCCAGAAGCATTTCGTTATGCGCCTTGCCGGACGGGATCATCGGGAAGCAGTTGGCGTGCTTTTCGACCATGCAGTCGACGATCACCGGACCGTCATAGGCCAGCATCTCCTCGATCGCATCGTCCAGCTTGGACGGATCTTCGATCTTGATACCGTGGCATCCGAACGCCTCGGCCATCTTGACGAAGTCGGGCAGCGCCTCGGAATAGCTGTGTGAATACCGCTCGCCATGCAGCAATTCCTGCCACTGACGCACCATGCCCAGCCGCTCGTTGTTCAAGATGAACTGCTTGACCGGCAGACGGTACTGCACCGCCGTCGCCATTTCCTGCAACACCATCATGAACGACGCCTCGCCGGCAACGTTGATGACCAGACTTTCGGGATGCGCAATCTGCACGCCGATCGATGACGGCAGGCCGTATCCCATGGTGCCCAGCCCGCCCGATGTCATCCAGCGGTTCGGTTCCTCAAAGCCCAGGAACTGCGCCGCCCACATCTGATGCTGGCCGACTTCGGTCGTGACATAGCGATCCTTGTCCTTGGTCAGCGCCTCCAGCCGCTCGAGCGCGTATTGCGGTTTTATGAACTTGTCAGACGCCGGATAGCTCAGGCATTTGACCGCGCGCCACTCGTCGATCTGGGCGCGCCAGCCGGTGATATCCTGCATCTTGGACCCGCGCTCGCGCCACGCCACCAGCAGATCTTCCAGAACATTGGCGACATCGCCGATGATCGGCACCTCAACATGGATGTTCTTGTTGATCGAGCTGGGATCGATATCGATATGCACCTTGCGCGAGCCCGGCGAGAACGCATCGGTGCGCCCCGTGATCCGGTCATCGAAGCGCGCGCCGATGCAGATCATCGCATCGCAATCGTGCATCGCCATATTCGCTTCATAGGTGCCGTGCATCCCCAGCATACCGATCCAGTTCGGTCCGGATGCCGGATAACAACCCAGCCCCATCAAGGTCGAGGTGATCGGAAACCCGGTCTCGGCCGCCAGTGCACGCAACAGTTCCGACGCCTGCGGCCCGGAGTTGATGACGCCGCCACCGGAATAGAGGACCGGCTTTCTTGCCGTCTCCAATATTTCGATCGCCGCGGCAATCGCCTCGGCATCGCCCTTGACCTTGGGGCGGTAGCGCAGCGTCTTTGCGCTTTCCGGCGGCACATAGGTGCCCTCGGCAAACTGGACATCCTTGGGAATATCGACCAGAACCGGCCCCGGCCGCCCATGGGTCGCGACATGGAAAGCCTGGTGCATCGTATCGGCCAGATCGTTGGTTTCCTTGACCAGCCAGTTGTGCTTGGTGCAGGGCCGCGTGATCCCGATCGTATCGGCTTCCTGAAAGGCGTCATTGCCGATCATAAAGGTCGGCACCTGCCCGGACATGACGATGATCGGGATGCTGTCCATCAGCGCATCGGCCAGGCCGGTAACGGCATTGGTTGCCCCGGGACCGGACGTGACCAGAACAACCCCGGGCTTGCCGGTCGATCGGGCATAACCTTCGGCCATATGCGTCGCGCCCTGTTCATGGCGGACCAGAATATGACGGATATCGTTCTGCTTGAAGATTTCGTCATAGATCGGAAGCACGGCACCGCCCGGATAACCGAACACTACCTCGACCCCCTGATCGCGCAGTGCGCGAACGACGATCTCGGCCCCTGTTATGGTCTCTTGGCGCTCACCGGACATGATCTGTCTCCCTCTTCTCCGGTCCACCCTGTGCCCGGATCACCCGGGCATCAGGCATAAAAAAAGCCCCTTCCGGGGCCAACGCGCGCATCCAACGTGATGGTGTTCAGCCCATCACGCCCCAGCGCGCTTCGATTACGAGTACCTGGTTCATCCAGTTTCTCCTGTTGCGGTGCGATCGATACCCCCGGATGCGGGCGGGGTCAAGCCGTAAGCTGCGCCCGGGTTTTACTGCCGAGGGTCCGGTCCCCGGCCCGGGATGAATGCGCGCGGTGGCGTTGGGCCTTGCAGGGCCGTGCCGGGCCGCACGCCACCGCGCGCACCCTCACCCATCCACGCAACATTCAGACCCTGTTAAGCATCGGGGCGTATCCCGATATGCGCATGCCGCGGACCGGAGAGATCCGGCGAGCGTAAGATCGATCCGACGACCCAGGCCGACCCAGCGGTCCCCCAGACAGCGGCTCATCACCGCCGAGGGCCCGTGACCCCATTGGGGTTCGAAGTGGCGGCTGCGCAGTCGTTTCACATATCCGGTTCCGCCCAGACATCGGGCCAAACGAACCGCCTTTCGGGGCCGCACGCCTCGCCCCGATCCCGAGAACCCAGATCCTGTTGCCCCGTAGTTGCCCCGTAGGGTGCGCCTAAGCGCACCTTTGGCTGGCGATACGTGCCTTTATTGACGCGGTGCGCTGAAGCGCACCCTACCCGTCAAACCTGCCGCTTTGCCCGGTCATGGTCGCGCGCGATCCCGGCTCCGATCTCGGCCATGATCTTGGCGCGGCCCAGGTCCCGGCCTGCATCCGCCGACGCCGATGACACATTGCCCAAAGCCGCCCGCGCAGCAACGCCCTGCACAATCGCCGCGATCCGGAAGAAGCTGAACGCCATATAGACCGGCCAGTCCTCGATCCCGTCGCGCCCGGTCTTCTCGGCATAGCGTGCCAACAGCTCCTCTTCGGCAGGCAATTCCATGCCGTCCCGGTCGATGCCGATGAACCCGCCCAATTCGTCAAAAGGCTGGCGATAAGGCAGGCAGAAATAGGCGAGATCCGACAAGGGATGCCCGATGGTCGCCAGCTCCCAATCCAGCACCGCGACACAGCGCGGCTCGGTCGCGTGAACGATCGTGTTCCCGGGCCGGAAATCGCCATGGACAATGGAAGTTGCCTCGTAATCGGCCGCCCGTTCCAGCAACCAATCGCGCAACCAGTCGAAATTTGAATAGTCGAAATCGCCAGGCAAAGCGGCCTTCGCCGCCTCGTACTGTCCGGCCCAGCGGGAGGTTTGGCGTGCCAGATACCCGTCGGGCCGCCCGAACCGCTCCAACCCGGCCTCGACATGATCGACGCTGTGCAGGGCAGCCATCACATCGATCAGATCAAAATACAGCGCCCGCCGGTCCGCGGCGTTTACCGGGTCCAGTGTCGGCGGTTTGATGATGCGCCCATCGACAAACTCCATCACGAAAAACTCGGCGCCCAGCACATCCGGATCCTCGCACAGCGCAATCTGCCCGGGCACCGGCACCCCGGTTCCGGCCAGCGCAGCCATCACTTTGTGCTCGCGATCGATCTGGTGCGCCTTGGGCAGCAATTTGCCGGGCGGTTTCTTGCGGATGACAAAGCGCTGCCCGCCCGCAACCTCGATCAGATAGGTCGGATTGGACATGCCGCCCTGAAATTGCTGCACCTCCAGGCCGCGCGCCGCTTCGGGCACATGGTTCGACAACCAGCCGGCCAGCCGCGCGGTGTCGATCCGGTGCTGTTCCAGCGGTTCGACCAATTCGGGCGCATCCGAAATGTCATACCTGTCTGCCATAGCGGCCTCCCCGGTTTTGGCCCAGCATTGCGACAATCGCCGGGCTTTGACCAGCCCCCACATACCGGATGCGATCGCCAATCATTTCGCGCCGGACTTGTCGCAAGCTGCGAATCAGCGAATAGTCTCGCGCATGGGTCGTCTCAAGACTTCGAATTTCAACCTGCCTGCCCGGTCAAGGCCGAGCGTCAGGTCCGTGCGACCCGGTGCGGACAGTCATTCAGACGTCAACTATCCGGCACTCAAGTGTCATGAAATGGTCCTAGTCCCAGCGCCCGGCGGGCGTTTGTGGCAGAGGCCTTCGTCCGCACGCAACCCGGCCCGTCCGGACCAACAGGGAGTATACCGATGAAGCTCAAGACCTTACTCGCCGCGACCGCGCTGACCGCGTTGTCATTGACCGGCGCAAAAGCCGGGACCGAAATCAATTTCTGGCACGCAATGGGCGGGCAACTGGGTGAAATCACCGACAAGTTCGCCGCCGATTTCAACGCCAGCCAAGATGCCTGCACCGTCAACTCGCTCTACAAGGGCAACTATACCGAGACGATGACAGCCGCCATCGCCGCTTTCCGCGCGAAAGAGCAGCCCCATATCGTGCAGGTGTTCGAGGTCGGCACGGCAACCATGATGGCAGCCGAAGGCAAGGGCGCGGTCGTGCCTGTCTGGAAACTGATGGCCGATGCCGGAATCGATTTCGATCAGTCGATCTATCTGCCTGCCGTTATTTCCTATTACACGGACACGGAAAACCGCCTTCTGTCGTTGCCCTTCAACTCGTCGACACCGGTGCTTTGGTACAACAAGACCAAGCTGGACGAACTGGGCATCGCCATCCCGACCACCTGGCAGGAACTGGAAGATGCCGCCACCAAGGCAAAAGAAGCAGGCGTCGATGCCCCGCTCAGCTTTGGCTGGCAAAGCTGGGTTCAGATCGAAAATTATGGCGCCTGGCATAACGTGGCTGTCGGCACCAAGCAAAACGGGTTCGGCGGGATCGATACGGAACTGACGATCAACGATCCGAAAATCGTCGGACATATCGACCGCATGGCACGGATGAGCAAGGCCGGCACCTTCAAATACGGTGGCCGCCGGGGCGACAGCCGCGGCATGTTCGTCAATGGCGAAGCGATTTTCTGGCTGAACTCGTCCGCCTATTACGGCGGGTTCAAAAAGGACATCACCGGGTTCGAGTTCGGCCAGGCCATGCTGCCGGTTGATGCCGATGTGGCGGACAAGCCGCAAAACTCGATCATCGGCGGGGCGACCCTTTGGGTGCTGGCCGGACATTCGGGCGACGAATACAAATGCGCCGCCCAGTTCTTCCAGTTCCTGTCGCTGCCGGAGCAACAGGCCGCTTGGCACCAACAAACGGGTTATGTGCCGATCACGACGGCTGCCTACGAGCTGTCCAAAGAGCAGGGCTTCTACAAGGACAACCCGGGGACGGACACGGCGATCAAGCAGCTTTCGCTGAATACGCCGACACCGGCGTCCAAGGGGCTGCGTTTTGGCAACTTTGTTCAGATCCGCGATGTCATTAACGAGGAACTGGAAGCTGTCTGGTCCGGCGACAAGGACGCCAAAACGGCGATGGACGATGCAGTCAAACGCGGTAACGTATTGCTGCGCAAATTCGAAGACGCCAACAACTAAGGCGCCTTTCGGCCAGGCCCGGGCGCTAGCCCGGGGCCACTTCCAACACTGCCCGGTTCCAGGTTCGCCCGGGGACCGGGCGCACAACCACCACCAACACGATACGACGAGCCCAGATGCAGAAACGCGTCATCTTCCGGCATAAATGGTTGCCGTATGTCCTGATCGCACCTCAGATCGCGATCACGCTGGTCTTTTTCATCTGGCCGGCCGTCTGGGCGCTGGAGATCTCGGTCTATATCGAGGACGCCTTCGGCCTGTCGCGCGAATTTGTCGGCCTCAAAAACTTCAAAGACCTGTTCGCAGACGAAAGCTATCTGCGCTCGTTCTCAACCACCTTGATCTTCGGGATCTCGGTCACGGCACTGTCGATGTCGATCGCGCTGGTCATGGCTGTTGCCGCGAACCGGGTGCTGCATGCAGCGACCGCTTACCGGACCTTTCTAATCTGGCCCTATGCGGTCGCGCCTGCGTTGGCCGGGGTACTCTGGTACTTTCTGATGAACCCCTCGCTTGGCATCGTCGCCTATTTTCTGAAAGCGATGGGCTACGAGTGGAACCACTACGTCAACGGCAACGAAGCCCTGGCCATGGTGACCGTTGCCGCCGCCTGGAAACAGGTGAGCTATAACTTCCTGTTTTTCCTGGCCGGTCTGCAATCGATCCCGAAAAGCCTGATCGAGGCGGCGGCCATCGACCGCGCAAGCCCGTCGCGCCGCTTCTGGACCATCACGTTCCCGCTGCTCTCGCCGACGACGTTCTTCCTGCTGGTCGTGAACCTGGTCTACGCGTTCTTCGACACGTTCAGCCTGATCGACGCGACCACCTCCGGCGGCCCCTACGATTCGACCTCGATCCTCGTCTACAAGGTCTATCAGGCCTATAACGGCCAGGACTATGGCGGCTCTGCCGCGCAGTCCGTGGTGCTGATGGCCCTGGTCGTGTGCATGACCGTCGTTCAGTTCCGCTATGTCGAGCGCAAGGTGCAGTACTGATGGTCGAAAATCGCCCGTTCCTGACCTTCCTGACCCACCTCGCGCTGGTGATCGGTGTGGCCTTCCTCTGCTTTCCGGTCTGGATGGCGCTGGTCGCCTCGACCCATGGGCCGGAGGCGTTGAGCCATTCGCCGATCCCGCTCTGGTTCGGGGACAAGGGGGTCGAAAACTATACTCAGCTTCTGACCGGCGGCATGACGGAAGTCGGCTCGATCCCCGTCGGGCGCATGATGCTGAACTCGCTGATCATGGCGCTGGGGGTAACGGTCGGCAAAATCGCCATCTCGATCATCTCGGCCTATGCGATCGTCTATTTCCGCTTCCCGTTCCGCATGGGATTTTTCTGGCTGATCTTCATCACGTTGATGCTGCCGATCGAGGTGCGCATCCTGCCCACGGTCGATGTCATCACCCGGCTGGATATGCTGGACAGCTATGGCGGTCTGATCGTGCCGCTAATCGCGTCGGCGACCGCGACATTCCTGTTCCGCCAGTTCTTCCTGACGATCCCGGACGAGCTGGTCGAGGCCGCGCGCATCGACGGCGCCGGGCCGATGCGGTTCTTTTGGGACATTCTGCTGCCGCTCAGCCGCACCAATATCGCAGCGCTGTTCATCATCCTCTTCATTTTCGGATGGAACCAGTATCTGTGGCCGCTGCTGGTCATAAAGAACGACACCGACCTGAACACCGTTGTCATGGGCATTCAGCGCATGGTCAATTCGGGCGAACAGCTGCCGGTCTGGCAATACATCATGGGCACCGCGATCCTGGGGATGCTGCCCCCGGTTATCATTGTGATCGCGATGCAAAAGCTCTTTGTGAAGGGCCTGGTCGAGCAGGAGAAATAGGGTGGCTGGACTTGAACTGATCGAGGTCGGCAAGACCTATCCGGGCGGCGTAAGCGCCGTGACCGGCGCCAATTTCCGCATTGCCGATGGCGAGTTTATCGTTCTTGTCGGCCCGTCGGGCTGCGGCAAATCCACGATTTTGCGCATGATCGCCGGATTGGAGACAGTGACCGATGGCGAGGTCCGCATCGCCAACGAGCGGGTCAACGACAAGGAGCCGGGCGAGCGCGATATCGCCATGGTCTTTCAGAATTACGCGCTTTATCCGCACATGTCGGTCTATGACAACATGGCCTATGGGCTGCGCAACCAAAAGACGCCCAAGGACCAGATCGAGCGCCGGATCGAGGCCGCCGCCGAGACATTGCAACTGACCGAATACCTGAAACGCAAACCGCGCCAGTTGTCGGGCGGTCAGCGCCAGCGCGTCGCCATGGGCCGGGCCATCGTGCGCGAGCCTGCCGTTTTCCTGTTCGACGAGCCGCTGTCCAATCTGGATGCCAAGCTGCGCGGGCATATGCGGTCCGAGTTGAAAGAGCTGCACCGCCGCCTGGGCGCGACCTTTGTTTTCGTCACCCACGATCAGGTCGAGGCGATGAGTCTGGCCGACCGGATCATCATCATGTCCGCGGGCCGGGTTGAACAGATCGGCACGCCGATGGACCTCTACGACCGCCCGGCCAGCCAGTTTGTCGCCGAATTCATCGGCTCGCCGCCAATGAACATTCTGGATCTGGATGACGGCCTGCGCGCCCGGCTGGCCGATGCCCATATCCACGTTCCGGAACAGGCGGTGCGCATCGGCATCCGGCCAGAAGCGCTGACCGTAGATCCGGACAGAATGCTGTTTTCCGGACAGGTGACACTGCGCGAGGCACTGGGCGCCGAGACGATCCTGACCGCAGCAGTGCGTGAACCCGCACTCGCGCCTGCGCCGCGATTGGTGTTGCGCGTGCCGGGCACGGTTTCGATCAACGAAGGCGACAGCGTGGCCATCGCGTTGGACGCTTCGCGTCTGACCTGGTTCGCAGCGGACGGTCACGCCATCACCTGATGCGGTCGCAGGCGCGCATCGCGAGCACCGCTGACACTTGAAACAATCGCCCACCTGCTTGACGCGGACGCGCTGCGTCATTGCTATGGCGCTGTCACGGGCGCTGTCACGGGCGCCGTCACGGGCAATGCCCTGATACGCTGCAACGGGCCAGGGACCGACGATGCGAAAGGCCGAACGCCGCAAGACCCGACAGCCCAGTAATGCCCGGCTCTGGTGGATCGTGGCGGCGCTGTCATTGGGTCCGGCGGTCACCAACGGGTTCGCGCGCTTCGCTTATGGGCTGATCCTGCCGGCGATGCGCGACGATCTGGGCTGGAACTTTACCGAAGCCGGGTGGATCAACACCGCGAATGCCATCGGCTATCTTCTCGGCGCGCTGCTGGCGCTGGCGACGATCGGGCGCTTTGGGCCGCGCAAGCTGTTCGTTTGGGGGATGGCATTGACGACCTTGTCGCTGGTCTTTTCCGCCATCACCCGGGACATTGCGGTCCTGTCCGCCCTGCGCATCGCGGCCGGGATCGGTGGCGCACCGGTCTTTATCGCGGGCGGGGCCATGGCATCGGCAATGTTTGCCGAGGACCGGTCAAAGAACGCCCTGGCGCTGGCCGTCTATTTCGGCGGCGGCGGGTTCGGCATGGTGCTGACTGCCGCCTCGCTGCCCTTGTTCATCGACTGGTTCGGCCCGCCCGGCTGGCCGCTGGTCTGGCTGATGCTGGGGGTTGCCAGTTGGATCGCCTTCGCCGCGTCGTTCGCGGCGGCCGAGGCAGCGCCCGTCGCGAAACCGCCCGCACCGGGCGAGGAACGCACCCGCCTGCCGGTCTGGCGAATGCTGGCAATCCTGATCAACTACACGCTCTTTGGTCTTGGCTATGTCATCTACATCACCTTCCTGATCGCCTGGATGCGCGATTGGGGGGCCAGCGCGGAATTGGTCGCGCTGACCTGGGGCGTGATGGGCGTGGCGGTCAGTCTGTCTGCGTTCCTGTGGCGCTATGTTCTTGCCCTGTCGCAGGCGGGCGGGGCGGCGGCGCTGACGACCCTGATGACCGGGATCGGCGCCATATTGCCCGTGCTGTCGCCCGGCCCGGTCATGGTCCTGATCTCGGCCTTTCTGTTCGGCGGATCGTTCTTCATGGTGCCAACGGCAGGGACGAATTTCGTGCGCAAGAACCTGGCCCCCTATCACTGGGGACCGGCGATCTCTTTCATGACGGTGGTCTTCGCCATCGGTCAGATCATCGGCCCCGTCGGCGCGGGCGCGCTGGCCGACCATATGGGCGGCACGACCGAAACCTTGATCGCCAGCGGAGCCATTCTGGTTCTGGGCGCGGCGGTTGCGATGCTGCAAAGGCCACTGAAGGCGGCGGGGACCTAGCCGGTCCCGCCCTGCCTTGACCGAATGTGCCCCTGCATCCACGGGTCGCATTCTCCCTGTTGTTGCGCACGCGGTATCACCGGCCACAACGCGATAACGGCAGGGAACCGGACCGATGAGCGATTTCGACCGCGAGGCGATGGAAGTAGACGTGGTGATCGTCGGCGCAGGCCCGGCGGGCCTGTCGGCGGCCATCCGTCTGAAACAGATCGACGAAGACCTGAACGTCGTCGTGCTGGAAAAAGGGTCCGAGGTCGGTGCCCACATCCTGTCAGGCGCGGTTCTGGACCCGTGCGGTCTGGATCAGTTGTTGCCGGACTGGAAGGAAATGGGCGCACCGATCCATACGCCCGTGACCCAGGACCGGTTTTTGGTGCTGGGCGAGCAGGGGTCGCTGCGCCTGCCCAACGTGATGATGCCGCCCCTGATGAACAATCACGGCAACTACATCGTCAGCATGGGCAATGTCTGCCGCTGGCTGGCCGAAGTGGCCGAAGGGATGGGCGTCGAGATCTATCCGGGAATGAGCTGTTCCGAATTGGTGGAAGGCGAAAACGGCGAGATCATCGGTGTTGTCGCGGGCGAGTTCGGCAAGGAAGCCGACGGATCACCCGGCGCCGCCTACGAGCCGGGAATGATCATGGCGGGCAAGTATGTCTTGCTGTGCGAGGGCGCCCGCGGGTCGCTGTCAAAACAGGCCATCGCCAAATACCAGTTGGACCGCGATTGCGACGTGCCGAAATTCGGCCTCGGCATGAAGGAGATTTGGGAGGTCCGGCCCGAGGTCCACAAGCAGGGTCAGGTCACGCACACGATGGGCTGGCCGCTGGGCTGGAAGGCCGGTGGCGGGTCGTTCATGTACCACCTGGAAAACAATCAGGTCTATGTCGGCTATATCGTCGATCTGAACTACAAGAACCCGCATCTCTATCCCTACATGGAATTCCAGCGCTGGAAGCACCACCCGGAAATCGCGAGCGTGCTGGAGGGTGGAAAGCGCATTTCTTATGGCGCGCGGGTGGTCACCAAGGGCGGGTTCCAGTCTATCCCCAAGGCCTGCTTCCCGGGCGGGGCACTGCTGGGTTGCTCGGCCGGGCTAGTGAACCTGCCCCGGATCAAGGGCAACCACAATGCGATGCTGTCCGGGATCGCAGCGGCCGAGGCGGCGGCGCGGGCCATCGCATCGGGCCGTCAGGGCGACGAGTTGACCGATTATAATGACGAACTGCGGACCGGCCCCATCGGCAAGGATCTAAAGCGCGTGCGCAACGTTGCGCCGCTGAACGGAAGGTGGGGCCCGCTGGGCGGGCTGACGCTGGGCGGGTTCGATATGTGGGTCTCGAACATGCTGGGCTTTAACCCGCTAGGAACCCAGTCGCATGGCAAGAACGACGCGCAATCGACCGGCAAGGCCGCCGACCATCCGGCGATCGACTATCCCCGTCCCGACGGCGTGCTGTCGTTCGACCGGCTGACAAACGTGTCGTTCAGCTTTACCAATCACGAGGAAAGCCAGCCCGCGCACCTGCAACTGACCGACCCGGATATTCCGGTCGCGCAGAACCTGCCCGCCTTTGCCGAACCGGCACAGCGGTACTGCCCGGCCGGTGTCTACGAGATCATTCGCGACGATGACGGATCGAACCCGCGGTTCCAGATCAACTTCCAGAACTGCGTTCACTGCAAAACCTGCGATATCAAAGACCCGGCCCAGAACATCACATGGTGCACGCCCCAGGGCGGTGACGGTCCAAATTATCCGAATATGTAGGCGGGGGCCGGAGCCATGTGGCAGTTTTACTATGCACAGCAGACGATCGCTTTGGCACCGCATATTGCGTTGGAGGAGGCGGGCGCGGAATTCGCGGCGCACCGGATCGATTTTCGCACGACCCAGCAGCAATCGCCCGAATATCTCGGCATCAATTCGAAGGGCCGGGTTCCCGCGCTGGTGACGGAAAACGGCATTCTGACGGAAACACCAGCCTTGCTGATGTTCATCGCTCAGACTTTTCCCGGCGCTGGTTTGGCGCCGCTGGATGATATGTTTGCCTTGGCGCGCATGCAGGAGGCGAACAGCTATTTCGCCTCGACCCTGCACGTGGCCCATGCCCATGGCATGCGCGGCTATCGCTGGTCCGATGACAAGGCGGCGCGCGAGACGATGAAGGCCAAGGTGCCCGAAACGATGGCGGCATCGTTCGCCCATGTCGAGGAGCGGTATCTCGACGGGCCGTATGTATTGGGCGCGGACTACTCGACCGCCGATGCCTATCTGTTCACGGTTTCGCGGTGGATGGAGACCGACGGCGTCGATCCAGACCGGTTCCCCAAGGTGCGCGATCACCGCACGATGATGTCCGCGCGGCCCGCGGTCGAGCGGGCGCTGGCGACGCAGTTCGCCGAATAGGCCGCTGCGGCGCGAGGTCTGCCGTCAGTGCTGCGCCTGCAATCTGGTGGACAGGCCGGTCAAAAGGGCGTCGATTTCCGGGACCAGTTTTTCGGTCACTTTGAGAACGGCCTCGCGCCGCAGGTCGGCGGTTCGGGCGTCTGATCCGAACGACGTCGAGTATTCGCTGAGATCGACCGATGCGGATGCGATGCCATAGGGATAACCGTTGCGCACATCCAGCAACATGGCGCGGGCCAGGCCTTCGATTTCAATCTGCCGCGTTGGCAGGAAGGCGCCGCCGATCAACGTGATGTCCATCAGCGCCAGCACGGTGTTTGACTTGTCGCCGCGCTGACCGACCGCGTAAATCAGGACGGCGTCCAGATGTTGGCGCGCAGCGCCCACGCGGATGGTGTCGACTGTCGCGGCCAAACTGTGTCGATTGCGGGAGACGCCAAGCGATCCTGCCGTGGCCAGGGCGACAAGGGGTTCGACCGGAACGAAGGTTCCGAGACCAGCATGGCTTTCGGCGAGGCGCTGCCAGAGCGCGGCTTCTGCAGCCGGGATACCAGTCAGATCAAGCCCTTCGACCCGGGCGATTCCGAAACGGGCGGGAAACTGCAGGATCGGCTCGACCGAGGCGGCCTTGCGGATTGCGGGGTCGAGATCGGGACGCGTGGTTGAGCGATCCGTCGCGATGTCGTTGCCGGTTGTGCCGGTTGTGCCGATCTGGCGATGGGCTTCGGCCTGGGCATCATACCGTGCCAGATACTCGGCGCCGGAGGTTATCTGAACATGACGAGAGCACCCGGCGGCCAGGGCCGACAAGAGCGCGAGGGCGGTGAATTTTGCGTGTTTCATGGCTCTCTCCACAAATATGGGTAATTTACCCATTTACAAAAAGGGGTTTTAGGCGCCATATGAGTTGACCGCAAGCAAATAATGGGTATTTTACCCATGTTTTCGAATTGGGCGCGGCGATGCAAGACAACCCCCTTACCGATGCGCTGGGACGTGTGCTGCGGCCGTTGGTGCGACTGGCGATCGCGCGCGGGTTGCGCTTTCGGGATCTGAGCGAGCGGCTGAAAGAGGCCTATATCAGCAGCGCCGAGCGGTCGTTTGGCCAGGATGGCAAACGCCTGACCGACAGCAGGCTGAGTGTTCTGACCGGATTGCAGCGCAAGGATATCAAGGCGATCCGATCGCGCGGCCCGGCACAGCCGGGCGCGCCGCTGGCAGGGCCCCTGCCCCGGTTGATCCAGATCTGGCGCAGCGCCCCGGAATTTTCTGGGCCAGATGGCGGCCCATTGGCGTTGGCCCGGAACGGACCGGGCGGCAGCTTCGAGCAGCTTGCAGCGCAAGTATCCACGGACATCCACCCGCGCTGGATGCTGGACGAATTGCTGCGCCTTGGATTGGTGCGCGAGACCGGGGATGGGCTGCAACTGTTGGCCGAGGCTTTCGTGCCGGGGCGCGGCGAGGCCGCCAGTCTGGGATATCTGGGAGGCAATCTGGGCGATCATGCGCATGCCGCCGCCGACAATGTGCTGGCGGCACGCGAGCCGCCGCATTTCGAACGCGCCGTGCATTACAACGGGCTGACGCCGGCGGCGTTGAGCGAATTGGAGGCCTTGTCGCGCAAGCTGCAACAAGAAACGCTGGAGAAAATCGCAGCCCGCGCGGGGGCGCTGCAGCGCGCGGCGCGGAACGATCCCGGCGCGACCGGCCGGTTCCGGTGCGGGGCCTATATTCTGAGCGTTGTGTCAGAGGAAGCGGAGGCGGGCGCATGATTGTGCGGATACTGTTGCTGTCGGTGGTCATTGGCGTTGCCGGATGCGCCGCAGGACCGAAACCGCCGCCGCCCGATTGCGTGCAGCCCGACGGAAAACAGCCGATCGATGGCGGCATCGGCGGAACCGGGAACAGCGACAGCGCCTGCGAAGAGACGTGATCGCACGCCGGGCCGCACCTTTCGGTGCGCAGATCAGGCTGACGCAGGTTTCAGATTAAGCTGTCGAGCATCAGCGCGCCGAACAGTAATAACCCGGCGTTGCGGTTGGACAGGAACAGGAAATGGCATTGCTGCGGATCTTCGATATCCAGTGACATGACCTGCCAGGCCATGTGCAGCCCCATAAAGAGCAGGCCAAAGATCCCGATGATGCCTGCCCCGCCGACAAGGATCGCCACAAATGCAAAGGCCATGGTTCCGGCGGTGAACACCCAGAGCATGCGCGGCGTTTCTTCGCCGAAAAGGCGGGCCGTCGATTTTACGCCGATCAGAGCGTCATCGTCGCGATCCTGATGGGCATAGATCGTGTCGTAGTGCAGGGTCCAGACGATGCCCGCCAGATAGAGCAGGATCGGTGCGAGGCCGAGGCCCCCGGTCTTTGCCGCCCAGAGCAGCAATGCGCCCCAGTTGAAGGCCAGTCCCAGGAAAATCTGCGGCCACCATGTAAACCGTTTGGCGAACGGGTAGATCACAACCAGACCGAGCGAAAGGACGCCGAGAAGGATTGCAGGCCATTTAAAGGTAAAAAGGATCAGGGCGGCAAGCGTTGCCTGAACGGCGATCCAGACCAGCGCGTCGCGCGCTTTGACCTGGCCCGAAGGGATCGGGCGCGAGGCAGTGCGGGCGACCTTGGCGTCGATTTCGCGATCTGTGTAATCGTTCCAGGTACAGCCAGCGCCGCGCATCAGAAAGGCGCCCATCGTGCATGCGGGAAAGAGCCAGACGTCGATCCAGCGCCAGCCTTCGGAGTTCGCCGCCAGCGCGATGGCCCAGAAACAGGGGATCAGCAGGAGCCAGGTGCCGATGGGCCGGTCGGCGCGGGAAAGGCGCAGCCAGGGCCGCGTCCAGGGTGGACAATAGGCATCGACCCAGTTCTGTTTGGCGGCGTCGCTGACCCTTCCATCAGGGCCGGGGCCGCTGGTATCAGCAGGTGAACTCATCGGAGTGTTTATGTCACAGAACAGGCCGAAAATCAGGCTCTACGTCGACGCAGATCTGGGCGAAAGCGCGCAGGTTCTGCTGGACCGGGATCAGGCCCATTACCTGGGCGGCGTCATGCGTCAGTCGGCCGGTGACTGCGTGGCCCTGTTCAATGGACGTGACGGAGAATGGGCGGCAGAGATCGCGGCGATCACGAAACGATCGGCGGCCCTGACGTGCCGCGAGCGGGTGCGCGCGCAGGAAGCGCCGCCCGACCTGTGGCTGTGTTTTGCACCGATCAAGAAGGCGCGGACCGATTTCATCGCCGAAAAGGCCTGCGAGATGGGATGCCGCCGCCTGGTCCCGGTCTTCACGCGACATACGAATTCGGACCGGGTTCGTGTGGACCGGTTGACCGCCCATGCGGTGGAAGCGGCGGAGCAATGTGGGCTGTTGTTGGTGCCCGACGTCGCCGAACCGGTCAGCCTGGAGGCCCTGCTGGCAGACTGGCCGGAAGACAGGGCCCTGATGTTCTGCGACGAAAGCGGCGCCGGTGCGCCAGCGGCCGATGTCCTGCGCAAGGCGGGCCACGGCCCCTGGGCCGTGCTGATCGGCCCGGAAGGTGGGTTTTCGGCGGAGGAAGCCAGCCGATTGCGGGCGATGGCCGAGGCCGGTGCAGGCATGCATGCGGTTTCGCTGGGGCCGAGGGTTCTGCGGGCGGATACGGCGGCTGTCGCGGCCCTGACGGTCTGGCAAACGGTTTTGGGGGATTGGCAGTGAGTTTCATCCGGCCCGAGGCGGAAGCGGCGCTGCGCCGTTATGGCGAACTGGCGATCTATGGCGGGGTCGCGGCGTGGGGTCTGTGGCAGGGCGCCGTTCTGCTGGGCCGAGGGGCCTGGACCGGCGGGGTCTTGCTGGCCATCGGCGTTTTGGCGGCGCTGGGCCTTTTTGGCGCGGTCGAGCGCACATTGGTGGCCTGGCGCGGGCGCCGGGCGGGTCCGGGCACGGTCAATGTCCGCGAGGGGCAGATCGCCTATTTCGGGCCGTTGGGCGGGGCCATCATGGCGATGGATGCCTTGACCCGGGTGGGCATTCGCACGACCGAACGGGGCGGTATTGCCGGGGACCTGTTCTGGGTTCTGGAGGACGAGTTCGGCCAGATGGTCGAAGTGCCGGGCGGCGCCGATGGGGCCGTGGCCCTGCTGGACCGATTGGGAACCCTGCCCGGCTTTGATCACCGGGCGGTCGTCATGGCGACGGCATCGCGCGAGCCGGGGATGGTCGATGTCTGGACCAAGGATCGGCGTTCACGGCTGGGATAACCGGGCGCGGGAATGCCTTGGCTGCGGGTTTGGCGACTTGCCAGGCGCCCGGTTTATCGCCGAGCGTCTTCTCCGACACCGGCGATAGCCCGGATCATCAGGAACAGCGCCACGCTGGTCATCGCGCTGAAGATCACGAAAGGCGGCCCGCCCGCGGTCATGGCAAGTTCGGCGACCAGAAAGCCGCCGACAGCACCGGCCGCAAAGCCCGCCGCACCCCAGGAGATAATTCCCGGTTGGGTGAACGACCAGAGGATAGCAATGCCCGCGAGCGCGACCGTGAACGTGTAGATAAAAATCAACGCCGTCAGGGTGATCGCGCTGTCGATCGCTTCGGCATTGGCCTTTTCCGATGTTTCCTCGGACATGCCGGCCAGGACAAAGGCAAAGGCCGACAGAACCGCCGATAAAATCAGCGGGGCGATCAACATCGCAGCCGCCAATCGGCGATAAGGCGAGCGCACCGAAGCGGGCCAAATTGAGCGTGAAAACAACGTCATAGGCAGACCCTACTGCGCCCGATTTGCCGGTCAATCCGGTGGCGGCGCTTTGATTGCACGTCTGGGTTGCAGACAACCGTCATCCACGGTGTGATTGCCCTGAGCCTTCACCGCCGCTATGTCAGCGGCCAGCCCCCGAAATGTCTGGAGAATCGCCGAAATGAACGACGCAACCCCCGTAAAAGCCGCCCAGAAGCAGTCTTTTCAGTGGGACGACCCATTTCTGTTGGAAGATCAGCTGACCGAAGAAGAGCGTATGATCCGCGATACGGCACGCGCCTACGTTGAGGATAAACTTGCACCTCGCGTGTTGAACGCTTTCGAGAATGAAACGGCTGAACCCGAAATCTTTCGCGAAATGGGAGAGTTGGGCCTTTTGGGTGTGACGATCCCTGAAGAATATGGCGGGGTCGGTGCGGGATACGTGTCTTATGGCCTGGTTTCGCGCGAGGTCGAGCGGTGTGATTCGGGGTACCGGTCGATGATGTCGGTCCAGTCTTCGTTGGTGATGTATCCGATCCATGCCTATGGGTCGGAGGAGCAGCGTCAGAAATATCTGCCCAAGCTGGCCAGCGGCGAATGGATCGGGTGTTTCGGGTTGACGGAACCCGATGCCGGGTCGGATCCGGGCGGCATGAAAACACGCGCGACCAAGGTACAGGGCGGCTATGTCCTGAACGGGTCGAAGATGTGGATTTCGAACTCTCCGATGGCCGATGTGTTCGTTGTCTGGGCAAAGTCAGACGAACACGACGGCAAGATTCGGGGCTTTGTGCTGGACAAAGGAACCAAGGGGCTATCGGCGCCGAGGATCCAGAACAAGATGAGCCTGCGCGCCTCGCCGACCGGCGAGATTGTCATGGACGGGGTCGAGGTCGGGGACGACGCGCTGTTGCCGAATGTCGAAGGACTGAAAGGACCGTTCGGCTGTCTGAACCGTGCGCGGTACGGAATATCCTGGGGCGCGATGGGCGCGGCAGAGTTCTGTTGGCACGCGGCGCGGCAATATGGGCTGGACCGTAAACAGTTCGGCAAGCCGCTGGCGCAGACGCAATTGTTCCAGAAGAAACTGGCCGACATGCAGACCGAGATTGCGCTGGGTCTACAGGGCAGCCTGCGCGTCGGGCGGTTGTTCGATGAGGGGCGGATGGCGCCGGAGATGATTTCCATCGTCAAACGCAACAATTGCGGCAAGGCGCTGGACGTGGCGCGCATGGCCCGCGACATGCACGGCGGAAACGGGATTTCCCTGGAGTTTCAGGTGATCCGGCATCTGGTGAACCTGGAGACGGTTAACACCTATGAAGGCACCCATGACGTGCATGCGTTGATCCTGGGGCGGGCGCAGACCGGGTTGCAGGCGTTTTTCTGAGGAACCAAAGCGCGGCGGGACGCGCCGCGCGATCCGGACATATTCCGTGCCAAGGCGCCCTGTTGTGGCCAATACCACTTAGCGTTGAGTGATTCTGACCGACCATTGTTCCTGTTTCGACCGGGAACGGATGGTTCGGTGAATTGCCATGACGGAGATATGGTTTCGAGGGCAGTCGACGGCGGTCCCGCCCGCCAAACCGGGGGCGCATATTCATGACTTTGGTGATGGGCTTTATCTGACCGACCGGCTGGACGTCGCCAAGCAGTATGCCGACACGCGGGTTTCGCAAGGCGGCGGCAAGCCCGAGATCCTGAAGGTCAATATCAAGACCGGCGATCTGGGCAAGGTTCTGGACCTGCGCAAGGACGCGCGGTGGGCGGCGTATCTGGACAAACCCACCATTCCCGGTCGGCCCGAGATGACGCCGCGGGCGCTGATCAAACTGTCGAACGAGAACTATTTCTCGTTCTTCAAGCAGTTCCTGAAACTGCACAAGATCGACATCAGCAAGTTCGATTCCGTGATCGGGCCGGAGTTGGTTCGCGGCGGCAATCAAATGTGTATCCTGCACAAGAAAGGGGCGTTGTCGTCGTTGGGCCGCCGTATTGTGGCGCTGTTCCGGCCACTTATTCCCAAGATAACCGGTGGCGGTCTGATCGTGCCGAAGCCGAAGATCAGCACCAGACCGGGGCGCATCCAGGGCCGGATCGTCCCGCGCGTGCGATTCCGGCCGATGATCCGGAAGATCGGCGGAAACATCCTGACAATGGTGCTGATGGTTCTGGCCGCCTATCTGGAATACAAATCGAACCAGAAATTCCTCAACATGACCAAACGCAAGGTCGAGGCCGAGATCGACGAGATCCTGACCAGCACCAGTGCCATGTTGGATGCGTTGGAGATCGACTATGGTGGCAAGAAACCCCATGCCAACGTCCGGTTCGACCTGATCCAGGAAACGATCATGGACATGCCGATGCCGGACGGTGTGCATGACGCGCCGCCATGGGTGACTCTGATTCACTGCATTGTCTCTTCGAAACCGGTGAACAAGGTCGATCCGGTGCAGATCAAAGCCAATCTTGGCGGCACGGTGCGGCGCACGCCCCATCATGTGTCGGTCGAGATCCCGCTGACCAAGGAGATGCGGCAGATCTATGCGGCCTATGAGCCCGCTTTCGAGTGGTACGAGCGGGTGTTCAGCAAGCCCCGGACCTGGCATTCGGAAGCGGATCGGTGGCAGATGATGGGCGAGGCCTGGGATCTTTACTGGGACCGGCACAAGGCGCTGTTCGGCGAGGATGACAAGGCGCTGACGGAGTGAGGGTAGCCGTTTTGTGAGCGACGCCTTCCGCCCGGGACCGGATCAGGGTGTTCCCCCCGCCAACCCGTCGACCGCTTTGATCCGTCCGCAGTCGATCCCGCGCCGGTTCAAAAGCGGGGCATCGGCATAGGCCGCAAAGACCAGGTCGGCGCGGTCGAGGGCGCCGTAGCGGGCGAGGAGGGCAGTGATGGCAGCTTCGGACGCACGCTTGGCGCCGTCGTCAATCTTGACGGCGATGCCCAGTTGGGCCTGGGGCAGAATTGCCAGGAAGACACCCTCGGCCCCGGTTTTGACGGCGGCCCGGCCCTTGGCGGCGCCCATGATGGCACTGCATGCGCGGCCATCGCCAGCGACCAGATCGGGATGCGTCATCATCGCATCGCGCAGGCGCCCGGCGGCAGCGGCGCGCACGCCGCCAAGTGTTTCGGGTTCGGCGAACCTTGCGGCAGCGGTTGCCAGCCCTTTCAGAGACATGGCGAAGTTCGGGGCCGAACAACCGTCGATCGCGTGGCTGGTCATCTCCTCCTGCGTCAGGTCCGACAGGGCCTGGCGGATCGCCAGCTGCACGGGATGGGCGGGGTCGATATACTCCGCTTCGGCGCCCAGATGCTGTGTCAGCGTCAGCATGCCGGTATGTTTGCCCGAACAATTGTTGTGGACCTGACCGGGGGCGCGCGCCGCGCATTCCAGCGCGATCCGGGCGTCCGGGTCGTCGGGCAATTGCGGGCCGCAGCGCAGCGCACTTTGATCGAGGCCGAGATCTGCCAGCCATGCGCGCGCCAGATCGGTGTGGATCGCGGCGCCATTATGCGAGGCACAGGCCAGCGCCAGGTGGCGATCGGTCAGCCCGGCAGCGGCAGCCGCGCCGCTTTCGACCAGGGGCAGCGCCTGCATCATCTTGCAGGACGAGCGTGGCAACATGCGCTGGGCGGGGTCGCCCCAGGCAGCGATCACCTCGCCATCCGGGCGGCAGACAACCGCTGTTCCGCGGTGGACGCATTCCAGGACGGGGCCGCGCCATATCTCGGTCAGGACCGGGTTTGCCAGATTGTTCGGGCCGGGATCCCGGGTACCCGCTGCCTCTTGTGTGCCGCTAGTCATTCGCCAACTCCGCTGCGAACTCGCCGCCCAGCTCGCCACGCAGCTTTTTGAAAGACAGGCGCAGCCGGGATTTGATGGTGCCCAATGGCAGGGTCAATTCTTCGGCGATCTCGCCGTGGCTGAGGCCAGCGAAAAACGCGAGTTTCACAACCTCGAACTGATCGGAACTGAGAGACGCGAGAGCCGTGCGGATCTGCTGATCACGGCTGGCTGTAGCGGCTTCCTGTTCCGGCGTTGCTTCAGGTTCGGGTGCGAATAACGGGTCTTTGGGATCGGGCTCGGCCCGCATGTCGCGGCGCAGGTGGTCGATGCGGCGGTTCCGCGCGATGGTGTAGATCCAGGTTGAAACCCCGGCGCGCGCGCGGTCGAAGGTACCGGCTTTGCGCCAAACGGTGACCATGACCTCTTGTGCAATCTCCTCGGAGACCTCGTGGGGCAATCCGCCGCGGATCAGAAACGCCTTGATGCGGCCCGCATAACGCCCGAACAACTCGGCAAACGCCGCGCGGTCCGCATGGACGGCAATCGCCGCCATAAGGGCGCCGTCATCCAGTTCCGGCAGGTCTGTCGATTGGTTCACGACGGATTGGACCCTTTGAACCGTGTTACGCGGACCAGCGACCCGGATCACTGGCGAAAATGACGTGTCGGGGTGGAAATCGACCCGGGACTTACAGTATGCTGATCAAGCTTGCCTGGACAACAGGTCTGGGCGAGACAAAGGCGCGGTGGCAAACCGCCGTGAATGCGAGGTGAGGCGAGCATGAAGACGTTTTTCAGGGGTATCGCGGCAGCGGTCATCGCCTTTGGCGTGATGGCCAGCAGTGCGGCGGCCCAAACGCGGGTAGACGCGAAAAAGGACTGGTCGATTTTCGAGGCGTCGAGCGGGGGCAGCAAGGTCTGCTGGATCGTCAGTCAGCCAACGAAATCGACGGCAAAACGTGGCGGCAAGGATGTCACCAGCGGCGTCAGCCGGGGCGACATTTTTCTGATGATCGCCGTTCGGAAAGCGGACAAGGTCAAGAACGAGGTTTCGTTCCTGGCGGGGTATCCGTTCAAGGACGGCACGAAGGTCAAGGTGACGGTGAATTCCAGCCGCGGGGCTACGAAGTTCGATTTGTTCACCGACAAAGAGAATGCCTGGACTTCTTCGCCGCAGGCGGACGACAAGCTGACCAAGGCGTTCCGGGCCGGTCGCAATGCGGTGATCACCGGCACTTCGCGCCGGGGCACGGTGACGACCGATACGTTCAGCCTGTCCGGCTTTACCGCCGCAATCAAGTCGGCGCAGTCGCGCTGTAAGTAAGGCGCCGGGACGCGGGCGCAGGCCCGCCGGTTCGCGGGTGCCCGCCGAACCGGTTAAGGAGTGTGCATGAACCGCGAAGCGCCTGTTTCAACGGCTTTGCAGCCTGAGGTCGCGGCGATGCCGCGGCCTGATGCCATTCGCCCGTCATTGATCGGTTTGACCCGGCCGGCCCTGCGCGAGGCGTTGATGGGCATTGGGGTGGCGGAAAAGCAGGCCGGGATGCGCACTTCGCAACTTTGGCAGTGGCTTTATCAGCGCGGCATCACCAATTTTTCCCAGATGACAAACCTGGCCAAAGGGTTTCGCGCCGATCTGGAGGCTGCCTTCGATCTGGGCCGGCCGGAGATTGTAACGCGGCAGGTCAGCGAGGACGGGACGCGCAAATACCTGCTGCGGATCGCGGGCGGGCATGAGGTTGAAGCCGTTTATATCCCCGAAGAAGACCGCGGCACGTTATGTGTGTCGTCGCAGGTCGGCTGCACGCTGACCTGTCCGTTCTGTCATACCGGAACCCAAAAGCTGGTGCGCAATCTGACGGCGGGCGAGATTGTGGCGCAGATCCTGATCTGCCGCGACGATTTAGACGAATGGCCGGTGGCCGGACAGCGCCCGCCGGACCGGCGAATGCTGTCGAACATCGTGCTGATGGGCATGGGCGAGCCGCTTTACAATTTCGAGAGCGTGCGCGATGCGATGCTGATCGCCATGGACAACGAGGGGCTGTCGCTGTCGCGTCGGCGGATCACGTTGTCCACATCGGGGGTGGTTCCGAAAATCGAAGCCTGGGGCGTCGAAGCATCGACCATGTTGGCGATCAGCCTGCACGCAGTGAACGACGAGTTGCGCGATGTGCTGGTCCCGATCAACCGCAAATGGCCGTTGGCAAAACTGCTGGAGGCTTGCCGGGCCTATCCGCGATTGTCGAATGCCGAGCGGATCACGTTTGAATACGTGATGCTGAAAGGGGTGAACGACTCGGATGGGGCGGCGAGGGATCTGGTTCGCCTGATTGCAGGGATACCAGCCAAGATCAACTTGATCCCGTTCAATTCCTGGCCAGGGTCGGTCTATGAACGGTCCGATTGGGATCGGATCGAGGCGTTTGCCGAGATCGTAAACCGGGCGGGCTATGCCTCGCCGGTCAGGACGCCGCGCGGTCAGGACATTCTGGCGGCCTGCGGACAATTGAAATCGGCGACGGAACGGGCGCGCAAATCGCGGGCCCAGATCGCGGCAGAGGTCGAAGCTGGGGCCGCAACAGGCGCCGAAGCAGGCGCCGGGTCCGCGATCTGACCGGATCGGGGGGCATCGATGGAAGTCTTTGATTGCCCAGGATGCCACGGGCGGTTGTTTTTCGACAATCTGGCATGTGGGTGCGGAACCGCCGTCGTGTTCGATCCGGATGCCAGGCGATTTCTGGCGATCAGCGATGCAGCGGCCTGCGCCAACAGGGACCCGATCCAGTGCAACTGGCGGGCCGAGGTCGGGTTTTGCCGGTCGTGCGCAACGACCCGCACGCGTCCGGATCTTTCGGTTGGTGGAAATCTGGCGCTGTGGGCCGGGGCCGAGACGGCGAAGCGCCGTGCGCTTTATGACCTGATGCATTGGGGGTTGTTCACCCGCGACGACCGGCAGGAACGGCCCGCGTTTGACCTGTTGGCCGAGGAGACGCGCAGCGGCGAGACCGATGTGACCATGGGCCATGCGGACGGCGTGATAACGATCAATGTCGACGAAGTGGACGCGGCCGAACGCGAGGCGCGGCGCATCCTGCTGGGCGAGCGGTATCGCACGGTGGTCGGGCATTTCAGGCACGAAATCGGGCATTTCGTTTTCAGGCGCCTGGCGCCGCTGGACGGGTTTCTGCCTGGGTTCCGGGCACTGTTCGGCGATGAGCGGGCAGACTACCGCAAGGCGCTGCGTTCGCATTATTCCAGGCGGGAAAAGGAAGATTGGCGCGAGACGCATTTGACGCGCTATGCGACCGCCCACCCCCATGAAGACTGGGCCGAAACGCACGCCCATTACCTGCATCTGGTGGCCGTGACCGCCAGCGCACAGGCGATTGGTTTGTCGAGTGCGGCGCTGACGGCGGCGGGTCCAGGTTTCGACCCCTATTCGCAACGCCATCCCGAGCCATTGCTGACGATCGCGGGCGAACTGTCGGTGGCATTGAACCATGTGACCCGGGCGATGGGGCTGCCCGACCCCTATCCGTTCGTGCTGACCGACGGCCCGCGTCAAAAGCTGGCCTTTGTGCAGACATGGTTACCGTTGGCCGGGGCAGGTGCGGGGTAGGGTGCCGATACCAGGCCGCGGCTGATTTTTTGGGACGCCATTCCACACGGCGCCGCAACGCGCGGAAATTTGGCCTTCGCGCAATTGCCGGGCTGGGGTAAAATGTCCTGAATTCGATCACCTTTTGATTTCAGGATTTTAGCCATGTCCAATCGAACAACCTGGGTCGGTCTGGCCGGCGGCGCCGGTGTGACCGTCGTCGGCGGCATCTCGGCCAGCTATGTCAAGTTCATCAACCTGCAAAACACCAAGGCGAGGATGGATTGCGGGGTTTCGGGCAAACGTCTGGGCGCGGCGATCCATGTCGGCGGCAATGCCTCGCTGGCCATCATGACCGGGGTTTCGTCGCGGGCAAATGTTCGTGGGCTGACGTCGAGCGGTGTCGACTTCGCCGTCGATCTGGGCGCGAAATGGGGCGATATCCTGAAAGCCGGGGGCCGCGCGGCACAGGGCCTGAAGATGCTGGCAAAGGTCAGCGACCTGCCGACACTGCGGTTATGGGCCGGTTCCGAAGCCGGAAAGGCACTGGTCAACGGCATCACCGGAGATCTGAGCCTGAAGCACAACAAGCCGAGCTTTGCGATGTTTTCGATCCCGTTTGCTGGGGCCGGTGTTGGCGCCGGGATCTGGTATGAATGGCAGAAGGTCGTCGCTTTCGATGGCGCGCGGGCCTGGAATTTCTTCAAGCCGCGCTGGCGGTTGATCAAGCATATGGGCAAGCTTTGGCTGCAGATGGTGCAAATCCCGTCCGAGGACGGAACGACTGTGATCGTCAACTTTCGCGAAGATGTCTGGGGCCATGACACGACGCTGGAAGTGAAGGAGCCGTTTCTGAAGGGGTGGAGCACGGTGATTTCGGGCACCGTGAAGAACAATTGCCTCTACGAGGACAAGTCCAATGGCAATGTCGGCAAAAACGCCCCACCCGGCGGCGGGCTGAATATGAGCTGGCGCAATCTTGCCGGGCGGTGGACCCGGAAAGGTGTTGTCGCCTGTGAAGCAAACGAAAAATTCGGGGTCGGGCTGGACGCCGCGGTCGGCGGGAAGTCGGTCTGGGAGACCGACGACTACATCAAGATCACGACCGATAAGAACGGGAATTTTGGAAACATCATCAATCCCGGAAACAAGTGGAAAAAGTGACGCCATCTGATCGGCCGGGACCGGTTTTGAATGGTGGCAAGGTTTCCGGGTCTTGCAGATGCAAGCCGATCCGGGCGAGGGTTCGGCGATGATAAAGCAATCCGATATCATCGCCGCGGCCGAGCGCATTTCCGGGCATGTGCGCAAGACGCCGGTGCTGGAGGTCGCTGACGGCCTGGGCCTGGGCGACAGCGTTACATTGAAGCTGGAGCTGCTTCAGCACACCGGCACCTTCAAGGCGCGGGGCGCGTTCAACTCGCTGCTGTCGGGCGCAGTTCCCGATGCGGGCATCGTGGCTGCGTCGGGCGGCAATCACGGGGCAGCTGTGGCTTTTGCGGCGGCCCGTCTGGGGATACCGGCGCGCATATACGTGCCCGAGATTGCGGGGCCGACGAAGATTGGGCTGATCCGCGCAACAGGTGCCGATTTGCAGGTTGTGCCCGGCGCCTATGCCGACGCTGCGGCGGCGGCGGATGCCTATCGTGCCGAAACCGGTGCAGCGACGATCCATGCCTATGATGCGCCGGGAACGCTGGCCGGTCAGGGAACCCTGGGCATCGAATTGGAAGAACAGGCCCCGGGGATCGATTACTGGCTGGTTGCCGTTGGTGGCGGCGGCTTGATCGGCGGGGTCGCAAGCTGGCTGGACGGGCGCGCAAAAGTGATTGCGGTTGAACCGGAGCGGGCGCCGACCCTGAACCGGGCATTGGCCGAAGGGCCGGACACGACGGTCGATGTGGGCGGTGTCGCGGCGAATTCGCTGGGTGCGCGCCAGGTCGGGCGGCTGTGCTTTGATGTGGCCAGCGCCCAGAAGATCGAGAGCGTGCTGGTCCCCGATGAGGCAATAACCGAGGCGCAGCGCCGATTGTGGGACGGGCTGCGCGTTGCCGCCGAACCGGGAGGCGCCGCCGCATTGGCGGCATTGGTGTCCGGTGCCTGGGCACCGCCTGCGGGTGCGCGCGTTGGTGTGATCGTGTGCGGGGGGAATGTCGACCCTGCACCGTTTGGTTGACGCCATGCCATTGCAGAACAGGGTCACGCCGTTTGGCGAGGTCGTCAGGGCGCCCTGGCGCGGGGCCTTCACCGGCAATCGGGGATGTATACACGACGCGGATGGCCAATTGGGTGTCAGCCGGTGGCGCCATCAGAATTGGGTTTGCTGCCTGACTGCATTTCGCGGGCGCAAGCGCGATCCGATGCCGCCGAACCGTTGGACTGCGCTGTTTTTCTGGGACGAGGCGGTGGCGCTGACCGCCGGGCATCGGCCCTGTGGCGAGTGCCGGAACCGCGATTACAAGCGGTTCATGGCGGCCTGGGCCGGTGCCGGTCTGCCGGGCGCGGGCCCGCGCGGCGTCGACAAACATCTGCACAGGGCACGGGTAACGCCGCGGCGCGAACAGGTTCGGTTTTCCGCTGATCCGCGCGATCTGCCCGATGGCACATTTGTGGCGATTGCGCCGCGTTCAGAGCAGCCGCTTTTGATTTGGCAGGGGGCGTTGTGGCACCTGAACCTGGCGCAGGGCCGGTACGAGCGCAGCGGGCCGATACCGGCGGAGGCGACGGTTTTGACCCCGCGCCCGATGGTCGGGATCCTGCAATCAGGATATTCGGTCGAACCGCGTTTCAACCCGGCTGAATAGGGCGCCTCGGGCGCTCTATTTCAGGTTATCGAGTTGGGACATGCCGATGGCGTGATAGCCGCCGTCGACAAACAGAACCTCGCCCGAGGTCGATACCCCCATGTCCGAGAGGAGATAGACCGCCGTGCCGCCGATATGTTCCAATGCGGCGTTTGTCCGCATCGGGGCGTTTTCTTCGGTTTCGCGGAACACCCGGCGCGCGCCGCCGATCGCGGACCCAGCCAGCGTGCGCATCGGTCCCGGAGAAATCGCATTCACCCGGATCCCCTTTGGTCCAAGATCGTTGGAGAGATAGCGAACGGATGCTTCCAGCGCGGCCTTTGCGACGCCCATGACGTTATAGTTGGGCATTACCCGCTGGGCGCCGAGATAGGTCATCGTGACCAGAGCGCCGCCTTCGTTCATCAGTTCGGCTGCGCGCCGCGAGACATCGACGAAGGAATAGCAGGAGATATCCATCGACTTCAGAAAGTTCGCGCGCGTGGTATCGGCAAATCGTCCTGTCAGTTCGGCCTTGTCGGAATAGGCAATTGCGTGGACCAGAAAGTCGATCGATCCCCATTCATCGGCCAGACGGGCGAACACGGCGTCGAGGCTGGCATCGTCCTGCACGTCGGCGTCCATAACCAGATCGGCATTCAAGGATTGTGCCAATGGCCGGACGCGGCGTTCGAACGCCTCGCCCTGATAGGTAAAGGCCAATTCCGCCCCCTGGGCGTGCAACGCCTTGGCGCACCCCCAGGCAATCGAGTGATCGTTGGCAACGCCCATAATCAGGCCGCGCTTGCCCTGCATTAGATTGCTCATCCCCCGCGCCCCGCCTAGCCGTGATAACGCGACATCGCCAGCGTGGCGTTTGTCCCGCCAAAGCCGAAACTGTTCGAAAGCACCGTATCCAGATCGGCATTGTCGACACGGCTGGTCACAATTTCAGAGGCGGCCAGTGCCGGGTCCAGTTCGCTGATATTTGCGCTGGCGGCGACGAAGTCGCCTTCCAGCATGAGAACCGAATAGATCGCTTCCTGCACGCCCGTCGCGCCCAACGAGTGGCCGGTGAGGGATTTGGTGGACGAGATCGGCGGGGCAGCGTCTGCGAAAACGCGGCGCACGGCCTCGACCTCGACCACGTCGCCTGCTGGGGTCGATGTGCCGTGGGCGTTGATATAGCCGACCCTGCGATCGCCGAGTGTCGCGATGGCCTGGCGCATGGAACGCTCGCCGCCCTCGCCCGATGGGGCGACCATGTCGTGCCCGTCGGATGTGGCGCCATAGCCTGTGACCTCAGCGTAGATCTTGGCGCCGCGCGCCTTGGCGTGTTCCAACTCTTCCAGCACAACCACGCCGCCGCCGCCTGCGATGACAAATCCGTCGCGGGTCGCATCGAACGCGCGCGAGGCGGTTGCGGGTGCATCATTGTACTTTGACGACATCGCGCCCATCGCGTCGAATAGGCACGAAAGGGTCCAGTCGAGTTCTTCGCCGCCACCGGCAAAGACGATGTCCTGCTTGCCCCATTGGATCTGTTCGACGCCGTTGCCGATGCAATGCGCGCTGGTCGAACAGGCCGACGTGATCGAATAGTTCACGCCCTTGATTTTGAAGGGCGTCGCCAGACAGGCGGAATTTGTCGATGACATACAGCGCGTGACCATGAAAGGGCCCATGCGCTTCGGAGCGCCCTTTTCAATCGTGATCTGATGGGCCTGAAACAGATTGCGGGTCGACGGGCCGCCCGAACCCATGATCAGGCCTGTGCGGTCGTTCGAGACGTCGCCCTCTTCCAAGCCCGCGTCGGAGATAGCTTGCTCCATCGCGATGAAGTTGTAGGCCGCGCCTTCGCCCATAAAGCGCAACTGACGCTTGTCGATATGTTGCGTCACATCGATATCCGGCCGGCCATGGACCTGACTGCGGAACCCGTGTTCGGCATGGCCTTCTGCGAATGTTATTCCGGAACGGCCTTCCCGCAGCGAGGCCGTTACCTCTTGCGCGGAATTTCCAATGGACGACACAATGCCGAGGCCAGTGATGACGACGCGGCGCATGGGCAGGCTCCCTGATTTTCGATCCGCTGGGGATCTATGCGTTCGCGGCGTCCCGGAAAAGCCCCACACGCATATCCTTGATGGTGTAAATGACCTCGCCGTCCAGTTCGAGCACACCATCCGCGATGGCAAGCTTGAGCCTGCGGTCGATGACCCGCTTGAGGTTGACGGTATAGCGGATCAGCTTTGCGGCAGGTGTTACCATGCCCTGAAACTTCACCTCGCCGACGCCCAGAGCGCGGCCGCGGCCCGGCATGCCCTTCCAGCCCAGGAAAAACCCGGTCAACTGCCAGAGGGCATCAAGGCCAAGGCATCCAGGCATTACCGGATCGCCCAGGAAGTGACATTTGAAAAACCAGTGCTCGGGTTTGACCTCGAACTCGGCCACAACCTGGCCTTTGCCTTCGGGCCCGCCATCTTCGGTAATCGACGTGATCCGATCGACCATCAGCATCGGCGGCTCGGGAAGTTGGGCATTGCCGGGCCCGAAGAGTTCCCCCCGGGCACACTGGAGCAAGGCATCCAGATCATAGTTGTTCTGACGTTTGGGCATCTTCGGCAGGTCTCCGGCGCTGCTGACGCGTTCCGGCGACACGTAACACCGAGAATGCGGTCGCACAAGACGTCGGACCCGATGTGTCCATTGGTTCAGGTGACCTAGCGTCGCAGCTTGCTTTGATTTGGCGGGATACCTGCGCTATAGATTGGGGAACAAGGGTTTTTCGTTGAGGGTGCGCAAATCATGGCCGTAGACAGTTCATGGCCGCGGGGCGAACAGGATGGCGCGCGGCGCGCGCTAAGTTGGTTGGCGGGCGCGGGATTGCGCCCGACCCGGCAGCGCTTGGCATTGGCAACATTGCTGGTGGGCGACGGACGCGACCGGCATGTGACCGCCGAAAGCCTGTTCGAAGCTGCGGGATGCTCGGGCGCTTCGGTGTCGCTGGCCACCGTCTATAACACTTTGCGCAGCTTTACCGAGGCTGGGCTGATGTCGGAGATCACCGTCGATGGCTCGCGTAGCTATTTCGACACCCGGATTGACGAGCATGCGCACTTTTTCTGGGAAGATAGCGGCGACCTGACCGATGCGCCGCGCGATGCTGTGGCGTTCGCCCGGGTGCCGGAGGCGCCGGAAGGTGCCGAGATCAGCCGGATCGACGTTGTCGTCAGGGTACGTAAAACGCCCTGAGGATCAGTCGGCACTTTCAGTGACCGAATATTCGGGCGATCCTGTCCATTCCATCAGCCATTTCGCACCGGGACGGACATTCTGGACAATCTGCGGCGCGAAGGCCGCGAAACAGTGCCCGCCCGGATGGCGAACAGACGGGTAGAGCAGGCCTGCATGGTCCTGCGCCCGCAGCTTGCGGGCCAGATCCTGCCCGGCAGGATAGCCGATTTGCGTATCGGCGTGCAGACAATCGGGAACCGGGTCGACCCCGCGCAGATCGGGAAACGGTCCGATGAAGTCGGCCAGCAATGCTTGATATGACGCCTGATCCTCGAACCGGTTGATAAATCGAAGTTCGCGAGTGCGGTGAAAGCCGACTTCGTTCAATGCCGTTTGGTTATCGAACGCGCAGTACCAGGCGCCGCGATCTTCATCGTTGAAGCGGCTGCCACCTTCGCGCGTGTAAAGAAACGCGGCATTGATATGGGTGTGCCCCCATCGCTGCATTGCTTCGGCGCGGGCACGAAAGGCCAGCTCGCGCGTGTCGAGATCGGCGAGACCGCCATTTTGCCCGAGTTGACGTCGATTTGTCAGACCTTCGAGTTCGGCCAGGGCCGCCATGTCGTCGTCGGAGTCGGCCAGCGGGCCAAGGACCGGCGGTTTTGCGTAAGCGGTCGGGATCAGACGAACCGTGGACCGCGCGACAATGTCGGTGACAGGGATACCTGCGGCCAGGCTTTCAGTGTCCGGCAGTTCTGCGGCTGACGGATCTGCGGCGTCCTGGGTCAAACACCGCCCCTGAGCGCATCGACATAGTCGCGCGCCGCCATGATGGCAGGCAGCCCGCCAGCAATCATCCAGTCCAGCGGACGCGCGCCTTTGAAAAGCGGTCCATCATTGTCCAGCTGCGGCCATTCATCGGCCAGCGCATCGGAGAAATAGAGGTGCAACCCCTTGTAGAGCCCAATGATCGCACTGAGGCGCAGAAGCTGATCCTGTGACAACCGTCCGGACCATCCCGGCTTTTTCATCCGTGCCCAGGTGCGGTCGGTCACGTCGACAAGCGCCGCTGCCTGGTCGTTGCTGAGTCCCCAGAGATCGACCATGCGGCGAAAGGCCTGCAACCCTGCATCGGCCAAACGGTCGCGGTCCCGTGGCGGGACCGGGGCGGTAATGGTTCTGAGGGCGATAGATGTCATATGGCAGTATATATCGCGCCAAATGTCGTATGTCAAGGAATCGGGGGCTGCCTTGCCGTCACGCTGGCCCCAAAAAGACCTGAAAGCATCTTGGCAGAAAATGGGGGGCGGTTTGTTGCGACCAAGACCGGCGGCATTGGGACTTTGATTTTGTAGGGCTTAGAGGTGCCGATTGCGGCCTGGCACGAAGGCGGATCGGGCGGCGGTTGTCTGGGTCCTGGCCCTAGACGTTCTCGGCGGCCAGATGATCGGAAAACTCGAACGGCACGCCCGGCTGGTCCTTGTCGGACCGGATCACCAGCGATGTCTTGACGTTCGAGACATTTGGTGTGGCCAGCAGATCATCGGTCAGGAACGTCTGGAACCCCAACAGGTTCGGCGCCACGCATTTCAGCAGGAAGTCGATCTCGCCGTTCAGCATGTGGCATTCGCGGACCATCGGCCAGTCACGGCAAAGCGCTTCGAACGCTTCCAGGTCAGTTCCGGCCTGGCTCTTCAGGCTGACCATGGCAAAAACGGTGACTTCATATCCCAGCGCGCGGGCGTTCAGGCGGGCGTGATAGCCCTCGATCAGGCCCGTTTCCTCCAACCCGCGAACCCGGCGCAGACATGGCGGCGCCGAAATTCCGACGCGGCGGCTGAGCTCGACATTGGTCATGCGTCCGTCGCCCTGAAGCTCTGCCAGGATCTTGCGGTCGATCTGGTCCAGCTTCAATCCTGCCATGCCCTGCCCCTTTGCCCGTATTCGGGTTCTGGGCCGCTGCGCGCCCCGCCCTGTTTGATTGATTGCGATTTTTACTTTTCACCCGGGCGGAAAGCAACAATGTTGCGCGGAGGCGCAACAATCGGAAAACCGGCGTGACCGAAAGACTGCAAATCTGGGCGATGACCGATGGCCGGGCCGGAAATGTCGCGCAGGCGATGGGATTGGCCGAGGCGATTGGCCGGGCTTTGCCGGTCGAATTAACCGAAAAGCGGGCCACGCTGAAACCCTGGGCCGCGCAGATCCCGCCTGCCTTTGCATGGCGCATGGGTATCCGGGCCCGGGGTTGGCCGTTCAGCGGGCTGGCTGAGGCGTCTGATCCGGTGACAGAGCCATGGCCTGATCTGGTGATCGGCGCCGGGCGCCGGGTGGCGGTCATGGTTGCGGCGCTGCGCAAACTGCACGGAATCAAGGCAGTCCAATTGCTGGATCCCCAAATGCCTGCGCGCGCCTTTGATGCCGTGGTTGTGCCGCGCCATGATGCGTTGACGGGCGGAAACGTGTTGATCAGCACAGGGGCATTGAACCGGCTGACGCCGTCGACAATCGCCGGGACAGCGGCGCCTTGGGAGAGGGTGTTTTCGGCGCTGCCAAGCCCGCGGCTTGCCGTATTGGTCGGCGGGCCGAGCGGTTCGAACAAGTTCGGTGCCGAAGACTGTGCGCGGTTGATCGAAACATTGACCGGTCTTGCCAAGACGCATGGATTGATCGTCACGCCATCGCGAAGAACGCCGCCGCAACTGATTGAAGCGTTGAACGGCCTAGGGCCGCGGGCCTGGGTCTGGCGCCCTGACAGCGACGCGCCCTGGCACGCTGAAAACCCCTATCCCGGGTTGCTGGGCCATGCCGATGCGGTTCTGGTCACCGAGGATTCGGTCAATATGGCCTCTGAGGCGGCAACCACTGGTCTTCCGGTTCACATATTGCCCGTGACCGGCACTGCGCCGAAGATTGGGCGCTTTCATACGGCCTTGAGCGAAGCTGGGATTGCCCGGCAGTTTGCGGGCGGGATCGAGACGTGGTCCTATCAGCCGCTGGCCGAGGCTGACCGCATCGCCGCGGAACTGATCGGCCGCGGTATCGCCGGGCACCGGACGGCGGCAGACCCGGCTGCGGGTTAGCGGGCGGAAAATGTGGCCGCCGCGGGTGGGCACCGCATGAACCGGGTGGAGGTGGTATGACAAATGCCCGATATTCGCCGGACTGCACCGGAGGAAACACCATGAACTTCATTCCATCCCAAGACCCGTTTCAATACGACCTGATGGCCGCTGCGTTGAAGTACCTTGAGGAGAATGCCGCCGATCAGCCGGGGCTGGACGATGTCGCGGCTGCCATCGGGCTGAGTCCCGCCCATTTTCAGAAGGTGTTCAGCCAATGGGTCGGCGTTTCGCCGAAACGGTATCTGCAATACCTGACGCTGGACCATGCCAAGCGGTTGCTGTCCGACCGATTTACACTTCTGGATGCGACATACGAATCCGGCCTGTCTTCGCCGGGCCGGTTGCATGACCTCTTTGTGCGGTGGGAGGCGATGAGCCCCGGAGAATATTCGCGCAAAGGGTCCGGGTTGACGATCAACTGGGGGTGGTTTCCGACACCGTTCGGCGAGGCCCTGGCGATGGGCACCGACCGGGGATTGTGCGGACTGGCGTTTTCTGCCGAGTCTGGGCGGGACTGGGCGTGGGCCGACATGGTCGGGCGGTGGCCCGAAGCCGAATTCCGGCACGACGCCGAGGCCCTGGGCAATTGGGTCGAAGCGGCCTTTCGCGGGTCGGGCGAAGTCGCGTTGGCGCCGGTGGGCGGCCCGTTTCAAATCAAGGTTTGGGAAGCGCTGATGGCGATCCCGTCGGGCCATGTCACAACTTATTCAGAGATCGCGCAGTATATCGGCAACCCAAAAGCGGTGCGCGCCGTCGGGTCTGCGGTCGGGCGAAATCCGATCAGTTGGCTGATCCCATGCCACCGGGCGATGCGCCGCGATGGCGGTTTGGGCGGATATCATTGGGGCCTTCCGATCAAACGCGCGATGATGGCCTGGGAAGCAGCACGGCGCGACGCCTGAACGCGCTGTGCTTGGCAAATAGTGCACAACCGGTTTAGCGTCGGGCGATGATGCTGCTGCGATGTGCCTGAAATGCTGGATGTAGACAGACCACTTGTGCCGCTAACCTTTTCGGTTCTTGCAAGCTGTCCGGTGCTGTTCCTGACGATAGCGGCTATGATCATGGGCAGCACATTGCTGGATGCGTTCGCACTTGGCGGCGGTGGCGGATTTGACGTAAGCGGTCAACAACCCGCACAGGATTTGTTGTTGTTGGGGCTTCAGATGATCATTCTGACGATCGCCGACATGCTGATCGCAATTGCAACCTTTCAGACCTTGCTCACCGGTTCCGGCCGAACCAGTTGGGGGGCAATTTCGTCGATCAGTGGCGGGCGTGCCTTTGCCTACTTCGTTGTCGGGACGGTCTTCGCCATCATAATTTTGGTTGGGACATTGTTTTTCTATGGGTTCGCAATCGGCGCGGGATTTGTCGGGCCAGATGACCGGTCCTATAGGTTCGCGCTTTGGGGCTCGCTTTGCGCGACGTACCTGATTGCGTCGATTTTTCTGGGGCTGGTTTTTCCAAGCATCGCCGTGGAAGGCAGGCTGGGGCTGGGCCGGGCGATCTTTCAGGGCTTTCGCAGGTTCGGCGGGCTTCTCTTGCTGCTGTTTCTGCCTGCGGTCCCGCTGTCGGCGCTGGATTTGTGGTTGGCAGAGATTGCGACAAAAGATTTCATGGTCGAGCGCTTTGTCTTTCAATTCGGCGACGTGCAAGCTGACGTGATCCTGGTTCTGGCGGGCGCAGCGATCCTGACAACGCTGACCTCGCTGATGGTCGCGGTGGCGCTGAGCAAGGTCTATGCCCGGTTTGCACCGCTGGCGCTGAACGCCCCGGAAGAAGTGCCAGAGGTCTTTCGGTGAGATCGCCCCTGTCGATTACGGTGGATGTGATCCGTGGCAATCTGGGACCGCTTGGCCTGGCAGTTGCGCTTTTGCTGCTGGCCGATGTCCACAGATTTGCGACCCTTGATCCAGAATTTGCGGGTCTGACCTGGGGCGGTGTGCTGCGGATGGTTCTGACCATCGCCGCCGGAACATTGGCCACGCTGGCCGGATGCTGGGCCAGTTTTTCCGGTACGCGGCCCGGCGGGTTTGTGGCGCTGCGCGCCTTTCCGCGCGAGCGTATTGCCCCCTTTGCCGGATATGCTGTTCTTTTCTATCTGTGGTTCTTCGCGCTTTCGGCGATCATGATCAAGCTGGGCGCGACGCTGATTGGCGGGGATATGAGCGTTAAAAGCGTCCTGATCCTGGCGGCGATCCACACGGTCGTTCTGATCGTGATGTACCTGCAATTGGGCATCGCCTTTCCGGACACTGTGATTACGGGCGAAAGCGGGATCATCCTGGCCATGGCGTTGGGATTTGTGTTGGCGCGCAAGATCTTATCGGCGATCTGGCTGCCGGCATTGTTACTGACATTTCCGCAGGCAGCGCTGGCCTGGCTGATATTCGATGCGGCGACGTTGGCAACATTGGCTGCTTCGTTTCCGGCGATTGGGGTTGGATACTGGCTGGCCGCGGCGGCTCTGGCCAGTATGTCAACCGCGGCGACCGTGTTCTATGCGGTCGCGCTGACGCAGATCTTTCTGCATGCATCTCCGACCGGACGATTCAATAGCGCCATGTGGCAGTGATCGGGCGCTGCTCGGGCGATACAATCAGTCTCAACAAGGCGTCGGATGCGATATCAGTCGAAGCGCCGGAATTCGACCAAGCCATCCCGTTCGACCTGCTCGACCAGCCCGACCTCCCAGGTCAGATAGTTTTCCATCTGCTCGCGGATCTTTTGTTTGTTGTCATAGGGTTTCCACCAAACATCGTCGATCGCGGTCAGGGCGTTGTCTTCGATGTCTTCCCGCTCGACAGTGCCGCCACTGGCTGTCCATGCGGCGGTTCCGCCGTCCAGCACCCGAACATCCAGGTCCGGGCGCGCCGCGGTCAGATCATGGGCCGCATAGTGCGCCAGAACCCCGTCGGGCGAGGTCACGACGACCGGGCGTTTGGGCAGTCCGGGTGCCCAGTCGCCGACCCTTGCCCGCACCGCCCATTTTGCGCCGGGAATGTGCCCCTTGCGATAGGTCAGACTGTCGGCAAGGTCGATGATCAATGGGTCCAGCGCGGTAAGATCCGGCGGTGCCACGGTATTCGCAAAGGCAGCGAACAGGGCCGGGGGTATCCCTTGTGCACCGGTTTCAGCGTCGTTCGGCAGGGCGGCCAGGACGTGGACATCCCGGTGACCGAGCTGGATCAGCCAGCTTGCGGTCATGGTCGCGCGCACGCCGTCAGCGCCATCGGCCAGCACAATACGGGCGTTCCAGACGCCGACATATTCGTCAGTCGCCTGCACCAGTTGACCGCCGGGTGCGTGCAGGGCGCCGGGCCAATGGCCAGCGGAAAATTCCGCTTCGGTGCGAACATCCAAAAGGAAGGTTGTGCGATCAGCTTCGGCCCGCCAGGTTTGTACTTGATCAGGAGATGAGCGCCTAACGACAAATCGTTCGGCGACTGCTGCGGCGCGGGCCGCAGCATTTTCCAGAACGTCGCCTTGCGGTGCACCGGCGTGAACGGTTTCGCCGTGCGCACAGGATAACCCGGCCAATTCCCACCCCATAGTCCCGTCTTTCAGGGCGACAACGCGGTTCGACAGGCCCGCATTGATCAGCGACTGTGCGCCGATAATCGACCTTGTGCGCCCCGCGCAATTGACCACGACCAAAGTCCCCGGATCGGGGGCCATGGTCCCGACGCGGTAGACCAGTTCGGCGCCGGGGCAATCAGTGCCGCCGGGGATCGACATGCGATGGAATTCATCCATCGGGCGGCTGTCCAGGATCACCAGATCAGTTTCGTCCTTTTGCAGCCCGGCCAGATCCGACGCGGTAATCCGCGGGGTATCGTAGTAATGTTCAACGAACTCGCCGAAGGCCTTTGAGGGAACATTTACGCCGGAGAAGACCTCGTGCCCCGCTGCGCCCCAGGCGGCCACCCCGCCGGTCAGCACGCGCACGTCGGAGTACCCCATCTGGCCCAGGCGCGTTGCAGCCCGGTCGGCCAGGCCGCCATCCTGCGGCCCAGCGTCGGTAACAACGACGGGCACAGTCTTGCGCGGCAAAAGGGCCGGTGCGCGCAGCTCAAGGATGCTGAGGGGGATACAACTGCCAAGAAAGATGTGCGCCTTCGAGAAGACGCCCTCTTCGCGCACGTCGATCAGGGCCACCTCATGCTGGCCCTGCAAGGCCGTGCGCAGATCCGCGATTGATATTCCTGCCATAACGCTTACGCCGCCTTGATGTTCGAGCGTTGGACATTGTCCAGATTTTCGCCTTCGACCCGGACCAGTCGCGTCGGCGTCTGGCCGGAACGGCTGGGCGAATGCACATCGCCCGGTGCGTAGTAATGGCAATCCCCGGGCTTCATTTCATAGGTCCGCACCGGCTTGACCAACGATGGCGACGCGCCGCTTCCCGGGGTCACGATTTCCCAATCGGTCATCGTCGTGTCGCCTTCGGCCAAACCATAGATGGCCCAGGACGGCCCATGATCGTGCGGATCGCCGGTGTTCTGTCCGGTATAGACATGGCCGCAGATGCAGAACCCGAGTTTCGGATCTTCGTACAACACCTTGCGGGGCTGGCACTGTTCCTCGGTCAGGTGCAGCGATACGAAATCGCGGTCGAGAAGCGCCTTGCCGACGATTTCGCAGACCCGGGCCATCGCCGGGCGATCTGGGCCAGACGCCAGAACTTTGTGGATCTGTTGGCTGAGATCTTCCAGAGTTACCGTCATCGCCCGTGCTCCTGTTATTGATCGTCGGTCGCGCCGAACCGTCGCGCAGCGTTGGCGGAGCTGTCAACGCAGCCGACGGATAACATTGAAGGAACACGGGCAGATTGCAGCCGTGGATCGCTAGCCGTCATTGCCGATTTCCCCTTCCAGATGCTGTCCGAACGGGTCTGCAAACCGGTGGGTCGGGTGCGGCGAACTCGCGCAAATCGCTGCGGCAGCGCCAAATCGAGGTGAAATCCCGGTACGCGGCATTGCGTTCTGCAAAGCGGGAGCGCGGTAAAGCGGCAATCAAGGTTTTTTGACCTTGGGATACTGGGCGGATTCAACCGGTCGTCGCAACACCTTCGATCATATCCTGTTTGAGCAACTGGTCGAGTGCTTCCGCGGGCGTTCGCCATCCGAGCGTTTTGCGTGGCCTCGTATTCAAGGCATGGGCAACGGCGTTCAACTCTTCATTGCCATGCTGACTTAGATCGGTGCCTTTCGGAAAGTATTGGCGGAGCAGGCCATTGGTGTTTTCATTGCTGCCGCGCTGCCAGGGACTCTGAGGGTCGCAGAAGTAGACTTCGAGACCGGTGTCGATCCGAAGCTGAGCGTGCTGTGCCATCTCGGCTCCCTGATCCCAGGTCAGTGATCGTCGCAGATGTGCCGGAAGATCCATTATGGTTTCGGAAATGGCATCGCGGACGGCTTCTGCACCATGACCGGCAAGAGCCGGACCGTTCTTGATCGGTTTGGTCGTGCCGTGGCTTTCCATTCGCGGCAGGTGCAAAAGCATAGTGAAGCGCGTGGTCCGTTCGACCAGCGTCCCAATCGCTGAACTGCCAAGTCCGAGAATGAGATCGCCTTCCCAGTGGCCTGGCACCGCTCTGTCGTCAATCGCGGCCGGGCGGGCGCTGATCATCAGCGCATCCGAGATGAAGGACTTGCCTCGGTTTCGGGCCCGTTCTCGGGGCAGACGCAGTGCCCGTCCAGAGCGAAGACAGGCCGAAAGCTCCCGCTTCAGGGCTCCGCGCCCTTGGATGTAGAGCGCCTGATAGATGGCTTCATGACTGATGCGCATGGTCGGGTCCTCGGGGAAGTCCACCTTCAGGCGCTGTGCGATCTGTTCCGGGCTCCAGGCGCAAGACCAGCGTCGGCTTTGCCGATGAACGGACCGCCGTTTCCTCCATACCACGACAGGCCCGTCGAAGGAGATGCCGTCTGGCGTGGCGATCAGGCCGGCAAGCCGGTCCTGCACATAATCTCGCAAGGCAGGATTGTTCGTCAGCTTGCTGGTCTTCGGGCGGCGGGATGCGCGATCCGCATGCCACTGCGCTGTGAGAGCCCGGTAGTCGAAGTCTCCGCCTCGTGTCGCCGAGTTGCGCCTGATCTCGCGGGAGATCGTGCTGGGTGCCCGCCCCAGTTTGCGCGCGATTGCACGCACACCGGTGCCCCGAGCGCATTCCAAGGCGATTTCCTCGCGTTCCGCGAAGACCAGGTTGCGGTTCTTGAGGAAAGGCGCCGAGGGCGCGAGATGTTTGGGAGGCATTCCACCAGAACTCCGAAACCATCGGCTTCCGACAGGGGCAGAGACACCTGCTTCAACAGCGGCTTGCTCACTTGAAAGCCCTACCGCGATACCCTGCCAGAACTGGCACAGTTGCTCGCGCTGCCAGACAGGGGGCCGTCCGGGTGAGGACAATTTGCGCCGCGTGGACCTTTCTGATTTTCGTCTTCCCGTCGTCATCTACACCTCCTAGGTTGGGGTGTTGCGACGACCGGTTGAATCCGCCCTGTGTCGTTGTTTTTCGGTCTTGGCCATTGCGGGGATGCCGGGTTAACCTGTTGTCCGGCGGGCAGCGAGGCGCGCCTGGAGCAATCAATCGGAGGGACAAAGTGAGAAACCTCAGCCAATGGGTGCGGGGCATCGCAATTTTTGTAATGCTCGCCGCATTCATCACCACAATCGCGCCCAGCAGCGCCGACGCTAAGGTCCGTGAGAAACGGACATATGGCCTTTGGGAATTCCAATATTTCCGCGGCGACATCGAATGGTGCGGTGTTAAGACCAACTGGCCGAACAACAATATGGTTCTGACAATCCGCCTTCGTGAAAACACGATGGACTATTTCTTTTACAACAAGGATTGGAGTCTGAGCCGGAACCGGCGCATGGGCGATACGACTTTTATCTTCGGCAGACGCGAATTCTTCGCAGAAACCGAGACCTTGGATTCAAACAAGGCGTTGTTCGGGACGTTCCGCGGGACGCGGATCACGAACTTTGTGCGTCGTTTCAAGGCAGCCAAGCGGATGAAGATCGAATTTCCGACGGATCAGTCGATTGGCGTTAACCTGAAAGGGTCCAGCAGGGCCATCAACGCTGCGATCAGGTGTTGGGAACGCCGGATCAACTGATCGCGACGGCGCAGCGCCGGTCGCTGCACCCAACGCAGTCGTAAGAGTATGATAAGGCCCGCCGCCGGTGGGCCTTATTTTTGTGGGCCTTATTTTTGTGGGCCTATGGCGCCAGATGGGTCCGCAGGAACGGCAAGGTCCGCGACAATGCCAATTCGTGGCTGGCCTGATCGAACGATCCCCGCTCATCGCAACTGAAGCCGTGCCCGGCGGGATAGATGTGGACCGGTACATCCGGCTGGGCCGCCTGCACGGTTTGCACATCGGTCATCGGTATGCCGTGATCGTTTTCGCCGAAATGCAGCATCACCGGGCAGCGCGGCGTCGCATTGGCGGTTTTGACGATCTCTCCGCCATAGTACCCGACCGATGCGGCCATCACGTCCATCTGTGTGGCAGCTGCCCACGCCAGCGAGCCGCCCCAACAATACCCGACGCATCCGACATTTCGGCCCCCGGCAGCCAGCAGATCGGCCGTCGCGGCAATATCCAATAATGCGTCTTCACTGGTCACCTGTCCGCGCAAGTCGCGCCCGCGCGCGATGTCATCGCTTTCATAACCCAGCTCAAGGCCCGGCCCGATCCGGTCGAAGAGAGCGGGTGCGATCCCTGTAAAGCCCTGTTCGGCGAACCGATCGACGGTATTGCGGATATGAGCGTTCACACCGAATATCTCTTGAATGACGACCAGACCCGGGCCTTCGCCCGCCTGCCAGGCGGTAAACTCGTGGCCGTCTTTGGCCGTGATGACTATTTTCTGGCCCATCGATCTCTCCGGTTACGTTGGGGAATTATATACGATAGTGCCCAGATCTCTCAAGTTTCTTCGTCTTCAGGTTCTTGTCGGGTTGCACCGCCTTTCATGACTGCCTTTATCAACCTCTCCGGTTTTACCGGTACACTTATGTCCTTGTTCATATCGGCTTTTGTTGGCTGGTAACTCCGGTCCATGACCTTGTTATAGTAGTCAGACTTCTGTTTGGTCATCGCTTTCTCCAATGCATTCCTGCGTGATCCCGATTGCCAAGACGGGACAACCGCCATTGCGTCCTGCGTCCAATCTGTAAAGCAATTTGCCCATCCATGTTGTTGATGCTCCAAACTTCTTATACACGTATTCGCTGCCTTGGGTTCCATCCTTGTTCAAAACCTTCCCAAGACTCCGAAAGAACTCATTGTCCAGCGAGGAACCGCGTGTCAGTATAACACCAACGTCGATTGCGCCAGCATCATAGAAGGCTGAAAACGCATACAGGTCTCTATCATAAGTCTGGTCTTTGCTATTCCACTCGAAGTCAAGTGCGACTTTCCCGGAAACAAAATCAATCCTGTGACCATCTAGAAAACCTTTTTTGACGTATTTGTGAAGAATATTTCCAATTTGCTTCGCATGTTCCAACCGGACCAGAAGATCAGCGGAAATGCGGGTTTCTATCCAGTCGGGCAACGGGAATAGCGTATCCACATATTGGGCGATTGGCCCCTTGCTGCCGCCCGGTCTCCTTATCATCTCCGTTGTGATCTCAAACGTTTCCAAAGCATCTGTCACATGTGAGAACTGATCAGGAAAACTGTTGGCCAGAATGGACGCTGCGTTCCTATAACTGTGAATTTCAAACTTCTGCCTGACGTTTTTCGAGAACAAATGTCTCTCGCCTTCTGACATGCCTATTCCGCCGCAACTGACGAATTGTATTTATACGTGTCCCATGTCGGCTTATAGTCATCGCCCGCCTGGTTGCCCCAGACCGTCCAGTTTTCACGGCACCCGCGCCCGAACAATTCCAGGTATGGTCCCCAGCTGCAACTTTCGATGATATCATACTGTTCATCCGGTTTACGGGAATGCTCCCGCTTGCGCGTCCCGAACAGATTGATCTGTCGCCGCCCGGGTTGAAGTGTGCGCGCGTTTTTTCCACGTATCCCGAACAACAGGACTTCGGTGACGTTTCGGAAGTAAAACCCAACACCCCGCCCATCAGAGCCACCATCCTTGCGGACCTTGTGCCAGATGATGTTTGACTTGTAAGCAAAGCCCCACTTGGTCATGACCTGTAATCCCTCAGGGAGCAAAGCATTTGGAACCCAAAGGTAACAATGCGCCCGATCTTCGACAAAATCTGAAACGGGAAGAGTGCATATGTCTTCAAGCGTCATTGTCGGATATCTGGCAAGACGTTTATGTTCAGGGGCCATTTTTCCTGTCCGGTTGGCAAAGCGCCAAGGTGGATCGGCCATGATTGTTGAAAACTTTTCAGACCCGAGAAATTGAGAAAGATCATTCGCGACGCTTGAATCACTCATGACCGCGCTCCGCTTGCCAAACCGTTGTCTGCAATCAAATCAACGTAGCGAAGGCGCTTGCCCTCCATGCCAGTAACCACGCCTGACATTTGGTCGATGGTGTTTTGCGGACGGACATTGTGACGGCCTGAGAACTCATTCACATAACGGTTCAGGTGCTTGGGGCTCATTTTGTGGAACGTGCCCTTGTGAGCGCGTTTGAGCGGTGCCCAGAAGCTTTCCAGACCGTTGATGTGAGCTTGTTCCCGAACATACTCACCAACGGAATGGCGAACTGCCTCGTGCGTCCTGTTGATCCCCTTATAAGCGCTGGCATCATCTGTGTAGACGGCCGCGCACTCGGTGGTGTGGTCAATGACAAAGCCTTGCAGCGTCTTCGACGTGGTGTCCCGTACGACCTTGGCAATAACCTGATTGGTTTCCCGATCCTTCACGCCAGCGACGATGGCTTTGCCAACGCCGCCGCGCCCGGCATTCAACTTCTTGCCCTTGTGCTTATTCTTTTCGAGTCCGCCGATGTAGGTTTCGTCGGCTTCCACCGGGCCACCAAAGGGCAGTGCAACACCATCATCCTCAAGCGCTTTGCGCACCCGGTGCGCCAAATGCCAAGCGGCTTTCTGGGTAATCTCCAGATCGCGATGCAACTTCATAGACGAAACACCCTTGAGGCTGGTGGTCATGAGGTAAATCGCAATTGCCCAGACCTGATAACCGAGATTGGACGCTTCCATGCACGTCCCAGTGCGAACTGAAAATCGCTTGCGGCATTCCTTCTCACGGCAACGGTAGGGCATGGTCTTGTGTGCCGCCCCGGACAGCACGCTGGTCGATCCGCAATGTGGACAGTGAGGACCATCGGCCCAGCGTTCCTCGGTAAACCACTTCTCGGCGGCTTCGTCGGTGGGGAATATCTTGAACAGCTTTACGAGGCTGATACCTTCACGATAGTGCTTACCGGGTGCTTTCTGTGCCATGTGTATCTCCCTTGATCTTGGGCACTATTGAATCACCTATGGTCTAGGGCGTCAAGCCCTTTTGGGCACTATCGTATATAATCCCCTTACGTTGCTGCGCGACTGTAGCTGACCGGCGCGCGACGGGCCATCGGCACCTTAATGACGCCGCAGCATCATTCCCCCCGTTGACAGGCCCCTGCCGCGCGGCACATGTGGTGTTGCAGCGCAGCGAACCAGAACGGGCGGGCCATGAGCATTAATGCCGCGATCAAGCATGTGACCAAGTACCGGTACGACCGGCGCATCACGATGGGGCCCCAGGTGATCCGCCTGCGTCCGGCACCGCATTCGCGCACGCGTATTCTATCATATTCCCAGACGGTCGAACCGGAAGGCCATTTCCTGAATTGGCAGCAGGACCCGTTCAGCAATTATCTGGCCCGCGTGGTGTTTCCGGAAAAAACCGACCATTTCTCGGTCACGGTCGATCTGGTCGCCGATATGGCATCGATCAACCCGTTCGATTTCTTTCTGGAGGAGAGCGCCCAGGAGTTTCCGTTTTCCTATGACGCGGTGCTGAAGGCCGAACTGGCACCCTATCTGGAATCCGGGGATCAGGGCGAGCTGTTCGACGAGTTTATGGGCGCGGTCGATTTGACCAAGCGCAGCACGAACGATTTTCTGGTCGAGGTGAACCAGCTGGTTCAAGACGCCGTCGCCTACACGGTCCGAATGGAGCCCGGCGTTCAAGCGCCGGAGGAGACGCTGGAGCTGGGGTCTGGATCGTGCCGGGATTCGGGCTGGCTGCTGGTGCATGTATTGCGCCGGCTGGGTTTGGCGGCACGCTTTGTCTCGGGCTATCTGATCCAGTTGACACCGGATGTGAAGTCGGTCGATGGGCCGAGCGGGCCGGATGCCGATTTCACCGATCTTCATGCCTGGTGCGAGGTTTATGCGCCCGGGGCCGGTTGGATCGGGCTGGACCCGACATCGGGGTTGTTCGCGGGCGAGGGCCATATTCCCCTGGCGGCGACCCCGGCGCCGGGATCTGCGGCCCCGATCAATGGTGCGCTGGAGAAATGCGAGGTCGAGTTCGAGCATGAGATGGAGGTCAGCCGGGTGCGCGAGGAGCCGCGCGTAACCCAGCCCTTTACCGACCACCATTGGAACAGGATCGACCGGGCAGGCGAAGAGATCGACAAGCGGCTCGTCAAAAGCGATGTCCGCCTGACAATGGGCGGCGAGCCGACTTTCGTCGCCGCGGACGACCGCGATGCAGACGAGTGGAACACTGCAGCCGTCGGCCCGACCAAGCGGGACTATGCAGACAAGCTGATCCGCCGCCTGCGCACCCGATTTGCACCGGGCGGCGTGCTGCATTTCGGCCAGGGAAAGTGGTATCCGGGCGAGCAGTTGCCGCGCTGGGCCTTTGGGCTTTACTGGCGCCGCGACGGAGAGGCGATCTGGCAAAACCCCGAGCTGATCGCAGCCGAGGAGACGACGGGCGCAGACCACGAAGACGCCGAAATCTTTGCCGGTCATCTGGCCGAGGCGTTCGGGTTGGATGCCGCATTGGCGACAACTGCCTATGAAGATCCGGCGACTTATCTTCTGGCCGAGCACAAGCTGCCGGACAATCTGGACCCGCAAAGCAACAAGCTGGACGACCCGCTGGAGCGGCGCCAATTGGCGACGGTGTTCGAGCGCGGTCTGAGCAAGCCCGCCTGTATGGTGCTGCCGATCCAGGCAGCCATGGCCGAGGCCGCGAAAGGCGGCAGCCCAAGACGGTACAAATGGGTTTCCGAGCGCTGGCAGACCCGGCGTGGAAATCTGTTTCTGGCGCCCGGCGATTCGGCAGCGGGATACCGCCTGCCGCTTAGTTCGTTGCCGCATCTGGACGAAGCCGACTATCCGTTCATCATCCAGCGCGACCCGTTCGCCGGCAGGCGGCCCTTGCCGCGCCGCGAGACGAAGATGCAGCGCAGGCCTGTTGCCGAAGACGGCGAGATTGTTATCGTCAATGTCGATACCGGCCAGCCGCGGCCACATCCCTGGAATGAACCGATCCCGCAAGGTTGGTTGTGGGCGCCCGAGCCGACGGCGCCGACAGCCGTCGATCCGGCGCTTGCGATCTACACCGAAGCCGTACGCACCGCCGTCACGATCGAACCGCGCGACGGCAAGCTTTGCGTTTTCCTGCCGCCGGTACCGGACGCCGAGGCGTGGTGCGATCTGGTCGACGCGGTCGAGGAGGTTGCAGAGGATCTGGGCCAGCCCGTCCATTTGGACGGATACACCCCGCCCTGGGACGACCGGTTCAACACGATCAAGATTACCCCCGATCCCGGTGTTCTGGAGGTCAATGTCCAACCCGCCGCGACTTGGCGCGAGCAGGTCGCGATCACCGAAGCGCTTTATGACGACGCGCGCCATTGCGGTCTGGATACGGTCAAGTTTCTGCACGACGGGCGCCAGGTCGGGTCCGGCGGCGGAAACCATATCGTCGTCGGCGCCGCCAGCCCGACTGACAGCCCGTTTCTGCGGCGGCCCGATCTGCTGGCATCGCTGGTGCGGTATTGGCAGAACCACCCGTCGCTGTCCTATCTGTTTTCGGGCATCTTCATCGGCCCGACCAGCCAGGCCCCACGAATTGACGAGGCACGCCAGGAAGTCCTCTACGAGTTGGAAATCGCGCTGGACCAGGCCGCCAAGGCCGGTTCAAACCCGTCGCCCTGGATCGTCGACCGGATTTTCCGCGACCTGATGACGGACCTGACCGGCAACACCCACAGGGCCGAGATCTGTATCGACAAGCTATACGAGCCGCACAGCCCGACCGGGCGCCTGGGCCTGGTCGAGTTTCGGGCGTTCGAGATGCCGCCGCATCCGCGCATGGCATTGGCACAATCGCTGGTGCTGCGCGCGCTGATTGCCAGGTTCTGGGACGAACCCTACGAGCGCCCGCTGATCCGACACGGCACGGCCCTGCACGACCGTTGGATGTTGCCTCAATTTGTCTGGGCAGATTTCGTCGATGTTCTTAAGGAAACAGGGGATGCCTTGGGGATCGAGTTGGATCCCGAATGGTTCAAGGCGCAATTCGAGTTCCGCTTTCCCCTGCTGGGCGATGTCGATTATCGCGGTCTGCGGCTGGAACTGCGGGCAGCTATCGAACCCTGGCATGTTCTGGGCGAAACCGGCGCCATCGGCGGCACGGCGCGGTTCGTCGATAGCTCGTTAGAGCGGGTGCAGGTGCGCCTTGCAGGTGCGCTGGACGATCGGTTCAGCGTTGTCTGCAACGGCACAACCGTGCCGTTGGCCCGGACCGCGCAGGCGGACGAACAGATTGCAGGTATACGGTTCCGGGCCTGGCAACCGCCGCTTTGCCTGCATCCGACCATCGGCGTTCACGCGCCCCTAACCATAGACTTGTATGACAACTGGTCTGACCGGGCGGTTGGCGGCTGTACCTATTGGGTCGCCCATCCGGGCGGGCGCAGTTCCGAGACGCAGCCCGTCAATGATCTGGAGGCCGAGGGCAGGCGTCTGGCGCGCTTTGTCCCCCATGGTCACACACCGGGCGCCTATGTGCCCGCCAGCCCTGCGGTCAGCCCTGAATTTCCGCTGACGCTTGATTTGCGGCGTCAGGGCTGAACGGGGACCGGATTACGGCGCGGGAATGATCAGCTTGGAAGATATCGCCAGCGGCAGCGGGCTTTTTGCCCGCTACGGCCAGCCCGCCGACGGTGTGCGGGACGAGGCAATTGCGCCCGATGGCAGCGTGCGGCCCCAGTGGTCCAGACTGATCGAATGGATGGCTGCGACCGGTGCAGCCGGTTATCGCGAGGCAGCGCGCGATCTGTCCCGCCTGCGCACGGAAAGCGGGGTCGCCTTCGGCCCGGAAGGAACAATCGGCGACGACGATGAAGACACGCTGCCGCTGATGCTGTCGTCCACCGACTGGTCGGTACTGCAGGACGGCATTGTCCAGCGCGCCGAACTGGCCGAAGCTGCAGTGGCCGATATCTATACCACCGCCCGCACGGTTTCGTCGGGTTTGGTGCCGCCGGGCCTTGTCTATGGCGGTCCGGCATTTGCCGCCCATTGCGCAGGTTGGGATCAACCGCCGCGGCAATGGCTGCACGTCTACGAGGCGAATGTGGCCCGCCTGGCAACCGGCGAGTGGGTGATCCTGTCTGAAAGACTGGACACGCCGTTTGGCGACGGCTGGTTGCTGGCGAACCGGGTGGCGACCGCGCAGGCCCTGGCCGATCCGTTTTCCGATATTGGGGTCCGGCGTCTGGCCAGTCACTTCACGGCGTTCCAGGCACATCTGGACCAGCTTTTGGGATGGGATGGGCGTCTTGCGCTGCTGACCGGTGGACAAAAGGACAGCCGCTTTTTCAGCCATGCCTATTTCGCCCGGTATATCGGCGCATCGTTGATTGAACCGGCCGATCTGACGGTCCGGGATGGTGCCGCATATGTGAAAACGCTGGATGGATTGAAGCGGCTCGACGTGCTGTTGCGCGGTGTGCCGGATGTCAGCATCGATTCGCTGCACCGGCCTGAACTGGCGGCGTTCGGGGCACCGGCCTTGTCGCTGGCCGTCCGGTCCGGGTCGCTGAAGATCGCCAACGCCATCGGATCGGCGGTTCTGACCCGCCGTGCATTGGCGCCTTTTGCGCACAGAATGGCCGATCATCTGCTTGGCCAAGAACTGGCATTGCATGACGCACCGTGCCTTTGGCTGGGCGGCGAACGGGCCCGCGAACAGGTCATTGCCGAACGGAATAAGTGGCGGATCGAGGGATTGACCTCGATTGGGGGAGAGGTCGACCTGCCCGATGACGAGGCAGGACTTTCGGCCGTATTGGACCGGGTCGGAGAGCGGTTGTGCGCCGTGCGACTGCCGCCATTGTCGACAGCGCCGGTATTCGGGCCGAAAGGGATCACACCGGCCGAATGGACGATGCGTGTCTTTGCCTGCCGCACGCCCGAAGGGTGGTCGGTCGCCCCCGGCGGGATCGCTGCGCAACTGGACGGTAACCGCGAACCCCAGGCCCTGGGCTTTGGCAAGGATGTCTGGGTGCTGCAGGATCGGGCAAGTGCCACGGCCCCGCAAATCACGACCCATCTCAGGGCACAGTTCAATTCCGCCCATTTGCGCCGCACGGGGCGCGACCTTCTCAGCCGGGTGGCCGACGAAGTTTTCTGGCTGGGGCGGAACGCCGAACGGGCCGAGGCCGTGCTCAGATCCCTTGGAACCTGTTTGACCCGGCATCTGGAAGGCAATCAGGTCGATGCAGACCCCAGGGTTCTCTCGGCGTTGCTGGAGATTCACGCCCCTGCCTCGCCCGGCGTCGAGGCCGCCGACCGATACCGCGATCTGGTGCGCCGCCTGACCCGCGACCGTCAGGAGGCAGGATCCGTGCCGTCGATCCTGGCCAATCTGCGCAGCGGCGCGCAGAGAGGTCGGTCCGCCATTTCGGCGGAGGGCTGGCGCCATATCGACCGGCTTGGGTCTGACCGGCGTTGGCGATCGACCCGGTTGGGCAATCATCCGGCCGCGCTGATCCGGCTGATCGAAGACAGTTTGCAGGCGCTTGCCGCCTTCGCCGGATCGAGCCAGGAAAACCTGACCCGCAACTTTGCGTGGCGCTTCCTGGAACTGGGACGCCGGATCGAACGGGGCATTCAGATTTCCAGCGTTATCGAGCGGATCGCCAACGCCGACCCGGCCCATGCCGAAACATACCTTCGGGCGTGGCTGACACTTTCGGATTCCAACACCGCTTATCGCTCGCGATACTTGATGTCGGTCGAAGCGCCGCCGGTGATCGATTTGCTGGTCCTGGACGAAACTAACCCGCGTTCGTTGGCGTTTCAGGTCGCCGAACTGGAACGCGTTCTTTCCGATATCCCAAGCGATATTCCTTATCGCCGGCCCGAACACCGGCAAACGCTGGCGCTGCTGACCGAACTTCGTCTTGCCGATCCTGTGCAGCTGGCTGAAACGGACAAATCGGGCAGGCGCGAGCGTCTTGCGGCGTTGGCGGAGCGGGGCGACTCCATTCTGTCGGAAGTATCGACCCTGATCGCGCGGTCGTTCTTTGCCCATTCGGATCTGCCCGAGGCAGTGGTCGCGCAGGGCCGGATGGAGCCCAAGAAATGAGGTTGTCCGTTCGGCATGCCACGACCTATCGGTACGAATACGACGCCGTTTTTTCGCAGCATTTACTGCGCCTGACACCGGAACCCGCGGGCGGACAGAAGGTGGCCCAGACCGCCCTGTCGATTACGCCCCAACCGGACAGCCTGGAGCGTCATCGCGACATGTTCGGAAATTGGGTCCATGTGGCAACGCTGTCGCGGCCCCATGACGGTTTGCAGATCGTCTCTGAAGCGGTTGTCGACCGTCAGGAGCGCGAGGCGATGATGTTCGATGCGTCTGCACCGTGGGAGGAGGTACGCGATGCCGCCCTTGGCATTTCGACGACACCGCAGCTTGGCTTGGTCGCGCCGTTTGCCTTTCCGTCGGCAATGACAGCGGCGGATATGGCGATCGAGGCCTATGCCAAACAGGCGATCCCGGCAGACACACCGGTTCTGATCGGCGCCCAGACACTTTGCAGCCGGATCTATCGCGACTTTGCCTACAAACCCGGTGTGACCGCCGCGGATACCCGGCCCGTCGACAGCTTCGACCGCAAGGAAGGCGTGTGCCAGGACTTTGCCCATGTCATGCTGGCGGCACTTCGGTCTTTGCGCCTGCCCGCGCGCTATGTTTCGGGGTATTTGCGCACCGTCCCGCCAGAAGGCCAACCGCGGCTGGAAGGTGCGGATGCAAGCCATGCCTGGGTTTCGGTTTGGGAACCTGCGTTTGGCTGGATCGATTTCGACCCGACGAATGACATCGTGCCTTCGGTCGATCATGTCTCGCTGGCCCATGGGCGGGATTACCGCGATGTCAGCCCGGTTTCAGGGGTCGTCATCGGCGCCGGTCCGCAGACGTTGAAAGTCGGTGTTGACGTAATTGTTGCAGAATAGACAAACATCCACATCACATTTACCAGAAGTTCATCGTGTTTCGCCATAACGGCCGCGTGCAACCAGAAGGGCGCGTGCGATGAAAGTGACAGAGTATCATTCCCATTTTCAGGTCGAATGTTCGTCTTGCGGCGAGAAATTCTTCGTTGGCCGGGCGGAGATGTCGGAGGTCGTTGAAAAGCTGTTCGACGGTAAGGTGATTGTCGACTTTTCCCTGACCTGCCGGTGCAAGGCCCCGGCCGGAAAGCATAAGAGCACACGTACCGGCAGACTTGAAACTGTGTAGCGACCGCCAGGCGGCGGCGCATCTGCGCCAGATCATTTTGAGCCCTGCAGCGCCGTCCGAGCGGCGGTGCTGGGGGTTGGTATCGCAGCGATAACCCGCGTCAGAGCGCGTCTTTCGACCTGATCGTAAGAGGTCGTTCGCCGGGGATCGCAATGTCTTCGTACTTTGCCACGCACGCTTAGTTTAGCGGCGCCGGAAAATGCTGTAGGGTTTAGAGTGGCCACAGATTGCCGCCGCTATCCCCGCAGGTTTTCAGATGCCGTTGCCAGAACAAGCGCCCGTAACGAAAGGGGCCGCCTGGCTGATCCTGATTGCCATCGGAATCGCGTGGGGCACGACGCAACTGCTTTCAAAAATCGTTGTTGATGCCGGTCATCATCCGATTGGGATCGCTTTTACCGCCACCGCCGTGGGCGCGGCCATCCTGACCGCCGCCATGGCGCTGACAGGCGGCCGCTTGCCGCTGGGGCGGCGCGATCTGATCTTCTTCGGCATTTGCGGCCTTCTGGGAACGGCAATGCCGAATTCGGTCAGCTATCTCGCCTATCAGGAACTGCAGGTCGGCATCATCTCGATCGTCATGGCCACGGTCCCGATGGCGACGATGCTGGGTGCCCTCGCGTTGGGACTGGAGCGGCCCGAGATCATCCGTCTTGCCGGAATATCGCTGGGGGCTTGCGCTGTCCTGATCCTGGTGATCCCGGATGCCAGCCTGCCCAACCCCAGGCAGGCGATTTGGATTGCACTGCCCGTCATCACCAGCCTGTCCTATGCCGCCGAGAACATCTATCTGGCCTGGGCGCGCCGTACCGATTTGAATGCCATGCAGGTGCTTTGCGGCCTCTTCTGGGGCGCCTTGATCCTGCTGACCCCGGTGACGCTTGCCTTGGGCGTCGGGATGCCGGTTGGCCGCTTTGACACAGCCGAATTTGCGATGATCGCCATGACCTTGGCGCATCTCGCGGCCTATGGCGGGTTCGTTTGGTTGATTGGCAGGGCAGGCCCGGTTTTTGCGGCACAGGTCGGCTATATCGTGACGCTTACCGGTGTCTTTCTTGGCATGATCGTGCTGGGCGAAAGCCATTCCGCCTGGGTCTGGCTGGCCCTGGCGACGATGTTGTCCGGCCTGGCGTTGGTGCAGCCAAGATAGGCGGGGGCGCAGGAACTAAGGGCCTTCAGTCGCCCCGGATTGCCGCCGTCACATAGTTCACGCTCAGGTCCCGCTCGGACAGGTGCCACGACCAGCCCAGCGGATTGAAGACAAATCCGCGCCGATCCACCGGCTCTAATCCCGCACGCGACAGCATCGTGAACAACTCGTCCGGCGTGATGAATTTCGACCATTCATGGGTGCCGCGCGGCAACCAGCGCATAACCTGTTCGGCCCCGACAATTGCGAACAGATAGCTCTTGGGGTTTCGATTGATGGTCGATGTCACCATGATCCCGCCGGGGCGAACCAGGCGGGCGCAGGCGTCCAGATATCCCTGCGGGTCGGCCACATGCTCGACGACTTCCATGTTGAGAACGGCGTCAAAGCTTTCACCTGCCTCGGCCAATGCTTCGGCGGTGGTGTGCCGGTAATCGATATCCAGCCCCATCGCTTCGGCATGAACCCGTGCAACCGGTATATTTCGTTCGGCTGCGTCAATACCGATAACGTCCGCACCCAGACGGGTCATCGGTTCGCACAGCAATCCACCGCCGCAACCGACATCCAGGATGCGCATTCCGGCAAACGGGCGCATCCCCGACGCGTCAATCCCGTGCTGGGCGGCGATCTGCGAGATGATGTAATCCAGCCGGCAGGGGTTGAGCATATGAAGTGGTTTGAACTTCCCTTTCGGGTCCCACCACTCATCCGCCATAGCCTCGAATTTAGCGATTTCGGCCGGATCGACAGTGTTCAATGTCTCTGACATGATCATATCCAGGCTTCAGGCCCCAATGGGCTTGCAATCGCGACATAGTGCAGTTAGCGGCACGGGACCATGCCAACGGCTGAAACATTCACCTCCCGCGGCGAAAGGCCCCGCAGCGCCGGAAAGGCCGCGGCGAGGCTTTATCCGCAGACGGAACCCTACCGGCGCACACGATTGAAGGTGTCCGGCGGGCACGAGCTTTATGTCGAAGAATGCGGCAATCCCGATGGCAAACCCGCCGTGGTTCTGCATGGCGGCCCCGGTGCCGGGTGCAGCCCGTTCATGCGCCGGTTCTTCGACCCCGAGCGATACCGCGTCGTGTTGTTCGATCAGCGCGGCTGCGGAAAATCGATGCCCTCAGGAAAGCTGGAAGACAATACCACCTGGGATCTGGTCGACGATATCGAACGCATTCGCGACGCGTTGGATATCGAAACCTGGCAAGTCTTTGGCGGGTCGTGGGGATCGACGCTGGCACTTTTATATGCCCAGGCCCATGCCGACCGCGTGACCGAACTGGTCCTGCGCGGGGTGTTCACGATGACCAAGGGCGAGCTTGACTGGTTTTACGGTGGTGGCGCATCGCGGTTCTATCCCGATGCCTGGCAGGCGTTCATCGAACCGATCCCGGTGGACGAACGCAGCGATCTGATCGGCGCCTATCATCGCAGGCTGACCGGCGACAGCCACGATGATCAGATCACTTTCGCCCGTCCCTGGGTTAGGTGGGAAAACGCGACCGCGGTTTTGCGCCCGGCGCGCGGTATCCCGAATGTAAACGGCGCCTATGCCCGTGCATTCGCCCGGATCGAGTCCCATTATTTCATGCACAATGGGTGGCTGCTGCGTGACGACCAGATTCTGTCCGGCATGTCGAAGATCGCGCATATCCCGGGGGTCATCGTGCAGGGCCGCTATGACATTATCTGCCCGCCGCAGACAGCCCATGAGATTGCAGCCGACTGGCCCGAAGCCGAACTTGTGATGATCGACGATGCAGGTCACGCCTTGTCCGAGCCCGGAATCACCGGCGCATTGATCGAGGCGACGGACCGGTTCCGGACACCTGCCTAATCCGGACGTCTGCCCGGCCCGGTTAGGGCGGGTTCAGCTCTACTTTGTCTTAAAAAAGCCGCCGGGCAATCTGTATTCCGGCCTAATGTCGTGTGTGTCGGCGATCCTGAACGCTTCTTTCAATTCCGCCAGATTGGTAATCCAGCAATCTTCTTCGGGCATCAGACATTTCGGCGTGTCGCCGCTGCCCCCTTCTAGGAACCCATAAAGTGAGAGGTAGACCGCGTCGGCCTGCGTTGCATTCATCCGGACGTAATAGAACTTTTTGTCTTCGGTGCTGTACGCCTCGATCGCAAACTGACCGTCACCGACTTCAATGAACTTGATGGCGAACTCGTCGTTTTTGAACGACGCCTTGTACTCATAAGTCCAGCCATCGATTTCGCCTTTGAACGGCGCGAATGTCACCTGCTCTCCCGGTACGTAGTCGAGCATGTCGGTGTCCCAGATGTCCATTCTCATGGTCGTCGCCTTTGAGAACGGGTGGATCGTTCCGGTGCCTGCCGAGATCGGCGTCTTCGAAACGAGGCAAGCCGACAGGCCCAGCACAAGGATCATGGACACCACCGGGCGCAAAAGGCGCGTCATCACATTCGAATTCATCGGCGTCTCTCCTGCCAGGGTCCGGACCAATCCTGCCGCATTGTGCCTTGCAGGGACCACCATCGTCCAATTGAAAGCGTTCTGGTCGAAGCGAATCCGCCGTCCTTTGTCAGAGCTGGCGTTCGACCATCATCTTCTTGATCTCGGCAATCGCCTTGGCCGGGTTCAGGCCTTTGGGACAGGTTTTGGCGCAGTTCATGATCGTATGACAGCGATACAGGCGGAACGGATCTTCCAGAAAATCCAACCGCTCGCCTGTCGCTTCATCCCGGCTGTCGATCAGCCAGCGATAGGCGTGCAACAGCGCTGCCGGGCCGAGATACCGGTCGCCGTTCCACCAATAGGACGGGCAGGAGGTCGAGCAACACGCACACATCACGCATTCATAAAGACCATCCAGCTTCTCGCGATCCTCGATCGTCTGCTGCCATTCGGTCCCCGGTTCTGGTGAAGACGTCTCCAGCCACGGCATGATCGAAGCGTGCTGCGCATAGAAATGTGTCAGGTCGGGCACCAGATCCTTGACCACCGGCAAATGCGGCAGGGGATAGATCTTTACGTCGCCCTTGATCTCGTCGATGCCATAGGTGCAGGCGAGTGTGTTGATCCCGTCGATATTCATCGCGCAGGACCCGCAGATGCCTTCGCGGCACGAACGCCGGAACGTCAGTGTCGGGTCAATCTCGTTCTTGATCTTGATAATCGCGTCCAGAACCATCGGCCCGCAAGTGTCCAGATCAACGAAATACGTATCGACCCGCGGCGTCTCGCCACTGTCGGGGTCCCAGCGATAGACCTTGAATGCCTTGGTGCGCGTTGCCTTGTCGGGCGCCGGCCATGTTTTACCGACGGTCATGCGCGAGTTTTTCGGCAGTGCAAGTTCAACCATTTTGTCCTCCGTCGGGCTTCAAACCCACAAATACCTTCTCGCCGCGATGCAGTGCATAGCGCGAGGCTTCCGGCTCCAACGCCGTGAATTCCGTAACTTTGAACCCGGGCGCTGCGAACCGGTCGCGCACATCGCGGCCATACCAGCGCAGATGATCGGCATCGCCATAGCGCAGTTTGCGCAGCTCTGGCGTGTCGTTCGCCGCCGCGTCCTCGTAACTTTGATCGAACCCCTCGATCATCGGGACCGTGATCACAGCCTGACCGCCCGGCGCCAATACCCGGTACATCTCGGCAAAGGCCGCCTGATCATCGACATGTTCCAGCACGTGGTTCGCCATAAAGAGATCGACCGAGGCATCGGGCAGGTCCATCGCCGTCAGATCCAGAACCAGCTCGAATTTATCGTTGATGTCCGCTGTCTGATACCGGGCGCCACGGGCTTCCATCTCTGCGCGCACCCAATCCTCGGCGGCGAAATGGACGACATGGGCGCCGGGACGCAGCGCCATCGCGCGGTCCATCCATAATTTCAGCAACCGATGGCGCGGGCGCGAATCGCAGCCCGGGCACCAAATCTCGGGCTTGTGTTTTACCGGGCTGAACATTCCCGCATAGCCGCAAATCGGACACTCGCGGGCGGTCTTGCCCCAGGCCAAACCCGTCATATGGGCAATCGCCCGGTCGGCCCGGCGGTCCATCACATCGGCAATCTCGCTGTCCGGGCGTCTGGCGTGGAGCACGGTCATGTCCGTTCCTCGCGCTGCATAACGGACCAGTGGCGGCGGTCGTTCTTATAATCGGCGGCCACAGCCCGCATCACATGACGGCGCATTTGGCCGATGGACAGCATGCCGACCCTTCCCAATGTTCCGTCGCGGTCCATTTCGGCAAAAACATCGCGCAGCATGTGCGGACCGGCCAGATTAAGCACATCGCGGCCCGGTTCGTCGCGCAACCGGCGCCCGGCCTCTTCAAAGGCGCGCATCAAAAACGGCTGTCCCGGCGGGGATGCGATCATGCAGTTCTGGACAAAGGCCCAGGGCAGCGTGTTGGTCATCAACAGGGTCGGGCTGTCGGTCAGCGCGGGCCACATCCAGGCCATGTCCGGCATCACCATCGAGTCCGCATCGACGTAGAACCCGCCTTCGGCGACCAGCAGGCCCAATCGGAAATAGTCGGCCTGAATAGCCGGGTGACGGCACGCGCGGAACATATCGGCAGCGCCGCCGCCATGGGCATCGGCCATAAAATCCGCAGCCGAAACTGCATCGAAACAGCGATAGTGGCGCCCCCCGAGGTCGCGCCATCCCGCCATATAGCCCTCGAGGTCTGCAGGGGTTTCGGGTTTATCCCAGAACTGCACGATCTGAAGACCGGTCCCTTGCCCGCGCCGAAAATCAGCAGGCTCGATCCGCGCTGCGCCATAGACCGCCCAAATCCGGGCGCTGGCGCGGACATTCGGGGCAATCCGGGCGTCGTCACGCAACAGGTTCAACGCATTTTCATCGCCCGCAGCATAGCCTGACATCGCCTGCCAGATCCGGGCTGGCAGTGGTTTCGATTTGGCGGCGATCGGCGCCAGATCCGGCAGAATGCCGATCCGTCCGCTGTCCATCAGCATCGAAACCGCCCGCAAAAGCGTCGACCGGGGATAGGGGTCTTCGTGCGCGATCAGATCGGCAACCGCGGCCCAGTCCCCCTGCCCCAAGGCAGCGTTCACCTGCCGGCGGGCATCGACCGCGGGTCCGGTACCGGTCAGGGCAACAACACCTTCAGGCATGATCGCCCCCGGCAGCACCCATCGCGCCGCCCACCCAACCAATCACGAAACCAGATCGCAGCATTTCCCGATCACACCGCCCTAATACACCCGAGCCTTCGGCGCGATTTTCGCCGGATCGATTCCGCCGTTTTCGGGCGTGGTCAACGGCTCGGTCACGACCGGGCGATACCCGATCTTCACATCGCCATTGATCCAGGCCAGCGAGTGCACCCGCCAATTCTCGTCGTCGCGGTCCGGATAGTCTTCGTGCGCATGTGCACCGCGGCTTTCCGTTCGGGCCTCGGCCGAAAAGACCGTCGCCAGTGCCGATGGCAGCAGGTTCGACAGCTCCAGCGTTTCCATCAGATCCGAATTCCAGATCATCGAGCGGTCCTGGATCGAAACATCGTCAAATGCGGCGTCGACCTTGCTGACCCGGTTGCACCCCTGTTTCAGCGTCTCGGACGTCCGGAAAACCGCCGCGTCCTCTTGCATCGCGCGTTGCAGGTTTTCGCGGACCCGCGCCGTCGGGACCGCGCCCTTGGCATGGCGCAGCTTGTCAAACCGGTCCATCGACTTTTCGACCGACGCTTCGTTCGCATCCGGGATCGCGGCATCCCGATCGACGATCTGGGCCGCGCGCAACGCGCAGGCCCGGCCGAAGACAACAAGATCGGTCAGCGAATTCGAACCCAATCGGTTGGCCCCATGGACCGAGGCGCACGCCGCCTCGCCCGCCGTCATCAGGCCCGGGATCATCACATCGGAACCGTCGCGGTGATCGACAACTTCGCCCCAATAATTTGACGGGATACCGCCCATATTGTAATGCACGGTCGGCAGGACGGGGATCGGTTCCTTGTTGACATCGACGCCCGCGAAAATCTTGGCGCTTTCCGAAATCCCCGGCAGCCGTTTGGCCAGAACGTCCGGCGGAAGGTGGTTCAGGTTCAGGTGGATATGGTCTTTGTCTTGACCCACGCCGCGGCCTTCACGAATTTCCATTGTCATGCAACGGCTGACCACATCGCGCGATGCCAGGTCCTTGGCAGACGGCGCATAGCGTTCCATGAACCGCTCGCCTTCCGAATTGGTCAAATACCCGCCTTCGCCGCGCGATCCCTCTGTGATCAGGCACCCGGCGCCATAAATGCCGGTCGGGTGGAACTGCACAAATTCCATGTCCTGCAATGGCAAACCGGCCCGGGCGACCATTCCGTTTCCGTCACCAGTGCAGGAATGCGCGGATGTGCAGGAAAAGTAAGCCCGGCCATAACCGCCGGTTGCCAGCACGACCAGTTTGGCGCTGAACCGGTGAATTGTGCCGTCGTCCAGCTTCCAGGCCATGACGCCCTGGCATTGTCCATCGTCGGACATGATCAGATCGGTTGCGAAATACTCGACAAAAAACTCGGCGTTCTGCTTTAGCGACTGACCATAAAGCGTGTGCAGGATCGCATGGCCCGTCCGGTCAGCGGCGGCGCAAGTGCGCTGCACCGGCGGCCCCTCGCCATATTCGGTCATGTGCCCGCCGAACGGGCGTTGATAGATTTTGCCGTCTTCGGTCCGGGAAAACGGCACGCCGTAATGTTCCAGCTCGATTATGGCGGCGGGCGCTTCGCGGGCGATGTATTCCATCGCATCCATATCGCCCAGCCAGTCCGACCCCTTGATGGTGTCGTACATGTGCCATTTCCAGTCGTCCGGCCCCATATTGCGCAGCGATGCCGCGATGCCGCCCTGCGCCGCAACGGTGTGCGAGCGGGTGGGGAACAGCTTGGTGACACAGGCCGTCTTCAGCCCCTGTTCCGCCATGCCCAGTGTGGCACGCAGACCAGCGCCACCGGCGCCGACGGCAACCACGTCATAGGCGTGATCCACATATTCATAAGCAGCCATGATCGGACCTCAGATGGCGAATGCGATTTTAAGAACGGCGAATATTCCGGCAAAGCCTAACCCGGCACACAGCAGCGAATTGGCCAGCAACAAACCCATGCGCCAGCCAGCGCCGGGCACGTAATCCTCGATCACGACCTGCAAGCCCAGTTTCAGGTGATAGAACATCGTTGCCAGGAACAGGATTGCGACGATCGCATTAAACGGATTTGTATAGACCAGATAGACATCGGCGATGTCCTGCCCCAACGCACCGGCGAAGGGGAAAATCGCGAAAACCGTCAATGGGATCAGCGCCACGGCGGTGACACGCTGCATCCACCAGTGATGCGTTCCCGATCCGGCGGAACCGTGGCCTGTTGCCAGAACGCGGGGTGTTTTAAAGCTCATCTCGCGCGCTCCCTCAAGCTATGATCCAGATCAGGATCGTCAGTACGATCGATCCTGCGGCCACGATCTTTCCGGACAGTTCGACCTGTCCCAGTTCGAACCCGTTGCCGGTATCCCACCAAAGGTGCCGGATCCCGTTCAGGAAATGAAAACAAAGCGCCCAGGTCAGGCCCAGAAGAATCAGATGACCAAACCACGAGGTCAGAAAATCATCTGCTGTTGCAAAGGCTTCCGGTCCGGTCGCGGCGGCCAGAAACCACCAGACGACCAGGACGGCACCCAGCGTCATCCCGACGCCGGTCATGCGGTGCAAAATCGACACCACCGATGTCCATTGCGGGCGGTATACAGTGATATGGGGGGAAAGCGGGCGGTTGCCCCGGTTGACGTCTGCCATTCTTCATCCTCTGACAAGCATAGGTCTTGCGCGGAATGCGTCAGCAATCTGTTACCGAATGGGACGCCTTGGCGCCAGCCCCAGTCCTTCGCAAACGCAACAATGCCGCCTTTCAATCACGCAATCGGTAAATACAGGGTTCAAGCGGCGCGATAGGCGCGCTATTGGCCGGGCCGAGCCGCCGGATGCGAACCTTCGCGCGGGCCGGGGCCGTGAACAGGAGCGAGAATGCCAGAAAGTGCCAGACGCATCGTGCATTTCCTGGTCCATGTGCCGAAATGCGCGGGCACGACGGTCGAGTGGCACTTTCAGCGCCATCTGGGCAATCGGTTCTATTGGGCGCCGCGATGGCGCAGTCCGCTGCGCGATGTGGTTGGCAATCGCTATCCCGGCATATCGCCAGCCGATCTGGCCGATATCGCGGCGGTGTCCGGGCATTCGCTGTCGGCAAACCTGGCCGGGTTGTTTCCGGGCGCCGAGATCCGCGAATCCGTGTTGCTGCGTGATCCTGTCGGTTGGCACCTGAGCATGTATAACTATCGTCTCGAACGGGGCGGGATCGATGCCGCGGCACTGCCGTTCGCCCGCTGGTACGCAACGGTCCGGCGCAATCCGATCAGCCGGTTCCTTCTGAACCGCTATTTTGGTCAGGGCGTTCCGGCGCTTTACCGGCTGTCCTCCGCCGCGCGATTGCGGTTTCTGGAAATGCGCCTCGCGCGGTTTCACTTTGTTGGTGGCCTGCACATGACCAATGATCTGATCGCAAATGTCTCGGAACAGGTCGGCATCACACCGGCCGCCGAGCGCGAGAACACCAACCACAAGGTCCAGTTGCGTACAGCAGATCTGGACGCTGCACAGTTGGAGCAGATCCGTTCAGACAACAGGCTGGATCAGGTTTTGTTCGATCGCTGGGCAGACAGGGGTTGGACAAATTCGGACCTGGCGCCCGCCCCCGCGCTTTCCAGGTTCGATCAGGCCGATTATCTGATCGGCGATATCCGTTCGGGTATTCGGCGCGAGATCGGCGGCTGATCGCCTGCTCTTTCGCGGGTGAGAATTGACAGCGGGCCACTTGCAGTCGGATGCTGCCGACAATCCCGGAGGTTATCATGCATGTCACCGTCAACGGCACACGGCTTTATTTCGATGTTGAAGGCCCGGGGTTGGTTCCTGACGGGGGCGAAATGGTGCCGCGGCCCACGCTGATCCTGTTGCATGGCGGGCCGGGGGCCGACCATTCGCTTTACAAACCTGAATTCTCGGCGCTGTCGGATGTGGCGCAGATCATCTATCTGGACCACCGCGGATGCGGACGCAGCGACGAGTGCAGCGCCGAGACATGGCACCTTTCGCAATGGGCCGACGATCTGCACGGGTTTTGTCAGGCCTTGGAGATCGAGCGCCCGATTGTATTGGGCACCTCGTTCGGCGGCTTTGTCGCGCTGGCCTATGCCACGCGGTATCCTGAAGCCCTGAGCAAGCTGATCCTGGTCAGCACGGCAGCCAGGTTCGATTTTCCAGAAGTCTTTAAGGCCTTCGAGCGGATCGGCGGGCCGGAAGCGCGGGCGGCGGCCGAAGAATATTGGCTGACCCCGACAGTTCCGACGCGGCGGCACTATGCCAAGGTCTTTCTGCCGCACTATACCCGGGCGCCGTTGGACGAAGATATGATGGCGCGGGTCATCCTGCGCGACCCGGTGGCGCTGCATTTCAACGGGCCGCAGAACGAGCATGGGCGGATGGACTTCACAGACCGGCTTGGCGCGATCCCCTGCCCGGTTTTGGTCATGGCGGGAGAAGAAGACCCGATCACCCCGATCGTTTTCAGCGAGCAGATCGTGGCCGGACTGCCCGCCGAAAATGTCCGGTTCGAAAGATATCCAGATTGCGGTCACGGGGTTGTTGGCGATGTGCCGGATCAGGCACTCGCGGTGATGCGGGAATTCGTTCAACTTTGATGTGGTTACGGTCTTCCAGCGCCTCGGCGCCGTTAACGAGTTGACAGCTGTCAACTGGTTAACAGAACCTATTCCGATCGGCGTGATCCCATGTAAGCTGGCGCCTGAGTAACACTTGGTGGGAGACCGTTATGGGCATTTTTAGCAAAGCAATTGTTTTGACCGCGGCGATGTTCGCAGTAATCGCGGTCCTTTCGGCGCCGCAGGCAAACGCTGGCGATCCATTCCGGGAAGCCTATCAAAAGCTGATCGACAATCCGAACGACGCAAACCGGGAAAACGCCCGAGCCGCGCTGAAAAACGCACGCCGCGACGTTACCCGGCATCGGGCAGAAGTGCGAAAGCTGAAAAGGAACATTCGGACACAGCATCGTTGGATCAGCACCCTGCAATGGCGGATCAAAGCCAAGAAGCGGTGGATGGACAACCAGCCGTGGTTCAAGAAGACCTTCGCGGCACCGGAGTTTGCGGCCTATGCAGCCGCGCGAAACGCCGAGATCAGCACCGCCTATACGAAGATCGGAACCATGGAAACGGCCAAAGGGGTCGCGCTCGGCACAGTGCGCGTTACGAAGCAGTCGATCAAATTGCTGGAAAAAGCGCTGGCGAATTAGGGCGGGTTGCAACCCGATATATTCGGTTCGATCCCGGCCGGGCCAGCCGCCGCGCGGGTTGTCTATTTCACGACACCGTAAAGCGAGCCCCGACCGAGGGAAAAAAGGTGGCGGAATATCTGCCAGCCACTGCCAATCTTGCGACCTGAACGGTCCTGCCATTCGCTGCGCCCGCTTTGGGCGGCTGTGTGACGATACCAGTGCAGATCTCCATCAGAACTGACGGCATAAAGTGTCCGTCCGCAGCCAGCCAGGTGGCTGAACCTTTGCCAGCCGGTGCCGACAGAACGTCCCGACCCGGTGCGCCAACGAGGTGTCCCGTTCTCAAAACCATTATGCCGGAACCAGCGCAGCGTTCCGTTTGCCTCGATCCCATAAAGAACGCCGCCATGACCGGCGGCAACCAAGCGAAACCTGTCCCAGCCGGTATCGATGACCGTTGCGGTCTGCGGATGAAAATCCGAGCCGCCATGTTCCGCTGACATATGGCGGTGCCAGGTCAGATCGCCATTGTTTCCGACCGTATAAATCACGCCCTGATCCGCCCCGACGGCGAACTTCAGATTGGTCCACCGGCGCGCAATACGCCGATTGACGCCGGTTGCGAATCTGTCATCGCCGGTCTGGACCGATCGGTGGCGCATCCAGCGCAGGCCACCTTGGCTGTCGATGCGATAGATGACACCGGTCCCGCCTTGCGACCCGAAGGTGATCGGGAACTGCTCGAACCCCGTCGCGATCCCCCAGGTGATGTTCTGCACCCAGGCATTGTTGCCTGACGAAAACCCGGTGTGGCGGCCCCAGAAAAGATCCCCTGTGTCCTTGCCGTACAGAACCTCCAGCGCGCGTGTGTCGCCTTCACTCAGCCGCGAGCCACGACCGGATGCCGAGGTATCTCGGTATTGGTACCGCGGCTCGCCGGTGTTGCGCACCTGGTCGAGAGAGTTGCTGGTCGGATCATAGTGCATCTGCGATTGCGTATCGTAATTCCCCAACTGGCGGCCTTCTCGAATCTCGACGACCTGGTCTTTCTTGTCGTTCGGGATGTTCCCGGTGTTCACCTTGATGAACTGATCGCGGTCGGGCCTTTGATGTTCGTGCAGCAATCCCGCCGCGTGGCCCATCTCGTGCAGAATTTCGATGACCGACGCATAGTTGCAGTTGATGTCCTGCCCGCCGCCCTGGCGCCCGACTGGCGAGCTGCAATTCTCGTCGTCAAAACAGAACTCGACAAAATCGTCCTGGTGGCGCCGCCGCCGTGTGAACTGAATTGGGGCATCCTGGTTCCAGCGGGCGATTGCCGTTTTCAACCGCTGGCGGCGCGGTCCGCGAACGTCGCGGTGAATGCGGTATGGAATTCGGCCAGAACGCCAATAACAATCGCCATCCTTTACCGCGAAACCCATGATCTATCCCCCAAAAAACCAGTATACAGAGTTGCATGGTCATATAGCAGCGCTGCACGGTCTGTGAGAATAGGCACGCAGCGTGTAGAAGGCGCGCGGCGAAAGCTGCCAGCATGGTGACATAGATCTGCCGTGTTGCCGCCGCGCCGCCCATGTTGGCGCCATCGCGCGCTTGACCGCGGTGGCAGAGCGCGATTTGGTCGGCGCAAAGGAGCCCGAGCATGTCCCGACCGAATTTTCTGATCATCCAGGCCGACCAACTGACCAGTCAGGTCCTGGCCAGCTATGGCCATCAATTGGCCAAGACCCCGCATATCGACGCGCTTACCGCCCGTGGCACCGTTTTTTCCAACGCCTATTGTTCTTATCCTCTGTGCGGTCCGTCGCGCATGTCCATGATGACCGGACGACTGGCCAGCCGGATCGATGCGTTCGACAATGCCGCGCAACTGTCGTCGGAAATCCCGACATTCGCCCATTACCTGCGCGCCGAAGGCTACCGGACCACGCTGACCGGTAAGATGCACTTTGTCGGCCCTGATCAATTGCACGGGTTCGAAGAACGCCTGACCACCGACATTTATCCGGGCGATTTTTACTGGACCGAGAATCTGGAAAGCCGGGACGAAAAGCACAAATCCGATGACCGCGGCGTGACGTTTTGCGGGATCTGCGACCGGTCGGTGCAGTTGGATTATGACGAACTGGCGATGTTCCATGCCGAACAGCATCTTTGGGACGTGGCGCGTCGGCGCGACACGCGGCCGTTCTGCCTGTTTGTTTCGCTGACCCACCCGCATGACCCGTATTTCTGCAAACAGGAACATTACGACCGCTATTCGGACGATGAAGTGCCCTTGCCCACGGTTGGGCGCGTACCGACGCAGGCGGCGGATCCACTGAGCCAGTTCATAATGGATCGCCATGTTCTGAACCAGGATTTTGACCCGGCCATTATTCGCAAGGCGCGGCGCGCCTATTTCGGGTCTGTTTCTTATGTCGACGATCAGGTCGGGCGGCTGATGTCGGTGCTGGACGCGTCGGGCATGACCGATGACACCGTGATCGTCATCTTGGGTGATCATGGCGAGATGCTGGGCGAGCGTGGGATGTGGTTCAAACGCCATCATTACGAGTGGTCCGCCCGGGTCCCGATGATTTTCTCGGGCGGCCCGGTCCCGAATGCGGTGTCTGACCGGAATGTAACGCTGACCGATCTGATGCCGACATTGATGACCCTGGCGGGCGGCGCCGGCACAGGCGCATTGGCAGAAGAGATCGAGGGCCGCGATCTGGTGTCGATGATGAACGGCCAGGGCGGCGAGGACAACGTGGCCCTGGCCGAAGTCATGAGCGACGGGCTGGCCGCGCCGGTTTTCATGGTGCGGCGCGATGATTGGAAGCTGATCTGGGGTCCGACGCATCCGGCACAGCTTTACGATCTGGGCAGCGATCCCGACGAGGAGACCGATCTGGGCGCCGATCCTGCCAACGCCTTGAAACGCGACGCCCTGATCGCCGAGGCGCAGGCCGCCTGGGACGCCGAGGAATTGCAAGCACGGATCGACCGTTCGATTTCGCGCAGATTGCTGATCCGCAAGGCCCATGATGTGGGGGACGCCCCGCGCTGGGATTACGTTGTGCCGCAATCCGACGCGCGCTGGTGCCGCACAGGGGCGGATTATTCGGCCTGGGCGCTGGATGTGCTGAACCCGCGCTGAAACGGGGCATACCGACGGGCCAGAACGCCGCGGCTGGCCGTACGTGCTGAGACGTTGGCGCCATGTCGCGGGCGAGGCGATTGCTGATCGCCCGCCCGCTACAGTGGATGTCTTGACCTTTGAGCGCGTTTCAACCCGATAGGGTAGGGTTGAGCGCTCTGGGGTGTTGAGTGGCCCCATATTCAGGGCGCCCGACTGGATCAGTCAGGCTTGAAATTGCTCAAGACCCTATGAACCAACCTTTGGCGCGGGGTACTGCATCCGGTGCAGCACATCGTCCCAACTGACATGGTTGCGCACGAACTCGTTCGCGGAATCGCGCCGGGGTTGGTAGTCCCACGAGGTCATCAACCCCGCCTCCATTGCTTTGTGGACCGCCCTGCGCTGCTTCTGTGTCGCGATCACATCTTCGGTGATTTTCGCTGTGTCCCAACGTTCTGCCGCCTCTGCCGCGAACGCTGCTGCGATCCCGGCATGGGCCGGGTCCTCGGCAAGGTTCGTCAACTCGGACGGATCGGCCTCGACATCGAACAGCTGGGCCGGATCGGCATCGCAGTGGATGTATTTCCACTTGCCCCGGCGGATCATGCACACTGGCGCGCCCGGTGCCATTTCGGCACAGTATTCGCCGATCGCCTCGGTTTGGGTCTGGTCGCCAGAGGTCAGCGTCGGCCACAGCGAAACACCGTCGACGGGCATTCCAATCGGTTCCTCGACCTGTCCCATATCGCAGAGCGTCGGCAGCATATCGACCAGCGAACAGGGCGCTTCGACGGCCTGTTCGGCCACGCCCGGACCGGCGACGATCAATGGCACACGGGCCGAATGTTCGAAGAACGTCATTTTGTACCACAGCCCGCGCTCGCCCAGCATGTCGCCATGATCGGCGGTGACGATGACAATGGTGTTGTCCAGTTGGTCCGATTCCTTCAGCGCCTGCACGACGGCCCCGACCTTGCTGTCGAAATACGAGGTATTCGCGAAATAGGCGTGCCGCGCATTGCGGATCTGCTCGTCCGAGATCGCCGTGACGTCGGCTTCGATACCCGCCATCAGCCGCGCCGAATGCGGGTCGGTTGCGTCCGGGCTGCCCGGCATGTCGACGGCATCATGGTCGTAAAGATCCCACCATTCCGGGCGCGCAACATAGGGGTCGTGTGGATGGATAAAGCTGACAACCATGCAGAACGGCGATGTCTTTTCCATCGCGTATTCAAAGATCCGCCGCCGGGCGAAAAACGCGGTCTCCTCGTCATATTCAATCTGAAAGGTCGTCCCCGCGACACCTGCTGTCTTCACCGCATCCATGTTGTGATAGAAATGTTCGATCCGCTCGTCCGGCAGTTCCCAATCCGGCGTCCAGGCGTGATCTGCGGGATAGATATCGGTGGTCAGGCGTTCCTCGAAGCCATGCAACTGGTCCGGTCCCACGAAATGCATCTTGCCGGACAGACAGGTGCGATAACCGGCCAGCCGCAAATAGTGGGCAAAGGTCGGAACGGTTGCCGGGAACTCGGACGCATTGTCGTAGGCTGCGATCCGCGTAACCAACTGGCCGGACATAAAGCTGAAGCGGCTGGGCGCGCAGAGCGGTGCATTGCAATAGGCGGCATCGAAACGGGTGCCGCGGGCTGCCAGTGCCTCCATATGCGGTGTCTGGACAAGCGGGTGGCCATAGGCGCCGGTGAACTGCGGCGCCAACTGGTCGGCCATAATCAGCACGATGTTAGGACGGGTCATCTTTTGGTCTCCTGAAAAGCGATTGGGGTCAGCTTCACAGGTTTCCGGGCGGGGGTTGATACTGCATAGGCTTTATCATTCCGCGTCTCATGACACCGACGTATCACAATCGCCCCGCACAATCCCGCGAAAACGATCCGCGCGGGGTTCGGGTATTTCAGGCCCGACAACAGCGTGTTTTACCCCCAGGGCATCGCTGACTTGCCAGACAAAAACGCTGATCCGTCCCGGTGCGAAAACGGCATGTCCTCGAGCCGCGTGACCTGCTGCCAGCCGATCTTCTGGGCGAAAATGTTCGCCTCGGTGCCGGACAGATAGTCAAAGATCGCGCGGGCGTTCTTTTCGGTCCCGATCTCGAGGATCGCGTCAGTGCCGGTCCAGATTGCCGGTGGCAGACCGCAGATCAGATCGGCCTCGTGCCCCTCGATGTCGATCTTGGCGAGGTCCGCCCATTCAAGATGCGGCGCGGCGGCAACGATCTGCACGTCGAACCAGTCCAATTCGCCATACGGGCTGTCTTTTGCCCCGGCGATATGGCTGCCGGTTGTGTTGCCCTTTACGCGGACGAATTGGGCCGTGCCGTCCGAAACCGAGACCGCCGCCTGGATCAGTTCGGTGGTCTCTGCGTTCAGGTCCAGATTGCGTTGCAACTGAGCAACGTGAACGGGGTCCGGCTCGAAGCTGCGCACCTGGTACCCGCACCGGCGCATCATCAGCGTGTGCAGGCCGATATTCGTGCCAAAGTCCACGACCCGGGAATATCGCGCCCGGTTGCAGTGATAAAACGCAAAGATGATCAGTTCGTCCAACCCGAACAGATCCAGCGAATTGATGTTTCCCATCTCGAAATAGGGCATCGCCAGTGGGCCGAGGGGGCCAAACTGCTGGGGTGTATCGCCGCTTTCGCCGAAGGTCCGCGCAATCAGCGGGATCGATACCTCGCGCCACAGACGCCAGACAGGGTCGGATGTCGCACGCCGGTCCGGGAATTGCGGGATCACATCAAAAAGGTCGTCAATCGCGGTCATGACTTTCTTTCAGCAAAAGTGGGCAGGGTCCGGGCCGGGTCCGTGGGATCTTTGGACCGCGGCAGCGGGTCGACGATCATCTGCGCCAGAAATTCGTCGCGCGGCAAATGCGGTTCGGCGTCTTCGATCCCATAGCCAAACGCAACCTGCGGGATGACGCGGTGCGCATGGTGAATGTCGATATGCAGCACTGCGGGGCCTTCGGCGGCGAACAGGTCCGCCAGGGCGCCCGCGATATCGGCGTTCTTGCCGACGGACTGTGCGGACAGGCCAAAGCTTTCGGCCAAGGCCACCCAGTCGGGAAAGCCAAGGCCGCTGTCGTCGGACGTGCCGACATTGATGCCGCCCAGCCATTGTTCCTCGGTCTGTCGGACCATCGAGTATCCGCGATTGTCGACGATGATCGTCTTCACCAGCAAGTTGTGATGCGCGACCGTCGCCATTTCCTGAAGGTTCATCATCAGGCTGCCATCGCCGGTCAGGCACAGCGTCTGGCGGCCCAGCGCCAAGGCCCCGCCGATGGCCGCGGGCAGGCCCCAGCCCATCGCCGTGTTGTTGAAGTCGTGATAGGTGCGCTGGGTCCCGCTGACCCCGAAGGCCTGCATCAGCCAAGCGACCGAACATCCGGTGTCGGTAAAAATGTGCAGGTCCGGCGGCGCCGCTGCGGTCAACCCGTCCATCAATGCATAGGGGTGAACATCGACACTGTTCGTTGCATCGCCCGGCACCGCGGGATAATCGCGGCGCCAGCCTGCGATGCGTTCGGCCCATTCGGTCAGATCGCCGGTCGAAGCGTCGTTGCGCGCCAGCAATGCACGGATCGTCGCCCCAGCGTCGGCAACCAGGGCTTGTTCAACAGGTCTGTTGAATGTCTCGAACTTGCGCAGTTCAGCGGGGTCGATATCGACCACCGCGACGTCGGCGCCGCGTGCCCATTCTGACAGGGGCGATCCCGTCTCGCGCGTTGAAAGGCGCGCGCCGATCGAAAGGACAAAGTCAGCGTTCTGCACCGCAAAATTTCCGGCCCGCGTGCCATGCGTTCCAAAGGTTCCGACATTCTGAAGGTGATCGCCGGGCAGCAGGTCCTTGGCACCCCAGGTGGTTAGAACCGGCACTTCCCATCGCTCGACCAGTTGGCGCGCCTCCGCTGCCGCGCCGGCCAGGCGGACCCCGGTGCCAAAAATCATCACCGGTCGTTCTGCGGCGGCGAGCCGGACCAATATCTGGTCGATATCCCGCGCCTCCGGCGCCGGGGCCGGGCTGAATTCCGGCGTGTATCCTTCCAGGTCATCGGTCTCGATTTCGGTGCGCTGCAAGTCGTCCGGCAGGTCGATCAACACCGGCCCGGGCCGCCCGATACGGGCGATGTGGACGGCCTTTTCCAACTCGTAACGGATCTGCGCTGCATCAGCGATCTGGACGCTGTACTTGGTGATCGGCTCGACCATCGGAATGATTTCGGTTTCCTGAAATCCGTATTGGCGCACGCCGGAATCGCCTTTCAGCCGAAAGGTCGTCACTTGCCCGGTGATGTAGAGCACCGGGACAGAATCGAACCATGCTCCGGCAATTCCGGTGATCATATTGGTCGCGCCCGGCCCGGAGGTGCCGATGGCGCACCCCAGATTGCCGCTGGCCCGGGCATAGGCATCGGCGGCCATGGCGCCCGCCTGTTCGTGGTGCGGACAGATCGGCATAATGCCGGGGCGGTTGTTCAGCGAATGCAGCAGATGGATCGACGCCCCGCCCGATACGACAAACGCATGGCGAATGCCCAGAGAAGCGACAAAGTCGATCACATAATCCGATAGTTTCATCTTCACGAAATCAGCCCCCGCACCGGTGCGCGGCGCAGCCTCAAGGCGTCGGCGTCGCCGGTCAAGGCCCCGGCCAGCGCATCGCCGTCGCGCCAGGGATCATGCACCGTCGAAAAATTACGCCCCCCGGCCGCCGCACGCCCCGCCTGCATACACCACCGCATGTGTGCATAAATATCGTCGAGCGAGGTTCCCTGGGCGTCTTCCAGAAAGGCCTGCGTTTTCGCCAGACCCGATCCGGCAGCGTCCCCGGCCCGCAGCGTTTCTTCGTGGATCCGCGTACGAGTGAAACCCGGCCCGATGATAAAGGCGTTTGCGTCGGGGGCCTCGTCGTCGATCAGCTCGCACATCTTGATCAACATGATCTTGGACACGCAGTAAGCCGAATAGTTCCGAAACGGATTGTTGGTGCCGCCACCGGCCATCAGCATGATGTCGACCGGCCCGGCCCGCTGTGGCCAGATCGCGTGCAGGACCCGCAACTGCGCGGTCGAGTTGATCGAAACCGACCGTTCCCACTGATCGAAATCCAAATCGAAGAAGGGACCGATTGGCTCCATCGTCCCGACCGACGATACGAAAAGATCCCATTCGCGCCCGGCGGCCTTTATCTGATCCGCCGCCGCCGCGATTTCGGATGGATCGCTGACATCGCAGGGGATCAGATCCGCCCCGCGCAGATCGTCAACACGGTCCAGATCGCGGCCCAGTCCGATCACGTCCCAGCCATCACGCAGCAATCGCTCGGCCAGGCCGCGCCCGATATCGGCCGTTATCCCCAAGACGACAGCGACGGGCATTAGTAAGGCCCCGTGAAACTGGGATCGGGCGTGTCGCGCCACAACCGGCCCGGCGGCAGCGGTTCTTCCGGCATTGGATCATTCCGGCCCAGCGTCGTCAGCGCAGCTTCGGCAATCTGCCGCGCGCCCGGAAAGTAAAGGTCCGCCAAGGCCGGTGTCGTCGGCGATGGGATGGGCGGCAGTGCCACGCGCTGCGGCGCCGATTTCAGGTGTCCAAAACTTTGCTGGGTGGCGACGGCCACGATCTCGGCGGCGACACCGCATTCGGCGTGCCCGGTGTCGGCAGCAACCAGGCGACCGGTTTTCTCCAGCGATTTGTCCAACGATGCGGCGTCTATCGGCGCAACGGAGCGCAGGTCCAGCACCTCGGCAGATACACCGAACCCAGCCAGGATTTCGGCGGCTTTCATCGCCTCGATCGACATATAGGAGGTCGCGGCCAATGTAACGTCGGTTCCGTCCCGCTGAACCGCGGCGCCGGAAAGCGGCGCGGTTTGTGTCCCCTCGAGCACCGGTCCGGACAGATTATACAGCCATCGATGCTCGACAATGATGACGGGCGCATCATCCTGCACAGCGGCAAGCAGCATACCCTTTGCATCCTGCGGCCGCGCGGGCATTACGACCTTCAGGCCGGGAACATGCGCGAACCACGACTGCAAGGATTGCGAGTGCTGGGGTCCCTGCCCCCAGCCGCGCCCGATGATCATGCGGATCACCAGCGGGGCCTTCATCCGGCCACCATACATATAATGCCATTTGGCCGCCTGATTGACGATCGGCTCGAGCGACAGAACGGCAAAATCCATGCGCATATGCACAAAGATCGGTCGTTTGCCGCGCGTCGCTGCGCCCAGGGCAACACCGGTCATCGCGTTTTCAGAAGACGGTATGTCAATCACACGGTCAGCGCCGTACTTTTCCTGCAAGCCCGATGTTGTGCCAAAGATACCGGTTGGGCCGGGAACCCCCAAACCCATCAACAGCACATCGTTGTCGTTCTGCAGGGCAATGTCCGTCCCTTCCAGGATCGCCTGCGCATATGTCAGTTGCCTGGTCATGCGGCCCCCGGAAAGACATAGGTTCCAAGCTCTCCGGCCTCGGGGAATGGGGCCGCGCACGCACGATCGAAGGCCTGATCGATTTGCGCCTCCTGCCGCTGGCGCAATGCCTGGTAGGCCTGGTCAGACAATAGCCCGTTCGCCGACAATTCGGCGCGCATTGCTGCAACCGGATCATCTGCTGCCCAGGCATCGAACTCGTCCTGACTGCGATAGCCCAGTTGAACATCCGGGTTCGGCCCGCAATGCTCGCGCCAGCGATAGGTCACACATTCGATCAGGCTGGGGCCTTTTCCGGAAACCGCCCGGTCGAACGCCGTCTTGGCGGCCCGCCAGATCACATTGGGATCGTTTCCATCGACCATGACCGACGGCATTCCATGGGCAGGACCCAATGCCGCGACTGGGCGCGCGGGTTGGCGGATATCCATGGCGGAATGCACAGAAAAGAGGTTGTTCTCGCAAACGAAGATCACCGGCAGCGAGGACACGGCTGCAAAGTTCATCGCCTCGTGGAACGCGCCTTCCTCGGTCGCGCCGTCGCCGAAGAAAATCGCGGATATCTCGGAACGCCCATCCAGCTTGGCGGCCCAAGCGGCGCCGACCCCAACCGAGATCGTCGATGCAAGGATTGGCGCAGATCCCATAAAACCGGCATCCAAATCGATCAGGTGCTGCGACCCGCCCTTGCCGTCGGCGCAGCCCGTCGCGCGCCCGTAAAGCTCGGCAATCATCGCGTCCAGATCGCCGCCCTTGGCCAGGTAATGCCCATGGCTGCGGTGGTTCGAAAACACAAGATCTTCGGGCCGCAGATGCGCGCAAACCGCCGCGGGCGGCGCCTCGTGCCCGATGCAAAGATGGGTCGGGCAGCGCATTTCCTGCTCGGAATACCGCATGCCGATCCGCTCCTCGACCAGCCTGATCCACAGCATATCGCTGAAGATCGCCTGCTGTTGCGCGGGCGAAGGGGTCTGCTGTGCCAACTGCAGACCGAAATCCAGCGTCTGCACATCGCCCGGCATCCTGATCGGCAAAGGTTTACTGGTCATAGTCATCGATGCCCTAAAGTTCCCAGCCCTTTAACAGCTCAAACAGAAACGCAGACTAGCAACCGGTCCGCGCTGCGTGCTGCTTATCCCCTCAGCGTATAGCCCGTATCCACGTGGCGGATCTGTTCCAGATAGGTCCGGCCCCAGTCCACCATCTCGGCGAGGCCGTGATCCCAATCGATCTCGGGCTCCCAACCGGTCGCGGCCTTCAATGCGGATGAATCGAGCCAGTACCGCGAATCCTGGCCCAGCCGGTCTTCGGTGACGTTTGCAATCTCGTCCAGCGTCATCCCCAGCGCCCCGCCGCAGCGTTCGACAACTTCGCGAATCGATGTGGGGTCGACCGGCCCGGCGTTGAACACTTCACCCTTGGGTCCACGCTCGGCGGTCATGTGGATTGCCCGGCCGAGATCGCGCGCATGCATATACGATTTTTCCGCCTTGCCGCCGCCATGCAGCGGCAGTTTCTGCCCGGTCAGCCCGCACAGGATCGTCTTGGGGATGACCCGGTGCAGCAATTGCCCGGGGCAATAGCAGTTGCTGGGCCGGATGATCGTCATGGGAAAACTTTGGAACCGATTGATCGACATCAGATACATGTCGAACGCCACTTTCGACGCAGCATAGGGCGACGATGGTTTGATCGGCTCGTCCTCGGTGGCCGCATGTTCGACCGATCCATACATCTCGGACGTGCCGATCTGAATGAAGTGCTCGAGCCAGTCGCGCTTCATCAGCTCTTCGCTGAGGCGTGCCAACGCCATCGAGTTCGTTTCGAAAAACCGCCAGGAATGCTTCCAGGATGCGGCGCCTTCGCCTTGCGCGGCATAGTTGACGATCACATCCGGACGCAAATCGTCCAGCAGCTCGAGCAACAGGTCCATTTCGTAGGTAATGTGCCGCGCGTGATAGGTATATCCCTCGCGCTGGTCGATATTCAGCGAAAACGGTGTGTCGCGCAGCGGATTGCGACCGATGCCGATAACGCCGTTATGGTCGGCATTGTCGAGCAGGTACATCGCGGTGTGGATACCGAAAGATCCGCCGCCGCCCAGGATCAGGTATTTTTTGCTCATAGTCGGCCCTACTCGATGATGGTCCATGAATAGTCGCCGGTGTAACCGGCCTCTTGGAACAGGGCAATCCAGCCTTCGGGATAGTCGTGAAATTCCGCCGTCAGGACCCAGCTCTCGAACACGGCCTTTTGCTGCGGCGTTCGATAGCTGTCCACGCGCACATAGGCGCGCCCACCGGACAAACGCTGAATTTCCGCCAGCGCGGTTCTTGCCCTGTCCCTTGGAAGGTTGTGCACCGTGTCCAGGCACAGCACGACATCAAAAGGTTCTGCAAACGGCATATCCTCGATGCTGCCCTGCACCAGATGGGGCTTGGCATCGGGGTGCGCGTTCGCGATAGCGTATGAGCTGATGTCCAAACCCGTCACCTCCAGCCCCTGGCAGGCATCGCGCAGATCCTTGACCAGAAACCCTTTGGCACAGCCCGCATCCAGAACCCGCATGCCCGGGCGCAATCCGAAATGGGCGATAATGTCATGGGCCACCGGGACCCAGCGCCCATCATACCGGTATCCGCCATAGCCATAGTCGCGGGGGCCGTCGAAATACATCTGGCCAAACTGTTTGCTGACGCGCACAATTTCAGGGTCTTTAGCCTCTTGGCGGGCCTGAATGTTGCGGCGGGTCTTTGGCAGCGCGCGGACCAGATTGACCTCGCGACCCATCAGGGCGCTTTCATCTGCTCTGCGATCATGGCCAGCCCATCCAACGGCGCGGTCATGCGAACATCCGGGAAGGCGGCCGCAATCGCCGAAGCGTCAAAGGGCCGATAACCGTTATGTGGCATCGGTCCGGATCGCGGCAGATTTTCGACCGCAACCGGTCCATGCAGGCGCGCGCATTCTTGGGCAAGGTCATTAAAGGATATCACCTGCCCGGACACCGCGTTCAGACTGCCCGTCGACCGGTGCAGGACCATGCGCGCGGCCAGTTCGGCGACGTCGTCGACCCGCACATGGTCGCGGCGCTCTTCGCCCTGGCCGAATAGTTTGATCGGTTGCCCCTCGCCAGCCAGCCGCCGAAACCTGTTGGGGCCATAGCCGTTGTGCGGATCATCGGCGCCATAGATCAGGGTCGGGCGCAGTGTTGCAAACGGTCTGTCGCCGCGCAGGTCGCCAAAGGTCACTTCGCGCAACAGATGCATGATGCCATGAAAGGAGTCTGGTGCTCGCCACGATCCTTCGTCCAGCGGTTGGTCGCTGTCGGCAAAGACCGCATCCGATCCAATGTTCAGAACATAGGCCGGTTGCACGGCGCCGACCGCCTCGGCCATTGCCGCGATCATCCGCACATTGTCCTGTAACATCGCCAGATCTTTGACCGGGGCGATGGCCGAAACCAGCACGACCGCGTCCTCCGGCGCCAACATCCCGGCCAGTCGCGCGCCTGCACCGTCGGCCAGCAAATCGACCTCGCCACGGCCGACCCGGGTCACAGCGGCGCCGCGGGCCGCCAAGTTTCCAGCAATGGCCGCGCCAACAAACCCGCCGGCCCCGACAATCACGGTTCGGACAGGTGCGGCAGGTGTTTCAAGTCCGTGCTTCAGCATTTTCACTCTCCGACTCCAAGGGTCAGGTGGGTCAGCCCGGCATCCTGCGCGGCGGTCCGGTCCAGCACCCGGTAAGGGTCAATAACAACTTTCCCCGCCATCCGATCGGCAATCAGTGCAGGTGCAATGGTGCGATAGGCCGGCCACGGCGTCAGGATCAACAAGGCATCGGCCCGGCCCAGCGCCGCCAGCGGGTCGTCGACCCTGGATATGGCCGGGGCGTCGGCCGCGGCGACCTGTGGGTCGTGTGCCGTGATGCTGGCATCCGGCAATTGCGCCAACGTGTGCAGCGATGGCGAGTTCTTCACGGAATGGGTGTTTTCTTTGTAGGCCAGCCCCCAGACCGCCAGCACCGCAGTCTGCAATCGCAGTTTACGGACAACCCCGGCCACCCAATTTTTGCGATGCACAGAATTGGCGACCTGCGCCGCGACCACACCGGCATCGGTGGAATGATCCCCGGCCAACGCGATCACCGTCGCCAAATCGCGTTCCAGATTTCCGCCTGCAATCCCCAGTCCCGGCGACAGGTAGGAAAAGGCGCCGATCCGCCTGTCCAACTTTAGCGACGGGACGATTTCAGACCAGTCGGCACCGACATTTTCACAGATCTCGGCCATCGTATTGGCGACGCTGATGGACGCGACCAGGCACATATTGATCGAAATCTTGGCAAGCTCGGCGCTCTCATACCGCATGGGCAGGATCGGGCAGGAAAAGGCGCCCAGCACCTCGGCGAAAGCGGGGGGCAATGGCGTCGCGGGGTCGGCGGCGCCAACGATGTAGCGTTCGGGGTTCAGGGCACGGCTCAACGCCTCTCCGAACACCAATGTCTCGACCTGATAGTAAAGCCGTGCATTGTCGAACCCGATGGCCCGCGTGAAACCTGGCGGCACCTGGCAGAGCACGACCAAGACAGCGGTGGTAGACAGATGGGCGGTCGTCTTCTCGATCAAACGCCGTATCGGCGCCAAATCCGAAGCGCCCTGATCGTTTGTCGGAACGTCGGCTGCAATATAGACGACATCGGCGGCGCCGATATCTGCCCAATCCGCCGAGAAACGCTGATCGACATTGGCTGCAATCTGATCTGCCAGCCCCGGTTCCTCGACTGGCGGTGCGCCGCCTTGCAACCGCCCGATCAACTCCGCGTCCGGGTCAAAACAGATCGTCGCGAACCCCCTGGCCGCAATTGCCGTTCCCGAGACCAGGCCCAGATGCGTCATGCCGACAAAGGCGACCGTCGTCACTGCCCGGCCCCCTGCACGGCATCATCGCCCAGGCGCCGCAGCAGCCGGTTCAGCCAAAGGTCGGTCGATAGATCTGTCACCGCACCATCGGCGCACAACCCTTTGAAATGCGCGTATTCAAGTGCCCAGGTCGGGTCATCGCGCACCAGTGTCGATGTCTCCTCCGGCGGGCGGCCGGATGGCAGCACGCGGGTGCGAACCGTCAGGCTGGATGGGCCCCATTTGCACAGCGAGGTGATATGCGCCGAGCCATTTTCGGCAAAAATATCGGCGGTGAAGTGGTTGCGCCAGGACAGAAGGGTGCCTTCCAGCTCCAGCGTCGGCGCCGTTGTCTCGGACCCAAACACGACATGATCGGGTGCTCGATTTTCATAGGCTTGCGACGAAATCATTCGGAAATCGTCGCCCAATTCCCCGAACCAGAAGGCCGCGGTGTCCAGCAGGTGAGATCCGAGATCATGCAATACCCCGGATCCCTGATCGCGCCATTGAGAGTTTCTGACCAGCCGCGCCGTTCCGTTCCCATAGAACATTCGGCAGCGATAGACCTGTCCAAGCGCACCAGATGCAATCAGATCGCGAACCGCGGCGAAATGCGGCTCGAACCGATGGTTATAAGCGGTATAGAGCACCGCCCCGGTTGCGCGGGCCCGGGCCTGAAGATCTGAAATCTCGGCGTCGCTCGCGGTCCAAAGCGGCTTTTCGACCAGCACATGTTTCCCGTTATCGACCAGGTACCCAATGACCTCGGCCTTGGGCTGATCGGGTGTGCAAACCAGCGCAGCATCGTAGTCGTCCAGCGGCACGTCGTGCAGATCGATATAATCGTGGCCGCCGCCCGGTTCGACGCAAGCGATACAATCTGCCCCGGCATGGTCACGGCGTTTGCGGCCCTGAACGCCCATCCCGACAACGATGGCCCGCAGCCCGCCCATCAGTGCGGCCGCGCAAGGAAGACGAATGGGTTCAGCGCAATCACTGAAAGCTGACCATCTTTTCGACCGCGTCGATGCGCGCCAGGACATCGCCCGTTGCGACGGGAATGTTGCCCTCCTGCTCGCATTCGCAGGCCGCCGCCAAGGACCCCAGGATCGTGGCCTGTGCGGGCGAGCCGGACACCATCATCGCCAGCGTCGCATAGGCCAGTAGAGCATCGCCCGCGCCAACCGCATCGACAACCCGTCCGGCGAAACTGTCCACCGACAGGAAACTGTCAGAGCTTTCGTGATTGCCGGATTGGCAGGTTAATACACCGCGATCGCCAAGTTTGAGGATCAGTACTTTGCACTGCGCCGCATCATAAAGATCGGACGAGAGTGCACGCACGCCCGAATCCTGATCCGCCAGCGCAAAGCGCGCCTCCCGCTCGTTCGGTGTGATCAGGTCGAACCCCTTGAACTGGGTAATGTTCCCCCAACGGCTGGCAACCTGACTGTCCGCGACCGTGAACACGTTCTGCGGCAATGCCTCGACAAAGGACGGAATCGTGCGCTTGTTGAACATCCCGTGGCGAAAGTCGGAATAGACAACCGCATCTGTCGGCACGTCTCTGATACCGCCGACCAGACTGTCCAGCACATCGTTGTCGATCGACCGGTTGTCGAGCGTGTCGATCTTCAACAGCCGATAGCCGCCAACGACAATTGCATTCTTGTTGGTGGTCGGACGCGTGCTGTCCACGACCTCGCGCACCGTAACCCCGGCGGCGCGTAGATCATCCAAAGCAAATTCCCGCAGGTCATCATCGCCCAGCACGGTTGAGAACGTCACATCACAGCCTGCGGACTGCATGTGCTTGGCAACGATCCCTGCGCCGCCGACGTAATCGGTCCGGCGTTCGTGCAGGACCGAGATCGTCGGGGTCTTGGTCTGTCCGCCGATCATCGCGCACTGGGTCAACGAATCGATGATCGTATCGCCGACAACATGGATCTTGTGATCCGGCATCGCCTGGACCGTGGACCGCAGGTCGTCAAACCCAAAGCCCGACCGTTCCATCACGGTTTGCAGTTTCTCGTACTTGATCTCGGGCGGTTCAAGGTCGATTAGCCGCGAAGAAGAATAGACGATATCGCCCGGCGTGAAGATCACCTGCCCGCCATAGGCCTCCAACGCCGCCATTTCCTCGGCCGTGCGCGGATGGACCCCGCCTGCCTGATATTCATACCCTTTTGCAAAGAAATCCGGCTGGATCACAGACAGATTGTGCAGGGGGGTCTTGTTCTGATCGATCACCACGTAATCGACCATTTCAAATGCCGCCAGATTTGCGGCGCGCAGATCTTCCGGCACATGCGGGCGGTATTTGCCCTTGTCGATATGCCGGTCTGCCGTGATCGAAGCGATCAGGATATCGGCCTTTTCCTTGGCAAACAGCAGATGCCGGACATGGCCCGGGTGAACCACGTCGAAGACACCATGGCACATAATGGCTTTGTGTTCGCGCGGCATCGGACCCAGGATCTGATGCAGTTCGTCCGCTGCCTTGATCTTGTGAGCAAATCTTTCTGTCAGCGATTTGGCCTTTTCGGTCATTCCTTGTCGCCCATATATTTGAACCAGGTGGACGTCGCGTCGGCGATACTGTCGGGCGTCCAAAGCGGTGCGTCGCGCCAATGATCGATGTCCGTCATCATTTTGGCGACCCCATCCTCGAACGGAACGGTTGGTGCCCAGTCCAGATCGCCGGTGATCTTGGCGATATCGGCGTGCGTGACGTCCGGCTCGCCCGGCCGCCTGGGGACATAGGTCACATTCCCGCCGATCAGTTCGACCAGGCGATTGACGCTTTGCGGGTCTCCCGCGCCCAGGTTCCAAATCTGGCCGGTCAGACTGGTGTCCGCCGCCGCCAGAAACGCCCGCGCAACATCGGTCACATAAAGAAAATCGCGCCGCTGCGATCCATCGCCGACGACCGTGAACGGCTGCCCGGCCAGTTTTTGGCGAAAGAACACACCAAAGACCGCACCGTAGGCACCCGTTGTCCGAACCCGCGTGCCATATGCGTTGAAAATTCGGATCGAGTTGACCGGCAATCCATAGACCCGGTGCCAGTGCAGCGCCGCCATCTCGCCCTGATACTTGCTCAGCGCATAAGGATATTCCGGGCTGATCGGGTGGTCTTCGCGCGTCGGCGTATCGGCGAGCCCATAACAGGACGACGAGGCCGCATAGACAAATTTTTGAACCCCGGTATAGCGGGCGCCTTCCAGCACATTCACTGTGCCCTGAACGTTCGTTTCCATGTAATCGGCAGGCCGTTCGATCGACGGCACGATGTCGCCAATTCCGGCAAAATGGATAACCCGGTCGACGCCCTGAAAGACCGCATCATCCGGCGCAAGTCCGCGAACATCGGCATCATAGAACTCGAAATCGGGATTTGATCCGTGATGGGCGATATTTCTGTCATGCCCGCCGACCATGTTGTCGATGACCCGGACGGCAAGGCCAGCCTGCAGCGCCAGATCGACCGCATGGGATCCGATAAATCCCGCCCCACCGGTAATCAGCATAACCGGTTTGGTCATCGGCGTGGTCCGGCCCAATTTGCGGCGCGGGCGGTCATCACGACACCTCGCTCTTCTTCAAGGTCCGCACGTTGTAGTAACCATCGTCCGCCATCGAATTCGGGATTTTCCCGGCCTTGAAGGCCGTGCAAAGATCACGCATCGCATCGGCGATCGTACGCTTGGGCGTGATCCCCAGAATGCGCGTCACCTTGTCCGAGTTGATGTGATAGCTGCGCAGATCGTCAGACGGCGTGGTCACGATCTCGATCGGAGCCTTTTCCGGGAATTCTTCTTCAACGACCTTTTTTGCCATCTGGGCGATGTCCATGATCGACATGTTCTGGAACCCGACATTGAAGGTCTCGTCCGCCACCTTATCGGCGGGCGCCGTCAGAAACACGCGCACCGCATCGATGTAGTCGTCGATATGCAGGTTCGGGCGCAGTTGGCTGCCGCCGAAAACCGTGATTTTATTATTCGTGACCGCATGGTTGGTCAGAATGTTGACGGACAGATCCAGCCGTAGGCGCGGCGCATATCCGCAGACCGTGGCCGGGCGGAAGATGATGCCGACAAATTTTTCGTCCGTGTGCTTCTTCAACAGCGGCTCGCACATCCCTTTGTATTTATTATACAAAGTCAGCGGCACCAGCGGGTGATCCTCGGTTACGTCCGGCTCATCCGACACGCCGTATACCGACGACGACGAGGCATAGATGAACCGTTGCACCCCTGCATCCTTCGCCGCGATCACCATCGGCTCGAACGCGTCCATGTTGATCGAAGTGGACAGGTTTTCGTCCAGCTCGAAACTTGCATCGTTGGAAATGCAGGCCAGGTTGACGACGATATCCACGCCTTCGCAGGCCGCACGCACCGCATCGGAATCGCGGATATCGCCTTCGATCAGTCGGAAATCCGGGTGGTCGTGGGGCAGGAAGTCACTGCCGAAATAGCAGGTGTCGAACGCTGTCACCTTGTACCCGTCGCCCAGAAGAGCCGGGCACATCTGCGACCCGATATACCCGGCGCCGCCGGTGACCAGAATGTGGGTCTTGCTCATATTTAGGAACCTTCAATCGTGTAAGCGGCGCTGACCGCATCAGTTCGGAACATTTGAACGGTTTCCCGCGAATACTGATCCAGGTTCTTGCCGACCAGGTTCAGTTTTTTCAGGATGTCATTCGTGGCGGTGATGATGTGGCACCCGACCTCGTCCGCTTGAAAAACGTTCAGCAATTCGCGCGGGCTGGCCCATAACAGTTCTGCCTTCGGCCGGTCCGACAGGATTTTCAGGCAGTCGGCCATATGGGGCATCGGATCAACGCCGGTATCGGCAACCCGCCCGGCAAAAACCGAAACGATGGCCGGGGTGTCCGGGTCCAGCGCGGCGCCGATCGTGCGCACCTGATCTTGGGAAAAAATAGCCGTGATGTTCAGAACGACGCCCTCGGCGGCCAGCGTTCGCACGATGGGTGCAGTGCTTTCGCCGGTGGTCGTCGTCACCGGGATCTTGACGTTTACATTTCGACCCCAGGCCGCAATTCGGCGGGCCTGGCGCTCCATCTCCGGCAAATCGTCTGCAAAGACTTCCAGGCTGACCGGCCGGTCCGGGATCTTTTCCAGCAGGTCCTTCGAAAACGCCTCATAATCCTCGACCCCGGCCTTGCGCATCAGCGTCGGGTTCGTTGTAAACCCCTTGATGCGCGGATCGGCATACATCTCCAGCATTCCGGCCAGATCGGCGCCGTCTGCGAACAGTTTGATCTTCAGATCGTCAACGCTCGGTGCAGACATCCTTCCTCCTCAGCGCCCCATATCGGCGCAAATCCAGTCAACCGCTTCTCCGATACCTGACGCGGTTGCGTCCTGTTCCGTCGGCGCTGCCTCGGACGTGTAGCCAAGATCAATGAAAACCGTCCGGCAACCTGCCCGAACACCACAAATGACGTCCGACGCGCGGTCCCCTACCATATAGCTGTTGGCGAGGTCGATATCCCACTTGCTGGCTGCGTCCAAAAGCATCCCCGACGCGGGCTTGCGGCGCCGGTCTGGTGCGGCGCGGGTCGCGGTCGAGACCTCGATGTCATCGATTTCAACCCGGTCGCGTAGGTAGGCATGCATTTCAACCAGGACACGCGGCGAAAGCTTGCCGGTTGTGATGTCCGGTTGATTGGTCACAACGATCACCAGAAATCCTGCTTGTCTGAGACGCTGGACCGATACCGCGGCGTCAGGATAGATCTGCAAGTCGTCCAAGCGTGTCGGTGCAAACGAACGGCCGTCGCGGAGTTCAGGGACGGTCAGAACCCCGTCGCGGTCCAAGAAAACGGCGCGGCGCAATTTGTTACCACTTGGTTGCGTTTTTCTTCAACGCAGGGTGACTGACCAGCGCGTGCCAGACCACGCCCTGAAATGCCTCGGCCAGCGGCGTGACCAGATCAGGGTCGACTGTTGGAACGATGACAACCTCGTCACCGTTTGCAGCCGCGTGGCCGCCGTCACGCCCGACCACGCCAAAGACCCGGGCGCCGCGTTCGCGGGCCAGATCGATTGCGTGTACCAGGTTCATCGAAACGTTGCGCTCGGCGTTGCCGCCGCCAACGGAAAACACCAGGATGGCATCGCGCGCGGACAGTCTGCTGCCCGACAGCCAGCCTGCGAAGACTGTCTCCCAACCTTCGTCGTTCGTGCGCGCCGTCAACTCGGGAACATTGTCGGTCGGCGCATAGGCTTCGAAGTTGCACAGCTTGCGAAAATCGTTCACTGCGTGGCCCGCATTTCCCGCAGACCCTCCGACGCCAAGGATGAAAAGCCTGCCGCCGCCATCGCGGGTCTTGGCCAGACCTGCGGCCATGCGGTCAATCTGATCGGCGTCCAACGCGCGGCAAATTTCGGCCGCGTACTCCAAAAACTGCCTCGAAAATTCCAACGTGAATCTCCCCCTGACGGCCTTTGCGACCTCTATCCGACAGCCACCGGCAGCGCCACCGAAATTGTTAACCACTTCCCGCGCCGAACAGGCCCGTTCGATTGCGCCTAAAGCAGATCGCGGTTTTCACGCAGCCAGTCGCGGCCGACCCGCGCTGGCGAGCCGAAGCTATAATCTGCGGCCCGAAAATGCGCTTTGTAATGGCGCAGCAGGTCTTCATCGTCTTCAGTCACATCAAAGTCGCCATCCAGGCGGTCCATCATTTCAACCGTTATCGCACGAATTTCCGCGCCCGTATTATCGAGGATCGTAAGCCCGGCCTCGTCGAAGACATGCGCAAATCGTTGCACCGACAAACCCGAGGCGAAGTGTTCCGCCAAGCGCATTACCGTGCCATCCTGGCGCTGCAATCGTTTGGGGATCGAGATGTCGCGGGCCGCCATGCTCAAGCTCGCGCCCATGGGGATCATGTTCACCTGGACACAGGGACGGTCGAAGATGGTGGCCACCATGCTCAACCCGGAACTGCTGCCCAGGAAAAAGCGATTGTTTGCGCACAACCACAAATCCATCCATTCCGACTTCAGCGGCGATTGCGTGTAATCGATGACATGGTCCATCGGTGGCAATGGCGACATAGACGGATCGCCGACCCGAACGATCCAGCCGCCGCGCTCGATAATCGCGCGCATCGCCGGTTCATAGCTGGCGATATCTGCATTGCGATGGGCATGATTGTCGTCATCGCCCGGCCAATATCCGCGCTCGCGCGAATGAGCGCTGACAAACCAAGCGTCGCTGGGCAGGCCCATCTCGGCCAGCCGCGCGCGCCCGTTTGCCTGCATCGCCTCCGGCAACTTCAACAGGGGCGGCCGTTCGCCCCAAAGCGCCAGCACGTGAGAGTATCGCGCCGCCTCCTTCAGCCCCAGGACGGGCCGTCCCAACGGCATGCTCAAGGCCGGAATCTTTTCCAATTCGCTGAACAGCAGCTTTTGCCAACGTTTGTCCCAAACCGTCACATGCTGGCCGATAAGATCCAGCATCGCCCGGTTTCCGGCGCGGCGCCGTTCCAAAATCAGGATCGGCCGCTGATCAGGGATCAGACCCAGCGCCCGTTCCTTTAGAAAACAGTCGATCTCGGCGGCCATATGACCGATCCGGCCGGGGTTTGATATTCGCGCGAAGCGAACCCCATACGCCGCAAGCAATCCGGCAATCGGTGCCAGAAAGAAAATGCGCAGCAGGTGCCCGACCCGCCGTCCCAGGGACTGGCGTTTTTGCATGATCTGTCCAACGGAAACGTCTTTGCGCCAAGCTGTCCAGCGCGCGCAGAATTGTAAAGGGGCGAAAGACGTCTTTCCGGAATTTCGTTCCGCCCAGGCAATCCGTGGATCGAGGCGCCAGACAGGTGAATAACGGACCCTATTCCAGAAACTGCGCCTCCAGCGCCGCACTGCCCATTGAGGACGGCGCAAGTCCGCCGCACGGTTGCCCTGCACATTCCAACGGGACACCGGCAAAGACGCCGGCCGATGCCGTCCTGACGCCCATCCGACGCAACTTTTCGATGATGCCGCGAACTTCCCGGGGTTTGACGAACATCCGCGCCGGTGGACCAAGGGCCTGCATCGGGTCGTCGACCAATCCGGGATAGATGCGGAAAATCTGTGCCCGGTGCAGCGGCGAGAAGTCGGCCAGTGCGACAGGTCCCGGCCGAAAGCTTTCAGTCGCTACGCCATCGGCGAAAATCACCTCGTGACGGTCGAGAAGAAGCGCATAATAGGCAACCCGGCGCTTGCCCTTCATACGGCGCACGCCCTTCAAACCGCACAGAGCCTTTGCGACTGTCATCACTTCCCGGTATTCAAACGCTTGTTCGATCGTGTCACCCGACAAAACGATCCGATGCTGAGGAGAAACGACAAGATCGCGCTGCGGCAGGTCTGGGCCGATTTTGTTGAAAAAGCCGGGTTGAAAGAACGGTCCAGCACTGATTCAAGATCTCTGTGGTGACGGAGGTTTTCTGCGATGATGGGCGATCGGCAAGTGCTGCAGAACAGCCTGTTCTACGAGTTCAACCTGGAGATCCACGTGCCCGCGGATCACTTGCTTCGGAGCATTGATCGGTTCGTCGATCTTTCGAGCGTCCGGCGTCGGCTCGAGCCGTTTTATAGCCGGATTGGTCGCCCATCTATCGATCCCGAACTGATGATCAGGATGTTGATTATCGGCTACACTCACGGCATTCGCTCAGAGCGACGACTTTGCGAAGAGGTGCATCTGAACCTCGCCTATCGCTGGTTTTGTAGGCTGGATCTGAACGATCCGGTGCCGGACCATTCCACGTTCTCGAAGAACCGGCATGGCCGTTTCCGCGACAGTGATCTGTTCAGGTTCCTGTTCGAGGATGTTCTTTCTCGATGCATCCGCGAAGGTCTTGTTGGCGGAGAAGCGTTCGGTGTCGACGCATCCCTGATCAAGGCTGATGCGAACCGGGAAGACGGGATCACGCCGAAAGACTGGTCGCCAGAGCAATTCGCCGGCCGCGCGACGTCCGAATATCTTGCGACACTGGACGATGCGGCTTTCGGTGCAGCGACACCCGTCGTGCCCAAATACATCTCGCCTGTCGATCCGGCGGCGCGCTGGTCTGCTGCCGATCGCGGCAAGGCGCACTTCATCTATTCCACGAACTATCTCGTCGACCTCGACAACGCGATCATCGTGGATGTCGAGCCAACCGCACCGATCCGTCAGGCCGAGAACAAGGCCGCCCGGGATATGATTGAGCGGACCCGGCAGACATTCAACCTCTATCCCGAGCGCCTTGTCGGCGACACGGGATATGGCAATGCGGAGATGCTCGCCTGGCTGGTTGAGGAACAGGGTATAGAGCCATTCATACCCGTCATCGATAAGTCGAGACGATCAGACGAGATCTTCTCCCGGTCAGATTTTACCTACGACCACGGCGAGGACGCCTATCGCTGCCCTGCCGGTCACTGGCTCCGTCAGTACCGTCGCCCCTTCAAGATTGCCCGCGATGCAGTAGATGACGACGGCCAGCGCCGTTACCGCGCCAGCAAACACGACTGCGACGCATGCCCACTCAAGCCGTGTTGCACGCCCAAGGAGCATGCGCGGAAAATCCTGCGATCTGTTCACGAAGGCGCGCGAGACATGGCCCGCGACATCGCCAAAACGGACGCATATGTCGATGCAATGCGCGCCAGGAAGAAAGTCGAAATGCTGTTCGCTCACCTCAAACGTATCCTGAAACTCGACCGTCTCCGGCTCAGAGGACCATCCGGCGCCCGCGACGAATTCCTGATGGCAGCAACAGCGCAAAACCTCAGGAAGCTCGCGAAACTCGTGCCGAACCCGGCCTGAGCGGCGCGGCGAGCGTCATCAGCCTAGGCCAGGAGCCTCTCGAAAAACGACTTCTTCAACAAAATCGGCCCAGGCTGCCCGCGCGGAACTGGACTGGAATATCCTTGTCCGCGCGGTCGTTTTCGGGATCGGTAAAATCCACCTCGCGGCGGCCGATCCATCGGATGGGCCGCGCCCCGCTGTCACCTGTTGTCACTAGATCGCCGATGCGGAGATCTTCGACCGGCCTCACCCCGCACTGCGTTGCGATCAATGTCCCTGGCGCGAAGCAGGGCGGCACGCCCATGGCGACAAGGCCGGCGAATGTCGTGGCCGTCGAAGTGGTATCGACGGTTCCATCCGGAATGGTAACAATTTCGCCGGATGGGAATGTCAGGATCTGATCCGATCCCGCGCCGCCGGTGACCGTGACCTCCTCCGCCGTGACCGTACCGTCCTGATTTGTCAAAGCGTTGCCGACATCGGTCAGCGCAGATGTGTCGAGTTGGTCGCCAGACGTGAAATCGGTGATAGTGTCGCTGCCGCCGCCCGCAGACAATACAAATATGTCGTCGCCAGCACCGCCGGTCAGCGTATCGTTTCCAGCGCCGCCAGCTAGCGTGTCGATACCCGCGCCGCCTGACAGCGAATCTGCGCCGGCGCCGCCAAACAAGCTGTCATTGCCTGCATCGCCAAAGACGGTATCGCTGCCTGCGCCGCCGTCCAGACTGTCGTCGCCAGCGCCGCCATATAGCGTGTCATCGCCACCGTCACCTGTGGCGCGGTCGTCGCCGGTTCCGCCATAGAGCAGATCATTGTTGTTCCCGCCCGACATGGTGTCGTTTCCGGCGTCGCCGAACAGTGCGTCATCGCCGTTACCACCGCCGACAAAGACGTCATTTCCATCGCCGCCAAAAACCGTGTCCGCGCCATCGCCACCGAACACATCGTCGGCTCCGGCGCCGCCATAGACCGTGTCGGCACCGACCCCCCGTTAACAGGAATGTCGTCTCCGGCGCCGGCGTAGAGCGTGTCGTCGCCGACATTGCCGTGCAGGCTGTCGATGCCATCGCCGCCATAGAGCAGATCGCCGCCAGCATTGCCTTCCAGCCGGTCGTTCCCCATACCACCCGAGATCGTATCGACCCCTGCGCCGCCTTCGAGCACATCATTGCCCGCTCCGGCATCGACACTGATTCCGACTGTGTCATTGGTCGCATCCAGCGTGTCGCTGAATGCAGTCAGAATGACGTTCTCGATGCCCTCGAAGGTGCCGGTGTCGGTCCCGTCGGTGAAGGTTCCAGCCTCGTTGCCGGTATAGGTAACCGTTACACCCGCGCCCAGGGCGCTGAGGTCCAGTGCATCGCTGTCAGTGCCGCCTTCACCGCCGTAGATTGCGTCGGTTCCGAACCCTGCCTCGATGATGAGGGTGTCGGCGTCATTGCCGCCGTAGATTTGGTCATTGCCAGTGCCGCCGCGAAGGATGTCGGCACCACCAAAACCCTGAATGTGGTCGTTGCCGCTGCCGCCATCTATTGAATCGGCACCGCTGTCCCCATCGACATAGTCGTTGCCTGCGCCTGCATCCAGCGTGATCGAGCTGGATCCACCACCCCAACTGAAGAAGCTGTCATCATAGGCCGTGCCAATGACAGTGTCGCTTCCGCCCCAATTGAGGAAGACAATGCCGGATCCCGCTGCAGAAAAGTCCAGCGAGTCATCATAAATCGTGCTTTCAAAGTACTCTACGCTATCGAACGTTATGGTTCCGATGCCGTCAGTGGCCGTGCCGCCGGTTGCGCTGGTGAACGCAACCGTGATCGGATTCGACCCATAGAAGCCGATGCTATCGAACCCAGCTCCACCGAAAACGGTATCGTCGCCAAAGGAGTCATAATAGGCAAATCGGTCGACATCGTTACCGCCAAACAGGGTGTCGTCCCCGGAATCGCTGACGAACCAGTCTTCCCCGTCGCCGCCATAGAGCGTGTCGTTGTCGGCCCCGCCGAAAAGGTGGTCGTTCCCAGCCTCGCCATAGATGATGTCGTTGCCGGCGTCGGCATAGACGGAATCCACGCCTCGCCAGCCAGGATGATGTCGTCACCCGACGTGACCTGATCGCCGTCAGCGTCGGTATAGGACAAATCGATGACATCGGCGCCCGCTGTTCCATCAACGGTTCCGTCCGATGTCGTAAAACTATCGATCGTCCCAAGCGTGCCATGGGGAAAGTTGGCGTAGCTGTCGGGAATGAACCAATCTTCGCCGCCTGATTCATACCATGTGCCGGATTCAACGGTACCGCCATAGTTGACGGTGCCTTGACCGACAACCGGAGCCGTGTCGGTGTCGATCGACGACGTGTAGCTTGTTCCCGATACTTGATCTCCGACACTTGCGCCGGTCGCGCCAGTATCGGAAAAAATCCCATAGCCAGTCAGAATTGGCATGAAAATCCCTCAAAACAACGCAACGCGACGCGGCGACCCGCTTGGGACGCGTCCGACAAGAAACGGGGCCCGACACTGAAGGAACAAAGTTAATTTCAACTTTCGCTGCCTGCCTCAACAGTATGTTCAGGCGTAAAAGCACTGGAGATTAACTTTGCGTCTCCGTATCTATCTGCTTCGACTAAGGGATAGCGGTTTATGAAATGAGATCCGTGGTCGGCGTATGCAGTCACTCAAACTGCCAATCGATTATGCAGTGTTCGGTCGATTGATGCCCGATCGTCAAACAGGCTGTTACAAATGAAACATTCAGGGCAATTTCAGACAACAACTTGAAACACCGGCCGCGTAGGAGCCATGCATGGCGAAAATGCGTAAAATCAGTGCTGCACAAATCCGCTTCGCCGAGTTTTCTATCGACGGCAGCAGGCTCGACGGTGATGAAGGGTTTCTTGTAGGCGGCCCGGACGATGCATCGGTTTATCTCGCGGAATTCGTGTGGATAGACGGTCAGAAACCGACAGAGTCAAAGATCGCCGAAGCCTCGGCCGCGTGGCGTGCGGGCGACAGGCCCATCGCGGTGAGAGACGCCGCGGGGCGGTCCTGTGTTCTGTCCCGGCGCGCGCTTTCGGGCGGCGGGTTCTGCATGATCTCCTCGGACGTTCTTGCCACCCCATCCGATGACGGGATTGCGCGTTTCATTGTCGAGAACAACCCGCTGCCGATCTGGATCAGTGACCTCGAAACCGGGGACGTTCTTGTTCACAACAAGCCTGCGCGGCGGCTTTTTGAAGTCGACGATAACGCGCCCGGCGCTGGGAACGTTTCGGACTATTTTGTCGATGACGTCGACAACCGCCGTGTCTTTGCCGATTTGAGAGTTCATGGCGGATTTGACAGCTTCATCCTGAGGGCCCGTTCCGCAACGGGCCGGGAGTTCTGGGTGAACGCGTCCGCCAGGGTCGCGCAGCACAATGGACGGGGAATCCTCGTCTCAGCGATCCAGGATGTCACACCCCTGAAACAGCACGCCAACGAGGTGAGCAAGTCCCGGGACCTGCTGGCGGATGCAATCCGTGCCCTACCTGATGGATTTGCATTGTTCGATGACGACGGCGGGCTGCTGCTGTGCAATGACCGCTATCGGGATGCAAATCCCGAGATCGCCGAATCCATAGTTGCCGGCGTTCATTGGGAAACGCTGCTTCGCGAGATCGCGCACCGAAAAATCCCACGTGACGCCGCGGGGCGCGAGGGCGCCTGGGTCACCGAGATGCTGGCCGCGAGCGCAGGCCTGAAGACAGTAGAGATGGAATTCGCTGACGGCACGGTTCGCGTCCTCGCCACCCACGCGACATCATTGGGCGGTTTCATCATCTCTGAGACCGACATCACCGCCCGGCGCGAAGCCGAGGAGGCCGTCGCACAGCAGCGCGAGATGCTGCATCAAAGCGAGAAGCTGTCCGCGATGGGAGAACTGCTTGCCGGTGTCGCGCACGAATTGAACAACCCGCTTTCCGTTGTCGTCGGCCATGCGCTGATGTTGGAGGAAGAAGTTGAATCCCCGACGCTGAAATCCAGAACCGGGAAGATTTCGGCCGCCGCCGACCGGTGCGCCCGCATCGTCCGAACCTTCCTGGCCATGGCCCGCCAGAAACCGGCGACATTGGAGCATGTCTCAATCGAGGGCGTGATCGACACCGCGCTGGACGTCGCGGCCTATGGATTTCGATCGACTGGGGCGCAGATTATACGCCACCAGACAGCAGACCTGCCGCTGGTCAGCGCTGACGCCGATCAACTTGCGCAGGTTTTCGCCAACCTGGTCGTCAATGCCGAGCACGTACTTCGGGACAAGGGCGCCGATGGTGTGCTGACAATCACAACCCGCCTCTCGGATGGCGGGGCAGTAGACATTTTCTTTGACGATAACGGGCCAGGCGTGCCCCAGACCATCCGCACGCGCATCTTTGAGCCGTTTTTCACCACCAAGACCATCGGTGAAGGCACCGGTATCGGGCTGGCGTTTTGCCATCGCATCATCGAGACCCATGGTGGCGAGATCGCGATCGGCGAGGCGCCGGGCGGTGGAGCACGGTTCCACATCCGTCTGGACGCGGCAGCCGAGTCCGCACAGCCTAGCGAAGATGAAACCATCGCCCCGGCCAGCCGGCGTGGGCGCATTCTGGTGATCGACGACGAGGACGATGTTCGCGAACTGATTGCCGACATCCTGTCGCGCGATGGCTACGCGGTTGAACAGGTCGATTCAGCCGAGGCCGGATTGGGCGTATTGCCCGGCGAATTCGATCTGATCCTCAGCGATATCAATATGCCGGGTCTTGGTGGGCGCGCCTTTCTGGACAGGGTGCGAGACCGATGGCCCGAATTGGAGGACCGGATCGGATTTGTCACCGGCGATACGCTCAGCCCCGGCGCCGAGGCTTTCCTGACCGGGGCCGGGCGGCCCTATCTGGAAAAACCTGTGGCCCCGGACGAACTTCGCCGGCTTGCCGCTCAGATGATGCACGCAGCAGAGGAGGTACCGGCCAATGACCAATGAACCCAAGCCCCTGATCCTGGTCTGTGACGACGAGGAAGAGCTGCGCGAAATGGTGGGCGAATACCTGGAACGGCGCGGCTTTTCGGTGGTCCAGTGCACTGATGCGCCATCGCTGCGCACGGCGATGGACCAGCATGGGGGCCGGATCGCCGCCATCATCCTGGACATCAATATGCCGGGCGAGGACGGGCTGAGTGCGCTGCGCGCGTTGCGGGTCGAACATGACACGCCGGTGATTATGCTGACCGCAACGGCAGAGGTCGTCGACCGTATTCTGGGGCTGGAAATGGGGGCCGATGATTATCTCGGCAAACCGGTCGATCTGCGCGAACTGGAGGCACGGCTGAAAACCGTGCTGCGCCGCCGCGCGCCGCCACCGCAAGCGGCAGGTGCCGAGGCGGCGACCAGCAGGATTTCTTTCGGCCCCTGCACATTGGATCTCGAGGCGGCCCTGCTGTTCGATGCATCCGGCGCCGAGATCCCCATCACCTCGATGGAGTTCAGCCTGCTGAAGGTGTTTGCCCGCAATCGCGGAAGGGTCCTAAACCGCGATCAGTTGCTGGAACAGGCGCATGATCGCGACTGGGACCCGTTCGACCGGTCCATCGACATCCGCATCTCGCGCCTGCGCCGCAAGATCGAACCGAACCCAAGCCGACCCGAAGTGATCCGCACCGTCCGCGGCCTAGGGTATGTGTTTGGCGAGCGGGTCTGACACACAACACCGGTTAAAGTCGGGGAGTGAAGAGGCCACTATCGGTCCCGTTGACAACCATTGCCATCCATGGAAATGCACAATCCGGAACGGCGCAGCCGGTTAATCCGGACATTCGCGGCGACCTGCAAGAGTTGGTCGGTGTCCATGATCTCGGGCGCGCCAAAGCGGTGAATGGCCTCGTTCAACGCCGCAACACAGAAGTCAGCTTTCAACGTATTCGAGATGCGGAGCGCCGTCACGTTCCCGGTAAGCCAATCCAGGATGACGACCAGAAACAGAGACCCCCGCTGCATCGGCGGCGAAGTGACGCCCGCCGCCAGAGCAGATTGGGCGCTCAACGCGGGCCGCCATTCCCAGCCCCTCGCAAGGGCGTCCTATTCATTCCGCAGGATCCCGACTGGTTTCACAGCACGACGTTTCATGAGCGTGCTCAAGCCTTGCAAAGGGCCGTTCCCTTCTGCCAACACAGCAAAACAACGGCCGGATGAGGGGGATACCGAGTGTTCATCGACGGTGAATGGTGTGAGGCAGCGACTGGAAAGACGTTCGAGGTTCTGAACCCCGCCGACGGATCTGTAATCGAATCGGTTCCAGATGGCGGTGCCAGCGACGCCCAGCGTGCGATTGCGGCGGCGGACCGGAGCTTTCATAGCTGGTCTCGCACGACCGCCTATCGCCGCGCCGAGATCCTGCAAAAGGCCTATAGGCTGATGCTGGATCGTAAGGAAGAACTTGCCACGACGATGACTGCGGAACAGGGCAAGCCGATCCGCGCCGCGCGGATCGAAGTGCAGTACGGCGCTGACTTCTTGTTGTGGTTCGCGGAGGAAGCCAAACGCGTGAATGGAGAAATCCTGCCGTCGGCGCGCCCGGATCAACGGTTCATGGTGTTGCGCCAGCCTGTCGGCGTCGTTGCCGCGGTCACGCCCTGGAATTATCCGATTTCCATGATCACACGTAAGGTCGGGCCGGCCCTCGCGGCAGGTTGCACCGTCGTTCTGAAACCGGCTGAAGCCACGCCGCTATGTGCGATTGCAATGTTCCGGATCTTCGAAGAAGCCGGTGTGCCGCCGGGTGTTATCAATCTGGTCACGGCGCACGATCCCAAGCCGATTGGGGCTGAATTCACGACACACCCCGCCGTGCGCAAACTGACGTTCACCGGCTCGACAGCAGTCGGCAAGATGCTCGCGGCCGCAGCCAGCGGGCGGATGAAGCGCGTTTCCATGGAGTTAGGCGGGCACGCACCCTTCATCGTCTGTAAGGACGCTGATCCTGTTCACGCTGCCAAAGGTGGATCGCTGGTCAAGTTTCTGAACACCGGCCAGGCTTGTATCAGCCCGAACCGCTTTCTGGTGCACAGCTCGATTTATGATGCCTTTGTCGAGACTCTGACCGCAAGGGTGCAGAAGATGAAGGCCGGCAACGGCTTTGATGAGGATGCCTCGATCGGCCCGCTGGTCAATGGCGCCGCCGTCGACAAGGTCGACCAACAGGTTCGCGATGCGGTCAGCAAAGGGGCGGAGATCACGGAAGGCGGCACCCGCCTTATCGACGGACCGCTGGGTAAAGGGCACTTTTACGCACCCACCGTCCTGACCGGGGTCACCGAAGAGATGCGCATCAATCGCGAGGAGACCTTTGGTCCGGTCGCCCCGGTCATCCGCTATGACGACGATGACGATGTGCTGTCCATGGCCAACGACACCGAATATGGGCTGGCTGCGTATGTCTACACCCGCGATCTCTCGCGTGCGATGCACCTGTTCGAGGGGCTTCGCTTCGGCATCATCGGCGTCAACGACATCAACCCTACTTCGGCCGCGGCGCCTTTCGGTGGCATGAAAAACAGCGGTCTGGGTCGCGAAGGCGCGCGCGAAGGGATCGAGGAATACCTGGAAACCAAGCTGGGCGGATTTGCGATTTAACGCGGTAGGATTTCGGGTTCCGTGACCGGTGCGTCGTCGGCCTCTCGGGCGAAGGCATATACCGCCGCGCAGATCGCCATGGTCAGACCCATCGCGCCGAAGCTGAAGCGGAATTGATCCACCACATCAAACCCTGCCGATCGGGCCAGATCCAGGATTGTTGCAAACCCGGTCTGCATGACCGGGATCGCCGCCACCCCGACCAATGACAACAGGATCGAAGCGCGGCCGACCATTTCAATAGGGACAATCTTGCGCATATGCGCGCCCAGCGGAATGTAGAACGTCTGACAAAAGATCACCGCCATCAACAGCGCAACGGTCGCAACCGGCCCAGGCGAGGGTAACAGCGCCAATAGCGCAAGGCAGACAGTCGAGGTCGAAGCGGCCGTCAGGATCATTGCTTTGCGCCTGGAAATAAGCCGATCGAGATGTCCGAACAAAAAGGCCGCGACAACTGATCCGCCAAAAAGCGTCAGCAAGACAAGTCCCGCGCCGTCCGTCGAGAAACCCATCGCCGTCTGTAGGAACGGCCCGCCCCAAATTCCGGTGATCGTCGTCATTGGCGCAAAGGTCACCAGGCCAAGCGCCAGGATTTTACGGACCTCGGACAAGCGCAGCAGATCCATGTACCCACTCGGCTGATCCGATTGTGCCGTCGGCTGCCTCTTGGGGATTGGCGGGACCGCGCGGAAGATCACTGCTACGAGGATCAGGGCAAACAGGGCCGCGACGCCAAAGACCAGTGCCCAGTCGAACCGCGACAGCGCCAACGCCAACGGATAGGTTCCCAGAATACCGCCACTACTGCCCAGGGTAATGACCATTCCGTTGACATACCCGAACTCGCGACGCGGGAAGGTCGTTGCGACCAGGACATGAACTGACGCACTCAACACCGCCGTTCCAAAGCCGATAACGATGCGCCCGACCAACAGCGTCTCATAGTTGGTGCCGATCGCAAAAAGCCCCGTTCCAATCGCGACGACCGAGACACTAAGGCACAACATTCGCCGCGGGCCGTACTGATCCAGCGCGGCACCCAGGGGCAACTGAGTCAAGACGGCCGCCAGAAACATTGCCGAGACAAGGCCACTGATAACGGTGGCGGACACGGCGAACTGGTCGATCAGGATCGGTGTAAACACCGAACCGGCCGCCCGATGGAACTGGCCAAGCGCAAAGATCGCCGCGCAAAGCGCGATCACGAGCCAACGAGTTGAAACGGCGGGAGCAGACACGCCGCATACCGTGACATCCCAGCATGCCCCGCGGGAAGGCAAAATCTGCCACTGCGGTTAGCTATCTCATATAGCTTGAGAACCAGGTCGGTGCCGACGGTTCGAACCATGGTCGAGAGGGTCGGCGTTCTGAAGGAATATGCGGAATTGAGTTGTCACAAGGTTTCTTGGGTGGGTGCCTTAAAAGAACCGCGATGCATGAAGGTTGACTTTCATATTCGCCCAAAATCCAAATGAACGCCGAGCAGAGTGACAAACTGACACCAGCAAGTGCAGAAACCGCGCCGTACTGGTTGACCGATCTTTTATTCGGCGACAAAGCTCATTGTGCGATGCGAATCCAAAACGCTCCGGAAAAATTCTTCCGGCTTGAATTGGGATCAATAGAGAATGTTGAAAAGCTCGACTTTTGTTCTTTGCCTGTTTGCGGTTGCGGCTTGTGCGCCGCAGACGCAATCGCCTGGCACGACCAGTACTGAAGCGCCAACGACTATTCCGTGCTCGATCAAGGCGAAGCCAGAAACTGCGATCTCTGCCTGTGCCGAGATCATCGAGACGACCAACGCTACCGTCGATCCATTGCTGGCCGGGCAGGCCCGGGTCTATCGTGGTGCCGCGTATGAAAAGACTGGTAAGGTCGACGCGGCCCTGGAAGATTTCAATGTCGCTGTAAAGCTTCTTCCAGATGCACCGATACCGTATCTGGCGCGCGGTGATCTTCATCGGCGCGCGGGAAATCTACAGCCTGCGGCGGCGGACTATACGCAGGCAATCAAGCTCGACCCCGACAACTACTATCCCTTCAATTGGCGGATGAATATCAACTACAAGCTCGGCGATTTCGACGCAGCGCTTGCCGACATCAATAGCGCGATCGCGCTCCGCCCGGACCAAGCGATTTTCTTCCATAGAAGAGGAAGAATATACTTCAAGAAGGAAGACTATCGTAGGGCGATCGTTGACTATGACAAAGCAATCAGCATGGACAACAAGCTGGCAATCGCCTTTATGTGGCGAGCTATTGCGCGCGAAAGTCTCGGGCAGTACCGCCTCGCCGCGGATGACTACGCGACGGCAGTCAAACTCAATCCTGAGGACAGGGAAAGCCAATACCGCCTCGGTCTGGCATTAATCAAACTTGGTGATCGAAAGGGTGGGTTGGCAGCGCAGGTGGCCTCGGTTAGCGGTGATGTGACTAACGATGCAGCCGGACTATGGCGCCGTGGAAAGGTTCTGAGCAGGCTTGAACGCTACGATGAAGCAATCGCAATCCTTAGACACGCCAACGCACTATCGCCCACTGACAAACGTATAATCAACAGCATCGGCGTTGCCTTGGAAAATAGTGGCCGTTTCAAACAGTCTATCATTGAATACAACCGCGCTATCGCTCTCGATCCGGAATATGCGCTCGGATACTATAATCGCGGAAACGCATACCGGCGTCTGGAGAGATACAGGCGTGCAATTGAGGACTATGATTTGTCCATTCGTTTCAATCCGAAGGATGGAAATGCATATGCAAACCGTGCCTTTGCCTTCTTCGAACTTCAGGAATGGGAAGTCGCGATCACAGATTTGAATTCGGCCGAAGAACACGGTTTTGATCGCGGCAAGTCCGCTGCAAATCGCGGCTGGGCGTATACACAACTTAAACAATATACGAAAGCGCTTGAAGAGCTGACCCTAGCTGATCAGTTCGGCTATGAACGAGGTAAACTAGCATATTATCGCGCGATTACCTTCGAAAGACAAAGGCATTGGAAAGCGACATTGACTGAACTGCGAAAGGCAGAACAACATGGCTACGATACCAGTTTAGTCGCGAACCTTCGAGCGTATGCGTTGTTGGGGTTGGGCGACCTGCCAGGAGCGCTTAGTTCCGCCCGCATTGCTGTTGCGGCGAGACCTGAGAGTGGTGAACGGTTGGATACGCTCGGCGATATGTTGTGCCGCAACGGCGAGGCGACGGCGGCGCTGAGCGCCTACGAAGTAGCGTTTTCGCTAGCTGGTAATGTCCTGGTGGAACTCAAGAAAGAACAGATGCGCGCGACGGGCCACTTTAAGGGCGACGGCGACGGCGCGCTCGATCCAGTGGCGCGGAGTGCGCTTGAGGCATGGGTCGCGGCGCGCTGTCCGGGTGAACTCAGTTGATCGCGGCCTCAACCACAGTTTCGTCGAATGTTGGCGCCTCATGGTCGGCCGTTCGACTTCGCGGTGCAGCAATCACGAAACCGCCAGCGAACACCTAATTTGATCGGTGCAGATTCTGGGATCAAACCAGCCGTTCACGACCCGCAATTCTACGCGGAGAACTACGTGATAACGGCCACAGCGGATAGCAGTCTGGCAGCTTGTTTCTGGATAAACCCGCTCCAAGGTCGGCATCTCTGTTTGTGCTCCGCGGCCTCGTCCAACCAATCGAAAGGCTCGCCGGTCTTCGCTCGCAACACGAGCTGAAACCGAAGGAGACCGGGGCGTTCAATCCGGGTAAAGCGAGCTCTAAGGGATCGAAATTGGTTTCACTCTATTTCGTTGGACGAGATACAGTCGACATATGGTTACCAGATCGCCTTTCAACATTCAGAGCTTGCTATCTGACTTCGCTGAGCTCCCGGATTTGAAGACAGGTTGGACACGTCTTTGCGACGCCTTAGCCGATTTCGAGATCGACCGGGCCCTTTACGCACGCAAGCCGCTGGCCGATCTTGAAAACTTTCACAACCGATTTCGGGTGACCTATTTTTCGTCCTACGGCGAAGAGGCCGACCGGTTATTGGTCGAGCTTGGCGGTTATGTGGTCAATCACACGATACGCTGGGCCGTCGAGAATTCGGGCGCCGTCAGCTGGCGGGTGAATCGCGAACGCTATCGGGCGGGCGAGATGTCGCCGCAGGAAGAGGCGATGCATTCAGATCTGCGCGATGCGGGGTTGATCGCGGGGTTCACTTATAGCAACCCGATCCTACCTACCCATGTCCGGTCAGGCTTTGGACTATGTTTCCGGGCCGGTCTTGACCAGGACGACGCCGACAGGATTTGGGCTGCGCGCGGCGATGAGATCATCGCCTGCCTGCGGGTTTTCGAACTCGCGGCCTCGCAGCTACAAAACGTGCCCCAGGGCAAGAACCTGACTGATCGGCAGATCGAGATCTTACGATTAACCATCGACGGCAAGACCATGGATGAAGCGGCATCCCTGCTGGGCGTACACCGCAGAACGGTTGAGTCGCATCTGGCCGCTGCCCGGGAAAAGCTGGGAGTCGCAACCACTCTGCAGGCCGCAGTTATCGCCACGCAGCAGGGCCAGCTTTGACCACTGTGTGATTCCACAGTTTACGCGAACGGCAACCTCCTCGAGATTGCAGTCAAAGCGTTTTGGCTCGGTGAAAGGCTTGCACATGGGATATCTGGTCGCGGTTCTATTGCTTGCTTTCTTTGCCGGGGCGCTCTGGGCGTTCGGTACGTCGTTTTTTCTGTTGGCCGCGGTCCGCACTCTAAAACAACGGATTGCAGATCTTGAAGTACGGCTAAATGTAATCGATCCATGGTCAAGGCCGCAGTCAAGACCGCGACCGACGGAGGTCTGGTCAAAAACCAGGCATTCTGCGACCCGTTCCAGCAGCATTCCGCCGCCCGCGGGAACATCTCAAGTACCCCAAGACGCGCCGCCGCATCCACCGGCAACGGAAGGGCCGGAATGGACACCAGAGCAAGACATTCCAGAACGCTTTGTCCTGACCCGGCAAAATCAGGCGAACCTCGCCAAATGGTTGTCGGCAAACTGGTTCTATGTGATCGCCGCCGTGTCGCTTGGGTTCGCAGGCATCTTCTTTGTCCGCTATGGCATCGAGCACGGTCTTCTTTCGCCTTCCGCACGGGTTCTCTGCGGAATGGGCCTTGGCGGCGCCCTGATTCTCGCAGGCGAGCGTGTCCGCAGGACCGGTGGTTCCGGGGCCGGAACGCTGGGCTTGTTCGTACCCTCGACGCTGGCCAGTGGCGGCATCATCAGCCTTTACTCGGCAGTTCTTGGGGCCCGGACGCTGTACGGTCTGATTGGGATCGAGGTTGCCTTTTTCGGCCTGGCAGCGATTGGTGCCCTGGCGATCGGATTGGGTCTTCTGCACGGCAGTTTCTTGTCGATCATCGGCATCACCGGTGCCGTCCTGGCGCCCTTTATCATCGGTGGTGAAAGCAACGATACTTGGTGGCTGTTCTACTATTTCGCCTTGATCGGCTGCGTTGCACTGGGGACAGATGCCCATCGGCGGACGGGCTGGCTGTCAGCGGCAGGGTTGGCCCTGGTTTACGCTGGTGCGATTCTGGTGCATCTTTTGCCTGGCAGTTCCGGCGTCCATTTTCTGGCCTTCGCCACACTGATCGCCGCCGCATCCTTGATGATCCCCACGTTGTCGATACGACCATCGTTCCAAGGCGCCATGGTCTTCAACAGCTTGCATCGCCAGGGCATAACCGGCTGGCCCCAGTTTCCAACGCGCCTGGCGATGGCTGGGATTGTCGGCTTGATCTCGGTTGCTTTTGTTGTCGCGGGCGACGGCGCTGTGTCCTTCTGGCTTTCCCTTGCCGCCATCTTCGCGTTGCTGTTCGTTCTGACGGTCTGGCTGCGCGGCGGCGTGCTGGACGATGCGGTGCCATTGGCGCTGATCGCGGCTCTGGCCATCATCGCGTGCAACGGCGCATTAGATCTAGACGTTGCCAATGCCTACAGAACCGCAGAGCTTGGGTTCGAAGAAAGCGCGCCTAAAACGATCCTGTGGCTGCTGATATTCGCCGCCGGGGTCTCTGGCCTTGCCGCCTGGAAAGTTGATCGCGCGCAACGGTTATCGGTCGGATGGGCCTTTGCAGGCGCTGCCTTCATGCCGGCGACGATTGGGCTGATCGCCTTGTGGTGGGACCCGTTGGCGCAGCTTTCCGAGACGACCTGGGCGCTGCACGTCGCGATCGCTGCGGTGCTGATGACATTCTTTGCGCGGCATCGCCTGAAAGACGAGGGCGAAGGGCGCCTTAAGCCATCGATCTTTGCCATGTCGGCGCTCAACCTTATTGCGTTTGCCGTTTCGATCGTCCTGACGGAAACGGCGCTGACGCTGGCTTTCGCTGCTGTCGTGGTCTCGGCAAGCTGGCTTGATCGGCGCTATGATCTGAAGCTGCTCTCGTACTTTGTGCAGATCGGCGTTGTCGTCTGCGGCTATCGCCTGCTGGTCGACCCGGGCTTGCCCTGGGTGCTAGAGGCGCCGCTTTATGAGGTGTTGATTGCCTTTGTCGGCGTCGGCCTGCTGCTTTGCGGTGCGCTCTACTTCGCGATGCCGCGCGCTCGGTTGGGCGCGATCGTCACTATCGAATCTTCGATATGGAGCCTGCCTGGCATTCTGGCCTGTATCCTGCTGTATCGCGGGCTGGCGGTCTCTGGAGAGACAGGCACCCATTGGGCTTTGTCGCTGTTCGCGATGATCTGGCTGATATCCGGCGCGGTGCAGCTTTATCGCGCGCGCGCTGAAAGTGCCGTGCGCCATGTTCGCCTGATACTGGCCGCATTGTTCACCAGCGCTGCTGCGATCTTGTTGCTTATCGCTTTGACATTGGCCACCCCGCTGGCGGTTGATACCGTTATTGGGCCGCCGGTCATCGATAGCCTGTTCGTTGCCTATGGGCTGCCCGCCGTGCTGATCGCTGGTTTGGCGTACCTGCCACGGCCGCTCCCCAAATATGTTGGCACCGTTGCCTCGGTTGCGGCGTCGCTGTGTGGCGCGGCCTATGTCGCGCTGGAGATCCGTCGGGTCTGGCAAGGCCCGGACCTAAGCGTTCAGGGCGTGATCGACGGGGAACTCTACACCTACACCGTCGCATTGTTACTGCTGGGCACCGGATTGCTGGTACGATCGGCTCAACGACACTCGACCACGTTGCGACGCATCGCGATGGTCGTGATCGGGCTTGCTATTGCCAAGGTCTTCCTGATCGACATGGGTGGTCTTGAAGGGCTCATCCGGGTTTTTTCCTTCCTGGTTCTAGGCCTCGCCCTGGCGGGTCTTGCCTGGCTCGACGGCGTCATGGCCCGGCCAAGGCGAGGGTGAACGCGCGCCTTGGAACCTATGCAGAAGTGAGAGGCATGGCCGAGGCAGTTTCTTATGTATGATTTTGAACGCTGCGGTGGTTGGTATGAGCGTCAGACATTGGATCGACTTCTGGCTAAAGGGAAGAAGAGCGCGTGAACATCACAGCTCTTATGGCTAGCGCCTGTGCATCGCCCATTTTGAAACAGATCGGAGATAATGGGGCTGAAACCCCGGCACTGGAAAGACCGAAGGAACCACGAAGATCATGCTCCGGATATTGCGACTAAAGGCCAATTTTCTTACAATTACGGGATTTACTTCTCATCGGCATTAGTAATAAATAATTATCCTGAAATAACTGAGTGCACATTCGACATATCTTCAAATAAATACAATACCGTCTTAATAAGATACACTTCTAAACTATAACAAAAAACCAGGAATGTTCAAAATCCCGCCGAGGCCAAGGTGGGGTGAGTTATGGACGTTTTTGACATCGACGCTGCGGTGTGGGTCGACGCCGAGGGTAATACTAACGTGCATTGATCAGAACTCATGGGCCCATTTACGGCTACCGATTGATGAGATGCGCCAGGGCTGTTCGATGAGCTTGTTCCAACTGTCACAGCAGTGCGCGACGATGTCGTCGTAGTTTTTGAAGACCCGGTTTGAGAGCCAGTTGTCGCGTATGAATTGCCAGATGTTTTCGACTGGATTCAGTTCTGGCGACCGGGCCGGGATTGGAACGAGTGTGATGTTTTCCGGCACATCGAGCTTCGGTGTCGTGTGCCATCCGGCCTGATCGAGCAGCAGGATGGCGTGTGCGCCTGGGGCGACTTCGGCGCTGATCAGCTTCAAGTGCTCCACCATGGCATAGGTGTCGCAGAACGGCATGACGAGGCCGGCACCCTTGCCTTCCGCCGGGCAGATTGCGCCGAAGATATACGCCCATTTCGTCCGCTGATCGTGTGGCGCACGGGGACGCGTTCCTCGCCGCGCCCAACGTCGTGTGATCTTGTTCTTCTGGCCGACCCTGGCTTCATCTTGAAACCAGACCTCTACGGGCGGCCAGCCTCGCTTGATGCGGATGGCTGTGACGACGTCGCCGAAGTTTTTTTGAACATCTCGATCGCCTCCTCATCCTGCGCGTAGTGCTGCGGGCGCGCTGTGAGTTTGCGATATCCCAAGGCGTGCAACTCGCGGCCAACGGTATGACGGCTGACCGAAACGCCGAACTCTTCGTATAGCCAGAACGCAAGGTCGACGAGGCGCCAGCGCACAACCCCATCGAGATAGGGACGCGGGCCTGACTCGACCGCCGCCGCGAGCGCGGTGCGCTGCTCAGCCGTCAGGAGCGGTGCCTTGCCCGGTGCCTTCCGCGTCGTCAGCGCATCCGGGCCGCCGTCGTTGAACCGCAACACCCAATCCCGGATCACCTGAAGGCCAACCCCGCCCGTGCGCGCCGCATCGCTCCGCGAGCCTCCGTCAAGGACAACTGCCAGAGCGAGAAGCCGCCGCGTCTGATCCGCTTCATCGCTCTTCCGCGCCAGACGTCGAAGATCCGTTCCTGTATAATCCAATCTGATCTGAACAGCAGACCCCATGGCAAAAACTCCTCTGTTTTCCATGGTGAATCAGATCAAGATCGGGCCGGAAATCCCCTTCCGTGAGTCCGAGTCATTGCGCCGCAGTATAACCTATTAAGTCCCATAGATGGTATCGGGAGCGAAATCGCGGGAGGCGGCGAGATCCGCACCCAAATCGATTTTGGTGTCGGGAACCAGGCGGCGGCTCTGGAGTTCAATTTGCTCGAGCTGGATCGCTGGTCGGGAGAAAGTATCCGGGCGCGGATCGGCAACGATTTGCTGAATCTGGGCGGGTTTTGGCACGACCGTGCCGATGCGGTGCAAGGGGGCAGTATCGCGGGTGCGAACGGTGCGATTACCTGGACCATAAGCCAAGGCCGCGCAGAAAGTGACCTGGGCGGCGACCCCAGTGTGGCCGATGCTGCCCATTTCGTGCGCATCGTCGCCGAGGGCCTGCAGGGCCGCCAGGATATATCGTTCAGCTCGTCGGCAATCCCTGCGGAAGGTGGCTGGCAGGTGACGGATCTATCCGTGCAGGTGGAGCTGGCCGAAGCGAGCGACATCTCGCGCACCATCACCGGGTTCAACGGCGGTGTCGAATGGGCTGGCGCGACGGGTGCGCGCAACGCCGAAATCTCGACCGTCGGGTCGGCCTGGCAAAGCACGATCAATAGCTATCAATTCGAGGCAAACGGCGACGGCCTTTGGGGGCACGGCGATTACTGGTTGAACCTGGGATCGCTCTCTGATGGGTCGCTGGACCTGTCGAACGCGAATACACTGGATATTCAGAGCATCGTGTCGGCACCGGGTGTCCCGTTCACGGTTTATGTCCGTGATGCGGATAGGGGCTGGTCGGATCTGGGGTCGCATCTGGGCGAGGATATCCAGATCGATCTGACCGGGCTGGCGGACACTTCGCTTGATCAACTGAACGCTCTGGTGCTGCGGATCAACGAATCCGATCTGACAGACAGTCCGGATCAAACGGCAACGACACGGGTCTTTCTAAACGACATTTTCTACACATTGCCGGGAACGGTCGATCTGGCGGGCGATGTGACGATCCACGATCTGGGCGACCATTCCGAAGGCACGCTGAGTTTTGCGCAATTGCCAGGGCTGACCGGTGGTGAGATCCTTTGGTTCGGTCAGGCCGTTGGCGGCGAGGCGTCGTTGCGCGATGGTGTGCAGGTCAGCTTCCAAACGGACCGAGGCCATGACGGACCCGCATCCTTCGATTATGTCGTGCGCAACAATGATCAGGTCCTGTCCCGCCACCGCGCGGTCGTCGATGTTCAGGCCGAGCCGCGCTGGTCCAACGCCTATGACGAAGTGGGTGCCGAGGATACAGTCGTTATCGGTGCGGGCGAGCGCGTCCTTCTGGATCAGGACGCCCGGGTCGGGACACTGATCATCGATGGCGGCGAGTTGATCGCCGAGGATCGTCAGGACATCAGCCTCACCGCTGATCGTGTGCTGGTGATGGATGGCGGCCTGTTCCAGGTTGGCCGCGCGGACAACCTTTTCAGCCATAATTTCACGCTGGTCCTGACCGGCGACGATGCAGGCTATGACCTGGATCTTACGCCGTATGCGAACTGCGACGTCGAGGTCAGTCACAATGACGATGGCCCATGCGTCGCGACCGGCGATCCTGTCTGCAAATGCATGTCCGAACTCGCCGACAATGATGCCTATCTGATGGCGATGGGTATGGGATCGATGATCGAGATCCATGCCGCCGACGCAGACAAGGCCGGTTGGACACAACTGGACATGACGGGCGAGGCCGGGTCGGTCTGGCTGACACTGGCCGAGGCAACAAGCTGGGAGGCAGGCGACCGGATCGTCATTGCCTCAACCGATTTCAACCACGAGAACACAGAAGAACGCACTATCGTCGAAACCCGGAACGGCGGGGTCGAAATCCGTTTGGATCGTGCGCTGGACCATCGCCACTATGGCGAGATTGAAGACTATCAGAATGGCAAGACCGGTGCTGACGCGCGCAGCTGGCAGATCGACATGCGTGCCGAAGTGGCACTGTTATCGCGAAACGTCACCATCACTGGTGACGAAGACGCCCATGTCGACGGCTTTGGCGGTCACATCATGGTCATGCACCACGGTGATATGCGCATCCAAGGGGCCGAGATCACCCGTATGGGCCAAGAAGGTATTCTGGGCCGGTATGGCGCGCACTGGCACCTGTCGGGCGACGCCACTGGTGATTATCTGAAGAACAACTCGTTCCACGAAATCTACAACAAAGGCATCACCTGGCACGGCGTGCAGAACACCGTGGTCAGCGACAACGTCGTCTATGGCACAATCGGCCACAGTTATTTCATGGAGGACGGGGCAGAGTTTGGGAACACGATCACCGGCAATCTCGGCCTCGGGACAAAGGCGGCGGATCGCGCATCCGCGCTGACATCTGCCGATATCGATCATGTTTCCACCTATTGGATCGAGAATGCGAACAACGTCATCGAGGACAATCATGCCGCCGGGTCCGATTTTGCCGGCTTCTGGATCGCGCCGTCCGACCCCCACGGCTTGTCGGGCGCTTCGGGTCTTTACGACGACCTGACCAGCCGGACAGATCCGATCCAGCACTTCGTTGGCAACACAGCGCATTCGAACAGCTTCAACCTGGGGATCGAGGGGCATGTGGCAGATGGCGGACAATTCCCCCAGTTCCATGAGACAATCTATGAGGCGACGGGCGACTGGGAGATCCGCGATTTTACCGCCTTCAAATCGGACGAAAGGTCGATCTGGACCCGCACCGAAGGCGGAACGTTCACAGACATCAAGTCGGCAGACAACGTAAAAGCTGCGTTCTTCTCGTTCAACAACACCATGACCGATAGCGTCGTTGTCGGACGATCCGAGGGGAACAATCAGGTTGGGGAAGATGTCGGACCCCATCGCGGCCATTCGATCTACGATGGACCCTCGGGGATCGAGAACGTTCATTTCGCGAACTTCTCTGGGTCGGATTACGCGATCCAGGGCGCCAACGCCGCCGAGAAGTCGACGACCCATTTTGCCAAAGGCATCACCTTCGGCGGCGTGACCGAGGCAAACAAGGTCGACTTCAGCGTCCCGGAGTTCACCGTTGACGGTCAACCGACATTCTTCGATGACGCGTGGACGACTTCATTGATCGACCTGGACGGTTCGATCACCGGGATCGCAGGCGCGACAATTACTGCGATGATCGATGGGCCGGATGGTACCAAGATCAACACTGGCACCGATGCCATCGCGCGCACCGAGTGGAACGCCTGGGTCAGCGTCGGAACCGATATCGGTTGGATGCGGATTTCGCCCAGCCATGACGACAGCGCAGCCGAGATGATCGCGACCGGGGACAGGACGACCTGGTACGATATTGTCCGCTCGGACGGCGCCGAAATCATGAACGCCCGGCCGACCAACGACATGACAATAAACGCTGCGTTCGCCGCAGAAGAAGACTTGGTCCACCGTGTCCGCCTGCACGAATTGCCGGAAAGCATGGTCGTCGGGTTCCGGGGCCTCGCCGAAGGTGCGATCTTCCACCATGTCTTCGAGAACCTGCCATCGGAAACCCGTGTCTTTGGTGCCGCCGAGGTCTCCAGCCGTGCCGCGCTGGACGCGGCGACCAGCAATGCCTTCTATCGCGACAACAATGACCTGGTCTTCAAGTTCGTTGCCGAGCGGCAGGTCCATCGCATGCCCAACACCGATGATGCGGAAATTCTGGACCGGACATTCGGGACCAATGTCAAGATTGAGACCGGCCTTGCCAACGACAGCGCAAACGTCCTGGCTGACTATGAAAGCGGCATAGACACTCGCGGGGCCACATCGGCTGTATCCGCGACGATCGGACCTGTGCGGACGGCCTGGAACGACCGTCCTGCCGCCATCAACTGGTGGGACGTAACGGCCAATGGCGATGGAACCTGGGGGTACGGCGACTATCATTTAAATCTGGGCGAAACGCAGAATTGGACCGCCTTTTCCACACTGGACATCGATACGATCTTCGGGCGGCTGAAACCCGGATTCGAAGTGCTGTTGAACGACGCCGAGGATGGCCTGGTCAGTGCCGGGCGCTTCGAACAAGGCCAACTGCGCGTCTATCTGGACACCATCGACAACGCCTTCCTGGATCAGGTCGACAGCGTCGTAATTCGCATTCACGAGCAGGATCTGACGGACGATGTCCACGCGGCAGGCGCCCATGCACGTGTTCACCTGCACTCGATCATGCTGGATGCAAACGAAGGTCCGCGCTTCGATTTTGCCGAGATCGGCGAGACCGTCACCGTGAACCGCGGCAATAGTGTCTTTCAGTTCCAGACCCAAAACCAATCCGGTGCAGGCGGGGTAAATGCGCTGGAAATCGCAGCCAATGGTGACGGAGTGCAAGGCTTTGGGTCCATGTCCCTATCGATCAACAACGAGGACTGGCGAGCGAAGGATTGGCTGAAGGTTTCGACAAGTTTCCAGGGCCTGGAGCCGGGATATTCATTGCACCTACGCGATAGTCAGGACGGATGGACCCGTGTTGGCAATGGCGATGCCGGCGACAGCTATTTCGACCTTTCCGAGATTGACCCGCGATATCTCGATCAGGTCCATCGCGTGCTGTTGCGCATCGATGAAGCCGATCTGAGCGCCGATCTCGGCGAGCGCTCGGCAGAAACGCGGATGCAGCTCGAAGTCATCGATCTTGTTGCTGGCCGCGTTACGCTGGCTGACTTTGAGGATGGCATCGATCCGCGTGGCCGGACGACTGTCCAGGATGCCTCGATCAGCGCGGTGCGCGCCGCCTGGCAGGACCGCGATGATTCCATCAACTATTGGGACGTTGCAGCCAATGGTGACGGCAAATGGGGGCATGGCGATTACCGTCTGACCTTCGATGCGATCCAGGACCTGTCACCTTTCTCGAAACTTACGCTGGACACAGCGCTGGGCGGTGTAAAGTCCGACTTCGAGGTGATCCTTCAGGATGCAGACGACGGTTACGTCCATCTGGGCAAATTTGGCGAAGGCGTGTCCCGGATCTATCTGGACGATGTCGACGCCCGCTATCTGGACGATGTGTCTTCGGTACTGATCCGTGTCCACGAGAGTGACCTGACTGAAAGCGCCGACGACGCCGGGCCCTTCACGCGCATCCACCTGAAGGGCGTATATGTCGACAGCGGCCCCCGCTTTGATTTCGAGCACGGCGTCGAGCCGTCAACAGGTGCGCGCGCGGAACAGGCAACAATTTCCGCCGTCCGCCACGACCCGGATGTGAACGGCGACGGCGCCCTGACCTGGCAGGTCGCCGCAAACGGTGACGGTCGCTGGGGGCATGGCGATCTGACCTTCCGGATCAACCAGGAAGACTGGCGCGATGAGAGTTGGCTGAACGTTAACACGGTGATCACCGGGAATGTGGCTAACTATTCATTGTACCTGCGCGACAGCGACGATGGATGGGTTGCGTTGGGCCAGGGCAGCGACGGCTTGCAGCAGTTTGCCTTGGATCAGATCGACGAGCGGTTTCTCGATCAAGTCGATACAATCCTTCTGCGTGTTGACGAGCGCGACCTTGCGAATGACGAGCACACTACGTCTGCCCCGATAGAACTCGCCCTGACGGCAATCGATCTTTCGGACAAATTCGTTTTCGATCTGATGGATGCGAGAGGCTGAGCTTTCTGGAACCTGAAACCGGTAAGTCTGTCCGGGAATGCGGCGCGGGCAAGATCTGTGCGATGCGCCCTATGACTGAGACCACCGGAGCGGTCGTGCCAGGTCGGACGGGGTTGCAAGCAGCGACGGCTACCCGAACCGCTTCAACCACCTCTCGCAACGTTCAGCATCTCGTGCCTCGTAGGCTGCCAGGGCGTTCGCGGGGCTCAGGTCAAAATCGCCCTCGGCATCCTCGCCGAGAGCGGTGAGGCGCATCGAGTACCAGGCGGTGACGCCTCCGCGGGGCGGCGCATCGAACATCGGAAAGTCTGGGTCGCCGCCGGATTGGCTCAACCAGGTGTTCGCGAGTGACGGGTTCAATACCATCGCGCGGGCGACACTGACGGCATCGGCAGCACCATCGTTCAGGGCAGCCAATGCTTGGTCCCTGGTTTCAAAACCACCGGTCAGCGCGATTGGGATTGATGTCTGCTCTTTCGCGCGCTGCGCAAAATCAATGAAGTATGGCCCGGACGAGGACGTGCCGTCCGAGCTGGATGCGGCCCCGGGAAAATACGTGCCACCGCTGATATCGATCAGATCGACCGAGGTCTGATCCAGCAGGCGCACCACCTGCAATGCATCGGCGTTGTCCAAGCCGCCGATCAGTTTGTCAGTTGAATTAATCTTTATGCCGATGGGGAAGGACGGTCCAACGGCTTGGCGCACAGCGTCTAACACCTCGCCAACGATCCGAAACCGGTCTTCGATCGGCCCGCCATAGGCGTCGGTCCGGTGGTTGAACAAAGGTGACAGGAACTGGCTGAACAGAAAGCCGTGGCCCGCATGGATTTGGGCACCGCCGAAACCAACCTCCTTTGCAAGCATCGCCGCTCTAGCATAAGCCTCGGGCAACTCGTGAATGTCTTCCAACGACATACCATCACAGCGCAGCCCATTGACATCCAGCGGGGATGGCCCTTTCGGCCGGCTTATCGGTGCGTGCGCAAGCGCACCGGCGTGGCCCAATTGTGGCCAGACATGCGACCCGTTTACACTGCCCCGCTTGGCCAGAGCGCGCAGGGCGTCGAGGTCTGCGCCCGGCGTCAGAACGAGGTTGCCTGGCTTTTCGGGAAAGTGCGGGCTTGTCTGCACTTCGCCGATCAGAGACATTGCCGCGCCGCCCTCGGCCCAGCGTTCATACAGTCTCATCTGTGCAAAGGTTGGATTACCGACGCCGTCGCCCAGCGAGTCAGACATTGCCGATTTGATCATGCGGTTCTTCAGTTGAACGCCGCAGGGCAGCCGCAGGGGTTGACCAAGGGCTGTTACCCTATCGTCTTCATTCTGGCTCATGGCATCACTCCATCGGGATATTTCGATATTCCTATTGCGTACAGCGCAGTCGCTTCCACGCTCCGCGCTTCCTCGGATTTTATAGTTTCAAGAGCTCATCCTCGACAGCGGCGAGAAACCGGCGAATGCTCTCTTCATCGCGCCGGTAGAAGGTCCACTGTCCATGGCGCTCTGCAATCACAAAGCCTGCATGCTTGAGCAGACCCATATAGTTCGAAATCGTCGACTGAGAGAGCTTCGCCTTCTCTTGAATATAGGCGACACAGACGCCCTCCAGATCCGTGTGCTCTGGCAGAGCGGGTGGAAAATTGGAGCGATCTTTCAACCACTCCAAAATCCTGCGCCGCACAGGGTTGTTCAAAGCCGCTATCGATTGTTCCAGGTCCATATATCGAGATATCTCGATATACAGGCACCCTGTCAAGCAATTTGCGCATTTAGACGGCGAAAGCGGCTTATGATTTTATGCTGCTCTGACAAGTCTAAATGGCGGCGGTTGGGACAACCTGCCGTTTAGTGACAACGTTCCAGTGGCCGCTTTGACCCTGAGAGCCTGCGATCTAGGTCAAACTGAACTCTCGCTAGTTCTTATTCAACCAAGCGACCGCAGCTTGCCTCGATCCAAAGTAGGCGGTTGGGAAGGCCGCCGGGCCCTCGGTTGCAGGAGGCGCGCCAATCGCCAGCATTCCAGCCGGCATGATGAATGCAAATCTCCTTAGACCCGCCGCATTGTATCGCGGGATGATATTCTCGTCGCGCCATCCCATAGACATGCGCCTCATATCCATTTTGAATTGCACGGCATCGACCAAGGCCCCTGGCTGTCCCGCTCCCTCGACAACCGATGCAAACTCGCCGAGAAAATTGTCAAAATCATCGCCAGACATAGTCTCCGTCGTATCGAACCATCTGATCTCGGAGCAGCCATCGTTCGGTCGAACAATACATTCACCCCATTGATCGGAATATTTGGTGACCGGCAATGTCATCTCGGAACTCCTTTCAGGTTGTTGGCCAGTCGTGGATTGACTGGTATAGAAATGCAAGTAGGCACATTTTTGATACCAAAAGGAGGTCACTTTGGAACAGCGAGCAAGAGAACGCGTGGAACTCGTTGAGAAGATGATGAAAGTGATCGGAGCGAAATGGAAACCGGCAATCATGTATTGCCTCACCCAACAAAGAAAGATGCGTTATGGAGAACTGCGTCGTGCGATTCCGGATGTCACACAGCGAATTTTGACACTGCGATTGCGAGAGTTAGAGCATGATGGATTTGTAAGACGGACCGTTGTCAACACGATACCGGCACATGTCGAGTACGAGCCGACCGATCTTGGCTTCGATATTCACCCGTTTTATCGCGATCTATGTCTTTGGGCCGAAGAACGAATGGAAAAACTGAAGCCTGCACTTGAAACCTGATTGCATACGAAACGGGTATTCGCAGCTCTTGAATATCTGGAACCTACCATGACCAAAATAAGAGGCGGCCACCGCGATCGCAGCAGACCAAAGAAGCGGACATCCAACCTTGACCGGCATTGTGCCAGACGGGCTCTTAGCGGACCTCAATCCGATTTATCGCCGCATCAGCAACAACGCGCCAATTCAACAGCCTTCGATTGCGGATCAATTCGCTGACCCTAACCGGGTAAGTGCGACCTCGGCCCAGTTCGCGATCCGCCGAGCGGTGGTAAGGGCCTCGATCGCATTCTTGCCGTGGGCAGCCACTTGCTCGGGCTGCTCGGCGATCCGTCTTGCTGCTGCGCGGCGCAGCATAGGTGCGAACGCCGGGGTATCTGAAAACGGGGTGAGGTCGAGGGTCGACGTAAACCAACCTTGATCGACCAGAACGACGGCCTCGGCGAACGCGGCAGGGCGCCAATAGAGCGTGGGATCGATGATCCCAGGCGCCAGGCCCCGCGAAAAAACGACGTTGCCGGTCAGATCCGCATGTACCAGCTGTCGGGTGAGAGGTGGCGGCGGATCGGCGAGAAGCGGCGCCAGCAATGCAAGATAGTCCGCCGGATAGTCGGCTTGCGCCTCACCCCATGCGACCCTGTCCGCGCGCGCCCAAGGATCGGTCCGTGACGCGATTATAGCGTTGTTTGGCAAGGGTGTAAGAAGGTCATGATAGGCACGCGAGGCCAGCACGATTTCACGCGCACGGTCCGGGGCTGGCTCGCCCTCTATCCAGTGCCAGGCGGCCCAGCGGTCAATCTCCCAACCGCCGGGCGGACCAGAGAGCGGTGGCGGTACGGGCACAGGACGTTGGAAACGGCAATCCGGAACGTCGCGCAGACCCGCATGCGTTTCGGCGAGAAATTGTGCCTCTAACGAATTCGCGCTTGGTTTCAGGACGATATCGCCGGCGCGCCAGGCCACACCGATGCCACCCGCAAGCAGCTTCGCCGGTTGGCCACCGGCAAAGCCTGCGAGCGCTTTGGATGAGGGCGGCAGGCTTGAATGGGCGTCAGCGCTCAAGTGTGACCCCGTGAATGGGCAAAGTGTCAAAATTGACGCTCAAGAAACGATCTGTTGTCGAGCCTTGTCGCCGTTTTGGCCTCTGAGCATCAAGGGTTGAATCGCATACAGAAAATCCCATAGCCGCGCGGCGAGCCCGCTGACGCCGTCCCCGGGCGCCGTGGAAAGGAGTGAACTTTACGCAATGAGTGAATGTTCGGCAGGCCCGTTCTGGTGCGGTACAGGTAATGTCGTCCTAGCGGCCCAAGGCACATCGCAGCTAAGACCTCCCGAGCGCGTAGCATGATCACCAGCGGTCACTTGCAAAGCTGAACCGGCGCGCACCCGGGCAACGTGGACCGCAGTCCCGGGTCGAGCGTTTTCCGGGTTCCACCCACCATGCGCAGTGAAGTCGCCAATCCGAATATTAGCCCGAGGACGGCCCCAGCAATCGATCGGCACAGCCCTCATTGCCTGCGCGGACATTTATCCGCCGGTTAGCTGGACAAAGGTGCGCATTGGCCGCTTCAATGCGATAACGGATCTCGCCGATTGACGGACTTCTGCGACGGGGGTGCAATGCCATGAACAAGATCGACAACGAGAAGGACGCTGGCCGCGGCTATAAATATGTGGGGACCAGGCCGGTTCGGCCGGATGGTGTCTCCAAGGTAACTGGAGCGGCCCGGTATGGTGCGGACTATGCGCCGCCGGGGCTGATCTGGGGCAAAATTCTACGCAGCCCGCACCCGCACGCGAAAATCGTGACGATCGATGTGTCACAGGCAAAGGCCCTGCCCGGCGTTTATGCCGTCATCACCGGGGCGGATTTTCCAGACTTGCCATTCGGCTATGTCGGACCGGAACGATTGCAGCGCAACCCCTGGTTCGACCTTCGCAATGTCATGGCCAAAGAGAAGGTCTATTATCAGGGCCAGCCGGTTGCCGCAGTGGGTGCAAAGGACCGGGCGACCGCGATGGCGGCTCTGGACTTGATCACGGTCGAGTATGAGGAATTGCCGTTCGTGATGACCATCGAGGCGGCGATCGCCCCGGATGCGCCGATCGTTCACGACGGCATGACAACGCGCAATGCGCCGGAGGGCAGCGACGCGCCTTCGAACATCACCCGGGTATGGGAAGACACCATCGGTGATTTGGACGCCGGTTTCGCCGCCGCGGATCTGATTGTCGAGGGGACTTACCGCAATGATGCGGTCCATCAGGGATACATCGAGCCGCATGCCTGTGTGGCCGAATATGCAGTTCAGGGCGAAGCCCATCTCTGGACATCCAGTCAGGGCCATTTCCAGATGCGCGACCTGACCGCGGCCTTTACCGGCATGTCGCCGGGTGAGATCCGAGTGACACCGGCAGAAATCGGCGGCGGTTTTGGCGGCAAGACCAAGGTTTATCTGGAACCGGTTGCGATGATGCTGTCCAAGCATTCCGCAAGGCCGGTCAAGATGGTCATGACCCGCGAGGAGGTCTTTCGGGCAACTGGGCCGGGGTCTGACACAGTCAGCAAGATCCGGATGGGCGCGACCAAAGACGGCCGGATCGTCGCTGCGGATTTCGAGACCTGGTACGCTGCCGGGGCCTTTCCGGGCGCGCCGTTCATCAATGGCTGTCTTTGTGCTTTTGCCTGTTATGATATCGCGAACCAGCGCACCAAAGGCCATGACGTCATCACGAACCGGGCGATGACGGCGGCCTATCGCGCGCCGGGTGCGCCGCAGTCGAACTTCGGCATCGAAAGCACCATCGACATTCTGGCCCGCAAGTTGGGCATCGATCCCATCGAAATGCGCCTGAAGAACGCCATTAAGAAAGGCGACCGGCTGAACGACGGCCGGACCATGACCCATGACGGATTCAGCGAGCTTTTGGAGACGCTGAAGGCGCATCCGGCCTATGCCCGGCCGCTGGGTCCGAACCAGGGCCGTGGGTTCGCCGCCGGGTTCTGGCACAATGCAGGCGGCGATTCAGGCGCGACCGCGTTTGTGAACTCTGACGGCTCGGTCACAGTTGCCACTGGCAGTCCCGATATCGGCGGCAGCCGGGCCTCGATGGCGCTGATGGCAGCGGAAACGTTTGGCGTGCCCTATGAAACCGTACAATCCCGGATCAATGATACCAGCGCGGTCCCCTATTGTTTTGTCACCGGTGGTTCCCGGGTCACGTTTGCGACCGGCAAGGCGGTGATCAGCGCGTCGGAGAAGGTGATCGATCAGTTGAAAGCCCGAGCGGCCCAGATCTGGGAGGTGGATGCGGACGGCGTCGACTGGATCGATGGCGAGGCGCGACCATCGTCTTCGAATGTCGGCGACTTTAAGCCGCTTGGCATCAAGGAACTGGCCCAGCGCGCAAGCGCGACAGGCGGGCATTTCGGTGCCTCGCATGCCGAAAACATGACGGGTCATGCGCCCGGCGTCAGCGCCATGTTTGTCGATGTCGAGGTCGATCCTGAGACCGGACATACCACGATCCTCAACGCTGTTGCCGCCCAGGATGCCGGTATCGCCATCCACCCGTCCTATGTCGAGGGGCAGATCCAGGGCGCCGTCGCCCAGGGGATCGGTTGGGCGCTGAACGAGGGCTATGTGTATAACGAGGATGGCTCGCTGGAGAATGCCGGGTGGTTGGATTATCGGATGCCCGTCGCGTCGGATTTGCCGATGATCGAACCGGTCATTGTCGAGGTCCCGAACCCTGATCATCCCTATGGTGTCAAAGGCGTTGCCGAGGCCGGGATGGTCGGCAGCATGGCGGCGGTTGCCAATGCGATTGCCCGTGCGAGTGATCGGCGCATGACGCATTTGCCGATGTCGCCACCACGGTTGTTGTCCGCGATCTGCGACCGGCCCGGCCCGGAGGTCTAGAGAGCGTCTCTTTGCAGACCGATTATTGTTAGGTTGAGTGCGCAACATGGCGGTGACTGGCTGGGACAGGCTTGTGCCTCGGACAGAAGGCGCCGCGCCAGCGATGCCCACAGCGCCTTACGGCCAGCAGCCAATCGCATCGGGCGCAATGCCGCCAGCGATCTTCCAGTTTCCGGACCCGGTACCGGTACCGCAGGCCGGTAGCGGCTCGCACTGCTCACCAATTTTTGCTGGAGGCGGTTCTTCTTCGGTATCGTTGTCGTCCGAGATTTCGGCAGGCGTCGCCGGTGCTGTCGGCGGCGCGAATTGCTTGGTATCCGGGTCGATCTCGCCCCAGTTCCATTGCTTGTTGGGGCGCAGTGTCCAGCCTTCGCCGGTTTTCAGGGCGAAGTACTCCTTCAGGTAGAGATCAGGGTCATCCTTGGGCCCTTCGCCGATGGTGATGATCCAGCCACCAAGATTGCCCGGCTCGAAAATTGTGACGGGATAGTCGTTGCCCGGCGATCCGCCGAATTGGCTTTCCGGTCCATGATGAACCACGTTGCCGCCGGTATAGCCGGTTTGTGCCTTCATGACTTTGTTGATTTCGCCGACCAATTCGATCTGGCAGGTGGTTATGAAGCCCATGTCGGGATGAATGTCCTTCGGAACCGGATCGACCTGCCGCGTGTAACGGGTCCCGATCGAATGCAGGTCATAATCAGCCGTCAGGTAATGCCCGGTATCTTTCCCGTCCGGCGTCTCCGGCGCAGGCGTCAACACCTCCAGCGGCGCGGTGTTCGCTGCGCTTACCGGGACCGATGGGGCGACATTCACATTGCGCCAATCAAAAAAGGCCCCGTCAGCATCCTGCAGGACCAGCACGGGCATGGCAGGCAAAGCGGGCTGATCGGTCACGCGCAGAACGTTGTAGGACTTGCCACCAATATCGAGGACCAAGGCCTTGCGCCGGGCAATCTCAGCGCCATTCGCGCTGCGCGCGTTGAAGGTTTTCACCACTTCGCAGTTATATTTCCCGGCCTGCTTTAGCGGGTCCTTTTCGGCAGCCAATCGGGCGAGTTTGGAATAGGACTGATCAACAGGGATGTACCCGGCATGCGGCCCCCAATCTGCGCTTTTGCCTTTGACGTGCATGCTTTTGGTCGCGTCGTTCTTGGCGATCAGCGCCGTCGAATCCGCATTGACGGGGCGTGCCAGGATGATCTCGTTCCGGGCGTGAGCCAGGCGCGACAACGCCTCGGCGTGCGCCGGGACGATATTGGACCTTCCGATCGCAAGCGCCCGGTCGCGCGCCGGTTGGTCACTCAGGCCCGGTGGCAGATCGGCGGGCGCCTTCCCCGCCGCCGGAAAGCCGGTTGGCGCAAAGTTTGTTGGAGGCCCTAACAGCAGTTCGGCGACACGGGTCTGAACCCGGGCGTAGATCGGCGCTTCGCCATGCACGATCTTGTCGAAAATCGTGATGTACTGCGCATCAAGGCCGCCAAGCTGGCTTTCCAGCCTGACGACGCCATCATTGGGCGTGTTACCGAAAATGGCTGCGCGCAAGGTTTGCAGCAACTGCTTCTCGTCGATGATCGGTTCGGTCAAAAGATCACCAAGCGCACAATCATACCACGCGCTGCATTTCGGCTTGAAGGGCGGTATCCCGGCCCGGAACTTCGCAAACCCCGTAGCCACCGTCGCCGCGTTGTCGTACCGCGCCTGCCATTTATAAACATCGATCCGTGCGATCTGATCAGCCAGCCGTTCATGGTCATCAATTCCGACCCGGACCGGGGTTTCGGGGCGCAGCGAACAGGTGTTGTTCCCAGCCGTCGAAGATCGCGGTTTCCGTTTTTCGGGTGGCAACAGATCCAGGACCGATGACGGCAGAATGCGGCCCTTGTTGTCGTTGGGACGCAGTTCGTTCGCGAAGATCTCCAGCGATTTAGGCGACAACCCGAAGAAGGCGGCGATCAGGGCATAGTCGCGGACGTAGGTGCCATTGCGATCAGCGCGCGCAGCGTCATCAAAGATCGTGCGGGACAGTTCTGCAAGATCGGCCGTGCAACCAATTGCGTGCGCTGCGATCTCGGTGGCTCCGATGGCGCGCAGTTCTTCGCTCTCTGGGATCTGGTCGCGGCTGGCGCCCTTCGAGAGGCCCGCCAAATAGGCGCCCAAACGGCTGAACGCTTTTCGCGTCGCCCAGGACCTGAAGGTTTCATCTGCAATCTTCACGTCTTCGAGCTTTTCAATCACCCGGGGCAGGTCGGAGCCGTAATGCGGCGTACAAAGCGTAATCAGACGGCGGATATCACCGCGGTTTTGATTGTCCGGCCGTAGATAGGGCGGAGCGCCGTCGATCGGGCTGCCGGGTGTCGCATAGCTCGCCAGCCATGCCATTGTCTGATCCGGCGTGCCAAGGCCCGGGCGCTGAAAGCTGGACGAGGCATAGACCCGGGGGATCAGCCCGCCCAGCGAATGGCCGACCACATCGACTTGAGTTGCTGCCAGCCCAAGATCTTCGCGAAACGTTTTCAGGGCCTTGAAGACGCCGCCCGCTTCGGCGGCATTTCCGGCATGTGGAAACGGATCCCAAAGCAGGCCGGCGTTGTTGCGGAACCCGCTGGGACCGGCGGATTTCGACCCATTCGTCAATTCATAATCAACCAGAAACACCGCCAGCCCGGCATCGCGGAGCGCATCCACCATGCTGTTACCGCCAAGCGGGCCGGACGCTTCGGTCCATTTTTCGGGGGTCGAGAAAGTTCCGTGAACCAGCAGAACCGGCGGGCGGGCCAGCACGATCGGAATTTCAACGGGTGCGCCATCTGCCGGGCTTGCGGTAACGGCGATGTCGCGAATGCCGACGCCGTCCAATTCACGGGTGTGTTCGCCCAATTCCGCCGGGGGCAGATAGAGAGCGTAGGCGAGATGCCGGCCATTCGCTTCGCTTGTCGCGACGGTCAGGCTGTTGCCGGGTGTCCCTTCACCCGACCAGTCAAGAGCCACCACATGACCGTCGCCGTCGTCAATCCTGAACGTGACATCCCCCGCGGCGCCAGCTTCCACTTCCAGGATCAACCGGCTCAGGCCGTCTGCAACGGTACCAAGCCTGGTTTCGTCCAACTTGGACAGATCCGCTGCGCTTAAGGTGCCGGGGCCCTTATGGCCGGGTGTGAACAAGACGTTTGCATCCAGTCGCCGGAACCGCGGCTCGGGCTTGGCTTCGGTGAATTCTTCATCGGTGGGACAGGGGATGCTCTGGCGCTGCATTTCGGCGCGGAACATCTCCATACGCTTGTCCAACTCGTCCATGACCTGCGGGACATGTTCAGCGGCCTTGACCTGCAACGAGGCTTCCAGCGCCTTGCCTTCGGCATCGGTCATTTTTTCCAATACCTCATCGCTAAGTGGGATAACCGGCCCCCAGCGTGCGAACACAAAGCGGATCGAGATTTCGCCGCAGACCAACGTTCCAACCGCTTCGATGAAGTACTGGGTCTTATTACGCTGGGTAGTATTGGCCCCCAGGCCGCCGATATTCGCAAACCACAGCATAGGCGCGACATCCTTGGTGCGCGTCCCTTCCTCCAACGTGACCAGACCATGCCAAGTGTCCTTGTGCATGTCCGCAGTAATATACTTGGCCAACTCGATGTCGCCCTTGTTTGTCGAATAGGACAGACGGCCATCTGCGCTGACGACAAACAAATCCCCCTCCCATCCGCCCAACAGCGGCACGTCTTTCGGGTTCTGGTGCAAGATCGAATCAGACCGCATGAAGGCCTGCATGTCCGCTTCATAATGGGGATAGTGCTCTTTGATTTCGGCGAGTGTCGAACCCTCGAACACTTCGATTTCCCACCCAAGTGCCCGAAAGACAGGTTCCAACGTATTGACCCGTTTGTGATCCGGCAGATCAATCACGGGTTTTGGCACGCTGCAGATCCGGCGTTCGTTCAACAGCGCGTCGATCCGTGTGGTGAGGGTGCTGATCGCAGAACGGGCTTTGTCGACAGCCGCTGCCGCTGCTTCCACGTTTTCCTTCGCCTTCAAGAATGACGGGACCCATCCTTCTGCTGCATCGGCCGGGCGCTCTTCCTTTTTCACCTCCGGCAGCAAACCATCGCGGACTTCTGCGCGGATGCGTGCTGTGATACCGCCACAGGAAAAGAAGCCTTCGACGATTGCTTGCGGGCGCCAACGCTTCTCGTCTTCGTCATAGATGAAGGTTTTATCGAGATGGGTCCCGATGGTTCCGGCGGCGCCTTCCGCCAATTCGATCTTGAAGCGCGGCGACTGCCACTTGGAGCGCCAGTCGTCCTTGAACGCGCGTTCGACATCGGATTGGAACCGATTGATTGCGGCCTCCTCGACACGCCACAGGCTGACCGTTGCATCGACCTTTGTGACGGCGGCGGCGCCGGGCGGCTGCCAACCTGTCGACCAGCTCAGATCGATCCGATCGTCTGTAACATCGACACCAATGTCAGGACCGATTTCCTTCAGTTTGTTCAGAACTTCTTCGAACCAGGCGCGGACTTCACGCGGTTCGATTTCCGTTGTCGATTGTGCAAGCGCCGGACCGGCTGCCAGACCAAAGAAGAAGACAACCAGCGCCGTCCGGAGCGTTCCGGTCATCTCCCACCAGCACCGCTGAATGATGTGCCGAAGATCCTTCATGGTCTTGGATATATCACAATAGATCGGGCTTCGGAACGCCCCAAAGTTTTGCGATGACAGCATTTATGTTAGTTTTAGCAATAAGATAACGATGGAGACAGGTCTGTCGGAGGGGATCATGGCCCGGAACTGCTTGCGGTCTGATAATATTTATCTTCACAAGTTCAATGACATCCGGCTTTTTCCTAAGAACTTCATGGGCGTTATTTTCGCGAGCCTTGCTATCACCGTGCTGAGTCTTGCTGCGTTGCCCGGCCACACCGCACGCGTGCATGCCGCAGAAACACTTCGCCCGACGGATGATGAACTGAGGGCGGCGGCGGTTCGGATGACCGAAAATCTGGGTGCATTGCTCAAGTCGGCGGGCAAGGCCGACGATGCGAGTATTGCCGAGGCGATTGACGGTTTGAACAAGCGGCTGGACGAGCGTCCCCCCACCTTGGAGGAGATCGGCAAACTTAGATCGATTATGCGCGGAGTGGTCCTTGAACTTGCCGCCGATGCGGAAGGTGCAGGCGATGCAGCACGTGCCGCAGCGTTGGGACGCCATGCTGCGGATCTTGCCGGCGCAGATCCGCTGGACGGTTCGGTTGACCGGATCATTACCGCATTGACAGGCGCGCCCACAGGTTCAGCGGAAACTGTTGCGCCCAAAGGTTCGGCGTCGACGGTATCGAAAGAAGCGACAGCGGATGAAACGACCGCAAGCGGCGAGACGAATACTGAACCGACGAAGCCAAACCTTGTGGTCCAGGCCGATGCGGATACGTCCAGCGGCGCGGGTGCAGAGCCGGGACCGGCGGACGCTGTAACCATCGTCTTCGACGGATCCAATTCGATGTGGGGTCAGGTTGACGGGCGGCCTAAGATTGAAATCGCGCGCGAAGCACTGGCTGACCTGGTGTCTGGATGGAAGCCGGGCGCGGAACTTGGCCTGATCGCCTTTGGTCATCGTCGTGAGGCCGATTGCAGCGATGTTGAAACTCTGCGCGCACCCGGGCCGGTCGATCCGCTGAATTTTCTCCGTGCAATTGAAGGTATCACGCCGACGGGCAAAAGCCCGATTACTGCCGCCGTGCGCAAGGCCGCCGAGGAGTTGGGCTATATCGACCGACCTACATCGGTGATCTTGTTCAGCGATGGGGTCGAGACCTGCGATGCCGATCCTTGCGCTCTGGCCGCCGAACTGAACAAGGCAGGGGTCCGGTTCACGGCCCATGTTATTGGGTTCGGTGTGGACGGTGACGCGTCGCAGTTGGTTTGCTTGGCCGAGGCAACCGGTGGTTTGTACCTGACGGCGGACAATGCCGTTCAGTTGGACAAGGCCCTTTCCACGCTGCGAACTGTGACCAGCGAACCTGAAAAGGCGAATTTGATCGTACTGGAGGCAGTGTCGCCCGGCGGCCAGGTGATCCGCGAGAATGTCGTGTGGCGTGTGGCGTCACTGGAAACCGAGGAAGCCGTTGCGATCAACGCAGGTGTCGCCCGTCCTGCACTGCCCCTGGATGCCGGGCGATACGTCGTTGAAGCAAGGGTCGGCGAGATCACCGGTCGTGTTGAGATTGAGGTTGTCGAGGGCACATCGGCGACCCACCGAATCCTGGTCGCCGTGACGGCGAAAGTCACGGTTACAGCGACGGAAGTTCCGGTGAACGAGACCGAGAATAACGATACCTTTGGCCGTGCCAACACCGTGCCCTCCCCGGTGGTCAGGCTGGATGAAGAGACTGCTGGCACGTCGTTTGCCAACGCGATTCCGGTGTCACTGACGGGGCGGATTGCGACCACCATCGAGGCAAACAAGCCGACCTGGCGCCGGATAGATGCGAAAGAACAGGGTGCGTTGTCAATTACGACCGGCGCGGTCCCCATAGGTTCACGTGCGGTCGTACGTCTCTGGAATGCCGAGAAGTCGACTTTGACGAGTTGGCTGGATTTCGTAGATGGCACCGCGACCGTCGATCTGGCGGAACCCGGGCAGTATATTCTGGAGATCCGGGTGGATAAGGCTGGCGGCAATCTCCAAATCGACCTCGCCTTTGCCGAAACGGGTGATGTGTTCGAGCCGAATGCCACCTTCGGCAGGGCCGCGGCGCTCGATCTCTCTGAACCCTTCGAAATCGCAATTTTACCGCGCGCGGATCAGGATTGGTTCTGGATCGAGGTCAAGGATCAAGGCCGTCTCACCTTCAGTCTCGACGGTGCTTTGCCGGACGGCGTTGAGATTGGGTAGTGTCTCAGTTTGAATTTGACTTCTTTTTGTAAGGCCCGCGCTAAACTGTGCAAGCCCAGCTCGATCCACTTTCTTTTCAAGATGTAAACCGCACAACCTACCAGTTCAGAAGCAATACACATGCGGCAGCAGCCTGATTGGCTGCAATGTTCGGTGGAGTACCTTTTGCCGCTTCGGTCACGCAATTTGACAGTTGCTGCGCGCGTCTCCTGAGGCCGTCCATGCCAATTCTGCGCACTTCATCCTCACCAAGAATATAAGCAGACCAATCACCGGCAGTAGCAAGACGATTCGATGCAGACGCAGAGTTCCACTGCCCGAAATTAGCGCTGTGAAGCGTTCCGCCCTCATACCAATCTGCAAAAGATGGAGTCGAAAAACAAGCCAGTGTTATTATAATCAACGCGCGGCGCTTCATTGAGATATCCTTTTCTCTGGTTGGGTTTAGTCTTGATTAGTGCCATCTATTTTGCACAAAGGCAAAAAATTGTGCATAATGAGTTAGAAGCCGTCAACCAACGAGACCAAGGAGGAAACACATGCCAAAGGGACCGCAAGGGCAGAGACGCCCGGCGGACGCAATCGGCAATGCGGTACATATTGCGCGAATTGCGACCGGAGAAATCGAAGAGACCACATTGAAGCAACCCGCCAAGCGCAAGAGTGGTTTAGCAGGGGCAAAAGCGCGTGCTGATAGTTTGAATAACGAGGAGCGCAGCGAAATCGCAAAGATCGCGGCGACGGCGCGTTGGAAGCGATAAATGTAGATCAGCTGTCAGGGTCTGTCTTGAACAGCATCAATGGTGACCTCGCCACGAAAATGAGTGGCGATTGTATATTTATCAAATCTGAGATGTTCCCACCGTTAGACGACGAATTTCGCGTGGTTCTTGAGGAAATCAAGCAGAATAGTGAAGAAACCCATTTAATTGTCTTGCTTGAAACGAATGGAGGTCTAATGGAAACAGTCGAAAGATTGGTCGCGGTCATGAGAACGCACTATGAGAGAGTTTCGTTTGTAATCCCGAACTACGCTTATTCTGCGGGAACTGTTTTGGCTCTTTCAGGAGACAAAATATATATGGATTATTACTCTGTCCTGGGACCAATTGACCCGCAGTATCGTAACCAGGATGGGTCGTATTTGCCGGGGCATGGCATTTTATCAAAGTTCGAAGACATCTGTGCGACTATTAATCAAGCGAGCACGCAGAACGAATGCCGGGCAGAATTAGCTTACTTGATAAAGAACTTCGACCCTGCGCAATTATTCCAGATTGAGCAAGCCGTTCAACATGGCGTTTCGCTGATAACCGAGTGGCTACCCAAGTATAAGTTTAAGGACTGGGATAAGACGAAATCAAAGGGCGAAACCGTTACAGAAAAAATGCGAAAGCAGCGGGCGACAGAGATTGCAAAAACGCTTGGTGATGCGTCGAAATGGCATTCACATGGTCGCGGCATTCCAATGAAGGAACTAACCAGTCGCGACGTGAAACTGATTGTTGATGATTTTGGAAACGATCCTGACCTGAACTTGATAGTCAGGAACTATCATGGTCTTGCTGTGGACTATTTTAGAAAGATGGACATTGGATCGTACATACACTCTAAACTTGGCCTTAGGAGGGTAGCATGAGCGATACACAAAACAACGAGGATCTCGCAAAGAAGTTGGAGGAGATTGGAAAGAAGGCTAAAGCGGCCTTCGGCGATCTTGACTTTCTGGATGATCTACCATCGGCCCCGAAACGGGTTGAATTGCCATTTCCGTACGGCAGTGAGTCTGCGAGGCCGTATGGCTGGTTTTGTAAATGAACTTTGTGCTTGCTAAAGGGAGATAACATACCTATAACAGTGGTATGAACAAGTTAGACACCAAAACCCGCGCAATGATCCTGAACATGATGGTTGAGGGCAGTTCCATGCGCTCAATCAGTCGGGTTGTGGGTGTTTCGATCAACACCGTGACCAAGCTGCTTGTTGAGGCTGGTGAAGCCTGCGCGGCGTACCACGATGAGACGGTGCGCAACGTAGGCGCAACCCGCGTTGAGTGTGATGAAATCTGGTCATTCGTCTATGCAAAGGACAAGAACGTAAAGACAGCCGCCGCCGCTCCTGATGGATCAGGTGATGTGTGGACATGGACTGCAATCGACGCAGATAGCAAAATGATCCTGTCCTATGAAGTGGGCGACCGCTCAGCGCAAACCGCGCACGAGTTCATGTTTGACCTGCGCGACCGTCTGTCAAACCGCGTCCAGCTTACCACAGACGGCCACAAGGCGTATCTCAGTGCTGTTGAGGATGCTTTCGGCTCAGATGTGGACTATGCCATGCTGGTGAAAATGTACGGCGACAACACAGGCTCTAGGCGGCGTCTTCATTTAGGGGGTTCCCAAACTGGTTGGGATTTGATTCAAGGTCGAAAACGGAGGTGATCTTGAGCAGACGAACCCTGACGGACGCGCAATGGGCGCAGATTGAACCGCTTGTCCCCGGCAAAAAAGGCGACCGAGGGCGCACGGCGACAGACAACAGGCTTTTCCTTGATGCAATCCTGTGGTTGGCTCGTACAGCCTCGCCCTGGCGTGATCTTCCGCCTGAACTGGGCAACTGGCGGACCGCACATTGCCGGTTCCGGCGGTGGACACATGCGGGCATTTGGGAGAGTCTTTTCAAAGCGTTAAGCGCTGATCCGGATTTCGAATACGTCCTTATCGATGCGACCATTTGCAAGGCCCATGCAGACGCCAGCGGCGCAAAAGGGGGGCTGAAACTCACGCAATCGGACGCTCCAAAGGCGGCCTGACCACGAAAATCCACGCCGCAGTCGACGCGCTTGGCCTGCCGATCCGCTTCACGATTACGCCCGGTCAGTGGGGTGATTGCCCTCAGGCGTGCGGCTTGATCGAGGGGTTTTCGGGCGTCGGGCACGTCATGGCAGATGCGGCTTATGATGCTGATTACCTGCGGGCCTTCATCGTTGATGAACTTGATGCAAAGGCGCAGATCAAGCAAAATCCGACGCGAACAGCACAAAAGGCAATCGATTGGTCGCTCTACAAAGAACGCCACCTTGTCGAATGTTTCTTCAATAGGATCAAACGCTTCCGCCGCATAGCCCTACGGTGCGAAAAGACTATATCGTCCTTCCGAGCCTTCGTATCCCTCGCATGCACAATGGCCTGGCTCGCTTAAATGAAGACGCCGCCTAAAGGGCATGAAAAAAAGTACAGCCCCGCAGAGTGCACAGGCATCAGGAAAGAGCCTGTCATGGGCCAACCTGTAGAGGAACTGGTCAGCACGTCCTACGTTGAGCGCCAGAACCTTACAATGCGCATGGGGATGCGTCGCTTTACACGCCTGACCAATGCTTTCTCAAAGAAGCTGGAAAACCACCTGCACATGCTGAGCCTGTATTTTGTGCATTACAACTTCGTGCGCATCCACAAGAGCCTTAAAATGACACCTGCAATGGCTGCTGGCGTTTCCGACACGCTGCATGACACGGCCTGGATTGTTGGTCTGATTGATGCAAACGCACCAGCACCTAAAAAGCGTGGTCCGTACAAACCACGTCAGAAAAAAGACAATTCAAACTGAGACACTACCGGCGGGACTGCCATCTCGCGACATCGTCACGATCCTCAAACCGGTGCCAATTGGTCCCGTCGCACAGCTCGAACGGGCGATAAGTGACCTTATAGTCCATCTTGCGCGACCCCGAGACCCAATACCCGAGATAGACATAGTCAAGATGCATAGCCTGGGCCATCGCGATGTGATCCAGAACCATGTAACTGCCCAGGCTGTCGATCGAAAGCTCAGGCTCGAAGAATGAATAGACCATCGACAGCCCGTCACTCAGCACATCCGACAAACAGGCTGCGATCAGCGATTTGGCGCCGGTCTCCGCGTCTTCCGTCAGATACTCGACAACCATCGAGTTGACCGGCGTTTCATCGACCATCGAAGCATAGTCGAACGCGTCCATATCGGCCATGCCGCCATCGGAATGGCGATGGTTTAGATACCGCCGGAACAGTGCGAACTGCGATTCGGTCGCCCAGGCTTCGCAGGCCCGCCGTTCCAAATGGGCGTTGCGGGCCAGCACCCGGCGCTGGGTCCGGCCGGGCTGAAAGGTTTCGACTGGGATACGGATGGACATGCAGGCAGAACAACCGACACACGCCGGGCGATAAATAACCGATTGGCTGCGGCGAAAGCCCTTGTGGCTCAACGTGTTGTTGACCGTCGTTGCCGACGAGCCATTGAGGGTCGTGAACACCTTACGTTCCTCGCGCCCATCCAGATATGCGCAGGCTTGCGGAGCCGTCAGATAGAACTGGGCCTTCAGTGAACTTTCGTGATGACTCATACAGCCCCCAAACAAACGCTGTGCCCGTGCCCATGGTTCGTCATCGATATGGCGGATGCAAGGCAAAATCGACGTTTTTTTGCGAGAGTATGCGATAGACCGCCCAACCCGTGTGAAAGGCTCGGCCTGGGAATGAACCTTGCGATCGTCACATCACGTTGAACGAGACCTATGCCGCCCGAAACGCATTCACTCCGGCATCCCCAGCCGCCGAAGCGCCTCCAGGCGTCGCCCCTTCTGGGGTTCGGGAAACGGCCACGTCTCGACCTGGGTCAGCGTCAGGGTCGGGATCGCCTCCAGCGCCTTCGCGACATGGGCGCGCGCTTCGGCCTCGTTCCCCAGCATTTCCTGCGCGAACGCAAGACCTACGCGAATGTCCGCGGCCAGGAATCCCTGCGGATTGCGGTCCAGAATCTGCTCATAGACCGAAACCGCTTCGGCTGTCCGTCCAGAGAGAAGGAGCGTCTCGGCCCGGCTTTCCCAAATCCAGAGAGGCGCCTTTGGATTAAGGCGTAACGATTCTTCAAGGCGCGCAGCAGACTCGGCAAATTTGCCAAGCTGGCGATAATATACCCCGGTCAGCGCAAGGAAGGTCGCGTCACCAGGCGCAAGGTCGACCGCTTTCAGGCCTTCTTCGAGCGCAAGCTCGTTCTGCCCCAAAGTATAATGGACGAAGGCAAGAACGCCGTAACCGTCCGGCAGTTCCGGGGCCAGTTCGACCGCGCGCCTGGCGTGCTTTTCGGCCAGCGCGCGCGCGGCGCCACTGTCCTCGGCAAACCCGAACATGGCCAAACGGGCATGGCGCCACGCCGTCCAAGCGTGAAGCTGACCGGAATCGGGCTCCAATCGCAGCGCCTCCTCCATCATGTCCAGCGCTTTCAACATGTTGGCTTTTTTGTTGGTCTGGTCCAACGCATACGATTCATGGCCCAGCAGCCACGCCTCGAAACTCTTCACACCGCGGCCCGCGACATAGGCACGCTCGCCATAGACCACTTCGGCTGTGACACCGATCAGAATTTGCCGTGTGATATCGTCCTGCACATCGAAGATCTCGGCGACCGTCCGATCGTATTTGCGCGACCAGACATGGGCGCCGTCACGCGCGTCGATCAACTGTGCTGTCACCCGCAGTTTGTCGCCATCACGCCGAACACTTCCCTCAACGACGAATTGAACATTCAGCTCATCCGCGATCTGACGGATGTCGATGGACTTGTCCTTGTAGGCAAAGGACGATTTGCGCGCGATCACGTCGACTTGCGGAAAGCGGGACAACCCTCCGATGATATCTTCGCTCAGCCCATCGCTCAGGAACTCCTGCGCGGGATCGCCGCTTAGGTTGTCAAAGGCAAGCACGGCAATCGATGGCTTGCCAACCGGCTGATCGTGCCGAAACGCAAACCACCACGACGCCAAGCCGACAACAACCGCCAGCAGCACAGCCGCCACGGCCATCGCTGGCCGGAACCTGCTGTGCTTTTTTGGGAGGCGTATTGCCTGCTCACCGTCGGAAAGGATCTGGAAGGCACGAACTGGCCTGGGGATGTTTTTGACTTCCATCTCGCCCAGATCAGCCAAATTCAGATCCAGCCGGTCGCGTATCTGATCACGAACCGAGCGCGAGACAACGATACCGCCAGACGGAGCCAGGGCTTCGAGACGGGCGGCAACGTTCACGCCATCACCCAGCAGGTCGCCGTCCTGATCGACCACGTCGCCGACATTGATGCCGCAGCGATATTCAATGCGCCGATCATGGGGGGTATCTGTATTGCGTTCGGCAATCCCCGCCTGCATCGCGGTCGCAAAGCGCACGGCGCCAACAGCAGATGGAAATTCGATCAGCAGGCTATCGCCGGCAGTGTTGGCGATCCGTCCGCCATGCTCGGCAAGGAGAGGGTCGATCAGCTCCGCGCGGTGCCCGCGTTGAGCCGTCAACGTGCCTTCTTCGTCGGCCGCGATCAACCGGGAAAAACCGACGATGTCCGCGGCCAAAATTGTGGTCAGGCGGCGTTCCACAATGCTCCCTCCCAGGCGCCATAGTAGTGGCTTTGTGAATATTGGACCAGTAAATACGCCGACAGCGCGCATGGGTGGTGAACACCGGTGCTATATGTGGCGCCCATGCGCCGTCCCGACGCCTATCCCGCGACCAGGTTTTTTGACGAACGGGACCATACCAATCACGCAATTCCCCGGCGAAATAACCATTCGATCCCCGGCGGGCCAAAAGAGTGCACCGGCTGTTCAGCCCCGGTCTCAATCCGGGTTCGTCAGTTGATGTCCTGTGGGTGCGCGCCACACGCAGCGGCCCACCAATCTGCGCACAGGCCGCGCACGCCCCTATTTCGGACGGTTGATCACGACGGTGCCCAGGATCAGGTCGTGAATTGCCTGTCGCCGCGGCGATGTCGCCATCAGTATCCAGCCGACAATCGCCATCGGCAAAAACCATAGCGAGATGAGAAACAGCAGCGAGTGCAGGAAAGCGGGGCCATCGGTGCATCGCTCGCCCTTGGCACCGCGCACCTCTATGCCCAAGACCATCATTCCGACCGTCGCCGAGCGTTGCGATAGCATCAGCCAGCGATAGACAAGGCCGGTAGCAGTCAGCATCAGAAATCCCAACACCATCGACAGCCCGGCGGAAATGACCGAGGCAAGCATGGCGATCACCAGCACCACGAACCAAAGAACGGCGATAATGATTGTATCCAGGACAAACGCCGTCAAACGCCGAAATGGCACGCCGGCGTAGAATTGCGGATCAAGTTCCGGATCTGGCAGTCCCAAGGCGCGCCCCCATTCCCGTGCCCCCATTCACGTGCCCCAAACGTTCGAACTGGCGTCAGCCGCCGGGAACGTGGCTCATATTGAAATGACGTCGGACATGATGCTCCGCCAGGAACCCGATCACCAGAACAGCCAGCGTCACCAAAATCGCATAGGTCATGTCGGTCGTGCGCGCCGTATAGTTCAGAAACACCGCCGACCGCCCCTGATCCAGGAAGTGAAACAGCGGATTCCAATCGAAATAGGGCCGCAGCGTTCCCGGCAAGCTGTTGGCGACAAAGAATTTGCCGGACGTGAAAAACATAATCCGGATATATGTCGTGTGCAGGATGGTGCCCCAACTGAGATACCGGTTGATCGCCAGGAACACCGTTCCCGCCGCGATCCCGCTGATCCAGCACCAGAACATCGCCGAGACAAACAGCAGCGGGTCGTTCATTTCCCAGATGTCGCGCAGCAGGTAATTCAGGACCAGCATGATCACCAGGGCGAACAGGTTTTTATAGAACGAGCTGATCGCCTTGACGCAAATCATCAGAAACGGAGACAGGCGCTGATGGTTCATCATGTCCTGGCGCAAGGCCATCGAAACCGCGCTGACTGTCCGGATATGGGTGAAGAAGACGATGAATCCGATCACGACGAAGGTCAGCGCATCGCCGCGGATTTGACTGCCGCGCCCGCCGATCAGGGTCATGAAACCAAAAAAGATGATGCCCATCATCAACGGCTGGGCGACCGAAATCAGAATACCCAGGGCAGCGTTCTTGTGCTCGGACCGCAGATCCCGAACGACCAGCGAATAAACCAGCGCCGTAAAGGCGCCCAGCTCGGTCAGAAAGCCCTGCCGCACCGTATCGGTGCTTTTGTTGACGTGCAGGAAACGTTCGTCGTGCATAAGGAACCCTGGCCCTTGCATTGTTTGCGGCGGCTTTAGTTGTTGCCGACGTGCGCCCGTATCTGCAAAAGGTGCGCGCCGGGTGGATGCCTCAGTGTTGCCGAAACTGGTATATAGCTGGTGAAGCGCCTGAAAACAAAGTGCCGGTTAAGGTTATACCGGTAAAGCGTAGAACGGGGTGGCGTATGGATCGTGAGAAGTTAGATCGGGTTCTGACCGAATTGGCTCTGGCCGCAGGCCGGGCGATAATGGAAATCTACGATGCCGGCCCGGTCAAAGCATCGGCAAAAGCCGATCAAAGCCCGGTAACCGCGGCAGATCTGGCAGCCGACGCGATTATCGCCGCCGGTCTGGCAAAGGCTTACCCGGATATCCCCGCCGTGACCGAAGAAGCCGCCGAAAGCCATGCGCTTTCAGAACGGACACGGTTTTTTCTTGTCGATCCGCTGGATGGCACCAAGGAATTTGTCCAGCGCCGCGGCGATTTCACCGTCAACATCGCGTTGATCGAAGACGGCGCTCCGATTGCCGGAATTGTCTATGCACCTGCCAAGGGGCGATTGTTCCTAACCGGCGCCAACGGGCCGGTCGAACGCCGCGTTTCCGACTTTTCGATAGACGGTGCTCCATTGCCGCTGGCCGTTACACAGCCCGACAACAGCGCGTTGAAGATCGTCGCATCGAAATCGCATCGCGATCAGGCGACCGACGACTATATCAGCCGGTATGAGGTGGCCGAATTCAAAAGCGCCGGGTCCTCGTTGAAGTTTTGTCTGCTGGCAGCGGGTGAGGCAGATTTTTACCCCCGGCTCGGCCGGACAATGGAATGGGATACGGCCGCAGGCCACGCGGTTCTGGCCGCCGCGGGCGGCATTGTTCTGCGCTTTGACGACCAAACGGTCCTTTCATATGGAAAAGACGGCTGGGACAACCCGTTTTTCCTGGCCATGGCGCCGGGTGTCGACTTGCGTGGCGCCTTACCGGTTGAACCGCAGGGGGCCTGATCGGTGAGCGTCGCGATCCTGATCCCGGCAAGGTATGCCTCGACCCGGTATCCGGGCAAACCATTGGCCGAATTGCGGGGCGCGACGGGTCAGTCAAAGTCCCTGATTCAGCGATCCTGGGAAGCGGCGTGCAAGGTTGATGGCGCCGACAGCGTTCACGTCGTGACCGATGATGACCGCATCGCTGCAGCGGCATTTGGGTTCGGCGCCGACGTCCTGATGACATCGCCGGATTGCGCCAATGGCACCGAGCGTTGCGCCGAGGCGGTCGCCGGTATGGCCCGCCCCCCCAATATCGCGGTCAACCTGCAGGGCGATGCCCCGCTCACCCCGCCGGTCTTTGTCGAAGCATTGATCAAGGCGATGAATGCCGACCCGGACCGCCCGGTGGCGACGCCGGTGTTGCGCTGCGACGAATATGCGCTGAAGGGATTTCTGGCCGACCGCGCCGCAGGCCGTGTCGGCGGCACAACTGCGGTTTTCGACCGGGCGGGCCGTGCCCTCTATTTCTCGAAAGAAGTGATCCCCTATACCGGCGGAACACTGATCAACGACGGGCTCTGCCCGGTCTTTCACCATGTTGGCGTTTATGCATACCGCACCGCGCCGCTGGCCCAGTATCCCCTCCTGCCGACCGGCCCGCTTGAACGGCTGGAGGGGTTGGAGCAACTACGGTTTATGGAAAGCGGGATCGACGTGCATTGCGTCGAGGTGTCGGCACCGGGTGCAAAATTCTGGGAACTGAACAACCCGGAGGACGTTCCGCGGATCGAGGCCGTTCTGGCCGAACAGGGCATCGCGTGACCGAATGGCCAACATTCACGGTCGCGGTGCTGAACCACCGCAGACCGCATCTGTTGCGCCGCGTCATGGGCGCAATTGCCCAGCTTGATTACCCCGCCTTCGAAATCGTCATCGTCGGCGATCAACCGAATCTGGACGGGTATGATCTGCCGGACAACTTTGCCCGTCAGGTCCGTTTCGCCTGTTTGGAGGAGCCGAACATCTCCCGCGCCCGTAACATCGCGTTGCGCCTGTCGGCGGGCGATATTGTCGCCTTCTGCGACGACGATGCCGCGCCGGAGCCAAACTGGCTGCGTGCGCTGGCCGAGGCGTTTCGCAAACCCGAGATCGCTGCGGCATCCGGCAAGGTCATGGCCGCCGATGGCGTGACAGTGGAATGGCAAGGCCGTTTGTTCCTGCCATCCGGCCGGGAACTTTATGACCCAATGGCGGGCGGGCATAAGCTGCGCATCGTCGATGCATGGTCGCAGACTACAGATGGACGGTATCTTGGCCTTATCGGTGTCAACAGTGCCTTCCGGCGGGCTGCCGTACTTGCGGTCGGCGGGTTCGACGAGGCCTATCGCTATTTTCTGGAAGAAACCGATCTCGCGATCCGCCTGGCCCGGCAGGGCTGGTCATCCGCGATCGTCCCGAAAGCCGTTGTGCACCATCTGCGTGAACAAAATGCCGTGCGCAGTTCCAAGGCCGTTCCGCGCAATCTGCACCAGATCGCCGCAAGCAAGGCCCATTTCTGCAACCGTCACATGGCCGCCAATGCAGTTGCAGCCGAGATGGCACGCTATCGCGCTGCCCGTATGGCCGAACTGGACCCGCATCTGCGGCTGGGGACATTGCGGGCAAAGGGCATGAGGAAACTCGAACGCCAACTCGACCGCGGACTGGCCGAGGGGTCCAAACGCGAACCGATTCTGCCGCTGGGCGAAGCCTTCATTCCCCCGGCATTTCACAGATTTCATGCCCCAGGGGTCCGGCCCAGACTGCGGTTGGCAATGGTCAGCGGGTGGGGTATCGGGCCGATCCGCCGCATCGGGCGTCTGGCCCGTCAACTGGCTGCGTTGGGCCACACAGTCAGCACATTCAGCTATTTCTCTGGGCCTCAGCCAAAGCGGGTCACGTTCTCCAACGGCGTGTGGTTCCACAGCGGTGGCACCTGGCGCCTCAATCAACGTGGCGCCGATGGCCGCAACGTGATCCGCCGCCATGCCCGCGCGTTGGTCGAGATTGCGCAGGTCGCGGACGACCGGAACTTTGATGCCGTGATCAAAACTGGCCGCAGAACCGGCGACGAAGGATCGTTGGTCATGACGGACAACACCGGCAGATCGTTCGTCGTCTCGCCGATCAAACCGGGTGAAACGCTTTCCGCCGAAACGATCGCAGTGCTTCGGGAAGCGCTAAACCCGGGCTCGGTGGACAAGGCCGCGCCTGGTCCCGAAGTCGATGAATTGCCGCAACTTCGACGGAATGCGGCTATAAACCCGTCAGTAGGATATTCCTGATGTTATGTTCGGGATTGGGAACTGCGTGGTGAACAGGCGGCCACAAGCCTAAGATCACCAGAAGTGTAGAGAAGGATCGACTAATGCCTCGGAAAGTCCGTACCGCCATTTTTCCTGTTGCCGGGCTCGGGACCCGCTTTTTGCCGGCAACCAAGTCGATCCCGAAGGAAATGTTGCCATTGGTCGACCGCCCGCTGATCCAATACGCAATCGACGAAGCGCGCGCTGCGGGGATCAAGGAATTCATCTTTGTGACAGCCCGCGGTAAATCGGCGCTGGAAGATTACTTCGATGCCTCACCCATACTGGAACGCACTCTGCGCCAGGACGGGAAGGAAGATCTCTTTCAGGAAGTGCGCAACGCGACCATGCCGTCGGGCGCAATCGCCTACATTCGCCAGCAGGAGGCATTGGGCCTCGGCCATGCCGTCTGGTGCGGGCGCCGTCTGATCGCCGATGAACCCTTTGCTGTCATTCTGCCCGACGACGTGATCGCCGCCGGCAAACCTTGTCTGCAACAGATGGTCGAGGCATATGCCGAGCAGCCGGAAGAATGCTCGATGGTCGCGGCAATGGATGTCCCGCTGGAACAAACTGGTAGTTACGGCGTTGTCGATCCGGAATCGGACATGGGCACTTTGGTCCGCGCCCGCGGATTGGTCGAAAAACCCGGACCGGCCGCGGCGCCGTCGACGCTGGCGGTTATCGGCCGGTACATCCTGACGCCTGAAGTCATGCGGACCCTGGGCCAGAAAAAGCGCGGCGCCGGGGGGGAAATTCAGTTAACGGACGCCATTGCCGAACAAGCGGCGGAGGGGCGCCCGGTTTTCGGATATCGCTTTCAGGGCCAACGATATGATTGCGGGTCCAAGCAAGGCTTCCTGCAGGCAACGGTCGCATTTGCATTGGCACGCGGCGATCTGGCCCCGGCGTTCGGCGAGTATCTGCGCCGCGTGACGCCGCTGTCCACCGCCGCGGAATAGGCAGGCTCCGGGGCAGGCGGTGCAACCGATCCTGCTCGATATCTCACGCACAGTTGCGCGCGCGCGGCTGCCCGCTCCGACAGGGATCGACCGGGTCGAGCGGGCGTATATTCGCTGGGCGCTGACGCGTGGTCCGAACGCGTTGTTCCTGGCCAGCTTCGACGGGTATCAGCACATTGTCGATGCAGATGCGGTCCGAGACCTGATCTCTTGGCTCGACGGCAACTCGCGCGATCCGCGCTTGGATATAAAGGGATACCTGCGCCCGCAGCGGGATCACCGGTTGCGAATGGCCCAATCGATCATCCGCCGCCATGCATTGACGCGGTGCCGTACACACGAACTGACCCCCGGCGCGATGCAAGGCGCCTTGATCTATCTGAATGTCGGTCATGACAATCTGTCCGAGCCGTCGATCCATGAGCTTGCCGCCGCCGGACTGCGCAGCTGCGTCATGGTCCACGACACCATTCCGCTCGATCACCCTCAGTTCGCGCGCGACGGCTCGACAGACAAATTCACCCGCTTTCTGGCGGCAGCAAGCGCCGCGGACGTCCTGTTGACCAATTCAAACGACACCGCCGCGCGGCTGGTCCACCATCTGCCCGAAAGCAGACCGGTCGCGGCACCGCTGGGCATCGACCTGCCATCACCGGCCACTGTCCCGATTGCGCCGACCGGCTCCGGGGCGGCACCTGACCCTCGAACGCCGAGCTTTTTGATCCTGGGAACGATCGAGCCGCGAAAGAACCACGCATTGTTGCTCGACTGCTGGGCCGGGTTTGCGGGCGCGACGGACGCGCCGCATCTGCGCATCGCCGGGCGGCGCGGCTGGAAAAACGCCGATCTCTTCGCACGGCTGGATACCGACCCGATGATGGGGCAGATCGTTCACGAAATCGGCGCAATCAGCGATTCTGAACTGGCGGCAGAAATCACCTCGGCCCGCGCCGTCCTCTTCCCCAGCCACGCCGAAGGTTACGGCCTGCCATTGGGCGAGGCGCTGGCGGCGGGAACGCCCGTCATCGCCGCCGATCTGCCAGCGCTGCGCGAGGTCGGCGGCAATGCTCCGGAATGGCTGGCGCCCGGCGACCCGGCGGCCTGGCGTCAGACTATTCTTGCCTATGCGGCCGACCCGTCGCCCGCGCGGATCGCTCAACTTGAACGGATGCGCTCCTGGCAGATGCCGACCTGGGACCGGCATTTTCAGATCGTCGAAGCGGCCTTGACCCCGCACATCACCTGAAAACAACGCCGCGGCGTCTTTACCAACCGTTTCCGATCCGCAAGGCATAATGCGCGATAAGGTTTTCCTCGGTCCCGACTTGCCCTAAGAACCGCGCCGAGCCTTGACCGGAAGTGTGAATGAGTCCGTTTCAAATTCTCAGGACGCGCCTGTCTCTGCGGCTCAAACGCCGCAAGCTGCAACTGCGTGCGCTGCGCAAGGGCCGCGAACTGGCGCCGGTGGCTGACCGAACGGCGGAAATGCCTGCCGGACCGATCCTATTCTCGACCGTCCGGAACGAAGCGGTGCGGCTGCCCTATTTTTTGGAGTACTACCGCAACCTCGGCGTCGTTCATTTTCTGATCGTCGACAATGCTTCGACGGATGGCACCGGTGACTACCTGCGCGAACAATCCGACGTCTCGCTATGGCAGACAGGGGCCAGCTATAAGGCATCGCGATACGGTGTCGATTGGCTGAACGCTTTGCTCGCCCGGCACGGCCCGGGCCGCTGGATACTGGTCATCGATCCGGACGAATTTCTGGTCTACCCCCATTGCGATACCCGGCGCCTGCCTGCGCTGACGCGCTGGCTGGAAGATTGCGGCGCGGACAGTTTCGGCACGCTTCTGCTCGATCTTTATGGCAATGGCCCGATTGCCGACACGCATTGCAGGATCGGCCAGGACCCCGTGGCCGCCGCCCCCTGGTTCGATGCCGGAAACTATATATTCGAGCGGAATGGCGACCGCCACAACCTGTGGATCCAAGGCGGCCCACGCCTGCGCGTGTTCTTTCCGAAAAGCCCCGATCGCGCACCTGCATTGAATAAAATTCCCTTGGTCCGCTGGCGCCGCGGCTTTGTCTATCACGCGGGCGCGCACGACATGCTGCCGCGGCGCCTGCACCACACCTATTCGCGCACCGGGGGCAGTCAGACGACCGGCGCCCTGCTGCACGCCAAGTTTATGGATGTGCTAACCGAAAAGGTGGCGGAGGAGATGGGCCGCAAGCAGCACTATGCCAACAGCGCAGAGTATGTGTCCTACGCCAAGCAAGGCGACGATATCAGCCTATGGACGCCGCAATCCGTGCGGTATTCAGATTGGCAGCAACTTGTCGATCTGGGGCTGATGGCGCGCGGGGGTTGGCTCTGATGCGGGTCGGTTTCGCCATGTTGGCCCATGACCGATTGGATCGTGCCGCAGCCCTGGCCGGGCATCTCTCCCGGCAGGGCGCACCCGTTGTCATCCATCTCGACCGCCGGGTTCCCGACGATCAGCGTCAGCGGTTTCAGGCCAGCATTCCGTCTGATGCCAAGGTCATTTCGACCCGCGCCGCCGATTGGGGACGGTTCGGTCTGATCGAGGCGACGCTGGACTGTGTCGAGGCCCTGCTTGACGACGACATCGACCATATTTGCCTGATCAGCGGCTCGTGCCTGCCGGTCCGTCCGTTGTCCGATCTTACAACGATGTTGGCCGACCATCCGGCAACCGATTTTATCGAAAGCGTTTCTCTGGACGCTGACGACTGGGTCAAGGGTGGCCTGTCGCGCGAGCGTTTCACGCTGTTCCATCCGTTCTCGTTTCGAACCCACAAACGGCTTTTCGATCTGTCGGTCGACATCCAACGCGCGTTGCGTATCCGGCGCCAACTGCCGAAAGACGTCGCACCGCATCTGGGTTTGCAATGGTGGTGCCTCAGCACCCGGACCCTGCGCGCCCTGACTGCCGATCCGCGCCTGCCTGCCTGGAAACGGTTCTTTCGCCGCAGCTGGATCCCCGACGAAGGCTTTTTTCAAAGCCTTGTGCGCACCGTCCGGCCGGAGGCGACGCCAAAGCCGCCCATCCATCTCGCCCGGTTCAGCCCGCGCGGGCGGCCTTATGTGTTTCACGACGATCATGCCGGGCTGCTGGCCGATAGCGGCCAGTGGTTTGCACGCAAGATCGACCCGGACGCCGACGCACTCTATGCCAGATTTCTGGGCGATCCTGGCGTCAGTTCTATGCAACCAACAATCCCGCCATCCGATCAGGACCCCTTTGCCGCCGCGCTCCAGCGCGAGGCAGGCGAGGGCCGCGGCCTCATCACACCCGGCCGTTTCCGGCAGGGCATTACCCAGGTCCGTGTGCCGACATTGCGCCCCTATCTTGTGTTGGTCAGCGATGATCCCGATTGGCTGGCGCAATCCTCTGCTGCTCTGGCTGAAATCCCGGGCCTCGCGGTCCACGACCGTCTGTTCGACCGGCACGCACCCGCATTCGCGCGCGGCAGATTGATGGCGTGGGGGAACCTGCCGGCCGACCCGGTCCTGCGCGATCATCGCCCGTCACAGTTTCTGGCCCTGACCATCCGCGCCGACGAAAAGGCCGGCCAGCGAACCGTCTTTGCCATGACCCCGGCCAAGGAACGAACCGGCAAGCTTCCCTTCCGGCCACCAGCGGAATACGCCGCGGCGGGCCAGTTTGCAGGCGACCCGAACGCCCGGCTGATCCTGCAAGGCAGCTCTGATCGCCCGTCCCAGGACCTGCTGCGCCGTCTGCGCCTTCCGCTGCCTGCAAAACGCAGCGGCAAGGTCCGCCCACCAACACCGCTGCGCGCCTGGGTTTTATACGACGCCAGCGCCGAAACACTTGCCGAAGCCGCCAACGGCGATTGGTCGGACCCGGCTTTTTGGACCCAACCCGGCGCAAAGGGGGCACCATGACCACCCGTTACCGATATTTCGTAATTCTCGCGACGATGCGCACCGGCTCGAACTTGTTGGAGCAGATCATCGCCGGATTGCCGGGCATCCATTGCCATGGTGAAGCCTTCAATCCCAACTTTATCGAGGGCCCGCGCAAACAGCAGGCTCTCGGATGGACGATCCCTGAACGCGACGCCGACCCGCGCGGGTTCCTGGATGCAATGATCGAGTTCGGGGGCAACCGCCTGTCCGGTTTCCGCCTGTTCGATGGGCACAGCCCGATTGTTCAGGCGCGCGTTCTGCGCGACCCGGCCTGTGCGCGCATTGTTCTGCGCCGCGACCCGCTCGATTCCTTTGTCTCCCTCAAGATCGCTCAGGAAACCGACCAGTGGATGCTGCGAAACCCGCGGCGGCGCCAGACCGCGCGCATCCGGTTTGTCGCCAGCGAGTTTGGCGCCTACCGGCGCCGGCACATTCAACATTACGACCAGATCGAGGCCGGTCTGCGCAGGTCGGGGCTACCAGCGCTGGAACTCGACTATAACGATCTGAATGACCCGGACCTGCCCGGGCGCCTGGCCGCGTATCTCGGTCTTCCGGACGGCCCGGTTACAGCGCCTGATCTGGTTCGCCAGAACCCCGGCGGTCTGCGCGGAAAAGTCATCAACTACGGCGAGATGTGCGCCCAGCTGGGTCTGATGCCGGAACCGCTGGACCACGAACCTTTGCCGGGGCCGGGCGATTTTCAGGTGCCCGCAAATCTGCCGGTGGCACTGGCACCAGTGGCCGGGCCTGGCTATTTGCCTGCCCTGGCCGTCCTTCACCGCCTGGAACAACGCACCGGCGGCGCCACACCGCTGGGGCGCGGTGCGTTCATGGCCCACGCCCTGCGCGGCGATCTTTTTCCAACGGGCCCCGGCACCGGGCGCCCGACCGCAGTACTGACAGGCAACCCGGCAGATCGGCTGTTGTGGCTGTGGCACCGCGAAATGAGGGGCAGCGACGGCCCGGCGATCCCTCATTTACGGGCACGCCATCCGGCGCTGCCCACCGCTGCCGAATGGCCGAACTGGCCGATCGAACGGCGCCGCGCGGTGTTTTCGGATTTCCTCGATCTGGTTGCGGACGCTCTGTTGAACCGCGGCGATCTCGCCTGCCCGGCCGCATGGCGGCCGCAAGCCCACCTTTTGCGTTCGCTGCAATTCTCGGGCGAGGATCATCAGGTTTTCGCGGCGGACGATCTTGAAACCTTCGCCGCACAGATCTGCAATCAGTGCAGCGTTGAACCGATCCCGCGCGGGCAGTTGCGGTCACTCGCTGCCCACGATCTGCCCGGTTTTGCCGCTGATGACACCCTGGATACTGCCCTGACGGAACGGGCACGTTCGATCCACAGTGACGATCTCAACGACCTGCCCCCGATCCAAACGCGGCCGGACTGACCGCGATCACATCCGCCGGGTAAAATCGGCGAACAGCGACAGGGTCTGCTCGCTCACATGATGCTCGATCCCTTCGGCATCCTGCTCGGCGATCTCCGGATCCAGACCCAGCGCGATCAGAAATTCCAAAACAATCCGATGCCGCCGACGGCAATCCTCCGCCAGGACGCGCCCCGCCTCTGTCAGAAACACCGAACGGTATCGCTCGCGCGTGATATATCCTTCGCGCTTCAACCGGCCCAGATTCTTGGAAACCGTTGGCTGGGTGACGCCCATTCGGGTCGCGATATCGACCGGGCGGGCTTCGCCCGTCTCCTCGATCAGGTCAGCGATCAGCTCGACATAATCCTCGACAATTTCGGAACGGTGCGCTTCGCGAACGGCCTGAAACCCGTCGGCGCGCACCTCGACCAGGCGATTGGCTTCGATCCCGTTACCGGGTTCATCACCCGATTCGTCCGATATCGCCTGTTTTCGCGTCAAATCGGGTCCCTTTGTTGCCGTGCAGACCTTGACAGATTTGCCGACTCGCCGCAAATTGTTAGACAAGGCTAAGTTAGCGAGCAAAGGCTTTCTTTTAACGATGACCTCACGGGTACGAACACCCAGGCTGAAGATCACTGCAGCCATCGCACTTGCGATGGCGGTCCTGCTCGTGTCCGTGCTGACCGCTGCCGCGACGGTCATCAAGGAAGCACCCTGGCGGCCCGAAGCCGCCGCCTATCGTTCAACGCTTTTCTACCTGAACCTGAAACCCGTTCCCTGGGACCGGATCGAACAGGCTTGGACGCAACCCTATCCGGGGGCAGCGACCGAAACCGCTGCTGCAACCGCGATCGCCGATGCGGCGACCCTTTTGTCGGCAGTAACGGCGCAGGACGCGCAGGCCGTTTTCACTGCCGCGAACCGCGCTTTGGTGGCCGCGCTGACAGAACGGATGGACCGGGCGCGCAGCGCATTGGACAGCGGCAATCCGGCAACCGATATCGCCGCCGCGCGCGAGATTTTCCGCGCCTTTGCAGACGGTATCGCGGCCGCCGACCCAAAGGCTGCCCGCACACTTGGTCTTGCCTGGCTCGACCTTACCAGTGCCGCCGGATCGCGCGGCGTTCTGGGTGCTGGTCAGGTCGACGCGAACCGCCAAAAATTCGATGCAGCCGCCGATACGATAGTCGCCTACCTGTCGGCGAATTACGCGGCAAAGGACCCGGCCCGCCGCATCCGTTTCCTTCCCGTGCCGGACAGCCATGCCAGCGCTGGCATGCCGCCGTTTCTGCCCCCCGGATCCACTATCGGCGATCAGGACCCGCTGCCGCGTCTGGTCCTGAACTTCGAAGAACAGGGGATCGACGAGGCCGACCTGCCGCTGATCGCCTATGGCGACATGCTGTTCGACAGCCCTGTGATCTTTGGTGATCCGGCGAAATCCCTCGGCATCGCTTGTTCGACCTGCCACAATCGCTCGGACATCAACCGCGATTTCTTCATCCCCGGCACCGCCCATCGCGCTGGCGCCATCGATGTCGATGGTCAGTTCTTCAACCCGATGTTCAACGACCGCCGCGATGACCCGGTCGATATTCCGTCGCTGCGCGGCCTGCGCTTTACCGGTCCCTATGGCCGCGACGGGCGCTTTGCCAGCCTTCGCGATTTCACCCGCAATGTCATCGTCAACGAGTTTGCGGGCGACGAGCCAACGCCCTTTATGTTGGATGCCCTGGTCGCCTATATGACCGAGTTCGACTTCCTGCCCAATGCCAAGATCACCGGCGACGGCCACCTGACCGACCAGGCGGATGCTGCCGCGCACCGCGGCCAAGCAATTTTCAAACGCCGGTTTGCCGCCATGGACAATCGCGCCTGCGCTGACTGTCATGTCCCTTCGGGCAATTTTCTGGACCGCAAAGCGCACGATATCGGCTCGAAACCGGCCGGTTACGAAGGCGACGCTTCCGGCGCCTTCGACACGCCAACCCTGCGCGGGCTGAATTTCACAGCGCCCTATCTGCACGATGGCCGGCTGCCGACGATCGACAGCGTCGTTGCCTGGAAATCCGACCGTTATGCGCTGGGTCTGACCGGCGCCGAGCGTGCCGATCTGATTGCGTATCTCAATGCCGTGGGCGATGCGGACGACCCGTATGAGACCTTCGCGGACCGCAATACCCCGTTCCGTCTGGCGTATGACGAACTGACGACCTTTGCCTCGACGCTGAACACGCTGTTGCCGCGCCGCGATCGGTTCCATGCGCTGCTGCTGGTCGACACTGTTGCGGGCGATCTGGCCGCGGACGCATCGACCATGCAAAACATCTCGCTCAAGCCCCGCATCTACGAGCTTGCGGAAACGCTGGCCGCCGTCGGCAACGCGATCCGCGCTGACGACTGGGCCGATGCCGAAGCGAAATGGGCCGCGTTCCGTGCCATCGAAACCGAAATCGGCGAGCAGGTTTACTGATGGCACTCTCCCTCACCCGCCGCGCTGTTCTTGCCGCCCCGGCCCTCATGTTACCGGCGGGCCTGGCTCGTGCCTCCGGCACGCTTCGCCTGGCGTTTATCCCACAGGAAAACCCGGAAAAGCTGCTGGGCGACATCAAGGCGATCACCGATTGGTTGTCCGTCCAAACCGGCCTGACCATCGAAGGTTTTGTGACAATCGACCACGCCGCAGCGGTCGAGGCGCTGCGTCATGGTGATGCCGATATCTCGTTCATGGGCGCCCTGCCGTTCGTGCTGGCCGAGGCACAGATCGGCGCCGTCCCGCTTCTGTCCGAGATCTATCGCGGTACTGCCACCTATCGGGGCCGCATCTTCGTTCGCCGCGACAGCGCGATTAAGACCCTCGCCGATCTGCGCGGCCGGACCATCGCCTTTGCCGACCCGATCTCGGAATCCGGTTATCTGTTTCCGCTGGATCTGTTCGTTCAGGCAGGGTTGGTCCTTGGCCCCGGCAAGGCCGCCGAGTTTTTCGACCGTGTTTTCTTTGCGGGCGGCTATCAGCAGGCCATGCAGGCCATGGCCGAAGGCCTGGTCGATGCCGCAGGCGCCAGCCAGTACGCCGATCTTTTGTTGACCCCGGAACAGCAGCAGGCCGTCACCTGGATCGCCGAAAGCCCGCCGATCCCGTCGCATCTGGTCATCGCCCGCCCGGGCCTGGACCCGGCAACGGCCGAAAGCTTTACCCAGGCGATGCTGCGCCTGAATCAACCCGAAAACTCCGGGCTGCTCAAATATCTTTACGGACCGGAAGGCTATCAGACCGCCGTTCCTGCCGACCTTGAACCTGTGCGCCAGATTGCACGCCGATATGGATTGCTGACATGAACGCGCCAACACCGGGACTCGCCATTGCCCTGACCGGGGTCCGTCACCGCTTTCGCGACCGCGGGCGCTCGATCGCGGCGCTCGATGGGCTGGATATCACTGTACCGGCAGGTGAAGTTTTGGCGATTGTCGGGCCGTCCGGGTCCGGCAAGTCAACGCTTCTCAACCTGCTTGACGGGCGTCTGCGCGGTTGGGATGGTGGGGCGCTGATCCTCGGCCACCCGCTGTCGCCGAAATCGCAGCTATCGCGCCGTGCGCGGATCCGCACCGGTTTCGTCTTTCAGAATTTCGCCTTGATCGAGCGGGCGACCGTGCGCCAGAACGTGCTGAACGGACGCCTTGGCCATGCGGATGTATTGTCTTCGCTGCTCGGCCGTTTCTCGGATGCAGACCATGCCGCCGTCGACCAGGCGCTGATCGATACCGGCATTGCCGATCTGGCGGACAGCCGCGTCGACCGGCTTTCCGGTGGCCAGCGTCAGCGCGTTGCCATCGCCCGGTGTCTGGCCCAGGACCCCGATCTGATCCTCGCGGACGAGCCGGTTTCCAACCTCGACCCGCGCACGGCGGAAGAGATGCTTGCCCTTCTCGAAGGGGCCGCGCGCAACCGCAAGGCCACCTTGATCTTCACCTCGCATCAACCTGATCTGGCCACCCGCCATGCCGACCGGGTCGTTGCCCTGAACGACGGCAAAATCGCCTTCGACGGTCTGGCCGATGACCTGACCCCCCGCGATCTTGACCGGATCTATGGCACGCAGGATCTGGCACCTGCCGCCGCGCTGCGCCTGGTTGGATAGGACAGACCGATGCATCCCCGCAGCAGGCCGCGCCCGGCCTTCTGGACCGCCTGGCCCGGCCTGATCATCGCCGGTGTCGTTCTCTGGGCCATTGCCACGACCGAGGTCGACCTGACCCGTTTGGGCGCCGCCGGTCCCCGCTTCGCCGATTTCATCGCCCGAATGATCCCGCCCGACTTCACCGTCTGGCCGGAAGTCACCCAGGGCCTGATGGAAACGCTGCGCATCGCAATCATCGGAACAATCGGCTGCATCTTGTTGTCGGCGGTGCTCGGCCCGCTGGCCGCATCGACGATCACCCCGCCCTGGGTCCATGGCCCGATCCGCTCGATCCTCGCCGTTCTGCGCGCTGTGCCCTTGATCCTTGTCGCAATGCTGATGGTCGGCGCCGTCGGGCTGGGACCGCTTCCGGGTATCCTGGCGATCGTCCTTCACGGCACCGGAATGCTGGCAAAATTCTATGCCGAAGCGATCGAGGATGTCGACCGCGCCCCTGTTGCTGCCCTCGACAGCGCGGGCGCCACGATGCTGCAACGCCTGCGCTTCGCGATCTGGCCGCAAATGGCGCCGGTCATCCTGCGCGACACAATTTTCCGGTTCGAGCTGAACCTGCGCGAAAGCCTGATCCTGGGCGTTGTCGGTGCGGGCGGGATCGGGTTTTACATCCAGACCTATATCCGCTCGTTTCAGTACCAGAAGGCCGCAACGGTCACCCTCGCGATCATCGCGATCGTCGTCCTGATCGAAATCGTCAATGCCGCGCTGCGCCGCCGCGTGGCGTAAGGATCGCAACTGATATCCCCGGGCTGGATTGACCCATCGATGGTTGACCGGACATCTTCGCGCTGTATCGGTGCCGGCCACAAAACCGGTTCGCAGTGGATCGCAGTGGATCGAACCACCCTGACGGGGGAACCAGATGGCAGACATATATGACTTTATCATCGTGGGTGCCGGTTCCGCGGGCTGCGTCTTGGCGAACCGCCTGTCCGAAGATCCGTCCCACAAGGTTTTGCTTCTCGAACAGGGCGGGCACGACAACCGGTTCTGGTCGAAACTCCCGGTCGGCTATTACAAGGCGGTCTATCACAAGGCCATGTCGCGCACCTTCGCGACAGAACCCTGCGAAGGCACCGCCGGGCGTTCCGTCGCCTGGCCGCGCGGGCGGGTCATCGGCGGCTCCTCGTCGATCAACGGCCTCATCTTCATCCGTGGGCAACAGCAGGATTTCGAAGATTGGGAAAATCTGGGCGCCGACGGCTGGTCGTTTCGTGACTGCCTTCCCCATTTTCGCCGGATCGAAGGCAATGCCGGGGGCGAAAGCCAACTGCGCGGGGCGTTCGGCCCGCTCAAGGTCGATGCACTGCGTAATGAAAACGCCGCCAACGACGCCTGGCTGGACGCCGCTCAGGAATGGGGACTGGCACCCAACGATGACTTTAACGGCGAGACGACCGAAGGGGTTGGCCGCTATCAACTGACCCTGGACGGGCGCTGGCGCTCGTCGTCGTCCCGCGCCTTTCTGCGCCCGGCCCGTTCACGCTCGAATTTGACAGTCGAAACCAATGCTCTGGTCGGACGGATCCTGTTCGACGGGACCCGCGCGACCGGTATCGCCTGGCAATCTCCACAAGGCCCCAAGACCGCCGATGCAGCGCGCGTCATCCTGGCTGCCGGTTCACTGCAAAGCCCACAGATCCTGCAACTTTCCGGCATCGGCCCGGCAGATCATCTCCGCGGGCTTGGCATCGACGTCGTCCACGACGCCCCGCAAGTCGGCCAGAACCTGCAAGACCATTATCAGATGCGCTATGTTCTTGAACTGACGCGGAAAATATCGCTCAACAATGACACGCGCAACCCGATCAAGCTGGCACAGATGGCCTGGGACTGGGCCATAAATGCGCGCGGCCCGCTCACGGTCGGGGCCGGTCAGATCGGCGGCGCCGTGGCCAGCGAACATTCCCCCGATGGCCGCCCGGATCTGCAATTGATGGCCATGCCCGTCTCGCTCGACAAACCGGGCGAGCCGCTGCACCGCTTTGCCGGGTTCACCTCGCTCTATTGGCAATGTCACCCGCGCTCGCGCGGCTGGCTGCGGATCCGGTCGGCTGATCCTGCACAGCAGGCCGCGATCCAGCCGAATTACCTGGCGGACGAGCATGACCGCAAGGTCATGGTTGCAGGCATGAAGATACTGCGAGAGATCCACAATCAGCCTGCCTTCAAGGGCATGTGGAACCGGGAACATTTTCCCGGCGATGACATCCAATCAGACCAGCAACTGTTGGATGCGGTCCGCGAAAACGGCGCGACGGTCTATCACCCGGTCGGCACATGCCGCATGGGCACCGATGCCGATGCCGTGGTCGACCCCCTGACCATGCAGGTTCACGGCGTCGATGGCCTGCATGTCGCCGATGCCTCGGTCATGCCGCAGGTCACATCGGCAAACACCAACGCACCCAGCCTGATGATCGGCGAAAAGGGCGCTGCGCATATCCTGGCCGCCAGCGGCGCTTGAGGCAGCCGAAGCTCGCCGCCCGACCGCGCCGCTCAGTCCATCCTCAGCCCGCCGTCAAGATTGATCGACTGCCCCGTCAGGTTGCGCGCGCCGTCCGACGCAAGATAAAGGCACAGATCCGCAATCTCTGACGTCGTGTTAACCCGGCGCACCGGCACGCCGGCGACGACCCGTGCCAAGACCTCCTCATAGGCAACGCCCTCTGCCTCGGCATCGCGCGCAATGATCCCACGAAAAATCTCGGTATCGGTGATCCCCGGGCAGACCGCATTGACCGTGATCCCGTCCGGCCCCAGCCTGTGGGCCGCCAGCCGCGTCATCGTAATCACCGCGCCCTTGGTCGCGGCATAAATGGCATTGGACGATGCATGATATCCGCGCCCGGCGATCGAGGCCATGTTGATAATCCGGCCGGACTGCTGGGCGATCATCTGGCGCGCGGCCCGTTGCAGGCAAAAGAAAACGCCTTTCTGATTGACCCGCACGATCCAGTCCCAGTCCGCTTCGTCCAGATCCATCATATCGGCGCGCCGGGTCACGCCTGCATTGTTGACCAGCACATCAATGGCGCCATAGCGCTGGGCGACATCGCCAAAGACCCTGTCGATCACGTCCAGATCCCCGACATCGGCCACGATCCCTTCGAACCCCGGCAGATCGATCGCATTCAGCGCCGCCCCATCCACATCCAGCCCGACCACCCGGTCACCCTTCGCCGAAAACGCCTCGGCCACTGCCAGGCCAATTCCCTTGGCCGCCCCGGTTACAATCACAACCCGGCTCATCAAATATTCCTTTCCTCAAAGACTTTCCGTCAAAAATCGTCCTGCACACTCCTTAACGACCCTGCCCCGAACACCGGCGTATGGGAATAGCGCCGCCGCGCCCGGCGCCATAGGATCGAACTTCGGCCCAAGGACGACTGACCCGTACAGCAGGAGCGCCCATTGAAAATCACCGATGCACAGATCCACCTTTGGGGTCAGGGCCTGCCGTCCAACATGGCGCACCGTCAGGTCACGGCGTTCGAGACCGACGAGGCCGTCGCCATGATGGATCAGGCAGGTGTCCACGCCGCCGTCATCCACCCGCCAACCTGGGACCCCGGCTCATTGACCCTGGCGCAGCAGGCCGTCGCCGACCATCCTGGGCGGTTTGCGATCATGGGCGACCTGCCGCTCGACGACCCGGCCACGCTCGGCAAGATCGCAACTTGGCGCGACAGCCCGGGACTGCTGGGCCTGCGCTATCTGTTCCTGGATGACCCGGCAAAAACCTGGCTGACAGATGGCACGCTCGATCGCTTCTGGGCGGCGGCGGAGGCGGCGAATGTCCCCATCGCCGTGCTCGCAACCGACAGCCTGCCAGATATCGGCCGGATCGCCGAACGCCGCCCCGGCCTGCGCCTGACCATCGACCATCTGGGTGGGCGCGGCGGCAATACGGCGCTGAAGGACCACGCCGCTATGGCGCATATGCCGGACCTGCTGGCGCTGGCACGGCATCCGAACATCGCCGTCAAGGCCACCGGTGCGCCCGGCTATTCCGCCGAAGATTATCCCTTCCCAGTCATGTCGGATTATCTGCACCGGATATTCGACACATTCGGGCCGTCACGCATGTTCTGGGGTACCGACATCACCAAGATGCCGTGCACCTGGACCCAGTGCATTACCCACTTCACCCAAGAACTGCCCTGGCTGAAAGGCGAAGACCTCCGGCTGGTGATGGGCGCGGCGATCCGCCAATGGTGGGGCTGGCCGGAAACGGCCCCGGAAACCGGCGTCAGCGCGTGACTCCGGTCACCACATCCGACCGGCCGCATATTCCGGATACCCGTCATCATATTCCGCGGCGTCGAACCCGGCCTTGAACTCGCGAATGAACTCGCCCGCAGTCGGCACCCCGGCGCTTTCGTCGCCCGACAGCCAGAGGCGCGAGCGCATCAGCGCCTTAGCGCACTGAAAGTACATCTCGGCGATTGTGACCACGATCACGGTGCGCGGCTGCTTGCCGTTCTTCTCGAACCCGGTGCACAGATCGGCGTCGCCGGTCAAAACCGCTGTTCCGTTTACCCGGACGACATTGTTGCTGCCGGGTATCATGAACATCAGGCTGGCGCGTCCATCGCGAACGATATTGCGCAGCGAATCCAATCTGTTGTTGCCGCGCCAATCCGGCATCAGGATCGTCTTGGCATCGCCAATCCGGACAACCGGACCATCGTCGCCGCGCGGGCTGGCATCGGTGCCTTCGGTCCCGACGGTTGTCAGAACGACAAAACGCGACGCCTCGATCCACTGCCGGTAAAGCGGCGTCATCTGCGCCGCGACCTTCTCGACCGCCGCCGGAACCGCATCCTCGTACAGCGCCTCCAGCGCCGCGATATCGGTAATCGTCTGCATCGCCTTCCCCCAACCATCGGACTGGGTCCATGCCAGACCGTGCCGAATATTCACCCGTTCTACGGCATCAGAACCAGCGGCAAAACCATTCGCCCGGCCAAAGCGCCCGTGCCCGCTGCCGCGCCGGTCAATTCCAACTCCGCAATCTGCCGCCGATCGATCGTGAAATCGACCGCAAACAAAAAGCGCTCTGGCCGGGTGTCATCCCGCGCCCGAACCTGTCCCTGCGCCAGCAGGCCGCCGTCCTGCCCGGTCAATCGCCACTCCGCGATGTTCCCATCTGTCCGCAGGCAACCCGAAACCCGGAAACCGGTTCTGACCCGCGCGCCCGCACTCGGCGCTGTCGCAATGACGAACGGGGCCTGGGCCAGCGCGGGGTCTGTCAACTCGCAACTGTTCGCATGAACCCGCTTGATTGTGCACCCAGCCAACGCCAGGACCACCGCCACGACCGCCACCAGAGCCGCACAGGTCACTACGCGCACCGGCATCAGCCCGGACCTCGGCTTACCAGACCAACTCGACGCCCGGCATATCGTCCAATGCAGCCTTCAACAACAACCGGTAACCCAGATGCCCGATCTTGTTGGGCTTGACGTGATCGACGATCTTCTTCGCCTCTTCCTTGGTCTTCACGCTTTCGCAGATCCGGTTCATCGCCGTCGAATCCGGTTCCGTGACGGTTCCGGCGATCAGCACATCCAACATCGCAAGTTTGTTCGTGGTCGAGATTTGGCCGATCTCGTTCAGATTGTGCGCGTTCACCCAATCGCGCACCCGATTGTCCAGTTGCATCCAGCCCGGCTTGTTCTCGTCGATCAGGTCCTGAATGTTCTTTTTCTCGAAGACACCCTCATGCTTGCCCATGATGTTGTTCTCGTATCCGGCCTCGATCGCGTTCGTCCGCCCGCCGCCAAACTTGCCGGACAGCTTGCTTTTGATCGATTCCGAATACTGATCGTCCAGTCCGATCATATGGCCAAACTCGTGCGCCGCGACCCAATTGAACGCGTGGGTGCTGTTAGCGTTCAGCGTGATGGTGCCCCAAATCCGCGAGTAATAGGACGGGCCCGCCATCTTCATCGCCTCGATCTGACCGGCATGACCCTTCTTGGTTCCGGGTTTGCGGTGGATCACGTTCATCTTGCACTCGATCGCCACGCCTTTTCCGAAATCATGCGTCCAGTTGGTGTTGATCGCAGCCTGAATCGACATCGCCCGCGCAGACGTCGCCTCGGCCCCGTGCAGTTCCAGTTTGCCGTGGACCGAAATCGTCTTCTCGACACGATCAACATAGACCCCCGGCGCAGGTTCTCGGCGCGAAACCGGTAATTCATCGGGCATGAAAATTCCTTCGTCAGACTATGCGTAGCGTTCAGTTTACCGCCTCGCGACCGATCGCCCAAGCCAATGTTCGCCAAGCCGGTCGCGCGCCCCGACTTTTGGCTGGTATTCCACACCCCCTTCGCCTTGAATGGCCCGGTCCCGACAATGACCGGAGCGTCCCCATGACCATCGACAAGAACACCCATATCTACCTGGTCGATGGCTCGGGTTATATATTCCGCGCCTTCCACGCCCTTCCGCCACTGACCCGGAAATCCGACGGCCTTCCCGTCGGCGCGGTGTCCGGGTTCTGCAACATGCTGCACCGCCTGGTCATGGGCGCGGGCACACGCGGTGCCACGCATCTGGCGGTGATCTTCGATTACTCCGGCAAAAGCTTCCGCAATGATTTCTACCCCGAATACAAGGCCCATCGCCCGCCTGCGCCCGAAGATCTGGTGCCGCAATTCCCGCTGATCCGCGATGCGACGCGCGCCTTCGGCCTGCCCTCGATCGAGATGGAAGGCTACGAAGCCGACGATCTGATTGCCACCTATGCGACCCAGGCGGACGCGGCAGGCGCCACCGTTACCGTCGTCAGCTCCGACAAAGACCTGATGCAACTGATCGGCGGCGGCGTCGGCATGATCGACCCGATGAAAAACACCGATGTCGGCCCGGAAGAGGTCGAAAAGAAATTCGGTGTCGCCCCTGACAAAGTCATCGACGTTCAGGCCCTGGCAGGCGACAGCGTCGACAATGTCCCCGGCGCGCCGGGCATCGGTGTCAAAACCGCGGCGACGCTGATCCACGAATACGGCGATCTGGACACGCTGCTGGCCCGGGCCGAAGAGATCAAACAACCCAAACGCCGCCAGACCCTGATCAACAATGCCGATCAGATCCGCGTCTCCCGCGATCTGGTTACGCTGAAGCGCGACGTGCCGGTCACAGAAAGGCTGGAAGACTTCACCCTGAACCCGCCTGATCCGGATACGCTGCTCGGGTTCCTGGCCGAGATGGAGTTCCGCACGCTGACCAACCGCATGGCCGAAGCCATGGGGGCAGAGGCCCCGGCAGTCGGCACCGTCGAAGACGCCGCGGCGCCTTCGACCGGCGCGCCGGGCGCAATCCGCGAATTCGCCGATCTCGATACATCGGGCTACCAAACCATCCGGACCGGCGACACCCTGCACGGCATCATCCAGCAGGCCTACGAAACCGGCGTACTCTGCATCGATCTCGAAACGAACTCACTCGACGAAATGGTTGCTGAAATCGCGGGCTTCGCACTCTCGCCCGAACCCGGGGTCGCGGCGTATGTCCCTGTCGCCCACACCACCGGCGACGGCGATCTTCTGGGCGCCGCCGAGCGGGCACCGAACCAGCTCACGCTCGACGAGGTTCTCACGGCGCTGCGCCCGATCCTCGCCGATCCCTCGATCCTGAAGATCGGCCAGAACCTCAAATACGACCTCAAGGTCCTGGCCCGCCACGAAACGCCGGTGGCGCCCATCGACGATACGATGCTGCTGTCCTATGCGCTCGACTCAGGCCTCGGCGGGCACGGCATGGACGAGCTTTCCGAACGCCATCTCGGCCACAAGCCGATTTCCATCAAGACCCTGCTCGGCACCGGTAAATCCGCCATCACCTTTGATCGGGTCGACATCGAACAGGCCGCCCCCTACGCGGCCGAGGACGCCGACGTCACCCTGCGCCTCTGGCACAAGCTGAAACCCCGGCTCGCCGCAGAGAAGGTCTCGACCGTCTACCACACGCTTGAACGCCCGCTGATCCCCGTGCTTGTCGAAATGGAGCGCAACGGCATCAAGGTCGACCGCGAAGTCCTGGGCACCATGTCCAACCGCCTGGCCCAGAAAATGGCCCAGTACGAGGACGAGATCTACGAATCCGCCGGTCAGAAGTTCAACATCGGCTCGCCTAAGCAATTGGGAGAGATCCTGTTCGACGAAGACAAGATGGCGCTGTCCGGCGGCAAGAAAACCAAGACCGGTGCCTGGGCCACTGGTGCCGATATTCTCGAAACCCTTGCTGCCGAAGGCCACGATCTGCCGGGCCGTATCCTCGACTGGCGCCAGGTCTCAAAGCTGAAATCCACCTATACCGATGCCCTGCAAACCCATATCAACGCCGAAACCGGCCGGGTTCACACCAGCTTCTCGCTGGCCGCCACGTCGACGGGCCGCCTCGCCTCGACCGACCCGAATTTGCAGAACATCCCCGTGCGCACGGAAGAAGGCCGCGCCATCCGCACCGCCTTCATCGCCGAACCCGGCAATGTCATCCTCTCGCTCGACTATTCCCAGATCGAGCTGCGCATCCTGGCCCATATCGCCGGCATCGACGCGCTGAAAGCTTCCTTCCGCGACGGCCAGGACATCCACGCCATGACCGCGTCCGAAGTTTTCGGCGTGCCCATCGAAGGCATGGACCCAATGGTGCGCCGACAGGCCAAGGCCATCAATTTCGGCGTCATCTACGGCATCTCGGCATTCGGGCTGTCGAACAACCTGCGCATCCCCCGCGGCGATGCGCAGGCGTTCATCAACGCCTATTTCGAAAAGTTCCCGGGCATCCGCGACTATATGGAGGCGACCAAACAGATGGCCCGCGATGTCGGCTATGTGGAAACCCTGTTCGGGCGAAAGATCCACACCCCTGGCATCGCCAACAAAGGCCCGCACCGCGGCTTCGCCGAACGCGCCGCCATCAACGCCCCGATCCAGGGGTCGGCCGCTGACGTCATCCGCCGCGCCATGATCCGCATTCCGGCGGCAATGCGGGATGCGGGCCTGACCGGACGCATGATGTTGCAGGTCCATGACGAACTGCTCTTCGAGGTCGCTGAAGACGAAACCGACCGCACGATCGAGATCGTGCGCGAAATCATGGAAGGCGCCGCAGCCCCTGCCGTCGAAATCGCCGTGCCGTTGGTCGTCGATGCAGGCAAAGGCGGCAGCTGGGCCGAAGCGCACTAAGCGCGCTCGGGCCAGCGCGTCTTCCTGTTTGACGGCTCCGGTCAAGCACCGCGCAGGCGCGTTCACGCCTGGACTCGCTCACCTCTTTTAGAATCGACTAAATTGAGTCATAATAGACATATCTATCGAACAATCTCTCCGGCGTACGCCAGGATGAATAAGTAGCCGTCAGTCTGGCGTATACTGGTATTTGTCATTTCGGGAGGGAACTTTAATGAGCGAATATGATAAGCCTTACAGCTTACGACTGATTCAATTCATCAATGATCCGGAAACCAGCGCTGCAGATATTTCGCAGGCATTCGATGCTCCGGATCTGGGCGAGCGAATATCCGCCGAACGAAAGCGACTGACCGATACTCGCGGCTCGGGGTTCAGCAATCTCTCCGAAATCGACAAATCCGAGATACTTGGGAACACGCGCCTGGGCGTATTGCTCGACAAGGTGCGGGCGGGTGCCCTGGACCACCGCGAAAAGTCGGAAACAGTGGTCAAGGGTGGAAGCTCAATTCCCGCCTTTATTGTCTCGACCCCGATTGCCCTGACCCCGGTCGAGTTCCTGCCCTGGTACGCATTGGCACATCCCTGCCGAATTGCGCCCGTCACAAGAACCGAAGTCTATTCGCGCGGAAACAACGACCAAGGTGAAATGACGACCCAGCTGAACAAGACCGGGAAGACGCAATACAACACCGGAACATTCGAGCTTGAGTTCCTGGCCGATCCGGTGGCGTGCCTATGCGTTCAAAATAAGTGCACCGGCGTTATCGGGTTGACCTTGAGCATGAAAATCATCCTTGCGGGCGGCGCCGCACCGCTCGGCTATATGATGGTGCCAGGGCCGATACCGTCAGCACCGACGACACCAGTGGCGGGCGGCGGCGTTCCCGGCCCCGATGTAAATGTCACAATCGACCGGATCGACGTCCCGGCCGCGGCGCCCGGCAACACATTTGTGCAACCCGCTGCGGCAAAGGCGGAATTTACCGCCAACGCAACGCAGTACCTGCCCTGTACGCCTGGCACCTATGCAAGGCGCTTCCACATATTCCCGAACGGCCTTGCAGGCGTGAAGGGCGTTGTTCCCGGGATCGGCCCTGCCGGATTGGTGTTTTTCATCGACGTGAACGCCACAGTGACCTCGACCGGAGGATGCTCGGCGACGATCGCGCTCGAAACGTTCATGATGGAATTCCGGTTGGGATATGATTTCTCGCATGGCGGCGCGTTGCCGACGGCACCGGCAGAGTTGCCGGAAGTGCGCCCGACATTGCCCGCAGGCGTCGCGCCCGGTGTCAACGTGAACACACACAACATTGCCAAAAGAATATCAACGAACGGAACCGCCTCCGACGCGGCGTTTCCGCCCCGGGCACCATGAGGGAATGGGCACCGTGAGAAAATCGGCGCCTAAAGTATCCGCCCAACTCCATCGGGTTGAAATACGCTCCAGCGGCGCAGGATGGGGCCAAACCCTATCCTGCGCCGTGAACGCTCAGGTGGCTTCAGCCTCGGACGCGGCCTGCATGGTCCCGGCCAGCAAGGTATAGGCCGCGGTCCAGGCATCGCGTGTTTCGGGTGTGAAATCGTCGCCCAGACCCTTTTCCAGCGTGTCCAGCAGTGCCGCGCCAACCGTGTCGTAATGGCCCGGCTCAACGCCATAACCGGCATGGCGCCGGCCCAGCGCCTGGACCTGCGGCACCAGCGCTTCCAAACGGGTCAGGCCATTCACGACCACTGACAGCATGGTCAACAACTTGCGTCCCTGCTCGTTCATATCTCCGTTGAACAGCGGGCGCAGACTGGCATCGATTTGAAAAAGGCGGCCATAAAACAGATCGGAAACAGCTTTGCCCAACGGGGCGACTTTTGCGAAACTCTCCTGGACGAGTGCGATTTGAGTCGGCGTCATTGCTTTGCTCCAGTTTTCGTTTTCCTGGAAACGAAAGCTGCCAAGCCCATGTTTCGGCCAGATGTCAGCGCGAGCCTTTCAATGTTTCAATTGTGTCAGCGCCCGAGGACCAATAGGTGCCGGTGTCGAGGTCGTGGTTTCGAGTAAACAAGCCAAACAACGCCCTCACCGATCCTGAAGCATCCCTTCGGGCGGCGGTTCACTTTCGCTGATGGCACCGCCGATCTAATGCACGCTCTTCGCGCCTCTTAAGCAACAGAGACGTCAAATATGAAGTACATATAAGCGACAAGGAAGAGCATCGAGAAAAACAGCAGCACAACGCCAACCCAGGCGATCCCAACCTCAACCCCTGACAAGCCAATCTTTAAGATCGTGCCACCTTTCGATTTTGCGCCGTTTACTACAGTCATCACAGCAGCTACCGCAGATGCGAAAGCGATAAACAGTGCTGTCCAAAAAATTATTTGCGCATTCCAAAGTTGGTTTGAGAGACTATCTCTAAGGTGATTCGATCCAAACTCTTTTGTATTTGCATAATTTTCGATTAGCGCAGAATAAAGTTTTTGCTCTGACATATAAACATCAATACTACGTGAAAGAATTTCAACACGCTTAGCTTTGCAAATTTCCATTAGTTCTTCAGCAATTTCCTTGTAATTTTCAAAGCACCACTTGTAAAAAATTGTTTTGGAATATTCTGGCCTGTCCAGGAGCGTCGGATCGAGTATTGTTTGACCTTCATTATCTCTGGTTTGGGCATCACTCGCGAATGGGAAAAGGAGTATCAAAAAAAATGCCATTGACCTGAGTAAGGTTGCAATAGAGCATTTCTTTAACGTCGTTCCGCAAATGCAAATGGAGTTTGCTGCATGCGTCATTATCTTGGGCTTCTTCTGTCCGCATTTGTCATCCAGGCGTGTGTAGCGCCGTCGAATGTTGGCAGCAATGATTCGCAACGGCGCAACGAAGGCGTTGACGGTAACGCGGCCGAGGCGATCAGCGGCTTCAACAAGAATAGCAGCTGGTACAAAAGGGCGCGCGGCGTCGGGGCGATCAAAATCTACTATAATAAGGCGTCGCCTCAGATCTGCAGTGCGGTCGTCCTGAATAGCGAGTTTATTCTGACAAGCTATCACTGCGTTCCTGGCAAATCGATCCACGACGGAAAAGATCTGCGCGCGATCAGCGTGGAATTGTTCCTCGATTACGATGACATTGGCAGCGATCCTAAGAAGTTTCAGGTAAGCACCAAACCATCAAAGGCTGATGAGCTTCTCGACTATGCAATTTTGAAGGTCGGCGGATCGATTCCGTCGGAGTACCGCTCGTTCAAGTTTCTGTCCTGGCAGCCCGAGCTTGCGATGCCACTTACCGTGGTCCATCAGATGGGCGGTGGGCCGAAAAGATTGTCACGCAGCAATTGTTTCGTCGCCGCCCCCCCAAGGACAGATGCGCGGGACTTCGAGCTTTTTCACCGCTGCGCGACGCTCAAGGGCAGTTCAGGCGGGGCAATTTTGCTCGAGTCGACGAACCAGGTTATCGCGATTCACAGGGGTGGGCCTCAAGTCTTAACTAAGGAAGTTCCCAACGATGCGACACTGATCTCAGCGATCGAGCGGGACGTCGGACTGCCATTGGCCGAATATCGAGATCGAAGTGGTCTTGGCGCCGCAGCAGCGGATTCGGGTCGGCGGGATAGAGATGACAGCAGAGTAGGGGAACTTTCGCCGCTGCCAGAAGGCGCACCGAACGAAGAACGGCGCCCGGATGGATTATTCGGTGGCGACGACGGCGGCGGCGATGGCGGCTGTTCCGATTGCGAACCCAGAGGTGACGGACCCGGCGATCCAGGAAACGGCGGCGACGGCGGCGGCGGAGACACTGGCCCCGGCGATCCGGGCTTCCGCTACGCCGGCGGCGAATGGGCGACAACGTCCGGTCCAGAGTTTGGCCCGATTTTTAACGCGAAAGACATTGCGCTGAAATACTGCAGTGACAGTTGGGGCGACTGCGGATTTGGTGACTTTAGCCAACTCGCACCGTCAGGCCATGACTATCGAAGTGTCGGAATCAAGGTCTGCGCCAATGACGGCCGTTGGTATCAACTCACCCATGACGGCCCTCGGCAGTTCACTTTTGTGCCCGTCAGCCAGCTATCACCGCAGATTGTGGCGAGCCTCGAGGAAAACTCCGATCCCTTCAGGTCTGCCTTGGCGGCCACACGCCGCAGAGACGTCGGCGACGAACTTTTGCGGCGGATGCAGGGGATTATTTCCGAAGGCCTATTCAGCGAGACTGTTCGGTGCGCCTAGAACATTGCCAGCTTGGCTGCATCGGTCAGGTGCCCTGAAAATGAGGCCACTCAATCGCCAAGAGCGCTCGACCCGGTCCGGCCGGGTTGTAACGCGCTATTAGGCGCTTCGGCGCACCGGCCCGCTGATACCCCTCAGAACTTTCCGTTGTCGTTCTTCCACTCACTCTGGGGCGGTACCTTCTCGACCGTGTTCCAATGCTCGGCGACCCGGCCATCGGCGACCCGCCAAAGGCTGTAGAAGGATGTCGGCGCCCCGGCCCTTGTGCCCTCGCTGACCGTCAGCACGAAATTACCCTGGGCCAGGACACGGTGCAGGCGGGACAGGATGACCACCCTTTCGCCATCAGCCGTCGCCGACAATGCGGTGCGCAATTGCTCCAGCCCGTCCACCATCGTCGGCGTGTGCTGGATCAGATCGGGCGCAACGAACTCTTCCAACCGATCCAGTGCGCCGCCGATCATCACCTCCTCGAGAAATTCGCGAACCAGGGCGCGGTTCGTCTCGGTCGCCTCCAGGTCCTCTGCCTCCACCGGGCCGTCGACCATCGACCGGCCGGAGGCGTTCGGCCCCTCGCGCGCCTGGATATTGTCCCAATGCTCGACCGCCAGACCGTCTTCGAACCGGAAGACCTCAAACCCGATCCGCCGGGTGGAAAAGTCGTACTCGGTATGACCGAAGGCATAGTCGCCATCATCAAAGGCCCGCACGATATTGACCCGCGGATTGGTCTTGGCCAGCCGGGCGAACAGAACCGCCAAACCCTCCGACCCTTCATGGGTCTGGGGATTGTGCTGAATATATTTCGCCTCGTTCACGACGCTCGCCGCATCCGGGTCGCCGGTTTCGATCCCCTTCAGCAGTTTTCTCAGCTTGTCACTGTTGCGCATCCCTGCCTCCATCGCCAACCCGGCTCCGCCGCCAAGTTATCACGCCCGCACAATTTGTCCGTACGAATGCCGTATGCCTGCCAGACGCGCAGCCATACGCCTTATTCGGGGGGTGTTTCCATGTCGATATTGCCGATATCCCGCAGGGCCGAACGCAGCGCGTCCGCCGCCTCGGACAACCGCTCGCGGTCCGGCGTGCGCAAGACCAGCATCGCACCGCGCCCACCGAAAGGATAGGATCCCATCGACACATCGGGAAACGCCGCTGCGACCTCGCCGAACGGCCCGGCCAGATCGCCCTCGCCTGCCATGCAGCGAAAGGAATGCGACAACACCGGCGGTCCGCCCTGAATTCCCGGGCGCAGGCTCTCCAGCATCGCCTCGAAGACCGCGGGCACCCCCGCCATCACATGGACATTTCCCAACGTGAACCCGGGCGCACCAGAAACCGGATTGTCGATCAACTCGGCCCCGTCCGGGATGCGGGCCATGCGCAGGCGCGCTTCGTTGATCTCGGTTCCCATCTTGGCATAACGGTCCTGCAGGATCGCCAACGCATCGCCGCGCACATCAATCGGCGCCCCGAACGCCGCCGCGACAGCATCCGCGGTTATGTCGTCATGGGTCGGTCCGATCCCGCCAGAGGTAAACACGCGGTCTGCCTTTTGTCGCAACGCATTGACAGCATTGACGATTTCGTCTTTCTCGTCGCCGACAAAGCGCACTTCGATCAGGCTCACTCCGATCTCGGTCATCACTTTCGCCAGATGATTGGCGTTCGAATCCCGGGTCCGGCCCGACAGAATTTCGTCGCCGATCACCAACATGGCTGCGGTCGGTTGGCTCATTGTCCCGGCTCCCCCAAACTTATACTTGCGGCCCATGGAGTTCGAAACACCCCTGGTCCCAGGCCGATTGATCCGCCGATATAAACGCTTCCTGGCCGATGTCGAGTTGGCGGACGGCCGCGAAGTGACGGCGCACTGCGCCAATCCCGGCGCCATGCTGGGCCTGAACCAGCCGGGGCTGCGGGTTTGGGTCGAACCGAATGACAACCCCAAGCGAAAACTGAAACACGCCTGGCGTCTGGTCGAACTACCAGGCGGATTGGCCGGGATCGACACAAGCGTACCGAACAAAATCGTCGCCGAGGCACTCCACGCCCGCGCGATCCCGGAACTGGAGCCCTATGACGAGATCCGCCCAGAGCAACGCTATGGCGAAAACTCCCGTATCGACTTTCTGTTAACCGGGCCGCGGCACACCTATGTCGAAGTCAAGAACGTCCACCTGATGCGACATCCGGGACTGGCCGAGTTTCCCGATTGCGTCACCGCCCGCGGGGCCAAACACCTGCGCGAACTGGCCGCGATGGTCCGGGCCGGGCACCGGTCGGTTATGCTCTATGTGGTGCAACGCGATGACTGCGACCGTATGATGCTGGCCGAAGATCTGGACCCGTCCTATGCGGAGGCTTTCCGCAATGCGCACGCGGAAGGTGTCGAACCATTGGTATATCGCGCTATTCTATCGTCAAAGCGAATCAGCCTGGGGCGCGCGCTACCCTTTCAGGGACCAGCCGCGCGCGTGAAAACATGAAGCAATCCAACCTCTTGTCCAAGGGGCACGAACAACGCACGGCGGAAGGTATCCGTCTGCACAGCACCGAAGATTTCGCCGGCATGATGAAAGCCGGAAACCTTGTGGCCCGCTGTCTCGATATGATCGGGCCGCATGTGGTTCCGGGCCAGACGACCGACGAACTGGATCGTCTGATCCAGGAATTCGTCGAGGCGGCCGGCGCAACATCGGCCACGATCGGTTATCGCGGCTATCAGCATGCCAGCTGCATTTCGGTCAATCATGTGGTCTGTCACGGCATTCCGGGACCCAAGCGGTTAAGGACCGGTGATATCCTGAACATTGATGTCACCGCGATTGTCGATGGCTGGTATGGCGATACCAGCCGCATCTATGTGGCGGGTCGACCCAACCGCAAGGCCGAACGATTGATCAACGTGACGCACGAGGCGTTGATGCGCGGCATTGCCGCCGTAAAACCCGGCGCCACATTCGGCGATATCGGCCACGCGATCCAATCGTTTGCCGAGGGCGAGCGCTGCGGTGTCGTGCGCGATTTCTGCGGCCATGGATTGGGCCGGGTCTTTCACGACGCGCCCAATGTCCTGCACTATGGGCGCCCCGGCGACGGGGCCGTTCTGCGCCCCGGCATGTTCTTCACAATCGAGCCTATGGTGAACTTGGGATCGCCGCAAACCAAGACCCTGGCCGATGGCTGGACCGCCGTGACCCGTGACAAGTCCCTGTCGGCTCAGTTCGAACACTCCATCGGCGTGACCGAGGACGGATGCGAGATCTTCACGCTCTCGCCCAAAGGAAAGTTCTTCCCGACATTCGGCTAGGTCAATCGGGCCGCCCGGCACAGGCCGGATGCCCCCACAGCCAGGCCCCCCATATCTTGCCCTTCAGGCCAACAGACGATTGACGTTACCCGCACGCGTGCCGTGGCAGGTGCCTGCGGCCTATTCGTTCCCAGGGATCGTCAGAACCAGCTTGCCGGTATGTTTCTTGTTCAGGAATTCCTCCTGGGCCGCGGCAATCTCGCTCAGCGGATAGGTCCCAGAGATGACCGGGCGAATCTCGCCGCGCTCGATATAGGAAACCAGATTCTCGAAAACCACCTTCTCCTGATAGGTGCTGCCGATCAGCGTCAGATCCTTCAGGTAAAGCGTGCGGACATCCAACTCGACAATCGGCCCGGCGATGGCGCCCGAGGTAACATACCGGCCGCCACGGCGCAGCAGATCCAGAAAAGATGGCCACTGCGGTCCGGCGACCAGGTCGACAACAACATCGACCGACATCTCGCCCAGTTCGGCAATCAGGTCGGCATCACGGTCGATGATCTGATCAACGCCCAGCGCCCGCACGTCATCCGCTTTGGAAAGGGACGAAACCGCCACGACCTCGGCGCCGCGCCGTTTGGCCAGCTGGATCGCCGCCGAACCGACACCGCCCGACGCACCGGTGATCAACACGCGCTCGGCGCCCAGACCGACCCGGTGCAACATCCCCTCGGCGGTCGAGTAAGCGCACGGGATCGACGCAAGCTCGACATCCGACCAATCGCAGTCGATAGTATAGGTTTCGCGCGCAGGCGCCGCGCAATACTGCGCGAACCCGCCATCCATCTCGCTGCCGATCGTGCGGCACATGAAAGGCTGATCCTCGAGGCCAACATCCATCAGCGAGCGCACGATCACCCGCTGGCCGACCCGCCCCGGATCGACATCCGCACCTGTGGCAACGATCCGCCCGCATATATCGGCGCCCTGAATCCGCGGAAACTGCATCGGTGTCCCTGACCAGGTCGCATCGTCGTCATCGACCGTCTCGAACCCCCCGGCCCCACCGGCATTGGTGTCGGACGTCACCGCCTTCGAATACCACCCGATCCGGGTGTTGACATCGGTGTTGTTCATCCCCGCTGCAGCGACCCGGATCAGCACGTCTTCCGGGCCCAGCGCCGGAACCGGCACATCGGTGCGGTATTCCAGCATGTCCAACCCGCCATGGCCGGTCAGCACGACAGCAGTCATCTGAGAGGGGATCATCGGCGCGCTCCTGATCTTCATCTGCCCATGGGCGTTGGGACGTTTCGGTGGGGTTCTGACATGCGCGAATGTTCACCGCCGCCAGAAAATCGGCGTAAACAGAACCAGCACCGACATAAACTCCAGCCGACCCAGTAACATACCCGCGGCCAGAATCCACTTCGCCGCCGGCTCGATCTTGGCATAGTTGCCGCCGGGACCGATTTCCTCGCCCAGCCCCGGGCCGACATTGGCCAATGACGCCACCGCGCCCGAGATCGACGTGATCGTGTCCAGGCCGGTCAAAGACAACAGGATCGCCCAGGTCGCCAGCGCAGCCGCAAAGACCAGGAAATACCCCATGACCGAGGACAGCACGTCGGCCTCGACCGTCCGGCCCTGATAGCGCAGCGGATAGACCCCGTGCGGGGCATGGATCCGGCGCAGTTGCACCCGCAACGCGCCCAGCAGAATCTGGTACCGGAAAACCTTGGCCGAACACGACGTCGAACCCGCGCACCCGCCGATCAGGGCCAGTATGAAGAACAGCGCCACCGGAAAGCCGCCCCACCCGAAAAAGTCTTCCGATGCATACCCCGTGCCGGTCAGGATCGCGGTCACATTGAACAGCGACGACCGCAGCGCTGGCTCCAGGTCGCGCTGATCCTCCAATGTCAGCCAGGCCACCATGATCGCGCCGACAACGCCGATGATTGACAGGAACCCGCGGATCTGGGCATCGCGCCACATCGGGCCGACCCGCCCACGGGCGATCTGCATCAGGCGCAGAAACGGCATCGCGGCCAGAGCCATGAAGACAACGGCGGCGTATTGCGCCGCGGGGCCAAGATCGGCAAAGGATCGGTCATAATTGCCCATGCCGCCCGTGGATACCGTGGTCATGGCATGGCAGATCGCATCGAACGGCGTCATTCCGGCCGCCGAATAGGCCAGCACACAAGCCACCGTCAGACCGAAATAGATATAGAAAAGCTGGCCTGCCGCCTCGGCCGCGCGCGGCAAGATATCGCCGATCAGATCAAAGCTTTCGGACCGGAAGAACTGCATGCCCCCGATCTTCAGGACCGGCAGGAACACCATCGCGACAGCCACGATGCCGACCCCGCCGAACCACTGCAGCATGGCTCGCCACAGCAACATGCCGCGCGGCGAAGTATCCAGGTTCTCGAACGCCGTCGCACCGGTTGTCGTCAACCCTGACATCGCCTCGAAAAACGCAGCGGTATAGTTGGCTTGCGGGGCGCCGAACACAAACGGCAGCGCCCCAAAAATCGGCAGCACGACCCAGACCATCACCGTCAGCAACACCGCCTGATGCCGCGTCAGCCCGCGCCCCCGGTCACGCACGGTCAGAACAACCATCGAGGCTCCGGCGGCAATGGTCAGCAGCGCCGCCACCGCATTGCCCAGCCAAAGGCGCTGTTCGTCGATCAGATCGATCAGCGCCGGGATCAGCATCGCAACCCCCAACGCTGCCGTCAGGCGACCGATCACATGGACGACAGGCTGCATTCCCCTCATAGCCCGCAGGCTTGGACAGGGCACGGCGGGGTGTCAAGCGGGGTATGCAGCGTTTGGCTTGCCCTTTCGACGTGCTAAGCTCGCACCATGAAAGATCGTCTCATGCAAGTCGGTGTGGCCAGTGCGATCGGCGCTGCGATTTGCTGCTTTACGCCGTTCCTGCCTTGGCTGCTCGGCGCGATCGGCATGTCCGGCGCGCTCGGCTATGTCTATCGCGACGATGTTCTGCTGCCGATCCTGGCACTCTCACTGATCCTGATCGGAGTTGCAGTATGGCGCAGCAAGCGAGCACAGTAGTTCTGCAATCGACCCTCACCTGCCCGGAATGCGGGCATGTCGAAACCGAAACGATGCCGACCAATGCCTGTCAGTGGTTCTACGACTGTAAAGGCTGCAAAGCCGTTCTTAGGCCGCTGCCGGGCGATTGCTGTGTCTATTGCTCCTACGCAACGGTACCATGCCCCCCGATCCAGCTCGGCGATGCGTGCTGCGCCGGGTAGATGCCGGCGCTGCGCGGTCCAGAGCCACGCAACAACCGGCAATCAGCCACTCGTTGCGCCGCCTCGCATTGAATCATTCACCACGCGTGATATCGCTGCATGATGGACAAGGATAAGCCGAAGAAGTCACGCAGTTCTGTGCGAAAACGCGCCGATGCCATCAAAGCGTTTCGGTGTAAAAACCTGATCGCCGTGATCGAGGATCCGGCAGACATAAAGAACATTGGGACCGTTATTCGCAATGCGAATGGGCTGGGCGTCGAGAAAGTCTATATTGTCGACCCACGAAAAGCGCTGCCGGACGACTGGCAGGAAATGCGTGAACGCAAATCGCTGTCGAAAACATCGGTTTCAGCCGTCAAATGGACATTTGTGAAGCGTTTCGACAGCACCGAGGAATGCCTGGATTATCTGCGTAATACTAACGTGCATTGATCAGAACTCATGGGCCCATTTACGGCTACCGATTGATGAGATGCGCCAGGGCTGTTCGATGAGCTTGTTCCAACTGTCACAGCAGTGCGCGACGATGTCGTCGTAGTTTTTGAAGACCCGGTTTGAGAGCCAGTTGTCGCGTATGAATTGCCAGATGTTTTCGACTGGATTCAGTTCTGGCGACCGGGCCGGGATTGGAACGAGTGTGATGTTTTCCGGCACATCGAGCTTCGGTGTCGTGTGCCATCCGGCCTGATCGAGCAGCAGGATGGCGTGTGCGCCTGGGGCGACTTCGGCGCTGATCAGCTTCAAGTGCTCCACCATGGCATAGGTGTCGCAGAACGGCATGACGAGGCCGGCACCCTTGCCTTCCGCCGGGCAGATTGCGCCGAAGATATACGCCCATTTCGTCCGCTGATCGTGTGGCGCACGGGGACGCGTTCCTCGCCGCGCCCAACGTCGTGTGATCTTGTTCTTCTGGCCGACCCTGGCTTCATCTTGAAACCAGACCTCTACGGGCGGCCAGCCTCGCTTGATGCGGATGGCTGTGACGACGTCGCCGAAGTTTTTTTGAACATCTCGATCGCCTCCTCATCCTGCGCGTAGTGCTGCGGGCGCGCTGTGAGTTTGCGATATCCCAAGGCGTGCAACTCGCGGCCAACGGTATGACGGCTGACCGAAACGCCGAACTCTTCGTATAGCCAGAACGCAAGGTCGACGAGGCGCCAGCGCACAACCCCATCGAGATAGGGACGCGGGCCTGACTCGACCGCCGCCGCGAGCGCGGTGCGCTGCTCAGCCGTCAGGAGCGGTGCCTTGCCCGGTGCCTTCCGCGTCGTCAGCGCATCCGGGCCGCCGTCGTTGAACCGCAACACCCAATCCCGGATCACCTGAAGGCCAACCCCGCCCGTGCGCGCCGCATCGCTCCGCGAGCCTCCGTCAAGGACAACTGCCAGAGCGAGAAGCCGCCGCGTCTGATCCGCTTCATCGCTCTTCCGCGCCAGACGTCGAAGATCCGTTCCTGTATAATCCAATCTGATCTGAACAGCAGACCCCATGGCAAAAACTCCTCTGTTTTCCATGGTGAATCAGATCAAGATCGGGCCGGAAATCCCCTTCCGTGAGTCCGAGTCATTGCGCCGCAGTATAAGAAGGATTTCGTTTCGGTCGTTACATCGCCGCACGTCAAGGGAAAGACCAACGCCTATTTGCACGAAGCCGATTTCACGCAGTTTACGAAACTCGCCGTATGGTTTGGAAATGAAAGGCGCGGCATCAGCGATTTCGCGCTTGAGAACAGCGAAATGTGCATAGCAGTACCGATGTTTGGGATGATCGAAAGCCTCAATCTTGGGACCAGTTCTGGCATCGTTCTCTACGAGGTCACGAAACAGCGGCGGAGTTATCAAAGCAAGTATCGGCGCAGCCGACGCAAAGGGAAACGCTCCGAACCATTGCCGACCGTAATGCAGCATGAGGATGGTTCCGGCTGATCGACGCCCGTACGCGAGGCCTCGATCGGGTAAATCGCTGTAAAGGATGGGCGTGCCGCCCCTAAAACGGCACGTCCTGCGACGAACTTTCCGCCGTTGTCACAAAACTCGCCACAACCCGCTTTTCACCGGCCTTGTCGAATTCGATGGTCAGCTTGTCGCCCTCGATGGCCATGACTTCGCCATAGCCGAACTTTTGGTGGAAGACGCGGGTGCCTTCCTGGAAGGCGCTGATCGCTTCGGCGTCGATCACCAGATTCCGGGCCTCGCGTGGCTGCGTCACGCCCTTTCGTCCGCGGCGCTCGTTCATGCGGCGCCAGCCCGGCGAGTTATAGGTCGAGGCAGTGGCCGCCCGTTCCTCCAGCACCGATCCTTGGGCGGTCTCGTGGGCGGCACCGTAATTGCCGCCGTAAAGTCCCGGCGGGGTCAGCACCTCGACATGCTCGGGCGGCAATTCGTCGATAAAGCGCGACGGCATCGACGACTGCCAACGGCCATACATGTGCCGGTTGGCAGCGAAACTGATGGTCAGGTGTTCCTCGGCCCGGGTCATGCCGACATAGGCAAGCCTGCGTTCTTCCTCGACCCCCTTCAGGCCGTTTTCATCCATGGACCGCTGGCTGGGGAACAGGCCGTCCTCCCATCCCGGCAGAAAGACTGCCGGAAACTCCAAACCCTTGGCGGCGTGCAGCGTCATGATCGAAACCTTTTCGGTCCCGTCCTCGCTCTCGTTGTCCATGACCAGGCTGACATGCTCCAAAAACCCTTGCAGATTTTCGAACTCCTCCAGCGCCTTGATCAGCTCCTTCAGGTTTTCCAGTCGCCCCGGCGCTTCGGGCGTTTTGTCGTTCACCCACATCCCGGTATAGCCCGACTCGTCCAGCATCATCTCGGCGATCTGCACATGGTCGGCGTCGGCGGCAGCCAGCAGCGCGCCCCACCGGTCGAACCCATCAATCAGTTCGGACAGCGCCTTGTTCGCGCGTTTGGACAGTGCGCCTTCGTCAACAGCCAACCGGCAGGCATCCAAAAGGCCGATACCGTTCGTCCGGGCGATATGGTTCAGCGTTTGCAGTGCCTTGTCGCCGATCCCGCGCTTTGGCGTATTGATGATCCGCTCCAGACCCAAACCGTCGTCGGGGCTGACCGCGACGCGGAAATAGGCCATGGCATCGCGGATCTCCATACGTTCATAGAACCGTGGCCCGCCGATCACGCGGTAAGGCAGGCCAATGGTCAGAAACCGGTCCTCGAACGCGCGCATCTGAAAGGATGCGCGCACCAGAACGGCCTGACAATCCAGCCCGACAGGGTCGTGCCCGCGCGTGCCGCGTTGCATTGCCTCGATCTCTTCGGCGATCCAGCGCGCCTCCTCCTCGCCGTCCCAATGGCCGATCAGGCGGACCTTTTCGCCGTCCTGTGCATCGGTCCACAGGGTCTTGCCCAGGCGGTCCTGATTGGCCGCGATCACGCCCGAGGCAGCGGCCAGTATGTGCGGTGTCGATCGATAATTCTGTTCCAGCCGGATCACGACCGCGCCGGGGAAGTCCTTTTCAAACCGCAGGATGTTGCCAACCTCGGCGCCGCGCCAGCCATAGATCGACTGATCGTCATCCCCGACACAGCAGATATTGCGGTGTTCCGCCGCCAACAGGCGCAACAGCATGTATTGGGCGACGTTCGTGTCCTGATACTCGTCGACCAGAATATAGCGGAACCGGTTTTGAAAATCGGCCAGCACATCGGCATTTGTTTGCAGGATCGTCACCACATGCAACAGCAGATCGCCAAAATCGACGGCGTTCAGTGTGCGCAGACGGTCTTGATAGGCCTGATAGAATTCGGCCCCGCGCCCGTTGGCAAATCCCGTCTCGTCGGCCGGCACTTTGCCGGGCAGAATCGCGCGGTTCTTCCACCGGTCCAGCATCGCGGCAAACATCCGCGCGGGCCAGCGCTTGGTGTCGATATCCTCGGCATCCAGCAATTGCTTGATCAGCCGGATCTGATCGTCGGTGTCCAGGATCGTAAAGCTGGATTTCAGATCGACCAATTCGGCATGGCGGCGCAAAATCTTGACGCAAACCGCATGAAATGTGCCCAGCCATGGCATCCCTTCGACCGCGCCGCCGATCAACTGACCGACACGAACCTTCATCTCGCGCGCGGCCTTGTTCGTAAAGGTCACGGCCAGGATCTGGCTGGGCCAGGCGCGGCGTTGATGGATAAGATGGGCCAGGCGGGTCGTCAGCGCCCGGGTTTTACCCGTGCCCGCACCGGCCAACAGCAAAACCGGGCCATCCAGCGTCTTGACCGCTTGCAGTTGCGGCTCGTTCAGGCCCTGCAAATAGGGCGCAACCCCCATCGCGCGCTGCGAAAGGGGGGCATCATAGGCCTCGAAGGCATCTTCTTCAAAAAAGGCCCCAGTCATGCCCGCACCCTAGCGCGGGCAGGCCCATAAGAAAAGAAAAGTTCTCGGAATGTTCAGTTTTCCACAATCAGTCGGCGCGGACCGTTCCGGTGGAAAGATTCAGGATGACCCGGCCAAAGCGCAGCGACCCGGATGCACCGGTATTGTGGTCATAGCGCCTGTGCGGCACGGACAGGATCAGACCGACCGCCGGATCGTAATTTGCTTTCAGGCGATCGAAATCGAACCCGGAAAAGCCGTTGCCGTCACCACTGCCGATCGCGACGCATTTGCGATCGCCCAGCTCGCTCTCGGGATCGGGCATCAGAATGACCAGGTGAAATGAACAGCAGGCCGGTTCGACCGTGTCGGCCAACGCAACGCGGACCTGACCGTTATAGAAGGTGCGCGAATACTCGGACCAGGGTTCGACAATGTTGCGCATGTCGCTGACATAGTCGCAGCCGCGTACCGACATATCGGCCGCCATGGCGGGCGTTGCAATCAACGCGGCGACAGCCCCGAGAAAACGCAAAAAACGTCGTTTCATACCTGTTCCTTCCCCAGAATTCTCACCCGTCATCGTCGCGGTTTTGATCAGAGCACCGCAATAACCAGTTATTGCTGTAAAAGCTTCCCGAAATATTGATGACCGCATTGAAGTAGCCGTTGCGCGCAAGGCGGGGCTTCGGGTCCTTGGGCAGCGTGATCGCACCCAGCCGAATGGGGTCACCGTCAACACCGGTCACACTGGTATTCCGGCGTTGGGTGATCGGATAGATCGTCGTCCCATCCAGGAAATGCGTGGACTGCATATCCACCCGGACCTGTTCGTCTGTAACCGTCACGGTAAATGTTTTTTCGAGGTTATTCGCGATGAATACCGGGTCGCCCGACGAAAACGTCGTGAACTTTTCGACGGTGCAGTTGTAGGTCGATGCTGCCCCGCCCGCGGCGGCCGGAACAACCGCCACCATCAGGATAAGGGCAGACAGCGCGGTAAAGTGTGACCATTTCATGCGCAGCAGTTTCATGTGCGGCCCTCAAGACCCCGCAGCGTGGCGTCAGAGGCGTTTGGGATCCGCATCTCGAACACATCGCGAACCACCGTATAATCATAGTACCCCATGCGGGCGATGGGTGCGATCTTCGGGATATCCAGCTTGCCGTCCTGACCGATGAAGTCTTCATTGATGTGAATGCGCTCGACCCGGCCATAGACGACATTGACAGCACCGTGCTTCGACCCGCCCGGCAGGCTGTGGGTCGACAGATAACGGCATTCGAAATGACAGGGGCTCTCGGCAACACGGGGGACGGGCGCTTCGATTGACGCCGCCTCTGTCACCCCGGCCTCGGCGAACTCGTTGACCCCAGGCGGGTACTCGCTCGCCGAAATATTGACCGCTTCGCGCAGATCCCACGTCGCCATGTTCCAAACAAACCACCCGGTTTGTTCAGCGTTCGTCACGGTGTCCTTGCGCCGCCCGTCGGACAATTGATTGGCGGCGAACATGACCAATGGCGGGTCGAAGGTCAGGTTCTGCCATTGGCTGAACGGCGCCAGGTTCACGACACCGTCGGTCGAAATCGTCGACAGCCAACCGATGGGGCGTGGAACCGTGCAGCTTTTGAAAGGATCGAACGGCAGCGGGCAAGGATCGGTCCCGGGGGAATAGTGCATGGCAGCCTCTCGCGATGTCGCCCGCAAGAGGTCGCACGCCCGGCATCGGCAGGCAAGGCTAGGGCCGTGCTGGCCCAGGTTCGGCATCCACGATGAAGGATCGCGGACTTTCCCGTCTGTCCATGGAAACGAGGCAGTCCCGCTTCAATCGAATTTTCGAACGTCGTCGATCACCTTGCCGTCATTTGGCAACGCGCCGGGCGCGGCCGCCTCGACCGTGCCGCGCAGTTTAAGGATATCGCGCATGGTTGCCTCGATAGCTGCCAAATCGGTGCTGCCGGTCTCGACGGCCAGCACCATGGTATCGGCGTCGCCGTCCCGGTCCACGGTCAGGCGCGCCTTGGCAATCTGGGGGTGACGCTCGACGATTGCGGCGATCTGTTCGGGCCGCACGAACATGCCCTTTACCTTGGTCGTCTGGTCAGCGCGGCCCATCCACCCCTTGATGCGCATATTGCTGCGCCCATCCGGCGACGGATCACCGGAATAAACCGCCGACATATCGCCGGTTGCAAAGCGGATCAGCGGATAATCCGCATTGATCAGCGTCACCAGAACCTCGCCAACTTCACCCTCCGCCACGGGATCGCCGGTGCCTGGGCGGACAATCTCGACAATCACGCCTTCGTCGACAACCATCCATGGGCTGGGACTGCCATCGGGCAGCAAGGCTTCGAAAGCGATCGATCCCAGATCCGCCGTCCCGTAACCCTGCACACAGGAAATCCCGTTTTCCTTATAGAACTGCCGCACCTGCGGGAACAGCGGACCGCCACCGACGATGGCTTTCTTGATGCGCAGCTCCCGGCCCAGCTCGGCAGCTTTGTCCATCATCACCTTCAGGAAATCCGGCGTTCCGGCATAGGCGGTCGCACCGACATCGGCGGCGGCGTTTACCTGTGCCTCGGTGTTTCCCACCCCGCCTGGCAGCACCGTTGCCCCGACGGCGCGGGCACCCGAATCGAACAGGCATCCGGCAGGGGTCAGATGATAGGCAAAGCAGTTGATCACGATATCGCTGGACCGCAGACCACCGGCATAAAGCGCCCGGCCAAACCGCCACCAGTCGGGGCTGGCCATTCCCGGCTCGTAAATCGGCCCCGGCGATTGAAAGACATAGTCGAACTCGGCCGCTGGCCGGGCTGTCCACCCGCCGAAGGGGGGATCGCTCTTTTGCAATTCGACCAGGGCCGATTTGCGCAGCACCGGCAACCGGGCCAACGCCGCGCGATCGGTTACGCTGACCGCATCGACATCGGCCAGATGGGCGGCCCAGGCGGGCGCGTCGTTCTTTGCGGCGGCAATCTGGCCCTGCAGCGCTGCGAACAATTCGGCCTCGCGCGCCTCCGGCGCCCGGGTTTCCTTATCATCGTAATGCTCGGTCATCTTTTCCCCGGAAAGCTTTGATCCCATGCTGAACCTAGTTCAGAAATCCGCCCCGGTCATGCCCGGATCGGCGTTGCGGGCGCGCCTGGGCGAATATTCAGATCCCGTCCAACGCGTCACGTCCTGGAACGCGCCGTTGACTGCGGCACAACAATCATTTCTATGGTCCCGAACTTAACGATAGCGCCTTGGGAAGGTGTCCCAGGGACCAAAACCGGACGTTTCAGCCAGGGGACGGATAGCATGAAGATCGGCGCGCCCAAGGAAACCTATGACGGCGAGGCGCGAGTCGCGCTGACGCCCGACAGCGCCGCAAGGCTGCAAAAGCTCGGCTATGATTGCCTGATCGAAACCGGCGCGGGCGCCGGGGCCTCGATTTCCGATGCGGCTTATGAAGCGGCCGGTGTCTCCGTTGTCGCCAGCGCTGCCGATTTGTGGGACCAGGCCGACGTGATCGCCAAGGTGCGCGAGCCTTCAGACGCCGAGATTGCCGCCGCGCCCGAGGGCAAGACCCTGATCTCGTTCGTTTGGCCCGCCCAGAACGAAGATCTGCTGGCCGCCCTGAACGCCAAGAAGATGTCGGTTCTGGCCATGGACATGGTGCCGCGGATCAGCCGGGCGCAAAAGATGGACGCCCTGTCATCGATGGCAAATATCGCCGGTTATCGCGCGCTGATCGAAGCCGGGAACAATTTCGGGCGGTTTTTCACCGGGCAGGTAACAGCAGCAGGCAAGGTGCCGCCTGCCAAGGTGCTGGTCGTCGGTGCCGGTGTGGCCGGATTGGCGGCCATCGGGACATCGACATCGCTTGGCGCGATCACGCTGGCCTTCGACGTCCGGCCCGAGGTGGCCGAGCAAATCGAATCCATGGGCGCCGAATTTGTCTATCTGGATTTCGAGGAATCCAGCCAGAACAGCGCCGCGACCGGCGGCTATGCTGCACCTTCCTCGCCCGAGTTTCGGGAAAAGCAGCTCGCGAAGTTCCGCGAACTGGCACCCGAGATTGACATCGTCATCACCACCGCGCTGATCCCCGGCCGCCCTGCGCCGGAATTGTGGACCGAGGATATGGTCCTGGCGATGAAGCCGGGATCGGTCATCGTCGATCTGGCAGCGGAACGGGGCGGCAACTGTACCCTGACGGTTGCAGACGAAAAGATCGTCTCGGAAAACGGCGTCACCATTGTCGGTTACACCGATTTTCCCAGCCGGATGGCGACGCAGTCCTCGACACTTTACGCCACGAACATTCGTCACATGATGGACGACCTGACGCCCGAAAAAAACGGTGCGCCCTTCGTCAACATGGAAGACGACGTGATCCGCGGCGCCCTGGTCTGTCACGACGGAGAGATCACCTTCCCGCCGCCGCCGCCCAAGGTCAAAGCCATCGCGGCGCCCCCTGCGAAGAAGAAGGAGGCGGATGAAACCCCGGCCCAAAGGGTCGAGCGCGAGGCGGCTGAAATGAAGCGCTCGCTGAACCGCACGGCATTGATGCTGGCAGTGGGCGGGTTCTTGTGCCTGTTGGTCGGCACGGTCGCACCGGCCAGCTTCATGCAACACTTCATCGTCTTTGTTCTGTCGGTCTTCGTTGGCTTTTACGTAATTTGGGGTGTCGCCCACGCGCTGCACACGCCGTTGATGGCCATCACAAACGCCATCTCTTCCATCATCATCGTCGGTGCGCTCTTACAGGTCGGATCGGGTTCGGTCTTCGTGGTCATCCTGGCGGCGCTCTCGATCCTGATGGCATCGGTCAATATCTTTGGCGGCTTCCTGGTCACGCGCCGGATGCTGGCCATGTTCGAACGCAGCTGAGGGGACAGGGAACATGAGCATCGGACTTGTCTCGGCGGCCTATGTGGTCGCAGCCATCCTCTTCATCCTGGCCCTTGGCGGGCTGTCGAACATGGAAAAGGCCAAACGGGCCATCTGGTACGGCATTATCGGCATGGCACTGGCCGTGGGCGCGACCATCGGTGCGCCGGGGGTCGACAACTACTGGGTTCTGATCGTCATGGTTGTCATCGGCGGCGTTGCCGGCGGGTTCGTCGCCAAGCAGGTGCAGATGACCCAGATGCCGGAACTGGTCGCGGGATTTCACTCGCTTGTCGGTCTGGCAGCGGTCTTTATCGGCATCAATGCCGATCTGGCCATGAACGCGGCCCTGGATGCGATGGAGGCAGGGACCACCGACACCCTGGCGGGATTTGCCAAGACGATCTCGAAAAAGTCAGCGGTCGAGATGGATATCCTGAAGGTCGAGCTGTTCCTCGGCATCCTGATCGGCGCGATCACGTTCACCGGCTCTATCGTCGCCTATGGCAAGCTGTCGGGGCGCGTCTCCTCCGCGGCGCTGACCCTGCCCTTCCGCCATCAGACCAATCTGGGCGCCTTTATCCTCTGCTTCATTCTGGGGTGGATGTACGTGGCGGGCGCCGGCATCTGGACCATGATCCTGGTGGCCATTATCGCAGGCGCGATCGGCTGGCACCTGATCATGGCAATCGGCGGCGCCGATATGCCGGTCGTGGTCTCGATGCTGAACTCCTATTCCGGCTGGGCGGCCGCGGCGATCGGGTTCACGCTGGGCAATGACCTTCTGATCGTGGTCGGTGCACTGGTCGGCTCGTCTGGTGCGATCCTGTCCTACATCATGTGCAAGGGGATGAACCGGTCCTTTGTCTCGGTCATCCTCGGCGGATGGGGCGGCGAGCAACAGGCAGCGGGTGAAGGCCCCGAAGGCGAGATGATCGCCATCGATGCCGATGGCGTTGCCTCGGCACTGCAAGACGCCGACAGTGTCGTGATTGTGCCGGGTTACGGCATGGCGGTCGCACAGGCCCAAGGGTCGGTCAGCGAATTGACCCGCAAGCTGCGCGCGGCGGGCAAGACGGTGCGCTTTGCCATCCACCCGGTCGCCGGACGCCTGCCCGGGCATATGAACGTGCTGTTGGCCGAAGCCAGGGTCCCCTACGACATCGTGCTGGAGATGGAAGAGATCAACGACGATTTCCCGCAGACCGATGTCGCCATTATCATCGGCGCCAATGACATCGTGAACCCGGCAGCCCAGGACGATCCGGGCAGCCCGATTGCCGGGATGCCGGTGCTGGAAGTCTGGAAAGCCCGTCAGGTCTTCGTTTCCAAACGGGGTCAGGGCACGGGCTATTCCGGTATCGAGAACCCGCTGTTCTTCAAGGACAACACGCGGATGTTCTATGGCGATGCCAAAGCGTCGATGGACAGCCTGCTGCCGCAACTCGGCTGATCCGGAACAATGGCGGGGCGCCAGCGGCGGCCCCGTCGTCCAGCGACCCGGGGCGCTATTTGTGCCCAATCGCCCTTGCGAACCCCACATCAGTTCGATATCGCAGCGCGAGCGCGGGTATGATGTAATGGTAGCCTGTCAGCTTCCCAAGCTGAACGCGCGGGTTCGATTCCCGCTACCCGCTCCAACACTCCCGCGATGATCCATTCACAATTGCGCCACCGGCGGCGGCCTGGCGGGTTCTTGCGTTGACAGCCCGGCTGGCACGCCCAACACAAGGGACCGCGAGAACGAACAGGAACGACAATGGCAGACGGCAGCTCCCTACCCGCGAAATTTTCAGATCCCAAAGTGACGGCAAAGGGCGAAGAACGGGCAACCGTTTCGCTCGCCGGGCTGGAAACGCTTTGGTTCAATACCGGCACGCTGTGCAATATCGAATGCGCCAATTGCTATATCCTGTCCAGCCCGACCAATGACGCGCTGGTTTATCTGAACCTGTCCGAAGTCGAGACCTACCTGTGCGAGATTACCGGTCTTGGTTGGCCTGTTCGCGAGATCGGTTTTACCGGGGGCGAGCCGTTCATGAACCCGGACATGAGCGCGATGGCTGAAGCCGCGTTGAACCGCGGCTTCGAGGTTCTGATTCTGACCAATGCGATGCGCCCGATGATGCGCCCCTCGGTTCGCGGCGAAATCGCCCGGCTGGCCGCGGAATATCCGGGCAAGCTGACACTGCGCGTTTCAATTGACCACTACAGCGCCGAGTTGCACGACCGTGAGCGCGGCCAGGGAACATTCGCCAAGACGTTAGACGGGATGCGCTGGCTGGCTGCCAACAATGTCGCCATAAGCGCTGCCGGCCGGACCATGTGGGGCGAGGAGGAAGCCGATACCCGCGCGGGGTTCGCAAAGCTCTTCGCCGCCGAAAATTTCGCGATAGACGCTGATCATCCCGCTGAACTGGTGCTGTTTCCTGAAATGGATGAAACCGCTGAAGTCCCGGAATTCACGACCGCTTGCTGGGGCATTCTGGACAAGGACCCGGCTGATGTCATGTGCTCGAACGCGCGGATGGTCGTAAAGCGCCGCGGTGCGGAACACCCGTCAGTGCTGGCCTGCACCTTGCTGGCTTATGACCCGCAGTTCGAACTCGGTCAGACGTTGAAAGAGGCCGCGGCGCCGGTCACTTTGAACCACCCGCACTGTGCCAAGTTCTGTGTTCTGGGCGGGGCGCGCTGTTCGGCCTAAGGTCGTCAATTCCGCTCGATCGGCCCGAACCGACTACGTCAGCGGCTCGCCAGCCCGTCAATCCTCGACCCCATCCATGACCAATCTTGGCGGCAAGGTGCTTAGATCGCCCGGGGGACTTCGTTGCTCGATGCGGCCGGGCGGATCGACGCTTCGCGCCTCAAACCTGCTGGGATAGCCGGCGCCGTCACGGTCCAGCACACCTTGCGTGTTCACATAGTGAACGATCAGGTCCGAGATATGGCCCATCTCGTGCATTTCTTCCCTGATCCGCCGCAAGAAGGTGATCTTCTCACGGTCCAGAAGATGTGGAAAATTCACGAGCAGATCGTCGAGATAAACCGAGAAATTTCTGAGCGGCAGATAGACCTTCTCCAACGCTGAAATGGCTTGATCAACCGCGCTATCCGCCAAGCAGTCCCGATGCGAAAAGCCGTCGCGGAACAGGGACAAAACCCGTCCGAAATATTTCACGAACCGGACCATGATCGTTTCGATCCCGTCCTCCGCCGCCGTCACCATCACCCGGCAACCTTCCAGGATCAGATCCTTCAGATTGATCCTCAGATCGGGCAACATCAGAATGCCGCGCTGTTCGGTCGTGCGGTCGACGATGTCGCGAATTTCCGACATCGCGCGGGTGTCAAAGACGCTTTCGATCACACAATCGGCGTTGAACGAAAATCTGACCCGCGAAATCTTGTCGACGATCTCAACACTGCGCGCAAAAATTGCGCCATCGGGATTCTTCCACAAGTTGATGATCAGTTTCTCGGGAGTGTGCGCGCGAGAACTCGTCGCAATATCACGCATGGTGCGCTCCGTGTTCGTGTACTCGTCCGTGACGATTCGATTATCGCCTTAGCCCTGAGTCAAACCTGAGCCAAACTTCTGAATGGGCGGTTAAAATTTTAGACACTTCTGCCAGTTAATGCCCGGTTAAGACGGAGTTAAGAATCCCTTAACGAGACAGCGCTATAGATCAGCATCGGACTGCGGTTGTATCGCTATCGACCGGGGCAAAGGCTATGGATACAGAAGTAAAAGAAATCCCCGAAGATCCGCAGAACGATGGCCAGCAAGCCGACGTCTATCTGGTCGGGATCGGTGCGTCTGCCGGCGGGCTCGAAGCAATTCGCGAGCTCGTCAAGAACCTGCCGCTTGGCATCCCTGCGACCTATGTCGTCGTTCAGCATATGTCGCCGGACCACAAAAGTATGTTGACCGCCCTGATCGCGCGCGAAACATCGCTGCCGGTCTTCGATGTGATCTCGGGCACGCGGCCCGAACCCAACGTGATCTATGTCACACCGCCCAACCGTGACATCGTGTTCCGGGATGGACTGCTGGAACTGGAAGTTCCGCGCGCCGATCATGCGGCGCCCAAACCATCGATTGACCGGTTTTTCGCCAGCGCGGCGACCTCCCATGGCGAACACTCGGTCGGTGTTGTGCTTTCGGGAACCGGATCCGACGGGTCGAACGGCATCCGCGCGATTCGCGCCGCAGGCGGCATCACAATCGCCCAGGACGACAAGACCGCAAAATATGATGGCATGCCGGTGGCGGCCGTCGAAACAGGGTTGATCGATCTGGTCCTGTCGCCGATTCAGATCGGGACGCATCTGGAACGTATTCTCTCGATGCCCCGGGATCTGGATCATTTCCGCTCGAACGACATCACCCAACACCCGATGGCCGAATTGCTGCAGATCGTTCTTGCACGCACCCGGGTCGACTTCCGGGAATACAAGCCGTCGACAATTCAACGCCGGCTTGAACGGCGCATGATGGCACAGGGGATTTCGGGCCAACGCGAATACACCAAGTATTGCCGGTCAAACCCGCGCGAGGTCGATGCGCTTTTCAACGACCTGCTGATCTCGGTCACGCGGTTCTTTCGCGACCCGAACGAGTTTTTCTCGCTGATACCCCTGGTCCGCAAGATGGTCGAGGATAACGGCGACCGTACACTGCGCGTCTGGAACGTTGGCTGTGCGACGGGCGAGGAAGCCTATTCTGTCGCCATCCTGTTTGCCGAGGCATTGGGCGGGCCGTCGGAACTGACCAAGGACCGGCTGCAGATCTTTGCCACCGACATCGACCGGAACGCACTGGAGGCTGCCCGAAAGGGCCAATACCCGCTGACGTCGCTGAACGACATTCCCGATCAATTGGCGGACAAATATTTCTCGCGCAGCGAGGGTTCGCTGACCGTCCACCCGGCCCTCAAGGAAGTGATCCTGTTCTCGGAACACAACCTTTGCCAGGACCCGCCGTTTTTGCATCTGGATCTGATCTGCTGCCGGAACCTGCTGATCTACTTTATCTCTTCGATGCAGCGGAAGGCACTGTCACGGCTGCACTATTCATTGACCGCGGAAGGCGCGCTGTTCCTGGGAACCGCAGAAACCGTTTCGGTTTCGGAAGATCTGTTCAAGACCGTCTCGCGTGAGGCGCATCTTTATCGCAAGCGCTATCATTCCAACGCGAAAGATCAGTTGATCTCGAACGCCCACAACCGGTATGCGCGCCGCGCGACACCCAACGAACGCGAACGCCGTGTCGATGAAGGGATCACCGACGTATTCGACCGGGCGATGTTCGACAGTCTGGCCGGAGCGGTCGGACCGAATGCGCTGCTGTTTTCCGACGACCACCGGATCGTGCGGGTCTATGGCGATGTCAGCCGGTACCTGTCACTGAACGACCGTTCGCGGCTGCAATTCAATGCCTCGGTCTTGATCCCGGAACTGGGGCAAGAGGTCCGCACCCTGGTCACGGTCGCTCTAAAGCGCAACGAAAGACGCCGCGGATCGCTGCACAAGCTGTCCGAGACGGACGACGAGAGTGTGCAGTTAGAGGCGTTTCCCCTGACATCGCCCAATCTCGATGAAGAATTCGCGCTGGTCACGATTCAGCGTGTTCGCGACGAAAAACAGAAGATCCGCACCAAGATCGACATCGAGGACGGCCGCACGACACGGCACATTGAAATGCTGGAGTTCGAGCTGAGTTCGACCCGCGAGGAACTACAGCAGGCGATCGAGGAACTGGAAACCTCGAACGAACAGCTTCAGGCGACGAACGAGGAACTGCAATCGTCGAATGAAGAGCTTCAGGCAACCAACGAAGAGCTGGAAACCTCGAACGAGGAATTGCAATCGACCAACGAAGAGTTGGTCACGGTCAACGAGGAACTCCAAGTCTCGACAACCGAACTGACGGCGCTGACCGATGAACAGGATGCAGTTATCAATTCGGTCGCCTCGCCGCTCCTGGTGATCGATCTGGCACTTCAGGTCGTCAAAGCAAACGATACCGGGGTCGAACTCTTCAAAATGCGCCGCTCGCCGGACCGTCCGCATCTCAGCCAGATGCACATCCCGGAAGGGTTTCCGCCACTGGCCGAGCTGTGCAACGAGTCGCTGCATCTGGGTAGGGTCGTCTCGAAGAACGTGCTGACCGGCAACAGCCTCTTTCGGTTGAAATGCGCGCCATTTTCCAACCAGGACGGCCAGTTGCGCGGCGCGACAATGATGTTTGTCGAAACCCAGCTTCCCATAGGACTGAAAGGGGCGGACAGCGATCTTGCGATCGGCGATTCGCTTTTCTTCGCGCAGCGCCGCCGCGACGGCACGATCCTCAGCATCGGATATGCCAACGCCCGCACGCTGTTCGATTCGTCACCAGACAAACTGGTCGGCACATCCTTCAGCGGTCAGTTGAACGAAGCATCGTTCAATCGGGTCGTCAGCGAAGACGCGGACTTCCTGGAAGGCGAGGAGGATCATTGCGCATCGACCCATCAGTTGTTCTTCAACGCGCTGGGAAAGGACACGATGATCCTGACCCACCGGTTCCGCCTGTTCGACGATCACTTGAACGAGGATACCGTCTTTTCGGTCGACACGGTCCTGGAAGACGAAACCATTGTGGCGCCGCCCCTTACATCCCAGGGCGTTCGCCGGCTTGACTGATCCAGTCAGGCGCCCCCATCCGGTGCAGTCAGCGCCTGGGATGTCGAATCCGATATGCGTTCGATCCATTCGGGTTCATGGGCGGCAAGTTCCGCCTTGGCGTCGGCCAAATAGTCACGCGTAAACGGCACGCCGTCCCGTTCGCGGCCCAACTGGATTTGAAAGACCAGAGACGCGCCGAAATCGAAGACACACTGGCACGCGCTCAGATATTGTTCCCACATTCGGGCGAAACGCTCGTCGAACATGTCGACCACCTGCGGGCGCACGGCATCAAAACGATTGCGCCATTCCTCCAGCGTCCGGGCATAGTGAACCCGCCAGATCTCGTTATCCAACGGCCACAGCCCGGCTTTCTCGATCGACGCAAATGTCTCGGACAGCGTCGGCGCATATCCGCCGGGAAAAATGTATTTCCGGATAAACGGCCCGGTAACACCCGGCGGCGCCTTGGTGCTGATCGAATGAATAAGCGCAACCCCGTCCGGTCCCAACCGATCGCGCACACCCAGAAAGTAATCGGTCAGATGGTGGGCACCCACATGCTCCAGCATCCCCACCGACACGACGCGATCGAACGTCTCCGGCACTTCGCGATAATCCTGCAGCCGAAACTCGACCCGGTCCGACAACCCCAAAATCTCGGCCCGGCGGCGCGCAACGGCCAATTGCTCCTCGGCCAGCGTGACGCCAACAACGTGGACATCCGCCATCGCCGCCAGATAAAGCGCCATTCCGCCCCAGCCGCATCCGATATCCAGCACCCGCTGCCCCGGCTTCAGCGCCAGCTTGGCGGCAATATGGCGTTTCTTCGCTGTTTGCGCCTGCTCCAGCGTTTCGACCCCGTCTTCCCAGTAGGCACAGGAATACTGCATGTCGGGATCCAGCCACAGCCGGTAGAAATCGTTGCCCAGATCATAGTGATGCGCCGCATTCCGCCGCGCCCGGGCGACCGGGTTGTGCTGCAAAATCCGCCGGCCGTTGCGGGCAACACCGCGCCAGAAAATCTGGCTGGGTGTCAGGTCGAAATGGCGTTTGTTGTGAAAGAACAAGGTCAGCAGGTCGTGGATCGTCCCGCCCTCGACCACCAAACCACCATCCATATAGGCCTCGGCGGCTTTCAGCTCGGGGTTCAGCGCGATTTTCCAGTCCAGCGACGGGTCGGTAACGCGGATAGTCACCTCCGGCCCGGGCCCTTGCCCGCCGATCACTTCACTAAAACCGTTCGGCCCATGCAGCGTCAGTCGGCCCGTTTTGACCGCCTTGCGAAGCAATTTCGGCAGCAGGCGCACCTATCGCACCCCGCCGGGCCGCAATATCAGCCCAGGTCCCGAACATCGGTCAGACGGCCCGTAACCGCCGCCGCCGCCGCCATGCCGGGAGAGACCAGATGCGTGCGTCCGCCCGGACCCTGACGGCCCATGAAATTCCGGTTCGAGGTCGACGCACAGCGCTCGCCCGCCACCAACTGGTCCGGGTTCATGCCAAGGCACATCGAACAGCCCGCCAGACGGAAGTCGAAACCGGCCTCCTCCAACTTGGCCAACAGGCCCTCCTGCTCGGCCTGTGCGCGGACAAGACCGGACCCCGGCACGATCATGGCGCGCAGCCCGTCTTTGACGCGGCGCCCTTCCATCACCTTGGCAACTTCGCGCAGATCCTCGATCCGGCCGTTGGTACAGGACCCGATAAAGATCGTGTCGACTTCGATATCCGACAGCTTGGTCCCCGGCGTCAGCCCCATATAGTCCAGCGACCGGCGTGCCGCATTGGCCCTGCCTTCGTCGTCGATCTCGGCCGGATCGGGCACGACCCCGGTGATCGGCAGAACATCCTCTGGCGAGGTGCCCCAGGTCACGACCGGCGCGATGTCTTCACCGCGCAGCGTCACGACCTTGTCGAAATGTGCGCCTTCGTCGGTGAACAGCGTCTTCCACCACGCAACCGCCTGATCCCAATGGGCATCTGACGGCGCGAACGGGCGCCCTTTCATATAGGCAATCGTCTTCTCGTCAGGGGCGACCAGACCGGCACGCGCGCCCCCCTCGATCGCCATATTGCAGACGGTCATGCGCCCTTCCATCGACAGCCCTTCGATGGCCTCGCCGCAGTATTCGATCACATGCCCGGTGCCGCCCGCGGTTCCGGTATGGCCGATCACCGTCATGGTGATGTCCTTGGCGGTCACACCCGGCGCCAATTGCCCGGTGATCTCGACCTTCATGTTCAGCGACTTCTTCTGCACCAGCGTCTGGGTCGCCAGGACATGCTCGACCTCCGACGTTCCGATGCCGTGGGCCAACGCGCCAAAGGCACCGTGGGTCGCGGTGTGGCTGTCGCCGCAGACGATGGTCATGCCCGGCTGGGTCAGTCCCTGTTCCGGGCCGATGATGTGCACGATGCCCTGGCGCACATCGTCGACATCCCAAAGCGTGATGCCAAAGTCGGCACAGTTCTTCCGCAGCGCCTCGACCTGAATGCGGGACTGCTCGTCCTTGATGCCTTCCAGCCGGTCCTTGGTCGTTGCAATATTGTGGTCGGGCACGGCAATCGTCGCCTCGGGCGCACGAACCTTGCGGCCCGCCATGCGCAGCCCTTCGAACGCCTGCGGGCTTGTGACCTCGTGAACCAGATGCCGGTCGATATACAGAAGGCAGGTGCCGTCGTCGGCCTCGTCCGCCACATGTGCATCCCAGATCTTGTCATACAGGGTCTTCGCGGTCATTTCACTCTCCCAGCCAGCCGCCATCTGCGGCCCGAAATTTGCGCGCGAACCTAGCGCCGAGGCGTGCCCCCTGCAAGCGGCACGGATGCGGCCATTAACCCAAATGACAACAACCGCGCGGCAGACTAGAAATCTGCAACCGATCAGCGGACCCAGAATGCAGTTTCAAACCGTCCGAGAGTTCGCCCGCGCGCGCACCAAGCTGCCGATGGCAATGACCGCAGTCGTATTGTGTGACTCGCCGCGCCACGCGCAGAACAGCATTTCGCACCTGATCGCACAGGGCGCGGCGGCGGTGGTAACGATTGGTGATTGCGGACCGATCGATACCGATGGCCGACCCCATGTCCGGATTGCCCAGAACCCCGAACCTCGCGCCCACAAAGCCCTGACCGAGGTGCTGAAAGCATTGACCGGGCGTTGGGTGACGTGGCTTTGGGCGGGGGAGTTTTTGTTCTACCCATTCGCCGAAAGCCGCAATCTGGCCGAGCTTACAGGCTTTCTGACCGATGAACGGCGCAAGATGCTCTACTGTTATGCGCTCGATCTTTATGCCGCCCAGATGCCGCGCGGCGATCAGGACCCGAAAGACTGCGGGCTGCATTTCGACCGCATCGGCTATCAACCGTTCCCGATTGCGGACAAGGGGCTGAACCTGCATGGCGGGCTGGGCTGGCGGTTTGAAGAACTGTCCCCGGCCGAGATGCACCAGATCGGGCGCAGCACGCTGATAAAGGTCGAAGAAGGGATGACGCTGGACCGGTTCTGGCGGTTTGGACACCCCGACTTCGATTCGGTTTCCTGCCCTTGGCACAACAGCCCGACCGGCGCCGTCATGTCGCTGCGCCGCAGTTACCGGATAACTGCCCATCCCGGTTTTGCCGATGTTGCCAGCGATCTGATGTGGCAGGGGTCGGTACCGTTCGACTGGTCCTCGCGGCAACTTCTGGAATTGGGAATGATCGAACCGGGCCAGTGGTTCTGATCGGTGGTTCTGATCGGTGGTTCTGATCTGCCGCACTGATTGCCGGTTCTGATCAGCCGCCCTGACCGTCCACCGCCCCCAGATCCTTGGCCAGCACCAAAGCATCCATTCGGCTGCCATCCGGGCGCTTGTAATAGGCCTTGCGTTCACCGACCTGGGCGTATCCGAACCGGCCGTACAGCCCCTGTGCAGGCAGATTGTCTGCCGCAACCTCCAGGAAAATCCGGCCTACGCCGCGTTCGCGCACCAGGCGTTCTCCCTCGGTCAGCAGGGCGCGGCCCAATCCCTGGCGCCGCGCTGCAGGGGCCGTCGCGATGTTCAGAATCTCGGCCTCGTCCGCAGCGCATTGCAGCGAGATAAAGCCAAACTCGACCCGGCTATCCGCCGAAAGCAGGGCACCCGGCATGGCACCGCGCACGATATAATCGAAGACATTCCACGGGTAATCCCCGCCATGCGCCGCCGCACGCCCGATCTGAACCAGCCGCATCGCGTCGAATACATCCGTGAAAATCAGCCGGATCATGGGTCCAGGATCGGTGCTGGTTGCTCCGATGGCGGCGCCGCATCGGCGGGGCGCAGATACAGCGGCGCCGGGCGCCCGCCAGGCGTCGCCTGTGCACCCAGCCGCGCAATCGTTGCGGGGTCTGGCAAAGCGGCGGTCAGATCGCCTGCGCTGATCTCACCGCGTTCCTGCAACGAAGGGGCGCCTTCCGGACCATCGCCTGAAAACATCTGAACCGCCCAATTGCGCCCCCGCAGCGGGACCGCAACCTCACCGGCTTGCGCCTCGGCCAGCAGCTCCAGCCGCGAGATGCCGATCGCCGGAACATCCAGTCCCAACGCCAAACCCCTTGCCGCCGCTATCCCCGCCCGAATGCCGGTGAAAGACCCGGGGCCGGTGCAAACAGCGATGCGTGTCACGTCGCCAAACACCGCCCCTGCCTCTTGCAGAACCGCTTCGATCATCGGGATCAAGGCATCGGCATGGCCGCGCGTCATCGCCTCGCTGCGCTGCCACAGCTTGCCATCCCCGACCAGCGCAACCGCACACTGATCGGCAGATGTATCGATGCCAAGGATCACGAGAGTTGGATCAGAACTCGACGCCGACCGGACGAACTTCCGTCACTTCCGGGATATAGTGGCGCAGCAGGTTTTCGATGCCGTGCTTCAGCGTCATCGTCGATGACGGGCATCCCGCGCACGCACCCTTCATGGCCAGATAGACCACACCGGAATCGAACCCGTGGAAGGTGATGTCGCCGCCATCCTGCGCAACGGCCGGGCGCACCCGTGTGTCCAGCAGTTCCTTGATCTGGCCGACAACTTCGGAATCCGGACCATCGTGGTCGGCATGACCGTCGCCATCGGGGACACCCTGTCCGGCCAGGACCGGATCGCCGGACTGATAGTGCTCCATGATCGCGCCCAGGATCGCGGGCTTGATATGCGCCCAATCGACCGTGTCGTTCTTGGATACCGAAACGAAGTCCGGCCCCAGGAACACCCCAACCACGCCCTGGACCGCAAAAATGCGCTGCGCCAGCGGCGAAGCCGACGCCTGATCCGAGCTTGGAAAGTCGGCGGAACCCGTCTGCATGACCGTCTGGCCCGGCACAAATTTCAACGTGGCGGGGTTCGGTGTTGCTTCGGTTTGGATGAACATTCGGGCAGCCTCCTACTGGGGGCGTAAACATGAGCGCAATTGTCGGGAAAATCAAGAATGATTCTAAATTGCCCCGGCGACCAGTTTGACCCGGCGACCACATTGACCCGGCGGCCACAGTGTCGCGTCAGGCGGCATCATCGGTCGATATCGAGTGATCTTTTGCCTGGCGAACGCCCGCAAGCGTAAAGTGCACCTCGGCACCCGCCCCGGGCCGGGGCGGCGCCACCCAGATCGTGCCGCCACGCGCATGGATCAACCGCCGCAGGCCCAGCAACCCGAACCCGCTGCCATATCGGAAATCGCCACCATCCAAAAAAGCTATGGACACGTCATCGAAACCGGACCCGTTGTCCCGCACTCCAAACTCCAACATCCCGTCGCCGGCCTCTGCCTCCGAAACCGAAATGCGCAGTGAAATCGCCTCTGTTTCGGCGTGTTTCAGCGCGTTGTCGACCAGGTTCCGCAGAATGATGTGCAGCACCACCTTGTCGGCGCTGAGAAACGCATCGTCGCAGCGAAGGTCATGGGCACCATGGGGATCGAGCACCGCAAATATGTCCCGGCAAAGTCCCTGCAATCCGAACGATTGGCGATTGTTCCAAACATCCAGGGTGCGCGCATAGGCCAGTACATCCCGGATCAGCGTCGACGCCTTCAGCGATACGTCTTCCAGCATGCCGATCAGTTCAAGTTTGCCGTCGCCATGGTCCTGGAAATCCTCGCGCAGCATTGCAGCAATGGTGCTGACATTGCGCATAGGTGACCGCAAATCGTGCGCCGCCATCGAAACGAACCGCTCGGCATCATCCTGCATCTGAATGCGGCTGGTATCTTGATGCACCCGATCCTCTATCAACTCACGGTTCTCGGTCAGATCGGCCAGGTTGCTGATGATCCTGGTCGCCTTGCCGTTTTCGTTGCAAACCGGATAAAGCCGCGCCTCGTAACTGCGTCTGCCTGCGGGCGTGTCGACAGAGTAGGTATAGGTATAAGGCTTGCCGCTACGGGCGGCATTCTGCTGATGCTCCTCCATATAGGTGCCGATCCTGCCGGGAAACATTTCCGACGCCCGGCGCATTTGCAGATCAGCAACTGAATACCCGGAAGACTCGCTGGCCGCACGGTTCAGCCAGACATAGCGAAAATGCCCATCCCGGCTGCGATCCAGCACAACGATCGGCAACATCACATAATCGAGGATCTCGACATTCATGACTGTCTTCTCCCCCAATGGCTGAATTTAACGAAGTCATGGTTAACAAGTTCCTAATCCAACCGAACTTCAGAGTGGACGGCCGAGCGAATTGGTTAGCAAAACGTAAATCCGCCCCGTTCTCTGCAGAAAAAAACCACAACGCGGCGCCTCGACGCGAATCCCTCTGGATGTAACACTTCCGGCAACCGACACTGTCCGGAGACCGTGACATGAACCGTCTGCTCGCCACTTTCTGCACCCCGATCCTGTTGGCCGCCACCATGGTTGCGCCCCTGGCCACCCCTGTGGCGGCGCAGGAAAGCCCCATGCCGGACCGACGGCTGGTGACTGAAATCGGCAAAGACTATTACGGCGGCGACATCGGGTCTGTTTTCGATACGACCTTTCGCAATTGCCGGCAGATCTGCATGGGCAATCCGGCCTGTAAGGCCCTGACCTTCAACACCCGCGCCGGGGCCTGTTTTCTGAAGTCTGGCTTCGAGCGGACCGAGAATTTCGACGGTGCGATTTCTGCCCGCATCATCGACACAACGGCTGACGAACACGCGCTGGCCGCAAAGCGCCGGGCCGAATTGGACTTTCTGACCGACGCACAGATCCGGGCCGCGCGTAAACTGGCCGCGGAACTGGGTGGGCGCGTTGCTGCCAATGGCACCGATCCCGAAGCCGTGCGCCGCCTCGCCTCGGACGCTGAACGCGACGGCAACAAGGAACTGGCGGCACAGAACTTCGCCGCGGTTGTCACCCTGACCGACGCGCCCGACGACTGGCGCGATCTTTCCCGTATCTGGGGCACGATGAAGCCGCCAAAATCCGGCGACCGCCGCCGCGTCAACAGCGACGCTTTGTCCGCCGCAATCAACGCCTATCTGCGGTCCAAAGGCGAGCGTTCGCGCGCCACGGCACTGAACCTGATCGCCCGGATGCTGGAAAAGAACGGGCTCGGGCGCCAGATGATCCCGGCGTTGCGCCTGTCGCTGGGCTACGCGCCGCGCCGCGAGACCGAAGACATGCTGAACCTCGCGATCTCGCGCTATGGCTTTCGCGTTGTCGGTCACACGGTCGACAGTGAACCTGTCGTTGCGCGCATGTGTGTGCAGCTCTCAGAAAGCCTGGCCGATGCCGGGATCGACTATGCGCCATATGTGTCGGTCGAGGGCCATCTGAACCTGCCGGTCGAAGCGAGCGGCACCGATCTTTGTGTCGATGGGCTCGAGCATGGCGAACGCTATAAGATGACCGTGCGCGAGGGACTGCCCTCGGCCAAGGGCGAAACCCTGCGCACCGCCGCCCGGGTCGAGGCTTATGTCAAAGACCGCACCCCAAGCGTGCGGTTCACCGGCAAGGCCTATGTCCTGCCCAAAACCGCCGACGCATCGATCCCGATCGTCACGGTGAACCTCAGCGAAATCGACGTCTCGATCTACCGTATTGGCGAGCGCAACCTGATCCCGATGATCCGCGAAGGCACGCTGGAAGAGCTGCTGAACACCTATATGGCGAACCGGGTCAAGAACGAAACCGGCGCCGCCGTCTGGTCGGGCAAGGCCGATATCTCGAACCGCGTCAATGCCGACGTGACAACCGCACTGCCCATCGGACAGGCCGTGACGACGTTCGAACCGGGCATCTACGCCATGGTTGCAAATGTTCCGGGCGACAAGAACGACTGGGATCGCAAGGCGACCCAATGGTTCATCGTCACCGATCTGGGCATGCAGGCCATGAAGGGCGCCGATGGCGTGCACGGCTTCATCCGTTCGCTCGCCACCGCCGAACCCGTGGCTGGCGCCGAAGTCCAACTGGTCGCCAAAAATAACGAGGTGCTCGGCACTGCCATCACCGATGCGCGCGGCTATGTGCACTTCTCCGGCGGCCTGGCCCGCGGGCTGGGCGGCGACGCACCTGCAATGCTGACCGTCGAGAACACCGGCGATTTTGCCTTTCTGGACCTGGCGAAACCAGGTTTTGACCTGACCGATCGCGGCGTCGAAGGCCGCGCCTCGCCCGGCCCGGTCGATGTGTTCCTGTCGACCGAGCGCGGCGTCTATCGCCCGGGCGAGGTTGTGCACCTGACGGCGCTGGCCCGCGACGGCAAGGCCGAAGCGATTGCCAATCTGCCCCTGACCGCCATCGTCACCCGCCCGGACGGGGTCGAATATCACCGCCATGTCCTGCGCGATCAGGGTGCGGGCGGACGCTCGCATTCCATGCGTCTGGGCCACGGCGTGCCGCGCGGCACCTGGTCCCTGCGCATCCACGCCGATCCGGAAGCGCCCGCCATCCAGCAAGTTGCCTTCCTGGTCGAAGATTTCGTGCCGGAAAAGATCGACTACGATCTCGATGCGCCTGAAGGCATGATCGACCGCGAAACCCCGGTCGAGATTTCGATGAATGTCCGCTATCTCTACGGCGCACCGGGCGGCGATCTGCAAGTAACCGGAGAGGTTCGCCTGACAGCCGCCAACGAACTGCCGGGGTTCCGAGGCTTCCGTTTCGGCCTGGACGATGAAAACGTCTCGCCGATTTCGGACACGCTCGAGCCGACGACAACCGACGCGAACGGCGATGCAACAATCGCGCTGACCCTGCCGACATCTTCGGGCGTCACCAAGCCGATGAACGTGACCGCGATCATTCAGGTTACCGACAGTTCGGGCCGCCCGGTCGAGCGCACAATCAAGCGGCCGCTGGCCCCCGGTGCCACCATGATCGGCATCCGTCCGCTGTTCGACGGTCAGGCGGAAGAGGGCGGAACCGCCGGGTTTGAAGTCATCGCGGTTGGCCCCGACGGCAAACAGATCGCCATGGACAATGTCGGCTGGACACTGTCCCGCGTGAACACATCCTGGCAATGGTATGTCGTCGACGGCAACTGGCGGTGGGAGGCGATAACCTCGCGCGAGAAAGTCGCCAACGGCACCGTGGCTTTGCGCGCCGACGCGCGCACCGTCATCGAAAGCGGTGTCGACTGGGGCCGCTACGAATTGAAACTGGTCAATCTGGGCGAAGTCCCGGCGACCGCCTCGAACCGCTTCTCCGCCGGTTGGTATACCGGCGGCGCCACCACCGACACGCCGGATATCCTCGAAATCGGCCTCGACAAGGACGCCTATGCCGTGGGCGAGGCGATGCAGATCCGCCTGAAGCCGCGCTATGCCGGCAAGGTCCTGATCTCGGTCGTCGACAACCGCCTGATCGACATGAAGACGGTCGATGTTCAGGCTGGCGAAACCTCGGTCGATCTGACCGTGACCGAGGAATGGGGTCCCGGCGCCTATGTGACCGCCACCCTGATCCGGCCAATGAATGCCGCGGCCAAACAAAACGCAGCGCGTGCCCTGGGCCTGGCCTGGGCCAAGGTCGATCCGGGCGAGCGCAAGTTGGATGTCACAGTCCTGACCCCGGACGAAGTCGCGCCGCGCGGCCCGTTCGACGCCTCGGTCCGGGTCGCGGGGATGAAGCCCGGCGAAAAAGCCTTTGTCACCGTCGCGGCGGTCGATCTGGGCATCCTGAACCTGACCGGGTTCAAGTCGCCCGCGCCCGATACCTATTATCACGGTCAGCGCGCACTGGGGATGGAGATGCGCGACCTTTACGGCCGTCTGATCGACGGCAGCCAAGGCACGCCCGGACGGCTTCGGTCGGGCGGCGATGCCGAACAGGCACGCCTGAAATCGATCCCGCCGGTCGAAGAACTGGTCGCCTATTTCTCCGGCACCGTTGAAGTCGGCGCCGATGGCGTGGCCCGGGTCGAGTTCGCTGTGCCGGACTTCAACGGCACCGTCCGCGTCATGGCGACCGCATGGTCGGCCAAGGCCGTCGGCAGCGCTGAAAAGGACATTCTGGTCCGCGACCCGATTGTCGTCACGGCAGCAACCCCGCGCTTCCTGTCACCGCGCGATGCGACCCGTGTGCTGGTCGATGTCGCCCATGCCAAGGGACCCGCAGGCGATGTCGTTCTCAGCGTTGAAAGCGATGGCGGCATCGCGATCACCGGTGACCGGCTGCACCGCATGTTCCTGGAACAGGACAAGATCCAGCGTATTTCGATCCCCATAACCGGTACCGAAATCGGCGATCCCAAACTGATCCTGCGCACCACCACACCATCGGGCCAGCAATTGATCAAAACCCTGACATTGCCGGTGCGTCTGAACGATCCGGAAATCTCGCGGCGAAACGATATCGCCCTGCGCAGCGGCGGCAAGCTGACAATCGACCCTGCCGTCTTTGCAGGATACGAGCCGGGAACGGCGCGGATCACGCTGGGCGTCGGACCCGTCGCACAGTTCGATGCCCCGGGTCTGCTGGTCGAACTGGACCGCTACCCCTATGGCTGCACCGAACAGACGACGTCGCGGGCCCTGCCGCTTCTCTACCTCGATCAGGTGGCAGGCGCGTTGGGCATTTCCAAGCGCAAAGAGGCCGGCAAACGCATTGCCGCGGCCATCGAACGTGTGCTGGAAAACCAATCGTCCGGCGGCTCGTTCGGTCTTTGGCGGCCGGGCAGCGACGATCTGTGGCTCGACGCCTATGTGACCGACTTCCTCAGCCGGGCGAAGGCCCAAGGCCACAGCGTCCCCAAGATCCCGTTCGACAACGCGATCGACAACCTGCGCTCGGCGCTTTCCTATGCGTCGGACTTTAAGACCGGCGGCGAGGATATCGCCTACGCCCTTATGGTCCTGGCCCGCGAGGGCGCAGCCTCGATCGGCGATCTGCGTTACTTCGCCGATGCAAAGTCGGAAAACTTCGCAACCCCGCTGGCCAAGGCCCAACTGGGCGCCGCCCTGGCCTTCTATGGCGAACAGCGCCGTGCCGACAAAATGTTCCGTCTGGCCGAAGCGCAGTTGCTGACGGCGGTGGTGGAAGACCGCGGATATCGCCTCGACTATGGCTCGCGCCTGCGTGACGGGGCCGCGGTGATCGCCCTGGCCGCCGAAGCGCGGACCCAGGCCATCAATGTGCAGCGGCTGGTCAATGCGGTTGCAGAACAACGCACACGGCGTTGGACCTCGACCCAGGAAAAGGCGTGGATGCTGATGGCAACGCACGCGATGCTGGGCAGCGCCGCTGAAAATCTGACCATCAACGGGCGCCCCGTCGATGGCCCGATGATCCGGATGTTCCGCGATGCGGATCTGACAGACGGACCCATCGTCATCGAAAACACCGGCCCGGCAACGGCCGCCGTCATGACGACCTACGGCGTTCCCGTCGATCCGGAGCCGGCGGGCGGCAACGGCTACACCATCACCCGGACCTACTACACGATGGACGGTGTTGCGGTCTCGCCCGAGTCGGTCGCACAAAACGACCGGCTGGTCGTGGTGGTGACTGTCACCTCGCTGACCGACCGGATCGCGCGGTTGATGATCGACGACGCGCTGCCCGCAGGGTTCGAGATCGACAACCCCAACCTGTTGGAATCCGGTTCGGTCGCCGCCCTCGATTGGCTCAAGGTGGAAAACAACGTGGCCCATGCCGAGTTCCGCACCGAGCGGTTCATCGCCGCCGTCAATCAAAGCGGCAAGGGTGAAAGCAAGCTGGCCTATATCGTGCGCGCGGTATCGCCCGGTCTCTTCCACCACCCGGCGGCCATCGTCGAGGATATGTACCGGCCCGAATTCCGTGCCTGGACGGATACAGGCACGGTCGAGGTGGTCGAGGCACGCTGATCCCGTGACCACGCTGCCGGAAAACACACCGCCGGAAACCACGCCGCCGGAAACCACGCCTGCCCCCAAGGGGGCGGGGCCTGCGCCCGCCAAAGGCGGCGCGCAACGCTGGCACCGCCGCGCCCGCGCCCTGACCGGCATCGCCGCAATCGCGCTGGCCGGGTGGCTGGCGCTGGACACCTGGATCGCAACCGCGGACATCCCCGATCTGGACCCGCAGGTCTCGACAACCGTCCTGGACCGGGAAGGGCGCCTACTGCGCGCCTATCAGGTCGATGACGGTCGCTGGCGGCTTCCGGTGGACGTCGCCGATGTCGACAAAGGCTATATCGACCAGCTTCTCGCCTATGAAGACAGCCGCTTTTATCGCCATTCCGGCGTCGATCTTTTGGCTCTGGCCCGGGCCGGGGGACAGGCGCTGATCAACGGCCGGGCCGTTTCCGGTGCATCCACGCTGACCATGCAGGTTGCGCGCCTGCTGCGCGAAAGCCCGACGCGCAGCATCGGTGCCAAGCTGGAACAGATCCGTCTGGCCTGGGCTTTGGAACGGCGCCTGACAAAAGATCAGATCCTGACGCTTTATCTGACCCTGGCCCCGTTTGGCGGCAATATCGAAGGTGTGCGCGCCGCCAGCCTGACCTGGTTCGGCAAGGAACCGCGCCGCCTGACCCCGGCGGAAGCCGCTCTGCTTGTCGCCCTGCCGCAATCGCCGAATTCCCGCCGCCCTGACCGCGCACCCGACCGCGCCCGCGCTGCCCGTGGCCGTGTCCTGGCCCGGGCCGTTGCCAAGGGCGTTCTTGATCAGGGCGAGGCGGAGGCCGCAGGAACCGAGGCCGTTCCTGCCAAACGCCTCGACTTTCCGCAACTCAGCCCGCACCTGGCCGACCGCACAAGGCGGGCCGCTCCCAGCGAGACCCAGCACCGCCTGTCCATCGACCGCGACCTGCAAAACAGCATCGAGGAACTGGTCCGCGCCCGCATAACGGCCCAGCGTCCCGGCGTTTCCGTTGCGATCATTGTGGCGGATCACGGGACCGGCGAAATCCTCGCCTCGCTCGGGTCTCCCGGCCTCGATTTCAAATCGCGCTATGGCTTCATCGACATGACACAGGCAATCCGATCGCCCGGATCGGCTCTGAAGCCGCTGATCTATGGTCTGGCCTTCGAAAATGGCGTCGCCCACCCGTCCAGCCTGGTCGAGGACCGCCCGACCAGTTTCGCAGGCTATGTCCCGACCAATTTCGACGATGGCTATCACGGGACAATCACCGTGCGCGCTGCCCTGCAACGGTCGCTGAATGTGCCTGCCGTTATTCTGCTGGATGCCGTTGGCCCGGCACAAATGCTGGCCCGGATGCGCCGCGCCGGGATGCGCACGGCCCTGCCGCCCGGCAAGGCGCCCGGCCTTGCCATCGGGCTTGGCGGCATCGGCACACGGCTGCAAGATCTGGTCGCGCTTTATGCGTCCATCGCCCGGGGCGGACAGGCCGTTCACCTGACCACCGTCCCGGCCGCGAAACCCAGGTCCCGCGCGGCATCTGGCAAAGGCGCCCGTGTTCTCGCCCCCGGTGCCGCCTGGCATGTCGCCGATGTGCTGGCCGGGGCGCCGGCCCCGCTGGCAGCGCGCAACGGGCAACTCGCCTTCAAGACCGGCACGTCCTATGGCTATCGCGATGCCTGGGCCATCGGCTTTGATGGGCGCCATGTCATCGGCGTCTGGGTCGGGCGGCCCGATGCGGCGCCCGTTCCCAAAATCACCGGCATCAAGACCGCGGCCCCCCTGCTGTTCCAGGCCTTTTCCCGCCTGAAACCCAAGGCCGAGCCGCTGCGCCCGCCGCCCGGCGATGTTCTGATCGTCACCAATGCCGAATTGCCCGCGCCGCTGCGCCATGTGCGCACGCCGGGCCGGGCCGCCGCGACCGGGCCGGAAATCGCCTTTCCCCCGAACGGCGCCAGGGTTGCGGTCGGTAACGGCGCGCTGGCGCTCAAAGTCCGCTCGGGCCGCCCGCCGTTCACCTGGCTGGTCAACGGTGTCCCGGTCGAGACGCAATCGCTGGAACGCGAAATTGCCTGGCGCCCAAATGGCCCGGGCTTTGTCGGCATCTCGGTCATCGACGCCTTGGGCGAGGCTGCCCGCGCCCGCGTCTTCGTCGAGTAAACGTCCAACGCTAACCGGGCGTCCGGCCCGCCACGCTCAATTCAGGAGGGCCAAAGCCAGCCACCCTTACTTCCGGCCGGCCAAAGCCCGCAGACCCTATTTCCTACGGGCCAAAGCCCGCAGACCCTATTTCCTACGGGCCAAAGCCCGCCCGCCTAAATCGGCACGGCCCCAGGCCGATCAGTGATTGTCGCGCTCCAAAATCTCCGATGTCCGGCGGTACCGCGTCGCAAACTCCAGGCACCCCCCATCCGAGAAATGCCCGACATGGGCGCGCTGCAATTCCTGCCACGGTGTGTGGTGCGTCAACTCCGGCGGCGTCCAGGCGTCGCGGCGCGCCTGCCATTCATCGGCGGGCACCAGCGCATCCATCGTCCCGCTCCGAATATCCAGCCGGACCATGTCCCCTGTCTTCAGAAACGCCAATCCGCCCCCGATCGCGGCCTCGGGCGAAGCGTTCAGGATCGACGGGCTTTCCGATGTCCCTGACTGGCGCCCATCGCCAATGGTCGGCAGGTGCTGGATACCCGCGGCGATCAACGCATCGGGCGGCTGCATATTCACGACCTCGGCACCGCCGGGATAACCGATCGGACCAACCCCGCGGATGAACAACATGCAATTCTCGTCAATCGCAAGATCCGGGTTGTTGATGTTGTCGTGATAATCCTCCGGCCCCTCGAAAACGATGGCCCGTGCCTCGCAAATCCCTTCCGACCCAGGCCGCGACAGAAACTTCTCCTGGAACTGCGCCGAAATCACCGATGTCTTCATCAACGCGGAATCGAACAGATTGCCCGACACGACCAGAAAGCCCGACTTTTCGCGCATCGGTGCGTCCGGCGTCATGATCACATCATGGTTCTGCGACCGCTCCTCGGCGTAATCGTCGCCGACCGTGTTGCCCGAAACCCGAAGCGGCGAGCCGTCCAGCATCCCCGCCGCCAACAACTCGCCCATCACAGCCGCCGTGCCGCCTGCGCGCTGATAGTCCTCGCCCAGATACGTACCGGCGGGCTGCATGTTGACCAGCAGCGGCAACTCGTATCCGTGCTCCTGCCACTCCCGAACGTCCAACTCGACACCTGCATGCCTGGCAATCGCGGCAAAATGGATCGGTGCATTGGTCGATCCGCCGATCGCCGTGTTGACGCGGATGACATTGTGCAGCGCCTCTTTGGTGATCACCTTGGACGGTGTCAGATCCTCGTGCGCCATCTCGACGATGCGCCGCCCGGTGTTATAGGCCGCTTCCATCCGTGCCCGCCACGGCGCCGGAATGTTTCCCGTCCCCGGCAACATCATGCCCAACGCCTCGGTCAGCGCATTCATGGTCGACGCCGTGCCCATCGTATTGCAGTGGCCCAGCGACGGCGCTGACGAGCAGATCCGCGCCAGAAACTCCGGATAATCGATCTCGCCTGCCGCCAATAACCGGCGCGATTCCCAAACGATCATACCGGACCCGGCCCGCTGGCCGCGCCACCAACCGTCCAGCATCGGCCCGCCGTTCAACGCAATCGCCGGGATATCCACCGTCGCCGCGCCCATGACCATGGCAGGCGTGGTCTTGTCGCAACCGGTCGTCAGCACAACTGCATCCAGCGGATAGCCCTGCAACACCTCGACCAGCGACAGATAGGCCAGGTTCCGGTCCAGCGCAGCGGTCGGGCGTTTGCCGGTTTCCTGAATCGGGTGGACCGGAAACTCCAGCGGGATCCCGCCCGCATCGCGGATGCCCGCCTTCACGCGATCGACCAGGAAGATATGTATCTTGTTGCACGGGCTGATATCCGACCCGGTCTGCGCGATCCCGATAATCGGCTTGCCCGATTGCAGCTCCTCCAATGTAAACGCCTGGTTCTGGTATCTCTCCAGATACAACGCCGTCATCGTCGGGTTTTCCGGGTTATCGAACCACTGGCGGCTGCGGAAACGGCCCTTGTGAAAGGCGGTCATGGTGGTTCTCCCCGTCGTAATTGTTTGATGCGGGCAGACTACACCTCAAATCCGAAGCCAACTCAATGGGCCAGATCGTTGCGGTCGGCACAGGATAGCATTAAATACGAATATCAAAGACGGTTTTTCATGAAGCTGGCAGAGATATGCAGATCACAAAATTCTCGGACTTTGCGCTGCGGGTGCTGATCCATCTGGCTGCCGCGGATGGCAAACGCGAAACGGCGCGCCAGATCGCCGATATGCAGGGTGTCTCGTTCGCGCATCTGGCCAAGGTTTCGCAGTGGCTGGCGGCAGAAGGCTATGTCGACGGAACCCGCGGCCGCGGCGGCGGCATGGTTCTGGCGCGAACGCCCAAGGACATTTCCATCGGCGCCCTGCTGCGCAAATCCGAAGCCGGATCGGCGCTGGTTGAATGCCTGCGCGCCGATGGCGGCACCTGCCCCCTGACACCGGCTTGCGGCCTGACCGGTATTCTGGCCGGTGCGCAAGAGGCCTTCTTTGCCCATCTGGACGACACCACACTGGCCGATGTCATCGCCACGCGGCCCGCCGTTTTGAACCTGATTACTCAGATGGCCCGGCAGACCGAATGTAATACGCATTGACACATCGTATTATCACTCATAAATACGAATTTCAAAATCGCATTACCGAGAACCCAATGCCGATCCTGCTCACAGCGCTGAATACATTCCTTTGGCCCGGCAATCGCTATTGCGCACGCATGGGTGACTCGCCCAGCGAAGACAGCGGCATGCTGCTCGGCTTCATCAACAGCGTTGTCTGGGGCTCCGTGCTGGGTATCGTCCTGGTGATCGCGCTCTGGAACGTGATGTGACGGCGATCCATCAGGCCAAGGCCGGGATCACCCGGGACGATATCCATACCGTCGTGACCGAATTCTATTCGCGCATCCGCGCGGAACCCCGGCTTGGCCCGATCTTCGAAAAACATATCGGGATCAGCGACAGCGATTGGGCGCCGCATCTCAACAAGATCCGTGATTTCTGGGCCAATGTGATGCTGCGCGACCGCGCCTATCAGGGCAATCCGATGCAGGCCCATATGGCGGTGCCGGAAATCCAAGGCACCGATTTTGCGATCTGGCTGGACCTTTTCCAATCGACCGTCACGGATAGTCTGCCGCCCGCCAAAGCGCAGGTCTTCGACATCCTCGCCCGGCGGATCGGGAAAAGCCTGCGGATGGGTCTGGAACAAGCGCGCCCAGATGGCCCTCCGGCTTTCGCGGAATTTCAGGCACAGACCGGCCAACAGCCCCCGGATCAGGGCCTCTCGAAGGATCCATAACCCCTCTCCCCATCGTTCGCGCTTGTGCGACCGATGCTTGGGCGCCTAAAAATCAGCAGGGGGCGCCCGGCGCCTTGGATCTTAAAGAGGCGACCAATGAAACTGACACTGCACCATGTCAACGTAACTGGGGCCGACGTCCCGGCCATGGACCGGTTCTACGACAAAGTTCTGTTGCAGCAGAAAATTCCCGAAACGGGCGTTCTGCCGACCCTGGACACCGACAATGTCCGGGTTCCCGTCGCATTCCGGACCGACGGTCAGATTCAGTTCCATCTGGCCAAACCCGACCCCGATCTCGGTGCCCGTCAGCACCAGACCATCAACCCCCTGGAACGCGGCCATATTGCCTTCCGCACGGATGATATCCAGGCGTTCAAGCAGCACCTGCAAGCCGAAGGGATCGAATACGCCGACTATGGCACGACCTTCACGCAGGGCTGGTATCAGATCTTTTTCCTCGACCCCGGCGGCACGGTGATCGAGGTGCATCAGGTTCTGGACGACACCGCATGACCGCAGCGCCGCGAGCCGGCCCGCCACAGCGCAACGCCCGGCAAAAGACCTATTACGGTGTCACGGTCGGTATCCTGATGGTCGACAGCACTTTTCAGCGCTTTGTCGGCGATATCGGAAATGCCCTGACATGGCCGTTCCCGGTGCAGTACAAAATCGTCCACGGCGCGACCCCGGCCGAGATGGTAAACCTGCAGGGCTCGGACGTGCTCGGTCCTTTCAAGGCGGCGGCGGACGAACTGATCGCCGACGGCGTCGATGGCATCGCGACGACCTGCGGGTTCCTGGCGCTTTATCAAAAGGACCTGGCCCGGCATTGCCCGGTCCCGGTGGCCACCAGCGCCTTGCTGCAAGTGCCGATGGTCGAGCGTCTGATCCCGCCCGACCGCCGCGTGGGTGTGCTGACCTATTCGGCCCAGGCGATGACACAAGCCCATCTCGACGCCGTCGGCGTTGCCGCCGACACCCCCATTGCAGGCATGCCGCCCGATGGCGAATTCTATCGCTGGATCATGCAGGGCGACGATCAGGTCCCGTTCGCAACGCTGCAGGGCGAGGTCATCGAAACCGCGACGGCCTTCACAGCGCAGAACCCGGATGTCGGCGCAATCGTGAACGAATGCACCAATCTCACCCCGTTCTCCGCCGACATCTCCCGCGCAACCGGAATGCCGGTTTTCGACATGGTCACCATGATGCACTGGTTCAACATGGGCTTGCGGCCGAAAGCCTATCGCCAGGAATAAATCCGCCCAGGCTGTAACGTCTGTTACTTTCCGCAAGGTCAATTGAACGTATTACAAAACGGTATTTCAAACACAAAGAGGCATTCATGCTGACGCATCTGACAACCGAATGGGACAAGAAGACCTACTATGTCACCGCTGACACGCTGTTGAAGCTGGCCGACAGAATCGTCAACGCTGTTCCGGCCAAAACACCGGCGGCCGGCAACGGCACCTTCGCTGCGCCCTGGGTTCTGGACGGCGATCCCAAAACCTGGCTCGGTTTGGCTAAATCCTTGAAAATGAAGGACGAAAACTATTTCAATATCTGCGGCCGGTACGTCAAGAAACACGCCAACGGATATTACATGTCGGACGAAGGCGGTGTTCATGCCGATCCGCAAAAAACGGCATCCAAACCGTGGGGCGGCGCGAAAGGCCCCTCGTATCCAGAATACGCCAAACACTACCAAGCACAGGGAAAGGGCAATGTCGATTGGTCCAAGGACGAGGTCGCCAAGCTGCGCAAGGTCCTGATGGCCGATCCGGTGCAGGCCGCGATCGAAGCAACGTCGCCAAACCCCAGGCCGGTCCTGGCCGCAACGCTGATGCTGGCCGAAGCCGCCCGCAATCCCAGATCCTTTGTGGTCAACATGATGCTGTTGGATCTGATCGAATACAAACTGGGTTATGGAAAAATCGCCGACCCGCAATATGCCCCGGACGGCGACGGCGCTCCGGTCAAGAATCAAAAGTTCTACACGCTGGAAAAAGCGCTCTGGCATCCCGACGTTCTGGCCAAGCTGAAAAATGTCAGCAAACCGCAGAAGGGTTCGTCCGGAAAAGGGCTTAAGGGTATCGTCGACATCACCACGGTCAAAGACCTGCACAATACCGGCGGCAAGCTGCCTGCGGCCATGACCGGATCGGGTTACAGCATGGTCCGCGACAACATCATGCCGGGCCAGATCTATACCCAGGCCAAGGAAGCCACATTGCTGATCCGGTGGATCTGTCAGATCTGGCGGTTCAACTTTCTGCGCAAAGGCGGCCTGACCCCGACGATGATCGAAGTTCTCTATCAGCACGTGGCCCCCGATCTGTCGGCCACATTCGATGCAAAGGACAAGTTGCCGGCGATCAAATCAAAGTTCCTGCAACAGCTTGGCGCCTTCATCAAAATCCGCGCCGACAGCTTCGCCCATTAGGGTCTCTTCCGGTCTGACCGATCCGGTCAGGCGCCGCAAGGCTCCGACCACTCAACGCCTGACGGCGCTCGATCCACCACGACCGGCCTCCAAGCGGGCCGGTCAGTTCCGCGCCGCCGCCAACCCCGCCCCGTCAGGGCCGGGTCACGCCGCCGCCCGCGCTTGGTCCTGCAACAACTCGTCCACCAGCGCCAGCCAATAGCCGATGCCATAAGGGATCGCCGCATCGTTAAAGTTATAGTCAGGGTAGTGCAGCTTGCCCGACGCGTGATCGGGCGTGGCCGAGCCCATCCAGATATAGTTTCCGGGCCGCTCGTTCAGCATGAAGGCAAAATCCTCCCCGGCCATGCTCGGCTCGTGCTCGCGAATGACAAAGTCCTCTCCGACCAGGGACCCCGCAACACCGGCGGCGACATCCGCCTCCGCTGCCGGGTTCACGCAGGGCGGATAATTCTTGCGATAATCGATCACTGCCTCGGCCCCGAACCCCGCGGCAATACCGCTCGCCAGCGACCTGATCTTCGCCTCGGCCAGATCGCGCACCTCGGGATTGAAATACCGCACCGACCCGCCGATCACCGCTTCATCCGGCATGACCACATAGGCATCCGACCCGCGGAACATCGAAACCCCGATGGTTGCCGTCTCATGCGGCGAGATATTGCGCCCCGGAACGCTCTGGATCGCTGTCACCAAATGCGCCGCCGCCAGCACGGTATCGACGCCGTCATGGGGCATCCCGGCATGGGTGCCCTGGCCCCGCACGGCGATATCGAAATAGTCGATCCCCGCCATTAGCCCGCCTGCGATCGACGCAAATGTGCCCAGCGGCATCTCGGGCCAGTTGTGCAGGCCCCAGACCGTCTGGCAGTTCGCCGTATCGAACAACCCCTCCTCAACCATCACACGCCCGCCGCCGCCGCCCTCCTCGGCGGGCTGAAAAATCACCGCGACCGAGCCCGCAAAATCCCGCGTCTCGGCCAGGATCTTCGCCGCCCCCAGCAACATGGACGTATGCCCGTCATGGCCGCAGGCGTGCATCTTGCCGTCGACCACCGACCGATAGGGCAGATCGTTGTGCTCGTGCATCGGCAGCGCGTCCATATCCGCACGCAGCCCGATCATCGGCCCGGGCCGGGCGCCATGAATGACCCCAACCACCCCGGTCGTCGCCATCCCCGTGACCAGCTCATCGACACCAAAGCCTTGCAACTTCTCGGTCACAATCCGCGCCGTGCGCTCCTCCTCGAACCCGACTTCCGGAAACATATGCAGATCACGGCGCCACTCGGTCACCTCTTCGTGCAGCGCGGCAATCCGGTTGTGGTGGCGCGTCGAAAGCTGGGGGCTGTCGGTCATTTTGATCTCCTGCAATTATTTCCCCGGGTCCGTCTTCTGCGGCAGTTCGGCCTTGCCGTCGAAAAAGCCCCAGATCATCTCGGCGGTATCGATGTCGCGATTATGACCGCCCGCGCGTTTGACCCATTCCGGCGACAGCGGATCGGGATGCGGAACCGTGTGTCCGCCCCCTTCGACGCGCAGCAGGCGGACAATCCCGTCCGGCGCGTCGCATTCCCGCCACCATACAAGGCGCAGACGGCTGTTGTCCTCCTTCACGCGGTCCGGCAACTCGCGCCAGCGCTGGCGCGTGCATCCATGGGCCAGTGCGAAATGATGAAGGGTCTGCGGCACGGACAGCTCGCGATCCGGCGTGAACATCCACCCGTCATAGGGAAGAATGCGGTCGTTGGTCCCTGCGACCGCCATAAACCGCACGGGTTTGGGGCTGCAAGTCTGCGCCACGGTTTCCTGCATCGACCCGATCAGAGAAATACCGCCCGCAAAGACGTGATCCGGCCGACAGAGGAAATAGAACGAAAAAATCGCGCCGTCCGACCAGCCGACCAAATAGATCCGCTCGGCATCCGCCGTGCCATCGGCAACAAGCCTGCCGACCAATTCATTTATGAACCCCCGGTCGTCGACCAGATATCCGGTCTCGGGATGCCGGGCCCGTTTATAGTTCGGCGTGATCGCCCACTCGCCGCCCCGCGCAAAGGGATAGGCAACGGCAAACCCATGTTCGGTCGCCTGGTCGTTCAACGGCGCCCACATCAAGGACGCAAGCTCGGTGTCCAGAACCTCTTTTGCGCGATCTTCACTTTTGTACCCGTGCAAAAAGACAATCAGCGGTCGCGGCACGTCCCCGGCATTGTGAACCCTGGCCTTTCGGTCCAGCCCTTCATGAGGCACCGTGATAACCTGGGACAGGGCCGGCACAGCGGTTAACGCGCCGATCAAGATCAAGATAACCACGCGCGCGATCATGTCATTTCCCCCCATCGGCAAGTTTCGCTGGATCGGAACCGGGCGGGCACCCTAAACCTACGTCAAGCTTACAAGGGAGGGCATGTCATGAACACCTATGATCTTAAGGGCCGCAAGGCGGTCGTGACCGGCGGCGCGCAGGGCATTGGCCGTGCAATCGTTGAGCGCTTTTTGGACAGTGGCGCGACCGTCACGATCTGGGACGCCGACCGTGCGCTGGCCGAGCAGACCGCCGCCGAACTGGACGGCCGCGGCACCGTTTACGTCAACGACCCGGACGTCGCCGACTGGGACCGCGTTCAATCGGCAACCGCGCGCACTGTGGCCGAAATGGGCGGCATCGACATCCTCTGCGCAAATGCAGGGATCGCGGGCGCCAACGCCACGGTCATCGACACCGACCCCGCCGAATGGCGCAAGGTGATCGACATCGATCTGAACGGCGTTTTCTATTGCTGCAAGGCGATCGCGCCCCACATGGTCGACGGCGGCTATGGCCGCATCGTCAACACCGCCTCGATCGCCGGGAAAGAGGGCAACCCCAACGCCGCCCACTACTCCGCTGCCAAGGCAGGCGTCATCGCGCTGACTAAATCGCTGGGCAAGGAACTGGCGGCCCACGATATCGCCGTCAACTGCATCACTCCGGCCGCCGCCAAGACCGCGATCTTCGAGCAGGTCGAGCAGTTCCACATCGACTACATGCTGTCAAAAATCCCCCGCAACCGCTTTGTCACCGTCGAGGAAATCGCCAACATGGTGACCTGGCTCTGCTCGGCCGAGAACAGCTTCACCACCGGCGCCGCCTTCGACCTGTCAGGCGGGCGGGCGACATATTAGCGGCCTTTTCCGGTCGTCTCATATTGGCAGCCAATTTCTGGACCCAGCCCGGACCCAAGGCGCACAGCGCCGCGGGGCAGGACCCGTTCGCCCCCCCCGGGCGGGCGCGGTCCTCCGCTCCATTCCGCGATGAACACCCCTGTCAGTCTGCCGGCGCTGTGACGGCGTCACCACGCCGCCTACCCCCATTGCCGCGCCCTCGCCCCCTTTGATACCCTGCGCAGGGCGAAGGGGGCCGCCGCATGAACCTGTCAGAGACGGAAAAGATCCAGATCGGGCGCATCAACGAAATCTCGCTGATGGCCCGAACCACCTGGTTCGGCCTGCTCGCCTATCTCGCCTTTGTCGGCGTCACACTGATGGGGGTTGAAGATGCCGACTTCTTCGTCCCAACGCGCCAGACACAACTGCCCCTGATCGGTGTCCAGATCCCAACCGCCAGCTTCTTCTGGTTCGCCCCGATCCTGGGCCTCGCACTCTACGCCTATCTGCACCTGCAACTGATCAAGTTATGGGACGCGCTGGGCGCCGCACCCGTCCGCCCCGGCCACCGCCCGCTTTCGGCGCATGTCTATCCCTGGCTGATCAATGACCTCGCCCTATCCCTGCGCAAAAGCGCTAGCCGCCCGCTGCCACTTAGGTGGATGGCCATCGCCGTCTCCGGCCTTCTTGTCTGGATAGCAGGCCCTGTCGTCCTGGGCGGGTTCTGGGTCCGCTCCATGCCGGCCCATAATGATGGAATGACCCATTTAATCGGTGCATGTCTGGTTATCGCCTTGGCAATCGGCGTCACCAGTGCCTGGTGCCTGATCGCCAGAAGCTCGACCCATCACACCAACAGCGATCCGTGGCGAAACTTCTGGCTTTGGGTGGGAACACTGCTGGCCGCAGGTCTGGTGATCGTTCAAACCGACATCCGCACCCAAGGCCGGTTCATCCACCAGCGCCACGTCGCTCTGGTCGAGGCGGATCTTAAAAAAGTCGAATTCGTTTCGCTGAAAGAGGCCATTCTCGACTATGGTGTCCATCGTCGTCGATACCGTATCGACTGGTGCAAACGTAACGAACTGCCAATCGCAGTCTGTGGCCCTTCTTTCCCAAAGGACAGTGAACCAGCGCTGGATAAAGATGGGGCACGCGCCCGGTTCTGTCAAAACCGGTCCGTCACGGCTTCGGACTGTGATCTGTATTTCGCAACGATTGAAGATGAATTCAAAAGCGCTTGGATCGATGAGCGTAACCTCCGTCTCGCCGAGATTGATGGTCTGGATATGTCGGGCAAGGATCTGAGGGGCGCCGACATGAGTGAAACCATATTGGCGCGTTCAAATTTTTCATTGGCGCGCATGGAGCGCGTCAACCTTGTCGACGCGGTGATGGAAGGAACCAATCTGAGCGGCGCGGAAATGAAGCGTGCAAACATTCGTGGGGCTCGGATGGAGAATGCTGTGTTGGTCGGCACGCAATTGAACGGGGCAAACCTCAGCAGGGTGCTGCTAGAAGGGGCCGATCTCAGCCGGGCAAAGCTTGAAAACGCGACCCTGTTCCGGGCGAACCTACGGCAGGTCAATCTTTTTGACGCCTACATGGACGGCGCAAACCTTTTCGACGCTTCATTGGAAGGCGCCAACCTATTTGGCGCGAGGATGAATGGAACGATCCTCCGCGGAGCGCAGATGGATGCAACCTACCTCTTTAAAGCCGAACTGAACGGCGCCAACTTATATAAGGTCCGGATGGAGAAAGCCGATCTAAGCCGGGCGCAGATGGAGGGGGCGAACCTAACGGCCGCGTTTCTTGCTGACACAAACCTCAATGGCGCAAACCTCAAATCTGCGAACGTACAGAGCTGGAACATTGCACGAGCGTCTCTTCGATCCGTCGATTTTTCAGGTGCCTATAACCTTGATCAACTCAGCGTCAACTCGGCCTATGGTGATGTCAACACGGCGCTGCCAGACTTCCTGCTCAGGCCGTGTCATTGGGCGTCACGCCTGGAGACACGCGACCTACCGACTGTCCTCCGCGATGGCCTCGCCAGCGACAAACCCTACCAAGCCTGGCTCGCCGCGGGCGGCCTTCCCGGTGCGCCGCCGGATGCGCCGGGCACGTGTTTCGAACCGCCATGACATTCACGCCGGGATCTCTCCGATATCCTTATACTAACGTGCATTGATCAGAACTCATGGGCCCATTTACGGCTACCGATTGATGAGATGCGCCAGGGCTGTTCGATGAGCTTGTTCCAACTGTCACAGCAGTGCGCGACGATGTCGTCGTAGTTTTTGAAGACCCGGTTTGAGAGCCAGTTGTCGCGTATGAATTGCCAGATGTTTTCGACTGGATTCAGTTCTGGCGACCGGGCCGGGATTGGAACGAGTGTGATGTTTTCCGGCACATCGAGCTTCGGTGTCGTGTGCCATCCGGCCTGATCGAGCAGCAGGATGGCGTGTGCGCCTGGGGCGACTTCGGCGCTGATCAGCTTCAAGTGCTCCACCATGGCATAGGTGTCGCAGAACGGCATGACGAGGCCGGCACCCTTGCCTTCCGCCGGGCAGATTGCGCCGAAGATATACGCCCATTTCGTCCGCTGATCGTGTGGCGCACGGGGACGCGTTCCTCGCCGCGCCCAACGTCGTGTGATCTTGTTCTTCTGGCCGACCCTGGCTTCATCTTGAAACCAGACCTCTACGGGCGGCCAGCCTCGCTTGATGCGGATGGCTGTGACGACGTCGCCGAAGTTTTTTTGAACATCTCGATCGCCTCCTCATCCTGCGCGTAGTGCTGCGGGCGCGCTGTGAGTTTGCGATATCCCAAGGCGTGCAACTCGCGGCCAACGGTATGACGGCTGACCGAAACGCCGAACTCTTCGTATAGCCAGAACGCAAGGTCGACGAGGCGCCAGCGCACAACCCCATCGAGATAGGGACGCGGGCCTGACTCGACCGCCGCCGCGAGCGCGGTGCGCTGCTCAGCCGTCAGGAGCGGTGCCTTGCCCGGTGCCTTCCGCGTCGTCAGCGCATCCGGGCCGCCGTCGTTGAACCGCAACACCCAATCCCGGATCACCTGAAGGCCAACCCCGCCCGTGCGCGCCGCATCGCTCCGCGAGCCTCCGTCAAGGACAACTGCCAGAGCGAGAAGCCGCCGCGTCTGATCCGCTTCATCGCTCTTCCGCGCCAGACGTCGAAGATCCGTTCCTGTATAATCCAATCTGATCTGAACAGCAGACCCCATGGCAAAAACTCCTCTGTTTTCCATGGTGAATCAGATCAAGATCGGGCCGGAAATCCCCTTCCGTGAGTCCGAGTCATTGCGCCGCAGTATTAGCGATAAGTTAGCGATCGAACCTTCGCGAACGGGTTCGCGAATTCGGCGACTGTTTGTGAACCTTGCCGGGAACGTTTTTATTCCGGCAGCACCGTGTCGGGCAGGGTGAAGAAATAGACCTGATCGCCCAGTTTCTTGTGCAGGCGCACCGTCCGGTCGCGGCTGTATTTGGCCGAGGTCGGGTCGAAAAACTGCACGCCGGAACACCCCTCCAGCGACAGGTCATGGCGTGCCTCGAAAAACTCCTCGGCGGCGCTGCCGACGCGGCGGCCATAGTTCTCGGTTTCCGATTTTTGCCAGAAATTCTGCGAAAAAACGGCCCAACTCGTGCCGTGGCCGTGGCCCTCGCAATAGACGTACCAGGTTTTCTGCTGCGCGGCGCCGACCTGGGTTGTTGCGGCCAGCAGTGCAATGACGGCCAATAGCTGTCTGAACATGCGCCTTTGCCTCCGAATGGAATTCTGAAAACTGGCAACGGTTTTGAACGGTCACGGTTAAAATCAATGGAACGAGACATTCACAGATCTCACTAAAGCCCCGGGAATGGGGCGCAAATATGGTCCGTTCTGCCCCAGACGGCCTCAATCAGCGATCGGATACGGTTAATAGGCGGTCCAAGGACGGTCCGGGGTCGGTCGGGGGTCGGCCCGCGGACGGCCACCTCCCCCGGACAGGGCAGAGCGCGCGCCAAGCTCTCAAATCCTTGGCGGCGCTTTAACCCGTTGCTTCGACGTGACTGTCAGGCGGCCCGCTGAAACAACGGCGCCCAGAGCACCTTCCAGCCTGACTGCATCAGTCAGGCGTCGCGAAAGTGTGACCAATCAATGACTTAGAGCGCTCGATCTGATTCAATCAGATCGAAACGTGCTCTAGGCGGCGTCTTCATTTAGGGGGTTCCCAAACTGGTTGGGATTTGATTCAAGGTCGAAAACGGAGGTGATCTTGAGCAGACGAACCCTGACGGACGCGCAATGGGCGCAGATTGAACCGCTTGTCCCCGGCAAAAAAGGCGACCGAGGGCGCACGGCGACAGACAACAGGCTTTTCCTTGATGCAATCCTGTGGTTGGCTCGTACAGCCTCGCCCTGGCGTGATCTTCCGCCTGAACTGGGCAACTGGCGGACCGCACATTGCCGGTTCCGGCGGTGGACACATGCGGGCATTTGGGAGAGTCTTTTCAAAGCGTTAAGCGCTGATCCGGATTTCGAATACGTCCTTATCGATGCGACCATTTGCAAGGCCCATGCAGACGCCAGCGGCGCAAAAGGGGGGCTGAAACTCACGCAATCGGACGCTCCAAAGGCGGCCTGACCACGAAAATCCACGCCGCAGTCGACGCGCTTGGCCTGCCGATCCGCTTCACGATTACGCCCGGTCAGTGGGGTGATTGCCCTCAGGCGTGCGGCTTGATCGAGGGGTTTTCGGGCGTCGGGCACGTCATGGCAGATGCGGCTTATGATGCTGATTACCTGCGGGCCTTCATCGTTGATGAACTTGATGCAAAGGCGCAGATCAAGCAAAATCCGACGCGAACAGCACAAAAGGCAATCGATTGGTCGCTCTACAAAGAACGCCACCTTGTCGAATGTTTCTTCAATAGGATCAAACGCTTCCGCCGCATAGCCCTACGGTGCGAAAAGACTATATCGTCCTTCCGAGCCTTCGTATCCCTCGCATGCACAATGGCCTGGCTCGCTTAAATGAAGACGCCGCCTAATGCCGCGTCAGCCGTCCTGCTCGGCGAAGATCTTTTTCGCGATGCGGAAGCTGGAAACCCCTGCCGGAACGCCCGCATAGATCGAAATGATGTGCAGCAAGGCGCGCAGCTCGTCCTTGCTGACGCCGTTCTTGATGGCGCCGCGGAAGTGCAGCTCGAATTCCTCCATCCGGTTCAAGGCCGCCAGCATCGGCAGATTGATCATGCTGCGCTGTTTGGCCGACAAAACGTCATCACCCCAGCCAAAACCCCAACACCACGCTGTCATTGCCTCCTGAAACGGGCGGCTGAATTCGTCCGCATTGTCCAGAACGCTCTGCACGTACTGGTCCCCCAGGGTACTTTTGCGCTGTTTTACGCCTTGTTCGAACAGGTCGTTGTCCATTCCACTTCCCTTCTGATTTCGGCACGGGCCGGTCCCCTGCCGCACGCGCCCACAATTGACGTGCGCGCGCGCTACCCGCAAGCATGAAGACGATATCGAGAGGAATGGGATGGCGCACTTCCTGGATGGGACCGAGGAAGACCGGCCCGGCCTTGCGGCGGGACTGATGCTGACCGCATTGGCGATGTTGGCGGCCCAGGACACCATGGCCCGGATGGCGGGCGAGCAGGTGTCGTTCTGGCAGTTCCAGGCGATGCGGGCATCGGGAAATGTCGTGCTGCTCAGCCTGTTTGCGGTCTTCGTCATGGGCGGCGCGCCGCGCCGCCCGCGAAATTTTCCAGCCGTTGCAGCACGTTGCCTGGTCATGGTGCTGGCGACGATCTTCTTCTTCGGCGGCATTCCGCATGTCACGATCGTCGAGATGGCGGCCGGACTTTATACCTACCCGATCTTCGTCACGATCCTGTCGGGCGTGTTCCTGGGCGAGCGGATCGGATTGCGCCGGATCGGGGCAGTCGTTGTCGGAGCCATCGGCGCCATGCTGATCCTGCAACCGGGCGGCGCCGATTTTCACCTGGTCAAGCTGATGCCCATCGGTGCCGGGCTGTCCTATGCCTGCAATGTCATCATCACGCGGCGCTGGTGCCGCGGCGAGAACGCGATCACGCTGGCGCTTGGCATCGCCCTGTCCTTTGTGACCATCGGGATCGGTGGCTGCATCTGGCTGGGCCTGAACCCTGCCCCGAACAGCTTTCGCGAGACGTTTCCATTTCTGGGGCATGGCTGGCGCGAACCCCTGCTTTGGGTCGTTGGGATCACCTTGGCCTGCTCGGTTCTGAACGCGACCGCCAATGTCATTCTGACCAAGGCCTATCAAAGCGCCGAATCGAGCTGGCTGGCGCCGTTCGACTATACCTACCTGATCTTTGCCTCGATCGCGGGCGTCGTTTTCTTTGCAACATGGCCGGGACCATGGCAGATCGCCGGAATGACGTTGATCGCGGGGGCCGGTGTCTTCACCGCCTGGCGCGAACGCATGTTGAAGGCACAGCTGGCCGCGGACCTCGGCACCGAATTGCCGCCGCCTGGAACACGGGGATAGGGTGGCGATGCGCTGAAGCGCATCCTACCGGTGCCATCAACTCCGGGCGCCATCTGGGCGGACCGGCGCAACCGCATTTTGCCCGTCGCCCCAGGACAGCATGAATGCGCCGAGGCCACGCAAATCCAACACGTCTGCGCATTGCTTTTTCTCGCTGGATTAAGCTAGCCTGAATTCAGGTCGCATTCAGTGTATCGCAAAGATTACATCGCGCCCCGCCCGCGCCTCTTGAACAAAAATTCAGCGGTTTTCCGCTGGATTAGGCGAAATCTATTTTACAGCCCCGCAGGCAGCGTGATTTCGCTTGCTGCGGCTTTGTTTGTTTCTTGGATGGCGCTGCTGCTGTTTGAATGGGCGGTGCTCAGAGGCGTCTGGACTGCGGCATCGTTCAAGGAATGCGGTGAAATCGTCGCAAGGATTCACGGCCCCGGACCGAAAGGCGCTTGTTGGGCCGTGTTCAATGGCCGGATCAGCGAGTTTCTGTTTGGGCCGCATCCGCCGGAGTTCATATGGCGCCACGTTTCAGCCTGCGTATTGATAATCGCGGCGCTGGCGCCGCTCATATTCGGCGCTTTGCCAAGGAAACTGCTTTGGCTTTCCGTCGCCTGCCCATTCATCGCCCTCATCCTAATCACAGGCGGCGTAAGCCCCGAAGCATCCAGATCCTTCCAGGTTGGCGGCATCTTCATGATTCTCGTCATTGCGGCGACCAGCGCAACAATCGCGATTTCATCGGGCACCCTTCTGGCGATCGGCCACAAATACGCGGCCGCCCCAGTCAGGGTGACCTGCGCCGCGATCACAGCGTTCTGCCGCGGCACACCGCTGGTTGTGCTTTTGTTCATCAGTACGATAATTTGACTGTTCTTTACGCCATTTCAGGCAAACACGGGTTTCGTTTTTCGCGCATCAGTCTTCGTCGCACTTCCGACAAGCGCCCTCGTCGCGATGATCGTCTATGACGGTCTGGCCGGGTTTAAGCGCGAACGGCAGGACGCCGCATACGCGTTGGGGTTCAGCAAAACGAAAACCTTTTGGCTGATTGTTCTTCCGCACGTGATCCAAGAGGTGGTTCCCGAGATCGCAAGCGCCGTTGCTGGCCTGTTTAGAAATTTGACGCTTCTGTCTGTGATTGGATTCTTTTCTCTCTCCCGATTGATCAACGAGATCAGAGTGGAGTCAAATTGGACCGGAGCATTCTGGGAATTGTTAAGCGCGATGATCCTCTTCTTCGGGCTGATCAGCTTCGCAATCTCGGTCTACGCGCGTCAAATTGAACGAAAACTGATGGCTCAAGGCCGCCGAAGAGGCCCTTCAATGAGGATTGAGGAGTGAAGTAGCGATTTGATGGCGCGAGTGCAGGCATTTCGTGGCGCCGGATACCTCGCAGGTGGCAAGTCCATCAGATCGCAGTGAAAGCCGATACCTGGCTCTCTGTCACTGCTTTGCAAGAGGGAAACCAAGTAGAAGGTCTGTGCGCTGGCGGCGAACACGTATTCAGATGAGAGAAGCGTCAGGGCCGAAAAATTCGAGCTCGATCCTGCGTTTCAGTCCATAGCTGTACCAGATTTTGGCCATGTGATTGTCCGGTGAGGGGCGCGTCCGAAGGCGCCCCGTGCCTGCTTACTCTTGTCTCAGATCCGGTGGCAGCGCTTCTTCGGCAAGGGTCTGGATCGCCTCCTGCGCCGGTACCACCCTCTGGCCCTTTTGGCCGAGACGGCGGATTGAAACGGTGCCGGCTTCGACCTCCTGGCGGCCGACCGCGATGATCGCCGGAACGTGGGCGTCCGAGTGTTCGCGGACCTTGTAGTTGATCTTCTCGTTTCGCATGTCCAGCGCCACGCGAAGACCGGAGTTGGTCAACGCCTCGGCCACCTGAAGGGCATAATCGTCGGCGTCCGACACGATGGTGGCCACGACGACCTGCTGCGGTGCCAGCCACAACGGGAAGCGGCCCGCGTAGTTTTCGATCAGTATGCCCATAAAGCGTTCGAACGAGCCGAGGATCGCACGGTGCATCATGACCGGACGCCGTTTTGATCCGTCGGGCGCCACATATTCCGCATCCAAACGCTCTGGCAGCACAAAATCGGCCTGATAGGTGCCGCACTGCCATTCACGCCCGATGGCGTCCGTCAGCTTGAAATCAAGCTTCGGGCCATAGAACGCGCCTTCGCCCGGGTCGATTTCATAGGGCACGCCGACCGCCTTGATCGCGGCTTCCAGCGCGGCCTCTGCCTGGTCCCAAACCTCGTCCGACCCGGCGCGCACTTCGGGCCGGGTCGAGAATTTGATGTCGAAACTGTCAAAGCCGAAATCGCGGTAGATGCTGGCCAGCAGCCCGATGAAGAGACGGGTTTCTGCCTCGATCTGTTCCTCGGTGCAGAAGATATGGGCGTCATCCTGCGTGAAGCCGCGTACCCGCATCAGCCCATGCATGGCGCCCGAGGCTTCATAACGGTGGCACGATCCCATCTCGGCCATGCGAAAGGGCAGATCGCGATAGGATTTCAAACCCTGATTATAGATCTGCACATGGCAGGGACAGTTCATCGGTTTCAGCGCATTGACCCGCTTTTCGTTGGCATGCTCCTCGTCGATTTCCGTGATGAACATGTTTTCACGGTACTTTTCCCAGTGGCCTGACGCCTCCCACAGTTTGCGATCCACAACCTGCGGGGTCTTGACCTCGCGATAGCCGGCATCGGTCAGACGCCGGCGCATGTAATCCTCCATCGCGCGATAGATCGACCAGCCGTTCGGGTGCCAGAACACCATGCCCGGCGCCTCTTCCTGCATATGGAAAAGTTCCATTTCCTTGCCGATGCGGCGGTGATCGCGCTTGGCGGCCTCCTCCAGCATGTGAAGGTGGGCCTTAAGGTCGTCCTTGGTGCGGAAGGCAGCGCCGTAGATGCGCTGCAACATCTGATTGCGGCTGTCGCCCCGCCAATAGGCGCCCGCCACCGACATCAGCTTGAACGCGTCTGCCGGAACCTGGCCGGTGTGTTGCAGATGCGGGCCACGGCACAAATCCTGCCAATGACCGTGCCAGTACATGCGGATCCCCTCGCCTTCGGGGATCGCTTCGACCAGCTCGACCTTATAGGGTTCGTTGCTGTCGCGATAATACGCGATAGCCCGGTCACGCTCCCACAACTCGGTCCGGACCGGGTCGCGGGCGGCGATGATCTCGCGCATTTTCTTCTCGATCCGCTCCAGATCCTCGGTCGTGAACGGGTCCTCGCGATCGAAGTCGTAATACCAGCCGTTTTCGATCACCGGACCGATCGTGACCTTGGTGTCGGGCCAGATTTCCTGGACCGCGCGGGCCATGATATGGGCGGCATCGTGACGGATCAGTTCCAGCGCCTCGGCCTGGTCCTTGCCCGTGACAATCGAAAGCTCGACATCCCCCGGCAGAGGTTCGGACAGGTCCGACAGGCGCCCGTTGATCTTGCACGCCAGGGCCGACTTGGCCAAGGATTTCGAGATATCCGCCGCCACTTCGGCGCCGGTCGTGCCGGCGGCGTATTCGCGCACGGCACCGTCGGGCAGAGTGATCTTGATCTGGGCGGACATCATCGTCTCCATCGTTGGGTAAGGTAAACGCGCGGTGAGTGCCCGAGGGGGACTGGGGTGTCAAGAAGTCCTCGGCGGCGCCCGCCTTCAAGCGCCGCAGTGTTGCTGGAATGCGGGATCAGCGCATTGGAAACCCGGCTCGGCGCCGCCTTGCGCCGACGCCAGACGGCATATCTTAACGCTGACGGATCGTGTATCTGGTGCGCTGCCCAGAGCTTGAAACGAAGGTGAGCGTGTCTCCTTCGCGGATCACGCGGAAGCAGCTCTCTCCCGACGGCCATTTCGAGCAATATTTGCCAGCATCGATTCTCCAACGTCCAACACTGGTTGCACCGCCGGGATAGACATATTTCGTGTCGCCGCTTGCATCGAATGTCTGAACTGCGCCGTTTGATGCTTTTGCGATGATCTTGGGAAATAGCAGTGCCATTTGCTTACTGGTCAAATAGGACGCGGCCGTCTGGTTGGGGGCACCAACCATTTTCCGTTCAACACGCCGTCCGTCGGGACCGATAAAGGTCAAAACATCGTCTTCCCGCCAAACCGTGTAGCATTGCTCGTTCCAATTCGGTGGCCAAGCTGAGCAATATTGGCCATTCTTGGTTTCCCACCGGCCTTTGCGGCGCGCGTTGTTCCGCTCGTGATAGACGATGCCGGCTGCTTCGAAACGCTGCTTTGCGCCGTCACCAGACAATACTATCTGCGGGAACAGTTTCTGAATATCCTGCTCGGACAATTCAACCTGTTCCGCCGCAGCAGGTGTCAGCCATCCTGCAAAAAGGATGGACAAGATCAACGGACGATAATTCATCTGAACCCTCATGATCAGCCGCAAGCAGAACTGGAGGATACCAAACTTCGTCCAAATCGAGAAAGGCGCGCCGATCGGCCATCGATCGCAAGCCATTTCGGCGGGATTGAGCGCAGCGAAAGCGGCGCGCCGCCCTATTCTGCCGCGACCGGTTCGCCCATCAGCTCCTCGATCTCGCGGTGGCATTCCAGGATGTGCCCGTGACCATGCTGATCTTCGCGCCGCGGCGGGTCGATCACATCGCATGTGCCCTCGATCGCCATCGGGCACCGGTCGAAGAACGGGCATCCAACCTCGGTGATGGTGACACCGCGCGAGATACCGGCCAGCGCCTCGCGCGTGCCCATCGTGTCTTCCAGCCAGCCGACCCGCATTTCCGGAACCGACGTGATCAGAAGCCGCGTATAGGGGTGATAGGGCGGCGTCAGAACCTGATCGACCGGACCCTGCTCGACGACCCGCCCGGCATAGAGCACAACGATCTTGTCGGCGAAACTGGACACGGTCGACAGGTCGTGGCTGATGAATACAAAACTGACGCCGGTTTCCTTGCGCAACCGCTCCAACAGCGTGATCACGTTGGCGCCGACAATCGAATCCAGGGCCGAAGTCACCTCGTCGCACAAAAGTACTTCGGGATCTGCCGCCAGGCCGCGGGCCAGGTTGACGCGCTGCTTCTGTCCACCCGACAGCTCGGCCGGAAAGCGTCCCTCGAATTCGACGGGCAGTTCGACCAGGCGGAGGATCTCCAGGACACGCTCGCGGCGCGCACGGCCCCTCAGCCCGTGATAGAAAGTCAGCGGCCGACCGATGATATCGCCGATGGTCTGGCGCGGGTTCAACGCCGTATCGGCCATTTGGAAAATGAACTGAACCTGTTTCAGGTCCGATTTCGGACGCTCGCGCAGGGCCGGTTTCAAGGCATCGCCGTTCAGCAGAACCTGCCCATCCGCAGCAGGCAGCAACCCCGCCATGACCCGGGCCAGGGTTGACTTGCCGCAACCGGACTCGCCGATGACACCCACGACGTGACCGCGTTCGATTTTGACGTTCACATCGCGCAAAACCTTGATCGCAGGCGTTCCGTCAGAATTTTTTCCATATCCGGCGGTGACGTTCTTGACTTCCAGCGCAGGGACATCACGCAGGTGTTCGTCACTTGTCACCTCGCCCTGGCCCGCCGCCGGTCTGGGGCGGACAGCGGCCATAAGGCGCCGCGTATAGGCGTGGGTCGGATTGTTGATGATCTGTTCGGTCGGTCCCTGCTCCATCACCTCGCCGCCATAGAGAACAACGATATGATCAGCAATCTGCGCCACAACAGCCAGATCATGGGTCACATAGATCGCGGCAGAGCCTTCTTCCTCGATGACCTTTTTGAAGGCCTTGAGGACCTCGATCTGCGTCGTCACGTCCAACGCCGTCGTCGGCTCGTCCAACACCAGCAGACTGGGTTTTTCCACTAGCGCCATGGCCGCCATAAGGCGTTGCAACTGACCGCCCGATACCTGGTGAGGATATCGCCCGCCAATCCGGTCCGGGTCCGGCAATTCCAGTGCTTCGTACAGCTCGCGCGCACGCACGTTGGCAGCTTCCTGCGTCATATGCCCGTGGATAACCGCCGATTCCGTGACCTGTTCATTGATCTTCAAAGCGGGGTTGAAGGTTGCCGCAGCAGATTGCGCCAGATAGGCAACGTGCTCGCCGCGGCGTTCGCGCTTTTCGCTTGAACCAAGCGAGACCATATCGTCGCCCTTAAGCAATGCCTCGCCGCCCGAGAAGAAGAGACCCGGCTTGGTATAGCCAAGCGACGCAAGCGATATGGTCGTTTTACCGGAACCGGACTCGCCGATCAGGGCGACGACCTGGCCCGGATTGACGTCGAAGGAGACGCCTTTGACGATTGGGATCGGGTCCTTTCCATGCGGGCGGGCTTCGATCTTCAGATCATGGCAGGCGAAAATGGGTTGGTCGCTCATATCACACCATCTTCTTGGCCAGCGATCCGCCGGACTGGGCTGAAATGTCGTCCACGATCAAGTTGATCGCAATCGTAAGGCTCGCGATCGCCAGTGCCGGCGCCACGGAAGCCAGCGCCCCGGCGTTGATCGTGCCCTCACGCGGGAAGAACCCGTTCCCAAGGCCCGAAAGGTTTTCGCGGACCATGGACCCCCAGTCGGCGATCGGGGGCGGCACACCAAGACCCAGGAAGGACAGCGAAGAGATAAAGAGGATCACAAAGACCAGGCGCAGGCCAAAGTCGGTGGCCAGTGGCATGGCTGCGTTGGGCAGCACTTCGCGCGTGATGATCCACCACAATCCTTCACCGCGGGCCCGCGCAGCTTCGACATAGTCTTGGACCATGATGTCCTGACCCAGAGCGCGCGCTATTCGGAAGACCGAGGCCGCATAAACCAGACCCGCCAATCCAACGAGCAGGATAATCGCGTCGCTTATCGGGTTAAAGAACACCTGGCCCGAGAAGGCCGCAATCACAATCAGACCCAGCATAATATTTGGGAATGTCAGGATTGCATCGACGATACGGGAAAGAACCGCGTCGATCCATCGTCCTGCAACAGCGGCAGCGATACCCAGCGTGATACCAACGAAATAGGCCAGCAGCGTTGCCGCGAACGAAATACCGATCGTGGTTCTTGCCCCCCATATGATCCGCGAGAACACATCGCGGCCTGTATAATCTGTGCCCAGATAGGACGATATTTCGGCATTCGGAACCATAAACGTGGGATCGTCGAAAAACTCTCCGGTGCGGTCTTCCTCGATATAGTCTCGTTCACTGTAAGGCGTCAGCCAGGTGCCGAACAGCGCCACAAAGACCCAGAAGACAACGACAAACGCCGATATCTTTCCGACCCAGGACAAGCGTAGGCGCTTCTTGGGCGGGGCGTCCGGCAACTCGTCATAAATCGTCTTGCCCGGCTCTTCAGTGGGTGTGGTCGCAGAGGTGTCGGTCATTTTGGATGCCTCAGACGCGGATTGGACGCGATCGACGCGATGTCGGCGACCAGGATCAGGATGACGTAGGTGCAGCAGAAGATCATGCCGCAGGCCTGGACCAGCGGGATGTCGCGGGTCTGGACGCCATCAACCATCAGTTTGGCGAGGCCCGGATAGGCGAACACGGTCTCGATGATGACAACGCCTGAAACCAGGTAAGCGAGGTTCAGCGCGATGACATTCACGATCGGCCCGATGGCGTTCAGCAGGGCATGGCGCAAAATGATGCGCCGGCGCGGCACGCCTTTCAGGATGGCCATCTCGATATAGGGCGAACCCATGACGTTCAGGATACCAGCGCGCGTCATGCGGATCATTTGCGCCGAGACAACGATCACCAAGGTCGCGATCGGTAATGTCAGAACATAGAGCGACTGCCAAAAGCTTTCGGTTCCGGACAGATACGAGACCGCAGGAACCCAACCGAGTTGGACGCCGAGAAAGAGGATCAGAAAGATCGCCACGAAGAAATCGGGGACAGCGATCAGACCGAGCGTGCCCGAGGTGATGACCCGATCCAGCAACTGTCCGGGATACATCGCAGCGATCAGGCCGAGAACGACCGACAACGGCACTGCAATCGCGGTGACAATGGCGGCCATGAACGCGGTGTTGCCGATGACGTTTCCAATCAAGCTGGAAATCGTCGCGCCGCCCGCATTCGAGATACCCATATCCCCAGTCAGCAAATTGCCGATCCAGGTGAAGTACTGAACATATAGCGGCAGATCCAGGCCCATCTGCTTGCGCAGTGCGGCCAGTGTTTCCGGCGTCGCGTTCTGACCCAAACGGATCTGCGCAGCATCGCCAGGCAGCACCTGGGTCAGTACGAAGATCAGGATCGAAACGACCCAGATCAGAACGATTCCAACGCCTATGCGTCGCAGAATCATGTTCCACATCATAGGAAAGCGCCCCCCAGGCTCGCGCGCATTCGCAGCAATTCTCTAAAGGAAAAAAGTGCAGCCGGCCCGAACGGGCCGACTGCAATTGCGATTAGCTGGTGTAGCCAACGTACTCCGGCCATTCCATGCCGCCGAAGGCAGCGACGGGAACCCGCGGGAAGCCCGTCAGATTGGTCGCCTTGGCGTCCATATAGGCCGCGTGGGTCGGGATCAGCGAACCGGACTCGGTCGCGCAGAGCTTTTGCGCTTCGCACATCATCTCGGCGCGCTTGGATGCGTCCAGTTCCCCTGCCGACATTTCCAGCAGTTGGTCAAAGCGCTCGTTCTTCCAAGCGGCTTCGTTCCAGGGTGCATCCGACTTGTTGGTCAGTGTCAGCATGATCTGGGCCGACGGACGCATGTTCCATGAAGACACGTTCATCGGCTTCTTCATCCAGACAGCGCCCCAGTAACCGTCGTTCGGCACCTTCTTGATCTGCAGATCGAAGTCAACTTTCGAAGCTTCGCGTTGCAGCATCAGACAGATGTCGGTCATGCCCGGGAACACCTCGGCCACGTGGATCTCGGCTCCCGAAAGGCCCGATTTCGCCAGGTGATGCTTGGCCTTGTCCAGATCGTACGGATAGGTGTTCGGATCGTTCGCTGCCTCGCACCAACCGGCACCGTAGGCGGGTCCGACCGGCTGATCGTTGCCAAATGTGCCGACACCTTTCTGGACAACCTTCAGAACACGGTCACGGCGTTGCAGGTGCTTGATGCCCATGCGGAAATCGGCGTTGTTGCCGGGTTCCTTGTCCATCATCGCAGTGATCGTCGGATAGCGGCCCGACGGCACAGCAAAGACTTCGGCGTTGGGTGCGTCTTCGACCTGGCCAATTGCCTTGGGATCAAGGTTTGCGCACATCTGGATGTCACCAGCGATCAGCGCGTTCACGCGGGCAACCGAGTCGGTGATACCAAAGGCTTCGATCGAGTCGAGATACGGGCCTTCGTGCGCATCATTCCAGTAGTTGTCGTTACGCTCGTGGACCGAACGCACGCCGGGCTTGAATTCCTTCAGCGTGAACGGGCCGGTGCCTGTCGGGTTCTGGAAGTCGGTCGTGCCGTTCTTCAGGATCTTGAAGTGGAAGGTGCCCAAAATGATCGGAAGCTCGGCATTCGGAGCATTCAGCACCGCCTTAACGGTGTGATCGTCGATCTTGACCCACTCGCTAACCGTAGCGACCAAAACCTTGGCCTTGGAGGGGCTTTCTTCACCGATATGGCGCATCATCGAGAAGACGACGTCATCCGCGGTGAACTTCGAGCCGTCGTGGAATTCAACGCCCTTGCGCAGTTTGAATGTCCATTCGGTCGCCGTCGAGTTCGCTTCCCACTCGGTCGCCAGCTCGGGCCCAACCGTGAGGTCTTCGTTGAATCGGCAGAGATTGTTATAGTGGATCCGACCGCGGCCATAATCCAGCGACGAAGTGAAGAGGATCGGGTCGAGCGTGTCCGAAGGACCATGAAGATCCCAGGCAAAACGCATGTTTCCACCCTTCTTCGGTGTCGCCGCCAGCGCGTCGGAGGCGCTGGTCACGATTGACCCTGCCATGCCGATCGTCGCGCCAGACGCCATCAGCCACCCCATGACTTCGCGGCGCGTTGCGCCCGATTTCAGCGCAGCCTTGACCACATCTTGATCATGCTGACCGAGGTCGCGGAAAGTAGGTCCGTCAGGACGTTTGATACTCATTCGGATTTCCTCTCTGTTGGATAATATTTTTGCTGGGCGCTGCCGGGCGTATCGGTGCTGTGGCACCTTCACCCTTGGTCTTCATATGCTGTCGCACATGCAGCGGCGTCACCCGAACCCCTGTTTTTCAGTTCACGATGCTCAATAGGGCAGACGATCCCTGACGGCGCAACAGTAAAAATGCGGGCAACGTCGCCCTTGGGCCCCATTTTGCCGGTTTGCGAACGCGAATGTTTCGAAATGCCGTTTTCGACAAGGAATGTCGCGTTTGGGTTGTTGGGCTGATTCGACATTCGGTCAGCCGATGGGCCGAAGTGTCGCCTGCTGGTGCGACGGATACGATGGTGCGACAGATGCCATGGTGCCTGCACGGCCCGGCCATGCCATAATATGCCCAAGCAAGTGACGGGGAGTATTTCAATGACGCGCTTTGGATATGACATGACCGGCATCCTGACCCGGTCGATTGCAACGGTTGCACTGATAGCTGGGCTGGGCGCCGGGGCCGCAAGGGCCGCCGACCAGACCATCATTGTCCTGGACGCATCAGGGTCCATGTGGGGCCAGATAGACGGCAAGGCGAAGATCACGATTGCACGCGACGCCCTGTTCGGGGTGGTCAGTAATCTGGACCCGACCAAGGATGTCGGGCTGATGGCGTATGGCCACCGCGAAAAAGGCAATTGTTCGGACATCGAGTTGATCGTCGAACCGCAATCCGGCTTCGCACGGCTTATCAACAATGCGGTCGGCGCGATCAAACCCAAGGGAAAAACGCCGCTGACCGATGCCGTTCGCATGGCGGCCGAAGCGATGAAGCATACGGAAGACAAGGCGACGGTGATCCTGATCACTGACGGGCTGGAGACCTGTGACGCCGATCCCTGCGCGCTGGGGCGCCAGCTGGAAGAAACGGGTGTGGATTTCACCGCCCATGTTGTCGGCTTTGGCTTGTCTGAAAAGGACGGCAAAGAGGTTGCCTGCCTGGCGGATGAGACCGGCGGCGTTTATCTTTCTGCTGGCGACGCCGACGAACTGGTCGATGCGCTGAACAAGACAGTTGCGCAGGCGCCCAAGCCGGAACCGGAGCCTGAACTGCCGTTGGCAACCCTGACGGCACCGGAAAGCACACCCGCCGCATCGACCTTCGCAGTCGGGTGGGATGGCCCGGGCGAAAAATATGACGAGATCCGGATCTTCGACCCAAGCGCGCTGAACGGCGAAGGCCGTCAGGTCCGCGCCCAACGTCTTGACGCCGAAGGTGCCGGATCCGGCAATGTAAACCTGGTGGCGCCCGCGAAGATCGGCACTTACGAGCTGCACTATTGGAACAGCGAAGCGCGCAAGGTTCTGGCGACAACGACCATCGACATCACCGAGGTCGACGTCAAATTGGACCATGACGAAGCCGTCGAGGGCGGTTCGACCTTTACCGTATCCTGGCAAGGCCCCGGCGCAAAATACGACGAGATCCAGCTTTTCGACCCGAACGCGCTGAACGGCGAAGGGAAAAAGCTCCGCGGCAAGCGGATCAACAGCAATGGCGAAGGCCGCGGCGAGATCGACTTGGTCGCGCCGGTCAAACCCGGCGACTATCAGATCCGCTATTGGAACGGCGACAATAATGCCGTCATGGCGACCAGCCCGCTGGTTGTCACCGAGGTCGCCGCAAGCGTTACCTTCGACAGCCCAGTCACCGGCGGGTCGACCCTGACGATCAACTGGGAAGGCCCGGGCGGGCAGTATGACGAGATCCGGATATTCGATCCGAACGCGCGTGGGGGTGAGGGCAAAACCTTCAAATCCAAGCGCATTCGAAACGCAGACTTCGAAAACAAGACTGTCAAACTGCCTGTGCCTGTGAAGCCCGGAACCTATGAGGTCCGGTATTGGAATGGCGACAACAAGACAGACCTTGCCTCGGCGCCGCTGGAGGTGACCGAGGTTGATGTCACCCTGGACTTCAAATCCCCGGCCGATGCCGGGTCGACTTTGGTCATCAAATGGGAAGGCCCGGGCGCACAATACGACGAGGTTCGCATCTGGGACCCCAGCGCGAACGGGGGCGAGGGCAAGACCTTCAAATCCAAGCGCATTCGAAACGCAGACTTTGAAAACAAGACGGTCAAACTGCCGGTACCGGTCAAGCCGGGAACCTACGAGGTCCGGTATTGGAATGGCGACAGTCAAAAGGACATGGCATCGGTTGCGCTGGAAGTCACCGAGATATCCGTCACTCTGGATTTCCCGGCAGAGGTTCCCGCCGGGTCGACCATAAAGATCGCTTGGGAAGGCCCCGGTGCACCCTATGACGAAGTTCGCATTTGAGACCCCAGCGCCGCAGGCGGCGAGGGCAAATCCTTCAAGACCAAGCGCGTGCGCAATGACGATTTCGACAACCGCACGGTCAAGCTGCCTGTGCCGGTGGAACCGGGAACCTATGAGGTTCGGTACTGGAACGGTGACAGCAAAAAGGATCTGGCGACGGCGTCGCTGACTGTGACCGAAATTGCTGTGGAACTGTCCGCCCCTGCCGAGATCGGGCAAGGCCGGTCCTTCAAAGTCGTATGGGACGGGCCAGGCGCACCCTATGACGAGGTTCAGCTATTCGACCCGGATGCCAATGGTGGCGAGGGACGGAAATTCTCGAGCAAACGCGTGCGCAACGACGATTTCGACAACAAGACCGTTCGACTGACCGCACCGGTGACCACAGGCGTCAAGGAACTGCGCTATTACAATGGTGACAGCCGCAAGGTGTTGGCGACGCGTCCGATCGAGGTCGTCGCGATCGATATCAGCCTTGATGCACCGGAAGCCGTCGAGGTCGAGACAAGATTCGCCGTGATCTGGGCCGGTCCGGGCGCGCGGTATGACGAGATCCGGATTGTCGAAAAAGCAAGCGGCAAGCGGGCTTCGTCCAAGCGCCTGCGCAATGATGATTTTGACAACAACAAGGTCACGATCACTGCGCCCAAGGCGCCGGGCGAGTACCTGCTGCAATACTACAACGGCGACAGCAAAGCCGTCCTGGCCGAGCAAGCGCTGTCGGTAAACTGACGGCGATATGGGCCGCGCCGCAGCGGGGCGGCCCTGACATCAAAGACAGCGTTCGTACAAGGCGCGTGTATTTTCCGGTGTCATCTTGACCGGGTTGCCACCCGTCGTCGGATCGGTCAGCGCCCGGGCGGTCAACCAATCCAGATCCGGGTCCGTAACGCCCAGTTCCGTCAGGGATGACGGGATCTGCAACAAAGTCGTCAGTTGCTCGATCCAACCGCAAAATCCGGCATAACCGCCATCGATGCCAAGATAGGCAGCCGCCGCGTCCAGGTGCCCTTCGATCGCGGGACGGTTAAAGACCAGAACATTCGACATAACCACAGCGTTCGTCGTGCCGTGATGGGTGTTATAGCGGGCACCGACCGGGTGGGACAGCGCGTGCATGGCGCCCAACCCCTTCTGGAAGGCCGTCGCCCCCATGGCCGCCGCCGACATCATATGCCCCCGCGCTTCAAGATCGCCGGGCTCGGCCCAGACCCGCGGCAGATTTTCGGCCACCAGCCGCATTCCTTCCAGTGCGATCCCTTGCGCCATCGGATGGTAGTGCGGCGAACAATAGGCTTCCAGGCAATGCGAAAGCGCGTCCATCCCCGTACCGGCGGTGACGGCGGGCGGCATCCCGACAGTCAGCTCCGGATCACAGATGACCTGCGACGGCAACATCTTGGGGTGGAAAATGATCTTCTTGGCCTCGGTCTCGGTGTTTGTCAGGACGCCGGCGCGGCCCACTTCCGAGCCAGTGCCCGCCGTCGTCGGGATCGCAATGTTCGGCGAGATCGCATCGCCATCGGCGCGCGTCCACCAATCATCAACATCTTCGAAATCCCACACGGGGCGTGTCTGCCCCGCCATGAAGGCGATGCATTTTCCCAAGTCCATGGCGGACCCACCGCCCACCGCGATGACCCCATCATGGCCGCCTTCCCGAAACACTGCGATCCCTGCCGCCATGTTTGTATCGGTCGGATTGGGATCGACATCCACAAACGCCGATCGGCCCAGTGCGGCAGCCTCCATCCGGTCCAGCATCGCGGCCGTCAGCGGTAAAGCCGCCAATCCGCGATCGGTCACCAGCAGCGGGCGCGCAATTCTTGCGGCGGCGCAGGCGTCGGCCATCTCGGCAACACGCCCGGCGCCGAAGCGGATATTGGTTGGAAAGGCCCAATTTGCGGTCGTGGTCATTGCGCTGTCTCCCCTGACGTTGGCTTGGCGACCATGCGCGATCCCCGGCCATCGTGGAAGGGCGGGGTCATGGCACTGCGGTCACTATCGGATCGGCGATGCCTTCGCTGATCAAGCCAGACCGCGGGCGCGGCGACCTCTGCATTTGGCAGGGCAGTGACCCGCGCCCGGACCAGCGGCGGCGTGCAGCGCTATCGCGGGCTGCGCTTGGCCAGAATCCGCTGCAAAGTGCGCCGGTGCATGTTCAACCGCCGTGCGGTTTCCGACACATTACGATCGCACAGCTCGAACACCCGTTGAATATGCTCCCAACGCACGCGATCCGCCGACATCGGGTTCTCTGGCGGCGGCGGCTTTTGACCACCTGCGCTCAGCAACGCCTTTTCGACATCGTTCGCATCGGCGGGTTTCGACAAATAGTCCAGCGCGCCGATCTTGACCGCCGCAACAGCCGTCGCAATCGCGCCATACCCGGTCAGCACGATGATCCGCGCCTCTTCCCGCGCTTCACGCAAAGCCTCGACCACATCAAGGCCGTTGCCGTCTTCCAGGCGTAAATCGACCACGGCATAGGCCGGCGGCTTGGTGCGGCAGACCGACAGGCCTTCTGCAACCGATTCTGCCATCACCGGCTCGAAGCCGCGCTTTTCCATTGCCCGTGCCAGACGATTGCGAAAGGGTGCATCGTCATCGACGATCAGAAGCGAGTTGTCTGGACCGATCTCGCCGATGTCTTCTGTCATCTGGTTCTCCTGACCTGGCCCGCCGATGATGTTCCTGTTGCGGGACGGTGGCCCCGGCTTGTAAAGGCGATGCCAAATGGCCGCAACCCTTGCGCTGTGGCCGCTGCAGGGCGCAGGGGAATGCATGACTGCCATCATGATGCCGTTGATCTTTGTTGTCCTGTGGAGCACGGGATTCATCGGTGCCCGATTGGGCCTTCCATATTCTGAACCGATGACCTTTCTGGCGATACGCTTCGGGCTGGTCGCGATCGTTCTGGCCGCGATCATTCCATTTGTCGGAACAGGCTGGCCAAGCTGGCGCCAGTGGCGGGAACAGGCCGATTTTGTTGAAGAAGTCGTTTTTCGAGAGGCTCCTGGCCTAGGCTGATGACGCTCGCCGCGCCGCTCAGGCCGGGTTCGGCACGAGTTTCGCGAGCTTCCTGAGGTTTTGCGCTGTTGCTGCCATCAGGAATTCGTCGCGGGCGCCGGATGGTCCTCTGAGCCGGAGACGGTCGAGTTTCAGGATACGTTTGAGGTGAGCGAACAGCATTTCGACTTTCTTCCTGGCGCGCATTGCATCGACATATGCGTCCGTTTTGGCGATGTCGCGGGCCATGTCTCGCGCGCCTTCGTGAACAGATCGCAGGATTTTCCGCGCATGCTCCTTGGGCGTGCAACACGGCTTGAGTGGGCATGCGTCGCAGTCGTGTTTGCTGGCGCGGTAACGGCGCTGGCCGTCGTCATCTACTGCATCGCGGGCAATCTTGAAGGGGCGACGGTACTGACGGAGCCAGTGACCGGCAGGGCAGCGATAGGCGTCCTCGCCGTGGTCGTAGGTAAAATCTGACCGGGAGAAGATCTCGTCTGATCGTCTCGACTTATCGATGACGGGTATGAATGGCTCTATACCCTGTTCCTCAACCAGCCAGGCGAGCATCTCCGCATTGCCATATCCCGTGTCGCCGACAAGGCGCTCGGGATAGAGGTTGAATGTCTGCCGGGTCCGCTCAATCATATCCCGGGCGGCCTTGTTCTCGGCCTGACGGATCGGTGCGGTTGGCTCGACATCCACGATGATCGCGTTGTCGAGGTCGACGAGATAGTTCGTGGAATAGATGAAGTGCGCCTTGCCGCGATCGGCAGCAGACCAGCGCGCCGCCGGATCGACAGGCGAGATGTATTTGGGCACGACGGGTGTCGCTGCACCGAAAGCCGCATCGTCCAGTGTCGCAAGATATTCGGACGTCGCGCGGCCGGCGAATTGCTCTGGCGACCAGTCTTTCGGCGTGATCCCGTCTTCCCGGTTCGCATCAGCCTTGATCAGGGATGCGTCGACACCGAACGCTTCTCCGCCAACAAGACCTTCGCGGATGCATCGAGAAAGAACATCCTCGAACAGGAACCTGAACAGATCACTGTCGCGGAAACGGCCATGCCGGTTCTTCGAGAACGTGGAATGGTCCGGCACCGGATCGTTCAGATCCAGCCTACAAAACCAGCGATAGGCGAGGTTCAGATGCACCTCTTCGCAAAGTCGTCGCTCTGAGCGAATGCCGTGAGTGTAGCCGATAATCAACATCCTGATCATCAGTTCGGGATCGATAGATGGGCGACCAATCCGGCTATAAAACGGCTCGAGCCGACGCCGGACGCTCGAAAGATCGACGAACCGATCAATGCTCCGAAGCAAGTGATCCGCGGGCACGTGGATCTCCAGGTTGAACTCGTAGAACAGGCTGTTCTGCAGCACTTGCCGATCGCCCATCATCGCAGAAAACCTCCGTCACCACAGAGATCTTGAATCAGTGCTGGACCGTTCTTTCAACCCGGCTTTTTCAACAAAATCGGCCGAAATCGGATTGTTCAATCATGTGATCTATCTGGGCGGCGTATTCGTTTCGATCGAGCTGGGGCTGGAGGCAGGCCTGTCGGCTGTCATCGTCGGTCTGCAACCGATCGCGATTGCGTTGGGCGCAGGGCTGATCCTGGGCGAACGGCTTTCCCCGATGCAGTGGCTGGGCATGGCACTGGGGTTCGGCGGCGTGCTGCTGATCGTTCTGCGTAAACTGGATGCGGGCGTCGGCGATCTTGTCTCTATCGGCTGCAGTTTTGCCGCGCTTGGCGGTATCGCCTGGGGATCGATCCTGCAAAAGCGCAGATCCGGATCGGTGCCGATGCTGACCGGCAACATGGTTCAATTCACCTTTGCCGCTACGGTGTGCGGCGTGATGGCGCTGCTGTTCGAAACCCGGCAGATCGAATGGACATCTGATTTCATCATCGCGCTCGGCTGGTCGATCGTGATCCTGTCGTTCGGCGCCCTGACGCTTTTCTATCTGCTGATACAACGGGGAGAGGCCTCTCGCGTTGGCAGCTTGTTCTTTCTGGTTCCGCCCTGCACGGCGATATTTGCCTGGTTCTTGTTCGATGAGCGCCTTGGCCCGATAGAGATCGGCGGAATGGTCGCCGCCGCAATCGGCGTCCTGATCGTCCTACGTGTTCCCGCCCGGAAGCCAGGTTAACCGTTCGCGCGCAGGAACGCCGCCATATGAAAGGAACGTTGATCGTCGGGCAGGTCAATCGCCCGTCCTGGCGGACAGGCCATTCGGATCAGGCACCCGTTATGACAGTCCCGCCCTTCCGGCGACTTCATATGCGCGACGCAGGTCGGGACGTCATAGGATCCGGAGGCGAACGCATCGACCGGGCACGCGGTCAGACACGGGGCCGGGCATGTAAGGCAGGGGTCGGTGTTCGGACAAGGCGGCAATTCCAAGCGTTCCCGGAAAGACAAGGCACCGCGATAGGACGTCCACAACCCGCGTTCTGCCGTGACCTGCATTGTAACCGGCGATGAACGCGCGCCTTCACCGCGCGCCGCCCATTTCTGAAACGGTTGCCAGGGCGGGCCGCCGAACGGAAAAAACGCACTTGCTCCGGTCTCACCGGCCAGTTCATTTATGATCCGCTGCGACCACCGGTCCATCGAATGCGGGGCGCCGTCCGCAGCCTCTGGCGCGGCCTGAAATGCCGACCACATGTCGGGACCGTCCGGGCCGAGCAGAACCAATGTCTGGCCGCCATCCGGCACGCCGTCATCCGGCAAGGGATGAAACCACCCGACCGCGGACAAACCCGCCCGGCGGGCAGCCGCGCGCACTGCCTCGAACGCGATCATCGCCGGAATGGAAAGCCGAGCGACCAGAAAAGCTGGGTCGGTCTTTCGTCCTGATGCGGCGCAAGCCCAATCGTCATGGCGTCGTGCCCCTCTGCCGGTTCGGAGACATAGGTCTGGAACAACCGGTCCCACACCGAAAGATTAAAACCGTAATTGGCGTCATGCTCGGCCCGGTGGACAGAATGGTGGACCCGGTGCATGTCGGGCGTGACGATCGCAAGCCGAAGCCAGCGATCTGCGCCGCCCAACCGAATATTTGCGTGATTGAACATCGCCGATCCATTCAGGACGATTTCAAAGATCACAACGGCAAGCAACGGCGCCCCAAGCGCATAGACCAGTCCGATCTTGAACAGCATCGACAATCCGATCTCGATCGGGTGGAACCTGATCGCCGTTGTCACGTCCATATCGCGATCGGCATGGTGAACCCGGTGCAACCGCCAAAGGACCGGGATCTTGTGACTGGCCAGATGTTGCAACCAAATCGCGAAATCCAGCGCAATAAAAGCAATGACAATTTCCAGCCAGCCGGGCAAATCGGACAGGTTCAGGACACCGATCCCCAGTTCACCGGCATGAACGGCGGCCAGCACGGCTGCGGCACCCATCCCGGCCTTCATGACAGCCGTAAGGCCCGCATTCACGATCGAAATCGCCCAGTTCGTCACCCACCTGCCGGCCCTGCCGACCACGCGCATTCGGCGCGGGGCTGCCGTTTCCCAAATGGCCATGGCGACAAATATCCCGCCAAAGGCAATCAGCCGCAATGTGGTCTCGGACAACATTCCTGTTTCATGCGCGATGTCACATGGTCGATACAATCGCGAAATTTGCCGCCCCTTTAGGCATTGGCGCGCGCCAAAGGCGGCGTCGGTGGAACGACCTGTGGATGAATTCCAGAATCCTGTGGGTAACTTTCCCGGCAAGTTGACGAATCGGACCGCAGAGACAGGCTTTCAAGTCATGAAAAAGCTCATCCTCCTGCGGCACGCCAAATCCAGTTGGGACGATCCTGGCCTGGATGATCACGACCGGGTCCTAAACCGGCGCGGCAAGGCGGCGGTGCCGGTCATCGGTGGTTGGCTGTCGTCCCGGCGCCATATCCCCGATCTGGTACTCTGTTCGTCCGCCGTGCGGACACGTCAGACGATTGACGGGTTGCGCAAGGCAATCGCCGGCATTCCTGCCCCGATCATCGAGGCGGACCTTTATCACGCTTCGCCGGAAAGGATGCTCGAACGTCTACGGGCCCTGCCGCGCACCTGTTCTACGGTGATGTTGGTCGGACATCAGCCCGGTATAGGGTCGTTGACCCGCCAGTTGGCAGACGGCACCGAAACACGGCGATGCCGACGTGCGTTTGAGCATTTCCCGACAGCCGCGGCGGCAGTTCTGGAGTTAACGGCAGACGATTGGCGCAATCTGCACTATGGGTCGGCGCGGTTCACCGACTTTGCGAAACCGAAAGAATTGATGGACGCCTGACGATCCGCTGCCGGACGATCCGTCGTCAGGCGATCCAGGACGCACCCGTCAACGCAAAAAACGCCGCGACAAGGGCTGCGGGGTAATAGGCAAGGTAAGCCATCGGTTTCAAAATCCTCTACAACTGCGACCGGCTGATACTGGTAATACTGCGGCGCAATGACTCGGACTCACGGAAGGGGATTTCCGGCCCGATCTTGATCTGATTCACCATGGAAAACAGAGGAGTTTTTGCCATGGGGTCTGCTGTTCAGATCAGATTGGATTATACAGGAACGGATCTTCGACGTCTGGCGCGGAAGAGCGATGAAGCGGATCAGACGCGGCGGCTTCTCGCTCTGGCAGTTGTCCTTGACGGAGGCTCGCGGAGCGATGCGGCGCGCACGGGCGGGGTTGGCCTTCAGGTGATCCGGGATTGGGTGTTGCGGTTCAACGACGGCGGCCCGGATGCGCTGACGACGCGGAAGGCACCGGGCAAGGCACCGCTCCTGACGGCTGAGCAGCGCACCGCGCTCGCGGCGGCGGTCGAGTCAGGCCCGCGTCCCTATCTCGATGGGGTTGTGCGCTGGCGCCTCGTCGACCTTGCGTTCTGGCTATACGAAGAGTTCGGCGTTTCGGTCAGCCGTCATACCGTTGGCCGCGAGTTGCACGCCTTGGGATATCGCAAACTCACAGCGCGCCCGCAGCACTACGCGCAGGATGAGGAGGCGATCGAGATGTTCAAAAAAACTTCGGCGACGTCGTCACAGCCATCCGCATCAAGCGAGGCTGGCCGCCCGTAGAGGTCTGGTTTCAAGATGAAGCCAGGGTCGGCCAGAAGAACAAGATCACACGACGTTGGGCGCGGCGAGGAACGCGTCCCCGTGCGCCACACGATCAGCGGACGAAATGGGCGTATATCTTCGGCGCAATCTGCCCGGCGGAAGGCAAGGGTGCCGGCCTCGTCATGCCGTTCTGCGACACCTATGCCATGGTGGAGCACTTGAAGCTGATCAGCGCCGAAGTCGCCCCAGGCGCACACGCCATCCTGCTGCTCGATCAGGCCGGATGGCACACGACACCGAAGCTCGATGTGCCGGAAAACATCACACTCGTTCCAATCCCGGCCCGGTCGCCAGAACTGAATCCAGTCGAAAACATCTGGCAATTCATACGCGACAACTGGCTCTCAAACCGGGTCTTCAAAAACTACGACGACATCGTCGCGCACTGCTGTGACAGTTGGAACAAGCTCATCGAACAGCCCTGGCGCATCTCATCAATCGGTAGCCGTAAATGGGCCCATGAGTTCTGATCAATGCACGTTAGTATAACTCTTACGAATCTGGTTGCCGATCGGTTCACCATATCCTTCACATAGGAACGCGCGCGGCCGATGTCATCGGTCGCGTTTCGACAAATCGATGAATTTTGCTGCGAGAGTTCGGCTGATCGGCGCGTGACGCGGTCACAAAGCAGGGAGCGCCTGGGTCACGCCCCGGCGCTCCTTCGGTTGCTGCACAATTTCAGTGACCCAGGATCTGGCTTAGGAACAGCTTGGTCCGGTCGGATTGCGGGTTCAGGAAGAACTCTTCCGGCTCGTTCTGTTCGACGATCTGACCTTCATCCATGAAGATGACCCGGTTCGCGACCTGACGGGCAAATCCCATCTCGTGCGTCACACAGATCATGGTCATACCTTCCTCGGCCAACTCGATCATCGTATCGAGCACTTCCTTGATCATCTCGGGATCCAGCGCCGAAGTCGGCTCGTCGAACAGCATGATCCGGGGCTTCATGCACAGCGACCGTGCAATCGCAACACGTTGTTGCTGACCGCCGGATAGCTGGCCCGGATACTTGTTGGCCTGATCCGGAATCTTGACCTTCTCCAGAAAATGCATCGCCGTCTCTTCCGCCTCGCGCCGGGGCGTCTTGCGCACCCAGATCGGCGCTAGGGTGCAATTTTCCAAAATGGTCAGATGCGGGAATAAGTTGAAGTGCTGGAACACCATCCCGACCTCGGCCCGGACCGTGTCGATGTTTTTCAAGTCACTGTTCAACTCGGTGCCATCAACAATGATGGTGCCCTGCTGGTGCTCCTCGAGCTTGTTGATGCAACGGATCAAAGTCGACTTGCCCGAACCTGACGGGCCACAAACGACGATCCGCTCGCCGCGATAGACTGTCAGGTTGATGTCGCGAAGAACGTGGAACTCTCCGTACCACTTGTTCATATCGGTGATCTCGATGGCCTCTTCGTCAGAGACCGTCATCGCCGTCCGGTTCGGGGCATGCTCGTCTGTGGCTTCCATGGTTGCCGTATCGGTCATTTTGTCCTCCTACCGGTGATCGGTGGCGAGTTTGCGTTCCAGGTACATCGAGTAGCGCGACATCCCGAAGCAGAAGATGAAGAAGAAGAGCGCCACGAACACGTAGAACTCCCAGACCAGACCATTCCAGTCCGAGTGCGCCCGAATATTGTTGATCAGCCCGATCGGATCCATCAGCCCGATGACCACCACCAGCGTTGTGTCCTTGAAGAGGCCAATAAAGCTGGAGACGATGTTCGGGATCGAGATCTTCAGCGCCTGCGGCAGAATGATCAGCCGCATCGACTGCCAGTAATTCAATCCAAGGCTGTCACCAGCCTCGTATTGCCCTTGCGGCAATGCAGCTAGGCCGCCCCTCACCACCTCCGCCATATATGCAGACGAGAAGAGCGTGACCATGATGATGACCCGAAGGATCAGGTCCATCGTCGACTCGCCCGGCGGCGCGAAATAATTCAGAACGTTGTTCGCCACGAACAACAGCGTGATCAACGGCACCCCGCGGATAAACTCGATGAAGACGATCGACAGGCCCTGGAAGAAGGGCATGTTGGATCGGCGCCCCAGCGCCAGCAGAATGCCGATGGGCAGCGAGAAGACGATGCCCGACACGCCGACGATCATCGCCAGCAGGAAGCCACCGATCTTGGCGCTCTCAACCGGCTCGAACCCATAGGTGAACAGCTTCCCGCCCTCGCTGAACAACGCCATGAAAATGACGATGGCCATGTAAAGCAGGAAGAAGATCCCCGACCCGTACTGCGCCGCCTGCATCGCCTGACTGGGCTGGAACCCAAATTCCTTGAAGGTTTGTTCGCCCAGGAAATAGATGATGATGGCTGCCATCATCCCGGGGATGATCGCCACGAACCAGTCTACGCCGCCGCCCCAGATCAGGTAGAAGCCGATGATCGGGTAAAGGAACGAGAAGATCATGCCATATCTGCGGAACGGCATCTTGTCGAACAGCACATAGGCGATGGCAACGAGCAGCAGCAAGAAGGCGACGTTCGGGCGCCAGCGCAACTCTTCGGGGTAGAACCCGTAGATGAACTGATCAAACCGATCGACAATCACCGCCCAGCAGGCACCGTGCGGGTACTTCAGGCCCTTGGTCGCATCACCGACCAGTCCCAGCAGATATTTCTGCTGTTCGACCAGCCCCATCGTTGCCATGGTTGACCCATCGATCGTCAAACCGTTGGTATTTGCAAATTCGGTCAGAACGGGGATCGCCAGCACGGCGCGACATTCGCGGATGTTTTCAGCGTTAAACACGCCGTTGACTAACGCCCACTCAAAAGCCGCTGGAACCACATAGATGATCAACAAGATCGACAGGATCGTTAGGACCGAGTTGAAGACGCCAGCGAATAGATTCGCTCTCAGCCAACCCAACAAACCGGTTGTAGCGGCAGGCGGCGCCGAAGGAGGGATCTGGCCGTCAGCGACGAAGGCTAGGGTGCGCTCGGTCATCTCAAGCCCTCCGTTCGCGGTTGAAGAAGGTCAGGTTCGGGCCTGCGCCAACGACTGTCCAGGCCAGGATGCCGATGCGTATCAACAGGCCAACCCCTAGGACCAACAAGGCCGAAACACCCGGTATCAAATCGCCGAACGGGAACCCGATCAGGAAGGCCAACAGGAACACGATCAACTCGATCGCTGCCATGTCGAAGAACGAGGCGTTCTTGAAGAGGCAGGTGATCAGGGCGGCGAAGGCCATCAAGATCATGCCGAGGGCTGCGAACTGCAGTGTCGTCGTCCAATGCCAATAACTCGGCCTGATCTCGAACGGCGGCTCGGACTGTTGCGCAAGGTCAAGCAGGGCAGGGCGGAACAGATCCTTGACATGATCGTCGATCACCTCGCCCTTTGGCGCCACGCTCAGATACACCTTCAGCGACTCGCCAATATCGGCAACCGTGGCACCGGCCCGGGTCGCTTCGAAATAGGCGTTCACCGCACCTCGGGTGTCCACAACCGTTGCACCCGGGATCGTCAACTGGCCCTTGATCATTTCCAACGCCAGGCCCAACTGGGCCTCGGTCGCGTTGCTCATCTTGATCTTCATCGACTTGATCGCCGCTTCCTCGATGTCGGCGACGGTCGCGTCGGCGTTTCGGGGGCGGGCGGTGAAGGTATCGATGGCCTTTTGCACGTCTTCGGGTTTCAACCTGTCAAAGCCGCCCGGCAGATAGGCCTCGGCCAGTGCCTGAGGCAGATCACCAGAAAGAGCATCCTGAATGGCTTCGGTCGATTGCAATGCTGGCGGGGCGTCCAGATGCACGTCCAGCACCGCCCGTTCTATGAAGATGAAGTTGAGGAGGAAGACGAGGATCGCGCCGTAGAACAGGACATAAAGGTTCAGAACGCCGCGGATACCATAGCTGGGCCGCATCTTGGCATCGCCCTTTTTCAGATTGTCCCACTTCCCGCCAAAGAAGTTCATGAACGAGAAGCCGATGCCGGTGGCCGAGGTCCGTTCGACCAATTGAGCATTCTTATTGTAGAGGTTCATTACTGCCGCAATCGAGAGCGACACTGACAGATAGAACGCCATGCCCAGGAACAACGTCTCGAATTCTTTGCCGGTCTGGTTCAGCGTGATGCCCATAAGCGTGCCGGTCGCATCCATATAGCCAACCAAAAGCGCCAGCGACGAGTTCTTGGTCAGGTTAAGATATTGCGAGATCAACGGCGGAATAATGATGCGCAGCGCCTGGGGCAAGATCACCAGGCTCATGGTACGGCCCGGTTGCAAACCCAGCGCGAAGGCAGCTTCCGTCTGACCCTTGGAGACCGCCTGAATACCGGCGCGCACGTTCTCGGCGATAAAGGCGCCGGTGTAGATCGACAACGCAACGGTCAGGGCAACATAGCTGTCACGCAAGTATAGCCCACCCTCGAACCGGGCAATGCCGCGTTCCGTGACGGACGCATAGTCGAGCGAGACTGGTTGACCAAAGAGGAAATGGATCAGGATCACCGGGATCGTCAAAATCAGCAACAGCACTGCGGCTGAAGACGTCAACGAACGCCCCAGCATGAACGCGAGACCGCCTGCGACGATCAAACCGAGCAGATCGATGTTGAGGCTTTCACCTCCGATCACCGGGTTCGGAAAGCCCCATTCCGCCAGAATGCTCCAGGTTCCAATGCGGTAGAAGAAATAGGCGACCAACAGGCCTGTAATCACCGCGGCGGGCCAAACTGCTGCGTCCAGGGTTGAGGGAACCTCCAGGCCTGTCCGGCGCTGATAGTTGGTGCGCCAACGGTTGAAGGACACCATCGCAATGATCGACAGAATGAACGCGACGATCACCCACAAAGATCCGTCACCCCAGACCGGGCGGGGCAAATACAGCCCACGGTTCGTCGCCGCAATGCTGTCGGAGAAGATCATTGCCGCAACGGCGTCTTCGCCTCGGAAGTCTTTTGGCTGTGGCAGAGACTCGTTGATCACCGCTGCGATCAACAGAATCTGAATCAGAACCGGAACGTTACGGACGACTTCAATGTATACCGTCATCAACTGACGGATCAGCCAGTTCTTCGACAGGCGCGCGACGCCCGCCAAAACGCCGATCACTGTGGCCAGAAAGCAGCCAAGGATCGCGACCAGCATGGTGTTCAGCATGCCCAATACGGCCGCGCGGGCGTGGCTGTCGCGCGAGCTATAGTCAATCGGCTGCTGATTAATATCGTAGGAGGCTGGGGTCGACATAAAGCCGAAGCTAAAGTCCTTGCCCAACGCCGCCAGGTTCACCCTGACGTTATTGGCGAGGTAGAGCAGGACCAGCAGCACCACAAAAAGTGCCACCACCTGCAGGAACGAAGACCGATAGCGGCTGTCGTTCCAGAGCATATCAAAGCGGAAGGCGGCTTTTGGCGGTCCGCCTGGAGTTCCGATTGTTGCATCGGCCATGATATCCCCCTCGCCCTGTGTCGCGACGACCGTCTAACGCGGTCTGAACGCAAAATTAGAAAGGGCGCGCCGGTGACCGGCGCGCCCCAAAGTTCCGATCAGCGGTACGGCGGTGCGTAGAGGATGCCACCACCGGTCCACGGCGCGTTCAAGCCGCGAGCCAGACCAATCGGCGTGTCTGCGCCGATATACTTGGCGAAGATTTCACCATAGTTGCCGTTCACAGCGATAACCTTCTGCGCCCAGTCTTTGGACAGGCCCATCATGGCGCCGTACTCGCCTTCACCGCCCAGCAAGCGGTTGATTTCCGGGTCATTCGTGCCGCCCGACATTTCAGCCAGGTTTGCGGCAGTGATGCCCTTCTCTTCGGCGATGATCAGAGCGTTCAGCGACCAACGTACAACGTCGCCCCAAACGTGATCGCCATGGCGGACCAGCGGTCCGAGCGGCTCCTTCGAGATGATCTCCGGCAGCAGAACATGATCGGCCGGAGCTTCGAAGGTCGAACGGGTCGCGGCCAGGCCGGAAGCGTCCGTGGTGTAGACATCGCAGGCGCCCGCCAGATACTTCTGCTGGGCTTCAGCATTTGTCTCGACCGGGACCGGCTCATAGCTGATGCCGTTTACGCGGAAGAAATCCGCCAGGTTCAGTTCGGTCGTGGTACCGGTCTGGATGCAGACGGTTGCACCGTCCAGCTCCGTGGCCGATCCGACACCCAATGCCTTGGGGACCATAAAGCCCTGACCGTCGTAGTAGTTAACCCCGACGAACTCGAACTTCAGGTCGACGTCGCGGCTGAAGGTCCAGGTGGTGTTCCGGGCCAGAAGATCGACTTCGCCCGATGCCAGCGCCGTGAAGCGGGTCTTGCCGGTGGTGGTGGTGTACTTAACCTTCGAAGCATCACCGAAGACTGCCGCTGCAACAGCCTGGCAGATCGCGATGTCGAAACCTTCCCACGAGCCGTCAGCGTTGGTGAACGCGAATCCGGCAACACCGGTCGAGATACCGCACTGAACGTGGCCCTTGGCTTTCACGTCCTCAAGCGTGCCGGCAGACGCGGCGCCCGCTGTCAAAGCGGCAGCAGCAAGTGCCCCCACGAATACGGTTTTTTTCATTACATACCTCTTCCCTGTTCCTCGGCCTGAGGCGCGAGGCGAGCCAATTTGGCCCGAATTGATTTGAACGGGGTCGTTCCCCGGCCCCGAACATGCGAAACCCCGCCGCACTGCGTCAAGCGCCGTGCACGCTTACCGGCATTAACACACGAGAGTGCCAGCGTGGCCGCTGGAATTTTTTATTGTTTATTTACAATGTGTTAGTGATGATGAGTTGCGACGATCCGGGCTTTCCAAGCATATTGCCGGATTGGAAATGTTGTTCATGCACCGGCCGAATGTGCAACTTGCAACGGATTGCCGCTACGGCAGTCGAGAAACGCGTGCAGAAAATCAAGAAATCACAGCAGTGGTTGATAACGATTTCGAATCACTATTGCGGCCGCATCTGACCTTCATAAATTTCCAGACCGGGCGGTGCATCGCCCGCTCTGTTGCCGGTCAGATTGGGCTGTCTTCCAACATGTTGCGCAGCGGCTCGAGAAAGGCGTTGTCCGGATCATCGACCAGACGAACAGCCTTGTGGCGACCATTCGCCCCCAGCCGGGCACGAGCGAACGAGACGTCGCCGCCATCTGTCTGTACCCGCAATTCGATCGTGTTCATTGCGTCTTGAGGCAGCTCGATCATTGCGCCTTGTTCCAACCGGCTCAGTTCTCCGACGCTGAAGGTTCCCAGATCAATGATGCAGTCCGTCTGCATGGACATCCCCATGACGCGTTCGCGCATTGAACCTTCCCAGAGCTTCAGCATTTCCTCATCGTTCGAGGCATACTGGGCCATGTCGTCGCGGATTGGCATCAGGGTCGCCACTGGGACAACAAAGTGCATCTGTGCTTCATCTTCCTCGCCAATCCGAAACCCGAGTTTTATGACCAGGACATCTGCGCGGTCGGGCGCGATCCGCACCATCCCGGCGCGCGGCTCGAACATGAAGGGCGCTGCCTGACCAATGGCTGAACGCCCACAGACTTCTGTGACCGCGGCATCAAAAGCCGCGGACGCGAGTTCGACGAAGCGGCGATAGATCGTGATATCGATCTGTGTGAGCGGACGGTCCTCCACCACCATCAACGGATTATTCGCGGTCCCGAGCGAGAGCGCGATGATCTGCGAAAGAAGCGCACCGTCAACCATCACCAACCCGGTTCCGCCGGTTTCCTGGAAGGCCAGGGTATAGATGCCCGTCGATGGCTCGAGCCGCTGCAAGTAGGCGCCGTGACGCATAACCTCGTAACCGACGACATCGACATCGACACCTGTTCGCAAGTCCTTGCGTGCGCGCGTGGCAACAATGGTCGCAAAGGCGTTGCAAAGCGGTTCCAGTGCGGGAAAGCCGGACAGCCTCATCTTCGGTCCACGCACCTTCCGCGTCAGCACCGCATTTTCACGACCAACCATGCTTTTTCCCATTCATCTATCGATGCCGGGCACCTTGGCAGGTCATGGTTGAAGCGCGGTTAACCAGAAAGCCGACTGCCAGTAACCACACGCTAAGATCGACCCGCTAAACACACTCCCTCATCGGAGGACTGTTGTTGAGCGAACTTCAACCAATCATCATCAAACGAAAGAAGGTCGTCGGCGGCGACGGCCATCATGGCGGCGCGTGGAAGGTCGCATATGCCGATTTCGTGACCGCTATGATGGCCTTCTTCTTGCTGATGTGGTTGCTGAACGCGACCAGCGAGGAGCAACGGCGCGGCCTTGCCGATTACTTCGATCCGGCCGTGCCGATCAGCCGAAACTCAGGCGGTGGCAGCGGCGCCCTCAACGGCAACGACGTGCTCAGCCCGCCCGAAACTTCCATGTCGGAGGAAGCAGGCGACCGGGACCCGAAGACACTTTATCGCCGCGCGGTCGATGAAAAGGCAGACCCGGAGGAGGTGGAGGACGAGGACGGAACCAGCCCGATGCGTCAGGCGGATCGCGCGGCGACCGCCGATGGTTCGGAAACAGACGCGAAAGATTCCGACCCCGAGTCAACCGCCGAGGCTAAGTCGGGCGAAGAAAGCACCGAAGACGCGCTGGATCGTTTGAACAAGCGGCTGCAGGCAGAGCTCGATGGCTTCTCCGACAATGGCTTGACCGCGCATTTTTCGTTGCGCATGACGCCGGAGGGTCTGGTCATCGAAATCGGTGACCTGCATGGAAAACCGCTTTTCGCTTCGGGCGATTCAGAACCGCGTCCGCTCTTGAACGCGCTGATCGAAATCGTCGCCCCTGTGCTGGCCATGACAACAAATGATATCGCCGTTGTCGGGCACACCGATGCGACGCCGTTTACAAGCCGAACCGGTTATTCGAACTGGGAACTGAGCGCCGATCGGGCAAATGTCGCACGGCGATTGCTGACATCGACCGGTTTAGATCCCGCTCGGATTGTCCGCGTCAGCGGCCGCGCGGCAACCGATCCGATCTCCGATGACCCGAGTGACGATCGCAACCGCCGGATCGCCATCACGCTTTTACGCAAACCGCATTCCGGCGGTTAGGGGAGGCTTAAGGCCAATCTGTTTCTATCCACTCCAACAGTTGATTCTCGCGTACCAGAAAGAGGTGTCCAATGAGTCTGTCGTCCGGCATGAATGCAGGCGTCGCAGGTTTGAGCGTAAATTCGACGCGCCTTGCAGTAATCTCCGATAACATCGCCAACTCGAATACGAACGGTTACCGCAAAGCGGATGTCGATTTTTCGGCATTGGTTACCGCGTCGTCGGGCGGCGGGACCTTTACTGCGGGAGGTGTGAGCGTCTCGACCTACCGCAATGTCAGCCAGGCTGGTGCGCTGATTACGTCAGGCAACGCAACCGACATCGCAGTTGCCGGGACCGGAATGCTGCCTGTAACGCCCGAGGGATCGGTTGATCTCGATGCCGGGCAGCGGCCTTTCCAGATGGTTGCAACCGGATCGTTCCGCCAGGATGAAAACGGTTATCTGAAAACCCCCGGCGGACTGGTCCTAAGCGGGTGGGAGACGACGGCAGACGGCGCGCTTGCCGCAGCCGTGTCGCGCGACACACCGACCAGCCTGGTACCGGTGAAACTGTCTGCTTATTTGACGGCCTCAGACCCGACGACGGCACTCGAGCTGGGTGTCAATTTGCCTGCAAACGAAACCGAAGCCGGCTCGACCGGTCTACCGATCTCGCAACCGATCGAATATTTCGACGCCTTGGGTTTAAGCAATACGCTGACCATCAACTACACGCCCGTCGTCCCGGTCGCCGGGGTCTCGAGCGCCTGGACCTTGTCCATCAGTGACAGCACCACGCCGGTGCCCGGTTTGGTCGCCGAGTTCGATCTGACATTTGATGGAACACGCGCCGGTGCCGGTGATCTGCTGACGGCAGTTCCGTCGGCTGGCAACCCCGTTGATCCGAACGGCGTCGGCACGACGGCAATCTTTGACGCGGCCAGCGGCGTGTTGACCATTAATGTCCCTGATGGACCGATCGAAGTCCGAATTCAGTCGACCACCGAAGGTGCCGGCCTCAGCCAACTTGCTGCACCGTTCACGCCGAACGGCCTTTCCAAGAACGGATCCCCGGCAGGGAACCTCGCTAACCTCGAGATCAGCGCAGACGGCATTCTGTCCGGCGTTTACGATAACGGCTCGCGCCGGGCACTTTACAAGATTCCATTGGTCTCGGTCCCGAACCCCGACGGATTGCTCGCCATCGACAATCAGGCGTTCGAGATCTCGCGAGAGAGCGGGAATATGTACCTGTTCGACGCTGGCAGCGGCCCGGCGGGCGAAATCTCCGGATTTGCACTCCAGCAGAGCACGGTCGATATCGCCGAGGAACTGACCGACATGATCATCACTCAGCGCGCCTTCTCATCGAACGCAACCGTGATCCGCACGGTCGACGAGATGTTGCAGGAAACCACATCGCTCAAGCGATAGCGGCATCTCTGATTGATCCCTGAAAGGGAAGGAACCTCGCCATGTCGATCAGCGCTTCGCTGGTGAACGCCTTGAGTGGAATTCGGGTCAACAACAAATTGACCGAAACCGCGTCCAACAACTTGGCCAACGTGCTGACCGACGGCTACGGGCGCCAGGTCGCAAATGTCTCTGCTGTCGCCCTAAACGGCGCAGGTGTCGGTGTGCGCATCACTTCGATCAATCGCGAAATGGCGCCCGAGTATACCCAACCCCGCCGCCAGGCAGATGCCGATGCCGGGCGCGGCTCCGCGATTGCCGACGCGTTGTCGCGGATTGGTGTGGCGTTGGGCGAGGCAGACGGCGACGATGGGTTGTTCATCCGCGTGCAGGAATTCGAAGCCCATTTGCGCGCCTTGGCCGAAACGCCGGAAGCAACGCCCCGGCAGGACGCAACAATCGATGCGGCCAAGGACATCGCATCAAACTTGAACAAATTGTCGGAAATGGCCGCCGTTATCCGCCAGGACGCTGACGGCGCGATCGATGCGCAAATCGACCGGGTCAATTCCAACCTCAGCCGGATTGCCGACCTCAACTCAAACGTCCAACTGTTGTCGGCAACCGATTCCTCGTTTCCGGCGCTCGTGGATGAACGCGAACGCCTGATAGACGAAATCAACGCCATCCTTCCTGTGCGCACGCAGATACAAGACGATGGCACCGTGCATCTCTACACCGCCGAAGGCGTCTTTCTGTTGCGCGAGACTGCGAAGACGATCGATTTCACCCATCAGGATCTGATCACTGCGCCGATGGTCTACGCTCCCGGCGGCGCTGGCGCGCTCTCGGGACTGACGGTCGATGGGGAAGAGATAACGCCGGGCAGCGGCGTCCGGTTTGCAGTTCAATCCGGGTCACTCGCCGGGCATTTTGCGATCCGGGACGAAGCCGGGACCACCTTTCAGGAGCGGATCGACAGGTTCGCCGTCGATTTGATCGCCCGGTTCGAAGATCCGGCGGTCGATCCGACATTGCTTGCCGGCGACCCTGGCCTGTTCACGGATGCCGGCGGCGTTCTCGACCTAACCGTGATCGAAGGCCTGGCTGGCCGAATTTCTGTAAACGCGCTCGCAGATCCGGCACAGGGCGGCGATGCTGCCGCACTGCGCGACGGGTTGCAGGCGGCCGTTCCCGGCCCGTCCTCCTCGGACACGATCCTGCGCAACCTGCTCGACGCCGCTCGGGCGAAACGCACTGGAACCGGCGTTCCCGGATTGACCGGTGCATATTCCGCAGCCGAACTGGCGTCCGGATTGGTTGAAGTCACAGCAATCGCCAGAACAAATGCCGAAACCGATGCCAGTCGTTTAAACGCCACGCGGGTCACGCTGGGCGAGGCAGAAGCCGAGCGGATCGGAGTCGATCAGGATGCTGAATTGGCGTCCTTGATCCAGATTGAACAAGCCTACAACGCGAACGTTCAGGTCATCCAGACGGTTTCGCGGATGCTGCAGGAACTGTCGGAGTTGCGTTGATGCCAGAGTTCGGATTTCCCGCCCAGCCTCAGATGAGCCGAATGAGCCGTTTGATCGCCAATATGCGCACCACCGGTGATGACGCGCAAATCGCCGCCGTCACCGGCCGCCCTGCCGATTTGGCAACCCATCTCGATGGGCGCGTGAACGAAGCGGTGCTGATTGGAAAAGGCCTCGCCGACCTTCAAGGATACAATGAAGCGATCGCATTGTCCGAAGCCCGGGCGGGTGTCATGCAACAGAGCATGTCGCAACTCGTCGATCTGGGCCAAGACCTCACAAGTTCCGTCGACAAACTTCTGACCAATGGAACTGACAGTAACTTTCAAACCGTTTCGGCAGATGGGCAGGCCATGCTTGGCAGCCTCGTTTCCGCGTTGAATGTCCAGTTTGCCGGCCGGTCCCTCTTTGCCGGAGATGAAGGCACAACCAATGCCATCGCCGATGCAGCCGACATTCTGACCCTGTCCGTCCCGATCATGGAAGCCGAAACCACAGCCAGTGACGCCTATACCGCCTTGGAGACAACCTATATGACCGCGGCGGCGCTCTTTGACACGTCAATCTATCTTGGCGGCGCCGGAGACCCGCCACGGACCGAGATTGCTCAGGGCGAGGTTGTCGATTACTCGGTCAAGGCGGATGAGGACGCGTTTAAGCGATTGATATTCAACACAGTTGTTATCGGTGCAGCCTACGATCCGAACAACAGTTTGCCGGACCCGATCCGAAAAGATCTGATTGATACTAACGTGCATTGATCAGAACTCATGGGCCCATTTACGGCTACCGATTGATGAGATGCGCCAGGGCTGTTCGATGAGCTTGTTCCAACTGTCACAGCAGTGCGCGACGATGTCGTCGTAGTTTTTGAAGACCCGGTTTGAGAGCCAGTTGTCGCGTATGAATTGCCAGATGTTTTCGACTGGATTCAGTTCTGGCGACCGGGCCGGGATTGGAACGAGTGTGATGTTTTCCGGCACATCGAGCTTCGGTGTCGTGTGCCATCCGGCCTGATCGAGCAGCAGGATGGCGTGTGCGCCTGGGGCGACTTCGGCGCTGATCAGCTTCAAGTGCTCCACCATGGCATAGGTGTCGCAGAACGGCATGACGAGGCCGGCACCCTTGCCTTCCGCCGGGCAGATTGCGCCGAAGATATACGCCCATTTCGTCCGCTGATCGTGTGGCGCACGGGGACGCGTTCCTCGCCGCGCCCAACGTCGTGTGATCTTGTTCTTCTGGCCGACCCTGGCTTCATCTTGAAACCAGACCTCTACGGGCGGCCAGCCTCGCTTGATGCGGATGGCTGTGACGACGTCGCCGAAGTTTTTTTGAACATCTCGATCGCCTCCTCATCCTGCGCGTAGTGCTGCGGGCGCGCTGTGAGTTTGCGATATCCCAAGGCGTGCAACTCGCGGCCAACGGTATGACGGCTGACCGAAACGCCGAACTCTTCGTATAGCCAGAACGCAAGGTCGACGAGGCGCCAGCGCACAACCCCATCGAGATAGGGACGCGGGCCTGACTCGACCGCCGCCGCGAGCGCGGTGCGCTGCTCAGCCGTCAGGAGCGGTGCCTTGCCCGGTGCCTTCCGCGTCGTCAGCGCATCCGGGCCGCCGTCGTTGAACCGCAACACCCAATCCCGGATCACCTGAAGGCCAACCCCGCCCGTGCGCGCCGCATCGCTCCGCGAGCCTCCGTCAAGGACAACTGCCAGAGCGAGAAGCCGCCGCGTCTGATCCGCTTCATCGCTCTTCCGCGCCAGACGTCGAAGATCCGTTCCTGTATAATCCAATCTGATCTGAACAGCAGACCCCATGGCAAAAACTCCTCTGTTTTCCATGGTGAATCAGATCAAGATCGGGCCGGAAATCCCCTTCCGTGAGTCCGAGTCATTGCGCCGCAGTATGAGATGGGATCAATCGGTCTTCGGAACGCCGTCGATGGCGTTATCTCCACGCAAGCCCGCTTGGGTACGGCCGAAGGCAGGATCGCAACGGTCAAGGCCCGCAATATCGCCGAAGAAGCGGCTATGGGCATCCGGTTCAACGAACTCGCCGGCGTCGATCAGTACGAAGCCGCCTTGAAAGTCGCGGAGATCGAAGCACAGCTTGAAGCTGCCCTTGTCACAACCTCGCGCCTCACATCTCTGTCCCTTGCAAATTACCTTTGAACAGAAGGCTCAAATGGTTCGTTTCCTGATTGCCGTCGTTATTCTCGCCATGGCGGGTGCAGCCCAGTCCGCTCCGCGAATAAAGGATCTCGTCGAATTCGAGGGCGTCCGGGGCAACGACCTTGTCGGCTATGGCCTGGTTGTCGGCCTCAACGGCTCGGGCGACGGGATCAGAAACGCTCCGTTCACCGAGGAGGCGTTGAGCAATCTGCTCGAACGGCTCGGCGTCAATGTCTCGGGTGAGGAATTCAGGCCAAAGAATGTCGCCGCCGTGATCGTGACCGCCACTTTGCCGCCGTTTGCACGAGCAGGCGGGCGGGTCGATGTCACTGTGTCAGCCATTGGCGACGCCAAGAATTTGTTGGGCGGGACGCTGATCATGACACCGCTGAACGCCGCTGACGGCGAAATCTATGCCGTTGCCCAGGGCCCGATTATCGCTGGCGGCGTTGGCGCCGAAGGCGATGGCGCTCGGACGCAGATCGGGGTTCCGACATCCGGATCGATTCCGGGGGGCGCGAGGGTTGAACGCGAGGTGCCGTTCGTCCTTAACGAGCTCAAACGGCTCCGCCTTGCCCTTCGTGATCCCGACTTCACGACCGCCGCCAGAATTGAAGGCGCCATAAACAATTCTCTTGGCAACACAATTGCGACAATGAGTGATTCAGGAACCGTCGTCCTGGACATCACTGCTGCCGGCGGCCCGCCCGCGCGCTTGATTGCAGCCATCGAAAATATTGAAGTCAGCCCATCGACAAAGGCGCGTGTCATCGTCGATCAACGGTCCGGCACCATTGTCCTGGGCGCCGATGTGAAAATCAGCCGGGTCGCGATCAGCCAGGGGAATCTGACAATTCGGGTGAACGAAACCCCGATCGCATCACAACCCAGCCCGTTTACCGAAGGTGAGACCATTGTCCTGCCCCGGACAGATATCGAGATCGACGAGCAGAACGAGAACCGGATGGCCGTGGTCGATAAGAATGTGACGCTCGCCGACTTGGTCGATGGCCTGAACGCCCTGGGCGTCGGCCCGCGGGACATGATCGATATTCTGAAATCAATCAAAGCTGCCGGGGCGCTGCACGCAGAGCTGATCGTTCAATAGCCCCGATCGACATCCACCTGGCGGGAACGGGCGGTGACCAATATGCGGCGGTCTGATCAATGAACTCTCGGATCTCTCGGGCGAAATTTATCGTCAGTCGATGGGGTTGCCTGAGGAGTGTGTACCGCCCCCCGGTTTGTGCGCCGGACCCTGGCGGCGCATCGACGCGTCAACTCCGACGATCCAACATTTAGGGTCTCCGTGGTGCGAAATCCCGGTGGGATCACCTTTCAGCGCCAAAATGCGCCCCGCCGCCGATAACCTTACCCTGTGGCTTCGTCGCCGGGCCAGTCTTGCCGCCCAGCGATTGTTTGCAGTGTCCGCCACCTGTGACCAGCCAATCCGGCGCCGCATACTCGATCATGGCAAGGCAAATGCATGAACAGATCGGCGTGATAACCGGGCGGTGTCCGGGGTAAGCGTCAAGACCTTCGTTCACTCACCGCTGCCGCAGCATCCCGACCAACTTCTTGCGGTCGACACGGGACCCATGGCGCCGGTCGACCGGAAAATCTTCTATCGCTTGCACGTTATCGATCCCAAGGCGTTCGGCCTCTGCTTGCCACAAATCGAGGTCGTCGCGATCTCCACAGATCGCCAATATCGGACCACGATCCCCGGCAACCAACGCCGCAGCTGCGACCCCTGGCCAGAACCGAGCAGCCGTTTCGATCGGGAACGGAAACGACGGGCCGCCGTGACCATCGAGCCGATCAAATGTTCGACCCAAAAGCCATAAACGGCCCTTGCCGTCCCGGGTACCAACATCTCCGGTCCGATGCCAGGTCACGCCGTCTTCGACAATCTTGGTTTCGTGATTTCGGGCCGGATCAAGGTATCCGCGATTTACATGCGGGCCCGCGACAACAATCTCGTCACCCTGAATGCGCATCGCAATATCGTCAACGGGATACCCAGCCAAAAGACCCGCGCCGCCGCGCATCGCGTCGCGATCTGCAGCGGAGACGTCGTTTGCATCGAGCGAGGCTATTGGTTCTGCCTCGGTCGATCCATAAACCGAGACGACACGCAGCCCCTCTGCCAGAAGCCCGTCGACGACATCAGGAAATACCGGTCCACCCCCGGTAAAAACAGTGGTCAGCGGATCGCTGCCGCCATGCCGCCGCAGCGCTTCGCACAGAACCGGCGGCAACAATGCCCGCGACACATCGTTCGACTGAACCCATTCAGCCACCCGCCGCCCGGATACGGATTCAAGCTGCCTCATGCGCCAATTGGGCAGCACGCTGGTTCGACCCTCCGCCAGGTTGATCAGCACCATGACGGGAAAGCCGACCAGATCCCTTTCAGGTTGCGGCGATTGCAGGATCGGACGTAACGCATTGTACTGGGCCATCATAAATTCATGGCTGCGCGCGATCGCCTTCGGTGTACCAGTCGTGCCGGTCGTGAAAGAGATCAAAGCATCGGTCCCGGCCAGTCCGCTCGGCGTCTGCATATCCCGCCCACCGCCACCGCCGGGCGTTAAAATGGGCAGCCGCAATAGTTCCGGGACGGTCCAGCCGAGCAATCGATACCATCCTGCCGCCGCAAAGGCCGACGGCCGGGTGACACGCGCCGCATGACGCAATCCTGTCAGCCCCATCACAGGTTCCGGAAACACTGCGGTCGCACCAACCCGCCACAACCCGCAAAGCGCCGCATAAAGATCCGGCCCTATCGGCATCGCAATCAGAACACGTTGCCCCGAACCCAAACCGGAACGGCAGCAGGTCCGGGCAAACGCGTCCGATCGAGCCTTCAACGCGGCAAACGTGGTCGATTGGCCGTCGCCGCCGACAATTGCGACGCGGTCGGGGTGGCGTCTGACGACCTCGTCGAACGCGGCCGCCAGATTATCCATTCAACACCCGCCCCATCAGCGCATACCGCCGGAAGACCTCGCCCCCGATCCGGCCGCTTCGATCGGCCGAAAGGTTCTCGCCATGCATCAGCGCATGAACTGCGCACATGAAGCCCGCCTTGGCTGCAGCATACACCGCGTGCTCAACCAGCAAACGCCCCGCCCCGGGCACGCGGCTGGCATAGGTTTTGAAGATGACATCGGTTGTCGCGGGGCCTTGCTGATAGTCCGGGACCGCAAAAAAGAATCCCTGCAGTTCTTCATCCGCCGATCGCGCAAAGAATATCAACTCGCGCCGCATCATCGGTACCAACGGCAGATAGATCGCCAGAAAATCCGCCAGCGGAATTGGGCGATAAAAGGGATTGGCAGCGAAGGCTTCGACAGAAAGGGCATGCACCTCGGTAAAAAAGCGTTCCGGATCCGTGCCATCCCAACTCGCAATGCGTATCGAACCGTCTCCTGACCGCGGCGGCGGTCGCGGTCCGTCAGCATCGTCGTTCAACGATTGACGCGCCGACAAATAGTGCGCCACCGGCGCGAAGCCCGCCGCCTGGAAGCTCTCCAGATCAAAGGTCCCGCTGGTCGGTTCCATCAGGAAAGGCGGCGATCCGGCGCCTTCGAAACTTTTCCGGCCTTCTTCGACAATGAAAAACCGCTTGCCATAGGCGGTCCCTGCCAATGCGGCGGCGGCATCCGCCAGCGTCAGCACAGCAATTGGAAGCATATAGAGGACAAGATCGTCGCCCGAGAGAAAGAACGTCATTCCAACGGCCAGCGTCAGCAAGATGTCGCCCCACGACTGACGCTCGACACTGTGCAGTGTCGACCCAATTCCAAATTGCGCGACCCTTGGCAGGCGCAGCATCATCAGAACCAGTAAACTGATGACCACCAGCATGTAGACCGGCCATCGTTCCGGAAACAGCCAAGGCAGCGTCAGCGCATAAAGGCCGGTCGCGATGTGGACCAGTTTGCGTTGAACCTCGGCAGGCCAGTCAAACCTGGTTGCCAGACGTTTGACGACCAACATCACCAACAGCAGAGCACCGACAGACACCGCCGCCATCGCGATCTGTACCGCGATCCACATCAACGGACTTCCTCGATCACTAAGTCCGAATAGAAGAAGGCGGCATCCACAGCCTTAAGCTCGTCCTCCAGCGCAGTCAGCGTTTCAACGCGGCCATCATGTGGCGGTGGAACACGGCGCGGGACCATCATGTTCCAATAAACCAGCCGTGCGCCGGGATTTCCACTGTCGATCAGACGGCCATAGAGCGACGCAAACGCGTCTTCCCCCATATATTCGAAGATATCCGACAGATTAAAACCATCAACCGGCGGAGAGGTGGCAAGGTGATCCTCCAGCGATTGCTGGCAGATCACAAGCCTGTCCAACCGGTCCCGGATCGTCTGATAGTGCTCGGCTCGCCACGCCAATGGTAACGCCGCCCCATGCGTTCCGGTCAGCACCCAATGCAGATAGGGGTTTTGCGACGGGTCGCAGGTAACACCCGCATGGCGAACCCGGGCCGCAACGTGATCGGCAACCGACCCCTGAACATGATCGAAAAAGGCAGGGTCGCGACCAAGCCGTGCCATCATGAAACGCGAGAAGAAAATCCGCATCAGGAACCGCCAGCGCCAATTGTTGAAACGCCGGTCGAAAAAATCGCGGCGGGCTGCGGGATCGCGCGGAATGAAGGTGTCGGCAATTGTTCTGCGAGAATGGGTCAATGTCAGGACATATCGTTGGAACAGACGAAAGTACCGTTCGAATTTCCCGACACCCGCCGCGCCGTATCGTTCGACATCGCGCACCCGCTCCGACCAGAAGGCCACCGTCGCAGGCCCGGCGTTCTGCAACGCCCGGTCCAGCAGGCGCCATCGTTCGTTGCTGGGCCAGGCGCCCATCAATTCCAGAAATTCCGAGTGATCCAACGCCCTGTAAGCTGCCAGGCGAAGGCGCACACATTCGATCTGCGCCGGAGAGATATCCAATGCCGTCACTTCGCCCGGGTCCAAGGTCAGCAGGGCAAGCGCGTTGTCACCGGCCGACGCGATCGAGACCAGCCGTTTTCCACGCTGATCCCCCAGGGCCGCGATCAGAACATCCGCATCCTCCCACACCTGGGCATAACGGATCAGGGCAAAATCAGCCTTCGCGGCAATTTCGGTTGCTGGATCAGTCATCTTGCTCGACCGCTTCCCCGCCATTTTCCCGGGCCGCGGGGTTCACCGCATCCTGACGAACCACTTCGCCTGTCGCCCCATCGACAGAAATTGTTTCTCCGTCCTGCACCCAGCGTGTCGCGTCCTTCAGACCAACGACGCAGGGAATGCCCAGTTCGCGCGCGACAATGGCCGAGTGAGACAGAAGCGAGCCGCGCTCGACAACAATTGCACCCGCCGCCGCGAACAGCGCGATCCAGCCTGGGTCGGTGTGCCGGGCAACCAAGATCTCGCCCGGTTGCAGCGTCTGAGTTGCGGGATCGGTGATAACACGTGCGATCGCCGTCACACTGCCTGCCGAACACCCGACACCCTTTCCGGCAGCACCGTCCGGCGGCTCTGGCTCGACAGATGACGCAGGCTCCGCCGCCGGACCGTCCAGAATAATCCGCTCGGGCGGATCGGGCCGGGCAGAGGCGTCGTCTTGCTCGGCGCGGCGCATCCGCGCCAGACCTGCCAGATCACTGGTCAGGGCAGACCCCTCGACCGCGCCCAGAACCTCTCCAACGGTCAGGAAGAAGACGTCGCGCGGCTGGTCCAGCAATCCATAGGCGTTCAGCTCGCGCCCCATTGCCAGGAAAACACGGCGTGCATGTCCAAAAATCCGGGTGCGTTCAAACCGCAAGTTTTCACGGTCACGAACGCGCGACTTTGCCCAACCGACGATACCGCGCGCCAGCAAACGGCGAACCGGACGCTTGGGAAATGTGGCTCGCCAATCGATAGGCTTGGCCTGTGCCTCGGCTCTCTGCGGTGCGCGAACCTGGGCCAGAATTGCCGCCAAAAGCGGGGCGGGATTATCACTCAGCGGGACGCTTTCCAGTTTGAGCTCTTGCACGCAGCGGTCGCCAAACCGGTCGAGATAGGCGTCGAACGCAACACTCAATCCGGAAACCTCGGCAAAGACATCTGTTCCTTCTTCGGCAAACCGTTCGGCCAAACCCGCAACACGGATCATGCCTGCCATTTCGACGATCCGCTGGGCAGGTTCGGCCGAAATGATGTCGCCTTGGCCGATCATCACCTGATTGTGCAGGGCGACGCCATCGTCGCCAAGCCAGCGGATCAGCAAGTTTCGCGAGGCTCCAAAGCCGATCATGCACAGGAAATCGTTGATCAGCGGGGCGTCCCAGCGATCCAGAAGATCGGCCTCGATCGTGCGATACTCCCGCGCCAGCGCATCCAGCGCCGCCGTGTTCAGATCCAGATTACTTCCCAGCGCACGGTCCAGCCGCGCCATAAACCGCCGTCTGGTTCGGCCCAGTAAAATCGCTTGCACCAGCAGGCCAAGCCCCGCCCGCGACAGGCGCAGACCATCACGGATCTTGCGCCAAAGCGTCGGGGCAGGCGGCGCGATGGCATTGACGATTTCGGGCGGCAATGGCTGCGATACACCCATCATGGTTTCCATATAGCCGCGGTTCAGCGAAAACCCGGGCAGCATGGCAAGCGCGCGATACCAGTTGACCAGGTTGTAATAGACCCTGCCATCAACCCGCCCCAGCATGTTGTCAAAAACAGCGGCATTCGCACGAAGGTCGTCCTCGCGGATGCCCAACAGCCGGACGAAAGCGCGATAAACCCGTGCATAGACATGAACCGCAAACGAATAGGTCAACGGGCTGACCAATCCGGGATAGCTTTCAACAATGTTGGAATTGTCCAGAACGCGCGGCAGCCCGCCAACGTTTGGGCGCGGGCGCAGGCTTGTCGTGATCGGGCGGCTCTGCAGGATGTGCAACCCAGCTTCGTCGATGGCCCATTCGATATCCTGCGGGTGGCCGAAATGCGTCTCGGCCCATCGGACCAGGGCTGCGACGTCTTGAGCATCCGTCAGTCTCGACGCCGAGCCAACAGGCCGCCTGACTGCCTTGTCATGGTCATTCAAAACCCAATCTTCGCCGTCAACCTCGCCAGACACCAATTGATCGGCCAATCCCGCGACGGCAGAAATTAACATACGATCGCGGCGCCCGGACACCGGGTCGGCAGAGAACGCAACCCCGGCAGCCTGGGGTTCGATCATCTGTTGGACAATGACATTTATTTCCCGACCCGCCGCTTCGGACCCGTGGAGGGTACGATAGTTCTCAACACCGGCGGACAGCCCGGACTTGGCGACCCGCGCGATGGCAGCCGCGACCTTGGATGCAGGAACATTCAATTCGCTCAGGAACTGTCCGGCATGGCTTAATCCTGCGCCATCCTCTCCGATAGCCGAGGACCGGACTGCATACGGGCCGGGGCCCAGCCCGGCCAGGCGCCCCTCCAGCGCCCCAGCCTCCAGGTCCGCCCCCGGTATCACCACAAAGAACGGCGGCGGCGAGAATCCGGCGCCGGCCAGCGCGGCCAGCGAGGCGGCCTTGCCGCCAACCAAAGCCGCGTCACTCGCTTGGTTGGATGTCAGAATCCCCTTCATCCGCTGGCACCGAAAAGCGGCACAAATCCCGCGCTTCCATAGCAAAGAAAGACCCAAAGGCCGGCGATCAGGTCCAGCCGTTTCTGCGCGACAGGCGTCGGCGCCCGCGCGAAAGACAGGCCGATCCAAATGCAGACCGTCAGGCCGGCAATCGCGATCGCTGCGAAGATAAGCGTTTGGCCGACGACAACGCCCAGACCGACGAGCAGCAGGGCGGCCAAAACGACGATCCCGATCCAAAGTTTTGCCGCCAATGACGGCCCCCAAAGCCGGGAATAACTTTCGACCCCGTCTCGCTCGCCCTCCGGCGCCCAGGTTTTGCGGCCAAGCTCAAGCACGCACCCATTCGCGAAAGACAGCGCGACAAAGATCCAGAGACCCGGCGCGGGCGATCCGTGAACAGCCCATTCCACCCCGGTCAGCATGATGTCGATCAACGGCATAATCGCCATGTGCGACACCAGGTACAGCAATGGCCGGGCCGTCAGCCAGACTGGCACGCCGAATTCCGCAGTCATAGCGGCCAGCCAGATCCAAACGATCAGTAACAACCATAGAACCGGTCCGCCCAGCGCCGCGGCGATCAGGGCCGTGGCACCAGCAACGATCGCCAGCGTCACGAGCGCACGCAAGCTGATCAAGCCGCGCGGAACGGGTCGTTCAGGCCGATATTTCCGGTCGATGTCGGCGTCTTTTACCTCGTCACAGACACGCATCTGAAAGAAGAGGACGATGGCAAGAAAGAAGGCGAGGGCAAAGGCGTTCCAAGAGGGCAATGGTCGGCCTGCCAGCACCGCCGAGACGTTAACGCTGGCCGCCGAAAAGACACCAAGCAGGGGTACGACCTGGATCAGAGGGAAACGTTCCGCCTGATAAATCCAAAGCCGGTTGGCAAAGCCGGATGTCATCTGCCCCGGGCCAGCTTGCGGTGCGCGGCTGCAAAGTGACCCGCGGCCATTGCCGCGACGATCGATATCTCTCCCGAAAGGCAGAGAGCAGCGGCAATTTCCGCCAGCGCGGCAGCGGGCTGTTCGCTGGGCAGGTTCAATACATTCAACGCGGCACGTTGGCTGGGCAGCGATGTCCCGCCGCCGATCGCACCGACCAGAATATTCGGCAGCGTGACCGAGCAATAGAGGTCTGCACCACGGCGTTCCATGCGCGTGAACCCGACCGAGCTTTCAGCAGCGCAAGCCGCATCTTGTCCGGTCGCGATGTAAAGCGCCGCCAGACCATTGGCGAAATGTGCCTGTGCACCGATCTGGCCAGATAAAAGCGCGCCCAAATTGGCGACCCGCCCATATGCCAGCATGTCATCGACGTCGGTGTGAAGCCGCCGCTCGATAACATCGCACTTCAGACATACCGAAGCGCTGACCTTGCGCCCGCGCCCGCGCAGCACACCGAAATAGGACGCCTTCTTGTCCCCGGAAAAATTCGCCTCGACATAGTGGCGCAGGATCGGCAACGGGCAGTTCTCGACGATCTCGGTGCACATCGCATCAGCAGCAATCGTGACCATGTTCTGGCCCGACGCATCGCCGGTTGTAAACCGGCACACCAGAAACACGACCTCGTTCTCGATGACAGGCTCGATGGACATCAATCGCCCGTATCGGGTCGTCTTTTCCGCAGCTTCCTTCAACCTTTCCTGTTGTCCGGCCAGCCAGTCGACGAACAGTCCTGCATTCAGGATATCGTGAAAGACAAAGGCGGGCGTGCGCATCATCTCCTCGCTCAGCAAGGCCGTAACAATCCCGCCGGACATATTCGCCGCCTGCGCACCGCGGGCATAGGATGCGACCAAGGCCGCCTCGGTGGTTGCAAGTGGAACGTTGAAGTCGCCGGTCGCATTCAATCCGCGGATCGTGATTGGTCCGACCAGCCCGACGGGAACCTTCACTGTCCCGATCATGTTCTCGATATTGCTCGAATAGAGCTCGGCCTCGGTCCTTGTGCGATCATCAGCCAGCAGCGACCGATCCTCATCGGACGCCCCATCAATGCGGTCCCAAAGGCTATCAATGGTTTGCGCGTTGGCCTGGGTGACCGTGCGGACGGGCTCACCTGCCTCGCCCGGGCCTTGCATTCGTTCGGTCAGTTCCGATGGCCGAAACCGCGCCCGCAGCCGGGCCAGCATGTCGATGACGTGGTTGGGAAACAGCAATGACCCCTCCCGATTCCCTGATGCTCCGGCCAGTATCCCGGCATTAGATCATGTTTTCGAAATAGAAGCATCGACATGCTCTCGACATCTGCTGAAGGCCTTCGCACAGCTTCGACGCCGCCGCACACCGCACTATAGTTGAGAACTGCATCAAGAATCCGCACCATTCAACCAAGGCGTGTCGTCCGGGGGGGGGTAGGAATGACGGATTCGGAAACCTCTGCTCCCCCGGTCGAGCAGGCAGACCAGGTCACGCCGTTCATCATCGGCATCGGTGCGTTGGCGGGCTTGAAGCTCTTCGCGAGTTGGCAAAAAACCTGCCCGACATCATCAACGCCAGCTATGCCGTCGATCGCAAGCTGCGCGATCTCATCGCGTTCTCGGACCACATTCGTTGCCAGGATCCGCCGTTCAGAAACATCGACCTGATCTGCTGCAGAAATCTGCTGATCTATTTCGATCAGCACCTGCAGATGAAGGTTATGGGTCGCCTGTATTTTTCGCTGCCGACGTCTGGACATCATCTTTCATGGACCAGCGGAAAACGCCTCGACCTCGGCGGACCTGTTTCGCTCGTTGCCTGGGCCGTCGCACATTTTCAAGAAGCGGATTGGAACACTGCGGCGTTCCCAGCCCACTCTGGACCCGAAACCGGAATCCTCCAGGACCAGACGTCAGATAGCCGAACCGGCGCGGTTTGGCGTTGATCGGCTGTTGGATCAGGCAATGTTCGACGAACTTGCGACAGCCGTTGGGCCGGACGGGTTGCTGATCACCAACGAGTTTCAGATCTTGTGGGTATACAGAGATGTCAGTCGCTACCTTATGCTGGCCCGCGGTGCGAAGTTGCAGTTCGACATCTCGATGCTGATCCCCCAACTCGGCCGCGACGCTCGCGTCGGACAGCTGCACGTTCTTGAAGGCGGCGAGGCTCACACGGTCCAACTGATGGCCTATCCTTTGAAAATGGCGGCGCCCGGCGAACATTCTGTGCTGATTGCGTTCAAACGGCAATCAATGGCCAAGCCTCAGCCAACCTTTCTCGACCCGAAATTGATCGACGACACCGTCGCTGCAAGGCTCGAGACGCTGGAAGACAAGGTTAATACTAACGTGCATTGATCAGAACTCATGGGCCCATTTACGGCTACCGATTGATGAGATGCGCCAGGGCTGTTCGATGAGCTTGTTCCAACTGTCACAGCAGTGCGCGACGATGTCGTCGTAGTTTTTGAAGACCCGGTTTGAGAGCCAGTTGTCGCGTATGAATTGCCAGATGTTTTCGACTGGATTCAGTTCTGGCGACCGGGCCGGGATTGGAACGAGTGTGATGTTTTCCGGCACATCGAGCTTCGGTGTCGTGTGCCATCCGGCCTGATCGAGCAGCAGGATGGCGTGTGCGCCTGGGGCGACTTCGGCGCTGATCAGCTTCAAGTGCTCCACCATGGCATAGGTGTCGCAGAACGGCATGACGAGGCCGGCACCCTTGCCTTCCGCCGGGCAGATTGCGCCGAAGATATACGCCCATTTCGTCCGCTGATCGTGTGGCGCACGGGGACGCGTTCCTCGCCGCGCCCAACGTCGTGTGATCTTGTTCTTCTGGCCGACCCTGGCTTCATCTTGAAACCAGACCTCTACGGGCGGCCAGCCTCGCTTGATGCGGATGGCTGTGACGACGTCGCCGAAGTTTTTTTGAACATCTCGATCGCCTCCTCATCCTGCGCGTAGTGCTGCGGGCGCGCTGTGAGTTTGCGATATCCCAAGGCGTGCAACTCGCGGCCAACGGTATGACGGCTGACCGAAACGCCGAACTCTTCGTATAGCCAGAACGCAAGGTCGACGAGGCGCCAGCGCACAACCCCATCGAGATAGGGACGCGGGCCTGACTCGACCGCCGCCGCGAGCGCGGTGCGCTGCTCAGCCGTCAGGAGCGGTGCCTTGCCCGGTGCCTTCCGCGTCGTCAGCGCATCCGGGCCGCCGTCGTTGAACCGCAACACCCAATCCCGGATCACCTGAAGGCCAACCCCGCCCGTGCGCGCCGCATCGCTCCGCGAGCCTCCGTCAAGGACAACTGCCAGAGCGAGAAGCCGCCGCGTCTGATCCGCTTCATCGCTCTTCCGCGCCAGACGTCGAAGATCCGTTCCTGTATAATCCAATCTGATCTGAACAGCAGACCCCATGGCAAAAACTCCTCTGTTTTCCATGGTGAATCAGATCAAGATCGGGCCGGAAATCCCCTTCCGTGAGTCCGAGTCATTGCGCCGCAGTATAAGTCCCTGAAGGAAGAACTGAACCTCGCCGTCGAGGAGCAGGAGGCAATGAACGGCGAGCTGCAGTCGACAAACGAGGAGCTGCAGGTCTCGAAATCCGAACCGCATGCGTTCAGCGCCGAGCAGACCGCTATCCTGGGCGGGATCAGCGCGCCGATGCTGATTGTAGATATGGCTTTGCAGATCAAAACGGCGAACGACGCGGCAATGGATCTGTTCGGCCGATTTTGTTGAAGAAGTCGTTTTTCGAGAGGCTCCTGGCCTAGGCTGATGACGCTCGCCGCGCCGCTCAGGCCGGGTTCGGCACGAGTTTCGCGAGCTTCCTGAGGTTTTGCGCTGTTGCTGCCATCAGGAATTCGTCGCGGGCGCCGGATGGTCCTCTGAGCCGGAGACGGTCGAGTTTCAGGATACGTTTGAGGTGAGCGAACAGCATTTCGACTTTCTTCCTGGCGCGCATTGCATCGACATATGCGTCCGTTTTGGCGATGTCGCGGGCCATGTCTCGCGCGCCTTCGTGAACAGATCGCAGGATTTTCCGCGCATGCTCCTTGGGCGTGCAACACGGCTTGAGTGGGCATGCGTCGCAGTCGTGTTTGCTGGCGCGGTAACGGCGCTGGCCGTCGTCATCTACTGCATCGCGGGCAATCTTGAAGGGGCGACGGTACTGACGGAGCCAGTGACCGGCAGGGCAGCGATAGGCGTCCTCGCCGTGGTCGTAGGTAAAATCTGACCGGGAGAAGATCTCGTCTGATCGTCTCGACTTATCGATGACGGGTATGAATGGCTCTATACCCTGTTCCTCAACCAGCCAGGCGAGCATCTCCGCATTGCCATATCCCGTGTCGCCGACAAGGCGCTCGGGATAGAGGTTGAATGTCTGCCGGGTCCGCTCAATCATATCCCGGGCGGCCTTGTTCTCGGCCTGACGGATCGGTGCGGTTGGCTCGACATCCACGATGATCGCGTTGTCGAGGTCGACGAGATAGTTCGTGGAATAGATGAAGTGCGCCTTGCCGCGATCGGCAGCAGACCAGCGCGCCGCCGGATCGACAGGCGAGATGTATTTGGGCACGACGGGTGTCGCTGCACCGAAAGCCGCATCGTCCAGTGTCGCAAGATATTCGGACGTCGCGCGGCCGGCGAATTGCTCTGGCGACCAGTCTTTCGGCGTGATCCCGTCTTCCCGGTTCGCATCAGCCTTGATCAGGGATGCGTCGACACCGAACGCTTCTCCGCCAACAAGACCTTCGCGGATGCATCGAGAAAGAACATCCTCGAACAGGAACCTGAACAGATCACTGTCGCGGAAACGGCCATGCCGGTTCTTCGAGAACGTGGAATGGTCCGGCACCGGATCGTTCAGATCCAGCCTACAAAACCAGCGATAGGCGAGGTTCAGATGCACCTCTTCGCAAAGTCGTCGCTCTGAGCGAATGCCGTGAGTGTAGCCGATAATCAACATCCTGATCATCAGTTCGGGATCGATAGATGGGCGACCAATCCGGCTATAAAACGGCTCGAGCCGACGCCGGACGCTCGAAAGATCGACGAACCGATCAATGCTCCGAAGCAAGTGATCCGCGGGCACGTGGATCTCCAGGTTGAACTCGTAGAACAGGCTGTTCTGCAGCACTTGCCGATCGCCCATCATCGCAGAAAACCTCCGTCACCACAGAGATCTTGAATCAGTGCTGGACCGTTCTTTCAACCCGGCTTTTTCAACAAAATCGGCCTGAAGCGGCCAATGGACCGGGCAGTTCATTGATCACAACGAGTCAGGATCGAAATTCTAGTTCGAACGGCCTAGAGAAGAGATAATCGGCGCAAATCTGCGTGATTTTCTGGCACCGGAGGACGCCGAGCGAGTCATCGCCGCGGATAACAAGTTTTTGGACAACGGCGATAATTTCAGCGCGGACGAATATCAGGTAGCCATGATCGGCAGCGAGAAGCCGCGAACACTGCATCTGCTGAGTTCGCGGCTGTTCGACCCCGCGCCTAAGGAAGACACAATTTTTGTCGTCGGCGCAGACGTGGCCGAAGTCGATTAAACACACCGTGAGTTAGGCGATATTTACAAACATTGGCCTGCTGGCCTTATGCGCCGGAAACGCTGCGGCTGTGTCCTGCAGGCAAAACGCGCGGGAACTTCTGGACGCTGACATCCGGTTTCTGGGCAGCGACGCCTCATCCAAGACCGAGACGGATCGCGAACCGATTGGCGCATTGCAACGCTTCTTGACGAGGCCGCCAACACGGGTGCCGGGTTCGATATCGAGGCCCGTCTGATCAAGGCCGACGGCTAGACATTGCCGGTGCGCATGAGATGCCAAGCCGAGACAGACGATGGCCAGGTTGGGTGGCTGGTCGGCATCGTGTCCGCCAAGGATTGATCGTCAAGGATTGATCGCCAGACATTGGTCGCACTGGCTAATTCGTCACCAGAACCGCGCGAAAATCGTTCACATTAGTCCCGGTCGGTCCGGTGACAAAATGACTGCCGATCCGATCGAACGCACCCCAACTGTCATTGGTCGCCAACAAGCCAGACGGATCGGCGCCGAGCGCGACAAGATCTGACCAGGTCTCGCCGTCGGCAAACGCACCAGCGTTGTCTTCAGTGCCGTCGATCCCATCGGTGTCCGCTGCAAGAACCGCGATCCCCGGCAATCCGGCGATCGTCTTGGCGAACGCAAGCGAAAACTCGCCATTGCGCCCACCCCGCCCGGATTCGCCGCGCACAGTCACGGTCGTCTCTCCGCCCGACAACAAAACGACCGGCGCCGTGAAAGGGCTGTCATGCAACACAATTTCACGCGCCAGGGCGCCATGCATCCGGCCAATATCCCGGGCTTCGCCTTCGATGGCGTCAGAGAGAATAACGGGCGTCACGCCGCGCGCGCGGGCAAGGCTGGCAGCCGCGTTCAGCGACCGCCGCGATGACGCGATCACCTTGACCGAGTGGTTCGCAAAAACGGCATCATCGGGATGCGGTGCGTTTGCCCGGTCGCTGTGCAGATGGCTCAGGACCGCCGCCGGCATCTCCATGTCGTACCGCGCGATCACGCCCAGCGCCGCATCACGGCCTGCCGCGTCGGGAACAGTCGGGCCAGAGGCGACCAATGCAGGATCATCCCCCGGAATATCCGAAACGATCAGTGAAACGACCCGTGCGGGGCTGGCTGCTGCCGCCAACCTGCCGCCCTTGATCCGGCTGAGATGTTTGCGGACGACATTCATCTCTCCAATCGGTGCCCCTGACGCCAATAGCGCGCGATTAACCGCAATCTCGTCATCCAGCGTCAGACCATCGGGCGGGGCCGGTAACAGCGCAGATCCACCGCCGCAAACCAGGGCCACGACCAAATCGTCGCTTGTCAGGCCGGAAACCGCATCCAGCAATGCTTCAGCCGCCGTCAATCCGGCCTGATCGGGAACCGGGTGCGATGCCTCGATCACCTGAATATTACGGGTTTCACAGGCATATCCGTACCGTGTGACGACAGTGCCTTCGACGGGCCTGTCCCACAGCGTCTCGAACGCTGCCGCCAACTGCGCGGCGCCTTTTCCGGCCCCGACAACCACGGTGCGCCCCTCGGGCGGATCTGGCAGATGACCCGACAAAGCCTTTGCCGGATCGGCCGCGGCAACGGCCGCATGGAAGAGATCGCTCAAAAAGGCGCGCGGATCTTTCACCGGTTCAGTCCAGCTTATGGTCGGGGGCGCCCCGCGCCACCCATGGCCGGGATAGGTCAAGAATATGCGCGTCCAGCGCTTCGACATCCAAAGCCAAGGCGCCATCCCCGGCCAATTCCAGCGTCAACGTTCCGGACAGATCTTCGCCCGCCTCAAACGAGAGCCTCAAGATCGAGAAGACGGTTTCCCTGTCCGTTGGGTTCAATCCATTGGCGCGCACCCGCAAAACACTGTCAAAGACCAATGCCGATCGCACCCGCTCATAGGCGCGCCCGTCACGGGCAGCCGCATCGCGATCCTCCCACCGGAATCTGTTGACCGGCACCGCGAGGCGCCGGCGTTTGGGCATCCAGGAAATCTCACCCGCCACACCGACCGCGTCCTGAACCAGCGCCGAAACAATCTCCAGATCTTCGGCGTTCTCGATCGCCAGCCGCAGCGGTTGGTCGGAAAAAACCGCATCCTCGAACCGTGCATCTTCGCTCATTGCGTCACCTTGTTCAGAGGCCGCGGGATCAGGGCTCCCGGACTCTTTCGATCTCGGCGCCGCAGGCACCAAGCTTTGCTTCGACATTCTCATAGCCGCGGTCAAGGTGATAGACGCGCGACACAACGGTTTCGCCCTCGGCAGCCAACGCCGCCAGGATCAGGCTGACCGACGCGCGCAGATCCGTCGCCATCACCGGTGCGCCGCGCAGACTGTCGGTGCCGCTAATGGTTGCGGTCCCGCCCTGCACGTCGATCTGAGCGCCCATCCGCGCCAATTCCGGAACATGCATGAACCGGTTCTCGAAGATGTGCTCATTGATCGTCGATGTCCCCTCTGCGATCGAAAGCAGCGCCATCATCTGCGCCTGCAAATCTGTCGGGAACCCGGGGAACGGCTCGGTTGTTACATCGATCGGGCGGACCACACCGTTCTTCCGCGCAACACGCAGGCCGCCCGGCACATCCTCGATGGCGATATCCGCCGCCTCCAGGCGTTCGATCAACGCGCCCACCAACCTTCGGTCGCCGCCGCGAACGATCACGTCGCCACCAGCCAATGCGGGGGCAATCATATAGGTTCCCATCTCGACCCGATCGGCCAGAACCCGGTGCGTTGCCCCGGTCAGCGCCTCGACCCCTTCAACGGAAATTTCAGAGGTACCGGCACCCTCGATCCGGGCACCCATGGCGATCAGGCAGTCGGCAAGATCGGAAATCTCCGGCTCGCGCGCAGCGTTCTTCAGAACGGTGGTCCCGCGCGCCAATGTCGCTGCCATCAACAGGTTCTCGGTCGCTCCGACAGACACCAGCGGAAATTCGATGACGGCACCTTTCAGCCCGTCCGGGGCAGCGGCGTTCACATACCCATCCGAAAGGTCCATCTCGGCGCCCATCTGCTCCAGTCCCGAAAGATGCAGATCGACCGGCCGCGCCCCGATCGCGCATCCACCCGGCAGCGAGACCCGGGCATGCCCCTCGCGCGCCAGCATCGGCCCCAGCACCAGGATCGACGCCCGCATTTTCCGCACGATATCGTAATGCGCCGTGTGGTTCGAAATCGTCTTGGCCGACATCGCAAGCACATTTCCGTCCTGCTGGCCCGCGACCTCGCACCCCAGCGATGTCAACAGCTCGGTCATCGTCGCAATATCCGCCAATCGCGGCGCATTGGTCAGCGTCAACGGCTGATCAGTCAGCAGCGCAGCGGGCATCAGCGTCAAACACGCATTCTTTGCACCCGATATCGCAATCTCGCCCCGCAACGGGCGCCCGCCGGCGATCCTGATCTTATCCATATCTGCTCCCGCCAGTCAGTCGGTCTGTTTTTTTGCCGGATCGGTGTCCGTCTTTGTCTCGTCTTTGCGTTTGCGCGCCTGATCCTTGCGGCGCCGCAAATTCTGACGAAGAGCCGCCGCCAGCCGAGCGTCGCGCCCGGCGGTGCTGGTATCCTTACGATCCGAGCGACCTTTGCTGTCCATCGACGCGATGTATTCAAGCGGCTCGAAAAGGTCCACCCGCCGCGTCCCGGCAAAGGCAGGAATTTTCGTGCATCTTGGCGGCTATTCCGGCGCGAAAACTCCATTCAACACTTGCAATCCCGCCCCATTCGCGTCTATCTCCGCCCCGGATTAAGCTGCTATAGCAGTTCAACCCAAATTGCTGCCGTAGCTCAGGGGTAGAGCACTCCCTTGGTAAGGGAGAGGTCGAGAGTTCAAATCTCTCCGGCAGCACCAGAAAAACCCACGATATAACAACAGCTTACAGATCGTCCGCTAGCGCAGCCATTTTTAAAGGTGACTGATTTTCGTGCACCCTTGCACTATATTGCGCACGTCTGTACTTTCGCGAGAGCGGGAGACAGTCATGCGCAAACCTCGACTGAGGCCACGTTCCAAAGACCAGATTTGGGAAGTTGCCTATATCGATGCCGACAACATTCGTCGGCGTCACTCGACCGGCACAAAGGACAAGCGAGCGGCAGAGGAGCTGTTTCCGCAGATCGTCGCTGACTTGCAGAAGCCGAGAATTCCAGACTCACCGACGATCCGGTGGCTGGCGGATCAACACTACAAGGACGTAGAGAACACCAAGAACCCGGCTCAGATCGATCGTCTGCGTTGGAACCTGAAGAGCATCGTGGAACGCTTGGGCGGGTTGCGGGCGGATCAGATCGATCAGCGCGTCATCGATGACTATGCAACATGGCGCGTCGCTCAGCCACGCAAGGGGCATGGCCACAAGTCGGACGCGCCTGCGGTGGAACCAACAACGGCGCGGCGGGAACTGGTTCAGCTTCGTGCTCTGCTGAATGATGCATTGACCCGCAGATACATCGCCCAAGCTGTCCATTTCAAGATCAACATCCCGACGCCGCGCCCGCGCGATACTTGGCTCACGAAAAACGAAGTGGAGCGGATGCTCGACGCCTGTCTCACTTCTGATGGAGATGTCCAGCCAAAGCGGCTCCACCTTTATCGCTTCATTTTGATCGCTGTGAACACAGCAGCACGCGCTGGTGCGATATTCGACCTGAAATGGAAGAATGTTCACCTCCCCGAACATGCGCCGGACGTCGAGTTGAAGGGCCGAACGGAACCGGGCGGTGAGATCAAGAAGGTTCGATACAACACTCCCGGAAGCGGCTTACTCGATTGGACGAATGCGACCGTGCGAAAGGGTGCCTACATCGACTTCGGTGAGGGTGTCGGCAACAAGATGCGAGGCAAGATGCCGATCACGAGCTGGCGCCTTGCTACTGAAATGATGTTCGGGGAACGCACGAGCGAATACGTCGTGACACGCGCCGGGAAGTCCGACCGCTGCAGGAATGTCAACAACGGCTTGAAGACGCTAGCAGATGAATCGGGAATATCCAGTAACGTCAGCCAACACGTCCTGAAGCACACCGCGGTCACTTGGATGGTCCAAGCTGGAATGTCGCCTGAGGCGCTAGAAAACTTGATCGGCACCTCTGCCAAGACCATCAAAAAGGTCTACGCGCACAACAACCCGGACCATCACGAACAGCTTGTAGAGGCGTCGATTTGAGTAAGGGCGAATAGTGCGGTGCGCAAAACCAATCACGGCCACAAAGACTGGGCTCCGTTGCGCCATTACTCAGACGGGCCGGAATTTCGGCAACTGACGGACGGCGTGGAAGCGGGTGATCCAACCGCTCAGTATCGTGAATGATGAGGGTGCGGGAATTGATGGTGGCGGCGTTAGCCGCAGTCCAGCCTACTGAAAGGTTAAGCCATTTCGCAAACGTTGGCTTCTCTGGAGCCGCATTGTGAACGCGGAGAGCAGAGGTTCGCTGCTGCGCACCACCGATCGTGGCAGATCTACTAGAGCAGAGATCCGACAACGTGAGCGTCGACGCTCAGGCTTATCTTCAACATTTCTGGCAAGCAGAAGTTCGACGAGCACGCATTAAACGTCAGCAACGCGCAGGATGCGGACATGGTCGATAAGCGTGGACGGCCCTTTGCTGCCGTTAAAGCCAGCACCCGAATTTCGCAGTCTCTAGCTCCACACCAGACATTCGCGGCAAGTGCGAAGATCCGGGCGAAGCCAATTTTCACAAACGGGAACTAAGCCGACCTCGAGAACAAAACTCAGATTCACGATCCACCCCGCGAAGCCGCCGTTGGGTCTACTGGAAGGCAGCATCACTTGACGACAAAAACCCCGTGCCCAGTTCTCTTGGCACGTCGTCGTTTCGAGCCCCACGCACAAACGGTTGAGTATCCCGTTTGCCAATGTTTTGGAGTGCGGCTGCGCAGCGAGGGCTGATCTGGCATCGTTCCATGTATCGCGCCATACCCTTCATTCGTTGACCAAAGCCTCTGGACGTATGCGCGAGCGGGCGAGAATCCGGGAAACTAGCTGCGGCCTGATTGCTTCCTGGAAATGTGACAGCCCAAATCAAAAGACGAGCGAAATTCGTAACTGCAGTTCGGCAACGACGCATAAGGTGTAACAAGGCTGGAGATAACTGTGCCGCCGGCCTAGGCGGGTACCAATTGTGCGTGTTCCTCCCCCTCCGGCATCGCTTGCGCAAGCGGCTTGATGCGCACATGTTGAATGGGGTTGGAGGTGACTTTCGGACAAATGATTTGGCTGCGACTTTGAGGATGTGCAGTTTCGTTCGCACCCCAAAATGCGGCTGGACCGATATGCATGCGGTTGAGTTTCGCGATCCTGCGGTGCTGTAGGCTGGTGTCGATCGCTTCATACCAGTCGACACCTGCCCGGACGCAATTGGTCAGTTTCTCTAAAAAATCCGCATTTGCGTCGAGTTGCAGTTCTAGTTAACTCGCCTTCCAATACCGGTAGAGCCGATTTGTCAGCGCCTGACACTTCTCAAAGATCGAAGTGCTATCTCCCTCGTCGAATGGATCGACGACAACTACAATCCATCGTTCTTAAAGCTGTCCTGCTACGCCGCTGATCGTAGGCTGGTTCCTCAAATACCTCCGGAAACTACAACAACAGCTCGATGATCGACGGCCAAATCAGCAGAACCGAAAGTGCGAGCAACTGGATGCCTATAAAGGGCAGAAACCCGCGGAAAATATCCGTCAGCGAAATATGCGCTGGCGCTACTGACTTCAGATAAAAGGCCGCTGGTCCGAACGGTGGTGACAGAAAGCTGACCTGCATGTTCATGCAGAACAGCACTCCAAACCAAACCGCAAGATACTTTGGCTCGAGCACGCCAATGTAACCGATCTCCTCGATTGGCAGGCGCTGCACGATCGGCAGGAATACAGGGATGATCAGCAGGACGATCCCGACCCAGTCCATGAATGCACCCATAAACAGCAGGATCAGCATCATCGTCAGAATGACGAGCATGGTTGGCATCTCGGATCCGACAATCAGGCCTGCGATATAAGTTGGGCCGCCTGCCAGCGTATAGGCACCAGACAGCGCTGCGGCGCCCACCGTCACCCAGATGATCGTACCCGTCGAGCGCAGAGTGCGCATCAGACTGTCCCACAGCAGGCCGACCGAGGCTTCACCACGTGCGACAGCAATGATGAAAACCGCTAAAGCCCCCATACCCGCCGCCTCGGTAATTCCGGAAATGCCCCCGTAGATCGATCCCAGGACAACACCGATCACTGTGAATGGTGGGACCAGACCTTTGCCCATCGACCAGCCCTTGGCACAGCGTTCGCGGCCGAAGCCGAAGAAGGCCAGTGCCATCAAAACTGCAGTGATGCCTGCCAACCAGCTGAGATGATGCGGCATCCCCAAAAGGATGGGATCGACGTTATCGCCCATCTCTCTGTTCTGCCCGGTGGCTGTAAAAAAGATGGCTCGCCCCAACAGAACGGTCAGAAATCCCGCGGCAGTCGTCGTCATAAATGCAAGAAACAGCTGGCCTTTTTCGGTCATGACGGCGAAGGCGAATGTGACCGACAGAATTGCCAGAACGCCCATTCCGAATAGCCCGCCAAGGGTCTCTGCCGCCTGGATCGCGAAGTGGTGGTAGACGTTCCAGAAAAAGAGACAGACGCATGCCGCAGCTGCCAGAATAAAGGCGATCTTGGGCACGAAAGCCGTTCCATAGTGCGAGTAGTCGACGGGGTTCTCGGGTAACGGGGCGTCCTGCGGACGCAGGCGCGTGCGGATCAGGATGTAGAGGATGATCATGCTTGCCAGCATGAACCCCGGCACGAAGGCGGCCGTGAACAATGCCTTGATCGATGTTTCGGTGATCAATCCGAAGATGATCAAAACGATCGATGGCGGGATCATCGTTCCCAACGAGCCCGACGCACATATCGTGCCAATCGCCAAGTTCTGATTGTATCCCAGGCGCAGCATCTGCGGTAGGGCGATCAACCCCAGCAAGACCACTTCGCCGCCAATGATGCCGGACATTGCGGCCATGATCACGGCCATCAGCGACGTCACGATGGCGATGCCCCCGCGCGTGCGATCAAGCCATACTGAGAGAGAATCATACATCTCCTTGGCGATGCCAGACCGTTCAAGGAGAGCTGCCATGAAAATGAACAAAGGCACCGAAATCAGCACATATTCGGTCATTAGATCGAATATCTTCTGGGTCAGCAGATATAATGCCCCGGTCCCAGGCCTGCCGGTCAGCATTCCCTCGCCAAAGCTGAACGGATCAAGAAACAGGTTCGGTTCGAACTTCAGAACCATGACGACCAGCGCCAGAACAGCAGAAGCCAAGCCCAGCGGCATCCCGATGGCCAGGAGAAAGATCAATCCCAGGACCAGGATAATCGAGATCGTTCCGACATCCATTAACCGGCTCCCACGCTGCGTTTAATGGCCTGCAATTCTTCCAGGTCGATGTCATCCGTGGCTGAATGCGTTTCAGGTTCCAAGTTCCAGTCGGCGATGACATTGATGACCGCCTGCATCGCGATCAGTGTAATTATTATCAGAACAGCAGGCTGGATGGTCGCGGGAATGGGCGGATCAAAGGCCGTCCCGAACATCTCCCACTTGTAAAACTTGGTGACAAAAACCTGTTTGTAGCTTCCATAAATCATGAAGAACGCGAAGATCACCACCAATGCCGCAGAGAACACGTCGAAAGTGCGTTGCAGCCAGCGCGGCACCAGATCGTAAATGATAAAGATCCGGATATGGCAGCGTTGCTGCATGGCGTAAAAGCCTGAACAAAGAAACACGAACCCGGCGACCCATAACGTCAGTTCGTTCGCCCAAAGCGTGGGCGCTTCGATCGCGTAGCGCAGGAAGACTTCATACAACATCACACATGTCATCGAAATGATCAGGATCATCGTGATGCGGCCGACGAATAGCGCGACCCTATCGACCCCGCGCCAATGCTGAAACTCCATGTGCGCGACCCGAACATTCAGGGCGCCGATAACGAACAGGATGGGGATCAGGACCAGGGCCGCCCAATCCATCGGGTCGGCGGTGCCGCCAAAAAGCCCGGGCATATTTGGGGTCACGTCCTTGCGGGCGTGCGTGTCGGCCATTTGCGACAGAAGACCCTCGTTCGAGGGAGGAAGGAAGTCGAGAATGTAGGCCGGCATGTGCCAGATGGACCAACCCGCACAAACGACAAAGGCCGCTGGCAGGATCCATTCCCAAAAGCTGCCGGATCGGTCTTCCACGGCATACCCCCTTTTTCTCGCTGCCGGCCTTCTTTGTGGGCCGGGCCGTCAGACTATTACGGCGGCGAGGCCTTATCGACCCCGCCGCCGCAAACTGCGTATTGAAGAGGCTCTTACTTCATCAGACCCATTTCGGTCAGGAAGGTGATGTGGCTTTCCAAGAGCGATTTGGCCTCGGGCGTGCTGGCAAACTCGGTCCAGCCGGCCTTGACCGCGGCACGATACTTGTTCAGCTCTTCCTCGGACCACTCATAGAGGTTTACACCCTTTGCTTTCAGCTCTTTAGCGGTGCGGGCGTTGTTGACCTCGTTCGCCGTGGCGTTCTTCAGGGCGAGTGCCTGCATCGCGACTTCGATGATTTTCTTGTGGTGGTTCGGCATCGCATCCCAAACCGCCTTGTTGCAGGCCAGGTGATCCGCCGGCATCGAGTGGAAGCCAGGGAAGTTGGTGTGCTTGGCGATGTCGTAAAGACCCAGACCCACGTTGTTGGTCAGGTTGGCGGCATCAGCGCCATCGATGATTCCGGTTTCCAGCGCGGTAAAGATCTCATTGAAATCCATCACGATCGGCGAGGCACCAAGGTTCTTGAAAACCATGGTCATCATTCCCGGAGGCGAACGGAACTTCCAGTCTTTGAAGTCTGCGACACCGCTGATCGGCTTGGTCGAGGACAGTGATTCCGGGCCTGGGATCCACCAGCCGACGAATTCCATATCATAGGCGTTGTAAAGCTCGTTCAGCTTCTCGTAGCCACCTGCGTGCAGCAGCCAGGCAAGTTGCTGATAGGGGTTTGTATATCCACCGGCCAAATCCCCTGCGAACTGGAAGGCCGCGTTCTTGCCGGTCTGATAGGACCCACCGGTCATGTCGCAATCCAGGATGCCGGTAGCCGCGGCATCAAAGGTCTCGGTCGATTTGACGACGGACGCCGAATAGAACATCTCGATGGCGATCTCGCCATTCGACATCTCGGTGACATCCTTGACGAATTCGGCCGCCATCTTGCCCGACAGGGTTTCCGGCGAGAAGTGCGTCTGGATGCGCAGGTTGGTCGTATCGGCCTGTGCGGAAAAAGCCGTCCCGGCGGCTATCGCGGCAGCCGATGCCGCTATCGTGAGTTTCTTGAGCAGGTTCATCAGGTCCTCCCGTTTACATTGATCTGAATTTTGTCGCGCAAGGCACGGCTTGATCATTTGGTATGATCAAAATAGACAGGGCCTGCGCCGGTGGCAATCGTTTTATTGTGGCTATCCCCATGGATCACGCACAGGCTGTGGCCAGCCGATCCCAGTCGAACGCCACACCGATGCCCGGCGTATCCGGCGCAACCGCCATGGTGTCTTCGAGAACCAAGGGCCGGGTCGTGTAACGGTCAATTGGGAAGCTGTGGACCTCCAGCCAACCCGCGTTCGGCTGGGCAGAGACCAGACTGACCTGCAACTCCTGCATCCCATGGCTGCAAACCGGAATACCGTGTTCCCGCGCCAATTTGGCAACGCGCAACCACCCGGTCACACCGCCACAATTCGACGCATCAGGTTGGATATAGGACAGCTTCGACGCCGCGAACGCATGTTCGAACTCATGAATGGTGTGAAGGTTCTCGCCCATCGCCACCGGAACACCTGTCGCCTCGGTAATCTTTGCGTATCCGGCGAAGTCATCGGGGACGATCGGTTCTTCAAACCAAACAATGTCAAAAGCCTTGAATGCCCGGGCTGCGACGATCGCCTGATCGACCTCCATCGCATAATTTGCATCGACCATAAGGGCACGACTCGGACCGATTAGCGCTCTAACCGCCCCTATTCGGGCCACATCCTCCTCTAAAGTCGGTTGTCCGACCTTAATTTTCACCGCGTTAAAGCCGCGATCCAGATAGCCTTGAATCGAAGACAACAACTTCGGCAGCGGAAAATTCAAGTCAATCCCGCCAGCATAGGCCTTGCAGGTGTTGCTGATGCCCCCGGCCATCTGCCAGAGCGGCTTTCCCGCCGCCTTACACCGCAGATCCCACAGCGCGATATCTACCGCCGAGATTGCGAAGGACGCGATGCCGCCTCGCCCGACATAGTGAATATGCCATTGCAATTCGTCGTGCAGGTCCTCGACCGGGGCCGGGTTTTGGTCGATTAGCGCCTCGCGCAAGTCGTGATCGATCATCGCTTTGATGGCATGCCCGCCCTTGCCGCCGGTATAAGTATACCCCGTTCCCTCCGACCCGTCGGACAGCCGAATGGTAACCGTCACCAGTTCGAAATGCGTGTGATCGCCGTGCTTCGCATCACTCAACACCTCATCAAGCGGAACTTGAAACAGTCTGCTTTCCACCCCGATGATCGAGCGCATATTGTGTCCCCCTGGGGCTGGTCGATTCGTATGCGATTGCCTTGCCATCCAGGCGAAGGCCTGATTTGGTATGATGAAAGTTTCTGAGACGGGGTCAACGATGAATGCGTCCATATGGATAATTTAGGTGAAAATGCGGGGTCCACCGGGCGCGCGGCAGACGATCTGTTTCGTACGTTCGAGGAAATGATCGGGTCGGGCACTTTGCGCGACGGCGAACCACTGCCGCCCGAGCGAGAGATTGTGGAAACCTTCGGCGTCAGCCGTACCGTCGTGCGGGAAGCCGTACTGGCGCTCGCAAACAAGGGCTTGGTCGAAGCGCGTCCCCGCTATCGCCCGATCGTGCGTCGGCCCACCTATGACACAGCCTTTGAAACGGTCGAAAACGTCGTTGGTCGCCTGCTGCAAGAACCCGACGGCGTGCGCAACCTTTTCGATATGCGGATCATGATTGAAGCTTCACTCGTTCGTCAGGCCGCGACCGACGCCAATCGTGACGACATCGCTGCACTAAAGGAAGCTCTGGATCTCAACGAAAGCGCAATCGAAGACAGCGAGCGCTTCTACGTCACGGACATCGGCTTTCACCGGGTCCTGTATCAGATCCCCCGCAATCCTCTGCTGCCCTCAATCCACAAGGCCTACACGGCCTGGCTGGCGCCGCACTGGTCGAAGATGCCGCGACTGCCCGATCGGAACCGAGACAATCACCGGGCGCATACCGAGATCTTTGAAGCGATCTTGCTGCGTGATCCGGACAAGGCCGAAGCAGCCTTGCGATCGCACTTGGATAAGGCGTGGCGTCAGGTAAAAATCACATTTGGCGAGCTTTAGCCGGGATCGATAGGCGCAAGCCTTCCGAGGAGCCTCCATCTGCCGTTGAGCAAGCCAGTGCTGTTCGTGCCCGAGCTCAATGATTACTGATCATTGGACAATTTCCTAGATCTCGCAGAGATTCCAGTAGCTCATCACGCGCGAAGGTCCGGTCTACCCAGGATGCTTCTATTGTTCCGTGATGCGGTATAGGAGAAAAAGGGCCCATAGCCGTCATGCGCCGTGCTGCGCGATGCTCAGTTTCAAGTAATTCTGAACGTCTGCTCTCACTTGCCCGGCACGGTCCTCTCGCACCGGCAGCGAATGACGGCCCCGGCGATACGACTGCCAGAAGGCGGATGTAAGTTTGGGCTGGAAGCGGTCATTGGCCCATTTACAGCCAGTTTTAGGAATGTCCCCGATCTTGTCGGTACCGTTCCATCGCAGCAAATGTCCGCAATCGCGCGACTTCGAACGTCTGGCCACCACACTCACATGAACGCTTCGGACCCAAGTCAGGTCGTTTCGGCCCGCCCCGCAGAGAGGCCGCAAGCAATCGCGCAGCTGTAACCGACTGAACCTTGGGTCACTCCCGTACCTCTTCGGTCTCGACTTTGATTTCGCTTTCCAGGGTTCGGTGGACCGGGCATTTGTCGGCTATTTCCATGCAGCGGGCGCGTTCTTCGTCTGACAGATCGCCGGACAGGCGGATTGCGCGGTGGAAGACATCGACCTTGCCTGCGGCGGTCTCGCAGGCCTCGCAGTCAGCCGCGTGGATTTTATCGTGGGTCACGTCGACCGACACGCCGGTCAGCGGCCAACCCTTTCGCCTTGCATACATGCGGATGGTCATGGACGTGCAGGCGCCCAGACCGGCGCCGACCAGTTGATAGGGGGTCAGGCCCAGATCGGTGCCGCCAACGGACTTTGGCTCGTCGGCCAGAATGTGATTACTGCCTGCGACGACGTCTTGCAGGAAACCGCCTGGGTCTGCCTCGGTCACGCGCACACCGCCTTCTGGTGCACCGGCGGCTTGGGTTTCATCCTCCACGTCCAGATACCGCGCCGACCAGGCCGCGATGATCCCGGCGGCATAGTCGGCATCGGCCGCTTTGGTCAGCAGGTGGTCGGCGCGGTCCAGGGTGACAAAACTCTTCGGGTGCTTGGCGGCCAGGAAAATCTGCGATGCGTTTTCGATGCCCACCGTCTGATCGGTCGGCGCGTGCAGGACCAACAGCGCCTTGTGCAGCGTGCCCAGAATGCGGTCGAGGTTCTGCGAGGATACATCCTCGACGAAGCGTTGAGAGATGGTGAATTTGCGCCCGGCCAGGTCGACCTCTGCCTGTCCGTCGCGGGCGATATCCTGGAGGCTGCATCCAAAATTGTGGACCACGTGGCCGGGGTCGTGCGGGGCGCCGATGGTGGCGACGGCCTTGACCTCGGCGATATGCGGCGCGGCGGCGATCACGGCGGCGCCGCCCAGTGAATGGCCGATCAAGAGCTGCGGCGCGTCGGCGTTGGCACGCAACCAATCGGCAGCGGCGATCAGGTCCTGCACGTTCGAGGTAAACGACGTGTTCGCAAACTCTCCCTGCGAATGGCCGAGGCCGGTAAAGTCGAACCGCAGCACCGCAATTCCCATACCGGCCAACCGCGCCGCGATGCGGCGGGCGGCGACGATGTCCTTGGTGCAGGTGAAGCAGTGGGCGAACAGCGCATAGGCCTTTGGCGCCCGGACCGGCGCGTCCAGACGGGCAGCCAGCATTTCGCCATTATGGCCAGGAAATTCAATCTTCGAGGTTTTCATCGTCGGCTCCTCTTTCGGTCACCTCGACTTAGCAACAACAGGCAAGTCCGCGCCAATCACATTCCACATCATGCATCACTGGACAAACTGTCTGCGGCAGAACACTGTCGGCGCGAGGGGACGAAATGGAAGACTTCTTTCGGGATCTGGCGGCCGAGGCACCGCGCTGGAATTTCATCTGGATGTATGACGATCGCCAGCAAGGCAAAGTGCTGGCCGGTCTTTGGATGACCGTGAAGTTGAGCGTCATGTGCCTGATCTTGTCGGTCATCATCGGACTGGTCGGTGCCTGGATGCAGGGTTCCAAGTCGCGCATAGTTCGGGCCATCGTGCAGGGCTATATCCAGTTCTTTCGCAATACGCCGCCGCTGGTTCAGCTGTTGTTTTTCTACTTCGCGCTGGGTCAGTTCACGCCCGTAATCACAGGCGATGACGGTTGGACACAGACGCCGATTGTCTCGAATGTCGGCTGGGCGGTTATTTCGCTGTCGTTCTTCGCCGGTGCCTTCAATGTCGAGATCTTCCGGGCCGGGATCGAGGCCGTGCCGGAATCGACCGTCGAGGCGGCAGAGAGCCTGGGCTTCAGCCGGTTGCAGATCTACATTTACGTGGTTCTGCCGTTGGCGTTCCGGGTTTGCCTGCCTGCGCTGAACAACAATCTGGTGAACCTGGTCAAGACCACGACCCAGGCCTACGCGATTGCGGTGCCCGAGCTGCTGTATCATTCGGTCTCGATCTGGAATGACTATCCCAGTGCGCAATATCCGACGATGCTGATGGTGTTCGTGGCCTATATCGTTCTGGTCGCGATCCTGGTCTTCGGCATGAGCCGCTGGGAACGTGCGATGAAAATTCCGGGATACGGCACATGAAGCACATTGCCGGCATCACAAAGCCCGGGCGCACCGATTTACCGGTCCTGAAACCGTTCGACGTCGCGCGTTATTCGCCTGATGGCTATATCGCAGTTCGATGGTTGGCTTCGCTGCCCTGGTGGACGCCGGTGGTCATCATGCTTGCGGCGGTCCTGTGGCCCGCCGTCGCGATGGCGCAAAGCAAATACGGTTTGGCCGAAGCGTTCGATGCTTTGTGGCGCTGGATGCCGTTTCTGGTCTGGTCGGGGTTCTTCTTCAACGTGCTGATTTCGGTCCTTGCGATGGTGATTGGCACAGTTGCGGGGGCGGCGCTGGGGCTGGCGCAGATTTCGCCGCGGCGTCCGGTCCGCGCCGTTGCCTGGTTCATAACGCAGCTCTTTCGGAACTCGCCATGGCTGGTTCTGCTGTTCATCGTGCTGCTGGCCTTTCCGTTTGAGATGCAGATCTTCGGGGTCATCATCCCGATCCCGGACTGGATGAAAGGCGTGATCGGATTGTCTTTGCCCGTGATGGCAAACATTTCCGAAGTTGTCCGCGGCGCGGTGCAATCGGTTCCGACCGCCCAGTGGGAGGCATCGGAAAGCCTGGCTTTCACGAGGCGTCAGACACTTTGGCAGATCATCCTGCCGCAGTGCTACAAGCGGATGCTGCCGCCCTGGATGAACTGGTATGCGATCCTGACCATGGCGACGCCGCTGTGTACGCTGTTGGGGATCGAGGAATTGATTACGCTCAGCCGGCAGGCCATGGAGGCCGAGGACAATCACCCGGAACTGCTGGTGCCGTTCTACGGTTTCGCGTTGATCCTGTTTTTTGCCTACTGTTATCCGATCGCCCGCTGGACAATCTCGCTGGAACGTAAATTCGCGGTGAAACTATGACCCCTGCACCTGCCTGGACCCCCGACCAACCGATCATCTCGCTAAAGGACGTGCACAAATCCTTTGGCGATCTGGAGGTGCTGAAAGGTGTGACTTTTGACGTGATGAAGGGCGAAGTTATCTGCGTCATCGGTCCGTCCGGGTCCGGCAAATCAACGCTGATACGGTGTATCAATGCGCTGAACGATATCCAGAAAGGGTCGATCAAGGTCGAGGGGCTGGAGGTCCACGACCCGGATCTGAACAAGCTGGAGCTGCGCAAAAAGGTCGGCATGGTTTTTCAGCAGTACAACCTTTTCCCGCACAAGACGGCCCTGCAAAACGTGATGATGGCACCCGTTCTGGTCCTGAAGCAGGACAAGGCCGACGTCGAAGAGCGGGCGCGCCGCCTGATGGCCAAGGTCCGTTTGCAGGGCAAGGAAGACAGCTTTCCGGGCGAGCTTTCGGGCGGGCAACAGCAGCGTGTGGCGATTGCCCGGTCGCTGGCGATGAACCCGGATGTGATGCTGTTCGACGAGGTTACGGCGGCGTTGGATCCGGAAACCGTCAAGGAGGTTCTGGTCACGATCCGCGAACTGGCCGAAGAAGGCATGACCTGCATTCTGGTCACCCACGAAATGGGCTTTGCCCGCGAAGTCGCCGACCATATCTATTTCACCGATCGCGGCGTGATCGTGGAACATGGACCACCGGCGACGTTCTTTACCGAGGCGAGAGATCCGCGGACACAGGAGTTCCTGAGTCAGATTTTGTGACGCCAGAGGGCAGTCTTATTCGTTTTGACCCGGGCCGCCCGAGCCGTGGCCATGGCCGCGTATTGCCCGATGATTTTTTACCATGGCTTAAAGGCAGAGCCGTCCCTGATCCCAAACCATCGAGCCGTCTGCCATGACTGTCGGTTCGGCGATCATCCAGCAGATTTCGCCCGGGGCAAAGGTGCCGCAGGTGTGCATGTGCAGGAATGCGGGGCTGCCAAAGACCGAGTTCGACCAGAGGTCCGGATCAGGGTCGGCTGGCATTTGTGCATCGCAACCGGCGTGAATACCTGCATGCCAGGAATGAACGGTATATGGCTCGATCGAAAACGTCTCTGCGACATGCGCATAGTGCCTTTCGATCAGGCTGACTTGATCCGGATCGCCGTCGAACCCGGTAATGCGGCCATCTTCGACATGGGCAAACACCACACCGGATATCGCCAGATTCGGCGGATCATAACAGCGCGATCCGGTCGGCGTCAGATATCCCGTCAGTGCGACGCGCCCTGAAAAACCCGCGGCCAGGATGGGACGCGGGACGCACATCGGGAAGCGGCGAACGGTTACGTCATCGCATTCGGCAACCGGCGCGCCCTGCAAATCGGTTCCCAAAGGGCAGGTGATCTGCAGCCGCGCCGCGGCGGCCAGCTTGGCCTCGACCGTTTGCTTGATCCCGATCATTTCGCCATGCGGGACGGTACCGTAGGCAGAACCGAGCGCTGCGGCGGTCCGGGCGTAACTGACAACCTTGGTCGCCGCCATTTTGCAGGGCGCAAACCTTTCCTGATCGCCGATCCGGGCGAAGAAGACGGCAATATCAGCCCCTTCGCAGGCGTGCGCCAGTGCAGGCTGGGCCGGGATGTCCGGTGCGCCGACCTGCAACATCTCGGACGTTGCACCGCATTCTATTGCGACCCTGGCAACGGCCTGTGGCGCCGCCAAATCGAACCATCCCAAAGCAGGATCTTCGTGGACAACAAGAACATGCTGACCACTGCGCAGCCCGGCGCAATCAACCAACAGATTTCGGGCACCTTCAGAAAGCGCGGGCTTTGCCGCGGCGGGCCACTGCGAAACCGATGCATCTTCGAACCCGCGGGCCTTCACCGGATCAGTCTTTCCGGTAGGCAAAGGCTTTGCCGAAACGCCATAGAAGATAATCGCCGCAGGTAATCGCCGCTTCGATCTGTGTGCCTGCACCCGGCACCTGCCCGGGGTCGATCATGGTGTCGGGGTTCGGGTCCCAGGCCAGAACCAGCGACATCCGCTCGCGGCCCGAACTGTTCACAACCCGGTGCGGCGTCGATTTATAGGCGCCGCCGGTCCAACGGGCCAAAAGATCGGCAACATTGACGATCAGCGATCCGGGAACGGGCGGCGCGTGAACCCATTCGCCATCAAGCCCCTGAACCTGCAGGCCGCCGACATCGTCCTGGCACAACACGGTCAGAACGCCGAAATCCGTATGTGGGCCAACACCGAACTGATCGTTGCCAAGTTCCGGCGGCTGGGCGGGATAGTAGACATAGGATGCCCGGCTGAGCGGCCGGTCTGCTGTGCGCAGGAAAAAATCGGGCGCCAAATCCAACCCGATCGCAAAACCGCGCATCAGATGATGCGCAACGTCGTGGGCTGCCGTGAAATAGGCCATCGAAGCGGTTTCCATCGCCGGTAAAAACGCCGGCCATCGGTTCGCGCCGCGCAGGGGGTGATCGTCAGGCGTTTGCCCGCCCGCGTCCTGCCAGCCCCAAATGAAGCTTTCCTTCAAGTCGGCCTTGGCATCGTCCTGCATCTTGGCGCCGCCACGCCCCAACCAACCGCGATGCGCGCCAGAAACACGCACCTCTTCCTTGTCGGCATGATCTGCCTGGAAAAACGTATAGGCCGTCTCTCGAGCCGACCGGATCATGTCGTCGGGAATGCCATGACCGGTCACGTAGATGAACCCCAAACCAGTGCTGGCGGCGTGCAGGGCGCCCGCGACCGATTGCGGGTCGCTGCCATCGCGCAGGGGCGCGATGTCGATCAGCGGAATTTCCGCATCAAGACGCTTTGCCTCGGCATAGGCCATCACTGATCCCCCGAATAGTAGCCGACGATGTCGCCCTCGGTCGTCACGCCCAATCCGTTGATCGACCGGTTCACATAGTTGAAATAGCAGATGATCTGATTGAGTTCGAGGATCTGGCCATCGTCAAGGCCTTGTTCGCGAAGGTCCGCCGCATCCTCCTCGACCATCTCGCCAGGGTTCATAGTCAGCTTTTCAGCATAGGCACACATCGTCAGTTCCAAACCCGACAATGCATCTTGCGGGCGGCGCGCGTGCAGCGCGCTTTCGACCGCGTCGGCCCTTGCGTCGTCGCCCATCAGATGGCGTGCATTTGCCCAGTGATTGGCCAGGGAATATTTGCACCGGTTTAGGATCGAGACATAGGAGGCCACCGTTTCCTGCAACCACATCGGGATTGTGTTCGCCGGGTCGTGAAGGGCGGCTTTGTACAGTGTCATGTGCCCGCGCATGGTGTTGGGGCGAAGCGAGTGGACCCTGAGAACATTGTCGACTGTGCCGTGCGGTGTGCGCGCACCCGACAGGGCATCGGTCAGGTCTTCATCCGCGTCCGCATCCGCGACCATCTTGATCCACGCACTCATCAGTTTTTCCTCTCGTCCGCACCCATCTTACGCTCCAGCCAGCGCACGCCTGCCGACAGGATCAGCACCAGAACCAGGTATTCAAGCGCCAGAACGGTGTAGACCTCGAGCGCCCGGTATTCGGTGACGATTAATTCGTTCGCCTTGCGGGTCAGCTCGGGCGCACCGATGATCGACACCAGCGCGGACATCTTGACCACGTAAATGAACTGATTGCCCAGCGCCGGCAGGATGCGCCGGATCGCCTGGGGCAAAATCACAAAGACCATCGTATCGAAATAGCCAAGAGAAATCGCCTTCGCCGCCTCGATCTGGCCGCGCGGCACCGACTGGATCCCGCCGCGGAAAATTTCTGCCTGGAACGCGCTTTCGCCAATCGCCAAAGCAATCACCCCTGACCAGAACAGAGCGATGCGAATGTCGAGATCGGGAAGCCCATAGTAAACCCACAGGATCAGCACCAGCAGCGGGATCGCTCGGATAATCTCGACATAGACCCGGTAGAACGCCAGCAGCGCCGGGTTTGAGGACAGCCCGCACAACCCAACCAACAGTCCAATCGGCATCGAAATAATCAGCGCCGTCAGGCTGAGCAGAATCGTGTACCAGAACCCCGACAGCATGAAATAGAGGTTCGAACGCCCGTTCGGCAGCGTCGGATCGACAACATACCATCCGCCGGAACCGCAAGCGGTCAACAAAAGCGCAGCGCCTGCGAACAACAGGATCAACCGGCCGCGCGCCATACCCATCTTAATGCCCCAGGATCTGTTGCAGGAACGTCTGGCAGCGTTCGGTGGCGGGGGCCGAAAAGAATTGCTCGGGCGGAGCGATCTCGACGATCTGACCTTGGTCCATGAACACCATCCTGTCCGCGACCCGCTTGGCAAAGCCCATTTCATGGGTGACGACAATCATGGTCATGCCGCTTTCAGCCAGCTCGGCCATGACATCCAGCACTTCGGAAATCATTTCGGGATCAAGGGCGCTGGTCGGTTCGTCGAACAGCATGATCTTGGGTTCCATGCACAGCGCCCGGGCAATTGCTACGCGTTGCTGCTGGCCGCCCGAAAGCTGGGTGGGCAGCTTTTCCGCCTGCTCGGGGATGCGTACGCGGTTCAGATACTCCATCGCCTTTGCTTTGGCCTCGTCTGCGCCAAGGCCGCGGGCTCGCATCGGTCCGAGCGTCAGGTTTCGCAATACGGACAGGTGCGGGAACAGATTGAACTGTTGAAACACCATGCCGACCTCGCGCCGTACGGTGTTGGCGGTTTGATCGCTCAGCGCCACTCCGTCGACCGTGATCTGGCCGGAATTGTGCGCCTCGAGCCGATTGATGCAGCGGATCAGTGTGGATTTTCCGGACCCGGAGGGGCCGCAGACGACGATCTTTTCGCCCTGGGCCACTTCCAGCGAGACGTCGTTCAATGCCTGAAACGTACCGAACCGTTTCGTGATCCCGCTGACCTGAATGATTGGCTGCATGTTGTCCCCTCGCCGGCAACCTATTCAGATTATTGCGGGCTGCACATGCTTTTCCTTCACAAGCCGGGTGAAATTCTCCAATGATGCGCTCAGTCCAACAGGGGAGAGAATAATGATGAAACTTGCAACGGCGGCTGCGGTCGCTCTCAGCCTTGTGGCGGCCACCGCCGCCAAGGCTGACTCGGTCCTTCAGCAGATCCTTTCCGAAGGCGTCCTGAAGGTCGGAACGACCGGCGATTGGAATCCGATGACGATGAAGGACCCGGCGACCAACGGCTATACCGGGTACGATATCGACGTGATGACCGAACTGGCCAAGGATCTGGGCGTCGAGGTCGAGTTTGTCGCGACCGACTGGAAAACGCTGGTCAACGGTGTCATCGCCGGGCGCTATCACATCACCGGGTCGGCCAGTATCGCGCCGAAACGTGCCAAGGTTGCAGGCTATTCCACCAGCTATTTCAGCCTGGCGACCGTGCCGCTGACGTTGAAGAAAAACGAAGGTCGGTTCAGCGACTGGGGTGATCTGGACAAGTCCGACGTGATTGTCGCGGCGACGCTGGGCACAACACAGGAACAGCAGGTCAAGCAGTTCTTCCCGAATGCCGAGCACAAGATCGTCGAGGCCCCGGCCCGTGACTTCCAGGAAGTGCTGGCAGGCCGCGCCGATGCGCACATCACCTCGAATGTCGAGGCCTTTAAGCTGGTCGCAAAATACCCGGAGCTGATGGTCGTTCCGGTCGCGGCGCCCAAGGCAAGGACACCGATTGCGATGTTGATGCCGCAGGGCGATCAGGTCTGGATCAACTATGTCAACACCTGGATCCAGCTGAAGCAGGAGCGCGGGTTCTTCGATGCGCTGGGTAAGAAGTGGCAGCTGTCGAACTAGGGAAAAGCGGGGGCGGGCCGATGGTTCGCCCCTTCGCTCGATGCTGAAGATCTATGCCATCCCGGTAAGCCTTTACTGCGCCAAGCTGCGGATCGCTTTGCGCCATAAAGGGCTGCACTGGACCGAAGAGCCGCCGCCGGGCGGGTATGGGTCCGACGAATACAAGACCGTCATCCCATCGGGAAATCTGCCTGCAATGATCGATGGGGATCTGCTGCTGGCCGATTCCGAAGCAATCGCCGAGTATCTGGAGGAAAAGCACCCCGACCCGCCACTGTTGCCCGACAGCGCCGCAGATCGCGCCAAGGCACGCGAACGGGGACGGTTCCATGATACCAGGTTGGAACCGGAGCTGAGAAAACTGTTCAGCTATCTGCCATGGCGGCAGGCTGCGCCGGAGGCGATGATTTCCGATCAATCTGCGGCGATCTCGGCAATGCTGACCCAACTCGCACAGATGTTAGAGCCAGAGGCCGGGATGGCCCTGACACTTGGTGATTGCGGATTTCCGATTACCTTTTCATGGCTGCACAGCTTGACGCCCTTGACGGGCCTGAACCTCATGTGGCCCGAACCGGTTACCGAATACGAGGAAAGGTTATCGCGGTTGCCCGCGGTCGCGGCTGAACTGGAATTCTATACACCGAAGCTGGCCCGATATCTGAGGACCTGACCCGTGCGCCTTGATCACTGCACCTGGCTGGAAGTCGAGGATTATCTGAGCCGCAATAGCGGGATAATCCTGCCGGTCGGATCGACCGAGCAGCATGGACCCATGGGATTGATCGGCACCGATGCTTTGTGTGCCCAGGCCGTCGCCGAGGCAGCGGCCGGATTGTGTGGTGCATTGGTTGCGCCTGTCTTGGGTTATGCACCGGCACCGTTCAACACGTCCTTCCCGGGCACGATTTCAGTGACCGAGGATCTGTTCGAGGCGCTGGCCGGGCAGATAGTCGACGGATTGATTGACCAGGGATTCCGCCATGTCTTTGCGCTGAACGGTCACGGTGCCAATCTGGCGCCGTTGAACAGGCTTGGCGAGGAGCGGTCCGAATTGCGCGTGCGCAGTTGGTGGGACTTTGCAGACGTCAACGCATTACGTCGTGAACTTTACGGCCATTGGGAAGGCATGCACGCGACGCCGTCCGAAGTTGCAATCACTCAAGCCGTGCACCGTGTCGTTCCAGCAGGTCTGGCCGAGCAGCCACCGGCCCAGCTGACTGCCGACTATATCGCCGCGCATAGCGGCGACCGGCATGGTCCGCCGGACCAGCACCGTGCGCAATTTCCCGATGGCCGGGTCGGATCGCACTCGGCCCTGGCGACACCTGAAGATGGCAGAAGGTTGTTGGACGCAGCGGCGCAAGGCGCGGCGGCTGACTTCCGGGCGTTTACCGCGCAATAAGGGGTCGCCGCGATCTAATGTCCGGCCCGATCATCGCGTGGACATTTCAACGGGGAATTATCGACCCCGAACGCAGGATCTGACGTTATGCGTCGCCCGGTTTCGGAGCGGCGTTAACGTGGCCCGTCGGACCTGCAAAGAGGCCGATAATGGCTGCCGACCCGGTTCTGCGGTCATCGATGCAACCTGCAGGCGCGGCATCGTTCGGCGCCGGGGGTGCAGTCGGCGGATTCAACCGGTCGTCGCAACACCCCAACCTAGGAGGTGTAGATGACGACGGGAAGACGAAAATCAGAAAGGTCCACGCGGCGCAAATTGTCCTCACCCGGACGGCCCCCTGTCTGGCAGCGCGAGCAACTGTGCCAGTTCTGGCAGGGTATCGCGGTAGGGCTTTCAAGTGAGCAAGCCGCTGTTGAAGCAGGTGTCTCTGCCCCTGTCGGAAGCCGATGGTTTCGGAGTTCTGGTGGAATGCCTCCCAAACATCTCGCGCCCTCGGCGCCTTTCCTCAAGAACCGCAACCTGGTCTTCGCGGAACGCGAGGAAATCGCCTTGGAATGCGCTCGGGGCACCGGTGTGCGTGCAATCGCGCGCAAACTGGGGCGGGCACCCAGCACGATCTCCCGCGAGATCAGGCGCAACTCGGCGACACGAGGCGGAGACTTCGACTACCGGGCTCTCACAGCGCAGTGGCATGCGGATCGCGCATCCCGCCGCCCGAAGACCAGCAAGCTGACGAACAATCCTGCCTTGCGAGATTATGTGCAGGACCGGCTTGCCGGCCTGATCGCCACGCCAGACGGCATCTCCTTCGACGGGCCTGTCGTGGTATGGAGGAAACGGCGGTCCGTTCATCGGCAAAGCCGACGCTGGTCTTGCGCCTGGAGCCCGGAACAGATCGCACAGCGCCTGAAGGTGGACTTCCCCGAGGACCCGACCATGCGCATCAGTCATGAAGCCATCTATCAGGCGCTCTACATCCAAGGGCGCGGAGCCCTGAAGCGGGAGCTTTCGGCCTGTCTTCGCTCTGGACGGGCACTGCGTCTGCCCCGAGAACGGGCCCGAAACCGAGGCAAGTCCTTCATCTCGGATGCGCTGATGATCAGCGCCCGCCCGGCCGCGATTGACGACAGAGCGGTGCCAGGCCACTGGGAAGGCGATCTCATTCTCGGACTTGGCAGTTCAGCGATTGGGACGCTGGTCGAACGGACCACGCGCTTCACTATGCTTTTGCACCTGCCGCGAATGGAAAGCCACGGCACGACCAAACCGATCAAGAACGGTCCGGCTCTTGCCGGTCATGGTGCAGAAGCCGTCCGCGATGCCATTTCCGAAACCATAATGGATCTTCCGGCACATCTGCGACGATCACTGACCTGGGATCAGGGAGCCGAGATGGCACAGCACGCTCAGCTTCGGATCGACACCGGTCTCGAAGTCTACTTCTGCGACCCTCAGAGTCCCTGGCAGCGCGGCAGCAATGAAAACACCAATGGCCTGCTCCGCCAATACTTTCCGAAAGGCACCGATCTAAGTCAGCATGGCAATGAAGAGTTGAACGCCGTTGCCCATGCCTTGAATACGAGGCCACGCAAAACGCTCGGATGGCGAACGCCCGCGGAAGCACTCGACCAGTTGCTCAAACAGGATATGATCGAAGGTGTTGCGACGACCGGTTGAATCCGCCGTCAGGGCTGCAATCGGGGCCGCAATCGGGGCCGCAAAAGGCCTGCTACCGGCAAACCTGATGATCGTTCGCGATGCGCCCTGCGGCGTCGCCGCGAACCCCAGGTCCGCCCCGATGATCCCGGCCAGACGTTTTGCGAAAACAATTCCGGGGTGCCGAACCTTGCCGTCTTGGCGCGCCTTTGCGGCCAAGCCCTGTTGTCGGGCGTTCGCGCTGTAGGTTGGAACGTCGATAATCAGGACCGGTTCACCGAACCGGCCGGGCAGACTGCCGACCAAAACTTCCGGTAACGTCCCGGGCGGTGTCCCGGCAACGCCTTCGTTCAGGATTTCCCCGACCAGCAGCGAGATGACAGCCGGTTCACCGGCGATCACCGGCAGATGCGCGGCGGACAGAATGGTCACAGATCGCCGCAGTTCAGGGCTGGCGCCGACTAGATGGCTCAGTTCTTCGCGCAAATCGCATCTACCGGCCGTCTCGATGTTGGCTTCGCATAAGGTATCGATCAGGGCATCATCGATCAATTGCTGTGCTGTTCGGGCCGCCATGATGACCGGGTCGTGTGTCACACGAGATCCGGAGCCGATCAGGGCCGCTTCACCGCCAGCCGCTTGGCGATCGGTGATGCCCTGCAACGACCGTATCGCGTTTCGGATCCGCTGAATCCGCCCGGCTGCGCGGACCAGGGCATCGTGAATTGAGGTGCTTTGCGCCACACTGGGCGCCGGTCGGTCGCGCGTTGCCAGTGCCCGTTCAAACGCATGATCCAGCTTGTCGATGTTCAGAGCGTCTTTACACAGGTAATCTGCGGCACCGCACCGGATCGCCCGGACCGCCGACCCTTCGTCGCCTTCGCCGGTAACGACGATAACCGACGGATGCGCGGTGTTTGGCTGTTCGCAAATTTCCTGCGCCAGATCGATACCGTCGCCGTCGGGAACCCGATAGTCCAGCAACACGATGTCGGGGTTGCTCGCTGACAGCAATACCCTGGTCTCTGAAAGGTTGGTCGCCTCGATCAGCTTGACCTCGAACCTGGATTCTTTGACCAAACGGCGGATGACCTGCCGGTCGAATAGACTGTCGTCCATCAGCAGGCAGGTCAGCCGGGTTTGGGCCGCACGTTCTTCCAGAACTCCCGCAATCGGGAAGGTTTCTGGCTCTCTCAAAGCGGCACTGATCATCTCGCGAGCCTTTCCATGTACGGGTAGGTGCCTCCGGTATCGCCCTGTCGGCCATTCGGCCGTTTGCATAAGGGCCGTTGCGCCGGCTGGATCACGGGCGCAGTAGCGGGCGAACCAGACCACCGCGCAAGCGGATGGCCGATGTCATCCAGAACGAAAGACGATCGACCCGAGTCTGACATATGCAAAACCGTCAAACAGACCTACCCAACGTCGTACAAACGTTGTCCGTAGGCCGCGAACATGGCGCTAAATGATTTAGATTTGGTTTCCGGGCCGCATGATTCCGGGTGTTTTCCGCTCTAAACGCCGATCATCGGCGCCTTGTAGGGCGTGGACTGATAGATTTCATTGATCCAATTGCCATAGAGAAGATGCGCATGGCTGCGCCAATTGTTCCGCGGCGGCAATTTGGGGTCGTCGTCCGGATAGTAGTTCACCGGAACAGCGATCGGTGTCCCGTTCGAAATGTCGCGATCGTATTCTTCTTTCAGGGTCGTGGAATCATATTCCAGATGATTGAACATATAGAGCGCGCGGTGCGCGGGATCTTCGATCAGACAGGGACTGGTGTCGGGCGAGTCGATCAGGATCTGCAGCCCTGAGTGATCGGGTAGATCCTCGGTCCTGACCTCGGTCCATCGGCTGACCGGGATTGTGAATTCATCGGCAAAGCCGCGCAGATAAGGCGACGATTGGGAAAGCGAATGGTGCCTGAAGCATCCGAAGGCTTTCTCCGGCAACTCGTGCTTCGGCACCCCATGAAAGTGGTGCAGCATCGCCTGGCCGCCCCAGCAGATTGCCATCGTCGAATGCACATGTGTCTGGCTCCAGTCGAATATCTGGGTCAGTTCGTTCCAATAGGTGACATCGTGAAAGTCCAGCAGTTCAATCGGCGCGCCGGTGATGATCAAACCGTCGAATTTGCGGGTCCTGGCTTCGGAGAACGGCACATAGAAGGAAGCCATGTGCTCGTCCGATGTGTTGCGCGTTCGATGATCGGTCATCCTGATCAGCGTCAGCTCGATCTGAAGCGGCGTCGCCCCGATCAGCCGGGCCAATTGCGTTTCTGTCTGCACCTTCTTGGGCATTAGGTTGACCAGTGCGATTTGCAGCGGCCGTATATCCTGACGCAGCGCCGTCTGCTCCGACATGACCATCACGCCCTCTTCGGTCAGGACGTCATGGGCCGGCAGGTTATCGGGGATCTTGATCGGCATTTGTTCGCTCCGGTGTTCGGCAAGCAAATATCTGCCGGGCCGCCAGATCGCAAGGTTTCGTGCAGACACTCGCGCTCACGTTCCGGATGACCGGCCGCCCGTAAATCACGTCCGTGCGCACGACTGTGGGATTTCGCATTGCTTTACGCGGACGCGTCTTAAAGGCGACTGCAAAGAAACCGATTCTCTTTTTGATAGTCCGAGTCCCGACCGGACGTGGTACGATGGCTCTGCCGAAAGGCTTGGCAGCGAGGGGGTGTTGCCAAAGGGGGGTATTGTGCAGCGTTCCTTCAGAATTTTTCTATTCGGAAGTTTTGAAATATTTGCAGGACCCAAACGGCTTGACGGTTTTGCTTGTCAGCGGGCACGTGAGCTTTTGGCTTTCCTGGCCCTGCAGGACGGTCGATCTTGCCACCGGGCCTATCTGGCGGCGGCACTTTGGAGCCATTTGGACGAAGCCAGGGCCCGCAAGGCATTGAATACCGAACTTTGGCGTCTGGCCGTTGCGATGAAGTCTGTCGGCGTCGATCCTGAACCCAGGCTGAACCGAACCGCCCAGGAAGTCGGCTTCAACAAGCAGCCCGGCGACTGGATCGATATGTCGATCTTCGCCAACGGCCTGCAACACGTCCATCGCGAGGACCCGGCGTCGGCGACGGACGATCATCTGAGAGATGTCGAGAACGCGGTAAACCTCTATCGCGGCGACCTGCTGGAAACGGTCTATTCCGATTGGTGTTTCGTGCAACGCGAAGCGCTGCGCGCCGATCAATTGGCCGGGTTGGAGTTTCTGTTGCAGGCCAAGATGGCGCGTCAGGATTGGACAGGCGCGCTGGCCGCGGGAAATCGCCTGCTTGCGTTGGACAATCTGATGGAGAACGTCCATCGCGCGCTTATGCGCTGTCACTATATGGCGGGAAATCGGCCGTCGGCTATTCGTCAGTATTCGCTGTGCGAAAAACTGCTGCGCGATGAGTTAGTGGTCGAGCCGATGGAGGAGACGCGCCGCGTCTATGAGACGATGCTGGCCGTTCGCCCGCGCGCGCAGGAGGCCGTGACCCAGGAGGCCGCCCGCCCCGCCAATGTGGCCCGCGATCCGTCCAGAACCCCGGCCCAAAAAGTCGACCTGGCATTGGCGAACATCAACACTGCCGCGGGCTGGCTGGAAGACGCCAGCCGAGAGTTGCGCGACCGCAAATAGCGAACGGCCCTAAAAGCCGCGGAGAACCGGCGACACACAGCGGCGCCCGGCCATTCGCCCGGCCAACCGATCGGGTCGCGCAGTTGCGAATTCCTCCGCCGACCCGTCATCCCTGAACCATCACAACATTCCTGTCAGAGAGGGTTTGCGCACGCGCGAACTCTACATCTCTTTGATAAACAACAGAAAAGCATTGTGACGGGGCTGTGATGTTGCGTCGACTTTGCTGTGTTCCGGGTCGGCAACAATGGCGCAATCGGTGTCCCCATTTGGGCAACCGTTCTGGAGCAAGAGGATGGCGTGTCAGCAGAAACGGTATTCGATCAGCACCGCTTCGTCGTCGTCTGGCGGCGGGAGCCACGCGAAATCGAAGGCGCCGCTAGCGAATGGCGCGGATGGGTCGCCCGTGTACCGGACCCGCGACAGCGCGAACAGACCGAGCAGCGCGAGGAACGCATCGCGATCCGGTCGCTGGAAGATGCGTCAGGGGCCATGCGCATGTTGATCGAAAAGTCGATCGGGATGCCGCGGCAAGGCGGAGGGCAGGTTGGATGAATATGGCGATGCCACCTAACGGCGCGGTCGGCCGGCCTATCGATGGGCCACGCACCGTCGGCCCTGCGGCGGGTTCAGGATCAAGCCCGATCCGCATCTCTCCCAGCCGGCAAGAGGTAAATCGCAAGGAACCGAGCCTCGTGTTTCATGTGGTGACGCATGGCCTGGTTTCGTTTGATGTTATCGTCGCGACCGACCGCGCCCTGTTCCTGCCCGAAAACGCGCATCAGCGGACGCCGAAGAATTTCAGATCCAGCCGCCAGGATTTCGACGGCCATCCGATCGACGCCGGGACCGGTTTCTACATCCTTCCGACCGCCTTTCTACGCGAGCTGGCGGCGCTACCGGCGATGCCCGACAGCCTCTACTTCCTGGCGGTCGGATACCATGACGCCGAAGGGCAGAGCGAAGGCATCTTTTCGACCGAACCGAACCGGATACCGGTCGAAACCCCGCACGTCGTGCTGTCGCAAAGCCTGCGATCAGCAAACCTGTCCGCGGTGCTGGGCATGGCCGTTGACCGCCTGGGCGTTCTTGCCAATCGGGGTGGCGGCGCAGGCGTCCTGACGGCGCGCGGTCTTTCGCAAGACGACCTGCCACGCGCCATTGGCGGTTTGCCGGTCTATGACAGGCGTCCGGGACGGACCAACTATGGGATCGAGCGGCCGGCCCTTGATCAGGCGCCCGTAAGTGCGCCCACTCAGCCGCCGCAGCCAGACCCGCAGATGCCGAACGGCGGCGCGATGGAACCGGCAATGCCCCGCCCGGCCCAACCGGCCATGGCGCCGGAAAAGGACCCGGTGCCGACGATGAAGCCGGGTGTTGATATGGCGCCAGGCGCCGAGATGGCCCCGCCTGCAACCAAACCGCCCAGCGGGTCGTATGTGGATGAAGACGAAACCTATGGTGCGGGCGGCAAGGGCAAGAACGGCGGCACGGCACAGCCCCCGGTGGGCGGCGGGGCGCCGATGCCGAGCTTCTATGACGATCTGGACAGCGGGCCTGCGACGCAGCCCGGTGCGGTCGCACCGGAACCGGCCCCGCTGGAAGATTATGACGATGGCTTTGACGATGGCCATAACGGTAGCCTTAATGGCGGCCTTAACGGGGCGATGCCGCCCGCCTCACCGGCGCCATCACCGAACGGCGGCGGTCTGCCGCCGATGGACAATGACGGCCCGGGGGCCGCGCCGAAAGCCGCCGCTGCGTCTTATCGCGCGCGCAGTTTCTCGGACGGTGGGCTGTCCGATACTGTCACCGACAAGGTCATCGAAGCAGTCGCCGCGACCGAATCAGGCGGGCGTTATGACGCGATCAACCCGGACGGCGAATTCAAGGGCCGGTTCGGCCGCGACAATGTCTATTACAACCGCGCCCATGTCGGCCTGTCCTTCGGCTTGGTACAGTTCACCCAGGACGGCGGAGCGCTGGGCGATCTGCTGACGCGGATGCGCGCAGCGGACGAGGACGCTTTCCTCGCAGCCCTCAGCCCGGTTCAGCCATCGATGATCAATGGTGTACCGCTGCAGGCGGTCGTGCCCTCTGGTGATCGAGAGCAGCAGAAACTGGCCGCCGATGCCCTGCTGACCATCGTGACAGCAACAGGCCCGCGGTCGCTGGATACAGAAACCGGGCGCTCGGCCCGCGTTCAACCGGTGCTTGGCCGGGACTTGTGGGAGGAGCCCTGGCTCTCGTTCTTCCGCTACCTCGGCGACATCGACGCGTTCAACCAGATCCAGCGCATACTGGCGCGCGAACGGTATCTCGACCCGATCGTCGAATATGCCCGCGATCTGGGCCTGATGACCGAGCGCGGCCTGGCGATGCTGTACGACCGGTCGATTCAGCAGGGGCCGGCAGGCGGAATGCGCTTTGTTGTCGATGCGGTCGGGCCCGTCGATACCACGGCCAAACGCACAGCGATGCTGGAAGCGTTGGGACATGAAGATCTGACGGCGTTCCAGACCGCCCGCGGCATCGGCGCCGACGGCGAATGGGGCAAACGCAGCCACGCCGCAATGGTCGCCGCGATCCGGGATCTGGGCGCCGAAAGCCCGGTCGAAGCGCCGGGCTATGCGCAGATGCTGGACCAGATCAACGCCGCCGCATCCACGCAGATGTTTGCGGCCCGCGTTGCCGAGCTGCGCGCCGCCGCCACCCTATCCGACGATCCGCTGGAGTAACCGAACATGCAGAACGGCGGACATTCAGGGATGCAGGGAATTTCGCCCGATCGTCTTGATATGGCACTGCGCGAAAGCGCCGCTTATCGCGATCTCAGCCCCGCGGCGAAGCAGGATCTTTCCGCGTCGATGGCCAAAGTCTTCGGGTATCTTGCCGAAACGCATCCCGATGACCGCCCGCAAACCCATCCGCATGCCCCGGCCCGTCCCTTCGCACCGGACCTGAACTCGCTGCGTGGCCCCGGTGGCGCACCCGGTGGTGCACCCGGCGGCGGTGCACCGGCCGGCGGCTATCCGCCACAAGGCGTTGGTCAACCTGTTCCGGGGCAGCCCCCGGCTGTTCCCAGTGCTGAAGGCGACCGCCAAAACGCGTTCGACGAAGCGGCATCCGCCACCAGCCAGATGCTGGGCGCCATCGGCTTTCCCGATTTTGTCGCGTCACTGATCCAAGGCACGTTCCAGGCCATTGTCGATAGCTCCATCCAACAGATGGAGGCGTATTCCAACCTCTTGGCGGAAACCGCCAAGACGGTCGATACGTTCATGGCCGACAATATCACCGAAGACATGGCCCGCGATCACCTCGCCGACAATTACGGCGAAGTGTTCATGCGCGATCTGTCGACCGGTGCGCCCGAATTAAAGGTCGATACCCAGTCCGTCATGCCCGGCGGACTGCCGAGTTTCCTGAGCAATCTGGGCTTTGACAGCCCCGCGGACATCAACCAGCAATCGGTTGATCAGGTGGTGATCCCGGAGACGCGGCGGCGCCTGGCCGAAATGCGGCACCAGTCGCTCGCGACCATGGTGATGATGGGCATCAACCGCATCGTTGTTTCCGATGGCGAGATCAACGCCAAGCTGATGTTCCACATCGACGCAAACCAGTCGATGTCGATGAGCTTCTCGGATTATAAACCCACCAGCTGGACCATGGCCGGACAACTTGCGCAGGGCTCGTCCATCGGCGCATCCGGACTGCTGGTCAACACGACATCGTTGAATGCGCAGACTGGTGTGAACATGAATACCGATCTGACCGGCGAGGTCAGGGTTCGGTTCAAGTCCGACTACTTCCCGCTGGAACGCTTCGCCGATTCCGCCGCGATCCAACTGATCAACAACAACGCCAAAGTTCCGCAACCGGCTGCGACGCCGGCGCCCGCCGGACAGCCTGCGACCGGCGTTCCTGGCGCGGGCGGCGCACCGGCGCCCGGCATCGCGCCGCCACCGATCCCCGACGGACTGGCGCCCCCGCCTTTGCCGGAAACACCCGGCGCGGTCGCCGCCCCGCCCCTGCCGGGCGCCGAACCAGCCCAGGCAGCGATCCAGCAATCGTATCGGCCCGGCCCCTATAGCGGAGGCCGAGGATGACCTGGCGCCCGGAGCTTTCCGAGACCCTGACCGCAATGGTCGAAGGCGCTTCGCCCCAGCATCCGTCGCTGGTGGTCGAGGAAGTCGAGATCAAGGCCCCGATGCTGGTGCGCCTGGAACATGGCGCCGAGGGTCCGCGGTTCGTGGCGCACCCGCCGCACAGTATTTGGCGCAGCGGATTCGAGCCGGTTGCCCACAGCATGACCCTGCGGATCGCCGCAGCAGACGACGAGATGGAAACGGAAGAGGAGACCGACACCGGCCACCGCAACGGCCTGTGGGACTAAGCCCATGGCCCGGGGCGGCGGCTACCCGATCGAGGAATTTCTCGAGTCGATAACAGCGCAGCTCGACCGCACGCAGGACGCGCTTCGCCTGAAGGCGGTCAACCGGCCGCTGACCTTCGCGCTCAAGGATTTCACCGTCGATCTACAGGTGTTCGTCGAAATGGATGCAGCGGGAAAGGTGAGGTTTCGGCCCGCCCAACCAAATGAGACAGGAGCAAGCACGGTGAACCTGAGCTTCACCACCATAACGCGGCCGATGATCGAGGAGAACACTGTCTCGCTCGAGATGACGCAGGCGCCCACGCTCTCCGAACTCGGCCTGGAAGATGGCGAGAAGAAGGAGTTGGAGAAGCTTGGCGTGCGCAATGCCGCGCAACTGCGCAACCTGGAACGCCAGGCGGGCGAGGATACGCTGTCGCGGTATTCCGGCGTCAATCTGGGCCGTATCCGCACCGCACTGGATCTGTCGCGCCCACGCGTTTCGGTGATTGATACCGATGACGGGGCCGAGGAACCGCAATGGCCGCCCGGGGCGATGCCGCCTGTTCAGACTTCGCCCGCGCCACACCATCCGGCACCGGTCGATCCGGCCCCGGTCGATCCCGGTCCGCCGGTGCAGACTGCACCGGTTCCAGACCCCTATCCCGTGGACGAGCCGAAACCGGATACCGGGCCGCGCATTCCAGGCCGCCCGATTTTCGACCGCCCGATTCTTGACCGCCCTGGGCTGGACGGAATTCGCAACCCGGTGCATCCAGGGCCAAAGGCTCCAGATCCGATTGCACCGCCGACCCGTACGCCTCTGGCCCCCAATGGCGGGCTTTTGGCGGACCGTATCCGCCGGGAAAAGGGTGGCCCGGTCGGTGGGGGTGGTGCCGCTGCACCGCGCGCAACGCCGCCGCAGGCAGATGGCGTCATCCGGCTGAAGCCAGGGTCGCGGCGTGTCAATCTTAAGGGTCACAACCTGATCGATGGCCCGCGCAAACCGCGTGCGGCGTTGGACGGTCGGCCGCTGCCCGTCCTGGGCGCAACCGGCGCCAGCGTCAGCTTCGGGCTGCCCGAAGATGTCACGCCCGGAAACCTGGATATCGAACTGCCCGACGGCCGGCAGACCCGGTATTGGCTCGACACGGATGGGGAGGGCTGAGGGTGCGCCGCGAAGGCCATATCGTGTTCAAACTGTCCGACCGCGCCGAGACGCGGGCACCGGCGCATCTGGATGTGCTGGCCGGGGCAGCGCGGGCATCCGGGCGCATCGACGGCGGCGGAACGGTCGACCGCACGGTCCTGTCCCGGGTGACTGGTCTGCGGGTTCGCCGGATCTTCCATGCTGCACGCCGCCTGGCACATATCGGCGAGCGCGCCTCTGCCTATGACGATCTGGAACACCAGCTTGGCCTGCCTCAGGCCCTGACCATGCAGATCGCCGAGGCGGATCGTTCCGATCAGGTGGTCGCCGAACTGCGCAGCCTGGATCATGTCGAATGGGCCATGGTCGAGCCCCTGGCCGCAGCGCCCTTCGCTCTCGATCAGGCAGCGACGACGACCCGCGCGTTCGAGATTGTCGGGGGCCTGAGGCCCTGCAGATGGAAGCCGGATCCATCGACGTGCCCGTCGGTGTGATCGACACCGGTGTCGCGCTGGAGCACACCGAATTCGAAGGACGGCTGCACACTGGCATCGACACGGTCGATCTGGGTATGGGCCGCGTCGGCGACGGTGTGTTCCTGGTCGGTGACAGTTTGGGGCGTGATTTCTGTGCCCGGGACGAAACCGGTCATGGCTCTCATTGTGCCGGGATCATTGCGGCCCGCGGGCTGGGCACACCGCCCGGCCTGGCCGGTGCCTCGCCGATCATCCCGGTGCGCGCGCTGGCGGCTGCCCAGATGCAACACGGCGATCTGGTCGGCGTCGGCGGGCTGTCCGATATCGATTGCGCGATCAAGGCGGCCTGCGATCTGGGTGCCAAGGTTCTGAACATGAGCTTCGGCACGCCCGATGCCGCGCTCGACCCTGATGCACCGCCACCGCACGCGGATTCCGTCGCCTACGCGGCCGCCCGCGGCACGATCCCGGTCGCTGCCATGGGCAATTCCGGTCGGCGCGAGGCGTTCTATCCGGCAGCACTGCCACAAACCATTGCTGTTGGATCGATCGCGTTCGATGGCCGGCATTCGGCCTTCTCGACAACCGGCCCGCATTGCGCCCTGGCTGCCCCGGGCGAGGGTATCCATTCGACGGCATTGGATGGGTATGGCGAAAGCACCGGCACCAGCCACGCTGCACCCTTTGTCGCTGCAACCGCGGCCCTGCTGGCCGCCCGCGCACGGCGGCGCGGCATCGATCTGACACCTGCGGAAGCGGAAGAGATCCTGACCCTAAGCGCACGGCCCGATGGCGGCAATGATCCGGAACAAACCGGCCACGGGGTGCTGGATGCGCCCGCAGCCCTACGCCTGCTGGACCGCCGCATGGATGAAAGAAGGGGAGAGTGATGAACGTCCAGGACAAACGGCTCTATTTGGCCGGAGAGGCCATGGCGCAACTTGCCGTCGGTCATCCGCCGACCGAGGCGATGGCCCATCGCCTTGCTCACATGATCGAAAACCGTGTCGGATCCGATGACAAGGACCGGGACTGGTTGGCCAAGCTTTACGAAAACCGCAACGGGCCCGAAATGCTGAAGATGTCTTCGGCGGTGGCACGCGACTATCTGAGTGCGCGGATCGAGGCGGACGGCCAGGACCTGTCCAAGGCGGGAAAACTTGTCCTGTCCAGCGCACTGGGCACCAAAGACGCCAACCGAAATCGAATATTCGCCGTGTTGCGGGCGGCGCTGAACCATCCGCATTCCGGCGACGAGACCGAAATTCAGAAGATCAAGGAGAGAGTCATGGCTGCAGAATCGAAAGGCGGCTTCGACCGCACAGATGCCACCCAAAACGCCCGTCTCAAACGGCTGGAGACCGAGATGGTCGAAAGCCGGAAAGAGCAAAAACAACAGGGCAAAACGCTCGATGAAATCTTGAAGAAACTGTCTGCCGCACCGGCGCCCAAGCCGGTGGTGGAGCCGAAGGACGACGGAATCGGCGTGACCCTGGCCGATGTCAAGAAACGGGCGGAAGAGGCCGCAAAGGACCGTGAAGAGGCAGCAGCCGAGGACGCCAAAGAGGCTGAAGAGAAGTAGCGGCAGCGCGCCCCATGGGGCGCTGTCCGGCGGCGGGTGCCGCCTGCGCGAAGCCGCGCCGGAGCACCCGGTCGGCCTTAGGAAAGGAGAGCTGACAAATGTTTAACGAAGACATCAAACAGGCCGCCAGGATAGAGCTCCGCGAGCACATCCTTGGGTCTGGAAATTTCGAGATCCACAAGACATCGGTCCCCAAGGACCTGACCACGCGTCCGGGCAGCGAGATCTTTGTCGATGCGATTATCCAGGCGGTCGAACTGCTCGGATATCCATCCTACCCCGATGTCGACAGCGAAGACGCGTTCAACGCCGCTTTCATCGAGGCCATGAACTGGACGATCGCCGTTGCAGGTCTGCTGCTGATCGACGGCCATGTCGACGCCAAGGACGGCCGGTTCTTCCAAAAGGTCCAGCGCGCGGTCACCGAGCTGTCCGGCAGCGCCGTCAAGGACAATACCGTCCAGATCGACGGCCACCATGTCATCGAAGGCAACACCAGTTCCGCGCCCATCGACATGTTCGCGCCCAGCGCCAACAAGACCCAGCGGATCAAGATCTATACCGACATCGCGACAATTCTGGGTGAGTTCACGTCGCCGTTCTCGCTGCAATCCTATGCCGCGACCGGGCGGGCGATGGCGGATCGCTATGGCGAGCACGAAGGCGAGATCGCGACGCTGCGGCAGTTGTCGCAGACCTACTATACCCAACACGTCCACAACGCCGCTTCGGGCAGCAACCCGATCGGTGTGGCCGATGTCGCACTCCCACCTCTGAACGATCCGCACGGGTATAACGACGAGATCGAGCGTGAGAACATTCAGGCGGTCTCGACCATCTATGTCTCCTACCAGTTGGAGCAGATGATGGTGCACCGGGTGTGCGACCGGATTCTGGAACTGTTCATGGCCGGTCTTTTGCCGATCAACGCGTCGGACGGATCGGCGCGGTCGCTCGACCGTCTCTATTGGGACCGCGAGGACCTGTTGGACGAGGCGTCGCGCCGGTCTGCCTATTCACGCGTCCTGGGCGCCCCTGGCGGTCAGATCGCAATGGATGTCCAGCCAAACACCGAGTTCAACACCTTGCTGATGCGGGTCATTTCGTCGATTGCGGAATACGACCGCGAACAGTCGATGCTGACCTTCTTTGACGAAGCGGCCAAGGGCAATCGCTATCGCGCGGTTTCCGGAGAGTTCGTCCGTCAGGCAATGCGCGACTTTGCGGCCAACGCGTCGCTACGCGGTTGGGCAGGCACGGCGTTCACGGCCGAGCGTCTGGCCAAACAGGTCGGGCGGATCATGAACATCCTGCAACTGCCTGCAATTCAGAACGCCTTTGGCGTCTCGACCCCGTGGCAGGTGGTCGAACGGGTCGCGCAACGCGAATTCGGGATCACCGTCAACGTGGTGCTGCACCGGACCATCGCGGTGGAGACGCAGGTCATCATGGATATTGCCGCGCGCAACCACACGATCTGGACGGGCAGTCACTCCGGCAAGGAGCTGTTCTCGCGCACGCAGCGAAACGATGGCGATCTGTCGCTGGACGACACGACCAAACTGGTCATCGCGTCTCAGCACTTCCGCGCCGTTTCCGGCATGCAGACCGACGATGTCTATCAGCTCAGCCAGCCGGTCGAGACGGTCGCAGCACCCAGCTTGCCTGCAATGGGTTCCGCAGGTGGTGGTGGCGGCGGCATGGTCGACATGGCCGGGATCGATCAGATCCGCGATATGGTCAGCGCCGGTCAGGCCCCGTCCATGGATCAGCTGCGCTCGCTTCTGCCCGGCTTCTGATGCCGGGCCGGTCTGCCGGCCCGGTTCCGACCCCAACTCGCACCAGGAGGCGTTGCCATGCCCTATCGTGCCCGTGCCGCCCATGCGGCCAAGGATCTGCTCAGCCGGGCGTCCCGGCAACTTTCGGCCCGTGATCCGTCCGGACTGCCATCCGTGTCTTCGGCACTGGACCGGTCGCTGGACTGGACTGTCGGCGATAGATTCGGGGCCGATACAAGCGATCCCTTCGCGCCGAACTTTGCTGAACCGGCCCCCGGTGCTTTGTCCTTCCAGGTCCGCCCATCCGGGCCTGGCATCAGCGCCGATGACAGCCGCGAGATATCGACCGGGGCGATGCGCCGGATCGTCAGCGAACAGCTTGGAAACGATGCACTGCATTTCTTCGACAACCGCAGCGAACCGATGCGTTCCAATTGGGGCGCAGCACGCGGCTATGGCACGCTCTATGCCCTCGGTCTGGATCAACACGGGCTGAACGAGGCGCAGGCGACCTACGAATGGGGTCCGCATATCGCAGATGCCATGCCCGGTCCGGTGATGAACCTGGCGCAAACGGCGGTTGCGCATCTGGACGGGCTGCGCCCGATCTATACCACCGTGCGCTGCGGGCGCCGTTCAGGCGGTCAACAGATTTCCTTCGAAATCGACCGCGAGACATCCTTGGATGATCTCAAACCTTTGATGGATGTGCTGGGCATCGGCGCACAGCACGGCAGCTTGCAGACATTGACGGCATTCGTACTGGGTGCGCGTTTCACGCTGCCTGCGCGGGTTGCGACATTGACGCTGCTCAACTCGCGCCACGGCCCTGAAATGCGCCTGGACGTCAATATCGACGCGCTGCCCGATGCGCCCGAACAATTGTTGCCATTGTTGCGGCTGCCAATGACAGAGCGCCCGCGAAATTTGGCGGCGCTCGACCGTTGGATGACCGCCATGACGCCCGACGGCTATTTCGGCCCCGGCATGGTCACCGTCCTTTCGGTTCGTGTCCGGGCCGACATGCCCGCCCGCCTTGCTCTTTATCTGCGCCCAGTCGCGCTCGATCCGGCCGCCGGGGACCAGCCTGCCGCCGCCTAGGAAAGGACGCGTGATGTATGATCAACCCATGGACCATTCGAACGGTCCCGAGACGTTGGATGTCGTGCGCAGCAAGGTCAAAAGCCTGCTCACGTCCTCGCCGGCTTTCCGGGCATTGCCAAAGGCACGGCAACAGCAGATCGCCCACGACACGGTCAAGGCGGCGACCTATATGGCCGACGCGGGGGGCGTAAATTCCAAAACGCCGATGTCCGCCGTGATCGAGAACCCGGCGCAGGGTCAGTTGGCGGTTGCACGTACCACGGCACAATCCGCCCCGGGTCAGGACCCGTTCGCCGATGCAGGCGATCAGTTTACACCAGCCGCGACGAAGGAGGCCGCCGATATCCTGGGCGGCATGGTCGATGCCGTTGACTTTCCCAACTTTGTCGGCGGTCTGATCGAAGGCGTTTTCAACGCGATCGTCGATGCATCGATCCAGCAGATGGACGCGTATGGCGCCATGGTCGCGAACGTCGCCAAGACGGTCGATCAGTACATGCAGGACAATGTCAGCCCGGCCCAGGCGCAGGACCAGCTTGTGTCCGGCAATCCCGAGCTTTTCCAGGCCAACACCAGCGGTGACGGCCATGTCGAGAAGCGCGACGATGCCGACGAAAACCAGATGGCGGGCTTTCTGCAAAGCCTTGGGCTGCCGTTCGATCTGGATGTCGACGATCCTGAAGCGGTCCAGACCCAGGTTGTCCCAGCCGTGCGCAAATCGATGGCCATGGACCGCCAGAAACTGCTGGCCACGATGGTCCTGATGGGGATCAACCGCATCGTTGTCACCGACGGGACAATCCGCGCATCGGTCAAATTCGACATCAGCGCCACGGACAATGTCAACCGCGCCCAGGAAATCGCCGACAGTTTCGAGCACAAGTACAACAGTAAATACAAAAAGAAGAAAAAGAACGGCTGGTGGATTTTCTCGAACAGTAACGAGACACGCAAGACCAACGTCAAGATCACGACGACTTCGGATCGCACGCAAACCGACGAATCCGAATCCAAGATCAAACTGAAGACGACAATGACGGGCAATGTCGATCTGCGCTTCAAATCGGAAACCTTCCCGCTTGAAAAGATGATGGACATGCTGGGGACCAACGAGACGGTTATTCAGATGCAGGCGACCCAGGCAACGACGCAACAAGGGCAACAGGTCCAGGCGCCGCCGTTGCCGCAGGCACCCGATCTGCCGCCGCCCCCGGCAGGCTTCGCCCCCGGCGCGGCATAGGCGCGGGCGCGGGTGATGACAGCGGCAATTCTCAGCCACTCACTCGCTCATGTGGACGCGCTCCTCGCGTCCGCATCGCCCGCGTTTGCGTTGACGCTGGCCGATCTGAACCTGATCGATCTGCCAGTTTACCGCGGCGGTCAGGCGGCCAATATAACGCCCGACGCGATGCGGACCCTCGCGTCGCTGTACTTCCTGGCAGAGCTGGAAGGCACCCACCTGATTTCGGTGGCCGAGGAACTGGCGACCGCACGGTTCAGCCTCAACCTGCGCGACACCGACGCGGCACAAAAGCTGGACGATCTGGTCCGCGCGATGCAGGGAAACTGGTTGGACCGCGATCTGCGCAATCGCATTTTTGTCCGCGTCTTCGGCCTGGGTTTTGTCGATCCGGTGCTTGGGGACGAAGCGGTCAATCGCGAGTTCGAGCCACGCATGGCCCGGTTCTGCGGCGCGCTGTCCCGCTTCGGCGACGAGCGCGCGATGGCGCGGATTTCGACCGCATCCGTGACCGAGGCCGGGTATTCCGCGCAGCTTTTGCTGACAAATATGGGGGGCCGGGTCCAAGGCAACACGCTGGTCGTTGCCGGTCATCTTACCGGGCAGATCAAAACTGCCCTGGCCGTTCTCAACCATCCGGGCATGGCAGCGGTCTTCATGGCGCGGAACGCATGGGATGTGATCCGCGCGGTCCTGGGGCCTGACACGCCGGACATGCAGGGGCCGGTGACCCGCGCTCAGACAGGGTTGCGGCTGTTGTCCTGGATGTCGGGCCATGTCGGCGCCCTGGCACGGGCCGATGCAGCCTCGGCATTGGCGGCAGAACCCGAAGTTCCGGCCCTGGCCGAAGGTTGGCTCGCCGCCGCCGGTATCGCCAGCCCGGCGCCCTATCAAACCGGCGCCCCGGTCAGGCATGGTCTGTATTCCGGGGCCTATCCATGACGGCCCCCGAACTTTCCGCACCGGCCTTGCCTGCGCCTTTCAATCAGGCATCGGGCGATGGAACGGCACCCTTGCCGGAAACGCAGCGCGTTGTTTCCAGCCAGGTGTCAGCCTTGCTGGACCGCACCCCCAGTTATCACCAGCTTTCGGCGCCCGAACGCGCACGCCTGCGCGACAGCATGGTTAAGATCGGCACCTATGCCGCCGAACTGGTGCGCAACGACTGGCTGATCTCGGAGGACCTGGGCCAGACGCCTTTGGTGCGCAAAGAAAAGACCTACACCCGCGAACCGGATCCAGCGGCGCCGGTGGCGACGGCGATGGCAGCGGGCGACGATTTTAAATCGGCGGCGGCGGACCGGATCGCTGAAGTAACAGAATCGACCCTGCAGGCGATCGCGTTCCCGACTTTCGTCGCCGATCTGATCGACGGTTCGTTCAACGCCATCATCGGCTCGACCATCAAGCAGATGCAGGCGTTCATGGACATGGTCGAAAACGTCTCGAAATCGGTTGATGATTTCATGCGCGACAACATCACCGAAAATCAGGGCAGGGACTATCTGGTCCAATCTTATCCCGACCTCTTTCAGATGGACACGTCCGGCGACCAGCCAGAGGTCGTCGCCCGCGATGGCGCCGAGGAAAAGGATCTCAGCGGCCTGCAGGGCAATCTCGCCCTTCCCGATCCGGTCGCGGCCTTGGACCCTGACTACGTCAACGAACAACTGGTTCCTGCCGCCCGCCGAAAACTGGCGCAATCGCGCCTGCAGATGCTGTCGTCGATGGTCACGCTGGGCCTGCAACGCATCGTCGTCAAACACGGGCGTATTCGCGCAACAATGGGTTTTCACATCGACACGACCGACCGCGCCCACGAGGAAACGGCCAGCCAGTTCGACTTCTCGCACTCGAACAGCGTGACCGGGTTCTACTATGTCGCCTTCTCGGCCAAGACGTCGGTGGCCTATGTCAAATCGACCAAGAAAGACTCGGACAGCGAGCTGAACGTCAACGCCGATCTGACCGGCGAGGTCGATATCATCTTCGAGACGGATTACCTGCCGCTCAACAGGCTCGCGAAAGACGACTCGATTGCAAAGATCGTCAACAACACTCCGAACCCGGCGACCAACAAACCGGTAAACGGTTTGGCGGCCGCCGCCGGTCCATCCGCCGCTGAAATGACCCAAGACGCGATCAAGAAACGCGACACCAAGGCTCCGACCATTGACAAGGGCATGATGGACGCCGCGGTCAAGGCAGGCCAGTCGCTGATGGGGGCAGGCTGATGAATGTCATGACCGACATGCCGAACAAGGCCGTGATCGACCTATCAGAAGATCCGCTGCCCGGGCCGTTCCGCGAAGCCGTCGATGACGAGCACAAGATCCGCCCCGTCGTTGAATCGCTGGCCAACGGCCAGGTCAGTGCGCTGCTGGAAGCATCCCCTGCGTTCCACCAGATCTCCGAGCGCGAGCGTGAGGAGATGCGGACCAATCTGACCAAGATTGCCGCCTATACAGCCAGTCTGATCGACGAAGACTGGAATATCTCGGCCGATTTGGGCCAGACCCCGGTCGTCAAGACCCAGAAAGTCGTGGAAGGCACGCGCACGCCCGAAGAGAAGACCGATCAAACTCCGCTTGCCAGGGCGCAGGCGGATGGGTTCCGGCGCGATGAAGACGGCAATTTCGTACCGGTTGCCGCTTCGAACGTTGCGCGCATCACCGAAGACACGCTGAACGCCATCGCTTTCCCGGTCTTCGTCGCCGATCTCTTGAAGGGCACTTTCCAGGCCATTGTCGATGCCACCATTCAACAGATGGAGGCTTATGGAGAGCTGCTCGCCAACGTCGCCAAGACCGTCGATCAGTTCATGACCGACAACATTACGTCGAACAATGCCCGCGATTGGCTGGCTGACAGCTATCCGGAACTGGTGCGGATCGATTCTTCCGGCGAGCGGCCGCGCGCCGTCGCCGCGACCGGGGCGGCAGACGCCTCGGCGGATACTGCGATCGCATCGCTGAACCTGCCGCCCGAGACGATGATCGATGATGAAAGCGTCGAAAACACCTTCGTCCCGGCAGCGCGCCGGCGTTTGGCGCAAAGCCGCCAGCAGACATTGGCCACCATGGTGCTGATGGGAATTCAGCGCATCGTCGTGACCCGCGGGCGGGTCAAGGCGACCATGGGATTTCGCATCGACACCACGGATTCCGCGCGCACGGACACCGCCTCCGACCTTGAGACGCAAACCAAGTACAAGCAAAGTTATGGCTGGTTCCTGTCCCCCTATAAGGCGTCGATCAAAACCAATGTCGCCTATGTCTCCAGCTCGAAAAAGGCATCGGAAAGCGAGATCGACGTTGCCGCCGACCTGACCGGCGAGGTCGATCTGCAATTCAAGTCCGACGTCTTCCCGCTGGAGCGTTTCGCCGATGCAGGCGTCCTGACGAACATTCAGAACAACACCGCAAACCCGGGCGCAAACAAGCCCATCACCGGCGCTGGGCCCAACCAGTGACCGGTGTGCATATCCGCGACGCCGCGCAGACCGCGGCCCAGAAAGGGAGTTGAACCATGGCACATCCGCTCGACTATAATCACGGGCACAGCCCGTATGCGCGCCCGATGAGCGACGACGACACCGGCGGATTCGATATCAAGCTGCGCCTGTTCATCCCGGCGCCCGCCGCTGGAACACCCGGCGAAGACTGGGGCATCCGCGATTACCTGCCGGACGCCCTGAACGCCTATTTCGGCGGGGACGATCGTGGCTTCAGCTACTCGCAAGGAACGTCGCGGGCCGAAATTCACGCCCGCGCGATCTTTCGCACCGACAAGTCCGGGTCCTTCTCGAACGGCGAATATCTGCGCTATGTCAAAACCCCGAAATGGGGCACCAGTCATCAGTATCAGCAGGACGATGTCGTTTCCGTTCCCGGCAAGCCGTTCTGGTGGTTCGACGTAAAGGACGGCGCCACGCCATCGAAATCGGACACGCTTAAACGCACCACCGGCAATCTGGGCATCAGCGAAGGCGGCAGTTCGGCCAGCGAACAATATGCAGGGGCCGTGCTGGGCCACGATATTCAGGCCTGGACGCTAAAGGTCGCCGGTGCGCTGCCGTTGATCCCCTCTCCCGACATCAATTGCGATCTGACATTGATGATCATGTACAAGGGCGCCGCCGAAGGCTTCTCGTACAAGGTGATTGGCGACCATGACGGGTTCCCGGCCTATGAGCTCTACCTTGAAGGCAATCTGATCTACAGCCACGACCCCGTCGCGGAGGATCAGACACCGGCATCGCTGATCGCCCCTTCCGAATACAATGTCGATACCGGCTGGAAACCAGTCCCCAGCACCAAGACCGATCTCATATCCGAAGGACAGGGATATCGACCGGCGCATGGCGCCCCGCACTATGCCCGGCCGCTGGTGGCAGGCGAGGTTAAGCCGATCATTGATGCCAAAACGCCCTGGGGCGCAATCGGCCAGATCTATGACTTTTTCAAACGCAAGAAGGCCTTCACCGCAGGTGTCCCCGACACCAGCTACTTCCCGTTCTCGGCGATCTGCCAGATCAAGACCCAGTTCCCGGCGCACAGCGGAACAGGCACCGGGTTCTATATCGCACCTGATCTGATCCTGACGGCGGCCCACAACGTCGATCACAAAGTTGGCGGGATCGCAGACAAGATCACGCTTCGGCCCGGTCGCAATGGCTCGTCGACATTGGCCAAGTTCGACGTGATGCCGGTCGATTGGACGGTTCACCCCACCTACACGGCTGCTGGCACCCGGTATGACGAGGCGCATGATCTCGCGATCATTCGTGTCCCAAACAATCCGCCGCCGAACGGGTTCCACTTCAACCTGATCAACTACAGCCCATCGGCAGATACGCCGATTGCCGTCTGCGGTTACGCCTCGGGCGGACAGGATCCCGATGTCCAGAACATGGATTTCGACATCATCCGCAAAGTCGAGGGCAGCGGCGCATTCGTCGACTTCAATCTACAGGCCCGCCACGGCACCAGCGGCGGCCCGGTCTTTGTCGATTTTGCCAATGACATGTCCGGCGATCACCCGCCGGACGGCATCCCCGTTATGGGCGTGCTGACGACGACGGCAGGCGCCAAACACAATCGCGGCGTGCTGATGACCCCGGACAAGATCAACTGGGCGATGGGCGGCGGAAATTCCTCGGTCAATGTTTTCAGCCTTGGCAACCATTCCATCGGCGGGTTGCCGGTCATGGGCACGCCGCGCGGCGTCGTCGGCGGGCTGCCGGTTTCCATGCCGATGTCGGCCTCGCCATCGCGCAGCCTGATGCACGGCATGGGTTCGGTCGGGGGCTTGCCGGTCCGCCCGCAGGGCCTGGCCGGCGCGTTTGGCCGGTCGCTGTCCCCGGCGATGGCGCGGGGCCAACATGCGCGGCAATTCGATGCGGCCGGCGTTGCCTCGCTCGCCTACTCTGTCATCTCCGGCGCTTTCACGCCGGGTGATCCCAAGATCCGCTATTCGATCTTCAAACAGAGCAGCTATTACCCAGCCGACGGCAAATGGTCTGGCAAAGCACCCGCAAAGTCCGGGTTCAGAACCGCCGAGCCGTTCCGTATCCGTCACTTCTGCGAAAATCTGGCGGGGCAGGACATCGGCGCTGAGTTTGAAGTGATGTTCGAGTACAATGGTAAGTATCTCTTCGACCTCGAACTCAGGCCGACCGCCGTCTATTCGCAGGACGCCTATCTGTGGTCGTTGAATGTCGAATCCTATCCGCGCGGCGATGCCAAGTTCTATTCGCTTGGTGGAAACAACGAAATCTCGCGTGCCGAGTTTTCCGTCATTTTCACATTCAGCCGCAGCGCGTTCAGCGGTCTGATCCGGCCCGATGACATCCGCCGCGAGTACCTGGTGCAGGTGTTCAGCAACGGCTTCTGGCGTTGGCGGCTGCGCAAGGGCGCCGGTTGGCGTGCATTGCGTGACGCTTTCGACGAAGTCGCGCGTCATGAAGAAAGCGCCGATCCTAATCAACCGCAGCCCACCACGCAGTCCTGGCGCAGCCGGTCCCTCTCGGAAAACCCCGACGAAGCCATTCTTGTTTCCGAAACCGAAAGCTCCGGCGAATGGCAGACGGCGCCGCAACTGATCGCCATGGCGCCCACCGGTATCGACAGCGAGATCGACGGCATGCCCGGCGATGGCCCGGACACCATGATTGCCAGCTATCGGCCAAGGACAATGTCGCGGCGGCGCTTTGCCCGGCCGCTGCAATCTTCGCGTCCGGTCAAGCATATCTCGGCAATCGACCTGAAGGTTGGCGACATCATTGCCACCACGACCGAAGAGTGGTTATCGCGGAAAATCCGCAAATCGACCAACTCGCCAGTCAGCCACACCGCGATGTATATCGGTGATGGCGAGGTTATCGAGTCTATTGCCGGCGGCGTGACTCAGCGGCGCCTGACAGTTGCATTGTCCGAATACTCGGCAGCGATTGTCTATCGGATGAAGGGCCTGACCCAGGCCGAGCGAACCGCTATCCGCGACTTTGCGGTCGGCAAGAAAGATCAGAAGTTCGACATCGTCCGCCTGATCGCCCACGGCTCGCCTTGGTTGATCGAGAAGGGCGTGGGTGCGGATAACGACAGCTACTACTGCACCGAACTGATCTTCGACGCCTATGCCAGCGCCGGAAAACCGATTGCGAACAAGCCCGCCGACAGTGCGACCCCGGTCGATATCATCCGGTCAGGCACCGGCACCACGGCAACGCTGGACTATATCGGCGATCTGGTTGTGCTGAAGGGATCGGACGATCTCAGGACCAGTCTCTACTCGCACCCGGGCAGTTATCATCCGTTCCATCACACAGGCCAATGGGACGATGCGCGGATGGCGACAGAAGAATCCGCGGGCGATTGGAAGTCCCATACACTCGAGGAGATGAAGTTCACGCATCTGACCGGGCCGCAGGAAGCCGACATCGCCTTCCGTGTCGTGTGGGAGGCAAACGGCACCGTCATTCGCAATGTTCAGTTCGAAGCGATCCGAACCGATGGACCGGGCGCGAACAAGATGCAGATCATCTCGGTCGTGCGTGGATTGGGACCGGACGTTTCAGCGGACGCACCGCCCGCGCGGATGGAGGTGGCGCTGGCCGTTTCATTCGACCGGCTCTACGACCCAAGGCTCTTTACCTATGTCATCGACGCCGAAGGTCACGCCACCGGTGAAAAGGAAGTCCTTGATTAAGAACCATACGCCGTCCCCAGGCGGGGGCGGCGTCTGCTGCAGGAAAGGGGACCGATGCAAACCGCAGCTAAAATCGAACGCGCCCGCCTTCGTGTTTCCTCACGCGCGCTCGGCGCATCGCGCCGCGTCGCCGTCCATACCTTGTCAGCAGATGGCGCTGCCAGTCAGATCGTCCTTGACGAGGTTCGATCCTATGAAGATGCCAAGGAAGGCATCATCAACCTGCCAACCCCGGGGTCCGGCGAGGATGTCTTCACCGTCGAAATCCCCGCAGGCCAAAAGTTTGCCCATGTCGATCTGATCGTCGAGGAAGCTGCGGTCCTGGCAAAGGCATTGGTCGAGGATCGGCCGAACCGCGGCGCCACCGGACGCAAGAAAATCACCGTTGCCTGGAGCCACCCGCCCTGGGGCGCGATCAAGTACCGCGTTCAGGTCTATGCCTCGCCCGACGGTGCTTCTCCTGCGATTCCCATCCCGATCGAGGGAGCATCTGCCGAAAGCCGCGCACGGTTGCTGATTGATCAGGACGTGCCATTCGACGTGGTGCTGTCAGGCCCCATGGCCGAAACCTTTCGCAAAATGATGGATCAGAAGGCAAAGGAACAGGCCGAGAAAACCGCGACCAGCCAGGCGGTTACAGGGATCGAGATCGCAGCAGCCGTCACAATCAGCCTGGCCCTGATCGCATTGACTGCCTTCGCCCTCGGCCTCTTTGTCTTCGCCGCGCTCTGCTTCTACGCCATGGAGAAGGGCTATAACCTGGAGGACACCGGATACGGGTTCGAGTCGGGAGAAGGCGAATCCAAGCAATCCACAAAGATGCACTTCAAGGTCCGCAAACCCGGGACGTGATCAGACGCCTGCGCCGGTTCCCAAAGGCCTGCAAAACTCCTATCGCTTTGACAGTGCCGAAGCGGAGGAGACCAGATGACCATTTCTGGACGGATTACCTTCACCCAGATGGAAGACGTCGCCTATGGCCGCGATACTGCGCCGGAACTGGCCGCCCATGCCGAGCGCACCGGCGCCAACCGGGTTTTCCTTATGGCCAGTGGCACATTGGGCCGCGAGACGGACGAGATCGCCAAGGTGATCGAAGCGTTCGGGCCCCGCCACGCCGGGACCTTCGATGCGATGCCTGCACACTCGCCGCGCTCGGCCGTTGTCGCCGCTGCCAACGCCGCGCGCAATGCGGACGCCGATCTGATCGCAACCGTTGGCGGCGGCTCGATCACCGATGCCGCCAAGGTGGTTCAGCTTTGCCTCGCCAACAACGTCTCGACGGTCCAGGATTTTCAGCGGCTGGTCATCACGCCGGACAATCCCGGCGATGACATTCTGCCGCCAACGGTCCGGCAGATCAGCGCCCCCACGACCCTATCGGCTGGCGAGTTTTCATCGATTTCCGGCGTGACTAACGAAGTCAGCAAAACCAAGGAAATGCTGCGCCATCCGGGTATTATCCCGCAAATGGTGATCCTCGACCCGGCCATCACCCGACACACGCCGGAATGGCTGTGGTTGTCGACTGGCATCCGCGCTGTCGATCACTGTGTCGAAGGGCTCTGCTCGGGCCGGGCCAATCCCTTTGGCGACGCTCAGGCGGCCAAGGGGTTGGAACTGCTGGCCCATGGTCTGCGCGGTGTCAAAGCCGACCCAGGTGATCTGGACGCCCGGCTCAACTGTCAACTGGGCGCCTGGCTTTCCATGGGGCCACTCTCGTCCGGTGTTCCCATGGGCGCCAGTCACGGCATCGGCTATGTCCTTGGCGCGGTCTACGACGTGCCCCACGGGTACACATCCTGCGTGATGCTGCCCTATGTCATGCGCTGGAACCGGTCCGCAAACGCTGATCGCCAGCAACTCGTCTCCGCCGCCCTGGGACATCCCGGCGAAGATGCAGCGGACCTTCTCGATGATCTTATCCGCGGCCTCGGCCTGCCGCGAACGCTGGGCGATATCAACGTCCCGCCAGACGCAATGCCGACCCTGGCCGAAGGCGCCATGAAAACCCCGTGGATCCCGTTCAACCCGCGCCCAATCAATGGGCCGGACGACGTCAGTCAGATTCTGGAAATGGCCATGGGTTGACGACGGCCTGCCGTCAGGCACCCAAGGAACCTGTAACTGTTCAGGATCCTGGTGGGCGGTGACGGGCTCGAACCGCCGACATCTTCGGTGTAAACGAAGCGCTCTACCAACTGAGCTAACCGCCCTGATGCCTGCGCTTTACATTGCCAGGGTGATCGGCGTCAATCGCAACTCTGTTCGGCTGCCTGCGCAGTGTTCCCATCGGGGTCACCCGGTCCTTCCGCGGCTTTGGCCAGATCGGCCAGCGGCGGGCGGGGCAACTGGTCGAGCGCCTGCAGAACCACAATTCGCGCACGCGCGCCGGTCCAGTCGGTGGGCAGTAACGCATCGGGCAGGCCGCCATGGCGCAGGCAAAGGCGGCGCCAGTGGTGCAGGATGATCAAGCGCAGCGAGGCGGTATCAGCCGACGGCGCCGTGACGGGGGCAATGGCCGTTACCGCGGCGATCAAGGCCGCATAGTCATCCAGCAACCCGCCGTCCGCAATCAGGTCCCGGACCCAGCCCGGAAGGGCGCCGCCGATGATCGGTACCTGCAACCATTCGGGCGCCTCGGTCATCGTGTCGCCGGCGATCATCGCCGTTCGCGGCGCCAGCAGAACCGCATGGCCGGGCAGTGCCGCGGTAAAGGCTGACGGTGACATATCCGGCGGGCCGATCAGCAGCGACGCATCTGTGTCGGGCGGGTCGCGGCCGTAAACGATGGGCCAGACGGCCTGGGTTTCATCCCACCCCTTGTCAGACAGCCGGTAAAAGGACTCGCGTCCACGGCGTTCGGTTTCTATCCAGCCATCGCGCTTCAGCCGGTGGATCGCGACCCGGGCGGCTTGCCCGGATATCCCCATTGGCGCGATCAGGCGGTTCAACAGCCGTGCACTGATCCGGTCGTCGCGCAATCGGCAAAGATCGCCCAGAACCGTGACAATGACAGACCAGGCCCGGATTGGCCCGCAGGCGGTCACGCGGTCGATCTCTGCGCTCAGATCCGGGTCGGGCATGGGCTGCGGTCTACCTCGCCAATGTTATCTCTCAATAAGCGTTCATGGTCAGCAGTTCGTACTCGGCGACCGCATCTGCATCCTGATTGGTCAACGTGACATGCCAACGAACTTCGCCATAGTCCTTGGATCGCGGTGTCTTGGTCTTGACTGTCAGCCGAACTCGGATCGTATCGCCCGCCGAGACAGGTTTCAGGAACCGCAGATTGTCCAGCCCGGTATTGGCCAGAACCGGGCCCTCGTTCGGCTCGACGAACAAGCCCGCTGCAAAGGACAGCAACAGATATCCATGGGCCACCCGGCCCGGGAAGAACGGGTTCCGCTTTGCCGCTTCTTCGTCCATGTGCGCATAGAATGTATCGCCGGTGAACTCGGCAAAATGTTCGATGTCATCCATCGTTATTTCGCGCGCCGCGGTATTCAGCGTCTCGCCCACCGACAACGCGTGGTACCGCCTGGTGAACGGATGAGCCGGGCCTTGCACTTCTGCCGCACCCGGGACCCAGGTCCCGCCGACCGCGCTAAGGATTTCCGGCGAGCCCTGAACGGCGGTCCGTTGCATGTAGTGCATGACGCCGCGAATACCGCCCAATTCCTCGCCGCCGCCAGCGCGACCTGGCCCGCCATGGACCATATGGGGCATCGGCGCACCATGGCCGGTGCTTTCCTTCATGGACTGGCGATTGTTGACATAGATCCGGCCGTGGAAGGCGCCCGCCCCCATCACCACGTCGCGGGCGACACCCGGATCGTGGGTGATGACCGACGCAACCAGCGAACCGCCGCCCCTGTTGGCCAATGCGATCGCGTGATCCAGGTCGCGATATCCCATGACCGTCGATACCGGGCCGAACGCTTCGGTATCGTGCACCCGCTGGGCGCTGTCAGGATCGGCACAATGGAACAACATCGGCGGCACAAAGGCGCCGCGCCCGGCATCGGCGCCAACCACATCGAAAGCGTCCGGATCGCCAAAGACACGCTCGGCCTCTGCCCCGAACGACGCTGCCTTGGCCAGCACATCATTGCGTTGGGCGGTCGAAACCAGTGCCCCCATCCGCACGTCCTCGCGGCGCGGATCACCCACAACTGTTTTAGCAAGCCGCGCGCTCAACGCCTCGATCAACGCAGTGACATGTCCCTCGGGCGCGATGATCCGGCGGATCGCCGTGCATTTCTGCCCGGCCTTCACCGTCATCTCGCGCGTAACCTCTTTCACGAAAAGGTCGAATTCGGGCGTCCCCGGACCGGCATCAGGCCCCAGGATCGATGCGTTCAGGCTGTCCTGTTCGGCAACGAACCGCACGGAATTTGCCAAAATCGCCCGGTTCGCGCGCAGCGACAGCGCCGTGTCCGCAGATCCGGTAAAGCTAACGACATCCTGAGATTCGACCCGGTCCAGCATATCGCCCAGACCGCCCGCCACAAATTGCAGCGCCCCATCCGGCAACAAGCCGCTATCCAGCATCAGGCGCACGGCATGCGCGGTCACATAGCAGGTCGCGGTCGCGGGCTTCACGATTGCCGGCATTCCGGCCAGCAATGTGGGCGCCAGCTTTTCCAGCATCCCCCAAATCGGAAAGTTGAACGCGTTGATATGGATCGCCGTGCCGTGCAGCGGAGTGCACACATGTTGACCCAGAAACGTTCCTTCGCGCCCGAACGCTTCGGTCCCGCCATCCAGAAAGACGTGGCCGTCCGGCATTTCGCGCCGGCCCTTGGACGAATAAACGAACAACGTTCCGATGCCGCCATCGATGTCGAACGCATGATCGCCGCGGGTCGCACCGGTGTCATAGGAAATATCGTAGAGCGCGTCCTTGTGTTCGTTCAGAACCTGAGCCAACGCCCGCAACATGCCGGCGCGCTGATGAAAGGTCATCGCTCGCAATGCCGACCCGCCGACCGTGCGGGCATGGTCCAGCATCGCCTGAACATCCAAAGAATTATTGCCTGCCTCGGCAATCACCTCGCCGGTGACCGCAGATGCGATCGGTCGCGCGCCATCGCTTGGCGGCACCCAACTGCCCGCTTGGAAACTGGATATCTGCTGGATCGTCATGCCCGTTCTCCCCATCTGGCGCGGCATGAATTTACTAACTGCTCGGTTTGTGCAAGTCATCCTCCAAGCCGACGGCGCCTGCAATGACGGAGGAGACGCATGAAGGATCTGACACCCAACAAGGCCGACCTCGACCCGATTGAAATCGCCTCAACTGACGAGATCCGCGCCCTCCAGCTCGACCGCCTGAAATGGTCGGTCCGCCACGCCTATGAAAACGTCGCGATGTACCGCGAACGCTTTGATGCGGCGGGCGTGCACCCGGACGATATCCGGTCGCTGGCCGATCTCGCTAAGCTGCCCTTCACCTATAAGAACGATCTCAGGGACAACTACCCGTTCGGTCTGTTTGCCGTACCGCGCGAAAAGCTGATCCGTCTTCACGCATCCTCGGGCACGACCGGCAAGCCGACTGTCGTTGGCTATACGCAATCCGATATCGACAACTGGGCCGATCTGGTCGCCCGCTCGTTGCGTGCCTCCGGGCTGCGCCGCGGCGATCTGATCCACAACGCCTATGGCTATGGCCTTTTCACCGGCGGGTTGGGCGCGCATTACGGCATCGAGCGCCTCGGCGCGACGGTGGTTCCGATGGGCGGCGGTCAGACCGAAAAACAGATCCAGCTGATCACCGATTTCCAGCCTGCCGGCATCCTGGTCACGCCGTCCTATATGCTCAATATCCTCGAGCAGTATCAGCGTATGGGCCTGGACCCCCGCGCCAGTTCGCTGGATGTCGGGATCTTCGGCGCCGAGCCTTGGACCGACGCCATGCGGCGAGAGATCGAACAGGCGTTCGATATGCACGCCGTTGATATCTACGGCCTTTCCGAGGTTATGGGTCCGGGTGTCGCCAATGAATGCGTTGAATCCAAGGATGGCCCGGTGATCTGGGAAGATCATTTCTATCCCGAGATCATCGATCCCAAAACCGGCGCTGTCCTGCCGGATGGCGAAGAGGGCGAGTTGGTCTTCACCACGCTGACCAAGGAAGGCATGCCGATGATCCGCTATCGCACGCGCGATCTGACCCGTCTGCTGCCTGGCACCGCGCGGTCGATGCGCCGGATGGAAAAGATCACCGGCCGGTCCGATGACATGATCATTCTGCGCGGGGTCAATGTCTTTCCCAGCCAGATCGAAGAACAGTTGATGACCGTCTCGGGTCTGGCCCCACATTTCCAGATCGAACTGACCGATGCGGGCCGCATGGATGCGATGCGGGTCCATGTCGAGGCCAATCCGGACGCGGTCGCGGTCAGGGACGCAACGGGTGCCGAACTGACACGAAAGATCAAGGATATTGTTGGCGTTTCGACAGAGGTGGTCGTCGGCGATCCGGGCAGCGTTGAACGCAGCCAAGGCAAGGCAAGGCGCGTCGTCGACAATCGGACCAAGGATTGATCGCGCCTGCGATAGGCACAAACGAAAAACAGCGGGACTGGTTGCCCGGCAGACGCTTTCAGTGAACGCGCTCGACAAGCAACTCGATGCGCCTGTTCAGCGGCCCGCAACTGGCCTTCTCGATCGGGACGCAGACCGGGTCGTCATTGCCCCGCCCGTGCGCCGCGGCATTGATCCCGCCGGGCAGATGCGGCGCCAGCGCCTTCATCAATGCCTGCGCAAGTGCAAGAGACCGCTCATCGGCGCTGCCCGTCGTGACGGTGGAGCCATCCGCCCCGTCCGAATGCCCCAGAATGTAGATGCGCAGCGGCCTGTTCTGCCGCGCCTTCCACTCGGCGTGATACTTCGCCAACGCCGCACCGAGCCTTACCACGCCGTCCGTTCTGAACGCGCTTGAAACCGTCGTGGAAGATGGATCGAAGACCACCGGCAGCGCCATCCTGATCAGTATGAAGTTCTGATCCAGAAAGCTGACGGCCACCGTGCCATCCGCCGTTCTGGGCGCCAGTGCATCGTCGAACAAAACCAGGTGCGGGTCCCGGTATTTCCGTTCCCATTCATCAACGATCCAGTCGCCCTGGTCAGATGGGTCTGCACTCAATATCTTGCTGTCTGCAACGGCGGGCGCGTGGCCACTCAAAACGGCGGCGATCAGCAGCGCTGCGCACCAATTTTTCCCGCTAAAAAACATGGCAAGCCCCAATCATCCCCGTTTCTGGAAACGCACTAACGCTCGAAGTTTACCACAGACCAGTTATTCAGGCTGGCAGCATCCGATTGGCGGGAATACCGGCCTCATTCATCGTAAGTCACGACAACCCGGTCGGTCAGCGGATAAGACTGGCAGGACAATCGATAGCCCTTGGCAACCTCATCATCCTCCAGCGCATGATTGGTGACCATCTCGACCTCGCCGTCGATCAAACGGCACCGGCAGGTCGAACAGACCCCGGCCTTGCAGGCGAATGGCACGTCCAGGCTGCTCGCCAACGCGCCTTCCAGGATTGACGTGTCCTTTCCGAACCGGATGGTTTGGGTCGACCCGTCCAGCGTTACGGCGACCTCGGTTTCGCCGCCCCCCGACCCGTCGGCGATTGACACGGCCTTGCGCTTAAGGCGCCCGGGTTGGGCGCTGACGAACAGCTCGAACTTGATACGTTCTTCCGGCACGCCCGCGGTCTTTAACGCCGCAGCGATGCCCAGCATCATCGGCTCGGGACCGCAGATAAAGGCCATGTCCAGCCCCTCAACGCCGACCCAGCCGCTGCGGATAAGTTCGCCGCACTTCTCCTCGGTCACCATGCCGGTGAACAGGTCGATTTCCTGCGCATCCTGTTCCAGAACGTGGATCACATTAAACCGGCCCAGATGCAGGTTCTTCAGATCTTCGATCTCTTCGCGGAACATGATCGTGTTCACGCCCCGGTTGGCATAGATCAGCGTGAAACGCGCCTTCGGCTCGCGCGCCAGAACCGTGCGGATGATCGACAGCACCGGGGTAATCCCCGATCCACCGGCGAAACCGACATACCGTTTCGCGCGATCCGGGGTCAGCGGCGCGTGGAACCCGCCCATGGGCGGCATGGCCGAGACGACGTCGCCGACCGACAGAACTTCATTGGCCCAGGTCGAGAACGCACCGCCATCGACGCGCTTGATCCCGACCTGCAGCACGCCGTCATCCAGCCCTGCACAGATCGAATACGACCGCCGGATCTCCTCGCCCTCGATCTCTTGGCGAAAGGTCAGGTACTGGCCCTGGATGAACTCAAAAGCCTCCGGGTCCGCTGGTGCCAGCGTTACCTCGACCGCATCGCGGATGGTCTTGCGAAGCCCGGTTACCGTCAGATCCTGGAAGCGCGCCATCGCCAGTCCTCAGATACACTTGAAGTAGTCGAAGGGTTCCAGGCACACGCGGCACCGCCACTGCGCCTTGCACGGGGTCGATCCGAACTGGCTCAGCTTCTCGACATCGCGGCCATGGCAATGGGGGCACCGATCCGGACCACCGGCAGGTTGCGGCGGTGCGATCCCGTATTCTTCCAGCCGTGCCCGGCCCTTGTCCGACAGCCAATCCGTCGTCCACGCAGGGGATATCTGGCGTTTCAGTGCAACATCTTCCAGCCCATGTGCGCGCAGCGCCGTCTCGATATCCATCGAGATCACCGAAGTTGCCGGGCACCCCGAATAGGTTGGTGTCACCGTCACCAACAGTGCCTGGTCCTGCCAGGCCACATCCCGGACGATGCCCAGATCGACGATCGAAATCACCGGGATTTCGGGGTCCGGCACCTGGTCCAGCCAGTTCCAAATCTGTTCAACGGATGGGCGCATTTCGCTACCAGGTCGCGCCCGGATAGGCGCGTTGCAACCACTGCATCTGCGTCAGCAGGTGGCCAAGGTGCTCGGTGTGCATGGCGCCGTTCCGACCGCCTGTCCGGGCGAAATCGTTGTCCGGGATCACCAGCGTCGCGTCGGCCAGGACCCGCCTGACCAGCGCATCCCAATCATCCTTTAAGCCTGCAGGATCGGGCGCAACGCCCTGCGATGCCATCGCCAGATCGACATCGTCGGCCACGAACATCTCACCGGCATAGGTCCATAACCCATCCAGGGCCGCCTGCATGCGCCGATGGCTTTCTTCGGTTCCATCGCCCAGTCCAACCACCGTCTCCGACGACCGCTCGACATGGTATGCGGCTTCTTTCGAGGCCTTCTCTGCGATCTCTGCCACCCTTCGATCCGACGATTTCATCAGGCCGCCCAAGGTGATCGAATGCCAAGCATCGAACAGGAACTGGCGCATGATCGTGTGGCCGAAATCGCCGTTCGGCAGCTCGACCAGCAAGCTGTTTCGAAAGTCCCAGGCATCGCGCAGAAACGCCAGATCGTCGGCCGATCGTCCGGCCCCTTCAACCTCGGCGGCATAGCCCAGCCACATCTGCGTCTGCCCGATCAGGTCCAGCGCAGTGTTGGCAACTGCGATATCCTCTTCCAGCACCGGCGCATGGCCGCACCATTCAGACAGCCGATGCCCCAGGATCAGTGCATTGTCGCCCATGCGCAGTAGAAACTGGAATTTGGCTGAACAGGCCCCGTCAGCCATCACATCTGACCCACTTCGTCGGGGATGTCATAAAAGGTCGGGTGGCGATAGACTTTACTCTCAGACGGCTCGAACAGCGGGCCTTTGTCGCCCGGCGCCGTCGCCTTGATATGCTGCGCTTCGACCACCCAGATCGAAACCCCTTCGTTCCGCCTTGTATAGACATCGCGTGCGTTCAGGATCGCGCGCTCGGCATCCGGTGCATGTAACGAGCCGACATGGCGATGGCTCATGCCATGCTGGCCGCGGATGAAAATCTCCCAAAGGGGCCATTCGTGCTGGGGCTGAGACGTCGGCGTTTCAGATGCCATCGCGACTACTCCGCCGCCATCTTGCGCGCCGCCTTCTTGCGGCCATGGGCCAGCAGGCCCTCGCGCACCCAGGCGCCGTCGTCCCAAGCTTTCTTTCGCGCGGCAACCCGTTCCTCGTTACAGGGACCGTTGCCCTTCAGCACGGCGAAGAACTCATCCCAATTGGGTTCGGCAAAATCATAGTGCCCGCGCTCTTCGTTCCAGGCGCACGTGTCATCCGGCACTTTCAGGCCCAGATATTCGGCTTGCGGCGCCGTCTGATCGACGAATTTCTGGCGCAGTTCGTCATTGGTGTTGATCTTGATCCGCCAAGCCATCGATTGCGTGGAATGCACGCTTTCCTTGTCGGATGGGCCGAACATCATCAGTGACGGGAACCAGAACCGGTTCAGCGCATCCTGCGCCATTCGGCGCTGCGCCTCGGTCCCTTTGGCCATCTTCATCATGATGTCATAGCCTTGGCGCTGGTGAAAACTTTCTTCCTTGCAGATCCGCACCATCGCCCGGGCATAGGGGCCATAGGATGTGCGCTGCAGCGGCACCTGGTTCATGATCGCCGCGCCATCGACCAGCCAACCGACCGCGCCGATATCGGCCCAGGTCAGGGTCGGGTAATTGAAGATCGATGAGTACTTCATCCGCCCCGACAACAGCATCTCGGTCATCTCGTCGCGCGAGATTCCCAGCGTCTCGGCAGCGCAGTAGAGATAGAGGCCATGACCGGCCTCGTCCTGCACTTTCGCCAGCAGGATCGCTTTCCGCTCCAATGTCGGCGCACGGGTGATCCAGTTTCCCTCGGGCAACTGACCGACAATTTCGGAATGGGCGTGCTGGCCGATTTGACGGATCAGTGTTTTGCGGTAATCGTCCGGCATCCAGTCACGTGGCTCGATCCGCTCGTCCCGGTCGATACGCTCCTGGAACTGGCGTTCCTGATCGGTCATCTCGCCGGTCGTCTTCACGCCCTTCGCAGCAGTCTTGATCATCTGCGCATACATGGCCGGTCCTCCCATCGGTGCGGTCGGCGCAGCATGCCAGCATACTGCGAACGGCAACAGCCCAGGCGATACCTGACCGCATAGTCGGACCTATTCGCCAAACTGATTCGGCGCAAGATTAATGTTACAAATATCTTCGATATTTTATTTTTGTGTAACGCTTTCTTTACTGGCGAACCGGGGCAGACGGCGCCCCGATCGCCGCCATCATTTATCCATCCACGCGCACCAACGTGTTTTCGGGGTCGTAGGCGGGCGCCCCAAGGACCCGGGCCGCGCGTGGCGTGCCCATGACCACGACCTCCAGCGCGGTTCCAGCCGCCGCGAAATCCGGTTCGATATAGGCAAACCCCAACAGCTTACCGATTCGGTGCCCCCAAGCCATCGAGGATGTTGCGCCGATCTGCTGACCATCGGCCAGCACGGCCTCGCCGCCATGCCCGTCAGCGACACCATCGCCATCGACCTCCAGGTAAACACAAATCCAGCGCAGCCGATCCATCGACGCCTCGGTCTCCGCCTTACCTTCGAATGCCTTGTCCATACGAACAAAGCGCATCACATCCGCCTCGGGCAGCGTAACTTCATTTGTCAGCTCGCCCGCACCTTTGAACCCTTTCTCCATGCGCAGCGCGTTCATGGCAAACGACCCATAATCGGTCAGGCCCAGCGGCGCACCCGCTGCCCAAAGCGCATCGTAAATCGGCCCGATTGCCTCGGCCGGGCCATGGAATTCCCATCCCAACTCTCCGGCATAGGACATGCGAAACGCCCAGACACTTTGCCCGGCGACGGTGATTTCCTGTGCCCGCAGCCACGGAAAATCACTGTTCCCCAGCGCAGCGTCGGCACAGGCGCCCAGAATGTCCCGCGACCGGGGGCCGTTCAGTGACAGCGCGCCCCAGTCCGACGACCGGTTGACGACCGAAACACCGGCGTCGGCCCGCATTTCCAGATAGTCCACCAACCGCCGTTCGAAGAACGCGGCACAGACCAGATAGAACCGGTCCTCTGCCAATCGCACGACCGTAGCTTCCAACTCGATCCGCCCGTTTGCGGACAGCAGATGGGTCAACGCAATCCGCCCCGGCGCCGAGGGCAGGCGATTCGGAATCAACCCATCCAGAAAGGCCGCAGCGCCCGGGCCAACGACCTCGACTTTGGTAAAGGCCGAGATATCCATGACCCCCGCGGCCTCTGCCACGGCTTTGCATTCGGCCGCCACCATGTCGTGCACAGCCGTGCGGTTGAACCCGTAGTGATCGACGGCTTCGACCCCATCACGGGCGAACCAGCGGGGACGCTCCCAGCCAAAGACCTCCTCGAAAACGGCGCCCTTCGCCTTCAACCGCTGGTACAGCGCCGATGGCTTCACGGGCCGCCCTTCCAATCGGTTGAAGTGGGGAAACGGGATCTCGTGGCGCAGCAGGTAATCTTCGCGCGCCTTCAAGACCTGCCATTCCGGCACAGCATAGTCCCCGAACCGGCGTGGATCGAATTCGCGCATCGAGATATCTGCGGCGCCGTGAACCATCCATTTGGCCAGTTCGCGCGTCAGCCCCGGACCCCAGCCGATGCCAATCTGGCATCCACAATCCAGCCAGTAATTGCGCAGCCCCGGCGCCGGACCAATCAACGGGTTGCCATCCGGCGGATGGCTGATCGCACCGTGGACCTCGCGCTTGATGCCCAGTTCGGCCAGAATCGGCATCCGGTCCATGGCGTTTTCCAGCCAGGGCATGATCCGGTCATAGTCTGGTTCAAACAGCTCGTTCTCGGCGTCCCACGGGCAGCCGTCCTGCCAGACCGTGTTCGGATTTTCCTTTTCGTAGATGCCGATCAGCCCCGATTTCTGCTCCATTCGGATGTAACCGGACACCAGCCGGTCATCGCGAACCACCGGCAATTCCGCGGTCAGCGTCTCAAACTCCGGAACCGTATCGGTCACCAGATAGTGGTGCGTCATCGAGGTTGTCGGAATGTCCAACCCGACCCAGGCACCGACCTGCCGGGCATAGGTGCCACCTGCGTTTACCACATGCTCGCACCGGATATCGCCCTGCTCGGTTTCGACGATCCACTCGTCACCGACACTGCGCGTACCGGTTGCGCGGCAGCGCCGGATGATCTTGACCCCCAATTTCCGAGCACCGGCCGCCATTGCAAAGGCAGCGCCCGCTGGATCGACATGCCCGTCTTCCGGCGTGTGCAGCGCTGCTTGCACCCCGTCCAGATTGTAATATGGGTGCAGTTCGGCGATGCGTTCCGGACCGACCATCTCCATCGGAAAGCCCAGGCCCCGGCCCACCGAGATTGTATGGCGCAGCCAATCGACCTCGTCGTCGGTATAGGCCAGCCGCAGCGAACCACAGCCATGCCAGGTCACAGACTGCCCGGTCTCGGCCTCCAGCACCTTGGAATAAAGATCGATATTGTACCCGACACACTGGCCCAGACTGAGCGAAGAGGTGGAATGGGTAATCTGTCCCGCCGCGTGCCAGGTCGAGCCGGAGGTCAGTTCGGCTTTTTCCAGCAGAACGACGTCCGTCCAGCCTTCATGCGCCAGGTGATACGCCAACCCACAACCCATGATGCCGCCGCCAATGATGACCACGCGTGCTTGACCTGGAACCATCTGTTTTCTCCGCAAGGCGGGCCGTGACCGACCCACGGCCCGGCGCGCACGTATCACCGCGACTCCATTCGTCGCATTCGCGATAGACAGCGCTATTGAACGAATGTACCAGTGTCAACGATGAATGATATAAACGTACCATCACCAGATACCGTGACGGCAGACGTCTTGCGTCTGCTGGCCGATGCCTTGCCGCGGTTGACGCCCGAGCCGCGCAAGGCTGCAACCTGGTTGCTCGAAAACCCGGCCGAGGTCGGTCTGTCGTCGATACGGCAAATCGCGGAGGCGGCCGATGTCAAACCCAACACCCTGGTCCGTATGGCGCGTGCCATCGGCTTTACCGGGTTCGAGGACTTCCGCACACCGTTCCGCGAAACCCTGCGGTCGGCCCACGACCCGTTCCCGGATCGCGCCCGCTGGTTGCAGTCACTCGCGCGCGGCGGTCAAACCGATGTGCTAATTGGCGGGATGGCGCAGGCCACGCTGGCCAATGTTGAAGAACTGTTCCAGCAAACGGACCCAGTCGACATGAAAGCGGCAGCCAGCCTGATCGCCGCGGCGCGCCGAACCTATGTGCTGGGCGTCGGCGTTGCGAACCCGCCGGCCCGGAACTTCGCCTACGTGGCGGGCATGGCCCTGGATACGGTCACGGCGATCCCGCAGGCCGGGTCCCTGCCCGCCGACGACCTGGCCCGGGCAGGGCCCGATGACGTTCTTCTGGCCATGACGTTTAAGCCCTGGCGCCGCGAAGTGGTCGAGGCCGTCGCCACCGCGCGCAATCAGGGCGTTCGGATCGTCGCCCTTTCGGACAGTATGGCCGCCCCGATCATGGCAGGCGCCGATCATCGTTTCGCGGTGCCGACAGAAACACCGCAGGCGTTCACCTCGACCGTCGCGCTGTCAGCATTTCTGGAATCCCTGATCGCGCTGGTCATTGCAGAAGCCGATGACAGCGCCGTTCGAAACATCCATAACTTTCACGACCGGCGCCACCGCCTGGGGATTTATTGGAAGGATAAAGCATGACCGTCCACACGGCTCCGGCCCATGCGCCAACCCCCGTCAGATCGCTGGATGCCCGATATTACACCGACCCCGAGGTCTATCGCGGCGAACGTCTGGGCCTCTTGTCCCGGACCTGGCAGTTTGCCGGACATTCCAGCCAACTGAAGAACCCGGGCGATTATTTTACCTTTGACATGGCGGGCGAAAGCCTGTTCGCGATCCTTGGGCGCGATGGGCAGGCCCGTGCCTTCTACAATGTCTGCCAGCACCGGGCGCACCGGTTGGTGGAAGGCACCGGGTCGTGCCGCGTCATTGTCTGCCCCTATCACGCCTGGACCTATGAACATGATGGCCGCCTGCGTGCGGGGCCGAACCTGAAGGCAGTCGAGGGTTTTGACCGGGGTGACATCCGCCTGTCCGAGGTGCGGCTCGAAGATTTCTGCGGGTTCCTGTTCGCCAATCTCGATCCGGACGCCAAACCCATGGAAGCGTGGTTCCCCGGCGCGTCGGCCGAACTGGACGCATTTGTCCCGGAAATCGGGAAGCTTGCCCCCTTGGAGTGGGTCGAGGTACCTGAGGTGTGCAACTGGAAGGTCTCGGTCGAGAATTATTCCGAATGCTATCACTGCTCGCTGAACCACAAGACGTTCTCGACCGGCGTGGTCAAGCCGGAGACCTATGACATCCAGCCCCAGGGCCATTGCCTGCGCCACACGACGGAATGCCAAGGATTGGACGCGATGACCTATCCCATCGACTTGTCGATCCCGAATTCAGGCGAATATTCGTCCTGGTTCCTGTGGCCGTTGTTCTCGTTCCAGGTCTATCCGGGCAATGTGCTGAACACTTATCACTGGGTCCCGAACGGTGTTGACAGCGTCACCCTTTGGCGCGGGTGGTTCACGCCTGGTGGGGCCGAGTCGGACACCATCCGCGAACTTGCTGTGCAGGACCGCCAGACCACCGTGGCGGAAGACATCGCATTGGTCGAATCCGTTCAGCGTGGCCTGCACAGCCGCGGCTACCGTCCCGGCCCGCTGGTGGTTGACCCGAATTGCGGTGTTGAAAGCGAACACTCGATCAAGGCCCTGCAAGGCTGGATGCGCGAAGGCGTCGACAACCCGGATAACCATGGCCCATGAAGTCGGTTGCGGTCTTTTGGTCGTTGCAATCGCCGTATTGCTGGTTTCTGGCAGACCGGCTGCACGCCCTTTCGGCGCGCGCAGATGTTGATGTTGTCATCAAACCCGTCCGGCCCGGCGTTCTGCGATTGCCAGATGCCTATCGCGACCGACCGGAGATCGAGCAACGCTATTTCGACGCCGATACCCTTCGGACTGCCAAGTTTCTGAGGGTCGATTATGGCCCCGCAGATCCGTCGCCGGTCGAGTTTATTCCCGGCACCTGGATCGCGGCAGCGAAACAACCGCGCATTGATCACCTGAATGCCCTGTTCGTCGCGGCCTGCGCCGCCGGTCTTGGGTTAACGTTCGTCGATACTGTGGTGCGCCTGATCTGGGATGGCGGCACGCCCGGTTGGGATCGGCATCTGGACGCCGCAGTGGCGCCGTTGGGCTTGCAAACAGGGGACGATTGCGACGCCGTGCTGACAACGAACGAGAGCGAGATGTATGCCGCCGGCCATTGGGGTGTGCCACTGATGGTTTATCGCGGCGAGCCGTTTTACGGACAGGACCGTTTCGACCAACTGTTGTGGCGCATCGGCTTGGATGAGCGGGATGGAGAAGAATGACCTATCAAAAGCCCGAACGCTGGGCCGATCCTGCGAAAAAGCTTTTCCCCCATCAGGTCGCGTTCACCGCGCCGCCACACGATTTCGACGCGGCCCCGACCGACTTTCTGAGGATCGCGCCGGAAACGGTTGGCGTCCATGGCCGGATGCTGCATCTGAAGGGATACAAGCATCAGCTGCAGCAGCGCACCGACAACTTTTTTCTGCTGGAGGAGTATGTCGAGTGCATGGCCAATAACGGGGTGGATGTCTGCGGACAGGTCGGCACGAACTGGGTTCATGCAGGCGGCAAGACCCCGGTGCAGATCACCGATTTTTTGGCCCGGATCGAGGACACTTATCAAACGCCGCTGCATATGGCCGGGCAATGTTTGGTCGAAGGGCTGCGCGAACTCGGTGCTGAACGGATTGCGTTGAATTCAGTCTATTACTGGCCCGATTGGCGCGACGGGATTGCGCGATATCTTCGCGAATCCGGTTTCGATGTGGTTCTGGCCGCAAACTTTGTCGATCTCGGCTTCTTCGAAACCCAGGCCGAGTGCAACGACTGTACATGGGTTTTCCCAGGCGATTTTGCCGCGCGGTCGATGGAGATCCTGCTGGACCGCGCCGGTCCGGTGGATGCCATCGCGGTTAACGGCATGCCGAATTTTCGCCGCGCCGACGGGCTGCCACAGCGGATGAACTCGCGCGAAGTCGAGTTGGAAGCGTTGACCGGCGTGTCCATCGTCTCCTCCGACAGCGCGCTCTACTGGCGCATCATGAAAACGCTGGGTATTGCCCCTAACCGTCCGCAGGGGCGGTTGCTTTCAACATTGGCGTGAGATCTCCGATGCCGAAGATTGTCGCGCTTTGGGCTGTGCCTCGTTCAACCTCGACGGCATTCGAATGGATGATGCGCCAACGTGGCGACCTCGAATGCTATCACGAACCGTTCGGCGAGGCGTGGTATCAAGGCGAAGCTCCGCTTTGGCCGCGCGCGACGGCGGACAGCCAGCGCACCCCGGGCCTGACCTTGAACAGCATTCGCGCGATGTTGGCAGCGCGGGCCGCACTGGCGCCGATGTTCATCAAGGACTTTCCCCACTATGTCGAGACGATGTGGGACGATGGATTATACGATCTCTTCACCCATTCCTTCCTGATCCGCGATCCGGCGAAGACGATTACATCGATATACGATAAATGGCCGGACTTTCACGAAGCCGAGGTCGGCTTTGCCGAGCAGCGCGCATTGTTCGACCGGTTGTGCGACCGGCTGGGCAAGGCGCCGCCGGTGATCGATTCCGATGACCTGCTGGAAGACCCTGCCCGCGTCGTCGCGGCCTGGTGCGCCGCGGTGGGGATTGCGTTCCTGCCGGAGGCCCTGTCGTGGGAGCCGGGCGCACGCGACGAGGTCAGTTGGTGGGACGGCGGATCGTTCCATGCCAATCTGCGCAATTCGGACGGTCTGAAACCGCAACAACGGCGGTATGTCGAACTGGAGGCAGCACCGGCGCGCGTGCGCGAGGTGCATGCCCGCGCCTTACCGCACTATCAGCACATCTATAAGCACCGCCTGGGATAACCCATCGCGCACCCAACTTCCGGAGCTATCATGAAGATCACCCGTATTACCGTCTGGCAACGCGATCTTCCGCTGACCGAACCTTATTGGCTGTCGGGTGGACGGCTGCGGTTCGACCGGCTGGACGCAACATTTGTGCGATTGCAAACCGACGCCGGGATCGACGGTTGGGGCGAGGGTACGCCTTGGGGCGAGACCTACCTGCCTGCGCATGGGCCCGGGATCCGCGCGGGGGTTGAAACACTGGCGCCTGCGCTGTTGGGGCAGGACCCGCGCGCTTTGGGCAAGATCGACCGGGCGCTGGATCTGGCGCTGCCCGGACATCTTTATGCAAAGGCGCCGCTGGATATCGCGTGTTGGGATATTGCCGGTCAGGCTGCAGGGGTGCCTGCGGCAACGCTGCTGGGCGGCGCTTATCCGGCACCGGTCCCCGTCGCGTCGTCGATTTCGACCGGCACTCCCGAAGAGATGTTGGCCTTGATCAACAAATACCGGGCGCGGGGATACCGGGTGCACTCGGCAAAGGTCGGCGCCGATGTCGAGCAGGATATTGCCCGCATCCGCCATATCGAGGCAAACCGCGCCCCCGATGATCGTGTCTTCTATGATGTGAACCGCGCCTGGACCCGGGCCGAGGCAGTCACTGTCATGAACGCCGTTGCCGACCTACCGGTCGTGTTCGAGCAGCCGTCAGAGACTTTGCAGGACTGCCTGGCCATCCGCCGCCTGACCCGCAGCCCGATGGCCATCGACGAGCGGTTGGAAACAATCGGCGACATGACCAGTATCGTTGCCGACCGGATCGCGGAACAGATCAACATCAAGATCAACCGGGTTGGCGGGCTGACAAAGGCGGCGCGGATTCGCGATCTTGCCATCGCCCACGGCATCCGGATTGCCGTGATGCCGACCGGCGGGACGGTCTTGGCGGATACCGATGCCACGCATCTGGCGCAGACCATTCCCGATCCGTTCCTGTTCGGCGGCTGGTCTTGCCAGGATATGATCACCGTCGATCCTGCGCCGGGGCGCGGCGTGCGAGCGGTGGATGGCGGAATGGCGATTGACCCGGAGCTGCCCGGATTGGGGGTTGCCCCCGATTTGAGCTGGCTGGGCGATCCGGTGGCCGAGTATTCCTGAACCAATCGGCGCATACCCGGCAGCGCGGCAGTGTGCAGATGCGCACCCGGCAGGACTTTATTTTCTCGGGATGCCGGGGAAGCCCCCGGGCGCCTTCAACACCGGCACAATCGCCGGAAGATTGAGTGTGACGACGCCGCCACAGACAGTCATTCGGCCAACAGGCCACGACGCCGTCGCGCCGCCGAAACCGGTCGGAGGTATTGTGAGCAGTCGTCCCACCCCCGGCACATGCAGGAAGGGTTATCGCGCAATTTCATGAAAATTGTATGAACCCGGCGGGCGCCGCGGCTATATCCTGCACCTCCGAAAGGGGCGCGCCGCAGCCTCAGTTACACCAGCCTCAGTTACACCAGCCTCAGCTCAACCAGCGTTTGCGGCGGCGATAGGATCGAACATCGCGGAACGATTTGCGCGCGCCGTCGGAAACGCCGAGATAGAATTCCTTCACATCCGGGTTCTCGGCCAGTTCCTTCGCCGGACCATCCATCACGACGCGACCCGATTCCAAGATGTATCCATAATGCGCATAGCGCAGCGCCATGTTGGTGTTTTGCTCGGCTAGCAGGATCGAAACGCCTTCCTTTTCGTTCAGGCTTTTGACGATCTCGAAAATTTCCTCGACCAGTTGCGGGGCCAGACCCATCGACGGTTCGTCCAACAGGATTGTTTCGGGCCGGGACATCAGGGCGCGGCCAATCGCGCACATCTGCTGTTCGCCGCCGGAGGTATAGCCTGCCAACGATTTGCGCCGATCTCTCAGGCGCGGAAAATAGTTATAGACCATCTCGAGATCCTGATTGATCTCGTTGCGTCCGGCCTTGCGCGTATAGGCGCCGGTCAGAAGGTTTTCCTCGATGGACAGGTGGCCAAAGCAATGGCGACCTTCCATCACCTGAATGACACCGCGCTTCACCAGCGTGGCAGGATCCAGATGGGCAATACTTTCGCCGCGATATTCGATCGTTCCCTTGGTGACCTCGCCGCGTTCGGAATGCAGCAGGTTCGACACGGCTTTCAGCGTCGTCGTCTTACCCGCCCCGTTGCCGCCCAGCAGCGCCGTTATCCCGCCCTTCGGCACATTCAGGCTGACGCCCTTCAGCACTAGGATGACGTGATTATAGATCACCTCGATGTTGTTGACGCTCAAGAGCGTTTCAGCCTCGGTCTTGGTCGCATCTAGCATCGGGGGCACCATTGATCGAAAAAGGGGATTGTTCCCCGGCGTCATGCGCCGGGGAACGCGTCAGGTCAGGAAATCAGCCGCAATTTTGGGTGACCCAGTCCGGCTTGTCTTCCAGATACTTGGCGGCCGCAGCTTCCAGCATCGGGCGGACAACATCCGTCATCGGCGGGATCAGATCGGAAACGCGTTTCCAGTCCTTGCCGTCCCACTGCTGCACGAAGATCGAACCACCGTTTTCGTGATCGGCGCACGAGCCGATCAGCGGAGCGGTGAACCCTTCCAGCCCGATCTCTTTCAGGCGGGCTGCGTCCAGCTTGATGTGCTCCATACCCAAACGAAGGTCTTCGCCTGTGATGGCAGCCTTGCCGGTGATCTTCTGCGCTTCGCGGATGCCTTCGGCAACCATGACGGCGTTGAAGACGGCACGGTTGTAAAGCACGTCACCGACCGTTTCCGGATCGGCCTGGCTCAGACCCTTGTCCACGACATGCTTGATGATGTCCTGGATCATCGGGAAGTCAGTGCCGACGCCGGTGTAGTTTGCACCCAGATAGCCCTTGCCGGCCTCGCCGACAGGACGCAGGTCAGCATGCGCCGCCGACCACCAGTTGCCGATGAATCGATCCATCGGGAAGCGGATCTTGGCGGCTTCCTTGATGGCGGTCGGGGTCATGGCGCCCCAGCCCCACATGATCATCCAGTCCGGACGATCCTTGCGGACGTTCAGCCACTGAGCCGACTGTGCCTGCATTTCCTTGACGCCGACAGGATACAGCTTGAGTTCAAAGCCCATTTCCGGGGCCAACTGCTCCAGAAGCGGGATCGGCTCGCGCCCATAACCCACGTCGAGGTAGATGAAGCCGATCTTCTTGTCCTTCAGACCGCCCTGGCTTTCGATATATTTCAGGACCGAGGACATTTGCGACCAGTAAGACGCCGGGTAGTTGAAGGTCCACGGGAACTTTTCGCCCACGGCAGCGGCCGAAAGGCCATACCCGGCCGACAGCACGACGACTTTGTCGACAGGTGCCTTGGGGATCAGCTGAAGCGTGATACCGGTCGAATAGGGGTTGTAGATCAGCGCGCCCTTACCCTTGGTGGACTCGTAACATTCCACGCCTTTCTGGGCGTTGTAGGCGGTTTCACACTCTTCAACGACCAGTTTGGCACCGCCGATACCCCCGTCACGCGCGTTCAGCATGGCAAAGTAATCGACAAAACCGTTTGCGGTCGGAACACCGCCACCAGCAAACGGACCCGTACGATAGGTCAGCGCCGGGATGAAAAGGGTGTCCTCTGCCTGGGCCTTGGTCTCGACCGCGATGGCCCCGACCATGGCAACGGCAGCAGCGCCCATTGCGAGTTTGTTGAGCATTTTCATACTCCTCCCTGTTTCAGTGCGGTTCAGAGCCGCACAATTGTGAAACCTGTTGGTCAGTGGACGGCGCCCGGTTTCAAAGGCCCCGCCGGTAAGTCGCCCGCCTAGTGCGGGAATGGCCACAAGCGCAGTTTCTGCTTTGCGATCTGCCATAGACGCGCCAGACCGTGTGGTTCCTTGATCAGGATGATCACGATCATCACCCCGATGGCAAGAAGCGAGATGTTTTCCATCACCGTGGCGCCGACACCGAACGACTTGCCGATCTCCTTCAGAACGATCGGGAAAATCCAGATGAATGCAGCGCCCATATAGGACCCAGTGATCGATCCCAGCCCGCCGATGATAACCATGAAGAGGTAGAGGAACGAGTGGTTGATATCGAAGCTCTCGACCTCGGCGGCGCCGAGCCAGATAAAGACCATCAGGGCGCCGGAGACGCCGCAGTAGAACGAGGACACCGCAAAGGCCGAAAGTTTGGCCCAGAGCGGGCGCACCCCAATCAGTTCTGCCGCGATATCCATGTCGCGGATCATCATCCACGACCGCCCGATCCGGCCCCGGATCAGATTGGACGCGATCCAGGTCATAAAGATCAGAATGCCGAGAACAACCAGGTATTGCGCCACGACCGAAGCATTGGCGCCGGTGATCTCCACCCCGAACAGCGTCCGTACCGGAACCTCGATCGCGCCGGACGGGTTGTTGTTGTAGAGCCAGGCCCAGCGCCCGAAGAGCCACTCCAGAAAGAACTGAGCGCCAAGTGTCGCGACGACAAGATAGAACCCTTTGATCCGCAGTGAAGGCAGACCGAACAGAACCCCGACCGCCGCGGAAACAAGTCCCGACGCAAAGAACAGGATGATGATGTTCACATCCGGGAAATAGGTAGTCAGCTTGTAACACGCATAAGCCCCGACCCCCATGAACGCACCGGTGCCCAGGCTTATCTGCCCGGCAAATCCGGTCAGAATGTTCAAGCCCAGCGTGGTCAGCGTAAAAACCAGCGTCGGGATGATGATTGCCTTCATGGCAAACCCGCTGTCCATCCCCATGATGCCCCACTCTTTGTAAGCAAAGAGCGCAACAACCAGCGCGATGATCAGCCAGATATAGATCCCGATCTTGTCCTGCCGGATGGGAAACGCCTGAAGGTCGGATTTGTAGGATGTCTTGAAGTCGCCTGCTTCACGATAAAACATGGACTAGACCCTCTCGATGATCTTGTCGCCAAAGATCCCCTGCGGCCGGAACAGCAGGAAGATCAGTGCGATGATAAAGGCAAACCAGCTTTCGACGCCGCCGCCCATCAGGCCGCCCCAATAAAGCTCGAAAACTTTTTCGCCGATGCCGATGATCAGGCCTCCGACGATGGCGCCGGGGATCGATGTGAAACCACCCAGGACCAGGACCGGCAACGCTTTCAGCGCCACGATCTGCAGCGCAAACGACACGTCGGACTTCGCGCCCCACATGACGCCTGTCACCAAGGCGACAATCCCGGCGGCAAACCATACGACGACCCAGATCTGGTTCAGACCGATGCCGACCGAGACCGCGGCCTGGTGATCGTCCGCCACGGCGCGCAGCGCTCGGCCTGTCTTGGTCTTTGAGAAGAACAGGGCAAGGCCCGCGATCAACAGCCCGGCGATGATGGTCGCGGCCACATCCAGGTGCTGGAAGATGATGATACCGCCAAACGCGTCGACGACCGTGTCGCCGGTCGGTAGGCCCAGGTCTTCGGTGATCATGGATTTCGGCTCGCCGCCAAAGATCCACTGCCCGCCGCCGATCAACATGAACGTGATGCCGATCGTCGACATGAAAAGAATGATGTCTTCCTGGCCGACCAGCGGTCTAAGGACCAGGCGTTCGACGCCAAAGGCAAGCGCGTACATCATCGTCAATGTCAGCACGAGCGATATCACCGCTTTCACCGTACCGCTTTCGATCCCCGCCGAACCCAGTACTTCATAAAAACCGACCAGCCCCAGTGCCGCGAACACGACCATGATGCCCTGGGCAAAGTTGAAGATGCCCGAGGCCTTGAAGATCAGGACAAAGCCCAGCGCGATCAGGGCATAAAGAATGCCCGCGACAAACCCTTCCCACAGCACCTGGAAGAAAAACGCCGGGTCGCCGCCCATCTCGACAAAGGGTTTGATCAAAACATCATAGAGAAAGTCCATTAGCTCAAACCCCCAGATAGGCGTCGATCACCGCCTGGTCTTTTTGCACGTCTCCGGGCAGGCCATCGGCCAATTGCTTGCCATAATCCAGAACGACCACCCGGTCGGCCAGGTCCATAACAACGCCCATGTCGTGTTCGATCAGGCAGATCGTGGTGCCATATTGTTCGTTCACGTCGATGATGAAGCGGGACATGTCCTCCTTCTCTTCGACGTTCATGCCGGCCATCGGTTCGTCCAACAGCAAAAGTTCCGGCTCCATCGCCAGCGCGCGGGCCAGTTCCACCCGCTTTTGCATCCCGTAAGGCAGCGACCCGACCGGCGTCTTGCGGATGGCCTGGATTTCCAGAAAATCGATGATCTCCTCGACCTTCTGGCGGTGCTCCACTTCTTCCTGGATCGCCGGGCCATAGCGCAGCATTTGCCAGAAGAAGTTCTTTTTCATCTTCAACTGACGCCCGGTCATGATGTTGTCCAGCGTCGACATGCCCTTGAACAGGGCGATGTTCTGGAAGGTGCGGGCGATGCCCTGCTCTGCCACTTCATAGGGCTTCATGGACGGGCGAAGCTTGCCCTTGAACCAGATCTCGCCTTCCTGCGGGTGATAGAACCCATTGATGACGTTGAGCATACTGGACTTACCTGCACCGTTCGGGCCGATGATCGCGCGGACCTCGCCCTTGCGGATATCGAAGGTTACGTCCTGGATCGCCGTCACGCCGCCAAAGCGCAGGACGATATTGCGAATATCCATCATTACGCCGCCGATCTGGCGGCCATCGGCGGTTACATAGCCGTCGGTTTCGGTTGCTTCCATCGACTGTCCATCCATCCCCGGGGCCATCATGCACCCCCAATATTGCCGGGTTTCCGGCTGCATGGTTTCTTGGCGACTTCGGCGACCGAAATTGAAACCTCGGCCTTGTCGCCAAAAAATGTTTTCTCGAACCTGATGCGCACCAGGCAACGGCGGGCATTGCCTGACTTTGACACCAAGGCGTAACGCGTGTCGCCCGGGCGCAGCCCTGCGCTTTCCGGGTGTCTTTCATCCGTGTACTGGCCCATGCCAATCAAGTCATAGGCCCACAGCACAAAACCGTCGTCGATTGCCTGCGCACTGCCCGCAGATGTCCCGCGGCCCTTTACGCTTCCGACCTTGCAAAGGCGCGACGGCGTGTTTCCGAACCCGGCTTCGATCTCGTAGTTCATCGAAACCGCCCGGCTGGGCGTCAGCCAGGATTGGCGCGTGTACGGTTTTTGATAATCGACAACCCGGTCGCCGACATTAACCAAACCCGCAACATTCATCGGCTGCATCGAGGCGACGCTTTGCAGACAGCGGCCAAGTGCGTCGACCCATTCCGCCGGCAGTGCACCGGCCACCGGGCGGGGTGGCAGCCATTCTGCCGGGGGGATCACCGCCACTTCCGCGCCTGTGCTTGGCGCTGACTTGAACCGCTGCCCTTCGCGACGCTTCGGCGCTCCGATCTTGTCGGTCGCCTCGGCGCCCGGCACCGGCTTGAACTTGGGTTTCTTCCCGGCAAGGGCGTCCACCGGCAACAGCGACAGCGCCAGTATCGTCAGAACGATACGGATCATGCCGCCGCCTGAGCTGATGCCTTACGATCGAATGTCTTCGCATCGCGGATCTCCAGCGTCGCGTCAATCGACCCTTTGCGCCCGTCTTCATAGGTGACTTCCGTTTCGACATAGACAGTGTCCGAGCCATCATAGAGGCCGGTGATCAACGGCGCGTAGCGCTCGGCAATGGTCGAGCGGCGTACTTTGCGGGTCCGCGTCATCTCGCCGTCGTCCGGGTCCAATTCCTTGTGCAGCACAAGGAACCGGTGGATCTGACAACCCGACAGCATGTCGTCACCGGCCAGCGAAGCATTCACTTCCTCGACATGCTCCTGGATCGCTCTGTAGACGTCCGGGTGCCCCGCCAGTTCCTGATAAGAGGCGTAGGAGACATTGTTGCGCTCGGCCCAGGATCCAACGGCGGTCAGATCGATATTGATGAACGCCGTGCAGGTGTCGCGACCGTCGCCGTGCAGGACAGCCTCCAAAATATTGGGATAAAACTTCAGCTTGTTCTCGACATATTTCGGCGCGAACAGGCTGCCATCGGCCATTTTGCCGACGTCCTTGGCGCGGTCGATGATGCGCAGATGCCCGGTCTTCTCCTCGATGAACCCGGCATCACCGGTATCGACCCAACCTTCCGGATCCTTGGTCTCGGCGGTCTTTTCCGGTTCTTTGTAGTATTCCTGAAAGACACCGGGACTGCGGTACCAAACCTTGCCGTCATCATCGATCCGCAGCTCGACCCCCGGCGCAGCAACGCCAACAGTATCGTCGCGGACCTGGCCGTCGGGTTGAATGGTCACGAAAACACTGGCTTCCGTCTGGCCATAAAGCTGCTTCAGATTGATCCCGATCGACCGGTAGAAGGCGAAAATCTCCGGCCCGATCGCCTCGCCTGCCGTATAGCCCAGCCGCACACGGCTGAGGCCCAGCGAATTCTTCAGCGGACCAAAGACCAGCTTGTCTCCCAGCCAGTACTTGAACTTGACGCCGCCCGGCACGCTCTCGCCGTCCAGAATCTTGCCGCCCCATTCCTTGGCAAAGTCGATATATCCGCGGAACATCCGGCGCATCCAGCCCGGCGCATCCTCCATGCGGATCATCACCGATGTCAGCAGGTTTTCGAAGATCCGGGGCGGCGCAAAGAAATAGGTCGGGCCGATCTCCTTCAGATCGACCATCATCGTGTCGGGGCTTTCCGGGCAGGCAACGCAGAACCCGGCCCAATGCGATTGGGCGATGGAAAAGACAAAATCGCCGACCCAGGCCATAGGCAGATAGGCCAGTGTCTCGTCGGTTTCCTTCAGGCCGTCGAACTCGGACGATGCCTTGGCCGCAAAAATCATGTTCTCGTTGTTCAGCACCACGCCCTTGGGGTTCCCGGTGGTCCCGGACGTATAAAGCATGACACAGATGTCATCCTTGGTCCCGGCATCGATCGCGGCGTCCAACGCTGCGCCGTGTTTGCCGGCACTCTCGCGCCCCAGGGTCTGCAGGTCCTGCATCGACATCATCGCCGTGTGGTCGTACTTACGCAGCCCGCGAGGGTCGCGATAGATGATGTAGCGCAGGCTGGGCAGGCGGTCCTGTATCGACATCAGTTTGTCGACCTGTTCCTGGTTCTCGGCAACGGCAAAGCTGACTTCGGCGTGTTGCAGCACGAACACCATCTCTTCGGCCACCGAGTCCTGATACATTGGCACCGGCGTCGCGCCGACCATCTGAGCCGCAACCATTGACCAGTAGAACGGCGGGCGGTTCGACCCGACAATCGCCATCCGGTCACCGCTGGCCAAGCCCAATTCCATCAGCCCGATGGCAATTGCGCGGGTTTCCTCCAGCGCTTCGGCCCAAGTATGGGTCTTCCAGATGCCATACATCTTTTCGCGCGTGGCAGGTCGTTTGGCGAATCTGCTGGCGTTCAACGTCATCAACTTGGGGAACGTGTCCCGCCCGGCGGCTGCCCACTCGGTGTCGGTCATCGCAATGTCCTCCCGCGCAGGATTTCATTGATCCTGCGAATCGTTTGTTTTTGCGGCAATTCTGCCCGCGGCCCTTAAAGCCACATCCGCCCCAAGCGTCAATAACCCGACCAAAGCCCTCGGGGTCAAGGGACTGGGCGCGGAAAGGTTCAAAAATTGCGTGAACAACCCACTAGATGAAATTTTGCGTCGCAAAAAGCATAGAATTTGGGCGGTCCGACGGGCCGGGCACATACCTTACCCGTCGGCACATCCGCTCTTTATTGGATAAACAAATATCTGGGGCTGACGGGCCGATCAGGCCGGGTTCGCGGCAAGGCCCCGTTCTGACAGCTAATCGGCAGTGTGCGCTTTTTCCCGATTCCGTCGGGTCGAGCGCGCCCACCTGCTAAGAGTTAACAATTTCACGACGCTCGGCCGGATCAGCCAGGCCGGGAAATACGTCAGCCGCCGTCGACCGTTCGGGCCATTTCCATCATGGTCGAAAAATGGAAGTCCACGCTTGGCCTGTCGCCAACCAAAGCGGTTGCGCCCCAGTTGCCGCCATCTGCCAGATGCTGACGGTCGATCCAGCACCGGTCCAGGCCCGCGTCGCGGGCCGGAACATGATCGTGGAACAGACTTTGTGCAGTGTGCAGGATGTCACCGGCGCCAAGACCCAGATCGGTTGAAAGCCGTTCCAGCATGAAAGAGAAGTTCGCTGGGTTCGGTTTATAGGACCCAGCATCCTGGGCGGTATAGATCGCGTCGAACTCGACCCCCAGTTTGCGGTTCGATGCGGCGAAACCATCGCGGTCCACGTTCGACAGGATCACCAGCTTGTAGTGGCGCTTGAGAATGCGCAGTGCATCCGCCGTGTCCGGGAATGCGGGCCAATGCGGAACCGAGTATCCAAAAGCACGATCCAGGTCATCGTTCGTTTCAAGCCCGAAGCGCTGCGCCATTGTGGTGTGCACGCGGTTCAAAACGCCGGGATACAGCATATCTGGCGCCGCTGCCTGCTGGGCACTTTCCGCTTCGGCGAATGCCCGCAGGGCCGCTTCGCGGTCAAGCTCGAACCCGTTGACCAACCATAATGGCTGCAATGCGTCCCAGATCCCGCTCTCCCAATCGATCAGTGTCCCGTAACAGTCAAAGGTCAGCGCTTTATAGTCGTTCAGCGGTCTGGCCATTTTTCTCCCCCCGAAATGAAAAGGCCCGCCCCTTCGGGACGGGCCGACAGTCGTGATTGCAAACCGATTAAGCCTCGATCGTCTGGCGGTCTGCATTCGGAGTGTTGATGGCGATATTTCGCGGCTTCAATGCCTCCGGCACTTCGCGGACCAAATCAATATGCAGCAGGCCATTGACCAGATCGGCACCGGATACGCGGACGTGATCGGCCAATTGGAACCGGCGCTCGAAACCGCGCTCGGCGATCCCGCGGTGCAGGTAGACAGGCTTTTCGCCGTCCTCGGCGTCGCGCTTCTTGGCGACGACGGTCAACTGGGCGTCCTTGACCTCGATATTCAGGTCATCTTCGCCAAACCCGGCGACGGCGACGGTGATGCGATAGGCATCTTCACCGGTTTTTTCGATGTTATAGGGCGGGTAGCTTTGCGACGGCACGTCACCGGCCATCAACTGGTCCAGCATACCAGCGAGGCGGTCGAAACCGACGGTCGAGCGATAAAGCGGGGAAAGATCGAAATTACGCATGTAATCCTCCGTTTGAGCGATCTAGCGATGTGACGGCCCCCTTTCGGGCAGCCTTGGGGTTATGCGCCGAACCCATCATTGGCATCCGACAATAAGAATGTGGGGGACGATTTTCCGGCTTTCAAGGCCCTCGATGCCCGAAAAAACGCTAATCCAGTCGCTCCAACATCTCCTGAACCGCATCATATGCCACAGCAGTGAAAAGTTGCGGCCGCGGCCGTTCCGGCGAAGCCGCCGAAAGGACAGCAACCAATTGCGGGCCATCGGGCGAAATCGCAAAGATGGGCGACCCTGACGCACCCTGGACCGCCGAACAGATCAGCAAAAACCTGGATTGGAACTGTTTCAGCCTCTGGCAATCGTCCTGATAGGTTAACGCATGTGCCCGGTCGCGGCGGTATCCGACCAGCGTAAATGCCTTGGCATCCGCAAAGGGGCCGAGTCGCGCAACGTCGAAAGGCTTGGCGCTCTCCGGCCCCAGCGGGTTATCCAGCCGGATCAGTGCAAGATCGCTGAAATATTTGTAATCGCTGGGTGAACGCACATTCTGCCAATCGGGATGAACGACAACGGCACGCGCCCGCGCGTGTCCCGTTCCCTTGCCCTGGCGCCAACCGGCAACGAAATGAATTGTTCCAACCGGCCGCAATTGACCGGTCTTCAGGTTTACCACGCAATGTGCTGCCGTCAGGACGACATCCGGACGGATCAGCGTGCCGGTACACATCCCGACGCGCCCGGTGCCTGCCAGGTTAACCCGGCCCACCCCGCGCCACTGGATCGAAGCCTCGGCGCTTAGCAATGTGTCCCGCCCGACCTCGGCCGCCATGGCCGGGGTCAGATCACAGAGTAACAGGGCCGTGCTAATCCAGCGCCACATTAAGCAGCGCCTCCGGCTTTGGCCCACCCGTCGCCCAGTCCAGCAACTCGGCGGTGTGGACGACCGGCACATCGGTGCCGGACCCGATCTGCATCATGCAGCCGATGTTTCCGGCCGAGATGATCTGCGGCGACGTCGCTTCCAAATTGGCAACCTTGCGCTTCTTCAACTCTCCGGAAATCTCGGGCTGTAACAAATTGTAGGTCCCCGCCGATCCGCAACAGAGATGCGGGTCCTTTGGCTCGACCACCTGAAAACCGGCAGCCTTCAGCAGCTTTTTCGGGGCCTGTGTCACCTTTTGCCCGTGTTGCAGCGAGCATGCCGCGTGATAGCCGACCCGCAGTTTTGGCGCCTGCGCCTTGTCCAAGCCAATCCGCTCCATAAACTCGGTAATGTCACAGGCCAGACCGGCCACGGCCTTTGCGTCCTCCTCCAACGGATCGCGGGCAAACATATGGCCGTAATCCTTGACCGTTGTCCCGCAGCCGGAGGTGTTGATGATGACCGCATCCAACCCGCCCGCGCGCGCCTCGGTCATCCAAGCATTTATGTTGGCGGCGGCGGAGGCATGGGAAAGGTCCGTCTTGCCCATGTGATGGGTCAACGCACCGCAGCAACCCATTCCCTTTGCGATCACCACGTCGCAGCCATGTCGGGTCAAAAGCCGGATCGTCGCTGCATTGATATCGTTGTTCAGGGCACGCTGCGCGCAGCCGGTCATCAGGGCGACCCGGAACTTGCGCTCGCCCTTGGCACGGTGAATTTGCGGGTCGTCATGGCGCGCCGGACCGTGGATCTGCGGCGGCGCCAGATCAATCATCGCCTTAAGCTTTCCGGGCATCAGAAACTTGAACGGCTTGCCGACCTTGGCGCCCAGCAAGGCCAGCCTGAAACGCCCGGGATAGGGCAGGATCTTGGTCAGCAGCCATCGCAGTGCGCGATCATGCCAGGGCCGGGTATAGGTCTGCTCGATATGCTCGCGCGCATGGTCGACCAGATGCATATAGTGAACACCAGATGGGCATGTCGTCATGCAGGCCAGGCACGACAGACAGCGGTCGATATGCTTGACCGTTTTCTCGTCCGCCGGACGATCGTTTTCCAGCATATCCTTGATCAGATAGATCCGGCCCCGGGGGCTGTCCAACTCGTCCCCCAATACCTGATAGCTGGGACAGGTTGCCGTGCAGAACCCGCAATGTACGCAAGACCGCAATATCTGATTTGCCCGCTGAATCTTCGGGTCGGCAAGCTGATCGTCGGTGAAAAGCGTTTGCATCAGGCCGTCATCCTTCCCGGATTGAGTATGCCCTTCGGGTCAAACTTTTCGCGCAGCCCCGCCGATATCCGCGCCAACGGCGCAGGTTCCGGTTGGAACACGTCAACCGAATTGCGCACCGGGGCGTGGGCGCGAACCAATGTCGCATGACCGCCGCGCGGCGCAACCTCGGCCCGGACCGCCGCGGCGCCGCCATCGCCCGCATCGTCGGTCAACAGCCAGATCAAACCCCCGGCCCAATCGAAGAACGCCGCTTTGGCGATCCCACTGGCCTTGAGCGCAGAGACCAGGCCCGGGCCATCCGTTGGCTTGACCGAGACCCGCCAAACGGCGCCATCCCGCGCCGCAAAAGGCTCGGCATCGCGGACGGCACGCCAACCTGCCGCGGCCACTTCAGGATCAGTGACAATGCGTGCCTGGCCATAGGCGCCAAGATGGTCGACCAGGGCTTTGGTGCGGTGGGCAACCGACCCTTCCAACCCTTCCAACCGGATCATCGTGACGGGATCGCCGTCGATCTCGACCGGAAAATGGGCGGCACCGGCAACATCGGCAGACGACCCCAACGCGTCCGACATCGCCTGCACAGCCGTTTCGTCGTCCAGCCCGTCATAAAGAAGAACCGCCGTTGTTTGCGGGGCCGGAAGTAATTTGAAGCTTATCTCGGTCAGAACGCCCAGTGTGCCCCAGGAACCGGCCATCAGTTTGACCAGGTCGTACCCCGTCACGTTCTTCATCACGCGCCCGCCGTTCGAGATGACTTGGCCCAGCCCATCGATCAGCCGAATACCGATCATCGAATCGCGGCAGGCCCCTTTCTGCAGACGCCGCGGGCCACTGGCCGCAATCGCGACGGCGCCGCCGATTGTCGGTTGCCCGGTCGAAACCAACAGCGCGCGGTGATCCATCGGCTCGAAGGGCAGCATCTGCCCCTCGGCAGCCAAAGCCGCATCGACCTCTGCCATTGGTGTTCCGGCCCGCACAACCAATGTCAGGGCGCCGGGTTCGTAAAGCGAGATGCCGCTCAGCGCCCTGGTCGACAGGCGTTGGCCCGCCTGCACGGGGCGCCCCAGCGACAGCCGCGTGGCGCCGCCACTGATCTCCAGCGGGGTTCCTTTTGCCGCCGCGCTCGCTATGGCCTCGGCGATGTCGGCCTCGTCGCGTGCGGGCAATTCGGTCATGTGGCGGTCCTTGAGAGCGGTCCTGAGAAATCGGCCGGTGCAAGCTTTCGCTGCGCCTGTGACCAGCCGGGATTGGCTTTGATCCTATCCGCGGCGCGCAGCGGATACACCCAGCGGGAACACCTTGGCGGGGTTAAAGATCCACCCGGGGTCAAACACATCCTTTACGTCCATCTGCGCCTCAAGATCAGCGGCGGAATACTGATGTTCCATCAGGTCCCGTTTTTCAACGCCGACACCATGCTCGCCGGTCAGGCAGCCTCCGACTTCAACACAAAGGCGCAGGATATCGGCGCCCAGTTCCTCGGCCAGTTCCAAATCCCCGGGCTTGTTGGCATCAAAGATGATCAGCGGATGCATATTCCCGTCGCCCGCATGAAAGACGTTGCCGACCTTCAGCCCATATTTCTGCGAAAGCTCACCGGTGCGCCGCAAGACTTCGGGCAGTTTCGAAACCGGGACCGTCCCGTCCAGACAAATATAATCACCCAGTTGACCCATCGCCCCGAACGCGGATTTGCGGCCCAGCCAGATGGCGGCGCTTTCCGCCTCGGACGTGCTTTCGCGCAGAACCATCGGGTTATGGGATTGGGCGATGGCTTTGACTGTGGTCAATTGCTCTTCGATCTCGGCATCAGATCCTTCGACTTCGACGATCAGCAGCGCCTCGACATCCAGCGGATATCCGGCACCGGCATGGGCTTCGGATGCGTGGATGACATGGCGGTCCATGAACTCGATCGCGACCGGGATAACGCCGGATTTGATAATATCGGAAACACAGGCGCCTGCGGTTTCTGAGTTATCAAACCCCATCAGAACCGGGCGGGCGCCTTCCGGGGTCGCCAGAATGCGCAGTGTCGCTTCGGTCACGACTCCAAGCTGGCCTTCGGACCCGCAGATCAGGCCCAGCAGATCATAACCCGGCGCATCCAGATGGGCGCCGCCGATTTCGACAATCTCGCCTTGGGCCGTGACCAGCTTCACGCCGAGCAAATTGTTCGTGGTCACGCCGTACTTCAGGCAATGGGCGCCGCCTGAATTCATTGCGATATTGCCTGCGATGGCACAGGCAAGCTGGCTGGACGGGTCGGGGGCATAAAAGAACCCATCGTCCGCCACGGCGCCGGTGACGGAAAGATTGGTCATCCCGGTCTGCACGCGGATAACGCGATTGGGATAGTCGGTTTCCAGGACATCGTTCAGGCGGGCGACGCCCAACAGGATCGAATCGGCCGTCGGCAACGAACCACCGGCCAGCGAGGTTCCGGCGCCGCGCGGAACAATGGGCACGCCCTCGTCGTTACAATAACGGACAACCTCGGCCACTTCCTCAGTCGACCGAGGCAGGACAGCGGCCAATGGCGGACAGCGATAGGCGGTCAGCGCATCGCATTCATAGGCTTTTACTTCCTCCGGTGCGGATATCACACCATCGGGGCCCAGAATTTCTATCAGCCGTTCAACGATCCGGTCGCGCCGGTCCAGAATGGCGGCGTTCGGGACGGGCATTTCCATTGGCACACCTCGCATGAACCCGAAAGGGTTGCATGCGTGTATAATGCCCACGCCGCGCTGCCATCAACCAGAACGCCCGCCATTGTGCGGAATTCAGTGTTGCCGTTAGGCGTTGCTGGACGACGAAATCAAAAACGGATCGTGAACCCCAATGTGCCGCGCAGGCCGTCGCGCAGGCTGGTCTTTGCGTTCAGCTCGACACCATTTGACGGGGCGTAGAAGACACCATCGGCGAACGCACCGTTGGGTGTTTGCCGCCGTGTCAGGCCGAAATGCGGTATAAACGGCAGGGCCGGTTCGGCTGCGCCGCCCAGCGGTGAAAGATTGACGGGCGCCGCCACCGCGGCATCGGGGATGCTCAAATCCATCGTCGGATAAAGCGCATCCGCAAAGAACGCGCCGCCGTCCTGTGGTAACAGATCCGCAATTCGCGTCCGGTCATCTGCGAATGGCGATGCCACCGTCAGACCCAGGGCAAGAATGGCGAGCGGAAGACATTTCTGGTCAGTCATGGAACCCTCTTCTGGCTGCTGCCGAGAGGGTCCCGCGATATGGTTACGGATTGATCAATGTTCGACCGAACAACGCAGAGAGATATGTCTTTGCGGGACGAATGCGGGATTTATACGTCCCCAATAACAAAAGGACGCATTGTCGTACCGCCCAGCATCCAGGCGTCCATCGCAACGCCTGCGGCGCCAACGAAACCGCCCTACCCTGTGAGCAAAGAAGTCGTCAGCGATCTGCTCCAGAAGCAAGGTAATCTTGATCCGCGCCGGTAAGCCAGTTTTTCGCGGGCAACGGCAGCAGCAGCGTCCTACCTCGCAAACTTCTTGTATTTCAGCCGCTTCGGTTCAACCGCATCCGGGCCGAGGCGCCGGATTTTGTCGGCTTCATAGTCCTCGAAGTTACCTTCGAACCACTCCACGCGCGCCTCGCCTTCAAAGGCCAGGATGTGGGTGCAGAGACGGTCGAGGAAGAAACGGTCGTGCGAGATCACCACAGCGCAGCCGGCAAAGCTTTCGATGGCATCTTCCAGTGCGCGCAGGGTTTCGACATCAAGATCGTTTGTCGGCTCATCAAGCAGCAGCACGTTGCCGCCGCGGCGCAGCAGCTTGGCCATGTGCACACGGTTGCGTTCGCCGCCGGACAGCAGCTTGACCTTTTTCTGCTGGTCGCCGCCCTTGAAGTTGAAGGCACCGCAATAGGCGCGGGAATTCATTTCCGCATCGCCCAGCGCGATGACGTCGAGGCCGTCGGAGATTTCCTCCCAAACCGTTTTCTCGCCGTCCAAGCTGTCGCGGGATTGATCGACATAGGCCAGTTCGACCGTGTCGCCAAAGTCGATCGATCCGCCATCAGGCTGTTCCTGGCCGGTCAACATTCGGAACAGTGTCGATTTACCGGCGCCGTTCGGGCCGATGATGCCCACGATCCCGCCGGGGGGCAGGCTGAACGTCAGATTTTCCATCAGCAGGTTGTCGCCATAGCCCTTCTTCAGGCCCTCGACCTCGATGACTTTGCCACCAAGGCGCGGGCCGTTCGGGATGACGATCTGTGCGCGCGAAATCTTTTCGCGCTCGGACTGCGCGGCCAACTCATTATAGGCGTTAATACGCGCCTTTTGCTTGGCCTGGCGCGCTTTGGCACCCTGGCGGATCCATTCCAGCTCTTTATCCAACGTGCGCTTGCGCGACTTGTCTTCGCGCGCTTCATGCGCCAACCGTTTGGCTTTCTGCTCCAGCCAGGCGGAATAATTTCCCTCGTAGGGGATGCCCCGGCCGCGATCCAGTTCCAGAATCCATCCGGTGATCTCGTCCAGGAAATAGCGGTCGTGGGTGACGATCAGGATCGTGCCCTTGTATTCGATCAGGTGCTTTTGCAGCCAGGCGATCGTTTCGGCGTCCAGGTGGTTTGTCGGCTCATCCAGCAGCAGCATTTCCGGCGCTTCGAGCAGCAACTTGCAGAGCGCGACCCGGCGGCGCTCACCGCCGGAGAGGGTCGCGACCGGCGATGTGTCGGGCGGGCAGCGCAGTGCCTCCATCGCGACATCGACCTGCGCGTCAAGGTCCCACAGGCCTTCGGCGTCGATCTGATCCTGAAGTTCGGCCATTTCCTCGGCGGTTTCGTCCGAATAGTTCATGGCCAGTTCGTTGAACCGGTCGAGCTTCGCCTGTTTGACCGCAACGCCCATCATGACATTGCCGCGCACGTCCAGATCTTCCTCCAGCGCGGGTTCCTGCGGCAGGTACCCGACCCGAGCGCCTTTGGCAGCCCACGCCTCTCCCGTGAAATCCTTGTCCTGACCGGCCATGATCCGCATCAGCGTCGACTTACCGGCGCCGTTGACACCCACGACCCCGATCTTGACGCCGGGCAGAAAGCTCAGCCGGATATTCTCAAAACATTTCTTGCCACCGGGATAGGTCTTGGAGACGCCATCCATGTGATAGACATACTGGTAGGAAGCCATGGGAGCCCTGCGCATTTGGGAATTTGCGCGCGTTCCTATCCGTTCCGCAGCAATGGCGCAATGCGGGCGGTCATATTACTTGCAGACAATCGGATCGGCTGTGTTCAGGTTTCTTGAGACCGCGAATGACCGCCCGGATTGGCTTGGTAAAGGGCGCACTTGGAACGGCCGCTTCGTAGAAAAGGTTTTCACGCGTGCTGTATGAACCCTGAATTGCGGTGATTGTGTAAAATGACTCGTCCTCACCCGGCATTATGAAAAAAAACTGCGAGAAATGGTATTCGTCTTCGGACATGGGGTCCGGGTCCGGTTTGCACACTCCGAGATAGGCAGTCCCACTATTGCGTTGGACCACGAAAGCCTCTTGCGGAATACCCCATCCGATCATGCATTCGCGTAGCCGCCATTCCAGGATCCGTGGCACTGCGCCAGCGGAATATTCAAGCGAACCCTTCCACCCCAGATGCAGGACATTCCAGGCGTTCGGATCGCGGTTCAGCTCGCAACCCGCCAAGCCAAGGACCAGCAACGACGACGTCAGGGCACGGCGCATCAGCGATAAACCAACGCAAGGGATTCTCGCGCCTTACGAATTGCGCTCATCCGCTCCCGGCCAGAACGACCGCCAGCCGGACAGCGCGACGAAATAGATGGAAGCCCCGACCCATAACCAGAAAACAGCGGGCGATGCCGCCTTGGCATTGATGCCGTCGGCCTCATACAAAACGCAGCGGATCGTTGTGGCGCACCACAGAACCGTCATCGGGATTGTGACGCCGCGCCAGTCGCGCACACGCATCGGGTGGACATATTTCCAGGGCACAAAGGTCAGAACGGCGCAGACGCCGATGACGACCAGGTTGGTCCACGGCCCGGTGTCCAGGATGTGGAAACACAGCACCACCAGGTTCCAAAGCGCCGGAAAGCCCGAGAAATAGTAGTCGTGCGTCTTCATATTGGCGTTGGCGAAGGTGTAGCACGAAACGCCCATGATCCCGGCGGCTGCAACTGTCGCCCAGCCTTCCGGTACGAATCCGAACCAGTAGATCATCATCGCGGGCACGGCGACGTAGTTGAAATAGTCGATGACGTTGTCCAGCGTCGTGCCGTCGACATTCGGGGTCACTTCCTTGACCCGGGCTTTTCGGGCCAGGGTGCCGTCGATCCCGTCAACGAACAGGGCCAGCCCCAACCACAGGAACACGGCCAGCAGATCGCCTTCCAAAATCGCCAAAAGCGCCAAGAAGCCCAGGACAGCGCCCGAGGCGGTAAAAGCATGGACGGCGTAGGCGGCTGCGACTTCACGTTTTTCGTGAAGGGAGCGGTCTTCCTTCATCGGGCGCTCCGATCCTGTTGCGTACCTGGATGATGCCGGTTTGCGCGGGCAAGCGCAAGGGTTGCCGGGCCGGTTGACACCGGACGGCCCCAGACGGGAAGGTGCCGAAAATGACAGCAGGCAAGACAAGGCCAGCAAGATACGGCATGCAAAGTAGGGACAGTGCGTGATCGGGGCTACTCCACTGGCATTGCCGGGCCAACGCATCGGTCTGTTGGGCGGATCGTTCGATCCGCCCCATGCGGGGCACCTGCATATTTCGCGTTGGGCGCTGCGGGCTATCGGGCTGGACCGGGTCTGGTGGCTTGTCAGCCCCGGCAACCCGCTGAAGCCGAACGGACCGGCGCCGGTTGAACGGCGTATGGCCGCTTGCGATGCCCTGATCGACGACCGCCGGATCGCGATCAGCGATATCGAGGCGCATCTCGGCTCTCCCTATACCGCGCATACTTTGGATTGGCTGACACAGCGGCATCGCGGCGTGCGATTTGTCTGGTTGATGGGCGCCGACAATCTGGTCGATTTTCACCAATGGCAGCGGTGGCGGTGGATCATGGAAACCCAGGATATCGCGGTCCTTGCACGGCCCGGCCAACAGGCCCGCGCCGGACTGAGCCTGGCCGCCCGCACCTATTCCCATCGGCGCCTTCCTCAGAGCAGCGCGAATGCGCTGGGCCGGGGTCCGCGCACTGGACGCTGGGTTCTGCTGACCGGACCGATGTCGGATGTGTCCTCGACCCGGTTGCGCCGTGATGGCGCTTGGCGCTGACCACGCAGCGCTGATCAGGCTTGCCGGACGCAATACGATCTGAAAGGGTGCGACCTGACGGGGTAGAGCAGGAGTGTGGGTATGTTTCCGTCCCGCCGTGCCTTTCTGATAATTTCGATTGGACTGAGTGCCTGCCTTCTGATGGCGGCAGGACCAAAGAAAGAGCTGGCGCCGCCTGCGCTGAAATCCGTTCCAGGCAAGACGATCCGCGCGAATCTTGGCCTGACCGGCGTGTCGGGCTGGATTCTGATCGACCTAGCAACCGGAAAAGTGGTCGACGCGCAAAACGCCGACCGCCCGTTCGCCCCGGCCTCGGTTGCCAAGCTGCCGACCGCAGCCTTTGCACTGGACGCGCTCGGGCCGGATTATCGCTTTGAAACGACTGTCAAGACAACCGGCAAGATCAGCAATGGGCGGCTGAAAGGCGATCTGGTGTTGAAGGGTGGCGGCGATCCGGAATTGGACACCGATGCCCTGGCCGTCATCGCCTCCAAGCTGAAGGCCAAGGGGATTACCCGGGTCGATGGTGCCTTTCTGGTCGACGGATCGGCCCTGCCACAATTGCCGGAGATCGAAGCGAGCCAAGCGGTCGATGCATCCTACAACCCTGCAATTTCGGGCCTCAACCTGAATTTCAACCGGGTCCACGTCAAATGGGACGCTCGCAAGGGCCGGAATATCCTTTCCGTTGAAGCCGAGGCCAAAGGCCTGAGCCCTAAGGTCAAACGCATCCGTGTCTCGCTGGCTGACGGCAAGGGATTGCCGCTGTTCTCGCTGAGTATGTCCGGCGGGCGCGAGAACTGGCGCATGGCGCGACGGGCCTTCCGCGGGCGGGCCGCGCGCTGGCTGCCGGTCAAACAGCCCGAAGCCTATGCAGCCGAAGTGTTCCGCACGGTCTGTGCCGGAACCGGAATTCGTCTGCCGAAACCAAGCAATGGCGATGCCAGCGGCAAGGCCACCGTCTTGGTCACGCACCGGTCACGCCCGCTGGCCCAGATCCTGCGGGATATGTTGCGGTTTTCGACGAACATCACGGCCGAAGTTACAGGGTCGGCTGCGACCCGGAATATCGGCATTGCGGCGGTGTCGCTGAAGGATTCAGCCCAGGTCATGAATGCCTGGGCTGCCAGCGTTGCCGGGTTTCAGATGGGCGATCCCGGTTTCCGTTTCGCGAACCATTCCGGGCTGTCCCTGGACAGCCGGGTATCCCCGCGCCGTATGGCCGAGCTGTTGGTCGCATTGGGTAAACGCGCGCCTGACCCGGGGGCTGCGCATCCTCGCCTGCCCGGCGGGATCGCGGGATATCTGAAACGCCACAATGTCGCCGCCAAAGACGTGCCGCTGGACTATGACGGTTTGTCGGTCGTCGCGAAGACCGGCACGATGAGCTATATTCGTGGACTGGCAGGATATATTGCGACACCCGGCGGACGAAAGTTCGCTTTCGTGATTTTTTCGAACGATCTGACCCGCCGCGGCGGCGGCGCGCAAAAGGTTAACAAACGCTGGCTGGGCCGGGCCAAAGGTTTCGAACGGGCGTTGATCCGGTCCTGGGTGATCAAGGCCGATGGCCTGGGATAGGAGGCGTCATGGCAGTCTCGGTTAAGCGTCTGGATCATGTCAACGTGCGGACGTCACGGCTGGAGGCGATGGTCGACTGGTACGGCCGGATGCTGGGCATGACGACAGGGCGGCGGCCCGGATTTTCGTTTCCCGGCGCATGGCTTTACGCGGGCGACGATCCGGTTATTCACCTGGTCGGGGTTGCCGAGGAACCCGCCGGCGCGGGCCCCGATTTGAAACTGGAGCACTTCGCGTTGGCGGCGACGGGCATCCGCGCGTTACTGGAGCGGGCCAAGGACGCCGGCGAGCGCGTTGATATTCGCAAGGTGCCGGATTTTCCGATCGTTCAGGTCAATATGTGGGACCCGGACGGCAACCATATCCACATTGACTTTGCCGAGGCCGAAGCAAACGCCGCCAACGTTGAAATCGGTTCTTTCTGAAGGCCGAAATCCCAAAACCCGCTTCCGTTCCGCGCCCTAGTCTTCCGCCGCGGCCTGCGCGATCGCGGCAAAGATCGTATCCAGTTCCGCTGCCAGAGCCGCCAATTCCGAACCGCCTTCTGCCATATAGGGCGCAAAGACATGGCTGGGCGTCTTGTAGGACAACGTCGCCGAGCCGTCTTCATCCTCGGTCACGTAAAAACGGATCGGCGCCTCGATCATCGCGGCGACCGACAGGCGAATGGCACGCACGGCGAAATCGTTGTTGTAGACGCCGATAATCCGATTGCCGGGGATCGTGATCCCGCGCTTCTTTGCGGCGCCGGTCGGGCCCGCTTGCGTGACAACGAACAGACCGTTGGCCTTCACGGCGGCTTTCAGGTCATTGATCAGCTGCTTGAAGGGTTTGTCGGTGTCATGCACCCCCCAACCGTCCCGCGGCGCCACAGACCCCGCCAGCGCGGGAGAAACATGGACCTGGGCGAACAGCATCGCCGCGGCTAGCCAGACAATCAGGTGTCGCATTCCTTGTTCCTTTCAGATCGCAGCGCGCCGCGGCGCCAGCGGTGGGTCCATCGACAACGCACCGCGCAGCCGCGTGCCGATCAGGCTGCCGGCAAAGCCCCAGATCAGCCACCAGAAGCCGTGCATCGAACCGGACGCAATGCCGCCCAGATAGGCACCGATATTGCAGCCATAGGAAAGGCGTGCGCCATAACCCATCAATAGCCCGCCGACGACGGCGGTCAGCACATCGCGCGCCGATAACGAAAGCGTCGGGCGAAACCGGCCTGCCAGCGCTGCGGCGGCCATAGCGCCGAAGACGATCCCAAAATTCATCAACGACGTGCGGTGGGCAAAAACGCTGCCCTCCAGCACGTTCTTGCGCCAACCTTGCCAATACGCCCACTCGGCGACCGGAACTCCGGCGGCATCCAGGATCTTGGCGCCCCAGACCGCAAACCCCGCCGTCACACCCCAGGGGCGCGAAAAGATCACAAAGCAAAGAATACCAACCGCCGCCAGCGCCATGGCACCCGCCATCAGCGACCATTTCCCCTGCACCAGCGAATCCGTTGGCGGGGTCGCCTCCAGCCCGCCATGCGCCCGCCGCTCGATGACCCGGGTCAGGAACCAGACCCCGCCGCAGAACGCAAAAATCGCCGCGATGGCTCCGATGGGGCCAAACTCGCGGATCAACGATGTTCCGCCGATATTGGGAATGCCTGTGTTTTCGTCCAACTGGTTCCAGAAACCTGGAATGTCACGGGTGGCCCAAACAGACCCCAGGACAAAGAATGCCAGAACGATCAGCATCCGGGTCGATCCGCCGCCGGTCGTGAACAGTGTGCCTGACCCACAACCCCCGCCGATCTGCATCCCGATCCCGAAGGCAAATGCACCCAGGGCCGAGGCCAGCCCCATGGGCATGACAACCGGGTGCATGTTCCAACCCGTCAGATCCTCGTATCCGATCAACAGGTAGGTGACCGCGCAGGTCATCGCGAACAGACCCATCTGGGCCCGCAAACCCCGGCCTCGCCGCTCGCGGGTCATGCGCCGCCACGCAGCGGTGAAGCCGAACGAAGCATGATAAAGCGCAAACCCTGCCAGCCCGCCGGTCAGTGCCCCCAGAAGATAGCGGACGCCTTCGCCGTCAACGCCGCCGCGCACGGAAAAACCGGCGATGGCAACGGCGGTCAAGCCCAGCCCGGCGAAAGCAGCGATGGCAATTTGCATGGGCGTATGTCCGTTTGGTGAAACAACCTTGACGAAACATCACCTTTCGCACGAGTCATCAAGTCTCACAAACCGGTGAACGGGAATAGCCGCGACGCCGGAATCCTACCATGTTCGCGTCAAACGGTTATGTCGGGTATCCGGCGTGGGATTACAGCCCGGTCAGGCCGGGCCCCGGAGGGGATGAGATGATCGGTTACAACACCGTCGGCGCGGGATTTCGCGCGGCGCCAAGCTAGGTTGCACGATATGACGACTGCCGTGCCAGCCAGCGCGCCCGCAAAGCGCGAACGCGACTTGCGCCTGGATTTCTTCCGGGGCCTGGCGATGTTCATCATCCTGCTGGCGCATACGCCTGGAAACTCTTGGACCTTATGGATTCCGGCTCGCTTTGGCTTTTCCGATGCGACAGAGATTTTCGTGTTCTGCTCGGGCATGGCATCGGGCATCGCGTTTGGTGCCGTTTTCGTCAAGAAAAGCTGGTTTCTGGGCGCCGCGCGCATCTGTTTCCGCGTATGGCAGGTCTATTGGGCGCATATCGGCGTTGTCCTGGCAACGGCCTTGCTGATGATCGTGATCGATCAGGTCGGGTTCGGCGCGGAAGGAAAAAACTATGCCGACTGGTTTCCGGTCAACGGGATCTTCAACAATACCGGGCCAACGCTGATCGGTCTGTTCACGCTGACCTACATCCCCGGCCTGTTCGATATCCTGCCGATGTACCTGGTCATCTTGGCGATGGTGCCGATGGTCATGGCGATATACCGCTTCGCCGGACGCGAAGGTGTCTTTGCCTTTGTCGCCGTCGTTTGGCTTTGCTCCAATCTGGCCGGATATGCGCGGGTGATGCAGGACGAACAGGACCTTTCGGCGTTTCAGTCGGGAATTGCCTGGATCGGCTCGCATTTCACCTGGATGAACCTGCCCGGCATGATGTGGTCCAAAAACCCGGACATCGCCGCGAACGCCACCTGGTTCTTCAACCCCTTCGGCTGGCAACTTGTGTTCTTCACCGGCTTTGCCTTCACCATGGGCTGGATACCGGCCCCGCCGATCCGGCGCTGGATGGTTGTCGCGACGATCGCGATCGTGGTTGCGACGATCCCCTTGGCCTGGTTCAAGATGTACCAGTACCTGACCGGCTTCATCCCTGACAGCGTGGTTGGCCGCGGCCTGTGGGACAGCCGCGAGTTTATCGAACCCGTGCGCTGGAAAACCTGGGTCGGTGCCTGGCGGTTCCTGCACTTCCTGGCGATTGCCTATCTGGCCTATGCCGCGGTCGGCGCCGCTGGCAGGCGCCTGAACACCGGCTGGGACATGATCGCACGCTCGCCTAAGACCCGGCTGCTTGTGCGCAGTGTTGCCGGTGCCGTACTGATCCTGACCGCGCCCTACACTTATATTTCCGAGATCAAGTGGCTGTTCCCCGCCCTGGACCAATGGTTCTTCGACAACATCCCGTTGATCCCTGGCCGGTATCAGGGGCCGGTCCATCTGCTGCACCTGGCAGCGCTGATCCCCTTTGTCTGGCATTCGATCGGCGACCGGGCCAGGGCGTGGCTGATCGAGGACGCGTTCCTGAAGACCGTGCCGGTGATCCGAAAGGTCGGAACGCAATCGCTGGCGGTCTTTATGGTGTCGATCGTCCTCAGCCGGTTCAATGGCGCGTGGATGGATTGGATCGACGACTGGCTGGCGCGATCCGACTGGACCTATATGACCGAGCGCGATGTCTGGGTGCGCGCAATGGTCAACCTGACGGGTTTCGCCGTTCTAATTGCAACGGCCTATCTGGTTTCCTGGTTCAAACGCCAACCCTGGCGCGAACGGGCGCGGGCGCCCAAGACCCAAACAGCACAACAGCCGGAACGGTCCGGCGCGGTACCGGCAGAATAGCGTCGCGAGAGAGGTTAGATGTTCGTTCAGGCAGACAGTTCCGCGGCAACGGCGCGCGCAGTTGAGTACGAGCGCGAAACGGCGCTTTCCTTTCTAACCCGGCACAACGGGCCCGGTCCGGTCGTGATCGGCCAGTTGGGGCAATCGCTGGACGGACGGATTGCGACGCCGACCGGTGTTTCAAAGTATATCAATGGCACCGAGGCATTGCGCCATCTTCACGCCATCCGTGCCCAGGTCGACGCCGTAATCGTTGGCGTCGGCACTGCGGTTGCAGACGATCCGCAGTTGACAACCCGGCATGTCGATGGGCCCAGCCCGGTGCGCGTCGTGATCGACCCGCACGGCCGGATGCCGCACAATCTGACGATGCTCCAAGACGGCGCGGCGCCTGTCCTTTCGATTGGCTGCGAGGGTGCTCCGCTTGTGCCGGGCACCGAGCAGGTTGCGCTGAGTTGCGACGGAACGCACCGGATCCAGCCTGCCGCAATCATCCAGGCGCTGGCTGCACGCGGGTTGCGCCGCATCCTGGTGGAAGGCGGGGCCGAAACGCTGGCCTTGTTCTTGAACGCAGGTGCAATCGGCGAGCTGCATCTGATGCTGGCGCCGATTATCCTTGGGTCCGGAAAGACCGGGCTTAATCTGACGCCGATTGAAACATTGGATCAGGCACAGCGCCCCACGGTCCGCACGATGCGGTTTCGCGATGGCGACATGCTGTGCATGTGCGACATGACCGGCGCCGCCGCGTCAATCACGGGGCAGGCGGCGATGTCGATGGCCTGAAACCAGCGTGTACGTACAGCCGCAGTTGACCCGGCACGCTTGCGGTCTGCGCTGCCATTCGCCATGCTGGTTCAAACTGCAGGGGAGGCGGCCAGATGTTCCGCTACACCGGAGTTCAACGCCTGTTGCATTGGCTGATCGCGCTGATCGTGATCGGGCTTTTGACCAGCGGAATGCTGGTCTGGTTCCTTGGTTTCGATGACGTCACCAAGCTGCTGGGCGAGGAATATCGCGACATCCTCTACGAATATCACAAGACATTCGGTTTGATTGTGCTCGGCCTGATGGCCTTCCGTTTGTTTGTCCGGCTGGAACGCGGCAAACCGCCCTACGAGCATGAAGTGAACATTTTTGAGCTGCTGTTAAGCGCGGTTGTCCAGTACCTGTTCTATGTCTTGCTGTTTGCCATGCCGATCCTGGGTTGGCTGGCCACCGACGCACTGGACTATCCGGTCGAATTCTTCTCGTGGAACCTTCCCCAGTTCATCGCCAAGGACAAGGCGATGGGCGAGGCCTTGTTCGAGGCCCATGCCTGGGTCGGCTGGGCGCTGGTGATACTGTTGTTCCTGCACGCAGCCGGTGCGATCAAACACTGGCTGTTCGATCGCGACGGCGTCATGGGGCGCATGCGCCCGTTCTGACGACGCTTATTGGTCGAGGCCCAAGATCGGCTATCGGGCCGGAACAGCCAGCAGATCCTGATGGCCGATCAGAACGTTCGGCGCCACACGCGCCGATTGCAGCCAGATGTCGGCAGCATCGCCCATTTCGACCCGGGCGGTTTCGGCATGGCCTTGGGCCAGAGCCGCGATAAGGTCCGCATCCCGGGGCCGCTCAAGCACCCAATCGCTGGGCAGGACCGTAACGGTATATCCGGCAGCGCGGAACGCGCGGGCCAGATGGCCGGTCGCCTCGGGGCCAAGCGCCGCGCCCATTCCCTTTTCGCGGCGCTGATCTTTCAGGAAAAGCTCGTGCACCCGGGCGTCGTGACCGGTTCCGGTCGCCCAGTCCTCGCGCCCGTCAAAGGTCAGCACAGTCTGGAAAATGGCCCCGGCCGCCACGACCCGGGCGACAATCTGATCTGTCACCTGCGGACCGCACAAATCAAAAAAGGCCGACGCCGTCACCAGATCCGGCGCCCGATCGAAAAGACGGTCCAGATCGGCCGGAACATCGGCCCGCACGGTTTCGGTCGCCACGCCTTCCGGCGCCCGAACACGGGCGAGCAGCTTTGGGTCGTTATCGGCCAGGACCCAATTTTGCTGGATTGGCAGATGCGGCGACAAGGCCCGCAGGTTGGCGCCGGTGCCCGCGCCCAGATCCAGCACGCGCAGGGCGCGACCGTTGCGCCCGCGCACGGCCTCGACCAACCGCCCGGTCAGTTCGCCATTGCGCGCGCGGTCATCTGCATCGCGCCGCAGCGACAGCCAATCCGGCGAAAAACCGGCGCGGGCACGCAGCACATCGGCAATTTTCTGCACGGTCTGGTCCCAGCGCGGTAACTCGGCGGCCGCGCGCCAGCACTGCTCGGCCAGCGCCACGCGGCTGGCGGGCCTGCGCACCAAATCGGACAGCGCCGCCGGGAAATCCGGCGCTTCAACCAAACGCGCGGCACCGCGCGTCGCCTCGGCCACGGCAGCGCTCTGCAAACCCAATACGGGCAGGCCATTGGCCATGGCTTCGGTAAAGACCATGCCAAATCCTTCGTATTCCGAAGCCAGAACAAACAGGTCCGCCGTTTGATAGGCGGCCTGAACCGCTGTCATGGACAGCGGACCCGTCAGCGTGACCCGGCCCCTCAGATCAAACCGGTCGATATCGGCCCCCAGCCCCGCCATTTCGACCGGGTCTGGGGCCGGGCCAACAATCCGAAGGGTCCAATCCACATCTCTCAGCGCCGCAAGCTCGGCGATCAGACGACGATGACCCTTTCTTTCCGTGACGGATCCAACCGAAAGAACGGCGCAACCCGGGCCGCCAGATCCCGCTGCCCGCGGCGCCGGGTCGGTTCCGGGATGCGCGATGGTCAGCTTGTGCTGTGGCACCATGAACCGGTCGCACAGGATTGCCGCCGTTGCCTCGCTGGTCGTGACGACCGCCGACGCGCGGTGCAGCGCCTTTCGTTCAGTTGCTTCCAGATCAGCGGCGCGATCCGGGGCGACCCCTGTCTCCAGTGCCAATGGGTGATGGCAAAGCGCAACGATCGGCCCGGAAAATGCGGCGACCACTTCCCCCGGCATCGCGCCCAGCGCCAATCCGTCGATCAGAACCGGCTGATCTGCTGGCAGGCCCGAGGCCAGCGAAATCGTTTCTTCCAAATCTGCTGGCGCCGGGTTGGGATAACCGCCCGGCAACCCAAGGTGGGTCAATTCAATCCCAGCTGCCGCAGCCCCGCGCAGGACACGGCGGGCATATCCGTAACCGCCCGACGGGGTGGCCAGATTGCCCGGGATCGCGAAAGTCGCCCGCACTTGTCAGAGATCGCCTTCATACCAGGCGCGCGCCACATGGCTTTCATTCAACGTGACGCGGATCTTTTGCAGTCCGTCAGACCCCGGCCCCAGATCGCCGCTTTCCGCCGCCGCAGCGACTTGGTCAAAGATCCAGCGGCACAGAAATTCGGTCGTCGTCTTGATCCCGGCAAATTCCGGCCGGGCGTCCAGGTTGGCATATTTCAGGGGCGCCAGGGCCGCCGAAAGCACATCATGCGCCCGGCCGATATCGACCACGATACCATCATCGGACAGCGTTTCCCGCTGAAATGCCACGTCGATCACATAGGTTGCACCATGCAGGTTCTGGGCGGGGCCAAAGACCTCTCCGGGGATCGAGTGGGCCAACATGACATGATCGCGGACTTCAACGGCATACATACGATTTCTCCGAGGGGTTTGGCTGTGATCAGTAAACGATGCGCGTCGCGATACCCGGCGCGCCGTCGCCAAGCAAGTGGGGCAAGCGCTCTGGCAGATCACGAAAGCGCACGTCTTCAGTAATCAGGGCATCCAGGCGCGGATCGGCAAGCGCCAGCAAAGCCAGCCCCAGACGATCGGCATAGCCGGTGGACGGGCGGCGCACCGGTGCCACATGCCCGACCTGACTGGCGATGATCGACACGCGCCCGGCGTGAAAATTGCCGCCCAGTTGCACATTGACTGGCCGGTTGCCATACCAGCTCAGCTCGATCACCCGTCCTTCAAAGCCCAGCGCGTCGATGCCGGTTTGCAGCCCGGGGCCCGATGCCGACGTATGAAACACAACTTCATAGGCACCAGCGGGCACCTGAGGCGGCGACATGAATCTCACATGAAAGTCATCGGCGTTGCCGCCGGAGGCAGGATCGATATCCGTAACATCGACTGAAAGATCGCCCCGGCGCGAGAGGAGCACCGTGATAAGCCATCCGAGCAACCCCGCGCCGACGACAAGGCAGCGCTGTCCAGGACGCAGCCGTGCATCCCAAATGGCATTCAGCGCCGTTTCCATGTTCGCCGCCAGGATGGCGCGCTCCGGCGGCACGTCCGGTGGGATGGGGATAGCCGAGTGATCGGCGACGCGGAGAACCGACTGATGGGGGTGCAGGCAAAACACCGATTGTCCAGCGCGTGGACCACCGGTGATACGTCCGGTCGCGGCATAGCCATAGCGAACCGGAAACGGGAAATCGCCCGATTGCAGGGGCGCGCGCATGCGGTCCCATTCGCTTTGCGGGACAGCACCATTGAATACCAGACGTTCGGTGCCACGGCTCAAGCCGCTGAAGAGCGTTTCAACCTCGACCATGCCGTCCTGCATCGGCGGCAGATCGACCGCGCAGACCGCAGCCTGCCCAGGGGCTTGGTACACAAGTGCGTGTGCCTGGTCGTCCATTCAAGCTCCGGTCTTGACGATGGAATGTTGCACTGCACATTAACCGCGCCGAGCAGGGGTCCCGCAAGGGGAAGTGAGATATGAACCAGATTTCTGAAACGGTTGACGCCGCCCCTATTGCCGTCGAAGGCCTGAACCTGCCGATCCGCGGCACGGAACAGGGATATCTGACCCCGGCAGGTTTGCAGGACAAGCGCACGCTTACCACGCGGCGGGTGCTGTTCTTTTCGCTGAACCTGGCAACGATGGCCGCTTTGACCTGGCTGCTGGCAATGGCTTTCTCTGCCGGTGGCTGGTCTTTGGCCGACCTCATCATCATGGGATGTTTCCTGATCGGCGCTCCTTGGACCGTCATGGGCATGTGGAATGCCGTCGTTGGCATTTTGTTGCTGCATGGCCCGTGGAACCGGCAGACATCGGGGCTGGACCGGGTCGCACCACATCTGGCGGCGATGTCCAATACCGGACCGCTGACGACGCGAACCGCCCTGGCGATGACTGTGCGCAACGAAGATCCGTTGCGGTCCTATCAGCTTCTGGCCGAGATGCGCCGATCGCTGGACGAAACCGGCCATGGCGCGCATTTCGACATTTTCATTCTCTCCGACACTTCCGATCAGGATGTGGCAGCCGACGAAGAACGGCTGTTCGCCGAGATGCGGCACAGCCTGGGCGGATCGCGCGCCACCTATCGCCGCCGCACCGAAAACACCGCCTTTAAGGCCGGAAATGTCCGCGATTTTCTGCTGAACCAAGGCCGGGCCTTCGACCTTTATCTGCCGCTGGACAGCGACAGCCTGATGTCCGGCGCTGCGATTGTCCGCATGGTCCGGGTGATGGAGGCGCACCCCCGCCTCGGCATTCTGCAATCATTGGTGGTCGGCTCGCCCGCGCAATCGGCGTTCGCACGGGTTTTTCAGTTCGGTATGCGCCATGGCATGCGGTCCTATACAATGGGCGCAACATGGTGGCAGGGCGATTGCGGCCCGTATTGGGGCCACAACGCCCTGATCCGCGCCGATGCGTTCAGGCGTCACTATCGCCTGCCTGTCCTGCCCGGCAAAGGACCGCTTGGCGGGCACATCCTAAGCCACGATCAGGTCGAGGCGACGTTGATGCGCCGTGCCGGGTATGAAGTGCGGGTGATGCCGGTCGAAACCGAAAGCTGGGAAGACAATCCACCGACCCTGATGGATTTCACCAAGCGCGATTTGCGGTGGTGTCAGGGCAATATGCAGTACTGGCCCCTCTTGGGGATGAAGGGGCTGCGCCCGACATCGCGATTTCAGATTTTTGCTGCGGTCATGATGTATTTCGGGGCACCGGCCTGGATGCTGATGACGCTTGCGGCAGCATCAATGCTGGTCTGGCCGACCGATGGCGGCATTGATCTGGCCTTCGGGATTGCGATGTTCTTCATCATGTTTGCGGTCTCGCTGGTTCCGAAGCTGCTTGGATTGCTGGATATCGCGCTGACCCGCGGTGGTGCAGCCCGGTATGGCGGGCGGCTGCGCTTCGCCATAGGCGGCTTGGTCGAGGCGCTGTTCTCGATCGTCATGGCGCCCGTGGTGGCGTTCCGCGTGACCTTATTCCTGATCGGCCTGCTGTTCGGCAAATCGATGATCTGGGGCGCCCAGAACAGGGATGCCTATCGCCTCGGCTGGGGCGACGCTGCGCGCGGTTTGTGGCCGCAAACGCTTTTCGGCAAAACGCTGTTCATGGCGATCCTTATGTCCACCGGGGTCAGCACGCTGCCTTGGGCGGCACCGATGATAACCGGGCTCTGCCTCGCGATCCCGTTTGCTGTCCTGTCGGCCCACCCGGCCTTTGGCCGCTGGGCGGCGCAGGTGGGCCTGTGCGCGATCCCTGACGAAATCGATGTCCCTGAAAGCCTGGCCCGCGTCGGGCACCAGCGCGATGCGGCATTCGTTCCGGCAAAAGCGGCCTAATCTCTTTTGACAGCAGGCGGCAGTCGCGGGATGATTGCCGCCATGAAAACGATTTACGGCATCATGTTTGCGGGTCTCGCCGCCGCATCACTGTCGGGCCAAGCCCATGCTTGTGCCTGTTGCGCCGATCCCGGCCAGCGCACCCTGACGACCGAGCCGATGGATGGCTATATCGCTGAAGAATTCAAGATCGTCACCTGGTCGAACGAAGCCCGCCCGTTCCTGGGGCCATGCGACGATTGCCTGGAAGGGATCAAGGGCCTCAGCGATGTCTACAAGACCAAAGTCGCCTGGTCCGATGGCGGCTTGGTGTTCAAGCTGACCGGGGACACCCCGGCCGGTACTGGAACTCTTTCACTGGCCGCCCCGCAAAGCATGGACGTTTTTTCGACCGATCAGACACCGGGCGACCGCGAAGGGATGGTCACCCTTTACAAAGAATGGCGCGTCGAAACAGGTGTCACTGGAACAGGCGCTTTTTCCGCCGTTACCGGAAAAGGCCACAAGGCATCCTTGGTTCTGCACGGACGCGGCAATTCCTGCGAGATTGCGGATGGCATGTCGCATTGGTCGATGGATGTGAAAGGCCCGGGCGTCGATTTCAGGCTGTACGGAAGACTGAACCAGTAACCGCGGCCCTATTCCGGGTCACGGTGGGTATCCAGAATTTTGCGGACCCGTTCCAGCGCCGGGACAATCGACAACATCTCTTCCAGGTCCAGCTTGCCAGAAAGCGGGCCAAGGTCTGCAATCAGGTCCCGCTGCGCCTGCTCGCGAAAGGTCCGCCCCTTTTGGGTCAACCAAACGCATTTCGACCGCCCATCCCTTGGGTTCGGTTTCATCGCGATCAACCCGAGTTTCTCCAGCCCGGACAGGGTGTGGGTCATCGTGGTTTTGGCGACCTGAAAGGCGCGGGCCAACTCTAACGGTGTTCTACCGTCCTCGACCCGCACCAGATGATTTACGACCGAAAAATGCGCCACGCTGACGCCGTCAGGCAACCGTGCTTCGAACAGCGCGCGGCTGAGTTGAGAGATGATGCCGACTTCCGTGAAAAAGCCAAAGATCCGCAGGGCTTCCTGCGGATCAACGGCGCTTTTCGGGGCTTCGGCCTCGTCAGGCATTCCTTATCTTCTTTTCCAACGGCCAACGCGGCGATTGCCCCACCTCAGGCCCAAAACCCAGACGCCCCAGCATCTGCACAGTGCCGCCCTTTGGGGCAAGCAATTCATGTGCCCGGGCATAATGCACCGCCATTTCAGGATATTCCTGAAGCGCCTGGCTGACCGGATGCAAGGCCAGACCCAACCCGGTGGTCGTCAGGTTCAGCCGCAGCCACTGACGCCCGGCGGCAATCTGTTCGGTGCGCGAATTGCCTGCCGTGCTGATAACCGCATAGGCAGGCGTCGCGCCCAGCATCTCCTCGTACATTGATTTACCTTGCGCGAATTCGGACGAACTCGGGTCCAGTTGCCCTTCCCGCGTCAGCATTCCGAACAGCATCAGCGTTTCCAGAAACGGTCCGCCCAAATCGATCCCATCAGGGCTGGCATTGATCTCGGACTTACCCATGCGGAACAGATCAACGCTTTCTTTCATGGTTCTGTGGGTCGAGATTTCGACAACAAACGCATCCCAGGTCAGCGCCTTAAGCTGCGCGACCGTCTTGGCGTCCGCGTAAACATCGGCCAACGCCCCGGCCTTCTGAATTAAATCATCCGGGACCTCACGATCAGCGAACGGCTCCTTACAGGAACGACGGGCTAAGACGTGATCGAACAACGGGTCCGGCGCCGCCCCTTCGCTGAAGCGCGCAACGGCCACCGGGCCGTCATCGCCTTGGGGAAACAGGTCAAAGTCGACCTTGTGCGCGGTTTGGCTGGCCGCAATCGCCATCAGTTCCAGAAAGCATCCCATCCCGATCGTCAACTGCCGGTCATGGGGGTCCGTTTCAGGCAGGTTCTTCGATTTATCGCGCCAGATCGCGACAGTATCGGGTTCGGAAAGATCCACCTCCCACGGCTGGCGATTGTGCGGGTTCGGCGCCAGAATGGCATAGGACAATGCCTGCTTGCGCGGATCCGAATAACCGCCCGCTTTGCTCCAAGGCTCCAGCGCCCTTGACGGCGTTCTGGTGCCAAGAAATGCGCCTGCGCTACCTGCCGCGACGATAACGCCGCCGCCCAGGACCGATAGGACTTTGCGTCTGGAAAGAGCCATGCGAATCTCCATTTTGTACGACTTCGTACTATATAGTGCGAAGTCGTACTATATGCAAGCAGCAGATGAACCACGCTTTCAGTTTTTGACGAATGCAACTGCCCGCCCGGGCGGATGGCAGGCTGGCGGCGCCGCTATCCGGCGCCGATCAAAACCCCTGCAGCCAGAACAAGCGCCCCGCCAACCACGACCTGCAGGGTCGCGCGAAAGAACGGGGTATCCATATACTTGTTCTGGATCCAAGCGATCGCCCAAAGCTCGATGAACACTACAATCAGAGCAATGATCGTCGCGGTCCAGAAGTCCGGGATCAGGTACGGCAGCGCATGTCCCAGACCGCCGATCGTCGTCATCACGCCAGAGGCAATTCCCCGCTTGATCGGTGACCCCCGGCCCGAAATGACGCCGTCATCCGACGCTGCCTCGGTAAATCCCATCGAGATACCGGCACCGATCGATGCGGCAAGACCGACCAAAAACGTGGTCCAGGTATCCTGGGTCGCAAAGGCTGTCGCGAAGATCGGCGCCAAGGTCGAAACGGACCCATCCATAAGACCCGCCAATCCCGGCTGCACCCATGTCAGCACGAACTGGCGATGACTGGCCTCTTTCTCCTCTTTGGCCGCATCCTCGGTGACATGCGCCTCTTCGGCGCGGTGGGCGGCGTTCTCATGGCCGCGTTCGGCAGCCGCCAAGTCGCCCAGCAGTTTGCGGGTTCCAGGGTCTGACGTTCGCTTGGCGGCCTCGTCATAAAACGCTGCGGCCTGGCGTTCCATCCGGGCGGATTCGCCCCGGATCTCATCAATATCCAGGTTCTCGACCAACCAGATCGGGCGCCGCGCATAGAACCCGGCCACATGTTCGCGCCGTATCAGGGGAATAGGGCCGTCGAACCGGCGCTGATACTCATCGATCAGGCGGCAGCGATGCTCTTCCTCCTCGGCAACCATGTCGTCGAAAACACTCGCCGTTGCGGGAAAGTCCGCGCGCAACCGTTCGGCATAAGTCGCATATATGCGGCTGTCGTCTTCCTCGGCGCTGATCGCAAGGCCAAGGATCTCGGCCTCGGTCAATTCCGAGAACCGCTTACGATTGGAAAAGAGAGAGAGCATCGGAGTCGCGCCTTCTTTAGAACGACTCTAAACTAACCTTATAGATCGGTTTGTCCACCGACGCGTTGCGCCGCCCCAACCGTCATGATCCATCGCGGGCGCCGGGCGCTTTTTGTGCTCGGGCTGCATCGCGTTCAGCGCGTCGCAACGCAACAAGCTCTTCCAGAGCTTCGCTTAGGCGGGGATGTTCGTGTGCTTCGGCCATACTCGCGACATAAGGGGTGCAAAGACAGGTTCCAGTAGATGCTTAAAACTTGCACGAAGACTGCTCGGATTTCCGGCGCTCAACCTGTCCTTGATGGGCGCGCGGGCATTACCCGCCTTGAAATCCACCGGCAGGCGCATACCATCGGTCCAGGCTGATCGGGAGAATACTGATGCGCGCAATCTTGCTGATAATTGCTGCGTCCATTGCATTGACCGCGTGCAACACCGTTCAAGGTGTTGGCCGTGATGTGCAGGGCGCCGGTGAAGCGGTTGAAAAAGGCGCCAAAAAGACCAAGCGCGCGATTTTCGACTGACGGCGTCGTTCTGGCCCTCGCGGGCGGTCGCATCTGGCGCCTATTGCCGGGCCGTTCATGGGCCATCTATCACGCTGGACATCCAATGATTCGGGGGAAGACCAATGGCGCTCGCGCAACCATATTTGCTGTTCCTGGGCGATGCGCCCGATGCCCTGGCGGCCAAGGTGGCGCAGGGTGTCAAAGATTGGCGTCCTGATGCATCCGTCGGGCAAATTCGCCTGCCCGGCTGCAATGCCGATATGGGTCTTGCCGACATGACCGTGGCCGAAGCTGCAAGTGCAGGCGCCAAGACGCTGGTCATCGGGGTTGCCAATCGCGGCGGCGTGATTTCCGACGCCTGGAAAGCCGTGCTGATCGAAGCGATGGAGGCCGGCATGGACATCGCCGCCGGTCTGCACACATTGCTGAACAAACAGGATGACCTGGTCGCCGCCGCACAGCGCACCGGACGCACATTGCACGACGTGCGCGTTCCGACCGTGCAATACCCGATTGGCGACGGTAAAGCCCGCACCGGCAAACGAATTTTGCCGGTCGGCACGGATTGTTCTTGCGGGAAAATGTACACGGCACTGGCGATGGAGCGCGACATGCTGGCCCGCGGTATGAAGGCCAGCTTCCGTGCAACAGGACAGACCGGCATTCTGATCACGGGTGACGGGGTGCCGTTGGACGCCGTAATCGCAGACTTCATGGCTGGCGCCGTCGAACAATTGACCCCCGATAACGATGCCGACCATTGGGACGTGATCGAGGGGCAGGGATCGCTGTTCCATGTCTCGTATTCCGGGGTCACGATGGCCCTGATCCACGGGGGTCAGCCGGATGCTCTGATCCTGTGTCACGAGCCGACACGCACACATATGCGCGGCCTGCCGCACTTCCCGGTTCCGACGGTGGAGGAACTTCGCCCCCTCGCCCTGACACTTGCCAAAGTCGCCAACGCGGATTGCAAGGTCATCGGCTGCTCGGTCAACACGGCGGCGCTTTCGGAAGAAGACGCAAGGGCCTATCTGGCCGAAGCCGAAGCGCAACTCGGCCTGCCGTGCGTTGATCCGTTCCGGCACGGTTCCGACCGGCTGATCGACGCATTGGCATGAAAATGGCAGCGCGCAGAAATGCGCGCACCGCCCAAATTGCCGGAGGCCCGCCATGCAATTGACCGTTCGCGAAGATGTCTTTCCCATCGCCGGGACCTTCACGATATCGCGCGGCAGCCGCACCGAAAGCCGGGTCGTCACGGTCGAATTGACCAAGGACGGCGTCACCGGTCAGGCCGAGTGCTATCCCTATGCCCGGTATGACGAAACAGTTGCCAGTGTGATCGCCCAAATCGACGGTCTGCGCGGCGCCCTGGGCGACGGTTTGGATCGCCAGGCGCTGCAATCGGCAATGGCGCCGGGCGCTGCCCGCAATGGCGTCGATTGCGCGCTTTGGGATCTCGACGCGAAACTGGCCGGGGTCCGTGTTTGGGACCTGGCCGGGCTGCCCCAGCCTGGACCTGTTCAGACCGCCTATACCCTGTCACTCGCACCGCCGGACGAGATGCGGGCGAAGGCCGCTGAAAACGCGCACCGGCCGTTGCTGAAGATCAAGCTTGGCGGCGATGGCGATATCGAACGGCTGCGCGCCGTGCGCGATGGCGCCCCGGGCGCCAAGATCATCGTCGACGCGAACGAAGGTTGGGATGCCGCCGGCTATGCCAGCATTGCACCGGTCGTCCTCGAGCTGGGCGTTGCAATGGTCGAACAACCACTACCCGCCGCCGATGACGCGCCGCTGGCGGGGATCAAGCGGCCGCTTCCGGTTTGCGCCGACGAGGCCTGTCATGACAGGGCCAGCCTTCCGGCCATTGTCGGCAAATACGACATGATCAATATCAAGCTGGATAAAACCGGCGGCCTGACCGAGGCATTGGCCCTTAAATCAGCCGCCGAGGCCGAAGGTCTGAAGATCATGGTCGGCTGCATGATCGGATCGTCGCTGGGCATGGCACCGGCGACACTGGTGGCGCAGGGCGCCGAAGTCGTCGATCTGGACGGCCCGCTGCTGCTGGCCGCCGACCGGGAATGCGCTTTGAAATACGATGCCGCCGGGGTTCATCCCCCGGCCCGCGAGCTTTGGGGATAAAGATGAGCAGGACTGTTTATGTGAACGGCAACTGGGTTGCTGAAGAAGACGCCAAGATCTCGGTTTTCGACCGCGGTTTTCTGATGGCCGATGGCGTCTACGAGGTCACTTCGGTGTTGGATGGCAAACTGTGCGAGTATGAAGGCCACATGACCCGGCTGCACCGGTCCTTATCCGAACTCAAGATGGCCCCGCCCTGCTCTGACGATGAACTGCTGGAAATCCATCGCGAACTGGTGCGCCAGAACGACCTGGAAGAGGGCCTGATTTATCTGCAAGTCACGCGCGGTGCGCATGACCGCGACTTTGCCTGGCCCAGCGACATGACGTCCAGCCTGATCTTGTTCACCCAGGCGCGGAACCTGTCCAACAGCCCCTCGGCAGCGAAAGGCATCCGCGTGATCCCGGTCGACGACCTGCGCTGGGGACGCCGGGATATCAAGACGGTACAGCTGCTCTATCCCTCGCTCGCCAAGATGGAGGCGAAGGCGGCAGGCAAGGACGACGCCTGGCTGGTCGAGGACGGGCACGTTACCGAAGGATCGTCCAACAACGCCTATATCGTGACGCAGGATGGCACCATCGTCACGCGGAACCTGTCCAACTCGATCCTGCATGGCATCACCCGCTCGTCGGTTTTGCGGCTGGCCGCCGAAGCCCAGATGAAGATCGAGGAGCGCCCGTTCACCATCGCCGAGGCAAAAGCGGCGAAAGAGGCCTTCATGACCGCCGCCTCGTCTTTCGTCACTCCGGTCGTCGAGATCGACGGTGCCGAACTGGGCGACGGCGCCCCAGGGCCGCTGGCAAAGCGGTTGCGCGAGATCTATATCGAAAACGCCCGCTCGTCGGCAATCTGACCGGTGGTGCGGGCAGCCGGTTTCAATCCTCGCCGAGACTTAGGCATCTTCCGGCCTGACTGATTCAGTCAGGCGCCGTGAAAATGTAAAAACTCAAGCCCTTAGAGCAAGACGCCCTAACCGGAGCAGCGCAGCGTCCGCCCGTTCCACCCGCTGCCCGAGCGTCGCAGATCATCGCGCAGGCTGACCGATCCGGCGACCACATGGGTGTGGATTTCACGCTTGGCGTTGACATGCCAGGTCCCGGTCACGCTGGTGTCCAGCAAGCGTCCGCTGAGTTTTCCGTCAGCAGCAAAGGTCAGCTTCGATGCCGACCCATCGGTGCGGCAACTCAATGTCCGCCCCGAAATGGGTGAATCAGTACTGCCGACTTTGAAATCTGCATCGTCTTTGCTTTGCGGCGCCCCGCAACCGGCGGCAAGCAATACAGATAGAAAACAGGCAACAGACGCTCGGCGCATAACGCTCTCCGGCAATTTCGGGTACAGGTTCCTCGCCGGGGCAGTATGCCTCCCCCTTGGGCCCCAGTTCAATGGCGGTGACGTTCGGCCGCTTCGATCAGTGCCGAAAGTTCCGCATTGACGGCTTCCGGCCGCTCTAATGTCGCGATGTGCCCGCAGCCCGGGATCTCGACCATCCGCGCCTGGGGCAACGCGCCGCGCAAACCCTCATGCACAACGGGCGGACACACTTTGTCATCGGCTCCGACAATCACTGTGACAGGGCCACCATAGCCTTCGATCAACGAAACCATCATTCTGCGGTTATCCAACGCCCGCGCCTGTGCCCGGGCAACCGGTTCAGGCGTCGCTGCCATTTGCGTGCGCGTTGCCGGGCCAAGCCGGTCGGCAGTGGCTGCGCTGTGCAGATAGAATCTGTCCACAAACGCGCCCACATATCGATCCATCCCCTGGTCCAGCAACCCGTTCCGCCAGATAATCTCTTTTTCCCGCGCCGCGGTCGGATCCGTGCCCATCAGGATGGCCCCCGCGATGCGCCCGGGCGCCCGGGCCATCACCTCCATCGCCACCATGCCGCCCATGGACAGACCGGCAAGGACGAAACGGTCTGGCACCGCCGCCAGCAACCGCTTGGCCATTGCCCCGCAACTGTCATCGTTGAACGTGTCGGCCACGATGGTGTCGCGATCGGCCAGGGCAGAGATTTGCGGATCGTACAGCCATCGGCCGCACAGATGTCCGGGAACAAAGACAATCGGCAGGGTCATCGCGCGCCGCTAGGCCGTTTCTTCGGCGCGGCAGGCCAGCAGACGGGCTTGAACTTCAACGATCGCACCGATCTGCGGCAGCGATGTCAGGGCCGCAGGCTCCAACATCAAATCGAACTGCCCGCCCGCGCTCTCCAACAACGCCCAGCCATAGGCGCCGCGACCCCACGGGTTCTGATAGACCGCCCGTTCCAGAACCCGCCCCGTGAACCAGGCGATCGCAGCGGGCGGATCTACGCTTGCCTCGGCGTGAAAAAGACCCATCGGAATAAACGCCTGGCTTGCCAGACCGGGTTCACGATCCCGGGTCTCTTCGCCATATGCTGCCTCGTCGTCATAGACGGTTACCGTCCACGGAAATGCTGCGACACCCAGCGCCATCTCAAACGGCAGGGGCCGCGTTGCGTTGTGCGCCCAGTCGAGCACATCGACCAGAAATGGGTAAAGCCCGCCAGACCCATCTGATGCGGCTGCGGGTTCCGCCCAGCCATGCAGGGTGGCAGACGTTCCCGTCCGGGTCAGGTCCTGGACCACATTCGTCAGTTGCGTCCGAACCGTTCCTTTGCCGCGAAAATAGGGATCGATCGACAGGATCTGGTCCGACTTATCCAACCCGAACCACAACTCGGCGCCGTTCCCGTCCGCGGCAACAACATATCGCCCCTGATCGACCGCGATCGAACGCCCGCCGGTCAACGCGCGTTCGATCAAGACGACGAATTCGTCCTCATCTTCGAACGCCAATCCAATTGCTGCGAAATTATCACCCAGTTCATAGGTTGCCGCCATCAGATCAATCGGCCCCAGAGGTCGTATTCACCGGCCTCGTCCACCTCGACCGTTACGATTTCGCCTGGCGTCAGGCGCTCGTGACCTTCGTCGATGAAAAGATTGCCGTCGATTTCCGGCGCATCGCCCTTGGTGCGGCAGGTCGCGGCATCGTCTTCGACCAGATCGACAATCACTTCCATACGGCGCCCGACCTTCGCGGCCAGTTTGGCTTCGGAAATCTGCTGGGCGGTTTGCATGAACCGCTCCCACCGTTCCTGCTTGACCTCTGGCGGCAGGTGGCCGGGCAGATCATTGGCGGCGGCGCCAGCGACGTTTTCGTATTGAAAACACCCGACCCGGTCCAACTGGGCTTCCTGCAACCAATCCAGGAGGTACGAAAAATCCTCTTCCGTCTCGCCCGGATACCCGACGATGAACGTCGAGCGAACCGTAATTTCCGGGCAGAGCGCCCGCCACGCAGCCAGCCTGTCCAGCACTTTCGCCTCATTGGCGGGGCGGCGCATCGCCCGCAGCACCGAAGGTGCCGCATGCTGAAACGGGATATCCAAATAAGGCAGCACCAACCCCTCGGCCATCAACGGGATCAGCTGATCCACATGGGGATAGGGATAGATATAGTGCAGACGTATCCAGGCTTCCGTTCCACCCAGCGCGCGCGCCAGATCGGTGATATGGGCGCGGATGCCGCCGGATGCCGCGTGCTTGATATCCACGCCATAGGCAGACGTATCCTGGCTGATGACCAGCAGTTCCTTGACACCGGCATCGACCAGGCGCTCGGCCTCTCTGACCACCGCCGCAGCGGGGCGCGAGGCCAGTTTTCCGCGCATCTGCGGGATGATGCAAAAGCGGCAGGAATGGTTACATCCCTCCGATATCTTCAGATAGGCGTAGTGCCGCGGGGTCAGGCGAACGCCGGCCGCCGGTATCAAATCGATCTTATGGTCGGGCGCGGGCGGCACCGCGGCATGAACGGCGTCCAGGACCTGTTCATACTGATGCGGGCCCGTTACCGCCAATACGTCAGGGTGCGCAGCGCGGATCATCTCTGCCTCGGCGCCCAAGCAGCCGGTAACGATCACCCGCCCGTTTTCCGCCAATGCTTCGCCGATCGCGCCCAGGCTTTCGGCCTTTGCGCTGTCCAGAAACCCGCAGGTGTTCACGATCACAGCTTCCGCACCGTCATAATCGGGCGAGATCGCGTATCCCTCGGCCCGCAGCCGTGTCAGAATGCGTTCACTGTCGACCAGAGCCTTGGGGCATCCCAGCGAAACCATGCCAATGCGTGGACCGCCGCCGGATGCCGTTAGGTCCGGGCGGGCAAGATCGGGGCGCAGGTTTGGCGGGTTTGCGTGCATTTCCCGCGCATAGCCGAATTGCATCAGCGCGGCAACGGGGCACGGCCGGACTGTGTTATGATTGCCATCAATCGAATTGGCTTGCGTAATCACGCAATTGGAAACCACCATGTTGACCATGTCGATCTGGAAACGCATTGGCGACGCCATCGCAGCGTTGCGGGCGGGAGAGCCATTGTCAGCGGTGTTCGAAAAGCTTTCGACCCCGCCTGAATACACGGTGGGTTTCACGATCGCTGTGATCGCACTCAGCGCCAAGATGGCCAAGGCCGATGGCCGCGTGACACGTGACGAGGTTTCGGCATTCCGGCGCATATTCATCATTGCTCCCGAAGAAGAGAAACAGGCCGCCCGGCTCTTCGACCTGGCCCGGACCGATACCGCCGGGTTCGAAAGCTATGCGCGTCAGATCGCCCGGATGTTCGACGACCGACCGGAAATCCTGACCGATCTGCTGGAAGGGCTCGTCTACATCTCGATGGCAGATGGGGTGTTCCACCCGGATGAAGGCGTTTATCTGGACGAGGTGAAACAAATCTTTGGTCTGTCCGATGTCACCTATCGGCAAATCAAAGCGCGGCATCTGCCCGACGTGACCGATCCCTACGCCGTGTTGGGCGCCGACCCAGAGATGACCGATGAAGACCTGCGCAACCATTGGCGCGATCTTGTACGCAGATTGCATCCCGACCAGATGATGAGCCGCGGTGTGCCCGAGGAAGCGATCAAACTGGCCGAAGATCGCCTGGCCGCGGTCAACGAAGCCTGGGACGAAGTCGCAAAATCGCGCGGGATTTAGGCGCCGGAACTTGCGAACCAGCCGCCTCAGTCCTCGTCGCCCCGGCCAACCATGCGCAGCGCCTGCGCCCTGATCCCCTGCGTGGTGCACCAATGGATCAGCGCGTCCTCGGATCCGTGCGTGACCCAAACCTCCTCGGCGCCGGTATCGCGGATCGTGGCGGTCAACTCGTCCCAATCGGCATGATCCGAAATCACCAGTGCAAGCTCTACGCCCCGCTGTTTCGCCCGTTGGCGCACGCGCATCCAACCTGACGCACCAACGATCACCGGGTCGGGCAGGCGTTGGCCCCAGCGGTCATTCAACGCGCCCGGCGGCGCCAGGACGATTTGCCCGACAAGTTCGCCTTTCCTGGCCTCTGTCGCCTGTTTTAACGGCCCAAGGGCAATCCCCAACCGCTCGTAAACGCTGCACAGTTCCGCCAGCGCCCCGTGTATCCAGATCGGATGATGATACCCGGCGGCACGCAACTCGGCGATCAGGCGCTGCGCCTTTCCCAACGCATAGGTGCCAATTGCATGGCAGCGGTCGGGAAACCGGGCAACCGACACCAAAAGCCGGTCGATCTCGTCCCTGACCGGGGGGTGGCGAAAAACCGGCAGGCCGAACGTCGCCTCGGTCACGAAAAGATCACAGGCGACCGCCCGGAACGGCGCACAAGTCGGGTCGGGTGTACATTTATAGTCGCCAGAGATAACCGCGCGTTTGCCGCCTGCCTCGATGACCACCTGGACCGACCCCAGGACATGGCCTGCCGGGACCAGCGTGACCGTGACATCGCCGATACGTTGCGGTGTGTCATAGGCGACTGCCTCTATCCGGCCAAAGGCAGTGTTGCCATACCGCACCCTTGCGATCTCGGCGGTCTCCGGGCTGGTCAGAACCGCCTTGTGCCCCGGCCTGCAATGATCGGCATGCGCATGGGTGACAATCGCTTTTTCGACCGCGACCCCCGGATCGATGTGAAAGCCGCCCGCCTCGCACCAAAACCCACGATCACGCGGCCGGATCAAATCCCGTGCGTTCAATCTGCCTCAATCCCATGCACTGGATCTCGTATCCCGTCGAATTGCCGCTCTGGCCAGCAGGCTATCAGAGCGGACCTTCACCACCAATGCGATCTGTCGCCCGCCACGCTGGCAAAGGCGCGCCGTCGGGCATAGTTGTGACAACAGCAGGGAGAGTTCAGAATGTCCGACGCCACCGCACCTCTATGGCAGGCCAGCGCATGCGATATCGCCGCCGGGGTCGCGGCCGGTAAATTGACGTGCTCAGATGCCGTCGGCGCGGCAGTTGACCGTATGCGCGAGGTTAACGGCCGCCTGAATGCCGTCGTCCACGATCTGGGCGATCAGGCGATCGCCGATGCCGCCGCCGCCGACAAACGCTTGGCAGATGGCGCCCGGCCGGGGCCGCTGCAGGGCGTTCCCGTCACCATCAAAGTCAATATCGATCAGACGGGTTGCGCCACCACGAACGGCGTCACCGCATTCAAGGACGTGATCGCCCCTGGCGACGCACCCGTCGTGCGAAACCTGAAGAACGCGGGCGCCATCGTCATTGGCCGCACAAACACGCCGGAATTTTCGTTCCGGGCAACCACCGTAAACGACCTGCACGGGCGGACGTATTCACCCTGGAACGACTGGGTCACATCGGGCGGGTCGTCAGGTGGCGCGTCATCCGCCGTGATGTCCGGCATGGGCGCAATCGCCCATGGCAACGATATCGGCGGCTCGTTGCGGTATCCGGCCTGGGCAACGGGGGCTGCAACGGTCAAGCCGGGCCTGGGCCGGGTTCCGGCCTTCAACCCTTCGGCCCCTGCCGAACGCGGGCCGCTGTCGCAGATCATGTCGGTCCAGGGGGCAATCTGCCGGGCGGTGGGCGATGTTCGCCTGGCCATGCAAACGCTGATCGGCTCGGACCCGAACGATCCTTGGCAGGCGCCGGTGCCATGGCAGGGCGCCCGTGATGTGCCGCGCAAGGTTGCCTTCACAAAGGAAATGTTCGAATTCGAACTGCACCCGGCGGTCGAACAGGCCCTGGACAACGCCGCCGCCGCACTTTCCGATGCAGGCTATGAAGTGGTCGAGATCGACCCGCCGATGCTGCGCGAAACTGCGTGGGAGGCGAACAAATGCCTGTTCGGCGAAACGATTGCCCTGCTCGGCGACGATATCGAAAAGCACGGATCCGAGACGATCAAGTCGATCTTCGCCGAGTATGAGAAGCACTTCGACCCCTATTCCGGCAAAGACCTGCTGACCGCGATGGGCCGCAGATCGAAATATGTGCGTGCCTGGACCAACTTTTTGGCCGAGTGGCCGCTGATCCTGACGCCGTTCCTACCCACGCTGCCGTTCAAATGGGACCGCGACACCGAGGGCGCCGATGGCGTCCGCGAAGTGCTCGGTGCCGGGATCTGGTCCTATTCGATGAACTTCCTGGGGCTGCCCGCAGGGAATATTGCAGCCGGGTTTCACGACGGGCTGCCAATTGGCGTACAGGTTGTCGGGCGCAGGTTCCGGGAAGATTTGATCCTGGATGCCTGCGAGGCAATCGAGGCCAAGACGGGCGTCATGGCGGAACGGCTTTGGGCGCAGATGGGGGGAAACTGATGAAAAAAACGATTGTTGGAATACCAATACCGGGCGAGGTCCAATCTGTGTTGGAAAAAGCGTTGGGCGGGCTGGACACGGGCCAGCACATCGCCGGCGACAACATGCACGTCGCCATCGCCGATATCGGCGAGCAGCCCGATTGGATGATCGAGAAACTTGTCACCGCGCTATCGCAAGTTCAGGTCGGCCCCTTCTATATCAAGGTTGCAGGGCTCGAAACCGAAGGCGGCGCCTCGCCGACCTCCCTGCTTGCCAGCATCGAGGACGGAACCCAGCTGAAGAAACTGCACCGCCAGGTGACACGGGTCGCGCGTGTTGAAGGGGTCGATATCCCGCACCAGAAATGGACCGCGGGGATCGAGATCGCGCAGTTCGGCCAGTTGGCGGCGCACGACATGAAAATGATCCTCAGCTTTTGTTCGCGCCGATCTGGTATGACCGCCGGACCGTTTCCGGCGACCGATTTCGTGTTGTGGGAAGTGCGCGAAGAAGACGGCAAAACCGTCCACGATCCGGTCCAGACCTACCGGTTGCGAATGTAGTCCCCCACCCGGATACCGCTGAAAGGAAGCCCATGTCCGTTGCAGGCATGAAAATCGTTGTCACCGGTGCGTCCAGTGGCATCGGCGCCCATATCGCACGATCTCTGGCCGCTGCTGGGGCCGATGTGGCCGCCGCCGCGCGCCGGTTCGACGCGCTGGAAGAACTCGCTGCCGGGTCGGACCGCCTGCACCCTGTGCAAATGGATGTCACCGACCCCGAAAGCGTCGTGCGCGGCATGGCCAAGGCCGCCGGGCTTATGGGCGGATTGAACGGCCTTTTCGCCAACGCTGGCATCTCGCGCGGCGTGCCCGCGCTGAAAATGGGCGAAGACGACTGGAACGATCAGATCGAAATCAATCTGAACGGTGTCTTCCGCTGTTGCCGGGAAGCAGCCCAGATCATGTCGCAAGGCGGCGGCGGGTCGATCCTGGCGACATCCTCGGTTGTTGGTCTGCGACCGGGCTTGGGCGTTGCTGCCTACGCGGCATCAAAGGCCGGTGTCGCCCATCTGGTCAAAGCGCTGGCATTGGAATGGGCACCTATGAACATCCGCGTCAACGCCTTGGCGCCCGGCTATTTCCCGACCGAGATGACCAGCAGTTTTCTGCTATCGGATAGGGGCGCAAAGATCGCAGCGGGCATCCCGATGGGCCGATTTGGCGACCCGGCAGAGCTGGAAGGCCCGGTCGAGCTGCTTCTCGGCTCGCGGGGCTCGTTCATCACCGGCGCGGTCCTGCCGGTCGACGGCGGGCATCTGTGCCAATCGCTCTAATTCTATAGCTAATCCCGATTTCGCGGCGCCGGACCGGTTCGGCCGGTCAGAATTTCGCCCCGGCACCCGGCGGGATCGGTAAATTCACTGGCGGCCGCGTCAGCCGCCCTCGCCGAAACGATCGGCAACCAGGGCGGCCAAGGCATCCATCAGGGCTTCGGCCTCGGCACCATCGCAACTGACCTCGATCTCGCAACCTTCAGAAGCGGCCAGCATCAGAAGGCCCATGATCGAATCTCCGCCAACCGTTTGACCCTCACGGCTGACGCGGGCGATGGCATCAAAACGCTCGACCGTTTCGACAAACTTGGCCGATGCACGGGCGTGCAAACCTTTCGAATTGCAGATGGTGAGGGTCCGGGTCAGCAGGGCGTCAGGCCGTTCTTTGCGGCTCCAGGATCGACCCGGCCGAATTCATATACTTCTGCCCCGCCGCAATCGCGGCAGCAACCGCCTCGCCCAGTGGCTTGTGGCGCATCTTTGCCAACTTGACCAGCAATGGCAGACTGGCACCGTAAACCACCTCGACATCCGGCCCCGTCATGGCGCCGTGCGCCAGGTTCGATGGGGTCCCGCCGAACATATCGGTGACAATCACAACGCCGTTGCCATTGTTCACGTCGTGGACAGCGCCGTCGATATCCGCCTGGCGGCTGCGCAGATCGTCATTCGGTCCGATGGCGATTGCATTCGTGTTGGCCTGCGGCCCGACAACATGCTCGGTCGCATGCAAAAGCGCAGCGGCAAGCGGGCCATGGGCCACGATGACAATCCCGATCATTGCACGCCTTTTCGTCGTTCCAATTCCGGGTGACGCAGCGAAACCGGCCATCCACGCTCGGAAAGATCCGCCGCAAGCTGCTCGGCCATCGTGACCGAGCGATGCCGCCCACCGGTGCACCCCAACGCCACCGTAAAGTGGGTCTTGCCCTCGGCCCGATAGGCCGGCAGCAGCAGCGTCACCATGTCGACCAGCCTGTCATAGAACCCTTGGTACAGCGGATCTTCGCGGACGAAACCCTGTATCCTGCCGTCCGTCCCGTCAAGCGCCCTCAAAGTCTCCTCCCAATAAGGGTTCCTCAGGCAACGGCAATCCAGGACCATATCCGCACCGCTTGGCGTGCCGCGCTTATAGCTGAAAGACTTCACAGTGACCGAAAGCCCCTGCGACTGATCCAGCGCGAACCTTGCCTCCAGCTCGGCCTTCAACTCGTGCGGCGTCATATAGGTCGTATCGATCACCGCATCCGAACGCTCGCGAACCTCATCCATCATGTCACGCTCTCGCGCGATGCCTGTCGCCGGGTCTTCTGCAGGTGCCAACGGATGTCGGCGGCGTGTTTGGCTGAAACGCGAGATCAGAACCTCGTCATTGCAGTCCAGAAAGACCAGGATCGCCCCGGCGCGCCACTGCGTGCGGATCTTGTCGACCGTCTCGTTCAAGGCCCGGGTAGAAAACCCGCGGGTGTGCGTGTCTCGACACCGATCGCGATCGGCGCAGACGTGCCCACAACCGGTTCGATCAGCGCTTCGAACAAGGATAGCGGAAAGTTGTTCAGCGCCTCATATCCAAGGTCTTCCAGCGCATGAATTGCCGTCGTGCGCCCCGCACCCGACATGCCTGTCACGACCAGCACCAACGGCGCCAGGCGGTTCGCCTCCCGGTCCTTAATTGTGGTCGTAACCATCGCTCACGTTCACCCCGGTCCAAGCCGGGATCTCATCGCAGTGCCCCAGAACCAGAGCAAGAATCGAAGAAAGACCCTTCATCCGGTGCCCGAGGATGACCGGGCAGACGCAGCCAAGCAAGTGCCGATAACGCCTCGGCGGCATCCGTCCCGCCGCCCTGTCCAAATCGACGACCAGCGACAGCCGGGCCGACGAATGCGGCAGGCGGATCATGCCAACACCATACACCTCGATCATTCCGGCCGTTTGCGCAGGGCTTTGCAGAACAGTTTCGCCGCCATCGCAGCGCAAAACCGTTTGGTCGTCCGAAATCAGCGCAGCACCCGCAGAAATCATCTCCAGCGCCAATGTGCTCTTGCCCGCACCCGATTTTCCGACAATCAGACAGCCGCGACCCGATACGGCCACAGCACTGGCGTGCAAGGTCTGCGTCGCCGCCGCCATCTCAACCCGGGATCTCGAACGTGAATCGGGCGCCCAGGGGTTGGTCAGCGTTCGTTGGGTCAGGCACATTTTCAGCCCATATCCTGCCGCCATGGGCGTCGACAATCTGACGGGATATCGAAAGGCCCAACCCGGAATGGTTCCCGAACGCCTCGCTGGCGGGCCGCTCGGAATAGAACCGTTCGAAAATCGAATCGACATTTTCCGGCGGAATGCCCGGACCTTGGTCTTCAACGGTCACGCATACCTTGCCATCTGGCAGCACGTGACCAGCCACAGTCAACGCGCTGTTGTCCGGCGCAAAGCTCAGCGCATTCGTCAGAAGATTGGTGATGACCTGCGCCAGACGGCCTTCCAGGCCCTGCGCCATCAACTGTCCTTTGGGCAGGTCTGTGATGACCCTTACGCCCCGTTCTTCGCCCTCGCTCTGGATCACGCCCGCCAACATGGTGATCAACTCGCCCAGATCGAAACGCTCCATCCGCTCCCGGACCAGTTCGGCGTCCAATCGCGAAGCATTGGAAATATCGGTGACAAGACGGTCCATCCGTTTGACGTCATTCAATATGACGTCCAACAGCTTCTGGCGCTGCTCGTCCGTACGCGCATAATGCATGGTCTCGACCGCTGAACGCAGCGATGTCAGCGGGTTCTTGATCTCGTGCGCGACGTCGGCGGCGAAGCTCTCAATCGCGTCGATCCGCTGATAGATCGCTCCGGTCATTCTGATCAGCGCACCGGAAAGCTCGCCGATCTCGTCGGTTCTATGGGTCAAATCTGGGATCTCGGGCAGATTGGCCGCGATCTGACTACCTGCACCACCGCCTTCGACATGGGCGGCTTTGGCCAATTGCCGGATCGGGCTGGCAATCAGATTGGCCAGCAGGATCGACATCAGGACCGACACAATCGCGGCCAGGAAAAAGATCTCCAGGACCGCGCGCCGCTCTTCGCGCACCAGCCGTTCGATGGCGCCGCCGACAGTCGAAAGCTGGACGACACCCAGAACAGTTTCAAATTTGACGATCGGCATTGCGACCGAGACGACGATTTCGCCTTCGCGGCTCAGCCGAACTTTGTGCGCCGTCTGCCCGCCTGTCGCGTGAACCACTTCATCGTCTTTACTGACACCTCTGCTGGGTCCCTCCGAGTATATCTCGGCTTCCTCGCCCAGATAGCCGGACATCCGGTCATAAACCCTTTCGACCCTGTCAAAGACATCCGTGGCGCCTTCCTCTCCGGCCTCGGAACTTGCGCTTTCTTCACCGGCCTCCGGCGCGCCATCCAGATAGAATGTATCCGTCATGATCTGTGCGCCGGCGTCATACAGCCTGATGCGCACGCCCGCGGGTTTCGCCAGCCGTGCCAGAACCGTTTGCGCTTTTTCAGGGTCGATCATCGGGGCGACATCGCCCTCGATACCCGCCGTTTCAGCAACGCCAATGGCAATGATCTCGACCTGTGTGCGCAATGCGTCGACATAAACCTGGGTCAGGTTCTGGCGGTCATTGGACAGATAGGTCATCCCGGCTACCAGCAGCGCCAGGCCAAACAGGTTGAAAAAGATGATCCGCCGTTGCAGCGACGAAAAGGACGCCGACTGCTTCAGGCCCTTGACGATGCGCTCACGCGACGATGCCGGGCGCGGCCGGTCGTCCAGCCCAACCGGACCGAGCAGGCCTTGGGATTCTTCTGCCCGCTCCAGCACCTAAATTTCAGACCTCTCGGTACCGATATCCAACACCATAAAGCGTCTCGATCGAATTGAAGTCATCGGCCACTTCGCGAAACTTTTTGCGGATGCGCTTGATATGGCTGTCGATGGTCCTGTCATCCACATAGACCTGATCGTCATAGGCCGCGTCCATAAGCTGATCGCGGCTCTTCACGAAACCCGGGCGCTGTGCCAGCGCATGCAGGATCAGGAATTCGGTGACCGTCAAAGTCACCGGATCGCCTTCCCACAATGTGGAATGGCGCAGCGGGTCCATCTCCAGCTTACCGCGCTTGATGACCTTTTCAGATTCGGCGCGCTCCGCGGCATTGTCGTCCGCGGCTTCCCGGCGGCGCAGAACGGCACGGATGCGTTCCACAAGCAACCGCTGCGAAAACGGTTTGCGCACATAGTCGTCGGCGCCCATGCGCAAGCCGATAACCTCGTCGATCTCTTCGTCCTTCGAGGTCAGAAAGATCACCGGCACGTCCGACTTCAAACGAAGCCGCCGCAACAGCTCCATCCCGTCCATGCGTGGCATCTTTATGTCCAGGATCGCCAGATCCGGTTCGGCCTGGCTCAACGCTGCCAGTGCCGAGGCCCCATCGGTATATGTCCGCACTTCAAAGCCTTCTGCTTCAAGCACCATCGACACAGATGTGAGAATGTTCCGGTCATCGTCGACCAGCGCGATTATCGCCATTTCATCCCCGTTCGGAATATCAGTCAAACCAGTGATTACATGACTCAGCCCAACACGCCAAGCGAACCCTGTGCGCTTGCGCCACCATTACGGGTATCTGACTAAGCCCATCCAACCCAGAATTACAACAGACGACACAGATAAACATCCTCGGCTATCCTGGAACACCCAATTGACAGCGTGTGGGACACAGATGGGCAATTTGGCACAGGTTCACCTATGGACGCCCACAGTGCGGGGGCGTTATAGACGCGCCCAAACCGGGGGTCGGAATCGATCCCGCACCGCGCAATCCGGTCGGACCTGCGTTCTCAGGACCGGCACCGGCCAGGGGTGGCCGGGAATCGCCCCGGAAAAATGAATCAGGAGGACAGCGATCCATGGAAAAGGGCGTCTTCAACACGTCGCACGGTCTTGACAAGGCCGGTATCGCTGGACTGGGGCAAGTCCACTACAATCTTCAGGAAGCAGCCCTGGTCGAGGCAGCAATCCTTCGCGGCGAAGGCGAACTTGGTCAGGGTGGCGCATTTCTTTGCGAAACCGGCAAGCACACCGGGCGCAGCCCACAGGACAAATTTGTTGTGCGCGAACCATCGGTTGAAGACACCGTCTGGTGGGAGAACAACAAGCCGATGGACCCGGCAAAGTTCGAGCTTCTGAAGGCCGACATGTTCGACTGGATGAAGGGCCGCGAGTTCTATGTTCAGGACCTTTACTGCGGTGCCGACCCGGAAAACCGCCTGAAAGTCCGCATGGTCAACGAACTGGCCTGGCACTCGCTTTTCATTCGCCACATGCTGCGCCGCCCCGAAGTCGCCGAACTTGCCGCGTTCGTTCCCGAGTTCATGGTGGTAAACTGCCCCGGCTTCAAAGCCGACCCGGAACGCCATGGCTGCCGGTCCGAAACCGTGATTGCCGTTAACTTCGCTCAGGGTCTGATCCTGGTCGGCGACAGCTCCTATGCTGGCGAGAACAAGAAGGGCATCTTCTCGGTCATGAACTACATCTTGCCGGGCAAGGGTGTGATGCCGATGCACTGCTCTGCCAATCACGCGCCCGGCGATACCAATGACAGCGCCATCTTCTTCGGCCTGTCCGGCACCGGTAAAACCACGCTGTCCGCCGATCCCAGCCGCACATTGCTGGGCGATGACGAACATGGCTGGACCGATACCGGCATCTTCAATTTTGAAGGTGGTTGCTATGCCAAGACAATCAATCTCAGCGCCGAGGCCGAGCCCGAGATCTTTGCCACAACCTCGATGTTCTCGACCGTCGTCGAAAATATGGTTTACGACAAACACACAAAGGCGCTGGACTTCGAAGACGACAGCCTGACCCCGAATATGCGCTGCGCCTACCCGCTCGATTACATCCCGAACGCGTCTGACACCGGCAATGCGGGCATTCCCAAAAACATCGTGATGCTGACCTGCGATGCTTTCGGTGTCATGCCGCCGATTGCACGGCTGAACCCGGCACAGGCCGAATATCACTTCCTTTCAGGCTTTACGGCCAAGGTTGCAGGCACCGAAAAGGGGCTGCAAGGCGCGCAATCGACGTTCTCGACCTGTTTCGGCGCCCCGTTCATGACACGCCGCCCCGAGGTTTACGGCGCCCTCCTGCGCGAAAAGATCGCCGCGAACGATGTCACCTGTTGGCTGGTCAACACCGGCTGGACCGGCGGGGGTTACGGCACCGGTTCGCGTATGCCGATCAAAGCGACCCGGTCGCTGTTGTCCGCCGCCTTGAACGGATCGTTGGCGCTGGGCGAATTCCGCAATGACGATAACTTCGGGTTCGAGGTGCCGCTATCGTGCTCGGGCGTGTCCGACGTTCTTCTGAACCCGCGCCAAACCTGGGGCGATGCCTCGGCCTACGACAAAGCCGCGGGCGATCTGGTTCGCATGTTCATCGACAATTTCGCCCAGTACGAGCCCCATGTCGGTGACGAGGTAAAGGCTGCCGCGCCGAAAGCGGCCTAAAACCCCGTGGCGGCGGGATACCGGCGACCTGGCACTGCACCGATCGGGGCGATCTGATGTCCTACGCCATCGCTTGCGGCCACCGCGTTACCGCCCAAGCCGCCGAAGAGATCCTGCATGCTGGCGGCAACGCCGTCGACGCTGCCATTGCCGCCGCGCTAGCCGCCACAGTTGCCGAGCCTGTTCTTGCAGGTCTTCTGGGTGGCGGCTTCCTGATGGTGCGCGAGGCGGACGGACAAACCCGCCTGCTTGACTTCTTTGTTCAAACCCCCGGCCGGAAAAAGCCGCTGCCGGATGTCGACTTCCGCGCAATCCAGGCTGAATTCGGAACCACGACCCAGGAATTCCATGTCGGCGCTGGCGCTGTTGCGACACCGGGCGTCGCCCCCGGCCTGGCCGAGGCGCATGCGCGCTTTGGACACCTGCCGCTGCCCGTGCTGGCTGAACCCGCGATCCAAGCCGCCCGGCAGGGTGTCACTGTCACCGGATATCAGGCCGAACTCGGCCGGATCGTCGGTGCAATCCTGACAGCGGGCCCCGATACAAGGGACATCTTCTGCCGGGACGGCGACCCCCTAACGGAAGGCGCCATCTACCGCAATTCGGACTATGCAGATGTCCTCGAAGTCTTTGCCCATGAAGGCCCCCGGTTCGTCACGGAAGGCGAGGTTGCCCAGGCGCTTGTCCGGCTGACCGATGCCGCTGGCCACCTGACAATGGCCGATCTGTCGCATTATTCCCCGGAATGGCGCAGCCCCCTGACAATCGACCGCAAAGGCGCCCGGATCTCGTTGAACCCGCCGCCATCGCTGGGCGGCGCCCTTATCGCCTTCGCGCTGCAAATCCTGCCGCTGGCAGCCAGCGACGCAGCGATGGCCAGCGCGCTGGAGGCGACGACGCGGGCACGCATTCAGGCCGCGCTCGACAACGACCCGCAGGGCGCCGCCCGGCTGCTGTCGCCCGGGTTGGTCTCTCGTTACAGGACCGAAATTGCCGGGCGCGCAGCCGCAACCCGCGGCACAACGCAAATTTCCATTGTCGACGGCGACGGGATGGGCGCTGCACTGACACTCTCCAACGGCGAAGGCTGCGGCCTGATCGCGCCCGGCACCGGGATAATGCCCAACAACATGCTGGGCGAGGAAGATCTTATGCCCGGCGGGTTCGAGCAGTGGAAACCCAACCGGCGCCTTGCCTCGATGATGGCACCGATGGTCGTCGACTGGCCGGGCGGAGCCATGGCGATGCTTGGATCCGGCGGATCGAACCGGATCAGATCAGCGCTGGTTCAGGTTCTGACCCAAATCATCGACCGCAACGCCCGCCTCGACACCGCGATCGAAGCGCCGCGCGTCCATGTCGAAGCAGGCGATCCGCCATCCGTCGATTTCGAAGATATCGGCGGCGATCAGATGCGCGAGACGATCCTGCGCGACTGGCCACAGGCGCGCGCATGGCCGGACCGTTCGATGTTCTTCGGCGGGGTCCACGCCGTCCGGCGCGACGCAAAGGGCGGATTGGAAGCAGCGGGCGATCCCCGCCGCGCCGGCGTTTCGACAACGGCCTAGGCCACGGTCAGCCGGGCCGGCAGCCTACATCAGCCCGCGCCGCAAAAGGTTCAGCCCAGCGACGCACAGCACGATCAACGTCAGCCTTTGAAACAATGCCTGATCGACCCTGTCCTGCACCTTCATTCCCAACCACATTCCGGCCAGGACCGGGATCAGCATCGCCGCGGAAATCGGCAGCGTTGCCGCATTCAAGATCCCGCTTCCCAGATGTGCACCGGTCAGAACGCACCAGCCGATCAGAAACGAAACGCCCAGCATTCTGATCTGTTCGCGCTTCTCTGTGTTCAGCGCGATCAGCCAATACAGCACGACTGGACCCCACACACCGGTGATCCCGCCGATCACACCTGCGGCGCCACCAATCCCCGCCTCCAGCGCCGCGACACCGCGCATGTCCCTGCGCGCTTGCGGCCGCCATCCGAAAAGCTGTGTGATGGCCGCCAGCCCGACGGTCACGCCCAAAATCACATAAAGCGTATCCGAAGCGATATGCGGCACCAATTGTGCCGCCGCCGCCAACACCGCCGCCATCACCAGGTTGATCAGCCAGAACCGCCGCAATGTCTCCAGCGCCGGTCCCAGTCCCTGACGCAAGGTCTGCCAGACATTCGACAACGCCGCCGGAATGGCCACCAAAGCGATGGCCTCCTGCGCGGACAGAAACAGGCCCAGTCCCGCCAGCGAGATCATCGGCATCGCGAAACCGACCGCGCCTTTCACGAACCCGCCAACAGTCATGATCGCCGCGATTGCGGCAAGCGTCAGAAGTTGCGGATCGGCAAGCGAGGTCGTCACAACGGTTATCCAGCAGCAGAGGTGCCGGTCTTCTATCCGAACCGCGATTGCAGCGAAACCGGCGGGCGCCTGCCGCGCCGCAAACCGGATTTGCGCGCAAGGATGTTCTGCCCCTTCGAATTGTCGCGAAATTTTCTTTCGCACGATTGACGCCGGGATCGGCGCTGGCTAGACACCTTCGCAAATGCGAAACAATCATGGCGCGGCGCAACATGACCGCCCGATCAGGAGAGCCTGGATGAGCGCCGCGACCGCCGCTGAAACCGTGTCCCCGGACACCTTGCTGGACCGCACCGCCTCCGCCGCTCAAAGCGCGCGCGCGCTCTCGGAACTGGCCCGCGAACGCCTTTCAACCCGGGTCAAAGTCGATGGCCGCGTTTCGGCCACCGCCCTCGATGGCGCACAATATGGTGCCCATGCCTATGCCTGGCTCGCCACCTATGCCGAGGCTCTTGCCCAGTTGCACGGCTGGGCCGAACGGCTGTCGGCAGATGGCAGCTTCGGCGAAATCGAACAACTGATCCTGCAGATCGGCTTTGGCGAATACCTCTGGCAGATCTATGGCGGCATCCCGATGAGCCAGGGCGAGGTCGGCCGCCCCCAGGATATCGGCCTGTCGCAAGACGACCAGCGCACGCTGATGACCGACGCGGTGCAATGGCTGACCCAGCACGGCAACTCAGACGCCGTCCGCATGCGCCTGGCCGAACTGATGGCCGAACAGGAAGGCGCGGCCAGCTTCGGGACAACGGGTCTGGACGAAGAATACGAGATGATCCGCGATCAGTTCAGGCGCTTTGCCGATGACCGGGTTGTTCCCGCTGCCCATGGCTGGCACCTGCGCGACGAACTGATCCCCATCGCCATCGTCGAGGAAATGTCCGAACTCGGCGTCTTCGGCCTGACGATACCCGAAGAACATGGCGGGCTCGGCCTCGGCAAGACCGCCATGTGCGTCGTCTCGGAGGAACTTTCCCGCGGCTATATCGGCGTCGGCTCACTCGGCACCCGGTCCGAAATTGCCGCCGAGCTGATCCTGGGCGGCGGTACCGACGCGCAAAAGGCCCACTATCTGCCCAAGATCGCATCGGGCGAGATTCTGCCCACCGCAGTTTTCACCGAACCCAACACCGGATCCGACCTCGGCGCGCTGAAAACCCGGGCGGCACGGAATGGCGGCGATTGGGTGCTGACGGGCAACAAGACCTGGATCACCCATGCAGGCCGCACCGATCTGATGACCGTTCTGGCACGCACCGATCCGGAAACATCCGACTATCGCGGCCTGTCGATGTTCCTGGCGCCGAAAACCCGCGGCACATCGGATGAACCCTTCCCCGACCCGACGATAGCGGGCGGCGAGATCGAGGTGCTCGGCTATCGCGGTATGAAGGAATACACTGTCGCGCTGGACGGCCACCGCGTTCCCGGCGATGCGCTGCTGGGCGGCGAAGAAGGTCAGGGCTTCAAGCAACTGATGCGTACGTTTGAATCGGCACGGATCCAGACAGCCGCCCGCGCCATCGGCGTTGCGCAATGCGCGATGGAGGTTGCCCTGCGCTATGCTCAGGACCGCCAGGCATTCGGCAAATCTCTGATCGCCTTCCCGCGCGTCGCCTCGAAACTGGCGATGATGGCGGTCGAGGTGATGATCGCCCGTCAATTGACCTATCATTCGGCGCGCGAAAAGGATCAGGACCGGCGCTGCGATCTCGAAGCGGGCATGGCCAAACTGTTGGCGGCCCGCATCGCCTGGGCCGCCGCCGACAATGGCTTGCAGATCCATGGCGGCAACGGTTTCGCGCTGGAGTACCCGATCAGCCGCATCCTGTGTGATGCCCGCATCCTCTCGATCTTCGAAGGCGCGGCCGAAATTCAGGCCCAGGTCATCGCCCGCCGGTTGCTGTCCGGAAACTGATCGCCCGCGGGAGCGCCAGCATATTTTGAACCCGGGTCACAGAATTCCGGACGCTGACCGTTCCGCAGACCTCTCTTCCGCGATAGACTGGCCCCGCTCAGATCGAGCAGCCCGAGAAGGAGAACGCAATGCGGATGATCTGCATGCTGGCGGTCGCCGCCCTTTTGACAACTGCCATGCCCGGTCAGCAGGGCGCACAGGCTGGCAGTTCACCGCCGACCAACGCGGCCTATGACGCGGCAACCGGCGACAAGTTTCGCATGGCTTCGATCATCGGGATCGGTGACATCGTGATCGGCAAGGACTTTTTAACCACCTCGGACGGGCAAAAGATCCCGATCCGCAAGTTCGCCGACGGGATTTATGCCTTCCCGGAACCGCCGTCCAAACTGACAAACGGTCAGGACTTCTGTTTCTCGAAGCCTGTTACCGGATTTACCTGGCACAAGCACAACGATGGGCTTTGGGTGATGAATGTCGGGGACTGGCGCGATCCACCGCTGGTTCCGGCGGCCGACACCTGGCAGGCAGATGGCGGCTGCGGGCTATTCACCTACAAACCTGACGGCGAATAGCGAGTGCCTGAACCCACAAGCGGCGCAACATTCAGGCGCTGGCCCCGGCAAGCCGTCTGAAGTTCACCGGAGCCGCGCAGCCCCGCGTCAACTGGACGGTTGCGCTTCCTCGCCCCGCGCCATGGCGCTCGCCAATCCCGGGCGCGCCCGCATCCGCGCCATATAGTCGGCCACCGCGCCCTCCGGTATCGGGAATTTGATGTTCTTCGCCCAACCCGCGCAGTGGGCAATGACCAGATCGGGGATCGTGAACTGATCGCCCGCAATGAACTCTTTGCCATCAATATGGGCGGCAAGGGTCGTCATCGCCTTGTCCCATTCAAAGAGACACACCGGCACAATCTCTGGCGCCCGGCGTTCCTCCGGCAGAACGAACGTATTTTTTGATGCGGTCCACAGCGTGCCGTCGATCATCTCCAGCGCAAATTGGGTCATCGCGTCCTGATGGCCGCGGGCCGGGGTCCCGGCAGCGTGCGAACACTGACCATGCTTGTCGGCCAGATAGGTACAAATCGCTACCGAATCCGACAGGATCGTGTCCCCGTCGTGCAGGGTCGGGATCTTACCGCCCGGATTGCCGACGACCACCGGGTCTGAATGGGGCGGCTGCGGCGAGATCTCGTAGTCCTGACCCAGTTCTTCCAGCATCCACAACACGCGCATTGTCCGCGTGCGTGGCGATCCCACAACTTTGTACATCCGACCCCCCTGGTGTTCAGTTCATTAACATCGCGACCCGTGATTGTAGATCGCTCTGACCAGATCGCCGCTCACTGCGACCCTATAATAGATTGTTCGGCGGGTCACACACACATGCTTGATGGTTCGGTGCGCGGTCAGCCACCACCTTCGCTCCGCTGGCAGCGAATAGACCAGAGGATCGCCGGGCCTGCGCCGCAACTCTGCCTCCGCCTGCAGAACCCGGGGTCCGGCAACATAACCCCGCTCCTCGAACCAGGCCGTCAAAGCGGCGGCCCCAAGGCCCGGCTCCGGCAGGTCGTCGGATTGCACGATCGCATCGGAATATTCGGACAAGTAAGGCGCGCGGCAGCCCGCCAGCGCAATCGCGGCCACCAGGCCAAGGACAACAAAACGCATGATCGGATTCTCCGCCAGTCGTGGTCCGGCGCAGGATCGAAGAGGATGGTTGAGAATTCACTAAAAGACGGTGGCGGCCAATCGCTACCGGCAACCTGCAAACCAATAACCGCACCAGTATGGCGGCGTATAAGGCCCGGGATGGCGATGGCCCCAATAACTCCCGACACCGACGCCGATACTGGTTCGCACCCCGCCGGTGCCAATGCCCACGCCAATCCGCGGGTAAAACGCAAAAGACGGGCGTTCGCGCCGGCCGCGCCGGAACCCCTGCAAGAAATCTTTCTCCAACGCCGCCGGGCAGACCTTGGCATAGCGACGGCCTTCATATCCCACACGATAACCGTTCTCGACCGTGCAATAGCCCAGCAACCCTTCGCCCCGGCCACTTTCATAAGCCGCCAGATCGACCGGATGGCCAACTTCGCCGCAGGCCTCGAATACGCCCTCCCGGGCAGATGGTGGAACACCCAGTTTGCCGTCGTTCACGCCATAGCGCTGCCAATCCGTGCTGCGGCAGGCATCGGCGCGTTCCGCCGGTGTCATGGTTGCACAGCCTGCCAGCATTGCCGCGGCTGCAATCAGAAACAATCGGGACAGCATGGAGACCTCCAGCCTTCGTCATCCACCCCTCGACCGGAACTATAACCGCGATTTCGCGCAAAGGCGAGCCATCGCCGTGACACGCCCGCCAGCATCCGGCATACTTGGCCCCGAGGCAGCAGGGACCCGGGCGCATGAATGACTGGAGGCTGGAGACGGCGGCAGCCGGGCCAGGGCATCACCCCGACCCTGTCCGCCCCGATCCCATTCGTGCAGAGTATGTGCGCGAAGGACCGGCATTGTTCTGGTTGGCGCTGGGTCAGGCCTGCCTGACCGTGCTGACTTTGGGTCTTTACCGCTTCTGGATGACAACGCGGCTGCGACGGTACTATTGGTCGGCAATCCGGCTGCAGGGCGATCCTTTCGAATATACCGGGACCGGGATCGAAAAGCTGATCGGCTTTCTGGTCGCGCTCACGATCCTGGCGGTCTACCTGTCGATCGTAAACATCGCCTTTGTATTCGGCGGCCTGATCTCGGCCGACGACGTGCTGGGGTTAGAGCTGGCGATCAACCTGTCGATTCTGGCATCGTTGCCGCTGATCTACTTCGCCACCTATCGGGCGAAGCGCTACATCATGGCGCGCACGCGCTGGCGCGGCATCCGGTTCGGGATGGAGCAGGCCGCCTGGGCCTATGCGGGCCGCGCGGTTCTGCTGACCTTGCTGACCGTCATCACATTGGGCATTCTCTATCCGTTCCAGAATTTCCGGCTGACCCGGTTCGTGACCGACCGGACCTGGTTCGGCGATCTCAAGTTCGATCAGGGCGGGCGGTGGACCGCGCTTCTGGGCGCGTGGGCCTGGGTCTATCCCGGTATCCTCATGACGATCGGCGCGTTCGTCCTTATTGCTCTGGACCCTGAAGACGAAGGCATGGTTGCCGCGGCAGCGTTGCTGCTGATGACCGGTTATTTCGCGATCTACCTGGCGATGCTGCGCTACCGGGTTGTCGCGTTCCGGTATTTCTGGCGGCACCGCACACTGGCCGGTGCCCGTTTCCGCAACGGCGTCGACACCGGAGAGGTCATCGGCGTGACGTTGTGCGGCAGCATGGCGGTATGGACAGCCGCACTTTTTGTGGCCTTCGGCGCGATGGTTGTCGCCGCTGTCTTCTGGGCAGCGCTGGTCGGCGAAGATCGTTTCACCGAAATCCTGGACCAGATCGAGGCACGCCGCACAGATGGCAAAGTCGCCTGGCAATTGCTGGCCGTGATCGCGACAGGCTATCTCGCCGCCATCCCGGTGGCGATTGCGTTCAATCATATCTTCATGACCCGGCCGATCCTGCGCCGTCAGGTCGAGGGGATGCAGATCGCCGATGCGCACGTCCTGGCGACGGCCCAGCAACGCGGCCATGATCACGCGCTCGAGGCGGGCGGCTTTGCCGACGCGCTGGGCGTCGATATCGGGAGCGGATTTTGACAACGGCCCTGGACAAATACGCCAAGCTCGAAGCTATCGCGCGCTATTATGACGGCCAGCAGGCCGCGCCGCGCGAAGTCGTCCTGGCGTTCGGGGCCCGAACGCTGATTATGGTTGGCTTTGACGACCGCGCCGTATCGCATTGGCCGCTGGCCAGCATGCGCACACTCAGCAGCCCGGGCGATAAAACGGTCCAATTGGTTCCTGACCTGCAAAGCGACGAGCGTATCGTCCTTTCGGACCCGGAGATGATCGCCGCCATTCGCAAGGTATGCCCGCATCTCTTTCGTCGCCCGACAAATCGGGGCGGGGTGCGGCGCGCGCTTTTCTGGGGCGCCTGGGCGCTGGGTTCTGCAGCAGTGATTCTGTTCGTGCTGATCCCGGGACTGGCGGACGAGTTGGCCGATTACGTGCCGCCCGAACGCGAGCAGGCCCTCGGCGACGCGGTCGTAGGTCAACTGGCCACGTTACTCTCGCTCGACGGCAGCGACCCGCCGGGCATCTGCACGGCGCCCGAGGGTGCGGCAGCGCTCGACCTGATGACGGCCAGATTGTCCGTGAACCTGTCGCTGCCCTACCCGTTGCGCGTCGCCGTTATCGATCATGAAATGGTCAACGCCGTGGCCGTCCCGGGTGGCCGCGTCCTGATCTTTCGTGGACTGATCGAAGCTGCCGAAACGCCGGAGGAGGTCGCCGGTGTCCTGGCGCACGAAATTGGCCATGTCAAAAACCGCGACCCCGTGCGCGGGGTCTTGCGCGCCGCGGGAACTGCAGGGATCATCGGACTGATGCTGGGCGACGTCTACGGTGCCTCGGTCATCGCTGCCGGTGCCGATGCCGTTCTGAACGCCAGCCATCAGCGCGAGGCCGAGCGCCTGGCCGATGAAACGGCGTATGTCCTGCTGGGTAAATCAGGTTTGCCGACAGTCCCGTTTGCGGCATTCTTCAGCCGGCTGGAGGAAGAACACGGCGATATTGACGGCCCGCTGAAATACCTGGCCAGCCACCCGAACCTGTCAGGGCGGGCCGAGCGGGCGAAGGAAGCCGATCGGATCGGTGCAGGCATCTTTAAGCCGGTCCTATCGGATCGGTCCTGGATCGCGCTGCGCAATATCTGCGGCAAGTCGGTGCCGATCGACGACCTGGTACAATAGGCGATCTGGTTCAATAGGCCTTCCGGTTCAATAAGCCTTCCGGTTCAATTGGCCTTCAGCACGCGCTCGACATCACCTGCAATCTGTTCCGGCGGAAAACCGTTGCGGAAGATTGCCGCCAACCCTTTGCCCGGCAGCATCAGATAGGTGAACACCGTGTGCTGCATCAGGTATTCGGCAACCGACTCGTCCGTTGCGGCTTTGCGATAGATCGCCCTGTATTCTTTCGCGACCGCCGCGATCTGATCATCCGACCCGGTCAACGCCACCATCTTCGGCGACATCGCCTCGGCATAGGCCGACAATTCCGCAACCGTGTCGCGTGCCGGGTCGACGGTTATGAATACCGGCTTCACGTCGATGCCCTTTTCGGTCAGGATATCGACGGCATCGACCATCACCTGCACGTCGATCGGACAAACATCCGGGCAGAACGTATACCCAAAATAGACCAGGGTCGGCTTATCGATCACGTCCGTATCCGTCACCGTCGCGCCTGCCTGATCGACCAATGTAAACGGTCCACCGATATCGGCGCCGTCAACATTCATCATCGCATCAGACAGGGCGATTTTGGGATCGGCACGCAATGTCAGCATAACAGCCGAAACCGCGATCACTGCGATCACCAGTACACCAATGACCAGAAAGGGTTTTTGCATCGGATTCTCCTTCATTCCTGACAAAGCGAATGCCGGGATCAAGTTCAAGTGGCCTCACGAAATCTTTGACCAGAAATCGGCTTCCCATCCCTGCATTGCCGCCCGATAGTGTGGCCATGCCCGATAGCGAACAGCATTTCCTTCTTCAGACACGCGCCCGCGGCGACTGGGTCCGCCTGCGCACCTTGGTCATGCTGCGCTGGATGGCGATTACCGGCCAGATCGGCGCCGTCCTGATTGCGACACTGATCCTTGATTTTGAGTTACCGCTACCGGCTTGCGCGCTCGTTATCTCGGCCTCGGTATCCTTCAATGTCGCGGCGCACATCATCCACCCGTCGGGCAAACGCCTGTCCGAACGCGGTACATTGATGTCGCTGTTTTTCGATCTCGCCCAACTGGTGACGATGCTGATGCTGACCGGCGGCCTCAGCAATCCATTTGCCGTGCTGATCATCGGTCCTGTGACCATCGCGGCGACGGCCCTGCGATTGCAATCGACTGTCGTTCTCGGGCTGGCCGCCCTGATCTCGATCCCGACAATGGCCGAGGTGCATTTTCCGCTGGTCTATGCCGATGGCTCGCTGCTTCAGGTTCCCGCGGTCTACCTGATCGGCTTCGCGGCATCCTTGGCAATCGGGCTCATCTTTCTTGGTCTCTACAGCCGGCGGGTCGCCGTCGAAGGCTATGCGATGTCCGAAGCGCTGGCCGCCACACAACTGGCACTCGCCCGCGAACAGCGGCTTTCCGCCATCGGCGGGATCGCGGCGGCAACGGCGCACGAATTGGGTACGCCGCTGGCAACGATCAAACTGGTGGCGGCCGAGCTGTCCAGCGAGCTGAAGGATAACCCGGAGCTGACCGAAGATGCCGACCTGATCCGGTCCGAAGCCGACCGCTGCGCCGCAATCTTGGCCGATATGCGCGAAGGCGCGCGCGACGACAGCCACGTGAAACAGGCGCCGATTTCCGCTGTGATTGAAGAGGCCGCACGCCCCCATGCGCGCCGTGGAAAAAGACTGATCGTCAGGGTGGACGGTGCGGCGGGATCGGAAACCGATGCCGAACAGCCCATGGTCGCCCGCACGCCCGAACTGATCCATGGCCTGCGCAATGCAATCCAGAACGCCGTCGATTTCGCGCGAACGAATGTCTGGATTGATGCGGATCTCGAGGAGGGAAATCTCCGGATCGCCGTTGGCGACGACGGGCCGGGCTTCAAGCCCGACATCCTGCCAAAGCTGGGCGAACCTTATGTCTCCTCACGCGCCCGCGGCAGCCGTGCCGCCCGCGAAGGCGCCTATCAGGGCATGGGCTTGGGCCTCTTCATTGCGCGAACTTTGCTGGAACGCACGGGCGCTACGCTGTCTTTTGCGAATGGGACGGATGGGTCGCGAAAACATGAATCCCGATTCGAAGTCCAGAATCCCGAAATTGCCCATCCGACCGGTGCAATTATCGAAATGATATGGCCCGCACATGCTATGGTTGTATCAAAGGGAGAGTCTCGCCGCGCTTTAGGCGAAAATCTCAAGTTTGATGCCTAAATCTTACCGAACAAACATTTTTTGTTAACGACTTCAGAGTGATTAATTTATTCTGACCAAGAGGAGTCTCTGCTGTTTGTGATGTTTCTGCTGGTCGAAGTAGTGGCATGAAAGGTTCGCCGACGTGGTTGCGGACGCGCTAAACCAACTATCGGGCAGTGACGTTGTCGTCATTGCATCGGTGTTGCTGATCATCGCAGCGTTTGCTGTGTGGCGACTTTACTATGTTGATGCTCCTCCGCGCGTTGACGCGGGCCTCTCCGACGGCGCCGTCCTCATGTTGTCCGAAGGAATTGTGCGGCAGATCTCCGCCCCGGCGGAAATCCTTCTGGGCAATTGTTCCGATGTCTCGATCGGACGGGTCCTGGACAATTTCCTCGGCGACGATGTCGGCGCAGCGAAGGACGCCGTCGAACGGCTCGAGATGACCGGAGAGCCGATTGACCTTCTGGTGCATTCTTCAAGCGGCCGCGCTTACGAGCTGATCGGCGCACCCACGGGCGCAATGATCCGCATCGTCGTGCGCGAGGCATCGCTGCTGGAAGACACCATCCGCACGACCGAAGAAAAGCTCAGCCAGGCCGAAACGGCGCTCGAAAATCAGGATTGGACCCAGGCGACGATGGAGGCATTGATCGGACATGCGCCGATCATTGTCTGGAGCCGGTCGGAATCCGGAAGCGTCAACTGGTCCGGCGGCGAAATTCGCGCACGCGGCGGCGCCGTCAGCGCCGAGCAGGCCGTCGATCTGATCGTCGCGCGGACCCGCCTTAACCGCCAACCGGTCGTCGCTGGAAAGCCGCAAAAGTCGCGCATCGAAATTGTCGTGAACGATGGCGCAGAGACCGTCTCGCTGCATGTCATCGAAATCGTTCGCCCCGACGGTGCCCGGATCGGGATTGCGACCGATGCCGGAACCGCGGCAACCGCCGAACGCACGCTGACGCGTTTCGTTCAGACGATGACCGAAACCTTCGCCCATCTGACGGTCGGGTTGGCAATCTTCGATCGCAATCAGACGCTGGCGCTGTTCAATCCGGCATTGGTCCAGATGTGGCAGGTCGAACCGGCCTGGCTCGCCCGGCGCCCAAGCCTGCGCGACATCATCGACGAGCTGCGCGCAACGCGGCGCCTGCCGGAACTGCAGGACTTCCACAAATGGCGTTCGCGCCTGATTAATCTCTTCGAGAACACCGAGGCTGCCGACTACGAGGAACTCTGGCACCTGGCCGATGGCTCGAATATCCGCGTCCTGGCTCGCCCGCACCCGCATGGCTCGCTGGCTTTCATCTTCGATGACGTGACCGAGCGGATGCGCCTCGAGCAACGGTACCGCCATTCCATCGACCTGCGCCGCGCGACCCTCGACGGTCTGAACGAAGGCATCGCCGTCTTCGGCGCCAATGGCCTTTTGCAGTTCGTGAACCAGGCCTTCCACGAAATCTGGGGCACCGACAGCGAAGCCATCTATGCCGCAATGCACGCCCGGCAGTTGATCAATTTCTGCGAGGATCTGACGGCCGAGGACGAGGTTTGGCACCGGCTGCACAGCTTTATCACCGGCGAAGACAACCGCCGCGCATGGACGGCGCGCCTGACACTGCTGTCACAACGCGTCCTGACGGCCCGGTTTGCACCGCTGCCCGATGGTTCGACCATGGCGGTCTTCACCGATATCACCGACGCCGAACGCGTAGCCGGCGCGCTCAGGCTGCGCAACGAGTCAATCGACATCGTCGATGCCGGGCGCGGCGCCGTTGCCGATCTGGTCGACCAGACCTTGCGCCCCGCGCTGGAAACGCTTGCCGATCATCAAGGCAGCGCTGCGGACACGGCCGAACTGACCAACAATGTCAGGGCGGCGGTTGAACGCATCGGCGCGATCTCCGGTTCGCGCCTTTCGGCCGGCGGGTACGAAACCGTCCGCCCCGCGCTCGCCGATTGTGTCTCGCTGCTCGGACATCGCGCCCAGCGGGCCGGTATGAAACTGGTCGTGACCGACAGTCCGGGGCTGGACGAACCGGTTCCCGAGGGAACGATCGTAGGGCACATTGCTTTCAACATGCTGGCTTCGGCCATGGCCTGCTGCGCCGAAGGGACCGAGATTACCGTGTCCTGGGCTTCGGACCCCGATCACCGCGGACTGACCATGGAAGCGATCCACGGTGCCGGGCCGGTCCTTGCGTCCGAAATCGACGACGCGATGGCCCTGGTCACCGACCGGCTTCATTCTCTGGCGACGCGCAACGGCGCCATAATCGAGGTCAATGGCGACGCGCCCAGCCGGGTGATGCTGTCATGTCATTTCCAGGCCCGCCAAATCGTACTCGACACCGTCAGCACGGATGCCAACGCTTCCGTCACCGATGCCGAGAATGTGCACGCTCTGCCGCTGCGCTAGAACATTTTCCAACCTGACTGAACCGATCAGGCGTCGTGAAAATGCAACTGCTGAACACCTTAAAACGCTCGACCCGATCCTATCGCGTTGAAACGCTCGAACGGACCGGCAGCGACACCACCGCAATTGCTGACAAAGACCTGCGGATCGGGATAGGTTGCACCCTGATCCAGCCGCCGTCTTGATCGCATGAGCCAGCAACAGAAAACCAATCCCGATCCGTCCTCACAGATCCGCGCCGCGAACCCGGCGGCCATGGATCATGTGGGCGCAAGATTGGCATCGGTGCTGCAACCAGGCGATGTCCTGGCAATCTCCGGCCCGCTTGGCGCCGGAAAATCGCACCTGTGCCGGGCGGTCATCCGGCACCTGCTGTCAGATCCCGACGCGGCGGTGCCATCGCCCAGTTACACGCTGGTAAATGTCTACGAGACGCACGCCGGACCAGTCTGGCATGCCGATCTTTACCGGATCAACGACCCCGAGGAACTTGCCGAACTCGGCCTTGACGACACATCCCGAACAATCCTGCTTGTCGAATGGCCCGAACGCTGGAAAACTCCTCCACGGCGGCGCGCGAACCTGACGATTTGCGTGCAACCAGACGACAGCCGGATCATCGATCTCTCTCTCACCGGCCAAGGTTGGAACCGACTTCACGCCGTTTGGGAAGAACTCGTATGAACATTAGCCGCAACAGCGCCCTTCAGCGGTTCCTAACGGCGAACAGATGGGACGACGCCAACTTTAAGGCGCTCGACGGCGATGCATCGAACCGCCGGTACCTTCGCCTCGAACGGGACAATACATCCGCGATCCTGATGGATGCGCCACCGGAAAGCGGCGAAGACGTGCATTCCTTCGCCGCCATGACGCATTGGCTGCGCAGCGTTGGCTTATCGGCGCCGAGGCTTCTCGGCGGCGATTTTCAGAATGGCCTCCTGCTGCTCGAAGATCTGGGGACGGATCTCTATTCGCACTATCTGGCGGCGCGCCCGGGCGACGACAAAGAACTCTATACCCGCGCCGTCGATGTGTTGGTCCACATCGCGCGCTGCCCGGTGCCGCACGGAGTGGGCATCAAACCCTATGCGGCCACTTTGCCACCCTATAATATGGAGGTGCTGGAACGAGAGGCACTGCTCCTCGCCGAATGGTGGCCTCCTGCGACCACGGGCAAGGCGGCGCCATCGGAACGACGCAATGAATATCTCTGCCTGATCACCGATATCTGCAAACGCCCGGCGGAAAATCGGGATGTCGTGGTCCTGCGCGACTATCATGCCGACAACCTGATTTGGCTGCCCGCCCGCAACGGCACGGCGGCAGTCGGTTTGCTCGACTATCAGGATGCCGTCGCCGGGCACCCCGCCTACGACCTCGTCTCGCTTTTGGAAGACGCCCGGCGCGACACGTCGCCCGAATTGCGGGCCGCCATGCTCGACTACTACCTCGCTCAGCGCCCCGAACTGAACGGCGATGCCTTCAGGGCCGACTACGCGGCTCTGGGCGCGCAGCGAAACCTCAAGATCATCGGCATTTTCACGCGCCTGGCCACGCGCGACGGCAAGAAGGGTTATCTCGACCTAATCCCGCGCGTCTGGCAGCATCTGCGCAACGACCTGCAACATCCCGATCTGGCCGCACTGCGCCAATGGATTGATGCCAACATCGTTGCACCGGAAAGCCGGGTCTTGAACGGGATCCGCGCGCGGGGCTGCGCATGATCGTGCAGCCGCCACAATCCGCGATGGTCTTTGCCGCAGGTTTCGGAACACGCATGGGCGCCCTGACCGAAAGCTGTCCGAAACCATTGCTCCGGCTTGACGCGCACACTTTGCTTGACCACACGCTCGATCTCGTTTCCGCCGCGGGCATCGGCAAGGCCGTCGTCAATCTGCACTATCGCGGCCAGCAGATCCGCGACCATCTGGCCGGACGCGCGCAACCCGCGATCGTCTTTTCTGACGAACAGCCTGAAATCCTGGATACCGGCGGCGGTATCGTCAACGCGCTGGGCCAGCTCGGGCCGGGCCCGTTCGCAACAATCAATGCCGACACCGTCTTTCTGGGCAGAAACCCGCTGGCCCTGCTTGGCGATGCCTGGCAGCGGGATGCCTGGCAGGGAATCGACGCAGATGCGTTGCTTTTGCTGGTCCCGGTCGCAAACACGGTCGCATACACCCGCAGCGGCGACTTCTTTCTCGACACCCCAACCGCCAAGCCGCACCGGCGGGGTCAGGCACCCAAAGCGCCTTATGTTTATGCCGGGGCGCAGATCATCCGCGCTTCGGCCTTTGACCAGGAACCTGAAGGGCCGTTCTCGCTCAACATCATCTGGGATCGGTTGTTGGCCAAAGGGCGCGTGCGCGCAGCGATCTACCCGGATCGCTGGGTCGATGTCGGAACGCCGGACGGTCTGGCCTTGGCCCGCGATGCAGTTGCGGCAGCGCGCGTGTGACCGGGCCAGCGCTTTTCGCACTTCCTCCCGGGGCCGATTTCGCGGCCGAGTTCGCGCGCGGTTATCATGAACGCTTTGGCGATCTGCCCCTGGCGCTCCGGGCGCGGGCAACGGTTCTGGTCAACACCGCCCGCGCAGCCGAGGAGATATCGGCCGCGCTGGCTGATCTTGCGCCAAATCCAGGGATCTTGCCCGATGTCCGCCTTATCGCGGCGTTGGGCGATGATCCCGATCTGTCGCGAAACCTGCCCGAAGCGGTCCCGCCGCTGCGCCGCAGCCTGCATATCACGCGTCTGGTCGAGCAGTTTCTGGCACTGCGCCGCGCAGATGACGCCCCCCATGCCCCCACCAGCGCCGCCGCCGATCTGGCCGAGGCGCTGATCTTTCTGATCGACCAATTCCACGATCATGGCATCGCCTTCGACCGGCTGCACCAGATCGAGGTCGCCGGTGACGCCGCCCGCCACTGGCAGGAAAGCCTGCAATTCTTTGACATCGTCCTGACCCACTGGCCAAAGATCCGCGACGAGGAGGAAAACGCCCGCCTGGACCCACGCGACCGCCATGGCCGGTTGATCGACGCCCAGATCGCCCGCTGGGCGAAGGCTCCACCAGACGCCCCGGTGATCGCCGCCGCATCGACCGGCTCTGTCGGCACAACGGCGCGCTTGCTGACTGCCATCGCCCGCCTGCCGCGCGGCGCTGTCGTGTTGCCGGGCCTCGATACGGCAACCGATCCCGGTATTTGGGAAACCGCCGGGGCGGATCACCCGCTGGGCCCGTTTCGCGGTCTGTTATCCGCTCTTGATATGACCCCGGCCGACGCTCTGCCTTGGCGCGTTATCTCGGCGACGGCGCGGCAATCGCTGCTCGCCCAAACCATGCGCCCGGCGCCGGTCACGGACCATTGGCACGAGGCGGCGAATGTTCTTAAGGCCGAGGCGCCGGCTGCCCTGAACGGTCTGTCGCTGATCAAGGCCGAAGGACCGCGCCAGGAAGCAACCGCCATCGCCGTCGCGATCCGCGAGGCGCTGGAAGACGGCGATGCACATATTGCCGTGATCACGTCTGACGGCGCGCTGGCACGGCGCGTCACTGCGGCGCTGGGCCGGTTCGGGATTGTGCCTGACGACACGATGGGTGCGCCGCTTTCCCAATCCGTCCCGGGCACGCTCTTGGCGCTGACCCTTGCCGCCGCCGGGCCTGGGGCCGGACCGCTCGCGACAGCGGCCCTGTTGCAGCACCCGCTGGTCCGCCCCGGCGTCCCGCGTGGCATCCACCTTGGACTTGCCCGCGATTACGAGCGGCAAATACTTCGCAAGCGCGGCTCCGATGGCGCCAATTTGCCCCCCGACCCCGACGCAGAACCTGAAGAAGAGGCCTGGCGGACCCGTGTCGCCAACGCGCTGTCCCCTGTTGCGCGGGCACTGGCCACCAATGCACCGCTCGGCCCGCAGGCCGCCGCACTGCAGGGCGCGCTCGCGGCGCTGACCGACCCCGGCACCGGACCAGCCTCTGAACCAGGCGCCGCAGCCGACCCGGAAATCGCCCAGAACACCCCCGCGATTTGGGAGGGTGAAGGCGGACCCGAACTGCGCGCGTTCCTCGATGATCTGGCGCGCCAGGCTGACGCCGCGGGCGGCGGGAAGATCACCGACTTTCCCGCCCTGCTCACCGGATTGATGCGCGGCATTCAACTGCGCCCGCGCCTGCGCGAATCTCATCGCCGGGTCCGTATTTCCGGCACGCGTGAGGCGCGCATTGAAGGCGCCGACCGGGTCATCCTCGCCGGGCTGAACGACGGTATCTGGCCTGCTGCCGCCGATCCCGGCCCCTGGCTCAGCCGTCCGATGCACGAAACGATCGGGCTGCCGATGCCTGAACGCGCCGTCGGCCTGTCGGCACACGACTTTCTGCAGGCGGCCTGCCGCCCGAACGTGATCCTGACCCGCTCGGCCCGGTCCGAAGGTTCGCCAACCGTCGCATCGCGCTGGCTGGTCCGGCTCGAAACCCTGCTGACCGGGATCGGCGCCGACGTAGAATGGGGCGCCGTGCAGGAACGGGGCGATCGGTACCTGCGCATCGCCGCCGCACTGGACCGCCCGGCCCGCACCGCCCGGCGCGCTGAACGCCCGCGCCCGGCACCGCCTGCATCGGCAATTCCGCGGCTGCTGCCCGTCACCCAGATCGAAACGCTGATCCGCGATGCCTATGCCGTCTATGCCCGCTATGTGCTGCGCCTGCGCGCCCTCGACCCGCTGGGCAGGCGCGCCGACATGCGTGAACGCGGCCAGGTTTTGCACCGGGTCCTGGAACGCTTTGTCGAAGAAACCATCCCCTGGCCCGGCCCGCAGGCCGCCCGCACACGCCTGATGGAAGCCGCGGACATCGTCCTTGCCTTAGAGCCGGTTCCCCCCGATCTGCGCCGTGCGTGGCGCGGGCGCATCGGGCGGTTCGCCGACTGGCTGATCGAGCAGGAGGCCGCAAGGCGTACATTTGCCGATCCGCTGGCCTGGGAATGCCGCGGCCAGACCGTTCTGCCGGTGGCAGGCGGCGACTTTACGGTCATCGCCCAGGCCGACCGGATCGACAGATTGTCCGACGGCACCGCGGCAATCTACGACTACAAAAGCGGGCATCCGCCGGGCGACAAGCAAATCAAGCTGCGCTTTAATCAGCAACTGCATATGGCGGCGCTGATCCTGGCCGCTGACGGTTTTCCCGATGTTCCGCCATTGCAGGCATCGACCGGCGCCTATATCGGCCTGACGGGCGGCCGCCGGGGCGGGGATGAACGCCAATGCCCCGGCCTGGCAGAGGAACTGCCGGCGTACCGCGATCAATTGATCCAGCTTCTGGGCGCCTATCTCGACGGTGCGCCCTGGGTCAGCCGGGGACGGCCCGAGCGCATCACATTCGAATCCGATTATGACCACCTGGCCCGCGCCGCCGAATGGTCTGGCGAGGATGCGCAATGACCGCCTCCGGTCCCACGCCCGAACAGCGCGCCGCAACCGATCCTGCGCGGTCCAACTGGGTCGGCGCAAATGCAGGCTCGGGCAAAACCCAGGTTCTGACCCAGCGTGTTGCCCGCCTTTTGCTGGCCGGGGCCGAGCCGCAAAAGATCCTCTGCCTGACCTATACCAAGGCTGCGGCGTCCGAGATGCAGATCCGGCTGTTCCGCACGCTCGGCGACTGGGCCATGGCCGATCAGGCCAGGCTGCGCGCCATCATCGGACAGTTGACCGGCCACGACCAGACCCCCGGCGAAGACCTGCTGACACGCGCCCGGCGCCTTTTCGCCCGGGCGCTGGAAACCCCCGGCGGCCTGAAGATCCAGACCATCCACGCCTTTTGCGAAACACTGCTGCGCCGCTTCCCGCTCGAAGCCGGGGTCTCGCCCCGGTTCGAAGTCGCCGACGACCTGCAAGCGGGCGACATGGTCCAATCGGTCCGCGAAACCATGGCCGAAGCCGCAGCCGCCGGGACCGATCCGGCCTTCGACCACGCTGCTGCGCAACTGAACGAAGGCGCCATCGACGATCTGTCCGGCGCCGTGCTGAACCGGCGCGACGACATCGCTGCGACAGATCTTGAGCAGGCGCTGGCCGCCACATTCGGCGCCGAAGCCGGGATGAGCCGCGAGGAAATAGCCGCCGACGCGCTCAACCTGCTCGATCTGTCGGCCTTCGCCGCCCTAAAATCAGCGCTTCTGGCAAAGGGCAAGACGACGGACCGCCCCGTCGGCGATGCACTGGCCGGGGCCGAACACGCGAACACCGCACCATCCGATGCCGTATCGGCCCTGATGGACCGCGTGCTGAAACGGGACGGCACCGAGCGATCCTTTGCCAGTTTCCCAACCGCCGAGGTCAAGCGCACGCACCGCGATGCCGAACCCGACATGCGCGCCCTGTCCGCCTGGGCACTCGAGACGCGCCACCGTCTTCTTTCGGCCGACGCGGCAGGCCGCGCCCGTGACCTGCACCTTTTCGGCCAGCCCCTGGTCCGCGGTTACGCGCAAACCAAAACCGCCCGCGGCAGGCTGGATTTCGACGACCTGATCGCACGCACCCGGGATCTCTTGGCGATAAAAGGACAGCGCGAATGGGTGCTCTACAAGCTGGATCAGGGGATCGATCACATTCTGGTCGACGAAGCACAGGACACCTCCCCCGCCCAGTGGCAGGTGATCCGATCCATCGCTGACGAATTCTTCGATGGCGAAGGCGCGCGCGGGCTGGACCGGACCCTTTTCGTCGTTGGCGACGAAAAGCAGTCAATCTATTCCTTTCAAGGCGCCGAGCCCGCCACGTTCGGGCAGATGCGCCGGCACTACTCGGACAAGCTTGACGAAATCGGCAGGCCGCTCGGACGCCCGGATCTCGAAACCTCGTTCCGCTCGGCACCCGCGATCCTCGACTTTGTCGATGCAGTGTTCCAGGGCGACGCCGCCGCCGGGCTGACGGTCGACGGAACACCGATCCGCCACAACGCGCATCGCCAGGGCGACCGCGGCCGGGTCGATCTGTGGCCATTGGTGCCGCGCGGCGAAAAGGCCGAAGACACCGAATGGTGGCGCCCGGTCGATGCGCCGCCGCCCGACGATGCAAAGGCTCGCCTCGGCGATCTGGTCGCCGAACATATTGCCAAACTGATCGGGCAACAGGTTCTGCCCGCGCGCGGCGAACGTGCGGCCCGTACGGTCGCACCCGGCGACATTCTTGTCCTGGTGCAGCGCCGCGACAGGCTGGCGCGCGGGATCATCCGCAGGCTCAAGGCGCTGGGTGTTCCGGTCGCCGGGTCCGACCGCCTGAAACTGGCCAAAGAGATCGCCGTCAAGGATCTGCTCGCCCTGGCCAAGGTCGCGACGATGCCGTCCGATGACCTTTCCCTGGCTGCCCTTTTGCGCTCGCCGCTGTGTAATCTGACCGAGGACGACCTGTTCGACCTGGCCTATGACCGCGGCAAGCAAACGCTTTGGCAGCGACTGCAAGACAGTGATGGCCACGGGGACGTCGCAGCCTTCCTCAAGGATCAACTCGACCATGCCGACTTCCTGCGCCCTTATGAATTCCTGGAACGGGCGCTGATCCATCACGGCGGCCGCGAAAAACTGCTGGCCCGTCTGGGCGCAGAGGCTGAAGACCCGATTGACGAATTGCTGTCGCAGGCTCTGATTTTCGAACAACGCCTCGCGCCCTCGATTGCCGGACTGATCCATTGGGTCGAAACATCGGATCAGGTGGTCAAACGGGAAATGGATCAGGGCGCGGGCCAGGTCCGTGTCATGACCGTTCACGGCGCCAAAGGGCTCGAGGCGCCGATTGTCATTCTTCCCGATACGCTGGCCACCGGGCGCACCGCACCGGGCCGGCAATTGCTGCTGCGGGCCCCCGCAACCGGCAATGCGCCGCCGCTGACGCTGTGGGCCGGGGCCAAAGGCGATGACGACCCTGTCACCCGGTCGGCGCGCGATGCCATGGACAGCCGCGCCGCCGAAGAACGGCGCCGCCTGCTGTATGTCGCCCTGACCCGCGCCGAGGATTGGCTGATTCTGTGCGGCGCCGAACCCGGTCAGCGCAGCGCCGGGACCTGGTACGAATTGCTCGAACAGGGAATGGACCGGTGCGCGGGCGTCACGCAGCACCCCTCACCCACCGGCGAGCCCGGCGCCGAGATGCTGCGCTTTGAAACCGGTCCACCGGCGCCCGGCATCGACCGTGCCGAGCAGCCCGTGCCCCCGGCAACGCAGGACCTGCCCGGCTGGCTGACACCGGCAAGGATGGAAAGCAGGCGCGAACGTCTGTCGCCCTCGGCATTGCATCCCCACGACGAAACCGGCGGCATGGGCCTGGGTCGCGAGCGGGCATTGCTGCGCGGGAACGCCATTCACGCACTTCTGGAACGGGACTTTGACCCGGTCGACGCCGTCGCCGTTCTGACCAATCGCTTCGCCGTGCTGCCGCCGGAAATGCACGGCGGCATCCTCGTCGAGGTCGCCAAAGTGCGTGCCATGCCTCAGGCATCCACACTCTTTTCACCAGCCGCTTTGACCGAAGTCAGCCTTGCCATCGACCCGCCCCATGGCGGCCCGCGCATGATCGGCCGTATTGATTGCCTGGCCCCCGAAGGGGATGGCTGGCTGTTGGTCGATTTCAAGACCGACGCGGTCATACCCGACGACCCGCCCCGCGCCTACTTGGCGCAGCTTGGGGCGTATGTTGTGGCTCTCCAAGCAGAAGATCACAATATGTCGATAAAACCGGCCCTTCTCTGGACTACCGCGCCCCGCCTGCAGCTCCTTGATCCGACCCGTGCAATCGACGCATACCGGACTTCACGCCGGGGCATGGTCCAGGACGCTTGATTCCCTGCACCGCCGTCCATACCTTGGTCATTCTGGAAAGCGCCCGTCTGCGAGGGTGCAGAGGAGGAAGAGACCAATGACCACAGTTGCCGTGACCGACGAAACCTTCGAAACCGAAGTTCTGGGTGCCGATCAGCCGGTTGTCGTGGACTTCTGGGCCGAATGGTGCGGCCCCTGCAAGCAGATCGGCCCCGCCTTGGAAGAGATCGCCTCTGAAATGGGCGACAAGGTTACCGTCGCCAAGATCAATATCGACGACCACCCGAATGCGCCGTCGAAATACGGTGTCCGCGGGATCCCGACCCTTCTTTTGTTCCGGGACGGCGAAGTCGTCGACCGCAAGGTCGGCGCCGATTCCAAGAACGGCATCGAAAACTGGATTTCGCGCGCGATCTGACCCGCGCGCCGACGAACCGCGACGACAAATCGGAAGGGCGTGCCAAGGCGCGCCCTTTTTGTGTTTTGCTCACTTCTACCGCGCCACGCCAACCAGGCAGACCCAACGTCCACGCCAAGAACGCGGCGTGAAATCGGTTCAACGCCACATCGGGCCGACACCACAGCCGTTGGTACTTCCCTAGCCCTGATTTTCCCGCAAGACTTCGCCGGCCAGATACAGCGATCCGCAGATCAGTACCCGTGCCGGCGCATCCAACCGGCTCGCAATTTCGCGCAAAGCATCTGCGACGCTGGGGGCTGGCTTTACCTGGGCACGCAGCGAACGGGCGACGTCCGCCAATTCGTCGGCGCTGAACGACGCATCAGCCCCCGGAATGGTAACAGCGTGCAATCCGGCCAGGCGCGGTGTCAGCGGGCGCAGGAAATCCACCGCTGATTTGGTGTTCAGCATCCCTGCGATGCCATGCACGGGGATCGGGCGGCGCGCGTGCCATTCGTCCAGCACTTCGGCCAGCGATTCTCCTGCCGCCGCGTTGTGCCCGCCATCCAGCCAAAGCTCGCAATTGCCGGGCAACAGCGAAACCAGCGGCCCATCGGTCAACTGCTCGACCCGCGCTGGCCATTCGGCCCGGGTCAGCGCCGCCTGACAGGCCTCGTCATCCATGCCCAGCGCCCGCAATATTGCGATCGCGGTTCCGGCATTGACCACCTGATGCGCCCCGGCCAACCGCGGCGGATCCAGATCCAGCAATCCGGCTTCATCCTGATAGACCAACCGTCCATGCTCGGTCCGGACCTGCCAGTCCTGGCCGTGGATCAACAGCGGCGCACCAACCGCCGCGGCATGATCCTCGATCTGCGCCAACGCCTCGTCCGGCTGCGGGGCGACAACGCAAGGAACGCCGCGCTTCATGATGCCCGCCTTTTCACCGGCAATCTCGGTCAGCGTCTCGCCCAGAAAATGCTGATGGTCCAACGAGACAGGCGTGATCGCCGTGACCGCCGGGCGCGTGATCACGTTTGTCGAATCCAAACGCCCGCCCAGCCCGACTTCCAACAGCGTGAAATCCGCCGGACTGCGCGCGAATGCCAACAGGGCCGCAACCGTCGTGATCTCGAAAAACGTGATCATCTGGCCGTCATTTGCCCGCTCGCATTCGTTCAGCAATTCGGCCAGTTCCGGCTCGCCGATCAGCGCGTCGCCCAGCCGGATGCGTTCATGAAACCGCACCAGATGCGGCGAAGTATAGGTATTAACGCGCTTGCCGGCCGCCGTCAGCCCGGCCCGGACCATGGCCAGCGTCGATCCCTTGCCGTTCGTCCCGGCAACGTGGATCACCGGCGCAATGCGGTCTTGCGGATCGCCAACCGCTTCCAACAACCGCCAGACCCGGTCCAGCGTCAGATCGATCAGCTTGGGATGAAGGGTCAGCAACCGGTCGAGCAAGACGTCGCTCGACGGTACCGCGCTCACTGACTGCCCTCGGCCGCAGGCTCGGCCTCAGCCTCCGCAGGCGGCGCTGGCGCATCATCTTCGGCGGGCGGCATCAGATCGCCATGCACCATCGGGGGCTGGTTCGACAACAGACGCAGCAACCGGCCCAGTTCCTCGCGCATATCGCCGCGATTCACGACCCTGTCGATCATGCCGTGGTCCAGCAGATACTCCGACCGCTGAAACCCGTCGGGCAATGTTTCGCGAATCGTCTGTTCGATCACCCGCGGTCCGGCAAAACAGATCAACGCGCCCGGCTCGGCGATCTGAACGTCGCCCAACATGGCATAGCTGGCCGTCACGCCGCCGGTGGTCGGATGGGTCAGCACGACGATAAACGGCAACCCCGCCTCGCGCACCATCTCAACGGCGATGGTCGTGCGCGGCATCTGCATCAGGCTCAGGATACCTTCCTGCATCCGCGCACCGCCTGCTGCGGCGAACACCACCAACGGTGCCTGCTGGGCCACGGCCGTCTCGGCCGCCTTCAGCAGGGCGTTTCCGACCGCCATGCCCATCGACCCGCCCATAAACGTAAAATCCTGCCCGGCAGTGACGGTTTTCAATCCGAAAATCGCCCCTTGGGCGACGATCATCGCCTCGTGCTCGCCCGTCTTGCGGCGGGCGTCGCGCATCCGGTCCGTGTACCGTTTCTCGTCACGGAACTGCAATGGATCGACCAGCGGCTCGTCGACGTCGATTTCGACATAGATGCCGCCATCGAACAAGGCCTTGAACCGGTCCCGCGGCGTGATCGCATGGTGAAACAGACAATGCGGGCAGACGTGCAGATTGGTTTTCAGCTCGCGGTGAAACAGCATCTGTCCGCAACCCGCGCACTTTTCCCACAGGTTCTCGGGCATGTCGCGCCGGTTGAACAGCGATTTCAGCTTTCCCGGGACGTAATCGGTGATCCAGTTCATGCGCAGTCTCTGTGATCGTTTCCGGCCCGGGATATAGGCACGCGGGCGCCCATGCAACAGGGGTCAACACCATCCCGGGCTTCATCGAAAAGTGACAACATGACACAAGACACCCGCTATGATTGCGATAACCGCAATCGGAGCGCGGGCAGAAGTCCAGGGAGAAGACCATGAAATCGATCCTCGCCGCCGCAATCGTCGTGGCAGTCAGCCTAACCGGAGCCGCCGCCGACATGATCAAAGTGAAAAGCAGCCATCCCGTCGCCGCCACCATCGACCGGCTCGCCGCCGCTGTCGAAGGCGCCGGGGCCAAGGTCTTTGCGCGCATTCCCCATTCCAAGGGCGCGGCCAGCGTCGGCATGGAACTCACCGATGCCGAGGCGCTGATTTTCGGCAATCCCAAACTGGGCACGCCCGCGTTGCAAGGGGCGATCACAATGGGCCTTGATCTGCCGCTGCGCGTTCTGGCTTATGCCGATGGTGATGACGTCTGGCTGATCTATCACGACCCCGCCGACGTCGCGGCCATGCACGGTCTGCCCGCAGACCACCCGGTCATCGCCAAGATGCAGGGTGCGCTGAAAAAGCTGACGGCCAAAGCGGCGGGCGAATAACGCCGCGCGCCGGTCCGGATGGGCGCATCGCCCACCCAAAGCGCGTCACCGGAACGGCGCCCGCCATCCGGCCTCGACAGCTTCGGCCTCCGAACAGAACCAGCGCTCGCCCTTCGCCTCGTTGATGCGTGTGCGCGAATACCAGCGCGACCAAGGGGCGTGATAAATCCGCTCGCCCGTCCGCACTGAAATGTTGCCTTTGATCGGGCACCGGTCCGGGCGGGCACTGGCCGCTTCCTCCCACAGATAGGCGCGGTGCTCGACCGGGCGGGTGAACCCGCCGCGCCAGATACCGCGCACCGCCTTCGCAGCGTCCAGCTCTTCCTCCAGATAATCATCCGAAAACCGCCGGAAGGCCACCGCCCAACCCTTGCGCACCATCTCCCGGCTCAGATCCGTGTCACCGGCCCGGCAAACGGCGATCAACCGTCCGTACTGATCTTCTTCGTCGCCACTGCAGGTCACGCGCGATCCGTCGGTCAGATGGCGCAGCGCCTTCTCGGCGTCCTCGCCGCACCGGTAAATGCGGCCCGTCCCATCCCGGCAGGTCTGACCCGTCTCGGGCGCGTCGATCCCATGCAGGCGCACCACGCGCCCGCGGATCTCCATCGTATCGCCGTCGATCAGGCGCGCAGGCCCCGTCACCGTTTCGGCCGACACCGCGCACGGCATCAACAACACCGCCAGCGCGCACGGCTTCAACACGCGCGCCAGCGCGCATGACGTCAAAACGCGCGCAAGCGCGCTCAGTCGCAATACCCCGTTCATGGCCTAAGGATACCCGATCCCGCACAGCAGGCGAAGATCCCGCCGCCATGACCCCGCCCCCATCAACCCGCGTCCAGCACCTCAACCGCCAGGATCGTCGGCAAATGCCGCACGATCTCGTGCCAATTGTCGCCTTCGTCCGAACTGGCGAAAACCGAGCCTGTATTCGTTCCGAAATAGATCCCGGCCGGATCGCGCCGGTCCCCGGCCATCGCCTGACGCAGCACAGTAAAAAAACACGATTGCTGCGGCAATCCCCGGCGCAGCGCGTGCCACGTCTGGCCGCCGTCGCGCGACCGCCAGACCGCTGCCGAAGCATCCGGCGGATAGCGCCCAATCGAATCCCCGTTCAGCGGCAGGGTCCAGATTGTCTGCGGATCGCGCGGATGAACATGGATCGGAAACCCGAAATCCGACGGCAGGCCGCGGCTGATATCGTCCCAACTGCGTCCGCCATCGGGCGAGCGCCAGACCCCGTGGTGGTTCTGCTGATACAAAAGATCATGCGGCCCGTCGGCCCGAACCATATTGTGCACGCAATGGCCGACATCCGTATCGTCCGGCCCCGAAGGATGGGCATGATCGCTGCAGGCCGCGGCATTGGCCAACCGGTTGCGCCGCTCCCATGTCTCGCCGCCATCCTCGCTGGCGAAGACGCCAGCCGCCGAAATCCCGACCCACAGTTTCTTCGGATCGCCCGGATCGCTGATGATCGTATGCAGGATCAGACCGGCCCCGCCGGGTATCCATTCCGCCGCCGACGGATGCTCGGCCAAACTCTCGACCTTGCGCCAATTGCGCCCGCCGTCATCGCTGACCAACAGCCCGGCGGGCTTGGTCCCCGCAAAAAGACGACCGTCCACATGGGCCAACGACCAGATCTGCGCAAAGTCCTTGCCAAACGGCGCCTCGGTCGCCGTCCATCCGATCATCTCGGCAAAGTCGGGGTCCTCGGCCGCCATTTCGTCCATCTGGCCATCGGTCAGCTTGGCCAGCGTCCAGTCCTTTCCGCCATTCTCCGACCGCCAGATCCCCGATCCGTACCAATCCCCGCCGCCTCCGGCCCAGATCGTACCCGACGCAGGATCGCTGGTCAGGTGATTGATCGGCCAACCATCGCAAAGCGGCCCCGTGACCGACCAACCGGCACGGTCCGTTCCGCCCGAAATCAGAAAGGCGCCCTTCGTGGTGCCAATTAAAATGGTCAGTCGGTCAGCCATGGCACTGTCCCCTGTTTCGGGGAACCGTACCACAAGCCGCCAAAAAACCGTCAGAGGCGCCGGTTCAAGCCAGCGGGGTCAAGCGACCGGGGCGGGCAAGCCACCAGGGCGGGCAAAACGGTCGGTTCAGCCCTTGGCTTCCAGCTCGGTGCCGAATTCCTTCAGCGCCTCGCCCAGCCGCCCGGACCGCTCCAGCGGGATCAGATGGCCGCAATCGGCCCACTCCAACCGGCGCACATCGGCCAGCCGGTCCATCCATTTTTCCAACACGTCCATATCCAGGAAAACCCGGTCGCACAGCCCGGTGATGTTCAGCGTCGGCAATGTCAGCGAATCCCAGGGAAAATCCCATTCTGCCGACGCCGCATTGCGCATCAGATTCGCATGCGGATGGTCGGCAGGCAAAGGCGCGATCTGTCCCGACAGCATGTTGGGCCGCATCTTTTGCAAGAACTCCGGGTTCACCGTCATCGGCATCATCGCATCCATCATCACGCCAACGCCGGTCGACGCCGCAAAGACCCCCAGCGCATCGTTGACCCACGCAATCCTCGGCCCGATCTCGCGGATGGTGTTCAGATAGACCAGCCCGGCCGCATCGACCCCGTCGCGGATCGCCTGCGCCGCGAACAGCCCGCCAACCGATAACCCGACCAGGACCGGACGCTGCGGCGCCAACTCGGCACACAGCCGCACGATGTCCTCGACAATCAGCTTCGGCGTCAGCTCCAGCCCCGGCGAATACGGGCTTTCCGGCGTCTGGCCACGGAAATTGTAACTCAGCGTTCCAAAGCCCGCATCGCGCAGCGCATCGCAAACCGTGTCCTCCCAATGGGCGGTGGTTCCGGTCAGCGCGTTCACGAAAACAAAGGTTGGCGCATCTGCCCGCGTGGGCGGCGTGTGCAGATGGAACAATCCATTCTGGTCGTCAAATGTCAGCGTCGGCATTCTCGTCTCCTCCCGGTCAAGGCCGGGTTCGGATACGTTGCCCAAACCTCAGCCGCGCGCAGAATGGGCTCCTTCAGCCAGCGCACGCACGAAATCTAGAACCTCTGCCGGGGACTTGCCATCGCCGATCTGATCGACGATGGCCGAACCGACGACAACGCCGTCCGCAACCCGGGCGATATCGGCCGCATTGTCAGGCGTTTTGACGCCAAATCCGACACAGACCGGCAAATCTGTCTTGCCTTTGATCCGGGCAACCTCTGGCCCGACATCGCCCGCCACAGCCGACGCTGCCCCTGTGATACCGGTGATCGAGACGTAATAGACAAAGCCCGACGTGTTCTTCAAAACCGCAGGCAGCCGCCGGTTGTCCGTCGTCGGCGTTGCCAGCCGGATGAAATGCAGCCCCGCCTCGACCGCGGGCAGGCACAGCTCATCATCCTCCTCGGGCGGCAGATCGACCACGATCAGGCCATCGACACCGGACTGTTTCGCCTCGGCCAGAAAATCGGCAACACCGCGCGAATAGATCGGGTTGTAATACCCCATCAGAATGATCGGCGTCGTGACATCGCCTTCGCGGAACGCACGGACCATCTCCAATGTACGTGCCAGCGTCATTCCGCTTTCCAGGGCGCGCTGCCCTGCCAGTTGGATCGACGGACCATCGGCCATCGGGTCGGTAAACGGCATGCCCAGCTCGATGATATCGACCCCGGCCTCCGGCAATCCGCGCACCAGTTCCAGCGCCGTCGCATAGTCCGGGTCGCCCGCCATGACAAACGACACAAACGCCGCCTTCCCCTCAGCCTTCAGCGCAGCAAACTTGGCGTCGATCCTCGACATGGCGATCCTCTCAGTCCCGGCAATTGACGACCATCTTTCCAACGGTCTGGGGCTTCCAATACCGTACTTGAAAGATTTCGCAACGGGGCAGGCGGTCGCTCAGATCATCGATAAGGGGCGCAGAAAGCTCATCGCCTATGGCTGCGTGCCACACCGTCATCGCAATGACCGGCTATGCGCGCCGCCAGGCAGTCACTCCGGCCTAGTTCAGCAGATCGATCACAGCCCCGATGACACGGATAACCTTGCTGGTCTGTTCGTCGACCAGAACGACGCGATCGTCGATCACCACATAAACCTGCCCGCGCGGCGCCCGGTCCAGACCCGCATCCTGCCAGCGATGCCATCGCTTGTATCGCAGGCCCGGCGCATGGCGCGTACCCTTGCCCGCCTTGTGGCACTTGCCCTGCTTGGCCAGGCCGGGCGGACAGCCCTTCTTGCTTTTTGCCTCGGCAACAGGCGCCATCATCATCAGCCCAAGCAGGGCGATGGGTGCGATCAGAAAGGATATGCGCATCGTGAAACCTCCGATCTTGCCAAACTAGCACAGATCAAGCGGTTTCACGATCAGCCGGGTTTACGCCGATAACAGATTGCAGAGGCTGTGCGGCGGCTGCGGCCGCCAGACCCTGTACTCTGCTCCGGTCAGCCGTCCTTGCGATAGAATTTCTTGTCGCGCGGTTTGCCGTCCCAGCCGGTTTTGCGCGGTGGGCGGTCGTCATTGTCACGGCCACCGCGATCGCCGCCGCGGCCTCCGCCGTCACGGTCGCCGCCATAGCGTTTGCCGCCGCCTTCGCGATCACCGCCATAGGGCTTGCCGCCGCCGCGATGGCCGCCGCGATCTCCACCACGATCACCGCCGCGATCACCGCCTCTGTGGCCGCCATCCTCGCGCACTTCCCATTTGTTCAGCAGCGCGGGATTGAAAACATCGCGTCCAATGACACCTTCATTGCACCAGACGGTGTGGACGCTATCGTCCCCGGCAACATCCTCGACACACATACGCATCGAGCCGGACTTGAGGACGACGAGGTCCCCGACATTGAATTTGGACACTTTTCCAGCCTTCGATTCGGCGCGGGCGCATTAGGCGCCCGGCGGATAGGGGCGGTATATGGGGTGTTCGGACCGCCACGTCCAGCGGATTCGCCGAATTCGCGGCAAGCGGCGGGGCCGGCCACAAACGGCGTGCTGCAACCGTACGGACGATCCGGGGCACGGGTGCGGAGCAAGCTTGGCCCGCCCCGCGCAGCCGCTCAGGGCGGAGCAGGGCAGGGCCGGATCACATGTCCTGGCCCAGCGCCTCGGCCACCGTGAAGATATCCTTGTCGCCGCGCCCGCACATATTCATCACCATCAGATGATCAGCCGGCAGCGTCGGCGCCAGCTTGGTGACATGCGCCAATGCGTGGCACGGCTCCAACGCCGGAATGATCCCTTCCGTGCGGCAGCACAGCTTGAACGCCTCCAGCGCCTCGACATCCGTGACGCTGACATATTCCGCCCGGCCCGTGTCGTTCAGCCATGAATGTTCCGGCCCGATCCCGGGATAGTCCAGACCAGCCGAGATCGAGTGGCCTTCCAGGATCTGGCCCGCCTCGTCCTGCAACAGATAGGTCCGGTTGCCATGCAGAACCCCCGGACGCCCGCCGGTCAGCGACGCACAATGCTCCATCCTGTCATCAACGCCGCGGCCCCCGGCCTCGACCCCGATGATCCGCACCGATTTGTCGTCCAGGAACGGATGGAACAGCCCCATCGCATTCGATCCGCCGCCGATCGAGGCGATGACCGAATCCGGCAACCGCCCCTCGGCCTCGGCCATCTGCCACTTGGTTTCCTTGCCGATAATCGACTGAAAATCGCGCACCATGGCCGGATAGGGATGCGGCCCGGCGACTGTCCCGATGCAATAGAACGTATCCATCACATTAGTCACCCAGTCGCGCAGCGCCTCGTTCATCGCGTCTTTCAACGTGCCGCGCCCTGCCGTGACCGGAATCACCTCTGCCCCCAGCAGCTTCATGCGAAAGACGTTCGGTTTCTGGCGCTCGACATCGTGCGCGCCCATGAAAACGATGCATTTCAGCCCGAACCGCGCACAGACCGTCGCCGTCGCAACGCCGTGCTGCCCGGCGCCCGTCTCGGCGATGATCCGGGTTTTGCCCATGCGCCGCGCCAGCAGGATCTGGCCCAGCACATTGTTGATCTTGTGCGCGCCGGTATGGTTCAACTCGTCGCGCTTAAGATAGATCTTGGCCCCGCCCAGTTCTTCGGTCAGCCGCGGTGCAAAATACAGCGGGCTGGGCCGCCCGACATAATGCTTCCACAGATCATCCATCTCGTCCCAGAAACTCTGGTCGATCTTGGCCCTTTCGTATTCGGCCTCCAGATCCAGGATCAGGGGCATCAGCGTCTCGCTGACAAACCGTCCGCCGAACTGGCCGAACCGGCCTTTCTCGTCCGGACCGTTGCGAAAGGAATTCAGGGTCTGTTCGTTCATCACACTCTCCAGGGCGCTGGCAGGCGGCCTTGATATCGCGCAATCGACAGGGCGTCGATGGGAAAGCACGGTATTTGAGAGCGGTGTTTTAGGGGCGGTGTTTTGGGGGTGGCGTATGCGGGCAGTGTTTGCGGGATGATCCACCGCAACGGCGCCTAACCGGATCGGCCAGACCGAATACGGCTCAAAGCTCCAGCTTCATGCCTTCGTGGCTGGCAGCAAAACCCAACCGTTCATAAAACCGGTGCGCATCGACGCGCGACTTGTCGGTCGTCAGTTGCATCAACCCACATCCATCGCCGCGCGCCCTTGCAATCGCGGCCTCCATCATCGCCTCGCCGATCCCCTGGCCGCGAAACGCCGCAGACACGCGCACGCCCTCGATCTGGGCGCGCGTGGCACCGGCCCGCGACAGGCCATGGATCGCCGTGTATTGCAGACATCCGGCGACGAACCCGTCCACGACCGCCAGCAAATAGACATTGCCCGCCTGCGCCTGCATCCGCTCGAACGCCGCGCGATAGACGTCCATATCGCCGCTTTCACGCCCGCGCCCCAGGCCATCATCGGCCAAAAGCGCCGCAATCGCCGGCAGATCGGACCCCTCGGCCTCGCGGATCGTCACATCGGTCATTTCTATCACGTCCCCGCCAGATAAATCATCGTCAGCAACACGTCGGCAATGGCCAACAGAAACACCACGCGCAGCAGTCTGAACTTGGCCATCAGGACCCGCGCCGCGCCCTGATTGGCCCGGCCCACCGACCGGAAAATCTGACTTGCATCCGCCTGCGCGGCGAACTGGCCATAGTCATAAGATCCCAATTGCGGGTTCGACAGCGCAGCCCAGGAAAAGCGCTCGAACCGGCGCAGGCAGGTCCAGTCCTCCTCGCGCGGGAAACGGGGAATGATCACGTAAAGGCACAGGCACAAAACCACCGCTTTATTGGTGAACATCAGGATCGTGAACGACCCCGCAGCGCTCAGATCCAGACCCATCAAAACCTTGGTTGCGACCAGCCCAATCAACGCCAATACCGTCGCGGCCTTTGCATCGGCCATCAAAGTCTGACGCAGTATCGTCGCTGACTGTGTTTGCAGGTGCCAAAGGCGGATCTTCGCCAGTTCGTCATTCGAAATGCCTTCTTCCGATGCGACCGCATAACCGGCGGGGCGGCAATCAATCTCTTCGCGCGAACCGGACCCCCGACCGTCATCGGCGCCACAACCATTTGCAATCCCGCTTCCTGGCAAAACCAATCTGGTAATCGCTTCCGGCATTGGGCGCCCTCCCCGGCGAAATCCCCCATGCCTTTCTGGTACCGGCCGCCATAAAATTCGTCTGTGAGAGCTGTTACAAGCCGTCGACGGGCGTTCAAATCCTGTCACGCTTTCGCCGCGCTCACAAACCGGCTGACTTTTTCAGGGTCCTTGATGCCGGGCGCCGCTTCGGTGCCCGACGCCACATCGACCTGAACAGCACCCGTCAGGCGGACCGCCTCTGCCACGTTGTCCGGCGTCAGGCCACCCGCCAGCATCCAGGGCACCGCCCATTCGCGGTGCGCGATCAGGCGCCAGTCAAAGGCAACGCCGTTTCCACCGGGCGCAACGGCGCCCTTGGGCGCCTTGGCATCGATCAGGATCTGATCGGCGACCGGCACATAAAGATCGACCCGCGCCACATCTTCGGCGATCCGGACACCGACCGCCTTCATCACAGGCAAACCGGTTGCAGCCTTGACCTCGGCGACGCGCTCCGGTGTTTCGGCCCCGTGCAACTGCAACCAGTCGACACCCGCGTCCACAGCGGCCCGGATCAGGTCGTCATCGGCATCGACCGTCAAGGCCACCTTGGCAACGCCGGGGGGCAGCCCCGCAATGATCGCGGCGGCCTCGCCCACCGCAACGGATCGCGGCGATGGCGGAAACAACGTGAAACCCAGATAATCCGCACCGGCGGCCACGGCCTGCGCGGCATCGGCGGAGGATGTGATCCCGCAGATCTTGACCCGAACCCCGGGCTGATCGGTCATCGGATCAGCCAGCCAGCAGCGCCAACTCGTCGGTATCGACCCCGGCCTGCTTGGACAGGCGGGCATTCTCGGCCTTCAGCCGCGCAATCTCGGCGCGCTTTTCAGCCAGCCGGGTGCGGTGCTTGGCTTCGCGCATGAACTCGATCAAAAGGCCCAGCACAAACCCCGCACCCACGGCCGCCACAATCACGACCGACAGGGGCGATGTCAGCGTCCAGCCCTCGTTCGCCAGAGCCGATGGCAACAGGTGCAATTCAACTTTGGCCATATTGGCCGCCATGATCAGCATCAGCGCCAGGCCGATAACAACGGCCAGCGCAGTTTTGATAGTACGCATTTTGGGTCCTTGCCGGATTCGCTACGGATCTACGGGTCTGTTTTAGCCCGAGTTCATCCGTTCACGCAGCTCTTTTCCGGTCTTAAAAAACGGCACATGCTTGGACGGAACCGGCACCTGGTCGCCGGTCCGCGGATTGCGCCCCATCCGGGCATCGCGGTGCTTTACCGAAAATGCACCGAACCCGCGCAGCTCGACACGGTCGCCGCGGGACAGCGCTTCCGTGATTTCCTCGAACACGGTCGATACAATTCGCTCGACGTCGCGCTGGTATAGATGGGGATTATCCTCGGCAATTTGCTGGATCAACTCTGACTTGATCATGCAACCCCCTCGCATGCGAATCTCTGTTCTTATGGGAACCGACGGTTTCATGCTCGCGGGATGGCGTCAACGGCCAAGCCTCTGCTTTTTCGGACGAAATGGGTCCAAATGTGCCGCAAGTCTGGTTCAGTTCTTACCCGCTGAACGATCAACCCATCAACGGTTCCCATTCATAGCCGTCGCCTCGCGTGCGCACGTGACCGACCGAGGGGATCGGGAAATGGCTGCCCAAAACCAGCCGCCCGCTGGACGCTGCCTCCTGCAAAAAAGCATGCCGCGTCGTCGCCGCCCTGCGCGGATCGTGATCGACGCTTGGCGACATATCGGGGGCAAAAACCTGCAATGGCGAATGGATCAGATCCCCGGTGATCGCGGCGCCGGCGGCGACGTTGGGCGCCGCCATTCCGCCGGGCGCCGCGATCTCGACACTGACATGGCCGGGCGTGTGTCCGGGTGTCGATCGCAGGCGCACCGACTGTTCGACCCGCGCGTCCGGCGCGACCACGTCAAAACATCCCGCCTCCAGCAGGGGCGCAATGCTCTGGCGCCAGATCATCCCGGCGGTCCCATCGGGTCGCTGGTCGTATCCGGCCCGGGCGTGGTCCAGATCGGCCTGCGTTGCCAGAATGCGCGCGTTGGGAAATGTCGGCACCCAGCGCCCATCCTTCAGCATGGTGGTCCAGCCGACATGATCCACATGCAGATGCGTGCACAAAACATGGCTGACATCGCCGGGGGCGGCCCCGGCGGCGGCCAGCGCCGCCATGAACCGGCCCGACCGCATCTGGTCCCAGAACGGCATTCGCGTCAGCGTCTTGTCATTCCCGACACAGGCATCGACCAGAATCAGATTGCGCGGCGTGCGCAGCAAAAACGCCTGCACCGGCAACAGGATCCAGTCCTTGCCCGTCTCTCGATCGTGGCGCAGCCCGTGCGGCTCCAACGCCCCGCGCTCACGCGCCAGCAGCTCGGGGTCCAGTTTGGGAAAGAAATCATCCAGGGTCGCGAACGGGGTCACACCTTCCAGAACGCGCCAGATCTCGACATCTCCGATACGAACTAACATTGCCAACCTTTCACTCAGATCATCCTGACATTTGCCGGGATAGCATTAGCGAAAAGTTAGCGACGAATTTTTCTCAATTCGATTTGCGCGAAGATTTACAATCGGGTTTACGAATAGGTTCTCGAAAATTCCGCACGCAGACGATCTCTGGCGGGACATTGCAAGAGAACCATTTTCAACCGGAGAACGGCCTGGTCCCGGGACCCGCGAACGCCCAAATCCGCGCGCCCCGAAATCCGTGACCCCCTAAATCCGCGAACGCCCCCAAAACGAAAAACGCCGCCCCGAAGGGCGGCGCTGAATTCTCTCCAGACGGTCAGACTTACTCGTCGTCGCCGCGCTCTTTCAGGGCCGCGCCCAGAATGTCGCCCAGCGATGCACCCGAGTCGGACGAGCCATACTGTTCGACGGCTTCCTTCTCCTCGGCGATCTGCAGCGCCTTGATCGACATGCCCAAACGGCGTTGCGATTTGTCGATATTGGTGATGCGGGCATCGACCCGGTCGCCAACTTTGAACCGGTCCGGACGCTGGTCCTGGCGGTCGCGGCTGAGGTCCGAGCGGCGGATAAACGCCTTCATGCTCTCGTACTCGACCTCGATGCCGCCATCTTCGATCTTGGTCACTTCGACCGTCACCGTTGCACCGCGCTTCACACCATCCGTCGCATCGGCGAACTTGTCACCGCCACGCTGTTTGATGCCCAGGCTGATACGCTCTTTCTCGGTGTCCACATCCAGAACGACGGCCTGAACCAGATCGCCCTTTTTGTAGTCCTGAATAGCGTCCTCGCCCGAACGGTCCCAGTCCAGATCGGACAGGTGAACCATGCCGTCGATGTCGCCTTCCAGGCCGACGAACAGACCGAACTCGGTGATGTTCTTGACCTCGCCTTCGACCTCGGCACCTGCCGGGAAGTTCTCGGCAAAGTTGTCCCAAGGGTTGCCCTGGGTCTGCTTCAGGCCCAGCGAAACACGGCGTTTGTTCGGGTCGACATCCAGGACCATCACCTCAACCTCTTGAGAAGTCGAAACAATTTTGCCCGGGTGGACGTTCTTCTTGGTCCAGGACATTTCCGAAACGTGGACCAGACCTTCGACGCCCGGCTCCAGTTCGACGAATGCACCATAGTCGGTGATGTTCGTGACCCGGCCCGTGAACTTGGCGCCCAGCGGATACTTGGCACCAACGGTGTCCCAAGGATCGGCCTGCAACTGCTTCATGCCCAGGCTGATGCGCTGCGTCTCTTTGTTGACCTTGACCACCTGCACCTTGACGGTTTCGCCGATCGACAGGATCTCGGACGGGTGGTTGACCCGGCGCCACGCCATATCGGTGACGTGCAGCAGGCCGTCGACGCCGCCCAGGTCCACGAACGCACCATAGTCGGTGACGTTCTTGACCACACCGTCGACAACGTCGCCTTCGGCCAGTTTGGCCACAATCTCGGCGCGCTGTTCGGCCCGGCTTTCTTCCAGAATGGCCCGGCGCGAGACGACGATATTGCCGCGGCGGCGGTCCATTTTCAGGATCTGGAACGGTTGCGGCATGCCCATCAGCGGACCCACGTCGCGCACGGGGCGCACATCGATCTGGCTGCCCGGCAAGAACGCGACAGCACCGCCCAGGTCGACGGTAAACCCGCCTTTGACCCGGCCAAAGATCGCGCCTTCGACCCGGTCCCCGGTTTCGTTGGCTTTCTCCAGGCGATCCCAGGCTTCTTCGCGCCGCGCTTTGTCGCGGCTGATCATGGCCTCGCCCTTGGCGTTCTCGACCCGCTCCAGATAGACCTCGACGCTGTCGCCGACGGCGATCTCGGGGGCCTGGCCCGGGGCGGCAAATTCTTTCAGCTCGACGCGTCCCTCGACCTTGAAGCCGACGTCGATAATGGCCTGTCCGTTTTCGACCGCGATAACGGTCCCTTTAACGACAGAGCCTTCTTCGGGGGTTTCATGTTCGAAGCTTTCGTTCAGAAGGGCTTCGAATTCATCCATAGATGCCGTAGCTGGCATGTGGCAGTTCTCCTAACAGTGCTTTTTCAGGCCGACCGGTTGGCTCCGGCGGTCTTAGGGTTTGGTCATAGGCGGATGCGCAAAAGCGCCACTGGCCGGACCGTTATCGGTTTGCCCGTTCCAATGCCTGCTCGATTATTTCCGCCGCCTTGGCGACGGCGGCGTCTATATCCAATTCGGTCGTATCCAGCAAGACCGCATCGTCGGCGCGGCGCAAGGGCGCATCTTCGCGCTCTCGGTCACGGTCGTCGCGCGACTTCAAATCGGCGGCGACGCGTTCCGGTGTTGTATCGTCACCGCGGGCGATTAATTCGTCATACCGGCGCTGCGCCCGTGCCGCGTCTGTTGCCGTGATAAAGATCTTGATATCGGCCTTCGGGCAGATAACCGTCCCGATATCGCGGCCATCCAGAATCGCGCCGCCATTGCGGATGGAAAACTTTCGTTGAAAATCCAATAGCGCCTGGCGCACGCCCGGGACCGCTGCAACCCGCGATGCTGCGCGCGCCACCATTGCTGTCCGCAAACCACCTGCCGCTATGTCATCTTCGGTCAAATCGCGCGCGACCAGTTCGGCAACCCCGTCGTCAATGATCCCGCGGCCCTGGGCCAGCGACCGCTTACCGACGGCGCGGTACAAAAGGCCGGTGTCCAGGTGCGCGAATCCAAAGCGAGCCGCCACTGCCTTCGCAATGGTTCCCTTACCGGCGGCGGCCGGTCCGTCTATTGCGACGGTAAAGCGCAACGCGATCCCCCGTACTCCCCACAAATGGCCCCCACCTTGGTCCCTACCTACCCGGTGTGTTGCCGGTGGCAAGCATAGAAAGGGTTCAAAGACTGACAAAGACCACGGGTCACTAGTTGTCTGGGTCAATTGCCTGCGTCAGGTGCCCGCTGGACTGTCGCTGTCGAACTGTCGCCGCCGAACTGCGGCAGACCGTCGGCAATTTGGTAGTAATCACCCTTCTCGGCGACATAAATGTGCTCGGAGGTTGTCAGGCCGGTTACGCCATCCAGCGATCCAGCCATCACGCTGATCAGGTCTGACGCCGTGTTTTCCCAAAACAGCAACGACCCGCATGCCCCACAAAATCCGCGCCGATAGCCCGGCGAGGAAGTGAACCACGTCAGCCGGTCCTGCCCGGACAGCGCCAGATCAGATTTCTCGACGGCAGTCGCCGCCACAAAATGACCGGACTGTTTGCGGCATTCCCGGCAATGGCACGCCGCCACATCGCGCAGTCGAGCATCCGTCGAAAAAGTCACAGCGCCGCAAAGGCAGCTTCCCTGAACAGTCATGCGGGGCCTCACTCAACTTGGCTGATTACTCGGCGCGATCATCGCACCCAGACCACGCATCAGATCACTGAAATCGGGGAAACTGGTGGCAATCGGCGCCCCATCATCGACCGTGACCGACGCCGCCGCGCCCAGCCCCATGCACAGGAACGCCATGGCGATCCGGTGGTCCAGATGGGTTGCAACCGCGCCGCCGCCCGGCACGCCGTCGCCGCCGCGGCCCTGCACAATCATGCCGTCCTCGAATTCTTCAACGTCGACGCCGTTGGCGCGCAGCCCGGCGACCGTGGCGGCGATACGGTCCGATTCCTTGACACGCAGCTCGGCGATCCCGCGCATCACTGTCGGCCCCTCGGCAAAGGCTGCGATGCAGGCCAGCACCGGATATTCATCGATCATCGATGGCGCCCGCTCGGGCGGCACCTCGACCCCTTTCAGCGGCGCATGGCGCACGACCAAGTCGGCGACCGGCTCGCCGCCTTCTTCGCGGGGGTTCTGGTGCGTTATGTCGGCCCCCATTTCGGCCAGCGTCAGAAAAAGCCCTGCCCGCGTCGGGTTCAGCCCAATTGTCGGCACAAGAATGTCCGATCCCGGCACGATCAGCGCCGCCGCCACCGGAAACGCTGCCGATGACGGATCGCGTGGAACGGCAATAACCTGCGGCATCAGCTCAGGCTGTCCGGTCAGCCGGATCGCCCGGCCTTCCGGCAGATCCTCGACAGCCACCTCGGCGCCAAAGCCGCGCAACATCCGCTCGGTGTGGTCGCGGGTAACTTCCGGCTCGATCACCACGGTCTCGCCCGGGGCATTCAGACCGGCCAACAGAACCGCCGACTTCACCTGGGCTGACGCCATCGGCAAGCGGTATTCGACCGGAACGGGGTTGAACGCGCCCTGCATTGTCAGCGGCAGCAGATCGCCGTTCCGCCCCATTGTCTGCGCCCCGAACAGTCGCAGCGGCGCAACAATCCGCCCCATCGGCCGCCGCCGCAGCGACGCATCGCCGGTGAACGTCGCCGCAATCGGCGTTGTCGCCATCATGCCCATGATCAGACGGACACCGGTGCCCGCATTGCCGCAATCGATCACATCGCCGGGTTCGGCCAAACCACCGGTGCCAAAGCCATGGATCGACCAGACGCCGTCGTCCGACCGTGTGATTTCGGCGCCAAAGGATCGCATGGCGTCGGCGGTCGCCAGAACGTCCTCGCCTTCCAACAAACCCGTCACCTGTGTTTCACCGACAGACAGCGCGCCAAAGATCAGCGCGCGGTGCGAAACCGACTTATCGCCGGGAATGACGGCGGTGCCGGACAGGGGCGGCGAGGCGCGCGCCGTCAACGGGCGCGGGGTTATCTGATGGGACATGGTTGCTCCGCAGGGTCAGCGGATGCGTCATAGCCGCGGTAAAGGTCGGCGTCCAGCATCCGGCGTCCAGCGTCGACCTGCCCGATTGAAAGCACCGGTTCCGGGGGGCGGAACCGGCGCCAAACGCAACCAAACGGGAGGTACACGAACACAAAACCTCGCTCCCAAATGCAAACGGGCGGGAGACAAGCAACTCTTGCAGGACTATGGGCCAGCCATGGCCGTGCCGTGGCACCGTTGCCCGATCTCCGCCGCAATCGGGACCTGAACACGGCTGGGCACAGGCGCTGCAACCGGGTCATATCCTGCAATGGAATGTGGTTTGAGATGTGACAATGCGATGACCGCCTTTTTTCTTGCACCGTTCTGTTACTCGCGGCACGATATGGTGGTATCGACCCAATGGAGGACATCATCTCGTGCCAGAAGATCTTCAGGGTGACGCGGTGCCTGGCGATCCGAACGAGACAGTCATCGAGTTTCCCGACAACCGGGTGTTGATCGACCTCTGCGGCCAGTTCGACCGGAACCTGGCGCAGTTGGAACAGGGTTTCGGCGTCTCGATCACCCGGCGCGGAAACCTGCTGACCCTGCTCGGTACAGCCGAGGCCCGCGAGGATACCGGCGGCGCCTTGACGGCGATGTATGAACGGCTGGAAGAAGGCCGGACCTTGGAGCCTGCGGACATTGACGGCCTGATCAGAATGGGCGCCGCTGCCGAGGACGCTGCCTCCGAGCATCAGTTGGACATGTTCCCCGGCGGCCGGCTGGAGATTCGCACCAGACGCAAGGTGATCGAACCACGCTCGCCCACGCAGGCGCATTATGTGACCGAGCTGTTCAAACGCTCGATGGTCTTCGGGATCGGCCCGGCCGGGACCGGCAAGACCTATTTGGCGGTTGCAGCGGCCGTCAGCATGTTCTTGGACGGCCGCGTCGACCGCATCGTGCTCTCGCGCCCTGCCGTCGAAGCGGGCGAACGGTTGGGGTTTCTGCCGGGAACCGAAAAAGACAAGATGGACCCCTATATGCGCCCGCTCTATGACGCGCTGGGCGACATGCTGCCAGGGAAACAGGTCGCCAAGCTGATCGAAGAGGGCAAAATCGAGATCGCGCCGCTGGCCTTTATGCGCGGACGCACCTTGTCGAACGCCTTCGTGGTGCTGGATGAAGCGCAGAACACGACCGAAATGCAGATGAAGATGTTTCTGACCCGCATGGGTGAAGGCGCCTTTATGGCGGTCACTGGCGATCCCAGTCAGATCGACCTGCCGCGCGGCACCAGTTCCGGCATGGTTCAGGCGGTGCGCATTCTGGAAGGGATAAAGGGCGTCGGCTTTGTGCGGTTCTCGGCCAATGATGTAGTCCGCCATCCGCTGGTCGCCCGGATCGTTCAGGCATACGACCGCGAATCCCAGGCGTGACCGCCCAGCTGATCGACCTGATTGTCGAAGACGTTGCCTGGCTGGATCAACTGCCCGATCTGCACGCTGCCGCCGAGCAGGGTGCCACCCTTGCACTTTCCGCCGCCCGGGTCGTGCCGGATCACTGGCAAATCGCGGTTCTGGCGTGCAGCGACGAACGGATCGCGGCGCTGAACAGCGACCATCGCGGCAAGCCCACATCCACGAATGTTCTGTCCTGGCCTGCCCATGTCTTCGGGCAACGCGCCCCCGGCAGCAGGCCCGCCGCGCCGCCAAAACAGCCCGGTCCAGGCCGTTTTCCGCTTGGCAACGTGGCAATTGCGCTGAAAACTTGCACAATCGAGGCAGAAAGCGGCGGAATTCCCTTGAAAACCCACGCCACACACCTGATTCTCCATTCAGTTCTGCATTTGTTAGGATATGACCACCAGAACGACGAAGATGCAGAACTTATGGAAGGGATAGAGAGCAGCGCCATGATTTCGGCAGGTTTCCCTGATCCCTATGGTATCGAGCGGCAGGACCGCACGCAGTAGATCGAAGAAATGGACCCGGATCATAGTACCGCCGCCGCCCAGGGCGGCACTGACGTCAGCGAAGGCAGCAAACCTGCGCCGTCAGCGAAAACGACCTCCCCAAGCTGGCTGTCGCGCCTGTTCGGCCGGACACCGGCAGTCTCGAACGCCGTCGCAACGCCCGGCGAAGAGCCGTCTCTTGCCGGTTCAATACGCGACCTTTCACCCGCCGAACGCGCAATGGTGACAAACATTCTGCGACTGCGTCAGTTGCGGGTCGAAGACGTGATGACCCCGCGCGCCGACATTCTGGCCGTGGCCGAAGATGCACCGTTGGAGGAGGTTATTTCGGCCTCGGAAAGCGGCAGCCATTCGCGCCTGCCGGTTTACCGCGAAACGCTGGACGACCCGATCGGCTTTGTCCATGTCAAGGATCTGGCCCTGAACCATGGCTTCGGGCGGCACGGCACGAATGAATTCAGGCTGGCGGATTATGTGCGCACGGCCCTGTTCGTACCGCCATCGATGCGTATCGCGGCGCTTTTGCAAAAGATGCAGGGCGACCGGGTTCACATGGCGCTGGTGATCGATGAATTCGGCGGTGTCGACGGGCTGGTGACCATCGAAGATCTGGTCGAACAGATTGTCGGCGACATCGAGGACGAGCACGACCGCGCGGAAGAAGACGAATGGATTCGCGAAGAGGACGGGGCCTGGCTGGTCCAGGCGCGCGCCGATATCGAAGAGTTTCAGTCATCCGAGAAGATCAACCTGTTGCCGGCTGATCGTGAAGAAGATGTCGACACGTTCGGCGGTCTGGTCTTCATGCTGGCCAATCGGGTGCCGACCCGCGGCGAAGTGATCGTGCATCCGATGGGGTACGAATTCGAGATTGTCGACGCCGATGCACGCCGCATCAAGCGGGTCCGTGTGCGTGCAACCAATGGCCGGTCGGCGCTGCGCCAAGCGGCAGAGTAGGACCGGACCCCAGCCGCAGGTTTCAGACGCAGACCTCCGTCGCAAACCCGCGCCGCGCCCGTTCCCACTCAAGCTTGCGCGACCCCGACTTGACGCGGCGCCGGTGCTGCGCTTCCTTCCGCCCGTCACCAAGGGGAGCCGCGACGATGACCGACGCGCCTGCGCAGAATTCGATCATGGGTTGGCTTTCCCGCCGGGGACGCTGGCAGCGCCTTGGCCTATCGATCCTGTTGGGCGCGTTGATGACATTGGGTCACGCGCCGGTTTCGGTCCCGTGGGTCTTGTTTCTCTCGGTCCCGCCGCTGGTCCTGATGGTCCAAACCGCCACCACAGGGCGTGCCGCCGCTTGGATCGGCTGGGGCGCTGCGTTCGGCTATTTCGTGACCGGTCTGCATTGGATGGGTCATGCCTTTTTGGTCGATCCGGACAGGTTTGCCTGGCTTTTGCCAATCGGCGTAACGGCGCTGCCAGCGGGGTTCGGCCTATTCTGGGCACTTGCTTTCTGGGTCGCAAAGCGACTGGCCCCCCGCGGGCAAACTGGTCAAACCATCCTGATCGTCGGTCTGTGGAGTGCGGCTGAATATCTGCGCTCGACCATCCTGACGGGGTTTCCCTGGGCGTTGCCAGGTTACGTCTGGGTCGATCTTCCCCCAATGCAGGCGGCTGCCTGGATCGGCCCGCATGGAATGACGCTGGTCACATTGGCGATCACGGCGATTACCGGCGTTGCCCTGATCGCCCGCAGACCCGTCTTTGGGGCCGCCGCGCTTGCAGCGGCTTCGGCCATGTGGGTTGCCGGGATGGCGCGCATCCCCGACACCGTTGCCTACGAAAAGGACGCCCGGGTCCTGCGTATCGTCCAACCAAACGCACCCCAGCATCTCAAGTGGAAAAAGGGCCATTATCAGAAATTCACGGCCCGCCTTCTGGAGGCGACAGAAAGGCCTGCGGGGGATCTGGGGCCGCCAGACATCGTTCTTTGGCCCGAAACCGCCGTGCAGTTGATCCCGGCCACTTCGCCCGGCGATGTCCAGAGGATCAGCCAGGCGGCGGGGAACGCCTGGATCCTGCTCGGCGCCCTGCACGGCGCGGCAAAAGGGGGGCGGATCGACTGGACGAACGCGCTCGTCACCATCTCTCCCCATGGCGAACTCGGCCCGCTTTATGCCAAGCATCACCTGGTCCCGTTCGGCGAATACCTGCCACTTGCGTCCGTGTTCGATGCGCTCGGCCTCAGCCAGTTCGCGATCCGTGGCGGGTTTTCCCGCGGGCCAGGCCCGCAGACGATCGAACTTGCCGGTGTTCCCGGGTTCTCTCCGTTAATCTGTTACGAAGCGATCTTCCCCCACGAAGTCGTCGGCCCCGACAGGCCCGACTGGCTTTTACAGCCCACGAACGATGCGTGGTTCGGGTCTTGGGCGGGCCCGCATCAGCACTATGCCCAGGCGCGGATCAGGGCGATCGAGCAGGGACTGCCCATCGTCCGCGCTGCGAATACCGGCATTTCTGCCGTCGTGGACCCCTATGGCAGGCAGTTGGCCTTTCTGCCGTTGCACGTTTTCGACCATCTCGATGCACGGCTACCGGCTCCGTTGGCTCCGACGCTCTACAGCAGGTTCGGCGATTGGATCGCCTTGGCGCTGATTTTCGGCTGCATCCTGGGGCCGCTTGTCCTTCGTGCTCGCGCCTGAAGTGTTGACAATTTGCATTACTCCCGCTTAGGTTTAACGGCTGCTTGTAGAGCATCGTGAGGGGTGCTCGGAAAAAATTGGGGACATGCACGCGCAAGATGCGCTGTGCTGACGTGCGCGCCACGTCAATGCGCTTTGCCGTGCATGGTAGGTTTGGCCGTGAAAACAGCCGACGACATCGATGCGTATATCGGAAGCCGCGTGCGCTTACGGCGGATGACGATTGGCGTCAGTCAAGAACAGCTCGGCGATGCGCTGGGGCTGACGTTCCAACAGGTTCAAAAATACGAAAAGGGCCAGAACCGGATCGGCGCGGGCCGCCTTTATCGCATTGCGCAGATCCTTTCGACCCCGGTTGGATATTTCTATGAAGGTCTGCCGCCAACCGCCGATCAACTGGACCCTGAACTTGTGGTCGAGCGCAGTGCGGACCTGCAGGCCTTTATCGCGTCATCTGATGGCCACGCCCTGTCGCTTGCCTTTCAAAAGATCGCCGATCCGGCGACCCGAAAGCGCATCGTCGAACTTGTTGGTACAATTGCCAGCGATGATAAGATCTGACCGCGCTACCCTGACCCATTGACCGCCGATAAATCCCATGCGAAATGGGCGCGGTTTTGCCGTCGGTCCGTCAGATCGGCGCTCGTTTCAATGTCTCATGGGGAGCGCCCGCATGTCGCGTAACCACTATCTTTTCACTTCCGAATCTGTGTCCGAGGGACATCCCGACAAGGTCTGCGATCAGGTGTCCGACGCCATGATCGACCTGATCCTTTCGCGCGAACCCGAAGCCCGCGTCGCGGTCGAGACCGCAGCGACCACCAACAAGGTCGTGATGATGGGCGAGGTAAAAATTTCGGCCGAGAATGCTGTTCGTGACGAGGAATTCATCGAGGAAGCGCGCAAAACAATCAAAAAGATCGGCTACGAGCAAAAAGGCTTCCACTTCGCCAACTGCTCGATCGACTGCTATATTCACGAGCAGTCCTCTGACATTGCACAGGGCGTCGATGCCGCCGACAACAAGGATGAAGGCGCCGGCGATCAGGGCATCATGTTCGGATACGCTTGCACCGAAACGCCGGAACTGATGCCGGCCCCGATCCAGTATTCTCACAATATCCTGCGCCTGATGGCCGATGCCCGTCATTCCGGCGAGGCGCCAGGCCTTGGCCCGGATTCGAAGTCTCAGGTGACCGTCGAATACCGTAACGGCAAGCCGACCCGCGCCCACACGATAGTTGTTTCGACCCAGCATGCCGAGGGGCTGGAATCCGGTGACGTCCGTAAGATTGTCGAACCCTATGTGCTGCAATCGATGCCGGACGGCTTTGTCGATGCGGACACGGTCTGGCACGTCAACCCGACAGGGCGCTTTGTCATCGGCGGGCCGGATGGCGATGCCGGACTTACGGGGCGCAAGATCATTGTCGATACATATGGTGGTGCTTCGCCCCATGGCGGCGGCGCCTTTTCCGGCAAAGACCCCACCAAAGTGGACCGCTCGGCGGCCTATGCCGCACGCTATGTTGCCAAGAACGTCGTTGCCGCGGGCATGGCAGACCGTTGCTGCCTGCAACTCTCTTACGCCATCGGCGTGCCGGAACCGCTGTCGATCTATGTCGATACCTACGGCACCGGCAATGTCTCGGATGAAGAGATCGAAAAAGCGATCCGCGACTCGGTCAGCCTGACGCCGCGCGGAATTCGCACCATGCTGGGGCTGAACAAGCCGATCTATCAGCGGACGGCGGCCTATGGCCATTTCGGGCGCCAGCCCGATGCCGAAGGCGGGTTCTCGTGGGAAAAGACCGACCTGGCCGATACCCTGAAAAACGCGGTCTGATACTGCGGTTGAAACAAGATCTGCCCCGCGCCACGGGGCAGGCTGCGGGCAGGCGGCGATGACCACCCGGGACGATAACAGCCATAAGCACCCCGATGCGCCCTGGCGCAATTTCTATGGCCGCCGCCACGGCAAGAAACTGCGTAAGGGGCAGGCCGATCTGGTCGATAACGCGCTGGCACAGATCGCGCCGCCTGGGATCGGCTGGGACGAAAACCCCGGGCGCACCCCTCTGGACCTCGTCTCCCTTTACCCGGACGCCCGGCAGATTTGCCTGGAGATCGGGTTTGGCGGCGGCGAGCACGCCATCGCCCAGGCAGAGGCCAATCCCGACATCCAGATCATCGGCGCCGAGCCATTCATCAACGGCGTCGCAAAATTGCTGGCCGCCATCGAACGGGCCGGAGTGTCGAACCTGGCCGTCACCGATGCCGATGCCCGCGATGTGATGGATGTGTTGCCCGACGGGTCGATCGCGCGCGCGTTTCTGCTGTACCCGGACCCCTGGCCCAAGACCCGTCACCACAAGCGCAGGTTCGTTAATCCTGCACAGATGGACATGCTGGCGCGCGTCATGGCACCCGGTGCCCATCTGCGGATCGCCACCGATATCGCCGACTATGTCCGGCACAGCCTGGAAGTTATTGCCGCCGATGCCCGCTTCGAATGGTTGGCAACACGTCCGGGTGACTGGCGCACCCCCTGGTCCGACTGGCCCGGCACGCGGTACGAGGCAAAGGCCCTGCGCGAGGGCCGGACACCCTGTTACCTGACGTTCCGTCGAACCTGAGCGAGAGAGCGAGCACGGGCCGCGATGGCCCGCGCTCAGATTGCGGGTGCTTCCAGATCCAGCTCCCAGAATACCGGCTGGCGCTTGCGGCGCAGGCGGCGAACCGCCTGACTGCGCGACCGGTACAACAGATCGGGCGCCCGGTCGGTCGGCTGGAAACAGAAGCGACGCGGCAGATCGGTATAGATCGACCGCGGCGGTTGGCGGTCGGTGATCCGCTTCAGCTTGGCACCGGTGTGCGGCTGGTGAATCCAGACCCGGCGTCCGCCCAGCAGGTTCCGCGCAACGGCAATCGCCGCCAGCAGCGTTGCCTCGGCCCAGATCCGGCCATACCGCGCTTTGGTCCCGGCCACGAAGTCGATAATCCAGGACCGGTCGGATTTGACCCGGCGCGCCTCCAGCGCTTTTTGGGCGCGCGGCAGTGTGCGCAACCAGTCGGTTTGGATCTCCTCGATCAGGACATCCTCGCCTCCGGGATCCATGTCCAGACGCGCCCAGGCCATCGTAATCGGACCGTCCCGCCGAACCGGGTGGTGCCAATACTCCAGCATGGCGCGTTCCTGTGGGCCGAACCCGGAATAGAACGCCTCGGTATAAGCATCGGGGAAATTGACCTGAACCACCAGATTTGCACCCCGGCGGCTGGTTTGCGACCAGTGCCAATCCTCGGTGCTGTCGCCGCCATACCAACTGTCGAATGTGACAGTGAACGGCACGATATCCGCGGCGCAAAGGGCAGCGAATGCCGCTTCTGCAGCGCTGTCGGCGACAAGCCATTGCTCGCGCTCGAACAGGCGCAGCGGATCGGCCAGCGGCAATAACCGGCCCGGTGCCAAACGCCCATCGCCGCAGGCCCGAACGGTTTCGCGAACGCCTGGACGGTCGATCAGCGGGGACAGCGGGCCTTGGCGCAGCGCTGCGATCCGCTGTGCGCCGCTGACACGTTGGTGCAACACCCACGCCGCCTCGCGTCCGCGAAAATACGGATAGGCAAGATCGCCGGGCAGGTCACAGACCAGCTTATCACGATGTTGGGGCAGCATGGCTGACCTCACGGGTTTCGGACACCCGCAAGATCCGGGCGTCACATGGGCTTGGATATGTCTTTCAGTTTGGACAAGCGCCTTGGCATGTGTCGCTCCTTTCGTTGTGGCGCGGCGGATACACTGTGCGCGGGATATTTGCAACATGCAGCGGACAGCAAATTCTTTGCAGGGACAAAAAATGCAATTAGTCAGCGATGTCGACCGCCACCGCAGTATGTGCCAAACTCGGCGCAGCCGCTGACGGGAATTGCTATGGCTGATAACGATATTCAGGAACCGAAAACCAAAACCCGATCCAAGCCCAAATTGGAACGGCCAAAGCTTTTCAAGGTCATCCTGATCAATGACGATTTCACACCACGCGAATTCGTGGTCATGGTTCTTAAGGCCGTATTCGGAATGGGCCCGGAACGCGCCGAGGGCGTCATGATGACAGCGCACCAGAAAGGCACATGTGTGGTTGCGGTTTTCACCCGGGATATCGCCGAGACCAAAGCTGCGATCGCAACGGATGCAGGCGCCGAGGCCGGGTTCCCTCTGCTTTTCACCGCCGAGCCTGAGGAGTAGAGCCGATACCGAATTTTAAATCGCACGCATCGCCCCCTCAGCTCCGCAATTCGGTGGCGGCTTCCACGGCAGACCTGCGGCTTGCATCCTTTCGGGTTCGCGCTAGCTACTGGCTTGAATTCGAATTTGAATTCAAATTCAAATTGCAGGCGCCGAATGTCGATTGACGCAAAACAGGTTTACCAAACCCATTTGGACATTTGCTCGGCGGCCTATCTTGAAGAAGATTACCCGACGCTTCTGCGACATCTTTCGGTCCCGGCCTATATGAACAGTTCCGACCACGAACGCTGGGTTGAAAGCGCTGAGGAATTGGAAGAATGCCTGCGCGCCGCGCGCGAATACCTGCGCAAGGTAAGGGTCGAACAATACATTCGCGTTTGCCGGGACGCGACGTTCGAAGGCAAGTCGCGGACACGTATTGTCGGCGAACACGACACTTTCATTCTGAGCGGCAACAAAAGCGTTATTCCACCCTATCGAAGCATAATGACACTGGTTCTGGACAACGGCGAATGGACGGCGCGCGGGATCGCGTCGGATGTTCATTCACTGGACTATTCGATGTTCAGCACCCGCGTGATGGAACAGTTCACCGAAAAGGCCGGCGTCCCGCCAAGGCGCCGGTCCAGCCGAAAATAGTTGTATAACGGGTTAGCCGAGGCAGCGTTTCAAAACGATCGATTCGATGCGGCCGCGCTAGGCTGTTGAATAGCCACATTTCCGCCAGGCGTGACTGGATCAGTCAGGCTGGAAGCGGGTCTAGGACGCGACCGCCTCGCCAGCCAGAGAGTTTGGGCCTGCGCCGATGATCCGGGCATCCACGATCTGGCCCAACCGTTCCGGTGCGGCGTCCAGATGGACGGCTTGTAGATAGGGCGACCGGCCCACCACCTGCCCTTCGTTTCGGCCCGGCTTTTCGATCAGAACCGGCAAGGTCCGGCCGATGCTGGCCTGTTGAAACGCAGCCTGCTGCTGCCCCAGCAACACCTGCAACCGCGCAAGACGGTCGGCCGATTGTTCCGGGTCAACCTGTTCGGCGCCGGAAGCGGGCGTACCCGGGCGCGGCGAATACTTGAACGAATAGGCCTGCGCATATTCGACTTCCGCCACCAGCGCCAAGGTGTCTTGAAAGTCGGCTTCGGTCTCGCCCGGAAATCCGGTGATAAAGTCGCCGGAAAGCGCAATGTCAGGCCGGACCGCTCGGATACGTTCGATCAGGCGGATGTACTGATCCCGGCTGTGCCGGCGGTTCATCGCCTTCAACACCTTGTCCGACCCTGCCTGCACTGGCAGGTGAAGATATGGCATCAGCTTGGGCTGTTCGGCATGGGCTGCGATCAGGTCATCGGTCATGTCGTTCGGATGCGATGTGGTATAGCGAATTCGCTCCAGCCCATCGACCTCGGCCAACGCATTGATCAGCCCGGCAAGCGAGACGTCGCCCGACGCGCCCTCGCCATGGTAGGCATTGACGTTCTGTCCCAGCAGGGTGATCTCGCGAACACCGCGCGCCACCAGATCGCGGGCCTCGGCAACGACCTTACCGGCAGGTCGTGAAACCTCGGCGCCCCGGGTATAGGGCACGACACAAAAAGCGCAGAACTTGTCGCAGCCCTCCTGCACGGTCAAAAAGGCCGTCGGTGTCCGGCGCATCCGGGTGTCAGGCGCCAGGTGATCGAATTTGTCCTCCTCGGGCATGTCGGTATCGATTGTGCTGGCCTCGCCACGCGCCATCGCCGGTAATCGGTGATAGGCCTGTGGGCCGACGACCAGATCGACCATCGGCTGGCGGCGTACGATCTCGGCACCCTCGGCCTGCGCCACACAGCCAGCGACCGCCACCTTCAAATCTGGCTTGGCGGCCTTCAGCGGCTTTAGGCGCCCCAATTCGGAGTAGACCTTTTCGGCCGCTTTCTCGCGAATATGGCAGGTATTCAGGACGATCAGATCGGCGTCATCTGGGGTCTCGGTTTGCGAATACCCCTCCGCCGTCATGGCAGCCGCCATCCGTTCGCTGTCATAGACATTCATCTGACAGCCATAGGTCTTGATAAACAGCTTCTTCGGCGCGCTCATGCCATGCTCTCCAATGTAAAAGGGCGCCCGGGATGGGGCGCCCTTCTATCCGTTGCCTCTCCGTCAGGCAACTGAAGGATCAGCTGGCTTTCTTACGGCCCAGGCCAATCTTCTTGGCAAGCTGCTGACGCCTTTTGGCATAGGACGGTGCAACCATCGGATAGTCGTGGGCCAATCCCCACTTCTTGCGATAGTCGTCCGGCGTCATGTCGTAAGCGGTCTTCAGATGACGCTTCAGCATCTTCAGCCTTTTGCCGTCTTCCAGGCAGATGATGTAGTCTTCGGTGATCGACTTCTTAGGGTTGACCGCCGGTTTCAACTCAACCGGAGGTTCATCTTCCGGCAGGCTGAGAACGCTCAGCTTGCTGTAGACGGTTTCGATCAGACCCGGCAGTTCTCCGATAGGTACCGGGTTATTCGAGACATGTGCTGCGACGATATCAGACGTCAGTTCCAGCAATGTCCCGTGTTGGATAGTTTCTTCGCTCATTTATTGGATCCTTTATCAGCGACAGTTCGTCGTTCTGTTGCCCCCGCACCCGTTGTAAAAACACGCTACACTACAACTATGCGGCTTCTGCTCTTTATGGTTGTTTATGCGCGCCATTTACAGGTTTGATCGAGCGTTTGCAAGTATCTAGGGCGATTATCAAGATGTCCCCGGTTCTAGAAATGTTGACGTGGCGTTATCCAATTCGAAATCAAATGATACCGCTGCCCCACTTTCGAACCAATCCTGTACACTGCTCCAGCGCCCCTGGCGTCAGCTCCATCGCTAGTAATCGGTCGGGATTGAACGGGCGGGGGAAGTCCAGATTTCGGGCTGGTGCGCGTGTAAATCCGAACCTGGCATAGTATGGCGCGTCGCCTATAAGTAAAACGCGCTGCCAACCGGATTGCACGGCCAGATTTAGCGACTCGCCCATAAGTAGAGCGCCAAGCCCCTCGCCCTGCCGCGTCGGATGGACGGCAATCGGGCCCAGCAACAGCGCCGGATGCCCGGCATCTCCGATCCGGACCGGCCAGTATCGGATACACCCGGCCATTACATCGTATTCGTCGCGGGCAATGGTCGACAGATCGGTCAGCGGCTCGACACCGTCCCGCAATTGATACGAGGACAGGGCCGTGCGTCCGGGCGCGAATGCCAGATCCAACAGCCACTCTACCTCGGCGCGGTCCTCTGGCTTTTCTTGCATCAGGCGAAACATGTCGGTCCGGGCAGTTGCATCATCCGGGGCAGGCGTTAAGGGTTGGCCGGAGCCGTTAGCACGGCGCCCGACGACACGCCAGCCCGCACAAAGGGATGCCTATGTTCTATCAACCAAAGGACGGCCACGGCCTGCCGCACGACCCCTACAAAGCCATTGTGGCGCCGCGCCCGATTGGCTGGATCTCGACCATCGACGTGGATGGGCGGGCAAATCTGGCGCCCTATTCGTTCTTCAACGGCGTTGGCGACCGCCCGCCGATGGTGATGTTTGCCCAGGTCGGCGCCAAAACGGCAGACGTCACCGTCAAGGACAGCGTCACAAACGCCCGCGAGACCGGCGAGTTTGCCTGCAACGTTGTCGGCGCGGCGCTGAAGGAGGCAATGAACGTATCGACCGCGGCCTATGAGGCAGGTGTCGACGAATTCGAAAAGGCCGGTCTGACAAAGGCCCCGGGCCGCGCGATCAAGGCACCCCATGTTGCCGAGGCGCCCGCCGTCCTGGAATGCCGGACCCATCAGGTGCTGGAGCTTCCTTGCTGGGGCGATGATCTGACCAATCTGGTCGTGATCGGCGAGGTGATCGGCGTTCACATCCGGGACGAACACCTGACCGACGGTCTTTTGGATGTGCTGTCCTATAACCCCGTCGCGCGGATGGGATACATGGACTACACAACCGTTGAAGATCGTTGGCAGATGCGCAGACCGGGACAATAACCATGGGCAGGATAGGGATCATCGGGGGCAGCGGCCTCTACGAAATTGCCGGACTGGAAGGCGCCGACTGGCAGACGGTCGACAGCCCATGGGGCGACCCTTCGGATCAGATTCTTACGGGCCGTTTGGGCGATGCCGATTTGGCCTTTCTGCCGCGCCATGGGCGTGGGCATGTCATCAGCCCGACCGACATCAACTACCGCGCCAATATCGACGCGCTTAAACGGATGGATGTGACGGACATCATTTCGATATCGGCCTGCGGGTCGTTCCGCGATGAAATGGCGCCCGGGGATTTTGTTCTGGTCGATCAGTTCATCGACCGTACCGTGAACCGGGAAAAGACATTCTTTGGAAAGGGCTGTGTCGCCCATGTTTCGGTCGCGCACCCGACCTGCAAGAGGCTGCGCCGAATGGTTGCGGCAGCGGCGGCCGAGGCCGGAATTCAGCATCACCCCCATGGTTGCTATCTGGCGATGGAGGGGCCGCAATTTTCCAGCCTCGCAGAATCGAAGATGTACCGCGAAAGCTGGGGCTGCGATGTGATCGGCATGACGAACATGCCCGAGGCCAAATTGGCCCGCGAGGCCGAAATTTGTTATCTGACGGTCGCGATGGTCACGGACTATGACAGCTGGCATCCCGACCACGGTGAAGTCGACATCAACGATATTCTGCGCGTGGCGCATGGAAATGCCGACAAGGCCAAGACGCTGATCAAAACGGTCGCGCCGATGCTGGCGGACAGGTCCGACCTTTGCCCGGCAGGCTGCGACCGCGCGTTGGAGTTTGCCGTAATGACGGCGCCAGACAAGCGCGACGCCGCTCTGGTCGCCAAACTCAACGCGGTCGCGGGCCGCGTTCTGGGATAATTCGAAAGGGAGAAAGACATGAACGTATCCGGAAAGAAGGCCATCGTTTTCGGCGGCACATCGGGAATTGGGCTGGCGACCGTCAAGCGGTTGACCGCAGGCGGCGCGAGCGTTGTCGCGATCGGGCGCGACCCGGCGAAGGCAAGCGAGTTGCCAGCGGGCGCCGCGTTCGAAACATGCGACACCACCGACAGCGCAGCGGTTGAAACCTTGCTGGGGCGGCTTGCGCCCTATGACATCCTGATTTCGGCCGCCACGGGCGGCGACCGTGCAGTCGGACCTTTCATGCAGATGGATATCGAAGGGTTCAAAGGATCGTTCGCCAAGATGTGGGGCTATGCCAATGTGGTGCGCTATGGCGCCGGACATCTGCCGCAGGATGGCTGCATCGTGCTGGTCTCGGGCTCGCCCGCCCGCAAGATCAAGCCCGGCCAGATTGCCATCGGATCGGTCGGTGGCGCAGTCGAGCAGTTCGTGCGCGGCATGGCAAAGGAATTGGCCCCGATCCGCATCAACACCGTCGCCCCCGGCTTTATCGATACGCCCATGGTGCCGCTTCAGGGCCAAGAGCGCGTCGATCTTTATGCCAAGATGACCGCCGACCACCTGATCCCGCGCGCGGGCCAGGCGGACGAGGTCGCCCATGGGATCATGTTTGCCGTCGAAAATGACTATGCCACCGGAACGACGGTGGACGTGGATGGCGGGCTGATCCTGTCGTAAGCGGTCAGGTGCGTGCGTGCAGGCACGCACCTTCGCCCGGGATGTCGTGGCGGAGTGTCCGCCCGCCTGATATCGCCATTCAACCGGCAGGCCGAGGCACGGCCGGCTCCCCATCTTACCGGTATCGCTTCTCTATGCAGCGGACCCTTGCCACCGTCGTCTGATCCGGTCCATGCAAGGGCGCAAGCATACGGAGGCTGCCATGACCCTCTTCACCCTCGACCAGCTCGACGCCGCCCGCGATCTGGTCTATCGCCATATGGCGCCGACGCAGCAACTGGCCTGGCCGCTCTTGGCTGAGCGGTTGGGGGCCGAGGTTTGGGTAAAGCACGAAAATCATACGCCGACCGGGGCCTTCAAAGTGCGCGGCGGATTGATCTATGTCGACGAACTGACACGGGCCGTGCCGGACTGTCCCGGTATCATTACGTCGACGCGGGGCAATCACGGCCAGTCGATCCCCTTCGCGGCAAGGGCATTCGGCCTGCCGGTGCAGGTCCTTTGTCCCGAGAACAACTCGAAGGAAAAGGTCCGGGCGATGCGCGCCTGGGGTGCCGAGGTCGAGCTGTTCGGGACCGACTATGAGGAAAGCCGCCAGGAAACCGTCCGCCGGTCCGAAAAGCTGGGCCTGCACATCATCGGACCCTTCCACGAACCCCTGGTGCGCGGCGTCGCGACCTATGCGTTTGAGCTGTTCGAAGCGGCGCCCGATCTGGATGTTGTCTATGTTCCGGTCGGTATGGGATCGGGGATCTGCGGGCTGATCACCGTGCGCGACTTGTTAGGCCTGAAGACCGAGATTGTCGGCGTCGTGTCGGCCGGGGCCGATGCCTATGCGCTGAGTTTCGAGGCGGGCAGGATCGTTTCGACCAATGCGACCGATACCGTTCTGGGTGACGGCATGGATTGCCGGTCGCCATGGGAGCAACCGGTCGAGATAATAAACAAGGGCGCGGCCCGTATTCTGCGGGTGACGGACGACGAAATCGCCGAGGCGATGCGAGTCTATTACGCCGATACCCATAATGTCGCCGAGGGCGCCGGTGCCGCGCCTTTGGCCGCCGCAATGCAGGAACAGAATCGGCTGTCTGGCAAGAAAGCAGGCGTCATCCTGTCGGGCGGAAATGTCGATGCCGACCTGTTTGCACAGGTTCTGGCCGGGGTGACGCCAACACGGGCGTAGTGTCTTCTTCGGCCAAGCCGCCCCCTTCAGATGCCGCAAAATCGCGACCGTTCAAGGATCTATGGCGATCGGCCCGAGCCGATTTGCTCGAACCTCGTTCCGGCTCGGTTCGCGCAGCAATCCTCGGTGCTGAGACAATCCTCACAGACGGGAATGCAGCGCCCGTGGTCTGATGATCGCAGAGATAAGCAGAGTTAAATGGATTCATTGTTATGGACCTGATTACCGCCCGAATTCTTATTCCGATCCAATCCCGCCATGATCTGCCCCAGGACAAACTGGATTGGATCAGCACCGGCCTTTTCGAATCGATCATCAATCACCCGGCGATCCCGACACGGCGTTGATCCGGGTCCGCCAAACGCGTTGCATCTGGCGGACCAAGTATTAGTGTTCGCGCCACTGGCTGAAGGCGGCGCGACATGATCGAAACCAAGTCGGTCCGGGACTATATCCGGACGATCCCTGATTTTCCCGTTCCCGGCGTACAGTTCCGGGACGTGACCACGTTGTTCAACGACGCCCGCGGGTTTCGGATCACGATCGACCGCATGGCCGATCCGTTCACCGCGACCTCGATCGACGCAATTGTCGGCATCGACGCGCGCGGGTTCATTCTGGGCGGGGCAATTGCCTACAAGCTGGGCCTGCCATTCGCACCCGTGCGCAAGGCCGGAAAACTGCCGGGCCAGACGACGAAGGTGGCCTATGCCCTGGAATACGGTGAGGCCGAGCTGGAAATCCACAATGATGCCCTGGGCGCCGGTCACAACATTCTGCTGATTGATGATCTTCTGGCCACCGGCGGCACGGCCGAGGCGGCGATCAAGCTGATCGAAAAACTGGGCGGATCGGTTTCTGCAGCAGCCTTTATCGTTGACCTGCCCGACCTGGGCGGGCGCAAACGTCTGGAAGCAATGGGCGTCGAAGTCTTGGCGCTGGCCGATTTCGAGGGTGAATAATGAATGCTGCTGATGTGATCGCCGCCCGCCTGGTCGCGGCCGGCGTCAAGACTGCCTTTGGCATCCCGGGCGGCGAAGTGCTGACCCTGATCGACGCGTTGGAGCGTGCCGGCATCCGGTTTGTTCTGACCAAGCACGAGAACGTCGCCGGGTTTATGGCCGAAGGAACCTGGCACGCGACCGGCGCGCCCGGTGTTCTGGTCGCCACGGTGGGTCCGGGCGTTGCGAATGCGTTCAATGTCGTCGCAAACGCAGAACAAGACCGTGTGCCGTTGATCGTGCTGTCCGGCTGTGTCGATGCGGGCGATGCGCTGTCCTATAATCACCAGGTCTTCGACCATTCGGCAGTCTTTGCCAATGTGTGCAAGGCCAGCTTCACGGCGGCAAACGATGCCGTTGATGTGATGATCGACAAGGCAATCGGTATTGCGCTGTCTGGGCGGCCGGGGCCGGTCCATATCGACCTGCCGATCCGGGTTGCCGATACCGACCAACCACCGCCGCGCGAGTGGCGGCACCAGGCCCTGGCGCCGACCGCACCCGCTGGACCCGGGCTGGAGGAGGCGCGAGCGCTGTTCGCCGGGGCGGAACGCCCGGTGATGATGGCAGGCCTGGATGCACTGCACGAACCGGGCGGCGCCGCGGCGGTGCGCGCCTTTGTCGAGAAGCACGGCATTCCGCTGCTGACGACCTATAAGGGCAAGGGCATCCTGCCCGAAGATCACCCGCTGTCCCTGGGCGGGCACGGGTTGTCACCGAAATCCGACAAGATCGTGCTGCCGATCTTTGAAGAGGCGGACTGTGTGATCGCCGCAGGCTATGATCCGATCGAGATGCGCACCGGTTGGCAGGCGCCGTGGGACCCGTCCAAGGCCATCGAATTCGCCCATGCGCCGAACGATCATGACATGCACCATTCGGACCTGTCGTGGGTCTGCTCGGTAACAGCTGGACTGGACGCCATCGATTGCCCGCCACGTCAGCGTTGGCGGTCCTGGGCCGTGATCCGCGATGCTTATTGGTCCGCCTTTTCAGCGGGCGATGGCTGGGGTCCCGATCAGGCGATAGCCGAGATGCTGGCCGTCGCCCCCGATGAGACGGTGATCACGATCGATTCTGGTGCGCACCGCATTTTGTTGTCGCAGCAATGGCAGGCCAAAGGGCCGCGCCAGGTCCTGCAATCGACGGGGCTTTGCACCATGGGCTGCGCGCTGCCGCTGGCGATGGGTGTCAAGCATGCGGACCCAGAACGCCCGGTTATTGGATTCATGGGCGATGCAGGGTTGGAAATGGTTCTGGGCGATCTGGCGACCCTGCGCGATCTGGCATTGCCATTGGTGGTCGTGGTTTTTGTCGACCGATCGCTGGCGTTGATCGAGTTGAAGCAGCGGCGCTCGGGCATGCAGAACGCAGGTGTCGACTTCGGTCGCACGGATTTCGCCGCATTGGCGCGAACCTTCGGCGGGAATGGCGTCACGGTCAGCGAACCGGGAGAGGCCGGACCGGCGTTGCAGGATGCGCTGTCGGCAGACCACTTCACGCTGATCGAGGTCGAGATCCCGCGCCGCATCTATGAAGGAATGTTCTGAGAACGGCCCAGGCGCCGAACAGACCCCTGAAACGGGGTTCGGTGCAGGCCAGCGGTGATCATAAAATTGCCTGGAATCCCACTGAATAATCGGATTAGGTCGACCTTGGTGGGATTGACCTGAATGGTCGACATCGGCGTGCGCCGGTGTCGACGGCCCGGGTTTGACGACCAGGCATTGACGAGCGGCCGATTATTGATGGCCAATTTTTTGCTGCTGCGCAGCGTTATTCGGAGCCAAGTTATGGATATTCAAGGAATGCAAAATGCCCGGTTGGGCGCAATCTACTTATGGCAAGGAACCAAGGTCACCTCACCGATTGTGTCGACCGTCGTCGGCGGCGCGCTTGGATCGGCTGGCGGTATTCTTGGTGCCTATGACATCAACTTTCCGGTACCCGATCAGGCTGGAGAGCTGGCCTCGGACGCAATTGAATCGGGAATGGACTCGGGCGGGCAGGGCGGCCTGTGGCAGAACATCAAAAACTGGGCTTTGGACTTTGTTCAGAAGGTCTGGGCCAAGATCCGCGAAACGCTGGGCGATGTTGCCGCGATTGGCGGGCATCTGAAAAAGATCGCTCTGTTCGTGGCGCAGCAGGTTTTCCAGAAAGCCGCACCGGTCATCGGCGGTGTGGTCGGTTTGGTGCAGGGGCTTTGGAAGACCACGGTCGCCTTTTGCGAGAAGTTCAGCAATTGGAAGGCCAAGTATGGTGTGGTGCTGAATTTCGGCCACCCGAAAACGCTGGTTAAAGGGATCGAATCCGGCCTGACCCGTGCATTGCTGGAGGGTCTTTACGAGACCGCCAAAAGCGCGGTTTCAATCGGCCTGAACGCGGCGTCGCTGGGTGGTGCTGCGATTGTCGATGCCATTGTTGCCTGTGTCGAGGCAGTCGCAAAGATCGTCTGGCGGATCGCCGAATACAACGTGATCAAGAAATTCATCAGCGACGCGACGACGTTCTGGAACACCCGCGGCACTGCGAAAGCGATGCACCTGGATTCGTTCAAGTTCGACAATTGGTTGCGGCCCGCCACGCAAAAGGTGCCCGAGATCGCAGCCGTAACCCTGGGCAGCGGGATCGCGGGCGACAAGATGCGGTTTTTGCAGATGTATACCGGCGCGGGGACCACGATCACATCCAGCCAGTTCAAAGCCGGTGTGAAATATCTGGATCAGATGAAACGCACCGGTTCGCGCTTGATCGAGCGCAGCGGCCTGGAGTTTACCAGCAGTGACGCGATGATAGATGGGCTGCTGAAGCTGGCCAAGAAGCATGACGAGGTTCATGCAGTGAAAAAGGGCTTCTGGGCGCGGCTGTTCCGAACCACCGACAAAATCGTCAGAGCCTAGCCTGCACCTACGTCGCCCATGCGCCTGTGGTCTTGCAATTGCGGACCGCAGGCCGTCCGCTCAACGGCTGGGATAGATCGCGGTCTTGGACCGATTGGCCCTGCCCGGTCGCCATAGAATTTTGGATGGCGGGTTTATCCCAACGCCGGACCGGTTTGGTCGGGCAGGAAAGCACTGTCGCTGTGATCTCGGGATGGGGGCGGGCCTGCTGCCCCGGGGGGTGGTTCGCTGCCTTAAGGGGCGCTGAACCGGATAGTCTGACGTTACGATCCTGTTCGCCTGGTGAGGGCGATATGTGAATGACGACGCCGCCACCACTTCGGGTCCGCCGTGTCAAGGCGGATTACCACGGGCCCTAGGGTGGTGTTTTACGCCAACCCTCTCGGGGACCGCTTACGATCGATTTTAGTTTGGCCTTACAGTTACCGGTATCTCTCCGGGCCGGCATGCCCTGAGAGGTATAGAGGCGAATCTCTAAGATTTAGTTTACATTGTTTTAAAAAGGACGGGCCACGAGTCAGAATTTTGGGGGCGGGCCTGAATTCTGGGGAATCGTGCAATGCCGGGCTTTCACCGGCCAGGAGAGACCAGATGAGACGCCTTGCCCTTTCGATAGCTGCCGCAGCCGCGATTTCGTTCCCGGCCGCGCTGATCCCCGCGCCTGCGATTGCCAGCAACTGCCAGGCATTCGTTCAGGACCTGCGACGGGATATGAACGTGTACTTCGCCCGCATCACCCCGATTGAATCGCCCGTCGTGTCGATCACCTATGTCGCCCATTCCGCGTTTCGAATCGAAACCGCAAGGGGCGTGACCATCGTGACCGACTATTTCGGGACCGGCGGGCGGATTGGCGATGAGCCGGTCGTACCGGATGTGGTTACAATGAACCACGCACATATCACGCACTGGGACCCGGCACCTGACCCTTCGATCAAATATGTGCTGCGCGGGTGGGATCATGACGGCAAGGGTCCGGCGGATTACAAGTTGCAGATCCTGGATGTGGCAATTCGCAATGTAACGACCGATATCCGCGGATTTGAGGCGCCGGAGAAGGATGGCAACTCGATCTTCGTCTTCGAGGTTGCCGACCTTTGTATCGGCCATCTGGGGCATCTGCATCATGTCCCGACAGAAGATCAGTTTGCCCGCATCGGGCGTCTTGATGTTGTGATGGCACCGGTCGATGGAACGATGACGCTGAACCTGCAAAAGATGATCGGGGTTCTGAAGCGGCTGAAGGCGCGCATCGTGTTGCCGATGCACTATTGGGGGACAGGGACGTTGCGCGCGTTTCTGGACGGGATGTCTGACGAGTTCGTTGTGATCGGCCACCCCAGCCCCACGATCGATGTCAGCTTTCACAGTCTGCCGTCACGCCCGACGATCATTGTGCCGACTTTGGATCCAACACTGGATCCGAATTTCGGTCTGGAGTAACCGGGCCCCGCCCAAACGGAGCCCGGACGCATGTTACTTACCGCTGAGCTGGCCCAGCGCACCTGCCCAGTCCTCGACATGGTAGGAGCGCACAATCTTGCCGTCGGCAAGGGTGTGAATGTCGATGGACATGATCTGGAACCCTTTGCCTTTGCCATCGACGCCGAACAGCGGGCCTTTCGGTGTGCCGCTGGCCCTGCCGCGCACGATCACGCGATCACCGGCAACGATAATTTCTTCGATCTTCCAGGTCAGGTCCGGGATCAACTGACCAAAGCCTGCGATCTGTTTGATAAAGACGTCGCGCGGTTTTTCGGCGCCCGAGTAGTCGCCGATGCTGACCCAGTTGTCTGCAAGACCGGCCTTAGCGGCAGCGGCGGCCTCGGCCGAATTGGGGGCGCTGAGATAGGCGTAGAATGCTTTGACGGCGCCTTTGTCACCTGCGCTGGCGGCACCGGTCAGGCCAAGACTTAAGACCAAAGCGGAAAGAAGAGTGGCGATGATTTTCATAGTCGTCCTCTGGGTCTGTGGCGGCTGAATGGGCCGCGTTGAGTTACACGGATAGACCTAGACGCCGCGGCGAATTTTCATAAGATGGGATTATTCGAATGAACTGTTCTGGAAAATTGAATAATGCTGGATCAACTTCGCCAGATCGCAATCTTTGCGCGCACGGTCGAGCATGGATCGTTCCGCGGGGCGGCGCAGGCGCTTCGATTGTCGCCGTCGGTGGTCAGCCATCATATCTCGCAATTGGAGCAAAGCCTGTCGACGGCGCTGCTGTACCGGTCGACCAGACGATTGGCGCTGACGGATGATGGGCGACGGCTGATGGATGCTGCGCGGGACATGCTGGCCGCGGCAGAGGCCGGTCTTCAGGCAGTTTCCGATCATTCGGAAACACCGTCGGGCGAGATCAGGGTGACGGCCCCGGCGGTGCTGGCGCAGTCCGATCTGCCAGAGCGCATTGCGGCCTTTGCGGCGGCTTACCCCCTGGTGAGTCTGGTGTTGGATTTTGCCGATCAGCGCCGCGATCTTATCCGCGACGGATTTGACGTTGCGATCAGAATGGGGTGGTTGGAGGACAGCCAACTGATTTCGCGAAGGTTAAATGCGACCGAACGCAAGCTGGTCTGTGCACCGGATCTGTTGCGGGGAAAGGACGAGCCACAAAGCCCGGCGGATCTGAAGGCCTGGCCATGGCTGGAGTTGACCCAGGTTGGCGCGGGTCTGTCGTTTCGCCACAAGAATGGCCAGCGCCAGGAAATCAGGCCGGATGCGCGTATCGGCGTGAACGACGCGAACGCGATGGCCAAGCTGTGCGAATCAGGTGCCGGTCTTGCGGTGTTGCCCAGTTTTCTGATCGACAAAGCCTTGGCGGGCGGCAGGCTGTGCGCGCTGTTGCCCGATTGGAAACCCGCTGAAATCGGCGTTTACGCGGTTTGGCCGCAGAACGCGCCGCGCCGGGGCCTGGTCGGGCGGTTTGTCGATTCACTGATCGGCCGCACCGGATCGGCGCCAGATTAGACCGAAGAGAGACAGCCCTTCCGCCAGCGCGGGCGAATCGCTATATTGCCCGCAGCGCGGCACTTTGTGCCGCGCGCATTCGTTTAACGGATGCCCGCCGATTATGCCCGAACTCTCGGGCGCAATGAAGGAGAGCGACCGATCGCCAGAAGACCTCACTACGCGCCGCCAACCCGTGATACGGGACCGCGCGTCAACCGGATGATCCGAGTACCGGAAATCCGTCTCATCGATCACGAAGGCGAAAATCACGGGGTTGTCGACCCTGAAAAGGCCGTCCTGATGGCCGAAGAAGTTGGCCTGGATCTGGTCGAAATTTCGCCAAATGCATCGCCCCCGGTCTGCAAAATCATGGACTTCGGCAAGTTCAAATACGAGACGCAGAAAAAGGCGAACGAGGCGAAAAAGAAGCAGAAGGTAATCGAGGTCAAGGAGGTCAAATTCCGGCCCAACATCGACACGCATGATTATGACGTGAAGATGCGGAATGTGACCAAGTTCCTGGAAGGCGGTGACAAGGTAAAGGTCACGCTGCGCTTTCGCGGCCGCGAAATGGCACACCAAGAGCTGGGCCGTGACCTGCTGCACAAGATCGCTGACGAGATCGATGGGCTTGGGAAGATCGAATCGATGCCCAAGATGGAAGGGCGCCAGATGATCATGGTGGCCGCGCCGGTGAAGTCCTGACGGGTGGACGCATCCCGCCCAGATAGCATTCGTTCCAGCTATGCGAAGGACGGCCAAGATGATGGCCGTCTTTTTGCTGCGTCTGCCGAACGCAACAGCGCCGCGATTGTCGGGGCGCTGTCTGCGGTTCTGATTGGCCGGAAGGGCCTGATGCTGGAGATCGGATCGGGGACTGGTCAGCATTCCGCTGCGCTGGCCGATGCATTCCCAAAACTGGACTGGCAGCCTTCGGACGCGTTCGAGGCGCATCTTGGCAGCATTCGGGCCTGGGTCGAACATGCCGGTGCAAGCAATGTACGAGATCCGATCTGGTTGGACGCAGCCGAAAATTGGCCCGACATGGGGCGTCTGGCCGGTGTGTTTTCGGCCAATGTCATTCATATCGCGCCTTGGGTCGTCACCCAGGGGATCATCCGTGGAGCGGCTGCCGCAAAGACCGGGGCGCTGATTTTCTATGGTCCCTTCCGTGAAGGCGGGGCGCATACCGGCGAGGGAAACGAACGTTTCGACGCCAAGCTGCGGGCCGAGGATCCGGCCTGGGGCATACGTGATCTGGACGAAATCGCAGATCTGACGGCCCAGGAAGGATATGGACCGCCAAATATCACGCAGATGCCAGCCAACAACCGGCTGGTGGTTTTCGAGCGAAAGTAGTTATCCGACAGTCCTCTCTACTCGACCGTTACGGTTAACCGCTTTGACATGACCGGCGGGTCATGGGGGATGTGGCTCCAATCGCCCAGAACAAGTTGCAGGGTATGCGTGCCGGACGGCAGCTCGACCGTTACTTCTGTCTGACCGCCACCGAAATGACGATGATTGTCGTCCGACGGGATCGGCTCGTTCAACTCTTCACCTTCGATCGCCTCGTTGATGATCAGGTGATGATGGCCGGTTTTTTCCTTTTCGGTTCCGGCAGGGGCCACGCCCATGCCTTTCAGCCCGAAGCGAATGGTTACGGGGCTGGTCACCGTTGCGCCGTCTTCAATGCCAATAAAGTAGACTTCTGCGCCTTCTGGGGCAGGCGTGTCACCTGCGATCGCGAATGCCGGTAGGGCGGCGATCAAAGCCGGGATCAACAGTTTTCTCATTGTGTCCTCCTTGATGAACGTCTTCTTTCGTACGCGGTGCTGCGAGGATATCACGCTTCTGGACTTGCTTATTGCGGCATGCTGAAAAGTTCGGGAACCGATTTTCGCACCGATCCCGGTAGGCAGCCAGCCAATTGAAGCTCAAGGCTATTGGCACCTGATGGATCGACGTCTACCTTGGTGACATGAGTAACGATGACCAATCCGGCAGAAGCTGGCACGACATGGGCGGACAGGATGCAGGTCCGATCCCTTCGGACGAGCACGACCATGCGCTTTGGGAAAAACGCGTCGATGCCTTGCGCCTGATCTCGTCGCGGAACGGATACTTCACAGTCGATGGCTTGCGCCGTTCGCTGGAGGGTATGGGCGAGCAGGCGTTCGAAACCATGAGCTATTACGACCGTTGGATGGCATCGACCACCGAGAACCTGATCGCCGAAGGCGCCTTTACCATCGAGGAATTGAATACAAAGATGGCAGAAATAAAGAAACGCGGTCCGTCTTATGGTGATGCTCAGAACTGAATAAAGGACAGTCGATTGGCCGATAGTTTCGAATATCACGCGAATCTGTTTGCTGTCGGGAATGTTTGGCCCCTATCATCGATTGAAGATTGGCGCGACAAATGATCAAGGAGAGACCGTTGCCTCCTGATACAGAACTGCCGCAGATCGAACCAACCACGTTCCCGCCGCCCTATCCTGCGGGTGATGCCATGTTTTCGCCTGGCGATATCGTTCAGGTTCGCATAGGCGCGGCCCCCGGGCATGTCCGCACGCCCTGGTACCTGCGCGGCCGCCGGGGTCGCATCGAGCGAATCTGCGGATCTTTCGCCAATCCGGAAGAGCTGGCCTATAACCGTGACGGCCTGCCTGCGCGGGTGCTTTACCGGGTCCGGTTTTCGATGGAGGAAGTCTGGGGGCCGGATCATGCCGGTTCGCCGGACACGGTCGATGCCGAGATTTTCGAACATTGGCTGGAGGCAGGCTGATGGGTGTGACAGCAATGGGCGGCGAAGTTTGGGGCGGCAATGGCCGGTTCCACCGCGCATTGATCAGCTATGGCCAGCGCGCCATCGGCGAGACCGGTTATCTGTCGAGGTTCGAGCGTTCGTTTCGCTCGGGTCATGACCTGATAAACCTGGACGGAGAGCGACCATCCGATGTTCGGTCGTATCGCGACTGCCTAGCGGCGCTGGCGTCGCGTGAACCAAATGAGATCAAGATGCTGCTGGGGCTACAATACGATGCGGTACGGCTGCGCGACATGCTGCTGGATCTGGTTGAAATGATAGATCGGCATTTGAACGATGCCCCATGATCATCACGACCATCTGAGCCCATCGGGCCACCCGTATCGCGACGACAATGACGGGCCGCTGACCCACTTTCAGATCATGGAGATCGCCGTACGCGAACTGATGGTCGAAAAGGGCATCACAACCGCCGCCGAGATCCAGGAGCAGGTTGAGAAGATGGACGCCCGCACGCCCGCGAACGGTGCGGAGGTTATCGCCAGGGCGTGGACCGACCCGGAGTTCAAGACGCGCTTGATGGCGAACGGCACAGCGGCCTGCGAGGAAATGGGCAACGAGATGGAGGACCTGAAACTGGTGGTCGTCGAGAACACGGAACAGGTTCATAACGTCATTGTCTGCACCTTATGTTCTTGCTATCCGCGCAATTTGTTGGGGTTGCCGCCTGATTGGTACAAGACCAGGGCGTACCGGTCGCGCACGGTCAAGGAGCCGCGCACAGTGCTGAAGGAATTCGGTCTGGAGCTGCCCGGAGACGTGTCCGTGCGCGTTCACGATTCAACGGCGGACATGCGGTATCTGGTGCTGCCGGCGCGGCCCGCAGGAACGGAAGACTGGGATGCCGCGCAGCTGGCGGCTCTGGTCACGCGGGATTGCATGATCGGGACCGCGGTGCCGAACGCATAGCGCGGGCCGAAGCCCGCCACGGCCCGCCCAATCCCGGTTAAACGATCTTGTTGGAAATCTCGCCGAGGCCTTCGACGGCAACGCGGATTTCGTCGCCAGCAACCAGTTTACCGACACCCGCGGGTGTTCCGGTCAGGATCAGATCCCCTGCGGCAAGGCGCATGGATCGCGAAATGAAGCTGATCGTCTCGGGCACAGACCAGATCATCTGGGACAGATCACCGTCCTGGCGCAGCTCGCCATTCACCGAGGATCGAACGAAACCCTTGTCCAGATGCCCAGTCGTCGACACCGGGTGGATCGGGCCGATCACCGCCGATTTGTCAAAGCCTTTGCCCCAATCCCAGGGCCGGCCCATTTTCTTGGCGACCCCTTGAACGTCGCGCCGGGTCAGATCGTTGCCGATGCCATAACCCCAAATGTGGCGCAGGGCGTCCGCCTCGGCGATATCCGTGCCGCCCTGTCCGATCGCGACGACCATCTCGCCTTCATAGTGAAGATCGTCGGTCTCCGGCGGATAGGCGATATCCTCGCCGCCATGGGCGATCTCGGAGGGCGGTTTGCCGAAAAAGAACGGCGGATCCCGGTCCGGATCGTGCCCCATCTCGCGTGTGTGTTCCGCATAGTTCCGGCCGACACAGAATATGCGGCGCACGGGGAACCGGTCGTCGCTACTTTGGACGGCCACAGATGGAATGGCGGGCGGGGTGAAGACGAACGATGTCATGTGTGCTTCCTATGCAAGTTCGGGCGGTGATGTCATTCCGAATGCGCCGGCGCAAGAATAACTGCGCGTCCGGCCGGGCGGCGATTTCCGCGTCTGGTGACCAATGGCGGCTGAAATCTGGATCAGGGCGGGAAAGCTGTATCGGGCTCGCCAAACCGGAGGCAGTGGCTGCGGCGCCTGCTGATCCCGCCAAGACCGAAACCGCTGACGCTGCGAAGGCAAAGGCAAAGGCAAAGGCAAAGGAATTGCCCGTCGACTGCAAAGCGAAGCCGCAATCGGAAAACTTCCGTGAAGAATGCAGGGTCGATTAGGCATCGCGACGGTCTGACCATGGCGCCCGGGTTCGTTACCGTACCGGTCTGCGAAATGGGCGCCGGCACCGACCCACCGTTGCACTTGCACTGCCAACCTTTATAGACATTCCCTGGGGTCGGGACACGGCCAGGCAGTGGAGCGGGTTCGATATGGCGGATATGGCCTTGCCGGTCACAACAGGCGTGCGCCTGGCGCGGATATTTGCGTGGACGATGGTCGCCGCGACGTTTGTCTATCTGATCAACAACTGGCTGATGTACTGGATCGGCTGGCCCGGACCGAAATCGTTGCTGAATTATGGTTTTTCGGCCTTGGGCCTGCTCCAGGCGGTGTTCTATCTGGCGGCCGTCGCGCTTTGCACTCTCTACGTCATCCGCTCGAACATTTCGCTGCGCGCCGACAGCCTGCGCATGACGGCGATCACCAATTTCATCATTCGGGCTGCGTTTTGGGCCGTGTTCCTGATCGGAATCGTCGATGCCACCGTCTCTTTCCTGCGGGTTGAGGAAATGCTGGGTGGCCTGATCGGCGAAGAGCTGAGCAGCAAGATGAACTTCAACGCGAACCGCGCACCGTTGGTGCACGGGCCGCTGATCGTGCTGTCGATTATCATCGCCGCCCTGACACGGCGCACGCTGGGCTTTCATTGGCTGACTTTGCTGGTGGTGATCGCAGAGTTGAATATCGTGCTGAGCCGGTTCATCTTCTCGTACGAGCAGGCCTTTATGGGCGATCTGGTCAGGTTTTGGTACGGAGCGCTGTTCCTGTTCGCCTCGGCGTTTACGTTGTTTGAAGACGGCCATGTCCGGGTCGATGTGCTTTATGCCGGGTTCAAGGACCGCGCCCGCGGGTTTGTGAATGCCTGGGGATCGATCCTGATGGGGATCATCTTCTGCTGGGTCATCATCATCATGGGCATGTCCGGCAAGGCGTCACTGATCAATGCTCCGCTGATCAGCCTGGAAGTCTCGCAGTCCGGGTTTGGAATGTATGTCAAATACCTGATGGCCGGTTTCCTGGGCGTCTTTGCGGTCAGCATGATGGTGCAGTTCTGCGCCTATCTTTTAGAGAGTGTCGCCGATTACCGCGGTGATCCGGGATCGCGTCTGCAATCCAATGACGACGAACTACCGGCGCACTGAGGAGCAGAGCCCATGGAAATCTTCTTTCTGATCGTTCTGCTGGTCTTGATGGCGGGCGCGCTTGCTTCGGGCTTTCCGGTCGCGTTTTCGCTGCCTGGATCTGCAATTCTGACCCTGTTGCTGGCCGCCGGGTGCGGTTACGTTTTTGCAGGCGATGCGACGGCCTATTTCCATTCGGGTTCAGCGCCGGAGTGGTTGGCCGCGGGAACAATCAATTTTCGCGGGGTCTATTGGGAGGTCGAGCGCGATACGCTGATCGCCATCCCGCTGTTTGTGTTCATGGGGATTATGCTGCAGCGGTCCAAGATCGCCGAGGACCTGCTGTTGACCATGGCCCAGCTTTTCGGGCCGATTCCGGGCGGGCTGGGCATCTCGGTCGTGTTCGTGGGCGCGCTGCTGGCTGCGACGACAGGCATTCTGGGTGCAACCGTCGTCGCGATGGGCCTGATTTCACTGCCCGCGATGCTGCGCAACAAGTACTCGCCCCCATTGGCGACCGGTACGATTGCAGCGTCCGGGACATTGGGACAGATCATTCCGCCTTCCATCGTTCTGATCATTCTTGCCGATCAGTTGTCTTCGGCGACGGACCAGGCGGGCACGGCGCGCAAGGCGCTGCACAAGGCATCAACCGGCGAGCTTTCGATGCCGTCGGAATTTGCCGTTTCGTCGACATCGGCTGGCGAGATGTTCCTGGGTGCCATGGTGCCGGGACTGGTTCTTGTTCTGCTGTACATGGCCTTCATCCTGGTCATCGGGATCATCCGGCCCAAGATGGCGCCGTCCGTGCCCTTCGGTCAAAAGATGGACCTGAAGATGGCTGGCCGGATTGTCCTGATCCTGGTGCCTCCGCTGGCGCTGATCTTTGCGGTCTTGGGATCGATCATCGCGGGGATCGCGACCGTGAACCAGGCCGGGGCAATCGGGGCGGTCGGGGCCACAATCATGGCAGGGTACCGTTTGCAGGAAGGCAAGCGTCTGGCGATGTTGCCTGCTTATCTGGCCATCGGTTCGCTGATCGCGATTTTCCTGATCTCTTCGAATTACGACATTAATATCCGCGCCATCGAGACCGACGAAGATCGCACCGCCGTCATGCTGGCGGCAATCGCGGTTTCGATCTTTATCCTGTCGGTTGCCTGGTCGTTGATCCGCACGTTCCGGATCGACGACACGCTGAAAGGCGTAATGATCGACACGGCGAAAACAACTTCGCTGGTCTTTATCATCCTGTTGGGCGCCGCGATGCTGACCGCTGCCTTCCGCGCATTTGGCGGTGAGGAGTTGGTGCGCGAGTTCCTGACCAGCCTGCCGGGCGGCTTCTGGATGCAGTTCATCATTGTTATGGCGGTGATCTTCTTCCTGGGCTTTTTCCTGGATTTCATCGAAATCGCCGTGGTCGTCGTACCGATTGTGGCACCGATCCTGCTGATGGATCCCAGCGCAAACATCACCGCGGTCTGGCTGGGCGTTATGATCGGCTTGAATGTGCAGACGTCGTTCCTGACGCCGCCGTTTGGATTCGCGCTGTTCTATCTGCGCGGTGTTGCGCCGAAGGAAGTGCGAACGATTGACATCTATAAGGGCGTTGTTCCGTTCATCACGCTGCAGTTGATCGCCTTGGTCATAGTCGGCAACATGCCGGCATTGGTGAACTATCTTCCGAACCGCATCAGTCTGACATCCGAGACCGCGCCGCCGCCGGTCAATCCGCGCCTGCAATATTGTATGGAGCAATATGTGGCCGGTCAGTTCGCTGAAAACGGCGACACGATCCGCGCCGCGGTCGCTTCGGCGCGCGGCCTGCCTGTCGATCTGTTGCCCAAGAAACTTGGCAAAGAATTGTCCGACGGATTTGACAACGCCGAGGTGTCGTTCGAACTGATGACCGGGATCAGCACCTCTGCAGCGGCGGTCGAGGCGGCAGCGGTCGCGTACCGTCCGTTGCACATTCTGGTTCGCGGACTGGAACGTGACGCCCGTAAGATGGACAGCAAGATCAAGGATCTGTCGACCACACTGTCACGTTTGAAGAGCACAAATCCCGACAGCCCGCGGATCCCCGAACTGGAAGCGCAGATCGCGCAGATAATGGGCGAGCGCGATGACCTGTTGGCCAAGATCCCTGAAGAGTGGGCCGAGACGAACGAGACCTTTGCCAAGCTGACCAAGGCCGAGGTGACGGCGCGCAACACCTATCGCAGAAATTCGGACAAAGCTTTCGAACCGGTGGAAGAGATCGTCACGATCCTGGTCGCGGTCGAGGAACTGGACGGGCTGAGCGAAGACCTTACGGCGCTACGGGACGATGTCGCGACCGGCGATCCCGAGGCGCTGGAACAAAGGATCAAAACTCTCCGTTCTGCGATGAAAAACGCCGAAGCCGGTAAGGATACGCTCAAAGGCCTGTCCGATGCGCGCAAGGCCTTCCGAAAAGATCCCGATCGGGCAAAGGCCGCGGAGGCGCTGGACCGAGCGGTCGCGGGGCTGGCCGCAGATCTTGCCTGGCGGCGCGAGGCGAAAGAAAAACTGCTGCCGGGTCTGGAAAGCTACCGCACCGCCGTGGGCGGGACCATCGGACTGCGCAAACAGCGGGTGCTGCCCAGCGAACAGGCTCTCTACGTCGCGTCCTGCTCGGCTGATCACCGGGATATTTCGTTGAACTTCTAAGGCTTGGGTCAGGATAACCCCCGGTCTGGTCCATTATCGCCTAAGGCGGTAACATTGCTGCTGGCGCGATCTTGCGCTGGTTTTTCTTGGGGTACAGAATGCGTACATTCATTTCATGTCTTTCGCGGATTTCCGCTGCTTTGCTGTTCGTTTTTTCGATCAACGTCTTCACGGCTGTTCCGGCGGCTGCACAATCCAATCTGGCAGACCTGCCGAACGGCGAATACCGCATAATCGTGATGGCAAACGCCCGCCTGTTGCATGTCGACGGTGGCAGTGACCGCCTGGCATCGACCCGGTATCAGGTGCTGGACGACTTCAGCGTGTTCCGGCTGGGCGTCTATGGCGGCGGGGTTTACACAATTTCCGTTAAGGCGACGGGTCGGGATCTGCACGTTGACGGCGGCGGCGACAAGCTTGCCTCGACACGGTATCAGCCGCGCGACGATTTCGCCCGGTTCCGGATCCACAAGATAAACGATTCGCTGGGCGGATACCGAATTCAGGTCGTGGCGACAGGCCGGTATCTGCACGAGGACGGGCTTGGTGACCGGTTGGTTTCAACCAGGTATCAAGTGAATGACGGGTTCTCGCGGTTTGCGATTATCCGCTATCAGCGCTAGGCGGCGTCTTCATTTAAGCGAGCCAGGCCATTGTGCATGCGAGGGATACGAAGGCTCGGAAGGACGATATAGTCTTTTCGCACCGTAGGGCTATGCGGCGGAAGCGTTTGATCCTATTGAAGAAACATTCGACAAGGTGGCGTTCTTTGTAGAGCGACCAATCGATTGCCTTTTGTGCTGTTCGCGTCGGATTTTGCTTGATCTGCGCCTTTGCATCAAGTTCATCAACGATGAAGGCCCGCAGGTAATCAGCATCATAAGCCGCATCTGCCATGACGTGCCCGACGCCCGAAAACCCCTCGATCAAGCCGCACGCCTGAGGGCAATCACCCCACTGACCGGGCGTAATCGTGAAGCGGATCGGCAGGCCAAGCGCGTCGACTGCGGCGTGGATTTTCGTGGTCAGGCCGCCTTTGGAGCGTCCGATTGCGTGAGTTTCAGCCCCCCTTTTGCGCCGCTGGCGTCTGCATGGGCCTTGCAAATGGTCGCATCGATAAGGACGTATTCGAAATCCGGATCAGCGCTTAACGCTTTGAAAAGACTCTCCCAAATGCCCGCATGTGTCCACCGCCGGAACCGGCAATGTGCGGTCCGCCAGTTGCCCAGTTCAGGCGGAAGATCACGCCAGGGCGAGGCTGTACGAGCCAACCACAGGATTGCATCAAGGAAAAGCCTGTTGTCTGTCGCCGTGCGCCCTCGGTCGCCTTTTTTGCCGGGGACAAGCGGTTCAATCTGCGCCCATTGCGCGTCCGTCAGGGTTCGTCTGCTCAAGATCACCTCCGTTTTCGACCTTGAATCAAATCCCAACCAGTTTGGGAACCCCCTAAATGAAGACGCCGCCTAGAGCGCGTTTCGATCTGATTGAATCAGATCGAGCTCTCTAAGTCATTGATTGGTCGCACTTTCGTGACGCCTGACTGATGTGGTCAGGCTGGAAAGTGCTCTAACGGCGCCGTGCTTCAACAACCGTCGATCTCGGTTTTGATCCCAATCGGGACCGAATAACGGCGTGTGTCAAAATCTGCCAGGCCACGGGCCTGGCGGACCGCGACAGACAAGTCTCGCGCGTCAATCACGATGCGGGTCGGGACAAAACCACAGCTACTGCCCGTTTCGTCGATCGTCTTGATTTCAGCCACATAGATGCCAGGCGCGCGTCGGGTGACGCCGATGAATTCGTAGGCGGCAGCGACGGGTTCGAGCGCCCAGGCCTGGCCGTGCTCGTTCACATCGTTGAACATTGCCAGATACAGCATCCACCGGGGCGACACGTCGGTTGACGAGCCATCATCCAGAACGACAAGCGAAACGCGCAGATCGGACCATCGTTCGAAACCGGTTGCAGCATCCATCACGATTTTGCGTCTCGAACGGACCAGTTCGATGACATGCGCCGCCTGCGACAGCGCAAATGCTGCGCCTTGCGGATCATCACCCTTCATTCGCGGCGGGACTTCTGCGCTTGCCGTACCCACGCTGAAGAGGAAGACCAAGAAAACTGCGATGCGCATGGCTGATCCTTTCGTAAGTGTCAGATCAGTATAATACGCCATTGCTGCAACCAAAAATGGCCTGCGCACTATGCAGGCCGCGACCTGAGCCAAAGATAGAGTGGAAGCCCGAACGACACGCCGACACAGATCCCCGCCGGGATCGCCAGAAGGTTCAGCCAGCGCCGGTTCCCGATCGTTTCCCAAACCACCCAGACGACCAATGCCAAATAGCTGACGGTCAAATCCCAAACCAGGCCAGTCGCCGCGTCATTCACGTTCCAGGCGTCGACCATCGCAGAAAGATCGACACCGTTGGCCTGGAACCAGCGGACGAAGTAATACATTGGTAGAATGACGCCCAGGATCGCCAGTCCAAGGTAGAGTGTTCTGATGCCCGTCATGCGCCTGCTCCTGCCACGATCACCGGGATATAGACCGGTTGCGCGCGGTGGCCAGCGCAGGCGCGCAACCGAACCCGGTCCAGCAATATGGGTTGCGTGACAGCCACACGGGTTTCAGGAAAGATTTCGAGTAAACGGCGGTCAATCAGGAGAGCAAGAATGCCATATGGATACGTTATCGGTCAGATCACCGTGACCAAACCCGGGGATTACCCCGCCTATGTCGCAAAGGTCGGACCCGTGATTGCCAAGTTCGGCGGCGAGTTTCTGGTGCGCGGCGGCCGTCACGAAGTTTATGAGGGCGCGACGCCCGGCGACCGGGTCGTGATCGTTCGCTTTCCCAGCTATGAAAAAGCGCTGGAGTGGTATCATTCGGAAGCCTATGCCGAGGCGAAAGCGATGCGAATGGCGGCATCGACCAGTATTCAGACGATCGTCGAAGGCGTCTGAGACTTATCGGCGACGTTGTGGCGCACAGCAGAAAGGCCCGACCGCGGCAGCGGTCAGGCCCTTAATCCTAACGGTCGTTGCAATCAGCCCTGGCGGGCCTTGAAGCGGCGCTGGGTTTTGTTGATCACATAGACGCGGCCCTTGCGGCGAACGACGCGGCAGTCACGATGGCGGCTCTTAAGCGAGCGCAGCGAATTTCTGACTTTCATATCCATCTCCCGAGGGCTGCGCGCCCTCAATCTTGATCTTCGGTCGCATCCGAGAAACGCGGTGTATAGCGTCGTCGGCAAACGATGGCAACAGTCCTGCACTGGAGAAGATTACCTCTGTATATCAACCATAGCGTGTAATAATCCGGTTCAGCGCAGACTTGTATCTTGCTATGTTTGCGCGGAAAATGTCACCTTCGGTAAGATGTGGAGAATTTTCGCCACAATTTTCTGCGACTGACGATGCGTCGTCACTTGTCTGTTCGATTTGGGGGCCGTAGATCACGAATCATCGAACGTCTTACAATTCCTGGATATCTCGGCCGCGCCGGGGAAGGCCAGGATTGACCGCGCAGCAGGTATCGGCTCGCGCGGCGCCGGATGAACGGACTGGCGGACGTTAAAGGGATCCGCGGAATAACAGAGGTAATGAAGATGCGGGTTTTCAGGCGATTTGCCGTCATCGCTGCGCTGTCCACATTGGTCGGCGCACAGCCAGCCGTTGCTCAGAATACGCCCAGTGTTGAAGAATTCGGCGCAATCGTTCTGGAATACGCCAAGACCGATTTGCAGGAGTGGATCAACGACCCGATTTTGATCTATGCGATCAAGGAGCAGAACCAACTGCACAAGGGAATGAACCAGCTGCGGATCAACAAGCTGGACTATCAATGGCGCGAAGCTGACAGCTTTGATCCGGTGATTATCGATCTTTTGGACCGGCAGGCGTCGATCATTGCCCGGGATCGCCGCGCGGCATCGAACGGTGTCGTGAACGAGATAATTGTGATGGACGCCTATGGATTGAATGTCGCAATCAGCGATCGCACATCCGACTATTTTCAGGGCGACGAAGCGAAGTGGCAAAAGACCTTCCAGGTCGGGCCGTCTGCGGTGCATATCAGCGAAATTGAATTCGATGAATCGACTGGAAAATTTCAGACGCAAGTCAGCCTGACCGTCGTGGACCCGGAAACCGGAGAGCCCATTGGCGCCGTGACCCTTGGGATCAGCGTGGAAAAGCTGATCGAGTGATCCGGGCGCTATCCATCATTCTCAGCTAGCCGTCAGATCAAATACGACCGGAACTGTCGCCGGGCGTATAGACGTCCTAGCGATACTGGTCGCAGTCTGAGGCAGCGATGTACTCGGATCCGGCCCAATGTCACAGTCAGCGGACGCTGCAATTTTTGAAGACGACTGGTCGGATCTGCGCCGTTACCGTGCGCTGCCCGAGATTGACCGGAACCGGATGCATAAATGGCGCGGCGATCGGCTGAAGGCCGAGCTTGGCAAAGCCGACGTGGCATTGGCGATCTTCGTAAATCCGATCAGCCTGCGTTACGCGGTCGATTATCGGACCTATGGCTTGTTCCAATCGCATGTACCGACGACCTATTTATTCTATCCGCTTGACGGTCCCGTCGAGATCTTTTCGGCCTATGGACGCCCTGACGGATGCGCGGCCTCGCGCCCGGGCCGGCCAATCAATGCGTTCGATGGCGGGCAGGATCTGGCAGACCATGCCCGCCTGTTTGCCGACGATGTCGTTGCGTATCTGAACCGGATCGGCGCGGCGGGCCGGCGTGTCGCGCTGGAGTATGTGAACCCCTCGATCACCATGGCGCTGCTGCAACGGGGTATCGAAGTTTGCGACGCGGTCTCGCTGATGGAGATGGCCCGGGTGATCAAGAACCAGGACGAGGTTGCCTGCATCCGCTGGGCAACCGCGGTGGCCGAACACGGGATCGCCAAGATGGAGGCGGCCATTCGCCCGGGCGTAACCGAAGCGCAGCTTTGGGGCTTGATCAACTATACCAACCTGGCCAATGACGGCGATTGGCACGATGGGCGGATGCTGGCCTCGGGTCCGCGCACCAATCCCTGGCTGCAGGAAGCATCGCAACGCGCAGTCGAGGCGGGCGATCTGGTAGCGTTCGACACAGATATGGTCGGTCCGAATGGGTACTTTTGCGATATCTCGCGAACGATGTTCTGCGGGCCTGGGCGCCCAGCCCGGCGTCAGAAACAGCTTTATCGGACGGCACTGGACGAAATCGAGCATAACCGCGCGCTTATCCGACCGGGCGTTAGATTTTCTGAGCTTCAGGCGCAGGCGTTCAAAGTGCCGGAGGAGTTTCAGGAGCAAGCCTATCCCTGCCTGATCCACGCTGTCGGGATGTGTGACGAATACCCGAGGATCAACTATCGCTTTCGCGGCCCGAACCCCTATGACGGCGAAATTCAGGCCGGAATGGTGCTGTGTGTAGAAAGTTATATGGGCGCTGTGGGAGAGCGGGACGGCGTAAAACTGGAAGACCAGGTTCTGGTCACAGAAAACGGGATCGAGCCGATTTCAACGTATCCGTTATGTGCGGCGTTGCTGGAATAGGGTGAGGGGTCTGTCGTCTCTCCCGTTCATCGTGGGCCGTTGCATCACAAATCGTCACCAGGCATCCGGTCGGCATTGGGCGGTGTCGTCCCGCCTTCGCGCATACCCTTGACCACGTCTTTGAAGATATCTTCAACCGTCGTGCCCCCGCCGCTTTGACGGATTGGGGCGTTGCGGTCTCGGTCGGGCGCCAAGACGACCCGTGGTTCGGGCGCGATCTGGTTCAGGGGCTTCGGCTCCAACCCTTCATGCAGCCGTGTCATCAGAACCTGCCAAATTTCGGCAGGCAATCCGCCGCCGGTCACACCGGTCAGTGACTCGTTGTCGTCATAGCCCATCCAGACACCGGCGACGTATTCCGACGTAAAGCCCAGGAACCACGCATCGCGGGCGCGTTGGGTCGTGCCGGTTTTGCCTGCGGCCTGCCAGTTCGCAATCCGGGCGCGCCGGCCGGTCCCGGTATCGACGACCTGGCGCATCATATAGGTCAAAAGCCCAGCCGTGCGTTCGGAAATGACCTGCCCGCCCGGGCCACCAGGGCCGGTGTCGATTGGGACTTCGTCACCACGCAGGCGGATGGCGCGGACGCCATGGGGAATGATCCCGCGGCCCCCGTTGGCGATCAGCGCATAGACGCCGGTCATCTCGATCAACCGGGTTTCCGACGTGCCGAGCGCGATCGCTGGTCCGGGCGCGATCTCGGTCGTCAGACCCATTCGCCGCGCCATTTGGCGCACACGGTCGCGGCCCGCCTTTTCAGAAACCCGGACGGCGACGGTGTTGATCGACTTGGCCAACGCCTCGGTCAGCGTAACTTCGCCCAGATATTTGTTGGTGTAATTTTTCGGCGACCAGCCGTTCACCGTCACCGGTCGGTCATTCGACACGTCGCTGGGCTTGGCCCCTGCCTCCAGCGCCGCGGCATACACAATCGGCTTAAAGGCGCTGCCCGGTTGGCGCTGTGCCTGGGTTGCACGGTTGAATTGTGCGGCGCCCCTCTCGCGCCCGCCGACCATCGCAACAATGGCGCCATCGGAGCGCATGACGACAATCGCGGCTTGCGCGCGTGAATTCGGTCTAACCTTTTGTTTGAATATTTCGCTAAGTGCCTGTTCAGCAATCTTTTGAATTCGTGGATCGAAGGTCGTTTCGATATCGATATCGGCGCCGCGCAGCAGTGTGAGAAACCGGTCTTCTCCACCGCTTTCCATGATCCAGTCGGCAAAGGCGCCGCCTGCCCGGGCGGCAGCGGCCGAGCTGAGGATCGCCGGCTCTTCAAGCGCTTTTTCGGCCTCTTCCAGTGTAATTCTGTTTTGGTCGCGCATCAGCCCGACAATGATCGCGGCGCGGTCCTGCGACCGGGAAAGATCGTTGGTCGGGGCCAATGCCGATGGCGCCCGGAGCAGACCGGCAAGCATCGCCGCTTCGGCAATCGTGACATCGCGTGCGGATTTACCGAAGTAGCGTTGCGAGGCCGCCTCGAACCCAAAGGTTCCGGCGCCCAGATACACACGGTTCAGATAGACCGCCAGGATCTCGTTCTTTGAATATTTCAGCTCCAACGCCAACGCCATCGGTACTTCTTTGATCTTGCGCTCCAGCTTGCGGCGGGCGTCCAGGAAGACATTCTTGGCAACCTGCTGAGTGATGGTCGAGCCGCCCTGGACCAGTCGGCCCGCCTTGAAATTCACATACATCGCCCGGGCGATACCGCGTGGATCGATGCCGAAATGGCCGCGAAAGCGCTTGTCTTCGGCGGCGATGACGGCGGCAATCAGATGAGGTGAGACTTTGTCGGTCGTCAGGTCCCCGCCATATTGCTCGCCGCGCCATGCAAAAATGCGTCCGTTCGCGTCATAAAGCCGGACCGAACCCGTGCCGCGCCCATCAAACAGCTGATCGGATGCCGGAAGGATCGAATAATAGTAAGTCGTCGCCGCGCCGGTCACCAAAATCAGAACCACCGCCAGGCGCCAGGAAAATCCCCAAACCAGACGGAATAGGCCGCGCACCGCGCGACCGATCAGCCCGGGTTGCGCCGGGGACGGCGCTTTTCGCCGGGGCTTGGGTTTTCTTGCCATGGGTCGGTTCAGCCTTGCTTCGTCATCTGCATCAAGACGATCGGATTCCGCCCACCAATCCGGGACCGTCAGTTAGGGTTGCAAGGCGCCAGTCCATTCCGGTTCGCCGGTCCTGCCGCCTGTCGGGAATTTACCTGTTTCGCGTTCGGATCGCAAACTAGGGCTTGTGCATTTCCCGTGCACCAAAGATGGCAGATCCGACACGGATATGGGTCGCGCCCAGAGCGATCGCACTCTCGAAATCTGCGCTCATTCCCATCGACAATCCGGTCAACCCGTTCCGATTTGCCAAGGTCTTCAAAAGCGCAAAATGCAGGGACGGTTCCTCGTCGACGGGCGGGATACACATCAGGCCTGCGACGGGTAGACCATAGTCGTCGCGGCACGCTGCAACGAACGCGTCCGTATCCGCCGGCAGACATCCGGCTTTTTGTGGCTCTTCGCCTGTATTGACCTGGATAAAGCAGGGCAGCGCCCGGCCGCTTTCGGCGAACCCGTCGGCAAGCTTGCGCGCCAGTTTGTCCCGGTCGACCGAATGGATGGCGTCGAACAAGCCCAAAGCCTGTCGGACCTTGTTGGTTTGCAATGGGCCGATCAGGTGCAGATCCAGATCGGGGAATTCGGGGCGGCGGTGCGCCCAGCGGCCGTCCGCTTCCTGCACGCGATTTTCGCCGAAGACGCGGTTCCCTTCTGCCAGGACCGCGTCGATGCGATCATCGGGCTGCACCTTCGAGACCGCAATCAGTGAGATGTCCGCGGGATCGCGCCCGGCCTTTGTCGCAGCGGCGGCAATCCGGTCCTGAATGCCTGCCAGCCCGCTCATGCCATCGCCGCGATGTCTGCGGTCTCCTCCATCATCTCGGGATAATATTTTTCCAGAGCCTCCTGAAATTCGTACCGCACGCGGGCGACTTGGGCGGGCGTCAACGCTTCGCGCCAACCGCCGGATTTGCCGGTAACGAAAAAGGCGTCCATCTGCTTCGGGCGTTCCGAAAACCCTTGCTGGCGTTCCTGTTTGCGCAATTCTGAGAAGCTTGATGCGCGCACCGCCCGCTTGACCTGGCCGGGTTTGACCGGGATGCGCAAGAACTCCAGCACACTTTGCATCTGTGTCTGCGTGTCTTCGATCATGTCCTCATAGCGGATATGGATCTTCGGCAGACCGGGCGCCTGCAACCAGCTTTTGATGTGTTCGTCCCAACGCCCGATTATTTCATAAATCCCATCGCCGGACCGAAACACCGCATTGGGGTCAACCATCGCGTCGATCATCTCGTCGATCGTTCGTCCGGAATGGCGGGCAAAGGACGGGATCACATCGAACGGGTTGCGCAGAATATAAATCGCGGCTGCCGTGACTTCCGGATTGATAAGCGGTGTGTCGCCGATCGTTGCGACCTGGCTGTGCGTTTTGACGAAATGGTGCCCGGTCTTTGATCTGGCGATCAGGCGTTGAACGGCGGGACGGATCGCAATGGAGTCCTCAACCGTCTCGCCCCGGAACTGTCCGCCCGCCGCTTTATCAAAGAAGTCGATGCGAAGATCGCCGGTGGTGAATTGGTCCAGCTGGTTGATCGACAGTTGCTGTCCTTTGGCCGCGAAATAGTTGGCCAGGAAAACCCGCATCCAGGTGTTTCCCGACTTTTGATAGGACGCCAGCCAGATGATCTGCTGTGGGTTCTGTTGCATGGGTGGCGGCCTCCCGCGGCGCGATCATTCGTGGCCCCATGTGCCCCGGCGCAGACCGGTCAGTCAAGATAGCCGTATTGGCGCATCACCCGTTCATGATCGGTTTCGATCTTCGATATGTGATCCGCGGTCAACTGATCCTTCCATTGGCCCGCGGTACCGCTTCGAAAGAACGCTTCCTGATTGTCCGAATTTTCGACAAATCCAGACTTCTGTTCCTGCGCCTTCATCCGGTCGAAGCTGGAAAAGTCGATCGACTTGTCCAAGCGGGCCTGGTCAAAACCCAAATCCAAGAAATTCACCATATCGCCAAAGACCTTCTGGGCGTCGGTCAGCATATCTTCATACCGCACGGTTCGGACCGAAAAGCCGCGGGCGCGCGCCCAGCTGCGCACATGGTCGGACCAGGTTCCCAGGAATTGGTGAACGTTGTATTCGTTGCCCTTGGTGGCGTTTTCGGGGTGACCGAGACGGTGGACGGTTTCGTCCAGGGTCATGCCATGATGGCTGGCGTAAGAAATCGCCATATCGCGCGGGTCGCGAATGATGTGGATCGCGCCCTTGGTCTGATGCCGCGGCACCAGTTCGGTTCCGAAGGCTTTTGTGTTCTGATTGTGTGTCTTGATCAGGTTCAGATCGGCGCCGTTGCTGTCGATCGTATCCAGCATCTTGCGCCGGACCTTGACCATTTCGCGCGGGTTTGTCGGATCGAACCGGCCACCGGCGACGCGGCGATGCGCCAGGGTGTTCGCATCCCCGATCCCCAGGCGCGATAGCTGGTTGACCGGAACAGGCTCGGCCAGATTGAAAATATAATTCGCCAGAAACGCCCGCATCCAGGTGTTGCCGGATTTTGGATAGGACGCGAGCCACATCAGAGATTTGGTCATGTGCGGGCCCGGAGTCGGATTGCGAGTTGGCTGTCAGGTGACTGACGGGCGCCGGGTTGTCAAGGTTTGCGCCAGGAACACCAACGCCCCACATGAATTGGGGGGCCAGTGGCCCCCCAAAAAAGTCTTTATCCGAAAGTCGGATCAGAAGCTGAGGCCGATGCCCGTGCCGATGACCCAGCCGTCGACATCCGAGCCAGGACCAGCAGCCGAGTCGTAGTCGACATAGGCCGCGAAGAGGTTCAGACGAACGCCCTTGGCCAGCTTGTAGTCGACAGCAGCGCCAAAGGTGTCCTGCTCCATCGTTGCGCCGCCCGGTTCGCCGTTTTCACCGTGGAAGTAGGTCAGCGAGAAGGTCCACGGACCGGTCGCGTAGCTGACGCCGACATCGTAGGCCCTGCCGTCGTCAACACCGGCGGCGTGCTCGTTCGATTCAGCGAATGAACCACCGATGGTGAAACCGGCATAGCCAAGGTTCACACCGAAGGCGTAAACGGTCGGTGTGTCCGGACCGGCGGCCAGGTTGGCCTGGCCAACACCGTAGCGCGCGGAAAGGGCAACGTTGAAATCGCCGAAGGTCTGCACATAGTTGGCGCCGACGTCGAAGATGTGGCCCAGGGTACCCGTGCCGCCTGCGATGTTGGTCGGACCGAAGTTGTCCTGCAGACCGTCATGCGCGTAGGAAACACCCAGCTGGAAACCAGCAAAGCGCGGCGTGAAGTAGGTGATGCGCTTGGCATCGTTGTTGCCGCCAACTTCCAGGAACGTGGTGCCCAGCGTGCCGCGAAAGACGGAGTCGACGCCGGTTGCGCCCGTCCAGGCAATGTAGTCACCGGTCGACGGCGAGTTCAGCGAGATGATCGCGGCGTTAGGCGCGCCGTAGGTCATCTTGTAACCGGCCGAGTTTTCCGAACCGATCAGGATTTCACCGAACGAACCTTTGATCTGCACATAGGATTCATCGATCTGGTCGCCGTTCGTTTCGCCTTCCAGCTGGATGTTGGCGCCGATCTTGATGCCGTTGTCCAGAGTGATCGACGGCAGGAAGAAGATTTCCGTGTTCGTCGAGACGTCGACACCGTCGAAGTCTGCGGTGCCGATGCCGTTGCCGTCGGTCGCGGCATAGGCAACCATTGCGTTATAGTAGCCGCCGACGCGAACGTCCCATTCGGCTGCGGAGGCCGGAGCGGCCATAGCACCGGCGACCGCGATGGCGCTGGTGCTGAGGAGAATCTTTTTCATTTGTCCCTCATTTGGTTTCACACGTGTGTTTTGCTTGTGACGCCCGATATGCTTCGGGTCTGCACAGCCGGGCCGTACCTGCCCAAGGCATCGTTTCTTATTCACAGTGATTGCGGGGTCAATCGTGGGTTACGTGGAAAGTGGAATTCGATTCCATGCTCGGTGCATATCTGCAACATAATATGCGAAGATTGCCGATAGTCCTTCAATTCAAGGGATTAATTGACCTGAGCAGCAGGCCCGTGATCATCCGGGATCGGTACCGCCCGCTTCACAACACAAACAAAAAAGGGGGGCCGAAGCCCCCCGAATGCCACTGAACGACTACCGGCTGTCGCCGGTAGGATCGGGGTGTGTTGTTCCAGGTACTGAAGTACCACGTCCTGCGTAATGGCGCCGCTGGTCGTCGAGAAGTATCCCCTACCCCAAAAGCGGCGACCCCAGTACCGTTTTCGGATGTGCGGGAATTCCTGCTGTGCCTTTCGTGACGACCGCCCCTTCATCTTGCGCACCAGATCGCTGATCGCGAGCTTCGGTGGCACCGACACGAACATATGGATGTGATCACTTGAAAGCACGCCCTTGATGATCTCCACGCCGTTCTCGGAACAGACTTGGCGGATGATCTCTCGAATGCGCAGTCGCAGATCACCCTTGAGCACCTTGAACCGGTACTTCGTCGACCAGACAATGTGGTAGCGGTGGTAGAAGACGCAGTGTTTTCCGGTATCGTATTGCATGATCTTATCCTCGGGAAAAAGGAGCCGTATACCCTGCCGGGCGGCTCCTTTTTCCCGAGGATAAGATCATAAGATTACTCTTCGCGCTGAAGCGCTCCCGTCTGGAAGACGGGGGGTTTGCTCCACGAGAGTGGATACTAAAGTTTACCTGAACGGCGGCTCAGAAGCTGAGGCCGATGCCCGTGCCGATGACCCAGCCGTCGACATCCGAGCCAGGACCGGCAGCCGAGTCGTAGTCGACATAGGCGCCGAAGAGGTTCAGACGAACGCCCTTGGCCAACTTGTAGTCAACCGCGGCGCCGAACGTGTCCTGCTCGTCGGTCGTGCCGCCCGGCTCGCCGTTTTCACCGTGGAAGTAGGTGATTGAGAGTGTCCACGGACCATTCGCATAGGACGCACCGAAGTCGTAAGCGGTACCATCGTCGACACCGTTGTTATGCTCGTTCGCTTCTGCGAACGAACCACCGATGGTGAAACCGGCATAGCCGAGGTTCACACCGAAGGCGTAAACGGTCGGCATATCAGCAGTGAATCCTGCGGTTTGGTTCTGACCGACGCCATAGCGGCCCGAGATGGCGACATTGAAATCACCGAACGACTGCACATAGTTCGCGCCGATGTCGAAGATGTGTGCAACTGACCCAGAACCCGATGCGATGTTGGTCGGACCGAAGTTGTCCTGAAACGCGTCATGCGCGTAGGAAACACCGATCTGGAAACCAGCGAAGCGCGGCGTAAAGTAGGTGATGCGCTTGGCATCGTTGTTGCCCTGAACTTCCAGGAACGTAGTGCCCAGCGTGCGGCGGAAGACGTCGCCGCCGGTGAAACCGGACCAGGCGATGTAGTCACCGGTCGACGGCGAGTTCAGCGAGATGATCGCGGCGTTAGGCGCGCCGTAGGTCATCTTGTAACCGGCCGAGTTTTCCGAGCCGATCAGGATTTCGCCGAACGAACCTTTGATCTGCACATACGATTCGTCGATCTGGTCGCCGTTCGTCTCGCCTTCCAGCTGGATGTTGGCGCCGATCTTGATGCCGTTGTCCAGCGTGATCGACGGCAGGAAGAAGATTTCCGTGTTCGTCGAGACTTCGACACCGTCGAAGTCTGCGGTGCCGATGCCATTGCCGTCAGTCGCGGCATAGGCAACCATTGCGTTATAGTAGCCGCCGACGCGGACGTCCCATTCGGCTGCGGAGGCCTGAGCGGCCATGGCACCGGCCACTGCGATGGCGCTGGTGCTGAGGAGAATCTTTTTCATTTGTCCCTCGCTTGGTTAACGGCTTTCGTCCGCGATTGTCCTTTTCAGGCGCATAGACTCTTCTTGCGTGGATTGCGCCAGCTCGTGAAATCCTTTTGATTCAGTGGCTTCTGCTGGTCAAACGATATGGCGCATCCGGCCGGGCCGCCGTAGCCCTAACCTGGCCAGACGATGCATTTCTGCAACAAAAAGTGCGCGATCACGCGTTGCAGTCGGCCTGCTTGACCAGTATTAGGGCGGGAGAGGGCGGAATAGAGAGTCCGAGGGTGGGCCTGGCAGCGTTCGCTAACACCGAGTTGCCAACCTCCGCTTGCGGCACAGGAAGGGTGAAATGATGAGAATTTCCCGTTCGATCAGGATGGCTGGCGGTGCGTCCATGGCCTTGTTACTGGTCGCTTGCGGCGGCAGCGGTGAGCTTGCAGCGAGTAAGGATGACAGTCCGCGCAGTGGTCCGACCAATCGCTATGACCCCGATGCTGAGGGTATTTTCGGCGAAGGCGGATTTACGTTGGGTAAATTGGCAAGCGGTAATATTCTGGGCGGCTCGGACGAGAATCGCGATGGATCTGTCGCGCCGATCAATCGTTTCCTGTGGCAGGCATCGCTGGACACTCTGTCGTTTATGCCGTTGGCATCGACCGATCCCTTCACGGGTGTGATTGCTACCGACTGGTCATCGACCGAGGCGGCGCCGGGCGAGCGGTTTAAGGTAACCGTTTATCTGAACAGCCCACGGTTGTCGGCGACTTCGGTCAAAGTTGCCGTCTACCGTCAGATTCGCGACGCAAACGGTGGTTGGATACAGACAGCGATTGATCCGGCAACCCCGCGCAAGATCGAGGATTCGATCCTGACGCGAGCCCGTCAGATCCGAGTTGCCGAGCTAAACGAAGAAGAGGCGAGCTGATCCCGGGGGGCCTGTACGGCCCCGCGTGATTGAAATGCTGCCGCGCCCGCACTATCACGGGCGCGGTTTTTTTATGGCCGGATGTCCCCTGCGGTCGATCCGGTGAAGAAGGAGAATGCGGGCATGTCACGGTATAATGCGCGCGAGGTCGAGCCGAAATGGCAGCGGGCTTGGGAGACGGCGGGATCTTTTACCGCCGAACGCGATGAGAACCGGCCCAAATACTATGTGCTGGAGATGTTTCCCTATCCATCCGGACGCATCCATATGGGACATGTCCGGAATTATGCGATGGGCGATGTCGTTGCCCGGTACAAACGTGCGCGCGGGTTCAATGTGCTGCACCCGATGGGGTGGGATGCGTTCGGGCTGGCAGCGGAAAACGCCGCTATGGAACGCGGCATTCACCCGAAGGACTGGACCTATTCCAACATCGCAACGATGCGGGATCAACTGAAGTCGATGGGGCTGAGTTTGGACTGGTCGCGCGAATTGGCGACGTGTGACCCGGAGTATAGCGGGCACCAGCAGGCGATGTTTCTGGACATGCTGGAGGCCGGGTTCGTTGCGCGTCGCAGCTCGGTCGTGAACTGGGATCCGGTTGATCAAACCGTTTTGGCGAATGAGCAGGTCATCGACGGGCGCGGCTGGCGGTCTGGTGCGGTGGTCGAGCGCCAGGAACGCGTGCAATGGGTGTTCCGTATTTCGGATATGGCTGAAGAACTGTTGGAAGCCATCGACGGTCTGAAAGAATGGCCTGAGAAAGTTCGCTTGATGCAGGCCAACTGGATCGGCCGGTCGGAAGGATTGCAATTCAGGTTCGATATCTCGGCCAATGATCTGGTCGAAACCGATACGCTGGAGGTCTACACCACCCGGCACGACACGCTGTTCGGGGCGAGTTTTGCTGCGGTATCGCCAGATCATCCACTGGCCCGCGAGCTGGAGGACAAAGTACCGGGCCTGAAGGACTTTGTGGCCGAGTGCCGGCGCATGGGCACGTCAGAGGAGGCCTTGGAGAAGGCCGAAAAGCGGGGTTTTAACACCGGGCTGAAGATGCGCCATCCGTTCGATGCCAATTGGGAGCTGCCAGTCTATGTGGCGAACTTTATCCTGATGGATTATGGGACCGGTGCAATCTTTGGTTGTCCGGCCCATGATCAGCGGGATCTGGACTTCGCGCGGAAATACGGCTTGACCGTTGTCCCTGTTGTTTGTCCAGATGACCAGGCTGCCGCAGATTTTTCGGTCGAAAACGAGGCATATACCGGGGCCGGACGGATCATCAATTCGCAGTTCCTGGATGGCATGTCGATTGAAGATGCCAAGGCCGAGATGGCTACGCGGATCGAGGCAATCGATCAGGGCGAGCGGAAGATCAACTATCGGTTGCGCGATTGGGGGATCTCGCGGCAGCGTTACTGGGGCGCGCCGATCCCGATCATCCATTGCCCGGAATGCGGCGCTCTGCCGGTGCCCAAAGACCAGTTGCCGGTGCGACTGCCCGAAGATGTCACCTTCGACCGGCCCGGCAACCCGTTGGACCGCCACGATGCCTGGCGGAATGTGCCCTGCCCCGCCTGCGGTACCGCGGCGCAGCGCGAAACCGATACGATGGACACGTTTGTCGACTCGTCCTGGTATTTTGCGCGGTTTACCAGCCCGGCTGCCGACACGCCGACGCGGGCTGAAGATGTCGGGTACTGGATGAATGTCGACCAATATATCGGCGGCGTCGAGCACGCGATTCTGCACCTATTGTATTCACGGTTCTATTGCCGGGCGATGGCGCGGACCGGGCATCTGCCAGAAAGTGCGGGCGAGCCGTTCAATGCCTTGTTCACGCAAGGAATGGTGACGCACGAAACCTATGAGCTGGATCAGTCCGGGGCGCCGGTCTATCTGACGCCGGACGAAATCGAGAAGCGCGACGATGGCAGCGCGGTTTCGCTTGAGGGAGGAAAACCGATCCTGATCGGACCGACGATCAAGATGTCGAAATCCAAGAAGAATGTGGTCGACCCCGAACTGATCATCGATCAGTACGGCGCGGACACTGCCCGGTGGTTCATGTTGTCGGACAGCCCGCCCGAACGCGACGTGGAATGGACTGCGGCGGGTGTCGAGGGCGCCTGGCGATTTCTGCAACGGGTTTGGCGGACCGTCACAGAGGCATCGCTGGGGGACAAACCCGATGGCGTACTGGGGGCCAAAGCCACAGCGCTGCGGCGTGTAACGCACAGCGCGATCTCGGGCGTCACCGAAGGGGTTGAAGGATTTGGTTTTAACAAGGCCGTTGCAAAGATCTATGAGCTTGCCAATGCATTGGGCAAAGCAAGAGCGGCTGGCCCCGATATGGACTACGCGCGGCGCGAGGGCAGTGAAGTCCTGGCCCGGCTGATGGCGCCGATGGTGCCACATTTCGCCGAGGAGTTGTGGTCTTTGCTGGGTCACAAGTCGATGGTGGTTGATGAGCCGTGGCCGGAGGCCGACATTTCGCTGACCACTTCGGACACGATTACATTGCCGATCCAGGTGAACGGGAAGAAGCGCGGCCAGGTCGAGATTGCCAAGGGTACAGATAATCAGGCTGTCGAGGCGGCTGCGCTGGCGGACCCGAAAATTGTACAGTTCCTGGATGGCCGCACTCCGAAAAAGGTAATTGTCGTTCCGGAGAGGATCGTTAATGTCGTACTTTAACCGCCGACTTTTTCTGGCCGCGCTCGCTGGCGCGGCCCTGGCCACGTCCGGCTGCCTGCGGCCGATGCTGGCCAAGGACGGGCCTGCCGGAAAGCTGCGCGGGAGAATAGCGCTTCCAGATGTCAGCGACAGGTTCAGTTATTTCCTGGATGAAAGCCTGGTGAAACGGCTGGGGCGCACAACCGCGTCCGACTTTCGATTGGATATAGTGCGTCAGGTGTCGGAGCGCGGCGTTGCGATTGCCCAGGACAATTCGGCAACCCGGATCACGCTGCTGGTTGAAGCCTCGTGGCAATTGGTGCGTCTGCGAGACGGCGCGCCGGTGCTCTCGGATCAGATCGCGCTGCAGTCGGGGTATAATGCGACCACATCGCTTTATGCGACGCGGCAAACACGGCGGGACATCGAGCGGCGGCTTGCGTTGGACCTGGGTGCGCGGATTGCCCGGGCAATTCAGGCACAGGCGGGCGAGATCACTGCATGAAGATCCCAGGCCGCGATGCGGGTCGCTTTTGCGCATCGCCGCCAGAGGGACTTTGTGGGGCATTGCTGTATGGGCCGGATCAGGGATTGGTCGCTGCGCGGCGTCAATCGTTGTTCAACGGCGTGGGCCCGGAGTCTGAATTGACGCGGATCGAACCCGGTGCAGCGCGGCGAGCCCCTGCAAGTGTGGAAGCGGCGCTGACGATGCAGGGATTTTTCTCGGGCCGGCCTGTCGTATTGATTGAAGGCGGGACCGATGGCCTTGCCAAAGGCCTGGCTCCGGTTCTGTCGGAGCTGACGCCGGACGATGGTTTTTTGATCGTCACTGCCGATACGCTGCCGGCGCGCTCTTCGTTAAGGAAGCTGTTCGAAACCGGCGGCAATCTTGCGGCGGTCCCGGTCTACAACGAGCGAATGGACGGGCGGGAGATCGAAACATTGTTGCAGTCCCGGGGGCTGACCTGCGGCGCAACTGGAGATGCGCTGGCTGTTCTGACCGGGCTGGCCAATGATATGGATCATGGCAGCTTCGCACGCTTTTTGGATCTGATTGCGATCCAGGCGCTGGGCCGGACCAGGCCGATTGAAGCGGCGGATATTGATGGCTTGGCGCCGCGCGGTCTGGATGGAGATGTAGACCAGTTCGTCAACGCGGTCGCGGGTGGAGCTGCAGCGGCCTTGGGCCCGGCATTGCGGCGATTGGAGGCAAGTGGCACCGCGCCTGTTGGGTTGGCCATAGCACTACAACGTCACTTCAGGATGCTGTTGACGGCACAGACAGCCGATGGCGGGATCGCCGCAGTCCGGCCGCCGATCCTGGGGCCGCGCAGAGATCAGGTTCAGCGACAGATGCGGCAGTGGAACACGGGCCGGCTGGAGCAGGCAAATAGGTTGTTGTTTGAGACCGATGGACGTCTGCGATCATCAGCGCCAGCGCCTGGCTATGCCGTTTTGGAGCGCGCGGCATTGAGGCTGGCCATCATGGCTGGGCGGTGATGGGTGGCTGCTCCCGATGTTCACCGGCTTTGTGCGACATCTTCATAAGATATTGAAATCATTTGGTTTTTAAGGCGGTGTTATAGCGGCACCTACCTGAAATTCTGGGGTACACAACTGAGCCCGGGCACGTCATTCGGTGAGTTTCTGGCACAGCCGATCCAGGTCATCGAGATCTTTGTACCGAATGCGCATTTCTCCGCCGCCCACTGGAGCGTGATCGATCTGAACCCGCATTTTGATGGCCGCCGAAAGATCGCCTTCGATCATCCTGGTATCTGCATCCTTTTCTGTCCGGCGCCGGTTCGAACGTGTTTTTCGCCCTTCCGGGACTTTCCGGGCCAGGTCTTCGACTTGGCGAACAGTCAAGCCCTGCGCGACGGCGCGCTCGGCCAGACCGGTCGGATCAGCGGCATTGATCAACGCCCTTGCATGTCCTGCCGATAGCTTACCATCCCGAACCAAGCGGATGATCTGTTCCGGCAACGCAAGAAGACGCATCAAATTGGCGAGATGGCTGCGGCTTTTGCCAACGATTTCAGCCAATTCTGCCTGAGTGTAGCCGAAATTGTCGATCAGCTGACGGTAACCGTTTGCCTCTTCGATTGGATCAAGATCAACGCGCTGCACATTCTCGATGATGGCAAGCTCGAGAAGCTGTTTATCGTTAATCTCTCTGACAACTGCCGGCAGTGCGTGCAGACCTGCGCGCTGTGCAGCGCGCCAACGTCTTTCACCGGCGACGATTTGGTAGCGCCCGTCTGCCCCGGGCGCATGCCGAAGTACAACCGGCTGGATTACGCCGTGACGGCGGACCGAAGAAGCGAGTTCTTCGAGATCTGCTTCGCGGAAATTTGTACGTGGCTGTTCAGGATTGGCGTCAATCAGATCAATCGGGATGGTTGAGGGTGTGATGTTGTTTTCGATCGGCTGCTGACCTTCACCGCTCGCCATTTGATCACCCAGCAAGGCCGAGAGACCCCGGCCCAATGCCTTGCGTTGCACTTTGCGCGCCATTCAATGCTCCTTAAGCGGCGGATCGATAGCCTTCTCGTTGAAGGAACTCCTGCGCCATTTGCAGATATGCCTGACTGCCGGCACAGTCCGGGTCGTAAACGATTGCGGGAAGCCCATGACTGGGCGCTTCCGAGAGACGTACATTCCTGGGGATCATCGTCTCGAACACATCCGCGCCGAGATTGGCGCGGACGTCTTCGGCAACCTGCCGCGACAGGCGGTTTCGATGGTCCACCATCGTCAAAACGATCCCGCCGACGCGAAGATATGGGTTGAGGCCGCCCTGGATTTGTCGAATGGTCGCAAGAAGTTGCGTCAGTCCTTCGAGCGCAAAGAACTCCGCTTGAAGTGGGACTATCAAGCGGTCCGCTGCTGCCAGGGCATTCACCGTCAACAGATTGAGAGACGGCGGGCAATCGATAAGGACATAATCGAACCCTTCCAAGGTCGGTTCGCTGGCGCCCGATGGTTTCAGGAGCGATTTCAAGCGGGTTGCGCGGTCCGGCTTGGAGAGAAGTTCGGCGTCAAGACCAGAGAGATCGGTCGAGCCGGGAACCAGAAAAAGATGGTCGACAGGCGTTCCAATCATTGTGCCGGCAAGGGAATGTGTCTCGTTCAGAACGTCATAAATCGTTGATGCGCGATCGGTCGCAAATGATCCCAAACCTGTGGAGGCGTTTCCCTGTGGATCCATGTCAAGCAAGAGGCATTTCAACCCGTTTTGCGCGAGCGCCGCACCAAGATTGACGATTGTTGTGGTTTTGCCGACGCCGCCCTTCTGGTTTGCGATCGCGATGATGCGCGTTTTTTTGCGATCAGATCGGTTCATGGCAGCGCCGATAGATTGTTGATCTGGAGGATGGCGCCTTCAGGATCAGTAATGCTCGGGTGAGAATTCACGTCAAAGCTCCACTGCTGCTTGGCAGCTTCGATTTCGGTCGTCGCCGATCGGCCTTTGTGAAGAAGGAGCGTCGTTGTTTCACCGACGAATGGGACTGCATCGCGCATCAGGCGTGGTAATGGCGCATAGGCGCGCGACGAGACGACATCAAACGCCTGTACTTTGACGTCTTCAGCGCGCTCGGCGACGACTTCGACCGGCACACTCATCTGGCGACTGGCTTCCCGGAGAAATGCTGCTTTCCTTTTGTCTGCATCAAGAAGGACAAACCGGGTATTGCGTTCAGACTGTTGCAGCATCGTCGCTACGACCAAGCCCGGAAGCCCCGCTCCGGTACCGAGATCCAACCAGGATGCCGCACTGACGGGAGCATGATTAACGAGTTGCCCACTGTCAGCGATATGGCGCTCCCAGAGAGAGTCGGTCTCCGTCGGACCCATTAAGTTTATGGCGCGCGACCACTTCTGCAGAAGTGCGGCATATAGATCGAGGCGTTCCATCGTTTCACGTGAAACATCGAAAGCCGTGCGAAAGGCCTCTCGGTTCACCCTGCTCGCTCCAAATCTTTGCGCCGCGCAACGCCGGCCAGGAGAACCAAAGCCGCCGGGGTCATCCCTTCCACCCTTGACGCCTGATCAATCGAAAGCGGCCTGATATTGGACAGCTTCTCCCGGAGCTCGCCGGATAACCCGGGTAACGAAGAGTAGTCTAAATCCGCTGGCAATTGAGCAGCGCCCGCCAAATGCTTGTTCTCACGTTGGGAGCGCTCCAGATACGGCTCGTACCGCGCCGAATTCACCAAAAGATCCAGCGCCCAGTTCGGGCTATCTGAAAGATCCGGCCACAGCATCCTGAGATCGCCTATGGTCAGCTCTGAAAGCCGCGCGACTTCGCTAAAGGCTCGCTTCCGCCCATCTATCGCGACGTTCGCGCCGACATCCGTCAGTGCTTCAGGGGTTGCGGATAGGCCCTTTGTGCGCTGTCGAAGATCGGTAAGCGCGTCGCGGCGGTGCGAGAATGCTTCTCGCCGCTCCTGGCCGACACACCCCGCCTCGATGCCAAGGTCAGTCAATCGCTCCGGTGCGTTATCGACGCGCAGATGTAGTCTGTTTTCCGCCCGGGATGTAAACATGCGATAAGGCTCCGACACCCCCCTGGTCACGAGATCATCAACCATCACGCCGATATAGGACTGTGAACGATCAAGTGTTACCGGATCACGCGATGTCAGCCTTGCGCCCGCATTCAATCCGGCGAGCAAACCCTGGGCCGCAGCCTCTTCATACCCGGTCGTGCCGTTGATCTGACCTGCAAGAAAAAGCCCATCAATCGCCTTTAGCTCAAGTGTCGGCCAAAGTGACCGTGGATCGACATAGTCGTATTCAACGGCATACCCCGGTTGCAGAATCTCGGCATTTTCGAGACCTGCAATGCTTCGGATATAGTCGAATTGAACGTCTTCAGGCAGTGATGTCGATAACCCGTTCGGATACACCCGGTCGCTGGTAAGCCCTTCAGGCTCCAAAAAAATCTGATGGGAACTCTTGTCCGGGAACCGGTCGATCTTATCCTCGATTGACGGACAGTATCGCGGGCCGATCCCCTCTATGCGGCCACTATACATCGCCGATCGCATCAGGTTTTTACGAACAATTTCATGCGTCTCGGTATTTGTAAGGGTGATATGGCAGCTGATCTGCCGGGCAGTGACGCCTTCACTCAGCATCGAAAACAGCGATGGATCTTCGTCGCCGCGTTGCTCGTCCAGTTGCGAGAAGTCGATCGAGCCCTGCCGCAGTCGCGGCGGCGTGCCGGTCTTCAACCGGCCGATGGGCAGATCGAGGCCGCGGATCCGGTCGGCAAGTTTATTCGCAGCGGCATCACCAACGCGTCCGCCCTGCATCACTTTATCGCCAATGAACAGACGGCCACCCAGGAAGGTTCCTGTTGTCAATACAACGGTACCACCAGCAATCGTTGTGCCATCGGCGAGTGATACGCCCGTGATACGATCACCTGCAACAATCAGGTCGTCGACTTCTCCTTCGACAATCTGCAATGACGGCATTGTCTTAAGTTGGTGCGCGATAGCGCTCTTATAGAGCGCGCGATCACATTGCGCCCTGGGCCCCCGGACAGCCGGTCCGCGACGCCGGTTCAACAGCCTGAACTGAATTCCGGCGGCGTCCGCTGCGCGGCCCATCAAACCGTCGAGCGCATCTACTTCGACAACTAGGTGGCCTTTCCCGACACCGCCGATTGCCGGATTACAGGACATCTCGCCGATACGGTCTGCCTTTTGCGTCACCAGAAGCGTTGGCACACCAAGCCGTGCACCAGCATGCGCGGCTTCAACGCCCGCATGTCCCCCTCCGACAACGATCAACCTATGTTTCATGTGAAACAGGCCCTACTTCCCAAGACAGAATGCACCAAAGACAGTGTCCAATACCGCCTCTGTATCGATTCGACCAACAAGGAACTCCAGCTTTCTCGCCGCACGGCGGAGTTCTTCAGCAATTATCTCTGGCTCACCGCCAGCGGTAAGCGCCAAGGCCCCCTCAAGCGCTTCGACAGATCCGGCAACCGCATCCTCATGACGCAGATGCGCCAGCGTTCCCGCACCATTCGCCATCGGGACCAATCTGCGCTCCAAATCAGCCAGCAGCTCATCGATACCCTGCCCGTCAATGGCCGACAAAGCAGCGCCGTCCCCAACGTCGCCAAGATCGGCCTTTGACTGAACCCACAAATCATCGACCTGAAGAACCGACCCGACCCGTGCATCAGACACCGTATCTGCCGACCACAGCACGATCCTCAGATCCGCATTCGCAGCACGATCCAGCGCACGATCAATTCCAAGCTTTTCATTCTCGTCCTCCGACTGCCGGATACCCGCTGTGTCGAGGAAAGTAACCGGCAGCCCGCCAAGATCGTATCTGACCTCGATCACATCACGGGTCGTTCCCGGAACGTCGGAAACGATCGCCGCTTCGCGTCCCGAGAGATAGTTCAACAAAGACGACTTTCCGACATTCGGCGGGCCGACAATCGCAACCTCGAACCCATCGCGCACACGTTTTGCACCACGGGACTGCTGCAGTTCCCGTTTCAGCTCCACGATCAAACTGTCCAGAATTTCACGAACCTCCGGACGAACGTCGACCGGTACTTCCTCGTCGACCCAGTCAATCGTCACCTCGATCAAGGCACAGGCCCGCAATATTTCGGCGCGCCAGCGCTCGGCGAGGTCGGAGACAGATCCTGACATTATGCGGATTGCCTGGCGCCTCTGCGCCTCGGTCTCGGCCGCAATCAGATCAGCAAGACCTTCCAATTCGGGCAGGCCCATCTTCTGGGCTTCAAACGCACGCCGCGCGAACTCGCCGGGTTCGGCCAACCGGCAGCCCAGATCGCGCAGTCTGTCGCTGATCGCTGCGACAACCGCACGGCCCCCATGGCAATGTATTTCTGCCATCGCTTCGCCGGTAAAACTTTGTCCGTCACGGAAAAGGACAACCATCGCGTCATCCAAACGATGACCTTCGTCTGTCAGGACCCATCTCCGGCTCAAACGGCGCGGTGACGGTAAGGCGCCATCAATCAGCGCTGCGACGGCTTCGTGTGAGCTCGTCCCAGACAATCGGAAAACACAGATCGCGGAAGCGCCGACTCCGGTGGCCGGTGCGAAAATCGTATCCAAATCCTGCCCCAAGGCACCCCTAGGCATTCATTGAATCGAAAAATTCTCCGTTCGTCTTGGTTTGTTTCAACTTGCCCAGCAAGAATTCGATCGCATCGGTCGTACCCAACGGATTCAGAATCCGGCGCAAAACAAACATCTTGGTCAGGTCGGTTTTCGAGACCAAAAGCTCTTCTTTCCGGGTTCCGGATTTCAGAATGTTGATAGACGGGAAAACCCGTTTGTCGGCAACCTTTCGATCCAAAACGATCTCCGAGTTGCCGGTTCCTTTGAATTCCTCGAAAATCACTTCGTCCATGCGGCTGCCGGTATCGATCAGCGCCGTCGAGATAATCGTCAGCGACCCGCCTTCTTCGATATTTCGGGCCGCACCAAAAAAGCGCTTAGGCCGCTGAAGCGCGTTTGCATCGACACCGCCTGTCAGCACCTTCCCGGATGACGGCACAACGGTGTTGAACGCGCGCCCAAGGCGGGTGATCGAATCCAAAAGAATTACAACATCCCGACCATGCTCGACCAACCGCTTCGCCTTGTCGATGACCATGTCAGACACCGCAACATGGCGTGTTGCAGGCTCATCGAATGTCGACGAGACAACCTCACCCTTAACGGACCGCTGCATATCGGTCACCTCTTCCGGGCGCTCGTCGATCAGCAGAACAATGAGGTAGCATTCCGGATGATTGCGCTCGATCGAATGTGCAATATTTTGCAGCAGAACCGTCTTACCGGTCCGCGGCGGCGCCACGATCAGGCACCGCTGTCCCTTACCGATGGGGGCAACCAGGTCGATAACCCTTGAAGACCGGTCTTTGATCGTCGGATCTTCAATTTCCATCTTCAGCCGTTGATCCGGGTAAAGTGGTGTCAAATTGTCAAAATGAACTTTATGCCGTGCTTTCTCAGGATCTTCGAAGTTGATCGTATTGACCTTCAGCAGTGCAAAATACCGCTCACCGTCCTTCGGCGCACGGATCGGCCCCTCGATCGTATCACCTGTGCGCAGAGCAAACCGCCGAATCTGCGACGGCGACAGATAAATATCATCGGGCCCAGGCAGATAGTTCACATCCGACGAGCGCAGAAAACCAAATCCGTCCTGCAGAACCTCGAGGACACCGCTTCCGATGATCTCGGTTCCTTCCTCGGCCAATTCCTTGAGGATCGCGAACATCATATCCTGCTTGCGCAAGGATGCTGCCGCCTCGATCTCAAGCTCTTCAGCCAGCGCGAGCAATTCGGCAGGCGATTTGGTTTTCAATTCGGAAAGTTTTTGTTCTGACATGACTCGGTCCAGCCGTCTACGGGATCGAAAAAAGGTGGGATCTCGGGCCCGAAAGGAGGGAAACGCAGCTCGGGCGCGCCGCTGCGGGCCAACCTATAAGCCCAGTCTCAGAGGAATGTCAATGCACCTTCGCCGCCGACTGGCGATCAGAACGGCCGGACAACAACCGCAATCACGATAACAACCAGCAAAACCGTCGGAACCTCGTTCCAAAGCCGATAGCTTCGTCCTGATCTCGTATTTAGGTCTTGATCGAAATCCTTTCGCCAACGACCCAGTTGATGGTGGTACCAGGTCAGAACCGATACAAAGAAAAGCTTCGCCCAGATCCATAGACTGCCCCAGTCCACAATACCTGGCGTTGACAGCAGAATTAGACCAAATATCCAGGTCGCGATCATCGCCGGGTTCATAATCACCCGCAGCAGTTTCGCTTCCATGATTTTCAGCGTCTCGCTCAGTTCCGAGCCGACCGCCGCGCGTTCCGCGTGATAAACAAACAATCGCGGCAGATAGAACAAACCGGCCATCCAGGCGATCACGGCCATGATGTGAAACGCTTTGGTCCAGGGATACGCCCAAAGAAAAAGATCCTCGACCGCGGTCATCCACGGATCGCCCGCAACAATAACTCTACATTGGCCGGATCGGCGTCAGGCGTGATGCCGTGACCCAGGTTAAAGACAAACGGGGTGCCGGACATAGCCTCGACAATGCGCCGCGTGGCCGAGGTCAATGCTTCGCCGCCCAGCACCATCAGCATCGGATCCAGATTGCCCTGCAAAGCGATGTTTGGCGCAACAAGGCGGCGCAGATCAGGCATCGGCGCAGTTGTATCGACGCCCAAGCAATCAATCCCGGTCTCCTTCGCGAAGCGAACGGCGGACAATCCTGCGGCCCGGGGAAACCCGATGATCGGAATATCTTCATGGCGCTTGCGCAGGGCAGTCACAATTCGCAGCGTGGGCTCAATCGCCCATCTCTGAAACTCCGCTGGTGCCAATACACCGGCCCAGCTGTCAAAGATCTTGACCACTTCTGCGCCTGCCTGAATTTGCCGCGAAAGATAGTGGATGGTGGCCTCGGTGATGCGATCGATCAGCATCTGAAAGCCTTCAGGGTCGCGATAGGCGAACCGCCGTGCAGGGCCCTGATCCGGGGTGCCGCGCCCCGCAACCATATAGGTGGCGACAGTCCAGGGTGCCCCGGCAAATCCGATAAGCGTGACGTCATTGGGCAATGATCCCGACAACCTTCCCACTGTTTCATAGATCGGCGCCAAGGTTTCATCCACCTCGTCGGCGGGTCGCAGCCGGCCCAGCCCGGCGCGGTCGTCGATTGTCGACAACCGTGGCCCTTCGCCCTCGACGAACCACAAATCTGCCCCCAACGCCTGGGGGATCAAGAGGATATCGGCAAACAGAATGGCCGCATCAAAGCCGAAACGGCGGATCGGCTGCAGCGTCACTTCTTCGGCCAGCTCCGGCGAATAGCACAGCTCCAAAAAGCTGCCTGCCTTCTTCCTCGTCTCTTTGTATTCCGGCAGATACCGTCCGGCCTGGCGCATAAGCCAAACAGGGGGCGGGTCGATTGATTTTCCCTGACAAAGTACGCCTATCAGCTTCTTGGTCTTCGTGCCGTCAATGGGTTGCATAGGTATTCTTATATATATGGTTGGGGTGGTTGGTCCTGTTGGTAACGTGGATTAACGTATCAGCCAGAGAAATTCACAGAGTTATTCACCGCTCAGATTGGCATCACGGAAGTTGTGAACTCGGTCTTGTCCGCGATCTTACCGCTCAATGACGGAAAAACCTTTTGTTGCCAATAAGTTACAATACTTCTCAAACCTGTCACCTTTAGCGTTCCGTCTGGTGGCCGGCAGTTCCAAGCGTAACAGACTGAGTTTTCCACATCAGGTCCGGACTGCATCGTTATCCTCTCCACATGTGGATCGATCCAGAGTTGCCAACACCAAGGTTCGAAATTCATCACTTCATCCCCATTTTCCCCATCATTCGCATGATCCGGGCTTCCCATCTCGATGTGATCGTTTCATGGTAGTGGACGCACACACTAGGAATACCCAGTGCCGCAACACCACCTCCACCTGATCTCAGACTCGACCGGGGAAACCGTCGACGCCGTCCTGCGCGCTGCCCTTGCCCGGTTCGGCGATGTCGATCACGAACTGCATGTGACTGTGTTTGTCCGCAATCAGGCAGATATAGACCGGGCGTTTCAGATGGTCGATCGCGACCCCGGGCTTGTCATCTACACTTTGGCCGATCCGCAATTGCAAACATATCTGATCGAAGCAGCGACAAAGGCCGATGTCCCATCCGTGCCGATCCTTGATCCTGTTATCAAGGCGCTTTCGGATCATCTGGGCATCGAGGCGCAAGAAAGACCGGGGATGCAGCACAGGATCACCTCGGACTATTTCGAGCGGATCGCTGCCCTTGATTTTGCGATCAGCTATGATGACGGCGCCCTTGGCGACCGCTTGATGCAGGCCGATGTGATCCTGACCGGTGTTTCCAGATCATCGAAAACGCCGACTTGTATCTATCTCGCCCATCGCGGCGTCAAAGCTGCCAACATCCCGTTGGTCCCGAATACGCAGCCTGATCCAGCGTTTCTGAACGCCCTGGCCGAAGGTGTGCCGGCGGTTGGGCTGACCGCCAGTCCGGCGCGCCTCAGCCAGATACGGTCGCAGCGACTTGAAACGCTGGGGTCGACCCATACCGCCGACTACGCCGAGATCGACACAATCCGGGCGGAAGTCGCCGATGCACGCCTGTTTTTCGAGCGCCATGCCATTCCGGTCATCGATGTGACACGCCGGTCGATCGAAGAAACCGCCGCTGAAATTCTGGCGATTTTGCGTGCTCGGAATACCGAAAAGCCATGACCGACCTTATCCTGGCCAGCGCCAGTACCCCCCGCGCCTCGATGCTGCGCGCGGCCGGGGTTCGCTTTCGCGCTGTTCCCGCCGATATTGACGAAGCAGCGATCAAGAATGCCGGAGTGGCGGTGGGCCATGCGCCGAACCGCATCGCCACTGACATCGCCGCCGTCAAGGCCCGGCATATTCTCGCCGGTCATCCTGGTGCGACGGTCCTTGGGTCTGATCAGATCCTGGTCCATCGCGGGCGGCTCTTTTCAAAACCGGACAGCTTGGGCGAAGCCAGAAACCACCTGTCTCAGCTTCGCGGCGACAGCCACCAACTGGTTTCGGCGGCGGCGCTCGTTACCGGCGACGGCCCTGACTGGACTGCGGTCCAACAGGTCACCATGACCATGCGGCCCTTCACCGACCGATTTCTTGATGACTATCTCGATCAGATCGGCGACCGGGCCCTCACCTCGGTCGGATGCTATCATCTTGAAGGTCTCGGGGCGCAAATGTTCACCTCGATCGACGGCGACTATTTTGCCGTTCTGGGCCTTCCCTTGCTTCCGGTCTTGCAGGCCTTGCGCGAAACAGGAATTTTAACCCAATGAGTGACCCTGAAATGCTCCTTGTCGCGCTGACCGGTTCGATCGGCATGGGCAAGTCAACAACTGCAAAGATGTTCTCTGATGCAGGCATACCGGTTTGGGACGCCGACGCAGCGGTCCATGACCTCTATGACGCGGGCGGCGCCGGTGCAGCACGGATCGCCGAAATGGTGCCAGATGCCGTAACCGACCAAGGCGTTGACCGGGGCAAATTGCGCGCTGCGGTCCTGGGCGACAAATCACTGCTCTCCAAGATCGAATCCGCTATCCATCCACTAGTGGGTCAGGACCGCGCCGCATTTCTGAAGAAGGCGCGCGATGACGGCCATCCGATTGCCATCTGCGATATTCCACTGTTGTTCGAAACCGGCGGCAATCGGGGATTCGACCGCGTCGTTGTGGTAACGGCCCCGGCCGATATCCAGCGCACCCGCGTTTTGGAGCGCCCCGGCATGACCGCCGAGGCGTTCGAGGCGATTCTTGCAAAACAGGTCCCCGATGCCAAAAAACGGGCCCAAGCCGACCATATTGTCGATACATCCCTCGGATTGGACCATGCCCGTGCACAAGTTGCCGACATCATTGCCCAGCTAAAGGCCGAACATGCGTGAAATTGTAATGGACACGGAAACAACCGGGCTCGAAGCCAGAGGCGGCGACCGGATTGTCGAGATCGGCGGTGTCGAGTTGATCAATCACCTGCCGACAGGGCGCAGCTATCACCAATACATTAATCCGGAACGCCCGATGCCGCGCGAGGCATTTGAAATCCATGGTCTTGGGGACGATTTCCTGCGCGACAAACCCGTCTTTACGCGCATTGCCGACGATTTTCTGGCGTTCATCGCCGATGCCAAGCTGGTGATCCACAATGCCAGTTTCGACATGGCCTTTCTGAACGCCGAACTGGCGCGCATCAATTATCCGCCCTTGCCGATCGACAGGGCAATCGATACGCTGGAAATCGCCCGTCGAAAGTATCCCGGGGCGCAAGCTTCACTGGATGCGCTTTGCAAACGCTTCGCTGTCGACAATTCGGCCCGTGAAAAGCACGGCGCATTGCTGGACAGCGAGATTCTGGCCGAGGTTTATCTCGAACTGCTTGGCGGGCGGCAACAAGGCCTGATCCTTTCCGCCGAGGCCGAGACCAAGACGAAAACCGAAGAATCTGTGGATTGGCAAGCCCCGCCCCGCCCCCGCCCATTGTCGCCGCGCTTGACCGAGCAGGAGGCAGCCGCCCATCAGGACTTTGTCGCCGAACTCGGCGAAGACGCGATCTGGCAGCGCTAGGCTGCCACGATCAGGCGTTACGCTGCCCAATCGCTCCCCGGATATTGGTCCTGCCGGTCTTGGACAGCCTGGTCCAACCGTGCTACCGCGCCCGCGATCACTCTAAGCAGTGCCAAACCAAAGGATCGTCGATGTCCGTTGCCGAGCAAACCTTCACCACTGGTTCAGAAGACGTAAAAGTAGCCGAACTGATCGCCCGTGCCCGAACGGCGATGCTGGCCTTTGAAAATCACGACCAAGCCCGTGTCGACGAGGCCGTCACCGCGCTCGCCTGGTCGATCTACAAGCCGGAAAATGCGAAGATGCTTGCCGAACTGGCGGTGCAGGACACCGGTCTCGGCAATGTCAGTTCGAAGATCACCAAAAACACCCGCAAGACATTCGGGACTTTGCGCGATCTGATGCGCGCCCGCACCGTCGGCGTGATTGAAGAAGACCCGGCCCGCGGCCTTGTGAAATACGGCAAACCTGTCGGCGTTGTCGGGGCGGTCTGTCCGTCAACCAATCCGGCAGCCACGCCGGTGAACAAGGCGATGATGGCGCTTAAGGGCGGCAACGCCGTGGTCATCGCACCCTCGCCCGCCGGGGCGGCGACGACTGCGACAACGGTTGATCTGATGCGCGCTGAGCTTGCGAAGACAGGTCATCCGCAGGACCTGGTTCAGATCCTTCCCGGCCCGATTTCAAAAAACATGACACAGGAATTGATGAACCAGTGCGATCTGGCCGTGGTCACCGGTTCGCAGAACAACGTCAAACGCGCCATGCAATCCGGCACGGTCGCGATCGGCGTCGGCGCGGGCAATGTGCCGGTCATCATCGATTCCACCGCCGATCTGGATGACGCGGCACAAAAGATCACCGCATCAAAGATTTTCGACAATGCGACGTCCTGCTCCTCGGAAAACGCCGTGATCATTCTGGATGACGTCTACGAGGACGCAATCGTCGCCCTGGAACGCGCGGGGGGCTGGCGATGTTCACTTGCTGAAAAGGCAAGCGTTGAAGACACGCTTTGGGTGAAAGGCAATCTAAATCGCCATGTCATCGCCAAGGATGCCGATGTCACCGCCGATGTGATGGGCCTGCCGGACGAGGCCAAATCGCGCAAGTTCTTCATGGTTGAAGAGGCGGAAGTCGGTGGAAAACATGGCTTTGCCGACGAAAAACTGTCCCTGGTTCTCACTGTGTATCGCGCCAAGGATTTCGCCGATGCCAAGTCGATCACGACCCGCATCCTGAACGTGACGGGCAAGGGTCATTCCGCGGGCATCCACACGGCGAATATGGACCATGCGCGCGATCTTGCCGCCGAAACGGATGTCGTGCGGATTTTGGTCAATCAGGCGCACACATTCGGCAATGGCGGCAGCTTCGATAATTGCCTGCCCTTCACGCTGTCGATGGGCGGCGGCACCTGGGCCGGAAACACGATTTCCGAAAACCTCAACTACAGCCACTTCATCAACATTACCCACCTCGTAACAACGATCGCTGAAGACAAGCCCAGCGAAGAGGCCCTCTTCGGAAATCACTGGGCCAAATACGGAAAATAGGCCCGCGCGGGCTAAGGATCTCCCATGAACTTTGAAGAATTTGCCGCCAAACCGCTGCTGGCTGCTGGCGGCATCGCAGTTCCGCCATCGCGTCTTGTGTTCACGTCCGAAGACGCTGCCGCCGCCGCTGCCGAGATTGGCCCATGCGTGGTCAAGGCCCAGGTGCCAACCGGCAAACGCGGGAAAGCAGGCGGAATTCAGTTGGCCGCGACGCCCGAGCAGGCCCGAGCCCACGCCGACACAATCCTCGGCATGGAGATCGGCGGGCATGTGGTCGAAAAACTGCTGATCGAAGGGCAAGTCGCGATCGCCCGAGAACTTTACGCGGCGATCCTGAACGATGGTCAGACCTGCGGTCCGGTTGTGCTGTTTTCGCCACTTGGCGGCATGGATGTTGAAGAGGCCGCGGAACAAGATCCCAATGCCATGCGGCGCCTGCCTGTCGATATTCATCAGGGCCTGGACAGCGCCCGGGCCGCTACACTTCTTGACGGTCTTGATCTCGACGAAAACCGTGCGGCGATCGCCGAAACGCTGGTCAAACTCTATGACATTTACCGCGCCCGCGACGGCGAGCTGTTGGAGATCAATCCGCTTGTGCTGACGAAGACCGGCGATGTGATTGCGCTCGATTGCAAGTTCACGCTTTGCGACAGCTCGCTGGCGCGCCAGGGTGAAATAGCGGGCAACGGGACGCCGGATAAGCAGACGAATATCGAAGCCGAGGCTGCTGACGCCGGTCTGAAATATATTGAACTCGGCGGATCGGTCGGCGTGCTGGCGAATGGGGCGGGCCTGACCATGACCACGATGGACGCGATCACCCATTATGGCGGCAGCCCGTCCAATTTCCTCGAAATCGGGGGCGAGGCCTATACCAAGTCGGAAACCGCACTTCGGATCCTTCTGAAGAACCCGAACATCAAGGCGTTGCTCGTTAATTTCTGTGGGGCGTTTGCCCGCACCGATGTCATGGCGGGCGGCGTCGTCGAGGCCTGGAAGAAAGTGCAGCCCGACATCCCCGTCTTTTTCACCATTCATGGGACGGGCGAGGACGAAGCCGTCGCTCTGGTCCGCGACGAATTGGGGATCGATCCTTTCGATTTGATGGACGATGCCGTGAAAGCGGCCGTGGAGGCAGCACGATGATCCCGCGCAAAAGCCATCGCATCCTGGTTCAGGGCATCACCGGCAAACAGGGCACGTTCTGGGCCGAAAAAATGATCGAATACGGCGCCCAGGTCACCGGCGGCGTCAATCCGAAGAAGGCCGGAACCCAGCATTTGGGTGTTCCGGTCGTTGCCAGGGCAACGGACATGGCCGGTGAGTTCGATGTCGCCGTGATGTTCATCCCGCCCATGGCCGCAAAGGCCGCCGCGATCGATGCGTGCGAGGCGGGTGCAAAGCTTCTGGTGTGCTTGACCGAACACATTCCATCCCACGACGTCATGGAAATGCACGCCGCGGCGCGCACAAATGGCACCCGGATTGTCGGCCCCAATACGGCCGGGATCGTGGTTCCGGGAGAGACCTTTATCGGCATTCTTCCGGCATTCAATGACCGGGTTTTCAAACCCGGCCGGATCGGCGTCATCTCTCGGTCAGGATCTTTGGGAACGCTGATCAGCCTGAATCTGGTCCAGAATGGCATGGGCCAATCGGTGGTCTATGGTGTCGGCGGCGACCCGATGATCGGCACCACAACGCGCGAAGCACTGGAAATGCTGGACGCCGACCCCGGCACGGATGCGATCGCAATCTGCGGCGAGATCGGTGGTTCTGCCGAAGAAGATGCTGCCGCCTATGCCGCTGGCATGTCTAAGCCGGTCGCTGCATTTATCGCGGGCCGGGCCTCGCCACCGGGCAAAAAGATGGGCCATGCGGGCGCCATCGTTTCGGGTGGAAAGGGTGACTATGCGTCGAAACGCCGGGCGCTGGAGGCCGCGGGCGTCGCTGTCGCCGATGTCCCCAGCCAGTTGCCGGGAATGCTGTCCGCCAGGCTGTCTTAAATCGGGCTTTCCCGGGCCCGGACCGTCGCGACGATCGAACCAAAAAGGCCGCCTTTAGGGGCGGCCTTTGTTCTATTGGCGGCATCGTTGCCGTCGCTATTCAGTGTGCCAGTGACGCCTCTGCGCCGTCGGAGCCAGGCTCAACAACCGGCGCATCCAGCGCTTCGTTTTCGTCCCATTCGATCGGTTCCGGCTGGCTGACCAATGCATGACCAAGAACTTCGGATACCGTTTCGACCGGCACAATCTCGAGCCCGTCTTTAACGTTGTCCGGGATATCCGGCAGATCCTTGACGTTGTCTTTCGGGATGAGGACCTTCTTTATCCCGCCCCGCAGCGCGGCCAGCAGTTTCTCCTTCAGTCCGCCGATCGGCAGCACGTTGCCGCGAAGCGTAACTTCGCCCGTCATCGCGACGTCGCGGTGCACGGCGATATTGGTCAGCACGGAAACGATCGATGTCACCATTGCGATACCTGCTGACGGACCGTCCTTGGGCGTCGCGCCTTCGGGAACGTGAACATGGATATCGATCTTCTCAAACCGCGGTGGCCTCACCCCATAATTGGGGGCCTTCGAACGGACAAAACTGGCCGCAGCGTCGATGGATTCTTTCATCACATCGCCAAGCGTTCCCGTGGTTTTCATCCGGCCTTTACCTGGCAGTTTCAGCGCCTCGATATGCAGAAGATCGCCGCCAACCGACGTATAGGCCAGCCCGGTCGTGACGCCGACCTGATCGTCCTCCTCAGCCAGTCCGTGCTTGTGGCGCGGAACCCCCAGATAGTGTTCCAGGTTGTCTGCCGTGACATCGACTGTCTTATGATCGCCGCGGACGATTTCCGTCAGAGCCTTACGGCACAGCTTGGCCAACTCGCGTTCAAGATTTCGAACACCAGCCTCGCGCGTGTACCGCTGAATCATCGTCGTCAGTGCTTCATCGTTCAGCGAGAATTCGCCGTCGCGAAGACCGTGTTCTTTGCGCTGCTTAGGCTCCAGATGGCGCCGCCCGATTTCGAATTTCTCGTCCTCGGTGTACCCGGCCAGCGAGATAATCTCCATCCGGTCCAGCAACGGTTGCGGCATGTTGTAAGTATTGGCCGTTGTCAGGAACATCACATTGGAAAGGTCGTATTCCACCTCGAGATAGTGATCGGTGAAGGTGCTGTTCTGCTCCGGATCCAAGACTTCCAGCATCGCCGAGGCGGGGTCGCCCCGAAAATCCTGGCCCATCTTGTCGATCTCATCCAACAAGATCAGCGGATTGGTCGTTTTTGCCTTCTTCATCGACTGGACAATCTTGCCGGGCATCGAGCCGATATAGGTGCGGCGGTGGCCGCGGATCTCGGCTTCGTCCCGAACGCCGCCCAGACCGATGCGGATAAACTCCCGGCCGGTCGCTTTGGCAACCGATTTGCCCAGCGATGTCTTACCGACGCCCGGCGGGCCGACCAGGCAGAGGATCGGGCCTTTCAACTTGGCAGACCGCTGCTGAACGGCGAGATATTCGACGATCCGTTCCTTGACCTTGTCCAGACCGTAATGGTCGCCATCCAGCACGTCCTGCGCGCGGACCAGATCCTTCTTGACGCGGGATTTCTTACCCCACGGGATCGACAGCATCCAGTCGAGATAGTTGCGCACGACTGTTGCTTCGGCCGACATGGGTGACATATTTTTCAGCTTTTTCAGCTCGTTAATGGTTTTCTCACGAGCTTCTTTCGACAGCTTGGTCTCGGCGATCTGGCGTTCATATTCGCCAATATCGTCGCGCCCGTCATCGCCTTCGCCCAGCTCCCGCTGGATCGCCTTCATCTGTTCGTTCAGATAATACTCGCGCTGGGTCTTCTCCATCTGGGTCTTGACCCGGCTCTTGATCTTCTTCTCGACCTGCAAAACCGAGATTTCACCCTGGATCAGGCCCAGGATCGCTTCCATACGCTTGGAAACGTTTGCCTCTTCCAGCAGAGTCTGACGTTCGGATAGCTTCACGCCCAAATGCCCGGCGATCGTGTCGGCCAGCTTCGCCGGATCTTCAATCTCTCCGATATTGGCAAGGGCCTCTTCCGGCACGTTCTTGTTCAGCTTCACATACCGCTCGAACCGTTCGACAAGCGATCGGGCCAAGGCTGCGACCGTGTCGCCCTCGCTGCCTTCTTCTTCGACGATTTCGGCCGTCGCCTCGAAAAACTCTTCGTTTTCAACAAAGCCGGTGATCTTGGCGCGGTCATGCCCTTCGACAAGGACCTTAACGGTTCCATCGGGAAGTTTCAGCAGTTGCAGGACGTTCGCCAGCGAACCGATGCGATAAATATCGTCCTCGCCGGGATCATCTTCGCCCGCATCCAGTTGCGACGCCAGCAAGATTTGCCGGTCGTCCTTCATCACTGCTTCCAGCGCTTTGACTGATTTGGCCCGGCCGACGAACAGCGGCACGATCATATGCGGGAACACCACGATATCGCGCAGCGGCAGGACCGGGAAAGTGTTGGCTTGATCGCTCATTTTTGGCCTCAATTGCCGTCCGAAGCGGACGGCCTTTTTATTCCTGTCGGCCCTACCAAGTGGGGGGCGCACCACCAGAGTCAAGGCGGGGCCACAGGCGGTGCCGTTCAGGCACCCGCTACGAGGCAGTGGCTTCCGCCCCAGCTTCTGAATAGATGTAAAGCGGCTTTGCCTCTCCGGAAATCACGTCGTCGTTGACAACGATTTCCTGAACGCCGTCTTCGCCCGGCAGCTCGAACATTGGTTCCAACAGCACGTCTTCCAGAATGGACCGCAGGCCACGGGCGCCGGTCTTACGGTCGATTGCTTTCGACGCAATTGCGGTAAGTGCGTCTTCCGTAAAGGTCAGCGCGACATTTTCCATGTCGAACAGTCGCTGATATTGCTTCACCAGCGCGTTCTTGGGTTGGGTCAGGATCGTCACCAGCGCGTCTTCGTCCAGATCACGCAGCGTCGCAATCACCGGCAGACGCCCCACGAATTCCGGGATCAGGCCGAACTTCAGCAGATCTTCCGGTTCAAGGTCTTCCAGCAGATCACCGATCCGGCGATCGTCGTCGGCCTTTACATCGGCGCCGAAGCCGATCGCCGATCCCTTGTCACGCTGGGCAATGATCCGGTCCAGACCGGCGAATGCGCCGCCGCAGATGAACAGGATGTTGGTCGTGTCAACCTGAAGGAATTCCTGCTGCGGATGCTTGCGCCCGCCTTGCGGCGGAACCGACGCAACGGTCCCTTCCATGATTTTCAGCAACGCTTGCTGCACGCCTTCGCCCGACACATCCCGTGTGATCGACGGGTTGTCCGACTTGCGCGAGATCTTGTCGACCTCGTCGATATAGACGATGCCGCGCTGCGCACGTTCGACATTATAGTCGGCCGATTGCAGCAGCTTCAGGATGATGTTCTCGACATCCTCGCCGACATAACCGGCCTCGGTCAGGGTCGTGGCATCCGCCATCGTAAACGGCACATCCAGAATACGCGCCAGCGTTTGTGCAAGCAGTGTCTTGCCGCAACCGGTCGGGCCGATCAGCAGGATGTTGGACTTCGCCAGTTCAACATCCGTCGACTTCGCGGAATGGTTCAGGCGTTTGTAGTGGTTGTGAACCGCGACAGACAGTACCCGTTTTGCGGTCGACTGGCCGATGACATAGTCATCCAACACGGCGCAGATATCGCGCGGTGTCGGCACGCCGTCCGAGGATTTGACGAGATTGTTCTTCGTCTCCTCCCGGATGATGTCCATGCACAGTTCGACGCATTCATCGCAGATGAATACCGTTGGTCCGGCAATCAGCTTGCGGACCTCATGCTGGCTCTTGCCGCAGAATGAGCAATAGAGAGTGTTCTTGCTGTCAGAGCCGCTACTTTTGCTCATCTACCTGCCTCCGAGACGGATCACCGCCCCTCTTAATCCCTTACCGACGTTAAAAATGCGGTAAGATTACGAATCCGAACCACACATTAGCGCTACAACCCGGCCGTGTCACGCAAACGCAATCGACCGGGCGGTCAGTCGTCGTCACCCGCTTTTGGACGCTCGGCGACGATTTCGTCGATCAGACCCCAGTCCTTCGCCATTTCCGGGGTCATAAAGTTGTCCCGCTCCAGCGCAGCCTCAACCGTCTCCAGCGCCTGACCGGTATGGTTGACGTAAATTTCGTTCAATCTGGTCTTCAGATCCTGCGTTTCCTTGGCATGGATCATGATATCGGTGGCCTGGCCCTGATAGCCGCCCGACGGCTGGTGCACCATGATGCGGCTATTTGGCAAGGCGTAACGCGACCCTGTCGCGCCGGCCGTCAACAGCAGCGATCCCATTGACGCAGCCTGACCGATCACAAGGGTCGAAACCTTCGGGCGAATATACTGCATGGTGTCATAGATCGACAGACCGGAGGTCACGACCCCGCCGGGCGAGTTGATATACATCGCAATCTCGGTCTTCGGGTTCTCCGCCTCCAAAAACAGCAGCTGTGCAACGATCGACGTCGCCATTGCGTCATGGACCGGACCGGACACAAAGATGATCCGCTCCTTCAAAAGCCGTGAGTAGATGTCATACCCTTGCGTGCCGCGCGGGGTCTGTTCGACGACATAAGGGACAAACGTGTTCATGGTGGTATCGATCGGATCGCGCATATGCCTGCCTATTTCTGGAGTCGTGTGCCGGGCTTCTGCCGAGCATACCTTGCCCAGAAGTCTTAATGACTGCTTAGTGGCGCTTCAATGGCGCCGCGTGAAATAGTTACCGATCGAAGGACCGCATTCATGGACCCTGTGCTGTTTGAGGCCGATGGCCATATCGGGCGGATCACGTTGAACCGGCCCGACGTAATGAACGCAATCGACGACCGTGTTCCGCAGGCTTTGGCCGATGCTGTACGCGCCGCAAATGCTGACCCGAACGTGCATGTAATCGTGCTTTCAGGGGCGGGAGAGGCGTTTTGTGCAGGATATGACCTGACCTACTACGCCCAGACAACCGATGGTCTGGGCCGGGCTGTGACACAGGAAATGCCCTGGGACCCGATCAAGGATTTTGCCTGGATGAAGCGCAATACGGATCTTTTTATGGAGATCTTTCGGTCGCTGAAGCCCGTGATCTGCAAGGTGCATGGTTATGCTGTCGCAGGTGGCTCTGATATCGCGCTTTGCGCCGATATTGTCGTGATGGCCGACAATGCGCAGATCGGCTATATGCCAACCCGTGTCTGGGGGTGCCCGACAACAGCGATGTGGGTCTACCGGCTGGGCGCCGAGCGCGCAAAACGCATGCTGCTGACCGGCGACAAGATCGATGGCCGCGAAGCGGAGCGTCTGGGACTGGTCCTGAAAGCCGTCCCGCCGGAAGATCTGGACAACGAAGTCGAACGTCTTGCCGAGCGGATGGCCGGTATTCCGATCAATCAACTCGCCATGCAGAAGATGATGGTCAATCAGGCGCTTGAAAACATGGGCCTCGCCTCGACCCAGACGATCGCAACGATATTTGACGGCATCACGCGCCATTCGCCCGAGGGCATGAACTTCAAGGCGCGGGCCGAGGATGTCGGCTGGAAACAAGCGGTTCGCGAACGGGACAATGGAACTTGGGACTGGACTGCGAACCGCCCGATTAATGCGCCGAAATAGGGGATGGCCCGGTACGCAAACAAGGTGGGCCGGGTACTCAACTGGATCGAACATGGCATCCAAGGGTTGCGATAGAATAAATAGGCAGAAAAATTTTATCGGAGCGATCGGCGCAGGGTCGGGCTGCCATCGTCTGCACGCAGATTGCGTGATCGTCCGCGGCGGCGGGCGCCATCAGCCCGATTTCCGATTGCCGCCAGATTGACCGAAAGATCACGCAGCAGATCGCAACCGGTCACTTGATCCGCTAGGCCGACATTTCCTTTGTCATTGCGTTCTTCCTTTGCACCGGGATCACATGTCGGAAACCACGCGCCCCGCCTGGCTGATCGCCGCGCCGTTCCTTTTTGTGGCGCTTTGGTCGGGTGGCTATGTTGCTGCCAAGATCGGTCTGCAGGACATCGAGCCGCTGACGCTTCTGGTCGTGCGCTATGCTTTGGTCGTTGCCCTGATGCTGGTCCTGTTTCTGGCGTTTCGCCCGCCCCTGCCGACAACCCGCGCGGGCTGGATCCATTTGGCGGTTGTCGGCGCTCTGATCCAGACGGTCTATTTCGGGTTCTGCTATCTTTCGTTCGGCGAAGGCACCGCGGCCGGGACGGTTGCCCTGGTGATGGTCCTGCAACCCATCGTCGTCGCGATCCTGTCGCCGGGCACAACGGGCGAACGCGTCGGATTGCGCCGTTGGGCGGGCCTGCTACTGGCACTAACCGGAACTGTCATCGTCATCACCGCAAGATCCGCGATCGAGACGCCGCCGATCCTCGGGCTGACTTTCGCCGTCGTGGGCCTTGTCGGGATGATCGGCGCGACGCTTTATGAAAAACGCAACGGTGTGTCCTCCCATCCCATAACGTCCAACCTGATCGGCTTCGCGGCTGGCCTGATCGGGATATTACCGTTCGCCTTGGCGTTGGAGACGCAGGCCATCACCTGGACCGTCGGTCTTGGCGGGGTTCTGGCGTATCTGATTTTGGGAAACTCGCTGGTTGCGACAACCGTTCTGCTTGCGATGATCCGGCATGGCGAGGTCGCCCGCGTTTCGGCCTTGATGTTCCTTATCCCGCCGCTGTCTGCGGTCTTCGCCTGGGTTATGCTGGGCGAGATTATGCCGCCGCTGGCATGGGGCGGGATCGTTCTGGCGGGCGTTGGCGTTATCGTCGCGACGCGCCGTGCTTGACGCCGCCGCCGCTACAACAGATCGACGCCAAGTTCGCGCACCAGATATTGCCGGGTTGCCTGTTCGAATTTCTCCGGCCATTCCATCCCGCGCGTTTCCATCACCGACCGGGCATAGGGCAGAAAGACCGTCGAAATCTTCCGAAAAGCGTCCAGCAATTCGTCCAGATCCGCCCCTGGATAGGGCAGGTTGGAAAGGGTTTGATAATCGTCCCTGGACAGCAATCTGCTGAGGTGCAGCGCACCGCCCGGATCAGGCTCCGGGCAATGCTCCAGCAGCAAATCGCGATAGAGATCCCGCAAAATCCCGGCGCCCCAAACTCCGGTGACCCATTCTTTCCTGTTGAGCACGACCGCCGTCAGACCGATCACCCGGAAATATTCAGAGACGATATAGTCGATCCGATTATTCCGCGGGGCCCGGTCCGGCAGGTTCTGTGGCAATGATGCGAAAAGATCATCCCGGTCGATCAGCGGCTTGACCAGGGACTGTGCCCGTCCCGATAGACCGCTCTCTCCCGCTACGCTCAGGTCAATCCGCAGCCATTCCGGGGTAATCGCGTTGATCAGATATCCGCGCACCTGATTTTGACGCCACAGCACCGGTGGTCCGATATCGCACAGCGCTGCGCGCCAAACAGCGACAAGGCCGGCGTGGTCGTCTTCGGCCGCGATACAGATAAAGTCCAGATCGCTATAGTGATCGGCGGTTCCGCGCCCGAAACTGCCGGAAAGAAAAAGGCCGCGAACCTTCGGGTTCACGGCCATTCGTTCTTTCAGAAATTCGATGGTTGCCTTCGCGCCGTTTGGATTGGACCCGTCCGGCGAACCAAAGGACAACGATCAGTCTTCTTCGTCCAACGCCTCGATCTCGGCTTCGAGATCGGCCTTGCTGACAGGGATATCCGTCACGTTGGCGCGCTCCAGCACCAGATCAACGACCTTGTCCTCATAGAGAGGCGCGCGGATCTGTTCCTGCATCTCGCGGTTCTGTTTGACGAATTCAAAGAACTCACGTTCCTGGCCGGGGAATTGGCGGGCGCGGGCCATGATGGCTTGCCCGAATTCGGCGTCCGAGATTTCCAGCTCTTCCTTCCGCCCGATCTCGGCCAGCAAAAGGCCCAGACCAACGCGGCGTTTGGCAAGGGTCTCGTGCTCTTCATTGGTCTCGATTTCCGGGTGGTCGTGGCCTTCCACGTCGGGGTTTTCCTCGTGCCAAAGCTGATGTGCGATCGACTTGGCTTCGACCTCGACCATCCCTTGCGGCAAGGGGAAGTCCATGCGGCCGTCCAGATCATCCAACAAGCGGCGCTTGACCAACTGGCGGCTGGCCTGGGCGTATTCTGCGGCGATCTGCTCGCTCAACTGCCCCTTCAACCCGTCCAGATCCTCGGCGCCGTAACGCTTCGCCAGTTCGTCGTCGATCTCGGCGGGCTTGGGCGCCTTGACCTCTTTGACGGTCACTTCAAAGACGGCGTCTTTTCCGGCCAGATTCTCGGCACCGTAATCGCCGGGGAACGACACGTTCACCTCCTTGGAGTCTCCCGCCTTGGCGCCGACCAACTGATCCTCGAACCCGGGGATGAAGCTGTTCGACCCCAAAACCAACGGGTAATCCTCGGCCTCGCCGCCTTCGAAGGCCTCGCCATCGATCTTGCCCAGAAAATCGATCATGATCTGATCGCCGCTTTCAGCAGCGGCGCCTTCGTCGCGCGCCTCGAATTCGGCAGACCCTTCGGCAAGTCGGCCCAAGGCTTCTTCGACATCCCGATCTTCGACTTCAACAACCTTACGGTCCAGTGCGATGGTCGAAAAGTCCATCTCCGGAACATCCGGCAAGCACTCGTATGCGACCTCGACATTCAGGTCCTGACCTTCGTCGAACTCTTCGTTCGTGATCTTGATGTCCGGTTGCGCGGCGGGGCGATGACCCTGCTCTTCCAAGTGGCCGCTAACCGTCTGTTCGACGGTTTCCTGAACGACTTCGCCCAGCACAGACTTGCCGAACTGGCGCTTCATCAGCGCCAGCGGGGCCTTGCCCTTGCGAAACCCTTTCATGTGGAAGTCCTTGCGGAGTTCTTCCAGCTTCTCGGTCGTTTTGGCTTCCAGGTCGCCGGCCGTCACCGTAATGGCGTACTCGCGCTTCAGACCTTCCGACTTCGTTTCCGTAACCTGCATTCCAGCCCTCGTTTCCCCATTCGGGGTATTCGTCCTTGCGGGTGTCACTGGTGCGGGCGGAGGGACTTGAACCCCCACGCCTTGCGGCACGAGAACCTAAATCTCGCGTGTCTACCAATTCCACCACGCCCGCGATCCGGAACGCAAACGCCCCGGGAAATCGGCGCCTCTATAACAACGAGTCGGCGGGGGCGATAGGGGGAATCTCGGCTGCACGGCGCCATCGACGCCGCAGGCCGGGTAACGATTGGTTAACGAAGTTGACAGCTGTCAACTTTCCGGGCGCGACGGCGCGACGTCGTTACTTACGAGCTCAGATCGCGGAACACGGCTGGCAATTGCTCCGGCAGATCCTCGGCAATCAGGCCGGGGCCGAATTTCAGCGCGCATTCAACATGCAGCCAAGCCGCCGTTTCTGCGGCGGTCAACGGGTTCAGGCCGCGTGCCATCAATCCTGTGATGAACCCGGCCAACACATCGCCCGAACCTGCAGTGGCCAACCCAGGTGCCGCGCGGTCGTAATGAGCCGAGTTGACGGTGCATCGGCCATCGGGTGCGGCGATGACCGTATCGGCGCCTTTGTAGAGGACAACGCACCCCGCGCGGGCGGCGGCTTCTCGTGTCGCGTCCACCTTGGAATATACCGGGCCTTTGTTGGCCGGTTCCTTCAGCTTGGCCAGCAGGTCTGGGAACAGCCGACCGAATTCGCCTTCATGCGGGGTCAGGACGCAATTGTCGTGCAACATCGCGAACAGCGTTTCGGGATCATCCCGATATTCGGTCAAGGCGTCAGCATCGAGCACCAGGCCTATCGGCTGGCCTTCCGATGTCTCGTTCCCAAGCCCGGTGATAAACTCCCGCAGCCGCTCCCCCATCCCGAACCCCGGGCCGATACAGACCGCCTTGATCTTGCGTTCGCGGATCTCGGTTTGCAGCCCGTCCACCCCCTTGATCGAGGTCAGCATGATCGCGTCCAACCGCGCGGCATTTTCCTGCAATGCCGCCGGCGGCGTGCCGACAGTGACCAGCCCGGCCCCGATGCGCAGCGCGCCACGAGCGGCCAGCCGGGCCGCCCCACCCTTGCCGACGCCGCCCGAGAGTATGAGGGCGTGGCCGTGGTGGTACTTGTGATCCTCAGCATCCTTCGGCCAGAGCCAGATTTCATCGCTACCTGTCAAACGAAAGTCAGAATACGGCGCTGGTTGTCCGAGGCCGATGTCGACAATTGCGATGCGGCCACAGATACCGCTGCCCAAGAACAAGTGATGCCCGGGCTTAGCCGTATGAAAGGTCACTGTAAGTGAAGCCTTGAAGTGCCCAAGGTCTCCAAGCCAAACTCCGGAATCTGAGCATAAGCCAGAGGGCACATCGATTGCGACAACCCGGTTATCCAGCCGTGGGCAATCGTATTCGTACACTGCGTCAAAGATCAAAGATGCCGCCGCCGCCGGTTCTCCTTCAAGTCCTCTTGTCAGGCCTATGCCGAACAGTGCATCGACGATCAAATCGGCCGCTTCGAATGTTTCGCGTCTTTTGGGGGGTAGATTAATCTCGCCCAATTCCCGCCATCGCCGTGCGTTTTCTGCGGCATCCGGGGGCAACTTGGCCTCGGCGCCGTAGACAAAGACGTCGACCTGCCAGCCCCGCTGTTTCAACAGCCGGGCCACGACAAAGCCGTCGCCGCCATTGTTGCCGGGGCCGCACAGCACCACCGCGCGGTGCGGCGCGAGCGCCAGTTCCGGGCGCCATTCCAGGATGGCCTCGACAACGCCGCGCCCGGCGCGTTCCATCAGCTCCAGCCCGGTCACCTCGCCCGAGGCGATGGCGGCCTGCTCGATGGCGCGCATCTGCGCGGCGGTAAGAAGCTCGGTCATGCTTTGCCCCAAATCGTGGCTATGCCGTCCCGGACGGGCCCCGGATCGTCATCGAGCCGTTACATGAGGTCCCGGGTCAAGTCCGGAACGGTGTTCTGCCCGTTTGGAACCTGCAAACGATGTAAAATGACGGGGCAAAGTCTTAAGTTTGGTCTTAGCTCCCGGTCGGGCGCTGCGCTCCCTTGCCCGACTCCGCGCCACCCGATATAGGGCGCGCGAATGACCGTCCTTGCCGGGCGAGAAGACAGGAAGACCCATGCCGCGCCTTGTTATGAAATTCGGCGGAACCTCCGTCGCTGATCTGGATCGTATTCGGAACGCAGCGGCCAAGGTGAAGGCCGAGGTCGACCGCGGTTATGAAGTCGCTGTCGTCGTCTCGGCCATGTCGGGAAAAACGAACGAACTGGTCGGCTGGGTCCGCGATGCCGCCGCCCCGCCAGAATCGAACGGGCGCGGGTTGTATGACGCCCGTGAATACGATGCAGTCGTTGCCTCCGGCGAGTTGGTAACGTCGGGATTGATGTCGCTGGCCTTGCAGGAAGCGGGCGTGCCCGCCCGGTCATGGCAGGGCTGGCAGGTGCCGGTCCATACCTCGGATGCCCATGGTGCAGCCCGGATCGAACGGATCGAGACCGCCAATCTGGATCAGAAGTTCGAAGAAGGCCTGCATGCGGTTATCGCCGGATTTCAGGGGATCAGCCCCGACGGGCGGGTGACGACCCTGGGCCGGGGCGGATCGGACACGACCGCCGTTGCGTTTGCCGCCGCTCTGGGCGCCGAGCGTTGCGATATCTATACGGATGTGGACGGTGTCTACACCACCGACCCGCGCATCGAGCGCCGTGCGCGCAAGATCGAGAAGATCGCCTATGAGGAGATGCTGGAGCTGGCATCGCTGGGCGCCAAAGTGCTTCAGACCCGCAGCGTCGAGCTGGCGATGAACCATCGCGTCCGGCTGATGGTCAAGTCCAGCTTCGAGGACCTGCCGGGAACGCTGGTTTGTGACGAGGAGGAAATCGTGGAACAGAACGTCGTAACTGGCATCGCCTATTCCCGCGACGAAGCGAAAGTCACGCTGGTTAAAGTGCCGGACCGCCCGGGTGTCGCCGCCTCGATCTTCGGGCCGTTGGCCGATGCTGGCGTAAATGTGGACATGATCGTCCAGAACATCGGTGCCGACGGGATGACGGACATGACCTTTAGTCTGTCGACAGACCACATCGCGATGGCCCGCCAGGCGCTGGAGGATGCGCGCGATGCCATCGGTTATCAGGAGATCATCCTGGACGGCGAAGTGTCCAAAGTCTCGATCGTCGGGACCGGAATGCGCAGCCATGCGGGCGTCGCGCAGAAGATGTTTTCGGCGCTGGCCGCCGACAGCATCAACATCAAGGTCATCACAACGTCCGAGATCAAGGTCAGCGTTCTGATCGACCGGCGATACATGGAATTGGCCGTGCAGTCCTTGCACAAAGCGTTCGATCTGGAGACTGCGTAACTGCGTCCACTGGGCGCTTGGGAGGGCAGAATGCCCGGCACAATGGGTGGGTCACGCGCGATGATGCGGGCGCTGCGAACGGCAATGGCCGGTGCGGCGGAAGGTCAGGCGCGTCTGGATACCGTTGTCGGTCTGATTGCTTCGAACATGGTTGCCGAGGTCTGCTCGATCTATCTCAAGCGGGACGAGAAGACGTTGGAGCTGTGCGCGACCGAGGGGTTACGCCAGGACTCGGTCCACTCTGCCCGGCTGCGGGTTGGTCAGGGCCTGGTCGGACGCATTGCCGAACGCGCGGAACATTTCGCCACTGACGACGCCGAAAACGCCCCGGGGTTCCGATACCTGCCGGAAACCGGGGAGGAACGGTATCGATCGTTTGTCGGCGTGCCGATTCAGCGGCTGGGCGAGGTTATGGGTGTTCTGGTGGTCCAGAACGAAGCGCCCCGTGTTTATGAAGACGACGATGTCGAGGCGCTGGAATTCGTTGCCATGATCATCGCCGAGATGACCGAGGCAGGTGCGTTCCGAGATTCCGCCGGGCTGGCCACGGGTCCGGGACGGCGCCAGGGTCCGCTGCGCATCGCGGCGCGCAGTGCCTCGGAAGGGATCGCCGAGGGCTTGGTGCATTTGCACGAGCCGCGTCTGGTTACGTTCGATCCGATTTCCGACGACCCGGAGACCGAGCGCAAACGCATGGCCGAGGCTCTGGTCGCGATGCGCGAGCATGTCGATCAGATGCTGGACGAAACCGGCCCCGGTCATGGCACCGAGCAGCGCGATATTTTCGAAGCCTATCGAATGGTCGCCTATGACAAGGGCTGGTCGCGCCGGTTGATGGAGGCGATTGACGGCGGCCTTTCTGCCGAAGTTGCCGTGGAGAAGGTGCAGTCGGATGCCCGTGCCCGGATGGAGCGGGTCGCCGACCCCTATCTGCGCGAACGGCTGCATGATCTGGATGATCTGGCCAATCGGCTTCTGCGCCACCTGATCAAGGATACAGAACAACCGCAATCGGCGCCGGATGGGGCCATTCTGGTTGCACGCAATCTGGGCCCGGGCGAGCTGATGGATCATGCGGGCCGCGTTCGCGCCGTGGTCTTGGAGGAAGGGTCGCTTTCCTCGCACGCTGCCATCGTTGCGCGGGCTTTGGCGATCCCCATGGTGGTGCAGGCCGACCGCGTGACCCGCGATGCCAATCCGGGCGACCGGATCGTTGTGAACGGCGATACGGGCCGGGTGCATCTGCGCCCCGATGCGGCGGTTCTGGAGCAGTTCCGCAGCCAAATCACCCAGGCGGCCGAGGCGCGGCAGGCATATCGCGAGCTGGTCGGCCAACCGGCGACGACGCTTGATGGCGCAACCGTTTCGCTGAAGATGAACGCTGGCGTGCTGGCCGATCTTCCGTCTTTGGCGACCTCTGGCGCCGATGGCGTGGGCCTTTACCGGACCGAGTTGCAGTTCATGATCCGCCAGCGCATGCCGCGGCGCGAGGCGCAGGCCGCTCTTTACAAACGGGTGCTGGATGCCGCCGACGGCGCAGAGGTGATCTTCCGCACACTGGACATCGGTTCGGACAAGATCCTGCCCTATATGCGCCGCGAGCGTGAGGCCAATCCGGCGCTTGGTTGGCGGGCCATTCGGGTCGGGTTGGACCGCCCGCGGCTATTGGCGATGCAGATTCAAGCGCTGATCCGAGCCGCCGAGGGTCGTCCGCTGTCGCTGATGTTCCCGATGATTACGGATGCGCGCGAGTTTTTCGCGGCCCGCGATCTGGTGCTGTCTGAAATTGACCGTCAGGAGGGTCTTGGTCATTTGCGGCCCGCAGACCTGAAGATCGGCCTGATGTTCGAGGTCCCTGCCCTGGCCCATGCGCCGAGCCAGATGTTCGAGGTCGCAGACTTCGTGTCGGTTGGCGGGAACGATCTGTTGCAGTTTTTCTTTGCCGCCGACAGGGAGAATGAGCGGGTGCGCGCGCGCTATGATGTTCTGTCGCCAAGCTTTCTTGATTTTCTGACCGGAATCGTTCGCCGTTGTGCCCAGCACGAAACGCGCCTTTCTTTTTGCGGCGAGGCGGCTGGTCAACCTGTAAGCGCGGTTACGTTGGCGGCGTTGGGATTTCGGGAACTTTCGATGCGCTCCGCCTCGATCGGGCCGGTAAAGCAGGCGTTTATCTCGGTCGATCTGGCCGACGTGCGCGCGGCCATCGCCGATGCCCATCGTCTCGGGTTGCCCAGCGCTGGGCCTGCGGTCAGCAATCTGCTTGCGCGTCGTTCCTAGTAGCAGGGTTGTACGGCCGGGGCCTAATCCTCGCCCGGTCTGGCACGGGAACGGGTTGTCGAGCGCCATCGGCGGTGGAACCAAAGCCACTGGCCGGGATATTCGGTAATCCAGGCGCTGATCCGATCGTTGACCTGTTGCATCATCTCGATCGGGTCGTCGCCTTTGATGGGCGCCTCGAACGAGACGTCGAACCGGTTCCCGGCCAGACCGCGCGTGCCGCGTGTCGGGATCAGCGCGGCCCCGGTTTTGGCGGCGAGATCGGCGGCCACCGTCACCGTCTCGGCCGGGTGGCCGAGGAAATCCAGAAACGGAGCGCCTGAATTTCGCTGGTCGACCAGGATCATAATGAACCCGCCGCGGCGCACATAGTTGACGAGTTTGCGCATCCCGCCAGCGCCTTTTTGCAGAACCGGCGCGCCGAGTTTCGGGATCCGCCGCATTGTCCATCGGTCCAACGGGCGGTTGTTGAACGCGCGATAGATGATACCAGTCTCGCATCCTGCACGTTTAGCCGCCAGGCGGGCGGCCTCCCAATTTCCGTAATGTGCGGTCACCAGGATCGCGCCTTTTCCGGCCGCTGCCGCGTCCTTTAGATGCTCGATGCCTTCGACACTCAGATCGACCTGCCGGGAGAACCGCTCCAGCCGGGCATATTCGACGGCCATCCGCGCAAAACTGCCGGCAGCATCACGGGCGATGGCGCGGCGTTCGGCTTCGGGCATTTGCGGCCAGACCAGCGCCAGATTGTCCAAGGCGCGCTGACGGCTGCGCGGCACCACCATTATTGCCCAGCCGCCCAGGCGATGTGCCAATCCACCCAACATCCGTGCCGGAAGCGGCCAGGTCAGAACCCGAAAGAACCCGGCGAGCGAGAACAAAACGACTTCGATGGCCCGGGTGCGCCAACTGTCTTTAGATTGGAAATAGCTCTGACTCACCGTCTTCCCCGGGTCAGGGCGTGGAACCGCCAGGCCATAAGTGCTGTTGCAACAGCGCAGGATAGTGCGATCGAGAGTGCCAAGCCACGTTCATCCCAGCCGCCATAGTGAAGCAGATACCATCCCAGCGGTATCATGATCACCACAAAACTGATTGCGTATCCGGCCAACGGGATCCAGGCATCGCCCAGCGCCCGGTTGGCCTGACCCATCACGACCTGCAAAGTGTCTGGCACAAAGATAAAGGCTGCAAACAGCATCACCCCCGCTGTCCGCGCGACCAGTTCCGGGTCGTCGGTATAGACGGTCGGTATCCAGTTTCTGAAGATCAGAACAAGCCCGCCCAGAAGCGACATCAGGATCAGTGCCACCAGGAACCCGGTCCACCCGGCAAAGACCGCCTCGCGCGTCTGACCCGCGCCGGTTGCCTGGCCGACGCGAACGCCGGTGGCCACGGAAAGGCCGAGGCCCACCATGAAGATGGTCGATACCAGGTTGTGAGAGATGGAATAGGCATCGAGCGCAGCAATCCCGATGGTCCCGGCCATCATGGTCATGGCTGTAAATCCCACGGTTTCAAACCCGTTCGAAAGACCAGCCGATAGTCCGAGCTTGCGCATCATGTATCCCGCGCGCCATCCGCCGGGTCCCCAGACCCCCTCCCAAACGCCGCGAACGCCGGCGGCGACTGCGTCGCGCTGCATCAAGATCACGGCAATCAGAATCCCGGCCGCCGCGAACCGGGCCAGCGAAGAGGCGACGGCGGCGCCAACCGCGCCCATTTCGGGCCATCCAAGATGCCCGAAGATCATAACCCAATTCAAAGCAGCGTTGATCAGATTGGCTGCAACCATGGCGGCCAACGCTGCCATTGGGCGCCGCGTTGATTCCAGGTAGAACGCGCAAACCGCATAGATCACCTGCGCCAACAGCCCCGGCGCCAAAGCGATGGCAACATGGCCGCCGCGCACCGAAAATTCCTCGCTCTGGCCAAACAGGCGCAGCCAATCTTCGCCATGATAGACGATGATCATCCCGAAGATCGAAACGAAGACGCCCCAGCTCATCGCGCGCCGCCAGGCGCGCCCGCATTCCAGCCAGTTGCCTGCGCCGTAAGCCTGGCTGATCACCGGGATCATCCCGATACAAAGTCCGATCGACATGACCATGAACGGAACGAAGATCGCGAGACCGAGGTTTGAAACCCCGACGGCGCCTTCGCCGAACCGGCCCAGCATGACAATATCGACAAAGGCCATGACCAGGATGCCCGCCCGCGACAGCATGACGGGCCATGCCAGCCGCAGAAGATCAACGGAATGGCGCAGGACCTTGGGCGTAAACGCCTCGTCCGTATAAAGGGCATCTTTGGTCATGCCCCGCCCTTACTGCCCGTGCGGCGCCGCGCCAAGCGGCAAATCGCCGGGCACAAATCATGGCACTGCTTTTCAATTGCGGTTGAATGCCGCTAACGTCGCGCCGCACACAACAAGAGGCAGGCATGGCGAACAAGACAGCGGCAACCACGTCGATGAAGGGCGGCGGCTATTACAGCCAGTCGACCCGCGGCGCCAAGGATGTCATCGACAACGCGGCACCGATGATGATGCAGGCCGTGGCAGCGCTGCCGGAACCAGAACACGGTCAGCCGGTGCGGATCGCCGATTACGGGACCGCCGATGGCGGCACATCGAAAAAGACCATTCGCGATACGGTTGGCACCTTGAAGGACCGGTGGCCGGACCGTCAGATTCAGGTGACGTATACGGATCTGGCGTCGAATGACTGGAGCCAGTTGTTCAAAGCCATGCAGGGGCTGGACGGGTCCGATCACACATATTGGACAGAATTTCCGGGCGTATTTGTGCAAGGCTGCGGCATCGGTTTTCATCATCAGTTGTTACCGGATGCGACGCTGGATCTGGGGTTTTCCGCGACCGCGATGCACTATGTCCGCGAGGTGCCATGCCTGATCCCGGATCATGTCCACCATGTTGGCGCGACCGGTGCGGCGTTGGCGGCTTTCGACCGGCAGGCGGCCGAGGATTGGAATGCCATTCTTCTGGCCCGCGCCGCCGAACTGCGCCCGGGCGGGCGGTTGGTCATCATGAGTTTCGGCAAGGACGAGGCCGATCGCTATCTGGGGAATACGGACGGTGTGAACATGTTCGACACGTTCGATCTGCACTGGAAGGCGATGGCAGGCGAGGGGTTGATAACCGCAGCAGAATACGAAGCTGCCACCTTCGCCCAGGTCTATCGCACGCCGGAAGAATTCAGGGCGCCGCTGCTGGATGAGGGGTCCGAAGTATTTGGTGCGGGATTGCGGTTGATTTCGGCGCATACCGGTGTGACCGCCTGCCCCTATCGCGCAGCCTTCCTGTCCAACCCGGGCATGGGTGCACGTGCCTTTGCGAAGAGCTATATTCCGACTTTGCGATCCTGGTCCGAGACGGTTTTTCTGAATGCGCTGTCGTCTGACCGGCCCGAAGACGAGCGCCGGGAATTGGTCGATGCCTTCTATGGCCGGTACGAGGACATGGTCGCCGCTGATCCCGAAGGGCATGCAATGGACTATGTCCACAGCTATCTGGCCATCGAGAAGGTTTGATCCGAGATCGGGCGCGGAGTGATCGGAAGCGCCTGGTCCCGTGCAACGCGGCAGCGTCGTTGCGACCTCGCCGCGTGCCGGAAATCGACGTTGTCCTAGTCGTCGGTGATCCGCAGGCGCGAGCATCCCGAGAGGCCGATTGCAGCGATCATTGCCGGAACGCAGGATGTTGGGGCCGAGCCGAGGTCAACCGTGATCCGCCAGCCGCCCGGGTGGCTGTGCGGGCCGTCCAGCCGGTGCACGGCGCCGCACAAGTCCGGTGTCAGATCGGTTGGGCGGGTTTGAAACCATTCCAGGAACCAATGGCGCAGCGGCGTCCATGCGGGTTGGATCTGTTCGCTGCGAATATCCAGCACTGCCCGGTCCCACGTAAAGGGATGCAGATCGGCGCTGAAGTCGGGGTTGGCATAGGCTTGGAGCGGCCGGAAAACGGGGACCGTTCCACCTTGGTATTGTTCGATCAGGGTCCGCCCGGGCCGGGTGACACGTAGATCGCCGCGCGATGGCAGATCCAATTGACCATCGCGCTTTATGTCACCAGCGGGATTGCGCCGGATCGGTTCGGGTTCGATCTCGGCACCGGAGTTCAGGGCCTTGGCCTGCGCCTCGAGAAGCACGGTTAAGGTTGCTTCGCGGACTGCCGACAAGTGTTCGGTCAGGACCTCTGCTGGAATCGTCATGCGCGCCGCGCGACCACGCCCAACCCGTCGAGGGCCAGGGCCAGATCCGTCGGCAATCCACGTTCATTCGGCGCAAGGCCGGACAGATCCGGAGGGGCGTCTGCATCGGTCAGATAGCGCCAGCCTTGGAACGGACGGCGGGGGCGCGCCTCGACCTGAACGATATCAGGGGACATGACGATGGCGCAGCGGCGGATACCATCTTCGTCGGTCACTTCCTCTAATGCCTGGATCTGTTGGCGGGCCAGCACGGCGCCGCGAATGACCCAGTAAAGCGAGCCACCGTCCAGCACTTCGTCATCCCGGTGCGGCCACATGCGTGTCACATGGCGTGGTCGCGGATCCAAGCCCGCGGCGCGGCGGTCGGTGCTGCGCTTTTTCTGCCAAGCGATAAGGTCGTCGACCGTATCAACACCGACGCACAATTTGATCATGTGCAGCGGGTCGCTCATGCGTTGTCGCCCAGGCCCAGTACATCCAGCATCGAATATTCGCCTGGTTTCTTGCCCTGGCCCCAAAGCGCGGCTTTCACGGCGCCGCGTGCAAAGATCATTCTGTCGGTCGCGATATGGCGCATGATGATACGCTCGCCCATTCCCGCGAAGATCACATCGTGCTCGCCCACCACGTCGCCGCCGCGCAGCGCGGCATACCCGATATGCCCGCGATGCCGGGCACCGGTTATTCCGTCGCGGCCCCGGTCGGTGATATCAGCATGGTTAAGGCCGCGGCCTGCGGCTGCGGCTTCGCCCAGCATCAAGGCGGTGCCCGATGGGGCATCGACCTTGTGGTGATGATGCATTTCAACGATTTCGATATCGAAATCGGCGTCCAGCGCCTTGGCGACCTGTTTGGTCATCTGGGTCAGCAAGTTAACGCCAAGCGACATGTTGCCAGCCCGCACGATAACGGCGTGACGGGCCGTATGGACCAGCTGGGCCAGGTGAGCTTCTTCCATCCCCGTCGTGCCAATCACATGGACCAGCCGGGCCTGGGCGGCCAGTTCGGCATGGGTAAGCGTCGCGGCAGGCGCTGTGAAATCCAACACGGCCTGAGCGCGGGCAAAAACCTCGAGCGGGTCATCGGTGACGGCCACGCCGCGGGGCGGTCCGCCCATTGCGGCGCCGATATCCTGACCGACCCAATCATGGCCTTCGCGTTCGGTGACGCCGGAAAGCTGGCAGTCGTCACGCTCGTCTATCGCGTGGATCAACATCTGCCCCATTCGGCCCGATGCGCCAACGACGGCGATGTTCACTGGTTGTGACATGTTGCGTTCCCCGGTCTGTCACCCCCTTGATATAGCGCAAGACGCCCGGGGCCAATGGTCGGTTTGCCCATCTGGGCTGACGGCCCCGGGTTTCGCGGTCGCAGTTGTGCCGGGACTTGGGCACAACAATGGCGTTCACACGCGCTTTCTTGACAAGGCCAGGGGCGTGGGCCATCCCGCGACAAACGAGGAGGACGAACATGCGGGCATTCACCTTTCCCGGCCAGGTGGCACAGACCATCGGAATGGGCCGTGATCTGGCCGACGCCTATCCGGCGGCGGCTGCGATTTTCGCAGAAGTTGACGAAGCGCTGGACGAGAAACTGTCCGCGCTGATTTGGGACGGCGAGCAGGACCAGCTGACGCTTACCGCGAATGCCCAACCCGCGCTGATGGCAACGTCGATGGCAGCGTTGCGCGCGTTGGAGGCGGAAGGCGTGCCGGTCACGGCAGCATCCTTTGTCGCCGGCCACTCGTTAGGCGAATACTCGGCGCTTGCAGCGGCAGGCGCGTTGTCCGTCGGTGATACTGCACGGCTGTTGCGGGTCCGTGGATCAGCAATGCAGGAAGCCGTTCCGGTCGGTGTCGGCGCCATGGCCGCGTTGCTGGGCCTGGATTTCGAGGCGGCAGCGGCGGTTGCCGATGAAGCTGCGCAGGACGAGGTTTGCCAGGCCGCGAATGACAACGATCCCGGTCAGGTCGTGGTTTCGGGACACAAGGCGGCGGTCGAGCGCGCGGTGGAGATTGCCAAGGAAAAGGGCGCACGCCGCGCAATGTTGTTGCCTGTATCGGCCCCGTTTCACTGTGCGTTGATGCAGCCCGCTGCGGACCGGATGGCGCAGGCGCTGGCCGAGGCCGAAATTGTGGCGCCTGCGGTTCCGCTGGTCGCGAATGTTCGGGCAGAGGCCGTGAGCGATCCGGACGAGATACGGGAACTGCTGGTGCGGCAGGTGACAGGGTCGGTGCGTTGGCGCGAGGGTGTTGCCTGGATGGCCGGACAGGGCGTGACGGAATTGGTCGAAATCGGTGCGGGCAAGGCGCTGTCGGGGATGGCCCGCAGGATCGACAAATCGCTGGCAACGGTCGCTGTAAACGGGCCGAGCGATGTGGCGAAACTGGCCGAGGCGATAGCCGGATAAGGCTGCTAGCGCTGGGCGTCGAAAGAATTGGAGAGACTTGAAATGTTTGATCTAACAGGCAAATCGGCGCTGATAACGGGTGCGTCTGGCGGTATCGGTGCAGAAATTGCGCGCGCGCTGCACGCCGCGGGGGCGACGGTGGCACTGCATGGGACGCGCACGGGTCCGCTGGAAGAACTGGCCGCTGAGCTGGGCGAACGAGCCCATGTGACGCCCGCCAATCTGTCGGATGCCGCGGCAGTCGAGGCCCTGCCCAAGGCGGCAAACGACGCAATGGGCGGCTTGGATATCCTGGTTAACAACGCCGGGATCACACGCGACAATCTGTTCATGCGCATGTCGGAAGACGAGTGGGACCAGGTGCTGTCAGTAAATCTTACCGCGGCGTTCCGCTTGTCCAAGGCTGTCCTGCGCGGAATGATGAAGGCCCGGTGGGGGAGGATCATTGGGATTACGTCGGTTGTCGGTGTGACCGGCAACCCGGGTCAGGGCAACTATGCGGCGGCCAAGGCGGGCATGATCGGGATGTCAAAATCCCTGGCGGCCGAAGTGGCCAGCCGCAACGTCACGGTTAATTGTGTGGCGCCTGGCTTCATTGAAACGGCCATGACCGACAAGTTAACCGACGACCAGAAGGTCAAGATCATGGGTGCGATCCCGGCAGGGCGCATGGGGACATCGGGGGAAGTGGCTGCGGCCACGCTTTTCCTGGCCAGCGCGGAAGCAAGCTATGTGACCGGTCAGACGATCCATGTGAATGGTGGCATGGCGATGATCTGAGCATCGATCAGAGCATTGTGGGCCCGGAAAAAACCTGCCCGGGGGGTTGCGGCAGGTTCGCTTTGCACCGATATGGGCGCCAGCCGCTCGCTTGGCTAACACCGGAAATCTCGGTTTGCGTTTTCCGGGACTTGTTGATAGGGGGAGCGCGGGCCGGTGGACCGGTGGTTTTCGCATTCGAGAACCAGAATTGACCGCCGACATGGAAGAACACGCGGCGCGGGCCGCTGAATATGAGGTGACTGCATGAGCGACATCGCGGATCGCGTGAAGAAAATCGTCGTCGAGCATCTGGGCGTCGAGGAAGAGAAAGTAGCCGAGAAGGCGTCTTTCATCGACGATCTGGGCGCGGACAGCCTGGACACGGTCGAGTTGGTTATGGCGTTCGAAGAAGAGTTTGGCATCGAGATCCCGGATGACGCTGCCGAGTCGATCCAGACGTTTGGCGACGCGGTCAAGTTCATCACGGAAAAATCCTGAGACCTGCGGGTTTCGCCGCGCCCTGGGGCGCGGCTTGCTGAATCGAGATCTAGGGGCCTCCCATCGGGGGCCCTTTTGCGTTGGTAGTGTCGGGTTATCTGCCGTCGTTTAACGGAAGGGCAGGACGTCGACCCCGTATGAATGAGTGACTTCGACCTTGTCGTCCTGCCAGTCCCATTTGGTCGGTTCGCAGTCTTCGGTAAAGGGCGCGCTGCCCAGATCGCGGCGTCCCGGGATATCGATGACCGCATTGTAGACCAAGTTCACCAGATAGGACGTCCCGGGATCGCCAGCGAAGTACTGAAGTACTCCGATTTTGCCGTCATATCGATCCGGAAGGGTCCATTCATAAATCTCCGGGATGCTGGGAGTTTGCATGTTCAGTGCGACCGTAAGTTCGGGATAATCCGGCGAGGTCGCGACCCAGCCTGTGTCGGTATTGACGACTTTCCAGCCAGCGGCCGAGGGTTTTACCTGGGGCAAGTCGCAGGCGGCGTAGGCAGTCGTCGAAAATACTGCGGCGATGACCGTGAAAGCGATTCGTTTTAGCATGTCTGATCCATGTCGTTGTGCCTCTGCACAATATGGGTTGAACATGCCCTGAGCAATCGCCAGCACTTCGCGCGTGACCCCGCGCTGCCGAGGCGCTAAAGGTGCGACGAACGGGAAGGGTCCTTGATATGGGAGAAGGCATGCGCCGTGTTGTCGTGACGGGAATGGGGCTGGTTTCGCCGCTGGCAAGCGGAGTCGAGGAAAGCTGGACGAAAATACTGGCGGGCGAATCCGGGGCCGCCCGGATCAAGCATTTTGATGCCGAGCGTCTGTCCGCCCAGATTGCCTGCGAGATCCCGCTGGGCGATGGATCAGACGGGACCTTTAATGCCGATGATTGGCTTGCACCAAAGGAACAGCGCAAGGTCGACCGGTTCATCACCTACGCCATCGCGGCAGCAGAACAGGCGGTAAGAGATTCCGGTTGGCGGCCCGAGGACGAGGAGGATCAGTACCGGACCGGTGTTCTGATCGGATCGGGTATCGGCGGGATCGAGACGATCGCGCAGACGGCAATTACGTTGCATGAGCGCGGTCCGCGGCGGGTTTCGCCATTCTTCATTCCATCTGCGCTGATCAACCTTTGTTCCGGCCAGGTATCGATCCGGTTTGGGTTCAAAGGACCGAACCATGCGGTTGTCACGGCCTGTTCGACCGGCGCACATGCGATCGGCGATGCGGCGCGGCTGATCCGGTATGGCGATGCCGATGTCATGTTGGCGGGCGGCGCCGAAAGCCCGGTTTGTGAGATATCAGTCGCGGGATTTTCGGCCTGCAAGGCCCTGTCGACCGGATACAATGAAACGCCCGAAAAGGCGTCACGGCCCTATGACCGCGGCCGTGACGGCTTTGTCATGGGCGAAGGGTCGGGCGTCGTTGTTCTGGAGGAGTTGGAGCACGCCCGGGCGCGCGGCGCCAAGATTTACGGCGAGTGGTTGGGATATGGATTGTCGGGCGATGCCTATCATATCACTTCGCCCGCGCCGGATGGCGATGGTGGATACCGCTCGATGAAAGCCGCGCTGTCGAGTGCAGGTCTGGAGGCGGGCGATATCGATTATGTAAATGCCCACGGCACCTCGACACCTGTGGGTGACGAAATCGAGTTGCGGGCGGTTGAACGGCTGTTGGACGGGGCGAACAGCAGCCTTACGATGAGTTCGACGAAGTCTTCTACGGGGCATCTTCTGGGCGCGGCGGGCGCAATTGAAGCAATCTTCTCGATCCTGGCGATTAGAGATCAGGCGGCGCCGCCGACGCTGAACCTGGAGGACCCTTCGGTGGATACGGGCATCGATCTGGCGCCTTTGGTCAAGCGCGAGCGCGAGATCAATTATGCGCTGTCGAACAGTTTTGGCTTTGGGGGCACCAACGCTTCGCTTGTCTTTGGCGCCGCGCCTGAAAGCTGAGGGCACGACCGATGAAAACGCGGAACCTTGCTGCCAATATGTTCTCGGTCCTCATCGTGTTGGGGATCCTGGTTCTGGCGATGATCGGCGTCGCGCAGAGCCAGATTTCGGCGCCGGGACCTGCCGCTGAAACGGTCCAGATCGCCGTCGCCAAGGGTGCACGGATGGCCGATGTGGCTGTTGAGTTGGAGGAAAAAGGCGCGATCACCCGGGCCTTTATGTTCCGACTGGCGGCGCGATATTCGGGCAAGGACCGGCAACTGAAGTTTGGCGAATACGAGATCCCGGCAAAGGCCTCGATCGAGGAGATTCTGGACCTGCTGTCGACTGGTGGGAATGTCCGGCATTTCGTGACGATCCCGGAGGGGTTGAGCGTTGCGATGGCGATCGATCGGCTGATGGCGGAGGAGAAGTTGACCGGCGATCTGGCCGAGCTGCCGCCAGAAGGATCACTGTTTCCGGACACCTGGGATTTTCAGCGCGGTGAAAAACGCGAAGATGTCATCAAGCGGATGCAGGCCAAGATGGAGCGTGTTCTGGAAGACGCCTGGGTCAATCGCGATCCGAATACGCCCTTGAAATCAAAGGAAGAACTGCTTGTTCTGGCGTCGATCATCGAGAAAGAGACCCGCCCGAATGAACATGGCAGGGTGGCGTCGGTATTCATTAACAGACTTAATCTTGGGATGAAGTTACAAACAGATCCGACCGTTATCTATGGCATCACGAAGGGTAAGGCGCCGTTGGGCCGGGGGTTGCGCCGGTCGGAACTGAAGCGCGAGACACCTTATAATACCTATGTCATCAACGGCCTGCCGCCGACGCCGATCAGTATTCCCAGTGAAGCTTCGATTCGTGCAGCGGCGAAACCGGAATCGACAGAGTTTCTGTATTTCGTCGCCGATGGGACCGGTGGTCATGCGTTTGCGAGTACGCTGGACGAGCACAATCGCAACGTAGCTGTTTGGCGACGGATCGAGCGTGAGCGTAAGGAAAAGGCCAACGAGTAAGTGGCGGGGTCTCGACCCCGATGAGGCCGGTGCATCCCGCTATTCGGTTATTCTGCAGATCCATTCTTCGCGAACTATTGCGCAGGACCGCGGCGTACCGGTCTTCATCACCGCTGTTCAAACTGACGGGATTTGCGAGGTATACGAATGGCCCGGGCCGACCGGTGCGTTGCCGTTGAATTCTGTGGGTTGGGGTCAAGATCAACTCAGATCTGTGGATACACATCGAAATCAGGGAACAGGGTGGGAACGTGTTAACAAAAGGTTTCCAACCCCACCGATTTGTTAACGACTGGTTAACCTAACCTATTGAAAATAATGCACTAATTTAAAAAAGATCATTGACTCTGCGTACGATGATCTGTATTACTTCAAGCACGCTACGAGAAGTGGCTTAGGGATCCGAGATGGATCCTGCAGGACCGGTGGGGCGCCGGTCTTTCTTTGTTTCCGGGATCATTGGGCATTTGGCCTGCAACTGATGTTGCGGGTGTCCTTCCGTTGTTACCTGAACCGCGTGCGGTGCGGGCCTGATCTGTTGCGCTTGGTGCGGGTGCGATGGTGGTGGCGACGGTTCTTCGGTCCCGTAGCTCGAGGGGCGTACACCGTGGGAACAAATTTGGATGAGGAAGTCGCCCGAATTGGAAGCGATCGAAGTACCAAAGATTTGGATCAGACCATCGAGCATATCCACAAATCCTTAGCGGATGCCGTTGCGCTGCTGGACCTGGAGATCGAGGATCTGTGGAAGAAGAAACCAGATTTCGAGGATGACAAACGATACGAGAAACTGAAGGCGCTTATTCGCGACGCAAACAAGGTGCGGACCCAGATCGCCGGTATCGAGGCGCAAACTGGCTTGGACAAGCTGGACGCGTCTAACGCACTGAACTTGGAGGATGCTCGCGATGAAATCCTGCGCCGCCTCGCTCGCCTCGCTGCCGTTGGAGAAGCGCAAGGCGTTTCTGAATGAGCTGTCCGAGGAAGCCGTCATTGCAATGCCCTGGATCTGGGAGGCATGGCGGCATGTTTTGTATCAGGCTGAACCGCCTGGTGATTGGAAGACCTGGGTGATCCTGGGGGGCCGCGGGGCGGGCAAGACCCGCGCCGGGGCCGAATGGGTTCGGTCCCGCGTAGAGGGCGCGACACCGCTGGCAAAAGGCAAGTGCCGGCGCATTGCGCTGGTCGGCGAGACGCTGGATCAGGTCCGATCAGTAATGGTTGAGGGTGATAGCGGCATCTTGGCCTGTTCGCCGCCGGACCGAAGGCCGCGGATGGTGATCAGCCAGAACCGGGTGATCTGGCCAAATGGCGCCGAGGCGTCCATGGCCTCGGCAGTGAACTATGAGGCGCTGCGCGGTCCGCAATTTGATGCGGCGTGGAGCGATGAACTGGCCAAGTGGCGTTATGGGCGCGAAGCCTGGGAGATGCTGCAATTCACGCTGCGGCTGGGCGACGACCCGCGGCAGTTGGTGACAACGACGCCACGCGATGTGCAGGTGCTGCGCGACATCTTGGAAATGCCGGAGACGGTCGTTGGCCGGGCTGCGAGCCGGGAAAATATGGCTAATCTGGCGCCTGGGTTTGTTGAGCGTCTGGAAGCACGATTTGCCGGGACAATGCTGGGCCGCCAGGAATTGGACGGCGAGTTGATCCGTGAGCGCGAAGGCGCGATGTGGACCAGAAGCGTCATCGAGGACGGGCGTTCGCCCGTTCCGGTCGGGCTGTCACGTATAGTGGTGTCGGTTGATCCACCGGTTTCGACCGGTCCGGGTGCCGATGAATGCGGGGTTATCGTGGCCGGTGTGGAGGCATCCGGCCCGTATGAGAAATGGCAGGCTTGGGTATTGGCGGATCGATCCTGCAAGGGTGAAAGCCCGCAGGGTTGGGCGGCCCGTGCCGCGGCGGCATACGAAGAGTTTCGGGCCGACCGGTTGGTTGCCGAGGTTAACCAGGGCGGCGATTTGGTCGAGAGCCTGATGCGTCAGGTTGCACCGAACATCGCCTATCGCGGTGTTCATGCAAGGGTCGGCAAGCGATTGCGCGCTGAACCCGTGGCTGCGTTGTACGAACAGGGGCGGGTACATCATGCCGATACGTTTTCGGCGTTGGAAGATCAGATGTGCCAGTTCACCGGTTCATCGCGAGACAAAAGCCCGGATCGACTCGACGCCCTGGTTTGGGCGCTGACCGATCTGGTGATCGATGCGCGGAATGTCGGGCCACGGGTGCGCGGGTTTTAGCGCACCGACGGCATTCGGATGAAACCCGGCCGTACGGCCAGAGGCGCCACATGCGCGCGGGTGACCGGCCCGCCAGGGCGCGGGAGACGGAGAGATAACATGGTACTTGGTTTCTTGCGCCGGGCGTCAAAGCCCGAGGCGGTGAAGGCGTCTGCCGCTGCGCCTGTTATGGCGTTTCATGGCACCGGCCGGGCTGCGTGGACGCCGCGCGACGTCCGGTCGTTGTCCCGCACGGGCTATGAGCAAAACCCGGTTGGGTTTCGGGCCGTTCGGATGGTTGCCGAGGCAGCGGCCGCGTTACCATTGGTGTTGACTGAGCACGGTGCGCGATTGATCGAGCATCCGGTGATTGATCTGTTGAGCCGGCCCAACCCGGGGCAGGACGGCCGTTCGATGCTGGAGGCGCTGTATGGGCACCTGCAGTTGGCCGGCAATGCCTATATCGAGGGCGCAGTGCATGATGCGCGCGGATTGCCGCGAGAGCTGCATGTGTTGCGGTCCGACAGGATCAGGGTGGTGCCCGGGCCAGATGGCTGGCCGATGGGGTATGAATACACGGTCGGTGCGAAGACGCATCGTTGGTCCATGCAGGGAGACCTGTGTCCGATCCTTCACCTGAAGGGTTTTGCGCCGCATGATGACCACTATGGGATCAGCCCGCTTTCGGCGGCGGCAGGTGCGGTGGACATCCACAATGCAGCCGGGCGTTGGTCGAAAGCGCTGTTAGACAACGCGGCGCGGCCGTCAGGTGCCATTGTCTTTCAAGGCAAAGACGGCGGCACGATGACCGAGGAGCAGTTCGATCGGCTGTCGCGTGAGATTGAGGATAATCATTCGGGTGCGGTGAATGCCGGGCGGCCGATGTTGTTGGAAGGCGGCCTGGATTGGCGGCCTATGGGGTTCTCTCCCTCTGACATGGAATTTTTGAAGACCAAGGATGGCGCCGCGCGAGAGATCGCGTTGGCCTTTGGCGTTCCGCCGATGCTGTTGGGTCTGCCCGGCGACAACACCTACTCGAACTATCAGGAAGCGAACCGCGCCTTCTATCGCCAGACGATTTTGCCTTTGGTGAAGAAAACCGCGAATGCGCTGGGTAGCTGGTTGAGTGCGGCCAAGGGCGTCGATGTGGCGTTGGAGCCGGATCTGGACCAGATCAGTGCGCTGGCGCCAGAGCGCGATGCACTGTGGAAACGTGTCAGCGAGGCCGAGTTCCTGAACGAAGTTGAGAAGCGGCGGCTTTTGGGTTTGCCGGAACGGTAGGATCGTGAGGCACGCGACGACGTGTGGCGTAGAAATCCTGAAACTTCCAGACTGCCGCTGGCGGCACGGTAGCGCGTTTCAACCCATAAAGTCGGGTCGAGCGCTCTGAAATGTTGAGTGGCCGCATTTTCACGACGTCTGACTGCATCGGTCAGGCCGGAAAATGCTCTAGCCCAAGAGGACAGCATGATCTTTCACGCACCTGGCCACGAGATGGGCCTTGAGATGAAGTATACGGCGCTGAGCTCGTTGACCGAGACGGGTGAAGTTGGCCGGTTGCGCGGATATGCAAGCCGGTTCAGTGAGCCTGATCAGTCAGGCGACGTTGTCGTTGCCGGCGCTTTCAAAGCCAGTTTGGAGCGACTCGCCAAAGCCGGGCGGTCGGTGAAGTTCCTGTGGCAGCATGATCCCGCACGGCCGATTGGCGTCTGGCGTCAGTGTTCCGAGAACAAGACCGGTCTGTGGGTTGCCGGCGAGGTGTTGACCGAGCTGCAACAGGGTCGCGAGGCAGCGGTTCTGATGCGGGCCGGTGCCATTGACGGGCTGTCGATCGGATACCGCGTCATCCGGGCCGAGCCAAATCGAGAGACCGGTGGGCGACGCCTGGTCGAGGTCGATCTTTGGGAAGTCTCGCTGGTCACATTTCCGATGCTGCCGACAGCGCGTGCCGAGGCCGAGCGCCCGGTGAAGGCAACGGACGATATCGCCTCGGCCTTGGCCGACGCGCTGGCGGGATAGGGCCTGCGGTCCTGTTTCGTCCGGCCGCCCGGTTGGCGGTCGACCCCCTCCCCGATCCTCCCGTTTGCGGGGAGGCGGCGTCGGACACTTTTGTCCGGGCCGGGAGGATGGCGTGCGGAGACTTCCGCATTGCTGAAGCCCGGCGCTGGAGGCGCCGCATTTATCCAAACCCGAGTGAGAGGGAAATCCATGAGTGAGATGGAGACCAAGCCTGCCGTTGCGCCGGAAGGCAAGATGGCGGTTGGCGAATTCTTGACGGACTTTAAGTCCTTCAAGGAAGACATCGCCAAGCGCGTGACCGATATGGGCACCATGATCGATGCCGTCGACCGCAAATCTTCGGATATGCGTCGGCCTGCACTGGCAACGGCGGCGGAAGCCGAACTGCCGCATGCCAAGGCGTTTTCGGCCTATGTCCGTCACGGCGACGAGACACAGTTGCGGTCGCTGGCGGTCGAGGAAAAGGGTCTGAACACCCAGAATCTGACCGAAGGCGGATATCTGGTGGATATCGACACTTCGGATCGCATCCAGTCGGTGCTGCGGTCGGGTGCGTCGATCCGGGCGCTGGCCAAGACCGTTCAGATCGAGGCCGGTTCCTATGACGTTCTGATCGACCACAACGATATCGGTGCCGGATGGCAGGACGAGACTGCGGCCGTGACCGAGACGCAGGCGATGATCGTCGACCGGATCTCGATCCCGTTGCACGAGTTGTCGGCAAGCCCGACGGCGTCGCAGCGGATCTTGGACGATTCAGCTTTCAACATCGAAGAATGGCTGGCTGACCGGGTCGCGGAGAAGTTCCTGCGGTCGGAATCCGACGCGTTTGTGAACGGTGACGGTATCAACAAACCGTCCGGGTTCCTGAGTAAAACGCTGGTCGACAACGCGGTCTGGACCTGGGGGAACATCGGTTATGTTGCCACCGGTGTTGATGGCGATTTCGATGCCAACAATCCGGGCGACGCTCTGGTAGATACCGTCTACTCGCTGGCAGCAGAGTACCGGGCTGGTTCGGCGTTCATCATGAACTCGAAAACCGCTGGTGAAGTCCGCAAGATGAAGGACAACCAAGGCCGGTTCCTTTGGATGGAAGGCCTGCATGCAGCGCAACCGCCGCTGTTGCTTGGTTATCCGGTGCTGATCGTCGAGGAAATGCCGGACATCGCTTCGGGCAGCCATTCGATTGCCTTTGGCAATTTCGATAAGGGCTACACGATCGCCGAGCGTCCGGACCTTCGGATCCTGCGTGACCCGTATTCCGCCAAGCCGAACATCATGTTCTATGCCACCAAGCGGGTTGGCGGTGACGTGTCCGACTTTGCCGCGATCAAGACGCTGAAATTCGGCATCAGCTGAGCGTGAGCTCTGCCGGCCTTTGGGCCGGTGGAGCGCCCTTCGATTCCCTTCCCCACATTTGGGGGAGGGAGCAGCCGCACATGTGTTTGGCGAGGAGCCACAGATGGTTCAAGATGTAGTCAAGACCGTCGGTGCTGTCGGCGATTATGCGAGTTTGGCTGATTTCGCGGCCGATTTGCCCGCGGACCTGGTTGCAGCGGACGAGTGCTGGGTGGCGACGCTGACGAACGGCCCGGCCGATCCTGGCGGCGCGATCATCGATACCAATTGCGATGCGACAAGGTTTGTCGTCATCCGTGCTGCGGCGGGCGAAGGCCCTGGCGATCATCTGGACCCGGCGGTCGATCCGTTGCGGGCGCAGGCTGGCAAAGGGGCGATGATCGAGACCGCCACCGGCGACGCGGTGACTGTCACAGGTGCAACCACGCGTGTGGCGATTGAAAACATTCAGATCGTGGCCCTGGCCGGTTCAGCCGTGTCCGATGACGGAGCGGCCCAGATATTTTCGGTCGCGAATGCGATCCTGGAGGCGAACGGCACAATAGCGGCAGTCACGGTGCGGGGGGCCGGAACGATCGCGCATTGCGCGGTCATACAGCATGGTGCCGGTGATGGCATCGCACTGGTCGACGGCGCGGTCGCCGAGGCGTGCACGGTCGTCAAGCCGCCCAAAGTGGTGGCAGATGGCATGGGGGTCTCCTTTGGCGGATCGCCAGCGGCCGGAGCGCGATCCTGTTTCGTGACGGGTTTTCGGCGGGCTTATGGCACCGGATCCGGCACAGCTGAGGCTCTGGCATCGGATCAAATGAATATCCTCGGCGTTGCCGATGATTTTGCCGATCCGTACTGGACGGCGGTTAGTGCAACGGTGAACCCGGGCGATTCAGTGCCGGGGCCATATGGTGTGCCGCTGCAGTGGTTGGGCAACAATCTGAATGCCTTTGCCCGGTTTGATGGACCGGTAATCTGGTCGCTGGCCCCTGGTGAGCGGATCGGCTTTTCAGTGATCGTTGCGCAGCCGACAACTTTGGTTAGCGCCATACTGTTGGATGCCACAGCGGGCCGTCCGGAACTGAGGATCACCTGGACAGGTAATCCGCCGACTGTTGCGCTGTTGGCCCAAACGGCGGGTTTCGCCGCGCGCGTCGGGACGTTGACGGATCTGGGCAGCGGGTTGTGGCGGCTTTACCTCGAAGCCGAGAACACAACGGCCGGGGCGATCGACGTAACGCCTTCGCTGTACGTAACGCGCGATGTTGGAAACTCCGGCCTGAATGTCGGTCTTTATGCCGGCGCGATGATGGCCGGAACCGGGCATTTGGGAACGGGTTTCGTCGAAGCGGGCGCGGTGCCTGGTACAAGCCCGTTGGACGGTATCGATCCGTTGGATGCGATCCTGTCGGTCACGGAAGGTGCCGAGGATCTGCGGCCAGTGGATGGCGGTCCGCTGGCAGGTGTCGGTACGACGAGTGCGGGTGCGGACCTGTATCTGCGATATCGGACTGCGCCCGACACTGTGGGCGCCGTGACGTTGAGCCCGGCGCCAGTTCTGACACCAGATCTCTACGCGATGAGCACGGCATTTGATGCAGTACGCCTGATCGATCAGGACGATGTTCTGAACGCGGGATTGCGTCGAACGGTGCTGCCCGCGGCACCGTCGCGCCGTGTCGGCATCTGAATATTCAAATGCGTTGTTGCGCAAGCTGTCCAGTCGATTGCGGGCAGGCAGTACCGTTTTGGGAGAGACAAATGGTCAAATCGATGAGCCGTTTTGCGATGGATGCGGCGTTGGACTATATCGCGGCGCGCGCTGACTTGATGGCGCTTTGCGCCGGTGCGCCCGATGATGCGGCCGAGGCCGCGGGCTTTGTCAGCAATGGCGGCAAGGCGCTGGCCGTCGTCGCACTGACCGAAGGCGCCGGTGGGGTCGATTTTTCACTGGGCCAGGGATTGATATCCGGGCGGCGCGTCGTTGTGTCTGCCCAGACCGCGGTACCGGTCGCAGATACCGGAACCGCCGATCACATCGCGCTGGTGGACACGACTGCCGGCGAATTGTTGGCCGTGACCGAGTTGACGGAGACCGAGCACATCAGCGCGGGCGAAGTCATTTCAGTCAAAGCCTTTGGCGGAGAGATCCGCGACCCCTTCTGAGCAAATTGGAGCGCATCACGTGAGCGGATATTTTTTGAAGAATCCCGGCTCGCTGCTGGATTACTCGTTTGATTGGGGCTTTCAGCTTTTCGAGCCGGGTGAGGAGATCGAAAGCGATCTGGGCTGGACCATAGTCCCTGACGATCAAGCAACGGGTGGTTTGGTGCTGGACAGCACGTCGTCGACGACGACCACGACCACGGCTTTCTTGGCGGGTGGTTTGCCGGGCAATGCCTACCTCGTTTGCAGCCGAATTCGCACGACACTGGGCCGCGAGGTTCAACGGTCGATGACAATTCGCATCGCCAACAATTGATCGGAAGGAGCGGCCATGATGCTGACTGAAATCACACCGGCTGCCGTCAACCCGGTTCCACTGCGAGAACTGGCGGCGCATCTTCGCCTTGCCACTGGTTTTGCCGATGACGGTTCGGAAGACGGCCTGTTGGAGTTGTATCTTCGCAATGCGACTTCTGTCGTCGAAGGGCGCACCGCCAAGGCTCTGATCGCCCGCAGCTTTTCGCTGAAGGTGGCGTGCTGGAACCGGAATGGGCATTTGCGGATGCCAGTCGGGCCGGTGACGTCGATCGATGCAATCGAGTTGGTGCGGCCCGGATCGACAATCGCGCTGACGACCGACGAATGGGCGTTGGAGCCGGGGACGTCACGCCAGCTTCTAACCGGACCTGGGCGGACGGCACTGCGCGCGTTACCGCATGGCGCGTTGGCCGAGTTGACATTCACCGCAGGATTTGGGTCGAGCTGGAATGAAGTTCCCGACGATCTGCGCCATGCGGTTCTGTTGGTCGCGACGCATTTCTTCGAGAACCGAACAGGTGACATTGCGGTGGATGGTGGGTTGCCGTTTTCGGTTGGTCCGATCCTTGAGAGGTATCGGCCAATTCGGCTTTGACGACCCTATCGGGGCGCCTGACGAGCGCCGCTGCTCGACAATCTATGAACGGAGAGGTCAATGGCAAATCCGGTGATGAACACGGAACTGGTGCTTGAGGCGCCGCGGCAGATTGCGGACGGCGGCGGTGGGTTCCGCACAGTTTGGGCGCCGATCGGAACACTATGGGGCGAGGTTATACCGAGCTCGGCGCGCGAAACGGCGGTTGGAGCGCGGGCGTCATCCGAGGTAACCCACAAGATCCTGGTCAGATCGGCGCCGGAGGGTTCGCCGCGGCGGCCGTCATCAGATTGCCGCTTCCGGTCAGGCGGCCGGGTCTTCGCGATCCGCGGCGTTGCCCCGACTGGCCTGCGTGAACAGTACCTGACCTGCTGGACCGAAGAGGGTCTTTTTGCATGACATATACCATGTCCTGGCCATTGCAGCGGGCGCTGTATCACCTGTTCTGCGAGAACGCGCTGTGTGTCGAATACTTCGGGCATCGGATCTACGACGCGCCACCCCCGTTGCTGGATGAAGCAGATCCCGATGGGATTTACCTGACTTTCGGCGATGAAGAGGTCGACGATTGGTCGACGGGATCTGATGCCGGTGCAGTTCATGTGGTGCGTCTTACGGTCAATGCCCCGCGGCGCGGCTTTGCAGAAGCCAAGCAGGCGGCAGCGGCGGTGTCTGATGCCGTTTTGGGCGGGGGCCTGTCACCGACGCGCGGGCGGGTGGTGAACGCCCAATTTGTCGATGCAAAAACCAAGCGGGCCGAGAGCGACGCGCTGCGGCAGATTAATCTGCGGTTTCGCATCACGCTGGAAGACACCCAGTAACGCATTGGCCGCGATCCCGGGATCGCGAAACAGACACGGACTTACGATCGGCCGTGCCTTCGCCGCCCGTCAGCGGGCCGGTGATGGCGGAAGGCGCTGTTGCGTGCCGCGGCACCATTTTACCTTGAGGAGAGACCGATGAGTGCCCAGAAAGGCAAGGATATCCTGTTGAAACTGGACCAGGGGTCCGGGTTTACGACAGTTGCGGGTGTCCGTACCACGCGGCTGACATTCAACGCAGATACCGTGGATGTGACGACCGCAGACAGCGCAGGTCACTGGCGCGAGCTTTTGGCCGGAGCGGGCGTTCGATCGGCCGGTGTTTCCGGTTCAGGGATCTTCAAAGACGAGGCATCGGACGAAGCGCTGCGTCAGGTGTTCTTTGACGGCTCGACACCGCCATTCGAGATTGTGATCCCGGATTTTGGCACTGTCAGCGGCTCGTTCCAGGTCACATCGTTGGAATATGCGGGAAGTCATGATGGCGAGGCGACGTTTGAAATCGCGCTGGCATCGGCCGGATCGTTGACGTTCACCGCGGTCTGACGGGATGAATGTAAACCCGCATCATGGCGAAGTGGCATTGGTGATCAACGGTCAGCGTCAGGTTATGCGCCTTTCGTTGGGCGCGCTGGCGGCCCTGGAAGGGCGGCTTGAGACTGGGTCACTGATCGAGTTGGCAGAGCGGTTCGAAACGGGCCAGATCCGGGCGAGCGAGTTACTGGCGTTGCTGGCTGCCGGACTGTCCGGTGCCGGTGCCAAGTTGAGCGAAGCCGAGCTGGCCGATGCCGAGATTGAAGGCGGTGCGGTTGCCGCGATGCGGGTCGGCATGGAGATGCTGGGCAGGGCGTTCGCACCCCTGGACGAAAGTTAGAGAATGTTCCGCCCGAGTGCGCCGGAGGGTCAAGAGGGACCGCCGCGGGCGGAGCAGGGCGGCGGGCGCAAGATGAGCGCTGACCGCATCGATTGGCCAAATCTGATGCGGTTGGGGTTGGGAGCACTGCGCCTGCCGCCCGAACATTTCTGGGCGATAACCCCAGCCGAATTCAGCCTTGCGTTGGAGGGTGCCGGGTTGAGGCCTGTCAGTGGTCTGGGGATGAACCGGGATACGTTATCGCGGCTGATGCGTGCCCATCCGGATGCGAGAGGAGACCGTGAATGACCGAGCTGTTTTCCAGCAGGCTGTCCGAAGATTTGGGCCGTGCGCTGAACGATATGCGGGGGCTGGCTGCAGGGTTCGCTGGTGAGTTGGCGAATGCCAGCACAGCGATGGAGAAGATGGACGGGCAGTCGAAACGGCTGTCGCGATCGCTGTCGTCATCCTTGAAGTCGGCGTTCGACAAGGCAGTCTTTGGCGGCGCGAAGTTAACGGACGTGTTTCGTGATCTGGCCAGTTCGGTCGCGGGCAAAGCGTTGAATGCCGCGATTACGCCGGTGACGAACGCGATATCGGGCGGGTTTTCTTCGCTGTTTTCGGGCTTTGGCAAGTCGTTGGGGTTTGCAGACGGCGCCGCGTTTTCATCCGGCCGGGTTCGGGCGTTTGCCGATGGCGGGGTCGTAAACGGGCCGACTTTGTTCCCGATGCGTGGCGCTACGGGGTTGATGGGTGAAGCGGGACCGGAGGCGATCCTTCCACTGACGCGTGGGGCCAATGGGCGGCCGGGCGTTGCAGCGCAGGGCGGCGGCGGTACGTCGGTGATCGTGAATATCTCGACGCCTGACCTAGATGGGTTTCGGCGGTCAAAGTCCCAGGTTTCGGCACAGTTGGCACGAGCGGTGCGGCGCGGCCAGGGAGCGCTTTAGGCGCGCTTAGAACCCGGGACGCTTCTGGACCCGAAAGATTGCTGCGCATCATAAGTCGTTGAGGCGTAGTGATTTTGCAGTGCGCAGTAGGCCCACCACGTCTGGAAAATACGCTGGTTGAACGGGCATCGTTCCACGTCTGACGAGGACAACTTACATGAACTTTCACGAAGTGCGGTTTCCCGCAGCGATCAGTTTTGGATCGTCAGGCGGTGTCGAGCGCCGGACGGAGATCGTCGCGCTGGTCAACGGGTTTGAAGAGCGCAACAGCCCGTGGGCGCAATCGCGGCGCCGGTTCGATGCCGGGCTGGGCATCAGGTCTTTGGACGATTTGGCGGCAGTGCTGTCGTTTTTCGAAGCACGGCACGGACAGCTTTATGGATTTCGTTGGAAGGATTGGCTGGATCACCGGTCCTGTGCACCTTCGGCAACTGTTTCGGTGACCGATCAGGTGTTGGAGGGTTCCGGAACAACCCGGCAATTGATCAAGCGATATGAAGACGCCGCGGCGTCCTATGTGCGGACAATTACCAAACCGATTGCCGGGACGGTCCAAGTTGCGGTTGACGGCATCGCGTTGGCCGACGGGACGGAATTCACAGCGGACAAGGATACCGGGATCGTCACGTTGGCGACGGACCCCGGCGCGGGACAGGTGACGGCAGGGTTCGAATTCGATGTGCCGGTCAGGTTCGACGTGGACCGCATCGAGGTGAATCTGGCGGCGTTCGAAGCAGGCGATATCCCATCTGTCCCGGTCATCGAGGTGCGTGTCTGATGCGAGCAATCCCTGCAAATTTGCAATCGGCGCTGGATAGCGGCGCGAGTACTTTGGCGCGATGCTGGAAAGTCGTCCGCTCGGACGGATCCGCGTTGGGTTTTACTGACCATGACCGGGCAATCAGTTTCGAAGGTCTCGAATTTGAGCCGGAGAGCGGTTTTACCCCATCGGCGATCGAGGCGGGGACGGGCCTGGCCGCTGATACGCACGAGGTGACAGGCGCGCTTTCATCGGACCGGATCACACCGGCAGATATCGCACGCGGCCTGTATGATCGGGCCGAAGTGACCTTGTTTCTGGTCGATTGGACAGATCCGGCAGCACGCACGGTGATCTCTCGCGGATTGATTGGGGATATTCGGCACGGCGCGGTTTCGTTCGAAGCCGAGGTGACCGGAATTAGTGATTTGCTGTCCCAACCCGTTGGCCGGGCGTATTTGCATTCGTGCCCATGCCGGTTGGGCGACGGGAAGTGCGGGATGGATTTGGGCGCGCCCGGGCTTGGTGGGGCGGGGACGGTGCTGTCTGTAACCGGTGCGCAGCGGTTCGAGGTCGATGGGTTTTCGGCGTTCTCGGAGGGTTGGTTCACCGGCGGTGTTCTGACCTGGACCAGCGGTCTGAACGCGGGGTTGGAGGGGCACGTAAAGGTGCACCTTGGCCTGGGTCCAAAGGCGCTGGTCGAGTTGTGGCTATCCCCGGTTTTCGAGATCTCTTCCAGCGATGCGTTCACGGTCACTGCCGGGTGTGACAAGACCATGGAGGCCTGCGGTACCAAGTTCGGAAACTTGGTGAACTACCGGGGGTTCCCGCACATGCCGGGCGACGACGTCGCGGCACAGTATCCAAGCGACGGAGGGACACATGACGGCGGTTCGCTATTCCGATCCTGACGCTGTAGTCGCCGAGGCACGGCACTGGTTGGGGACACCCTATTGCCATCAGGGTAGTTGCAAGGGTGTCGGCACTGACTGCCTGGGTCTGATGCGCGGTATTTGGCGTGCTTTGCTGGGCGCCGAGCCGGAGCAGGTGGCACCCTATTCGGCCGATTGGGCGGAAGGGTCGGGCGACGAGCGGTTGTTGCGTGCAGCGATCCGTCATTTGGTTCCTGCCACAGGGGCGGGACAGCCCGGTGATGTCCTGTTGTTCAGGATGGTAAAGCGCGGTCCCGTAAAGCATGTCGGCATCTTGGTCGCAGGGTCGGTGAACGGCGGACGGATGATCCACGCCTATTCAGGCCATAACGTCTGCGAGACCGCGTTGACGCCTGCCTGGCATCGGCGAATTGCCGGGGCGTTTCGGTTTCCACCGCCCGCCGTTTGAGAATTTTTTCGTCCTGTGGGCGGTTTTTCCCGGCCGGGTGATCCCCCGTTTTCCAATTCGGTGCAGGGCCGTCCGACGGGTCGTAGGCATCCGTGCAGTGGAATTTACCCTTTTTGATCGGAGTGCCTGATGGCGACCGTACTTCTTTCCGCCGCCGGATCCGCCATTGGCGGTCAGATCGGTGGCACTGTTTTGGGTATCGGTGCGGCAACACTGGGCCGGGCCGCAGGGGCCGTTGCCGGGTCGCTGATCGACCAGGTGATATTGGGGTCGGGATCGGCGCCAGTCGACGTTGGCCGTGCGCGATCGCTGCGTATTCAGGCATCGACTGAAGGCGCGCCGATCGCACGCGTTTTTGGGCGGATGAGAGTTGCCGGTCAGGTGATCTGGGCCACGCGCTATCGCGAGAACGTGCGCAAGACCAGTCAAGGTGGGAAGGCCACGCAGCCAGCACAGCAGGTGAACGAGTATTCATACTCGATTTCGTTTGCCGTCGGCCTGTGCGAGGGGCCAATCGACCGGATCGGGCGCGTTTGGGCGGATGGAAAGTTGCTCGATCTGTCCGGGGTCGAGCATCGGATCTATCCCGGTGACGAAGTCCAGATGCCCGACCCGAAGATCGAGGCCGTCGAGGGCACGGCGCCGGCCTATCGAGGCCTGGCCTATGTTGTGTTCGAAGAGATGCCGGTTGGCCCCTATGGCAACAGAATCCCGCAACTGACATTCGAGGTTTTCCGGTCGGTTGCAGGTGGCTATGCGGGGCTGGAATCAGGCGAACCGGTCGCCGACCTGGTCAAGGCCATCTGCCTGTCGCCGGGAACGGGTGAGTTCGCGCTGGACCCCCAGCCGTCACGCGTCGTCGGACCGGCAGGGGGCGGCAGTTATGCGAACATCAATAATTCATCGGGCGTGCCCGATATCGTCGCGTCGTTGGAACAGCTGGGATCTGACCTGCCCATTTGCGACACCGTTTCGATGGTCGTGTCATGGTTCGGCAGTGATCTGCGCTGTGGGCAGTGCAAGGTCGAACCGAGAATTGAAGAACGAGGCCGCGCAAATGCGCCGGAGGGCTGGTCGGTTGCCGGGCTGACAACCGCGAATGCAGAACTGGTATCGACTGATGCCAGCGGGCGCCCGAACTTCGGTGGCTCGCCGTCCGATGCGTCGGTGATCCGCGCCATTCAGGAAATAGCCGGGCGCGGCAAAGGCGTAATGCTCTACCCGTTCCTGCTGATGGACATTCCAGGCGGCAATGGATTGGTTGACCCATATGGCGGCACCGAGCAGGCGGCATTTCCCTGGCGCGGTCGTATTACCTTGGATGCTGCACCCGGCCAGCCGGGCACCAGCGATCAGACAGCCGCTGCTGATGTGGAGGTTGCTGCATTCTTTGGCACCGCCGCTGCGACGGATTTTGCCGTTTCGCCTGGGGTTGTCAGCTATTCCGGGCCGATGGAGTGGACCTGGCGGCGGTTCGTCCTGCACTTGGCGGCACTGGCCGCTGCGGCGGGCGGTGTTGAGGCGATTTGCATCGGGTCGGAATTGCGCGCACTGACGACGATCCGGTCCGATAAGACGACTTTTCCTGCGGTTGCCGAGCTGATTGCGCTGTCCGCTGAGGTTCGGGTGCTGTTGCCCGATGCCAAAATAACCTATGCCGCGGATTGGTCGGAATATTTCGGTTATCAACCTGGCGACGGGTCGGGCGACGTGCTGTTCCACCTGGACACGCTGTGGGCCGACGGGAATATCGATGCGGTCGGCATTGACGATTATACGCCGCTGTCGGATTGGCGTTATGTCGGTGGTCATGCGGACGAGGATGCGGGGTCAGTCTATTCGCTGGGCTATCTTTCAGATCAGGTCGAGGGCGGCGAGTATTATGATTGGTACTATGCCACCGACACTGACCGGGCGGCACAGATACGCTCGGCGATCAGTGACGGGGCCCATGGCGAGGATTGGGTGTTCCGGCCTAAGGATCTTCGCGGGTGGTGGGCGAACGCGCACCATAACCGGATCAATGGTGTCCGTCAGGGTGCGTCGACTTCTTGGGTGCCGGCATCCAAACCGATCTGGCTGACCGAAACTGGGTGCCCCGCGGTCGATTTGGGATCGAATCAGCCAAACTTGTTCCTGGACGACAAGAGTTCGGAAAGTGCGTTGCCGACCGGGTCGCGCGGTGCGCGCGATGACGAGATGCAGCGCAGGTTTCTGCAGGCCAAGCTGGGCTATTGGGCCGAGGCGGCAAACAATCCGGTGAGTGCGGTCTATGGCGGACCGATGATCCCGGATAATCGGGTCTTTGTCTGGACCTGGGATGCACGGCCATGGCCCGATTTTCCGGTGCGTGAAAGCCTGTGGTCGGATGGCCCTGCGCATCGGAGAGGGCATTGGTTGACCGGTCGCGTCACCTCGGGCGCATTGTCGGACGTGGTCGCGGAGATTTGCCTGGCGTCCGGGTTATCGGCGGCCGATTTCGATGTCTCGCGGCTTTATGGTGTTGTTGACGGATACCTGATCGACCAAACGGCCACCGGACGGGAGGCGTTGCAACCACTGATGCAGGCCTTCGGATTCGACGCGTATGAAAGCGCGGGGCGCATCGTCTTTTCTGGCCGCCAGGGGTCGCCTGCGGCAGACTTGACCGAAAGCGGGATGATCGAGGCCGACGGTGCCCAATTACAGCGTCAGAAGGCCAAAGCGGTGGCGCGGGTCGATGCCGTGCGATTGGGTTATATACAGGCCGAGGCCGATTACAGGGTCGGATCGGCAGAGGCCCGCCTGCCAGGTGGTGCGCAGATCGCCGTGGCCGAGACGTCCTTTCAGTTGGCGTTGCCCGGATCGGGCGCGCAGGCAATCGCTGACCGTTGGTTGTCCGAGGCGCTGCGCGCTCAGGAAACCGCCGGATTCAGCCTGCCGCCATCCATGCTTTCGTTGGAGCCGGGCGATGTCGTGACGCTGGACGGGCCCGGTCAGATCGAAACCTATCGGATCGACCGGATAACCGATCAAGGGCCTCGGTCTCTGGAATGTGTGCGTGTCGAGCCTGCGTTGTATCTGCCAAATCCGGCGGTCGGGCGCACATTGGAACCGGAGCTGTCACGCCCGCCGGGGCCTTTGGAAGTCGTCGTTATGGATTTGCCGTTGGCCGATGGATCATCGGACCATCAGCCGCGGCTGGCCGTATCCGGCGATCCGTGGTCGGGCGACGTCGCGGTGATGAAGTCAGCGGATGGCGAAAGTTTTTCGTTGGCCGCAACTGTTCAGGCGCCAGCGGTTATCGGCGTTTCGGCGGCGGCTTTGGAACCCGGAGCGCCGGGGCGTTGGCAGCGTGTCGCGTGGGACATAACGGTTCCGGTGGGCTCGATCTCTGCAGCGACGCCGGGGGCGGTCCTGAACGGCGCGAACCTGTTGGCGGTGGAACTGCCGAACGGAGATTGGGAAATCGTTCAGTTTCAAGACGCGGAACTGATCGACACTGATCTTTATCGGCTGGGTCGACTGTTGCGCGGACTGCGTGGGACAGACGTCTTGTCGACCGGAACCATTCCGCCCGGATCACGTGTTGTGCTGTTGGATCAGGCCGTTATCGCGTTACCGGTCGAGACCCACGAGATCGGGATCGAAAGGTATTGGAAGGTCGGTCCGGCGCAGTACGATCTGTCGCATCCGTCGTTCGTCTCGTTCACCGGTTCGTGGCCAGGTGTCGGATTGCGACCCTTTGCGCCTGCGCATCTGCGGGCCAACGAGGCGGGGGGTGACCTGCTTCTCGATTGGATCCGCACGACCCGTGTGGGCGGCGAAAACTTTCAGGCGGTGGACGTGCCGTTGGCCGAGGAATCCGAGCATTTTCGCATCACGATCCGCCAAGGCGGGTCGGTACTTCGAACGTCCGGTGTCGATGGCGCCGGGTTTAACTATTCCGCCGTGATGCAGACCGCCGATGGTGCGGCGGGCACCATCGAGATCGGTGTTGCGCGATTGTCGGCAATCTACGGATATGGACCGGAGAGGGTGATCACAGCCAATGTCTGATACTAACGTGCATTGATCAGAACTCATGGGCCCATTTACGGCTACCGATTGATGAGATGCGCCAGGGCTGTTCGATGAGCTTGTTCCAACTGTCACAGCAGTGCGCGACGATGTCGTCGTAGTTTTTGAAGACCCGGTTTGAGAGCCAGTTGTCGCGTATGAATTGCCAGATGTTTTCGACTGGATTCAGTTCTGGCGACCGGGCCGGGATTGGAACGAGTGTGATGTTTTCCGGCACATCGAGCTTCGGTGTCGTGTGCCATCCGGCCTGATCGAGCAGCAGGATGGCGTGTGCGCCTGGGGCGACTTCGGCGCTGATCAGCTTCAAGTGCTCCACCATGGCATAGGTGTCGCAGAACGGCATGACGAGGCCGGCACCCTTGCCTTCCGCCGGGCAGATTGCGCCGAAGATATACGCCCATTTCGTCCGCTGATCGTGTGGCGCACGGGGACGCGTTCCTCGCCGCGCCCAACGTCGTGTGATCTTGTTCTTCTGGCCGACCCTGGCTTCATCTTGAAACCAGACCTCTACGGGCGGCCAGCCTCGCTTGATGCGGATGGCTGTGACGACGTCGCCGAAGTTTTTTTGAACATCTCGATCGCCTCCTCATCCTGCGCGTAGTGCTGCGGGCGCGCTGTGAGTTTGCGATATCCCAAGGCGTGCAACTCGCGGCCAACGGTATGACGGCTGACCGAAACGCCGAACTCTTCGTATAGCCAGAACGCAAGGTCGACGAGGCGCCAGCGCACAACCCCATCGAGATAGGGACGCGGGCCTGACTCGACCGCCGCCGCGAGCGCGGTGCGCTGCTCAGCCGTCAGGAGCGGTGCCTTGCCCGGTGCCTTCCGCGTCGTCAGCGCATCCGGGCCGCCGTCGTTGAACCGCAACACCCAATCCCGGATCACCTGAAGGCCAACCCCGCCCGTGCGCGCCGCATCGCTCCGCGAGCCTCCGTCAAGGACAACTGCCAGAGCGAGAAGCCGCCGCGTCTGATCCGCTTCATCGCTCTTCCGCGCCAGACGTCGAAGATCCGTTCCTGTATAATCCAATCTGATCTGAACAGCAGACCCCATGGCAAAAACTCCTCTGTTTTCCATGGTGAATCAGATCAAGATCGGGCCGGAAATCCCCTTCCGTGAGTCCGAGTCATTGCGCCGCAGTATGACACGATGAGATTTGCCATGCCGCTGCTTGATGCGGCGCAGGCGCAAAAGCACGTCACAGTGAACGAGGCGCTCGTCCGGGCCGATACGTTCGGTGCAGGCCGCGTCGAGGCCCAGGATTTGACCACCCCGCCCGGGTCGCCCGGCGATGGCGAAGCCTGGATCGTCGCGAGCGGTGCAACGGGCGTCTGGGCCGGGCATGACGGCGAGATCGCTTTGTTCCTGAATGGAGGATGGGAGTTTGCCCAGCCCTGGACGGGCGCACGGTATTGGGTTGCCGCCGAGGCTGCCCTGACAGTTTGGACAGGCGCCAAATGGGTTTCAGGTCTGGTCGCTGCTTCGCCAGGCGGGGCCACCACCGTGCAGCGGGTTGTCGAGATTGATCACATTCTGGCAACGGGCGCCAGTTCGGTGACGGCAGGTACAATACCCGACAAAGCGGTCGTTTTGGGCGTTACCGGGCGGGTGACGGACGCGATCACGGGGGTAACTGGCTGGTCGTTGGGTGTTGCCGGTGCGACCACCCGATATGGGTCGGGCTATGGCACGGCTTTGGGGTCCTTTGCCCACGGAGTCAGCGGGCAGCCATTGGCCTATTATGGCGGAACGGCGCTGGAGATTACGGCCGAGGGTGGGTCGTTTACCGCAGGAACCATCCGGTTGGCGGTGCATCTGCAAGAGATTTCCGCACCGGTCTGACATTGAAAGTCGGGCGCGGTTCCCGCGCCCAGGTCGTTTGCTACTCGACCAATGTCGCTTCAGTCATCGAGCGGACTTCGTCGAATTCGACCTCCGGGGCCAGTTCTACAACCTTCAATCCGGCCTCGGTGACATCGAAGACGCCAAGGTTAGTGATGATACGGTCGACGACGGACTTGCCCGTAAGGGGCAGTGTGCATTCCTTCAAAAGCTTGGATTCGCCCTTTTTGTTGGCGTGATCCATGATGATGATGACACGCTTGACGCCCGCGACCAGGTCCATCGCGCCACCCATCCCTTTGACAAGACGGCCTGGGATCATCCAGTTGGCCAGATCGCCGTTTTCAGAAACTTCCATCGCGCCCAGAATCGACAGATTGATGTGCCCGCCGCGGATCATGGCGAAGCTGTCTGCCGACGAGAAATAGCTGGTTCGGTCCAGTTCCGTGATCGTTTGCTTGCCCGCATTGATCAGATCCGGGTCGATTTCTTCATCCGTCGGAAACGGCCCCATGCCGAGCATGCCGTTTTCGGATTGCAGTGTCACGTCGACACCTTCGGGGATGTAGTTCGAGACCAGCGTCGGGATGCCGATGCCAAGGTTCACATAGAACCCGTCTTCCAATTCCTGAGCGGCCCGTTCAGCCATTTGATTGCGGTCCCAGGGCATAAGCTTCTCCTAGAATTTCTTAGACGGCCGGGATGGGATGAAACCCATGCTACGCGGCCCGCGTTGTGCGTTGTTCGATGCGTTTTTCGTGTTCGGCTTCGATAATGCGCTGCACGAAGATCCCCGGGGTGTGGATCAGGTCCGGGTCAAGCGATCCGACAGGAACCAATTCCTCGACCTCGGCGATTGTAATCTTGCCGGACGTCGCGACCATCGGATTAAAGTTGCGCGCTGTTTTGCGGTAAATCAGATTGCCCTGCGCGTCGCCTTTCCAGGCCTTAACGATGGCCAAATCGGCGATGATCCCGCGCTCCAGCACGTACGTTTCACCATCGAAATCCTTCAGTTCCTTCCCTTCGGCGATCTGGGTGCCGACGCCAGTCTTGGTGTAGAAACCCGGAATTCCGGCGCCGCCCGCGCGCAGGCGTTCGGCAAGAGTTCCCTGCGGGTTGAACTCGATCTCCAACTCCCCCGACAAATATTGCTGCATGAAGAGATCATTTTCTCCGACATAGGAGCTGATCATCTTTTTCACCTGTTTATCCTGCAACAACAGGCCCAGGCCGAAGTCGTCGACACCCGCATTGTTGGAGGCAACCGTAAGGCCCTTGACCCCGCTTTCACGGATCGCGGTAATCAGGTTTTCAGGGATGCCGCACAGCCCGAACCCGCCGGCGGCGATCAGCATGTCATCGTTGAGCAGACCGTCCAGCGCCTCGGCAGCGGTGGCAAAAACTTTCTTCATGCGATCTCTCCCAGCCGGATCGAAACAGGCGCGGACTATATGGTTTGCTGCAGTTGCTCACAAGCGCGGAATAACGGTGAGCTCTTCAAGATTGCCGCGTGACGACAAAATCAGCAATCCGTTCCAGCGCTCTTCGCATCGGGCTGTCGGGAAATACCGTGAGAGAGGCAATCGCCTGATCTGCGGCGGCCCTTGCGTGGGCTTGCGTTGCAGACAAGGCGCCCGCCGCCGAAAAGTATCCCAAGGCGGTCGCGAGGTCGGCATCCGATTGCTGGCCATCGCCGATTGTGCGCTGCCAAAAAGCACGTGCTTGATCGTCGGCTGCAGCATACGCCAGGATGACGGGAAGTGTCACTTTACCTTCCCGAAAGTCATCGCCGGTGTTTTTGCCCAATGCCGCGCTTTCGCCCCCATAGTCCAGGAAATCGTCGGACAACTGGAACGCCATGCCGAGGCTGCGGCCATAGGTGGCCAGCGCTTCGACCTGTCCTTCCGCTGCACAGGCGATTACGCCGCCGACCTTTGCCGCCGCTTCGAACAGCGCGGCGGTTTTTCCGTAGATCACTTGTTCGTACCGCGTCTGATCGGTTGCCAGATCGTGCGCGGTCGATAGTTGCAATACCTCCCCCTCGGCGATCACGGCCGACGCGTTCGAGAGGATATCGAGGACGCGCAGCGACCCCGTCTCGACCATCAGCTGGAACGCCCGGCTGAAGAGATAATCCCCCACCAGAACCGAAGATTTGTTGTCCCACAGGATGTTTGCCGTTTTGCGCCCGCGCCGTTGGCTGCTTTCATCAACGACGTCGTCATGCAGCAGCGTTGCAGTGTGGATGAACTCGACCGTCGCGGCTAGTTTGACGTGGTCGCCGCCCTCATAGCCGCAGAGCTGGCTTGCCGCCAGCGTCAGAATCGGGCGCAGGCGTTTCCCGCCCGCTTCGATCAGATGGGCGGAAATGGCGGGGATACGCGGTGCGTGTTCAGACGACATGCGCTGTGCGATCAGTACATTGACCGCCCGCAGGTCGTCAGCAACCATACCGGTCAGCTGCTCGAACGGCGCTGTCATCGTCGCTCCTCTCGACGGCTGTGCGCTCATCCCCTACACTTCCTTGATGGAAGAGATTTTACGCACCACCGACCCCACCGTTATTCCGTTTGCCACGGCCCTGCTGAAGGCCGAAGGCATCGAGTCGTTTCCCTTGGACGTAAACATGAGCGTGCTTGAAGGGTCGATTGGCGTATTGCCGCGCCGGTTGGTCGTGCACCCTGATCTTGCCGCCGAGGCGCGGGTTGTCTTGGTCGACAATGGGATCGAACCTTATGGGGGCGGGACGGAATTTTGATTCCGGACGAAGTCACTGAAAACGGGTTGTTAAACGGGCGTGTGCGTGTGCGGCAGCCAGTCCATGGCTATCGCGCGGCAACCGACCCTGTCCTGATGGCCGCTGCGGTCTCGGCGCAGGCGGGCGATACAGTTTTGGACCTTGGGTGCGGGGTCGGATCGGCGGCCCTTTGTTTAACGGCCCGTGTGCCGGGAGTTCGACTGCACGGGGTCGAGATTCAGCCCGAATATGCGGCGCTTGCCCGACAGAACGCGGCGCTGAACGATGCAGCGCTGGAGGTGCATGAAGGCGATGTGGCGGCCATGCCGGCTGCTCTGCGGGCACGGGTTTTCGACGCGGTGATGCTGAACCCGCCCTGGTATCCGCCCGGCGAAACGCCCTCGCCCGATCCCGGACGCGACAGGGCCCGGCGTGCGCTGGACGGCGTCGACGTCTGGATCCGCGCTGCATTGGCGCGGACGCGGCCGGGCGGGCAGATCGTGATCATCCAACGTGCCGAGCAGTTGGCAGGCATCCTGGCCGCGCTGGAAGGTCCGGCGGGCGCGATCGAGGTTTTGCCTCTGACCGCCCGGACCGGGCGCAGTGCAAAGCGGGTGATCGTGCGTGCGCAGAAGGTGTCGCGCACGCCGCTGCGCCTGTTGGCGCCCCTTGTGCTGCACGACGGCGCCGCCCATGATCGCGACGGAGACGACTATACCGCCGCCGCTGCTGCGATCCTGCGGGACGGCGCGGCGCTGACCTTTTAGAGGAGCGTGCCCATGCAGCCGATTCCAAACTCCATCGCCGCAATGGCCGATGATCTGACCGAATGGCGCCGAGATTTTCACCGCAACCCGGAGCTGTCTCAACGCGAAACCCGGACGTCCGATGTGGTAGCGGAAAAACTGCGCGATTGGGGGTTTGACGATGTTGCCGAGGGCGTCGGTAAAACCGGCGTTGTCGGCGTCCTGCATGGACGGAACGGCCCGGGTGACGGGGTCATGTTACGCGCCGATATGGATGCGCTGCCGATGCCCGAGGAGACCGGGCTGCCCCACGCCTCGCAAAACCCCGGGATCATGCACGCCTGCGGCCATGACGGACACACCACCATGTTGCTGGGTGCGGCGCGGCATTTGTCCGAAACCCGAAACTTCGACGGCACGGTCTATTTCTGTTTCCAACCGGCGGAGGAGGATGGCACCGGCGCCGATGCGATGATCAAAGACGGGCTATTCGATCGTTACCCAGCGAAATCGGTCTATGGCATGCACAATTGGCCGGGGATGCCGGTGGGCCAGTTCGGCCTGCGGCCAGGGCCGCAGATGGCGGCGGCGGGGGTCTTTGATATCCGGGTGCGCGGCAGCGGCGGGCATGGCGCAGTGCCCAACCTGACAAACGACCCGATTGCCGCGGGCGCGCAGATCGTGAGCGCCCTGCAAACCATTGTCGCGCGCAAGGTCGATCCCATCCAACCTGCCGTCGTGTCCGTCACCAAGTTCCAATCGGGCACGGCTTTCAACGTGATCCCGGATGAAGCGATCATTGCGGGGACGGTTCGGGCATTCGACGATGCAGTCACCCGGCAGATTGGCGCGGAAATGCATCTTATCTGCGAGAACGTAGCGCGCGCGATGGGGGTCAAAGTGCACTTTGAAATCGAACCAGAGTGTCATCCGGCCACTGTCAATGATGCCGACGAGGCTGCATTCGTTTCAGACGTTCTGGAAACGGTTGTCGGGCCGGAAAATGTCGACCGCAATATCCCCCCAACGATGGGCGCCGAGGATTTCGCGTTTCTGGCAAATGAACGACCCGCAGCCTTCGTTTTTATCGGAAACGGCGATTCAGCGCCCTTGCATAACACTCATTACGACTTTGACGACCGTACCGCACCGATCGGCGCTGCGTTCTGGGCAAAGCTTGTCGAAACCGCATTATACTGCGGCGCAATGACTCGGACTCACGGAAGGGGATTTCCGGCCCGATCTTGATCTGATTCACCATGGAAAACAGAGGAGTTTTTGCCATGGGGTCTGCTGTTCAGATCAGATTGGATTATACAGGAACGGATCTTCGACGTCTGGCGCGGAAGAGCGATGAAGCGGATCAGACGCGGCGGCTTCTCGCTCTGGCAGTTGTCCTTGACGGAGGCTCGCGGAGCGATGCGGCGCGCACGGGCGGGGTTGGCCTTCAGGTGATCCGGGATTGGGTGTTGCGGTTCAACGACGGCGGCCCGGATGCGCTGACGACGCGGAAGGCACCGGGCAAGGCACCGCTCCTGACGGCTGAGCAGCGCACCGCGCTCGCGGCGGCGGTCGAGTCAGGCCCGCGTCCCTATCTCGATGGGGTTGTGCGCTGGCGCCTCGTCGACCTTGCGTTCTGGCTATACGAAGAGTTCGGCGTTTCGGTCAGCCGTCATACCGTTGGCCGCGAGTTGCACGCCTTGGGATATCGCAAACTCACAGCGCGCCCGCAGCACTACGCGCAGGATGAGGAGGCGATCGAGATGTTCAAAAAAACTTCGGCGACGTCGTCACAGCCATCCGCATCAAGCGAGGCTGGCCGCCCGTAGAGGTCTGGTTTCAAGATGAAGCCAGGGTCGGCCAGAAGAACAAGATCACACGACGTTGGGCGCGGCGAGGAACGCGTCCCCGTGCGCCACACGATCAGCGGACGAAATGGGCGTATATCTTCGGCGCAATCTGCCCGGCGGAAGGCAAGGGTGCCGGCCTCGTCATGCCGTTCTGCGACACCTATGCCATGGTGGAGCACTTGAAGCTGATCAGCGCCGAAGTCGCCCCAGGCGCACACGCCATCCTGCTGCTCGATCAGGCCGGATGGCACACGACACCGAAGCTCGATGTGCCGGAAAACATCACACTCGTTCCAATCCCGGCCCGGTCGCCAGAACTGAATCCAGTCGAAAACATCTGGCAATTCATACGCGACAACTGGCTCTCAAACCGGGTCTTCAAAAACTACGACGACATCGTCGCGCACTGCTGTGACAGTTGGAACAAGCTCATCGAACAGCCCTGGCGCATCTCATCAATCGGTAGCCGTAAATGGGCCCATGAGTTCTGATCAATGCACGTTAGTATAACCTGCTAAGTGAAAAGGAACCGCCCGGTTCGCGTTAAGCTTTTGGTGACAATTCGACGCAAGGGTGGTTTAGTCGAAGGGCTAACAACAAATGGAGGCAGTTCATGAATCTCGGATCTCATCTCGATCATCTGCGTCAACGCCATCAGGCACTGAAGATCAAGATTAAGGAAGAGGAACAGCACCCTGGGGTCGATCATCTGGAAATCCTGGCGCTGAAACGTGAAAAACTGCACCTGAAAGAAACAATCGTAAAGCTGTCGCGCGAAGCGGTGCACTAAGCACGGTCACGCCTTTGGCGGGCCAGGTTCGGCACGGCCAACGCGGCCTTCACGGGGTCCGTAAAAGGGACCGCAATGTTGCGGGCGGGTATCAATGTGATTTCCACGTATCCGCTGCTTAGAATGGCGGGCGGATTCGGAACAGGCAGTCTGGGCCGTCAGCCCAGTTCGTTCTTTAAGCGCTTGATCAGCTGATCGATGAAGTCTTCGTCATCGAACCTCGATACGGCGGGAGTTGCATCGAACTTTCGTTCCCGAGCAGCTGATATCTTCTCTCGCAGGACATCTCATACTTTCACAACGTCATCTGGTTTTGCCATATGCGGCAACCACTGGATGTCCCACTTGTCCTGCGGCACGCCGAGGGTTGCGTCCACTTCCTCGTGCGACAAGACATGGCGGCGATCAATTGGGATGTCATATGTTTCTGCGTATTCGGCAACCATATCAATGAAGGCTTCAAGCTGCTCCTCGGTCATCGGGAACTTGCCCTTCCGGAACGGATGAAACTTTGCCTTCTTCATGCAACACATGGCCAGTCCGATGGACCCGGTATTCAGCGCGCGCACATGTGCTGCATAGTCGCCGTCATTTACGTTGTTGTTCGCCTCTGGTCTGCGTTTGCACAGCCTGCGGGTGCCGTCCCCTTCAACAACTTCATGGTACTTTTCATAGTCGCTTGACGACATATCGTATTCACCGGCGGTCCAATGCATAACGATCCGCTTCGGTTTTGAAACTGCCATGACTACACTTCTTCAAAGGCCAACTTTCCCGACAACTACGAAGAAATTGTAGCACACAAATAGTCGATGTCACGATGATGAATTAGTGTCTTGAACGTAAAGCATTTGCCGTGGCCCCGTGAATTACATTAACAAAATATGTAGGCGCACCGAAATGCTGCGGATTTAGAGAGCCGGGTGATTCTTGCCTGGTTGGGGAAATTCATCAGGCCGACATGGTGCATCCAGCATTGCTGTCAGATGGCAATTCGTTCGGCAAAACCCGGTAACGGTGGAACCGTTGCCGCCGGATTCCCTGGATTGAAGGTTGTCGATTGCCTGACCGGCAAACAATCTGTTTCGGGAAACCCAAAAAGAATTCGCCGGCACCGCGGGGTGCCGGCGCTAACTTTCTGTGCAACTGGACAGCGCGTCAGTCGAACTCGAACAGCTCGACCGTAACAACTGCGGTTGCGGTCACGCCCGTTGAATCTTCGATCGTGTAGCTGATCGAGGTTTGGTCGAAGCTGAAAAGTTCGCCGTCAAAATCGCGGATCTGAACCTCGCCGGTTACGCCGTTCAGTCTGATCTCTCCGCCGACATCGCCATCGACCCAGCCGAACCAATCGTCGCCGTCAGCATCCGTATCGCTGGTTCCGTTGGCGCCGGACACCGAGATCAATTCGAAGCTATCTCCGTCGGGATCGGAATCGTTTACCACCCAGCTGATCGCCGAGCCAAGATCGAATGGGTCAACGACGGTATCGACCTCGCCGCCCGTGATGACTTCAATATTGGCGATGCCATAATCGTTGAGCGCGACCAGCGTGGAATCGACCGGGGGCGGGATGACTTCTTCGCCGCTTAACTTCAGCGAACCGTTGCGGCTGCCATCGACATCGCCGACCGAGGTGACGCGGAAGCCGACTGTCGAAAAGTCAAAGCTGTCCAGTGTCAGCGGGTCATCGGCGGAAAGCGTAAACTCCATATGCTGAACATCGTCGTTGCCAATGCCCTGTGATCCGAACTCAAGACCTGTATCGAAGGCTCCGTCGTTTTCGTTGATGACCTGGCCGTTGACGTTTGTGTCTTTCGATTCGACCCAGCGCACCTTGTTGATGTCTTGGCGCAGCGCGATGTCATCGGTGTCGCTGGAGGTCGCAGCATCGCCATCGGTCTCGCCCGGTGTAGCTGTCAGCCCGGCCAGGTTCTGATCGCCGGTGTTGTTGAAGTAGATCGCGCGGACGTCACCGGTGGCGCCGGTACTCTCGTCGACATCAATCGTGACCGAGAGTGTGCCGTCGCCGTTTTCCACAACCGAGAGCGTTGCCAGAAATCCTGTTGAAGGATCGGTGAAAGTGAATTGTTTCATCTTGATAGTCTCCGCATTCGCATTTTCGACTTACGCAACTTATGGAGTAATCACGACCATCGTGAATTCCCCAGACGTTGATTCGCAGGCGATGGTCTAGTAACAAATTGGGACATCGTCGAACACTGTATTTCGTTCGGCCGCAAAACCGTGATTTTGCGGCGCAATCATGCCATTTTGCAAAGTAAGGTTAACGAAACTCGACCATTTTGCGGCGGTGCAGTGGCGCCGGGAGCCAGATTTATCGGCCTATGCCGCGTACAATGCTTCGGCCCGTGCCTTTGCCCGCCTGGCCCGGTCGCGATGACCAATTCCGTCATGGGCGCGCGCGACCTGTGTCCAGTTTTGCGGGCTGGTGGGCTTTAAGGCACAGCGCTCGTTGGCCAGTGCCAGTGCCAGTTCGTAACGCTTGCCGCGCAGGGCTGCCTCAAGCAGGGTCCACCCGATGACGTCGCGCTGGGCGTACGACCCGCCCAGCTTGTGGGTCATGTAGCGCACCGGAACCAGGCGATCGACGCATGCGCCGTAATCGCGGTTCTCGAAATCGCGGATCGCCAGGCAGAACGGGACACCGATCTCGCGGCTCATTGCAGCGTTGGCGTCGGACGCGTTCTCGAGATACCGCTCGTTTGCTGAAAGCAGCTGGTCCTGAGCGTCGGTATCACCCGCCGCGCAGTAAGCCATCATCGCGTGAACATCGTTGAAGGCGTAAAGCGTGTCCTGCGCCGCCGGGGCCCAGCGCCGCGAAAGGTCCTGCCAACGGTTCCCGACATCGACACCTGTCAGGTTCAAGCGCCAGAGGAGCGCGGAGCTGTCGAGTTCCTCGTAGCGCTCGCCTTCACCGGCCGACCTCAGATGGTTGTCGTAGATATCCATGACGCTGGATGTGTCCATCACGTCCAAATGGAACAGCGCCGTGTGCCACCACAGGTGATTGGCAAAATTCGAAGTGCCCCAGTGATGGGCATTGTCGGACATGAAACGGATGCCGCCCGATTGTCTGCCGCGCATTTCCATGACGTGCCCGACAGCGTGGACCGCGTACGGGTTATCGGGGCGGATCGCGATGGCCTCGCGTCCCAACTCTTCAGCCCGGTAATAGTCGCCGTTTTCTTCCAGCCCGAACGAGTAGAACCCGAGAACGAATTCATATCCCGGGATCGTTTCATCCCATTCCGGGAAGACCCGGGCGACCGTATCGCGCTGACCGGGGATATCGCCCAACAGGACATGCGATAGATGTGCGAGTTGCAGGGCGATCAGGTCGCGCGGATAGCGGGTCAGGATATCTTCCCAGACCTGAACCGCGCCGTAAAAGTCGCCATTTACCCAATTACGCACTGCAGCGAGGTGCCCGAGCTCGCGATTGTTGGCCCGGCCCGACAACAGGGCGGCATTTTCCAGGGCAACGACCATTTCTGAATAGATGCGTGTTTCCATCGCCTGGGTCAGCCACGCTGCTTTGAACAGATGGCCCATGACGAATTGCGGGTGCTCGGCCAATACCTCGTCGATTTGCGCAATCGCATCGCCCCGGAAGGACAGGGCGGTCAGCATTGCACGCTCCAACCCCTCGATCGCGTTCTTGTCGCCATATGAAATCGGCACGCCCCGGCAGTCGACGCCAGCGCTCTGATTTGCGGTCACTTCCCTTAACGTCATTTTGTGCACCCTGTCCTGGTCCTGGTTTGATCGGGATTTCTCTGACGTTCGGCGGTGCAATACGCACCACGCCACAGCCTTCGGCGATCCCTGCCACGGCTAAACCACGGTAAATTTCTGCAGAATAGAACGCAAGTTGGAAAGTGTTCCGGCGTCTACTGTTGGCTTTGTGATGCGGCGTGAGCGACACGTACCGTCGACGTCAAATCTTGATCGGTTTCACCCGAAAAGGTGCCGCGGATGGGCGCAGCATCGACCGCATCCAGACCGCTGGCCAGCCGGATATAGGCATCGGTCGGGCAAAGTTGATGGGTGATATCGAAGCCGACCCATCCCAGTCCCGGGACATGCGCTTCGGTCCAGGCGTGGGTTTGCTCGGTTTCCTCGCCGGACAAATCCGGGTCCAGCAGATACCCGGTGACATAGCGCGCCGGGATGCCCATCGCCCGGGCGGCCGAGAGGAAAATATGGGCCTGATCCTGGCAAACGCCCTCGCCCTTAGCGGCCGCTTCGGCGGCGGTCGTCGTCGCCTCGGTCGCGCCGGATTTGTAGGCGACGGCCTCGCAAACAGATGCCGACAGCGCGTGCAACCTTGCCAAAACCTCGCCTTCAGCGACCCCATCCGCAATGGCCTCGATGACGGCTGACGGCCGGGTCACCGGCGTTTCACGCAAATAAACAGCGGGTGCCATCATCTCGCGGTGCTGGCCCAGAACCCCGGTGGTGTCGGTCGTCTCGACCGTTCCACGGGCGGCGATTTCAACCTCGGTCAACGCCTGCCCGGCATGCCAAAGGGCGACGCGGTCACCGGCGCCATCGGTCAACAGCGGGGCAATTTCGGATCCGTTCACCGTAACGGTCCAATCCCGCAGGTTCTGCGCCGTACTGTCGCCCGGGTGCAGTTTCATGCGCAGCGCCAAACCCGTGGCTTCAGGGTGGTATTGGTACCGAGTGATATGTTCGACGGTCAGCAGCATCTGGGCGCCTAGAAATGAAAGTCGTTTGAGATTTCGGTGTTCAGACGGTTCGTCGTGCCGATCGTGTCGCTGAGAAAGTCCGACAAACCGATTTGGAATATCTCTCCCATTTTCAATCGGCCCAGTTCCTGAACGACCAGGGATGCAACGCCGTGCGATGGCAAATCCCTGTCATAGGCGTCCTGCAGCAGCTTGAGGCAGTGTTGGATTTTGGCAAACCCAAAGGCAACCGAGCGCGGATAGGCGGTGCTGAGGATCAGAAAGTCGGCAATCGTATCGGGGCTGTAATCGCCCTGTCCCACATGGTGATAGGCGCGCATGGCGGATGTCGCGTGCAGGACGGATGTCCACTGGTGGTGATCCCGCTCGCCGCCGATCACATCGGTTTCCGGCAACAGGACATTCGCTTTGACCGACAGCAGGCGCAGCGTCATGTCCGCACGTTCGATATATCCGCCAAGCCCCAGAAAGCTGTAACCGTCATTGCGCAGCATCGTGGCCATGGACGCGCCGCGCACCGAAGCACCGCGGGATTTGACCCAGTCGAGAACACCGGGCAGATCGCGCTTGGCCTCGGCTGGGTCCATCAGCTCCAGCGTGCGCCAGCCATCGTTGATCGCCTCCCACATTTCACGCGACAGGGCCGTGCGCACGGCGCGGGCATTGTTCCGGCCCCGCTCCAGGCAAGTTCGGATCGAGGAGGCATTTTCGCCGTTGAGGACCAATGTTTCGACGATATCGGCTTCGGTGATGTTGTCAGGGTCGGCGAAGGCGTCAAGGCAACCGGCTGCGGCGGCAACAGACCGCCATTCAAGCCGTGTGAACGACCCGGGCAGCATGGTCATCCGAAGACCCATCTCGATCAATCGTGCGGTGGACGAGGCGCGCTCGAGATAGCGTGACAACCAGTAAAGGCTTTGAGCCTGGCGCGAGAGCAGGATCGTACTCATTCTGTCAGTACCCAGGTATCCTTGACGCCGCCGCCTTGGCTGGAGTTGACGACCAGCGACCCTTCTTTAAGGGCAACGCGGGTCAATCCGCCGGGGACCAGACGCATCTGCTTTCCGACCAGGCAATAGGGGCGCAGATCGACATGGCGCCCGGCCACACCAGCCGGAGACAGCGATGGTACAGTCGAAAGGTCGAGCGTCGGTTGGGCAATAAAATCAGCGGGATCAGCCTGGATCCGCTTGGCATAAGCTTCGCGCTCTTCCCGGCTGGCCATCGGGCCGATCAACATCCCGTACCCGCCGGAACCGTGGACCTCTTTGACAACAACCTCGTCCAGATGGTCGAGCACATAGGCGCGCTCGTCCGGCTTGGCGCATTGCCAGGTCGGCACGTTTTCCAGAATCGGCGATTCGCCCAGATAGAAGCGGATCATCTCGGGCACGAAACAATAGATCGCCTTGTCATCGGCGACCCCTGCGCCCGGGGCCGAGCACAGCGTAACACCGCCGGCGCGATAGACGTCGAAAAGCCCGGGAACACCCAACAGCGATTCCGGCCGGAAAGTGATGGGGTCGATAAAGTCGTCGTCGATCCGGCGATAGATCACATCGACTTTTTGCGGCCCGCGTGTCGTGCGCATCCAGACGCGCCCTTCGTCAACGAACAGGTCTGTCGGCTCGACCAGAACCACACCCATCAGATCGGCCAGGAACGAATGTTCGTAATAGGCGGAATTGAAGGGACCAGGCGTCAGCAGAACGATGTTCGGTTTGTCCTTGCAGGCGGGCGGGGCAACCTCCTCCAGCGTTTTCAGAAGATAGGCTGCATAGTCGTCGACAGGGCGCACCAGCCCGCCCGCGAACAGGTCCGGAAACATGCGCATCATCGTTTCGCGGTTTTCCAGCATATAACTGACGCCAGATGGCGTGCGGCAGTTATCCTCCAGGACCTGAAAACTGGTCTCGCCGGTTCGTACAATATCGATCCCGACAATGTGGGAATAGACTTTGCCCGGCGGTTCGACACCGACCATTGCGGGGATGAAGGCTTCGTTCTGATACACCAGATCCGCCGGAACGATACCGGCGCGCAGGATCTCTCCGCGGTGATAGACATCGTAAAGAAACGCATTCAGCGCCCGTGCGCGCTGGCGGATGCCTTTGTCCAGCCGCCGCCATTCGGTGTCAGAGAATACACGCGGAACCAGATCGAACGGGATCAGCCGTTCCGGGTCCCCGCCTTCGCCATAGACAGCGAATGTGATGCCGATGCGCCGGAATATCGCTTCCGCTTCTTCCGATCGTTTGTGCAAAAGCTCGGTCCCGCAGGCCTCGATCCAATCAGCCACCCGCGTATACGGAGCGCGAGTTTCGTCACCTTCGCCGGACATCTCGTCGTACATACACACCCCATCTGCCGATGAGTTTACTGTAGAGCGGATTCGGGGCGGGGCAAGCGGGGATCGGGATGGAGTTGTGCGGGTGGCGCGGCGACATTCGATGCAGCCGGCTTGAGCTTTTCCGCGGGGACAGGCGCGCGACCACGCCAACAGGTATGGGTCTTAGATCCTAGCCCAGCCAGCTCGGGTTCGACCACGCACGGCGGCCAAAGCGGTCGGCGACGACCACGCGCAGCCAACCGCCAGGTTTGAACCGGGCGAGCGGGAACGACGCCTCGGTGATGTCGGTTCCAAATGCCTGCTTCGACGCAGCCCCGGCACCCAGCACCATGATCCGGTTGGCCGGTGAGCAGTTTATATGAACCTTCTTGTCCTGGATCCGGACATCGTGCAGCCGGGGGCCTTCCGAGGAGTAATAATTGCCGATCTTCAGGGCTGTCAGCAGCGCGTCCGGGTCGCGGCTTTCGGCCTTGACCATGACCCAGCCGCCAAAGGCATCGGGCCCCCGGAAATGGGCGTCGTCCGTGGCGCACCCGCTGAGGCGCCTGCCGTCGGCGAGCAGGAGATCCCAGATTGCCGTGCCGTCGCCGCGGTCACATTCGACCTCGCAACCGTGATTGTAGATTTCAACCGCATGCGCTGCATCGATGGTGCGCGCGTCTTCTAGCGTCAGGTTGTACCATTGCGGGTGGGCGATCGCGACGAAGGCACCTGCCGCGGCACTGCGGCGCGCCAGATCGGGCATGGTTTCACCCGATTGGGCGCCGTCAAAGTTGGGTGCGTGCGGGGGTTGGAAATCCAAAGGCAAACCAACCGCCAGGATGTGCCAGATTTCGCCATTGCCGATCCGGCCAGTGTGAAGTTCGGCCCCAAGGATCGTGGTAAATCCGGCTGTCCGATAGGCGCGCGTGTCGCTGATCGGATAGCCATAGAGGCCAACATAATGGTCCGACAGACAGATAAAGTCATAGCCTTCGCGCGCATATCGGGCGCAGGTCTCCTCCGTGTTATAGACACCGTCCGAGTTGGTTGAATGGGTATGCAGATTCCCGCGGTAAAACCGGCCGGGGGCCGAAAAAGCGGACAATTGTTGGTCCATCTGGTGCCCCTTCGGGTGGACATGCGGCCGATGCGGATACGTTGGAGTCCCGTCGCGGCATTTTCAATAACCAGATGACGTTGACACAGCAGATCTAAGACATTTTCCCGACTACCGGGCGGCGCAGATGAGTTCTGCGCCGATCAAGTGTGCCCGGTTTCATGTGCTGGACCTTGGGTTGTTTCCGCCAGGATCGCCTACCCCCGCTTGGTCAGCCGGTACTCGCTGAAATCGGGGTCGCGGGTCATTTCGTGGTAGTCGACCAGGCGCCAGGGGATCGCGGCGGCGACCCGGCCCTTTTTGTTGCGATACCACGGCTTCATACCGGGATGCGCCCAGACCAACTCGCGATGTTCGGCATCGACCCGGGCCATATAGGCGTCCTGCACATCTTGTTTCACATCGATCGTTGAAATGCCGTCCTGGATCATGCGGACGATGGCCCCGACCGTATAGCGGGCCTGGCATTCCGACGTGAAGATCGCGCTGCCGCCATGGGCCAGAACAGTGTTCGGCCCTTGGATAAAGAACATATTGGGAAAACCGGGGGCCGTTATGCCCAAATGGGCCTTTGGGTCGTCGTCGGCCCATTCGTTATGCAGATTGCGGCCATCACGGCCCGTAACGTTCAGCGCAGCGGCGTTTTGGAAGACCTGGAACCCGATGGCCATCAGGATGATATCGGCCCGGTGCAACGCACCGTCGCTGCTGCGGATACCGTCCCGTTCGATCCGCTTAATGCGGTCCGTGATCAGATCGCAATTCGGCTTGCGCAGCGACTGATACCAGCCATTGTCCAACAGGATGCGTTTGGCATAGGGCGGATAGTCCGGCACGCACTTTGCCAGCAGATCCGGGCGGCCCTCTAACTCTGCCTCGATAAACTCGGCCATCTGGACGCGGTGGCGGTCATTCATGCGGTTCATCGAGCGTTCCGGATGCGGCCAGTCCGGGTCGCGTTTCAGCGTTCGCAGTAGCCCGTCGCCATAGCGCCACAGCATCGCAAAGCGGAACCATTCCACATAAAAGGGCACGTTCTGCAGCAACCAGCGCTGGCCCTGGGTCATCTCGTCCTTGAACCGCGGGATATGGCGAACCCATTGGGCCGTGCGTTGAAAGACGGTCAGGTGATCGACCTTGTCCACGATGGCGGGCACGATCTGCATGGACGATGCACCGGTGCCGACGATGGCGACCCGTTTTCCTGCGATATCGAAGCCGTCCGGCCAGCGATTGGCGTGAAATATCGGCCCATCGAAGTCGCGCCAGCCCCGGAAGTTCGGTTTGTGCGGTTTCGAAATCGGACCGATTGCGGATATCAGTGCCCAGCCCTCGATTATCTCTACGCCTTCACGGGTTTCGACCGTCACCCGCCAACGGGCGCCGGCCTCGTCCCAATCGCAGCGCGTTACGCGGTGACCAAACCGGATATTGCCGCGAATGCCGAACTCGTGGGATCGCTCGATCATATAATCCAGCAGCTGATCACGCCGGGAAAAGAAGCGTGTCCAGGGCTGGCGCGAACCGAAGCTGAAGGAATAGGCGTGGTTCGGCGTGTCCACTGCGCATCCCGGATAGTTGTTGACCAGCCAGGTGCCGCCGACTTCGTTCTGCTCTTCAAGAATAAGATAGGGAATTCCCAGCGCCCGGAGATTTGCGCCCAGCGCGATCCCGCTTTCCCCGGCGCCCACGATGACGACCGGGGTGTCGGGCCGGACTGTCGGCTCGTGGTTCCACGCGACCTGACGCGGGACGAACCCCATCTCCTCGCGCATCATAGGGGCGTATTCTTCGCCGACATTCTCGGACAGGCAATGGCGCATCATCCGCACCATCAGCGCGTCGCCGGGATCTTGGATCGCCGGGGGTGGCGGTACCTCCAAAATCCGGGCAGCCTTGGCAATGATCTCTGCCTGAATATCGGGCGCGAATCCGGCATCTTCGTCGGCGATCAGGTTAACGTCGCGGCCCGGCCGAAAGCGATCGGACAGCCATTTTTCGTCCCCGGTCAGATGGAACAGCACCATGATCAGGACACGCAGATCGGCCTGTTGCAGCGCGTCGTGCAGATTACCGGGGACGGAGCTGTGCGTGTTCATCGCTGCCGTCCCTAAGGCCGCATGAAAAAGCGCGCCTTTCCGGGGCGGCGCAGATGGGCGGTGTTGTTGGCAAAGGCGCACAGCTTGGCGCGGGTTTCGCGCGGGTCGATAATATCCTCGACGGCAAAGGCTTCGGCTGTGCGAAAGGGGGACCGCATCTGGTTTAACCGTTCTTCGATTGCGGCGCGGTGCGCTTCGGGGTCATCAGCGGCGGCAATTTCGGCTTTGTAGGCGGCTTCGATACCGCCTTCGACCGGCAATGATCCCCAATCGCCCGACGGCCAGGCATAGCGATACCGATAACCATGGTGGACAATCTGCGCGCCGCCCGCGACACCGAACGCCTTGCGGATAATGATCGAGCACCAGGGAACAGTTGCCTGATGGATGGCTGAAAGCGCGCGCACGCCCTGCCGGATCGTGCCAGTCTGTTCGGCTTCCTTGCCGACCAGAAATCCGGGAATGTCGGCAAGAAAGACGACCGGCAGGTGAAAGGTTTCAGCCAGATCTGCGAAACGGGTCAGTTTGGCAGCGGCATCCGCCGTGAACGCGCCGCCATAATGGCGCGGATCGGAAGCGGCGACTGCAACCGGCCACCCGTCCAACCGCGCAAGCCCGGTGATCAACGGGCGGCCCCAGTGCCGGCCGATCTCGAAAAAACTGCCCTGATCGACCAACGCCTCGACGATGGGCCGCATTTTATATATTTTTCGCCGGTCCTTTGGGATCGCACGTATCAGCCAGTCGTCGGCACGGTCTGCCGGGTCGGTGTTTTCGGTGCGGGCGGGAACTTCGTCGACCGAGGATGGCAGGTAGGACAGGAACTTTTTCGCCATCGCAAAGGCTTCGTCCTCGCTGGCAGCCAAATCGTCCACGGCGCCGTTCTTGGCATGGATCTTGGCACCGCCCAGTTCTTCTTTCGTCAGATCCTGTCCGATCCGTTTGACCACCGGGGGTCCGGCGACAAACATTTGGCTGACGCCATCGACCAAAACCGAATAGTGGCTGGCGGCCATCCGCGCAGCGCCCAGTCCGGCAACCGGCCCAAGCCCCAGCGATACGACCGGGACAGTGCCCATATTCGCGGCCACCATGTCCCAGGCAGGGTTCGAGGGGACATAGGTTCGGCCGATGGTTTCGATCGTTTTGACAGACCCGCCGCCGCCGGTGCCTTCAATCAGCCGGACGATCGGCAAGCGCAGATCGTGCGCCATTGTTTCGGCCTGGATATTCTTCTCGCGAATCGACGCATCGTTGGCCCCGCCCCGGACGGTAAAGTCGTCGCCGCCGACCACAACCAGCCTGCCATCCAGCCGCGCACGGCCAAAGACATAGTTGGCCGGCAGGAAATCGGTCATTTCGCCGTTGTCATCGTATTCGGCGCGGCCACCCAATACGCCGACTTCGTCGAAGGTCCCGGGATCAACCAGCCGGTCAATGCGTTCGCGCACGTTCAGGCGCGAATTCGATCGCTGACGCTCCAGCTTTTCCGGCCCGCCCATGCCGCGGCCAAGCGCCTGGCGGCGGCGCAGTTCGGCTATCTCGGGTTCCCAGCTTTCGGGATCGTCGGTCATTGGCGGCCTTTCGCGCTTTGGCCGAACGTCCCCCGTGAGCGGCGGGCTGTCAAATCGGGATGGTGATTAGTCGCGTTCGTTGGTTGGCGAACAGGGCCCCCGGACGCGGCTGAAACCGCCTCGCAGAACCGAAGAAGCCAATGCCATCGCGGCGCTGCCATCTGAAGAGGGGTTCTCGGTGGGTCCGCTCCTGGTCGCGAACTTAAGCTCGAATCGTGGCAATCACTCGCTGCGGTTCGGTGAGCGTGGGAAGACGCCAAGTACCTTCATGTGCTTGGTGAAGAAGCCAAGTTCTTCGAAGGCATGAACGACACCTGGGTCTTCAGGGTGACCTTCGATCTCGGCATAAAACTGGGTCGCGCTGAACGATCCGTTCAACATATAGCTTTCCAGTTTGACCATGTTCACGCCATTGGTCGCGAAGCCGCCCATCGCTTTGTAAAGTGCTGCCGGGACGTTGCGGACTTCGAAGACAAAGCTTGTCATTGCGGTCTTGCTGTCGGGTTCGGCCTCGATTCGCTGGCGTGACATGACCAGAAAGCGGGTCCTGTTGTGATCGAACTCCTGGATATTTTCTGCCAGAACCTCCAGCCCATTGATTTCTCCGGCCAGGCGCGATGCAATGGCGGCCTGTGTCGGATCGGCGGCCGAAGCGACCATCGCAGCGGACCCCGCTGTGTCTGCGTGAATGACCGCTTTGATGCCGTATTCACCCAAAAACGCCTTGCACTGGCCCAGTGCGACTGTGTGGCTATGTGCATCGGTCACACCATTCAGCGTCGCCCCCGGGATGCCCAGCAATTGCAGGTGTACCGGCACAAAGTGCTCGCCGATAATATAAAGCCCGGAGGTCGGCAGCAGATGGTGCAGATCGGCAACCCGGCCATAGGTCGAGTTTTCGATCGGCATCATGGCCAGATCGGCGCGGCGCGCGCGCACCGCCTCCAAAGCCGCCTCGAAGGTCGGGCAGGGCAATGGCTCCAGCCCCGGATAAACCTCGCGGCAGGCTTGATGGGAATAAGCCCCAAGTTCGCCCTGGAAGGCGATTTTCTCGGCACCGTTCGAATTCAAGACAAGAATCCCATTTTTGGCCCCTCCTTCAGCCCGACCCATCGCAAGCGATGGCGATTGGTCGCGCCTTCTATCCCTTGATGGAACCGAGGGGAAGGCGCTACAGAAACTCAGATTGTTTGGCGGCCTTTGTGGCCGGACGAGAAGGGTATGAGCATGGACTCGACCGAATTCAACAAGATCGCAGGCGGCGTACTGGCGGCAGGACTGCTGTTCATGTTGCTGCATTTTGTCAGCGGCCAGATCTATGGCAATGGCGAAAGCCATGGGCACGAGGAGCCGCTGGCCTTCGCGCTGGAGATCGCGGACGCGCCGGACCCTGGCGGAGCAGAGCCTGTCGTGATCGATTATGGCGCGCTCTTGGCGTCGGCTGACGTGGCAGCAGGTGAGAAGACCTACAAGAAGTGCTCGTCCTGCCACAAGATGGCGGAAGGCGCCCATGACGGTGTTGGCCCCAGCCTGTGGGGCGTCGTCGGCCGCGATATCGCTTCTGTCGACGGATACTCCTTTTCCGGGGCGCTGACGGCGCTGGAAGGCGACTGGGACCTGACAGCGTTGGGCGAGTTTCTGAAGAGCCCCAAGAAGTACGCGTCAGGCACCAAGATGACGTTTGGCGGCATTAAAAAGGACCAGGATCGCGTCAACCTGATTGTCTATCTGAATAAGGCCGACGGAACGCCGATCGAGTTGGCCTCTGCGGCGCCCGCCGACGAGGCAGAGACCAAGGACGAAGGGACGACCGAGGAAAAGTCTGAGGACGCGAATTCCGAAGACGGGAAGTCGGAAGATGCGGCTGCGGGTGACGATGCCGCCAAGGATGAAGGTGCCACTGACAACGGTGCTTCCGACGAGGGCGCCAAGGAAGAAGACGCCAAGGACGAGGATGACGAGAAGTCCGAGGACGAAGGTGCCGCCGATGACGGCAAGGAAGCCGACGCTTCGGAGACGGATGGCAACACCGAAGATGGCGCTGCAACGACCGAAGACACCACCGACGTCGCTGCCACGGACACCGAGGCGAAGGAAGAGGATGCGTCCAGTACCGAAGCTGAAGGAACTGAAACCGAGGCTAAGGACACCGATGGCGCAGAATCTGACGGCGCAAAATCTGACGGCGCAGAATCTGCAGGCACCGAAACCGAGAGCACCGAAACCGAAGGCACGGAAACTGCCGCGGTGGACACCGACGCAAACGAAACGGAAGCCAAGGACGAAACCGGTGACGCGGCGACCCACGCAGCGGCTTTTGCCACGGGTGACGCAGATGCCGGGGCGAAGGTGTTCCGCAAGTGCAAGGCCTGCCACAAGATCGAAGAGGGCAAGAAGGGCCTCGGCCCGTCGCTTTATGGCATCATCAATCGCGACATCGCCTCGGTGGACGGCTTCAAATATTCCGACGTTTTGACCGGACTGCCCGGCACCTGGACGGCGACAGAGTTGTCGAAGTTCCTCGCCAGCCCGAAGAACTATGCCAAGGGCACCAAAATGAAGTTCGCGGGCCTGAAGAAGGAGACGGACATCGTTAACCTTCTGCACTATCTGAACAGCCTCGACGGAACGCCCGATCCGCTGCAGTAATTGGACGGGTCAATGAATAAGGGGTCGTGCCATCCGGCGCGGCCCCTTTGTCATTGGACATTTACCATTAATGACGCATTCTTCAGATAAGCGTGCGCAGGCTTGAACAGGCCTGTTCAGATGCCTACCCCATAGGGGACCCAGAACCGGGAAGGAATGTATGAAAAAGCCGTCGCGACAGTCTGTCCCCGCCCGCCTGAACCGTTTTACCCGCCGTGAATTTGGCCAATTGAGTGCCGGGGCGGCGGCGTTCGCGGCATTGCCCGCATCAGCCCGCGGCGAAACGATCAAGACACATGGATTGTCGGCTTTTGGCGACCTCAAATACCCCGCGGATTTTCAGAACTACGACTACGCAAATCTCGATGCGCCGAAGGGCGGGACCTGGTCGACCGGCTATGGCGGGATCACCTATGACAGCTTTAATCCGTTTATCTTGAAAGGGACACGGGAACCTTTCAACATCATCATCATCTACGACACTCTGCTGGACGAATGTGATGATGAGCCGGATAGCTACTATCCGCTGATTGCAGAGTCTGTGGAATTGCCGCCGGACCGGTCATGGGTTGTGTTCAACATAAATCCGAACGCGCGTTTCCATGACGGCTCGCCAATCACCAGCGCTGATGTCGAATGGACGTTCAACACGTTAAAGGTCGATGCGCGCCCGCAATACCGGGTCTTGTTGCAACCTGTCATCAGTGTTGCGCAGGACGGGCCGTTGCGTGTGCGTTTCGATTTCGACCCCAAGGCTTCGAAACGCGATTTGCCGATGCTGGTCGCCTCGCTGCCGATCTTGTCCAAGACCTATTACGAAACGCAGGACTTTCAGGAGCCGACCTTGAACCTGCCGATGGGGAACGGCGCCTATAAGATCGGCGACTACGAAACCGGCACATCGGTCACGTTCGAACGGGTCAAGGATTATTGGGCGGCCGATCTGCCGGTCAAACGAGGCCGGCATAACTTTGACTTTATGCGGTTCAACTACTTTCTCAGCCGCCCCGCCTCTTTCGAATCGTTCAAGGCCGGGGGCTATCTGTTCACGGAAGAATTCACATCGAAGTTCTGGGCGACCGCCTACACGCCCGAGAATTTTCCCGCGATCGCCCGGGGCGATGTGATCAAGCGCGTGCTGCCGGATGACGAGCCATCGGGAAGCCAGGGCTTTTGGTATAATCTGAGGCGCGAGAAATTCCAGGACGTTCGGGTCCGCGAGGCATTGGGCCTGGCCTTTGATTTCGAATGGTCGAACCAACGGTTGTTCTATGGGCTTTACGATCGCACAGACAGCTTCTTCGAAGGCGGGCCGATGCAGGCCGAGGAGACGCCGACGCCCGGCGAGTTGGCGATCCTGGAACGCTTTGCCGACAGGTTGCCCGCGTCGGTTCTGACCGAACCGGCCTATTCGCCGCCGGTCAATGACGGTTCGGGGCGCATCCGCCGTCAGTTGCGCCGCGCCGGTAAGTTGCTGGACGACGCGGGTTGGAAGGTCGTCGAGGGTGTCCGCCAAAAGGATGGTCAGCCGCTGGAGGTTGAATTTCTGATCCAGCTGAACGGCGGGTTCGGCCGGATCGCGCAGCCCTACATCAAGAACCTGGAACGGCTGGGCGTAAAAGGCGTCGTCCGCGAGGTTGATCCTTCGCAGTACCGAAAGCGACTGGACGAGTTCAAATATGACATCGCCACCAGCCGAAAGGCAATGCAACTGACCCCAGGTGTGGAGTTGCGAGCGTATTTCCATTCCTCCAGCGCCGAGGCACGCGGATCGCAGAACACCGCCGGCCTGACTGATCCGGTGATCGACGAGATGATTGATATTATCGAGCGCGCGGACAGCCGCGAGACGTTGACCGATGCGGTAAAGGCTTTGGACCGGGTCCTGCGGTCGATGCACATCTGGGTGCCGCAATGGTTCAAGGGCAAACACCATCTGGCGTTTTGGGATATCTTCGGTTGGCCCAAAAAAAAGCCGCTTTATGATCGCGGCGTCATCGAATTTTGGTGGGTCGATGCCGAGAAGGAAGCCAAGCTGAAGGCCGCGGGGCGCATCTGAGATGCCGCTGCAACATCAGGTGATCTGACCGCCCATGGCTGCCTATATCCTGCGCCGTATCCTGCTGATCATCCCGACCTTGTTCGGGATCCTTGTGCTGAATTTCGGGATTGTCCAGTTCGCCCCCGGCGGCCCTGTCGAGCAGATGATCATTCAGATCGAGGAAGCGGCCCATGGCGGCGGCGGCGAAGTCGGCGGCGGCAGCGCATCCGGTGGCGGTGAAAGCGGCTATCTTGGCCGCAGGGGCCTGGACGAAAATCTGATCGCCGATCTGGAGGCGCATTACGGGTTTGCCCGCATCGTGTGCGAGGAGGGTTACGAAGGCCCCCGCACCGCAACCGCCGAAGAATGCAAGAAAGAACCGATCCCCGCATTGGAACGGTTCGGCATCATGGCCTGGAACTTTCTGAGGTTCGATTTCGGCGAAAGTTTCAACAAGGGCGGCACTGTCGCCCAGAATATTGTGGATAGATTACCTGTTTCGATTTCGCTGGGCCTTTGGGCGATGCTGATCTCGTATCTGGTGTCGATCCCGCTGGGCATCCGCAAGGCCGTGAAGGACGGATCCAAGTTCGATACCACGACCTCGGGGATTGTCATTGCCGCCTATGCGTTGCCTGGATTTCTGCTTCCGGTCATGTTGCTGGTTCTTTTCGCGGGCGGATCCTACTGGCAGTGGTTCCCGCTGAAAGGGCTGGTTAGCGACGGGTGGGAGGATATGTCCACCTGGGATCAGATCATCGACTATTTCTGGCATATTACTTTGCCCGTCATCGCCATGTCTGTTTCCGGGTTCGCGACGCTGACGCTGCTGACGAAGAACTCGTTTCTGGATGAAATCAAAAAGCAGTATGTGATGACCGCGCGGGCCAAGGGCCTGTCCGAGCGCGGCGTGCTTTATGGCCATGTGTTCCGCAACGCGATGCTGATCATCATCTCGACCCTGCCCGCTGCGTTCGTCGGGATCTTTATGGCCGGTTCGATTTTCGTGGAACGGGTGTTCTCGCTCGACGGGTTGGGGTTGCTGGGATTCGACGCCGTGGTGAACCGCGACTATCCGATCGTCTTTGCGACCCTCTACATCTTTGGGCTGATCGGCCTGGTGCTGAAGCTGATTACCGACATCACCTATGTTCTGGTCGACCCGCGCATCGACTTTGAAAAACGCGAGGGCTGAGCGGTGTTTCGCCTGAACGAAATCGACCGCCGGCGTGTACGCAACTTTCGCGCCAACAGGCGGGCGATCTGGTCGTTGCGGATTTTCTCGGTATTGTTCTTGGTTTGCCTATTTGCCGAGTTCGTATCGAACGATAAGCCGTTCATGGTCGGCTATAACGGAAGTTGGTATTTCCCGATCTGGAACGACTACAAGGAAGTTGATCTGGGCGGGGAATTCGAAACGGCAGCCGTCTATAATGACCCGCTACTGCGATGCACGATCCGGACGGGTGGCAACCTGGATGGTTGCCTGGACGAACTGGACGGCCTTGGCACCGCCGAACAGATCGAAGGAACAGAACCCGGCTGGATGCTGCACCCGCTGATCCCCTACAGCTATGACACCGTCAACAAAGAAGTCGAGCACGCCCTGTCGCCACCCGATGGCGACCATTGGCTGGGCACGGATGACGAAACGCGCGATGTGCTGGCGCGGGTGATCTATGGGTTCCGGCTGTCGGTGCTGTTCGGGTTCGCTGTCACCATAGTCTCGGCGATCATCGGCATTGTCATGGGCGCGATGCAGGGATATTTCGGCGGCTGGGTCGATCTGCTGTTGCAGCGGGTCGAGGAAATATGGTCGTCGATGAACACGCTCTACATCCTGCTGATCGTCTCGTCATTGCTGACGCTGAACATATTCTGGATGTTCATCGTCTTTATCCTGTTCAGTTGGACCGCGCTGATCGGGGTTGTCAGGGCCGAATTTTTGCGGGCCCGCAACTTCGAATATGTCCGCGCGGCCCGTGCGTTGGGTGTCGGCGACTGGAAGATCATGTTCCGCCATGTGCTGCCGAACGCGATGGTGGCAACGCTCACCATGTTGCCGTTCATGCTGACCGGCTCGATTTCGCTGTTGGCGGGCTTGGACTTTTTGGGGTTCGGACTGGGCAATGCTTACCCGTCGCTGGGCGAGCTGGCCGATCAGGGGCGCGAGAATACGCAGGCGCCATGGCTCGCTATCTCGGCGTTTTTCACGTTCGCGATCATGCTTTCGCTGCTGGTTTTTATCTTCGAGGGTATCCGCGATGCCTTTGACCCGCGGAAGACGTTCAAGTGAGCGCGCTGCTGCAGATCCGCGACCTATCGGTGACGTTTCAGACCGAGGAGGGAACGGTCGAGGCGGTCAAGAACATCTCGCTGGGCGTCGCGCCCGGCGAAACGCTGGGTCTGGTCGGCGAGTCCGGGTCCGGTAAATCGCTGACGGCGCTGTCCACGGTTTCGCTGCTGCCTGATGCTGCAGACGTTCAAGGGTCGGTGACCTTTGAGGGAACCGAGATGATCGGTGCGTCGCCCAACGACCTGCGCCGGGTCAGGGGCAACGATATCAGCTTTATCTTCCAAGAGCCGATGACGTCGTTGAACCCGCTTCACTCGATCGACAAGCAGGTCAAGGAAAGCCTGAAACTGCACCAGGGGCTGAAGGGGGCGGCGGCCAGTGCCAGGGTGTTGGAGCTGTTGAACCAGGTTGGAATTCGCGATGCGGAATCGCGATTGGGCGCCTGGCCGCACGAATTGTCGGGGGGACAGCGTCAGCGTGTGATGATTGCGATGGCGCTGGCGAATGATCCGAAACTGTTGATCGCCGACGAGCCGACAACAGCGCTGGATGTGACCATTCAGGCGCAGATCCTGACATTGCTGGCCGATCTGCAACGCGAGCGCGGTCTGGCGATGCTGTTCATCACGCACGATCTTGGCATCGTGCGCAAGGTGGCACAGCGTGTCGCGGTGATGAAGGACGGCGAGATTGTCGAAACCGGGCCGACGGAGAGTGTTTTTGACGCTCCGCAGCACGAGTATACGCAAAAGCTGTTGGCAGCAGAGCCGAAAGGCACCGCAGAGCCGTTGAACCAGGCAGCCGATATCCTGCTGGAAGGCGAGCAGATCCGCGTCTGGTTCCCGGTCAAAACCGGCATGTTCAAGCGGACGACCGGGCACATCAAGGCGGTCACGGATGTCGATGTGTCGATCAAGCGGGGCGAGACGCTGGGTGTCGTCGGCGAATCCGGATCAGGCAAGACGACCCTGGCGCTGGCGTTGATGCGATTGTTGTCCAGCGGCGGGCGCATCACCTTTGACGGGCGCGACCTGCAAACCATGGCGCGGCGCGATCTGCGGTCGCTGCGCCGGGATATGCAGATCGTGTTCCAGGACCCGTTCGGATCGCTGTCGCCGCGCATGTCCGTGGCGCAGATCGTGGCCGAAGGGTTGGGCGTTCACGGGTTGGGCGACCGCGGCCTTTCGGAACGGGAAGCCGTCGGACGCCAACTGGAGGAAGTCGGGCTGGATCCTGGGGTAATGGATAGGTATCCGCACGAGTTTTCCGGTGGGCAGCGCCAGCGTATCGCGATTGCGCGCGCAATGATCTTGAAGCCGAAGCTGGTCGTTCTGGATGAACCGACATCCGCGTTGGATATGACCGTGCAGGTGCAGATCGTCGATCTTTTGCGGGACCTGCAGCAAAAGTATCAACTGGGCTATGTTTTCATCAGTCACGACCTGCGGGTCGTGCGCGCGCTGGCGCACAAACTGATCATTATGCGCGAGGGCGAAATCGTCGAAGCCGGAAAAGCCGACCGTCTGTTCGAGCGGCCCGGCACCGACTACGCCAAGGCTCTGATGGCCGCGGCTTTCAACATCGAAACGAAGATCGGCGTGTCGGAATAGCCGGTGCAACGGCCGTACGCAGCGATCTTGCGGGGCGGCTGCCAATGACCCTTCCCCTTAACGATTATTCGCTCTAATCGGGGCCAATGATCAGCGAATTCATCCGGCCCAATGCCCGATGGCTCGGCACGGGGTTGATGCTCGCGCTGGTGTCGTCTTTCGGGCAAACTTATTTCATTTCGATCTTTGCCGACCGGATCATGGCCGACTACGGGCTGACCGACGGGGAATGGGGCGGCATATACACAATCGCGACCTTGTGTTCCGCGGCGGCCCTGTTGTTCGCCGGAAAGCTGGCCGACCAGGTGCGTGTTGCGCGATTGGCCGTAATGATCCTGCTGGCCTATGCCGCGGTTGCGATTGGAATGGCGCTGAACGAAAGCCCGATCGTTCTGGTTTTCCTGATATTCGGTTTGCGATTCTGCGGCCAGGGCATGGTCAGCCATCTATCCCAAACGGCGATGGGCCGCTGGTTCCGGGCACATCGTGGCCGTGCGGTTGCGATTGCCGGGCTCGGCTATTCGTTGGGCGAGGCGTTGTTGCCGCGGCTCGCCGCAACCTTGGACCCGCTGATCGGTTGGCGCATGGTTTGGTTGCTGGTCGCTGCCGTGATCATCGCCTGCTTCGTGCCATTGATCGCTTGGCTTGCCCGCGACGAGCGCAGCCCCAAGGGCACGTCCGCTGCAGATCAGCATCCGGGCCGGGACGGGCGTCACTGGAAGCGCATCGATGTTCTGCGCTATCCGCTGTTCTGGGCCATGGTGCCCGGTGTCGTTGCGCAAAGCTTTATCGGGACGGTCATTTTCTTTCAGGTCGCCAACATCTCGGCGACGACCGGGTGGTCGAAACTGGACATGACCGCGGCCTATCCCGTCTATGCGGCGCTGACGGTCGCAGTGTCATTGATCGCCGGATGGATGGTCGACCGGTTAGGGCCGGATAGATTGTTGCCGGTTGTGTTGCTGCCGTTGGGGATCGGAACGGCCCTGATCGGACCGTTCGAGGGCATCTGGTCCTGGTGGGTCGCACTTGCGTTGGCCGGTGTGTCGACGGGGTTTGCACATGGTCTGTGGGGCGTTCTGTGGCCAGAGCTGTTCGGGACCCGGCATCTCGGGGCGATCAAGGCGGTTGCGTATGCGTTCATGGTGGGCGGATCGGCGATTGGACCCGGCGTGACAGGCTTGGTGATCGATCTGGGCATTCCATATACCGGACAAACGATGGCGATGTTTGTCGCCACAATCGCCATTTCCGGCCTGCATATCTGGGTCATGGGCCGGTTACCGCCGCGCGTCGCGCCGGAATAACCTGCTTGCATGTGGGGTGTCTCGCAGCATCCATCTGATGGTTCTGTTGAGTGGCTGGTGGGCAATCGGGGCATCGGTCGACATTGAGCGAAAATTCGTAAACCACAACGCCAAGCTTTATGCGCTGATCTATTTTGAAGTTCCTGCGTTTCAATATCGCACGCCATTAAGAAAATCGATCATCCGTTGGGCCTAAGAAATGGCCGTCGCTTCCGCGGATTCTGGAATAACCTGCTACCTTGGGGTCCGGCATCGCGCCGTCGTCGGCGGTACCGGTAAGCCGCTGAGACCGTTGTCTTCCAAGACCTATTCCTACGCGACGGATGCGGCAGGGAAGCTCTTGCTGAAGCTAACCAACTTTCCAGTCGCGCGTGAACTTTTCCGGCGCGCAAATGCAGGTTTTGCTGATGCGGCGCCGGTTCGGCTGCAAAAGCCATCTGAAGAAGACCTTCCGAAGATCATTGATCGAAGCTTCTTGAAGGTCGCTTGCGCCCTGAAGTCGTTTGCATTCGCCCTGGCCGAAAATTCTGCGAACGAGGTCCCTGTAGCATCCCAAACAGGCAATTCTGGCGGTTACTTTGACACCCGGGTGATCGTACCGAGCTTTCAGAAGGCCCATACCGAGGCCCGGCCAGATCTGAAATACATTTTGGATTCGGAAGAGTTCCTGTTCAGGTTCACCGATAACGGTCAGAAATACCGGGGCATGCTGCAAAGTAACGTCGATCATTTTGTAAAAAATGGCGGACCGGCGTTGGCAAAAGCACACAAGGCCCCATTTTCAAGATTCGTCAATCTACCCGGAAAATCCAAATACAAAGGGATCATGCAAGCGCGATCCTCGGCGTCTATATTTCCGAGACCGTATTTCAGGATGTCGGGCTGCAACTGACCGGCGATGTCGGATTTCAGTTCGACCGGAAACTTGGGATTGCAACGCTATTTGGGTTTGGCGAGCTTTCCGCCAGCGGGCCGATCCGGGTCCATCCCCGTGTTATCCTGACATCGTTTGCGAACTTGGGTGTCCGTACGAACGAAGTTTCCGAAAGCATCTCGGATCTGCTGAACAACTCGACACTTGATCTCTCGAATTATGAAAGCTTCGACACGACAGACTTCGTTCGTGCCGAATATCGATTTTAGGCTGCGATCCAGCCTGACCTGATCGGCCAGGCTGAAAACTGCGCTAGAGTTTTGTGACCGCAACAGCGATCGCTTGCCCATCGATCTTGTCTTGCAAACCGTTGGTCGGGTTCGGCAAGGCATCGACCAGGCTGACTTCTTTCGCCAGCGTTTCGCTGGCGATCCGGTCGGCATGTTCTTGCTGGGCCTCGGCGAGGTCTGGGGCAAGGCTAAGGTCAACGCGGATGCGGTCGGACACATGCAATCCAGCGTCTTTTCGCGCCTGCTGGATTGTCCGGATGATGTCGCGGGCCCAGCCTTCGCGCTGAAGATCGGCCCGCACTTCGGTATCCAGAACGACAATGCCCGTGCCCCGGTCGATCGCACCGGCCGAGATGCCGTCCGCAACCGCGATGCGAAGCTCGTACTCATTGGGCGGCAATTCGACCCCGCCGATTTCCAGCACATCGTCATCGCGGATCGTGAACTCTCCGGCACGTTGCGCTGCCAAGACGTCCTTCATCTTTGCACCAATCCGGCGCCCGATTTTTGAATCGACCTTGACCTCGCGGGATCCGTATTGCGCGACGTCGTCCCCCAAGGAGATCGTCTTCACATTCACCGCGTCAGCGATGAGGTCGCTATAGGCAGACAGGCTTTCCGCATCGGGATGCGCGACCTGCACGCCGGGCAGCGGCAGGCGCACCCGGCGCCCGGCATCTTCGCGCAGCGCAAGGACCGATGCGCAGACATCGCGCGCCAGGTCCATCGCCGCCAGCAGATCGCCGTTTGCGGGCATCGCATCAAGATCGGGCCAGTCGGTCAGGTGAACGCTGTCCTCGCCCGTCAGTGCGTGATGGATGTAGTCCGACACAAACGGCAGCAACGGCGCCAATGCCTTTGTCGTCGTTACCAGCGAGGTATACAGGGCATCAAAGCTTGCCTGCGTCGCGTCGTCCTTCTCGGCCGCCCAGAAGACCCGGCGCTTTGACCTGATATACCAGTTGTTGAGCGCGTCGACGAAACCGGGCACGGCATCATAGGCCGCCGGAATGTCATAATTGTCCAACCGGTCTTCGAGGTTCGCGACCAGCTCGCGCGTTTTGGCCAGCAGGTAGTGATCCAGATCGTCGCCGCCCTCGCCCGTCGTCAGCCGCGCGGTCACATCGCCAGCATTCGCGTAGGTGGTGAAGAAGGAAAACGCGTTCCACAATCGCAGGATCGCCGAGCGCATTGAGCGGGCAATGTCCTTGCCGTCCTTTTGCATCGCCATGTTGCCGCCGGACATCAGCGGCGACGACAACATGTGCCAGCGCAGCGCATCCGCACCGTAGGTCTCGAACACGTCGACCGGGTCGGGATAGTTCTGCAACCGCTTCGACAGCTTTTGCATGTTCTCATCGAGAACCACACCGTGACAGATGCAATGGCGGAACGGCGCGCGATCGAAAAGCGCCGTTGCCAGCACCATCATCGTGTAGAACCAGCCGCGGGTCTGCGCGACATATTCCACGATGAAATCGCCCGGAAAATTGGCTTCGAAACGGTCCTGATTTTCGAACGGATAATGGTGCTGGGCGAACGGCATCGAACCGGATTCGAACCAGCAATCCAAAACATCGGGAACCCGGCACATCGTGCTGTTGCCGGTTGGATCGTCCGGGTTGGGGCGCGTCAGCTCGTCAATCGCCGGGCGATGAAGATCAGCCGGCCGAACGCCGAAATCGCGCTCCAGTTCGTCCAGCGAGCCATAGACATCCGTGCGCGGATAGTCCGGATCGTCGCTTTGCCAAACCGGGATCGGCGAGCCCCAGAAACGATTGCGGCTGACATTCCAGTCCCGCGCATTCGCAAGCCAGTTGCCGAAGATGCCATCGCGAACATGGGACGGCGTCCAGTCGATGCCTGCGTTCAGCTCGACCATCCGCTCCGAGATTGCGCTCACCTTGATGTACCAGGACTTCACGGCCCGGTAGATCAAAGGCTCGTCGGTGCGCCAACAATGCGGATAGTTGTGTCGGTACTGTTCGTGCCTGACAACCGACCCTTGGGCCTTCAGGTCGCGGATGATGTTGCCATTCGCTTCGTGAATGACGTTCTGGCCGGCATAGTCCGGAACCTGGTCGGTAAAGGCCCCTGCTGCGTCAACCGGGACAACGATCTCGATGCCTGCGGCACTGGACACCTCCAGGTCGTCCTCACCAAAGCCCGGGGCCATGTGAACGACACCGGTGCCGTCCCCCGCGCCGACGAAATCCGCAACCAGGACCCGGAAGGCGCCTTCATGCCCGGCAAAATACGGGAAGAGCGGCCTATAGGTCAGCCCTTCCAGATCGCGCCCGGCAACGGTGCGCGTCTCTTCGAAACCTTCCAACTCACGGCTGTGTCTTTCGACCGCGTCGGATGCGATGATGACCAGACCATCCGGACCACGCATCACGGCATAGGGAAGGTCCGCATTCACACAAAGCGCGAGGTTCGACGGGAGCGTCCAGGGGGTCGTCGTCCAGGCCCACATCTCGGCCTTTTCGCCGTCAAACTCATCCTCAAGACGGAAACGCACCGTCAGCGCCGGATCGTCGCGCTCGCGATAGCTGTTATCCAGCCTGGTTTCAAAGTTCGATAGCGGTGTCTGAACGGCCCAGGAATACGGGACCACGCGGTGGCCCTCATAAACCAGTCCCTTGTCCCAGAGCGTCTTAAAGGCCCAGATCACGCTCTCCATGAACGGCATGTCCATGGTCTTGTAATCATCGTCAAAGGACACCCAGCGCGCGGCCCGGGTGACATACCATTCCCACTCGGACGTGTATCTTTGGACGGATTCGCGGCACTTGTCGTTAAACTCGGCCATCCCATAGTCGAGGATTTTTTCCCGGCCCGAAACGCCAAGCTCCTTCTCGACTTCCAGTTCCGCAGGCAGGCCGTGGCAATCCCAGCCGAACCGGCGCTCGACATGATGGCCGCGCATGGTCTGATAGCGCGGAACAAGATCCTTCACGAAACCGGTAACGAGATGGCCATAATGCGGAAGCCCGTTCGCAAACGGAGGTCCGTCATAGAATACGAACTCGTTCGACGCACCGTCCTTGATCCGCGGCCGCTCTTCAATCGACCGCTCGAAAATGCGCCCGGCTTTCCAACGCTCCAGGACCTCTTTTTCGATCTCGGGAAAGCTCGGGTTGGACTTTACCGGCGGATAGTGGTGCGCCATCTCGTATTCCTTAGTTTGCATTGCAGGCCCGTTCGGGCCGCCTCATCCCGGCGGAAGATTGCCCCGCAAATTCAGGGGCTTTCGACGAAGCGCCGCACAAGATTTCCAGACCCGGCAGGACCGGCATGGCGATACGCAGAAGACACCGCGCACACCAAACAACCCTGCACGACCGGGGGCATACTCGATAGCGCCGCCATTGCAAAGCCGTCCGGTGCAATGGCGGCAATCCGAACCCCGAAAACGCGCGGCTTTAAGGCCCTGCGGGCCGGTTACCAGAAATCTCGAACATTGAACCGACCCGCCCCAGTTTATCGACCAGAGCTGTCCCATCGGCAATATCGGCTTGCTATGGCGCACCCGACAGGATTCGAACCTGTGACCTCTGCCTTCGGAGGGCAGCGCTCTATCCAGCTGAGCTACGGGTGCAGTGGGGGTGCATTAGCATTCGCGAAAACCGGGTGCAAGCGCCGTTACTATGGGGCTTCGGATACCAGGGCCTGGGTTTCGATTTCTTTCAGAAGCTTGCGCAGGATGGCGCGCGGATAGTCGTCGAAGCCCTCGGCGACCTCCAAAAAGGCCCGGGCGCCAGCCAGGACGTTGTTCTCGTAATACCGGATCGGGTCGGGGGTGTCGCCGCGGATGACCAGCCCGTTGACCGTGTAGCCGAGGGCCGCCAGGGCGTCGGCGATGGCGCGCGGGGCGCGGCCTTCATTGTTCACCCCGTCGCCGGACACGTCGACGACCCGGCGGGCGCATTTTTCCGGTACCGACTTGCCGACGTTCAAAGCGTGATAGAGCGCCTCGCCAATGGCCGTGGAGTAGTTGCGCCAGTTGCGCCCGCCGCGCCGGATTTCGGTGGCAAAGGCTGCCATGCTGGCCGCGTCGGTCAGGTGGTGCCAGTCCGTGACCTGACGCTGGCGGGTCGCGCCGGACCATTGCGTCAGGACCACATAAATCCCGCCCTTTTGGTGGATGATCGCCTCGGCCAGTTTGGGATCTTCGAAGGCGGCGGCGGTTCCTTCGTTCTGCAGGGCGAACTCATTGGCGTCGATCGAACCCGAAACGTCGATCGCGAGAATGAGCTCCAGCGCGCACGCCCGCGCAATGCCCGGGGCGAGCAAGACAGCCAGTGCAGCCAAAATCATCCGGATCGGTTTCATTTTTCCCCCAGGATCAGCAGCGGCTTGATCTCTCGGATAAGTTTGACGCGCATCGCGCGGCGATAGTCGGCGTATCCATTGGCAACGATTACGAAGGCTCCCGGCCCAAAGATCACCTCGCTGCGATAATAGGTCAACGGGTCAGGTGTTGCGCCGCGGATCACAAGACCGTTCACAATCACGCCGGCCAGATCGCCGCGCCGATAGAAATATTGCGGGTCGATGCCGATATTGTTGACCCCATCGCCGGACACATCCAGGACCCGGCGGCGGCAGGGCGGGGCCGAGCGCAGCAGCGCGCCGCCGAATTCAACCGCCTTGCCGATGGCCGTGGCAAGAAACCCCTGCGGTCGCGAATGGTTGCGCAGGCGCGAGGCAAAGGCGGCGATCGTGCCGGGACTGTCCAGGGTCGACCATTCGATGATCGGCGTCTGGTGGGTGTAGCCCGACCATTCATAGACGGCGACCGAGATATGATCGCCCTGCGGCGCCAGGATCGCGTCGATCACCGCCGGATGCTCGATCGCATCGGCCAATCCTTCGATCTGCAGGCGGTATTCGGCATTGTCGACGCTGGCCGAGATGTCGAGAGCCAGCGCCAAGGCCAGCTTGCACTCGGCGATGGCATGCGCCGGGAACAGAAGGAAAAGTATCAGCGCGGCCCGGATCATCTTCGTGCGAAGGCCGGTGCAAGCTCGCGCGCCAGCTTCTCGCGGATGGCTCGGGCGTAATCGTCGAAGTCCCGGGCGATGATCATAAAGGCGCCACGGCCCGCGATCACTTCGGTTTCATAATGCGGGATCGGGTCGGGGGTCGCGCCTTCGATTACCAGAGCGTTGACCGTCACGCCATCGGCTGCGAGGGCGTCGGCGATTGGGCGCGGTTCGCGGCCGCGATTTGAAATACCGTCGCCAGAGACGTCTATTACCCGTCTGGCGCAGGTCCAGGGGTTTTGTTCCGAGAGCGTGTCGGCGTGCGCCAGCGCCTCTCCGATCGCGGTATAGGCCGCGAAGAATTTCCGTCTGTCGCCAGCGATCGAATTGGCCACGTCAGCGACCTGCGCGGGCGTCGAGATCAGCCGCCAGGGCACGGTCTGGATCTGCGCCTTTGGCCCTGACCATTGCATCATGGTCACGGCAACGCCGCCCGGCACCCAGCCGATTGCCTCGATGATTTCGGGGTGACGAAGGGCGTCGGCCAGGCCGATGATCTGTTGGTCGAATTCGGCATTCGTGACCGAGCGCGAGACGTCGATCGCCAGCACAAGTTCAGTCCCGCAGGCGCCCGCCGGGGCGGGCGACAGCAGGGCAACGAGCGCGAGCGCCCAGCGGCGCATTACCAGGAGCCAGTATTCTCCATTGATGCCCAAGGTTCCCGCGGCGGCAATGCATCCCCCATCTGCAGCAACTCGACCGAAATCCCGTCAGGCGAGACGACGAAGGCCATTCGCCCGTCACGCGGCGGGCGGTTGATGGTGACGCCGCCATCCATCAGTTGCTGGCATTTGTCGTAGATATTTTTGACCTCGTAGGCCAGGTGCCCGAAATTTCGCCCTCCTTCATAATCCTCCTCGGAACCCCAGTTATAGGTCAGCTCGACTTCGTTGCCGGGGCCGCCATCGGCTTGGGACAGAAAGACCAGCGTGGCCTTGGCCGCTTCCAGATCCTTGCGGCGTGTCTCGACCAGGCCCAGCAGATCGCAGAAAAATCTCTTCGACGCTTCGATGTCGCGGACGCGGATCATCGTGTGCAGGTAGTTGATTTTCATGGTGTGTCCTCTCCCCCGGACGTTCTGGCGATCAGGCGGCTGCGATGGACCAGCGCCACCTGTATGAATGCGACATAGAGCAGTAGATACCAAGATCCCGCTTTTGCCAACGCCACCCGCGTGCCGCCGCCATAGGTCCAGGTGCCGGTATGCGTGCCGACGTTTTCGGCGACGAACAGCAGGAAGGTCGCAAAGATAACCAATGCAATCAAAGGGATACGAAATGTCCAATCGCCATTGCGCCCGGCGATGACGGTGCGCCCGAACAGGATCAGCGTTCCGGCCATCAATACGTAGCGCGCATCCCAGATGTAATGATGTGAGTAGAAGTTGATATAGATCGCGGCGGCCAGCACCCAGGTGAGCCACTCGATGGGATAGCGGTCGAGCCGGGCGTGAAAGAGGCGCAGCGAGCGCGAAAAATACGATCCGACCGAGGCGTACATGAAGCCGGTGAACAGCGGGACGTCGGCGATTTTGAGAAGGCCCGGCTCGGGATAGGACCAGGACCCGGCCGAGACTTTGAACATCTCCATGACCATCCCGGTGATATGAAAGAACAAAATGACTTTTGCCTCGTCCCACGTTTCCAGGCGGGTGGCGAGAAACAGGCCCTGAATGGCGATCGCGGACACCACCAGCACGTCATAGCGGGCGACGGGCCAGTCCGGTTGCCAGACCGCGCTGGTCACGATCAAAAGCAACAGGATCGACGCACCGAAAAGGCAGGCCGACAGTTGTTTGAAGACGAACACAGCGATTTCCGCCGCCCGTGGGGACAGGCGGGCGCGAAGCTTGGCGATAACACTGGCCTCGGCAGGCAGAGGCCCGGTCAGTGCGCCCATATGGCGGTTTTCAGTCAAGGGATAACAAGATATGGTGGTTTGCGACTCAGTTAGGGACCCGTTCAAGATGCCTCTTTCGCCCGAACAACAGGCCGAGATCAACCAGGCCCGTGCGCGCACTTTCGAGACACGCCGGGTCACGGCGCCGGGATTGGAGGAGCGTCTCTACGAGGCGGTCCCGGTGCTGGACCACGGCATTGTGCGGGTCATCGATTACATGGGCGACGATGGCGCCATCGTACAGGCGGCGCGGGTCAGTTACGGGCAAGGCACAAAAAAAGTCAGTGATGACAGCGGGTTAATCCGGTACCTGATGCGGCATTGGCACTCGACCCCGTTCGAAATGTGCGAGATCAAGCTGCATGTGAAGCTGCCGGTTTTCGTGGCGCGCCAGTGGATCCGGCACCGCACCGCGAATGTGAACGAATATTCGGCGCGCTATTCGATTCTGGACCGTGAGTTTTATATCCCGGCGCCGGAGCAGCTTGCATCGCAATCGAAGATCAACAATCAGGGCCGGGGTGCGGTACTGGAAGGCGAGGAAGCCGCTAAAGTGCTGGAAACGCTGAAGAATGACAGCACGCGGGCCTATGACAATTACGAGGCGATGCTGTCGCAGGACGGTCAGGAAGGATTGGCGCGCGAACTGGCGCGAATGAACCTGCCTGCCAATATTTATACGCAGTGGTACTGGAAGGTTGATCTGCACAATCTCTTCCATTTCCTACGCCTGCGGGCCGACCCGCACGCCCAGTACGAGATCAGGGTCTATGCCGAGGTGATCTGCGATCTGGTCAAGGCGTGGGTCCCGGCGGCTTATTCGGCTTTCGAGGACTACCGCCTGAACGCGGCCCATGTTTCGGGACCTGCCCTGGATGTGCTGCGACGACGGCTGGCTGGCGAGGATGTCGGGCAGGAAGGATCGGGTCTGTCGGCCCGGGAATGGCGCGAGTTGGAAGCGCTGTTGCAGGGCTGATGGCGCTGGTTGAAACCAGTACCGCACCTGTATGGCAGCCGTATGGCACCTGTATGGCATTGGTCAGGCCCCTGTACCGACAAAATGTCGAGTTGGGCGGCGGGAGACGATCCGCGTATTTCGGTGCGCATCCCATTTCGAGGCGAGGGATAGATGGCAAGTCTGACGGTTTATGCGCTGAAATCCTGTGACACCTGCCGCAAAGCGCTGGTGGAAATGACGGCGGCCGGGCGGACACCGGCGGTCGTGGACATCCGGGCCGATGGGTTCGCGCCGCATGTCCTGTCCGGCCTCGTCAAGGACCTGGGTCCGGAGGTTTTGATCAACCGGCGGTCAACAACCTGGCGCGGGTTGGACGAGGCCGCGCGCACCCGGGCGATGGACCCGGCGACAGCCGCCATGGTTTTGGCCGAACACCCCACATTGATGAAGCGGCCCGTCATCGTGGGCGCGGGCAAGACACTGGTCGGTTGGACACCGGCGGTGCGGGCCGCGATCATTGGATGATGATGGATTGCAGCGAGTGAACGGTTCATTTGGCCTGAGATGACGAGGGGCATGAGCCCTAGGCGGCGTCTTCATTTAAGCGAGCCAGGCCATTGTGCATGCGAGGGATACGAAGGCTCGGAAGGACGATATAGTCTTTTCGCACCGTAGGGCTATGCGGCGGAAGCGTTTGATCCTATTGAAGAAACATTCGACAAGGTGGCGTTCTTTGTAGAGCGACCAATCGATTGCCTTTTGTGCTGTTCGCGTCGGATTTTGCTTGATCTGCGCCTTTGCATCAAGTTCATCAACGATGAAGGCCCGCAGGTAATCAGCATCATAAGCCGCATCTGCCATGACGTGCCCGACGCCCGAAAACCCCTCGATCAAGCCGCACGCCTGAGGGCAATCACCCCACTGACCGGGCGTAATCGTGAAGCGGATCGGCAGGCCAAGCGCGTCGACTGCGGCGTGGATTTTCGTGGTCAGGCCGCCTTTGGAGCGTCCGATTGCGTGAGTTTCAGCCCCCCTTTTGCGCCGCTGGCGTCTGCATGGGCCTTGCAAATGGTCGCATCGATAAGGACGTATTCGAAATCCGGATCAGCGCTTAACGCTTTGAAAAGACTCTCCCAAATGCCCGCATGTGTCCACCGCCGGAACCGGCAATGTGCGGTCCGCCAGTTGCCCAGTTCAGGCGGAAGATCACGCCAGGGCGAGGCTGTACGAGCCAACCACAGGATTGCATCAAGGAAAAGCCTGTTGTCTGTCGCCGTGCGCCCTCGGTCGCCTTTTTTGCCGGGGACAAGCGGTTCAATCTGCGCCCATTGCGCGTCCGTCAGGGTTCGTCTGCTCAAGATCACCTCCGTTTTCGACCTTGAATCAAATCCCAACCAGTTTGGGAACCCCCTAAATGAAGACGCCGCCTAGAGCACGTTTCGATCTGATTGAATCAGATCGAGCGCTCTAAGCCATTAATTGGTCACACTTTCGCGACGCCTGACTGATGCAATCACGCTGGAAAGTGCTCTAGATCGGCGACGGTCCCGCGGCGTGCGGTGCCAGGACCGGGGCAATCAGAAATCCGGCGACGAAGCCTCCGAGATGCGCCTGCCAGGCCAGGCCGCCATCGCCAGGAAAGAAGAAAGCAAGCAGCACATTGATGACGATCAGTCCGATGATCGTGCCCCAGAACCGGTTGGGTGCTGCACCAGTCTGTTGGATGTACCGCGATTCCCAGAACTTGAGCGCGCCGATCAAACCGAAGATCACGCCGGAGGCGCCGACCATCGGGCCGTTGGCGTCACTGATCACGGCAAAGAACAACGCCCCCGCAATCGCCGTGACCGCGAAGAGCACCATGAACCGCAACGGCCCGACGCCGCGCGCGATGTATCCGCCCAACGCCAGGAAGACGACCGTGTTCATGGCCAGATGAACCAGGCCGCCATGCAGGAAGGCATGGGTCAGCCAGGACGACCAGAAAGTCGCGGGCACCGGCTGTCCCGCCAGCACCCCCTGAAAATAGGGATCAAAGAAGGCGCCGCGCAGATAGACCTGCCATCGCATATCCGCGATCGGCAGGATGCCGGCCTCGGACAGGGCAAAGGCTGCCTCGAATGCGCAGAAAATCGCTGCGATCAGCAGAACGTAAATCGGCGCGCCGCGTGACGGTGAGGTTGATGACACGAGGGATGCTCCATAGCCTTGCCTCCAATTGGGGATCCGACGCGCCAGGTCAAGGGCGCGCGTTGGCGATTGCAAGCGGCCCCTTTCCTGTGCAGGATCGCGCGCGATCGGAGATGCGGGACAAATTGGGAGTTCTGGATGCGCAATGCGGCAATGATCCTGGGAATCATCGGCGGGATCGTCGGGATGATCGTTGGGTTCTTCGGCTACGGCTTTGCCGTGCTGGGCGAGATGTTTTCCGACTTTAATTCAGCGGCGCGTGAAGTTGGCGCCGAAGACGTGGTTGACGATCCGCTGACCACCAAACTGCTGGGTTTGGGTGCACCGATCCTGGCGATCGCTGGGGCAGCCATGGCGCCCAGCAGACCCGCGGTTGCGGCGGTCCTGTTGTTCGCGTCGGCGGCGGGGATCCTTTACGGGTTCGACTTTAATGTCTTTACGATGTTCCCGATCGGCATGGTCGGTCTGGCCGGTGTCTTCGCGGTGCTGGGTGCCTTGCTGCCACCGGTCGAGGCGCATCACTGACCCCGGCACGAAAAAACCCGGCCCCCCACGGGACCGGGCGTCATTCGACGGCGGCTATCGCGATCAGGGCTTCTTGATTTCTTCTAGAAGCTGGTCCATCGCCTCGCACTGTTTATCGCGCGGCGGTTCGCCACCGTATTTTTTCTCGACGATCGCGACGGCGTCGCCGACAGTCTCGGCCTTGTCAGGATGGGCTTCGAGATAGGCGCCAAAGGCTTCCTGGCGTTCTTCCAGCATTTCGTCGGTACATTCCTCGGCGGCGGCGGCAGTACCGGCGGTCATAAGAATGGCGACCGAACCGGCGGCGATCAATTTGACGATACTCATCTAATTTTCCCATGTTTCGCGGCCAAGCGTGACCGTCGTGACAGTGTTTCAGACCTGACCGGGATCAGGCAAGCAAGAACGCAGATCTGCACGAAAGTCGGCAGGCGGTCTGCACAGTATGTCACGTTTAAAAGGGATTACGCCCAAATTCCGGCGCCGCCGGTGCATCTGCGTTGTGATTTGTCATTAAGCAGGCTTGGTCATGCGATAGATGCGGCGTAGCTGAGGGATCGACTTCCATTGGAGCTGGCATGACCACTTCACCGATCTCGGACGACCGTGGGCGGGCCGGCAGCGACTTAGCCCTGATCATCCTGTTGGCAGCGGTGACGGCAATTGGGCCGTTTTCGATGCATGCGCTGAGCCCGGCGCTGCCCGAAATTGCCAGCGGGTTCGACGTGTCGGCCGCGGCGGCGCAGTTGATGCTGTCGCTGTCCTTGGTGTCGATGGCGGTCGCAACGCTGATCTGGGGCCCGGTTTCGGACCGGTTGGGCCGGCGTCCCGTCCTGATTGCGGGGTTGATCCTGGCGGTTGCCGGGTCGGTCATGGCGGCGATTGCGCCGGATCTGATCGTGGCCGTTATCGGCCGGTTGCTGCAAGCAGCGGGCGGTGCGGCGGGCATGGTGTTGGCGCGCGCCGTTGCACAGGATGTCTTCGGGTCCGAGCGGTCGGCAGGTGTTATTGGCCAGATCACCGCGGTCATGGTCGTGGCGCCGATGCTGGCGCCTGCGGTTGCCGGGGTCGTGGTCGAGTATGGTGGTTGGCGCGGTGTCTTTTGGATGACGGCGATGATCAGCGCGCTGTTGGTGATCTGGTCGCGCGTGTCGATGCCCGAAACCGCCCCGGCGGGCGGGGGCGGGCGCGGCCTGGGGGATATGTTGCGTGGGTTCGTTCGTATCGGCGGGCGGCGGGCGTTTTGGCGCTATGCCGGATACGCGTCGTTCGGGCTGTCCAGTTTTTACTATTTTGTGGCGATCGCGCCCTATGTGATGCGCGATGCCTTTGGCCAGGGTCCGGCAGCCTACGGCTTCTATTTGGGGATTATATACGATAGTGCCCAAAAGGGCTTGACGCCCTAGACCATAGGTGATTCAATAGTGCCCAAGATCAAGGGAGATACACATGGCACAGAAAGCACCCGGTAAGCACTATCGTGAAGGTATCAGCCTCGTAAAGCTGTTCAAGATATTCCCCACCGACGAAGCCGCCGAGAAGTGGTTTACCGAGGAACGCTGGGCCGATGGTCCTCACTGTCCACATTGCGGATCGACCAGCGTGCTGTCCGGGGCGGCACACAAGACCATGCCCTACCGTTGCCGTGAGAAGGAATGCCGCAATCGATTTTCAGTTCGCACTGGGACGTGCATGGAAGCGTCCAATCTCGGTTATCAGGTCTGGGCAATTGCGATTTACCTCATGACCACCAGCCTCAAGGGTGTTTCGTCTATGAAGTTGCATCGCGATCTGGAGATTACCCAGAAAGCCGCTTGGCATTTGGCGCACCGGGTGCGCAAAGCGCTTGAGGATGATGGTGTTGCACTGCCCTTTGGTGGCCCGGTGGAAGCCGACGAAACCTACATCGGCGGACTCGAAAAGAATAAGCACAAGGGCAAGAAGTTGAATGCCGGGCGCGGCGGCGTTGGCAAAGCCATCGTCGCTGGCGTGAAGGATCGGGAAACCAATCAGGTTATTGCCAAGGTCGTACGGGACACCACGTCGAAGACGCTGCAAGGCTTTGTCATTGACCACACCACCGAGTGCGCGGCCGTCTACACAGATGATGCCAGCGCTTATAAGGGGATCAACAGGACGCACGAGGCAGTTCGCCATTCCGTTGGTGAGTATGTTCGGGAACAAGCTCACATCAACGGTCTGGAAAGCTTCTGGGCACCGCTCAAACGCGCTCACAAGGGCACGTTCCACAAAATGAGCCCCAAGCACCTGAACCGTTATGTGAATGAGTTCTCAGGCCGTCACAATGTCCGTCCGCAAAACACCATCGACCAAATGTCAGGCGTGGTTACTGGCATGGAGGGCAAGCGCCTTCGCTACGTTGATTTGATTGCAGACAACGGTTTGGCAAGCGGAGCGCGGTCATGAGTGATTCAAGCGTCGCGAATGATCTTTCTCAATTTCTCGGGTCTGAAAAGTTTTCAACAATCATGGCCGATCCACCTTGGCGCTTTGCCAACCGGACAGGAAAAATGGCCCCTGAACATAAACGTCTTGCCAGATATCCGACAATGACGCTTGAAGACATATGCACTCTTCCCGTTTCAGATTTTGTCGAAGATCGGGCGCATTGTTACCTTTGGGTTCCAAATGCTTTGCTCCCTGAGGGATTACAGGTCATGACCAAGTGGGGCTTTGCTTACAAGTCAAACATCATCTGGCACAAGGTCCGCAAGGATGGTGGCTCTGATGGGCGGGGTGTTGGGTTTTACTTCCGAAACGTCACCGAAGTCCTGTTGTTCGGGATACGTGGAAAAAACGCGCGCACACTTCAACCCGGGCGGCGACAGATCAATCTGTTCGGGACGCGCAAGCGGGAGCATTCCCGTAAACCGGATGAACAGTATGATATCATCGAAAGTTGCAGCTGGGGACCATACCTGGAATTGTTCGGGCGCGGGTGCCGTGAAAACTGGACGGTCTGGGGCAACCAGGCGGGCGATGACTATAAGCCGACATGGGACACGTATAAATACAATTCGTCAGTTGCGGCGGAATAGGCATGTCAGAAGGCGAGAGACATTTGTTCTCGAAAAACGTCAGGCAGAAGTTTGAAATTCACAGTTATAGGAACGCAGCGTCCATTCTGGCCAACAGTTTTCCTGATCAGTTCTCACATGTGACAGATGCTTTGGAAACGTTTGAGATCACAACGGAGATGATAAGGAGACCGGGCGGCAGCAAGGGGCCAATCGCCCAATATGTGGATACGCTATTCCCGTTGCCCGACTGGATAGAAACCCGCATTTCCGCTGATCTTCTGGTCCGGTTGGAACATGCGAAGCAAATTGGAAATATTCTTCACAAATACGTCAAAAAAGGTTTTCTAGATGGTCACAGGATTGATTTTGTTTCCGGGAAAGTCGCACTTGACTTCGAGTGGAATAGCAAAGACCAGACTTATGATAGAGACCTGTATGCGTTTTCAGCCTTCTATGATGCTGGCGCAATCGACGTTGGTGTTATACTGACACGCGGTTCCTCGCTGGACAATGAGTTCTTTCGGAGTCTTGGGAAGGTTTTGAACAAGGATGGAACCCAAGGCAGCGAATACGTGTATAAGAAGTTTGGAGCATCAACAACATGGATGGGCAAATTGCTTTACAGATTGGACGCAGGACGCAATGGCGGTTGTCCCGTCTTGGCAATCGGGATCACGCAGGAATGCATTGGAGAAAGCGATGACCAAACAGAAGTCTGACTACTATAACAAGGTCATGGACCGGAGTTACCAGCCAACAAAAGCCGATATGAACAAGGACATAAGTGTACCGGTAAAACCGGAGAGGTTGATAAAGGCAGTCATGAAAGGCGGTGCAACCCGACAAGAACCTGAAGACGAAGAAACTTGAGAGATCTGGGCACTATCGTATATAATTCCCTTTTCGAAGGCCTCCAGTGTTTCGTCGGCCGTGTAACCCTTGCGAGTGAGAAGGGTCATGCTGAGAGGCACCTGCAGCGCAAGCGCACGCTCAAACGGCGGGGTATCGCTGTTTTCCAATTGGGGGTTGATCAGTGCAATCGCCCGGCCAAGGTGTGAGATCGCCTCATCAAAGGCCGGTCGTGCGATTGCGGCTTTGCTCGCCGTTTCCCACAGATCAATCGCGCGGTCTGTCAGGTTGGCGGCCTCGGCGTGAACGGCGAGAAGTTCGGGAGCGACGTCGATGTCAGCCTCCAATGCCGTCAGGATGCGAGTGTGGATCGCCCGCCGTCGTTCTTTCAGCAGGCTCTCGTAGGCGGCATCGCGGACCAGCGCGTGTTTGAAGAGATAGGTCGCCTCGGGCGGCAGTCCTCGTCGGTAGATCAGTTCGGCTGCGATCAGACCGTTCATGGCCTCGGACAGTTCAGCATCTGGCAGAGGTGAGATTTGCGCCAGCAGTCGGTGGGTGAACTCCCGCCCGATACAGGCGGCAGTCTGAGCGACTTCCTTGATCGGCTGCAGCCGGTCCAGTCGGGCCATCAGGCTGTCATGCAGCGTGGCGGGGATGGCGATGGCGCTGAGCGGGCCGTCTAGAACGTAACGCTCACCGTCTTCTTTCAGCGCACCGGATTCGAGAATCGTCTTGGTCAGCTCTTCGACAAACAACGGCACGCCGTCGGTTCGCTGCGCGATGATCTCCATGATCTCGTCCGGCAGCGCCTTGCCGTCGGTCAGCTTGGAGACAATGCCACTGATCTGATCCTTACCCAGCCGGTTCAGCGCAAAGCGGGTCACGATGGGGTGCCCGCCAAAGCCATGTTCGAACGTGGGGCGAGCAGTGGCGAGGATCATGATCGGCTGATCGGCGATCGCGTCCAGCAGGATATCCAGCAGCTCCAGCGAGGTCGGATCGATCCAGTGCAGGTCTTCGTAGACCAGAAGCACGGGTTTTTCCGCCGCTTGTCGCACCAGCAGCCCAGCCAGCGCCTGCATCGTCCGGGCACGCTGCTGTGCTGGCGTCAGGTCCAATGCGCCATAGCGCGACACGCCGTCCAGCCCCAGCAGTGGCACCACCAGACGCAGCGTATCCTGATCAGCGCCGAGCAGCGCCTCCAACTTGTCCAACCGCACATCTGGGCTGTCCGATGGGGCGACGCCCGCCGCGAAGGACATCTGTTGGATGACGGGATAAAACGCGCTGTCCGCGTGATAGGGCGAACATTGGTAGGTCATCCGTGTGTGATCTTCTTTAGCGACCGCATCGATGACCGCCTGGGTGATGCGGGACTTGCCGATGCCCGCCTCACCAGTCACGAGGGCCAACTGGCCCTGGCCGGAGCGCGCCATCGCCCAGCGTTCAGTCATCAGCTCGATCTCACGCTCACGTCCGATGATCGGTGTCAGCGTGCCAGACTGGCGAGCGGCGAACCGGCTCTGGACTGTCGCTTCGCCTTCAACCCGATAGGCGTCAACCGGGCCGCTGATGCCTTTCAGGTCCTGCCCATCGAGACGGGCGAGGTCGAAAATCGTGCCCAACAGGCGCTGTGTTTCCTTGGCGACGACCAGTTGGTTCTCGCCTGCAATCCCCTGCAGGCGCGCGGCAAGGTTCGGTGTCTCGCCAACCACCGCGGCCTCCTGCGTCGCACCGCTACCGATCAGATCGCCAACGATGACGACGCCGGTTGCGATGCCGACGCGAGTCGACAGGGGCGATCCGTTCGGCGCTTGGGTGATCTTGACGGCGTCGATAATCGACAGGCCTGCGCGAACGGCGCGCTCGGCGTCATCTTCGTTGGCGCGCGGCCAGCCGAAATAGCAGAGCACCCCGTCGCCCATGAACTTGGCGACAAAGCCTTCGCAGCCGCTGACGACGCCAGCCACCGTGTTCTGATAGGAGGTGATGACATCGCGCATGTCTTCGGCGTCCATCCGGGTCGCCATTTCAGTCGAGCCGACAAGGTCGACGAACATCACCGTCAAGTGGCGGCGTTCGGCGTCGGATGGTGGTGCGAGCCCCGGCTCGACGGCCGGAGCTGTCGCCGGGTCGGTTAGCCGAGGGGCCTGATCCGGCGGCCCGCCCAGCCGCCCGATGGCGCCCCAGATCTTGCGGCGGGGGCCAAGCGGCAGGCCAAGTTCCCTGAGATCGTCCTCGACCAGATCCGGCAAGGTCTCGAGGTCGATCTCGGCCTCCGCGAAGACGGACGCGTATTTCGCCAGCCCGATATCGCTCAGCCAGCTTTGAATGTCGGACAACGTGCAGCCTTCCTGATCGCCGTCTGTGGTCAGTCGCCAGAGAGCAACGGCAGACCAGAGCTATCATGAACCGAGCGCACGCACCATGGACGGTGATCCGATCGAAAGGAGGCGCTCTGAGCGGCGACGGTCGCCCAGACGAACCTGCTCCCTGCGATCGCAGGGCTGACTTGGCGAAGGGCAGAAAGTCCGAAGAGCGACTATCGGGGGCCGGGTTCAGCCCGGCGTTCGTTGGGTATTAAGTGATTGAGTCAGACCACTAGATTGATATCTACTCGACGGATGGTCTTGCACCGGTGATCGGAGTAACGACTTCACTCGATTAATCGATCCTAAGCGCTTCTACTTCGACGCTGGACTATGAGAGTGACGTCAACCTATTGCAGATCCTTCAGGCCAAAACCCGCCACATTCGGCCTGGGCAGCAACCGACACGCGCGTAAGTTATTCACCCCAATTGGAAAACGCAGGGCAGATGCCTCGAATTCAGTCCAACGTTAAAACGTGGCTGCCGCCGTTCTTCAGGAAGATATTCCACCTCCGCGCTGAAGGCCCAGTTCCAAGCGCAATGGTGTATGCACCTGGTGGCAGGTCCAGCGCCGAACCGTTCACGTGACCGGTTGCAACAACCTGCCCGCCGCGCAGCACAACGAACCCGGTCCTGATCGCGGCATCCAGCGCTTGGTTCAAGGCCTCGGGGCTGTCGGCATCGAAATAGGCCCCGCCCCCGGCTTGCGCCCAGTCACGGAACTGGTCCTTCAACTCCTGATCGTCCAGCGCAAATCCGACGATATTGACTTGAATATCAAAGCCAAGTGATTTGAGCCGCTTGATCTCGGCGCCCGGATCGCCGTCACAGGTTTCTTCGCCATCGGTCAGCAGAACGATAACGGTATCGCGACCGGCTTCCTCCAGGTCTCCCGCCGCGGCAGCCAGCGAGGCCCCAATCGGCGTCTTGGCAAGATTGATCGGTTTAAACGATTTGACCGCCTTGCGCACCGCCGCCCGGTCCAACGGCGCAAGCGGCATCTCCAGATCAGTACGACACGACCCTTCGCCGCCTTCGCCGAATATCCGCAGTGCAAACGGAACGTCGTCCGGCAACACTTTGTCCGTCAAAGTCAGCAGTGCATCGCGGGCAATTCGATAACGCCGGACACCGTCCAATCGTTTCAACATGCTGCCCGACCCGTCCAAAATAATCTCGACGGCGCGAGCACCGGCCAAGCTGTTCGGACCGGCTTCCACCTGCAATGATGCAGGCTCGGGCGGCGCCGGCGAAAATGTCACTTCGATCCGATAGGCGGCGGGCCTGCGCAACCAAGCCGCGGCCCGACGGAAAGCCAGCGACATTCGTGATTGGCTGGTCAAATAATCGACATACCCACCGCCGATAACGGACCAATCGCGGAATGTTTCCAAAATCCGCCGCGGCGTTCGCCGGTTCGGCGCTGTCGGCACGCCAACTGCAAAGACCATCGGATACGATTTACCGAAGCTTCGCCAAAGTTTCGAATTCAGCTTTGCGCCGTTAGACTGCTGGTCGGTCACGACCAAGATCGCGTGGACCCCGTCACGCTCGGCCAGCGCATCGGACGCTGCCAACATCGACAGCTCGGCATTGGACGAGTTCAGATTGCGATCATAACTCACCAGCGCCGAGGCCGCACGCTGACGATCTCCTGTCCACTTAGTCAAAAGCAGCGCCGGACTTTGCGAGAACGGCAGAAAATTGACCTCGTCCCGCCCCGGCTCCAGATCCTGCGCGAACAATCTGACGCCATTTTGGATCTGGTTCAAATAGGACGAAACGCTGCCAGACGTATCCCAGGTTATGACCATCGACCGCGGTGGTTCGTGAACACGGACAAAGTACCGACCGGCGGCCAACCAAGCCGTCGCCTCCAGCCTTTGTGGAGATGCGCGGTGAAATTCGACGGCAATCGATTCGCCATCGGCGCCTTTCACTTCAGCCAATGCCGAGATTGACGGCCGGTCCGTCAATGCGATGACCACATCGCCGCCGGGCTCTGGAATGTCCAGCCGATACCAATCCTCGTCGATACCCAGTTCAACCGTGCCGGTGGTGGCACTGTTCAACGCAAGCGCCGCCGCAGTCTCGGGCGTATCCCCGGCGTCAGACACGACCGCAGGCGCGGGCGTGGGATGAAGCCATTCATAGACGCCCTCGGCGCCCAACTCCGTCCATTCGCCCAAGGCCGAGCGATAGTCGGCGGAAATCTCTCGCTCCAAGACTTCCAGGCGGTCCGGCAGCGCGATCACTTCGCGCGGATCGTCCGGCACAATCGTCAGCTTAAGATACCGCACCCATATCGGCGCCGCGAATTGCAGCTCCGAAACCCCGGCATCGGGTGTCAAAACCCACGGGACGGGCAAGCCCTGCCAAGGTCCAAGCGGACCATCCATCGAATATTCCACCCGGACCGGGCGGGCTTTTGTCTTGCTCTTGACGGCCTCGTGCAGCCGCAGCGTATTGACCATCGCCGCACGCCCATCGCGGAACCCGATCACGATCGAAGGTGGCTCGCGCCATTCCTTGTCGGCTGGACGCAGAAATGGACCATTCTTGTCAGTGGTCAGCAGATCGTCGACGACGTGGTTCGGGTTGGAATAGTAGACGATATGTCCACCCCTCGCCGGAACAGCGAGATCGAGATTGCGCTCGCTATCCAGCACAACACCGGTGGCGGCAATGACCTGCATCTCACCGATCGAAACGGAACCGCCGCGTTCCCCCGGCTCGCGGTTCGATAACGGCACCAACCGGACATGCGTCGCGGCGACCTGCGCGTCAAAAGCAAAGTGCTGCGGATCGGATTGCGGCGCCATTTGGCCGGTCAGCGCCGATTCGAAAAGCGTCCCGTCCGTCGACGTCTCAATGCGGAAATCTTTGAGGAGGGTTTCGGGCGGCGATCCCGCCTGATTGTGCCGCAGGATCACGCCAGCCAACGGGACCGGCATGTCCCCTGCCAGATCGACCATCAAGTCGTATTTCACAACTTTCCCGGCACTCAACGTCACGGCACGTGCAGGAACCGCCAGTCCATCAATCAGGTTCTTGCGCTTCTCAATCGTATTTCCACCAAGCGCCAACCCGGCGACATTAAGGCCTCCCAGCATCGCCTCTGGCAGGGTCCATATCGCACCTGGTGAAACTGCCGCGGCATCAGGGTCCGAGACAAGCGCGGCCTCGGCATGGGCAACAGGACTGTCGGATCCATCGAAAAAGGCCGCAATCTCGACATGGCCCCGGAATTGGTCCGGCGCATCCGGAGTGATTGCGACCGTGACACCTACCTTCGCAGCCTCACCCGGCGCCAAGGTGACAACGGATCGATCCAACTCGATCGACCAGCGATTGTGGTCGACATGCGCGCGCAAATTCAGGTCGCGGGTCATGTCACCGGCGTTTCGCAGTGTCAGCAATCCGGTGACAGTTTGCGTGCGACGAAGAAAGGCGGCGACCGTATCGGCATCGAGAGAAAGTGAGGCCTCGATTTGCAGCTTTGGAGGCACAGGATAATCGAGGATCGCAAGCTCATAAACGCCAGTTGATCCACGAAACTCGACGACGCTCTGGGCTCCGGCCGGAACTGTCAACGACCAACGGCCAGGCCCGTCCGATTTAACGGTGCGCAAACGCCGCAGTGACGTCGTCCGCCAGGTATCGTCGCCAGAGGGGTCGGGATCGCTGAACAATCGGACACCGATTGCTTGCGGCTGATCCTCCGGCTTTCTGTGGACCAGAGTGTAGGTTGTTTCCGCCGCGCGAACCGGCATTCGGTAAAGATCACTATTCCCGATCAAGCTGCCACGAAAGACGCCGTCCGGCGGGAAAGAAGCGGGCGCGATTGAAAGATTATTTGGTTCCAGATCAGCGATAGGCACCAAACTCGGTAACCGGCTTACCGTAAAGGCATAAGGTTCAACGGTCGGTTGCGAGCCATACACCTTCAGGAGGTAGTCGCCGCCATCCAATCCGGCCTGCCAGACCAGGGGGTCGGGATTTTTGTCCTTCGCAGGGATCGTCAAACGAACCAAGCCGGTCGTATTCGGCCCCCAGCTTCGCGAGATCTGAACCTTATAGGCCTTGTCCGTCGTCTCGAACTCTATCGCGATCCGCTTTTGCCCATATAGCGTTATCCGGTAGAGGTCGCTGTCGCGGCCCAGGTCAAGCAGGCCGGTGCGACGCTCACCGAAAGCAACCGCGACGGCCTGACCCTTTGTCCCGTTCGGCTCGATCTCGTTGACCTTGGGGCCGGCATCCGGGTCGGGCGCTGCGGCGGTTGCTTCGCTCCCGGCATCAGGCGCGGGACCCTGATCGATGACGCGGAAAAGATAGCGACCCGACTTGCCCTTGATCTGGACTGTATAACGACCAGGCGGCAGAGATAAGTTCGACAGGCGCGCAATGCGCCCGCTTGGCGATGCCGAGACGACCTTGGTGCCGCCCGGATCAAAAAGGGTGATCCCGGTGACGCCCTCTCCAACTGCCTGCAATCGCCAGAGGCGCAAGCCGTGGATGTCAAATGTCAGAAAATCGAGATCTCGCTTGTTGTCGAACGAACCGATCAATGTCCGGTCGGCATCCAGCGCCTGCGCTTCGTCTGCTTTGTTATTTGGCTCGGCTTCAATTGTCTTGGCGAAGGAATTCGAACCCGATAACAGCGCCAAGGCCACCAGCCCCGCACAGTAAAAGCATCGCCGCATCCAAGAAAACGGCTGCATGACTCACCCCCAAACACCGCAAAATCGAGCGATAACCCAGGCAGCCAGCTTACGACCAAAATGATCGAGTCAACAGCGCCAATTTGCCGGCGAGAATTTGGGTCGATGCTCGGGCGGGTTATGAAGCCGGTCGCCGCGTGTTATCATCCGGTCTTGAGCGTGGATCGACATGACTGTGTTGTCAGGACTAGCTGGGGGAATTCATGGATAGCTGCAGTTTCTTCGTTGCGACGAATGCGCAAGTTCAAAAGCTTTGGTGCGGGGTCCGCTCGGCCGCGCTAGTCGGCGCGACCGCCGCAGCAATTTATTTGGCGCCTACCGACCAGTTACGCGCGGACACGCTGGTAGATGGCTGTGTTCCGTCGGTTCCGGATCTTAACCTTGACGGTGTTGATCCTGCGAATGCGAGCAAGACCTTGCGGACCGCCGCTGCGGCGATTGAAAAGGCGATTTCCGGGATACCCGATGACGCCCACGATACCCTCGCTGTCTTGCTGAATGGCGATTTGGAGCCCGGAACGCTCGCCGCGTGGGTTGGCAGCGAGATCGCACTGGCCCCGTACCGGGGAACACTGCGTGGTGCGCGCGGAACGATCCTGACGCGCGAGGGCAACAGCCTGGATCGGGCATTGTTGCTCTCCGAATTGCTGTCGGGCGCCGGCTATGATGTCCGCTTGGCGCGGCGGCAATTGACGACCGATCAGGCCCGGGCGTTGTTGTCGCCCCCTGCGGCACCCACCCGCACCGATCTTGGTCTGCCAACGACTGACTTCGCCGATTTCGGCGTCCTTGGATTTGATAGCGCGCAGCTTGCTGCAACCCGGGACGCGATGACTAAACAGGATGCGGCGTGCCGTGCCGCTGCGCAGGACAGAATTGATGCGCAGGTCCGCGTACTTGCCGAAAAACTGGCGATGGGGCCGACTGAAGCGGACAGCGACGCTGCGATCGCAGCACTGATGGATCACTGGTGGGTACAGGCAACGCTCGGCGACGGTGTATGGGTCGATGCCGACCCCAGTGCCGGAATTCTCGCAGCCGCCGCACCAGAAGAGACCTATGCAATTGCGGACTTGCCGGATAACCTGAAACACGGTTTCAAGTTGGAACTCGTTGTCGAATTCACAAGCGTCGACGGCAAGCGCCGAACTGAACCATTGCTAACGCATGCCGCGCCAACTGCTGATACTGCGTTCAGGCCGCTAATCTTGTCCAACCAACCACTCCCGGCACCGGTCGTGCCCGGATACGGTGAGGATGATGGAGCAAGCGCCGAGTATCTGGACAAGGTAATCAACTCATCAGGTTGGGTGCCTGTGCTGATCGCAAATGGCGGCCTGATCGAAGGCGCGACCTTCTCGATGGACGGCGCCGTCGAAACCGCAAACGAGAAATCGGCGGCTGCGCTGCGGCAGGCTGGTCCTCGCAAACTCGCAGAAGGTGCAGGCGGCCTGCTGTCAGGTGGTGGCCTGGGCGGCGGCATCGGTGGTGGCCAGAAAAAGAATGCGCCCGTTGAAGAGGTGTTGAGCGGTCTTTGGTTGAACATCACCACGACGGCCCCCGATCAGGCGGCACGCAGTCATCAACGGATGATCTATGACGCCTATGGTCCTGCGGCGCGCGCAAACGACGGCGCCCCACAGATTGATCCAGCGGCGCGGGGCCGGTCGATGCTCTTTCAAATTGACATCGCCGTGACCGCGGGATCGCCGACGCCAGAGGCGGCGCTGGCCCTTCAGGGGCGTAACGATGCTCTGCTATTCCGCGGCCTCGCTCAGATCCTCGATGGGGCCAAACCGGCGCCGCATCCGACCTTATCCAGCGCAATCGGATATGGCGCGATGCGCGGCGGCTATCGTGGAGCGCCCGATGGCGCCACCGGTGTGACAATGTTCTGGCGTGAAGTTCAGCGGGACAAAGCAGGCGCTTTGATCGCCGCCTTTTCCGTCGATATTGTCGAAAACGATACCAGCGTCGCCTCTGCCGGCCATCTTGCCCGGCTTCGCGCGGGTGTCGCCGAAACCGTCCTCGAGACTTTGATTTTCGAAGGACCCAAAACAGGCGGCAACACGGCACTTGCTTTCGCACGCAATGGCGAGACATGGAGCCTGCTGAAACCGGGCGATGTCGCCCCAGCGGAGTTGCCCGCTGATTTGCGTACTCGCATCGCGAAAGAGCTGTCTGCAGGGCTTTGGGTTGTGGCTCCGAAGGCGACAGGCCCGGCACCCGATGCGTTGGCCTATTGGCGCATCGACCCTCGAAGCGGCGCAACACTGGGCATCAACGCCTTCGGCCGCGGCGGGTCGCCAATGGCCGAATATGTCGAAGTGAACTGGATGCTGGCGGTAAATGTCTTCTTTGACGTCGGCGTCTGCCTCCTGCTCGAAGAGGGCGAATATATCAGCAACGAGTCCGCTTTGGGCTGCCTGGTTGGCGCCGTTTTCCTATCGAAAGCCGGTATGCTGAAAATGGGCAAGAAAATCTCATCCAAGGCATACAAGGCAGCGGATCTCGCTGATCTGGACGCCTATATTAAGGTCTTCCAATGGCTCGGCCGGGGTATCTGGGGCTGGTTCGCAGTTCCCGACGCAAAGAAGAAATGGCTAAAGGATGTGATTTTCGATTGATTTGGCCGCCGCGCGATTTCACACATTCCGACAAATTAGCGACGTGCACCGTGTAAAATTCGAAAGAGTATCACCAAGATCCCATCCTTGCTGAAATGACCTAGCGGAATTCTTTCGGTTCTGAATAAGATGCGCGCATGTTTTGGGACCGATCGAGACGATGACCGCCGCGCCAGGATTGTACGATCCGATTGCGATCGGTCCGCGCCGCGCCAAAAATCGCGTGATGCGCGTGGCGACGACGGCCAATCTGGCAGATGGCAACATGGTCGGTCCGCGCGTCCTGGAATTCTACAAAACCCTCGCGAAAGGCGGCACCGGCACAATCGTGACCGAGGCTTTGCGCACCCAACCGGAAGACCCTTTTGGCCCCGGCGCACTGGTGATCTTCGACCGCAAAGCAATCCAGGGACTGCGCGCCCTGTCGGATGTTTGCCACGCGGAAGGCGCACTGTTGATCGGCCAACTCGCAATGGGCGGTCGCCAACACCTCGCCTCGCGCGTTATGCCGTTCACGATCGCACCCAGCGCCATCGCTTGCCCGCGCAGCGGCGGTGTCCCGCACGAGTTGTCTGACCTTGAAATCCGCGATGTCATCGAAACCTATGTGACATGCGCCGTCCATTGCATCGAAGCGGGAATGGATGGTGTCGAGATACATGGCGCACAAGGACATCTCATCCAGCAGTTTGTCTCGCCCTATTCGAACCGGCGAACCGACGAATGGGGCGGCAATCTGGACAACCGGCTGCGGTTTCCGCGCGAGATCCTCTCGCAAGTGCGCAAGCGTGTCGGTCAGCGGGCAATTGTCGGCTATCGGATGGGCGTCGAGGAATTCACCGATGGCGGCCTCACGGTCGAAGACAATCTGAAAATCGCGCAATCGCTCTGCGATGACGGCCTTGTCGACTATCTGTCGCTCGCGCAAGGAAACTTCAATTCAATTGAAACCCATCTGCCGGACAGGCATCTGCCAATCCTCGGCTATCGACGGTTGCACGCCCCGTTCAAAAAGATCGCCGGCGATATCCCGGTAATTGCAACAACCCGCATTCAGCACCCCGACCAGGCACAAGAAATGCTGTCGGCTGGCGAGGCCGATATGATCGGGCTTTGCCGTGCGTTGCTGGCGGACCCGGAATGGACGGTCAAAGGGCAGACCGGCCGCGCCGACCAGATCCGACGGTGCATTGCCTGCAATCAGTGCTGGGGCTGGATCGGCGGCGGCGAAACCATCGCGTGTGCAACCAACCCAATGGCGGGGAGAGAGCATCGCTGGAAACCACTGGCCCGCGACCGCGCAGAGCAAGCGCGACGGGTCACTGTCATCGGCGCGGGCCCGGCAGGGCTTGAGGCTGCGCGGGTCGCCGCAACGCGCGGGCATACCGTCACGGTGCTCGAACGTTCAGACGGGCCAGGCGGCAGATTGCGACACATTCACGAAGTGCCGTTCTTCGAGGAGATGGGCAATCTACTGTCGTTTCTGGTCCCGCAGGCCGAAGCCTCCGGCGCGGAAATAAAGTTCAATGTCGAGGCAACCGTCGAACAGATCCTGGCCGACGATCCCGACGATGTGATCGTCGCAACTGGCGCCACACCCTATGTGCCCGACCTCGATGCTGACGGATCCGTTCCAATTCTGACGACGGATGGCGCAATCCCGCTGCCGGATCTCGCGGGCCGAGATGTGGTGATCATGGACGAGGACGGATATTACTGGACCTCTGCAGTCACCGAAAGCGCGATCGCAGCGGGCGCCCGGCCAATTGTCGTAAGCCGTGTGTTCGAAGTCTGCCGCGAAATTCCGATGGTCAGCCGGATCGAGTTTCACCGACAACTCGACCGAAATGGCGGAGAGGCCATCGCAAACACCTATATCGCAGGCGCCAAAGGCGGCGCGGTCCTTCTTCGTCACTATCAAACAGACCGTGAAACCATTCTGCCGGATATCGGCGCAATCCTATGGATCGGCGCCGCACGGCCAAACTCTTCCTTGGCATCGGATTTGCGGGTTGCGGGGATGCCAAAACACCGCATTCATCTGATCGGCGATGCATTCGCGCCACGCCGCCTGAGCCATGCTCTGACCGAAGCCCATGCCGCCGCACGCAATATCGGCAGCCCATCACAACTTTGACCTTTCGACGGAGGAACCAGATGTCCAGCTTTGAAAAACACGCAATCTCCGCTGAAAGCGCACTGGTGGCGCTGCAAGGCGCTGCCGCCAAAGCAAAACAGCTCGGCCATGCCATGAGCCTTGTCATTTCAGACGAAGCTGGCATCGTCACGGCAAGCCTGCGCATGGATGGCGCCTCGCACGCAACGTTGAAGATCGCCGAGGATAAGGCTTACACATCCGCAAGCCTGCAAATCGCGTCCCACGCACTTTGGGACATGATCAAGAACGACCCGCCGCTGCAATACGGATTGCCCTCACAGCCCCGGATCGTCGCCTTTGGCGGCGGCTATCCCATCAAGCAGGATGGCAGCATCATCGGCGCAATCGGCGTTTCGGGGGGACACTACTCCGACGATATGGAAGTCGCGCGCGCCGGTCTTTCTGCGATCGGCGCACCGGTCAGTTGATTGCCGGACTGAGGGGTGCCGAACATCCCATCATTTCCGCCCGGCCACACTGTAACCGGCCATCCTAGCTTTGATCGGCGTTACTAGTCGACAAAGGACCGTTCGACGACAAATTCCCCGGGTCGGCTATTCGAACCTTCGACAAGCCCAGCACCCTTGCACAAGGCACTGACCTCTCCCAGCATTGCCCGTGAACCGCAAATCATGACCCGGTCCGTCGCCGGTGAAAGCGGCTGCACACCCAGATCGTCGAATATTGTGCCATCCCCGATCAGGCTCGTAATCCGTCCAGTGCGGGCGCCAGGCTCGCGCGTCGTGCTCGAATAATGAACCAGCTTTCGCCGAGCCGCAGCACCGACCAACGGATCAGCCGTGGTCCGGCGCATCAGGTCCTTCCCATATTTCAATTCTGCCGCCGTCCTGCATGTGTGGACCAGGACGACCTGCCCAAACTTTTCATAGGTCTCTGGGTCGCGGACAAGAGATGCGAACGGTGCGATCCCGGTTCCGGTCGCGAACAACCATAGCCGTTGGCCGGGAAGCAGAGCGTCCAAAACAAGCGTCCCGGTCGCCTTACGGCGCATCAAGACACTGTCGCCCGGACGAAGGTGCTGCAAGTGTTCGGTCAGCGGACCATCAGGCACCTTTATCGAATAGAATTCGAGCATATCGTCCCATGCGGGGCTGGCGACCGAATAGGCCCGGAACACCGGTTTCTCGGCATTGGGTAACCCGATCATGACGAACTCGCCCGAACGGAAACGAAAGCTCGGTGGGCGTGTAATTCGAAAACGGAGAAGCCGGTCGGTAAAGTGTTCAACATCCGTAACGGTTTGCAAAAATACGCCCGCAGGGGCGGGATAGTCAGCGGTTCTTCGCCGAGAAAGCTTATCGCGATAGCTCTTTTCTCCTGCGGGAACACTCCAATGGGCCGCAGGCTGACGCGCAGCTTGATCATCGTCGATTTCGACTTCATCGAAGCCGCAGTCCAGCGCATAGCGAAATTGATCGCTGATCACATGGCCCTTGGCACGCAATCTGCCCCGATAACCCAGATCACGCAGCCGCTTGGCCAGACTGAATCCGCGACCATCATCAGATTTTGGAAACGGTATCCGGATCAGCTGCAAATCGCCCAGGTACGATATCAGTTCCCTCGGATCCGCATCGTTGGGCAGATCGACAGCGGCGCCACCTAAGGGCATTTCGCCCGCTGGTAAAAAAACAATTGGCTCGACAGGTTGAAAACCGTCGCGGGTGACAAGGGGCATTTCAGGCTCCTGTGGCTTTGAGCATTTGGGCTAATTCAGGCCGCACGGCTCTTGTCATCGGCTGGATAAAGGGCCGCTTTGAAAGGCGCGGCACCGAGGCGGCGAAACGCCATCAGGAATGTCTCTTCTGCGCCTTCACGCAAGACGAGATAGGCCTCGATCAACCGCTCGATCGCGGGGACAACCTCATCGTAATCAAAGCCCGGACCAGCGCGCTGACCGATGGTCATCGCCTCGGTATGGTCGCCGCCCAACGTGATCTGATAGTTCTCCCGGCCAGCCTTCTCCAACCCGAGGATCCCGATTGTCCCGACATGGTGATGGCCGCAGGCATTGATGCAGCCCGAGATTTTGATCCGCATCTCGCCGATGGTCTGGGCATATTTCGGGTCCGCAAAGTGCCGGGCAATGTTCTGCGCAACCGGGATCGATCGCGCGGTTGCCAAAGCGCAATAGTCCATGCCCGGGCAAGCAATGATGTCACCGATCAGCCCGGCATTTGCGGTCGCCAATCCATGACGCTTCAGAATGCCATGGATCTCCGGCAGATCCTCGCGCCTGACATGCGGAAGAACGACATTCTGCTCATGGCTGATGCGCAGCTCGTCGTGACCATAGGCCTCGGCCAAATCGGCAAGCACGCGCATCTGCGCAGCGCTCGCATCCCCGGGCGCCTCGCCCGGCCTCTTCAAAGAGATCGTCGCAATCGCGTAACCCGGTTGCCGGTGCTCGCTCAGATTTGTATCCGCCCAGGCACGTAAAACCGAATCGGCCCGGCGCGCGATTTCGTACCGCTTTGCACCTTCCGGTAGGTCTTCGAAGACAGGCGGTGCGAAGTAACTGGCGATCCGTTCAACCTCGGCCGGGTCTGGCAGAACCTTGGGGCCACCGACCGTCGTCATCTGGCGGGCAAACTCGGCTTCAACCTCGCCGCGAACATTCTCGATGCCGGTCTCATGAACCAGTATCTTCAGGCGCGCTTTATACTTGTTGTCACGCCGGCCATGCAGATTGAAGACCCGCAGGATCGCCTCGACATAGGGCAGAAGATCAGCCTTGGGCAAAAAGCTGCGCAGCACCTGTCCGACCATCGGGGTCCGGCCAAGCCCGCCGCCAATGATGACCTCATAACCAATCTCACCCGCGTCGCTCCGGCGGACACGCAATCCGATATCATGCGATTTGATAACTGCACGGTCGTTCGGCGATCCGGTCACTGCAATTTTGAACTTGCGCGGCAAAAACGCAAATTCCGGATGATCTGTCGACCATTGCCTCAACAGCTCCGCGGTCGGGCGTGGATCTTCCACTTCATCTGCCGCAGCGCCCGCGAAATGGTCCGCGGTGACATTACGGATGCAGTTGCCCGACGTCTGAATGGCATGCATTCCCTCTTCGGCAAGCCGGTCCAGCATGTCCGGTACATCGCCCAGCTTTGGCCAGTTGAACTGAATGTTCTGGCGGGTTGTGAAGTGGCCGTACCCCCGGTCCCAACGCTCGGCAATCGCCGCAAGTTGGCGCATCTGGGCTCCGTTCAGCGTCCCGTAGGGGATCGCAACCCTCAGCATGTAGGCATGGAGCTGCAGGTATAGCCCGTTCTGAAGCCGGAGCGGTTTAAACTCTTCCTCCGTCAGCGCCCCTTCGATCCGGCGCGCGACCTGGCCACGGAACCTCGAGACGCGATCGCGTACAAAGGCATCGTCAAACTCGTCATAGCGGTACATTTGCTGCTCCCTTGGCCTAAGCTTCGAAGATGCGTTCTCGACGACGGTCAAGATCGGCGCGAACTGTCGGACCGTGGTCGCGAATTCGCTCGCGATAGTGATTGGGTATCGGGATGCCGGCGGCGTTCAGCGCGACATCGATCAAATACGGCCCAATGACCTTTTGCGGCTGGTTAGCTGCAGCATTCAAAGCGTCGGCAGCGTCGCTCGTCTCGGCCACGGCCGCATCCCTAATCAGACGTGTCCAGTTTCCATTGCCGTCCAGGTAGACGACATCACCATCCAACAGATCGTTTGCGCTGATAATTTTTTGCTTCGCGTGTGCCATCAAAGCGCCTCCTCAAATTTCGGTAATTTCGACAACGCCTCAGCGGCATAGCGCGGTGCGAGACCCAGGAAGATAACCACCGGCCCGCTAATCCCGGACCTCTCCAACGCGTCCGGCAGATCGCCGAGCGTGGCTTGAACGATCCGCTGGTCGCAGCGCGATACGTTTTCCACTGCTGTCACCGGCGTTTCGGCACTGGCACCGTGGATCATCAACCGGCCCTGCAGAAAACGCGCCGCGCGCAATCCCATATAGATCGCAGCCACTGCACCCGCTCTGGAAAGATTTCGCCAATCCTGCTCGGCAAAGCCATCGACATCGTGCCCAGTCAGCAGACGGAAGCTCGAATTCCGCCCCCGCTGTGTCAGCGACACTTTCAGCGCAGCGGCGGCGGCAATCGCTGTCGTAATGCCCGGCACAACATCGAACGCGATATCCGCTTTGTCCAAAGCGTCCATCTCTTCATCAAGTCTGCCATAAACCGCCGGGTCGCCGGATTTCAGCCGCACCACATGGGCGCCCGCCGCCGCATGGCGGACCAACAAGGCATTGATGTCATCCTGCGCCCAACTCGCCCCGCCCGGAATTTTGCCGACCTCGACGATTTCGGCTTCCCGGCGCGCAAGTTCCAATACCTGCGCCGGGACCAGGCGATCGTGGATCACAACATCTGCATCATGAAGCACATTGCGGGCACGCAATGTCAAAAGCTCAGGATCACCGGGTCCTGCGCCGACAATTGAAACGCGGCCTGGCCCGGCTTCACTCTCCATTTCGATTGCCAATAATGCGTCAATTGCCCCCCTCGCGCCGTCCTCGCCGCGCGCTTGCAGTTCGCGATGGCCAGCAGAAAAGAACCGGGTCCAGAACCTGCGGCGCGACCGTCCCTGCGGTAAATCCGACGCAGCCGCGCGATAGGATTGTGCAAACCGTGCCATCGCGCCGGTCGTCGGCGGCAAGGTCTCCTCAATCCCCGCCTTGATACGGCGCGCCAGCACCGGCGCCGATCCCTCGGTCCCAATCGCCACGGTGACGGGATCACGATCGACAATCGCCGGTGTCAGAAAATCGCTGCCATCCAGGCTGTCAACAATGTTCACCAGCGCACCGGCCTGCCGACCCAGCATCGCCGCGCGGTGATCCATAACCGCATCGCCATTGGCCGCGTAAAGAAGACGGGCCCCGACGGTATCTGTTTCGACCAGTTCCCGCGGCTCGTGCCGCAACAAACCCTCGGACGCCCAACGAAGGACCAAAGCGTCCGGCGCCTCGCCGAAAACGCGGATCCGCGATGGCGTTTTCAGCAACAGGCGCAGCTTCGCAACCGCAACCTCACCCGCGCCCGAAACGACGATCAACTGATCCGAAAGATCCAGAAAGATGGGAAAGTGCTTCATCATCGCCTCGAAAAATATGCGCTTGTTACAGAATAATTTAGGATTCTGTCCTTATATCTGTCTATATACTCAGGCGAATAAGAATATTTTTCCAAAACTGGCCCGCTACGACCGCGACCATCTGGAATGCAGAGGGATATCTGGAATGGCAGAACAATTGGACGAGCTCGATCGGAAAATCCTCGCAGCGCTACAGCAGGACGCGACGCGTCCGCTTGACGAATTGGCGAAGCTGGTCGGGTCCTCAAAGACCCCGGTCTGGAACCGCATCCGAAAACTCAAAAAACGCGGCGTCATCCAAAAACAGGTTGCCATTGTCGATCCGACGACCATTGGGCTTGAAAGCTGTTTTTATGTTCTGATCCGCACCTCGCGGCACGAGCGAGCTTGGCTCGACAAGTTTGTGGGCGCGTTGAAACGGCGCCCGGAGGTGCTCGAAGCCCATCGTCTCGCGGGCGATATCGACTATATCTTGAAAGTGCGCGTCGCCAACGCGGCCGCTTATGACGCCTTCTACCGTTCGCTGGTCTCAGAGGTCGAAATCTTCAACGTTTCGGCCCTGCTGTCGATGGAGGAGATCATTTCGGAAACCTCGCTGCCGATTGAAAGCGGCTGCATTCCAGTTCGCTCTCCGGGCAATGCTACCTGATCCTGTCCCGCTTTCCGCCAGGACCAGACTGTGCGCCATTGCCGATTAAGGGCTATGTATTCGAAGGCGAACAGCACGCAATCGTCCTTACCGGAGAAATTGAGCTGCGCCTCGACGACGAAGTGATTGTTCTGCGGCCCGGCGACAGCTTTTCCTATTCCTCAATGATCGCCCACCGATTTCGCAACAGAACTGACCGAAAGGCGGCAATCGTTTGGGCGGTGTCACTGGTGCGCATAACGTCGTGACTTGAGAATGAACACGTATCTAAACATATCGGCGCCCGTACACGTGTTTTCAGTCATGTGGATTGACGCCGAAGGATCTGCATGGTCTTCGAACTTGCATCCGGTATGAATACAATCACCAAGCGACCCCGGAGGATTGACATGACCGACGACACGGCACAACGCGATATCGCGCTCGATCTTGTCGATCTCCAACGCTATCCGATCGCCGATCTAACCACCGGTCCCGGTGCGCAGTTCCTGGCACAGTGTCAGCACAGTATCGAGACCAACGGATGGTGCAATCTGGATGGTTTCATCCGCCAGGATGCATTGGACCAACTGAACCGCGAGGCTAATGAACTGCTTCCAACGGCAGACGTGCTGCACGTCAAACGCAACATTTACCAAGGCGCAATCGATCCGACGCTGCCCGAAGATGATCCGCGCCGCAAGGAGTTCACGCATATCGCGGTCCAGCTGGCGGACGATCAGATCCCGGCCCAGACGCGCCTGAAGCAACTCTATCGGTCCGAGAGGCTCACCGACTTCGTTCGCCAGGTTCAAAAGAAACAATGCCTCTATCGCTGCGCGGACGAATTCCAGGCCCTCAACGTCGTGGCGCTGCGACCGGGCAGTTGGCACGCATGGCACTACGACACTACCGAGTGCACCGTAACGCTCTTGTTACAGGCAGCAGAGGAAGGCGGCGAATTTACCTTCCTGCCCAACTCCCGCAACGATGACACTGAAGACCGCGAGGCGGTTGACCGCCTGCTGTCCGGGGACATGACACAGGCACAAACGTTTTCGCGCGGCGCCGGGACATTCACATTGTTCCGCGGCGGTTACTCGCTGCACGGGGTGACAAAGGTGCAAGGCAACCGCCCGCGCATATCAGCCGTTCTCACCTATGACGAAGAACCGGACCGGGTGATCGACGACCAGATCAATATCCGCATCTATGGGCAGCGCGTCGAAACCATCCTGGCCAAACGCCACGACCAGTTGAGCGGCTAAACCCCGTCAATGAAACGGCGCGGCGACAGTGGCCGCCCTTCGCGCTCGCACCGCCGCATTTTCGACCGGTAACCGAACCCACTGGCCTCCGCAAGTTCGGGCACCCCAGGCTACCAATTACCACATTGTCGAAGGGCCAGCTTCACCGGGTGCGTCGAAACCGGCTTCAGATAACCTGACACGCCTCATCAAAGTCGAAGCGCGCGCCACGCGGATAATACTTATCGGGATCGGCATATCCGAGCGAGCAAAGAAAGTTCGACCGGACATGGGTTCCCGAAAAGAATTCCTGATCGACGCGTACATTGTCAAATCCTGACATCGGGCCACAGTCCAACCCGACAGCACGCGCAGCCATGATGAAATAGGCGCCTTGCAGCGTTGAATTTCTGATCGCCGTAATTTCCGCCGCGATCTCGTTCTTCTCGAAGATCTTCCGGTTCTCCGGCGCATGAGGATAAAGACGCGGCAGATAGCGGTAGAACTCCATATCCATGCCGATGATCGCGATAACCGGCGCGCTGTCAGCCCGGCGGACATTGCTGTCCAGCAGCGCAGGGCGCAGCCGCGCCTTCGCCTGCTCGGATGTCAGAAAGGAAATCCGGATAGGACAGCCATTCATCGAAGTCGGGCCCCACCGCATCAACTCGTAAATCTCGGTCAACAAGGCTGCATCAACCGGTTTGTTCAGAAACAGATTTGCGGTTCGGGCCTCGGTAAACAAAAGCCTGCGGGCGTCATCGGAAAGCTGATTTGGCATAATTGTCTATATTCCGCGTCTGGTGATTTCCGTCAGGACAGGAAACACCACCAACAGCGCTGTGACGAGGACCATCACAACAACAAATGGGAACGCACCCTTGAAGATGTCCGACAATGTAGTCTGGGTGTTACCCAGCGCAGCCTTGACCACATAGACCGTCAGCCCAAGCGGCGGGGTCAACAGGCCGACCTCGACGGCAACGACCGTGACGATGCCGAACCAGATCAAATCGGTGTTAAAGGCTGCAAGCGTCGGCAGGATCAGCGGCAGGGTGATCAGCATGATCGAAACGCTGTCCAGAATCATGCCCATGACCAGCACCACCAGCAGATAGACAATGATGATGCCGTAAAATCCCAAGTCTGCGGCCAGCAGCCAATCGATCACGGATCCTGGCATTCCACTCAGCGCAATCATGCGCGTGTACATGTTGGCACCGATGATAAGGAACAGGATCGAGACGGATATGTGGCCCGTATCGATCAGGATTTTCCAAAAACTGCGCAAAGTCAGCAAGCCCGGGCTAAAAAACGACTTCGCGCATACGATGACGAGCGCAAAGAAAGCCCCGACCGCTCCTGCTTCCGTCGGCGTGAAAATTCCGCCGTAAATACCGCCGATGACGGCGACGATCAGAACCGAAATCGGTACGATTTTCACGGTTGCCGAACCGATGGTTTCGCGGTGCGGCGGTTTGCGGGTCCATGTTGTCGGCAACGCCGATGTATCCGGGATCTTAAGCTGACCGACGGCCTTGGGTGTCAGCTTGGCCATCAGAACAATCATCAGGCAAAACCCGCCCGAAAGCAGTAAACCGGGCAGGATCGCCGCATTGAACAAGGCCCCGACCGAAACCTCCGCGACGACGCCAAAGACAACAAGCAGCAGCGACGGCGGAATAAGCATTCCCAGCACCGATGACCCTGCCACCACGCCCACAGCGAAACGGGGCGTATATCCATGCTCCAGCATCGGCGGAACCGAGACTTTGGTGAAGACCACTGCCGAGGCAATCGAAACACCCGTGACAGCCGCGAATATGGCGTTCGCCGTGACGGTTGCGATCCCCAACCCACCGGTGACTTTCTGAAGCAGCCACTGGCAGACATCGAAAGTGTCTCGCCCTATCCGCCCGGCGTTGACCAGCAACCCCATCAAAACGAATAGTGGCACCACACCGAACAATTGGTCCTGAATCGCACCCGTCGAAGCGATTTTCAGCAAGTTGACCGCCGTGCCGAAATCGTCGCGCAGATACCAGGTGCCCAGGAACGACAGCAAAATCATCACCACGGCAATGTGCATCCCGGCGATGATCAGAAACAGCATCGCTGCAATCAATATCCCGGCAATCCAAATGCCGCTGTCGTCCGGAGAGATCAGTATCCACCCTGCAACCAGGCCAACCGCAAGCGCGATGATCGCGAGCCACCCTTTCGCAAGGCCTTGCCGCGCATCCATATGGTCAGGTTCGTCCCGCAGCGCCTTGGCGACATAATCGACGGCCTGCACCAGAAATTCCAAGCCGGCCAGAACGGCACAAGCGCCCATCACCGCCCTGAACGGCCAGACATAAATGATCAGCTCGCCCTGCTGGCCGAAATATTCCGCTTCTTCATAGGCTTCGATCGCCTCGGGGATCAGGCCATAGGCGATCAGGCCCATAACAACGGCACCGAACACATGGAAAACCGCGTTGAATATCGCCCCAGCAAATGGGCGCGCGATCATCAGCCTTTCAACGACAACGTCAGCCCGCGTCAGACGGCCGGATCGAATTGCGCTTGTCACCTGCAGGAACACAATCGCACCGATCGAGTACCCGACAAATTCCGGAACGCGCGGCAATGGTTGGTCGTAGATGCTGCGCGAGGCGACATCGCAGCAAATCAGCAGCATCAGCGCTGCCGTCCAAAGTGCCCCAACGATGTTCAAAAATTGGCCGACGGACCCCAGGACATGAATTGGCGGCGGTCCAAACCACCACAGTTTCGGCGAGAACGCCTCCGGCGATCGCTGCGGCGCAAAACCCGCCGCAGCAACAACCGATTTCAGGACTGGGTGCACTCCTAGCCGCCCCAGGCGCGCGGTGCCTCATACCCCAGTGCTTTCATGCCGGTCAGATAGGCCGACAGCACTTCACCAGACGCGCCGCCCGACGCATCGCGCCACTCGGCAGCGATATCGGGCATCGCACCGACCCATTTCTCGCGATCGCCCTGGCTTATGGTTGAAACGGTTGCCCCGGCCTTCGTCATCAACCCTTCAAATTTGTCGGCAACCGACATCAGGATCGCCGCATGTTTGGCACTGTATTCCGCACCCAGCGTTCGCAAGACACCCTGAACATCTTCCGGCAGTTTCTTCCACGAACGCTTGTTGATCGCCAGTCCACCGGTCATCTGCGCACCCAGCCCGACCTTCGTGATATGTGGCGCAACCTCGAAAAGCTTGAACGGAAATGCACCGGAAAAGGCGATCAACACCCCATCCGCGACCCCTGTGTTCAGCATGTTGTAGAAACCTGGCAGACCCGCGTTGACGGCGGCAGCACCGGTCCCCTTCAGCCAGTTGCCGACCGACCCTGCGGCGATGATCTTTTTCCCTTCCAGGTCGCTGAAACCGCCAAAGGGTTCCTTCGTCAGCAGATGATAGGTTTCAATACCGGAGGCGCCCAGGAACACGGCGTCCTGTTTGTCCCAGGCATCGTTCAGCGCTGGTATTTCCGCATGCATCTGGTTGATCAGGCCCAGCATCGCCGGCAGATCGTCAGAGACGAACGGCGTATAGAATGTCACGTTCTGAAGCGGCATCTTGCTTTCTTCCCAAAGCGTGCCAACCCAGCCCAGATCGGTAATGCCGTCCGAAACCGCTTCCAGGGTCTTGTCAAACTTGTAAAGCGCACCGCCATAGCTTTCGGTCCACTTGATCCGGCTCTCGGACCCGGCGGCTTCAAGACGTTTATTGCTTTCAGGGACGACATGATTTTCCAGAACACCGACCCACGGCACCGCTGTCGGATGGCTCGACGCCATTGTCAGCTTGATCTCGTTGGCTGCGAACGCCGCGCGCGGCAGACAAGCGGTCCCGAAGGTGGCAGCCAAGGCTGCATTAAAGGCTCTGCGGTTCGTCTTCATTGTACGTCCTCCCGTTTGTCCGGTCTCATCGGACCGGTGGTTCCCCAAAATACGCTTTCTCGATAAGCCTCCGGATAAGTTTTCGGACCAGCGGCCGCGGGTTCCAGTAGGCGTCGGTCATCGCAAGATCCGCCGCGTGGTCAATCCCGTCCTCTGGCATGCCCAGTTCCTTCAGCGTCATCGGCGCACCCAGCCTTTTTGAAAACTCGCTCAAGGCCAGGCCCGGCTTGTCGGTTTCCAATATCCGGGCAAGCGGTGACAACAGATCTGGAACAGCCATCGCATTGAAGGCAACGACATGCGGCAAGACAACCGTGTGGGTTTGCGCATGCGGCAGATCGAATGCGCCGCCCAGTGTATGACAAAGCTTGTGATGCAGTGCCATGCTGACATTCCCAAGGACAGTTCCACATAGCCAGGTGCCATAAAGCGCCTTCGCCCGCGCCTTCATGTCGCCCGGGTCGCTTACAATATCGGGAAGCGCCTCGATCAAAGAACGGGCACCTTCAACCGCCATCATCGTCGATATCGGATTGCGGTCCTTGGCGTAAAGTGCTTCGACCGCGTGGGCGACGGCATTCAGTCCGCTCGCGACGCTCATCGAAACCGGCAGGCTCTTGGTCAGGTCCGGGTCATAAAGGACCACCTCCGGCAGAACAGCACTGCTCCTTAAGGTCGTCTTTCTGCCGTCTTCGGTCTGCCCCAAGATCGGGGTGACTTCCGACCCGGCATATGTGGTCGGGATCACGATCTGGGGCAGATCGGTTCGCAGCGCAATCGCTTTGCCCAGACCGGTCGTCGACCCGCCGCCAATTGCCACCAGACAATCTGCGGAATGCTCGGCAACCATCTTCATCGCGTCGTCAGTCACATCGATCGGCGTGTGCATCTTCGCGTTGGAAAACACGCCAACTCCGGCATCGTTCAGACGCGCCCGGACCCGTTCCGCATCGTCTTTCTGAAAGGGCGTGCTCAACACAAGCGCACGCGAACACCCGAGCTCTGAAACCACCTCGCCAATGCGGGAGGAGCTTTCTCGGCTGAAGACGATCCTGGCAGGGCTGCCGGTATATTCGAATGCCTGTTCCATCGCTATCAGGTCACGGCTGGCGCCAAAACGAAATCGGTTTCGGCGTTCCAGAACGGATTGGGCAGACCCAGCTTTTCGGCCCACGCGGCGTCGTCAATCTTGGTGAAGTCGGTGATCAGGCTCTTGCGAACGCCAAATACCGCGTCATCCGTCAGATAGCGGTCCGCGGCATCGAATATATGCGTGACGACAGTATCGTAACCGGGTGCAGAGATGATGTAGTGAAGATGCGCCGGGCGCATATGGTTGCGCCCCAGCCCGCTCAACAACCGACCGACCGGTCCGTCATTCGGTATCCCGTAATAGGCGGGCTTGATGGCCTTATACCAATACTTGCCGTCATCTCCGGTCGTGAAGATGCCGCGTAGATTGTTCTCCGGTTGCACATCCGGTTGCTGGTTGTCGTAAAAACCGTCATGGCTGGCCTGCCAGGTGTCGATCTCGGCACCCGCAACCGGATTGCCGTCCAGATCAAGAACACGGCCAGATACGAACAACGGCTCGCCTTCGTTCAGATCGGCAATGCTCGCCCCCATCTCGCGGCGCGGCACATCTTCGACATGAAACGGTCCAAGAACCGTATTCTCCGTCGCTCCGGACGGGCGGCGTGAATTGATGGTATCCAGCAGCATGGAAACCCCAAACACATCGGACATCAGGATCCATTCCTGGCGCTTGCTGTCACACATCTTTCCCGTCGCGGTCAGAAACCCAATGGCCTTTTCCCATTCTTCCATCGTCGGTTCGGTTTCCTTGACGAACGCATGGATATGGGCAATCGCCGACCGCATGACCTCGGCCAAGCGCTGATCCGGCGCATCTTTCATCCGCTCGATCACAGCCTCGGCCGAATGCTCTTCGGTAAAAAAATGAATGTCGTCGCTGCTCATCAGACGGCCCCCAGCAAGATCACGATTCCAGTCAAGTCAGCTTAACCCGGTCAGTTCTTGACGAAGTTGCAAAGAAAACAAAAATTGTTATCAGAGTGATATGAAAATCCTCCCAAACCATCTGGTCGCCATTGCTGTCATTGATGAGGCGGGCGGGCTGACCGCTGCGGCCAACACACTGCTGACCTCCCCCGCCGCGCTGTCGCGGATTGTTTCCGAACTCGAGGCGCGACTTGGCGCAACGCTTTTCGACAAAAGCGCCCGGCCCTGGCGGCTGACCCCCATCGGTGCAAACCTGGCCCATGAAGGGCGCGTAATTCGCGCCGCCCAGAACCGCGTTTCGAAGTCGATCGATCAATTTAATATTGGTGAGGAAGGGGTCCTCCGCGTCGGCGGAACACCGTTCTTCATCGACGCAATCGTCTCCAAGATCATCGCAAAATTTCAACAGATCCACACCCGCATTCGCGTCGACCAAAGCTATGGCTATCCCGAAGCCCTGTTCTCCGGCATGCGCCTCGGGGAAATCGATATCGCAATTTGTCCGATCGACATTATGGATGAAAATCTCGAACTGACATTCAAACCCCTGCTTCGCGCCCGCAATGTCATCGCCTGCCGCGAAGCCCATCCCCTTGCGGGCCGCGCCATCGAGGACCCCGAAACGCTGCTGGACTATCCGTGGATCGTCCCGCCGCCGGGAAGCCCCTTGAACTTGGACCTGCGGTCAAATCTGGCGCGGCTTGAACTCGAGCGCTTTCGAATTGCCTATTCCGGGGGAACATTGGCCAGCGTCGTCAATCATCTGCTGGCATCGGATTCGCTCACAATCCTGCCCCACAGCGCCGTATTCGAAATGCGCGGCAGCGGAATTTCGGCGCTTCAAATCGAACTCGAGGCGCCGACACGCAATTTGGGCGTTCTGCTTCCCCGCGGAAGACAGGCAAAAGCGGTTGATCACTTCGTCAAATTCCTTGCCGACACATTCGATCAAATGCGCGATCAGATCCGGCGGCACGAAAAGATCGTCGTTTGGGGTAGCTGAGCGCTCTGCACCGCACCGGTCAGAATGTTGCGCCGCCCCGCAAAATCCCGCCCCCATCCGGTGGCCGCCTCTACCGAGGACCCCCGTCTCGCAATGTGGAACTGTTGCGCCCGGGCATGACGTTCGAGGAGCTCGGCGAGCGGTCCTGGAAGATGCACGATATCTATGTGCCCAATCGCTATGCCGAGATGATCCATCGCATTGGGTTCGGTGTCGAATATCCATTGATCCACTACCCGGAGGACCACGAGACCTGGCAATATTCCGGAATATTCCACGAAGGCGCGACCGTCTGGGTCGAAAACTATATCGGCCCGGTCGCACTGACGAACTGTCCGTTCGAAGGCAGTTATATGTGAGCCGCGGCGCGAACGCCGCCGCGCTGCCTGACGGGACACCTCATGGGTCATAAAGAACGGAAATTGGACGGCAGCAACTTCAAGCGCCGCATGGCCACTGTCGATACGAAACGCAAAATCATCGGCTGGGATATCCGGGAATGTCCTGATCAGACTTTCGCCCATAACTACGAACGGACGATCACCCTTTATGTTCACCAGGGCAGCACATCGCTGACCTTCAGCGACGGCGAAACGGTAAAAATCCAGGCAGGCGGCACGCTGACCCTCCAGGCAGGCGCCAGCGCAACCTGGGCAGTCGAGCCGACGATCGATGCGTTCGCCGAAAAGGCGATGGTGTTCGAAAACCACTTCATCTCCGGCCTGCCCTCTATGCCTACGCGCCGCGAGATCTTTGCCGAGCACAAGGAATGCCTGTGGCGTCTATGGGGGGCGCTCAGGGTGTTCGATGATCGGATGCCCGTGATCCCGCGCCAGGCAGGCGACAACACAGGGATCGTCGATAACCCGATCGACGGGCGTGTCGGCAAGACGCCCGACCCACCGGTGGGCCAGGATTACTATGATCCCACTGTGCCCCTGCCAATGTGGAAGCTACTGATCGAAATTGATGCCCGCACGCCCCAGAATTTCCTATATCACCGGGCGGAGGGCCCTGCTCAAACCAACAATCTTTGGGACGCCTCGCCCGATCAGCGGGACCGCATGTTGGATCTAATGCGCCGGATGATCAAAGAAGATGGCGCACCGCCGGAACAGTTTGTCCGGTTGGGATTGGATTGAAGGAACGATCATGGCTCAATCGGAAGCGGCCAAACGAAAATCCATCATCGCCCATTGCGTTGAGATGAATGCGTCCGGCCTGAACCAGGGCACGTCGGGAAACATCTCGATCCGGCACAAGGATGGGATGCTGATCACGCCAACCTCGATGCGCTATGATCAGATGACGCCAAAGGACATCGTCTTTGTCGGCGCAGACGGAACGCCGGACGGCCCGCACAAGCCGTCATCCGAATGGCGGTTTCACAAGGACATCCTTGATGCCCGTCCCGACGCCAACGCGGTGGTACACACCCATTCGATATACGCGACGATCCTGGCCATTCTGGGCAAAGAGGTCCCGCCACTGCACTACATGGTTGCCGTCGGAGGCGGTCATAACATCCGCGTGGCGCCCTATGCGCTGTATGGTACGCAAGAGCTGTCGGATTACGTGGTCAAGGCGCTTTTGGGCCGCAAGGCGTGTCTGATGGACCACCACGGCATGATCGCAATCGGCGAGACGCTTGAAAAAGCGATGTGGCTGGCTGCCGAGGTCGAGACCCTTGCCAGGCAGTATCATGGTTGCCTGGTGCTGGGTGGCGAACCGCCGCTGTTGTCCCACGATCAGATCCGCGATGTGATTGTGAAAATTTCAGGCGGCGGCTATGGACGGGCTGGCGGCAAATAGTGCGAGCGTACCCTAATCTTGTACGTTGGTACCAAAATCGAACCCAAGAATCGCCGCCGCGGCCGCCCGTCCTATGACGCCGTCGATGCCAAAGCCGCCGCCGAATTCGCGGTCGTCCGAAACGCCGTCACACTCAGCAAAACCTCCGGCCACCCGTTGTGGCGGCAGATCGCCGAAGGCTTGGAAACCGCCTTGCGCCTGCGCCGCCTGACCCCAGGCGCGAATGCCTACAGAACAGGCACTGGCTCAGACGTTGCAAGTCTCGCGCCCGGCCCTGCGCAACGCATTATACTAACGTGCATTGATCAGAACTCATGGGCCCATTTACGGCTACCGATTGATGAGATGCGCCAGGGCTGTTCGATGAGCTTGTTCCAACTGTCACAGCAGTGCGCGACGATGTCGTCGTAGTTTTTGAAGACCCGGTTTGAGAGCCAGTTGTCGCGTATGAATTGCCAGATGTTTTCGACTGGATTCAGTTCTGGCGACCGGGCCGGGATTGGAACGAGTGTGATGTTTTCCGGCACATCGAGCTTCGGTGTCGTGTGCCATCCGGCCTGATCGAGCAGCAGGATGGCGTGTGCGCCTGGGGCGACTTCGGCGCTGATCAGCTTCAAGTGCTCCACCATGGCATAGGTGTCGCAGAACGGCATGACGAGGCCGGCACCCTTGCCTTCCGCCGGGCAGATTGCGCCGAAGATATACGCCCATTTCGTCCGCTGATCGTGTGGCGCACGGGGACGCGTTCCTCGCCGCGCCCAACGTCGTGTGATCTTGTTCTTCTGGCCGACCCTGGCTTCATCTTGAAACCAGACCTCTACGGGCGGCCAGCCTCGCTTGATGCGGATGGCTGTGACGACGTCGCCGAAGTTTTTTTGAACATCTCGATCGCCTCCTCATCCTGCGCGTAGTGCTGCGGGCGCGCTGTGAGTTTGCGATATCCCAAGGCGTGCAACTCGCGGCCAACGGTATGACGGCTGACCGAAACGCCGAACTCTTCGTATAGCCAGAACGCAAGGTCGACGAGGCGCCAGCGCACAACCCCATCGAGATAGGGACGCGGGCCTGACTCGACCGCCGCCGCGAGCGCGGTGCGCTGCTCAGCCGTCAGGAGCGGTGCCTTGCCCGGTGCCTTCCGCGTCGTCAGCGCATCCGGGCCGCCGTCGTTGAACCGCAACACCCAATCCCGGATCACCTGAAGGCCAACCCCGCCCGTGCGCGCCGCATCGCTCCGCGAGCCTCCGTCAAGGACAACTGCCAGAGCGAGAAGCCGCCGCGTCTGATCCGCTTCATCGCTCTTCCGCGCCAGACGTCGAAGATCCGTTCCTGTATAATCCAATCTGATCTGAACAGCAGACCCCATGGCAAAAACTCCTCTGTTTTCCATGGTGAATCAGATCAAGATCGGGCCGGAAATCCCCTTCCGTGAGTCCGAGTCATTGCGCCGCAGTATTAGACGCCCTGGCCAAATGCGGCTTGGTTGTAAAGCTGCACCGAAAAGGCATCTTCGTCGGCGACCCGCCGCCGAACGATCCCGCCGGAAAGGCCGCGATCGGGGCCTCCTACGCCCTCTACCGAGAGATGGTCGACTTGCTCTCCACCCATTGGTCGTAAAACCCGGCAGGACCGGGCCAAGTCCGTTCCATCATCAGGCAACCCCGTGATGTCCACAGCGTGGCAAAGCGTCCGCCAAGACACAGGCTCCGCCATCTCCAACCCCGCCGTTCGGCAGATCATCGACTGCCGTTAACGGACCTAACAGCCAACCGATCCACTCAAACCTCAGCCCGGCACCCAAAAGACACCTGCCTATCCGTGCATGTTCCCAAGGTTCCCGTCTGCGTCAAAAGCCGCCTCGAATGGATCGCCGACGATTTCCATCGCGTCATGGGCAGTGACTTCGCCGATCATCGGCTCCGATATCCAGATATCGCCCAGATCCAGCGTGTTCTCGACGCGCACGATCCGCGAATTTGGCCCATCGATCATGATAACCCCGCGCATGGCGATCGAGATCGCTTCGCGGTCGTTATTCGCGACCAGCGGCACCGAGGCCGAGCCGGGCTCGCCGGATGTCACGATGTTCACATAGGTCTTGGACCAATCCATCTCGCGCACGAAACTCTGGGTAATGACATCGGCCGTGCCCAGCCCGGTGGCATTGCCGTGGGTCTCGGGCGTCAGGCCGCGAACGACGATCCGATTGATATCCGGCCCACCGAAATCGTTGTTCTTGTGCGAGTTTCGGCCGGTCACGTTCGGGTCCATCCCGGCGCCCGAAATATTCTTTCCGATCTGATCGACAACCAGCACGTCGATGTTGTCGATCAAAAGGCGCGGTATCAGACCCTTGGACAGTTCCAGCAGATCCATCTCGCGCTCGATGATCTGATCTGGCGCAATCAGCTCCAACGTGTGCAGCTTTTCGTATCCGTTCTCGACAATCGCGCACCCGAACAGGATGTTTGTGTTCGCCATAAAGCCTTCGGCAGCCACCGGCAGGATCGGCCCAAAGTTCTTCATGCCGCGCCGGTGCATTTCGACAGCCCCGGTATGTTTACCCAGCCCGATGACCATCATCTTGCACAGGCCACTCTCGTGCTTGCCGCGGAACGACGTATGGGGTTTGATCCGGTTGACCGGAACAATCCAATCGGCGGCAAGGGCATTCTTGTCGCAATAGATCTTCAACCCGTCATGCACCTCGCAAAGCTCGGTCACCTCCATCGACGATTTCAACGGCACGCCCAGCGCCTTGGACCCGCAGTTATACTCCTCGACGATTTGCGTCTGGCCTTCCGGGGTGCCGCCGCCATGCGAACCCATGGCCGGTACGATAAAGGGCTCGGCACCGCGCGCCAGCAGCGCCTCGACCAACGCCTTGACGACCGGAGGCTGGGACCTGATCCCACGCGATCCAACCGCCACCGCAATCGATTTGCCGGTCAGGTCGATATGGGCGAACTTGGCCATCTGCTCGGCCATAGCCTTGTCAACATCGTCGATCTGATCGGCGTTGAACTTCTGACGCGCGCGCACAAAGCGCGGCATGTCCATTTCGACGCCGCCGGGCAGCGGAATGGGAATAATCGAAGGTATCATGTCGTCTCTCCCTTTTCGTCCGGGCGATGCCCAACTGGCGCCATCATGCGCAGCATCTTGATTGCAGCGCACGCCGCCCCGAAACCGTTGTCTATATTCACCGTCAAAACCCCTGGCGCACACGATGCCAGTGCCGAGCTCAGCGCCGCTCGCCCCCCTTCGGCCACGCCTGTTCCGACAGATGTCGGAACCGCGATCACCGGCGCCGGGATCAACCCCGCCAACACGCTGAACAACGCCGCCTCGAACCCGGCGCAGGCGATCACGACACGCCGGTCCTGCAATTGGGCGGCCGCATCCGTGGTGCGCCACAACCCGGCAACACCGACATCGATATGGGCGGGCGCGGCCACACCCGCAAAGCGCAGCGTGCGCATCGCCTCCGCCGCAACACCCGCATCGGACGTGCCCGCCGCAACAACCGCGGCGCCCAGATCGCGCACTTGCGGCAGTCCATGGTCCAGAATGGCGGTGCAGGAACGGGCGTCATAGTCCAAGGCATCGCGCTGCATCAGCGCGCCCTGCGCCTCGGCCGACAGCCGGGTCAGCAAAATCGACTGCGCCCGGGTGTCCGCTTCCTCCAGGATCGCCTCGATCTGGTCCACCGTCTTGCCGCCGCAATAAACCGCTTCCGGCACACCGGTGCGCGCAGCCCTGCCCCAATCCAGCCGGATCTCGGTCATGCGCTCCGCCCCCCGGCAGATGCCCGCAGAAACGCGCTGCCCTTGACGTAAGGCCGCACCCCGGCCAGCCGGTGGCCAGCCGCCACGACCTCGGCCTCGATACTGCTGCGATCTGCCGGGTGCAGCGCCGCGATGCTTTCGGGCGGCAACTCGATCCGCAGTCCCTGGCGCGTCACGCGGCAGCGGATATCGCCCGGCCCCAATAACGATGTCAGACGGCGTTCGACCCGGTCGACCAGCGCCAATGCCTCCGGATCAATCGCCAGGCCGGTCTCGACCCGGCTTGAAAGACAAGGCTGTGCAGGCAGATCAGCCAGTTCCGGTAACTCCAATTCCCGCGCCATCGCGCGGATGCTCGCTTTGTCGATCCCGGCCTCAACAAACGGGTGACGTACCCCCTGCTCGGACGCCGCCGCCAGCCCGGGGCGAAAATCGCCCAGATCGTCAGTGTTCGTGCCGGAACAGATCACCGCTCCCGTCGCCGCGCGCAACCGCGCATAAAGGTTGGATTTGCAGAAATAACAACGGTTTACCGGATTGGCCATATAGTCTGGGTCATCGAATTCCCCGGCCCCGACAACTTGCAGATCCCATCCCTCTGCCGCTGCGTGCTCGCGCACTCGCGCTGTCGCATGCGGCGGCACGGCGGGAGAGACCGCATGAAACATCGCCGCCCGCGCGCCCGAACGGTGCGCGACATGGGCCAGCGTCATGGAATCGACGCCGCCTGACAGGGCTATCGCGATATCCCCGATTTCCTCCAAGACATCGGTCAGCCGGTTCCGGGCGCTATCCATCTTCGGCCTCCAGCGCCCGCGCCTCGGCGGCGCGCGCCTCGGCCCGGCGCAGCGACAGCGCTTCGCCCTCGATAAGATCGTCGCTCTCGGCCTTGGCCGATCGCCCGCCCGGGCGCTCGGCAATCTTCACCCTTGGCGCACCGGCGACAGCGCGGCGCTCCAGCACCCGGCGCGTCAACTCGGCCCGGCGCACCCCCAGGGTTGATGTCTGGCTCAGGCAGGCCTCGATCACGTCGGCAGCCGCCGCGGGCCTGCACAGCATCCTGAACAAGGTGATTGCCCGGCCTTTCTTGCCGATTTGTGCGGTCTGGGTCAGGTCCAGAACACCATCAACCGTGCGCAACCTGTCGGCGGCGACGGCCATTTCCTCACCTGTCATGTCATCGATATCAAAGGCCAGCTCGGTCACGGGTTGATCGATCCTGGCATCGGCGCTCTGAAAGGCGACAAGCTGGACGACATTCGCCATCCCTTCGAACCGTTTCGTCCCGGCCCCGAACCCGGCGCCCGTCAGACGACCGGCGCTGGTTGCGTCCGGCTCGCACAGATACCGGATAATCGCTGCACCCGTCGGCGTCACGCGCTCGCCGCCGATCCCGTCATCACGCCAATCGAACCCTTCCAGCAGCTTCAAAACCGCAGGCGCCGGAACCGTGATCGTTCCATGCTGTGTCTCGACCGTACCGCCGCCCAATGGCAGCGGCCCGACCGACCAGCGCACCGCTTCGGACCGGGCAATGAAACTGGCGGCTGCCACCACATCGGCAACCGAATCCCAGTCGGCCAGTTCGTGAAAATGCACATGGTCCAGCGGGCGGTCATGCACTGCAGCCTCCGCCTCGCCCAGTACGCGCAGAATCCCAAGCGCCACATCCAGAACCGCGCGATCCAGCGCGCTTTGCTTAAGGCGGGCGACGATCTGGCCGTAATCGCCGGTCGGCACGATCATGCCGCCGCCCTGCACGACCGTGAAATGCTGCGCGGCAAAGCCATTGACGCGCACCGGCGTGAACCCGGTCTCGACGCTTTCCGGCAGGCCTGCGGCACGCAGATCGGTCAGGCACGGCTCGATCAGATCCGGCCACAACGCCGCACAGGCGCCCGCGAACATATCGCCCGCAATGCCGCCCAATGGCTTGATCTCGACGCTGGTCGTCTCTCGATCCATTTCCTCTTATCCTCTGCCCGCCCCCTTGCCCGCAAGTGGGGATTGACCTTCGAACGCGGCGATCACCCCCGCGATGGTCCCACGCATCACAGTCGGGTACGCTGCCAAAAAAGGGGAAATACGTCATGCGCATCACATCTATCCAAGACCTGCACTGCGACGCTGGCTGGCGGGTTTGGTCATTCCTGAAAATCACGACCGATGACGGGCTTACCGGCTGGGCCGAATACAATGAAAGCTATGGCTCCAAGGGATTGACAGCCGTGATCCGCAAACTGGCAGATCCATTGATCGGGCGCGACCCGCGCGCCGTCGAACTGATATCCTCCGAACTTTACGCCCGCACCCGGCAAGCGCCCGGCGGCGTGATTCGCCAAGCCATCGCCGCGATCGAAAACGCCCTGGTCGACATCAAGGCCAAGGCGCTCAACATCCCGGTCTACGAACTGCTCGGCGGGCCTTGCCGCGACAAGTTGCGACTTTATTGGTCCCATTGCGGGTCTTACCGGCTGGAACATTCCGCGGTGATGGGCACCCCCGCCCTTGCCTCGATGGCAGGGGTGAAAGAACTGGGCGCCGAAGTCGCCGAAAAAGGTTTCACGGCGCTCAAGACCAACATCTTCCTCTTCGACCAACCCCGCCCCGGCCTGCATATGCCCGGCTTCACCGGTTCAGCCGGGTGGCCCGAACTGAATGCAGACCGCGAGGTTCTGCGCGTGATCGACCAGCAACTCACAGCCTTTCGCGACGGTGCCGGCCCGGATATGGACATCCTTCTGGACTCCAATTTCAACTTCAAGACCGAAGGCTATCGGCGCGTCGCCAGCGTTGTCGATCAGCACGACCTGTTCTGGTTAGAGATCGACCTCTTCCACCCGGAAGGTCTGGCCCATATCCGCCGCGGCGCGCGCACGCCGGTTGCCTCGTGCGAATCGTTGTTCGGCAGGCGCGAATTCCTGCCCTATTTCATCGCCCAATCCATGGACGTCGCCATCGTCGACGTCCCGTGGAACGGCATTCTGGAATCGATGAAGATCGCCAGCATGGCCGAAACGTTCGAGACGAACTGTGCGCCGCACAACTTTTATGGCAACCTGTCAACGGCGATCAGCGCCCATTTCTGTGCCGCGATTCCGAACTTCCGGATCATGGAGATCGACATCGACGACGTGCCTTGGAAGGATGACGTCGTCACTGCGCCTGACATCCGCGATGGTCATCTGCACCTGTCAAAGGCGCCCGGCTGGGGTGTCGAAGTGAATGAACAGGCCATTCATGCCCACCCTCCGAAAGGATGAGGCAAATGGTCAAACAGATTGCCGCCTTACTGACGATTGCGGCCTTGCCGAACCTCGCCAGTGCGGACAGCCCCGGCGGTCCATTGGAAAAGATGGCCGAAGCCGTGCCGATCGCCGCAACCGGCGAAATATTCCTGGCGGATGTTTCGGCGGCCAAGCGCCAATTGGCGGCCTTCCCGGTCGATGATGGCTATGCAAATTTACTGCTGTTCGCCCCATTGGCGACCCCTCCCGGGTTCGACCCGCAGGGGCTCGCCTTCCATCCTGACGGGTATCGCGCGGCGATGGGGTTCTCGATTGCCGAAATCGGCCAGATCGCCGGTTGGGGCAAACCCCCAGACACCCCGGTCATCATGACCTTCCCGGGGATCGGCGACCGCTTGACCGCAATCGGCAGTGCTTTCAGGGCGCGCGGCTATCAGGTGAAAGATGTCGATGGCGCAGATATCTGGCACCGGCTGGACGATAACGCTTTTGACAACGCCCTGATTCTGGATGACGCCTTCAGCGGCCCGTTGGGGCAGTCGGTCAGGCTCGCGGTCGGCGCCGATCGGCTGTTGTTTTCGCGCACCTGGGCATCGATGAAGACGCTGCGAACGCCGGGCCCAAGCCTGCGTGACGACCCCATCGCGGCAAGGCTTCTGGCTGGCGCCTATGCGCTCGACGGCTATGGCGATCTGCTGGACATCACCTTGCTGGGACCGCAGATGCCCCGAAACGACATCCTGCCAATTCTGCTTGGCGCCTCGGCCAGCGCCGAGGCCCTCGAAGCCCTGCGACTGGAACTCGAATTGCCGAAAGACGGCTTGCCATGGTTCCCGCAGCACGCATTGGCGCTCTGGCAGGACGGCGCGCGCATGACAGGCGCAATCCTGATCCCCTTTGCAGACCGACCTACAGCCGACAAAGCGCAGAAAATTTTCGAACGCAATCTAGCGACTGTTAAAAGCCTGCTGGCCAATCGGCCGTTTGACGCGATGTTGCCCAAAGACCGGAAATTCCACGTGATCGAAAGCGGCGGCGGCGCCTTGCTCGTCCTCGCGTTCGCAAACGAGATGACGATCGATGGCCCCATCACCGTCTTAAACCTGATATCGCACCCGCGCCGAATGCTGATGGACATGCACCTTTATCGTGAACTGTCATTGTTGGTCGGCGGTTGAACCGGGCCGCTCAGGCGAACGCACCTGCCATCCCGGCGGGGCCGTTGCGCCGCCGCGGTCTACGCATTTTCAACTCCGTTGCCTCCGCGCTCCTCACCGTTCTTCTACCGATCCCGTCGATCGCCGACGGCCCGCTGGAACGGCTGGCCGACCGGGTGCCGCTCGGCGCGCCTGGCATGGTCGTGCTGACCGACGTGGCAGCATCAGTCACCGAAATCGCACCACTGGCAGCGGATTTTTCAGCAGCCGACCGGCGCATTATGGCCTATTTGCCGCTGACCCTGGTGGGCGGGTTCGAACCCTATCAGGCCTGGAAGATATCCACCGAAGGCGGGCTGACCGCCCGGCTGGGATTCGAGATCGAGGAAATTGGCCAGATTGCAAGCTGGCGCGGCGGCGGTGACGCGCCGGTCGTGATCACCGGGCTGCCGGGCCGCGCCGACACGATCGCAGCCGCCCTGCAATCGCGCGGCTTTGCCCCCCGAATGCGCTTTGGCACGACGGTCTGGCATCGTCTGCGCGACGGCCAAACAGATGCGGCCCATGCCGAAGAAGACCCGTTCAGCCAGCGCGCCGGGTATCCCGGGCGCTTTGTCATCGACGACAGCACCTTGCTGTTCGCCCGCAGCTGGACCGGGATCCGCAGGCTGGCGTCACAGCCCCTCAGCATGCGCTTGGAACCCGACATCGCCGCGATCCTGCGCGCAGGGTATCTGGCTAAGGACCGCGGACGGTTGCTCGAAGTGATCCTGCTCGGCCCGCAAAAGCCATTGAACACCGCTGTCTCGGGCTTCTACGGCACCGGTCCCGCGGCCGCCCCGAAAACGGCGAATGCAATCCGGCGCCTGCAAACGCGCGGCGATCCATTGCCTCCATTCCGGCGCCACGGCTTGCTGTTGTGGCAGAACGGGCAGCAGATCGCTGGCGCCGTCGCCATCCCCTACGAAACCCAAGCCGACGTACAGGCCGCCATCGGGCGTTTTCCGGCATTGCTGGACCGAACACTCAGCCTCTATGCTGGCGGCTTTGTCGGCGGCGTTCTGCGATACCAGCGGCATTTCTCGGTCTTAAGGGCCGGCAAACGCTGGGTCGCATTGCTGGCCTTTGAAGAAACCGGCGGCAAGTTTTCCGGCATCTCGCCCATGATGTTCGTGACCAACCCGTTCGGGCGGCTGCGCGAAATGCGCCTCTCCGGCGACTTGCCGGTCTTGCTCAGCGGACGATAACCGGAACCCTGACCTATTCCGCGGCCAGCGGCAGCTCGGCAAAGGGTACGACATAGGGCCCCTCCGGGATCACTGCGATATCCGGATCGCCATGGCGGGCAATGGCAGCGGCAATCGCCGCAGTCAGATCGTCGACCTGCTCAACTCCAGTGACGCCGTGATCCACACCCAGCCCCGGCGCATAAAGCTGAATCTGCCCGGCCCGCATCGGTTTCAGCTGCATCTCGGTCTGCCACTCATCGATATCCGCCAGGGATTTGACCGTCAGCGTATCCAGAAACCCTGCCGGGCCCAGCGCAACCAGCCGCTCCTGAGCCGCCCGAAACTCGGGCGAGCCGAGACCTTCCGAACATTCCGACGCGATGATCAGTGTCCCGCCGGGCGCCAAAATCCCCAGCGGCGTCACCATGCCCTTGACGGTCTGGTAATAGGTTTTGTCCAGCGGATATCCGGCGGACGAGGTCACAACCGTGCTGAACCGGCGCCCGGTCGTCACCTCGCAGGACGCGCGTGCAAAATCGACCGCCGCCATGTGGCTTTGAACGATGTCGCCAAAGGAAACAAACGCCAGACGCCGCGCCTCGTCGATCACTGTGTTCAGCGCCAGAATCGGGCCAGCTACAGGACCGTTGTCGGAACCAGCCAGCATCTCGACAATTTCCAACTGGGTTTCATGCAACGGGTTCTGATCCAGATTGCACGACGCCGCATATGGGCTTTCCATGAACCGGGCGGAATGGAACGTCCGGATCGTTTCGTGATGGGCAATTCCGGGGGCGATGACCTTCCGCCCACCCGAATACCCGGCCATGAAATGCGGCTCGACCAGTCCGGTCGCGATCTTGATATCGGCCTCGACAAAAAGGCGGTTCAGCCCGACAGGACAGTCATGTTTAACCGTGCGGCCAAGATGAACACATGCGCCCTCGTCCCGCGCGTCATGGTTCAGAACGCGGACCGTCTGCTGAACCCACGGATCGCCCAGTACCTCCTCCAACTCCTCACCCAGATTTGGCCGGTGCAGTCCGGTGGCAACCAGAACAGTGATGCCATCCGCAGGAATACCCGCCGCCATCAGGCGTTCGATCAGCGGACGCAGAAACAGATGATTGGGAACAGGGCGGGTGATATCGCAGATCAGGATACAAGCTGTCCTGGCCCCAGCGGCCAAGTCAGAGATCGCCGGACAACCGATCGGGCCGTCAATAGCGGCGGCGACCGCGGCGGCCGGATCGGGCGGCAAAGCCATCGCAGGCTTGCGGATGATCGTCGGACGGGCACCCTCCGGCAACGCCACCGTCAGGGGCGTGCGGCCATAATCGAGTGTAATCTGCATCCGCAGCCCTCCATCTGTTCGCGGGCAATGATTAGGCGCGCTGCCTTGACCGGGCAAGCCTTAGCGACCCGATCCCGTGGCCCGAAGCTGAGGAACGCGGGGTACCGTGTCAGCCGGCACCAGCGATCCCCTGCCAAATCGCGGTCGGCGGAACCGCAGCCTATCTGCCCGTCGCCCCATCTCGCATTTCATACCGGCGCGGCGACTGGCAGCTTTCACATTCTAGGACTCCGGCCCGATGCGCTATATCAGGCTCACAATCGTCATTTTCGGGGGGTGCCATGGCCAGTTTCAAGAAAATGGAACATCAGGGTTGGGTTGAAAAAGCCCGCTTCTACGACGATCACTTCGCCGGTGTGACGCGGCAGGCCATCGGACCTCTGCTTGCCAGCTTGGGGGATATGTCCGGTCGCAAACTCCTGGATATCTGCTGCGGGACCGGCGACCTCGCCAAAGCGGCGACGCAGAATGGGGCGCTTGTGACCGGCCTGGATTTCGCCAAACCAATGATCGACATTGCGCGAAACCGGGTACCATCCGCGAAATTCGAAGTCGGTGACGCTGAAAACCTCAGCTTTCAGGATTCAAGTTTCGATATGGCGACCTGCGCCTTCGGACTTTGGCATATCAGCGATCCCGACAGTGCAATCGCCCAGGCAGCACGCGTGTTGAAACCCGGCGGCACCTATTCCTACACGGCGTGGCTCCCGCCGGACCAAGGCTGGGACATGATGGGTCTGCTGATGACGGCCATCAACAAGCACGGTACCCTTGACGTTGACCTGCCACCCGCCCCGCCGCCCTTTCGATTTGCCCAAACGGCAGACGCCGAAAATACGCTGCAGGCGTGCGGCCTCAGACCCGTCACTTTTGAAAAGAAAACGGCCATCTGGAGCGGCCGGACCGGCGATGATTTGCTTGATCTTCTCTACAAGGGAATCGTGCGCGCACCCATGCTCATCGACGCACAGGCGCCCGGCGCCAGACAAGCTATCATTAACGAAATTCGGGCTGGTGCCGAGGCGTTCCGTACCGGCGATAAAATCAGGATGCGCTGGCCGTATTTGGTGGGCGTCGCCACCAAGACTTGACGACGCCGGGCCAGCGTTGACGCCGCAGAATGAGCACTTACGTGTTGCTGCCGCCAGTGCCCAATCTGCACGGCCCAGGCGGCGGCCTTCAGTTCCAGCGTGCTTCGCCAGTCGGTTGCACCCGACTTCATGCGCAGGACATGGTAGCGAACCGAGCCTTCGCTCACACCGAGCAACCGGGCAATCTTCACCCCGGTCGACCCGTGTTCGTTCAAAACCTTGATGGTCATACCAGCGTCTTTGTCGATCCGGCCCCTTCACTGCCCCGAATTCTTCCGTTCAGGAACTTCTTGGCCCAAGGCAACAATCCGCAAGACTGAAGGCCGCCTTGGCTCGTCTTTCGCATGTCGCGGGGCATCTGACCCCGCAACGTTACCAGTCCGGGGCCATACGCATGGCCGGGCGGAACGTTCTATGCCAAATGTCCAAGAGCCGCGCTGCAATCAAATACTTCAGGCTGCTCAACAGCCGAAGTGGCAGAGATTTGCCTTGTCCATCGCATTGGCAGACTGCACAATTGCGGCGCAATTCATACGAAGAATATTGGGCGAGGATGAAATGTCGGATTACAGCAACTGGCAGATCGTGAAATCCTTTCGACAAGGCTTTTACGAGCAGTCTGCGGCGATGATGCCATATCAATTTAAAGAACATTATCAAAACATTCCCATATATGTCCCCAGCGGCAAGACAATGCGGTATCGGATTGGAAGCAATTATCAGTCGAAATACAGCTCTGACCGAAAAACGCATGCGCTTGCGCTGCGTAAAAAGATCGAAAGCCACTATGGTGAACACCTCGACGAGTCACTGAGAAAGTGGCTCTATTCGAAAAGGCTGGCGTCCTGTTTTTCTGGGCACGGCTCGCCCGAAGAAATTTCGATGATCGCCTCTTATGCTGTTTACTCTGGCTACAAATCTGAAGGCGAATTGACGAACTGGATGCCAAAGGTTTTTGGCCTGGATTGCAATGGATTTGCCAGCGCCTATTTCACGGCGATTAAAACGTTCCAGAAGCCTATGTATTACATCCCAAAATTCCCGATGCATGCCGGATATGCGCTGGAGGAGAACGAAATAACCTATGATGGCGTAATCTGTTTTGCCCGGCATAAGATGAAAACGCTAAAGGGCGTCGATGAAGACGGCGACGGCAAAGACGACCGTGTGGAAACGAAGGACTGGGAAGTCCGGCCAAACCCAGGAAACGGCGCCCACATCATGGTCATCGATTGTTGGGCCCAGAAGCCAGATGCGCTTTGGGTGACGCAAATGTCGGCAACCTACGGCCTGGACACCCACAGATACGATATCATTGGGTCGCCAGCGATCAAGAAGAAGCGCCGGGCGGCATTCGTCATCAGACGCCGTGGTTTGGGAAAGAAGTACAATATTGACGTGATGTTCTCAAAGCGCATGCCATCGTGGATTGGGTCCGACGGCGGCGAATAGCGAGGCTGCAGTGGTTTGATTGCGCGGAGCGGCGCTAAACGCGAAATCGCAGCCGCCTTCGGTTTGCCGTGCGCCCGATCAAACTTTCCTGCGGGTGCACGCAACATCAGTCCTTCTGACCGCCCTAGTCAACGAAAGCCCCGCAGCGAACCCCGGGGGCCTTTCGATCTCGATGCCAGCGCCTGTGCTGGGCGAGCGTGGCATTCGGCTTTTCCGAGAACATCGCATTGAACACGCGAGCGACAACGCGGCCCGTCGTGGGCGATGGGGCGGTCGCCTCTTCACGGCATCGCACACACAAATCCGACTGGAATGGACAGATGAAGGCGCCGACCCGACCGCAGACGCCCCGTTCCCAAAATAGACCACCGTCGCGGCGGCGCGTGACTTCTCTCGCAGCAATCAACGGATAACCAGCGGATTTCCCAAGCAAGCTCACTCGGCACCGGGGCCGACACTTGCCTCGTGCAACCCTCGCCCAGAAACGCAACTACCCATTCGCCCGACGGGCCGAAGCATATGCCCCGGCCCTAAGCCAGCGTTTCGGCGAAACGGACGATGCGGGTCAGGGCGTCGCGCAGGTCTTCATCGGAAACCGTCAGCGCAACTCTGATATGGCCTGCAGCGGCTTTACCGAAGCTTTCTCCCGGCATCACGCCAATCAGTTCTTCGTCCAGCAGCCGGTTGGCAAAGTCGTCGCCCGAAAGGCCGGTGGCGCGAACGTCCAGCATCACATACATGCCCCCCTCCGGCGGCACAAAACCCAGGCGATTGGCGCCGGACAGCACCTCCAGGGCAATATCGCGTCGGCGGCGATAACGCGCGGCAACCTCGGCCTCTGTCTCGGCCAACTCGGTCAGCGCATGCAGGGCCGCATCCTGAATAAAACCCGGCAGGCCATAAGTCGTGGTCCCCGCAAGATCGCTTTGACAGATGATGTTGAACTCCGGCGCGACGCACCAGCCAAGGCGGGCACCGGTCATGGCGAACCCTTTCGACATCGACCCGATCAGGAACGTCCGCTCGGCCATGCCGTCCAGATCCCGGATCGAGATATGCTCGCCATCGTGGACCTGGCTCTCGTAAAGCTCGTCCGAGATCACCCAAAGATCACGGCGCCGGGCGAGATCGGCAACCGCCTCCAGCCGCTCGCGCGTATAGACCGCGCCCGTCGGGTTGTTCGGAGAATTGATCAGGATCGCTCGTGTGCGCGGTGTCAGCGCCGCCTCGATCGCGCTTGCATCCGGCTGAAATCCGTCCTCTGCCAATGTCGGGACAATGACCGGCTCGCCGCCCGCCGCGCGAACGGTCATATCGAAACTGGCATAAAACGGGTCCAGAACGACACAGCCGTCACCGGCATCGAACGCCGCGGTCATCGCGGAGAAAATCGCGCCCTGCCCGCCCGAGGTGACGATCACATTCTTTGGGCCAGCCTGCGGCCCGCCGCGCGCATTCACCCGGTCGGCGATCGCCTGGCGCAGCGCCCTGATGCCGGGGATCGCCGCATAGCCCAGATTGCCGCCGCGGGCGCTCGCGTCCATCACGTCCAGAATCCGATCGTCGGTCTTGATGTCGTGATCACCGATCGACAGCATCGTGACCTGCTTGCCCTCGTTCTGCAGACGCCGGGCACGCATATAGACCTCCCAGCCATCGGCATTTCCGGGAACAATGCTGCGGATACGGCGTGAAACTTCTGGCATGGCTGACCCCGTTTGGCACTGGCCCCGCGGGCCGGTTTCAGTCGGAAACGGCAGGGGTGGCATGACGACTGCACCCGATCAAGGGGCCGGGGGTGGCGACGGATCGCCTCAGCCGCCCAAGCAGTTGCGGCCAAACCGGCGGCGGCCTGTCACCGCACTTGCAAAAGACGCATTGCAGTCAACGCAGCCCATCCGGTCAGCCATAGGAAACGCTAACAATTCTGGCACAGCCGCAGCGCATCAAGCACCGCCGAGTGGACATTGCGGCTCGACACGGCATCGCCGATCCGGTGCAGCTCGAACCCATCGCCGCCGCCGGGTTGCACCTGCCCGTCTGTCAAAGCGGCCAGATCCGTGACCCCGCGATTGCGGGCAATCGGGGCGAGATCGTGAAACACCTGATCGGCGGGCGTCGTCCCGTAATCATAAATGACCTGTCCCGCGCGAACTTCGGTTTCCTCGCCCGTCAGCTCGTTGCGCAGCGTGGCCACAAGCTGATTGCCGTCGCGGGCGACCCCGGTCAGCATCTCATCAAACCGGGGTGACAGATCTTTCTGGCGTGCCCAGCGGCGCCAGATGACGCGCTCGGCATAGGCCTGTTCCTGCGCCAACGTCTCGTCAATCGTGGCAAACTGCACCTTGGCGCCCTGGCGCTCGCAGGCCGCAGCCGCCGTCAGCGCCACATGACGCCCCGTGCCATCGACCACCAGAACATCGTCCCCCGGCGCCGCCGTGCCGCCCAGAATGTCCCAGGCCGAGGTGACATGCTCGTGCCCCGGTAACCAGTCCAGATTGGGAACACCGCCGGTCGCAATGATGACCAGGTCAGGGCGACTTGCATTGACCGTCTCCAAATCGGCGAACGCGTTCAGGTGCAGCGTCACGCCCAGCCGCTCACACTCGGCCACGCGCCAGTCGATTATCCCCAACATATCGCGGCGCCAGTCGGCCTTTGCCGCCAGCAAGACCTGCCCGCCGGGACGGGCAGCGGCTTCGAAAACCGTCACCGCATGGCCGCGTTCGGCTGAAACTCGCGCTGCTTCCAGCCCCGCCGCGCCCGCGCCGACAATGGTGACCCGGCGCGGCGCAGACGCCTTCTCGAAACGCTGGCGCCGCGCGCGTTCGTTGCCGGTCGCGGGATTGTGCAGACAGGCCGGGCGCATATCGGACATGCAGTGGGTCGTGCCGACACAGGGCCGGATCGTCGCCTCGGCCCCTGCCGCAATCTTGGCGACCAGATGGGGGTCGGCAATATGGGCGCGCGTCATCCCCGCCATGTCGATCAACCCTTCGCGAATCGCATGTCGCGCCGTGGCAACGTCCGAAATGCGGGCTGCGTGAAAGACCGGCATTCCGACCTCGGCCTTGAAACGCGCCGCCTTGTCCAGCCAGGGCGCGATGGGCGAGGCCATGCCCGGCATGTTGTCTGTCGCAAGCCCAATTGCCGTATCCATCCGGCCGTAAACGGCATTGAAAAAGTCCAGACAGCCCGAGCTTTCAAAGATGCGGGCAATCTCCAGGCATTCATCAAAACCAAGGCCCGCATCGTGCCCCTCATCGACAACAAATCGAAAGCCGACCAGAAAGTCGTCGCCCACCGCTTTTCGGATCGCCTCATAAACCTGCAAGCCGAACCGGCACCGGTTCTCCACCGACCCGCCATAGGCATCAGTGCGCCGGTTCGTGGCCGGAGAGAGAAACTGGCCAATCAGATGCCCGCCCGCCAGGGTTTCGATACCGTCCAGACCACCCTCCTTGCAGCGCTCGGCGGCACGGGCAAAATCGGCGACGACCCGGTCGATATCGGCCTGGTCGATTTCCTTGGGGATCGACCGGTGCAGGGTCTCGCGGATCACCGACGGCGCTATTGTCGGCAGCATGGCGCCCTTGTTCGCCTCCCCCCTCCGGCCGAGATGCGTGATCTGACACATCAGCGCGGCGCCCTGATCGTGCACCCGCTGCGCGAACGATTGCAGATGCGGAATGATCTCGTCGACACCGACATTCAGCTGTTGAAAAACCGACGGGCTGTCGACCGAGACATTGGACGAACCTCCGAACATGGTCAGACCAATTCCGCCCCTGGCCTTCTCCTCGTGATAGGTCTGATAGCGGTCCCTGGGCATGCCGCCTTCCTCCAAACCGCAGGCATGGCTGGTCGACATTATACCGTTGCGCATGGTGACATGGCGGATCTTGATCGGCTGCAACAGCGGATCGGTCGGGGGCGTCGGTGCGGTCATGAACAATATCCTTTTCTGGCGCCATCCTAACGGCCCCGCCAGGCGCGCAAAGACATTGATGTGATTTTGACCACTGCGGGGCGCGGCCGGCACAGCCTAAGGTAGCGACATCATCGACCCAACCGCACTTTCAAACGGGCCTGCACACCGGCCCCAGCACGGAGATTGATCATGTCCGATACCTGGACCCCGCCTTCGCCCGACGGCGCGCCTGTTTCCTTGAAGATGCGCAAACCCGATCCGATGGACGCCTTTCGGCTGACGCCGGAAATGCTGATGAAGATCATCGAGGACGGCGAGCGTCCCATCCGCCAGTTTCTGGACAAGAACAAGAAACTGGCCCAATCCCGGTCTCTGGGCGCCCTGATCGTCGAGGTCATGAAACTGGTGCCCGGCGCCGCAGATAAATCGGTGTTCGAGCTGAAATACATCATCACCGATTGGGCCAAGAAGGCAAAGGTGCGTCTGCCGACCTTCTCGGTACCGCCGCATCCCGCCGACCCGACACCGGGCAATTTCAACACGCCCTCTGCATTCGACGGTCTGACCAAGGCGGTCAAAAGCGCGGTCGAGACCGCAAAAAGCGGTGTGCAGGTCAAGATCAGTAAGCTGGAGACTAAGATTTCAGTCACCGGCGCGACCGCCAAGCTGGGTCCGTTCGGGGCCGAGGTTTCGCCAACCGGCGACGTCAAAGGCACAATCGAAGCCAAAGGCACGAAAGGCGAAAAGGCCAAGCTGACCATCGACAAAAAGGGCGCCACCGGCGAGCTGACGGCCGGCAATTTCAAGTCGAAATACGGGATCAGTTGGGAGGGCGAGCTAAAGATGTCCACCAGCTATGACACCTTCAAACTCGCCGGTTCAGTGTCGGCGAAAACCTGGACAATTACCCTGACCTTCAACACTGACAAGATGCCGCCCTATCCCGGCGCGATCGGCAAGATCTTTGCCGAAGGCGAAAAGGGCGTGCGCGGAATTCTGAGCGAAACCGCCGAATTCAAACGGATCGAGGACATTCCCGATATCGGCAAAAAGATCGAACCTCACCTCAAGCCGGTCAAGAAGGCGATCGGAACCGCGGGCGCGCTGGCTGGTCTGAAAAAGCACATCTCCTTCGGTCTCGAGGTTAAAGGACCGGGCCCGATGGCGGGACCGGACAACAAAGGGGCTTCGGTCATGGGGGTCCTGACGATCCGGTTCTAGCGCATCTTGCAGCCTGACTTATCCAGCAAAGCGCCGGGCACGGGACTTGCCCGCGCGCACGCGCCGCGTCATCCTGCCCCGGACGGATGACGGAGGATCGCATGACCATCGAAAAGCGCCGATTCGGGCGGACCGGACATGAAAGTTCGGCAATCATTTTCGGCGCCGCCGCGCTGAAAGCCTCCGATCAAGCGACCGCCGACCGGACATTGGATCTGCTGCTGGAATACGGGGTCAATCATATCGATGTGGCGCCGCGCTACGGCGATGCCGAATTGCGGATCGGCCCATGGATGGACCGCCACCGCAGCGACTTCTTTCTCGCTACCAAGACCGATCAGTGGGACAAACGCTCCTGCACCGATCAAATCCATAGATCGCTCGACCGGCTGCGCACGGACCGGCTTGACCTGATCCAGCTGCATGCACTGATCCACCCGGACAATTGGCAGCAGGCACTCGGCCCCGGTGGCGCGTTAGAGGCCTGTATCGACGCCCGCGAACAGGGCCTCGTGCGCTATATCGGTGTGACCGGCCATGGCTGGACCGTCGCCGCGATGCACCGGCGCAGTCTCGAGCAATTCGATTTCGACAGCGTTCTGATGCCGTGGAACTGGTTCGCCGCAAACCACCCGAAATATTCGCAGGATTTTGCCGACACCCGCGCGATCTGCCGCCAGCGCGATGTGGCCGTGCAAACGATCAAAGCCGTTGCACGCGGAGCCTGGGCCGCGGGCGCCGCACAGAACCGCGAAACATGGTATCAGCCGCTGGAAGACGAACGGGACATTGCCGCCGCAGTGCGCTGGGTGCTGTCGGACCGCGAAGTCTTCCTGAACTCGGTCGGCGATGTCGAATTGCTACCCGCGGTTTTCCGCGCAGCGTCCGAGATCGGGCCGGTCCCGGATGCGGCCGAGATGAACGCCCTTTCCGAACGCACCGGAATGGCGTCAATTTTCGGAATATAAGGCACACCATCAATGCGTTAACGACCGCACCGCCAGCTCAAGCCTGGCCTTAATTCTTACCCGCGGACTTTTCGATCGCCGCGCGCAACACATCAAGACGCAGCGCCTCGCTCTCGCCCAGCCACACCACATGGCGGGTATGATCCGCCAACACATCCCCGGTTTCCGCATGGACAAAAACGGTAAAACCGCCCCGGTTCAGGGCCAGCCACGCTATCACCTCCTGAAACCGGTCAGGCGGCACCGAAATCTGACACGACCCGGTCGGGTGCGGACCCACCGGCCGTGGGTGCATCCGGCCCATCTTCACCGAAAACCGGTCGCGCACCGCCTCGCAAACCACACGGGCCCGGTCCGTCTCGGCCTCGGCGAAATACACATGGGCGTGCCAGCCGTTAATTTCTGAGGTCTCTGTCATGGGTCCTCGCTTCGATGGGTCCTCGCTTCGAAGGGTCCTCGCTTGCATGGGGCCTCACCTTCCCTCGCACAGATTAGGTGCACAAAGAGGCAATATCGGTGAATTTTTCTTTACCGCGCAAACCCAAAAGGTTTCAGTCAGCAAAACCGGAGGAATGATATGAGCGGAAACATCGATCCCGACCGCGCGCAGTTCGAAGCGTTCAAGGCCCTGCCCCGGGACACCCCGATCAATATGCTCAATCTGGTCCGGGTGCGAAAGCATGCAGCTTATGAAGACGGGCGCACTGCAACCGGGCACGAGGCTTACGGCGCCTATGGCCGCGAAAGCCAGCCCGTGCTGGACAAGGTCGGCGGCTCCATCCTCTGGCGCGGCGCGTTCGAAACCGTGCTGATCGGCCCGTCGGAAGAACGCTGGGACTATGCCTTTATCGCCCGGTATCCCAATGCCGGGGCGTTCCTGGCGATGGTCACCGACCCGGTCTATCGCGAGGCGGTCAAGCACCGCCAGGCCGCGGTCGAAGACAGCCGCCTCATCCGCATGGGCGAGATTGGCGGCGGCACCGGCTTTGCCGGTTAGCCCGGCAAAGACATCCATGCCAAAACCGGACCCCGCCCGATTAAGACCCGTCCCCCGGTGTGCAACGATAGGTCGTGTTCAACATCTTTTCGCCCGGCCGGCTCCAATTCGCGCCGCCCGTATGCCACCATTGCCCGCCTTCACCGGTGATAATCATCGGATAGGCTTCGCCGTCCCACATCACTTCAACGATATTGAACTGGCCCCAGGTGCTTTCGGAATATCGCTGAAATCCGATTTTGCCGCGGGCATCGGAAAACCGCGTCGACACTTCGCGGGTCACAAAATCAAACGTCAACTGGTTCGACATCGTGTTAAATTCAGGATCGCTTCCGTCGGTGTTCACCACGATGTGCATGGTCGTTTTGCAGGTCCAGCGATCCGCAATATCCCAGATCGCGTCACCTGACGCTGCGGTCGCCGACCAAGTGAATGCGGCAAGGATCAGAAATAGACGCACGGCGTTCTCCTGTTCTGTTACGAAGTGGGCGCGCCCATCCTAAAACACTTTCCCGCCTGACTGAACCAGCCTGGCACACAAGCGGCACAATCGCTCAACCCCTTGAAATATTCAGCCCGCACAAATTTGCGCCGGGCAAACGGCTGCCCCCTACCGGTCGCTCTCGCGCCAACGCGGATTGATCCAGGGTTCACGGTTCGAACGCGGCAGCAGATCGCGGCCCAGAATATGATCCGAAGCCTTCTCGCCAACCATGATGCTCGGGCCGTTCAGATTGCCGTTGGTGATCCGCGGAAAGATCGAGCTGTCGGCCAGGCGCAGCCCATCGACGCCGATAACCCTGCACTCAGGATCGACAACCGCCATCGGGTCATCGGCGGCCCCGATCCGGCACGTCCCGCACGGATGATAAGCGCTTTCCGCATGTTCGCGGATAAAGCCGTCCAACTCATCATCTGTCTGCGCTTGCTCACCCGGTTGAATTTCGGCGCCGCGATAGGGATCGAAGGCCGGTTGGGCAAAGATCTCCCGGGTCAGCCGGACACAATGGCGAAAGTCGATCCAATCCTGCTCGGTCGACATGTAGTTGAACTGGATCTTCGGCGCCTCGTGCGGATCACCGGACGCCAACGTGACCTGCCCCCGCGACTGCGATCGCATCGGACCGACATGGGCCTGATAACCATGCCCCTGCGCCGCCGCCTTGCCGTCATAGCGCACCGCAAGCGGCAGGAAGTGGAATTGAATGTCCGGATACTCGACGCCCGGCGCCGACCGCAGGAAGGCCGCGCTTTCAAACGGGCTGGTTGCCCCCGGCCCGGTGCGCGCCAGCAGCCATTGCAGACCAACCCAGGCCTTCCCGAAAATGTTCCAGTATTTGTAGAGCGTGATCGGCAGCACGCAGGCCTGCTGGATATAAAGTTCCAGATGATCCTGCAGATTCTGCCCAACCCCCTGCCGGTCGGCGACCAAATCTATATTGTGCTCGGCCAGATGCGCAGCGGGACCGATGCCCGACAGCATCAGCAGTTTGGGCGAATTGATCGCCGAGGCCGCAAGGATCACTTCCTCGCGCGCCTCGATAATCTCGATCTGCTCGCCGCGGCGCACCTCGACACCGGTCGCACGTCCATCGCGGATGATCACCCGCCGCGCCATGCATTCGTGCAGCCGCACGCGGCTGGCTTGCAAAGCAGGCTTCAGATAGGCGTTTGCGGTCGACCAGCGCTGCCCGCGCCGCACCGTCTGATCCATCGGGCCAAAGCCTTCCTGCTTTTGCCCGTTGTAATCATCCGTCAATTCGAACCCGGCCTGGCGCCCGGCGGTGACGAAGGCCTCATGCAGCGGGTTCTTACGTGACCCCCGGCTGACATGCAGCGGCCCATCCTTGCCCCGCCAATCCGGATCGCCGCCATGGCCGGACGCATGCCAGGTTTCCATCCGGTCGAAATAGGGTGCGACGTCGGCAAACGCCCAACCCTGCGCCCCCTGTTCGGCCCAGTGATCGAAATCGTGGGCGTGACCGCGCACATAGACCATCCCGTTGATCGACGACGACCCGCCGATGACCTTGCCTCGCGGGCAGACCAGACGGCGGCCATCCAGATTGGGTTCAGGCTCGGACAGATAGCCCCAATCATAGCGTTTCATGTTCATGGGAAAAGACAACGCGCCCGGCATCTGAATGAACGGACCCAAATCGGACCCGCCATATTCCAGCACGATCACCGACCGGCCCGCCTCGGACAGCCGCGCGGCCATTGCGGACCCTGCCGATCCTGATCCGATGATGACGTAATCTGCCTGCATTGCCCGGTCCCCTGCGCGAAACCGCCATCAAGTCGCAGCAAATGTCATTATCATCAAGAACAACACCGACAATTTATGTGGCAAATACCCCCTGTCGCTTTGCTCAGGGTTGCAATGGAACGTCGGTGGGCGAACTTTATCCGCCGCACGCAGCGGCTTGGCGCCAACACCAATCTGACGCAACATGGCGCATCGCAACCGGGACAGGCGGAGTATCCACATGCCGACCGAGCCACTTTGGCGCCAATCTGCCACAACGGTCGTCGACCTTCTCCAGCGCGGCGATATCAGCCCTGTCGAACTGATCGACATCGCCGCGGCCCGCATCGAAGAGGTCGACGGTTCCGTCAACGCACTGCCGATCCGTTGCCTCGACCAGGCCCGTGATCAGGCCCGCACCCGTACCGCCCAGGGCGGCTTCGGCGCCCCGCTCTACGGATTGCCGATCGCGGTCAAGGACTACAACGACGTCGCCGGTGTTCGCAAGACCTATGGTTCGCCCATTTTTGCCGATCATGTGCCTGACCGGTCGGATGCAACCGTCGAGACTTTGACCGGCAATGGCGCCCTGCCCATCGCCAAGTCGAACGTGCCGGAATGGGCTGGCGGACACACGGTCAACCCGGTCAACGGCCTGACCCGCAATCCCTGGCGCACCGATCTATCGGCGGGCGGATCGTCAGGCGGATCAGCGGCGGCGCTCGCGACCGGGCAGGTATGGCTTGCGACCGGCAACGATCTGGGGGGCAGTTTGCGGACACCCGCCGCCTTTAACGGCGTCGTTGGTTTGCGCCCGACCCCCGGCCTCGTCCCGCGCGGCACACGGCTGATGCCCTTCGATACGCTGTGGGTCGAAGGACCGATGGCGCGCTCGGTCGCCGATCTTGGCTTGATGTTGCAGGCGGGCGCCGGGCAGCACGGCGACGACCCGCTATCGGTTCCTCGGTCCGGCGACTTCCGGTCTGCCGCCCGGCAGCCGCTCAGACCCGGCCGGATCGGTTTCAGCACCGACCTCGGCGCGGTTCCGATGGCGCGCACGATCGCATCGGCGGCAACAAAGGCCGCTGAAACCATCGCGGCGAACGGCACAGACGTGACCCCAGACATCCCGGATTTTGCAGGTGCGTTCGACGCCTTCCAAACGCTGCGCGGTGTCCTGCTGGCCACAATGATGGGTCCGCTATTGGACACCCACCGCCCACAGATCAGCCCCGCAATCATCGGAAATATCGAACTCGGTTTCGCTGTGACGCCAGCCGAGCTTTTCGCCGCCGAACGGACGCGGCAGCATTTGGTCAATCAGATGACGGCGTTCTTTCGCACGCATGACTGCCTGATCTGCCCGGCAACATCGGTCCTGCCATTTGCCGCCGAAAAACCCTATGTGACCGAAATCGACGGCGTCGCGTGCGAGACCTATATCGATTGGTTCGCCGTCACGTTCCTGCTGACACTGACCGGGTGTCCGGTCGTCGCCCTGCCCTGCGGGATAACTGCCGACGGGCTGCCGGTGGCCCTGCAAATCGTCGGCCCGCCGCGCGGCGAAGAAAAGCTGCTCTCCATTGCGCGCTGGCTCGAAGATCTTTTCGCGGTCTCCGATCAGGTTCCGATCGATCCGCGCGCACCCTGATCCCGCTATCGCGGGTCGATCTTCAACCAGATGCCGTTCCGACTGCGCACCGTCAGATGCGCCATTGGTTCCGGCAAATGTCCGGGAACGGGCGTAAAGCGGAACCGCGCCGCCAACAGGCCAAGCAACAACACCCCTTCCTGCATCGCAAAGCCCGCACCGGTGCAAACCCGCGGACCGGTCGAAAACGGGATCCAGGCATCGCGGGCGCATTTGCGGGTGGCTTCCGCGGACCAACGATCCGGGTCGAACACATGGGGCCGGTCCCAAATGCGCTCATGCCGGCCCAGATGCCATGGCGACAGGATGATCGGCGACCCCGGCGCGATCTCCTTGTCGCGCATCTTCACCGGACAGGTCGCCTCGCGGATCATCATCGGAACCGGAGGATAAAGGCGCAGCGTCTCGCGAAAAACATCCTTGGTAAAAGGCAGACGGCGCAGATCCGACAGGCTGGTCTCGCCCGCAAAGACCGGTGCCGCCTCGGCATGAAGACGATCCTGCACATCCGGGCAATTGGCGATGCACCACAGCGCCCAGGACAGCGCCGAGGCCGATGTTTCGTGTCCAGCAAGAAAGAAGATCGCCATCTGGTCGGCCATTTCCTCCTCGCCGAAAATGTCGCCCGTCACCGGGTCGCGAGTGGTCATGATGGCGGTCGCCAAATCTTGCGGCGCGTCGCCCGCATCGATTTCGCGGCGCCGCCGCTCGACAAAGTCCTTCAGCAGGCGCCGGATACGCCGTGCCGCCCGGCCCTTGCGCCACCGCCGCGGCCCCAGGCGCGGAAACCAATCGGGAAACCGCATCAAATCCGCGGGCGACAGCATCGGCGCCGCCATCTGATACCGGCGAAAGGCATGGAAGACCTGGGTTGCCGCATCGGCGCTGATCGGTTGCGAAAACAATGTCCGAAAGATCACGTCCGCCGCGGCGTGAGAGGTTTCAAATTCGATCTCGACCGGTTTGCCATCGGCCAGCGCGCTCAATCGGGCGGACATATCTTCCGCCGCTTTCAGCATCGGCAGATAGGTTTCGCGCAGCCGCCCGCCCTCGAAACTGGGGTCGATGATCCGCCGCTGGCGCTTCCACTTCTCGCCGTTCGTCACAAAAACCGACTGGCCCAGCAAATCGCCGATGGTTTGGCGCACAACATCCGACTTGGGAAAATCGTCGGGCTCCTCGACCAGGACCCGGCGCACCAGATCCGGCTGGTTCGGCATGTAAGAGCTGTACCAGGGGGTGCGAACCTCGGTCAGGCCGGCGCGATACAGCTTGCGCGGCAAGGCGGAAAACAGGTTGCGCCGTGCCCGGTACCAGGTTCGCATGAAAGAGATGCCTTCAGGCCGGTCAGGCGGCATCGGCGGCACATAATCCCGGCCCGTCGTCACACCCGGCCCGTTCTGGCCACTACCATCCATGGGTTTATCCTGGGTGGCAGACGGGGGCGACCGGCATGGCCTGCATCGACGGCGAACACTCGCGATCGGCAAAGCGCTTCGACAGGCTGCGCGGCCCCGCCGTGATCAGGAAATAATCATAACCCTGCGGGTTCGCGAACGCGCACAGATACTGAAAATGCATGCGCAGCAGCCGCCAGCGATAACGTCGCAACTCGTCAGGATCCATAGTCTGCTTGAACGCTGCCGAAACGACCAGCGGGTTCAAGGCCTCGGCCGGGCGCCCGCCCACGCGGCAATTCGCCGACGGATCCGACAGGGCAAAACAGGCGCCGTCCCCCGGCGCCGTCACATCCAGCCAGAAGATGCGGCTGTCATCTGAAATCTGGGCCAGATCGGCGCGCAACGCATCCGCCTTCGGCAGAAAGCTGGTCATTGCAATCGACTGGCCCAGCGTCATCAAGGACAGGTGGCTGTTGCCGTTGAATCCGTGCTTGCGCACCATCCGCGCCAGCGCGGTAATGGCCAACTGAGCGCCCGACGAATGGCCAACCACCAGAACCTCGTCATACTCGCCGCTGTTCAAGGCGGCGTTGATCCGGTCGGCAAAAAGGTCCAGCCGATCTGACAAGGGCTGCGGATAACGCCCCTTGTCGCGCGCCGAATATCCCAGATCGTTGACCATGAAATAGATCATCATCTGCTCTTCGAACGCCCGGGTTCCGTGCATCGCCGCAAACCAGGCAGCACCACCAAGCGGTACCGCGACAAGCGCAGGCAGACCCAGCGGCCCCGCCGCGATCAGTCCCGCCGCCGTCCCGATCAGCGTCGCGTAGAACAGATAAAACAACATCAGGCCCGCAGGCACCAACCCGGCAATCAGCGGGCCGGACCGCAGACGCCACATCGCGCGAATGGCCCCCGAGGACAGATAGGTCCACAAGGTGCGAAACATCAGGCTATAGACATATCCAAGCGATGGCCGGATCGAGTGGCGGACAATGTCGTCCCAGCCCAGAAACTCGAAATCCGAAATTGTCCGGCTATCGTCGACCTTGTGGCGGACCTGCCAGGTATAATTTCCGCATTCCGTCCGCTTCTGCCCTTTGACGTTGATATCGTAGCCGGCGACCTCGCCCTGCAGCGGCCCCTCTTTACGATAAAGCTCGCGATAACGCCGCGCACCAAGCGGATCAAAGCCCGAGACATAGAAGACTTTTCGCCGAGCGACATCCTGAGCCGCCCCTCGTGAGAAATCTTCATCAACGCCCTGAGCATCGCGGAATTTAACATCCGCATGACCCGCCAGCATCGCATCACGGTCGGGGACGATGTTCAAATGTCTTACCCCTCAGTCCGGTTTTAGCGCGGCTACTGTCGCATCAAAACCTTACCGCAGTCCTTATTGGACCGATGCAGGTTCACTATCCAATGTTGGCGAGGATTGGAAATGTTTCGAGCAAAAAATAGGCAAATCGTTCGAAATCACCGGTAATCATGGCAACGCCGACAACCATCAAGAGAAGTCCCATGATCTTTTCCACCAAACCGAGATGTCGGCGGAACCCGCGGGCCCAGTTCAGGAACGGCCCGATGAACGCGGCGGCGACCAAAAACGGCACGCCCAAACCCAACGCGTAAAAGGCCAGCAGCGTACCGCCACCGATCAGGCTTTCGCTTTGCCCGGCAACCGACAGGATCGCCGCCAGGATCGGGCCAAGGCAGGGCGTCCAGCCGAAGGCGAAGGCCATCCCGATCACGAAAGAGCTGCCGAACGACCCGGCCTCGGTCGGGCCTTCGAACCTCGCTTCGCGGTTCAGGATCGGAATTTTCTCCCATCCCGAAAGGTTCAACGCCACTGCCGCGACCGCCGCCGCCAGCAGACCGGGCCAGGCCCAGTCAAAGCGCTCGACAATATCGTCCGGAATGCTCCCATCCGGGTCTGCAATCAGCCCGTCAGAGCTGACCCACCACCAAAGCGCAAAGACCGCAAAGACCGCCATTGTGACGACAACCGCCTGGCGCAGCCCCCAGAAATGCAATCCGAAGACGCAGATCAAGGCGCCAGACACCAGCGCAAAATTCTGTTTCTGGTCCAGCAGAAAACTGCCCGCCGTCGCCATCCCGATCCCCAGGCTGACAAAGACAACGCCAAGACCCAGCACGAAAAAGATCGACGATATGAACACCCGGCGCGCCGCCGCGCGGTCAATCTCTTGGCGCTCGCCCGAAATCTGGTCCAGCGATGTGCCACCGATATAGGCCAGATAGGGCGGCGCCATCGGCAGCACGCACGGGCTCAAAAAGCTGATCAGACCGAAGATAAAGGCAAAAAAGAACCCCAGCAGGCTGCCGCCTTCGATCGAACTGATCGCAAAATCTTGTATGGATTCCATTATGTTAAGCGCCTGCTCGATCTTTATGGGGCATTCGTGACCTTTGTGCGAACTTAGGAACTGCAGACGTCACGGGGAACTCACTTCGCCGTGACGCAGGTTTCAACAGCGTTAAGCGCTGCAAATCGTGATCCCGCGGCGCCATGCGACCCAACCCAAAGCATTCTCAACGCCCGACACCTGCCTTCAACAGATAGGCAACGATGTCCTCGATCTCGGCCGCCGAAAGACGCGGCTCGCCAAATCTGGGATCGGTCGGATCGGTACGCTGCCCGACTTGGTAATAGGCGGGCATCTGCGTCTCCGGCCGCAACGCATCCGGCGCGACAATCCACAGCCGGATCGTTCCTTCGTCCAGGCGCACCGCAACCCGGTCCAGCTTTGGCGCCCCTTCACCGTCCTGCCCGACTTCGGCGCCCGGACCGCCAGGCGAGCCATGACATCCCGAACATCCCGTACGCTCGCGATCGAAATACAACTGGCGCCCCGCCTCGGCATCCCCGCTACGCCCGGTCAGGCTGGCCGGGATCGCGTTGGCATTGACGATCTGATAGGCAACGACCCGTTCCGTTTCCGGGTCCGTGTCCTGCCCGGTGTCCTGCCTGCTCTCCTGTGCAGACAGCGGCAGTGCCCACAACACCATCACGGCAAGAATCGGGATCAGTCGCATCGGTTTCCTTCAGGTCGGCAAAGCAAGCGCGGCAATTGCGGACGCTGACTTACCCGCCGCCGCCGCCCCGGGCAATGCCCGCCGGGTGCAAAACCCTGTCAGGTCTTGTGGCTTGCGCTGCAAGCGGCTAGGGCGCGTCAAAGCCCTATGCTAAGCCCCTGTGGCAATTCCCGAGCCATAATCCCGGACAACAAGATGGCCGAAGACACAGCCAAAGACGCCGCCAAAAACGTCGCCGAAGATATCGCCGAAACGCTGGATACCTGCGGCCTGCTGTGCCCGTTGCCGGTCCTGAAGGCGCGCAAACGATTGCAGGGCCTGCCCGGCGGTTCGGTTCTGAGAATGCTGGCCGACGACCCGGCGGCAAGGATCGATGTCCCGCATTTCTGCACCGAACAAGGACATATCCTGATGCGCGAAGCCGATCTGGACGGCGGCGTGCTCGAATTCGTGATTCGCAAGGCCGGCTGACGCCGTGCCGCGCCGGGCCGCCTCAGGCCGCCCGCAGCAGCCAGAACCCGCAATCCCCCTATTTCTTGCGCTTGCGCAGTTCCTCGCACGGGTCTGGCCGTTCGTGGCGCAGCGTCGTCCAAACGAAATCATAAGGTGCGCCAACGACCGGCGCCGGGTCGCCTTCCTCAAACTGGCCCAGAACGACCACGCGCAGCTTCGGTGCAATCTCGGCCAACATGGCCGGAAATCCGCGGTCACGGCGCGCATGGCCATTTCCGGCAATCACCACGATCTTGCGGGCGCCGCTTTGCCGGGCGCGCAGCACCGCAGCGGCCAAACTCGCATCGCGCAGGCGCTGTGCCGACACGATCATCGGCGCCATCTCGTCCGGAAGATGCCCGCAATGGTTGTCGACCATCTCGCGCTCCAGCTCGTGCTGAAGGTCCTCGGCCAGCGGGTGGTCCAAAATCTGGGTAAAGCGCGCATCGTCCAGAATTGCCGATGCCGGTTCATTCATCACCCGGCGCGCCTGATCGCGCGGCATCGCTGCACCGAAAATGGCAGCGCCCGGGCGCAATGCCTCAAAAATTGGGCGATATAGATCCCAATCCGGCCACCCCGCCTTTTCCCAGCCGATCAACGGCCCGATCCCGGCCGCATCGCCGCCCGCCTTCAAATGCGCGGCGATCTCTGCCTCCGCCGCCGCCTGCACCATTTCCGCCACCAAAGCATCGGCGCCCAGCGCCGCGGTGATCCACGCCTGATTTACGTGATGATGCGGATTGTCGTGCGTTTCGCCCAAGACAACGACATCGGCCGTCCGCAACCGCGCGACCAACGCACCGCGCTCCAGGCCGGCACCGTCGGTCGTGACCTGAATCGCAGGATCGCTCTGCGCCGGAGCACACATCGCAACCGCGTAGAAAAACAGCGCAATCAGGGGAAATCGCATGGCAGCCTCACGATATGCTCCGGTATCGGACCCATCTGACGGATATTGTGCCTTATGTCGCTATTGCAAATAGCGACACGCTGGTAGCGAACAGAGGCAAAGACGACTATGTTGCACCGCATAACGGGCCGGTGTGCCGCGAGACGGAGTGAATAATGGGCAAAGGATTGCCGGGCTGGGTTGGATTTATTGTCCTCTGCGGCCTTATCGCAGTAAGTTCCTGTCAAGCATATCGCGTTGACAGCGCAGCCAGCAAGGCCGCGGCAGAGGCGGGCGAATGAGCAGTAAACGATTCGGTGGCCAGTTCAGCCCGGGCGGCAAGGTCGAGCCAACGCCCAAGACTGACAGCGCGGCAGAACCGGCAAAGACAGCCAAGCCTGCCAACGCGAACAAACCTGCCAGCGCGAAAAATCAGTTTCGGGGCCGCAAGGCCTCGGCTGTCGACTGGCGCGCCGTCGTCATGTTTATTTTGCCGACGCCCCTGCTTCTGGGCGCGCTCGGCGCCATCGGCTCGGGCGCCGCGGTCCATATGCTCATGCTGCTGGCCGCCTATGCCTGCCTGATGCTCAGCGCCTGGATGACCAATGAAGGCCAAAAGGCCCAGGCCGCTTATGACGAGCGCGAAATCGCGCAGGCACCGTCTGCGCCGCGCAAACTGATCGGCGCGGCCCTGGCCGGGATCGGCGTCTTCCTGGGCACCTTTATCGGCGCGGGCGCCAGCGGGTTGCTGGAATTCGGCGGTCAGTACATCACCTCGACGATCTTCGGCATTGCCGCCGCCGCGGCGCATGTCGTCGCCTTCGGTCCCGACCCGATGAAACCAAAGGGCCTCAGCGGTGTCGCCGGTATTCACGCCGCCGAATTGGAGCGTGTCACCACCGCCATCGACAAGGCCGAAGGCAAGCTCAAGCGCATCGAAGAGATGGCGCGCAAACTGCGCGACCGGGAAATCGAAGGCCGGGTCGGCGAATTGAACCAGACCGTGCGCCAGATGATCGCCATGGTCGAACGCGATCCCCGCGATCTCAGCCGGGCGCGCCGCTATCTCGGCGTCTACTTGCAAGGCGCCGAAGACGCCATGCGCAAATACGCCGAACAGGCCGAACACAACGCACAGGCGCCGGGAATTCGCGAAGAATTTCTGGGCATGTTGACGGATTTGGAAGAAAGCTTCACCCGCGGCAAGGAAACCTTGCTGCTGGACGACCGCACCGATCTGGAAGTCGAGATCGAAGTGCTGCGCGACCGGCTGGGTCAGGAAAATATCTGACCCAGGGGAAATGTTCGGGCGACGGGCGGGGCCCAAGGGATGCAAGGCAAAGGACACCAGGTCCGAACCAAGCGTCAACCTGCCAGGGGGCAAGAGAAATGAGACAGGAGGACTCCAATGAGCACTGAAGCAAAGGCCGCCGAGCTGGAGAAAGCCGCGACCGAACTGATCGAGGTTCTACCCGAACCGACAGCGGAACTTGTGCCCTATGATGCGGCTGACGCCGAAGCAAAGGCCGAGATCGAACGCCGCATGGCCGAACTGGACATGCGCGACACCCAGACGATCATCAAATTCGGATCGGGCGCCCAGCACGAACTGACGGCCCTGTCCGACCAGATGCTGGACGGTGTGCGCAACAAGGACCTCGGCCCCGCGGGCGATGCCCTGCGCAACATGGTCGGCACGATCCGCGGCTTTGACGCCTCGGAACTGGACCCGCACGCGAAACAGTCCTGGTGGCGCAAGCTCTTCGGGCTGGCAGCGCCCGTCCACGATTTCATCGCCAAATACGAAACCGTTCGCGGCCAGATCGATACCGTGACGGACGAGCTTCTGTCGCACGAGACGGTCCTGCTCAAAGACGTCAAGATGCTGGACAAGCTCTACGAGCGGACGCTCGACTTCTACAACGAGCTTGGCCTCTATATCTCGGCCGGTGAAGCGAAACTGCACGAATTGGACACCGTCACGATCCCGAAGGAGGAGGCCGACGTCCAGGACGACGCCAAGGATCAGATCCTGGAAGCGCAGGAGTTGCGCGACCTGCGCGCCGCCCGCGACGAACTGGAACGCCGCATCCATGACATGAAGCTGACGCGCCAGGTCACCATGCAGTCGTTGCCCTCGATCCGGTTGGTTCAGGAAAACGACAAAAGCCTGATCAACAAGATCAACTCGACCATGGTGAACACGGTTCCGCTCTGGAAAAACCAGCTTTCCATCGCCCTGGCCACCTTCCGGTCGCGCGAAGCGGGCAAGGTCGTCAAGGAAGCCAACGATCTGACCAACGATCTGCTGACCTCCAACGCCGACATGCTGCGTCAGACCAATGCCGAAGTCCGCGAACAGATCGAACGCGGGGTCTTCGACATCGACGCCGTCAAGAAGGCCAACGCTCAGGTCATCGCGACCATCGAGGACAGCCTGCGGATCGCAGACGAAGGCAAGGCGCGCCGCGCCAAGGCCGAGGAAGAGCTGATCAAGATGGAGGAAGAACTCAAGCAGACGCTGGCCTCGGCCCGCGCCCGCGAACAGGGCGAGACCACGCCGATTTCGTAAGGTCTGCCCCGACCCGGGCCGCCCGACCGGCCCGGCAAAGTCCCAAGCGCCGCATGCAGAAAGTTCCTGCATGCGGCTTTTTTTATGCACATTGACGGATCGAGCGCCAAGCCCCAGAATGCGTTCACAAATCGCCTGATACCTATCGAGGGGGAATACCAATGGGCTTTATGGAAGCTTCTAAATCGTTTTTTGCACGCTACGTGGACTTCCAGGGGCGCTCGTCGCGCTCGGAATACTGGTGGCCACTTGTGATGATTCTGCTGGTCTATGTGGTCGGGTTTGCGCTGACGGCTGTTGTGCCGATCCTGGGCATCCTGATCCTGATCTTCGTGCTTGCCATCATCATTCCGTCGCTGGCCGTCATGATCCGGCGTCTGCATGACCTGGACAAGTCCGGCTGGTGGATTTTCATCCAGCTGGTCCCGATCGTCGGTCCTCTGCTGCTGCTCTACTGGTGCTGCCTGAAGGGCACCGATGGCGACAACCAGTTCGGACCCGATCCGCTGGGCAACGTCGCTGATCGTTTCGACTGAAGCGACCTTGTGACCGAATAAGGGGCCGGGCCTTTGCGCCCGGCCTTTTTCGTTGCGCAGGAACCCGACCTACCCGTCTGACGGATCGATCAACTCCGGGCCATTGTTACGCACCTGTCCGACGCCGCGGTCCACTTCCCACAGATCGACCCGCGCGTCTTCGGGCGCGGTCATCAGCTCCGGCCCTTTGTCACCCTTCAACCACGCATCGATATCGCCCTCGTCCAGCACCACGGGGCTGCGCGGATGCAGGTGCTTTGTCGCGTCGCCCGCAGCCGTTGTCAGGACCGTGCACGACACAACACGCTCGTCGCCCAACCGAACCGAAGACCACAGCCCGGCGAACCAGAACCCCGGCATGTTGCGCCGGATCGTGATGAAATGCGGGATTTTCGCGCCTTTCGGCCCGGACCACTCGTACCAGCCAATCGCCGGGATCGCACAGCGCCGCTTTGCCCAGGCGTCGCGAAACATCGGCTTGCCCGCCGCTTCCTCGGACCGCGCATTGAACGTGGTCAGCTTGAATTCAGAAATTGGCTGCTTCCACCAGTGCGGGATAAGGCCCCAGCGCGCAGGCCCGGCACGTCTTCCGTTTTCACCTTGCAAAACCATCCCAACCTGTTGAGTTGGCGCAATATTCCAGTTTGCCGTCGGCCAATCGACAGGCGGCCAGTCCATCTCGGGGTCCAAAGCCAGCCAATCGGCCCAATCGGTCCCATCCGTATCACCGACGGCAAATCGCCCGCACATCGTTAAACTCCCATAAACCCCGGCGATCTTTGCGTTCTTGCGATCCCGTCGCAAGAAAAACCATGCCAATACCCCGTTGCACTGGCCACGCACGATTGCCATATTTCTCCGCAACATCGGCAACACCGACCATAAGGGCCCGAATGATCAAGTCGCTGGCACATTTCTGCGCTGTCTCTGTCGTGGCATTCTCTGCTGCGGCCTGCGCACCGGCAAGCAAGCGCGAAATCTTTGCCGAATATCAGGACCGTCAGATCGCGCGCGGCCTGCTGCGCACCGACCGCACACCCGCCGATGTGACCTTTTCCAACGACGATCTCGCCGAACATTTTCGCCGCATCGCGTTCTTCGATTATCCCAGCGACCGGGAATATGTGCCGAAACGGCTGACCCGCTGGGAAGGACCCCTGAAATGGTCCCTGTTCGGCACGCCTCAGGGCAACAATTCGGTTTCGCGGCTGATGGATCATCTGGCCCGGCTGACAAATCTGCCGATCCGCAAAGTCCCGCGATCCGAGGCGAATTTCCTGATCATGATATTGGGCGAAGAAGAACAGCGCATCGCGCGCCGGTCCATGTCCGACCGGGGTATGCAGTCCTATTTCAACGAATTTCTGGAAGCGGTCTTTGACTGCGGCGCCATAACGCAATGGTCCGACAGCGACCCGGTGATCCGCAGCGCGCTCGTCTATCTGCATGGCGATCTTGACGGGCTTTACCGCGAACTTTGTTTTCACGAAGAGATCGCCCAATCGCTGGGCCTCTTCAGCGACGACCCCACCGTGCGCCCTTCGATCTTCAACGATGACGAAGAATTTGCACTCTTAACGACGCATGATGAACTTTTGCTGCGAATCCTTTACGATCCGCGGCTGAGATCGGGGATGACGGCCCGCGAAGCGATGCCTGTTGTCCGGCGTATCATTCAGGAAGTCCGCCCGGGCAGTTGATCCCAGGCGGGTGTTAGACAGGAGACGAGTATGATCTGGGACATGATCCGAGGCGAACTGATCGATGTCATCGATTGGACAGATGACACGCGCGACACAATCGTCTGGCGGTTCCAGCGCCGCGATAACGCGATCAAATATGGCGCCAAGCTGACGGTGCGCGAAGGCCAGGCAGCCGTCTTCGTGCATGAAGGCCAACTGGCCGATGTGTTCGAGCCGGGGCTCTACGAGCTTGAAACAAACAACATGCCGGTGATGACGACGCTGCAACACTGGGACCACGGCTTCTCCAGCCCGTTCAAGTCCGAGATCTACTTCGTCTCGACCCGCAGGTTCCAGGACCTGAAATGGGGCACCAAAAACCCGATCATGATGCGCGACCCCGAATTTGGCCCCGTGCGCATGCGCGCCTTCGGCAGTTATTCGATCCGCGTGACCGATCCCGGCCTGTTTTTGAAAGAAGTGGTCGGCACCGATGGCGAGTTCACCGTCGATGAAGTTCAGTTCCAGATCCGCAACACGCTGGTCGCGCGATTCTCGAACGCGCTGGCATCGTCGGGCATCCCGGTTCTGGACCTGGCTGGGAACACCGACCAGCTCGGTGATTTCCTGAAGGAAAAAGTCGCGGGCGAGATCGGCGAATACGGGATCGAACTGCCGTCGCTGCTGGTCGAAAACGTCTCGCTGCCCGAGGCGGTCGAGCAAGCCATGGACAAACGCACTTCGATGGGCGTCATCGGCGATCTGAGCAAATATTCTCAGTTCCAGTCCGCCGAAGCCATGCGCGCCGCTGCCGAAACGCCGGGGTCCGGAATGGGCGAAGGCCTCGGCATGGGAATGGGCATGGCCATGGCCAACCAGATGGCGAACAATATGGGCGGCGGCGGCGCCGCGCCCCAGGCAGCGCCCGCCGCCGCAGCGCCGCCACCCCCGCCGCCCGAGGTCGCCTATCACATCGCCGAAAACGGCCAGACCACCGGCCCCTTCAACCTCGCGCGCCTGGGCCAGATGCTGAACGAAGGCACGTTCACACGCGACACTCTGGTCTGGTCGCAGGGCTTTGCGGGCTGGACCGCCGCAGGCGAGGTTGACGCACTCGGCCGTCTCTTCGCGGCCGTTCCGCCGCCACCGCCCCCGCCGCCGGGCTGATTGTCAAGTCAGGCCACAAAACGCCAATCCTGCCCGGATTGTGGCGGCGATCTTCGCCATGATCCGGGATCGGGTTCGCCCGTCTGCACCCATTGCGGCGCGCACAGCGCCGCGCCCGGGTATACCTCGGCCAGTTTGGCTGGCATCGCACCGCCGCGCAGGCGCATCGTCGCCGACAGGCAATCTCAGCCGGCAGCGACGCCCCCGCTCGCACTGCCACCCGAAATGCAATGCCCGGGATGCGGCGCCCGCCTGGCGGTTGACCCTGGCAAGGTCACGGGCGACTGCCCGTTTTGCCTCTCTGCTCTGGTCCTCGCCGACCAAACCGGCGAAGGCCTGCGCTTTCCTGCCGGGATCGTCCCCTTTCGGATCAACGCCGATCAGGCCAGAGACGCAATCCTGCAAGCCGGTGCCGGCAGTCAGACCCTACCGCCCGGGTTCACGCCCGACCTCACCGGCAAGGCTGCGCTGCGCGGCATCTATCTCGCCACATTCGTCTTCGATCTTCAGGTCCGCGCGCAAATATCCGTGCGGGCGCGTCACGGCCTTTTGGTCGGCGACCCGCAAAGCACCCAGATCGAACGGTGGGTCGAGAACGTCGTCGTGCCTGCCTGCGATACCCTCGGCCCATTCGGCAGCCTGCCGTCCTGGGCGGCAAGCCAGCGCGGTATGGACGGAATGGTCCAATATGACCGCCGCCTGCTGGCAGGCTATGATGCGCTCCTGCCCACCCTGACGGTCGAACAATCTCTGGACCGTGCGGCCCCCGAAATTCAAAAACATATCGATCTCCTGGCCTTCACTGATCTCGATCCGTTGGATCGCAGGCCCGACCGGACCGTCAGCAATTTCCAGCGGGCGGCGGTGCGCGCGCGCCTCGTCTTCCTGCCGGTCTGGCTCGGCGAGTACCAGCACCAGGGCCAGTCGTTCCGCGTCTGGGCCGACGGTTCAACCGGCGCCGCGCGGATCGAAACGCCGATCCCGGGCGACATCGCCTCGATCACAAAGGCCGGAGATATCGGCCTCTATCTCAGCGCGGGCCTCGTCACCCTGTTTATCGCCGGTTCGCTGATCGCTGCGGGAATTCATGTCTTCGGCTGAATTCCTCCTCGCTCGTTTTGCCCGGGTGCGATAGAATCCGCCCAGACCATGGGGGCGACGAATGAACGAGCAGGCAAACACCTTTCCGTGCGGCGACTGCGGGGCGCAGCTGAATTTTCAGCCGGGCGCCACCAGCATGGTCTGCCCGTTCTGCGGGACCGAGAACGCCATCGAAGATGCGGGCGACAAAACCACCCCCTGGGGTGAGCGCACCGACGCCTCCGGCGCGATCGAAGAGCTTGACTACAAGGGCGCCCTCGCAAACACGTTGGACGCCGCCGATGTCGAGGAAGTCACCACGATCCGCTGCCCCGGCTGCGGCGCCGAGGTCGGCATGGACGCCGGAACCCTGGCCGAAGAATGCCCGTTCTGCGCCACCCCGTTGGCCAAGGAAGCCAGCCATTCGCACCGCCACCCGAAACCGCAAGGCGTCCTGCCCTTCGCGTTCGTCGAACGCGACGCCAAGGAAAAGCTGAAGGACTGGCTCGGGCGCCTGTGGTTCGCCCCCTCGAAACTGAAGGAATTCGCCGAAGCGGGCCGCCCGCTCTCGGGCGTCTACCTGCCCTATTACACCTATGACGCCGATGGCAGCGCCTCGTATCGCGGGCAGCGCGGCGATGCCTATTACGTGACCCGGACCCGCACCGTGACCGAGGACGGTCAGTCGCGCCAGGAAAGCTATCAGGAACGCAAGATCAAGTGGACGAACGTCTCCGGCTATGTCCACCACCATTTCGACGACGTGCTGGTCCAGGCATCCGAAACCATGGGCCCCAGCAGCAGCGCCGAATATGGCGGCCGGTCCTGGGACCTGGCAGCGATGGAGCCCTACCGGACCGAGTTTCTGGCAGGTTTCCGCGCCGAGGCGCCCAGCCTCACGCTGGAACAGGGTTTCGATCAGGCGCACGGCGTCATGGAAGACATGATGCGCACCGAGGTCCGCCGCGATATCGGCGGCGACGAACAACGCATCGGCTCGATGGACTCGCGCTATAACGACATCACCTTCAAGCATGTCCTTCTGCCGATCTGGCTGGCGTCCTACCGGTGGAACAACAAACCCTTCCGGGTGGTCATCAACGGGCGCACCGGGCGCGTCGCGGGCCAGCGCCCTTATTCGGCCATCAAGATCGCCATCGCAGTCGTCCTGGGTATCGCCGTCATCGCAGGCATCGGCTATCTGGTCGCAACCTCGCAGTAACCGCCGATCCGGTTAACCCGGGCTTCACGATCTGGGGCGATGCTGCCCCGATCGCAGGTGCCCGATGACCGAGACATTTCTTGTCCATTGCCATATCCCCAAAACCGGCGGCAGCGCGCTGAACCATCAGCTTTTGAGCCCCAGTTTCGGGCGGAACGGGTTTCACCGGCTCTACCGCTATGTCTTTGAATGCGCGGCGGTCCTTCCCCGGCGCCACCGGGCACGGTCGATGCGCAGTCAGGGCGCCTCCGGTCACATCCCCTATGGCTATTACCGCCCGGTCTATCCCGATGCGTTCTACTTCTCGATCTTTCGCGAACCGGTCGCACGGTTTGTCAGCTTCCTGAATTATGTCTGCGCCAATCCCGGCCACGCCGTGCGCAGGCGCCTGGACGCCGACCTTATCGCGTCGGCGGCATCACATCCCGACCGCTTCGCCTGCGCGATATTGCAGGAGCCGCGCCTCTCGGTCGTCCACAGCAATGTGCAATCCCGCCTTGCCGCCGGTCTGCCCCGCCTGGGCGAGCGCGCGGTTGACGAAGACGACCTCGACCACGCCTTTCGCAATCTGCTGCAACCCGACTATATCTGGGGCACGCAAGAGGCTTTCGACACATTCCAGTCCCAAGTCGAAAATTGGCTTTATGCCCGCCGTCTGCGGGTCCGTATCCTGACGGACATTCCCGATGCCAAGGCAAAGCGGCTGGCCCACCGGTTCGCGGCGGGCGATCTGGCGCCTGCCACCCTCGCCCGGATCAGGGATGCCAACCAACTGGACATGGCGCTCTACGAACAGGTTTTGCGCGGATTACCGCCTCGGTTCGAGGTGGCCGCCTAGCGCTCCTTGGCACCGCCGCAATCCCGGCAGCGCCCTGTCGCTCAGGTCTCGATTTCCGCCAATGTCTCGATATTCGTCATCGACATCAGATGCAGATAGATCAACTCCAGCGCATCGCTGTCAAAAATCGACTTGACCACATCCGCGTCCAGCGCCTTCAACCGCTCGCGCGAAACCGTGCTGAAACCGGTGATCGACCGCGTCTCGCCATTGCTCTCCGTCACCCGCGCGTTCATCGGGTCCAGCAGATTGTGCTCGGCCATCAATCGCCCGAACGCCTTGGTGCGCCGGTTCTCGATCTCGAAATTCTTGGTGAACTCCAAAGCCGTATTCATCGCCTCGGTCGGATTACCCTCGTCGTCGAAAAGACGATCGCCGGTTTTGCCGTCCCGATCGATACCGACGAATTCCTCGTCAATGCACAGCGTCAGCTTTTCGCGGTCCTCATCCGTGGCGAAGACAAACGGATAACGCCGGATAAAGGCCGGGATATAACGCCCGGTCCAGTTACCCTCGGCATCGACCAGCCGCGATTTCTCCGGCTCCAGCCCCATGATGACGACCGGGATCGCCCCATCGGGGGCATTGTTGAACACAACCGGCAGTGTCGCCGCTGCTGCGCGAAACTCGCTGACCATCAGCGGGCAGGCATTGGTGCTGGCCGAATAGGAAAAGTTCTTCCCCTTCTCCACGGACCAGTCCTTGTGCCGTTCCAATGTAATCGGAACAACCGATTCATACAGCAGCATCTGCTTCGCCATGTTTCGTCCTTTCGCAGGCTTCTGCCTCGGCCCGACCATTCCCATCCCACATGTGGAATTGCAACCTCAGACCACATCCCTGGTTAACATTGCGTTGCCCCGATGGCCTGCCCTGTTAGATTGCGGCAAATCCAAACACACAGATGGGAGGCCCCAATGAGCGATTTCGTCCGTCTCGACCCCGCCGACAACGTCGTCACCGCCGTCAAACCTCTCGAAGCCGGCGTGCCGATCGAGCAAACCGCGACCGCCATGCTGATCCCGCGCGGCCATAAGATCGCCGCCCGGCCCATCGCCAAGGGCGAGAAGGTCATCAAATACAATCAGGTGATCGGCTACGCGACCCGCGATCTGGCGGCTGGCGAACATGTTCACGTCGACGAATGCGAATTCCGGGCAACCGATGTCGAATATACCTTCGGCACCGATGTCCGCCCCGTCACCATGGTGCCTGAAGACCAGCGCGATACATTCCAAGGCTATCCCCGCGCCGATGGCCGCGTCGGCACCCGCAACTATATCGCCGTCCTCTCATCGGTGAACTGCTCGGCGACCGCCTGCAAACATATCGCCGATGCGTTCGGGCCGGACGAGTTGGTCGCCTACCCCAATGTCGACGGCGTCGTCGCCTTCACCCATGGCACGGGCTGCGGCAATTATGGCGAGGGCATGAAGGCCCTGCAAAATGTCATGTGGGGCTATGCCCGCCACCCCAATGTCGGCGGCGTTGTCATGGTCGGACTGGGATGCGAAGGCAACCAGATCGAATGGCTGATGGAGGCGTTCGGCCTGGAAGTCGGCCCGCGTTTCCAGTGGATGAACATCCAGAACGTCGCGGGTCTTCGGCGCACGATCGAGGTTGGGGTCGAAAAAGTCCGCGCAATGCTGCCGGTCGTCAACGACATCGAACGCGAAACCTGCTCGGCCTCCGAACTCACGGTCGCCCTGCAATGCGGCGGCTCCGATGCCTGGTCCGGCGTCACCGCAAATCCGGCGGTCGGCTATGCCTCCGATCTTCTGGTTGCCCAGGGCGGCACGACCGTGCTGGGCGAGACGCCCGAAATCTATGGCGCCGAGCACCTGCTGACCGCCCGCGCGGATGAAGCCACGGGCAAAAAGCTGCTGGGTTTTGTCCAGTGGTGGGAGGATTACACCCGCCGCAACTATGCCACGCTGAACAACAACCCCTCCCCCGGCAACAAGGCCGGCGGCCTGACCACGATCCTCGAAAAATCGCTCGGGGCGACCGCAAAAGGCGGTACATCGCCATTGGCAGCGGTTTGGGACTATGGCGAACAGGTCACCACCCGCGGCTTCACCTTCATGAACTCGCCCGGCTACGACCCCGCCTCGGTCACGGGCCAGGTCGCAGGCGGCAGCAACCTCGTCGTGTTCACCACCGGCCGCGGTTCGGCCTTTGGCTGCAAACCCTCGCCCTCGGTCAAGATCGCCACCAACACCGAGCTCGCCACCAAGATGTCAGAGGACATGGACATCAACGCCGGAACCATCATCACCGACGGCAAAACGGTCGAGGACGTCGGACGGGAAATCTACGACTACTGGCTGGCCGTCGCCTCCGGCCAATTGTCAAAATCCGAAGCCCAGGGCCTGGGCGATCTGGAGTTCGTACCTTGGCAGATCGGCGCGACTTTGTAGGAATGGCTACTGAGGACGTATTCGACGAAACGACACTACAAGAGCTTTACGGAACGCTTTCAAGCGAAGGAGTGGCATGTAGGGAGTTGCCACGTCTGCTGTCCAGGTATTTTAATCGGCCACGATCGGAAAGTGATCTGAACCGCTATAGACTCGGTCAGAGACCCTGGAAGAAGCTTCGCGATGAAGTCGTTCCAGCCAGTCGGTTTCTTGAAATCAAAGGTTTAGCTGGGCGGGTTCTCTTTCCTCTCGACAGCGATATCCCCGATGCATGGATTGAACCAAATGCCTCTCATCGGATAGGGTTGGAGGTGACAAAAGCGCTCGGACGCTCGGATTATGAGTTAAGCGCGGAGATGATTGAGCATAGAATAGGGCGTGGATTTCTTGGTCTCCAGGACAACGCTCCTAAGGCCGAATTCGAGGCGAAACTCAGCCGCCGCCGCTCAATGTATTCATCGCCACAAGCTATAGGAACAGTCCATGAAGGCATCCTGCGCTGTTTACGCGCTAAAAATAAACTCGATTACAGCGGAATGTGGCTCCTAATTGTCGCGCCAATCGATCTGGTGCCGCAAGAAAGATGGGCAGACCAGAGCGCCCAACTCGTTGCGTCGGCATCGGAGCTCCCATTCAGCGAAGTTCACGTGCTGTCGCAAGAGCGTACATCACAATTCATTCTAACCCTTAAGGATCAAAAATAGCTGGTAGGGTGCGTGCACGCACCCTACTCGCAGAAACTCCCGTCCATCGTCACTGTCATCCATTCCCCAACTACCTGCCCGGATCTATGGTCTCGATGAAATGATGAATAGGGCCAATCGGCGGGGTGCTTCACCAGTCCATGCTTCACGGGGTTGATCCAACAGTAGCGGATATGTGTCGACAGATCTTCCTGGCTTCGAATGTGATGTTCCCAGTAGCGCCGCTGCCAGACGCCGCGTTCGCCGCGTTTTGCCTGACTGCGTGTCTTCGGTCGTGCGGGCAGGTCTCTTGAGAACTTCGACTTGATCGCCCGCCACCGCCTCGGGAAATCCTTGTCACCGGCCGGCAGCCGCCAAATGCAATGCAGGTGGTCTGGCAACGTCACCCAGGCCACGATCTCGAATGGCTTTTCCTGGCGCGTCGAGCGCACAGCATCCCGCAAAACATCGATACGGCGGACCAACACATCACTTGCCCGGTTCGCGAGGCAAACCGTGAAGAAAACCGTCGCGCCGGTCACGTCTGGTCGAACGTAGTTGGGCATCCATCACCAGATGGAGCCGCTCAGTTAAAATTTTGTGTAGGGTGCGTGCACGCACCCTACGATAGCTGATTTTCGAACCGCTCAGATCGGCCGGTCGCGCCAGTCGCGGTCGCCTGGCTGTTCGATATATTTCGACAGAACCCCCAGCATATAGGTGCGCAGCACCTGATTGATGCGGCGTTGGTAACCGCACCCGAGCGAGCGGTACCAATCCAGCACTTCCGCATCCAGGCGGATGGTCATCTTTTTCTTGGGCGGGCCGCAGGGCGTGCCCCGTTCCAACCCGGACCAGCCGCGCGGCATCAGACGGTGCATGTGGTTCTGCAATTCCGGTAGTGTCTCAGTTTGAATTTGACTTCTTTTTGTAAGGCCCGCGCTAAACTGTGCAAGCCCAGCTCGATCCACTTTCTTTTCAAGATGTAAACCGCACAACCTACCAGTTCAGAAGCAATACACATGCGGCAGCAGCCTGATTGGCTGCAATGTTCGGTGGAGTACCTTTTGCCGCTTCGGTCACGCAATTTGACAGTTGCTGCGCGCGTCTCCTGAGGCCGTCCATGCCAATTCTGCGCACTTCATCCTCACCAAGAATATAAGCAGACCAATCACCGGCAGTAGCAAGACGATTCGATGCAGACGCAGAGTTCCACTGCCCGAAATTAGCGCTGTGAAGCGTTCCGCCCTCATACCAATCTGCAAAAGATGGAGTCGAAAAACAAGCCAGTGTTATTATAATCAACGCGCGGCGCTTCATTGAGATATCCTTTTCTCTGGTTGGGTTTAGTCTTGATTAGTGCCATCTATTTTGCACAAAGGCAAAAAATTGTGCATAATGAGTTAGAAGCCGTCAACCAACGAGACCAAGGAGGAAACACATGCCAAAGGGACCGCAAGGGCAGAGACGCCCGGCGGACGCAATCGGCAATGCGGTACATATTGCGCGAATTGCGACCGGAGAAATCGAAGAGACCACATTGAAGCAACCCGCCAAGCGCAAGAGTGGTTTAGCAGGGGCAAAAGCGCGTGCTGATAGTTTGAATAACGAGGAGCGCAGCGAAATCGCAAAGATCGCGGCGACGGCGCGTTGGAAGCGATAAATGTAGATCAGCTGTCAGGGTCTGTCTTGAACAGCATCAATGGTGACCTCGCCACGAAAATGAGTGGCGATTGTATATTTATCAAATCTGAGATGTTCCCACCGTTAGACGACGAATTTCGCGTGGTTCTTGAGGAAATCAAGCAGAATAGTGAAGAAACCCATTTAATTGTCTTGCTTGAAACGAATGGAGGTCTAATGGAAACAGTCGAAAGATTGGTCGCGGTCATGAGAACGCACTATGAGAGAGTTTCGTTTGTAATCCCGAACTACGCTTATTCTGCGGGAACTGTTTTGGCTCTTTCAGGAGACAAAATATATATGGATTATTACTCTGTCCTGGGACCAATTGACCCGCAGTATCGTAACCAGGATGGGTCGTATTTGCCGGGGCATGGCATTTTATCAAAGTTCGAAGACATCTGTGCGACTATTAATCAAGCGAGCACGCAGAACGAATGCCGGGCAGAATTAGCTTACTTGATAAAGAACTTCGACCCTGCGCAATTATTCCAGATTGAGCAAGCCGTTCAACATGGCGTTTCGCTGATAACCGAGTGGCTACCCAAGTATAAGTTTAAGGACTGGGATAAGACGAAATCAAAGGGCGAAACCGTTACAGAAAAAATGCGAAAGCAGCGGGCGACAGAGATTGCAAAAACGCTTGGTGATGCGTCGAAATGGCATTCACATGGTCGCGGCATTCCAATGAAGGAACTAACCAGTCGCGACGTGAAACTGATTGTTGATGATTTTGGAAACGATCCTGACCTGAACTTGATAGTCAGGAACTATCATGGTCTTGCTGTGGACTATTTTAGAAAGATGGACATTGGATCGTACATACACTCTAAACTTGGCCTTAGGAGGGTAGCATGAGCGATACACAAAACAACGAGGATCTCGCAAAGAAGTTGGAGGAGATTGGAAAGAAGGCTAAAGCGGCCTTCGGCGATCTTGACTTTCTGGATGATCTACCATCGGCCCCGAAACGGGTTGAATTGCCATTTCCGTACGGCAGTGAGTCTGCGAGGCCGTATGGCTGGTTTTGTAAATGAACTTTGTGCTTGCTAAAGGGAGATAACATACCTATAACAGTGGTATGAACAAGTTAGACACCAAAACCCGCGCAATGATCCTGAACATGATGGTTGAGGGCAGTTCCATGCGCTCAATCAGTCGGGTTGTGGGTGTTTCGATCAACACCGTGACCAAGCTGCTTGTTGAGGCTGGTGAAGCCTGCGCGGCGTACCACGATGAGACGGTGCGCAACGTAGGCGCAACCCGCGTTGAGTGTGATGAAATCTGGTCATTCGTCTATGCAAAGGACAAGAACGTAAAGACAGCCGCCGCCGCTCCTGATGGATCAGGTGATGTGTGGACATGGACTGCAATCGACGCAGATAGCAAAATGATCCTGTCCTATGAAGTGGGCGACCGCTCAGCGCAAACCGCGCACGAGTTCATGTTTGACCTGCGCGACCGTCTGTCAAACCGCGTCCAGCTTACCACAGACGGCCACAAGGCGTATCTCAGTGCTGTTGAGGATGCTTTCGGCTCAGATGTGGACTATGCCATGCTGGTGAAAATGTACGGCGACAACACAGGCTCTAAAGGGCATGAAAAAAAGTACAGCCCCGCAGAGTGCACAGGCATCAGGAAAGAGCCTGTCATGGGCCAACCTGTAGAGGAACTGGTCAGCACGTCCTACGTTGAGCGCCAGAACCTTACAATGCGCATGGGGATGCGTCGCTTTACACGCCTGACCAATGCTTTCTCAAAGAAGCTGGAAAACCACCTGCACATGCTGAGCCTGTATTTTGTGCATTACAACTTCGTGCGCATCCACAAGAGCCTTAAAATGACACCTGCAATGGCTGCTGGCGTTTCCGACACGCTGCATGACACGGCCTGGATTGTTGGTCTGATTGATGCAAACGCACCAGCACCTAAAAAGCGTGGTCCGTACAAACCACGTCAGAAAAAAGACAATTCAAACTGAGACACTACCCGCCCGCCGGCCCCGTTGACAGAAAGCCGCCGCCGGGCGTTCCTGGCCCATCTCGGTCCCGTTGTGGAGCAGGCTTTTACGGAAGAGGTGACACCGCCACCCCCGGGCCGAACGCAGAATAATGCGGGCGAACCGCCCCATGTCGTCACGGCCTGCATCGCGTGCCAGGGGCATTGCTGCGTCCTCGGCGCATCGACACATGCCTTCCTGAAGGTCGAGGCGATCCAGAATGTTCGCCGGACAAATCCGGATCTGGACGCCGCCGATATCCTGAAAAAATATGCCGACATGATCCTGGACAGCAGCATCGAGGATTCTTGCGTATATCATGGCCCGAAAGGCTGCGTCGTGCCGCGCGATTGGCGTGCGAATATCTGCAACGCCTTCCATTGCAACTCAAAACGCCGGGCGATGAAGGAGATTGATGCTGGCATGCAGCATCGGGTTCTCTGGATCGCGACCGACCCGGAATGCAGCGAAGCCGCAGCAATTGTGCATGACGATCAGACAGGTTGGCGAGAGGTCCGGCCCGAGCCCGAAGACATTGCTGCCGCCGCCGCATCCAGCGAGATTGCCCGGGCGAAGCTGCCCCGCGCTATTCCGCACAAAGCAATTGCGGGGTCCGGCACCTCATGCCGCATCTGCGGCGCACCGCTGTGCCCGGCCCACGCCGAGCGCAGTCGCGTTTGCGGCTCGTCCGCCTGCCAACATGCTGTGTCGACACAATGATGCCGGCCGGTACACTCTTACGCGCCCCGCAGCCGGGCCAGCCCCAGGGGCCGATTGTTGATCGCATCCCACAGCCAGATCTCGTTGTAGTCCGAGATTCGCAGGTTCTCCGGCACCCGATACACCTGCCGCCCCTGCGGCCGCCGCAATGCGCCCAGAACGGCCCTTGGCACATAACCGTCGCGGCCAAGCGCCACCATCGTTCCGGGAACCGGCGACAAGCTGAAATTCGCCTCTATCAAGACCAAGGCATCGCCGTCCGCGTCATGGACGCTGACCGTCCCGATGGTGTCGTGCAGGCTTTTGCCGATCCAGACGCCGCGGTGGCTCTGAATTGCATCTTCGGGCAAAACAGGTTCGATGTCGCCAACACAAGCGGCCACCGACAGAAACAGCAGTGCAGCAATAATCCCCTGGAAGCGACGATAGGTCATCTGCGGCCCCCTTTCGAATTCGAAACCTAGCTGCTCGCTTTCGGCAGGCAAGTAAAACTGGAAAGAGGCCTTGGAATGAATAATCCAATCGCAATTATCGGCTGGGGTTCCCTGATCTGGGATCTCGAGATGTTAAGGCCTCATGTTCAAGGTCAATGGATGCTGCGCGGCGGGCCCGAATTGCCGCTGGAATTCAGCCGCATCAGCGCCAAACGCAAGAAGGCCCTGGCTGTTTGCATCGACTTGATGGACGGCATTGGCTGCACAACCGCCGTAATTGCATCGAGCCGACCCAATCTGGCGCAGGCCCGCAGCGATTTGGCGCGGCGCGAACGGGCGCCCGAGGGGTTCATCGGTTGGTTGGATGCTGAAAGCGGCCAATCCTGGGGGCGTACCCAAGTGGTCAGCAAGATCGCGAACTGGTGCCGGATGGGTGGATGGGGCGGTGCGGTCTGGACTGACCTGCATGCCAATTTCACGGCTGAAACCGGGTTGATGTTCTCGAACGACACAGCCCTGGACTATCTTCAGAACCTGAATGAAGACAGCCTTGCCGAAGCCGTTCGGTACATTCACCGCGCCCCGGAACTGACGAACACCAAGCTGCGCGCCTTCTTGCGCAAGAATGAATGGTGGCAGGAACAGGTCGAACAGATCATGGGCGCCTGACGGCATTTCACCCGGCGCCCAATCGCGATTGATCCGTGTCAGCAGTCGGGGACGATATCGTCCGGATCGAGGTCCAAGTCGCCGACCACATGGTTCATCGAGAACGAAGGCCGGTCGCAACCGGCTTCGCCGACAATCCTGGCCGGGATGCCTGCAACCGTCTTGCAGGGCGGCACATCCTTCAGCACGACCGATCCGGCGGCGATACGAGAACACTCGCCGATCCTGATATTGCCCAGCACCTTGGCACCGGCACCGATCAGAACGCCATCGCCGATCTTGGGGTGGCGGTCGCCATCATCTTTGCCAGTTCCGCCCAGCGTGACCGAGTGCAACATCGACACGTCGTCACCGACAACCGCGGTTTCGCCGATCACGATTGCATGGGCATGGTCGATCATAATCCCCTGGCCAACCCGCGCCGCCGGGTTGATGTCCATGGAAAACAGTTCTGAGATCCGCATCTGGAAGAACATCGCCAAGTCCTGCCGACCGGTCTTCCACAGCCAATGCCCGATCCGATAGCATTGGATGCCCAAGAAACCTTTGAAATACATCAGGGGCTGTACCATCCGGTGGCAGAACGGATCGCGTTCGCGCACCGCGATGATGTCGGCGCGCGCCGCTACACCGATCTCGGGCCGGTCGGAATAGGCCATCTCACAGATCTCGCGGATCAGCAGAGAGGGCATTTCCGGCGAGGCCAGCTTCTCGGCAATGCGATAGCTCAGCGCATCTTCCAGCGAACGGTGGTTGAGCACAACCGCGTGCACCATCGACGCCATCAGCGGTTCAGCAGCGGCCAGGCTTTCAGCCTCTGACCGAATGGTTGTCCAAACCGGGTCGAGCCGTTCGGCCGCGCGGTGCGGTCTCAGATCTGCGGGCATCTTATTCCTCCCAGAACTCGGAGCCTTGGTTGCCACATAGGTCCATTTCGCCCAAGCTAGCATATATGGACGCAAAATCGCGCATTCAATTCCGTGAACGCCTCCATCAAGAGGCCACAGAACTGCGGGCCGCTGATGCCGGGACCACGGATGACCGCGCTCCGGTCGAACTGGATCAAACCTCGGTCGGGCGGTTGAGCCGGATGGACGCCCTACAGCAACAGGCGATGGCGAACGCGCAATCGCGCCGCCGTACCGGGCGGCTGACGGCCATCGAGCAGGCCCTGAAGCGGTTGGACGGCGATGAATTCGGCTGGTGCGAAAATTGCGGTGAGGAAATCCCAAGGGGCCGCCTCGATCTCGATCCATGCGCTGCGCGCTGCGTCGAGTGTGCGGCTGGCTGATCGGCGGATCTCTGGGGCTTGTCTAAACACCCACCTGAAAAAGAAAACGCCCGGGCCGTGGCCCGGGCGCGAATTGCTTAACCTGCGCGGGGCGGCCTAGTCGCCGTCGCCCATAAAGTTCAACATGAACATGAACATGTTGATGAAGTCGAGATAGAGATGCAGTGCGCCCATGATGGCGCCCTTCTCCAACACTGCTTCGCCGCCCGGAACAGTGCGGAAGTGCAGATACTCGTTCTTGATCTGTTGCGTGTCATAAGCCGTCAGGCCCGCAAAAATCAGCACACCCAAGGCCGAAATTGCCGTCACCATAATTGTCGACTGGAAGATGAACACGTTCAACAGCATCGCGATGATGATGCCGAAGACGCCCATATAGAGGAACGTACCCCAGCCGCCGAGATCCTTTTTGGTCGTATAGCCATAGATCGACATGGCACCAAAGGCAGCAGCGGTTGCGAAGAAGGTTTGCGCAATCGAGATGCCCGTGAACCGCACGAAGATCGTCGCGATCGACAGGCCCATCAAGGCACCAAAGCCCCAGAACACCGCCTGCGCAGTTGCTGCGGACATCCGATGGATCATTGCGGCAAAGCCGAAGACCATCGCCAGCGGAGCGAACATGATCACATAGATAAACGGCGAGCTGTACATCGACTGCAAAAGCCCGACCGACAGGAACGACGGATCGGTGCCGTCCCGAAGGACTGCCTTCAGATCCATGCCGACGATGTAAGCGACCAGCCCGGTCAGCACCATGGCACCTGCCATCAGAGCGTAGACCTTGTTCATATAGGCGCGAAGTCCGGCATCGATTTCAGCAGCGGTCGAAATCGTCCGGGTCTGTGCGTACTGTCTGTTAGCCATCTGCCACCCTATTGACGTGTTGATAGGTTCCGCCCAACTCAATGCCAGGCAGTCCCCGCAAATATCGGGGTAGTTTGGTCGGTTTTCAAGGTCTTTTGGGGTTATCCCGCTGCTTCCCTCAACACGCGGGCCGGTTTTTCACTGAGTGGACCCCAGGCGAATACTAGACCAGCGGCCATACTCAGCCCCATCCCGCCCAGAATGATCAGAACCGTGTTCCAGACAGGGACAATATATTCAGTCTCGAAAATCAGAACGATCACTGCGGCGGCTGAAGCCGTCGCCCATAACAGCGCCACCAATGCGGCAATCAAGCCTGTCAGCGCGGCGCGCAGGGCAAAACTGGCCAGAATCGCGGCGCGCGACGCGCCGATCACCTTCATGATCGCGGCTTCGGACCGGCGCCGCTCCTCGCCTGCCGCGGCGGTTCCGACCAGAACGGCCAAGCCTGTCAACAATACGGCCAAAGCACCCCACCGGGTCGCAGCCCCCAGTTTGCCCAGGCTGTCCGACACCCGTACGATCTGTTCGCGCACCAGTACGGGCGTGACATTTGGCATGTCGCGGCCGACCGCCCGCATGATCCGCCCCTCTGATTCGGGGCTGGCATGCAGGGTCGCGATATGGGTGTGCGGGGCACCGGCCAACGCGCCCGGGGACAGCACCATCAGAAAGTTGATGCCCATCCCGCGCCATTCGACTTTACGCAGATTGGACACGGTTGCCTGGATTGGACGGCCCAGGATGTTCACGGTAATGGTCGATCCGACCGACAGGCCCAGCTCGCGCCCCTCCTCCTCGGAAAAGCTGACCAGCGGCGGGCCGGTATAGTCTGCCGCCCACCATTCACCATCGGTGATCACAGCACCTTCCGGCGGCTGGGTTGAATAGGTAACGCCGCGATCACCGCGCAGAACCCAGGCTGCTGCCGGATCGATCTCGGCCTCGCCAGATGGCACGCCGTTCAAATGGGTCAACACCCCGCGCAGCATTGGGGCGGTCGCCAGCTTTTCCGACCCCTCATCCGCCTCGACGATCTCGCGAAACCGTTCCAAATCGTGGTTCTGGATATCGACGAAAAAGAAGGCCGGTGCGTTTTCCGGTAATTGATTGCGCAGCAGGTTCTGCATGTTCGCGTCGATCTGACCGATCGCGGCCAAGACCCCCAGACCCAGGCCCAGCGCCAGGACAACACCTGGCGTTCCTGCAACCGGTGCCCCGATGGCGCCAAGCGCAAGGCGCAGAACAGGGCGCTGTTCTGCCAGCCGGGAGTGCGACAACCGGCGCGCAATACGCGCGCCGAGCCAACCCAATGTACACAACAGCAGGAACGCCGCCGCAATCGAGCCCAAGCACCAGGCCGCCAGGACCGGATTGACCGACAGCCCGATGATCGACCCGATCAGTGCTGTGCCGATCAGAATCAACGCGATCAACACCGCCCAGCCAGGGAACGGTCGCGGCAACGCCGTTTCGTTGCGGAACAGTTCCGCGGGACGCACGCGCAGGATCCAGGCCAATGGCCACAGCGTAAACATCGCCGCCGCCAAGGCACCGTACAAGGCCGCCTCGGCCAGCGGTTCGGGGTAGATCGTGAAATCGGCAGGAATCGGAAGATCTGCGGCCAGCATCGGCCCGACACCGGCAACCAGACCACCGCCGACCACCAGGCCCAACGCGATCCCAAGCACAGCGATCAGGCCGACCTGAATAAGATAAGCAGCAAAGACGGTGCCAGCGGTTGCACCCAAAGTGCGTAACGCCGCGATCACCGGGACCTTGCGGTTCAGATATCCGCGCACTGCGGCACCGATCCCGACGCCGCCAACGGCCAGCGATGCGATCCCGACAATGGTCAGAAAAGCGCCCAGTTGCGCGACAAAACGGCTGATCCCCGGCGCTGCGGCATCCCGGTCGCGCCAACGCGCACCCGCTTCGGGAAATGTCTCGCGAAAGGCACTGCGGGTTGCGCGCAAATTGATTTCCGGAGCGAGCCGCACCCGATACTCCGCGTTAAACAGAACCCCGGGCTGCAACAGTCCGGCGGTGCGCAACCCTTCAATCGAAGTGAGCACCCGCGGCCCCATCGCAAATCCGCCAGAGGCGCGATCCGGTTCTTCCGTCAGGACGCCGCGAAAGGCAAACTCTCCGCCACCCAGACGCACGGTGTCACCGGGGCTGAGGCCCAGCCGTTCGACCACAACGCGCTCGGTCACAAGCCCGGGCACGCCTTCGACAACCGCCAACGCTTCGGCGAGCGATGCGCCATCGATCAGCGCTTCGCCATAAAGCGGCCATGCGCTGTCAACGCCCTTCACCTCGGCCAGAACGCGATCGTCGCCGACACGCAGTTGCGAGCGCATCGTGACCATTTCCGTCACCGCGCCGCGCCCGGCCATCCAAGCGCGTTCACCATCATTGGCAAAGCGGTAGGAAAACGACAGCCCGGCATCCCCGCCCAGGATGGTACGGCCTTCCGCCTCCATCCCACGATCAATAGCAGACGTGACTGACCCGACCGCAGCGATCCCGGCAACGCCGAGGATCAAACAGGCCAAAAATACCCGGAACCCGGACAGTCCTCCGCGCAACTCGCGCAGCCCAACGCGCCAGGCAAATCCTAAGTCGATCCGGCTGGTATTGGACGCCCTGCCCGGCGCCGTCGTTGTCACGGTCGCGCGCGCATCCATCACGCTGCAATCCGGCCGTCATCCAAGCGCACGATCCGGGCGCAACGCTCGGCCAACACTTCGGAGTGAGTGACGAGAACCAGCGTCACACCGCGGTCTTCTGCCAATTGGAACATCAAATCGGTGACAGCGGACCCGGTCGCACCATCCAGATTTCCGGTCGGCTCGTCGGCCAGCAAAATTTCAGGCGATGGCGCGAGCGCGCGGGCCAATGCGACGCGCTGTTGCTCGCCGCCCGAAAGCTGGGCCGGATAGTGACCGGACCTGTCGCCCAATCCGACGGACGACAGCATGGCCGCCGCCTGCCCGCCCGCGTCGGCATGGCGTGCGATTTCCAGCGGCACGCGCACGTTTTCCAATGCTGTCATGGTCGGGATCAGGTGAAACGCCTGGAACACGACGCCGATCCGCGCGCGGCGCAGCAACGCCAGATCGTCTTCGGACGCGCCGCCCAGGTCCTGACCCAGGACCGAGACTGTTCCCGAGGTCGCCCGCTCCAATCCGCCGGTCACCATCAATAACGAAGATTTTCCCGATCCGGACGGCCCTGTGATGGCAACTCGCTCGCCAGCACCTATCTGAAGGTCTATGCTCTTGAGGATCTCGACATCCCCGGCCTGGCTTGGCAAGGTAAGGTCCACCTGCTCCAAGCTGATCTGCCAATTTTGTGGCGCGCTCATGATTCCTGCCCGATTATTTGCTTCCGTCAGATATGTGGCCGCAGGCCTCCTCTGCAAGGCATTGCTGCTTCTCTCGCTGGTTATCTCTCTGACCGCACCTGCCCAAGCCGACACTTTACGCCTGATCGCGTTGGGCGACAGCCTGACCCATGGGTATGGACTCGAACAGGACAAAGGCTTTGTGCCCCAACTGCAAGCTTGGCTGCAGGCACAAGGCGAGGACGTCATCGTCGTGAATATGGGTGTCTCGGGCGATACCACCGAAGGCGGGCGCGCGCGGCTGGACTGGGCGTTGGCCGACGGCGCCGATGCTTTGATGCTGGAATTGGGTGGCAACGACCTCTTGCGCGGGATCGATCCGGCACGCAGTCGCGACAATCTCGACACGATGCTGGCCGCATTGTCCGAACGCGGGATCCCTGTATTGCTGGCCGGGCTCGAAGCTCCGCTGAACTACGGGGTGGATTTCAAGGAAGCGTTCGATGGAATGTACCCGGACCTGGCGACCAAGCATGGCGTCCTATTGTACCCGTCGTTCATTGCAGGCCTGGAGAAGGCCCGGGACGGCGGCGAAGACGTGATCCAACCGGATGGCATCCACCCTAATGCCGCCGGTGTCGCCCTGATTGTTGAACATATCGGACCCATGGTGCAACAGCTTCTGGCGCGCGCGCGTGCCGGTTCCTGATCATGATTCGCGCCTTTATCGGCCTGCCGGTGCCGCAACCGGTCGTTCACTCGCTCGCCGTCTCACAAATCGGGCTTGATGTCGGTTATCCGGTGCCGCCGGAGAATTTTCACGTCACACTGGCATTCTTGGGCGAGCATCATGAGCCGGTGATCGAAGAAGTGGCCCAGGGCCTGTCGCTGATCGTGGCCGAGGATTTCGACATCAAGATTAGTGGGCTCGGGACGTTTGGTTCCGCCCCGCGCTTGATGTTCGCCGAGGTGGAGCAGTCGCCCGCTTTAAGTGCCCTGCGCAAATGTGTCCGGCGCACCGCAGTCGATGCAGGGATCGAGTTGCCGCACGAAAGGTTCCATCCGCATATCACATTGGCCCGTTTTGGCCGCGGGCTGATCGGTGAAGACGCAGACCGGTTGCGAAATCACATTTCCCGGCGGCTTCGGCAGGTTCAGGGCCAGTTCTCGGCAACCGAGTTCACGCTTTACGAATCGCAACTTGGTAAATCCGGTCCCGCCTATACCGCGTTGGCGACATTCCCGCTGATGGGGATAGGTGCAGCGGGTGCAACCATTTCGTCATAGATATCCTCTGGTTCCGTACTGGGATCCCGGTGCAGGATCGAACGGTAAAGCGCCCAATTTTCAGGCCGTGACAACGGCGCCCAGTGATCGCCGCCGCGCAAGACCGATCCGCGCAGATCGAACCCGCGCGATCGCGCCCAGCGCCGAAAGCGCCGGCTGTCCACATCCAAATCGATCCACCAGGATGGCGTATCACCCCCAAAGGCATAAAGTTCGCTGGGCGGTGCGCCATGCAGTCCGATCGTTCGCCCACCCCGTAAGAGAGTTGCAGTTTCCGCATCGACCGACAGAACGGCCGAGGCCTGATCAAAGGGTTTCTTCATCGTCGCCCGAGCACCCAGGTACCGCAACACTCGGTCAGCCCGGCCAATGAAGTTGTAGAACGTTGGTCCGGTCGGCATATCCGCAAAGATCAGACCGACAAGCGCAGGTGCCGCCTGCCCCCAATAGCAAGCGCCGTTCACGATCACGACCCGCCCGAGACCGGCAAGCGCCGAGTCGAACCGGCGGCGTGCCGCCAGCAAAGCTATTGCTGTCATGGCGACCCGTGCGCCGAGACCATGGCAAAATATGTCGATCGGCTTCCGCGCCATACCCTCGCTGTCGAGCTTAAAGCGTAGCTGGCTGAGGATGGCGGCAAGCCCCTGTCCCGCCATCTCGGCATCAACATATGCGTATACGAACGGCTCAAGCGGCTGCCGCCAGGGCTGCCGGATACCGGCAGACAGAAGCGCACCAGCTTGACGGGCTGGAAAGTGCAGATCCTGTAATCCGCCGCGCGATGCATAGGCATACCCGATGGCCAGCCCCGCGCTCTGGTAGGCGCTGCCCTCTCCACCCGGCAGCATGCCCCGTGCATACCAAGGCGTCAGGTGGCGATGACGTTCCTCCGACGAACCGGGCCCAGCCGGTGTTTCATCAAAATGATAAAGGCACCGGTGCGGGTTGTCCGATTTCGAGCGGGCCAATACCGGGCGCCGCGGCTCGTACCCAAAGCTGTGCACGAATACCGTCACCGGCGCCGCGGGATCACCGCCCAAGGACTGCGCCGACATATGGGCACCGAACAGAGAGGTTTTTTCGAACATCGGGGCGCCCGGGCTGGACGCAATCGCAGCGAGATTCGCGCCCGCCAGGGCACTATCTTCCAACCCATCCGGGTTTTGCGGGCGGTCGCCGAATATTGCCCAGGGAATCGATCGATCACTTAGACGACCTGCCGGCGCCGCTGAAAAGCGCATGATGCTCATTGTCTGAAAACAACACGAGCACGTTGAAAAGAGTTTAAACTGTTCGAAGGATCATCGCCTGGCACCGGATTCGCGCGCTTTTTCTTGTGCAGCGCGTCGACATCTGGTGAAAAGGCCTCGAAAAGTGAACGGGGCATTCGGGCCAGGAACCGGAGGAACGGATGGATTACGAGTACAAATGTGTTGGCGCGCCGGAGAAGCCCCGGAAATCGAGACGTGCGAAAACCGGCAGTCAACGCCTCGCAGTTTCGATGGAAGAGGTTATCCAGGAAGAGGCGGTGAACGGCTGGGAGTATATGCGAACCGACCTGATTCCTGTCACCGAGAAACCCGGGTTGTTCAGCCGCGCCCAGGAAGTCCATCGCGCAGTTTTGGTATTCCGCCGCGAGTTGGCAGTGCGGACGCAAAGCCGGTCCAGTGGCCGCACACGGCGTCCGGCCCCGGACTTTGACGATGGTTATGATGCACCCGCGCCCGAACGACGCCCGCGCCGAGCGTTGCGGCCGCGCGCACACGAAGAAGACGAGTACGAACCGAGGAGCGAGCCATCGCACCGCACCGCGCCGGAACCCGAGGAGCCGCCGCGGCGACGCAGGGCCATTCCGGCAGAAGAGCCGATTCGCCTGAGCGCCGACGACATGATCGACGAGGCGCATGACCGCCCGGCCCGCGGCCGTGATCGATCCCCGCCGAGCGGACTGGGATGATCTGCGGAACCGGGCGTCTCGATGTTTGGGCGTAACTAGCCTTCGTGAACCGATGACACAGCATGCCGGTGCAAAGGCATGCTGGCGACGCTTTAGTCGTCCGAGCCGTCTTCGTCCTCATCGTCGCCAGTCACCAAATCGGCGGTCCCCTCGACCACCCCAGCCGTAACATCGACCGTTGTTCCGACCACTGTTGTCGTAACATCGACGGCGGTTTCCACAACGGTAACGGCCACGCAACCCGGACCAACCGCCAGTAGCAGGGCAGCACTACATCCGCGGATCATATCCCGTCCCCCGGCGCCCGCAGTTCCATCGCCAGCGCATGGACCCGTTCTTCGAGTTCTGCTGCCAGACATTTGTTGACCGCGCGTTGCCTGGCAACCCGGCTTTCGCCCTCGAAGACCGCTGCAATCATACGGACGCGAAAATGCGTCTCGCCGCCCTCGCGCCATCCCGCATGGCCATGATGCTGATGGCTTTCATCAATCACTTCCAGCATCTCGGGCTGGAAGGTCGTGCTCAGTTTCTCGTGAAGCCGCGCCTGCATGCTCATTGTGCGTCAACCTTGTCTGTCAAGCCGATTTTTGTGCTCTTTGCCGGTTGTCCATTAACCCGGATGAGCTAGGATTACCGGCCTTGTAGAACCCTAACAGAAGATGGCAACCGATGCCGCCCCGTTCGCCGCTCGATTACGATATCTCGGTCACTGCCGACAAGGCGCGACGTGCGCGCGAAAAGCGTATGACGGGTGCCGTAGGTTCGTCCGGCAAGGCCTGCGAATGGCCGGGTTGCGAGGAAAAGGGTTCGTACCGCGCACCGTCATCGCCGGATCAACTACACGATTTCCGCTGGTTCTGCCTGGACCATGTGCGCGAGTACAACCGGGCTTGGAACTTTTTTTCGGGCTGGACCGAGGAAGAACTCGATCAGCAGCAACGCTCAGACCGAACCTGGGAACGCCCGACCTGGACGTTCAAGGAAGGGACAAAGAAACCCGGCTCGCAGTGGCCGCACACCGAAGGACAGGCCTGGGCGCGCTGGGGCTTTACCGACCCGATGGAAGTTCTGGGTGAAGCGGCGACACAGAACCCCGGCCAACGCTCGCAACGGCGGTCGCGGTTCAGCAAGCTGACCCGTGATGAGCAACGGGCAATGGACACGCTGGGCGTGCCGCACGAGATCGAGGACCGTGCCGAAGTGCGCAGTCGGTACCGCAAACTGGTCAAGGATCTGCACCCGGATATGAACGGCGGCAACCGAACTGACGAAGCACGGCTGGCACGCGTCATCCGCGCCTGGGACATTCTGAAGAACAGCCGCTCTTTCAGGGATTGAGCCGCGTCTGACGGTTTCGCCGCCGGGGACGCTGCCCCAGCCCACCAGAATTTTTCACGACCAAAGAAGCGTTACCGGTCGCCAGAAGGGATTTCCCGCCCCCATCAGCCGTGCAGGATCAGGGCACGCGCGGCGTTGGGATGTGGACATCCTCCTCCAACGCCTGCAAAGCCGCGTGAACCCTGCGGCGTTCGGCAAGCAGGTGATTATATTGCGCATCACAGCCCGAGATCGGCGTCGGATAGTTCCGGATCTCATCGGTCAGCTCGGCCTGAGCGCCCAAAAGCGCAACGCGCGCGATATCGGTGGGAGAGGATCTGTCCAGCATGGCACATTCCCTTGCAAGGCTTTGACAGCACTGTATGCAATCGTATACATAACTGCGCAAATGGCAAGCCCATGCTGTGACGGCAGGGTTAAGGATTATTCACCGTGACGGAACTCGACCCTTGTGACCTGCTGGTGGTGGGTGGCGGCAACGCCGCACTGTGCGCTGCAATCTCAGCGGCAGAGCGGGGCCTGAAGGTCACGATTTGCGAGGCTGCTCCAATAGGGTTTCGCGGCGGCAATTCCCGCCATGTCCGGAATTTCCGGGCGGCGCATGACGCGCCGACCGAAGTGCTGACCGACAGTTACCCAACAGATGAATATTTCGATGACTTGATGCGGGTGACCGCAGGCAAAACCAATGAACGCCTGGCCAGGATTGCAATCGCCGAAAGCGCCCATATCGAGCGCTGGATGCGCGAGCGAAGCGTCCGCTTCCAGCCCGCGCTTGGCGGCACGTTGTCGTTGGGCCGAACCAATCCGTTCTTCCTGGGGGGCGGGAAAGCTCTTCTGAATGCGCTTTACCGCCGGGCCGAACAGTTCGGCGTGAAAGTTCACTATGATACGGAAGTCACGGGACTGGTGATTGAAGATGGCGCCTTTATCGCGGCGCATCTGAATCACCGTGGCTTTGCGGCGCGCATTCGCGCCCGCGGCCTGGCGGCGGCGGCAGGTGGGTTTCAAGCAAATCTGGATTGGCTGGAAGAAGCCTGGGGACCGGCCGCGCGCAACTTTACGGTACGAGGCACCAGATACGCCCAAGGAACGCTTTTGCGGTCGTTGCTGGATCACGGCGTCGAGCGCGTGGCCGAGGCCGATCAGTGCCACGCAATTGCCCTGGACGCCCGGGCACCGAAATTCGATGCCGGCATTGTCAGCCGCGTGGATTCTGTCCCCTTCTCGGTCATGGTCAACACGCGAGCCGAGCGATTCTATGATGAGGGCGAGGATTTCTGGCCAAAACGATACGCCATCTGGGGCCGGTTGATTGCAAAACAGCCCGGTCAGATCGCCTATTCGATCATCGACAACAAGGCATTGAAGCTTTTCATGCCCTCGCTGTTTCAACCGGAACAGGCCGACACGATCGAAGCGTTGGCCGGGAAGTTGGGACTGGAGCCATCGGCGCTTTCAAAAACGATCGCCAATTACAATACTGCCTGTACCGGGGGCGAATTCGACACGACGGTTCATGACGGCTGCCGGACCAAGGGCCTGGCGCCCGAAAAATCCAACTGGGCCCGCCCGATCGATCAGCCGCCATTCTACGCCTGGCCGATGGTACCCGGAATAACCTTTACCTATATGGGCGTCGCCGTTGACGAAAACGCCCGGGTCCAGATGGCCGATGGCCGCCCCGCGGCCAATATCTGGGCAGCGGGCGAGATCATGGCCGGTAACGTGCTGGGCCAGGGCTATCTGGCAGGGATCGGCATTACGATCGGCTCGGTCTTTGGCAGAAGGGCGGGTGAAGCCGCTGCTCGGACCTTGCAAAACTGACTGCTACCACACTTCTCCACCACCACTGGACAAGACAATGCTCGACGCCGCACCCGAAACAGACATCCAACGCGAGGCGCGCCGCGCGATGGAGATCTGCAATGCCTGCCGATATTGCGAGAGCTATTGCCCGGTCTTTCCGGCGATGTTCGCGCGCCGAGACTTTCCGGCGCCGGATCTCGCCCATCTGGCCAATCTTTGCCACAACTGCAAGGGCTGTTGGCACGCTTGCCAGTACGCTCCGCCGCACGAATTTGGTCTGAATCTGCCTGCAACACTGGCGAAGGTCCGCACACAAAGTTATGCTGATTATGCCTTTCCGAAGGCGGCGGGGCGTCTCTTCCAGCACAACGGCCTCTTCGTATCGATGGCCATCGCCGTCTCGCTGGCCGCCGTTCTCATCGCGTCCATGTTGCTGATCGACTCGGACACGATGACCGAAACTCATCGCGGGGAGGGCGCCTTTTACGCCGTCATCCCGCACAATACGATGGTCTGGCTCGGCGGGATCAGCTTTGGCTGGGCCATCATCGCCATGATTGCCGGCGTCTCGGGTTATTGGCGCGCCACGGCTGGCGGCAGGCCGGGCTGGGCCGCGGTCCGCGCAGCGATCGCCGATGCTGCCACGACTCGCCATCTTGGGTCGCGTGGCGGCGGGTGCAACGATCTGGACGCAGGGTTCAGTCACGCACGCCGCCATGCGCACCTGGCCACAATGTGGGGATTTCTGCTGTGCTTCGCGGCAACCTGCCTGGGGACGGTCTTGGACTATGCCCTGGGTTGGCAGGCCCCATACTCCTGGTATTCGGCGCCGGTTGTGACCGGAACAATCGGCGGGGTCGCGCTGATGGGCGGCACCGCCGGGCTGTTTGCGATCAAACTTCGCACCGATCCGGAACCTGAGGCACGCGAGCTTTGGGGAATGGATACTGGCCTTTTAGCCCTGTTGTTTTTCACCGCGGCGACGGGGCTTGCACTGCTGTTTTGGCGGCACACTTCCGCGATGGCCTGGCTGCTTGCCGTTCACCTCGGTTTCGTGCTGGCGCTGTTTGTGACATTGCCCTACGGCAAGATGGTCCATGGGCTGTACCGGATGGCGGCGTTGATCCGCTTTCATGCTGAGCAGGATCGATAGGATACTGATCTTGGGCCGCGCCCTAAGAAAAAAGCCCGGGCCAAAGCCCGGGCTGAAGTTCGGAGGACAGAGCGACAAGCACGTCCTCCTCTGGGGTTCGTATGGCCTCAGATCGTTTGCGATCCTTTGCCGAATTCGGGATAGGCTTCCATGCCCAGCTCGGTCGTATCCAGCCCGTTGATCTCGGCTTCCTCATCGACCCGCAGGCCCATGACTGCCTTCAGGATCATCCAGACGATGATCGACGCCACGAACACGAACGCTCCGATCAGGGCGATACCGTAAAGCTGGACCATCAGTTGCTCCATGAAACTGCGGGCAACCGCCTCACCGGCTTCGTTCTTGTATTCTGTGCGTGTATTGAACGCGACGGCGATTGTGCCCCAAATCCCGGCGATCAGGTGGACCGGGATCGCCCCAACCACATCGTCGATCTTGAGCTTGTCCAAGATCGGCACAAATATGACCACGATCAAGCCGCCGACGGCCCCGATCAGGGCCGACGCGCCCAAGGTCGGCGCCAGCGGTTCAGCCGTGATCGCGACAAGACCGGCCAGTGCCCCGTTCAGAACCATCGTCAGATCGATTTTACCGTACATGATCTGGGTCAGAACCATTGCAACTACCGCACCGGCAGCGGCAGCGGTATTAGTGTTGGCGAAGATCATGGCCACAGCATCGGCATCGGTGACAGATCCCATCGCCAGTTGCGATCCACCGTTGAAGCCAAACCAGCCCATCCACAGGATGAACGTGCCCAGCGTTGCCAGCGGCAGGTTCGACCCCGGCATCGGATTGACGCGGCCGTTCTTGTATTTACCGGCCCGCGCGCCCAACACGATCGCACCAGCCAAAGCAGCCCATCCACCGGCAGCGTGCACCAGTGTCGATCCTGCAAAGTCCGAGAAACCGGCGGCTGCCAGGTGGCCAGCGCCCCACTGCCAGCTTGCCTCGATCGGATAGATCACGCCGGTCAGGAAAACCGTGAAGATAAAGAACGGCCACAGTTTGATGCGTTCGGCCAAGGTGCCCGAGACGATCGACGCCGTCGCAGCGCAAAACATCAGCTGAAAGAAGAAATCGGACCCCGGGGAGTATCCATCCGCCGCCTTGACCGCCGAGACCATCTTACCGTCGACCTCGATCATAGGTTTGATGTCTTTGGCCGAGAACAGGTTGCCCAGCCAGCCATCGACCAGCCAGAGCGATTTTTCACCCTCCTCCAGCGACGTGCCCCAATTGCCGGGATACATCAGATTGTAGCCGATCAACCAGAAAACCAGCGCCGCGATCGAGAAGAGGCCGATATTCTTGGTGAGCTGGGTCGTCACGTTCTTGGATCGGACAAGGCCCGCTTCCAGCATCGCAAAGCCCGCAGCCATCCACATCACCAGGAAACCGCCGATCAGGAAGAGCAATGTGTTGAAGATGAAGACGCTGTCAGCGGGCACTGCGCCTGCGTCCTGCGCCATTGCCGAAGTGCCCACAAGCATCACGCTGGCCGCACCGACGAAAAGTAGCTTCTTATTCATAGGGGATCCCCTGTACGTTCGTTTCTGTGTTTGGATGTCACAATGCGTCGGCGTCGCGCTCGCCGGTTCGGACCCGCAGCGCCTGCTCGACATTCACGACAAAGATTTTTCCGTCGCCAATCTTGCCGGTTTGTGCAGTTTGGACGATCGCATCGACGACGCCGTCCACCTGATCGTCCGGCAGAACGATCTCGAGCTTTAGCTTAGGCACGAAATTCACGGTATATTCGGCACCACGATAGATTTCGGTGTGTCCCGATTGACGGCCAAAGCCTTTGATTTCCGATACCATCAAGCCTTGAACGCCAAGCTGGGATAAGGTGCTTCGCACGGTTTCCAGCTTGAACGGCTTAATGACGGCGATGATCATCTTCATGGGTGTCCCCCCGAGTTGTAGTGCTCGCACTGATGCGTTGCCCAACGAGGTACAAGAACCGTGCCATATTAGTAGGCAACAATAATTACCTCATATATTCAATATTTTAAGGATTTTTTAGGACATTTTTCTAAGCTCGCTCCCCATCAATGATGGGTAATTTTTAAGCAAAAATTTGAGTTGCATGTTTTATAGGCGTATTTCACGCACTGCAAAGCCGCTACCCTTTGCCGGCCAGCAGTCACACAGAAATCGACGCCGCGGTAAATCTGTGCATCATCCCCTGCAGGACGACTGAGGGCCCGCTTGCCATGACCGACATCGCGACACGCGTCTATAACCACAATTTCAAGATCGACCCGATCGTGCGCTCGGTCATCGACACAGATTTCTACAAGCTGCTGATGGCGCAAAGCATCCTGCGCCATAACCCCGGCACCAACGTCACGTTCAGCCTGATCAATCGATCAAAGAACGTGCCATTGGCCCGCCTGATCGATGAAGGAGAGTTGCGCGAGCATCTGGATCATATTCGAACGCTATCGCTCAGCCGCGGCGAGGATACCTGGCTGCGTGGCAACACTTTCTATGGCAAGCGTTTCATGTTCGAAAACGACTTCATCGAATGGCTGACCAATTTTCGCTTTCCTGCGTACCATCTGGAACGTCGCGGCGATCAGTACGAACTGACCTTCGAAGGCCGCTGGATCGAAACCATGATGTGGGAAATCCCTGCATTGGCAGTCATCATGGAACTGCGCGCCCGCGCTGTCTTGCGCGACATGGGCCGGTTCGAACTTCAGGTGCTATATGCCCGCGCGATGACCCGGGTTTGGCAGAAGGTCGAGGAGTTGCGGGGCCTCGACGGCTTGCGCATCGCCGATTTCGGCACAAGACGGCGCCATGGATATCTTTGGCAGGACTGGTGCGTGCAGGCGATGATCGAAGGGTTGGGTGACCAGTTTACCGGAACATCGAATTGCCTGATCGCCATGCGCCGCGAAGTCGAAGCGGTCGGCACCAATGCCCACGAACTACCCATGGTTCACGCGGCATTGGCCGACGATGATGCCGATCTTGCCGTCGCCCCCTATCAGGTGCTGCAAAAGTGGCAGAAGGATTATGCAGGCAACTTGCTGATCGTTCTGCCGGACACCTACGGCACCCGCGCGTTCCTGGAAAACGCGCCTGACTGGGTCGATAACTGGACCGGGGTCCGCATCGACAGCGGTGATCCGGCAGCGACCGGCGAATATGTCATCGACTGGTGGAAGCGCCGTGGTCAGGACCCCGTCGAAAAGCTGATGATCTTTTCTGATGGTCTCGACACTGCCGAAATCACCCGTCTTCATAACCAGTTCGCTGGCCGTGTCGGCCTCGGCTTTGGTTGGGGCACGTTGTTGACGAACGACTTTTACGGCCTTTCTGGCAATCGCCTCGATCCGTTCTCGTTGGTCTGCAAGGTCATCTCTGCCGACGGTCGACCGACCGTAAAGCTTTCGGACAATCCCTCGAAGGCTATGGGGCCGCAAAGCGAGGTCGACCGCTACAAGCGTGTCTTCGAAATCGGTGCACAAGAGGCGGTCGCGGTAAGGGTATAGGCCCCCGGTTTCGGGGGCCTGGACCATCTCTAGGCCGCCGGAGCAAAGTCTCGCCTATCCTTTCGGCAAACGTGACCGCAGCCGCTCCCACCGCTCCCAAATCTGCGTTTCACAGATGAAAAGCGCCGCGCATCCCGACAAAAGGAGCGCCCCGTTGGGTGCGGGTTCGATGCTTCCGGCATAGGTACTTCCGGTTTCGGGATCGATCAGTTTTCCGTCAGACCAACCGTCGCGACCGCGGCGCAGTCCCGTTACCATTTGACCACCAACTTTGACGTATTCGGCGCTGGCCGGATCCAAGGCCCAAACAATTCTGCCGCAGGTCAGCGCCGGGTCATCGGCGCAAGGTTCGAACTGCACGAGAAAACCGAGCCCGGGGGTCGCATAAACACCGTGCATCCCATCGGCGCGCGCTTCGCCGGACGGCATCAGCAATGCCGCAGCCAGGGTAAGTGCCGCTGTCTTACCGCCTGATCGAGCCTTGCGTGCCACACGGGCATATCGTTCCAGATACTGTGGATGCTCTGTGCCCATCCAGCGGTCCCACCAACTGAAGTAGAGTCCGAAATTGTATCCGGCGACCGAGTGATGCAGATCGTGATGCGTCACTGTGGTCATCCAACCGAATAAAGGCGTGCCATCCCGCCGGGCAGGAAATATCTCGACCCCCGAATGGCCCAGCGCATTGCGCAGCATCATGTGCGACGTGAAAACAAGCAGCGCAATCGGAAGCATCGGTATCAACAGCAGAGCCACCGGCAGGAACACCGCATTTGCCAACGCCTCGCCAATGTCAAAAGTGTAGGACGTGAACGGCGTCGGGTTATACGACCGGTGATGCAGCCGGTGGAAACGGCGCAACATGCCCAACCGATGCAGCGCCCGGTGCACCCAATAGAAATAGGCGTCGTGCGCGACAATGATCAGAACCGTCGATACCACCAGCCAGGTTGCGCCGTGATCGCCAATGGCGGGGTAAATTTGAAAGATGCCAGCCATGGCACCGGCGACGATCCCGGTCCCCGATAGGGCAAAGATCAAAACCGTGCGCAGGCTGGCCAGGATCTCGCGCCTCATTTGGGCGCCCCCGGCGGTTTCGGCGCGGATTTTTCGGTGCCGCAAGCGCGCGGCCAGCGCCAGGTTAATCACCAGCCAGACGCCGCCAGCGCCAATAACATAGCGAAAGAAATCATGCGTAAGCGTTCCGAAGAATATCTCGGCCAGATTGAAATCGGTCATCGGGTCCTCCGTGATTTGACGGGAACTCGATTGCGATTTCGCCGCACCGCAGCGCGCCGAATTTTGAAATCGGCCAGGATTTACGGAAATCGACGGGGAAATTTCACAGATCGGCGGGGCTTGAACGCTTGGGGCGCCGGGCGCGGCACCGGTTTCGGCGGGGCTAATCCGTGCTCTTACGATACGCCGTCGGATTCTGCCCTGTCTCGGCGCGAAAGGCCCTGTTAAAGGGGCCTAGCGACGCAAAGCCGGTTTCGTAGGCAATCTCCAGCACCGTTACCCCTTGGCGCGATGGATCGCGCAGCGCTGCCTTGGCCGCAGCGATCCGGTATTCGTTCACATAGGTCGAAAAATTGCGAAAACCCAATTCCCGGTTGATCACGCCGCGCAACCGATGTTCCGGCACAGACAACTGACCAGACAGCGCGCCGATTGTCAGTCCTTCGGTCCGCCAAGCACCAGCACCCATCTCTTCCGTCAATCGACGAGCCAAATTGCTTTCTACCCCCAAGGCAGCGCGAGGCGTGTCAGCTGGGCCATCGGCGGCTTTCGGGATGTTGGCAGTATCCGGCCAAAGGGCATTGCCAGGCGACAATGACCAAAGCCCATAGGACAGCGCCAAAATCAGGATCGACGCCGCCTGCAACGGAAAGACCTATTCCAGCACCCCGCCCGGCAACCAACCAAACGCCACAGTTGCCTCGACTGCAGTGATCGCCAGACCAAGCGCCACCATCGCGACGACGAAGGCCCGGCGAAATTTGCGCCGCGCTTCGACCAGATCGTCTGGCCCCGAGCGAATGGCGATCCAGAGGATGCCTACATAAAGTACGCCCGCAAGGGCTGCACGCACTACACCAGCGCCATCGACCGAGAGGCCGAGCCCCGCCGCGACGACCGTGCAAACGGCCAAGCCCAGCCAAGGCCACCCCTCGAGCGGGTTGTCATGAAAGATTTCGAGCACGGACCAGGTGAACGCAAGCGGCGCCAGGATCGCCAGCAGGATCAAAACGGGCACGACCGGCGCGGCCAATGTGGCTGCGCTTGGCGCAGAAATCAGCAGATATCCGCAAACGGTCACGCCCAGCGCAGCAATAGCGACGCTCTTGCGCCGGTGTCCACCAGCCGCCAGCGGACGCAGGACCGCCAGTGCCGTGACACCGATTGCGGCCCCGCGCAAAAGTAGATCGATGTCCTGTATCAGCCCGTCTGCCATTTCGCCGGCCAGTATGCGCCTGCGCTGCGCCTTGGCAAAGCCCACTCTCTTGCCGGAGGCGGTCAAAACCGATACCCGGATGGGCAACGAAAGAGGGAGCAGATCTTGCAAATCACCCCACAGGAACGTGCTGAACGAAGTGCCGCAGCGATGTGGGAAACGGACCAGGCTTCGAAATGGCTGGGCATGCGGCTTGACCAGATCGAGCCGGGGCGATCCGTCATGTCGTTCGAGGTTCAATCGCACCACTGCAACGGTCACCTGATCTGCCATGGAGGTTATATCTTCACGCTGGCCGACAGCGCGTTCGCGTTCGCCTGCAACAGCTATAACCGCGTGACGCTGGCGCACCAAAACTCCATCACCTTTTGCGCCCCGGGCCAAAAGGGGGATCGTTTGACCGCAACGGCAACCGAAGTCGTGCGCCAAGGCCGGTCCGGCGTCTATGATGTGACCGTGACCAATCAGGACGGGACCGTGATCGCCGTGATGCGTGGAAATTCACGCACGATCAAAGGGCAGAATTTCGAGGAATTACAGGAAATTCAGGAGGAAACCGATGGCTGAGGCATTTCTGTGTGAAGGCGCGCGCACCCCGATCGGGCGCTATGGCGGCGCCCTATCTTCGATGCGGCCGGACGACATGCTGGGCCATGTGATCCGCCATGTCATGGAAAGCGTGCCGAACCTGCCGGGCCAGGCGGTTGAAGACGTCCTGATGGGCTGCGCCAATCAGGCTGGCGAAGACAACCGCAACGTTGCGCGCATGGCGGTTCTGTTGGGCGGCCTGCCGACCGATGTGCCCGCGGCGACGATCAACCGTCTTTGCGGATCTGGGCTGGATGCCGTCGGCACCGCCGCCCGCGCGGTCCGCGCTGGTGAAATGGAGGTCGCGATCGCTGGCGGCGTCGAATCCATGTCCCGGGCGCCGATGGTCATGCCCAAAGCGGACAGCGCCTTTTCGCGCAGGGCCGAGATCTTCGACACCACGATCGGCTGGCGCTTTGTGAACCCGGTTCTGAAAAAGCAGTACGGTATCGATTCGATGCCCGAAACCGCCGAAAATGTCGCCGAGGACTATCAGGTTAGCCGCGAAGATCAGGACGGCTTTGCGTTCCGGTCGCAGGAAAAGGCCGCTGCCGCCCAATCCAATGGCAGGCTGGCCAAAGAGATCGTCGCCGTCTCGATCCCGCAGCGCAAAAAGGATCCGATCGTTGTCGACCGCGACGAACATCCGCGTCAAACCTCGCCCGAGGCATTGGCCGGACTGCGCGCACCGTTCCGCGAAGGCGGAACTGTAACCGCGGGTAATGCGTCCGGCGTCAACGACGGGGCCTGCGCGGTGATCGTTGCGTCTGCCGCCGCCGTTGAGAAATATGGCCTGACACCCAAGGCAAGGATCACCGGCATGCAAACTGCCGGCGTGCCGCCACGTGTGATGGGCATCGGCCCGGCCCCAGCCAGTCAAAAGCTGATGGATCGGCTCGGCCTCAAGATCTCGGATATCGACGTCGTCGAACTAAACGAAGCGTTCGCCGCACAAGGCCTTGCAGTTACCCGGCAGCTTGGCCTGCCCGACGATGCCGAGCATGTGAACCCGAATGGCGGTGCCATCGCGCTTGGTCACCCGCTGGGCATGTCTGGCGCCCGCCTCGCCCTGACCGCAGCTGTTGAACTGGGTGAACGGGATGCCAACCGCGCGCTGTGCACGATGTGCATCGGCGTTGGACAGGGCATTGCGCTGATGCTGGAAAAGGCATGAAATCATCGGGTGGGGTTCGACCCCATCCGCTCCCACGTCCCGGTCCGCGTCACTATTGTGCATTGCAACATAATGGCGCGGAAGCTAGATCCCCGGCATCCACGAACGGAGGCTGCGATGCGTCTGGATGCCATTCCCGCCGGGGAAAACCTGCCCGAAGATATCAACGTCATCATCGAAGTGCCGGTCGGCGGCGAGCCGATCAAGTACGAGTTGGACAAGGATGCGGGCACGCTGTTCGTCGACCGTTTCCTTTATACGCCCATGCGGTACCCCGGGAATTACGGATTTGTGCCACATACTTTGTCAGATGATGGCGATCCGATCGATGTCCTGGTTGCGAACACAAGGGCGATCATCCCGGGCGCTGTCATCAACTGCCGGCCCATCGGTGTCATGGTGATGACCGACGAAGCAGGACAGGATGAAAAAGTCGTAGCTGTGCCGACCAATAAAATCTCGCGGCGATACGAGAAAATCCACGAATATTCTGACCTTCCCGAGATCACACGCCAGCAGATCGAACATTTCTTCCAGCACTATAAGGATTTGGAACCAGACAAATGGGTGCGGATCGACCGCTGGGGCGACGCAGCGGAAGCCCGAAAGATGATCGTCGAGGCATTGGACCGGGCAAAGGGCTGATCCGCATCAAGTATTGCGGCGACTTGCGGCCTGCGGCGCGGTCAGGCATGTTGGGGCCATGCGCTACTTGATCCTTGCGATACTGCTGACGCCTGGTCTTGCATCCGCTGACAGCTTGGCGGTGCATTGCGATCCTGCCAGCGTTGAAATCGACAATGCGGTGCGGGGCCCGCTGTTCGAAGAATTGAAAGCAACGAAGTCGGAGCTTGATTCCTGGCCGCTGCGCGACCGCCTGTGGCAGGAATTCACCAAGGCACCCGACGCCCACGCCCAGGATCTGCTGGACCGCGGCATGCGCTATATCAGGATCGGCGCCCCGGACGCTGCCGAACCTTTGCTGGCCCAATTGATTGAATATTGCCCAGGTTATGCCGAGGGCTGGAACCAACGGGCTTTCGCGCGCTTCCTTCAGGGAGACTACGATGCCGCCCTCGAGGACATAGATAAAGCCCTTGAAATCGAACCCCGCCATTTCGGCGCACTAGCAGGAAAAGTGCTGACATTGGTCCGGCAAGGGCGTCAGGGTCTGGCGCTCGAAGCGCTGCGCAAAGGGTTGGAGGTCCATCCCTGGATGCCTGAACGCCACATGCTGCCCGAAGGTGAGAAGATCTGACGCTCGCCAATAAGGCAATGTGGCGCCTCAGGCCGTGGCCCGGCCCTTGATGTTCCGCCAACCGACCTTGGCCATCACATGCCAATAATTTGGTGCCGTCTCCATCCGCTCTCCCAATCCTTTTTCCTGCAAGATGCGGTGCATCCGGCGCAGCCGCCAGCAGGGGACATGCATGATCAGGTGATGTTCCAGATGATAGTTCACCCAGTAGGGTGCAAAAAACAGCGCCGTGATGGGGTCGGCAAAAGTCGTACGCGCCACCGCCAGCGGATCGGTCGGATCGCGCAGGACTGCATGCTCTGCAATATTACGCACACGGATGACAAACTGGTTCCACGTCAATAGCGGCAACGCCCAGAAAGCGAACCAGTACCACCAATCACCGATCGCCCAGAACACCGCGAAAATAACGGCGTTGCACAACAGCGCCGGCTTCAGATCTTCCGATTGGAAATTCTGTGCCATCTTGGCGCCTTTGATCGCGTCTTCGTCAAAGCCCAATTGCATCGCCCGGCGGATCTGAGCCATTCGCAATTTGTATCCTGTCTGCCCGGTCAGATCGCGCTTGAACTTGCGGACCAGACTGTCGCGGGTCGTCGGAAACTTTGCCGACAACGGCAAGTCCGGGTCCTCTTCTGTCTGCGCATGGCGATGATGCACCAGATGATAGGCACGGTAGGACGGCATATCCCCCATGATCGGGCGCGCGCACAACCACTGCGACATTTTCTCGTTTAACCAGCCGGTCTTGAACAGCGCCCGGTGCGCAGCCTCGTGCATCAGGACGGCAAAACCCAGTTGCCGCGACCCGATCACCAAGACGGCCAGAACGAATGTCAGCACCGACGGGTACCAGGTGAACAATGTGACAACGCCCAGGATCAACCCCCAGCAATGGGCGATCAATGCCCAGCCCATCAGATCGGATCGCGCCGCCAGCGGCCGGATCTCCTCGGGGGTCAGAAACTGTTTTCCATCGGTGGCCATTGGCGCCTCCTCTCGCCGCTTCATACAGCATCGACCAGACCGGGTCCAACCCGCCGGGCCTTGGCAAATGTTATCAATCTGATAATGGGACCGGCGCGACCATCCTGGGGGATCCCATGATCTATGATGACGGCCAAGCTTACCTGCAAGCACCCAACAAAGCGGTGGCCCTGTTTGGCATGTCGGGGCTGGGTAAAACGACCATCGCAATGCTATTGCGGGCCAGCAGGGAATGGTTCCACTACTCGGTCGATTACCGCATTGGCACCCGGTATATGGACGAGCATATCGCCGATAACTTCAAACTGGCCGCGATGCAGGTGCCGTTTCTGGCCGAATTGCTGATGTCGGATTCGATTGCCATCTCTTCGAACCTGACGTTCGAAAATCTGGCGCCGCTGTCAACCTATCTGGGCAAACCGGGAGATCCGGCCAAGGGCGGCATACCGTTTTCCGAATACCAACGGCGTCAGGGATTGCACCGCACAGCAGAAATCGCATCGATGCTGGACACCGTCCATTTTCTTGACCGCGCGCGGTCGATCTATGGCTATCCGCATTTCCTGTGCGACACGTCCGGGTCGCTGTGCGAAGTGGTCGACCCGCATGATGGCGATGACCCGGTTCTTTCCGCGATCTCTCAACACATGCTGCTGGTGCAGATCCGTGGAACCGACACTGATGCGGAAGAGCTGGTACGCCGTTTCGACAGCGCGCCGAAGCCCATGTACTATCCGCCGGATTTCTTGCTGGAAAGCTGGCATGGGTTTCTGGACGAGACCGGGCAGGACGAAAGCCGGGTGAACCCGGACGATTTTATTCGATACGGTTTTCGTCGGCTGATCGGCCACCGCATCCCGCACTATGCCGCAATCGCCGACAATTGGGGTGTCGCAGTTGACGCCGCCGATATTGCCCGGGTTCAATCCGCCGACGATCTGAATACCCTGATCGCTCAGGCATTGGATAACGCTGGTCAATAACGCCGGGGCGTCAGCGCCGGGTCCTCAGATAACGATTTCGACCTCGGCTGTTTCCCGGCCTTCCCGCTCCTGAAATCGCATTGCCAATGCCTCTCGGTCCGCTGTCGAAAGCCTGCGCCAAATCACGTCGCGGGCGTTGTCGGGATGCCCATCGATATAGAGTTGAGTGGTCAACTCCCGCCCTGCCGACAAAACCTTCAAGTGAATATGCGGCGTCCGACCGGGATAGACGACCGGGCGAATGGTGCGGAAGCTGAACCTTCCCTCGTCGCTGGTCACATCATGACCGAACCCCTGAAACGCGGCGTCTCGTTTCTTGCCGCCGCGGTCGCCGGTATGCAGGTATCGCCCATTCACATCGCACTGCCATATCTCGACGCGGGCATTCGCGACCGGCACACCGTCGCGGTCCAGCACACGGCCTGACAGATGAACAACCTCGCCCCCGGCACCTTTCACAGCGCCCGCAATCTTGACGAGGTCGTTGTCGATATCGTCAAAACGCATGCCCGACCGGGGATAAAACGGCCCTTCCGTCTGGCTGGGTGTCGGTACGGCGGCGCGGGCGGGCCAACCGACAAATGCGAACAAGGCGGCCAACGTTGTGCGGCGGCTAACGGGCATTGGCGTCTCCGATCTACCTGCGGTTCGCACAATTGTATCATGCCCCGCTGCCGCTCCAACGCCCGCAGAGCAACGGCCAGTTCACGTTCACGCGACGGTTCCGGCAGCAAGCGATCGGGCCCCTTCTGGTCGCGCGGCGATTGTCCCGCCACCCCTTTCATGCAAACTCTTCCGAAAATGGCGCATCCGCACAGATTGCAACAGCAGGAGAGAAAAATGGCTTGGATCGAAACCGTTCCCTATCAGGAGTCCAAGGGACGGCTGCGCACGCTTTATGATCGTATCAAGGGGCCAGACGGTGCGATCGACAACATCATGGCTTCGCATTCGCTGCGCCCGCATTCCATGGAAGGACATATGGCGCTGTACAAGAATGTGCTGCACCACACCGGCAATTCGACTCCTAAGTCCTTTCTCGAAACCATAGGCGTCTGGGTCAGTCTGCTGAACCAGTGCGATTACTGTGTCGAACACCATTTTTCAGGCCTGCAACGATTGTTGGACGAACCTGACCGCGGCAATGCTATCCGCGCCGCGTTCGAGTCGCGTGACCTGCCCGCAGGGCCGTTTTCGCCGAAAGAATTGGCTGCCCTGATCTATGCGCAGGCGCTGACCCAGGACCCCGGTGCAATGAGCCAAAAAATGATCGCGGATCTGCGGGATGCCGGTTGGACAGACGGGGAAATATTGGAGATCAACCAAGTCACCGCCTATTTCTGCTATGCGAATCGCACAGTTCTGGGTCTGGGCTGTTCCTTGGATGGCGATGTCCTTGGGTTGTCGCCGGGAAATTCGGAAGACCCCAGCGATTGGGGACATGGCTAAGGCAGAATCGAGCCGGGGCGGTAGTGCCGGGTAGTGCGGAAACCGGGTGATGCTGGGCTGAACGGCGTTAGCGTATTGCGTCCTGCTCGGCGACGTCCCTTCAAGCTGAACTCCCCAGTCTCAGTGCAATTCCGCACTGCGGATCTGACGTGCGTGGCTTCGGTCGATGGTCGCGGCGCAGGCGCGATTGCCCCCCGCAGCGACTGCACGTCGCCACTCCTGACGGCCAGAGACCAGCATTCGTTGGGCGGTCCTGATCTTGTGCGTCAGACCTGCCACACCGATGCTGACGGATGCGCGAAACTGTACCCCGCGCAGGTCAAACAATTCGCCTTCAACAGCCAGGCAGATCCGGGTCATCGCCACATGCGCCTGGCGGATGTTCGCCTCCGGCGTCAGCATCGCAATCTCACCGGTCCCGAAGCTGGCGATCCGGTCTGCCACCCGAAGTTCCGCCCGCATAAGTTCAACAATGGCAGCCTCGATTTCCGCGCCGCCGAAGTCAGCCCGTTCGGGACGGGCCATCGGGTCGATCATCCCAACCGCAACGCTTAACATTCGATCATAGCGCCACGCCCGCGCGACCTCGTCACCAACCGCCAACATGAAATCGGCAGGTGTCAGCAGGCGCCCGCCCCGCGGACGTTCTTCGGGCAGTGGGGTCTTCCTGTCTTCAGAAACCGGCATCCAGGCACCACGACAACGGCACCGGGAAAAGCCCCGGCAACGTCACTTTGGCTGCAGATCCCTGCAAATCGGTTAAGCTGTCGCTTACTCCGTCGCGGCAGCGATCTTCTGGCGATTCAGGTGGATATAGGCCCGGTCCTGATACTCATCGATGCCGCCCAGCGCGGTATCGAACAACGCCCCGGTCAAGATCGCCGGCGCATTCAGCACCACGGTCTTGGCGTTCTTTCCGGCCATCAAGGCGACGACCGCCGTTTCATAGCCAGGTGCCTCGCAGGTCACGATCAAGTTGCCGAACACGCGTGGCAACAAATGCGCCGTCGGCACAGCCGTCGGAGCAACGATTTCTTTGCCATTCTGGCTGATACCACACAGCGCGCCATCGACATTGCTGTCCAGGCTGATGCTCTGCTGTGTGCCGTCTACGATTGTCGCACAACCGGCCAGCAATACAGACGCGGCGGCGAGCGTAACGAAGGTTTTCATTTGCGGACTCCCATCCCGAATTGCGCCGACTATGTCAAATGCCGATGGATTTTCCAAAGAAAACCTTCAAAATCACCTCATATCTACCCGAAAACACGCCTGAAAATCGTGTCTACGTGCTTGGTGTGATACTGGAGGTTGAAGAGTGCTTCGATCTGGGACGGCTCTAACGCTGACGTCACCTCCGAATCCCCCAGCAATTCGCTGCGGAAATCTGCACCCTTCTCCCAAACCTTCATCGCATTGCGCTGGACCAATCGATATGCGTCCTCGCGGCTGATGCCCGCCTGAGTCAAAGCCAGCAAAATACGCTGTGAATGGATCAATCCGCCGGTCTGATCGACGACCTCCATCATTCGGTCCGGATAGACCAGCAGCTTCTCGACCACGCCCGTCAGCCGCGCCAAGGCGAAGTCCAGCGTCACGGTCGCATCGGGCCCAATATTGCGCTCGACAGACGAATGGCTGATGTCGCGCTCGTGCCACAGGGCGACATTCTCCATCGCCGGTAACGCCATTGACCGGACCAGCCGGGCTAATCCCGTCAGATTTTCCGTCAGGATCGGGTTGCGCTTGTGCGGCATCGCGCTCGACCCTTTCTGGCCGGGGGCAAAGAACTCCTCAGCCTCGCGCAATTCGGTGCGTTGCAGGTGTCTGATTTCGGTTGCCAAGCGCTCGACCGACGATGCGATCACCCCCAGGACGGAAAAGAACATCGCATGACGATCGCGCGGAATGACCTGGGTCGAAACCGGCTCGGGCGTCAGGCCCATTGCCTCTGCCACATGCTCCTCGACCGCCGGATCGATATTGGCGAACGTACCGACGGCACCCGAGATCGCACAGGTCGCCACGTCGGCCCGCGCCGCGACCAAGCGCTGGCGATTACGGGCAAATTCGGCATACGCCTGGGCCAGCTTCAATCCGAATGTCACCGGTTCAGCATGTATTCCATGCGACCGGCCAATCGTCACCGTGTCCTTGTGCTCGAACGCCCGCTTTTTCAGCGCCGCGAGCAATTCGTCCAGATCGGCCAGCAATATGTCTGCCGCCCGGACCAGTTGCACGTTAAAGCACGTATCCAGCACATCCGACGACGTCATACCCTGGTGCACGAACCGTGCCTCATCACCCACATGCTCGGCCAGATGGGTCAGGAACGCGATCACATCATGCTTGGTCTCGCGCTCGATCTCGTCGATCCGGTCGATGTCGAATTCGACGTCCTTTGCTTTCCACACCGCTTCGGCCGACGCCTTAGGGATGACACCCAACGCCGCCTGCGCGTCGCAGGCATGCGCTTCAATCTCGAACCAGATCTTGAATTTCGTCTCTGGCGACCAGATGGCGGTCATCTCGGGGCGGGAATAGCGGGGGATCATGGGCGCGGTCTCGGATTGTGCATGGAATGCGCGCGGGGTAGCAGAGCACCATGTCAGGCGCAACGCAGAGCTACTTTTCCGGCGAGTGGCAAATGGTCCGCATCATCGAGAACGTCCGCGACGGCGTCATCGGAGAAGTTTGGGGCCAGGCCCGGTTTTCCCCCGATAGCGCGGGCCTGATTTGCGTCGAAAACGGTGTTCTTCGATTTGGTGGCCACGACTTTTACACCGGGCGCGTGTCCCTCTGGCGGTTCGGCGAAGGCGGGCATATCGAGGTACAATACGAAGACGGACGACCGTTTCACGACTTCCTCACCCGCGATCCGATTGTCCTTTCGATCGACGGCGATGCCGAATACCGCATCAGCTATGATTTCGATACCGACACTTGGGCCTCTAATTGGGAGATGTTGGGCCCAGGCGCCGACTACCTGATGTCGACCAGATATCGGCGATAATCATGGGAGCGTGGTATCTTGCGGCCGGTAATTCGATGCGGCGCGTAGTCTCTTACGCCTTACCCATCCACTGTTTCAACTCGGCGTTCTCCGCCTCCAACGCGGCAATCCGCGCCGTCAGCTTTGCCGTTGCAGTCTTCACGGCCTCCTCCGGCCAAAGCGAGGGAATGTGCTGCGGACAATTTACGTCCCAGGCTTCCACATCAATGATGATCGCCCGTTCAGGTCGCGCGCGATACCCCGTGGGCATCAGCCGTTCGACCAGGTCCGCATCGTCATCGACGGCGCGCGCCCGGCCCCACAACTTGATCCGTTGGCTGTTGGCATAGTCCATGAAAAACAGATGCACGGCATCGTTTCCGTCAAGATTCCCGGTCGAGATGTATTGGCGGTTGCCCGAATAATCGACAAAGCCCAATTGTCGCGGTCCCAATACCTTCAAAAACCCCGCTGGTCCGCCGCGATGTTGAACATAGGGCCGCCCATCTTGCGAGACGGTCGCCATATAAAAGCTGTCACGTGCCGCAATGAACTGCGACAGGTCCTCCGTGATATCGACCTGCCAGTCCCTGCGCTCGATCTGTTTGGCATAGCTTGCGCGTGATCCGTGCCGTTCCTGTCGTGCTTTAACGGCTAAGGTAAACGCGATATCGCTGATTGGGTCGTCCATGATCAAGCTCCCGCTTTGCTTCGGATCGGGTGCACATGGCCACACAATCCGGGAACGGCCAGCGCAAACCGGTTATGTTCTGACAATCAGGTGATCTGCCCGCGCAGACCGCAAAGCACTAGCGCGGCAGATAAACCGCCACATTGGCAACATCACCCTGGCTCAGCCCCAGCGCCTTCGCGGCCTGTTGCGAAAGGACGGCGGTGCGATTGCCGGTCCCAGCTTCACGCCAGATGAACTTCACACGGGTCGTGGCGCCGGTCGCCGTATCTGTGATCCACCCGACCCGCTGCTTGCGGTCGAACGGGCCTGAAATCCAGGCGCCGCTGCGGCTGTCGGCACCGGTAAAGACCGCAGGCGTGAACCCTATCCAGCGGGCGTTGGCAAGCGTCGGTCCCTCGTCCGTCGGATCGACGGCGGCGACTTTGGTCTCGACCTTCTCGACCGGATCGCCGGTCGACGTCTCCGCCGCACCGTCGGTCGTCGCTGCATCGGGGGCCACAGAACCGTTGTTTGCACCATCCGCGGGCTCGGCATCGCCTGCCGCGGCGTCGGCAGCGCCTGGCACCGTCAGTACCTCATCAGCGGGCGCCGCTGCGGTTTTGATCTCTTCGTCAACCGCGGGCAGCTTGGCGTCCAGTTCCGCTGCCAATGCGGCGTCCTTCTCGGCCTCTACCTCGTTCGGCTTAAAGGTCGCGGCGGCCTCATCAGGATCGACCGCTGCGACATCGGTACCGGCAGAAGCTGATTCGCCCGTCCCCTCTGCGGCGGTCGATTTTTCGGTCGTACCGCTGGCGGCCGCTGCGCTGGCATCCGTGGTGACGTCAGCCGCCGGAGCGGCGGCGGCGACCGATAAACCTCTCGGCCGCGGGATCGGCAGCGAAACACCAGGTGTGATATCGGCACGCGGTGTGTCGGCCGCGGTCGCCGCATCGACACTCGCAACTTCCGTGTCCGTGGCCGCATCGGCGGGTGGTGCCTTGGCGACGGTATCCTCGGCGAGAGTTTCCACGGCGATCGAAGGCGTCTTTACCTCGGGCGCCACATCACGCGTCTCCGACTTCGGACGGACCGGCGCCTTAACCTCCGGAGCTGCGACTGTCGTCGCTGTGACCGTCGGCGTTTTGACTTCCGGCGATTTAGCTTCCGGCGTCTTTAAATCAGGTGCCTTGATCTCTGGCGCTGGGGGTGTCGGCGTTACGGCAGCAAGCCGCTCTTCGCCCGTTCCGGTCTTTGGGCGTTCGATCAAATCGGGCGCACCATCCGACGTACCACCAGTTGGCGCATCCGAAAGCACGGCCAGTGCAGCAGGCGTGCCCGCCGTGACTGCGGTCGGCTCGGGTAACCGGATCCGCGGCTTTGGCTGAGGGGCGATCTTCAGGCCTGTATCAGGGGACCCGGAGGTCTCCGGCGCATCGTCTATCACCGGGGCCGCAGCAATGACGACGTTGTCGGCAGCCTTAGGTTCGGATACCGGCGTCACTGCAACACTCGGCTTTTCAACTTCTTCGGGTACGGGCGACAATTTGCGGGCATCGTCGTCAGCACCCTTGGGCAACGCGACAGCGCGCGTGTCATCGGGTGCAACAACGGCCAGCTTCGGTTCGGTTTCGTCTGGCGCTGTTTCGACCGGTGTGATCTCGATCGGCGCCTTTTCGACAGCAGTCTCTTCGACCGGCGCTTCGTCGATAGAGGTCTCTTCGATCGCTGCTTTCTCGACCGGAGCTTCTTCGACCGGGGCTTCTTCGGGCGATTTCCCCTCAACCGGTGCCTCTTTGACGGCCACTTCGTCGGCAGAATCTGCCTCGGTAACTTCGGGCGCCTCGTCGGTCTTTAGCTCTTCTTCGACAGGTGCCACGGCGACCTTAACCGCAGGGGCACTGCCACTTGCATCGGCACAATTCGCGCCACAGCTCAGACCGTCCATCCAAGCCAAGGCAGCGTTCTTGATCGAGGATGACACATCACTGCCTCCGATCGACAAGCCGCCCTGACGAGCCAACACCTTGCCCGTCGTCTGATCCACAATCGTCAGATCAACCGCATCGCCCTTGATGGTCGCGACCATCTTGGTCGCCCGATCGCCGTAAAAATATGTCTGGTTTGCCTCGCGCAGCCCGTTGTTTATCGCCCCGGCCAGCGCCGGATCGCCACCCTTCACCTGTACCCACGGTGCATTCCAGTAACCATCGGGCGTATCTGCACGCCCCTCGGCTGCAAGCGCCACTACGGAAACACCCGCCAGAAAGGCCAACATCCGGCCCTGCCGTCCAAACCCTGAACGCGTCATGGGTTTCTCTTCGTCCACTCGCCCCGTTGATCCTGGCCCACCCGGCTGCCGCGGCGGCCCGCGATCATTCTAACCGCCAGTGGCGGTTCGGACCATTATTTGTTCACCCTGCCCGCATTCTATGCCCCGAGACGGCAGAAGTTGCAATTTCAATAGGGCAAAACTCGGGCTGATTCGGCCTTAGAAGACAAAAAAGACCCCCGCAGCCTCAGCCCCGGGGGTCACATTCGCAATGGCCGCTGGATCAGGCCAGCGCTGCCTTGGCCTTATCGACGATGGCGCCGAACGCATCCGGTTCGTGAACCGCAAGGTCAGCCAGCACTTTGCGGTCAACCTCGATCCCCGATTTCGACAAACCGTTGATGAACCGCGAATAGGTCAGGTTTTCGTCATGGGCGCGGACCGCGGCGTTAATGCGTTGGATCCACAGCGCCCGGAACGTGCGCTTTTTGCGCTTACGGTCGCGGGTCGCGTACTCCATCGCCTTGTCGACCGCCTGGGTCGCAGTGCGGAAGGTGCGCGAACGGGCCCCGTAATAGCCTTTCGCGGCCTTCAGAACCTTTTTGTGCCGGGCGATAGAAGCCGGACCACCTTTAACTCTGGGCATCCTCTATCTCCTCAGCCGTATGGCATATATTGCTTCACGATCTTCTCGTCCTGAGGCGAGAGAACCGCGGTACCGCGCGCATTGCGGATAAACTTGTTCGAACGTTTGATCATGCCATGGCGTTTTCCGGCCTGCGCAACCTTGATGCGCCCGTTGGCAGTGACCTTAAAGCGCTTCTTCGCGCTCGACTTGGTCTTCATCTTGGGCATTTCGATCTCCTGTGGTCAGGGGTCATTCAACGGACCATCGGCAGCCCATTCCGGCCGGGGTCCGCGTTGGAAAGCGCGGCTTATAGGGCGAAGAGCAGGGTTCTGCAACCCTGCGCCGTGGTCCAGACAGCGCCTGTGACTGCGTCAGGGTGCCCCGGCAAATCCCTCGATGATCGGGCAGTCGGGCCGATCATCGCCGTGGCAGGCGCCGACCAGATGCGATAGCTGATTGTGCAGGGCTTGAAGCTCGGCCATTTTTTGCTCGATCTCGCCCAACTTGCCCTGAGCGATCGCTTTGACGTTCGAAGACGATCTGTTGCGATCTTGATAAAGGGACAACAGCTCTCGCGTCTCGTCGATCGAAAATCCGAAGGCGCGGGTACGCCTGGCGAAAATCAGCTTGGCAAGCTCGGTTTCGGTATATTGACGATAGCCGCTGTCGGATCTTCCAATGGGTATGACCAATCCAATATCGGCGTAATAGCGCACAGTTTTGACCGGCAAATCTGCAGCTTTGGCGGCGGCCCCAATATTCATTCGATGCCCTTCCAACATTCCAGCTTGTGGAAAGATTGGGGCTCCAGCCGTAAACGTCAAGGCTGTGGCTGGCATCCGGGCTGGCTTGGCTTACAAAGACCGAAACGGCACGGGAGAATCCGCATGACACTCAACATCGCCATGATCGCAACCGGTGGCATCGCAGACAAGCAACTGGCCCCGGCATTGGCCTTTTGCAATGGGGCGCAGCTTTGGTCGGTCTACAGCCGCGACAAGGCCCGGGCGTTAGATTTTGCTGCGCGCCACGGCGCCAAGGCCCCAGCGCCGGGTTTTGATGATCTCGATGCATTGTTGGCAGATCCCGACCTGGACGGCGTGATCATCGCTTCGCCCGACAAGCTACACACGGATCAAGCGGTTCGCGCCGCGCGGGCAGGCAAGCACATCCTGACGGAAAAACCGATGGCGACCGACCGTGATGGCGCGGCGATGGTGGTGGCCGAGGCCGATGCAGCAGGCGTGACATTGGCCGTTGCCTATCACATGCGGTTTCATATGGGGCACCGCGCACTGCATCAGGCTGTACAGGCCGGACAGTTCGGCACACCGCGGCACATGCGCATCATGTGGCCGACACCGGCCGTCAACGCCGATGGATGGCGCGCAAACGCAGATGTTGGACGGTGGTGGAGCCTGGCTGCCGTGGGCACCCACTGCCTGGACCAGATCCGGTGGTTCATGCGGCCCCAATGCGGCGAAGTCACCGCAATGAATAGCCTGATCAACCGCAGCGTTTTTGGCAGCCCCAATGACGAGACCGCTGTTCTGGGCATCCAGTTTGAAAACGGTTCGACCGCCGAGCTGTGTTCGTCTGTACTGTTTCAGGGCCCACGGCGGATGGAGGTATTCGGCAGCGACGGCTATGCCATTTGCCACGAAACGCTTGGCCCCCACGGCGAGGGCAGCATCGACACGGGCGACGGTGTTTTCGCCTATACCCCCGCCAACCCCTATGTCGGCGAAATCGAGGATTTCGTTGGCGCAATTCGGGACAAACGCGCGGCGGAGGTCGACGGTCATGAAGGCGCTGAGAATGTCAAAATTCTGCTGGACGCAATTGGTGCTTGACGGAATGAATCCGTTCCAACGCCGCATTCTTGCTGTGTTTTCGCGTTGATCGACTGGCCGATTCCGGCTTGCCGGGCGCCTAAGTTGCCCGGCAGGGCGGGCGGTGCGCATCGGTAACCATTACGTTTCCCACGCCGAGATTCTGCCACATTTCGGGACCCAAGGGTTGAAGCCTGGCACCCGCTGACTAACTAAGTTTCATCGCAATTTGAAAACGCGATGTCATTACGCCGAATCATTGGTGTTGTGACGGCTTAGAAATTGGCCGATTGACGAAACTGAATATACGCGCAGTTGATTGATGAAAGGGGGATTACATCACGAGTGGAATCGCTCGAACTTTCACAACTTGAATTCACCGCCATCGCGCCATCGGCGTCTTTGCATCTGTGGAATGATGGCTCAAATCTGTCTATAGTATGGCCATATTTTGGCAAAAGTGCTTAGGGGAAAATCATGGGTAGACACTGGGGCTGGAAGCACGGTTGGAAAACCAAACATCGCGACGATAATGACGACGGCGGCCATTCATGGGGCCACAAATCGGGCCATTGGTGGGGCAAAAAGAAACGGGACGACGATGACGACCATCACGACTCGTGGAAGCATAAACACAAGCACGATGGCTGCGACCACGATCACAAAAAGAAGTGGTGGCACGACAAACCGTCGGATGATTGCGATGATGGCGGTCATCATCATGGCCATCACGGCCACGGGCACCATGGCCACGGACATCATGGTCACAGCGGTCATGGTCACCATAGTGGTCATCAGGGGCACCATGGCCGCGGGCATCACGAGCACGGCAATGGCCACGGCTATGGGCACCACAAGAAGAAACATCACTACAATCCGTGCCCGGAAGAAGAGACCAACAGCGCACCTGTCTTTGTCGCCCCGGTGCTGACCGAGATCAGTGTCGGCAATGTCGGCGTCGGCAATGTTCTGGTTCTGGCGCTGGCGACGGACGCCGATGGCGATACACTGGTCTACTCGCTGGCACCGGAAGATGGCGGCAACTCTGCAGATGCGGAATTCTTCGCCATTGACCCGAACACGGGCGAGATGATCATCGCCCAGGATGTGTCACCGTTCGGCGATGAAGATCAGGATGGCACCTACGAGGTCACAATTCAGGTTTCAGACGGAACCGAGACGGTTTCATTGGACATGGATATCGCGTTCACGTTCGGCGGGTAGTCTGATTGGAACGCTGGCTGGGACAACTGGCGTTCGTTGAAAGGGGCCCGGCATTACGCTGGGCCCCAATCATTTTCAAGCAGTACTGATGTCCTGATCAGGCCCGGCGACGGCGACGGCCATCCCGGTTTGCCCGTCCACCACCCCCGGAAGACGGCGGCTTGTTGTGCTTGATCCAACCGGCGCCCGACGGGTCGTGGTCCAACAGAAAATCTGCGGCCTTGATTGCTTCGACCTCTTTCGAGGCAACGCCTGCTGCCTGTCCGAGACCCAGCAAAGGTCCTAACCTGGCGGGATCGATCCCCTCGGGCACGCTGATACCCAGCGCCGCCAGATCCGCAACGCGCTGCGCAATCAGATCTGCACCGATCATCATACCCAGCAGCGGACCGGCCAGCACGGGGTCAATCCCTTCAGGCACCTCGACCCCCAGCGCCTTTAAGGCGCCAAGGCGATCGTTGATCGCCTTTTTGGTCGGCGCCAACTGCACAGGGTTCATGATGGCCGAAGTCATGCCCGCTGCAGCGGCCATCGGCAGAAAGGCGTTGTTGATGCCGTGGCGGTTCGGCAGGCCGAACGAGATGTTCGAGGCGCCGCAAGTGGTATTGACACCCAGCTCCTCGCGCAAGCGGCGCACCAGGTTAAAAACCTGCAGGCCCGCCGTCGACATCGCACCAATCGGCATAACCAACGGGTCAACCACGATATCGTGGGGCGCGATGCCATGGTCGGCGGCACGTTCGACAATCTTCTTCGCAACGGCAAAGCGCACGTCGGGATCTTCAGAAATTCCGGTATCGTCGTTCGAGATTGCAACGACCGGCACATTATATTTGGCGACCAGCGGCAGGACCAGTTCGAGGCGTTCTTCCTCACCCGTTACCGAGTTAAGGAGCGGACGGCCCTCGGCTGCCTGCAAGCCATTTTCCAAAGCGCCGGGAACCGAGCTGTCAATGCATAGCGGCGCATCGGTAATGGCCTGCACACGCTCGACCATTTCTTTCATCAGCGGCGGCTCGACAAAGTTGTTGTCGGCATAGCGCGGGTCTTCGGCCATCTTGTTTTTGAAGACAGCGCCCGAGTTGATATCCAGGACATGGGCCCCGCAGGCGACCTGATCGATCGCATCTTTCTCGACGGTGGCGAAGTTTCCGGCTTCCAGTTCCGCTGCCAACTTGGCGCGGCCGGTCGGGTTAATTCGCTCTCCGATTACGCAAAACGGTTGATCGAAACCGATCACGACAGTCTTGGATTTCGACTCAACGACAGTGCGGGTCATGGCCGGTCCTTTAAACAGGCGGAAGGGACGGGCGGCTTCGCCCGTCCCGCATCAGGTGTCAAGATTGGGTCAGGCTGTTGCGGCAACGGCGCCGCCGACGGGGCGTCCGTGTTCATCGCAAAATTCGGCGGTTTTCTTGATGCCGCCCAGCGGGAAGAAATGGACCTGTTCGATATTGAAGCCGGGGTTAGCGGCTTTATGTGCCGCCAGATCCGTCAGGATTTCCTCGGGCGTGAACGGCAACAACAGCTTGGCTACATCGGCGGCACGCCGTTGCAGGACGCGCAAGCTGGGCCCAACGCCGCAAGCCATTGCAAACTTGATCATCGTTTGCAGCTTTGCGGGGCCAGCGACACCGATATGGATCGGCAGATCAATCCCGTTTGCCTTCAGCGCTTCTGCCCATTCGATGACCGGGCCTGCTTCAAAGCAGAATTGGGTCGCGATCGCCATCTGTGCGTCGGTGCGCTCGGAAAACGCCTGCTTCCAGCGCAGCGCGTCCGAGACATTCCGGTCGGAACCGTCAGGATCGATATCCTTGTTCCCTTCCGGGTGGCCTGCAATGTGCAGACGCTTGAACCCGGCAGCATCAAAGAGGCCGGTTTCCATCAGTTCCATCGAGTTGTCGAATTCACCTGTGGGCTTGTCATAGCCACCGGCCAGCAGCAGCGCCTGATCAATGCCTGCCTCGCCCTGATAGCGCGCGATCCAGTCGGCAAGCTGGTCTTTCGAGGCAATGCCTCGCGCCGGGAAATGCGGCATGACCGAAAAGCCCTCGGCCGCGATGCGCTTGGCGGTCGCAACCATATCCTCGATCGGGGTGCCTTCGATATGGGCGACATAGACCCGGGTACTTTCAGGCAGAATCTCCCGAAAGCTTTCGATCTTCTCGGCGGTGCGCGGCATCACCTCGATCGAGAAACCCTGAATGAACTCTGCCAATTCGGCATTCGCCGCCTTCGGCGGGGTCCTGCGGGAGAACAGATTGATAATGCTCGCCATCGTCTCGATCCAACTCAGCTTGCGGCAGCCCAGCCGTCATTTGCAATCAGTGCCTTGATCCGGTCAGTGTCGAATTCGGCCTCCAGCCGGGTTGCCGTGCTGGCGGCGGCTTCCGCCGGATCGCCTTCGACTTCACCGCTATCGACCTTCCGCCATTCCGAAAGATAGGCGTCGTCTTCTTTTGCCCCGACCTTCATCGCACATCGGTCGATGGCCTGTTCAAAGCGTTCCGGCAATGCGGCCTTCGCCGCGCGGCGTCCTTTGCCGACGATCACCTGTGCCGGAATATCCCGCCAGTAAACGATAGTCATGTTCGGCACGTCCACCAACTCCCCGCTTCTGAACAAGTCTCTACACTCACAAACTACAGCTAAACCCTGCATTTTCGACTACGGCGCATCTGGTTGCGACATGGCCTGCCGTCATGGTGAAAAAATCGTGCCGATATGGAGCAAATTCAAGGATCGCTGGAATTTACTTCCGCAATCTCAGTCGGATAGATGATGCGACGCAATGTGTCGTTTTCGGCTATTGTTGCGTCGCATTTCGATCTGTATGGTGGGCACCTGATCAGAAGGCAGCGGGCAGTTGGCAACCCGCGCCCGATCCACGCAAAGGAAGCCGATGTCCGTTTTGACCAAGGGCGCAGCCCGCCTGCCCCGAATCAGTTTCGAGTTTTTTCCACCCAAGTCGCCAAAGGCTTCTATGGCGCTTTGGTCGGCAGTTCAGCGCCTTGCACCGCTGGGGCCAGACTTTGTTTCGGTGACTTACGGCGCGGGCGGATCGACACGCGATCGGACCCTGAACGCGATCAGGGCAATCCGTGACCGCGCCCGTCTGAATGTCGCAGGACATCTGACCTGTGTCGGTGCAACGAAAGAAGAGGTCCTGGAAACGGCTCAAGCTTACGCGGCCCTAGGCTGCCGGCGGATCGTCGCGCTGCGCGGTGATCCGGCCGAGGGGGCCGACACGTTCTGCGCCCATCCCGGCGGGTTTTCCGGTTCGGTCGACTTGATCCGTGCTTTGGCAGAAATGGGCAGGTTCGATCTCTATGTTGCAGGATACCCGGAACCACATCCCGATGCGGCGACACAGCAGGATGATATCGACCACCTGAAGCGAAAAATCGATGCAGGCGCCACGGCGGCGATTACGCAGCTATTTTTTGACAACGAGGTGTTCTTGCGCTTTCGCGACCGCTGCGATGCCGCTGGCATTACCGCCCCAATTATCCCTGGCATCATGCCGGTCGAAAATTTCGCGCGGATGAAAAAATTCGCCGAACGGTGCCGCACGTCGATCCCCGGTTGGATGCCGAAGGCTTATCGGAATGCCGACGACGAAGATCAGCACGATTTACTGTCGGTTGCCATCTGTGCCGAACAGTGCGACGAGCTGGCATCAGAGGGGGTCGATGGCCTGCACCTTTACACCATGAACAAGCCTGATCTGCCCTATCAGGTGTGCCGTGCCCTGGGCGTCGAACCTGCCGAATTTCAGGTGGCGACCGGCGGCGCATCAGCCTGACGAAGCTTAAGAGGCTGCTCGACCGCAGATCAACTTGCCGCAATTGCCCCGGCGCCCTAGACAGAAGCATAGGGTCCCATTGGGCAGGCGGCTGCATGGCTGACAGCGACAGCAAATCCCCGCAGTCACGCGGGCCGAACCAGCGAAAATCGCGCGGGAACGCTGGTCATCGCGGCACGCGCGGTCAAGGCCGGGGCGATGGACCGATTGCGGCATTGGATCTGGGTACAAACAATTGCCGCCTGCTTGTCGCGCGCCCGGAAGGGTCGGGGTTTTCCGTCATGGACGCCTTTTCCCGCGCGGTACGTCTGGGCGAAGGTGTCGAGGCATCGAACGTGCTGTCAGACGAGGCGCAATCGCGTGCCCTGAAGGCACTGCGGATATGCGCTGGCAAGATCCGTCACCATCGGGTCCGCGATCAACGCATCGTTGCGACCGAAGCGTGCCGCCGCGCCCTGAACGGCCGCGACTTTGTTCGCAGGGTCGGGCGTGAAACCGGGCTGTCCATGGACATCATCACGCCCGAGGAAGAAGCACGGCTTGCCGTGGCGGGTTGTGCGCCGCTGATCGACCCAGATGCGGACCAGTTGCTGGTCTTTGACATTGGTGGTGGATCGACGGAATTGATCTGGATCGACATGTCGGGCACCCCGGCAACGCGGCGGGAAAATCTGGTTCGCGCACTGGCACCGTTGGGCCGCGGGCGGAACGAGACGGCAACTGCGCGCGCTGCTGCCGCCCATATCGCTGATTGGATTTCTGTGCCGATGGGCGTTTCGACCCTGCATGACCGGTTCGCCCATATCGGCGACGTTGCATCGCGTTTCACCGCCATGTCGTTGCACTTTGAAGAACGGCTATCACCTTTCGGTCCATACGACGCCGCCGATACGGGCGACGTGACCCGAAATCTGCAAATCATCGGCGTGTCAGGCACGGCCACGACCTTCGGCGCACTACATCTGGGCCTCCGCAATTACGACCGCAGCAAAGTCGATGGGCTGTGGTTGCCCGCCGATCGCGCCGCAATCGTTGCCGATCAACTGCTGTCCATGGAGGCGACCGATCGCGCCAGCCATCCCGGGATCGGACGAGGGCGCTCCGAACTGGTGATTTCCGGGTCTGCCATTTTAATGACGATCCTGCGGATCTGGCCCGTAAACCGGCTGCGGATCGCCGACCGCGGATTGCGAGAGGGTATTTTGTATGGCCTGATCCAAGCCCGGCGGGATCGCAAACAATGACCCGGAAACCGGGCGGAACGAAGGGTGGGCCAAAGAACACATCCGGGCGCGGTGAACGCGAACTCAGAACCCGGGTGAAGACCGCAAAAGGCCGGAAGGTTTCGTCGACCCGTTGGTTAGAGCGGCAGCTGAACGACCCGTATGTTGCGCGCGCAAAGCGCGAGGGATATCGCTCTCGCGCCGCTTATAAGCTGTTGGAATTGGATGACAGACTGCGGTTTCTGGTGCCCGGCGCGCGGGTCGTCGATCTGGGCTGCGCCCCTGGCGGCTGGTGCCAAGTGGCGGTATCCCGGGTCAACGCGCTCGGTGAGAGGAAGGGCAAAGCCGTCGGTACGGTTCTGGGCGTCGACTTCCAAGCCGTCGAACCCATTCCAGGCGCGCATATCCTCGAGCTGGATTTCCTTGATGAAGGCGCCGATCTGGCGGTCAAAGAGGCGCTGGGCGCAGACGCCGATGTCGTCGTCTCGGACATGGCCGCGTTTGCAAGCGGGCATCGCCCCACAGACCATCTGCGCATCATCGCACTCGCCGAAACCGCCGCCTATTTCGCATTTGACGTGCTGGCCGAGGGCGGAACGTTTGCAGCAAAAGTTTTGCAGGGCGGTACCGAGGGCGAACTTCTGGCCTTGCTGAAAAAGCACTTCACCAAGGTCGCGCACATAAAGCCGCCTGCCTCGCGCGCCGACAGTGCCGAGATGTTTGTCGTGGCAACCGGGTTTCGATCGCAAGAGGACCCCGGCTGAGCACACGCTCTGGATGAAGTTGGGTTTTCGCTTTCACTGTGTCCAGGTTGACAGTGCACATGTAGGATCGGACGCGACCCATTAGTTCGGGCGCAGCCCCTTAGTGAGGAAGGATCGTGCCATGACTGCCGTTGCTCTCGACTTCGACAGACTGGTCTATTTCGGCGACAGTCTTACAGATTCAGACGAATTTTATGCGGCCTCCGGGGCCGTGGCCTTCTTCGCTTTTCCGCTGGACGCGCTCGGCTATGCAGGCCAGTTTTCCAACGGACCGGTATACGCCGATCTTGTGCCCGGGTTGATTGGTGTCAATGGCGGCGAAGACCTGAACTATGCGGTCGGCGGTGCCCAGGCGCTGACCGATCGGACGATTGGCGAAATCCTGCCGACGGCGATCATCCGCCCGGACGCAACCCCCGCAGATCTGGCATTCCGAATTGATATCGACGGTCAGGTAGATCGGTTCCTAACAGCCGAACTGGGTCAGGATCTTTCGACGACGGCAGCGTCTGTTTTCATCGGCTTTAACGACCTGAACGATTTTGTGCCGACAAGTCCACAAACAGCGTTGGCCGAGGCAATCGACTATGGCGTAACGCTGGCGGGCGAGGCGCTCGCCAGCGCGGGTGCCCTGGCAGGCGCAGGCATCGGCACGGTCATCCTGAACACACTTGGCGACCCGTCGATCTTTCCGGTCACCCAGAACGACCCACCGGAACTTGCCGGTTTGGCGACCGCTGCCGTCAGCGCCTACAATCAGGCTCTGGTCGCCGGTGCCGGACCGCTCGAAGCGCTGGGCGCCGGTGTGGTGGTTGTCGACATGGCGGCAATTTTCCACGAAATCGAAGTCGATTTTACGTCTTTCGGCTTTCGCACGATCGACGACCAGGTGCTGCTGCCCGACATCACTGGCGACAATATCGAAGAGTTCAATCCCGCCGTCGCTGGAATACCTCTCGACCAGATAGGGTTCTTTGACAGCGTTCATCCGACAACGGAAATGCATGGCATCATTGCGGCGTTCCAAGCAGAAAGCTTGACGTCAGAGGTTTTTGTCGGAAGCGACGGCAGCGACGTGCGGCTTTTCGGGCATCGCGACGATCTGGCACTCGGCGGCGGCTCGGGCGACATTCTGCTGCTGCGCGGCGGTGATGACAATGCGCTGGGCGGACTGGGCGATGATCTCATTGTCGGAGGGTATGGCAACGATCTGGCGGCAGGCGGTGCCGGTGCGGACAAGATTGTTGGCAGTTGGGGCAATGACATTCTGGTCGATGGCGATGGCGACGACCTGACGGCGGGCGGCAGAGGCAACAATCTGATCATTGACGGTCAGGGCGACGACCGCCATCGCGGCGGCACTGGCGACGACACCTTTGTCTTTACCGAGGGCGCGCTGATGGGCCGGGCGGAAGACAGCGCCAATCTAATCCAGGGCGGCGGCGGCTTTGACCGGCTGATCCTTCGCGTAACGGATGCAACCAGCGTTGAAACGACCGTGTCTGGACGCTGGACCGTGTACGAGGATTTAGGCCTGCGCATCCGCGGCATCGAGGAAGTCATCGTCGTCGAGGGCACGGACCTGTCGCAGGAGGCCTTCTATGATGGCCAGTTTGCAACAGCCGATCTGTGGAACTTCATCTGAACAGGCGACTAACTTTCGACACGGGGCGGCCGCCAGCGTTTTCAGGCGCACCGGCGGCCAAATGTTGTTCTTCGTGCCCGCTATTTCTTTTCCAGGCTGCCATCCTTGATGACGACGTCATCGGAACCTGAGACCTCAATTTCCCCAACGCCTTTGACCTCGACCTCGCATTTCGATGCCGACGAGTTCAGGTATCCGGACTTCGTTGTCCCGCCCGAAATCGACGTCCTCGATGTTCCTCCACCGCAATTCACGGCGATATCATAGCTGGTGCTGTCCTTGTTGATCACTGACCCGGCCATGCCGGTCGTCGTGGTCATCAGCAGTGCAAGCGTAGTCGTCAGAATAACCTTCATCTATCTGCTCCGTTTCTCGAAATTTGCCGGAGTTTCATTGTACCCCAGGACGCAAGCCAATCCTAACCCGGCGCGCTGCCCAAGATCGGCTTTTCGCCGCAGTGCATCAAAGCCGCTTCCCTTTCGGCCCGACCCGTGAGATATGGACGCGCCAATACCGACAACTCCCGGAGGATCTGATGGAGATTCGTGAGGCACTCACGTTCGACGATGTTCTTTTAATCCCCGGGGCATCCGAGGTCTTGCCTGCGGACGCCGAAACGCGGACCCGCGTGACCAAGGGGATCGAGTTGAACATCCCGCTGCTGTCGTCGGCTATGGACACCGTGACCGAGGCAGAAATGGCGATTTGCATGGCGCAGGCTGGCGGCATGGGCGTCATCCACCGGAATCTAGATATCCGCGAGCAAGCCCGTCAGGTGCGCCGGGTCAAGCGGTTCGAAAGCGGGATCGTCTATAACCCAGTTACAATGGCGCCAGATCAGACATTGGGCGACGCACAACGGTTGCAGGAAAAGTACAAAATCACCGGATTTCCGGTGGTCGATCGCGAAAAGCGTCTGGTCGGCATTCTGACCAATCGCGATATGCGTTTCGCCGAGGATATGAACACACCGATTTCGGCGCTGATGACTGATGACAAATTGGCCACTGTGCGCGAGCCGGTGGACCTGGAAGCAGCGCGAAAGCTGTTGCAAAGCCGCCGGATCGAAAAACTGCTGGTGGTCAACGAAACGGGCGAGTGCACCGGATTGCTGACCGTGAAGGATCTGCAAAAAGCTGTGCTGAACCCACAGGCCTGCAAGGACGAACTCGGCAGATTACGTGTTGCCGCGGCGACGACCGTCGGCGATGCAGGGTTCGAGCGGTCGCAGGCACTGATTGATGCAGGCGTCGATCTGATTGTCATCGACACGGCACACGGGCATTCGGCATCGGTTGCCGAGGCGGTCGAGCGGGTGAAAAAACACTCCAACTCCGTTCAAGTCGTTGCAGGCAATGTTGCCACGGCCGAAGCAACGCGCGCGCTGATCGGCGCAGGGGCAGATGCGGTCAAAATCGGGATCGGACCGGGATCAATTTGCACCACACGCATCGTCGCCGGGGTCGGGATGCCGCAGCTGACCGCGGTTATGGACTGCGCCGAAGAGGCCGCTAAAAACGGCAGCCCTGTGATCGCGGACGGCGGTGTCAAGTTCTCCGGCGATTTGGCCAAAGCGATTGCCGCGGGGGCGAATTGCGCGATGGTCGGGTCGATGCTTGCGGGCACCGATGAAGCACCCGGCGAGGTTTTCCTCTATCAAGGGCGATCCTATAAATCCTATCGCGGTATGGGGTCGGTCGGTGCAATGGCGCGCGGATCGGCAGACCGGTACTTCCAAAAGGAAGTTTCCGAGACACACAAACTGGTTCCCGAGGGGATTGAGGGCCAGGTTCCTTATAAAGGTCCCGCTGGCACAGTTATCCATCAATTGATGGGCGGTCTGCGCGCAGCCATGGGCTATACCGGAAATCGCACCATTGATGATATGCGTTCACAGTGCGGCTTTGTCCGCATCACCAACGCCGGGCTGACCGAAAGCCATGTTCATGATGTTCAAATCACACGAGAGGCGCCGAACTATCGGGGTAGCTAATCGTCGATTGGCAGTGATTGGACCTGTTCCGGCATGACACCGGCGGCGCGGGTCCAGGCAGCGATAGACGTGCTGGATAAATGGCTGTCGGGATCAAGCGGCGCCGACCGCGTGCTGACCGCTTGGGGGCGGCAGAACCGATATGCGGGTTCAGGGGACCGGCGAGCAATCGGCGATTTGGTCCATGATGGGCTGCGGCGAATGCGATCGGCGGTCTGGTGCGCCGGGTTTGGCCCGGTGGGGACAGTGGATGCCACGCCAAATGGCCGTCAAATCCTACACGGGCTGACCTTGCTGAACGAACAGGACCCTGAGGCGCTTTTCACGGGCGAAAGATATGGACCTGCTATTCTGACGGCGGCGGAACGCGCCGGGCAACGCGGCCTCTCGGATGCACCGCACAGCGTGCGCTATGACTATCCTGAGTGGCTCGCCGACGATTTCTCCAAATTGCCCGCTGCGTTGTTGTCCGGGATGCAAACCCGCGCTCCGTTTGATCTGCGGGTCAACGAACTAAAATCGACGGTCGTCAACGCAATTTCAACATTACAGGCGGCGGGGGTCGTCACGGTTCCGATCGCAGGCACCAAGGCGGGAATACGCGTCAAGGAAGGGCAACGCCGGTTGAACCAATCCGACCCATATCGCGATGGGTTGGTCGAAATACAGGACGCTGCCAGTCAGGGAATTGCCGATATCTCCAATGCCCAGCCTGGTCAGACAGCGTTGGATCTGTGCGCCGGGGGCGGCGGAAAGACCTTGGCATTGGCCGCCGCAATGGGAAACAAAGGCCGTTTGCTGGCCCATGATGTTGCCCCGGCGCGGATCGCTGCCCTCCCCGACCGGGCCCGCCGCGCCGGTGCGATCATCGAATTGATATCAACCTCCGATCTTGCCCAACTGTCCGGTCAGTGCGACTTGGTCCTGCTTGATGCACCCTGCTCGGGTTCCGGGACCTGGCGGCGGAACCCGGATGCAAAATGGCGCTTCACGTCCCGGCAGCTCGATATTTTGAAGGCAGCACAAGACCAGCTTTTGGCGCAGGCAATCGGTCTAACAGCCCCGGGGGGGCGGATTGTCTATGCAACTTGTTCGCTGTTGAACGCTGAAAACGACCAGCGGATTGCAGAATTTTGCAGTGCCCACCGCGAATGGCAGGCGACCCACATCTGCCAATGGTTGCCGGGACAACCCGGCGACGGCATGTTTTGCTCCGTTCTCGAAAAAATTTAGAATTCGTTAACCACACGAATCATAGGCTACAATATTGGTGTTTTTAGCCGGCTGAAAGTCCGCCGCCGGTCAGGTGCGGTTTGAAATGCGGCAGTGCAGAGGCCAGCCCTACATGAACACACTTTTGCTTGTTGGGGTCGCGATCGGCGTTGCGCTTGTTGGGGCGGTGGGCCCAGCGCAAGCCGACGACCGCTATCTAGTTGAAAAGCTGTTTGACGACCGCATTTTTGTGGAACTATTGGCGGTTGCTGCTGGCGCCTGTATTCTGGTGGCAACCGCAGCAATTGTCCTCCGGCATCGGGCGGCCCGGCGAAAAGAGAACGCCGAATTGCTCGGCCATCGATCTTGGCCCGCCGCCGTTACACGGCTTGACGGGGTTGTCGTTCTAGTAAACCCGGCAATGACCGGTCTCAGCCCGGCGAACAGTACGATCACCGACAAGCTGGGGCATTATCTGGGACGGACCAAGGCCGAGTTGTACCGCATGTCGCGCACTGCTGTTCGCGACGGATTGGCAATAGAGCAATCAAATGGGTCTGGGGCAAACGCAGATTGCGTTCTGAGCGTACAACACGATGGTCACCGTTCGTTGTTGTGGCAGGTTCTACCGGGATCACATCTGGGCCTGACGACCCAAGCTCCGGTGCAGGACGAATTTCAGAAGGCGCCCTTTGGCTATGTTCGTGTCGCTGGGATCGATCCGCCGACGACAAACGAGCTCTTCGATGACGTCTTTGCGCCCGAGGCCGCGGCGATACTGCATGAACAGTTGGACAGCGGAATTCTCTCCGCAGGCCGGATTTTGCTACCTGCACGTGACGGTGCGGATCGATTGGCCCTGAGCGCCGTGCGCATCGACCGCAGCGCCGGGCCGGATGTCTGCGAGATTTTTCTGTTCCTGCCGGATTCCGACACCAGTGGGCAGGTGAGCGCCGCCGATATGCTGGAAACGCTGCCGGTATCCTTGCTGCGGCTCGATGTCGAAGGGCGGGTTTTCTGGGGCAACGCTCAGGCACGCAAGATGCTGGGCACCAGTTTTGAAATCGGCCGGATGTTGGGCCAGATCGTGCAGCCGCTCGGCCGGTCGTTAGAGGGAATCGTTAACGAGATCCGAAACGGCCGGGATTTAGGCACAGGCGAGATGATGCGTCTGCAGGACGATCGAGGTGATACATTTGTCCAGGTCTCGCTGACGCACATGGTCGTGCATGGACAGCCATCGATCATGGCCGTTCTGACCGATGCCTCCGAACTACGCCTGCTGGAGGACAAGTTTGCGCAATCGCAGAAGATGGAAGCGGTTGGAAAGCTGGCCGGGGGCGTTGCGCATGATTTCAACAACGTGCTGACCGCGATTAGCGGGCATTGCGACCTCTTGCTTTTGCGCAAGGATGCCAGCCACCCGGACTTCTCGGATCTGACCCAGATCCGCCAGAACGCGAACCGCGCCGCTACGTTGGTGCGGCAGTTGCTGGCATTTTCGCGAAAACAGACCCTGCAGCCACGATTGCTATCGGTACAGGATGTTGTGACCGACACGCTGTATCTTTTGGACAGACTGATCGGAGAGACGATCACTCTGTCGCTGGAGCATGGGCGTGACCTCGGATCGGTCCGCGCTGACAATCAACAGCTGGAACAGGCGTTGATGAACCTTGTCGTGAACGCCCGGGACGCAATGCCCAATGGCGGCACAGTGACCATCGCGACATTGAACCGGACGCTGTTGAACGATGAACGGCGAACCGGGGTTGTGGTCCCGACAGGCGAATATGTCGAAATCCGGGTGACAGACAGCGGCACCGGCATCGACCAACAGGTTTTGGGCAAGGTCTTCGACCCGTTTTTCACCACCAAGCCGCAGGGCGAAGGTACTGGCCTGGGTCTGTCGACGGTGTATGGCATCGTCAAACAATCGGGCGGCTATATATACGCTGACAATCTTAAAGCGGGCGGCGCCAGCTTCACCATTCTCCTGCCGCGGGTTTACCCTGCACAGCGCGATCTGCCGCAAGTCACCCACATACCCGATGTGAAACGTCCCGATCTAACCGGTAATGGCGCCGTGATGCTGGTCGAGGACGAAGCGCCGGTGCGGTCATTTGCCAGCAGGGCATTGAAGATGCGCGGCTACCGCGTCGTCGAGGCCGGGTCGGCCGAAGAAGCGATGGAACTGTTGCAGACCGGGACCGACCAGATTGACGTACTGGTATCCGACGTTGTGATGCCAGGGATGGACGGGCCGACCTTTGCGGTCAAGGCGCGCGAGTTGAAACCGGACCTGCGGGTCATCTTCATTTCCGGCTACGCCGAGGATTCGTTCCGGCGTAATCTGAAAAACGATGACTTCCTGTTCTTGCCAAAACCGTTTTCGCTGAACGAGCTGACGGCCAAGGTGAAACTGGCAATGTCCGGCACCGAAGGGCCGATCGACCTGACGCCGGAATCGGCGTTGCCGTCGCACTAAGGTCATCTATTCGGCGATATCGCGATAGATCTGATATTCGCGTTGGAGACCTTCGGCCAGCGCCGATCGGATATCGGCGTCGAGCATGGTCGACGCCGAGGCAGGCGGCGAAAGGTTCAGATGATCCAGTGCGACCTCGGTCTGCATCCGATCGGATAACCAGATCGCAAAGCGGTCCAACCTGTCATAACGAAAGACCCGGTCGCACCCCATCGAGCCGTCGCGGGCTGAAACGAACTGGGCCTGGCCGCCGACCGAGGCGGGACCCGGCCGGCCGGACAGATAGGCCTCGACAAACTGGGCAAAGCTCCAACCCCGGGTCGAACGCGCCGGATCAATCAGGCCATCGCGGCCGCGATAACGCCACCAACTTTGCAACCAATCCTCCGGCTCGCGAAACATCGAAACGACTTCCAACGGACCATCGGTAAAGGTTTCGAAATAGCGGCGCAGGAACCGGTCGTACTTTCTGAACGGCGTGTGCTTTGCCCTTGGGTGGCGATTGATGACGACATCGGCCTGCCCGGCCAATGCCGCTTCAATCGAGGTCGAAGCGCATTTGGGCATGGCGAGAATGACCAAGCGGTGCCTGAGCGAAACCAGCATCATCGGCGCATACAAGAAAACTGTGCTGCGACGCAATTTTTTCGATCGGGCTTAACGCCCCGGTAACCAAGGCCGCTTCAACTGACAGGTGTAAAGGAAAAGTTTGTTCTTCCTTTGTCCCGCATTATATGCGAACAATATGCGAACAAGCGGCAGATTGCGCGCGTTAGCGGGATATGAAAGAACAGGAGCAGACCCGATGACCGACAACCTCTTGAAGCTCGACGAAAGACGGACGATGGACAAACAAAAGGCACTGGAATCCGCGCTGGCGCAGATCGAACGGAACTTTGGAAAAGGTTCGATCATGAAGCTGGGTGCGCAGGACGCCATTCTGGATATCGAGGCAACTTCTACCGGCTCGCTGGGGCTGGACATTGCCTTGGGTATCGGCGGCCTGCCAAAAGGTCGGATTATCGAGATTTATGGCCCGGAAAGTTCGGGCAAGACGACTTTGGCCCTGCACACGGTGGCCGAGGAACAGAAAAAGGGCGGCATCTGCGCGTTTGTTGACGCCGAACATGCCCTGGACCCGGTCTATGCCCGCAAACTGGGTGTGGATGTCGACGAGCTGCTGATCTCGCAGCCCGATGCGGGCGAACAGGCGTTGGAGATCACCGATACATTGGTCCGGTCCGGAGCGGTCAGCATGATTGTGGTCGATTCGGTGGCCGCCTTGACGCCGCGGGCCGAGTTGGAAGGCGATATGGGCGATGCCCAGGTCGGCCTTCAGGCCCGCCTGATGAGTCAGGCAATGCGCAAACTGACAGGGTCGATCAGCCGATCCAAGTGCATGGTGATCTTCATCAACCAGATCCGCATGAAAATCGGTGTGATGTTCGGCAGCCCGGAGACGACAACCGGCGGTAACGCGCTGAAGTTCTACTCCTCGGTTCGTCTGGATATCCGCCGCATCGGTGCGATCAAGGACCGTGACGAGGTCGTCGGGAACGCCACCCGGGTCAAAGTGGTCAAGAACAAGGTTGCGCCGCCCTTTAAGCAGGTCGAATTCGACATCATGTATGGCGAAGGTATCTCGAAGATGGGCGAATTGATCGATCTGGGCGTCAAGGCCGGCGTGGTCGAAAAGTCTGGATCCTGGTTCTCCTATGGCGACGAACGCATTGGTCAGGGCCGCGAAAACGCCAAACAGTTTCTACGCGACCACCGGGAAGTCGCGTTGTCGATCGAGGATAAGATCCGTGCTGCGCATGGATTGGACTTCGACATGGCGCAGAACGAAATCAAGGAAGATGACGACGATGAAGCAGAAGTGTTGAGCGTCTAAGAACGCCAGAACGGCGTTTCGGAGGGCGGGCCCCAGGGTCCGCCCTTTTTTCATCTGAAGTTCAGCCACACCGCGACTGCAGCCATGCGACCCGGCACAATTGAAACATTGGACTAAAAGCTGGCGCACCAGATGCACCTCAACTACCGCTCATCGCTCCCTTGCGGATGGACAAGTCCACGGCCCGGACGCTAAGAGACGCCCCCACAATCATGCTGACGGGCGACACCATGGCCACATTGAACGATATTCGGACAACCTTTCTCGACTACTTCAAGACTGAAGGACACGAGATTGTTGCGTCCTCGCCATTGGTACCGCGCAATGATCCGACGCTGATGTTCACGAACGCCGGCATGGTTCAATTCAAGAACGTGTTCACCGGATTGGAAACCCGACCTTACAACAGGGCGGTCACCAGCCAGAAATGTGTACGCGCGGGCGGGAAGCATAACGATCTGGACAATGTAGGATACACCGCGCGCCACCACACGTTCTTCGAGATGCTGGGGAACTTTTCGTTCGGCGACTACTTCAAGGAACAGGCCATTGAACTGGCATGGAACCTTGTCACGCGGGATTTCGCGCTGAACAAAGACCGAATTTTGGTAACGGTGCATGCTACAGACGAAGAAGCGGCCGGCATGTGGAACCGTATCGCGGGCCTGCCAGACTATCGTATCATCAGAATCGACAGCGACGATAACTGGTGGCGGATGGGCGATACTGGCCCGAACGGGCCCTGTACCGAGATTTTTTACGACCATGGCGATCACATCTGGGGCGGCCCTCCAGGTTCGGCGGACGAAGACGGCAATCGGTTCATCGAAATCTGGAACCTGGTTTTCATGCAGTTCGAAACATTCCCGGGAGGGATGTCGAACCCGTTGCCCAAGCCGTCGGTCGATACCGGCATGGGTCTGGAGCGGATCGGCGCCTTGCTGCAGGGAAAGCACGATAACTATGATACCGACCTGATGCGGTCGCTGATCGAGGCATCGGCCGCCGTGACCGATGGTGCCCCGGATGGCGACGGCAAAGTGCATCACCGGGTAATCGCCGATCACCTGAGGGCGACATCCTTTTTGATCGCCGATGGCGTTCTGCCATCGAACGAAGGGCGCGGCTATGTGTTGCGCCGGATCATGCGCCGCGCCATGCGCCATGCCCACCTTCTGGGTGCGCAAGATCCTGTCATGTATCGGCTCGTGCCCGCCTTGGTCGCTCAGATGGGGCAGGCATTTCCCGAATTGGGATTGGCTCAATCATTGATCACCGAGACGTTGGAACGTGAAGAAGCCCGGTTCCGCACAACGCTGGACCGCGGTTTGAAGCTGCTTGATGCAGAATTGGCCGATCTGGGCGAAAATACCGATCTGCCGGGCGAGACGGCATTCAAGCTGTATGACACCTATGGCTTTCCGCTGGATCTGACACAGGACGCGTTGCGAGAAAAGGGACGCAGCGTCGACACCGGTGGCTTCGACAGCGCAATGCAGGCCCAAAAGGCCGCCGCTCGCGCAGCGTGGAAAGGGTCTGGCGAGGCTGCGGATGATGCGATATGGTTCGACATCGCTGAGACGCATGGCGTCACCGAATTCCTGGGCTATGAGACACTGAAGGCCGAAGCCCAAGTCATTGCGATTATCAAAGACGGGAAATCAGTTGAAACGCTGAAGCAGGGCGAGGCTGGATGGTTGCTTGCGAACCAGACTCCATTCTATGGAGAATCTGGCGGTCAAATCGGTGATCAAGGTCACATTTGGAGTCTAAATCAGCTTGATAACCTGACGTGGGTTGATGACACGAAAAAGTTCGCAAACGGGCTCATTGTAGCCCACTCCATTCCGGCCAAGCGTCAAGCCGCGCAGTTCTCCGTTGGAGAGGCAATAGCGCTAGAAGTTTTTGGACCACGCCGAGCAGCGATCAGGGCCAGTCATTCGGCCACGCACCTGCTGCACGAGGCCCTGCGCGGCCATCTGGGCGATCATGTTGCACAGCGTGGATCGTTGGTGGCGCCGGACCGGCTGCGGTTCGACTTTACCCATCAGACGGGAATGAGCGCGGAGGACATCCGCAATGTCGAAAGCGAAGTGAACGGCTATGTCCGCCAAAACGCTGAAGTGACAACCCGGCTGATGACGCCGGACGAGGCCCAAGAGATCGGCGCACGCGCACTGTTTGGCGAGAAGTATGGCGATGAGGTCCGCGTCATTTCCATGGGCAGGCGACCCGAAGGCGAAACCGGGCCTGCGGGCGAGACCTATTCGCTGGAACTGTGCGGCGGCACTCACGTTGCTCGGACAGGTGAAATCGGCTTGCTGGTCGTCACCGGCGAAGGCGCCTCCTCGTCAGGGATTCGCCGGGTCGAGGCCCTTACCGGCGCCGCGGCCTATGACTATCTGAGCCGGCAAGACCAGCGCTTGGCCGAGACGGCATCGGTGCTGAAGGCGCGGCCTGAAGAGGTGGCCGACCGGGTTCGCACGCTCCTGGACGACCGGCGCAAGCTGGAGGCGGAAATTGCCGAACTGCGCAAACAGGTTGCGCTGGGCGGCAGTGGTCCGGCGGCAGTGCCGGAGGCGCGGGAGATTGGCGGCAAGCCGTTCCTGGCTCAGGTCCTGCCCGGCATCAGCCCCAAGGATCTGCGCGGTCTGATCGACGAGCATAAAATCCGGCTGGGATCTGGGGTTGTTCTGTTGATTGCCGATACCGATGGCAAGGCGGCTGTTGCGGCGGGCGTGACCGACGACCTGACCGGCGCGGTTTCGGCTGTCGATCTGGTGCGCGCAGCGGTTGAAAAGCTTGGCGGCAAAGGCGGCGGAGGGCGCCCGGATATGGCGCAAGGTGGCGGACCGGACCCGGCGGGCGCCGACAAGGCAATCGCAGCCGCCGAGGCGGTTCTGGCCAACTAACCGGCGCGCGAGTTGCGCTGAAAATCAGCGTGAACGATAGGAATTCCGACAACGGAATTCCTGCGCTGGGCCGTGTTACCATCTCAACCGAGACGGGAGTGTCCCAATGAAGAAACTTATCGCAGGCGGCGTCGCAATTGTCGCGCTGGCCGCCATCGTTCCGCTGACATCGGTCGATGCGGATGCCGGGCATCATGGCAAAGGCCATCATGACGGTGCCTATATGAAATATGACGGTCATGGCATGAAAGGCGGGCGCGGACATCACCGGCGCGGCCACGGTAAGCGGGCAAAGATCCGGCTTGCCAAGGCGCTGGAGCGGATGGACGCGAATGGCGACGATGCCATCAGCCAAGACGAGATCGACGCCTTCCGGGCGGATCGTCTCAAACAGTTCGACGTCGACGGCGACGGCAGCCTGTCTATGGACGAGTATGAAGCCTTGTGGATGGATCGCATGCGCAAACGCATGGTGCGGCGATTCCAACGTAACGATGCCGATGGCGACGGTAAAATCACAGCCGAAGAATTCGCCGAGCGGACCAAGCATATGGTTCTGATGCGTGATCGAAACGATGACGGTCTGCTTAGCAAGGATGATCTGAAGCACAAGCGGATGGGCCGGCGCGGTCGCCACCACGATGGTGAGCGGCGTCATCATGGCGGCGGCGCTGAGAAATCTGAGTAAAAGCGCAAGGCGGGGTAAGCCCGCCTTGCAGGTCATTGGCTGAACAGACCCAGCCCTAAACCAGCATCATCATCGGGTCTTCCAGATTGGACTTGATCGCGTCCAGGAACTGGGCGCCAAGCGCGCCGTCGATGACCCGGTGATCGACCGACAGCGTGACCGACATCACAGTGGCGACCCCAAGCTCGCCACCTTTCACAACCGGTTTCTGAACCCCGGCACCGACAGCCAGGATCGACCCGTGGGGCGGGTTGATGACTGCATCGAAATTGTCGATGCCGAACATACCCAGATTCGAGATCGCAAAGCTGCCACCCTGATATTCATGCGGCGCCAGCTTGCGGTCGCGGGCGCGGGCGGCCAGGTCTTTCATTTCAGATGATAGCTGTGCCAATCCCTTTTTATCCGAATCGCGGATCACCGGCGTGAAAAGCCCGCCTTCGATGGCCACGGCGACGGCAACGTCCGAGGCTTTCATCTGAAGGATACGATCGCCTGCCCAGACGGCATTCGCCTGCGGCACCCGTTGCAGCGCGGCGGCGCAGGCCTTGATGATGAAGTCATTGACCGACAGCTTAAAGCCCTGCTTCTCGCCCTGGGCGTTCATCTTTTTGCGCACCGCCAACAGCGCATCGATTTCGATATCGCGCCGCAGGTAGAAATGCGGGACCGTCTGCTTCGCCTCGGTCAGCCGGGCGGCGATGATCTTCCGCATACCGTCCAGCTTGATCTCTTCGTACTCACGGTCGGTAAACATTGCGGCGACTTGGTCACTGCCGGGACCGGCAGGCATGGCCACAGCCCCGGATGCCGGGGCGGCCGCCTTCTCCGGTGCCGGGGCGGCAGCAGACGGTACAAAGTTTTGAACGTCCAGCTTGACGATCCGGCCCTTTGGCCCGGACCCGGTCAGCAGCGCCAGATCGATGCCTTTGTCCCTGGCAATCCGGCGGGCCAACGGCGAGGCAAAGATCCGCGCACCCGGCCCGGTGCCTCCACCACCGGTTAAACTCTGCCGGTCGTTTTCATCGTCGATCGGGCCGGATGGCCCTTCGTCATTGAAAGGCGCCCTGCCGGTTGCGCCGCTATCCACAGCAGCGGCCTGCGGCGCCGCCGCGGTGGCCGGCGCCGAAACGTCCCCGATGTCGTCCGCGCTTTCGCCTTCCTCAAGAAGCACCGCGATCACCGCATTGACCTTCACGGCCTCGGTTCCCTCGGCGACAACGATCTTGCCGATTGTGCCTTCGTCGACCGCCTCGACTTCCATGGTCGCCTTATCGGTTTCGATCTCGGCAATGATGTCGCCCGATGCGACGGTATCGCCCTCGGCGACCAGCCATTTGGCAAGCGTCCCTTCTTCCATTGTCGGTGAAAGAGCAGGCATCAGAATGTTGACCGGCATGTCTGGCCCCTCTCAGCGGTAGCAGACGGCTTTGGCCGCCTCGATGACTTCGGCTGTTGTAACCAGCGCCAGCCTTTCAAGATTTGCGGCATAGGGCATCGGCACATCCTTGCCGGTCAGGTTGATGACCGGAGCGTCGAGCCAATCGAATGCCTGCTGCATCAGCACCGCCGATATGTGGTTGCCGATGGAACAAACCGGCCATCCCTCTTCAATCGTCACACAGCGATTGGTCTTTTTGACCGAATTGATCACTGTTTCCGTATCCATCGGGCGCAGGCTTCTCAGGTCGATGACTTCAGCGTCGATACCATCAGCAGCCAGGGCCTCTGCGGCTTCGTTCGCATAGGTCATACCGATGCCGAAACTGACCAGCGTGATGTCACTGCCGGAGCGGGCAATGCGGGCCTTTCCGATCTCGACCGTGAAATCGTCCATTTCCGGCACATCGAATGACCGCCCGTAAAGGATCTCATTTTCCAGCACGATGACCGGGTTCGGGTCGCGGATCGCGGCCTTCATCAGGCCCTTGGCGTCCGCTGCGGTATAGGGCTGCACAACCTTCAGGCCAGGGATCTGAGCATACCAGGCGGCATAATCCTGACTGTGCTGCGCGCCGACACGCGCCGCGGCACCATTCGGCCCGCGAAACACAATCGGGCTGCCCATCTGACCACCGGACATATAAAGCGTCTTCGCAGCAGAGTTGATGATCTGGTCGATCGCCTGCATCGCGAAGTTGAACGTCATGAACTCGACAATCGGCTTCAACCCGGCAAAAGCAGCGCCGACACCGATTCCAGCAAAGCCATGCTCGGTAATGGGTGTATCGATGACGCGTTTGGCACCGAATTCGTCCAACAAGCCCTGAGAAATCTTGTAGGCACCTTGATACTCGGCAACCTCCTCACCCATCAGAAAGACGTCTTCGTCGCGGCGCATTTCCTCGGCCATCGCGTCGCGCAGGGCCTCTCGCACCGTCTGGGCCTTCATCGCTGTGCCCTCGGGCCAATCGCGGGTTTCTACGGTCGGCCATGGAACATCACCGCCGTCAGCCGCCGTGGAAACCGAAGCAACCGCCTGTTTGTCTTCACTGGGTTGCGTTGGCCCACTGCCGCCACCGTCGCCGTCGCCGCCGCTTGGCTGTGTTGGACCGGGTTCGTCGCTGGGACCATCTGCGCTGACCGCATCCATGGCCGAGGGGTCTTCACCCTCCTCCAACAACACGGCGATCAGGGCATTTACCTTCACGCCTTCGGTTCCCTCGGCAACCATCAGCTTACCGACAATCCCTTCGTCGACGGCTTCGACTTCCATCGTTGCCTTGTCCGTCTCGATCTCGGCGATGATGTCGCCGGATGAAACGGTGTCGCCTTCCTTCACCAACCACTTGGCCAGCGTGCCTTCTTCCATTGTCGGCGAGAGGGCGGGCATCAAAATGCTAACTGTCATATCCCGGTCCCCTTCAGGCGTAGATGTCGGTCCAAAGCTCGGCTTCTGCCGGCTCGGGACTTTCCTGGGCAAAGGCCGCGGCTTCGTTGACGACGGCCTTTACCTCTTTGTCGATGTCCTTGATCTGATCTTCGTCAGCCAAACCATGATCCATCAAAACCTTGCGCAGCCCGTCGATCGGGTCGCGCTCCTCCCGCATTTTCGAGACTTCCTCGCGTGTGCGGTACTTTGCTGGGTCCGACATGGAATGGCCGCGATAGCGATAGGTCTTCATCTCCAGAATGTATGGTCCTTGACCCGAACGGGCATGCTCTACCGCACGGCCCCCGGCCTCGCGCACGGCAAGAACATCCATCCCGTTCACTTCCTCGCCCGGGATGCCGAACGCCTCGCCGCGGGTATAAATCGCCGGGGTCGAAGTCGACCGCGTTTGTGCGGTGCCCATGGCGTATTGATTGTTCTCGATCACGAAAATGCAGGGCAGATCCCAAAGCGCCGCCATGTTGAACGTCTCGTAGACCTGTCCCTGGTTCGACGCACCGTCGCCGAAATAGGTCATCGAGACATGGTCATTGCCGCGGTACTTGTTGGCAAAGGCCAATCCAGCGCCCAACGGCACATTGGCGCCGACGATACCGTGCCCGCCATAAAACTCTTTCTCTTTCGAGAACATGTGCATCGAGCCGCCCTTGCCTTTCGACAATCCGCCTTCGCGGCCCGTCAGTTCGGCCATCACGCCCCTAGGGTCCATGCCGCAAGCCAGCATATGGCCATGGTCGCGGTAAGTGGTGATAACCTGATCGCCCTCTTTGCAGTTCGACTGCAAACCGACAACGACCGCCTCCTGCCCGATATAAAGGTGGCAGAACCCGCCGATCAGCCCCATTCCATAAAGTTGGCCGGCCTTTTCCTCGAACCGGCGGATCAGCAGCATATCGCGATAATGGGTAATCAGTTCTTCGGCAGGCGGCAGGTTTTTGGCAGCTTTGCTGCCTTCTTTGGCGTCGGGCAAGTCTTCCTCCCTCGAATCCGGTCGTTCTCACGCTGGCACCGACCCTACCGCGTTTAACGCGGCTGTGCAGCTAAACACGGAATCGCATGATTGCGAAGTTCGGGGATCGGGTGTCAGTAAATTTCGCTTCGGATACTGCGTTCAACGCACGATCATCTCGTCTACGCGGACCATGCCCAGAATATCACGGGCACGCTCGTCCAGTAGATCCAGATCCAGATAGGCATCGGAAAGGCGCCGGACCTTGTTTGCAATGTGCTCGCGCCTGGCGATCAAAACTGCCAACTCGGCGTTCAGGCGGCGCTCTTCAGACCCGGCTTCGCGAAAGGCGGCAAGGCCGGTATTGCTCTGCAAACTGGAATGGGCGACCACAATGATCAGCCCGATCAGGAACAGATACGCCGCGGGCGTTGCCACCGATTTGAAGCTCAAACGCTCCATACTTCCCCTGACGACAGCTCCCCCGATGGCGCGGACATTGCATTAATCACCTGTCGGCGCAAAGGGACGGGGCGGGATTATGTCATGAAAATAGAGCTTTGAGTCTTTTTCGTCACACGCTGGTTGCACTAATCGCTCAGGCTTGCACGGTACTGATCGCGCATCCATTCGGCAAAATCATCAACCCGCAGGCCACCCGCCAGATACTCTGCCGTCAACTCCATCAGGCGATCGCGCCCAAAGCTCGCGAAATGCCCTCCATGGATCGTGCGCGGCGCCAATTCGCGCATACGTTCATGGGACGCGCGCAGCAGCGCCGGGTCCGATTCCGGCAGATCATCCAGCATCGGACCATCATATAACGCATCGCCGGTAAACAGCGTTTCCGTCGCCTCCTCCCACAACCCGATCGAGCCAGGTGAGTGGCCCGGCAGATGCAGAATCTGAAAGGACCGATCGCCCAGATCCACGATGTCGCCTTCATCCAAATATCCGGTCAGCGGTGCGGCACGTATCCAATAGTCTTTCGGTTCGAACTCGGGGTAAATCGCAGGATCGATCAACTCAGCCGCAGCCCAACCGTGGCTAACCATCGTGTCGGTCTGATCGGTTTGCATGAAAGCTGCCTCGGCCTGGTGGCCCTGCCTGTCGCCAAACTCATGCAGACCCGCGCAGTGGTCGAAATGCGTATGGGTGACAATTGCGGTCAACGGCAGGTCGCTCAACCGCAGGATCTCTGCCTTCAGCGGCGACAACCCCATCCCTGTGTCAATCACCAGGTCCCGGTCGCGTCCGCGCACATGCCAGATATTGCACTTCAACCAGGGGCGAACGCCGGTTTCGGTGATCAGCGTAATATCGTCGTCCAGCCTTTCGGTCTGAAAATACTGCATGGCCCGATGCTCGCCCGTCCTGCGACATGGGGCAACCTTTCTGACCGCGATGCACACGCTATAACCCGCCACGCAGGGAGAGCGCATCATGGCAGAGCGGGTCGAAACAGTCGTCATTGGGGCCGGGGTGGTCGGCCTTGCCGTCGCGCGTTCACTCGCCTTGACCGGCCGCGAAGTTCTGGTGCTCGAGCGCGAAGACCTTTTCGGCTCGATCACATCGGCCCGCAATTCCGAGGTTATCCATGCCGGCATCTACTACGCCAAAGACAGCCTTAAGGCACGAATGTGCGTGGCCGGGCGAAGGATGCTGTACGACTTTTGCATCGCAAACGGGATCACGGCCTGGAACTGCGGTAAACTGATTGTCGCCTGCACACCCGAGGAGGTCGCGCAATTTCAGGGCATCGCCCGGCGCGCCTGGGACAATGGTGTCGAGGATCTGCGCGAAATTTCGGCGGCAAACGCAAGGGCAATGGAACCAGCGCTGCGATGCGACGGCGCGCTCCTTTCACCCTCGACCGGCGTTGTCGACAGCCACAACTTTATGATGGCGCTGTTGGGCGAGGCAGAGGCCCATGACGCCATGCTGGTCCTGAACACCGTTGTCGACAGCATCGATGCCGCCGAAGACGGTTTTGTTATCCGCACCGGTGGCGATGAACCGATGGCACTGCTGGCCCGCGAAGTCGTCAACGCGGCTGGGCTGGACGCCGCGGCACTCGCCAAGACGGTTGCGGCGCTGCCCGAAGACGCCCGCCCGGATGCTTACTTTGCCAAAGGCAATTATTTCGCCCTGACCGGCAAGGCACCGTTCAGTCGTCTGATTTATCCCGCGCCGGTTGCAGGAGGGCTGGGCGTTCACATCACGCTCGATCTGCAAGGCCGCGGACGGTTCGGACCGGATGTCGAGTGGATTGATCAGGTCGACTATTCCGTCGATCCAGCGCGCTCGGACAGCTTCTACGGTGCGATCCGGCGCTATTGGCCCGATCTGCCGGACGACTCGTTACGGCCAGACTATTGTGGTATCCGGCCAAAACTGTCCCGCGGCGGCAAACATGCCGACGATTTTCGGATCGACGGCGCGGAGATACATCGCCTGCCCGGATATGTCGGCCTTTATGGAATCGAGTCGCCTGGTCTCACATCCTCGATGGCGATTGCGGACTATGTCCGCGACCTCATGGCCTCGGACCAACGCCGCAATCGCACCTGATCGCCTCATCACAGCACAAATATCGCGAAAATATTGTGGTCTGCCGCCCCTTGATCGACCCTGCCGTCCTTGAATCAAGCCGCAATCTGAACGAAGTAGGGGTCGGCGATCGCCGCTGCGTCGCCACCACGAGGAAACGCAATGCCGAATGACATGAAAGTCACCCCGACTTCGACCCATTGGGGCACCTATTTCGCCGAAACCACCGACGGCAAGGTAACAGGCCTGCGCGATTATTCGGAGGATCCGGACCCCGCAGTCATCGGCCCCGGCATGGTCGACATGATCGAACATCCGACCCGGATCGACCAGCCGATGGTTCGGAAAAGCTATCTGGAAAATGGCCCGGATGGCGACCGAACACAGCGCGGGAAAGAAGCTTTCGTCGCGGTCTCCTGGGATCGGGCGCTGGATCTCGCGGCAGCCGAGATCGACCGCGTCCGTAACGACCATGGCAACAAAGCGATCTTCGGCGGCAGCTATGGCTGGGCGTCAGCCGGGCGGTTCCACCATGCGCAAAGCCATATCCACAGGTTCCTGAACTGCGCAGGCGGATACACCAAATCGATCGCCAACTATTCCTATGCGGCCGCCAATGCGATCACGCCGCATGTGGTCGGCCAGATGCGCTCGCTTATTTTGAACCAAGCGACCAGCTGGCCGGTCGTGGCCGAACATTCGCAGTTGATCGTCGCGTTCGGAGGTCTGGCCCGGAAGAATGGGCAAATCACATCCGGCGGGGTCGGACGGCATATCCTGCACGAAGCGATGGTCACCGCTCACCGGGCAGGCTGCCGGTTCGTCAATATCAGCCCGCTGCGTTCGGACATGGACCGCGAGGTCAACGCCGACTGGTGGGCTGTGCGCCCCAATACCGACACTGCTTTGATGCTGGGTCTGGCGCACGTACTGGCAACGGAAGGCCTGCAAGATGAAGCCTTTCTGGCGAGCCATTGTACCGGTTGGGACCTTTTTCAGCCCTATCTGATGGGCGAAACCGACGGTCATCCGAAAGACCCGGAATGGGCAGAAGCGATCACCGGCATCCCGGCGCAAAAGATGCGCGAACTGGCCCGCGAAATGGCAGCGAAGCGCACAATGATCATGGTCGCCTGGTCGATCCAGCGCGCGGACCATGGCGAACAGCCGGTTTGGATGGCCATCGTGCTTGCGGCGATGCTGGGACAGATCGGACTGCCGGGCGGCGGATTCGGGATCGGCTATTCCTCTGAAAACGGCGTCGGCAATTCCGTCCTGCCGTTTGCCTTTCCGGCGGTGCAGCAGGGCATCAACAATGTCAGCGACTATATCCCCGTCGCCCGGATATCGGACCTTTTGGAAAACCCGGGCGGTCCTTTCGACTATGACGGTCACAAGCTGGTCTACCCCGACACCAGGTTGGTCTACTGGACAGGCGGAAACCCGTTCCACCACCACCAGGATCTTGCCCGTCTGGTCCGGGCTCTGCACCGACCCGAAACGGTGATCGTCAACGAGATTTGGTGGACCCCCATGGCCCGCCACGCCGATATCGTATTCCCGGCAACGACAGTGCTGGAACGCGAAGATGTCGGCATGACCCATTGGGAGCCGTTGATCGTCGCGATGCGCCAGGCCGTCGACCCGGTCGGCGATGCCCGTTCGGACTACGAGATCTTCTCGGGTCTGGCCAAACGGTTGGACTTCGAAGAACGCTATACCGAGGGCCGGACCCCCGAGGAGTGGATCGAGCATCTTTGGGCACAAACCCGCCAACGCGCGGGCCGTGCAGGGTTCGAGCTGCCCAGCCTCGAAGGGCTTCGCAGTCAGGAAACCATCGCCTTACCCGACAATCCGCGCGAGCCGATCCTTCTGGAAGAATACCGCGCCGATCCCGTCGCCAATCCGTTGCGCACGCCGTCAGGGCGGATCGAGATTTACTCCGAGGCAATCGGGCGCATGGGTTATGACGATTGCCCGGCTCACCCGACCTGGATGGAGCCGCTGGAATGGTTGGGCGCGGCCGAGCAAGATGAATTGCACCTGATCTCGAACCAGCCGCGCACACGGCTGCATTCGCAGTTCGACCCTGGGCGCGTTTCCAAAGCGTCAAAAATTGCAGGCCGCGAACCGGCGACGATGCACCCGGGCGATGCGGCCGCGCGCGGCATCGCCGAGGGCGATGTGATCCGCCTGTGGAACGAACGTGGCGGCTGCCTGGCAGGCGTCCTATTTTCAGATGACGTGATGCCCGGCGTGATCCAGCTTTCAACCGGCGCCTGGTATGATCCGGCAGGCCCCGGCGAAGGCGTTCCCGAAGGCACCTGCAAACACGGCAATCCGAATGTTCTGACCCGCGATCGCGGCAGTTCTCGTCTCGGTCAGGGTCCGTCGGCGCACACGGTATTGGTCAGGGTGGAAAAGATCGATAATCCGCCGCCCGTCACCGCCCATGTGCCGCCGGAAATCATCCGCGAAGCCTGACAGCCCGCGCGCGCCGCGATTGATCAAAATTTCCCCGGCCCACTGGCCAGTTCGCCGCCAATTCGTTGCCTCTGTAACAAAAGTCACAGCCAACCTGGTGCGAATCACGCCACATAGGGACGTCTCTCGTTTGTTGGTTCATTACCAGTTGCTTGTTCGGACCTTCGTAGTGGGTACTTAAAGATCTCCCTGTCCTGGCGCCGGGCCGTTGCCCGGCGTATTTTTTTGGACACGCTCTCAAACCAAACCTTCAATCGCAACAACCCTTGCCGGCGCCCCGTCGGAACCGGCCATCCTGATCGGCAATGCCGTCAGAAAGGTGTGCGGGCTGGTAACCGCCATCGTATTCACAAGGTATTCGATCAGCGTCACATTATTGCGCAGCAGCACGTCATGGGTGACATGCTCCGGGATCGGGCGCACCTCTCCATCCAATAACAGCCGGATCGTATAGTCCTGCGGAAAGTCGAAGGCGCAGGCAGTCGGTCCGCGGCTCAACAACCACTCGGCCCCGTCCCGGGATAGATAGGGTGCGTCTTTCCAGAATGCCGCCGTTTTCCAGTCCCGGTGCCGGTCCCAACCCGTACGGAACAGGGCGATCTCGCCCGGGGCCAGATGATCGGCGGCAGCCGCCAGCCGGGCGGCATCGATTTCTTCGTTGGGCGCGATATCGCTCAGATCGATCACGGCGGCGCGGCCAACCACGCGGTTCAAATCCAAATCGTCCATTGTCGGGCCGCCGGGCACCATGTGCCGCGGGGCATCCATATGCGTGAAACCATGGCAAGACGTTCGCAACCAGCTTGCTTCGAAAAGATCACCGTCCGCGAAATCTCCCTTTTTACCGCGCTCGACCGGCCATCGCAGGTGGCCGGTATCGATCGGCATGGAAAGGTCGATGACCCGCATCAGACTGCTGCCAATAGTCGCGGTGCGATCCAGTGATAGAAATCCCAGATCGTGCCCTCATAGTCGGCAGGCGCAAGCGGACCGCCAGTCGCCCAGCGCGAATGCAGCCCTTTCTGCATCTCTTCCAGCCGGGCTTTGTCCTCGGCGTTGAACGCGGCTGAAAAGTCCCAGCACTTCTGCATTTCGGCCCGTTTCATACCATCGCGGCAAGCGGTGTCCCAATGCGCAACCACGCGGTCGACGCCATCAGGCAGCAATGACATATAGGTGCCGGAATTCGGACCAAGGCCCAGCACAAAGCTGGGATAGATCCAAACCATCATGGATTGGCGGCGTTCCTCCTCGGTCATGTCGGGATGAACCTCGCCGCGCCCCGAAAAATTCTCGTCGAAATGCGCTTTGTACCCGGTCCAACCAGCGCCCCCCGGCACCTTCTCGCACAGCCGGGTCGGGGTCATCGGGTGCAACGTCTTCAGATGAACGGGCGTCAGGTGATACCCTTCCATGAAATTCTCGGCCAAACCCTTCCAATTTACGCCCCAGCTTTCGGCCCGCGGATCGAAGGTGCGCAACTCGTCCGCATGATAGTTGCGAACATAAGGTTCCAGATCCGCCAGTTGTTCTGCCATCGGCGCCGCGGTTCCGTCCAGATTGACAAAGATCCAGCCCATCCAGTTCTCGCTGGCAAAAACCGGCAGGTTACAGTCAGCGGTTGGCGCTTCGATCAACGGCGCACGCACCAGAGTGCCGTCCAGACCATACGTCCACGCATGATAGGGACAGGTGAAACGCGAACTGGTCCCCGCACCCTCGACTAGTCGGGAGCCACGATGACGGCAGACATTCGACAGAACGCGTACACCGTCCTTGGCTCTCGTCACGATCAGCGGTTCGCCCAGAACATCGCGGGTAAAAAAGTCACCAGCGTTTGGAATTGCATCTGCCCGCCCAAGGCACAGCCACGATGAAAGGAAGACCCGCTCTTCGACCCTCAGCACCGCCGGGTCGGTATAAAACGGCGGCGCCAGCGCCCGCGGGGCGGTGGCGGTTCCATCGCGCAGCGCAATCAGCTCCTGCATCACGTTGTCGGGCAAGTGGTCGTGCGTGCGGTCAAGCATTCTCAAATCCCTCCAGCACATTCACGGTGTTTACGCCGATCTGTTGGACGGCATAGCCGCCCTCCATCACGAACAAGGTCGGCAGGTCCTGCGCCGCCAGCCGTTCGCCAATCCGCAGAAAGTCGGCGCTTTCCAGGCGGAAAAAGCTGATCGGGTCCTCTTTGAATGTGTCCACGCCCAGCGAGACGACCAACGCCTCGGGCGCAAAGGCCGAGATACGGCCACAGGCATCGTCCAGCGCCAAGGCCCACTCATCGAACAGGCACCCCTCCGGCAGCGGATAGTTGACGTTCAACCCCTCGCCGTTCCCGGCGCCGCGTTCATCGGCAGCGCCGAGAAAATAGGGAAAAGCATCATCAGGATCGCCGTGGATCGACAGGAACATCACATCGGCGCGGTCATAAAAAATCGACTGCGTGCCGTTGCCGTGATGAAAATCGATGTCCAGAACCGCGACCCTGCGCGCGCCGTCGTCGCGAAACGCCTGGGCGGCGACGGCGGCATTGTTCAGGAAGCAATATCCACCGAACATATCCTGGGCGGCGTGATGCCCGGGCGGGCGGGTCAGTGCAAAGACCGCGCGTTCGCCCGATGCCACCAGCGCCTGACCGGTCAGGGCGACGTCCACTGCGGCGCGCGCGGCTTCCCATGTGCCCTTGCTGATCGTGGTGTCGGCGGCGAGACAGTAATAGCCGATCCGCCCGTCAATCGGTCGCGGCGCAACTGCCCGTGTCATGCGCCGCGATGGCCAGGACGTTGCAATCGCCTCGCCCTTGTGACCCGCCGCCACCCAATCGCGCCAGCAATCGCGCAGGAAGTCGACATAGTCCGGATCGTGGACCGCCAGGATCGGGTCAAGCCCGTGGCTGTCCGGGTCGACGACTGCACCAAGGTTCCGGCTCTTAACGGTATCCAGAATGATCTCGGCGCGCTCCGGGCTTTCGTAAGGCGCAACAAACAGTCCGCCATCCAGCTCGGTCCTGGCGGCGCGCAATTTGTGGCGGTCGGTATATACGGTCTGCATTTGACTCAGCGGATTGACACCATCTGCTGATTTTTACACTGGCTGCGGCGCGGCGCAGACGCAACCAGGATTTCAACAATGCAGATGCCTTGGCAGCCGGGAACACCCGGCGTATATGTTGCAGCGCAACATGGAGAGCAGAGATGGGCCAAGTGATCCTATTCGCCCAGCAAAAGGGCGGTGCCGGAAAAACAATGCTGCTGACGCAGATCGCCGTGGCCCTGGCCGCGGCGGGGCGCAGTGTTTCGATCATCGACCTAGACCCGCAGCGCTCGGCCGCCGAGTGGCATAAACTGCGCGGGACAGCAGATCTGCCCGGCCCGGCGCTGATCGAGAGCGCCAATTGGCGCGCGGCTTCCGACATCCAATCATCTGCACGCGAGGCTGACCTGACACTGATCGACAGCCCCGGCACGGCCGAGGTATTGCGCCGCGTCGCCCTGCGCGCAGCGGACCATTGTATCGTGCCCTGCCAGCCCTCCGCCGCCGACGTCTGGGCCAGCAGGCAAACGCTGGAACTGATCGAAGCCGAAGGAAAACCGCACAACGTCGTTCTGAACCGGGTCCCGCCAAGATCAAACGCCGCCGACGCGGCAGCAGCCGAACTTGCAACTTTAGGCGCCCCGGTGGCAGCAGCATCGCTCGGGTCGCGCGCAGCATTTGCCGAAGCGTTCATGGCCGGGCGGGGCGTGACCGAAACTGCAACGCGATCCAAGGCCGCGGCCGAGGTCAGGGCGCTGATCAACGAGTTGGCTCTTCCGGCGGACTGACCACCCGCCTGACGGCACAAACCCCGCCCGGCGAAACGTGACCACCACCACTCTCGACCGCGGCGCGGTGCCCCTCTATAAACCGCGTTCCATCTCTCTGGACAGGTGCCGCTGATGCGCATTTTTGCCTTTTTGATCATATTGTTGACCGCCGGGCAGGCGATGGCTCAGGGCCAACTTCTCGAAAGCCGGGAGTCGCTTTACAACAATATCTATGTCCGCCAATCCGGCGATACGGTCATCATGCAGTTCGGCAAGAACAAGCGGTATTGGACCGAGTCGATGTACGACACGACCGACGATGCGGCCCTGCCTGTAAACTACACCCGGTATATGACCGCAGCCCTGTCCTATCCCGAACGGGTCGGCTCGATCCTGGAGATCGGGCTGGGCGGCGGGCGCACCGCGGCCTATCTGCATCTGCATATGCCCGAAGTCGAGATTCTGTCGGTCGAATTGGACCCCGACGTGGTCGAACTGGCCGAAAAATACTTCAATGTGAAGACGAACGAGCGGTTTCAAATCGAAACGCGGGACGGGCGCATTCACCTGGTCCGCGACCGGCGCAGCCATGACGTGATCATGATCGATGCCTATCGCGGCCCGTTTGTGCCGTTTCACCTGTTGACCAAGGAATTTTTTCTGACCGTCAAGCGCCGCCTGAACCCTGGCGGGATCGTCGCGCAGAACATCGAACCGTCGACCATGCTGTTTGATGCGGCGCTGGCAACGCTGTCCTCGGCATTCGAGCATGTCGACCTTTACCCCGCGGGCGGCAACGTGGTCGCGATCGCCTATGACGGCGAAGCACTGGCACAGCAGGCACTTGCGGCCCGGGCCGAGGCGCTGCAACAGGCGCACGCGTTCAAGTACCCTCTGCCGATCCTGCTGGAGGAACGGCGGATCTTGACGAAACCGCCAGATCACGAACCGCTGATCGACGACTTTGCGCCTGTCGAAATGCTTAAATCCATAGAACGCCACAATCAGGGCGTCGATCATATCTCGAAACCGGCGGAATAAGATGTCTGACCGTACTTTTCGCCTGGCGATCTACCTGAACGGCTTCGTTCTGGGCTTTGTTCTGATGGGATTCGAGATGCTCGGATCACGCTTTCTCAACCCCTATTTCGGGTCCGGGATCAACACCTGGGCCGCCTTGATTTCGGTCACGCTGTTCGCCTTAACGGTCGGCTATTTCATTGGTGGCCGCGTGGTTGATCGCTGGCCATCGCCCCGGCTGCTTGGGGTCCTGGTTTTAATGGCGGCCGTGACGATGGTGCTGATCGTCGTGCCCGTCGGCGGCCTGGACGGCGATCCGATCGAATGGGAATATCTGGGCGAGACCATGATGATCGCGGTTGGCGAGGCCGTGCCCGATGACCGTGCAGGCGTCACACTGGCCGCCGCGGGGCTGATCTTTGCCCCGATCTGCCTGATCGCCTGCTATTCGCCATTTGCCGTCCGCCTGCTGCTGGTCTCGACCGATTCCAGCGGCCAGCAGGTCGGCAATGTCTACGGCATCTCCACTTTCGGCAACATTCTGGGCACACTGGCCACGTCGTTCTGGCTGATCCCCTCGATCGGGTCCAAGGCGATCACACTGACCTTTGCCGGGATCACCGTTCTCTCTGCGCTGATGCTGATGCTGATGGGCAGGCGGCGATGATCCGCCGTGTTATCCTGCCGCTTCTTCTTCTCGGCCTCGTAATCCCCGGCTCCGCGCACGCGCAGGATGTCTGGCGCGGCAGCTATCCCGAAGGACCGGCCTGGATCGACGGCACGCTTTACTGGGCCGAAATGGGCGCCGACAAGGTGATGCGCTGGGACGGAACCGACCCGGAACCTGCCTGGCAAAAAGCCGGTTGCGGACCGACCGCGATTGCACGATATCGTCAGGACCTCTTTGCTGTCCTCTGCCATTTCGACGGCTCGATCATGGTTCTGGACCGGGACTTTAAGCTTCTGCGCCGGATCAAAACTGCGGCCGACGGCACCCAATTGCGCAATCCAAACGATGTCAGTGCCGACGGCAAAGGCGGGGTCTGGTTCACAGACCCCGGACCGTTCGATAAATCGGCGGGCAAGGTCGGCGCGGTCTATTATCTGGCGCCAGATGGTACGCTGACCCGCCATGCCGAAGGGCTGTTTTACGGCAACGGCATCCATGTCGACCGGGCAGGACAGCGGGTGCTGGTGTCCGAGCATCTGGCGCGCCGGGTGTTGGAATTTCCGCTGACTGCGGACGGTCTGGGCCCGTCGAAGGTCTTGTTCGAGCTGGACAGTTTCGGCCTGCCACCGGCACGCTATGAAAACGCGGGGCCGGACGGGTTGGAAATCGGGCCGGGCGGGATCCTTTGGTTTGCCGAATATGGCACCGGGCGCTTGTTGGGCTGGGACCCGGACCACGGCCTCGTCGCTGGCACCGCCACCGACGCACAGTTCATCACCAATATCGCCTTTGGGCCGAACGGGCTGGTCGTCGTAACCGCGCCTGAAAACAATTCGAACCCGCCCTTTCCAGGCCGTATCTGGGTCTTCAAGATCGACGAGTTGAACAAACTGATCACCAAATAGCGGAGGAACCACCATGCTATCGCCAAAAGGCCGTGTCGTCATGATCACGGGCGCCAATCGCGGGATTGGCCTGGCCACTGCCAAGGTGTTGGCGGGGTTGGGATATTCGCTCAGCCTTGGGGCGCGAAACCCCGATCAGATCCCGGTCGCGCAGATCGATGGCGATCCGATGCTGACCGCGTGGCAGGCCCAAGACGCCGCGACCTCCGACGCCTGGGCGAAAGCCACTCTCGACCGGTATGGCCGTATCGATGCCGTGGTGATGAATGCGGGCGTCGAACTGGGCGGCTCGTTGGAGAACAGCGACGAGGCCGTCTTCAACACCATGTGGGACGTGAACTTCATGGGGCCGCTTCGCCTTGTCCGTGCGACGATGCCCGCGCTGCGGGCCAGCGGCCATGGCCGGGTGGCCAACGTGACCTCGCTCGCCGGCAAGCGTATGTTCCGGCACGAAATCCTGGGGTACGCCGCCTCGAAGCACGCAGCGCAGGCCCTAACCCATGCAATCCGTCAATCGGGTTGGGACGACGGTGTGCGGGCGACATCGATCTGCCCGGGCCTCGTGGAAACCGACATGACCACCCACGCGACACCGGCTGCCGGGCAATTCAAGATCCACCCGGATTCGATTGCCAACGCGATTGCCTTTGCCCTCGCGCAACCGAACGAGGCGGTCGTCGCTGAAGTCCTGGTGAACAGCCGGTTCGAGCACTTGTTTTAGGGCGGGGCAGCGGGGTTGAGGCGCTGGGGTCGAGGCACTGCGGACCACACCGTGGTCAGCGCCCTAGGCCTTAAGCCGCGGCCCGTTGGCTGTGGAATGCCGCCAGATAGTCCAGGGCCCAGCGAACAAATTCATCATTGGCAATCGGCCCGCCAAAGGACCCGCGGACCGCATCGATCCGTTCACCGCCGATCAGATCGGCACGCAGATTGACCAGCGCCTCGGCATAATCGCGCATGAATTCGGGGTGTGGCTGCAACGAAATCGCATCCGGCACCTCGGGGTCGCCATAGGCGGCCATCGCAATCGGGCAAAACTCGCTTCGCGCCAAAATGACCGCGTCCTCCGGCAGGTCTGTGACCTGATCCTGGTGCATCGCGTGCATGGCGAACCGCGGCGATGCGTTGGCCATCCATCCCGGGCGGCTTACGATTTCATAATTATGGGCACCGGCGCCCCAGCCTTTGTCAGACTTTCCGGCGCGCCCGCCGAACGCTTCGGCGACGATCTGATGACCAAAGCAAATGCCGATAATCGGAAGGCCTGCGGCGCGAATATCGCGCAGCATTGATTTCAACGGTTCGATCCACGGTTCGGGGTCATAAACGCCGAATTTCGATCCTGTCACCAGCCACGCATCGCAGGACGTGATATTCTCGGGAAAGACGCCTTCGACGACCGCCCAACTTTCAAATTCCAATGTTGGATCGGTCCGGCGGAATAGATCCTCGAACATCGGCGGATATTCGCCGAATTCATCCACCAACATCTCGTTGACATGGCCAGTCGTCAGAATTCCGATCTTCATGAGCATCCTCCGTGCATCACTGGCGCTGTGCCCCGTGAAGCGGCCTCTGTCAAGGATCAGGCAGTCGAATAAATGCCCCGACTGCATCATGGTCAGATCCGGGAATGTCCAGCAGGATCACACGCTTAATCTTAATGTCAGGTGACACCAGCACATGGTCGATTGCGTGCCCCAAGAAGGCCGGGACCTGGCCCAATGGGCTGGGATAGGCGCCCCGCCAGGTTACGCGATACCCCGGCACACGGCCGGTCCCCGTCAGCAATTGAACCCGGCGCAGTGCATGCGACCAGGGCTCGGCATTGAAATCCCCCATCACGATCAGCGGGCGCGGCAGCGCCGCCGTGATTTGCCCAAGAACCGCGATCTGGCGGCTCTGATTGCCCGGCCATGCATGGGCAAGGTGCAGGCCCAACACCGAAAACTCCCGGCCATCCGGCAACTGTATGATGGCAGCAGCGCCCGTTGGTTCGATGGCATCTTCCAGCATCAATCTGCCGTCGCGCATCGGGTATTTCGACCAAATCACAGTGCGCAGAATCCGCCCCTTCGTGCGAAGCGACAGGCGGTGCGGATAGATATCACTCAGCGCCTCGCCGCCCGACAAGGCCGCCGTGGTCGTCTCGTTTGTGACCAGAACATCGGCATTGGCGGCCTTCAGGGCCCGGATCATCTCGGCCGAGCGCTCGTTGTTGTGATGCAGATTTGCGGTCAGGACCGAGATTGCCTCACCTTTAAAGCCTGGCCCCGACCCTTCCCAAACCGGACCCAGACCTGCAGCGGCGAGAACGGCAGCAACCAGCGTGCGCCAGGCCGCCGACCAATGCAGCGTTGCAAACGCCAGAACCAGGACCGGGGCGCACAGGACCAGCAGGTGAAGGCGGAAATGTCCGAACAGGTCCAGCGCATGCGACCAGGGCGCTGCGTAACCCAGCGCCACTGCGACCAGCAATATCGTGGCGACGGGCTGCACCGCCGCGCGAAAGATTGCCTGCATTGCCCCGACCGTCTTCTTTTCGGTCCTTATAGCGCAACCGGGGGCAGATTGGAATCCGTCAGGCCGCGGCGTCGGCCAGCCGTGTCTCATCGCGCGCGCCGACGAACGTGAATTCGTCCTCCAAAGTCGCCACCGCACAGATTTCTTCGCGCAGCCATTTCAGCAGTGTGCAGATGCGCGGGTGGGTCTCGTCGCCCTGGGGACAGACAAACCGGTATTGCGCGCCAGCCCACATTGCCCGCGGAAACGGGGCGACAAGACGCCCGGCCTCCAGATAACGCTGGACCAGCACAATCCGGCCCAGCGCGATCCCGCCGCCTTCCAATGCAACATCGATGGCATGATCGGCGTTCGAGAAATGGGCACCATGCGCCCAATCGATCTTGTCCCCGGTCAATTCGGCCCAGCGCCGCCAATCCGGGGCCGGGGCCAGCGTTTCGATGCTTTCGTCATGCAATAATTGAACAGTATCAACGCGGCCAGCGGCCCGAACCTGTTCCGCCATGGCGGGCGAGCAAACCGGTGTCATCCATTCTTCAGCCAAAACTTCCGAATAAAGCCGCTGCGGATCCTCGACCCCAAAGCGGATTGCGGCGTCAATGCCGTCGCGATGAAAGTCCATGGGGCGCAACGAGGCGACAAAGCGCAATTCCAGCTCGGGATGGGCATCGGCAAAGCGGAAAAAGCGCGGGGCCAGCCACTTTGCGGTGAAGGCGGGACCGGCGGTGATGGTCAATTCGTTCTGGTTCTTCAGGCGCGCGACCTGGCGCACGGCCTCGCGCAGCGCTGTGAAACCGTCGGTGACGCCCGGTTGCAGCGCCAGACCGGCTTCGGTCAACTCGACCGCGCGGTTCAGGCGACGGAAAAGTTGAACCTCCAGATGCTCCTCCAACTGCTTGATCTGATAGCTGAGCGCGGCCGGTGTGACGAACAACTCATCGGCTGCCTTGGCAAAGCTCATATGGCGGGCCGCCGCTTCGAAGGCGCGCAGCGCGGTCAGGGGCGGGAGGCGATCGGGCATGTCAGTTAAACCAATTTGAACTGAAGTTGAATTTTCCTCAATTCAGTTTTTCTGAACTGAAGCGCAGAAAGTCTCGTTTGATGCGGCCATTCATAGCCCCTATCTCTGTCTCACGCAACAAGCGGATGAACACGAGTTAAAGGAGCTAAACCATGTTCCACACCAGCCAGACCCCGCCGGTCATTGATCAGAAGACAATCGACCTGGCCGTCGCCAAAGGCCGCCGCGCTCAGTCTCGGGCAATGGTGGAGTTGGTGAAAGGCCTGTTCAGCGCGCCTAGAACAACGTCGCGCAAGTCCGACAAATAGTTCCGGATGCGCCCGAACGGCGCCCGGCCCGAACTCAAAGAGAATGGAGTAAAGATATGTTCACAAGCACCCTGACCCCCCCGACCGTCGACCAGGCAACCATCGACCACTATGTCGCGAAAGGCAGCCGCGAGCGGTCGCAGGCGTTCCGCGCAATGTTCCGCGGTCTGTTCCGGATCGAACCATCGACCCCGTCGGTTCAGACCACCGGGCGCCACGCCGCGGCCTGAAGATTGACAATGGTTCGCCGGGGTTTTCCCAGAGATCCCGGCGAAGCTTTTCAGGAAACCTCAAGGTTCCCCAAGGATATCCGGGCGAAGGTTTTCGGGACGCCCAAAGCTTCTCAAAAGATATCCCCGTGAAGGTTTCCGAGATCGTTGGCGAATGTTCACGGGGAATGTTCGCCGAAAACATCCCAAGGTTCGCAAGTCGTATCCCAGCGATAAACAGCGCGAACCTTATGCAGGCGCGAGGACGGTATCGGTTGTCGCAGCGCCTCTGTGACCACCAATCCAGCCATGACAAATTTCGATGGATTATACCGCATCATTCATTTTGTGCACGGCTGATCCTGCGGTAGTCCTTGCTGAAAGGGCTTAAACAGGAGCACCCGAAATGGGCTTTCCCGGCGACGAATTTCCCCTACCTCCCGGCCCCCGTTCTGCACGCGGCGGAACCATATTGCCGAACCGGCGGCCTCTCCAGTCGAACACCCTGGCCGCAGGACGCGCGCCATGACGCAAGTCGCAAATGACGTGGCAACCGGGCGGGACCGCCGGCGGCTTACGACCCTGTTCGAAGTTGCGGGATCGGTCCTGGCAATGGCCTATGCGCTGTTGATCGCAGCGAACATCGGGGCCGAAACAATCGGGTTTGCGATGCTGCTGGTCTCCTCCGGCCTGTTCGCGGCGTGGGCATGGATCGATCAGCGCTGGACGTTCCTGATTTTGCAGATGTTTTATGCATCATCCGCCGTGATCGGTCTGATCCGGTGGGGGTGAACCCGCGGCCGCCCCCCTGTCCGGGCCAAAGTCCACTTGCGAAAGGACCCCTGCCAATGAGCGAACCCGGTCCGGCCCGCCATGTCTGAGACCCCGGTTCAACGCCTGGACATCGACGCGCTGCGCGCCCTGTCCGCCATCGACCAGCAAGGCGGCGTCACCCGCGCGGCGGCGCAGCTTGGCCTGTCGCAATCTGCGGTCAGCCACAAGATCAGGCGGCTGGAGACCAGTCTGGACTGTGCGCTGTTGACCCGCCGGGTGGGCGGGCCGCTTTTTACCAAAGCCGGGCGCGATCTGCTGGGCTATGCCCGGCGCATCCTTGGCATTCACGACGAGGCGCTGCGCAGCCTCTCGAAGACCCCGGTAAACGGAAAGATCAGCCTCGGGCTGACCGAGGATACGACCTGCAGCGATCTGAGCCGCATTTTGGGCCGGTTTGCCCGCATTCATCCCGGCGTTTCGGTGCGCACGCGTGTGCGCCAAAGTCTGGTGCTGCAAGACCTGCTGGCAGCCGGTGAACTGGACATCGCGATCATGCAGATCTTTACGCGCGACGTGCAACCCGAAGACATCGACCTGTTTCAGGAGCGCATGTTCTGGGTAAAGTCCCCGGATCTGGACCTGGAACTGGGCGCCGAGAGTGCCATTCCGTTTCGGTCGTTCGACGAGAGCTGTTTTTATCGCCGCTGGGCAATGGATTTCGCGCAGCAGGATGGAACGATCTTCGAAACGGTTCTGGAATGCGCCAGCGCGGCGGGCATCGTTTCGGCGGTGCAGAACGGTCTTGGCGTCGCCCTTTTGAACGAACGGCACCTCACACCGGAAATGGACATCCTGAAAGACCGGTTCGCCGCCCCGCCCGGCGTGACCTATGTTGCGCGCCGTGCCAGAAAGGCCCGAAACCAGGCGATCGACACGTTGATCGAAGAGATCAACCGGCAAATCATGGGCGACAGAAAGCTGAGAATAGCTTGACCGGCCCGCAGAACGGCGATGCGGTCGGCGAGCTTTTTCAACGGGTTGTAACCTGAGGCTGGTGTCGACTTGGCGCGAAGGTCCGCTTCGAGCCCATATTGACTGAGGCTGCATCTGGGCTGGCCGGCATTAAGGGTGCCAGACCGGACATTCTACTGGCCTGGGTTACAAGAAGACCTGAACCACTGCAGACATCATGGATCGAGTAGACAACTGGACGGATCAGCAACACCTTAGGGCACATCTTCGTTTCCAGCTCCATGTCAACGGTGCAATGCAATTGGAAAAGACGAATTCGGGCATCGCGGTCTATCTGAATTGAGACGTTGAGCGCACATCAAGAAGATGAGAAACGCAAAATCCGTCGACAATTGATGTCGTAGGCCACAAGCTCGGGAGCACTTTTAAAAAGGGGTTGAATCTATGAAGGCCATTCTCAAAATCAGCGCCTTTGTGGCTGTCTTTTTTGCATCGTCTGCAGCTTGGGCCGCTTGCACAACAGATGTCAGAAAAGACGATTTGACAGATGAGCAGGTTCAAAGCCTGTACGACTGCGTGAAAAGCGAGCTGCGAGATGGTTATGCATCAAGAGGCGAACCTTTGACGAAAGAATACCAAGAATGGAGAGCAGCTACAAAGCTTCCTGGTATTTCACGCGTTCACGGCAAGCGCTTCCTGATGATCTTTGCTAACAATGTTGCGTTCGACGAATATGTCAAATTCTCTCAATATCGCGGGGCTATGCCTGTCGGATCAATTCTCGCAATGGAAAGCTTCAACGTGACCAAAAGGGGCAAGGTTAAGCGCGGCCCACTGTTCCTGATGACAAAAGTTGAAACCGACGGTGAGCAAGCAACATTTGGCAACTGGCTTTACATGGCATTCAAGCCAAGTGGCAAAAACATTAGAATCAAGCAAAGCCTTTGCCATGGTTGCCACGGCAGTTTTGTCGAACAGGATTCACTGGGTTATCCATGGGAAGAAAACCGGGTTTCAACTAACTAAGACCATTCGCCTTTTGATGGAGCATTCAAAGGGTTACGCACCTACGCTTACGACGCATGACGGTTCATGGTACTTCCCGCCAGTAGGCCGGACGGCAGCTTTCGGGGGAGGATCGTGAATCCGAGTTTCATGCTCGACGGCGGCTTTGTCCCCGACTGCTGACCTTAAGGGCTTTTTGAGTTAGAAAATCCCGACTGAAACCGTCAGATGTCCGCATGGAGCCCTTTATGAAGGGAGTATCCCAGCTCGGATAGTCAAATCGCGAGCCTGTTTCCCGCCACCTGACCCATTCGATTTGTATTGCGAAATGGCAGTATTTTGCACAAATTATTTGATGCGGCCATTGCTGCACACTTGTATCACAAAGAGCAACAATCTCGCCGGTGCACCTCATCAACAAATCGCTTGATATCGTGACAGATTAGGTTTTTTGTACACTTATTGAGTGATCCAGGGGGGCACAATCAATATGACAGATGCGTTTATTGGACCACTAATAACGGCAACAGCGATACTAATTTCAGCAACTATTGCTATAGCCATAGCCGTCTATAACTACAAATGGGCCACAAACGAGGCTCGAAAGAGGGCAACGTTTGAGCATATTAATAGCAAGAACTGGAACTCAGACTATCTGAAGGCGAAAATCGTGTATCTCGCCGCACTGAATGCTGGTGATCCCAACATCATAGTGAAGTCCGCCATCTCTCATCAAGAAGGGTCAACAAATGATGACGATGGACTCTCTTTGGCCTCTGCAACACGTCTAATTCTCAATGATTATGAGACGCTCTTTATTGCCATCGAGGGTGGGATTTTGGATGTAAACATAGTCAAATCATGGCACAAGAACACGATAATCAAGGATTATCAGAGTACAAAATCTTACATTGACTGGGTTCGAAACCACACTGGAAATCAGAGCATATTTGAGGTTTTCGAGAGAAACGCCCTGAAGTGGATGGCTGCTTAGAAACTTTTCTGCAAACAATTTTGTCTGACATCAATGCCCGACCCGCCCCAAAATGTTCTAAAGTGAAATGTATCACTGAATTGCGGCACTGTGCGAAGGTCTGAAAAGTCCCCAACTGCGGACGTCAGCAGCACGAACACATCAGGGGTGATCTTGGACCCGGTGAATATGATCTGAGGGAACGGGAGTTCGGGCTGCTTCAGAGGGGCCTTTGGCGCTGTTATGGCGTGTCCTTGGTCACGAAGTTGAAGCCGGAGATGATCAGGCCGTAGACGACTTCCATCTCGGTTTTTGAAAGCGGGGTATAGATCATCACGAACCCTTCCCAGCCGGGTCTTTGGTTGGCCCAGGGGTGCGGGACGGCCCAGCCGTTTTTGACGGCCTTCGCTGCCAGTGCGGGCGAAAGCGAGGCGTGCAGGCTGCCATCGGGATGGATGTGGGCGAACTCGCGGCCCCGAACGATGACTTCCGGGCGGGCCAGGTCGATGTCTTCGGCGATCCAGAACCCCAGCGCGCCCGGCATGGACACGATGGTCGGGCGGATTTCGATGCCGGGGAAAGCCCGGACGCGCCGCATCAACGCGTCTGATATGTCCGGCGCAGGCGTGATGCCGATTTGAACATGCGGGACGCCGTTCGTCGTCTGCGGGATCGGCGTCTCGCGCACCGGCAGATCCTTGGCCTGCGCCAAGGCGAGGGGAGTCGAGATCAGAAGGGCCGTCAGAAGGGTTGGGAGTATCTGCGCGTATCGCATGTGACCTGATCCTCGTTTGGTGCGGTTCTTCGCGGGTGGTCCTCGGCGATTTGCGGTCCGGGCGGGAGGCGATACGGTGCGCCCGGACCGGTGGCGACCAAGGACCTGCCCGACTCGAATAGAACAAAATGTACTGAAATGCAACAATATGTACTATAAGTCTGTTTGATATGACCGATACCGATGACCCGCGCTTGATCGCAACCCGGACGCTGGCCTTGGATGCGGCGTTGAAAATCCTGCAGGAACAGGGGGTTCTGGCTGTGACGCATGCTGCGATCAGCGAAAGAACCGGGATCTCTCGCAGCACGCTGTACCGGCACTGGCCCAAGCTTGAGGCGCTGCGCATTGCTGCGTTTATCCGCGCGGCGTCAGCACCGGCCTATGCGCCGCGCACCAATGGTCCGTTGCGCGCCGATCTGAGCTGGATTTTGGGGAACCTGATGACGGCGCTTAACGAAACGCCGTGGGGCCAGGTTGCGCCGCAGGTCATCGCGGCGGCGGCCACGGATGACCAGGCGCGCAGCCTGATCAACAATTGGATCAAGGACCGGTCCGCAGACGTCGAAGCCGTCTTCGATGCCGCAAGGGCGCGCGGCGAGCTGTGCGAGACCGCTTCGGTCCCGCAGATGATCGAGATGGTTATCGCGGTGCCGTATTTTCGAAAGCTTGTCGCCGGGATGCCGCTGGATCACGAATGGCTGGATCGCCATGTCGATCTGATCTGCCGATTGGCAACCAAGACCGATCACGGGTGAACTGGGCCTTGCGGGGCCAGGCGGGCGTCGCGCGGGATTTGTCCTTGGGAATTGGGGTTCGCGGCCCTACCCTTCGGTGTCCGAAAGACGTTCAGGACATTGATGCATCCAGTTCGGATCAATCCAAATGGGAGCAATCGGATGAAATTCAAAGGCTTTGGTCCAGGGGCGTGCGGGTTTTTCGCCGATCTGGCGGCGACGAATACGAAGGCCAACTTTCTCGGCCTGAAGACCATCTTCGACGAGGAGATCGTCGGGCCGATGAACGCTTTGCTGTGGCAGATGCAGGACCGTTTTGGCGGCGAAAGCAAGCTGTTCCGGCAGCATCGCGACGTTCGGTTTTCGAAAGACAAGTCGCCCTATAAGACCGCGACCTATGGCGGGGTCTATAACCCTGCCCATGCGATGGGTTGGTATGTTGCAATCGATGCGCGTGGGTTTTTTGCGGGGCGCGGCATCTATCAGATGACGCCGGAAGATCTGAACCAGTATCGCCTTGCGGTCGCGGATCAGGGTGGGGCAAAGCTTGCGAAAGCCGTTGCCCGGGCCGAGAAGGCCGGTGTTGAGATCAGCGGCGAGGCGTTGAAGACTGCACCGCGCGGTTTTGACCGGGATCACCCGCGGGTCGATTTGCTGCGCCGCAAGAACCTGATCGCCGGTCAGCGGATCCCGGCCAGCGAAATGACCGGGACGGCACCGTGGAAGCATGCGCAGGCGGTTTGGAAGCGTACCCAATCGATAGCTGATTGGATGGACGGGGCGCTGAGATAGCGTTCGCAGCGACGCATTGGCCAAGGCAGGTTGCGCACTGGCCATTGCAGGGCGTTGGAGTGGCGCGTTGTTGGGGTGGCGCGTTGTTGGGGCGCGCAAAAGCCCGCCCCATCGCGCAACGATCAGCCGAAGAATTGTGCGCCGTTGGCCGAGATGGTCGAGCCGTTGATGAAGCCCGCATCGTCCGAGGCGAGGAAGGCGACGCAGCGTGCGATCTCTTCCGGCTCGCCCAGGCGGCCTGCCGGGATACCGGCAATGATGCTGTCGCGCACCTTTTCCGGCACGGCCATGACCATGTCGGTCGCAATATAGCCCGGGGCAACGACGTTGGCGGTGATCCCGGCACGCGCGCCTTCCTGGGCCAGCGAGCGGACGATGCCGATATCGCCAGCCTTGGTGGCGGCGTAGTTGACCTGGGCGAACTGGCCCTTTTGGCCGTTGATCGACGAGATGACGACAACGCGGCCGAACTTGCGCTCGCGCATGCCGGGCCAGATCGGGTGGATGGTGTTGAAGACGCCGGTCAGGTTGGTATCGACCACCTCATGCCACTGTTCCGGGGTCATACGGTGGAACGGGGCATCGCGGGTGATGCCCGCATTGGCGACGACGACATCGATCGGGCCGAGATCGGCTTCGACCTGTGCGGCACCGGCCACGCAGGCGTCATAGTCAGCAACCGACCATTTGTAGACGGGGATGCCGGTTTCAGCCTTGAACGCAGCCGCGGCTTCGTCATTGCCGGCATAGTTGGCGGCGACCGAATAGCCTGCTTCCTGCAAAGCCTTGGCGATGGACGCGCCGATGCCGCGCGATCCGCCTGTAACCAGGGCGACTCTTGCCATTTTAGTTCTCCTTGTCCGTTTGGGGCTGATCCGCCTTTGGGCGGGTGCGTTATAGACGTTCGACTTCGATACTGAATTTCGAGCCGCGCCAGCCGGACCGTTCGCAACGCAGAACGATCAGCTCGCGCTTCAGGGTCAGTGCGACCGAGCGGGTGTCTTCCTTCTCAATCTCGCTGAGGACCTTGCCGCCTTGCTTGACATAGGCCCCAGCATATTCCTTGAACACGCCCAGACAATCGCGCCAACCCATCCGCAGTTCGATCGGTTCGGTTTGCGCAGCGGCCGGACCAGACGGCCCGGCGGCCAGGATTGCAACTGCCAGCGGCAGTTTCAGGCGTTCGCGGATCAATCGCGTTGCACGCACATCGCAACGCCCATGCCGCCGCCGATGCACAGCGTTGCGAGGCCCTTCTTCGCGTCGCGGCGCTGCATTTCAAACAGCAACGTGTTCAGCACACGGGCGCCCGAAGCACCGATCGGGTGCCCGATTGCGATGGCGCCGCCGTTCACGTTCACGATCGACGGATCCCAGCCCATGTCCTTGTTCACAGCGCAGGCCTGGGCGGCGAAAGCCTCGTTCGCCTCGACCAGTTCCAGGTCATCGACTTTCCATCCGGCTTTTTCCAGCGCCATACGGCTGGCCGGGATCGGGCCGGTGCCCATGATCTGCGGATCGACGCCTGCGGTGGCATAGGAGACGATACGGGCCAGCGGCGCGACACCGCGCTTTTCGGCTTCGTCCGCACTCATCAGAACAACCGCGGCGGCGCCGTCATTGATGCCCGACGCGTTCGCCGCCGTGACCGTGCCTTCCTTGTCGAAGGCCGGGCGCAGTTTCTGCATGGATTCCATCGTCGCGCCGTGGCGGATATATTCGTCGGTATCGACGACGATGTCGCCTTTACGGTGTTTGACGGTGTGGGCCGTAATCTCGTCGGCGAACTTGCCGGCCTTTTGGGCTGCCTCGGCCTTATTCTGGCTGGCCACGGCAAACTCGTCCTGCTCGTCCCGGCCCAACTGCCATTGGCGGGCAACGTTCTCGGCCGTGTTGCCCATGTGATAGCCATAGAAGGCATCCGTCAGGCCGTCTTTGATCATGGTATCGATGTATTTCAGATCGCCCATCTTCTGACCGGCCCGCAGATGGGCGGCGTGGGGCGCCATGGACATGCTTTCCTGACCACCGGCGACAACGATGCTGGCATCGCCGAGCATGACGTGCTGGGCGCCAAGCGCAACCGCACGAAGGCCCGAGCCGCAGAGCTGATTGATGCCCCAGGCCGGGCTTTCAACCGGAACACCGGCATTGACCGAAGCCTGGCGTGCGGGGTTCTGGCCCTGCCCTGCCTGCAGGATCTGCCCCATGATGACTTCCGAGATGTCGGTTGCCTGAAGGCCTGCGCGTTCGATCGCGGCCTTGATGGCGGTTGTGCCCAGATCGTGGGCCGCCACATTGGCGAATGATCCGTTAAAGCTGCCGACCGGAGTGCGCGCGGCCGAGGCGATGACAACATTGGTCATTGCGGTGTCCTCCTGGAAATCCCGATTCTTGTCATGGCGTTTGTTCGCATGCACTTGACACCGGGGCAATGCGGCATTTTTGTTGCACTGCACAATAGAATTGAGCGCACGCCGCGATCTAAGTCTGATTGCTGTTCGGCGTCTAACAGGCGGGCCACAACCCGGATGTAAGGCGCGGCCGACCGCCGGGAGCCTCGGCGCCGCTGTTTCGCATGCGCAACAAAGGTATTGCGGTGCAACTATTGCGATGCAACTATCCGATGTCCTGCAGGCTGAGGAGAGAACGCCGTGGCCGAAACCAAGGGTGGAAACAAGACGGCAAGGACCGCTGACGCGGACAAGACCGTCATCAAGAAATACGCCAATCGGCGGCTGTATAATACGCGGAAGTCGTCCTATGTGACGCTGGACGATCTGTCCAAGATGGTTCGCGATGGTGAAGATTTCGCGGTCTATGACGCCAAATCGGGCGACGACATCACCCGGTCGGTGCTGACCCAGATCATTGTCGAGGAAGAGGCAAAAGAGCAGAATATGCTGCCGACCAAATTCCTGCGCGAATTGATCCGGCTTTATGGCGATCCGTTGCAGGGTGTGGTGCCCGGCTATCTGGACGCGGCCATGGACGCGTTTTCCAAAAACCAGGAGCAGATGCGCCAGGCCTTCGGCGGCGGTGCCTTTGGCGGTATCGAAAGTATGACGCGCGCGAATATGGACTTTTTCGAAAAGTCGATGCGCATGTTCTCGCCCTTTGGCGCCACGCCGTCGAAATCGGCCAAGCCTGAGGAAACTGAAGCAGCATCAAAGGCCGGATCGACCGCGTCCACCGAGAGCTCCGGCGAGAGTTCCAGCGAGAAATTCAGCGAGAAATCCAGCGATCTGGATGCGCTGCAGGAGCAGCTGCGCAAGATGCAGGAACAGCTTGAAAAGCTGTCGAAGGGATGACCGCTGAAGGCCGGTGTACCTGGTGCGGTGACGACCCGTTTTATGTTGCCTATCACGACGATGAATGGGGCCGACCGGATGTGGACAGCCGGGCGCTGTGGGAAAAGCTGATCCTTGACGGGTTTCAGGCCGGGTTGGCGTGGATCACAATCCTGCGCAAGCGCGAGGCGTTCCGGGCTGCGTTTCACGGGTTCGACCCGGAGAAAGTTGCCCGGTTCGGGGACAAGGATGTCGAGCGGCTGCTGGCCGATGCCGGGATCGTGCGCCATCGCGGGAAAATCGAAGCGACGATTGGCAACGCGAAGGCGTTTCTGAAGATCGAAGAACGCGAAGGGTTCGACCGGTTCCTTTGGAAGTTCTACGATTTTACGCCGTTGCAGAACGCGCCCCGGACCGGCGCCGATGTTCCGGCAGCGACGGATGTTTCCAAGGCGATGTCGAAGGCCTTGAAAGCGGAAGGGTTCCGGTTCTGCGGCCCGACGATTGTTTATGCGTTCGCGCAGGCCTGCGGATTGGTGAACGACCATATGGTCGGTTGCCCGGCCGGGGCGGCGTGCGTCGCCGAGGCGGCCAAGGTCGAGGCGCATTTCGCGGGTTGACGGGAAGGACCGCTGGCGATGGTCGACACCAGGGCTCTGATCGTCGTCTTTGACGCTCTGCGCCCGGAGTTTGTAACGCCGGAGCTGATGCCAAACCTTTGCGCGTTTGCGGCGCAGGGAACGCGGTTCCAGCCGCGGTCTACTTTTCCCACCGAAACCCGGGTCAATCAGACGACGGTGCTGACCGGCTGCGTGCCCGCGCGGCACGGCGTCGTGGCGAACAAATTCATCGCGGCCGATTTGATCCCGGGACAGGCCTTGAACACCGGCGATGACGCGGCGCTGGCCGAGGCCGCAGCCCTGGGCCGGGTTGTGCAAGTGCCGTTGCTGAGCGAACGGTTGGCGGCGGCGGGCCGGTCCTATGCCTCGCTGTCCGCCGGAACACCGGGCGGCGGGCGGCTGATCGGATTGACGGCGGAAGCAGACGGCGCGGCGCGGTTCGCCATGCGTGCGCCCGAGCAATGCTGGCCCAAGGCGCTTTACGCCGATCTGGTGGCTGCCGCCGGGCCGCTGCCCGATTATGCGCTGCCTGCAACGGCGTGGATCGATTGGGCGGTCGATGCCTATCTCAGCCATGTCGAGGCGCGGCTGCGCCCGGATGCAATGGTGCTGTGGCTGTGCGAACCGGACGAGAGCTTTCACTATCTGGGCATCGGGTCAGAAGGAGCGTTGGAGACGATCCGCCATGTGGATCAAGCGTTCGGGCGCGTTCTGAAGCGGTTGGCGCCGGACATCGATACGGGTGCGATGCATGTCATCGCCCTGTCGGATCACGGGCAACTGAGCATCGAGGGCGAAGCGCTGGATCTGGCGTCGCGGCTGGGCGACATCGGCGTGCGGGCGTCCACCCGCTCGATGGAGGGCGCCGATTGCGTTGTGGCGGTTCATTCGGCGGGCGGGATCTGGGTGCGCGACCACGATCCCGATCTGATTGGCGGGATCGTCGACTGGCTGCGGCAACAGGATTGGTGCGGGCCGCTTTTCACCGCGCCTGGGTCGGATGGCGCGGCGCTGCCGGGCACGCTGGCGCTGTCCGATGTTCTGATCAACCATGCGCGGGCGCCGGACATTGCATTGGCGCTGCATGCGGATGAACGGGTCAATGCCTTTGGGCTGCCCGGCATGTCGGCCCATGATGCACCTTATCCCGCGGGTGGCGGTTGCCATGGCGGATTGAGTCCGCAGGAGACGCACAACGTTCTGATCGCCGCGGGAAACAGGGTTCCGGCGGACAGGGAATGTGCCGCCGCGGTCGGGAATATCGACATCGCCCCGACGGTTTTGGAGCTGTTGGGCGTGGGCGGAGCGGAGGAGATGGATGGGCGGTCGCTGTTGCAGGCGATCGAAGACAGCGCCCCGGCAGAACGGGTTTTGTCCGCCGCATCGGCGCCGGACGGTTTCAAGACCGTGCTCTCCGTGCGCGAGAGCGGGGGCCGGCGGTACTTGAACTGGGCGCGGGCCGAGCGGGCAGGCTAACCCTGCGGCGACGGCTTCAAATGGGTTTCGAACCGGCCCGGCAGCGAAATCTCGAGCAGTTCCAAATCGGTGGTGCAGTCCTGATAACCGACCTCGAACCCCGGCGGGATGACGAAGGCATCGCCGGGGCCGAGGCGTTTGGCGTTGTGGCCGGATGCGGCCAGGGTCATCGTCCCTTCCAGCACAAAGGTGAACAGAATGTCGCCTGCGTGGCTGTAGGCCGCGTGATTGTCCGAAACCTCGCCGGGGGCCCGCCGGGCGATCTGGACGCTGGCCACGCCCTGGGTGCCGTCATTGATGCCGGTTTCCCGATGCTCGAACCCCGGCAGCCGCCAGGGGGTCCAGGCCGCGTTGGACAATTGGTGATGCACGAAGCGCTGGCCTTGGAACTGGCGATCCGGGTCGATGCCGGGAGTGGGCAGGTCCATGACATGGTCGATGGTGGTGATGTGCTCGGCCGGAACGCCGATTTCGACGACCTCGACATTGTCAGAGGCTTCCAGCACCCGGTGGCGGATCTCGGGCGGTTGGATGACGCAATCACCACCGTGCAGGCGCATTGGTGGACCCTGGTCTTCGTAGACCACATCGACCCAGCCGCGGTAACAATAGATCAACTGAAATCCGACCGTGTGATAGTGAACCATGTCCGGCACCGGCCCGCCATCGGGGATGCGGATATGGCTGGCGATAATTGAACCGCCAAGGCGGTCAGGGATCAGATCGCGATAGTGCATACCGGCCCGGCCGATCACCCAGGGCGCCTCGTCGCGCAGGTGACGCACCATGAACTGGTGCCGGGTCTCTGGCACTTCGAGCGGCGGGTTCAGACGGGCAATCTCGATCCGGGTGCCGTTGGGCGCGGTCAGCTCGGTCTGGCCCTCGGCAAAGCCCAGCGGATCGTCAGAGAGTATCCGCAGCGTTGCGGGGGGTTCGCCCGCGCCGCGTTGCAGGCGCACACGCATCCCGTGACCCGAGACGACCGCCACCGTGGGGTCGTCGGCAGGAAAGATTTGGTCCAGCCGAAATCCGATGCCGCGGAAGAAAGCCATATCGGCGTTCAGATCCTGGCTGGGCAGGCGAACTTCAGCGGTCGCGGTGCTGGTCGGCATATCGTCTCCTCGGTCCGCCCTTTGCGCCTTCCCTGGGCGTTTGTCCGTCAGCATTTGGTGCAAGGCCGCCGGGGTCAAGAGCGTGTCAGGTATCGGCACTGAAATCGTAGCGGTGCAATGCGCGGCCATGGGCCTTTAGCCAGTCGCGATGCACCTGCCAATCGGGGACGAGATCGGTCACGACCCGCCAGAACCGCGGCGAGTGGTTCATCTCGACCAGATGCGCGGCTTCGTGCGCGGCGACGTAATCGGCAACCGCGTCGGGCGCCATCGCGAGACGCCACGAGAAGCTGAGCGTGCCGGTCGAGGAACAGGACCCCCATCGGCTGCGCGTATCGCGCAATGCGATGCGTTCAACCCGGCGTCCGACCTTGCGGGCATAGAGCCGGGCGGCTGGTTCCAGCAGATCGCGGGCCCGCAGCTTGAGGAAGGCGGCAACACGCGGCCCCTCGGCCCCTGATCCGGTCAGCACCAGTTCGCCGCCGGAGAGTTGCGGCGCCCGGCGTTTGCCATCCTGAACCGCGATGCGGCAGGCGGCACCGCTGATGGGAAGCTCGACCCCGTCGGCGATCATAATCCGCGCCAGTTGCCCGGCCAGCGCCTTCTCCAGCCATACGGTGTGGCGGGCCAGGAAATCGCGAAAATCGCGTTCCCGCGCATTGGCGGGCACGGTCAGAATGGCGCCGTCCCCGCCCGGGTCCAGCCGCAGAGTGAACCGTTTGGCGCGTTTGTTGCGCAGCACGTTGACCCGGCAGGGCGGGCGGGCGAGAAGAATTTCCGTCATCGCGCCTTTTTGCCCGGCATGGGCGTCAGCCTCAACCCGTTACCGGTTTGCGTTGCGCCCGGATGAAGTCGCGAATGCGTGGCTGTATCTGTCGGCGATACCGCGAGCCGTTGAAGACACCATAGTGGCCGACCGTCGGCTGCACATAGTGGTTCTTGCGGTTGTCCGGCAGGTTCACGCACAAATCCAGCGCGGCGCGGGTCTGGCCCCGTCCGGTGATATCGTCCTTCTCGCCCTCGACCGTCATGACCCCGATATCGGTGATCGCGCCAGGATCGACCAGATGGTCGCGGTGGGTGAATTCACCGCGCGGGATCAGGTGCTTTTGAAATACGGTTTCGACGGTCTGCAGATAGAACTCGGCCGTCAGATCCATGACGGCGAGATATTCGTCATAAAAGGCCCGGTGCGCGGCGGTCGAGTCGCCATCGCCCTGCACCAGATGATGAAACTGGTCGAAATGGGCATCCATGTGCCGGTCCAGATTCATCTGCATGAACCCGGTGAGTTGCAGAAACCCCGGATAGACCCGGCGCATCATCCCAGGATTCGGCCATGGAACCATCACGACCACATTCTGTTCGAACCACGAAAGCGGCCTGCTTTGCGCCAGGCGATTGGGCTCGGTCTGATTGACGCGCGTGTCAATCGGGCTGCCCATCAGGATCATCGACGACGGACGGGCGGGATCGCCCGATTCCGCCATCAGCGACCCGGCGGCCAGCACCGGCACACCGGGCTGGCAAACAGCCATAATTGCAGGACGTTCCCCGCCTTCGGCCAGGAAATGGCAGAACTCGGTCACATAGTCGGTGTAGTCGGCCAGATCGAAGGCACCATCAGACAGCGGGACCTCGCGGGCATCAACCCAGTCGGTGATGTAGACCTCGTGCTCGGGCAGCATCGATTCGACCGTTCCGCGCAGCAGAGTCGCAAAATGCCCGGACATCGGGGAAACAATCAGCACCTTCGGATCGTTTCGCGCATGAACGATGGGATGATCGCGGTAAAAATGCACCAGCTTGCCAAACGGCTTGTCGACGACGATGCGCTCGACCACCGGGACCTGTTCGCCCATCACTTCGGTGACTTCGATCCCGAAATCGGGCTTCCCATACCGGCGCGTGGCGTTGATGAACATTTCGAACGCCGCAGAGGTCGCGCGGGCCGGATAGAGCTGAGAGAAGGGGTTAAGGGGGTTGTCCAGCGCCTTTTGACCCATTCGTGCGGCAGCGCGCATCGGACCCATGGCTGCATGGGTCATCTCATATGCATGGTAGAGCACGGCCCGTCCTCGCGTTTTTTATTTCACACCACCCGTATCGTAAATTTGTTAAGGACCTTGTGCCGGTGCAGCAAGATTTATTTTGCGGTGCACAATAGACGGGTGGTTTTGGACATTCTGCTTGCAATGGGATCGGCATATATGGCAAGGTCGCGCATTCCATGAATTTCGAGCAAGGATGCGTCCATGCCAAAGCCTGAATGGGGCGTTAAACGCGTCTGCCCGGATTGCGGAGAGCGGTACTATGACCTGCAACGCGATCCCATAATCTGTCCTGAATGCGGAGCCCCTTACGAGGTCGCAACGAAGGACAAGGCTGCCAGCCTGAAGGCTGATCTTGCCCGCGCCAAAAAGGCCGAGGAAGAAAGCGCAGAAAATCTGGTCGATGACACAGATCTGGCAGACGACGACGATACCGACGCTAGTGACAACGCACTGCTGGATGACGACGACGATGATGATGACGCGTCGGCCCCGGTTCTGTCGGATGAAGACAGCGACGAGGGCGAACCTGTCAAATTCGAGGACGATGTCCTTCTGGAAGATGACGACGATGACGACGATGACGACGCGATCGACGATATCGGCGACGTCACAAAGAAAGACGGCGAAACCTGATGGTCACCGCGAAAACAACTTGATTCCCTTCAGACGCGCGCCTAGGTTCCGCGCGCCTGAAAGGCATATGGGGCCATAGCTCAGTTGGGAGAGCGCTTGAATGGCATTCAAGAGGTCAGGGGTTCGACTCCCCTTGGCTCCACCAAGACCCTGAAATGCCCGTAACGTTCTGGCGTTGCGGGCTTTTTTTTTGTTGCAGATTTTTTCGTTGGCGCCAAGTGGACCCGTGGTGATGACTCGCCGGGCTGCTCTTTTTCGGGCGCCGTTTGGACCCAGCACCGATCTGGCGCGCGCGTTCGAGCGGTGGCTTAGTGTTGGGATCTGCCGGTTGGTTGGGCGACAATGGTTGAGGCCTGAGAACCAGAGGATCAGAGGTGCAAGTCAGATCGGCCGGTTTCCAATCTTTCGCTGGTTTGGGTCACGTCTTCACCTCAGCGCATCCGCGCGCCTGATGGATCGAAGGCGGCACCGGGCAGGATCGTCGCCGCGAACCGGTTGCCTGCGATTGCAATCTCGACGGTTGACCCGGGCGGTTGTGGCTCGGACAGGTGGGCGATGGCCAACGGTTTGCCGATGCGGTGACCGAATGCGGCGGATGTCGTTTTCCCGATGATCCTGCCGCCCAGGAAGACCGGTTCCTCGCCAATCGGGTAGGCGGCCTTGTCGTCGAGTTCGAGGAGGAAGACCCGGCAATCCGCGCCGCGATCGCGCTGCTGCATCAGCGCCGTGCGGCCGATGAAATCGGTGTCCCAGGCGATTGCAAAATCAAGTCCGGCGTCCAGCGGTGTTGTGTCCGCGTCGATATCGTGCCCGTAGCTGAGGAACCGCTTTTCGACGCGCATCGATGTTTGCGCATAGAGGCCCGCAGGCGCCGCGCCGGAGTGCGTCAGCAGGTCCCAGAGGCGAGCCACATCCGTCGCGGCGCACGAAATCTCCCACCCCGGCTCGCCGACATATGAAAGCCGGGTCGCGCGGACCTGAGTGCCGACAAGCTCGGTTTCAACGCTATGGAAATAGCCGAGATCCGTCAGATCTTCCGCCCCCGCACTGTGCGCAATCTCGGCGGCGTCGGGACCCATCAGCCCGATCGTCGCTATCTCGGTCGTGCGATCCTCGACGCCGACCCTTTCACCGTCCATGTGGTCGCGAATCCAGCTCAGATCCCGCAGGACGGCACCGGTGCCAACAGTCAGCCGAAACTGCGTCTCGGTCAGCCGCACGGCGGTCAGATCGCTTTCGATCCCGCCGCGGTCATTCAGCATTTGGGTATAAATCGCGCGGCCAGGCTCCCGGTCCATCCGGTTGGCGCAAAGACGGTTCAGAAAGCTGGCGGCATCCGGACCACGGACATCCAACGTTCCAAAGGTTGACAGATCGAACAGCGCGGCGGCGGTATGGGCCTGGGTCACTTCCGCCGCCACTTGATCGAACCAAGGCGGGCGGGCGAAGGTCAGCGGCCCATCGCAGGCGTTGCCGAACATGATCGGGCGCTCCCACCCATAGACCTGAGCAAAGCGGGCACCGGCGGCGTCGAACCGGTCCCGCAAGGGATGGCTCCGCAGGTTGCGGGCCGTCGCGAATTGGCGCCCGGGATAGGAGATTTCGTAGTGCTTGCCCAAAACCTCGGGCGCGCGGGCGGACAGCGCCTCGGCCGTGAAGGCCTCGGGCGGAAACCGCGACGGGCTGATCTCGGCCAGATCGAACGGGGCCTGTCCTTCGGTCACGATCCAGGCCAGGGCCATACCCGCCCCCCCGGCGGAAGCGACCCCGACCGAGTTCATCCCGCAGCCAAGAAAGAGGCCGCGGGTGCCGGGTGCGGCGCCCAACAAGAATCCGGAGTCCGGCGTAAAGCACTCCGGACCGTTCAATAGCATGCGGACCGGCGCGTCGGCCAAGGCCGGCAACCGGTGCAACGCGTTCTCCATCATCGGCTCGAAGTGATCCCAATCTTCGGGCAACAGTTGGAAGGCGAAATTCTCGCCGATTTGCGCCGCCGGGATCGCTTTGCCCCCGGGTTCGAAACAGCCTACCAACAGCCCGCCTGAATCGTCGCGGATGTAGAGATGGCCATCATGATCGCCCAGTGTCGGCAGGTTCCCTTCCGCCCCCGGAACCGGGCCGGTCAGCAGATAAAAATGCTCGCACGGCCAAACCGGGATTTCGACCCAGGCCATCGCACCTGCTTCGCGTGACCATAGACCGGTGCACAGGATCAACGCGTCACAGGAAACCGGTCCCTTTGCTGTTTCGATCCCGGCGACCCGCCCGCCGCGCGTGGTGATCGCAGTGACCCCGGTGTTCTCGAAGGTCCGTGCGCCGCGCGAGCGGGCGCCTTTGATCAGCGCGGCGCAGAGATCCGACGGGCTGACCCGCCCGTCGCCCGGTGACCAGACCGCACCGATCACGTCATCTGTGTTCATCAGCGGCCAGCGCTCGCGAGCAGCCCCCGCCCCGATCACCTCGGCTTCGACCCCATAGATATGGGCCAGACCGGCCTGGCGTATGATGTGGGTCATTCGGTCTGCGTTGGTGGCAATCGACAACGACCCTTTGTTGATCCACCCGGTCGCCTGGCCGGTCTCCTCCTGCAACTCGCCATAAAGCGAGACGGAATAGCGGATCAGTTTGGTCAGATTGCGCGAGGACCGGAGCGCCCGCACCTGCGCCGCGGAATGCCAGGTGGTCCCGGAGGTCAGTTGATTGCGTTCCAGAAGGATCGCATCGCTGACGCCCGCCTTGGCGAGGTGATAGAGCGTCGAGCAACCCATCGCGCCGCCGCCGACAACAATAACGGACGCATGGGCGGGCAGTTGGTTTTCAGTCATTGCGGCCTTGCTCATTGACGTGGTCACGGTGCTGTGATCCTTTTTTGGCCTTCGCGGGCGCTTGTCGAGAGCCAGTGGAGCGAAACAGGGAGAATCCAATGATTAAGACCATGAAAACGACGTTGTGTGCGATCACCGCACTGACGGTCAGTGCAGGCGTTGCCAGTGCGGCCTGCACAAACGACGTGTGGAAGAAGGTAATGGAACGCGGCAAGGTCGTGATCGGCGTCAAGGCCGATTACAAGCCGTGGGGTTTCCGCAACGAAACCGGCGAACTGGTCGGCATGGAAATCGACATGGCCAAGGACGTTGCCGCCAAGATGGGCGTCGAGTTCGAGTTGGTCCCTGTGCAATCGTCGAACCGCATGCAGTTTCTGGAGCAGGGCAAGATCGACATGATGATCGCCACCATGTCCGACCGGGCCGACCGGCGCCAAATTGTCGGCATTCCGGGCCCGAACTATTATACTTCGGGCACCAACATCATGGCCCCCAAGGCCCTGAAGTTTTCCAAGTGGGAGGACCTGCGCGGCAAGCCGGTCTGCGGCAAGCAAGGCGCTTTCTATAACAAGATCGTCGAAGAGCGGTATGGCGTTGAGATCGTCGCCTTCACCGGCAATGCCGAGGCCAAGCAGGCCTTGCGCGACCGCAAATGCGTGGCCTGGGTCTATGACGACTCGTCCATCGGATCAGACCTTGCGTCGGGAAATTGGGACGATTTCGAGATGCCGCTGAATTCCGAAGACGATAACCCGTGGGGCCTGGCCGTCCCGCTGGCCGAGAAGGAATGCGTCTTTGGTAACTTCATGTCCGGCGTCCAGTACAACTGGCACCGCGACGGCACGCTGATCGAGCTGGAAAAGAAGTGGGGCATCAAGCCGACAGCCTATCTGATGGAGAAGGCTGAACGCTACGGTGACTGGATCAAGTGACGTGAAAGAAGGGCGGGCTGGCGCCGTTTATGCTGGCCCGCCGTCTATTGTTGGGATGGGCTGCGGTGAGGGGTGACTGTTCTGGGTTGCAGAAATTGCCCCCAGAGATGCCGGGCAACCGGATAGCGCCAGTTTCCGCCATTAGTTCAACGTGCAGCGAATGACCGAAGCGAGCCCTGACTGACATCGGTTCTGTGCTGTTCATTTGACAGCTATGCGCAGGAAGCGGACGTGATGTTGCTCGACGCATATCTGTGTTCCTGACCTTGACCGCCACGCCAAGTGCTGCGCCCGCGTTCCTGTTTCCCGCCATTCGTTGCAGCTGCGAATATCGAAGGTACGATCTACCCCTAAAAACGGCTGTCAGTCCTACGCGGAGGGTGCGCCAATTACAGTCGTTCGATCGGATCATGAAGAGGCACCGATCGAGCCAATCCCGTTGCCTATTCCATGACTACATTTTTGCGGTAGCCTCCGCCTCCGAACGGATGGTGCCGCGGACCCAATCTGCGAACAAATGCGCCGCTGATTTGGACGGATCAACAATTCTCATAAGATAGCTCTGCGGGCTCGGGATTGCATGGTTGCTGACTGCCACAAGGCGGCCGGCCTTCATCAGGTTGGAGATGAAGGGCAAGAGGCCCATCGCGACCCCTCTCCCATGGGCGGCCGCTTCGAAGAGCAGGTGGGGGTCGTCGAACATATCACCTTCATCTGCGAACCTGGCCGGTTGGTCGGTTGCTTCCAGCCAAGAATGCCAAGCGCTGCGGTCGCGATAGTGAAGTGGTGCGATCCGTGCTTCAACGAATGCATCCTTGCGGCAAAGCCCTGGCATTGCGACTGGAACGCACGTCATTTCGAATAGCAACTCGGCATTCTCTGATGCGACGTCAGCATCTGTCCAGAAGATCGCCAAATCGGCATTGCGCAGATCCGGCGCCCCGGCGGCGTGGACCAGTTCGACGCGCACGTTTGGGTTCTGGCGTTCAAAATCTCGCAATCGTGGCATCAACCAACTGGAAGAGAAGTATGGCCCAAGCGAGATACGCAGTGCATCCGTGGAGGTTATCTTGGTGGTGAGCTCCTGCAGATTGTCCCAGATCTCGGCCACATCTGAAGCAAGCGACGCACCTTCCCGCGACAATCGTATCGACCGGGTTTGGCGGATGAACAGTTTCCGTTGAAGGGCAGATTCCAGCGCTGCAATCCGGTGGCTGATCGCCGAAGGCGTAAGACCAAGATCCGCCGCGGCTTTGGTGAAGCTCAGGTGGAAGGCCGCCCGCTCGAATGTAAGCAAGGCGCTCAGATACGATGGATCCTTGGGGTTCGCGATCATCTGTGACTTATGAATGAATGTAGCTCAACTGTCAGCTGATGAATTCGCATTTGTCAGGCTGGGTTGGATAGGCTTCCGTTCAGTTCTTCAGATCAGGGAGATCCGAGATGCTTGCAGCCCATATTGCCCGGCACAGCTCCGACGTTGCGGACAAAATTGTTGGTGTGTCTGCAAATGAGCAGACGATGGTGGTGGACTGGGCGGACGGACACCGTTCGATATTTCATACGATCTGGCTGCGCGACAATTGCAGTTGTGAAGACTGCGGCGACCACAGCGGCGGGCATCGGTTCTTTGAACTGAGCGAGATACAAGCCGACCTGGCAGTCGAGGTGGAGATGTCGGGAGATTTGTTGCGGCTGAGTTGGCAGGCCGACGGCCATGTCACACTCTATGATCCCGCCTGGCTGCGCGCGCACTGCTATGCTGATACTGAACGCAGAAAACGCCACCAATCCCCGCAAACCTGGGACGCTTCGATGGCCGGCAATCTGCCAGAGGCAGATTACGCCCGCGCTCGCGAAGATCCCTTGGAGCTGCTGCACCTGCTGGACGCTGTGCGGCGACACGGCATTTGCCTGTTGCGCAATGTGCCCGCGGACCCCGAAGCCACCGAACAGGTGGCAGGATTGATCGGGCATATTCGCGAAACCCATTATGGCCGGGTCTTCGAGATCTTCTCGACCTCCAACCCCGCCGTCATCGCCAACGCGCCTGTCCCGCTTCGTCCACATACCGACGAGAACTTTCGCGAACCGCCACCGGGGGTCATGATTTTCCATTCGATCCGCGCCAGCGAAGATGGCGGCGGTGCGTCGGTCATGACCGATGGGTTCAGGCTGGCCGAGGATTTCAGGTCGCTCGACCCCGAGGGTTTCGACCTTCTGACCCGCGTGCCGATCCCACACCGGAGGTTCGTCGACGGAGTTGGTTTGAGAGCAGAGGCCCCGGTTATCACGCTCGACTACTTCGGACAGATTAGGGAGTTCCGCCTGAACGAGCGCACAATGGGGCCGATCGACCTGCCTGGCGAGTTGATCGAGCCTGTGTATGCCGCGCTCGGCAAGCTCTTCGAGCTGACCTATGACCCCAGATACCACCTTCATCACGTGCTGAGGGATGGCGAAGCGCTTGTGTTCGACAATGCTCGGGTTCTGCATGCCCGCACTGGGTTCAATGGTAATCGCCATGTCCGACTGACCCATGTAGGCAGTGATGAGGTATACAGCCGCTGGCGCCAGTTGAAATCGCGGCTGGCAGGGGCGATCAACCCGATTTGACAACGGCAGGCATCGAGGCAGGAAACATGGCCCCAGGCTTGGAAGGCAGTGCGATTGTCGTCACCGGCGCCGGGCGCGGCATAGGCCGGGCTATCGCACTGGGGCTGGGTGGGCTCGGAGCAAAAGTTGCGATCGCAGGGCGCACGTTGGCGGATCTCGACGCGGTGGCTGCACAGATCCACGAGGCGGGCGGCACGGCGTTGCCCATAGCTTTCGATGCGACGAATGCCGCCGACTGCCAGCACGTCATTGACCGGACAGCTGCCGAGTTCGGGCGCATCCACGGGGCCGTGATCAATCATGGGATCAGCCTGCATCAGTCCCCGGAGGACACCACGCCGGACGCGTTCGACCAAGTCATCCGAACGAACCTGACCAGCGCATTTTCCTGCGCGCAAGCTGCGGGGAAGCACATGATTGCACAGGGGGGCGGCTCGATCGTGCTTACGTCTTCCAACGGCAGTATTGTCGCCTTCAAAGGGTTGACGGCTTACGGCGCTTCAAAGGGCGGAGTGGACCAGTTGGGCCGGCAACTCGCGGCTGAGTGGGCAAACAAAGCGGTGCGGGTGAATATGGTTGCCCCAGGTTACATGTCGAGCCACATGCGCGGGTTTGAGGACGAATACGAGGATCTCGACAACAGGCGGCGTATCGAAGCCAGTGTCCCAATGGGGCGACGCGGCGACCCGCACGAGATCTTTGGCCCAGTTGCCTTCCTTCTCTCGGACGCGGCGTCCTATGTCACAGGGCAATACATTGCTGTGGATGGGGGCTACTCGATAATCTGAGTCCGGCCATTGCATGATGCCTGCGGATGCCGACGAACAAGCCCTACATCAGCATCAAAAACGATGGAGTCAGGGTCACGACAAGCCTGCTTTCGCGCAGACCTGCGTGTAGACCACGCCCAATGAATGTCCGCTCGCGCAATCCAGTCTTTAGGTTGGTACGCCGAACCATAACGCAGATTGGGCTCCTTGCAGACATCTGACGGTTTTGGTCCGGCTTGCAACTCTGCCTGACGCGTCCAAGGGCGATCTTCGGGGACATTGCTGCCGTCTGGCGAAAGCGCAACGTTTAAGCCGCGATCCCGAAAGCCGACATTGGGGCTAAGTGTGGATCGGCATGCAAGATTGACCCCCTTGTTGGGGTAATCGGCGCCCAAAAGTGACCCCCCTGACAATTCGTACGAGAAGCTTCCTCAAAAGAGTGAGGGAGCGATCAGGGGATGTTGGTTGTGGAAACGATCGCAAAGATCAGGCAGGCGCATTTTGTTCACGGCAAGTCGATCAAGCAGATCTGCAGAGAGCTTCGGGTTTCCAGGAATACGGTCCGCAAGGTCCTGCGTTCAGGCGCAACCGAATTCAGCTATGACCGCACGACACAGCCTCGCCCGAAGATTGATCCATGGCGATCAGAACTTGACGAGATGCTGGCCGCAAATGCCAAGCAGCCGAGGCGGGAACGCCTTACACTGATCCGGATCTACGAAGAGTTGCGCAACCATGGTTACGGCGGCGGCTATGATGCGGTTCGGCGATACGCATCCAACTGGTCAAAGAGAACGCAGGCAGCATCGGCGAGCGCGTTTGTTCCCTTGAGCTTTGATCCGGGCGAAGCTTACCAGTTCGACTGGAGCCATGAGGTCGTGATTCTGGACGGTGTGACAGTGACTGTCAAAGTCGCTCATGTTCGCCTCAGCTTCAGCCGAATGCCGTATGTGCGCGCGTATCCCCGCGAGACCCAAGAGATGGTGTTCGATGCGCACGACAAGGCGTTTGCGTTCTTTGGCGGCGCTTGTGCGCGCGGGATCTACGACAATATGAAGACGGCGGTGGACGCGATCTTCGTCGGGAAGGGTCGGGCTTACAACCGCCGCTTTCAGCAGATGTGCGGTCATTATCTGGTTGACCCCGTTGCCTGTAGCCCGGCCTCGGGCTGGGAGAAGGGGCAAGTAGAGAACCAGGTTGGCGTGCTGCGCAGACGCTTCTTCGTGCCGCGCCCGAGGTTCAAATCCTTTGCAGAGCTGAATGCCTGGTTGGCAGATCGGTGCCTGGTGTATGCGAAGGCAAACAAACACCCCGACATTCCAGGCAAGACGGTCTGGGAGGTGTTCGAAGAAGAGCAGCCGAGTTTGATCCCATATGTCGGCTCCTTCGACGGCTTTCATGCAGTCCCTGCATCGGTTTCCAAAACCTGCCTCGTACGGTTCGACAAGAACAAGTACTCGGTAAATGCCCGGGCCGTTGGTCGACCTGTCGAGATCCGCGCCTATGCCGATCGCCTGGAATGCTGGCAAGACGGGCAGATCGTCGGCAGCCATACCCGTGTTTTTGGGCGCGATAACGCGATCTATGACCCGCTACATTACATTCCGGTGCTGATGCGCAAACCTGGCGCCCTGCGCAACGGAGCGCCGTTCAAGGAGTGGGAGCTGCCGCCGTCGTTACGCCGTGTGCAGCGTAAACTGGAGCGTCAGCCCGGTGGTGATCGCCAGATGGTCGAGGTTCTAGGCGCGATCCTCTCCGATGGGCTGGAGGCGGTGGAAGCGGCCTGTGCAGAAGCCCTGTCACAGAATGTCCCTTCCGCAAGCGTGGTCCTGAACATTCTCGCCCGTCGCCGCGAACCGCCACCACCCCTGACAATCACAACACCGGATGCATTGCGGCTGACCTGCGAGCCAGCCGCCAATTGTGACCGGTATGACAGCCTGAGGAGAACAACGAATGGAACGAACACAGGTGCTGGACGCCATGGGCCAACTGAAGCTCTACGGCATGCGGACAGCTTACGACGAGATCATCACGGCTGCGATCAAGCGCCAGCACGAACCACAACAGATTATCGGCGATCTGCTGACAGCCGAGATCTCCGAGAAGCTGGCGCGCTCAATCAAATACCAGATGACCATCGCGAAACTGCCACTGGCCAAGGAGCTGGAGGAATTCGACTTCGAAGCGGCCGAGGTCAACGAAACCTTGATCCGTGACCTCGCCACCGGCGACTTCCTCGACCATCAGCGCAATCTCGTGCTCATCGGCGGAACCGGCACAGGCAAAACCCATCTCTCCGTCAGTATCGCTCGAGCCTGCATCCGCCAGGGCCGCCGCGGGCGCTTCTTCAATGTCGTCGATCTGGTGAACAAACTCGATGCCGAAGCGCGGGCCGAGCGCCAGGGACGGACAGCTGAGTTGATATCACGCCTCGACTTCCTAATTCTGGACGAGCTTGGCTATCTGCCATTCGCTCAGACCGGTGGTCAGCTGCTGTTCCACCTGATCAGCAAACTCTATGAGTGCACATCAGTCATTGTCACAACGAACCTGGCATTCGGAGAATGGCCAACCGTCTTCGGCGACGCGAAGATGACCACCGCACTCCTCGATCGCCTCACACATCATTGCGAGATCGTTGAGACCGGTAACGAAAGCTGGCGCTTCAAGAACCGCGCCTAATTCAACCGCGCAGGCCGGGCCGCGCTCTGATAAATGAGGTCTCCACGCGACCCGGCCTGCTCAGCACCAGGGGGGTCACTTTTGAACGCCGATCTGGGGTCACGTTTGGATGCCGATTGACAGAGATGACAGACATCGACACCGAACGGATCGCGCCGACAAAGGCGATCCTCTATTGCCGGGCCGGCTCGGCACGTGCCGTGGCCCAGGGTCGCGACATCGCCTATCAGGAGGCGCTGGCCAGGGCCTGTGCGGACGGACAAGGCTATAAAACTGCCCTTGTCGTCCACGATGTAGGAGCGTCCGCTAGTTCCTTTGATCAGCAATCGATCGACGCGGTGCTGGATCATATCGCAAAACATCCCTCAGATCGCTTTATCGTGCTCCTGGCGGGACGGGATCGCTTTGCGCGGGACGGAGATGCGATCACGTACGTCAACAACCTTCTGACCCAGCACGGTGCGGTGCTCGAGATCATCGGCGCCGACCGTAACATCGCGATCCGCAGCGCTATCTCGACAGCCGCATGGGAGGACGCATGACAGCAAAAAAAGCCATTCTCTATAGTCGGGTCTCGTCCCGCGCCCAGGAGAACGACGGCCACGGCCTCGAATCCCAGGAAACCCGCTGCCGACAGTATGCCGAGGCCCGCGGTTACGAAGTCGTTGCGGTCTTCCCTGATACGATCTCCGGTGGCGGCGATTTCATGAAACGCGCCGGCATGGTGGCGCTACTGAGCTTCATCGATGCCCAGCCCGGCGAACACTTCGTCGTCATCTTCGATGATCTGAAACGCTTTGCGCGTGACACGCGATTCCATCTCGATCTGCGCGATGCCTTCCGGTCTCGCGGCGCCACTATTGAATGCCTGAACTTCAAGTTCGACGAGAGCCCCGAGGGCGAGTTCATCGAAACCATCATGGCCGCCCAAGGCGCGCTCGAGCGCAAGCAGAACGGTCGCCAGGTCGCCCAAAAAATGCGGGCTCGGATGCAGAACGGCTATTGGATCCACGACGCGCCGATCGGTTATCGCTATCAGACGATTAAGGGCCGGGGCAAAATGCTGATCGCGAACCCGCCCTTCGTTGCCATCATCCAAGAAGCCTTCGAGGGGTATGCTTCAGGCCGGTTCCAGACCCAGGCCGAGGTGAAACGCTTCTTCGAGAGCTTTCCCGACTTTCCACGCAACAAGCACGGCGACATCCCCAACCAGCGGGTCACCGATATCCTGACCCAGCCTGTCTACTCCGGATACATCTGTTCCGAGCGCTATGAGATCCATTGGCTGAAGGCCCAACATGAGCCATTGGTCCCACTCACAACCTTCGAGAAAGTGCAGGAACGTCGAAACGGTGCCGCCAAGGCGCCCAAACGCAAGAACATTGGCAAAGACTTTGCGCTACGCGGCTTCGTCTGCTGCGCCGACTGTGGGACGCCGCTGCGGTCATCCTGGGCGAAGGGTCGAACCAAATCCTATGCCTATTATCTGTGCCAGACGAAGGACTGCGAGAGCTACGGCAAATCGATTCCCCGCGACAAGGTCGAGGGTGATGTGGGCGAACTGATCAAGCAGTTGCAACCGACCAAAAGCCTGTTCACCGTTGTCGAGGCGATGTTCCGCTACGCCTGGGACGCCCGCCGCATTCAGGCCAACGAAATCATCCAGTCCGCCAAGAAGCAGATCTCCAGCCTGGACAAGCAGATCGACAAGATCGTCGCCCGCATCATGGATGCCAGCAACGAGCGGGTCATTCGAACCTATGAGGATCGCATCGCAGAACTTGAACGCGAGAAGGTGTTGATGGCTGACAAGATGGCTCAACAGACCGAGCCGAAGGGGTCCTTCGATGAAAAACTAGAACCCGTCCTCACGTTCCTCGCAAGCCCTTGGAAACTCTGGGAAAGTGGCCAGATCACCCTGCGCCGACTGGTCCTCAAACTGGCCTTCGCCGACCGTCTCCACTACCACCGAAATGAGGGTGCTAGAACCGCCAAAATAGCGTTACCGTTCAAGGCGTTAGAGGCGCTTGCAGGGCAAGGTATGAGAACTGGTGCCGCTGAGAGGACTCGAACCTCCGACCCCATCATTACGAATGACGTGCTCTACCAGCTGAGCTACAGCGGCGACGGGCGGGGGTATATCGCCAGCCAAATTGCAGCGCAAGCGCGTAGCACGCTGGCGGTATGATTATCTACAGCACGTTTCGATCTGATTGAATCAGATCGAGCGCTCTAATACTGCGGCGCAATGACTCGGACTCACGGAAGGGGATTTCCGGCCCGATCTTGATCTGATTCACCATGGAAAACAGAGGAGTTTTTGCCATGGGGTCTGCTGTTCAGATCAGATTGGATTATACAGGAACGGATCTTCGACGTCTGGCGCGGAAGAGCGATGAAGCGGATCAGACGCGGCGGCTTCTCGCTCTGGCAGTTGTCCTTGACGGAGGCTCGCGGAGCGATGCGGCGCGCACGGGCGGGGTTGGCCTTCAGGTGATCCGGGATTGGGTGTTGCGGTTCAACGACGGCGGCCCGGATGCGCTGACGACGCGGAAGGCACCGGGCAAGGCACCGCTCCTGACGGCTGAGCAGCGCACCGCGCTCGCGGCGGCGGTCGAGTCAGGCCCGCGTCCCTATCTCGATGGGGTTGTGCGCTGGCGCCTCGTCGACCTTGCGTTCTGGCTATACGAAGAGTTCGGCGTTTCGGTCAGCCGTCATACCGTTGGCCGCGAGTTGCACGCCTTGGGATATCGCAAACTCACAGCGCGCCCGCAGCACTACGCGCAGGATGAGGAGGCGATCGAGATGTTCAAAAAAACTTCGGCGACGTCGTCACAGCCATCCGCATCAAGCGAGGCTGGCCGCCCGTAGAGGTCTGGTTTCAAGATGAAGCCAGGGTCGGCCAGAAGAACAAGATCACACGACGTTGGGCGCGGCGAGGAACGCGTCCCCGTGCGCCACACGATCAGCGGACGAAATGGGCGTATATCTTCGGCGCAATCTGCCCGGCGGAAGGCAAGGGTGCCGGCCTCGTCATGCCGTTCTGCGACACCTATGCCATGGTGGAGCACTTGAAGCTGATCAGCGCCGAAGTCGCCCCAGGCGCACACGCCATCCTGCTGCTCGATCAGGCCGGATGGCACACGACACCGAAGCTCGATGTGCCGGAAAACATCACACTCGTTCCAATCCCGGCCCGGTCGCCAGAACTGAATCCAGTCGAAAACATCTGGCAATTCATACGCGACAACTGGCTCTCAAACCGGGTCTTCAAAAACTACGACGACATCGTCGCGCACTGCTGTGACAGTTGGAACAAGCTCATCGAACAGCCCTGGCGCATCTCATCAATCGGTAGCCGTAAATGGGCCCATGAGTTCTGATCAATGCACGTTAGTATAAGTCATTGATTGGTCACACTTTCGCGACGCCCGACTGATGCAGTCAGGCTGTCGGGTGCTCTAGCGCCGCGACTGGCAGGGCGGGTTACATTTTGGTCGGGCAGACGCCGCCGAGTGGATCAGCCAACAGTTTCCGTCTGAGATTTGCGCCCGCTGTCGTTTACGTAGTCCCCGCCCGGCCTGTCGGCTCCGGCATCCGCTTTCGCGCGGTTTGGCGATTCGACTTCCGGGGCGAGGGTTTCACCCTCTGACAGCGGGGATTCCGAACTCTTTGCGCCCGGGGTTTCAGGATCAAGTGTTTCGGCATCGGCGATATCGTCAACCGCGGTTGCGGCAACGGTCTCTCCAGCCCGTTTTTCTTGGGCGCCGGTAACATCGGCCGCCTCGTCCGCTGCTTCCTCGGCACTGGGCCCGATCAGCAAGGGCAGCATCGCGGCATGGCTGATCTGCGCCTCGCTGGCGCCGTCACGCGGGGCACTCAGGGCCCGCGCCAGCCAGCCACGCACGATGTAATCCGGCTCGCCTTCGCCGCGGGCAATCGCCGCCATGATGGCGCAGCTTCGGGCAGATGGCTCGGTTTCGCGCAATGTTTCGATCGCTTTTCGCGCACCGGTCCAATCCTCGGCCGCCAGCGATAATTCCGCCTTCAGGAAATTCGTTTCAGCATGGTCCGGGTGCAGCGTGAACAGCCCCTCGAAACGGCGGCGGCGCTGCGCCGGAGCCTCATCCGGGTCAATCTCGGCAAAAGAGGCCGCCAGTTGCGGGTGCGGCGCGGCGCGCCACCCATCCGTTATCAGCTTGGACGCCGCGCGGCGCGAACCGCTGCCGATCAGGTGGCCAACCGCCATGGTCACGGCGCGGACATTGGACGGGTCCAGCTTTGCCGCTTCGATGGCCAGGGCGCGCGCGTGTTCCGATTCGCCCAGACGCTCGGCATCCTCGGCCTGGGCCATGATCAGCGCGGCCTCGCGGCGGCTGCCCTCCAGTTTCGGCACATGGCCCGCACGGATTTGCGCCGACAGCGTCTTTCGCGCCGCGGCCCAGTCGAATTTTTGGCTTTGCAGAGTATAGAGCGTGTCCAGCGTTGCGGCATCCTTGGGGCGCAGATCGCGGGCATGTGTGGCCAGTTTCAGCGCGCGGTTCGTGTCCTGGTCGGCCAGCGCGTGCTGCAACAGCCCACTGGTGCCGACAAAGGCCGTCTCGGGATCAGACATCAGGGCTTTGTAGTAGGTCGCGGCGCGGGTGCGTTCGCCGGCCAAATCTGCCGCCTGCGCGTTCAACAGACGGGTCAGAGCCGGGCTTTGCAGTTTCCGCTCTGCCAACTCGGCCTTTCTGCGGGCGGTCTTGGCATCGCCGGCGGCAAGCGCCGTCATCCCTTTGCCAAGCGCATCAATCCCGCGGCGCTCGCGCGAGCGAACGAAAAACCCGCCAAAGGCATTCTCGTCGCCCAGGATGAAGCGAACAATGGCAATCAGGATCTTCAGCGCCCAGACGACAACCATCAGCAGCACTATACCGATGACCAAAAGCAGCGCTGCTTCGAACAGCGATACTTCATACAGCCGGTCACCATAATCGACCGTTATCTGCCCCGGCTCGTTTGCAAGGAAATCAAACGCAAATCCGCCCGCCAGAATGACGGCCATGATGATCGCTACATAGATCAGTCTGCCAAGCATCTCGATACTCCCGGCCGGGTCAGCCCTGTTGCCGTGTCAACTCGTCGATAAAGGCCTTTGCGGCCTTGTCTGCTGCGACCTTGGCCGACAGGCGGTCCAGCCAGCCGGACATCGCCGCTTTGGCAGGATCGGACAGGGTCTGCGATTCGGCTAGTGCTTCCACAAGATTGCCTTCGCGCAGGCTGGCTTCAATGCGCGAGACGATGGCGGCGGTGTCTTCACCTTCCTCCGCTTTTTTCGGGCGCCCTGCAACAACTGAACGCAGCCGGGCGCTGGCCTTGCCGAAGACCCCGTCATCATCGGCGGCGGCACGAATGTCGGCCGAGATAGCGGCCTGTGCCTTGCGCCCGAAACCGCGTCGCAGGTCGTCGGCGGTGGCGACGCCCGTACCAGCCGCAGCGCGCAGCTCCGCAGGTGCCTCGCGTGCGGTGAGCTTTTCCAACTCGGCCAATGCCGGGCCGTAACTGACGCCGTTGTCCAGCCGGCTCATCAATGCGGCGACCGCAGACCGGACCGAGGCATCGCGAATAGCCGTTTCGACCTTGCCTTCCGCCTTTTGCGAGGCTTCCGACGCGGCCTTTGCCGCGGCAGATGCCTTGGAGGCCGTCGTCTCGACTGTCGCGACGCGGGTGTCCATCGATTTGATCGCCTCATCGACATCCGACTTCAAAGCTGTCAGGTCAGCTTCGGTGACGATCTTGTCGGCGGCGGGCAAGGCTGCGATCCGTTCCTTTACCTCGGCCTGCAACGCCGTGCGCGCCGACCGCAGGTCGTCCTGTGTGGCAAAGCGATCGGCATCTTCGGCTTTCAGGAATTTTGTTGTCGTATCGAGGTTTTTCGAAAGCCCATCGACTTTTGCCTTGAGCGCTGCGAAGGCGGCCGCCAATTCTGGCGAGGCAGCGCCATCGCCGCCGCTGGACGGGGCTTTGGCCAAGGCTTCACCCATTGCGCCGATCTCGCTGGACAAGGCGGCGACACGGGCGTCGAAGCTGGTCATGCGCCGCGCCAGCGATGCAGCGTCACGGGTTGCCGCGACGGCAACCTTTCCGGCCTCGGTTGCGGCTGTCGTTGCCGTTTCCGCAGCACCGGCGGCGGCACGGGCCGCCCCTTCGGCCTTGGTGACAACGTCCTCCGCGACGGTCGCAGTGGTCGCAGCCTTGGCGCTTTTTGCGGCTTCTGCACGGGCAGCGGCAGCTTCCTCGCCCGCCTTGGCGGCCGCAGCTTCGGCTTCGGCCAGGCGTTTGGTCAGATCAGCGACCTGCTTCTTCATGGCGGCAACATCGGCCAGGGCGCCATCAGTGCGCTCACGCACTTCGGTGTCCAACGCGGCCAAGCGCGTATCCAGCTCTTTCTGGCCCGGCATGATATGGCGCGCGATCGTTGATGGCAGATGCGGCGCGATCATCGGAACCAGCCACAAAGACAGCCCAAAAACCACCAGAACGATGATCAAAAACCGCAGCGCCATCCCCGCAACCGTCGATCCGCCTTGATGCTCCTCGTCGTGAACACCGGCCGCGGGCTCATGGTCGGCTTCGGGGACCGGGTCCCGCACCGGTTCTGGATCGGACGCCGACGCGGCAGCGTCGGTATCGGGCGTCACGATTTCGGGGTCTTCGGTCCCATCATCCTTACGGTCGGGATCGTCGTTCGTCGTGGCCTGGTTCATCCGCGGCTCCTGTCAGGTGCGAGTCCATGGCGAGTCGCGCCGCCTGTCACGCAGAAGGGTATGTGTCCGCGCTGCCCGGCACAATCACCGTCAGCCCGCCGTCAGCCGCTTTTTTGACGCACCGCAACACAGATGGCGGCTTCCATGGCGGCGCCGGTTGGCTCTGATGAAACGGATATATTGCCGAATTCCAGCGATTCCAGAGGATGCGCAGCGCGGTGCGAGATTGCGACAGCATCAATCGCGGACCGCGGCCAGCCCGGGTTTTCTGCGAAATGGCCTGCCAACAAGGTGGCCGCGCGGCGTGACCACACAGCGACGGTCCCGATTGATCCGGCCCGCAGCAAAGCTGTGATGTCGTCTGGCGCCGGATCACCGGGTTCGGCCCTGTAAATCACCTGGCTATGCAAGCTTACACCCCGGGCGGCGAGCAATCCCGCCAGATCCGCCGAGACATCGCTGGCCCGAAGATAGACCAGCCCACCAGATACCGAAGCTGACGCGATAAGCGCGACCAACGCGATCACATCGCCTTGGGCGTTCTGAACCCGTTCGAACCCGGCGGCATGCGCCGTATCAGCAGTGCGGTTGCCGACACACCAGGCGGTCAGGTCGCGGCGCGCGTTCGACGCGGCAAAGATCCGAACGGCATTGCGTGAAGTAAAGACCAACCCGCCGGTATCGGCAGGAAGGGGGACCGTGTTGGAAGAGGGCACAATTTCGGTCATCGGCCAGATCGCTGTTGCGATCCCATCGGCACCAAGGCGGCGGGCAACCGCCCTGCTGTCCAGAACGGGCCGCGTCAGAAGAACCGCTCTATTCTGCAAAGAAATCCGGCCCGCCGCTGCTGCGCAACTCTTCCGCCGCGTCCCGGCCCATCGCAGCGGCATCGCTGGCCGCCCCGCGGCGTTCGGCTGTTAACCGTTCGGATCCATCGGGGCGCAAAATTTCACCGCGAAACAGGATCTGATCACCGTCCAGTTCGGCCAATCCGGCAATCGGCGTGCGGCAAGATCCATCCAATCCGGCCAGAAAGGAGCGTTCCGCCGCCAGTTGGGTTTCGGTATCGCCATCGTTGATGGGCGCCAACAGGCTGGCAGTGTCATCGTCCTCTGTTCGCAATTCAATCCCGATGGCGCCCTGTGCGACGGCTGGCAGCAGAAAATCGGGCGTGACGGCCCCGGCGGCAAGATCATGCTGACCCATCCGTGCCAGCCCGGCGGCGGCCAGCAGAGTCGCGTCCGCGATGCCCGCGCCCAGCTTTGACAGCCGGGTTTGCACATTGCCGCGAAACTCGACCATTTGCAGGTCCGGGCGGCGGTGCAAAAGCTGCGCGCGTCGGCGCAGGCTGGACGACCCAAAAACAGCGCCTTCGGGTAAATCGTCGAACGCGCCGTGCTTCAGACTGACAAAGGCGTCCCGCACATCGGCACGGGGCAGAACGCAGGGGATCTCCAACCCCTCGGGCAGTTCGGTCGGCATGTCCTTCATCGAATGAACGGCAATGTCGATGCGGCCGTCCAGAAGGGCCTCCTCGATCTCTTTGGTGAACAGGCCTTTGCCGCCGATTTCAGAAAGTGAACGGTCCTGAACGCGGTCGCCGGACGTGCGGATAACGACGATCTTGAAGGCATCCTGCTGCAGATCGTGCGCCGTCATCAGGCGGGCGCGTGCCTCTTCGGCCTGGGCCACTGCCAATGGCGACCCGCGTGTCCCGATTTTCAGCGGCTGATCTGGCGTAGGCAGGGGCATCTGAACCCTTTCGCGTCTTGGTTCCGCCCCTTAGTAAGGGCGCGGACCACATGGCGCAATCGCGAGGACAAGTCGGCGTGCTCACCGTTTTGGGACTGGAATCGAGCTGTGACGAAACTGCCGCCGCGGTTGTTCGGACGGCAGGGTCGATTGCAGGATCAGGCCCCGATTTCGACATTGGCCCCGGCGAAATTTTGTCCAACTGCATCTATGGACAGGCGGATCTGCACAGCGCCTTTGGCGGCGTCGTCCCGGAAATCGCCGCCCGTGCCCATGCCGAACGCGCCGATCTGGTGATCGAACAGGCCTTGGGCGAGGCGGGCCTTGGCCTCGGCGATCTGGACGCAATCGCGGTAACCGCCGGACCTGGCCTGATCGGCGGCGTCATGGCCGGTGTTATGACCGCAAAAGGGGTCGCGGCGGCGACCGGTTTGCCGCTGTTCGGGATCAATCACCTCGAAGGCCACGCCCTGACGCCGCGCCTGACCGACGGGATAGGCTGGCCCTATCTGATGCTGTTGGTGTCTGGCGGGCATTGCCAGTTCCTGGCGGTGAACGGTCTGGGGGATTACCGCCGAATGGGCAGCACCATCGACGACGCGCCGGGCGAGGCGTTCGACAAAACCGCGCGCATGCTGGGCCTGGGCTTTCCAGGTGGGCCGGAGGTCGAGAACGCCGCCGCGACCGGCGATGCCGAACGGTTCCCGCTGCCGCGGCCATTGATGGACCGGCCGGGCTGCGATCTGTCGTTTTCGGGCCTGAAGACCGCTGTTGTAAGGGCACGGGATCTGCTGGTGGCCGAAAAGGGCGGATTGCACCGACAGGACATCGCCGATCTGTGCGCCAGCTTTCAGGCGGCGGTGCGCGATGTCCTTTCGGCCAAGGCGCGGCGGGCGATGCGGTCTTTTGCGTCAGACCTGCCCGACGGCCCGCGGGTAATCGCCGTTGCTGGCGGCGTGGCCGCCAATCGTGCCCTGCGCAAGGGATTGGAAGATGCAGCCGCGGCGGAAGGCTTTACCCTGACCGCGCCGCCCCTGAAGCTTTGCACCGATAACGGTGCGATGATCGCCTGGGCGGGGATCGAAAGAATGCGCGCCGGTCTGGTGCCCGGCCCGGTGTCGGCGCGTCCACGCTGGCCGTTGGATGTCGATGCTGCACCGATGTTGGGGTCTGGCAAAAAGGGTGCCAAGGCATGACGGCCCCAATCGCGGTATTGGGATGCGGTGCGTGGGGTGGCGCACTGGCCGCCACCTGGCGGGCGGCAGGGCGGCAGGTGATCGACTGGGACCGAAACACGGAAGACGTCATGCTGGGCGGCGCGGATGTGGTCGTTGCCGCCGTTCCCGCACAAGCGACGCGCGCGGTTCTGAACCGGGTCGCCCCAACCCTGTCACCACAGGCCGTGTTGGTTTTGGCCGCAAAAGGATTGGAAAAGGAAACGCTGTCGCGACAGTCCGAAGTTGTCCGCGACACGCTCCCCGGGCAAACCTGCGCCGTTCTGTCCGGCCCAGGCTTCGCCGGTGATCTGTTGCAGGGATTGCCGACAGCAATCACGCTGGCCGTCGAAGATGACCGGGCCGAGGCATTGCAGGCAAGACTGGCGACGCCGGTTCTGCGCCCCTATCTGTCCGGCGACCTGATCGGCGTCGAATTGGGCGGCGCGTTGAAGAACGTGATCGCGATTGCCTGCGGCGTCACGATGGGCGCTGGCCTGGGTGAAAGCGCGCGGGCGGCACTGATGGCGCGGGGCTTTGCCGAGATGACGCGCATCGCCCTGGGCGCCGGTGCCAAGGCCGAAACACCCGGCGGCCTGTCCGGATTGGGCGATCTGACATTGACCTGCACCTCGCAGCAATCGCGTAATTACCGCTATGGCCTTGCACTGGGCGAAAGCGGACATGCACCGGGCACTGGAACCTTCGAAGGCGCCAGCACCGCCGGCGCTGCCGCGGCGTTGGCATCGCGGATCGGGGTCGAAACGCCGGTGATTGCAGCGACCGCCGCGCTTGTCGCCGGACAAGTTGGCGTGCAAGAAGCCGTTGAGACATTGATGCGCCGGCCCTTGCGCCGGGAATAGGGGGCAGTATGGCCTATTGGCTGTTCAAATCGGAACCGGGCACTTGGAGCTGGGATGACCAGGTCGCCAAGGGCGATATTGGCGAACAATGGGACGGGGTGCGAAATTATCAAGCGCGAAACAATATGCGCGAAATGAAGCTGGGCGATCTGGGCTTCTTCTATCACTCGGTGAACGAGAAGCGGATTGTCGGCGTGGTCGAAGTTTGCGCCGAGGCTCATCACGACACGACCACCGATGACGAACGCTGGGACTGTGTCGATGTGCGGGCGGTGGCGTCTGTGCCCGATCCCGTGACGCTGGCCGATATCAAGGCCGAACCCAAGCTGGAGACCTTCGCGCTGGTCAAGCAGTCGCGCCTTTCGGTCGTCCCTGTCTCGCCAGCCGAATGGAAACTGATCTGCAAAATGGGCGGATACAAGGGCTAGCGCCTTTCACCGGCGGACGTTCTTCCGCCGACGGGTGTCCGACCACCGGTGCAGGGCCAAATCCCCCGCCTCGAGACCCGTACAATTCGGGTCAGCCTGACACGCGACTTCATAGCAAACAGAAAGAAGCGGCGGGCCAGCCGGGGTTTCACTGCAACCCCGACCGACCGGTAGAAAACCCGCCCTATGCGACCTCAAAGATCGCTTCGACCTCGCAGATCACACCGCTTGGCAGGCTGGAACACCCGACCGCTGCGCGTGAATGCTGGCCTGCGTCGGCAAAGGCCCCCAACATCAGGCTGGACGCACCGTTTATGACGACCGGGTGCTGTTCGAAACTGCCATCGGCATTCACGAACCCTGTCAGTTTGACGACCCGGGTTACGCGATCGAGATCGCCGATTTCGGCCTTTAACTGCGCCAGAATGTTGAGTGCGCAAAGCGTTGCAGCCCCTGCGCCGGTTCCCAGCCGGGAACCGGGCGCTGTCACGCCGTCGGTTGCATGATCTTCCGACGTCAGCTGTCCCTGGATCAAAGTCCCGTCTGGCGCTTTGGGCAACTGACCGGAGATATAGACCAAATTCCCGGTCCGGACCGCCGGGACATAGTCGGCCAACGGCGCAACCGGTTCCGGCAATGTGATCCCCAACTCGGCCAACCGACCTTCAACCTGTCCTGCCATTTTGTCCTCCCAGAATTACAGATTTGGTGCAGCCTAGGTCATTGACCCTTTGTTGTCGAAGCCTGTTGTCTGGGCACCGAACAGGCCAATACCGACGCGGATGATCCTCGCCCCTTCACCGCCAGGAAACAGCAGGGCCGTCTTTGAAACCCTGCCTTCAGGCAGGCCTCAGCAGGCGGCCAAATCTGCGGATGTCCTCGATCAGCAGATCCGGCGCTTCCATGGCAGCGAAATGCCCGCCGCGGGGCATCTCGGTCCATTGCTGGATGTTATAGATCCGCTCGGCATAGGACCGCGGCGACCAGTTCAGCATCTCGGCAGGGAAAACAGCGCAGCCGGTTGGAACCTCGACACGATGGCCATCCGGCGACAAGACCCGGCCACCCTTTTCACGGCGGCCATAATAGATCCACGATGCCGTGTTGAACGTGCGCGTTGTGATGTAGATCATGATATTGGTCAGCAGCTCGTCCTTCGAATGGGCTGCCTCGATGTCTCCGGTGGGGACATCCGACCAGTCGTGGAACTTCTCAACTAACCACGCGGCGATGCCAACCGGACTGTCCATCATCGCATAGCTCAGCGACTGCGGACGCGTGGCCTGTTGCGTGCGATACCCGTTCTGCATGATCTGATCGCGGTCAAATTCAGCCTCCCAGGCGACTTCCTCCGGTGTCTGCGGCCCATCCGGATGGCGCATCGTCAGGACATTGATGTGTATGGCCGAGCAGGCCGGAGCATGATCAAAGCCCAGCCAGGAACAGATCGCACCGCCCCAATCCCCGCCCTGTGCGAGATAGTGATCGAACCCAAGTGTGCTGGTCATCAGCGTGTTGATCACACCGGCGATCCGGCGCGGGCCGTATGGGCGCGGCGGGCGACCGGAAAAGCCAAAACCGGGCAGGGATGGGGCAATCACGGTGAAGGCGTCCCGAACATCACCGCCAAACCGCTCGGGGTGGGCCAGCGGCTCAATAAGATCCATGAATTCGGCAACCGAGCCGGGCCAGCCATGGCTGATCATCAGCGGCATCGGATCAGGACCGCTGCCTTTTTCATAGATAAAGTGCATGTCGATGCCGTCGGCAGGCGCCTTGAAATGAGAAAAGCTGTTGATGCGCTCCTCTTGCGCGCGCCAATCGAACCCATCGACCCAATAGGCGCACAGCTCCTTCATGTACTCCAGATTGGCACCGTAATCCCAACCGCCATCGTCCGGCATTTCGTGCCAGGGAAACCCGGCAACCCGGGCGCTGATTTCCGCCAATGTGCGATCTGGAACATGGAACCGGAAGGGCGTTACCTTCGCATTGCCTTCGAAGTGATCTTTCAAAGGATCAACTCCCCATCTCGATTATTCAGCATCTGCGCCACGCGCCATTGCACTCTATCAGCAAACGGAAGATTACCCGCTGCGGTAAGGGACAGCCATTCTCTTTCGACGGGACAGATAAACGGCCGTCAGGGCAATCGCAGTGAATGTCAGACGGCGACGACCGGGCGCCAGGTCCGTGCACGGCGCATGGCCAGGGGCAGCTTTCTACGGCATTTCGGGCTGACCGTTCCGAAGACGGCGTTTGACCGCCCGGTCCGCCCACCGGGTGTCCGCAAGGCTACAATCCATGCGTTCAAGCTTCTGCGCCTGGCAAATGCCACAGCGAGATAATCGCTGACAGCGGCCCAAAGCAGGGCCGCCCCGCTTATTATCAGAAGCCGAGGACCAGGTTCGCCGAAACCGCAATCAGTGGCGACGCGTCGGTCAGGCCGAAGAACGAACCGACACGCAGCGCCACATCGCGTCCATCCGCATCGAAAGCCAGCGAGACGGTTGGCCCGGCATAGTGCTCGTCGCCGTCGACATCAGGATCTTCGAAGACGCTCGAGACCGAGCCATGCGCTTCTGCGCCGACCGCGATCATACTGGTCACGTCATAGCTGCCGCCAAAGGCATAGCGCAGCCCGACATCGCCGTTGTTCAAGGGTATGGTCGCAAAGGTGTTCAGGGCGACCGACCAGTTCGGTTGCTCGTATCCCATGGCCGGGCCAATGGCGACCGAACGGTTATTGTTGTTGTTAAAGTCGTAATAGACCTCGGAGTAGATGCCGAGCGAGAACGCGCTTTCCGAGACTTCGCCGCCCAGGATCCCGATCGTGCTGCCAAAGCGAAAGCCACGCATCGACATTGAGTCGCCGACCGGGTTCGACAGAATAAAACTCAAGCTAGGCTGCCAGCCTTCCAGCGCGCCATACTTCACGCCGATTTCGTGATTGGTTCGATCGACGCCGCGGCCCAGATTACCGCCGCGGATGGTGTTGATCAGCTCGAGCTTCACTTCCTGCGAGGCGGTCGTCGAGTCTTCGATCTCGAACTGCGCCGACGCGGTCGTCGCGCACAGCGCGAATGCGGCTGCGATGGAAAGGATTGCTCTCATCAGACCTGTCTCCTCATGCCCTCGTTCTCACCGTTGACCGGCATAGTTCCGTGTTGAATGGCGGCTTTGTCGGATCGCGTCAACGCTGCATTCTGCAATTTTTTCAGCTTTACCGTCTTAGACCGGGTCAAGATGCGTCCGTGCCACGGTTTCCATCCGAATTTCACCGCCCGCAGGTCGTGACAGCGTCCGTGATCGGACCTAGGGTCTGGCAACACGGTTTCGCGAATTCGAAGGAGAGGATCACCATGGCCTGTTACACCGTTGGGCACATCACCGTTAACGATATGGACGCCTACAAGAATTACGCCGCACAGGTGCCGGCAACAATCGCCGACCATGGCGGGCGGTATTTGGTCCGCGGCGGTCATGCCACGGATGTCGAAGGGCAGATGCCGGGCGATCGCCATGTGGTCGTCGTGTGGCCTGACCGGGCGACCGCCGAAGGCTGGTATAACTCGGCGGAGTATCAGGCGATCCTGCCCATTCGACTGGGCGCTTCGACCGGCGTGATGACAATCGTGGACGGGTTCGACGGGTGAGCACCAAGGACCTGGACGGCGCCTATTCGCTGGAGACGCCCGAGCAATCGGTCGCGCTCTATCGCGATTGGGCACATGACTATGACGAAACCTTTGCGGCTTCGCATGGCTATGTCGTCCCACAACGTATTGCCCAGATCTTTCGCCAGGAAGGCGGGCACGGGCCGGTGCTGGATATCGGCGCCGGAACCGGTCTGGTTGCCGAGGCGTTGCGTGCGGGCGATGGCGATATCGAAGTCGACGGCATCGATATCAGCCGCGAAATGCTCGATGTCGCCGGCCGGAAGGGGCTGTATCAGAACCGGATCGTTGCCGACCTGACCAAACCGCTGGACATCGCCGATGCCAGCTATGCGGCACTGGTGTCTGCCGGAACCTTCACCCACGGCCATGTCGGCCCGGGTTGCCTCGGCGAGTTGATGCGGATCGCGTCGGCCAATGCCGTCTTTGTGCTGGCGATAAACGAAGGTGTTTTCGACAAGGCCGAATTCGGCTCTGCCTTCGCCGGGCTTGTGGCGGACGGATCGATCACACCGGTCAGCTTTCGACGGATCCGATACTATGACGGCGCCGAACACGACCATTCGGGCGATCAGGGATTAGTGGCGGTTTTCCGCAGGCGGTAATCCGGGCCGTGTTCACCCGACCCCGGTGTGCTGTCTTCCGCCGCGCACCCGCTCAAAGATCCATACTCAGCTGATCGCCGGCACGCGGCGGGCATTTGAACAGATCGGTGCGCAGTTCTTTGACCGGGCGGTCCAGACCCAGGCGCTTGCGCGCCAATTCAAAGCGGCGCGCAATGACATTGGCATATACGCCGGTACCGCGCAGACGCTGATGCCAGGTCGGATCGTAATCCTTGCCGCCATGCATCTCCCGCACCCGCGCCATGACCCTGGCCGCGCGGTCGGGATACTCGCGCTTCAACCAATCCTGGAAAAGCGGCGACACTTCCAACGGCAGGCGCAGCGAGATGAAAGTCGCGTAGTCGGCACCGGCATCTGCCGCGGTTTGCAGCAAGCCTTCGATTTCATGATCGGTCAGGCCGGGCACCACTGGCGCGATCCCCACGCAGGTCGGGATGCCAGCGCGCACCAGATCCTTGATCGCTGCGACTCTGCGGTTCGGCGAGGCCGCGCGCGGCTCCATCGCACGGCTCAGATGACTGTCCAAAGTTGTCAACGACAGCGTTACACGGACCAAGCCCTCGCGCGCCATCCGGCGCAGAATGTCGATATCGCGGGTAACAAGCGCACCCTTGGTTGTGATCGTCACCGGGTGGCGATGCTCCCAAAGGACCTGAAGAATACCGCGCATGATCCGCCATTGTTTCTCGACCGGTTGATAGGGATCGGTATTGGTGCCGATGGCGATGGGCTGGCAGTCATAATTCTTGCGGCGCAAGGTCTCGGCCAACAATTCGGGCGCCCGGGGTTTCGCCAACAGCCGGGTCTCGAAATCCAATCCGGGCGAGAGGCCAAGCTGCGCATGGGTTGGGCGCGCAAAACAATAAATGCACCCGTGCTCGCACCCACGATAGGGGTTGATCGAACGGTCGAACGGCACATCCGGCGATCGATTGCGGGCCAGGATCGTCCGGGACTGATCAATCTCGACCCGCGTGCGTTCCGGTGTGTCCGGGTCGCGGTCCCACCCGTCGTCAACCCGGTGCGCGGTCTGCCGGTCATAGCGTGACGGCGGGTTCTGACCGGCACCCCGCCCGCGGCGGCGTTCGGGTTCAATAAAATCCGGCAACAGGTCTGTCATCTGGGGCACCTCTGAAAAGAACATTAAGGGAACATTTACGATTCGGGCAAGCGTCGTCGGGGCGGCACCGCGGCGGTGCATGGAAACCGCGCCGCTTGATGGAAAAGACAACACCGTGATTGCCCCGGCCGGTCCCGCGCAAAAATCGCGCACGCCCCTTGACCGGTGCCCCCCAACCCGTGGACCAAGACCAGGCTGCGATGAAGAGGCCAAACAATGAACAACCCGCGCGCGCTGGCGGACGCCTTCGACCTGACCACTGCCGGGCCGGACTTTGCCGAAGACCCGTTTCCAACCTATCGCGCGCTGTTGCAGCATGCGCCCGTGAAGCGGTTCGCGGATGGATCGGTCATGTTTGCGCGGCATGCCGACTTGGAGCGGATCTATCGCGACACCAGGACCTTTTCGTCGGACAAGAATGCCGAGTTTGCCCCAAAATATGGCGACAACCCGCTTTTCGAACATCACACGACCTCTCTGGTCTTCAACGACGCACCGCTGCACACCAGGGTTCGGCGCATCATGGTCGGTGCCCTGACGCCCCGGGCGATTGCGGCGATGGCGCCGGGGTTGGACTGTTTGGTGACCGAGCTGCTGGACGGGTTGGGGCCACAACCGGACCTGATCACTGACTTCGCGTCGGCCATTCCGGTCGAGATCATCGGCAATCTATTTGATATGCCACGCGAAGAGCGCGGTCCGCTGCGTGACTGGTCCCTGGCGATCCTAGGGGCGTTGGAACCGACATTGACCGCGGAACAGCACCAGCGCGGAAACCGGGCGGTCAGCGAATTCTGCGACTATCTGCGCGATCTGGTCGCCCGGCGCCGGGCAGCGCCGGGTGATCCGGACACAGACGTGCTGACCCGGCTGATGCGCGGCGACCGGGGCGAACATCTGAGCGAAGTGGAACTGCTTCACAACTGCATCTTCATTCTGAACGCCGGGCACGAGACGACCACAAACTTGATCGGCAACGCCCTGGATCTTTTTCTGGATCATCCTGAACAGCGCGACCGGCTGATCGCCGAACCCGGTCTGATCGACAGCGCGGTCGAGGAAGTTCTGCGGTACCAAAGCTCGAACCAGCTGGGCAATCGGATTACGACCGTCGATGTCGAAATCGGCGGCCAGGTCTTGGCCCCCGGCACCCGCGTCCATCTGCTGATGGGCGCTGCGAATCGCGATCCTGATGTCTTTCCCGACCCAGAACGGTTCGACATTGCCCGCACGCCAAACAAACACCTGGCCTTTGCCGGTGGCCCGCATATCTGCCTGGGCCTGAACCTGGCGCGGTTGGAAGGCAAAGTCGCCATTGCCCGGTTCCTGGACCGGTTTCCGCGTTATCGCCGCCGCGGCCCTGCAACGCGCACCGGCCGGATGCGCTTCCGGGGCTTTGCACATCTGCCGGTGGTGTTGACAGGCTGACGCCGCGCCTGCCCAATGGGCAAAACACATGAGGGGATATGTGATGCGCTTGGCCAGTCTGCCGGATGGAACACGTGACGGGCGGCTGGTCGTCGTATCGCGCGATATGACATTGTGCGCCGAGGCGGACATGGTCGCACCCACATTGCAGCACGCGATGGACCACTGGGATCAGGTCGAGCCTGAATTACAGGCGATCGCACGCGGGCTGGAAAGCGGATCGGTCTGGACAGCGCGGTTTCGCGAACGCTCGGCGCTGTCGCCGCTGCCAAGGGCCTATCAATGGCTGGATGGATCGGCCTATGTGAACCATGTGCAACTGGTCCGCCAAGCCCGCGGTGTCGAGATGCCGGACAGTTTTTGGACCGACCCGCTGATGTATCAGGGCGGGTCTGACGCCTTCCTGGCACCGCGCGGCGACATCCCCGCAGGCCAGCCGGACTGGGGCCTGGATTTCGAGGCCGAAACGGCGGTGATCATTGGCGACGTGCCACAAGGCGCAGACCCCGCAGCGGCAGCCAAGGCGATCAAACTTGTCATGTTGGCCAACGATGTTTCGCTGCGCGGCATCACCGCACCGGAACTGGCCAAAGGCTTTGGGTTTGTCCAATCCAAGCCCCCAGGCAGCTTTTCGCCCGTCGCCGTGACACCCGAAGCGCTGGGCGATGCCTGGCAAGACGGCAAACTGCATGGCGAGTTGCGCGTGGATTTGAACGGCGAACCGCTTGGCCGGGCACGGGCCGAGGAAGAGATGACCTTCGATTTCCCAACGCTGATCGCCCACGCGGCAAAGACCCGCCCGCTTGCAGCTGGTACGATCATCGGATCGGGAACCGTGTCCAATCGTGACGCCGACGGCGGGCCGGGACGGACTGTGCCCGATGGCGGACGCGGATATTCCTGTCTGGCCGAACAGCGCGTGGTCGAAACGATCCGCGACGGTGCAGCCACGACCGAGTTCCTCAAGGAAGGCGATGTTGTTCGGATCGAAATGCATGACAACACAGGCCACTCGATCTTCGGCGCAATCGAACAACGGGTCGCTGAATGAAGCAGGCTTCGATCGATGCCGGTGTTCTGAATATCGCGTATCGGGAATACGGCGCCGCCGATGGCTGGCCCTGCGTGATGATGCATGGTTATCCCTATGACGTCGAAGCCTATGGCGAAGCCGCACCAATGCTCGCGGACCGGGGTGCGCGCGTGATCGTTCCCTGGATACGGGGATATGGTCCGACACGGTTTCTGTCGCCGGACACACCCAGATCCGGTGAGCAGGCCGCGTTCGGCGCAGATCTGCTGGCCCTGATGGATGCGCTCGGGATCGGGCGCGCGGTCTTGGGCGGATATGATTGGGGCGGGCGGGCGTGCTGCGTCGTCTCTGCCCTCTGGCCGGACCGCGTTGCCGGACTGGTGACGGGCAACGGCTATAACATGCTCGACATCGCCCGATCCTGGGAACCGGCACGGCCCGAAGACGAGGCCAGCTATTGGTATCAATATTATTTCCACTCGGAACGCGGGCGGCGCGGACTGCTGCAAAACCGCAAGGCCATCGCCAAACTGTTATGGCGGATGTGGTCTCCGCCATGGAACTTTGACGACCAGACATTCGAGCGGACGGCCCCCGCCTTTGACAATCCCGATCATGTCGAGGTCGTGATCCATTCCTATCGCCATCGCTATGGTCTGGTACCGGGCGACCCGGCCTATGCCCATCTCGAGACCCAATTGACGGCGCGCCCTGCGATCACTGTTCCGGCCATCAGTATCGATGGCGCTGACAACGGCGTTCAGAGCGCAGGCGACCCGCAAACCCGAAAGTTCACCGGACCGTATCAGCACCGGGTCTGGCCCGGGACCGGGCACAACCTGCCGCAGGAAAAGCCCGAAGAATGGGTCCAGGCGGTACTGGATGTACGCAACTTGGCCGAAAGTTAGAGGACAGAAAATGCCGCTGACACCAGATCAGATCGCCGAAGCGGCGGCAGATCTCTACCAAGCAGAAAAGACCGGCGAACAGATCGGTCTGATCTCTTTACGCTTCCCCGGCCTTGGCCTGCAGGACGCCTATGACATCCAGGCGGGCTTGGTCGCTGCCAAGCTGAAGGCCGGGCGCAAACAGATCGGCTGGAAAATTGGCCTGACCTCCCGCGCCATGCAGGACGCTTTGAAGATCGACACGCCGGACAGCGGCGTTCTGTTCGACGACATGCTGTTCGATGACGGGGCCGAGGTGCCCAAGGACAGGTTCATCCAACCGCGGATCGAAGCCGAGATTGCCTTTATCATGGGGTCGGATCTGTCGATGAAGCCCAGCCGTGCCGAGGTCATCGGTGCCACCGAAGCGGTGGTCCCTTCGCTCGAGATCCTCGATACCCGGATCCTGCGCAAGGACCCGGAAACCGGCGCGATCCGTGTCGTATCCGACACGATTGCCGACAACGCCGCCAATGCCGGGATCGTTCTGGGGACCGCCCGGCATTCACCGGACGCAGTCGATCTGCGCTGGGCAGGCGCGATCGTGACGCGAAACGGCATTGTCGAAGAGACGGGGTTGGGCGCCGCTGTGTTGGACGACCCGGCCACCGCGATCATCTGGCTGGCCGAGCGTCTGGCAACCCAGGGCGATCAGATCCGAGCCGGAGAGATCGTGTTGTCCGGGTCCTTCATTCGCCCAATCGAAGCGGTGCCGGGATCGCGGATCGAGGCCGATTTCGGGGCATTCGGGCATGTGGGGATCGGCTTCGCGTGAAGCGCGGCATCGCGTTTGGAGTAAAGCCGACGACGATCTATCCAGCAACCTCGCCAAGCGCAGTAAACGCAGACTGACGCCCGCGAAAAACTATCCCAGCAGTCGATCCTGAATCACACGCATCCGGCGGGACGGTAGTGTCTCAGTTTGAATTTGACTTCTTTTTGTAAGGCCCGCGCTAAACTGTGCAAGCCCAGCTCGATCCACTTTCTTTTCAAGATGTAAACCGCACAACCTACCAGTTCAGAAGCAATACACATGCGGCAGCAGCCTGATTGGCTGCAATGTTCGGTGGAGTACCTTTTGCCGCTTCGGTCACGCAATTTGACAGTTGCTGCGCGCGTCTCCTGAGGCCGTCCATGCCAATTCTGCGCACTTCATCCTCACCAAGAATATAAGCAGACCAATCACCGGCAGTAGCAAGACGATTCGATGCAGACGCAGAGTTCCACTGCCCGAAATTAGCGCTGTGAAGCGTTCCGCCCTCATACCAATCTGCAAAAGATGGAGTCGAAAAACAAGCCAGTGTTATTATAATCAACGCGCGGCGCTTCATTGAGATATCCTTTTCTCTGGTTGGGTTTAGTCTTGATTAGTGCCATCTATTTTGCACAAAGGCAAAAAATTGTGCATAATGAGTTAGAAGCCGTCAACCAACGAGACCAAGGAGGAAACACATGCCAAAGGGACCGCAAGGGCAGAGACGCCCGGCGGACGCAATCGGCAATGCGGTACATATTGCGCGAATTGCGACCGGAGAAATCGAAGAGACCACATTGAAGCAACCCGCCAAGCGCAAGAGTGGTTTAGCAGGGGCAAAAGCGCGTGCTGATAGTTTGAATAACGAGGAGCGCAGCGAAATCGCAAAGATCGCGGCGACGGCGCGTTGGAAGCGATAAATGTAGATCAGCTGTCAGGGTCTGTCTTGAACAGCATCAATGGTGACCTCGCCACGAAAATGAGTGGCGATTGTATATTTATCAAATCTGAGATGTTCCCACCGTTAGACGACGAATTTCGCGTGGTTCTTGAGGAAATCAAGCAGAATAGTGAAGAAACCCATTTAATTGTCTTGCTTGAAACGAATGGAGGTCTAATGGAAACAGTCGAAAGATTGGTCGCGGTCATGAGAACGCACTATGAGAGAGTTTCGTTTGTAATCCCGAACTACGCTTATTCTGCGGGAACTGTTTTGGCTCTTTCAGGAGACAAAATATATATGGATTATTACTCTGTCCTGGGACCAATTGACCCGCAGTATCGTAACCAGGATGGGTCGTATTTGCCGGGGCATGGCATTTTATCAAAGTTCGAAGACATCTGTGCGACTATTAATCAAGCGAGCACGCAGAACGAATGCCGGGCAGAATTAGCTTACTTGATAAAGAACTTCGACCCTGCGCAATTATTCCAGATTGAGCAAGCCGTTCAACATGGCGTTTCGCTGATAACCGAGTGGCTACCCAAGTATAAGTTTAAGGACTGGGATAAGACGAAATCAAAGGGCGAAACCGTTACAGAAAAAATGCGAAAGCAGCGGGCGACAGAGATTGCAAAAACGCTTGGTGATGCGTCGAAATGGCATTCACATGGTCGCGGCATTCCAATGAAGGAACTAACCAGTCGCGACGTGAAACTGATTGTTGATGATTTTGGAAACGATCCTGACCTGAACTTGATAGTCAGGAACTATCATGGTCTTGCTGTGGACTATTTTAGAAAGATGGACATTGGATCGTACATACACTCTAAACTTGGCCTTAGGAGGGTAGCATGAGCGATACACAAAACAACGAGGATCTCGCAAAGAAGTTGGAGGAGATTGGAAAGAAGGCTAAAGCGGCCTTCGGCGATCTTGACTTTCTGGATGATCTACCATCGGCCCCGAAACGGGTTGAATTGCCATTTCCGTACGGCAGTGAGTCTGCGAGGCCGTATGGCTGGTTTTGTAAATGAACTTTGTGCTTGCTAAAGGGAGATAACATACCTATAACAGTGGTATGAACAAGTTAGACACCAAAACCCGCGCAATGATCCTGAACATGATGGTTGAGGGCAGTTCCATGCGCTCAATCAGTCGGGTTGTGGGTGTTTCGATCAACACCGTGACCAAGCTGCTTGTTGAGGCTGGTGAAGCCTGCGCGGCGTACCACGATGAGACGGTGCGCAACGTAGGCGCAACCCGCGTTGAGTGTGATGAAATCTGGTCATTCGTCTATGCAAAGGACAAGAACGTAAAGACAGCCGCCGCCGCTCCTGATGGATCAGGTGATGTGTGGACATGGACTGCAATCGACGCAGATAGCAAAATGATCCTGTCCTATGAAGTGGGCGACCGCTCAGCGCAAACCGCGCACGAGTTCATGTTTGACCTGCGCGACCGTCTGTCAAACCGCGTCCAGCTTACCACAGACGGCCACAAGGCGTATCTCAGTGCTGTTGAGGATGCTTTCGGCTCAGATGTGGACTATGCCATGCTGGTGAAAATGTACGGCGACAACACAGGCTCTAGGCGGCGTCTTCATTTAGGGGGTTCCCAAACTGGTTGGGATTTGATTCAAGGTCGAAAACGGAGGTGATCTTGAGCAGACGAACCCTGACGGACGCGCAATGGGCGCAGATTGAACCGCTTGTCCCCGGCAAAAAAGGCGACCGAGGGCGCACGGCGACAGACAACAGGCTTTTCCTTGATGCAATCCTGTGGTTGGCTCGTACAGCCTCGCCCTGGCGTGATCTTCCGCCTGAACTGGGCAACTGGCGGACCGCACATTGCCGGTTCCGGCGGTGGACACATGCGGGCATTTGGGAGAGTCTTTTCAAAGCGTTAAGCGCTGATCCGGATTTCGAATACGTCCTTATCGATGCGACCATTTGCAAGGCCCATGCAGACGCCAGCGGCGCAAAAGGGGGGCTGAAACTCACGCAATCGGACGCTCCAAAGGCGGCCTGACCACGAAAATCCACGCCGCAGTCGACGCGCTTGGCCTGCCGATCCGCTTCACGATTACGCCCGGTCAGTGGGGTGATTGCCCTCAGGCGTGCGGCTTGATCGAGGGGTTTTCGGGCGTCGGGCACGTCATGGCAGATGCGGCTTATGATGCTGATTACCTGCGGGCCTTCATCGTTGATGAACTTGATGCAAAGGCGCAGATCAAGCAAAATCCGACGCGAACAGCACAAAAGGCAATCGATTGGTCGCTCTACAAAGAACGCCACCTTGTCGAATGTTTCTTCAATAGGATCAAACGCTTCCGCCGCATAGCCCTACGGTGCGAAAAGACTATATCGTCCTTCCGAGCCTTCGTATCCCTCGCATGCACAATGGCCTGGCTCGCTTAAATGAAGACGCCGCCTAAAGGGCATGAAAAAAAGTACAGCCCCGCAGAGTGCACAGGCATCAGGAAAGAGCCTGTCATGGGCCAACCTGTAGAGGAACTGGTCAGCACGTCCTACGTTGAGCGCCAGAACCTTACAATGCGCATGGGGATGCGTCGCTTTACACGCCTGACCAATGCTTTCTCAAAGAAGCTGGAAAACCACCTGCACATGCTGAGCCTGTATTTTGTGCATTACAACTTCGTGCGCATCCACAAGAGCCTTAAAATGACACCTGCAATGGCTGCTGGCGTTTCCGACACGCTGCATGACACGGCCTGGATTGTTGGTCTGATTGATGCAAACGCACCAGCACCTAAAAAGCGTGGTCCGTACAAACCACGTCAGAAAAAAGACAATTCAAACTGAGACACTACCTGAGATTGTCGTTCGATTGTGGAGCGGCGATAAGGGCACAATGACGAACTTCGAGACGTTGGGCGCAGAGCGTGCCGCGGTCTTCGACCTGCCGGGTGCTGGGCGTTATTATCTAGAATTCCGCGAGAGTAACGATGACGGACGGTCACCGCAGAAATTTAAGATCGCTCCGACGTTCACTGCGACAGGCGACAGGCACGAGCCGAATTCCAGTTGGGGGCGGGCAGCGCCGATCACGCTGGGTGAACCAATCGCCGGATCGATTTTCCCGAAAGGCGACATTGATTACATGCGGGTCACTGTCGCCGATCAAGGTCAGATAGCGCTGACGTTGGAAAGCGCGCCTGATGGGATCGAACCCGAGGTTCGATTGTGGAGTGCTGAGAAAGGGACGTTGACCAATTTCTTCGCAATCACGGCTGACGTTCCGTCGCTGATCGATCTTCCGGAACCTGGCTCTTACGTGCTCGAAATCCGCGAACAGGGGTCGGATAATGCGGATCCGAATGGCTATCGGATCGGAACTGTCTTCACCCCAGCGGGCGATGCGTACGAGCCGAACAATGTCTTTGGCGCCGCCGCCGCGCTGAGGCTCGATACCGCGATGGACGTCGCCGTTTTTCCAAAAGGCGATGTCGATTGGTTCCGGTACCAAGCTGCAAACCGGGGGCAATTGACCCTGACCTTGGACGGGATCCCGGGCGGGGTTGCGCCGGTCGTACGCCTTTGGGGGGGCGAAAAGAACACGGTCACAAGCTGGTTGGCTATGGACAACGGACCCGTTGTGCTGGACCTGCCAACCAAGGGTGAATGGTGGATCGAGATCCGCGAGGCCAATAACGATAACCATGCGCCCATGGCGATGGCATTGACCGCAAGATTCGACCCGGCATCGGTTGTGACAAAGGACAGCGGTGGAACGGTTCTGACCGGCACGCTGTTTCCCAAGCGTGATAGCGATTGGTTCCGCCTTCAGGCAACCGCCGGAGGCGAGATGACAATGCGTCTGGTCGAGGCGCCGGACGGCGCGATCCCGGTCCTTCGGTTGTGGACAGCCGAAAAGGGCACGCTGACTAACTGGATTGAGTTGGTCGTGAACGGGCAGCCGGTCGATGCGACGACCAAAATCCCAGGTCCCGGATCATATCTGGTCGAGATCCGAAGCCGCGAGAAAGAAGCCCGATCAACGGGAACATATCGGATCAGGATCACCCCGCCGGGACAGAAGTAAACTGGCGGGGAAGCAATTGTTTTGAATCAGAGTGCCGGATCAATCGGCACTGGTGCGGCCTTGATCACGATCACGATCACGATCACGGTCACGGAAAGAATTGGCACCGCTTTCCGACAGGCAGAGTTTCGATAATCACATCCGGCAGAACCTTTGACGTCACCTGGATGAATTCGCCGAAACGGGCCAGGCCAGCAACTTTGACCTCATCACCGACCGGTTGGAAAAGGTCGTCGAAATGGATCGGGATCACCCGCGCCGCCCCAGTGTCGCCCAGGGTCGCACGAACGTAGCCAGCGGTTTTTGGACGGCCAGGCAGGGTCAAAAGCACGGTATCAGCACTGACACCATCCAGTGTTTTAGGACCCAACCCCGCACTGCCCAGGAACAGGACTTCGCGTCCGCGATGGGCGATTGTCACAACGTAAACAGGCCCGGAGCGATAGCGAAAAGCCGATGCAGGTGTCCGGAACGGTTCCTTCACCTCGCCTCCCAATGACAACAGGTCGCCGACGACCCTGCCATGCACGCTTTCGCGAAAGACAATCGAAAATTCACCGACCGTTATGGTCTTGTTCAGGTCGATCACTTCGCCCCCGGAAAATCCATGGCTGGCAAGTATCTTCCGGGTTGTTTCCGATCCCAGCACCCGGGCACCGGTTGCGGCCTGAAACAGGGCGGCGTCGATCGAATGATCATAGTGGGAATGCGTAATCAGAATTGCCCGCGTGTCGGTGGCGCCAATCTCGTCCACCCATTTGCGCACTGCTTTCGGATCGGGACGCAGCCGCAGACCAAGCCCGACGCGGCCAAGCGACATTCGATGGCGCGACACGAACGGGTCCAACAGCAATCCATCCTGGCCGTCACTGATATAGATCCCCGCGGTTCCAAGCCAGGCAACCGTCAGCGATCCGGGCGTATCCGGCGCGCGGCACGTGATCAGGTTTTCATAGTTTGGATCGGCTGCACTGCACCCAGCCAAGAACGGCAACATCAAAAGGCCCAGCAGTGATTTTAAAATCAGGTGCGCTCTGGCGCGCAGGCCTGATCTGACGTCATGCCGGGGGTGCGCAGTCTTGATTTGAACCATTTGGACCCCCTTCGGCAACGGCCTATCCCTCGGTTGCCGCTTGGAAACTGTCACGCTGCCCGGCGGGCCATGCCCGGTTCGGCGCGCAGCGCCTTCCAAACCAGGCCCAGGATCAGCGTAGCGATGAAACCTTCGCACGCGATGATCACCAGAGCCGTTTGAGCTCCGAAGATCTCCGCCATAAGACCAACATTGGCAAAACCGATCAACCCGGCCCCGATGCACAGCGACATCAAACCCAGATAGCGCCCGCGCATGCCGCGCGGGGCGACCATGTAAATCAGCGTCGCCTGCATCGCTGCAAAGCCGGATATCGCGAAACCGCAGATCGCCAGTCCGATGCAAACCGCCCAGAGGCCCGGGACCAGACCGATGATCCCGACACCGACCAGATGCAACGCAAGTCCCCAGAAATAGAGCCGTCGATAGTAGTGTTGCTTCGCGTAGATCCCGACAAGGACCACCGACACCAAGCTGAAAGCGCCCTCGATCGAGGCGACATAACCGATGACCGCAGGCGACAGATCCAGAACGTCTTTGCCAATGACGGGTATCATCGCGACAAACGGAAACCCCCAAAGGTTAAAGATGACGGTCACAGCCAGGATGCAGGCGACATCGTTTGTCCGGACGGCACGGCGCGCGGAACGCACGGCCCCGATCAGAACTTTCCCCGGATGGAATGCGCCGCCCCGGCGCCCGCCTGTTGGCTTGATCGCGGCCGCCAGCCAGATCGAGATGGCATAGAACGCCAGACCGATACCCAGTACGCCGTCCACGCCGATGGACTGATAGACGAAACCGCCGATTAAGGGACCGAAAAGCCGTGTGCCGTTCGAGGTCGCATAGTCCCAAGACATCGCCGCCGCAAGGCGGTCGGGGCCTGCGATCTCTCCGATCATCTTGCGGCGCAACGGCATATCCGATGCCCAAAAGACGCCGGATGCCAAGGTGCCGACCGCCAGATGCCAATAGGACAGGCCGCCCGTCAATTGCGCCGCCATCATGCCGCCAGTGGACAGAAAAACCCCGATCAGCGACCAAAAAATGATCTTTCGTGGGCTGAGGCTGTCGGCCATCGCCCCGAACAGCAGCGAAAAAAGCGCCAGAGGCAGAAAACGAAGCAGCGCCAGGGCCGCGACCATCAATGGCGACCCGGTCAGCGCGAAGGCGAAAATCCCATAGGCCAACAGGTCCAGCCAGCGCACGATGCCGGTGAACCAGCCGACCAGCCAGATGCGGACATAGCGGCCATCCTGCCAAAGCGTCGGCCGCCGGGATGCGGGGCTCATCTTCGCTCGGCCTCCAGTTCGCACAGGAACCGAAAGATCTGGGCGCCGGGCAACCCGGCTGCGATGTCTTCAGCGTCCGAACGGCGCAGAGTTTCTATGAAAAGACAATTTGAAACTGTTGTGTCGCCGCCGCGCAGCCGGGCCTCGGTATTCTGGTCGGGGGCAGAAAGATCGGCCTCGCGCCAAAGCTCGGCCCGGGCCAGGCCGGTTTTTTTGTCGAGCCAACTCAGATCACCCGCCGATGACCCGGTCTGCGTAACCGCCCAGGCGCCGCGCATGCGTCCGGTTACGGCTGCAACCGAACAGATCGTTCGGCTCATATTGCGGAATGCCAGCGACATGATCCGATGCGTCAACGGCGTCGGGTTGTTGACCCGTTCGAGATAGAGCGGCGCGATCAGATCTTGCGGCGTTGAAACTTCATAGTAAGTGAAAAACCCAGGCCCCTCACCGGCATTTTCGTACCGGCGCCCGCGGACCCAACCCGGCAGGCTCAGCCGTTCAGGCAGATGCTCGCCCGCGTACCATGTTTCATATTCTGCCAAGTATTCCGGCTGGCATTCATTCCACAATGCCAGCCGCCCGCCCGCCACCTCAATCAAGCCGAAAATCGGTAAAAAGATCGGGCCGCAAGGTCAGCCCATGCCCGGGCCTAGCCGGCGGTGTCATCATGCCCGCGACAGGTTTGACTGGTTCGGTGAACAGCACGTCATGCCAGCCCATATATTCCAACCAGGACGGGTTCGGGATCGATGCAAGCAGATGGCACGACAGTTCAGGAAACAGGTGCGGCGCGATCTTGATACCTGCCTTGTGGGCGTGGTCGGCGATCACCCGCAGTTCGGTGTATCCGCCGCGCATTATGTCCGGTTGCAGGATGGGAATGGCGCCCGAGGCAAAGAATGCCAGCATGTCGTGATGGCAGAAATTGTTCTCGCCGCCGACCACCGGTGTTTCGATGGCCGCGGCAATTTCGTGATATCCTTCGAAATCATCGGCCATCACCGGCTCTTCCAGCCAGCCGATGCCGAATCCGTCCAGGCGGCGGCCCGTCGTAATCGCGGTCTCGACGTCCCAAGCTTGGTTTACATCGACCAGAATCTCAATATCCGGGCCCAGCACCGCCCGCATGTCGCGCACATTCACCACGTCTTCGTCGGGCGTGAAGACATGTGCGACCTGCATCTTGATGGCTTTGAAGCCCTGATCGACAAAGCGTTCAGCCTTTTCAATCATGCCGTCATGACCCAGGCCGCGATAGCAACCGGATCCATAGGCCGGAATCGGATCGCCAGACCCGCCCCACAACTGCCAAAGCGGCTGGCCCTTTGCGATGCCGACGGCGTCCCACAGCGCAATATCGATGGCAGATTGCGCCATGACCGTGATGCCCATACGGCCTTGGATGAAGGTCGCGTCCCACATTTTACGCCACAGAGCCACAGGATCTGACGCATCCGCACCGATCAGCAGCGGCTTCAGCATTTCATGGATGCACATCTCGATCGTGCGCGGTCCGCCGGCAAGCGGGTGCAGATGACCGACGCCGACGGCGGCGTCCGTTTCGACCTCGACGACCACGATGTCCATATGTTCCAAAGCGATAAAACCGGTTTGCGGCGGTTCCTCGAATGGAACTCGCAGCAGATGGGTTCGAATGTCCTTGATGATCATTGGCCCGACCTTTCCGTCAAACGGCAGGGTCAGTTACGCCCAGATCCGGCAGGGCGTCCAGCATGGCGCCATCCAGCAGGCGATCATGTTCGCCCGGTTACCACCCTTTCGGCGACTTCGCGCTTGGCCTATTTGCGTTTGGACCTGCTGGCTTTCAGCCGTTCTTCCATTTCCGCAGCGAAATGTGCGCGTTCTTCGGCGGTGAAGCCGGACAGCAGCTCGACCAAAGTCTCTTCGACAATGATCCGGCGTTTTTCCGAATTCTCGCGCCGATCCCGCATCGCCGCCACCAGCGTTTCGGGTGCAAATGGCTCGGCCCTGATCGCGTCGACGATCAGTTCCATATTCTTGGATCGGTCGCGATAGGCCTTACGGATTTCATCGCGTTTGCCGTCGAACAGTTTTTCGGCGGCATCGCGCTTGGCTTCCGGCACAAATTTCAGAATCCAGCTTATCTGGCGGTCAGCCCCACGCTCGCGTTTGGGCTTGGACATATGCCCGACATAAAGCCCGACCACGACCATATTGGCCACCAGCGACAGCACCAGGACCAGCTTTACCCATAACGGGCACCGCCGCACCGTTTCCCCACTTTCGCTCATGGATTTCTCCACCCCGCCATTTCAACCCATCAAAGGATGTCGTCCGGCAAGAAACCGTTCTCTGCGAAAAGACCGGTTTCGCTGACTTCATCCTCGGCCATCAGCGGCAGGCCGGTGTCGACCTGCATCCCCACACTGATACCTACAACCAGCGCCAGCGTTGCCGCCGCCGTTGCCCCTGCAGCCCAGCCAAAGAAAAGCTCGCGCAGACTGAACCCGGACGCCGTCGCGTTGGCCGGATCCCGTAGCTCGACCACCGGGGCCGCCGTGGCAGCCGGCGCTATGGCTGCCGCATCGGCCAAGACCCGGGCCATCACGTCGGTGCCTGGGCGCGGGCTCGCCGCCGCGACATCCGCCGCCAATGCGTCCAAAGCTGCGTCCAACTCGATCTCATGCCGGTCAGTCATGGCCAAATGCCTCTTTCTGCTCGCTCATCCGTTTCGCCAATTGGCGCCGGGCCCTTGCTAGAAGACTTTCAACGGCCTCGACCGAACATTCCAGCGCTTCACCGATGTCGGGATTCGATAATCCTTCGAAATGGCGCAACACCAAGGCTTGGCGTTGTCGCTCAGGCAATTCTCCGATCGCCTCGGCAACGGCTTTGGCGCGCTCGCCCTGCGCCATCCGCTCCAACACACCGGGGTTCGGATCGACCGGTTCCGGCGCATCTTCGACCGGGACCTGCGGGCGCCGTTTACGGATACGGTCAATGCACAGATTGTGCACCACCCGGTATAGCCAGGTCGAAATTTTGGCTTCGCCCGCGCGCCAATCGGCGGCTTGTTTCCACAGCCGCAGCATCGCTTCCTGAGCAATGTCTTCTGCCTCGATCTGATCGCCCAGCATCCGCCAAGCCTGGCGCATGGCGCCAGGCAACAAGGTATCGGTCAACTCGCGCGCAGCCGACTGGTCACCGGCCGCAAAGCGCGCCAGCAATTCTGCGTCCCCGTCGGCGGGGCTGGGCTGGGCGCTGTGGCTCATGCCGTCCGCTGTCCTCCCCCTCGGGGACGGCGGATCAGCCGTCCCGTCGGCGCCTTGCGCGAAGGTCGCGCATTTCCTGCTCGGTTATCAGGCCGTCGCCATTGGCATCCATGCGGCGAAACCGCCGGGCCGACCGCCGAACAAATTCGGCCCGATCCACGGCACCATCGCCATTGGCATCCATTTTATCAAACCTTTTTGCCGAGCGTGCCGCCCGGCGTTCCGCGCGCCGCCCGCCATCGCGCTTGGCGCGACGAGCTTCCCGGCGCTCGGAACTGCGGTCACCGCCACGCCTGGTCCGTTTGCCGCGGCCCTTGCTGGCCATCTCGGCGCGCGTCACCCGGCCATCGCTATTGGCGTCCAGCCGGTCGAAGCGCGACGAACGGAAATCATCGGATTCCTGGCGCGAAATCGCACCGTCACCGTTGCTGTCCATCCGATCCATAATTCTGGCGATCCGGTCGTCTGCCACTGCCGCGCTTCCCGCCAGCACAATTGCACCAAGGCTCAAGCCCCAAAGCATTGACTTCATCATTCGTCCTCGCATTTTCGGATCCCGCCACACCCGTTCTAGGTCAAACGCGGCGCTGAACCACCTCCGTCGGAGGAAATTCAAACGGTCTGTGGCCGGTCGTGGCGTCTTCGCGACATGGGGCCGCAGGACATCGTGCGCAGGGGATCGAATGCCCATCTCGGCTATCCTGTCCCTATGCAACAGCATGTCGATATCCCGCCCCCGCAGGCAGCCGATGAGCGTCCCTTGGCGCAATCAATGCTGCGCGGATGGCGCCGGCGCTGCCCGAATTGTGGCGGCGGCCCGTTGTTTTCGGGCTATCTGAACGTGCGCAGGTCCTGCGCGGCTTGCGGCGAGGAACTGCATCATCACCGGGCAGACGACATGCCTGCCTGGGCGACCATTCTGATAGTCGGCAAGTTGGTCATCACGCTGTTTATGACGGTCGAATTTACATGGTCGCCGCCAATGTGGCTGCATTGGGCGGCTTGGCCGACCGTTGCGCTGGTGCTGACTTTGTTGCTGCTGCCCAGAATCAAGGGTGCCGTCGTCGGAATGCAATGGGCTTATCTGATGCATGGATTTGGCGAAAGACGGTAGCGCGCCGGGCTGGACAGTCACCGCACCGATGACCATATTCCGCGCGACACCAAAGGACCCCGCTAGATGACCGACGAACCGCGCAAGGATGCGATCCGCAACGCTGCGACCATAGTTATGATCCGGCGCGACGGCGATCAGCCGCGCGTACTGATGGGTCAGCGTGGCAAGAGCGCCGCATTCATGCCATCCAAATTCGTATTTCCGGGCGGGGCCATCGATCCGCAGGACCACGAAACAATTGCAGAACGACCGTTGCGGGAGGATGTCGCGGCCAAGCTGTCTTTGCGCACCGATCCGGCACTGGCGCCCGCATTGGCGATGACCGCGATTCGCGAGGTTTGGGAGGAAACCGGCCTGGCCATTGCCACCAGCGATGGCACGGCCCCGGCAGATCCGCCCAGTGAGTGGGCTGGATTTTACGCGGCGGGCCATCGGCCCGACGCTGCGGGTCTCGATTTTATCTTCCGGGCAATCACGCCGCCGGGCCGTCCGCGCAGGTTCGACGCCCGTTTCTTCCTGGCCGACCTGTCGGACATAGCGAACGATCCGGATGATTTTTCGGGCGCCGAGGACGAGTTGAGCCATCTTAGCTGGCTGACCTTGCCGGACGCCCGTGCGTTGGATCTGCCGTTTATAACCGAGGTTGTCCTGGCGGAGGTTGAAGCCCGCCTGAAGAGCCCCGATCAGGTCCGGCCAATTCCGTTTTTCTACCATCAGGACGGGCAGTCCCACATCGATCAGATTTGACACAATGCCCCGCATGATCGAGGCATTGCGGCTTTGGGCTCCGCCGGTCGCGACAATGGCGGTGGTTTCAATTTCGTTGTCGATTTCTGTGCCGCTGTTCGCATTGTTGCTGGAGCGATCGGGCGCCAGCGCGACCGAGGTTGGCATCAACCACACAATTGCCGCCATCGCCATGGTGCTGACCGCGGTCGTCTTGCCGTTGGTCCTGGCACGGGTCGGCGTGATAGCGCTGATGGTCGCTTCGATTGGTCTGGTCGCACTGTCGATGCTGGCCATTCCATTATCGGATTCGCCAGTTTGGTGGGGGATCCTGCGCTTTGGCTGGGGCGTTGCAGGGACGGCCCTGTTTTTTGCATCTGAATTCTGGCTGGTATCGGTCACGCCTGAAGAAACCCGCGGGCGAATTGTCGGTCTCTATGTTCTGATCCTGTCCGGCAGCTATATGGTTGGCCCTGTCCTGCTGAACTTGTGGGGGATCGACGGCTGGATGATCTACACCGTCACAACGGTGATCATCCTGGCGGCGGCTCTGCCGGTTCTGATCGGTCGGCGCCACGCACCCGCGTCGAGGACCGAGGAGCGCCAGCCCGCCTCAAGGCAATGGCGGTTCTTCCTGACAGACCCGGTTATCATGTGGGGCGTCGCGCTGTTTGGGATTATCGAGTTCGGCGCCGTCGGCCTGGTCACGGTCTGGGGCCTGTCGTCCGGGTTCGATCAGGAAACATCGGTCAATTTTGTGTTCTGGTTGGCCTGCGGATCCATGGCGTTTCAACTTCCCGTCGGCTGGGCAGCGGACCGGTTCGACAGGCGGACATTGCTGGCCATCGCAGGCGGTGTTTCGGTCCTGATGCCGTTGGCGATCATCTCGGTCGAACAATCGGCGCTGGCCATCTCTGCCTGTGCCTTCGTCTGGGGCGGTGTGGCGGTTTCATTCTATTCGCTCGCGCTGACCGAACTTGGTTCGCGATACAAGGGCACGGACCTCGCGGCGGCTAATGCCGCGGTGATGCTGGCCTATGGTATGGGCGCGTTGATCGGTCCGATGAGCTTTGGTGCAGCGATGGATGCAGTCGGTCCCGATGGCCTGCTGTGGCTGGCAGCCGCCATCGGCGCCTGTTATGTCGGACTTGTGCTGCTGCGGATGCTTATCAGGCCCCGGATCGGGGTTGACTCACCGCATTAAACCAGTAGGTAGCACCTCTGGAATTTGCCGAGGGCCGAAACGCCCGGTGATGGAGATTGACCATGGCCAAACCGACAACCGTTAAGATCCGGCTGAACTCGACCGCAGGTACGGGCCACTTCTATGTGACCAAAAAGAATTCGCGGACGATGACCGACAAGATGTCGGTGCGCAAATACGACCCGGTCGCGCGCAAACATGTCGAGTACAAGGAAGGCAAGATCAAATAACGATTTGCCTATGCGGAATGGAACAAAGGGCGGCTCGGTGGCCGCCCTTTTTTGTTTGCCGATCTCGTCGCTGAACCAGGTTATGCGGCAGCAAAGTGATGTTCCATGGCCGGATCGTCATCTTCGACGGTGGCCCGGCGCATGTCACGGCGGTGGTTTGCCTCGTCATAGGGGCGGCCGCGATGCAGCGTGCAGCGATTGTCCCAGATGATCAGATCGCCGACCGCCCAAGTATGGGTGTGGATCAAATGCGGCTGGGTCATATGCTCGATCAGGTCGCGGATCAGCATCCGTCCATCTGGAATCTCCATCCCTAGGATGTGGCTGGCATGACTGGCCAGATAAAGGCACTTTCGGTCGCTCTCTGAGTGCCTGCGGACCACCGGGCGATGAACCGGCGGCAGCGCTGCGCGTTCGTCCGCCGAAAAATCGGTAAAGCCCAGCTTCTCGCGGGAACAAAAGATCGAATGTTCCGCAACCAAACCTTCAACGCGTGCCTTCATCTTGTCTGGCAACTCGTCCCATGCCGCCCGGGTGTCGACCATCTGTGTCTCGCCGCCTTCCGGTGTGACGGAATGGGCGTGCAGCATCGAATATTTCGCCGGGATCGCTTTGAAAGAGCTGTCGGTGTGCCAAAGTTGATTGCCAAGAGCGAACATCCGCCTGCGATCCCGTTGCCCCAAAACACGTCCGTCTTCGTCAAGGTTCGAGATATCGGCAAGCGCCGTTTTGGTGCGTCGCTTGATGCCGGTCTGGATTACACCGACATTCTTGCCCTCGCCCTCCAACGCTCCGAACAGGCCGCAAAATTCCACCTGCCGGTCCTGGCTCAGCGGTGCGCCGTGGAAAATCAGCACAGCATACTGGTCCAGCGCGGCCTGCAATTCGGGATAAAGAGCATCGACTGCCGGATCGGACAGGTCGACCCCGTGTACTTCGCCGACGAAATTCGGGTGGAGTTGTTTGACCTCGACATCCATCGCCCGTCTCCCCTGATTTTCGGGGAAGATACCGCAAGGGCGCGGGCCGGGAAAGAGGATGGATTCCAGGGTTGGACGGCGCGGAGGCCGCGCCGTCCGGATCGGCAATTAGTTCAGAGAGAGCCGCGGCTCTTCCCCCCGTTCGGAATGAACCGAAAGGAGTTGATTGTCGCCGCTGTTCGAGAACGCCAGAACGTGGAGAATCCGGTCGATCATCGCCACATGACATGTGGCATCCGCAGCCTTGACCACAGCCGGACATTCGGCCAGCGGAAGGTGCGGGGTATTTGCTGCAAACTCGGCATAGGCGATCGGCTGATTATCGTCTGCCAATGCCCCACTGCCCAAAACGCAAAGCAACGCCGCCATAAACGGTGTTTTTATGCTCATCTGCCTGCTCCAACTTCTTATGGTTGTGTGCCTCAAGCGGGACACATCTAGCAGGATCGCAAGGAAAAGTATACAATATCTTTACGCAACAGCATCTTATGGCATTTATATAAAATCTTCATACAACATCGGCGAGCAGCGGCGGGTAATGCTTGATCAACTCGCCGCCGGATCGCAACGCTCCTCGGTTAGTTAGAAACCGCCTTCAGCGGGTCAATCGCCGCCCCGCCGACAGGATGAAAGCTGTTCAAAATCGCGGTGGCAAGAGGACGGTAATTGTGATCGGCGTGTGCGGTCCAAGTCAGGATAAAACCCCTGATGACGCCGCCATCGAGGCGTAGAAACGAGTAACTGCGGAATTGGTCCCGATTTCCGGAAATGATGAACCAATCCGATTGCGTCACTGTAATTGGATCGGCGCCCACCAGTTCCGAAGCGCTCAGATTTATCCGCTGATCGCGTAGATCGGCGTGCGTTCCCGGCATTGCGATCAGGGCCAGGCCAACCCCGGGTGCCTGGTCGACAGGTTCGTAGACAACGACCCCGGCCTGTTCCTGGCCACGACGCAGCAGCGTCATCGGCAGTCCGACATGGATGCCGAGCAGGTCTTCGTGGACCCGGCGAAAACCGGTTGCGTTGAATGCTTCGGCTCGTTGGTCGCGCAGAATGACCAGTTCGTCGATCGTCAGATACCCTGTCACCGGCACGCCAATGCGGCCCTGAAAGCGGCGGATCGCAATGCGCGCGGGACCTGACAGGTTGCCATCCAGTTTCCCGCGATAGTCGCCGACCCACATCAGCGCTTCTTGAATGGAAGTACGGACCTCCCTGCTCCAGCTCCGCTCGAGCGTGCTGACGCTTTCCAGATCGGAGGCTGAAGAACCGGAACCAAAGCGTGCCGACCGGTCCGCATCGTAGGTTTCTGCCGTGGCGGCGGTGTTAAGTGGTTGATCGGTTCGCTTTGCCTGCACCGCCTGAAAACCGAGCGCGGTGGCGGTGATGGCCATTGCGGCAGTTGCGAACGTCCTGCATATCCACTTACCCGGCATCCCAATACTCCTCGACCAACCATTTCGGTCAGCTAGGCGCATAAGTCAGGCAGCGCAAATGGCTCTGGGCGCAATTCCGAAAACCGGACGCAGCCGCTCATCATGGGACAACCGGCTGCGTTGTATTGGGGCGTTGCGGGTCCCCTGCGTTAAGAATTTCAGGCGGGTTCGGGCGTGGCCTGACCGATCGTGCCGCGATCGTAATCGTCCCAATCTTCGACCCCGGGATAGAACTTGGCACGCCAGCGATCCACGCGCTTGTTCATCACCCAGAACCAGACCGGCGGGTTCGTGGCCAGCGCGATCATGAACGCATAGCTCATCGGCAATTGCGGCGCAGTGGCCCAGGAATGGTGCTGCAGCATCGGAAAACGCCGGTCCGGGCGATGGTGATGATCGGAATGGCGTTGCAGGTTGATCAACAACCAGTTCGACACACGGTGCGCCGCGTTCCAGGAATGATGCGGTTGCACACGCTCAAACTTGCCGTTCGGCAACAGGCGGCGTTGCAGGCCGTAATGTTCGACATAATTGACAGCTTCCAGGGAAAAGACGGCCTGGAATGCCTGGATCGCGAACAGCGCAACAGCCCACCAACCACCGATTGCCCAAGCAACGATCAGCCAAAGCGCCAGGCCGATCGCGTACCGCCAGAACGGATTGGTCCGGTGCCAAACCGGGCGCCCGCGGCGGGCGAGGCGTTCGCGGTCGATCCGCCAGGCAGACACGAACGATCCGACCACGGCGCGCACGAAGAAGGCGTAGAAATTCTCTCCCTTGCGGGCGGAGACAGGGTCCTTCGGCGTGCCGACGTGAAGGTGGTGGCCATAAACATGCTCGGTCGCGAAGTGGCCATAGGCCGTGGACACCAGCAGAAACTCACCTGCCAGGCGCTCCCACCGGCTTTTCTGGTGCACCATTTCGTGGGCGAAAACGATGCCGACACCGCCAGTTGCAACGCCCAGCGCAACAGCAACGCCAATCGCTTCGCCAGTGCTTAGATGCCCCGCGGTCGAGGCCCAGAGCGTAAAGAGGATCAAAACGGTCTGGGTCGGCACCCAGGCCCGAGTGATCGCCTTGTGCCAGAACAACGTGCTGTCGCGGGTGGCTGGATCCAGGCTGCTTGTATCCAGAGAGAGGATCTTGTCGAGGATTGGAACGATGTACCAGCCCCATAGGAACGGGGCCGCAATCCACCAGCCACCCTTCACCGCGGCAAGCGCGACCAACGGCACCAGTTAAAGCAGAGTGTGAATGGAACGGCTTTTAGAAACATGTTTTCCCCTTGGGGTTCGCCCGGAGAATAGGGCGCCCCCGTCCTCCCGGCAATGGGTTGGCTCGGGATGGGAACGGGAGGTCTGATAGTCGCAGGAGCTTACTATTCGGTTAATGGGCGCCGCGCGAGGCGATTTTTCCGATACACGGGCTTTGTCCCCAGGATATCTGCGCGCCAAAACCCATGGCCACCTTGCCCCTTCGTCTACATGCGCATGGCAAGCGCGAGAGCCTTGGAAAAGAGGGTCGGCATCGCGCCGGCCGCCTGATCTGCATTCATGAAGTCGCCGTCGGCCCGATCGATAAGGGCGGTGCGGACCTCCATGACCAAGTGAAAATGGGTGAAGGTGTGGCGAACCTCGCCGACTGCGACCCATTCGGCGGGCACTGGCGGGGCGTCCTCGGGCGGGCCACTGCGGCTGGAAAAGGCAGATGAGGGCAGGGCCAGCATCCCGCCCAGCAAGCCGCGCGGCGGGCGGCGGGTGACCAGGACCTGCCCCGCGCTATCGAACCCGGCCCAGGCGATTGCCGCGCGCACCGGTTTGGCCGCCTTTGGCGCCTTGCGCGGCAACGCATCGGCGATGTCTGCTGCGCGGCCTTTGCACGACGTGAACCAGGGGCAGATCGTGCAAGCTGGATTGCGCGGCGTGCAGATCGTTGCGCCGAGATCCATAACGGCTTGCGCATAGTCGCCGGGGCGCTTGCCGGGCGTCAGCGCCGCCGCATGTTTCTTCAGCAAGGGCTTCGCATCCGGCATCGGGGTTTCAACGGCAAAAACACGGGCCATCACCCTTTCGACATTGCCATCGACCACAGCCGCAGGCTCATCGAACGCAATCGCAGCCACCGCAGCGGCGGTATAGGGGCCAATGCCGGGCAATTGTTGCAACGCCGCCTGATTGTCTGGAAATCGCCCGCCGAGATCTAATGCGACGACCCTCGCGCATTTCAGCAGATTGCGGGCACGCGCATAGTATCCAAGACCGGCCCAGGCGGCCATGACATCGTCATCCGCCGCTGATGCCAGGGCGCCGACTGTCGGCCATGCTGCGATGAACTTCTGAAAGTAATCCCGAACCGCCGCCACAGTCGTTTGTTGCAGCATCACTTCGGACAGCCAGACATGGTAGGTATCGGGGCGAACCCCGGCCTTCCGGTCCCCGGGTGAAACCCGCCAGGGCATCTCGCGGTGATGCAGATCGTACCATTTCAGGATCACGTCTGCTCGCGGTGTTGTTATCCGTTTTTCCAACCCATATCCTCCATCGCGCCTTATGATGCAGACGCAGATCGTGGCCGATGGACACAGACACGAACGTCAGTACTGAAATAGAAACAAACACAGACCGCGAATTCCGGACAAGGACCCAGCGTTATCCATGGCCAGCCCGACCGATCAGAGCAAGCCCAAGCCGCGTCGAAAGCAGCGGGGGTTTCAGCGTGCGGGCGCCACGGCCCGCGGCGCGATTGACCGGATTGCCGGAAAACATGGATTTGCCGAAACAGATGTTCTGCTAAACTGGCCTGCGATCGCCGGCGAGGCATTGGCCGCAGTTTGTCAGCCGGTCAAGGTCAGCTATGGCCGCGAACGCACGCTGGGCGCGACGTTGATCGTGCAGACCAATTCGGCGCGCGCGCCGGAGGTTGAAATGAAGGGCCCGCAGATCGTCGAGCGGGTCAACCAGCATTACGGCTATCGGGCGATCCGACGTTTGAAGGTTACGCAAAGCACGGGGTTGGGCGTCGGGTTGGGCGCCGGGTTCGCAGAGAATCAGGCAGCCTTCGCGGGTCCGGATCGGTCGCCGACCTCGGCCGAACAGGCCTCCGGCGCCGAGATGGCTGCCGGGATCCAATCGCCTGGGTTACGCGATGCGATCAGCCGGATGGGTGCAAATCTATTGGCCCGGGACAGGACCCGCGCCAAATCGAACGACTAAACAGGAAGGAACTCTCACATGACACTGGAAACATTTGCCAAGCGGATGGCGTTGGGCCTGTCGGCGGCAATCCTGACCGCCGGGCTTGCCTGGGCCGACAACCACTCGGCCACACCGAAGGAAGAGACGGCGGCCGAGGAAAAGGCGGACGAGACCAAGGCCGAAGACACCAAAGCCGAGGATACGAAGGCCGAAGACACCAAAGCCGAAGAGAAGGCGGAAACGGTCAAGCCAAAATATGCGCTGGGCGACATTGTCCTGGGCAACGAAGAAGCCACGGTCACGGTCATCGAATATGCATCATTGACTTGCCCGCACTGCGCCAGTTTCCACATCAACACCTGGCCGCAGATGAAAAAGGAATATATCGATTCCGGTAAAGTCCGTTTCATCATGCGCGAGGTCTATTTCGACAAATACGGCCTCTGGGCGTCGATGGCCGCCCGCTGCGGCGGTGAGGCCGGATTCTATCCGATGACCGATGTGTTCCTGAAGAATCAGCGCGCCTGGACCGGCGGCAACGAGGACCAACGGGTTGCCGCGATCCATCAGATCGGCCGTCGTGCCGGACTGTCGAGCGAACGCCTGGCAGCGTGTCTGGGCGACCGGGATTATGCCAAAGCGCTTTTGGAAGAGTACAAGAAGAACGCGGCCGCGGACGATGTCCGCTCGACGCCGACATTCTTGATCAATGGCCGCAAAGTGACCGGTAATATGCCTTTCGAGGAAATTGCACGGTTGATCGATGCCGAGATGTAGGCTTCGGCATACTGTAGAGAATCGGCTCTGCCGTTCGAACCCCGGCCTCGCGCCGGGGTTTTGCTTTTCCGACCCAGATATAGCTGTCGTAACCATATTTAGCGGCTTTCCTGTGGATAACCACCAGATCGGGGTCAGCGAACATTGACTCTGCCGCGCCCGTTCGGTCCAATGCCTGCAAAATACGACGCAGGCTTTTCGGGTCTGCAAGAGAATGGGCAGGCCAAGCAGTGCAATTTACCCGACTTCGACTGAATGGGTTCAAATCGTTCGTTGATCCGACAGATCTGTTGATCTCGACAGGACTGACGGGGGTTGTCGGGCCGAACGGGTGCGGCAAGTCGAACCTCTTGGAGGCTCTGCGCTGGATCATGGGCGAGAATCGCCCGACCCAGATGCGCGGTGACGGTATGGACGACGTGATCTTTGCCGGGACCGAGTCGCGGCCGACCCGGTCCTCGGCGACGGTGGAACTGGTCGTCGATAACACCGACCGCCTGGCGCCGGCTCAGTTCAATCAGGAAGACAAGCTGGAGATCAGCCGCCGGATCACCCGCGAAGTGGGCTCGGCTTACAAGATCAATGGCAAGGACGTGCGCGCCCGGGATGTGCAGATGCTGTTCGCCGATGCATCGACAGGATCGCATTCGCCTGCGCTGGTGCGCCAAGGTCAGATTTCCGAATTGATCAACGCCAAGCCCAAGGCGCGGCGACGGGTTCTGGAAGAAGCTGCCGGTATCTCGGGCCTGTACCAGCGCCGCCACGAGGCGGAGCTAAAGCTGAAAGGTGCCGAGAACAACCTGTCCCGTGTCGATGATGTGCTGGATCAGTTAAGGAGCCGTCTTACGACTTTGGAGCGCCAGGCCGGACAGGCGCGGCGTTATCGCCAAATTGCCGACGAGTTGCGCCGGGCCGAGGCGGTCTTGCTCTATCTGCGCTGGATGGCCGCCGAAGAAGACCGGATGGCCGCGGATGTAAAGCTGTCACTGGGAACCAAGACATCTGCCGAGGCCGAGGCGGCGGTGATCGCAGCGCGCAAAGCGCGCGAAAGCGCCGATACGGCGATGCCGCCGAAACGCGAAGAAGAAACGATTGCCGCGGCAATTGTTCAACGCCTGACGATCGAGCGCGATCAGTTGGACGAACGCGAAACCAGAGCGCAGGTCGAGATTGAAACACTGGCCGCCCGCGCGCGCCAATTGGTGCAGGATCTGGAGCGGGAAGAGACACTGAAGCGCGATGCCGGCGGGACGATCGGCAGGCTGGAGGGCGAGGCAGCAGAACTTGTCAAGGCGCTCGAGGGGCAAGAGGACGCCCAGGCGAAGGCCGGTGATGTTGCCCGCGCTGCCGGGGCAAAGTTGTCCGGGCAGGAAACCGAACTCGACCGCTTGACCGAGGAAGCGGCTCGTCTGGCCGCCCGGGTCAACGCGGCTGAACGCCGGGTCGAGGAAGCCCGCAAAGCCGATAAACGCCTGAAAGGCGAGATCGAGGGGGCCGGGCACGCGCTGAGCCAACTCAAGGAGCAGATCAGCGGCGCTGAACGGTCGGAGACCGATCTGTCTGATGCGCTGGCAAAATCGGTTGAGTCTGCCCGGCAAGCGGAGACGCGCCTTGGCGAAACCGAAGCCAACCGCGCCGCCGCGCAGGAAACGGAAGGCGAGGCCCGCGCTGCACTGTCGGATACTGAAGGCGAGGTCAGCGCCCTCAGTGCCGAGGTGCAGGGCTTGGAGAAACTGTTGACCCGCGATGCGGACAGCGGTGCCAAGCTGATCGATCGCATCAAGGTCGAGCCGGGTTTGGAGACGGCGCTGGGGGCAGCGCTGGGCGAGGAGTTGAGCGCAGACGAAGCGCGAACAGTCGATGCCTCTGGCTGGACTGAACTGGACCCGTTCGATCCGGCGGCGCCATTGCCAAACGGGGCCAGGCCGCTGGGCGAACATGTCGAGGCGCCCGACCTGCTAACCCGTCGTCTGTCGCAGACCGGGATCGTTGCCGCCGAAGATGGCGACGCGTTGCAGGCGGCGCTTGGCCCGGGGCAGCGGATCGTCAGTCGCGACGGCGATCTCTGGCGTTGGGATGGGTATCGCGTTCGCGCCGGGGAAGCGTCGAGCGCTGCGGCCCTGCGGTTACAGCAACGCAATCGCCTGATCCGCCTGAAGGATCAACAGGCCCGGGCCGAGGACCTTAAGGCCAAGGCATCCGATGCCTATCTGGGCGCCCGCGGTGCGCTGGATGCGGCGAACCGGGACGAGGCCGAAGCCCGCACTGGCCGCCGCAATGCCGATCAAGCGGCTGCGGATGCGGCCCGCGCTGCGAGTAAGGCCGAAGCTGAGCTGGGCATGCTGCGGTCGCGCCAGGCCAGCCAGGGCGATGCACTGGCAATGCGCCAGCAGGAACTGGAAAGCGTTGCCAATGCACTGACAGAAGCGATGCGCGATGTGGAGGATCTGGGCGATGTGTCCGAAGCGCGCCGCGCCGTCGAAATACAGCGCGGCGAAGTCGATCTTGCGCGTACCGCGATGCTGTCGGCCCGTGCCCAATCCGACGAGATCCGACGCGCCGGTACCGCCCGGCAGCGCCGCCTCGACGAAGTCGGACGCGAGTTGGCGACATGGCAGGAGCGCCTGTCCAAGGCCGGCGACCGCATCGCCGAACTTGGTGCCCGGATTGCCGATACCAAAGCCCGCCAGACCGAGATGTCGGACGAGCCTGCGCTGCTGGCCCAGCGCCGCAGCGCATTGTCGACCGAAATCGAAACCGCCGAGAATCGGCGCCGTGCCGCTGCCGATGGGCTGGCCGAGGCGGAAATTGTGCTGCGCCGGACCGAAAGCGCGGAACGAGAGGCAGAAAAGATTGCGTCGACGCATCGCGAAGAACGGGCCCGGTTGGAGGCCGTCCTGGACGGGTTGGCAGGGCGCGTCGAAGATGCGGCCGAGGATATCCAGACCGAACTGAACACTGATCCTGAAGGATTGCGAGAAACCCTGGGCGATGAAGATCTGCCACCGCTGGAGGCAGCCGAAACGGATGTTGGCCGCCTTCGCCGTCAACGCGACGCGCTGGGTGCCGTCAACCTGCGTGCCGAGCAGGATGCCGAAGAGGTTCGGACCGAGCGCGATGGCATCGCGGCCGATAAGGACGACCTGGAGGCCGCGATTGCCAAGTTGCGCCGAGGTATTGCCGAGTTGAACCGGGAGGGGCGCCAACGCCTATTGGAAGCGTTCGAGGAAGTTAACAGCCGGTTCTCGAACCTTTTTCGGCATCTCTTCGGTGGTGGCGAGGCGCGGCTGATCATGGTGGAAAGCGAAGATCCGCTGGACGCTGGGCTGGAAATTTTGTGCCAGCCGCCGGGCAAGAAATTGTCGACCCTGTCGCTGTTGTCAGGGGGCGAACAGACGCTGACGGCGCTGTCGTTGATCTTTGCGGTCTTCCTGTCCAATCCAGCGCCGATCTGCGTGCTGGACGAGGTCGACGCGCCGTTGGACGATTCCAATGTCACCAGGTTCTGCGATCTTCTGGACGAAATGCGGCGCCTGACGGAAACGCGTTTCCTAATCATCACGCACCATGCCGTCACAATGAGCCGGATGGACCGGCTGTTCGGTGTTACGATGGTCGAGCGCGGCGTCAGCCAGTTGGTTTCAGTCGATCTGGAGAAGGCCGAAGAAATGGTGGATGCCTAAGGCTTTGACCCCAAGATCGATTGCTCGCTGTCCAGGCGTTTCAACCCTTGGCCAGTTCTGCACCGCGATCGCGGGCCGCGCGGACCGCATCCGTCATCAGGATCTGAAGCCGCCCATCGCCCATCAGGACGCCAAGTGCTGCGGCAGTGGTTCCGCCCGGACTGGTCACCTGCTCGCGCAGCGTGCCGGGCGGGTCGCTGGATTGCGCCGCCAACTGACCCGCACCCATCACGGTTTGCATTGCCATGCGCGCCGCCAGATCGGGCGGCAAGCCCATTTCTGTCCCAGCATTCCCCAATGTCTCGATCATATGAAAGACATAGGCGGGGCCCGATCCCGAAACGGCGGTCACAGCATCCATCAGCGCTTCGTCATCGATCCAGTCGACTTCCCCGGATGCAGCCAGCAGCTTTGTCGTCAGCGCTCGCGCAGCCTCGGTGACGTGCTGATTGCCATAGCAGACCATCATGCCGACACCGATCGCCGCGGGCGTGTTCGGCATACAACGGATGATCGGTGTGGCGCCGGGCAGCATCGCCGCCAACGTGCCCACGGTTGTCCCCGCTGCGACCGAAACAAAGGTTGCAGGACCCCCTGCCATATCGGCGTATCGCGGGACCACGACGCCCATCGACTGTGGCTTCACAGCCAGGATCGCCAGATCGGGCGACAGCCCGTCAGCCAGTTCGCCGCGGTCAGCCACGACTTCTGCACCCAATGCAGCCGCGCGACCTTGAAGGGCTTCGGTCGGCTCGACCACATGGACATCCAAATCGGGGTCCGCGCTGAGCCAGCCGTTGAGCATTGCGAAGCCCATATTCCCACATCCGATCAGCAGAATTGTCGTCATGTCGTCCTCCTACATCCCGCAAAGAACGGGGCTCTGATTAGCCGGTGAAAGGATGCATGGATCGGCAAAGCAGTCGAGCCATGATATCCTCATCAGCGCAAATCGCCGCGCTGCGCAAGATCGCGCCAAGCCCGGTCCTGATCCGACAGAACCGCCGGTTTGTCCGGCCATTCGATCGCGAGGTTCGGGTCGTCCCAGCGGAGCCCATCCGCCTTGCCGGACATGTAGTCTCGGCCCATCTGATAAAGAATATGCGTGTCGGCCGCCAATGTCAGAAACCCATGCGCGACACCTTCCGGTAGGAAAAGAGCATTCATCTGATCCGCCGATAGCTCCGCTGCGATCCACCTGCCCCAGGTCGGTCCAGGCCGCAAATCGACAACGACGTCCCAGGCCCGCCCCCGGACGACGCGAACCAGCTTTGCCTCGGCAAAGGGCGGCTTTTGAAAGTGCATTCCGCGCAGGGTCAGATGCTCGGAGTTGGTGGACAGGTTCACTTGCGTGGGTGAAAAATCGATCCCGGCAGCGGCGAACTCCAGCGGACAATACAGCCTGGCGAATTGGCCGCGGGCATCGCCATGGGGTTCCGCCTCGACCCTCATCACGTCCGGCAGGTCGGTCGTGTGAAACAACATCAAAAGACATCCAAATCAGGGATCGCCGTCACAAACCGACCGCCCCAGTCGCGAATCCCGTCCAATTGGCCCGAGACTTCATCGCGCAGGTTCCACGGCAGGATAACGACATAATCCGGGCGTTCTGCCATCAGCCGATCCGGCGAAACCACCGGAATATGTGTGCCGGGCAAAAGCTTGTCCTGCTTTTCAGGATTGGCATCGGCGACCATGATCAGCGTTTGCAGCCCGGCACCGCAAAAGTTCAGGAACGTGTTGCCCTTCGCTGCCGCGCCATAACCGGCAACCTTTTTGCCCTGGCTTTCGGCCTTGGCACAGAAATCGAGAAAACCGGTTCTGACGGTTTCGATCCGCGCGCCAAAGGACGTATAGGCCAGATCGGTGTCCAGCCCATGCGCAGCCTCGTTACCGCGCACCTTTGCAACGCCTGGCTGAAGGGGATGCGAGGCATCGTTGTGGCAGGCAAAAACCCGAAGCGATCCGCCATGGGTCGGCAGCTCTTCCACATCGAATACCCGCAGTCCCGCACTCGCCAGCAGTTGTTCGACAAACAACAGCGACAGATAGGAATAATGCTCGTGATAGATCGTGTCGAACTGCACATACCGGATCAGGTTCAGAAGATGTGGAAACTCGAACGTGACCACGCCTTCAGGCGCCAGCAGAACCGGAAACCCGCCAGCGAAATCGCGGATATCTGGGACATGGGCCAAAACGTTGTTCGCCGCGATCAGGTCCGCCTGAACGCCCTGGGCGCGCAGGGCTGCGGCGGCGTCGATTCCAAAGAACTCCACCCGCGTCGGAACGCCCCGCTTCTCGGCCAGTTCGGCGGCATGACCGGCAGGCTCGATCCCCAGCACAGGCACGTTCGCCCCGACGAAGTGCTGTAAGAGATATCCGTCATTCGACGCGATCTCGGCCACCAGACTGTCCGGTCCCAGGCCGAACTGTCCGGTCATCGCGGCTGCATACCGCTTGGCATGGGCGACCCAACTGGCCGAATACGAGCTGAGATAGGCGTAGTCATGGTCAAATATCGCATCTGCAGGAACCGTTTCGGTTGTCTGGGTTAGGCGGCATCGGCGGCAGACCATCACATGCAGCGGAAACGACCGTTCGGCCTTTTTCGCAGCGTCGGTGTTCTCCAGGTAGGAATTGGCCAGTGGTGTCGCACCGAGATCGGCAAAACTCAGTGATAGGGGCGTATCGCAATAACGGCAATTGTGGCTCATACCCGCCCTTCCTGCGTTCGATATTCATCGATCTGGTGATCGGTCATGCTGGTCATATCAGCATGATTGGCCCAGGCCGCATACCAATCGGCAGTCCATCTGATCGCCTGATCTGAATTCAGGCGTGCCTGCCAACCCAGCCGGTCCCGCGCAAGGGCCGGGTCCAGTGCCAAGGCCGACATTTCGCGCGGGCTTTCTTCAGTGTCCAGGCTCCACGCCCCGGCGGTGCCCAGGGCGCCCTGCATCGCTGTCGTGACCTGTGCAACAGTTCGCTGATCGGCCGGATCGTGCGGGCCGATATTGACGGCAAGCGGTGTGTCCGGGTCGGTGATCATCGATTGCATAACCGTAAGGTACCCATCCAGGCAGTCCAGCACATGTTGCCAAGGGCGCGTGGCATTGGGGTTTCGCAGCTCCAGCGTCCCATTGTTGCGAAGAGCGCGGACGATATCGGGGACCAGACGATCGGCAGCAAAATCGCCGCCGCCGATCACATTGCCGCCGCGGGCAGTCGCAACGGGGACGCCCGCTGCGTCAAAGAACGATTGAGCGAAGGAGGCCGTCGCCAGTTCCGCCGCGGCCTTCGACGCAGCATAGGGATCATGTCCGCCCAGCCGGTCGGCTTCGGTAAAGGCCCGGCCCTGTTCGTCGTTTTCATAGACTTTGTCGGTCGTGACGATCAGCACCGCCTGCAGGTCCTGCTGCCCGCGCAGCGCGTCCAGCAGATGCACGGTTCCCATCACATTGGTCCCAAAGGTGCCGACCGGATCGCTGTAGCCTTCGCGGACAATCGGCTGGGCCGCCAGATGCAGAACCAACTGCGGCTGTGCCTGCCGGACAGCCGCCAGCACCGCCGCGCGGTCGCGCAGATCGCCCAGAAACGAAACCGCGCCGGTATCGACAAGCTCGAACATATTGGGATCGGTGTCAGGTGGCAGGGCGAAACCTGTGACATCGGCGCCCATAGTGGTTAACCACCGGGCGCACCAGGCGCCCTTGAATCCTGTGTGGCCGGTCAGCAGAACCCTGCGCCCGCGCCAGAAGGCTGGATCAGCGGCCATCTTTCCAGATCTTCCAGGGTGCGTCGCCAGCAGACCAGAGGCCTTCAAGATGGTTCTTGTCACGCAGCGTGTCCATCGGGTGCCAGAAACCCTGATGATCCCAAGCCATCAACTGACCATCGGCTGCCAGTCCCTCCAGCGGTTCGCGTTCCCAAAAGGTCTGGTCGCCGCTGATGCGCTCCAGCACCGGGCGTTGGAGTATGAAAAACCCGCCATTGATCCGGCCCTCATCACCGGGCGGCTTTTCAACAAAGCGTTTTACCTGACCCTCGACGATCTCCAGGGCGCCATAGCGCCCGGGGGGCACGACACTGGCAACTGTCGCCTGTTTGCCGTGAGACTTGTGAAAGGCCAGTTCAGCAGTCAGATCGACATCCGAGACACCGTCGCCATAGGTCAGACAGAACGTGTCGCCCAGGTAATCGGCAACGCGGAGCACGCGCCCGCCCGTCATCGTCTCGGCACCCGTATCGACCAGCGTAACGCGCCAGGGTTCGCTGTCGGTTGAATGATAGGTGATCTGCCCACTAGCGGTGTCGATCGTCACATCCGAGGAATGCAGCACGAAATTCGCGAAGTATTCCTTGATCATATAACCGCGATATCCGCAGCAGATGACAAAGTCGGTCAGGCCATGGGCCGCATAGATCTTCATCACATGCCAAAGGATCGGTCGGCCGCCGACTTCGATCATCGGCTTTGGGCGAAGGTGACTTTCTTCCGAAATGCGTGTGCCCAGCCCGCCTGCCAGGATCACGACCTTGATCGGTTCTGCTGACATTTGCCCCGTCCGCCTGCGTGTCTTTGGCGGGGCTTATACAGAAATCGCGGGCCTTCGCCAGCCCGCAGCGGCACCGTGTGCTCAGGCAGCGGTGCTGGCCGCCATTTCGGATACGTCCCGGGCCGAATACTTCTCGACCATCATGCTCGAAATCAACCGGTCGAATGCGAATTGCAGTGTTTCCGCTCGTGTTTTCAGCTGCACGACCGAATTCGACAGCGACGTGCCCCGGTCATTGACCGACCCGTCTAGGACGTGGCCCAGATATGTGTTGAGATTGACCAGAGGAAGATAAAGCTGGGACAACATCTCGTTGAACAAGCGCTCGCTGGTCAATTGATCTTCCGGCCCAGAAAGAATGCGCGGGGTGAACAAGGCCAAGCCCGTATCCTGTCCTGGCGACAGTTTGAAAATAGCCAGCGCATTGCCGGTTGCCCTGTGGAACCGCAATTTGAACCGGCGAAGATTATCGCGGCCGATCGTGACCGAGATTGAATAGCCCTCGATCGTCAGACCCCTGCTTCGCAGAAAAAAGTCTGGCCGGTCCACACATCCGACCGAATGTGCAACGCCGTCGCAGATAGATCGAACGATTTGACCGACGTCCGGCTGAAATACCTGATCGACGCCGTGGGCGGCGACAGATCCGAACCGCACGCGCACGGAACTGACACAAATATCAATCGCTTGAATGCCCAAAATCTGTGGCCGGGTCTCCTCCAGCCGTACGACGATCTGGTCAGTCGGCTCGCCACCCGTAAGCACCTGCGACATATCTTTGCCCTTCCGCATTCATGCGCGATAAGTATGGCGAACCATGGGCTTAGGACCTGAAGATTTAGTAAATTCAGAATGAATTTTAGTCGGTTTATCCACTAAATCCGGGCAATTATTGCGAAAACTTCGCCTGAATCGCCCTAAAACGGGACAGAAATGACTTCTGAACCTGGTTGGTCGGTTTGGGCGCAAGGCGAATATCGTGGGCGCCTTTGAACCGCGGACGCCGAAAATGGCGCGATGCCTCCGCCTCGGAAAACCCAGCAAGTTGCGTCGCCTCGAACCAGGCGCAGGCCCGGTCAGCGCGTTTGACGAGTTTCTGCAAAGCCTCGGGCGGCTGTGGCGCCAGCCCGAAACGGATATGTACCGCAGCCTCGAGCCGCGCTTCGAACGCCTTATAATCCAGGCCAAGCGCCGCTTTGAAGGGCGAGATCATGTCGCCAATCACATATTCCGGCGCGTCATGTAGCAGGGCGGTCATCTGTTCTGCCGGTGTCGACTTCGGCTTGTAAATGCGGACAATCTGTTCGACCAGCAACGAGTGTTCGGCCACCGAATATGGGTGCGCGCCGATGGTCTGGCCGTTCCAGCGCGCAACGCGCGCCAACCCGTGCGCAATGTCTTCTATCTCGATGTCCAGAGGCGAAGGGTTCAGCAGGTCCAGCCGACGCCCGGACAGCATTCTTTGCCAAGCGCGGGCAGTCATGTTTCAGAAATCGTCACGTCGGCAAGGTTTCGCACTACCCGTGACATCACTCTTTCATGCGTTCCAGTGGTCGGCAATCCGAAGCTAACCTTCCTTCTCGGTTTCGGATGACGCCGGGGTGTCTGTGTCAGATATCGTCCCCGGACGGCTGAACCAGATGACCAATGCTGCAACAACGATCAGCGCCGTAATGATACCGAGCAGATATTTTCCCATCTCTCCCCCCGAAAACCGTTCTGGCCAGCACAACCGAGCGGTTATCCCGGGCCAATGGAACAACCCTAGCGTCGGCAGCCGCCACGGGTCCAGTGCCCATTTCGTTGCCTCGGCAACGCGACAAACGGCCTCTTCGCGCTCATTGTTCCTGAACGCTTTGCCTGTTATAGGGCGCGCCGGTATTTGGACCGGCCCGCCGACTGTGCCCGGGCCGCACGAGGAGCAAGACATGACCGACTATGCCGTCAAGGACATCTCGCTGGCCGATTTTGGCCGTAAAGAGATCGACATTGCCGAGACAGAGATGCCCGGCCTGATGGCAACGCGCGAGGAGTATGGCACGTCCCAGCCGCTGAAAGGTGCACGGATCGTCGGCTCGCTGCACATGACCATCCAGACGGCCGTTCTGATCGAAACGCTGACCGCGCTGGGCGCCGATGTTCGTTGGGCGTCGTGCAACATCTTCTCGACCCAGGATCACGCGGCAGCAGCGATTGCCGAAACCGGCGTGCCGGTCTTTGCCGTCAAGGGTCAGTCGCTGGAAGAACACTGGGACTATCTGGACAAGTCTTTCCAGTTCGACGACGGCCCGAACCTGATCCTGGACGATGGCGGTGATGCGACGCTGTATGTCCTGCTGGGCGCACGGGCCGAAGCGGGCGAAGACATTATTCCAGTCCCGTCCTCCGACGAAGAGGCCGTGATCAAGTCGCAGATCGCCAAGCGTATGGCGACCAGCCCGGGCTGGTTCACGAAAGTCCGCGATCAAATCAAAGGCGTTTCGGAAGAAACCACGACCGGCGTTCACCGCCTGTATGAACTCAGCCGCGACGGCCACCTGCCGTTCCCGGCGATCAATGTGAACGACTCGGTGACAAAATCGAAATTCGACAACAAATACGGCTGTAAGGAATCGCTGGTCGACGGCATCCGCCGTGCCACCGACACCATGATGGCCGGTAAAGTCGCCGTGGTCTGCGGCTATGGCGATGTCGGCAAAGGTTCAGCTGCTTCGCTGCAAGGCGCGGGCGCCCGCGTCAAGGTTACCGAAATCGACCCCATCTGCGCCCTGCAAGCCGCCATGGACGGCTTTGAGGTGGTTCAATTGGAAGATGTCGTTGCCTCCGCCGATGTCTTCGTCACCACGACCGGCAACAAGGACGTCATCCGCATCGAACATATGCGTGAAATGAAGGACATGGCAATTGTCGGCAATATCGGCCACTTCGATAACGAAATTCAGGTCGCAGCCCTGAAGAACCATAAATGGACGAACATCAAGGATCAGGTCGACATGATCGAGATGCCGTCCGGCAATCGTATGATCCTGTTGTCGGAAGGCCGTCTTCTGAACCTGGGCAACGCGACGGGCCACCCGTCATTCGTGATGTCGGCCAGCTTCACCAACCAGACGCTGGCACAGATCGAGCTTTGGACCAATGGCGATGCCTACAAGAACGACGTCTATATGCTGCCGAAGCATCTGGACGAGAAGGTCGCCAAACTGCACCTGGCCAAGGTTGGTGCAAAACTGACCGAGATGTCGAAGGAACAGGCCGACTATATCGGTGTTAGTACCGAAGGGCCGTACAAGGCGGATCACTACCGGTACTGATCGAGGTTGCCGCCGACGCGGCATAGGTGAATTCAGCGGGGTGGCGCGTCGTCCATCCCGCTTTCTTTTGGATTACTGATCGGTCCTGGCGCCGGCCGACCGAACCCTGCCTCTTCGGTCACTGTGCTGCCACGCCGGTGAATCGATGTTATTGCGCCTGCCTGGCGGGGCGATACGCATCCTGCACCCGTTGCCCGTAACTTTTGTGCAGAGCCTTTTGCGCGCCGCGGTGCGTCCGTAGCATACCCAAATGGGCCGCCTTTTTTCATCGTTCGCGATTCTGATGATCGCCGCCTTCACGGTCCTCCGGCCCGAGGATGTTCCGGGCCGTTGGAACCCGTTCGCGCCATTGGACCTGAACGCCGCGCCCAATTTTGTCAGCCGCCTGAAAGTGCGGGCGTTGGGACACAACGCTGCCTTTTGCCGGGACGCATTGTCGCGAACCCCGTCGAACACGGCCTTTCTGACCGACTTCGGGCATTCAGAAAACTGCCATATCCGAAACCGCACAAGGGTCGGCGCCCTGTCGTCCGCGCGGATGAAGCCAATGGTGACGACCTGCGAGATGGCGGCGCGTCTTTACCTTTGGGAACGCCACGCGCTGCAGGGCGCCGCACGCCGTCATTTCGGGACTGGCGTCGCGCAAATCCATCACTTTGACAGTTATTCCTGCCGCGGTATGCGAACCGGCACCGGCACGTCGAGCAGGATGAGCGAACATGCCACCGCCAATGCGGTTGATATATCGGGTTTCACGCTGGCCGATGGAAGGCGAATTTCGCTGATCTCGGGCTGGAGCGGCGACAAGGCGACCGCGGAATTTCTGCGCGAGGCGCGCGACGGTTTATGCGATTGGTTCAATCTGGTGTTGTCACCGGACTACAACGCCCTGCACGCAGATCACTTTCATGCTGATATGGGGCGTTGGCCGGGTTGCCGGTGAACGCGGTGGCGATCCCCCCTTTTCGTCCGTGCTGCGATCCATCATCATGGGCGCATGCCGAACTTCGAGCTTGAGGATCAGTATCCGGCCCCGATCGCGGGCGTTGACGAGGCCGGGCGTGGCCCCTGGGCCGGGCCGGTCGTCGCCGCCGCCGTTATTCTGGACCGGGCAAATGTGCCCGACGGACTGGACGATTCCAAGAAACTGACCGCCAAGCGCCGCGAGGTGCTGTACGATCTGATCCGGCAACACGCGGAGACAGCGATCGGGATTGGGACGGTTGAAGAGATTGACCGGATCAACATTGCCCGGGCCAATGATCTGGCTATGGCACGCGCGCTGGACGCCTTGCCGCGCCGCCCCGCCTTTGTGCTGATCGACGGGCGGCATGTACCGCACGCCCTGGATCTGCCTGCGCGCGCCGAAATCGGTGGCGATGGCCGATCACTATCAATCGCGGCGGCCTCGATCATCGCCAAGGTTACCCGCGACCGGATCATGGCTGAACTGGCCCTGCAACATCCGGGGTTTGGATGGGAACGAAACGCTGGGTACGGCACACCAGAGCATCGAAGGGCGTTGTGGAGCGTTGGCGTGACGCCTCATCATCGCAGGAGCTTCCGGCCGATACGCGATGCAATGCTTGAAGAAAATTAGATAAGATACTGATTCAAAAGTATATTGACGCCGAATCATTCGCCGCTATTCTGCACGCACCATCGGGGGATGGCGTAGCGAAGGGACCGGTATGGCCGTGAACGACTTGAAATTTGACACGATCATCGCCGGGGATTGCGTTCGCGCAATGGCGTCGTTGCCGGATGCATCGGTCGACATGATCTTCGCCGACCCGCCCTATAATCTTCAGTTGAAGGGCGAATTGCACCGCCCCAATAACAGCCTGGTCGATGCAGTCGACGACGATTGGGATCAATTTGACAGCTTCGCCGCCTATGATGATTTCAGCCGCGCCTGGCTGACGCAAGCGCGGCGCATTCTAAAGCCCGACGGCGCGTTGTGGGTGATCGGATCCTATCACAATATTTTCCGTCTCGGCACGGCATTGCAGGACCTGGGCTTTTGGATTCTGAACGATGTCGTCTGGCGCAAGACCAATCCAATGCCGAACTTTCGGGGAAAGCGGTTCACCAATGCGCATGAAACTCTGATCTGGGCCGCGCCCTCGGATGCAGGGCGACCAACCTTTAACTATGATGCGCTGAAGGAACTGAATGATGGGCTGCAGATGCGGTCTGACTGGGTTCTGCCCATCTGCTCCGGGTCCGAACGTCTAAAAGGCAGCGACGGCGCAAAAGCGCACCCGACCCAAAAACCCGAGGCACTACTGCACCGGATCTTGGTTGGATCGACCAATCCAGGTGACGTGATACTGGACCCGTTCTTCGGAACCGGCACGACGGGTGCCGTCGCCAAACGTCTGGGCCGGCATTATATCGGGATCGAGCAAGAGGCAGGCTATATCGCCGCCGCGCGCAAGCGCCTGGCCGCGACCAAACGCCATGATCTGAAATCGTTGGAAGTCACCCGGTCCAAGCGCGATGCCCCGCGCATTCCCTTTGGTCAATTGGTCGAGCGCCGACTGCTGGAGCCTGGCGATGTCTTGGAATCGTTGAACGGTCGGCATTCAGCCAAGGTACGGGCAGATGGAACCTTGGTTTCAGCCGATACGGCAGGCTCGATCCACAAGGTCGGTGCCGCCCTGGAAGGCGCGCCAAGTTGCAATGGCTGGACGTATTGGTGTTTTAAGCAAGATGGAAAGCGTGTTCCCATCGATGTACTGCGTCAGCAATTGCGTGCCGAGATGGAGGATTAGTACCAGCGCATTGCGGCATCCAAACTATCGTCGTATTTCGCAAAGATAAGTTCGCCTGAGACCGAATACGGAGATCGCTGCGAACGTGAAACTGATCGTACAGATACCCTGCTACAACGAAGCCGACACGTTGGCGGGCGTCGTCGACGATATCCCGCGCCAGATTGAGGGCATCGACGAGGTCGAGATATTGGTCATTGACGATGGCTCGACCGACGGTACAGCCGAAATTGCCCGGCAGTTGGGTGTCGATCATATCATCAGCAATGTTGGAAATATCGGGTTGGCCAGAACGTTCGAGCGTGGTTTGAATGCCGCCCTGGCGGCAGGCGCCGATATCATCGTGAACACCGATGGCGACAACCAGTATCGCGGCACATCGATCCCCGCCCTGATCAACCCAATTCTCGAAGGCCGCGCCGATGTGGTCGTCGGCGACCGGAACACCAGCGCCTCGACCGAGTTTTCCTGGCTGAAAAAGCGTTTGCAGCGGGCCGGCACCCATGTGGTCCGCCGCCTTTCGGGCCTGGATGTGAACGATGCGGTTTCGGGGTTTCGCGCCTATTCGCGCAAGGCCGCGATGCAGACAAATGTTCTATCCTCGTTCAGCTACACGACCGAGACGCTGATCCAGGCAGGGCGCCGCGGGCAGAAGATCGTATCGGTCGCGGTCGAAACCAACCCATCGACCCGGCCGTCGCGGCTGGCCAAGTCAATGCTGGGCTTTGTTGCGCGCCAGGTCTTCACCATCGTTCGGGCCTATATCATGTATCGCCCCTTGCGGGCGATCGGACTGCTGGCCGCTGTGATGATGCTGATCGGCACTTTGCCGATCCTGCGGTTTCTCTGGTTCTATTTCTCTGGCGACGGTGACGGCCATGTTCAGTCACTGGTCCTCGGCTCGATGTTCTTCATTCTCGGCTATCTGACGCTGATGATCGCGATCCTGGCCGACATCATCGCATCGAACCGCCGACTGATCGAAATGACGCTGGAACGCGTTCGAAAGCTGGAACTCGATGGCAACCGCGACGGCTAGGAACGCAATCACCCTTGCGGTGATGGTCCTGGGCGCCGCCGCCTACGGCGCACTGATGGCGTGGGAGCCTCCGGCCGAATTCCCCTATTTCGGCACCCGGATCTACGACTATTACTTTTTGTCAGTCAGCGAAGGGCGGCTGGACATTCCCGTTCGCATCGCCAGCTATGAAGGCCATTACGACGCTGATGGGCGGGCCTATGTCTATCACGGAATGGCGCCGCTGTTGTTTCGCGCATTCATGGCACCGTTTGTCGATCTGATTAGCTTCCCCACCCACGCTGTCGCGATATGGTCGATGGCGGTTATCGGTACTGCTTTGTATCATGTTACGTTTGTACGTGTCCTGACGCCCCACTTGCCCGATGGTCCCGGCGCCAGCCGGGCCTTGCTATTGATCGGCCTGATGGTCTGGATCGCTGCGCCGGGTCCGGTTCTGGTCAGTAATTCATCTTTGTTCCACGAACCGGTTGCGTTCGCCTATATGGCCATTGGCGGGTTTGTCCTTGTCCTCAGCGGCATGATCCTGCGCGGTAAAGACCCGCTCGCTTGCGTCATACCGATCACCATCATGGCCGCCGCCGTTCTGCATGCCCGGCCGCATCTGGCCATCGGCCTTTATGCGGGTGCAATTCTTGTGATGCTGATTGCGCTGCGGCGTCACGGGATGCGTACCGTTCCCCGGCTGGCGATCGGTACATTCATTTTATTCGCCGGCGGCTTGGCACTCTTGGCAATGAACGAGATACGCGCTGGCAACGCTTTAATGCTGCATGGCGCCCTACAGCCGGATGTGCTGGAACACGGATCAAGCTATTGGCCCCATGGTCTCAGCCATCCCCAACCCGATGCGATCAACAAGCATGGCCGGTTTCATCCCGGCCGGATCGCACCGAATTTTCTGATCTACTCGGCCATCGCAGGTCCCTATGCCGATTGGCTGGAAGGCGTCTGGCGCGGTTTGATAGCCCCCTTTGGCAATCCGTGGCACGAACCGCCCTTTATTGGTTTTGTCCCCTTATGGCTGCCCTGGATCGTCCTGATCCTGGCTGCGCCTTTCGCCGCAAGATCACAGTCGCGCCGGGCGTGGGTTCTGTTGATCGCGACGGGGATCGGCGCGCTGATGATGCTGAGTTACCCGACGGTAACGCTTCGCTACCGCGTCGACCTCTGGCCCTTCTTCGCGTCGCTTGCGGTCGTTGCACTTGCGCGCCAGGCGACCGGAAGAGGGCAAATATTCTCTCCGCCTCGGCAAGCGACTCTGGGTCTGATGCTGTGCTTTACGCTGGTCGCGCTGCAATCGACCGTCAGCCTGAACAAAAGCCTGTTGCGCGAATACGCACCGTTTTCGGAATGGTCGTTTGAGCAGTGTCAGGATCTGGCCCGCAAAAAAGGGTTCAACGATAGCCGGATCGAAGAATTATGCGCTTTGGACCCGCCCAGCGAAACTAGAGGCTGACCGGTGCCTCCGATCTCGCCAACGGTCAAGCGGGTTTACGTGTTTGTCATGCGCGTGATCCGCTGGCCCTTGAAACGGACCGGTTTGCTGCAGCGTTTTGGCGGACCACGATCCGGCCGATGGTGCCGCTGGCTGCGCAGCCTGTTCGCAATACACGACATCGATGACATGATCGCGTTGGATCTGCCCTGGTGGACATTTGATGCAATCGCGCGAACCGAGGCATTTCTGGCGGCCCGGCCCACAGCAAGGGTATTCGAGTATGGAAGCGGCGCCAGCACCGTGTGGTTATCGCATCGCGCCCAAGAAGTGATCAGCACCGAGCACGATGAAACCTGGCACCGCCTTGTCCGGTCGCGGTTACCAGCCAGCGCGCCGGTTACGTTGAACTTTGTGCCGCCGGAGGCAAACGTCGATCCCGACTACCGCTCCGATAAACCGGGTTGGAGGACCGCCGGATTTCGGCACTACGCGCAGGCGATCGACCGGCAAAGCGATCGGTTCGACTTGATCGTAATCGATGGCCGCGCTCGCGCAGCCTGTCTCAGACACGCGGCGATGCGCCTGGCGCCAGGGGGCATGATCCTGTTCGATAACTCTGGCCGGACCCGGTATCGCCTGGCAATCGAGGCATCCGGACTATCCTCGGTTCAGACCCGCGGGCTGACGCCCGGCTTACCCTATCCCGATCAAACAACGCTGATTGCCGCTGATCCGGCCGTGATCCCGCCCGGCGAATGACCGAGGCAACGACGATAACGGCATTGACACGCCTGGGCCGTCGATTGCTGCCGGTGATCACGGTGGCCTCAATCGGGTTTGTCGGCTGGGTCGCGGTGGGCAATTTCAACCAGCTTGCCGATCTGCGCCCACGATCAGATGCCCTGGCAGTGTCAGTTCTGTTCGCTGCGATCTATGGCGGGGCGCTATTTCTGGTCGCCGAAAACTGGCATCGAATGTTGCGTGTCGCAGGCGGCGGCGGTCTGGGCAGGCGCCGGAACTTTGGCATTTTCGCCGATACGCAGATCGCGAAATACCTGCCCGGAAATGTCGGGCATCTGTTGACCCGGCATTTTCGACTTAAGGGCGAGGATCGAACCCACGCGATCCTCTTTCGTGCCTTTTTGTTCGAAAGCGCTGCGATGGTCGTCACGGCGGCCCTGATTGCAGGCCTGTTCTTATCGCTATTCCCGATGTCCGACAGCCAAACCCCGTGGATTGAGAACAATCCGCTGGCGCTGCTGATTGGGGCGGCGGTCTTGATTGCTGGCTATGCGGCTTTGATCTTCCGGTTTCGCGCCGCCGTGGCCGAAGTCACCGCCGCGTTGGCGGCGCTGGCCGTTTTCTTCGCACTGTCGGGCCTGGCGTTTTATGGGATCAGCAAGCTGATCGTGCCCCAGGCTGGTCCCGGCCTGGCCGGGCTTGCCGTAATCGCATGGATCGCAGGGTTCGTCGTCCCCGGCGCACCCGGCGGCTTAGGGCCTCGGGAGGCAGCGCTTCTGGCACTCTCTGCGCCGTCGCTGGGCGAACCTGCAGCGCTTTTGGCAATCGGGCTATACCGATTGACCACTCTCGTCGGGGACCTGATATGCTTTGGCGTCGGACGGGCTTTGTTGCGCGGCCCGCCCTGACCCTAACCCTGCGAATGCTGCCGACAGCGCCTCACCGCCCCTCGAATGTCGGCGTACCGCGGGCGGCAAAAGTTTCGATCCCGTGGCGGCCATCGCGGGTGCGGGCCATATCGGCAATCGAGACGGATTCCTTTTCCAACTGCGCTTCCAGCGATCCGTCAAAGGCGCTCAACAACAGCCGCTTCGCGCCGCCATAAGCTTTGGTCGGGCCTTTGGCAAAGCCTGCTGCGATCTCTCTTGCCGCATCCATCAGGCCGTCGCCCGGTACGACTTTCGTCACCAGTCCCCAATCCAGCGCCTCGGCCGCGGTCAGTCTGCGGTTCATCAGGATCAGCTCTTTGGCGCGCATCAACCCGACATGCTTGGCCAGGAAGTAGGTCGAGCTGCCATCGGGGGTCAGGCCTGACGCCGTATAGGCGGACACGAACAGCGCCTCTTCCGACGCCAGAACCACATCACCGGTCGCAACCAACGATATTCCCGCACCTGCCGCGACCCCGTTGACCGCAATGACCACCGGCGCATCCATCCGTTGAAAGCGCGTGACCGCGGCGTGGAACAACGTTGCAGACTCAGTCAGATACCGTGGCAGGTCATCGCCGCGTGACGCAAAATCCTTAAGATCGCCGCCTGAACAGAACATCCGCCCGGTCGCAGTGAGTATCACCGCCCGAACATTCGGATCGCTGTCACAGATCAGAGAAACATCCCAGATCTCGCGAAAGGCCTCGCCGTTCAGGGCGTTGGCGTCATCGGGACGCATCAACGTAATCGTCGCAACGCCGCCGGTCAGGTCGTAGGTCAGAGTATTGTAAGTCATAGGCTGCTTTCTCTTGGTGCTGGGCGCAGTCGAAAACGGTGTGCCGGTACCCCTCAGGCCGCCAGCATTCCCTCCAGGCGTTTGCGGATCAATGCGTCGGCCTCGGACATAATCCGGTCGATCAGCTCTTTGCAGGTCGGGATGTCGTCGATCAGGCCCGCAACCATACCGCAGGACCACACACCGGTGTCGGCGGCGCCGTCCAACATGACCTTGGGATAGACGCCAGCAACCTGATCTATGATGTCCTCGAATTTCAGGTCCGTCCCCTTCTCGCGCTCGACTTCCAGCACGCGCTCGGTCGCAGGGTTGTTCAACACCCGCTCGGTGTTGCGCAGGGGCCGCATCACCAGCCGCGTGTCCAGCTCGCTCGCCGCCAGAATTGCCTGCTTGACGTTGTCGTGGATCGGCGCCTCGGTCGTTGCCATGAACCGGGTGCCCATATTCATGCCGTCGGCCCCCATTGCCAGCGACGCCACCAGCGACCGGGCATCGGCCATACCGCCTGACGAGACGAATGGAATCTCCAGCTCATCCGCCGCCCGCGGCAACAGGATCATATTCGGAATGTCGTCCTCGCCCGGGTGGCCACCGCACTCGAACCCATCCACCGAAACGGCATCGCAACCGATGGACTGCGCTTTCAGCGAATGGCGCACTGACGTGCATTTGTGGATCACCTTGATCCCGGCGTCTTTAAGATAGGGCATCACCTGTTGGGGATTGCGGCCCGCCGTTTCAACGACGGTGACGCCGCCATCGATTACGGCCTTGACCAGACCCGGATAATCGGGCTGTGCCAGTGACGGCAGGAAAGTCAGATTCACGCCAAACGGTTTGTCGGTCATGTCCCGGCACCTGGCGATTTCAGTCGCCAGCTTTTCCGGCGTGCCCTGGGTCAGGCCGGTAATGATGCCCAGTCCGCCTGCATTCGAGACTGCCGCTGCCAGTTCGGCAAAGCCGACATAGTGCATGCCGCCCTGGATGATGGGGTGCTCGATTCCGAACATCTCGGTAATTCGCGTTTTCATCTCTCTCTCCTGGCCTGATCTCTCTCCCGGTCTTGGTGAAAGCGCCGCCAGCGGCTGTCAAGACCAGCCGCCAGCGCCGCGGACAGCATCAGCAGCCCCAAACCAGCACGGGCGTCCGCTGCCATTGACCGGCTGGAAAAATCGGCATCGTGTTCCAACGTATTGAAATCAGGCCAGGACTTGATCACAACCTGCAGCGGCAAACCGTCGATGATCGTCATGTAGTAGAAGTAGTAGATCTGCGGCGAGAGCCAGACGAACGCGACGAACAAAGCCGCCCAAATCACAATGCGGATCGGCAGGGCCCACGCCCGCGCAAGCCGCCACGTCAGCCAGACCATTGCAACCGACATTATCCCGGACAGCACGGCCAGCCCGATCTGACCGCCACCAGAAAGGGTGAAGAAGCTGTCGCCCTCGTACATCGATCAGCGCGCTTCCCGTTGGCGCTTCCACCAGCCATCGACAGACCACTCATCCCGGTTGCGCAAAAGCCAAAGCGCGACCATGGCCAAAAACACCGCCAGGGCGATGGACGAGTTGCGATTGACCGGGAACCCCTTCTCCGAAACGGCAAAGGGATAAATCAGTTTCTCCCAAACCCGGCTGATCGTGAACCCGTGTATGATGGCCAATGCCGCATAGCTCCAGGATCGGAACATCCCCAGAAACACAAGAACGCAAATCAGAACTTGTGCGCCCCCGATCACATATACCCAGGTCATGTCGACCTCGACGCCGTCAAAACGCTTCATGATGAATTGGTATTGCTTGGGTGCGGTAAACTTGGCGACGGCCCAGACAAAGATGAACCACGCCAAACCCCAGCGCAGCATCAGCATTCCCAACGATTCAGTCCAATGTTGCCGTGGCATCGGGTGGCCTCTCAACTACTTCACGTCGCTTATGCGGTCCAGACAATCGGCAGGAAATGGGTACGCACGCACTTGTCATTCACCCTCGACAGGACCATCTGCACTCGTTAGAAGCGCCAGCTTGACAAGATCCAGGACCCTACCATGGAAAATATCGTCCTCATCGTACACCTGATTATCGCGCTCTTTCTGATCGCGATTGTTTTGCTGCAACGCTCGGAAGGCGGTGCACTGGGTATCGGTGGTGGCGGCGGTGGCTTGGTTTCGGCCCGTGGGGCCGCGACCGCGCTCTCCAAGGTGACATGGGGGCTGGCGATCGCGTTTATTTGCACATCGATCATCCTGACCAGCCTGGCAGGCGGGCGCACCGGATCGCTGCTGGAAACGCCTGGCCTTGGCGATGGCGACAGCGTCCCACTGCCGACGATCCCGACGCCGACAGATGGCGATGGCGATATCCCGCTGCCTGCGGCACCCTCGAACTGACCCCATCCGGGTCCACCCGGATGATTGACCGGATCGAAAAGTCCACGAGCGCGCTGCTCGACTGGACCGCTGCGGCGCGCTGGCGCCAAGCGGCCCTGATCAGCCTGATTTCGCTGGCATTGCTGATCCCCGGCCTTGCTCAGATGCCCGTAACCGATCGGGACGAAGCGCGCTTCGCGCAGGCCTCGAAACAAATGATGGAAACGGGCGATCTGATCGACATCCGTTTCCAGGACCAGCCACGGTGGAAGAAACCTGTCGGGATCTATTGGTTGCAGGCTGGCTCTGCCAGTCTGTTCGGTGGGACCGAAGCGCCGATCTGGGCCTATCGCCTGCCGTCTGCGTTGGCGGCGTGGCTTGCGGCGCTGTTCACATTGTGGGCGGCGCGCCCGTTGGTCGGCGCGAGCGGTGCTACCCTGGCAGGTGCAATGATGGCGACTGCCCTGCTGATGGTCGCCGAGGGCCATATCGCGAAAACCGATGCTGCGCTGGCCGCCTCGGCCGCCGGGGCGCTGGGCGGTATGGCCCATCTCTTTTTTGGACGCGGAGGTTGGGGCGCTGCCTTGGTCTTCTGGTTATCCATCGCCGCGTCGATCCTGCTGAAAGGGCCGATTGTTCCGGTCATCGCGATTTTCGCGCTGATTGCGCTGGCATGGCGGGCGGAAACCCGTGCGCGAATGCGCCGGCTTCACACGCTGCCTGGTTTGGCGCTGACGGCTCTGCTGGTGGCGCCATGGCTGATCGCGATCTGGCAGGTCTCCGGTGGGTCCTTCTTTGCGGAATCTCTTGGCAAGGACATGGGCGCCAAGCTGACCTCGGGCCAGGAAAAGCATTGGGGGCCGCCGGGTCTCTATCTTGCTCTGGTGTGGATCACTTTCTGGCCATGGGCGGCCTTCCTTCCGCAGGTCGCGGGTTGGGCAGTCCGCAACCGCAGGGCGACGACGGGGCTGTTTCTGCTGGCGTGGCTGGTGCCGTTCTGGCTGCTGCTGGAAGTGGTGCCGACCAAGCTGCCGCACTATGTTCTGCCCCTTTACCCGGTTCTGGCGATCCTGATCGCAGGGTGGGTTTCAGGTAACGAACCCGCGCCGCGATGGGCGCAAAAAACCGGCGCCATTCTGCTGGCTGTTCCCGGCGTTCTGATTGCGGGCGGTGTCATTGCTCTGCCCTGGATCGCCAGCTTCGCCCAGACGATGTCGGATCGTCCGGTGATGGAGACGGCGTTTTCGCCGATGGCGGTATTCCTCGCCGCCGCGGCTTTGGTGCTGATCCTGCTCGCTGCCCGGGCAGCGTGGCAGGGCGCACGTCTTGCCCAAACAGGGGCCAGCCTGGGGGCAGCGCTCCTGCTCTATCCGTCGATCCTGGCGTTGGCATTGCCGGGCGCCCATACGGGTTTCCCCAGCCCTGCCCTGGCCGCCGCGGTGGCAAAATACCGGCCTTGCGCCTCGGGCCCGGCCTTCACGATTGGCTATAACGAACCCAGCCTTGTCTTCTTGACCGAAACGGCCCTGCGCACAAACCAGCCCGACGCCGCAGTGGCAGCGTTGTCAGCCGATCCCGGTGCGCTGGTCTTGATCGAGGATCGCTGGGTCAAGATCGTCGGCCCGCTGCCCGTGACGGTCGAGCGGGCCAGCATCACCTATTTCAACCCGAACAGGGGAAAGGTCGCTACGGCCAGATTGCTGACCCCCGACGATCCGAGATGGGAAAAATGTGAATAGAGGGCGGGCCAGTGATCTACCCAGTGGCCCACCCGTAAGATCAGACGAGCAAAAGATCACTCGGCGGCGATGTCGCCTTTTTTCAGGCAGCGCCGGCCCAATAGCTCTGCGATCTGGACAGCATTCAATGCCGCCCCTTTGCGCAAATTGTCCGACACGCACCATAACGAGATGGCATTTTCGGCGGTAATATCGTCGCGAATTCGGCTGATATAGGTCGCATACTCGCCGACGCATTCGACCGGTGTGACATAACCACCGTCTTCACGCTGATCGACCACGATGATCCCGGGTGCTTCACGCAGGATCTCGGCCGCTTCATCTGCGGGCAGCGGATCCTCGAATTCGATATTCACCGCTTCGGCATGACCGACAAAGGTCGGCACCCGGACACAGGTCGCGTGGACCTTGATCGACTTGTCGATGATTTTCTTTGTCTCGGCGACCATCTTCCACTCTTCCTTGGTGGATCCGTCGTCCATAAAGACGTCGATATGCGGGATCACGTTGAACGCGATCTGCTTGGTGAATTTTGTAGGCTCGACCTCCTGGCCAGGCACATACATGCCCTTGGTCTGCTGCCACAGCTCGTCCATCGCCTCTTTCCCGGCGCCCGAGACCGACTGATAGGTCGAAACGACGACGCGTTTGATCCGCGCACGGTCGTGCAGGGGCTTCAGGGCCACAACCATCTGAGCCGTCGAACAGTTCGGGTTCGCGATAATGTTGCGGTTGGAATACTGCTCGACCGCGTCGGGATTGGCTTCGGGCACAATCAGGGGAATATCAGGCTGGTAGCGGTAGAGCGACGAGTTGTCGATCACCACACATCCGGCCTTTGCAGCGCGCGGCGCATAGATTTTGGTCGGCCCCGATCCGATGGCGAACAGCGCCATGTCCATACCGGTCCAGTCAAACGTTTCGATGTCTTTGCATTTCAGGGTTTTATCGCCATAGCCGCATTCTGTGCCCATGGATTTGCGCGACGCCAGCGCAATCACTTCATCGGCAGGAAACTCGCGCTCGGCGAGGATGTTCAGCATTTCGCGGCCCACATTGCCCGTGGCGCCTGCGACGGCGATCCGGTAACCCATTTCTCCATTCCTTGATTCTGAGCGCACCCCCCAACGGGGCGCGCGCGGGGCATAAACCAGATGAACGGGAATTCCAAGGGCATCGGTGGCATGGCCTCAACGCGCTCGGATCTCGACATGGGCGCTGTGCGCTGTCAGCATTTGCCCATGAGTGGCACAGTTTCAGGCAGTTGGCGCGAACGGATGCGGCTTCGCATGGCCGAACGTCAGCTTGAATATGTCATTGCGTCGTCGGTCGAAAACCTGAAGCCGCGCACCGATGCCAGAACGATCCTGGCGCTTCTTCTTTCGGTCGCAGTTTTGCTGACGCCGGTCGCAATCGCCGGGTTGGGCGTATTCGTGATCCTGTGGTCCGATTTCGCGGTGATTGGCACGATATTCGGTGTTTGCCTGCTGATCATGGCGTGGGTTCTTCTGCCGCCGGTCAACCGCCTGGACGGCCCGGTCTATGGGCGCGCGGAAATGCCCGCTTTGTTTGAACTGGTCGACAAGTTGGCCGGCCAGATCGGCGCCCCGAAGGTCGATGGGATTTGGATCGACCCGTCCCTCAATGCCTTCATGGGCCGCTTTTCGCGCAGGCGAAAAAGGATCCTCGGCATCGGTCTTACGCTTTGGCAGATACTCGAGCACCGCGAACGCGTCGCACTGCTGGCCCACGAACTGGCACACGAGGTCAATGGCGACCCTGCCCGCACGACCCTGATATGGATGGCCGAGAATACATTGCACGCATGGATCGACATGCTGACACCGGACGGCCACGACCCTGACGATTTCCGGTCCGACGACTGGGGAATTGGGATGGCTGGCGAGGCTATGCGGATCATGGCTGGGCTTGTCACGTTGCTGTTGCGCGGGCTTGTCCGCCTGAACATGCGGCAATCCCAGATCGCCGAGTACTATGCCGATCTGATCGCAGCAAAGATGGCAGGGTATGAGGCGGAGGTCGATTCGCAACGAAAGCTCGTCCTGCGACCGGCGATCGATGGGCGTCTGGTTCGCCGCATCTCGGGCCAGCCGGGCGCGGGCCGAAAACTCCTGACCGAAATGAAAGGCCATATCGATGGTCTTAGCGCAGAGGCAGTCGAACAACTGGAAAAGCGTATGCTGGCCGAGCGCTCGAGCGTCGATGCAACCCATCCGCCAACGGCCTATCGGCTGCGGTTCCTGTCCCACCATTCCGATTTGAAGGGCGAGTTCGACGCCAGCACGACCGATTGGGCAGCCATCGATGCCGAGTTGGACCCCTTTCTGGAACCAATGGGCCAGGCGCTGTTGGACGAACCGTGGCGGCTTTGAGCCGATTCAGGCCGCAAGGCGCTGAAGATGCCCCAAAACATCCTGCGAACTGACCAGATCGGCATATTTCTGACCCATGTCGAACAGGTTGGCGTCATGCGGGCCGATCGCCCGGTCGCCGACGCAATCCGTCAACACCAGTGGGCGGACATTTGCACTGCACGTGTCGACGACCGAGGCGCGGACAGAGCCAGACGTCGTACAACCTGTGACCAGTAAGGTGTCGATGCCGTGACGGGCCAGCCAGGTTTCAAATCCGGTGCCTGAAAAAGCCGAGGCATTGCGTTTGCGGACGATCAGTTCGCCCGGTTCGGGGGCCAGATCATCGACGATCTGTCCGTTCGGTGCGCTTTCGGTCAGCGCCAGCAAGCCGGGTACCTTGTCGGTGAAAACGCTCGCGTCCGACCCGTCGTCGGCATAGACGATCCGGGTGTGCGCGACCGGCAACCCCGCGGACCGTGCTGCCGCCAGAACCGGGCGCGTCGCCGCGACTGCGTCGGCGATGTTGCCGCCACCAAACACGGCCGGATCGACGAACCCATTGACGAAATCGATCAGCAAGAGCGCCGGCCGCGATCCGAAACCCAACCGGTTCCCGAAATTCTGGTGCTTGTAGATGCTTAGATCGTTCATCGATGTCCTCCCCGTTTCCGGGCAGGCTAGCGCATTTTTCAGCCAGGCTGAACCGGACAGGCCCGGGCTTGCGATAAATCGCCGCTTTATCCCAGCATCCTGCGGTAACCGATCGCCTCGGCGACGTGGGGCTTGCCGACCGCAATCGATCCTTCCAGATCGGCAATCGTGCGCGCCAGACGCAGGATCCGGTGATAGCCGCGCGCAGTATAACGGAACTTTTCCGCCGCCTCCTGCAGGAACATCTGGCCGGGGGCATCAGGAATGGCAAATTTGTCCAGAACTTCGCCCTCCAGTTCCGAATTGGCGCGGGAGTCGCCCAGACGTTCGGACTGCGCGCCCCGGGCATCGGCCACGCGGCGCCCGACCCTGGCGGTGGACTCGCCATGTGACGGCAGCGCCATGACATCGGCGGGGATCGGCGGTACCTCGATCCGGATATCGAACCGGTCCATCAGCGGGCCGGAGATCTTGGATCGGTAATCGGCCCCACATTTCGGCGCCCGTGAACAGGCCCGGCCCGCATCCGCCAGAAACCCGCAGCGGCACGGGTTCATTGCCGCCGCCAGCAGGAACCGCGCCGGATAGGTAACATGGGCCGCGGCCCGGCCCAGGGTGATTTCACCCGTCTCCATCGGCTGGCGCAGTTGCTCCAGCGTGTTGCGATTAAACTCGGGCAACTCGTCCATGAACAAAACACCGCGATGGGCCAACGAGATAGCGCCCGGTTTGGCGGTCTTGCCGCCGCCAATCAGACCGGCATCGGAAACCGTCTGATGCACCTCGCGGTACGGGCGCTCGCGGCAGATGCCGCCTGCATCTTCCTTGCTGCCTGGGATATCTGCGAGCGAGTAGATCATGGCGACCTCCAGCGCCTCCTCCGGCGCCATGGCGGGCATGATCCCGGTCATTCGCCGCGCCAGCATCGACTTTCCGCAGCCGGGCTCGCCCACCAACAGGATGTGGTGGTTGCCCGCAGCAGCAACCTCGATGGCGCGGCGCGCCATCTCCTGCCCCTTCACATCGCCCAGATCGGCGGTGTCGCGACGGCTGGACACCTGACCAGGTTCCGGCGCCGGCAGTGCCTCGCGCCCCGCAAAATGATTGACCAGTGCGATCACGGTCGACGGCGCCAAAATCTCGGCGGCGCCGACCCAGGCCGCCTCCGGCCCGCAATCCGCCGGGCAGATCAGACCGCGATCCTGTGCGGCAGCGGCGACCGCGGCAGGCAGCGCACCGGCAACGGCCCGGATGCTGCCGTCCAGGGACAGCTCGCCCATGGAAACGTGCCCGTCCACCTCGTCCTGCGGCACGATCCCCAGTGCTGCCATCAGAGACAGCGCAATCGGCAGGTCATAATGCGATCCGGCCTTGGGCAGATCGGCGGGCGACAGGTTGATCGTGATGCGCTGCGGCGGGATCGCGACGCCGATACCCGACAAGGCCGCCCGCACCCGTTCCTTCGATTCGCTGACCGCCTTGTCCGGCAGCCCGACCACATTGAATGCAGGTAATCCAGGCGTCACGGCGCATTGCACTTCGACGGGCCTCGCCTCGACACCCAGGAACGCAACGGTATGGGCACGCGCGACCATGCTTCTCTCCCTTCTGGAAACTTTGCTGACGCAACCGACGGAAATGGGGTAAAGCGCGTATGGTTGACCAATGGTGAACGCGGGGAGAATGAGATGCGAAAGGTCGCCCTAATCGTGGCGCTGGTAATCGCAGTGTCGGCACCGGCCGGTGCAGGTGAATCGGATGTTATTGGTGCCGAAGCCACAAAAACCGGCAACACTTGGCGCTTTGACGTCACGGTGCAGCATGGCGACAAGGGGTGGGATCACTATGCCGATGCTTGGCGGGTGGTCGGGCCCGATGGCACGGTCTATGGCACGCGCACGCTCTATCACCCGCATGTCGACGAGCAACCGTTCACCCGCTCGCTCGCCGGGGTGTCAATCCCGTCCGGCGTCCGAGAAGTAACCGTCGAGGCCCGCGACAAGGTTCATGGCTGGGGTGGCAAGCACATGAAAGTCACGCTGCCCTGAGCGCGCGGAACGCGGTTTGTCGCTGATGTTCGCCTACTCGCGGCGGCGAAAGATCCGTGTCAATGCCAGCAAGGCGATTGCCGCCCAAAGCACCTCGATCAGGATGGCGCCCGGGTTGGGGCGAAAATAGAGCGAGATCAACAAAAGCGCCGATCCCGCAAGGTTCATCGCCTGATAGCCGACCTGGTCGGCCTGAAACCGCCCTATCGAAATTCCATGATAGGCGACGACCAGGAACAACGAGCCCAGAACGCCAAGGGCGTCCATAAATGTGAGGTCGTCAAGCATCCTGGCGATGCTCAGGCGCGGCCCCTTTCAGCGCCGCGCGGGATCGCAGGCGACCGCTCAAGCCCGGGCAGCCAGGGCAGAGACCACGGCATCACCCATTTCGGCGGTCGAGACTGGCGATTCGCCTTCGGCCTGCGCCAGATCGGCGGTGCGCACGCCCTGGTCCAGAACATCATTGACAGCCGCCTCCAGCATATCGGCCTCGTCGCCAAGTTCGAAGGAATAGCGCAGAGCCATCGCAAAGCTGAGGATGCAGGCACACGGGTTCGCCTTGCCTTGCCCGGCAATGTCCGGGGCCGATCCGTGCACCGGTTCGTACAGCGCTTTGGGCCTGCCATTGTCCATCGGTGCGCCCAGCGACGCCGAGGGCAGCATGCCCAGCGATCCGGTCAACATGGCGGCGCAATCGGACAGGATATCGCCGAATAAGTTGTCGGTGACGATGACGTCGAACTGCTTGGGTGCGCGCACCAACTGCATGGCGCCGTTGTCAGCATACATATGCGACAGCTCGATGTCGGGGTATTCCTTGGCAACGACCTCGACTTCCTCGCGCCACAGGATGCCGGCTTCCATCACGTTGGCTTTTTCCATCGAGCACACGCGTTTGCCGCGCTTCATGGCCAGTTCGAACGCCGAGCGGCCGACGCGGCGGATCTCGGAGGTCGTGTAGCGGTGCGTGTTGACGCCGACGCGCTCGTTGCCTTCGGTGTGAATGCCGCGGGGCTCGCCGAAATACATGCCGGACGTCAGTTCGCGGACGATCATGATGTCCAGACCGGCAACGACATCGCGCTTCAGCGAGGAATAATCTGCCAGCGCATCGAAACACTGCGCCGGGCGCAGGTTGGCATAAAGGTCCATTTCCTTGCGCAGGCGCAGCAATCCGCGCTCGGGTTTGAGCGAAAAATCGAGATTGTCATAGGCGGGGCCGCCGACCGCACCCAGAAGAACCGCATCGACGGCCTGCGCCTTGGCCATCGTCTCGTCGGTCAGGGGGGTGCCGTGCGCGTCATAGGCCGCGCCGCCGACAAGGTCTTCTTCGATCTCAAACGCAAGGCCGCGGCTGTCCGACAGCCAGGCGATGACTTTGCGGACCTCGGCCATGACTTCGGGGCCAATGCCGTCCCCCGGCAGAATCAGCAGCTTCATGGCGGTCATCGTGTTTCTCCATTCCCCGGAATTCGCCGGTTGTTCGGCGTGCGGCGCGCTTTCTGGGCGATGGGACGGTCAGAATCAAGGCTGCTCTGGCCGGGATTCGCCTGGATACAACTAAAGGTTGCATCAATTGCCTTGCACGCACCAATAGAAGAATGCACAATAAACCTAGATTTTCACTAGAATTTCCGCTGTTCAGCGGCCCCTGTAATCATGCGAAAGCCGTATGGCGAAACCGGCGATCATAAGCGAAACCATCGACACCCTGGAAAGCCGGGGCGTTCGGCTGGCCGACTTTTTGGCGACGTTGCATGACGGCGTGATCGTGTTCGACCGCGCCCAGCACATTAAATTCTTCAACGAACGACTGATGGAGATGCTGAACCTGACGCCGGACGAAATCTCGATCGGCCAATCTCTGACGGATATCCTGACGGTGCTGGCCCGTTCCGGCAGTCTGGGAGTGGGGCATTCGATATCGTCGGAGGAACTGATCCGCCGACGCCGGGCGACCTGGGGCACCGAGGAAAACCGGGTCGAGCGACGGACCATGCCGGATGGCCGGGTGCTGGACATTTATCGGACCGTGACATTGGCCGAAGATGTGATCGCTATTCATGTCGATGTGACCGAAAATGTCCGCAAGGCCGAGGAACTGGAACGCCAGCGCCTCTATATGGTCAGCGTGCTGGAAAACACCACCGACGGTATTGCGCTGTTGGATCGGAATGGCCGGTTTGTGATGTTCAATGACCGGGTCCTTGACCTCTATGATGTTGATCCGAAAAGCGTTTATTGGGGTATGGATTATCGGGCGTTTGCCGAACAGTTCCGCGATCTGGACGGTCTGACCCCGGATGAGCGAACGCGCGAAATCGAGAACCGCTATCGATTTGCCTTTGACCCGGATGTGTCGACCATCCGGCGCAGGCTGGCGAACGGGCGCACGCTGAACGTCAACAAACAGAACCTGCCGGGCGGCGGGAGCGTGATGACGTACCGGGACATCACTGCCGAGTTGATGCGCGAGCAGGAACTGATCGACGCACGGGTCGAGGCCGAGGAATCGAACCGCCACAAATCGGAATTCGTGGCCCGGATGAGCCATGAGATGCGCACCCCCCTGAACGGAGTTTTGGGAGTGGCGGCTCTGCTGAAGAATACGGAGGGACTGGCCGACCGCGAAAAACAACTGGTCGAAGTCATCACCGACAGCGGCAAAGTGCTGCTGCGCCTGATCGACGACATTTTAGATCTGAGCCGTCTGGACGCAGGCACGTTCGAGGTCGTGCACGAAGATTTCGAACTGCCCGCGCTGGTGTCTGAATGCGTGCGAATGATCGAGCCGAGCGCAAAAGACAAGGATCTGGATCTGCGTGTGATCGTACCGGACATGCCGTTTCCAGCTTTGCGGGGCGACCCGGTCCGAATCAAACAGGTCTTGCTTAACCTGCTGACAAACGCCGTAAAATTCACCGAAAAGGGCCATATCGAGGTCGATCTGGGCTGCCGCACGCAGCCCAACAGGGTCTCGGTTTTCTTCGGCGTGTCGGATACCGGTGTCGGAATCGATAACGACAAACTGGATCAGATTTTCAACCGGTTCTACCAGATCGACGGCGGAACGACCCGCAAATATGGCGGCGCCGGGCTGGGCCTGGCGATCACGCAGAAGCTGGTCGAAACGATGGGGGGTACGGTTCAGGTTGCCTCGCAGAAGGGGCATGGAACGACCTTTAGAATCCGGCTGACCCTGGACTATGCCGAAGGCGCCCGCACGCGGATCTAGACCTTTTCGGGGGTTTGGCAGCTGCCGGGGGGCGCGGTTCGAGTGCGCTTGCGCGGCGGTTTGCCCGGTGCTGGCAATATCACTTTCGCGGCTGGATTTGCGCCCATGCGGGCGGTGATCCTTTTGCGATCTTCGAGGCGGATCTGCGTGTGAGTTTCGGTGCGAACGTCCCCGCAGATGTCGGCGCGAATCTTTTGGCAACTCTGAAGGTGATCCTGCCAGTATTTCTGCCAGTAATTCTAAATGCGAACCAGTTTGAAAACCTGAACGTGCCCAAGGTTCGCCAAGGATATCCGGGCGAACCATCGGAATATCTTGATGGAAGTTTCATGCCACCAGCGGCCTGGATTTGTGGTTCGCCAGATTGATCCCAGATTGATCCCAGATTGATCAACGGGTGCCCGGCGCGTCATGGTGCGGCGGGCGCCTGCTGAAGAACGGGCTGAAAAAGGAGTGATCACGATGACCGCGCATCCCGGATTTGGCCTGTTCCGAAAGGCGCACGCCGAGTTTTTCGACGCCCTGGGGCCCGACGGTTGGCGCCCGGTTCCCGGGTATTCGGGTGTGGAGGAAAAGGTCCTGTCAGGGCAATTCGATCATCAGCGCCGCACCGGGGCCGTTACCCGTTTGTCGCGCTGGTCGGCCGGGGCAGAAGTGGAAACGCCGGTTGCGCATGAATGGTGCGAGGAGGTCTATCTGATTTCGGGGGCGCTTTCGATCGGCGCACCGGGCGCCGAGGAACGGTTGCTGCCAGCAGGGACCTACGCCGTTCGCCCGCCCGGCGTCGAGCATGGGCCGTTCTTCAGCGCGGATGGCTGCCTGATGATCGAGTTTCTGTATTATCCACCGCCTGAGCCGGCCGGGTCCTGAACCGGCTGTCCGATCGATGGATCGACAACCCGCAGGGTCAAGTTGACCCGCCCGCCATCCGAAAGCAGATCGCCTTGCCCGAACAGGACGCGGTCGATCCCGTGGAACGCCAACCGGGCCGCGCCGCCCATCACGACCACATCGCCGCTGTGCAGGACCGTCGAGCGTGTCGGGTCCTTGCGGTCGGTACCGCCGATGCGGAACCGGGCTGGATCGCCGAGTGAAATCGAGACGACCGGGGCGTCGAACCGCCCTTCGTCGCGGTCCTGATGCAAGCCCATACGTGCGTCTTCGGCATACCAGTTGATCAGACAGCTATCGGGGTCGCCGGACCAGTTTGCCACGGCGTGCCAAACCGAAAGCACGCTGTCCGGGATCGCAGGCCAGGTCAGACCGGTTTCGGGATGCGCGGGAGAGTAGCGATAGCGCCCGCGGTCGATCACCCATCCGACACGCCCGGCAGAGGTCATTCGAACGGTCATCGGTTTGCCCCAGGCGGTGACCGGGCGCACGAGCGGGGCCGCGTTCATTATCCGGCGGCAATCCTGGACAATTCGGTCCTGTGTCGCCCGGTCCAACAGGGCACGGTAGATCGAAAAGCCGTTAATCTCTTCAGCCGGAAGCGGCATTGGCACCGGCAGTGGCAGGGACAGGTCAGGACCCATCGGCAACTTCCGGCCCGGCGATCATGGTCGCAGATCGCAGTCGGCCATGTCCCGGCGGGCCAGCTTAAAGCGCCCTTCGATTGCATCGTCGTCGATCACGCCGCGCGGTTCGGGCCGCGAGGCCGCGCGGACATTAAAGCCGCCATGGGTGAAGATCAGCATCTGATCGGTGTCATAGCCCTTGGCAAAGAAGGTTCCCACCCGGTCGCAGGCGATCACGCCAGGTTCGATCCATGGCGGGTTGTAGCAAGTCATCTCGGCCTGGTAGAGCGCCTGATCGCCGGAAAAGCGCACGGCGACCTGCGCGATGAAATCGCCGTCGGTCATGAATTGCAGGCGCAACGATTTGACCGTCTGATTCGGGTGCTGGCGAATATGCGCGTCGCTGTAGTCGCGGCGATAGCAGGCGTCTGCCAGTGCGGAATGCGCCATGACGGCAAGCATACCGAACGCGAGTAGGGTCGATCTCATGGCGAGCTCCTGCTTTTGAATTAGCGCTATGGTCGTGCAGCGAATGTTGCCGTGCAAGCACGATTGACCGGGGCATGCAACTAAGTGGCGGATTTGGTAATTTTCAGACGCCAAGAGCGGTTGCGCCACCGAAGGCAGGTCCCTATATCCACTCGCGACCCCGGCCTCACGGCGACGTGATGCTGCGATGTGGCAATCAGCAAGGGATGGGCCCCGGGGGCCGTGTTCGGACCCAGAGCCCGGAATCGCCGAAAGGAATAGTAAAATGTCGAAAGTCATCGGTATCGACCTCGGCACCACGAATTCGTGCGTTGCCATCATGGACGGCGCGACCCCAAAGGTTGTGGAGAACGCGGAAGGCGCGCGGACCACACCTTCGATGGTCGCCTTCACACCCGAGGGCGAACGCCTGGTCGGTCAGCCTGCCAAGCGCCAAGCCGTCACCAACCCGGACAACACCCTGTTTGCCGTAAAGCGCCTGATCGGGCGCCGGTTTGACGACGAACTGGTCAAGCGCGATGCCAATATGGTGCCGTTCAAGATCGTCGAAGGCAAGAACGGCGATGCCTGGGTCGAAGCGCGGGGCGACAAGTATTCGCCGTCGCAGATTTCCGCCTTCATTCTGCAGAAGATGAAGGAAACGGCGGAAGGTTATCTGGGCGAAGATGTCACGCAGGCCGTGATCACCGTGCCCGCCTATTTCAACGACGCTCAACGCCAGGCCACCAAGGACGCAGGCAAGATCGCCGGTCTGGAAGTGCTGCGTATCATCAACGAGCCGACGGCGGCGGCCCTGGCCTATGGTCTGGACAAGGATACCACCAAGACGATCGCGGTCTATGATCTTGGCGGCGGTACGTTCGATATCTCGGTCCTGGAGATCGACGAGGGCCTGTTCGAGGTGAAGTCGACGAACGGCGATACGTTCCTGGGCGGCGAAGACTTTGACATGCGCCTGGTCGAGTATCTGGCCGACGAGTTCCAGAAAGAGAACTCGATGGATCTGAAGGGCGACAAGCTGGCCTTGCAGCGGCTGAAGGAAGCTGCCGAGAAAGCCAAGATCGAGCTGTCGTCTGCGGCGCAAACCGAGATTAACCTGCCCTACATCACCGCCGATGCGACGGGGCCGAAGCACCTGACGCTGAAGCTGACGAGGTCCAAGCTGGAAAGCCTGGTCGAGGATCTGATCAAGCGGACCATCGACCCGTGCAAGGCAGCCCTGAAGGACGCCGGAATGCGGGCGTCCGAGATCGACGAAGTTGTCCTGGTCGGCGGTATGACCCGCATGCCCAAGGTGATCGAGGAGGTCAAAGCGTTCTTCGGACAGGAGCCGCACAAGGGTGTGAACCCGGACGAAGTGGTTGCCATGGGTGCGGCCATTCAGGCCGGTGTTCTGCAGGGCGACGTCAAGGACGTGGTGCTGCTGGACGTGACGCCGCTGTCGTTGGGGATCGAGACGAAGGGCGGCATTTTTGACCGGCTGATCGATCGGAATACAACGATCCCGACCAAGAAGGCCAAGATCTACTCGACCGCTGAAAACAACCAGTCGGCTGTGACGATCCGGGTGTTCCAGGGCGAGCGCGAGATTGCCGAACACAACAAACTGCTGGGTCAGTTCAATCTGGAAGGCATCCCGCCCGCACCGATGGGCATGCCGCAGATCGAGGTTACGTTCGATATCGACGCGAACGGCATCGTGAACGTGTCGGCCCAGGACAAGGGCACCAGCAAGCAGATGCAGATCACGATACAGGCATCTGGCGGTCTGAGCGACGACGAGATCGATGCGATGATGAAGGAGGCCGAGGAAAATGCCGAGGCCGACAAGCAGCGCCGCGAACTGGTTGAAGCCAAGAACCAGGCCGAAGGTCTGATCCATGCAACCGAGAAATCGGTCGAGGAGCACGGCGACAAGGTCGATCAGGCGACGCTGGATGGCATCACCGAGGCGATCACCGGACTGAAGGATGTCGTCGACGGCGACGATGCCGAGGTGATTACGCAGAAGTCGCAGACTTTGGCCGAGGCTTCGATGAAGCTGGGCGAGGCGATCTATAAGGAACACGCCGCCGCCGCCGAGACCGAAGTGCCGGATGGCGAGCCTGCCGAAGGTGCCGAAGCGGCAGCAGACGAAGACGTGGTCGACGCCGAGTTCACCGACGTCACGGACGACGATCGCAAGGCCGGCTGACATGGCGGCCGGGCTGGCCCGGAATTCGGAGGCGGGCTTGTCGGATGACAGGTCCGCCTTCGGCTATTATGCGCTGTCGCCGGGGCGCGAGCGTCTGCGCCTGTGGGCGCAGGGGCTGGGCCGCGGCGCGGTTGCGCGCAGGGTCTGTTCGCTGGTGCGCCGGGCCGTGTCGCTGGGCCGGTCGGGTCCGGTGGATATCGAGGCCTTTCCCGGTCAGCGGGCGCGGCTGTACCCGGGCGAGAACCTTTCCGACAAGCGGGTCTTTGCCGGTGCCCAGTTCTGGGACTGGATGGAGCGTGCCGCGCTGGGCGATGTGATCCGGCGGGCGGATGAGCCGGTTTATGTGGTCGACGCGGGCGCCAATGCCGGGCTGTATACCCTGGCCGTCCGGGCGGAAGCGCAGGGCAAGGACGTGCGGGTTCTGGCGGTGGAGCCGGATCCCGAGAACATCCGGCGGCTGAAGTTCAATCTGGGCTGTTCGGACGCACAGGATGTCGTGCTGGCCGAGGTCGCGCTGGGCGCCGAGGAAGGTCAGGCCTGGATCGAGACCGGCCATGCGAACCGGGGCGAGTTGCGCACGGGAACATCCGGAACGCCGGTGGTTCTGCGCCCGCTGTTGTCGGTGGTCGAATGGGCCGGTTTCCCCCGGGTCGATGCGCTGAAGATCGACATCGAGGGGATGGAAGCCGATGTGTTGGGACCCTATCTGAAGGGAGCACCCCCAGCGATGTGGCCCGGGATCGTGATCCTGGAGGCGCGCCGCGGTGAGGTGACGCCCGCACTGGAGATATTGCTGGGACATGGCTATGAGCGCCAGGTCCAGACGAGGATGAACGTCGTGTTGCGCCTGGCGCACAAAGACGTCGGGACACAAACGGATGCAAACGATGTCGAAGCGTGATTTCTATGATGTGCTGGGGGTCGCCAAGGGTGCCTCGGGCGACGAAATCAAGAAAGCTTACCGCCAGAAGGCGCGGGCACTGCATCCGGATTCGAACAGAGACAATCCCAAGGCGGAAGAACAGTTCAAGGAAGTCAACGAAGCCTATGAAATCCTGAAGGACGACCAGAAGAAGGCCGCTTACGATCAATTTGGCCATGCCGCCTTTGAAGGCGGGATGGGTGGCGGCGGGCGGCCCGGCGGCGGCGATTTCGGGTCGGCGTTTTCGGATGTCTTCGAGGATTTGTTCGGAGACTTCATGGGCGGCGGGCGCGGGCGCCAGCAGCGCGCACGGCGCGGTGCGGACCTGCGCTATAATCTGGGTGTCACGCTGGAAGAAGCCTATCAAGGCAAAACCGCGACAATCTCGGTCCCCGGATCGGTCGATTGCAGTTCGTGCAGCGGTACCGGCGCCGAGGGCGGGGCGCAGCCGCAGAACTGTCCGACCTGTCAGGGACATGGGAAGGTGCGCGCGCAGCAAGGCTTTTTTACGATCGAGCGGACATGCCCGACCTGCAAAGGCCAGGGGCAGATCATCAAAGACCCGTGCCGGTCCTGTGCCGGGGCCGGTCAGGTGCGCAAGGAACGTTCGCTGAGCGTCAAGGTTCCCGCGGGTGTCGAGACCGGCACGCGAATCCGTCTGGCCGGTGAAGGCGATGGCGGCCCGCGGGGCGCGGCGCCCGGCGATCTCTATATCTTCATCGACGTGGCGCACCACCCGATCTTTGAACGGGACGGGACGTCGCTGTATTGCCGGATCCCGGTGCCGATGACCACTGCTGCTTTGGGCGGCGAGATCGAAGCCCCGACATTGGATGGCGGGCGCACGCGGGTCAAAGTACCCGCCGGGGTACAGTCGGGCAAACAGTTGCGCCTGCGTGGCAAGGGCATGCCTGCCCTGCAACGGGCCGGCATTCACGGCGAGCTTTATATCGAACTGGCGGTTGAGACGCCGGTGAACCTGACCAAGCGCCAGCGTGATATTCTGGAAGAGTTCGAACACGAAGGCGCCGAGAACAGCCCTGAGAACCGGGACTTTTTTGGCAAGGTCAAAGATTTCTGGGATTCGATGCGGGGTTAACCCGGACCGCGCCTGGCCTGTGGCCGGGCGACAAGTCGGCGGGCTGAGTTTCTGAACCGTCGGTTGCCGTTCGCAGCGATGCTGTTGGGCAGAAACGCACCGCGCAACCGGGCCTAATCGGTTGACGTGGCCGCCTTGCCGAGGCGGGAGAGGCGCGCGCGTTTTAACGCTGCCCGTACAGCATCCCGGTCAATGCCTGTATCGGTCGCAGCGGTCTGGATCGCGGCGCCCATTTCTTCGGGGTTCCGGCTCCAGCATTCCCAGAGATACCCGTCGGGATGGCGCACCTCGACCCCCAACGTGGCCAGGGTCCGGCGCGGGAAGTCCCGGGTGTTGAAGGTCAGCAGAATGTCGGACCCGGCAGCAGCGGCGGCGACATGGGTGTCATCAGGATCGGGCAGATCGAGATTTGCCTCGATTTCAGCGTCCGGCGCGAACAACGCCCCAGGAAACGCCGCCGCCATCTGTTCGCGGGCGGCGAGCACCTCATCTTCTGCATCGGCACCTTTCTTTCGCGCAATGGCGATTTGCCATTCGTCCAGCACGCGCGGCGACCAGCGCGGGACAAAGACACCGCGCGCCGCCGCGCCCAGGACGATGCGGCGCACCAAGGTTGGAAACAGCACGCAGGCATCGAGAAAGACCAGGGGCACTGTCATCAGTCCAGCCGGAAGAACAACGCCTTGAGATACCCGGTTTCCGGCAGGCCGATCATCACCGGATGATCGGGTCCGGCACGGCCCGAATGGATCAGCGCGCCAGTGCGACCGCCCTTGAGAATGCCGGTGACGCTGGCCTTGTGAAACGCCTCGATCCCGGCGGCGTGGCTGCACGAGCAAAGGGCCAAGACCCCGCCGGGCGCGACCAGCGGGGCGGCGAGACGGGCAACGCGCTGATAGGCGCGCAAACCCCCGTCCAAGGCCTTTTTTGACGGCGCGAAGGCGGGTGGATCGCAGATGACCATGTCGAACTGTTCGCCGGCCAACCCTTCCAACGCCGAAAACGCGTCGGACTTTTGCGTGCGGTAGCGGTCCGCCACGCCTGTGCGTTGAGCCCCCTGTTCGGCGAGGTCCAGCGCCGGGGCCGAGCTGTCGACGGCCAGCACCACTTTGGCACCGCCCGCCAGTGCGGCCAATCCGAACCCGCCGACATGACAAAAAAGGTCCAGCACCCGCCCATCGTGGGCCAAAGATTGCGCAAATGCGTGGTTCGGGCGCTGATCGTAGTAGAGGCCGGTTTTTTGCCCGCCGGTCAGGTCTGCAAGATAGCGGGCGCCGTTCATCGGTACTTCGACCGGGGCGTCGAGCGATCCGTGAACGACCTGCAATCGTTCGTCCAATCCTTCCAACTGACGCACGCGCGAGGTTGCGTTGACGACAATCTGCGCCGCACCGGTCGTGTCGACCAGCGCCTGGATCAGATCCGGCAGCAACCGATCGGCCCAGGCGGCGTTGGGTTGAATGACGATGGCATCGCCGAAACGGTCGATGACGACGCCGGGCAGACCGTCGCCTTCCGCATGAATCATGCGCCAAAACGGTTGATCGAACAGGCGTTCGCGCAAGGCGATTGCCCGGCTGAGGCGCCCGGAAAACCACGCGGCGTCGACAATGGCCGCCGGGTCGGGATCTAGGCGCCGCGCCGCGATCCGGCTTTCCGGATTGAAGGCTGCAAGACCCAGGTCCCGTTCACCGTCGGTCAGGCGCACCAATGTGCCGGGCGCAAGTTTGCGGGTGCGCCGGTCCATGGCGATCTGATCGGCGAAGACCCATGGGGCGCCCTCTGACAGGCGGCTGGGTCTGCCGGGGCGGAGTTTGACGATAGGGCGGTCGTCAGCGGGTGCGCCGCTGGCGGCATCATCGTCTTTGCAGTCTGGTTCTGGGTTTGTCATGGCGCCTGTTACAGCGGTCGGCGCAAAAGAAAAAGGGCGGGTCCTTTAGGGGGCCCGCCCAGGACGGTCGTTCAGGGAGGGGGGAGGGGAACGACCGTTGATGAACGAGAGATAGTGTCGCCAGCCCGATTGCCAAGCCCACGCTGTTGCATGGCGGATTTTACCTGGATGCATGGCTGGTGTGCGGGTGCGGATCATGCGAGTCTGCTGTTCATGGAGGTTGAAAGTTCATGGTGGTCGAAACCGAACTTTCCGCGGGCGCGGCGGCACTGCTTTGCGATTGGCTGGACACGCTGTTCGGCGTTCGCGGGCGTGCAGCCAAGACAATCGAAGCCTATCGCCGCGATGTGACGGGATTTTTGGGCTTTATGGCCCGGCACACGGGCGGGCCGATGGGGCTTGGCGCGCTGGGCCAGGTTTCGGTGTCTGATCTGCGCGCCTGGATGGCAGAACGGCGCACGAGCGGCCTGACCTCGCGGTCCCTGGCCCGGGAATTGTCTGCGGTGCGCGGATTTTACCGGTGGCTGCAAACGGCGCATGACGTCGATTGCCCGGCGCTGAGTGTGATCCGGGCGCCGAAATTGCCTGCGCGCCTGCCCCGCCCGGTCGACGAGGCGGATGCACGCCGGTTGATCGCGGCCAGCGCCTCCCATCCGGAACCCTGGATCGCGGCGCGCGATCTGGCGGCACTGACCTTGATCTGGGGGACCGGGCTGCGCATTGCCGAAGCGTTGTCGCTGCGCCAGCGCGATGCGCCGCTGGGCGAGGTGCTGCGCGTCACCGGCAAGGGTGGAAAGCAGCGGGAGGTGCCGGTGGTTCCGGCCGCGCGCCAAGCGGTCGAAGTGTACCGGGCGCAGTGCCCGCATCTGGCGGGGCCCGAGGAGGCGTTGTTTCTGGGCGCGCGCGGCGGCGCGTTGAACCCGCGGCTATTGCAGGGGGCGATGGCAACGGCACGCCAGGCGCTGGGCCTGCCTGCGACAGCGACCCCGCACGCGCTGCGCCACAGCTTTGCGACGCATTTGCTGGAAGCGGGCGGTGATTTGCGCGCGATACAAGAATTGTTGGGTCATGCGTCGCTGAGTTCGACGCAGATCTATACGGGTGTTGATCGAAGCCGGTTGATGGAGGTTTATGCCAAGGCCCATCCGAGGGCGCGAGGTTAGAGCACCTTTCGATCTGATTGAATCAGATCGAGCGTTCTAAGTCATTGATTGGTAACACTTTCGCGACGCCTGACTGATGCAGTCAGGCTGGAAAGTGCTCTAGCGCAGGCTCAGCCACTCTTGGCGGTGAGATACTTGATCCGGGCGGCGAGGCCTGCGGTCGAACCGTCGAAGGCCGAGAAATCGCCGCTGTCCATGGCCGGTAACAGGGCGGTTGCGAGTTGCTTGCCCAGTTCGACCCCGAACTGGTCGAACGGATTGATCCCCCAGATCGCGGCCTGAACGGTGATCTTGTGCTCGAACAGCGCAATCAACGCGCCCAGTGTTGCCGGATCCAGCCTGCGGTAGAGGATTGTCGTCGATGGGCGGTCGCCGGGAAAAGCGCGGTGTGGTTGTCCGGGCGGGGTCGGCTGACCGAAGGCGAGGGCTGCGGATTGCGCCAATGCGTTGGCGGTGAGGACGCGGTGGGCCTGTGCGTCGGCGCCGGTCGGTTCTGCCGCCAGAAGGAAATCGACAGGGACGGGATCGCTGCCCCGGTGCAGCATTTGGAGGAACGAATGCTGCGCATTCGTGCCCGGTTCGCCAAACAGCACGGGCGCCGTTGCGCGCGGTGCGGGGCGCCCGTCGGCCAACACCGACTTGCCGTTCGATTCCATCTCCAATTGTTGCAGGAATGCGGCAAATCGGGCGAGGCGCTGGTCATAGGGCAAGACGGCGGTGGCCGCGCACCCCATGGCATTGCGGCGCCAGATCCCGATCAGGGCCAGCAGGACCGGCAGGTTTTCGGCTAGGGGCGCGCTGGCATGATGGCGGTCGATGGCGGCGGCGCCGTCCAGAAATTCCTGAAACGCATCGGCCCCGATGGCGATCGCCAGCGGCAGGCCCACGGACGACCATATGGAAAAGCGCCCGCCGACACCTTCGTCCATGTCAAAGAGGCGGTCGCCTCCGATGCCTGCGGCGCGGGCGCGTTCAGGTTGGGATGTGATCGCACAGGTTTGGCGCGCGGCGTCGATCCCGGCCCGGGCCAGCCAGTCGCGGGCAAGGCGGTGATTGGACATCGTCTCGACGGTCGTGAACGACTTGGAGGCGACAAGGATCAGCGTTCGCGCGGGATCGATCCTGCGGGCAAGATCGCCAAAATGGGCGCCATCGACATTCGAGACATAGTGGACGGCAGGCCCATCGGCCCAGCTTGCCAGTGCCGCGGTTGCCATGGCGGGGCCAAGGTCCGATCCGCCAATGCCGAGATTGATCACATGGTCATAAGTGCCGCCATCGGCTGCGGCGACTGCACCGCTGCGCACGGATTGGGCAAATTCCAGCATCCTGGCGCGTTGATCCGCGATGGCGGGGGCGGGGTCGTCGGCGCGAACCAAGGTGTGCAGCGCCGGGCGATCCTCGGTGACGTTGACATGCTCGCCGCGCAGCATTGCGTCACGGGCAGCTTCGACACCGCACGCGTGGGCAAGCGCGAGCAGCGCATCGAGTGCGGCGGTGTCGATCTTCTCCTTGGAAAAGTCGATGGTCAGGGCACCGTGGTTGAAAGCGAAGCGGTCGAACCGCGCCGGATCGTCGGCAAACAGGTCCCGAAGGTGCCGCGATCTCAGCCGGGCCGCAGCGTCTGACACATGGGTCCAGGCTGTTTCGCGGTCCATCGGACCTCCTGTTGTCACGGGGCCGAAAGGGTTCGGCGCACGGCGTCCTGCCACCCGGCATAGCGGCGTTCGCTTTCGTCCGCGGGCATTGCCGGTTCGAACCGGCGCTCCTGCGCCCAATTCGCGGCGAAGGTTTCCTGGTCCGGGCAGATCCCCGCTTGATGGCCTGCCAGCCATGCGGCGCCTATCGCAGTCGTTTCAAGGACATGGGGGCGATCGACCGGGGCACCGGTGATATCGGCCAGCGCCTGCATGGTCCAGTTCGATGCCGTCATCCCGCCGTCGACCCGCAGGACCGTATCCAGCCCGCCCTGCCCGGCTGCCTGCCAGTCGGCGTGCATGGCGCCCAGAAGATCGCGCGTTTGAAAGGCGACGCTTTCCAGCGCAGCGCGGGCCAGTTCGGCGCGGCCCGCTGCCCGGGTCAGGCCGAAGATCGCGCCGCGGCAGTCGGCGTCCCAATAGGGCGCGCCCATGCCGGTAAAGGCAGGGACAATGTAGACGCCCTGTTCGGCATCGGCGTGCTCGGCCAGGGTTCCGCTTTCGTCGGCGCTGCCGATAATATGCAAGCCATCGCGCAGCCACTGTACGACCGCGCCTGCGATAAAGATCGACCCTTCCAGGGCATAGGCGGCCCGGCCGTCCAACTGATAGGCAACTGTCGTCAGCAACCGGTTCTGCGAGGCAACCGGCGTATCGCCCGTGTTCAGCAGGGCGAAACAGCCGGTGCCGTAGGTCGACTTCATCATGCCCGGTTGAAAACATGCCTGACCGATGGTCGCCGCCTGTTGGTCCCCTGCAACGCCCAGGATCGGGATTTCATGGCCCAGGATCGACGCATCGGTCGTGCCGAACGCATCGGCGCAGTCGTGAAGTTCGGGCAGCATCAGGCCGGGCACGCGCAGGGTATCGCAAAGCTCGGCATCCCAGGCCAAGGCGTGGATGTTAAACAACATCGTCCGGCTGGCATTGGTCGCATCGGTTGCATGAACCCGGCCGCCCGTCAGGCGCCAGATCAACCAGCAATCCACAGTCCCGGCCAGCAGATCGCCATCGGTTGCAGCTTCTCGCGCGCCAGGGACCTGGTCGAGGATCCAAGCGATTTTGGTGGCCGAGAAGTATGGATCCAGCAGAAGCCCGGTCCGCTGGGTGATATCCAGTTCAACGCCGTCGGCGCGTAAAGCCGTGCAGATGTCGGATGTCCTGCGGTCTTGCCAGACAATTGCATTGTGGATCGCGCGGCCGGTTCGGCGATCCCAGACCACGACCGTCTCTCGTTGATTGGTGATCCCGATGGCGGCAGGGACAACGCCGGACTTGTCGATGGCCTCGCGGCAGGTGGCGACCGTGGAATTTAGCAGATCCTCGGGATCATGTTCGACCCAGCCGGACTGCGGAAAGTGTTGGGGGAATTCGCGTTGAGCGGACGCCGTGACCTTTAAGTCCTGATCAAAGATGATGGCCCGCGTCGATGTCGTTCCCTGATCGATTGCCAATATGTGGCCGGTCATTACGTACCCCCCTGCCGGTAAGCCCGGCTTCTGCGGGCGCACAATAGCCTCAGAACCTGGGGATTTGGCAAGACAGGTCCTGCTCTAAATGCAGTGGGATGGATCGGGGCGGGCGTTGACGCCCTTGGCGCACTGGCGCGGGCCTTGATCGGACGGCGCCCTATGCCAGTGGGACCAGTGCATCGCCGATCTTTATGTGCCCTGGTGTGATCACTTCGGCAGTGATGCCGCCATGCCCGCGCACCGCGTTGAACCCGCCGGGGCCGAGAGCTTCCTCCATCCGTGTGCAGGGCGCGCATGGGCCGGTGCCCTGCAAGACGGCGGTGCCGAGGCGAAACCGCACCTTTCGCAGTGCCAGCAGGTTGACCCCGGCAACCGCAATGTTTCGGCGGAGCAAAGCGGGATCGACCGTTGCCTTGGACCCGGTCTGGCCGGCGAGCGCGGCGATGACGGGGAGATGTTCCCATTGGATCAGCGTGACGGCGCGTTTGCCGGGCGTCGCCCGGCGGTCGCCCCGCAACCCGTTTTCGGTGATGTCGGCATCCGGCACCGCAACCACGGTTTCGCGCCGCCCGGGGCGCAGCCCGATCCAGCGGATGACACCGGTCGAGGCGTGGCGGGCTGTCATGCGATCAAGCGATTCGCTCATGTTCAGGACAGAAGAATGCCGGTTACCAACAGGCCAAGACCAAGAAATGCAGCACCAATCGCGGCCATATGCGCAAAGATCAGACGTTGCACTTCGGTGCGCACCTGATCGTCCTCTAACTGTGCTTTTCGCAGCCAAGCGGCCTTTTTCAGGCACCAGAGGACACCAATCAGCCCCAGCACGGCCAAAGCGGCCCCGATCCAGATCATCACTTTCATCGCGGCGGCATAACGTGACTTTAAGGGATATTCCAGCATGGTTCTTGTAATCCAGGCCGGGCGACGCACATTAAGAGTGCATTCAATCGGGACTCGACCGCAACGCATTGCGCCGCTAGACTTTGCGGACGTCAGACGGAGACTGAACATGATCCTTGTGTTTGCGGTTGCTGCAGTTGCCACAGTTATCCTGTGGATCACGCTGTCCAATGCACCTCAACCCAAACCGCGCCGGATCCGTGTCCGGGTGCGTGACGATCATCGCTGTAAAGACGAAATCCGCCGTCAAGATGAAATCCGCCGCGACCGCGATTAGGGCGCGGATCAGGGCCGCGAATATCGCTGATCTGCCGGTCCTGAAAGACATCATAAACGCTGAAATCCTTTCTTCGACTGCGAGTTGGACGACCAGACCTCGTTCGCAGGAAGATATGCATGCCTGGTATGATGCCCGGCTGAAGGCTGGCTATCCGGTTCTGGTGGCCGAATGTCCGGCAACCGGCGATGTGGCGGGATATGCCAGCTTTGGGTCCTTTCGCAGCGGGGAGGGCTATGCGGCGACAGTCGAGCATTCGGTCTATGTGCATCAGGATTTCCGCGGGCGCGGGATTGCGCCGTGCCTGATCGATGCGTTGATCGAGCGCGCCAAGACCGCCGGAATGCGTCTGATGATCGGCGGTGTTTCAGGCGATGCCGAGGCGAGCCTGCGGCTGCACCGAAAGATGGGGTTTCGTGAAGTTGGTCGAATCCCCGGTGCGGGGATGAAGTTCGGGCGGTCGCTGGACTTGGTGCTGATGGCGATTTCGCTGGTGCCGGGTGCGGGGATTGGCCAAGGCAGGCTGCACTGACCGTCCGCCCCTTGCGCGCTCAATCCAATTGCTGTGCCTGCATCAACAACCAATCGCGAAACGCACGCGCCGGTGCGCGAAGGGCCGGACGGGCGGGATAGACCAGGCTGTAGGACTGGACCCCGGAGATGGCCTGATCCTGCAGACAGGGCACCAACCCGAACCGTTGGGCCAGGTCCCCGGTCGCCGGTCGCCGGTCCAGCGCCACGCTGCCGCCTGCCGCGATGGCAAAGGCGGTCAGCGTATTGTCTGTGTACTGAATGCGCGGCGTGGCATCGGCGGGCAGCAAAGCCTGCCAGTTGGCACGGTGTGTCGCGACCTCGACCAGCGGGAAAACTGCGAGATCTTCCGGCGTTTTGATCCGGGCGGCAATTTCGGGCGGCGCCACCGGGCAGAGGATTTCACCGAAGAGCGGGTCGCTGTCTTCGAACGGTTCGGGCGGCAGGCCGAACAGGATCGTCAGGTCGGCATCCTGACGCCGGTATTCGTTGTCCAGCCTGGCCGTGGTCAACGAGAGTTGGATATCCGGGTGCCGGGCCTGAAAGTCGGGCAGACGCCCGGCCAACCAGCCCGATGCCAGAATCAGCGTGCACGAGATCGATAATGGCTTGCGTTGCCGGTCGCCAAAAACGTTGCCGGTCGCGACCTCGACCTGGTGCAGCGATCTGGCAATCACCGGCAAGAAGCTGTGCCCGGCCGCGGTCAAGGTCACGCTGCGCGGACCACGGGTAAACAGCGGGCGGCCAAGAAAGGTTTCCAGCGCCCGGATCTGCTGACTGACGGCAGAGGGCGACATATTCAATGTCTCGGCCGCGCGGGCGAAAGACCCATGACGGGCGGCGGCCTCGAATATCCGCAGCCAGTTCAGCGATGGGATCTGCGGTGGCGGCATCGGGGGCCTCCTGATCTGGTGCCAATCGGCGTTCACGGGCTGATATGGGCATTAGGGTAAGCTCAGCTTAGTCTTTGCCAGTCGAAATGGCGCTTCTGCAACCCCTCGGTTCCAGCGATGATCGGCCAACCGAGGAGGGCGAGATGGCCGGATCTTTGACGAAAGAGCAGCGCGCGGATTATGCGCGGAATGGGTATCTCTGTCCCATAGATGTCCTGAGCACGGACGAGGCCGAAGCGCATCGCGCGGCGCTGGAGCGGATCGAGCAGTGCTATGCGGGCAAGTTGCCGCGCGCCGTTGGTCAATACCTGCGGATGAACGCGCATCTGACCACGACTATGTCCCTGAAGGCGGCGCAGGATCCGCGGGTTCTGGATGCCGTCGAGAGTATCCTGGGTCCGGATCTGATCCTGTGGTCGTGCGAGTATTTCGTGAAGGAAGCGCGGTCGGCGCAGATCGTCACCTGGCACCAAGATCTGACCTATTGGGGGATGGACGGATCGGACCATGAGGTGACGGCGTGGCTGGCCCTGTCGCCCGCCACCGGCGCAAGCGGATGCATGAAGTTCGTTCCCGGCAGCCACAAGGAAAGCCTGGTTCCCCACGCCGACACGTTCGCCGATGACAATCTGCTGAGCCGTGGGCAGGAGATCGCGGTTGAAGTGGACGATGACGATGCGATCCTGGCCGAACTGCAACCCGGGCAGATGTCACTGCACCATGGGCGGATGTTTCATGGGTCGGATGCCAACCGGTCGGGGGACCGGCGTATCGGATTTGTGATGCGTTTTATCCGCCCCGATACGCCTTCGATTGGGGCGGGGCGTGATTTTGCCATGCTGGTGCGCGGCGCGGACAGGATCGGCAACCGGATCAATGTCGTTCCACCCGCGGGCCGGGACTTTGCACCGGACCGGTTGGCGTTGTACGAAGAGGTCCAAGCGGCGCAGGATCGTCGATTGTCGGACGGACTGCCGGACCCTGAACAGATGTATCAGCAGAAAGCCAAAGCGTATGGATGACACCGTTTCCTTCACTGCCATGGCCGATGGAACGGCGCAGGATTATGAGATGCTGGCCGAGCGCGAGCGCATCTATAACGCCGGAACCGCGGACCGTCTGATGCGCGAATTGCGGATGCAGGCCGAGGACACGCTGACCGGTTACAAGATCACGCGATTGGAACATGGGCTGCAATCGGCCACGCGGGCGCGCCATGACGGGGCGGATCTCGACTGGGTCATCGGGACATTGCTGCACGATATCGGCGACGGGCTTGCGCCACAGAACCACGATAAGTTCGCAGCCGAAATCATGCGCCCGTTCATGCGCGACGAAGTGGTCTGGGTGGTCGAGCACCACGGCATTTTTCAGACGTACTACTACGCCCACCACTATGGTTGGGATCGCGAATTGCGGGCGAAGTTTGCGGATCACCCATATTATCGGTCCTGCGTCGATTTCTGTGAGCGGTGGGACCAGACCAGCTTTGACCCCGACTATCCCATGGATCCGCTGGAAAGCTTTGAGGACGAGGTTCGCGAGGTCTTTGCCCGCAAAGCCTATGACCCGGAGATACAGCAGATCGGCCGCGTCACCGGTCTGCCTGCGGTTTAGAGGGCGGATTCAACCGGTCGTCGCAACACCTTCGATCATATCCTGTTTGAGCAACTGGTCGAGTGCTTCCGCGGGCGTTCGCCATCCGAGCGTTTTGCGTGGCCTCGTATTCAAGGCATGGGCAACGGCGTTCAACTCTTCATTGCCATGCTGACTTAGATCGGTGCCTTTCGGAAAGTATTGGCGGAGCAGGCCATTGGTGTTTTCATTGCTGCCGCGCTGCCAGGGACTCTGAGGGTCGCAGAAGTAGACTTCGAGACCGGTGTCGATCCGAAGCTGAGCGTGCTGTGCCATCTCGGCTCCCTGATCCCAGGTCAGTGATCGTCGCAGATGTGCCGGAAGATCCATTATGGTTTCGGAAATGGCATCGCGGACGGCTTCTGCACCATGACCGGCAAGAGCCGGACCGTTCTTGATCGGTTTGGTCGTGCCGTGGCTTTCCATTCGCGGCAGGTGCAAAAGCATAGTGAAGCGCGTGGTCCGTTCGACCAGCGTCCCAATCGCTGAACTGCCAAGTCCGAGAATGAGATCGCCTTCCCAGTGGCCTGGCACCGCTCTGTCGTCAATCGCGGCCGGGCGGGCGCTGATCATCAGCGCATCCGAGATGAAGGACTTGCCTCGGTTTCGGGCCCGTTCTCGGGGCAGACGCAGTGCCCGTCCAGAGCGAAGACAGGCCGAAAGCTCCCGCTTCAGGGCTCCGCGCCCTTGGATGTAGAGCGCCTGATAGATGGCTTCATGACTGATGCGCATGGTCGGGTCCTCGGGGAAGTCCACCTTCAGGCGCTGTGCGATCTGTTCCGGGCTCCAGGCGCAAGACCAGCGTCGGCTTTGCCGATGAACGGACCGCCGTTTCCTCCATACCACGACAGGCCCGTCGAAGGAGATGCCGTCTGGCGTGGCGATCAGGCCGGCAAGCCGGTCCTGCACATAATCTCGCAAGGCAGGATTGTTCGTCAGCTTGCTGGTCTTCGGGCGGCGGGATGCGCGATCCGCATGCCACTGCGCTGTGAGAGCCCGGTAGTCGAAGTCTCCGCCTCGTGTCGCCGAGTTGCGCCTGATCTCGCGGGAGATCGTGCTGGGTGCCCGCCCCAGTTTGCGCGCGATTGCACGCACACCGGTGCCCCGAGCGCATTCCAAGGCGATTTCCTCGCGTTCCGCGAAGACCAGGTTGCGGTTCTTGAGGAAAGGCGCCGAGGGCGCGAGATGTTTGGGAGGCATTCCACCAGAACTCCGAAACCATCGGCTTCCGACAGGGGCAGAGACACCTGCTTCAACAGCGGCTTGCTCACTTGAAAGCCCTACCGCGATACCCTGCCAGAACTGGCACAGTTGCTCGCGCTGCCAGACAGGGGGCCGTCCGGGTGAGGACAATTTGCGCCGCGTGGACCTTTCTGATTTTCGTCTTCCCGTCGTCATCTACACCTCCTAGGTTGGGGTGTTGCGACGACCGGTTGAATCCGCCGAGCACGTTTCGATCTGATTGAATCAGATCGAGGGTTCTAAGTTATTGATTGGTCGCACTTTCAGGGCGCCTGACTGATGCAGTCAGGCTGGAAAGTGCTCTAGATCCGCTCGCCGCGTGACCAGACCGAGTTGACGGCCGGGATCGTTCCGGCAAGCGAAAAGCGGACCAGATCGGCCCGGTGTCCGGGTGCGAGGGTTCCGCGGTCATCGAGATCGACGGCGCTGGCCGGGGCGCTGGTGACGGTTCGCAGGCCCTGGGCCAGATTGCCATGGTCCAGACCGAGGCGGACGGCGCCCATCAACAGCGAGGATGGCGCGTAGTCCGAGGATAGGATGTCGAGGATACCCTCGGACGCCAGATCCGAGGCCGAGACATTGCCGCTGTGCGAGCCGCCGCGCAGGTAATTCGGCGCCCCCATCACAATCGACAGGCCAGCGCCATGGCTGGCGCGCGCCGCCTCGATCGTGGTCGGAAATTCGCCGATCCGGCAGCTATAGCTTGACGATTTTTCAACATCATCAATTGTCGTGTCATCATGGCTGGCCAGAGTTGCGCCCAGGCGTTGCCCGGCGGCAGCCGCCACGCTTTCGTGGTGGTCGCGGACCCGATCCGAGAGCGTGCGCAGACGCCCGAAATAGCCATCGACCTCATCCGCGCTCATACCGTATTTGCCGCTGACATATTCGGCCATCTTGGTCGTGTCGCGGAACTGGCGTTGCCCGGGTGTGTGGTCCATGAGCGAGAGAATTCCGATCCGGTCGCCGGGCGCGAACTCTTCCAGTTCCTCGGGCAGTGTTTCGGAACAGATTTCGGCGCGCAGATGCAGGAAATGGCTGACTTTCAGGTGCCCTGCATCGCGATGGGATAAGATCACATCGGCAAGGGGACGGGCGTATTTAAGGTAGCGCGAGCGCTTTTCGGACAGGATCGAGCCGACACGCAGGGCATCGAATACAGTTGTCACGCCGATGCTTGCCAGCTCGCGGTCATGGGCGATGACGGCAGCGTCGAGCGGCCATTTCACGCCTGGGCGCGGCTGCATGTGCCGTTCCAGATTGTCAGTATGCAACTCGACCAGGCCAGGCGCGAGATAATCGCCGCCGCAGTCGATGGCGCCCGGCGGCACGGCGGCGCCCTGGTCGATCGAGACGATTACCTCGCCACTAATGACCAATGAACCGACCACAATCTCGTCGGCCAGGATCAGGTTCGCATTCGCCAAAACGGTCGTCATTCGTCATCCCTGTCTAAAGTCTGGTGGCTTGGTTCCGGCGGCGCATCGTGCGGCGGGTCCAGCAATGTCAGCAGTTTCGCAACGCCCTGATCCACCGGTCCGGTATTCCTGACTATGTACGCGCCGCGGGGCACCGGCCAGTCGGCCCGTTCGAGGCGTTTTTGTATTTCGGGCATTTCCTCGCGACCGCGTTCTGCCAAGCGCCTCGCGAGCGTTTCGACAGGCGCCGTGATGGCGATGATTTCAAGGATCGGAAATTCGTCCTGGATCGCAGGCAAGGCCGCGCGTGACGCGTTGAACAGCACGGTGCGGCCTGCTGATATCTCCGCCGCGATCGTCGCCGGAATGCCATAGAGCAGGCCGTGGGCATTCCACCAAAAGGCAAAGGCGCCGGACGCACGGCGGCGTTCGAATTCGGTTCGGTCGACGCTTTCATAGGGTTCGCCCCCCGGCACCGCCGGGCGGGTGATCACGCGCCGCACCCAGATCAGATCTGGACTGACCAGGCAGACCGCGGCGATCAATGTATCCTTTCCGGCGCCTGACGGGCCGACAATGGCGATCAGACGGCCGGTCATAGGGGCGCCGGGGTAAATCGGCTGACATCGACCTGTCGGTCGCAGACCCGGTCGCGGGCGGCCTGATCGTGGAAGATCCCCAGGATCGCAGCGCCGCGGTTTTTTGCTTCCTCGATCAAGGTCAGAACCACGTCGCGGTTTACGGCATCCAGACTGGCCGTTGGTTCGTCAAGCAGCAGGGCGGGATAGGAATGGGCGAAGCCACGGGCGATATTGACGCGTTGCTGTTCGCCGCCCGAAAACGTGAGCGGCGACAAAGTCCACAGCCGTTTCGGTATATTCAATCGGTCCAGCAGGTCCTGTGCCCGCACACGGGCGGCGTCCGGGTCGCCGCCAATGGCCAGCAATGGTTCGGCCACGACATCAACGGTCGGCACGCGCGGGACAACACGCAGGAATTGGCTGACATAGCCGATCGTTGTGCGCCGGGCGGCCAGGATTTCGCGCGGCTCGGCCCGTGCAATGTCGAGATCACCGATCAGGATGCGCCCGGCCTGGGTCAGATAGTTGCCATAGACCATCCGCATCAGCGTGGATTTACCCGAGCCGGAGGCGCCGGTCAGCGCGACACATTCGCCAGGCGCGACGGTCAATGAAGCGCCCTGCATGACCGGGATCACGACGCTGCCCTGATTGTGCAGCGTAAAGGATTTCGAAGCGCCTTCGATCTGGATCATTCCGCCTACCCCCGTCAAACCTGAAGAACCGAGGAAACGAGCAACTGCGTATAGGCGTGCTGCGGGTCATCGAGAACCTGATCGGTCAGGCCGGTTTCGACCACATGGCCGTCTTTCATCACCATAAGACGATCTGCCAGCAGGCGCACCACCGCCAGATCGTGGGTCACGATGATCGTCGACAGTCCCAGCGAACGAACGAGGCCGCGCAGAAGATCTAGCAGCCGGGCCTGAACCGATACATCCAGTCCGCCGGTCGGTTCGTCCATAAAGACAAGGCGCGGCCCCGTGACCAGATTGCGCGCGATTTGCAGGCGTTGCTGCATCCCACCGGAAAAGGCGCTGGGCCGGTCATCGATGCGGTCATCGGCGATTTCGACCTTGGCCAGCCAGGCGCCGGCGGTGCTGCGGATCTCGCCGTAATGCCTGGCGCCGACGGCCATCAGGCGTTCACCGACATTACCGCCCGCGCTGACGCCCATGCGCAGACCGTCGCGCGGGTTCTGATGGACAAAGGCCCAATCCGTGCGGCCCAGCATCCGGCGTTCTGGCTCGGACATCGTTAGCGTGTCCTTCGGACCGTCGGAACGGGTGTCGTAGACGACCTTTCCGGTATCGGGCGGCAGATGACCGGCCAGACAGTTTAGAAGCGTCGACTTGCCCGATCCGCTTTCCCCGACAATGCCCATGACTTCGCCTGGCCACAGATCGAGCGTGACATCGGCGCAGCCGATACGGTCACCATAGGATTTGGTTAGGTTGTCGACCTGCAAAAGGGGGGATGTGCGATTATCGGGGGTCAAACGAGAACTCCAATCGGGTGCCGCCCGGTTCGCGGATCATGAAGTGTTCCTTCGGTCCTTTGCCGGACAGCTCCGGCGCGAATTCTATCTGAACGCCGGGCCAGTCCCGGATGTCTTCGAACAATTCAAGCAGTTGATCGCGGATCGCAATCCGCAGCGCGGTGTGGTGCAGGCCGATATTGGCATGGCGATCAAACCCGTTCGGTTCATCGCCGCGTTGCTGCCAAAGTGTCAGTTTGGACGTGCCGTCGGTCACATAGGCCGACGGATAGTCGGGATTTCCGCCAAATTTGGTCCAGCCTAGGCAGTCGACAAAGAAGGCGCTGCTGGCCCCGAGATCGGCAACGGTCAGGCCCAGATGATCGATGCCTTGGGTGCGGGCAGCGTCGGTCACGTGGTCGTCTCCTCGTAAGGTGCGCCCATTGCGCCGATATGCCCGTCTGCGCGGCGTGTTCGGCAATGATCGGTGTCCGAGCAGACGAACATGCGCCCGCCCTGATCATCCACGATGACCTCGTCCAGATAGGTATCGTCCGCGCCGCACAGGGCGCAGTCGTGCTCGGCGCGCATCGGCTCGAACGGGTGGTCGTCGAAATCCAGGCTGACCACCTGCGTGTGCGGCGGGATCGCGTAGATGCGTTGCTCCCGGCCCGCCCCGAAAAGCTGCAGGGCGGCCATTTCAAGCTTTGGATTGTCGAATTTCGGGATCGGCGACGGGTCCATGACATACCGCCCCTGCACCTTCACCGGATACGCATAGGCGGTCGAGATATGGCCATGGCGCGCGATGTCTTCGTAGAGTTTGACGTGCATCAGTCCGTATTCTTCCAGCGCATGCATCTTGCGGGTTTCCGTTTCTCGCGGTTCCAGAAAGCGCAGTGGTTCCGGGATCGGCACCTGATAGACCAGGATCTGATCTTCGGTCAGGTCCTGTTCGGGGATGCGGTGCCGGGTCTGGATGACCGTCGCATCGGAAGTCGCCTCGGTCGTGGCAACGCCCGCGGTCTTTTCGAAGAATTTCCGGATCGACACGGCATTGGTCGTGTCATCGGCGCCCTGATCGATCACCTTGAGAGTGTCTTCAGGAACCAGGCAGGCGGCCGAGATCTGCACACCGCCCGTGCCCCAGCCATAGGGCATGGGCATCTCGCGGCTGGCAAAGGGAACCTGATACCCGGGGATCGCAACGGCCTTGAGCAGAGCACGGCGGATCATGCGCTTGGTCTGCTCGTCGAGATAGGCGAAATTGTAGTCGTTCATACCGGCAGCCCCCGTGTGCGCAGGCGGCCCGGCAACATGGCAGGCTCGTCAAAGTGAATGGTGTCAAAGCCCAGCGCCGCGGCGCCCGCGATATTGGCGGGGCTGTCGTCGATGAAGAGGCAATCGGAGGCCGACAATGCGTTGCGGTCGAGCAGGATCTGGTAGATTGCAGGATCGGGCTTGACCACCCCTTCATGGGCCGAGACGGCGACATCGCGGAAGAGATGCAGGAATTCGTAGCGCTGGCGGCATTCAGCCCATTTTTCGGCGGAGAAATTGGTGATCGCATAGACCGGGTGATCGGCTGCAGCCAGAGCCTGCAAGGCGTGCGCGGAAGATCTGATCGGCCCGGATATCGCGGCGTGCCAATGGGTGTCGGCACGAGAGATCAGTTCGGCATAGTGGGGAAAGGCGGCAGAAAGTCGAGCGACGCCGTCGGCCCAGCTGCGCCCGCGGTCCTGTTCCAGGTTCCAAGCGAAAAACCCGATTTCGCCGAAGAAGGCGTCGATATCGGTGTCGCTGTCGAAATGGCCGCGATAGATGCGCCTTTGGTCCCAGTCCAAAAGGACGTTGCCGACATCGAAGACAACGGCGGTCATCGCAGGTGTGCCTTGCTTGCCGCCACAGGTGCGGTGCTGGTATTCTGATGCATCCGAAAATTCAGAGAGGTGGCATTATGCCGATCCCGGCCATTATTGGACTTGTCCTGATCGTCGGCTTGATCGCGTTGATCGTTGTGCGCCGGGCCTGGAGTTATCGAAAGGGTGAACCGGCCCCAGGCGAAAGCTATCCGGGCCGGATCGAGTCCGGTGGTGGAGGCGGCGTTGGTGGAGCCGACTAACATCATTGCGCGGGCTCCCCTGCCCCCAGCGCCTCGGCCCGGATCTTGCGGATAAGCTCCAATTCGGATTGGAAATCGACATAGTGCGGCAGCTTGATGTGCTCGACAAAGCCGGTCGCTTGGACGTTGTCCGAATGGTAGAGGACAAATTCTTCGTCCTGTGCCGGGGCGCCGGTGTCGTCCTCGCCCAGTTCCTGCCACCGCAGTGCCCGGTCGACCAGCGCCATGGAAATTGCTTTGCGCTCGGACTGGCCAAAGACCAGGCCATAGCCGCGGGTGAATTGGGCAGGCTGGGTCTTGGACCCGACGAACTGGTTGACCGTCTCGCATTCGGTCACCGTGATTTCGGCGATTTCTATGGCAAAGCCCAGTTCGGGGATTTCCATCTCGACCGAGACCATGCCGATCCGCAGTTCGCCGACAAACGGGTGATTGCGGCCGTAACCGCGCTGGGTTGAATAAGCCATGCCCAGCATAAATCCTTCGTCGCCGCGGGTCAGGGATTGCAGGCGAAGCGCGCGGGTCGCAGGCAGTTCAAGCGGTTCACGGGTCAGGTCGGGCGGCGTTGTATCGTCGGCCTGTTCCGGCTGGATCAACCCATCGCGGTTCAAAAATTCAGTGATGTGCGGGGTATCAGACGTGTTGGCCTCGGCCTCACGCGCGAGCGGTGGATCGCCCTCGGCGGCGAGCGCAAAGTCCAGCAAGCGATGGGTATAATCAAAGGTCGGCCCCAAGACTTGGCCGCCCGGGGCGTCTTTGAACGTCGCCGAGACACGGCGGATGCAGGCCATGCGCGCGGTTTCGATCGGTTGCGAGTAGCCGAAACGCGGCAGTGTCGTGCGGTAGGCGCGGATCAGGAAGGTTGCCTCGATCATATCGCCGCGCGCCTGTTTGATGGCCAGCGCAGCAAGATCGGGATCGTAGAGCGATCCTTCGGCCATCACCCGGGCGACAGCGATGGTCATCTGTTCGCGGATCTGGGCGACAGTCAGTTCCGGTGTCGCGGTGTCGCCGCGCCGTTCCTGGGCCAGCCATTCATGCGCCGCGTCAATCGCCCGCTCGCCGCCTTTCACTGCCACATACATCAGGCCGTCCTCACCTGCGTTGTGCGCGGCAATGCGGCCAGCCGGTCGCCTGCGGTGAAGTAGAAATCCAGCCCCTGCGGGAACAGCGCGGCGTTCTGCTGGAACGGCTCGATGTCGGGGAGTGAAAGATAGGCCTCTTGGGCAATGCCCGGTCCCGACAGATCGGCACCTCGGCCTTCGATTTGATCTCGTTCCACGATCAGCGTGGCCGAGCGGTCGGGGTAGTCGGGTGTTCCGATCTGATAGGCATCGAGCGGGGCCAAGGCCGACCAGCGCCCCACAGCGAGGACGGCATCGCACGGGGACGAGATCGGGGCGCCGCAGTGAAAAGTGATCCATTCGCGCACTGCGGCGCAGTCATGGGCGCCGGCCAGGTACAGCGGTGTTTCCGGGTCGGCCAGTGTCAGCAACAGAACCCCGGCCGCGACCGATAACGGGGCCGGCGGGGCGGCCCCGGCAACGGTATGGATCAGACCGGGGCGGGCCATGGCCTGTAGCGCCGCGCGAAAGGCGCGGGCGGCATCGACCGGAGCATCGGCGAAACCGCCGGAGAGCGAGCCGGTATCCATCAGTCCTCTCCCCTGGCCACGGTAAAGAAATCGACCTTTGTGGCCGCGGCCTTGCGTGCGCGGGTTTGGCGTGCCTGCTGCGCGGAGGCGCAAAGCGGCGCCAGAATCTGATCGGCAATTCGGTCATGTTCGCCGGTTTGCAGTAAGGCATCGAGAATGGCGACCCGTTCGGCCTTGGCCTTGTCGCGCCCCTGAATATAACCGTGCCCGACCTCGCCCGTTTCCAGGCGGACAGAGCAACGGGTGACGGTTACCTCTCCCAGATTGAACGGCGCCCCGGTCGCACCGATGCGCCCGCGTGTCATCACGCCGCCGATTTCGGGCGCGCGCAGCAGGTTGTGCGGTGCGGCGATCCCGGCACTGTCGCACAGGCGCGCCAGTTCGGCGGTATCGGCCGTTGCGAGAAGGGATAACCAGTTTTGACGATCGGCAGTCACGACGACCCTTGTTATTTGTCTATACATCCATATAACTTAGCAATGTATAGCCAAGTGGATGGCGAGAGAAAAGCCTTGAATGATGAAATGTGGATGACGGCGCGGGAATTGCGCAGATGACCGATGGCACGGTCTGGCAACAGATCCGCAACGCGCTGCGGGCCGATATCGATCAGGGACGGTATCCCCCGGGTGGAAAGCTGCCGACCGAAGCGGACCTGTCGCGGCGGTTTGGGGTTAATCGCCACACAATCCGACGGGCATTGGCCGAACTCCACGCAGCCGGTCTGACCCGGTCGCAGCGGGGGTCCGGCGTGTTCGTGGCCGCCCGGCCGATGAGTTATCCGCTGGGTCCGAGGGTTCGGTTCCATGCGTCGATGGAGGCGGCGGGCCAGGTTCCTGCGAAAGAGATCCTGCGATTGGAGACAATCCCCCCGTCAGGGCGCGAGGCGGAGATGCTGTCGTTAAAGCCGGGCGAGCAAGTGCATGTCTGGGAAGGCATCGCCCATGCAAATGACGTACCGTTGGCGTATTTCAACAGCTGGTTTCCCGCCGGTTTGCTGCCGGGATTGGCGGCGGGGTTGATCCGAACCCATTCGGTTACCGCTGCACTGGCGCAAGAGGGCATCGAAGATTACACCCGGCGATCGACCGAATTGACCGCCGAGCCTGCCGGTCCTCTTCACGCGCGCCATTTGGGTGTCGCCGAACGCGCGCCGTTGCTTTGCACGGTTTCGGTCAATGTCGATGGCCAGGGCAGGCCGGTTGAATTTGGTCAGACCTGGTTTGCAGGCGACCGCGTGCGGATGACGTTGGATCATGCTTGAGGCCAGGTCCCCTGCGTGCTGCGGCGCCCGATGGTTGGTGGTACAGCGTCCGCGCCGCCGCCGATTGACCGGTAATCGGGTACTGTGTCATCCCCTTATTGGGGGCCATGGGAGGGTTGAGATGTCAGGGCTTTTGCAAAGCGTGACAAGGCAGGCCGGTGCAAGCCGGTCACCGTCATCGACACGGCGGGCCGGTTGGCGCGGGCTGCTGAGACTGGCTCTGGTCGCAGCGATGATGGGGCTTGCCGCATGCGGCAGCCGTCCGGCGATCGAGACCTATGCCGAAACGAAACCGGTGATCGACCTGGACCTTTTGGCCAGCGGCGCGCGGGCATGGGGTGTTATTGAAGATTTGGACGGGCGTTTGGTCCGGCGGATGACCGCCGAGATCACTGCAACTGACTGGCGCGACGGCGTTCTGTCATTGACCGAAAACGTCACCTTCGACGATGGCGAACAGATACAGCGGACGTGGACCTGGCGAAAGTTGGGGCCCGGAAGGCTGATCGGCACCGCGAACGGTGTCTATGGCGAGGTCGAGGCGGTATTTGCGGGCAGTGTTCTGCGCAAACGGTTTGATGCCGACACCCGCCTGCCAGATGGCCGGATGGAACGGGTTACGTTCGAGGACGAATTCTATCGCATCGATGAAACGACGCTGATTTGCCGGTCGTTCATGTCGATTGCCGGTATCCCGATTGCCGAGGCTTCGGTGACGATCCAGGTGCAGAAATAGCGGCGGGGATTACTTCGCCGTGATCGGCGGCAGCGCCGCAATCCAGGCCGCCAAGGATGCGCCGAAGGCCCGTGGATGGGTTTCGGGCAGATAATGAAGCCCGGTGCCGAGGTCGATCTGCTGAAGGTGCGGCAGTTCCCGGCGCATTTGGTCGCGGACCCCGGCGCCGATGACGCCGCCAGGCCGTGCAAACAGCAAAAGAAGCGGAACATCGGATCTTTGCAGAGCGCGATAGTTGCGAGCGATGCGATCATGGCTGTGACTGGGGTGACCGTCGATTGGCAGTTCCCGAACCCAGGCCAGGATCGGACGGCGATCGATTGGCGACAGGAACGGTCGGCGGTAGGCCTGCATTTCAGTTTTTGAAAACCATCTGCCCGCGAGCATCGGGATCAGCCGTTCGACAAAGTAGTTTTGGGCCAGGATCAGGTCCGGCCCATTTTGCGGGTCGCGCATCTGTTGAAAGAGGTAACGGCTGAACGGGTCGAAGTCGTCATAGGACAACGGTCGCACCAGCGCCTCGGCAAACGCGACGCCGCGAACATTTTCGGGTTGGCGGGCGAGATAGTCGAGGCCAATTGCCCCGCCCGGCCCATGCAGAACAAGCGTTATATCGTGCAGGTCCAGCCTGGAAATGAACGCATCGACATAGCGAATATGATCGGCCAACGAATAGGCAATATCGGGTTTGCCGCTTTGCCCCATGCCGATCAAATCCGGGGCGATCACCCTGAACTGGCCCGACAGGTGCGGGATGACATTGCGCCAAAGATAGCTGGAGGTCGGGTTTCCATGCAGCAGCAAGACGACCGGACCCTGCCCCTGTTCGACATAGTGCAGCCGCGAGCCGAGAACGTCGGCATACCGGGATTGGTACGGAAAGGCCGCGCCGATGCCCGGCTCGGACGGGACACCCGGTGCGATTGCGGGGATGACCGACGTGCAGGCGGTCAGGAAAGTTAGGACCAGCGCCAGGACCCCTGTCGCAAGGCGCGTTGGCACGGGTTGATGCCTCACAACCGCCGAAACGACAGCGGAACCCCGCCATGGGGGCGCAACGCAATCAACGCGCGCGGCTCGGGCGCGGGACCGGCAGGGCGGACTGAAAATGTTCGCAGTATCCGCGACAACGCCGTTCGCATAACCGTCATGGCCAAGGTCGCGCCAGGGCAGGTCCGGGGACCCGATCCGAAGGGTTGAAACTGTGCCATGCGCGCGCCGCGGTCGTCAAAACGGGCGGGGCAAAATGTGTCCGGGTCCTGCCATAGCGCACGGTGGCGGTGCAGCGCATAGATCGGGATGAACACATAATCGCCCGCACGGATTTTGGTGCCGAGGATCACGTCGTCATGGATCGCTTCGCGAAACAGCAGCGGGAACGGCGAATAGAGCCGCATTGTTTCGTTCAGGACCCGATCGAGATCGGGATCGGGCGGCGAGGACGGGTCGGCCTCGGCCGGATTTCGGATCTTGTCCTGCCAGCCGGGTTCGGTTGCCAGCAGCCAAAGCGACCAGGCCAATGTGTTCGCGGTCGTTTCGTGCCCGCCGACAAACGCGACCAGAAGGTTATCGCGCAGTCTTTCGCGCGACATCTTGCGCCCGGTTTGTGGATCGACGGCCTCGATCATCGCCTGCAACAGGTCCTGTTGGCCACCGGTTTGCAGGTTCGACAGGCGCCGGTCGATCACACCGTCCATCAAGGCGTGCAGACGTTTCAATACCTTCGCCCTGCCCCGGCCCCATGGCTGCGGAAACGAGGCGGGCAGTCCCAGCATGTCGAACGCCGTGGCACGGCCGACCGTGGCGATATAGTCGGTGAACGCGCGCTGAAAGACATTGTGATCGAATGCGGCATCCTTTCCGCCACCGTCAATCAGACCGCAGGTGACACGCAGCGAAATCTTCAGTGCAATGGCCAGCGCGTCCCGGGTGAAATCGGCTTCCCCCGGCAGATCGGCCAGCGTGCTGTCAATTGCGCCGTCGATATCGGGCTGCATGTTCCGGATCGACCGGGCGGACAGACAGGGCACCATGGCGCGGCGTTGCCAGGCCCAGTGTTCGCCTTCGTCCAGCATGATCGAGTTGCGGATCGCCGGGCGCAGCGCACGATGCATCAGCCGGGATTTGGGATAGTTATCGACATTGTCGACCATGACCCGGCGGATCGCATCGACGCCCGAAAGCGAATGCCAACGCCAGATCGTTCGCCCCGAGACCATCGGGTGTTCAAGAACACCGCCCGGGATCGTCGCCACCAGATTTTGCCGTCCGATCCGCAATGCCTGTAACGGGCCGAGCGGAGGGTCGGGCAGTTCGACCTTTGGCGGCAACGGGCACTTCACCGCGGCTGCCAGGCCAGGGTGTCGAGATCGGCGCCGCGCCGGTTCCGCCGAAGATCAATCTCGCGCTGCAAGCGTTTGACCCCGACGGACAGGGCATAGGCGTGGTTCATCCGATAAAGTGGGCGCATCCAAGGGCACATTGCTTTCAACAGCCATTCCTCGATTAGAACATCCCAGTCGAAGACCAGGTTCCCCGGCTCGCCCGCGCGCGGGCGCCGGAACTCTCCGGTTCCGCAGAAATCCCCATGGGCGGAGAGGCGGACATGGTCCTGATCTGCGGCGATGACCTCGGCCACCCAGCGAAAGGTGTAGGGAAGAAAACCGATCGAATGGACCGTCCCGCGCGTGCCCAAAAGATCGTCCGGGCCGTGTTGCAGAACGCCGATGTTTAGAAAGGTGTCGCCCCACCAGCCCGAGAATTTTTCGTAGTCATAAAGAATTTCCAGCGCTTCTTCGGGCTGTGCGTCGAGGGTCCAATAGGTGATCAGGCGCATTGCATTCCGAGGGCGGGTCCGATCCTGGCGATCAAGCCACACGGTTCGCGACCGGGCCGGTGTCTTCGATTCTGTCATTATCGGGCCCTAGTCAACGGAGGTGCGTGTGAAATCGATGCGCAGGGCGTCATACCCCGCGGCAGAGCCGTCCTTGACGGTCACGATAAGCTGGAACGCGTTGTCGGCCGGGTGGCTGACAGCGGTTGTAAATTCGATCCGGTCCTCATTGGTCCTGTCGCGCGCAGTAACGTCGATCCGGGTCCATCCGTCGCGGCTTTTCCCCTCGGCCCAGTCGATTGTCAGATCCTGAAACGGATAGACGATCGGGCCAGTTGCGCGCAAGTCCGTCCCGCATTCCAACCATCCCTGGATCGTTGAAGAACCGGCGGCGGTGGCGCATTTGCCCGTTGTAGAGATCCGGTTTGATGTGTCGTGGGCGAAGGTCAATTTGCAAGCGACGGCTTCCTGCACCTTGTCGCCGGGGGCAATCGCGTTGCCGCGCCCGCGCCAGTCGCCCGCAAGCGCGGTCAAGACCGCCTGATCGCAAGGCAACGCCGTTTGCGATGTCAGCAGGCCGGCAGATAAACAAGCAGCGCCAGCGATAAGCCTCATACCTGTAAGGTTATTTCAGCCAGTTGAGCAGCACAAGCAGCACGGCAGGCAGGACGATCACGGTGCTGAGAAGTGCAATCGCCAAGGCCGAGATGACGCCCAGCCCGATTGTCGCGAGCGCGGGCAACTGCGTGAACAGCAAGATCAGCAGCGTTGCACATAAGATTACGGTCGACACGACCAATGCAGGCGCCGCCGCGCGCAGGGCGTGCGCGATTGCCTGCCTTGGATCGTCGCGCCAATCCGGGCGAGACCCGGCTAGGTTTAAGAGATGAATTCCGTCATCGACCGCGATCCCGATGGCGATCACCAAGGCGACCAGCATCGAAAATTCGACCCGGCCCGCGACCAGCCCCGAGAGCGCGAGGACCGAGAGAACGCAAACCGATACGGAGACAGCCAGAGAAATGGCCATCGCGGGCGAGCGTGTCGACAGACCGACAATCAGGGCGGTGACGAACACCGTCAAAAGCAGGCTTTGGCGCAGTGCCTGCAAGCTGTCTGGCGCCTGGCGGGCGCCCAGAATGGGATAGCCGGTTATCGTCCAATCTATATCAGAATCGACTTGTTGCAGGGCCTTCGAAATTGTGTGCTCGGTTGCGGTGAGTGTGGCGTCGGTCCATCCGAGATCGGTCTGTATGCCAATCGAGATACGCTGACCGTCCTTTGAAATGTCGCCAAAATCCAGATCGGCGCCGCCAAAAAGATGGCGTGAAAACACCCGGCGCGCGCCGACGGCGTCGGCCAGGGCATTGTGCGCCGATGCAAGGCGGGCCTTGTCTGGCGGTGTCAAAACACCGCCGCCCTCGGCCAGATCGAAGATCACAATGATCTGGCCCGAGCCGCCGAATTCCTGTGCGATCCGTGTTTCGGCAAGGCGCGCATCGCTCTTCGCAGGCAGATAATCGATCAGCCGGTGACCGACTGGCAGCCCGAACTGCAAGGGGATGAGGACGGCGAGCATGGCCGCCGACATAATCGTCACAGCGACAGGGCCGCGCAGGCCGGTTCGGTTGCCAATCGCAACCAACCAGCGCCCCAACCGGAAGCCAATCGTGCGGCGCTGCCCGTGGACTTTGCCGCTTGCTCGCGCGGCAGCGCCAAGCAACGGGTCCAGCAACGGCACAACCGTCATCGCGGCCAGCCAGGCGAGTGCGACGGCACCCATGCCCGCAATCGCGAAGTCGACAAAGCGACCCCCGGCCAGGGCGATGGATGCAAAGGCCACGACCGTCGTGATCGAGGTTAAGGCCGTCGCCGGGCCGATGCGCCGTTGCACGCGATCCCCGGCGTCCGGGCCGTCGGCATCAAGGCGGTGCTGAACCAGGTGAACGGCGTCAGCGAACGCAATCACCGATGCCAGCATCGGCAGGATAATGGTCAGCGTGTCCAGCGGCAGACCCGCGACCCCCAAAAAGCCAAAGGTCCAGAACATCGCCGTAATGGCGCTGGTATTGACGACCAGCACGGCCCGCAACTGGCCGAAAACCACGACAGCGACGACCAGGCCGATCACGACCGACGCCGCGACGACCAACCACAGATCGTTGATAAGTGCCTCGGTTATTGCCGCCTCGATGCCGATCCGGCCGCTGATCAGCACATCAAGCCCGGCTTTGGTGAAGATCGCCCGGATCGTATCGACCGTTTGCCGGGCGGCCAGAGTCGTTTCGACCCCATCCGGGGCGAGGCGAACCAAAACGATGGCACTTTTGCCGTCCGGCGAAACAAAGCGCTGTGCGATCGGATGCTGGTTTAAAATCGCGGGCAGACCGGTTTCCGGGTCGTCAAACCGGCGCGGCAAAAGCGGCCCGCCGCCATCGCGTTGCGTGCGAAGCGAGAAGATCGACCATACCCGGTCGACCCCGTCGGTCAGGGCAAGGTCCAGGACCGTGCCTCGCAGGTCTTCGATTTTGCCGGGCATGCCGCCCACGTGAATGACAAGGCTGCGCGAAGGGTTGCCGAAATCGGCTTCGGCCGCCGCGAATTCATGCCAGACATCCGAGTCCGAGCGGAGGATTTCAGCAAGATCGCCATCGAACGCCAATCGGTGAATGTTCAGCAGGCTGGCAATGCCGACGGCGGCAATCACAAGGATGCACACAGATCGGCGGCGCAACATCAGGGCACCGAAATTCGCCAGCCCGAAGGTCTTCATCTCATCCACACCACCAATGCTCCGGTGCCAAGGAATACAGGAGATCGAGGATTATCAACACAGACATCTCTGGGCCCGCAACCGCCGTCGCGCCTTGGCCCATAGCGGCTCGCCCGAAACGGCGCCGATCCGAGGCCGATTGCGTCGGCATCGCCCACCGGACCCAGAGAATCTGTTGGTTCTAAGGCCGGCGATTGGCACCGCAATCGGTACCTCGCGCAGCGTTGTGGCGCCGAAACCCGGCAATCCGGGGTAACTCGGCGCAAAAATAAGACTTCGCGGTATATCGCGCGCACCGCCGCGTTCTGTGCCCGTTGCGCCTTACGCCAGTCTTTCCAGTTCGTGGCCTCGGAGTAACCGGAGCCGATGACTTGGGAACGCCAAGGGAGGAAGGTATGATCAAAAAGTTTCTTGCGGCCTGTTCGGTGGCAGCGGTGGTTTTGGGTGGATCGTCTGCGGTTGCACAAGAGCCGCTGAAGATCGGCTTTATGGCCACGTTGGAAGGTACCTATACGGTACTGGGCGAAGACGGTCTGCGCGGTTTCAAAGTTGCAATGGCAGAAATCGAGAGCAAGGCCGGGGGCCGTCCGATCGAGGTTATCATCGGCGCAACCGATGCCAGCCCGGACAGCGCGATCCGCGCCGTTCGCAAACTGGTCGAACAGGACAAGGTCGATATCATCATCGGCCCACTATCGGGATCGGAAGGAATCGCGATCCGCGATTATTCCAAACAACATCCGGGCGTCACGTTCATCAACGGTATCTCGGGCGCTCAGGAAACCACCTATGTGACACCGTCGGATAACTTCTTCCGGTTCAACATGGATGGCGCTCAATGGTCGGCAGGTCTGGGCAAGTATGTCCACGATGTGAAGGGCTATAAATCCGTTGCCACAATCGGCGAGGATTATTCGTTCATCTACACGCAGGTCTTTGGCTTTGCGCTGGAGTTCTGCCGTGCAGGCGGCGAGATCACCGAACGGTTCTGGGTCCCGCTGGGCACCAAGGATTTCGGATCGATCATCGCGGCGTTGCCTGACGACGTGGACGCGATCTATCTGGGTCTGGGCGGCGGTGACGCGGTCAACTTCCTGAATCAGTACCAGCAGGCAGGCGGCGATGCGGCTTTGATCGGCGGTACGATCATGGTCGATGGCACGGTCCTGAACTCGCAGGGCGAAGCCAAAAATGCATTGATCGGCGTTCCGTCTTCGGGACCGCAGGCCGACGACTATGACAACGAAAACTGGAAGAGGTTCGTCAAGGCCTATCAGGATCAGTTCAAGCCTGAAGATCGTTTCCCAGCCCCGGCACTGATGGCGACCGGCTACTATAACGCCACGATCGCCATGCAGCGGTGCATGAACGAGGTGGGCGGCGATCTGTCGGACGGTCACAAAGGCTTCCGGCAGTGCCTGTCGACACTGGTCATGGAAGATGCGCCGAACGGCACGATCAAGCTGGACAGCAATCGCCAGGCAATCGGCACGAACTTCCTGACCGAGGTTGTCGAGAATGCCGATGGCACGCTTTCGAACAAGCTGATCGAGGTGATCGCGGATGTTGATCAGCGTCTGGGCCTGAGCGCCGAGGCGTTTGCCAAGATCGGTCTGCCGAGCCGTGAAGTGCCGGTTTGCAAGGCGACTTACTGATCGCCGACAATGCTAATCGTCCGGGCGTGCATCGCCCGGACAGTCACTGCCCCGGCCGGGCGATGCGATGACCCTGATCACATATCTTACCCGCGTCCACTTTGCGGACGGCGTGTTGGAGGAAGCCCTCCACTCGGAAATGGATCGCAACGCCAAGCGCCGCCCTATAATCATCGCAGATCCGCTTGAACTGACCGGCGCCGTCGCGGAACGGTTTTTCGGCAGTTTTCCGATCCGATGCATTGCGCAAAGCTGTGAAGATGTTCCGGCCCGGACGACCGAGATCGCGGCGCAGTCCATCGCACAGACCTATCGCGAACAGGATTGTGATCTGTTGATCGCCTTTGGGTCGAACCGCGCGATGGACCTGGCGAAGGCGGCGCGCATCGCGATCGCCCATGATGAGCCCATCGCCCACCTGTCCAGCGAGGAAGGCGGCGCCTATCGCATTGGCGACAATCTGCCCGATCTTTATGCGATCCCGGGGATTCTGGGGTTTGCATCGGCGATCTCGCACTACACCCGCGTCCGGTTGACGGCGGGCGGACAGGTGCTGTTGTCATCAAACAAGCTGATCCCGACTGTAACGATCTGCGATCCGACCTTGACCCTGGGCGCCAGTGCCGAGGACACGGCCTGCGCCGCGGCGGGAATTCTGGCCCGGGGAATCGATGCTTATCTGGCGCCCGGATACAATCCACCCGCAGATGGACTGGCGTTGGATGCATTGGTCCGTGTGCGCGAGAATATCGATCTGGTGCTGCGCCGCGATGACCTGCCGGCGCGGCGCGAAATGATGGCCGGCGGGCTGAACAGCTCGCTGTCATTGCAGAAGGGTCTGTGTGTGGTTCATGCCATCTGCAACGCGATCGCCTCGGTTTCGAAACGCCCCACCGACCCCAGCACTTTGGGCGGGATCGTGATCCCGGAACTGGTCCGCTATTACAGCGCGACCGCGAATGGGCGGGTCGAGCCGATCCGCGCCAGCCTGGGCTTGCGGGAAAAGGGCTGCGTTGCCGACGCTCTGGATTGCTTTTTGGACCACTTGCCACTGCCGCACCGGCTGCGCGATGTCGATGTCAGCGTTTCGGATCTGAGCGCGGCGGCAGAGATCGCAGCGTCCGATCGTGCGATCCTGAACGGTGCGCGCAGCCTGAGTGCCGGGGATATCCAAGCGATTCTCTCGGCGGTTCACTGACCTGTCACCTGCACCGTTTTGGCACCACCGGGCCGTACAAAAAGAGAACAAAGCGCAGTCGTATGCCTGAAAGTCTCAAACCATGTTCATTCAGGTTGCCAAGGCGCCGGATTCGTTTCGATAGTTGAGATCAAGAGGCTGCACGGCCAAGTGCCCAAGCGGCCCGACCAAAGGGAGGGTTTGCGATGGCCAGAGCAATCTCGGTCCACCATGGCTCGTTTGGGCGTGCGACTTTGTACGAACTGGATAAGCCGCTGATCACACATGCGCACCGCGAGGGTCACTTGGTTTTCTATCTCGGCGGGCCGCCCGGACGATTCAGGGTCGGTGACGCGGATTTGTCGATAGATGCCAATCAGGGCGTCGCAGTGTCCCCGTGGGAGTCGCACAGTTTTCATCCCGGATCGGACAGCGAATTTATCTATGTGCTGACGCTTTACATCAAACCGATGTGGTTTCTTGAAAACAGCCAGTCCGCTGAATTTGCGCTGAGTTTCGGTACGCCGGGGATCCCGATCACCCCCGCGGTCGAAATGTGGGTCGGTCGTCTGACGTCGATTTTGTTGGACGATCAACCTTCGGACCGGTTCGACGGTTTCTTGTTCGAGACGACACGCCAGTGCTTTGATCTGTCATGGCGGGCGATCGAACAACCGCCATTGCTGAAGAACGTGCAGCGCCGGTTCAACGATTATCGTGTGCGGCGGTCGCTGCGTCTGATGCAGGAAAACTATGCTGAAGAGGCCGGTATGGACGATCTGGCCCGGGAAGTCGGGCTGTCCCGTCCGCATTTCTTCAAGCTTTTCAAGATGCAGATGGGAATCACGCCCAATCTTTACCTCAACACCTTGCGAGCCGAACACGCCATCGAGGACCTGATCACGTCAAGAAAGACCATCACCGATATCGGTCTGGATCTGGGGTTTGCCAGCCAGGCGAGTTTCACCCGGTTCTTCACGTCAAATGTCGGCATACCACCTACCGATTATAGACGTGTCGCCCATGTGGTCTGATAAATTTTGGCGATTCCACGCGACCCGACCAGACGCAAAGGTACGCCTGGTCAATCGGGCAGGACCTAGCGTTCACCGCATGAGACCGAGACACGCCGATCCAATGGGCCCGCTGTGAGAGAGTTCGCGCGGCGCCATCCGATCTGGACCGCCATAATTGTGGTGGCCGCGGCAGTGCTGTTGTGGATGATATTTGCAGTCTGGCCGAAATGGCTGATTGCACTGATCGGCAAGAAAAAACTGTTTGTCAGTGCGTTGTTCAACGGGATCACGCTGGGCGGGCTGTATTTTTTGGTCGCCTCTGGCTTTACGTTGATTTTCGGGCTGATGCGGAACGTCAATCTGGCCCATGGATCGCTTTACTTGCTGGGCGGATATATCGGGTTTGAGGTCGCGGATCGAACCGGATTTTGGCTGCTGGCGTTCCCGGCGGCGTTCCTGGGGGTCGCGGTATTCGGCGTTCTGTTACAGGTGCTGGTTTTCCGGCGGATGGAGGGTCAGGACCTGCGCCAGACGCTGGTGACGATCGGTATCTCGATTGTCATGGCGGACCTCATGCTATGGTATTGGGGCGGCGATTTTTACAATATCAAAGCGCCCAGTTGGCTGTCCGGCCCGGTCGAGACGATCTTCGTCTCGACGGTTAAACGCTCGGGCGATCTGGTTTATATCAAATACCCCAGCGTGCGGATCGCTATCTTTGCGGCCTCGGTCGCGGTCGGTGTGGGCATGTGGCTGTTATTGAACCGCACCCGGATCGGCATGTTGATCCGCGCCGGTGTTGACGACCGCGATATGTTGTCGGCGACAGGCGCACGTATTCAGTGGGTCTTTGTCGGTGTCTTTGCCTTTGGTGCAGGTTTGGCCGGTGTGGCCGGTGTGGTCGGCGGCACCTTTCAATCGATGGCGCCGGGTGAAGACGTGAAGTTTCTGCTGGTTTCCCTGGTCGTGGTGATTGTCGGCGGAATGGGGTCGATCCCGGGCGCGGCGTTGGGTGCCTTGATCATCGGATTGGCGGAACAATTCGGGTCCGTCTATTTCCCCACTTATTACGCGGTGCTGACCTTTTTGATCATGGTGGTTGTGCTCGCCTTCCGGCCGCAGGGCCTGATGGGGAGGGCCTGATATGGCATCGACTGACGATCAATCGACCGAACGCGCAAACGCCGGTGAAAGTCCGACATGGGTCGAGCGGATCCCGGCGGCATATTGGGCGCTGATCGTTGTTTTGTTGATCATGCCCGCGATTGCGGGCGACTTCATCCTGTATCAAATCTTCGGCTGGACGTTCATTCTGGGCATGATTGCGCTCAGCCTGATGTTCCTGGCGGGCTATGGCGGGATGGTCAGCCTGGTGCAGATGACCATAGCCAGTGTCGCCGGATATATGACCGCCATCTTTGGCGTGTCGGCGATAGAAACAATCTCGCTTGGCTGGCCCTGGTATGTCACGATCCCGTTGGCGCTGATCGTCGCGATGATTTTCGGGACCATTTCCGGATGGCTGGCGGTGCGCACCGAGGGGATCTATACGATCATGATCACGCTGGCCATCGCGGCGGCGTGGTTCTATTTCACCAATCAGAATTACACGATTTTCAACGGCTTCTCTGGCTTTAACGGCATTTTACCGCCGCAGCTTTTCGGCGTCGATTGGCGTGGACCGGTGGCGTTCTACTATTTGACGCTGTTCTGGGCGACGGTGGCCTTCCTGGTTGTGCTTTACCTTTCGCGGGCGCCGTTCGGGCTGACATTGCAAGGTGTGCGGGACAACCCGCGGCGCATGGCGGCGTTGGGCTATAACGTCACTGCCCACCGTGTTGCGGCCTATACGTTCGCCTCGCTGCTGGCCGGGGTCGGCGGGATCCTGCTGACATGGCAGTCCGCCCAGATCTCGCCCGGCACGGCAGGGATCGGGCCAGTGATCGATGTCTTGGTGATCGCTGTGATCGGCGGGCTGCGTCATCCAATTGGGCCGTTCATCGGCGCGTTTATCTATGTGATCCTGAAAACGTTCGCTCTTGACGCGTTGGTCGCTGTCGACCTGTCGGGCGAGCGGTTCCAATTATTGATCGGTATCGGATTCCTGGTCATCGTCTTCTGGTCGCCGGACGGCATTCTGGGTCTGTGGAGCAAGTTCCGCGCCGCCCGCAACAAAGATCCGTTGTTGGACCGGGGGGGCGACGCGTCATGAACGCCCCTGTCCGCGATCCATCCAGTATCGGAGAACGCCTGTCGGCAACCGGCACGGCGAACGCACTGGAGATGCGCGGCGTTTCGAAGTTTTTCGGCGCGCTGGGGGCGATGCAGGACATCAATCTAACCGTCCGGCCGGGCGAGCGTCATGCGGTACTGGGTTCGAACGGGGCCGGTAAAACGACCTTGTTCAACTGCGTGACCGGCGATTTTCCGGTCAGTGGCGGATCGATCCGGTTCTTTGGCGAGGACATAACCCAGTTCCCGCCCCATGAACGCATCCGCCGTGGCCTACGCCGGACCTATCAAATCAGTCTGCTGTTCACCGGGCTTTCGGTGTTGGACAACGTCTATCTGGCCGCCACAGGTGTGTCGCGCAGCCGTTTCAGTTTCTTCCGGCCGCGCCGGAACGATGCGTTGATGGCATCGGCCGAAAATCTGGTGCGGGTTGTCCATCTGGAGGACGCCAAGGATGCGATTGTGGCCGAGCTGTCCTATGGTCAGCAACGCCAACTGGAAATCGCGATGGCCCTGGCCGGTGCGCCGCGATTCATTTTGTTCGACGAGCCTGCAGCGGGGCTGAGCCCGACCGAGCGTTCGGAACTGGTCGAGATTCTGTTGGGTCTGCCCGGTCATATGGGTTTCATCATTATCGAGCACGACATGGACGTGGCGCTGCGCGTCGCCGAGCGTGTGACGATGATGCATAACGGCCGTGTCTTCAAAGAAGGCAATCCGGCCGAGATCGAAGACGACGAGGAAGTCCAAGCGCTGTATCTGGGGGGTGCGCATGGCTAGCAACCTTCAGATCCGCGATTTGAACGTCTATTACGGCCAAAGCCATGCCCTGCAAGGGGTCGATCTTTCGCTGGAGAGCGGCGTTCTGTCCGTCGTCGGGCGCAATGGAATGGGCAAGACGACGCTGTGCAAGGCGATCATGGGGCTGCAGCCGGTGGCCGCCGGTTCGATCAGCATGAATGGGCAGATCTTGAACGGGCGTTCGCCTGCCGACATCGCGCGTATGGGCGTTGGATATGTCCCGCAGGGGCGGCGTTTGTGGCGGTCGCTGACGGTCGACGAGCATCTGCGCGTCGTCGAGACCTATGGCGGGGCCTGGACCCCGGAGAGGGTGTATTCGACATTTCCGCGGCTGGCGGAACGGCGGCAGAACCTCGGGTCTCAGCTTTCCGGCGGCGAGCAGCAGATGCTGGCGATTGGCCGGGCATTGTTGACCAATCCCCGCCTTTTGGTGATGGACGAGCCGACGGAAGGATTGGCCCCGGTCATCGTCGCCCAGGTGGAAGACATGCTGATCCGGTTGGGCGGCGAGGCGGACGTCGATGTTCTGGTGATCGAGCAGAATATCGGTGTTGCGTGTGAAATCGCCGATCAGGTCGCGATCATGGTCAATGGCCGGATCAACCGGGTCATGGACTCGGCCCAATTGGCGTCCGACCGCGATCTGCAACAGGCGCTTTTGGGTGTTGGCCGACATGCGCACGACGAGACGCCCGGCCCGGCCGCGGCCCGGCAGGCCGAGGCGGCGGCACCGGCCGCCGGTCCCACAAAGGTGTATGTTTCGAACCCCGCCACGCCGACCCGGTGGTCGCAGCCTGTTCCGGTGCGTGTGATCGAAGGCGCTGCGCGCACGGTAACCGAGGCACCACGCGATACCGCGCCGCCGCTGCAGCCGATCAGCGCGCAGACGGCGCGCGCAGGGAACACCGTGCTTGTGGCCGGAACGCTGGATACCAAGGGCGCCGAGCTTCGCTTTATCCGCGATCTGCTGAAGGACCAGGGTCTGGCCGTTCGGATGGTCGATCTTTCAACGTCAGGCCGCCCGTCGGGCGCCGAAGTGCCGCCGCATGCGGTTGCGGGTTTTCACCCGCGCGGGGTCGCCGGTGTCTTTACCGGTGACCGGGGCACTGCTGTTGCCGGGATGACCGCGGCGTTCCAGCGTTGGATCGCAACACAGCAGGGTATTGCCGGGATCATATCGGCAGGCGGGTCCGGTGGAACCGCACTGGTCAGCCCGGCGATGCGGTCGCTGCCTGTCGGGGTGCCCAAGGTGATGATCTCGACCGTCGCCTCGGGAAATACCGAACAATATGTCGGCCCGTCGGACATGTTGATGATGCACTCTGTCGCCGATGTGCAAGGTCTGAATTCGATCAACAGGGCAGTGCTGGCCAACGGCGCGAACGCGATGGCGGGGATGGTAAAATCCCGCGCGGCCACCCGGCCAACCGCAGATCGTGCCGCCATTGGCCTGACAATGTTCGGCGTTACGACGACCTGCGTTCAGCAGGTTACCGCCGCGCTGGAGCAGGAGTATGACTGCCTGGTCTTTCACGCCACGGGCACCGGTGGGCGGGCGATGGAAACCTTGTTGGACAGCGGGCTTTTGACCGGAGTTCTGGACCTGACGACCACTGAAATCTGCGACATGGTCGCGGGCGGGGTTTTTGCTGCCAATGACGACCGGTTCGGCGCCTCGATCCGTGCGGGCCTGCCCTATATCGGGGCGTGCGGTGCGCTGGACATGGTCAACTTCAACGCGCCCGAGACGGTGCCGCAGCGATACAACGGGCGGTTGTTTTATGAGCACAACCCGCAGATCACACTGATGCGGACCACGCCGGAAGAGAACGCCGAAATGGGCGCCTGGATCGGCGGGCGATTGAACCGGATGACCGGCCCAGTCCGCTTTTTCCTGCCCGAAGGCGGCGTTTCGGCATTGGACGCGCCGGGCCAGGCGTTCTGGGATCCCGCAGCCGACAAGGCCCTGTTCGACGCGCTGGAGGCAACCGTCAACCAAAGCGGATCACGCCAGTTGATCCGAACCCCGCACAACATCAACGATCCCAAGTTTGCGGCCCAGGTCGTAGAGACATTCCGCGGTCTTCACCGACCCACCAACAGCCGTGCCGCAGGAGCCTGAGACATGCACGACCGCACGACCTTATTGCAAAAATTCCACGCCATGCGCGACCGCGGAGAGCCGATCATCGGCGGTGGTGCAGGCACTGGCCTGAGCGCGAAATGCGAGGAAGCAGGCGGGATCGACCTGATCGTGATCTACAATTCCGGGCGCTATCGCATGGCCGGGCGCGGCAGCCTGGCCGGGTTGATGCCGTATGGCGACGCCAATGGCGTTGTGATGGAGATGGCGGGCGAGGTTCTGCCTGTCGTCAAGAAGACGCCCGTTTTGGCTGGGGTTTGTGCCTCGGATCCTTTCCGGCTGATGGACCGGTTTCTGGACGACATCAAGGCCGCGGGCTTTTCGGGCATTCAGAACTTTCCGACGGTTGGGCTGATCGATGGCACGTTCCGGGCCAACCTGGAAGAAACCGGAATGGGCTATGACCACGAGGTCGAAGTGGTCCGAATGGCCCGGCAGAAAGACATGCTGACAACGCCTTATGTCTTCAGCGCCCAAGATGCCTCGGCCATGGCCGAGGCCGGGGCCGACATCATTGTCTGCCATATCGGCCTGACCACCGGCGGGGCCATCGGGGCGGAAACCGGGGCGACCCTGGGCCAGGTTCCGGCGATGGTGGACGAATGGTCGGCGGCGGCACTGGCCGCGAACCCGGATGTTCTGATCCTGGTCCACGGCGGACCGGTAGCCATGCCTGAAGACGCCGATTTCGTGCTGAAGAACACTGCCAACTGTCACGGATTTTACGGCGCATCGTCGATGGAGCGCCTGCCGACCGAAGTGGCGCTGACCGAGCAAACCAAGAAGTTCAAGCAAATCGGCCGCTAGGGCCGGGAGGAAAGACCCATGACTGGCGAACTGATCGGACAACTGATCCTCTGGCTGATAGCCGCTGTCATCGTTATTTTCATTATCTACTGGGTGATGCACTGGCTTTACCGCCGCTCGACCAAGGAAGTTGCTTTCGTGCGCACCGGGGCCCGGGGCGAAAAGGTCGTGATCAATGGCGGCGCGTTCGTCTGGCCGATCATCCATGACATCACACCGGTTTCAATGAACTCGCTGCAACTGGCGGTGACGCGAGAACGCGAAGAGGCGCTGATTACCCGCGACCGGATGCGCATCGATGTCGATGCCGAGTTCTATGTCCGCGTGAAACAGACGCGGGAATCGGTTTCGCTTGCCGCCTCGACATTGGGGCGTCGGACCTTGGAGCCTGAACGCATCCACTCGCTGCTGTCAGGGAAGTTCATTTCGGCGCTGCGCACTGTCGCCAGCCAGATGACATTGGAGGAGGTGCACGAGGATCGGAACACCTATGTCGCCAGGGTCAAGGAAATGGCGCAGGAAGGCCTGGACACCAACGGTCTTGAATTAGAGAGCGTTGCCGTCACCGATCTGGACCAGACCGGGATCGAATATTTCAACCCCTCGAACCGGTTCGATGCCGAAGGTTTGACCAGTGTCATCGAAGCCGTCGAGTCGCGCCGGAAGATGCGCAACGATATCGAACAGGATGCGATGATCCAGATCAGGGCCCGCAACTTGCAGGCCGAGAAGGAAGCCCTGGACATCGAGCGCCAGTCCGAAGAAGCCCGGTTGGAACAAGAACGCGAAATCGAGTTCCGTCGTGCGCAGCAGCGCGCGGAGTTGGCCCGCGAGCGGGCCGAACGCGAAAAGGACGGCGAACAGGCGACTTTGGTCAGTCGAGAGGCGATAGAGACCGCCCGGATCAGCCACGAACGCCAAATTGCCGAAGCACGGATCGCATCGGAACGCGAGATCCGGTCACGCGAAATCGACCGCCAGCGCACTATTGAACAGGCCGAGATCGCCACGCGCGAAGAGGTCGAGCGGGCCCGGATTCTGCAGGAAAAGGCAGTTACCGAGGAGCGCATCCGCACCCAACAGGACACGGATGCGGCCGAGATTGCCGCGCGCGAGGCTGTCGAACGCGCCCGGATCGCCCAGGAACAAGCACTTGAACAGGCGCGAATCGCGCGCGATCGTCAGACGCAATCGGAAGATATCGACCGGCAGAAGACCATTGATTCCGCCGGGATCACGGCGCGCGAGGAAGTTGAGAAGGCGCGGATCGCCCAAGAGCGCGCGGTGACCGAGGCCCGCATCGAATTCGAACAGACTACGCGCGAGCGCGAGGTTGCCAAGGATTTGAGCATTCAGGAGGCTGAAATCGCCGCCCGCGAAGCGGGTGAGAAACTGCGGATCATGCAGGAAAAGGCTGTCTCGAACACGCGGATCTCGTCGGATCGGGAAGTCCGCTCGATGGAGATCGCCCGGAACCAGGCGATCGACGAGGCCGAAATTGCATCGCACGAGTCCGTCGAGAAAGCACGCATTCTGCAGGACAAGGAACTGTCCTTCGAGCGTCTGCAAACCGAGGAATCGGTCGCGGCGCGCGAGGAGACCAAGGCCCAGGCCATTGAAGCGGCTCGTATCGCCAAGGAAAAGACCTTGGCTGCCGAGCGCATTGCCTATGAACAGGATATGCGCGAACGCGAAATTGCCCGTAACAGTGCCGTCGATCGCGCCAATATTGCAGCGCAAGAGATGATCAATGCCGCAAGGATCGAGGAAGAGTCCAAGACCCGCGCCGCCGAGATCGCCAAGGAGGAGGCTATCGAGGCGCGCCAGATCGAACGCCGCAAGGCCTTGGAGAAGCTGGAGGTCGAGCGCAACGAAGCCCTGCGGCAGGTCGAGATTGCGTCGCAAGACGCCATCGAGCGCGCCCGGGTCGAATCCGAAAAGGGTTTGGATGACGTGCGTATCGAACACCAGACCGAGCGGCGCAAGCTGGAGATCGAGCGCGAGCAAAAGGTCGAGGAAGCGGCGATGGAAAAGGCCATCATCGTTGCGACCAAATCGCTTGAAGAAAGCGCGGCTACGATCAAAGCCGATGAGGAGCGTGCCCGCGCTGCGGAAGCAGCCGCCCGCATCGAGACCGCCACAGCGACCGAGCAGGCCAATCGCCAACGCGCCGTCGATGTTGTCCGCGCCGAGAAGGAGGCCGAGGAGATGCGCTTGGCATCCGAAGCCGCCCGAATTCGCAGCGCAGTCGAGGCCGAGGCGCAAAAGCTGATCAACGAGGCAGAAAACATCCTGACCGACGAAGCGCGGGCCAGCTTGTTCAAGCGAAACATGCTGACCCGGCTGGAGGGGATTATCGCGGCCCAGGTCAAACCCTTGGAGAAGATCCAGGAAATCAAGATCATGCAGTTGGGTGGATCAGGGACAACCGGGCTCAACTGGGCGGACGGCGACGGCGGAGGTGGCGGCGGCGGCGCAAGCGTTGGCCCCGGTGGCAGCCCAACCGACGAAGTGCTGAATTCGGCGCTGCGTTACAGGGTTCAGGCGCCAATGATCGACAGCCTGATGAACGATATCGGGATCGATGGGTCCAATTTGGCCAAAGCCGGAATTTTCCGCGATGCCAACGACATGGCCCGCGCAGCAAACGAGTCGAACAAGCTGAAAGCCGCATTGAAGGCTGAACAGGCCGATGAAGGGTCTGGATCGGGCGGTGTCGAAGGCACCGATGGCGGTTCGGGATCGGAGCGTTCCTAGATGGCCCAGGTCTATGTTTCATCGGTCATTTCCGCACCCGCCGCGCGCGTGTGGGAACGGGTGCGCGATTTCAACGGGCTTCCACGCTGGCACCCGCGCATCCGGGACAGCCGGATCGAAGATGCTTTGCCCGCCGACAAGGTCGGCTGCATCCGGCATTTTCATCTGCAAAATGGCGATGTCATCCGCGAGCAGCTTCTGGGTCTGAGCGATTACGACATGTTCTGTACCTACTCGATTCTGGAAAGCCCGATGCCGTTGCAGGATTACATCGCGACCTTGCGGCTGACCCCGGTCACGGAAGGCGACCGGACATTCATCGAATGGTCGGCCGAGTTTTCCTGCGATCCGGCGGACGAAGCGGATCTGGTTGGCGGCATTGGATCGGATGTTTTCCAAACCGGCTTCGATGCGCTGAAACGCCATTTCGGGGGCACGGCATGACCGGGGCAGGGGTCAACAGGGAAGACATTGGCACTTGCTTGCCTTTGCCATTCGGGACGGTGTCATGCCCCGCGTAAAACGCTCGATCATACTCGACGCACCGGTCGAAGCGGTTTGGGATGTGGTCCGTAACTTTAATGGCCACGATCGTTGGCACCCTGCGGTGGCCGAAAGCCATATTGAACGTGGCGCGCCGCCGGACCGCGTAGGATGTGTGCGCAATTTCCGTCTGGCGGGCGGCGAGAACCTTCGCGAGCAACTTCTGACCCTGTCCGATCTGGAACAAAGCTTTTCGTACTGTTTGCTCGACACGCCGGTCCCGCTTTTCAACTATGTGGCGCATGTGCGCCTTTTCCCGGTGACGGATGGCAATCAGACGTTCTGGGAATGGGAAAGCCGGTTCGACACACCTGCCGGTCAGGGCGAGGCGTTGGCCACAATGGTCGGCGACGATATTTATTCGGCCGGGTTCGAGGCGGTCCGCACCCATATGGGGGTCGGTCATGCCTGATGTTATCACCTTTCCGACGATGACCGAGGCCGCTGGTGCGTTGTCAGATGGCGCGCACCTGATCGGTGGCGGCACGCTGCTGATGCGGGCGGTCAATTATGGTGCGCCAGAGGTTCGGCGTCTGGTCCGCGTCACCGACCCGGCGCTGCGCGCGATCCGAAATGAAGGCGGCCGGGTCGTGATCGGCGCCCAGGCGACGATGGCGGACATATTGCGCGCAAGAGAGGCCGACTTTCTGGCCCCTGCGGCCCGCGCGGTTGGCGGACCTGCTGTGCGCAATATGGCGACGGTTGGTGGCAATCTTTACGCGCCGCATCCTTATGGCGATTTCGCGACCGCCCTCTTGGCGCTGGACGCCACCGTTCGCACCGGTGGCGCTGACGTGCCCATATCCGAATTCCTGGCAAATCGCGCGCAGGGCGGGCCTGTCTTCTCGATCTCAGTCGCGCGTCCCTCCGGCGAAGCGTTCCGGTTCCGCAAGGTTTCCCGGGTCAAGCCCAAGGGCGTCTCGGTCCTGTCAATTGCGGTCCTGTTGAACCGGGCTGCGGGGCGATTGTCAGACGTGCGCATCGCGTTCGGGGCGATGGCACCAACACCCTTGCGGGCGGCAGCGGCGGAACGGGCGTTGGAAGGCGCATCTCTGGATGCCGCCGGGATCAGTCCTGCGTTGGCGGTTGCGACGGATGGCCTTTCGCCGCCGGACGATGCCCTTGCATCGGCCTGGTACCGGCGCGAGGTCGCCCCGGTCCATCTGCGCCGCGTGCTGTTGGGGGAGGATAACTAGAATGCCGAAAACCCCTGTCACCTTTACGCTCAACGGTGCCGAGGCGGCGACTTTCGTCGATCCGGGTGCGAATTTGCTGGATGTGCTGCGCCGCGGCCTCGGCGATCTTTCCCCCAAATACGGCTGCGGTCAGGGTACTTGCGGGACCTGCACCGTGTTGATCGATGGCGAGCCGCACCTGAGCTGTCTGACCCTGGCCGAGACCATCGAAGGCCGCCGGGTCGAGACCACGAATGGTCTGGCCAACGGCCCCGATCTGCATCCGTTGCAACGCGCCTTTATGGAGGGGTTCGCCGCCCAATGCGGTTACTGCACCCCTGGGATACTGATGGCCGCCAAGGCATTGCTGGACCGCAATCCGAACCCGTCGCGGGACGAGGTTGTTGAAGCGATCTCGGGTAATCTTTGCAGGTGCACGGGGTACGAGCCGATCATAGAGGCGATCCTGACAGCCGCGAGCGGGAGGGCTGCGTGATGCCGGTCGAGTTTCGCAAGGATCTGTTTGCCGACGAACGTGACGATGCGCTGAATGAAATCGGCCAGCCGGTGATCAGGCAGGATATCCTGGGGCACGTCACGGGCCGGTCGCCGTTCTATGATGATCATTTGTTCGATGGTTTGCTGCACATGCGCTGCGTGCGCTCGCCCCATCATCATGCCCGAATCCGGTCAATTGACACCAGCGCCGCAGAACGGATGGCAGGCGTCGTTCGCATTATCCGGCCGGCCGATATCCCCGTGAACATGAATACGCTGTTGTCCCTGATTAATTTTGGCCGGGACGACGAACCGCTGCTGGCAGAGCGGAAGGTCGCCTATATAGGCGAACCCGTTCTGGCGATTATCGCCGATACCGTGGGTGCGGCCGAGGCGGCGGTTCAGGCCGTGAGGGTTGACTACGAGGAGCTGCCGCACGTTCTGGACGTCGAAGAAGCGCTGCGTCCGGAAGCACCGGTGGTCAGTGAAGAATACCCCAACAACGCGTTCGACTATCTGGAACGTTACGACCATCAGAAGCTGCGCTTTGGTGATACCGAGGCGGCCTTTGCCCGCGCCGACCATATTGTCGAAGGCACCTATCAAATGTCGCCGATCGAACAGGCCCCGTTGGAGACCTGCGGCGCCATTGCGGCCCCTGAAACCGCGGACCGCATCGTCTGCCACACGCCGTCGCAGGCGCTGTTCTTCTCGCTGGGTGTGACGGCCAAGCTGCTGGATCTGCCGTCCAGCCGCCTGCATTTCATTGGCGGCACGGTCGGCGGCGGCTTTGGCGGCAAGGTCGACAGTCACCACGAACCGCTCGCCGTTCTGGGGGCAATGCTGACGGGCCGTCCGGTCAAGTATATGTGGGACCGGGCGGAAGAGATGCAAGTCGGTGCGCCGCGCGGCGGTGAACGCTGGCGCCTCAAGGACGGGGTGATGGCCGATGGCCGCATCGTGGCGCGCACCTTTACCGGGTTCTTCGATGCGGGCGCGTATACACGGTTGTCGTCCTATGCCGTGCAGAAGGCGACCGGGCACCTGCCCGGCCCCTATACGATCCCGAACGTCGCTTCGAACGTTTACTGCGTCTACACCAACCGAACACCGTCGACAGCGATGCGCGGCTTTGGCATCACGGCCGCCGATTTCGCAATTGAATGCCACATGGACAAAGTTGCCGAAGCCGTCGGAATGAATCCGATCGAGCTGCGTATCCTGAACGCCTATCGCGATGGCGATATGAAGGCGCACCGGCGTGAGGCCAAGAACTGCGCCCTGATCGAAAGCTGTCAGGTCGTCGCTCAGAAATCCGGCTGGTCGCTTTCACCCGCCGCGATGGCTGCTTCATCGCTGCGCGATGGCGGGGTCGGATGGCGTGGAGAAATTCCGGAAACCGTAACCGACGACGCCGGCCGGATCGGCGAGCGTAAACGCGCGTTCTTTGCACCGGATCCATTTCAAGGCGCGACTGCGCGCGGTTTGGTTCCTGCGGGCACGGGCGGCGGGTCGTCTGCGTTTGGCAATGCCCCGCAAGATGATGAAATGGTGCTGGAGGCAGAACGACTTGGGTTCAAGGTGGACGGGTCGGGCCCTGGCGTGGTTGCACAGCAACCGCCAAGCCCCGGTTTGGGTCAGCCGCAGGACGGCGTTGCCGCTGTTCCGGCGCCAGCGCCGGGCCGCCCGGCCGCACCGCCGCCCTATACCCCGCAATCCGGCGGGCGGGCGGCATTGCCGCCAGCCTATCAGGCAGCACCGGTTTCATCACCGGCTTCTTCACCGGGGGCGCCAACCGCGCCACCGGCGGCAACAGGACCGCGCGACAGGAGCGCAGAGGCGCCGCAAGGCGGTGCTGGCGATCCCGGCACGCCCGGTTCCGGCACCCCGGCACCGGCGCCCGCCGCGCCGTTCCAGCAAGGCGTGCGCCGTCCCGGCGTTTCGCCCTTTATCCGGGGGCGGCGGCGATGACCCTTCACCAAGGCCGCGGATTTGCCTGTATCAACTATCCCATCGGCATGAATTTGGGCGGTGATCCAAGTCAGGCGCTGGTCCACTCGACGCCCGATGGGAAGTTCAAGGTTACGCTGTCGTCCATCGATCTTGGTCAGGGCGTCAAATCGGTCATGCGCCAGATTGCGGCAGAGGCATTGGGCCTGCCCATCGACGACATTTATGTGGACACTGCGGACAGCGATACCGGCCCGCACGATATGGGCTCGTTCGCCTCGCGCGGCACCCACCGGATGGGCAATGCTGTCATTCGCGCCTCGGCCGAGGCACGCAAGCAAATGTTGGAAGCAGCGGCCGAGGAATTGGAGGTCAACGCTTCCGATCTGACAACCGACGGGCGCGGCAATATTCATGTCAAGAATGCGCCGTCGCGGTCGATCACGGTCGAGGAAACGGCGCAGGCCGCTCAGTTCAAGCAGGGCCGGACACTGGCCGGGCGCGGAATATTCCTGGTGCCCCTGTCCGATGTCGATGCCGAAACCGGCGAAATGACACCGGTGTCCTGCTTTGCCCACGCGGCGTTGATCGTTGATCTGACGGTCGATGACGAAACCGGAGAGGTCGATGTCACAAATATCAATTCGGCTTACGAGGTTGGCCGCGCCCTGAACCCCCGTTTGGTCGAACAGCAACTGATCGGCGGGGCGTGGATGGGTGTTTCGCACGCACTTTACGAAACGACCGAGCCAAACTATCCCGACCGCTCGCACGGGCCGGTGGATTTCAATCACTATCTGATGCCGGGGCCGGGGGACGTGGCCCCGCATCATATCTCGATCTTGGAGCGTCCGGCGCCCGATGCACCCTTCGGCGGTAAGGGACCTGGCGAGATGTGCGCAAATCCGGTTCTGCCTGCCATTGCCAACGCGGTCTACAACGCGGTCGGCGTGCGGTGCGATTCCCTGCCGATCACCCCGGAAAAGGTTCTGCGCGGGATCCGCAGCAATGGCGGTGCGCGTCCGCAAGCGAGGCCGGGATGAGGATGGTGCAACATCCATCCTGCGGGGGCGGCCGATGCCGGTAACACCGAACATCTCCGGCATCGGCTCGCCCGCCGATTTGCAGACCGCCCTGTCCGGGGCGCAATATCTTGCGTCCGACGATTTGGCGACGGCGGCGTATCTGGCACTGGCACTGGGCAAGCCGTTGCTGCTGGAAGGCGCGCCGGGTGTCGGAAAGACCGAGGCAGCGAAGGCCATTGGCGCCTGTCTGGCGCGGCAAGTGACCCGGCTGCAATGCTATGAAGGCATCGATGCCGCTGCCGCGCTTTACGAGTGGAATTATCCCCGCCAGATGCTGGCGATCCGCCAGGCGGGCGAGTCGCATGTAAATGTTTACGGCGATGACTTCTTGCTGGAACGCCCGCTGTTGCAAGCGCTGCGGGCCGGCGCAAACGGACTGTTGCTGATCGACGAAATCGACCGCTCTGACCATGAGTTCGAAGCGTTCCTGCTGGAGTTCCTGTCCGATTTCACAATCTCGATCCCCGAAGTCGGCACGGTTCGCGCGGCCCGGCCGCCCGTGGTCATTCTGACCTCGAACCGAACGCGCGAGCTGCACGAGGCGCTTCGGCGGCGCTGTGTCTATCACTGGATCGATTATCCAGATCCGGCACTGGAGGCCGAGATTGTCATGGCGCGCGCGTCGACCGTTGCCCGGGCAACGGCCGATGCGGTCGTTGCCTCGGTCAATCTGATCCGTGCCGAGCCGCTGACCAAGCCGCCCGGCGTTGCCGAGACAATCGAATGGGCCGAGGCGGCGACATTGCTGAATACGCAGGGCGCGCCCTGGCCCGATGCGTTTCGCAGGGCCATCGGCGTCGCGCTGAAGGATCAGGACGATCTCGACTATATGCATCCACGCTTTGGCCAAATCCTGCCGGGGGAAGCGGCATGAGCGGCAATCTCTTGGGATGGCAGGTCTCGCCGACACACGATCCGCTGCCACGGGCGCTGCGCCCGTTCCTGGATCTAGCGGCTCTGCTGCGCGCCAACGGATTTGCTGCTGCACCTGATCAAACGATGGGGTTCATCGAGGCAACAGGGCTGCTTGGGCCGAAATCGCTGGCCGACATCCGCCGGGCCGCCATCGCGCTGTTCGCAGTTTCGCCGGAACGGCGGGGCGAATTCGACGCGCTGTTCGATGCCATCTTTCTGGGCACAACATTGCCGGGAGCGGCGCCGGGCGATGAGGACGAGGTCGAGGCGCACGAGCCGAGCGGTGTACAAACCGAAATGCCGGAGGCGGAGCCAACCGACGATCCCGGCACCGAGGCAACAGTTGCAGAACGTCTGTCGCAGCGCCTTCTGGCCGAGGATCCGGATGCGGCGCTGGCCCGGTTTCGCCGCCTTGCACCGACCAGGCTGCCGCGGCGGCGATCTTATCGTTATGCGCCCCACGGCGGGCGTGTTTTGGACATGCGCCGGACCCTGCGCGATGCGGCGCGCCAAGGCGGCGAGGTTGTCCATCTGCGCACACGCCACCGCAAGGAACGCCAGCGCCGGATGATCCTGCTGATCGATATTTCCGGCTCGATGCAGGACCGGACCGAGCAAACCCTCAACTTTGCCCACACTCTGGCCCGCGTTGCGGAACGTGTCGAGATCTTCACCCTCGGCACCCGCCTGACGCGGATCACGCCCGCCCTGCGGGCCCGGCAAAGAGCGCGGGCGCTGGAGCGCGCTTCGGCCCTGATCGCCGATATCGACGGCGGCACCCGGATCGGCGACGCATTGTCGGCGTTTCTGAACGTCCCGCGTTACGCGGGGTTCGCGCGGGGCGCCTCGATCATCGTTTTGTCCGATGGGCTGGAGCGTGGCCCCCCCGCCGCCCTGACCGATGCGGTCCGGCGCCTCGCAAGGCTCGCCTGGCGCATCGATTGGATGAACCCGCTCGCGGATGGCGATGTTGTCCCGCATACCGGCGCACTTGCAGACATTCTGCCGGATCTGGACGCATTGGCCGATGGGTCGAGCATCTCGGCCATCACGCAACATGTCCTCAACCTCGCCCGCGGCGAACGGAGCGCGGCATGATCGACGCGCATCATCATATTTGGCGGCAAAAGGATCTGCCCTGGCTGTTGGGCCCGGAGCAGCCGCGTATCTTCGGCCCCTATGCGCCGATAAAGCGCGACTATCTGATCGAGGAATATCTCGAGGACCTGGCCGGGACCGGTATCGAGAAATCAGTCTATGTCCAGGCCAACTGGGCGCCGAACTGGGCCGCGGACGAGGCTGCCTGGGTGCAGGAAACGTCCGATAATCACGGCTGGCCACATGCCATTGTCGGTTATGCCGACTTCACGATTGGCGACGTCCGCGCAAAGCTGGACAAACTGGCCAAGCACCCGCTGATGCGGGGTATCCGCCAACAACTGCATTGGCATGAAGAGCCGCTTTATCGCTTTGCTGCGCGCCCGGATCTTGGGTCGGACCCTGCGGTGCAACGCAATATCGCCCATCTGGCCGACTATGGCTGGTCGTTCGATCTGCAGCTCTTCCCGGAACAGTTCGATCACGGCATCGCGCTGGTCCAATCCTGCCCGGATGTCACCTTCATTCTGCAGCATGCAGGCATGTTGGCCGATGCGTCGAAATCCGGCTGGGCTGCCTGGAAAAAGGCGATGAAGGCGCTGGCTGCGTGCGAAAATGTGGTCACAAAACTGAGCGCGTTCGGCACCTTCATCCACCGTAACGACCCGGGCTTTATCGCGCGCTCGGTCAAGGAAACCGTCGGAATCTTTGGTGCGGATCGATGCCTTTTCGGCTCGAATTTTCCGATCGAGAAAATCTGGACGACCTACCAGGATCTTCTAGACGCCCATCTCGCCGCCACGGCAGGCCTGCCCAAGGGCCAGCAAAAGGCGATTTTTAACGACACCGCAGCGCGGATCTACCGCTTGGATTAAGGGAGCACACCATGGCGCTGACCATTCACACGCTGGACTTTGGCGATATCGAACTGGAAACCAGTTTTCTGGTGCTGGGCCACGAATGTGGCCGCGTGCGGCGCGTGCCGGTCTATGGTTTTCTGATCCTGGGCGGGGCTTGGCCAGTGCTGATTGACACTGGCTATCGCGACAACCAGATCATGGAAACGCTGGGCATGCGCGGGCACTGCTATCACGAAAACTCGGTCGAGCAGCAATTGGCCCGGCACGGCGTTAAACCCGGCGACGTGCGATACATCCTGCACACGCATCTGCATATCGACCATGCCGGAAATGATGATGACTTTCCGTTCAACACGACGGTGGTTTTGAACCGGCGCGAGATGGAATTCTCGGTCTCGGGCATCATGTATCCGCAATACCCCAAACCCGATATCATGCATCTGGTCGAGCGGATCTACGAACCCGAAGCGATCCGGTTTCTGGATCTGGAGATCACAGGGGCCGAGGAGATCTTTCCGGGGCTTTGGTGCGAACCGGCCTATGCCCATACCGAAGGGTCGATGAACGTAATCGTTGAAACCGCCGACGGTCTGGCCTGCATCTGTGGCGACGTGATCTATGACTTCAACGATCAGGTCGTGAACCATGTGCGGGTCAACAATTACATGGAGCCGCAGGTCACAGGGAACCATGCCGGGTCCAAGCGCAACGAGAAAGCGCAGATCAAGAAGCTGCTCAACAACTTCCGCTATCTGCTGCCCGTACATGACCGGGGCGCCGTGATCGAACACGGGCAAGTGGTCGGTCGTCTGGGCATGACCACGCCCGGACCGACGGTCGAAACGCTGCCGCGGCGCGATTGGTTTCCAGCTTGATCCGGCGGGTGCGCTGAAGCGCACCCTACCTGCTGCCCGTAGGGTGCGCTTCAGCGCACCGCCGCCTGGAGATCCCCATGCCCCATAAAACCGTCGATCCCCGCTTTGCCGAGATCATCGAGCCGAATGCCATTGTTCGCCAGCTTGGGTCCGGGTTTACATTTACCGAAGGCCCGTTGTGGCACCCGCATGAACGGACCCTGATTTTCAGCGATATGCCCGCCGATGTCCGACGGCGCTGGTCGGAAGGCGGCGGCGTCGTCGAGATCATGCGCCCGTCCAACAAGGGCAACGGCATGACCTATGATGCCGATTTGAACCTGCTGGTCTGCGAACATTCAACGTCCTCGGTTGCCCGGTTTCGACCCGACGGCACGCGTGAGGTCATGTGTTCGCATTTCGACGGGCGCGAACTGAACTCGCCAAACGATATCTGCGTTCACGCCGACGGATCGATCTATTTCACCGATCCGACATTCGGCCGGATGGAGCATTTCGGCGTCCCTCGCCCCCTGCAGATGGGGTTCCAGGGTGTCTATCGCCTGGCGCCCGGCCACCGGCCCGGCGACGAGCCGCAGCTGGTCAGCGACCGGTATATGTTCAGTCAGCCAAACGGTCTTTGTTTCACGCCCTGCGGGCGCTGGATGTGGGTCAACGATACCGAACAGGCCAACATCCGCATGTTCGACGTGGCCGCCGATGGCAGCCTGACGAACGGGCGGGTTTTCGCTTCGGGCATCCGCGAGAGCGGCCGCGCGGGCGTCCCCGACGGGATGAAGGCCGACATGAACGGCAATGTTTATGTGACGGCGCCGGGCGGTGTCTGGGTCTATGACTTCCACGGCATCCGGCTGGGTGAAATTGAAGTTCCGGAAATGGTCGCAAACCTGCACTGGGGCGGCGATGACTGGTCGACCTTGTATTTGTGTGCCTGCACGTCGGTCTATTCGGTTCAGACCAAGGCGACCGGACGGCAAGAGCCGTTCATGTCCGCAGCGCAGCGCCCGGCGGGACCGGCCGCGTCCGGGGCGCCCGCGGTTGCCACGTCGGTTGGCGCGGAGGGCGACGCGCTGCAAATCGATCCCACCCGCACCGCACTGCTGATCCAGGACATGCAAAAGGACGTGATCCTGCCGGGCGGCGCCTTTGCCGACAGCGGCGCGCCGCAACACGCCCACGACCAGAACGTTGTCGCCAATTCCGTGCGCCTGGCCGAAGCCTGCCGACGGGCCGGTATCCCGGTTCTGCATATCTGGTTCGTCTGTGAGCCCGGCCACCCGCTGTTTTCGCAAAACGCGCCGCTGTTCGAAGGCCTTGTCGGCGCCAACGCACTGGTTCGCGGAACCTGGGGCGTCGCGCCGGTCACGGGGCTGGAGCCGAAACCAGGCGATCTGGTTGTCGAGAAGATGTCGATGAGCGCGTGGGAGACGTCCCGTCTGGACGGCTATCTTCGCCGCGGCGGCATCGACACGCTGATCAATACCGGCGCCTGGACAAACATGTCGGTCGAGCACACGGCCAGAACCGCCGCGGACAAGGGTTTTCGCGTCATGGTGCCGGAAGACGCCTGCTCGACAATGAACGCAAACTGGCATCGCGCCTCGATCGAATATGCAATGTCCAATGTCGCGCGTATCACATCGGTCGACGCCGTGATCGCGGCATTGGCGCAAGGGGGACGGCGATGAGCGAAGAAGCCACCAATCCGGCCGACCGGCTGCTGCGTCTTTTCGAACGTCCGGGCCGTGTGGTCGCAACAGTTCTGCGGATCATTCTGGCGCTGGGGATTGCGGTCGCGCTGATCCTTAAGGTCTATATGATCGTGCTGACCGACCATATCTGTGCGCCCGATGGAACGTCCCTGGGCAACACGATCCGGTGCACGCCGGCATTGGCCTTGCTGGGATATGGCCTGGCGCTATCGGCGATAATCGACTTTGCCTATCGCTTGCTGCTGGACACGCGGCGGCGCTTTCTGCCCCCATTCACGCAAGGCGTCCTGTCGTTCCTGGCGCTCTATTTTGCTGAGATCGATCCCAGCGCGGCGGGATGGCAACAGGCGCTGTTTCTGTTGGCGAGCGGCGCGCTGTTGATTTCCCTGTTGTGGATACAAAAACCGCGGGCGTAATTTTGCCTTTTGGGATCGCCGCTGGATCCAAGTGCGAACCGATCAGAAAGGCGTGCGATGTGGATCAGGCTGTTTTCATTTCTGGCGCTGCCGCTGGCCGCCCCGGTCGCGGCAGAGGAACCCGTTGATCTGGAACTGGTGCTTGCCGTCGACGCGTCGGGCAGTGTCGATACTGCCGAGTTCGATTTGCAGTTGGGCGGGATCGCCGCGGATGGGGTGGATGGCTCCTGCTCCAACGGCGTCGCAATGCGCCATAGTGCAGATGTCATCATCTGCAAGAGAGGAGCCACCCCATGCAAGTTGCCACAATCGGCCTCGACCTGGCCAAGGATGTTTTCCAAGTTCACGGAATTTCTGAGTCCGGTGAGGTTGCATTCAATCGGACGATCAAACGCAAGGACTTGCTGAAGTTCTTTGACCGGCTGCCAAGATGTGTTGTCGGCATGGAAGCTTGCGGCTCATACTGCGGCGCAATGACTCGGACTCACGGAAGGGGATTTCCGGCCCGATCTTGATCTGATTCACCATGGAAAACAGAGGAGTTTTTGCCATGGGGTCTGCTGTTCAGATCAGATTGGATTATACAGGAACGGATCTTCGACGTCTGGCGCGGAAGAGCGATGAAGCGGATCAGACGCGGCGGCTTCTCGCTCTGGCAGTTGTCCTTGACGGAGGCTCGCGGAGCGATGCGGCGCGCACGGGCGGGGTTGGCCTTCAGGTGATCCGGGATTGGGTGTTGCGGTTCAACGACGGCGGCCCGGATGCGCTGACGACGCGGAAGGCACCGGGCAAGGCACCGCTCCTGACGGCTGAGCAGCGCACCGCGCTCGCGGCGGCGGTCGAGTCAGGCCCGCGTCCCTATCTCGATGGGGTTGTGCGCTGGCGCCTCGTCGACCTTGCGTTCTGGCTATACGAAGAGTTCGGCGTTTCGGTCAGCCGTCATACCGTTGGCCGCGAGTTGCACGCCTTGGGATATCGCAAACTCACAGCGCGCCCGCAGCACTACGCGCAGGATGAGGAGGCGATCGAGATGTTCAAAAAAACTTCGGCGACGTCGTCACAGCCATCCGCATCAAGCGAGGCTGGCCGCCCGTAGAGGTCTGGTTTCAAGATGAAGCCAGGGTCGGCCAGAAGAACAAGATCACACGACGTTGGGCGCGGCGAGGAACGCGTCCCCGTGCGCCACACGATCAGCGGACGAAATGGGCGTATATCTTCGGCGCAATCTGCCCGGCGGAAGGCAAGGGTGCCGGCCTCGTCATGCCGTTCTGCGACACCTATGCCATGGTGGAGCACTTGAAGCTGATCAGCGCCGAAGTCGCCCCAGGCGCACACGCCATCCTGCTGCTCGATCAGGCCGGATGGCACACGACACCGAAGCTCGATGTGCCGGAAAACATCACACTCGTTCCAATCCCGGCCCGGTCGCCAGAACTGAATCCAGTCGAAAACATCTGGCAATTCATACGCGACAACTGGCTCTCAAACCGGGTCTTCAAAAACTACGACGACATCGTCGCGCACTGCTGTGACAGTTGGAACAAGCTCATCGAACAGCCCTGGCGCATCTCATCAATCGGTAGCCGTAAATGGGCCCATGAGTTCTGATCAATGCACGTTAGTATCAGCACACCACTGGGGCCGAGAGATCAGTAAGTTTGGACATGATGTCCGGTTGATGCCCGCGTTCTATGTGAAGCCATATGTCAAACGGGGAAAGACGGACGCAGTCGATGCGGAGGCCATCTGCGAAGCGGTTCGCCGCCCCACGATGAGGTTTGTGAAGATAAAGACGGTAGATCAGCAGGCTTTCCTGGCGGTTCACCGCTCACGGGACTTAGTCATTCGCCAACGCACCCAGCTCGCGAATATGGTGCGAAGCGTTCTTCGGGAGTTCGGCCACGTGTTGCCGACGGGAATTGAAGCGACGCTGAAGTTCGCGCAGGAGTTCATTGACGGAGAACACGCTGGTCTGCCTGAGGTAAGCCTGCCAACGATCTGGAGCCTGTGCGACCATATCCTCGCCGTGAACCAACGCGCCGAAGTTTACACTCGACTAATCGAGCAGCATGCCTTTCTCGACGAACGCTGTCGCCGACTTCAGAGAATCCCTGGTGTTGGCCCAATCACAGCGTCAGCGATCGTCACGACGATCGGCGACGCGAAGCAATTCAAAACAGGCCGGGACCTCGCTGCTTGGTTGGGACTCACACCACTGAACCGATCAAGCGGTGGTAAAGAGAGGCTAGGTAAAATCACGAAGAAAGGCGATCAATACATCAGAAGGCTACTGGTCGCTGGCATGACCTCCCGCGGGCTGCTCGCCCGAACACATCCCGAACGCACGGACGTTTGGACCGCAAACATCATCGCCGAGAAGCCATTCAGGCTCGCCACCGTCGCCATGGCCAACAAGACAGCCAGGGTGATCTGGGCGCTGCTTGCGAAAGGAACTGAATACCGGGCGCCTGCGTTCTGATACGCGCCGCCCACGAGATGCAAGACGAATGAACTGATGCACGCATAGTCAGCCAAAGGCCAGGACACTCCGGGAATGTCCGCGGACCTCCGAGTTCGCTTTGCCGAATGGAGCCTTGCCTGCGGAAATCATCAAGGCCAGCGGAGACTACATGTCACCGCGCGAACAGGCCGGACACACGACTGTACTGACACGACGCGCGATAGACAAATTCGTCCTTGCAATGCAGGAGCCATCCACACAGGCCTTTCGGGACGAGGAGATTCACCGCACAAGCGGCGAAAGTCGTTTCTAAGGAAGGCGGGAACCGGCATCGGATAGGCCATTGGCCGGGGCATCCGACTGATATGACGAAGCAGCCTTCAACGGACTCGCAAAGTCATCGACGTTTCCGGTGATGGGCACGGACCCCCTTTGCGGCTCGGCGAAGGCATGGCCTTGCCCGAAGCAACGCGCCGCGCCCGCAGGCGCTACATTGTCGTCAATGGCCTCGCGATCAATTCGGATCGCGCCGACCTGGACGACTATTACCGGCGCAAGGTGATTTCAGGACCCGGGGCTTTCGTGATCGCCGCCGGGGGCTATGACGATTTCGCGCGGGCAATAAAGGAGAAGCTGCTGGGCGAGATCCTGGTTCTGACGGGGGAGCGCGGCGTCAGGCGTCCGGCGTCATGCCCAGCCTTTGGGTCAGCCCCAGCTTGTGCGCGATCATCCACAGAACGATTGGCACAACAGCGCTGATCACAATGGTCCAAATCGGTGCTTCGGCGCCCAGATGTCCGATCACGGCAAACAAAGCGCAATGGGGCAACGCACCGCAAAATGCGGCCGCCAGGAAAGCCGCCAGAGGCATCCTGCTGATCCCGGCAGAGACTGAAATGACTTCGGGCAGGACAGGCATCCAACGCGACGCCGCCACGATCCAGCCACCATGCCGCGCAAATGCGCGTTCCCCCGTCGCAAGCTGATCGCCCAACCAGCGTTCGGCCAACGGCCGCCCGGCGACGCGGCCCAGGAAATACCCGATCAACGCTGCCAGCATTGATCCGGCCAGCGCATAGACCGTGCCCAAAAACGGCCCATACAGAATGCCCAGCCCTGCAATTACCGAAGTTGTTGGAATTGGCAGGAAAAGATCGGCCACCAGCAATCCGATACCCACAAAAGCACCGTGAAGCCCTGAACCGCGAAAGCCTGCTCCGCCTTCATCGACGGTGATCAGCGCTTCAATCGAATCACCCCATATCAAAAACGGGCCAATCACCAGCGCGGCGAGCAGAAGCGGAACTAACCAGAAACGAGGCATGAACCGAGTGAAGAATTCCACATTGCGGATGTCAACATCGCATCTGCGATTCAACCAGGGCGAATCTGACTTGACCAAGTTGACGCAGGGGCGGCTTAATCTTTCAGCGCCCCACTGCCAGAGACCTGGTGAAACAATGGGAAAGAAAAAGCGCAAAAGGGAGGAAGAACCTTGAAGAGATTCATTACTGCCGCGGTCGCGGCGGTGGCAGCCGTATCGATCGGTGGCGCCGCGTCAGCCGGGCCAAAAATCAAACTCGAACCGGTCGTTTCCGGCGTTAATGCTCCGCTGTCCATGAAACAGCCGGCAGGCGATAGCCGCATGTTCGTGATCGAACAGTGGGGCCGCGTGATGATCGTCGAGAACGGCGAAATGAACGGCACGCCGTTCGTGGACATCCGCAGCCTGATTGTCGATCGCCACCCGGACTTTGACGAGCGTGGATTGCTGGGACTGGCGTTCCACCCGGACTTTGCCAACAACGGCAAATTCTATGTGTCTTATTCCGGCATTCTCGACTTCCAGGGCGATCTGGGACAGATGCTTTGGTACAGCCACAGCAACATCGTGTCGGAATTCACGGTTTCGGCCGATGACCCGAACGTTGCCGACCGCATGTCCGAGCGGATCATCAGCTCGACACCTTGGCCGCAGTTCAACCACAATGGCCACTGGATCGGATTTGGTCCGGATGGAATGCTGTATATCTCGATGGGTGACGGCGGTTATGCCAATGACTGGGGCATCGGTCACAATGTTACCGAAGGCAACGGTCAGGACCTGTCCACTCCGCTGGGCAAAATCCTGCGTGTCGATCCGGAAACCGGCGAAGCGGCACCGAACAATCCGTTTGCCGATGACGAAGAAGCCGATCCGCGGATCTGGGCCTATGGTCTGCGTAACCCATGGCGGTGTTCGTTCGATATGGGCGGCGACAATGCGCTGTACTGTGCCGATGTGCAGCAGAACTCGTATGAAGAAGTCGATGTCATCGTGAAGGGCGGCAACTATGGCTGGCGCCGGATGGAAGCCGACCAGTGCTTCAACTACGAAGAGCCGGACAATCACCCGGCCAACTGCGACAAAGAAGGCCTGATCCTGCCCGTGATGACCTATAACAACTGCTCCGCCAAGCCGGACGGTTGCGAAGGCATCTCGGTTACGGGCGGCTATGTCTACCGCGGTGGGCATTCCGCTTGGGATGGCGCATATATCTATGGCGACTGGTCGCGTCAGTTCGGCGTGCGGGACGGCATGATCATGATCGGCACTCCGAATGGCGACGGCACTTGGAAGCGTGAAGTCGCTGAGGTCGTCGGTTGGGAAGGAAATCTGCCTTACATGTTGGCCTTTGCTCAGGACAACGAAGGCAATGTCTATGCGCTGACGTCCATCACGACCGGCCCGGTCGGCTCGCAAGATACGATCTACAAGATCGTGCCTGCCGAATAATCCGAGCCAAGCAATCGGGGGGCCTGCCGACGGGCGGGCCCCCTTTTTACGTTTAGACCCCGTGCAAGCGGAGCGAAGGACAGACGATATGTGGAAGAAAATCGGCGCTATGGGTATTGCCTGTGCACTCGCGCTATCGATCGGCGCCGCCGTTGACGCCGCCAGTAAAAGCAAGCGCAAAAGCAAACCGCCCGTTCCCTTCACGGAAGAAATGATGAAAGACGCCGAGCGCATTACATCCGGCGAGACGATCTGGCGCGACCAATGCCAACATTGTCATGGCGCGAAGGCTTATCCCGGCAAGGCGCCGAAACTGCGTACCGCGCGTTACAAGCCGAACTTTGTCTATCGCCGCGTCACCGATGGGTTCCGCAAAATGCCTGCCTGGGACGAAGTCTATGACGACAAAGAGCGGATGGATGTGGTGATCTACATCCTGTCTGACCGGTTTTCGCCATAGAAGATCCCGGCATCCGCTGAACCGCCCGGGCGTGTTTCTTTCGGATGCAGGTAAACGAAAGCCGTCCGGCGGGGTGCGCGGTTCTTCACCCCCGACGCAGTACCCCAAAGGACGCAATCGCCAGGCAGACGGTCAACACCATCATGCCCATCCCTTCGCGTGATGTCTCGCCGGTCAATTCCGGCCACCAGACATTGATATCCCACCAGTTCGAGACGGTCGGCCAGAACCAGATGCATCCGACGATGGCCAACAAAAAGGACAGCGTAAACAGGATCCGTACCGGGCCGAGATGAAGGATCGACGATCTGAGCGCCGCCAGGGCGCACCAGATTGCACCGACCCCATAGGCGGCGATCCAGAAAACAGCGTCCGGGTCGTTGTACTGAGCTACGGCGAACAGCAGCAGCAAGACTGCGAGTATTGCGTAGACGATGCGCATTTTGACCTCTTGGCGTTATAGTGCCTTGGTATTATCGGCCCGGGGGCTTATCGAAAAGCCTCAACTGCAGGGGAAGCAGATGAACATGACCGACGCGCAGGACCAGAGCACGCAAGACAGGCGGCCAAGGGGCGATATCGCCTGGCAGCGGTTTTCGGTGCCCTACGATTATCCGGTCGCGTTCACGCGCGGACTGTTCGATCCCACGAACACCCTGTTTGCCGATATGCTGGCGCGGCGCGAACCGGAAAAGCGCCACCGCGCAATCATCTATGTCGATGAAGGCATCGCCAAGTCGCGTGCCGGACTGATCGATCAGATCCGCGCTTATACAACCGCCCACGCGGACTGTATCGACCTGATCGACGTGGTTCAGGTGCCGGGCGGCGAAAAGATCAAAACCGAACTGACCTGGATCGAAGAAATTCAGGATACCGTGCATTCGCGCAATATCGACCGGCATTCCTATGTCGTTGCCATCGGCGGCGGCGCAATGCTGGATGCCGTCGGTCTGGCCGCCGCGACGGCCCATCGCGGTGTGCGCCATGTGCGGGTGCCGACAACTGTTCTGTCCCAGAATGACAGCGGCGTCGGTGTCAAAAATGCGGTGAACCTTAAGGGGTACAAGAATTTTATCGGCACATTCGCCCCGCCCTGGGCTGTGCTGAACGATTTCGACTTTCTCGAAGATTTGCCGCTGCGCGAGCGCATTGCCGGATTGTCCGAGGCGGTAAAGGTCGCATTGATCCGCGACCCGGCGTTTTACGAGTGGCTGGAAGCGAACGCGGACCGTTTGATCGTCTTTGAGCGCGACGCCGAGGAATACATGGTGCGCCGGTCGGCGGAACTTCACATGAACCAAATCGCCAATGGCGGCGATCCGTTCGAAATGGGGTCCGCCCGCCCGTTGGATTTTGGCCACTGGGCCGCGCACAAGCTGGAAGCTTTGACCCGCCACCATGTCCGCCACGGTGAGGCCGTAGCCATCGGCATCGCGCTTGATACCCGCTATTCAGTTCTCGCCGGTTTGCTGCCCGAAGGGGCCGAAGAACGGGTCGTCGCCCTGCTGGAACATCTGGGTTTCCGCATTTTCCATCCTGCGCTGCTGCGCGCAGGTGAAGATGGACGACCGCTGATCCTGAAAGGGCTGGACGAGTTCCGCGAACATCTGGGCGGCGAGTTGACGATTACCCTGCTGACGGATCTGGGCACAGGTCACGAAGTGCACGAGATGGATACCAGCCTGGTGCTGTACGCTATGCACTGGCTGCGCGATCGGGAAGGCGGCTGACGTGCTGCTGCCCGGCGACCTGGGTGCGCTTACCTATTGCCTGAATATCCACCCGACCCAAAGCTGGGCCGAGGCACGTGCCGCATTGACCGGTCCGGTTGCTGCCGTAAAAGCGGCGGTCTGCCCGGACGCCGCCTTTGTCGTGGGCTTGCGATTTTCCGCTGAAACCATGGGTGAGCTGGCCGACCCGGCAACGCGGGCCGACCTGACGGCGATCATCGCCAATCACGATTATCTGCCCTTGACGATGAACGGCTTTCCCTATGGCCCGTTCCACGGAACGCGGGTGAAGGAAGATGTCTATCTTCCCGATTGGCGGGCTGACGAACGTGTAACCTATACCCGCGATCTGGCTGAACTGATGGCCGAGATCAATGCGCAAGGGGCTTTCCTTTCGCTCTCGACAGTTCCCGGCGCATTTCGGCCCAATGGAATTGGCGCAGAAGCGGAGATGGCAACAAACTATCTGCGTGCGGTCGCCCATCTGGCCGAGTTGGAGATGCGCACCGGTCGCCATGTCGCCCTGGCGATCGAACCGGAACCCTGCTGCTTTCTGGAAACCATCGCGGAAACGGTTGCCTATTTCGAGCGCTACCTTTTCAGCGACGGCGCGGCATCGGAACTCGCCCGCCTGACCGGCGGGTCGGTTGGCGATGCGGCGGCTTTGCTGCCGCGCCATCTTGGTCTTTGTTACGATGTCTGCCACGCGGCGGTCGAATATGAAGACCCCGCCGACAGCATCACAATGCTGCGCCGCGCCGATATCCCAATCCACAAGTTGCAACTTTCCTCGGCGGTTCGGGTTGCGTCTGGGTCGTATGAAACCCGCGAGGTTCTGTCGCGCTATGACGAGCCGACCTACTTGCACCAGCTTATCGAAAAAGGCCCAGATGGTCTGACCCGGTTTTCTGACTTGGGCGAAGCGCTGAACCGCGGCGCCAAGGATGATCGCGAGTGGCGGGTGCATTTTCATGTGCCGGTCTTCCTGGAGCGCCTTCCGGACTTTGACACGACGCAGGACTTCCTGGCCGAGATCATCGCATTGCACGCAGCCGAGCCGATCTCGCCGCACCTGGAGGTCGAGACCTATACTTGGGATGTCCTGCCGCAAGGTCTGCGGGCGGGGGCCGTTGAAGATGCGGTGGCGCGAGAGTTGCGCTGGGTGCTTGACGGTCTGGGCCAGTGACAGCGGGCACCTTGTTGCGTCTGGGCCGCGTTTCGAACCTGCCGACGGTTTGGACGAATGCATTGGCCGGTTCCGTGCTGGCAGTGCCCGAAGCGCCAATTGGATCGATCTTGCTGGCAGCGCTGGCGCTGAGCTTATTCTATGAAGGCGGCATGTGGCTGAACGATGCGTTCGATGCTGAAATCGACGCGCGGGAACGCGCCAACCGGCCGATCCCAACGGGGGAAATCGGGCGCAGCACCGTTTTCATCGGCGGGTTTGCGATTCTGGGGGTCGGCGTTGTGGTGGCCTTTATGCTCGGCGTTTACGCCGGTCTTGCAGGGCTATCCCTGGCCGGTGCGATTGTCGCCTATGACTGGCTGCACAAACAGGTCAGCTTCGGCCCGGTTCTGATGGGGTTGACCCGGTTTCTTTCTTACGCTTTGGCCGCCTTCGCCGTTGGCTGGTTTTCGGATCTCGCGCTTTACGGCGCTCTCGGGTTGTTCGCCTGGGTGATCGGATTGACCTATGCCGCCAAACAGGAAGCTTATGACAGGATCGGCGCAGCTTGGCCCCTGGCGGTGCTGGCGATCCCATTGATCTGGGCTTTCGTTCAGGCGTTGGGAAATGTGATCGCGCTTGGGCTTTGGGTGTTGCTGGCAGCCGTCGCAGCCTTTGCCCTGCACCGCCTGTTCCGGCGCGCATCGGGCGATGTCCCCAAAGCTGTCGTTACGATGATCGCCGGAATTTCGCTTTACGACGCCATTCTGATCGGCGGGGCCGGGGCCAGCGTACTGGCGTTGATCGCGGCAACCGGCTTTGTCCTGACCTTACTGTTGCAGCGCGTGGCTTCGGGAACCTAATCCACCAGGGTACATTTGCCGCGCATCATCATCGCAGGCTTTGCCGACTGGATACGATGCGCAAAGGAGCCACTGGCCCACAGCCTGATCCAATCAGTTGTCCCGCGCTCGCGCATCAATCTGGTCCCGCGGTGGTCCGTGATATCCAGCATGGCCTTGCGGCCCGATGCAAAGTCAACTGACCCTGCGGCGCCATGGATCACAAGGCGAAAGGGTTCACCGCGCCGCTTGGTCCGGCCCGCACAGCCAACATGAATGTTTCGGCAGTAATGGGACAATGCGGGCCGGCAATCATAGACTTGGCGGTGTCCGTCCGCTGGCGCGGTGGCGGACCAACCGGCGGCACAGAAGATCGATGCCGAGATCAGTGCCCGGTGGCCCCATCGCCAAGGGCGTCGCTGCGGCGTTCCAGCAAAGATCGATCGACGCGCACCCGATGATCGAGATATGGCGCCCGGGCCGTGTCGAAATATTCGACTAACCTGCGCCATCTTCGAACACATGCTGCAAGACTAGGCGTTTGAAATCCGTCGCCTCGACCGGGCCTTGTGGCAGCATCCCGCCTTCGGACGAGATCACCAGCGGACCCATGTCCGGATCATCAGTGATCCGTCCATGCGTGCCCTTAACCAAATGCGTGGCGGACGGCGAGATCACGTCCATCAACCCGCGGAATCCCATCTTGCGCCGAGCCAGCTTCCACGCCGCAGCGGCCTTCGGGAAGCGCAGTTCTGGGTCCAAGAACAGCTCGACCGGGTCGTATCCCGGCTTTTGGTGGATATCGACCGTTCTCGCATAATCGGGCGCAATGCTGTCATCCTCCCAATAGTAATAGCTGAACCACCGGTCGGCCTGCGCGATAGCGACCAGATCGCCGGATCGTTCGTGATCCAGACCGTTGGCCGCCTTTTCTTCGGCGCCCCACACGGCCTCGACACCGTCCAGCCCCTCGATCAGTGCGCGCACCTCGTGCAGCCGGTCCTGATCGTTGACATAGACATGGGCAATCTGATGGTCCGACAGCGCAAAGGCGGCGCACTGGCCCAAGTCGATCATCTCTCGGCCCAGTTCCATCCGCCATGCCAACAGCCCGGCGCGGCGCAGCGCACGATTGATGTGGATCGCGTCGGTCGCCTTTGTGATCCCGTACTCGCTGACCACGATCACCCGTTGACCGGTCGCCTCGGCATGATCGATCAACGTACCGCAGCAGGCGTCGATTTCCCTCAAATCTTCTTGCAACCGTGGGTGTTCCAGATCCGGCCCAAGCCGTTGAAGATTATAGTCCAGATGCGGCAGATAGGTCATCGTCAAGGTCGGCTGGCGCGTTTCCATCATGTGCAGCGTCGCCTTGGTGATCCAATCCGTCGACGTAATGTCCGCGACCGGTCCCCAGAACTTGAACAGCGGAAATTGCCCCAGCTTGGCGTCCAGTTCATCGCGCAGTTCCATGGGCTGCGTATAGTGATCGGGGATTTTGCGGCCATCGGACGGATACATCGGACGCGGCGTATCGGTCCAGTCGGCGCTGGCATACATATTGTACCACCAGAACATCTTGGCGCAGGTGAAGGAAGGATCGAGCGCCTTTCCCGCGTCCCAGATTTTCTCGCCAGCCACCAAATTGTTGGGCTGGCGCCACAGCAATATCTGGCGCAGATCCTTGAAGTACCATCCATTTGCCACCGCCCCATGCCCCGAAGGCGGCAGGCCCGTCACCAAAGTCGATTGCACGGTACAGGTCACAGCCGGTGTGACTGTATTCAGATGCCGCATCGCACCGCGTCCGGCCAACCGCTGCAAATTGGGGGTGTGCGGGCCGATCAGATGCGGGGCCAGCCCGACAGCCAAGATCACAAGTGTTCGATGCATGACAGATCCTTCAGGGCTGTAGATTGAATTTCTTGCCAGAGCCCGGATCAACCAAGCCGGTCAGGTCGTATGCGATCTCGCGCACCGCCGCTGTGCGCACATCAGCGGCTGTGATCGTCGGGGTCGGGGAGATCGAAAACGTCGCCAGCAGAAATCTCATGTTCAATTCTCCCTGTCCGAATGTTCTAGGCGGCATCTTGCAGGCGTACAATCGCGTATGGGTAGAAGATCACACTGGCGGGCAGATGGCTGCCTCGACTAGTGTTCCAAAAAAAGCGGGAGGGCATGATGGCCGAAAATCCGGTCGATCTGTTGCGCAATTGGGTACTTTGCCAGGCCAGCGATCAGGGTGAATGGTTCGCCGAGGCCGTCGATGCGATGGCTTCGGAACGCGATTTACATATCGTGCTTGGCCTGGCGCCGCGGCGGCTGGGCAAGGCGGATCTTTCGCTGACGGATGGCGATCTTTCGGCCGCGCCCGCGGCCTATCCCGGCTGGAATCCGTCTGGATGGTCGGTGGATGGTGCTGCCCGGGTCGCGGCACTGTTATCCTTCAAGGGCCAGCGCCCGTTCGCCGATATCTTCAAGGATTTGCGCCGGACATCGGATGTCGCCGAAATGATCGCGCTTTATCGCGGCCTGCCGCTTTATCCTGATCCGGAAACGCTGCATTTCGAGTGTGGCGAGGGTTTACGGTCGAACCTGAAGCCGGTCTTCGAGGCGATTGCCCACAACAACCCGTTTCCGCGCGATCACTTCGACGATCACCGTTGGAACCATATGATCCTGAAAGCGCTGTTCGTGGGGTCCGAGTTGGCCCCGATCACTGGCCTGGACGAACGGGCCAATCCCGAATTGGCGCGGATCCTGATCGACTATGCCAACGAGCGTTGGGCCGCCGGGCGACCGGTAACGCCCGAACTTTGGCGGCCTGTTCGTCCGTTTGTGAACGATCCCGGGATTAAGGCGATGCTGCAGCAGGCACGCAGTGACGGGCACCTGACAGACGCCGATCTTACAGAAGGAGAGCCGGCATGATGGTCATTGACCCGCACGCGCACATGATCAGCCGCACCACCGACGACTACGAAGCGATGGCCGCAGCGGGTGTCGTTGCCCTGATTGAACCGGCGTTCTGGGTCGGTCAGCCGCGCACGTTCGTCGGCACCTATGTCGATTATCTCAGCACCATTGTCGGTTGGGAGCGTTTTCGCGCCGGGCAGTTCGGCATTCGTCACTATTGCACCGTCGGCCTCAACTCGAAGGAAGCGAACAACGAAGAACTGGCTGAAGGCGTCATGGAGTGGCTGCCCCGGTTTGCGTTGAAGGAGGGTGTCGTTGCCATCGGCGAGATCGGCTATGACGAGCAAACCGAGTTAGAGGACAAGTATTTTCGCGCGCAGTTGGAGCTGGCCAAGGAACTGGACCTGCCAGTCATGGTTCACACACCGCACCGCGATAAAAAGCGGGGCACCAGCCGGTCGATGGACGTCTGCGATGAACATGGCATGGATCCCGGCAAGGTGATTATCGATCACAACAACGAAGAAACGGTGGCCGAGACGCTGCAACGCGGATACTGGGCAGGCTTTTCAATTTATCCATCCACCAAGATGGGCAATGCCCGCATGGTCGAAATTCTGAAGCAGTATGGCAGCGAGCGCATTATCGTCGACAGTGCCTGCGATTGGGGTATCTCGGATTGCCTGGGTGTGGCCAAAACCGCCAAGCTGGCGCTGGACAGCGGCGTGCCGGAAGAAACCGTGCGTGCCGTTTGTTATGGCAACGCGTTGGCCGCCTATGGCCAATCGGGACAGATGAAGGAAGAGGACTGGCTGTCGCCGCCAGCCATCGACCAACGCACGCTTTACGAAGGTAATTCCATTCTGCGCGGCGGCCGCGACCCGGTGATCGAGGAGGGCCCGCGGCGCAGCTCGCTGTTGATCGAATAAATCGACGCGGGTCCTGCTGATCGCCGTTCTTGCCCTGTCGATCGCGGTGCCCGTCAGTGGCGATATTCTGTCTGCGTTGGAGACGGCAGAGATCCATGCCCATCCCGCATTGCGCGCGCAGGACCTTCACGATCTGGCCGACGCGATAGTGGTAAATCGGTGCGATCATTGGGCGGGCTGCAGAGCAACGCCAGTGACGAGCCCCTGATGAAAATCGCCAGGCCCGGAATGAAGATGAAGTGGGCCGACGGGCAGAAGCTTTTGAAACGGATGGTCATGTCGCGAAGCGATGTGGCGGACATGGCGGTGCAGATCGAAGACGGCGGCAATATCGACGATGTTGCAAACGCGTGGTGGAAGGCCAACCGGAAATTGTGGAGGCCATGGATCGCAGCCTCGAAGAAATGGATGAAGCCCCGAAGCAGGGCGACCGGTCCACGTTCGCCTTGTCTATTCCGCTGGCACAACCTTTTCGTCCGGCAATCTGCCGTCTGGTGTCCGCGCGGTGCGGCGCATATCCGTCTTTAGATGCTGCGTTCCATATCCATTGAAGACGTGACCCAGCAGACCGCGGTTCAGATCCGAGGTTCCCATCAACCAGTCCATAATTGGGAATGTCAGATTCATGTTCCGCTCCATCATCAACGAGTGATTGTGATGCGCGGTGTGATGGCGCCGGATCGTGTTCACGAAGGGCACATTGCGCACGAACCAGTTTTCGCCGACGTGACAACAGAAGTGCATGAATTCATATATCAGGTACATCATTGTCGTGGTCGAGATCAGCAACCATCCGACATTGGCCGAAATGACCATTCCGGCAACTAATGCAATCGGTACTGACATGCAGATAAAGGTAACCAGCGCGAATGGCGGGAAGAAAGTCACGCGCCAGTCATGCTGTCCGGCAAAGCGCATTTCCTCGTCGGTAAAGAACTGATGATGCATCATCGTGTGGCGCGTATAGATCGCGCGCAACGCCCGGATCTTTTGCGGACGGTGCATGACGTGCGTGTGCAGGAACCATTCAAAGAAATTTGCGCCCAATAACGCGACCGGGACGATCAGCCATTCCCACCACAGAACGGTTTGCATGCTTTGGATATAGATCGACATTGCGGCGATACCGATCGCATAGATGACCGAGACGTGCAGCCAACCATTATACCAACCGACGATCCGGCTGCGGTAAGTCTCGCGGTACTTTCGCTGCCGGTCCGACATGCGGGATGTGTTCAGTTCCATCGCATCCTCCTGTCAGGCGCTGTTTGGGATATTGGCCAGTGCGGTGTCGATATCTTCGCTGGTCATCTCCCACTCGTTCCCGAAATTCGCGACGACACGGGCCATGAACTCGGCGCTCAAGGCCCGTGCCCGGTCGTTGTCTTTCAAGTGTTCTGCCAGGATGGCCAGTGCCAATTGCTGCGGGCCGTCCCCTTCATAACTCCACTCGAACCCATGATCGGTGAATGTCTTCAACGCCAGGCACGGACCCAACAGGCCGCCGTCGACGGTCACCTCTGCGCCATCGATCGTGCGGTCCCCACGGAAAACCCGGCCTGCCATCTGCCCGCCCTGGATTGCTTGCGTCTGTGGTCGATCAAGTAATACATCTGTTGCTTGCGTACACACAACTCCTGGGATCGACCGGTGACCGGACCATTGGCGCAAACCGATATCGCTGTGTTGCTGAGTTTTGGGCTCGGGTGCCTGATCGCCGTTTGCTCGATCGTTCTGATCTCGGGATTCCTGCCGCGCCAATTGCAGCCGAACGGGGCGTCAGGGCCATTCGGGGGCATCTTGATTTATGGTGCCGCAGGTATGGTCGCGTTTCTGATCGTGGTTCTGGTGATGACCATTGCGCACCTGCCGATCGCCGTCGCAATCATCGCTGCCGGGCTGGCCGTTCTGGCGGGACCGTTTCTGGTTGAACCGATCCCCAGGGCGCTGCGCAATTCGCTCTTCGTGCCGCTCACTGCAATTTGCCTGATGGTGGGTGCGATTACCGTTCTGCCCTGGCCGTTTTAACCGGAGAGGAGACCGCCCATGCCGCCGAAAATTCGTGCGATTTTGACCGGAACGGTATTGGTCTTTGCCGCCGGTCTCTGGCTTGGCAGGGATCAGATTGGACTTGATGCCTCGCCAATTCTTTTCTTTGGACTGGTCGCTTTGATCTGCGGCGCGATCTGGCTGTTCCCGGAGGTCAAGCGAGACGCGCGTAATCGATAGGGTTCGGGTCATTGCGCCTGGTGCTGGCCGTGCGCTGAACCGCCATGCCGACCGCGCCGCCGGGCGACAAAGATCGCAATTCGCGCCGCTGGCTTATAGGTTGATCGGGCAACGACCCCAATCAAGGCACGCTCCGTGACTGATCTGTCTTCTCCTCCCGTCTACTTCGATTTTCTCAACCGCTTCGACATCGAGGCGCTGAGCATCACCAACGATGAAATTTTGAACGCAGTCGAGGGATCTCTGGTTGCACAGGGGCGCGGCGAAACCGAGATTGAACCGCGAATGCACATTCGCCCACGCACCGAAGTCGAGGGGCATTTCAACGTGTTGCGCGGCTGGATCGGCGCCGAGATCGATTCTGCCGGCGTAAAAGTCGTTGGCGATTTTGTGCCAAACTATCAACAGGGGCGCCCGTCGGAATACGGCCTTTTGACATTGTTCGATCCGCATATGGGTGCGCCGAAGGCCATCATCGATGCGACCGGCATCACCGAGATGCGCACAGGCGCAATAACGGCGCTGGGCGCCAAGTTTCTGGCACCGAATAACCCGAAGATATTGGGCCATATCGGCGCGCGTGGCACCGCCTATTGGAACGTGCGGCTGCTGTGCCATCTGTTCGACTTTGACGAGGTGCGGGTGCATTCCCGGCGGCCCGAAAGCCGTGAGGCGTTTGCCGCGAAGCTGGAAGCCGATCTTGGCCGCCCGATCACTGTAACGGCAGACTGGCAATCTTGCCTGGAAGGCGCCGACATCATGGTCGAGGCATCGCGCCTGTCCGAACCGGCACCGCTGTTTCGGACCGAGTGGATCCGCCGGGGCGGGTTGGTCATCCCCTATGGCACGATGTCGGCGGTAGAATTGGGTCTGACCGACATCATGAGCAAGGTCGTCATGGATGACTGGGGCCAGGCCCACGGCATGTTCGGCGCACTGCGCGCCCATGTCGATCAGGGCAAACTGACCGCACAGACCTTGCACGCTGAATTGGGCCAGATCGCCGCGGGGCTGCGCCCGGGCCGCGAGCGCGATGACGAGACGATCCTGTTTTGGCATCGCGGATTGTCGTTGTCCGACATCGCCCTGGGTCATGCGATGCTGACCAAGGCACGGCAGTTGGGCGTCGGGCAACGGTTGCGGTTTTATTGACGATGGAGGTAGATGGCCGCCCGATCACGCTGTCACAATTTGCAGCGGCAATGGAGCAGCCCGGCGGGCTGACGGTGAGTGATGAAACGCTGCGCTGCATTGCAGCGGCGCATGAACGCGTTGTGGCCGCGGCCGCGGGCCAGGACCCTGTCTACGGCCTGAACACCGGATTGGGCGGCAATCTGGGCCACCGGATCGACAGCGCAGAGATCGCGGCATTCCAATATCAGATCGTTGCCGGCCGTGCGGTCGCCTGCGGCGACCCGTTGCCCGAACCGATCGGGCGAGGTGCATTGCTGGCGCGCATCCTGTCTGCCGCAAAAGGGTATAGCGGGATGAGCGTCGAAGTTTTTGATCATCTCTGCGCGGTTTATCGCTCGGGTCTGTCGCCGGTGGTTCCGGAATTCGGCTCGATTGGTGCCAGTGATCTGACCCAGAATGCCCATATCGCCATGGCGGTTTTGGGCGAGGGAGAGTTTTGGGATGACGGTGCCGTGGCGCCTGCTGCGACGGGATTGGAGCGCCGCGGGCTGCTGACACCTGAACTGCGCCCCAAGGATGGGCTCGCCCTGATTAACCATTCCGGCGTTACCGCCGCGTTGTCGGCGGCGGCATTGCGGCGGGCACAGCGCGGGCTGTTGATGATGCAAAACGCCTGTTTGCTGTCCTATGAAGGCTATGCCGCCAATCCGCAGATTCTGGACGAGGCCGTTAACGAACTTCGGCCGGCTCCTGGCCAGGCGGAGGCGGCAGCATGGTTCCGGAAGGCCTTGCAGGGCAGCGCGCCCCGGCCACGACGCATTCAGGAGGCGCTGTCCTTCCGGTGTATCGCGCCGGTTTTCGGTGCCGCGTCGAGCGCGCTGGATCGCGCGGTGTCGGTGCTGGAAGACGAGATCAATGGCGTGCCCGATAGCCCGGTGATTTTTGGCGATGGTCAAATTCAGTCTACGCCGAATTTTCACACATCGGCTTTGGCGCTCGCGCTTGAAGGCGTGTCGTTATCCTTGGTCAGTGTCGCCAATGGATCTGTCCAACGTATGCAGCGAATGATGGACCCCAACCTCTCGGGATTGCCACGTTATCTGGCCCCGCGAGGCGCGCGCGCCGCCGGATTTGTGCCAACGCAAAAAACGGCCGCAAGTTTACTGGCCGAAATTCGGGTGGGTGCGGTTCCTGCGATTGCCGATGCCGCGCCGGTCAGCGATGCGGTCGAGGACATGGCGCCGATGACACCGTCGGCGGCCCGCAAACTGGACCGGCAAATGAAACCTTTCGAATATCTGGCGGGTCTGGAAGCAATCACTGCCGTGCAGGCGATCGATCTTCGCGATACACCTGTCCTGGGGCGGCGGACCCGGGATCTGCATGCATCGCTGCGAGGCAATATACCCTTCGTCGAAGACGACCGCCCACTATCTGCCGATATTGCCGCGGCTGTTTCGCTTTTGCGGTCAGAGATCGGGCGCCAGGAAGAAGGCGCGAATTGATCGGACCGGCCAATCGTTTTGAGGGTGTTTGACCTCAAGCCCTGAGAGGCTCGCCGCGACAGTTGGTCATGCCGCTTTGATCGCGTCGTCCTCAGTCTCGTGCGGGTCACCATCGGCAATCTGGAAATAGTCCACAAGGCCGACCAGTCGATCGCCGTGATCGGCCAACTCGCGCGACGCAACGGCATATTCCGAGGCCAGCGTTCGCGTGGTGTCCGCCTCGGTGCCGATTGTCTTTACGCTGTCGTTCACGGCGTCGATATGGTTGCGCTGCGCTGTGCTGCCCTCGGTTATTACCTGGATCAGGTCGGCCAGCCGGTTTGTTGCCTCGACAATTTCGGCGAGCGCTTCGTCCGAACGCGCAATCTGCTCGGCGCCCGTTCCGACTTCATCCCGGGCAGCCGCGATCAGCCGCTTAATCTCTTCAGACGCGTTCGACGACCGCACCGCAAGAGAACGGACCTCACTTGCGACGACCGCGAACCCCCTGCCCGCGTCGCCGGCGCGTGCGGCTTCAACCGCCGCATTGAGTGCAAGCAGGTTGGTCTGCGTTGCAAGCTCTTCGATGGTCAGATTGAATTCAGATATCTCCGCCGACGTCGACTGGATGCGGTCAATCGATGCAATCGCATCGGCCACGATCGCCCTGCCGCGCCCTGCAATTTCGCGCGAATTTTCCGAATAACCGGACGCATCCGTCGCCTTCTTCATTGCGGTGGCCAATGCCTCGGTCAGCTTCTCGGTCTCGACCCGCGCGCCGTCTAACTCACTTGACTGGCGCTGCGTTCCGTCCAGCATGCGTTGCGATGCGGTCGAAACGGTATTGGCCGTGTCGCTGAGATCGTTAGCGGTTTGCTGAATTTGTTGAACGATCCCGGAAAGGCGGCCGAGCAATGCGTTCAGCGCTGTGCCAATTCGGCCGAACACGCCGACATGATCTCCGGACATCCGCGATCTGAGATCGCCTTCTTCCATGGACCCGATGACCTGATAAATCGCATCTAACCCGGTCTCGGCGCGTTCGCCGATCTCGTTGATGCCAATGCAAAGCTCTCGAAACACGCCGTCTTTGTCGCCGATCGGCACGCGGTGGCTGAAATCGCCGTTTGAACAGGCCGCGACCACGGCCGCAATCTCTTGTGCCGTTGCGTGGTCGCGCGCACGCTGTTCTGCCTCGACGCGGCGCAGTTCCTCCGCATTGGCCAATTCCTGCTCGCGATGTTCTGCCTCCTCCGCCTCGCGGGCACGTTCGCGCTCGCGTTCCGCCTCTTCGGCAGCGTGACGCTCTTCAGTGTGGCTTTTTTCTGCGGCTTCGATCTCGCGTTCGCGCTCGAGCTGCTTTTCCCTTGCTTCGCGGCTTTTTCGTTCCTCCTCCGCCGCACGCGCGGCAGTGGCTTTGTGTTCAACCGCATGCTGCCGGAAAACTTCCAACTCGCGCGCCATATCGCCAACTTCGTCACGCCGCGTGCGGTTCGGAACATCGATGTCCAGTTCGCCATTCGCGACCCGGCCCATTGCTGAACGAACGCGCCGGATCCCACCCGTGACTCGCCATAGGATCAGCACACAGATCAGAGTACTTAGCGCCGCGCCGCCACCCGCCACCGCAAGGATTCTCTCCGTCACTGCCACCAACTGGGCTTCAACGTCCTGGCGGACCAGATAGCCACCCTCGGTTTCGGCATCAATAATCGAAAGAATTTCGTCGCCGATCTCAACCATCTCGGCATTCATCTCCGAAGGCGGTGTTTCACCTTCCTCAATGCCCTCAAGCGCAGTTTCCCAAATCTCTTCAATCCGTGAAATCATCGCAGGCAAGCGGTCTTGGGCATTCTCGATGCGGCTGCGTTCGGCGACCACGCCAAGATCTCCGCTCAGGTCGTCCATCGCGGTATCAAATATCTCTGCCGCGTCCTCCGGCGAATCTGCGTGGTTTCCGTTAAGGACCCCCATCGCGATGAGATGATTTGACCTTGCAGACTGTGCAAAGCTGATTGCCATCAGCGGGCCATCGTAAATGCCAATCGCCTCCTTGCCGATGCGGTCAACACTGAAGAGGGCAAGGATGGCATTTCCGGCCATACCCAAAATGACGAGGCCGATGGCTAGGCCGAGCTGATGCCAGAGCTTCATCTATCTCTCCGTTCGAACCTGCGTCCGTGTATTTGCGGCCGGAACAACCTTACCCGCGCAACGCTGCAAACGGTTCCTGCGCCACTAATTTTTCGCCATCCGTTTTCCATGAATCCGGTTAAATCTGCGTAAATGCGTATTCGCATCAATCGGCGATCGGCTTAATCGAATCGTAAACAAGGTGATTTAGCAATTACGTGAATATTGATTAGGAGGGCGAGATGCGGAGAATTGGTTCATTATTTGCGGTTGTTTTTACTATCACAGTTACAGCATTTAGCTTAGTTTTTAAGGATAACGTTCACGCGAACGAGCCGCCTTCGCCGAGCGAGTTGCGCGACGAATGGAAGGCATCTTACAGCCGGGCGGATGCGCACGAAGATATTGAATATCCTGACGACAATCAGCCCAACGCAGCAAGAACCGCATTGGGGCATGCGCTGTTCTTCGATCCGCGGCTGTCCCGCTCGGGCATGCAATCCTGTGCGTCTTGTCACAATCCCTCCTTTTCGTGGGGTGACAGTCTCGCGGTCGGTGTCGGTGAAAATCTCGACCAGCTTGGCCGCCGCACCCCGACGATTCTGGATTCGGCCTGGGCGCCGGTCCTTATGTGGGATGGCCGCGCCGAAACGCTGGAGGAGCAGGCCCTCGGCCCCATTCAGGCCGGCGTGGAGATGAATATGCCGTTGGATCTGCTGATCGAGCGGTTAACCGGGATCGAGGGTTACGGCCCGATGTTCGAGGCCGCCTTCGGGAGCGCAACGGTCACGCCGAAAAGGATCGCCTATTCGATCGCCGCGTACGAGCGCACGATCGTGTCGGCGCCGGCGCCCTTCGACCGTTGGATCGAAGGGGACGAACTGGCGATTTCAGACGCTGCGAAGCGCGGCTTCGACCTTTTCAACGGCAAAGCAAACTGCGCAGCCTGTCATGACACCTGGCGTTTTACCGATGACAGCTTCCACGATATCGGTCTGAACACCGAAGATACCGGACGTGGAACGCATCTGCCGAATGTTCTGGTGATGCGGCACGCTTTCAAGACGCCGGGCTTGCGCAATGTCGATCAACGCGCGCCGTTTATGCATGCGGGACAGTTGCCGTCTTTGCGTGCGGTCGTCGATCACTACAATTCTGGCGGCCTTTCGCGGCCGAGCCTGTCGCAGGAGATCTTCCCGCTTGGGCTGACCGATAACGAAGTCGACGATATCGTCACATTCCTGCTGACGCTGACCAGCCCAGATAAGCCAGTAACGCTGCCGGTGTTGCCACGCTGAGCAACAATCCACGAATTGATGAAAGGAAGGTCTCATGAAACTGAGGTTGATTACCGGATTGGGTCTCGCTTTGGCCGTCGCTTCCGTCGCCTATGCCAGCACGGTCCAAGTCACGCAGAGCGGAAAGAAGTTTTCGGAACGCCGAATTACGCTTCAGGTTGGTGATGCGATCGAATTCAAGAACGACGACAAGCGCGTTCACAACGTCCACTCAACAACGCCGGGGCACGAGTTCGACCTGGGTGCGCAGGAGCCTGGCAGTCAGCAGCGCCACGTTTTTTCGACAACCGGCAAAGTCAAAATTCGGTGCGCGATACATCCGCGCATGAAAATGACAGTCACTATCAAGTAGCGCGCTCTTATGGGAATTTTGCTGAGACGACTCGCTGCAACGATGGTTTTGGCCGTGATGGCCTGGCCGGTACACGCGGCAGAGCATATCGTTCGGATCATCTCGGACTACGAGGCTCTGAGCTTTCGGTTCGAACTCGCATCATTGGTGATCGCGCCCGGCGATACTGTCATTTGGGTGAACGACGTTGAAGAAGATCACAACGTGATCACCTATCCCGGCGGAATTCCGAAAGGCGCCAAGGGATTTTCGAGTCCGATGTTGACGCAGGCCGGGCAACGCTTCTCTAAGAAATTTTCGATTGAGGGCACATATCAATATCACTGCATGCCACACTTGCCGATGGCGATGACCGGCGAAATCGTCGTTGGTCAGCCGACCGTGGCAGGTGGATTTCACGAACCCAACGAAGGTGAAATCAATGCCTATCGCTCAGAGTTCTTGAAATGGTTCGACGAGGACCACGAGCAACTCAAAATCCGGGCGGAAGCCCCCCCGGGCGGTCACAAGCACGCCGAAAAAACCGATGTTGATCACAGCGCCCATGTCGGAAAAAGCGGGAGCGGGTCAGATTAGGTCACCGACACCTAAGTCCGCAACCAGATGCGGATAGATGCGAGTTGAACGGATGCGAGGAAGTTGTCATCGCGTTTATCATATCGGGTAGCGATCGCTCTGAAGTGCTTGATCTTATTGAGGAAGCGCTCGACGGCGTTTCGTTGGCGGTAGAGCGATGGCGAAAAGGACGGGATGTGCACTCGGTTTGGCATCGGCTTGATGCAGGCCCATGCGCCTCGTGATTTGAGAACATCGCGCAGGCCATCGCTGTCGTAGGCGCGGTCGCCGAGCAGGATGTGACCGGCTTGCACAGTTTCGAACATATCCGCTTCGAACATATCCGCCGTCGAGCGCCCATCATGGGCTTGCCCTGCGGTGAGTTTCAGGTGGACGGGACGGCCCTCGGCATCGACGAGCGCGTGGATCTTCGTGGTCAGCCCGCCGCGCGAGCGACCCATGGTTCGAGGGTGAACGCCATCGGTTCGAGAGAACCCGAGAACGGATCGCCCATCTTTTTTTCACCGTTGGCGGCGTGCTGATGAACCCGGATCGAGGACGAGTCGATCATCTGGATGTCGCCATCGTAAGCCTCTGAAACAGCTTCCAGAATACGCGCCCAATGACCTGCCTTGCGCCAACGATTGAACCGGTTCACGCAGGTCGTGTGCGGCCCATAGCGTGCCGGGATATCCGCCCACGGCGCCCCAGTCCGCAGCCGCCAGAAGATGCCGTTCAAGACCCGCCGGTCATCGACGCGCGGCTTACCGCGCACCTTCGTCGGTAACAGGGGTTGGATCACCGACCACTCGAAATCTGTCAGATCGAAACGTGCCATGCCTGCCTCCTGCTCGTTTGCAGGAGTGAATCACATGGCAAGACCGAGAGGAATCACATTTATGGGTTTGTGATCTAGACCCAATCTGCTGTAGCCCGGGCGCGAACTCCTCGCGTGGGCGACAGACAGGCGTAGCGGTCAGCCTAAGCCCGCCAGTCGGAACTCACTCAGCGTGACGTGCTCGGCCAGGCCGAAGTCTGTTTCTTTCCCAATTTCGCCTAGGCTCGGATTGGCTCTCGCGAACGCACCTTACGCTTAGGCCTGATCGCCGCTGCACCGTCGTCGGCGCGTTAAAGAACGTGCAGCGACCGGATACGCAACCCTCAACATTCACTTCTCCCGACCGCTTCAGACGGTAGGGCCAATCGCTGCGAGCACGCAAACAGCATGACCCAAAATTCGAAGGTCAGAGCGCTTCACGCGACGAGATCGCGCGGCTCCCCGCCTGCGAAGAAATCAGTGATGTTCTCAACCACGCGCAGGCCCATCGCCTCGTCGGTTTTCTTGGTCGCGCTGCCCAGATGCAAAAACAGCACGGCATTGTCGCAGCCGAGCAGTTCTTCACGGATCTTTGGCTCGCCATCAAAAACATCCAACCCCGCACCGACGATGCAATCGAACCAAATATCCTGAGCCAGCGCGTGCTCGTCACCGACTTCTCCACGCGCGGTGTTAATCAGATAGACGCCCAGCTTAATCTGGCTCAACCGCGGCCCGTTGATCAAATGACGGTTGGCGTCCCCACCGGGGCAGTGCAGCGAGACGAAGTCGCATTAAGGCAGCAAGCCTACGACGCTGTCGATCTGCACCGCATCGAATACTGGTTTGCCCTCGACGGTATCCCTGCCTCTACCAGGGGGGACGCCGACGACGAAGTTGGTACCGTAATCGACCATCTCGCGGATATGAAGCCGCGCCATCTTCCGGGTAACGCCCTGAACGATCACGCGGGGATCTCCATCAATCAGAATGCTCATAAGACGCTCCGAAGTTTGGTTTTGGCAGCCTGATCGTTGGTCCGAGCCTGACCATTTCGTTCTGCAGCTTAGATCAGCGTGGCTGCACGAATGATCGGCAAGCCCCTTTCAGCCAGGATGCGCAGGCCTGCTTCGACATTGGTGCCCGAGAGACGCAGCCCCGCCGGGATCTCCAGCGGCTCTTTGCGCAGGGCCTCCACGACACCATCGGCAACCCAGTCGCACCGGTTGGTGCCGCAAAGACGATGACCAGGATTGCCTGGACGTTCTGGTCGGACGTGACGAGCCGGCAGGCCTTGGCCACCCGGTCGGTGGTTGCCCGCCGCCGATTTCCAGGAAGTTCGCAGGCTCGCCGCCCGCCAGCTTGATGGTGTCCATCATCGCCATGGCCAGGCCAGCGGCGTTTACGATGCAGCCGATATTGCGGTCGAGGCCAACTTAGCTGAGGCGCCGGTCGGCTGCGAGGCTTTCGCGCGGGTCTTCCTGGCTTTTGTCCCGCAACTCGGCAATGCGTGGATGGTGGAACAGTGCGCTGGCGTCGAACGTCATCTTGGCGTCCGGCGCCACGATGTTGCGCTCAGACTTGACGATCAGCGGATTGATCTCGACTATCGTCGCGTCATAGTCGGTAAAGGCTTGATGACAGCCCGCAAGCGTCTGCACGAACTGCTGCACCAGCCAAGGCTCGAGCCCCAGCTTGAAGGCCAGCTCGCGTGCCTGATAGCCGACCAGGCCGACCGCCGGGACGATGGTTGCGCGCACAATCGAATCCGGGCGCTCGACTGAGATTTCTTCAATCTGCATCGCCTCTTCGACATACAGCCGATAAACCAGCGTGCCGCGCTCACCCGTTTGGGCCGTCACCATGCGGGCACCCAGCATGCTGGATGCGGCGCTCTGGATCTTCTCGTCTGACGAGCAAATCTTGACGCCGCCCGCTTTGCCGCGACCGCCCGAATGGATCTGGGCTTTCACAACCCAACTTTCTCCGCCCAGATCGCGGGCACGATGCTCAGCCGTGCGCGCCCGGTACATCATCGATGCGGAAATCTTCGATCCCAGCGACGACACCGCGTCGATCAGGCCCATGGCGGCGAATTTGCGCGCAACGCGCTGGCCGCGGGAGCCGCAGGGCCGTGCGCTCGTACTGCCGCAGTGGAAGACCTGTTGGACATCGCGGCGGACGGCGCGGCGGGCAAAATGGTGTTTCCGTATCTCAATGTGCGTCAACTTCAGCCCGGCCCGATTTTCCAGGTGACCAAGCGCGAACGCAGCATGCCTGAATCGATGACCGAAGGGCGCACGAACAAAGAGCTTGCGGCGGTCTTTGGCATCTCGGTGAACACCGTGAAATTCCACGTTTCGAACCCATGAGCTTTCGCACCGTTGAATAGGCGCCCGGACGCCTAAAAACACAGCGAGCTGGCCGTGCGAGGATCGCAGCCGCAAATATTTGAAAAGCTGCATAACCCTAGGTCGGTGCCATCTTTCTGGATCCAGAAGATGCGGTCGTGCCGGACGAGAAAGAACACGCCCGCAAAAACATTATCGACGCGCTGAACGACATCGACTGGCAGGGCAAATCCATGTCCGTTCGCATCATCGGGTTGGACACGCACAATATGAGTCGCGATGTCGTCGACATGGTCGAGCAAGCCGGGGAACGTCTGGATCTGATCATGATCCCCAAGGTCGGCGCCGCCGCAGAAGTCTATGCGGTGGACATGCTGGTGACCCAGATCGAGGGCGCGAAAGGCTACCAAAAGCGCATCGGTTTCGAGCATATCCTCAAGACCGCTTTAGGAATGCTAAGCTTGGCCAAGATTGCCGCTGCTTCGAAGCGCAATGAAAGCCTGCATTTTGGGGTCGCCGACCATGCCGCTAGACCCGCGTCTGTGGATACTCAATGGGCGGGGCTCACGCGGCGATCTCGTTGCAGGTGCGGGGACCGGTCCATCCCAAGTGGCAGGTTTCCACTGATGTTGCAACGCAACAACCCATCTGCCTATGCTGAACGGCAGCAGGGAACAATTCTGTGTCATGCGAGCGACGGGAGCGAAGGCATGCGGCTGATTGGCGTCGATGTGGGGGGGACCTTCACCGACATCGTTTTTCATGACACCGACGACGGTGCCACCCATATCCACAAGATCCCGACCACGCCCGACAATCCTGCGCGCGGTGTGCTTACAGGGGTGGTGGAACTCTGCGATCAGTTCGGCTTGGATCGCAATAGCATCGATCATGTCTATCACGGCACCACCACCGCGACGAATGCGATCCTGGAGCACGACGGTGCCGTTTGCGGCATGATCACGAACCAGGGTTATCGCGATATCATCCATATCGGGCGGCACCAGCGGCCACAGCACTTTTCCATTCAGCAAGAGATCCCCTGGCAAGACCGCCCCCTGATCAAGCGGCGGTTCAGGAAGACAGTGGCGCATCGGATCGCGCCGCCGTCTGGTGAGGTGCTCGTGCCTCTGGACGAAGACGCGGTGCGCATAGCGGCACGGGAGTTGCGCGAGGCAGGCGTTGCTTCGATCGCCGTGTGCTTCCTATTTGCCTTCCTGGACCCGACCCATGAAGATCGCGCAAAGGCTCTGGTGCTGGAAGAGCATCCCGGATCGTTTGTTACCACCTCCTCCTCGGTCTCGCCCCAGTTCCGCGAGTTCGAGCGTTTCACGACATCTGCGATCAATGCCTTTGTCGGTCCGAAGGTGCGAGATTATGTGTCCTCGCTTGAGAGCGAACTGGCCGACGCTGGGCTGAGGTCCGACTTGCATATCATGGCCTCGAACGGCGGGGTTGCGACGGCAGCGATGGTATCTGAACGCCCCGTCGTCACCTTGCTCTCCGGCCCGGCGGCCGGCGTTTTGGGCGGCGCATGGACCGGTGGCCTTTCGGGCCGCACATCCCTGATCACTTTCGATGTGGGCGGGACATCAGCGGATATCGGGATCGTCTCAGAAGGTCGCTTCGCCGAGGCGACGCCGCGCGACACATGGATCGCAGGGTTCCCGCTGATGGTGCCGATGATCGATATCCACACGATTGGCGCAGGTGGTGGGTCGATTGCGCATCAGGACAAGGGCGGCGCCTTTAGGGTTGGTCCGCGGTCGGCGGGGGCACGGCCTGGCCCTGCCGCCTATGGCCATGGCGGCACCGAGCCAACCGTGACGGACGCAAACCTGGTTTTGGGCCGCCTGGATCCGGACAATTTCCTGGGCGGGCAAATGGGCCTGGACGTCGCGGCATCGCATGCCGCGATCGACGGGTTGGCCGCCACGCTTGGTTTGGACCGATTGGCGGCGGCGGAAGGCGTGATCACCATCATGAACGCCAACATGGCCAACGCCATCCGCTCGCGCACCGTGCAAAAGGGGTTGGATCCGCGCGATTTCGCCCTTGTGGCGTTCGGTGGCGGCGGACCGCTTCAGGCTGCTGGCGTTGCGGCCATCCTGTCGATCCCCGAGGTTATCGTGCCCGCTCATCCTGGAATCACTTCGGCCATGGGCCTTTTGACGACAGACCTGCAGTACGACGCGATCCGCACCGCCTTCATGTTTTCAAACGCGATGGATCATGCCCGGATCGAAGCGCGTTTCGCAGATATGGAAGCAGCATTGCTGGCACAATACGCTGCAGACGGCGTCGAGGCGTCGCGCGTTTCCTTTAAGCGCACCGCCGATATCCGCTATGTCGGGCAAGGCTATGAGTTGCGGATCAGTGTGCCGGACGGCGCCTTTGACGCCACCAGCGAATCTGAAGTCTGGGCCGAGTTTGAGGCGCGACATAAGGCCGAATATGGCCGATCGTTCCCCGGCAGCCCGATGGAGATTGTCAACGTCCGTGTGACAGGTATCGGCGAGACACAGAAAATCGCCGCACAGGTTCCGCCGACAAGCGGCAGTCTGGAGGCTGCGCATGTGGCAACCCGGCCCTCGGTCTTCCGCGCGGGCAACGAGTTGCAGACGATCGACACGGTGTTCCTGCGGCGCGATGCGCTGCCACTGGACGAGGACATTCCAGGCCCCGCGGTGATCCTGCAACAAGACAGTACGACCGTTGTTCGTCCGCGCGACAGTTTTAGGGCCGACAAGGCGGGCAACATCATCATAACGATCGGAGGATTGTCATGAGCCAGAGCATCGACGCGGTCACGGCCAGTGTCATTCAGGGCGCATTGAGGAACATCGCGATCGAGATGGGCTACAAGCTGATGCGCATGTCCTATTCGTCGATTATCCGGGAATCGGAGGATTTCGGAACGGCGCTGACAGATCACGATGGCAACCAGTTGGCCGAGTCTGTCCAGTCCACGCCGCTGCAATCCGGCCCGATCCCGGGCTATGTTCAGAACGTGATCAAAGTCTTCGCCGCGCGGGGCGAGGTATTCAAACCCGGCGATGTGATCATGCACAACGACCCCTATGGCGGCGCTTCGCACGGGCCCGATATCGCTCTGATCATGCCGGTGTTTCACCTCGAAGAACTTGTCGGCTTTGCCGGGACAACGGCGCATCACCTGGACGTGGGCGCGCTCTCGCCCGGCTCTTGCGGTATCGTCGATGCCATGGATGTCTACGCGGAAGGTCTGCAGTTCAAGGCGATCAAAGTGGTCGACGCAGGCGAGCGTAACGAGGCGGTCTGGCAAATTTTGCGCGATAACGTCCGGGCGCCTGACTTGGTGGTCGGTGATCTCGACGCCCAGGTCGCGGCTTGCGAGATCGGGGCCGAGCGGTTCCGGGACCTGATCGCACGGTATGACGTCGCAACCATCCGAGCCGCCTCGGAAGCCTTGATGGACTACTCGGAACGGCTAATGCGCCAGGCGATCCGCGATGTTCCGGACGGCACCTACAAGGCGGTCACGCATATCGATGGGTTCCTTGGCGATCCGGATCGGAGCGAACTTCCAATCGCGGTCGGCATCACGATTGATGGCGATCGCATGATTGTGGATCTGACCGGCACCGCAGATCAGGTCGATGACCGGCCGATCAACATGCCATTGATCGGCACCGTCGATATCGCGATCTGGTTAACGGTCCGGTCTGTTCTGCTGGACTCGGACATATATGGCGAGATCCCGCAGAACTCCGGTCTGACAAGGCCAATCGAGATCGTTGCCCCGCGCGGGTGTCTGGCAAATCCGATCTTTCCCGCACCCGTCATCGCCCGATTCACGCCCGGCAACCAGTTGGCGGACACCGTGATGAAGGCCCTGGCCGAGGCGGTGCCCGAGCAGGTGTCGGCGGGCATTGGAAACCTCAAGGTCATTGCCTTTTCAGGCCTGGGCGAAGAGACCCATTGGGTACATATGGAGATCTTCGAAGGATCCTATGGCGGGCGTTTTACCAAAGACGGAATGGACGCGGTCGATACGCTTTACGCCAACACCCGCAACAACCCGATCGAGGACATCGAAAGCCACCTTCCGATGCGGGTCACCAAGTACGAGCTGCGCGAGGATACCTGTGGTGCGGGCCGCACGCGGGGCGGCGTTGGTGCCTATCGGGCGTTCCAATTCCTGGAACCGGGCGGTTTCTCGGTCGAAGGCGAAGGCCACAGATTCCCACCCTGGGGCTTTAAAGGTGGCGCCGACGGACAACCGGCAGAACTGCACCTAATTCACGCCGATGGTACGGACGAGGCGTTGGTCTCGAAAGTTCCCTACCGGCCAGCCGCTGCGGGAGACACCTTTCTGGCGGTCGGCCCCTCGGCGGGTGGCTATGGTCCGGCCTTTGAACGCGATCCTACGGCTGTTCTGGACGATGTTCTGGACGGAATCGTTTCGGTCGAAAGCGCTGAAGCCCATTACGGGGTCATCATCAAAAACGGCGCTGTTGATGCTGCCGCCACAACAGCAAAAAGGAGGGGCGTGACATGAGCCGGCAATATGTCGTTGCATCCGCACAGATGGGACCGATCGCCCGGGATGAGCCGCGCCAGTCCTGTGTCGCTCGTATGGTTGCCTTGCTGCGCGAGGCACATGGACGGGGCGCAACGCTGGTCGTTTTTCCCGAGTTGGCGTTGACCACGTTTTTTCCGCGCTGGATGATCGAGGACCCGGACGAGTTGGCGGCATGGTTCGAGGGTCAAGTCCCCGGTCCCGCGACCCAGCCCCTTTTCGACGCGGCTGCGGATCTGGGCGTGGGCTTTTATCTCGGCTATGCCGAGCGCATAAATGAAGATGGGCGCGAGCGGCGGTTTAACACGTCGGTGCTGGTCGGCCCGGACGGCAAGATACTGGGGAAATATCGCAAGGTTCACCTGCCCGGGCACGACGCCCCGCAACCGGGCCGCGCGTTCCAGCACCTGGAAAAACGCTATTTCGAGCCAGGAAATTTGGGCTTTCCCGTTTTCGAAGGCTTCGGCGGACGCATGGGCATGATGATTTGCAACGACCGGCGTTGGCCCGAGGCTTACCGGGTGATGGGCCTGCAGGGTGTCGATCTCATCGCTCTTGGATATAACACCCCAATCGACCACGCCGGGCACGGCGATATCGATGCTCTGACACAGTTCCATAATCACCTTTCGATGCAGGCCGGGGCCTACCAGAACGCCACCTGGGTGGTCGGCACCGCGAAATGCGGACGCGAGGAAGGTTCGATGATGGTCGGCCAGTCGGTGATCATCGCTCCGTCAGGCGAGATTGTCGCGATGGCGGGCACATTGGAGGACGAGGTGATCACCGCCAAGGTCGATCTCGATATGGGAACCCGATACCGGGAGACGATTTTCGACTTCGCCCGCCATCGGGAACCGGACAGCTATCGCCTGATCGTCGAGCGCAAGGGCGCGGGCGATCCGATCTGACCGGACGCACACCGCCGCCTGGCAGACGTGGCACTTTTCGTTGCGGCGCTTTATGAACGACCGCGAACGGCGGCTTTTCGTGAGCATCTCTATCGACCGGATCAGCGCGGGGCGCTCTTCACATCTTCAAAAGCAACTTGCCTGCGGTTTGCCGCGAGGCCAGGGCGTCAAACATCGCATTGACTTCGCTGAATGGGAAAATTCCAGCGATCGGCACCCGTATCGCTCCGCTCTGGATTCCGCTCAGCACTTCCTCGACGCCCCTCGTCCAGATCGGCGATCGATAGTCCAGATGCCCCAGATGCATCCGCGTAAATGTCAGTGACTTGGCGACCAGTCTTTCCCAGAGGTTCGGATAGGGCTTGCCCTCGGCCTCGCCGTAACTGACCACATGCCCAAGCGGGCGGATTGCGTCGAAGCTGCGGTCAAGGATCGAGGCTCCGGTAGAATCGACCACCTTCTCGACCCCGCGTCCCCCAGTCGCCTTCATTGCGATCTCGACAAAATCCGCTTCGCCGCGATTGACAACGACGTCCGCACCGTACTCCAGCGCCCTGGCTTCCTTGCCAGCGGTTCCGACAGTGCCGATGATCGTCGCACCGGACACCTTCGCAATCTGCGTCAGATAAAGTCCGACACCGCCGCCGATGGCGTGGATCAGAACTGTATCGCCAGGTTTGGTCACGCTGACCCCGTGCAGAAGGTTCCAAGCGGTCATGCCCTGCACATAGAACGCCGCGCCAGTCTCCAGGCTGACGTTGTCCGGCAGCCGGATAAGGCGTTCTTCAGGGACTGCACAGGCTTCGGCGAAGGCACCTGCGTCTTCACTGAAGGCAGCCACCCGCTCACCAATCCAGGCGGTGTCGACACCTTCGCCAACCCCCTCGACCTTGCCCGACATCTCGAGACCGGCCACCAGTGGGTATCCCTTCGGATGTGGATAGATGCCGCTGCGCATCATCAGATCGGCGTAGTTTAGGCCAGCGAACTCAATCCTTACCAGAACCTCGCCCGGCCCGGGACCGGGCGACGGAACGTCACGGACGACCACTGACTCGGGCCGGCCGTCCGGCTTCTCGATAACAACGGCTTTCATCCAGTATTCCCCGTCTGGCCTCCTTCGCGTGAGGCTATGACGAACCGAACTGTGTCTCCAGGCATTTTATATTCCGGACCGTCCGCTCAACCTCTTTTTGGAAATAGGAATGGATAAATCGACCAACTGTCTGCGCCGCTTTTTGCCATTCGTTTCAATCGCAGTGATCGTCGATCCGCAGCGCGTTCGAAAGATCCCCTCGACACGACCAATACCCGGTTTCGCCATCCAATTGCGATTGTGAGCCGCGTTCTGTTTGAGATAGGCTGGTGCGATGGACGCGATCGCCTCGCTCAACGACTGGATGATGACTGAAGGCCGGCGGTCGGGCGATCCGATCAAGGTCGTCTCGCATTTCTGCTCCACGCTCGGTGAAGCCGGTGTCCCGCTTTGGCGGGCAAATATCGGCCAGCGTTTCGCCAATCCGCTGCTAATTGCCTGGGGCGTGGTCTGGACGCCCGATGGCACCGAAAGTTACGATGTCACCCATGCACGCATGCTGACCGACGGCTATGTCGGCAGCGCCTTCGAGTACATTTTGAAGAGCCAGCACCCGCTGCATAAATCCCTGAGGGGGCTTGACCCGGACGAGGATCATGCCTCGTTCATCGAGTTCGCCGCAGAGGGCGGCACCGACTATTACGCAACCTTGCTCGACTATGGTGACGGCTCGCAACACGGCTGCACGTTCGCGACCCAGTGCAACGATGGCTTCGCACCCGAACATCTTGCGATGATCGAGGCCGCCAAACCTGGGCTGTCCTGTGCGATGGAGCCGATCACGATGCGCAAGTCGACGCAAAGTCTTTTGCGCACCTATCTGGGCGACGGCCCCTCGCAGGCAGTCTGGAACGGCTCCATACGACGCGGAGAGCGCACCACCCTGGAGGCAGCGGTCATGTTTTCCGACCTCCGGGGTTTCACGGCGTTTTCGGAAACCGAAAGCGAACAGGAAATATTTGCCGCGTTGGACGGGTACTTCGAGGTCATCGTTCAGTCGGTCGAGGACAATGGCGGCGATGTTCTGAAGTTCATGGGCGATGGTGTCCTATCGGTCTTTCCGATCTACACGCCTGACGATTGGGCTGAACGGTGCCGTGACGCTGCAAAGGCGGCGCAAGCTGTCCTTGCCGGCCTCGCTGGGCTGAACGACAGCCGCACCGCAGAAGGCCGACCAATGCTCGAAGTCGGCATAGGTATCAATGCGGGGCCGGTCAGCTATGGCAATATCGGCAGCCAAGGCAGACTGGACTTCACCGTGCTGGGCGGGGCTGTCAATGTCGCCAGCAGGGTCGAGGGGCTTACAAAATCGATCGGTGACCGGGTTCTGGCCACCGCACCGGTGGCCGAACATGCCCCGGATCTGTTCGCCGGGCGTGGACATCACCCGGTGCGCGGGGTCGTGCGCCCGGTCGAGCTATTCGGCCTTCTTGAACCCGGCCCCTGACACTGGATTGAAAATCGACCGGACCGAGGCGCCCAGGATTGGCAGGTCTTTCCCCGCGGCCGACCCAGCCTAAGCCAAGGATTTCGCGACCGCGGCGAATGGCAGCGAACGGGGCTTTGGCCGCGGCACAAAGATACCGCTCGGGCGATATGCTGCTGCCCAGGCTGCCTATCCGATCTACCGTCCACGCCCATGGGTCGCCAGAAAACCCTCAAGAGCTGCGAAGTAAGGTTCGGGCTCCTCGTAGAACGGCATGTGCGAGCTGTTCTTGAAGATTTCGACCTTGGCATCAGGCAGTGCGCGATGCATCCGCATGGCGCAGGGCGGGCCGATTTCATCGTGCAGGCCAGTGGTGATCAACACAGGGGCTGTGATTGCCGACATCTCCTCCAGCCGGCACCAGTCCTTGAGATTGCCGACATAGAGAAACTCGTTCGGCCCCTGCATGGCGCCGTAGACGTCCATGTTCCAATCGTCCAGCGACCGGTGGATCGGGTCCGGCCAAGTGTCCAGGCGGCAGACATGGCGATAGTTCAGGATCGTGATGGCAGCATCATATTCGGGGTGGTCAAGCGTGCCCTGCGCCTCGTGCCGCTGCATCATCGCGACGGTTTCGGCGCCCAGCGCTTCGCGCAGGCGGTTCAACTCTGTTTGCAAATGGGGAATGTCCGCGCATGTATTTTCCAGGATCACCGTCTTCAAATTATCCGGATAGGTAATCCCATATTCGATCGACAACCATCCGCCCCAGGAATGGCCCAGCAGGTTCAATCGCCCAAGACCAAGCGCCTTGCGGACCGTTTCGACCTCTTCGACATAGCGGCCAATGTTCCAGAGCGCGGGATCCTTGGGCTTGTCGGATGCGCCGCAGCCCAGTTGATCATAAGTCACAATTCGCCAGCCTTCGTCGACCAGTCTGAGATGCGGATCTCGCAGATAATCGCATGGCAGGCCGGGGCCGCCGTTCAGCAGGAAGAGAACATCCTCGCCGCTGCCGTAGCTGTAGGTCACGACCTTATGGCCGTCGATTTCAATCTCGATCTGCTGGTCGGGTTGGCGTTGATCGGTCATGAGGCTTCCTTTCGCACCAGGGTCAGAAAACAGCGTGACCGGCGAAATAGGGCGGCGTCAAGCCGGGTGAAACACGACAATTGCGGGTCTTTGTCATCCGCCGCATCAAGCTGGAAATCATCGTCTCCGCAACTCTTCGACCTCAAGATCGGGCCTTGAAGTTCGAAAAATTCCCCCGCATGCTTTCCTTGATCGGGGCGCCGTGTGCAACGGAAGGCCGATCTGAGGCCATGTCTCCTGGTTTACGGCGCCCGCTATTGCAGGAGAGTGATATGCCTGACGACGCGATCCACGATGCCGCTGCAGAAGCTGCGTTTACTGTCGGTTCCGTTCTGCACCCGCTAGACCCGCTGGCCCCGGACGAAATCCGCCATGGCGCGAAGATCGCCCGGGCCGAGATGCCGGAATTGGGCGACGATCTGCGTTTCGAAGTGATTGAATTGAAGGAGCCGGAGAAGTCGGTTGTCCGTGCTTTCCGCCCTGGCGACCCGATCGCTCGCGTGGCCCGCGTCAACATCTTTCATCGTGGCGAAGTGGGGATCTGGCGGCTGCAGATTTCACTGAATGACGAAGCGGTTTTGAGCCGGACACACATCGCTGACGCGCGACCGATGATCCAGCTTGAAGAATTTCTTGGCATCGAGGCGGCAGTCAAAGAAGATCCGCGCTTTGTCGCAGCGTGCGCCAAGCGCGGCATTACCGATATGTCGCTGGTCTGCGTTGATCCGTGGTCAGCAGGTTCGTTCGGCGAGGAAGACGAAGACGGTCGGCATGTCAGTCACGCCTTTTGCTGGGTCCGCTCCAGTGAGAACGACAATTTCTATGCCCACCCGATTGAAGGACTGAACCCGGTCGTTGACATCAAATCGTTGGAAGTGCTGCGCATCGACGATCACGGTGTCAGCCCGGTTCCGATGATCGACTCGAACTATGATCAGGAATTCATCTCCGAAACGCGTTCCCACCTTAAGCCCATCGATGTCAGCCAGCCCGAGGGCGTCAGCTTTCAGATGGAAGGTCGGACGATCCGCTGGCACGACTGGTCGATCCTGATCGGTTTCAACGCCCGCGAAGCTCTGACTCTGCACAATGTCAGTTTCGACGACAGGCCGGTTTGTTATCGTGCCTCCTTGGCCGAGATGGTCATCCCCTACGGCAGCCCTCGCACGCCGCACTACCGCAAGAACGTGTTCGATCTCGGTGAATACGGCATTGGCAAGCTGGTCAATTCGCTCGAGCTTGGCTGTGACTGCCTGGGCGCGATCCACTACCTTGATGCCTGCGTGGCCGGGATTGATGGCGAACCGATGGTCATCAAGAACGCCGTTTGCATTCACGAGGAAGACTACGGTGTTCTGTGGAAGCACACTGATTTCCGGACCGATCGGGCCGAGGTACGCAGAGCGCGGCGGCTCGTGATTTCGAACATCGCAACCGTCGGCAACTATGAGTACGGCTGCTATTGGTACTTCTACCTGGACGGCACGATCGAGTTCGAAATGAAGGCGACCGGCATCATCAACACCGTCGCGTGCGAGCCGGGCAAGCCCGAGAAATATGGCACCGAGGTTTCGCCCGGTGTGGTCGGTCAGATCCACCAGCACCTGTTCTGCGTGCGATTGGACATGACTGTCGACGGTGACGAGAACACGGTCGTGGAATGCGACACCCTCGCCGAGCCGCTGGGTCCGGATAACCCGTTCGGCAATGCTTTCTTCGTCCATGAAACACCAATCAAGACCGAGGGCGGCCGACAGCGCAAGCCCGAGGCGCAGAGGTTCTGGAAGTTCATCAGCGCGGACAAGACCAACCATGTCGGCACACCGACTGCGTACAAGCTGGAGCCGCGCGACAGCGTAGCCGCGTTCACCCATCCGGACGGGCCTTCGGGCAAGCGGATGGGTTTCGTTCAGAACCACCTCTGGGTCACAGCCCACGATTCCGAAGAGCGCTATCCGGCGGGTGAATTCGTGAACCAGTCGGACGGATCGGATGGCTTGCCCGCTTATGCCGGGCAGGGCCGGTCGGTCGAGAACACCGATGTCGTGGCCTGGCATGTCTTTGGATTGCATCATCTGCCACGGTTGGAGGACTATCCGGTCCAGCCCTGCGCGATGAGCGGATTTAAACTGATGCCGACAGGCTTCTTCGATCGCAATCCGACGCTCGATTTACCGGCCGACGCAAACAAGGCGAGTTGTCACGCCGTCGCGGCCGAGTAAGGGCTGACGTTCCCAGAAAGAACGCCAGCCGAACCCGCCGCAGTACGCGGTGGAATAATGGGAGGGAACCATGATCAGTAGAAATGTCTACCGCAGCTTTACCTCGTCACGCCGGCAATTCCTGCGCCACTCCGCCGCCATGGCGGCTATGGCCGGCGCCACGCCCGCTTTTATCGGCTCGAACGCGATGGCTGCGACCGGTGCTGCCTATGCCAACGAACTTTGGGCGAGCACCAAGGCCGAAATCGCCGGAATGGGTGATATCCGCAAGGAACTGAACCTGCACTCTTGGGAAGGTTACACCGAAGAGCCGGTACTGGACCCGTTCAGCCGCGAAACCGGCGCTGTGGTCAAACCGCAAATGCTGATCTCGGACCCGGCGGCTGTGAACAACCTGCGCGGCGGTGGTACGTCAACTTGGGACGTGATCAACCTGAACAATGCCTGGCAGCGCAAGCAGCTTTATCCTGAAGGGCTGATTACACCGCTGAACAAGGAAAAATTCGCGCCGCTTTACGACATGAATGTCTCTGGCTTCGAGTGGCCGTACCATTGGGCGCTGGATGAAAGCGGCGACCATCTGTTGGGAATGATCCAACGCTATGGCCCGTCAGCAATGGCGATCAATGCAGACGCGATCGATCCGAAAACGATCGAAAGCGGCGGATACATGGAGATGATCGAGGGCGCCAAGGGGAAATATGGCATCCTGGATTATGAAAACTGGGTGATTATGCACGCGTGTATGGCCTCGGGTTTCACACCGTTCCGCAAGCACACCGACGCCGAAATGGCGACGTTTAAAGAGGTCATCTTCAAGATCTTCAAGAACGCCAAGAAGGTTTCTGACGATCAGGCGGCCTTGGCGCGTGACATGATCACCGGCGAGATCATCGGCACTTTCCCCGGTTCGGTCTACACAGTCTCGGCCGCGCGGCTGGAGGGTGAAACCCAGATCCAGAACGTCGTGCCCGAGGAAGGCCCGGAGGAGACCAAGACCGCAGATCGCCCAAAAGGCCAGGCCGGCATCATCTGGATCGAGGTTACATCGCTTGTCGCCAACCCGGATCCAACGCCGATGGCCGAAGCGTTCCTGGTCTACTGCCATACTCCAGAAGCGGCGTACAAGGTCGCCGCCAAGGCGCCGGGAACACTGAATCCAGTGGTGCAGATGGGTGCGCCCGAAGTGCTGAACCAGTTCAGCGCGGACGAGTTGGATGCGGTTCAGTGGGGCGACAACGGCAGTTGGCTGGGTTCACTTGTCGATCGCTGTGTCGATTTCGACATCAACCCCGACTACGACGCCATGCACGACCTCTATACGCAGGCCAAGCGCGCCCGCGGAACCTGAGCGCTGCATGACCGCGCGGGCGGCAAACCGCCCGCGCACCAGACCTTTTTCATCAGGAGCATTTCAGGAAATGTCTTCGGCCAGCCCCATTTTGCAGCTCAAAGATGTTCGCAAGAGCTTTGGCAACCTGAACGCGGTCGACGGCATCACGCTGGACATTGTCGAAGGCGAGCTTTTCACAATCGTTGGCCCGTCAGGTTCGGGGAAGACAACACTGATCCGGATGCTTGTTGGCATGGATAAGCCTACCACCGGCGACATCCTGCTGCGCGGCGCACGGATCAACGACGTTCCCGCGAACCAGCGGCCTACCTGCATGGTGTTTCAATCTCTCGCACTGTTCCCGCATATGAGTGTCGGGGAAAACGTCGAATATTCGGCGAAGTGCAAAGGCATGCGCAAGGCCGAGCGGCGACAGCGCGCGACCGAATGCCTGGCCCTGGCCCACCTGCCGCAGAGTTATTACGACAAGCCCGTCACCCAGTGCTCGGGCGGAGAGCGCCAGCGTGTTGCACTCGCGCGCGCACTCGCCTTTGACCCTGAAATCCTGTTCTTTGACGAGCCGCTTTCGGCAATCGACTATCGTTTGCGAAAGACGCTGGAGAAGGAATTGAAAGACATCCAGCGCGAGACCGGCAAGACCTTTGTCTACATCACTCATTCGCTCGAGGAGGCAATGGTGATGTCAGACCGGATCGGCGTCATGCGTGACGGCAAGCTCGCCCAGGTCGGCAGCCCATCCGTCATCTATACCCAACCTGAAAGCCGCTTTGTCACCGAGTTCATGGGCGAGGTAAACTCGATCCCGGTCAATCTTGGCGACGACGGGCGATTGCATAGCGCGTCTTTGAGCAGCAGTTTCGCGCCACCAGATACCGTGCCCGGCGGCTTTGCCGATGGCGTGCTGATCATCCGGCCTGAGAATATCGCGATCGCTGATGAGACGACCGACGCTGCAGCGAACCTCATCGAGGGCGAGCTTTTCAATGAATACCTCCTCGGTTCGCGAATTCAGTACCAAGTGCGGTCCGGCGACATGACGTTTCTGGTCGAGGATCTGCGCGCCGATGCGCCGCCGCGGACATCCGGGGAACGCCTGGCCCTTACCTGGCTGCCCAGCAATTCCATGGTGTTCGCCGAATGAGTGCCGATACCGAAGACCGAGCCGACAATCCGGCGCACACCGGACGGCGCTTCTCCGACGGGTTCATTGCAGCCCTGCCGATCATTGTGCTTCTGACATTGGGCTTCTTCGGGCCGATGGCCCTGGTCCTGATCTACAGCTTCATGCCACGGGGCAGTTTCAGCATCCTGAATTCGCCGTCGGTTGAAAACTATGTCGATATTGTTCAACAGGATTTCTACATTTCATTCGGCTGGTCGCTGTTTCTCGCCCTGATCAGTGTCATCATCCTGCTCGTCGTCTGCTATCCGCTGGCACTTGCGATCAAACGCGTGCAGGGACGCTGGGCCGATCTGTTGACCCTGTTGATCGTCGCGCCGCTTTTCGTGGCGGAAAACATCCGGCTTCAGGGCTGGGTCCTGTTCTTCGACAAAAAGGGCGTCCTGGATGGCGGTCTGAATGCGCTGATCGGCTTCGAGACGGGCAGTCTTGTGAACAACGTTCCGTCGATCGTTTTCGGCATTTGCTACATTTATTTGCCGTTCATGCTGTTCCCAATTCTGCTGGGCCTTGCCAACGTGCCAAAGGAGGCACGCGAGGCCGCATATGATCTTGGCGCATCCCGCTGGCGGGTGTTCCGCGATATCGATCTGCCGCTGGCGATGCCCGGCATCATGATCGGTACGCTGCTTTGTTTCGTGATCTCGCTTGGGGCCTTTTCCGAAGCCAAATTTCTGGGCAAAGGCGTGGTCGTTACGATTGCACAAGACATCGAGTCTGCCTTCACCTTCGGGCAGAACTGGCCACGCGGCTCGGCGCTTTCGGTCCTGTTGATTTTGTTGGCGGGTACCGCGGTCTGGCTGGCGATGCGGCGGGTCAATCTCGACCGCATGCTGGGGAACCGTTGACGATGGGCGGATTAAACACCTCGCCGCTGACCCGGCGATTGCTGTCGGTCTATATCGGCGTGATCCTGGTGATCATGTATATCCCGATGATCGTCGTGGGGCTTGCGTCCATATCGAAGTCGCGGTTCTTCATTTTCCCGATCCGCCGAACGTCGAGCAAATGGTACGAGCAGACCTTCGACTCGCTGCAGGTCCAGGAAAGCTTTCTGACGTCACTCACCGTTGCAGGATCGGTGGCGCTGATCTCGGTGATCCTCGCCTTCTTCGGTGCTCTCGCTTATGCCCGGTTCGACTGGCGCGGGCGGGGGATTTTCCAGCAGGTTATCCTGATCCCGATCTTTTTCCCTCAGGCCGTTCTGGGTCTCGCCCTTCAGCTTTGGTTCAACTCGATGGGCGTTCAGATGACCTGGCAGGCCACCGTCTTTGCCCAGCTTGTCTGGATCGTCCCGATTGTCACCTTGATCATCGCTATCCAGGCATATGGTTATGACGCAGCGGTCGAGGAAGCCGCCTTTGATCTGGGCGCCAGCCGCTGGCAGATTTTCAAGGACATTACTCTGCCGCTGCTCGGCCCTGGCGTCTTTGCCGGGTTTCTGTTCGCGATCCTGCTTTCGTGGGGTAATTTTCCGCTGGCCTACTTTACGTCCGGCGCGGACGTGTTGGTCCCGGAATGGCTCTACGGCAAGATGATCGGCGGGTATACGCCTATGGTCCCCGCTGTCGGCCTGCTGACCGTTTTGCTGGGCGCCCTGATCCTGACCGTCGGGTTAACGATCAACGGCGTGTTGCAGCGGCGCCGGGACTGATCATATCTCATCAATTGCTTCCAGCGATTCCGGCAGGATCTGGCCGCCATCGACGATCATGGTCTGACCGGTAATGTATCCCGCCTCGTCCGAAGCGAAGAACAACGCCGTGTTCCCGATATCCTCGACGGCGCCCAGGCGCCTCAGCGGGATAGAAGCCGCCATCGTGTCCAGATAATCCTGGCCCAGATCCTGCAATCCCTCGGTGTATATATTCCCGGGCATCACCGCGTTGATGGTGGTGTTGTAGCGCGCCAGTTCCATGGCAGCGGTCTTCAGAAACCCGAGTTGCCCGGATTTCGAAGCACCGTAATGCGCCCAACCTGGAAAACCGGTGACGGGCCCGGTAATCGAGGATGTGACAATAACCCGGCCTTTCCCGGATTTCTCGAAATACGGAATGCAAGCCTTGGTGCACAGGAACCCGCTTTTCAGGTTGGTCGCCATGACATGATCCCATTCGTCGGGATCCATTTCGATCATCTTGGTTTGCGGAAAGATACCGGCGTTCGAGCACAAGATATCGACAGTTCCAAACGCCTCGGCGGTCGCCGCCACCATCGCCTGCACGCCCTCCCAGTCGGTAACGTCGCAACAATGCATCTCGGCTGTGCCGCCCTCGGCGCGGATTTCATCAACCGCGGCGCGCGCATCGCCCTCACCCCGGGCCACGACCATCACTTTGGCGCCAGCCTTGGCAAAGACGCGGGCGATACCCCTGCCGATTCCCTTTGAAGCACCGGTAACAATCGCACTGCGGTCAGTGATCGGCGTCAACATGGCAAAGCTCCATTTCTACTCTTGCCGGCGAAAGATATGCCTTAACGAAGTCAAAACGATCTTCGAAAGCGAGCGAATAGACAAGAAGGTTCTGCAGCCGACCTGGAACCCCGTCTCGGCGTCGCCGTCCCGCTAGAGCACGTTTCGATCTGATTGAATTAGAGCGAGCGCTCTAAGTTGCGGCGAAAAAGAGAACTTGTGGCGGCTGCGAAGCGCGACAGGTCCAGACTTCATCTAAACTTCGCATAGCCTGTTCATGAGATTGCCGGGCAGGCTCATGCGCTGATTGGAAGCGACAAAGGATGAACTTTCCCAGCCCACTTCTCGGCAATATGTGCATCGTGCGTAACCAGCACCACCGCAATGCCCGTTTCGCGTCCGATCCGGGCGAACAGGTCCAGCGTGGTCTTCTGCGTGATGGGGTCCAGGCGGCTGGTCGGTTCGTCGGCCAATACCTTGGGCTTCACGATCAGCGCGCGGACGATGGACAGCCGTTGCAACTCGCCACCTGAAACCGAGTCCGGGCGCCGGTTCAGCAAATCCTGATGCAGATCCAGATCCGGCAAGTACTGCAGCGCTTGGTCCCAATCGACTTTATGCTGGCGCGCAACATCGCGCAGGTTTGTTCCAATCGGGATCAACGGCGGAAACGCGGCAGGCGGGTCCTGATAGAGCTTTTGAACGCTGTGCTCGCCCATCCCTGCAGACCGCTCAACAGTGCCTTCAAAGGGCGCAATCAGGCCTGCCAGCGTGTCCAGCAATGTCGTTTTTCCGATCCCGCTGGGACCTGTGATCGCCATACGATCACCAGCATGTACGGTCAAATTGAAGCCACCGATCAGCTTGCTTCCGGCGCGGCTGATGGCAAGATTTCTTGCGGTCAGAATTGCGGCCCCGGTCCTGTGCATCGACTGTACAGGCCAATTTCTTGGGTCGGCTGCCATCAACGCTTTCGTGTATGGCGCTTTCGGCGCTTGCAGCACCTCTGCGGTTTTGCCGGTCTCGACCACGTCCCCGTGGCGCAGCACGATCAGATCGCCGCCCAGGACCTCTGCGACGCTGGCATCATGGGTGATCGCGATCAGGGTGCCGCCGTCCTTTGGCACCTTTGCCAGCAAGCCGACGACGCGCGCGTGGCGCTGTTGATCCAGACCCTTTGTCGGCTCGTCCGCCAACAGGATCGGCGCGCGCCCGGCGGTCGCCGCGGCAAATGCCACGCGTTGCGCCATCCCACCGGACAGGGCGCCCGGCAAACGGGGCTCGCGCGGGGCAAGGCCCAATGCGGTCAGATCCCGGCCCGTCACTGCCTTTGCCGCCTTGGCATCCAGGCCCGCGACGTGGCGGTGTGCCTCGGCCACCTGTTTCCAGGAAGCCATCAGCGGATCGAGCGACAGCCAGGGTTCCTGCGGCAGCGCGGTCAGATCGCGCCCCCACAGCTTTGCACGTTCCGCGCCAGGCAGGTTGTCGACCCGCCGCCCATTGATCGCAATCGTTCCGGTCGCGGTCAGGCTTGGTGGCAACGTGCCCATGATCGCCTGGGCGATCAGGCTTTTGCCCGCGCCGGTCTCTCCCATGACGACCAGCGTTCGACCTGCTTCGATCTGAAAGCTGACCGGACCCAGCAGACGTGTCGGGCCTGCGAACACAGCAAGATCGGCGACCTCGATCACACTCATCTTTTGTGCATCCCGCCCACGCTGAGGTGCAGGGCCAAAACGGTGATCACCAAGCAGATCACGGGTTGCAGGATCAGGAACGGGGCCTCGCGCCAATAGGGCAGGAGTTCTGTCATCATGACACCCCATTCTGCCGTGGGCGGGCGGACGCCGACGCTGACAAATCCAAGCGCGGCCACCGCCGTGACCGCTGTTGCCGCACCAAAAGCGGCGACTGTCAGCAGGCCTGGGCCGATTTCAGGGGCAATGTGGCGGCGGATGATCAGGGACGGCGTCAGACCCAGCATTCGCGAAGCCTCGATCGCGGGTTCCGCCAGCACGACCCGCGTCCGTTGGCGGGTATAGCGGAAATACTCGACCCACAGGGTCAGAGAGATGCCCGCATAAAGCGCCCACCATGACCCCGGCGATATCGCGGCGAGCATCAGCACCAGCAAGAGGCCGGGCAACGCGAGGATGGCATCGGCAAAACTGCCCAGAACCCGGTCGGTCCAGCCGCCGAACCAGGCGGCGGCGATGCCCAATAATGTACCGGGTATCCCCGCCGTCAGGACTGACAGCGCGGCCAGCGACAGCGAAAGCTGCGCGCCAGACAACAACCGCGCGGCCATATCCCGACCCAGATGGTCGGTGCCCAGCAAATGCTGTTCGCTTGGTGGCTGGCGGGCATCCAGTAACGATTGCCTGGCCGGGTCTTGCCCGACCAGATCGGGCCCAACGATTGCGCACAGCGCCAGGACGCCCAGCAACGCCAGGCCGGTTGCGCGTGTCGGGCCGGGCATCCAGCGGCGCGAACCACCGCCTGGCAAAAGGGCCGGTTGGGCATGATCGGTCATGTGCTGCGGCCCCGTGGGTCGATGCCGCGGCAGGCCAGGTCGATCAGCAGGTTCAACGCCACATAGATCAGCCCCAGCGTCAGGGCGGTGCCTTGAACCATGGCGATGTCACGTCCGAAAATTGCATGGACCAGCGCATGTCCTATGCCGGGCCAGGCAAAAACCGTCTCGACGATCACGACGCCCTCGATCAGATAGGCCATCTGCACGCCCACATAGGTCACGACCGGCAACGCGGCATTTCGGACGACATGGCGGATCACCGTCAAGCGCGCTGACAAACCCTTGGTCCGCGCAAAAAGCCGCCATTCCGATGCCATGGACTGTACGACGGCATCGCGCACAACGCGGTTTGACACGGCAGCCAGACCCAGCCCCAGGGTCAGCGAAGGCAGGACCAGATGTTCGGGACCGCGGAAGCCCGCCACCGGGAACATTTTCAGCTGTACGGCAAAGACCAGAACCAGCACGACGCCCAGGGCAAAGGCTGGAATGGCCCGCAGGAAAATAGACATGGCCAGCGTCAGCCGGTCCAACCACCCGCCCGGCCTCAAACCAGCGGCAATCCCCACCGGAATGGCAATCAGCAGCGAGGTCACAACCGCCCCTGCGGCCAGCAGCAGCGAAAACCCCAACTGGGTGGCAATCTCGTCGATCACAGGGGTCCCGTAGACCAACGATCGGCCCAGATCGAACTGGACCAAGGCACCCAACCAATCGGCCAACTGGGAAAACCAGGGTCGGTCCAACCCCAGTTCGGCCCGCACCGCGTCGGCGGCGGCGGCGTCCATCATGTCATAGCCATAGCGCCCCGCCGCAATACGATACGCCGCATCGCCGGGCAGCGCCTGCATCATGGCGAAGCTGACCACACCAACGATTACCGCGACGATAACGGCTTGCAGCCCTCGTTGAACAAGGGCTGCAAGAAAGGCGTTCGAGGGCTTCATTCGTCCCAGGACATCCCGCTGAGTCCATAGCTGCGTTGCAGCGGATCAATCACCACGCCCTTCAGACCGGATGAAATGGCCACGGTGTGCTGGTACCAGACGACCGGGATCAGCGGCAGTTCGGCATGCAAGATGCCGGTCACTTTTGCGATGTTGGCGGCGCGCGCGGCATCGTCCGACGTGGCGGCGATGTCGCTCAGGGCCTTGGCAACGCCGGCATTCTCCCAGCCCATGGCACCCCAGTCACCACCACCTTTGCCAAAGTCTTGCAGGACCGTGCCAACCGGGTCCGGTGTCAGTCCATAGTTACGGGCATAAAGCGCAACATGCAGCGTGCCATCGCGATGCCCGGCAGGGATCTCGGAGTAATTCGCAACGCTGACTTCAAGCTCGATACCGACCTCTTTCCACATGTCCTGCAGGGCGGCCGCGATCAAAGGCAGTTCCGGGCGGTCGGGAAACGTGCGCAGCAGGATCGAGAAACGCTTGTCATCTTTGACCAGGATGCCGTCGTCGCCGGCGGTCCAACCCAAATCAGCCAGCAGCGCCTTTGCACCTTCGATGTCAAACGACAGCGCAGGCAGATCGGGATCGTGCCACTTGTTCAGCGCCGGGGGAAACAACTGGGCTGCGGCGGCCTCGGGAAAACGCGTAATCGCCGTCGCGATTCCGGCCCGGTTGATCGACATGCTCAGGGCCTGACGGGCGCGCGGGTCTGTGAAAAACGGGTGACCGGCGTTCACCTTCAACGTCACGACACGCGGGATCGGAACCGCGACGGTCTTCACTTTGTCGACCGACCCCAACCGGGCATAACCTGACGGGTCCAGGGTGAACACGATGTCTGCATCGCCGCTTTCCGCCATCAGTGCGCGCGTCTCGGCGCGGCCTGCCGCCAGATAGCTTGCTTTCTCGATGGCAGGTGCTTTGCCCCAATAGGCGTCGTTGCGCGCCACGTCGATGCTTTGCGGCGGCGTGAAGGCCGACACCTTGAACGGACCGGTACCGATCAGCGCGTTCGGCTTGCCCTCGGCATCGAACGACGTCGGAGAGGGAACGATCGTGGTCGCATGCGCCAACAGAGCCGGAAGCGCTGCGAAGGGCTGCTCCAACGTGAAGACGACCGAACCGTCGCCAGCTGAAATGCCGGTCACGTGTGCCTTGGACAGAACGCCCGGCTGCTTCCACGCCCGCGTCAGGGCGTTGGTTGCCGCAGCGGCGTCAAAGGGCGTTCCATCGTGGAAAACCACGCCGCCGCGCAGGACGAATGTCCACGTCAGACCATCTACCGACGCCTCCCACGACGTTGCCAGCCCCGGGCGAAGTGCTCCGGTCTCGTCTGCATCGACCAGGTTCTCCATGATCTGTAGCTTTTGGATCGCGAAGCCAGAGACCGCAGGGTCATAACTCGCGACTTCCCAAGGGGCCACAACGGTGACGGTCTTGGCGTCGTCCGAATTGGCGGCAGTGGGTAATGTCAGCGCGGCAGCAAGGGTTGCTGCGCATAAACGCTTCAGCATGTTGAGGCTCCTTCAGGATCAGCCGGTTTATGAGTCGTATGAAGTGTAATACTATAACATCACAAAATCGACCCGAAAGACATCGCCGCCACGATGAAACGGGACCGCTCGGAAGCCTCATATTCCAGTTCATCCTCGCAGGCAGCGCGTCGGGCTGTTTCGTCTATGCCTACCGTGAACGCAGGGGCCGCAAAGGCAACCGGATCAGGTCGCCGCCAGATGTTTCCAATCTGGTGCGCAGCAGTAATCCACGTCGCGCGTTGGACTGCTTCGCGTATCTCTGCAAGCCAGTTGTGGCCTTCAAGAATGCTGCATCGGATGAGGCGTGCACGATGCGGTTTCGCAATGCGCGTTCAATTGGGGGTGTTCTGGGTCAGGGGGCATCGAGTGCTACCGAAGTCAAAGACGATGCGAACTTGGTTGCTGACTGCGCTCATCCTTGCCCATTTGGCATCAATGTAACGCGGGAAAAGGTGGTTCATATGGGGGTCTTCGCCTTCTGACCCGCATAAATAATTTATAAATCAACACCTTATGTAATGATGTGGTGCCGGTCGAGGGACTCGAACCCCCGACATCCTGATTACAAATCAGGCGCTCTACCAGCTGAGCTAGACCGGCCCTGGCGTGCGCCCGGACGGTTTTGGGGCGCGACGGTCACTTGGCAGAAGCGATCGCGGATTTCAAGGGGATTGCCGATCAACGCGGCGCCGGGATCGGGATTGGCATATCCGGGACCAGAACCGGCGGCGGCAGGTCTTCCGCCGCGACAATCCCTGTGTCTGTATCGGGCCGACTGTCCGGGTCGGCGACGGGATCGGTCGCGGCCTCGTCATCGTTCACGGTCGTGGTCACGGTCACGGTCGAGACAGCGCCGGGATCCGATAGCGCAGCGGCATCAATCGACCCAACGCTTGGCGAGGGGACCGTCTTATCGGCATCGGCGGCGGATGTCGGGGCGGCAGGTTCGCCGCCGCGCGCGACCGGGTCGGCGGTTTTGGCATCCACCGCGGCGGCAGAGGCGTCATCGGATGCGGCAGCCGGGCCCGCACCACTTTCGGCTTCGTCGTCCCGATCGCTATCCGCGCTGCCACCATCAGGCGTCCCGGCTGCGCCGCGCGAGTGGTCGGCGCCCGCGCCATCCTCCGGCGTTATCTCGACCGCGCCGATACGGCCGCCCAGTTTCAGCACCTCCCCGCCTGGCGCAAAAAGACGGCCGGTCAATGCCTGACCCAACAATTCCCGCCCGGCCGATTTCGCCTGCAATTGACCTTCATAACGGCCCCCGGCGGTCGTCACCGATAATTGGTCCAGGCGCACATTCCGGCCATCGATCGCAATCTTCGATTTCAACAGGCCGAACGAAAGGCGCTCGGCGGCGCCAAGGGGCAGCGACAGCGACCCATCAGTGACAGAAATCGCGCCGTCGATCTTCGGCGCAATCTCGGACGCCGACATATCGGGAATATCGACGGTCAGATCACCGCCCAACGTGCCCGTCAAAAAGTCATGGCCTGCCAGCCCGGACATCGCGGCGGCATCCAACTCGGCCACAGCGATTTCCCCGCGCAAGCGCGGGACCCCTGCCGTCGGCAACCGCAGACGCCCGGTGATCAGACCGTCCAAAAGACCAAGCTGACCGATCTCGATGGTCGCGGTGGACTCGCCATGCGATAAACCCGCCTGGACGGCGCCGAGATCGAGTGCGGAAATGCGCGCGCGTTGCGCCCGGATCGCCAAGGCAAGGTCGACACCGGCCCGGTCGAACGCACGCAACGCGCCGCGGAGCCGCTCGAGACCGTTCGCCCAGACCGGCGTCAGATCGAGCGCGTCGAAATCCAGCGACCCGATCAGGGCTGCGTCGGCGCCCAAAGTCAGGGTCAGGTCGGCGGCGAAGGCCGTTGCATCACCGGCAACCTTCACTTCGGTCATCCGGATCATCCGCGGATCAGCGGTGACGTCAGCCGTCATCGCGACCCGGCGGCCGTCGAACAGACGCTCGCCCGGCGCAACCCCCAGCCAATCCTGCAATGCGGTCAGATCTATGGCCGACAGCCGTGCCTGGCCCTTGAACCGGCTTGCCCCGGTCATGGTGCCGGACAGATAGGCCGAGTAGAGGCCGCCCGCGCGGCTGACGAATTCGACGGTGCCGGTTCCATCTGTGCGCCAGCCGCTGCCCGCTTCGGCCGATGTCCGCACCGAAACGGCGCGGCCCGCCATCGTCGCGGCCAGATTGGCGCGCAGGCGCAATTGGTCTTCGCTGACGCGGATGACTGCCCGCCCTTCCACCGCGCTTAGCGTCGAAAACCGGTCTGGAAGACCGGTTCCGGCGGCGCGGGCAAGGGTGTTCGCGTCCTCGACATGCAACTCGACGGTCCCGTCCATCGAAACAGCGCCCGCGCCGCTGCGCCCCACATCGCCGTCGATCTGCAGCCAGTCGCCGCCGACGCGTGCGTCGATCCGGACCGGGCTGTTGGCCCCTGCGGACAAATCTGCGGGCCGGGCGATCCCGGCGGAAAGGGTGACGGACCGCCCGGACCAGTCGCCGGACGCGGTGACGCCGACCGGGTCGCTATCGGTTCCGAAGGAGGCGAGCACACTCGACCGGACCATCTTCACCGAAAGACCGCCGCGGTTGATCGTAATCGTGCCCGCCAACATTGCCGCATAGCGCAGGCTGGTATCGCCGGATCGGGGTGCTGCCAGTGGCAGGGGGTCGGCAGCCCCAATCGTCACCTGTGGCCGGACAAGGACCACCGCCAAGGGGCGCTGCTCGCCGCCCAAAAGGGCAAAAGGGTCCGGCACGATGATCGCCGACGGCGCCGTGATCCCGCCGCGATCGCCAGAAACCGGCCCTGTATGGATGCCCGGCAGCGGCCACAGGCCGACATGGGGTCCCTCGCCAAAGACCATATTCTGACCCATCGCGTCAGAAAATTGCAGCTCGGCGGCGGCAACCAAACCGGCACGGTCGATCGTCGTCAGCAGATACCAGGCCGCCCCATAGACCGCCGCAATCAGCAGCGTCAGGACGATGAACATGCGCCGGACCAGACGCATCAGCCAATGTCCACATCATCACCAGGCCGGGCCCGCGACAGGGTCCTTGCCAGGATCGCGACGGGCAACAGGCCGACGAAAACAATGGCCAGAGCCGCAGGTCCGGCTTCGTCAAGCTGTTCCAGAGAGGCGGCGTTATAGACCGTTGTCGCCAATGTTTCAAAATCGAACGGGCGCAGGATCAACGTCGCAGGCAACTCCTTCGCGCCATCGACGAAAATCAACAATGCCGCCGTCAAAACAGAACCGCGGATCATCGGAACGTGGACCCGGTGCAGAACAGAACTGCGGCTGGCACCCAAGGTGCGTGCAGCCAGCTCCATCGACGGCGTGATCCGGCCCAGGGCGCCATCGACGGCGCCGTGGGCAATCACGGCAAACCGGACGAGATAGGCAAACACAATCGCAACCGCAGATCCTGTCAGGATCAGGCCGATGTCAAAACCGGTCAGCGCCTCGACCCCGTCGGCCAGCCAATGGTCCAACGCCGCCAGGGGCAACAAAACGCCAACGGCAATCACCGCCCCGGGCGCGGCATAGCCAAGCGCGGTCGCTTGTGCCGTCCACCGCGGCAGCGACAGGCGCGACCCGCGCGCGCCATAGACCATGACAACCCCGATCAGGCAGGCCAGCACCGCCGCACTGCCAGCCAGCAGCGCCGTGTTCGCCAGCGCCGACCAGAACCTCGGATCGGTCCATTGTTCGAGATGATCGAACGCATGCCAACCGACAACGGTCGCGGGCAGAAAGAACCCCAGAACCACGGGAAGCGCGCAGACGAACAGCAGCACCAGACCGCGCAACCCTTGCGTCGGCTCGCGCCGGATCGGGCGGTACCGCCGCGACATATGGTGAAAGCGCTTGCCGCGCCGGGCAAGTTTTTCGGCGACCAGCAACACCATGACACAGCCCAGCATAACCAGCGCGATCTGCGCAGCGCCGCCCGCATTGTGCATGTCCAGCCAGATCGAAAAGACCCCGCGCGTCAAAGTCGGCACCGCAAAATAATCGACGGCGCCGAAATCGGCCATCGTCTCCATACACACAATCGCTGTTCCGGCCACGACCGCTGGTCGAGCCAAGGGCAGGCCGACACGGCGGAAAACCCCCCACGGACCGCAGCCCAGCGCCCGCCCGACCTCCAACGCACAGACCGACTGTTCGTGAAACGCAGCCCGCGCCAGCAGGTAGACATAAGGATAAAGCGCCAGCGTCAGGACAAAGCCCGCGCCGCCGATGGACCGGATTTCAGGAAACCAATAATCGCGCGCGCTGGTCCATTCGAACACCGATCGCAGCGCCGTCTGCACCGGCCCGGCATATTCCAGCAGATCCACCAGCGCATAGGCCCCGATATAGGCGGGCATCGCCAGCGGCGCCAACAGCGCCCATTCCACCATCCGGCGCCCCGGAAAATCGGTCATCGTCACCAGCCACGCGGTCCCGGTCCCAATCGCCGCAGCGCCGGTTCCCGTGATCGCCATCAGGATCAGCGTGTTCGACAAATAGGTCGGCAGCGCGTTTTGCGACAGGTGCGGCCAGATGTTCTCGGACGGAAAGATTGCGATCCACGCGATCGCGACGATGGGCATCAGCAACAGACAGGCCAGCGCCACGGACAGTATGGTCCACAGATCGGGCAGCCCGCCCGGTTTGGATATGCTGGTAGAAAGCGCCATCGCGCCCCAAATAGCCGACACCGGCCGAAATGTCCGGTGAAAATCGGACGCAGCCAAGACGAAAAACGCGGGGCCCGCGATCCGAACACCCGCGGCTCCGCTCAATCGGCTGGGTTGCTAGGCGACGCGGTCGCCCTTTTTGACCTGCACCGTGCGATTGTCGACCGCAGGCAACATGCGCGCCGGGTCGCGTGTGACCATCACGTCGATCACGCTGGGACGGCTGCGTTCCGCAAAAGCCGCGATCAGCGCCGCTTCCAATTGCCCGGGTCCTTCAACCCTGACCCCATGACAGCCCATAGCGTTCGCTACGTCGGCATAGTTCGTCTCGGCCAGATCCGAGGACTGATATGCGCCCTCGCCGAACATGAGATGCTGCAACGCTTTGACATAGCCCGACGCTGCATTGTTTACGACAATCACCGTCAGGCCCAGCTTCATGCGTCGCGCTGTCTCCAACTCTCCCAACACCATATTGAACCCGCCATCGCCGGTCAGGCCGACCACCGGGGCATCGGGCCGGGCCAATTGCGCCCCCATGGCGCCGGGCAGGCCATAGCCGATCGATGCAAAGCCGCGATCGGGTACAAAGCTGCGCACAGCCGCCTTGGTGTCAAACAGCAGACCGCCCCAGTGCGCCGCAAATCCACCATCGGCCACCAGAATGCCATCGCCCGGAAGAAGGCGGTTCAACTCGGATATCAGCCGCGCCATGTGAACCGGGCTTTCATCGGAGTGCAACCGGTCCGACACATCGCTGCGCCACGCCGCCATCCGCTGCGGGATCTGCGCCAGCCAATCCGCCCGGCGATCCTTCTGCTGCTGGGCGGTGCCAGCCAGCGCCGCATACAAATCAGCCAGACCGGCCTGCGCATCACCCCACAGCTTCAGCGCCGGTTCATAGGTCCGGCCCATTTCCTCGGCAACGATATCCAGGTGGATCACGGGACCGCGCGGGGCCGGAACCGTGTACCGCTTGGTGGCGATCTCGCCCAACTTGCAGCCAACAACCAACAGACAGTCCGATTCTTCGATCAGCTTGTTGGCGATGCGGTCGTATCGCCCGAACAGCCCGGCATTGCGCTCGGACGTACAGGCGACCGCCCCTTTCCCGGTCATGGTATGCGCGACGGGAATGCCGCAATCTTCGGCCAGCCTTGTCACCTCTGCCGTTGCACCGGAAATATGGACCCCGCCGCCGCACAACATCAGCGGACGGTCCGCCGTTTCGATCCGCGCCGCGGCATCGGCAAGGGCCGAGGTCTCCGGGCGGCAGCGCAGGGCGGGCGCCGAAATATGGGCCGGATCGATGTCGAAATCGCCATCCTCGAACCCGTGCAGGCCATGGGCGACATCTTCGGGCACATCGACAACGACGGGCCCTGGCCGGCCGGAGGTCGCGACCGCAAAGGCCCGGCGCATCATCTCGGGCACCCGGTGGACCGCCTCGACGCGCAGCACCTCTTTGACCGCCGGGCGCAGAATGGCCAACTGGTCCGTTTCCTGCGTCATGTTCTTGCCCGCGTGGTCGCGATTGGCGTTGCCCGTAATCACCACCATCGGACTGCCTGCGTTCAACGCCTCGACCAGACCGGTGACAAGATTTGTCGCCCCGGGTCCCAGCGTCGCATCGGCCAGCCCGACGCGCCCCGACACCTTGGCATAGGCATCGGCGGCAAAGACGGCACAACGCTCGTCATTGATCAGATTATGACCCAGACCCAATCGGCGCGCCGCGTCATAAAACGGCAAAAGCTGAAACCCGCCCATGCCGAACATCGGTCCGGCCTCGTGCGCCAAAAGCATCCGGACCAACGCCTCGCCGCCCGTCATTTCATTCGTGGTCATCTCGATTTCTCTCCTTCGGGCGCACACTGATGCTGTGATCGCTCATGGGTCGGCAACTGGGGCATCGGGTCCGTTAAGCCGCGCCCACCATCTCCCGCGCCGCCGCCGCAATCTTGGGTGCTGTTACGCGAAGCTGGTCTTCCAGATTGGGGGCATAGGCGATCAGCGACCGGGGCGAGCCCAATCGGCGAATGCGCGTGCCGGGGGCGTGCTCGGCCACTGTCGCTGCAACCTCCGCGCTGAAACTGCCGACTTGCACGGATTCGTGGACGATCAAAAGCCGCCCCGTCCGGCGCACCGACGCCAACACCCCATCCTTGTCCCAGGGCCAGAGCGAGCGCAGATCCAGAACGTCTGCCCCGACCCCATCGGCGGCCAGCGTCTCTGACGCCGCGACGGCTTCCAGGCAGGTCTTGGACCAGCTGACGATGGTCAGGTCATCGCCCGCATGTCGCTGCCGGGCTTTTCCGAACACATATTCTTCGCCAGGATCGACCTGTCCCTCGATCGCCCACATATCCTTGTGTTCCAGATAGACCACCGGGTCATCGCAGGCGATGGCGGCCTTCATCATCGAATAATTGTCCTGCGGCGTGCCAGGGCAACAAACGACCAGCCCGGGAATATGCGTATACCAGCTTTCCAATGACTGCGAATGCTGCGCTGCCGATGACCGCCACATGCCCATGGGCTTGCGGATCACCATCGGCGCCCGCGACTGGCCGCCGAACATGAACCGGGCCTTGGCAATCTGGTTGACCAGTTCATCCGTTGCGCACAGCGCGAAGTCGGCGAAGCGCATTTCGACGACCGGACGGGTGCCGACCAGGGCCGCGCCGAACGCCGCGCCCATAATCGCGGCCTCGGAAATCGGGGCGTCGGATATGCGGTCGGCGCCGAACACTTCGCGCAGTCCCTTGTATTGCTGAAAAACACCGCCGCGCCCCAGATCCTCGCCCACGGCCCAGACGGCAGGGTCGCTGCGCATGGCTTCGGCCAGGGCCTCACGGGCGGCTTCGGCATAGGTCATGACCGGCATCAATACGCCTCCTGCGCGGGCGAGCCCACATCCTGGACATGGTCGAACACGCTATCGTCAGCGGGCCAGGGCGCATCGGCTGCCGCTGCCAGGGCAGCGATCATCTCGCCCTGGGCATCCTTGCGGATGGCATCCATATCGCTGGCCCCGGTCCCGGCGGCCAACAGCACATCACGCTGGCGCGCGATCGGGTCGTCTTCGGTGCGCATCCGGTCGGCCTCCCCTTCGGGCCGGTAGGCCGCCGGATCGAAATAGGTATGGCCGTGCTGGCGATAGGTGCGGGCGTGCAGAAATTCGGGCGCCCGCGTCTCGCGCATCCTGGCGATGATCTCCAGCGCGGTATCCGTCACCGCTTCCGCATCGTTGCCGTCGACTTCTGTTGTCTGCAGCCCCAGCGAACGGGCCCGCGCCGCGCCGCCCTCGCCCGCTGTCATGTCGGCGGTGCGGGTGGTGGCCGAATAGACGTTGTCCTCGCACACGAACAGGATCGGCAGGCCGAACACCCCGGCCCAGTTCAACCCCTCCAGAAACGGCCCGCGATTGATCGCGCCATCGCCGAAGATATCGACAACGATCCGGTCGCCGCCGGTCAGCTTGATCCCGTGCGCCGCCCCTGCGCCGATATGGATGTTGGCGCCGACCACACCGTTGGCGCCCAGCATGCCAACGCCGAAATCGGCGATGTGCATTGATCCGCCCTTGCCGCCGCAGCAGCCGCCTTCGCGGCCCAGCAACTCCTTCATCATCGCCGTCGGATCGGCGCCTTTAGCCAGCGTGTGGCCGTGGCCGCGATGGGTTGAAATCAGCAGATCGTCCCGACGCAGCCCATGGATGATCCCGGCCGCGCAGGCCTCCTGACCGATGGACAGGTGAATCGCCCCCAGCACCAGGCCGTCGCGCTCTCCGGCCAGACAGGCCTGTTCCTCAAAGGCGCGAACCCGCTCCATCATCGTCAAAAGCGCCAGCCCGCGGTCGCGGTTGAAATTCGGTGTCGCCATGAACCCCTCCGGTTATCGGCGCATAGCAAGCAGATTGCAGGGCCGGGTCAAGGGGGGTACCAGCGTGGATCATGGACGTGCTTCTTCTGAATTCCATCACCGATGCCGGCGCGGCGGCTGCCGGGCGCATTGTTGCCAGCGGATCGCATGGCGGCCTCTATCCGGCCGCTGTCGCTTCCGGCGCCGGGGTGCGGGCAGTAGCGTTCAACGATGCGGGCACCGGGCTGCAACAGGCCGGAATTGCCGGGGTCATGGCGTTGCAGGACGTTGGCATGGCCGCCATCGCGGCGGATTGCGTGACCTGCCATATCGGCGATGCCGGTGATCTGGCGCGCAACGGGGTGGTCAGCGCGACGAACCGGATCGCGCAGGACATCGGCATCGCGCCCGGCATGACGATGGCGGCGGCGCTACAGCTTCTGGCAACGGCGCCCGTCCCGCATGGCAGACTGCCGCCGGTCGCCGAGGCACGGCAATCGCGGGCGCTGCCGGATGGACCCACAGTCGCGTTACTCGATTCGGCATCGCTGGTCGGGCCGGACGATACTGGCGCGATCGTGATCACCGGGTCCCATGGCGGCTTGATCGGTGGAAACCCGGCGCGCGCGCTGAAGGCGGCGGCGCGGATCGCCATCTTCAACGATGCAGGCGTCGGGAAGGACGCCATCGGCATCACCCGCCTGCCCGCCCTGCAGGCGCGCGGCATCGCGGCGGCCACGGTTGCCGCAAGTTCGGCGCGCATCGGCGATGCCGCATCTGCGCTGGCAACCGGGATCTTGTCGCATGTCAACGACAGCGCAGCGGGCCTGGGTGCAAAGCCAGGAATGGCGCTGGCCGCGTGGCTGTCGGCCCTGCCGTCATCCTGATCAGCAAACGCAAGCCACGCGCATCAAAAGAAATTCCAAATGTCGAGAAAAGGTCCGGATATGGGCAGCGCCCACTCAAGGGGGCGGAGTGAACACTGCCCGGGCCAAAGCCCTATGTCCTTTATCGGCCAGAAACCTTTCCGCTGGGTTTATGCGTGGGCTAACAAGGTTCGAAAGACGGCGTGGAGCGCGTTTCATCCCGTTAAAAACGGGTCGAGCGTTCTTGGTCGTTAAGTGGCCGCCTTTTCACGGCGCCTGGCTGACTCTATCAGGCTGGAAACTGCTCTGGCCGAACAAGAAGGGGACCAGAATGGACATCAAGGACCGCATCGCCGTCGTCACCGGCGCTGCCAGTGGCATCGGCCGGGCAATGGCCGAATGTTTCGCCGCAAATGGCGCCAAGTGGGTGATCTGCGCCGACGTGAACGGCGACGGCGCACAGAAAACCGCGGCCGCCTGCGGCGGGACGGCAATGACCGTCGACGTCTCCCAGGAAGATCAGATCCGCGACCTGATCGAGAAGACCGAGGCTGAAATCGGCCCCATTGATCTTTTCTGCTCGAACGCCGGGATTGCGATCCATGGTGGACCCGAGGTCGACAATGACGGTTGGCAAAAAATCTGGGAAATCAACACGATGTCCCATGTCTGGGCCGCCCGGCACATCGTTCCGCGCATGATCGAACGGGGTGGCGGGTACCTGTTGAACACCTCTTCGGCGGCGGGGCTGCTCAGTCAGATCGGATCGGCGCCCTATGCAGTGACAAAACACGCCGCCGTCGGCCTGGCGGAATGGCTGGCGCTGACCTATGGCGATCAGGGCATCAAGGTTTCGGTCCTTTGTCCGCAGGCGGTGCGCACGGAAATGACCCGGGGGCTGGAGGACGCCGTCGCCTCGATCGATGGAATGCTGGACCCTGCCCCTGTGGCCGAGGCCTGTCTGCAGGCAATCCGCGACGAGACGTTCCTGGTTCTGCCGCACCCGGAAGTGCTGGACTACATGCGCAAAAAGACGAGGGATTACGACCGCTGGATCGGGGGGATGCGCAAGCTGAACCGGCAGTTCCAGACCTGAGCCGCGGCGGCCATTTCAACAGTCCTCTTTGACCGTCCGGCGGACCCAGCGCAAAAACTGCTTCAGCGGTTCGCGGTGTGGCGCCGGGCGGTAGACCATATAGTACCCCACCATGGGATCGGCTTCGTCTTCGAACAGGGCGACCAGGCGCCCGGCCTCGATATCGCTGCTGACATTGGACCGTGCGGTCAGCCCGACGCCTTCGCCCCGGCGGAACGCATCCAGGACCAGGCTACCGGGCACGTTCAAGAGGTTCTTGACCTCGATCCCCGGCAGTCCGTGCGCGGCCAGCCAGGTTCGTGCTTCATCACGGCCAAGCTCTTGCACCCAGGGCACATCGACCAGATCCTCGACCCGGCTGATTGACCAACGCTCGACAAACTCTGCCGATGCGATCAATGCGATGTCGGTAGCAACAATCCGTTCGACCTGCAGGCCGGGCCACTCGCCGCGTCCGAACCTGAACCCGACATCGTAATCATCCGCGACCAGATCGATGATCTCGGAGGTCGGATTGACCATCAGCTCGATCCCGCGATGTGCGGCCCTGAACTGACCGACCCGGGGCATGAACCAGCTGACCGCAAAGGACGGCGTCAGCGTGATGCGCAGCGGCCGGTTTTCGGCATCGGCGCCAATCTCGCCCACAGCCCGTGCGATGGCGGTAAACCCGTCGCCCAGTCCGGCCGCCAGCCGCGCGCCCGCCGCAGTCGGCGCCATGCCGCGCCCGGCCCGTTCGATAAGGCGCGTGCCGAACCATTCCTCCAGACGCCGCACCTGCTGGGCAACTGCCGGATGGGTGACGTTCAGCTCGCGCGCGGCGGCGCTTAACGACCCGTGCCGCGCAGCGGCTTCAAACGCGCGCAGGCTGGTCAGCGGCGGGATCTTCGACAAATCCATATGTAACTTCAGCTTTCATTTTGAAAGAACTCCTGACTCGCAGTTTCGGCACCACACAGCCATTTTACAACGACAAACAACGTTGAAGGAGTTGAAAAGATGCTCGACGTTTTAGCCGATACTTACAAGATCGCGTCAAGAACCGATGCCTGGGAAGCCCCGCGCATCGACCTGACCAAGCGGACGGCAACGCCGGTCAGAGCCCCGAATTTGCGCCGCAGGAACCCCCGCCTGCACAAGTCCGGCGTCACGATGTTCGGCAAGATTGCCGCTTGGCTCCGCCACCGCGGCGAACGTTCACGCGCCCGTGCAACCGCGCTGCGCATGTCCGATCATCAGCTCAAGGATATCGGAATGTCCCGCGAAGATTTGCTGTACGGCATCGACAACGGCTGACCGTCTGCGAAGAAAAATGCGCGCCCCGGGCCTCCCCGGGGCGCGCGATCCTGGGTCCGGCACCTGTCAGGCGGCATAGGCCCCGGTCAGAACGCTGCCGACTTCGCCATCCGAGGACACGAACTTGATCGTGTACTCGTCGCGGTGCTGGTTCAGATACCGCGTTGCATGGGTGCGTAATTTGTCCATGTACATGACATTGCTTTCTTCATAGGCCTGGGCATCGGTGGAATTGCCCGTGTGCTTGATGAAGTCGTATTTGTGCTCGTTCGTGTACGAGATCTTCAATGCCAGCGCCGACAGGACCGGCGATACGACCAGCCAGTTCTGGAACCAGCTGCAGAACTTGTCATAGTCGTTATAGATCGTGTCCTGAGCTTCGGACGCGTCTTTCGCCTGCTTGAAGGCAAAGCGCAGGAACAGACGCTCCAGCAAACCGTCCAGGAAGTGACCGATCGCGGTGACAACGCCGACCACCAGACCGATGATCCCACCAGTGCCGAAACCACCGCCATCGAAGACAGCCCGCGTCACGATCGACGTGCTGCCCAGCGCCGCCTTGAAAGCACCGCCGCCGACGCGGGTTGCATAGTGGCGCTCTAACGCCTTGATGATCAACTGCGGCGCCCCATTCAGGACCGCGTAATCGGACCGGCGTTTCTCGAACTTGTACCAGTAATAGCTGTTCTGCATCGACTGCCAGACACCGGTACCGATCTGCAGCCCGTCGGACGCATACCCCAAGCCGGGCGCCGCCTTTTCGATGGCTTCGGTCGCGATTGCAACCGCTTGACCACCGGCAAAGGCCAAAAGCTGCGAGGCCTCGGCTACAGCGAATTTCAGCCAGTCCGAATTGTTGGAAAGCCACGTTTCCTCCAGCGCCCTTTTGACCGGGCGCATAGCGTCTTCGACCTTGCGCTTCAGTGCGGCCTTGTTCTGGCTGGTCCATTGACCCGCATCGCTGTTCTTGGCGCGTTGCTTCAGATTGGAAGCCTTGCTTGCAGCGTGGCCACCTGTCTTTTTGTCGACCTTGGCAATCGCCTCGATTGCAGTGTCCGCAACTGTTCTCAGATCATCGGCATTGGTATCGAAGTTGCCGCCCATTGTGGCCATCAGCTTGGCCATCCCGCCATCTTCGCGAAAGCTGAGCGTTCCGAATTGCTGAACGATGATCTTTGACATTTCCCTGGCAGACGCGTCCAGGCCCGTTGTGTCGGTATTTCCAATCGCCCAGTTCTTGAACTTGCTCGTGTTCCGGTCCCATTCGATCCTGGCCCCGTCCCGCAGTTCGTTGAAGGTGTGTCTGGCGTAACCCATAATCTAACTCCCAATCCCAATCGATTGAGAGAACATCGCGATCCCGGCACCGGTCGGCCAGACCCTGGCGCGCAACGTTTCATTGCACGATATGCAAGCAACTCCTGCGTAGTGGCAGTCCGGGCCGGATTAAGCGGCGCCCGAGTTCAATCGGGGCTGAAGCTGCGGTCGTCAGCTTGCGGCGGAATACGCAGGGATCTCTTCCCAGTTCATATCCCGGGCAGTTTCCAATGCATGCTTCACCGGTCCGCTGTGGCGGCGTCCTGCACGGGTGACGACGCTGACCGTGCGGGTCACGATCGGTTCGATGATCGGACGGGTATCGATCCCGGGCATGATCGGCAGATATTGCGGCATCAGCGTACAGCCCAGGCCCGCGGCAACCATCGACTGCACCCAATCCTCGCGCTCGGTCGAATAGCGCACGCGAACGTCATTATAGGGCTTGGCGACCTGCAGCTTCATAAAGTTCGACGGGAACTCGCAGTGCATGCGCTTGATGTAATCCTCGCCTTCCAGTTCTGCCATCGGAACGGCGTTCATGCGGCCATATCTGTGGCCCGGCGAAAACGCGACCAGATAGGGTTCCTTGTAAAGCTCCTCGGCGCGGAACTGGTCCGCGTATTCCGGCAGCGACATGATGGCGATGTCGATTTCGGCATTCTCCAGCGCCTGCGCGATATCGGCGCAATGGCTTTCCCAGATATCCAGGTCCAGCCCCGGTGCCCGGTCGTTCAATGACCGCAGATAGGACACCAGATGGCTCGCCGATATGGTCGAGATAACGCCCATCTTCAGACGGGTGTCGGCGCGGGCATGCTGCTCGGCCGTGGCCTTGGCCGATTCCGTTGCCTCCTGCGCCGCGGACAGATGGCCCTGCATCAGCCGGCCCAAATCCGTGAGATGTGTCAGATGCCGTTCGCGGCGGAAAAGGTCGCCGCCCAACTCGTCTTCCAGCTTCTTGATCGCCCGGGTCAGAGTTGACACCGAGACATCGCACACCTCGGACGCTTTCGAAAAGTTCAGTGTGTTGCAGGCGGTTAGAAAATATTTGACCTGTGTAAGTTCCATCTCAGTCCCCCGACCCGATTGTACTGGGTCTGATCTTGAGAAATGTGGTGGGGGAGTCAACCCGCGGGCGTCTCAACTTCGCGGCATTTTGTTGCCCGGGGGAGCGCTTGGTCAGCACTTAACCGCGGGCAACAATCACTCGGCTGTGTGGGCGAACGGAATTGGACGCGGCGCCCAGGTTCGGGCGCCGCGGGGTTGGCCTATTGCTTTTTGTCGTCCCACAATCTGTCGATCCAGGTCTCGTCGCCCGCGCCCGGCTTTTGGCCGTTCTTGGCCATCTCGGCCCGGATATCCTCGATCTTCCAACCTGTTAGGCTGGCCAGGACCTGCGCTTCACGTTCGAACCGCTTGGGCAGCGAGGCCCGGTATTCCCGGCCCGCTTCGCAGTTCGCTGGGCCTGTCCAGGGGTGGCGCAGAACATAGCGGCCCTGAAAATTGGACCGGTCGCCGGTTTCGATCAGGCGCAGATCTTCGGGGAAGCTTTCCGCATCGTACCTGGCATGCAGGCGGGTCACAAAAACATCGGCGCCATTGGCGGTATCGCCGTCACCCAGCCAATAGACCCCCAACTCTTTCAACTCGCGCGCCGACAGCGGATCGGCAGCGCAGGGATCGCACCAGCCCATATCCCAGGCATATTCCAGCAAGACCCCGGCACCGCCGGCCTTTTCGACTGCCGTGCCGTAAATGGCCTTATAGGCCGGGCCGAAATCATTCTTCACATAGGTCGGAATATCCTGTCCGGTCGGCATCCGTTCCGTCCGGTAATTCGCCGTCTCGACCCGGCCCTTGCGGGTCAGGGTCCACAGCAGCAGGTCCTGCTTGCCGCGCGAATTCAGCGTGCCCAGGCGGATCGGCAGCATGAACTTTTTCGATTCAAAGGCGATTTGCAGCGGGCGCAGGAACGTATTTCCCGATTTGGCATGTTCCTTCAGGTTCACCTTGGCGACAAAGAACTTCATGCCCTGCTTGATATAGGACCCCAGTACCCGCTCGGCGCCATCCGGGATCCGGTAATTGTTCTCGGTCAGCCAGATGGTCAGCCCATCTGATTGCTTGGCCGACAGAATCAGGATGTCGTACTCGCCGACGGTATACTCGGCCTCGATCTTGACGCCCAGCGCATTGGCGCGGGTCCGGCCGAGCCCAAAGGCCCCTTCAGACTCGGCCACCGTGGTCGGGGCTGCTTGCAGTTCCAACACTCGCGGCGCGCACGGGTCTTCGTCGAAATACTCGACCAGGCGCGGCGCGGTATAGGCGTCCAGATGATCGACAATCGCGTTTTCGGTCACATGGATCTGATTGCGTTTCAGAACCGTCGGCGCCGGGATCACCATGGCGAAATCCGTGGCGTCGCCCTGAAAATCGTTGACCATCGTGATGACCGTCCGGTCTTGGTCGCGGACCATGACAACCTTGGACGCTTCGTTGAACAACTCGGCATTACCGCTGGCGACATAAAATCCGCAGAATGCATTGGCAGCGCCCGGGGCCAGCGCCATTCCAGCCGCCAGCATCGCCGGTGCCAGACTTCGTCTCAAAAGGGTACGCATCTCACTTCTCCTGTCAGGGGGGTACCAGAATTCGGGGTTGCGGGCGCCCGGTGGCGGGCGCCCGTGGTCGGTATCAGTCCCAAAGCCGTTCGATCCAGGTCCGCTCGTCCTCGCCCGGCTTGTGGCCGGATCGCGCCATCTCGGCGCGCACGTCCTCGATATCCCAGCCGGTCAGATTGGCCAGAACCTGCGCTTCGCGTTCAAACCGCACCGGCAGCTTGGCCAGGTATTCCCGGGCCGCCGCACAGCGCGGTTCACCCTTCCACGGATGACGCATGACATAGCGGCCCTGAAAGTTCGACCGATCGCCCGTCTCGACCAGCCGCAGATCTTCGGGGAAGCTTTCCGCATCATACCGTGCGTGAAGACGGGTCACGAAAACGTCCTGTCCACGCCCGCGCGAGCCTTCTTCGATCCAGTATACGCCCAGTTCCTTCAACTCGCGCGCCGACAGCGGATCGGCGGCGCAAGGATCACACCAGCCCATGTCCCAAGCGTATTCCATTAACACACCGGCGCCGCCTGCACGTTCGATCGCGGTGCCGTAGATGGCCTTGTAAACCGGGCCGAAATCCTTCTTCACATAGGTCGGGATTTCCTGGCCTGTCGGCATCCGTTCGGTCCGGTAGTTCGCTGTTTCAACCCGGCCCTTGCGGGTCAGCGTCCACAGCAGCAGGTCCTGCTTGCCGCGCGAGTTCACCGTGCCCAGCCGGATCGGCAGCATGAACTTCTCGCTTTCGAACGCGATCTGAAGGGGGCGCAGGAACTTGTTCCCGGACTTGGCGTGTTCCTTCAGGTTCACCTTGGCAACAAAGAATTTCATGCCCTGCTTGATATAGGACCCCAACACCTTCTCGGCCCCATCGGGGATCCGGTAGTTGTTCGCGGTCAGCCAGGTGGTCAACCCGTTCGATTCTTTCGCCGACAGGATCAGGATGTCGTATTCGCCAACCGTGTATTCGGCTTCGATCTTGACTCCTAGGGACTTGTCACCGCGCGCTCCGCCTGTCGCCGCGGCCGACTCGGGTACTGCGCTGTCGCTCATCAACTTGCGCCGCTCGTATCTGCGGCACGGATCTTCGTCGAAATATTCGACCAGTCGCGGCGCGGTGTAGGCATCCAGGTGATCGACAATCGCATTTTCCGTCACATGGATCTGCTTGCGCTTCAGAACCGTCGGCGCCGGGATCACCATGGCAAAGTCGGTCACATCGCCTTGAAAGTCGTTGACCATCGTGATGACCGTGCGGTTCTGGTCGCGCACCATCACGACTTTGGACGCCTCGTTGAAAAGCTCGGCGTTGCCAGAGGCGACGTAAAAGCCGCAAAAGGCGTTGGCGGCGCCGGGTGCGGCCACCATGGCGGCGGCCACCGCAATTGGCGCCAGGGCGCGTTTACAAAGTTCAAGCATGTCGGATCTCCTTTCGGGTATCGGCAGTTGATTGCTGGCGCCAGGCCATGGCCTGTGCCGGGAAAATTCGATTGAGCAGCGGCACCAGGGGCGCCATCGCCACCAGGCCAAAGATCGGACCGGCATCGACGATCCAGTTGACCTGCAACAGGAACCCCGTCAGCGCGACCGCACCGACCCAGGCCAGCCGCGCACCCTGGTTCCACGGCGCCGTCATCGGGTCCGAGATCATGAAGAAGGCGAACACAACCAGCGCGCCGGAAGTCATTTGATGCAGCGGGATCGCCAGCGGATCGCCCAGCCAGATCGCCCGCCCAAAGACCAGAACGGCCCAAAAGCCGAGAAAAGCCAGCGGCACCTCCAGACGGCGCGCGCCATAGGTCACAGCCAGCCCGGCGCCTGCCGCCGCAACGGCCGCCCATCCCTCGGCCCCCCATTGACCGGGAGAGACCCAGGCGCCATCGCAGGTCAGAACGACGACAACGATGGCCAGCGCGGTGGGATTGAAGAAGTGCTTGCCATCGAAACGGATAAGGAATTTCGACGCAATGGCGATGAACGCCGCCAAGGCAACCAGATCTGCGCCTTCGGTGCGCAGCAACAGCGTCAGGGACAGGCTGGAAATCAAGGGGCTGCGCCAATCGAACCGGATCTCGGCAATCCACGAGGCCCAGAATTGCACCGCCAGCGCCGTTGCAACGGCGGTGATGGGCCGCCAGTAGGGCATCTCGAACGAAAACGCCCAGGCGCCCAGGAAGACAAGGCAACAAAGCGAAAGGATCTGCCCGTGCCTTGGGTCTTTAAAGCTGTCGCTGATCTGTTTCATGTTTCCTCCGACGCGCCGCGGGCGCCGTTCCTTGGAAAAATCTCGAAAAAAATTTGGTCCCGGGGATTATACCCCATCCGCACCGGATTCCGGTCATGTGGTAGGCTGGTGACTGGACCGGGTCTCAGTGGCGGCCCTGGACCGGACTTGCGGGCGTGCTTGCAGGCCTGCCTGAGATCTGCGCCAGGCTTGAGAGGGCCGCGCAGCAGTGACGACGCAGTAAGATCAGCGCCGGTCGGCCCGCGAAACTCCCCGGCACAATGTGCGCAACCCCCAAAGGATCGCGCGCCCAAACCGCAACTTGACGAAATCGAATGCCGGGGTTACGTGCAGGCCAGCGACGCGGGCGTTGTGTAGTGGTAAGACCTCAGCCTTCCAAGCTGATGACGCGGGTTCGATTCCCGCCGCCCGCTCCAAACTCACACCATTTCGGCCTTTATCGTTGCACCTGCGCCATTGCTTGCGTAGGAAAGTTGCCAAAATGCAGTTTACTGAAGAACTGCTCGGCAGAGTGAGGTGAGGCATGTCGATCCTAGCACGTCTTGTGGCCGTAGCCGGCCTGGTTCTGGTCTCCGCTTGCGGCGGTGCGCCCAACACGCCTTCGACCGGTGCGGCAGGCGGATGGACCGTCGCCGACAGTTCGGTGCGTTTCGGCCCGGATATCGAGCGCACGGCGAGCGGCACCAATTATAACGATAACTTTGTCTGGGACGGCTATAACGGCGGCAACCGCAAGCGTCAGGTTGTTGGTCTTTTCAAGGCCGCAATCGGCGATGCGACCGGCAACCTTTCCGGTCCGCAGAATGTGATGTTGAAAGTTGTCGTCACCCGGTTCCACGCCATGACGCCCAGCGCACAGACCTGGTGCTGCGGCGAGCACAATATTGTCGCCAATCTGGAAGTCGTCGATCCAGAATCCGGCTCCGTACTGGCCTCCGGCAACGATATTTATCTGGGGCGCGTTGCCCTGGGCGGTCTGCCCGGGATCATCGCAACGGCTGCCGGACGGGATCAGACCGTGCGTGTTCGCGAAGGCATCGCAACCGGCATCGCCAACTGGCTGGCCGGTCTCTGAGCCAATCCGGCAATCCGGGGGCAATAATCGCATCGCACTGCGCCGATGCCCCCTTGCGCCGCCACCCGAAAAGCCTTAGTTCCGCGCGCGTTCGCCCAAGGGTGGCGCCGGTCCGGCCGCGCGTTGCCTGCGGGTAGGGTGCGCTTCAGCGCACCATTGACCTGAAGGAGGCCTGTGATGGCGAAGGAAAAGTTTGAACGCACGAAGCCGCACTGCAATGTTGGCACGATCGGCCATGTTGACCACGGCAAGACGACGCTGACGGCTGCGATCACCAAGCAGTTCGGCGAGTTCAAGGCCTATGACCAGATCGACGCGGCGCCGGAAGAAAAGGCGCGCGGCATCACGATCTCGACGGCGCATGTGGAATACGAGACGGATGCCCGTCACTACGCCCATGTCGACTGCCCGGGCCACGCCGATTACGTGAAAAACATGATCACCGGGGCCGCCCAGATGGACGGCGCGATCCTGGTCGTGAACGCCGCCGACGGCCCGATGCCGCAAACACGCGAGCACATCCTTCTGGCCCGCCAGGTCGGCGTCCCGGCGCTGGTCGTCTTCCTGAACAAGGTCGACCAGGTCGATGACGAAGAACTGCTCGAGCTGGTGGAAATGGAAGTCCGCGAGTTGCTCTCGGACTATGAATTCCCGGGCGACGATATCCCGATCGTGGCCGGCAGCGCCCTGGCCGCGCTGGAAGATCGTGACGACGCTATCGGCAAGGACAAGATCACCGAGCTGATGGCCGCCGTCGACGAGTATATCCCGCAGCCGGAACGCCCGATCGACCAGCCGTTCCTGATGCCGATCGAAGACGTCTTCTCGATCTCGGGCCGCGGCACCGTGGTCACGGGCCGTGTCGAGCGCGGTGTTGTGACCGTGGGCGAGGAAATCGAAATCGTCGGCATCCGCGACACGCGCAAGACGACCTGCACGGGCGTCGAGATGTTCCGCAAGCTGCTGGACCGCGGCGAGGCCGGCGACAATATCGGCGCGCTCTTGCGCGGCATCGATCGTGAAGGCGTCGAGCGCGGCCAGGTGCTGTGCAAGCCCGGCTCGGTCAAGCCGCACACTAAGTTCTCGGCCGAGGCCTACATCCTGACGAAAGAAGAAGGCGGGCGCCACACCCCGTTCTTTACCAACTACCGCCCGCAGTTCTACTTCCGTACGACGGACGTGACGGGCACGGTCGAGCTGCCGGACGGCACCGAAATGGTGATGCCGGGCGACAATATCAGCTTCACCGTGAACCTGATCCAGCCCATCGCCATGGAAGAAAAACTGCGCTTCGCCATCCGCGAAGGCGGCCGCACCGTCGGCGCAGGCGTTGTCAGCAAAATCATCGAGTGATCTGGAACGTTAAGGGGTGGGCTGGAAAGTCGAAGCGCCAGCCCACGCCGGTCCGGCCCGCACTTGCCTGACCTCGAGTGATAGGGTTTCATTGCGGCCGCCCCCACAGGGCGGCCGTTTTTGATCCGGAGATTTACATGCTGCGCACCCTTCTTGCCGCAACCCTGGCCCTGACTGGCCTGACCCCCCTGCCCGCCGCCGCCGACTTCTACGACCCACCCGCCGATTGCACGGTCGTGGCGACCATGCGCATGGACGAATGCGTTGTTGCCCATGTCTCGCAATGTCCCGACGGCAATATCGAGGATCAGTTTCTGGACGGGAAATTCCTGGGCCGTCTTCATTATTCCCATCCGTCTTTGTTCATCCGGTTCGAAGGGATCTCGGGCTATATTATCGGCCATGCCTATGGCGAAGGCGCGCCCAAACTGGGGCGGTCCTTGAAGAGCGGAGAGAAGTATTCCTATACGCGCCGTGTCTTTCGCACGCGCGGCGATGACGAGCCGGGGGATGACGGCACCGAGGTCATGGAGGTCGGGAACGAGATCGATCTGTCCCTGGACGGAAAGACCTATCGGGTGCTGGATATTCGCTTCATCGTCACCAATCCGGACAACGGATACGAATACCGCGAACGGGCACTGATGCTGCGCGAGCCTGCGCTGTCGCTGGGCAGTCTGGGGTTTGTGAAGGGCGAGGAGGAGTTTTCGAGCCTGCCGCAATCGCTGTCGCTTGACGGTGATATCGGCTTTCGCTCGATGCTGCCGTCACCATCGTGCGGCGAGGGAACATAAGGGCCGAGCCGCCGGGCGGTGCACCACTACGCCTTCGATTTGGCGCGCTCTGTTCCGGGGCAAGTTGTGTGCCGGGGCAAATAGACTGCATTGCGCCGGTCGAACCACGCGACAGGCACGGCTTATCGGCGCCTGGCGCGGGATTTCAGCGAAATGCGGAGGGTGTGCTGCTCTGGCGCCGCGTTATTGGAACGGCTGAACAATGCCCCGGTGCCGGGGCTGGAAGGTGACGGGTGCGGCCGGTGGCTGCCGGTCGACCTGGAACACTCGCTTGCGGCGTTCGCCGGGAGGAACCCCGGCCCCGGGCTGCCGCAGACACCGGGCTGAAAAGAAGGCTTCTCGGTCGCCGGCCCGATTTGCTGCGGATCGTCCCCTTACAGGTCCCCGCGCACAGAATCGACCACCGGCCACGGAACGGACAATGACCGGGATCGGTAAAAATCCACTTAAATTCTGCGGAATTGGCGGATCGGATATGGCATGTCGAAATTGGTGAGCCGCATCAGCCGCTCGCAAACTCTCCGATCAGATGATCGACCACGGCCATCCCTGCTTCATGCGCATTGGCGCCGTCGGCGGTTGCGGCGGCGTGGACCGCGCGCTGACGCATGGCCGACGTGCCTTTGACGGCAACGCGTGTGCTGTTGGCAAGTTCCGCCGTGCAGCGCAGCGCCTCGGCTTCGGGCAACAGGACCGAGACCAGTTCCTCGGCCAGATCGGCATATGGCACGGCCTGGGTCTTGCCGTGGTCAATCAGTTTTCCGGCGACGCCATAGCGCTGTGCCCGCCAGCGGTTCTCCATGATCAGGGTTTGGGGATAGAGCCGCCAGCGCAAGTTTTGCGACCGAAGCCGGTAGAGATAGGACATCAGGCATTGATAGACGGCAGCGACCGTCGCCGCCTCGTCCACCGTGCCGCACACATCGGTCACACGTTGTTCCAAGGTGGGATACTTGTCCGACGGGCGGATGTCCCACCAGATCTTGGTCGCATCTTCAATTGCATTTGCCGCCACCAGCGCATCAACCAGACGGCGGTATTCGCCATGGCCGTTCAGCACATCGGGCAGACCGGTTCGCGGCATCGCGTCGAAAACCGTCAAACGGTAGGACGCAAGACCGGTATCTTCGCCTTCCCAGAACGGCGAGGAGCACGACAGCGCCAGAAGATGCGGCAGGAAATAGGCCGCCTGGTTCATCAGGTCGATGCGCAGGTCGTCGTCTTCGACGGCGCAGTGCACATGACAGCCGCAGATCAACATCCGGCGCACCGGATGGCCGATATCGGCGCGCAACTCGTCATATCGCGGCTTTGGCGTGTGGTGCTGTGCCCGCCATTTGGCAAAGGGGTGGGTCGAGGCCGCGATCGGCGCGTAACCATATTCCCCTGCCGCCGCGGTGATGGCCTTGCGCAGCCCCATCAGATCTTCACGCACATCGGCAATACGGGCATGAGGGGCGGTGCCGATCTCGACCTGGCATCGCAGATACTCCGGGGTCGAGCGTTCCGATGTCAGTTCGGCGCAGCGGTCCATGAATCCCTCGGCCGGACTGTCGACCAGATCGCGCGTGGTCCGATCGACGATCAGGTATTCTTCCTCGACCCCAATGGTCAGGCTTGGGCGTTCCAGCATGACGTGCCTCCGCAATCTCGATCATTGTTAACATTTGACCCCCGTGCCTCGTCCAGCGAATATCCCGCCGCGGTTGCAGAGGGTTAAGGCCCGGGGGGATGCGATGTTCGAGGCGTTGCGGGATATTTTTGTTCTGAACTGTGCCCGGTTCAGGCGCAGCCGCACTTTCATGATCCTGATGCGGCCTTTGCTGATCACCCTGATCACCCTGAATTCGATCTTCACGCGCGAGCGTATGAGCCACGAGAACGGTCTGGTCGTGCGCGGGCAGGTTAGAATCCGCGATAACCTGGATCTGCCGTCAAACGGATTTTTCACCCCCGGCCGGACGTTTCAATGCCGGATGCGCCATGCCTCGGTCAGTTTCATTGACGACGCGGCGCTGGTCGTCCGGGCTGCGTCGATCAAGTTTTCGGACGAAAACGTAAAGTCGCCCTTCGACATGCTGATGAACAACGGCAACACGACGCCGTTTTGGAATATGGACACGTTCTGGCAGTTCATGCGCTGCCGGATGAAGGGCGGGCGCGCAGCGTTGATCGAGTATTTCAGGCGCAATCCGCGCTGCTATATGAACGTGCGCGATGCCGTGCGGCGCGATGCCAAGAGCTTTGCCAACCTTTTCTACTATTCTCAGATCCCGCTGGAGTTTCATGCGTTCGACGGGGTGCGCAGGTATGCCAAGTTCCGTCTGATCCCGGTTGACCCGGGCGCCGAGCGCGACGGCGTTCCGTCGGACGAAGATCTGCGCAAACCCTGGTTTCAGGAGGCGCGCAGTCACGAAGCCCGGTCGCGAAATTACCTGAAGGACGAATATGTCGACCGGCTGCACCGCGAGAATGTCCGCTACCGGTTTCAGATCCAGTTGCTGGACTGGGAAGAAAGCATGGACCGGGAGTATGAGCTGAACTCGCTCTATCCCTGGGACGAGGAACTCTATCCGTGGCGCGATCTGGCCGAGGTGACGATCATCGAACCTATGAGCTATGCCGACGGCAACGAATGTCTGTTCTCGCTGCGCCATCTGCCCGCCGATGTTCTGCGGATCGTCCGGGCCGAAGGGTTCGAGGATGGTCCATCGATCGATTATTTGCGCCATGGCGGCTGGTGGCCGCGCCGGGCGCGATTGCTGATGTACCGCTTGCGCGGGCAAAAGGAACCGATCCCCGACCAGCGCGACCGCACGGCGGCGCAGAATGCCGATCGAACGATTTCGACCGTCGATAGCGACGATATCTATATGCGCCCGGCGCTGCCGCAAAAGGACAACCCGCGCCGCAGCCTGGAGCGGGCGCGCCAGATCGAGGAAGGGCGCGGGCTTTATCAATATTACCACGGCTTCATCCGGACCGAGGCAACGCCGACCGGGCCGCGCTGGACGCCCCAGCCGCATTATGAGCAGGTGTTCGACATCTACGAGGCCGATCCCGACGAGCGCGCGACGGTGCCGGTCCCGCTGCCGCCGTTTATCCGCAAGCTGCCCCCGGCGGAACAGTATTCGCAGTATATCCAGGGGCGGCTTTACAAGATCCTCGGCGCCTCGGTCCTGTCGGTGCTGCTGAGTTATGTGGAAAAGTGGCTGACGGGGCGGCAGGGGCTGTCAGTCTATCGCCACCTTTACGCGCTGTACGGCAACAAACCGACGGTGATGGATTACTGGCGCCAGGACGGAGAGTTCGGGCGCCAGAGGCTGGCCGGATTGAACCCGACGATCATCCGGCGTTTCGACGAAGTGCCATCAAAGTTTCCCATCACCGATGCTTTGCTGGACGGCCTCTTGGCGGCGGGCGAGACCATCGAGAGCGCAATCAAGGCCAAGCGGCTTTATTGGCGCGATTACGCGATGCTGGAGGGGATTTCGGTCAAGGAAGGGTGCTATCTGGCGCACCCGATCGCTCTGTTTTATGTCGATCAGGACACGCGGCTGATGCCTGTGGCGATCCAGTTGTTTCAGTCGCCGGACCAGGGGCCGATCTTTACGCCCAAGGACGATCCTGAATTGTGGCTGGCCGTCAAATCGTTCACCCAGTCGGCGGATGCGCAGATCCATGAAGTCGTTGAACACCTGTTGCACGGCCATCTGATCGTCGAGATCTTCGACATCGCCATGAACCGCACGCTGCCCAGCGCGCATCCGATCCACAAGATGCTGACGCCGCACATGGAATTTACGATGGCGGTCAACGACAGCGCGCGCACCAAGATGCTGGCGCCGGGCGGGCCGATCGACCGGTCGATGGCCGTCGGTGCCAAGGGCGCTTTCGAGCTGATGGCCCGAGCCTGGTGGGAACAGTGGGATTACGGCCAGCACAACATCCCGCAGGATCTGAAAAACCGCGGCGTCGATGATACCGACGCGCTGCCGCACTATCATTGGCGCGATGATGCGTTGCGGATCTGGGCGATCATCGAACGCTATGCAGCGGGCATGGTCGATCACTTCTATGATGACGATAATGACGTGATCGAGGATTGGGAGATTCAGGCCTTTCACACGGAAATGCGCAGCCCCGATGGCGGCAATGTGCGCAACCTGCCGGGCGGCCAGGATGGTTTCCGGGACAAGGCCACATTGGTCGAGTTCCTGACCCAGATGATCTATATGGCATCCGCCGGGCATGCTGCCGTCAACAACGGGCAGTACGACTATTACGGGTTCGTGCCGAACACGCCGGGCGCGATCTATATGCCGCCGCCTCGGTCCAAGGATCTGGACTATACCGAGAAGACGCTGGCGCGGGCGATGCCGCCCTTCAAAGCCGCATCGATCCAGATCCTGATGGTGCGGCTGCTGTCGCGGCAAACCGAGATGCCGCTGGGCCGGTTCCATACGAATTTCTTCGCGGGGACACAGTCGGTCCTTCCCATCGTCGCGCGGTTCCGGGGCGAATTGCATGATTTGCAAAAGCAGATCGACGCGCGGAACGCAGGGTTGGAGCGGCCTTATCCCTATCTGGCGCCGGATCAGGTCGCTTGCTCGATCACGGCTTGATGACGTGATGCACACCAGCCGGTCCTCGACGGATCGGCGCCCATGCGGTATCTCTTTGACATGGAGCCGGGGGGCATCCTGTTGGGCGTCGAGAACCGTCCGGGATGATGAGCATGGCAGAAGCAAGCCAACTTGTACTGGGCAAGATTATCCGTGCCGGGCGCACGTTCACCGTGCGCCAGGGCAGATATGGCCGCGAAGCTGCGCCGGTTATCTGCAAGACATCCGCCGAAGGCAGCGCCACGGCGGAGGCGCTGGACCGGCTGGAGAACGAATTTCAGATCACGCGCGGCCTGGACCACCCGGGGCAGATCATTGCAATCGACCGGGTGCAGGGACCGGATGGGGCGTTGCTGATTTTCCCGGACGATGGGCTGACATCGCTGGATCAACGCGATCAGGCGGTGCTGCCGCCTGCAACCGTTCGGAATATCGCCCTGTCGGTGGCGGCGACGCTTGATGACCTGCACGGGCGGGGCATCGTTCATCGGGACGTAAAGCCGTCGAACATTGTCACGTCGGACGATTTTGAAACAGTGAAGCTGATCGATTTCTGCATGGCGATGCGGACCGAAGATCTGAGCGCCGTGGAACCAGGTGCGTTTTTGGCGCAGGGCACGGTTGCCTATATGGCGCCGGAGCAGGGCGGGCGCGCCAATCTGCGGGTCGATCACCGCGCCGATCTTTATGCATTCGGCGTGGTTCTGTACGAGCTGTTGACCGGGTCGCAATTGTTCGATGACGACGATCCGGCCAAGGTCCTGCACCGGCACATGACCGAAATGCCGCCACCCCCGGACAGGGTTGCGAACGGTGTCCCGGCCAATCTTTCCGCAGCGGTCATGACCTTGCTGCGCAAAGACCCGGGCGAGCGTTTTCAAACCGGGGCCGAGTTTGCAGATGCCCTGGCCGACGGTACCGGGCCGGTCCGGTTTTCCGTTCCCGACAGGTTGTTCGGGCGCGATGACATTTTGGAAAAGCTTGGCGGCCAGCTGGCCCTGACGGCGAAGGGACGGAACCGGGTTTACCGCATCGCCGGACCATCGGGCATCGGCAAATCGGTCTTGGTCCAGCAGATCGTCGCCCCTGCCGTTGCCCAGGGTGCGAACTTTGTCCATGGCAAGTTCGACCAGTTGGACCGGACCCGCCCCTATGCCCCGATGGTGCAGGCGGCGAACCAATTGCTGCGGCGCATCCTGTCGCGGTCAGACGAAGAGGTCGAGACCTGGCGCGCCCGAATTCTGGACGCCGTCAGCCCGAACGGACAGGTCGTGCTGGACCTGCTGCCTGAATACGAGGCGTTGATCGGCCCGCAGCCGCGCATCGCGCGCCTGGGTCTGAACGAGGCACGCATCCGGGTCGAGATGGTCTTCAAGCGGTTCTTTCAGACGCTCAGCCGCCCAGAGGCGCCGCTGATTGTCTTTCTGGACGATCTGCAATGGTCGGACGCGGCCTCGCGCGATTTGATGCGGCTGCTGATGTGCGATAGCGAGATCCGCAATTTCACGTTCATCGCGGCCTATCGCGACAACGAAATCGGTGCGGCCCATCCGGTGACCGAGTTGTTCGCCGAACTTGGCCGCGCTGGCCTGGATGCTGGCGAAGCGGGTCTGGGGCCGCTGGACTGCGCTCAGATCGGGGCGATGACGGCCGAGACGCTTGGGCAAAGCACGGACGAGGTCGAAGAACTTGCCGAGCTGATCTGGGGTAAAACCGGCGGGAACCCGTTCTTTGTGCGCCAGTTCCTGTTCGCGCTGCACCGTAAGGGCCTTATCCGGCATGATGCCGGTCGCTGGGTCTGGGATCTGGACCAGATCGAAGCAGAAAACATCACCGATAATGTTGCCGATCTGGTGATCGACCGGATCCGCGATCTGCCCGAGGCGACCCAGGATATCGTGCGCATCGCCGCGTGCATCGGGGCGGAGTTTGCGCCCGACACGCTTACCCTTGTTACAGCACAGCCGGTCGGTGATGTGTTGGATCTGCTGGAACCGGCCGTCAAGACCGACATCGTCATGCCGACCGAGGGCGAGAGCGGGCATGGCGACCCAGCGCAGTACAGATTTCAGCATGACAGGGTGCAGGAAGCCGCCGTTGCCATGTTGCAAACCGAGCGCCGGGCGCAGACCCATGCCAGCATCGGCAGGCATCTTTTGGCGTCAGCCAAGCCGGACACGCCGGATCGCCACATGGTCGCGATTGCCGACCACTTGATTGCCGGGCGGGATTACCTGGACACGCCGGAACGGGCGAAACTGCACGATCTTTCCCTGCGGGCCGCTAGGCGAACGAAACAGGCAAATGCGTGGGATGCGGCGCTGGCCTATCTGGATGTCGTTTCCGAATTGCAGGGCGCCGATGCCTGGTCGACCCGGCCGGATCAGGCGCTTTTTTGTCGCGTTGGAACGCGCCGAGGCGGCTTATCTGCGCGGTACCAGCGATCTGGCCGGTGAGATTGCCCAAGATCTATTGTCCCGCGACCTGCAGCGGATGGACAGGGTGCTTGTGCTGGAACTGGTGATCCTGATCCATACAGGCCGGTTGGAATACCTCAAGGCATTGGAGGTCGGACAAGCCGCACTGGCGCTGCTGGGCGAGAAGCTGCCGATCAGCCCCGGCGCACCGAAATTGTTGGGCGCGTTGGCGGCGGCCAAGATGTTATTGCGCGGGCGCAGCGACGAAAGCCTGCTGAACCTGCCGCGCATGACCGAGCCGGAAAAACTGGCCGTCATCCGTGTTTTGGGTCTGATGGCGGCGCCCGCCTATTTCACCGAGCTTTATCTGTTGCCCCTGATCGGGATCAGGATCGTCACGCTGTCCGTGCGCCACGGGAATGCAGCGCATTCGGCCTATGGGTATGTCATCTACGGCATGCTGCACTGCGCTGTGTTGGCCAACCCGGTGCGGAGGCGTGCCTATGGCGATCTGGCGCGCCGGGTCGCCGATAAGCATGGTGCCGATGATATCATGGGCCGCATCCTGATGGTCCATGCCGGATTTATCCAGCACTGGACCGACCCGCTGGGCGAAACATTGCCCATGTTCCTGCAAGGCGCCGAAAGCGCCATCGCTGCAGGCGATCTGGAATATCATGGGTACACGCGCTATGGGCACGCTTCCTATGCGCTTATGGCCGGTCAGCCGCTGCCGCGCGTTGCCGAGTATCTGACCGATCACCTGTCGGCTGTGCGTGCCAACACCCATGAAAAGACCCAGCGCATCATGCAGATGGCCATGGGCAGCGTTGCCCGGATGCGGGCATTGCCCGAGCCGGAGGAATTTGCGCCGGAGGAAAACTTTGCGCTTTGGACCGAACAGTCCGACGCGACGTCGCTGGCGTATTTCCACAAATACCGGATGCTGGAAGCGCTGATGGAGGCGAACTACCCGGAAGTTCTGCGTCAGGCCGGGCACATGCAAACCAACCTCAACGGCATCCTGTCGATGGGCTATCAGCCGTTCTATCAGTTCTACGAGGCCTTGGCGTCCGTCGAACTGGCCCGCAACGCACCGCCAGCGCGGCGATGGCGATTGACCCTGCGCGCCCGGTTCCTGACCCGGCGCCTGGCCGCGTGGGCCCGCCATGCGCCCGGCACGTTGACCCACCGTGTTCACTTGCTGCGCGCTGAAATCGACGCGCTGCGCGGCCGCACCGAACGTGCGATCACAGGCTTCGGCGCCGCGGTCCGCACCGCGCGCGAGAACCGGGCGCTGCATGATATCGGTCTCTTCAACGAAAGACTGGCCCGGTTCTATCTATCGGCTGGCGCCGAGGATCCGGCGGCGGTTTATCTGGCCGAGGCAAAGGCGGCGTTCGAGATTTGGGGCGGCCAAGGCTGGGTCCGGCAGCTTGAACAGCGCCACCCCGATCTTTTGCGCGTGACCAACCGGCGCGCTGTTCCGGCCGGGGTGACCGAAAGCACAACGTCCAGCGGTCAGATCATCGACAGTGCGACGCTGATTTCGATCGCGGCGGCTCTGACCCGCAAAACATCGCTGGACGAGGTCGTCGAAGAGGTCATGCGCGCCATGACGGTCAATGCGGGCGCGGACCGGGGTGCGCTGTTGCTGGTCAGCGGCGGGGCCTTGCAGGTCTTTGCCGAAACCGAGGGCGGCCAGGACATCACCACCGAGCATCGCACCGCGCTGGACGATCACACGAACCTGCCGAACGGATTGATCAACTATGTGCTGCGATCCGGCAAACCCGTAATCCTGGACGATGCCCGCATCGACACCGAGTTCGGCGACGATCCCTATTTTAGGCACGGCGCGTCACGGTCGGTGCTGTGCGTACCATTGACAGCCAAGGGCGAGGTCGCGGGTGTTGTCTATCTGGAGAACCGGCAATTGCGCGGCGCCTTCACGCCCCAGCGATGCGAGACAATCGCCGTGCTGGGCGCGCAGGCGGCGGTGTCGGTGGAAAATGCGCGTCTGCTGGATGACCTACGCGACGCGTTGGAACGCCAGGTCGATCTGACCTCGGCGCATGCGCGATTTGTCCCGCATTCGTTCCTTGAAATGATGAACCGGCCTTCGATCACGGACGTGAAACTGGGCGACCATGTGGAAGCGGAAGCCTCGATCCTGTTCTCGGACATTCGCGGATTCACGCGATTGGTTGAAAGCATGGAACCGTCCGAGGCGATTGATTTCATCAACGCCTACCTCAGCCGGATGGAACCTGCGGTTCAGGCCGGTGGCGGCTTTGTCGACAGCTATATCGGCGATGCGGTCATGGCGGTATTCGAGCGCGGACCGGAAGCGGCAATCTCCGCCGGGATCGAGATGATCCGAGGCCTTCGTGAATGGACCCAGGCGAAAGCGCACGCCAGCTCAAAAGCAGATATGACCCCGATCCGCATCGGCATCGGGATTGCGACGGGGCGGCTGATGTTCGGCACGATCGGGGCCGCCAACCGCCTGAAATGCGGGGTGATCGGCGATCCGGTCAACCTGGCCAGCCGTGTCGAGGGTCTGACCAAGACCTATAATCTGGGGCTTTTGATCACCCAGGGCACCTTTCGCGCACTGCCCGAACCGGAAAAGTTCCAGATCCGCGAGGTCGATCTGGTTACAGTCGTCGGGCGCAACGCACCGGTGCGCCTGCTTGAGGTCTTCGACGCCGACGCCCCGGCATTGCGCGAGCAAAAGGCGCGCACGGCGCAGGATGTCGCGAATGCGCTGCGCCTTTATCGCAGCGGCGCCGTCGATCAGGCGCTGGAGATTTTGCGCCAGTGCCGCACAATGGCGCCGGACGATCCGCTGATCCCGATGCTGATCCAACGCTGTCAACAAGTCAGCGCGCTGACCGCAGATGCCGGGTGGGACGGGATCGCGCGCCACGACGCCAAACGTTAGGGCGTTTTGCGCCTGCCCGCCCCCGCTCTCGCCCCCGTTCTCGCCCCCGTTCTCGCCCCTGTGCCGCGGCACCCCGCCCCCTTGCCCGGCGACCGCAGATTTGCCACCTCGGCGGGCATCAGACAGGGGACGCGTGATGGATAAAACCAATACTGGCAACTTCTTCGAAGATTTTCGCATTGGGCAAACCTTGCACCACGCGACACCGCGCACTGTCACGTCGGGCGACCGGGCATTGTACACGGCGCTTTATCCGACCCGGTTCGCACTGACATCGTCCGACGAATTTGCCCGCGCCTGCGGTCTGGCGGCGTCGCCGCTGGAGGACCTGATCGGCTTTCATGTGGTTTTCGGGAAAACGGTCCCGGACATCTCGCTGAATGCCGTCGCCAATCTGGGATATGCCGAAGGCCGCTTTCACCGCCCGGTCTGGCCCGGCGATACCCTGTCGGCCCGGTCCGAGGTGATTGGACTTCGCCAAAATTCCAACGGCAAATCCGGTGTTGTCTGGGTGCGCACGACGGGCACGAATCAACATGGCGAGACGGTTTTGGACTATGTGCGCTGGGTGATGGTGCGCAAAGGCGACGTCAATGCACCGGCGCCGGACCCTGTCGTGCCGCACACAGCCGAGGCTGTCGCAGCCGACAGTCTGATTGTGCCACAGGGCCTGGACTTTGCCGATTATGACCGGGCCGCGGCAGGCAGCCCACATGTCTGGGAAGATTATTCGGCGGGCGAGAAGATCGATCATGTTGACGGTGTCACCCTGGAAGACGCCGAACACATGATGGCGACCCGTTTGTGGCAGAACACCGCCAAGGTCCACTTTTCGACCATCGAGCGCCCTGACGGGCGCCTGATCTATGGCGGGCATATCATCAGCCTGGCGCGGGCGCTTTCGTTCAACGGCTTGGCCAACGCCCAATGGATCGCCGCGATCAATGGCGGTGCCCATACCGCCCCGTGCTTTGCCGGTGACACAATTCACGCCTGGTCGGAAGTTCTGGACAAGGCCGAGACGGCCAATCCCTCGATCGGCGCGCTGCGCCTGCGCCTTGTCGCCGTCAAGAACCGCAGCGCCGAAGGTTTTGCGCTGCGCGGCGATGACGGCAAACCTGTGGACGGCGTTGTGCTGGATTTCGACTATTGGGCGCTGATACCGCGCGCTTGACCTGGCAACGCCGCCGCGCCACGCTTTTGGAAACAAACGGAGACCGCCAATGCCCGTCACAGCGCCTTACCTTTTCGTCGTTTCGATGGATGTCGATCCGGCCCACGATGATCTGTTCAACGACGTCTACGACAACGAGCATATCCCGTACCTGTTGAAGGTCCCCGGTGTGCGCGGCGCACAGCGGATGCAATCGGCGCCGTTCCAGGTTTCAATCGGCGGCGAGATTATGGACAAGCCCGCCGCCGCGCCGCGCTATACGGCGATTTACGAATTGGACAACCCGGACGTCCTGACATCGGCCGACTGGGTCGCCGCGGTCGAAAAGGGCCGGTGGCCATCGGTGCGCCCGCACACATCGAACCGCGCGCATGTCCTTCAAAAGATGGACGGATAGGGCACGTTTCAGCTCGATTGCAGACCGCCGGCCCACCCCGGCCTGGGCAACTCTAGTACAGGATCGGTTCGTAACGCTTTTCCATGTCTTCCTGGCTTTCGTCAGGCAGGTCCTGCCCGACATGGGCGGCAACCATTTTCATCATCGATGGTACCGGGCGCTCGGCGGGCCAGCTTGACGCATCCCACAATTTCGAGCGGATCAGCGCCTTGGCGCAATGCAGATAAGCCTGATCGACCTCGATCCGGGTCACAGTGATCGGACGGCGGCCACGGATCAGGCAACGGCCCAGCATCTCCGGCTCGTCGTGGATCGTCGCGCGCCCGGTAACGCGCAAGGTCTCGCGCACGCCCGGGATCAGAAAGATCACCGACACATTCGGGTGCGCGATGATGTTCAACAGCCCGTCGATCCGGTTGTTCCCCGGACGATCCGGCAGCAAGAGGGCGCGGCCGCCGTGCTCGACGATGATACTGCCCGCCGGATCGCCCTTGGGCGAGACATCCAAGTCCGTGCCATTCGACGTTGCCAGCATCAGGAACGGCGAATTTGCGATAAAATCGCGGCACACCTGATCCAGATGATCAATCGCCTTTTGCTCGGCCAGCGGGTCTACCTCGCCATAGATCGACTTCAGAGCCGCGGCATCGGTTATTGCCATGTCATTCTCCTTTGTATTTCAGGCCGCGACCGAAACGCCGCGATAGGATTGCCGGGCCAGGTCGGTCAGCAGGTCAATCGGCTCGCCGGTCGTTCCCGCCCCCCGGTACATGTTGATGCGGCTGGACGGCAGTTCCGGCAACTGCCCGCCATGCGCAATCGCCTCCATCGGTAAGGAAATGCTCTGCTCCAACATGGCATGAACCGCCAGATCCGCGGCCACAGTCGCTTCGACAGTGCGGACCGAGTTTGTGTCGACCGCCATTTCCCACGGTATATCAGCGCGGTCCAGCGCGGCCACGGCCCACGGCCGAAACACGCAGGTGTGCTCGAACGCCAGGCGCAACGGCCGGCTGCGCCAGGCTGCACCGCCCGGCGCACCGACCCAAACCAGATCCTGTGTCGTCAGACATTCAGCCGCTGCGGGTGTTTCGTTCTCGGTCGTCAGGATCAGATCGGCATCGCCCTGGTCCAGCATTTCGCGCAGATGCACAGTAAAGGACGAAATCAACTGCACCTTGACCCGCGGAAACTCCCGGTCGATCCGGCGCAGAATGACGGGGATGTGCGGATAGACGATGTCATGCGGGACGCCAAAGCGGACTTCGCCTTCAAACGAGTTGTGGGTCATGCGGTCCCAAACCTCATCGTTCAGTGTCAGAATTCGCCGACCGTAAGCCAAAAGCTGTTCGCCTTGGGCAGTCGGTGCAACACCGCGTCCGGCCCGGTCCAATAATGGCTGGCCCAGCGCCTCCTCCAACCGTTTCAACTGCATCGACACGGCAGATTGGGTCAGGTGCAACTGGTGCGCGGCGCGGGTCACGCCGCCGGTCTCCAGCACGGTTACAAAACTACGCAGCGCAGTCAGGTCCAGGTTTCGAGGCATTATCATCAACTCCTGTGATGTGTTAACCTATAAACATTCATTTCACTTATGCGACTTCTATCCCATATATCAACAATCAAGATATCAGAGACCACCGCATAACAAAACGTGAAGGAGCTTCCCATGTCAATGATCACCGATTTCGCCCCCGCCCACCTTCGCACCCAGCGCAACAAGCGCTCGGTTTTCGGCACGCTGATGACCGCATTCAAGGTGATGCGCGAGCGCACCGCACTGTCGCAGATGACGGAAGACGAACTGGCCGATATCGGCCTGAGCGTCGAGCAGGCCAACCGCGAAGTGGCCCGCCCGATCTGGGATGTGCCAGCAAACCGCTGATAGGAACGCGGGTGGGGGCAACCCCACCCAATCCACCCCGGGTCCGAACCCTAGGCTTTGAAGCCCATCGCCCCCGGACCGCGCAGCAGGCGCACCTGATCGAACAGGTTTCCAGACTTCACCTTTTTCAACGCATCGATCTTCCACTTGGCCCGGTCGCGCAGAATGTCGTGATAGACGCGCATGTTCTCGCGCCAGGTATAGTGAATCCAGTGATCGAGAACCGTGAACAGAGACGAGGTATTGTCGCCGCTGATCCGGTACCCACGGCCCAGGAACCAGGCCGCCACGTCCTCGTCATCCAGCTGAATATCCAGCCAATTCGGGTCGCGTGCTTCTAACCCGTTATGGCCGATCACCTGTTTCGACCCCGCCGCCGCCGGGCCGAAATTTTCGCCCAGCTTGTCCAGTACGTCGTTCTCGCGGCTGACCACGTTGTAGACGTGCGGGACCCGCTTTACCGCCCGGGTCGATGCCATCAGCCTGTTGAGCCTGCTCACCATCAGTTGTGCTTCCAGCACCTTTTCGGCACCTGCCAAAATCAGCACCCGGTCGACACATGCGACGGCATCGACAGCGGGAGGCGCGTCGCCCAGGTTTTCGGCGGGGCTGACGGCCTGGGCCAATGCACGTACCGCAACACGGCTGCCCAGGCTGTGACAGAAAAGATCGATCGGCCGCTTGAGCGCCTTGGCCAGAACATCCAGCAGGCAAACCAATTGCCAGGCCGCGTTCTCGGCCTCGTTATAGGCTTTTGCATAGAAGTTCAGTCCATGATCAAACAGCGACGAAAAGAACCCCGGGTTAGAATACCAGCCGAACCCGATGCACAATCCGGTTCGCCCTTCATCGCCTTCTTCGTATCCCAATCCCAATGGCCAACTGGTCGAATGATGCCGCATCTCGACCTCTTCGGGATACTCTTCGAAGTGATATAGGCGGGCATGGGGGTTGTCGGCTTTATGATGATGCGGCGGGCGCAATACCGTTGTCGCCGGATCGAATTGAAATCCGTGGATCAGGACAGTGACGGGCTTGCCCTTGGGCAGTTTTTTGGCCTCGATCTCCAGACTGCGGGTCAGATATTGCGTCAGGTCATCTTCGGCGCCTGGCAGTTCGCCGCGCGGATACAGCGGCATCCTTCCCAATCCGCGCCGGTCGGCCCCGCGCCGTGTCGAAAATTTGGTGTCAGTGATGTTGCCGACACTGTCCGGCGCATAAAGCCCGTCGCCCAGCACGGAAAGTCGAATGATAGACATGAAACAGCCCTCCTGGCCCCGATCCTGGGGCAAGGATGCCGGTTTCAAGGACTGTCAGCAAGCAATCCTGCGTGCCCACGCCGCCGATCAGCCTTTGACTGCCAATGCGCGCCGTCTGTCTGGCGCCCTATTCGATCCCAAGCTTTTGCTTGACGATCTGCTGGACGGCCTGCGGATTGGCTTTTCCTTGCGTCGCCTTCATGACCTGCCCGACGAACCAGCCCGCAAGGGTCGGTTTCGCTTTGGCCTGTTCGACCTTGTCGGGATTGTCGGCGATGACCTGATCTACTGCCGTCTCGATCGCGCCGGTATCCGTGACCTGCTTCATACCGCGGCTTTCGACGATCTCTGCCGGGTCGCCGCCCTCGCTCCAGACCACTTCGAAGAGGTCCTTGGCAATCTTGCCGGAAATGTCGCCCTTGGCGATCAGGTCAATGATCCTGCCGATCTGGCCGGGCAGGATCGGGCTGTCGGCAACGGCCAGCCCTTCCTTGTTCAAACGCCCGAACAGCTCGTTGATCACCCAGTTCGCAGCGGTCTTACCGTCGCGCCCTGCTGCGACCTCCTCGAAAAAGGCCGCATCGTCGACATCGGCCGTCAGAACGGATGCGTCATATTCTGTCATGCCGTATTCTGAAACAAAGCGGGCCTTCTTTGCGTCGGGCAGTTCGGGCAGCGCGCCCGCGATCCGGTCGATCAGATCCTGCCCGAATTCCAGCGGCAAAAGGTCGGGATCGGGGAAATACCGGTAATCGTGCGCTTCCTCTTTTGACCGCATCGACCGCGTCTCGCCCTTGTTCGGGTCATAGAGGCGCGTTTCCTGATCGACCGATCCGCCATCTTCCAGGATGGCGATCTGGCGCCGCGCCTCATACTCGATCGCCTGCTGGATAAAGCGCATCGAGTTCATGTTCTTGATTTCGCACCGCGTGCCCAGATGCGCGAAATCACCGCTTTCGCGGTACTTTTCATATTGTCCCTGGCGGCAGACCGATACGTTGACATCGGCGCGGATCGACCCTTCCTGCATGTTCCCGTCGCAGGTTCCCAGATAGCGCAGGATCTGGCGCAGTTTTCGGACATATTCCGCCGCCTCTTCGGGACCGCGAATGTCCGGGCGGCTGACGATTTCCATCAGCGCGACCCCGGTGCGGTTGAGATCGACGAACGACATTTCTGGGTCCATATCGTGGATCGACTTGCCGGCGTCCTGTTCCAGGTGAATACGCTCGATCCGGACCTTGCGGGAAACGCCAGGCTCCAGATCGACGATCACCTCGCCCTCTCCGACGACCGGATGCTTGAACTGGCTGATCTGATAGCCCTGCGGCAGATCGGGATAGAAATAGTTCTTGCGGTCGAAAACCGAGCGCTTGTTGATTTCAGCCTTCAGGCCCAGCCCGGTGCGGACCGCCTGTTCGACACAGAATTTGTTGATCACCGGCAGCATCCCCGGCATCGCCGCGTCGACCAGCGAGACGTTGGAATTGGGTTCTGCGCCAAATTCCGTCGATGCGCCCGAGAACAATTTCGCCTTCGAGGCGACCTGTGCGTGGACCTCCATCCCGATGACCAACTCCCAGTCATCCTTGACTCCGGCGATCACCTTGGGCTGGGGTTCGCGGTAGCTCAGTTCGTTCATGGGGGATTCCTCGGGCCGATTTGCGACGCGGGTTTTATCACTTGCGCGCGCCATGTCCACGGGGGGTTGCCACAGGCGGCAGCCGAACCGGGCGCTTTGGGGGGTAGACGATGATCCGAAAACTGATGATGGCCTTGGTGGCCGCGCTAATTCCGGCGGCTGTTGCGGCGGATGTGCTGGACGATATCAAGACCAGCGGGACGATCCGCCTGGGCGTGCGCGCCGCGGCGCCGCCGTTCTCGTTCACCGACGACAAGGGCCGTCCCGCCGGGCTGGCCGTGCGCCTTTGCACCGAAGTCGTTCAACTGATGGCCCGCAATATGGGGCGGGACCGGCTGGGCATCGAGTTTGTAATCGTGAATGCACGGCAGCGCTTTCCGGCCCTGGTGGAAGGGCGGACGCATCTGCATTGCGGGCCGACATCCGCCACGCTGATGCGCCGTGAAAGCCTGGATTTCTCGATCCTTTATTTCGTCGATGGCGCAGGGGCCGCGGTTCGCCCAGGGGCCTTCGAAACTGTTTTTGATACGCGCGCGGGCCGCTTTGGCTATGTGTCGGGCACAACAACCGGGGCGGTCGTACAGGATCTGATCGAACGCAACTTGCTGAAGGTGGAAACCGTCGAGTTCGAAAACCATCCCGCCGGGCTGATGGCGCTGGATGCCGGAAAGCTCGATGTCTATTTCGGCGACCAGGCGATCCTGTTGTTCCAGATCGACAAACAAGGACTGGCGAGCCGGATCTCGGTCATGGAGGAAATTTTCAGTTTCGAACCCTACGCCCTGACCATGAAACGCGGCGAGTCCCGGCTGCGTCTGGAAGTCGATCGCGCGCTTTCGACCATCTATGACAGCGGCAAGATCTATTCGATGATCACGGACGAGCTGGGTGATTATCCGCTGCCGCCGGAAGCGCGCGCTGTCTACCAGATTGTCGGACTGCCAAAATAGGCGGCAAGGGATCGGCGGCGACGCCGGTCCCGGCGGGCCCGGTACCAAGACCGGGCCCGCAGCATTCTGCGGCCTGACTGAACCCGTCAGGCGCCGCGACAACGCGCGTTCGCGGGCGCTTGGGGCAATAGGCCCCGGTCCTCGCGCCTTTTAGTGCCCGTCCGCCTGATCCTTGCGCGTCTTTTCCAGCTTTTTCTGATAGCCGGACTGGATCAGATCGACAATGACCAGCACCACGATCGAGAAGTAGAATGTCGTCTTCGACATTGCCTCGACCTCGAAGCCAAACAGCTTGAGATGCGCGACATGCCCGCCTTCGCCCAGCAGGACCACCGCAACGATCAAAAGGATAAAGAGGCCCAGCACCTCGTATTTCCGATTGCGTTCCAAAAATTCGCTGACCCGGTCGGCCAGGACCAGCATGGCCACGCCGGACAGCAAGATCGCGATGGCAAGTGTTGCGAACACTTTGGTGATTGCGATCGCGGACAGGATCGAATCGAACGAGAAGATCAGGTTCATCATCACGATCATAATGACGACCGAAGCCGCGGATTTCGACGATTTATCCTCCGGCCCGTGGTCCAGATGCTCGACCGCCAGAAGGTGCCCGATCTCCTTGATGGCCGTGTACATCAGGAAGCCGCCGCCAAATAGGAAGATCAACGAGGCGAAATTAAAGTCGCCATGCAGAACCCCCGGAATATCGACCGAGAAGAACGGGTCTTGAAGGCTTTCCAGCAGCTGAATCATCGTGAACAGCAGCACGATCCTCAATGCGATTGCGATCAGGATCCCCCACTTGCGCACCGCCTGTTGGTTCGCCGCCGGTGCCCGTTTCGATTCGATTGAAATATAGAGCAGGTTGTCGAACCCCAGCACAGCCTGAAGAAAAATCAGGACCAGCAGGTTCATTGCATTTTCGATTGTCAGAAAATCGGCCATCTCGGACGCCCCTTGTACTTTGACGCCCGGATTTACCGCCCCGCGCGCAATCTCTCAACCTCAAGCTGGCCTCGGCGTTGCGGATTTTGCCTTTGGCTAAGCGGGAACTCTGCCCCCGGGTGGGGCACAGCCTCGCCTGCTCCACTCCTTCCGCCCCATTCCAGTTGCCAACCCTGCGCCCTTGGGTATGGTCGATGCCAGCAACAGGGTTCGACCACAGGAGACAATCATGAACCGACCAAAGCGCCCATTGCGCCCGACACGCCGCAATGTCCTGGCTGGCGGTGCCGCGGCCGCGGGCATCTCTTTGCTGCCGACCAAGGGTTTTGCGGCAGGCAAGCTCAACTTCTACAACTGGGACACCTATATCGGCGAAACGACGCTTGCGGACTTTACCGAGGCCACCGGCATCGAAGTGCAGTACGACCTGTTCGCCGACAATGACGAACTGTTCGCCAAGTTGAAGAACGGCAATCCCGGCTATGACCTGATCGTCCCCAGCTCGGATTATGTCGAACGCATGATCATCGCCGAGCTTCTGGAAGAGCTGGATCATTCCAAGATCGGAAACGTCAAGAATATCGAGCCGGTTTTCATGGACGCGGCCTTCGATCCGGGCCGTAAGTTTTCGCTGCCTTACATGTGGGGCACGATCGGCATCGGGTATCGCAAGTCAGCGATTGAAGGCGTGCCGGACAGCTGGAAATGGCTTTATGACAGCGACAAATATGCCGGGCGCATCGCGCTGTTGGGCGATGCCCAGAACGTGCTCGGCTCGGCCCTGAAGTATATGGGCAAGTCGCTGAATGCCTGGTCAGATGAAAATCTGGCGGCAGCCGAGGCGATGGTGATCAAGCAAAAGCCCCATATCACGGCCTTTGCGCCGGATAACGGCCAGGACCTGTTGCTGTCGGGCGAGGTCGATATGGTCATGGAGTGGAACGGTGACATCATTCAGGTGATGGGCGAGGACGACGATCTCGGCTTTGTCGTTCCCAAAGAAGGCGGCCTTTTGTGGCAGGACACGCTGGCCATCCCGAAAGGCGGGCCGAATGTCGACAGCGCCTATGCAATGATCGATTTCATTCTGGGGGCCGAGGCGGGTCAGAAGATTGCCGAGACCATCAACTATGCGACGCCGAACGCGGCTGCAAAGGCGCTGACATCCGAGACCTACCAGAACCACCCGGCGATCTTTCCGTCGGACGAGGTGCTGGCCGTGTGCGAGAGCCAGAAGTTCCCGGGGCAAGCGGTGGTCCAGAAGATCGATGCCGCCTGGACCCGGGTGAAAGCCGCCGGTTGAGGCTGCGATGGGCTGTCCCGGGTTACGATCCGGGGCAACCCTTGCTTGAGGGTCGCTGAATGGAACCCTGGCGCCGATCCGCCGCAGCCTTCACCGCCTTTTGCGGCCCGACAATCCTGTGGCTGTCGGTCTTTTTTCTGATCCCGCTGGGGATCGTCTGGCTCTACTCGTTCGGCGAGAACGTCTCGTTGACACAAATCGAGACAACCTGGACCCTCAAGAACTATGCCCGGATCCTGGACGAGGAAATCCTGGTCCTGCTCTGGCGATCCCTGTGGCTGGCGCTGATCTCGACCGCGATCTGCCTTTTGGTCGGTTATCCTGTCGCCCTGGTCATCGCGACCTCTCAGCCGCGCTGGAAGCCGTGGCTGTTGCTGATCGTCATCCTTCCGTTCTGGACCAACCTGTTGATCCGCACCTATGCGCTTTTGAACATATTGGGGACCAAGGGACGCCTGAACGAAAGCCTGAAATGGCTGTGGGTGCAGGCCGATGGCGCGCTTGACTGGGCCGGGCTTGGCGATCTTGCCCTGTTGGGTGATCGTTTCGTGCCGTTCAAGTTTCTGGGCACCGAGGCAGGGGTCGTGATCGGCCTGGTCTATGTCGCCCTGCCGTTCACGGTGCTGCCGATATATTCGTCGCTCGAGCGGCTGGATAAATCCTATCTCGAGGCCTCGCTGGATCTTGGTGCCGGGCAGTTGCGGACCTTCTTCAAGGTGCTGTTGCCCCTGACAATGGCCGGGGTCGTCACAGCCGCCATTATCACCTTCATCCCGACGCTGGGATCGTTCCTGACGCCCGACCTGCTGGGGCGCGGGCAGGTGGATATGATCGCCAATGTCATCGAACGGCAATTCAAAAAAGGCGATGACTGGCCCTTTGGCTCGGCGCTGTCATTGATGCTGCTCTATGTGACCTTCATCATCCTGGCGCTGCGCTCGATCAACGACATGCGCAAAAGCGGGGGGCGGGCATGAGCAGCACCAAGTCCAAGCCAGGCCCGTTCCAATACGCCCGCAAACCGATGATGCGGTTTGTCTTTTTGATAACATCCGTCTTTCTCTACGCCCCGATCGTCGTCCTGATCATCTTTTCGTTCAACGATTCCAAGCGCGGCGGCAACGTGATTTGGAAGGGCTTTACGACCAAGTACTATGGAAAGGCGTGGGAGAATGACGCGCTGATGGAGGCGTTCGTGAATTCGTTCGCCATCGCCATTGTCTCGACCGTTTTTGCAACCGTTCTGGGCGCAATGACGGCGGTAACGCTGTGGCGTTGGCGCTTTCCGTTCAAGCCGGTCTACGAGGGGACGGTGGCGCTGCCAATCGTCGTGCCTGAAATATGCATGGGCGTCGCATTGGCGGTGTTTTTCTCGACAACCGGCATTTCGATCCCCGGAACCGCGCCGTGGCCGTTGAACCTCGGCAATATCATCCTTGCCCACATCACGTTCAGCTTTCCGTTCGCGGCCATGGTCATCCGGACGCGGCTGCAAAGTTTCAACCCGGAAATGGCCGAGGCGGCCCGCGACCTGGGCGCAACCGAGTTCCAGGTCTTCCGGGATGTTCTGATCCCACATATGGTCCCGGGTCTGATCGCAGGCGCACTTCTTGCGTTCACGTTGTCGCTGGACGATTTCGTGATCACCTTCTTCACATCCGGCCCCAACAACGTGACCTTCCCGGTCAAGGTCTACTCGATGGTTCGGTTCAGCGTGACGCCCGAGATCAATGCCGCCTCGACCATTCTGGTGTTGATTACCGTCGTGATCACTGCACTGGCAATGCGATTGCAGCGCCCAGACACCTCGGGGGATCCATGACCGCTGCCAAAACTGCGACCGGGCGCGAGCCGAACTGGACGACCTCGGGCGGCGAATATGTGCCTGCGGGGTATCAGGCCCGCGGACCGGTCTGGCCTGCGAACCGGCTTTTGCACATGCTGATGACGCTGTTCCTGATCGACATTTTTTATCCGGTCAATTGCGAGCGTCTGCGCGGCACTGTCTCGCGCCTGGACCGGCGGAACCTGCCGAAATCCTGGCAAAAGAAACACGGCAACTCGGGCGCTAGTTTCGGGCACGCCAGCAGCGACAGGCACGCCCTGATCTGGATGGAAGAGCATGGCGAGACCATGGTCGGTTACGCCTTTACCTTTGTGCTACGCGAAGCCCGTGTGGGCGACGATGTCACGTTGCTGGTCCGGCGCAACTCCGGTGCTGTGCGCCGCGTGCGCAATCATTCCAGGCCTCGAAAATGGTGGCAATTCTGACATGACCCCCATCTTGCAAATCAACAACGTCACGAAAAAGTTCCCCGGCGCGACCGCCGTGGACAACGCGCATTTCGACATCGGGTCAAACGAGTTTTTCGCGCTGCTCGGCCCGTCGGGCTGCGGCAAGACCACGCTTTTGCGGATGATCGCCGGGTTCGAGACGCCCACCTCCGGCGAAATCCTGATCGATGGTGAGGACGTGGCCCACATTCCGCCGAACCGGCGGCCCGTGAACATGGTGTTCCAATCCTATGCCGTCTTTCCGCACATGACGGTCGCCGACAATGTCGCCTATGGGCTGAAGATCGACCGCATCCGCGGCGCCGAGATGTCGGCGCGTGTCGCCGAAGCACTTGAAATGGTTCAGCTTGGCGATCTTGGCAGACGAAAACCCGATCAGCTTTCCGGCGGGCAACGTCAGCGTGTCGCGCTGGCCCGGGCCTTGGTCAAGCGCCCCAAGGTCCTGCTGCTGGACGAGCCGATGTCAGCGCTGGACGCCAAGCTGCGCGAGCAGATGCAGATCGAATTGGCACGGCTGCAACAGGATGTCGGCATCACCTTCGTCATCGTCACCCACGACCAGGACGAAGCGCTGTCCATGGCCGACCGGATTGCGGTGATGGAAAAGGGTCAGGTTTGTCAGATCGCAACACCCGAAGGCCTGTACGAACGTCCGAATTCCCGTTTCGTTGCTGATTTTATCGGAAAGGTAAATCTCTTCGACGCGGCGGTCACGGGTGCCGGCGAGGATGGCGTGCGGGTCGACATAGACGGGCTCGGCCCTCTCTCGATCCCCTATGACGGCGATGTTCAGGGGCCGGTCTCGGTCGCGATCCGGCCCGAGAAAATCCGGCTTGCGCGCGAGCAAACCGATGGCGACATCCGGCTTCAGGCGCGGATCACCGATTGGGCGTATTACGGTGACACATCCCACCTCTATGTCGAAACGCAGGACGGGCTGCGCCTGTCGGTCACCGTTCAGAACGAAACCCGCAGCACGGTCGATGCCGTCGATATCGGCGATCAGGTCTGGCTGGCCTGGTCTGCCAGCGACACGCTGATTCTGAAGGGTTGACCCGGGCGTTGACGCGGCCGCAGGTCGGGCGTCACAATCAGTTTCCCAGTTCCGAGAGTATTCTTATGGTATCCGAGACCGACCCGCCGCCGCCCACCGGCCCCGCGCAGCGTGATCCACCCGGCCCAGATCAGGCGCCGCCGGTGACCGCCCCAGAAATCTCGGTCGAGTGTGCGGGGCGGGTCAATTTCGCTTCCGCGCAAAATTCTGTCCCGATCTTGCGGGCGCTTCGGGTGAGCAATCCATCCGATCAGGACATCGAAAACCTGACCCTGGACCTGTCGGCGGACCCGGCATTCCTGTCCCCCCGGTCCTGGACCGTCGACCGGATTGATGCGGGCGGCCATGTGGACATCGGCGACCGTGCGCTGTCTTTGGATCACACCCGTCTCGGCGGACTGAACGAAGCCGAGCATGGCTCGGTTATCATTACCCTTTCCCGGGATGGCGAGACGTTGGCGGTGCAACGTTCGCCGGTCGAACTCTTGGCCCGCGACCAGTGGGGCGGCACGCCCGAAATGGCGCAGCTTTTGGCGGCGTTTGTGGCACCCAACGATCCGGCGATCGCCGCGCTAATGAAAGAGGCGGGGCGCATTCTGGAGGGCGGCGGCCATGCGCCCGCGTTGGATGGGTATCAAAGCGCCGATCCGCGCCGCACGTATATGCTGGCCGCTGCGGCATGGTCTGCGGTCACGGCCCTTGGCCTGACCTATGCCGAACCCCCGAAAAGTTTCGAGCGCGCGGGCCAGAAGATCCGCCCGCCGGACCGCATCCATGCCGAGGGACTGGCAACCTGCCTCGACACGACGCTGCTGATGGCAAGCCTTCTTGAAGCAATCGGCCTGAACCCGGCGGCGATCTTCGTGGAAGGACACGCATTCGCCGGTGTTTGGCTGGTCGATCGGACCTTTGCCTCGGTCACGGAACCGGACATCACGGAAATCCGCAAAGCGATTGCCGCCCGGGAATTTGTCGCGTTCGAAACCACATTGCTGACCGCCCGCCCCGCCGCCAGTTTTGACCGCGCAATCGCAGACGCGCGCAAGCACTTGTCGGAAGAGGCAGAAACCGAGTTTGATCGCGCCGTCGATATCGCACGCGCCCGTTCTGCCGGGATACGACCGTTGGCCAGCCACCGCGCGCCGGACGAGGCGGAACCCGAGGGAACCACAGTTGCCGCCGTTCCTTTGCCCCCGATCCCCGATTTCGGCCTGTTACCGGGCGAGTTGATCGAAGAGGTTCCAACCACCGCCGAGGGTCGCATCGGCCGCTGGCAGCGCAAGCTGCTGGATCTGTCGCTGCGCAACCGGCTGTTGAATTTTTCCGACACCAAATCGTCGATCCCGTTCCACTGCCCCGATGTCCCGCTGCTGGAGGACCGGCTGGCCGATGGCCGGTCGATGCGCGTCATATCCTTGGACGAGGAAAACCCCGTCGGCGAACGGGATCCCGACCTCTATCTACGCGAAACCGGTCAGCACATTCACGACGCCTTCACAGCGCAGGCCCTGGACCGCGGCGAAGTCTGCGTGCCCCTGCCCGACCGCGAAATGCGCGCGCGGCTGACCACGCTTTACCGCAAAGCGCGCAGCGATCTGGCCGAAGGCGGCACCAACACGCTTTTCCTGGCCGCTGGGTTCCTGCGCTGGAAAAAGACGCCCGAGGACCGGCGCACTTATCGGGCGCCGCTGCTGTTGCTGCCGGTCAAGCTGACCCGGCGCAGCGCCCAATCCGATTTCCGCCTGACCCATCACGAAGACGAAGTGCGCATGAACGCGACACTTCTTCAATTCATGGAGCGCGACTTCGGTGTGCGTGTTCCGGCACTTGAAGGGGCCTTGCCGACCGACAGTTCCGGCCTGGACCTGCCGCGCATCTTCGGCACGATGCGCGCCGCAATCCGGGATGTGCCGGGGTTCGAGGTCAGCGAGGATGTCGCGCTGTCGACCTTCTCGTTCGCCAAATATCTTATGTGGAAGGATCTGGTCGACCGCACTGACCGGCTGCGTGAAAACCGGCTGGTACACCACCTGATCGATCACCCGGATCTGGCCTATCCGCGCGACGGTACGATCCCTGCCGCCCGCGATATCGACCGGACCTATAAGCCATCGGATCTTGCGACACCTCTGCCTGCCGACAGCTCGCAACTGGCGGCGGTGGCGGCAGTTGCCGGTGGCCACGATCTGGTGATCATCGGCCCGCCCGGCACCGGAAAGTCGCAGACCATCGCCAACATGATCGCCCATGCGCTGTTTCAGGGGCGCAGCGTCCTGTTCGTCGCTGAAAAGTCAGCGGCTCTGGACGTCGTGCACCGCCGCCTGAAAGCCTATGGTCTGGGCGATGCCAGTTTGGAGCTGCATTCGAACAAGGCCGACCGGCGCAGCGTTCTGGCCCAGCTTGGCGCTGCCTGGGACCGTGCGACCGATGCAACCGACAAGGAATGGATCGACGTCACCGACAAGGTCCGCATCCACCGCGACGATCTGAACGCCTATGTCGATGCGCTGCACGCCCCCGGCTCGCACGGGCATTCGATCTTTCAGGGCATCGGCATTGCGGCCACGGGCGATCCGGCGCCGCTGCGCCTGTCTTTTTCGGGGCCGGAGGCGCATGACCCCGCGACCTTCCGAGCGATGGCCGAGGCGGTTGAGGACATCGCGCGGACGCACCGGATTGTGGCCGGTGTCGATGGTCTTGCCTCGGTCGCGCGCACCGAATGGTCGCATGGCTGGCAAAACGATCTGCTGGGCGCCGCGGCGGGGTTGTCAGAGGCAGCGGCCAGCCTATCCGCCGCCGCAACCTCTTTCGAGGCATCGCTGGGCGCAAACGCGCCTGCCGACCCGCCCCTGCATAGGATCGAGGTTCTGACGGATCTTGCCCGCGCAATCGGCGGGATCGCGGCAGGCGATTTCACCGTCGCCGCATCCGACCAGTTCGAGACACTGAAACCCAAACTGGGCGAGCTTGGACGATCCATCACCAAGCTGCGCGAAACCGAAGCGCGGTTTTCCGCCCGCTATGACCGCGACGCCATCGCCCGGATGCCGTTGGATCAGATCGACGCCGATTGGCGCGCAGCGAACACCAAGTTCTGGCCGCTGTCGTATTTCGCCAAAGGCAAGGTCCGCAAGCTGCTGCAAAGCTATGCGGCGGGCGGCGAGGCGGCACCGGAAACGGATATCAACGCCCTACTGGCCGCAAAGGCCGAGCTGGACAGGATTTCGGCGACACCGCTGACCGCGCTGGCGAAGTTCGACGGGGTCGATACGGACACAAGCGCGCTTTCGCACCATCTGGAAACCGCCGCCCGGTTCCGCACCGCGTTGAGCGATTTTCGGACATTGGCGACGGACGCCGCCGCACTCGCCGAACGCATCGACCCGCTGCTGGCAGCCGGCGGCGATACCGACCCAGCCGTTGCCAGCGCCAAGGCATTGATCGATGCACGCACGGCCTATGGCGCGGCGCTGTCACAGTATCGCGGGATCGCCGGGGCCGACCCCCTGGCCGATACGCCCGCCAAGACAATCCAGGAGATGACCGGTGTGCAGCAGGCGCGGGCGCGCTTGCCCGACTGGACCCTTTGGGTTGCGGCGCGCGAAAAGGCCGAACCGCTGGGTCTGGCCCCCGTCATCACGGCGCTTCAGACCGGTGATCTGCCCCACAACGCTGCCCCGGCGGCGTTCCAGCGGGCCTATATGGACTGGTGGCTGCCTTTGGCGATGGACGCCAAGCCGCCGCTGCGCCGGTTCACCCATTGGGATCATCAGGACCGGATCAAGCGGTTCCGCGAACTTGACGACACGGCCCAGCGCCTGGCCGCCGAACAGGTCATCCGCGCCGTCGCCCACGATCTGCCCGCCCGGGACGAGACGCCGAAGAAATCCGAGCTGGGCACGCTGAAGCATCAATTGTCCCTGAAACGGCCCAGCAAATCGATCCGTGACCTGATTGGCGAAATGCCGACCGCCTTCACGCAGCTGGCGCCCTGTGTGCTGATGTCGCCGCTGTCGATCGCGCAATACTTGCCCGCAGGCCACGCCCAATTCGATCTGGTCATCTTCGATGAAGCCTCGCAGATCACCACCTGGGACGCCATCGGCGCCATCGCCCGCGGCGGCCAGTCGGTTATCGTCGGCGATCCCAAGCAATTGCCGCCGACCAATTTCTTTGGCCGGTCGATGGAGGATGACGACGAAGACCTGGCCGATTACGAACGCGATCTGCCGTCAATCCTGGACGAGGTACACGCGGCGGGCCTGCCGTCCAGCCGCCTCGACTGGCACTATCGCAGCCGGGACGAGACGCTGATCGCGTTCTCCAACCACCATTACTACGATGATGGGCTGGTGACGTTTCCCTCGCCCGACACCGGTGACAGCGCGGTCGTCTTCCACAACACCCAAGGTGTCTATGCACGCGGTGCGGGGCGCACGAACGAGATCGAGGCAAAGGCCATCGTCGCGATGATCGTCGAGCGCCTGAATGCGGCGCTGACGCAGCCCGAAGACAGCCGCGAGACAATCGGTGTCATCACCTTCAATACCCAGCAGCAGGAGCTGATCCTTGACCTGCTCGACGCCGAGCGCCGTAAGGCACCGGCTTTGGAGTGGTTCTTTGACGAAGCCCGCGAGGAACCCTTGATCGTCAAGAACCTGGAAAGCATCCAGGGCGACGAGCGCGATGTGATGTGCTTTTCCATCACCTTCGGCAAGGACGCCGCGGGCAAAATGTCGATGTCTTTCGGCGCTGTGAACAATTCGGGCGGCGAAAGGCGCCTGAACGTCGCCGTGACCCGCGCGCGTTCGCAGCTGCATGTCTTCTCGTCCATCACCGCCGACATGATCGATCTCAATCGAACCGGCGCGCTGGGTGTGCGGCATCTGAAGGCGTTTCTGGACTATGCCGAACGCGGTCCCGTTGCCCTGCCGGAACCCGAGGAGGTCGCGCCCGCCCAGACCGCTTCACGCTTTGAGGACGCGGTTGCGCAAGCCCTGCGCGCCAGGGGCTGGCAGGTCGATACCCGCGTCGGCGTGTCGGGCATGCGTGTCGATCTGGGCATCCGCCACCCGGACCGCGAGGAGACCTATCTGGCGGGCATCGAATGCGATGGCGCCACCTATCACCGCACCGGCAATGCCCGCGACCGGGACAAAATCCGCGACATCGTCCTTGGCAGCCTCGGCTGGAACCTGATGCGTGTCTGGTCGACCGACTGGTTCCGCGCCCCCGGCGAAACTTGCGACCGCATCGACGAGGCGCTGCAGGCGCTTTTGGCGGCGGCCCGCGAGACCGATGCCCGCGAGGCCGAAGAACGCGCGGCCGAAGCGGTTAAAGCGGCAGCCGAGGAAGCAACAGCCGAAGCAACAAACGAAGACAGCCCCGCCGACGCGACACCCCCCGACGATCCCGAGCCGGGTTCGAAAACAATACCGACTGCAAAAGACACACCGTCCGAGCCGGACGCGGGATCAGAGCCGGAAAAGGCCAGCGTGCCGCCCGAGCCGGACGGTGGCGATGATCAGCCCCCGATCCCGGCTGTCGACGGGCCGGACGATACCCCGGACCTCACCGCGGACCCCACCTCAGACCCCAACGCGGACCCAGCCGCGGACACTCCTGCTGCCCCGGCCCCGCAAATGGGCCCGGACGATCCGCCAGGCGACAAGCAAGATCTTCCGGCACTCGACCCGGACCGATTTCACGAACTGGATTACGTGCCGACGCTTAAGGCCCTGATCGCGCAGATCGTCGCCGATCAGTCGCCCATTCGCGAGGACCTGCTGATCCGCACCATCGCCAAGCATCACGGCTGGTCCCGCGCAGGCCGCAGGATCCGCGAACGGATCAATGCCTGTCTCGACGGCGTCGATATCCTGACCGAAGGCGACAATCGCTTTGTCTGGCAGGCCGGCACCTATGCACCGGCCACCGCATTTCGCGGCATGGGTGATCGCAGCCCACGCGATATCTCTCGGACCGAAATCGTCGGTCTTATTCAGTCCAACCCAAACCTGTCGGCATCTATCGATCCGGTCAAAGACCTCTCGACACTGATGGGCCTTTCACGGTTGACCGAAGATACGCGCGCCTATCTGACCACATGCTGGGACATCGCAACGAAGCAGGGCTGATGGGCGGCCAGAAGGGGCCGGACGGTGGCCAGAGTGGGCCAGACGGGGCAGTAGCGTTCAGATCTCCTGGCCCAGTCTCGGTTTCCAGAACGGCCTGAAAAGCTCGATCTTCGGGCACCGGTTCATGACTACCTTCATCCCGGCCGCCTCGGCCAGTTGCGCGGCCTCGGCGTCCACAACGCCGATCTGCCCCCACAGCACCTTGGCGCCGATCTCGATTGCGTCCTCAGCAATTCCGTAAAGCGCCGATTTGTCCCGGAAGACCTGCACCATATCGACCGGCTGATCGATGGATTTCAGGCTTTCATAAACCTTCAGCCCCCTGATCTCGCCGGGATATTCGCGCGGATTGACGGGCAGCATGTTGTATCCGGTCTCGTGCAACACACGCAGAACGCCATAGCTGAACTTTGTCGGGTCCGAGGACGCGCCGATCATGGCGATCGTCTTCACTTCCTTCAGGATCGTTGCCAGATAATCAGGCGGATATTCGTCATCATGGTTCATAAAGGCCGGGGCGTTCATTCGACGTCCTCCTTTGGCGTAGCGATTCCGGGTTTCAACTCGTGCGGGGCCAACGGCGTCGCAAACGGATTGCGATAAAGCTTGTCATGGCTTTCGACGCCGATCTCGAACGTGCAATCGGTCACGGGCCGGGCCACGCATAACAACACATAGCCATCGGACAGTTGCTTGTTGTTCAGCGCAACCTGGGCCCGCTGATCGACCTCGCCCTCGATCAGTTTCGCCGCGCAGGAAATGCATCCGCCATATTTGCAACCATAGGGCAGATCGACCCCCTGATCCCGAAGACTGTCCAAAAGCGGTTTGCGCCTGTCGACCCGGCAGGTCGCACCATCGCGGTTGGCCAGGGTGATGGTTTGATAAGTCATGGGTCCGGCTCCAACAGTATGCCCCAGAACAACATCTCCTGCGTATTTATCGCCCGTTCGGCGCGGGCCGGTGCGAAGTCCAGTGCCAGGAGTTCCCAAAACTCATTCAACAGATAATGCCGAAGATCATCGCCATAGATCACCGCGTCGGTTCCAAAAATCGACAAGACTGGTAATCCGGATACAACAGGTTGCGACGGCAGGAACCGATGGTTGAAAATTGGCAGCAGCGGCGGCGCTTCGTTGATCAGGCTCGTTACATGCCGCGCGCCCGCGTCCTGGCCATCGGGCCGGACGCCCCAGCGTTCAAACCAGACACCGCTTAAAACATCGGCAAGGATGCCGTCGTTCACGCGCTGCCGCTTTTTCCGAACATCCACTTCGTCCGACCAATCCACGAACAACATCTGATCGGCATCTTGAACCAATCCCGAGCGCTCGAAATGAAAACTCCGGGCACCGCGGTCCGGCGCATTCAGGATCTTAAGATACAAGCGATAATCAGGCGGAAAGGCTACGCCGCTGTTGCGCTCCAACTCGTCAATCTCGGCATCGGAAAGGCCCGGCTTCCATTTCGTTCCGGTCAGCCAGGATGTGCCGCCGATGCCGCGCCGCTGAAAATCCGCCAACTTCTCAGTGCGAAAATCGGCCCATACCTCTTCCGTTCGCTCGCGAAACCAGCGCAGAAAATCTGGAAGTGCTTCCGGCAACAACATTCGAGCCTACAACCAAATGTCCGACGTGCAATCGCCGCCCGGGTACCGGGTTTCGTGACAGCGCGAAGGCCCGTTCGGTTCCTTGCCGAAATCGACAAAGAAGTCGGGGTCGACCTGCATCCCGCCATTCTCGACATCGCAGTTGATCATCATCAGACAACCGCCGTTCTCGCGGATCTCGGGATAGAACTGGTTGTCCCAGGTCGAAAACAGGCTGGTCGTCACGTAAAGGCGGCTGCCGTCCAGTGACAACTGGAACATCTGCGGCCCGCCGGTTATCTTGCGCCCGTTCACGGTCGGCGCCTTGTTCAGCAGCCCGCCCATCCAGACCTGACCGGTCAGAACAGGATTGTGCGGGTCAGAAATATCGTATTGACGCATATCGCCGTGCAGCCAGTTGTTTAGATAGAGGTATTTGTCGTCCATCGACACCAATATGGCCGAAATCATGCCCGGCAGCGGAATGGGCCATTCCGGATGCCGCTCGTTCTCGACATCGATGATCTTCTCCCACTGCCATTTTCCGGCGTCGTCCTTCCACCAATGGATGACGTTCGAACTCATGGCTGCCCCGACGAAACCGTGCGTCGAATCCGGGTTGTGGTGGAACTTCGCCTCCAGCGGGACAAGACCGTCCTCGCCCAGATACATGGTCTCGATGGGCTCTTTCTTCTCGAAATCCCAAAAGTGGATCTCGCGCCCGTATTTCAGGTGGCCGACCTCTTCCAGATCGAAGCCCGGCATGAACGTGTTCGGGGCCGCCCATTCCGACGACACCATCACGTTGTGACGGGGCTGATACCAAAAATCATAGCTGAACTTGATGTCGCCCATCGAGTTTTCCCAGCGCCCGACAATGTTGAAATCCTTGTCCAAGTGCAGGTATCCGCCCGGCGCATTGCCCTGTGCATCGCCCAGCATGGAAATGATGATGTCCGACCCCAGACAATGAACCGTGTGCGGGGCCGACAGGTTCGTTTTGGCCTTGATTTCCGATCCTTCGATCACCTTGTGCAGCGACGGCGCGCGCGGATCATCGCCGGTGTCGACGATGTGAATGTTCGAAGTCCGCACCCCGGGTACGATCAGGTACCGCCGCTCCATCCCTGCGTCGCCATGGCAGGACGAGCAGGCATTCCACCCCATGTGGTGCAACTCGTCCCCGATGCCTGGCATCTCCAAACGGCTGATCACCTGGCTATAAGTCGGGCTGTCTGGGTCGGCATCGATCGTCGCCAGATAGTCCGGCTTTTGAATGCCGGTCCCGATGTAAAGCGCGACGGTGTACAGCAGCTTTTCGCGCGGCGCGGCAATCGCCTCGGTGGGCGAAGCATAACCCGGCCCACAACAATCCAGCGACATCTCATTCTCCCACATCGAAGGCATCTTGCCCGTATGTCTAATCTGTGAGACATATGTCCGTAAAGTGAGAAAACGCAAAGCCGCAAAATGCATCTTGATCGTCTTATGACAGTGCTCGAGGCAGTCGCCATCGCCGGACGAGCGGTGTCGGCTGGCGATATCGTGGACACGACCGGCCTGCCGCGACCGACCTGTTACCGGCTGCTGCAATCGCTGGCCGATCAACGGTTGCTGCACGAGCCGGAGACCGGCCGGTATCTGATCGGCGAACGTCTGGTGCGGATCGCATTGCTGGGCCAGTCAGATGCCGACGTGACCCGGGCCGCCGCACCGGCGCTGAAAGGCGCCGCGATCGATCTGGGCGAATCGGTTTTCCTGTCGCGCTTTCGCAACAAGGGTGTCGAGATTATCCATGTTGAAACCCCGTCCGATCCTGCCCGGTCCTATGTTCACCCCGGGCTGGGTTTTCGCCCGATGCACGCCTGCTCGTGCTCGAAGGTGATTGCGGCCTTTGCCGAGGAAAGCTTTCGCGCCGAAATACTGGCCGGTCCGATGCGCCCCTATACGGATCGGACCCATACCGATGCCGGGGCGCTGGATATCGAGTTCCACCAGATTCAGGGCCAAGGTTACGCCGAATGCGTCGAAGAAATCGAGATGGGCGTCTCCTCGGTCGCCGCGCCGATCCAGATCGGCAATATCGGCGCCACCTTCAGCGTCGGTGCCACTGGTCCGATCCGCAGGTTCACAGCGCCCCGCCGCGCCGCGACCGGTAAAGACCTGATCGCACTGGCCACAAAGGTCAGTGCCGCAATCCAGCTTTATGGATCTGTCCACGCCGACTGAAACCTGGCACCGTCAACAGTGTCAGTTTGGCAATTGGTCTGCGGCAACGCCTGTCTCAGGCTCGCCTGAACGCAAGGAGACACCCATGTGCACCCCACCGGCTCAAGAATCTGCAACCGGCACTGCAAAAGGAACGTTGCTGATCGAAAACGACCGCGTGAAGGTCTGGGAATGGTCATTTGAAAATCGCGGCGACAATACCGGCTGGCACATTCACCAGCATGACTATGTCGTAATCCCGTTGTTCGATGGAGAGCTGCACATCGATCTGCCGGGCGGCGACGAGGTTATCGCACCGATGAAAACCGGCGAGCCCTATTTCCGCGAGCTGGGCGTCGAACACGACGTCAAAAACGGCAACGATTTCCCCTGCAAGTTCATCGAGGTCGAGGTTTTGGGCAAGGCCTGAACGTCGGGGCGGCGGCGCGCGCCGGGCATTCCGCCCGGCAAGTCAGATCCCGGCGAAAACAGGCGCCACCCGGCTGCGCCTGCCCCAAAAATCCAGCCCTGCGCTTAGGCGCCCATCCGGTCGGCAATCGAAACGATCCGGTGCATGTCGCGCAGCACCGGCTTTTCGATCAGCTTGCCGTCGATCACGACCAACCCGGTATCGGCAGCCTCGAACTCGGCAATGATCCGGCGGGCGCGGGCGATTTCGTCGTCGGTCGGGGTGAACACCTCGTTGATCGCGGCGATCTGCTTGGGATGGATCGCGCCCTTGCCGGAAAAACCCAGATCACGGACCCGCGCCGCCTCGACAACCATGCCGTCCGGGTCCTGAAGGTCCAGCCACGGCACGTCGATCGCATCGACCCCAACCAGCGCCGCTGCGTGAACGACGCGCGACCGGGCGTACATAAGCGGCTCGAACGCATTGCGACAGCGCAGCTCGGCCGCCATATCGACCCCGCCAAAGAACAGGGCGTCGATCCGGGGCGACGCACGGGCGATGTCATAGACCGCCTCCAGCCCGGCATTCGTTTCGATGATCACGTGCAGACGCGTGGTATGCCCGCGCTCGGTCAGCAGATCGTCCAGCCAGATTACTTCGTCCGGGGTACGAACCTTGGGCAGCATCAGCGCGGGCGGCGGCGTATCCGTTGCCAGCACCGCTTGCACATCGGCCAGACCGAATGCCTCGCGCAGACAGTTGATCCGCACGATACGCTCGACACCGTCGTCGTCCTGCGGTTCGGAAAACAATGAAATCGCATTCGCGCGCGCTGCATCCTTGTCCTTGGGCGCAACGCCGTCTTCCAGCTCGACACAAACGATGTCGGCACCTGACGCCAGAGCCTTTGGATACATCGCCGGGTTCAATCCCGGTGTGAAAATAAAGCTGCGCCGTGGCTGCAAAATCGTTTCGTTCATTTCCGTCCCCAAAATTCAGCGCAGACCACGGCATCGCGCATCCCGTCTGCCGTCTCAACTCTCAATTGCGTCCCCGGCGCCCAATGGGCCTTGCCCACCATGGCGATCCCGATATTCGTGCCTTCCGACGGCGACCAGACAGCCGACGAAACTTTGCCCGCCGCTTGCCCGCCGCGATCCGTCAACGGCCAAAGCGCGGCGACCCGCGGGACCGGCTCGCCCGTAATTTCAACCGGGCGGATCTGGCGTATCGGCTCGCGCCTTGCCAACAGCGCCGCATGGCCCACACAATCCGTCGCAACGTCCAGATTGCAGAACCGGCCCAGCCCCGCCTCGAACGGCGTGTGCTCCGCGCTCATGTCATTGCCATAGGATAACAAACCCGCTTCGATACGCTCGATCAGGTTGGGGCAACCGGCGCGTACGTCCAGATCGCGCCCCGCCGCCATCAGCCGCTCCCAGACCGGCACCAGATTGTCCGACCCTTCGACATGCAATTCGAACCCGCCCTGGCGCGACCAGCCGGTCCGGGCCAGAACCATCGGGCGCCCGTTCACTGGCACAAGGTGATGGCGGAAGAACTTCAGATCCGTCGCGCCCGGCCCGAAAACACGCGACACCAGCTCGTTCGCCGTCGGCCCCTGGATCGCCAGAATCCAGACATCCGGCTCGGAAATCGAAGCATCCAGCCCGGCGCCAGCAGCCAGCCCCTTCAGATATTGCCCCATATCGCCATCGGCCAACGCCAGCCAGAACCGGTCGGCCCCCAACCGGGTCAGCACCGGGTCATTCAGCATCCCGCCATCACGATCGACCACCGGCAGATAGGCGCACTGATCGTCGGCCAAGACAGAAATATCGCGCGGCGATGTCATCTGCACCAACTGCGCCGCGTCCGGGCCCGCGACTTCGATTATTTTTTCGCCGCCCACATCCCAGACCTGCACCGCCCGCTTCAGATGGGCGCAGTCTTCCTCCAGCGTCCCGAACCATTGCGCGATCAGCGTGCCGTTATAGACCGACCACGCCTTGGCCCCGGCCTTCTGCAAGCGCGGCAGCAAAGGCGATCGCCGCAGCCTGCTCGACGGGTTCAGGATCAACGGCTGGCTCACAATGTCCCCCAAATCGGTGCCGCGCACCCTTCACCCGCGATCTGCCCGGGCCTCGCAATCATCTCATCGCCCCCAGAACGCTTCCCGTACGACTGCTTCGCGCGGGCCGACCGGCGTCTCGACCACCAACTCTGTGCCGGCGTCCCAATGGCCGCGATCGATCAATCCGATCGCAGCATTGCAGTCATAGGAATAGCTGCGGCAACACGACGAGACGCGCCCCACCGCTGCCCCGGCGCGGTCAGTCACCGGCCAAAAGGTCTGCGGCACCGGCACTGGCCCGCCTGCGATTTCAACCGGCCGAATCTGCCGGGGCGGCTCGCGCGCCGCATCCAGCGCGGCCCAACCAAGGCAACCGGGGTCTTGCTTGGCACACATCGCACCCAACCCGGCCTCGAACGGCGTCATGTCCGATGTGATGTCGCTCAGATAAGACAGCATTCCCGCCTCGACCCGTTCCGGATAGCACGGCCCCCCGGCACCAACATCCAGATCGCGCCCGGCCTCCATCAACTGGTCCCAGATCACTTCGCCGCCTGTTGCGCCTTCAAAGTACAACTCGTACCCGCCCTGTACCGAATAGCCCGACCGCGCCAGGATCATCGGCGTACCGTTCACATCGACCCGCGCGTGGCGAAAGAACCGGATGTCCAGCACCCCGTCGCCCCAGACACGGCGCGCCAGTTCGTCCGCATGCGGCCCCTGGATACCCAACGGCGAAACGTGCGGCTCGTGGATCTTAACGTCCAAACGCAGAGCCGCCGCAACGCCTTTATAGTACAGCATCAGATCGCTGTCCGAGATCGAAACCCAGAACCGGTCTTCATCGACCTTTACAAGCACCGGGTCATTGGTCATCCCGCCGGTGCCATCGACCGTCGGAATATAGAAACACTGATCGTCCTTCATCCGCGCCAGGTCGCGCGGTGTCGACATCTGCACCAGCCGCGCCGCATCGGGGCCGCTGATTTCGATCTGCCGCTCGCACCCGACATCCCAGATCTGCACGGCTGATTTCAAATGCGCATAGTCTGCTTCCGGCCCGCGGAACCCCAACGCCAGCAGCATATTATTGTAGACGATATACCCTCTCGCGCCCGCCGCGTGGGACCGCTCCCAAAACGGCGACCGGCGCATTCGCACGGAAAAAGGCATCGTGGTCGTTGGATCGTTCATGACCGGATTTCCACAAGTTTGAACTGTCAAAACCTATAGAAAGCACTCACGCGGCCCGCAACACCCCGCAAGCGCCGCGTTTTCACCTGAATGCGTCAAGTTTCACATCATGCCGGCGGGCTTGTCCTCGCCAGCCTGCGCCGCATAGATCGAGGTATAACCCCCCGCCCAGTCCGGCGGCGTCTGACAGGGCCGCGGATCGTGATGGGCCCACTTAACCAACTCGCCCCGGATCACCTTGTAGGTGTTCCGCGTCGGCTGCGGATGGGCCGTATAGGGCTTGGCGTCCGAAGACGTATAGCAGTTCAGCAGCAACGGGCGCGGCACCGGCGATTTCGACGCGGGCGAATAATGCAATGTCCGCGCGTTGTGAACCGTGATGCTGCCGGCCTTGCCGGTCATGTATTCGACCCGGCTGGTGTCCACACCTGCCGCATCCTCGTCCGACAGCATCCCGGTCCAGTTTCCGTCCGCATCGTACTGATCGTAAAGCGGCTCGTTATGGCTGCCCTTCAGCGCCGCCAGGGGGCCGTTCTGCATATCGGTATTCGCAAGATAGCAGCCGATGGTCAGCACATTGTAATTGGTGTGCGGAAAGAACTGGATGTCCTGATGCCACTTCACAGTGTCGGAGGCATCGAACCATTTGAAGTTCAGCTTCGAGTGATGAAACACCACGTTCGGCCCGACCAGATCGGCGGCGACATCGGCCATCAGCCCGGTCGAAAAATTCCAGTACGCCTCGTGCTGAATGTCCGGACTTTTCAACCGCCGCAGCACCGGATTATCCGCCGAATGGCCGGGGCCGATATCAAAGATGTCACCGGACTCCGAAACCGCCCGGCTCTGATCCTGAAAATCCGCCGTCACGCGCTGCAATTCCGCCAGCACATCGGACGGAACAATCTCCTCAACGCTGACAAAACCATCGGTGAAGTACTTCTCGCGCTGCGCCCCGGTCAGCACGCGCGCGGGATGTGAGAGGATTTCTTCAGGGGTCATGATTGCCTTTCTGACTCGTGTATTTTGCCATCCGATCGGTCTGATTGGGGCAAGCTTAATCGGAAATGACGCATGCCTGAGCTTCTTCATCGAATTTTTTGTTCAACGCCTTTAAGTATTTCCTCAATACTTCCACATTCCCAGGTTCATTTACTATTGCATTTTGTAAGCTTTCACCTCGTAGCACATTCAAAGATCCCGTTATCTTACCAGGAGGCGGCATGTCCTTCTCGGCCTCCAGGGATTCCTTAGATTTCTCGACCAACCGCCTGGCTTCGGTCAGATAGTCTGGCGTCGTGCGTTCGAGGTGCTTTCGAAGGTTCGACCGGATTTTTGCGATTGTAACCGCCAGAATCCCTAACCGTTCAGAATCATAACCTTCGCTCGCAAGAAACTTATATGCGTTCTCAGCATCCGAGATCTGAACTTTCTGAGCCTTTTCAATCACACAAATCAGTTGAGCAGACGCTTCATTCAATCTTTTGCTCGCCTCGGCAGGTTCCAAATAGGTTGACCCAGCACCGATTATGCTCGCGCCCAAACCAGCACCTGTCCAAAGATCGGAATGCGAGCCAAAAAGAACGCCGCCCGCGCCCAATGCTGCAGCTCCGATCAACCCCAGTGCAGCGATGTCCTGTCCACGCGCAGCTCTCGCCGACATGTTGAAATAGCCCTCAGACAAAGCGTATGCATATTTGATCGAATCGCCGAAGTTAGCCGAATTGTAGAAAGGAGGTACTACGATGTTCTCCGGATCCTTCTTGAACGCGTCCCTTTCAACTTCACTCAGTTCGGCCACACCGAAGCACCCGGATAACGTCGTTGAAATCAGCGTGAAACAAGCGAACTTGGCGCCTTTGCGCCAGGATTTTGCAGAAAAGATCATGACCGTCCCCCACTTCGCGAATCTTCAGTCAGCGCAATCATAGCCGATCGTTGCAGCCGATATATGCCCATAAATACTCATCATCAAAAATGATTGCCGTTTGCAACCGCCATTTCCATCGGCGCCAAGAACATCCACACAAACCCAAAGCCTTTGTCTGCGGTCAATAAACTCGCTGCACTTTGCGCGGGCCTTCTTCAGCAGTGTGTCAAACACTCTTCTTTCAAAGCGACCGCCCTTCGGCGGCGAGTTTCTTGTTCAGGATCTGGCGTACCTTGATCCCGGCACCGTCGGCGCCCAAAGTCACCTCCAGATAGCCCATGCCGCGCGGGTCGGCTTGGATCTGGGCCTGCATGATCTCCAAGAGGTGCTTGTCCTCGTCGAACGCGGCGACGACGCTGGCCTTGGTCTTCTCGGCAACGTCGTCCGACAATTCCGGCACATCGAAAGCGGCGCCCCAGAAATAGTGGGTTTTGCCGCGCTGGGCCGGGGTCACGATATGGCAGCCGCGCATGATAAAGTCCGACCGCCGCCCGGCCTCGGGCGCCGGGTCGTGGACGTTCCAGTCGGAAAACGAAATCGCCAGCGTCGGCATCCGGCCCTTCTGAACGCGCTTGATCGGCTTGTCTTCGGGCAGGCCCATGCCCGCGCAGAACAGCGGCGACAATGGCGCCAGGTCGAACTCCTGCTCGTAGCAGACCGTCTCGCCCTCCATGTAGGTCTCGGGCGCCGTGATCCAGTCGTTCTGTTTGAACGTGTTCTTATGCAGAAAGGCAATATGGGTCAGGTCCAGCACATTCTCGCGGATCAGCACCCAATTCGCGCCGACCTCGTAATAGCCTTGCAGATAGGTCCAGCCCGGATCGGTCTGGTAACCGACATCCGGCGGCTCGCAGTCGATCGCGTCCCGATCGCCCATCCAGATCCAGACATAGGCACCGGCCTCGCGCACTTCGAAGGCCGGGATCTGCGCCGTCTTCGGCTTCATCGTCTGGGTCGGCGCCTTGGTGCACAGCCCGGCCGTGTTGAACTCCATCCCGTGATAGGGGCAGATGATCCTATTCCCATCCACATGCCCTTCCGACAGCGGCGCCCATCTATGCGGGCACCGGTCGTAAAGCGCCGCGGGCGTGCCATCGGCCAGCCGGTACAATACGACCGGCGTTTCCAACAACCACCGCGCCAGCGGTTTTTCGGTCACCTCCGACGCCAACGCCGCCACCCACCACATATTGCGCGGATAATTGTCCTGCAGCATCCCGTTGGGAATGCGCTGGCCATTTGGAATGATCCCGGCATCCTTGTTCATCGCCCATCTCCCTTTGTCAGCGCTTCGGCCAGCTTTGCGGCCTCCTCGGGTTTCATCTTGTACGAATGATCGTCATCTGGAAACGCCCCGGACCGGACATCCTCGGCATATGCGCGAAAAGCTTCCGTCGCGACATCTGCCACGTTGCCATACCGTTTGGCGAATTTGGGTTTGAACGTGTCGAATGATCCGATCAGATCGTATCCGTTCAGCAACTGGCAGGTTCCGGCGGCGCCCGCGCCGATGGAAAAAGTGAAGATCGAAACGGCCTCGTCCACGGCCTTGCCGACCTCATAGGGCATCGCCTCGATCTCCAGCCCGATTGCCCCGGCTTCCTCGATGGCGCGGGCATTGTCGATAATCTCCAGCGCGGCCTCGGCCGTGCGCCCCTGCATCTTGAACCCGCCGGCCAAATGGACCCGGTGCGGCAGCAGGCCGACATGGCTCATCACCGGAACGCCCGCATCCGCAACCGCGCGGATGATATGCGCCATCTCGCGCCCGCCTTGCAGTTTGACAGCTTCGGCGCCGCTTTCCTTCATCAGGCGGATCGCATTGGCCACGGCCAGATCGGGCGTCGCATAGGACCCGTAGGGCATCGACACCAAACAGAAGGTATTCGGCGCCCCCCGGCGCACGGCCTTGGTATGGTCGATCATCTGTTCGACCGTCATGGCCAAGGTATTTTCGTGCCCGTGCAACGTCATGCCCAGGCTGTCGCCGACGCCGACGATGTCAACGCCGCCGCGTTCGGCCCAGGCCGCCGTCAGCGCTTCACCCACGGCAACCATTACCAATCGCTCGCCCGCTGCTTTGCACGCGGCCAGGTCCGGGATCGTCAGGCGTTTGCGTGGTTCGGCCATATCGACTCATGTTGTTCCATTTGGAACAACATGCCAGCTTTCCTTTCGCGGCGCAAGCAGGCATTCAAGATCAGCAACGCCCGAACCGGCTGACAAAGGAGCCGCCCTTGCCACAGCCCAAAAAGGACACGCCCGGAATTGACATCGCTGCTTTTCTCGAGGGGTTGGGCCTGCGCCATGCCTATCGGTTGTCCTATCTGACCAGCGCGATTGTCACGCCGGGCTATGACGAAGTGCGCCGTCAGACGGGGTTGATCCGCGGCGAGTATCTATTGTTGCTGTGCCTGGCCGATCAGCCTGTCCTGACAGCACAGGACGTGGCGCGCATGACCCGGCGCCCGCGCAATTCGATCAGCCGGGCGGTCCACCGGATGCTGGACGAAGGCTATATCGACCGCGCCCCCGACCCCGAGGACGGACGCCAGTCCCGCCTGACCATTACAAAACGGGGACGCAAGATGCAGGCCCGGATCGAAGCAATCCTTGCCGCCCGCGAAGCCGAAGTGCTGGGCATTCTTGACGCAGCCGACAGCGCCGCCCTCGACCGCATTCTGCGCAAACTGGTAACGCACAGCGCCAGTCTCGATCGCTAGAGCGCTTTTCAGCCTGACTGCATCGGTCAGGCGTCGCGAAAGTGCGACCAATCAATGGCTTGGAGCGCTCGATCTGATTCAATCAGATCGAGCGCTCTAGCGGATCGTATGCCGAAGCGAAAAAGGGCAGCGACCAAAGCCGCCGCCCCTATCTGAATCGCAGTCCGCCCCAACAGGCAGCCATACGGCCGACATCCTATCCCTTGGCGTCGACGCTTTGTGCCCAGGGCTTCTCCGGGCCGCCGCACGTCCCCAGCTTGATCTCGAAATCATAGGTGGTCGACAGCGACGTGATCGTCCAGGTCAACGTCCCCCAATAGGGCCGCTCAACACCAGCGTGATCCGTCACCGGCTCATCGCATTTGGCGCCGCGCAGCTCCCTCGTGGATTTGGTGCTGACCCAGCCGCCGCCGAACGGCTTGCCGATCACCGGGCTGTTCGCATCCATCGTCACATAGGCAGCATCGGGCGAAATATAGAGCAGCATTTTGGTCTGAGGCACCGACCACATCGAGTATGTCTCGCCGTCGACCTGCACATCGTTCTGAATATGTATCTCACCTGCCTTGACGGAATTGCCAATCGTGTAAAGCGTATAGCTGCCATCGGCCCAGGCCGACCCGGCCCCCAGACCGACTGCGATCACCGCGCCCAGGGCAATCTTGTTCAAATCTCTCATCGAATTTCCTCGCTAACGTTCATCGTAACCCCTCATCGGCCAAGTCTCGCAGCCGGGATGCCGGGTTGTCCAATGGTTTCAACCAATCTCGGCACAGGCCGGTTCGCCGTGACTGCCCTGCCCGCTTTGCCAGCGGGCGCCGGGAATTGTAAGCCGCTCCCGATCAAAGATACGGGACGAAGATCAACGCCCCCATGATCGCGGCGCCCACAGCACAGATCAGCACGGCCCCCGCAGCAATGTCCTTGGCCCGCATCACCGCCTGATTGTGTTCGGGGGACACGACATCGCACAGATACTCGAACGCCGTGTTCATGGTCTCGGCAATCCAGACCGCGACGATTGTAGCGACCAGCCATTTCCAGTCTGCTGCACTGATCCGCAGCGCAATGCCCGCCGCGATTACGACAACCGTCGCAACCAGATGAAGCCAGGCATTGTGCTGTGTCGACAGCATGAAACAAACGCCGCGGCCCGCGAAATAGAAGCTTTTCAGTCGCGATTTGATGCTGAACCCGCTCATGTGTTCAATCTCCAACGCTGCGCAGTGTTGTCGGCCCGCTTCCGGCGGAAAGGTGCAAGAAGCATCCCCGCCAACGCGGCGAAAATGATGCAGCAGGTCATTGCATCTCCTTTACCAAAAGAGACGTGCGCCCCGACATGGGAACCACAACGTCCGCGCGCCCGTCGTCCCCGGCAAGGCCCGAACCGCTGACCGAGCCGGTATAGGAAAACCGGCCACCCGGCCGGAAACCCGCCAGGCTGACGCTTTTCGGCCCAAATCCACGGCCAGGATACAGCGTGATGTGCAGGGCGCCATCGGTGGACCAATCGGCCCGCGACACAGGTATATCGGGATACTGCATCGTGGCGAGCCATGGCCCGCGCCGTACCGGTGGGGGATCGCGAAGCGTCGAACGGATCGCATCGGACCCGCCCATCAGGGCCATCAACTCGACGAAATGCGCAAATACCGACGCATTGCTGCGATGGGCAATACCGGCCTCGACAATCGTCGGACAGTCCTCTTCCAGCATCTCCAGCACCGCCGCGGCCAGCGGCTGATCACCCATCTCGACCGCAGCCGCCGCGACCGCAGAGAAGCTGGCAGCGCGCGAACGCCTGTAGTCGCCGGTATCGATTTTCCAGAAGGCCCGGCGGTTCAGGGATCCGTCAGGGCGGGTGGCCTCGTCGCGCAGCAAGGCCATCAGACGGCGCGAGACATCGGGAAAGGATACATTGAAAAACAACGCCGGGGTCGCATCTGCCGCCGCCCCGCCAATCTTTGGCGGCGCAAGCCCGGTCAATAACGAGCGGAACGCCACCAGTTGCCCGGTGCTGGTCGTGAACTCGTTGTCCAGACCGGTCCGGAACCGGTCGCAGATCTCGGGCCAGTGCGATTCGCCGAACTGCGCGTCCCGGGCAATCACGGCCCCGGCGCCGATGGCATTGCACATCGGATAAACCCAATTCGGCTCGCACGGCATCAGGCCATAGGGCGATGCCCGCCATCCGCGCAACAAAGCGTCGGTCATGGTTTTGAAGTCATGCGGAAAGATTTGGCCGCCCGGGGTTTGCAGCCTGAACGCGCCGGACTGCGAGAACTGCCTGTTCCCCGTCACAGCCTGGAAACAGGCGATCTGGGTGGCGACAAAGCCCGAATACATGATGTTGTCGCGAACGATCGGATCGGCACCCGAACGCAGATTTCCCCAGGCATTTTCCAACCGCCAATAGCGCCAAACCCGCCAGTCGCGCTGCTTCTCGATCAGGTGGTGCTGCGCCTCGTGCAGATACCCGCCCTGAAACGCCGGCAGTCGGCGTTGCGCCAGGGAAAGGGCATACCCGGCAAAATTCAGCTGATAACGCATCGCGGCGGGCTGGAACTGATCGATCCACTGAAAGCCCTCGAACCGGTCCACCGGTTGCAAAGCCCGGTCCAGGGCAAAGCGCAGCCGCGCCAAGATGGCTGGCGGGATCTCGTCTGCCGCATCCTCGATGGCCTGCGGGGTGGCGGCGGCGGGCATGGCGGGCGGATCGAAGGTCCGGCCAGCAGCAGGTGCGGGCCGGGCCGCGCGGATGACGTGAACAAGCGCCAGCCCCAACGCCCCGGCCCCCAGCATTGGCAGCCAGAGGAAGGCCCCCTCTCCCATCCCGCAGACTTCGATATGGTTCATCCACAGCGCCCACAGCGCGGCGCCCATCCAGACCAGCGGCGGCGCTATCACCGCCCCGGCACCGAACCAGGCGATCAGGCTGGCCGCAAACAGGACCACTGTTGTGCAGAACATGGCGATATGGGCGGCGAATGCCCAGCCATCACCAACCGCATAGGCAAGAAACCCGCCCCCCGGCACGATCAGCCCCAGACCGAAGGCCCGCGCCCCGGGCGCCTCGGCAACCAGGGTCAGCATGGTCCCGATACCCAGGAGCGCCGCATAGAAACCGAGCGACACCAGCAGACGGCGCCTGCTCTCTGGACCGAGGCAGATAGGAGAGAGCAACCGGAAACCCGAACGTCGCAGACGCAATTTACCGTTCCAACAATGACGCTGACGCCCAACTGAACGCAGCGGTTACGCGAACCGCCACAGGGTAAATCGATCCCGCTGGCGCGTCCAGCGGGGCGGCAAGCCGGTCGTGGGTCAGTTTGAAATCGCCTCACGCTTCTTCGGTGCAGGCTCGTTCGGGTTGATCAGCAGTTCGTTGACGGTGCTCTTGGACACGTTCGCAATCCGAGAGGTTGCGCGGATGCTGCTGCCCTCGATCAGGAGTCGGATGATCAGTGCGCGGGTTTTGCTGTCCAACTTTCTCATACCCATCATCTAAGCGATCAGCAAAGTTGAGCCACGCATAACGGTCAGTTTAAAAATGAAAGAGGCGACGGTTTCCCGCCGCCCAAGTTGGATTATTCGGATTACCCACTGCCCGACCGCTAACGCCTAGCCGAGCAAGCGCCCATCATCCGCGTGGATTAGGTCGGACGGCTACGCCAGTGTGCGCAGACGTGTTCGACCTGACCAAAGCGGACGCGCGTGTATGCGGTTACCCACACTTCACCCATGCCCATCTCCGTTCGAGAGGGTTGCACTTGATGCGGACCGCAATATGTGGGAAAAAACAACACCGCTGTCGGTTTTCCCGGGTCATGGCCCGCGCGAAGTTCCGCCTACATGGGAGGTCAGGTCGTTTGCGCGGCCTGGCCTTTCCCGCTTTAGGCCCTTTACCGGCGGGCGGCTGTCACCGGCTTGGCCATCTCATCTAACATCGACACCTCCGCGTCATCTTGTATCAACAAGTATGGCGTTATCCGGTTTTAATGTCAATCGACGCTTTGATAGCAATTCTGCGGATAACACGCGAACAGCGCTATTGATGCTTGCGGGTGTTCCTGATATATTCCTACGATCGAATCCCCCTGAGTGGATGGAGGAACCCGTGATGATGGACGAGCAAACCGAATTTAATGCAGACTCAAATGAAGACGGCGCAAGCGGTGACAGTGAGTCAGAGAGCGAGGCATCTGGCGCCGCAAGCGCCGAAGCCCGGCAGCGTTCGACAATCGCGTTTCCCTACAATGCGCTAGAAGACGCTGGAGAACTTGCCCACGCTATTCAGCGAAACGCAGGGACAGCCGAGTGCTCCGATGCCCAGCTTGCCGCCTGGCTAAAAATGAGCCCGAAAAGCAGTACGATGCGCGTTCGGATTGCTTCAGCACGGATTTTTGGCCTTGTTGAACCGGGAAATTCGGATGACCATGTCCTTACCGATCTTGGGAAGAAATACGTAGACGATCTTCGGAACAAAGAGGCTAGAGTTCAGGCTTTCCTGAACGTGCCGCTTTATGGGGCTATTTTTGACCATTACGACGGGGGGGTGATCCCGCCAGCCGCGGCACTAGAGAGGCAAATTGCTTCTTTTGGGGTCGCAGAGAAGCAGAAGGGGCGTGCCCGCGCTGCCTTTGAGAAGTCTGCGCACTATGCTGGTTTTCACGAGCACGGGAGTAACCGTCTTGTCAAACCTGGTCTCCAAGCGGTGGGGAAAGTGGATCGCTCTGGAGAAGGCAGTCAGCGAGAACAAGGTGGTGACGATGGTGGCGGGAGAGTTGGATTCGATCACGACCCAATGATCGTCGGCTTGTTCAAGCGACTTCCCCAGCCGGAAGACGCCTGGACGCTGCAAGAACGGAAGCGCTGGCTGCAAACGGCGGCTCAAATTTTCGATCTTATCTATGGCGATGATGAAGAGGGGGAAATTTCGGTTACGCTAACGCCTAATCCTAATTCCACCACGCCCTAGCTGCCGTCTTGACGATGACGCTGCGTTCTTCGGGTGTGAGGGCGCCGGCTCTCGCCTTTCCACCCTGCAACCCACCCTTGCGCTGGCCTTCGGCCTTCTCAGGCACAACGTCTTCAGCTTCACCCGTCGCCACGTCCACGATGATCTTGGCAAGCTGGTTAACGTCTCTGGGCCTCTTGGGTTTGTCTGCCATGCTGGTAATATGGGCCAGGCAGGTCAGAGCGCAGATCAAAGCTGATCAAGCCGGATTTTTAAAGTGACCCACTACCGGCGAACCAAAGGTCCTGACTCCAAATAGCGTAGCGGCGACGCCGGCTGCGGCCATGCGCAGCCCGGCGCAACTCCCGGTCAAATCACGTCCCTCAGCAACGCCACCGGATGTGCCCGCAGACTAAGCCTCAGCGCCCGATAATCCTCCACGACCTCTTCGCCCAGCCCGGCGACCGGCAGGTCGACTGTGGCCTCGATCGCGCCCTCAACCGCGCCCTCGCCGTCACGAAAAAGCGGCAGCGGTTTGTCGCCGCTCAGGCCGCTGGCCTCCCACAGGGCCTCGCGCCGGGGCATGTTCGCGCCATCGCCCAAGGCCGCGAAACTGTCCGCCTCGGCCAGTTTGCCGATTGCCCTGCGGCTCAACCCGGCCCGGCGCCAAAGCGTTTCGATATCCGGATAGCCATTGCCGCGGGCGGCGGCGATCCAGAGGCCGTCTTCCTCCTTCAGCCCCTTGATCTGGCGAAAGCCCAGGCGCAGCGCCAGACCGCCGCGGCCGTCGGCCTCCAGCGTGTTGTCCCAGAAGGATGCATTCACACAGACCGGGCGCACCACCACCCCATGCTCGCGCGCGTCGCGCACGATCTGGGCCGGGGCATAAAAGCCCATGGGCTGAGAGTTCAGCAGCGCGCAGGCAAAGACCGCAGGATGGTGGCATTTCAGCCAGGCCGAAGCATAGACCAGCAAGGCAAAACTCGCCGCATGGCTCTCTGGAAAGCCATATTCGCCGAACCCTTCGATCTGCGAAAAACAGCGCTCGGCGAAATCGGGTTCGTAACCGCGTTCGACCATGCCGCCGATGAACCGTTCGCGAAAGCTGGAAATCGTGCCGGTCTTGCGGAATGTGGCCAGGGACCGGCGCAGCATGTCCGCCTCCTCCGCCGTGAAACCGGCGGCAACAATCGCGATGCGCATGGCCTGTTCCTGGAACAGCGGCACGCCCAGCGTCTTGCCCAGCACTTCGCCCAATTCGTCAGATGGGAACGTGACCTCCTCCAGCCCCCGGCGCCGCCGGATATAGGGGTGGACCATGTCGCCCTGGATCGGGCCGGGGCGGATGATGGCGACCTCGATCACCAGGTCATAGAAATTGCGCGGGCGCATGCGCGGCAAAAAATTCATCTGTGCCCGGCTCTCGACCTGAAAGACGCCCAGGCTGTCGGCCGCGCACAGCATGTCATAGACCTGGGCGTCATCGGGCGGCACGCTGGCCAGCGTATAGCGCGTGCCCATATGGGCGGCGATCAGGTCGAACGCCTTACGGATACAAGTCAGCATACCCAGCGCCAGCACATCGACCTTCAGGATGCCCAGCGCGTCGATATCGTCCTTGTCCCACTCGATAACCGTGCGGTCGTCCATCGCCGCATTCTCGATGGGGCAAAGCTCGTCCAGCCGCCCCGCGGTGATGACGAACCCGCCGACATGCTGGCTCAGATGCCGGGGAAACCCGATGACTTGTTCGACCAGGGCCAGGGTCTGTTTCAGGCGGCGGTCGGCGGGGTCGAGGCCGACTTCCTTCAGGCGCTCGTCCCGGATCGCCTCGCGCGACCAGCCCCAGACCTGGCCCGACAGTGCCGAGGTCACATCCACCGACAACCCCATGGCCTTGCCGACCTCGCGGATTGCCGCGCGGGACCGGAAATGAATGACCGTCGCGGTCAGGCCCGCCCGGTGGCGGCCATAGCGTTCATAGATATGCTGGATCACCTCCTCGCGGCGCTCGTGTTCGAAATCCACATCGATATCGGGGGGCTCGTCGCGCGCCTCGGACACGAAGCGTTCGAACACCATCGAAATCGTATCGGGTGCGATTTCGGTCACGCCCAACGCATAGCAGACGGTCGAGTTTGCCGCCGACCCGCGCCCCTGACAGAGGATGCCGCGCGACCGGGCGAAGGCGACGATATCGTGGACGGTCAAGAAATAGGGCGCGTAGTTCAGCTTGCCGATCAGCGCGAGTTCGCGGTCGACCAGCGCCTGCGAGCGTTCTGGCACGCCGTCGGGATAGCGCCATGCCAGCCCTTCCGCCGCCAACCGAGCCAACCGGTTCTGCGGTGTCTCGCCATTGCCTTCGTCCGGATACTCATAGCGCAGTTCATCCAGCGAGAAGGTGCAGGCATCTGCGACGGCCTGAGCGGCCTGCAGCGCCGCCTCGTATCCTGCAAAAAGCCGGGCCATCTGGTCCGGACCGCGCAGATGCCGCTCGGCATTGGGCAAGGCGCGGTGGCCCAATGTCTCGACCGTGCAGCGGTCGCGAATGCAGGTCAGAATGTCGGCCAGCTGGCGCCGGTTGCCCCGGTGCATCATGGGCATGGCGGTGGCGGTCAGCGGCAGGTCATGGGCCGCCGCCAGTTCGGCCAGTGCTGCGAATCTTTCCCGATCGCGGCTGTCATAGGCAGGCGCCAGCGCCACGGAAAGCCGCGCCGTCCCAAGGCGGCGCGCCGCCGCCCCAAGGATATCAGCGGCAGCACCCGCGCCGCCCGGCGGGGCCTGCGCACCGGGGGCGCTGCCGGGTGTGCTGCCAGATCCTCGCGCCAGCGGGTCGGGCAAATCGGCAATCAGGATCAGACCATCGCCGCCGCGGGCCAGATCCTCGAGTTCCAGATGACAACCCCCCTTTTCGGCCCGGCGCTTCCCTACGGTCAGCAGACGGCACAGCCGGGCATAGGCGGCCCGGTCCGGGCAAAGGGCGATGAACTGGACCGGCGTATCGGCCAACACCAACCGTGTCCCGATGATCAGTTTGGGCAAGGGATCCGGCTGGTTCTGGCTTTCTTCACCCAAGCTTTCTTCGTGCTGGCCTTCTTTGGCCTCAAAATATCCCGGGGGGACAGGCCGCTCGGGCCCGGACGGGGGCAGAGCCTGGGTTGGGTCCGGCAACTTCCCCGCCCGCTCGGCCTGGGTGAACTGCGCGCGGTTGAACTGTGTCTTATGAACCCCGGGCGAAGCCTGCCTGGACGGCCTCTTCTTAAGGTGCTCCCACGCCTCGTCTTCCGGCAGGCGCGATGACGGATCGATCCGGCGTTCAGAGCGTGCTTTGGTCTGGGTTTTGGTCTGGGCTTTGATCTGGGTTTTAGCCTGAACCTTCGCCGCATGTTCGCGCACATCCGTGCCGCTGATATTGCGCGGCTTGATCCGGGTCGCTTCCCGGCGCATTTCGCGCAGGCGGACATGGGCGCGCACGACACCGGCCACCGAATTGCGGTCGGTGACAGCGATGGCAGACAGGCCCAGTTCGGCAGCGCGCTCGACCATCTCTTCAGGGTGAGAGGCCCCGGTCAGGAAGGTAAAATTCGTTGTGGCTGCCAGTTCCGGGATGCGCAGGGTCATATCAGGCAAACACCCCTTCGGCATACCAGGAGGGCTGTAGCGGCGTATGGAAAAGCCAGAGACGCGGGCCTTCTCCGGTTTGAACACGCCAATAATCGCGCGGACCCGTGCGCCAGGCCGGGTCGTCGAGCCACCATTCCGGGGCCAGACGTTCGGGACCTTGTGCCCCGGCAGAGGTCAGTTCGCGGCCACGCCAGGTGAACCGGGCGGGCGGGGTAGCTGACGGGGTCGCAGATGGGGTAGCGGCCGGACTGGCAGACTGGCTAGCAAACGGTGCAGACCCCGGCCTTTCGGGCGGGGTAGCGCGCGGATGAGACCCGGGCGCCAGGGCTTCGGGGGCAAAAAGCGCGATGGGTCGGGGCGGGCGCGGCGGCGCCCGCGACCAGTCCCCTGGCGCCGAATGGGCTGCGGCGGCAACCAGAAAGGCGCGCTCGGGGATATGACTTTCAGCAGGTAGAAAGCGCAGGATGCTTTCGAACCCTGTCCGGTTGCCAAGGCGCGAGAGCAGATCTTCAAGCCGGGCCTTTTCGGTCTCGCGATGAGCCTGCGTCATCTGGACAGGCTTGAGTGGCTCGACCTCGGTCGCGACCAGGCGCAGCGCGTCGATCCCCCAGCCAGAGCGGATCTCGCCGACCTTGCGCTCGAACAGGCTGCGCAGGCGCATCGGGTCGCGGGCCGGGCGGGCCAGGCCGATGGCGGCATACTGGTCTTCGCCATCGACGCGCCTTGCGGCCAGAGTCAGCGCGCGGGCACCCATCTGGTGGGTCTCGAGCTGCTGGCAGAGCCGTTCGAGCAAAAGATCGAGCGCACCCATCACGTCGGCAACCAGCCCGATCGGTTCGGGCAGGGTCAGCCGGGTCGAGAAGCTGGGCAGCGGGCGGGCGGGGGCGACGGCCTCCGGCTCGGCCCCGAGGGCCTGATCGAGCCGGCGCATCGTTTCGATCCCAAAGCGCCGGGCCAGACCGCCGCGGGGCATCCGGGTCAGAGGTTCGATCGTGGTCAGGCCGACACGGGCCAGCGCCGCGCAAACATCGTCGTCCAGGCGCAGCGCCGCGGTCGGCAGATCGGCGATCGCAGCCCGGGAGCGCCCCGGCTGGACCACCCGGTCCCGGCCATAATGAGCCAGCGCCCAGGCCGCCCCCTTGGTGTCGGCGATGGCAGTGCGCGCGGTGATGCCATGTTCGGCCAGACCCATGGTCAGGGCGTCGAGCATCGCCTCCTCTCCGCCAAAAAGATGAGCGGCACCGGTGGCATCCAGGATCAGGGCATCGCGATAGCCGTGACCGACCAGGGGCGAAAAGCGCTCGGCCCAGCGGGCCAGTGCCGCGCGGAACGCCTGCAAGCGTTCGGGCGAGGCAGGGCGGGTCAAAAGGTCAGGCAGGATCGCGCGGGCATCGGTCAGGGATTGGCCAGGGCCGAGGCCTTGTGCGGCAGCCGCCGCGTTCACGCCCGCCAAACGCACGGTGCCCTGCGCCGTTTCGACCACTGCGAAAGGCGCCGCAAGCGCTGTGGCAAGCCCGCTCTGCCCCTCGGCCCGCAGCCGGTGTTCGGCGGCAAGCCAGGGAAGAGCGGTAGCGATGATCCGGCGGGGCATGGGCGGGATCCGGGTGATGAGTCGGTGTTTGTTCCTTTTTTGTTCTTATGTGGAGCAGAGTCAATGTGGGGGATGGTGCGGCTGCAAGCAGGTCGTGCGCGGAAATTGCGGCGCCGCCCGGCCAGCTACGCGTTGGCGGGGGTGCGTTGAAACGCACCTACGGGTCCGGCGGTCGTATTGCTTATCTCGGGATGGGGCGGGCCTGCCGCCCGGGGGTGGTTCGCTGCCTTAAGGGGCGCTGAACCGGAAATCTGACGCTACGATTCTGTTCGCCTGGTGAGGGCGATATGTGAATGACGACGCCGCCACCACTTCGGGCCCGCCTTGTCGGGACGGGTATACCACGGACCCTAGGGAGGTGTTTTACGCCAACCCTCTCGGGGACCGTTTACGATCGATTTTAATTTGGCCTTACAGTTACCGGTATCTCTCCGGGCCGGCATGCCCGCAGAGGTATAGGCGCCGATTGCTAAAATTTGGTTTAAATCCCGCAAGAACTTCGGGGCGAGCCCCGTTCTACAGAAGATAGGTCTGTCGCATCCGGCGTTTGAGATCGGCGATCTGGGCCTCGACCTGATCCGCGGACCAGCCGAGATGCGCCGCCATGGCACCGGCAGCATCGCGGATCTGATCATCGGTCAGGCGGTGACGAAAGAGCGCCGTTGTCCGCCCGATCACCGCATCTGCCAGATCGCGTGCGTGTTCGTGGGTCGCCGCGTGCGCGAGATCGGAGAGGCGCAGCGAGGTGTCGCCCGGCACCAGTGGCAGGGCGTTCGGGTTATCGGGAAAGCGTCGCGGAGAATAATCCAGCAATTGCGGCGGGCCGGATGGTGGCAAGGTCTTTTTGATCAGCGCCGTCAACTCGCGCGCCGCAATACGGTGGGTCATGATCGGGCCAGCGGTAATTGCGTGGGCACCGGGAAGCCCGCGCGCGGCCAAGTCATGCACCTCAAGAGATCTTTTGCCCTTTGGGAAGCCCGGATCGCGGCCAAGAGGGCGGACCCCGGCCCAGCCATAGACGATGTCGTCATCGCTGACACCGAGGCCCGGCATCAAGGCACGCGTTTCGTCGAGCAGGAATTGGCGATCGTCGGCATCGACACGAATGTCGTCCCGGTCGCCTTCATAGACCGTCTCGGTCGGGCCGATCGTATGCAGGCCGCCTTCGGAGGGGACGATATAGTGCGGCTCGCCGATGGAATTGATGGCGGTGATCCCATAGTCGGCATAGTCGCCGGGCAGGCGCGTGACCAGATGGGCGCCCTTGGTGCCCAGGATCATGCTGGCCGTCTCGGGGCGTGCGGTGTGATTGACCCGGTCGATCCAGATGCCGCCGGCATTGAGGACGCGCGCGGCATGGACGGTTGCGGTTCCGGTGGTTCCGGTGGTTCCGGCCGTGCCGGTCAGGGTGACGGGCCAGTTGCCCCCGGCGCATTGGCCGAGGGTCGCGGCGGTATGGTTCAGAATGATGGCGCCCATGCGTTCGGCATCGAGCGCGGCGTCGACACAAAGCCTTACCGGCCAGCGGAAGACATATTCGGTGAAAAGACCGACTGAGTGCAGCCGGTTCGCGTCTGTAATATCGCGGATGAACGGCAGGCCCAGCGCCTGATCCGCGGGCAGGCGGCGGTAGTCCAGCGGCACATCGCGTGGGCCATAACGACCGAGAATGCGGAACGCGAGATCGACCATCCACCCGGGATAGGGACCATCCCGGAAAACCGGGATCATGAGGGTCACAGGGCGGACCTGCTGCGGGCTGTCTTTGACCAGTTCTCCCCTGATCTCCATCGACGCGCGCGCCATGCGGAGCGAGATCGCGAGTTTTCGCGGTGAGCGCGCGAAATCGATAATCGGGCGCGGCGTTTCGAAGTAGCGCAGGCCGCAATGCAGAACACGGGTTGAGCGCGCGGTCGAGCCGGACCCGAAATCGTTCTTTTCGGCAAGCAGGACCTTGTAACCGGCTGCGGCGAGGTGTTGGGCGGAACTGGCGCCGTTGATGCCGCCGCCGATCACGACGACATCGAAGGATTGGCCGTCGAGCTTTGAAAGGGGCTGGCGTGTCATGGGCGCGTGATCAGGTGTCGAGATTGTCCGGGCCGAAGGAGGCGGGAAGCAGGTCGTCGAGGGTGAACTCGCGCTCGACCTCTTCCCGGCTGCAGACCAGGACCGGCGTATCCGGAGCCGCGAATTCGCGGATCTTCTGGCGGCAGCCGCCGCAGGGCGTGCACAGCGCCGGGCCGGGGCCTGCCACCGCGATGGCGGCAATGTGCCGGGCACCGGCGCCGATCATCGCGGAAATGGCCGACGCTTCGGCGCAGACGCCCTGGGGATAGGCGGCGTTTTCGACGTTGCAGCCCGTGTGGATGGCGCCGTTTTCATCCAGGATGGCGGCACCGACGGGATGGTTGGAATAGGGCGCGTATGCATTGGCCCGGGCAGCGCAGGCGGCTGCGACAATCGCCGCGAGGTTTTGGGTGTCAGTGTTCTTTGACATAGGGCGTTCCCAGGGCGCGCGGCGGTGTGGCGCGGCCGAAGAACCCGGCCAGCAGGATGACGGTGAAGATGTAGGGAAGAACCGGGATCAGGGCGACGGGCGCTTCGCCGATCAACGGCAGTTCCAGCCCTTGCAGGCGTGGGCCGACCGTGTCTAGGAAGCCGAAAAGCAGGCACGCAAGAAGTGCCATGCCCGGACGCCAGTTGCCGAAGATCATCGCGGCGAGAGCAATGAAACCCTTGCCTGCCGACATCTCGCGCTCAAATCCCGCGCCATGCCCGGTCGAGAGATAGGCACCCGCGATGCCGCAGAGCGTGCCTGCGATGATCAGCGCCCGGTAGCGAAGCCAGGGAACCGAGATGCCCGCGGTGTCGACAGCCGCAGGCGCTTCGCCGACGGCGCGCAGGCGCAGCCCGAATGTGGTGCGATAAAGCAGGAAACTGACGATCACGACAGCGAAAAGCGCCACATAAACAAGCAGGTTTTGACCCGAGAGCAGTTTTTCATAAAGCGGGCCAAGGATCGGAACGGTGCCGATTGTCTCGGCGCCAGGTAGAGTCACGGCGCCGAACGTCTGGCCGGAGGTCAGATCCGGGGTAACGCCGCCTTTGGCAAAGAGCGCATGGCCGACGACGACCGTCAGCCCGGCAGCGAGAATATTGATGGCCACGCCCGAGATGATCTGCTCGCCCCTGTGGGTAATGCAGGCAAAGCCGTGGATAAGGGCAAATGCGACCGAGACGATGATTGCGGCAACAAGGCCCAGCCAAGGCGCGGCGGAATTGAGAATGGAAGCGAGCGTTTCGGCATCAAGGCCGATCCAGTGCCCGTCTTCGCCGCCGATCTGGGCGGCGGTCGTGGTGCCCGCCAGATAGGCCACGGCGGCGGCGGCAAAGGCGCCAGCCAACAGCTTTCCCTCCAGGCCGATATCGATAACGCCGGAGCGTTCTGAAATCAGCCCGGCCATGGCGCAGAGTATCAGCGGTGTGGCCAGGCGCAGTGTGCCGCCGAGGATCGAAATGATATCTGCCAGCAGCTCAGGCATGGCCCATGGTCCTATTCGCGAAAATGCGGATCAGCCAGGGCACGAACATATGCGCCAGTGCGCCGGAAAAGAGAATGATCAGACCCTGCACGACCAAAACCATTTCGCGGGTGATCGAGGTGAATTCGAAATCAAGCTCGGTGCCGCCCTGGGTGAGCGCGCCGAATAAGAGGCCCGCCATGACGATGCCGACGGGATGATTGCGGCCCATCAGGGCAACAGCGATACCTGTGAACCCGTAACCGGCAGAGAAGTTCAGAACCAGCTTGTGCTGATCGCCGAGGATGATGTTGAGCGCCATGCAGCCCGCCAATCCGCCGGAGATAAGCATCGCGACGACGATCATGCGCCGCACCGGGATGCCCGCATATTCGGCGGCAGGTTCGGAATGGCCCATCGCGCGCAGCGCATAGCCGAACTTTGTGCGCCAGATCAGGACCCAGACACCGACGCAAGCCAACGCTGCGATGACGATGGAAAAATTAAGCGGTGATTTCGCTGTTTGGATACCCAGAGCGCCGAGAATGTCGTGAATGCGGGGCATCCAGGCCGCTTCGGCGAAGAAGCGCGACTGCGGCGAGCCTTGGCCGTCGCTCATCAAGATACCACCGAGCAGCCATACCAGCAGGCCGGAGGCAATGAAGTTGAACATGATCGTCGTGATCACGATATGGCTGCCGCGATAGGCTTGCAGCCAACCGGGGATCAATGCCCAGAGCGCACCGAAGAGCGCGGCGCCGCCGATGGCCAGAAGGATGACGAGAAATCCCGGCAGGTAGGGATCGAGGGCGAGGCACACCAGAGCGATGCCCAGGCCGCCAAGCATCGCCTGCCCTTCGCCGCCAATATTGAACAGCATCGCCTGAAAGGCGACAGCGACGGCAAGCCCGGCGAAGATGTAGTTCGTCGCGTAATAGAGCGTATAGCCGAAAGAGCCGGGGATCTCGTAGACGCCTTTGATCATGATCCACACGGCCTGGAACGGATCTTCGCCGACCATGGCGATGACGAGGCCCGCAACAATCAAAGCGAGCGTCAGGTTGATGAGCGGGACGATACCGACCTCGACCCAGCGCGGCAGCGGGGTCATCGGATGGCCTCTTGCGGGATCGTGAGAGGGATGGGGCGTGTTGGGGTCCGGCGCCGTGCGCCGGGTGGCGGCGCCGCCCCCGCGCGCCCGGGAAATTTAGGGACCAAAGAACGGGTAGGGAGTTCGCGGGTATGTGCCACGGCATCCGGCCGGGAGGGTTTGGGTCCGGTAGGGCAGAAGACGCCGGTCATGCCGCCTCTCCTGCCATCATGAGGCCGAGTTGCTGGCGGGTTGCCCGGTCGCGGGCGGTGGTGCCGACGATCCGCCCGGCGTTCATGACCATTATGCGATCGGACAGCGCGAGGATTTCATCAAGCTCGACCGAGACCAGAAGGATCGCTGCGCCCTGTTCTTTAAGATGGATGAGCTGCGCGTGAATGAACTCGATCGCGCCGATATCGACGCCGCGGGTCGGTTGGCCGACCAGCAGGATTTTCGGGGCCGCGGCCATTTCGCGGGCGATGACGATTTTCTGTTGATTTCCGCCAGAGAAGCCCCGGGCGGGCAGGCGCGGATCAGGTGGGCGCACATCGTAGTTTTCGATCAGTGGCCGCGCAGTGTCGTCGAGCGATTTTGGCGAAACCCAAGGTCCCTGCCCGGCAACGGCGGGATACCCGAGGACCGCATTCTCGCGCGCTTCGAACGGCAGAACAAGGCCGCGGCGGTGTCGGTCTTCGGGCACATGGGCAAGGCCGAGGGCGCGCATGGTACCAGGGCCGGCAGGATGGGCGCGATCGACCGTGCGGCCAAGGAATTCGAAACTGCCTTGCTGAACCGGGACAATCCCCGACAACACATCCAGTAGCTGCGACTGGCCATTGCCGGAAACACCGGCAACGCCCAGGATTTCGCCTTCGCGAAGCTGGAACGAGATATCATGAAGACGCGTAGCGCCTGTTGGATCGCGCCAGGTGAGGCCGTTGGCGGAAAGGGCTGCGACCCCGGCAACGCTGATACCGCGGTCGGTTTCCAGCACGACCTTTCGTCCGACCATCAATTCGGCCAGGTCTTCGCGGGTCGTTTTGGCAGGCTCGCGGTGGCCGACCATCCGGCCCCGGCGCATGACCGAAACGCCGTCGCAAACCGCCAAAATCTCGGACAATTTGTGGGTGATCAGAAGGCAGGTAACTCCGGAGGCTTTGAGGCCGCGCAGGATTTGGAAAAGACCCTCGGTCTCGTCCGGCGTCAGGACGCCGGTCGGCTCGTCGAGGATCAGGATCCGGGCGCCGCGGCGCAGGGCCTTGAGGATTTCGACCCGCTGTTGCAGTCCGACCGGCAAATCACCGACCAGAGCATCCGGGTCGACCTTGAGGCCGAATTCTTCTTCGAGACGAAGTAGTTCAGCCCGCACCTCGGCGCGTCCGCCTGCCAGAAGCGCACCGCCTTCGGCGCCCAGCATCACATTTTCAAGGACCGTGAAGGTGGGGACCAGCATGAAATGTTGGTGCACCATGCCGATACCCAGACGAATAGCATCAGATGGCGAGGTTATATGCACGGGCGCGCCGTCGATTTCTATCCGGCCTTCTGTTGCCGTGTAAAAACCGTAGAGGATCGAAACGAGTGTCGATTTTCCGGCCCCGTTTTCGCCGATGATGCCGTGGATCGTGCCGGGCGCGATGTCGAGATCGATGGCATCATTCGCCAACACGGCGCCGAAACGCTTTGTAATGGATCGCAGCCGAACGGCAGGGGCGGTCACGGGTTTGCCCCCGGCATGGCGGCGACCAGTTCGACGGTGTTGCCTTCCGGGTCTTCCGTGAAAATGCCGCGCCAGCCGATCCAGTCGAAATTCTCGATGCGGTAGGGTTGGCCGAGTTCCTCATACCAGGCGATGGCGTGATCCTGCTCCTCCCATCCGAGTGTCAATGCGAGGTGGTGGAGTGAGGATGCCGCGCCGGTTCCGGCGGCTTCACCCGGCTCGGCCTGAAAAAGCGCCAGGACTGCCGTGTGCCCGGCATGCCCTGGGGCGATGCGAAAGAAGGTGATGCGTTGGCCCCGGTCAGCGAGTTTTTCAAGGCCGATGACATCGCTGTAGAACTTGGCCATGGCAGCGCGGTCGCGGCACCGGATGGCAATTTCGCCCAGAGCGCGGACCTGGAAGCCTTTTTCGGACCTGCTCATCTGCGCAATGCCCGGCGCATCTGCGGAGCGGCGGCGGGCACGGGCGCCCGGTTGTCCCGGGCGTTTGCCCGGGCCGGTAATCGCAAGGTTACTGATGTCGAGATCAAGCCGGTCATCGGCCTGCCCGTCGTCAGAACGGGCAGTTCTTGTCGTCTTCGTAGTTGTGGACCGTGATCGTGCCCGCGATGATGTCGGCCTTGGCCTTTTCGATCGCAGCCTTGATCTCGTCGGTGATCAGCTTCTTGTTGTGCTCGTCCAGCGCCCAGTCGACGCCGCCTTCGGCCAGGCCGAGGGTGAACACACCGGCTTCGAACTTGCCTTCGGAGGCGGCTTTCAGTGTTTCGTAGGCCGCCACGTCGACGCGTTTGAGCATCGAGGTGAGGACCGAGCCGGGGGCCATGCCATTCTGGTTTGAATCGACGCCGATGGCGAGTTTACCGGCTTCGGCTGCTGCACGGATAACGCCCGAACCCGTGCCGCCTGCGGCGTGATAGATGACATCAGCGCCGCGATCGATCTGGCCTTGGGTCAGTTCGGCGCCTTTTGCCGGGTCGTTCCAGGCAGAAGGGGTCGTGCCAGTCATGTTTTCGATAACTTCCGCGTCTGCCATTGTGTCCATCACGCCCTGTTTGTACCCGCAGGCGAATTTACGGATCAGAGGGATGTCCATTCCGCCGACAAATCCGACTTTGCCGGTTTTGGAAGCTTTTGCGGCGGCAACGCCGACCAGATAGCTACCCTCATGCTCTTTGAATGCGTACTGGCGCAGGTTCGGCGCGTCGAGCCAGAAAACGTCGATGATGGCGAACTGCTTGTCGGCATTATCCTTGGCAACGGCAGCAATCGCATCGGCTTGGGCGAACCCGACACCCAGGACGATCGTGGCACCACGGGCGATCATGCGGCGCATGGCCTGCTCGCGCTGGGTTTCGTTCGTCACCTCGAATTCCATGACTTCGATGCCGGTTTCGTCGGTGAACTTTTTGACGCCGTTATAGACGCCCTGGTTGAACGACTTGTCGAACTTTCCGCCCATGTCATAGACGACGGCCGGTTTAAATTCAGCATCGGCCCATGCAGTTGTGGTGGCAATCAGTGCGGCCGCAGCGGCACCGAGAAGTTTTTTGATCATTGGAAAGGACTCCTCCGCATTTGTCTGCGCTAGCATAAGCACACCAGAGCGCTGCGGTTAAGCCCTAACAGTGCGCGGCCCCGCGGGTGGGGTCCGCGGGGCCGGCTGAGTGGGTCAGGGGGGGACAGTCTTGGGACTAGAAGACCCACTCGATCTTGTCGACGGCTGGACCGCCTTCTTCGGGCTGCAAATAGGTCCATTCGACCTCGGTATAGCCGTTGGACTGCTCCTTCAGTTCGGAATAGGTCCAGACGATCTTTTCATAGTTCAGCGTCACATGTTCGGTCGGCGGCGCGGATGCACTGGTGTCCTCGACGTCATAAATAATTCTGGCAAAATTGATTGTAACTTCGTCTTCCACCGGTGTTTTGGCGTCGTCTTGCATTTCGAAATGAAACGTATCGGCCATGATTTTTCTCCCCAGGTTATAATTCAGTTTGTTCAAAGCGTTTTTGATGCCGCACCGAAAAGATGGGCGGTTTCAGCCCGGAAAAAAGACCGGGTCTTCGAGTGTTAGGTGCAGATATTCAGCAGAATGTCAGGACTTCAGCCCGATTTCGCGCAATCTTTGTTGAAGAAAGTCATCTGCCGATGTTCCGGGGCGCAAAATCACCTCGGGCCGGGGGTGCAGGAACATGGGCATCGAGAAACGGGCGCCTGTTTCGGTTTTTTCCGGGTTAATGACCCGGTGAATCGTCGACGGGAAAAACCCGCCCGACGCCATTTCAAGCATGTCGCCGCAATTGATGGCGATCATTCCTGGATCGCAAGGAACAGCGTGCCAGTTCCCGGCAGTGTCCTGTGCCTGCAGCCCGGGCGCCGACCCGGCAAGCAAGACTGTGATCAGATTGATATCGCCATGTGCCGCGGCGCGGACGGCGCCCGGTTCAGGGGCTTCGTCCAATGGCGGATAATGCAAAATCCGAAGCAGGTTCTGCTGCGACCCTGCCAGCATCTGCGGCAGGGCTTCCGAAAACCGGGCCTTTATGTCCGCGGGAGCATGGTCCTGGATCCAGCCGAGCAAAGTGGCGCCGACTGCGACGAGATCGTTGAAGAGCGCGCGGGTATCGGCCTCCAGCCGCGGCGGCACGCGGCCTTTCGGATAGACGTGGTAGAACTCCTTCAGATCCTTGGCCTTGGCGCCTTTGGCATTTTCGGATTTGAATGGAAAGTATCCGTCCTGAGCTACCGGATCGACGGTGTATTCGTGCTTTTCATCCGAGTTAAAAAAGCGCCCCCACGCATCATAGGTCGCCTGGATACGATCCTGGCCGATCGGGTGGTCGGTCAAAACCGCGAATCCGGTTTCACGCAAACTGGTCGTGAAGGCCGCGGGCGCATCGGCGCCGGTGTAGCTGACGGTCTGGATGTCGAACATGTTTCCTCCGGTGCTGTGGGTAGCCTAGCCTAACCGCGCGGCACGGCAAGCATCTGCGGCGCCCAAATGGGCCAGGAAAAGCTTGCGGACCCGGTCGCTGTCCACATCCAGCGCAACGTCGCTGGGGCGGCGTCCTGTGTCGGGGCTGGGCAATGTGCGGCCGATTTGCTCGCCCTCGGTCTCGACCCGGATCGGGATTTGCCGGGTCGTGAATAGACCGGCGTCGGCGCAGGCCAGGATCGCGGATGGGTCATGTAAGAAACAGCCATCCAGAATGTTTTTCTGACGATGCCATTCGAAGTAGAAACCGACGGCATCGTTCAGGAAGCCGCCGATCTGCGGGGCCTGGGCCGAGAGATCGGCGAAATCCTGCGGCGTGCAGCGGGATTTTTCGGTCACATCCAGACCGATCAGAAGCATCGGCCAGTCGGCAGCGAAAACCTGATCTGCCGCGTGCGGGTCGTTCCAGATGTTCGCCTCGGCCCACCGGGTCACGTTACCGGGGCATTCGACGGCGCCGCCCATGATGACGACCCGGTGAACCTTTTCGGTGATTGTCGGATCAAGCCGCAGGGCGGCGGCGACATTTGTCAGGGGACCGACCGGGCAGAGCGTGATCTCGCCCGGATGGCCGTTGATCGTGTCCACGATGAATTGCGCCGCGCCGCGCGGATCAGGGGCCAGGGCGGGTTCTTCTGCCGGTACGTCGCCAAACCCTTCTGGCCCGTGGACGAAGTAGGCAGGCGGTTGCAGGGGTTGAACCAAGGGCTGCCCGGCCCCCGCGGCAACGGGGCAATCCGTGCCTGCCTGCTCGACCAGGCGCAGCGCATTGCGCGTCGCCTTTTCGACATGAACGTTCCCGAAAACCGAGGTAAGGCCAAGCACGTCGAGATCCGGATGGGCGAAGGCCAGATGGATCGCCATAGCGTCATCAATGCCCGGGTCGGTGTCGATCAGAATCTTTGTCATTCGGTCTCCTTTGCCGGATTAGGAGCGCATCGTTCAGAAAACCGTGACAGAGAGCGCCGCTGGTCTCAAGGTTGTGTTTAGGGTCTGGTCCCTATGGTCAATACCCTCGTTTTGGTGCGTTTATGTTGGACGCCGTAATAGGGTCGTGGTTGGAAATCAAAGGATGAGGTCGAACATGTTGCGCAGAATTGCTGGTTCATTCGTTGTCTTGGTCGTGCTGGCGTTGTCTGCACCTGCGGCCCGGGCCGACATTGACGCGAAGCTGAAACAGTATTTCGAGATCGCGAAAGTCGAAGTCTTTCTGAACGGCCTGCCCGAGATTATTGCGACAGAATTGGGTAAGAGCCGCAGCGGGGACAGCTCGGATACAAGTGTAGAGGCGGTTCAAAAGATCGCCGAGAAGCATTTTTCGTCAGCAGTTTTGACGCGCGATCTTCACAAGATTTTGGTCAGAACGGCGGAGGAATCGGATATTGATCAATCGATTGCCTTTTATCAGTCCCAATTTGGCAAACGCGTTCTGGCCTATGAGATCGCAGGCGCCGATCCGGCGCTGCGCGAAACGGTCGAGGCCGAGGGTAAAGAAATCTTTGCTGAATTGACGGAACAGGGATCGCCGCGTCTGGCGTTGTTCGACCGGTTTCACAAGGCAACCGGGCTTGATGAATGGAGCACGGCGTTCACGATGAACATGGCCTATGTTCTGTTGGCCGCGATCTATGCCGATCCCGACAATCCGAATGCACTGAGCCACGAGCAGATCCTCGCTCTGATCAACGCCAATGCCGACAAGATCAAGGCCGATGTGACGGCTTCGCAAGATGCAGAATCGGCCTATTTCTATCGCGAACTGAGCGACCGGGATTTGGAGCTTTATGTCGTCGAGATGGAAACGGAAGGTGCGCGCGAGTTGTCGCGAACGGTCCTGTCGGCGTTGCGATCGGTTCTTTTGGTGCGCTCGCGCGCGTTTGGCGAAGAATATCGCGAGCTTTTAAAGCAACGCAAAAGCTGATCGGGGCGCCTTTCAGCGCCCCGCGCTTGGTGATGTTCGGGTTGCGGCGGTGTTATGCCGGTTCGGGCGCCATATTCACGGCCTGCCAGGACGCTGTAGCATCCAAATTGCCCAGCCATCGCAGGATGTTACTGTGTGCCGCCAGCGGCATCTGACACGCATCGCGATAACAGAGGATGGCAGCGACCGAGATATCGGCAGTGGTCATTCCATCTCCGGCCAACCAGTCACGGCCTGCAAGATGACTGTCCAGAACGCCTGCCAGCGCACCGAATTCTTCGGTTGCGGCGTCGAGATCGATGCTCTCGTTCCCGAACAGGTGGTGGGCGATGAACTTTCCGGCGACGGGATTAAGGTGATAACTTTCCCAGAACTGCCAGCGCATGATGTCGTAACGCAGGTTCGACTTCGGCCAGAGGGCGGTGTCCTTCTCCGCCGCCAAACGGTTCACAATGGCGTTGGATTCCCAAAGCGATGCGCCGTCATCATATTCCAGCACGGGCAGTTTGCCGTTCGGGTTCAGTGCCAGCATCTCTGGCGATTTCTGTGCCCCTGTGCGCAGATCAATCACAGATTCGGGGATGTTCAGGTCCAGCTCGCGGTTCATGACCATGCATTTTCGCGAGTTGGGTGACGGGGGGAAGATGTGGAGTTTCATTGGGACCTCATTAGTTAACCGATTGGGTTACTATATCCGGCGCTCTCGAAAATTCAACCTTTTGGTTAAGTTTAATCCACCGGAGTGGGGGCCTTGATTGAATTGCGTCGGCGCGGCGTGGGCTGACGGCCTTCTTACTCGGCTGCCTGAACGCCGATCCGGCCGCCGGATTGGCGCTGCCAGAATCCGGAATACAGCCCGCCACTGGCCAGCAGCTCGGAATGGGTTCCCTGTTCGGCGATAACGCCTTCATTCAACACCACGATCCGGTCCATGTGACTGATCGTGGACAGACGGTGCGCGATGGCGATGACCGTCTTGCCTGTCATCAGCGTTTCCAATGCGCGCTGAATCGCGGCCTCGCTTTCGCTGTCCAGCGCGGCTGTTGCCTCGTCGAGAACCAGGATCGGCGCGTCTTTGAGGATCGCGCGTGCCAGGGCGATGCGCTGACGCTGACCGCCAGACAGCTTGACGCCGCGTTCGCCCAAATGCGCCTGATACCCTTCGCGGCCCTTATAGTCGCGCAGTTCCCGAATGAACTCGTCGGCCTGGGCCTGGCGGGCGGCGGCATAGGCGGCGTCTTCGCCCGCGTCTGGGTTGCCGTAAAGAATGTTGTCCATCGCCGAGCGATTGAACATGGCCGCATCCTGGGTGACGACCGCAATCTGCCTGCGCAGCCCGTCCTGAGTCAGAGCACGGATGTCGATGCCGTCGATGGTGATGCGCCCGTCCTCGACATCGTAAAGTCGCGGCAACAGTGCCGCCATTGTCGACTTTCCGGCACCGGAATGGCCGACCAGCGCGACCCTTTCGCCTGGCGCGATCGTCAGATCTATGCCGCCGATGCCGCCGGTTTCGCGCCCATATTGAAAGACCACATTTTCGAACGCGACCCGGCCGTTCAAAGGCGGCGGGTCGGTGGCATCGGGCGAATCGGTCAGATCATGGGGCGGTGCCAGGGTTCGGATGCCGTCTTCTGTGACACCGACATTTGCAAAGATGCCCATCGCGGTGAAACTGATCCAGCCGGACATCTGCGCCAGACGGGTCGAGATGACCCCGGCCAGGGCAATGGTCCCCGGCGTTGCCTGTCCCTGTTGCCACAGCCAGAATGCCATGCCGATCAGGGCCACGGGTAGGGCGCCTGCAAGCGTCGCGAGCCAGGTCCGGAACAGCCACGTCATGCGCCCCATACGGAACGCTGCGACACGGTAGCGTTCGATCGCCGCGCGCGCCGCATCGTATTCGCGGCCCGCATGGGCGAAAAGCTTAACGGTCGTCATGTGGCCCAGGCTGTCGACCAGTTGGCCGGAGATGGCCGAGCGCCGGTCCGCGCGTTCGCGGGCCAAGCGTCTGATGCGCGGCAAGAAGAACCACACCAGACAGATATAGATGACGAACCAGACGACCATCACCATGGCCAGCCAGGTATCGGTTCCCTGCATCAGGATCAGCGCCGCGATCACGGTTGTCAGGCCAAACAAAACGGCATGAACCGCTTCCTGCAGCGCATCGGCCAGTGCAATTGCAGACTGTGTTTCTTTTTGCACCAGTCGCCCGGCAAAATCGTCCTCGTAATAGCGCACCGACTGTCCCAGCATGTGCCGGTGGATCCGGAACAGCGCCATTGTCCAGACACTGGGCATAAAGGCACGGCTGTTCAGACCTGCCGACAGGCTCATCAATCCGGGGCGCAGGATCAGGAAAAAGCCCGCGAGCAGCGCGATGTTGACGGCATTGTCGGCAAAGAAAGTCTCGCGATTGGCCGATGCAACAAGATCGACGGCCCAACCGACCAGCCATGCTGCCCCGGCCTCGGCAGCACCGGCCACGATCGAGATGGCAATCAGCAGCCAAAGAGCGGGGCCAATCCCTGCGAGCGCCCAACGCCCATACGCCCAAAGGGTGCGCGGCGGCGGCCCCGTAACGGGGGCAAATGGGTCGATCAGACGCTCGAAAACTTTCATTGTTGCTTTCGCTGTGGTCGTGGTCGCTGACCGTTTGAAAGGGCCGGCTGGAAGTTGCCCCGCCCATCCGGCCAATCGCCGATGTTCTACAATCGTTCGCAGGCAACATAGCCCAATTTCGGCGGAATGCCAGCATTCGTGGAGGCGAAGGGACTGCTTCTATTCTCCCGCCGCTGTCGGCTCAGAAACACCGATAAACCCGCCCGATTGACGCTGCCAAAAACGCGCATAAAGTCCGTTTTGCGAAAGCAGCCCGTCGTGGTCGCCTTCTTCGACAATACGCCCGTCATCCAGCACAACGATCCGGTCCATGCGCTGTATCGTGGACAAACGGTGGGCAATCGCGATGACGGTCTTACCCTCCATAAACGAATAAAGCGCGTCTTGGATCTCGGCCTCAACTTCACTGTCCAAGGCCGAGGTCGCTTCGTCGAGTATCAGAATGGGCGCATCTTTCAGAACGGCGCGGGCCAGCGCGACGCGCTGGCGCTGGCCACCGGACAGGCGCACGCCGCGCTCTCCGACCAGTGCGTCCATTCCGCGGTTTCCGTCCTGATCGACAAGGTCTGGAATAAACCGGTCTGCACGGACCTTGCGGGCCGCCTGCCAGACATCATCCATCGTTGCATCAGCCCGGCCATAGCGGATGTTGTCGGCGATCGAACGATGCAACAGCGCCGTATCCTGCGTCACCATCGCAATGTGCGACCGCACGCCATCCTGCGTCAACGTTGTCAGATCCTGACTGTCGATCAAAACACCGCCCTGGTCAGGGTCGTAGAACCGCAGTGCCAGGTTCACCAATGTCGACTTGCCGGCGCCCGACCTCCCGACCAGACCGACGCGTTCGCCCCCCTTGATCATCAGATCGACGCCTTCGACGCCGCCGACCTGTTTTCCGTAACGATGCGTGACCCCCTGGAACCGAATAGCACCCGTCGTCAGTTTCAAAGCACCCGCATCATCGCGATCCTTAAGACGGAGGGGTTGGCTGATCGTCTCGATCCCTTCCTGGACCGTTCCGATATTCTGAAACAGCGACGCCAGCATCCACATGATCCAATCGACCATGCCGTTCAGACGCAAAACCAGCGCCGCCGCAGCAGCAATCGCGCCGACCGAGACATCGCCCAGCGACCACAGCCAGATCGCATAACCGACAACGCCGCCGATCAGTACCGTGGACAGCGCCGACAGAGCGATGGTCAGCCAAGTGTAGAGGCGCAGTTCCCGGGCAAAGGTCCAGCGAAAATCCTCCATCGCCGTCCTGGCGTATTCTTCCTCCTGCCCGGCGTGGGCGAACAGCTTGACGGTTTGGATGTTGGAGTAGCTGTCGACAATCCGGCCCGCCAAGGTCGAGCGCGCCGCCGCGACCGCCTTGCCGCGGCGGGTGATCCGGGGGACGAAGAATGAGGCAATCCCCAGGAAGGCTGCAAACCAAAGACCCATTGGCAACAGCAGGCGCAGATCGGTTTCGCCCAGAATCACCGTGGTTCCGACGATGAACGACAGAAAATACCAGAGCTCTTGCGTCACCTGATGAACAGAATCGTTAATCGCCGGGGCGAGCTGAATTTGCCGGTTCGCGATCCGTCCCGCAAAATCATCTGCAAAGAACGAGAGCGACTGGCGCAGCATCCTTCGATGCGTGCGCCATCTGATCAGCGCACCGATCTGGGCGAAGTAGCCCTGGCTGGTCACAGCTGCATCGAGAATTTGGATGAGCGGTCGAACCAAAAACAAAAGGACGGCGATCACCACGAATGTTGTGCCGTGCTGTTCCCAAACCTGTGCAGGTGTGCCTTGTGAGAAGAGATCGACCAAACGGCCCGCGAACCAGGCAAGGGCCGCCTCGATAAACGCAAACAGCGCCGATAAGATCATTGTCGCGATCAGCAGACCCCGGGCCGGCCGAAGGAAACGCAGCACAAACGGGATCAGGCGCGTCGGCAGCTCTGCCCGTTCGTCGTAGGGCTGGTATGGGTCAATCAGGTTTTCGAAGAAGCGAAACAGCATCCAAGTCCTCTCCACCCCAGGGCACCGACCCTATTCCAGCCCCGGGTTCCGGCGGGCCATTTGCAGTATATCCCGGGTCACGTCATTCAGGCGCCAGGCACCGGCCTTGACGCCCTCTCGAACGAATCCCATCCGTTCATACAATGCGATTGCCGCCGTGTTGTCGGTGACCACATCCAGTTCGACACGCGAAAACCTCAGCGCATCCGCCTGATCCAAAGCAATTTGCAGCAATCGACGGCCAAGCCCGTGCCCGCGCCAGTCCGGCAGAAGTCCCATCCCCAAGCGGCCGCAATGCCGTCGGCTGGCGGGACTGCAGTGTGCAATATCGCACCAGCCGACGATTGTCTGCGGTGCGTCAGGATCGACGGCCACGATCGTTGGCTCGCCCGCCTGTAAAAGCCCGCGGATGAAATCAGCCATCTCCTCGACCGGATGAGCTTGAGCAGCGCCAAGCCAACGCCCCTCGCGCGCGACGGTGTCGATGGCAGAATGCAGCGCCGGTACGTCCGCCGGTCGGGCGGTTCGTATGCTTATCGTCTGCAAAGCGAACTCCCTACTCGGCGGCGACACCGATCATGCCACCCGTCTGACGGTCCCAGAACCCGGCATAAAGCCCCTTCGTGGTCAGCAGCGCCTGGTGCGTGCCTTGTTCGACCACCCGGCCCTGATCCATGACGATTATCCGGTCCATACGTCGAATGGTGGACAGGCGATGTGCGATCGCGATCACTGTCTTGCCCTCCATCACGCCGTAAAGCGTGTCCTGGATTGCCGCCTCGACTTCGCTGTCCAGTGCCGAGGTTGCCTCGTCCAGAACCAGAATGGGCGCATCTTTCAAGATCACACGGGCCAGTGCGATCCGTTGACGTTGGCCGCCGGACAGCTTTACGCCGCGTTCGCCGACCTGGGCGTTGTAGCCTTTGCGCCCCTCTGGGTCAGTCAGATCCGCAATGAACTCGTGGGCCTCGGCCCGGCGCGCGGCCTGCTCCATCTGTTCTTCAGTCGCGTCGGGACGGCCATAAAGGATGTTGGCCCTGATCGAGCGGTGCAGCAACGAGCTGTCCTGGGTCACCATGCCGATCTGCGCGCGCAGGCTGTCCTGTGTCACGTCGGCGATGTCCTGGCCATCGATCAAAATCTGCCCGAGTTCGGCATCGCGGAACCGCATCAGAAGGTTGACGAGCGAAGACTTTCCGGCGCCGGAGCGACCGACCAGCCCGATCTTTTCGCCGCCTGCGATGTCCAGCGTAACATCGTCCAGACCACCCTGATCCTTGCCATAGTGGTGGGTCAAACCTTGGAAACGGATATTGGCGCCTTGGACGGTCAATCGCCCGGCCTGGGGTCGATCGACGACGGCGTGATCGACCGCGATGGACCGCAACCCTTCGCGGATGACACCAAAATGCTCGAACAACCGGATCGTAACCCACATGATCCAACCGGACATGCCGTTCAATCGGATGCACAGCGCAGATGCCGCCGCGACCTCGCCTACCGTCACGACACCGTCCTGCCACAACCAAACAGCAGGACCGATGACGCCGACAATCAGCAAGCCGTTGATGGCCGTCAGCCCCAGCGAAAGTTCGGTCATCAGCCGCAGGAACCGCTGAAACCGCAGGCGCAATCGGCGCATCGCAGACAAGACATAGGCTTCTTCGCGCCCGTCCTGAGCGAAGAGTTTCACGGATTCGATATTGGCATAAGCGTCGACGACACGGCCCGTGACCATGGACCGGGCATCGGACCATTTTTCCGATGCCTTGGCCACCCGCAGCGCGACCGAGCGGACATAAAGCACATAGATCGCCAGCCACGCCAACAGGGGCAGCGCCAGCCAAAGATTGATCTGGCCCAGAACAATCGCCGCGCCCAGAGCGTAGGTTCCCGCAAACCACAGCCCTTCAAAGGCCATATAGGTCGAATCCTCGACAGCCGGACCGGTTTGCATCACGCGGTTCGACAGGCGACCGGCAAAATCCGACTGAAAGAAGCCAATGGATTGGCCCAGCATGTGCTTGTGCGCCCGCCAGCGCACCTGTTCCTGCATGTTCGATGCCAGGGTCTGTTCCAGGAACAGGTGATTGATGGCAATCGCGAGAGGGCGTGCAAACAGGATTAGCAATGCGACGACCAGCACCTCGATCTGATGCGTTGCCCAGAAAGCAGCCGGACCGGCCTGGGTCATCAGGTCGACGAGACGGCCGGAATAGAAGATCAGGCCTGCTTCCATCAGCGCAACGATCAAACCGGTGCACAGCACCAGCGGTATCCAGCGACGGAAAGGCGCCAGGTGGTGACGATAGAACGCCCAGAGATTACCGGGCGGCGTGCCACTTTGCGCAGGCGCGAAAGGGTTGATCAAATTTTCGAAACGGCGAAACATAACGGGACATCCATTTCCCAGAGAAGTGAGAGGTTCGGGCAGCCTGCGCAGACACCGGCATTGGGTGTTTGCGGGTCAGGGGTAACGCTGGTGTCGCGTTAGGCCTGATACGGGCGGATTGCCGACCTCATCATGGATGTCTCCTGTTTAGGTGCGATGCCATTACCCGAAATATACCTGTGGCGTCGAGCCACGTTGGTCCCCTCACACCGATGTCCGACATATATGGATGCAGGAAAGCAACAGCCGGACGCCCCAGATGAATTCGATGGAAGCTGAGAAGAGCCGCGCCGCCGATTGGTTCGCCGAGTTGCGCGACCGTATCTGTTCGGCGTTCGAGGCATTGGAAGATGCCCAGACCAGCGGCCCGCATGCGAACCTGCCGCCGGGCCGGTTCGAACGGACACCAACTGAGCGCCCGGGCGGCGGCGGCGGCCTGATGTCGGTGATGCGTGGCGGGCGCTGTTTCGAGAAAGTCGGCGTGAATGTTTCGGCGGTTCATGGCGAGCTGGGTGCCGAAGCGCAGCGATCCCTGACGGCGCGGCGCCAGATCCCGGGATTGGCCGAGGATCCGCGGTTCTGGGCGTCGGGGATTTCGCTGGTCGCACATATGCGGTCGCCGAAATGCCCCGCTGTTCATATGAACACCCGCATGTTCTGGACGCCGGGCGCGTGGTGGTTTGGCGGCGGGTCGGACCTGAACCCGATGGTCGAGGTGGCCGAGGATACGGCGTTCTTTCATGACCAGTTGAGGGCGGCATGTGATGCGCACGACCCGGCCTACTATCCAAAATTTAGGGACTGGGCAGACGAGTACTTTTTAATCCGCCATCGCGGGCAGGCGCGCGGGGTCGGCGGGATATTTTACGACGACATCTGCACAGGCGACTGGGATGCCGATTTTGCCTTTACCCGTGATGTCGGCGAAGCGTTTCTGAATGCCTTCGTCCCGATCACCGAGAAGCGGATGGATGAGGCATGGACCGAAGCCGACCGCGAATGGCAGTTGGTCAAACGCGGCCTCTATGCCGAATTCAACCTGGTTTATGATCGCGGCACCAAGTTCGGTCTGCAAACCGGACACAATATCGATGCGGTGCTGATGAGCATGCCACCTGTTGCCAAGTGGCCTTAACTGGTCTGGGATTCGCCGGCTCAGTCCCAATCGACATCGAATGCGTCGACCACTGATCTAACCTGACCGGGGTTCAGTCCGATTGCGCCCATTCCGCGGGTCAGCACGGCCAGCTTTGCAGTTTCCTCCAACTCCTCGATCGCATAACAGGCCGCTTCGACATCTTTCCCGGCCACGACAGGTCCGTGATTGGCGAGCATCACGGCCGACCGCCGCCCCGCGAGGCCGCGGATCGCGTCGCCCATCGCCGGATCGCCGGGCAGAAAAATCGGCAAAAGCTGAACCTTGCCCAGACGCATGATCGAATAGGGGGTGAGCGGCGGAATGAAATTATCGGCTTCGGCGCCGGGCAGCATCGACAGCGCAACCGAATGGGTTGAATGCAGGTGTACAACCGCGCCGGTCGCCGCCCTTGTTTCATAAAAGGCGCCGTGCAACGGCATTTCCTTGGTCGGCTTGTCGCCATCTAAAAGCCTGCCATCCTGTCCGATCACCGACAGTCGCGCCGGGTCCAACCGGCCGAAACAGGACCCGGTCGGGGAAACCAAAAGGCGCCCATCAGACAGGCGGGCCGAAAGGTTGCCGGTCGCACCACCGGTCAGGCCGCGGTCGAACATCGACCGGGCCAATTCAACGATCAATTCGCGAAGGCGGGCCTCCTCGCTCACGGTGTGCCCATCGGTGTCAGCATCCGGTCGATATCTGTGCGGGGAACATCGCCGGGCCAGGTGTGGCGCCAGTTCGGGTTGCGATCCTTGTCGATGATCTGGGCGCGGATGCCTTCCAGAAAATCGCCATACTGCATCGAGCGCGCAACAAACAGGTATTCCAGGTCCAGCGCATCCCGTACCGTTGCCGCCGGCCTTTTTGCGAGGCGCTGCATGATCTCGACGATCACGGCCATCGACAGTGGCGCGTTTCGGGACATCTTTTTCAGCGTTCCGGCGGCGAAATCGCTGTCGTCTTCCTCAAGCGCCGCGCGAACATCGGCAAGGGTAGTGCCTTGCAGCAATCGCTGGGTTTCGACTGCCAGTTCTGGCAGGACGGCACCCGTCGGAGTTGTGGCAGCCTGATCGATCAGCGCCGGGTCCCCTGACCGCTGCAAGGCGGCAATCAGGTCGGGCCAGTTATTTTCCGGCACGTAATGATCGGCAAACCCGGCCCAGATCGCGTCGGCTGCGCCCATACGCGCGCCGGTCAGTGCGAGATAAAAACCTGCGCGCTGCGGCGTCCGGGCCAGCATCAACGACCCGCCGACATCCGGCACAAGGCCGATCCCGCATTCCGGCATCGCGATCTGCGTCGTGTCCCCGGCCACGCGGTGCGAAGAATGAAGCGATATGCCGACGCCCCCGCCCATGGTGAACCCCTGACAGAACGCAGCGATGGGTTTGGCATAAGTCGCGAGTTTGTCGTTCAGCCGGTATTCGTCGCGCCAGAACTCCTGACCCCAGGAAAAATCGCCAGCGAGCCCGGTTTCGTAGAGTTTGGCAATATCGCCGCCCGAGCAGAAGGCGCGCTCGCCCTCGGCATCGATGACGATCATGGCAACGTCGTCATCAGTTGCCCATGCATCCACGGCCCGTTCGATGGCCCGCAGCATGTCGTATGTCAGCGCATTCAAGGCGTCGGGCCGTGTCAGGGTGATGCGACCGGCACGGCCGGCCTTGCGAATATGAATGTCGCCCATCTGGATTATCCCCGGTCCTTCAGCATCTGGCGGCTGACAATCAGGCGCATGACCTCGGATGTGCCTTCCAGAATCTCGTGCACACGGATGTCGCGCAACAGTTTTTCGATCCCATAGTTGGCCAGATAACCGTAGCCCCCGTGCAGCTGCAAACATGCATTTGCAACTTTCGAGCAATTCTCGGTCACAAACGCCTTTGCCATCGCGCAGAATTTAGTTGCATCTGCATCATTGCGGTCCAGCTTCCATGCGGCTTGACGCAGAAAGGTGCGGGATGCGTTCAACTTGATCTCGCTTTCGGCCAGTCGAAACTGCAGGGCCTGAAAGCTGTCGATCGTGCGGCCGAATGCTTTGCGTTCCCCCATATAGGACAGGGTCGCGTTCAGGGCGGATTGTGCGGCGCCCAGCGAGCAGGCCGCAATGTTCAAGCGCCCGCCGTCCAGCCCGGCCATGGCATATCGAAATCCATGGCCTTCTTCGCCCAGCAGGTTTTCGGCAGGCACCTGGCAGTTGTCCATCTGGACCTGACGGGTCGGCTGCGCGCGCCATCCCATCTTGTCTTCCAACCCGCCGAAGGAGAGGCCGGGCGCCCCGTCCTCGACAATCATGGCCGAGACGCCGTTCGGGCTGTCATCGCCGGTACGGCACATGACGATATAGGCATCGGAGTAACCGCCGCCCGAGATAAAGGCCTTTGTGCCGGTCAGGTGCCAGCCGTCATTCGTTCGCTGCGCCCGGGCCTTCAGCGCAGCGGCGTCGGACCCTGAACCCGGCTCGGTCAGGCAATAGGAAAATACCATTTCCATTGCGACGGCTGGCGCAAGGAACCGGTCTTTGACCGCATCGGACCCATACCGATCCAGCATCCCGGCGCACATATTGTGGATCGACAGGAAAGCGGCAACGGATGGGCAGGACATGGAAAGTGCTTCGAAAACCAGAACGGCATCCAAACGGGTCAGGCCGGTGCCGCCGCTTTCTTCGGAAACGTAGAGACCGCCAAAGCCCAGTTCGGCCAGTTGCGGCCAGAGCGCTTTGGGAATGGTGCCGTCCTTTTCCCACGCCAACGCATTGGGCGCGATGTTCTGTGCACCAAATTCGGAAGCCAGATCAAAAATTGCCATCTGTTCTTCGGACAGCGCAAAATCCATGGTCTACTCCTCTTGGGCGTTGCGCCCGCTTCTATCCGATTGCGCGCAAGGCGGGAAAGCCCATGTGCCGGATTTTGGATGTCAGATCAGATTGGTGGCAAAGATGCGGATCAAACGGTTAGCGGCGGGCTTGGCGATCTGGGCTGCGGCCTGGGCGATTGCCAGCGCCGAGGAGGTTCGGATCGATGGTCCGGCCGGTCCGCTGGGCGGCGCCTATCTGGCCGCCGAAGGGGCGCGGCAGATTGTTGTGATTGTGCCGGGTTCCGGGCCAACCAATCGCGATGGCAATTCGCCCGGTCCACTGCAAACCGATGCTTACAAGTTGCTGGCAGAAGGATTGGCGACCAGCGGGATCGCATCAATTCGGGTCGACAAGCGCGGCATGTTTTCGTCAGCCAGCGACGGCATCGACCCCAACAACGTGACGGTTGCAGGATATGCTGCCGACATCCGCGCTTGGTCGGCATCGGCTTCCGCCAAGATGGGGGTCGAGTGCGCATGGGTTCTGGGGCACAGCGAGGGCGGGTTGATGGCGCTGGCCGCGGCCCAGACGCCCGGCCCCATTTGCGGCTTGGTGCTTGTTGCCGCACCAGGCCGCCCGTTGGGTGTTTTGCTGCGTGAGCAACTTCAGGCGAACCCGGCAAATCGCGGTATTTTGAAAGGGGCCTTGCGGGCGATAGATGCCCTGGAAGCGGGCGAATATGCCGAATTTGCAATCTATGAGTTCACGCTGAAGCGGCTTTTTCCGCGGGGGGTTCAAGATTATCTGATCGACCTGTTCGCGCACGACCCTGCCGTATTGATCAAAGTGGTCGATCTGCCTGTGCTGATTGTTCAGGGAACACGCGATCTGCAGGTCACCGAGGTCGATGCAAATGCATTAAAATCGGCAAGACCGGCGGCGGAACTCGCCATCATCGCTGATCTGAACCATGTGCTAAAGCGCGTATTGCAGCCAGATCGCGCCGCGAATGCCAGGACCTATGGCGATCCGTCGCTGCCGCTGCACCCGGAATTGTTGCCAGTCGTCACCCGATTCATGCAGATGCATGACAAATAAACTTGGCGCCTGATCAGAAGGATTTACCGCGCGCCGTCACCGGCCAAAGGCATTCAACGACACCGTCGTCGAGCCCTCCCCGCACACCGACATACCAGTCATGCAGGTTGCAAGTCGGATCGCAGTGACCGGGGACCAGCATCAAACGGTCACCTGCTTTCAGAACGCCAGCGGGATCAGACAGGACACCGTGCTCGTCCGAGGCGCCGATATATTCGACATCGTCGCGGCCAAAGACCAGGGGCAAGCCGCTGTCGAGCGACTGTGATTTCAGACCTGCATCGCACGCCGCACGGCCGGGGATTGCCGTGGACATAACGGTCGACGCCAAAAACAATGCATTCTCGAATGTCGTCACGGGATGCCCGTTCGCGCCCTCGATCCGGCCATAGTCGGCATCCATGAAAGCGTAAGAGCCGCACTGAAGTTCGGTGTAGAGACCGGAGGCCGTCTCGAGCGGATAGGTGCCTGTTCCAGCCCCGCCGACGATCGGGCACTGAATGCCCATGCTGTCGAACAGGCCCAGCGTTTCGCGCACCATCTCGATCGCAATATCGATTTTTGCCTTGCGTTCGGCATAGCTGCGAATGTGTTGGGCCGAGCCGTGATAAGCTTGAATGCCGGAAAAGCGCAGCCCAGCGGCCGCAAGGATCTGCTGGGCCAAGTTTGCGGCCGGGGCGCCATGCGGCACGCCGCATCGGCCCATGCCGCAGTCGATTTCCACCAAAACTTCAATCTCGACGCCATGGCGAACCGCAGCATCTGACAACTCGGCGATGTTTGCAGCGTCGTCCACACAAACGATGATCCGTGCGCCCATTTTGGGCAACCTGGCGAGCCGGTCGATCATGGCCGGTTGGCGTACTTGGTTCGAGATTAGGATGTCCTTGATCCCGGCCCTTGCAAACGCCTCGGCTTCGGACGGCTTCTGACAACAAATGCCGCAAGCCCCGCCGATTTCTATTTGTGCACGCGCAACGTCGGCTGATTTGTGCATCTTGCCGTGGGTGCGCAGGCGCACGCCCGCTTGCTGTACCTGGCGCTGCATTGAGATGAGATTTCGCTCGAACGCGTCGAGGTCGATCACCAAGGCGGGTGATATGATCTGGCCGGCGGCCATACCGACAGCCGCCGGCACATCGTACCCAACTTCAAACGTCATGGACTGCCATCGCTTTCGTCGACCAACTCCAGGTCGCAGGACAATACCGACAGATCGCCGCCGGGCGCATACCAATAGGCAACTGCCCTGAACGGTTCGTCGCCAAGGACGGTAAAACTGTGTGTCTGGTTCGGAGCTGTTCGTATGACCGAACCCGCGGATGCTTCGAAGACTTCGGCGCCGAACCGGCATTCAGCGCGGCCCGATAATACAAAGTAGACTTCCGGTGCGGCGTGCCGGTGGGCCGGATAGCCGCCGCCAGGGTCAATCTCCAACAAGCCGAACAATGTGTCATCATCGGGTATCACGCCGCCCGGGCCGATCAGGCGCTTGGCGCGCATGGACTGCATCTGGTCGGCCGGATACCAGGCCGAATAATCGCCCCATGGAACGTCGTCGAGGCGGACATGGGTTGGGCTGTCGGTCATTGCATGCCGCTTCAGGTGTAAGGATCGAGCGCATCGCGCAAGGCGTCACCAACGAAGGAGAACGCCAGAACCACCAGGATCACCGGCAGCATGGGCCATAGAACCCAAGGGTAGAGGTCCAATGCACTGAGGCCCAGGGATAGCGCGTCGTTCAGCATCAGCCCCCAACTGACGGACGGCGAACGGATGCCGAAGCCCAGGAAGGACAGCGCGGTTTCGCCCAATATCATCGCCGGGATCGAGAGGGTCGCCGATGCGATCAGATGAGACATGAAGTTGGGCATCATATGCGCCCGGATCACACGCGCCGGTTTCGCCCCCATCAGCTCCGCCGCGCGGACATAGTCTTCCTCTCGCAATGCCAGAAACTTGGATCGAACAGCGCGCGCCAATCCCGGCCATTCCAACAATCCCAGAATGACCGAGATCATTACAAAGACCCATAGCGAGTTCCAACTGATCGGTACCGCCGCTGACAGCGCCAGCCATATGGGGAGTTCCGGCAGCGACCGGAAAATTTCAATCAGCCGCTGAACCGTACTGTCGACCATGCCGCCGAAATAGCCTGCCGCCCCGCCCAAGATGAGACCGATGACAAAGCTGACGGTGACGCCGATCAGTCCGATCGTCATCGACAGCCGGGCGCCGTGCAGGATACGGCTTAGAATATCGCGGCCCAGCCGGTCAGATCCGAGCAGGAAGAGGTTTTCGCCTTCCGGTGGGCAGATCACACGAAACCGGCTCTCGAAAAGACCCAGCAGGTGATAGCTGTCGCCGCAGGTTGTGAATACAGGCACCGATAGCGGCGTTTCCATGTCGGTCGTCTCGCCGATCAACATGGTCGCTTCATCGAATTTCGTCGCTGTCGAATACGTGTGCAGCCCGATATATTCACCTTTGTGATAGAGATAGAGACCCTGCGGCGGCGCGTAGATCTTGTCTTCGTTGAAGCGGTTTGGATCGTAAGGGGCAATCAGCTCGATGAACGGCAGCGACAGGTAGATCAGCGCGAGGAACAACCCGCAAACCACGCCCAACTTGTGCCTGCGAAACCGGCGCCAGACCAGAACCCAGGTTGGCGCATCGAGATCCTTGCGGTCCAGCACCTGCAAATCGGCGCTGGCGTCATAATCGTCCTTGGCGACGAAATGGGCGCGATCGGTCATGCCCCGCGCCTCCGCCCGCCCATTCGGATCCGTGGGTCCAACACCGCCAGCAAGATATCAGAGATCATCATGCCGACGAGCGTCAGGGCACTGACAAAGATCAGGATGAAGCCAGACAGATAGATGTCCTGAGACTTCAGGGCCTGCAACAGAACCGGCCCGATGGTCGGCAAGCTCATCACGACCGAAACCATCACCGACCCCGAGACAAGCTGAGGCATGAGATTGCCGATATCCGCCACGAACGGGTTCAGAGCCATCCGCAGAGGATACTTGATGACCCGCGAGGTTGGCGGCACGCCCTTGGCACGGGCCGTTTCGACATAGGGTTTGTTCAGTTCGTCCAACAGGTTGGCACGCAACCGGCGCATGATGACCGCGGCGGCAGATGTTCCGATAACAACGGTCGGCACGATCAAATGGGTCAGGATGGACATCGCCTTGCCCCAGGACATCGGCTCGCCTTCGTACTGCTTATCCATCAATCCGCCGACAGGAATGTTGAAGTACTCGGCGCCATAGCGGAGCAGGATCAGGGCTAGCAGGAAATTAGGCGTCGCGAGTCCGATATAACCGATCAAACTGGCGACATAATCGACCGCCGAGTTCGCCCTCACTGCGGCAATGGTCCCAAGCGGAAGAGCGACGAGATAGACAAACAGCAAAGACGAAAAATTCACGGCGATGGTCAGCCATGCCGCCTCTCCCAAGATCTCGGCGACGGGCTGTTCAAGCTCGAACGAATAGCCGAGATTTCCCTGCAAAAGCCCGTTGTGGCCATTTGAACCGGGAAGCGCGCCGAGCCAAATCAGATATTGTTGCCAGATCGGCTTATCCAGCGCGTATTCAGCAATCAGGGCTTCGGCTTTCGCGATACCGGCTTCCTCGCCCGTTGCCTTCATTTCGGCAATCTGGTTCGAGACAAAGTTGCCTTCCGGCAGATTGATGATTGCAAAGATCAGGACCGATATCGCCAGCAAGGTGACGATCATGGTCAGTGCACGGCGGGTCAGATAGGCGATCATGCAGCCAACCTATCGTTCACTGCATGGCGGCACATCCACTGCCCGCATGACACTGTTTCGATGACCTGCTTTCGTAGGACGTTGCCGCTGCCGGGACACGGTTGCAGCCCCGCCCGGCCTGCGTTGGCCGGGGCAGCCGCGCCAAACCACGCCATGAAATTGCACGGCGCGATAGTCACTCTTTTCCGGCCCCGTCAAAATAGAATTCGTCCATACGGTGCACACCCAACTGGCCGCCGGGGTCCCAGGCATAGATCCCGGTTTCCGGAACATTCTTCAGGTTCGCGGCGTGCACCATTGGAACCGGCGCACGGGCAACCGTGCCGATGCAAAACAACTGTTCCGCATGGATGGACAACATTTCCTTCCACGCCGCGGCGCGTTCTGCGTCAGTCGTTGCATACCGCCACGAGTGATAGAGTTCCAGCAGGCGCTTTGCCTCTGGCATGTCGGGCTCTTCACCCGCCGCGCCCTTGGTCTGATAGAACTGGCCCCATTTCGGCCAAGTGAAGTTTGCCTGATCAACAGGGGCGAGTTCCTTTGGCGCCATCGCGGCTGTCGGAATGCCGACATTCCAGCCATACCAGGCAACCATCATCGTTTTTCCGGCATAGGCGCGGATGCGCAGCACATCGCGGTCTTGGGGTTTCACCAGCAATCGAATGCCGACCTTTCGCCAGGTGGCGGCGATGATCTCGAGCGTATCTTCAACCTCGGAGCGTTCGCCCGCGGTTTCGACATATAGCTCCATCGGTCTGCCGTCAGGCAGACGCCGAATTCCGGCACCTGTTCGCTCGGTCAGGCCCAACTCGTCCAAAAGCCGATTTGCCTCGTCCAAATCGAGGTCGGTATAGGCAACGGAATTGGATTCGCTGAAGAACGGGCTTTCCTCCAGCGCTGCTACTGCCCGCTGTTTGGCCAGCCCATAAAACAGCACCTTGTTGATCGCCTTTCGGCTGATAGCCAATGAAAGAGCGCGCCGGAAACGGACGTCGCGAAACAGCTTTCGCCAAACGGGATCTGCGTAATTCAGGTTGGGGTAAAGGGCGACCTCGTTCGCTGCACCGGACCGCCACAGACGGGTGACGAAGCCATGTTTTTCCTCGTTTTGTTTCAGCGCAGGCGCGTTTGAAAACATCAACGAGCGGACCTGCAATGAAGCCTTACCTGTCGACACGGTCAGCGGGATCAGGGCAGACGCAGAAATTTCCAGGTCGACATTATCGACATAGGGCAACTGCCGCCCGTTTCGGTCAATGCGGTGGAAATAGGGGTTTCGCACCAGAATATACCGCTGAGAGTTCTTCTTTTTCGTGTTCACCCATGGCTGAAGGATCGGCAGTTTGGGATTGTCAAACTTGTAGAGGTTGTCCTTGCGATTGTGCAGCGCGGCCCAAGTGTTCTTGCCGGATTTCTCGACACGTTCGGCAAGTTTCGCGGGATCGGCATAGTCGGCATGATAGCGTTTCATGAACTTGGCCGGGCGATAGACATAGACCGGCCGCGCCTGCGCCAATGCCGGCAGGAACAACGGGTTCGGGGCTTGCCATTCATAGCGGATCGTCACCTCGTCGATGACGGTCACGACCGCTGGTATTCCGTCGACAAGCATCTCGACCGGTGGGCCGGTGGGCGATAGTTCCTTGTTCAGCGCGACGTCTTCCCACCAATACCGGAAGTCTTCGGTTGTGAACGGATCGCCATTGGACCAGCGGTGGCCTTTGCGCAGCCGGAACGTCACCGCGCGGCCATCATCGCTGATTTCCACATCCCTAAGGATGTCCGGAACCAACTCGTACTTTTCGTTATAGCCGACCAGCCGGGCATAGCCCCAAACTGCCATGTACCGGACATCTTTTGACCGCGAGACAAACATCGCCATCGTCCCGCCATGCTTGCCCGGCGTTCGGCCGCGGGCGGCGAGATCGACAATCAGCGGTTCCTCCGGCACGCGTTCGGCAATCGGCGGGTAATCGCCCTGCAGCGTTTCGGTTTCGATCAGCGGTCCATCATATCCGGCGTAGGCCGGGGCGGCCCAAAAAGCAAAAGCCAGCGCCGTTGCAAACACCGGTGCCAGGAAATTTCGTTTCATGCTGCTGCCCTCACAAGGTGCCCTGGACCGACCTCGATCAGACCCGGCGCAGCCTCGCCACGATAGCCAAAAGGTTCGGGCCAGCTTTCAGGCGCGCCCGCCCCAGCGGCGACTGCGGTAAGGTCAAGTTTCGCATCGACATCCGGTTCCGGGCTGGCCGCTATCAACGCACGGGTATAGGGGTGGCGCGGGTCATTGAAGATTGCTTCAGTCGCGCCTTCTTCCACAACGCGGCCCCGGCGCATCACCATCACGCGATCGGCGATTTTGGCGACGACGGCCAAGTCGTGGCTGATGAAGAGATAGCTAAGCCCCATCTCGACCCGGAGTTCGTCCAGAAGTTCCAGTACTTCGCGCTGAACCGATACATCCAGCGCCGAAGTCGGTTCGTCACAAACCAGCAATTCCGGTTGCAGGGCGAGGGCCCGGGCAATCGCAATGCGCTGACGTTGCCCGCCTGAAAACGCATGAGGGAAACGCGCCAGATGATCGGTCGAGAGGCCGACGCGGCCCATCAGATAAGCCGCGCGCTCGCGGCGCTCGGCCCGGGTGCCGACGCTGTGAATTTTCATCGGTTCGGTCAGGATATCCTGAACCGACATGCGCGGGCTTAGCGACGCATAGGGGTCCTGAAAGACCATCTGCGCGCGGCGCCGGAAGGCTGTCAGAGCCTCGCCGCGAAGATCCATGACATTCTGCTTGACCCCATCGCGCCCGCAGAATTCGATTTTTGCGCCGTCATCCGGACGTTCGGCCCGTAACAGAATTTTGGCAACCGTCGACTTGCCGGAACCGGATTCGCCGACGACAGCAAGCGTCTGTCCGCGTTCCAATTCCATGCGGAAATCCGACAGCGCCACAACCGGCGGGTCCGACGCGCCGAATGTGCGGCTTCGCCCGGGATAGGTCTTCGACAACCCACTGGCCTGCAGGATCAGATCCCGGCCAGGTTCGGCATGGCCGGCCACATCATGTGGCACAGTCGGCGCCGCGGCGATCAAGGCGCGCGTATATCCATGCCCCGGCTCGGACAGCACGGTGCGGGTATCACCGCTTTCAACGACCTTCCCCTTGCGCATGACAACGACATGGTCCGCCATATTCGCGACAACGCCCAGATCATGGGTGATCAGGATCACCGCAGTATTGTGGTCGCGCCGCAGGCGGTTCAACATGTTCAGCACTATCGCCTGCGTGGTGACATCCAGGGCGGTGGTCGGCTCGTCCGCCACAACGACCGCCGGATTGCCGACCATGGCCATTGCGATCACCGCACGTTGACGCAGCCCACCGGACAATTCAAACGGATAGGCGTGCCAGGCCGCCTCGGGATTTGGAAAGCCAACCTCTTCGAACATTTCAAGCACGGTCTTTTTGACCGGACCTTTGAAATTGTGAATGCGCAGAACCTCGGCAACCTGGTTGCCGACGCGGTGCAGCGGCGACAGGGCGCTCATCGGCTCCTGGAAAATCATCGAAACCTGGGTGCCGCGCACATTGCGCATGTCCCGGTCTTTCATATGAAACAGATCAATCTTGTCCGGACCCTGCCCGAACATCGCTGTCCCGTTGCGGATCGAAGCGGCCTTCGGCAACAGATGCATCAGCGATTTACCGGTCAAGGTCTTGCCAGAACCGGATTCGCCCACCAAAGCAAGCACTTCACCCGGTTGCAGGTCAAAGGAGACGCCATCGACGACCGGCGGGATCTTTGCCGCCGGGCCAAATCCTAATGTCAGGTCCTTGACGGACAAGAGTGGCATTCCACATCCCTCCCCGGGGGGTCCGGACAGACAATGCGACAGGCGGATTGGTCCCGCAAGTGAGGAATGTGCCGTCAGGAACCTATACGATGGCGTGGAACCTTCAGACAGGCAATGACGGCGCCTCGTTTGAAAGCCGTCTGCCGCGCAACGATCGGGCCATCTGTTGGATCGGCGCATAATCGGTAGCGTCTGCATCCAAGACCGCAACTGGCAGCCCAGCGCCCATGGCCGCCGCACATCCCGCTGCCAAAGCTGCCCGCAAATCCGGGATCAACGCTGTGTTCGCTTTGGCCGTGATAAATGGCAAGGCGGGCATCGACGGCGTCTGATCCATGACGTGCAGCGCTGCCGCAGCCCCAGGTTCGATCTGCTGAAACAGCGCCCATGCAACAGCATCCACGGCAGCAATATCAGCCTTGTCGTCCGCAACCATCAGGGCAGATCGGCGATGACTGCCCGACACCACAACAGACCCAAAGTAAGTGTCGGTACCCGCTGCGTCCGCCAGCGCATGGCACCCAGACTGACTGCCAAATTCATTCACAGCGCCCCGGGATCCGCGGAACTGGTTCAGCGTCGTCCCAGCACCCTTCCGGCAAACCAGAATAGAACAATAGTCGCCATTCCGAGCGCCTGGCAGGCCGTAATCGGGGCGGGCGACCACGACAGCGTCGCCGCAGCGGCCGGTCACAAATGGTAATCCGCAAGTCTGACCCAATAACAATCCCGGGTCGGTCCAAACCGCCGCCCCGGATCGATCGCGGGTCAGTTGCCCTGGTGCGTCGACGCCAGCGCCGCGCAAGTGATCCCGAACAACGATCCAGAACGCGTCGCATTGCCCCTGAACCTCGGGCCAGTCATACATCGGCAACGCGGCGATCACGATCGATCCTGAGGGCGTCCCAAATGCATTTCGGGATGAACCAACGGTTCGCGGCGGCGCAAACCCCAACGGCGCACGACCTCGCCATAGCCGCGGATTACGTACCCGCCATTGCGCTCCAGCACGCGGTCACGTTCGGCCCGCCAGATTTGCCCCAACCGGTACCAAGGCGCCGAGGGTCGCTGGTGGTGAACGGAATGGAAGTTATTGTTGAGGAACAGCAATCGCCAGAACAGCGATGCCTCGACAATCGCCGTGCGGTGCAGTGTCTCATCCGCGGCGCGGTGTTCGATAAAGGACCGGACCATGATCAGCGACATTCCAGGATACGCGATCAGCAGAATATAGATCCAAAGCGGTATCCCGGTCGCCAACACGATCAGCAAAACAGCGCCTAGCCCTAGGCCATGACGCAGCCAGGCGCCCTGAACGGCGCGGTCGCCATTGCGCATCAACGCGATCTCGGTTCGCCAAAATCTCTGCATCGCCAACGCCGGTCCAAGCAGCATCCGGCCGACAAATGTACCGTTTGCGACGAACAATGATCGGCGTATCACACAGAACCGCCCCCATGTTTCGGGCAGCAGATAGAAACTCTCGGGGTCGTCATAGGGATCGGTCAGACGTTCGTCGTGGTGGTGTTTGAGGTGCAGATCCCGAAAGCGGCGGAAAGGGACAAAAAGGCCGACCGGCAACGACACCAGTATTTCATTGATCACAGCGTTGCGGGTCGGATGACCATGCAAGATCTCGTGTTGCAGGGATGAATGCATCGCGGTGGCAATCGCTGCAGGCGCAACGATCAGAAGACCCAGACTGTCCCACATCAAAAGGCATGCAATCCACAATGCGTGGGCGCCGATCAACGCAAGCCAGGTAGGCCACTCAAAATGTCTGCGCCCGGCGTACCGGTTTGCTCCGTCCAATCTGTCCATGGTATCTCCCGCCCCCTTAATTCACCGGCGCGGCGCGGGCGTCTTGTCCGTTTTCGCCCATCAGATGTCGGATTTGTGACATGACGGCCGAAGCGGACGCATTGTTGCCGGAACCCTTTGCCGGTTGGTTCGCCGGGCGCGGATGGACGCTTCACCCCCATCAGCGTGCGCTGCTGGATCGGGCCGATCGGGACATGTTGCTGGTGGCGCCGACCGGCGCCGGGAAAACACTGGCGGGATTTCTGCCGACGTTGATCGATATCGCCGCCCGGGACGGCACCGGCTTGCACACGCTTTACGTTTCCCCGCTGAAGGCATTGGCCGCCGATATCGGGCGTAACCTGCGCACCCCGGTCGGCGAGATGGGATTGAAGTTCCGTATCGAAGACCGAACCGGCGATACGTCTGCAAGCCAGAAATCGCGCCAGCGTGTCGACCCCCCGGATATTCTGCTGACAACCCCGGAGAGCCTGGCCCTGCTGTTGTCGCAAAAAGAAGCGGCGCGCATTTTTCGCAGTTTGCGCCGTATCGTGGTGGACGAAATTCACGCTTTGGCCGGTGGTAAGCGCGGCGATCAACTGTCCCTTGGTCTGGCCCGATTGCGCGCGCTGGCGCCTGACGCTCGGATCGCAGCATTGTCTGCGACTGTCGAGAATGCGGATGAGCTGGCCGAATGGCTGGCCCCGGCAACCGAGATTTATCATGCAGACCCCGGGCCAGATCCGGAGATTGGTATTCTGACCGATGCGGGCGATCCGCCATGGGGCGGGATGGGCGGGCGTTATGCGGCCCCCGCGGTGATGGAGGAGATCCGCCGGAACCGCACAACGATTGTTTTCATCAACACCCGTGCACAGGCCGAGCTGTTCTTTAGGTCGCTATGGGCGCAGAACAGGGACAACCTGCCCATCGGATTGCATCACGGTTCGTTGGCAATCGAGGCTCGCAAGAAGGTTGAAGCCGCCATGGCGGCGGGCGCGTTGCGCGCGGTTGTGGCGACCGGTTCGCTGGATCTGGGGTTGGATTGGGGGGATGTCGATCTGGTTATTCAGGTCGGCGCACCGAAAAACGTCAAACGATTGGTGCAGCGGATCGGGCGGGCGAACCACACCTATGACGCACCGTCGCGCGCGCTGCTGGTGCCCGCAAACAGGTTCGAAGTGCTGGAGTGTCATGCCGCCCTGGACGCGGTGCGCGAGGGGGCATTGGATCCTGAGCCACTGCCTCCGGGCGGGCGCGACGTGCTGTGCCAGCATATGCTGTTGCTTGCGTGTGCCGACGATTTCGATGCTGACGAGCTTTACCAAGAAATCACCGCCGCAGGCGCGTTTCGCACGCTCGACCGGGATCAGTTCGACCGCTGCCTGGAATTTTGTGCGACCGGCGGGTACGCGCTGCGCGCCTATCCGCAATGGCAACGTTTGGTGCAGCGCTCAAATGGCCGGTGGGGACTGCGCGATCCCAGATCCGCCGCCAGATTGCGCATGAACGCGGGCACGATCGTTGCCGAGGAGTATATGAAGGTCCGCATGGGCCGTGGCCGGGGCGGTCCGATGCTGGGCGAGGTCGAGGAGGCGTTTGCCGCAACGCTGACCCCAGGAGACACCTTTCTGATCGGCGGTCAGGTCGTGCAATATGACGCGGTGCGCGAGACGACGCTTCAAGTGTCGCCCGCATCCGCGCGCGAGCCGAAGATCGCGGTTTTTTCCGGAACCAAACTGGCCATGTCGACCCTGCTGTCCCATCGGGTCATGGGATTGCTGGCCGACCCCTCGCGCTGGGGGCCACTGCCGCCGCCCGTTCGCGAATGGCTTGAGTTGCAGCGCCAATATGCCGAGCTGCCACAACCCGATCGCCTGATGATCGAAAGTTTCCCGGTCGGCGCGCGCCACCACACTGCCGTTTATGCCTTTGCTGGGCGGAATGCGAACCAGACGCTTGGCCTGTTGTTGTCACAACGGATGGAAGAGGCTGGCCTGGCGCCGCAGGGATTTTTGGCGAACGACTACGCACTGTTGTTATGGGGGCGACGCCCACTGGAGGATGCTGCAACGTTGCTGGGCGCCGAGGGCCTGACGGAAGGCTTCGAGGATTGGTTGGCCGGAAATACGGTGATGAAACGCACCTTTCGCAATACCGCCATCGTTGCGGGATTGATCGAACGCAATGTCATGGGCAAACGTAAATCCGGCCGCCAGACCGCCTTTTCGTCGGACATTCTCTATGACACTTTGCGCCGCTATGATCCCGATCATCTGCTGATGGAGATCACGAGGGAGGAAGCTTTGCGCGGCCTGGTCGATTTCGGAAGGATCGAAGAGATGCTCGATCGCTCGTCAGGGCGCGTCGATCACGTGCGGGTCGATCGGCTGACCCCGTTGGCAGCGCCGCTTATGTTAGAAGTCGGGCGCGTGCCTGTTCGGGGCGGCACGGCAGAGGAAGAAGTGTTGTCAGAACACGCCGATCTGTTGTCCGAGTTGATGCCGGGCCTGTCCGATGGGTGAAGCGCCCGGCAAAACAGACCCCGAAACGCTGGACCGCGAGATCGCCGAGTATCTTGTTCGACTGACCAAAGAGGAGGCGCCGGAAATTCGCGCCCGGATCATGGGAAACCTCGCCCGGCGCATGAATTGGATCGGACGTTTCGATCAGGCGGAACGTCTGATGGATCGGGCGTTAATGCTGTCGCCGGATGACCCCACGCTATTGCGCAGTTCGGGATTGGCGCTGTTCGGTGCCGGGCGCTGGGCAGAGGGGCTCGCGCTGTACGACCGGGGCCGCTGGCAACTGGAGGACCATCAAAAATTCCGCCGCGCCTTTCCGCACGCAGAATGGCAGGGCGAAGCTGTTGCCGGGAAAAACCTGCTGCTTTGGGCCGAGCAGGGTGTCGGAGATCAGATCATGCAGGCCCGGGTGATCGAACCGTTGCGGGAGGCTGGTGCAAATATAACGGTCGAATGCGATCCGCGTCTGCACCCGCTGCTCGCACGATCCTATGACGATCCGCCATTAGCGACCCAGACCGTGGATTTGCCGTCCGACCTAGTGAACGGCCCGTTCGATTTTCACGGATCGCTGTTCAGCGCCTGGCGCTGGGCCGATCTGACTGCGGCGGCGGATGCCTATTTGATCCCTGATCCGGATTTCCGCGCAGCGACCAAGCGTTCCTGGGACGCCCAGGGCTGGAGGCTGAATGTTGGCCTGTCGTGGCGCAGCACGGCGGTGGCCCGGGGCGGCGATCGCACATTGCCGCATGAAATGCTGGCACCGCTGCTGCAACAGTCCGGTGCGACCTTTCATTCCCTACAATACGACGCAGATACCGCCGAGTCGACAGCCATCAGCCGGATGGCGAACCGACCCCTGTGGCGGGCCAGTAACCTTGACCCACGCGTCGAGGTTGATCGCCTCGCAGCGATGGTCGCCGCCCTCGACCTTGTCATTTCTGCCGATATCACGACGGTCCACATTGCAGGCGCGGTTGGCACCCCCTGTTGGGTGATTTTGCCAGCCGGGTCGGATTGGCGATGGGGCGATCAGGGCGAGCGGACGCCGCTTTACAGTTGCTTACGGCTGTTCCGAAATCGGTGGTCCGGTTGGGGCGGTGTCGTGGCCGATGTGTCTGATGCCCTCGCTCGATGGTGTGCGGACAGCGTGGCCGCCGAATTACCCCCGAACCCGCCGGGCCGTTAACACACCGTCGTTTACGATCTGTTAAGCTTTCAGGCAGCCAAAGCGTTAACCGACGAGTGATCCCTTCGTGCATAGGATGTCGTCAGAAGAACGAGCCAGAAGCCGCTCTCTATCTCCCGAGTTGCATCTGGGCCCGATCATGTTGCGCCTTCTGTTCTTTGCCCTGTTGGCATGTGCGCCAGCACCGGCGTTTTCCGCTGGCACCTCGCAAACTGAAGGGCGCGCCCACAAGGGCCCGCGTGCCTATCACGAGATGTGCCGCCGCGATCCAGGGTTGTGCGCTGGTGACCTTGCGGCGGCGCGCGATCCAGGCGCCGCCCCTGCCGCCAGTCTGACAAGCGTAACGTTTGCCGCGTTGCAGGACATCAACGATCGGATCAATGCCAGGGTTCGCAGCGAAACAGATGCTGCGCTGTACGGCCTGTCTGATTTCTGGACGGCGGGGCATCATGCGGGCGATTGCGAAGACTATATGATCGCCAAGAAGATGGCACTGATCAGGCAGGGTTGGGCCGCAGATCAGCTGCTTTATGCAGTGGTTGAAGGGATCGAGACGCCGTACCATGCGGTCCTGATCGTGCGCACAGATCATGGCGATCTGGTCTTGGACAACTTGCGGCACGATGTGAGGCCTTGGGATCAGACCGGTTATCGCTTTGTGATCCGTCAGGCTGCCAACGACCCGTCTACCTGGGTACGCGTGCGCGAGCCCGCCACATTCGCGGCCCGCGGCGGCGATCCGCTTGACGCCATCCGGTCACGCCCCTAGAGAAGCCCGGCACTTCCATCGGGAGCCTCGGGACATGACCCACACACCACGCGTATTTTCCGGCGTGCAGCCAACCGGCAGCCTGACGCTGGGCAATTATCTGGGCGCGGTTAAACGCTTTGTCGAGTTGCAAGAAAGTGGAATGGAGACCGTCTATTGCATGGTCGATCTGCATGCGATCACGCAGTGGCAGGACCCGGCAGACGTGGCCCCGGCGACACGGCATGTCGCTGCCGCCTTTATGGCGTGCGGGCTGGATCCGGCGCGCTCGATCCTGTTCAACCAATCCCAGGTGCCCGCGCATGCCGAACTGGCCTGGATCTTCAATTGCGTGGTTCGCCTTGGCTGGCTGAACCGGATGACCCAGTTCAAGGACAAGGCTGGCAAGAACCGCGAAAATGCCAGCGGTGGTCTCTATATGTATCCGGCGCTGATGGCCGCCGATATTCTGATCTACAAAGCCACGCATGTCCCGGTCGGCGAGGATCAGAAGCAGCACCTCGAGCTGACGCGCGACATCGCCACCAAGTTCAACAACGATTTCGGCTGCGAGGACTTCTTCCCGATCACCGAACCGGTTATCGGCGGGCCCGCGCCGCGGGTGATGAGCCTGCGCGACGGCACCAAGAAGATGTCAAAGTCCGACCCGTCCGATATGAGCCGGATCAACCTGACCGATGATGCGGACGCGATAGCAAGCAAAATTCGCAAGGCACGGACAGATCCAGAGCCGCTGCCTGACAGCCCCGAGGGGCTGAAGGACCGGGCCGAGGCCACTAACCTTGTTGGCATTTATGCGGCGCTGGCGGACATGACAGCCGAGCAGGTACTGACCCAATTCGGCGGACAAGGATTTGGTGCTTTCAAGCCCGCGCTGGCCGAAGTTGCAGTTGAACGAATGGCCCCGATCAATGCCGAAATGCGGCGCCTTGAAGCTGACCCGGCCGAGATCGACCGCATTCTTGGCGATGGCGCCGACCGGGCGGCAGCCCTTGCCGAACCCATCCTGGCCGAAACCTATGACAAGGTCGGCTTCATCCGGTCACGCCAGCGTTAAAGCTGGGGTCATGTGCCGGTGAGAAATCGCTCGCTCCATCCGCGCGCGGTGATCGAGTAATCGCGCCTTTCTTCAAGCTGCGCGGCTATATGTTCCAATTCATCGCCCAGCAAATCGTCCAGCCACTTGTCCAATGCGGCCATCACCTCGGGGCGCCAGGTGCCGTCGTGCAGCGTCACCCGCGCCGTGCCTGGGCGGCCCTCAATGCCGTCGATTGTATACTGGGTGACTTGAACCGCACCGCCATCATTAACATCCCGGTGCGAAAGATTTCGGATCTTAAAACTGCGGCCCGGGTCAATATCAAAGACCTGTATCGGTAACCGTTCGACGTCATCGTAACCCTGCGAGGCGAAGACGATGAAGAATTTGTCTGTCAGCCGGGTCGCTTCAATACCCGCGATCGATGCGTCCCAATGGTTGTTGGTCGCGCGGGGCAATAGCCAGTCCCAGAGCAAATCCGGGTCGGCATTTATCGTCCGTGCGGCGCGCAGCTGCGAAATGCCGGGGATACGAAGCAGTTCGCTCATGGGTGCTGGGAGTTGCACGAACGCCGCCAAAACGACTGCCAAGCCCATCAATGGCAAAAGGAAAACAGGGTCGAGAAAGCGGCTGACAATGGCCGAAATCAGAAAGAAAATGGACATCCGGGTTAACAGTAACCGGCATTGCGGCTTTAACAGGGTCGCTGCGGCCAATCCAATGACAAAGCCCGCAACAAGCGCTGGAGCCAAAAACGCCGGATATTCTGTGTTTGCAGCCAGTCCTGACAGAGCCGCAAGGACCGCAACCGCCACGAAACGGCGGCGTTGTCGCCAGAAAACTTTCAACATCTCATCCGCCCCCTCGCGGTTGAACTGAAAGTAACGACTCAATCACTTGACCATGGCCGATTTGCGGCATGTCGGTCGCGCTTGCAGACAATCGTTGATCCTGCCATCCTCGAAAGTCGGCCTGCAGGAGAGAATGATGCGCAAGTTCTTGGTCGTCGTAGACGAAACACCGGAATGTATGAACGCAATGCGTTTCGCAGCACGGCGCGCTGCCAAGACGGGTGGCGGCGTTATCATGCTTTATGTGATTGCCCCGGATGACTTTCAGCACTGGATGGGCGTTGCCGAGTTGATGCGTCAAGAGGCTCGCGACAATGCCGAAGCCCGCCTGAGCGAGCTGTCTACTGAAGTGCATGATCTCAGCGGCGTAACGCCGGAATTTGCGATTCGGGAGGGCAATCGGGCCGAGGAGGTGCTGGCGCTGATCGAGGAGAATCTGGAGATCGGTGTTCTGGTTCTGGGGGCCGGCGAAGGCGACAATCCAGGACCGCTGGTCAGCCAGTTGGTCGCGCGTATGGGCGGTCGAATGCCGATTCCCGTGACTGTGGTACCAGGTGCAATGAGCTTGGAGCGCATCGACGCGGTTTGCTGAGAGCGGCAGTGGCGAGGACGTTGCAGCAAGAATTTGGGGGTCAGCGGTGCAGTAGCGCAAATCGCAGCGCTTTTTAACCTGACCTTCACGATAAATGTGCCGAGTAGCCTTTTGCACGGGCGAGGGTCACCGAGATGCATCAGGCAATGTCCCCGCTGGGGGTGGTTATTGTCACCCATCGTTCAGCGGATGTGATTGATACGTGCCTGGAAAGCCTGCGTGCCACAACGGGTCCGGCGATGCGGATCATCGTTGTCGACAACGCATCACCGGACATTTCAGCAGACCTGGTCAGGGCACAGCTGCGCCGCCCCGGCCGGCATAAAATCGAGCTGATCAACGCGCGAGAGAATCGCGGATTTGCGGCCGGCGCAAACCTTGGCCTCGCGCGATTGCGCGAAGACCCGGCGATCTCGTGGTTTTGGGTCTTGAACCCGGACTGTACCGTCCAGCCCGAAACACCTGAACGGTATTTGGCGGCGCTCGAGACGGCACCGCCATTTTCCCTGATGGGCGGACGCACGCTGTTTGCAGACCCGCCCGGGGCAATTCAGTCGGATGGGGGGCGAACCGGTTATTGGACTGGGGTTTGCCGCCTGGTCAATCGCGGTGCATCGCCCATAGCGCCGCCGCCCGATACCGCCTCGCTCAACTTCATCTCCGGCGCCAATATGGTGGCCAGCCGCGCCTTTTTGGACCGGGCCGGACCGATGCCAGAGGACTATTTTCTGTTCTATGAAGAAGTCGATTGGGCCGCCCGGCGCGGGACTTTGCCGCTTCTGCTGTGCCCCGAGGCGATCGTGCATCACAAGGTTGGCACGTCGACCGGATCCGCGGCTGCGGGCCGCGCTGCTTCGGCATTCGCGAACTATTTCAATTATCGCGGTCGCGTCCGTTTTCTGGCGCGCCACCGGCCATGGGTGCTGCCGCTGGCGGTTGGCTTTGCGTTGCTGAAAGCCGGTCAAACGTTGTTACAGGACGGCACGGCGCCTGCATTTGGGGCGCTGTGCGGCGCCTTGTGGCTGCCGCCGCCATCGTCAGTGCGACGCCGGATCGAACCCAGGCATCGACAGCCCATATCCCGCAGTCCCGCCTAACCGGGCGCTTAACCAAAAGATAACCATCCTTGCGTTAACGGTTGTTACCGGACCCGGAAAACGGCCGAACGCCGCTCGCCGGATCTGCCTCGAAACCCGCTGCGGGGAGTATCCCATGCACTGGTCGGTCGGCACCATCTGGTTGACGCTGTAATGTCTGCGCACGCGCATCGCTTCGTTGCGTTAACGGTGGCCTTGGTCACCGTGACTTTCGTCTCGCTAGGTCACGCACAAGATACGTCTACGGTCGATAAGACGGACGAATATCGTCTGCGCAGCTTTGTCGTTGTTCCGCAAATCGCCGTTGCAACGCGCTTCGAGTCCAACCTGTTCAAAACCGAGACACGGCCAACGTCGTCACTGAAGGTCACGCTTGCACCAGACCTTATCGTAAAATCGGACTGGGGCCGTCATGCGGTCAAGCTGGAACTTGGAGCAGAAGCAGGCGCCTATACCCATGCGAGCGACGATAACTATTTGGACTTGCGCGCAAAACTTTCGGGTGAGCTTGACGTAACCCGCCGTTTCAGACTGTCCTTTTCAGCCGCCGCTGAACGAGGACATGACGCAAGGGGGTCGGTGGATCTGCCGCTCGGCGTTTTGGACCCGGCAATCTTCCGCGAGGTCGAGGTTCAAGTTGCCGCCCACGCTGAATTTGGCCGGATTCGCATGGCCCCTTTTGCAATCTATCGCCAGATCGATTTCGACGATGTCGGACTGGCCGGGGGCGGTCGTCTCGATCAGGACAGCCGCGACCGGCGCCGCTGGGAAGCCGGGTTGGAGTTGGGCTTTTCGACCGGTCGCGCTTGGGAAATCGTAATCAGGACCGGTGTTTTCGACATTGACTATACCAGCCCCGGATCAACGGCAGGACCTGCACGCGATGCCAGCGGTTTTTCCGCCCTCGGCGGGGTGGAGTTACGCCTATCGCGCCTGATCGAAGGCCGCCTCACTGCCGGTTTCGTCCACCATGATTACAAGGCCGCGGCATTCGGCGATGTCAGCACCCTTGCGATCGACGCCCAGATCGACTGGCATCCGACCCGGCGGTTATCGCTCTCGTTCGATGCTGGCCGGAAGGTGACGGAAACCGCACTCGCAGGTGCGGCTGGCGTCGTCAAAACGACGACCGGTCTGGGCGCCGAGTACGAGCTTTTACGAACGTTGAGGATCGGTACAGCAGCCCGCTTTTCGCTTGACGACTACAGCGGCATCGCCCGCAACGACCGGGTTTTTGATGTCAACCTCCACGCCGATTGGTCGCCCATGCGCGGCCTGACATTGCGCCCCGAATACACGTTGGGGATCCGGCGCTCGAGCGCAGCAGGCCAAGACTACTCGGCGCACGCCCTCACACTCACCGCAACCTACCGCTTTGGAGTTCAGCAATGATCAGATCATTCGCCCATGCCATCGCCTATCTGACAATCGCCAGCGCGCTTGTGATCGGCCTTATCGGATTGGCCGGTGTCCTTTCAATGCAATCTGCGATCGCAGCAGAAAGGAGTTTTTCCCTGTCCGCGGGCGACCGTGTTCGCATCATAGTATTTGGAGAGGCCGAGCTGTCCGGCGAATTCGAGTTGGATGCAGACGGAATATTCTCCATGCCCCTTGTCGGGCCGGTCAAGGCGCTCGAACTTGACGCGCGAGGATTGGAGGGCCGTATCGCTCAGCAACTAAGGAACGGCTTCCTGCGCGACCCGAAAGTCAGCGTTCAGATACTCAGCTATAAGCCAATTTACGTGATTGGCGAGGTCAATAAGCCGGGCAGCTATCCCTACCGTTCGGGGCTTTCAATATTGAACGCGGCGGCCCTGGCCGGTGGTTTCACCTATCGCGCTGACGAGGATGACATCGAGGTCAGCCGCGGCGGCAGGAGCGAGCCGATCGTCATGACCCCTGCCACAATCGTTCACCCGGGCGATGTGATCCGTGTCGGCGAGCGGTATTTTTGACAGAAAGTACCAGAGAACGCCTGCTGTTTTGGTGCCGTGTTTATCGGAACCGACCCTAAGCCTCGCTCCGGTATTCACGCATGTATCGCGCACCCAGGGATGTTAGGATTTCGTGCCCGATTGTACCCGCAGCGGCTGCCACCTGGTCGATGCTTTGCTTTGAGCCGATCAACTCGGCCATGTCGCCTGGCGCGCAGTCTATCCCTGTGACGTCCAGAGTGATCAGGTCCATGGAAACCCGCCCAGCAAGCGGCGCGGTCCGGTCACCAAGGAAGATCGAGGCACCCCCCGAAAGTGCCCGGATCAATCCATCAGCATACCCGGCAGAGATCGTTGCAATCTGGCGCGGTTGATCGGCAACCCAAGTCGCCCCGTATCCCACCGTCTCACCCTGTTCGACCTGTCGCACCTGGATCACTGGCGCCTCGATTCTTATGACTGGTTCTGCATCGGCATATGGCCACCCGCCGTAAAGCCCGATGCCCATTCGTGTCAGATCGAAATGCCAATCCGAACCAAGCAGCAACCCGGCCGTCGCGGACAGGGACCGGCGTATTGCCAGCCCGTCCGTCATCGCCTGAAACGCCTGCAATTGCGTTCTGTTCAGCGGATGCGGGGGGTCGTCGGCATTGCCCAAATGGCTCATCACCAGATCGACCGTATCCGGCAGCGCACCCAGGCTTTTGAACTCGTTCGCCTCCATCCCCAGGCGGTTCATGCCTGTATCCAATTGAATTGCAGCGCGGCCCATCGCGTCTTGGAACCATGATCGTGCTTGCTCGGCGCTGTTCAACACGGCGCGCAGATCGGCCGAGCGGTAAAGCGCCGACTGATCGCGGCCGTAACCGCCGAGAATATAGATTGCCGGCCCGGGCCCGACGGCGTCGCGAAGCGCGGCCCCTTCGGTCGGCACCGCAACGAAGAATGTCGAGACACCGGCCCGTGCCAAGGCCTGCCCCACCGGCACCGCGCCGCAGCCATAGGCATCGGCCTTTACGACCGCGGCGGTCTCGCATTCCGGCGTGGAAAGGGCGTCCAGCGCCCGCCAGTTCCGGACAATCGCGCCCAGATCGATTGTCAGCGTTGCAGCAAGGCTCAATTGAAGTCGGCCCCATCATATCCACGGTCACGAACCGGGTCCGAGAACTTGGTGAAGCTGTCCTCAAAGTGCAGATCCACGGTGCCGATCGGTCCATGGCGTTGCTTACCGATAATCACTTCGGCGCGGCCATGCAGTTTTTCCGCCTTTGTTGCCCATTCCGGGAACTTCTCATCGTCTTCCTGCGGCTTCAGCCGGTCGTGATAGTAGCTCTCGCGATAAACGAACATGACAACATCCGCATCCTGCTCGATCGAGCCGGACTCGCGCAGATCCGACAATTGCGGACGCTTATCATCGCGATCCTCAACCTTTCGCGAAAGCTGAGACAGCGCGATCACCGGGATGTCCAGCTCCTTGGCAATCGCCTTTAGCCCCATCGAGATCTCCGACACCTCGTTGACCCGGCCCTGGTCGCGCGACGACGCCGGGCGCACCAGCTGCAAATAGTCGATGACCAGCACATCCAACCCGTGGCGCCGCTTTAGGCGCCGTGCCCGGGCAGCAACCTGGGCAATGGACAGCGCCGGCGTGTCGTCAATGTGTAATGGGATGCCCTCAAGCTCCCGTGCGACTTCCAAAAATCGCTTGAAATCGCCCTCGCTCAGTTTGCCGGACAACAATTCGTGGCTTTTGATCCGCGACTCCGCCGCCAGAATCCGGTTTGCCAACTGCTCGGATGACATCTCGAGCGAAAAGAACCCAACCGATCCGCCGTCGATGGTTTCCTTTTTGCCGTCGGGACGTTCCTGCTGCCGGAATTTCCGTGCGATGTTGAAGGCGATATTCGTCGCCAAAGCCGTCTTACCCATCGACGGCCGCCCGGCCAGGATCAATAGGTCCGATTTGCGCAGCCCGCCCAGCTTATAGTCCAACTCTGACAACCCAGAGGAAGTCCCGGCAAGACCCCCGCCGCGCTGGAACGCCGCGTTGATCATCTCGGTCGCCAATTCGGCGGCCCTGGCGAAGGTCAGGAAGCCGCCTTCGTATTTCCCCTTCTCGGCCAACGTATAAAGCTGCTGTTCGGCAAGGGTGATCTGTTTTGACGGCTCGACATCGTCGGCCACATCATTGGCCCGGCCCTGCACTTCCTCGCCGATCCGAATGAGATCCCGGCGCATCGCCATGTCGCGGATCAGTTCGGCATAGTCCCGCGCCGCGACAATCGAGATCGCAGCGCCAGCCAACCGCGCCAGGTAGTCGGTGCCCCCCAACTCGGCCAACCCGGGGTCATCCGCCAGAAACGGCTTCAGCGTAACGGGAGACGCCAGCGCGTTTTTCTGGATCCGCTTTGCCGCTGCTTCCCATATCCGGCCATGCACCGGATCATAGAAATGATGCGCCTCGACGATCGAGACGATTTGCTCATAGATGTCATTGTTCAGCAGCAGGGCGCCCAACAGCGCTTGCTCTGCCTCGACATTGTGCGGTTGAACCCGCACATCCTGTATCTGACTGCCGTCCATTGTCCCCTCGTTCTCTCGGTGCGGTCATTCGGGACTAGATGTTCCGCGCCTTGAGGAAAAGACTACCAGATAGGGGATAACGGGGAAAGAAACCTGTGAACTTCGGGGATAACTGCCAAGCCCCTCTGGACGCTGGATTCTTTTCTGTGGACGGTTCTTGGGATAACCGCTGGATAAGCAGAAACCTGCTGGCAGCGAGTGTTGGGAGAGAATCATGGCAGGCCTTTGTGTCGTTACTGGTGGAACCAGCGGGATCGGAGCAGCGACCACGGCAATCCTGCGAGAAGAGGATTGGGATGTCATTCCGACCGGATTCACCGATGCCGAAATGGACGCCGCTGGTCCTGGCGCCCGCAGACTGGATGTTCGCGATACGGCCGCCGTCAACGCGCTTTTCGGCGAATTCGACGCGTTGAAGGGATTGGTCAACGGGGCGGGCGTTTCGGGGATCGAGGCGGACCAGACAGAGATTGATCACTTCCAGTCCGTGATGGATGTGAATGTCACCGGAACGATGCGCTGCTGCAAGGCCGCGCTGCCTGCACTGACCGCGGGCGGCGGCGCCATCGTCAACATCGCATCGATCCTCGGCTTCGTCGGTAATATGCACGCGGTTGCCTATGCCACTTCGAAGGCGGGAGTGGTCAACATGACCCGTTCGCTGGGCGCGCGTTGGATCGGCGAAGGCGTGCGGGTCAATGCCGTTGCACCCGGATATGTCGAAACGCCGATGACCGAACCGGTCCGCACCGACAACGCCCGAAATGCTACGGTTCTGTCGCGCACTCATATCGGCCGGTTCGGCAGGCCGGAGGAGATCGGGCACCTGATTGCGTTTCTGCTATCAGACAAAGCCAGCTTTATCACCGGATCGACCCACATTGCCGATGGCGGTTACACAGCAACCTGATCGCAGCATCCGGCTGCTTAGCGAAGCCCAGCGACTTTGGAGGGAAAACCCATGCGGACATGGCAAATTATCTCTGGCGACGGCGTAGATGCGCTGGATCTGACCGATGTGAGCAGCCCGGAACCCGGCCCGGGCGAGGTCCGCATCCGGATGGGCGCGAACTCGATCAATTACCGCGATCTTACAACCATCGAAGATCCCATATCGCGCGGCCTGCCACTGCCGACCGTGCCGAATTCGGACGGCGCCGGGACGATCACCGCGCTGGGTGCCGGGGTCGATGCGTTTGCAGTCGGCGATCAGGTTGCCTCGTGTTTCTTTGCCAACTGGCAAGCAGGCCCCTGTTCGCCCGCCGCTATGGCATCCGCACTGGGCGGTGCGCGTCAGGGCGTTCTGGCCGAAGAAGTCTGTTTGCCCGCGGCCGGTGTCATCAAGACCCCGCCGGGTTGGGGCGCCGCGGAAGCCGCCACGCTGCCTTGCGCTGCCCTGACGGCCTGGAACGCGTTGACACGGCCCCGCCCTGTCATTGCCGGCGAAACCGTCCTGTTGCTGGGCACCGGGGGCGTGAGTGTCTTCGCCCAACAGTTTTGTAGGGTCATGGGCGCGAAGACGATTGTAACTTCTTCTTCGGACGAAAAACTGGCGCGAATGCGCGAGCTTGCTCCTTTGACCGAGGGCGCGTTCCAACCCGTAAACTATCGGAAGACCCCGGATTGGGAAAAAGCCGTGCTCGACTTGACCGATGGGCGGGGGGTCGACCGGGTTGTTGAAGTCGGTGGCCCGGGCACTTTGGAGAAATCCATCGCCGCGGTCCGCGTTGGCGGGGACATTGCATTGATCGGTATCCTGACCGGCGCCGCAGGACAGGTCGCACCGACGTCGATCATGCGAAAATCGATTACTGTGCGCGGTGTCTATGTCGGCTCGCGCCAGATGTTTGCCGAGATGAACCAGGCGATCGCCGCGCATAATCTGCGCCCGGTGATCGACCAGACCTTCGATTTCGCGGATGCGAGGCAAGCCTATCATACGATGCGGGCCGCCGGGCATTTCGGGAAACTCGTGATCCGAATTCCTTAACGCCGCCCGCCCCGACGGCGCGCGGGACAGAAAATCAAGTGGCCCGACCTATCCGAGAATTTCTGACAGCGCAGCGGTCAGGACGGCCTGGTCGGCGGCTCCCACGTCCATATGGGTCACGATCCGCATCCGGCGCACGCCCAACGCGCCGACGCGGATACCGCGCGATTCCATCTGATCGACAACCGATCCCGCGGTCGGGGCATCTTCCGCCAGATCAAAAATGACGATATTGGTCTCTGGCGTCAGCAATCCGGCGACGCCCGCCAAACCGTTCAGATGTTCGGCAATACGGCTCGCCATTGCGTGATCATCCGCCATCCGGTCAATGTTATGGTCCAGTGCATAATCGCACATGGCGGCCACGACACCGGATTGACGCATGGCGCCGCCGAAGCGTTGCTTAAAGCGCCAGGCATCCTCGATGAAATCCGCCGATCCTGCCAGAACCGCACCGACCGGAGTGCCCAGACCTTTGGTGAAGTCGATCCATGCACTGTCCATCAGCCCGGCAAAATCCCGTGCCGGGGCGCCACTGGCGACGACAGCATTGAGCAGGCGCGCACCGTCCATGTGAAGGGCAAGGCCAGCATTGCGGGCGGTCTCGGCCACCCCGGCCAATGCGTCGACCGACCAGACGGCCCCGCCCCCGAAATTTGCCGTGTTTTCGACGGATACCAGACGCGAACGCGGCTCGTAGCGGCTCTGATGCCGGATATGGCCTTTCAACTGATCTGCCGTGAACTGGCCAGCTTGCCCGTCGATCATGTTGATCATGACGCCGGAGATCGCAGCAGGTCCGCCGCCTTCGGCGGTTACGATATGGCTGGATCGCTCACAAATCACTTCCTCGCCGGGTTGGGTATGAACGGCGATCGCAATCTCGTTGCACATTGTGCCCGAGGGCAGGAAGACTGCGGCCTCGTGCCCCAAAAGTGCCGCCACCCGTTCGCAAAGCGCATTCGTCGTCGGGTCGCGGCCCGACTGCTCGTCACCGACTTCGGCCGTCAGAGCGGTTTCCAACATCGCACGCGACGGCCGGGTCTGCGTGTCAGAATAGAAGTTGACCTCGCGGTTCATCCTGCTTCCTCCAACCGGTCCGTTGCCGGTGCCGGTGTCGGCCCCAGTGCCGTTATCCGGCTCCGCAACGTCTGGTCCATCTTGAAATCTAACGCCTCCAACGAAGGCATTAACTGTTCGACCGACCGGGCGCCGATGATCGGTGCAGTGACGTTCGCGTTGCCGCGAACCCATGCCACCGCCAGCGTGACGGGATGCACACCCAACTCGGTCGCCAGGTTGGTAAAATCGGCGGCAACCTCGGTCATCCAGCCTGGCCCGTAACGGGTACCATATTTCGCGTTGTCGACCAGTCGCCCTGCATCGGGCCGCCGATCACGGCCATATTTGCCCGACAACAGCCCACCGCCAACGGGTGAATAGGTGATAACGCCCAAATCCTCCTCCGCCGCCAATGGCAGGATTTCGACTTCAACCTGTCGTTTCACCAGACTGTACATGGGCTGGATGACATCAATCCGCGACCAGCCATGCAGGTTCTGGATGCCCAGCGCCTTGGCAATCTGCCAGGCGGTCCAATTCGACAGACCGATGTGCAGAACTTTGCCGGATCTGACCAAATCCTCCAGCGTGCGCAAAACTTCGTCCATCGGGGTCAATGGGTCCCAATGGTGCATGAACAGCACCTCGACCCGGTCAGTCCCCAAGCGCCGCAATGACGCCTCGACCGCGCGGGTCATGTGTCGCCGGTTCAAACCACCTGCGTTCACATCCGATCCGTCGTTGAAATGGCACTTGGTCGTGATGACCAGTTGCTCGCGTTCATGCGCCATCAATTGGCCAAGGATCTGTTCGGCGCGGCCGTTCTGGTAGGCGTCGGCACAATCCAGAAAATTTATGCCCCGATCGCGCACCGCCGCGTAAAGCCGTGCGGACATTTCCTCATCCGCATCGCCGCCAAAGGACATGGTGCCAAAACAGACAGGCGAAACACGCAGCCCGGTGCGCCCAAGCAGCTTATAGTCCATCGGTGTCTCCTTCTGATCCCGCGCGCTATGCCGCCTGCGGCTGCCACGCGCGGTCGCGTACCGGCAGGTGGACTATCGCCGAGAAGATCCCCAAGGCAATCGACGCCCACCAGATGATGTCGTAGTTGCCGTATATCTCATAGACAACGCCGCCCATATAGACGCCCAGAAAACTGCCGAGCTGGTGGCTGAGGAAAACAATCCCGTAAAGCGTGCCGATATAGCGGGGTCCGAACATCGTAGCGACCAAACCGGATGTCAGCGGCACCGTCGTCAGCCACAAAAGGCCCATGACGAACGAGAATACGATCACCGAAACCGGCGTGATCGGAAAGCTGATAAAGACGAAGATCACCAATGCGCGCATGGCATATATCGTCGCCAGAATATACGGCTTTGGATATCGTGCGCCAAGCTGACCGACGATCAGCGTGCCGATAAAATTGGCAAGCCCGACAATCGACAAGGTGATTGCACCCAGCTCGGTTGCCGGTCCCTCGGGCGTCGCACAGACCTCGGCGACAAATGCAGGGAAGTGCGCCGAAATGAACGCTACATGAAAGCCGCAGACGAAAAAGCCGACAACCAGCAATGAATACGATTGATGTGAAAATGCGCGGCGCAATAGTGCACCAGTGCGCAGCATCTTTTCATCGGAAGCGCTGCCTGCTGGGATCTGTGCTTTCAGGAACGGGATGCAGAAGGCAATCGGTATTAACATCGCCGTCATCACCAGCATGGCGTTTTGCCAACCAAACTCGGCCACCAGCCAACCTGCAACCGCGGGCATGGTCATTTGCCCGACCGATCCGAACGCAGCAGTCAATGCAAGCGCCTGGCTGCGTTTCTCCTCGGGCACGGCGCGGCCGACAACTGGCAGGATCAGGCCAAACGCTGTCCCGGATACGCCCAGGCCGACCAGCACGCCGCCGCCCATATGCATTTCCAGTGGTGACTGGCCGTAGACCATCGACAACATGCCAATCAGGTAGAGGACCAATCCGATCCACAGAGCCGTCCTGTCGCCCAGGCGATCCGCGATCCAGCCGAAAAACGGCTGACCCAATCCCATCACCAACATTCCGATGGCCATGGTCAGCGAAAAGACCTCGCGCGACCAGCCGAACGTCTCGGAAATCGGGTCCATCATTACGCCGAAGACTGCGCGCACCCCAAAGGAAAGCGACAACACCAGCGAGCCGGCAACGATGATGATCGTGGCGTTTGAAAAACGGCTCATAGGCCTACCTCTGCAATTCGCACAGGGGTCGCAGGAACATCGGCAACCGTCAATGCAAGCCTTGTGAACAGGGCTATCACAATTATAGGTATCGACCGCTGCGAACGAGGATACCGATGACCGAAGGGCCGATGCCAAGATACCGTGCGCTTGTTGCCGAGGGCGCGCTGGAACCGGACCCGGCGCAAAAGGCGGCGGTCGAGAAGCTGCAACTGCTGCACTTGCGCCTGTCGGGCTATGACCCGGCCGCCGGCAAGCAGGTGAGTTTCGGATGGCTGGGGTTCGGCAAAAAAGCTGCCAAACGTGATAAACCCTTGACCGGCCTATACCTTTTCGGCGGTGTTGGGCGCGGCAAGTCTATGCTGATGGACCTTTTCTTTGAAGGCGCCCCGATCGAGCCCAAGCGCCGCGTCCACTTTCATGCGTTCATGCAGGAAGTGCAATCGGGCATTCAGGCCGCCCGCTCGCGGGAGTCGAGCGATCCGATCGAGGAGGTTGCGGAAGAGGTCGGCGCCTCGGCGACACTGCTTTGTTTCGACGAATTTCAGGTTACGGATATCGCGGATGCGATGATCTTGGGGCGGTTGTTCGAGGCGCTCTTCGCGCGCGGCGTGGTGACGGTTGCGACATCGAACCGCCCGCCTGACGATCTCTACAAGAATGGGTTGAACCGCGCCGTCTTCATGCCGTTTATCGAGTTGCTCAAGACCCGTGTTGATGTGCACGAGCTGGCCAGCCCGACGGATTATCGCCGCACGATGGAGGCCGGGCAGCAGACCTGGTTCAGCCCGATCGGGACCACTGCGCGGGCCGGACTGGACACTGCCTGGGGCCGCCTGACCGTCGGGCGCGTGCCAGAGCTTGCGTCGCTGCCGGTCAGCGGGCGCGAGGTTGTTATCCCGGCAACGGTCGGCGATATCGGCCGGGCGTCTTTTCGTGTTCTTTGTGAACACCCGCTGGGACCTGCGGATTACCTGGCGATCGCGGAGAGGTTCCGGGTGTTCTTCATCGAAAATGTCCCCGTTCTGGATGCACGCCAACGCAACGAAGCCAAGCGCTTCGTTACGCTGATCGATGCGCTCTACGAGGCGAAGGTCCGGCTATACTGTTCCGCCGGGGCGGCACCCGACGCTCTTTACCTGAAAGGCGACGGCAGCTTCGAGTTCGAGCGGACAGCATCGCGGCTGAAAGAGATGCAGAGCGCCGATTGGCCGCCGCAAGGATGACCCGGGCTGAAATTTCCCATTGGCGGGATCATCAGGCGGTCCCATCGGTCAGTTGTCATCGCTTTCAGCGATATCCCGGCTGACGCGGTCTTCGGACAGAAGCGTGCGCGTTTCGTCCATACGATCGAAACTTTCATCCAGAACGAAGCGCAGCTCTGGCGAAAATTTCAGGTCGATATGGCGATTCAAGTGACGCCGTAATTCGCTGCGCGCACGGCGCAAAGCAGCAAGAACGATGTCGGCATTGCCCCCGCCCAAAGGCAGCACAAAAACGGTCGCAACCTTTAGATCGGGCGACGTCTTGACTTCACTGACGGTGATCGACACTCCCGCCAGGTCTGGTTCATGGATATCTCCACGCATCAGGACGTCGCTGAGCGACCGGCGCAGCATCTCGCCGACACGCAGCTGGCGCTGCGACGGCCCGCGGCCCCCATCATGCTCGCGCTTGCTCATTCGATGGCGCCCCATTGCTCGTCAGAAACGGGTTGGCGAACGGTGCCGGCCCAGAACAAAATCGCTATCGCCCCTGCAATTCCGATCAATAAACCAACGATCAGCGCGATACCTGTCGAGTATCCCCACACACCTGACAGCAGCGCCTCTCCGGCCAAGTCGACAAAGGCGACGGTGATATCTTCGATGAAGAACTGGATGCCAACCGCCGCGACAGCGCATGCAAGCAAATGCAGAAACGCCAGCGACCAGGACATCATTGCCATCCCCGCGATGTAACCGGCCGCGATGACCAGCGACAACAGCAGAACCCCATAGGGGTGCCAAAACGTCTGCGCCGCATTGAAGGCGACCATCGCTTCAATCCAGCGCAAAATATCCATCATCGAAGGATCGTAAACATCGGCCCCGCGTTCGGCATAGGCCAAGACGCCGATCTGCATAAAAAAGGCCAGCAGAACGGTTGTACCGCCTATTGCCATCGTCCATGCGATCCAGCTGGGCCGACCCCAATCCGGCGGAATGACCAGCCAATGCAACGCAGGCGCAACGAACCAGGTCAGTACAGAAAAGGCGAATGCATTGTTGATCTCCTGCAGATCGTAATCTGCTTCGATGATCGAGTTGACCCAGATCAGAACGACAAAGCCTACAGCCGCGATTAGCGGCCATAGGATCAGGATTCGCAGGGCAGTCACGACGCCAATTCCGACATCAAAGTGTCCGCTCGACCTCCTCGCGTTCGAAGATTTCGATGACATCGTTCTCGCGGATGTCCTCGTAGTTTTCGAACGCCATGCCGCATTCCTGGCTGACCTGCACTTCTTTGACCTCGTCTTTGAAGCGCTTCAGCGTCTTCAGCGTCCCTTCGTGGATCACCACGTTGTCGCGCAGCAGACGCACACCGGCGGACCGGCGGGCAACACCCTCGGTCACCATGCAGCCTGCAACCTTGCCGACGCCAGTAACCTTGAAGACCTGCTGAATTTTGGCATAGCCGATGAACTTTTCGCGGACCTCGGCCGATAGCAGACCCGATGCCGCAGCTTTAACGTCATCCACCAGGTCGTAGATGATCGAGTAGTAACGGATCTCAACGCCCTTTTGATTGGCCGCGGTGCGCGCGGGGGCATTGGCGCGAACGTTGAAGCCAATGATCGGCGCATTCGATGCTTCGGCCAATGTCACGTCCGATTCCGTGATTGCGCCGACACCCGAGTGCAGCACACGGACCTTGACCTCGTCGTTACCGATTTTCTCCAGCGCCTGGATGATCGCTTCCGACGAACCCTGAACGTCGGCTTTGACCAAGACCGGCAATTCGCTGACATCCCCGACCTGAGCCTGCGCCAGAAGCTGATCCAATGTGGCGCGCGCGCCCTGTGCGGCCTGCTTCTCGCGCGCCGAGCGTTGGCGATAGTCGGCAATTTCGCGTGCCTTCGCCTCGTCTTCGACCACGTTCAGAACATCGCCCGCTTCAGGCGTACCGTTCAGACCCAGGACTTCGACCGGGACAGAGGGACCGGCTTCTTTTACCCGGTCGCCCTGATCGTCGACCAACGCGCGGACTTTACCCCACTGCTCGCCGACCACGAAGATATCGCCGGTCCGCAATGTTCCGCGCTGCACCAGAACGGTCGCAACCGGGCCGCGGCCAGTATCCAGCTTGGCCTCGATCACGGCGCCTTCTGCGGCGCGGTTCGGGTTCGCCCTCAACTCCTGCAATTCGGACTGCAGGACGATGTTCTCCATCAACGTATCCAGGCCAAGCCCCGAAATCGCGGAACATTCAACATCCAGGACATCGCCCGACATCGCCTCGACCAGAACTTCGTGCTGCAACAACTCGGTCCGCACCTTGTTCGGATCTGCGCCTTCGCGGTCCATCTTGTTGATCGCGATGATCATCGGCACGTCGGCCGCTTTGGCGTGATTGATCGCCTCGATCGTCTGCGGCATCACGCTGTCATCGGCGGCGACCACGAGAATGACGATATCGGTTACATTGGCGCCGCGCGCACGCATGGACGTAAACGCCGCGTGACCCGGTGTATCCAGGAACGTAACCTTGGCACCCTGATCGGTCGTGACCTGATAGGCGCCGATATGCTGGGTGATACCGCCCGCTTCGCCCGCCACGACATTGGTCTTGCGCAGCGCATCCAAGATCGACGTTTTGCCGTGATCGACATGGCCCATGATCGTGACAACAGGTGCACGCGGCGTCAGTTCCTCGTCGACATCGTCAGTCGTCTCGATGGCGTCTTCGACATCGGACTCGGACACACGGCGGACCTTGTGGCCGAACTCCTCGACAATCAGTTCGGCGGTATCCTGGTCGATTGACTGGTTCTGCGTTGCCATCACATCCATTTTCATCAGCGATTTGATGACATCCGCGACCCGTTCGGCCATCCGGTTTGCCAATTCCTGGACCGTGATCGCTTCCGGTATAACGACGTCGCGAACAACCTTTTCCCGCTCTTGCGTGCCTCCGGCCAGTTTGCGCTTTTCGCGCTCCTGACGCCGGCGCATCGCTGCCAACGACCGCTGACGTCCGCCGTCGGAATCGGACAAAGCCTGCGTGATCGTAAGCTTGCCCGAGCGGCGCCGGCCATCATCGCGGCTACGCGACGGCGTAGGCTTGTTGCGCGGGGCAGCAGGTTGGCCGCGGCCACCGCCGCCACGGCGATCGTCGTCCCCGCGTGCTGGCCGCGCATCGTTGTCGGGCGTCGCTGGCGCGGTTGCTGCGCGCTGCGCTTTGGCCGCCTCGCGTGCCTTCTCGGCTTCGGCAGCGCGCGTTTCTTCTTCCTCGCGGCGCTTGACCTCTTCAGCCTCCGCCTCGACGCGCTTTGTTTCTTCTTCAACGGCGCGGGCCTTTTCCTCGGCCTCCTCGACGCGGCGCTTGGATTCCGCTTCGCGGCGCTTGTCGTCCTCCGCCTCGCGCTTCTTGCGTACGACTTCGTCTTTTTGAGCACGCCGAATCGCCTCGAGGCGACGCGCTGCTTCGTCTTCCGTCAAAGTGTTCAGCATCCGCCCCTTGCCGCCGGACTGACGCCGATTCTCGGACGGCGCCTGTGTCTTCTGCACGCGGGGTTTCGGCTTCGGCGCTTCGGCCGGTTTTTCGGCAATAGGCTTTTCGACGGGAGGCGCTTTCGCCTCGACCGGTTTGGCCGACGCCTTTGCCGCCGCTGCGGCTGCTGCCGCGGCTGCTATGTTGCTGGCCGCACCACCTTGCGGGATGATGCGTTTGCGCTTTTTCTCGACGACCACGGCCTTCGAACGGCCATGGCTGAAGCTCTGACGAACAGAACCGCCCCGTCCGCCACCGCCGCCTGCGCGTCCGCGCGAGCCTGTCTTGTTGTCGCCGTCCTGGTCGCTCATGGATCGTCCTGTCTCATGGGGTCCGCCATAGACCCCGTCTCGTCATCAATATGCGCAGCCCCCGGGTCGGACCCGGCCTGGCCGCGCGTTCTCTCGTCAGTATTACCGTCCGGGCCGTCGATGACCCTCAGCCCGGATAGACGCATCGCCTCGGCGCGTGCACGCTTGGCAAATCCACCGGCGTCGAGCGCCGCATGTATGGCAAAGTCACGCCCAAAAGCCAAACCCAATTCGGTCGAGTTCAGCAGCCCAATCCGGGTTATTTCGCCTGCACCCGCCGCTTCGGCCAACTTCCGGACCTTTGACAGCCCATCGGGCGCCCCGTCGCTGGCCTGAATCAGTACTGACGCTTCACCCGAAACGATGCGGCTTCGAACCTTTTCCGCGCCCGTCACCGCCGCACCCGCACGCCGGGCAAGCGATATGGTGTCGATCAGCCGCTGTGCCAATAGCCGTTCCAACAATTCTGCCAGATCGGCATCAACCCTGACTGGTTGGCGAAAGGCCCGCGAAAAGAGGTTCTTCTTTACCGCTTTTTCGACAAGCCCACGCTCGGCGGTCAGCCAGGCGCCGCGGCCGGGCAGCTTCGCGGCCAGATCGGGCACAGCTTGACCGTCCGGCGACAGCACAAATCGGATCAACCGATCTGTGCCCCCGCTTTCGCCGGTGGCGACGCAACGCCGTTCAGGTGCTTCACGCACCTTCCTGCGCCCGCCCCGGGTCACGCTTTCCTCGATCTCGGCCACATCGTTCACGCCGTCGCTTCTTCCTCTTCCCCGCCGTCACCTTCGGCTGCTTCGGCTTCGGCGGCCTCTGCTTCGGCGGCCTCTGCTTCGGCCAGGATGGCTTCGGCATCGACCATGCCCAGCTCGATCCGTGCCTTCATCACCAGGTATTGGGCTTCTTCCAGGGTCACATCGAACGGCTCCAGAACGCCGTCATCCTTGACCCGCTTTCCATCGACCGTGGTATAGCCACCGGCCAATTCCCAATCGGCACAGGTTGCAAACGTTTCCAGATCCAGGACCTCGTCCTTGGCCAATGCCAGCGCCATCTGCGGGGTCAGGCCTTCGAACTCGATCAGATCTTCCTGAGTGCCCATCCCGCGCGCTTCGTCCAGTGTTTTCTGGTTGAACTCTTCCAGACTCTCGCGGGCGCGGGCTTGCAGGTCTTCGGCCACTTCTTCGGTAAACCCGTCGATGACCAGCAATTCGTCCATTTCGACAAATGCGACTTCTTCCAGCGACGTGAAACCTTCTGAAACCAGAAGCTGCGCCACCATTTCGTCGACGTTCATCGTCTCCTGGAACATACCGGTGCGCTGCTTGAACTCCGCCTGACGGCGCTCCGATTCCTCGGCCTCCGTCATAATGTCGATGTCCCAGCCGGTCAGCTGAGAGGCCAGCCGCACGTTCTGGCCACGCCGGCCGATTGCCTGCGAAAGCTGCTCGTCAGGAACAACAACCTCGATGCGCTGTGCGTCTTCATCCATGACGACCTTGGTCACTTCAGCGGGTTGCAGCGCGTTGACGATGAATGTGGCCGCGTCGTCATTCCAGGGGATGATGTCGATTTTTTCGCCCTGCAACTCGTTCACGACCGCCTGGACACGCGACCCGCGCATACCGACACAAGCCCCAACGGGGTCAATCGAGTTGTCATAGGAGATCACACCAATCTTGGCGCGCGAACCGGGATCGCGGGCGACGGCCTTGACCTCGATCACACCGTCATAAATCTCCGGCACTTCCTGTGCGAACAACTTGGCCATGAACTCTGGCGCCGTACGCGACAGGAATATCTGCGGGCCACGCGTCTCTGACCGCACATCCCGGATATACGCGCGCACACGGTCCCCGTTGCGATAGGCTTCGCGCGGGATCAACTGGTCGCGGCGCACAATCGCCTCTGCGCGGCTCAGATCGACGATGACATTGCCGTACTCGGTCCGTTTTACGATGCCATGGATGATCTCGCCAACGCGGTCCTTGAACTCCTCGTACTGACGCTCGCGCTCGGCGTCGCGGATCTGTTGTACGATTACCTGTTTGGCGGTCTGTGCCGCAATCCGGCCAAAATCCATCGGCGGCAGCGGGTCGGTAATATAATCGCCGACCTGCGCTTCGGGGTTCTTGATCCGGGCTTCCTCGATCTGCATTTCGGTAAAGTGGTTCTCGACCTCTTCGACCACTTCCATCGCACGCCACATCGTCGTTTCGCCCGTCTTGCGGTCGATCATCGCGCGAATGTCGTACTCGGCCCCGTATTTCGACCGCGCTGCCTTGCCCATCGAGTCTTCCATTGCCTCGATAACAAGCTCGCGTTCGATCAGCTTCTCGCGTGCGACCGCATCGGCGATCTGCAACAGCTCCAGCTTATTTGCGGTGACCATCTTAGGCGTCCTCTCGCATGTCGGATCCATCCTCTGCTTCGCTTTCGTCCGGTCGTTCGTCATCAACCTCGATGACTTCGTCAAATTCATCTGCCTGAAAGCGGTGCTTCGAGCGGCGCAGGCTTTCGGTTACCAAGTCGTCAGTCAGAATCAATTTGGCGTCGGCCAGCCAATCGAACTCCAGCCCGATTGTGCCTTGTTCGATCTCGATCAAAACCTCGCCGCCTTCGATTCCCGCCAGAACGCCCCTAAATCGTTTCTGCCCCTCGATCAGTTCAGCCGTTTCCAGCTTTGCCTCATAGCCTTCCCAGCGGTCGAAATCGGATAACCGCGTCAGTGGGCGATCGATACCTGGGCTGGACACCTCCAGCGAGTATTCCCGTTCGATGGGATCTTCCACGTCCATGACGACCGATATCTGCCGTGAGAGTTCGGCACAGTCTTCGACCTCCATCGTTCCGTCAGGCCGTTCCGCCATGATTTGCAGTGTCGCCGTCTTCCCCGCCATCAGCCGAAGGCGCACCAACTCGAAACCCATTCCTTCGATCGTGGGCTTCAGCAGCGCGGCAAGACGCTGATCAAATGGTGCTTTGGCGATCATGTCCGGCAAGGCAATCCTCCGGTGCAAAACAAAAAACGGGCCTCACGGCCCGCCTCGCTAACCCGGTGGGGGTCCCGCTGGTGCCAGCGAGGCCGCCGCGATGTTGGCCGCCATATACGCCTCGGAACCGCGCTGCGCAAGGCTGAATCCGGTTCGTGCCGACGATTTAGAAGGTCCATTGGCACCGCCGACCGATCGCGAATGCCGAATCCCCGGCGCCGCCGATTCGTTACAAAATCGTTGAAATTTGCGAAGATGACGTCGATCCTTCGCAAAATGCTACGGGTAGAACCAGTTACCGGGCGTTGCTGCCAGAATGGTTGATTTTTATAATTAAGGCTGATTTTAGGCGAAAATCGAGCAAAATTCGCACCTTTAGGTTGATGTCGCTTGGCGCTGATCTGCCCTTCCGTGCGCAGCGTGCGAACGATTCCATAAACCTGTTGGTCTCTTTCGCCTACACCCGTATCTTTATAAGTGTTTAAGAGAAGTTTCGGCGAATTTCCGATTGAACTGAATGATCGGGCCCGGGCGAAGATGGTGCTTCGGCATAATGTCCAAGTCCAGCCCGAATGACAGAGTTACCGGCACGAAACGGTCGTTGCCCGGACCTCGAAGCGGAAAATTCTCCGATAGATATTAGGGTAAAGTGGATCATGCTGCCTCGAGTTTCAACCGACAAACCCAACCAACGCGAACCTGGCAATCGCAGCGTTAGCCATCCGTTGGCCACGCGCGAGAAATCCCGCGCCGCCGGTTTCAGGATGCTGTTCCAAGCTTATATGAATGACGAGCGTGGCGGCATCGCCATTTTCGTGCTGGTCCTGTTCATCCTGTTGATGGTCGTCGGCGGGATGGCGGTTGACTATCAGCGGCACGAAGCACTGCGCGCTGATTTGCAGGACGCCCTGGATCGCGGCTCCTTGGCCGCCGCGAACTTAAATCAGGTCTATGTGAACAGCCCGGATGCGACCGTCGACGAGCAGGCCCATGGCGTGATCACCAACTATATGCGGTCGCGCAACTTCAAGAATGAGAATCTCTCGCTCGACACCAATGTCACCAACGTGGCGGGTGGGCGCCGGATCACGGCGAACGCGTCGCTTCAGATGCAGACGATCTTCCTCAGCCTGGTTGGCATTGACACAGTCAAAGTCAACGCCAGGTCGATCGCTGCGCATGCCGCAAGCAACATCGAAATCACCCTGGTTCTGGACGTGACCGGATCGATGGAAAGCACGTCGCAGTCGGGTCGCAAGAAAATCGAAGATCTGAAGATCGCTGCAAAGGAGTTCGTCTCGACTATCCTCGCGGACGACCCCGAGCGGACGTTGATCTCGATCGTTCCATTCTCGGAAAGCGTGAACCTTCCGCCGGTCGTGATCAACGAGATCAATTTGAACCGGTACCATAGCTATGCGAACTGCATCGACTACAGCCAGTATGACTTCTCGACAACGTCGATGCCGTTGCAGCCCCTGACGCCCTACACTCAGATGCAGCATTTCCGGTATTTCGGCACGCTTTACGGCTGCCCCAGAACTGCGAGCCAGGCGAAGGTCTATTCAAACAATATCTCTGAATTGCACACGGCCATCGATGGAATGCAGACAGCAAACTGGACCGCAATTGCAGCTGGCGTCAAAGTCGGCTCATTTCTGATGGATCCCGATTCGCGGGACATCGTTACCAAGATGATCACAGATGGCGATCTGTCCACGGACTTCGCCGGATGGCCAAACGATTGGGATGATCCATCGACCCGCAAGATCATGGTCGTCATGTCTGATGGCCGGAATACCCGCGTAAATGGCGTGCAGGAACCCGCCTATTCCGCGCAAACACCGGACTATTGGCACAACAACAACGTGGGTGGAAGTGTTGAGCTTCGCGTCACCGATGTGACGCTTGATCAACATACCTCACAGATCTGCTCATCGATAAAGACGAGCGAATCGACGATTGTCTACACGATCGGTTTCGAGATTGCGGGCAATGTTGCTGCCCAGGCCGCGCTGTCCGATTGCGCGACCAATGTATCGACCTACTACTTGGTCGAGGGCGTCGAAATCTCGACCGCGTTCCAGAACATCGCCGAGGAAATCACGAACCTGAAACTGTTGATAAACTAGTGCTCCAGCGACCAAAGCGCAGGGATCTGTATAATGCGTAGACTGTTCCGCCGTTATCGGACTGACGATGAAGGAAGCACGACGATCGAGTTCGTCATCGTGTTCCCGATGATCATGTGGTTCGTGATGACAATTTTTGAAACTGGCTTCATCGCCACGCGAATGGTCATGCTGGAACATGGCCTGGACATGGCATCGCGCGAGATCAGATTGGGATCGACCGCAGTCACCACCCATGAAGGCTTGAAGTTCAGCATCTGCGACAACGCAGGCATTCTTGTCGATTGCGAGCGGGATCTGATCCTGGAAGTGGTCGAGATGGACCTGGCCAGCGACTATCCCGCCAATCAGCCGAACTGCGCCGACCGTACCGGCGACATCGAACCGACGATCAATTTCACCAATGGCGGGCGCAGCCGTATCATGTTCATTCGCGCCTGCATGATCATTGACCCGCTGTTTCCGGGCCATGGCATAACCCTGGGCCTGACCCGGGATGCTTCGGACGGGCTGCAGCTGGTTGCGTATTCAGCGTTTATGAACGAGCCACCATGATGACGATGACTGTCTCGAACCTTATCAAGCGTTTCCGTGCATTTCTGGCCGATCAAAGCGCCAGCATGTCGATTGAAATGGTGATCGTGATACCGCTGTTGCTGTTCGCGACGACGGGCGGCATCGCCTATTGGAATGCGTTCAACTCGAACTCGCGCACCGCGAAGGTTGCCTATACGCTGACCGATATTATGTCCCGCCACACGCTGGTCGATAATGTCGACATGGCGTACCTGTACAATCTGCAAAACAAGATGCTGCCCAATTCCGTCTTGAAACGGCGGATGCGGATTTCCAGCATTTGCTTTGAAGACGGCCAGTTTCAGGTGATGTGGTCCTATTCGGTTTCAGGGACGGACGTGCAGACACTGCCGGTCCTGGAAGCGGCGGACGTGCCCATCGACTTGATGCCGGATGTGGAGCCACAGGATTCCGTGATCCTTGTCGAACTTTACGGCACCTGGTCGCCGCGGTTCCTGAATGTCGGCTTGGACACGATGGATTGGACGAACCGGCTTGTCACCAGGCCGCGCTTTGTAAAGTTCATTGCGCATTCCGACCTGAATGGCGCGAATATCTGTCCGGACAGCACGACCTAAGACGCCACCAGCGCGGCCAGTGATCGGGGGCAGATGTGCCTGCGATCGCTGCACGGCGCCCGCCTGCATCTCTTCCCTGAGCTTGGGCAGGGCGAAGCCACCCCCACCGGGTGGGCGCCCCGCCGCCCTGTCGCGCACGGCTGATTGCCGACCTTCCCCATGACCAATCATTGCAGTTGCGAATCCTGAACGGTCCGCAGCACAAAGACAGGGCATCTACGAATTAAACTCCGACCCAGGAAAGGATTTGTCATGCCCGAGGTCGAATGGGCGCGCCTGAAGGCGCACGAACTGCGCCAATTGGCCGAACAGAACGCGGTTGTCATTCTGCCGATCGCGTCAATCGAGCAACATGGCCCGCATCTGCCGGTGATGACCGACACCCGTCTGGGCCATGCGGTCGCTGTGGGTGCGGCGCGGAAGGCGTTTGCAAGCCGCCCCACCGTCGTAACGCCTGTTGTCTGGTCGGGTCTCTCCGAACACCACATGCCGTTCGGGGGCACATTGATTTTGTCGCACGACACGTTCCGCAGGGTTGTTCGCGATCTGGTCGAAGCAATCACCCGCCATGGCTTTCGCGATATCCTGATCTCGAACAGCCATGGCGGAAACATCGTCGCGATGCACCAGATATGCGACGAACTGAGCACCCAGACCCCGGCCACTTTGGTTGCAACGACCTATCCGGTCGAAATGGGCAGCGCGCTGGGCGAGATACTGGAAGACCAAAAGGGCATGCAACACGCCTGCGAGGCCGAAACATCCATGATGATGGCGGTCGAGCCGGACTTGGTCGATACCTCCGATCTCGGCGCGCTCGGAACACGCGGCGATGACCATTTTCTGGGCGCCGGCAAGGCATCCTATCGTTGGCGCCCCTTCGCGTCGAAAACACCAGACGGCGTGGCTGGACAGCCGGAAAAGGCGACAGCCGCAAAGGGTCAAGCGATTATCGATGCCGCGACTGACGCGCTGGCCGCATTGATCACCAACCCTGCGACGTGGGCCGCACCCGATGACCTGCGCCCGGATGCCGTGGCCGGTGTCGCGTTCCGGAACCGGAACGGATGACATCGAACGCCGCCTATTCCGACCTGCTGGCCCATACCCGTGAAACCACGGCGTTGGGCCAGGCCGCCGGTCTGCTCGGCTGGGACCAGGAAGTGATGATGCCGCAAAGCGGTGTCGCCCAGCGTGCCGAACAAAGCGCAGCGATGAGCAGAGTTCTGCACGGACGCATGACCGATCCGCACATCGGCGAATGGTTGTCGGGGATCGACGCCAACCTGCTCGACATGGTCGGTCAGGCGAACATTCGCGAAATTCGCCGCGGATATGAGCGCGCCGTGCGCATCCCCGCCGATCTGGCGGCGGAAAAGGCGCGGCTGCGCCCGCAGGCCCAGGCAACTTGGGCAAAGGCCCGCGCCGATGAAGATGTGGCAGCGTTTCTGCCCGTGCTGGACCAGATGGTTACCCTGTCGCGGCAAGAAGCAGAGTGCCTGAAAGAGCCGGGCGGCACCCATTACGACGCGTTGATGGCGGACTACGAACCCGGGACCAGCGAAGCCGAGGTCGAGGCGATTTTCGTGCGGCTGCGCACGGGCCTGACCGCGTTGCGCGAACGTTTGCTGGATTGCCCGGCCCCGCCGCGTATTTCCGGCACCTTCGATGATCGGGCACAACTGGCGCTGGCCCGGTCGCTGGCAGGCGCGCTGGGATACGACTGGACGGCCGGGCGCATGGATCTGACAACGCACCCGTTCATGGCCGGCACGCGCGGCGATACCCGAATCACCACGCGCGTCGATCAGGCCGACCCCTTCAACTGCCTTTACTCCACGATCCACGAAACCGGTCACGCCCTTTATGAACAAGGCCTTGATCCGGCCTTGGAATGGCAACCGGCGGGCGGATCGGTTTCGATGGGTGTGCACGAGTCGCAATCGCGCCTCTGCGAAAATCAGATCGGGCGTTCAGCGGCCTATGCCGAATACCTCTTTCCGCAAATGCAGGCGACGTTCGGCGATTTCGGTTTGGCCGGGCCACAGGACCTGTACCAGGCGACAAACCGCGTCCATTCCGGGTTTATCCGGACCGAAGCGGACGAGGTTCATTACAACCTGCACATCATGCTGCGGTTCGACCTGGAACGCGCCCTGATCAGCGGCGACCTGGCCGCCGCTGATATTGAAGGCGCCTGGAACGATCGTTTCCTCGCCGATTTCGGCACACCGGTTGACCGCCCGTCGAATGGCGTACTGCAGGACGTGCACTGGTCGGCAGGTCTCATCGGCTACTTCCCGACCTATGCGTTGGGCAACGTGTACGCCGGATGCCTCTGGGCAGCGATCCGGCGAACATTGGGCGATTTGGACGTGATGATCAGGTCAGGAGAGGTTGCGCCGATCATCAACTGGCTGCGCCAGAACATCCACCAGCGCGGTTCAATCCTGATGCCACGCGACCTGATCGCCGAGGCGACCGGGGCCGCGCCGACAGAGGAACCGCTGCTGGCTTATCTGGAGAGCAAATTTTCGGGCCTCTACGCGCTATAACGTCAGGCCATCATCAGCACGGCCGCCTGCGGGAGGCGATCTTTCTCTCGTTTGTATTGTCATGGTGATTTGCTGGCGCCGACCCAAATTGGGTTGTGGGTAGGCGGCCGCTGCCAGGTTGGTGAATGTCGTCAATAGATCGCCCCCCCGCGACACCGCATCGGCCCGATTTCGCTGGATTTTCCGACACAACCCTGCCATATGCCCCGGCATCGCGGCGCGTCGGCGCCGTGCCCATTGTTTGCGACCGTGCTGGACGACATCCCGGCTCTGGCCGCGACGACGGGGTAACCCACTAAAACGAAAGGAAAAACCGATGTCGATTACGCCAGCGCGTAAGGAAGAGCTGATCAAGGAATTCGCCACGAAAGAAGGCGATACCGGAAGCCCGGAAGTGCAGGTTGCGATCCTGACCGAACGCATCAAGAACCTGACCGATCACTTCAAAGGTCACAAAAAAGACAACCATTCGCGCCGCGGGCTGCTGAAAATGGTCTCTCAGCGCCGCAAGCTGCTGGACTATGCCCGTGGCAAGGACGAGGCGCGTTACCAGGACATGATCAAGCGCCTGGGCATCCGCCGCTGAAGACAAAAAGCGCGCTTCGGGCCATACCGGCCGGGCGCGCTTTTGCTATGGGGCCAGCCCGGTTGCCCCGGCTTTCGCCACCAAACACCGGCATCTCTGTCCGAGTGTGACGGCCCGCTGACCCAGGGCCGCCGCCAGGGATAATCTTGAACCGGGTCCGTGCCAAATGGGCGCGCTACGGGGCCATCGTCATCCGGACGTGGTCCGCAACAAAGGAAAACGAATGTTCGATATCGTCCGCAAGGAAATCGAGTGGGGCGGCGAGACGCTGACCCTGGAAACGGGCAAGGTCGCCCGTCAGGCCGACGGTTCGGTCATCGCCACCTATGGCGAGACGACCGTGATGGCCAACGTCACCTTCGACAAGCAGCCCAAGCTGGGCTTGGATTTCTTCCCGCTGACTGTCCACTACAACGAAAAATACTATGCCGCCGGTAAGATCCCAGGCGGCTTTTTCAAGCGCGAAGCGCGTCCGACCGAAAAGGAAACGCTGACATCGCGCCTGATCGACCGCCCGATCCGTCCGCTGTTCGTGCCTGGCTTTAAGAACGAGACCCAGGTGGTCGTGACCGTTCTGTCGCACGACATGGAAAACGACCCGGACATCATTGGCATGATCGCGGCGTCTGCCGCACTGACCATTTCAGGCGTGCCGTTCCGCGGCCCGATCGGATGTGCCCGTGTCGGGTTCACCAATGGCGGCTATGTTCTGAACCCCAAGGTCGACGACATGAACCGTCTGGTCGACAATCCGGACCAGCGGCTGAACCTGATCCTCGCCGGCACCAAAGACGCCGTTATGATGGTCGAATCTGAAGCCTACGAGCTGACCGAAGAAGAAATGTTGGGCGCCGTTACTTTTGGCCACGACGCCATGCAGCCTGTCATCGACATGATCATCGACATGGCTGAAACCGCAGCGAAAGAGCCGTTCAATTTCCAGCCTGATGACAACTCGGCCCTTTATGCGAAAATTCGCGGGCTGGGCGAGGACAAGGTCCGCGCCGCATTCGCGATTACCGACAAGCTGGAGCGTCAATCGGCGATCTCGGCGGCCCATGCCGACGTCAAGGCCGGTCTGTCCGACGAGGATCTGGAACAGGACGGCGCCATCAAGGCGTGCCTGAAACAGCTCGATTCCGATGTTCTGCGCGGCGACGTGATCGCCACGGGCCGCCGGATCGACGGGCGCGACCTGACAACGGTCCGCCCGATCGTCAGCGAGGTCGGTTTGCTGCCGCGCACACATGGCTCGGCGCTCTTCACCCGAGGCGAGACGCAAGGTCTGATCGTCACCACGCTGGGGACCGGCGACGACGAGCAGATCATCGACGCACTTGAAGGCGAATGGCGCGAGCGGTTCCTGCTGCACTATAACTTCCCGCCCTATTCGGTTGGCGAGACCGGGCGCATGGGCCCTCCGGGACGGCGCGAAGTCGGCCACGGCAAGTTGGCGTGGCGTGCGTTGCAGGCGGTTCTGCCAGCAGCGACCGACTTCCCCTACACGATCCGTCTGGTCTCGGAGATCACCGAATCCAACGGCTCGTCGTCGATGGCCACGGTCTGCGGCGGTTCGCTTTCGATGATGGACGCAGCTGTGCCACTGAAGGCGCCGGTCGCCGGTGTCGCCATGGGTCTGATCCTGCAGGACGATGGCCAATATGCGGTTCTGACCGATATTCTGGGCGACGAAGACCATCTGGGCGACATGGACTTTAAGGTTGCCGGGACCGAATCCGGCATCACCTCGCTGCAGATGGACATCAAGGTCGCAGGCATCACGCCCGAGATCATGAAGATCGCGCTCGGCCAGGCCAAGGACGGCCGGTTGCACATCCTGGGCGAAATGTCCAAGGCGCTGACCGAAGGGCGCCAGGAATTCTCGGCGCACGCGCCGCGGATCGAAACCATGCAGATCAACCCGGACAAAATCCGTGAAGTGATCGGCTCGGGCGGCAAGGTCATCCGTTCGATCGTCGAAGAGTCGGGCGCCAAGGTCGATATCAACGACGACGGGGTCATCAAGATTGCATCGCCGGATGGCGCAGCGATCGAGAAGGCCTATGAACTGATCAATGCCATCGTTGCCGAGCCCGAGCAGGGCAAGATCTATACCGGCAAGGTCGTCAAGATCATGGATTTCGGCGCCTTCGTTAACTTCTTCGGCAAACGCGACGGACTGGTTCACATCTCGCAGATGACATGGGAACGCGGCGCCAACCCGAAGGATCTGGTCAAGGAAGGCCAGGAAGTTAAGGTCAAACTGATGGGCTTTGACGACCGCGGCAAAGTACGGTTGTCGATGAAAGTCGTTGATCAGGACACCGGCGAAGAGATCCAACGCCCGGAAAAGAAAGAAGAATCCGCCGAAGGCTAAGTCGACGGAATTATCTTTTTGGGCGGTTCGGTTCTCCGGGCCGCCCCTTTTTTTGGCCAATTGTCCCGGTATCGCGAATTATACTGCGGCGCAATGACTCGGACTCACGGAAGGGGATTTCCGGCCCGATCTTGATCTGATTCACCATGGAAAACAGAGGAGTTTTTGCCATGGGGTCTGCTGTTCAGATCAGATTGGATTATACAGGAACGGATCTTCGACGTCTGGCGCGGAAGAGCGATGAAGCGGATCAGACGCGGCGGCTTCTCGCTCTGGCAGTTGTCCTTGACGGAGGCTCGCGGAGCGATGCGGCGCGCACGGGCGGGGTTGGCCTTCAGGTGATCCGGGATTGGGTGTTGCGGTTCAACGACGGCGGCCCGGATGCGCTGACGACGCGGAAGGCACCGGGCAAGGCACCGCTCCTGACGGCTGAGCAGCGCACCGCGCTCGCGGCGGCGGTCGAGTCAGGCCCGCGTCCCTATCTCGATGGGGTTGTGCGCTGGCGCCTCGTCGACCTTGCGTTCTGGCTATACGAAGAGTTCGGCGTTTCGGTCAGCCGTCATACCGTTGGCCGCGAGTTGCACGCCTTGGGATATCGCAAACTCACAGCGCGCCCGCAGCACTACGCGCAGGATGAGGAGGCGATCGAGATGTTCAAAAAAACTTCGGCGACGTCGTCACAGCCATCCGCATCAAGCGAGGCTGGCCGCCCGTAGAGGTCTGGTTTCAAGATGAAGCCAGGGTCGGCCAGAAGAACAAGATCACACGACGTTGGGCGCGGCGAGGAACGCGTCCCCGTGCGCCACACGATCAGCGGACGAAATGGGCGTATATCTTCGGCGCAATCTGCCCGGCGGAAGGCAAGGGTGCCGGCCTCGTCATGCCGTTCTGCGACACCTATGCCATGGTGGAGCACTTGAAGCTGATCAGCGCCGAAGTCGCCCCAGGCGCACACGCCATCCTGCTGCTCGATCAGGCCGGATGGCACACGACACCGAAGCTCGATGTGCCGGAAAACATCACACTCGTTCCAATCCCGGCCCGGTCGCCAGAACTGAATCCAGTCGAAAACATCTGGCAATTCATACGCGACAACTGGCTCTCAAACCGGGTCTTCAAAAACTACGACGACATCGTCGCGCACTGCTGTGACAGTTGGAACAAGCTCATCGAACAGCCCTGGCGCATCTCATCAATCGGTAGCCGTAAATGGGCCCATGAGTTCTGATCAATGCACGTTAGTATTAGACGTCGAATTGGCACAATAGGGCTTGATAAATATCATTTTGACATTTATATATCCCTTCAGCGACTTCCCGGCGATGATCGATTAACGATGATGAACGCGGGAGAAGTGCGTAGAGCGACAAGGTGAGGAGACCTAAACATGTCACTCCTGAAGATGTTGACGGACGGCGATATCGGCAAGCTGGCCAGCAGCCTGAACATGGACGCAGGCAAGGCGAGCGAGCTGACCAAGATGTTGGCTCCGACGATCGGGTCGGCGGCCAAGCGGCGCGCTGAAGCGGGCGATGTCGAGTCCGTGCTGGACGAGTTGCGCGGCGAGCAAAGCTCGTCCTTCTTTGACACGCCGGAACGGGCGGCGACGCCAGAGGCCATGGACGATGGCAACAAGTTCCTGGAGCGGATTCTCGGCTCGCACGAGGCCAAAGACGAAGTTGCGAACGAAGCCGCAACCCGGGCCGGTGCGACCAAGGAAGAAGTCGACAGCTTCATGCCTGCCCTGGCGGCGATGCTGAAGGGCGGAATGCAGAAGAAAACGCCTGACAGCTCGATCGACGGGCTGATGGCAGGCCTGACCGGTGGCGGCGCTGCTGCTGGCGGCGGCGACTCGACCGGTGGCGGCGGCGGCATCATGGGCTTGGTCGGCGGCCTGCTGGGCGGCGGAAAGTCGGGCGCCGATGGCGGCGGTGGCTTTGATCTTAGCGCCATCACTTCGATGCTGGATGCCGACGGCGACGGCTCGCCGCTGGACGACATCCTCGAGAGGGTCATGAAGCGCTAAAATGGCGCCATCGAAGGTTCGCCGGAGCATCCGTTTTCGGCGAACCTTTTCGTAGATCTTCCAAAGATTCTGTTCGGCAATCCGTTGGCGAACAACCGTTTACACCAGATCATCCAATGCAATCCCAGCGAACCTGCCGTAAATCCTGGCAGGGTTCCTTGGGTCTTGTTGTTGGGACCTGCCCCGGACATTCGAGCACCGATCAAACGGCATTGCCGCTGATCCGGTACCGCGCACCAGCACCTTCGCACCTGTCCCTTCGCACCAGAAAGTGCAGGCTGAAATCAGCCTGCCACCCGGCGGTCTTACCCGTCGATCCGGATCACTTCGTTCTTCGGGTCATAGGGGCTGTCGCCGACGATTTCGGCGGGCCAAAGCTGGGTCTGCATTCGAACCTGCATCTTCTGACCTTCGACGGCAAGATTGGGGCGGACATAGCCGATGCCGATCTGCTTGCCGAAATGGACCGAGTAGCCGCCCGATGTCAGACGCCCGACTTTCTGGCCGTCGATGACCAAGGCCTCGCGGCCCCACGGGTCAGCGTCGTTCGGGCCGTCGATCAGGACCGTAACGCATTTGGCGCGAATGCCGGTCTGCTCCATCGCCGATTTGCCCTTGAAGTCCTTGGACAGGTCGACAAACCGGTCGAGGGCGCTTTCCAGCGGGGTCGCATCGCGGCCGAGATCGGAGCCGAAAGCACGATACGACTTTTCCTGGCGCAGCCAGTTCTGCGCCCGCGCGCCGACAAGTTTCAGACCATGTGGCTCGCCCGCGGCCATCAGTTGGTCGAACAGATAGTTCTGCATCTCGATCGGGTGGTGCAACTCCCACCCCAGCTCGCCGGTATAGGCGACGCGGATCGACATGGTCGGGCACATCTTCAGATCCAGTGCCCGGGCCGACAACCACGGGAAACGCTTGTTCGACAGCGCCGTCGCAGGATCGGGATCGACGACCAGCGGACGCAGGACATCGCGGGACTTCGGACCCGCCAGCGCAAAGACGCCCCATTGGGTCGTCACGTCCTGGATCTCGATCCAGCCAAAACTGTCGCGCTTATCCTCGGCCATTTTGACCAGATAGTCGTGGTCATAGGACTGGGCCGCGCCTGATGTGACCACGTAGTATTCGTCCGCGCCCTGACGCACGATGGTCATTTCGGTGCGGATGGTTCCCGCATCGGTCAGCGCATAGGTCAGATTGGTGCGGCCGACGCGCGGCAGCTTGTTGCAAGTCAGCCAGTCCAGAAAGGCCGTCGCGCCCGGACCCTTGACCATGTGTTTGGTGAAGGCCGTGGCGTCGACCAGACCTGCGCCGCTGCGGATGGCTTTGGCCTCCTGCTCGGCGTATTGCCACCAGGCGCCGCGGCGGAAACTGCGGCTGTCATGGTCGAACGTCTCGGGCGCATCGAGTGGGCCGAAATAATTGGGCCGTTCCCAGCCGTTCACCTGCCCGAACTGTGCGCCGCGCGCCTTCATCCGGTCATAGGCGGGCGCAGTGCGCAGCGGGCGCGCAGCCGGGCGTTCCTCGTCCGGGTGATGCAGGACATAGACGTGGTCGTAGCATTCCTCGTTCTTGCGCGCGGCATATTCCCGGTTTTGCCATTGGCCGAACCGGCGCGGATCCAGCGACCACATATCGATCTCGGCTTCGCCCTCGGTCATCATCTGGGCCATGTAATGCCCGGTGCCGCCAGCAGCGGTGATGCCGAAACTGAACCCTTCGGCCAGCCACATATTGCGCAGGCCGGGCGCCGGGCCGACCAGCGGGTTGCCATCGGGCGTGTAGCAGATCGGGCCGTTGAAATCGTCCTTCAGACCCACCGTTTCCGAGGACGGAATGCGATGGATCATCGACATGTACTCGACCTCGATCCGTTCCAGATCCAGCTCGAACAGGTCCGCGCGGAAGCTGTCGGGCACCCCGTGAATAAAGCGCGCCGGCGCGTTCTTTTCGTAGGGGCCAAGGATCCAGCCGCCGCGTTCTTCGCGCACATACCATTTGGCGTCGGCATCGCGCAGCACCGGATGCTCGCCGTTTTCCTTGCGCCAGTCGACCAGCGCGGGATCGGGTTCGGTGACGATGTACTGGTGTTCGACCGGTATCGCGGGCATGCGGATGCCCAACTGGTCGGCGGTACGCTGCGCATGGTTGCCGGTGGCCGTCACCACATGCTGGGCCCGGATCTCGAACGTCTCTTCGCCCGGGATCAGATTGCCGCCGCGCTCGATCATGATCGATCCGCGCACAATCCATTCTGAGCCGGTCCACTCGTAGCTGTCGACCTGCGCCTTGCGCACGATCTCGACGCCGCGCTGACGCGCGCCTTTGGCCATCGCCTGTGTCACATCGGCAGGGTTAATGTACCCGTCGGTCGGGTGGTAAATCGCGCCCTTCAGATCCTCGGTACGTACCAGCGGCCAGCGCGACTTGATCTGGTCCGGCGTCAGCCACTCCATTTCGATACCGACCGTTTCGGCGGTGGACGCATACAGCATGTATTCGTCCATGCGGTCCTGGGACTGCGCCATCCGGAGGTTGCCGACCACGGAAAAACCTGCGTTCAAGCCGGTTTCTTCCTCGAGCATCTTGTAAAATTTGACGCTGTAGTCGTGGATATGCGTGGTCGCATAGCTCATGTTGAAAAGCGGCAGCAGGCCTGCGGCATGCCAGGTCGAGCCGGACGTCAGTTCATCACGCTCCAGCAGCATCGTCTCCCACCCCGCCTTGGCCAGGTGATAGGCGATCGAGGCACCGACGGCGCCGCCGCCGACAACAACAGCTCGGACTTGGGATTTCATGACGTGACCCTCTTTGGGATGCGGATTTTGCCCCTTACTGCGGACCGGCGTGTTGGGCAATGAGCATGACGACCACAGAGGGGCGAGAAACGACAGAACCTGTCGCTGCAGGTAATCCGCGTTGGTCACGGCCTGTTGAGGAATTGTTGGTACGATCTGAGTCGGTTTCTACCCATCTGGGGTGGTGGAGGTAGTGATGCTCAGCAGTCTGACATTGTTTGGCGCCATAACCCGGCGCATTTCATTTGTCCCGCCCTGGCCGTATTCAGCTTGGCTTTGGTCCACCGGCGCGGCGCAGGCCATTGCTACGCCCCGGCGCAAGGGCAAACGATTGATCGACGATGCCGCGGGCCAGAACCCGGAATGGGATTTGATCCGCGATGAAGCCACAGTTGTCCGGGCAGGCGGGCGCCTGATGCATCTTTTTGGTCAGGTCATGAACTTTGACGGGGCGCCGATGCCCAATGTGACCGTGGAAATCTGGCAATCGGAATGCAATTGCAGCCGTCCCGCATTTCTGGGGTCGGGCGCCGTGCGGACGGACCGGTTCAGCGGATACCGGTTCCGCACCATGCTGCCGCAGGGCGATCCTTCCTGTCCGCCGTTCATCGATGCCCGGCTGACGCCGCTGCGCGGGCGGCCCCTGTCCACGCGGCTCTACCTTTTGGATGACCCGAGGAACGAGCGGGACTGGCACTTTGCCGCGCTGGGCCCGTCGCGCCAGGCAGCGGTCACGCTGGATCCGGTCAAGCGCGCCGATGGCAATCTGGAGGCGGGGTTCAACTTCGTGCTTTGACCGCGGTCAGATGAACAGTCCGGTGCGCTGGAACCGGGTGACGTCGATCAGGCCGAGATCCGAGATTCTGAGTTCCGGGATAACCACCAATGCCAACAGCCCATGCTGCATGAAACCGTTGTTCATGTGGCAGCCACAGCTTTGCATTGCCTCGAGCAAACGATCGACCTTGCTGGCCACCCGGTGCGCGGGTTCGTCCGTCATCAGACCGGCAATGGGCAGTTCGACCAGGGCCAGTTCCTGGCCTTCGTTCCAGAAGGTGACGCCGCCCCCGACATCGCGCAGGCGGTTCGCCGCCCGGGCCATGTCGTCACGGTCGGTCCCGACCACGATCATATGGTGGCTGTCATGGGCGATGGTCGAGGCCAGAGCGCAGGGCCGGTCATAGCGGAACCCGCTGACAAAGCCGTTCGTCACACCGCCGGTCGCGCGGTGGCGTTCGACCAGTGCGATCTGGCAGATATCGCGCCGCTGGTCCATTTGGACAATGCCGCCTTCGACCGTCAGCGCAGCTTCCAGCGCCTTGGTCGGCGCCTGATTTTCGACGACACCGATCACCCGCACACCGACGCTGCCGGTGCCCAGCGGCGCAGCAATTTCGAAATCGGCCGCGCGGAGATTGCGGCGCATCTTGACGGTGTCGCGCGCCGTATCGGGATAGTCGACCGGCGGTGCCGGGACGATCATGTAACCATCTTCCGCGATCAGATCGCCGCCCGCAAAGACCGTGTCGGCGGTCATGGTTTCCAGCTCCGGCACGATCAGCAGGTCGGCGCGGCGGCCGGGTGCAATCGATCCGATTTCGCGTTCCAGCCCGAAATGCGTGGCGGTGTTCAAAGTCGCCATCTGGATCGCGGTCAGCGGCTCGACCCCTTGTTCGATCGCATGGCGCACGACCCGGTCCATATGGCCGTCGCGCACAATCGTGCCGCTGTCGCAATCGTCGGTGCAAAGAATAAAGTTCCGCGGATCCAGGCCGCGCTTGGTCACGGCGGTGATCTGCGCCTCGACATCGTACCAGGCCGAGCCGAGCCGCAGCATTGCCCGCATCCCATTGCGCACCCGGGCGATTGCATCCTCTTCGCGCGTGCCTTCGTGGTCGTCGGCAGGGCCGCCCGCCAGATAGGCGCGAAAATCGGGGCCCAGATGCGGCGAAGCGAAGTGGCCGCCGACAACCTTGCCCGCCTGTTGGGTTGCCGCGATTTCAGCCAGCATCTTCGGATCGGCATGGGCGACGCCGGGAAAGTTCATCATTTCGCCAAGGCCGATAATGCCGGGCCAGGTCATCGCCTCGGCCACTTCCTCGGGCCCCAATTCGACGCCTGTCGTTTCCAGACCCGGGGCCGATGGCGCGCAGGACGGCATTTGGGTGAAGACGTTGATGGGCTGAATTTCGGCCTCGTCATGCATCAGGCGCACGCCGGGCAGGCCCATGACATTTGCGATTTCGTGCGGATCGATGAAAATCGAGGTGGTCCCGCGCAGCGCGACCGCCCGGACGAATTCGGTCAGGGTCAGCATGCTGGATTCGACATGCATATGCGCGTCGCAAAGCCCGGGGACCAGGAACCGGCCCCGCGCGTCGATGACCCGGGTGTCTTCGCCGATCATGGCCCGGGCGTCTTCGCCGCAAAAGGCGAACCGGCCCGCGGCGATCGCGATATCGGCACCCAGGATCAACTCGCCCGATTGTACATTAACCCATGTGCCGCCGCGGATGACGGTGTCGGCAGGCTCGCGCCCGGCGGCGACCGCGATCAGACGCGGTGCGCATTCATGCCATGGTTTGACTTGCATCATTGCCCCGCAGAACGATCGGACAACGATAGGTTATTCGGCGCCTGCCCACAATCAGGAAGCGAATTCCAGCGCAGGCGTGCCCTTAACCGTTGGCCCCGCCTTTCGGTCCTTGCCTTCAGCCGCCCGCCTTGCGCACGGCATCCAGAAGTTTGGCTGATACATAGCCGTCCGGCACCATGCCTTGCGCTTGCTGAAAGGCCCTGACCGCGGCGCGGCTGTTCGGGCCGATAATGCCGTCCGCGCCCTGGGTATCGTAGCCCATATCGGTCAGGCGGGTTTGAAGTTCCTTCTTTTCGGTGCGCGACAGCATCTTGTCACCGCGCGGCCAGGCGCCCTGGAACGGCTGTGCGCCGCCGATCCGCTCGGCCAGATGGGCGACGGCCAGTGCGTACGAGGTCGCGTTGTTGTATTTTTTGATCACGCGAAAGTTCGGATAGACCGCAAAGGCCGGGCCGCGGACACCTGCGGGCACGATGATGGAGATCGCATCAGAGGCCGGAAGCCCGCCGCGCACCGCGCTGACGCCTTTTTGCTGCCAATAGGCCGACGATTTGCGGATCTTTTGATCCGCCTCGGCGAAGTTGAAGCTTGCGGGCAGCGTCACCTCGACGACGGCGGGCGCGCCGCGCTTCCACCCGAAGCTGGACAGATAGTTCGCGGTCGAGGCCAGTGCGTCGGCGGCATCGGGCGCCCAGATATCGCGTTTGCCGTCGCCGGTGTGATCCACCGCGTGCTGCAGGAAACTGGTCGGAATGAACTGTGTGTGGCCCATCGCACCGGCCCAAGATCCGACCATCCGGTCGGCCGATATGTCACCGGCTTGCAATATGCGCAGTGCCGCCAAAAGCTGTTCATCGGCAAAGGCTTTGCGCCGCCCGTCATAGGCCAGCGTTGCCAGGCTCTCGATCACCGGAATGCTGCCGAAGTTTCCGCCATATCCGCTTTCCAGGCCCCAGATCGCCAGAACGACCGCGTGATCGACGCCGTAACGCTGTTCGATCCCGCGCAGCAATGTGGCCTTGTTGCGTGCGTGGCGCTGGCCCGTTGCGATACGGGTCTTGGACACGGCGCTATCCAGATAGTCCCAGATCGCCCGTGAAAATTCGGGCTGGCGGTTGTCCAGCTCGATCACCTTCTTGTTGAGCGAGACACCCCGGAACGCCCGGTCGAACGTGTCGCCGCCGATACCCGCCGCGATGGCGCGGGTCCGGAACCCGGCACGCCATTCGGCAAAGGTTGCGTTGCTGGGCGTGTCGGCAACCGTTGTCGCGACCGGCGCCGTTTTGGTTCGTGCCTCTGGTTCGCTGGCATTCCCGGCGCAACCGGCCAACGCAATGACCAGACTGGCCGCCGTTGCGACGGCAAAATTTCTGTGTGTGCGGTTCATCCGCCTCTCCCATCGTGCTCTGCCTGTGCGGCGAGTCTACGCCGGGTTGAACGCCGCGTCGAGACGTGCCCGTCGCGTGATCTCGCCATCGCCGTTATCGGAAATGCGGGCAACCGCCTGGGCCAGAGGTTCCTTGGCGACGGCCATGTGGTGGGCGTTGGCGTGCAGCAAGACCTTTTCGTCGAGCATTACGCCGACATGGCCCCGCCAGAAGATCAGATCGCCGCGGTCCAAGGGCGCCGTTGGCGCCAGGTCTTCGCCCAAAGCGGCTTCCTGCATATCCGAATCGCGCGGGCAGGTTTGCCCCGCTGCCTGCAAGGCCAGTTGCACCAGGCCCGAGCAGTCAACGCCACCGGACGACCGGCCGCCCCAGACGTAAGGAACCCCCAAAAACCGCTCGGCCACACCGACCCAGTCGGGTTCGGCCCGGTCCAGCGGGCGCAAAAGCGGCAGGGGCGCCCAGGCGCCGGATGCAAGTTGGGCGTAATCATCCTGCGTTTGGGTGACGCGCACCCTGGCCGCGAAAGGCAGAACGCCCACAGGCGGCAATTTCAGGCTTGGGGCCTGATAAAGCTGGCACCCCAGCATCCGCACGATGTGGGTCTTTGGCTGGTCCGGCGCCGGGGACAGGGACGCCGCGGGCAAATATCCGACATAATCATCTAGCCCTGATTGGCCCCAGGCCCAGCCATCGGTGGTGTCATAAACATCGAAGGGTTCGCCATAAAGCAGCACAGTGTCATAGGCATCCGCCGGATCGGGATGTCGGCGCAGGGCGACGCGGTCGTTGAGAACCAGGTGCGGCTGCGGCGCGGCATAGCGGGGCGCATCGAGGACTTCGCGCAGCTTTTCCGCCGCAACATCGCTGCGCAGCGGGGTCAGGCGCCGGTCAGGGGTTGTGGGGGCCTCGGTTGCCACCTCAGCCATCGCCGCCAAACTGCGCTTCCAGCATTTCCAGCACGGCGCGGGCGGCCTGACATTCGCCGCCGACGGGCCGCCCCGGGCGTTGTGACGGCGTCCAGCCATAGACATCGAAATGGACCCACGGCACGTCGCCGACAAATCGCTTCAGGAACAGGGCCGCCGTGATCGATCCGGCAAACCCGCCCTTGGGGGCATTGTCCAGATCTGCGATATCGGGTTCGATATCGCGATCATAACCCGGCCAAAGCGGCATCTGCCAGATCGGGTCGGCGACACGGCGCGCCGCCACTGTCAGACCCTGGGCCAGATTTGAGTCATCGGTGTAGAAGGGAACAATCTCCGGCCCCAAAGCGACCCTGGCGGCACCTGTCAGGGTCGCCATGTCGATAATCAGGTCTGGATTATCCTCCGCCGCCAGGGCCAGCGCATCGGCCAGAACCAGCCGTCCCTCGGCATCGGTGTGGTTTATTTCGACCGTTTTGCCGAGCCGCGAGGGCAGAACATCGCCCGGGCGCATTGCCGGTCCCGAGATCGCATTTTCGACCGCCGGGATCAGAACCCGAAGATTGAGCGGCAAGCCGATTGACATGATCATATGTGCCAGGCCCAGAACCGTCGCCGCGCCGCCCATGTCCTTTTTCATCAGGGCCATCGACCCGCCGGGTTTGATGTTCAGGCCCCCGGTATCGAAACAGACGCCTTTGCCCACCAGCGTGATCTTCGGCGCCTGTTCGTCGCCCCAGCGCAGATCGATCAGACGCGGTGGCTGATCGGCCGCGCGGCCGACCGCGTGGATCAGCGGAAAATTCTGCTCGATCAGGTCATCGCCGGAGATCACCGTGATCCCGGCGCCGTGCCGGTCGGCCAGTTTGCGGCACGTCGTCTCCAGCGCCGCCGGTCCCATGTCGTTGGCGGGCACATTAATCAGATCGCGGGTCAGAAAGACGCCTTCGACAATATGGATCAGCCGGGCCGGGTCGACACCGGCAGGTGCCAGAAGATCGGCGTTCCCGTCCTCTTCGCGGGTCTTGTATTTGTCGAAACGATAGCGGCCCAGAAGCCATCCCAAGGCGGCGATATGCGCGTCATCGGGTTCAAGGTCTGCTTCCAACCGATAGGTTCCGAACGGCGCCGACCGCGCGAAATCGCCAAGATGAAACCGCTCGCGCCGCCGGGCAGAGATATCGCCCCACCCGAAGAGCACCCGCTCTAATCCGCCCCGTTCATCGGGCACGCGCAGGACCTGACCCAATGCGCCAGTAAAGCCGTTCGTTTCGGCCCAGGCTGCGGTCAGGGAGCCGAAATCCTCGGCCAGGCTGTCCGCTTCGTCAGCCGCAACCAAATTTATGGGAACTTCGAGGTCCGCCTCGGGCGGCGAGCCATCGATTCCCGCAATGTCGGGGTCGGACATTCTGTTCGTCTCCGCCCGGGAAAGACCGCCCGGGTACGGTTGAGATGAGTAACCCTAGCCAAGCGCCGGGCGCATTCAAGACCTGGATTGCCGCCTAGTCCGCCAGCGGTTCTGCCGGATCATCGGATGGCGGTTGGCAGAAGCGGCTTGCCGCATCCAGAGACAACACGCGGGCGGCAAAAATATCCTCCAGAATCGCCGTGGCGGGCGGCGGCGTGTCCATACGGCAGACCCGGCAAACCTCGACCGCGGCCTGCGACAGGCGTGACAGCCCAAGATGCCCGGCGGAACCTGCGACATCGTGGCAAACCGATGCGATCCCGGCAATATCCTCGGCCTGGGCCATAGTGGCGAGCTGATCGAGGCGGTCCGTCAGTTCCAGCAGGCCGTCGGCCAAAAGCTCCCGCGTTTCCGTCAGGCCAATATGATTGGCCAATCGGGTCAGATAGTCGTCATCGAGCACCGGCGGGAGCGGTGCATCGGGCGTTCTGAACCACTGTGCCATGGCACATTCCCTTATATCGAGCCTGCTTGTCGCGCCGCGGTTGTTGACGACAGCATTAACCTGAATTCGGTTAATGAATTATGGCCAAGTTCATTTACGGCGCTTGTGCTCTTCCAGCCGTGGCATGATCTCGACGAAATTGCAGGGCATGTGCCGGTAATCCAGTTGGAATTGCAGAATCTCGTCCCAGGCATCCTTGCTGGCGCCCGTCGATCCCGGCAGCGCGAAAAGGTAGGTACCGCCTGCAACGCCGCCGGTCGCCCGGCTTTGCACGGCGGAGGTTCCGATCTTGGCCATGGAAACATGGGTGAAGACCGTTCCGAAGGCGTCGATTTCCTTCTCGTAGACATCGCGGTGCGCTTCGACCGTGACATCGCGGCCTGTCAGCCCGGTGCCGCCGGTCGAGATTACCGCATCGACCGCCGGGTCGGCGACCCAAAGGCGAAGCTGCGCCGCGATTGCCGCGCGGTCGTCGGTGACGATGGACCGGGCCGCGACCTGATGGCCTGCATCGGTGATGCGGGCGGCCAATGTATCGCCCGAGCGATCATCATCGGCGGTGCGTGTATCGGACACGGTCAGGACCGCGATGCGTATCGAGATAAAGTCCCGGTCGGGGTTCAGGCGCGCCATTTATCCCTCAGAATTCGAACCAGTTGGGCGCCGGGCCGAGATTGTGGATCTGCGTCTGCCCGATCTGCCCAGTCCGCCCCCAGCTATCATGGATATGCCCACACACACAGAGCCGCGGCTGCGCCCGTTCGATTGCAGCGCGCAGAGCGGTCGAGCCGAGGGATGCGCCCGCCTTGTTGCGATCGGCAACGCCCTTGGGCGGAGAGTGGGAAATCAGGATATCCGCCTGGGTCAGGTGCGCCAGCATCTTGGTCGCAAGCTCTTCGGTCAGATCGCAGGACCAATCGCCGAATGGGGTGACGGGGATGGCATAGCCGATCCCGAAAAGGGACAGCCCCTGGACCTGGCAGCTTTCGCCGTGGAGCACCGTTGCGTCTGTCGCCGCGCGCAGCTCGTCGGCGCTTTCGGCATTGCCGGGCACGTAGACCGCCTTGTCTGCAAGTGTCCAGAGCATGTCCATCGCGTCGCCCAGGCCGTTGCGCGTGTTGCAAAAGTCGCCGGCCCCGATAACCAGATCGGCCTCGCGCGCCGCCAGGACGATGTCGCGCGCACGGCCCCGCGAGAGGTGAAGGTCGGAAAACGCCAGAACCCGGGTCACAGCGGCGCCCCGTTGTCCAGCGCCTTGCGCACGGCGATCAAATCGAACCAGGACAGCTTTTTCTCGGAAGGCTGACGCAGCAGATAGGCCGGGTGAAAGCTGGGCAGCAGCGGCTTGCCGGTTGGCTGGTGCTGCACCCAGCGCCCGCGCATCCGTTTGATCCCGGTCGAGGTCTGCAACAGCGCCTTGGTTGGGGTATTGCCCATGGTCAGGACAATGTCGGGATCGGCCAACTGGATATGGCGTACGACAAAGGGCAGGAAAGACGCTGCCTCCTGCTCGGACGGGGTGCGATTGCCCGCAGGGCGCCAGGGCAGAATGTTGGTGATGTAGACCGCATCCGCGGGTAGATCTGCGGTGCGCGAGAGGCCGATGGCGGCCAGCATCCTGTCCAGAAGCTGCCCGGCACGCCCGACAAAGGGCTTGCCGATACGGTCCTCGTCGGCGCCGGGCGCCTCGCCGATCACCATGAGGCGGGCAGCGGGATTGCCGTCGGCGAAGACAAAATTGCGGGCGCCGTCGCGCAGCGCCGAGCCGGGCCAGTTGCGAACCGCATCGGCGAGATCTTCCAGCGTCGCCGCAGAATTCGCCAGAGCTGCAGGATCGGGAACGACAGGATCAGGCCGCGCGTCTTCCGGTGTGCCTGCGGAACGGGTCGGCGCGCGCGGAGCGGCGGAGGGTGTATGAGGGACAGTTGCCTCTGGCACGGGGGACTGCGGTGCGGAGGACTGCGGTGCGGAGGATTGCGGTGAGGACGGCAGCGTTGAGGACGACTGCGGTGCCGCCGCGCCGGGTTTATCGGTATCGAACCGGTTGACGGGGCCGTCCGAAATCGCCTCGTCAGCACCGAGTTCGATCTGCCAGGCAAGTGCGGAGATCAGGGATTGGCGGGTGTCACCTTGCATGCCGGCACCTTTCGGTCGGTGGGCCTGCGGCCGCTTTGCGCGGGTTTTGCCTCCAAACCCCCAAGATATCTGCAATCATAAGAAGAAAGGTAGCCAGAGCCGTCAGCGGCGCCGGGCCGCCTGCCGCGGCGCCCCCAATAGGGGCAGCGCTATCGGTGCGGTCAATCACCGGGCCGGGGGTCGATCGGGGTAAGGTCGAGCGCAAGATCCGCCTCGAGCGCTGCCGCGTAGGGCAACAATTTATCCTCGCCGTGCAGAGGCCCGACCATCTGCAAGCCGACCGGCAGGCCGCTTTGCGTGAACCCGCATGGCAGCGAGAGGGCCGGGGCGGAGGTCAGTGTGACGGCGTAGGCAATGGCCAGCCAGTCGATATAGGTGTCGAAGACCTGACCGTCGCATTCCGTGACCGTGCGGTCCCCGACCGGGTAGGGCGGCACGATGGTCGCTGGCGACAGCAGCAGGTCGTAGGTCTGGAAGAATGCGGCGTGGCTTTGGATCATCCGGTTACGGATCGTGTTGGCCCGGACAATCTCGGCCCCGGTGATCTTGTGGCCAACCTCGATATTCCAGATGAGGTCGGGTTTCATGATATCCCGTTTCTCGCGGTAATGCCGGTCATGCTTGGTCGCGAACGAGATCCCGCGGATTGTCTGGAACGCCTCATGGGCGCCGGAATAGTCGGGGCACGCCTCTTCAACCGTTGCGCCCAGCGCTTCGAAGCGCCTGGCCGCGGCTTCGGTGATGCGCCGGACCTCCGGGTCGACCGGGGTCAGCCCGTTGAAATCGGCCGACCAGGCGACCCTGACAGGCACGCGCGGGCTTTCAGCGAGAGCGCGAAACGATGTGCCCGGCGAGGGCTGGGCGTAAGGTTCGCGCGGGTCCGCGCCCTCCATCGCGTCGAGAAACAGGCCGAGATCGCCGATATTGCGCGCCATCGGACCTTCTGTGCCCAGAACGTCGAATTCGTTGGGTGTCGGGCCGCAGGGCACCCGCGCCGCGGACGGGCGCAGGCCGACACAGCCGCAGAACGAGGCGGGATTGCGCAGCGATCCGCCCATGTCCGAGCCGTGAGCGAGCCAGGCCTGGCCGGAGACCAGTGCCGCACCGGAGCCGCCGGAGGACCCGGCAACCGAGCGCGACGTGTTCCAGGGGTTGCGGGTTCGCCCGAAAACCTCGTTGAAGGTCGATCCCCCGGCACCGAACTCCGGCGTGTTGGACTTGGCATAGACGATGCCGCCGCGTTCCTCGATCCGTTGGACCACATGGTCGGAGGCCGTCGAAACGTTGTCCTGGTAGATCAGCGAGCCATGGGTTGTGCGCACCCCTTCGACCTCGGTCAGGTCCTTGATCGCCACCGGCATGCCCGCCAGCACGCTGCCCGGATCGGCTGCCGCCGCCCGGTCCCGGGCCCGGTCAAAGCACAAGGTCGGCAAGGCGTTGATCCGGTCATCGACCTCGCCGATGCGCGCCTCCAGCGCGTCGAGCAGATCAGACGGTTGCAGGTCGCGGCTGGCCAGGCGGTCACGCACCTCGCGCGCAGTGGAATGGATCAGGGACATTGAAACCTCGTTCTCGTCGGACGGTCTTGGTTACGGTGTCAGGCCACCTGCGATCAACCACGGAAAAGCAGGCGCCCGGCATATCAAGTTGGAAAAGCGCGCGCCGGGCCGCATGGACGCTTGGCAAAGCCGGGCAGGCGCGATTACGCTGCGGCGCAAATCAATACGCCTTGGAGGGGAACATGCGTACACGCGCCGCCGTCGCCACAGCCGCTGGCAAACCGCTTGAGATCATGGACGTCAATCTGGACGGTCCGCGGGCCGGAGAGGTTCTGGTCGAGATCAAGGCCACGGGCATCTGCCATACCGACGAGTTCACGCTGTCGGGCGCCGATCCGGAAGGGATGTTCCCGGCGATCCTGGGCCATGAAGGCGCCGGTGTCGTGGTCGAGGTCGGCCCGGGCGTGATGTCGCTGAAGCCGGGCGACCATGTGATCCCGCTCTACACCCCGGAATGCCGGGAATGCGAGTACTGTCTGAACCCGAAGACCAATCTGTGCCAGGCGATCCGCGTGACGCAGGGCGCAGGCAAAATGCCTGATGGCACAAGCCGGTTCACGACGCTGGATGGTGACGAGATCCTGCATTATATGGGCTGTTCGACCTTTTCGAACCACACGGTCCTGCCGGAGATCGCGCTGGCCAAGGTGCGCGAGGACGCGCCCTTCGACAAAATTTGCTATATCGGCTGCGGTGTGACAACCGGCATCGGCGCGGTGATGAACACGGCCAAGGTCGAGATCGGCAGCCGCTGTGTCGTCTTTGGGCTGGGCGGCATCGGGCTGAATGTGATCCAGGGCCTGCGCCTGGCCGGGTGCGACCAGATCGTCGGTGTCGACATCAACGACGGCAAGAAACCGATGGCCGAGCGTTTCGGCATGACGGATTTCGTGAACCCGAAGGAGGTCGAGGGCGATCTGGTTCCCTATCTGGTCGACCTGACCGGCGGCGGTGCCGATTACTCGTTCGATGCGACCGGCAATGTCAGCGTCATGCGCGATGCACTGGAATGCGCGCACAAAGGCTGGGGCGAATCGGTCATCATCGGCGTGGCACCGGCGGGCGCTGAAATCAGCACCCGCCCGTTCCAGTTGGTCACGGGCCGGGTGTGGCGCGGGACCGCCTTTGGCGGCGCGCGCGGGCGCACCGATGTGCCGAAGATCGTCGATTGGTATATGGACGGCAAAATCGAGATCGACCCGATGATCACCCACACCATGGGTCTGGACGACATCAACAAAGGGTTCGATCTGATGCACGCCGGGGAGAGCATCCGGGCGGTGGTGACTTATTAAGGAGCAATGGCGGGGCTTGCCCGACCTTACGGGACGATCACAAACGAGCGTAGGGCGGGGATTACCCCGCCCGTTTTTTTGTGACCCGAATTCATGTGACCCAAGTTGTTGTGACCCAGAACCCGTTCGTCGTCGGCCTCGCCGCTATGCTGATCGCGATGGTGCTGCTGCCCATTGGTGATGCCCTGTCGAAGCTGGTGGTCGCCACTTGTCCGGCGGAGCAGATCACGTGGGTGCGCAATCTCGTTCACGCCGGGTTGATCCTGCCTTTGGCGCTGCGCGGCGGGGCGCGATTGCCGATGACGCCGCTGCATCTGATCCGGGCGGTCTGTTTCCTGATGATGGCAGTTCTTTATATCGCGGCGCTCAAGTTTATGCCGCTGGCCGATGGTCAGGCCCTGGTCTTTACGTTTCCGCTGATGGTGATGGTGTATTCGGCGATGGCGCTGGGCCACCGGGTCGGCCCGGTCCGGTGGAGTGCGGCGCTGGCCGGGTTGATCGGCGTGGTGCTGGTCGTGCAGCCTGGCTTTCGCGCCGTCACGATCGGTGTGCCGCTGGCCCTGACGGCTGCGGTCGCGGCGGCGGCCTATATTCTGCTGACCCGGCGCCTGGCCGGCACCGCACCGCAAATGATGCTGCTGGCTTTGCCCGCCCTGGTTTCGGTGATCGCGCTGACGCCGCTGATGCCCTGGCGGTGGGTGACGCCGGGCTTCGCCGATCTGGCGATCATGATCGTCATCGGGCTGCTCTCGACCGCGATCCATCTGCTGTTGATCATCGCATACGCGCGGTCAGAACCCAGCGCCATCGCGCCGTTGGCCTATTTGCAGATCGCTGTCGGCGTGGTGCTGGGCTGGTGGATGTTTGGCGATTTACCGAATGCGGTCGGCGCGGTTGGATTGGGTATCGTCGTCTTGAGCGGCGTCGTCATATCGGTGCGCGAACATCGCGCCCGCAATAAGGCGCAGGTGCAGTGACCGGCTTGGGTTCGGCAGTCTGCGTTCGGGCGCGTTCGCCATGACCCGGACATTGATTTGGCTGACATTCGCGCGCTCGGGCTCGAACCATCTGACCGATTTATTGGCGGCGCTGCCGGGCATTGCCAGCATGACCGAGCTGTTTTCGCCAAGTGCGGTTCAGGTTCATTCTTTTCAGGACGATGCGCCGACCGTAATCGGCCGCATCCTGGCGCTGTGCCGGGGGCTGTCGGTTCCGCTGCCGTCCGGGGGCAGCGATTTGAACGCGATGATGGCCTATCCGCCACTGATCGCGGCGGTGCGCGAAGACCCGGTTCGAACGATTTCGATACTGCGCAGCGCAAACGCCGCATCTCTGGACAGTCTGAAGCTGTTTCCAGGTCACTTGCCGGACCGGGCGGTCGAGCTTTTGCTGGTGGATCCGGCGGCGGTGCCCTGTGCGTTGCTGCGCAATCCGCTGGACAGTTTCATCTCTCACCTGAAGCGGCGCCAGACCAAAGCGTTCCGCACCGCGGACACGACGGCGATCAAACCGCGCATCGGGCTGAACGCCTATCGCCGGTATCTGGAGCAGCGGGCAGCGTGGCTGTCGCTGATCGCGCGCCATCAGGATCGCCTGGCGGTCTGTATTTCTTACGAACACCTGATCGCGTTGGGCGCTGCAAAAGATCAGGCAGCTTGGTTGCAAAGGGTTCTGGCAGGCCGCGGGCTGATCGGCGGCGCGGCACCGCCCGCAGCAATCCGCGAAGGAACGGTCCAGGACCGCGGAACCCACCCCAGTGAAAAGATCGCGAATTGGGCCGAGCTGTCGCGGCGGTGCGCCGAAGCCGGGATCGACCCGTTTCGCGACCTGGTGCCGTGGCCTGCGATGACCGGCGGCGGATAGATCCGCGAAAGCTGACCGGAGGGCGTTGGGGTTTCTGGCAGGCCGCCACACCGATGGTTTGGCGCCGCAGCGGCGTGCGCGTTTCGGTCAATGTGGGATTCCCCACGAAAATGCCGGGCGGCAATCTGTTATACTGCGGCAAACGTGATCGCGGGTGCGATCGCTGGCAGGGGGGATCGCATGCCACAAATCGAAAACCGGATGACCGACCTGATTCGCGCCGCCGAAGCGCGCTGGCGCCGGTCGACTGCCGAGCGAAATCGCGTTCATTCCGAAATGGCCAAGGCGGCGGATGGCGGCGCGCCGGACTGGCGTGATCTGGACCAGCGCGCCCGTTACGCGCGGCGGCTGGAGCGGCTTGGCGATCTTTCCGCTGCCGAAGCGGTGATGGATGACCGCGTTCACGATTTCAATCCGCTGGAACGCATTCTCGGCGCCAGCCAGCTTGCCGGGATCGAGTTCTTCGAACGCGGTATCATCGCGGCCCGCGCCGTCGCGCGCATCGAGATCCGCAATACCGGTGGGCGGTTGTCGGGCTATGGCTCGGGCGTCATGGTCTCGCCGCGCCTTTTGATGACGAACAACCATGTGCTCGGCAGCGAGACCGAAGCCAGCGGCAGTGTTGCGCAGTTCGAGTATCTGACGACGGCGGGCGGCATCACGCTGGAACCGAGGCCGTTCCGGCTGTCGCCCAGAACCTTCTTTGTGACCAGCAAAAAGCTGGACTTCACCCTTGTGGCCGTCGAGGAGGTCAACGCGGCGGGCGAGCAGATTGCCGCGCGCGGCTGGTGCCCGCTGATCCCCGGATCGGGCAAGGCCGTTCTGGGCGAACGGGTCAACATCATCCAGCATCCGGGCGGCGAACGGATGCAAATCGCCGTTCGCGACAACACCGTCGTCGCCGTGGTCGACGACTTTCTGCAATACGAGGCGGACACAAAGCCCGGGTCTTCGGGCTCTCCGGTTTTCAACGAACAGTGGGAGATGGCGGCGCTGCACCATGCCGGTGTGCCGGAACGCGATCCGCGGGGGCGCGTGCTGATGCGCGATGGCCGTCCGTGGACGGGACGGCGCGAGGATATCGACCGGATCAACTGGATCGCCAACGAAGGCGTCCGGATCAGCCGCATCGTTCGCCATGTCGAATCCGAGAGCCTGGACGCACGGCGCCGCGCGCTTTTCCAGGAGGCGTTCACCCCGCCGCGACCGCTGAATATCTGGGATCTCTTTCGCGGGATGGGGTCGGAAAGCACGTCGACCGGGTCAACGCCCGGCGGCCAATCGCCAATCGAGGCAGTCGACGAAGACGGGAACGCCTCTTGGCTGTTCCGCCTGTCCTTTGGCCCGGCCGGGAACACCGCTGCACCGCGCCCCACGATCACGGCCCCGTCAAGTGGCGCGCCCGCGGCCGGTCAGCCTGCCCGCGGCACGGATACCGCCGCGGCGGAGGACCCGGAACCCGGCACGGGGGATGGTGCTGACACTGGCGCCGATCTGGGCGCCGCGGACGACCGTGCCGGCGAGTTGGCCCAGCGCATCTTCGAGCGGTTTCAGCATGACGGCCCGTATTACGATCAGGCCGAAGACAGTGCCGCACGCGATGACTATTGGCAGGGCTTCGACCTGTCGCGGCCTGCCGACGAGTTGGCCCCGGCCCTGCAGGCGATGCTGGAAGAAACCCATACCGGACGTCACAGCTATGCCCGTGCACGGCATGAGTTTCTGTACCCGGCCATCGATCTGCACGAAGGCGGCGAGATGCGGAATATCTATTCCGGCACCGAACTGGACCCGCGCGAGGCGATCGCCCGGGAACTGGCCGAGGTGCTGCCCCGGGCCGAAGCGCTGGGGATGGAGACCGCAGGTCTGGATGTCGATGCGCTGTTGGACAGCGACGATCTTTGGGAGCGGGTCGAGGCCGAAACGCTTGGCGAAGAATCCGCCTCGGCCTTCAACTGCGAACATGTCGTGTGCCAGTCCTGGTTCGACAAACGCCAGCCGATGAAGGCCGATATTCACCACCTGTTTGCGTGCGAGCCGGGCTGTAATTCGTTCCGCAATAACATCCCGTATTGGATCTTCGGGCCCGAGGACGAGGCCGTCCGGGATTTCTGCGGACGGCGCGAAGGCAACAAGTTCGAACCCGAGCACGGGCATGGTCCCGCCGCACGGGCGACGATGTATTTCCTGATGCGCTATCCCGGCGAGGTCGGCGACCGGCGGTCTGAATTTACCAAAAGCCGGGTCGGCGTTCTGTTGAAATGGCACGAGGCTGATCCGCCCTGCCGCTATGAACAGCACCGCAACTGGCTGACCGAAAAGGCGCAGGGCAACCGCAATCCGTTCATCGATTTTCCGGACATTGCGACGGCCGCGTTGCTGAACCTGGGGTTTGGCCGGCGCTGAGCCGGCATCGCGCGGGGGCGGGTGCCCCCGGCCCTGCGGCGCGTCGGCGCGGCCCTGCCCCGGCAGCTTCACACGACCGCCTAAATGGGCGATTTTGACAGCCCGCTGTTTTCCTTTTCATTGCGTCCCGGATCACACAAGACTAACCGAAGGCAAAGACCGGGCCATGGAGAGCAGGCATGTCGATACCCCAGCAAGGCGGCGGACCGATCGAGCGTCACGAAGATCTGGCCGAATACATGGCCTCGGGCTGCAAGCCCAAGGAAGACTGGCGCATCGGGACCGAGCACGAAAAGTTCGGCTATTGCCGCGATACGCTGAAGCCGTTGCCCTATGACGGGCCGCGTTCGATCCGGGCGATGCTGGAAGGTCTGCGCGACCGGTATGGCTGGGCACCGCTGGAAGAAGGCGGCAACATCATCGGGCTGACCAAGGACGGCGCCAATGTTTCGCTGGAGCCGGGCGGGCAGTTGGAGCTTTCCGGTGCGCCGGTCGAGACAATTCACCAGACCTGCGACGAGGTGAACGACCACCTGCGCGAAGTTCAGTCGATCGCCGACGAAATGGGTGCCGGATTTATCGGCCTGGGCGCAGCGCCGCATTGGTCGCATGAACAGATGCCGATGATGCCCAAGGGCCGGTACAAGCTGATGACCCGTTACATGGGTCAGGTCGGCACCCATGGCACGCAGATGATGTACCGGACCTGCACCGTGCAGGTGAACCTGGATTTCGAGTCCGAGGCGGACATGGTCCAAAAGCTGCGCGTCGCCCTGGCGCTGCAACCGGTGGCCACCGCACTCTTCGCCAACTCGCCGTTCTTTGACGGCAAACCGAATGGCCATCAAAGCTGGCGCAGCCGCATTTGGCGGGATCTGGATGCCGACCGAACTGGCATGTTGCCCTGGGTCTTCGAAGACGGGATGGGGTTCGAACGCTGGGCCGAGTATGCCCTGGATGTGCCCATGTACTTCGTCTATCGCGATGGCGAATATGTCGATGCCTTGGGCATGTCGTTTCGCGACTTTCTAAAGGGCGAGTTGCCCGCGCTGCCGGGCGAGAAGCCGACGCTGTCCGATTGGGCCGATCACCTGACCACGATATTCCCGGAAGCGCGGATCAAGAAGTTTATCGAGATGCGCGGCGCCGATGGCGGACCATGGCGCCGCCTTTGTGCCCTGCCCGCGCTCTGGGTCGGCCTTTGTTATGATCAGGGCGCACTGGACGCTGCCTGGGACCTTGCAAAGGACTGGACAGCCGAAGAGCGCGAACAACTGCGCATCGATGCCTCGGTCCAGGGGTTCAAGGCCGAAATCCGCGGCCGGTCCATGCTGGACGTCTGCCGCGATGTTCTGGGTATCGCCGATCAGGGCCTGCGTGCGCGCGCAAAACCCGGTGCGGGCGGCATGTTGCCGGACGAGCGTCACTTCCTGAATGCCCTGCACGACATGGTCGACCGCGGCCAGACGGCAGCAGAAGAGCTGATGGAGCGTTATGACGGCGACTGGAACGGCGACGTGACGAAAGTGTTCGGCGAATACAGCTATTGAAACGGGCGAAGGCTCGTTTCAACCAGTTAGGATCAGGTCGCGCGCACTTGGGTGCTGCGCGGTCCCGTAATCCTGCCTGGTTTCAGGCCGCCAATCCGGCACGGGCGGTAAATCCGCCGCCAAAGATCCCGTCTCATTAAGAACGGCCATCGCCGTCGGCCAAGATAGAAAGTCCCGGCAGCGAATCGCGGGATGGGTCATACTTGCGCATCAGATCTCACCCGTTCGGGCGCAAGACTGCGCCAAGATAGGAGCAGCACATGTTCAGTCATCCTTTTCCGGTCACCAATTGGCAATTCTGCCGCGCCGGAATAGCCGCTGCGTGCCTCGCCATGGCGGCCCCGGCCAGCGCCGGGGAAATAACCAAACGAATAGGTGTCTGCGAAGCGTCGGCAGGTGCCATTCTGGCGGACGGGCGGATCGCAGTGGGCAGCGATGACCTCGATCAACTCGCCATTTACGGACCGGACAGTACTGACCCGGTCTGGTCCGAGGATCTGGGCAAGGTCGATGACATCGAGGGTTCCACCCGCATCGGCGACACGATTTTCTGGATCACGTCGCACTCGCTGACGAGTACCGGCGAAGACAAGGGCAAACGCCAGAAGTTGTTGGCGACCCGGGCCGGGACCGATGGGCTGCCTGAGGAGCTTGGCAAGAAGTTCAAGGACCTCCGCGCTGTGCTGACCGACGCCTTGGCCGACACGCCGCTGGACCTGCCTGACGGAAAAAAGCTGCGCGATGTGCTGAATATCGAGGGGCTGACGGCGACCCCCGACGGGGCCCTGCTGATCGGTCTGCGCGCACCGTTGACCGCGGACAAGAAAGCGATCGTTGTCCTTTTGCCGGAACCGTTCAAACTGTTGAAGCTGAACCAGCCGAAAACCGGGGTCGACGAGATTTATGTCGAGACAATCGAATTGGACGCGCGCGGAATACGGGGCATCGAGCGGGACGCCAATGGTGCCTATCTGATCATCGCAGGTTCGCCGAAAGATGGCGGCAAACGCTTCACCCTTTACCGGTGGGACAGCAGCGATCCGCCGACACCGATCACCGATATCGATCTGGGCGGCGCGACACCGGAAGCCGTGATCATCCACAAGCCCGGCCTTGCCGAGATCTTGGGCGACAATGGCGATGTCTGCGAGGACAAAAAGAGCGTGCCCATAAAGGACCGCTGGTTCCCCAGCCGCCTGATCCCGTACTGACCCGGTTGGCGCGGTGCCCTATCGGGGGCTGGAAACCGGGGTCGCGTCTTGCTATCCGGGCCGCAACAGGCTGATTGCGCCAGAGAATGGGGAGCGACAATGGAAACCGTGTCCGAGAACAAGGCTTATGGCGGCGTGCAAGGCGTCTATTCCCATGCCTCCTCGATCACCGACTGCGATATGACCTTTGCAGTTTATCTGCCGCCACAGGCGCAGCACGGGAAAGTCCCCTGCCTTTGGTATCTTTCGGGTCTGACTTGCACCCATGAAAACGCGATGACCAAGGCGGGTGCACAGGCCCATGCCGCCGAGTTCGGAATGGCATTGGTCTTTCCCGATACGTCGCCGCGCGGTGAAGGCGTTGCCGATGATGATGGCTATGATCTGGGCCAGGGCGCCGGTTTTTATGTGGATGCAACCGAAGACCCGTGGGCGCCGCACTATCAGATGTACACCTATATCACCGAAAATCTGCGCGGCCTGGTGGCGGCAAACTTCGCCATCGACGAGGAGCGGATGGGCGTGACCGGACATTCGATGGGCGGCCACGGCGCCCTGACCTTCGCGATGCGCAATCCCGACATGTACAAATCCGTTTCGGCCTTTGCGCCCATCGCGCATCCCAGCGGCAGCGATTGGGGCTCGAAGCAGCTTGGCGCCTATCTGGGCCCGGACAAGGCGACATGGACGCTGCACGATTCGACCGAACTGATGAAAGCGACCGGATGGAAGCGGGATATGCTGATCGATCAGGGCGGCGGCGATCAATTCCTGGATCTTCTCAAACCGGAAGCACTGGCGAATGCAATGGCCGAAACCCGCACTGCCGGCACGTTCCGTATGCAGGCAGGGTACGACCATTCGTATTACTTCGTTTCGACCTTCATGCGCGATCATGTCGCCTGGCACGCCGAACGGCTGTAACGGCCCTTGCCGGGCCGAACCGGACCGCCGCGGGCGTCTGCCAATGCGGCCGCGGCGGCCGTTCGGGCGGACGGCGCGAATGCCGGTTTACGCCCTGATCCAGCCGCCACGCTGCCCTGTCGGACAATCCGACGCGCTCACGACCCTTGATTGTGCAGTGCAGCATGCTACCAAAACGCTGATTTCGGGCAGCCCCGGACTCGCCGCTGGCGGCGAACGGGGATATTCTGCCGTCCAACGCGCGGGGCCTACCCGCCGATTTCATGGCCTAATGCCACGACAAGGGAGCCTTAAGATGAGCGACATGCACCCCATTCCCGCCGCCGCAGCCGCCCGCGCAAAGATCGACACGGCCAAACATGCCGAAATGTATGCCGCCTCGGTCAGCGACCCGGAAGGCTTCTGGGCCGAGCATGGCAAGCGCCTCGACTGGATCACGGCGCCCACCAGGATCAAGAACACCACCTTCGAACATCCCGATGTCTCGATCAAATGGTTCGAGGACGGCGCCCTGAACGTGTGCGCCAACTGCGTTGATCGCCATCTGGTATCCCGCGCCGATCAGACTGCGATCATCTGGGAAGGCGACGACCCGACGGTCGATCTGCACATCACCTATGCCGAACTGCATGAAAAGGTTTCGCGCCTCGGCAATGTGCTGAAAGACCTGGGCATCACCAAAGGCGACCGTGTCATCATCTATATGCCGATGATCCCGGAGGCGGCCTATGCCATGCTGGCCTGCGCCCGGATCGGCGCCGTCCACTCGATCGTTTTCGGCGGGTTCAGCCCCGACGCGTTGGCCAGCCGGGTCGACGATTGCGGGGCCAGTCTGGTCATCACCGCCGACGAGGGACCGCGCGGCGGGCGCAACACGCCCCTGAAGGCCAATGTCGACAGGGCCCAGGAAATCCTGGGCCGCGATACGCAGGTTCTGATGGTCGAGCGCACCGGCAATGCCATGGCCATGAAGGGCGGGCGCGACCACAGCTATGACACGCTGATGTCCGGTGCCTCGCCCGACTGCCCGGCCGAACCGATGAACGCCGAGGACCCGCTGTTCATCCTGTATACCTCTGGCTCGACCGGCAAACCCAAGGGCGTGCTGCACACATCCGGCGGGTATCTGGTCTGGGCGTCGATGACCCATGAATACGTCTTCGACTATCACGACGGCGACATCTATTGGTGCACGGCGGATGTCGGCTGGGTCACGGGGCACAGCTATATCGTCTATGGCCCGCTGGCCAATGGCGCGACCACGCTGATGTTCGAGGGCGTTCCGACCTATCCCGACGCCAGCCGCTTCTGGCAGGTCTGCGAAAAGCACAAGGTCAATCAATTCTACACCGCCCCCACCGCCATCCGGGCGCTGATGGGCCAGGGAGACAGCTTTGTCGAAGGCGTGGACCTTTCATCGCTGACCGTGCTGGGCACAGTCGGCGAGCCGATCAATCCCGAAGCGTGGGAGTGGTATTTTAACATTGTCGGCAAGGGCAACGTGCCGATTGTCGACACCTGGTGGCAGACCGAAACCGGCGGGCACATGATCACGTCGCTTCCGGGCGCGATTGAAATGAAACCCGGCTCGGCCACGGTTCCGTTCTTCGGTGTGCAGCCGGTTGTTCTGGAACCCTCGACCGGAGCGATTGTCGAGGGCAACGGGGTCGAGGGTGTCCTGGCGATCAGCGATAGCTGGCCCGGTCAGATGCGCACCGTCTATGGCGATCACGACCGGTTCGTATCGACCTATTTCTCCGATTATAAGGGCTATTACTTCACCGGCGACGGCTGCCGCCGGGACGAGGACGGGTACTACTGGATCACCGGCCGCGTCGACGACGTGATCAACGTCTCGGGTCACCGCATGGGCACGGCCGAGGTTGAAAGCGCCCTGGTCGCCCACCCCAAGGTCGCCGAGGCCGCGGTCGTCGGCTATCCCCACGACATCAAGGGCCAGGGCATCTATTGCTATGTCACGCTGATGGGCGGCGAGGAGTACACAGACGAGCTGAAGGTCGAGCTGCGCAACTGGGTGAGGACCGAGATCGGGCCCATCGCCAGCCCCGACCTGATCCAATGGGCCCCCGGCCTGCCGAAGACACGTTCGGGCAAGATCATGCGGAGGATTTTGAGGAAGATCGCGGAGAATGACTATGGCGCTCTGGGGGATACCTCGACGCTGGCCGAGCCTGCGGTGGTTGAGGATTTGATTGAGAACCGGATGAATCGGTGAGTGAGTCTCCGAAGCTCATGAACACACAGAAGAACCCAGTCGTTTTGCAACACGGAGCGACACTGCTCATGCCGCTCCGCATCAAATCACACCGGCGTACACGTCATTCCGTTCCTGCGCGCATTCGAGACGCAGTCAGACTTGTTGACGTAACTTTCCGAAGACGCGCCGACGATTCTACCGTTAGATGCTGTACGGCGCCACCGCCAGTAATCCGAACGGTCTCGATAGATGTCCCAGCGATCTCCGCCAGCGGTGCTGCACGATTCTGTCATGAGGATTCTCCATATTGCGACAGGTATATCTGTCATGAGGATTCTCCATATTGCGACAGGTATATAAAAATGTAGCGATCACTACACTTGAAGAAATATAGCACTCACTATACCTTGTCAAGCCGCGGTTAGAGGTAAATTCCGAATGTCAGAAAAATTTGGAGAAAAGTTGCGGAATATCCGGAAGGATCAAAACGTCACTCTTGAGCAACTTGCAGAAGCTGTCGGAAGTTCTAAGGCCTATATTTGGCAACTAGAAAACAAGAAATCAGCGACCCCTTCTGGCGAATTTCTTCTAAAAATATCCAACTTCCTTGGGCAGTCGCCTGATTTCTTCATTGACGATAGCAAGAAGGAACCGGACTCAAATCAGATTGAAGACGCTTTTTTCAGAAAATTTCATATGCTATCTGAAGCTGATAAAAATGAGCTTAATAGTATTATATCAAAGTATAAGATAAAGGTAGATGGTAGTTAAAAACCCTAAGCGGGAAGCGATCCGATTAACGAAGTTATGGCAGGAGTACGGCCCTGCAAAATACCCGGTAGATTTAGATATTCTAATTGAAGGAGCAATTCAAGATAGCGACTTCAATGGAAAGCTCTTCGTTGAAAGAGGGAATTTCTCCACATTCGAAGGATGCCTCAGGAAAACCGAAGGCGTAAATAACTGGGTAATTATACTAAACATTAATGTCGAAAATATTAGAAGGCAACGATTTACAATCGCGCATGAAATTGGGCATTTCATGTGCCATCGTAACTTAAAGACAGAATTTATAGACAACCATCTCTCTCTTAATAATTTTTCTGACAAACTTGAAACGGAGGCGAATCTTTTTGCGGCCTGGCTTTTGATGCCCGCGAATATTATTGAATCAGAATTTTCTCGCGAACATTGGAATACGGAATTGCTTCGTGAAATTGGGAATCGATTTGAATGCTCACTTCAATCAGCCGCAATCCGTTTCGTGGATTATGTTAAACGACCAATTGCGTTTGTTGCGTCGCGTGATGGTAAAGTCCTTTGGACAGCTAATACTGCGGCGCAATGACTCGGACTCACGGAAGGGGATTTCCGGCCCGATCTTGATCTGATTCACCATGGAAAACAGAGGAGTTTTTGCCATGGGGTCTGCTGTTCAGATCAGATTGGATTATACAGGAACGGATCTTCGACGTCTGGCGCGGAAGAGCGATGAAGCGGATCAGACGCGGCGGCTTCTCGCTCTGGCAGTTGTCCTTGACGGAGGCTCGCGGAGCGATGCGGCGCGCACGGGCGGGGTTGGCCTTCAGGTGATCCGGGATTGGGTGTTGCGGTTCAACGACGGCGGCCCGGATGCGCTGACGACGCGGAAGGCACCGGGCAAGGCACCGCTCCTGACGGCTGAGCAGCGCACCGCGCTCGCGGCGGCGGTCGAGTCAGGCCCGCGTCCCTATCTCGATGGGGTTGTGCGCTGGCGCCTCGTCGACCTTGCGTTCTGGCTATACGAAGAGTTCGGCGTTTCGGTCAGCCGTCATACCGTTGGCCGCGAGTTGCACGCCTTGGGATATCGCAAACTCACAGCGCGCCCGCAGCACTACGCGCAGGATGAGGAGGCGATCGAGATGTTCAAAAAAACTTCGGCGACGTCGTCACAGCCATCCGCATCAAGCGAGGCTGGCCGCCCGTAGAGGTCTGGTTTCAAGATGAAGCCAGGGTCGGCCAGAAGAACAAGATCACACGACGTTGGGCGCGGCGAGGAACGCGTCCCCGTGCGCCACACGATCAGCGGACGAAATGGGCGTATATCTTCGGCGCAATCTGCCCGGCGGAAGGCAAGGGTGCCGGCCTCGTCATGCCGTTCTGCGACACCTATGCCATGGTGGAGCACTTGAAGCTGATCAGCGCCGAAGTCGCCCCAGGCGCACACGCCATCCTGCTGCTCGATCAGGCCGGATGGCACACGACACCGAAGCTCGATGTGCCGGAAAACATCACACTCGTTCCAATCCCGGCCCGGTCGCCAGAACTGAATCCAGTCGAAAACATCTGGCAATTCATACGCGACAACTGGCTCTCAAACCGGGTCTTCAAAAACTACGACGACATCGTCGCGCACTGCTGTGACAGTTGGAACAAGCTCATCGAACAGCCCTGGCGCATCTCATCAATCGGTAGCCGTAAATGGGCCCATGAGTTCTGATCAATGCACGTTAGTATAAGAATGATAAAACACCATACTTAAAGGCTTTCAAGTTTGGGGATGACCTACCGAGTGAGAGCCAAGCGTTACAGAACTATCTAGATTCAAATACATCGACAAACGAGTTCGAATCTGGGTTTTCGTGGTGTGATCGTATGCAGTGCATCGAAAGTCAGTACTTTGATCAATCTGGAATGGGCTATCAATATACATGCTTGGAGTTCGTTGATCGCACCATCGATCCAGAGCTTGATTAGCAATCCTTGGATGGGTGAAATCCACTGCTTTCCGCCATGGGGATTCAATCGAGGCGAACTATCATCCTCCCCCGTGGCCCAACACAACTTCGCGGAACGGCAGATCCTGAAGGCGCAAGCGGAAGGCCAGTTAAACGGCCTGCGCGGGGAGGGGGAACCCTTGGACCTGGCCCCGGACCCGGACTTTGCTTGGGTCCTCGGCTATCGCATCATGGCAGAGGCAGGCGCCCTGCGGTGCAGGAACTCCGCCTCTGCAAAGCGGTCGAGGCCCAGGCCGCTGCCCCATGGGTTATCGGTGTTCGAAGTTTTCTCGCTGTTCAGCCCGCAATGGGAACGGCGGATGGTCCAGTGCCGCCTGGATCGGCGCCGCTGACGAACCGGCCAACCGCTGGTCGCGTCAACCCGTTCCCGCTGACTGGCGAGACGTGAGCGGACCCCGTTCGCGGCTATCCGGTTTCAATTGCGGGGATTGGGCCGCCACAGCGGTGGGCGCAACCGCTGATCCAGCGCGGGGCGCTGTTTATGTCGCTTCCGAAATGGCCCGGCACTGCACCTGTTTTGCGCCGTGCGGTGTCTGTGTTCTTGCGTCCTGCGCCGGAAAACGGCACGATTCGCCCAGGGACACGACCAATTGCAGAAGACTGAGCGAGGAGCGAGCAAATGTCAGATGATGCAACAAACTCTGGCGGGGGCGGAATGGGGGGCAATGTTCTCTGGTTCGGCCTTGGCATGGTGGCCGCGGCGATTATCGGGCTGATCTGGATGAATGCCCATATCTCCGGCATGGTGGACGAGAAGATCGCCGCCGCCGAAAGCCGGATTTCCAAGGCAGCAGGCCCGGCGGGACCGGCGGGACCCACCGGACCGCAAGGCCCCAAAGGTGACGCGGGCCCGGCAGGCGAGGCCGGTCCTGCGGGCGAGCAGGGGCCCAAGGGTGATCCGGGCGAGCCGGGGGCCGCCGGACCGGCGGGTGAAGCCGGTGCCAACGGCGATACCGGTCCTGCCGGACCGGCAGGCGAGCAAGGCCCTGCCGGTGAAGCCGGTGAAGTCGGTGCTGCTGGCGAAGCCGGTGCAAAAGGCGACAAGGGCGACGCTGGCCCGGCAGGTCCGCAAGGTCCAGCCGGACCACAGGGTGCGCAGGGCCCCGCGGGACCGGAAGGCCCGCAGGGCGAGCAAGGCCCGAAAGGTGACACCGGGGACCAAGGGCCCCAGGGTGAGCAGGGACCCCAGGGCGAGCAAGGCCCAAAAGGTGACACTGGCGGCTAGGCCGTAGACCAACCGCCGCGGCGTTGCCAATGGGGCGCCGCGGCGGATCCCGGCGTTCGTGCGGCAAGGCCGAGACGGCAACGCCGCACCTGACCGCGCAACCCGACCCAACATTTCTGTCGCCGGCGGATGACGAGACGTTCCTGCTCCACCAACCATTGCGCGCCAAAATTCGCGCACCGGTGCCGCCGCGTGCTAGTCTTTCGCGTGTGAAGGTTGCGACAGGGGTTAAGCGATGCTGCAAAGAACCATCCGAAACTCGGTTGCCGTGCTGGCCTCGATGCTGACGATTGCCACTTTGTCGCTGGCCTTGGCGCCAGCGGCAAGAGCGCTCGATCTTTTGCAGGGTGCCTTTGTCAATGGCGCCGAGCGCTATGAGTTTGCCTATCGCTCGATCCCTGCGATCCCGGTTGTCGGCGCACCGCATGATACGGACTGGAGCCGCTGGGCCATGCTGCATGATGGCCAGGTTACCGGCTTTATGCGTTCCGTGCGGGGACGCATGACACGCTTTATCAGTTCGGCTTTAACCGGAGTACGGAGAGCTACGAGTGGGGATATCAATCGATCCCGGTCATGCGGATCACCGGGATCCCGCGCAATGCGAGCACCCGGCAGTTTGCGATGCTGCATGATGGATCTGTCTACCGGTTATACCTGCAGGATCGGAACGATTTTTCGTTGCTGCATCAGTTCGGTTTCAACCGGCGCACGTCGAATTATGAATATGGGCACCAGTCGATCCCGCAATTGCGGGTCACGGGGTTTCCGCGCGATACCGATTGGCGGCGCTGGGCCATGTTGCATGACGGGCGCGATTTCCGGTTTTATGCGTTTCGTGCCGGTTCGCGCAGCGAAGTCTATCAGGCCGGCTATAACGCCGGCGCCCAGCAATATCAGTTTCGCTATCGCTCGATCCCGGTTCTGAACATGGACGGTTTCCCGCACCATTCAAACCGCAGCAGCATGGCGATGCTGCACGACGGCACCGATTTCAGGTTTTACTTCAAGGACCGATAGCACGAAACAAACCGGCCCCGGGCCATTCAGCCGGATTGATCCCGGCCGATCATACCAACCGCAAGCGTCGCGGCCTGTTCGCTGCGCCTGATGGGACAGACAGGCCGGAAGATGGTCTACGACGTCGCAGGGCGTTCGCGCGCCATTATCGGTTCGGCCAGTTTCTCGACCGTTTCTTCGGCGGATAACGCGCCGCCCGCCAGCGCCCCTTCGAACGCGTCGCACCCGACATCGCGGACCAGGGTGATATGGGCATCCCTGTCCACGCCTTCCAATGTGACCTGCATGTCCAAACGATGCCCCAGGTCGACGACCGCGCGGATCAACGGGCCAAACCTGTCCGGGTCATATTCATAGTTCTCCGCCAGGATCGGATCGACATTCAAACGGTCGAACGGGTTGCGCCACATGTCGCCAAACCCTGTCCGGCCGATGCCAAAATTGTCCAAAGCGATGGACATCCCCATCGCTCGCAACTGCGCGAGTTGTTCGGCGACCGTTTCCCCGCCTTCGACCGTCACCCGCTCGGAAATGGCCAGGATCAGCCGCTGGGCGGCAAAGCCCGTGCGCTTCAAGATCCGTTCAAGATCGCCCGGCAGCGTTTCGTTCACGAAATGCGCTGGCGACAGTGCAACTTCCAAATGAACGTCATTCGGCCAATCCTTTGCGACGTGACAAGCCCTGCGGATCATCTCATGGCGCAGCGGCCGGATCAGAGCGGTGTTCTCGGCAATTGGCAAGAATTCATCGGGGTCAATCGGCACCCCTTCGGGCGTTGCGACCTTCAATATCGCCTTGTATCCGAACACGCGTTCATCCGCTGCGGACAGGATCGGTTGGTATTCGATCCCGAACTCTCCGTTGCGGGTTGCGAGCGTGAGCGAGGCTTCGACCAGTTCGCGCCGCTCGCGCGCCCGTGCCAGCGCACCGTAGTATTCGACGGCCTGACCACGCCCCAGGTTCTTGGCGTGATATACGGCTTCATCCGCGGCGCGCAGCGCGGCGTCCATCGCCTCCCCCCGCTGCGATATGTGGCAGCCGATACTGACCCCGCCCCCGGTCGCGCTGCCGCCGAAACGAAACGACCTTTGGGCCGTCGCCAGGATCCGCGACGCGACCGCCCGCATTTGCGGACGCTTTGCGTTCGGCAGGATCACGGCAAATTCGTCCCCGCCGATACGGCCAACCAGATCGTCCCCGCGCGTGCAGCCGCGAATGGCCTGGGCGATATGCGTCAGATAACGATCGCCAAAGGAATGGCCATGCTGGTCGTTGATCGCCTTGAAATTGTCGACGTCGATAAAGAAAATTCCGATCGTCCCGTCGCCCGGGGGACGGTCGGCAAACAAATCAGCGCCGAATGCCAACACCGTTCGCCGGTCGAGCACACCGGTTAGCGAATCGACCCCGGGCTGTACGGCCTGCACCGAATGTCGCCGCCAGGAACTGCTGAGCCGGAGCGCTGCCATGGCGGGCACTGCAAATATCAGCGCGGCAAGGACAGGAAGCGCGACGATCAGGGTCGATAGGGCTTCGTCGACGGCCAGGGTTGTTGCCGTTCCGTCGACCGCGACGGCAATCGTTCCGACGATCTTTCGGGCCTCGGAATAGATCGGCAGATAGACCTGATATCCGGCCTTTCCTGCCCCGATTTCACCGCGAGCAATCTTGGTGACACCGTTCGACTGCACCATCCGGGCCAAGGCAACCTGCGCCGGGCCGGGGCGTGAAGCCGGATGCGAAGACAGAACCTGCCGGCCCTGCCGGTCGAAAAGCTGCGCGCGTTTGATCGCACCAAAACCGGTCAGGTAACTAACTTCCTGCATTTCGGCAGGTGTGGCGACCGCCCCCTCCGCGATCTCGACCATCCGCGGGAGTGATCGGTTGGCGACCTGATACCAATCGAGCGCATGTTCGCGGGCCGTCATCAGCGCAACGTCACCGGCCGCGATCCGCAGCACCATCAGGACGCCCCACCCCAAGAGCCCAGCTATCCCGATGATTGCAGTGACCGCAAGCGGTCCGCGGATCATACGACGCAAACTATTCCGATCAATATCCATCCACCCAACGCCACGCTTTACACAGACCAAACCGACTCAACGTTCAAACGCTATCGCCGTGGATTGAAAAAAGGGTTGTCCGCCAGGCCCAGGCGGCCGGTATATTGTTAAAAATGTCCACATTCCTGGTGGTAATTTGGCTGACCGGGCGATAACCGCCGAGGCGGTGCGTTGCGTGACTGCCTTAACGCCGTGTGCCCGGTGTGAACCGGACTGGAATTCGCCGGCGCGCACCGTTATATGAGCCGCCATGGACGGCACCCGGGATATCGCCCGCCCGGGATTGCGATTTCGCAAGATGCACGGGTTGGGCAATGACTTTGTCATCATCGATCAGCGCACCGAAAAGGCCGCGCTGACCGCAGATTTGGTGCGCGCGATCGGTGACCGTCACCGCGGCGTCGGGTTCGATCAACTGGCCGAGGTTCTGCCTGGCCGGAATGCGGATGCCGAGTTGATCTTTTGGAACGCCGACGGCTCGTTTTCGGCGGCCTGCGGGAACGCGACGCGCTGTATCGCGGACACGCTGCTGACCGAAACTGGGCAAGACCGGATCACGCTGCGCACGGGACGCGGCCTTTTGCCCTGCACGCGCCTGCCCGATGGCAGGGTTCAGGTCGATATGGGGCCGCCCACCGTGGACTGGGACCAGATCCCGCTTGCGTCGGCCGTCGATCCGCTTCATCTGCCGCTGGAGGGTGATCCAGCAGCCTGTTCGATGGGCAATCCGCACTGCACCTATTTTGTGCCGGACGCCGATGCCGTCGATTTGGACGCGATCGGCCCGGCCACGGAAAACCACCCGCTTTTCCCCAACCGCACCAATGTCCAGATTGTCGAGGTCATCGACCGCGCCCACGCCAGGGTCAGAGTGTGGGAGCGCGGGGTCGGCCCGACGCTGGCCTCTGGGTCTTCGTCCTGCGCCGTGCTGGTCAATGCCTGTCGCCGCGGGCTGATGGACCGCGACGCGACGCTGCATCTGGACGGCGGGGACATTCACATCGTATGGCGCGAGGATGATCATGTGCTGATGGCCGGGCCGGTCACCCATGTTTTCGATGGGGTTTTCGATCCATCGTTTCTGCGATGACCGCAACACGATGACTGCCCCCCGGTTCGAAACATTCGGCTGCCGCCTGAACGCTTATGAGACCGAGGCGATGAAGGATCTGGCGGGCGCCGCCGGTCTGGAAAACGCCGTGGTCGTCAACACCTGCGCCGTGACCGCCGAAGCGGTGCGCCAGGCCCGCCAGCGCATCCGAAAGTTGCGCGCCGAAAGCCCCGGCGTCCGGCTTATCGTCACGGGCTGCGCCGCGCAGACCGAGCCGGAGACCTTTGCCGGGATGGAGGAGGTCGATCTGGTCCTCGGCAATCTGGAAAAAATGCAACCCGCGACCTGGTCCGGTCTGGACCTGATCGGCCAGACCGAAAAGGTCCGTGTTGACGACATCATGTCGGCACGCGAAACCGCAGGCCATCTGATCGACGGGTTCGGCACGCGCGCGCGCGCCTATGTCCAGGTTCAGAATGGGTGCGACCATCGATGCACGTTCTGTATCATCCCCTATGGCCGTGGAAACTCGCGTTCGGTTCCGGCCGGGGTCGTTGTCGAGCAGATCGCCCGGCTGGTTGGGAATGGATATAACGAGGCCGTACTGACGGGCGTCGACATGACGTCCTGGGGGGCGGATCTGCCGGGCCAGCCACGCCTTGGTGATCTGGTACAACGTATCCTGCGGCTGGTGCCTGATCTGCCGCGGCTGCGGATCTCTTCAATCGATTCCATCGAGGCCGACCCGGCCCTGATCGAAGCGATTGGGACCGAGCCGCGCCTGATGCCGCATCTGCACCTTTCGCTGCAGGCGGGCGATGACATGATCCTCAAGCGCATGAAGCGCCGTCATCTGCGGGACGACGCCATTCGCTTTTGCGAGCAGACCCGCGTCGCCCGGCCGGATATCGTTTTCGGTGCCGATCTGATTGCAGGATTTCCCACCGAAACCGATGCGATGTTCGAGAATTCGTTGAAGCTGATTGATGATTGCGGCCTGACCTGGCTGCATGTCTTTCCGTATTCAGCGCGCCGCGGCACCCCGGCGGCGCGGATGCCCCAAGTGCCCAAGGCAACGCGCAAGGAGCGCGCCGCGCGCCTGCGCGCTGCGGGTGCGGCCGCCGAGGCACGGCACCGCGCGGTGCAGATTGGGCAGACCCATGCGGTTCTGATCGAGAAACCGAGGATGGGCCGCACCGAAGGCTTTGCCGAGGTCGCGTTCAAGGCCGATCAGCCTGTCGGCGAAATCGTGTCAGCCATGATCACCGCCGAGGATGGCGGACGGCTGATGGCCGAGATGTCAGGTTGTGCCGCGCTTGGGCGGCCGGATCACGGCGCGCACAAGTTGTAGCGGCCCAAAAGGCTGTTCATCGCCGCTGCGGACCGCGCGGACCAAATCCTCAGCCCGGCGCGCGTCGATGCGCCCGCCTTTCGGCGGAACGTCCTGTTGTGCTTCATCACGTTCGGTCATGCGAAATACCCCACCTGATCCGCACGCAATTGATCGCACGAATCTCACTCACCCGTCGGTAGCAAATGCCACAAAAACCTGACGGTTTCCTTACTCCCGTCAAACAGTTATGTGATCGGCGCAATCAGTATCGGAGAGCCGCCATGTCGTTTTTCGGCAAGATGAAGGAACGCCTGTTCAAATCGTCCTCCAAGCTGGACCAGGGACTTTCGGCGATTGTCGATGAAGGTCAGGACGTTGTCGAAACAGCGCCCGACATTGTGCCGGAGACTGCAGCGAACCCACCGGCTGCGGCGCCGCCTTCGGCGACGGTGGAAACGCCGAACGCAACACCGCCGGATCCATCGCCCGCAAAGCCGCAAACGGAACAACCGAAATCGGGCCTGCTGGGCCGGGCGCTGGGTGCCCTGACCGGTGGCCGTATGGTCAAGAAGCGTGTCCTGGATGACGACATGCTGGAGGAGTTGGAAGAGCTGCTGATCACTGCCGACATGGGTGTCGAAACCTCGCTTAAGGTGTCGGCCGCGCTGGCCGAGGGCCGGTTCGGGCGCGCTGTCGGGGCCGAGGAAATCAAAGCCGCCCTGGCCGCCGAGGTTGCCAAGATCCTTGAACCGGTTGCCCGTCCGCTGCCGCTTTACGCCAAGCGGCCACAGGTCGTCCTGGTGGTCGGCGTGAACGGGTCCGGCAAAACGACGACCATCGGAAAGCTGGCCAGTCAATTGAAAGGCGCCGGTAAATCCGTTGTGATCGCGGCGGGCGACACATTCCGCGCTGCCGCCGTCGAACAATTACAGATCTGGGGTCAACGGGCCGACGTGCCGGTTCTGACAGCCGAACAGGGGTCCGACCCTGCTTCGTTGGCCTTCGACGCCATGGCGCGCTCCGAAGCCGATGGGGCAGATATACTGCTGATCGACACGGCGGGCCGTCTGCAGAACCGGGCCGATTTGATGGAGGAGCTGGCCAAGATCGTTCGGGTCATCCGCAAGAAAGACCCCGAAGCGCCGCACAACACGGTGTTGGTTCTGGACGCGACCACCGGTCAGAATGCGCTGTCGCAAGTCGAGATTTTCCAGAAGATCGCCGACGTCTCCGGTCTGGTGATGACCAAGCTGGACGGCACCGCCAAGGGCGGGGTTCTGGTTGCGCTGGCGGATCGCTTCGGCCTGCCCATTCACGCCATCGGCGTGGGAGAGGCCATTGACGATCTGGATTCGTTCGATCCTGAAGAGTTCGCCCAAGCGCTGACAGGTGCCTAATCGCCCGCCCACCGCGTGGGCCGCTTCGCCTGTCCGGCGATCTATCCACGGGCATAACGCCCCGACAAGCGCTCCAACAGCATCTCGGTCGAGCCGTCGGTAAAGCTGGCGACGCGAGCGCCGATCATATGGCGCCCGAACGGGTATTCTTCGCGCAGACCCTCGGCACCCATCGCCTGGGCCAGTGCGGGCAGGTGCCGCTCGGCCATGTGCGTCGCAAAGATCTTTGTGCGCGCCGCCGAATACCGGGCGTCCTCTTCGGCATCAATCATCGTTGCCGCCTCCTTCACCATCAGACGGGCTGCCGCCACGTCTGTCTCGGCTTCGGCGAGCCGCCAGCGCCAACCCTGATGTCCGGCCAGCGCGGACCCAAAGCTATGGCGTGCCCTGCCATAGTCTGCTGCAATCGCCAGCGCCCGCCCGACCATCCCGCAGCACATGGCGGCCACATAGATCCTTGCGCCATTGATATCGGTCAGCGCCGACTTGAAGGCCTCGCCCGCCGGGCGGATCACTTCGTTCGCTTCGACACGGTAATCGGACAACCGAAACCCGCCCGCACCGATCGAATGTTGCGCCGTCATGCCATAGGCTGGCAAACGCTTGAACCCGGCGCGCCGTGCGTCGACCAGAAACGACGCAATTCCGGCGCCGCCCTTCCCAGCATCGGTTTGGGCATAGACCACCATCACATCCGCCACTGCGGCGTTGATGATCCACGCCTTTTCACCGTTCAGGACCCAGCCACCGTCATGGGCCGCTGCCGTTGTCGTGATCGCGGCAAAGTCCGAACCGGCGCCCGGTTCGGTCAAGGCCGTGCACCCGACCCGGCGCGCGGCCAACAAATCGTCGAGATACCGCCCGGCCAGTTCCGGCGCCCCATCCCGGGTCAGCCGATGGGCTATGTTCTGAGTGTTCAGCACCGACATCGCGAACCCGAAATCGGCGCCGCCCAGAATTTCGGCTGCCTGCGCCTTGACCGTAAACGGGTGTCCCTGGCCGCCATACTCGACCGGTACCTGGATGCCGGTCAGACCCAGGCGTGCAGCCTTTTCCAGCGCTTCTGTTCCCATCCGCCGTTCGCGTTCCCAATCCGGCGCGAAGGGTGCCACGCTCTCATCTGAAAAGCGTCGGACCTTGCTCAAAAATCCGTCAATCGCGTCGCCCATGGGCAAGACTCCCCTTTATGTCCCACGGCACATTTCGCACAGCCTTGGGCCGCATGAAAGCGGCCGGGCGGATGCGAGGACCCCATGACAGCGCGCCCTTCCCAGACGGAGAACAACCCGACGACCGCGATCGTCTTCATTCTGACGGGCATGGCCTTCATCTCGTTCAACGACGTGCTGATCAAGCAGCTTTCCGGCGACTATCCGCTGCACCAGATGGTGTTCGTCCGTTCCGCCATTGGGATCGTATTCAGCCTGGTTTTCGTCCAGTTTGAAGGCGGGTTTTCGATCCTGAAGACAGAAACGCCATTTCTGCATCTGCTCCGCGGCGTGCTGGTGGTTTTTGCTAATATGGCATTCTTCACCGCGCTGGCGGTGCTGCCGTTGGCCGATGCAACAGCGCTGTTCTTCGTAGCGCCGCTGTTCATCACCCTGCTTTCGATCCCGTTGCTGGGCGAAAAGGTCGGACCGCGCCGGATCATCGCTGTGCTGGTCGGATTTGCAGGCGTCCTGATCATGGTGCGACCGGGATCCGATGTTGCACAGAATGTCGGGAACTGGCTGGTCCTGCTGCTGCCGATCGTGGCCGCGCTGGCCTATTCGTTGATGCAGATCCTGACCCGGCGCCTGGGTCTGACAACCAAGGCGTCGGCTATGGCGGTCTATATTCAGCTTACCTTTGTGATCGTAAGCACGGGGTTCTATCTGGTCGCCGGTGACGGGCATTATGCGGTGGGGATCGAAGATCCCAGCCTGGTTTTTCTGCTGCGGGCCTGGGTCTGGCCCGCGCCGGAGGATCAATGGCTGTTCATCGCGCTTGGCGTGGCCTCGGCCGGTATCGGTTACGCTTTGTCGCGGGCCTATAAATCGGCCGATGCCGCGATCGTGGCCCCGTTCGAGTATGTCGCGCTGCCATTGGCGATCTTGTGGGGATGGGTCTTCTGGTCCGAAGTGCCGGGCACCGAGACCTTTGCCGGTATCGCGTTGATCGTTCTCTCCGGGCTTTATGTCTTCCTGCGCGAACGCGCCAAAGACCGCCGGGTCGCAACGCACCGGCCAATGCGGCGGTATTGACCGCGCCGGACCCTCGAGCACGTTTCGTTCTGATTGAATCAGATCGGGCGCTCTAAGTCATTGATTGGTCGCACTTTCGCGACGCTTGAATGATGCAGTCAGGCTGGAAAGCGCTCTAGTTCAGCGCCGGGCAACCGAGCGAAACACCTGACCGGCCTTCCGCGGTGGCGCGAATCGCCGCCAGCGGCCCATCTGCGAAGAACGCGCGCAGTTCCTCCGACTTCGCCAGGTACTTTTTGCCCAAGGCTTTCATTTCCGCCTTGGTCCGGTCCTCGTCCAGCGACAATCGCAGCTGCTCGAGATCGACGGCCATAGAAAACGCCGCCTCCAGCGCGGACCGGAAGTCCGCCACCGGCGTATCGCCCAGTGCCGCAGCCAGAGCGGGGCTGGGCCCTTCGATCGCCTGCATGAAACAATGAAAATGCACGCTCGATTCTTCGGCCAGCAATATTACGTAAAGCGCCTGACGCTGTGTGGCGGGTTCGCGCTTTCGGAAGGTCATTGTTCGCTTTGCCCCAGGCGCAAATCTGTCGAAAAACTCGAAGACAAGGCGCTCGCCATTCGTTCCGATTTTGATCGGATCCGTTTGGATGAACGGGGCGAATTGCAGCTTCATGCGCAAGCTGGTGTTTCGGTCCCCCTCGATCGGAAAATCGAAATAACGGGCGCGACGCGGCTCGAGGCTGCCGGGATCGGCCAGGATCAGACGGTGCTCACCATAGGTCGAGATCCGCCCTGCCGCGATCACGTCGACCGGGGGAATTTTGAAGTCGTCCCTGAACCAGGTCGTCGCGGGATCGGCGTAGCGATAGAGTTTCTGCACGATTGTGATCTCGCCGGGCGGCTCACCGGCGGCAATCTCCAGAATCTCGTAGACGGGGACAAAAAGCCCGGAAGCGACCGCAAGAAATTCGTCGGAGGCCCAGGTGCCGACCAACTGATCGACACGCTCGACGGGCACAGCATCGCGCACGGCAGAAACATCATAGGAAAACTGCAAATACTGATCGGCCGGGCAATCCAGCAGCGTCTCGCGCGCTTTGATGTCGGGCGGCGGAATTTGGGCGCCTGGCACGAATGTTCGTCCCATCTTGGTGAACAGTTCGGCGCAGCGCGGTCCGGCCTCCGCCGGTGCTGTCAAACCCGCCGCAATGGTCAAAGCGGCCGCGAGAACAAAACAGCGATACATTGATTTCACCTTCACTGGTGTTGATTGGGTCAAGTGTTGCAAAGCCCGGCGCCCGCTGCCACCGAATTCCTCAGCCGCCTTGTGATGCATGGTTTCACGAAGGTGTTCCTGCCCTTCACAGTTGCGCTGCACGGATTATGTTGATCCACAGTAGACATACAAATTCCGGATATGCCGCCAAGGAGCGCCCACGATGAGCGACGAAAAGCCCGATCCCGCCAACAATCAGCCCCCGGGCTATGAACCCGCGACGGTCTGGACCTGGGACCAGGAGAACGGCGGCAGGTTCGCCTCGATCAACCGGCCGATCGCAGGGCCGACCCATGACAAGGACCTGCCGGTCGGCAAGCACCCGCTGCAGCTTTATTCGCTGGCGACGCCAAACGGCGTCAAAGTCACGGTGATGCTGGAGGAGCTTTTGGCCGCCGGTCACGATGCCGAATACGATGCCTGGCTGATCAAGATCGGCGACGGCGATCAGTTCGGTTCAGGCTTTGTCGACGCCAACCCCAATTCCAAGATCCCGGCACTGGTCGATCATTCGCAGGCCCAGCCAACGCGGGTCTTCGAGTCCGGCGCCATTCTGCTGTACCTCGCCGAGAAGTTCGGAGCCTTCATGCCGACCGAGCCGATGGCGCGGGCAGAGGCGATGTCCTGGCTTTTCTGGCAGATGGGATCGGCCCCGTATCTTGGCGGCGGGTTTGGCCACTTCTATGCCTATGCCCCGTTCAAGATGCAGTACCCGATCGACCGTTTCACGATGGAGGTCAAGCGCCAGCTCGACGTGCTGGACCGGCGCCTTGGCGAGAGCAAGTTCATAGCCGGGGCCGATTACACGATTGCCGATATGGCAATCTGGCCCTGGTACGGCGTGCTGACCCAGCCGAGCAAAATCTATAACGACGCTGCGACCTTTATCTCGGCCCACGAGTATACCAACGTGATCCGGTGGTACGAGGACATCGCCGCGCGCCCCGCGGTCCTTCGTGGCCGCAAGGTCAACCGCATGGCAGGCCCGCCCGAGGACCAGCTGCACGAACGCCACGACGCCTCCGACTTTGACACCCGCACCCAGGACAAGTTGGAAGCGGCGGAGTAGGCACGCAAATCCGGCCCCCGATCAGATCGGGGGCTGACCAGCCGGGCGCCAGGGCGCAACTGAGCGGGCCGTATCGCCGCGGCGTTGGGTTTCTCCCGCTCCGGTTTGTCGCAACCTGAACTGCGGCAGGGCACGGTAGACTGCGATCGGGCAGGCCGCGATAGAAAGCGGTCTGCCAGACAAACGATCCGTCAGGCACCGGCCATGAAGATCCTGATCATCGGTGGATACGGCACGTTCGGCGGTCGATTGGCCGATCTGCTGGGCGATCTCGATACCGTCACGCTGCTGATCGGGGGGCGCAGCCGCGACAAGGCCGATGATTTTTGCCGGCGGTGGCAGGGCCGTGCTGCGGCGTGCCCGGTCCTGATCGACCGGGGCACAATCGCGGTACATCTTGCCCAGCACACCCCTGATCTGGTCGTTGATGCCTCCGGCCCGTTTCAGGCCTATGGTCGAAGTCCGGGGGCCCATGACCCATATTCCGTGGTGCGTGCCTGTCTGGCGGCAGGTGTTTCCTATCTCGACTTCGCCGATGGTTCCGAATTTGTCGCCGGGATCGATGCCTTCGATGACCAGGCGAAATTGGCAGGCGTATATGTCCTGTCCGGCGCGTCCAGCTTCCCGGTCCTGACCGGCGCGGTCCTGCAAGAGCTGGGCGCGGGAATGAACATCTGCAAGGTCACGGCGGGCATCGCGCCGTCACCCTATGCCGGGATGAGCACAAATGTGATGCGCGCTGTCCTGGGATATGCAGGCGGCCCTGTTATCCTGACCCGTGGCGGGCGGCTGGCGACGGCCCCTGGCCTGGCCGAAAGCCTGCGCTATACCATCGCGCCGCCTGGCGTTCTGCCGCTGCGCAGTTTGCGATTTTCGCTGGTCGATGTCCCGGACCTGCGGGCGCTGCCAGCGCGTCATCCGGAAATCACCGGTATCTGGGTCGGCGCGGCGCCGCTGCCCGAATTTCTGCATCGCGCCCTGAACGTTCTTGCGCGGGTGAGGGCGCGGTTTGGAATGCCCGCACTGACCCGTTTCGCGCCCCTCTTTCGATGGGTGCTGGAACGGTGCCGGTTTGGCGAGCATCGCGGCGGAATGTTTGTCGAGATCGCGGGCGAGCGCGATGGCCATCCCGTCACCCGCGCGTGGCACATGATTGCCGAGGGCGATGACGGTCCGATGATCCCGTCAATGGCGATCGAGGCGATCGTCCGCAAAACTCTCGCGGGATCGCCGCCTGCATCCGGCGCGCGTGCGGCACTGGGTGAACTGACACTCGATGACTATCGCGCGCTCTTTGCCGTACGCCGGATCTGCGAAGGCACCCGGTCTTCGAGCAGTGCGGCAAAACCGCTTTACCCGGCTCTTCTGGGGTCGGCTTATAAGGCACTGCCGCCCCAGGTTCGTGCCCTGCACGGCTCCTCCGAGCCACGCGTCTGGTCCGGTACCGGCCAGGTACGTCGTGGCCGCAATCCGTTGGCGCGGCTTTTGGCGTGGATTTATGGATTTCCACCCGCGACCGATTCGATCCCCGTCCGGGTTGAATTCACGCCAAAGGCGGGCGGCGAGCTTTGGCAGCGCAGCTTCGGCGCCCAGCGCTTTCACAGCCATCAGTCCCGGGGCACAGGCCGAAATAGCGGCCTTTTGGCCGAACGTTTCGGCCCTGCTTCGGTCGGCCTTGCGTAGGTGGTTCGCGACGGACGTCTTTTTTTGGTTCCACGCCGCTGGTCGGTCCTGGGCCTACCGCTGCCCCGGCTGCTTTTACCGACCGGCAACAGCTTCGAGGCCGAGATGGACGGGCGTTTCCACTTTGATGTCGAAATCGCCGCCCCGATAATCGGTCTGATCGTCGGCTATCGCGGCACCCTGAAACCGGCGGACCAGATGTCGCCGCAGGGCGAGGCGGCGGCAGGCGACGCCTGACGTCTTCATTGGTTTGAAAATATCTCGGGGGTTCGGGCCAGCAGGCCCGGAATTGGGGGCAGCGCCCCCAAAAGGCGCTTCAGCGTCTCTCCTGTTTGGCAAACGCCTCCTGCCAGTCCGGGTGCCAACGTGACAAGGCCGGGCGGTCTTCGGTCAAATCTCCGGCACCCCACAAAATTCGGGATTTATCCTGGGCGGACGTGACTTCGTTGTCGGGACAAATGACATAGAACGCGCCCTGATCGGCAGCCTCGAGCAACGCATCGACAACCTGCTCTGCGCGCCAGGCGCCCGGGCGCGGATCGGTCGATGTCCCCGTCGCCGTGAAGCCCGGTACCAAAAGATGCGACGTGATGCGGCAGTCCTCGATCTGGCGCAATTCATGGGCGAGCTGTTCGGTATAGGTGCGCACCGCAGCCTTGGCCATGTTGTAGACCGGGTGCCCAGGCGGATTGGTGATCCCCTGCTTGGAGCCGACATTCACAATCATGCCCGGCCTGCCCTGTTCCAGCATTGCCGGTAAAAACGCACGCACGCCGTTCACAACCCCCATCAGATTGATGTCCAGTGCGCGCCGCCATTCCTCCAGCGGTGCCCAGAACCCGCGCCCCACGCGGCTGACCGCGTTGTTGATCACAATTGCCGGGGCCTTGCCCCAGGTCTGCTGCACACGGTCGCGCACCAGTTCCAGCGCCTCGATTTCGGCGACATCGCACAACATCGCTTCCGTCTCGCCCTCGATCCCGATCCGTGCCTCGTGCAGGTGTTCAGCGTCGATGTCCAAAAGGACGACACGCATGCCTTCACGCGCCAGGCGCTGCGCCAAAGCCTTTCCAATCCCCAGACCAGCCCCTGTAACAATGGCAACCTCGCCCGGTTGAATGGCAGGATGTGGCATGCAGTACCCCCGGTTATCGTGCGTTTGCTGGTGCCGGGGTCATTTCGAACCGAAAGAAGAAAGCCGATCGCCCTGGTTCCGTGTCTGGCCGCGTCTTACAGTGCCCGACCTGTTTAGTCTGGTTGGAGAATTCTCTAGCACAACTTCTACGCGATCAACAGGCATCCCCGTCGGGCACCGGCCCATTCAATCCGGCACATTCAATATTGGCGGGCGGTCGGCGCGGCCTCCACGGGTCCTGTCCGCATAAACGCGGTCGGCAAACCCGTTGACCGTAAACGCTGCCCGGTCGACACTTGGTCAATTCAAAACGAGGACGCCATGCTGACCGCAGATCTCTACTATTCCTTCCGTTCGCCCTATTCCTACCTGGCGATCGAGCGTTACCGCCGACTGATGCTTGACTGGCAGCTGCGGATCGACCTGAAACCGGTCTATCCAATCGCCATTCGCAATCCGGCTTTCTTCACCAAAGTCGATCCACTTTGGGTGCCATACCTGCTGTCCGATGTGGTGCGGGTTGCTGAATACAACGACATCCCGTTCGGTTGGCCGCGGCCCGATCCGGTGGTTATGGATCTGCAGACGCGCCAGATTGCCAGCGAACAGCCCCATATCTATCGGCTGACCTGGCTGGGCCTCCTGGCGGCCCGCCGCAGCAAAGGCGTTGATTTTGCGGCCGAGGTCGGACGTACGTTGTGGGGCGACAGGATCGAGAATTGGTACGAACCGGAGAAGCTGTCTGAGCCCGTCGCGCGCGCCGGGTTGGATCTGGCGGAACTCGAAGCGGAAATCCCAGGCAATGAAGAGGCCCTGGATGCTGAAACCAAAGCCAATCAGGAAGCCCAGGAGGCCGCTGGCCATTGGGGCACGCCCTGCCTGGTCTTCGATGGCGAGCCGTTCTTCGGTCAGGATCGCATTGACATGGCCGTCTGGCGAATGCAGCAAAAGGGGCTTGTGGCGGCATAAATCCCGTGACCGGGCACCGCATCGGCTCAGAAATCGTGGGCAATACCGTCTTTTTCCCAATCGCCATAACGGGTGGGCTCGGGACCGCCGCGCCCGCCGATCTCCTTCGGGCGGTCCCGCCCGGCTGCCTTGCGGCGCCTCTCCTCTGCTTCGGCCAGGGCGCGTTGCGCGGCGGGCGGTATAGGTTTGTCAGCCGAAGACGGATGCGATAGTGCGTCTTCGGGCAGGACCGATTGCGCCGCCTTATCTTTTCGCGCCTCTTTCCCTGGGGCTTCTTCCGGCATATCTGATCTCCGCAAAGCTTTGACGATGATATAGCATGAGACCATGAACGGGAAACTGGCACCGGGGCTGATCAAGACCGGAATATTGATGGCAGGGATCACAGCGCTGTTTCTGGTGCTGGGGTTTTTGATTGCGGGCCTTGCGGGCGTGCTGATCGCGCTTGGCATCACGGTGGGAATGAACGCGTATACCTATTGGAATTCGGATAAACTGGCGCTGGGCTGGCATCGGGCGCGGGTGGTCACACCGGCATCGGCCCCGGCGCTGCACGCCATGATTGCCGATCTCTCGAACGCCGCCGATCTGCCGATGCCCGGGGTTTATGTGATCGACAACGATCAGCCGAACGCGTTTGCCACCGGGCGTGACCCGAACCATGCTGCCGTCGCGGTCACCACCGGCCTGATGCAGATGTTGTCAGAAGAAGAACTGGCCGGGGTCATGGCGCACGAGTTAGCCCATATCAAACATCGTGACACGTTGATCATGACGGTGACGGCAACGATTGCCGGGGCCATAGCGATGGTTGCGCAATACGCCTTCTTGTTTCGTGGCCGCAATGGTGTCGCCGGTTTTGCCGCGGCATTGATTGCAACCTTTGTCGCGCCAATTGCCGCCATGCTGATCCAGATGATGATCAGCCGCACCCGCGAATACGCCGCTGATCGTGCGGGCGGCGAGATCTGCGGCAATCCCCTGTGGCTGGCGGCAGCGCTTGAGAAAATCTCGGCGGCAGCGCCGCAGATCCCAATGCAAACGGCCGAGGATCACCCGGCTTCGGCGCATCTGTTCATCCACAACCCGCTGACCGGCGGAGGGTTGGACAATTTCTTCTCCACCCATCCAAAGGCCGAAAACCGCATCGCCGCACTGTCACGTCAGGCCGAGGAAATGCGCCGCTTTGACCGGCTTGCCTCGGACCGTGCCTGGGCCGCGCCGAAATCGCGCGTGCAGTTCTGAACCGCGGCGCAAAGCCAAACCGCCGTTCCGCGGCGGGGTCCGGCGACGCACCCGGGCTGGCGGCCAGGCGGGCGGCGCTGCTCATGCTGGGCCGTGTGCTGGACGATGGCGGCTTGCTGGAAGAGGTCGACGGCACCGGCCCGGAACGCGCGTCGGCGCGCGGGCTGGCCGATCTGACGCTGCGGCGCCTCGGGCAAATCGACGATCTGATCAGCCGTTTTGTAGAACGCACCCCGAAAGGTTCGGCGCAGGGGATCTTGCGGCTGCTGACGGCCGAATTGGTCTTTGCCGGAACGCCGCCGCATGCGGCGGTCGATACCGCAGTCAGGCTGGCGCGCAGCCATAAAAAGACCAGCCGAATGGCCGGGCTGATCAATGCGGTTGGCCGCAAGATTGCAGCGCAGGGCGGCGAGATTGCTGGCACCCAGGACCCCACCCGCCTGAACATGCCCGGATGGTTGGCGAAACGGTTGGTCAAGGACTGGGGCAGCGAGGTTCAGCAAGCCATCGCCAATGCCCATCTGAGCCAGCCGCCCCATGACCTGACGCTGGCTCAATCGGGGGACATCACTGCACTGGCGCACGAGACCGGCGGCACGATTGTGCCGACCGGGTCACTGCGCCTGCCGGGCCGCCCCCAGATCAGCGCGCTGCCCGGCTATGACCAGGGCGCCTGGTGGGTGCAGGACGCTGCTGCCGCGATCCCCGCGACGCTGTTCGGCGACTTGGCGGGAAAAAGCGTTGCCGATCTTTGCGCTGCCCCCGGCGGTAAGACCCTGCAATTGGCCGCAGCCGGGGCGGCGGTTACGGCCCTGGACCTTTCCGCTGACCGCCATGTCCGGCTGCGCCAAAACCTGTCCCGGTGCGGGTTGACCGCGGACTGTGTGACCGCCGATTTGATGGATTGGAACCCGGGGCGCCAGTTCGAGGCCGTCCTTTTGGATGCGCCCTGTTCGGCCAGCGGTACTATTCGGCGCCACCCCGATCTGCCGCATCGCACCGACGGCCGTAAGCTGGCCGAGATCGCCGGGATGCAGGCCGAAATGCTGGACCGCTCGGCACGGTTGACCGCACCCGGCGGCACGCTGATTTTTTGCACCTGTTCGCTGTTTCGCGCGGAAGGCGAGGACCATGTCGCACCGTTCCTGGACCGGAACCCGGACTTTGCCGTCCTGCCAATAGCCGCCGATGCGCCGCTGAACGGCCTGATCACGGACGGTTTTTTGCGGACACGACCCGATAATTGGCCCGATTTGGGCGGTTTGGACGGATTTTTCACCGCCCGATTCATCCGGAGATTGTGAGAAAGCGACGCCCGTTGTACTCTTTTCCGAAAGAGTGAGACGGGGCTTATGCGCAGCATTTCCGAATTGGCCATCGCCGCATTGCCGGACACCTGGGCCGTCAGGCTGGCCGGGCGGGGCGACCGGCCGGGCGCCCTGGTCTGGCAACCGCAGCCTGCCCATGCGGGCGATGCCATTGCCGGGCGCAGGCTGGCCAGCGGACTTTTGCTGTTCGATGGACGTCTGGTCCAGACCGAAGCGAGTGATCCCTGGCAGATCGACGCGCCCGATCATGCCTGGTCCGATGCCCTGCATGGCCATGGATGGCTGGACGATGCCGCAGCGACCGATGACCCGGAGGTCTGGGCCAAGCTTTCCGGTTGGGTATGGGCCTGGATCGACCGGCACCATGACGGGTCCGGCCCCGGGTGGCGGCCAGAGTTGGTCGCCCGGCGCATGGTCCGATGGATCAGCTATACGATCCCACTGTTGCGCGGCGCGTCGTCCGATCGTTCGGACGCGCTTTTCCGCACCCTGGGGCAACATCTGAAATTCCTGACCTCGCGCCGGGGTCAGACGGTCAGCGACCGCGACCGGATCGAGGCATTGGCCGGTCTGGTCTATGGCATGGTCAGCCTGGAAGGTGCGGGCGGTTCGGCATCACGGGCGATCCGCGATCTGGCCGAGGCAGCCGATCAGATCATCGGCGAGGATGGCGGTGTTGCCAGTCGCAACCCCGAAGACCTGGCCGACATCGCCACACAGTTGATCTGGATCGAAGAGGCGATCCGTGCCACGGGACTGGAACCGGGGCCGGGCCATATCGATGCAATCCGCCGGGCGGTCCCGACCCTGCGCACATTGTTGGGCCGCAATGCCGAACTGCCCCGGTTCCATGGCGGGCGCAGCGCACGGGCGACTGGTTTGCCGGATGTGCTGTCGCGTGCGCCTGCGGCGCTGCCGGCCCCGCCAAACCCCGCCATGGGCTTTCTGCGCATGTCGGCGGGCGGGTCCGTTGTCATTGTCGATGCCGCATCGGCACCGGCCGCTTCGGCACAAGCCAGTGCGCATTCCAGCGCGCTGGGGCTGGAGTTTACCCACGAGGACCAGCCGATCCTGGTCAGTGCCGGGTCCGGTCAGGGTTTTGGCGCCAAGTCAACCCGCAGCGCGCGGCGCCGGTCCGCGCATTCGTCGATCGAGATTGCAAACGCCTGCCCGTCGATCATAACGGCAACGTCCGATCCAAGACCCGAGGAACTGCTTGAGATTCCCGGCACCGTGCGCGGCCAGGTTCATGGCGATGCCGGTTCGGCCTGGGCGCTGTGCGAAAGCACGGAATACGAGGACGAGTTCGGGCTTTTGGTCGAAAGACGGCTGCATCTGGATGGCGACGGCCCCACATTGGCCGGCGAAGACACGGCGTTGGCCACGCGGGCCGAGACCCGGGCCCGCTTCACCGGGCGTTTTCCGGACAACGTGCAAGCCTGCCCGATGGCGATCCGCTTTCATCTGCACCCGTCGATCAAGGCCAGCCATTCCATTGCCTCGCAACTGATCGGCCTGATCCTGCCCGATGGGTCGCGGTGGAGTTTCCGCACCGATGCCCGCGAAGTCACGCTGGCGCCCAGCACCTATTATGATCGCGCCCGTCCGCGCCCGCGGGCCGCACTGCAGATTGTCGCGACCAGTTACCTCATTGATTTCTGGGGCCGGATAACGTGGTCCTTCCAGCAAATCGAAGGCGCCTGAATTTCAGGCGTCCGTTGCTGAACGAGGGCCTGCATGACCGATCAAACTGACCTGCTTGCGGTGCGCCGCGCGCTGATATCTGTCTCGGACAAGACCGGGCTGGTCGATCTGGGGCGGCGACTTGCCGCGACAGGGGTCGATTTGGTGTCCACCGGCGGGACAGCACGGGCGCTGCGCGAAGCCGGGCTGGACGTGCGCGATGTTGCCGACCTGACTGGGTTTCCCGAAATGATGGACGGCCGGGTCAAAACACTGCATCCGATGGTGCATGGCGGCCTTTTGGCCGACCGCTTCAGCGCCGACCATCTGGCCGCAATGAACGAACACGGGATCGAGCCGATCGATCTTTTGATCGTCAACCTCTACCCGTTCGAAGCGACAGTGGCGGCAGGTGCGGGCTATGACGATTGTGTCGAGAACATCGATATCGGCGGCCCCGCCATGCTGCGTGCGGCGGCCAAGAACCACGCATCGGTCGGCGTTGTCACGGACCCCGAGGATTATGGCCCGGTGCTGGACGCGATCGAGGCAGAGGGCGGCCTGCGGTTGGGCCTGCGCAAGCGCCTGGCGGCAAATGCCTATGCCCGGACGGCGGCTTACGACGCCGCCGTCTCTGCCTGGATGGCCGCGGCGGTCGGCGAGACGCAGCCGCGATACCGTGCGTTTGCCGGGCGCCTGGCGCAGGGGCTTCGCTATGGCGAAAACCCGCATCAATCGGCTGCCTTCTATTTAGGCGGCCCGGCGCGCACAGGCGTCGCAACCGCGCAGCAGTTGCAGGGAAAAGAGCTGAGTTACAACAATATCAATGACACAGATGCCGCCTACGAGTTGGTCGCCGAGTTCGACCCGGCCACCCCGGCGGTTGCCATTATCAAACACGCCAATCCGTGCGGCGTCGCGACCGGCAGCAGTTTTGCTGAAGCCTATACCCGTGCCTTTGACTGTGACCGGACCTCGGCCTTCGGCGGGATCATCGCCCTGAACGGCGCGTTGGACGGGCAGACGGCGGAAAAGATCGCCGAGATTTTCACCGAAGTCGTGATTGCCCCGGATGCCGATGCCGACGCGCGCGCGGTTTTCGCGGCCAAGAAGAATTTGCGTCTTCTGGTGACCGGTGGGCTTGCCGATCCGGACCTGGCACGCACCGCGTTCCGTCAGGTTTCCGGAGGCCTGTTGGTTCAGGACCATGACAGCGGCCGATTGTCCCCAGACGATCTGAAGACAGTGACCAAGCGGGCGCCTTCCGCGCAGGAATTGGCCGATTTGCTGTTTGCCTGGCGTGTGGCCAAGCACGTCAAATCGAATGCGATCGTCTATGCCAAGGACGGCGCCACGGTGGGTGTTGGCGCCGGACAGATGAGCCGGGTTGATTCAAGTCATATCGCGGCGCGCAAGTCGGCCGAGATGGCCGAGGCGCTGGGCCGCGATCAGGCCATGGCGGTTGGATCGGTCGTTGCATCGGATGCGTTCTTTCCGTTCGCCGACGGGCTGATGGCCGCGGCCAAGGCCGGTGCGACAGCAATCATTCAACCGGGCGGGTCGATGCGCGACGACCAGGTGATCGCCGCTGCCGACGAGGCCGGACTGGCGATGGTCTTCACCGGAATGCGGCACTTTCGGCATTAACAGGCTCGCGTTCAGCCCGCATTCAGACCGGCCGAACCACCCGGCCAATGACGCCAGCGTCTCGCCCGTGGAAGGGCCTTATACTAACGTGCATTGATCAGAACTCATGGGCCCATTTACGGCTACCGATTGATGAGATGCGCCAGGGCTGTTCGATGAGCTTGTTCCAACTGTCACAGCAGTGCGCGACGATGTCGTCGTAGTTTTTGAAGACCCGGTTTGAGAGCCAGTTGTCGCGTATGAATTGCCAGATGTTTTCGACTGGATTCAGTTCTGGCGACCGGGCCGGGATTGGAACGAGTGTGATGTTTTCCGGCACATCGAGCTTCGGTGTCGTGTGCCATCCGGCCTGATCGAGCAGCAGGATGGCGTGTGCGCCTGGGGCGACTTCGGCGCTGATCAGCTTCAAGTGCTCCACCATGGCATAGGTGTCGCAGAACGGCATGACGAGGCCGGCACCCTTGCCTTCCGCCGGGCAGATTGCGCCGAAGATATACGCCCATTTCGTCCGCTGATCGTGTGGCGCACGGGGACGCGTTCCTCGCCGCGCCCAACGTCGTGTGATCTTGTTCTTCTGGCCGACCCTGGCTTCATCTTGAAACCAGACCTCTACGGGCGGCCAGCCTCGCTTGATGCGGATGGCTGTGACGACGTCGCCGAAGTTTTTTTGAACATCTCGATCGCCTCCTCATCCTGCGCGTAGTGCTGCGGGCGCGCTGTGAGTTTGCGATATCCCAAGGCGTGCAACTCGCGGCCAACGGTATGACGGCTGACCGAAACGCCGAACTCTTCGTATAGCCAGAACGCAAGGTCGACGAGGCGCCAGCGCACAACCCCATCGAGATAGGGACGCGGGCCTGACTCGACCGCCGCCGCGAGCGCGGTGCGCTGCTCAGCCGTCAGGAGCGGTGCCTTGCCCGGTGCCTTCCGCGTCGTCAGCGCATCCGGGCCGCCGTCGTTGAACCGCAACACCCAATCCCGGATCACCTGAAGGCCAACCCCGCCCGTGCGCGCCGCATCGCTCCGCGAGCCTCCGTCAAGGACAACTGCCAGAGCGAGAAGCCGCCGCGTCTGATCCGCTTCATCGCTCTTCCGCGCCAGACGTCGAAGATCCGTTCCTGTATAATCCAATCTGATCTGAACAGCAGACCCCATGGCAAAAACTCCTCTGTTTTCCATGGTGAATCAGATCAAGATCGGGCCGGAAATCCCCTTCCGTGAGTCCGAGTCATTGCGCCGCAGTATTACCCCCGGGTTGCCCAGGCCTCGCGCAGCGCCCGCAATTCGGTGGTGTCTTCGGCTGCCGCCTCTTGCGCCCAGATCACCTCCTGTTCGCCATACTCGCGTCCGGACCGCAGCAACAACGCTTCGAACGAAAAGATCATGCCGGTGAAGAGGGTCAGTTCCATAAAGTAGAATGTCAGGGCCGTTGCCACCACGTCGTCAGCGACGACGTCCAAAACCCGTTGCGCGACAAAGACCAGGACATGCGCCAGAATGCCCGTCATAGCCATGCAGAACGGCAATGCGATCAACACCCGCGAAAGGATCAGGCCCAATGTGTAGCTGCGCTGATATTTGTCATCCAAACCCGACGCGCGCGGCACAACGAACAGCGCAATCAGGGTGATGAAGAACATTGAACAAAGCTGGATCGCAAAGAACAGCGATGCGAAGTTCATGTTCTCGAAGCTGAAAATCTGCTCGCCCGCGGCGGGCGACGCCATGGCAACTTCCAGCGCCGCCAAAAGTTTCGCCTGATCCATCCACCAGAATTCCTGATCACCGCCAAACAGCTTGATGTATGTGATCAGCGCAGCAGCCAGCACCAAACTGCTGATGATGCCGGTGATGATCGTGATCGCCAGACTTTTGCCAACAGCGGCAAAATAGTCGGGCTGTTTCACGATGCTCTTCAACCCGGTCATCGACGCCGCATAGCGTGCGCTTTGTGCGTAGATTGCGGCTTGGATCAGAAAGGACATCGCGCCCAGGATCAGCGGCATGATCAGCGACGCGATCGTCAACACGCCGATCAGCAGCGTTCCAATGAACATGATCGGGAGGGTCGCCAATGCGACCAGAAATCCATAAAATGGACAGCTTACCAACGCCAGAATTGTCCGGCCGATCATCGCTCTTCCCCCTTGTCCCCGCTTCTCGGGGGACCTTTTCTTGCCTTTTGGTCAGAATCGCTGCGTTAGGGGGGATATGTCAACCTGAGATTGTGGCCTCAGTCGGGCGGTTCGCCGGGAAACGTAACCACTCCGTCTGGAAGAATGACGCCGGTCAACATGCTGTCAGTGTGAATGTGTACGATCTGGCTCAGATCGGGTGGCCGATCCAGTGTACCGCCCTTGACCGATCGAAACCCGGCTGTCTTGCGCCCCTGATGCCAAAGGCGGCTGCCACAATCGCGGCAGAACCAACAATCCAGTTGGTCGCCCGTCACCGTGGACCGCATCCACGATCGAGGGCTGCCCCGGACCATCTGCATCGTTTCGGCCCGGACAATGACCGAGATGCCGAACGCCGATGCCGATTGCTTGCGGCATTCAGAACAATGGCAGCAATAGATTGCCTCGGGCGCGTCCCACAATTCGTACCGGCAGGCACCGCATTGGCAGCCTCCGGTCAGGGGCAGGGTTTCCGGTGGGGTTTTTGTCACCGGCGGTCCTGCCACTCCCCGGTCACGGAGACACGCTGGACACGGTAGCCTTTAGCGCGCAACAGAGCGATCATACCCTCGTCGCCAGGCAGGTGATAGGCGCCCACCGCAATGAACACTCCGCCAAGGGACAGTTCAGGCACCGCTGTTTCCACAAATACATGGTTTCGGTTCGCAAGAATTCGGCGATCCCAGATCTCGAATAAGCGCCGCGATTTTTCGACCCCATAGACCATATCCACGTAATGCCGTCTGATGACCATGCTGCCCGCGACGTCGCCCTGTAGAAGGGCGGCGGTGCTTCTGGCGTCATGTTTCTCGAACCATACCGGATCCAGCGACATGGCAAACTCTTCAAACAACAACATAGCTTCTTCGCGGTTTTCCCGGTCATTCATCCAATTCAGCGAGTCGTGAGGCTCGAGCCCGATCGCATCGATGCCTGCGGCAATTGCCAAGCCTACGATGTGGTTGTCCTGGATTGGAAAGATATCTTGATAGAAATCGTCGCACGGATGTTCCAACAGCAGGAACGTCAACGTTCCGAGTGGCGTCAGACGATGCAGAAAATCGCGGCCGACCCCAATCTCGATTGAACGTTGTACCAACCACGGGCGAATACGATCAGAAACCGACCGATGTGTGCCAGGCGCAACGATGCTTTCATCCCAAAGAGCCAGGTTGGTAAGCAGGGCCTCTCTTTCCGCACGATCGGCCACAAATGTTTTGAATTCAGTCGCGACAATTCTGGCGGACTTCACAATCGGCGGCACTTGATCAGGCAATTGGCTGAGCCTTGGGTCGCGAACGTGAAATGTCCCCCAAATATGCGAAACCTTGCCGCCGGGGGCTGTGATCCGCCAGAGGCGCCCGATGCCGTTTGCTAGTTTTGCGGCCTCAGCCTTCTCATCGGGTGATAAAAAATCACCTTTCGCAATCCGGAGGCTTTGGTCGGCAACCGCGACGCATCGCTCATAGGTGAACGGCGGTTCCGCCTGTGCCGACGCTGTTCCCGACAGCCAGGCAGTAATAACCACGATAAATAAAACGCGATCCATAACGCCTGTCCCAGCCTTCTCAATCTGATCACACTAACGGCAGGACAACACAGCAACAACTGAGCCTTTTAAAACCCCTTGTAACTTGCCACGTTCTCCAGCGCTTCGCGGTCGCTGACCAGGGTGTTTTCGATGGCATCGGGGTCGGCATAACCCAGCGCCATGCCCGAGACGATGTGTTCGTCTTCCGGGATCTCCAAGTGCTTGTAGATCGGGTCCTGATAAGTGATCCATGCGGCTTGCGGGCAGGTGTGCAGTCCAAACCCGCGCGCAGCCAGCATGATGGTCTGAATATACATGCCCGCATCGGACCAGGACCCGCGGCCCAAATAGCTGTCGACCGTGACGAAAAGTCCGACAGGCGCGTTGAAGAATTCATAGTTCTTCAGGGCCTGGCGCATCGCCGCTTCCCGGTCACCCTTTTGAATGCCCAGCAGACCATAAAGCCCCCAGCCGACGCCGCGGCGGCGGTCGCGGTGAATGTCTTTCCAGGTGGACGGGTAATAGTCATGATCTTCGTATTTCGTACTGCGCCCGGCCTTGGCATCGGCGATCACATCGCGGCTGATGGCCTGCTTCACTTCGCCTGCGCAGACATGGACATGCCAGGGCTGCGTATTGGTGCCCGACGGCGCGCGTTGCGCGATCTCCAGGATCTCGCGCACGGTTTCCTGGGAAACCGGCTGGTCAGTGAAGGCGCGGATCGATTTGCGGGTGCGGATGGCTTCGAGAACGTCCATGGGCGTGGTCCTTGATCTGTCTGGACCGGCCTTTTGGCTGCGCCCCGCGGGTGGGGCAACCCCCTACATGATTTTGCGGGTTTCAGGTTATTCGTCACTGGAAGATGTTCGGGTTTCGGATTGCGCGCGAGGCAAGGACCTTCGCCTCGCTGCCCGCCCTATTTATCCGGCAGCCGAGCGACCAGGCGCGACAGGTTTGCGCGCGCTGGGGCATCGTAGATGTCGTTAAATCGATCGGTCAGGAAAAGCCGCTCGCGTTCCAAAAACCCCGCCATAACCACGCGGCGGCGTGGCAGGAAAACTTCATCCGGAATCGCCGCGAATTCCTTGCGGATTTGTCTGTCATAAAGGTCGAACTTTTCGGTCGGCGCCCCGAGAATCGAGAGATCGAGGTCCAGAAAATACGCGATGTCCCCGGCCAGATCTGGACTGGCTGTTTCGGGCACACGATGGTTCGCGGTTGCAAGGATGATCGCATCGGCATAGCCGATATCGACCGTCCTGACGCGATCCTTCAATTCGTCGCGCATCAGGGCCGCGCTATCCGCTTCGTTGCTTGCGGACAACGGCTGATAGACTGCGTCATGGTAATAGAGCGCGATCTCGACCGCGGCGGGATCGGCCCAGCCCACCGTCTCGAAGCCTGTCAACAGGGCCTCGACATGCGCCCAGGTGTGATAGGCCCGGTGCGCCTCGCCATACCGGGCGCGCAGTCCGTCGATCAGGTCGGGAAATGCGTCGACGAAACGCACTGGGCTATTCCTTACAAAAAGGCTTCCAGGCGATTTCGTCCGTGGCTTCGGCCAGGATCTGCACGCTGGGACCGTTCCAAACGGGCTGACCTTCGATCAGATGTGCCTCGATAACGCGGGCGTCCAACAGAGCATCTGGGCTGGTGATATAGGCCCCGCCGACCATCCGGGTATAGCAAAGGACGGTGAAGTCAATTTCATCGCCGACGGTGAAGCCGCCACGAAAACTGCGCACGACTTCGCCGCGCACCGGGCACATCACCGTCGCGCCCTCCTGTCCAACCTCTGGCGGAACATCGACCCGCGTGACTTTGATCTGCACGACATCGGTCGCAGTGCGGATCTCGCGATCCTGGGCGCATGGCGGCAGGGCCGCCGTCAGTGCAGTCGGCGCAAGGACAGCCAAAAGGGTCAGGGCCGTACAAACAGGCTTGGTCAGATGGTCGCGCAAGATCATTGGGGCCTCTTCTCTGGTCGGGCGCAGGATAGGCGGTCGGTTTCCGGTCGCAAGCTAAAGATGGGGGCGGGCCGTTGGCGCGGCTATAAGCCGTGGTTAAGTCAGCCTGCGCGCCTTCCATCGGCATAACCCCGCCCGACGACCAGCACTTGAGACCGCAGCGCCCAGTCGTTATCACCCGCAAATGCTGGATATGTCCGATGATCAGACCCTGGAACGCCTGTTCGCCCGCGCGCCGCAGGGGTTGGAATTCCGCAAACTGCGCAAGCGGATCATTCGCGATGTGCGCGAGGCATTGGACACTTACCGCATGGTCAGGCCCGGCGCGCGCTGGCTGGTTTGCCTGTCCGGCGGCAAGGACAGCTACACACTGCTGGCTGCGTTGATCGAGCTCCGCTGGCGCGGGTTGCTGCCGGTCGATCTTCTGGCCTGCAATCTGGATCAAGGCCAGCCCGGGTTTCCGCAAGGCGTATTACCGGGTTTTCTGGAAGATCTGGGCATCGCGCACCGCACCGAGTTTCAGGACACCTATTCCTTCGTTGTCGATAAGGTCCCGTCGACGAAAACCTATTGCGCGCTGTGCTCGCGCCTGCGCCCTGGCCATCTCTATCGCCTGGCGCGCGAAGAAGGGTGTTCAACCGTCGTGCTGGGCCACCATCGCGACGATATTCTGGAAACGTTCATGCTGAACCTTTTTCACGGCGGGCGGTTGGCTGCGATGCCGCCGAAGCTGGTGAACGAGGACGGTGACCTGACGGTCTTACGCCCGCTGGCCCATGTGTCCGAGGGCGATTGCGAGCGCTTTGCCCGCGCGATGGAATTCCCGATTATCCCCTGCGATCTGTGCGGATCCCAAGAGGGGCTGCAACGCGCCCAGATCAAGGCCATGCTGGACCAGTGGGAACGAAACGCACCGGGACGCCGGGCGGTCATGTTCAAAGCGTTGCGCAATGTCCGGCCCAGCCATCTGGTCGATGGCGGGTTGTTTGATTTTGCAGGGTTGATGGCTACCGAAGATCGAGCATAGCCCGGGGATCAGCCCTCATGAGTTCGCGCGCAGGCGAGCCCAGGCCCACATTACTCGTTCTTCAACTCGTTCTTTTCACAAGTGATCGGCGGACAAGCAGCACCGGTTCGACCGCCTGTCGACCCATAGTCTGTCGATGCAGCCTTGACCGGAGTAGCGTGCGTTCTGTGGTCATCGTCACGCTCTACCGTCTCGCAAGCCGTCGGGTGGCAGTTCAGGATGGAACGGTTCGATTTGTCTTTCTTGATCGGTGCAGGCGCTTCGCTTCGTTTCACCTTGGACCGCCGCGTGCGGATGCGCATGTCGGGATCTGTTACGTTGGCCGGAACCGACAGTCGATTAGATCCGCCGACATCCAAAAGCTGGCAATCGCAATCGTACTGCCCGCGGGCCTGCTGTCCCTGACAACTGCGCATCGCACTGTTCACGATCAAATTGCCGGAAAGCTGGCCGTCGCTTTGGTCTGCAACGTAAGACCCGCCCAGCGTATCGACATAAACCGTGCCGGTCCCGTCTTCGGGCCATCGAACACAGGCGGCCAGCGCCTTGGTACCCGAAGTCAGGACGTAATCACGAACTTCGTCCATAACATATTCATGAATCCGGTCCGCCACTTTCTGCCCTGCCGGTGTGTTGTTTGTCGGAACCGCACAAGCCGCGACGGCAACGATGAAAGACAGCGCGCATAACGGCTTCATCAACTACCCTTTTCAACCATATAAGGACATTCGCGTACAAAATGCAGCGGTGTTTGAATTATGTCAATTTTGGATTCAAATATAATTTTCGTTTATTACTTGAATCGGGATTCAATATTTACATTTTATTAATCAACTGCCCGCCACGGAGATGGCCCGCAAAACGATTCTTCACTCACCGTGAGCAGATCTTTAGGCCTTTGACGGCCGCAGGGCCCGCCAGCCCAACCACAGCGCAATCGTGACGGACGTAGCGGCAAGAATGGGCCGCAACAAACCGTCCATCATCGACAGCGGCAGCGCCACCGCCAACAGCATCGCCGGGGCGTAATACCGGGTCCATCCATCGCCCCTGGCCCGGGCTGTCTGATACCAGGGGAAGACCGCGGAAAAGACCGCGATAATTGCAAAAAACATTGCCCAAGGCCGCGTGACGAACAAGGTCAGATCCGTGTCGATCGCCAGGGCGCGGGCCAGGTTGATCTCGGCAACATTCCCCAGCACCACGCCCAGGATCATTGGCGCCAGCGGAAAGCCAAACTGGCGCATCGCAAAGCCGAGCAACCCGAACCAGAACAGCGTGTGCACATCGTCCAGCGAATTGTGCAACGCAAAGACACCGATCGATGCCAGCCCCAGAATGCAGCCCGCCAGAATGTACATCGGGATGCGCGTCACCAGGACAAAGACCCGAAGCATCACCGATTGTAGACCCAGCATGATGAAGTTCGCGGCAAAGAAGGCGATAAAGATCGAATAGCTGAGCACCGGCTGTTCGGCGATAAAGGTCGGCCCCGGCACGATATCGTGGATCAGCAACGCACCCAGCATGATCGCGGCGGTCACATCACCGGGGATGCCAAGCGCCATCAAAGGGGTCAGCGCTCCGCCCTCGACCGCGTTGTTCGATGTCTCCGGCGCGATGATACCTGCAGGATTGCCCTTTCCGAATGTTTCCGGCTCTTTCGACGCTTTCTTGGCTTGGTCATAGGCCAGGATATTGGCGATCGACCCGCCAGCACCCGGCAGGATGCCGGTGAAGATGCCGATAAAGGCGGATCGCACGACAACGACCCAGCGCTTCAGCAGTTCCCGGATCGCGCGGCGGTGCTCGATCCGCACGCGCACGGCGCCCATATCGGTCAGCGCACGGGTCGCCTTGGCCGGGTCGCGCACATCGGCCAGCAATTGGCTGAAGGCGAACAATCCGATCAGTACGGCGATAAAATCGAACCCGGACAACAGATAATCCGACCCGAAATCAAAGCGCCCGACACCAACCGCCTCGTCCTCGCCAACGGTACGGATCAAAAGGCCCATGGCGCCGGCGATCAGGCCCTTGATCAGGTTGGCACCGGCCAGCGAAGCGGTAACAGTCAGCGCGAAGATGACCAGCATAAAGAAGTCCCAGGGCAGAAACTCCAGCCCGATCTGCGCCAATTGCGGGGCAAAGAGGACCAGCATCACCGCCGAGATCATGCCCCCGCAAAACGAAGACCAGACGCCCAGGCCAAGCGCGAACCCGGGATCGCCCTGCCGCGCCATCGGAAACCCGTCAAACGTCGTCGCGACCGAGGACGGGGTGCCTGGTATCCCCGTCAGGATCCCGGACATCAACCCGCCGGAAAGCCCGCCAACCAGAACGGCAATCATGGTCGCCAGGCCCTGTTCGGGCGGCATCGAAAAGGTGAACGGCAGTGTCAGAACGACTGCCATTGCAATCGTAAACCCGGGGATCGATCCGGCCAGCAGACCTGCGGCCACGCCCCCGATCATCAATAGGATCGTTTGCCATTGGCCGATCTGGCCGAAAGCGGCGGCGACCGTATCCCACTCCATCACTCTGCCCCCTTCAAAAACCTGTCCACTCGCCGCGCGGCAGGAACACGTTCAACCCGAAGGTAAAAAACGCCCACATGCCGCCCACAACGATCGTGGCCAGCAGCGCATGCAACCAGGCCAACCGGACCCCGCCCAACGCGGTCAGAAGCAGGAATACAAAGCCGATACCTGCCACCAGCAAGCCGACCCAGGGGATCGCGATCAGGTAGATGGCGAACATCACAAAACACCAGATCACGTTCTTCCAGTAGCCCAGAAACGCCCGCACGGTCTTTGGTGCGTCGGGATTTTTCGGGTCCGGTCCCTGGCGTAGAGACTGGAACAGGTAGATCAGGCAAAGGACGCTCATCGCACCAACGATGATGCGCGGCCATGTGGCGGGAGAGAGCTGGCCATAGTCCGGCTCGCGGATATCCAGCGAAGCCCAGGCAAGCCCGCCACAGATCAGCAACAGCACGATGGCCGAAATTGTGTCGCGGTTTACTGCCATGCTGCCTCACCCCGTTTTGCGCCGCCGCCTGGCTGTCCGCCCGTCACCGCTTTGAAATTTCAGCGCTTCAAGACTTCACCGCCTTCTGAACGCACAGCGCCTCAACGACCGTGCAATGGCCGGATAGGGGCGTCAAGTTTACGGCGCCGATCGGCAAGGGCATCGGGGCAGTGACTTTCGTCAGTATTCGCAAAACTATGTCGAGGAGTGGCAGCGAGGCCGTGAAGGCGTAGGATGGAGTTCAACCCCATCCTACATTTGTCAGCGCGCTACTTCGTCCACATACCCATGGCGATTGCGACCGCTTCATAGTCGGCATAAAGCGCTTCGGTCCAAGCAGCATAGTCGGCCGGTCCCTGCCATTTTACGTCTGTGCCCTTGGCATCCAGTTGGGCCAGCAGGTCGACGTTTTCGGCAGCGGCCTTGAAAACCTGGGACCACATCTCGATCACTTCCGGCGGCGTGCCTTTCGGGGCCACGATGCCGCGCTTCAGCGCGAATTCCATGTCGACGCCCATTTCCTTCAGCGTCGGCATATCCGGCAGGTGCTTGGAGCGCTCATTGGCTGCAATGGCAAAACCCTTCAGCGCGCCACCTTCCAGGTGTTTGCGGCCCGAGGCGACGTTCAATGCCCCCATATCGATGGCACCCGACAAAAGCGCGGTCATCCGCTCGGCCGTGCCGTCATAAGGGACATAGGAAAACTCGATGTCCATTTTTTGCGCCAGCAACAGCCAGATGAAGTGACTGGTCGACCCAAAGGTCGCGCCCGCTTTGATCTTGCCCGGATTGTCTTTGGCGTATTTCGCAAACTCTTTGAAGTCATTGAACGGCGTCGCTGCGGCAGCGCCGATAATGTCCGGGGTCGAAGTCAGGTTCGCGACGGTATCAAAGCCATCGAAATGGAAGTCGATACGCTTGTTCAAATAGCTGGTGATCGCAGACTGATGAATCGCGAACAGGGTACAGCCATCGGCCTTGGCCTTGGCCGCCTGCTTGGCGCCCTTGTTGCCGCCCTGCCCGGGCACGGTGACGACCTGGATCTTGGGCGTGATGTCCATTTCGGCGATGGTTTTTTCGAAGATCGAGAAGATGACATGCGTACCGCCGCCAGCCTTCCAAGGCACAATCAACTGAGCGGTGCTGCAAGGGACTTCGGCCGACTGGGCGGGCGTTGCAGCAAGAACGGCAAGCGCTGCTGCCGAGGCAAGGATCTTTTTCATTGGTCTCTCCCTGGTTTGCGCTTCGGGGCGGCGAAGCGTCACGACGACTATAGCGCGCGGCTGGCGCCCAGCAACCGCCGGGTCCCGGGTATCTTCCTATAGATGCAGTTGCATCGACCGGGTGTGTCGGCAAACATGCATCTGCATCAACCGGCAAGGGGAAGAAATGGCGATCAGGATAACGCCGACCGCCAACATTATCGGGGCCGAAGTCGCGGGCGTGACGCTGGGCCAGGTCCCGGACAGCGAGCGGATCGAGGCGATCGAAGCCGCGCTCGAGCGTCACGGCGTCTTGATTTTTCGCGGCCAACAGATCAACCCGGCAGAGCAGACCGCCTTCTCCCGCGCCTTTGCTCGATTGGAGGCAACTGCCCGTGTCGAGGCTCGCCTCGACGGCCATCCCGAGATCTTCGTTGTTGGAAACACCGGCAAACGAATCGTGTCCTTCGCACCCGCCGATGGATCGGACGATCTGGAATGGCATGCCGATCACATGCATCTGCACGTTCCGGCCCGCGCCTCGTTGCTCTATTGCCGCGAGACGCCGCCAGAAGGTGGCGACACGCTGTTTGCTTGTATGTACGGCGCCTTTGATGCGCTGACCCCGGCCCAGCAGGCCGAGGCGGAAGATCTGACAGCGTTGCACTCGGTTGCCGGGTTGCAGACCTTTTTGCGCGAGAAGGGCGAAAAGGGTGCCGCCGATGGCGAATATGAGGCGCCCGATGCCCAAATCGTCAAGTGGCCGCTGGTCCGCCACCACCCGCGCACCGGCCGCCGTTCGCTTTATTTCGGATCGAAAGTCACAATCGGCATTCAAGGCTGGGAAGCGGCCCGCGCAACCGCCTATCTGGCCGACCTGAACGCCAGGTCGACCGTCCCTGATCTGCGTTATCGCCATTCCTGGCGGCCGGGCGATGCGGTTTTGTGGGACAATCGGCGTGTGCTGCACGCCGGAACCCCGTTCAAATCAGCAGATTACCGGCGCGAAATGCACCGCACGACCTTTCGTGAAGATCAGCCCATTCGCTGACCCCGCTTATTTGTTTCAAAAAATCCCCGAGGGCCGGTTGCACAGCAACCGAACGGCGCCAGCGCCCTCGCAGGCCGCGTGGCGGCCTATTGCAGCACCGAACCGGCGCTGGGCACGACGCGCTGAACATTGATGGTTTCGCGATTGATCAGCTGACCGACACGCGGCGACATATCCTCCAGCCAGATCGGATCCTCATAGACTGCTTTGTACAGCCGGACCCGTTCAGCCTCGCTTTCGAACCGGCGGATCCAGATATAGACGCTATCGTCCTCCTCACCGCGGAACAGGCCGGAAATCACCATGCCGCGGGCTGCCTGAAAGGGCAGAATCTCTTCGTCCATCATCTTGACCCATTCGGCCATTTTTCCGGGCCGGATTTCGTATTGGCGGATTTCATAGAATGCCATGGCACTAACTCCTATATGGACTGGGTCGGGTTCCGGGTAGCAGGGCGGCGGCGCGGCGCGCAAGCGCAGGCAACGGGAAAATCAGCGAAAAGCCTTGACCTTCGTGCGCGCGCCCGGTTCAACCGCGCGGATTGGGTGAAGGGTCAGGAGCGTCTTGATGGGCGGCGACGATCAAACAAAGAATCTGATATTGGCGGCTGTGCTGTCGATGCTGATCGTGCTCGGCTGGTATCAACTGTTCCCGCCGCCGGAATCGACCTATGAGCCGCCTCCGGCAACAGCCACGGGCGGTGCGCCCGGCGATCCAACCGGTGAACCCGGCTCAGCCGAACCGGGCGCGCCGGCACCACTCGATATGGTTGATCGCGAGAAGGCCCTGGAAGGCGACCGCGTTCTGATCGAAACGCCATCGGTCAGCGGGTCTATCCGCCTGAAGGGCGGCCGGGTCGATGACCTGCATCTGCTGGACTATAAAGAAACGCTGGAACCCGACAGCGACACGATCACGTTGCTGCACCCCGAAGCAACAGCGGTTGCCCATTTCATCGATCACGGCTGGCGCCGGACCGAAGGCGCGCAGGAAATTGCGCTGCCTGGCCCCGACACGCCCTGGACGGTGGAATCCGGCGAGAAGCTGACACCGGACAGCCCGGTGACGTTGGTCTGGGACAATGGTGGGGGCCTGATCTTCCGGCGCACCATTGCCATTGACGCCCAGTACATGTTCACCGTCACCCAGTCGGTTGAAAACACGACGGGCGATGATGTTGCCCTTGTGCCCTATGGCAAGATCCGGCGCGTCGAAGGACCGTCGGCGGCAATCGGTTGGATCCTGCACATCGGCGCGCTCGCCATGGTCGACGGCACGCTGAGTGACCCCGACTATGATGATTTGATCGACCTGGCACCGGACCCGGAAACCGGCGGGCGCTATCAGCATCTTGCGGTTAAAGAGAACGGCTGGCTCGGCTTCACGGACAAGTCGTGGATGTCGATCATGATCGCCAAGCCAGGGTCGAGTTTTGACGGCTATTACCGCGTGCCGGTGCTTGGCACGATCCCGGTCTATGAAGCCTTGATGCGGCAACCGGCGCAAAAAATCGCCGCAGGCGCCAGCGCAGACGTTACCAGTCACTTTTTCGCAGGCGCCAAAGAGCTGGCGACGCTGCGCGGTTATGAAGATTCGATCGGCGTCGACCGATTCATCGACGCAATCGACTGGGGTTGGTTTTTCTTTCTGACCAAACCGATTGCCCAGCTTCTGGCCTTTGTGAAGGGCATTGTCGGGAACATGGGCTTCTCGATTATCGTGCTGACGCTGATCATCAAGGCCGTGCTCTTCCCGCTGGCGTGGAAGTCCTATGTCTCGATGTCGAAGATGAAAAAGCTTCAACCCGAGATGATGAAGATCAAGGAACGCGTCGGCGACGACCGCCAGAAGATGCAACAGGAGATGATGCAGCTCTACAAGAAGGAGAAGGTCAACCCTGCTTCCGGTTGCCTGCCTATCCTGTTGCAGATCCCAATCTTCTTTTCGCTCTACAAGGTGCTCTACGTCACCATCGAGATGCGGCACGAGCCGTTTATCTGGTGGATCAAGGATCTGTCGGCGCCTGATCCGACCTCGTTCATCAACCTTTTCGGCCTGCTGCCATGGGATGCGCCCGATCCGACGTCGTTCATTGCGATCTTCTCGATCGGTGTTTTCCCGATCCTGATGGGCGTGACGATGTGGTTGCAGCAAAAACTGAACCCGGCCCCGACCGACGCGACCCAGGCGATGATTTTCGCGTGGATGCCCTGGGTCTTCATGTTCATGCTGGGATCGTTCGCGTCGGGCCTGGTTATTTACTGGGTTGCCAACAACACGATCACATTTATCCAGCAATACCTGATCATGCGAAGTCAGGGTGTCGATGTGAATCTGCTGGGCAATATCAGGTCCAGTTTCAAGCGAAAGCCCGGCGACAGCAAGAAGGACGCCGACAAGCAAAGCAGTGGCAAGAAGGACGCTGACGAGAAAGCGAAGAACGCCGGGAGTGAGACGGCCGGGGACGCAGACGACGCCACCAATGCAGATACATCCTCACCGGCAGACGGGTCTGAAGATGCATCAGACGGCGGGTCAGTCGGCGGATCGAATAGCGGGTCAGACAGCGGATCGGATAGCGGCAGCGACGATAACACAACAAAGAATGCCGGAACCGGCGGCGCCAGAAAGGGCGGCAAGGGCAAAGGCAGAAGCCGACGTAGAAAGGGTAGATCCAGCGGCAATAGCGGCCGATCTGGCGGAGGAGTCTGACCCATGTGGACACTGGCACATATATTCCGGCATCCGGTCAAATCGCTGGGCGAAGAGGCCATGCCCGAAGTTGATCTGGCCAACGGCAAACCTATGCCATTCGACCGGCGCTGGGCCATTGCGCATGGCAATGCCGAAGATATCCGCGGATGGGCCGCCGCCAAGAACTTCGTGACGCAGACCCATGTGCCCCGTCTCGCTCAGATCAAGGCGCGTTTCCTGCCCGAAAGCCACACGATGCAGCTGTCGCATCCAGACCTGCCTGATCTGTCGCTGCGGCCCGGTTCGGTCGACGGCGATGACGCGCTGAGCGAGTGGATCGAGCCGCTGGTCGATGGCACAAGCCGGTCCGGGCCGTTCCTGGTCTATTCGATCCCCAATGTCGCCTTTATCGATTTGGAACACGCCCATATCTCGATCGGGTCCGAGGCATCGCGCCGCGCGCTATCAGAACTGGCCGGGCATGAGCTGGAGCATATCCGGTTTCGCATGAACCTGTGGCTGGAGGGGCTGGCGCCGTGGGAAGACCTGACCCTGATCGGGCGCGAGATCGAGATCGGCGACGCCCGCCTGAAGATCGTTGAACCGGATGCGCGCTGCAACGCGACCGCGGCCAGCCCGGTCACCGGAACCCGCGATGTGGCGGTTCCCGCCCTATTGCAGGAGCATCTGGGACATACCGATTTCGGCGTCTATGCGCAGGTGGTCAAAGGCGGCGCAGTCCGCGTTGGCGACGAGGCGCGGCTGGTCTGACCCCGGCGGGGCGCTTCAACGCTCCGCGCCGTATCCTTGCCTTGCCAATTCCAGAAAAGGCGAACGGCCCGTGCCCGATCTTCCCTTTGAAATCGACCCCCAGCGCGACGCGGCGGCGTTAGAGGCCGGGCGCAAGCTGTTCGCCGGTCCCTGCGATTTCGTCAAAGGTGTGGTCAAGATGGATGGCCTGCCCGCCCCGGACAGACCAGAGATCTGTTTCGCCGGACGCTCGAATGTCGGCAAATCGTCATTGATAAACGCGCTGACCGGCCGCAAAGCACTAGCAAGGGCATCGAACACGCCTGGGCGCACGCAGGAGATCAATTATTTCGCGCTGTCCGAAATCGGATATCTGGTCGATCTGCCCGGATATGGCTTTGCCGAGGCGCCGAAGAAGAAGGTCGAAGCCTGGCAGGGTCTGATCCGCAGCTATTTGGCAGGCCGCGTCACATTGGGCCGCGCGATTGTACTGATCGACGCGCGCCACGGCCTGAAGCCCGTCGATCATGAACATATGGCCCTGTTGGACCGTGCCGCCGTGGTCTTCCAGACCGTCCTGACAAAAACCGACAAACCGAAGAAGGGCGCGCTGGAGGCGGTCATCTCCGGCGTGCGTGAAGGCCTGTCGCGCCATCCCGCTGCCTTTCCGGAACTGATGACGACCTCTTCCGAATCTGGTCAGGGTATTGCCGAGTTGCGCGCGGTGTCAGCCCAGTTGCTGTCGGCCTGATCGAAATCACCTGGCAAACAGTGCGCCGATCTGAACCGCGATGGATATGCTGCCCGGCAATTTGTATGACGATGCCGTGGCGGCAATTTCGCGGACCCGAATATGAACGGTGACAATTCCTCCCCGGAAGGGTTGGCAGCGCTGGAATCGCGTCTTGCGCGCGGCCTTGCGCAACTCAATTACCCGCCCGTGAATTGGGTTCCGGAAAAAGTCGGCCGCGATGGCAGGATTGCTGCCGATGTTCTGATCGTCGGGGCGGGGATGAACGGGCTTTGTGCCGCATTTGCACTGCGCCGTCTCGGGGTCGCAAATATTCGCCAGATCGACATGCAGCCGAAGGGGCAGGAAGGGCCATGGCTGAACTATGCGCGTATGGAATATCTACGCTCGCCCAAGCATCTTGCCGGACCGGCGCTGGGCCTGCCAGACCTGACCTTCCAGGCCTGGTGGCAGGCGCAATACGGCCAAAGCGGCTGGGACGCACTGGGCTATATCGAACGCCGGGACTGGGCACGATATCTGACCTGGTTCGCGCGTGTAACCGGCGCCACGGTCCAGAGCGAAACGTCGCTGACAGGACTGCGTTACGAGGACGGACTGATCACCGCATCGGCTGCGAACGGGGGCAACGAAGCACAGATTTTCGCCCGTCAGGTTGTTCTGGCGACGGGACGGGAAGGACAGGCGAAGCCGCGCATCCCGATCCCGTTTGCCCCCCATCTGGGCGCGGGCGTTCAACACAGTTCCGCGCCATTGGACCGGGCTGGATTGGCTGGATCGCGGATCGTCGTTGTAGGGCTGTCTGCGTCCGCCTTTGACAATGCCTGCTTGGCCGCCGAGGCGGGATCCGATGTCACCCTGCTTGGCCGCGCACCGCACCTGCCAACGGTCAACAAGATGAAGCAGACCGTCTATCCCGGGTTTGCACATGGATTTCCGAATCTGCCCGGCACCGACCGGCTGGCCTGGCTGCGGATGGTTGCTGCGGCGCGCGTCGCACCGCCCAGGCATACAGTTCAACGCGCCGCGCGGGCCGGTGTGAAGGTCGAGTTGGGCGTCGAAACGGACGAGGTCGTCAGAGCGGACGGCGCCCTTAAGCTGATCACGTCAAAAGGGGTCTTCACGGCGGACCGTGTGATCCTGGGCACAGGCTTCAGGTTCGACTTTGCAGGCGTTTCGGAACTGTCGGGCTTTGCATCGCGAACGCTGCTTTGGCGCGACTTGGCTGTCGCTGAAGGGCCAGAGGACGAATTGCTCGATTGCCCCGTTGTGGGTCCGGGCTTTGAATTGCGCCCCAAGCCCGGTCACAGCGCTGCTGGGTTCAACCGCATCCGCTGTTTTTCACACGCTGCGCAACCATCGCTGGGCAACCTTGCCAACGACATCCCTCAGGCATCAGAGGGCGCCGATCGCCTGGCCCGCGCCATCGCTTGTGACCTGTTCATCGAGGATGCAGACTATCATCGCAGGCAGTTGGAGGCCTATTCCGAGCCGGAATTGCTGGGCGATGAATACCCCTGATCTCCTTCACTCTTGCGCCGGGCCGGGCGGTCTCGTCATGAAACAGCATAGATATGCGTCGCTTCCCAATCCGATCGAGATGCGCTTTGGGGCGGTGGTTGCCGCAATTTACCGCTTAGGGACGTTCTTGAGATGCGGCGCGCCAACTGCCCGCCCGCTACCGCCGGTCGCCAAAAGGTTTTGTGATCCGCCGGGCGATTGCATGGGTGGCCAGAATGCGGCATGCGGCTGTGAAGGGAACGCCTCTTCTCAAAAGCAAAGCCGGTGAGGTCGATTTGGATGTAGTCGTTATTGGGGCCGGTCTGTCCGGTCTGACCGCCGCATCGGTTCTGAGTGAGGCGGGAGCCGACATTCGCGTGCTCGAAGCCGATGAACGCATCGGCGGGCGGATCCAGGCCATTCGTGATCGGGAAACCGGACGGGCGCTTGCGGATCTGGGACCAACCTGGGTTTGGCCAAAGTATCAACCGGTTGTCGCCAGGTGGCTGGATATCCTCGGCGCAGCGACGTTCGAGCAGTTCAACAAGGGCGACGCCGTGATCCTCGGTTACGGACCAGCGCCGCTGCGGCAGCCCCTTCCCGGGCAAGACGGGATGGCCCGCATTGTCGGCGGCCCATCGGCGCTCATCGACGCTCTTTCCCAGCGCATCGGGTCCGCAAAGATCCGAACGGCAGCACGCGCGACCGCAATCCTGGAGGACGGGCCAGAGCGCATTGCCATTCATCTCGCATCCGGCGAAATCATCACTGCGGACAAAGTGATCGTTTCAGTACCGCTTCGTGTAGCTCTTGCGAACCTGGATCTTCCCTGTGCACCGCAGACACTGTTGGACGCAATGCAGAGGACGCCAACATGGATGAGCACGCATGCCAAGGCCGTCGCTTTGTATGATGAGCCCTTTTGGCGGAAAGACGGGTTGGCCGGCAGAATTGCCAGCCAGATTGGCCCGTTGGTTGAGGGGCATGATCATTCAGCCGCCGACGACAACCCGGCCGCGATATTCGGTTTCGTGGGATGGCCGCCGATCACCCGGCAGGACAATCCGGAGGACCTCAAGACGGCAATACTGACCCAACTCTCCGAATGTTTCGGTCCACGCGCCGCTCACCCGATCGAGTTGGTCGTTCAGGATTGGGCAATGAACCCGAACATCGTTACCGATCTGGATCTCTCGCACCCCGCCCAACACCACGAAGTCGGCCCGGCCGTTCTAAGGCAACGCCATCTCGACGGCCGCATCAGATTTGCAGTCTCAGAAGCGTCTGAAATAAGCCCCGGGCTGATCGAAGGCGCCTTGGCAATCGGCGAACGGGCTGCCAAGGCTGTCCTAGAGCCGTCTTCGAACTGACTGGACCGATCAGATTGCGATGTGCCGCCAAAATGGGACTTAGAATAGTCAGCGCGAGATCGCGCGAGCCACACAGGGCAAATGCATCCGCCACGTCACGGATTACTGGGACCCCGATCTTCGCACCGACCATGTCCGGTTTGAACAAGTAGGCTCGAAGAAATCATTTCCGATGAGGGGCTGGTGCCGCTGAGAGGACCAGATATAGAAGCTAAACATATGATTAATAACAATATTATTCTAGGAACTCTTGTAGACCACCTTTTGAACCACCTTGATGCTGATGCACTTTGCGACACCGCCATTTATTTCTCCCAGCCTCCGCGAACGGCCGATTTTGTTGAAGAAGTCGTTTTTCGAGAGGCTCCTGGCCTAGGCTGATGACGCTCGCCGCGCCGCTCAGGCCGGGTTCGGCACGAGTTTCGCGAGCTTCCTGAGGTTTTGCGCTGTTGCTGCCATCAGGAATTCGTCGCGGGCGCCGGATGGTCCTCTGAGCCGGAGACGGTCGAGTTTCAGGATACGTTTGAGGTGAGCGAACAGCATTTCGACTTTCTTCCTGGCGCGCATTGCATCGACATATGCGTCCGTTTTGGCGATGTCGCGGGCCATGTCTCGCGCGCCTTCGTGAACAGATCGCAGGATTTTCCGCGCATGCTCCTTGGGCGTGCAACACGGCTTGAGTGGGCATGCGTCGCAGTCGTGTTTGCTGGCGCGGTAACGGCGCTGGCCGTCGTCATCTACTGCATCGCGGGCAATCTTGAAGGGGCGACGGTACTGACGGAGCCAGTGACCGGCAGGGCAGCGATAGGCGTCCTCGCCGTGGTCGTAGGTAAAATCTGACCGGGAGAAGATCTCGTCTGATCGTCTCGACTTATCGATGACGGGTATGAATGGCTCTATACCCTGTTCCTCAACCAGCCAGGCGAGCATCTCCGCATTGCCATATCCCGTGTCGCCGACAAGGCGCTCGGGATAGAGGTTGAATGTCTGCCGGGTCCGCTCAATCATATCCCGGGCGGCCTTGTTCTCGGCCTGACGGATCGGTGCGGTTGGCTCGACATCCACGATGATCGCGTTGTCGAGGTCGACGAGATAGTTCGTGGAATAGATGAAGTGCGCCTTGCCGCGATCGGCAGCAGACCAGCGCGCCGCCGGATCGACAGGCGAGATGTATTTGGGCACGACGGGTGTCGCTGCACCGAAAGCCGCATCGTCCAGTGTCGCAAGATATTCGGACGTCGCGCGGCCGGCGAATTGCTCTGGCGACCAGTCTTTCGGCGTGATCCCGTCTTCCCGGTTCGCATCAGCCTTGATCAGGGATGCGTCGACACCGAACGCTTCTCCGCCAACAAGACCTTCGCGGATGCATCGAGAAAGAACATCCTCGAACAGGAACCTGAACAGATCACTGTCGCGGAAACGGCCATGCCGGTTCTTCGAGAACGTGGAATGGTCCGGCACCGGATCGTTCAGATCCAGCCTACAAAACCAGCGATAGGCGAGGTTCAGATGCACCTCTTCGCAAAGTCGTCGCTCTGAGCGAATGCCGTGAGTGTAGCCGATAATCAACATCCTGATCATCAGTTCGGGATCGATAGATGGGCGACCAATCCGGCTATAAAACGGCTCGAGCCGACGCCGGACGCTCGAAAGATCGACGAACCGATCAATGCTCCGAAGCAAGTGATCCGCGGGCACGTGGATCTCCAGGTTGAACTCGTAGAACAGGCTGTTCTGCAGCACTTGCCGATCGCCCATCATCGCAGAAAACCTCCGTCACCACAGAGATCTTGAATCAGTGCTGGACCGTTCTTTCAACCCGGCTTTTTCAACAAAATCGGCCCTGAGCCGACCTCCACGAACTGGTTGAAATGCTGCGGCGCAGCCCGTTGAACCAGCCATTCGCGGCAAATGCAAAATCTGAAGGGTGGCGAGTTCGCGCTGCGGCGACATCTTGGAATTGCCGCGCGGTTCACTGTGTGCCAGCGTCCTGTCATGATCGAGTTCCGCACCCTCGCCACGGACCATCCCGACCTCGCACATTCACCGCTGCTGAGGGGCGCTCTACTGACCATGCGATATGTGCAAGAGCACGGATCGATCGGCTTGACCAAAACCAAGGCCTTCAAGCGCTTCTTTGTGCACTGGGCTGTTGAGCATTTTGATTGGCCGGGGATGAGCGCCGCTGAGATGTTTCGCTACAACAAGGTAGTCAACGAGTACGAGTTCCCCCCACTCGAGGTTCTCCATTTTCTGCTGATATCGCTGCGCCTGGGACGGCACTTCAAGGGTGAGTTTAGGCTGACCAAGCAAGGCGCAGATCTGTCGCAAGACCCAAGCCGACTGTTTGCCGAACTGATCCCGTACTTTTTGTTTCAGATCGACCACGCGTCTTATGGGCGCTTTGACGACCGTCCCTTCGGAAAATGGGACGTTTGGATGAACGTGATTAACGCAGAGGCCGATCACGGCACGACCGAGGCAGCCTTGTTTGAAACCTTCTACGGTGAGCCTGAAGATTGGCACACTGCGGGATGGCGAGAGATGGCCGCGTTCTCGTCTTGCGTGCTGCGACCGCTCAAATGGGCGGGGCTTCTGATCGAGACCCGCGAAGACGGCGCTAGCAAGCACGTATGTCATGTATTCAAAACCCCGCTCTGGCGCAGCGCGCTCAAACTGGACACTGACGACATGCTGCGACCGATGTCCGTTCAGTGAGATTGTTTTTCGCGGCTCCCAAAACACGTTGCCGATCGGGTGTGACGGCCCCAAGCTGCCATTGGAAATCATCCAAAATCGTTGCAGCAGCATTCCCCTTTGCAGACATTCATGCGCAACTGTTCGCTGGCGCCATAATCATGGAATCGCCGGACGTGTGATAGGTTTTCCTGCATGATTACTTTAGACGAATATGGGGTCTTCGATGGCTGATGGAAATCCTCTCTCCGAGCGGGTGAAGACGTTTTGTGCGCTTTGCACCTCGAGATGTGGGGCCATTGCGACAGTTGAAGACGGGCGATTGACTGCCTTGTCTGCGGATCCTTCGCATCCGACCGGACGGGCGTTATGCATCAAGGGCAAGGTTGCCGCAGAGCTAGTTTATGCTCCTGACCGATTGCTTCATCCGATGAAGCGTACGAACCCCAAAGGGGCTGACGAGCCGGGGTGGCAGAAGATTTCATGGGACGAAGCGTTGGACACCGTTGCGACCCGAATGAACGATCTGAAAGACTTGCACGGTCCCGAAACCGTCGTCTTCAACACGGCGTCGCCATCGACGTCTGCATTATCGGACTCGCGACATTGGGTTCAGCGCCTGCGCCGTGCCTTTGGCAGCCCCAATCAGGCTGTGTCGTTCGAGCTGTGCGGCTGGGGTCGCTACATGGCGAACGTCTATTCTTATGGTAGTGCATTGCCGGCGACTGTCATGCCGGACCTAGATAACGCGGGCTGCATCCTGTTTTGGGGTTACAATCCATCGGTATCGCGCATCGCCCATGCCACAGCGACCGTTACCGCAACTGCGCGCGGCGCCAAGCTGATCGTTGTCGATCCCCGCAATGCGGGACTGGCGCATCGCGCGGACGAATGGCTGCAAGTGCGCCCGGGTTCGGATGGCGCGCTGGCCTTGGGGCTGTCCCACGTAATGATCCAGAATGGCTGGTATGATGCCGAGTTTCTGCGGGCTTGGACCAATGCTCCGTTTCTGGTTCGCGAAGATACTGGCAGATTACTACGAGCAGGCGATGCGGATCTGGATGGTCCCGCCGACGCCTATGTCGTTTGGGCGGGTCGTCCTCTTGCCAGCCAGCTCGGCAATGCCAATGCGCATATTGCTTTGTTAGGCTGGATGGACGTTCAAACGCCTGATGGACCGATCAGCTGCAAGACCGTTTTTCAGCATTGGCAAGAAGTCTGTGCACAATACCTTCCGGCCGATGTCGAAGAATTGACGGGCGTTTCTGCGGATCAGGTTGAGCGGACTGCGGCTCTGCTGTGGCAGGCGCGCCCGGTCGGCTACATGGCGTGGAGCGGGCTGGAGCAACAGTCGAACGCTACCCAAATCGCACGGGCCATTGGGCTGCTTTATGCGCTGACCGGCAACTATGATCAGAAGGGCGGGAACGTCGAATTGCCCGCCGTGCCAGCCGGGGATGTCACCGGGCCTGAATTTCTATCGTCGGAACAACGTGCCAAGACCCTTGGCCTGGACCAGCGCCCTCTCGGCACTGCCCGGTTCGACGAAATCACATCTGCCGATATTTATCGCGCGATCCTGGACCAGGATCCTTACGCTGTGCGGGGCTTGGTCAGCTTTGGCTCGAACCTGATTATGGCCCACGCAGATGGCGAAACGGCAGCCCGCGCCCTGAAGGCGTTGGAGTTCCATGTGCACGTCGATCTTTTCGTAAATCCCAGCGCGAACTTCGCCGATATCGTGCTACCCGCAGCCACCCCGTTCGAAACCGAAGGGCTCAAAATGGGTTTTGAGATTAGCGGAGAAGCTTGTTCGTTGGTGCAACTGCGCAAACCTCTGGTCCCTGCCGAGGGGGAAAGCAGATCCGATACCCAGATCATTTTTGATCTGGCCGATCGGCTTGGCTTGGGCGACAGGTTCTGGAACGGTGATATCGACGAAGGTCACCGTGCGATGCTGGCGCCCAGCGGTATTATGCTCGAGGATCTTCGGGAAAATCCTGCGGGCATCCGTGTTCCATTGGAGACGCGGCATCAAAAATATTCAGACCTGGTCGACGGAACACCAAAGGGATTCAAGACGCCTTCGCAGCGAGTTGAGTTCTTCTCAGAGACATTGTTGGATCAAGGGTACCCTCCCTTGCCGGACTACGAAGAACCCCTGGTCAGCCACCGCACTCAACCCAAACTTGCCAAGCGATTTCCACTGACGCTGACGTGTACGAAAGATACGCTTTATTGCGAAAGCCAGCACCGCAGTCTTCCCAGCTTGCGCCGCAGGGCCTTGGATCCCCAGATAGATCTGCATCCCGATGCCGCCGACGCCAGAAACATCGCAGAAGGGAGTTGGGTGCGCATCTCGACACCCAATGGCACGGCACGCGCACGAGCGCGATTTGATGCATCGCTATCGCCGGACGTTGTTTGCGGGCAGCACGGGTGGTGGCAGGGATGCGCCGAGCTCGACGCTCCCAGTTACCCAGCAACCGGGCTGAACAATTCAAACTTCAATGTCCTGATAGGCCACGATGCTGTTGATCCCGTAAGCGGATCGGTCCCCCTACGGGCCTACATTTGCGATGTGATCGCGGACGAGGGCACTTAACGGCCGATTTTGTTGAAAAAGCCGGGTTGAAAGAACGGTCCAGCACTGATTCAAGATCTCTGTGGTGACGGAGGTTTTCTGCGATGATGGGCGATCGGCAAGTGCT
>CATOTJ020000002.1:0-2546805 GCA_951813525.2 uncultured Limibaculum sp.
CATTGCCAGGACAACCGCGTCGATGTCTTTTGCGTCGCCGCCAGCACGGTTGATCAGTTCTGCAACTCCGGCCGCAACAGTCGCCGCCGTATCGCCCGGAACAGACGGAAATTTCAGCGCATGCGTCGCGCCCGTCGATCCATCGGACAACAGGAAATCCGTTCGGGTTACCCCCAATTCGATGCCAAGCCGGCGCGGCATTGCCCCTTCCTCTCGCCCCAGGACCGGCGCCAGAACGGCACCGTGCGGGATGCTCATGATTTCCTAAGCAATCCGTCCGGTCAACGGCTTCGATACCCTTCTGTGCCGATCGTTTGACAGGACCCTGTTTTACGATACGATCACCGGAATTCTGCCAATTGGGTCGGCCCGCGACCTGCGGGGGACTGAATGAGCGAGAATTTCACGGTAAGCCGACGGCCCCGTTTCTGGATAACGGTGCTCGCGATCATCATCGGGCTGATCTTTCTGTATTTCTATGCGCCGTTTGAGAAATTTCTGGTCGAAGCGATTCCGAACGCGCGCTTCTCGAACGTGATTTTCTGGTTCGCCTCGACAGTCGGCATCATCATCTATGTGGTTTCGCACTGGAATTCGTTCCGGCAGAAACTGTCGGCACAGGTGACATCGCTGGATGTCGGTGCGCTGGTTTTCGACACGCTGCAGATATCTATTCTGATCGCGGTGATTTTCTTGGCCGGGGCGACACTGCAATCTGTGGCGATGCTGGCGCTGCACCTGATGGGGAATGATCCCATTGTTGGCGCAGGTCTGGGCGGAAATCTCCTGGCTATCGTGCTGCTGCTGATCCTGATGCTGCTGTTTTATTTGCTGCACCATCTGGTCCGTGCGTTTCGCGATGGCTGGGCAACGCGCAGGCCGCCGCCGCGCGGTTCGCGCCGGGCCCCTCACTACTAGAGCACTTTCCAGCCTGACTGCCTCAGTCAGGCGTCGCGAATTTGCGACTAATCAATGACCTAGAGCGCTCGATCTGATTCAATCAGGTCGAAACGTGCTCTAGGCCAGCTTCCTATTTTGCCGGGGCCGTCAGCGCCGCATCGGCGGGATTTGCCAACCCGTTGAACGCCGTCATCGATGCTTCGATCCGTGCGCGGTCGATATCCCGGACGATGAAAACCAGACGCGAGCGCCGATCCTGATCCGGCCAATCTTCCAGATGCACTGGCGGGTGCACGACGTGCTGGACCCCGTTGATCAGCACCGGCGTCGCAACGCCGGTCACGTTCAACAGTCCTTTGATGCGCAACACGCGGTCGCCATGGCGGTTCAACAGCATGGTCATCCAAATCCCGAAGGCGGTCCAATCCAGCGGCTGGTCGAACACCAGTGCGAACGATGTCACGCCGTCGGTATGACCATGGTCTGCCGGTTCTTCAGCCGCGGACATCCAACGTTCGACTTCGCGGGCCTTGCCTGCGGGATCATGAATGTCCTCGACGATCAGTTCTTGCGGCGTTGGCGCATCCAGCGCGTTCAGAACGGGTGCTGACAGATTGAGTTCGGTCAGCCGCGAATGCAGCCGGGCAAGGTGCGCATCAGCACCATCCTGCAGATCGGTTTTGGTCAGAACGATCCGGTCGGCAACCGCGACCTGCTTGACCGATTCTTCAAAACTTTCCAACTGATCGGCGCCATTCACGGCATCGACCACGGTGATGACATTTCCAAGCCGAAAATGGTGTTGCAGGACCGGCTCGGCCAGCACGGTGTAGGCAATGGGCACGGGGTCAGCCAGCCCCGAGGTTTCGATGATGACTCGGCGAAACGCCGGGACCTCGCCGCGTTCGCGCCGATCGAACAAATCGCGCAGCGCATCCTGCAGATCACCCCGGATCGCGCAGCAGACGCAGCCATTGTCCATCAACAAAGTCGGTGTCGTTTCGTTCTGCAGCAAGTGGTGATCCAGCCCGACTTCGCCGAATTCATTGACCAGAACGGCGGCGTCGGTCAGTTGCGGATCGGATAACAGCCGTTGCAGCAAAGTGGTCTTGCCCGAGCCGAGAAATCCGGTGACCACGTTGACCGGGATATAGCTGCCATAGGTCATGGTTTGGTCGCCGCGCAGGTGTCGTCGGAGACTACGGCGGCGGCGAACGGAGTATCTGGGCGGCGCCTGTCGGCGTCAGGCGAGGGCGCTGCCTTTGCACTCCCGGGATATTTGCCGACCAAAGAAGGGGGAATGCGCAAAGTTCGGTTACCTTGCCGTATCGGGAAATGAAGACAGCAGGTCCGGGTCCAGCGGATCGAACTCGCGCCCCGTGAGGCGTTCGGCTTCGGCCCACATTTGCGAAAGATTGTCGACCAGAGCGGTCTTGCCTGTTCCGGTTCGCAGCACATAGGAAGAGCCGGACCAGTCTTTCAGCGTCAGCCGGTAGTGGTGAAGTACTTTGTTGACCAGAGCCGTTCGGTCGGCGCGTTCCCGGCGCGCAGTTTGCGCCTCGGCCCGGGCCGCGAAGGCATCGGGGGTCGAGGCAGTATCGGTCCAGTGCGCCTTGCCGCCCAGGATGCCGCACAAACCGCACATTAAGGCGACCCGCACATCTATTCGGCTGCTTGCCGGGGATAGCGCCGCGCAAAATCGTCGGCGATCTGATCGAACGTGTTGAACGAGACACCGGTGTGCTGGGAAACATAGTCGAACACGCGTTCCAGCATCAGCAAAACCTGCGGGCGGCCCGACACGTCTGGATGGATCGTGAACGTGAAGACCGCGTAATCGTACTCGCGATAGACCCAATCGAACTGATCGATCCAAAGCTGCTCGATATCGCGCGGGTTGGCAAAGCCATAGCTGTTGGGTGACGACTTTACGAACATCATCGGCGGCAGATCGTCGAGATACCAGGATCCGGGAATGTCGATCAGGGCGGTCTCGGTGCCGCGGACCAGCGGTTTCATCCAGTCCTCGGCATTTTTCGAATAATCGATCTTGGTCCAACTATCGCCAACCCGCACATAAAACGGATGGAAGTCATCGTTCATCAGGCTGTGATCGTATTTGATGCCCTTGGACAGCAACAACTCGTTGGTGATTGGGCTGAATTCCCACCAGGGCGCGACATATCCCGTGGGACGGCGGCCCGAGACCTTCTCGATCAGGTCGATGCATTTGTCCATCACCGCCTCTTCCTGGGACGGGGTCATGGCAATCGGATTTTCGTGGGAATAGCCGTGCATACCGATTTCGTGCCCGGCATCGACGACCATCTGCGTCTGCTCGGGGAAGGTTTCAATCGAATGCCCGGGGATGAACCAAGTGGTCGGGATCTGGAATTTGTCGAAGAGGCGTACCAGCCTTGGCACGCCGACCTCGCCCGCAAAGATCCCTCGCGAGATGTCGCAGGGGCTGTCTTCGCCGCCATACGAGCCGAGCCAGCCGGCCACCGCATCCACGTCGATCCCGAAGGCACAGCGGATGTCCTTTTTTCCACCGGCCCGGGCCAGTGAACTGGTCGCGACGGACGAACTGCCAGAGGACTTTAAGAGCGATCGCGGCTGGTAACGGTCGCCCGTCATGCCACTGCCATACGGACCGCGACGGCCGCCGGTGTTATTCTGCATGACTTCTTTCCCCCGCAGATTGTACCCGCGTTGCCCGCAGGTGAAGATCCCGCTAACTTTGGATCAGGTCAGCGCGCGGTGCAAGCGCCGCCGCAGGCGGAAACCTCGGGGGAGAGCCATGATGATCGACTGGAAAGACAAGACGCTGGAAAGTTATAAATCCAAGGGCTTTGCCGAGCGTTCGGGGTTTGGCAAACGCCCGGGCCTGCTGATTGTCGATTTCATCAATGGGTTCACCGATCCTGCCTCGCCTTTGGGCGGTGATTTTTCGGCGCAACTTGCCGCGACCAATGCCGTGCTGGAGGCGTTCAGGCGCGACGCGTTGCCAATCGCCTATACGGTGATCGAATACGAGCCGGGGTTCCGCGACGCTGGCGTGTTCATTGAAAAGGTGCCGTCTTTGGCCGTGCTGCAACGCGGATCGCCCATGTGCGCGGTCGATGATCGGATCGAACCGAAAACCGGCGAGTACATCGTCTCGAAGAAATACGCGAGTTCGTTTTTCGGAACGAACCTGGACACCTGGTTTCGCAATCAGGGTGTGGATACTTGTGTGATCGTCGGCTGCACGACGTCGGGCTGTGTCCGGGCGTCGGCGGTGGATTCGCTGCAATACGGGTACCGCACCGTTGTTGTGCGCGACGGTTGCGGGGACCGGGCCGAAGGGCCGCACGAGGCCAATCTGTTCGATATCGATGCAAAATACGGCGACGTCATCTCGCTGGACGAATGCCTGACCTATGTCGCCGGGCTGCGCAAGCCCGCGGCCGCGGGAACCTGACCATGACCGAAGATCTGATGCAAAATACCCGCCGCGCCTATGACAACCGGCTGGGCTTCGGGTCGAAACCGGCCCTGCTGCTGATCGATTTTGTCGAGGCCTATTTCGACGAAAACTGCGAGCTTTACGCCGATGTGCGACCGGCGTTGGACAGTGCGCTGCGCGTTCGCGACGCCGCGCGATCAGCGGGGGTGCCGGTGATTTACACCAATGTCGTCTATCATTCGTCGGGCGTGAACGGCGGCCGGTTCTTTCAAAAGGCGATGCCGCTCCGGCATTTTGTCGAAGGCAGCCCGATGGGTGCCTGGGCCGCCGGGCTGACGCCGGACCCGTCGGAGCTGGTCATTTCCAAGCAATATGCCAGTGCGTTCTTTGGGACATCGCTGGCGTCAACCCTGGCGGCGCAGCGCATCGATTCGGTTCTTCTGACCGGCGTGACGACCAGCGGCTGTATCCGGGCCAGCTGCGTCGACGCCAATTCGCACGGTTTCATTCCGATCGTCGTGACCGAAGCGGTTGGCGATCGCCATCCGGCGCCCCATCAGGCGAACCTTTTGGATATGAACGCAAAATATGGCGATGTCGTCGCCGAGGAAGAGGTGCTGAACTACTTGGCCGAACTCGGCGGGGCAGGGCATCGACACGCGGCGGCCGAATAGCGGGTCATGCGCCACGCGTTTAGACGGCGCCCTGGCATCGCCGCAGGTTATCGCCGCAAAACGCGCAAAACGGCATCGCCGCTTGACACATCAAAAGCGCCGCCCTGCTCGACGGCCAGATGGGCAACGCGCGTGTCATCGACAATCATTGCATAGCGCTGCGAGCGCAGCCCGAGGCCGAACCCCGTCAGATCCCAGTCGAGACCGGCAGCGACAGTCCACGCGCCAGCGCCATCGGCAAGCATCACTACGTCGTCACCGACCCTCCGATCCTTGCCCCAGGCCCGCATAACGAAGATGTCGTTGACCGACAGACAAGCAACCGTATCGATCCCGGCGGAGAGGATTGCATCGGCGTTCACTGTGATCGATGGCAGGTGGCGGTCCGTACAGGCAGGCGTGAAGGCGCCGGGAACGGCGAACAGCGCCACCCGCCTGCCGGCAAACAGCTCCTGCCGCGCGACCGGCGCCGGGCCCGTTTCGGTCATCCGCGTCAAAGGAATGTCGGGAACCTGCTCTCCAACTCTTAAGGTCACATTTAGCTCCAGAACATTCGAGGCCCGCTTGATCAGGCCGCTGTCGGCGGTTTTGGCATATCGCCGCGAACCGCCTCGAACGCAAGGCCGATCCGCAAGGCAAGCGGGTCGTCAAACTGGCGCACCATGATCTGCAACGACGTCGGCAGCCCGCTTTCAGCGACCCCGACTGGGATCGTCAGGGCGGACAGATCCAGGTAATTTGCCGGACGGGTGTAGAGCGAAACCGTGTAATCATTCTCGTCGACCGTCGAGAGTGGGATGGCGTTGGACGGCGCGGCGGGCAGCAGAACTGCATCGACCCGGTCCATTGCATCCAGATAATCGGCAATGTGTTGCCGCCGGGACCGTTGCGCCAGAACCCGGGCGCGGGCATCCATATCCCGTCCCACCAAGATCCGGGTGCGTGTGGTGTCGTTCAGCGGTGTCTCGTTCGAATCGGCCATTTCCGCGTGGAAGGCATAGGCGTCCGACGCAATGATCGCGGTGCCCAGGCGCTGATAATCCTCGAAATCCTTTGGCAGTTCAACCGGAAGAAGTTGCGCCCCCGCTTCGCTCAGCAACGCCAATGCCTGATGAAATCCGGCAAGAACGTCGGGCTGCGCCTGGTAGAGGGCGTCGTCGCCAACAACGCCAAATCTGAGGCCCGAGACACCGCGGTCCAATCCGGCCATCGGGTCCTTTCGGGAAATCCCTATCGTCGATGGATCGGCGCGGTCCTCGCCCATCATGACGTTCAGCATCTGTGCCGCCCGCCGCACATTATCGGTCAGCGGGCCGACCGTGTCGAAGCTGTCGGACAGTGGAACAACACCCGCGCGGCTGACCATGCCGATGGAGGTTTTCAACCCGACACAGCCGCAGAAGGCCGCCGGTATCCGCACCGAACCGCCGGTATCGGTGCCCAGCCCGGCCTGAACGAACCCACCGCCCACGGCAGCGCCGGTTCCGCTGGACGATCCGCCCGGCGTGTGCGGGATGTCAGGCATCCAGGGATTGCGCGGTGTGCCCTGCGAGGCATTTGTTCCCCAACCGCCAAAGGCGAACTCGACGGTATTGGTTTTTGCGATCGTCACCGCACCCGCGGCGCGTAACCGTGCAACAACGGTCGCATCTGATGCAGCGACTGCCTGATCGCCGCGCATGGCCGAACCCGCCCGTGTCGGGTATCCCGCGACATCTATGATGTCCTTGACCACGATGGGCAGGCCGTGCAGCGGACCCAGATGGCAGCCTGCACCGGCCAGATCGTCGCGGTGGCGGCCTTCGATTTCAACAGTTTCGCCAAGGACCTGGGCGCAAATGTTCAGTTTGGGCTGCGCCGCAGCTAAACCCGCCCGCGCCGCAACGGCAGTGTCCAGATACTTGGTTGATCGCTGGCTCACGTTGATCTCCATCGCTCGAAACTCAGTGCAGCGGCCGCGACGGGAACGGGCCCGGCGTTTGCCGAAATTCTGGCATAATCGTCTGCGGGATGCGTCTTTGGGCTATCCGATTTCGTTCGACTTCAAATAGTCCAGAACCGTCTCCAGCGGTTCAACATCACCGAATTTGGCGTCGATATCGAACAGATTCCACTCCAGCGCTCCGGGGATCCGGTCGCCGATTGCTTCGCGCACAGCGATCGGGCGGAACCCGCTCGAAATCGCGTCTTCGACACTGTGGCGCACACAGGCGCATGCGGTCACACCCGTCACGATCAATGTGTCGACCTGGCACGAGGTCAGATAGTTGTGCAAACTGGTGCCGTTAAAGGCGCTGGCGTTTTTCTTGGTGATCACCACTTCGCCGGGTAGCGGCGCCAGGCGATCGTCAATGCCGATCCATTCGGAATCGGCCGACAAAACCTCCAGCGGGATCTTGGCGCCCCAGGCCCCTGTCTCGGGGTTCGGCCCATCAGTCGATTGATAGGCGGTGGTGGTGAAAACGACTGGCAGGTTGCGGGCGCGAAACGCCTCCAGCAGCGCTTGGTTGGCGGGGATGATCGTCTCCATTCCGGCGCAACTGAATGCGTGGCCCGGCATCGTCCAGGCCTTGGCCATGTCGATCACCAAAAGGGCAGGGCGTTTGCCAAAACCGATCCGCCGCTGAAATCCGCGTTCGGCATAAAAGTCGCTGTTGGCCCGGAAGACAACTTCCAGCGCGGCCTTCAGTTCCTCGTCAGATACTGCGGCACTGGCTTCATCGGTTGACATCTGGTCCCTCCTGTCTGGCGTCTGTCAGCTTGCGAACCGAGTGTTGGCCAAGTCAAGCCCGGTCCAGCGTTGTCTCGCCCGCCATGTAAACCGCGACCCGTGAAAACCGGCCATACTGGACATCAAAGAAATTGCAGTTCGATTTGTAGGTCGTCGATCCGTCATGCTCGGTATTCACGACCCGGAACTGCGACGCGATCCGCCCCGCCGCCGCATTTGGCACAAAGGTCATCTGATCGTGGACCATCGCTGCGTGGTTTTGCCAAAGGCGTTCATACATGCCGCGCAGGTCATGATGACCGTTCAACTCGACGCCGTGCGTCTCGACGGTGAATTTGCAATCCAACGTCAAGGTCGCAAGCACGCCGTCCAGATCACCGGCGTCGACCGCCGCGAAGTAGATCCGAACCAGGTCGATCAGTTCATCATCGGTCATGTCTCTTCTCCCAATAGCGCGTCAGTCCGGGCAAAGCGGCCCGATCAGACTGCGCAGATGCGGCGTTTCAGGTTGCGGCAGCGTGACATTGAAATGGCGCTTCAGAATGTCCGCGATCATCTCGTAACAGGCCCCGAACCGCACGACATCAAGATTTGTCAGATCCAGCAGTGTCGAAGATGCTTGGTAGAGGTGATACTTCCTCAACCCGTGGTCGATGGTGATATCGGCGACGTCCAAGATCTCCGGTTCGATATCTTCGACACGGAACTTGGTTCCTTGCAGAGACCTGTTCGCGGACGAGCCGAACAGCGGGTGCAACTGCTCCCGGCTCAATCGGCAAACCTCGCCGTGGAACGCACCTGCGTTCAACAACATCAAGACGGTGCCGTCGCGGGTGCTGCTACTTAACGCTGCTGGCGTCAGTTTTTGCAGGATCGGGTGATCCATCTGTCCGGGTGCGATTGCGCCCAGCGGCAATCCGAAATCATCCGTGATCGCAGCGACAACCTCTTGTCCCCGCGTATCGACGCGGTGGATCTCACGGTGCAGGTCCATGTCGCCCAGCATCGCGTTCAGCTTGTCCGGTGCGCGTCCCTTCGTATCGAAGATCCGCGTCAACGCTGCCTCGGACCCACCGATCAGCGAATATCCCACATCCATTGGCAAAACCGCGGCGCCGCCCGCCTTTAGAACGTCGAACGCGCGCGCCGCGTCACCTGGGATGTCAGGCCTCGCCATCATCGTCTCCATTGCCGGAAGCACTTCAGCACGAATTCACCCGGACCGCGACCCCACCCATCTGATATCGCGGCTTGGCCCGGCCAAGCAGTGCCGTTACCGTTCTGCGAAACAGACAGGAGCGCCGCATATGTTCGAGGGACAACCCATCAAGGAAGACGCAGCCCGCATCTTTCAAACGCTGCGGGATGGCGGCGTCGCGATTTTTCCGGTCAGCGTCGGTTATGCGGTGGTCGGCCACGCCGAGGAGGCAATCCAGCGAACCTATACCGCCAAGCAACGCTCGTTCGAGAAGCCCTGCGGAAATTTCGGTGACTGGGACCTCTTCAACGAAATGCTGGTCTGTTCGGATGAGGCGCGTGAACTGGTCCGGGTGATCATCCAGGACTACGATTTGCCTTTCTCGGTCGTGGCGCCTTTCCGCGCTGAACACCCGGTTGCGCAATCGATGCCGCCCTTTACCTTCAAGAATGCAACCAAGGCCGGAACGATGGATTTGTTGATGAATGCGGGGCCATTGCACAACGAAGTCGCCCGGCTGGCGCGCGAGAATTCTTACAATGTGTCCGGCTCGTCCGCGAATGTCTCGCTGACCGGCTCGAAGTTTCGGCTGCAGGATGTGCAGGACCAGGTTCGGTCAATCGCCGATATCCAAATCGACTATGGGCTGGTGCCGTTTCACAACACGGAGGGGTTGGGGTCAACGATTGTCGATCTGTCTGATTTTCGCACCATTCGGGTCGGCTGTGTCTATGACCGGATCGCGGATATCGCGCTGGACGAGTGCGGGATTGATCTGAAGGGGATCATGGCCGCCAGCGGATAAGGCGATGTCAGCGGGACGCCGGGGCTTTGTGTTTGTCGTATCCTGCTTCCAACTCGTCCCTCAAAAACGCGCCGAAATTGATCGGATCGAATTTCGCAGGGTTTCCGGCGTCGATACATGATGCCAATGGCGCGATATCGGTTGCGACGTTGGGGTCAAAGAAAAACGGACACGAAAACCGCTCGCGGCCCGATCGGTTGATCACGCGGTGCGGCGTCGACAGAAGGCGCCCGTTCGACCATCGATGCAACATGTCGCCGACATTGACGACGAACGCGCCGGGGATCACGGGCGCATCGATCCAATTGCCTGCCGGTGTCTGAACCTGCAATCCGCCGATGTCGTCCTGGGCAAGGATCGTCAGGCATCCAAAATCGGTGTGCGGGGCTGATCCGAACAGATCGTCATCTGCCGCACGATCGGTTGGCGGATAGAACAGCAATCGCAACCAGGTCGTCGGGCGCTCAAAGGCGGCGGCCAATTCTGCCGGGTCCGCCCCAATGGAACGGGCCGCAACATTCATCAGCTTGCGCCCCAGGTCGGTCAGGGCGTCGTGATAGGCGCTTACATCTTCGCGAAAGCCAGGAAGCGCTGGCCACTGATTTGCACCGGCGAGATAGGCGCCTGCCATGACGTCGGGCGAACCCGGGCCATCTTCACGCATCACCATGAAGCTTTCGGACTGGTTCGGCCGTTTCACATCCGCCAGTTTCGAGTTTACATCTGTCGACGTATTTATCGGAATAAAGCCGCGATGTTGCGCGTTCAGTTCTACCTTCATTTTTTCGTCGCGCGGCAGGGCGTGGAATTTCGTCGACGCTGAAAATACCCGGGCGATCAGGTCGCCCGGAATCCCGTGATTGACGACATAGCCAAAACCGATATCGCCATAGACCTGAAGGAACTCTGCGGCGAGGGCGCCTGTGTCCGATGCCTTCATCGAGTGGATCGGCGCTAGGTCGATGATCGGGATTTCCGAAAACTCGGTCATCGTTCGCCATCCACTTGTCTGCGCGCATTGTCGTTGCTTGACGCCCGATCCATATCGTTTGTCCGGGTGCCGGTCAGGATCGCGAATTCAGTTCCGCTGCAAGGCCAGAAAGTCTAGTTCGCAGGTGCCCCGCGCCCCATCCATTTCTGGAAGACCGGTGTCTTCGGCGGATCGAACGTGGTGTCGGCTTTGCAGCGGGCCTTCAGCTCTTCGATGGTGCCGCCACGATTGAATAGCTCGATCTGCCCCCGATCCGACGCCATTTTGCGCCGCAGATCATCGGTTGCACGGGCATCGACAGAAAGATCGGTGTTCAGAACCACGCCGTAACGCCGCGCACCATCGCGCGAGACCAGCCCGCGCCGCGTGTCGACAGCCACCTTCTCGGCATCGCGTTGCAACGGATCACCCCAGCCGCCGCCGCCCCAGGTGTTGAAGTAAAGCGTATCGCCCTCGAACACTTTGATCCGGTCGGCCTTGGCGGGCATCCATTCCTGGCTGCCATCGGCGCGCACCATCAATTTGTTCGACCGGCCGCCCGGTTCGCCGCCATTGACGCCCCACGGATGGGTCAGCCAGCGGTCATCGTGAATGCTGATCTGACCGTCTTCTTCGAACTGATAGCCTATGGACAGGCCGTTCCCGCCGCGGTGCAGGCCCGGCCCGCCGGTATCGATGATGGTTTCATACTTAACGATACGCAGCGGGAAGTAAGCCTCCAGAAACTCGTTCGGCACATTGGTAAAGGCAGGCCACAGCGAATGCCCGTCCGGTCCGTCGCCTGCGGGCCGGCCCGGGATGCCGCCGAACCCGATCTGGTAAAGCTGATACCATTCGCCATGTTTGTTATAGCCCGAGTACATAAAGTGCGGGCTGTCCGAGAACCCGGCCGCGCACAGCGCATCGGGCGATCCTTGTCCCAGCACGCCCGACATGATGTCAAAGATCCGGGCCAGCAGGTGGGTGCGTGACGACAGCGCCGCAGGCCGGATCGGCTTCAGGATCGTGCCGCGCGGGATCTTCACCTCGACCAAATCATAAAACCCGTCATTGAACAGGATCTGCGGGTCGAAGATGTTGATGAAAAACGACCCGAGGAACATTTTGAACATCTCTTCGTTCAGAAGAAAGTTCACCGAGCTGATCGATTGCGGGTCCGTGCCTTCGAAGTCGAAAGTGACCTTATCGCCCTCGCGCCACAAGGTGCAGGCGATCTTGTAGGGGCCCATGCCCAGCCCGTCATCGTCGATATAGTCTTCGAAATATTGTTTGGTCTCAGGGATGACCAGCTTGATGATCTCGGACATGGCGCGCTTATTGCGCTCCAGCATTTCTTCCATCGATGCGACCAGATGATCGACGCCAAAGCGGTTGCACATCTCGTGCACGCGCCGTTCGGCCAGCCGCATCGCGGCGATGATCCCGTTGAAATCGGACTTGTTCCATTCCGGCATCCGGCAATTGCGCAGGATGACGTCCAGCATTTCCTGGTTCAGCTCGCCCTTGCGGTAAATCTTGACCGGCGGAACCTGGATGCCTTCCTCGAAAATTTGTGCGGCATCGGTGGGAAGCGATCCCGGTACCTTGCCGCCCACATCGGTCATGTGACCGAACATGGCCGACCACGCAACGCAGCGGCCTTCGAAATAGATCGGCATCATGACCAGCCAGTCATTCAGGTGGCTGATCGCGCCGTTACACATATATGGGTCGTTGGTGATGAAGATGTCGCCATCTTCGACGGTGCCGTTATAGCCCGCCCAAAAGCCCGGAAAGAACGACCCGAACTGGCCGACGATCATCTTGCCGTCCTGATTGGCGATCATCGGAAACGCGTCGTGCTGTTCGCGAATTCCCGGCGACATGGCGGTGCGGAACAACACCGCGTCCATCTCGGCGCGCGCGTTCTTTAGCGCGTTCTCGACGATGTCCAGGCTGATCGGATCGACCTCGACCCGGTTGAAGGGGCGTGAATTGGTCTGGATGATGGTGGCTGGCATCTCTCTATCCCCTTACGCCGGACGGATCAGGATATTGCCGAGGTCATCGACCTCGCCAACATGGCCGGGCAGGATGACCGAGGTCGAATCCATTTCGGTCACGATCGCCGGTCCCTGAATGAGGTCCCCGGACCTCAGCCCCGATCTGTCATAGATCTGCGCAGGATGATCCCGGCCCTCGTAGAAGACCGAACTCTGCTCGAAAACCGCGCCGGACGGATCGCCGGTGCCCTTGGGGATTGTCCCCAGCGCCGCGGCGTTCTCCGCCCCTTGGATCACTGTCCGCAGGTTATAAAGCTCGTGCGGCGCATCCAGGCTGAAGGTGAACATCTGTTCGTGCATCTCGTCGAACCGCCGACTGAGTTCGTCGAGGCCCTTGGCAGTGAACTCCTCGGGGCTCATATTCACGGTCAGTCGCATTCCCTGACCGGCATAACGCAAGTCGATCTGATATTCGGTGGTCTGTTCGTCGCGCGGAACGCCTTCAGCGTCCAACGCTTGCGCCGCACTGGCCGCCAACTCCTGCAGGATGCCGCCGACTTCCGTGTCCGATGTATCTTCAAACCGGCGCACAAAGGTCCGTGCTGCCTCGTTGCGCACCCGTGTTGTTGCGTCGCCATAGGCACACAGAACACCCGGTCCCGGCGGAATGATGACGGGCCACGAATTCATCAACTTGCCCAACGCATTCGCATGCAGCGGCCCGGCGCCGCCAAAGCCGATCAGCGCAAAGTCGCGTGGATCGAAACCCTGTTCGACGCTGACCAGTCGCAATGCGCCGAACATGTTTTCATTGACGATATTGATGATCCCTTCGGCCGCCTCTTTGACGGGCAGGCCCAGAGAGTCTGCGACCTTCTTGATAGCGCGCTCGGACGAGGCCCGGTCAAGTTGCATCTCGCCGCCCAGTTTCGACGTCGACGGAAGATAGCCCAGAACGACATTGGCATCCGTCACCGTCGGTTCTTCGCCGCCCTTCCCGTATGCAGCAGGGCCCGGCTCGGCGCCGGCCGATTGCGGCCCGACGCGCAGCGCTTTGGTCAGTTCCGGCACATAGGCAATCGACCCGCCGCCTGCGCCGACGGTGCGTACATCGACGGACGGTGCGCGCACGGTGACATCGGCAACCCGGGTTTCGCGCCGTGCCTGCGCGACTCCGTCCTGGATCAGCGCCACATCGGTTGAAGTGCCGCCCATATCAAAGGTCAAAAGATCCTTATATCCGGCCTGCTTGGCCATAAAGATGGCGCCCGATACGCCGCCGGCCGGACCGGACATCAGCAGATTGACCGGCATCTCCTTGGCATTGGAGTCCGATGCAAGACCGCCATCCGACCGCAAGATCCGAAGGCTGACACCGCCCATCCGCCGGTTCAGTTCTGTGGCCAGATTCTCGATATAGGTCGAGACGACCGGACGGATATACGAGTTCACAACCGTCGTCTCGGTGCGCTCGTACTCATACATCTCCGGGACGATTTCCGACGAAATCGAAATTGGAATCCCGGGCAACACCTGTTCGGCGATCGACCGAATTTTTTGCTCGTGAACACCGTTTGTGTAGGCGTTCATCAGGCTGACCGTCAGCGCCTCGATGCCCTCTCCGGCCATGGCGGCCAGATCATTGCGGATCTTCGCCTCATCCAGTGGTTCGTGGATCGATCCGTCCGCATCGATCCGTTCATCCGCTGCGATTGTCAGCTCCAACGGGGCCAACGGATCGGATTTGTTGAAGATGACCCAACCACCAAGACCGCCGGGAACATATGACCGGGCGATCTGCAAAGTCTGTTTATATCCCTTGGTCGTCACCAGGCCGACACGCGCACCTGATCCGGTCAGAACGGTGTTGGTTGCAACGGTCGTGCCATGCATCACCTGACCGATTGCGTTCATATCGATCCCGGCCGTTGTGCAGATCTTTTCGATGCCGATCAAAACCCCGATCGAGCTGTCGCTTGGTGTCGACGGCACCTTGGCCGTAAAGGTCTGACTGGTCGCTTCCTCGATCAGCAGCAGATCGGTGAAGGTTCCGCCCACATCGACCCCGAGCATGTATCCGCTGCCCGCCGGTGCGTGGCGCTTGGGCTGCGCCCGCGAACGGGCGACCGCTGGCGCGGCCACTTCAGCGGTCGGAGAGATTTTCGGCGCCTCAGATGCCGGGGCGGATGCAGACCGTGCGGCTGAACCGCTGCTGCGCGTTGGTTTGGAAGGGCCGCCGCCGGAACCACCCGACAGCTTGTCAAATTCGTTCTTCAGATCGTCCAGCTGCGAATCGAACCAATTGGTTAGATCACCTTGATCCTTGCTCATTCTCAGCTCCCGCTCCCGGCATTGGATTCGCCACCTTACGGCGCATTACGCCCACGCCAAGCCTCAATCCATTCAATCACACTGTCGGTATCCGAGATATCGCAGTATCGTCGGCCGACATCGCGCAGGTTGTCATGGTGCGGCCGCTCGTCCTGATCGCCCACGCCGTCCTCTGGAACGATGGTTCGGAACCCATTCTGAAAACTGTCGACGATCGACGCACGCACGCAACCTGACGTGACGCATCCGACGACAATTAGCGTATCGACCTGTTGTTTGACCATGAAAGGGACAATCGGTGTCTGAAAAAAGATCGACGCCCCCGCTTTGACCAGCTTTACGTCATAGTCCGGGTCATAGATGCGCTCGTCGAACTCGGTGGCATGGCTGCCATGGATCAGCGTTTCCTGCACTTCCGAGATTTTCCAATAAGGCATGTCCGCCTTCGATGTATAGGCGGTGATGCAGTTGGCAACCGGTACACCGCAACGCCGCGCTGTCTCCAGAAGGCGCGCAGTATTGCCCACCGCCCGCTCGATCAGCGGCGCGCCGCCCAGATTGTATTGCGGATCGGTGAACGCCTTTTGGAAATCGACAACCGCTATGCCGGGCTTGTCGCCATAGCCGATCTGGTTCGCACCATAGGTCGCATTCGCGTAAGCTTCATCGGACGTATCGCCCATGGATCCCCCTGACAGTTTCGCCATCATATTCAGCAATCTACCGTTGTCACGCCCACCGATGTCACGCCGGCGCAGCGAAAGACCGCGCCGGGCAATCGACAGCCAAAAAGACCGGTGCTAGGGTCGCGCCGGCAAAGCTGGTTGCACGGCGAAATACCCAAAATTCCCGAAAGGTGTTTTCGGGGCGGATCTTGGCGGGGGAAAACTTTGGCGGGGAACGATATTGGATAGCCGCGCTGTTGCATTCATCGAGGTTATGGCCGCGATCGCGATCGTCGGTGTTGTCTCGTTCCTGATTTTCCTTGTGTCACGCCAAGCTCTGCGTTCGACCTCGGGCGGGCGCAACGCCGCCTATCAACCGCAATGGTACGAACTGTTGCTGGCCGCGGTTTTTGTTGCGGCAGTGGCCATTGTGGTGGTCTGGCAAGTGCTATCCGATGGTGATTGGGGCGACGACGGTCGTGCGCTGACCTTCTTCGTTGTGATGCTGATCATCGGCGGCGGCGCGTTGGCCGTGTTTGTTTTATCGATGTTGTGGCGTCTCTCGCGGGCCGTGCCTGCGCCCGGTCAGGGCCCTGTCGCATCGACCACGACCCGGGCGGTCTCCGACGCGGCCCCGGCGCCGCAGGAAATCGCCAAGCACAAGGCCCCGTCCGCGATGCGCTTGGTCGGTGTCCTCGGATTCGCAGCCGTCTTCCTGATCTTCAATTGGTCGCATGTCGAGAATGCTCAGCGTCATGTGATGATGCTGAATCTGATCTATCCGGCCGGGCTGGTCATCGCCCTTGTGATGTTGTTCGACAAAGCCAGCCGGGCCTGGGACGTCAAATCGCCGGGCGAGGGCACGCGCGAGTGGCTCTATGCCAACGCTCTGATGGTCCTTTATCTTCTCGGATATCTTAACCTGCTGGGTGTCGCGGATACGGCGGCCTATGCCGGAATGCTCTGGGACATGGTGCACGTCGCCGCCTTCCTTCTGGTGCTGTGGGTCATTGACCGCAAGGCGACCCGGTTGCGGTTTTTACTGCTGCACGCCTATCTGATCCTTTTGCCGATCCTGTTGTTGATCTGGCAAAACCAAATGGGCGTCGTGTCGCCCGAGGGAATTTCCTGGTGGGAGACGATCTGGCCGTTCTTCTTCCTGGCCATTGTTTTCTTCGTGCTCGAGTTGATTATCGTCATCGCCACCCCGGGTGGCGGCGGCCAGGGCGTCGCCACTTTGAAGGACGTCGTCTTCCTGGTGCTTTATGTGATCCTGCTGATCGGCGCGCAGCCCGAGGTGGTTGCCTGATGCGCCCGGCTCGGCATAGGGTCGCGGTTGGCGACAACGGGAACGATCAACGAAGCGGGTGGGGCCAATGAGCGTCTGGCAGTGGTTTTGGACCCTCGTGGGTTTTCTGATCTACATAATCGTGTTGATCTTCCTCTACTTCTACAAACCGTTCGAAGATCTGTTTGTCACGGTCATCTATGGGCTGACCTATCAGAATGCGATTTTCTGGGCCGGGGTGATCATCGGCATTGTCGGGTTCTGCACCTTCCATTGGCGCGCCTACCGGCTGCACATCGTTAAAGACCGCAGCATCGAAGCCATCGTGCTCAGCTCGCTTCTCGGCTCGAGCTTCGTTGCCATTCTCCTCAGCGCAAGCGCTGCCCTGCAGGCGGTTCAGATCTTGGCAGTTCACCTGATCCAGCCCGGCTATGTGCTGGACGGCGCCTTCGGCAAACGGCTGCTGGCGCTGGTCGCTTTGGTCATCCTGACAGGGCTGTTCTGCATCGTCTTCTGGCTGTTGAAAAGCGTCAGAAGCCACCAGACAGGCTTATCGAAAAGCCCATCGGCCGAGCGCGCCTGACAGTAACTGACCTGCACAGACCCGCCTCCGCCGAACCGATACCGGGCACTTGCGAACCAGCCGCACGGCGACACCGCCAAGACAGCAACGAACGTCTGTTTCGAAACTAAGCTGCGCTGGTTTGCGCCAAGCTCGAACGCCGCTTGTCGGCTCGAATGTTGACGATCGCCGATGGATTGCTGCGCGCGGGTCTGCGCAAAGGCGGACATTCGGAGTTCGAACCATTATCCTAAAATTTTTTCGAACCAGCACGATGCAGGTTCAAACAAACTTGTCAGCCTCTGACATCCGATAACAGCAGTGCGGCATGTTCAACATGCTCGATCTCCAAGGGCTTGTTGATAAAGTCGCGCACCACGTCGTACTTGCTGGCTCTCTCGCGATCTTTGGGGTCAAGGGATGTCGTCAGCATAACGATCACCATATGTGCGAACTCGTGCTTTAGATCCAGTGTGACTTTTTCTAGAAACTCGAACCCGTTCATCCGAGGCATGTTGATGTCCAGGAAAATGACGTCGATTGTCAGGTCACCATTGTTCTTAAGGTATTCGAAGGCTTCATCGGCGTATGCAAATGTAATGATGTTATCGACGATACCGGAACGTTTTAGCACCCTGCGATATTGCTTCTGATCGATCTCTTCATCATCGATCAGCATCACATTTTTAATTTTGTGTGCCATTCATTTTCTCTGACATCAGGACGGTGAACTTGCTGCCGACCCACTTAGAGGAGGAGACTTCAATCTTTCCTCCATGATTTGAAACGATCCTTTGGCAGACCGTCAAGCCAATTCCTGACCCCTGATACGCCGCGTAATTGTGGAGTCTCTTAAAAAGTCCAAAAATTCGATCGAGATGTTTCTCATCGATGCCGATACCGTTGTCTCTTACACTGACGGCGATCCAGCCATTCTTCTGACCAGGCGTGCTTTCGATCTCGACCACAGGCTGCCGCACTGGATCATGGAACTTGATGGCATTCGAAATCAGGTTCTGCATTAGTAGCCTGAGCTGCACAGCGTTGCCGGTGACCGTCGGGAGTTCTCCGGTCCTTACATCGGCTCCGGCGTCGGCAATGTCTCCCGAAAGATCACGGATAATCGCTTCGACTTCGACCGTCAAATTGACAGTTTCGACCGACATCTCTTCACCGATCGAACGCGCGTAGACCAGCACATCATCTACGAACTGGCCCATACGTGCGACGGTAACATCCAGATCATCAAGAATTTCGACGCTGTCGTTGTCCAGGGCGGCATTGTTTGATTCTCGCAGTTCCCGCAGCAGCATCTTTACCGTGTTGGTAGGAGATTTCAGATCGTGGGAGATAGCGTAGGTGAATTCAGATTGTTCCCGATTTGCGTCTGAAAGCTTGCTATTCAATATTCCGAGCTCTGCAATTCGGTCGGACAGTTCAGCATGTGACGCCCGGACACTGGCGCGGGCGTGGTTCAAGGACCCGACGATGTCGTCTAGCTCATCCGAGTTTTCTGTCTTGGCGCGGCTGATCGCGACCATCTCATTCGTGTCGAGCCATTCGGCACTGGCCTGGTCCGAGATGGCGCGCAGGTGGCGGCCCGCAAGACGATCAAAGATTGCGAGCATCACAATGGATGCCAACAGCGTTTTGATGAAGTTAGACAGAATGAACGCCCAGAATTGCTCCCATATGCGCGTCTGCACGAACTCGAGAGACAATCCAGCCGTCAGGTTTCCAACGGGCACCAGCTTGTCGGGCTTACCGCGAAAGGCCAGCTCGAACTCCGTCAGAATCAGATCCTCCTCGTCCGGCTTCCCTCTTTCCCAAGCGTTGCCTGTTGGGGTGATCAGCCGCAGATATACAATGTCGTGCTGCGCAAAGATTCCATCTAGCAGCACGTTCACCTGATCGAAGTTGAACGTCCACAGGGCGCTTTCCAGGCCATCGCGAAAACTATCCTCGATGATAGCTAATTCATCGAATACCCGCGCACGGTCACGCTCATAGGCCAGGTACAGCTGAACACCCGTCGCCCCCACCGACAAAACCGCCGAGCCGGCGATCATCATGGCGACGATCTTTCTGCCCAGGCGGCTTCGCCAGAAATCGACCGAGATCATGGTTCCGTCAGTGACTTAGTCCGCTGCATGCTTCTTGAGCAGCGCAGCGAACGAGCCATCTGCCCGCATCTCGGCCAAGGTACGATTGAAGTCAGCGATAATCTTGTCCTTCTCCGGTAAGCTGTTCCTGACGGCCATGTGTATTTTGTGGGCAGCCAGAACGTAAGGGAGGAACTCGATTCGGTCGGCGATTGTCGGGTCATCATTCTTGATCGAGTATTGCAGTACTTCAATGCTGTCGAGCGTGAGGTCAGCGCGGCCATGGGCCACCATTTGAAGGCCCTGAAGCGCTGTCGTGACGACAACTTTTTTCAGATCCTCCGCCCGGTCGAAATTCTCTTCATAGAGGAACCCGTCACCAACGGCGATGGAATAGGGACGCAGACTTGCCAAGCCGTTCACTGTGTGCCCGGCACCCGTCTGCTGGGCGAAGCGAATCTCCGTCTCGTAAAACGGGTCGCCGTACGTCATGTAGCTGGCGATCCCGGGATCGAAGAACAAGCTGCCAACGATGTCGTAGTCGCCTCGGCGAGACCCATCTATAATCCGCGCCCACGGTAAAACTTCCGTTTCAACCTCGTAACCCGCGCGGCGCAGCACCGTCGCGATCACATCCAGTGAAATGCCCCCGTTGGGAAGGCTTTCGCCCGAGAACGGTGGCCATTCGTCGGCCACGACGGTGATCGGATCAGCACGGCCTTCGTTTGGCATGGTGAGCATTACCGCCGTGGCGATCACGAACATGTCCTTGATCAAATTCTTGAACATTGGGGCCCACTTAACTGGAAGCTGTTTGGATTCAACCGATCATGGCGCAAAGCTCACCCGCGAGCGTTAAGATTTTGCTAACAATTACTTTAGCGTGGTCCGCGGCTCGCCCGGAATGTTGGAGAGTTCCTGCCCAAACTCCGGGTCGAGCTTCAAAAGATCTATGGAATAGAATCGCCTATTGGCCTGCTGCCGGTATCGTGGACGGCAAGACACTAACGCTCGCTCCGAGCACCAGCGCATAACGGCTGTGCAAAGCGATGTCGGCACTGCGTTCCTCCAGCAAGCTTCGCCGCGTCCTCGTGCCATCGTGATCCCGCCAGAGACCGGCGATCTCCAATTGCGTCTTACTGGCCAGCGCTGCGAGAGACGAGCGCACCGTCTCGTCACGTGCATAAAGCACATAATCAATGGCTTTACCTCCGAGACCCGCTTGCACATGATCAAGACGTTTTTTCAAGTCTCGCCTTGCAAGCGGCGCAATTCCATCCGTCGCTTCCAAAACCCGTTGAAGAAACTTCTTCATTAAGTCCAACCTCAAATCGCAATGGGTCAGCATTGGAAAAGTAGTGTCGATCTGGCTGAGATTGCCATCCTTCCATTTCCCGCACCATCAGAAGACACAAAAACAGATCCGAGCTTGTCGCCGCCTTCAACTCGAGTGATGGGCACCCAGAAATTATGACAGGCAGCAGAATTCTGGGTGCCCGCAACGTCCGAATGTGGCGCATCGTTCCAATAGACGGAATGGCATCAGGCCAAATTGAAACGCACCAGCACGTTCAGGCCCGGTATGAGCGGCCCCTAACCAGGCAGGCTCGGATCGCCTGGCGAGGAGCGAAAGCAAAAAAACCTGACAGCGACCGCAAAATCAATCCATAGTGCCGGGCAAAGCTGCTGAATGAACTGCTCCATCTCTAAATCTTTCAAGAGACTGGCGTTAGTGCGAGAGCGGGGTGCGTTGGAGACAATAGACTTCACAACCGAGATGGCGGTCGTTCTTGGTCTGCTTGGGCTTACCGTTTTTCTCTTTGTCTCAGAAGTGATCCGAATTGATCTGGCCGCTCTGCTAATTTTGGTCATCGTTGGGATTGTCAGCTATGTGCCGGGCCTCGAAAGGCTTGCCGATGTCAATCACCTGTTCGACGGCTTTGCATCGAATGCGGTGATCTCGATTATCGCCGTAATGATTGTCGGCGCCGGTCTGGACCGAACCGGCATCATGAACAAAGTCGCCGCCGCCATTTTGAAACATGGCGGGACGACTGAGGCGCGCGTCGTTCCAATTGTGTCGGGCACCGTGGGGTTCATCTCCAGCTTTTTGCAGAATGTCGGCGCAGCCGCGCTATTTCTGCCTGTGGTCAGCCGGATATCGGTGCGCTCGGGCATCCCGCTCAGCCGTCTCCTCATGCCGATGGGGTTCTGCGCAATCCTTGGCGGAACGATGACCATGGTCGGATCGTCGCCGCTCATTTTGCTGAATGACTTGATTTTGACAGCGAACGAGGGGCTGCCGGAAGACAAGAAGATGGCGCCGTTTGGCCTCTTCTCGGTGACGCCCATTGGCGCGGCCCTTGTTGCAACTGGCATCCTCTATTTTCTGTTCCTCGGGCGTTGGACCTTGCCGGGAACATCGGGCACCGAAAACCCGGCCTCCGGCCACGGCACGTCCGAATATCTTGAACGGGTTTACGGCCTTCATGCTCAGGTCTTCGAAGTCGATGTGCCCGCCAGCAGTCCGTTGGTTGGCCAGATCCTCGCGGACATAAACAACGAGAACAACATCTACATCATATCGACGTTCTACCGCGGCAAGGCATCGATGATTCAGATTTTGACGGCCGAGATCGCCGCTCCCTGCAGGCTGGCAATCGTCGGCAGCGAAGGCGCCGTTCGCGATTTCGCGACCCGGTTCGGATTGATCGTTCGCCCCGAGCTGGATGTATTTGTCGAGGAATTCGCCCCGACCAATGCAGGCGTGGCCGAACTGGTCATTGCCCCCGATTCCAAGCTCGTTGGCAAAAGCCCGCGCGATCTGCTGCTGCGCAAAACCTATGGCCTTGCGTTGATGGCAATTCATCGCGGCGAAGAAACGCTGAGCCATGTGAAGACCGAAGAGCACGAGTCCACGCAAATCGGTCTCGTTCCGTTCAAGGCGGGAGACATGCTTGTCGCCCACACCAGATGGGACAACCTGATGCGCGTAAAGCGGGACAGAGATTTCATCGTCGTGACAGCCGACTTTCCCCAGGATGAACTCAGGCCGCACAAGGTCGGGTGGGCGCTGCTTTTCTTTGTGATCTCGCTCTCGCTTATCCTGTTCACAGACGTCCGGTTATCTCTTTGCCTTTTAACCGGCGCGGTCGGAATGCTGCTGTCGCGTGTCCTCAGCATCGACGAGGCTTATAACGCCGTCGGTTGGAATACCGTGTTCCTGCTGGCGTGTCTCATCCCGCTTGGCCAAGCCGTGCAGAACACGGGCACCGCCGAATGGATCGCCCAGCAAATCCTAACCATTCTGGACGGGTGGCCGGTTTGGTCGCTGCAAGCCGGTGTGGCCATTCTTGCAACCGTGTTTTCGCTGATCATGTCAAATGTCGGCGCAACCGTTCTACTCGTGCCGCTGGCCGTTTCGATCGCTGTCGCCGCGGGCGCAAGTCCGGCGCTCTTTGCATTGACCGTGGCGATATCGACGTCGAACTCCTTCATCATCCCGACCCATCAGGTCAACGCGCTGATCATGGGGCCGGCCGGTTATAAAGTGTTCGATTTCGTGAAGAGCGGAGGGATCATGACGATCTTGTTTTTGATCGTTTCCCTGACAATGCTGAACCTCGTGTTCTAGCCGGGTAACCGGCCCGCCAAGCGATGCAACCGCAGGGTCTACTGGGAGGACAAAATGAAGAAGATCTCAAACGCATCCTACGAGGCGGAACTCGCCCGCCTTCAGATTGAACTGGTCACGCTCCAGGAATGGGTCAAACACACGGGCCACCGTGTTGCGATCATCTTCGAGGGACGCGACGCCGCTGGCAAAGGCGGCACCATCAAGCGTATCACCGAAGCGATGAACCCCCGGATTTGCCAAGTCGTCGCATTGCCCGCACCAACCGAGCGCGAGAAATCGCAATGGTACTTCCAGCGATATGTCGCCCACCTTCCTGCCGCGGGCGAGATCATCATCTTTGACCGCTCCTGGTATAACCGTGCAGGTGTCGAGCGCGTCATGGGGTTTTGTAACAATGACGAGTACAAGGAATTCATGCGCAGCTGCCCGGAATTCGAGCGCATGCTGGTCCGCTCAGGCATACAGCTCATAAAATACTGGTTCTCGGTGAGCGACGAAGAACAAGAGCGTCGTTTCCAGAAGCGCCTGACCGACCCCACAAAACAATGGAAACTAAGCCCGATGGATCTGGAGAGCCGCAAGCGTTGGGTGGATTACTCGAAGGCCAAGGACGACATGTTCTCGCACACAGACATCAAACAGGCGCCCTGGTACGTGGTGAACTCGGATGTGAAGAAGCATGCCCGACTGAACTGCATCAGCCATCTTCTTTCGCTGATCCCGTATGAAACGATCGAACGGCCCCCAGTCGTACTCGACAAACGACCGGCACAGCGCGGTTACGTTCGCCCGCCAATCGGTGACCAGACGTTCGTGCCAGAGGTGCATCGGAAGATTAAAAAGATGACCTGAGCAGTCGTCATCGACGAAGTCGGACCAGGTGTCGGCAACAAGCAGGTGAACTTGCTGCGTTATTCTTACGGTTAGGCAGCCGACCAAGGTCTGAATGACGTCAACCCGTCCTGCGCCGTCAAGGCCTGGCTAAACCAAAATGAGTGAACGCCCCCCCGATATCCGGGCCTTTGCGAACTGGAATTCCCACCTTTGAATGCGTGAACGAGGAAGGCCCATGAAGCGCAAACAATTCAGCGAGGTGCAGATCATGGCCTTGCTGAAGGAGAACAAGGCTGGCGCAACGGCCGATGACCTTTTCAGACGGTACGGGATCAGCTCGGCGACCATCGCCGGTTCCGGACCCTGAATATTGTCGATGACCAAAGCCGGTTTTGCCCGGGCAGATTGTCTATGTCTCGATCACCGGCGCGAGGTTGGCACGATATCTCGACGACCTCGCGCTGCTGTAGGGCTTGCCCGAAGAGATAATCCTCGACAACGGGCCCAAATGTACCAACCGAGCAATGTTCGACTGGTCCGAACGTACTGGCGTCCTCTTGCGCTTCATCGAGCCAGGCAAGCCCGTGCAGAACGCCTTCGTTGAGAGTTTCAACGGCAAACTCAGGGACGAATGCCTGAACGTCCACCGGTTCAAATCACTGCGTCATGTGCGCGAGGAGATCGCCCGACGGCGCGTCCACTACAACACCCGGCAACCGCACTCGGCGCTTGGATATCGCACACCAATGGACGTTCTGACCGAAACCACCGCACCTGCGATTGAGACTCTAGGTCACCGACACCTAAGTCCGCAACCAGATGCGGATAGATGCGAGTTGAACGGATGCGAGGAAGTTGTCATCGCGTTTATCATATCGGGTAGCGATCGCTCTGAAGTGCTTGATCTTATTGAGGAAGCGCTCGACGGCGTTTCGTTGGCGGTAGAGCGATGGCGAAAAGGACGGGATGTGCACTCGGTTTGGCATCGGCTTGATGCAGGCCCATGCGCCTCGTGATTTGAGAACATCGCGCAGGCCATCGCTGTCGTAGGCGCGGTCGCCGAGCAGGATGTGACCGGCTTGCACAGTTTCGAACATATCCGCTTCGAACATATCCGCCGTCGAGCGCCCATCATGGGCTTGCCCTGCGGTGAGTTTCAGGTGGACGGGACGGCCCTCGGCATCGACGAGCGCGTGGATCTTCGTGGTCAGCCCGCCGCGCGAGCGACCCATGGTTCGAGGGTGAACGCCATCGGTTCGAGAGAACCCGAGAACGGATCGCCCATCTTTTTTTCACCGTTGGCGGCGTGCTGATGAACCCGGATCGAGGACGAGTCGATCATCTGGATGTCGCCATCGTAAGCCTCTGAAACAGCTTCCAGAATACGCGCCCAATGACCTGCCTTGCGCCAACGATTGAACCGGTTCACGCAGGTCGTGTGCGGCCCATAGCGTGCCGGGATATCCGCCCACGGCGCCCCAGTCCGCAGCCGCCAGAAGATGCCGTTCAAGACCCGCCGGTCATCGACGCGCGGCTTACCGCGCACCTTCGTCGGTAACAGGGGTTGGATCACCGACCACTCGAAATCTGTCAGATCGAAACGTGCCATGCCTGCCTCCTGCTCGTTTGCAGGAGTGAATCACATGGCAAGACCGAGAGGAATCACATTTATGGGTTTGTGACCTAGTGGTCTCATCGCGGGCGCCCACACCATCAATCCAATCGGAGAATTCTGTTGCGGATTGGCCCTAATCATAGGGAAAGGTCACGCTGAAGCCACGACGTTTTGAACCGATTTCCGGAGATTCCAGCTAAAACCTAGAACGGTAAGTCGAATTTTGTGGTTCGATAATGCTCATCCGGGTGGAATGGGCTGAAGTCTCCACGCGACCTGAACTGCTCAGCACAAAAGGGTCAACTATGCGCATCGATCCAGGGTAACGTTTGGATGGCGAATGACACAGCGCGATCCATCGAAAGGTGCAAAGGCGCAATGCAATCGCCAAGACAAGATCGCGTTCGCCTACCACCTGACGGGCATCGAACTTTACGTTCGAGACCAAACCCAGATTGACGCGCACCGCATCGCGCCATAAGGCAATGCTACCGGGCCCGTAGCTCAATTGGTCAGAGCAGACCGCTCATAACGGTTTGGTTGGGGGTTCAAGTCCCTCCGGGCCTACCACACCACATGAAATCATTGGGAAAAGTGCCGATTGGGCGCGGTTTGGGCACAAACGTGGGCACACGCAACTTCAATGCTTCTTTATGGAATTCGTTCGACGGGCGTATGTGACACCGATTCCAGCTTTCCGAGCAGCATTACGTGCCATCTGCTTTCGATTGGCCGTGCGGGTGTACTTCTCCGACTCCTGTGGAGCAGTGTGCCCATGATACGACATGATCTCGTGTTCGGTGCATCCTGCGTCTGCAAGGCGTGCGCCTACTGCTTTTCTGACGCCATGACATGAAAGCTCCTTGGGAAGACCGGCATCATCGCACCACTTCCTCATTTTGCTCCCGAAGCCCTTGTCGGAGAACCGTTTGCCGTATTCAGTAATCAAGAACGTTTCATCCCCAGTTGGTGTCTGATCTAACGCACCCTCAAGATCAGGTGTGATTGGCACGGTCACCTGACTCTCTTCGGCATAACTGTGGATCGGCATGCAAGATTGACCCCCTTGTTGGGGTAATCGGCGCCCAAAAGTGACCCCCCTGACAATTCGTACGAGAAGCTTCCTCAAAAGAGTGAGGGAGCGATCAGGGGATGTTGGTTGTGGAAACGATCGCAAAGATCAGGCAGGCGCATTTTGTTCACGGCAAGTCGATCAAGCAGATCTGCAGAGAGCTTCGGGTTTCCAGGAATACGGTCCGCAAGGTCCTGCGTTCAGGCGCAACCGAATTCAGCTATGACCGCACGACACAGCCTCGCCCGAAGATTGATCCATGGCGATCAGAACTTGACGAGATGCTGGCCGCAAATGCCAAGCAGCCGAGGCGGGAACGCCTTACACTGATCCGGATCTACGAAGAGTTGCGCAACCATGGTTACGGCGGCGGCTATGATGCGGTTCGGCGATACGCATCCAACTGGTCAAAGAGAACGCAGGCAGCATCGGCGAGCGCGTTTGTTCCCTTGAGCTTTGATCCGGGCGAAGCTTACCAGTTCGACTGGAGCCATGAGGTCGTGATTCTGGACGGTGTGACAGTGACTGTCAAAGTCGCTCATGTTCGCCTCAGCTTCAGCCGAATGCCGTATGTGCGCGCGTATCCCCGCGAGACCCAAGAGATGGTGTTCGATGCGCACGACAAGGCGTTTGCGTTCTTTGGCGGCGCTTGTGCGCGCGGGATCTACGACAATATGAAGACGGCGGTGGACGCGATCTTCGTCGGGAAGGGTCGGGCTTACAACCGCCGCTTTCAGCAGATGTGCGGTCATTATCTGGTTGACCCCGTTGCCTGTAGCCCGGCCTCGGGCTGGGAGAAGGGGCAAGTAGAGAACCAGGTTGGCGTGCTGCGCAGACGCTTCTTCGTGCCGCGCCCGAGGTTCAAATCCTTTGCAGAGCTGAATGCCTGGTTGGCAGATCGGTGCCTGGTGTATGCGAAGGCAAACAAACACCCCGACATTCCAGGCAAGACGGTCTGGGAGGTGTTCGAAGAAGAGCAGCCGAGTTTGATCCCATATGTCGGCTCCTTCGACGGCTTTCATGCAGTCCCTGCATCGGTTTCCAAAACCTGCCTCGTACGGTTCGACAAGAACAAGTACTCGGTAAATGCCCGGGCCGTTGGTCGACCTGTCGAGATCCGCGCCTATGCCGATCGCCTGGAATGCTGGCAAGACGGGCAGATCGTCGGCAGCCATACCCGTGTTTTTGGGCGCGATAACGCGATCTATGACCCGCTACATTACATTCCGGTGCTGATGCGCAAACCTGGCGCCCTGCGCAACGGAGCGCCGTTCAAGGAGTGGGAGCTGCCGCCGTCGTTACGCCGTGTGCAGCGTAAACTGGAGCGTCAGCCCGGTGGTGATCGCCAGATGGTCGAGGTTCTAGGCGCGATCCTCTCCGATGGGCTGGAGGCGGTGGAAGCGGCCTGTGCAGAAGCCCTGTCACAGAATGTCCCTTCCGCAAGCGTGGTCCTGAACATTCTCGCCCGTCGCCGCGAACCGCCACCACCCCTGACAATCACAACACCGGATGCATTGCGGCTGACCTGCGAGCCAGCCGCCAATTGTGACCGGTATGACAGCCTGAGGAGAACAACGAATGGAACGAACACAGGTGCTGGACGCCATGGGCCAACTGAAGCTCTACGGCATGCGGACAGCTTACGACGAGATCATCACGGCTGCGATCAAGCGCCAGCACGAACCACAACAGATTATCGGCGATCTGCTGACAGCCGAGATCTCCGAGAAGCTGGCGCGCTCAATCAAATACCAGATGACCATCGCGAAACTGCCACTGGCCAAGGAGCTGGAGGAATTCGACTTCGAAGCGGCCGAGGTCAACGAAACCTTGATCCGTGACCTCGCCACCGGCGACTTCCTCGACCATCAGCGCAATCTCGTGCTCATCGGCGGAACCGGCACAGGCAAAACCCATCTCTCCGTCAGTATCGCTCGAGCCTGCATCCGCCAGGGCCGCCGCGGGCGCTTCTTCAATGTCGTCGATCTGGTGAACAAACTCGATGCCGAAGCGCGGGCCGAGCGCCAGGGACGGACAGCTGAGTTGATATCACGCCTCGACTTCCTAATTCTGGACGAGCTTGGCTATCTGCCATTCGCTCAGACCGGTGGTCAGCTGCTGTTCCACCTGATCAGCAAACTCTATGAGTGCACATCAGTCATTGTCACAACGAACCTGGCATTCGGAGAATGGCCAACCGTCTTCGGCGACGCGAAGATGACCACCGCACTCCTCGATCGCCTCACACATCATTGCGAGATCGTTGAGACCGGTAACGAAAGCTGGCGCTTCAAGAACCGCGCCTAATTCAACCGCGCAGGCCGGGCCGCGCTCTGATAAATGAGGTCTCCACGCGACCCGGCCTGCTCAGCACCAGGGGGGTCACTTTTGAACGCCGATCTGGGGTCACGTTTGGATGCCGATTGACATTCGAGAGCTTTCCCGACTTTCCACGCAACAAGCACGGCGACATCCCCAACCAGCGGGTCACCGATATCCTGACCCAGCCTGTCTACTCCGGATACATCTGTTCCGAGCGCTATGAGATCCATTGGCTGAAGGCCCAACATGAGCCATTGGTCCCACTCACAACCTTCGAGAAAGTGCAGGAACGTCGAAACGGTGCCGCCAAGGCGCCCAAACGCAAGAACATTGGCAAAGACTTTGCGCTACGCGGCTTCGTCTGCTGCGCCGACTGTGGGACGCCGCTGCGGTCATCCTGGGCGAAGGGTCGAACCAAATCCTATGCCTATTATCTGTGCCAGACGAAGGACTGCGAGAGCTACGGCAAATCGATTCCCCGCGACAAGGTCGAGGGTGATGTGGGCGAACTGATCAAGCAGTTGCAACCGACCAAAAGCCTGTTCACCGTTGTCGAGGCGATGTTCCGCTACGCCTGGGACGCCCGCCGCATTCAGGCCAACGAAATCATCCAGTCCGCCAAGAAGCAGATCACCAGCCTGGACAAGCAGATCGACAAGATCGTCGCCCGCATCATGGAAGCCAGCAACGAGCGGGTCATTCGAACCTATGAGGATCGCATCGCAGAACTTGAGCGCGAAAAGGTGCTGATGGCCGACAAGATGGCCCAGCAGACCGAGCCGAAAGGTTCCTTCGACGAAAAACTAGAACCCGTCCTCACATTCCTCGCAAACCCTTGGAAACTCTGGGAAAGTGGTCAGATCACCCTGCGCCGACTGGTCCTCAAACTGGCCTTCGCCGACCGTCTCCACTACCACCGAAAAGAGGGTGCTAGAACCGCCAAAATAGCGTTACCCTTCAAGGCGTTAGAGGCACTTGAAGGGTTGGAAATGAGAAATGGTGCGGGCGGGGGGACTCGAACCCCCACTCCCGAAGGAAACGGATTTTCGTACCTGCTACGGCTTTCGCCGCCCCCGGATTGTCAAACATCCCCGGGGTTTGGGGTCTGGACTATCCCTTCACCATGACGCCCAGCGGCGCATTAGGTGCTGCCCGTCTAGTCTCTACACCTTCCGCCCTGCGGGGCGGCTTGGCTCGGGATCGCCATCTGACAGGGTTCCCCGAATTTGAGCAGTTCTACGTCCCCGGTTTCCCGGTGCGCACTCAATCTAAACTTAAGTCCGTTGCGTCTACCGATTCCGCCACGCCCGCGTGACGGGGCTTCATAGCAAGGAGGTTCCGGGGCGCCAAGTGCGGTGTGTTGCGTTTCAACGCTGAGATTGGCTTGATCTGCATCCACAGGGGCAAGCTCCAGCAAACCGCGCGCGTCTATCGAAAAAACCGGACAGTCCGGACCGAATGGCTGGGGCGATATCGCTTCGACTGCATGGATGGGGTACACGATCGCGCCACCAGCTGGCGCTTAATACACTACAATGAAAAATCGAGAGTTTGACCGCGCCTACAACAATCAGGCGGCGACACCATCCTTTGATCCGGATTACCTCTGGACCATCGACCCGATCAGATTTTCGACCACGTCCGCCCTGCCGCGTTCGCCGCCTTGCAGGACGGTTCGCGCGGAATACTCCAGCGTGCCGAAAAACTGATCGCGCACAATCCAAGTCTCGGCCGTTCGGCAGGTTCGAGAACGGTCCGCGCAGCGTTGCCAAATCTCATCGAAGACCCGGACGTAATCACGCATATGCCGGTGCAGGGCGGGATCGCGCCCGCTCATCGGGCGCAGTTTCGCTGCCAGATCCAAGAAGGCATGTTCCGTTATCAACCGATCAAGATGGTATTCTGCAAGGCGTCGCAATTGTCCCGTTGGATCGTCAATGTCCGATACAACAACCCTGGCGCCGTGGGTCAGGTCATCCCAGAAGGCATCGAGCACCGCGGCCATCAGGTCGGATTTCGTACGAAAGTAGAGATAGACAGTTCCCTCGGCGATCCCGATGCGGCGCCCGATTTCGGCAATGCGGGCTCCATCAAAGCCATGTTCGATGAAGACTTCGCGGGCGGCGGTCAAGATTGCGCGTTCACGATCTTCAACCTTCTGCCTTCGGGTTTTTCGGGCTTTGTCCATCAAAGACCCATTTGCCGGGCCGCAAGATCGCGCATGATTTCTTCTGATCCGCCACCGATGGCCTGGACCTTCACTTCGCGGTAGAGGCGCTCGACCGGATTACCGCGCAGATACCCGGCCCCGCCGAGGATCTGCATGCACTCCGATGTGACAAACTCCATCGTTTTCGACGCCGAAAATTTCGCTTTCGAGACTTCGGCCACCGGCATCGGTCCAGAGTTGGCCTGCCAGCAGATCATGTTCAAATAACTCTCGATCATGTCGATCTGCGCGGACATATCGGCAAATTTGTGCCGAATGACCTGCTTCTCGATCAGGGCAGAACCGAATGTTTGCCGATCCTTTGCCCAGTCCAGCGCTGTTTCGACAGCGCATTTCATTGCCCCCAACATTCCGGCGACCATGCCGATCCGTTCGAAATTGAAATTGTTCATGATGGCGAGGAAACCCCGGTTCTCCTCTCCCAGCATATTGGTGGCCGGGACCCGCACATTGTCAAAGCGTAAGCTCGCCGTATCCGAACACCACCACCCCATCTTTCGTCCGATCGAAGCGCGTGAGAACCCCGCCATTTCGGCCTCGACAAAGAAAAGCGAGATCCCTTTCAAGCCCGCGCCGCCTGTGCGCGCTGCAACGACAAAACAGTCCGAATTCATGCCCCCGGTGATGAAGGTCTTTTCCCCGTTGATGACATAGTGATTTCCATCTTTGTGTGCGGTCGTCTTCAACCTTGCAACGTCCGAGCCGCCCGAGGGCTCAGTGATACAAAGGCTCGACCCTTTATGCCCGGCAACCACATCGGGCAGCACGCGGTCCCGGATCTCGTCATTCGCAAATTCCTGGATCGGGCCCAGCGATATTGTCCGCCCGCCCACTGCCGCGCCGACCCCGGTCGAGCCCGAACGCGCCATTTCTTCGCTATAGGCCGCCCTCATAAAGCAATCGTCGAACCCCAACCCGCCATACTTCTGGTCGATCCCGAACCCGAACGCACCAAGCGCACCGATCTTCTGGTGCAGTTCCTGTGGAACTTCACCTGCCTCGTCCCAAGCATCTACATTCGGCGTGATCTCTGCGGCCACCAAACGGCGCACCTGTTCGCGAAAAGCTGCGCGTTCTTCGGTTTCAAAGGGATTCTGCATCGGGTGGTCTCCAAAGCATGCCTGGCGGTTTGAGGTTGACTCATTAAAACTGAGATGGTCTCAGTTTCAAGGAAGATGTCGGGTGAACCGGCAGGGAGGGCGTGATGGGCGCACGAACCATTCGGATCGGCGGCGCCAGCGGGTTCTGGGGCGAGGCCGATATCGGCCTGCCTCAATTCCTGGCCGAAGGCGATCTGGACTATGTGGTCTTCGACTATCTCGCCGAGATTACCATGTCGATCATGGCCCGCGCCCGGGCAAAGGACCCAGGCAGAGGATTTGCCAGCGACTTCGTCACGGCCGTGTTGAAATCGAACCTGTCGGAAGTTGCGCGCCAGGGTGTCAAACTGATCTCGAATGCCGGGGGTGTGAATCCGCTGGCATGCGCTGCCGCAGTCGAGGCCCTTATTGACGAAGCAGGGCTTGATCTGAAGGTCGCTGTTATCACCGGTGATGATCTTCTATCGCAGACTGTGGCTCTGTCGGCGGTAGGGCACACCGAGATGTTCGCAGGCGAAAAATTCCCGGACCCAGGCACCGTTGCCAGCGTTAACGCATATCTCGGTGCCTTTCCGATTGCGCGCGCCTTGGACCAGGGCGCGGATATCGTGATCACCGGGCGCTGTGTCGACAGCGCTGTGACCTTGGGCGCCTGTATCCATGCCTTCGGTTGGGGGCGCCAGAACTGGGATCTGCTGTCGGCCGGATCATTGGCAGGGCACATCCTGGAATGCGGCCCGCAGGCCACTGGCGGTAACTTTACCGATTGGCACGAGGTCGCCGACACAATTCACAAGATTGGCTATCCAATCGCCGAAATCGCCGCTGATGGGACATTCGAAATGTCCAAGCCCCGCGGCACGGGTGGTCTGGTGTCCGTCGGCACGGTCGGTGAGCAAATGCTGTACGAGATCGGCGATCCGCAAGCTTACATTCTGCCAGATGTCATCTGCGATTTCTCCGACGTCGAGTTGGCGCAGAGCGGGCCCGGCCGGGTGCAGGTCAGCGGCGCCAAAGGGCGGCCTGCGCCGGCGACCTACAAGGTTTCGACCACCTTTGCGGACGGGTGGCGAGCCGGGATGGTCTGGTTTTTTGTCGGTCAGGACGCCGGGCATAAAGCCCGGGCATATGGTGATGCGGCACTGCAGCGCGCAAATGCCAAGCTGCGCGCGCTGAATGCGCCTGCCTTTGACGAAGAGATGATCGAAGTGATCGGCGACCGGTCATCCTTTGGCGATCCTGCGCCAGCCAACGACGTCGCCGTTAAGATCGCGGTCAAACATCGTGATGCGAAGGCCGCCGGGCTGATCCTGAAGGAAGCGACCGGATTGGGCCTGTCAGCCCCGCCAGGACTTTCGGGGTTCTCAGGAGGCCGCCCCAAACCGTCACCGGTTGTGCGATTGTTTTCCTTTCTGATCGCCAAGGATCAGGTGCCTCTCCAGATGCATATCGGGAGCGAGACAACCGATCTGGGGACGGAACCAACGCCGACCCAACTCCCAGCGCCATCGCCCCAATTTCCGGTCGATGCCGCCAAATCTGGCGCCACGGTTCCATTGGTCAAACTTGCCTTTGCCCGATCCGGCGACAAAGGCAACAAGGCCAATATCGGCATCCTGCCGCGCGATCCCGCCTTTGCACCGCATATTTGGGCCGCCTTGGACGATGCCGAGATCGCCAGGCTGTTCGCACACTATCTGGACGGTCAGAACCCGAGGGTTGAGCGGTTCTTTCTGCCCGGCACCGGTGCGATTAACATACTGCTGCACGATGTGCTGGGCGGTGGCGGCGTCGCGTCACTGCGCAATGATCCACAGGCTAAAACCTACGGCCAGATCCTGCTGCAGGCACCGATCCCGGTGCCAGACACGATAGCGGAGCAGCTTTGATGGCCGTCTTTCGATCACAAATCGTCACGGGTTCCGATACATTCAAAAAGAACCGCGCAGATATGCTGTCGCTGATCGATCGGATGAATCAGCTGAACGCACGCGCAGGCGAGATATCGGAAAAGCGGCGCGATCGCTTCGAAAAGCGGGGCCAGTTGACGCCGCGCGAACGGCTGGCGAGGCTGCTGGACCCGGGAATGCCGTGGATGGCGCTGGGAAATATCTCCGGCTACCTCGCTGACAACCGGCCCGAACCAAAATCGGTGCCAGGTTCAACCCTGATAGCAGGCATCGGCTTTGTTCGCGGCGTCCGGTGCATGATCTGCGTTGATGACAGTGGCATCATGGCCGGCGCGATCATGGGATCGACCGGTTACAAGATCATCCGCGCCGAGCAGATCGCCTTGGAACAAAAACTACCCTTTGTTCACTTGGTCGAAAGCGCGGGCGGCGACCTGACCAACTATAATGTCGAAGGATTTATCCGGGGCGGCGCGCTTTTCGGCGGCATGGCCAAACTGTCCAAGGCGGGCATCCCGGTGATTTCAATCCTGCACGGGTCATCGACGGCCGGCGGCGCTTATATGCCCGGCCTGTCCGACTATGTCATCGCAGTGAAAGGGAAGGGCCGCGCATTTCTTGCCGGTCCACCGCTGCTGAAGGCCGCCACCGGCGAGATCGCGACCGAGGCCGAGTTGGGCGGCGCTGAAATGCATGCGGCGACGACCGGTTTGGTCGAATATCTGGCCGAAGATGACGGCGAGGCGGTCCTGATCGCGCGTGAAGTCGTCGATCGGCTGGGTTGGAATGGACGTTGCCCCCGCCCCGATCCGGCGCCCTTTGAACGCCCGCTATACGAAGCCGATGAAATCGCCGGGATTGTCCCGGTCGACTATCGCATTCCCTACGATGTTCACGAGGTGATCGCCCGTGTGGTCGATGGGTCGGATCTGATCGATTTCAAATCTGGATATGGCCAATCGACCGTCTGCGTTCAGGCGGCCATTATGGGACACCGTTGCGGGATCATCGGCAATAACGGACCCATCGATCCGGCGGGCGCGACCAAGGCCGCACAGTTTCTGCAACTGATGGATCAATCGGACACACCGGTTGTCTTTCTGCAAAACACGACCGGTTACATGGTCGGTTCAGAGTACGAGCGGGCGGGCATGATCAAGCACGGCTCTAAGATGATCCAGGCGGTGACAAATATCGAGGTGCCAAAGCTGACCTTCATGATCGGCGCCTCGTTCGGCGCCGGAAACTATGGGATGTGCGGGCGCGCCTTCGACCCGGATTTCCTCTATTCTTGGCCTAACGCCCAAACCGGCGTGATGGGCGGTGCGCAGGCTGGTAAGGTCATGTCGATTGTTGCCGAAGGGGCGGCGCTCGCCGCAGGCAACGAACCCGACCGTGCCAAGATGGCCGAGCAGGAGGTGATGTTGACCAAGATGTTCGACGATCAAGCCAGCGCCTTCGTTACTTCTGGCCGATCCACCGATGACGGAATGATCGATCCACGCGACACACGAAAAGCCCTTGGGTTCCTTTTGGCAACGGTATGGGAAGGCGCGCATCGCGAAGTGCGCACCAACTCTTTCGGCATTGCGAGGATGTAATGACCTTGCCCGCTGTAAAAGCGTTGGAATTGGACCTCGCCGATGGCTGGCTGACGATCTGGTTCAATCAGCCGACCACCCGCAACGCTTTGAGCGAGGCACTAACCAACGACCTTCTGGCAGTACTCGATGTTGTGCGCGACGACAGCGCGGTTCGCGGTATCACTCTGCGCGGGCGCGGCGGTGTCTTTTGCGCGGGCGGGGATCTGAAGGCGTTTCGCAACACCCTGCAAGACCTCGGCGATCCAGAAAAGGTGATCGCGTCGTCCCGCCGCGGCGCCCGAATATTCGACACCGTCAATTCAATGCCGCAGGTCGTGGTCGCCGTGATCGAAGGTGCGGCGATGGCGGGCGGTTTCGGTCTGGCCTGCTGCGCCGATGTCGCAATTGTTCATGCCGATACAAAGTTTGCCTTCACGGAAACCGCCATCGGCCTGACCCCAGCACAAATCTCGCCATTCGTGATCCAGAAATTGGGTTATGCGACCGGACGCCGTCTGATGTTGACGGCAGCCCGCTTCGATGGCCGGGAGGCCGCACGCCTCGGCTTCGCCGACTTCCTGGCAGAGGACGTTGATGAACTTGACGGGCTCGAGCGCCAAATCCGCAAACAGGTGCTTACCTGCGCGCCTGGCGCTGTTGCCGATATCAAGGCCCTGATCCTGGCCCTTCCGAACTTGGACCGCGATCGTCAGATCCAAACCGCAGCCGAAAATTTCACGGCACGCATGTTGAGCGACGAGGGGCGCGAAGGGGTTGCGTCCTTCATTGAAAAGCGCAAGCCGATTTGGGCGGTGGGGGACTGAATGGCGATCAAAAACCTGCTGGTTGCCAACCGCGGCGAAATTGCCTGCCGCATTATGCGGACCGCGCGTGAATTGGGGATTCGGACCATCGCCGTTTATTCCGACGCCGACGCAGGCGCACCTCATGTGCGCGCCGCGGACGCCGCGATCAGGATCGGCCCAGCACCTGTCAGCGAAAGCTATCTGAGCGCCGCGGCAATTTTTAAGGCCGCCGGCCAAGCTGGCGCAGATGCGGTCCACCCGGGCTATGGATTTTTGTCCGAGAACGCCGCGTTCGCCCAAGCGGTCATCGCCGCTGACCTGACCTGGGTCGGGCCGCCGCCAGACGCGATCCGCCTGATGGGCGACAAAGCACAGGCTAAGCAGGCGATGATTGCGGCGGGCGTTTCCTGCGTGCCGGGATATGAAGGAAACGATCAATCCGACGAAACGCTGATCCGCGCCGCTGCGGAGGTTGGCTTTCCCGTCATGGTCAAGGCGGCAGCCGGCGGCGGCGGGCGCGGCATGCGCCTGGTAGACAATGTCGATGATTTGCCTGCGGCGCTCGCGCTGGCGCGGTCCGAGGCGGAAGGCGCATTCGGCAATGGAGCGTTGATCATTGAAAAGGCAATCCTAAATGCGCGTCATGTCGAGTTTCAGATCTTCGCAGACGCCCACGGCACATTCGTGCACATGGGCGAGCGTGACTGTTCCGTCCAACGGCGCCATCAGAAGATTTTGGAGGAAGCGCCCTGCCCCGCGATGACCCCCAGCTTGCGCGAGAAGATGGGCACTGCTGCAATCGAGGCCGCGCGCACCGTCGATTATCGCGGCGCTGGAACGGTCGAGTTCCTTTTGAACGATAGCGGTGACTTCTATTTTCTCGAGATGAACACCCGGTTGCAGGTCGAGCATCCGGTCACCGAAATGATCACCGGTTTTGATCTGGTCGCGTTACAGCTCAGCGTTGCCGAGGGTTCGCCGCTGGGCTTTACCCAAGACGACGTCACGCTGACCGGGCACGCGATCGAGGCGCGGATTTACGCTGAAGACCCGGGCGATGGCTTTATGCCGTCAACCGAGCCAATTGCGCTGTGGTCACCACCGTCAGGCGTCCGTGTCGACGCCGGGATCAAAACCGGAGGCCAGGTATCGCCCCATTATGACGCCATGGTCGCCAAGCTTATCGCATTTGGTGACACGCGTGAGTCTTGCCTTCGCAAATTATCCGCAGCGCTCGCCGATACCGTTCTGTTCGGTCCCAAGACAAATATCGCCTTCCTGGCCGATGCAATTCGCCGCGAAGCATTCGAAAACGGACAGGCGACGACCGCCTTTATCGATCAGGAATATGGCGAGGCCGGGATCAGCCGCGCGCTCAACGGCGCGGTCACACCGCAAGACTTCGCTGCCGCCGCTGTCATCGGACATCTTTGCGGCCGCGCTCGCGCGCAAGTATCGGCGTTGGATGTCCCGGCGGAACTCTTGGATTGGTCGTCTTCGTCGGCCCGGCCGACGATTGCGGTTTTCGACGCTGACGGCGCAGAATTTCAGGTCAAGGTTACAGCGGCTGCTCCCGGCCAGTACACAGCGGCCATTGGGACAAACGCACTTGATGTCGAGGTTGACCTGTTCTCGGGCACGTCCGCGACGCTGCGCATTGACGGAACGCCGATTGCTTACCGGTTTTTCGATCAGGGGATCGGCGAGCTGTTCCTGTCTCGCGGTGCCATTACCCACCATCTGATCGACCGCACCCGCCAGCGCAGCACTGCACGCGAAATGGCTGGCGGCGGCGCTGTGACCGCTCCGATGCACGGACGATTGATCTCGATCGATGTTGACCAGGGCGACGCTGTCGCCAAAGGTCAACGTCTGGCGGTGCTGGAAGCTATGAAGATGCAACACGAGATCGTGGCCCAGATCGACGGCCAGATCGTATCGGTCACGGCAACGGCAGGCAGTCAGGTCGCCGCCGATGACCTGATCCTGGAAATCGAGCCGACCGGGACCTGAGGGAGAATGATGACCGACGCCGACCCGAAAGAACTCGCAGAATTTGCCGCGGATGCAGACGCCTGGTTTGCCGGGAATGTCGAGTTGGATCCGGGTTTCCGCCTGCCCCTGACTTTTATGGAGGTCGGAGAGGACCGGCAGTTCGATTTTCTCCGCGATTGGCAGCGCCGCGTCTGGGAAGCGGGGTATCTGGGGGCCGCGTGGCCAAAGGAATATGGTGGCCGCGGGCTGCCACAGGCCTTTCAAAGCGCCGCGGACGATGCATTTCGCAAGCACCACGCACCGATCATGCTGAATGCCATCGGTCTGAACTGGACCGGACCGCTCCTGCTCGATATCGGGACTGAAGCGCACAAGAAAGCCTATTTGAAGGGCATCCTGTCCGCCGAGGATATCTGGTGCCAGGGCTTTTCGGAACCTGATCACGGGTCGGATCTTGGCAACGCCCAGACGCGGGCCGTGCGCGACGGCGACCAATATGTTGTTAACGGGTCCAAGATTTGGACCACGTTGGGCGGGTATGCAAAATACATGATCCTGCTGGCGCGAACCGACCCGCAAGCGCCGCGCAAATATGACGGCCTCAGCTTTTTCCTGGCGCCGATGACCGTTCCCGGGGTGGAAACCCGACCAATCCGCAAATTGACCGGGGAGTATGGATTTCACCAGTGCTTCTTCACCGATGCCCGCATCCCGGCCAGCAGTTTGGTGGGCGGGGAGGGAGCGGGCTGGAAGGTCGCGATGCAGACGCTGCTCTATGAACGCGGCGCCCGGGGCGGCCAGGCCGGTGGCCTGATGATGCGCGAGCAGTCGGCTTTCGATGTGGTCGATCTGGCCAAACGTATGGTGCGCGACGGCGCGCCGGTGCTCGACGATCCCGTGCTGCGTGACCAGATGGTTGATTTCCTGATCGAAATTCAAGGCAACATGCTGGCCAGACAACGCCTGGCGATGGATCCCCTGAACCAGGACCGCCCACAGGGATTACCGCTTTCTCAAAAACTGCGGACAACCGAACTCGCCCGCCGGGCCAATGAATTCGCGGTGACGCTGACCGGGGCCGGCGGTGCCTACTATGTCGACGATCCGAACGCCGTCGACGACGGCATCTGGATGCGCGGCTATCTGAACGCCTTTTCCGCAACCATCGGTGGCGGCACATCGCAGATCCAACGAAATATCGTCGGCGAGCATGTGCTGGGCCTGCCCAAGGACGGTGGCTGAACGATGGAGGCTCTGGGACGCGTCGGTTTTTCGGACGAGCAAGCAGACTTGATCGACATCGCTGCAAGGTTCTGCCGTGAACGCTCTCCCATCGACCGGGTCCGGTCGCTGATGTTGGACGAATTGGGGCATGAGCCAAAAACCTGGTCCGATATTGCGGATCTGGGATGGCTGGGCATCGCTGTCCCTGAAGTCTATGGCGGCAGTGGTCTTGGCCTGGCGGAAACCGTCCCGATTGTCGAGGCAATGGGCCGGCATCTGATGCAGACCCCATATCTATCGACAATACTGGCCGCCGAAATCCTGCGCATCGCCGGCACTGACGCCCAGAAGCAAGAATGGCTGCCCCGCATTGCGTCGGGCGCCGCCGCAACGTTGGCGCTGGCCGAGGAAGGCGGCACATCGCCTGACGCCATCCGCACCACTTTGGAAGACGGCGCCCTGACCGGAACAAAGCGATTGGTCACCGACGCTTTCGCCGCCGAGGTCATGATCGTTTCAGCCCGTCATCAGGGCGAGGCGATCCTTTGCCTCGTCCCGCGCGATGCGATCCCCACCGAAGCGCTGCGGCGGGAGGTCATCGTCGACGAAGTCAAACGATCCTTCGAAATCACATTGGATCGGGTCGCAATCGATCCGGGCGCAATATTGGCCAGCGCCCCGTTCGAACACATGCATCTGGCTGCAAATCTGCTTTCTGCGGCAGAGATGTCTGGCGCGACGCAGGCGGCCATCGACTATACCGTCGAATATCTGAAGACCAGAAAGCAGTTTGGTAAACTGATCGGGTCCTACCAATCGCTGAAGCACCCAACGGTCGACAACTATGTGGCCTGGGAAATGGCCCGCTCGCATCTTTACGCCGCGGCCCATTGCTTTGACGAGCAGGGCACCGGCGAGATCGCCACACGCATGGCCAAGGTCGCGACCCTGAACGCATTGTCCAGCACCGCAGACCGCGCGATCCAGTTCCACGGCGGAATCGGGTTTACCTACGAATGCGATGCGCATCTCTACCGGCGCCGTGCGGTTTGGCACGCAGCTTTGTATGGCGATGCGGCTTATCACAAACGCCGTTTGGCCGAGTTGTTGCTGGCCTGATGATGCGCCGCCGGGACTGAAGCAATACGCCAGCGAAAGTTGCGGTGCACCGAATTCGAACCGTCCCCATGTCGCGGCGATGGTTGTTCAAAGATGGCTGTTCAACCATGGCCGTTCACGATTGCAGCAGACGCCAGACCAAGGCTGCGACTGCGAAATCACCGATGGCGAGACCGCGAAAGATAAAGGCCGCACTGGATGCCGGATCGTGCCCTGCGTCGTCTGCCATCACAACCCCGGCCAGATGATCAGTGACCAAAGCAGGGTCGACCATGTTTTGCGCACCTGCCGCTTCGTAACTCGGGTCATCAATCACAATTCGCCCCAGCGCAGGCATCGTCTCGGCCCGCCATGACGCGCCCAGATCGACGATCGCTGCGAACGCGCCGGGCTTCAGCCAAGCCGCATCCAGAAAGGGCTCCTTCAATGTGGTCGCGGTGACCGAGGTGACGATCAGGTCGGCTCCCGCGACCGCATCCCTGGCGTTGGTGCAAATTTGCACTTGCAAGCCCATCTTCTCTGCCCGCGATTTCAGGCGGTCGATATTCTTGCGGCCGCGCCCAAAAACCGAAACCCCACGCAACGGAAACAGCGACGCGAACATCTCAAGATGGCTTTGCGCCTGAACCCCTGCGCCGACGAACCCGATCTTGCCCGCATCGGGATTGGCCAACCGGCGGGCGACGACAGCACTCAGACCTGCCGTCCGAACGGCAGTAATCCAGGCTGCATCCATGACCGCGCACAACAACCCATTGCGGCTGTCATGTAGAATGATCGATCCATTGATCGCCGGAAGGTCCAGCCCAGGATTGTCTGGGCTGACAGTCACGACCTTGACGACACTGATCGGCGGATCGTCGGACGCCGACAGCGTACTCATCACGTACCGCCCGGCCCCAGGCACCAGCGACGATTTCGGAGATGTCCAAACCCGCCCGGCCACCTGATCGCGAATGGCGCCTTCGACGGCGTCCAGAATCTGCCGCTGATCGATATTCAGGGCCCGCAGTTCGGTATCGCCAAGGATCCGAATAGGTGTCTGGTGATCGCTATCCATGGCCGATTGCCCTTTGCCAGTACGCGCCGGTATTGTGGCGCTCTTTCGAAATCCTGGCAGAAAAAGCGCCCGGGCGTCTACCAGCCAGGGTTCTTAATCAATCGCGAATGCCACAGCGTTCAACCCGATTGTCTGCAAGCATACATTCGACCGCGCGGTCAAAGTTCGGACAACAGGTTGCGATCCAGGGCGAACTGATGACGGAACGTGTTTGGGTTGCCGGTGTGGCGGGCGATGCGGTCCAGTTGCCGTTGCCATTCCCGGTGCCGCGGAAAGCGGCTTCGAAGGTCTTGAACCTGATGAACATGGCCCCAGTGCGGCAGGGCATTATAACCGTTTGCAATGTCATTTACCCGGTCGTGGAACGAGCGGTTTCCTTCGATCCCGTCAACGGTCCAAATTTCGACCAGTCCCGTGACAGGGAATTGTTGGACCCCCAGCGAAGCATCGGTTCGCCGGACGAAGCGAAGATTCACGATCAGGATCAGAGCATCATCCTCGGCTTCGCGAACCTGATCGGCAGCGTCGAGAACATCTTCTGCAAACGGGATCAACAGATCGGCAGGCACGCCGTATTCCTGGCTTTGGATCAATCTCTCGATCGCACTGTGTGTCTGCGGCGCGCAATCGGTTTGCTCGGTAAAAATGGTGAAGCTCTTGTCGATTGTCGTACCGGGCGGGCGTTGATCGATATTTGTGAACAGGTTCTGCACGGTATCCAGGATCTGCCTGCCCGAGAGGACATAGAACCCGATGCGCCAAAACGCGTTGATCAGATTGGGTAACGCCTTGGCCAGGCTTTCGTCGGCCACCGCCGGGTCGCCGCTAACCTGCGCGCCAAGCGCATCGGTCAGATCGGTAACGGTCTGGATAAGCTGATCGATCAGGTCCAGTTCCTGCTGGATTTCGCCGATCCGCCCCCATTCCCATGGCGACAATATTATGCGCGCTATTTCCGCGGATCGGCGGGCAAAGTAGAGGCTGATCCCACCGATAACGAAGCCGACCGCCCCTGCCCCAAGGCCGATCAATCCGCCGACACCCAGGCCCGCCGCCGCCGTGCCAAACAGCGCGGCCCATATTGCATCGGACAATGTGCTGTCAGGCGCAGCCCGCGCGGACGTCGCAGGCAATGACGTCGGCGTTCGTGTTGTAATCCAGGCCGGACGGCCGCTGGATGGGTTCACCGATATTTCCAGATACCAGGGGTTCGACGCCGGATCGTCCAGGACAGTCCGCTGGATTTCGGCGCGCGCCTCGGTCCAGCTGGTTCTGCGGGTCACCTCGCGCAGATTATGTTGCGGCACCGTTTCGATCACATAGGCATAGACGATACCGGCATGGCCCATACTGACCAGGCAGGCATTGAACAGCGCATCGTCATAGTGAAGCTCAAGGCAGGGATCCAACGCGCCGCGCGCCATCAGATCACGCATGGCGTCGGGGTGCGTTACCGGATTGCTTGCACGCTCGATCCACCATTGCTGACCGCCATTGGCGACGAGATGTATTGCCCGCACAAGATCGGGAATAGGCGGCAGATCAACCGTTGCCCCGTGCGTCCCGGTGTTGATCGCCCCGGCGAGGGACTGACCGCGCGAGCCTCCAAGGTTCGGAACGGCAAGCGGGATGTCACGTTCGTCCAGTTGGCAGTTCAAGTCCCAAAGCTTTATCCCCGCTTCGACGTGAACCAAGCGGTCAGCAATCGGCAGCGGCGGCGCAACCGGGCCGCCGTCGTCCTGCAGATCATCGGGCCGATCTATCTTCTGACGCGCCTGATCCGAAAGGATCGACCGGACAGGGTCGGCCAGCGCATCGGGAAGGACACCCGAAAGCTCGCGGTTCAATCTTCCGGTGTCGATGAACAGCGGCGTTGTCCGTCGCGGCGCAATACAATCGGTGTAGGACCATCTGGTGCCCTCAACTCCGACGCGCATATTCAAGCGCTCGGCCGTTCGGACTGCATCAACCAGATCGTCAAGTGACCGCGGCCGGTTACGACCGATGACCGGGCGCGAAACATTGCCATGCCAATTCCTGAAATCGCGAACCGGTGGGTAAGGCGACAATGCCGAAGACGCCGGTCGTTGAATACCGATGCGCAATTGCCGCTGATCCCGGCCGCACGGGCCTGTTGCGTCGAGGGTCAGCAAAAGGCTTCCGGCCCGCGGCAGTGCCGGGACTGTGATGATTTGGCTTTCGCCAGCCGGATCAAGGTTGATGATCTCGACACTGCCGGACCCTGTTCCGGCCGTGCCGCTCGCGGGCGGGCGTTCGGTGCTCTCAATGGTCAGCTCCAGCGCGCTGACATTGCAAGTCTGCCAGGCAATCTCGATTTCACCGCCGGGTTGGACACAGCCGCTGTCGCGCCGGACGAAGTTTTCGATACGGGTCCGCCCGCCTTGGAAGGGGATTGGCCCTGTTGGCGTTGCGAGGATGTCAAAGACCTGACCGCACGCAACGACCTGCTCTGTCACGGGTATGTTGATCTCTAACTCGCCGCAGGTGGCGCCATCCGGTACGACGACAGTTATCGTATCGTCGGTCGCCGTTTCCGCCGGGACGAACAGCTTGGCGCGGCTGTCTTCGATGTCAAAGCCGACCGAAGGTTCCTGACCGGCAGGTGAAAACCCGGAGCCTTCGATTGTAATGGTCTGCCCTGGACAGGCATTTGCAGGCTCGATCGATGTCACAGTAAATCTGATGCCACGCGCCGCGGCGGCCGCGGCAACGATATCGACGATCTCGATGCAATCTTCGTTGACGGGCGGCAGGCCGACCGGATCATGCCACGCGCCGGGATCGGGGAACGGGATCGGCGACCCGCCCGGTCCCGGCAGCGGATCGAAGCCCGGCGGGCAAAACCCGGTTAACCCGCCCAGCGTTTCGAGGAACATTCCAATCGACTGGCCCCGGTCAAATGACACATCGCGCGCCTGGCGCCTCATCAACCGAAGCGGCGCCAGGCTGAATACCTGGCCGAAAATTGCCTGAACAGAATGCCACACCCGGCTGTGATCGTCGCCAGACGCCAGGACAGCTGCGATCAACAGGACCGAAATCGCATCGGACTCAACCACGCGATCACGGTCGAGTTGATGGGAATGTGGTTGAGCAATTTCACCCTGGCGCCCATCGAAAAGGCTCGTCAGCATATTGGCATCCGGCGCAGATTTTTGTGCATGATGTGCCGCATTCCACATGGCGAACACCGAGAGCCGATCGCGAAACCCGGCAACGGCGCCGGTACGGCCTTCCAGCACGCCATCCGCCAGATCCAGGATATCCGCCATCTCCGCAATCGGCGGCAGGGCGCAGCGCAGCACCTGCAGCGCCTGATGGGCATTCGCCCGAACCGCGGGATCAGCCCGATCGACCGCAAGACCGATCGAATGAAATATGTCTTCACGCAGGATCGGCCCCGCCGCTCCGCGCCTGACCGGGAACTCGCCGCGAACCTCGGGTTGCAACACAATCTCGGCGGCCTTTCCGCGGGCTGGCGCTGCGTGCCAGGCAATAACGTTGCCTGCTCTGGTCGTAACCTCGATCGTCGCCTTACCTTTCCCGGGGCGCGGCAATCTGAACGCGCCATCCCAACCGGTTCGCACCAGTTCGGGGGCTTTGGACTTCCCTGCGGTAAGACGCACCCAAACCCCTGCCGCGGGTGTCCCGGCTTCATCGGCGAAGATGGTTCCGTTTAGGTATAGCGTCATAGTTTCGTCCGTTCTTGATCAGGCGCTGGTCGTTGGCGAGATTTCGGCCGGAAGAACCTTGCGATTTACTCTTCGGTTAGCTCTTCAGCGCACGCTTCGGGTCGTCAGAGCAAATTTACCGCGCCGGTCCGTGTCCCTGTAACCGCAAATTTTTTTGCCCTGCTCGATCTGTGGAAAAGCACAGCAACGCACTGACCCTACACCTGCATCAATGTCACTTCGATGCGGGCGCCGCCAAGCGGCGAATGAGCAAACTCCACCTTTCCACCACTTGCCTGAACGATCGTCTTTACGCTTTCGAGGCCGACGCCCAGGCCGCTCGGCTTTATAACCGCTGACGAAAATCCGGGACCATCGTCATCGGTCAAAAGCGCGACCCCGGACCCGTTGACCTTGATGCCGACCTCAATCCTCTGTGCGGCCGCCAAGCCATTGCCCTGCGCTGCATTGGCGACAAGGTTCGTCAACATTCGCTGCAACGAAGGCGCACCGCCTGCAAGAACCGCCATGGCGCCATCAACCGGGTCGTGAACAATTTCAATTTCCGGAAAGTTTGGCTGCAGCCTCTTCAGCATGGCGTCCGTCTGCTGCCCAAGATCGATGGCAACCGGATCGGTCATCGCGTCCAATTGACCCCGCGCGCCGTGCTTGACGTTGTGCAGGACACCGCCGACCATGTTCAGATCAGCGCTCAGATCCTCGGCGATCTCTTTGGCTTCCTGGTCCTGTGATCCCACCCGTTCGATCAGCATCTCGGCATTCAGAACGACCGAGGACAACAAACCGTGGGCGTCATGATGGGTTTGCAGCAATGTTGCGACGCCGTCGCGCATCTGGTGCAGGCGCACCGATTTTTGCGCCGACTGAAGTGAAATCGACCGTGTTCGGACGGCCGAGATACCGGCCGCGATCGTGGTCCCGGCCAGCATGATCAACCACATGGCCAACGCCTCTGATTTCTGCTCGAATCCGGCGGGCTGGGTGGCCGCTTCCCACATCAAAAGCGCCAGCAAAGAAGCGATGTTCATCAACCCGCCAAAGATCGCGATGGCCAGCGAAAGCCGAAACCCGGCAGCGATTGTAACGACCAGCAGGATCGCTGTGTCAGGCAGGTACAACGTGCCTGGGAATCCCTCCCAAGGGAGCGCGATGTTATTCGCCAGAACCGCGGTGCAAAGGACGCAGTCCAGGCCAACCGAAAGAAAAAGCCATCTCTGAAGATGCCTGCCGGGGACCTTTCCGGTAATGAATACGCCAGAAAACAGAAAAGCCGCTGCAGCGGCTGGCAAAACAATCAAACAAGCCCAAAACGTCGGCTGCAGCATCATAAAGCGCGCCAACATCAGCGCAACGATGATGATCCGGGCCCAACTGATTGCAAATTCGGCCGAACGGGCCGCGTCCAGGATGATGTTGCGAACCAGTTCGGCATTGTCGGCCGCCGGAACCGTCGATGCCTGTTTCACGTTCAACGGCGCAATGTGTGTTGCAGAAACTGCCGCGAAACCGAAAGCAACCGGGCCGCGCCCCGGCGGCTACCATTCGACCGTTGCAAAGCCTCGTTGACCATGACGCCGCGCACATTCGCCTCGACCGCCTTCAAACCGAAATGCCCGACAGCATTGCGAATGGCTGGGTCGATGTTTGGCGGCTCCAGCAACGTGTGTTCAATTGCGGCATCAAGATCGCTCAACGAGACGGGTTTCGTAAGATAGGTTGTCACGCCAAGCCGGGCCAAATCAAAGGCTTCGACCGGCTCGGCATAGGCGCTGATGGCAATCGACCGGGGCAATGGCGCGCCGCCATCGACTGACCCGAGCACATCGATCGCGGTCCCATCTGGCAGCCTAAAATCGATGATCAGCAAATCCGGCTGCCAGTCGCGCAAAACTGAAATGGCGCGCCGTGCGGTCCCGGCGGTGCGAACCTCGTCGCAATGGCGGCGAAGCCCGCGTTTCAGCGTCCGGCACAAACTGGGATCGTCCTCAACGATCAAAGTTCGTGAAATTCCTGACGACTTAAGGGTCAAACTCTGTCTTCCCGCAAAACTGCAACGAAAGTCCCTTCCAACCAACAAAGAATACCAAATGGGCCTCGCATCCGCCAGACGCCTCGCTTCAGGGCCAAGTTGAGACACCGTTTCAGCAACCTCAGCTCCTTCCATCTCTGTCAGATCCGGCCAACACAAACCCCCAGCCAACGCCCGAAAGCAGGGCGTGCAAGGAGCGCCGGGTCGAGCGGGGGCAAAAATTCTTGCAGTTTTCACCAGCACTGACTGCACGCTAGCCTTCTCGGGGTGAACGATGATGGGGAGCAAAAAAATGCCTATTATTGAAAATGTCGACGATGATTGGATGGCCTCGACACTGTGGGTTCGCGACGTCTCGCAACGCCGCCACGCGACGCTTACGCTGCGGGTCCGGATGCGCTTGAACCTGATGCCGGCCGAGGCGTTGCAGTATCGGGATTTCCAAGGAAATCCCGTCACGGTTCAGACAATCGACTGGGACGATGGCCGCGCGGAAATTTGGTTCAAAGAGGCCCTGAAACGGGTCGTTGAAGGCGGCTGGTCTGGTCGCTATTGGCTACTGCCCGATAGTGATTGGGCCGCCAGTCAAACGGTGCAAAACGGAGCCGAACGGATCGCGCCCGCTATCAGCCTGCGCCTGCAGCTTGATCTGGATTTCGGAGCGCGTCATCCGCATTGCGTCGTCAACGCTTACCGGATGCAGCGAAACGCTCAAGGTGAACCCACCGGCGATTTTCGCTCCTACATGCACTCGCCAAACACATTGACCGGAAACGCCCGCGAATGTGCCTGGCGCCAGAACCAGTCCATCGGATTGCTGACGACCCATGATGTCTATCCGCGGACAAACGGCTTTGTCGTCGCGATCCACGAATTCGGACATTATATCGGACTGAGCCATGTAAACGCCGCGGGCGCCCGGGCGCAGGGCGCGGACCCGAACGGGCGGATGGCGTACGGTGTCGGGGCGCAGCGTAACGACGTGATGGGCGCCGGCGCCACCTATGATTTCTGGCACACCTACCCCTGGTGCCAAAGGTTGCGCAGACATCTGCCCCAGCCGGGCGTCAGCTTTTCGACCGAAGACTGGCATACGCGGTCGCCGATAACCTGGCAAACAGCCCCAGGATGGGCAGCCCCAAAACCGGACTATGCCCGCGGCGACACTCCGGTTACCTGGACCGTATGCATGAATAGGCCGCAACCGCAAACAACGATGGTACGCCCCGTAGAGGTTTCCACCGGCGCAAACTGAGCGCGATCGCAGGGCTGGGAATATGGTGCGGCCTCTCCGTCATCCCCGGCCATGCAACAAGAGGCATCGAGCAACCTCAATGGACCACGATCACCGACGGCACAGACCATGGATCGGCATCGCTGTCATTCAGCGCCTAGAGAACAAAACGACCAAAGATTTCACCTGAACCCTCGCAGATTTCTTCGCGGTCAAAATTGATAATTTCGAAATTTCTCTGAAATCATTGGTCGGAGTGGCAGGATTTGAACCTGCGGCCCCTGCCTCCCGAAGACAGTGCTCTACCAAGCTGAGCTACACTCCGCCGACCGGTTGCGAGGATATACTGGTGTGGGCGGCAGGCTGCAAGCAGGATTTCCGGTTGTGGGGCGGGACGCCTCGCACTATTGTCCGGCGCGCTTGGGACGTAGCTCAATTGGTAGAGCACCGGTTTTTGGTACCGTAGGTTGGAGGTTCGAGTCCTCCCGTCCCAGCCAACCACTTCCCTGTTATCGGACGCTGAGAGTTTGCCACGCGATTGTCGCGTGATTTCGGGCGTTTGGCATGCAGGGATTTCAGCAGAGACGCAGATAAGAGCACGAACCGGGCCGATTTCCGGTCGCAGTCTCTGTTTGCGATTCCGGCGGTACGAGTTTGGAATGTGGGGCTTTAGAGAGTGGCGAACTGTTCGTGCTGTTCAGACCAGACGGCGGAGAAGCGGGTCTTGATAAGGTAGTCCGTGGTGAGACCATCGGGCTGTTCACCGGCTGCGATGCGGTCAAGAACGTCAGGCGCAAGCAATGCCAGGTTGGTCACATCCTGAACACGGCGTTTCGAGACGCCTTCGGTGCCAGCGATCTCGGAGAAGGTTTTGCCCGCGATGACCATTGCCAGCCAGCTGCGCCCCTTGTCGATGTTTTGCACAAGCGTTCTGTCGATCTCTGCCGGCGGCTCGCCGAGATGCAGTTTCATTTCCACGCCACGTCGGCGCATCTGGAATGGAGCTTCGATTGTCAATTCAGCCAGATTGATCTGTTCCGGTTTGCTGCCAAGACGGTCAGCAAGCAGTGCCTTGTCCAGCCGTACCGTCAGGGAGCCCGGTTGCAGATCAACCCGTTCAATCAAGGCCAAACGTTCCGTCACAGTGTCTCGCTGCTGAAGCCTTTTCGATGCGTCTGACACTTCGGCTGCCGGCAAACCTTCGGTCATTGCGACCGCCGCGCCAGGTCGGCCCAAATGCTGCCCAATCAGCTCAGCCAGCAAGCCCTCCACCTGATCTGCGGGCAGCCGCCAGGCGTCAGGATGTTTCCGACTGCGATCTTTCACCAGCCTGCGGGACATGTAATAGCGCAGGCGTTTGCCGTTCTTGCAGCTGTGGCTGGGCGTCAGACGATCGCCGGTTTCATCAAAGAGCGTACCCGCAAGCAGAGATGTTGTTGCCTTTTTTCTTGAACCGCGTGCGATAGAGGCCCCGCTCTGCAACATGTCCTGAACCTTGTCCCAGACCGCCGGATCAATGATGGCTGGATGCCGCCCCTCATAGACCTGTTTCTTGTGACGGATTCGCCCCGCATAGACCGGATTGCTCAGAATATGCTGGAGGTGACCACGATCGAAATGCGTTCCACCTGACATCCGACCGTCCGCTCGTTCACGGCGCCGGGATCTGAATTCGAGTTTCTCTGCCTGTTCTTTCACGTCCCGCAGGGTGCCGTGTTTCAGATAGAGGTCGTAAAGCGTCCTGATCGTTTCAGCTTCAGCCTCGTCCATCATTAGCGTCCGGCCGTCTGGCTGATAGCCAAGCGGAACGTTTCCTCCCATCCACATACCCTTCCTCTTGGACGCGGCGATCTTATCCCGGATGCGCTCTGCCGTGACCTCACGTTCAAATTGGGCAAAGCTGAGCAGCATGTTCAGGGTCAGGCGCCCCATGCTTGTAGCGGTGTTGAAGCTTTGAGTAACTGAGACAAAGGACGTCTGGGCCTCATCCAGACGGTCGACCAGCCTGGCAAAGTCGGCCAGAGAACGCGTCAACCTGTCGATCTTGTAAACCACAATTTGATCAACGCGCTTTTCATCCACAGCCTGCATCAGCCGTTGAAGCGCCGGGCGATCCAGATGACCGCCCGATATGCCGCCATCGTCGTAGGGGTCGGGCAGCAGTTCCCAGCCCTCGTGTTTCTGGCTGGCTATATAGGCTTCACAGGCTTCACGCTGGGCATCCAGCGAGTTGAAGTCCTGCTCCAGCCCGTCTTCCGAGCTCTTGCGGGTATAGACGGCACAGCGGACCCGTCGCATCACTGAACCCCGAAGAAGCGTGGGCCGGACCACCGGGCGCCGGTGATGTGACGGGCAATGGCCGATAAAGACCGCCATGATTTGCCATCCATGACATAGCCGCCATCCACAACCTCAACATGGTAGGTCCGCCCGTTCCATTCCCGAACCAGATGCGATCCCGGCCTCGCCTTTGCCGGTGGCGTCTTGCCTGAAGCAACTTGCCTCATGCGGCGCCCGGTCCCGGCAGAAAGCCCGCCCAGTTCCTTGTTTTGCAGTTCCCAAGTCAAAACCCGCTTCATGAATTGAGGCGAGAGATACTTTGGCGGAGGCCGGCCGAACGCCTCTCGCCAACGATCAAGGCATCCACCCCGGTCCAGCATGTCGATGCCTTTAATTGCCCGCTCAAGATTCGAATCTCCTTTATTCGTCATGACCTCAGGTCTCCCCGACGATACGATAGACAGGCCCTTTATCGGCATCAGCGCGTTCTACCGGAAACCCGGCTTTGCGCAGTGTTGAAATCGCAGCCCTCGCAGTATGAGGCTGCCATCCAAAAGCCTTCTGTAGCTGCGCGATTGTGGCGCCGGACTTGCGCCCCAGGAGTTTGGTAAGCTGCTGCTGGCGGGTGGGTTTTGCACTGACCGTTTTGGCAGCCGAGCCTTCGGGTTTTTGTTCGTTCCTGGTCGTCATAATTCTCTCCACTCTTCTGACGAAGGCCAATCCCTCGCCCTGTACTGAGTGGAGCCCGGCAATCCCGGGCGACTTGGAAGGTGTGAGCACTAACGCTTCTTAAACAACAGAAGTCCAGTCGTTTCTGGAAAAGGCCAAACAGCAGAAATTCGTCGCAACTGAAATAGACAGTGTGTTGGCTGTTGAATGCGGACACCCTGAATTTAGCGAACGCATTACCTATCATGGCAGCCAAGAAGCGCCTGCGTTTAGAAAGTGCGCTATGAAAAAGTAATGTGCTATAGCACATGAGGCTCCCATGGTCAGGACACCCAAGAAGAAAATCGCCAAGAAAATTACAGACCTTCGCTCGAAGCTCTGGCCTGATCTGTCTCCCGACGATCTGTGGCACCGCAACGTCTATGACGGCTTCACATCCGTGCCGCGCACGATGCCGCTGATCATGAACATCATCGACGATCTGGCTCCGGGCAGCAAACGCACGTCGATGACCTACCTTGCCCTCTGGGGGCAGGCGTTCGACGAGATGTATGTCAGCTTGCAGAACGCCGACGGGCTTGCCTTCTACTCGGGCTACACCGGCCAGCGTGCGGTGCGCTCTTGGAAGGAACGCATGAGGGAGCTTGCCAATCTAGGCTTCATACGCATCGCCTCGGGCACGGCAGGCGAGTTCTCCCATGCCGTCATCCTCAACCCGCATTTCGCCATCCGTCGCCTTCATGCGGCGAAAACGGCAGGGTTGACCGCCGCCGCCTACAACGCGCTTGTCGAGCGCGCCATTGCCATCGGTGCCGAGGACATGAAAGTCCCTCTTCCCGAAGAAAAGCAGAAAGAGGCTGCGGAGTAAGCCTAGTGCCCTGTTTCGCATGACTTGACACGGTTTGGTTTCTCTGAATCTCTTTCCGGGCAAAACCTGGGAGGTGTGAGAGATGGGCAAACGTGGTCCCGCGGCGAAATTTGTGGTTCGACTGTCGAGCGAAGAACGCGCAGAGTTGGAGGAAATGATCTGCAAGGGCATCGGTGTTGCGTATCGACTTTTGAAGGCGCGGATATTGCTTAAGGCGGACGTGTCGGCGGAAGGCCCCGGTTGGTCTGATGCGCGGACCGCCGAGGCTCTGGAGACCAGTTCCTCGACAGTTCCGCGGACCCGCCGACAACTCGTGGAGGAAGGGTTGGAGGCGGCCCTGTCGCGCAAGAAAAGGTCTACTGCACCTTTGCGCGTATTTGATGGGGAAGCGGAGGCAAGGTTGATCGCCCTTGCCTGCTCCGAGCCTCCGCAAGGCCATGCCCGTTGGTCGCTGCGTTTGTTGGAAAAGCGCGTGGTTGAACCGGGGATTGTCGAGGCCACCAGCGACACGACCATCCGGCGGGTGCTCAAAAAAACGCGCTCAAACCGCACCAAAGCCGCTATTGGGTGATCCCGCCCAAGGCCGATGCAGCCTTTGTGGCGGCGATGGAAGACGTGCTTGATGTCTACACCCGCCCGCAGGACCCGAAACAACCCCTGGTCTGTCTCGACGAAACATCCAGGCAACTGACCAAGGAAACACGCACCCCGATCCCTGCTCGGCCAGGGCAATCAGCGCGGTCTGACTATGCCGAGCCGGGAACCCGAGCAGAACCGTGGTCACGGTCTCGACGATGATTTCGATCTCGACTGGTGAGCCGGAACCGCGCCGGGCTCGATTGGCTCATGCCCTGCCCGAACCAGCTTTAAACACTCATCGCAACTGCAAGAGCCGCGCCTCACCCGGCCATCCACCGGCGGGCCGGGTGACCCGGTGGGCCCACAGGTCCCTCCCGTGGACTATCGGGACAACCTCCATCGAATAAGGCCGCGCCGCGCCGCCGCCGCGTGAGTGGACCTTGATCTCGATGTGAAAGTATTTGTCGTCGATAATCAACGGGCCGCCCGACCCGGCCGCACCGCCGGAGGGGCGGTCGGGTCGGGCGGCCCGGTGAGCGTCGACGACAAATACTTTCACATCGAGATCAAGGTCCATTCGCGCGGCGCGCTGGCGCATGATTTCGCGCAACTGCTGGTGCGCCGCTACGGGGTGGTCGCCACCCTCGCCATCCACGAACCCTCGCGCGGCGGCGACAGCCGCAACCACCATGCCCATGTCATGGTCTCCGACCGCCGCCGGGGACCGGAGGGGTTCGACGAGAAGGTTCGGGAACTCCATCCCGGCTCTGACGGACGGGTGACGGAACTGCCCTATCTGCGCGCCGCCTGGGCCTCGATGCTGAACGAGGCCCATGAGCGGGCGGGGATCGATTACCAGGCCGATCACCGGTCCTTCAAGACCCGGCGGCAAGAGGCGCTCGCGCGCGGCGACACGGTGGAGGCGGCGCGCCGGGAGCGCGAGGCCACCGAGCACATGGGACCGTCGCGGACCGAGGCCGAGCGCGCCGCCGCCCGCGAGGCCGGACGCCGGGGCGAGGAACCCGAGCCGGTGACGGAAATGGGCCGGGAGAACGCGGAGCGCCGCGCCGCCAGCGAGGACCGCGAGGACGCATACCGGCGCACCCGCGAACAGGACCACGGTCACGGTCTCGACGACGACTTCGATCTCGACTGGTAGCACACGCGGCCCGGACAGGGTGTGTCCGCAAAAAGATCAACGATATCAATGCCGCCGACAGGTGTCGGGGGACCCCCCGACACCTGTCGGCGGGCGTTGAACCGGCGTCATCCCGCGCTGGTCTTCCGCGTCCGTTCCTGCCATGGTGGCCGAAGACCCTCCGACGGTCCCCCATCGACAAGGCATGGCCCATGGCCACCCCCTCGAACATGCCGCACGACGCGATGTTCCGCGCCATGCTGGAGGACGTGGACCGCGCCGACCGCCTCGTGCGCGACAGCCTGCCCGAAGAGATCGCGGCCCTGCTCGCGGACACGCCGGTCAGGCAGGTCCCGGGCTCGTGGATCGACGAGGCGCTCGCCGGCCACCAGGCCGATGCCCTCTTCGAGGGAGAACTGACGAATGGCGGGACCGCGCTGGTCTACCTGCTGCTGGAGCATAAATCGTATCCCGACCCCGAAGTGCCGGTGCAACTGCTGCGCTATCTCTCGCGCATCTGGTCCACGCATATCGTCGGGAAGGGCACGACGGGCGGCCTGCCACCGATCGTGCCGGTGGTCTACTACCATGGCGCGCGGCGCTGGAGCGTGCCACGCTCGGTCCCCGGCATGATCGTGGCCCCGGAGCCGCTGGCAGCGCTGTCGCGGTCGATGGAGTACATCCTGCACGATCTCGCCCGGACGGAACCCGGCGCGCTTCCCGGAGACCGGACGGCGCGGGCGGTGCTGACGGCGCTTGTGCTGGCCTTCGCGGACCATGTGCCGCGGGAGACACTGGTGGAGATCCTCGCGGCGCTGCCCGAGGGTGGCACCTTGGAAAGACAGATGATTGCCTATATCGTGGCGCAGTTCAACATCGACGAGACCGATCTGGCGGCGGCGGGCCAGCTCGCACGGCCCGGAACATGGGAGGCACTCATGGGAACCATTGCGGAGACGCTGATCACGCGCGGCAAGGCCGAGGGCAAGGCCGAGACGCTTCTGCGGCTTCTGCGACGCCGCTTCGGCGATGTGCCGGCACCGGAGGAGGCGCGCATCCGCGCGGCGGCGCTGGCCGACCTCGACGCCTGGCTCGATGCGGTGCTCGACGCCGAGAGCCTTGAGGCCGTACTCGCCGTACCACGTCGGAACTGAGGCCGGGCACCCCAATCCCGGAAACGCCTCCCGGCGCGCCGGGCAGCGCCGCTGACGGCCACCTCGCCTGATTGGCGGAAACACACACCATCCGGAACCGGCACCTCTCCTGGAGCCACGGCACGACACTGTGCGCGGCAGGGTCTCGCCCACCCAGGCGGCAGGACGTCATCGGCGGCCCCGCCTTGACGCCGACCGCCGCGCCGGACCGTGTTTTCCTCGCCTTCCTGGCGCAACCGCGCTATCCCCGATCCGCCTCCCGGTCCACCGCCTCGGGCGGTGTCCCGCGCCCCCGTCAGGGGCGCGTCGCGCATTGCCGGAAGGTAATGCCTAAGTGCGCCCTTCTCTCGTACCTGTCCGTACCTGCCTATCGGCGACCATCCGCTGCCTGTTTGCGACATCGGTGACTGTCCGTACCTGTCGGTGACTGTCCCGTACCCGTCCGTGACTGCCTATTTGCGACTATGCGCCGTCTTTTTGCGACACGGTGACTGTCCGTACCTGTCGGTGTCTGTCCCCGTGCCCGTCCGTGACTGTCTGTTTTTGGCATGACCGAAGGGCGGCGGTCCATGCCCACCGCCCCCGTGCGTCGCCTGTCCGGCTCAGTCCCGCGCCTCCGGCCTGACAGGGGTCGGTTCCGGTAGGGGGCAGGATCGTACGTTAGCGATGACTATCTCAGATTTCTCCATCTGTACTCGCCCGTGAGGAGAATGTGTGCCCATCCGAGTGGTGAGATGTGCGAGAGAAGCTCTGGCGCGCAAGTCAATCCACCATGGCTGCGTTCGGTGACAGCCTGGCCGAGGTAAAGGGTGTTCCAGTAGATGATGATCGCAGCCAACAGGTTCAATCCGGCCATGCGGTAGTGCTGGCCTTCAGCGGTACGATCTCGGATTTCGCCTTGGCGTCCGATGCGAAGGGCATTTTTCAGCGCGTGATGGGCTTCGCCCTTGTTCAACCCGACCTGCGCGCGTCGTTGCATGTCGGCATCGAGCAGCCATTCGATTATGAACAGGGTGCGCTCGATACGTCCGATTTCCCGGAGGGCCAGGGCCAGTTCGTGCTGGCGCGGGTAGGATGCGAACTTCTTCAGCAACTGGCTGGGTGGCATGACACCCGCTGCCATCGTCGCCACCGTGCGTAGGATGTCCGGCCAGTTCTCGACAATCAGCTTTTCCCTGATTTTGCCGCCGATCAGTCCGCGCAGTTCTTTCGGCGCGGTAGCGGGATTGAAGAGATAGAGGCGTTTGGACGGCAAATCGCGGATGCGCGGGATGAACCGGTAGGACAGAAGCGCCGTGACGGCAAGGACATGATCGGTGAAACCGCCGGTGTCGGCATATTGCTCCTCTATGTTGCGGCCCGTTTCGTTCATCAACAGGCCATCCAGGATATAGGGTGCCTCGTTCACCGTCGCCGGGATGTTCTGGGTCGCGAACGGGCCGAACTGATCAGAGATATGAGTGTAGGCTTTCAGTCCCGGCTCTGATCCATATTTGGCGTTGACCAGGTTCATCGCCTCGCCCTGTCGCGCTGCCGGGAAGAACTGCCCGTCACTGGATGCGGTTACGCCGCCGCCCCAGAACCGGGCCGTGGGCAGCTTGGCCTGCGCCTCGATTACCATGGCAAGTGCCCGGTTGATGGCATCGCTTTCGATGTGCCACCGCGACAGGCGCGAGAGCTGGAGATAGTCGTGGGTGTTGGTGGCGTCGGCCATCTTGCTCAGGCCAAGGTTCAGCCCTTCAGCCAGCAGCACGTTCAAAAGGCCAATCCTGTCTTTGCACGGTGCACCCGTGCGCAAGTGCGTGAAAGCATCGGTAAATCCGACCGCATCATCGACCTCCTGCGGTAGATCGGTGATCCGGACAGTGGGCAGGCGGTTGTAGAGATCGAGGACCAGATCGTCGGCGGCGTCAGGAACGTCAGCAACTAGCCGGTCTACTTTCAATATGCCGTCTTCGATTGATCCGCCGGGGATTGTGCCCGCCTGAGCGGTCTTCGCCAAACGTTCGAGCCCATCGGCCAATCTGGCTTTGCGATCCGCGATCCAGGCCTGCGGATCAAAAGGCACCGTCAGGCGCGGTGTCGCTTTCGCCACTTCCATCGGGACAAGGGCCTGTTTCAGATCGGCATAGCGACGGGAATGGGCAAGCCAGATGTCACCGGATCGGAATGCATCGCGCAGGTGGAACAGAACCGCGACCTCCCAAAGGCGCTGATCGTCGTCTTTCTGAGCCTTGAGATGGCGGTGCCATTTTGAGCCTGGTTTGATGAAGCCGATCGGTTGGCGACCGCTGCACCTGTCCGCGATGTTTCGAGCCGCCCGCACCAAGGGCTCCGCCGCCGGTGCGGCCTGAATATCAAGTGCCTTCAACATGCGGGGCGCGTATCGCCGAAACCGGTGATACCCTTGGACAACATGGCTCAGGGGGTCGGCGGCCATGGTGCCCGTCAGTTGAGTGGCCGTGGCCACCAGTCCCTCCAGCCTGCCCCAACCGCAGACGGTTTCGGTCGCGGCATCGAGCGACGTGCCATCGCCTTTAGCTTCCAGCAAAGCAGCGCCCAAATCTTTGAAGGAGCACAATGTCTGCTGCAGAGACGATCTGGCATCGTCGATACGAACATCACAGAGCTTCTTGGCCTCTCGCCAGGTCTTGCCGACGATCCGGTCATGGGTCTCGACCACGGCATCGGCCAATCTGGCCTGCCATTCCACGGCGCAGACCGCGAGGATTGCCAGACGCCGGTCACTGGTGATGTCGCGCAAGCCATCGGCAAAGTACCGCTCTCCCTGACGACGCAGCCGGGCAATCCGGTGTGGTGGGACATCTGCCAGGATTTCCGGCGGTATTGCCAACGCTTGCAGAAACTCCAGTCTGCCCAACAACCGGGATGCGCCTGCCGAGTTGCTGCCAACCTCGAACTGACGCAGCCAGACAAACCGGGTGACTGTGCCATCAATGATCTCGGTAAGCAGGGTGTCGAGGCGTTCCTGCATGTCGCGATCAAGACGGCTGGCGACCAGGCTTTCTATCCGGCGCTCCGCCGCAACAAGGGCATCGGCGCACAGCCGCTCGATTACCGAGACCCCCGGCAGGATGGTCTGGGTGCGGCGGCATTCTTCGACAAACCGGCGGGCCAACTCTTCGTTCGACCGGGCGTGCTCAGCTTGCTCTGACAGCCAAGCTTTCAGATCACGCGCACCCCGGCCCGAGAACATCTTGTAACCGTAGAGGGCACGCAGATCGACGAGATGATCGCGCCGGGTCTCTTCGCGAAAGGCATATCCTGCGAGATCATCCGATTGCATGCCAAGCTGGGCAGCGATGAATCGGCTCACCTCCAATGGAATGACCTCGCCCGGTGTCAGCAACCGGCCCGGATAGCGGAATGCGCAGAGCTGCAAGGCGAAGCCAAGCCGGTTAGACGCCTTTCGCCGGGCGTGGATATGTTCGATGTCATCATCGGCCAGGGTGTAGTGTCGCAACAGCGTTGCCTCATCCGTTGGCAGATTGAAAAGAGCCGAACGCTGTCGCTCGGTCAGGATGGACCGTCTTGGCATGATGGATTGTCCTGGAAGTCGTCTGAGAGAGTGTCCGATAGAGATCCGATCAGCGGACAGTTACAAGCGGACAAGAGCACCGCATGAAACCGCTGCTTTGGGCGTCTCAGATACTTGGTACGATTGAATTTGCGATTAAGGCCCCTTATTCGTACACTTTCCCCATGACCGCGACAAAAATCGGATACGCCCGCTGCTCCACCAACGATCAAGACCTGACGGCACAGCGTGCAGCCCTGGCCAACCTGGGTGTCGCCGAGGATCGCATCTACACGGATCACGGACTGACGGGCACCAACCGCGCCCGTCCCGGTCTGAATCAAGCCCTCGCAGCCGTGCGTGCGGGTGACACGCTTGTCGTGCCCAAACTCGACCGCCTGGCCCGATCCGTTCCAGACGCTCGCGCCATAGCAGACCAGCTTGAAGCCAAAGGCGTCAAACTCGCCCTCGGCGCATCGGTCCATGACCCCGCCGATCCAATGGGGAAGATGTTCTTCAACATCCTCGCGACCTTTGCCGAGTTCGAGGCCGACCTTATCCGCATGCGTACCCGCGAGGGCATGGCCATCGCCCGCGCGAAGGGCAAACTGCGCGGCAAGCAACCCAAACTCTCCGAAAAACAGCAACGCGAACTGACCCGCATGCACGTCACCGGCGACTATTCCATCAGCGATTTGGCCGAGGTGTTCTCCGTGTCGCGCCCAACCGTCTATCGAACCCTGAAACGGCAAGGCTTGGATCAGGGAGGTAATGGATGATTATTGTCCTGAATGGCTATCCAGGCGTTGGAAAACTCACCATCGGGCGCGAACTGATCAATCAGATTGAGGGACGGCTGATGGACATACATTCCGTGTACAACGTCGCGTTCGCCCTGACCGAGTTCAAGTCACCAGAATTCAGGGAAACGGTCGCGAAGATCGAAGGGATTGCACACGACCTGATCCATAAACTTCCTCCCCACCAGCCCGTCGTTCTGACGACCGTTCTCGCGGGCAATTCGGATTGGGGAGATGAAGAATGGGATCGGATTGAGAAACTCGGGAAGGTCCGGCCCCCGTTATGCGTCGTCCATGTCCACTGTGACCTTAAGGAGAACATTGAACGAATTTCATCCGAAGACCGCGATAGGAAAAGAAAACCACGCGACCCAGACATGGCTTTACGGAACCAGACCGACGCAAAGCCCCTATACGGGTCGGATGCCAGCCACCTCCTGAAGCTGGACACAACCAACCTCACGCCCCAAAAAGCCGCAGCACGTATTGCGAAATGGGTCCGTGAGGTTCGCTAACGTACGATCCTGCCCCCTACCGGAACCGACCCCTCGATCCCTGACAGTGATGCGCGCGCCATGGGCGTCCAACAGGGCGGCCCGAAGCTCCTTCAGCGTGATATCCGGGTCTTGTTCAACCAACTCCGCAAAGAAGCCCTCGCAGGGCACCAGCCGGCCATGTCCCTGACGGCGCGGGTTGGCCTTTGGGGTAATGCCACCGGTCCGCCGCAGGCAGTCTGCAAACCGCACGGCGGGTGCAGCGGAGATCAGCAGTCGACGACCAATCTCCCGCGCAGAATGACCCTCCAGGCACAGAACCTGAAAACGATGGCGAATATCCGGTGACAACGGTGCGGGCATGAATTGATCCTCCTCAGCAACAGAGAATCAGAAAATCTCGCCCGAGGGAATCCCCCACGATTCAAGGTGAGCAAGAACCGCTTTAGCATACGATTTATCACTGAGCGGTACTCGACCCCACATGGTCAATTTCCGTCGTGTACGTCCGTTTTTCACTCCACCGGCTCTCTTCGCTCAGTATGATCTCGACCGCCTCCATCGTCACGAGCTTCCACCCTCCGGCCAGAGATCGCCAAGGCTGAACGTGATCGCATCGAAAGGCGCGACAGAGACCGGCGCGTCCTCCGCCAGCGAGGCGATCAGCACCCACTGGCCGTCCCGGAGCGCGAATGCCTCCAGAGTGCGGGCGTCGGGGTCCACGAACCATAGATGCGAGACACCCTCGCGGGCATAGGCCATCCGCTTGCCGCCCTGGTCCAACTGGCGCGTCGAGGGCGACAGCACCTCGCACACCCAGTCCGGCGCGATGGTGCAAAATGCGCCCGAGGGATACTTGGGCATCGTCTCGCGCCGCCAGCCCGCCAGATCGGGAACCAGAATCTCCCCGCCAAGGTGAAGCTCCGGCTCGAACACGATCCACCAGCCGCCGGGACCGCCAATATCATCATCAAACGGGCCTCCAATTCTGCGGATCAATCGTGAACTTGCCTGTGCGTGCGGCATGGCCGGTCTTGGCTGCGTGTGCAGGGTTCCGCCGATGATTTCGGCGACCTTGTGCGCGGGAGCATCAAGCACGTCCTGATAGGTCGCCCCGCGGACGGACGGTTTATTTGCCTGGCGCTGTACGCTCATCGCCCGGTCTCCTGGAAAGTTTCGGCAAGGCCGGGTTCTGGCCAGCAACATGGCGGGACCCGGAACGCCCCTCGAAGCCGGAACGGATGTGCGATGGTTATCGCCGTCATGCGCTGTTCTCCCGGTCATCCAACTCCAGATCCATGGTAGGCAGCCCCCGCACAATCGCGCGGGTTTCCAGCGCCACGGTGATCACCCGGCGAAACAGCTGGTAGGGGTAGGCCGGATCGCCCACGGTCTCCGTCGCCCAGGCGTTGGGATCGCTTACGATGCCGCTGTTCTTGTCGGTCCTGACCTTCTGGCGTTCCATGACCCAGGTCAGCGCGGGCTTGCCGTTGACCTCGTAGTCCCAGGCTTCCGGCGGGATGTCCTCGATGGTGATGTTCGCGTTGTAGTGCACCGTGATCCTGTCCGCCTTGCGGGCGGGACCGCCGAAGCGCATCTTCTCGACCCGGAAAAAGCGCTCCGGGTCGTCGATCACGGCCAGCGCCATATCGCCCTGCCGGATCGTCACGGGACAGGGATCGACGCTCTCGAACCCGATGTGCAGGTCGGCAAGCGCCTTGCCCGCATCGCGGAACGCCTCAAACCCGTCCCATGTACGCATCAGTGGCAGGCGCGGCAGTTCCTTCGCGAGATTGGCCGCGAAGCGGCTGCGATAATCCTCCGAATGCAGGGTGCCGTAGAGGTACTGGAATACGTCCTCATCGGTGATGGCCGCCTCCGGATAGGCGGACCTGACCCTGGCCATGGCCTGGCCGGAAAGCGCGCTCCGGCGGCGGTAGCGCCGCCCCGAAGGCGCGGTGATCTCCTCGCCCGGTTCCGCTGCGCTCAGAGGGTCCAGGGCGGGCGCGTCGTCCTTCACCGGCTCGTAGCGGTAGAGAGGGAAGCACTGGCCTGTATCCATGAAATGCAGGTTCGGAATCGCATCCGCCATCAGACAGGAAAACCCCGCCCGCGCGCCGATGCCCGTCACCGCGATCACCCGGTTCTCAAGCCCCGGCTCCGGGAAGATCGCGGGCATTTTGCAGACCATCTCGTTGAGGCGGCGGCTGTAGTGCAGCCACTGCTTCGTGAACGGTCGGTAGAGGCTCCGCATGGCCACGCCGTCGCCCGGGTCCAGCGGCTTGCCGCGCTTGAGATCGGCTTCGAAAGCACGGGTCCAACTGATCCGTTTCGGATCACGGGCGATGGCGGGGGCCGGGCCGTCATCGACGGCGAGGGTCTTCCGGCGCGCCACCTCGGCGTTGTAGAATTCGATGGTCCGCGCGACGTTTTCCGCGAGCCGGGGCTTCGAGGGGTTGTAGCACCAGGCGTCGCGATTGGTAACTACCCCAAGGGAATGCAGGTCGAACAGCACCGGTTCCGGCACGGGTTTCTTGTTTCCCAGCCGCAGGAAGTTTTTGAAGCTGTCGTCGCGCTGGTCGAGCCAGTCGCCGTGAGGGTCGGGCACTATCCGGGTCCAGGCGTTCGCCTGCGTGATGCCGCGTATGGAGCCGAAGCCGGATATCCGGGCAAGCTTGTCCTCCCGGTTCAGGTAATCCCCGATGTCGTGATAGAAGATCGCCCCCCGTTCCGATACGTCAGGGTTCCTGACCAGCAGCGAGATGGCGGTGCCGGTCATGCTCCCCTGTCCGAAGATGTTTTCGCCTTCTCCGGCCTTTCCCCGGCTCAACATGTTCTTGCGGATATCGCCCCGCAGGTGGATCACGTAGAGGTTCGTGAAGTCCTCGGCGAGACATTTGCGCAAACCATCCGCAAACCCGCGCTCAATCCACGCGCTTCCGGTCACGAACCCGATCACGCCGCGCTCCCCGATCCGGTCGGAAGCCCAGCGGATGGCCCGGATGTAGCTGTCGTAAATTCCCTTGAACAACTTTGCTTCCGACTTGGCCGCGTAGGTCTCCCGGATGCGGGCATCAAGCGTGCCGTAGGGGACGTTGCGCGCATCGTCGTCCTGACTTTTCTGCCCTGCCGAGTAGGGCGGGTTGCCGACGATCACGGTGATGTCCCGCGCCTTTTGCCGCGCGATCCGGTCTGAGTTTTCCGGCATCAGCCGGGTCACCAGATCCTTTTGTTCATGGACCGCGAACGTGTCCGTGAGACAGAGGCCCGCGAAGGGCGTGTAAGGCGCGCTCCCGCCCCTGAGCGCCTGCGCCACGGTCTCCACGTTGACCGCCGCGATGTAGTAGGCCAGCAGCACGAGCTCGTTGGCGTGCACCTCGTCCGCCAACTTGCGGGAGACATCCCCCGGAGGGACCAGGCCCGATTGCAGCAGCCGGGTGACGAAGGTGCCCGTCCCCGTGAACGGGTCGAGGATATGCACGTTCCGATCCCGGAGCCTGCACCCGAACTCCCGGGTCAGGACGTCCTCCACCGAGCGCAGGATGAAGTCCACCGCCACCACCGGCGTGTAGACGATCCCGAGCCGCGCCGTGGTCTTCGGAAAGGCCCGACGGAAGAACGTATCGTAAAGGTCCACGATCAGCGCCTGCCGGGCGGCGGGATCGGTGATCCCCTCCGTGCGTCGCCGCACGCTGGCGTAGAAGCCCTCCAGGTCTTCGGCCTCTTCTCCAGGCCCTGCCCCTCCAACGCGTCCAGAACGCCGGAGAGCGTTTGCGAGACGGGGTTCTCCGCCACGAACCGTGCGCCGTCGAACAGAGTCTCGAAGACGGGCCGCGTCACCAGGTGCTGGGCCAGCATCTCGATGGCCTCGGCCTCGGTGATGGCGCTGTTGATCGTGCGGCGCAGGTCTTCCAGAAACCGCACGAAGGCGGCGCGCCCGGACCCGCCTTCGGGTCGCACGAGCGTCGTCAGGCGGGTGATGTGGGTCTGCGCGACCCCGCCCACGCTTTCCGCCCAGTCTTCCCAGTAGTCGCGGGTGCCGCATTTCTCGACCAGCTTCGCCTGCACCGCCCGCGACAGTTCGCCCGTGGTGAAGGTCATCTCAAGCTGGCGGCGATCGCCCTCCGGGTCTTCCGCCGCTGTCCCGCCGGTCCCGATCTCCGGCCCCGGAGACACCCCGCGACCGGGCAGGGTCTCCACCGTGGCGGTTTCCGCCATGCGCGTCACCGGAGCATCCCCGCCGACGATGGCGATCCTGTCGCTCACGTCCTGCCCGAGACCCGCCTGGTTGATCGTCGCGTCCAGCCGTTCGTCATGGGAACGCAGCGCGTTCAGGACCTGCCAGACCACCCGGTACCGGTCGTTGTCCTGCAACGCCTCCTCCGGGGCCACGCCCGGCGGGATGCCCACGGGCAGGATCACATGGCCCCGTTTCTTGCCAGAGGCCTTGCGCATGACCCGGCCCACCGATTGCACCACGTCGATCTGGCTGTTGCGCGGGTGCAGAAACAGGATCGCGTCCAGCGCGGGCACGTCCACCCCCTCGGACAGGCAACGGGCATTGCTGAGAATATGACAGGCGTTCTGCGCGGGAGCGTCCAGCCAGTCCAGCGCCCGGCCCCGATCCTTCGCGCCCATTGTGCCGTCCACATGCCGAACGGCGACCTGGAAGCGGTCCTCGCGGTCGAGCAGCGGACCCTGCCCCAGAAACTCGTCCACCACCCCGGAGAAGTGCTTCTCGACCAGCTTCGAGGACGCGATGTCGCGGCAGAAGGCGATGGCCCGCCGCATGGGCACCCCGTCCGGCGCGTCCGACAGGCCCTCTTTCGCCAGCGCCTTGTAGCAGCCCACGATCCGGGTCGCGTCATCGAGCTTGAGTTCGTTGTCCGCATCCGCCAGACGGGCCTGCACCTGGGCGCTGACCAGACCCTCGTCCATGGCGAGCACGATCACCCGGTAATCGGACAGCAACCCTTTCTCCACCGCCCGGGCGAAACCGAGGTAGAAGAGCGTCTCGCCGTAGGTTTCCGGGTCGTCCATGGAGGCGAGTTCGGCGGACACCTCCCGGGCCTTGCTCCGGGCGGACTCCCCGTAGATGCGCGGGGTCGCGGTCATGTAGAGCCGCTTCCGGCCCCGGATAACCGCGTTGTCGTGCGTCTTCACGAAACTCGACGCATCCTCCCCCGAAAGGGTGGCCCCGGTGGTGCGGTGCGCCTCGTCGCAGATGATCAGGTCAAACGCAGGAAGCCCGTGAGCGGCCTGTGCAGCGCCAACCACGTCCAGGGACTGGTAGGTGCCAAAAACCACGAGAAGGCGCTCAGCGGCGCTCTCCGTGGCTCTCAGGGCTAATTCCTCCGCATTGGTGGTCGCCGGAAACGCCAGGTCGAGCACGTCGATCTCCGCAAGGTCCTCGCGCCCGACCCGGCGCTTGCCAACCTGCGTATCCGAGCAAACCGCGAAACTCGTCAGCGGAATGGCGCTGTCGGCGGCCCACTCCCGCACCGTCTGCGCCATCAGGGCAAGCGACGGCACAAGGTAGAGAACGCGCCCGCCCCGCTCGGCCATGACCTCCGCGATCTTGAGCGCGGTGAAGGTCTTGCCCGTCCCGCAAGCCATGATCAGCTTGCCCCGGTCGGCCCGGGACAACCCCTCGCGCACGGCGGTCAAGGCCTCCGCCTGGTGCGGGCGCAACTTCTTGCCCGGTCGCATTTCCACCCGCCCGGCGCCGCGCAGACTCCGCCAGAGGATCGGGCTGTCCTCCAGGTCCCTCAGTCCGATGCGCAGGACGGGGATTGCCTGATCGCGGGCGGTCTCGCGCGCAGGCGCCGTCCAGTCGTCATCGGTGCTGTCGATCACGATCCGCCGGGTGAAGGGGGCCTTCCCGGACGCGGCAAGGAAGCTGTCGAGATCGGCCTTGCCGATCCTGTCGGCAGGATCGCGGTACTTGCACTGGATCGCCGCGAAACCTTCCTCACCGGCCAGCCGCGCCACAAGGTCAATCCCGTGATCGGTGGCGTCCAGTCCCTCCCTCCGTGCCCACTCGGCGTAAGGCAGGATCTCGCTGTAGAGCGGGGCCTGCATCGGGTCGCGGGTCAGGTAGGTTCGCGCCACGCGCTCGAAGAACGTGCCCAGGTCCCGTTCGCTCCCGGCGGTTCGCCGGGCTTCCGCGAGCAGACCGCGCAGGGGCCGGGAACTGTCAGTTCCCGTGTCTCGCATCACCCGGAGAGCTCGTCGTCATGCGGGTCCGCCGCAACCGGTTCTTCATCCGGGCCATCACCCCCGTCCGGCCAGAGATCGCCGAGACTGAACGTGATCGCGTCGAACGGCGGCACGGAGACCGGATCGCTGTCCTTCGCCGCGGCGATCAGCACCCACTGGCCGTCCCGAAGCGCGAAGGCTTCCAGCGTTCGGGGATCGGGGTCGATGAACCACAGATGGCCGACACCTTCCCGGGCGTAGATGGCGCGCTTGTCCGTCAGGTCAATCCGACGGGTGGACGGCGACAGCACCTCGCACACCCAGTCCGGCGCGATGGTACAAAATGCGCCCGAGGGATACTTGGGCATCGTCTCGCGCCGCCAGCCCGCCAGATCGGGCACGAGGATGTCGGGATTGCCCCCGCCAAGGTGAAGTTCGGGTTCGTCGATAATCCACCAGCCGCCGGGACCACCGTCACCGTATCCGAATGGAGGCGCGATCTTTGCCCCCATTCCCGAACTTGCCCAAGCATGGGGCATGGCCGGTCTTGGCTGCGTGTGCAGGGTTCCGCTGATGATTTCGGCGACCATGTGGGGCGGCGCGTCCAGAACATCCTGGTAGGTCGCCCTGCGGGCCGGGGCCTCAGTCACCTGTTGCTGCGTGTTCATCGCATCGTCCTCCCGAACTCCAGCCATGCACCAACGCCGTGCTCCACAGGCCACCGTTTGGCGAGTGTACCACTTTGATCCAAATCAGGTGTACTCTCAAATCGTATTTGCTGTGCGCATTCGTCCTATATGACCGCAAGGGCTTCTCCGTCGCTGGGGCGACGTCGATAATAGCTTCCCTTCGCCTGAAGGCGAGGGATTATATGACCCCGATGGGGACATTCAAGATTGTTCGGGATACACTCTGTCTGCATCGGCCCTCATCCTGGAAACTGTTAAGTCTTTGCTTCAACACAACTTTACAGCATCCAAGAGGCCGATGCACCTAAAAGAATGAGAAATCCGGGCTAGGATTCTAGCATCCTAGAATGCTATGGCCTGCCATGCTTCTGGGCATGTTTGCGACAAAAGCCGATGAATGTCAATCGGCATCCAAACGTGACCCCAGATCGGCGTTCAAAAGTGACCCCCCTGGTGCTGAGCAGGCCGGGTCGCGTGGAGACCTCATTTATCAGAGCGCGGCCCGGCCTGCGCGGTTGAATTAGGCGCGGTTCTTGAAGCGCCAGCTTTCGTTACCGGTCTCAACGATCTCGCAATGATGTGTGAGGCGATCGAGGAGTGCGGTGGTCATCTTCGCGTCGCCGAAGACGGTTGGCCATTCTCCGAATGCCAGGTTCGTTGTGACAATGACTGATGTGCACTCATAGAGTTTGCTGATCAGGTGGAACAGCAGCTGACCACCGGTCTGAGCGAATGGCAGATAGCCAAGCTCGTCCAGAATTAGGAAGTCGAGGCGTGATATCAACTCAGCTGTCCGTCCCTGGCGCTCGGCCCGCGCTTCGGCATCGAGTTTGTTCACCAGATCGACGACATTGAAGAAGCGCCCGCGGCGGCCCTGGCGGATGCAGGCTCGAGCGATACTGACGGAGAGATGGGTTTTGCCTGTGCCGGTTCCGCCGATGAGCACGAGATTGCGCTGATGGTCGAGGAAGTCGCCGGTGGCGAGGTCACGGATCAAGGTTTCGTTGACCTCGGCCGCTTCGAAGTCGAATTCCTCCAGCTCCTTGGCCAGTGGCAGTTTCGCGATGGTCATCTGGTATTTGATTGAGCGCGCCAGCTTCTCGGAGATCTCGGCTGTCAGCAGATCGCCGATAATCTGTTGTGGTTCGTGCTGGCGCTTGATCGCAGCCGTGATGATCTCGTCGTAAGCTGTCCGCATGCCGTAGAGCTTCAGTTGGCCCATGGCGTCCAGCACCTGTGTTCGTTCCATTCGTTGTTCTCCTCAGGCTGTCATACCGGTCACAATTGGCGGCTGGCTCGCAGGTCAGCCGCAATGCATCCGGTGTTGTGATTGTCAGGGGTGGTGGCGGTTCGCGGCGACGGGCGAGAATGTTCAGGACCACGCTTGCGGAAGGGACATTCTGTGACAGGGCTTCTGCACAGGCCGCTTCCACCGCCTCCAGCCCATCGGAGAGGATCGCGCCTAGAACCTCGACCATCTGGCGATCACCACCGGGCTGACGCTCCAGTTTACGCTGCACACGGCGTAACGACGGCGGCAGCTCCCACTCCTTGAACGGCGCTCCGTTGCGCAGGGCGCCAGGTTTGCGCATCAGCACCGGAATGTAATGTAGCGGGTCATAGATCGCGTTATCGCGCCCAAAAACACGGGTATGGCTGCCGACGATCTGCCCGTCTTGCCAGCATTCCAGGCGATCGGCATAGGCGCGGATCTCGACAGGTCGACCAACGGCCCGGGCATTTACCGAGTACTTGTTCTTGTCGAACCGTACGAGGCAGGTTTTGGAAACCGATGCAGGGACTGCATGAAAGCCGTCGAAGGAGCCGACATATGGGATCAAACTCGGCTGCTCTTCTTCGAACACCTCCCAGACCGTCTTGCCTGGAATGTCGGGGTGTTTGTTTGCCTTCGCATACACCAGGCACCGATCTGCCAACCAGGCATTCAGCTCTGCAAAGGATTTGAACCTCGGGCGCGGCACGAAGAAGCGTCTGCGCAGCACGCCAACCTGGTTCTCTACTTGCCCCTTCTCCCAGCCCGAGGCCGGGCTACAGGCAACGGGGTCAACCAGATAATGACCGCACATCTGCTGAAAGCGGCGGTTGTAAGCCCGACCCTTCCCGACGAAGATCGCGTCCACCGCCGTCTTCATATTGTCGTAGATCCCGCGCGCACAAGCGCCGCCAAAGAACGCAAACGCCTTGTCGTGCGCATCGAACACCATCTCTTGGGTCTCGCGGGGATACGCGCGCACATACGGCATTCGGCTGAAGCTGAGGCGAACATGAGCGACTTTGACAGTCACTGTCACACCGTCCAGAATCACGACCTCATGGCTCCAGTCGAACTGGTAAGCTTCGCCCGGATCAAAGCTCAAGGGAACAAACGCGCTCGCCGATGCTGCCTGCGTTCTCTTTGACCAGTTGGATGCGTATCGCCGAACCGCATCATAGCCGCCGCCGTAACCATGGTTGCGCAACTCTTCGTAGATCCGGATCAGTGTAAGGCGTTCCCGCCTCGGCTGCTTGGCATTTGCGGCCAGCATCTCGTCAAGTTCTGATCGCCATGGATCAATCTTCGGGCGAGGCTGTGTCGTGCGGTCATAGCTGAATTCGGTTGCGCCTGAACGCAGGACCTTGCGGACCGTATTCCTGGAAACCCGAAGCTCTCTGCAGATCTGCTTGATCGACTTGCCGTGAACAAAATGCGCCTGCCTGATCTTTGCGATCGTTTCCACAACCAACATCCCCTGATCGCTCCCTCACTCTTTTGAGGAAGCTTCTCGTACGAATTGTCAGGGGGGTCACTTTTGGGCGCCGATTACCCCAACAAGGGGGTCAATCTTGCATGCCGATCCACAGTCTGCCGGGTCCGCTCAATCATATCCCGGGCGGCCTTGTTCTCGGCCTGACGGATCGGTGCGGTTGGCTCGACATCCACGATGATCGCGTTGTCGAGGTCGACGAGATAGTTCGTGGAATAGATGAAGTGCGCCTTGCCGCGATCGGCAGCAGACCAGCGCGCCGCCGGATCGACAGGCGAGATGTATTTGGGCACGACGGGTGTCGCTGCACCGAAAGCCGCATCGTCCAGTGTCGCAAGATATTCGGACGTCGCGCGGCCGGCGAATTGCTCTGGCGACCAGTCTTTCGGCGTGATCCCGTCTTCCCGGTTCGCATCAGCCTTGATCAGGGATGCGTCGACACCGAACGCTTCTCCGCCAACAAGACCTTCGCGGATGCATCGAGAAAGAACATCCTCGAACAGGAACCTGAACAGATCACTGTCGCGGAAACGGCCATGCCGGTTCTTCGAGAACGTGGAATGGTCCGGCACCGGATCGTTCAGATCCAGCCTACAAAACCAGCGATAGGCGAGGTTCAGATGCACCTCTTCGCAAAGTCGTCGCTCTGAGCGAATGCCGTGAGTGTAGCCGATAATCAACATCCTGATCATCAGTTCGGGATCGATAGATGGGCGACCAATCCGGCTATAAAACGGCTCGAGCCGACGCCGGACGCTCGAAAGATCGACGAACCGATCAATGCTCCGAAGCAAGTGATCCGCGGGCACGTGGATCTCCAGGTTGAACTCGTAGAACAGGCTGTTCTGCAGCACTTGCCGATCGCCCATCATCGCAGAAAACCTCCGTCACCACAGAGATCTTGAATCAGTGCTGGACCGTTCTTTCAACCCGGCTTTTTCAACAAAATCGGCCAATGGTGGACATTCGATCCGAGGAACAACAAACCGCGCGTTGGGCGCATACTGATCGCATATGGCCGCGACGCATCAGACGTGCCGCTGACCCATACATTCGGCCCCAATACCCTGACCGGATTTCGGGTCTGGGCCGAAGAAGCAACGTAGCGTAGGGGTAATTTCCCCAATTTTGGAGATGCGCGTCAGTAAAATTTGGGCTGCTCCCAGTTACTGTATCGGGGTTTTCTCTCCGTTGCCCGTATTCGGGCTCTCATTGTTGTAAGTCCAGAGCCATCGCGTTGCGTGATCCTGCACATCTTTGACTCTTTCGAAGTGATACCGTCCGAGCCACTCAGTTCGATCATTTCGGTTGTATCGTTCGACATCGGCGCTCTACTGGGGGATTGATTGGCTGGATGTAGATCAGACCAACGCCGACGTTCTCAGTCCGGATCTGCAGCCTTCCAGCGATGTATTCGAGGCCGTGACCTGCTCCCCCTGTTTGGACCACCCGGCTGGAGATTTTCCGGGGGTTGAGCTCAGGGCGCTTGCTGCAATCCTGAGCGATTCATCAGCGTTATCGGCGGGTTGTTTCCGATAGCGCTGTGGGGACGAACTTCGTTGTAGTCCCTACGCCAGTCCTCCATTTTCGACTGGGCGTCGTCAAGGCTCATGAACCAGTGCGTGTTCAGACATTCCGCTCTGAACTTGGCATTAAAGCTTTCAATGAACGCGTTGTCCGTCGGCTTTCCGGGCCGCGAGAAGTCCAGAACCACATCCTTTTGATAGGCCCAGAGATCAAGGTCACGGGAGATGAACTCGCTGCCCTGGTCGACGCGGATCACGTTCGGATAACCAACTTCGCGGCAGACCCGTTCAAGCGTTTGGACGACGTCTTCGCCTCGATAGCTGAACCGTGGGTCTGTGGCCGGTGAGAACCGCGAATACGTATCCACGATGGTCAGAACCCGGATTTTCCGACCGGTCACAAGCTGGTCGTGTACAAAATCCATGGCCCACGTTTCATTGTTCACGGTCGCCTCCACACGATCTCCCCGCAGTTTGGCCTTCACTCGGTGCTTGGGCGTCTTGTTTCGCAGCTGCAGGCTCATCTCATTGTAAAGCCTATAGATTCGCTTGGCGTTCACCTGCCAACCCTCACGGCGCAGCAAGACATGGATGCGTCGGTATCCGTAGCGCACCCGCGTCTCAGCGATCTCTCTGATCCGTTTCTTGAGCTCGGCCTGATCATCCCCGTGGGGTCTGTAGTGGTAGCTCGATCTCTGGGCCATCAAAACACCGCAAGCGCGGCGGATGCTGACATCCCAGGTCGTTCGCAGGTCATCAACCAGCTCCCGGCGACGAGCAGGCCTTAGAGCTTTCGTTTGATAACGTCCTGCAACATCGCCTTGTCCAGTGACAGATCAGCCACCAACCGCTTCAACCTGGCGTTCTCCTCATCCAGCATCTTCAGCCGCTTCATCTCGGACGGCATTAGGCCCGCATACTTCTTCCGCCAGTTGTAGAAGGTGGCCTCGGCAATCCCGGTCTTACGACACACCTCTGCGATGCTTGTGCCGTCTTCAACCTGCTTCAGTACGAACGCAATCTGCGCTTCGGTAAACTTGCTCTTCTTCATGGAACGCTCCTTCTCCCGCATGCGGGATCATAAATGGAAAATTCCAGCTCAGATCGGTCCTGTTTTCGGGCAGCAGGTCAGGGGCCATAATAGCAGATTGAAATTGCTCAACTATCTGATACCATGAAGAAATATCTGGTGATGGCGGAGAGACAGGGATTCGAACCCTGGGTGGACTTGCGCCCACAACGGTTTTCGAGACCGCCCCGTTCGACCACTCCGGCACCTCTCCGCAGCCCTGTGATCGGGCCGGGCGGTTCTAGCGCCGGGACTTCGGGTGCGCAAGCGCGAAAATCGTATGATTTTGCGGCTTTGGACCTGCCCGCCGCTTGACACGGACGGGTCATCTCTGGATAAGGCGCGCCTCACTTCACCGTTGGTGGAGCGATTGTGTAATGAACGTCCGCGATTGCGGGCGCGCAGCCCGGGGCAGGCAATCGCCGCAAGTTCCCGTTAGGGACGCCGCAGGGCGCGGTTGAAAAAGGAAAAGCGCATGTTCGCTGTCATCAAGACGGGCGGCAAGCAGTACAAGGTCGCCAAGGACGATGTCCTGAAGATCGAAAAGCTGTCGGCCAGCCCAGGCGAAAGCATACAATTCAACGACGTTCTGATGCTGGGCGGTGACGATGTCACCATCGGCGATCCGACGGTTGAAGGGGCTGCGGTTCAGGCTGAAGTGCTGGAACAAGGCCGCGCCGCCAAGGTTTACAACTTCAAGAAGCGCCGCCGGAAGCACGGCTCGCAGCGCCTGAAGGGCCACCGTCAGTATATCACGACCGTCCGGGTCACAGACATCCTCGCCGCTGGCGCTTCTGTCACCGCCGTTGCGGCTGCGACCGGCGCTGCCGAAGCAGATGACAAACAGTCCGGGATGATGAGCGAGGCACCGGTAGCCGAAACCGGCGAGCGCCCGCCGAACCTCTTGGATGCACCGCGCGGCGAGGCCGATGATCTGACCCGGATTTCCGGCATCGGACCTGGCCTGAACGGCAAGCTGAACGAGAACGGCGTCTTCCATTTTTGGCAGATCGCCGATTGGCATGCGGCGGAAATCGCCTATATGGACGACCAGTTGTCGTTTAAGGGTAGGATCGAACGGGACAACTGGATCGAACAAGCCAAGGAACTGGCGGCCGAGGTCGAGGGTTCTTCCGGCGAAGCCGAGTAAGGAGAGAGCGAAATGGCACATAAAAAAGCAGGCGGCTCCTCACGCAACGGGCGCGACAGCGCCGGTCGGCGCCTCGGGATCAAGAAGTTCGGCGGCGAAGCGGTGCGGGCTGGTAATATCCTTTGCCGTCAACGCGGCACGAAGTGGTGGCCGGGTCAAAATGTCGGTCTGGGCAAGGATCATACGATTTTTGCAACCCTCGATGGTCATGTGAAGTTTCACAAGGGCCTGAAAGGGCGTACCTTCATTTCGGTGCTGCCACCGGCGGAGGCCGCCGAGTAACCCGACCGGGACAATCCCAGATTTTTGAAGGGCCGGTCGTTGACCGGTCCTTTTTCATTTTAACGGCAATCCAGACGGGGCCGCGATGTCGACGGACACCCTGATCACGATCGAAAACACCGAGCTGCGGAGCGAGCGGTTGCTGCTGCGGGCCCCGCGCATGTCCGACACAGGCCCATTGGGGCTTTATGCCGGCGATTGGCGGGTGGCAGGAATGACAACGTCGATCCCGCACCCCTATCCACCGGGTGCCGCCGAGGCCTATGTCACGGCGACAGCGGCGGGCCGTGCGCCAGAAACGGTATGGGCGATCGATGCGACCCCTGATGGCGGATCGGAACTTGCCGGCGTGATCGGTGTCAAACGGGAGACGGTTGAACTTGGGTTCTGGGTCGGCCCGCCATTCTGGGGCACCGGGTATGGGACCGAGGCGGCGTCGCTGGTCTGCCGCCATCTACTTGGTCCCTGCAAGGCCAAAAAAGTGACGGCCAACGTCTTTTTTGATAACCCGGCATCGCAGCGCGTTTTGCGCCGCACCGGGTTCCGGCAGGTGGGCGAAACCTGGATATATTCCGTTGCCCGCCAGATCGAGGTTCCCGCGATATCTTTCGAGTTAACACAAGTGGCGTCCGCCGACATCGTTCCGTAACAGGACGTGCCGGGCGCACAAAGGACAGGGTATGAAATTTCTCGACCTCGCAAAGGTCTATATCCGGTCGGGGGCCGGCGGCCCCGGGTGCATCAGCTTCCGGCGCGAGAAATATGTCGAATATGGCGGTCCTGATGGCGGGAATGGCGGACGGGGCGGCGACGTTTGGGCCGAAGTCGTCGATGGCCTGAACACGCTGATCGACTTTCGCTATCAGCAGCACTTCAAAGCCAAGAATGGCGAGCATGGCATGGGTCGCCAGCGGTCCGGCAGTAACGGTGATGACATTATCCTGCGCGTGCCAGCGGGCACTCAGATCCTAGAAGAAGATCAGGAAACGCTGATCTGCGATCTCTCCGACATGGGCGATCGGTTTTTATTGGCGCGCGGCGGAAATGGCGGATTCGGCAATCTGCACTTCAAGACGTCCACCAATCAGGCACCGCGCCGGGCGAACAAGGGGCAGGAAGCGGTCGACCGAACGATCTGGCTGCGTTTGAAACTGATCGCGGACTCGGGGATTGTCGGCCTGCCGAATGCCGGAAAATCGACCTTTTTGGCGGCGTCTTCGAATGCGCGCCCGAAAATTGCGGACTATCCTTTCACAACGCTGCATCCGAACCTGGGTGTGGTCAGCATTGATGACGGCGAATTTGTCGTCGCGGATATTCCCGGGCTGATTGAGGGTGCCCATGAAGGGCGCGGCATTGGCGATCGGTTCTTGGGCCATGTCGAACGGTGTGCAGTGCTGTTGCATCTGATCGACGGCACGTCCGACGACGTATTGGGCGATGCCCGTACGATCCAGGGCGAGTTGGAGGCCTATGGCCATGGCCTGGCCGATAAGCCGAGATTGGTCGCATTGAACAAGGCCGATGCGCTGGGCGCCGCCGCTGATGATCTGGCATCGTTGCTGCGCGATGAAGGTGTCGGCGTTGATCATGTCATATCGGCCGCAACCGGGCAGGGGGTGCCCGAGCTGTTGCGCGACATGCGCCGCCGAATCCGGGCCAGCCGCGAAGCCGAGGCAATGGCCGGAGAGGAAGAGGCGGCATGGCGACCCTGACCGCGACAACGACGACGGCAACGGCGGCGGCAATGGCGGCGACACCCTTGGCCGCGGCGCGGCGTATTGTGGTCAAGGTCGGATCGTCGCTGTTGGTCGATCCTGCAAGTGCCGCAGTTCGCGGAGCCTGGTTGTCCGGTCTGGCACAGGATATCGCAATGCTTCGCGCACGCGGCCAATCCGTCATCGTCGTCTCGTCCGGGTCGATTGCGCTTGGACGAGCCGTGCTGGGGTTTGCCGCAGGGCCATTGTCACTGGAAAACGCGCAAGCCGCAGCGGCCGTCGGCCAGACCCGTTTATTGCGCGCATGGGAAGATGCCCTGTCGCACCATGGCGAGACGGTTGCCCAGGTTCTGTTAACGCTGGAAGACACCCAGGACCGGCGGCGTTATCTGAACGGGCGCGCGACCCTGGCGGCGCTGCTGGCCGCGGGCGCCCTGCCGATCGTCAACGAGAATGACACGGTCGCGACCGACGAAATCCGGTACGGCGATAACGACCGCCTGGCGGCGCGGGTGGCCCTGATGACCGATGCCGAGGCATTGATCCTGCTATCGGATGTTGATGGGCTTTATTCAGACAATCCGCGTCTGACAACGGGTGCCCGGCATATTCCGGAAGTGCGCCGGATCACGCCCGAGATCGAGGCCATGGCTGGCGGCATCGGGACCGAGACCGCGAGCGGCGGCATGAAGACCAAACTGCTGGCCGCAAAGACGGCGCTGAATGGCGGCTGCGCGATGGCGGTAACACAGGGCGACATCGATCGCCCGCTGAGCGCGCTGCAAGAGGGTGCCCGTGCGACATGGTTCTTGCCTGGCGATGCGCCGAACGCCGCCCGCAAACGTTGGATCGCCGCGATGAAACCTGTCGGCCAAATCGTGGTGGATGCCGGTGCCGCAAAGGCGCTGTCGCGGGGAAAATCCCTGCTGCCTGCCGGGGTGCACGCCGTTGAAGGCAGCTTCCAGCGTGGTGACCCAGTCGCGATAACCGGCGTGGACGGGCAAGGCATTGGCGCCGCGTTGTCCGGGTACGGGGCTGAAGATGCCCGCGCGATTGCGGGCCTGCAATCCGACGCGATTGCGGGCGTGCTCGGCTATCCTGGGCGCGCTGCCGTTATTCATGCCGATGACATGGTGATTTGGGACCGATAGGGGGGGTGCGATGGATCAGCCAGTGACAGCGGGTCAGCCCGCAGAAAACATCGCTGCAGTTATGGACGACATTGGTGCACGGGCGCGCCGCGCCGCAGCCGAATTGGCCTTTGCCAGCTCCGACGCAAAGGTTGCCGCCCTGAACGCAGCAGGTGATGCGATTGTGGACCGACAGGGCGAAATCGCCGAGGCCAACGCAATGGACATGGAATTTGGCCGCGAGAAGGGTCTGAACGATGCCATGCTGGACCGGTTACTTCTGGACAGCACCCGCATTCAGGCGATGCGGGATGGGTTGCGGACGGTCGCGGCCCAGGCCGATCCGGTCGGATCGGTCGTTGCCGATTGGGACATGCCCAGCGGGTTGAACATCCGCCGCGTGCGCACGCCGCTTGGTGTCATCGGTGTGATCTATGAAAGCCGCCCGAACGTGACCGCAGATGCAGGGGGTTTATGCCTTAAGTCCGGCAATGCCGCGATCCTGCGCGGCGGATCGGAAAGTTTTCACTCGTCGGGCGCCATTCACGCCTGTCTAGTCGATGGCCTGAAGGCTGCCGGACTGCCGGGCGATGCGATCCAACGGGTGCCAACCAGGGACCGTGCTGCCGTGGCGCAAATGCTGCGGATGGTCCAGCACATCGACGTCATCGTTCCGCGCGGTGGCAAGGGGTTGGTTGGCCTGGTGCAGGAAGAAGCCCGCGTGCCGGTCTTCGCCCATCTTGAAGGCATCTGCCATATCTTCGTCGATGCATCTGCCGATGAAGAAAAGGCGCGCCGTGTTGTCGTGAATGCGAAGACGCGCCGCACCGGGATTTGTGGCGCTGCGGAATGCCTGCTGATCCACCGGGCGATCGGTGATGGCCTCGGCACCGCCCTGATCCGGGACCTGATCGCAGCGGGTGTGACAGTGCATGGCTGTGCGGAAGTGCAGGCCATGGATCCGGCGGTCGTTGCCGCACAGCCCGACGACTGGGGCCGGGAGTACCTGTCGATGGACATCGCGGCCCGCGTTGTCGACGATGTCGGCGAAGCGATTACGCATATTCGCGAATTCGGGTCCAGCCATACGGAATCGATCTTGGCTGAAGACGAACAGGTTGCTGGTCAGTTTTTCAGCCGTTTGGACAGCGCGATCTTGATGCACAATGCCTCGACCCAGTTTGCCGATGGCGGCGAATTTGGGATGGGCGCTGAAATCGGCATCGCGACCGGAAAGATGCACGCGCGTGGCCCGGTCGGCGCCGAGCAACTGACCAGTTTCAAATATCTGGTAACCGGTGACGGAACCACGCGGCCATGAAATGAAAACGAGCGGCCAGTCGCCGCCCTGTCGATACTGAGACGCTGACTCAGGTTAGGTGCCGATCAACGGCCCCAATCGCGAACCGGCCCACTGTCCATATGGACGAACTTGGACCGGGAGTAGCGCCCGACGCCGCCAGCCTTCAGCGACATCGCTGCCGCCGCGACTTCCGGCACGGACCGGGACTTCATGGTCAGATCAATCGCCATCCCGCGGGTGTGGTACGAATTCCGCGCAACGCCGCGGCTGCGGCTGCGCAGCATCGCGTTGGTCTTGGGGCTGCGATAACCCGAAACCACCTCGAACGACTCCGTCGTTTCCAGCAGGTTCTGAACTGCGGCCATGATGTCGATCGCTTTGATGTCGATATCAATCAACTCGTCCTCGCGCCAATCGCGCAGGATGTAAAAGAACGCGTCCAGCGCCTCAGGGATATATTGCCCCTCGACCCAATAGACGGTGCTCAGCCGTTCTGCTGTTCGATTGTTGATCAACTTCAGCGCCCGGAAGTTTCCGGCGCCGGTCAACAGTGCAGGCGCGCCGCTGAATGCTGGCGTCGCGACCGCTGCTGCGGTTGCACCGGCCAGGCTGCCCAATAACGTGCGCCGTGTCAGGTCTGATACGCCTGATTCGCTTCTGCTCACTATTCGCCTCATTCAGATCTGTGACTTTGGTCACTCACAGTTACCAAGCCTATTGTGGTCACTCACAGTTACCAAGCCTATTGTGGTCACTCACAGTTACCAAGCCTATTGTGCCACAGCAGTTTTTTTCTGCCAAGTTGCAACGCTGCAACAGAGAATCGGTCTTCAAACGCAATCGTGTTTACACCTGCGATGGAATTCTCATGTACGATGTGACAAGAACTCCATGTGCCGTTGAATTTTCGGTGATTGTTCCTTTCACGGCGGTTAATTCCGCATTCACCATGCTAGTGTCTCTGCGGACGAGGAGCTCTTTGATGTTTTTCAGCAACAGTGGTGACAAGATGATCACGCAGGCCGGTATTATGCGGCGTGGTGCCGCGCTGAGCGCGGTTTTGGCGGTGTTGGTGGCACCGCAATACGCATTGGCGCAATCTAAGGACGGTACAGCCGCCGATGCAGCAAAAGACGAGGCTGCGACCGTCGCTCCGGCACCGTTGTCACCTGCTGCCATCGCTGTCCGCGACGAGGCTGCCAACCGCCTGGGGCGCAAGTCAGACGCCTTTGCCGCCTACGAAGCCATTGATTTCAATGCGTTGTGGACGCAAGCGGATGGATCGCTCAATGAAAAGGGCGCAATGCTGTTGTCGGCCTTGTCTATGGCTGGCGACCATGCCCTGCCGGCAGCTCGCTATAACGCGGCCAACCTCTCGGCCTTGATGCCTGTTGGTGGCGCGAAGTTGGAGGTCGCGCTGACGGCCGCCTACCTTGCTTATGCGCGCGACCTGACTTCGGGTATCCTCGAGCCGCGTAAGATCGATCGCGAGCTTTATGTTTATCCTAAACGCCCGGAATCGGCCCGCCTGATGGCAGATGCAGCCTCGGCGACGGACTTCTCGGCATTTCTGAAGGCGCTGGCGCCGCAACACCCGAATTATGCGCGGCTGGCAGACAGTTTCGTGCGGTTCCGCGATGCAACTGACAGCGATGCTTGGGGCGGGCAGATCGCCCGTGGCCGCACGATGCGCCCAGGCGAGCGCAGCAAGCGTGTTGCGCAGGCCCGCGCCCGCCTGATTGCGCTCGGGGATCTTGACGCCTCGGTCTATGGCGTCGATGCGCGGGCAGATGATGGCGAGAAGATTGCCGCCAACGACGTGACCACCGATGTCCCGGAAGCGACATTTGACGACAGACTGTTTGATCCGCTGATGGTCGAAGCGGTCAAACGCTTTCAGGCGCGTCACGGTCTGAACACCGACGGGGTGATCGGACCTGCAACTTTGCGTCAGCTAAATATTTCGCCCGCGACACGGGCGGCGCAGATCGCTGTGAATATGGAGCGTCTGAGATGGCTGAACCAGGATCTTGGCGAACGCCACATTCTGGTCAACCTGGCTGGCTTCACGATGGCCGTGATGAACAAAGGCAAGGCCGAATTCACGTCCCGGGTTGTGGTGGGCAAGGCACGCAAGCACCGCACGCCCGAGTTTTCAGAGGTCATGTCGCTCATGGTCGTGAACCCAAGCTGGCATGTCCCGAAGTCGATTGCGACCAAGGAGATCCTGCCGATTTTGAAGCGCGACCCCAGTTATCTTCGCCGAAAGGGGATGCGCGTCGTCGGCGGGCGGGTGCCGGAGGATTGGACGACGGTTCCGGCAGGGACTTTCCCGGGACGGATCGTACAGCGCCCAGGGCGCGGAAATGCGCTGGGAACGGTCAAGTTCATGTTCCCGAACCGCCATGCGATCTATCTGCACGACACGCCTTCCAAACGTCTGTTCAACCGTGATGTGCGCGCCTACAGCCACGGGTGTGTGCGGGTCGAGAAGCCGCAGGAGTTCGCTCACTACCTGCTTGCCGGGCAGGTCGATGATCCGGAAGGCTATTTCAAGGGTCTGCGCAAACGCGGCCGCGAGCGCCGTGTAAACCTGGAACGGCCGCTGCCGGTCCACCTGACCTATCGCACGGCCTGGATTGACGAAACCGGAGCGTTCCAGTTCCGCGGCGATATATACGGCCGTGACAAGCGCGTCGCGCGCGCCCTGAAAAAGGCTGGTGTGACAATCGTGAAATAACCTTTCAGGCGGGGGTGCGACGCGCACCCTTGCCATTAGGGCTGTGGACTGGATAGAACCGGCGCGGCCTCGCGCTTGGTGTTGGGGCTGAGTGTTTTATCCAGGCGTCGAATGGCCCACAATCTCCACGAACTTGCTGCCGCGACGGGACTAGAGCTGGTCGGCGACGGATCGCTGTCCGTTCAACGGCCCGCAGAACCCGCGGCCGCCGGCCCAGACGATCTGGCGCTGGCCATGTCGCCGTCCTATGAGGCGGCGTTATCGGCGACAAAAGCCCGTGCAGGCGTCGTTTGGGCCGATGCGGACTGGCGGGCGCTGGGTCTTCAAGCGGCCCTGCTGGCGCCGCGCCCGCGTGTCGCGCTGGCCCATTTGACGAAGGCGTTCAGTCATCCCACTGGCGTTGATCCAGGGGTTCATCCAACCGCGATCATCGCACCGACAGCCAAGGTCGGTGTGGGCGCAGCTGTTGGCCCGTTTGTCGTTGTCGGCGAGCGCGCTGTCATTGGCAACAATGCGACCATCTCTTCCCATGTCAGCATCGGGGCGGATGCCGAAATCGGTGACCGCGCGCTGATCCTGCAGGGTGTGCGCGTCGGCGCAAGATGCCGGATCGGCCATGACTTCATTGCGCAGCCGAATGCGGTGATCGGTGCCGATGGTTTTTCGTTCGAGCCGCCGGAACGCGGTAACGTCGACGCCGCTCGCCAGACCGGTGCAGTCGAGGACGCCCAGGCGACAGCGCAGTTCCTGCGTATCCACTCGCTGGCGGCAGTCGAGATCGGCGATGACGTCGAAGTTGGTGCCTCGTCCACGATCGACCGCGGAACGATCTCGGCAACGCGGATCGGCGACGGGACCAAAATCGACAATCAGGTTCAGATCGGCCACAATGTGCAGATCGGCCAAACTTGTCTGATCTGTGCACAAGTGGGCATCGCGGGGTCTACGGTCCTGGGCGATCGGGTCGTCCTGGGCGGCAAGGCAGGGGTCGCCGACCATGTCAAAATCGGGTCTGACGTTGTTTGCGCCGCATCGACGATGGTTGCGAACAATATTCCGGCCCGCTCGGTTATGATGGGTATCCCGGCGGCGCCGCGCCATCAAGCGGCCGAGCAGATTATCGCCTTGAAACGCCTGCCTAAGACCTTGAAACAGGTCGCTGAAATACGCAGGAAGCTGGGACTGTAAGCATTCGATGAATGTGCTAGAAACGGCGCCAGAACGACGAAAGGGGTGATCATGGCCGAGGATGTGCAGCAAGGTGTTGCCCGTATCGTTGCCGAGCAGGCGATGATCGATGCAGCAGATATCAAGCCTGCAACCAAGCTCGAGGATCTGGGGCTGGATTCGCTGGCGCTGGTCGAGGTTGTCTTTGGGATCGAAGAAACCTTCGATATTTCCGTCCCTTATAACGCCAACGACCCGTCTGCTTCGGATTTCAAGCTGGATACGGTGGGTGAAGTCATCGATGGCGTGAAACAGCTCATCGCCGAGAAGGCCTGAGCGTGACCGCGGCCAGACGTGTTGCCGTCACCGGTGTCGGCGTTGTATCGGCGTTGGGCACAGGGTATCGCGAGCACAGTGCCGGCCTAAAGGAAGGTCGGTTGGGCATTCAGCCTATCTCGCTTTTCGATCCCGAACGTCTGATGGTCAAGATTGCCGGTGAGGCAAAGCAGTACACGGGCGAAGATCATTTCTCACGGTCGGAGCTTTCTTTTCTCGACCGGGTCAGCCAATTGGCCCTGACGGCGGCTGCCGAGGCGGTCGAACAATCCGGGTTGGAAATCGGCGAAGAACTGGGACTGCGCGCAGCGACCATCATGGGTTCGGCCATGGGTGGTCAGCAAACCCAGGACGAGAATTACTACGCCGTCTATCACGAGATGAAGAACCGGGTTCACCCGTTCATCGTCCCCCGGCTGATGACCAACGCCCCGGTCAGCCAGATCTCGATGAAATATGGGCTGATGGGTCCGGCTTACGTCGTCTCGACAGCCTGTTCGTCTTCGAATCATGCCATCGGCCAAGCGTTCCATCAGGTCCGGTCCGGTGCAATGGATGTCGCGTTCACGGGCGGCGCGGAATCGATCCTCTGCTTTGGCGGTATGAAGGCCTGGGAAGGACTGAGGGTTATGTCCAAGGACGCCTGCCGCCCGTTTTCCAAAACGCGCAACGGCATGGTCCTGGGTGAAGGGGCAGCGGTGCTGATCCTGGAAGCGCTGGATCACGCCAAGGCACGGGGCGCGCCCATTATTGCAGAAATCACCGGGTTCGGCATGACGGCGGACGCCGGTGATATTGTGCAACCTTCCGAGGATGGTGCTGCCCGGGCCCTGACGCTTGCCTTGTCGGATGGCGCCATGGCGCCTGAAGAGATCGGGTATATCAATGCCCATGGGACCGCGACGGCCATGAATGACCGGGTCGAGGCGGCAGTCATCAAGCGCGTTCTGCGCGAGCAGGCCCGCAATGTTATGGTTTCATCGTCCAAGTCTATGCACGGGCACGCGATTGGCGCTGCCGGCGCCCTGGAAGCTGTGGCCACGATCATGGCGCTGTCCGAGGGCGTTGTTCCGCCGACGATCGGGCATGAAGAAGAAGACCCCGAAATCGGACTGGATGTCGTTCCGAACCAGGCGCGCGAAGTTTCGGTCGATGCGGCGCTGTCCAATTCGTTCGCGTTTGGCGGGTTGAATGCGGTCCTGGCCATGCGTCGCTGGCAGGACTGAGAGCGCCCAACAGGCGGCGACAGGGCGCCATAAATGCAGAAAGGGCGCCGCCTGTCAGGCAGCGCCCCTCCGGATAAAGTGAACTGCGTTATTTCGGCGGTGTCGCCGGTACTGGCTTCAGCGAGTTGTAGGCTTTGGTAAAGCCGCTCAGCGAGACGTTCACCAGAATCTCTTTCTGAAGAAAATACCCAAATACCGCTTTGGACCCTTTCTTCATCTTGGTCACCGCTTCGTCCAGCATGGGCGCCTGGCTGACGCAGCCAGCCGGGATGCAACGCGACAGCGGAAGCGGGATCACCTTGTCGTTGTCGATCTTGATGCGCAGGCCATAGGGGATCAGGATCCCCAGCGGCGTTTGCACCGTCATTGCGGCGGGGATCGCTTTGCCTTCTTTCGTCGTGGCGCCGGTTACGCGCTGGATCGTCACTAACAACGCGCGCTTTCCATCCGCCGTCATTCCGACTTGCGACATGGCGCAGGTGTCGGTTCCCTCAAGACAGCGAACCTCCCAGGCACCGAACTTTTCTTTCAGAATGTCCTTTTTCGCCTGGGCCAAGGCCGGCGACGCAAACAGGACAAAAGCGACCGCACAGGCGGACATAGCAGCAATTAATCGGGTCACGGGCAACCTTCCTGTCCGAAATTCGGGCACAACAGCCCGAGACGGGTTCGTCATGCCAAGCCACTGCTCCGAAATCAAGAGACCTCGCGATCACACTCGGTTTTGCCGCATGACCGAATGTCTGGAGGCGATCTTAGTGTGCAGTGACCCAAAAAGTTTCAGGGGCGCCAAAGGCACCCCTGCAATGAAGCTTTGCGCTTCTTGATCTCCCTGCCGAACTGGCCGGCTTATGGGGGGCAACATTACCAAGGTTCCGAGAGGGGTCAATGTGATTCGTGCATGAAATCTGCACGAAATGATGTTGCGCGGGCCGGCATTCCACCATTCGGAATGTTTCGCAAAAAAAGGCCGCGCCGAAGCGCGGCCAGTTCGACAGGGAGGAGGTGCTAGGGTCGACTAGGCCTTCCCTAGCAAGAGGTAATCTCACCTCTATTGGTTAAGATTTTCTAACCATGCGGCAGAAATTCGGCTAAGTCGGGGAAAAATAGCGACCCGAAGGGCAGAAGATGTCAAAAAACCTCTTTATCGGCGGCGGCGGCAAATATTATGGCGCCAAACAAAACCTGCGATTGAAGTATGCAAATCGTCATGGCTTGATCGCAGGCGCCACCGGAACGGGTAAAACCGTAACGCTTCAGATCCTGGCGGAAGGATTTTCGAACGCCGGTGTTCCGGTTTTCCTGTCTGACATTAAGGGGGATCTTTCTGGTCTCGCCCAAGCCGGTTCACCGCAGCACAAATTACACAATGCGCTGATCGAGCGGGCCGATACGATTGGCTTTGACGACTATGACTATGCCGGTTTTCCGTGCGTTTTCTGGGATATGTTTGGCCAACAGGGGCACCCGGTCCGCACGACTGTGATCGAGATGGGGCCACTACTTCTGGCCCGGCTGCTGGAGCTGAACGAAACCCAGGAAGGTGTGTTGAACATTGTTTTTCGTGTGGCCGAGGAAGAAGGCCTCGCGCTGCTCGATCTCAAGGATCTGCGCGCCATGCTGGTCGAGGTCGGCGAACGCTCGAAAGAACTTTCGCTGAGATACGGCAATGTTGCCGCTTCGTCTGTCGGCGCGATCCAGCGCCGCCTGCTTGTTCTGGAAAATCAGGGCGCTGACGATTTTTTCGGTGAACCGGCGCTGGAGCTGGAGGACATGATCGCGACAACGCCAGGCGGGCAGGGGCGCATCAACATCCTGGCCGCCAATCGGCTGATGCAGTCGCCGCGTCTCTACGCAACCTTCCTGTTGTGGCTGTTGTCCGAATTGTTCGAGCGCTTGCCCGAGGTCGGTGACCCCGACAAACCGGTCTTCGTCTTCTTTTTCGACGAGGCGCATCTTCTGTTCGAAGATGCCCCAAAGGCGTTGGTCAACAAGGTCGAGCAGGTCGCCCGCCTGATCAGGTCCAAGGGCGTCGGCGTCTATTTTGTCACTCAAAACCCCGCCGATGTGCCCGACGATGTGCTCGGTCAGTTGGGCAACCGGGTGCAGCACGCGCTGCGCGCCTTTACCCCGCGCGACCGCAAGGCGCTTAAGGCGGCTGCCGACACGTTCCGGCAAAACCCGGATTTCAAAACCGGAACCGCCATAATGGAGGTGGGCGTTGGCGAGGCGCTGGTCTCGACCCTGGAGAAAAAGGGCGTGCCCAGTGTCGTGCAACGCACGCTGATCCGCCCGCCTTCTTCGCGGATCGGGCCTTGCGATGCCATTGTGCGTGCCCAGGCGATTGCCAACTCTCCGGTTGCCGGGCTCTACGATACGCCAGCGGACCGAAAGAGCGCTTATGAAATACTGGCCGCTCGTGCGGCGCGCCGGGTCGAGGAGGACGAGGAGGTCGAGGCAGACGAGCTTGATGCCGCCCGCCGTTATGGCGGGAAATATTCCCGTGGAAAGCGATACGCACCGAAAAAGCCCAAATCCAAGCAGAAGACCAAGCGCCGTTCGCGCCGGTCGGACACGATGCTGGAGGCCGTAACAAAGTCGACGCTGCGATCCGCGGGATCTCAGCTTGGCCGTTCCGTCGTCCGCTCGCTGTTAAAAGGCCTGTTCCGTTAGTTGGACATTTTCAGCCTAATTGGCCCAGTCAGACTTCGTGAGAATGCGACCTTCGAAATCTTAGAGCGCTCGACCCGATTTTACTGGGTTGAAACGCGCTCTGACGGTGCGGCCCGGTCACGACCGCCGCAATATCGCGGCGCCCGGCAATCTTTGGGGCGAGATCGGGCGAAATACGACTTAAAGTAAAATGTTAGATTCGAAGGGCAGAGTATTATAATTCAACTCAAAATCTATTTCCCACATGTTTATACACATGGATATCCAGTGATATATCCACAAGAAATATTCAAATTCAACAAAAATGCCGTTGCAGGAATCGGATTGCAGCGGCACCGTAAGGACATCGCAAAGGTTCTCACGAACCGGAGCGGCACGGATCGAGAGGCCTTCGGGCGGATCGGTTCGGCCCGGATCAGGAAGCCTTCGGGTGGACGGGTTCGGTGGGGTCAGGAAGCCTTCGGGTGGATCGGCCCGGCCCGGATCAGGAAGCCCTCGGGTGGACAGGTTCGGTAGGGTCAGGAAGCCTTCGGGCGGATCGGCCCGCCCCGGATCAGGAAGCCTTCGGGTGGACGGGTTCGGTAGGGTCAGGAAACCTTCGGGTGGATCGGCCCGGACGGGTTGGCAGACCTTCGGGTCTTTCATCTCGGAAGGCGTCAGGGAGTGCCCCTTACCGGGTACGTTGCGAAGACCGCGTCTGAGCACCTGGCGCCTTTTTCTATTGCGCGGGATGCGCAATTCTCTTCTTCCGGGAAAAGAAAAACGGGACCCGACCAACCGGTCAGGCCCCGCGATCAGCGTCAACTGATGCAACACCGCGTCTGAAGCACCTGTGCAATTTCGATAGCCCGCGTGTGAGTGAAAATCAACATTATCTTGCGTATCCGATCGCAAAATTCACAACATTTCGAATTGCTGCCGACATCTGGTGGTTCAGCAGATTGATAAATCGCGCAGCAAATGTCGCGAACAATTCGCGCGCGACCTGACTTGCAGGCTATACTCGCCGCCATAGTTCATAGCTTTCGCGTTCCCGATCGGGACGCAGTCAGCAGGTTGGCAGATGTCGCGCATTCATTCGGAACCTGATAAGGGCCTCGCCATTCTGGCCGGAACATTACAGGATGCGCTTTTGATGCATGCGGCCCAGCGCATGTCCTTCTTTTTCTGGTACCTGTTCTGTTACAAGGCACTGACGGATCGGCTGCGCACACATGGTGTCGATTTGACCCACGCCGAGGGCGTCAGCGTCAAGGCAACACACCAAATTGCCTATGGCCTGCGTCGCGACAATCCCGGTTACTATGACTTTGTCACCTCGGATCCTGACATCATCAAACAACCCTCGACTGCCTGCGGACGGACCGATGCCGCCCATTACTGCAATCTGGGTATCAAGCCCGCATTCTTGACCAAAGCCGAACGCATTGCGAACGCCGATAACGACGCGTCCGCCCTGCATCTCAAGACCATGTTGGAAATCGCGTCGGGCGCCACCCGGCAATTGCCTCAGCGGATCAATATCGGGCCCGACCGGGTTGTCGATCAGGCGCATGGGCGATTGGCGATGGCCATGTTGGACGGCTCCGCGCCCCTGTCGCATGGAAACTATCTGAAATACCTGAGCGATTGCGACAGCGCGATGGTCGCCTATCGCAAAGGCATTCTCGACAAGGGCTATCGCGGTCTTGCGGCGTGCTGCGATTGCTATCTCGATTTCTATCGCGGCGCTGCTGCCTGCAAGCGGCCATGGGACCGGGATGGGGTCTGGCGCATGCGCTGTTCGCAGGACAGTGCCGAGTGCTCGGCCCTGGGTCTCGACGAATCCGCCTATATCTCGACTGCTTTGAAGTGAACCGCGGCCAACTTGTGCCCGGCACCTCTTGACGCCGCGCCCTGGATGCGAAACGAACGCGCCAGAAAAGATCGGCCATCCGGGAGGCGCAGGCAATGACCACCGAACTTACCCACTTTATTGGCGGCGAGCACGTCAAAGGCACCTCGGGACGTTTTTCTGACGTCTATAACCCTGCCACCGGCGAAGTGCAGGCCAGGTGCCCGTTGGCGTCGGCCGAAGAGATACGGGCCGCGGTTGAGAACGCAAAAGCGGCCCAACCCGCCTGGGCGGCGCAGAACTCGCAACGCCGCGCCCGGGTGATGATGAAGTTCGTCAGCCTGCTGCACCGCGACATGGATAAACTGGCCGAAGCGCTGAGCCGCGAGCATGGCAAGACAATTCCGGATGCCAAGGGCGACGTGCAGCGCGGCCTGGAAGTGGCCGAGTTCTGCATCGGCGCGCCCCAGATGCTGAAGGGCGAATACACCGACAATGCCGGTCCCGGGATCGATATGTACTCGATGCGCCAGCCGTTGGGTGTGGCCGCCGGGATCACGCCGTTCAATTTTCCGGCCATGATCCCGATGTGGAAATTCTGCCCGGCGATCGTCTGCGGCAACGCCTTTATCCTCAAGCCGTCCGAACGTGACCCGTCCGTGCCGCTGATGCTGGCCGAGTTGATGCTGGAAGCGGGTGCGCCTGCGGGCATTCTGAACGTCGTGAACGGTGACAAGGAAGCGGTTGACGCGATTTTGGACGACCCGGACATCGGCGGCGTCGGCTTTGTCGGCTCGACACCGATCGCGGCCTATGTCTATGGCCGTGGTTGCGCCAACGGCAAACGGGTCCAGTGCTTTGGCGGTGCCAAGAACCACATGATCGTCATGCCGGATGCCGACATGGACCAGACGGTCGATGCACTGGTCGGCGCAGGTTACGGCGCTGCGGGCGAGCGGTGCATGGCCGTTTCGGTCGCCGTTCCGGTGGGCGAAGAAACCGCCGATCGCCTGATCGAAAAGCTGGCCCCTAGGGTCGAAAGCCTGAAAATCGGCCCCTACACGGCCGGAAACGATGTCGATTTCGGTCCGCTGGTAACGCGCGACGCCTATAAACGGGTCAAAGGCCTGGTCGACCGCGGTGTCGAAGAGGGCGCCAAACTGGTCGTCGATGGCCGCGACTTCAACATGCAGGGGTACGAGGGCGGCAACTTTATCGGCGGGTGCCTGTTCGACCACGTCACCAAAGAAATGGACATCTACAAAGAAGAAATCTTCGGCCCGGTTCTGTCGACGGTGCGCGCCTCGACCTATGAGGAGGCCTTGGGTCTGGCGATGGATCACGAGTACGGCAACGGTGCTGCGATCTTCACCCGCGACGGCGACACGGCCCGCGATTTTCTGAACCGCATCAATATCGGCATGGTCGGCGTGAACGTGCCGATTCCGGTGCCGCTGGCCTATCACACGTTCGGTGGCTGGAAGAAGTCGGTCTTTGGCGACCTGAACCAGCACGGGCCGGACGCGTTCCGCTTCTATACCCGCACCAAAACCGCCACTGTGCGCTGGCCGACGGGCATCAAGGAAGGTGCCGATTTCTCGATCCCGGTGATGGAATAATCCTCTCGAAAATGAATGAAACGGCGCCCTGCGGGGCGTCGTTTTTTGTGCGAATGCCATCTTTCCTGGTTAGCAGAACATGATCACCGAGCTATTGCCCGGGCTGGCTGAACACCTGGCCAGCTATCTTGGCGCATACATGTTCGTTCTTTTGGTGGGGTTGATGTTCTCGGGCCTGCCGGTTGCCTATGCGTTGGGCGGCACCGCTCTGATTTCGGGCACTGTTGCCGTTATGGTCGGCCTGATGGGGCCGCCTGGTCTGTTCTTGATGCTGAGCCGCATGTGGGGCGGCGGCGGTGTCGATGGCACCGGGATCGTTCACAACTTTGCGCTGTTGGTGATCCCCTGTTTTTTGTTCATGGGCACGATGCTGGACAAGTCCGGGGTCGCACAGGAACTGCTGTTGATCCTTCAGGTTCTGTTGCGCCGGGTTCCCGGCGCGCTCGCAGTCTCGGTCGCGGCGATGGGCACGATCATGGCGGCGACGACGGGCATTGCCGGGGCATCCGTCGTGATGATGACGTTGATGGCGCTGCCGACGATGTTGCAGCGCGGCTATAGCCCGTCATTGTCGACCGGAACCATCGCTGCCTCTGCAACGCTGGGCATCCTGATCCCGCCGTCGATGATCCTTGTCCTGCTGGCGTTCATGCTGGCGCTGCCGGCGGGTGCAATGTTCCTTGGGGCGGTCTTTCCGGGCCTTGTCCTTTCGGGCCTCTACATTGCCTATATCGTAGCGATCTCGGCGCTGCGGCCAGGGCTGGCGCCGCGGTTGCCAGCGGATGCGGTGCATCTTGAACCCACAAGACCGCGCGAGGTCGTGGCGACGGTCGCGACTGTTGCCGCGATCGTACTTGCCTGCCGTGCGGGACAACATCTGGCGCCGGGCGTGAACTGGGCTTTCATCGGATTCTTTTCGGTCTTTGTCGCCACGACAGTTTTGGGCCGGTTGGCCGGGCCGACATTGCTTGGCGGTGTGCTGCGGGGATTTGTGCCGCCGGTTTTTCTGATCGGTATGGTTCTGGGGTCGATCTTTGCCGGATGGGCGACGATCACCGAAGCGGCGGGTGTCGGCGCCTTTGGGGCGCTGATCCTGGCGGTTTCGCGCGGCAGTTTTTCCCGAAAGGTTCTGCGGGACACGCTGCATGCCACGGCGCTGTCTAACGCCATGTATTTCTTCATTTTTGTCGGGGCGATTGCGTTCTCGACCGTCTTCCGGCTCGCCAATGGAGACGAGCTGATCACAGGTGCAATTCTGGCGCTCGACCTCGGACCCTGGGGGTTTTTGCTTCTGCTGATGGCGTTGGTGTTCGTGATGGGTTTCTTCTTTGATTTCCTGGAAATCACCTTGATCGTGATGCCGGTCTTTGCACCGGCGATCCGTGCCCTGGCGCCTGAATTTGCGCCTCATCTTGGCCTGGATGCGCCACAAACAGTCGAGCAGGCCAAGGCGCTGGGCGATCAAGTTATGTACTGGTTCGCGATCCTGGTTGCCGTGAACTTGCAGACATCCTTTCTGACGCCGCCTTTCGGATTTTCGCTGTTTTACATGAAGGGGGTCGCCCCGTCCTCGATCCGAATGCAGCAGATCTATGTCGGTGTTGCGCCCTTTGTCGTGCTGCAGATCATTGGCCTGGGACTGATATTGCTGTTCCCGGATATCGCGCTTTGGCTGCCGCGCCAGTTGATCGGGTGAGCGACAAGGGGTGAAGGGCGCAGCCCGGCCGTCGTTTGACGCGGCAAGTGGACCTCACCCCCCGGCGAGATCCGCCAGGCATGGCATAGCCGGGTGTTGCGGCAGGTCCGGATCAGGCCGGTGCCAGGGGTGAGCACGCGATACGAAAAGACTGCCCTGGCTGACATAGCCTGACGGGTCATCCAGCGTACCGACCTTGATTGCGCGCATCTGCGGGGCGGCACTGTTCCATGAAATGACATGCGTGCCGCAATCGGCGCAGAACAGGCGATAGACTTCGTTTCCACTGTCCGCCGTCAGCGCGTAGGTCCGCGGCTCGCCCTGGGTCACGGCGAGCGCGCCGGCAGGATACATTTGTCCGTGCGCAGGCGCGCCGCCAGACGTTTTTTGGCAGTCGAGGCAATAGCAGGCGCCGCCAATCACCGGCGGGCCTGTGAGCCGATAGCGTACCGCACCGCACAGACAGCCGCCGTTCTTGATGCCGGTCATTCCCGGTCCTCCTGATACCCATTGATCATTGTTGTCAGTGTGGCGTGGGTTGCGGCGATGGCGTCGGGCGACACCTGCGCTGCCACCACAGCGGTCAATTTTGCCTCTGCCACAAGAATTATCGAGATGAGCGTTTGCCCGGCCGGCGTCAGGGCGATCAGGTCCGAGCGCGCGTGCGCTTTGTTTCTGTGCCGCTCGACCAGACCGCGGCCCGACAGTGCGTTCACCGTTTTCTGGATGAACTGGCGGGGCGCAATCAACGGTTCTGCGATTCGCGGCACCGGAAGGGGCCCGCGGTCATGGATCACTTCCAGCACCGCCCGCTCGGTGACGTTCAGACCGGTGCCTTCCAGCCGATCTGCCACCGCCGCTTCGAGCGTTTTATAGAGTGGGCGGATCAGCCTGATCACGTCAAATAGGTCGTTATCGCGGGTCATTTGACATTACTGATGTCATATTGACATTGATGATGTCAAGTTGACCTGCGCCGAAATAGAAGAGGGCCGCCAATGGCGGCCCTCCGTGAGCTTGAGATGGTCGAACGGTTAGGGTGGGGCGGTAGCGGATACCAGGCCCGTCCCAATCCGGGTCCAACCGGAAAGAAGGCTGCTCCTAGACGGCTGCCCCCAGGATTGTTCCACCCGACATCTCCAGGTTCTCACTCGACACTGGATCACCTCCTTTCTGAATGTTGCAGATGCAGCGAAGCCTGCCGGATGTTGCGCGGGTTGGCAAGTCTTGTGTTTCGATCTTGGGTGAATACTATTTCCAGCCCATGAATGCATTGGAACAGGCAGCGGCGCGACTTGAAGCGTTGGGGAATCCCACCCGGTTGACAATCTATCGGCTGCTGGTGCGGGCCGGTGAGAAGGGGCAGCCGGTCGGGCACATCCAGTCGGCGCTGGGGATCGCAGCCTCGACACTGTCGCACCATCTTAAACACCTGGAAATTTCCGGGCTGATCCGGCGTCGTAAAGACGGGGTGACCCATTTCTGTTCGGCCGAGTACGCGGCGATGGACGGGCTGATCGCGTACCTGACCGAGGAGTGTTGTGTCGACGCGGATGAAGGTTGATCGCGCGGGGCAAGCTGGCGTTTTGTCCCGGCGTCCTTGGTTTCCGAGTTCATCGCTTTAGAGATTTTGCGAGAGATTGTGTGCGGGATTCTATGCGAGACTCTTTTAGATAACCTTCGGCAGTTTCACGGAAATTCCGATTGCGAACCCGTTGGCGGACAAACGTTCGCCGAAGAATCCCTAAAGCAATCCCGGCGAACCTGTTCAGAACCTTTCGCCGGTTTTTTGGTCCTTGCCGGGTTTCCGGTGCGCCGTCGTTCGGATTGGCCGGGCGCTGTTTGGACCGTCAGGGCACCAGTACGATCTTGCCATGGGCGCCGGGTTCCAGGACCGCTTTGTGCCCGGCGGCGGCTTCGGCCAAAGGCATCTCGCGCCCGATCACCGGGTCGAGCGAGCCGTCGGCCAGACCGGCGAGCAGATCGGCGGAAATTGCCTCGGAATCGGCGCGCGAGGCGTTGAACAGGGCGATGCCGCGCACGTCCAGTTCCTTCATCATTGCGACGCGGGCGTTGATGGTGATCTCGCCGCGATTGCCGATCACGACAATGCGCCCGTACTTGGCGACCAGGTCGAGATCGGCGGCCAGATTGACGTTTGCCAGCATTTCGAGGATCAGGTGCGGCCCGCCGTCCGAAAGGCGCCGGACATGATCGACATAGCCTGCGCCTGTGTGGTCGACCGCGTGATCGGCGCCCTGATCCAGGATCAGTTGGCGTCCGCGCTCGGTCCCGCCCGATCCGATCACCGTCATTCCGGCGCGTTTGGCCAACTGGATCGCGGCCGTGCCGACCGCGCCGGAGGCGCCGTGGATAAAAACCGTCTCGCCGGCCACGCCGCCGCCGCGCGCGAACAGTGCATAATGCGCGGTGCCATAGGGCACGCCCAGTGCTGCGCCCTGGGCCGCCGAGACGCCGTCCGGCAGTTTCAGCACGTCTTCGGCTTTGCGCACGACCATTTCGGCATAGCAATCCTGCATCCGCGACCCCAATAAGGTGCCGATGAAGACCCGGTCGCCGGGCAGAGGCGCCGTGACCCCGTCGCCGACAGCCCGGACCGTGCCTGCGGCATCGCCGCCCGGGATATAGGGCAGGTCGGGAATGATCGCATATGCACCGCCCAGCATATAGGTGTCGGCTGGGTTGATCCCGGCGGCCTCGATCGCGACCAGAACTTCGCCCGGACCGGGCGAAGGCTCGGCGATCTCGTCCAGTTGCAGGTTGTCGGCGCCGCCGAACTGGTGTGCGCGAATGGCCTTCATGTCATCTCTCCTTTTTGCCGTGGCCGCCGGTATTGGGCGCTGTTACGGGGTGTTGTTGAGGGGTGCTGTTACGCGGTGCTGTTACGGGGTGCCCAGCCAGTCTTGAGCAATCCGCGCGTAAATTCGGGCGGCTGTCGCAATATTCTGCGACGGGATCGTCTCGTTCAACTGGCCCGACATGCCCAGCGTTCCGGGGCCAAGGATCGCGAAGGGCACATCCAGCCCGTCCAGCAGGATCGCGCCATCGGAATAGTAGGACACGCCGAGGATTTCGGGCGGACGCCCGGTTTCTGTCTGTGTCGCGGCCTTGCAGGCGGCGACAAAGGCGCTGTCCGGTGGCTCGTCGACCGCGGCCTTGAAATCTATACGGCGGATTTCGACCCGTTCGGGGGCTACGGCGCGGATCTGGTCGGTGATGCGAGCCGGATCGCCGCCGGGGCCGAACCGCACGTCGATCGTGGCGCGGCACCGGGCCGGGGTGACGGCAATTGCGGTTCCGCCCTCGATCTGGCCAACATTGATCGTCGGGGGCGACAGTAACGGATGCGGCGGCGCATCGACCCGGATCGTTTTGAGCCGGGGCAGAAAGCCCGCCATCACCTCGATCGCGTTCACGCCCGGCGCGCCCGAGACATGGCCGATTTCGCCGGTTGCAATCGCCTCGAGCCAGAGGATCGCCTTTTCGGCGACGATGATGTCCAGCGAGGATGGCTCGCCGCACAGGAACGCGCCGATTTCGCTTTGAAATCCCTGTTCGACCAACCGCCGGGCGCCCAGGCAGTCGGCGCTTTCGCCCGCGGTAAAGGCCAGGATCACATCGCCTGCCATGGGGGCGGGATGCGCCAACAGCACTTCGGCAGCACCCAGAAAGGCGACCAGGGCCGATTTCATGTCGGAGGCGCCGCGCCCGCGGACATGGCCGTCGACGATATCCCCGGCCAGCGGGTCGAAGTCCCACGGCTGATCGCCCGCGGGGACCGTGTCCATATGCGAGGAGAAAACCAGCGGCGGCTTCGCCCCGGTGCCTTTGATGCGCCCGATCAGGTTGGCCCGGCCGGGTTGAAATTCGTCGAGTTCGGCGTCGATCCCAATCCGCTGCATTTCCCGGTGAAGACGCTGGGCCACGGCCAGTTCGCCGCCCGGCGGGTCGGAGGACGGGATTCGGATCAGCTCGCCAAGCAGTGCGGCCGGATCGAAAGACAGCGGCATGGGATCACCTCCGCCCGATGTGATGGGCCGGAACGGCGCCGGTATCAAGTGGACGGTATTAAGTTGGCAGCTTCAAGTGGGCGGTATCATATGGGCAGTCTCAAAGGATGGTCGAGAGGACGGGTAAATCGACGATCACCGGAACATGGTCGGACAGGCCGTTGCCGCACCAGTCCTCGAAACTGCCGATGTCGATCCCGGCGCCCTGCATCAGCGCGGGCGGGGCAAAGACATAATCGATGTGATAGGTCGGCCCGTCCTTCTTCCGGTCGCGCCAGTAATGGGTCGGAACGGTTTCGGCGCCCTCGGCCTCGGCGGTCAGGTGGTGCCAGGCGCTTTCCAGGCCGAGCGTGCGGGCCTTTGCCACCATCGCCATGTGGTTCATGCCCCAGCCCGGGCGGTCCCAGAACCGGTTATTGTTGAAATCGCCTGCCAGCAGCGCCGGATCGCGGCTTAGAAAGTCGCGATAGTGCGACAGCGCCCGGCGCAGCGGTCCGAGTTGGCGTTTGCGCGTGACCCCGCCGCTGGCGTTTTGCGCCCAGACCGCCAGAAGCGACAGCCGGGACGGGCCGGTCACGCGTGCCGGGGTATTCAGGCTTGCAGGGGCAATCAGGCGTACCGGGGCAATGTGGTGCAGCGTCGGCTTCCAGGTGGGGCCCAGCGCGATCTGCCAGCCATTGAACGCCAGAACCGCCAGCCCTTTGTTGGGGTTGGTCCCGACCCAAAGGAATTGCGAGCGGTCCAGGGCCAGGCCGCGCTGGGCCAGAAGATGCGCCTGGGCGCATTCAGAGATGACGGCAATATCGGGCGCCAGGGCCGCGAGGGCCGCCGCCTTGCGGTGAAATCCGCCATTGCAGTTCCAGGCAACCAGCCGCATCGGACCCCTTGTCTGCGCGCCTCGTTCGCAGGGCACGACTGCCCGCGCCGCCTTCACGCCTTGGCCGGGCGACGATGCGCAGCCTTCCATGGCAACCGATTTGCCGCAACCATGGACGTCGGCGTGAAATCGCCCTAGGTGTGATCGACCGCGCCCGCAGGCGGATCGGAGGGGGACCATGGATCTGAGACAACGCCTGGCGGCAGAGGATATTCTGCTGGCCCCCGGCATCTACGATGCGCTGACCGGGTTGGTTGCCGAGCGGGCCGGGGCCGAGGCCGTCTATCTGTCCGGCGCCTCGATCGCTTATACACGGTTTGGCAGGCCGGATATCGGATTGGTCACGATGTCTGAGGTCGCCGAGGTGGTTGCCGCGATCCGCGACCGCATCGCACTGCCGATGATTGTCGACGCGGATACCGGGTTCGGAAATGCGCTGAACGTGCAGCGAACGGTTCGGACGTTCGAACGGATGGGCGCCGATGTCATCCAGTTGGAAGACCAGACGCTGCCCAAACGGTGCGGGCACCTGGCAGGCAAGACGCTGGTGCCCACGGCCGAGATGACCGGAAAACTGCACGCGGCCCTGGATGCCCGCGGCGCGGACACCACGCTGATCATGGCGCGCACCGATGCCATCGCGGTCGAGGGGATTGAAGCGGCGCTGGACCGGGCCGACGCCTATCTGGACGCCGGGGCCGATATTCTTTTTGTCGAGGCGCCCCAGGACGATGCCGAGATCGCGGCGATCATGGACCGGCTGCGGGGACGGGTGCCGCTATTGGCCAATATGGTCGAGGGCGGGAAGACGCCAGTGCGCCCGGCGCCTGAATTGCAGGCGTTGGGATATTCGATTGCGATTTTCCCGGGCGGCGCCGTGCGCGCGATCGCGGCGCAGGCCGAACGGTATTATGCCAATCTGGTCGCCACCGGCTCGAACGCGGCCCTGGCCAACCAGATGCACGATTTCGGCGGGCTGAACGGGCTGATTGGAACGGACGAGATGTTGGCGGATGGCAAGCGTTATGATGGGGGCAGCGCGTGAACTCGCCAACACTATGCCGCCTGGAAGTTGCCGCGTCTTGGCCGCGCGACCGCGCAGGTCGCTTAGCGGCACCTGCCGCGCAGCGCGTCCATCGCTTTGCGGGCACCCTGCAGATGCACGTCAAGGCGCTGCGACCCGATCTCGATGACCATGTTCTTTCCGGCTGCAATCACGCTGAAAACCGGGTGCTTGACGCGCGCTTGCAGGGTGACAAACACGCCATTTCCGGTCGCGCTGCGCTTTGCGGTACCCCACAATGGTGTGCGTCCGCCATCGACGAAGATCCATCCCTTGACACGCTCTCCATCGCTGAGACCGTCGATCGGGATGGCAGGCGTGAGCCGCATCAGGCCGCCTGTGCATGTCATCACAAGGTCGTCTTTTTCGGTCATGCAGTCTTCGTAAAACGCTTCGGTCGTTCGGTCGGAGACGATCGTCCAACTCTTGCCCTGATGGCACACGCCCGGGTCGACCGACGCGGCCTGCGCCGGGGCGGCGACCAGGATTGCGAACAAAAAGATCAGCGACAATCGCATGCGGCGCTCCGACGGTTTGATGTTCCGGTCACGACGTTTGCATCTGCTGTTGGGGCGAGGCAAGTCTTGAGAGGTGCTGCATGACCCTGGATCCTGTGACGCTTTCAGTCCTGAAAGGCCGGTTGGAACAGATTGCCGACGAAATGGACGCGACGCTGTTTCGAAGCGCCTTCAACCCGATCATCGCCGAGGCGCATGACGCCTCGCACGGGATCTATGATGCGGTGACGGGCGATACGCTGGTTCAGGGCAAATCGGGGTTGCCGATCTTTGTCGGTGTCATGGCATTCGGCGTCAAAATGGTGATCGACAAGGCAGAAGGTCAGGTGGCCGAGGGCGATACCTGGATTTTCAACGATCCATATGAGGGCGGCACCCATCTTTCGGATTTGCGCCTGGTGCGCCCATATTTCCGGGATGGGCGGCTTTTCTGCTGGCTGGCCTCGGTCGGGCATTGGCACGATGTCGGCGGGAATGTGCCGGGCAATTATAATCCGGTTGCGACAGAAAGTTTTCAGGAAGGGTTTTTGCTGCCGCCGGTCAAGCTGTTCGACCGGGGCGAGTTGCGCCAGGATGTGATCGACATTCTGATGGCCAATTCGCGGCTGCCCGGGTCGGCCTATGGCGATCTGAACGGGCAGATCAATGCGCTGGATCTGGGGCACAAGCGCATGGATGCGCTGTTGGACGAATATGGCGGTGCAACGGTTTCCGGGGCGCTGGTGCAGTTGAAGGACCGCGCCGCGCAATTGATGCGGGCCGAGATAGCGGCATTGCCCGACGGCAAGGTTTCTGCCGAAGATTGGCTGGACAATGACGGGTCGGTCGATGCGCCGCTGAAGGTCGCGCTGGATCTGACCATCGCGGGCGAGCGGATGGTGATGGATTTCTCGCGCTCGTCCCCTGCCTGTCTGGGGCCGGTCAACATCTCGCGCTCGACCACGATTGCCGCCTGCTATGTGGCAATGAAGCATGTTTTCGGCGATGTGCCGGCTAATGCCGGTGTGCTGGAGCCGATCGATTTCGTCATCGACGGGGAGTCGATCCTGTCGGCGACCGCGCCGCGGCCGGTCGGCGGGTATACCGAGACGATCCTGCGCCTGATCGATGTGGTCTTTCAGGCGGTGGCGCAGATCGCGCCGGAGCGGTCGAACGGCTGTGCCTATGGCACGATCAATGCGCTATCGATGGCGGGGCATCGGCGCGATGGATCGCGCTGGGTGCTGTTCAGTTTTTTCGGGGGCGGCCATGGCGGGCATCCGGAAGGCGACGGGCTGAACCATGGCAATGCGCCGATTTCGACCGCGACGATCCCGCCGTTGGAGATCTTGGAGGCGGCCTATCCCGTCAAGTTCACGCAGTGGGCGCTGCGCAGCAATTCCGGCGGGCCGGGCCGTCATCGCGGCGGGCTGGGCGCTGTTTATGAGATCGAACTGCTGGAGGAGGAGGCGACCTGCTTTCTGTTCGGCGATCGCGGCAAGTTTCCGCCGCGCGGTGTCTGTGGCGGCGGCGATGGCGAGATGACGCGGTTCACCTTTCCCGGGCCGGAAGGACCCGAGAACCCGCCGATGGCATCGAAGATTGTCGGTGTGAAGCTGGCCCGCGGGCAGAGCGTGATGTTGGAGACGCCCGGCGGCGGCGGGTACGGGCCGCATGGCGACCGTCCGGAGGCGGCAAAGCGCCGGGACGAAGCCCTTGGCTATGAGAACCGTGAATACCTGGAGTAGTTTTTATTGCGCGCGCTCGCCCACGCCGTCGCTTGGTCTTGACCCCAATCCCAACCCCGTAGTCCCGAACAAAACGGAGAAAACCTGATGCCAACCCCTGAAGACCGCCTGGCCGAATTGGGCCTGACGCTGCCGAAGCCGATTGAGCTTCCGCCGGGTCTGCATCTGCCCTTTACGTTCGTCAATATTCGGGGAAACCGGGCGCTGATCTCTGGCCACCCGCGGCAGTCCGATGCGGGCGCGATCGACGGCCCCTTTGGCCAATTGGGGGCGGAGTTGACCACCGATCAGGGTCACGAGGCTGCGCGGGGCATAGGTCTGTCGATCCTGGCAAATCTTAAGGCGCAGATCGGCGAGCTGTCGCGCGTCGCTGGATGGGTTCGGGTTTTTGGGATGGTGAACTCGGCGCCGGGATTTTCCGAGCAGCACTTGGTCATCAACGGATTTAGCGACTTGATCATCGATGTCTTTGGCGCCGAGATCGGGCGCCACGCCAGGTCGGCGATTGGGACGGCCGGGTTGCCGATGAACTTTGCCATCGAGATTGAAGGCGAAGTTCTTTTGGCGGACGGGTGACGGCGTGGTGCGTTCCGACATTGCGCGGGTCCGAACGGCTGTGCGGTCTTTAAGTCTTGGTGCCCGATGACCGGGCGTATCGTCATCGGCGTCGATGTCGGCGGGACGTTCACCGACATCTTCGTTTTGGACGAGGCGGCGGCGACGGTCAGCACCGGCAAGGTGCCCTCGACCCCGGACGATCAGTCGCGCGGTTTCATCGATGGGATTGTCGGGCAGGTCGACGATCTGGGGCAGGTCGCCACGATTGTGCATGGCACGACCGTCGGGACCAATGCCCTGCTGGAGCGTAAAGGCGCCGTTGCGGGATTGATCACGTCCCAAGGCTTTGCCGATGTGTTGGAGATGCGGCGGCGCGACCGGCCATCGACCTGGGGGCTGTGGGGACAGTTCCAGCCGGTGATCCCGCGAAACCTGCGCCGCGAGGTGGCGGAGCGGACCCATGCGGATGGAGGCATCCATACCGGCGTCGATCCGGACGCGGTGCGGGCCGAGGCCCGGCTGTTGTTGGAGAGCGGCGCGGAAGCTGCCTGTGTTTTCTTTATCAACGGCTATGCCAATGCCGAAAACGAACGCATTGCGGTCGAGGCGGTGCGGTCCGTCTGGCCAAACCCCTATGTGACCGCGGCGACCGAGATCATCCCGGAAATACGTGAGTTCGAACGTGCATCGACGGCGGCATTGAACGCCTATCTGCAACCGGTCGTGTCGTCCTATCTGGACAGGTTGGAGGGGGCGTTGCGGGGCCGCGGTGCCCAGGCGCAGGTCTTGATCGTGCAATCGAATGGCGGGGTCATGTCGGTCGATGCCGCAAGGGCGACGCCGGTGCGCACGGCGCTGTCGGGTCCGGCCGCGGGTGTGATTGCGGCCCGCGCGATATCCCGCGCCGCCGGGTTCGACAATATCATCACCTGCGATATGGGTGGCACGTCATTCGATGTGTCACTGATTGCGGATGGCGAGGCGGCCCTGTCACCCCAGACGGCCATCGATTTCGGTATGGTCATTCGCAGCCCGATGATCGAGATCACCACCATCGGGGCCGGGGGCGGATCGATCGCCTGGGTCGATGCGGGTGGCCTGTTGCAGGTCGGACCGGAAAGTGCCGGGTCGGATCCCGGTCCAGTTTGTTATGGTCTTGGCAACGACCGGCCGACCGTGACCGATGCCAATCTGGTGCTGGGCCGGATCAATGCCGACCGCCCGATCGGCGGCAAGCTGGACCGGCTGGATACCGATGCCGCGCGGGCGGCGATTGCGACCCATGTCGGCAAGCCGCTGGGCCTGTCGCCCGAGGATGCGGCAGAGGCCGTTCTGACGGTTGCCAACGCCAAGATGGCGGGGGCGATCCGGCTGGTGTCAATCGAACGCGGCCACGATCCCAGCCGGTTTGCCGCGATGCCGTTCGGCGGCGGCGGCGCCCTGCACACCGGTGCGCTGATGCGCGAAGTGGGGCTTGGGTCGGCCATCGTGCCGCGGTTCCCGGGGATTACATCGGCGTTGGGCTGTGTCGTTGCCGATATGCGCCAGGACCGGGTGCAGACGGTCAATCAGCTTTTGGTCGATGTGGACGGCGCCGCCTTGCAGGGCGATATCGCCGTTGCCGCAGATGCGCTGGAGGCGGAGTTGATGTCTGCTGGTGTTGCGTTCGAGCGGGTCGACCGGGCCTTGACCCTGGATATGCTTTATCTTGGCCAGACGCATACGGTTGCGGTTCCTGTCGCGATCGAAGGTCTGGGGCCGGAGACGATCCGCGCGGCGTTTGATCAAGCCTATCTGGCGGCCTATGGAAGATTGCTGGACGGGATCGCGCAGCGGGTGGTGAACTGGCGCGTCACTGTTACCGGGCGGCGTCCGCGCTTTGATATGGGGCTGTTTGCGCCGCCCGAGGGAGCGATTGAAGACTGCCGGGCCGGTACGCGCGCTGTGCGGGTAGACGGCACGGATCATCAGGCGCCGGTTTATGCCCGTCTGGACTTGCCCGAGGGCGCGCAGATCACCGGGCCCGCGTTGTTGGAGCAGCCCGATACGACGATTTTCGTTGACCCGGGGCTGACGGGCCGGGTCGATGGTTTTGGCAATCTGATCATCGAAAGGGCTGGTCATGCACCCGATTGACCCCGCGACGACCGCGCTGGTTCTGGTCGATTTGCAGAACGATTTCTTGCATGGCGAGGGCGCCTATGGCCGAGCGGGCAAAACGTCGGCGGCAATCGCCGCCCTTCCGGCCCGGCTGAAGCCTGTGGCCGATGCGTTGCGGGCGCGGAGGGGATGGATCGTTTCCACCCATTTCACGCTGGTGCCGGGCAAAGAAGGTGAGCCGTTCATCGCCGAGCACCTGAGAAAGCTGCGCCCCTTTCTGGCCAGGGGCGATTTTCTTCCCGGCGGGTGGGGTCACGCGCTGGTCGACGATTTGGCGCCTGCGGACATTGCCATCGAAAAGGTGGCTTACTCGGCTTTTTATCAATCGCGGATGGAATTCGCCCTTGCCAGGGCAGGCGTCAAAACGCTGATTTTTTCAGGAATCGTCACGCAGGGCGGCGTTGCCTCGACCCTGCGCGCGGCCCATGTGCGCGACTTTCACACCGTTCTGCTGCGCGATGGCTGCGCGTCGTTTCGTCAAGAGGTTCACGAAACGGCGATTGCCGACATGGCGTCGATCTCGGACGTGATGACCTGCAGCGAAGCGCGCGATTGGGTCGGTTCCGATGCACAGGCCCCGGTCAGCTGATGGCGGCGATTTCCGGTCCGCCGGCGCGATGGGATGCCGAGGCCGATGTCGTTACCATCGGTGCGGGCGCCTGCGGGATCACCGCGGGGTTGCGCGCGCGCGAGCAGGGTGCGGATGTGATCGTGCTGGAACGCGAGCCGCGCCCTTCGGGGTCGACCGCGATGTCCTCGGGCTTTGTTCCCGCACCTGGAACACGATGGCAAAGGGCGCTGGGGGTCGAGGACAATCCGGCGGCGTTTGCCGCCGAGATCCAGCGCAAGGCCGCGGATGGTGCCCATCCCGGCATAACACAAACCGTGACACAGACCATCGCCCCGGCCTTGGAATGGCTGGCCGACCGGCATGGTCTGGAATGGGTGGTCCTGGACGATTTCCTGTATCCCGGACATAGCTGTCACCGCATGCACGCGGTGCCCGAGAAATCGGGGGCCGGGCTGATGGCCCGCCTGATGGCCGCAGCGTCTGAAGACGATCTGACCATTGTCACCGATGCGCGGGCAGACGCGCTGGTCCTGGATGACGATTGGCAGCCGGAAGGTGTGCCTGGCAAAATCGAGGGCGTTGTCATCGAACGCCCGGACGGCGCCCGCGAAACGATCCGCGCCGATGCGGTCATTCTGGCGTGCAACGGTTACGGCGGCAATCGGGCCCTGGTCGAGGGTTATATTCCCGAGATTGCCCCCGCGATCTATCACGGCCATGCCGGGAATACCGGCGATGCGGTTTTGTGGGGGCAAAAGATCGGCGCCGGGCTGCGCGATTTGTCGGCCTATCAGGGTCACGGCAATCTGGCGCATCCGCACGGTATCCTGATCACCTGGGCTTTGATGATGGAAGGCGGGATTCAGGTCAATCAGCGCGGTCAGCGGTTTTCGAACGAACATGCGGGCTATTCCGAGCAGGGCGTCAAAGTGCTGGCCCAGCCGGGGGGGACAGGCTGGGCAATCTATGACGAGCGGCTGCACAATCTGGGGATGGAGTTTCCCGACTATCGCGATGCCTGGAGTTCCGGGGCCGTGTACAGCGGCAACGCGTCGGAGATTGCCCGGATGGCGGCGCTGCCTGCTTCGGCATTTACGTCGACCTTGTTGCAGTCGCGCGAATGCGCCAAAGGCGCGTTTGATCCGTTCGGGCGGAATTTTTCAAACGCGCCGCCGCTGGGCGAGAAACTGCACGCCATCAAGGTGACGGCGGCGCTGTTTCATACGCAGGGCGGCCTGGACATTGATGCCGACGCCCGCGTGGTCGGGCCGCGGGGTGATCCGTTTCCGAATCTTTTCGCCGCGGGCGGGGCGGCGTGCGGTGTTTCGGGCAGCCGGGTCGAGGGGTATCTTTCGGGAAACGGGTTGCTGACGGCGATTGCGCTTGGGTGGGTTGCGGGAAAGGCGGCGGCAGGTATTTGATCAACCTGTTTGATCACCCGCTTTGACGAGCCGCTTTTTTAGCCGCTTTTGCGACCCGCTTTTGATCTCCCGCCACCTGATGAACGCTGCCGCATGATCCGGCAATGCGATGCCAGGGCCGATTCTTTCACAAATCTGATGAACGCCGCCCCAGACACGGTTGCAGGTGTTGACCAAACCTGTTCAGTTACCGATCGTTATACGTCCGCAGAAAATGCGGCGAGGGAGGAGCACATGCGGGAAACGGCGCTTGCATTGGCCAATGGCCGGGCATGCAACACCAGACTGGCAATGGCGGTGCGCGCATGAGTGCGGGCGTGGGCGCGGCCCCCGTTATCGCGGTCAAAGATGTTACCATCCGTTTTGGCGGCATCACGGCGCTGGACGAGGTCAGTTTTGACATTCACGAAGGCGAGATTCTGGGGCTGATCGGCCCGAACGGCGCTGGTAAAACGACGCTGTTCAATTGTCTGAGCCGTCTTTATACGCCCACCGCTGGCGGTATCGATTATTGCGGCAGTGCGATCGACAAGCTTCGCGCATCGCAGATCGCCGGGCTGGGAATTGGCCGGACATTTCAGAACGTTGCGTCGTTCGCCAATCTGTCGGTTCGCGACAACATCCGGATCGGCGCACATTCCAATTCAAGGTCCGATCCGTTTTCAGATGCCTTCCGGTTGCCATGGCGGGGACGCGAGGAGAACAAGGTCGACGACATCGTCGCCGACCTGATCGGTTGGCTGGGTCTGGGCGACGTTGCCGAACAGCCTGTCGGGGGTCTGCCTTTCGGGACGCAAAAGCGCGTTGAGATCGCCCGCGCCCTGGCTGGCCAGCCGAAGCTTCTGTTGCTGGATGAGCCTGCCGGTGGCCTGAACCATGACGAGGTCGAAGCGCTGGGCGACCTGATCCGGATGATCCGCGACGAACGCAATGTGACGATCCTGTTGGTCGAGCACCATATGTCCCTGGTCATGTCAATCTCGGACCGGGTCGTCGTGCTGAATTTCGGCAAAAAGATCTCTGAAGGCACGCCGGCCCAGGTCCAGCAAGACCCCGAGGTCATCGCCGCCTATCTGGGAGACGGACATTGAGCGCAATTCTCAAGGTCGACAACCTCGAGGCGTCCTATGGCGCCATCAATGTCCTTCGCGGCATCAGTTTCGAGGTCGAGCATGGCGGCGTTACGACGCTGTTGGGTGCGAACGGTGCGGGCAAGACGACGACGCTGCGCGCGATCTGCGGCATGGTTAAGCGTTCCGGTTCGATCCTGCTGGATGGCGACGACATCACGCGGCGTGCGACCGAGGATATCGTGCGCACCGGTGTTGCCCATATTCCCGAGGGGCGCGGCACCTTCACCACGCTGACCACGGAAGAGAACCTGCACCTTGGTGCGATGGCGCGGCCCAACAACAAGGGCGAGATCGAGGAAGACATTCAAAAATCCTTTGAATTTTTTCCGCGCCTGAAAGAGCGCCGCAACCAACAGGCAGGCACGTTGTCGGGCGGCGAGCAACAGATGCTGGCCATTGCCCGCGCCTTGATGCTGAGACCCAAGCTGATGCTGCTGGACGAGCCCAGTTTTGGTCTTGCACCGCTGATCGTGCGGCAGATTTTCGATATCTTGGCGAACCTGAACCGCGATACCGGCACGTCGATGCTGCTGGTCGAACAGAACGCTTCGCTGGCACTGGAACTGGCCGATAATGCCTATCTGATCGAGACCGGCTCTATCGTCATGTCGGGCGAGGCCGATACGATCGCCGCGGACGAAAGCGTCCGCGCGGCGTATCTGGGTTATTGAGGGGGCAGGGATGAGCGAACTTTTCATGCAACAAGTCGTCGCCGGGTTTGCGACCGGTGCGATTTATGCCTGCATGGCGCTGTCTGTCGTTATGATCTATCAGGCCATTCACCACCTGAACTTCGCCCAGGGCGAAATGGCGATGTTTTCGACCTATATCGCCTGGCAATGCATGGCCTGGGGCCTGCACTGGGTGTTGGCCTTCCCGCTGGCCATTGCCCTCAGTTTCGTCGGCGGTTTCCTGACGGAACGTATTATCTTCAAACCGATTCAACGGGCGCCAGTGCTCTCACATATCGTTGTCTTTATTGCGCTCTTTGCGATCTTCAACTCGCTGGCGGGCTTCATCTGGGACTTCACGATCAAGAACGTCGCCAGCCCGTTCGGCGACGGGTCGTTCATGGGCTCGACCCTTATAGGCAAACACCAGGCGGGAATGATCTGCGCCACGATCCTGATGCTGATCGGTCTCTGGGCCTTCTTCAGCTTTACCCGCGTCGGTCTGGCTATGCGCGCCGCCGCGGCCAACCCGGAAAGCGCCCGTTTGGTCGGCGTCCGCGTCGCCACGATGACGGCGCTGGGTTGGGGCATGGCGGCCGGCATCGGTGCGGTGGCAGGTATTCTGATCGCACCGGTCGTTTTCCTGGAACCTAACATGATGCTGTCGATCCTGCTCTACGGGTTCGCGGGGGCCGTCCTGGGCGGTCTGACCAACCCGCTCGGGGCCGTAATCGGCGGCTTCCTGGTGGGCGTCATCGAAAACCTAGCGGGGACGTATCTGGACTGGGTTATCGAAAGCGCCTTTGCGGGCATCGGTCTGGTCGTCCATCTCCACGGCATGTTCGCCGAGATCAAACTGACCATCGCGCTTTTGGTCATCATCGTAGTTCTGGTCATCAAGCCGGAAGGCCTGCTGGGCCGCAAGATCGTACAGAGGGTTTAATCAATGTCGGACACAACCTTCTCGACCCAGCATCCATCGGCGACATCCCGGGCAGCACGGGCTTATGACCCGGTCCCGGCTCCACGGCCAAACGTACTGTCGGTTGGCAACGTCATCTCATTAATCGTCTTGGGCGGGTTGATTGTCATTCCGTTCTTTGCGAAGGCCTATTACCTGTACCCTTTCACAATGATCGTCGTCTACTCGATCGCAGTCTTGGGTTTGAACCTTTTGACTGGCATCAACGGACAGTTTTCGTTGGGTCACAGCGCATTCTTGGCGATTGGCGCGTTTGCCTGTGCAATCCTTATTCGCGATGTTGGCATCCACTACATGCTGACGTTGCCCATTGTCGCAATAATTGCGTTCATTGCGGGCTTCTTGTTCGGCCTCCCAGCTCTGCGGCTCGAGGGTCTCTATCTTGCACTGGCCACATTTGCCCTTGCGGTTGCAACACCTCAAATCTTGAAAATCGGCCTGCTCGAAGGGTGGACTGGGGGCGTGCAAGGGCGCTTTTTGTTCCCAGATACGCTCGACCCGGTCGTACCGTTCGGACTGAACATAGATCCTGCAATATTCCGATACTTCTTTACCCTTGCCGTGTTCGTCGTCATCTACATTCTATCGATGTTACTGATACGCAGCCGAACAGGGCGTGCGTTTATGGCCATCCGTGATAACCCAATTGCTGCGCGCGCAATGGGAATCAATCTACCCAGATACAAGGCAACGGCTTTTGGAATATCGGCAATGGTGACGGGCGTTGCCGGTGCGCTCTATGCGATACTGGTCACTTCGGTTCACCCGGATTCTTTCATCTTTACCATCGCAATCCTGATATTGGTCGGCATGGTTATCGGGGGTGTTGGATGGCTGCCGGGTTGTCTGATCGGCGGCATCTCGATGGTTTATTTGCCCAGCATGGCTGAGTATGTGGATGATCTCGTCTTAGCAATAGCAGAGCCGCTGGGAATTGCGGACCTATTTCCGTCAGGGTCTGAAATGCAGAGCGAATTCAACCGGCTTTCCTACTTTATTTATGGGGTCATACTGATCCTGATCATCTACCTGGCGCCGTCGGGTGCCGGGGGGCTTCTGCGTGCTGTTGTCACGCGGGCAAAACGGCTATTCTCGTAGCCACAACAAAAGGGAGAGACCACCATGCCTAACATGCGCAATATGCTGCTTGCCGGTGCTGCGGTGGCGCTGACTGCTGGCCTGGCCAGCGCGGCGACCATCAAGATCGGCAACACCAACCCCTATTCCGGCCCGGCTTCGGCCTATGGTCAGATCGGCCAGACGATCGGCGGCTGTATCAAGTGGGCCAACGAAACCGATGTCCTGGGTGGCCACACGATCGAATGGATCTCCTATGATGACGGCTACTCGCCGCCAAAGACGGTGGAACAGATCCGCAAACTGGTCGAGCGCGACGAGGTTGATATGCTCTTCCAGACGCTGGGCACTCCGACCAACTCGGCCATCCATAAATATGTGAATGCCAAGGGCGTACCGCATCTCTTCGTTGCCACTGGCGCGTCGAAATGGGGCGATCCGGGCAACTACCCATGGTCGATGGGCTGGCAGCCGAACTACCCGACCGAAGCCAAGATCTATGCCGCCTATGTCCTGGAAAACGTGCCGGACGCGAAAGTCGCGATCCTGTTCCAGAACGATGACTACGGCAAAGACTACCTGAACGGCTTCAAGGCTGGCCTGGGCGACAAGGCTGATAGCATGATCGTCGCCGAAGCACCTTACGAGGTTGCCGATCCGACCATCGACAGTCAGATCATTGCCTTCAAGGCAGCCGGCGCCAACGTCTTCTTCAACATCACGACGCCCAAGTTCGCCGCCCAGGCGATCCGCAAGGCGCACGAGATCAATTGGAAGCCGGTTCACCTGCTGAACAATGTTTCGGCCTCGATTGGCTCGGTCATCAAGCCAGCCGGTTTCGAAGCCAGCCAGGGCATCATCACGACGCAGTACATCATCGACCCGACCGATCCGCAGTTCCAGGATCATCCTGAGTTCAAGGAATGGTCGGCGTTCATGGACAAGTACTACCCCGATGGCGACAAGACCTCGTCCTTCACGCCGTACGGCTGGGCGGTCTGTCACACGCTGCTGGATGTTCTGAAGCGGGCCGATGGCGACTTCAGCCGCGAGAACATCATGAAGTCCGCTGCTTCCATCAAGGAACTGCGCGTTCCGATGCTGCTGCCGGGGATCACGGTCGACACGTCGCCGACCGACTTCTTCCCGATCGAAGCGATGGCCCTGGCCCGCATCAAGGGCGAAACCTGGGAGCGTTTCGGAGACGTCATCTCGGCTGAAACCGAGTAAGGGCTCCTTATTCTGAATTTGGGGCCGTCCCTTCGGGGGCGGCCCTTTCCATTTGCGGGGCGGGCGGCGGCGAGTATTCTTTCTGTCCGGTAATTGGGTGGGCCGGTGAATTTGTGGTTTGGACGCAATCAGGATGGGAACGATGATCAAGATCTTGAAATTTTTGACAGTCTTTGCGGTGATCGGTGTAGCGGTTCCGGCAACCGCGCATGATCCGGTCTTGATCGAGGGGCAGTTGAGCCATCACGCCGGGGTCGAGATCGACGAGGACAGCGATGCCTATCGTGATGCCGATGCGTTGTTCGAGCGTCTTGAACAGGCCGATGGCCAGATTATCGCGCTGGATCTGAGAATTCTGCCTGGCGGTGATGACCGCGGCTATTCCATCAGTCGCTTGGATGGTGCCGGTGCGGATGAAGATACTGAGGAAGGCGAAGGTGCGGACGGTATTGGCTGTGAAGCGGGAAGTGCAGGGTTCGGCGACAATCTGACGGCGGCGGTGGTTGTTTCGACCCGCCATCCGGCACATTTTCATGCTCCGATCGAAATTGTCGTCGGCAGCCGAATGGCCTTTCCGTTGCAGCATATCGCATGTGCCTATACCGGTGATCCGTCGGCAGAGGGTGTGCTGCATATTCGCGGGCGGTTCGCGGTACAGATCGTTTCGATCCCGACAGCGCTCGGCTATCGCCTGACACCTGCGAACTGATCCTGCGGTTAGGGGCGCCGGGTTGAACCGGCGCCGCGCCTGGCAGGGCCGGAGGCACCAGCGCGGCACGCCAATCGCGCGTTTTCCACGCCCGGCCCGCTGATCCGTGGCGCCAACCCAATCCCCTGACCCATTCCCCTGGCCAGCCCTGTCGTCTACGCTTAAGCGGCAACAACACACGAGCATCGCCATGGGCCTGCGTTTTTTCTCGACCGCCGATCGGCCTGTCCACATGGGCCCCTATCCGATGGAACGGCTGGCCCGCGCCGAGAGCGCCGACCTTTTTGGGTTACCTGCATTCGAGCCGGTTCGGATGCGCCGACCCGAGACGCCGAGTGCCATCGGCAACGCGATGGCAGAATATCAGGCGATGATGGACGCGATCCGTGACGGGTTGATCAACAAGTCCACTGCCGATGTTCCCGCCGATCCGTTGGAGCGTGCAAATCACCTGAAAGCATTCGGTTATTTTTCGGACGCTGCCATGATCGGTGCCTGCGCTTTGCCCGAGACGGCGGTGTTGGCAAAGCCTGTCCGCAACCCCGATATCGACGGGCTGGCCGACGCATTGCGGACACGCCAGACAAAGACGCTTGCGTCCGGGATCGACCTGATCATGGCGGACCTGAAAGACTCGATGCAGGCGCCGCCGACCGGCATCGAGGGTCATACGCATGCGTTGGTCTTTCTTTACGATTTTCCCCGCGACCCGGACCGGGCCGAGCCCGGCACCGGGTGGATCGATGGCGCCCAAGCCGCCCGGGCCTGCCTGCGGGCCGCGGAAACTGCGGTTGTGCTGGCCAATTATCTGCGCCTGCTCGGATACCGGGCCAAGGCCCATACCGGGACATCGACCGATGTGCATCTGGGCGCGCTGACGGCTGTGGCCGGACTGGCGGCGGTTCAGGAAGGCCGCCTGGTCAATCCCTTTGTCGGGGACCGGTTCGGGGTCGCCGCGATCACCACAGACTTTGCTCTGGCCCCCGACCGCCCGCTGGTTCCGGGTCAGAAGCCGCCGGGCGGCCTGGCCTGGCGCATTGGCCGCGGGTCCGAGAAATCGGCGATCAACGCCGATCCGTGGCGCACACGGCGCTTTGTCGATGGCCCGCACCCGTTCGAGCGGCTGAAACGGGTCGAGAGGCCCACGACCTTTATCGACGAGCCGCGCGTGCCCCGGGTGCCCAAGCGCACGGATATGTTCGCGCGGGCGCAGTTCGGCGATATGGGCACCGCTGTGCAGAACGGGGCGAAGGGCGGGCATTATGCTCGTAAAGCGGCGCCGTCCATGGCCCAGCGCCGGGCGCTGGGTGCCTTTGTGTTGTTGCAGGATGGCGAACCGGCGGCGGCGAAGGCCGCACCCGATCCCGATGGCCACGCCGAGTTGATCAAGGCGACCGCCTATTTCCTGGGCGCCGATGCGGTGGGGATCAGCCGCTGCCCGGACTGGACCTGGTACAGCCACGATGCGACCGGAACCGAGATCGATCCGCCGCACGATCAGGCGGTCAGCATGATCATCGACCAGGGCTATGACACGATGGAGGGCGCGTCAGGTGACGATTGGATCAGCGTCGCCCAGTCGATGCGGGCCTATCTGCGGTTCAGCCTGTTGGGCGGGGTGATCGCCCAGCAGATCCGCAATCTCGGCTATTCGGCCAAGGCGCATACGGTCCTGGACGGCGATGTTCTGCAGCCGCCATTGCTGTTGCTGTCCGGTCTTGGTGAGGTCAGCCGCATCGGCGAGGTTATTCTGAACCCCTATCTCGGCCCGCGGTTGAAATCGGGTGTCGTGACCACGGATCTGCCGCTGGCGCATGACCGGCCCATCGATTTTGGGCTGCAGGCGTTTTGCGAGAGTTGCAACAAGTGCGCCCGTGAGTGCCCGTCGGGCGCAATCACGGCCGGTCCGAAGCTGATGTTCAACGGGTATGAGATCTGGAAGTCCGACAGCCAGAAATGTGCCACTTACCGGATCACGACCGAGGGCGGCGCCATGTGCGGGCGTTGCATGAAGACCTGCCCATGGAACCTGGAGGGTCTTTTCGCCGAGCGTCCGTTTCGTTGGGCCGCGATGAACTTCCCGAAGGCTGCGCCCTGGCTGGCCCGTCTGGACGACCGGGTCGGCAATGGCGGTCTGAACCCTGTGAAAAAGTGGTGGTGGGATATCGAGTTGGCAGAGGACGGCGCCTATCGACCGGCGGAAAAGCCGGTGAATGCCCGCGATCTGACGCCCGAGCTGCCAACGCGGTACGAGGACCAAACGCTGGCGGTTTATCCGGCGCCGCTGGCCCCGCACCCCTGGCCGTTTCCCTTCCCGATGGATCGCGAAAAGGGGATCGAGGCCTATCAGGCGTTGATTACGGCAGAGGAATACAAGGCCCGGCTGGTCCGCGGAGAGACAAGCGGTCTGGCCCACGAATACCGGATCGAGGGCGATGCGCCGGTTGTGGCCTGCCTTGTTGCCAAGGCCGAGCAGATGACGCCGGACGTGACCAAATTCGAGTTGCGCGCAATCGACGGCGGCGATCTGCCGATGTGGACCGCGGGGGCGCATATCGATGTTGTGGTCGCGCCGGAATATCTGCGGCAATTTTCGTTGTCCGGCGACCCTGCGGATCGCACGGTCTATCAACTCGGCGTTCTGCGCGAGGAAGATGGGCGTGGGGGTTCTATGCTGATGCATAGGATTTTTACCGAGGGGCGCCGTGTCTTTGTCTCGCATCCCATCAATCACTTTGGTCTTGAAGAGGGCGCGAGCCGCACGTTCCTGATGGGCGGCGGCATCGGGATCACGCCGATGATCGCCATGGCGCACCAGCTGCATCGAATTGGCGCTGACTTTTCAATGCATTACTCGGTGCGCCGGCGGGCCGAGGCCGGGTTTCTGGACGATCTGAATTCGATGCCCTGGGCGGACCGTATGCACCTGCATGTATCCGATGAAGGCACCCGCGCCGATCTGGACGCACTGCTTGGGGGCTGGCAGCCCGGCTGGCATGTCTATACGTGCGGGCCGGACCGCTACATGGACGGGGTCATGGCGGCAGCAGAGGCACGCGGGTTCCCAGAGGACGCGCGGCATCTGGAATATTTTCACACGCCCGAGGTTCCGGAGTATGAAAACCACCCCTTCGCGATCCGCGTCGGAGGGCGCGAGGTGGCGGTGACGGCGGATCAGTCGGCAGCCGATGCACTGATTGGCGCGGGTGTTCCGGTGGATCTGAAGTGCTCGGATGGCCTGTGCGGGGTTTGCGTCTGCAAAGTGACGGCCGGAGAGGTTGAACATCGGGACTTTGTGCTGTCCAGGGCCCAGCGCGAGGGCGGCGCGATGATCCTTTGCCAATCGCGGGCGGCACAGGCGGACGGCGTTCTGGATATCGACCTTTAGGGTAGGCCTGAACGCGGCCTTGCACCCGGGCCTGGCAATGTGTTCGCGGTCTTGAGGCTAGCCCGCGGCCTGCTGGGCGAAGAAGGAGGTGTCTTTCGGAACCTCGGGCAATTGCATCTCGTAGGACGAACATCGAACCCGCCCCGATGCCTCGCCCCGTACGATCTGGTGCGTCAGGGTGCTGGGCAGGTGGTTGGGGCTGAGCTCGATCGCGTCCTCGGCATAATAGGTCGCGATGTAAAGCGTGCGCGGACTGTCCGACAGATTAGGTGCAGACCCGTGCAGCAGGCTGGAGTGCATCAGGCAGACCGACCCGGCAGGACCCGTGCAGCGGGCGACGCGATCCTTGTGCGCTTCATAGACTTCGTCGGCCACGGCGCCCGTGAAGACGCCGTTGTGCCAGAGGCTGAAAAGGGGGCCCTTATGGGTGCCGGGCACAACCTCGAGCGGGCCGTTCTGCAAAGTGACACCGTCAACGAACAGAAGGGCCGTGATCAGATCGTCATTGGTCATCGGCTGGAACGGAAAGTCCTGATGAAACTTCACTTTGGTTGCGGCGCCGGGCAGTTTGGAGTTGACCTTGCCATGGTGGAACCGCAGCGCCGGGCCGATCAGATCGGCGCAGAAATCGACGGTGCGCGCAGTGCGCATGACGTCGGCGTAGACCTCTGAAATCTCCTCGGGCGATTGTACGCGGCGCAGGGCAGGCTTGGCGGCCGAATGGCCGGGTTCAATATCGAACCGCGCACGGCCATCGAGCGTTTCGCCATAATCCTGGTCATGGCTCCGGCTTTCTTCGACCCAATCAGCAAAGACCCGGCGCAGATCTGACAGCGCTGCCGGTGTCACGGCGTCCGGCACCAGCAACACGCCATCGCGCCAAAACTGGTCGATCTGCTGGGCTGACAAAGTGGTCATTTGCGGTCCCTCCGTTCATCGTTCCGACCGCAATAGCAACGGACCACAACGGGGTCGAGTGGGAAGCGGGTTGAGGGACGCCGTCGGGCGTGGCCAATTTCGACTGCCTCTCATGCCGCCAAAACCGTGCGGCCAGTCGTCTGGCCGGGCCGAACTTCGGAATTTACTTGATGAACGGGTTCTTGCAGGCCCGCTTGAGACCGGCGGCCTTTTGGGAATCGCTCAGAAAACTGATGCCGCCCGTCGCGGCCTCCATCACACAAAATTCTGAACCCTTGATCCGGCAATGCATGTGATCGCCTGCTGAAGATTGCGCCAGTTCCCTCGGCATTGTGGTGTCGAGGGTCTTCATCGTGGCGTGAATTCTTTTAAGCTCGCTTTCGGCGTATTCGCGGTTCTTTTGGGCGATTAGTTCCATAACCGATGCCAGTTCGATCAGTTTGTGGGCGCGGCGCTCGGCGTATACAAGGTGCTTCGCCATATCGACATAGCCGTTACAAAGCACGCCACTCATCTTTGCGCGTTGGAAAAACGCATCCCGGACCTGGGCCGCGCCTTGGTAGTTTGCGATCGCCGCATCCATCTTTTTCCGGAAGTTGTCCATCTGCTCCATGCTGAAATACTTGTTTCCCCATTTCGCAATTTCGTAATCTTCGCCCTTTTCAACGGCACCTTTAAAGCGCCCGGATGTAAATTTTTCCAACAGTTTCTTTTTGGCGAAGTCAACACCGGCAGAAAACGCAGCAGAGACGCCGGGAATTGGTACAAATGAAGCAACTTTTTTGAACGCGCTTGCCGTATATTCCGCGGTGCTTTTCGATGTCGATGACGGTTGGTTGAATATCGAATGCGATATTTTCGACAAAGTGCTTAGATTGTTGACCTCATTGTCGGCAACCCGCCAGATATTATTAAACGCCATTTTTATCCACCCATAGCTCTGAAACTCGTCCACCCACAGGCACATTGCACTGCCATACTGAATTCTCCAAGCGTTCACATCTTCGGGTTGTTGGATGGTCGGCGCCCGGCAATCGGAAGGGATCGGCGCGGATCTGCGGTCAATGTGGTATCATTGGCCTGACAGCATGAGCGCGGGTTTGTGAACAGGCAGAAACGCCGGGAGAGGGGAGCATGGAGCTACGATCTCTTAAACCGACCATCGTTATCCCGGTGCTTATTGTTCTCGCGATCGCCACCTTCCAGATTTTCCGCGGGACCGGGCCGATGGATTTGGGCGAGGCGCGGCGGCTTGCCGATAAGCAACTTAATTTTGGCGCGGGCAGCGTCGAGGTTGTCGCCCCGGATGGCGAACTGGCAGTTGCGCCGCCAAAAGTGATCGGCAGCGCGCAGGTGATTGCCTGCCCGAAGGTTAGCGGCAGCGCGGGTAGCTTGGCGGGCAGGTACGGGGCCGGGAACCGGACCAGCGCCGTTGCGGCCTTTGAATGCCTCTTTGTCGGCAAGAGCCCGTCCGGGCGGGTGCTGTACTTTTCGGGGTATGTTTTTCGATCGGCTGACCGATCTGCTGCGGGCGGCGGAGGGCCGCTGCTGAACTGGCTGAAATCGGATGCGACCCGTGCACTGATGCAGGCAAACGGCCGCGAGACCCGGCGTTTCGCGGCGAAGGAGCAATTGGACCTTTGGGCGGATCTCGCCAAGGACGACATCTATGTCCCCGCCGACAAGAGCCACCCGTCGCCGGTTGAAAAGGCGATGAAACGCCATCGCGAGCGGTTGGAGTCAAATTGAAGGGCGGTCGCGTCGCGGGTGGGCAGGCGTGAGGTCTGCGGGCGGCGCACCGATGCCGCGATACAGCCATGGACCCGTTTTATTCTACGCAAAGCCTTATAGACCACAGGCGTTCGCTGGCCGGGACGTCCTTGCGGGCGCCCGTTCGGGCTATCCCGCCAACGTTTCTTTAGTCGCGCTCAGCTTCACGTCCGGCCAGTCCCGTTCGGCCCGGTCGATGTCCCATTGCAGACGGGTCAGATAGACCGGGTCGCCGTCATGGTCGACGGCCATTTGGCCCTTGTTCCTGGTGATGAAGTCCTCGACCGCCGCTTTGGGGCCGCTGATCCAGCGGGCGCTGACATATTGTGTCTGCTCGAACCGCACCGGCAGATCGTATTCCAGTTCGATGCGGCTGGCCAACACGTCGAATTGCAGTTGCCCGACAACGCCGACGATCCAGCCGGAGCCGATATTGGGCTTGAACAGTTTGGCGGCGCCTTCCTCGGCGAACTGGGTCAGGGCCTTGTCCAGGTGTTTGGCTTTCATCGGGTCGCCGGCGCGGACAGATTGCAGGAGTTCCGGCGCGAAGGAGGGGATTCCGGCGAAGCGCAGGGTCTCGCCCTCGGTCAGGGCGTCGCCGATGCGCAGTTGCCCGTGGTTCGGGATGCCGATGATGTCGCCGGCCCAGGCGTCCTCGGCAATTTCGCGGTCGGCGGCGAGGAAGAGGACCGGGTTCGAGATCGCCATCGGTTTTTTTGCGCGGACGTGGTGGAGTTTCATGCCGCGCAAGAAGTGGCCCGAGCAGAGGCGCACGAAGGCGACCCTGTCGCGGTGTTTCGGGTCCATGTTGGCCTGGACCTTGAAGACAAAACCGGTGACCTTTTTCTCGTCCGCCGTGACCTGGCGTGCGTCGGCCATGCGCGGTTGCGGCGGCGGGGCATAGTCGGCGATGCCGCGCATCAGTTCCTGGACCCCGAACGAGTTGATGGCGCTGCCGAACCAGATCGGGCTGAGATGGCCTTCGAGGAAGGATTGCGCATCGAAGGCGGGCATCAGTTCGCGCACCATCTCGATTTCTTCACGCAACTGATCGAGCAGGTGGGCAGGAACGTGCTCCGCCAGTTTCGGGTCGTCGAGACCATTGATCTGGATCGATTCCGCGGCCGTGTTACGGTCGGCGCGGTCCATGATTTCGAGGCGGTCGTTCAAGAGATCATAAGCGCCGATAAAATCGCGCCCGACCCCGATTGGCCAGGAGACCGGCGCAACATCGAGGGCGAGGCTTTCCTGGATTTCGTCGATGATTTCGAAGGTGTCCCGGCTTTCCCGGTCCATCTTGTTGCAGAAGGTCAGGATCGGCAGGTCGCGCAGGCGGCAAACCTCGAACAGCTTTTTCGTTTGGGATTCCACGCCCTTAGCGCCGTCGATGACCATGATTGCAGCATCGACAGCGGTCAGGGTGCGGTAGGTATCCTCGGAGAAATCCTCGTGGCCGGGCGTGTCGATCAGGTTGAACCAATGGGTGCCATAGGGGAACGACATGGCGGATGCGCTGACGCTGATGCCGCGGTCCTGCTCCATCTTCATGAAGTCCGACCGCGTGCGCCGGGCTTCGCCCTTTGCCCGGACCTGACCGGCCATCTGAATGGCGCCCCCATAGAGCAGAAGCTTTTCGGTCAAAGTGGTTTTGCCCGCATCGGGATGCGAGATGATGGCGAACGTCCGGCGCCGCGCAACTTCAGGCGGCAGGTCGACGGCGTTGTGGCCGATGGGGGCGGTATCTTCGGGCATGGGGCGCCGTATAGCGGGGGCTGCGGGGCAGGGGAAGCCTTTTGGGCGGGAACAGGGCGCGGCGGATCAGGCCCGGTTCAGCCGGTACGCTTCAATCGGTGCGGTGCCACCAGCGGGCGAACAATGCGGCCATGTTCCAGAACAGCAAAGCAAAGGCGATCCCGGCAAGACCGTCGACCAGATAGTGCCAGCCGAGATGGACCGATCCGATCAGTATCATCGCCGTGAACCCAGCCATGACCCAGCCCCAGAGGCGGCCGAAACGGAAAGCATAGAGGGTGTTCAGAGTTGCCATGCAGAGATGCATGGACGGAAAGGCCGAGATGCCGACAGATTTCACCCCGTCAATGCCGGAATACCCCTTCCAGAGCCGTTCGATGATCTGAAGCGCCGACAGTTCATTTGTCTGGTCGATCTGTTCGAGCCGGGTCATCAGGGGCGCATACGTCGCATCGCCGAACAGGCGTTCGACATAGGCCGGACCGGCGGAGGAAAACAGGATCGCGGTCAATGATCCCGCGATGGCCCAGGAAAGACCGGTCGCAACCAGATAGGCGGTCCGGCGCGGATCGTCGAGGCGTTGCAGGGCGGCGACAAAGACCCCGGCGAAGAGCACGTAGATCCAAAGAATATAGATTTCGTCGATGACCTGCGCGGCATAGGCCGACCCAAAGATGCTGTGCGTGACCTGCCAGGCATCCTGGCCGAACAACAGCGCGCGGTCCCATACGAGGAATGTCAGATCCCATTTGTAGGGGCTGATGTCCGGGATCGAGGATTTCAGCGAGAGGTATACGCGCTGAAGCAGAAAGACGTAGTACATTGCGGGCAGGAAGCGCAGAAAGATGACCTGCAGCCACGGGGTTTCAAACGCCCATCGCTTGAGCTTATGACCCGGCAGCTCGCCACCGCGAAAGACGAAGAGCTGAAAGTAGATGAAGAAGACGACGCCAAAGAGGAAGAACGGCAGGGCCGGTAAAAAGCCAGGGATGAATTTGTCCAACTCGTAGGTGACGGGCGAGGTCGTGCGGTCGAGCACCGTCAGCGCAGCGCCGTGATAGGCCGCCCAAAGTATCGCGAGTGGCAGATAGGCGCGCCAGATGCTGGTCAGGAATGAAGCGCCCTTGGCGGTCATGCGGTCGTCCATCAAGTCGCCGGGCCCGGGCCCGGTCGGGTTGTCAGCCGGTTGCGGCTGCGCTAGCTCTGCCAGCCGATCCCGGCAGAATAACGGAGAATGACCTTGGCATCTATCGATCCCGTCGAATTGACCGCAGATCTGATCCGCTGTCCTTCGGTGACGCCCGAGGAAGGCGGCGCAATCCATTTGTTGGAGCAATTGCTGGGCGCAGAGGGATTTGCCTGTACGCGCATCAGCCGGGGCGGGGTCGAGAACCTTTATGCACGGTGGGGCACGGCGGGACCGGTGTTCGCCTTTGGCGGGCATACCGATGTTGTGCCGGTCGGCGATGAGGCAGCTTGGAGCCATGGGCCATTTTCCGGCGATGAGGAAAGCGGCATTCTTTGGGGGCGCGGCGCTGTCGATATGAAATCGGGTGTCGCGGCCTTTGCAGCGGCCGCGGTCGAGTTGGTTCGGACGGCGCCGCCCGGCGGGTCGATTTCGTTGCTGATCACCGGCGACGAAGAGGGGGCGTCGACGGATGGGACGCTTGCGATCCTGGACTGGATGCGCGAGGCAGGCGAGACGGTGGACTTTTGCATCGTGGGCGAGCCGACATCGGTGGCGCGCCTGGGCGATACGATCAAGATCGGGCGGCGTGGATCGATGACCGGCACGCTGACCGTGCGCGGCAAACAGGGGCACACAGCCTATCCCGAGCGTGCGTTGAACCCGCTGCCGGTCCTGTCACGGGTCTGTGCGGCGCTGGCGGACACGGCGCTGGACGATGGCTCGGAACACTTCCAGACATCAACCCTGGCGCTGGCTTCGATCGATGTGGGCAATCCGGTATCGAATGTCATTCCGGCTGAAGGGCGCGCGGTTTTTAACATTCGGTTCAATGACTTGCACGATTCCGCTGCAATCAAGGATTGGGCTGGCAGGATCATCGCGGCGTCGGCGGACGGCACCGGGGTCGAGTGGTCCCTTGACTGGAAGATTTCGGGTGAAAGCTTCCTGACCCGACCGGGGCCGGAGACAGATGTGGTCGTTGAAACCGTTGCCGAGTGGATGCAGGCAAAGCCCGCGCTGACGACGGGTGGCGGCACGTCGGATGCCCGGTTTATCAAGGACATCTGCCCGGTTGTTGAACTGGGCCTGGTCGGCGATACCATGCATCAGGTCGACGAGCGCGTGCCGGTTGAGGATATCCGAACATTGTCGGGTATTTACTTGGAAATATTGCGACGGTTCTTCAGGCAGGCGTGATTGCGATCGCGATGAGACCGGTTGAAACCCCGTCCTACCTGCCGCTGTCAGGCTTGGGGTATTGCTGGCCCCAGTCGCGCAGCGCGAGGATCGCCGGGCGGAGGCGGCTGCCCTTTTCGGTCAGACTGTATTCGACCTTGGGCGGCACCACGGCATAGACCTGTCGCAAGATGATGGCGGCGGCCTCAAGCTCTCGCAATTGTTTGGTCAGACTGCGCTGGGTTACACCGCCGATACGCCGGGCCAGTTCGTTAAAGCGCAGGGTTTCGTCCATCAGGTGATAGAGGATCAGACCCTTCCATTTGCCGGCAATCTGCTCGAGCGCCGCCTCGACCGGGCAGCCGTCACTGCAATCATAGTTTTCGAAACGGGTTGGGGGTGTGGACGAAGCTTCTGTAGTATCCATTTTGTGCCTATATGCCGAAAATGTGCGTACTTGCGGAAATGCAGGTGTGCGTTCATATGCCCGTCACCGGCGCGGATGTCAAAGACACTGCTGGAACGGCTGTACGAGACCCAGTGCATTGAGGGATCGAGGGCGCGATTTGGAGGGAAGAGACGATGCCAAGTTGTTCGGTTCTGGGCGCTTGGCGAACATGCGGGCCGCCGAACATCGAGCAGTGTGTCTGGCCCGAATGGCGCGGTCAATCAGCGATCAGTTTGTTCGGGGACAGGGATGATTGGGCATAGGGCGCATTGGGGCACCAACGCGGTGCTATATCGCGAGACCCAGTACGAACATCGCAAACAGAAACCCGACCAACAGACCGAGCATGATCCGTTCTGACTTTGCCTGTTCGGTTTTGGTGTCGGGGTCCAGCATTCCTCTAACGTGAAAAGGAACGACTAACGAATGATTAATACGAGCGAAACAATCCCAGGTGAGAACGGTGGAGATCACAATATGCCCAAGACAGTCCTGATCACTGGGTCGACCGATGGAATTGGTCTGGCGACTGCCAGAATGCTGTTGGATGACGGGCATCGCGTGTTGTTGCATGGCCGCAATCCGGCGAAGCTGCAGGGCGCGATTGAAAGCCTGAAAACCGCGGCGGAGGCTGACCGGATTGACGGCTTCACCGCCGATCTGTCCAGCCTGAAGGACACTGCGGCGTTGGCCGGGGCGGTCGCAGAAAAGTATGACGCGCTGGATGCGTTGATCAACAATGCCGGGGTTCTGAAGCTACCCGATCCGGTAACGCCCTCTGGCCTGGATGCCCGAATAGTGGTGAACACGATTGCGCCCTATCTGTTGGCGATGCGGTTGCTGCCGCTGTTGCGGCCGCGGGGCAGGGTCGTCAACGTCTCGTCCGCGGCGCAGGCGCCGGTGGAATTGCGGGTTTTTACCGAGATGGTCCAACAGGACGACATGGCAGCATATTCGCAGAGCAAGCTGGCGATCACCATGTGGTCGCGCCATCTTGCAGCGGATTTGGGTGACAGCGGACCGGTTGTGATTGCGGTCAATCCCGGATCGCTGCTGGGCAGCAAGATGGTCAAGGACGGGTTTGGGATTGCGGGCGGCGATATCGGGATCGGGGCCGAAATTCTGCGCCGGGCAGCGTTGGATCCTGCGTTTGCAGGCGCCACTGGCCGCTATTTCGACAATGATGCGGGTGATTTCGGGCCGCCGCATCGGGATGCGATGGATGAGCGAAAGTGCAGCGCTGTCGTTGCGGCAATCGAGAAGGCGATTGCGTCGGCTGCGGAGTAGGTCGTAGTGGCGGGGTAGGTCGCGGAAGCGGGGTAGGTCGTGGCAGCGGTGCGGGTCCGCCCGGCCAAGCGAGGCACTGCTCGCCAAAAGAAAAACGCCGGAGCGGACCCCGGCGTTTTCCAGACCTGAACTCAGGTATTTGTCAGGCTGCTTTCTTCAGCAGAACCTCGGTCACCTTTTCCGCAGCGTTGGCTTCGTCGAGTTTTTCGACGGCGGCAACTTCGCGGGTCAGGCGTTCCAGCGCGGCTTCGTAAAGCTGACGCTCGGAATAGGACTGGTCTGGCTGATCTTCGGCCCGGTGCAAATCGCGCACCACCTCGGCGATCGAGATCAGATCGCCCGAGTTTATCTTTTGCTCGTACTCCTGGGCGCGGCGCGACCACATCGCCCGCTTGACCTTGGCCTTGCCCTTCAGCGTTTTGAGCGCTTCGGCGACCAGATCGGGGCTGGAGAGCGACCGCATGCCGACCGAAGTGGCCTTGGCCGTCGGAACCCGGAGGGTCATCTTGTCCTTTTCGAACGAGATCACGAACAGCTCGAGCTTGACGCCAGCCACTTCCTGTTCCTCGATCGAGACGATCTTGCCGACGCCGTGGGCCGGATAGACCACAAACTCGTTTGCGCGAAACTCAAGCGACCGTGCTGATTTCTTCGACATATTCTCTCCTGACCGTCATGATCTGTGCGGCGTGCCGCGCACGGCAATAGGCCGCAAAAAACCTGCCCGCGCCTTGGCGACTGGCAGCTATTTGTTTGCTTTCTTTGTTCCAGCGCACCAAACCCGAAGGTGACCAGAGGCGCGCACGCTCACGTTGATGACAATTATATAACACGAAAAGCCGTGAAATTCCACCCGATTCGACCGATTTTCTGCGCCAGGGGCAGGCGGGGCGGCCTCAGAGATGTGACTTTGATGGAAAATCGGCGTTTTGCAGTGCACCCAGGACGTTTACGTCAGCTTCCCTGGCCTGGCTTCTCGGAAAAGTATTTCTCGAGTTTGCCTTCCTCGCCGTCATATTTTTCGGCGTCGGTGGGTTGATCGCGCTTCTCGATGATGTTTGGCCAGGCTTCTGACCATTTCAGATTGAAGACGACCCAGGGCTCCATTCCGTCCTCGGTATCGGGGCGGATGGCATCGGCAGGGCATTCCGGTTCGCAGACCCCGCAATCGATGCATTCATCGGGATGGATCACCAGCATGTTCTCACCCTCGTAGAAGCAGTCGACCGGACAAACCTCGACGCAATCGGTGTATTTGCAGCGAATGCAGTTGTCGGTGACGACATAAGTCATGGGGTGGCCTTGAGATAAGCAGCATCATGCCCGGTCAGGATCGGACCATTGGGTATTAGGGGTGTGCGCGGAGGGCTTCAAGACCCGAACCGACGCAGTGCGTCGATTTCGCGCCGCTCGCGTTTCGTTGGGCGCCCGGTTCCGGGATCGCGTTCCGGCCGGTCTTTGGGCGTCGGCGTGCGCGGCTGCGGCGGCGAGAGATCAGTATAGAGCGCCGCGGCCTCGGTCGCCGGGCCGCGACGGGTGCCGATGGCATCGATTTGGATCACGCGAATATGACCGGCCTTGGGAAAGGTCAGCGTGTCGCCCGGGCGGACGGTCTGGGCCGGTTTTTCGCATCGATCGGAATTGATGCGCAGTTTGCCGGACCCGGCGAGGTCGCCCGCGAGGCCGCGCGATTTGAAGAACCGGGCGTGCCAGAGCCATTTATCGACCCGAATTTTGTCCGGCGCGTCCGGCACCGATCAATCGCGTTTGAGCTGTTGAAGAACGGCGAACGGATTGTCCGGATCGACCGGGCGATCCTTTTTCGGCGGTCCGGCGCTGATTTTGCGCGGGCCGCGGTCGTCACGGCCGCGGTCTTTGCGTTTCCCTTTGGGACCGCCCTTTCCGCCGCCTTTGCCGCCATCCTTGGCACCGCGCCGCTCGCCACCGCCCTTGGCGCCATCTTTACCGCCGTCTCTTCCGCCGTCTTTCCCGCCATCTTTCCCGCCGTGGTGTCGGCGCTGTTGGCCGTCGCGCCGAGCCTGGCCTTGGCCTGCGCCCTGTTCTTGGCCGCGTTCGCGTGGTGGGCCGCGGCGGCCGCGCGGGGCCGTGCGGAAGATATAGAATACCTCGATTTCCGAGCCGTCGCCGGGCGGGGTGGGGGATGCGTCCAGCGCGGTCTGCTCAGTTCCGTCAGCCGCAGGGGTGGCCGATTGGGACGCATCGTCGTTTGTTGGTTCCTGATCACCAGATCCAACGGTGCCTTCGGGATTGGTGCCCGGCGGAACCTCGGCGGTGTTGGTTGCGGTATCGGCAGCGGTATCGGCACTGGTTTCAACCGGTTCGGCCGGGGTTTCGTCGTTTTGCGGTTCATCCTTCGCCGGTTCGTCCGTGGTAACCTCGGGCGCGGCGGATTCGAACGTAGTAGTCTCGGGCGCGGCGGACTTGGATGCAGCAGTCTCGGATGCAGTGGACTCGGATGCAGCAGTCTCGGATGCAGCAGTCTCGGGTGTTGAGGTCTCGGGTGTTGCGGTCTCAACACCGGTGTCCCCGTCAGGCGCCGTCGTGCCCTGGTCTTCCGGATTTTCGCCGGGCGGAGATTCGGGAGATGGGTCCGCCCCGGCGGCGGCATCGTCCCCGGCTTCGTTGCTTTCAGGGTCCGCGGCTCGCACGGTCCTTTGCCGTTCGCCCTTTTCGCCCTTAAAGCCCAGCGCGCCCATCATGTCGGCAAACTGTTCCAACGTGCAGCCGGTAATCGACAACATGTCTTGGGTCGCCTCAAACCCGGCGCGGCCATCCATCGGCCGCAGCAGATCGGCCAGGCGTTCCATCATGTCGATGCGCAGCGCCCGGGCATTCAGCGGGGCGTAGCCCGCCATTTCGTAATAGCCGCCGGGCATCCCCTCGGCGACCGGAACGGTGACGTGGCCCGGCGGCGGTGCCTCGGCAAAGTCCTGCTGGTCTGTGGTCAGATTCCAGAGGAGCAGCCGCATTCGCGTCGGTGCAGGTTTCAGCAGCGCCGGCAGGAAAATAAAGTGTTGGCCAAAGCGCACGCCATGTTTGCGCAGCAATGCGCGGTCTTCCTGCGCCAGTTGTTTGACGTCCTGGGCGATGTCGCGCCGCCGCATGATCCCGAAGTTTTCGGCCAGCCGGTACGCAACCCCTTTTGCCAGACCTGTGACCGCCTCGTCGTCGCGCATGGCGATCAGCGGTTCGAACAGCGCGTTGATCCGGCGCAGCAGCCAGTGGGTCAGGCGGCGTTCGACTTTCTCGGCCACCGCTGTTTTGGCAATGTCATCGACAAAGACGGCGATCTTGGGCGAGAGCGGGTCATCGCCCTTAGCGACCTTGCCGATTGCGTCGGTGCCCCACATCAGGCCGCCCTGATCGGTCACGTCGATCTCGCTGTCGGGCGAGAGGTACAGTTTGTCGGCGCGGCGCGCGAATTCTGCTGCCAGTGCCGACGTCGATGCTGTCCGCAACGTCTTTAGTTCGTCGCCTGTGGCGCTTTCGTCCACCGTAAACCGGAACCCGTCCAGCCGGCCGAGATATTGGCCCTCGGCCGTTACCTGGCCTTTATCGTCAATTTCCGCCACCAGGCGCTCCTTCTGCTTTAGCCGCCGCATCAGGACCGAGGTTCTTCGATCGACGAACCTTTGGGTCAGGCGTTGGTGCAGGGCATCGGACAGCCGGTCCTCGATGGACCGGGTTTCCCCCTGCCAATGATCCGGATCCTCGATCCAGGCGGCTCGGTTGGCGACATAGGTCCATGTCCGGATGTAAGCCAGTCTCTTTGATAGCGCGTCAATATCGCCGTCCACACGGTCAAGCCGGTCAATCTGTCCGGCCAGCCAGTCACGGGGTATACACTGGCCGCGTTCGCGCAGAAAGCGGTAAATCCTGCCAAGAAGCACGGCGTGTTCCTGTGGCGACACCTTGCGAAAGTCGGGTATCGTGCAGACATCCCACAAAAGTTTGACATGGCGCGGGTCGTTGGTCAGGTCGCGAATTTCCTGATCTTCGGACAGTGTGCGCAGCGCGAGTTGGTCCTCGGCCTCGCGTGCCCGCATCAGGCCCTGACGGTCGGGGGTCTGGTCCAGCGAGGCAAGGAGGCGCTCGGTCGAGAAGAAATCGAGATCGCGGTTGCGCCACATCATCCGGGTCAGCGGCTTGAAGCGGTGATTTTCGATATGATCGATGGTTTCGGGATCAAGCTGACCCGCCTCGCCCGTCACGCCGAAGGTTCCGTCCTGGGTATAACGCCCTGCGCGGCCCGCGATCTGGGCCAGTTCGTTTGCTTCCAGCGCACGGTGGCGCCAGCCGTCGAATTTAGCCAGCCCGGCGAAAGCAACGTGATCGACATCCATGTTCAGACCCATGCCGATCGCATCGGTGGCGACCATGTAGTCGACTTCGCCTTCCTGATAGAGCGCGACCTGCGCGTTGCGGGTGCGCGGGCTGAGCGCGCCCATGACAACGGCGGCGCCGCCGCGTTGACGGCGGATCAGTTCGGCGATCGCATAGACCTGATCAACCGAGAAGGCGACGACGGCAGTGCGTGGTTTCAGACGGCTGATCTTGCGCCCGCCGGTCCATTTCAGGGTCGAGAAACGCTCGCGCGATTGAAACCGTGCTTCGGGTACCAAATCCGCAATGCGGGGCCGCGCGGTATCCGACCCGAGAAAAAGCGTCTCGTAGTGGCCACGGGCATGCAGCATCCGGTCGGTGAAGACATGACCGCGGTCAGGGTCGGCGGCCAGTTGGATCTCATCGATGGCGACGAAATCCACCGGCTCGTGCAGGGGCATCGCCTCGACTGTTGCGACATGATAGGTGGCGCGGGCCGGGCGGATCTGTTCCTCGCCCGTGATCAGGCTGACCGCATTGGGGCCACGAACCTTGACCAGCCTGTCATAAATCTCGCGCGCCAATAAGCGCAGAGGCAGACCAATAATGCCCGAGCGCCGGGCCAGCATCCGCTCGAGCGCGTAATGGGTCTTGCCAGTATTGGTGGGGCCCAAAATGGCGGTGACGGTTCGGTCAGTGTAATCGAGCATCGGGAACCTGTACGCGCCTTTGTTGATCCTTTAGGTAGACCGCCCGCGCGCTGCATTCAACAAAAGCCCGGTTGGGCCAAGACATGTTCAGTTGATCTACAGCGGCAGATACCGCAACGCGTTGCCTTTGAAGAAATCCTCGGCAAACTCACGCCGCACCTCTTGGTCAACGCCAGCGAACCTGTCGCCGTCAGCGAAAAACTCGTAGAAGTAGTTCACATATTTGCGCGGGTTCCCGATCATGCTTTTCATGTGCCAATCGCTTCCGTACATGACCTTCTTGCGGAAAAGATAGGGACCTTCATCGCTGAGGATTTCTCTTTCCAGCCGATCGAGAATCCGTTTTCGCTCTGCTCGACCTTCGAACATTTCCAGCAGATAGCCGAGGCCGCAGTAGACGTTGGGATATTTCCGGCAAAGTTTCACGACACGGAATGCAAATGTCTTTCGCCATTGCTCTCCGGTCTCGGCAGCCCAGCCATGCCAATCCGTTGACCGCGTACCGCCGCCATGGGCCAGGCAGAGCCACAGGTTCTGACGTCCATTCGACATGGCGGCGTCCCAGAACACGGGATCGGAATTCAGACCGAACCCTTTCTTCACCCATTGCCCGGTTGGGGTGCAATGAGCATATACCCGCAAGTCCTCACCGTTCGCGAGTTCAAGAAATTCATCGATTTTCTCCTGCATCGCCTGTGAGTTCGGACCAGGAAACGCCCCACGGGGAACGTGGTCCTCGGTGCCTGCATCTGCTTGGTTGATCCGGAATTGATGGCCATCGACATTGGCGGCGCGATACCCCATCGGCGGGTAGAACTTGAACCCGCGGATCCCCCGTTCGACCGCGTGACTGACGTAAGATCGCCATTCGTCACGAAACGGATCGACTGCCGCGAAGGTATGGATACGCTGATCCTCACTCGTGAACGCGACCATGCGATCAATCTGCTTGCGAAAGTTCCAGTGCGGTGCCCTGATCCCTGGAAACTGGGTCTTGTAGGGCCACTCCATGTCCATCATGACATTCAGGTATTTCTCAGGCTGCGGATCACCACCCGATGTTCCCTTTGCGTAATCTTTCTGAATGGCCCGAAAAATCTCGTGCTCTGTCTCCGACATCCGGTCCCCGAACCTCAGAAGGATAAAGGTGCGGCGCAGGATGCCGCGGTTCTTGTCGTCCTGGAAGTAACTTGCTCCAACCAGACGATCAGCTGCGTGATCCTCATGGCTGTGCCCATGGGTCAGTGGCCCGTGAGTTTCGACCTCGGTTTCAGCTTCCTGAAAGATCCAGAAAACCGCTTTCTCAAGCTCCTGAACTTCTTTGCTGGCGAAGAAGTCGTGATCGTCAAGGTCAGGGTTGCGCAAGACCGTCTCGAGATGGAAGCCCTTGATCGGACCGTCATTGAATAGATGCAGAGCCTCCTCTAGAGCGGCCAGTCCCTCCTCATAGGTTGTGTCGATTGAACGGACCGCATCCGATTGACTCGATGTTTCGCGCAAACCAAGTATCAATCGTTTGAAACACTTGGTGAACAGGACGAAATCGTCATCCGATGGGTCACTGATAAGCGATTCGTCACGAACTCTTTCCGGTCGCGCCCGAAGGCTGCTGTAGCCCGTAAGCGCATTCAACATCCCTGAAACGATCCTGGCCGTTCGTGGCTTGACGCCCATGCTGCGAAAGACGCCTTCAATCGGCACATACCGTGCATTGAAGAAGTGGCAGTGCATGTCGATGAAAGGGTATTTGTGCATGTTATCAATTCCCGCGATCATCGGGCGAATAAGCGTACCCGGATATCACCCCAGCAAATTAGACCGGATCGTGTTTGTTGAATAGAGAGAGACTTCACATCTGAAACAGGCCGGCAGCCGGGTGTGCAATGACTGCTCTGAATAAGCGGTGAGTCAGAGCCGCTCGCCTTCCACCTGTTTTTCCAACTTTTTCATGCCGTCTTTGATGCCGGGAAGGTGCGGGTGGATCTTCAAGGCGCGGCGGTAGGCCTCCAACGCTGCTTTCGGGTCGCCAATGCGGTCGAGGATAATTCCCAAACCTGCAAGGGCACCGAAATGGCGCGGCTCCAGTTTTAGCGCCCGGGAAATATCTTCCAGCGACTTGCCATAGTCTTCGCGCAGGAAATGCACCGTCGCACGCTTGTTCCAGCCTTCTGCAAACTGCGGCGCCAATCTGACCAGGTCGTTCAGATGCAGCAAGGCGCCGTCGTAATCCTTGTTCTCGACCGCTTTGTCGGCGCGCGCGGCGAGCAGGTCCATCGACGCGGAACCCGACCGGTTCCAGGTGCCGATGATTTGCGCCTGGATGCGCTGCCAGTCCTTGTCTTCGGCGGTGGACAGGCGGCGGAAAAGCTCGGTCAAATGGGCCGCGCGGGCGGCCGCATCGGTCGGCGGGGGCGGGACAGCGTCATCATCTGCTTCGGCTGCACCGTCGGGGGTGTCCGCCTCGGTTTCCGGTGCGGCCTTGTCGTCTGCCTCGGGCGCTTCGGGCGTCGGTTTAACCTCCGGCGTGACCGTTTGTGCCCAGGCAGCGCCCCCGATCAGGGTTGCCGCCACGATACCCGCAATTATGCCTTTGATCTGCATTGCCCAAACATAGGGTGATGGGATAGCCCTTGCAAATGCGATGCGAGGCGATAGCCCATCAAATTGATGCGAGAGGAGAAGACCCATGAGCGACAGCCTGAATTCGGCAGCCGAACTGTTGCAATCCAAGATCAGCGAATCCGGGTTCGACGGGTCGGTCAAGTTTGACATGGAAGGTGACGGCGTGCTGCGCATCGCCGACGGCCAGGTCAGCACAGAGGACGGCGATGCCGAGTGCACGATCACGGCGTCAGCAGACACGCTGCAGGAACTGTTCGAAGGCGAGTTGGATCCGACCGCGGCCTTTATGACCGGCAAGATCAAAATTGATGGCGACATGGGTCAGGCGATGAAGCTTAGTCAGCTTTTGGGCTGATGGCAGGCGACGCGCCTTTCCTGTCGCTGCCGCCCGGCGGGGCGGAGCCTGCCGCCTGCTGGTGGATGCAGGCCTCTGACGGGACGCGCCTTCGGGCGGCCCATTGGCGACCGGAGACGCCGAAGGGTTTTGCGGTCCTGCTGAACGGGCGGACCGAATTCATCGAAAAAACCGCGGTACCAGCCGCCGAGTTGATGGCGCGCGGCTTTGAGGTGGTGTCGCTGGATTGGCGCGGGCAAGGCCTGTCCGACCGGGCAGCAACCCCCGGGCTGAAAGGCCATGTCGGTGAGTTTGCCGAATTTCAACTTGATCTGGATGCGTTGCTGGCCAGCGCGCCGGTCGCCGCCGCCGACGGTCCATTTATTCTGGTTGCCCATTCAATGGGCGGGGCGATTGGAACGGCAGGCCTGTTGCGCCCGGAAGTCAGGTCCAGGTTCCAGGCAGCGATATTCAGCGCACCGATGTATGGCATTGCAATGGGCGGTGCGATGCGGGTCGCCGCGAAGGTAACGCTCGCGATTGGTATTCTGCTGGGCAAGCGCAAGAAATGGCCGCCGTTTGGCGATGTGGCGACGCCTTATGTTCTGACGGGCGACGACCCCAACACGCTGACCCATGACCAGGCGGTCTGGGACTGGCTGGTCGAGGTTGCAAAAGCACACCCCGCGCTGAACCTGGCCATGCCGACGCTGGGCTGGTTCGATGCAGCATCGACCGAGATGCGCCGTTTGGCGGCAGCGGGCCCATTGGATCTGCCGGGAATTTGCCTTCTGGGCGGGGCCGAGGAAATTGTCGACACCGATGCCGTTCGCCGCACGGCAGGTAGGATGGGCCTGGAACTGATCGAGATCGCCAGTGCAAAGCACGAACATTTGCACGAAGCGCCGGAATATCGAACGCGGGCATGGGCGGCGATTGACACGTTTCTGACTGCCCAGGGATTGCCGTCAGCGTAGCGGCCTGATTCCGGGCTGCGCTGCGGTCGTTTTGCCAATCACCCGAACTATTATACCATGACCGGGCGGCGCGAGGATTTTGCGCGCTTTGTTCTGTCGCGATTGCGTTGGATTTGATTTTCGGATTGTCGGCTTGAATTTGCATGTTTGAATTATTGACGCTGGAAATAGGGATTGGTCATGCACGTAAACGTTAATGACGATTGGATGAATTCGACGCTTTGGGTTCAGGATGCCTCTTTGGTCGAACCGGCGCTGCTGACATTGAAGGTCAAGGTCTTTCTACTGAAAGAGGGCCCTCAGTCGATGTCGTATGAAGATTTCAGGGGCCGGACCGTCACGCAGGAGACGATCGAATGGGATGCCGCGTCCTGGCAGGATTGGGTGACCAATCTGCCACGTGAAGTGAACCGGGCGTGGAGCAATCGGTTGTGGTTGGAGCCGAACCGGGCTTGGCGCACGAACGTGCGCGATCAACGGATTGACGGACCGACGGCAAATTCGATCCGCCTGCGCCTGTCGATAGACTGCACCGTTCCGCGCAGTGCGGCCCATGTGGTTATCCGCAGTTATCGCCTGCCGGAACCGTCCGACGAGAACCGGCAGCCGTTTTGGCGATCGAATATGGAAGGACCGTTCTCGGATTCGTCGCGCCGGTGTTCTTTGCGGGGCGGCGAGACGTTCGGGAATATGGACAATCGCGACCTGATCCCAAAGCCTTTGGGGCAACTGGCGGCGGTTCATGAATTTGGTCACTATATCGGTCTGCATTACGTCAACGCGGAAGCGTGCCGGAGCGATCCGAACTCGGAGGACGCTTATGGTGTGACCGATCACCAGCGAAACGACATGATGGGCCATGGCACGAGGATCGAGCCGTGGCATGCGTTTCCGTGGTGTCAGCGGCTGCGGCGGCATCTTGGCGGACCTCAGCCGCAGACGGACGATTGGGTGCGCCGCAATCCACTGACCTATGCGACCGGAACCGGCGATAATCAGGTTTTGTGGTATCCGCGCATCGGACAGATCCGTCCAACGGTTTGGTTCAATCAGGAACTGACACTGGACGTCTGATCAGGCCACCGTGGCGAGGATTTCGAGCGCGGCGGAATGGATCCTGGCATCACCGGCGGCAATCGCCCGGCCGCCCCATCGACAATCACCGCCCTGCCAGTCGGTGACAATGCCGCCCGCGGCGCGGATCAATGGCACATGCGCGGCGATGTCATAGGCGGCCAGACCGGATTCGACGACCAAATCGATCTGGCCAGCGGCCAACAGGGCATAGGCATAGCAGTCGGTTCCGTAACGGGTCAGCCGCGCTTGCGATCGGATTTGCGCGAACGCATCGGCTTCGGCGTCTTGGAACATGTAGGGATCTGTTGTGAAGAGGGTGGCGTCGGTCAAGGCCCCGCAGCGACGGGCGCTGATGGCGCTGGATGATCCGCGATGGCGAAGTTCAGCGTGGTTTGCTGTGCCGGGCACGCCCAGGAATCGCTCGCCCGTATAGGGTTGGTCGATCAACCCGATCCGGCCCTGTTCCCCGTCATCCAGTGCGATAAGCGTGCCCCAGACAGGCACGCCCGAGATATAGGCGCGGGTTCCGTCAATCGGGTCCAGGATCCAGGTCAGGCCGCTTTCGCCGAAGGTGCGCGAGCGCTCCTCGCCGAAGATGCCGTCTGCGGGGCGTTCGGCGTCCAGAACCTCGCGCATGGCGTCTTCTGCGCCGCGGTCGGCGACAGTTACGGGATCGAACCCCGCGGTGTCCTTGTTCGACAGATCAAGGTTGGCAGAACGGAAGTGACGTAGCGTCACTTTAGCAGCGGCGTCTGCCATCCTGTGTGCAGTGTCGGTCAGGGACGCGAGGTCGACCCCGGAGAGATTGGGCATTGAACAGGTCCCATGATCAGGCTGTATCAGCCTTTTGCAGTGGACCTGTTCGCCCGTCAATCACCCGTCAGTCACCGGTTGGGATTGCCGTTTGGCCGGCACCCGGCTTTCAGGCAGCGTCGCTGAGAACCCGTGCAAGATCAAACAGGCGGCGGCGCTGGGTTTCCGGAATCGAATAGTAGGCACGAACCAGATCAAGCGCTTCCTTGTCGGTCAGGATATCACCATGGGCCGCGGCCGGGTGCGCAATGTGACCGTCAAGCCCTTCGAAGAAGAACGACACCGGCACGTCCAGGGCCGAGGCAATGTCCCAAAGCCGGGATGCGGAGATACGGTTGGTGCCAGTTTCGTATTTTTGGATCTGCTGGAACTTGATGCCGACCTTATTGCCCAGCTGCTGCTGGGTCATGCCAACCATCCAACGGCGTTGCCGGACGCGCTGACCGACATGTACATCTACGGGGTGTTTCATGGTAAATCTCCGCTGCTCACAACTTCTAACACCCGGAATACGCGCAAGGACCGGACCAGTTTTCGCCTTTGGCGCGGATTAGCGGGAAAAAAGCTGTGGATAGAAATTTATGCCAACGAAAACAGTTGGATGCGGGACTTCGGTGAATCGGGCTGAAAAACTCAGAAATGCCCAAAAATGTCTCATACCCACAAGCGAGTGCAAAATGCGAAGCGCAACCGTTGCGGGTGCGTTGCATTTTGCAATGCGAATTGCGAAGTTTTTCGGGCGCCGCGCTCTCAACCAGTGGCTGATCTGGCCTGCCTTTTGCGCTCGTGCGGATCGAGGAATCGCTTACGCAGACGGATCGCCGAAGGCGTGACTTCGACCAGTTCGTCATCGTCGATATAGGCGATCGCCTCTTCCAGACCAAAGCGGATCGGTGTGGTCAGGACGACGGCATCGTCTTTACCCGAGGCGCGGACATTGGTGAGTTTCTTACCCTTCAGGGGGTTCACTTCCAGATCATTGCCGCGCGAATGTTCGCCGATGACCATACCCTGATAGACCGGCTCGCCGGGGCTGATGAACATCCGGCCACGATCTTCCAGATTGAAGAGAGCGTAGGCAACCGCCTCGCCCCGATCCATCGAGATGAGAACGCCGCGCCGCCGCCCCGGGATGGCACCGCGATAGGGCGCCCAATCGTGGAAGACCCGGTTCAGAACGCCGGTGCCGCGCGTATCGGTGAGAAATTCGCCATGATATCCGATCAGGCCACGTGACGGCACATGGGCGACAATGCGGGTCTTGTTGGCGCCTGCGGCGCGCATTTCGACCACTTCGCCTTTTCGTTGGCTGAGTTTTTCGACAACGGCGCCCGAGAATTCCTCGTCGACATCGACGGTGACTTCCTCGATCGGCTCGTGACGCTGACCATCGATATCCTGGAAGAGAACGCGCGGGCGCGAAACGGAAAGCTCGAAGCCTTCGCGCCGCATGTTCTCGATCAGGACACCCATTTGCAACTCGCCCCGGCCTGCGACCTCGAATGCCTCGCCGCTGGGCGTATCGGTAACGCGGATAGCGACATTTGATTCCGTCTCTCGCATCAGGCGGTCGCGAATGACGCGCGATTGAACTTTTTCACCGTCACGCCCGGCGAGAGGGCTGTCGTTGATGCCGAACGTGACCGAGATGGTCGGGGGATCAATCGGCTGGGCGGGCAGGGGACTGTCGACTTCGATGGCGCACAAAGTGTCCGCAACTGTCGGCTTTGACATACCTGCCAGCGCGATGATATCGCCCGCGGCTGCTTGCTCGGCCGGTTGGCGCGCCAGGCCGCGGAAGGCCAGCACCTTTGAGACGCGGAAGCGTTCGATTTCGCCGCCATCCCGCGAGAGCGCCTTCAAGGTTGTGCCTGGTCTGATGGTGCCGGTTTCAATGCGGCCGGTCAGAATGCGGCCAAGATAGGGATCGGCCTCCAGCGTGGTTGCCAGCATCGTGAACGGCTGATCCGCCAAATCGGCCTGAGACGGCGCCGGGACATGATCGACAATCAGGCGGAACATGGCGCTGAGATCATGGCGCGGCCCGTCAATCTCGTCGTCGGCCCAACCATCGCGGCCCGAGGCGTAAAGCGTCGGAAAATCGAGTTGGAATTCGTCGGCGCCGAGCGCGGCGAACAGATCGAAAACTTCGTCCAGCGCCCGGTCGGGGTCGGCGTCGTGCTTGTCGACCTTGTTCAGAACGACGATGGGGCGCAGGCCGAGCGCCAGCGCTTTCGAAGTGACAAATTTTGTCTGCGGCATCGGCCCTTCGGCGGCATCGACCAAAAGGACCACGCCGTCGACCATGGAAAGGATGCGCTCTACCTCGCCGCCGAAATCGGCGTGGCCGGGCGTATCGACAATATTGATCCGCATGTCCTGCCAATCGACCGAAGTGCATTTGGCCAGGATCGTGATCCCGCGTTCGCGTTCCAGATCGTTCGAGTCCATGGCCCGTTCGGCCACCGACTGGCCCGACCGGAAGGCGCCTGATTGTTTCAGAAGTTCGTCCACCAACGTGGTCTTGCCATGGTCGACATGAGCGATGATGGCGATGTTGCGCAGATCCATAACGGAGGTTCCTTTGACCGGCAAAGCCCGGCTCGGCGCGGCCCTTAGCATGGGGCGCGCCGCGGGTCAGCGGCGGTCATGCCGCAGGGTGGAACGGATCAGCCTGCGGCTTCGATGGCCCTTGTGGCGGGGCCAGCATCGAAATGTTCGATAATTTGCACCGCCTTGTCCTGTTTGAACTTCCAGACGTCGGCCTTGAGGACTTCGAACTCCAATCCGGTTTTCCGGTGGCGCCATGCGGTCGAGCCGTGCATGACCACGTCATCGCCGTCGCCAATGATGTTATCGACTGTGAAATGGAGCATTTCCCAGTCCTGATCGAGTTGCGAGAAGTAGCGACGGACATCGTCAAGACATGAGCAGGGTTCCGCAAATTCGAACCCTTTGTTTCCTGCGCCGGACGATATGAATGTGATCTGAGGGTCGCAGATTTCGAGCCAGGCATCGACACTTCCGCCCTTGGTTTCATGCCATTGGCGATACGCATCGCGTACGCGGCCAGCGTTCGTCTGGCCGGTGTTACCGGTTTCAGCGCTGTTTGGATTGGTCATCGGTTTCCTCCCGCACCCGCCCAAATCGGGCCAGTTCAGGATACCAAAACCCGGCCCCGGCGACTATTCCTTTGGTTCTTCCGCGGCGCGGGCAACGCCGACCATGGCGGGGCGCAACAGGCGCTCGGCGATGACGAACCCGGATTGCATCGTCTCGATGATCGTCCCGGGTTCGGCGCCGGGGATCGGCGCTTCGAACATTGCCTGGTGCAGATTGGGGTCGAATTTTTCACCGGCCTCGGGTTCGATAGGCACGATTTTGTGCTTTGCGAATGCGTTGATCAACTCGCGCTGGGTCAGTTCGACGCCTTCCAGAAACGGGCCGTGATTTTCGCGCAGGCTGTCATCTGCCGCTTTCAGCGCCCGGTCGAGATTATCATAGACTGCCAGCAGATCGCGGGCGAGGCGGGTGCCGCCATAGGTCGAGGCATCGCGCTTGTCCCGCTCGGCCCGGCGGCGGACATTCTCGGCCTCGGCCAACGCGCGGGTCCATTTGTCCTTCATCTCGTCGCGTTCGGACTCGATCGCGGCAATGATGTCTTCGATGGTGGGTTCTTCGTCGTCGGCGCCTTCGGGATCGAAACCGGCATCGCCTTCGCTTTGGCGTGCGATTTCGTCTTCCAGCCCGGGAACAAGGTCTTCGACGGATGGGCCACCCTGATCAGCGATTGGCTCGTCAGCCATATCTGCACCGTGTTCGGTTGCCTCTTTGGGCGCCGCTTTTTCGGTTTCGCGGTCTTTAGGGTCGCTCATGCTTTCACTCGCTTCCGGTGGTCCGGCGCTGACTGACCATCTGGCCGACCAAACGCGCGGTATAGTCAACAATGGGAACGATCCGGCCATATTTCAGCCGCGTCGGGCCAATCACCCCGATCGCACCGATGATCTGGCGGCTTGTATCTCGATATGCGGAAATGACAAGTGAAGAGCCGGAGAGTGAAAACAACTTGTTCTCTGAGCCAATAAAGACAGAGACACCGTCACCTTCTTCGGCCAAGTCGAGGAGTTGCGCGAGATCCTGTTTACGCTCGAGATCGTCAAAAAGGGCGCTGATCCGATCGAGATCGGCCTGATCCTGATTCTGCGACAAGAGGTTGGCACGTCCACGCACGATCAGACGGTCGCTGGCGCCGTGCGGGTCCGATGTCCAGATGGCGATCCCTTTTTCCACCAAACCGGCGGCAAGCTGACTGAGTTCGGCGCGGCGCGCCTCGATTTCGCTGCCGATGGCTTGGGCCGCCTCGGTCAGGGTCCGCCCGCGCAACCGCGCATTCAGGAAATTGGCAGCTTCCTGCATGGCGGCAGGGGTCATGCCCGGGGGTGGTTCGAACAGGCGGTTTTCGACCGAGCCGTCGTCAAGGACCAGGACAGCCAAGGTCGAGTTCGGACCCAGAGCTATAAATTCGAGATGGCGCAGCCCGGCATTGGTCTTGGGCGCGAAGATCAGGCTGGCGCATTGCGAAAGCCCTGACAGGACCTGGCCTGCCTGATCGAGCACGGCGGGCATGTCGCCTTCGATCGGGAATGACCGTTCGATCTTGCCGCGTTCTTCAGCCGAAATATCACCGATTTCCAGCACACCATCGACGAAAAGGCGCAGCCCCAGTTGAGTTGGGATACGCCCTGCCGAGACATGCGGGCTGTCGAGCAGGCCAAGTTGTTCGAGGTCCTGCATGACATTGCGAATCGACGCGGCAGAAAGCCCCAGCCCGGCCATTTTCGAAAGCGTGCGCGAGCCGACCGGTTCCCCGGTTTCAAGATAGGTTTCGACCAGCCGCGCGAAGATATCGCGGCTGCGGTCGTTCAGCGATCCCAGCGTCGGTGCGTCGTCGGCCATGTCCATCCGGTCATGTCGGTTCCGTCGATAAGGCGACTTAGGTAGTGGCCGCAGCGCGGGCGGTCAATCTCTGGCGCTCGCTGGTGGACGGCGCGCTTGGCGGAAGGTAAGACGGCGCCAACCCGATCCCGGACCCAGGAGTGACCGATGCGACCATCCGGCCGAGCCGCCGACGAACTGCGCCCTGTTTCGATCGAAACAGGTTTTACCCGACATGCCGAAGGATCCTGCCTGATCCGTGCAGGCGACACCCATGTGCTGGTCACAGCTTCGATTGATGCAAAAGCCCCGCCCTGGATGCGCAATTCCGGCCTGGGATGGGTCACCGCAGAATACGGAATGCTGCCGCGCGCGACGAATTCGCGCAACCGGCGCGAGGCCAAAAATGGCCAGACCGGGCGGACGCAGGAGATCCAGCGTCTGATCGGGCGGTCATTGCGGGCAGGAACAGACCGCGTGGTAATGGGCGAGCGCCAGGTGATTGTCGATTGCGATGTGATCCAAGCCGATGGCGGCACGCGGACCGCGTCGATCACGGGCGGCTGGGTCGCATTGTGGTTGGCCGGTGAGAAGCTGGTCAAAGCCAAGGAATGCATCGAGAATCCGATCAACGAGCATATCGCGGCTATTTCCTGCGGCGTTCACAATGGCGCCGTTGTGCTGGATCTGGATTATGCCGAGGACAGCGAAGCGGGGACCGACGCGAATTTCGTGATCACGGGCAATGGCGGGCTGGTCGAGTTGCAGGGATCGGCGGAAGGCGCGCCCTATACCGAGGAAGATTTCCTGGAGATGCTGCGTTTGGCGCGCAAAGGGTGCACGGAACTGGTCGACATCCAAAAGGCTGCGATGGCGGCGGCATGAAACGGGCTTTGTGTATTGCCGCGGTGATGATGGCCGGGTTCGTGCAACCGGCTGCTGCGCAATTGCTGGCCGAGGAGATTTGTCCGAGGGCCCGCGATCCGCTGGAGCAGTCGGAGTGCGCGGTCGGGATCCTGGCCGAGGCAGACCGCGCGCTGAACGCTGTTTGGAAGCGCGCGATGCGCGAGCACCCGTCCGGCGGCGATCCCGGCATGCATCGCAAGGAGATACGCGCGTCGCAGCGTGCTTGGATCAAGTTTCGGGATCTGGACTGTGAAGCGGCCAGCAAGATCGGCATTCCGCGCTATTGGGGCATCAACAAGCTGAGCTGCCTGATTGCCCACACCCGCGCGCGAACACGGGCGCTGCAAGAGCTGTATGTGGAATAGCCATGGCGCGCGACTTTACGGACCCAAAACTGGTCGTGGCCAGCCATAACGAGGGCAAGGTTCACGAGATCAGATCGCTGTTGGCGCCGTTTGGGGTCGAGACAGTATCGGCAGCGGAACTGAACCTGCCGGTGCCGGCGGAAACGGAGACGACCTTTCAAGGCAATGCCGCGATAAAAGCGCACGCTGCGGCTGCCGCCGCGGGCTTGCCGTCCTTGGCCGACGACAGCGGTTTGTCCATTGATGCGCTGGACGGCAGGCCCGGTGTTTATACCGCCGATTGGGCCGAAACGCCGGACGGGCGCGACTTTACGATTGCGATGACGCGCGCCTGGACCGAAGTTCAGGAATGCGGCGCCGTTGCGCCCTTTTCTGCGCAATTCAACGCCTGTCTGGTGCTGGCCTGGCCGGACGGCCATCACGAGACATTCATGGGCATCGCGCCGGGAACGCTGACATGGCCGCCGCGCGGCGATCAGGGGTTTGGTTATGATCCCATGTTCATCCCCGTTGCCGATCCCGCGGGGCGGACTTTCGGCGAGATGCCCTATGCAGAAAAAGAACCGCTCAGCCACCGCGCCGACGCGTTTGCTAAGCTGGTGGCGGCCTGTTTTGGAGGACACAAATGACCCGTAAACTGATCAGCACCGGATCGCCCTTTGAGGTACGCTTTGCCTATTCCCGCGCCGTGGTGCAGGGCGATTGGTGTTTCGTGGCCGGGACAACAGGGTTCGATTACGAAAAGATGGAAATGCCGGAGGATGTGGCCGATCAAACGCGCAACATTTTCCTGACGATCCGCAAGACAATGGAAGAAGCAGGTTTCGGTCTGGGTGACATTGTCCGATTGCAGACGACCGTCACTGACGCGTCCTTTATGGAGGCAGTCGCCCCGGTTCTGCGCGAGTTCATGGGTGATGTCCGGCCTGCGAACACGGCCGTGGTTGCAGGGCTCGTCGCGCCGGAAATGAAGATCGAGATCGAGGCGACGGCGCTGAGGGCCGAATGAGCAAAAGGGACCCCGATGCGTTCGCCGAGAAGCACTGGCCGCCGCTTATGGTGGCGTTTTGCGGCTGCCTTCTTTGGTACTATTGGGGCGGAAACACGTTTGCCGGGATCGGTGGTTTCGTTGGGTTGGGATGGTTGGCATGGTCGCGGCTGATCAAACCACGCATGTGACCTTGGATCGGCCTTCGGTTCTGCCACCGAATTGGGCCAGCGCCGGGTTCGGGGTCTATGTCCATTGGCCGTTCTGCCGGGCGAAGTGCCCGTATTGCGACTTTAACAGCCATGTTCAGCGCGAGGTCGATCAGACGGCATTTGCCCGTGCGCTGGTGGCCGAGGCCGGGCATATGCGCGCGCTGACCGGGCCACGGGCAGTGGACACGGTATTCTTCGGCGGGGGCACACCCAGCTTGATGGAGGCAGGTACCGTCGGTCATGTCCTGTCGGCAATCGATCGGTTGTGGGGGATTGCCGCGGGGGCCGAGATTTCGCTGGAGGCAAATCCGACCAGCGTCGAAGCCGGACGTTTCCGGGGATATGCGGCGGCCGGGGTCAACCGCGTTTCGATGGGGGTACAGGCGCTGAACGATGCCGACCTTAAGGCGTTGGGCCGTCAGCACAGCGTCGCCGAGGCGGAAGCCGCCTTCGATGTCGCAAGATCCGTGTTCGACCGGGTCAGCTTTGACCTGATCTATGCCCGCATGGGCCAAAGCGTTGCGGATTGGGAGGCGGAACTGTCGCACGCGATTGCGATGTCGGTCGATCACGTCTCGCTTTACCAATTGACGATCGAGCAGGGCACCCGGTTTGCCGAGCTTTACGCCCGTGGGCGGCTGCATGTTCCGGGCGATGTTCCAGCCGCGGAAATGTACGCCGTAACGCAGCAGATCTGCGAGGCAGCGGGAATGCCGGGATATGAGATTTCGAACCATGCCCGGCCCGGCGCCGAGAGCAGGCACAACCTGATTTACTGGCGCTATGGCGACTACGCCGGTATCGGCCCTGGGGCGCATGGCCGCATCACCAGGGATGCCGGCCGCCGGGCAATTTCGACACGCCGTGATCCATCGGATTGGTTGGCCCAGGTTGCCAGCGCCGGTCATGGCATTGAAGCCAGCGAGACGCTTTTGGGCCCCGACCAGGCAACGGAGTATCTGATGATGGGTCTGCGGCTGACCGAGGGCATCGATCTGGCAAGATTCGCGCGGATGGGCGGGCAGATCAATCAGGGGCGCCGCGATGATCTGGAGCGGATGGGTTTGATCGCCCGAAGCGCCGATCGTCTGACGGCTACGCGCGATGGGCGTATCGTCTTGAACAGTTTGATCGGTGAGTTGCTGTCCTGAGCCGATGGACGCATTAGGTTCCTGCGGGTGCCAACGGGGCGTTCGCCGGGCGGTGTCAGCATGGCGGCATTGGCAGGATTGAAGGGAGACGCGGTGCGATTGCTCTGGACCATGGCCGGTTGGGGGGCATTTGCGCTGGGTCTGTTGGGCGTATTCCTGCCGCTGCTGCCGACTGTCCCGTTCATGATCCTGGCGGCTTTTTGTTTTGCCCGGGGGTCAGACCGGTTTCACGACTGGCTCATGAACCACCCGCGGTTCGGTCCTGCGATCCATGATTGGCGGGCGCATGGTGCGATTTCGCGGCGCGGCAAGTTTCTTGCCGTCTGCGGGATCGTCCTGGCTTTTACGATGTCGGTGATTTTGGGCTTGAAATGGTGGGTGCTGGTGGTGCAGGCGGCGGTCTTGTGCTGCGTTGCCGTGTTCATTCTGACCCGTCCCGATGGACCCCGGAAATAGGCGCTTAGTTTTCGATCAATCCCTTGAGATCGTACAGAATTTCCAAAGCTTCGCGGGGCGAGAGCGTATCGGGGTGAATGTCGCGCAGCCGCTCGTCAACCGCTGACGATGCTGCTCGAGCAGGGGCCATTGGTGTCGGAACGTGCGCCGCAAAGAGCGGCAGGTCCTGCGCCAGGGCCGCGGCTGCGCCGGTGCCTTCGCGGGCGCCTTCCTCAAGACGTTCCAGCACGTCGCGGGCGCGCTCGACCACCGCATTTGGCAGGCCCGCCAACTGGGCGACCTGCACGCCGTAGGAACGGTCGGCGGCGCCCGGCCGCACTTCGTGCAGAAAAATTACCTCGCCCTGCCATTCGCGAACAGCAACGGTCGCAGGCGCAAGTTGGTCCAAGGTTTCGCAGAGGCCGGTCAACTCGTGATAGTGCGTCGCGAAAAGTCCGCGACACTGGTTGACCTCGTGCAAATGCTCCAATGTTGCCCAGGCGATGGACAATCCGTCCCACGTCGCGGTTCCGCGCCCGATCTCGTCCAGAATCACCAGCGCCCTTGGCCCGGCCTGGTTCAGGATGGCCGCTGTTTCGACCATTTCGACCATGAAGGTCGATCGGCCCCGCGCCAGATCGTCGGCCGCGCCGACCCGCGAAAACAGCTGATCGACGATGCCGATATTCGCAAATGCGGCCGGTACGAACATGCCGGCCTGTGCCAGAATCGCAATCAGGGCGTTCTGTCGAAGAAAGGTCGATTTCCCGGCCATGTTCGGCCCTGTCAGAAGCCAAAGCGGCGCTGGACCGGCGGGATCGGCACCCAGATCGCAGTCGTTTGCGACAAAACTTTCCCCGGTGCGCTTCAAAGCCTGTTCAACAACCGGATGACGCCCGCCGTCGATGGCAAAGGTCCGGTCGGGGCTGATGCGGGGGCGGGTCCATGCCTCTTCGATGGCCAGCGTCGCACACGCGGCGGCGACATCGATTTCTGCCAAGGCCCTGGCGGTTCCCGCAATGGCGGACTGCATCTCGAGTATGGTGGTCCGTAACGCCTTGAAGTGCTGCAACTCGATTTCCAGCGCCCTGGCACCGGCATTGACGATTTTGGTTTCCAACTCTGACAGCTCGACAGTCGTAAAACGCACGGCATTGGCCAGCGTCTGGCGGTGAATGAAGGTGCCGGACAGTGGCTCGGTTGTCATCTTTTCGGCGTGAACTGCCGTAACCTCGACGAAATAGCCCAAAACATTGTTGTGGCGGATCTTCAGCGCCTGAATGCCGGTCTGCCGGGCATAGTCCGCCTGCATCGTCGCGATCACGCCGCGCCCTTCGTCCCGCAGTTTTCGCGCCTCGTCCAGATAGACGTCATAACCATCTGCGATAAAGCCGCCATCCCGCGCCAGAAGTGGCGGTTCAGCGGCCAAAGCAGCGTCCATCAAGCGAAGCAGATCCTCGTGACCGAGCAGGGCGGCGGTCAGCGGCGCCATCGGATCGTCGAGACCGCCCGCAGCCTCGATCTTTGCGGCGATCGCCATGGCGCCGGTCAACCCGGTGCGCACCGCGCCCATATCGCGCGGCCCGCCGCGCTCGAGCGCGAGGCGAGAGAGCGCGCGTTCAATTTCGGGAACCGCCTTAAGCTCGGACCGCAGATCTTCGGTCAGACCTGTGTTGCGGACCAGATGGTCCACCAGGTCCAGGCGCGATGCAATTGCTGCGGTGTCGGTCAGCGGTGCGGAGAGGCGTATCTCCAACAGCCGCGCCCCGGATCCGGTCTGGGTCCGGTCGACTGCCGCGATCAATGATCCGGACCGCCCGCCGGACAGCGCCTGCGTTAATTCCAGATTGCGCCGGGTCGCGGCATCGATCCGCATGGTTCCGCCTGGGACCTCGCGTACCGGCGGCTTCAAAAGCGGCAGGCGGCCTTTCTGGGTGATCTCCAGATAGTCGGCCAGCGCCCCAAGTGCCGCCATTTCCGGCCGTTCGAAGGCGCCGAACGCGTCGAGCGAGGCGACCCGGAAAAGGTTGACAAGGCGTGCCTCGGCCGACGCGCTGTCAAAGCTGGCGGCGCCCATTGGCGTGGCGACGCCGCTTGCGTCTTCGATTTGCGCCATCAGCGCGTCGTCTTCATAGTCTGTGTCCAGGATCAGCACCTCGCGCGGGGCGATCCGGGCCAGCATCGGCCCCAGCATAGGCCGGGCCAGACGCGCGACGATCAGATCCCCGGTCGAGACATCGGCCCAGGCCAGCGCGCCATTGCCGCGAATTTCGGCCCAGGCGGCCAGAAAATTGTGGCGCCGCGCGTCCAGCAGCGTTTCTTCGGTCAGCGTTCCGGGGGTGACGACACGCGTGACTTCACGTTTGACGACGGCCTTGGAGCCTCGTTTCTTCGCCTCTTCCGGGCTTTCAACCTGATCGCAGACCGCGACGCGAAACCCTTTGCGGATCAGCGTCAGCAGATAGTTGTTGGCGGCATGGGCCGGAACGCCGCACATCGGGATATCGTCGCCGCCATGTTTGCCGCGTTTGGTCAGTGCGATGTCCAAAGCGGCCGATGCGGCGACCGCATCGTCGAAAAACATCTCGTAGAAGTCGCCCATCTGAAAGAACAAAAGACAGTCGGGATGCGCCTGTTTCGTCTCGAAATACTGCACCATCGACGGCGTGACGCCTGCGGGCGGGGATTTCGGTGGCGGCGTCTTCACTGACATGGACAGTCCGGTATCGCGGGGCCGCCTTCGATACCACGCCCGGCCGCCGAAGCAACAGGGCGGACAGGGTGTACGGAACAGGTACCGATCGGCGGTTCACGAATGACCTGGCGCAAGGTAGGGTCCGGGCGGGGGTCACTGGGACAATCGGACCTCGATGGGTCAAAATCGGAGGCGGGACATGCGCTGGCTGTTTCTAGCGGCAATGATGGTCGTCATGTCGGGTAGCGGATCAACAGCCGCCGCGCGCTCGCTGGCGCTGATCATCGGCAATGACAGTTACGCGTCGATCCCGAAACTGTCCAAGGCCCGGTCCGATGCCACCGGGTATGCGCAGTATTTCAAGGCGCAGGGGTTCGAAACCCATGTTCACACCGATCTGGATTCGAAGGGCGCTTTGATCGCGCTGTCCGCATTCTTGGACCAGATCGAGCCGGGCGATACGGTTGCCTTTGTTTTTTCCGGCCATGGGTGGAGTGACGGGCGCGAGAATTATCTTCTGCCGGTCGATATCTCGTCGACCGGCTCGCAGACGCTGTTCAAACGCCAAAGCATCGCGGTCCAGAACGGCGTGAACGGTATCGTTGACGAGATTGCCCAACGCGGTGCCCGCCTGACCTTGGTCGTGATCGATGCCTGCCGGAACAATCCATTCACATCGAAAGATCGCACCCGGTCCGTTGGTGTCGCGCGGGGTTTGGTCAGCGAAGTTGCGCCCGAAGGGACGTTCATCGCCTTTTCTGCCGGTGCCGGGCAGACCGCATTGGACGCAGTGTCGGACAATGATCCTTCACCCTATTCGGTGTTCACGCGCAATTTTCTGAAGCAGCTGAAGAAGCCGCAGGACCTGCAATCTGCGTTCAAGGCAACGCAACTGGCGGTCAGCGAATTGGCGCGCGGGATCGGCCATGACCAAAGGCCGGCCTATTATGACGAGGTGGTCGGCAAGGCCTGTCTCAGCGACAATTGCGATGGCGTGATTCTGCCCCAGACCGGTGGCGACGGCGACAAAGATAACAATGTGACCGGCAGTGCTGACACGGCCCGGATGACACTGGCCGTTCAGACATGGGAGTATTTTAAGGACACGAAAGACCCGATCGCGCTGGAGGCCTTTGCCGAGGAATTTGCCGACACACCGATTGCCGCCTTGGCGCGGTCGCGCATTCGGGCGCTGCGCCGCGACGGAACGGCGCCTGAGGACCCGGCGACCGAACATTCGGAAGACCACGAAGATCGCGATGACGAGAACGAGCGGATAACCTCGGTCACGCCGCCGATTAAGCCGCCCGTCAGGCCGCAGAACACACCGGACCGCGCCCCGACCGCGCCTGTGGACAAGCTTCCGGACTGGTGCCCGCGCGCGTCGACGTCGACAGAAATCGCGATTTGTTCGACGCCCGAGCTTGCCCGGTTGGATGTCACGCTGGCCAAGCTTTATACCGCCAAACGCCAAAGCACCTATAACGACCTGTCGCGCGAGGCGTTGCGCAATGATCAGCGTGCCTGGCTGAAAGCGCGTAATCGCTGCCGGGGCAACCGGCGCTGTGTCGAGCGGCAATATCTGCGGCGGATTGAAGAGCTGCGTTACTAGGGTCTCCATCCGTAGGCCCGAAGACGCACCCCGGCCTTCGTGATATCAGGGCTGAGGACTTGGTAGGGCAAGCCTTTGAGAGTGTGGCCGGACTGATGCTGTCGGCCCGGCGTTCGTTCCGGCACCCGCCGTGGCAAACACGAATCGCCCCTTCTTTGGTCTGCAAACAACCCGGAGGTGTGGGGACAAGGCCCCGAATTCTGTTCCGGCCCTGCGTGGTTGAGCGGCAAATTCCGCGCTCTGGCATCTGGCATACCAGAAACCACTTGAACGGGGGTCCGCGGATGATAGATGCTGTCACAATGAAGCTGCTGCCATCGACCGGCAGCTATCTCGGGAGAGATCGTGGCGACGGAACTTAAGCTGCAACCTGTCGATGGCTCGTTCAGTCTGAAAGAGCACATTCATGGCGTGCTCAAACGGTCGATCATGGATCTCGACCTTTACGACCCGGCAACCAATCTCAGAATGGACGAGCGCACGCTGGCCGAACAACTTGGTATCTCGCGCACGCCGATCCGTGAGGCGATCATGCGTCTGGAGCAGGAAGGGTTCGTCGAGATCCAGGCCCGCCGCGGTGTCTTTATCAAACGAAAGTCGCTCGACGAGATATTAGAGATGATCATGGTCTGGGCGGCGCTGGAATCGATGGCCGCGCGCCTGGCCTGCGCCGAGGCCAGCGACGAAGAGATCGCTGAACTGCGCCGCATCGGTGCGCGCTATACCAAGGACAAGGCGAAGGCGAATATCAGCGAATATTCAGAGGCGAATATTGAATTTCACCTTTGCATCTTAGGGCTGTCGAAATGCGCGATGTTGCAGGATATCGCGGAAGGTCTTTTCACCCATCTGAAGGCTGTGCGCCGACGCGGATTGGCCGACACCGCGCGGGCAGACAGGTCGGTTGTCGATCATATGAACATTATCGAAGCGATCGAAGATCGCGACGCCAACCTGGCCGGTGATCTGGTCCGCGAACATACGTTGCGGCTGCATGAATACATTCGGCGCACTTGGAAACACATCGCCGGCGAACCGGCGGCTTGAGAGGGAGAGCGATATGGCAACGGCCCCGGAGATGGAACAGGAACTGACTGACGGGTTCCATTTGGTTATCGATGCGCTGCGGCTGAATGGGATCGAAACCATTTACCATGTTCCCGGGATCCCCGTGACCGATCTTGGCCGGATGATGCAGGCCGAAGGGATGCGTGTCATCTCGTTCCGCCATGAATCGAATGCGGGGAACGCTGCAGCGATCGCGGGGTACCTGACGAAGAAACCGGGTGTTTGCCTGACCGTTTCAGCGCCGGGATTTCTGAACGGATTGGTCTCGTTGTCCCATGCAACCACGAATTGCTGGCCGATGATCCTGATTTCCGGATCGTCCGAGCGCGAGATCGTGGACCTGCAAAAGGGCGATTACGAGGAGATGGACCAACTGGCGATTGCCAAACCCTTGTGCAAGGCCGCGTATCGGATCCTTCATGCCGAAGATATCGGTCTGGGTATTGCCCGGGCCGTGCGCGCGGCATGTTCGGGCCGGCCGGGCGGGGTTTATCTGGATCTGCCCGCCTCGCTGCTGGGTCAGGCGATGGACGCGTTGGAAGGTGAGCAATCGCTTATCAAGGTGATTGACCCGGCGCCTGCGCAGATCCCGGGGCCGGAAGCGATCGACCGGGCTTTGGATGTTCTGAAAGGTGCAAAAAAGCCGCTGATCATATTGGGCAAGGGCGCAGCATATGCCCAGTGCGATGCCAAGGTTCGTGCCTTCGTCGAGAAGACCGGCGCACCCTATATCGCCATGTCGATGGCCAAGGGACTGCTGCCGGATGACCACGATCAGTATGCCGGGGCTGCGCGCTCGCTTGTGTTGAGAGACTCCGATTGCGTCATGCTGATCGGCGCCCGGTTGAACTGGCTGCTGAGCCACGGAAAGGGCAAGCAATGGGGCGCGCCCCGGTCGAAGCAATTCGTCCACATTGATATCGATCCGAAAGAGATGGATTCGAACCAGCCAATCGCAGGACCTTTGGTCGGTGATATCGAGAGCACGCTGGATGCGCTGATGGCCAAGATGGACGGCTGGGAACAGCCTTCGGCCGATTGGATCGGTGCCGTGCGCGAAAAGGCCGAGGGGAATGTCGCCAAGATGGCGCCGCGTCTTCACAACAACAACGTTCCAATGGACTTTCACGGGGCGCTGGGCCGGTTGAAGCGGATCTTTAGCGATAACCCCGATGCCATTCTGGTGAACGAGGGGGCGAACACACTGGACTTTGCGCGTTCGGTTATCGACATGGCCAAGCCGCGCAAGCGATTGGATGTCGGTACCTGGGGCGTTATGGGCATCGGTATGGGCACCGCGATTGCCGCGGCTGTTGAAACCGGGCAACCGGTGGTCGCCGTCGAAGGGGACAGTGCATTCGGGTTCAGCGGAATGGAGGTCGAGACGATCTGCCGGTACAATCTGCCGATCTGCGTCGTCGTTTTTAACAACTCGGGGATCTATCGCGGTACCGACACAGATCCGACCGGACGCGATCCCGGGACGACCGTTTTTGTCCCCGAGGCGAAGTACGACATGATGATGCAGGCTTTTGGCGGCGACGGCGTTACCGCGCGCAGCCCGGACGATCTGGAACGTGCCGTGCGCGATGCGATTGCATCCGGCAGGCCGACATTGGTCAATGCAATTATCGACCCGGAAGCAGGCACCGAGTCGGGCCGGATCGGAAACCTGAACCCGCAGAGCGTGGTCAAGAAATAGCGATGGGCGATGCGCCGTCCGACGAAACAACGAGCTTTGGAGACACCCCATGAAAGCCCTTGAAGGCGTCAAAATCCTCGATTTCACCCATGTGCAATCCGGCCCCACATGCACGCAGCTGCTGGCTTGGTTCGGGGCTGACGTCATCAAGGTCGAACGTCCCGGCGTCGGGGATGCGACGCGCAAGCAATTGGTCGATGTTCCGGGTGCAGACAGCCTCTATTTCACGATGCTGAACCACAACAAACGGTCGATCACCCTGAATACCAAGAACGAGACCGGCAAGGAGGTGCTCGAACGTCTGGTCAAGGAGTGCGACGTGCTGGTCGAGAACTTTGCGCCGGGCGCGCTCGACCGGATGGGATTTGGCTGGGGCCGTATTCAGGAACTGAACCCGCGTATGATCATGGCCTCGGTCAAGGGGTTTGGGCCTGGAAAGTACGAGGACTGCAAGGTCTATGAGAACGTGGCGCAGTGTGCAGGCGGCTCGGCCTCGACCACTGGTTTCCTCGATGGCCCGCCCTTGGTGACAGGGGCGCAGATCGGTGACAGCGGCACCGGACTGCACTTGGCCCTGGGGATCGTGACTGCGCTGTTCCAGCGCGAGAAGACCGGACGCGGCCAAAAAGTTCTGGCTGCGATGCAGGACGGGGTCTTGAACCTTTCCCGCGTCAAGCTGCGCGATCAACAGCGTCTTTCCGCCGGGCCGTTGAAAGAATATTCGCAGTTCGGCGAGGGTGTCCCGTTTGGCGAGGCGACGCCGCGTGCCGGCAATGACAGCGGCGGTGGTCAACCCGGCCGTATCCTGAAGTGCAAGGGCTGGGAAATCGATCCGAACGCCTACACCTATTTCATCACCCAGGCGGCCGTTTGGGAGCCGATTTGTGACATTATCGGCAAACCCGAATGGAAGGACGCCCCGGGATACAAAACGCCGCCGGAACGTTTGGACAAGCTGAATGAAATCTTTGGCGCGATCGAAGATTGGACCAAGACCAAGACCAAGTTCGAAGTCATGGACATCTGTAATCCGGTCAACATTCCGGTTGGTCCGATCCTCAGCATGAAGGAAATCATGGAGGATGAAGGCCTGCAGGCGACCGGCACGATCGTCAAGGTCGACCATCCCGAGCGCGGCGCGTATTACTCGGTCGGTTGTCCGGTCAAGTTGTCCGATTGCGAGGTCGAGGTGACGCGCAGCCCACTGTTGGGAGAGCATACAGCCGAGATTCTTGCAGACGTTCTGGGCTATCAGGGCGAAGACCTTGCGCGGGTCGTTGAATCGGGTGCGGTCGGCGAAGTGAAACAAGCTGCGGAGTAGGGTTAATGCCAGCGGCTGTCCTTTGGATTTTGCTGGCGGTTTATGCCGCCGGCATTCTTTGGGTGCTGGGATTGCTTTACCTGACGATGATGAAGTTTGCAGGGGTCATGCAAATCGAAAAACCGCGATGGCTGTTCGGGACGGTCCAACGCGCAATGGCAGCGGTCTTGTTGAGCGCCGCCGTTCTGATCGGATTTGATGTTGTGATGCGCGCTGTGGGGGTGCTTTGATGGGAAATGGCCGCGGCATCGATCACGTCGGAATTGCGACGAGAAATCTCGACGATCTGGCAGCGCAATACGAAGGGTTGGGCTTCACGCTGACCCCGCAGGCCTGGCACCAGGATCATATGGGCACCTCGAACCGGCTGGTGCAATTCGGCGACCCGGATGGCGGGCGCAACTTTATCGAGTTGCTTGAGGTCGACCGGCCTCAGACGATGCTGCCCCACGCGCCCGGTTTTATGGGCTTTGGACAGTTCAACCACGATTTCCTGCGCGTTCGCGAGGGATTGAGCCTGATCGTATTCCAGACGGGTGACACAGCGGCGGATCTGGCGCGGTGGAGAGCCAAGGGTCTGCAAACCTATGATCAGTTCAATTTTGAACGCCAAGCAACGCTGCCTGACGGATCAAAGGAAACCGTGCGGTTCGAGTTGGGGTTCGTAACCGACCCGGCGATGCCGCAGATCCTGTTCTATGTCTGTGACAACAAAGCGGAACAGCATTTCTGGAAGCCGGAATATCACGCCCATGCCAATAGCGGCGAGGAGATCGAGGCGATCGTCTTGTGCTCGAACCAGCCGCAGCGTCACGCAGAATTTTTGACCCGCCTCTTCGATGGCGATGCCCATGTCGAAGATGACAAGATATCCGTGCAATTCGGCCCGCACGACATCGTGGTAACGACACCGGCGGAATTGGCCTGGACCGGCTGGGCCGACAATCCGGGGCCGGAGGCCGTTGCCGCAGGCTTGGAGATTGCAGCGCCAGACTATGATGGCGAACTGATCAAACCGGCGAATGCCGGCGGTGTCTTCATAAGATTCACATAAGACCGCAAGGTCCGGGAGGAAGAGATGCGATTGATCGTGATGGGGCAACAGGCCTTTGGCAAGGATGCCTTGGAAAAGATCCTGAATGCGGGCGTCGACGAGGTTGTTGCGGTTTATTGCGCGCCGGACCGGGAAGGCAAACCGCTTGACCCCTTGAAAGAATTCGCGCTGGAGAAGGGTCTGCCTGTTCACCAGCCGCCCAATTTCAAGGAAGCCGATACGCTTGCGACAATGAAATCGCACGACGCCGATCTGATGGTCATGGCTTTCGTGACCCTTTTCGTGCCGGAGGCCGCCCGCGATACGCCGAAAATGGGTTCGATCTGTTTCCATCCGTCTTTGCTGCCGCTGCATCGCGGACCATCCGCGGTCAACTGGCCCATCATCTGGGGTTCGGACAAATCCGGGTTCAGCTGGTTCTATCCGACAGATGGTCTGGACGAGGGCGAGATTCTTTTGCAATGGGAGTCTCCGATCGGGCCCGACGACACAGTGATCGATCTCTATTTCAAGAAGATCTATCCGGCCGCTATCGACAGCGTATTGCAGGTTTGTGATCTGTTTCGGAGCGGAAACCCGCCCCGGATGACCCAGGACGAGAGCAAGGCGACTTATGAAAGCTGGTGCAAAAAGAAGGACGCTGAAGTCGATTGGGCGCGTCCGGCGGCGGATGTTTATAACCTGATCCGCGGCACCAATCCGGCGCCCGGCGCGTGGACGACAGTTGGCGGCGAAGAGTTGGGTCTGTTTGATGCCCGCCGCGCGAATGGCGAGGGAACGCCCGGGGAAGTCGTCTCTGTATCCGAAGATGGCGTGATTGTTGCAGCCGATGGTGGGGCGATCCGGTTAATCCGTGTGCGACCCGCTGGTCAGGGAAAGATTCCCGCCAGCGACTGGGCAGCAGCGGCAGGCATTGCCGCCGGAACGAAATTGGGCTGACAAGCGCCAAGCGGAGGAAGAAACATGGCTACCGATATCGAGATTGCCCGCGCGGCGAACAAACAGCAGATCCAGGAGATCGGCGCAAAGATCGACATCCCGACCGAGCATCTGCTGCCTTACGGCCACGACAAAGCCAAGATCAGCGCTGAATTCATCAAGGCGCAGGCAGGCAAGGAAGATGGCAACCTGATCCTGGTGACTGCCATCAACCCGACACCTGCAGGCGAGGGCAAAACGACCACGACGGTGGGTCTTGGCGACGGCCTGAATGCCATTGGCAAGAACGCGATGATCTGTATTCGCGAAGCGTCGTTGGGCCCGAACTTCGGCATGAAGGGCGGCGCTGCGGGCGGCGGTTACGCTCAGGTCGTGCCGATGGAGGATATGAACCTTCACTTCACCGGCGACTTTCACGCGATCACTTCTGCGCACAACCTGCTGTCGGCGATGATCGACAACCACATCTACTGGGGCAATTCGCTGGACATCGACACCCGCCGCGTCGTGTGGCGCCGGGTGGTCGATATGAACGACCGGGCGCTGCGCACCATCACAGCCTCGCTGGGCGGTGTTGCCAACGGCTTCCCGCGCGAGGCGGGCTTTGACATCACCGTTGCCTCGGAAGTTATGGCGATCCTGTGCCTGGCCAACGATCTGGCCGATTTGGAAAAGCGTCTGGGCGATATGATCGTCGCCTACCGCCGCGACCGCAGCCCGGTCTATTGCCGCGATATCAAGGCGGCAGGGGCCATGGCGGTACTGCTGAAGGATGCGGTGCAGCCCAATCTGGTGCAGACACTGGAAAACAACCCCGCATTTGTCCATGGCGGTCCGTTTGCCAACATTGCGCATGGCTGTAATTCGGTGGTCGCTACCAAGACCGCGCTGAAGCTGGCCGACTATGTGGTCACGGAAGCAGGTTTCGGCGCCGATCTGGGCGCCGAGAAGTTCATGAACATCAAGTGCCGCAAGGCGGGGCTGTCGCCAAAGGCTGTCGTGATCGTCGCCACCGTGCGCGCGCTGAAGATGAACGGCGGCGTCGCCCGCGCCGATCTGGGGACCGAGAACGTCGATGCCGTGAAAGCGGGTTGCGGCAACCTTGGCCGTCATGTCGAGAACATGCAGAAATACGGCGTGCCCGCAGTTGTCGGCATCAACCATTTCGTCACCGACACGGACGCTGAAATCCAGGCTGTCAAAGACTATGTGGCAAGCATTGGTTCGGAAGCGATCCTCTGCCAGCATTGGGCCAAGGGATCCGAGGGCACCAAGGACCTGGCGACGCGGGTTGTCGAGATCATTGACGAAGGCAAGGCGGCCTATAAGCCGCTGTACCCGGACGAGATGAGCCTGAGCGACAAGATCGACACGATCTGCAAAGAGATCTACCGCGCTGACGGTGCCGTGATGGATAAGAAAATCCTCGATCAGCTCAAGCAGTGGGAAGATGCTGGCTATGGCAACTTGCCGGTCTGCATGGCCAAGACGCAGTACACGTTCACCACGGATCCAACCCAGCGCGGTGCGCCGACCGGGTTTGACATTCCGGTGCGCGAAGTGCGCCTTTCCGCAGGCGCCGGGTTCATCGTCGCGATCTGCGGCGAGATCATGACCATGCCGGGCCTGCCGCGTGTACCTGCTGCCGAATCGATCATGCTGAACGATACCGGAGAGATCGAAGGCCTGTTCTGAGCAAAAATATCACGATCGTCCATGCGGTTCCGCGCATGGGCGCTTGGTCCAGACGAGCTCGGCGCCGGAGGGGGAGTTCCCTTCCGGCGCCGTTTTCTTTGCAGAATGAAAATCTGCATCCGAATATTCGTTGGAATCGCGGATATACAATGGCCATGAGCACCAACCGGATCGCCTGAAATCGTTGAAATATGGCTTGCGAGCTATTTCCCGTTGCAATCTGAAACAGCGGCTGAAAACCTCTTGCACAGTGCAAATGAGGCGCTAACATCAATCTGGTATACCAGATAAAAAACAACCAAAGAGTGAGTTTGAGCCAAGGCTCAACCACCTAGGCAAGACGGGGGGCCGGTGGGTATGCGCCGGGTCAGAATTCTGCCAGTAAACCAAAGGGAGGTACACATGGCATTCACCAGGAGATTTGCGACACTCGCGGGGGTTGCCGCGATTGCGGTCGCAGGCGCGACGCCCGTGCTTGCGGACGGTCACGGATGGAAGCCGACGAAACCGGTCGATTTCGTGATCATGGCCGGCAAAGGCGGCGGCGCGGACAAGATGGCCCGCCTGATGCAGGCAATCGTCGAAGAAGGCCAGATGGCCGGGCAGCCATTGGTTCCGATCAACAAGTCCGGTGGGTCGGGTGCAGAGGCGCTGGTTCATCTGAAGAACGCCAAGGACCCGGATCATACGATCATGGTCACACTGAACTCGTTCTTCACCACGCCGCTGCGTCAGCCGGGCCTGGGTGTCGATATCATGAAGTTCGCCCCGATCGGGCGTATGGCAGAAGACACTTTCGTTCTGTGGGTTCACAAGGACGCGGGCATCACCACTTTCGAGCAGTTCTTGGCGGAAGCCAAAAGCCGCGGCGACAAATGGGTGATGGGCGGTACGGGTAAGAATTCGGAAGACAACATCATCACCGACTTCCTGAATTCGAACTATGGTCTCAGCATCAAGTACATCCCCTATAAGGGCGGTGGCGCGGTGGCCAAGGATCTGGCCGGCAAGCAGATCAACAGCTCGGTCAATAACCCGTCCGAGGCGCTTGGTTTCTACGAGTCCGGCGATGTTATCCCGCTGGTTGCGTTCACTGACGAACGCCTGGCGTTGTTCCCGGATACGCCGACGCTGAAGGAGTTGGGCGGCGAATTCTCTTACTTCATGCAGCGGTCGGTTGTTGGCGCACCGGGCATGTCGAAAGAGGCTTTGGCCTACTACAACAAGCTGTTCCAGGCTGTTTTCGAAACCGAGCAATGGCAGGGATATCGCACCAAGAAGGCCTTGTTGGGCGAGAAGATCGAAGGCGATGACTTGCGCGCCTACTGGGAAACCCAGCGGAACCGCCATGAAGGCATCCTGAAAGCTTCGGGCGCAATTAAATAGCGCCCTTGCGGGGGCGGAAACGCCCCTGCGAAGACTATCGCGCCGGGAGTTTTGGCCGACTGGCCGACGCCCGGCGTGAACATATCCGGGAGCGGGTTCATGAAGATTGCCGAACTGGTGATGGCGGTGGCGCTTGCGCTTCTGTCCCTGGCCATCATGTGGAAGTCGGGCGAGGCACCCTGGGGGGCGGAACGCTTCTCGAATGTGGGTTTTAACGATTCCGGCGCACCTGCTGGCGGCTTCTGGCCTTTCTGGGTCGCCATGGTCATGCTGATTTGCTCGGTCTGGGCATTCGCAAACGGTTTTCTGGCAATCCTGCCGGTCGCATCTGTCAATGATGGAATGCGCACAACGCTGATCGTCTTACTGGTGATCGCTGCCGCGTATCCGATTTATGGCGTCGCAAGATTGTTGATCAGCGCTTTATTCGGCGAAGGAATAGCGGGGGCCGAGGGCGCAATCACCGTTGGCCACGCAATCTTTGCCATATGTGCTTGGCTGATTGCTGTGATGGCTGTCTTCTTTGTGTTCTGTTTCATCTTTTCGACCCGCGATCAGCGCGGATCCGAACCCTATATCGACCGCCATGGGATCGGAGTGTTGCTGACCGTCGGTCTGCCCGTTTTCCTGCTGGTGCTGCTGACCGAGACTATCTCGGTCTATTTTTCGATGGCGCTGTTCATTTTCTACTACACTTTGGTTTTGGGACGGCACGGGCCGATGTTGTCACTGGCGCTGGCGCTTGTCCTGCCGTTTTGGATGTACCTTTTCTTTGACATCACGATGACGACGACGCTGCCGAAGGGCGCGTTGGCATTGGAGAACGCACTCTACTCGCCGCTTGGCACATGGTTCCGGGAAGCGGGCGGTTTGACGGTCAGTCTCTGCTTTCTGGCTGGGGGCGTTGTGCTGGTGGGCGCGGCGGTCCTGTCCGCGCGGCGCGCGGCATAGAGGGGGGCGGGATGGAAGTTCTAGGCCTTCTTGCAGACGGTGTCTGGACGGCGCTGCAACCGGAAAACCTGCTGATCTGCTTCATCGGCGTTGTGATCGGTCTGTTTGTCGGCGCGATGCCCGGGCTGGGTTCGGTCAACGGTGTTGCTATTCTTCTGCCGACGATCTTTTTTATCAAGCAGGTCACTGGGTCCGATGCCGGGCCGATGATCTTTCTGGCCGCGATCTATTACGGCGCAATGTATGGCGGTGCGATATCGTCGATTATGTTGGGCATACCCGGTGCGTCGACTGCGGTTGCGACAACCTTTGACGGCAGGCCGCTGGCGTTAAAGGGCAGGGCCGAACAGGCGCTGGTGACGGCCGCGATTGCGTCTTTCATCGGCGGCACGGTGGCGAACCTGTTCTTTACAGGGTTTGCACCGCCGCTGGCATCGGTCGCGCTAAGCTTCGGCAATCCAGAGATCTTTGCGCTGATGTTGTTGGCGTTTGCCACATTTGTGGGGCTGGGCGGCGACTCTATCCCGAAGACGATCATATCGATTGCATTGGGTCTGCTTTGCGCGGCCATCGGGTTTGACGTGATCGAGGGCGAGCCGCGCCTGCAATTCTTCACCCTCACCAAAGAATGGTGGGAGACCAATATCGGCGGCGAGTTCTTTATCGATCCGATCGGCTTTTCGCGTCCCGTCAATTTTTTGGTTCTGGCGATCGGTGTTTACGGCGTCGGCGAGATGTTGTGGACGCTGCACACGACCCGGTCGGACAGTGATATGTCGAAGGCCGATGTTTCGCTCGGGCGAATAAAGACTGCCACGAAGACCACTTTCAAAGAAGGTTGGCGCGGCACATCAATCGGCTCGTTGCTGGGGTTCTTTGTCGGGATCCTCCCCGCCGCGGGGGCAACGCCGGGGTCACTTATGGCTTACGGTGTCGCCAAGATGACCTCGCGCCGTCCCGAGCAGTTTGGCAAAGGGTCGGTCGATGGTGTGGCGGCGCCCGAATCGGCCAATAACTCGGCCTCGACCGGTGCGATGCTGCCGATGATGACGTTGGGCATTCCCGGATCTCCGACGACGGCAGTTCTGCTGACCGGGTTGGTGTTGCTGGAATTGGAGCCCGGACCGCGATTGTTCGAAGACCAACCGGATTTCGTCTGGCCGGTGATCGGGTCGTTCTATATCTCGAACTTCATCGCGTTGATTGTAAACCTCGCCTTTATCCCGCTGTTCCTGTGGATGTTGAGGATGCCCTTCACCATCCTGGCGCCGATCATCTTCATCCTGTCGACGGCGGGTGTTTATGCGGCGACGCAGTCGATGTTCGATGTCTGGCTGATGTTCTGGTTCGGGCTGGGGGCGTTTTTGTTGCGCATCCTAGACTATCCCCTGGCGCCAGCTGCCTTGGCGATCGTGTTGGGCAAAATCACGGAAGAGAAGCTGCGCCAATCCCTGCAATGGTCTGATGGTAGCGCGGCGATCTTCTTTAACCCGTGGTTCGACCGGACCGGAACAGGCGAGACCTTTTGGATCGCGCCGGTCATATCCTGGATCGCGGTCGCGCTGATCCTGTTGCCGCTGTTCAGCTATTTGAAAAAGCTTATGCAGGGTCCTCAGAAGCCGGCGCACTGGCAGGGATAGGGTTCTGATCCTGACGCGGGTTTCCTGTCGGAACCGGTATTGGAATCAACCCTGCTGCGCGCGATGTGCCCAAAGGCAGATGATGTTCATCGCCACTGTTGCCCCGGCCAGCGCAGTGATGTCCGCGTGGTCGTAAGGCGGGGAAACTTCGACGATATCCGCCCCGATAATGTTCAGGCCGGTCAGGCCCGCCAATATCCGCTCGGCCCGCTGCGATGACGGCCCGCCTGTCACGGGCGTTCCGGTGCCCGGCGCATAGGCCGGGTCCAGGCAATCAATGTCGAAGGTCAGATAGACGGGTTTGTCGGCGGTTACTTCCTCGATCCGGGCGATGATTTCGGCAACCGGCGTCTCGCACATATAGTCGGCGTCCAAAACTGTCATGCCGTGATCTTCCGGGTTCGACGACCGGATGCCGATTTGTACGGAGTGCCGGGCGTCGATGACCCCGTCCTGCAGGCCATGGAAAAACATGGTGCCATGGTCGATGCGTTTGTCTGGCTCGCGCCAGGTGTCCGAGTGGCTGTCAAACTGCAAGAGGGCAATTGGACCGTGTTTGGCAGCGTGGGCTTTCAGCAGCGGATAGGTGACAAAATGATCCCCGCCCAGGGTCAGCAGTTTTGCCCCCGACGCGATCAGCGCCGCAGCGTGTTCTTCTATCTCGTCCGGAATGCCCCCGGGGTTGCCATAATCAAAGCTCATGTCGCCCCAGTCGACGATATCCAGGACATTGGTCGGATCGAAGTCCCAACGCCACGGTGCGCCCGGCCATGACAATTGCGCAGATGCGGCGCGGATTGCCCGGGGGCCGAACCGGGTGCCCGGCCGGTTCGAGACGGCCAAATCGTATGGCACGCCGGAGACGACAACATCGGCGCCGATGGCGTCCTTGGAATAGGGGCGGCGCAGGAAACTGAGCGCGCCCGACCAGGTGTCCTGATCTACCAAGCCGCGGGACGGCGCGTCAGTGAAAGCGCGGTCGGTCATCCGGTGATCAGGCAAAGGTTTGCCCCATTGTCAAAAGAACTTTGCCGGGATGACCGCCAGCTTCCAGAAGCTGATGCGCCGCCGCTGCATCGGCCATGTCGAACGTACGATTTGTGACCGTCCTCAGTTTATCCTCGCCGAAAAGGGGCCACACGCGCGCCCGAAGATCGGCGGCAACGGCTGCCTTGAATTCCGGCGGGCGCGGGCGCAGTGTTGCACCGGTCAGGCTGACGCGTTTTGTGAGAAATGGGATCAGGCTAATCTGGGTCTTGTGACCCAGATCAAAGGCCAGTTGGATGATGCGCGTGTCCATACGTGCGCATTTCAGGTTCTTTGCGGTATACTCGCCCCCCATAAAGTCGACAATGACGTCGGCGCCGCCCGCTGCGGCCACGATCTCGGCGAAGTCTTCTTCGCGATAGTTGATCACCCGTTCTGCGCCGAGTTCGGAGGCCAGTTGGATGGATGCAGGAGCGCCTGCGGTCGCAAAGACCTTGTGCCCAAGCGCATGACCCAATTGGACCGCGGTCGAGCCGATGCCGCCGCCGCCGCCATGGACCAGCAGGGTCTGACCGGGCGGAACGTCATGGCCAAACCAGACATTCGACCAGACGGTAAAGAATGTCTCGCAAATCCCTGCGGCATCGATCAGATCGACGCCCGGCGGCGGTGCCAGGCACTGCCCGGCAGGGACCGGAACATATTCGGCATAACCGCCGCCATTGGTCAGCGCGATGACCGCGTCGCCTTCGGCCCATCCGGTCACATCGGCGCCCATCGCGGCCACATGACCCGAGACTTCCAACCCGATCAAATCCAGCGCCCCCGGGGGCGGCGGATAGTTGCCCCGGCGCTGTTTCAGATCGGGGCCGTTGACGCCAGCGGCCACCACCCGGATCAGAATTTCGTCCGCCCCGGGGGCAGGCACCGGGCGCGTTGCCAGTTGCAAAACCTCTGGCCCGCCGCCTTCGCCGTGATCAATCACGCGCATGTCAGTCATTTGTCTCTCCAACCGATGGGTGCCCCCCGATTAGCGCCGCGACTTGATCGGCGCAATCTTCGAACTGGCTTGACGGGGAGGATTAACGATGTTCGGCGGCGGCGCGCGTCCAGGCGGGGCAGACCCATGTCCATACGGCAATGAACAAGACGCTTAGATCGATATCGCAACGGGACACCGAAGCCCGATAGTCTGAACCAATACCGCCGTTTCAGGCGGGTTTATGCGCCTTAATCCGCACCCCGCCCACACGCCGACCGTCAAACAACCGGCATATGGTTGCATAAAAAAAGTCGAGTGCAGCGACCGTGTCCTCGCCGTGGACTGCCAGTTTCCGGTCGCGGACCGCCCGAAAGGCAGACAACCGCTCGGCGCAGAAAATTCCCCACGCATCCGACATGTCCTGAAAGTCGATTTCGGTAAATCCTGCGCCTTCAAGCTCCGCAATATAGCTGCCTTTATCCGGCAACGTATTGCTGTAGAGGGCATCGCGCATCAGATCGGCTTCGTCGGCGTTCAGGGGCGCACGGGTATAGAGGTCTTCGACATATATTGCGCTGCCCGGCTTCAGGGTTGCGTTCAGCCGCGGGAACAGCGGCTCCCGGTCGGGAATGTGGTAAAGGGCCAGAAAACTGATCGCCCCGTCATAGCTTTCGGGTGCCAGCGGAACCTCCAGGATATCGCCGCAGACATGCTCGACGCTGCCCGAAATCTCGGTTCTCTTCGTAAGATCAGCCGCCGTCCGGTTCAGATCAGCCTGCAGTTCCACCGCGCTGACGGTTGCGCCGGTTCTGTTGGCAAACCAGCGCGCAGGGCCGCCAAAGCCTGACCCGATGTCCAGCACACGGCCGTTTTGGGGGGGTACCAATGCCTCGACGGCTTCATCGACTGCCTCTGTTCCGAAATAGTGAAGCTGATCGAACGCGGTCAGTGCATCCAGCGGCAAGGCGTCTGTGCGCCCATACCCGGCATCGGCCAGATCGTCGTGGATTCTTTCGACCGCACTGTAAAGTTTCATTGTCTTGATGGCGTCAGCAGTCATTTGCGGTCCTCCCCTTGGCGACCTTAACGCGGCACAGTTGTTCAGGCGAGGGGCATCAGAGGAGCGATCAAATCCTGGCATGGTCTGGTGCGTGATCCGGGTTTGCGGCAACTTGGCTGAGCTTTAGGAAAGGAAAGGCCATGGCAGTGACCCCGTCGGCGCGAAATGCCGAACACGCGGCGACCAGAGAAATTGCTGAATGGGTTGCTGCCCCACGCGAAATCGATGCAGCGGCGATGACCTGGGCGCGCCATTGCCTGCTGGATTGGCTGGCTGTCACGATTGCCGGCGCCGACGAGGCGTTGGTCGATATCTTGGTCGCCGAGGCGCTGGAAGATTGTGCGTCTGGCGACTTGCCGCTGGTTGGGCGCAGTGAGAATCTGTCGCCCAGTTGGGCCGTTCTGGTCAACGGCGCGGCCAGTCACGCCTTGGATTATGACGATGTGAACACGGCGATGCACGGTCATCCGACCGTCGCGGTAATGTCGGCTGTTCTGCTGGCCGGGGCCCGGGATGGCCGGGCGCTGATCGACGTTCTGCGCGCCTTTGCAATAGGTTACGAGGTTTGTTGCCTGGTTGGAGAGATGTCCGGCGACGGTCATTACGACAGCGGGTGGCACGCAACGGCGACGGTTGGTACATTCGGCGCTGCGTCGGGGATGGCGGCACTGCTGGGCCTTGATGGCGAACGCACGGCCCACGCCATGGGAACCGCTGCAACGACCGCCGCCGGGTTGAAGTCGATGTTCGGGACCATGTGCAAACCCTTCCACGCGGGCCGCGCTGCGCAATCGGGATATCTGGCGGCGCGTACCGCTGCGCGTGGCTGGATTGCACGCGGTGACGCCCTGGAATGCGCGCAAGGGTTCTGGGCAACCCAAGGCCCCGATCATGCGGCCTTTCCGGTTGCGCGCCAAACCAATCGGCCGCTTCAGATCACCAACAATCTCTTCAAATATCACGCTGCCTGCTACATGACGCATTCGGCGATCGAGGCGTGCCGGGGCCTGAGGCAGACCCATAACCTGGCGCCGGACGCGATTGAACGGATCCGAATTCGTGTGGCCGAGGGGCACCTGAAAGTTTGCAATATCCCCAATCCGCAAACCGGGTTGGAGATTAAGTTTTCGCTCGCCCATACCGCCGCTATGGCGCTATCCGGGGTCGATACGGGGGCGATTGCAAATTATTCCGACAGTATGGCGCAACGGCCCGATTTGATCGCACTGCGCCGAAAGGTTGAAGTCGAGCCGCAAACCTCTGCGCGCACCATGGCGACGGGCGCCGACGTGATCGTCGATACGACCGGCGGCACCAGCTTTACCAACGCCTTTGACGTCGGCATTCCGGCAACCGATCTCGCCGCGCAAGAGGTGCGATTGTCGTCGAAGTTCGATGCACTGGCGGCTCCGGCACTGGGCGAGGCAAAGGCTGCGAAGCTTAAAAAGATGGTGCTGTCAGGTTCGCCAACTGCAATGGAAATTTTGATCGCCGCGCGCTGATCCGGCGCTTGAGGCAACACCCTGACCCCTTGCGCTATAAGCGGGCGAGAGATCGGGGGCAGAACACGCCCGGAGGAGGGGCTGTGATGACGCCACGCGATCGAATATTGCAGCAGCGCCCAATGGCTGCCCTGTTGGGTCTGGCGCTGCCGAATATCGTCGCCAGCCTGATCCAGGCCACGATGATGGTTACCGAGGGCTGGTATGCCGGTACCTTGGGCGGCGATGCGCTGGCCGGGATCGCCCTGGTCTTTCCGTTGTTGATGCTGACGTTGATGCTGTCCGCAGGGGCGATGGGGGGTGCGGTCAGCGGTGCGATGGCACGGGCTGTCGGCGCAGGAGATTTGCCGCGTGCCAACGCGGTCTTGCGCCTGGCGGTCTTGATCGCATTGGCGGCTGGTATTTTGAAAGGCGCGTTGATCGTTGCCTTCGGTGCCTGGATTTTCGCGACCCTTGGCGGGGAAGGCGCGGTGCTGGACGTGGCGTTGTCCTATGCCCATGTGCTGTTTCCAGCCATTGTCATCGTTTGGCTCGCCAACATGCTGGCCAGTGCGTTGCGCGGGACCGGGGACATGGTTCGGCCCGCCTATGGTGTCGTGTTGGTCGTTGTTATTCACTTGGTGCTGATCCTCGGCCAATGGTCGATCGGCTCGCCATTGGGTGTCGCTGGCGCGGCCTGGGCGATGCTGGCCGCCAATCTGTGCGGGTTGATTTTCATCGCAATGATCCTGGCCCGCCCTGGGCGCGATGTACGTCTGACATTGCAGGGATGGCGCGGATTGATCGGCGGATGGCGGCTGGTCGGCGCCGGTCTGCTGGCCGGTTCACAGTCCATCATGACGATTGCCTATGCATTGATCGCAACGGGCGTGTTCGCCCGTTTCGGACAGGAATGGTTGGCCGGCTATGGGATCGGTGCGCGGCTGGAACTGCTGTTGATCCCGATCGTTTTCGGCCTTGGCGGTGCAACGATGGTCGGGACGGGGACCTTGCTGGGGGCTGGGCGGCGCGCCGATGCCCTGGCGATGGGGTGGACGGGCACGTTCATTTCGGCGGCGGTATTGGGGATGATCGGCACGGTTGTGGCGATCTGGCCGGGGATATGGATCGGCCTCTTCACCGATGACGCCGCGATTTCCGGGGCAGCGTCGGCGTACCTGTCCCGTGTCGGACCTGCCTATGCCTTTTTCGGTCTGGGCCTTTGCCTCTATTTCGCCAGTCAGGGCATGGCGACATTGGCCATTCCGGTCGCCGGGGCGCTGTTGCGCATTGTGATCATCGTTGGCGGCTTTTCGATCCTGTCGGTCGGCGGCGCGATGACGCCTGCGGCCGCACTTTGGGTCATCGTCGCCGCAATGGTCGCCTATGGCGGGGCGGTGGCCATTGGACTGCGTCTGGGTCCATGGCGCCCGCAGGTTCCGCGTGAACCGGTGCCCGGGATCGGATAGGCTTTCAAACAGGAAACCGGGGCGTTCCCGCCACGGGCAAGGCAGCACAATAGTGCGCCGGGTAACAGGAGGAGAAAGAATGCAGGACCGCGAACACTGGGATTTCATTCACAATCTGGCGGACGGGGCGGACTGGACGCCGGGCCTGCGCGAGATTTTTGAATATCGCGACCTTGCCATCAAGGATGGCACCAAGGGCGACTATGTCGCCCATGTGATCCGCGCCAACGGCAAAACCCAATCGGATGAAGTGCAACAATGGCACATCCACGAATGCGACTTTCAACTGGTCTATGTCCTGAACGGTTGGGCGACGTTCGAGTATGAGGGCCAGGGTGAACGGACGATCCGAAAGGGCGATTGCGTTCTTCAAAAGCCAATGATCAAGCACCGCGAAATTGCCTGTTCGAAGGATTTCGAAGTGCTGGAAATCGTCTCGCCCGGCGACTTCGCAACAAAGGTTGTCGACGCCCCGACGGCGCAAGCGGCGGAATAACCGTGGATCTGGGTCTGGCGGGCCGCACGGCCCTGATCACCGGCGGCTCGAAGGGCATTGGCCTGGGTTGTGCGCGTGCCCTGGCCGCCGAAGGCTGCCGCGTCGCGCTTGCCGCTCGTGATGCTGCAGTTCTGGAGAGTGCGGCCGCCGGGCTGCGGGCAGAAGGCAGCGACGTCACCGTCCACCCGATTGATCTGTCGGTCAGCGGTTCGGCGGGTGCTTTGCTGGCCGCTGCCGGGTTGCCCGACATTCTGATCAACAACGCAGGCGCCATTCCGGGCGGCGATGTCGCGACCATCGACGAAACGCGTTGGCGGGAAGCCTGGGACCTGAAAGTTTTTGGCTATATCAATCTCTGCCGCGCTGCGTATGGGGCAATGAAGGACCGGGGCCATGGCGTCATCGTCAACGTCACCGGCCTGGCCGGTGACAAGCCCGACTTCAACTATATTGCCGGAACGGCGGGCAATGCCTCGCTGAATGCCTTTACGCGGGCGCTGGGGTCATACGCGCTTGAAGATGGAATTCGGGTTGTTTCGGTCTCGCCGGGCGCCGTCGCGACCGACCGGCTGGTGGGCCTGATGAAAACCCGCGCGCGGGAGGAAACCGGCGATGAAGGCCGGTGGCAAAGCTATTTGTCGGGTTTGCCGCTTGGCCGCGCCGCGACGGTCGAAGAAGTCGCCGACATTGTCGCGTTCATGGCCTCGCCCCGGGCAGGCTGGGTCACCGGAACGGTGATCACGGTCGATGGCGGCCACGGGGTGCGCGGCGGCAGCTTTCGATAGGATGGGCGCAAGCCCATCCCGTTTGATCCGGCGTCAGAGGCCTATTTGCGCTTGCGCAATCCGCCCCGGCGGGTCCTGCGCGTCTTGCGGCCAGTTGTATCCAACTTGACCTTACCCTGGCGCTTGATGCCGTTATCCAGCGTGATGTTCCCACCCTTTTTAATGCCGTTATCCAAGGTGATATTGCCCTTGCGGTGGCGCTCCATCAGCGAATCCCCATCGGGAACACCGCCGTATAGGGTCTGGGTCAGCTCGACGCCCGCGTCCCATTCATCCAGATCGACATGAACGTCGTCACCTGTCCCGAGAAACAGTTCGTCCGAAAGATCGGCAGGTCCTTTATAGATCATAATATCCTGATCCATAATCTCCGACGTAGTGATGATGTCATTTGTATCAGAAATAATGTCGGTGCTGCGTTCATGGGCGTTTGCGCCCGTCATTGCGACACCAGTGATCAGCGCTGCAGAAATAATCGGTTTTCTTGGCATATCATCAATCTCCTCGTTCCTGAGGCAATCGTACCATGGGTGCCCGGGCAATATCCAGACCCAGTCCCGGCAGGCGCCGATCAGCCGATCTGGGCGCGCAGTTGCCCACCATATCGATGAACGCTAGCATCTCGTCAGCTGTGAGGGGGACCTGCAAACATGAGTGACGATCACCGCCACGCCGGATGGTCGCGCGTTATGTTCAACATGATGCGCGAGGCAGGTGTCACCTTGTTTTCGCATGTACCGGACGCCGGGAACGATCAACTGATCAAACTGGCCACCGAGCATAACGATACCCAGGCGCTGCTGCTGACGACCGAGGAAGAAGGCATAGCGATCGCTGCCGGGGCTGACCTTGTCGGGCGCCGCGCTGTTCTGTGTATGCAGTCGTCGGGCTTGGGCAACTGTCCGAACTATCTGTCGCTGGCCAAGGGTGGCCGGTTTCCGCTGTTGATGATGATCTCGATGCGGGGCGATTATGGCGAGCAGAACCCCTGGCAGTATCCGATGGGCCAAGCGGTCGAACCGATCCTGAAGGCCATGGGCATCCTGATCTTTCGCGTCGATCATCGTGATGATCTGGAAAGCGCCGTCGGTGCGGCACTGCACGCAACGGGAAAAGGCGCCGAATCCGCCGCCATCGTGCTGGGCCAAAAGTTTCTGGGCGCGAAAGGGTTTTGACGATGACCGACCGAACCCCCGGCACAATCGACCGGCGGGCGTTGTTGCCCGCGCTATTCCCGGAACCGCAAAACTGGCTGTTCGTCAGCGGCCTGGCAGGTGCTTCGCGCGATGCCGCGGTCCTGACCGGCGACGGCCCCAATCTGTTTTCGATGGCTGGCGCCATGGGTGCGGCTGTACCGTTGGGCCTGGGGATGGCCCTGTCCGAACCTGGTGTAAATGTGGCCGTCGTAACCGGAGATGGCGAGCTTTTGATGGGTATCGGCTCGCTGATCACCGTTGCTGCCGCCGCGCCGGAGAACCTGACGATCATCTGCGAGGACAATGCGCGCCATGGCGAGACAGGCGGGCAGGTGGGCCACACGGGCGGCGTTGCGGATCTTGAAGCAATCGCCAAGGGGGCTGGTCTGCGCTCGGTATTGACGATCAGCGCGGCGGCGGAACTGTCGAAGGCCGCCGATTTTTTGAGCCAAGCGCCAGGACCGCGGCTTGTGGTGGCGCGGGTCGCCGCGACACCGCCCGCAGCGTTTAAACGCGACATGGATCTGGCTGCGTGCAGGGTGCGGTTTCGCGATCACCATCGAAAGAAGGCCTGAACGGCCGGAACGTGCCAATCCGGCTGTCACAATTTGGGCACAGGATTGACCGGCGGAACCGTTATTGGCGGGAGGACCCTCGACAAACCGCCTTCAAGACCCCAGATCGCGCGCCCCAACGAAAGACAGGACAAGCCCATCTTGGTGGGACCGGACAGACGATGATCCAAGTGACCGAAGCCATTGCGATTGCCGAGTGGGAGCTGACCGAGACGTTTTCGCGCGCGTCCGGTCCCGGCGGGCAGAACGTCAATCAGGTCGCATCCGCGGTGTCCTTGCGGTTCGAGGCGGAACGCTCGCCGCATCTTCCGCCAGACGTCAAGACAAGGCTGCGCCGGTTGGCCGGTCAGCGGTGGACCAATGACGGGGCCATTGTGATCCGGGCTGAAAGTCAGCGCAGCCAACTGCGTAACCGTGAAGAAGCCCTACAGCGATTGGTGGAACTGATCCGTGCAGCTGCTGTCAGGCCTCGCAAACGGATCAAGACCCGGCCAACGCTCGCATCGAAACGGCGCAGATTGGACGCAAAGTCCAAGCGCGGTGAGGTCAAGGGCCTGCGCGGGAGGCCGAACCTGGACGATTAGAGAGTGTTTCAGTCCGATTGAAACGGTCCGGGCGCCCGGCCTTGTTGAGCGGTCCCATTTTTGGGGCGCATGACTTGGTCAATCAGGCTGAAAACTGGTCTTTCCGCGAGTTTTCGCTGCCCGCTGAACGGTTGTCTCAGGCGGCGAATGCCGATCCGATCACTTCCGCCGCGGCAGTTATACCCGATCCGGCCAAAGGCGCCTCCATGGCGATCAGCGCAGCCTCGGTCGTGGCCAAAGCGCCCAGCACCATCGGCGGGTTCAAATGTCCCATATGCCCGATGCGAAAGGCACGATCCTGAAAATCGCCCAGGCCGATCCCCAAGGTCAGCCCCGCCTGATCCTGGCAGATCCGTCGCAGCTTTGCGCCATCCAGATCGCCGGTCAGAACCGTTGTCGTGGAATTGCCGCGGGCGGCGGGTTCATTGATGTTGAATTCCAGGTTTCCTTGCGTCGACCAGGCGCCCACAGCAGCGCGCACGGCATCGGCAAAGACCTGATGGCGTGCCCAGACATTCTCCAGCCCCTCCTCTTGGATCATGTCCAGGGCCGTGCGCATGGCATAGATATGCTGGATCGGTGCCGTGCCCGAGAATTTCAGGTAAAACAGCTCTTCGGACATACGCTGGGTCCAGTCCCAATAGGGCGTGACAAGATCCGCGGATCTATGCGCGTCCAGCGCCTTTTCGGATGCCCACACGATCCCAAGCCCCGGCGGGACCATCAGGCCTTTCTGGCTGCCGCCTACGGTGACATCTACGCCCCAGTCGTCCATATAAAAGGGCACACAGCCCAGCGACGCGACGCAGTCGACCATCAGCAGGGCAGGGTGCCCGGCACTGTCCATTGCGCCGCGCAGCGCCTGAATATCGTTCCAAACGCTGGATGCGGTGTCGATCTGGACAACCAGAACAGCCTTGATCGCATGCTCCTTGTCGGCGCGCAGATGTGCTTCGACCCGGGCGGGGTCGACCGGATCGCGATCGCCGAAATCGATCATGTCGACTTCGCAACCCAGCTTCGTTGCCTGCTCGCCCCAACCAATGGCGAACCTGCCGCTGGCCAGCACCAGAATCTTGTCGCCCCGGCAAAGCGTATTGGTCAGCGCCATCTCCCAAGCGCCATGCCCGTTCGATATCGGCAGAAAGACCCGGCCCTTGGTGTGGGCAATAGCGGGAAGATCGCGAAAGACGGTATCGGTGACATCGATCAACTCGCCTTCATAGATGTTCGGCATCGCCATATGCATGGCGTTCAACACCCGGTCGGGGATGACAGATGGGCCAGGGATCGATGTCAATGCGCGGCCGCGGTTCAGGTTCATCATCGGCTCCATAATGCAGCAACGGATGGGCAGGTTACGGGCTGTCGGCCGCTTGTCTATGCGGTATTCTTGATGACAGCCATGTTCAAATGCGATGGATCATTCCCGCCGCAGAACCCGTTCAGTCAGGAAGTCGCCAATCTTGCCGGACGAAAACGCCGCCGTCAGCGCATCGGCGTCATAACGGGTGCGCACCCATTCCAAAAGCGGCATCGCACCGTCCGGCTGATCGGCTTGGTAGGTGTCGAAGAAGGCATCGAGAATGCCCGTTTTGCCCTGTCGGATATGACCGTATTTCAGGGACAGTTGCGCGCGCGCCTCGGCGATGGGCCGGTCTTCGTGCAGCGCCAGGTAAAGCGCCGACATAATACCGGCGCGGTCCGCGCCGGATTTGCAGTGGAACAGAACCGGGTATTCGAGGCTTTGGAAGAAGGTCATCGCGTCCTCGATTTCCTCGCGCGTCGGGGCCGCGCGGGATCGAAGCTTGAAGGCTTTGAAGTGCAGTCCGGCGTTGTCGCAGGCCTCGACTTCCAGGGGATAGGAGCCAAAGCTGTTCCCGCCGCGCAAAGTCACGACCGTTCGGATGCCAAGCCGGGCGAAACGGCGAATGTGATGGGGCATGGGCTGGGCAGCACGCCAGGCCATCGGCGAGAGCTGGTGAAGATTTAGATAGACAAACCGAAAGAAGGCATGGTCGATAAAAATCATGTTGGCCCAGGCGCGCACCCGGTACCAGCGTGTGCGCAAGGGCTGGCGCCACCGGTCGCGCCTTTCCAGCAGCGTATCAAGCGCTGTTGGCGACGCGTCAGGGGCACGCGTCGGCGCGCCGGGATCGGATTTCTGTTCCATGAGCGGCGCGGGATGTATCAGACAGTCCGATCCGCGGCAACCGCTGTGATAATGGCGGGCGCGAGAGGACGAATTGAAGCCGCACAGGCTTGACAGCGGCTCCGGCACAGCGATTTCTGATCGCCCGGCAGCAGGCAGCAAGAAGCGATCCAAGATGACCGAGACCGTTCGCATTGCAATGTGGTCAGGCCCGCGCAATATCTCGACCGCAATGATGCGGTCCTGGTCGAGCCGCAGGGATTGCCGGGTGGTCGACGAGCCGTTTTATGCGGCTTACCTGGCTGAAACCGGGTTGGACCACCCGATGCGAGCCGAGATCCTGGCGTCGCAATCGCAGGATTGGGATCTGGTCGCGAGCGATTGTGCGAGCGCCTGCGACGCGGCCATAATTTTTCAAAAGCACATGAGCCAGCACATGGTTGCAGCGGCGCCGCTCGGCTGGATGTCCGCATGCCGTCACGCTTTTCTGATCCGCCCGCCCGAGGAGGTTGCAGCCTCTTTTAGTGCGAAATGGGATGCCATGACTGCAGAAGACTTGGGGTTCCGGCGCCAGAGTGAGCTGTTCGACCATATCTGTCAGTTGACCGGCGCCGCGCCGCCGGTCGTCATGGCCGCCGATGTGTTGCAGGACCCGGGCGGGATGATGCGGGCCTTGTGTTCTGCGCTGCGAGTGGATTGGGACCCGGCGATGCTGCAATGGACGGCGGGTCGGCACCCCGACGATGGGGTTTGGGGCGCGCATTGGTACAATGCGGTCATCGGGTCAACCGGATTTGCGCCGCCATCCCGGCGGCCCCCCGCGGTCCCAGAAGAACATTTGGCGATCGTCGATGCGTGCCGTCCGCATTTCGAAAGCATGGCACGACATTGCTTGAAAGCGTGACTTGCTGCTGGCCGATTGACGTTTAGGGAGATTGGGTTTTCTGTCGCGCTGGCGCTTTTTCAGAACTGCGCGATGACGTCGCCGCTTTCTGCAGCGGCCCCTGCCGGGAAGGTCGCTGTAAAGATCGCACCGCGGCTTTGATCGTTATCGATTTCCAACTGCCCGCCCTGCAGTTTCAGCAGCTCGGACACGATGGTCAGGCCAAGGCCGACACCGTCTGCCTTTTGCATTTCTGCCGCCTCACCGCGCCCAAAGGGTTGAAGAATGCGCTTGCGGTCACGCTGCGCGATACCGGGGCCGTCGTCGATGATCTGCAGAGACATCGATTCTTCGTTCCGTTTCACACGAATGGTGACCATCGAGCCGGGCGGCGAGAATTTGACGGCGTTGTTCACGAGATTGATGATGATCTGTTTGAACGCGCGCTGATCGACGGTCCATTCCAGATCGGCCTCGCACTCGTTGATGACCTTGATGCGCTTCTTGTCAGCGATCGAGGCAAGGGTTGAGGTCGCGGCATCAATCTCGGTGCGCACGCCAACCGGTGTCGGGGCAAATGTCCTGCTGCCTGCATCCAGGCGTGACAGATCCAATAGATCGTCGACCAGGCTCAACAGGTGCTTGCCGCTTTGATGGATGTTGTCAGTCAGTTTACGCACGTCGGCGGGCGACATGGCCGATCCTTGGGCCTTGTGGCGCAGGACTTCGGAAAGGCCGATGATGCCGTTCAGCGGTGTGCGCAGTTCGTGGTTCATCTTGGCCAGGAAATCGGACTTGGTGGCGTTTGCCTTGCGTGCCACTTCCAGCGCCGCCGTCAGCGCTTCGCGGCTTTGCAGCAGTTCTTTTTCCTCGGCCTTGCGGGCCGTGACATCGCGGAACAGTGCCATAACGCAAGGCCGGCCCTTGAAGACCGACGCCGCACCATTCGCCTCGACGTGAATAAATCCGCGCGCCGGCGGGCTTGCCGCGATCGTTGTGGTGAACGAGCCGAGGCGTAATGTCTCGTCGATGAAGTGGGTCAGCGCCTCTTCGTTCTTCAGCCCCAGCAACCGTGAGAGCTGACGACTGCTCAACTCCTCGGTCGTGCCACGTCCCATCAGTTGGGCGAGGGCGTGGTTGCTTTCCAGGACCGAACCTTGTGCATCGACGAACACCATCGCGGTGTTGGTGCGCAGGATCAGTTCGTCCAAACGGCGCTTCGATTCTGTTGCCCGCTCCTCGGCCAGCCGGCGTTCGATCACTTCCTTTTCCAGCGCCAGATTTGCCTGGTTCAGATCGAAGGTACGCTCGCGCACCTTGGAATCGATGTTTTCCTGGGCATCGCGCAGCTTGGTCTCGGCGTCGTCGCGCTCGCCCAAGGCCCGCTGAAGATCATCATTCGACAGCCGCAACGCATGGCGTTCATAGGCATCGACCTTGCGTGGCAGGATGCGCCAGACTGCAGCGACGGTGAAAAACATCATCGATGCGACCAACAGCTTGTAGGTCAGCGTGATCGCGGTGCTGGATATGAAGAAGGCCGCGAGTGACGCAGCGGCGTTGATCGCCAAGACGATCAAGAATGCATAAAGATACGTTTTTCGCGGCACAAAGATTGAAATGTACTTTTCGCGGTTCAGATAGACGATCATGAACAGCAAAAGGATGTACGACGCCGCAACCGACGCATCAGCGAACAGGCTGAGTGCGACGTGCTGCACCGATACTTCTCCGAAGTTGGAGGCGATGATTGGCGCCACCTCCGCCTTTGGAATGTTCATCCTACATACCCGCTCTTCACCAAGGCTCCCGCCGCAAGATCGTTGCCGCGGTGTGCTGCCTGAATTGCCTTCCCCGATCGCCTGAGAGGTAATGATTTCTAACAGGTTTTTCGAGTTTCGTCATTTTTCTGTGACCCACATCCCTACGTTGAGTTGTAATATTGGTATTCGGCATCAATTTAGACAATCATAAGGCGAAAAGTTGCCGATTAGTTTCGCATTAAGCGAGTTCGAATAGCCAGATTCGCAAAATGACGATGGTGGCCGGATGCGCTGAATCGCTCTTTCGGGATGCAAAAGATGCCCCAGGGCGGAGTGCCGACGGGAATTGGGTGAAACCACGCTGTTCGGGGGCGGCGAGCGAGCCGGCTAATTCCTGGCGTTTCGCTTGGTACTCGCGGCACTATTTCGCAGAGCCGCCAGCCGGTTTTTTGTCCGTCTTTTTGCGCGACTTGATCTCGGCAGATGCCAACTGATCGGCGCGTTCGTTCTGCTCGTGCCCGGCGTGACCCTTGACCCATTCCCAGGACACATCATGAAGGGCCTGGGCAGCGTCCAACCGCTGCCAGAGATCATCGTTTTTGACCGGCTTCTTGGCAGCCGTCTTCCACCCGTTGCGTTTCCAGCCATGGATCCACTTCGTGATCCCGTCGCGGACATAGGTTGAATCCGTCACAATCGTGATGGTCGCCCTGCGCTCCAGCGTCTCGAGCGCCTGAATGGCAGCCATCAACTCCATCCTGTTGTTGGTGGTTGGATTGTCACCGCCGGAAAGTTCGCGGTCGCGGACGACTTCGTCGTCCCGGACCGCTTGCAGGACCACGCCCCATCCGCCCGGGCCGGGATTGCCGGAACAACCACCATCAGTATAAGCGAAAATCTCAGTCACGGGTTGCCAAGATGTGCATGCAGTCGTCCAATCTGCCCTCATAGCCGGTGGCTCTGAATGTTGAGATTTCAGTCACCCGAAAGCCCGCCGTTGTCAGCAGGCCGGTGATTTCATCGACCCCGAAATAGGTATAAAGCCTGCCCAGCCGGTCTCGGCGTTCACCGCTGCCGGTTTTCAACCCCAAATAAAACGCGCTGCCGCGGCGCAGTGCATCCCGGATGCGGGACAGATGATCCGGCATCGCGTCGCGCCTGTCATGTAACAGGCAGAACGAGGCCCAGATACCATCGTAGCTGTTCGTTGCGCGAAATTCGGAAAACTGTCCGACATCGACCGTCAGACCAAAGCGTTTGCGTGCCTCTTCGACCAGACCGTCCGATCCATCGAAACCGCGGACCTGAAACCCGCGATCCTGAAACCAAGCCGCCGCCCAACCTGATCCGCAGCCGAAATCCAGAATATCGCCCCCGGCCGGGACCATGTCGGCAAATGCGTTAAGCTGAACAATTGCGTCGTCCGTAACCTCGGCATCCGCATAGACCGGCGCTTCCGCCGAATAAAAGGCAAGCGTTCGTTCATCCGCCACGAAGGGGTCCCGTTTCTTATGCGGCCCGCAAGGCGCGCGGGATTTTGAAAGAGACGTTCTCTTCGACCGTTTGAACCCTTTCGACCGTCACATCGAACCGGTCGGTAAAGGCGTCGATGACACCGTTCACCAAAACTTCGGGCGCGCTTGCGCCTGCGGTGAGGCCGACATCGGTCACGCCCTCGATCGCACGCCAATCGACGTCGTCAGCCGTCGCCACAAGCATTGAAAAATCGCAGCCGGAGGTTTTTCCGACCTCGACCAGCCGCTGCGAGTTCGAGGAGTTCGGCGCGCCCACCACGATCAATGCCTGGACCAGCGGCGCCATTGCCTTGACCGCTTCCTGCCGATTGGTGGTGGCGTAGCAGATATCCTTCTTGTGCGGACCGACGATTGCCGGAAACCGGTGACGCAGTGCATCGACCATCTCGGCAGTGTCATCGACAGACAAGGTCGTTTGCGTAATATAGGCCAAGTTCGACGGGTCGCGCGGCGCCAGTTTTGCCACATCCGGCAACGTTTCGATCAGCAGAACCTCGCCTTCGGGCAACTGCCCCATGGTTCCGATTGTTTCGGGGTGCCCGGAATGGCCGATCATAACGATCTGGCGTCCCGCCGCGGAATGGCGCTCGGCCTCGATGTGGACTTTCGAGACCAGTGGGCAGGTCGCATCGACATAAATCATCTGACGTTCTTCGGCCTCGGCCGGGACCGATTTCGGAACACCATGGGCTGAAAAGATGACCGGCCGGTCATCTGGGCAATCGTCGAGGGATTCGACAAAGATCGCGCCCTTGCTGACCAGATTGTCGACGACGAACTTGTTGTGGACGATCTCGTGGCGCACATAAATTGGCGCCCCCCACTTTTCGATTGCCGTCTCGACAATCTCGATCGCGCGCACAACACCGGCGCAGAAGCCGCGCGGTTCGGCCAGATAGAGCGTCAGCTTGGGCTTGGTCATCCGTCTGCTCCTTACGCGCCGAATTGCAGCGCGGCCAATCGTGCATAGAGCCCGCCCCTGGCAACAAGATAGTCGTGTTGACCCTCTTCCGCCAGTCGCCCTTTGTCCAGAACCGCAATCTTGTCTGCGCGGCGGATCGTCGCCAGCCGGTGCGCAATCACCAGGGTCGTGCGCCCGTGCATCAAGCGCTCTAACGCTTCCTGCACATGGGCCTCGGATTCGGCGTCCAGCGCAGATGTCGCTTCGTCCAGCAACAGGATCGGCGCGTTGCGCAGCATCGCCCGCGCAATGGCGACGCGCTGGCGTTGTCCCCCCGAAAGCTGGGCTCCGCCTTCGCCAACGGGGGCGTCATACCCGCCGGGCAATTCCAGGATAAAGTCGTGCGCGTTCGCGCGGCGCGCGGCATCTTCAATCTGCTCCTGTGTCGCGCCGGGGCGGCCCAAGGCAATATTCGCGCCGACGGTATCGTCGAACAAAAAGGTCTCCTGCGTGACCAACGCCATGTGATCGCGCAGGCTGTCCAACGTGACGGTCCGTGTGTCCTGATCATCGATCAGAACTGCCCCGTCCTCAGGATCATAAAACCGCTGCAACAAGGCCATCGATGTTGTCTTGCCGCTGCCCGATGGCCCGACCAATGCCGTGACTTCGCCTTTGGCCGCCGTCAGGGACAAGCCCTTCAATGCCGCGGCCTCGCCATAGGCAAACCGAACGTCTTGAAAAACGATCTCGCCGCCGGTCAGGTTCAGGGCTTTCGCATCTGCCGGCACCTCGGGGCGCCGGTCACTGTCCAGCGTTTCATAGATGAACTCTATGCTGGTCGTGAACTGGCGTAGTTGGACCACGACCTGCGCCAGCCGCCGGGCAGGGTCGCCCATCGCGATCAGGGCAAACAGGAACGAGACGAAAACGCCGACCTCCATCGTACCGCCGATAATGCGCCACCCGGCATACAGCAAAACGGCCGCCGCACCGGCCCCAGCAACCAATTCCATCAGCGGATTGGCCAGGGATTGCAGAACCGCGATCCGATCGGATCGTTCGCGCACGCCATCGATCGCATCACCGGCCCGGGCGCGCATATGGGGTTGCAGGTTGAAGGCCTTGATGATCCGGGCGCCCTGAACGGTTTCACCGATCGTCGACAGGATACGGGCGTTCAGCGTCACTTCTGCCCGGGCCTGTTTGCGGACCCGCCGGACCAAAGCGGCGACACCGCCAAAAATGATCGGTGCTCCGATCAGCGCAATCAGGCTCATCGTCACGTCGTTCCACAGCATGACGCAAATCATGCCGATAACGGTGGTCAGATCGACGCCAAGCCGGGTCGCGATCAGTTGCAGGGCCATGCGCGCGGCCTGGCAGTTCTGGGTGATGCGGACCGACAGATCGCCGGTGCGATTTTCCTCGTGGAAAATCATGCCTTGGCCCAGAATATGCTCATAGAGCCGCTTTTGCAGGTTGGCGACGATCCGGTTTCCGATCCGCGCCAGGATGACCGACTGGCCGAACATTGCCGCGCCGCGCACCGCAAAGATCAAAAATACGATCCCGGCCAGCCATTGCAGCGCGGCCGGGTCCTGGGCGATGAAGACTTCGTTGAAGACATCGCGCATCAGCAGCGCCACGGCTGCAAACATGCCCGAGACGGTGAACATCAGGATCAGCGCCGCGGCATAGTGATAGCGGTACGGCCAGGCTGTTTCGGCAATCAGCCGGTACAGCAGCGTTGCTGTCTGCTCGCCAAGTAGGCGCTTCACGATCCGGCCCAGCATCGGCGCTGTGCACCCCCATAGCAGCGGCAAATTGCGCCGCCGCACCGAATTATCGCGCCATCGACGCGATTGCCAGCGTCACGGCGCCGCTGCGATCTCCCCATCCAGGGTTCTGCCGCCCGCGGGGACCGGGGGCGGATCCATGTGAATCCCCGCACTCAACTTGACCAGCCGTTCACGCGCCTGGGGCAATTTGCGAACGTCAAACTGGGGGCAAACCCACTTTTCCAGAAAATACCCGGTTGTGCGCAGGGCCTCGCGCACGTCACCCATGCCGGGGCGCATCGGTCGAATCAGAAAGCCGGGCAGGGGCAACATTCTGTCGGCAAACGGGCCGCCCGCACTGCGGCAGACGGCACGGCCAGAACGGGGCGATACATAGGTCAGATCCTCCCGCGTTCCGGTCGAGGCGCACGATGTCAGGTCCAATCCGAACCCCAGCGCATCCAGCAATGACAACTCCCAATGGGCGTAAAGGATTGGCCAATAGGGGTTTCCGCCGTCCAGTGCTTCGACCAGATCGTGGGTCGCGTGGTACATATTTTCATTCGGTTCACGCTCGGGCACGAACTCGATTAACAACGCGCTGAGGGCATTCAGCGCGGCAAGAGCGTTCCGGTCCTCCATAATTCTGGCGGAACGACTTTTGATCAGATCGACATTGAATGTGCCCAGATGTTCGGCCAGCCGGGCGGTCCAGTGCATCGACAATTGGGCACCGGGTTGCAGAACAGCAGCGAGCTTGCCGCTGGCGCCGCCGCGCACGAGCCCACAATGACGACCGTGATCGGTCGTCATCGCCTCGATGATCGCGCTCGACTCGCCGTGGCGACGCACCCTCAAAAGGATGCCTTCGTCGCGCCACTCCATGCGTCACTCTCCAATTTTACCGTCAGTGCCCGACGGACGCGTCAACCATAGCAGCGAGTGGTTTACGTATTCACCACCAAATTCGCGAAAGCAGTCGAGATACCAAAACCCGGCTTACTCGGTCGAAATCTCGTCCAGCAGATGGCGCCCACGCGGGTCTTCGACCTCGATCACCCACAGATCGCGGTCATATCCGCGTTGCTTTGCCGCGTATTCATCGACCTCGCGTTCCGCCGCGCCTTCCAGAACCGTTGACCAGACCCGGTTGCCTTCGCCATCGTAATTTCGCATGAAAAGTGTTGCGTAACCGTCCATGGTGGCAAGTTTTATTGCGATGGACCCGGCGGTTGGATCGCCCTTGTGGGCTATATGCGCAAAAATGCCTTCCTGGGTCAGCCGGGCCAGATAGGCAGCGATCCAGAAATCAGCCGTGACCCGCGCCATCAATCGTCACCGTCATGGAAGTTCAGCCCAATATGATCATAGCGTTCCCGCTCGTTCTGCCAGTTCGGGCGCGACTTGACCGTCAGAAACAGATGAACCGTGCGCCCCAGTAATTCGCTAAGATCCTTGCGGGCGTCCATGCTGACGGCTTTTACCGTTTCACCACGTTTTCCCAGCACAATCCCGCGATGGCCGTCGCGCATGACCAGGATCACCTGGCCGATCCGAACCGAGCCGTCCTTGTGCTCGGTCCATTCTTCGGTTTCGACAGTCAACTGATAGGGCGGTTCCTGATGCAGGCGCAGCGTCAGCTTCTCGCGCGTGATTTCGGCTGCGATGGACCGCGTGGGCGCATCGGCGATTTGTTCTTCGTCGTAATGCCAAGGACCTTCCGGCAGAGTCGTGGCCAGCCAAGCACGAAGGCGGTCGACACCGTCGCCGTTTTCCGCCGAGATCAGGAATGTCTCGGCAAATTCGCGCCGCCCGCTTAGATCGGCGACCAGCGCCAACAACGCCTCACGGCGGACCCGGTCGATCTTGTTGATCACCAATGCGATGGGCCGGGACGTTTGATGTTCCGCCAGTGTTTCCAGTATGCGCTCGACCCCTTCGGTGATGCCGCGATGCGCTTCGACCAGCATCAGCGTCAGATCGGCGTCATCGACGGCGGCCCACGCGGCGGCAACCATTGCACGGTCCAGCCTGCGGCGCGGGCGGAACAGGCCGGGCGTGTCCACAAAGACCATCTGCGTTGCGCCCTCGACGGCGATCCCGCGCAGGCGCGCCCGCGTTGTTTGCACCTTGTGCGTGACGGCCGCGACCTTCGATCCGACCATCTGGTTGAGCAGCGTCGACTTGCCGGCATTCGGCTCGCCAATCAGCGCGATAAAGCCGCAACGGGTTTTCGTGTCAGTCATCATTGCCTTCCAGCAGGGCCAGAAGGGCGGTTGCCGCTTCCTGTTGCGCCAGTTTTTTGGACCGGTCCGTTCCAACGGCGCTGATCCCATTGTCCAGCCGCGCTTCGACGGTGAAAACGGGGGCGTGGTCCGGACCGGTGCGCTCGATCTGAACATAATCCGGCGGGCGCTGGCCGTTTCCCTGCAACCATTCCTGCAACCGCGTTTTCGCGTCGATCGGGCTGGCACCCACATTTTCGACGGACCCGGCCCAGCGGTTGCGGATGAAAGCTTCAGCGGTGGCAAGCCCACCGTCCAAATACAGCGCGGCAATCACCGCCTCCATCGCATCGGCCAGAATTGCCGCCTTGCGCCGCCCGCCCGACGTCATCTCGGACCGGCCCAGCCGGATATACCGCCCCAGATCGATCGAAGCCGCGATCTCGGCCAAAGCCTCACGCCGGACAAGGGCGTTAAAGCGCGGCGCCAATTCGCCTTCGGGCAGGTCGGGGAACCGCTCCATCAGCATCCCGGCGATGACCAGGCCCAGCACCCGGTCGCCAAGAAATTCCAGACGTTGGTTGTCCGGCCGGGTCACCGTCGCTGCCGAAGGGTGAGTTAAAGCCCGCTCCAACAGCGTGAAGTCGGAAAAGCTGTGCCCCAGCAGATCGGTCAACAGGTCCGTTTCCAGACGCCGGCTCATTCGAACTGTCTCAAGCTGCGGCGAAGACGGGCGCCGCCCACATTGAAGCGTGCCGACGCAATGCCACTTGTCGCCCGGAACGGGTCGCTGGGGCGGATAGCGGCCATCAGCGCCCCCCGTGTCACTCGATCGACTTAAAGAACCGGTCGCCGCGCCAATTCCAGAACTCCCAGAAGGCGCCGCTGGACGACAAGGCGATGACATCTGCGCGGCCGATCAGGTTTTTAAGCGGCACCTGACCGACATCTCCGAAGCGGCTGTCGCGGGAATTGTCACGGTTGTCGCCCATGAAGAAGATGTGGCCCGGCTTGACGGTTACCAGCCTTGTGTCATCGGCGCCGCTGCCTTTGTTCAGGTCCAAGAGCGAGTGTTTGCGCCCGCCCGGCAGCTCTTCGATCCAGTGCTCCATCTCGCAGGTGCCGCCTTGCGCTACCGGCCCGTTCAGGCAGGTGCCCAGGCTGTGGATCTCGCCTTGCGTTCCTTTCGGCTCGGTAAAGTGCGGCCCGCGGGTCATTCCGACCTTTGTGCCGTTCACATGCAGCACGCCGTCGACCATCTGGATCGTATCTCCGGGCAGGCCGACAACGCGTTTTATGTAGTCAGTACAATCATTTGGCCCGCGTTTTGCGCGTGTGACACCGGTAACCGAGGCGAGGTTGCCGGCGACCCGTCCGACCCAGGTAAAGAAGCCTTCTGAACAGACGTCCTCGCCCGGTTTTTTGAACACCACCACATCGCCGCGTTCCGGCAGGCTGCCCCAGATCCGGCCATCGAAGAGGTCAGGGCTGAAGGGCAGCGAATAGCGCGAATAGCCATAGCTGAACTTGGAAACAAAGAGATAATCGCCGACCAGAAGGGTCGGTTTCATCGACCCCGACGGGATCGAAAACGGTTGGTACAGGATCGACCGGAATGCCATCGCGATCACCAGCGCCCAGAAGACGGTTTTTACCGTTTCCCAAAAGCCATCCTTCTTGCGCGCGCGTGCTGCCATAGTGGGGAGATCCTTGCGTCGAGTTTGCGCTTGGGGTTTTCGAGGGTATGTGACGACGCCGGGAAGGCGTGTCAAGGCGGCGGATGATGTTCGCGATCACGCCAGTGCCAGGTGAAGATCGGCGAAGTTCTTTTAGGTATCCTTGCTTCCCCGGAACTTTCGCGCGTTTGTAAACCTTGTCGAGAATGTCTTAGGTGAAGATTGTTCGTTAACCTATCGCTAATGATATCCCGGCGATCCCCGGGACAATCTTCAGAAACCCGGCGGTGGCTTTTTGTGGCTCGGTCAGGATATTGGCAACGCTTCGATGATCACGAAGGCCTGAGCATAAGCCCCGTCATCGGTGATCGTCAGATGGCAGGCTGCCTGATGTCCCGCCGGGATCAACTTGGCCAGCCGCTCTGCCGCGCCGCCAGTCAGTTCGAGTGTCGGTTTGCCCGAGGGCAGGTTGACCACCCCCATCTCGCGCCAGGCGACGCCCATGCGCAGGCCGGTGCCCAGCGCTTTTGAACACGCCTCCTTCGCGGCCCAGCGCTTGGCATAGCTTTCGGCCCGGTTGCGGCGCTTTTCCGATTTGCGTTGTTCGACCTCGGTAAAGCAACGCTGCACGAACCGGTCGCCGAATCGGTCGAGGGTCTGGCGAATGCGGCTAATGTCCGCCAGATCAGTTCCGATACCGACGATCATGGCGTGACCTTCCAGGTTAGCAGCCGCAGCCCGGCGGCGCCGAAGAGGACAGCGCACGCGCCGTCGATCCAGCGCCGGGCCCGGCGGTAGGCTGCCATGACCCGGTCAGTTGAGAAAAGTGCGGCGTAGGCGAAGTAGAGCAACCAGCCGATCAGAGCGCAGCACGTTGTGATCGCGATAAGCTGGGCCGGGCCGGCATCGTCGCGCAGGCCGACCGCGATCACGGCGCCCCAGGCCAGAATGGCCTTTGGGTTGAGCGCATTGATCAGAAGACCGCGCCGAAAGAGTGCGCCGCCGGGGACCGGAACGGCGTCTGCCCCCGCCGCGGAAAACGCGCTGCGCGCCGATTTCCAGGCCAGCCAAAGCAAGACGGCGGCGCCAGCAATCCGCAGGGCGAGAAGTGCGGGTGCCCATGCAAGAATGACTGTCCCCAATCCGGCTGCAACGACGACGCCCCAAAAAGCGAGGCCGAGACCGAGCCCTGCGCCCAGCATCAGCGCGGCGCGGCGGCCACGCGACATTGCGGTCGCGGCAACCGACAATGTTGCAGGCCCCGGAGCGCCCGCGGCGATCACGAAGGCCAGAACCGGGGGCAGCAGAAAGGTCAGATCAGTCATTTGCGAAGGCCGTTGGGCTGTTGATTGGCATTACGGATCGGTGGGTGCGGCAGCCCCAGTCTAGGCCTTGCCTAGCTTCGCGACAACAAGAGGCCGATCCCGGCGGCAGCAAAGAGACCGGCAAGTGCGCCCTCGATCCATTTGCGGCTGCGCCGATAGGCTGCCACCATCGGCGAGGTGGAGAAGACCAGCGCATAGCCAAAGTTGATTACCGTTGCCAAAAGCGCGCATCCGACCAGGAAAAGCGCAATCGTCGAGATGCCGGCATTGGCCGGCAGTCCGACGGCGATCGTGGCGGTCCAGCCCAGGACGGCCTTGGGATTGGTCAGGTGCAGCGCAACGCCGCGCCGCCAGAAGCCTGCCGGAGCGATCGCAACCGGCTTCTGCACGGGCCGCAACGCGGCGATTGCGGATTTCCAGGCAAGCCAGAGCAGGTAGAGCGCCCCGCAGATTTTCAGCGCCACCAGCGCCCAGCCGACGGTGGCGAGCAAGGCGCCAAGCCCGAATGCGGCGAGCAGGCCCCAGAAACATGACCCGCAGATGACGCCGGAGGCGAAGACGATCCCGGCCCGGCGGCCATGGGCAAGCGAGGTGCCCATGATCGCGAGTGTCGACGGTCCCGGGGTGGCGGCTGCGATCAGCATCACGATCCAGCCGACCAGCAGGGTGCTCACGCCGCGCCCTCGCCAAACGCCTGTCGGCGCGCGCGGTCCATCAAGTCCCGCATGCGGCGGATCGAGCTGTCGAGGCCGGAGAAAATCGCCTCTCCCACCAGGAAATGGCCGATATTGAGTTCCATGACCTCGGGAAAGGCAGCGACAGGCGTGACGGTGTCGTAGGTCAGGCCGTGACCGGCATGTACCTCGAGCCCGAGGGAGTGGGCGAAGGCGGACATATCGCGCAAACGGTCGAGTTCGCCGTCGCGGTCCGTGGTCCGTCCCTCGGCATGGGCATCGCAATAGGCGCCAGTATGCAGTTCGATGACGGGGGCACCGATCCGGGCGGCAGCTTCGATCTGACGCCGGTCAGCGGCGATGAAGATCGAGACCCGGCAGCCTGCTTCGCGCAGTGGCGCAATGAAATGGGCGAGGCGGTTTTCTTCGCGCGCAACTTCCAACCCACCCTCGGTCGTGCGTTCTTCGCGCCGTTCGGGCACGATGCAGACGGCATGGGGGCCATGGCGCAGGGCGATGGCCTGCATCTCGTCCGTCGCCGCCATTTCGAAGTTCAGCGGCACGGACAGTTCGGAGACCAGCCGTTCGATATCGGGGTCTGTGATATGGCGCCGGTCTTCGCGCAGATGGGCGGTGATGCCATCGGCGCCCGCAGCTTCGGCCAGTTTGGCGGCGCGGATCGGGTCCGGCACATTGCCGCCGCGGGCATTCCTGATCGTGGCGACGTGGTCGATATTGACGCCAAGGCGCAGGCGGCCGAGGGGCGCAGAGGCGCCCGCAAACTCACCTGTCGGCGAAGTCTGCCGATTTACAGCCGACTTATGCGCATCGCGTTCACGCACTTCCCGCTCAGGCGCATCCCACTCAGGCGTATCCCACTCAGGCACTGTCGCCAGCCCGTCCGTCTCTGCTGCGATAAGCGTTCAATTCATCCTCCAATGCCCGGCGGTGCTGGGCCTGCACTTCTTCCAGCCGTTTGCGGCGGCGTTCCTGATAGCGCCCGACCACCGGAACGATCAGAGCGTAGAACACTGCTGCACACAAGGCCCCGGGGATGATGCCGCCGATCAGATAGGGCAAAAACACGTTGTCGAAGAACGTGGACAGTCCGGACAGATCGGGATTGGCATAGCCGAACAGGCTTTTCGTCCAATCCCATATTGCGCCGAATGCATCGCCGAATTCTTTTTGAATCGCCTCGAAGTCGAGGGCATTGCCTTCGACGCCCAAAATCGTGCGACCGGTCCAGAGCGATGCAAACGCGATGAATGGAAACGAGAACGGGTTGCCGACGGCGGTGCCAAACAGCCCGGCCAAGATGTTGCCGCGCATCAGCCACGCCAATCCAGCGGCCAGGAAGAAGTGAAATCCGAAAAAGGGTGAAAACGATACCAACGCACCACAGGCGAAACCGAGCGCAATACGGTGCGGTGTGTCCGGCACGCGGCGCATCCGCTTGCCGATGTAGCCAAACCCGCGCCAAAAGCCTTTGCGCGGAGCAATGAGCTCTCTTAACCGGCTAAAGAACGGTGCGCGCTTGCGCCGCTTAAAAACCATGCGTTCTTACGACCCTGCTCCACCAGATGCCATTTCGCGCGGCATCGCTGTTCCACCCAAAGGCAGCGTGGGCTGCCCATCTGCCTGCGCGGTTCCCAGAGGGAGGGAAGCTGTCGCTCGCTCCACCTGACTGACATAGCTCTGAGCGCGCAGTGCTCCAAGGATATCGCCTAGATGTTTAGTATCCCTAACTTCGACGTCTACCATCATCTGAAAAAAGTCAGGTTTGCGGTCATTTATTGACAGATTGTCGATGTTTGCGTGCAGTTCGCCGATCAGCGTGCAGACCTGGCCCAGCGCGCCGGGTTGATTGGCCAGCACCAGTTCGATCCGGGCGAGATTTGACGCGCTTTTTGCGGCATCGCCATGCCAGGACAGGTCCAGCCAGATGTCCAGATCGTCTTCATATGCCTCGAGCATCGGGCAGAAAGACGTGTGGACGACGATGGCCGGGGCGCCGCGCACGCCCATGATCCGGTCGCCGGGCAGCGGGCGGCAGCCCTCGCAGAACCGCACCGGCTGTCCGCGGCGCAGGCCCGTTCCGGTGACGCGCTGGCGCACTTCCGGTTCGATCGCGCCCGGGTCTTCATTCGGCTGAGATGGATAGACCGCTGTAATCACGCGGCTGACCGTCAGGTGGCCTTGCGCCAGATCGGCCAGCATTTCGTCGATGGACGGATAGCCCAGCCGCTCGACAGCAACCGCAAACGCCTTTTCGCCGCCATCGCGCCCGGCGCGGGTGAAGCCCTGGCCTGCCAGATCGCGGCCGAGATTGACCTGCTCGGCACGCAGACGGCCGCGCAATTCCCTGCGGATCGCCGCCTTGGCGCGGCCAGTGACAGCAACGTCTTCCCAATGGGGAGAGGGGGATTGCCCCTCTGCCGTGACAATTTCGATTTGCTGGCCGTTGCGCAGCCGGGTCCACAGTGGCACCCGGTGGCCATCGACGACCGCGCCAGCGCACTGGTTGCCGATTGTAGTGTGAATGGCATAAGCAAAGTCGATCGGCGTGGCGCCGCGGGGCAGGCCGATCACGTCGCCTTGCGGCGTGAAGCAAAAGACCTGATCGTGGAACATATCCAGGCGAAGCTGGTCCAGGAACTCTTGCGGCTCGTCGCCCTTTTCAAGCCGGGCGACCAGATTGCGCAGCCAGGAGAACGGATCGACGGCGAACGGGTTTTCGACCTTCACGCCATCCCGATAGGACCAGTGCGCGGCAACGCCGCTTTCGGCCACATCGTGCATGGCGCGGGTCCGGATCTGAATTTCGGTACGCGTCGCCTGGGACGAGTAGACGGTGGTGTGAAGCGAGCGATAGCCGTTGGCCTTGGGGCTGGAGATATAGTCCTTGAGCCGCCCCGGCACCACGCGCCAGCTTTGGTGCACGGCCCCCAAAGCGCGGTAGCAGTCGTCTTCGTTGCGGCAGATGATGCGGAAGGCATAGATGTCGGAGAGCTGGCTGAAGCCGCGGCGTTTCTCCTCCATCTTGCGCCAGATCGAATAGGGTTTTTTCTCGCGCCCTTCGATTTCGACATCCAGATTGGCGGCGTCGGTGAACGACCGGATCTGGGCGGTGATTTCCGGGATCAGATCGCCGTGGTCGCGGCGCAGCTTGATAAAGCGGCGCATGATCGAGGTACGCGCTTCGGGGTTCAGGACCTCGAAGCACATATCCTCGAGTTCGTCGCGGATGTTCTGCATACCCATGCGCCCGGCCAGAGGGGCATAGATGTCCATGGTTTCACGCGCGATGCGCTGGCGTTTTTCATCGCGCAGATTACCGATGGTGCGCATGTTGTGCAGCCGATCGGCCAGTTTGACCAGAATGACCCGCACATCCTTGGCGACCGCCAGCAGCAGCTTGCGGAAGTTTTCCGCCTGCGCAGATTCCTTGGAGGTCAGTTCCAACTGACTGAGCTTGGTGACGCCCTCGACCAGATCTGCGATCTCGGCCCCGAAGAGATCGACGATCACATCATGCGTCGCTTCGGTGTCCTCGATGGTGTCGTGCAGCAGCGCGGTGACGATCGAAGCGTCGTCCAGATGCAGATCCGTCAGGATCGCGGCGACTTCCAGCGGGTGGCCGAAATAGGGCGCGCCATTCGCGCGTTTTTGATGCGCGTGAACCTTGGCGCCATAGACATAGGCGCGGTTCAGCATGTCTTCGTCGGTATTGGGGTTATAGTCCTTGACCCGTTCGACAAGTTCGAACTGTCGGATCACGGGGGGACCTCCCTTGTGCGCCCGCAGCCGCGCGGGCGCGTTCTGCCCCTACTTGCCCTGTTCTGCCATCAGGGCGCGCAGCAGCTTTTCTTCGTCCATATCATCGGTCGCGGCGGGCATCATGCCGGATCCGGCTTCGGCGCCGCCGGCCATCAACATGGCCATGTTGTCCTCTTCAGGCTCGTCCACCTCGATATGGCGCTGATGCGACTCGACCGTCTCCTCGTAGAGATCGTCGGGTGTCATCGTCTCGTCCGCAATCTCGCGCAGGGCCACAACGGGGTTTTTGTCGTTGTCACGTTCGATCGTAATCGGGCTGCCCGAGGAAATCGAGCGTGCGCGGTGCGAGGCCAGCATCACCAAATCGAAACGGTTCGGGACCTTGTCGATGCAGTCTTCAACGGTAACGCGGGCCATCGGGCAAGCTCCACTTCCAGGATTGGTTTCGGGAAGGGTGCGAATATAGGCGCATCCTTCAGATAATTCAAGGGCGAAGCGGGCCCCGGCGCGGGCCCGATTGCCGCGGGCGGCGGGCCACTATTCGGCGGTGATCCGCCCGTCGAGATAGGGTTTGTATGTGCCGCCTGCAATCATCGATTCGGCGACCACATCGGCCAGATCCGGTCCGAAATCGTAGGGATTGATCGCCTTTTCCGCAAAAACCTTATAACCGTCGCCGCCGCCGCGCATGAAGTTGTTAGAGACAACACCGTAGATCTTTGCATCATCCAGGGGCGCCCAGGCGCCGCCTGCCATGACCTCGACCTTGGTGATCCGCGATCCCGGCGGCAGACTTGAATCAAAGCTGAAGCGCAGACCCGCGACCTGCGGGAACCGGCCGCCGCCTTCCTCGATCTGGCTGACGCCGTTCTCGAGCGCCGCTTTCACATCCGCCCCGGCCAACTGGAACGTGGACAGCACATTCTGAAACGGCAGGACCGTCAGGACCTCGCCCATGGTCACCGGTCCGGCATCGATCGAGGCGCGCAGACCGCCACCGTTGGCGATGGCCAGATCGATGCCCTGCGCCTTGACACGCGCCAGCATCGCATCGGCGACCAGATTGCCGATTTCGCACTCCTTTGCCCGGCAATTGTCGCGGCTTCCGTCGATCGGTGCGTCGGATTGGGCAACGACCCGGTTGCGAACCTCGTCCAAGGGCTTGGCCAGCTCGGCAATCCGGTCCTTCAGGGCGCTGTCTTCGGCAACCGCGCCGTCGATCAGGATCGGCTCGCCGACGGCCTCGGTCACGACGCCGTTGGCATCGAATGTGACGTCAAGTTTTCCAAGATATTTCCCGTAGGCATAGGCCTGGACAACCGCAGTGCGCCCGCCGCCCGGCGCATCGACCCAGGTCGGGTAGGGGCCCTTCGCCCGGTCGGATGTGTTCGACAGGAAGGTATTGGAATGGCCCCCGACGATCACGTCCAGCCCGTCGACCGCCGCCGCGATCCGCAGATCTTCACGATAGCCGGAATGGGACAGGGCGATGATCCGGGTGACGCCTTCTGCCTCCAGCCTGGCAATCTCGGCTTTGATGGCCGGGACCGGGTTCAGGAATGTGATCAGATCCCCGGGGCTGGCGAGTTCCGGCGTGTTCCGCGGGGTCAGGCCGATCAGGCCGACTTTCTCTCCACCGGCCTCAATCACGATTGACGGCATCAATGTGCCTGCCAGCAACGGTTCCTTGGAGACGTCGGCATTGGCCATCAGAACCGGGAAATTTACCTTCTCCATAAAGCCGCGCAGAACTTCCGGGCCGTCATCGAATTCGTGATTGCCGACGGTCATGGCATCGTATCCGATCCGGTTCATCAGCTCGGCCGCTGCCACGCCCTTGTAATAGGTGTAGTAGAGCGTGCCCTGGAACTGGTCCCCGCCGTCGACCAGGATCGAATTGTTCGACGCAGCGCGCGCCGCCCGAACCGCCGTGATCAGGCGGGCCGAGCCGCCGAAACATTTGCCGGCATCGTTGTCCTCGGCGTTGCAGCCGCTGTCATATTTGCTGATCGGTTCGATCCGGCTGTGGAAATCGTTTGTGTGCAGGATCGTCAGCGTCTCGGCATTCGCCGCCACCGACAGGCCGACAAGCGCGGCCGATATGCTCAAGAGTTGCCGATATGCTCAAGAGTTTTAGCATGGTCTCATCCCCTTTATTCTTCCACAACGACGTCCAGGGGAAAGGGTACCGGGCAGGTGCCGTTTGGTCTAGCGCAATGCGCTGTGTGGCCCTTGGCAGGAAGAATTTTCTCTTTGTTGGCTCCAAGGGCGGCGGCAAGTCAGCCGCGATCGCCTGCACCTTGATCGAGACCGCGAAGCTGAATGGCGTCAATCCACAAGCCTGGCTGAGCCACGTCCTCGGCCGCATCGCCGATCATAAGATTACACGGCTCGACGAGTTGACGCCCTGGCGATACGCTGCGGCGGCAGCGTAACCGGGACGTCCTGCAGTGCGCCAGAGCCGGTTCACCGGCTGCCCACGGCATTTTTGAGAGCTGGCGGAAATGAAGAGGGTCTAGAAACTATCGGACGATCAGACCGCGCTCATCTTGATTTTTTGTACTCGACAAAATCTTTTCGCGCCAAACGAACGCTCGAATTGGCGACCAAATCGATCAGTTTTCGGTTTTGCCTCATCATTGCACATGCGAAAACAAATGAACCAATTTCTGGCTCTGCATCGTACGGCAAATCAATCCTATTTCGAATGCAGTCATACACCGGCCGCGTCATGCAAATGTCACCAAGCCGCGCCCGCTTCATGAGACTTGTGACCGTTTCAAGATCCGACGTCGCCAAATTCTGCTTATTAAGGTCGCCAGCAAAATTCCAAACCATGATCCGCATCCGGTCGATGAACTGACGTTTTTCATCGGCCGAAAAATAGCGCACCGAATATCTAATCGCATCCAGCTCGTTCGGAAAAACCAAAACTGTGGGTCTTTCTGAATTGATTGAGAAAGCGTCTGCTGCGCTGTGTGTAGCATCTAGAATAGCAGCGCCCATTAAGAACTCCGCCGCCTCGTCAATTGTGGCATAGACTGCTGTCAGCCGAACCCGCAGCATGGATCACCTCTCTGTCCGAGCGACTTCCATCAGCACACCGGAGCCAACCCAAGTCACCATATCAGTGCGGAGGTCCGATCAACAGTTCGGAAGGCTGAGCGTCATTGGCGGCTCGCGGCAGAGCGATCAGACCCGACGGACCCGATGCCAATCAGAATGCGATCAAGGCCGGGTTGCCCAGACGGTTACGGAAAACGGAGGACCTGAGATGGCGATTAAGAGACCCAAGTCCGAAGAGATTGTCGTGAAGTTACGGCAGTTTGAAGTCTTGATGGGGCAAGGGATGCCCCGGATTGATGCCATCTGACAGATCGGTGTGACCGAACAAACCTGTTGTCGCTGGCAGATTAAGTAAAGTGCAGATCGGGGCGCAAAAATGCGGGCGAAATTTTTTACTTTATGTCGTAAAATCTTATGGGCCGACCAAAAATATTCATAAACCCATAGTTCTTAAGAATATCTACTGTGTGTGATCTATGAAGTATGTCTCCTTCGTTCTTGCCATTTATAGAAGCATAATCGATTCTAATGTTTGATAGGTGCGTTTGCATAGTTCGGCTTGATATGTCCAGGCGTTCTGCTGACTCTCGAAGCTGGTATTTGTCGCAGCAAACCAATTCTCTAAGTATCAGTTGTTGCATTGGCGTTAGTCTGCTCAAGCGATCTAACCAAGTTCGCATTGTATTATAGTCTATCTTATCCAATATGTATAACCAACAAATATAGAAAGGCATAATAAAGTATTCTAATTCGTCCCTTGTAACAAAACCCCTGAATGTATTTCCATATCCACTATCAAATCCAAAAAAGAAAAAAACTCCGTCTTGAAGGGGATTGGGTAAGAAAGCAGGAATGTCTCGCCCAATCCTACGGGTTTTTTGTATCGTTGGTCGAACTTCGAATTATTGAATGCTTCAAGTCTGTTAAAAAATGAATCGTTCACAGCGGCACCGATCAAACTTACTCGGGCCTTCCGAATTGGATCCAGGTGTTGGTTTTCAAGGTAGAGTTTCGAAAGGCCCTTCTCGGTTTCCCGCGTCTGTGTGAACTCTACGGTGAGTGAATCCCCGGTCGTGCAGTTGATTTTTCGGATGTTAACCCAGCTACCAACGAATTTGAAGTTCGGTAGGAACCGTTGCAGACATTCGCTTTGAAATTCCAGGAATCTATCGGGTTCTCTCGTGGCCGCTGCAACGCAAAGTTCATCAAGCAAAAATCCAACACTCGAAAACTCTTTTCGCAATGAATTGTTAGAAATAAGCAGCAAGTGCCGTCCTTCTCCAACTGCCTTGTTACGCTGGGAACACGCCTTGCGCGCAGTGCGTTAACCTTGTGCTCACCGAATCCCCGTTCCCCGGCGAGTTCATTCTATTGTTATCAAATAGGAACGACGCTTCAATCTGTGGCCCGGTTCACGGCGAACTCCTTGAAATCGTCTACGCAAGTTTTCGTATCTGGCAGGCCGGAGATTGCGCCAGCTTTCCAGCAGCGCATGCCGTTTCACTAATTGAAGCAAACCTTTCATTGATGTTTCAACAAGTTAGGGCCCAGGTGAGTTTGGCTAGCGCGGTACAACCCTAAGCTTCTGAATTTATGTAGATTTTATTAGCTTTGACAAAAAACCTGTCGGAACTAAATCTCAGTCGTTGAGCGGGTTTCGACCTTCATGTTTGCTGCGGCCGTGCACTTGCCGTCGGATTTATCGACGAGTCCGAGTGCGGCGATCCGCAAGGCTATCTGGCGCACATAAGATGGGCGTCAGGGCAAACTTGAACGGCGTTCCTATAGCAAAGTTGATAATCAACTCCCCGTGTCGGGTGGTGAGAAAGTGGAGTGAATTAAATGTCAGGCACATATGAATTTTCAGTGTTCTCGGGCCTCACGGCGTCCATTGGAAGCACCTTCTCGATGCAGAGCGTGACGACAAACGATGTCACCGTCGCCGATGACGACACGTCCCTGTCTGGCGACTTTGGCGGCGGGTTGGACAGGTACGACTATTCAGCGGACTGGTCCGGCCAGACCGCTGATTTGTCCGGTGGCCAGGGCAGCGGCGGGAAAATCTTCGCCGAACGATGGTTCGACGTAACGGATGGAAACGGAAATACCTACCGGCTGATTGAAATCAAGCAGCAGGGCACGGGTGAAGTTTATTACACTTTCGACGCCCGTTCGGGCCTGCCGCCTGCGGACGCCGCCTTGACAGTGACCGGCCAGGGCGATGTCGGCAGCAGCGGGATCGACTATGCGCATCTGGACGGCGGCACCAATGTGGTTGCGGCCACTGATCCTGACCCGGTTGGCTCCTCTGATCCGTCCCCTGCGCCCACACCGCCAACGAGCGATCTGTGTGACGCGCTGGACGACCACATCACAGTGTTGGAATCCGAAGGTGCCGGTGATACCGAGACGCTGGACAGCGGGGCAACCTCGGTCCTGACCAACGATACCTCCGACGGCCAGCCTTATGATGGTCAGGTCATCAAAGTGAACGGCGTCGAAGGCAATGTCGGCCAATGGGTCGATTTGGAAGCCCAGGGCGGGCGCGTGAAGATCAACGCCGATGGCACTGTCGACTTCGACGCCGATGGCGATTTTGAATACCTGAACGCAGGCCAGCAAGCCGAGGTGACGGTCGACTACACGATCGAATGCGTCGATTGCCCGCCGCCGATCATCGTCGAGGATGTTTGGTTCGCCGCGGATTGTGTGTTCCTGCAAAACTACAGCCACCCAGACGGCGGCAATAACTTCATCGAGGCTTACTATGACCGCGATGGAGAGCCGTGGGCCGATCCGGGTGGGTATTTTGAAATTTATGTCTCCTTCGGGCCCGATGATTTCCCATTCGACGCAACAGGCATTGTAGGCGTCGATACATCGTCGATCGAAGACGCGCTGACGGCGCTTGGCGCCACCACTGTGCGTGTGGACGACGAAAGCCCTGGTACGGCCTATAACTATGACATCATCTACGGCGAGGGGCTGAACCTGACCGATGAGCAGGTCGTCGAATTCACGCAGCAGACCTTCGACATCACGGTGACCTATCTCGACGCCAACGGGAATACCGTGACCAAGGATATGTGTATCAATTACGGGCCGAATACATACATCTACTCGCCAATCGCGTTCGATCTGAACGGCGATGGTGAAATCGGTGTGACCGGCAATTCGACCGCCCAGGTTCGCGTCGACGATGCGGTCAACGCGACCGTATGGTTCGATTTGAATGCCGACGGCAGCATGAAATATATCGAATGGTTGTCGGGTGACGGGGACGGCCTGTTGATCGATACTTCCAAGATCGGTCCGAAAAATGCCGTCGACGGCTCGGCGCTGTTCGGCGACGAAGGCGGCACCTATGCCAACGGGTTCGAGAAGATGGGTCTGTTGGACGGCAACAATGACGGTGTGTTGGACGGGGCTGAGTTGAGCGACCTGCAGCTTTGGGTCGACGATGGCGATGCCGTACTGGAAGCGGGCGAACTGCAGACCCTAGCCGAGAATAGCGTTACGTCAATCAACACTGGTTTTTCGGATGTCACCAACGCCGCCGGCGAGACACTGATGCGCGGCGAAGCTGCCACTGGTGAGAAGACCGTCACCGAAGACACTGCCACGGTCGCCATCAAGATCGAGGGCGAGGACGAACCTGTCGGGTCGATCTCGGGCCGGTACTTCTGTGACGAGAACCGGGATGCCATCGAGCAAGCTGGCGAGGAAGGTATCCAGGAAGCATTGGTTACCTTGGAGCGTTTCGACGGAACGGATTGGCTCTTTGCTGCATCGACGCGCACAGAGGGTGATGAAGGGCTTTACAGCTTCGGCGATCTGGCTCCGGACACCTATCGCGTCGTCTTCAGCGAAGTAACTGGCAAAGAGTTCGTCGAGGCGAATGTCGTCGACCCCACTGCAGTTGATCCCGAGGCCGTCGACAGCGATGCGGAGATCGATCTGACTGACGGCAGCAGCGCGACCGCTCCGATCATCTTGGGCGCTGGCGAGAACCGCAATGACGTAGCTGCCGGCGCAGCGGAACCGGCCGCTAAGATCGAGGCAATCGATGACTTCTACTCGATCAATTTCTTCGATTTGGAACAGCGCAACTTGGACGGCGTGACGATCTACGTTGCCAGCTTTGCAGCCGGCGGGGCCTTGGAGAGCGCCGATAAGATCATCTTCAATGACGATGATCCCGACGACGATTTCGACATCACGCGCGTGGGATCGGAGAGCCCGGACTCGAACGGCGACTTTGCCGCTGTCGACGGAACTGGTGTCTTTGGCGCGCCTGACTTTGGTTCGATTTCGGTATTTGAAGATGGATCATTCGAGTTCATCATCTCCGACCAAGAGGCCGCCGACCTCTTTGGCTTCGGGGAAATCGTCACCGATTTGTCTACGCAGTTTGACTACGAGATAAGCGATCCCGCTGCTGATCCTGAGTTCGACACCGCCTTGATCACGATCGAAGTCACGACGCTCGACCTGGACTGAGTGATATGTTGGAGCGAGACGATCGGACGGTAACCAACCGGCAATTGTATGATGCGCCCTGGACTTGCCCTGCTTTGGTGGTGAGCGTCTAGCTCACTTCGCGAGGTCTACACATCTGCGAGGCCAGTAAGCGCCCAATGGAACCATGTTACCAGACTGCCTTCGGTGAGCCATCCTTGGATGCCGGTTTCCGAACAACAAGACGCGCAGGCGCCAATTGCAGAATCCCCAGCATGTGACGCTGGTCGGCGAAACGTTGGGTCAATTCTTCCGTTTTCGTATCACGGATAAGACCCGTATTCCGGCTACTATGGGCTCGCTCCAGACCTTCGTTGCGGCCCGCGCCAATTTCAGCGGTTGGAGACTTTTTGGTCGAAGCTCGGTGGATTGCTGAATGGCCGGGCTCGCTGAAAAAACGGGTGCATTTCGTGATGGGAGCACGATCCCTAAGTGCCACAACAGCACGTTTCGATCTGATTGAATCAGATTGAGCGCTCTAAGTCATTGATTGGTCCCACTTTCGCGACGCCTGACTGATGCAGTCAGGCTGGAAAATGCTGTAGCTGTTAAGGGACACTGTGTTGCACTAAGCGGCGGAGAAACATTTCGAGGCTCGAATGTTTGGGTGTGACAGGTCGAACCTCGTTGCGCTGGCCGGTGATTTGCCTAGCCCCGGCTCAAATGTTCCATTCGGACCATGAATGAGGCTAAGGTAATAGTGATCGTTAATGCGTTTGAGATCGCTCGTCATAGCAAATGCCTTCAGGGACCAAAGGTCGTGCACGTAAGGGCCGAGATTGCTGAATGCGCCGAGCTTAAAGTCCAGACCGAAGATCTCTGAATAGACGCTGTCAAATCGCAGGAGTGTTGGAAACAGCCATATGTCGCTCGCTGTTATTGCCTCGCCATGCAGGAAACGCGTTTGGGCCAAACGTTCATCAAGAATGGCCAGTGCTTCCTTCACGCAGTGTACATGATGCTCTTTGTCTTTGGGTTGCGTTGAAAACAGAACCTGGTAAACGCGGCTGCTGATTTCGGCGCTGATCCAGCTGCAAAGTTCGTCAATCGTGTCTGTCGTCGGTTCCGGCCAGAGGCTGCAATGACCTGGGCGTTGTGCAGCGGATATCTGATCCATCATGCGAACCATATCGGCGGAGCTGTCGGACACCAACCGCTTGCTATTCTTATCTAAGAGTTGCGGCACGGTGGCCTTGGCAGTCAGGTTGCCTTCGGCGCAGATCATCATGTGGTGCAAGCTGGAGGCACCGAAGATGGTATCAGCGCCAGGGCTGAGCCGCCATCCATCGCTGCGCTTGATCACATCCACGAAGGTCACTGCAAACATCGCCTCCAGGCCGAACAATTGCCGGGCGATGGAAACTTTATGGCAAGAAGGGCAGCCATGCGCCAGATAGAGTTGGTAACGGCCTGCCTCTGCCAGGAATCCCCCCCGCCCGGTTGGGCCCGGGGATGCATCGTGCGTGATCCAGTTGCTGAGAGGATCCGCCGTGTCTGGATCGATCTCGTGTGCGGCATGCCAAACCCCATCGATGATACCCGCCATCAAATCCACCTTTGAACAAGTTGCACCGCTTAGGCTTCCATTTACAGGTCAGTCGATTGTGTCAATAAAATCGTACATCGCGGTTACATGTCAAACCCGTCCCACTGTCGTTTTGGGTCAACTCGACAACGAGACCTGATGTCCCGGGGTGTTTTGAATAAATCTTGCCCCGGATCTGAATTTCCTGGTGTTCGGGCCCCATAAAATAGACCTCCGCTGTGAAGACGCCGTTTTGTTCGCTCCAAACTTTCATCTGAACGTGCGCGGCGCGGTCTGTGTCGAAAAGCTGGTGCCAGCGGGGCAAATGGTCTTGAACGCATAGTAACCGCTGGCGTCGGTTTCAACTGAGCTGAAGTAAAGAAAGTGCGGATCGAGGTCATCCGGCGAGATGTTCGAGTAGGGGTCCAATGCTTCGGGAGCCGACACTCTGGGATGCTTTTAGTAACCGTTACACTCGATCTTCCGAACCTCAACCCGTGCGTTCGCCACTGGCCTCTCACGATAATCATAGATGTGGCCATGCAACTTCACAGGCGTTGTCCTGAGACCCGTTTCTTCCTCCAGTTTGAGGTAGCATCCGTCCCAACGAAGGAGACGGATTATGAAGAGATCGAGGTTCAGCGAAGAGCAGGTCATAGCGGTCCTGAAGCAGCAGGAGAGCGGCGTTCCAACGTCGGACGTCTGCCGCGAACACGGGATCAGCTCCGCGACGTTTTACAAGTGGAAGGCCAAGTTCGGCGGGATGGACGTCTCTGACGCCCGGAGGCTGAAGGCGCTTGAGGACGAGAACGCCAAGCTGAAGAAACTGCTCGCCGAGCAGATGCTGGACAATGCCATGTTGAAAGACGTCGCTTCGCGAAAGTGGTAGCGCCCGCTGTGAAGCGAGAAGCAGTCGCCATCTGCGCAAGGCGCACCAGGTGAGCGAGCGGCGGGCGTGTTCGGTGCTTGATGTTGATCGGTCGAGCGTGCGCTACCGCAGCGTTCGCCCAGATGATGCCAACCTGCGCAAAGCCATGAAGGCTGTCGCCGATGAACGGCGTCGGTTCGGTTATCGGCGCGTTCATGCCATGCTGGAGCGCGAGGGCTGGCAAGTGAACCAGAAGAAGATCCGACGGCTCTATCGCGAGGAAAAGCTGCAGGTGAAGCGGCGTGGCGGCCGGAATCGTGCGCTCGGGACGCGTAGACCGATGCTGGTACCGGACAGACCCAACGAGCGGTGGAGCCTGGATTTCGTCTCTGATGCCTTCACCGATGGGCGCAGATTTCGGGTTTTGGCCATCGTCGATGACTTCAGTCGCGAATGCCTCGGCCTGGTCGCCGACACATCGCTGTCCGGCCTGCGCGTCACACGCGAACTGTCCGCAATCATGAGGCGCCGAGGACGTCCCAAGACCATCGTGAGCGATAACGGAACAGAACTGACCAGCATGGCAGTCCTCCGATGGTGTCAGGATACCGGCGTCGGTTGGCACTACATCGCGCCTGGCAAACCAACGCAGAATGCCTTCGTGGAGCGCTTCATCGGCAGTCTCCGAGACGAGCTGTTGAACGAGACGCTGTTCACGACCCTCGCCGAGGCGAAAGCACAAATCACCGCTTGGAAGGAGGACTACAACCGAAACAGACCGCACTCATCCCTGGGCAATCTAACGCCAGACGAATTTGCCGCGAAGATGGCACTGGAAAACCAGGCCGCATGAGGCCAGAAATCAACCCACGGATTCTCCAAATGGCTGGAGGGAAGTCGGGTCTCAGGACAGCGTGCCTGTCGCGCAGCCGCCATTGGTCGGATCTGATGCGCGAGGAATTGGAGTAGGCGAGTACAAAAGTCCATCTTCCGTTGCTGATGGAAACTGAATGTCAGTCTTTCCAGACGAGCTGCGCATCGCATACCTCCGATACGGTCTAATAAAGAACAGTCATTCACACCGCGCCAAGCCGCCGAACCGTCCGCCCTCTGTCCACAGAGCTGTAACGAGCGCGAGCGCAAAGACGCCACCGACAAGCGGCAAAACAGTTCCGTCAAACAAATGCCCGATGAACCATCCAAACGGCAAAGACACGAACGTGGAGATCGAGCCGATCACCGTAGCTCCCAAGCCCGCAATGTGTCCCAACGGTTCCATCGCAAGCGCATTGAGATTTCCAACCAGGATCCCGACGCAAAAGAACGTGGCCAACCGCCAAGCTAAGAACAACGGAATTGATGGCCGTCCATCGACCGCGGAGAAGACGATGATAAAGGCACCGCTGATCAGTACGATCGCGGTAAGCACACCGTGGGTCAAAGGACGCATCCCCAACCGCAAAACCAGAAAAGAGTTCACAGCAGTCCGAAACACGACACTCTTTGCCGCTGGGCAATTCTTCTAAAACTGCCGTAACGCTCACCGCCCGTTCACCGCCCGGATCGCGCCAGATCTGGTTATTGATCCGGGCTGAACACCAGGTGCGGTTTGATCCCATTTTCCGCACAGTAACCACTTGATTTACGAAAGGAGGACAGGGGACCCGTCGACGCGATTGGCCGGTGGTTGTACGCCGGAACATAGGAGGGCCGACGATCGATTGGACCGACTTCTGCCCTGCGACCTCAGATTAATGTTTGCGCGATTCCCAAGGTCGATCCTGCCGCGTTTCTGTAGGCGGTGGGTGCCATGCCGGTCACTCTCGCGAATGACCGGCAAAAGTGCGATTGGCTCGAGAATCCAGTGCGCGCCGAGATTTCGGTCAAGGAAATGTCACCAGAGGTAAGCAGCGTCTTGGCCGCCTCTACCCGTCTCTTTTTGACGAACTGTCCAGGGCTTTCGCCTGTCGTTGCCTTGAAAAGCCGCGCGAAGTGATGCGGGCTATAGCAGGCCTCGCTGGCCAATTCCGACAAGGTCATATTCCGATGCAGGTTTGCATCAATGAATTCAAGCAGCCGATGCATTCGCCTGGCGTCCAGCCCGCCCGGCTGTTCGGTGTTTTGGCAGCGTGATGGGGTCAGATTCGAATAATGTTTCAAAAGATGCGCCGCCAGAGCCACGCGCATCGTCTCGACAAGCAGCCCGCTGAGGCCCGAGGGCTCGGCCATCTCGTCACGGATACAATGCGCAATCTGCTCGATGAACGGGTCGTGGAAACCGCCATCATAGCGAAGTTCCACTTTGTCGGGATCAACGCCGAACTCTTCCAGTGCGCTTTGCGAGAACTGCCGGTGCGGCACATAGATATGCAGGCAGTTCTTGATTTCGGCGAAAATCCGCACCGAGCGCTCGAAAATTCCTGCGGGGCACAGCCAGATCGTTCCAGGCATCGAGCAGGTGTCCTGCACGCGCCCATCGCCTTGTCGCTTGACCCGCGAATTGCCGGTGAGTTGCACCGCGATTTCGGTGGACGCCGGCTTTAGCGGTCGCAGCCGTCCGGCACCGTGAACCCATTCCTCGGCCGATAGGGATCGCCATCCCAATCCGTGGCTCGAACCGAGCCGCATGCTATTGACGTATTTTTGCTCTCCATGGGCGGCGATTGTCATGTGAACTTCACATCTCTGATGGAAATTGCGCAGAGCAACTGTACCGCAAAGTGCCGATTTAGCCAGCGGAACGTGGTCCGAGCCAGGTCGCTATGCGGTCGCGATCGCCGGAAATCTTCGTCAATTTGGCGCAAATCGCAAGAATCGACACAAAATTCGCAAGATCATGAAAAACGTGACTGGGGATCCCGCCTACGGTGTTTGGCAATCAAAAGACAGCCAGCAACAGTGGAGATCACCATGGCCAGCAAGACCGTCTTGGGCGCCTGCCCGCAAGACTGCCCCGATACTTGCTCGATGCTCGTCAATGTCGAGGATGGAAAGGTCACCAGCGTGCGTGGCAACCCCGATCATCCATATACCCGCGGACGTCTGTGCGTGAAGGTGAACAATTATCAGGACAAGATTTACAGTCCCGACCGCGTGCTGCACCCGCTGCGCCGCGTGGGGCCGAAGGGGTCGGCTCAGTTCGAACAGATCACCTGGGACGAGGCCCTGGATGAGATCGAAACGAAGTGGAAAGCGATTATCGCCGAGCACGGCGCCTCGGCCATCCTGCCGTATTCCTATTTAGGTACCCAGGGGAACTCGCAGGGCCTGCATGTCGGGGACGCCTTCTTCAACAAGATGGGCGCCTCAGTGTCCGAGCGTACCTTCTGCGATTCCGGGTCCTGCACAGCCTATGCGATCACAATCGGCGACACGGCGGGTGTCGATCCCGAGGCGTTGGCACTGTCGAAATACATTGTTCTTTGGGCAACCAATCCGCTGAGCGCGAACTCGCACCTTTGGCCTTTTATCATGGAGGCTAAGAAGAACGGCGCCAAGATTGTCGTGGTGGACCCATATAAAACCACGACGGCCAAGCAGGCGGACTGGCACATCCCGATCCTGCCTGGCACAGATGGTGCGCTCGCGCTCGGGCTGATGAACGTGATCATCAACGAGGGCCTGACCGACACCGACTATGTCGAAAAATACACCTCGGGCATCGAGGAGTTGACGGAGCATGTGCAGCAATACGACCCCGAAACCGTCGCGGACCTGACCGGACTCAGTTCCGACGACGTGCGCAAGTTGGCCCGTGAATTCGCCGCCGCTGAACCGGCCGTGATCCGCGTCGGCGTCGCCATCGAACGCCATGCGGGCGGCGGCCAAACGGTGCGCGCGCTGGCGTGTCTGCCAGCGCTGACCGGGGCGTGGCGCAAGCCCGGCGGCGGCATCCTGCAATTGCCGATCTGGGTTTTCCCAATGCGGTGGGACGCGATGTCACGCGCCGATTTCCTGCCCGAAAACCCGCGTGTTGTGAACCTCTGGAAACTGGGCGAGATCCTGAACGGAGAGAACCTTGAAGGCCCGCCGATCAAATCGATGATGGTCTACAATGCCAACCCGGCGGTCACGACGGCCGAGCAGGAGAAGGTCATCCAGGGTCTGATGCGCGAGGATCTTTTCACCGTGGTGAGCGAGCACTTCATCACGGACACGGCGCGTCACGCGGACATTGTCCTGCCGGCGACCACGCAGATGGAACAGGAAGAGATCATGTTCTCCTGGGGCCATTTCTATCTCACCTTCAACAACAAGGCCATCGATCCCATGGGCGATGCGATCCCGAACACCGAGTTGTTCCGGCGTCTGGCCGCACGCATGGGCTTTGACGATCCGCACTTCAGGATGACGGACGAGGAGTTGATGAGGAACACCATCGACTGGGACTCGCCCACCCTCGAAGGCGTCACCTTCGAAGACATCAAAGAACGCGGCTATGTGCGGCTGAACCTGCCCAAGACCGAGGAATACGCCCCCCATGCCGAAGGAAACTTCCACACGGCCTCCGGCAAATGCGAGTTCGTGTCCTCGGCTGCGGCAGGCGGGAATTTCGTTATCCCGCTCTTCCGGCAGGGCTATACCGAGCAGCAGATGGGCGACGCCATCACGCCGATACCGGAATACATCCCGCCCAACGAATCCACGGCCACCAACCCGACGCTGGGTGCGAGCTATCCGCTCAGCATGGTCTCGCCTAAGAGCCACGCCTATCTCAGTTCGTCATTCGGCAACCTCAAGCACCAGCAGGAGCACAACGGCAAACAGTCCGTCATCATGCATCCCGACGACGCGAAGGTACGCAGTATTTCGAACGGGGACCTTGTCACGATTAAGAACAACCGGGGGAGCTATGTGGCCGAGGCGAAGGTGACCGAGGATGTGCGCCCCGGCGTGGTTTTCTCCCCCGTCGGTCATTGGCGTCACGGGTCCGAGGCGAACGCCACCGTGCAAGCGATCCTGCCGTCGACCTTGGCCGATCTGGGCGGTGCGCCAACCTTCTCGGACACATTGGTCGAGATCAGCCTGGTCAACACCGCCGGAAAGAGCATCGCCGCGGAATGACGCATATCGTTACGGATAACTGCCGGGCATGCCGGTTCACGCAATGCGTGTCCGTCTGTCCAGTCGAGTGCTTCCATGTTGGCGAAGACATGCTCTACATCGATCCCGAGCTCTGCATTGACTGCGGCGGATGCATTCCTGTTTGCCCGGTCAACGCCATCTATGACACCGTCGCGATGCCTGAAGAACACGCACCCTGGATTGCGATCAACAAGCAGAAGTCAGCCGAGTTACCGGTGATCAGCGCGGCGATGGATCCAATGCCGGGCGCAGAAGATAAGCGCGCGGCGCTCGGGCTATAGACTTGGACGCCGTGCCACAAAAAAGGACCTTCGCCGTCGCTGTCGTCGGCGCAGGTCCAAGTGGGTTCTATGCCGCCGAAGCGTTGCTCAGGGCGTCGGACGACATCTCGGTCTGGATGTTTGAGAAACTGCCAGTGCCTTATGGCCTGGTGCGTTATGGCGTGGCGCCCGATCATCCCAAACTGAAGGCGGTGACCGCGGTGTTCGACCGGATCGCGGGAATGGACGGTTTCCATTTCTGCGGCAATGTCGAGATCGGGCGCGATGTCTCTGTCGCCGCAATACAAGAGCATTTTCACGCGGTAATATTCGCACATGGCCCTGCCAGCGGGGCCGAACTGGGCATCCCCGGCGAAGATCTGCCGGGCAGTCACACCGCCCACGCTTTCGTGGCCTGGTATAACGGGCATCCCGATTATCGCGATCTGACGGTAGATCTGCGCACCGAGGCCGCAGCGGTAATTGGCAACGGCAACGTGGCTTTGGATGTCGCGCGCATCCTCGCCAAGCCAATCGACGAGCTGCGCAAGACCGACATCGCAGATCACGCACTGGAGGTTCTGGCCGAGAGCCAGATCCGCGACATTCACGTCATCGGCCGACGCGGTCCGGCCCAGGTCAATTTCGTCTCCAAAGAGCTGCGCGAATTCAGCGAGACCGAGGGCTTCAGATCCATTGTCGATCCGGCGGACATGGATCTGGGTGTAGCCTGCAAGGAGGAATTGGAAGACACAGGGGCCGGTGATTTAAGGCTCTGCGCCGAACTGCTCGGTGGCTTCGTTCATTCCAGCCAAAAGGCGCCGCGGACCTGTCATTTCCACTTTCACCAAATGCCCGTTGCCATCACCGGCGATGCCCGTGCGCGTGTGCTCAAGCTGCGGCTCAACAAGCTGATCGGTTCAGCCTTTGCCCAACGGGCGGTGCAAACGAACGAAGCCTTTGATCTTTCCTGCGGCCTCGTGGTCAGCAGTGTTGGGTACAAACCTGCATTACTTGAACCTCTTGCGCTGGCGCGAGACGGACGCCACCTGGACCATGCGAACGGGCGCCTCGTGGAAAACGGAACCGTTTTAACCGGGCTCTATGTGACCGGGTGGGCCAAACGGGGTCCGAATGGCACCATCGGTACAAATCGAGGCGATAGCCAGGAAACGGTGGCAACTCTGCTGACGGACAAACCAATGCTGGCAGCGAATTCCAGGCAAAATGCCGCCTCGCTGTTGGAAAAGCTACGACCCCAAATGGTCACTTACGATGACTGGCTGGCGATCGACGCTCGCGAGAAAACGAACGGCGCGAAATCCGGCCGACCCCGGGTAAAGCTCACATCGAGATCAATGATGCTGAGTGTTCACAACATGCTCGTGCAGCCCACATTATGAGGATCTGTCCTGCATCGATGGTGCCCATGCACGTTAAAAATTTACGCTCACCTTGGCGACCCACCACTCCGACCAGCGATTGACAAATTTTGGAGCATCAATCCTCTGCTGAAAGCCTCTTCCTGTTGCTCAAACGCGAACGCATCAAACGTTTCACCCATCCGGCGCGGAAAGGCGCAAGGCGCGACGTGTTCGGGTGCATTGAGATGTTTTACAACCCTCGACGAAAACACACGCGCAACGGCATGCTGTCGCCGGTAGATTTCGAAGCAAGACAGCTCAAACTGAACCAGGCAGGTGTTTGGGAAACTAGGGGCAACCCAAACGCCCAATCAGAGAAGCGGACATTACCGTGCAATTCAGATCCGCACATATACCTAGGAGGTTCCGCGCCGCACGGTTCGAGTTTGCCATTGCGCCTCGATTTTTGCCTCGTTCGCGAGGTTCACAATCTGAAGAGCGGTTTCCCGGGTCGCTGGGGAGATCGGTCCGTTGGCGGGCAGGGCCCTGAAGAGCCTTCTGCGTATGGTGGGGTCCACAATCCGCGAGATCGCAAATTCTCCCCGTGTGGTTTCCCGGTTGATCGCACTGAAGGGGAGGATCGCATAGCCGTCTCCGGCCCTAACAAGATCGCGCTGGGCCTCGTTTGAATCCACTTCCAGAGCGATCTGTGGGGACAATCCGGCTGAGGTGAAAGCCGCATCAATCAGGCTACGCACCCCGCCTCCCAGGGCATACAGCAAAAGCGGCGCGTCGCCGATTTCTGCGAGCTTGATCTCCTCTGCCTGAACCAGTGCCGCCGACTTGTCGCCGACCAGATACAGAGCCTCATCGGCAAACAACTCGGTGTCCAGCCCATGATGTGGGTGGGTGTCAGTCACCACTGCCACGTCAACATGACCTTTCTGCATCATGTCTGGAACATCCGCGCTGAAGGCTTCCAGGATCCGAACGGCACAATTTGGATGGCGCTCTCGCATACGCCGAATGAGGGGAAGGAAAAGAATGCGCCCGACGCTTTCAGGCATCGCGACCCGGCACTCCCCCCGCAGGTCGCCGCTCATCTCCTGAACCTTGGCGCACAGCACGTCGTGGCGGCGCAGAATGTCTATACTCGCCTCGTGCATGAGACGGCCGCTGTCGGTTAACGTCACACCGCGGCCCGAGCGGTTGAACAACTTCGCGCCCAATGTCTGTTCCATCTGCGCGGTAATGCGACTTAGCGCGGATTGCGTGACCCCAAGCACCACTGCGGCACGTGAAAAGCTTGTCGCCTCTGTGATGGCCAGAAACGTACGCATCTGGTGGAGCGTCAGATCATTGAGCTCCTGCACAATGTTTTCCTCATAGTAGATAGTCCTTTCGTGACAATTCTATCATGAGATGACAGATGTTAAAACGCGTTGTGAGATAGAATGCATTTTAGTCGATCAGGATGGACTTGATATGGATGGAAACAGTTACGCGAGCCTTCCGGACACCATGGCGAAACGCTACTATCTGGATCCTGCCGTATATGAGGAAGAAAAAGAACGGATCTTCTTCAAGGAATGGATCTGTGTTGGGCATGTAAGCCAAATCCCGGAAACCGGCAGTTTTCTCACCGCAGAGATCGCCGATGAGCGAATTGTAGTGTTCCGGCAAGACGATGGCTCGTCCCGGGCTTTCTACAATGTGTGTCAACACCGCGCGCATCCGCTGGTGGAGGGTTGTGGTCAGCGTGGCAAGATAACCTGCCCGTACCACGGCTGGACATATTCAGTGAACGGCGACCTGATCGGCGCGCCCGGCTGTCATGGTCTGGCCGGGTTCAAGGACCGAAACATCAAACTGAGGCAGGTGCGCTGCGAACTGGTTCTTGGCCTCATCTTCGTCAATCTGGACGAGCACGCTGTGCCGATTGCGCAGAAACTGGGTGTCGTTGTTGACGAAATCGCAGCCGCGTTCCCCCGCCTCGAGGAAATGGTGCTTGTGGCCGAGCACACCCAGCATCATCACAGCAATTGGAAGGTGACGATCGAAAACTTCACCGAGTGCTATCATTGCCCGGTGGCCCACAAGTACCTGGTTCAAAACACCTACAGCGGCGAAGCGTACAAGGTCGAATTCGACGGCGCGATCATCCGCCATTCCTCCAAAGGTCACAGGGACCCGGCGGTCCACGGCGAAGATTTCCTGGTCTGGTTCATGTGGCCCACATTCGCCATTGAACTGTACCCGCTGCATCGCTGCGCGTCGCTGCGCTACTGGATCCCACGGGGGCACGAGCGCTGTGACTATGTATTCCGCTGGCACACCTTGCCGGATCTTTCTCCAGAAGCGGTTCAGGAGGTGATCGACTATGCCAAGGTTCATGACGAGACCACGGGAGACGAAGATACCGCCTTGGTCGATCAAGTCCAGGTTGGCCTGAGGAGCCGCGGCTACACGGGCGGGATGCTCGTTGTTAAGCCCGAGCTCAACAACGAATGTGAGAACGCGGTCGCCCATTTGCAAAACTTCTATCTGCAGCAGATGGGACCGGGACGCTAAAGGGCCGCACATGAAGATTGTCCAAGCCGAGCTTGTCCCCTTCGAGCCCGAATTTTCGAACGGTAAGGCCTATGTCCAGTCAATCACTGTGCAGTCAAAACTGTATCATAGCCTTTTACAGGTCACGACGGAGGATGGCCTGACAGGCGTGGGCGAGGTCGTGCGCTTTTCTGATGTAAGAGAAGACGAAGCAGATCGTGCGGACGCTGCAACGGTAAAAGAACTGATTGGTTCCGAACTCTCAGGCGTCCCGGGCATGCTGACAGACTGGAATGGCCGTGATGTGAGTTTTCGAAACATCTCGTTTGCCTTGGACTGCGCCTGGCATGATCTGATTTCCCAGAAAACCGGCGTGCCCGTCTCAGCACTTCTGGGCGGACCTGCAGCGGGCGACGTGCCGGAGATCCTTTCACTCTCGGCAGGGTCGGCCGCTGATGTCACCGCAGGCATCCGTGCCAACGGCGGACAGGCGCCGGTCATCCAAATCAAGCTGGGGGTGGATGATTTGGACACGGATATGGCCTGCGTCAGAGAGGTTCTGAGCGGTCTGAGCAAGAAGCAGCTCGTGCTCGCCGATTTCAACGGTGCGTTGCCTCTGGACGTGGCGCTTGAGGAGATTCCGACACTGAGCCATCCGCAGCTCATCTGGGAAGATCCGTGTAAACGGTACGAAGACAATGTGGAGGTGGCGCGGAGCTTGCCTTCACCAATGATGATTGATTCCAGCCTGTGGGGTCTGGACATGATCACGCGGGCCATTGCCGACCGTTTTCAGATGGTTTGCATCAAACCCGTAAAGTTTGGTGGGTTGGGTGCTGCCCGAACCGCCCGGGATATGTGCGTGGCTGCTGGCATGAAGATCCGAATTGACGGGCCTTGGGCCGGCCAGCACTACGCCCATGCCGCACTGGCGCTTGCCGTCGGTGCGCCGACCGATCAGATGATCGGATCCATTGACCTGACAGAACCATTGGATACGGATCACGAGATGATCGCCCGTCCTGCCCCGGGACGCGTTGGCCCGGCAGACCAATCCACAAGTAGCCAGACGAGACGCCAATGAAAATCAAATCGATCCGCGTTTATGCCGTGCCTCTGCCGTACAAAACACTGGGACACGTCCGTGTCGCAACGCCAGAGATAACCTTGCAGGACACTGTAGTAGGCATCGAGACGGATGATGGCGTTGTGGGCTATGGCGAAAGCTGCCCACTCAATCCCACCTATCTGAACGCGACCACCGGCGGACTGCGGGCCGCGCTTGAATTCCTGTGCCCCGTTCTGATCGGCCGCGAACCCAGGGAAACGGGCGTCATCAACACCCTGATGGATCTGACGGTTCGTGGGCACGAAGCCGCCAAATCGGCAATCGATCTGGCCTGCTGGGATTTGCTCGGAAAATCGGCCGGATTACCAGTGAGAACACTTTTGGGCGGGGCCGAAGTTGATGGCGCACGACTCTATGACAGCATCCCCATGGACACACCGGCCGCGATGCTCAGCACCATTGAAGACAAGCGGAAACAGGGCATCACTGTGTTTCAAGTCAAGCTTGGGCAGGGCGCCGAGCCGGACATCGAACGAATGCGGGCCATCGCAGATGTGCTGAAGCCGGGAGAACGCATGATCTGTGATGCCAACCGCGGGTGGACCATGGAGGATGCCCGTCGGGTGGTGGCGGCCGCAGCGCAGTTGCCGGCTGAGCTGGGCCTGTTGATTGAGCAACCCTGCGCCACATACGACGAGTGCGTCACAATCCGCAAAGTGTGCAACCGGCCGTTCGTTCTGGACGAAGTCATCGATGACAGTCGTGACCTGGTGCGGGCGAGTGCGGATGATGCGCTCGATGCGGTGGTGATCAAACTCTCCCATGTGGGCGGCCTTACCAAAGCACACGAGATGGCCCGCCTTGCCATGCGTTTAGGCTTGCGTATGCGCATTGAGGACACGGTTGGCGCCGAAATTGTGCGGGCTGCGGTGGCCCATCTGGCGGTAACGATCCCCGAGAGGTCACTGCTCGCAGCCTACCCCCATCCTGCCGCCGTGTCGCTGGGTAAAGTAGGATCGGTGGCTTCAGAAGGAAAGCTCACGTGCAGGGACGAGCCAGGACTTGGCTTTGAGCCAGACATAAAAATATTGGGCGAGCCCATACAGCTGTACAGTTGACCTTTACGCGCAGAGGTCTCGCGCCTCTGAACGTCCGAAATTGGCGCACACCGGCTGGCCATCGTCGATCACATCTACATCCATTGTGGGGGCAACAGCGGGCGGGCCATTACGGAGCGGGTGGACGGCCTCTGCTCCACCGGCGTCGAAATGCAGGTGTCATCATCTGTGAAAGAGGCGCCACCCGATGCAAGTCGCCACAATCGGCCTCGACCTGGCAAAAGATGTTTTCCACGTTCACGGAATTTCTGAGTCTGTAAAGATCGGATTCAATCGGAAGATTAAACGCAAGGACTTGCCGAAGTTCTTTAATCGACTGCCGAAGTGCACCGTTGGCATGGAAGCCTTCTTATCAGCACATCACCGGGGCCGACCCGCGAGATCACCGGCGCTAACTGGTCCGGCCCAAGATTCTTCGGTCTGAGCGGCAAGCGATGAGCCGGGCGCAAAAGATCCGCTGCGCGATCTACACCCGCAAATCCACCGAAGAGGGCTTGGACCAGGAGTTCAATTCACTGGATGCCCAGGCCGAGGCCTGGGCGGCCTACATCGCCAGCCAGAAGCACGAGGGTTGGATCGCGCTTCCGAACAGCTACGATGACGGTGGGATTTCTGGGGGATCGCTGGAACGGCCTGCGCTGCAGCGCCTGCTGGCCGACATCGACGCCAGCAAGATCGATCGGGTGGTGGTCTACAAGGTTGATCGGCTGACACGATCTCTGACCGACTTCTCGAAGCTGGTCGAGCGCTTCGATGCGGCCAACTGCTCCTTCGTCTCGGTGACGCAATCGTTCAACACCGCAACCAGCATGGGGCGGTTGACGCTCAACATGCTGCTGTCGTTCGCGCAATTCGAGCGCGAAGTCACAGCAGAGCGCATCCGCAACAAGATCGCTGCCTGTCAATCGGCATCCAAACGTGACCCCAGATCGGCGTTCAAAAGTGACCCCCCTGGTGCTGAGCAGGCCGGGTCGCGTGGAGACCTCATTTATCAGAGCGCGGCCCGGCCTGCGCGGTTGAATTAGGCGCGGTTCTTGAAGCGCCAGCTTTCGTTACCGGTCTCAACGATCTCGCAATGATGTGTGAGGCGATCGAGGAGTGCGGTGGTCATCTTCGCGTCGCCGAAGACGGTTGGCCATTCTCCGAATGCCAGGTTCGTTGTGACAATGACTGATGTGCACTCATAGAGTTTGCTGATCAGGTGGAACAGCAGCTGACCACCGGTCTGAGCGAATGGCAGATAGCCAAGCTCGTCCAGAATTAGGAAGTCGAGGCGTGATATCAACTCAGCTGTCCGTCCCTGGCGCTCGGCCCGCGCTTCGGCATCGAGTTTGTTCACCAGATCGACGACATTGAAGAAGCGCCCGCGGCGGCCCTGGCGGATGCAGGCTCGAGCGATACTGACGGAGAGATGGGTTTTGCCTGTGCCGGTTCCGCCGATGAGCACGAGATTGCGCTGATGGTCGAGGAAGTCGCCGGTGGCGAGGTCACGGATCAAGGTTTCGTTGACCTCGGCCGCTTCGAAGTCGAATTCCTCCAGCTCCTTGGCCAGTGGCAGTTTCGCGATGGTCATCTGGTATTTGATTGAGCGCGCCAGCTTCTCGGAGATCTCGAATGCAGATGTCGCGGAGATCGCATCGGCGCGGCAGTCATTCACACAGATCGAGATGGGTCTGGTGTCACCGGACGCCAACACTCTGCTGACGACCCTGATCTCCGACGGCAAAGTTGCGCCTGAAAGCCTAAGCGTTGGTCTGGCCGCATCTGCCTTGGCATCCCGTCTCCAGATACCGGTCGCACGGATCAATCGGGACGCCTTGATCCTGAACGACAGCTTCGTGCTGCGCAAACGCGGTGTCGAAGCCAGGATGATCCTGAGCGATCAGGCGCCAGTCATCGACAAGCTGCTGGTACACAACCTGGCCCTTGGCCATGCCTGGCTGGACGATCTCAAGCAAGGCACCACGATTAAGCAGATCGCCGAGCGGCAAAACACTTCTCGACAGCGCGTAGTTGCGATCATCGGTCTGGCATTCCTCGCACCTGACATCGTTCGGGATATCATCAACGGTCACCAAAGCCCTGCGCTTACCAGTGATGCGTTGATCAAATCTAGTCTACCGCCACTCTGGGATCAGCAGCGCGCGGCAATCTCCAGACTCTGAACATCGCCAAACCGGCAAAGGGACTCGTGGAAATCGGGTTCTGAGATATCGGCGAGGATACTGGCAGTTTAGAGATCTAGAGGCGTCTCAAACGTTACCGCGCATCCCTTAACCCATGGAATACACGGCGCTTTTCGTGCTGGAGGGGTGAGACCGACGTACGGAGAGAAAGCGTGGCGGTGGGCGCAGTCTGCTGCGAACCGGTCTCTGAATTCCCTGGTTGCAGGGAAATTGCAGGGAAAATCTCGGGAATCCGGGATTTGGCCACTAATTCGCTCGGCGCAGATTGAACGAAATCAATGACTTGCGCAGCGAATTCCCTAAACATCGGAGCAGGGAATTTTTTCTCGATTGCAGGGAACATAGAACACTCGAAGTCGCTCAAACTGGATCTTTGGCGCCTTTGGCGCTAATAATCGGCGATGCGTCATCAGCTTGAAAGCACTTCGGAGTTACGATTATGGGCAGCATGCTTCCAAAGGAGTTTTCCTTCAGAGAACCGTATTTGCAGGCAGCGGAGACTATCCGTCGTCACAAAGTGGCTCGTCGTCGCCAACTTGCGGCCGGCACAGAGACGAAGCGGACGCCAAGTTCGAGTCCAATCGACCGAGAGATCCAAAAGTTCAAAGATCCACAGAAACAGATCCCGCTGACCCTGGAGCTGCGTGTCAAAGGAACTCAGGCTTGGAGCGGTGACTTCTACATGACAGTCTACTCCCACATCGAGGCTGCCTTCACCGCCGCGGGCCTCATACTCGGTGGAGGTCGAGGTGAGTTTCGCCGTGAGCTGCAAGACATCCGCGATTGCCTTCAATCACGATTGATACGGTCAAACAGCGAGTTGATCGACTTACCGCTGAGTTGGTCGACCAAGCTCAATCGAGCCTTCCGCGAAGGGATCCTCCCAAACAGGCGACGGGAGCGGAGTCATTTCCTCATGCTCAAAGGAGGACGATCTGGTGAGCCGATCCGATTCGAGTTTTTCCGAGAAGAGGTTCAAGAGCTGATCAACCTGATTGAAAACGATCTCGCAGCGCTGCGCGGGATGGGCCAGGGGCGGAGCACCGATCTTCGAAAGATCATCTTTGTGCGCAGGCTCGCAGCGTTTTGGATTGAGTTGACGGGGTGCCAACCGAGTTTCAAACTGCTCTCGCGCTTCGACGCCTTTCTAACGGCCGCCTGGCAGACGGGCTTCGAAAATGACAATGAACTGAGAGATGTTTGCTTCGAACGAGCGATGGCACATGTGAAGCAGGAAGAGTAGGCCTGCATCGGGAAATTTCCATTTCGCCCCCCCTGCCTAAACGCACAAACAAATAGACCCTCAGGCGCCACCTATTGTGGGTGAGCGGCTTTGCCAGGCCCGTCTGGCATCTGAGGGAAACCAATGTTCAAACGCCAAGACCGAATGTACGCGTTGCCCTGACCCCACGTTTCTTGTGAAGTCGATATCTGCGAGTCCCTGCGCTTTGTAGTTTTGCAGGGAGTTTCTCCATGGAGCGCCTAACGGAGTTTCTCACAGACATCGGGTCGATAGTTGGGCCCCGTGGTCAGCGGCAATGGCCGGACGAGTTGAAGGCCCGGATTGTGGCTGAGACGCTTGAACCTGGGGTGACTGTAAACGAGGTCGCCCGTCGCTACGACATGCGGCCCAATCATCTGTCGTCTTGGCGACGGCTGGCGAAAGAGGGCAAGCTTGTGCTGCCCGCCGTGCCCGTGTCGGAACCAACGTTCGCACCGTTGATTATTGAAGAGCAACTGGACCGTTCGGCGGAACCCGTGTGCACCAAGCTTGAGATCGTCTGCGGTGAAGTAGTGCTTCGGCTGGACGCCGAGACGCCCGCGGCGCGGGTCGCGGAGATCGTGCGGGCGTTGCGCGTATGATCTTCCCATCGAACCGGGTCCGGATTGTGGTGGCGACCAAACCCGTGGACTTCCGGAAAGGTCATGACGGTCTTGCTGCGCTGGTGAAGAATGAACTCAGGAAAGAGCCGTTCACCGGGACGGTGTTTGTGTTCCGTGCCAAGCGGGCCGATAGGCTGAAGCTCCTTTACTGGGACGGCACAGGTCTTGTGATGACGTACAAACGGTTGGAGGAAACAACCTTCACCTGGCCCGCCATCCGCGATGGGTTGATGTCGCTGAACCATGCCCAGTTCGAGGCGTTGTTTGCCGGGCTCGACTGGCGGAAAGTGAAGGCTCTGGCGGCACGTCCGCCGACCGCGGCAGAGTGACTCGGGCATCCGATTGAACGGGTGGCAAAGCGCTGATTTTGATAGACCCCGGCCATGTTGAGCGCAGCCGATCTCCCGAATGACATCGATGCTCTGAAGGCGATGGTTCTGGCTGCCGGCGGGCGCGAGGAACGCCATGTTATGCGCATCGCGCAGTTGGAAAAGCTGCTGACCGATGTCAAGCGCGCCCTCTTCGGGCACAAATCCGAGAAGGTCTGTCCGGACCAGCTTGAGTTGGCGCTCGAAGACATCGAGACAGCGGTCGAGACCCTCAAGGCAGCCGAAGAGGCCGACGAACTGGAGGTCATGGGTAAGCCGCGCTCGCGTAAGGCCAACCGGGGATCATTGCCCCGGCACTTGCCGCGCATCGAGGAAGTGATCGAGCCAGAAAGCACGACCTGCGACTGCGGCCACGAGCGGCATGTTATTGGCGAGGATGTCAGCGCACGACTGGATGTCGTTCCGGCGCAGTTCCGGGTAATCGTCACGCGTCGTCCGAGATATGCCTGCCGGTCCTGCGAGAGCGGGATCGTGCAAGCCCCGGCACCGGCGCATCTGATCCCCGGCGGCATGCCGACCGAGGCAACAGTGGCCCATGTGATCGTCAGCAAGTACGCCGATCATCTCCCTTTGTATCGACAAGCGCAGATCTACAGCCGCCAGGGCATCGATCTTGATCGCTCCACCCTGGCGGCCTGGGTTGGGCGGGCAGCGTTCGAAATCCAACCGGTCTATGATGCCCTACTGGCAAACCTGAAGCGTTCTTCCAAGCTCTTCATGGACGAGACCACAGCACCGGTGCTCGACCCCGGCAGGCGCAAAACCAAGACGGGGTTCTTCTGGGCGCTTGCCCGCGATGATCGACCATGGGGCGGGGACGATCCACCCGGCGTGGCCTTCACCTATGCGCCGGGACGGTCAGGGCAATATGCCGAGAACATCCTCAAGGGCTTTGGCGGCACCCTGCAGGTCGATGGCTATTCAGGTTACAACAGGCTGCTCAAACGGCCCGGAGAGGATATCCAGCTGGCCTATTGCTGGGCCCACGCCCGGCGCAAGCTGCACGAGGTATCCCAGACCGGCACCACGCCCATTGCAGATGAAGGGCTGAAACAGATCGCCCGGCTATACCGGATCGAGAAGGACATCCGCGGTCACTCGCCCGAGGTGCGGTTGGCTGCTCGGCAGGAGCGGTCAAAGCCGATCATTGATGGTTTTGAACACTGGCTCACCGCCAACCGCGCCCGCGTCTCCGCCAAATCCCCGCTCGGCGAGGCCCTGAAGTATATCGCCAAATATTGGGACGGGCTAAACCTGTTCCAGACCGACGGTCGGATCGAGATCGATTCAAATGCCATTGAACGCACCATTCGCCCCATCGCGCTGAACCGCAAGAATGCGCTCTTCGCCGGGCACGACAAAGGTGCACAGAACTGGGCGATGATCGCTTCTCTAATCGAGACCTGCAAACTGAACGCCATCGATCCTCACACCTGGCTGACCGAGACATTGGCCGCTATCGTGCAGGGGCACAAACAATCCGATATCGACGCGCTCCTGCCATGGAACTACAATGGGACCGAGAAGGGGCACGGTCATGAGCATCATCGAATTGAAGGTCACGCTTGAGTACATCGAGCCCGCCGTGAAGCGTACCCTGCTGGTGCCAGCCGATATCCGCCTCGACCGCCTGCATCTGACACTCCAGGCCGCAATGGGCTGGGCCAACTCCCACCTCTACATGTTCGAGGCCGGCGGGGCGACCTGGGGGCTGCCCGATCCGGACTTCGGCGGCGATGATCTGCCTGACAACAATACCACCCTGGCCGAGTTGATCGAGGACACCGGCGCACGCACGGTCAATTATCTCTACGACTTCGGTGACAGCTGGGACCACCAGATCAAGATCGGCAAGATCAGCGATCCTGTCCCCGGCGAGCTCTACCCCCGCTTGACGGATATCGCTGGCCGGTGCCCGCCAGAAGATGTCGGCGGCTTCCCTGGATACGAAGAGTTCCTGGAAGCCATTGCAGATCCAAAGCACCCTGAACATGAGGATCTCAGAAGGTGGTACGGTGGCGACTTCGAGCCCAACACGCCAGATAGCGACGAACTTCGCCTTGAAGTTCTCAAGCTCGCAAAACGTTGGAAGCCAAAAATGAAGGCGCTTAACTGACCAACGTGGGGTCAGGGCACCGCTTACGACCGAATACCATTGCCATCGGAAACATCGGATACCAGCTGTAGCCCGGGGATTTCGCCCAAAGCCACCGTTCAACCGGTCGACAGCCTAAAACCCAACCCGCGCAACGCGCGCACGCATTCCAGGGCGCAGATCGCGCAGATCGCTGAGAGCATCTCGCAGTTCGGATTCACAAACCCGATCCTGATCGATGAGAACGGCGTGGTCCTTGCCGGGCATGGCCGTCTTGCTGCCGCGAAGACGTTGGGGATCGAAAAGGTTCCGGTCATTCAACTCGCCCATCTCAGTGACGTAGAGAAGCGGGCCTTTGTGCTGGCCGACAACAAGATCGCGCTGAACGCTGGCTGGGACGGTGAGATGCTCGCCGCGGAGCTTGGTGATCTGGCGGACTTGCTGCCGGATCTTGATGTCTCGTTTGATCTTGAGATCACCGGCTTTCCGACTGGCGAGTCTGATCAGCTGCTCCTGGATCACGAGGCCGACGGGGAATCGCCCCCCGAGGAGGTGGATCTCAGCGTCTCATCAATCTCCGTGAGCCAACAAGGCGACCTTTGGCAGCTTGGAAAGCACCGCCTTCTTTGCGGTGATGCACAGGATGGATCAGCGGTCACCCGTTTGCTTGGTGACGCCAAGGCGGACATGGTCTTCACCGACCCGCCCTACAATGTCCCGGTGCAGGGCCATGTTGGCGGTCGCGGTGCGCGACGCCACAAGGAATTCGCCTTCGCATCAGGCGAGATGAGCCCGAAGGACTTTCGGGGTTTTCTCAAGACGTGCCTTGGGAATCTTCTGACGATCTCAAGCGCAAACGCACTCCATTACGTCTTCATGGATTGGCGCCATATCGAAGACCTGTTGCGCGTTGGCCGCAAGCTTGGCCTGGACCTCAAGAACATTTGTGTCTGGAACAAGACCACACCAGGCCAGGGATCGTTCTACCGCTCCGCTCATGAGCTCGTTGCGGTGTTTGCAAAACCCGGTGCCAGAGCGGCGAACAATATTGCTCTCGGCAAGCATGGCCGCAACCGCACGAATGTCTGGACCTATGCCGGCGTGAACACCTTCCAGAAGGGGCCAGGCGCCGACCTCTCGGTGCATCCCACGGTCAAACCGATCTCCTTGGTCGCCGACGCAATCAAGGATGGATCGAAACGGGGGGCTATTGTGCTGGATCCGTTCCTCGGGTCCGGGACAACCCTGTTGGCAGCGGAGAAGGTTGGGCGGCGTGCCAGCGCCATCGAGTATGAGCCTGCATATGTCGACATCGCAGTTCGGCGTTGGCAGGCAATGACCGGCCGGGATGCCGTCCTGGTGGCCACCGGTGACGCAGCCAAGTGCAGGGAACTGCCAAACGGTGGAGACCAGGGTCGCGCTATCGGATCGACTTTCAATGCTCTTGAGGTCCAGGCCACGGCCGCAGCCTTCAAGACCAAGGAGCGGGGCGATCATGACTGACCAATCAAAAAAGAGCGACCCCGAGACTGGTACCGAGGACGACGAGGTCGGCTACTGCAAGCCGCCCAAGGCAACCCGTTTCAAGCCAGGCCAAAGCGGCAATCCGGCAGGGCGCCGCAAACGTCCCAAAACGGTCTCCGATCAGCTCGAAGATATCCTGAAACGCAAGGTCCCGGTGACGCAGAGTGGCCGGGCGAAACGGATCCCGCTTCAGGAATTGATGCTGACCACGCTGGTCAACAATGCGGTGAAGGGAGATCTCGCGGCTTTGAAGGTCGTTATGGATCTCAAGTCCAGTCATGAGGGTGCCAATCGCGAAACGATCGACCTCAGCCTGCTCGCCTCGGAAAGCCAAGGCATCATCGAGAACTTTCTCTCAAACGCGACCGGGCCAGAAGACCGTGTGGACCGCACCAACGTCGATGAACCGATTGAAACAGGAGACCAAGATGACCATCAATCATAGCCAGGACACACTGCTTGCGGCCGCATTGATCCGTGAGGACTTCTCAAGCTTTCTTCAGATGTGTTTCGCAACACTGAACCCTGGAGCCTCCTACCTCGACAACTGGCACATCCGAGCGATTGCCTATCACCTCGAACAGGTCCGCTTGGGCCATCTCAAACGGTTGATCATCTGCATGCCACCGCGCAGCCTGAAGTCGCTTTCGGCGTCGGTTGCGTTCCCAGCCTTTGTCCATGGGCATGATCCTGGTCAGCACATCATCGCGGTATCGTACGGCCAGGACCTAGCGGCGAAGTTCCAGAATGACTATCGGGCAATCCTGGAGACGGGTTGGTATCACCAGATCTATCCAAATACCCGGGTCAGCCGGCGCAAGGACAGCGAGACGGATGTTTTGTTGACCGGCCGCGGCAGTCGGCTGGCCACCTCGGTCGGGGGCACGCTGACCGGCCGTGGTGCTGATCTCATCATCATCGATGACCCGCTGAAACCCTCAGATGCGTTCTCGGAGGCCAAGCGTTCGGCCGTCAACGACTGGTTCGGATCGACGTTGATGTCCCGCCTCAACGACAAGGCGGACGGCGCGATCGTGATCGTCACCCAGCGCGTTCACGCCCATGACCTGGTCGGCCACGTTCTTGAGACGTCGGGTGGCGACTGGACTGTTCTGGAACTTCCGGCGATCGCGGAAGAGCATCAGCGCATCCAGATCGGTGACAACCGATGGCACCAAAGATCACCCGGAGGTCTCCTTCACCCTGCACGGGAGTCGCAGAAGGTCCTTGATCAGATGCGCCGGGATATCGGATCCGACGCTTTTGAAGCACAATACCAACAGCGGCCCGTCCCACCGGGTGGCGCGATGTTCAAGCGAAATTGGCTGCAATACTACACCATCCTGCCCGAGCTATCGGACGAAGACACCGTCATCCAGAGTTGGGATACCGCGTCGAAAACTGGGCCCGCCAATGACTGGAGCGTATGCACGACGTGGCGGTACTCGAATGGCCGCTACTATCTGATCGATCTCGTCCGCAAGAAGGTCGATTACCCCGGGCTGCGCGACCTGGCGATTGAGCAGGCGCAGCTTCACAAGCCGAGGATCGTTTTGGTCGAGGATAGCAATGTCGGCACGGGGCTGATTGCGGAGCTCAAAGCAAAAGGGATCGATGCCGTTGGTGTCACACCAGAGCAGTCCAAGGAGGCCCGCGCTTCCGTGCAATCGGCCAAGTTCGAAAGCGGTCGGGTGTACTTTCCCAAACAGGCGCCGTGGCTCTCTGAGCTCGAGGCCGAGCTCCTTGCCTTCCCCGGAGGACGTCACGACGATCAGGTAGATTCAATTACCCAGGCGCTGGCCTATGACATCCCCGAAACCGGCGGCGTCGATTACATTTATCTCACGCCGAGGAGATTCGATTACCCATCAAGTTTTGATCCATGGCGGTAAGTAGATGCTGCGAAAAAGACGGGGGCGAGGGTGACCGCCGTGTTTCAAAGGCGTCGGAATCGTCCTGCCCCGGAACGACGTCGCCTCTGCACCCGATCTTGGATGTCGAACCAGACAACGGGGAGAGGCGATATGCGCCAACAATGACGTTCGTTCATACCGCAGCGAAAGACCACTTCGAGTCCAAACCACCGGCGACCGCATTGGAGTGGACTCAACATCTCGAAGGTAGAGCGGGCATTCGTTTGCGGTGCGCTACTGGGACCTCCGCACGATACCTGCTGTAGTTCGTGTTGAGCGTCCCCCTTTGAACTGGTCCGGATCTATGTTTAGGAAAACGGAGGATCAGGAGTGGCGAACAAGCGACCCAAGCCCGAAGAGATTGCCTCAAAGTTGCGGCAGGTTGAGGTGTTGATGGGGCAAGGCATGCCGATCCACATGTAACGGTTACTGCAGCGCAAGGGATTGTCACCTCTTCCAACGTGTACGGGAAGCACAGCACCATCATTGGGGTATTTATCATTTTTACATTTATTTTGAAGTTTTATTTTGATACAAAGCCCCGGCGGTTGAGCGCAAACAGCGCCAATTTGCACGCCGAAGATGATGCATTGGTTGGGAAGAGCGTATGGCTTTAGGTGAAGTTGGGTCCCTCAGGCGTGGGGGCTTTGGTGATGGTGAAATCGTTCGAATCGACTTTGCCGAGCCCGTCGAAAATGCCGTCATTCATCTTTCAAGCACAAACAACGGTGGCAATGAATTCTCTCTTCGTATTGTTGCTTCTGACCCTACGGGATTCTCCTTTAGTCTCGAAGAGTGGGAAGACGAAGATGGACCGCATCCGGCGACGGAGACGATTACCTGGATTGCTGTGTCAGCTGGCGTACACCGACTCGCCGACGGAAGAATCGTCGAGGCAGGAATAACGACAGCATCGACAACGACGTCATCAGTTGCATTGCAAGGCGACTTTGACTCTGCGCCCGTTGTGCTCACGAATGTCATGAGTCGGAACGAACCCGATGTTGTTGACAGCGATCCATCGAACGTGACCGCTTCGGGTTTCGATGTACAACTTCAAGAAGGATCGCTTGTTGACGGAATGAATAGCGGTGAAAGCGTTGGCTACATCGCAATCGAGACGGGCGGCGATGGTAGCGCCGGCTACGCAAGCATCCAGGACGGGCTAAACGACTCCAATGTGAGCTTCTCAATCGGTGGGTCGCTGTCGAATGGCGTCGTTTTCGGTGAAACGCAGACCTTACGCGAAGCTGATGCTGGAAATGTCACCATTGATCGTAGGGATATCACAGGGACGGGAAGCAATGCGCGCATGCGCTTTGACGAAGAAACTGGTGATGGTGAAAGCAATCACGGTAATGAAATTGTCGGCATTGTTGGATTTGAGAATGGCTTCATCCCTTTCCTACCAACAGCCAACGAAGACGCAATATCGGCGATAGAAGATGGTCCTACCGTTTCGACCGACCTAACTTCTAATGATCAAGCGACCAACTCGTCAGTTGATCTCGAAATCCTGACGCTGGATACCATCGGCACCGCCGGAACAGTGACGCTCAATCCGGACGGCGACGAAGTCAGCTATAACCCGGACGGCCAGTTCGAGAGCCTGGCCGTTGGCGAAACGGCAACCGACACTTTCAACTACACGGTCACAGATGGCAACGGCGGCACCGATACCGCGACCGTGGTGATCACGATCAACGGCACCAACGATGCGCCGATCATCGACAGCCCGGCCCAGGCCGGCACGATCACCGAGACCGCGGACGTGGCGCCGGCGGCGGATGCCGATCCGGCCGATGCGACCGGAACGATCACCTTCGACGATGCCGACCTGTCGGACGTGCCGCAGGCGAGCATCACCGCCTCGGGTGTCAGCGCCGGGGCGGCGCTGCTCGACGCGGCGCAGACGGCGGCGCTCCTGGGCAACCTGACGCTGGGCACGCTGGTCGACAACCCGGACGGCTCGGGCTCGGTCGGCTGGACCTACAGCGCATCGAACGGCGAGATCGATTTTCTCGGCGCCGGCGACAGTGTCGAGCTGACCTTCACGGTCACGGTCGACGACCAGATGGGCGGCACCGCCGACCAGGACGTGGTGATCACGATCAACGGCACCAACGATGCGCCGATCATCGACAGCCCGGCCCAGGCCGGCACGATCACCGAGACCGCGGACGTGGCGCCGGCGGCGGATGCCGATCCGGCCGATGCGACCGGAACGATCACCTTCGACGATGCCGACCTGTCGGACGTGCCGCAGGCGAGCATCACCGCCTCGGGTGTCAGCGCCGGGGCGGCGCTGCTCGACGCGGCGCAGACGGCGGCGCTCCTGGGCAACCTGACGCTGGGCACGCTGGTCGACAACCCGGACGGCTCGGGCTCGGTCGGCTGGACCTACAGCGCATCGAACGGCGAGATCGATTTTCTCGGCGCCGGCGACAGTGTCGAGCTGACCTTCACGGTCACGGTCGACGACCAGATGGGCGGCACCGCCGACCAGGACGTGGTGATCACGATCAACGGCACCAACGATGCGCCGATCGCGGCAGCTGACGCGGCAATGGTGGCCGAAGATGAACAGGCGGCAACGACGATCGACCTGACGGCCAACGACACAGATCCAGACGGCTCGGACGACCTGTCGATCCTGACGCTGGATACCACTGGGACTACTGGAACTGTGACGCTCAACCTGGACGGCGATAGCGTCGGCTACAGCCCGAACGGCCAGTTCGATAGCCTCGCGGTTGGCGAGGCCGCAACCGACACGTTCAGCTACGCCGTGACCGACGGCAACGGCAGCACCGATACCGCGACGGTGACTGTCACAGTGATGGGCATCAACGACGCCCCAACCGCGGTTGGGGACCGAACGCTGGGCTTCCAAGACCAAACGGTGACGATCGACGTACTTGCCAATGATAGCGACCCGAACAACGATCCGTTGGTCCTGACCGGTGCGGTGCTGAACGACCCGAACGACGGTAGCGTGGTCGTTAATCCGGACGAGACGGTTACGTTTACGCCGGATCCGTCGTTCGCCGGGGTAACCCAGATCGTCTACTCTATCTCGGATGGGCTCGGAGGCAGCGACACGGCGACGCTGACGATCAACGTAATCCCAAACTCGGCGCCGCTCATCCAAGAGCCGGTGTCGTTCCAGATCGACGAAAACCACACGCAAGCGGCAAGTCTGCAGGCAACTGATGCCGAGAACGACACGCTGACCTGGTCGATCGTCGGAGGGCCAGACGCGACGTTGTTTAGTGTTAATCCCTCGACCGGGCAACTTAGCTTCTTGACCGCAGCCGACTTCGAGGAACCGCTGGATGCCAACGGAGACAATGCCTACGAACTGAACGTCCAAGTCGAGGACAACTTCGGGTCGGACACGCATGCGGTGCTAGTGACGGTGCTGAACGTCGACGACAATCCTAATCAGCCGCCTGTGTTCACCAACCCGCCGCACCCTCCGGGGCTTCCGGCACTGTTTATCCTAACAGGGGTATCCCAGGGTGTAGTCGGCATTGTCGCAGCGGACGACCCCAATGCCAACGACACGCTCCAGTTCTCACTGTTCGGCGAAGACAACGACATCTTCCAGATTGACAGCTCGACCGGTGAAATCAGCTTCATCGAAAACGAGTTGACGGGCAGCACGATGCCGCACAGCCTGGACGGCGACCGAGTCTATGAACTGCAGGTTCTGGTCACTGACGGCAACGGCGGATCGGATGTGCTGGATCTCGAAATGCCGCTGTTCCTGGGCGGTTGAGCAGGCACTGTCACGTTAAGGCGCCTAGGGTCGAAACTCAATCAAACCATTGAAACTGTGTGTCCGTTCTGATTCTGTTGATGAAAATCAGCAGGGGAAGAGCAATGGCAAGCGAGTTTTGGCTTTCAGACAGGGCGTGGGCGGCGATCAAGCCCTTGCTGGCACAAAACCAACCTGGCGCCCGTCGGGTTGACGACCGTCGCGTAATCAGCGGGATCGTTCATGTCCTGAAATCCGGGTGCCGCTGGAAGGATTGCCCCTCTGTTTATGGCCCGCGAACGACCGTCTACAACCGGTTCAACCGGTGGAGCTGGAAAGGGCTGTGGGGCCGCATCTTTGCCGAACTGGTTGCGCAAGCCGAAATCCCCGAGGAGCTGAGCATCGACAGTTCGGCTGTGCGAGCGCATCGCTCGGCTCATGGCGGAAAAGGGGGGCGAAGGCTCAGGCCATCGGGCGCTCGCGTGGCGGCCCGACCACGAAAATCCATGCCCTGACAGATGCCTGCGGAAGGAACGCGGCCTTCTCGCTGACGCCGGGTAATGTCGCCGATATATCCGCCGCGCCCGCGCTTCTGGCGGTGATGCCTGCACCGCGCCGCCTAATCGCGGACAAGGGATACGATGCCAACAGCCTGCGCAGGAAGCTCGCCGCGGGCAGGACTGAAGCCGTCACTCCTTCCACAGGCACTGTCACGGCAACGCCTTTTGACCGGCGAAGTCGTGAAATTGTAATCTTACGCGGCGACGACCTGGTGCCAATCGGCCAAGGCCTCGGCACGAAGGATCTTGAGTGCGCGGCGGGAGATCAAATGGCGTTGGACGTTGAAGTGGTTGGCGATGGCGGCATGGGATGCGAGGAAGCGCTGTGCCGATCCGGGCGACTTGGAACGCAGTTGCTGTCGCTCTCGGCGTCGCGTCGGCTGATGGGAGACCTCCGCCCGGTTGTTCGAGCGCCCGCCGGTCACGTGACGATTGGTGAGGGCGAGATCGCGTAGGGCGGCGCCATAGGACCGAAGTCCGTCCGTCACGATGTTCTTCGGCACGAAACATTGTCGTTTCAGCAGTTTCCGCAATAGTTTCAACGCTGCCATTCTGTCCCGCTTCGACTGAACCAGGACGTCGAGCACCTCACCCTAGTTATCGACGGCGTGCCAAAGATACACGGTCTTACCACTGATCTTGAGAAAGACTTCGTCCAGGTGCCATCGATCCGATGATTGCGGTCTGCGCCGACGAATCCGGTCGGCGTAGAACCGACCGAACTTGAGCACCCAACGCCGGACGGTCTCATCGGAAACATCGATGCCGAGCTCGGCGAGTATGTCCTCGACATCGCGATAACTCAGCGTGAAGCGGAATTAGAGCCAGACAGCATGTTGGATGATCGCAGGCGGAAAGCGATGACGGGCGTAGGACAAGCTGTTCATGGGACCTGCTACCGTGCCAAATCTTCCGGCGCTACGGGGTTAATGTGACAGTGCCCTCTGGCGGTCAATGAAATACGAATGCGTCTATCTGCACGCCTGGGAGGCCGGATCAGAGGCCAAGGCCGGGATCGGAAAGTGGATGGCGTTTTACAACCGTAAGCGCCCCCATTCCGCCCTTGGTGGTAGACCGCCAGCCGTGGTCTATTGCGAGAGAAACGAAACCAGCCACCCCGATCAGCAGGAGCAAAGAGTAGCTTAAACTACGCCAAATTTTGTCCTGCGATCGGGGAGTAGCTCAAACTTCACAGTGCCGAAGATGGAAGGAAACTTGCCGAAATGATACTCTGCCCTCGTTGGCATTGCGTCGAGGAGGGTATAACAATGCAGCGTTTGTCACGTTTCTTGTGCTGTGCATTCGTTACAGCTTCCCCTGCTTTTGCGGATGGTGACTACAACCGAGGAAAGGTGCTCGCCAAGCAATGGGAATGCACAAACTGTCACGGGTTGACCGGAAATGAGCGCTGGCCAGACACTCCAGGCCTAGCCGCCGTGCCAATGCTTGCGGGTCAACCGGCCAAATATTTGGTTAAGTCGTTGCGGGAGTTCGGAGCTGGTGATCGGATCGACGACAGCGAGCTCAAAAAGATGTCCCTAATAAGCCAGAGTTTGAACGATCAAGATATGGAAGACATAGCTGCATACTTCTCTGCTCAAAAGCGATACTGAAGCTTAAATTGGGTTCACAGCTGCCATCTGAGGGTTTGTGTTGGGTTTTTCCAACGTGATCAGCACTTAATGGCAAGTGTCGGGAGATGCTGTTGAAAAACTCGTCATTGAAGTAGTGACTGATCGTTGATCCAATCCCCGTGGATTGGAAGAGGCGGGTACGATGTTGGTGCCGAGGCAAGAGGCGCAAGGCGCGCTGTTCTACGAGTTTTCGATCGAGGGCGCCGTTCCCGTCGACCATATTCTGAGAAGGATCGACCGTTTCGTTGATCTGTCAGACATTCGCGGTTTCCTCGCTCCCTTTTATAGTTTGACTGGTCGCCCCTCGATTGATCTAGAGTTGATGGTCAGGATGCTGATCTTGGAGTACTGTATGGGCATCCGGTCAGAGCGGCGTCTTTGCGAAGACGTTCATCTCAACCTTGCGTACCGGTGGTTCTGTCGTCTCGACCTGGCAGATCCGGTTCCGGATCATTCGACATTCTCGAAGAACCGCCATGGTAGGTTCCGCGACAGCGACCTCTTCCGCCACCTTTTCGAGCAAGTGCTAGAGCGCTGCATCGCGGAGGGTTTGATAGGCGGCGATCAGTTTGGGGTCAACGCCTCGCTGATCAAGGCTGATGACCTGAGCCCCAAGTTTCCTCCGGCGTTCGGAGAGTCCTTGGTTTGGGTTTGATGGTGCTACGCTGCGATCCTGTCCACTTTTATCTTCTCTGCAAATTCCATGGGTGTCAAATTTCCCAGTGCCGAATGTGGTCTGTGCCGGTTGTAGTCAGTCCGCCATTCTTGCAGGCCGTCTCGGGCGTCGCTGAGCGACGTGAACAGGGTCTCGTTCAGAAACTCGTCCCGCAGCCTTCCATTGAAGCTTTCGATGAAGGCGTTCTGGGTCGGCTTGCCGGGCGCTATGTAGTGCCATCCGACGCCGGTCTCCTGGCACCAACGCAGCACTGCCATGCTGGTCATCTCGGTTCCGTTGTCTGAGACGATGGTGTTGGGCAGACCGCGGCTTGCAGTGATCCTGCTCAACTCCCGCGTCATCCGAAGCCCCGACAGGGACGTGTCCGCGACCAAGGCAAGGTTTTCACGGGTGAAATCGTCCACGACGGCCAGGATCCGAAACCGCCGTCCGTCTGTGAATCGATCAGACACGAAGTCCAGGCTCCAGCGTTGGTTCGGGCCATCGGGCATAACCATTGGCCGTCGTGTCCCCAAGGCGCGCTTCCTGCCGCCTCTGCGGCGCACCTGCAGCCGTTCTTCGGCATAGATCCGTCGGACTTTCTTGATGTTCACTTCGAAACCCTCCCGGCACAGCATGACGTGGATACGGCGGTATCCGAACCGGCGACGGTCACCGGCGATCCGTCGGATGGCCTCGCGCAGATCGACGTCTTCAACGCGGCGTGACCGGTACCGCACCGTCGATCGGTCAATGTTCAGAGTGGCGCACGCCCGGCGCTCGCTGACACCGTGGGCATCCCGCAGATGCGCCACAGCCAGCCTCTTGGCACCAGGCGTCACCACTTTTTTGAGTTCACATCCCGAAGCATCGTGATGTCCAGCATCTGCTCGGCGACCAGCTTCTTCAGGCGGGAATTCTCGTCCTCGAGATGCCGCAGCCGTTTGGCGTCCGAAGGCTCCATCCCGCCGAACTTGGATTTGTACTTGTAGAACGTACCCTGGCTGATCCCATAACGGCGGCAAATGTCAGGGGCCCTCTCACCAGCTTCGTGCTCTTTAAGCATCTGGATGATCTGTTCGTCGCTGAATCTCGGCTTCATGTTTGGTCCTCTCTCAATGGAGAACTCTACCATTCCGTGGAGGAGATTCAGGGGCTCAGGTCACCGGCTGTTCGTTCCGCGTGCAGCGAAGGTCCGATTGCGGTCCGCCAGCACCTGTAAGATGAAAGTCTTCAATCGCGCAGAGATCCCAGTAGTCCACGACGGGCGAAGGTCCGGTTCTCCCTTGAGACTTCCAATCTTCCGCGATGCAGCATTCGTCAACAAGGGCTCCAACCAGACATCTCTTGCAGCGCAAGATCGCCGATTCCGCACGCTGCTTCCGTCGTCAGTTACGGCCCGCACCGGCCATTTGCCGGTGTCGTTGATGCTGCGGTCGCGTCCCCGTTTCCCGCCATTCGCCGCGGCAGCGAAATCTTACTTGGTGACTTCGGCAGGTGTCGGGGACAAAGCGGAAATAGCGGGTTTAATAACCACGATTCCGCAAGTCGGGGATGATGTAAAAAAAGTCATTCCAGAACTGAATCAGTATTGGTTGAACACGTCACCAAAGACAATTTGTTCCAGTAAGGGCACTAAGGATGATATAATCCCCTCCAGAGACGGTTAAATAAACAGAAAATGTTCACCAATTTTTTATCGGAGACATAATATGGCGCACCATTTACACGTATGGTCCGACATTCCGGGGCATCGTTCCATATCTACCGAGGGTCCAGCCAAGGCGCACGCTGACAACGATCCAGATGGCGTGGCTATCGAAGTCCGTAGTTTCAAGGATTTCGAGAAGGCTTTGGGTGAATTGGCCTACGACGGATATCTGTTCGACCGCGCCGACATCCATTGCCACGGCAGCCCAGGAAAGATTTATCTTGGCCGTGACAAGGTCGGCTATGAAGACGTGGACGCGCTGCGCGCCAGCGGACACCAGAATGGCTACGGATCATTGTTCAAGGCCGACAGCATCTTCAAACTAGGGTCTGTGGACATTCATCTTGACGCGATGAGCGCAGCAGCGAGGTTCCAGCAGGCGGCGTAGCTGCAATCAGTTTTGTCGTACCGCGTGGCTATGCCTCTGAATTCCTTTATCTTTGCGAAGTAGTTTTCGACGAGATGCCGCCATTTGTAGACCTCAATGTCGTAGGCGCGCTTTATCTTTCGATTGCCCTTAGGCGGGATCACGGCGGTTGCGCCGCGCGCATCGAGTTCTTTCAGCAGCCAATTCGCGTCAAATGCCCTGTCCGCGAGCAGGGCATCGAACGAAACATCTTTGATCAGCGGCGCGACACCCTTCATATCGTGCGCCTGTCCCGGCAGAAGCAGGAACCGCACCAGGTTCCCAAGCGCATCGACCAGCGCTACGATCTTGGTCGTCAGCCCGCCACGCGAGCGTCCGATGGCCTGAGCCTGAGCCCCCCTTTTGCGCCGGTGGCTTTCTGGTGAACCTGAACAATGGTGCCATCGATAAGCGCATATTCAAGGTCGGGGTCATCACTCACCGCCTTGAAAAGACTCTCGAAAACACCTGCTTTGGCCCATCGCCGGAAGCGCCGGAACTGGCTGTTCCAATTTCCAAAAGCGGGCGGCAGGTCACGCCACGGTGACCCCGTGCGCACACGCCAGAACACAGCCTCCACAAACAGCCGGTTATTCTTCGCGGTCACGCCGCTGTCGCTGGCTTTGCCTGGAAGGTGGGGTTCAAGCCGCTGCCACAAAACATCTGTCACCACAAACCGCTGCTCGTTCATTCAAACCTCCGTTTCGAAAGTTTGAATCAGAAATCAGATCAAATGGGAATCCTGATTGTCCACGGACCCTAGTTGGATGCAATGTTGGCCAATATGCCGCAGGCGAATACTTCCTGACCATTTTCGCTGAGGTCTTCGTTGGCCGGAACGGCGGCTGGGTCGGGGGCAACACTGGGCTGGGACTGAACACCGAGAACGCCCCTCATCCGTTCGGGAACTGGGTCTGGGCCCATGCGGCGGGTGGGGCGACAACAGGGATGTCCGGGCACAGCTGGCTGACCGATGCGTCGATCAAGAAGCGGTGCGAGGATGCCAGCAACCTGCTGAAGCATCTGAAAAACCGATGGGGCAAACCTGTCACATTCGAGGTTGAAACCTTCATACTGGAGCGGATCAAAGTGGCGCGTCAACACCTAGCGCTGGCCTCGAGGGACCGGTTCAGCTTGCTTTATATCGCCTGCGAGCATCTGGACCATGCCGAAGCCCGGTTGAAGAGGATCGTATGGGAACAAAGTCACCTGTATTCCGATCGGCATTGAATTCTGAGCCCACCTCGATGCGGCCTCGGGTTGAATGGGCTCTAACCCGTCATCCATTGCACCGCCGGGATCTGATGTAATGTCTCCTTGCCAACGTCTGGTTGGCAGGGTGGATGGGAGCTTCAACTCGGAAGATCCATCATGCAAACACCAAACTTACCCGCCATTCGCCCTCAGCGCCCAGCCTGGAATAAGGGACGGCTGGTTGGTCAGAAACGCCCGTTGATGCCGAAACATGTCTGGGCCATCCGTGTTCGGCTTGAGATCGCAGAAAACCACCGTGACCTTGCCTTGTTCAACACCGCGATCGACAGCAAGTTGCGCGGACGCGATCTCGTGCGGCTCCAGGTGGCTGACGTCTTTGCAGCAGGACAAGTCAAGGAACGAACCTCGGTGCTGCAGAGTAAAACGCAGAAACCGGTCAAGTTCGAGCTGACCGAAGGCACGCGCAAATCGATTGCGCAGTGGCTGAAGGACCCTCGGATGACCGGGCAGGAGTTCCTATGGCCGGGCCGGTTCCACGAACCCGTGCATATCTCGACGCGCCAATACGCTCGTCTTGTCCGAGATTGGGTCCAGTCGATCGGCTTGGAGCCAAGCGCATTCGGCACGCATTCAATGCGCCGTACAAAGGTCGCGCAGATCTATCGTAAGACTGGGAATTTGCGAGCGGTGCAACTTCTGCTCGGACACACAAAGATGGACAGCACTGTTCGTTACCTGGGTGTCGAGCTCGAAGATGCACTGGCAATTTCCGAAGCCGTCGAGCTCTGAAGAGGATGGGCCGCTCGTTGTGGGCGGCCCTTAGCAGACCATGGCGCTTCGCTCAACGAATGACAGGAGTCAGCCCAGACTTAAATCCCCCTTCTGACGGATGGGCTGCGAAACGCCCATTCGCTGGCTGCACATGGTGTTCCCGGACTTATCTCAAAAGCGGTCATACAAGCGCCATAGGCCCGACTGAAACCGTCAGATGTCGGCTTCGAGCCCATATTGACTGAGGCTGCATCTGGGCTGGCCGGCATTAAGGGTGCCAGACCGGACATTCTACTGGCCTGGGTTACAAGAAGACCTGAACCACTGCAGACATCATGGATCGAGTAGACAACTGGACGGATCAGCAACACCTTAGGGCACATCTTCGTTTCCAGCTCCATGTCAACGGTGCAATGCAATTGGAAAAGACGAATTCGGGCATCGCGGTCTATCTGAATTGAGACGTTGAGCGCACATCAAGAAGATGAGAAACGCAAAATCCGTCGACAATTGATGTCGTAGGCCACAAGCTCGGGAGCACTTTTAAAAAGGGGTTGAATCTATGAAGGCCATTCTCAAAATCAGCGCCTTTGTGGCTGTCTTTTTTGCATCGTCTGCAGCTTGGGCCGCTTGCACAACAGATGTCAGAAAAGACGATTTGACAGATGAGCAGGTTCAAAGCCTGTACGACTGCGTGAAAAGCGAGCTGCGAGATGGTTATGCATCAAGAGGCGAACCTTTGACGAAAGAATACCAAGGATGGAGAGCAGCTACAAAGCTTCCTGGTATTTCACGCGTTCACGGCAAGCGCTTCCTGATGATCTTTGCTAACAATGTTGCGTTCGACGAATATGTCAAATTCTCTCAATATCGCGGGGCTATGCCTGTCGGATCAATTCTCGCAATGGAAAGCTTCAACGTGACCAAAAGGGGCAAGGTTAAGCGCGGCCCACTGTTCCTGATGACAAAAGTTGAAACCGGCGGTGAGCAAGCAACATTTGGCAACTGGCTTTACATGGCTTTCAGGCCAAGTGGCAAAACCATGAAAGTCAAGCAAAGCCTTTGCCATCGTTGCCACGGCAATTTTGTCGAACAGGATTCACTGGGTTATCCATGGGAAGAAAACCGGGTTTCAACTAACTAAGACCATTCGCCTTTTGATGGAGCATTCAAAGGGTTACGCACCTACGCTTACGACGCATGACGGTTCATGGTACTTCCCGCCAGTAGGCCGGACGGCAGCTTTCGGGGGAGGATCGTGAATCCGAGTTTCATGCTCGACGGCGGCTTTGTCCCGATTGTGTGAATTCGCTTCGCCCTGACCTTCGCACTCGCCGCGAATGTCGGCAAACGAGAACGCGACCGCAACGATCAGAGGAGTTGGCAAACCGCAGTAACGAACCGTCCACGCTTTTCGACCATGTCCGCTTCCTGCGCGTTGCTGACGTTTAACGCGTGCTCGTCGAACTTCTGCTCGCCAGAAATGTCGGAGATAAATCTGAGCGTCAACACTCACGCTGTCGGATGTCTGCTCTAGCAGTTCTACCAAGATCGGTGTTGCGGAGCAGCGAACGGCTCCTTCCCGCCAAACTCCCATAATGCGCCACGGTTTTGCGAACATTTCGCACACAATTTTACCCAGTTTCGGCTCATTCCCGATCATACTTGTGAAGGTCTGGTTAGCCGTTCGGTCGATCGCGCCGCTCGAACAGTGCTCGCGCCACCAAAAGCACATCGGTATGCTCAAAATCCTCGAGTTCTTCCCTGAATGGACTGGACTTCAGCGTCACGTGAAGCGTGAGTGTTCTTGCGCTGAGGGGCGGGCATTCCCCCGACCTGGCACAGGCCCGGAAAACCCGGGCTCGTCTCAGTAGGAGCAGCGGGATTGGCCCGCGGCCGACACGGAGACGAACATGACCACGCAAACCAAGCCCGCCACGAACCGGTCCCGCAGCAAGCCTGCGTCGCAGCCAGCAATACGAACGGCAGTGAAGGCGCGGCGTTCGCCGAAGGCAGACTCGGACGCCAAGGTTGAGAACGCCGCGAAGCCCCAGACCAAACGGGCGCAGTTGATCGCGCTTTTAGGCGCAAAGACGGGTGCTGACATCGAAGCCCTGAGCAAGACGCTCGGCTGGCAGCAGCATTCGATCCGCGCCGCGCTTACTGGCTTGCGCAAGGCGGGCTTCGAGATCGCCCGCGAAACACCCGCCAGCGGCGGCGCGGCGCGCTACCGGATCACGGCCAGGCCGGAACCGGTCGCCGCACAATGACGACCTTGGAGGACAAGCAAGAGGGGGTGGCCCGCAAGATTGCGGGCCTCGCCGATCTCGAGCGCGATGAACTGGCCGCACGCTGGGAAAAGGTCTTCGGGCGCCGTGCCCCGTTCAAGCTGTCGCGAACGATAATCGAGAAGGCATTGGCCCATGAGATCCAGTGCAAGGCCTTTGGCGGGCTCTCGCGATCGACGCGTAAGGCCCTGCGCTTGGCTCTTGGCGCCGATCCCAACCCGGCTATCACTCGAACTGCCACACCGGGCGCCCGCCTGATCCGGGAATGGAACGGGCGGACCTATGAGGTCGATGTCGTCGAAGGCGGTTTTGAATGGGAGGGGCAGACCTGGCGCTCGCTCAGCCGCATCGCCCGCGAGATAACCGGAGCGAACTGGTCTGGCCCTAGGTTCTTCGGCCTGACCGGCAAGTCATGAGCCGGGCGCAAAAGATCCGCTGCGCGATCTACACCCGCAAATCCACCGAAGAGGGCTTGGACCAGGAGTTCAATTCACTGGATGCCCAGGCCGAGGCCTGGGCGGCCTACATCGCCAGCCAGAAGCACGAGGGTTGGATCGCGCTTCCGAACAGCTACGATGACGGTGGGATTTCTGGGGGATCGCTGGAACGGCCTGCGCTGCAGCGCCTGCTGGCCGACATCGACGCCAGCAAGATCGATCGGGTGGTGGTCTACAAGGTTGATCGGCTGACACGATCTCTGACCGACTTCTCGAAGCTGGTCGAGCGCTTCGATGCGGCCAACTGCTCCTTCGTCTCGGTGACGCAATCGTTCAACACCGCAACCAGCATGGGGCGGTTGACGCTCAACATGCTGCTGTCGTTCGCGCAATTCGAGCGCGAAGTCACAGCAGAGCGCATCCGCGACAAGATCGCTGCGTCGAAGCGCAAGGGCATTTGGATGGGTGGGAGTGTCCCCTTAGGATACGATGCCAAGGACAGAACACTGGTGACGAACGAGGGCGAAGCCCAGACGGTTCGGCAGCTGTTTGCGCTCTATGACCAACACGGCTCGGTGCGGGCAGTGGCCGCGGAAGCCGATCGCTTACGTCTCACAACGAAACAGCGGGTCGGGAGCAATGGCGAGATCACCGGCGGCACATCGTTCAGCCGCGGCCACATCTACCACCTGCTGTCGAACCCGATCTATATCGGGCGCATCCGGCATCGTCAGGAAACCTATGACGGACTGCATTCGGGAATCATCGCGCAGGATCTCTGGGACCGGGTTCAAGCAAAGCTTGCCGCCAACGCGGCCCGTTCCAAACGCCGCGAAACCGCAGCATCACCTTCTCCCCTGGTTGGAAAGTTCTTCGATGAGATCGGTGATGCTCTGACGCCATCGCACGCCGTCAAGAATGGGCGGCGTTATCGCTACTACATCTCGCACCGTCTGATCGCACGGAGCGGCGAGGACCAAATCGATGGATGGCGCCTGCCAGCCAAAACGCTGGAAGAGGCAGTTGCGGGATTGATCACAACGTTCCTGAAAGATCCGAAGACACCATCAAAAGTGATTAGGGATGCAGATGTCGCGGAGATCGCCAGCGCACGACGCATCTTCGAACAGATCGAGAAGGCCCTTGGATCGCCCGACGCCGATACCATTCTGACCACGCTGATCTGCAAAGGCAAAGTTGCAGCTAGCGACCTGAGCATTGTTCTGGATACATCGAACTTAGCATCCCACCTCCAGTTATCCGTCGCCCGGCTCAACCCAGATGCCGTGATCCTGAACAGCTGCTTCGTGCTTCGCAAACGCGGTGTCGAAGCCAGGATGATCCTGAACGATCAGGCACCAGTCGTTGACAAACTGCTGTTGCACACCACGGCCCTTGGCCATGCGTGGCTTGACGATCTCAAGCAGGGCATCACGATCAAACAGATCGCCGAGCGGGAAAACATCACCCGCCAGCGCGTTGCAGCTATTATCGAACTGGCATTCCTCGCACCTGACATCGTTCAAGACATCGTGGAAGGTCGCCAGGACCCTGCTCTCACGACTGACGCCCTGCTTAAATCCCAGCGCCCAATGCACTGGGATCAGCAGCGCGCGCGAGTCTCCAGACTCTGAACATCGCCAAACCGGGAAAGGGACTCGTGGAAACCGGGTTCTGAGATTGCGTCGAGAACATTGGCAGATCTGAGACCCAGACGAGTCTCAAACCTCACCGCCGACCCCCTAAGCCACGGAATACACGGTACTATTCGTGTTGAGGGGGTGAGATCGGCGTGCGGAGAGAAAGCGTGGCGGGCAGGATGGGATTCGAACCCACGAGACCCTTTTGGGGCCTACTCCCTTAGCAGGGGAGCGCCTTCGACCACTCGGCCACCTGCCCACCGGGGCTATGCCTGAGATTTAAATGGCATGTCAATGGTTCGCGGTTTCTCATCTGCAACATTCCCGCGCAGAAACGAGCACGAACGCGCACGACAGAGCGGCAAGATTTGGATAACGCGGTTCTGGCGATGTTCCGAAGACGGCCCGGTGACCACGACGCAGAGATCACAGATGGCGGTCGATTGTGCCCCGCACCGTTTCAAGAGCGGTGGTCCCATAGATGCGGACCGTCTACGTTGATCAGATCGGCCCGAACGCCTGAAACGAAGGCTCCCCATCCCCGGTCTACATAAGCGGATCCGGGTGCGTCTGAGGGCCGGCAAGTGCCTCGCGCACGTTTCTCAGACGATCAACCACCTCCGAGATTTTGAGATTCCGGTATCATTCGATGGCAGCCCGAACCTCATCGGACAAGCGATCTGAAAGGGTAGCACGCAGGCCTTCGAGATCCGCTTTGAGTGCCGAAGTTTCTGCCTCTCGGCATTCGCATGCGTCTTTGGTGCAGGACAGGGAGACTCGGTGCCCCTACGATGCGGTCGGTACTTTGGCAGGTACCGCAGTACCGCGTGGGCAATGAACTCCGTTCCATTGCCTGAACGGATGTGGGCGGGCAGGCCGCGTAGGATGAACAGCTCCGAATACGCGTCGACAGCATCGAGTGAGTTCAGCATTCGATTGACCCGGATCGCTAAACAGCTCCGGCTGCGTTCCTCCAGATTGTTCAGCGCCTTTAACGCCTTGCCGTCATCCCTCGACCGACGGGCGACGCGAAGCATCGATGAGAGGTGGTTCGGCAGTCGACGAAGCCGTAAGACCCCTTGCCCGGCAGTCGTTTGCGAAGCATAGTGGCGAGAGGGGCCCTACCGGAGTCGGCCTCTCTTTGGTTGTTTCATCGGCACTTTTAACCCCACCCGCTGCCACAGGCGCAATGCCGCCGATTTTGTGAGCAGCATCGATTGCTGTCGGCCCATATGGCCGTGAGTGTGGCAATTCAGCTTAGGCGTAGATTGCTGGAACTTATTCGGGCATTTTACTACCCTCGGATTAATGTGATTTCGATTCCAAGCCCGAAGCTGGATATTATAAACAAAATCATCGTAACGGGCAGCTTGGGCCAGTTGCTCTTAAGTAAATAAATATCGTATATAATAAACACTATTTTTGGGAGAAAAATTAGAATAAAAATATGTATAGCTACTGGTAGTTTTTAAAGCGCGCAGAAATAGATCTTCGAATTCTAAGCCAAGAATCATTATAACGCTATTATATAGTTGGATGATATGGTCATTAAAGTAGAAAGACAAATATCAAATACGTTAAGTGCAAAAACAGTAAGAATTGTCGATAACAGATCAATTTTTGGTAGCCTCTATATCGGCCATTCTTAGCTTAATAATCCAAGTTCAGCGAGGAGAAATTCTTGGTATTAATGCGAACCCACTATTTTCAAGCGTCGGGGCGCCTAAATTGGGCGCATCCTCGAATATCGGTAGATGATCGATATTGACCCAACCAGCTTTCTTTGTCCCAGGACGTAGTGCGACAAAACAGGAAACGATCCTTGTAGAATTGTCGTGGCCCATACGATCGTCAATTCGCCCAACAATACGCATCAACGGTCGTGCTGAATCTTTCGCGCTTCCGACCCAAATATGACCTGTTTCAATTTTTGTCAGGCCTCGCGAATTAGCAGTTTCGCCCAGTCTATAAAATGCCAGTTCAATCTGCCGAGCATATTTGGTCGAACGTCAAACAAAGTCCCGGTTGCCGACAAATTCCAAGCCAAGGATTTCGCGGTTGAAGCGATTGGCGGCAAACCGGCGCGCAGGCGCAACAATCTGGGCATTGCTGTACGTCGTGTGTGGATGGCTCCTGCATTGCAAGGACGAATTTGTCTATCGCGCGTCGTGTCAGTACAGTCGTGTGTCCGGCCTGTTCGCGCGGTGACATGTAGTCTCCGCTGGCCTTGATGATTTCCGCAGGCAAGGCTCCATTCGGCAAAGCGAACTCGGAGGTCCGCGGACATTCCCGGAGTGTCCTGGCCTTTGGCTGACTATGCGTGCATCAGTTCATTCGTCTTGCATCTCGTGGGCGGCGCGTATCAGAACGCAGGCGCCCGGTATTCAGTTCCTTTCGCAAGCAGCGCCCAGATCACCCTGGCTGTCTTGTTGGCCATGGCGACGGTGGCGAGCCTGAATGGCTTCTCGGCGATGATGTTTGCGGTCCAAACGTCCGTGCGTTCGGGATGTGTTCGGGCGAGCAGCCCGCGGGAGGTCATGCCAGCGACCAGTAGCCTTCTGATGTATTGATCGCCTTTCTTCGTGATTTTACCTAGCCTCTCTTTACCACCGCTTGATCGGTTCAGTGGTGTGAGTCCCAACCAAGCAGCGAGGTCCCGGCCTGTTTTGAATTGCTTCGCGTCGCCGATCGTCGTGACGATCGCTGACGCTGTGATTGGGCCAACACCAGGGATTCTCTGAAGTCGGCGACAGCGTTCGTCGAGAAAGGCATGCTGCTCGATTAGTCGAGTGTAAACTTCGGCGCGTTGGTTCACGGCGAGGATATGGTCGCACAGGCTCCAGATCGTTGGCAGGCTTACCTCAGGCAGACCAGCGTGTTCTCCGTCAATGAACTCCTGCGCGAACTTCAGCGTCGCTTCAATTCCCGTCGGCAACACGTGGCCGAACTCCCGAAGAACGCTTCGCACCATATTCGCGAGCTGGGTGCGTTGGCGAATGACTAAGTCCCGTGAGCGGTGAACCGCCAGGAAAGCCTGCTGATCTACCGTCTTTATCTTCACAAACCTCATCGTGGGGCGGCGAACCGCTTCGCAGATGGCCTCCGCATCGACTGCGTCCGTCTTTCCCCGTTTGACATATGGCTTCACATAGAACGCGGGCATCAACCGGACATCATGTCCAAACTTACTGATCTCTCGGCCCCAGTGGTGTGCTGAGCCGCAAGCTTCCATGCCGACAACACATCTTGGCAGCCGGTCAAAGAACTTCAGCAAGTCCTTGCGTTTGATCGTCCGATTGAATGCAACCTCACCGGACTCAGAAATTCCGTGAACTTGGAAAACATCCTTGGCCAGGTCGAGGCCGATTGTGGCAACTTGCATGGGGTGGCTCCTCTCTTGCAGATGATGACATCTGCACTATGGCGCATTGCGACGCCGTTGGAGCAGGAGCCATCCACCCCATCCGCAGAGGGCCGTTCACTTCGGCTTTCATGTCAGACCTTGGCAATCTGCGGACGGCGAAATCATTCCTCGATGGGAACGATGATCGGTTCCGGCGCTGGTTTGCCGAGGATGAGATCGGAAGCCTTTTCTGCAATCATCATAGTGCCGGCTGCCAGGTTGGCAGACATCATCCTTGGCATGATCGATGCATCGACCACACGCAGCGCATGGACACCGTGGACCCGCAGCTGATCGTCGACCACCGCGACCGGATCAGTTATGGGTGACATGCGGCAGGTCCCCATCAGGTGGAAAGTGCTGGTCCCGGTTTGGCGGGCCATATCCAGCAATTCGTCGTCAGTCTGAACGTCGTCACCTGGCTGTTCCTCACGGTCAATGAATGGGGCCATTGCTCGGGTGTGGATCAGGCTGCGCCCCAGGCGCATCGCGGCCACGACTGCGCGCCGATCGGCCTCATGCGCCAGGTAGTTTGGCTGAATGGCCGGTTTCTGAAACGGGTCATCTGATCTTGAGCGGACGAAACCGCTGCTCTCGGGCCTGTGCTGCCAGGCCGCGAGCGTGCACCCCGGTGCTTCAGCCAGCACGCCGTGGCGGGTGGGATCGAAGCTTGCGGGTGTGAAGATGAACTGCAGGTCATTGCTTTTCGCCGCAGGATCCGAGTGCCAGAAGCCATAGACCATTGACGGATTCAGATCGACGATGCTTTTTGCGCCGAAGACGTATTTCAGAATCTCCCAACCAAGGCGTGGGCCGCGCGAGATCTCGTTGAGTGTCTGGATCCCCTTTACTCGCGCCACGACGCGCGGCGCGATGTGGTCGCGCAAGTTTTCGCCGACGCCGGGCAGGTGGTGAACGGTCTCTATCCCCAGATCGTTCAACAGGTCGGTCGGCCCGACGCCCGAAAGCTGCAGCAGTTGCGGTGAGTTCACCGCTCCGCTTGACAGGATCACTTCGCGATTGGCGCGCACGTGCTTTGGTGTGCCGCCGCGGCCGCCTTGGGAGTAAGCGACGCCGACGGCCTTTTTACCCTCGAAAAGCACCTTCGTCGCGAAAGCCCCGGTCACGACCGTCAGATTTCGCCGCGACCGCGCCGGTCGTAGAAAAGCACGCGCAGTGCTGACCCGGCGCCCGCCGCGCGCAGTCCGCTGGACATAGTTGATGCCCTCTTGCCGCGCGCCATTGTAGTCGGGATTGCGCGGGATCCCGAGTTCCGCAGCGCCGGCGATAAACGCGTCGGCGAGCGGATGCGTATAGAGCAAGGCCTCGACGGTCATCGGACCTTCGCGGCCCCGGAACACATCGTCGCCCTGGCCAACCCAGCGTTCGCATCGCTTGAAATAAGGCAGAACGTCCGCGTATCCCCAGCCATGATTGCCCAACTGCGCCCACAGGTCATAATCCAGGCGCTGGCCACGGTTGTAAATCATGCCGTTGATTGAACTGGATCCGCCCAACGTCTTGCCGCGAGGCACGGGGATCCGCCGCCCGTTAGTATTTGCGCCTGGGTCCGCTTCGTACATCCAGTCGATTCGAGGGTTGCCAAGGTTCTTCACAAATCCCGACGGCAGATGGATATAGATGCTTCGATCACGAGGCCCCGCCTCGAGTAGGCAGACAGTATGCTTTCCACCCGCAGAAAGCCGGTTGGCGAGAATGCATCCGGCCGAGCCGGCACCGACGACAATATAGTCGAACGTGTCTGCCATGCGTTTGCTACATATGTCCCCTGCAAAGCGCCATGATAACGACTTTAGCTCTATTCATCTCGCGACACAGAGATCAATCGGTACCCGTTTCGCGCAAACTCGCCATTTGAAACCTCGCTATCTAAGTCACTATGGTCTCAGTTTTCAACGTTGAATGGCGGCAAACCGAACGCTGCAGTGCAGCATTCAGGGCGCATGCCACAGTCCGCCGAGGGCCGTCCGCTTTGTCGTCAACTCCGGACTTAGCTTACCGCGGATCGGTCAACCAGCATCCGCCAAAAAATCGGACATTTGAAGAGGTTTGATGGTTGCGCGCCAGTGGGAGTTTTGTGCCTGCATCCATTTTAGGACGAGAGCCCTTGTACCGCCTTGAACCCAGTGCGACCAGTCGGCGGCGGTGAGCGGGTGCGGCCAAAGATTGGATCGCAATTCGTGACAAGGGAACGGGTGGTCACGAAGTAACAAGAGATGAAGTAGAAAGCATGGGCCTCCGGTTCGGTTGAATTGGCCAAGGTAACGGCCGCACCGCTCCGGCCCGGTATCGGGCGGCTCATTGGATCGAGACTTCAATTCCGGATTGATCGTAAGACTGATAAGTGCCCGGATGCGGGGGAGCCCCGGAAAATTCGACTTGAGCCGACCCGATCATGTCCGGCACATTTCCAATGTTCTTAGAACCTGAACCTGGGAGGTACGAATGATACGGCGCTTTGTTACTATGGCCTCGACGGCTGGATTGCTGGCGGTACTGTCAGCGGGACCGGTCTCGGCGGATATCGCTGTCGTCGATCCGGCAAGTATCGGTCTGGATCCGGCAAAGCTGGAAGACGTGCGAACGGCGTTGCGCCAGGATATCGCGGACGGGCGTGTGCCCGGAGCGGTCATGTTGATCGCACGCAAGGGCAAGGTTGGTTTTTTCGAAGCCGTCGGTCAGCAAGGTCCCGATGACACCACGCCGATGAGTTCGGACACGATCTTCCGGATTTATTCAATGACCAAGCCGATCGTTTCGGTTGCGGCGATGAAATTGGTCGAACAGGGGCGCCTCGGTCTGGATGAACCGATCTCGACCTATATTCCGTTGTTTGCCGAGATGACCGTATTCCAGCAAGCGGGTGACACCTTTCTCATCAAGGAGGACGGCAGCCGCCCCGCCAACACGCAGATCACGGTTCGCGATTTGCTGCGGCACACGTCCGGGCTGATCTATGGGATATTCGACAAGGGAAGTCTGGGGCAGCTTTATACCGAGGCGGGTATTGCCGGATCGGATTTCGATCTGGACGAGCTGTCGTTCCGGATCTCGAAGATTCCGCTGCGCTTCGATCCGGGCACGTCCTGGCATTATTCCAGATCGACCGATGTGCTGGGTCATGTGATCGAACGCGCGACCGGGCTGACGCTGGATGTTGCGCTGAAGCAGCTGATCTTTGATCCGCTGGGGATGAAGGACACCGCCTTCTACCACGACAAGTCCCAGGCGGCGCGGATCGCTCAGCCGGTCGAACCGCTGTTTGATGTGACGGACCCCCAGCCGATGCTGTCCGGCGGCGGTGGACTGACCTCGACCATGGAGGATTATCTTCGGTTTGCGATGATGTTGCGCAATCGCGGCAGCCTGGACGGAGTTCAGATCATTCGGCCCGAAACCCTGGCTTTGATGACCACGAACCAGATCGAAGGCATGGATCTGAAATATTTCTATCCAGGTGCGGCCTATGGTTTTGGCCTGGGCTTTGCCGTTCGCCTGACGGACGATGGCCCCTATCCGGGGACTGTCGGCGATTTCTGGTGGCGCGGGCTGGCGGGTACATATTTCTGGGTTGACCCGCAAAAAGATCTGTTTGCGATCTTCATGATCCAGGACCCGGCCAACCGGGTTCACTATACGGGCACGACGCGTAACTGGGTGTACAGCACGCTGAAGGACTGATCCGTGCAAACAGAAAGGGTGGGGCTTTGTGCCCCATCCTGACGCAGATCACGCCACGGCGTGTTCTTGAGAGTTGTTCAGAGCCACTTCCAAAACCCCAGCGACAACAATCAATGCGGCACCGGCAGCGTGAGCCCAACCAAAAGGCTCGTCGGTCAACAAAGCTGCACTTATGACGCCGACGACAAGCTCGCTGAGTATCAAGATACTGAAGACGCCGGTGCCAATCTTGGGCGGCGACCAAAATAGGAACGCCGTCGTCGGCAGAACGAACAGCAAAGAAATTCCAAGTAAGAACGTAAGGCTTGATGCCGCAATATCAAACGTCGGGATTTCGCCAATCACGTTGGAGAGCAACGGGTACTGATAGATAGTTGCTATCAAGCCAAAAGTAATCACCATGAAAAGAAGTGGAAATACTCCGTCAGGCTGCTCAACCTCGGTCCTCGCTGCGCCTGCGGCGATCAAGACCCCGGCCAGCAACCCGAACCAATCGCCTAAGTAGATCGGAACTGGAACACCGACATCCGTTCCAATAGCGATCCAAACCCCCACCAACGCCAATACGACGGTTCCAACGCGGGACCATCTGAAACGCCGCTTCAAGAAAACAGTCTCGATGAGCGTTGCCCACAACGGGGTCAGATAGAAAAAAACCAGCGCCCTGATGACTTCCGTCACCAGAAGAGAGTTGGCATAGAACACGGCGCCGCTACCAAGTAGCAATCCGCAGATCCAATGCCGCGTGCCGATCTCTTTACCCTTCCACAAACGCCAAACTGCAATCGGCAACAGCACAGCAAGTGAAATAACGTACTGCGCGACAGTTCCCCAACCACCGGTCATGCCCGCGTCCAGCAGCATCCTTTGCGGCAGCCAATAAAGCCCCCACACACCGGCAAAGAAGAAAACGGCAAAACAGATCAGGATGTGGTGCGGGTGACCCATGCGTTTCCATAAGGGCACGGCATGCGCCACTCGCGCGGACCATATAACGCCATGCTGCCAAACGGAAGGTGATCGGCCGTCAAAGGGGGTCGATGTGCTGATCCACCGAATGCCGAGCGAGCCCCCGACGACAACGCCTTCCCGGTGGCCATCATTGCGGTCGGCGAGCAGTTTTTAGGGGGCGCCGACGCAACAGAGATGATGCGAGGGGCGCAAACGCACGCTCAAGCCCACCGATGGATTGCAAACACGGGTATCGTCTGAGCCGCCAGAAGGCTGAAGGGAAGCTGCACGGTCCTTACGCCGCAGTGGAAGTCCCGCTTTAGGCGGCGTCTTCATTTAGGGGGTTCCCAAACTGGTTGGGATTTGATTCAAGGTCGAAAACGGAGGTGATCTTGAGCAGACGAACCCTGACGGACGCGCAATGGGCGCAGATTGAACCGCTTGTCCCCGGCAAAAAAGGCGACCGAGGGCGCACGGCGACAGACAACAGGCTTTTCCTTGATGCAATCCTGTGGTTGGCTCGTACAGCCTCGCCCTGGCGTGATCTTCCGCCTGAACTGGGCAACTGGCGGACCGCACATTGCCGGTTCCGGCGGTGGACACATGCGGGCATTTGGGAGAGTCTTTTCAAAGCGTTAAGCGCTGATCCGGATTTCGAATACGTCCTTATCGATGCGACCATTTGCAAGGCCCATGCAGACGCCAGCGGCGCAAAAGGGGGGCTGAAACTCACGCAATCGGACGCTCCAAAGGCGGCCTGACCACGAAAATCCACGCCGCAGTCGACGCGCTTGGCCTGCCGATCCGCTTCACGATTACGCCCGGTCAGTGGGGTGATTGCCCTCAGGCGTGCGGCTTGATCGAGGGGTTTTCGGGCGTCGGGCACGTCATGGCAGATGCGGCTTATGATGCTGATTACCTGCGGGCCTTCATCGTTGATGAACTTGATGCAAAGGCGCAGATCAAGCAAAATCCGACGCGAACAGCACAAAAGGCAATCGATTGGTCGCTCTACAAAGAACGCCACCTTGTCGAATGTTTCTTCAATAGGATCAAACGCTTCCGCCGCATAGCCCTACGGTGCGAAAAGACTATATCGTCCTTCCGAGCCTTCGTATCCCTCGCATGCACAATGGCCTGGCTCGCTTAAATGAAGACGCCGCCTAGACCAAAATACGTCTGATCTCTTGCAATCAGGCTTCAGCAATGACGTCGCAACAGCAATGATATCGCAACGCTGACCCTGGATGACGGTAAAACCTGGAGTGGATTTGGAGTTCCCGCGGTTTCGTGGACAGTTATTCGCTCGGCATCCGTAGCCCATAGGCAGCCTACAGTCCGAATTCGATCTATAAGAGAAATCCGAGGGCCGAGTGCCGGCGTCCGGGGTTGTTCGGAAGAGCGACCCAAGCCGCGCGCTTCTGGCTGGCGATGTCGGCGGCGCAGGCCTCGGATTGGGCATCCAGCCAATTGAACTCTTGATCCAGACCGTGTTCCAGATGACCGCTGCCCATTAACTCAGAGCTAATGTCCTCTTCTCGGAGCCAACATCATCGCCATCGGGTGTGGACCGATCGGGCTTGCTGGACTAACGTCCGTGCTCTGCGAGCCTGAAACGGCTGCTATTGAATGAACGCATAAGACAGGGAGTAACTATGAAACATGCTAGATTTCTCGCTGCGTCCGTCGCAACGCTTTTCTTGGCGGGCGCTGCTGCGCAAGCAGAGAACGTATTGCGTTGGACCAGCCAGGGCGATGCCCTGACGCTTGATCCGCACTCTCAGAACGAAGGCCCGACGAACGCGATGAACGGCACCATCTACGAGGCGCTGGTCACCCGCGATGCCTCGTTGGCTTTGCGTCCGGAATTGGCTGAAAGCTGGACCGCGGCAGACGATGGCTGGACTTTCAAGCTGCGCAAAGGCGTGAAATTCCACGGCGGCGAGGCATTCACTGCAGAAGATGTGGTGTTCTCGTTTGCGCGCGCCAATCTTGAATCGTCCGATTTCAAAGAGCAGGCCAAAAATGTCGTCCGCGTCGAAGTGATCGACGATTATACGGTCAAGCTGATAACCGATGGGGCGAACCCGATCCTGCCCAACCAGTTGACCGGTATCCTGATCATGGACTCCGGCTGGGCCAAGGCCAACAATGTCGAGGTGCCGCAGGACTTCAAGGCGAAGGAAGAAACCTTCGCTGTGCGCAACACCAACGGGACCGGTCCCTTCATGCTGGTCAGCCGCGCGCCCGATGAAGAGACCGTCCTGGTACGCAACGCGGAATGGTGGGGTAACGGCGAATTCCCGGGCAATGTCGATAAGATCGTCTATCGCCCGATCGGCAATGCCGCGACCCGTGTTGCAGCACTGCTGTCCGGTGAGGTCGATTTCGTCCTCGACCCGCCGCTGCAGGATCTGAAGCGCATCGAAGGCGCCGATGGCCTCAAAATCTCCACCGTTGCCCAGATCCGGTCGATCTTCTTCGGCATGGACCAGGGTGTGGAAGAGCTGCGCTCATCAGACGTCAAAGGCAAGAACCCGTTCAAGGACGCGCGCGTGCGTGAAGCCTTCAACCTTGCCATCGACAAGGAAGCCATCAAGCGTGTCGTGATGGAGGGTCTTTCCTTCCCGACCGGCATGATCACGCCTCCGGGTGTGTTGGGCAACACATCAGATAACGATGCGCCCTATGGCTTCGATGTCGCCAAGGCCAAGGCTCTGTTGGCGGAAGCGGGCTATGGCGAAGGTTTCTCGATCCAGCTTGATTGCCCGAACAACCGCTACAACAATGACGAAAAGATCTGTCAGGCTGCGGTTGCGATGCTGGCCAAAATCGGCGTCAAGGTCAGCCTGGATGCGATTCCGAAGGCTCAGCACTTCCCCAAGATCCAGAACCGGACCTCGGACTTTTACATGCTGGGTTGGGGCGTGCCGACATTGGACAGCCACTATGTGTTCTCCTACCTGCTGGAAGGCGAAGGATCGTGGAATGCGACCGGCTATTCCAATGCACGCGTCAACGAGATCACCAAGGTGATCGCCGCCGAGACCGACATCGAGAAGCGTACCGCGCTGATCGGCGAGGCCTGGGGGATCATCAAGGATGACATGCCTTATGTGCCGATCCATCACCAGGTGATCGCGTGGGGCATGGCCGACAATTTGGATATCCCGATTGCAGCTGATGACGCGATGCGTCCCCGGTTTGCGGTAATGAAGTAAGCAAAAAACTGCCGCGCCGGTTTGCTGGCGCGGCATCTGCAACTTGCATCTGGCAGCTCGCCCACGGGCGGTTCGAATAGCGAGCTAGGCCCAGTCCGAGCACAAGGCAAAGCCACTCATGTTAGCCTTCATCCTCAGACGGCTCGGCCAATCGGTCTTGGTCATGGCCGTTGTGTCGGCGATTTCTTTTTCGCTGTTCAACTTCGTGGGCGACCCGGTCAACAATATGGTTGGCCAGGATGCCACCCGCGAACAGCGGGTACAAATACGCGAAGATCTGGGCCTGAACGATCCGGTCTTTACCCAGTACGCCCGTTTCATGGGCAATGTTCTGCAAGGCGATTTCGGGCTGAGTTATCGCATTAAGCGCCCTGTCGATCAGCTGATCATGGAGCGCCTTCCCGCAACGCTGGAACTGGTTTTTGTATCTGCAATCATCGCTTTGGTCGCGGGCATCGGTCTGGGGGTTTACACCGGCATTCGGCGAAAATCCTGGATTTCGCGGCTAATCCTGTCCAGTTCGCTGGTGGGCGTTTCGTTGCCGACCTTCATCATCGGTATATCCCTGATTTATGTCTTTGCGGTCTGGCTGCGATGGCTTCCATCGTCGGGCCGGGCAGGTGCCATTGAAATCGGCTGGTGGAAAACGTCCTTCCTGACCGTTGACGGCTGGCGTGCGATCATACTGCCCGCGATCACGTTATCGCTGTTCCAGTTGACGCTAATTCTGCGCCTGGTTCGGACCGAGATGCTGGAGGTCATGCGGACGGACTATGTCAAGTTCGCCCGCGCGCGCGGGCTGTCCGAACGCGCAATCAACTTTACCCACGCGCTGCGAAACACTCTGGTCCCCGTGATCACTGTCATCGGGTTGAACATCGGCGGTCTGATCGCTTTCTCGGTCATTACCGAAACCGTGTTTCAATGGCCGGGAACAGGTCTGATGTTTATCCAGGCCGTCGATTTCGTCGACGTGCCGATCATGGCGGCCTATCTGGTGTTCGTCGCGCTGCTGTTCGTCGTTATCAATCTGGTGGTCGACTTGCTTTACGTCTTCGTCGACCCGCGCATCAGGCTGTCCTAAAATGAGCGAGAAGCCCCCCACCCGCTGGCAACGTCTGAAGGACAACGACATCGTCTGGTCGTTCTTGCATTCGCCCGGCGCAATGATCGCCGCTGCAATAACCGTCCTGGCGATCGCAGCCTGTTTCATGGCGCCGCTGATCGCACCGTTCGATCCGTTCAACCCGGCGGACATTTCTCTTTGGGATGGCAAGCTGCCACCCGTTTGGGTGGAAGGCAGCAATCCCAAGTTCCTGTTGGGCACGGACAACCAGGGCCGGGATATGCTGTCGACCATCCTTTACGGAGGGCGATTGTCGATCATTGTCGGGCTGGCGGCAGTCTTTCTGGGCATGTTGTTGGGTGTCTCGCTTGGGGTTATCTCGGGCTATGTGGGCGGCGCCACAGACTCGATAATCATGCGAATTGCTGACGTTCAATTGACGATCCCCGGTATTCTGCTTGCCATTCTGATCAACGGGATCGGGCGGGCAGTGTTACCGTTGGAGATGCGCGAGGATTTTGCGATTTACGTGGTTATTCTGGCCATCGGCCTGAGCGACTGGCCGCAATTTGCCCGAGTTGCACGGGGTGCAACGCTTGTCGAGGCCAACAAGGAATACGTTCAGGCGGCGCGCGTCATCGACCTGCCGGGCTGGCTGATCATGACCCGCCACATTGTGCCCAATGTGATGCGCCCGGTTCTGGTGCTGGCGACCATCGGGTTGGCTCTTGCGATCATCGCTGAGGCGACGCTCAGCTTTCTCGGTCAGGGCATCCCACCGACGACGCCATCGCTGGGCACACTGATCCGGGTCGGCAACGAATACCTGTTCTCCGGTCTCTGGTGGATCACTTTCTTCCCGGCCATCGCACTCGTTGTGCTCGTCTTTGCGGTCAATCTGCTGGGTGACTGGATGCGCGACGCCCTGAACCCGAAGCTGCGCTGATGCTGCTGAAGATCAATAATCTCGATGTCGAGTTCCCGACCCGGCGCGGAACGGTCAAGGCGGCGCGCGATGTCTCGCTGACCGTCAACCCGGGCGAGGTCCTGGGGATCGTCGGCGAATCCGGTGCCGGCAAATCGACAATAGGCAATGCCATCATCGGATTACTGGAGCATCCCGGCCGGGTGACCCGGGGCGAGATCATCTTCAAGGGTGATGACATCAGAGACTTGCCACAGGAGAAAATGCGCCGGATCCGCGGCGACCAGATCGGCATGATCTTCCAGGACCCGCAGACCTCGCTCAACCCTCTCCTGACCATCGGCGAGCAGTTGCTCGAGACCATCCAAAAATCGCTCGGCCTGCGGGAAAAGGCGGCCACCGCCCGCGCCATCGAGCTTCTCGAAAGCGCGGGCATCACCGAGGCGGAGCTCCGGCTCAAGGCCTATCCTCACCAGTTCTCCGGCGGCATGCGCCAGCGTGTGGTGATTGCCCTGGCGCTGGCCGGGGACCCGGATCTGGTGATCGCCGACGAGCCGACAACGGCGCTCGACGTATCGATCCAGGCGCAGATCCTGGAGCTGATCAAGGGGCTCTGCCGGTCCCGCAATCTCGGCGTGATGATCATCACCCACGATATCGGCGTGATCGCCAACATCGCTGACCGTGTCGCGGTGATGTATCGCGGTGACGTTGTCGAGACCGGCGATGTCGCGCAAATTCTCGGCGCGCCTCAGCACGAATACACAAAGAGCCTGATCGCCGCAGTGCCGCGCGCGGATAACCGGCTGACCCGCTTCAACTCGGTCGACTACATCGAAGGCGGCACGCAGCCTTTTGCGCGGATCGATGTCCAGAACCACTGGCTTGGCGGCGCGCAGGATTTGCGGGCGCCGGTTGACAACGCCGTCGAGGTCAAAAATCTCGAGCTCGGCTTCACGCTGAAACGGGCAATCCTGCCGCGTAACCGCAAGATCTTGCGCGCCGTCGACGATGTCTCTTTCGAGATCCGCGAGGGCGAGACATTCGGTCTGGTTGGCGAGTCGGGATCAGGCAAGTCGACCGTGGCGCGTTGCATCGCCCGCCTTTACCAGCCCGATGGCGGGCATATCCGCGTGCTCGGCCGAGACCTTTTGGCCGATCCGCGCGACCCTGAAACCCGAACGGCCAGACGGGCGCTGCAGATGATCTTCCAGGATCCCTATTCCAGCCTGAACAGCCGAATGAGGGTCCTGGACATCGTCGCCGAGCCGATGCGTGCCTTCCGCCTGACCACCGGCGAGCAGGAAACCCGCAAGATCGTTGGCGATTTGCTCGATCATGTCGGACTGGGCTCGGGGGCCGCGAAACGCTACCCTCACGAGTTTTCCGGTGGCCAGCGCCAGCGCATCTCGATCGCGCGCGCGCTGGCCTCGCGCCCGCGCATCCTGATCTGCGACGAGCCGACTTCGGCGCTCGACGTTTCGGTCCAGGCAACGATCCTGAACCTGCTCAAGGACCTGCAGGACGAGTTGGGCCTGACGATGCTGTTCATCTCGCACGACCTACCTGTGATCCGTCAGATGTGCGATCGGATCGCCGTGATGAAGGACGGCAAGGTCTGCGAGATCGCCGAGAACGAGGCTCTGTTCTCGACCCCGCAGCACGCCTACACCCGCCACCTCCTCGATCTGATGCCGCGCATGGACATGTTGGGCGCGCCCGCCTGACCATGCGCCCGGCTCATTGCGAACACCCGCGATCTTTGTAAGCGATGAAAGTCATCGGACGAAAGGTCGACCGGTGGCGCCGCAATCCCGGCCGATGGGTGCCGATGTCTGGAATATGCACGGCTCTTCGTTTATCGTCATTGGCCACGTAGCTGTCGTTTTTCGCCAAGATGATGCCCCCAAGATAATGTCCACAAACTCAATTCTGATCATAGTTACTCCAGACTTCAATCTGGCGACGACGACGGCCTTTATCGATCCTTGCCGGGCTGCGAACTACCTGGAAGGCCGGGCTCTCTTTGAATGGCAACTGGTCTCTTCGAAGGGCGGGGTTCTGTTTGCCAGCAATGGAATGGGGATCGAAACCGCACCGCTTGCAGAGGCGAACGTGCCCGCGGACATCGTCGTTGTGTCTTCGAGTTGGGCACCCGAGAGCCATTCGTCACCCGCGCTGCGCGCCGTCCTCAGACGGACGGCCAGGCAGGTCAGCGTCATCGCGGGTTTGGACACCGGTGCCTTCATCCTGGCCGACGCGGGGCTGCTATCGGGACGGCGGGCGACGGTACATTACGAGCATATCGATGCGCTCATCGAACTTTACGCGGATATCGACGTGACCGAAGATTTGTTCGTCGCGGAGGAGGGGCGGATGACCTGTTGCGGCGGGGAGGCTTCAGCGGACCTGGCGCTTCAGATCCTGCGCGAGAGTTATGGCGAAACGGTCGCGAACTCGGCAGCGCGGTATGTGTTTCACCAGTCCATGCGGACCTATGGCATGTCGCAACTGCCGAGCCTCACCGAACCATTGGGTCATAGCGTTCCCGGCACGGTCCGCGCGGCGATCCGGCTGATGGAGGCGCATCTGGAAGATCCGTTGACGATCCCCGAGATCAGCACAGGCACCGGTATTTCGCAGCGGCAGCTTAACCGCCTGTTCGCCCGGCATCTGGGCAAGACCACAGCTCTTTACTATCGGGACATTCGGTTGGACCGGGCGCGCGGGCTGGTGACCCAGACCGAAATGCCGTTGACGGAAGTTGCCGTCGCCTCGGGTTTTCGCAGTCAGGTCACATTCAGCCGGGCCTATCGCGAACGGTTTGGCATGCCGCCCAGTCAGGACCGCACCGAGGGCCGGGTCCCGTTCGAGTTTCGGGCCTGGCCGATGCATCGCCGACCGTCTGCCCGCCCGTCCGCCCGCCCGTCCGCCCGCCCGTCCGCCCGAATGTCCGATTTCGACTGATTTCTGTCCGATTATGCATAGCCGAACCTGCCGATCGGCGGAAATCTAACGAGGTTCATATCGCCCAGCATTCGCGGAGTGTGCCATGACCCTACCGATTTCGCCTGAGGAATTGACCCGCATCCGGCGTGGCTATGACCCGGACCCGGCAAAGTCCCTGTCGCTGGCTGCCGAAGCCTATACCGAGCAACGTTGGTATCAGCAGGATCTGGATGCTGTCTTCGCACGGTCATGGCAGTGGGTGTGTCACGTCGAGAAACTGCGAACGCCAGGTTCGTATCTGGCGACCGAGGTTGCCGGACGGCCAATCGCCATCCTGCGCGATCGCGACGGTGTTTTGCGGGCGTTCTACAATGTCTGCAAGCACCGCGCGCACCATCTGTTGCAGGGCGAGGGCGAGACGACACGGATTATGTGCCCTTATCACGCCTGGGTTTATGATCTGACCGGGCAACTGCGCCGCGCGCCGGAAACCGAAAATCTGGTCGGGTTCGACCCTGGCGAAATCTGCCTGGATGCCGTGCAGGTCGGGGAATTTTGCGGCTTCATCTATGTCAATCTCGACCCTGATGCCGCACCGCTGGCCGAACAGTCCGGGGATCTGGCGGCCGAGATCCTGCATTGGGCGCCCGATGTGGGCGATCTGACCTTTGGCCACCGGTTGACCTATGACATTCGGACCAACTGGAAGAATGTTGTCGACAATTTTTTGGAGTGTTACCACTGCCCGACCGCGCACAAGGATTTCTGCACCCTGGTCGATATGGACACCTACAAGGTGACCACGCACGGGATCTATTCCAGCCATATGGCCGAGGCGGGCAAGGGCAACAACGCGGCCTATGACGTGTCGAACGCCACGGTGCGGACCCACGCGGTGTGGTGGTTGTGGCCGACAACCTGCCTGATGCGGTATCCGGGCCGGTCCAGCATGATCGTCCTGAACATCATTCCGGCCGGGCCCGACCGCACGCTGGAGACGTATGATTTCTTTCTTCAGACGCCGGAACCCGACGAGATGGAGCGCGAGGCCATCCGTTATCTGGACGAAGTTCTGCAAGTCGAAGACATCGGCTTGGTTGAAAGCATTCAGCGCGGAATGGCGACACCGGCGTTCCAGCAGGGCCGGATCGTGCATGACCCGGACGGGTCCGGCAAATCCGAGCATGCGTTGCACCACTTCCATGGCCTGGTGCTGGACGCCTATGCAGGGGCGGCGTCATGACCGGGCGGCTGGACGGCAAAACCGCCTTTGTCACCGGCGGCTGCGGTGGGATCGGCCGGGCCATCTGTGCGCGCTTTGCGGCAGAAGGCGCGCGGGTGATGGCGGGTGACGTTGCAGACTGGCCCGACGCCCCCGACGGCGTGCGGGTCGTGAAATATGACGTGACATCGGAAGAGGCCGCTAAAGACGGCATGGCCCGGATTGCCCGGCACTGGGGACATCTCGATGTGCTGGTTAATGCGGCTGGGATCGAGATCGAGAAGACGATCGAGGACACCACGCTGGAGGAATGGCGCCGGTCCTTTGCGATCAACGTCGATGGCATGTTCTTGACATCGAAATACGCACTGCCGGTTCTGCGCGAAGCCGCGTCCAGGAACCCCACAGGGGCCAGCGTGATCAACTTTGGGTCCTATGACGGGTTCATCGCCGATCCGGGGCTGGCCGCTTACTGCGCCACCAAGGGCGCGGTCCATGCGCTGACCAAAGCCATGGCATGCGACCATGGGCCGGAAGGCATCCGCGTGAATGCGATCTGCCCGGGTTATGTGGACACCCCCATGCTGCAATCGTTCTTTACGGGCGATGGCTCTGGCGGCGGCGGGCAGAACATCGATCAGCTGCAGCAGGCCGTGCGCGATGTGCATCCGATGCGGACCTATGGCACGCCGGAGGACATCGCGAACCTCGTGACGTGGCTCGCCTCGGACGAAGCGCGTTATGCTGCCGGGCAATTGTGGGTTCTGGACGGCGGGCTTTCCGCCCAGGTTCAGCAGATGAAGTTGTAGGGTGCGTGCACGCACCCTACGCCCAGAAGGAACGTAAGATGCCCAAACCTGTGATCATCACCTGCGCGCCAACCGGCGGAATTCACACCCCGACCATGTCGCCCCACCTGCCGATCATGCCTGATCAGATCGTTGCGGCGAGTGTCGAGGCCGCCGAGGCCGGTGCATCTGTCATCCATTTGCACGCCCGCGACCCGGAGACCGGCAAGCCCGATCCGCGCGCCGAGACGTTCATGCAGTTCTTGCCGCGCATCCGCCAGCAGACCGATGCGGTGGTCAACGTCTCGACAGGCGGCGGGCTGGGCATGACCCGGGAGGAACGCTTGCGTGCCGCCTTGACCGCCAGCCCTGAAATGGCGTCGCTGAACGTTGGATCGCTGAATTTCGGTATCTTTCCGATGCTGGAGAAGTACGAGAACTGGCAGCACGAGTGGGAACCTGCATTCCTGGAAATGACCCGCGACTTCATTTTCCGCAACACGTTCGCCGATATCGAGTTCATCCTGAAAGAGTTGGGCGAGGGCCATGGCACCCGGTTTGAATTTGAATGCTACGACCTCGGCCATCTCTATAATCTGGCGTATTTCGTCGACCAGGGCATGGTGAAGCCGCCGTTCTTTGTGCAGATGGTCTTCGGCGTTCTGGGCGGGGTCGGCGCGGATCTGGACAACCTGATGCACCTGCACACCATCGCCAACAAGCTGTTCGGCGGGGAGTACGAATGGTCGGTGCTGGCCGCAGGCCGCCATCAGATGCCGTTCGCGACCCAGGCCGCCATGCTGGGCGGCAACCTGCGAGTCGGGTTGGAGGACAGCCTTTTCATCGGCAAGGGCGAACTTGCAACCTCGAACGCACAGCAAGTCACGCGCATTCGAACCATCATCGAAAATCTGGGCCTGAAGGTCGCCACCCCGGCGGAGGCGCGTAGGCGGCTGGCGCTGAAGGGCGGCGATCAGGTGGCGTTCTAGGGAGGGAGCCATGCAAACTAAACTATCGGTCAGTGGCGATGGTGGCCCACGGATGGGACTGCAGGGCAAACATACGGTTGTCACCGGCGGGCGCCAGGGGATCGGCCGCGCCATCGTCGAGGCCTTTCTGCGCGAAGGTGCGTCGGTTGTGACCTGCGGGCGGGGCGAAGCCGAGGTGCCCGGCGCGCTCTGGGTCACGGCAGATGTCTCGGAAACCGCCCAGGCAGCCGCGTTGATCGAAGCCGCGGGAGAGATCGACATTCTGGTGAACAACGCGGGCGTGCAGGTTGAAAAAACGGTCGCAGACTCGAAGGATGAGGACTGGGATCTGGTCATCGGTGCGAACTGCCGGGGCGTATTCAACTGCTGCCGCGCCGCAATTCCCAGAATGCGCGCCGGTGCATCGATCATCAATATCGGCTCGATCTCCGGCACCGTCGCCGACCCGTCCATGGCCCTTTACAATGCCTCCAAGGCGTTCGTGCACGGATTGACCCGATCGATCGCCGTCGATCACGGGCCGGAGATAAGGTGCAATGCCATCTGTCCGGGATGGATCGAAACAGGGATGCTGGACGCAGGGTTCGACCTGGCGGGTGACCCCGATGCCGCGCGTAAGGATGCGATCGCACGGCACGCTGTGCGCCGCTTCGGCAATCCCGAAGACATCGCCTCGATGGCGATCTGGCTCGCCTCGGACGAGGCCGGGTTCGCGTCCGGCCAGATGTTCACCGTCGATGGCGGCATGACCGCTGCGTCACCGCTTAATCCGGGATTATTCTGATGAAAGAGACATATGCCTCGCTGGGCACGGGTGTAATCGGCGCCTCCTGGACCGCGCTGTTCCTGGCACATGGCCATCCTGTACGCGCCTGCGATCCCGCAGACGGCGCCGAAGAGCGATTGCAGGCCTATATCGATACCGCCTGGCCGGTGATGGAGGAGCTGGGCCTGACCGGGAACGGCACGCGCGATGCGGTGACGTTTTGCGCATCAGCGGCCGAGGCTGTCGATGGCGCCGCCTTCATTCAGGAAAGCGTTCCCGAGCGCGTGGCGATCAAACACGCGATTTATGCCGAGATCGAAGAGGCGATGGCGCCGGACGCCATTCTTTCCTCCTCGGCTTCCGGATTGACGCTGTCACAGATGCAAACCGGGTGGCGCGATCCGTCGCGCATCGTCCTCGGGCACCCTTTCAACCCGCCGCACCTGATCCCGTTGGTCGAGATCATGGGAAACGAACGCACCGCCCCTGGCGTGCTGGAACGGGCCGAGGCGATCTATGCCGCACTGGGCAAGGTTACCATCCGCATGATGAAGGAAGTGCCGGGCCATGTTGCCAACCGGCTGCAGGCTGCGCTGTGGCGCGAGGCGATCAGTCTGGTGACCGAAGGCGTGACCACGGTCGAAGACGTCGACAAGGCCATCTGGGCCGGGCCGGGCGTGCGTTGGGCAGCGATGGGGCCGAATATGATTTGGCACCTTGCCGCGGGTCCAGGCGGCCTGAAGGCCTATATGGACCACTTCGCCGAAAGCTTTCACGGCTGGTGGGACGGGATGGGCGACCCCCGGCTGGACGAAGAAACCCAGAGGGTTCTGTCCGAAGGGGTTCTGGCCTCGGCCAACGGGCGTAGCCAGCAGGATTTGGGCACTGAACGCGACGCATTGGTCAGCGCAATCCTAAAGGCGACCAACGGGGTGCGGGCTTGAGCGGACTTGGGGCTGGAGGTGGGTAAGGTCCGATGTCTGCTTGGCCGCCGCTTTGAAAGCGTCGTTCGCCGGCACCCAGAAACCGCGCAGGATCGGTCCGTAGCCATAAGGCTTTGAAACTTTAGGGCTTCTTGGTGGGTGTAGTAGGGCTCGAACCTACGACCCGCTGATTAAGAGTCAGCTGCTCTACCAACTGAGCTATACACCCGCCGAAGGGATGTGCATCTAGCGTAGAGTTCGGGGGGTTTCAAGGGGTCAGGGGTCTTTCTCTTCGTGGAAGATTGCCGAGGTCATGCTTTGAACGTGGCGTTGGAAGGCTGCAAGGTCGCCTTCTTCGATTTCGGTCACTTCCAGGAAGGCGTGTGCTTTCCATTCGCGGCCTTTGCAGATCACGAAGTGCATGGAAAAACCTTTTTCCGGCAAGGCGTTAGTTCGGGTTTCGCGTGTGAAGCCGCAATCACGCGAGGCGTTGGGCGGGCCCTGGGGGTTGAAGTGCAGGACGATGCGCCAGGGCTGTTCCGCGCCGCCGGTCGGCGTCAGATAGAAGGTGATTTCCTGGGGCGCCTCGGGCGGGACCTTCAGCGCCGCGGTCAGGTCGGCATCGGTGATCCGGCGAAACGGCGTGCCATGGATTTCGACCGGGATGCCGCGGTCGTCCTGGAGCCGCCAGAGATCCTTGAGAACCAAGTCCGGGCGGCGGTCGACCTTGCTGATCACGGCCGGTTCGTCGCAAGCGGAGAGGCCGAAAAGGAGCGCTATAGCAATGAGTTGTCTTGGAAACATCATGTCGGATTCTGGCTGTATTGCCGCTCGCGGTGGAAGACGTAAAGACCAGACGCAATGATGATCGCAGCACCGGTCCAGGTCAACAGGTCGGGAAAGTCCGAGAAGACCCACCAGCCGAACAGCGTGGCCGAGACGATTTCGAGGTATTGCAGCGGGGCGGCCATCGAGGCGTCGGCGCGGGCCAGCGCGTGGACCAGCATCTGATGGGTCATAACGGCGAGCGCCCCCATGCCAAGATAGAGCCACAGATCACCCGCCGCAGGTATCGACAGTTTGGCAACCGAAAGCTGGTTTAGATGCCCCAAGACGCTGAAAACGCATAGAAAAACCAGGGCGGCGATTCCGGTCCAGAGTTGCAGCGCCAGCTTGTTGGGTCCTGTCGCCAAGGTCTTGGTGACCAGCATATAGCAGGCGAAGAATGCGGCTGCGCCCAGTGGCAGGATCGCGGTTGGGCCGTATTCATCCCAGTTCGGGCGGATCACGATCAGCGCGCCAACCAATCCGACCACGACGGCGGCCATCCGGCGCCAGCCGATTTTCTCGCCCAGGATCAGAACGGAAAGGACCGTTAGAACAAGAGGTTCGACGAAGAATATGGCAATTGCGTTGACGATCGGCATGACCGCAAAGGCTGCGTTGATGCAGACCAGCGCGAGCGCCAGGAAAAGACCCGCCAGCCAATGTGCCCGGCGCGGACCGGACCATTGCCCCATGACCATGACGATGGGCAGCAAAAGGGCGGTCTGCACCAAAAAGCGCCCCAGCGTGACCTGCGCAGGCGATGCGTTGGCGGTCAGCAGCTTGGCAAAGACATCCATGCCCGGCGCGATGAACATCGCCAGTGTCATGATCATCAGACCGGTTTGCGGTGTTTCGGGCAGCGCGCGCATCGGGGCGTGATGGCATGGTTTCGAAGGGCGGGAAAGCGCGAAGTCAAATGGTTCGCGGTGAGGTGATTTCGGGGAGATTCTGTTCGTGAAGCTGTTACAGGATTTACCGGGGATATCTTTCGGTGATCTGTTCGGGACAGATGGTTCGCTAACTTATCGTTAAAGATATCCCGGGTGATCTTGCGTGGATGTCCGGCGGTTCGTGGGTGCGGAGAAAATTCGGCGGCGCCCGGGTTCCCCGGCCGGGTCCGCTGCCGTGAAGACGTGCTTCGTCGCCTTGCGGCGCCTGAGCGGTCGGGCTGGCGGTAGGTTGCCCTAGACGTCCAGATCCTCGGCGAAGCGGGCGTTTTCCTGGATGTACTGGAACCGCATTTCGGGTTTCTTGCCCATCAGGCGTTCGACCAGATTTCCGGTATCGCCTTCATCGTCGGCGATCGAGACGCGGATGAGCTGGCGCGTGGCCGGGTCCATCGTCGTCTCCTTCAGGTCCTTGGCGTCCATTTCGCCGAGGCCTTTGAAGCGGGAGACGTCGATCTTGCCCTTACCGCCCAGGCCCTTTTCCAGCAGCCGGTCCTTTTCGGCGTCGTCCTTGGCATAGACGCGGCGCGCGCCCTGGGTCAGGCGGAAGAGGGGCGGCATGGCGAGGTAGAGGTGACCGGCAGCGATCAGGGGCCGCATCTGCGTGTAGAAAAACGTCATCAGCAGCGCGGCGATATGGGCGCCGTCGACATCGGCGTCGGTCATGATGATGACCTTGTCATAGCGCAGGTCGTCGTTCGAATATTTCGCGCCGAGACCGACGCCGAGCGCCTGGCAAAGATCGGAAAGTTCCTGGTTTTGATTCAGTTTCGACGAAGCAGCGCCGAGCACGTTCAGGATCTTGCCGCGCAGGGGCAAAAGCGCCTGGATCTCGCGCAGGCGTGCCATTTTGGCGGAACCGCCGGCGCTGTCGCCCTCGACCAGAAAAATTTCAGTTCCCTCGCGCGATTTTGCTGAGCAATCGACCAGCTTGCCGGGGAGCCGCAGTTTCTTTGTGGCGGACTTGCGCTGGGTTTCCTTTTCCTGGCGGCGGCGCAGGCGCTCGTCCGCGCGCTCGACCAGGTATTCGAGGATCGCGCCTGCGGTTTTCGGATCGCCCGCCAGCCAAGTGTCGATGCGGTCGCGGACCGAGCCTTCGACCAGTTTCGATGCCTCGACCGTTGCCAGCCGGTCCTTGGTCTGTCCGACGAATTCCGGGTCGCGGATAAAGGCGGAGATCATGGCGGCGGCGGTGCCCTGCACGTCATCGCGGGTGATTTGCGCGGCTTTTTTCAGGCCAACCAGTTCGCCATGGGCGCGCAGGCCCTTGGTCACGGCGGCCCAAAAGCCTGCCTCGTGCGTTCCCCCCTCCGGTGTCGGGATGGTGTTGCAATAACTGGCGACGGCGCCGTCGCGGGCCGGGGTCCAGGCCAGCGCCCATTCGACCGAGCCGACAGCGCCGTTCTGAAACCGTTCCTTGAAGTCGACTTTGCCTGAAAAAGGCGCGTCGCCGAAAAAGACGGTGTCTTCGAGGGTGTGCGTCAGATAATCGGCCAGCCCGCCCGGGAAGCGGAACGTATCCTCGACCGGGGTTTCGTCCTTGTCGCCGATCAGTTCGGGGGCGCAGCGCCAGCGGATTTCGACGCCGCGGAAGAGATAGGCTTTGGACCGGGCCATGCGGTGCAGCCGCGCCGGTTTGAGCGCGGCGCGTTCACCGAAGATTTCGGGGTCGGGATGGAACCGGACCATGGTGCCGCGTCGGTTCGGCATCGGTCCAAGGTTCTCAATCGGACCGAGCGGTTTGCCGCGCGAAAATTCCTGGGCGTAGAGCTGTTTGCCGCGCGCAACCTCGACCCGCAGGCTGTCCGAGAGCGCGTTGCAGACCGACGCGCCAACGCCGTGCAGACCGCCGGAGGTTTCGTAGTTTTTGCCGGAAAACTTGCCGCCCGCGTGCAGCTTGGTGAACACGACCTCGAGCGCGGATTTTTCGGGGTGCTTGGGGTGCGCTTCGACCGGAATGCCGCGGCCATTGTCGGTAACGGCGCAGGAGCCGTCGGCAAGCAGTTCAATTTCGATCCGGCTGGCATGTCCGGCAACCGCTTCGTCCATCGAATTGTCGAGAATCTCGGCAACCAAGTGATGCAGCGCCCGGTCATCTGTGCCGCCGATATACATGCCCGGGCGCAGGCGGACGGCCTCCATCTCCTCCAGCGATTCGATGGAAGCGGCGGTGTAACTCTTGTCCTGGTCGCTGTCGAAAAGGTCGATGGCCCCCATTTTCGGGATGCTCCTTCGGTGCGATTGCCTGAGTTTATCACTATGGCAGGTTCGGGATGGTTAACGCAAGATATGGTGTGCGAGAATGTTGCAGACGCTGTTTGTGGGAAGAAAACTGGTGCGTCAGTTAAAATGGTCCTGCACCTGCTGGCGGGCGATCGCCATGCGGACCCAGAGCGGGCGCAGGCCCGGCAGCGGGACTTTGGGCGGCAGACCGCGCAGCGGCGCGGGCAGGACGGACTGATCGCCGGTCGCGATCACGTCGGCCAGCAGGCGCCCGGCGGTCTGGGCCGAATTGATGCCCGAGCCGTGCCAGGCGAAGGCGTGAAAGACGCTGGGGTCATCCGGCAGGGCGCCAACCGACGGTTTCAGATCGCGGGTCGCGCAGATCGGGCCGTTCCAGTGATAATCGACCTCGATATCCTGCAGGCCCGAGAATGCGGCGGCGATGTTGCCCCGGATCGAGGCGCGTCCTTTGGCGCGGTTTGCGGGCGATCCGGTGGCCGCATCGCGTTGACCGAACAGCAATCGCCCCTCGGGCAGCAGGCGCAGATAGTAGAGCAGGTTCTTGGTGGTCGCGACCGGGTTGTCGCCCAGCCAGGGATTGGCGTCGCGTTCGGCGTTGGTCAGGCGCCGGGTGACGCCGATCTGCGAGATGACAGGGACCGCGCGCGCGGCGAGCGCGGGGTGCAGATTGTCAGGGGTAAATCCATTTGCGGCCAGGATGGCTTTGTCCGCGGTGACCGATCCCTGCGCGGTTTCCATCCGGTGTTTGCCGCCTTCGCGGTGCCAGCGCCGAACCTCGGACTGCGGGTAGACCTTGACGCCGAGGGAGATCGCGTGGTCGGCCAGCGCCCGCACATATTGCAGCGGCTGGATGCCGAAGCAGGGGCCGATATAGATGCCGCCAAGGCGCGCCATGGGGGCGTTTGGGTCTGGCGCGAAAGGGGTCTTGGTCTCGCTGGCGCGGATGCGGCCCGACCGGAGCGATGCGAGGGCCTTATCGGAATGGGCGAGGATCAGCTCGGCCTCGCCCTGAACGGGGACATTGTTTTGGGTCGCAAAAGCGCGGGTTAGGGCGATGCCGTCGCGCAGGTGGCCGTGATAGCGGTCCATCTCGGCCTGGCCGAATGCGCTGATCATTGCGTCCTCGGTCCGCTTGTACGAGCCGTAACCGACGATGCCGCCATTGCGCCCGGACGCGCCCCAGCCGATTTCGGCGGCGTCGAGCACGGCGGCCTGGATGCCGCGTTCCGCCAGGCCGATGGCGGTCGAGAGACCCGCAAAGCCGCCGCCGATGATGACGACCTCGGCGGTGTCGTCAGTGTTCAGTGGCGGCGGGCCGGTCCAGTCGGGGGCCGAGACATACCACCAGCGGTTTTGCCAGTCGGACGTGTCGTAGAGAGACGGATGGAGTGGGCCACGCATTCTGGATTGATGCCTGTTGGCGGTTTGGCGTGCAAGGGTGGACGCGCTGCTATCTGCTCTGCGGCGCCGGATGGCAGGCGCCGCGGCGTTGTGACGGGCCCGTTGCCTGTGGGTTGCCGGTTCGTTAGCGCAGGAACTGTTCGTCGAACGGGAACTTGGTCAGGTTTTCGACGCCCGTTTCGGTGATCAGCACCTGATCTTCCAGCTTGATCGAGAAGTCGCCGCCTTCATGGGCGATCAGCGCCTCGACGCACAGCGTCATGCCTGGGACCAGGACGTGATCAAAATCGCCGGCGCGCCAGTCCTGCGGGTATTTGATCGACGGCCATTCGTCGCAAAGGCCGACGCCGTGGATCTTGACGCCGTACCGGCTTTTGACGAACTCGTCGGCAAGCTGGTGTCCGCCGAAGGTGATTTCCTTGAAGCTTTTGCCGGGGGCCAGGATTTCCGTGTTTTCGACAATATGGTCGTGGGCGACCCGGTAGAGGCGCTTCATTTCCGCCGTTGGCTCGCCATCGCCGACCCAGACGGTGCGGGAGATGTCGGCGCAGATGCCGTAGGGCCCCACCAGGTCGGTGTCGTAGGCCAGTATTTCACCGTTCTGGAGCACGCGGGGTCCGCATTCCTGGAACCAGGGGTTGGTGCGCGGGCCCGACGACAGCAGCCGGCATTCGATCCATTCCCCGCCGCGGCGAATGTTTTCGGCGTGCAGGACCGACCAGACATCGTCTTCGGTTTTGCCCGGCGCGGCGGCATCTTGCATCAGTTGGCAGGCGATTTCGGTTGAATGCATGGCGCAGCGCATGGCCAGGATCTCGTCCGCGCCTTTGACCGCGCGCACGCGCTCGGTCAGTTCCTCGCCTGCTTCGATGATGAAGCCGCGATCCATGAAGGCGCGGTAGCCGGGGATGGCGATCTTGTCGATTGCCAGGCGCCGGTTCGGGGCATGGGCGTCCATCAGCTTGCCGATGACACCGGCAAAGTCCTTGGCGTCGTCATCTTCCATGTCGCCATTGATGAAGTAGAACATCGACGCGCCGCCGCGCACTTCGTCGACCAGCGGATTGAAATCGGACAGCACCTTGTCCGGCCCGCCCTTGAAGTCGAACAGCACCATATAGCCGTCGGCGCCGACGAAACAGGCGCGGAACGGGTTGTGGGAGTTCCAGACCTGCATATTCGTTGAATCGGTGGCAAACCGGATGTTGAGCGGGTCAAAGAGCAGTGCGCCGCCATAGCCGCGTTCATTGATCCCCTGGACCAGCCGGGCGTGGCGGTCGGCGCGCATCTGGGCGAGGTTCGGAGGGGTCAGACCTGCTTCGGCCCATTCGGCGAAGGCCAGCGGCGTTGGCCCGATTTCGGCCCGGTCGTTATCATCGGGGCTGCCGTCCGGGCGCGTGCGGGTCGGGTCGATCTTGCGGGTAGGGCTGTGGTCATTCATGGCGAGATCCTCCTGACCCGATGCTTGGGTGGGTCAGGAGTGCAAGTCTTGCCCGAATGCGGCGCAGCTTGTCGCGAACTGCCTCAGTTTTGGCGCCAGGGCAATCCTTCTGCCTTCCAGCCGTTGATCTTTCCGCGTTGACCGTCTGCGTTCTGATCACCTTCGAACCCGCCGATGATATTTGTGATGTGCAGATTGACGCCGCGGTCGTGCATCTGACGCGCGACTTCGCGCGCGGCGGCAAAGGCACGCCCGCCCATGCGGCACATGAAGAACATGCGGGGCGGCGTTCGGTCGCCAAGCTGCGTTTCCAGATCGGCGAGAAATCCGAGATTGGGCGCCATGTTCGGCCAGGTCTGCCATTCGACAGTCACCACGTCGCGGTCGATCGCGGAAAGATCCGCCATGCCGGAAAAGCTCCATTCCGGGCGCGAGCGGACATCGACCAGCACAGCCCCGTCCGTTTCGCTGAGCAGATCCCAGGCTGCTTTCGCATCGACTTCGTCCACCTGCGCGATTGAGATTTGCACGTTCATTTGCCGCCTCCCTTGATCATATACCGGAGTTAGGAAGCCGCGGCGCCGCCCGCAATCACGCGCCGATCAACGAAGCAGGAGGGTTTGAAACAAATGCTCGTTGCACCTGGCAGGCCGGTCCGGTCAGGCCGATTAGCAGAGTGGTGCCCGAAGAGGCCGCAGAATTTTGCCCCCACATTCCCCAGATGATGACCGGTTTCGACGCACTGCGAACCGTGATAATGTAATCTTCACAGAGGGTTAGCGGTGGTGAAGGCGGCAGAGGTGCCCCTGAAACCGGGCGGAACGAGGCCTCAAGCGGTCGGAGTGTCCTGAGCGGCCGCGCTTCGCGGCCGGCACGCCGCATCCCACGAGGATCAGAGGCAGAAATTGCTTGGAAGGCCGCCATTAGCGGCCATACCCTCACGAAAGGCAAACTATATGGGAAATGCGGGCTGACAGCCCTGGGTCAAGGCATGATTACTTATTCGAATTCCGCTCTCTCTCGATCAACACATTTATAACCTTGAACATTTCATAGTAACTGCCCGCCAGGCTGCCCGCGGTGCGATATTTCCCGTTCACGATAACGCTGGGAACACCTTGAACACCGTACTTGCCCTGCATTACCATTGACTTTCGGACGAGGGTCTCAACCGCGAAACTATCATAGGTTTTCGCGAAATCGTCTTGACTGATTCCGTGTGCCGCAGTGAAGGCCTGAATAGCCTGCTTGGTCTTAAGTGGCTGATTATTTTCGTGAACTGCTTCGAATGCAGAGCGATGCAAGCTGTCGGCAACACCGAGGAGTTCGCCAGTGTAGTATAGGCGCGCATGAGGCAACCAGCTTTCCCGGAATATCGCTGGCATATGGACGATATCGACATCGCTGGCGGCAGAGGCGATGAAGTCTTCCTCGAATGGCAGCATCGAATACGCGTGCGGCGCCCCATACCAGAACACAAATACGACCTCGATCTTGGTCGGATCATTGGTTGGCTGTGGCGGGCGAACCATACTATATTTTCCTGCGGCCTCGTCGGCCTGGGCAGGCAGCATGATGGCAGCGGCGAGTAGCCCGGCCATGACAGATCTTAGCAGTTTGATCATCGTGTTCATGCCTTTTGTGCTGGCCCCGCCGTTTTCGCAGTGGTTGTTTTCACCGGCTGCAGCCGGGCCATGTTCAGCAGCAGGGGTTCACCGTACCATCAGCCCCATCGCGCCGGAATGCCATATCTATGGCCGGGCGGCCGGTGATCGGATCGCGGTGTCACCCGTGCATTCATTTCAGCACGCTATTCACCCGCCCGTTCTTTGGCGCGCAGGAAGGCCGGGCGCGAGGTCAGGCGTTGCAAGTAGGCCTGCAAGGTGGGATGGCCGTTCAGTTCGCCGAGCCGGTGGGCAAGGAAGAGAATGAAGCCAAGGCCGATATCCGGCGCCTGAAGGCGGTCGCCGAGAAGGTAGTCCTTATCGCCCAACTGGCCCGCGATATAGTCGAGATGCAACGGGACCTCGCCGCCCGCAAAGGCAGAAAAGACCGCCGATTTCGGCTCGGCCTCGCGCGCCAGCAGCAGCTTCATCATAAAGGGCAGAAAAGCCGAACCTTCGGAATAGTGCAGCCATTGCAGCCACAGGGCGCGGGCCGCACGGTCGCCCGGGGGCGGGGCCAACAGGTGATCGGGGTCGTAGGTGTCGATCAGGTAACTGGCGATCGCACCGGATTCGGCGAGCTTCAGGTCGCCGTCTTCGATCACAGGGGATTTACCGAGCGGATGGGGTTCGCGCAGTTCGGGTCCGGCGCGGTTCGTTTCCGGGTGGCGCAGATAGATCTTAAGCTCGTAATCGAGGCCGAGTTCTTCCAGCAGCCAGACGGTGAACAGCGAGCGCCCGACGCGCAGGTGGTGGACCAGGATCATGGGGCGGCTCCCTTTGCAAGCTTGCCCTTCAGCCTGACGGGATCGGTGGGCCGCGGCAAGCGCAAACCCGCGCCGTGCCGATCGGCATATTGGAAGGGTTCAGATGGCCCCGGCGCTGCGCATCTTTGCGATCTGGGCCTCGGAGAAGCCGAGTTCGCCGAGGACCTCGTCGGTGTGTTCGCCGAAACGCGGCGGTCTTTTGTCGAGCGACGGGCCGCCATGGTCATACTGATAGCCTGCAACGGGCAACGCACCCGGTCCGTCAGCGATCCCTTCAACGGGTTGTATCCCGTTTCGCGCCGCGATCTGCGGGTGTTGCAAGGCTTCGTCCAGACGGCGCACACGGGCGGCGGGAACATGGGCGGCGTTGAGGATATCTTCCCAGTCCTGGGCCGTTTTGGTGGCAAGTTGCCGGGTGAGGCGCGCGCGGTCCTGATCATAATCGTCAAGCACCTCTGCCGGGCTTTGGCTGCGGATCTGCGCCGCCCGCCCGGTTTCGCCCACGGCGCCCATCAGACTGGCCATCTGCGCGTCGGTATAGGCGCCGACCATCAGCACGCCGTCTGCGGCGTCATAGGTGCCATAGCCAGCATGATGGGGGTGGACCTGATCGTAGATGCGCTGGGCCTGGCCATTGGTCAGCGTGTCGGTGACCAGGGCGCTCATCAGCATCATTGCGCTGTCGAGCATCGAGACATCGACCCGTTGTCCGCGTCCCGTGCGCTCGCGCTGCAACAGGGCGGCCGAGATCGCAAGCGCGGCCTGGGCACCGGTGCCGTAGTCGATGACGGGCGGGCCGATGCGGGCAGGCGGCGTGCCGTCTGGGCGGTTGGCGTGCATCATGCCGGAGAACGCCTGAATGACCACGTCATAGGCCGGGTGCTCGGCCTTGGGTCCCGTGCGCCCATACCCAGTCACGGTGGCATAGACCAGTTTCGGATTGAGCGCGGCGCAGGCGTCATAACCAAAGCCCAGGCGGTCAATCGCCTGGCCTGCGAAGTTCTGAAACAGGACATCGGCGCCCTTGACCAGGCGTTCCATCACGGCCTTGCCGTCCTCGGTCGACAGATCCAGAGTGATGGCGCGCTTGCCGCCGTTCTGGGTCAGGTAGTAGGTGCCGTAAAGCTGATCGTTCAACTGCGGCACGACCCCTTCGGGGCGGGTCACGTCGGGGCGGTGCGGTGCCTCGATCTTGATGACATCGGCGCCCAGCACGGCCAGTTGATAGGTGCAGAACGGCCCTGCCAGAACGTGGGACAGGTCGAGAACCCGGATACCTTCGAAGGGACGCATGGATGGTCCTTGTGTTTGGGGTGCTGCGGGCGGTGCGCCAGGCGGGGCGGGTCAGGACAGCAGTTTTTCGTCGAACGGATATCGCGTCAGATTTTCGACGCCGTCTTCGGTGATCAGGACCTGATCTTCCAGCTTGATGCCGTCCGGGGCGCCCGGGATGCCGAGATAGGCCTCGACACACAGCATCATGCCGGGTTCCAGCACATAGTCCTGGCCGACATCCGGCAGATCGGTCGGCCATTTGATCGACGGCCATTCATCGCAAAGACCGACGCCGTGCATTTTCGAGCCATAGCGCTGCGGGATGAACTCTTCGGCCAGCAACCGGCCCGCATGGGTGACTTCGGCAAAGGTCATGCCGGGTTTCAGCGACGCGGTGTTTTCGATGATCAGGGCGTGCGCTTCGCGATAGAGGCGGCGCTGCTCGGGCGAGGGGTCGTCCGGGCCGATCCACCAGGTGCGCGAGAGATCGGCGCACATGCCATAGCAACCGATCATGTCGGTATCGAAGGCGAAAAGCTCGTTCTGGCCGATCACGCGCGGACCGCATTCCTGCATCCAGGGGTTTGTGCGCGGGCCGCTGCACAGGATGCGGGTTTCGATCCATTCGCCGCCGCGCACGAAATTGCCCGATTGCAGGACAGCCCAGGCGTCAACCTCGGTCATGCCCGGGGTCAGGGCGGCTTCCATCTCGTGCATCGCGGCTTCGCAGGCATGGATCGCGCAGCGCATGGCGGCGATTTCGTCCGGCCCCTTGATGGCGCGGGTCTTTTCCATCATCTCCTCGCCCTCGCACACTTCAAGCCCGCCTGCCTCGAAGGCGCGCACGCCGTCCAGCATCAGCTTGTCGACCGCGATGCGGTTGTTCTGGCTGCCATGCTCTTTCATCAAGGATTTGATCTGATCGGTCAGCGACTTTGCGCGCTCGTGCATCTGATCGCCTGCCGAGAAATAGAAGAGCCCGGCGCCCGAGCGGACCTCGCGCACCAGCGGGTTGAAGGAACTCAGATGCTCGTTGCGCACATAGTCCCACAGCATCATGTAGCCATCGGGCAAAAGCAGGCAGTAGCGGAACGGATTGTGCGCGTTCCAAAGCTGCATGTTCGTGGTGTCGGTGGCGTAGCGGATGTTGAGCGGATCGGTCAGCAAAAGGGCGCCATAGTCCCATTTGTGCAGGGCGGCCAGCAGCCGGTCATACCGGTGGCGGCGCATACGTTCCAGGTTGGGGGCTTCGATCCCTGCGGCGGCCCATTCGTCGAAGGCAAGCTGGGTCGGGCCGATTTCGACCCGGTCATTGTCGGCAGGGGTGCCGTCTGGCTTGGTCGCAGGCTGGGTGCCGGTACCAGGGCCGATCTTGCGGTTGTCGGCATAGTGCTGGTTCATCGTTTGGCCTCCCTTTGCGGTCAGCCTATCCACCGGGAATGGGGATGCATTGTCAAATTTGCCAAGCCTTGTCGTTTTTTCGCGCTTGGTGAACGATTGCGCCCAGACATGCACCCGCCACCGCCGCAGTCTGCCCGGCGGCGCGGCGGCTTGGCGGTGATTGACAAGCCGGGGTCTGCCTGAGACCAAGCGGCCATGGATCCTGTCCGCGCCCAGTACGAAGCCTATCCCTATCCGGCCCGTGATCCGGCGGAGGAGGCGGCGCGCCTGATCACCGGTTCGCCCTCGCACCCTGTCGAGATCGATCATTTCCTGTTTCAGGGGCGGCGCGATTGGTCGAAACCGTTTCGCGCGCTGGTGGCGGGCGGGGGCACGGGCGACGGGCTGGTCATGCTGGCGCAAAAGCTGGCCGATATCGGCTGCCCAGCCGAAATTACGTATCTGGATATGTCCGAGGCGTCCCGGGCCATTGCCGAGGCGCGGATTGCCGCGCGCGGCCTGTTGGTCCGGTTCGTTACCGGCGACTTGCTGACGGCGGGCGAATACGGGCCGTTCGATTATGTCGATTGCTGCGGCGTGCTGCATCATCTGGAAGATCCGGATGCCGGGTTCGCGGCGCTGGCGGGCGCCCTGGCGCCGGAGGGCGGTCTGGGCTGTATGGTCTATGCGCCGCTGGGCCGGTCGGGCGTCTATCCGTTGCAGGCGGCCTTTGGGGCGTTGCTGGCGGGCGAGGCGCCCGGGGCAAAGGTCGGGTTGGCCGCGGCGGCCTTGGAGCGCCTGCCCGAGGTGCATCCCTTCCGGCGCAATCCGGTCCTGGGCGATCATCGCGCTTCGGACGCCGGTTTGTACGATTTGCTGCTGCATGCCCGCGACCGGGCCTATGCGGTTGACGACCTGGTCGCGGCGCTGGAGCGCTCAGGCCTGGCATTGGTTTCGATGCTGGAGCCTGCGCGATACGACCCGATGCGGTATCTGCCGGACGATTTTGCCGGTCGTGTCGAGGCGCTGGACCCGGCGGCGCGCATGACGGTGGCCGAACAACTCGCCGGGAATATCAAGACCCATATCTGCTATGCGGTGCCCGCCGCTCGGGGACGGGTCGAAGCGCGCCCGACCAAACCCGATCTGGTGCCGCGTCTGAGCGGCATTGCTGCCGCCGCATTGGCGGGCCATGTGAAAGCGGGTAAGCCGTTTTCCCTGACGCTGGACGGGCACCGGTTCGGGCTGTCGCTGGACCCGGCAGCGGCGCCGCTGATTGCCAGGATCGGCGGGCGCACATTGGGACAAATTGCACAAGGACAGGACTGGATGGCGTTTCAGGCGGGTTGGGGACCGGTGCACCGGGCGCTGACAGGGTTCAATCTGCTGCACTATTCGATCGGGGCGCGGCCATGAGCGGGCCGATGCCGCCATGGGTTCTGCTCAAAGCGCCCTATGTGCCGTTTATGGATCCGCGCACGGCGCGCCCGCCGGGGCTGTCGCCGCTGAAGATGGCAGACTGGACCGTTCAGGATGCGGATTTCGCGCCGCAGATGGCCCGGCGGCGCGAGATCATGCGCAATCATTCCGAGCGGGTGATCGCGGCCACGTCCGAGGCGGAACCGGCCGAGCTGGAACTGCTGACGATGCTGAACACGCATCTGGGCGATGGTCCGCGCAAGCTGACCTTGAAAGAGCTGTTCTGTCCGCTGACCGCCATGGCCCATCTGGTCTGCGAGGATTTTTGCATCATGCTGCCTGATGCAGCGTCGGGCGAATACCGGCTGGCGGCAGCGATCCTGTGTTTTCCGGCGCGCTGGTTGCTGGCCGAGAAGATGGGGCGGCCATTGACGATCATTCATGATGCGGTGCCCGATTATGACGACGATCTGGCGCGGCGGGTGAACCGGGTGTTCGAGGCGGTTCGGTCCGACCGCCCGCTGGTCCGGGTCAACTGGACAGTTCACCCAACGGCGAAATTGTTTCTGCCGCTGGGCCTGTCGGACAAGCTGATGATGGAGCCTGATCCCGGCGGCAGGTTATATCTGCGCACCGAGCGCCAGACCCTGATCCGGTTGCCCGAAACCGGCGCGGTTGTCTTCGGGATCAAGACTTCAGTCTCGCCGTTGACCAGCCTGGAGCCGGGCGAGGCCGGTGTGTTGCTGGACCTGTTCAACGATTTGACCGAGGCCGAGCATCAATATCGCGGTAGAGAGGCCGTGCAGACGGCGATTATAAAGACCTTGCAGATGCGCGCTGCCGCATAGCGGGCGGTATGCCAAAGACTTGAATCATGCCAAAGACTTGAATCCAGTGCGCTGCCCCGGCAGGGTCGCGCCAACGACCGAAGGAGACCCCCCATGTCCGATCCAATTGTCATCGTGGGCGCTGCCCGCACCCCGATGGGCGGCTTTCAGGGCGAGTTGGGCGCCGTGACGGCGCCCCAGCTGGGCGCGGCCGCAATCGGGGCGGCCCTGCAGCGCGCCGGTGTCGATGCCGCCGATGTCGACGAGGTTCTGATGGGCTGCGTGTTGCCCGCTGGCCAGGGCCAGGCCCCCGCGCGTCAGGCGGCGTTGGGCGCCGGGCTGCCATTGTCGGTGCCGTGCACGACGGTCAACAAGATGTGCGGCTCGGGCATGAAAACCGTGATGATGGGCATGGACCAGTTGCGGGCAGGCGAAGGCAATGTCGTGATCGCGGGCGGCATGGAGAGCATGACGAATGCGCCCTATGTTGTTCCCAAGATGCGTGGTGGCGCGCGGCTGGGACATGCCGAAATGAAGGATCATATGTTCCTGGACGGGTTGGAAGACGCCTATGACAAGGGCCGTCTGATGGGCACCTTTGCCGAGGATTGCGCCGAAAAATACCAGTTCACGCGCGAGGAACAGGACGCCTATGCGATTGCATCTCTGGATGCGGCGCTGACCGCCCAGACCGATGGCACCTTCGAGCGCGAGATTGCGCCGGTAACGGTCAAGGGGCGCAAGGGCGAGACGGTGGTCGCAACGGATGAGCAGCCGCGCAATGCCCGCCCGGACAAAATTCCACATTTGAAGCCGGCCTTCAAAAAGGACGGAACGGTCACGCCTGCCAATGCGTCTTCGATTTCCGACGGGGCGGCCGCGCTGGTGCTGATGCGCGCTTCGGATGCCGGAGACGCCCCGGTCCGGGCGCGGATTTTGGCGCATGCAAGCCATGCGCAGGAACCCGGCTGGTTCACCACGGCGCCGGTCGATGCCATGATGAAGGTCCTGGACCGGGCCGGTTGGTCGGTCGATGATGTGGATCTTTGGGAGATCAACGAAGCGTTTGCCGTGGTCCCGATGTCAGCGGCGCGCGAGTTGGGCATCGCCCGCGAGAAAATGAACGTGAACGGCGGCGCCTGTGCATTGGGCCATCCGATCGGTGCGTCGGGCACGCGGATCATCGTCACGCTGTTGCACGAGATGGAGAAACGTGACGTGAAACGCGGGATTGCCTCGCTTTGCATCGGCGGCGGCGAGGGCACGGCGGTTGCCATCGAGCGTGATTAGTGGCGCGGGATTAGTGGTGCGGAATTGATGGGTCGGGTCTGAACAGACGCGATTGATGGGGCAGGGCGGGACCAGCGGCGGGGGGTGCGATGGATGAGACGGTAAAGTCCGAACGCCAGGAACTGATCGCGTTCCGGGTTGATATCTACAAGACCCATGTCGGCCATGTGCAGCGTGGCCAGTCGATGCGCTATGAGATCCTGCGTTATACGATGATCGGGCTGGCCCTTTATTTTTCGTTTCTGGCGAGCCAGGCGGGACAGCGATTTGTCTGCGGGCATCCTGACACTGCGATTTTGGGTCTGCCGGTGTTTGTGCTGGCGCAGGTCTTTATCTATATCTCGCTGATCAACCGGAACATCGCCAAGCATGGCGAGTTTCTGAAGTATTTCTATAAGGAGGGGCTGGAGCCGCTGGGCCTTGGCCCGAACCTCTACCGCCAGTTTATCCACACCTACTCGGCCAGCCCGATCGAGCGGCTTTTGGAGCGTGGGCGGTTGCATTATTCGCAGTTGTTCGTGCTGGCGCTGATGATCGGATGCGGCGCGATCTGGTGGTCGGTGGATGTGAGTGTTTTTTCCCGGTGCGCAGTATAGCGGACCGGACGTCAAGGAGGAAAGAGATGAAGAAAGTCAAGGACATGGTCGCCGAGGCCAATGAAATGGTGGATCACGCACCCGGCGCCGATCTGTTGGATCAGCACGGCGCCGACGGCGTCACATTTGTCGATCTGCGCGATGTGCGCGAATTGGAGCGCGAAGGCATGATCCCGGGCGCCTGGCATGTGCCGCGGGGTATGCTGGAGTTCTGGATCGATCCTGAAAGCCCCTATGCCAAGGAACGGTTTCAGTCGGGGGACCGGTTTGTCTTTTACTGCGCATCGGGTTGGCGCTCGGCCCTGTCGGCGCGGGTTGCCCAGGAGATGGGGCTGAAGAACGTGAGCCATATCTCGGACGGGTTCGGCGGTTGGAAAAAGGCCGGTGGCGCGGTGGGCGAGCGGCCCGCCAAGAAGTAGAGCGGGCGCGGTCTGGGGAACAGGTCGGCTGACACCTGACACCTGCCACCTGTCGCCGGGGCCTGCGGCCTTCCTGATCCCGCCCGAGATTTACCGGCTGTCGGTGGGCGTGAAGTTCCATTGTTCCATCTGCAACAGCTTTTCGCGCCCGCCCAGGTCTTCGACCAGCCGCGCCTGATCGGCATGGGCGCGGGCATCGGCCACTTCGGGGTCCAGTTCGGCGGCCATACGGGTTTTGGCGATGGCCAGAACGTCCGGACGGTCGGCGGAAAGATCGCGGACCTCATCGGGATCTGCCGCCAGATCGAAGAGCTGTGGCGCGTGCCCCTGGGCGTAGTGGACATATTTCCAATGGTCCCAGCGCACCATCGTGATGCCGACCGGGCTGCCGCCGTCATGGTATTCCGACAGCACTGTGCGGCCGGGGTCAGCAGCGGCGGTCAGCGGGTGGCCCGGGAATTCGGCGGCGAGGCCGAACGCCCCGGTGATGGTCGGCGCCAGATCGATCAGGCTGACCGGATCGGTGCGAAGGCCGGGGACGATGCTGGTCCCGGTGCTGAAACCGCCGTCAATACCGCCACACGCCGCGATCAGCGGCACGCGGGCGCTGTCGTCATACATGGTGGATTTGCCCCAGAACCCTTTGTGCCCCAGCATCTCGCCATGATCCGAAGTGAACAGGATCAGCGTGTCATCGCCTTGACCAGAGGCATCGAGCGCCGCCAGGACCTGGCCGACCTGCGCATCAAGGAACGAGCAGAGCCCGTAATAAGCGGCCCGGGCGGTGCCCCGGGTATCATCAGTGAAATGCACATCGTGATCGAAGAACCCGGCAATATCGCGCAGCACGGGATGATCGGGGATGTCATCGGCGCCAGAGGCCAGCGCGCCCGCATCGTATTTTTCGAAATGCTCGGGTGGCGCGATCAGCGGGTAATGGGGTGAGAGATAGCTGACAAAGGTGCACCAGGGCAGGTCGGGGGGCGCTGCGAGCCATTGGCATGCCTCTGCCGTGACGCGCTGGTCGTAACGGGTATAGTCGGTCCAGCCTGCACCGATCTCGTGCGCCATGCCAGCGGTCGCATCATAGCTGGCGAGCGGCTGGCGCAGCAGGCCGCGCACCCAGCCGATGCCATCGGGGATATGGATCGGTTCGATCTGCCGGTCGAACCCGGTCGGATCGGCGGTGTTGCGGTAATGCAGTTTGCCGATGGACAGTGTCGGGATACCGGCGTCCTGCAAGGCGTGGCCCCAACCCGGAATGCGGCCGTCATAGGCCTCGGCCGAGGACCAATACCCGATCTGATGCAAATACCGCCCGGTCGCAATGGCAGCGCGGGTCGGCACGCAGATCGGCGACGGTGTGTAGGCCTGCGTGAAGACCAGCCCCCGCGCCGCGAGCCGGTCGATATTGGGCGTGAGCGCCGGGCCGCCCATGCAGCCAAGACCCCAGGTGGATAACTCGTCGGCCATGATGAGAAGGACATTGGTCATGGCTCAGAACCGGATCAGATCGCTGCATTCGTCCGAGGCGCGAAAGCCCGGCTCTTCCCAGCGGGTTGCATTGACCGCCTTCCACACGGTCTCGCATTCGCCGTCAAGATAGCGTTTGACGAGTGACGGGCGGCTTATCGGTCCCACGCCACCTCCAGATCCAGCAATCCACGGAAGGCCCAGCCGCCCAGGCGTGGGGGGGTGGTGACGCGCAGGCCCGGCAGGGTGTCAAAGATCATGGGCAGGGCAACCTCGGCGATCAGGGTGCGCGAGGCGGCGGCGCCCGCGCAAAAATGCGGACCAGCGCCGAAGGCGATATGTTTCGAGGCATCGCGCGTCAGGTCGAACCGGGCGGCATCGGAGAAATAGGCCTCGTCCCGGTTGGCAGACGAGAACATGAAAAAGATCCGCTCTTCCGGTTCGAACGAAACGCCGTCGATGGTCGCGCTTTGCGCGATGCGTCTGGGCGACATGCCGATAGGGCTGATCCAGCGGACATATTCCTCGAACGCGTCTTTCCAGGTGGCCTGGCCCGCCCGGATCAGGGCAAGTTGGTCTGGGTGGGTCAGCAAGGCCCAAACGGTCCCGGCAATGGCATCGCGCGGTTCGTTCTGCCCGCCCGAGATGGCCAGTTTCACGTTGGCGCGAACGCTGTCCATGGGCAGGCCTGCGGCCAGTTGCACCGACAATAGCGAGCTGTCGGGCACGGCCTTTACCGTCGCCAGCCGGGCGACGATGGCGGCATCGATATCGGCTGTCGCACGTTTGCAGCGCGCTTCGATGGCCGCATCGCCCGTATAGTTCGCGATGCCGTCGATCATCGCCTGGCTGACCCGGTCAATATCGCCGGGGGTCATGTTTTCCAGTCCGGTGATCACGCGCAGCGCGTCACCCGAGATGGGCATGGCAATGTCGCGCACCAGATCAGCGCCGCCAGACGAGCGAATGGCGTCTAATATGCGCGCCGTATCCTGGACAAAGCGGGCCTTCCACTGATCGCGCACGGTGCGCGGCGACAGGGCCGGAAAGGTCGCCTTGCGCTCGGCGGCGTGATCGTCGCCGTCCTTGCGCATCATGTTGTGGCCCATCAGGACATTCATCAGCCCGCCCGGCTGGTGCGAGGAAAACGTCGCGATGTCTTTTTCGCAGACCGCGATGGTATCGCGGCGGGTGAACAGCGTGGCGCCCAGTTGCGGGACAAACGCAATCGGGGCTTCGGCCCGCAGGGTGGCCAGAACGGGATAGGGGTCGTCCCAAAAGGCCTTGGGATCGATATCGTGGATTGGCGCGGTGCTCATCCCGGCAGGTTAGGGCGATATGGCGGGCTTGGGAATATGCTTGGTGGCATCACCCGTCACCCGTAACCCGTCACTCGTCGCCCGTCCCACGGGTCGCAGCGCCGTTCGGCCCAAAGGTCAGAGCCAGCGCCGGGTCCGGTCCAGAAAACTGGCATATTCGGCATCGAATTTGGCGAGCAGGTAAGCCTCCTCGCGCAGAACGACGCCGTAGTGCAGGAGTGCCGCCAGCGGGATCACTGTCGCCAAGCCCCAGTCCAGCGATGCGATAAGGGTAATGCCGAGATGGACCGAGATCAGCCCAAGATACATCGGATTGCGGGTGAACCGGTAGGGGCCTTGGTCCACCACGACCAGCGACGGTTTGTGCGGCTCGACATTGGTGCCCGCTGCGCGGAACGCCAATATCCCGGTGACGCCCAGCAATGCGCCCAGCGCCAGCAACGCGGCCCCGGCAACGCGGATTTCAACGCTGTAGTCTTCCGGCTCCAGATCAACCGGGATCAGATAGCCGAGCAGGATGGCCAGAACCAGAGCCGCGGCCAGGATCAAGGGCGGGAATGCAATGACGCCGGGCGTGTCGCCGGGTGTGTCGCCGGGTGTGTCGCCGGGCTGGGTGCCGCCGGTGTCTGGCCTGTCATCTGCCGATCTGCTGTCCGCCGTAGATTTGTCGTCAGTCATGGCCGGTCATCTTGCGGGACGAAAACGCGCGCCCGGCGCAGGCATTGCCGACGCCGAACGTCACACGGATCATCGCGGCTCAATCCTTGTAGTCCGGCTCCTGCCGGTCCAGCAGGGCCTTGATGCTGTCCAGATGGCGATGCGCTTCGATGCCCATACTGTCCGCTTCGACGGCGACCTGGGCGGCGATCTCGTCTGACATCACCGCCATCTCGCGCCCGGTCCAGAGGGTCTTGATGTAGATCTCGCAGGCCCGCTCGAAATAGTACATCGTGTTGAACGTGTCGGCGACCGTCTCGCCGACCACCATGATGCCGTGATTGCCCATCACCAGCACCTTTTTGGAGGGATCCTTCAGCGCCCCGCAGGCGCGTTCGGCTTCCTCGTCCAGCGCAAGACCGCCATATTCGGTGTCATAGGCGATACGGCCGAAGAACAAGGCACAGTTCTGATCGAGCGGCGGCAGCACGGGGTCCTTCATACAGGCCAGCACCGTTGCGTGGATCGAGTGGATATGCATGGCGCAGCGCGCGTGCGGGCAGAGCCGATGCAGCGCGCCGTGCAGACCCCACGCCGTGGGATCGGGGGCGCCCGGGCGGTCCATCGTGGCCGGGTCGTTGGCATCCAGCAGCAACAGGTCCGAGGCACGGATCAGGCTGAAATGCACCTGGTTCGGGTTCATCAGAAACTGGCTGCCGTCGTCATTCACGCTGAGCGAGAAATGGTTCGAGACGCCTTCGTGCATCCGTTCGCGCGCGGTCCAGCGAAAGCTGGCGGCCAGGTCGACACGTTCCTGCCAAAACGGCAAGTTGTCGTCTTTCGGGTGCAGATCTGTGATCGACATCAGCTTTGCTCCTTCAATTGGGGTCGGCACGCTTTCCGTGTGGCACGTTTTCGGGCTGGTAGGCATCCTGCCCCGGAATGCGGGCGTCCTCAAGAGGGGGATCGCAGTGCGCTGATGAACCGGCGGCCCAGGCAGGGTAGTCGATCGCACGGCCCCGCCGCAGCGGAATTGCCCGGGCGGTCTTGACCGGGGCGATGCTTGGCGCTCTATGGTTCTGCGAGACTTCAGACCGGAGAGACCATGCGCGCCCCCCGCATCGATGCCCTGCAATACTGCAACTGGTCGCCGGAGGTTTTTCGCCAGATGCGCCAGGGTGGTGTCGATGCCGTCCATGTCACCGTCGCCTATCACGAAGATTTCGCCCAGATGGTCGACCGGCTGAAGGAATGGGACCGGCGCTTTGCCGATCACCCCGATCTGATCCTGCCGGGCCGGACCGGCGTGGATGTGTTGAAGGCCCGGGCGACCGGACGCACGGCGATCTTTTTCGGAACGCAAAACCCGGCGCCCATCGGGGCCGATCTGGGGATGCTGGCAATCCTGTACCGATTGGGCATCCGGTTTATGCAACTGACCTATAACCTGCAGTCGCTGTGCGGTGCCGGGTGGCAGGAACCTGAAGACACCGGACTGACCCGGTTCGGGCGCCAGGTCGTTACCGAGATGAACCGATTGGGGATGATCGCCGATCTGTCCCATGCCGGTGCGCGCACGACCCTGGAGGCGATCGAGGCATCGGACCGCCCGGTCGCGGTCACCCACGCCAATCCGCGCGACTGGCGCGCGACCGACCGCAATGTCCCGGTCGAGGTGATGCAGGCTTTGGCCGAGACCGGCGGGATGCTGGGCTTTTCGCTTTACCCGCACCATTTGGCGGATGGTTCGGACTGTACGCTGGTGCAGTTCTGCGAAATGGCGGCGCGCGCCGCCGATGTGATGGGCGCCGACAGATTGGGCATCGGGTCGGATCTTTGCCAGGGTCAGCCGGACAGCGTTGTTCAGTGGATGCGTGACGGCAACTGGACGTTTGCACGTTCGGAGGCGGTTTTTCCCGCGCACACTGACTGGTTTCGCGACAATCGCGATTGGGACGGGATCGAGGCCGGTCTTTGCGATGCCGGGTTTTCGCGGGAAGAGGCCGCCGGGATCATGGGCGGCAACTGGGCGCGGTTCTGGGCAGAGGGGATGGAGCCGGGATGAGCGGTGCGACCCGATCTGCCATTAGCGTGAGTGCATGCGCGGCCAGTCTGTCATCTGCTGCCGGGAAATCGCGTGAGTTGAGGTTCTGATGGACGGCATCCAACAAACGGGTCTGCGCCCGCCATCCGAGGTCATGCGGCTGGACCGGATGGGCTGTTTTCATGCGTCGCGCCTCAGCTTTCTGCGCGCGATGCTGCGCCGATTGGCGCGCGATGGCTGGCAGGCCGACCGGCCGGTCTGGCAGATCGACGACCACGGCGTCGGCCACGCCGTCTACCGGGTGCGCGGACCCGAGCGGAGCTATTCTCTGGTCGCCTTCGCCCACGAGTTGCCCGATCACATGCGGTCCGACCGGGTGATTGCCGAGGCCTGGGATTCGACCTTTGCCCTGTTCGACGGCGAGCCGGATGCAGCCGATATTGCCCGCCTGGAGAAGAACGTGCCGCTTCAGGAGGCGGGCCGTGTGACGGGGCGCGAACTGACGCTCAGCCGGGCCAACCGGTCGGTTCGGTTGTTCAAATCCGTGGTCGAGACGCTGGCGGCCGGCGGGCAACCCGATGCCGATGATCTGGCCGCCACCGGATATCTGATGCGTACGACGGCGGTTTACGGGTCGGCAAAGTTCGGCCTTTGCGACCGCGAGGCGATCGCCGACCGCCCGGAATTGTCCGGGCCGTTCCGCGCCGAAATGCTGACTGTGTGGTTGATCCGGGCGTTCACGGTCGATCTGGTCGATCATCTGGCGCGGGTGGCGGGCGGCGCGAATGCGGCCCGTCTGGCGCCCGATCTGCGCCGCCGCGTCGGGGTCGGCAATTCGACCGGGCTGGGCATGGCGCCCTACCTGATCAATCACCCGGCGCTGATCCACCGCTGGGTGCTGGCCCGGGAAACCGCCTTGGCGCGGGTGCGGGCAGCGCCGGTTACCGATCGGGCGCTGGCAGGGTTTCGCGACGTTCTGGCGCGCGCCCGCCACCATGTTGCCGGGTGGCGCACCGATCATGCGAACCAGCAGGCCCGGATCGCCGGGCTTGGCCCGGACCTGGACGGTCTGATCGCCCATCTCGACATGCAGCCGCCCGCGGGCACCGATGGCTGGGATCTGCTGTGGCGATGGGGGGCGGATACACTGGATCTGGAAGCGCAGGAAATGCTGTTGTCGCTGATGCTGGAGCCGCATGGCGATCTGGTCGATGATCTGGCCGATCAGATGGCTGTCGACGAAGAGCAGGTCTTTGCCATCGATGGCGCGCAGCCGGTCGGCGCCCTGCGCCGCCAGATCGCCGCGCTTTATGATTGGGCGCTGAGCTGCGATTGGCAGGCGCCCGAGGCGACGGCGCGGCTTTGGTATGTCTCGGAGGAAAAGCTTGAACCGCGCCTGGCGGAGCGGGCGAGCGAACCTCTGGGCGCCTATGAGCAACCCCTGGCGCCGGGGCGCGATATCGCTGCCCTGGACAAGGCCTTGGCGGCGTGGGCAGAGGAACAATCGATCGCCGGATTTCTGGACGACAACCCACGGCATCGTCATGCGGTCCGGCGCTGCCAGATGGCGGCCAAAAACGATTACGCGGAAATTCGCGACAACACGATTGCAGCGAAGATGCTGCCAATCGACCTATTACGCGCCAAGCTCAGCTTTTTCGGGGCAACCGGGTTCGATCCGCGGTCTGACCGGTGGGTGCGCATCACGTTGTTCCAAGGCGCCCCGTATCCGGACGAGCCGGCGGATTGGGCGGCGGACGACTGGATGTGGCGGACGTGAGCTGGTCCTTGGGCGAAATCTCGGCTTTGGCGATCAAGGCCGTGCGCGGCAGCGGCCTGCCCTGGGGGTTGGCGGAAGAAGCGGGCTGGGCGCTGCGCTGGCTGGGCCGGGCGGGCCAGCCGGGCCCGGCAGCCTTGGCGCGGGCGCTGCGGGCCGATGATCTTTCCGCGCTGCTTTTGGGCGTGCAGGCGGCAGACCGGGGCGGTATTGACGGCGATCTGGGCCCGGTGGGCGAGCCGTTATTGGCGGTTCCGTTTCTGACCCGGTGCGTGCCGCCGGGCGCTGCATGGTCGGTGGAGACGGATGGCGGCGCATTTCGGGTGTGGCAGACGGGGTGCGATCCTGTGCCGGTCGGGCAGGTTTTGCGCAAAATCGGAGAAGGCCCGGCGCCCGATCCATTGCCGTCCCTGGGCAACCGTATTGCGGGTGATGCCGCGGCCATCGCCGTCCTGACCCGGTTTGCGGCGCGCACCTATGCCCCGGCAACCGAAGCCTCGCGCCAGGCCGGGGCGGGCGCCGGGTTGACCGACAATGATTGACGAAATGGCCAGTTGCGGCTGGGCGATGATCCCGGACTTTTGCGCGGTTCTAGGGTTGTTAACTCGCGTCAGATAGGACTCGAACTCAAGAGTAGCGTTTGTTGAGTCGGGTTTGTGTCGATGTGCCGGATCGAACAGTACAGTTGCGCGCACCGCGCGCGGGCCGAATAGGCCGGTGATGGAACCCGCTCCAGCATCCCCCGTGATGACCCACCGGTTCTGTGGTGGGCGTGAGGCGATCGCCAAGATTGTCGACGATTTCCTGAGCAAAGAGCCGCAGGCCCCGTTCGGCCAGGCGCCGCTGACGCGCGAGCTTCTGGCCCTGGCGCTGAGTGAAGTTCTGTACACCGTGACCGATATCGCAGGGCCGCAGACCGATGCCGATGCGTCGTCGATCGAGCTTTGGATATCCGAGCATCTGCTGGCCATCACGGTCCGGTTCCGCGGTGCGCCGGTGCCGCGTTGGCTGTTGACCAACTGGGATCGCGGCTGCGATCCGGAGATCTTGGCGCCGCGCACGGAATATGGCTGGGGCTGGCTGCTGGTGCGAGAGGCTTTCGATGCCGTCTCGCTGGATTGGTCGCAAAGCGAGCAGGTGCTGATCCTTGAAAAAAGGTTGTAGGCGGTGGCGCTCTCGGACCAGGGATCCGGGACTGGTCAGGCGAAAGCGCCGCGCGGCGGGCCCGGGCAGGCAATAACTGACGGGTTTGCCATTCTGCCGGACATGGCCGCCGCCGCGTTGGTCGTCGATCCGGCGCGCAATTGTTGCAGGCAGGCCGGGAATGTCGCGGGTTTGTTGGACCTGGCGCCGGATTGGTCGGCAGCAGGGCGCGGCATCGATCAGATCGTTGCCGGCCTGGCCGGGCGCGGCGATTATGGACCGCGTTTTCAGGACGGACAGGTCTTGCGCCCCGGCTTTTTCCTGCAACCCGAATTTCAGCAGGCCTATCTCGAAACCCCGGCAGGCCGGATCATTGCCGCCAAGGTGACAGAGCGCGAGGTGGGCGGATGGGTCGTGACATTTACCGATCTGACCGAGTTGAAGCACGAGGTTCGGACGCTTTGGCAGGCCAAGCTCGATCTCGAGCAGGCAACGGCGCTGGCCCGCGCCGATGCGGAGGCGGCCGAGCAGGCGAACGCCGCGAAAACCGCCTTTCTGGCGACCATGACGCACGAGATCAGAACGCCGATGAGCGGGCTGATCGGTGTGGTCGATCTGCTGGCGGAAACGCCGCTGGATGCCGAACAGCGCGGGCAGCTTTCGACCCTGCAAAACACCGGCGAGGCGATGCTGTCCCTGGCCAACGATCTCCTTGATTTCTCGAAGATCGAAACGGGAAATCTTGATCTCGACCGGGCGCCGCTGGATCTTCTGGATCTGATCGAAGACGTGGCGGCGTTGTTTGCACCGCGTCTTGGCGGGCCGGAAGTCGAGTTGGCGATCGTTTGCGGACCAGCCGTTCCGACGCGAGTTCAGGGCGACGCGCTGCGGCTGCGGCAGATCCTGATGAACCTGATCGGGAACGCCGTGAAATTCACCCGCAAAGGGAAAATCGTTCTCTTCATCGACGGATCGGTGCGCGGCGGACAGGCGGCGTTGACGATCACCGTTCGCGATACGGGCATTGGCATCGCCGCTGCGGATCAGGCGCGGATCTTTGCTCAATATCAACAATCGCGGCATCCACAGTCACCAAATCTGCAATTGCCGCCCGATCAGCCGTCTGACACCGGTCGCGCGGCCGCGGCGCAGGGAACCGGGCTGGGCCTGGCGATCGCCGAGCGGCTGGTCGATCTTATGGGCGGCACGATCGAGGTCGCGTCGCAACCCGGGCAGGGGTCGGTATTTACGGTTTCGATTTGCCTGGACCTTTGGGAGGAGCATGACCTGCCGCGTTCGCGCGCGCTCGCCGGAAAGCGGGTTCTTTGCATCGATCCGCTGGCCGAACACCGCACGACGCTGGCGGCGTGGCTGGGCCGGGCGGGCGCGGAAGTCACGTTCGCTGCGGGGCTTTCCGATGTCGCCCGCGATGAAAACCTGGCAGCGCGTCAAGCATCCGGCGGCGCCGACATTTTCTTGGTTAATGTCCGCGACCTGCGCGCGGGCGCCGATCAAATCGTGGCGCTGGCAAGGGACCATCCCGGCAAGGTCGTGCTTTCGGTTCATTGCGGGCACAATGCGACGCTGTCGGGTCTTCCCGGTATTCCGCGCCTGCGCCGTCCCTATCTGCCGCAGCGGCTGGCCGGGCAGCTTTTGGCGGCCCTGCAACTGGACCGGACCAAATCGTCGCCCGGGACCCGGGTGCCGCTTTTAACGGCCGATCCGTTCCTGCGTGTCCTGATCGCCGAAGACAATGGCACCAATCGAAAGGTGATGGCCAAGTTCCTGGAGGGCGAGCCGCTGGAGATTTGCTTTGTCGAAGATGGTCGCGCGGCGATTGCCGCGGTCGAAACCTTTACCCCGGAGTTGATCCTGATGGATCTATCGATGCCGGTTCTGGACGGCCTTTCGGCCTGCCGGATCATTCGCGGGGAACACGAAAAAACCGGCGATGGAACGGGCGCTGAACGCCTTCCGATCCTGGCATTGACAGCCGCCGTCAGCGAGCAGGAGCGCGTCCTTTGCCAGGCCGCCGGCATGGACGAAATGCTGGCAAAGCCGATCTGGCGCGACGACTTGCTGGCGGCGATCGCCCGGCATGTGCCGCGCGCCGCGTTTCAGGCCGGTTCGGGCGACGCCGGGGCGGCAACTGCGGCGGAAACTGCGGGTTTATCCGGGGCTGGGCCTGAAGCCGGACCTGAAACCGGGCCGGAAGTCGGCTCCGCCGACCGATCGTTTGCCTGAACGCCCGACGCCCCGGACGGACGGCGGCCGATCACGGCGCGGTCATAGCCGAAATAGTCGATCCACACTGCCAACCGCTCTGTCAGCAGGGCCAGATCTTCGGGCAGATACCGGTTCGCCCAGCCATTCAACGTTGCGGGGTCGGCGCTGGCGAAAACCGATTGCGCGCCGTTTAGCGCCAACCAGTCCCCGATATCCGCGCCCGCGCGGTCCGGCATGGCCGCAACATCTTCGATTAAGAGGCACTTGAGGTCGCAATCCGTGATGTCTGCGGCCGCGATATGGTCGGACCAGGCGGCGCAATAGCTGGCCACCCACGCGCAACATTGTCCGAGATCATTGGGCCCCCAGGGCATCGATTTCAGAGATTGGGCAATGGACCGCGGGTCGCGCATAACATGTAAAAAGGCCGCTCCCGGCGCCAGGCGGCTGAGAAACGGCATCGACAACAGCGCGTGCGGCGTCTTCTCCAAAAAGACCGTTGCCTGATCGGGCGTCGCCGACTGCGCGAGAGCCAGGTCTTGCAACGCAGCGACCAGCGTGCGGGCGGCGGCGTCGAAAGGTTCAGCGCCGACCGGGGCCGGGTGCCCGTTTGTCTTCAACTGCGCCATGAAACGGTCGAAGACCGCCAACCAATCTTCGCGCGGCAGCAGTTTTGACAACCCCTGCTGTCCGAATTGCCCATCGACCAGGCCTTGTATAAGCCGTTGGAATTGTTGCATTGCGACGGCGGCGCGGTTTGGGGAATAGTGCTCTCCCAGACTGATCCACAGATCCAGAAGGCCGCTTTTTTCGGTGAAAAACTTCAGCTCGACGCTGGGAAACGAGGCGACCTGTGCCAGACCGGCCAGCCGGTCGGCGACAAAAGATGTGCCGCTACGCCCGGGGCCGCCGACAAAAAGCGTGCGCAGGGGCGCGATTGAACCCGGGGCCGGTTGTTCCGGTGCAGAGGTCATGCCGCGATCCTTCCCGTCACGCCGCCCAGGCGCACCAGCGCGCCAAAGCCGCCCGGCGCCTTGCCTGTTTCTGCGATTTTGCGCGCTACGGGGGTGGCGTCCAGGTAGTGCCCGGTTTTGAAATCGGGGCCGGGGTCGCGGCCTTCGCGGCTGCCGTTTTTCAGGAAATGCGCCAGCGGACAACTGACCATGCCCAAACGCAGCGCATGCGCGACATCTGGGTTCTGTTCGAAATACCAGCGGCTGTCGAAAAATTCGATCGGCTCGATCCCGTTCGGAAGGCCCACCGTCAAATAGTGCCACAGAAGGGTCCGCTCACGCCCGCTGCCGCGCAGGCGGTGGCGTTCGAGGTATCCGGCACGGTCAAAGTAGTCGGACGAAACAAAAAATTCGTTCGGGTCGAGCATCAATCCCGACCCGATTTGGCAATAGTGGTCGAGCGCCGAGGAGAAGCGCCCGGCTTCGACTGCCGCCGCCGCGTCGGGATAGATCGCGAGGTAGTATTCGGCGTCGAAGAGGTCGTTGAATGCGCCGGTAAGGCGTTCCTGCGGTACAGCGACCCCGGCGCTGTTGCCCGGGCGGTTGCGCTGGACCCATAAAAGCAGGTGCAACCCGTCCTGGGGTGTTGCATAGGGATTGGGAAACGCCCGCTGCAGATCCGGATGGCGGCGGTACAGTTTGCGCACGCTTGCCGTTACGGGGGTATCGTTCTCGAACCGGTCATACGCGCAGTCGATGCGTTCGAAATCCGCCTGACCATGGCGGGCGATCGCGGCCTCGTAGAGGCGTTCGATCTCGGCGGTTGCACCATTGCCCGGATCGAAGATATCGCGCACCCGTTTGTGGGTGCCTGTCGGCCCGGTTCCGGAGAAATGGTAGGTTATCAGCGGCCAGTCATCGACGGTGAATGCGCCGCCGTGATCAGCCGTATCGCTGGCGGCCGCCTGCCGGATCGTTCGCCCGAAAAGGTTCCAGCTGGCGACATCCAGGTTGGGCACACGCAGCACCTTGACGCCGTCGAAAAGCGCGGGCGCCAGATCGGCCCAGCGTTGGTCGGTGAACAGCCCGCGTTCGCGGTCGTCGAAGCAATGGGCATCCAGCCGCGCCGCCCACCATTGGGCAAAGGCCCGCCCGTTGGCATCGGGGCGCAGCACCAGATGACCGAGATTGTAGATCCCGTGCTCGGTCACCGACATTTCGGTCAGGCGGATGCCGACATCGCTTTCTTCGGGCTGCAGGATGTGCGGCACCAACCCGATTGACGCGCCTTCCATATAACCACGGATCGGCTCGAGGCTGTGAAACAGATAGACGTCCGGGTCCAGATAGACGTGGAAATCGGCGTCTTCTTCTTCGATCAGGCGCACCAGTGCCCGTCCTTTGACGGCGGTGCACAGCTCCATCACGTTGTGCTGGAATATCCACGCCTTGTCATACCCGAGATCGAGCGGCGTCCAGATCCGGTCGAAGGGTTCTGCGGACAAATCCAGCCAGTCGGGCGCAATGTCGTTCAGCAAAAGCGTCAGCCGGGCGCCCGGCTGATGGTGGGCGAGGCTTTCCGCGAGGGCGCGGGCCTTGGGCAGATAGTTGATCGAACAACTCGTATAGACCGAAAAACTCATGTGCCCGTCTCCGTCAGTTTCAGAGCCTGATCGCGCAAACGGCGGTTTTCGCGGCGGGCCAGCGCAAGGTCGGCCTCGGCACGCCGCAGCGATTGTTCGAGATCGGCATTCGTCGATTGCAAGGTTGCATCCGATGCCGACGACTGCGTCAGCAATTGCCACACCCCGGGCCCGGCGACGGCGTCATTACCGGTCAGATCCTGTAGATGCGCCGTGATATCGCGCACCCAGGGGCGCCGGTCGGGCATCGTGACCGAATTCTCCTGTCCGCGGATCGAGACATGGCAGAATGTCTCCGGGATCTCGACAATCTCGGGCAGATGCGGATCGGTCAGCGCCAACAGGAACAGCGCGTAATCTTCGGAGAGATCATGCTCGATCTTGTGCGCTGCGAGGCGGGCGGCCAGCCGTTCGCGCGGGAACAGCACGGCGCAAACCGGCAACCGGTTCACGCCGGAGAACATATCGCGCCAGCCATCGGAGGCGTGACGGTCATGGGGGCGCGAGGCGGCAAGAACCCACCGGCCGGACGGCGTGGATTGCCATTCTTCGGCATGCAATTGGGTTGCGGTTACGATTAAGGGGCGCCGGGCGCCGAAACAGGCCGTGCGGATGTTCCGGAATGCGAACAGATCGACATAATCGTCATCGTCGATAAAGCAGGCATAATCGCCGAGCGCGGCGGACAAGCCGCCAGTCAGATTATCGACCCGGCTGTGCAGGACCGTGGGGTTGTGTTGCAGGCGGATGGTCAGATTGACGAAGGCCTCGCCAAGGCGCCGTGCTTCCTGGACGGCCAGGGCGGGGTCGGCGTCGCTGGACAAGATAACTTCAAGCTGGACCTCGGGCACGCGGGCGCGGCTGATGCTGGCCAGCAGCCGTTCGAGCAGATGCGCGCGCGTGAACTGGGTGCGGACGATGATGGACAATGAGAATGCCGGAGACAGGTCCGCGACAGCCGCGTCGATTGCCTCGGCCAGCGACTGCGTCGGTTTGGGCGCGCGGGCTGCCTCGGCGGCAATTTCAACGTTGCCGGACAGGGTCTGCACCGTTTGACCGGCAAGCCGAGCGCCGAAGCGGGCGGTCAGTTCTTCGGTCATCAGCGCAAGTTCGCGTGTCATCAGCGTGCCGTTGATACCGGCACTCAGCCCGGGCAGAAACAGTGCCGTTCGATCCGCAAGATAGCCCTCGACGGCCAACACCGTCTCCAGGGCCTGATCGGGCAGGATGTCTGATGCGCCAAGGGCAGTGCGCGCAAACTCGGCGTCGAGCAGATAGAGGTCGGGCATCACGTCGAGCAACGGTTGCAGGCCCGGCGCGATGGGGATTGCGGGGACCTGCGAGGCATAAAGCGCCAGGTGGCGGCGGTCGTGCAGACCCAGCCCGCCGGCCCCGGCGATCGACCAATTTGCGCCGGCGGGGATCGCGGCCAGCGCCGCCGCGATCCGCCCCGGCAGCCGCGCATCCAGCACGATTTGCGGGTTGCGCAGCACTGCCAATGTATTGGCCCCGCCTGACGCTTCGCGATAGATCGTCTGTGCACATGGCACGCCGGACTGGTGGCGCACGAGGTCGTAGATGCCGTCCAGAAATGCGCTTTCCAGATCGCCGTTGTCCGGCAGCGCTTCGCGCTCGACCAGAAACCGAACGCCCGCCAAGCCTGGCCGGTCCAGACAAAAAGAAAATTGCTGTGTCATGTTCGCCCTTTCCGGTGACGGTCTGGCGATCGCGGTTGACGCTGAAGGAATTCGTCGGCGCCCTAGGCGATCGAGCGGAAGTCCCGAACCCCCGCATGTGCGCCCGCCAGGGCCGTTTTGCGCAAGTACTGACCGTAATTCGTCTTCATCAGCGGGGCCGCCAGCCGCAGCATCTGTTCAACGTCGATCAGGCCCATCTGAAAGGCGACCTCTTCGATACAGCCTAGCTTGAGACCCTGACATTCATCGATCATCTGAACGAATTCGCTGGCGGCCAGCAGGCTGCGATGGGTGCCGGTATCGAACCAGGCAAATCCGCGGCCCAGCGTTTCGACATCCAGGCGCCGCTCGTCCAGATAAGTCTGCAGGAGATCCGTGATTTCCAACTCGCCCCGCGGTGACGGCCTGACATCGCGGGCGCGGCGGCTGGCATCGCCGTCGAGAAAATAAAGCCCGGTTGCGGCATAGTCGGAGCGTGGCCGTCTCGGCTTTTCCTCGATGCTGGTCGCGCGGCCATCCGCATCGAAGCTGACGACACCGAAGTTGGTCGGATCGTCGACACGGTATCCAAAGATGGTCGAGCCATTGCGCGCATTCGCCCGTTCGAGCAACAGGCCCAGATCGGGACCATGAAAGATGTTGTCCCCCAGAACCAGAACCGATGGCGCACCGTCCAGGAAACCTTCGGCCAGCAGATAGGCCTGCGCCAGCCCTTCCGGCTTTGGCTGAACGATATACTCGATCGTCAGGCCAAGCCCGCTGCCGTCGCCGAACAAAGCGCGGAAGCTGGCCAGCCGGTCCGGTGCCGTGATGATTGCGATCTCGGTTACGCCAGCCTGCATCAGCAGCGACAGCGGATAATAGATCATCGGTTTGTCGTAGACCGGCAGCAATTGCTTGGAAGCGATCAACGTGACGGGAAACAATCTGGAACCCGTGCCCCCGGCCAATATCAGTCCCTTGCGGCTGATCATGCCTGGCATCCTTTCTGGCTCTCGCGCCCAGGCATTCTGACCAGGCTATGAAGGCGGTAACGGGTCCTTCATCGCCGCAGTGTGGTTGCCAATTCGTTAAGGCAGGCGCTTTTGGTTTTTATTTCTTTATCGGCGCTCGGCGATGTTCCCGGCGACCAGGTTGACGATCGACCAAACCGTCAGGCAGAGGACAAGTGCCGTCAGGATCAGGACCGGCCGGTCGGGATATTCTGCCCGATCCGAAAGCGTCGGCCGGATGTGGACGGCCAGGTGGCGATGGCGTCTGCGGGCCTCGACCTGGGCTTGCTGCTGATTGGCGAGGGCGACGGTGTAGGCCTGTTCGGCAAACTCCCGGTCGACCAGCAATTCTTCGTATTTTCCGACGACTTCGGACAGCGGCGTGTCGCCGCCCGCGCTGGCGGCCGCGCTGGTTCCCAGCCGGGTCCTCTCCTCGGCGATGCGCCTGTCCAGCGTGGAAATCCGGCGGCGCAGCGTTCGGATTTGCGGTGCCTCGGCATCCAGAATATCGGCGACCTGCTCCATCTTGACCTGGGCACGGGCGCGGTCTTCCTCCAGCGCTGCAACCAGTGCCAGGGTCGCCTGAGCGTTCAGGGTGGGATCAACTTCCTGTTCGTGATCGCGAAAGGCGCGCAGCCTTGCCCGGATTGTGCGCAGCCTTGTTTCGGCCTCGGCCAGTTCGCGGGCCGTGGCTTGGACCAGATCGGCGCGTGCGCCATCGGAAAGCCGGTTCACCAGCTCGATACTTTCCTTCAGGATCGCCGCGGCAATGGCGCGCGCATCGTCGGGTGAAAACGCCCGTGCCTCGACACTGAGCAGCCCCGTCGACGGATCGATTGCAACGTCGATCATCCACATCCAATGGTCCAGCATATCCTCGATCGGGGCGCCGGGCGGCAGCGTGAACAACGGATCCTGCGGCTCCTTCGCGAAGATGGCCTGCAGATCGATCCGCTTGGCCACGCCGCGCACAATCTGTTGACTTTGAATGAAGTCGTAGAGGATCTGCGCGTCGGTCCCCGTCGATCCGCCCGACAATCGGCTGATGGCGCCGAAAATTTCCATCGGGACAGCGTCTTCGTTCGAGCGGATCGAAAAGGCGGTGCGCGAGGCGAAACGCTCGCCCGCCCGTTCTTCGAGATACCAGATCCCGCCGCCCATTGGCGCGCCGACCAACAACAGGAAGGTCAAAACGGCAAACCAGGGAAACCGGGCGCGCCGTACGGGCGCAGGCTGCTCAGGCGCCGGTGCCTGCACCTGTGTCCGGAGGCCTTCAGCAGCGACAATCGGTTCCATCTTGGTCATTTCAAGTTCCCGTCACGCCGTTGGCTGCAAAAGATTGGCTTCGTGCATCTCGATCGCTTCGTTGATGTCAGGCACAAAACGGAGCTGCCCACGTTCCAGCACCAGGCCCGACTGGCAGAACTGGCGCAGCGTACCCAGATTGTGCGAAATCATGATCAGCCGGGCGCGGCCCATGCGCGCCTTGAAGGCAGCCATGCATTTGTGCCGGAACGCCTGATCGCCGACGCCGATGATTTCATCGACCAGATATGTGTCGAACTCGACCGCCATCGAAATCGCAAAGGCCAGCCGGGCCTTCATTCCGGTCGAAAAGGTGCTGAACGGCATCCACCAGGCATCGCCCAGTTCGGCAAACGCCCGCACCGATGCGGCCATCTGATGCGGATCGCGCCCGTGGATACGCGCAACGAACCGCGTGTTCTGCGCCCCCGTCAGCGCCGGGTGGCATCCGCCCGAAAAGCCGAGCGGCCACGAGACATGTTCGTCCGTGGCGATCCGCCCGCGGTCGGGTGTCATTGTCCCGGCGATCAGGCGCATCAGCGTCGATTTACCGGCGCCGTTGCGCCCCAGCAGCGCGAGGCCCGGCACATCGGGCAGGGTCATGGTCTGGTCGTCCAGGACGACCCGCGTGACCCCGTTGCGCCGGAACCTTTTGGACAAACGCTGCAGCCGGATCATGCGGCGATCACCCGGGTCGGTGCCAGCCGCATGCCGATCAGCCCGGCCAATATCAGACCGCCCGCGATCGACAGCACATATCCCGGCGAAGCATGCGAGTTGTCATAGGCCGGAAAGAACCCTTCGCGCAGAAAGGCGACAATGTGGACAATCGGGTTCCACCAAAGCGCCTCGCGCGCAAATTCCGGCACTGACCAATAGTAAAAGAAGACGCAACTGATCAGCAGAAGCGGCCGCGAGATCACGTTCCACGCCAGTTCCCACGTCTTGGAGACGGCGGTCGCCCAGACGTTGAAAAGACCCAGCGCCAGCCCCAGCAACGCGCCCAGCGCGAACGCCTTCAGGATCGGCAGGGGCCGGATCTGGACCTGATCGGGTGCGAAAAACAGGATGCCAGCAAAGATCACGAACCCGACGGCGATACCGGTAAGGGCCTGCAAGACAAAGCGCGCGATAACGGTGTCCAGCGGTGTGACCGCAGGATAGGTGAACAAGGGGCGGTTCACAAATGCCGATTTCGAGACGACGTTGGCGATGTCCACGAACCAGTGAAATCCGATATAGCCGGTCGCAAAGAACAGCGGAAAGCTTTTGCCCAACGGCGGCGCATGGGCGATCTGCGAGAACAGCACCGAAAGCATTGCGATAAAGCCGACAGGCTCGAGCAACGCCCAGACATAGCCCAGCCGCGAAATGCCATATCGCGTGATCATTTCCCGCAAGATCAACGCGTGCAGCACGCGGAATTTGGCCACGGTCCGGCTCATGTCTGCTCCCTTTCTGGGACACCGACCGTTCTGGCCCACGATCGTTAACCCGCCCTTAATCGCGACGCCGGACTGTCCCGCCGACGCCAGATCCTGGGGAGGACACATGATCCAATCATTGCTCTCGCGTGTGTTGACGAGTTTGGACGCGCCGACCGCCGATCTCTATTTTCTGAATGCCTGCGCGGATTTGATCGGGAACGGGGTCGAGCAGATTTCGCCGACCGTCTTTGCCTCGCAGGCGGCCTGTCTGGTGATTCGCCACGACCAGCGTGCCGGGCGTCTGCCGCCGCGGCGCCGGCTCATCTACCTGATCGACGACGATGTCGATGCCGGGCAGGCCGATAACAACCTGCCATATTTCTATCGCCAGAAACTGCGCATTGTCGAAGGGGCGACGGCCAGGCGCTTGCGCCGATATGCCGGGGTCGCCGTTGTCGGATCGCCCGCATTGGCCGATGTCTATCGCCCGGTGATGGAGACGCATCTGCTGTGCCCATATTGGTCCGAACCGATGGGGGGAACCGCGCATTTCAAGGCGCTGTCCGAAGACGGCTGGACGGATATGGGCTATCTGGGCTCGTCCGCCCATCGCGGCGATCTGGCGTTTCTGTTGCCCGTTGTGCAGGCGCTTTTGGCCGGGCATCCGAAGCTGCGCTTTCATTTGCCTGCTGAACATCGGCTGCCCCCGGACCTGGACGGTCACCCCCGCGTGCTACGCATTTCCGGCCCTAGTTGGAGCGGCTATCGGCGCGAATTGGTGGCGCGGCGGTTCCATATCGCGCTCTATCCGCTGTTGGATACGCCGTTTAACCGCAGCCGCTCGCCGAACAAGCTGATCGAGCACGGCATTGTCGGCGCCGCCCCGGTCTATTCGCAAAGCTGGGACGCGGCAGGGCGTGCTGTTGCCGCGGGTGCGGGCCTTGCTGCCGCGAACGATCAGCGCCAATGGTTCGAGGCGGTTTCGGCGCTGCTGGCCGACCCTGCCCGGATCGGCGAGCTGTCGCGCGGTGCACAGCGCCTCGGTTCCCGAATGAACGATCCGGCACCGCAACGCGACCTTTGGCATTCGTTGCTGGGGTTGCGCGCCCAGGTCGCCGCTTGAACAGCACCCTGATAAACGGGCTGGGCTGGCGCGCCGGTATGGTGCGCCGCTGGACCGTGGGCGCGGCGTCGGCCTTTCTGATCCGTTTGGCATTGATCCTGCCGCCATGGGCGGTCCCGCGTTGGGCCATGATCCCTGTCGAACGGGCGCTGCTGGCCTGTTGGGGCAGCGGCCTTTTCGACGCCGACTTCTATCTTCGCGGCAACCCTGATGTCGGCGAAGGGGGCGGGCGCCCGCTGACCCATTACCTGCGCCATGGCTGGCGGGAAGGCCGGGCGCCGAACCCGCATTTCGACGATGGGCACTACCGCGCGCTTTCCGGTCTGCAACCGGCGGCGCCGGTCAGCGCCTTGGCCCATTTTGTTGCCATCGGTCAGCATTCCGATATCGCGCCTGTGCCCGCCGCCGCGCGCGATGCGCTTGGCCCGTCGGCGGCGGGGTTGGAGGTTGCCCGCCTAGATGCCTATCGCGGTCTGGTCGGTGGAACCATTGCGCCGCCGGAGGAAGGCCGCCCGGATCTGACCGATGTTCGTGCGGCTCTGGCAGAAATTCAACCGCGCGCGCCGGCCTGGGCGGACAGCGGCGATATCGTCGATATTCTGATCCCCGCCTATGACGGCCATGCCGAGACGCTGAACACGATCCTGCACGCCTTGAGAGCGGCAAATCGCAAGGGCGGCGAAATATCGGTCATTGCCGATGCGGTGCCCAAGCCTGATCTGGTGGCCGACCTGCGCGATCTCGCCGCTCGCGGTTTGATCAAGCTGATCGAAAACGCCGAAAATCTCGGCTTTGCCGCTTCGGTGAACCGCGGCATGGCGTTGAACCCGCGCCGCGATGTGATCTGGCTGAACGCAGATACCGAGGTCTACGATCATTGGATCGACCGCTTGCGCAGCGCAGCCTACAGCCGCGGCAACGTGGCGACGGTGACGCCGCTGACCAATAACGGCACGATCTGCAGCTATCCACGCGCCGACGCCGACAATTTTGGCGAGTTGGGGTTGCCATGGCGCCAGATCGACCGGCTGGCCGCCGGGTTGAACGCGGGCGAGGCGGTTGAAAGCCCGACCGCGGTTGGCTTTGCCACCTATGTTCGCCGCGCGGCCATCGACCGGGTCGGCGATCTCGATGCCGCCACGTTCGGACGCGGATATGGCGAGGAAAACGATTGGTGTCAGCGCGCGATCAAGGCGGGCTGGGTCAATCTGTTGGCAGCCGATGTTCTGGTCCGCCACTTCGGGGCAACCTCGTTCGGCGGGGCGCGGGCCGGGCGGATCGCCGCCGCGATGAACGCCATGGACCGGCTGCACCCATCCTATCAGCGTGATGTCGATCAATTTGTCGCCAAAGACCCGTTGGCACCGGCGCGGCGGCGCCTGGATCTTGCCCGGCTGATGGCGGGGCGGGCCGGGCGGCCGCAGCGTGCGGCCCTTTTGATCACGCATTCGCGCGGCGGCGGTACCGCACAGCACGTCCACGAAGAAACCGCCCGGCTGTCGGCGTCGGGTTGGTCGGTCTATGTGCTGACCGTCGGCACCGGCGGCATGGCGACCGCGCAGCTTTCGCGCCCCGGCGCCGGGGCGATGCCGAGCTTTGCCAACATGGATCTGGACGGCGACGATCTTTGGTCGGTCCTGTCGGAACTGGGCCTCGGTCAGGTGGTCCTTCATCACCTGATCGATTTCGCACCCAGCGCGCCAGAGGTTTTTCACCGGCGCCTGACAGGCCTCGGTCTCAGATATGATGTCATGATCCATGACTATTTTGCGATCTGTCCGCGCATAAATCTGGTCGACCGCCATGGCCGGTATTGCGGCGAGCCGGGCGAAGCCGCCTGCCAGCGATGCCTGACCCGGCGCGGCTCGCCCGTTGGCCGCCCCGACATTGCGGATTGGCGCGCGCGCCATGGCGCGTTGCTGATGGGTGCGCGGCGCGTGCGGGTGCCGGACGACGATGTGGGCGAGCGTCTTGCGCGTTATTTTCCCGGCCTGGCGACTTTGACGACGCCGCACGATCTTTCCATCCCGCCTGCGCTGCGCGTGCGCGCCGCCCCGGACGGGGAGGGGTTTCGCATCGCCGTTATCGGCGCTATCGGGCCGATCAAGGGGTTTGATGCGATCCTCGGCCTTGCCCGCCATGTCGGCGCCCGGGCGCAGGCAAACCGGATCACAATCATTGGCTATACCCATCACGATGCTGCGGCCCGCGCCGCGGGGATCGTTGTCACGGGCGCCTATACCAATGACCGCCTGCCGGATCTGATCGCGCAGGCCGATCCGCATGTCATCTGGATCCCGTCGCTGTGGCCCGAAACCTATTGTTACACGCTGTCCGCGGCTCTTGTTTCAGGCCGGGCAATTGCGGCCTTCGATCTTGGCGCCCAGGCCAACCGCTTGCGCGCGGCCGGGCATGGCACCCTGATCCCGTTGGCCGATGCCTATCGGCCTGCAAAATTGCTGACGGCGTTGCACAAGGCCGCGGGCCAAAGCCATCTGACGGCGCAGCGGCAAGTTGCCTAGCGCCAGGACCGATCAGGTTCAGGATTGGTTATGTCCGCGGGGATAACGCCGCGACCGGGTCGGCCCGGGTGCAGTTTAACTAGGGTCTGTGGACATTCATCTTGACGCGATGAGCGCAGCAGCGAGGTTCCAGCAGGCGGCGTAGCTGCAATCAGTTTTGTCGTACCGCGTGGCTATGCCTCTGAATTCCTTTATCTTTGCGAAGTAGTTTTCGACGAGATGCCGCCATTTGTAGACCTCAATGTCGTAGGCGCGCTTTATCTTTCGATTGCCCTTAGGCGGGATCACGGCGGTTGCGCCGCGCGCATCGAGTTCTTTCAGCAGCCAATTCGCGTCAAATGCCCTGTCCGCGAGCAGGGCATCGAACGAAACATCTTTGATCAGCGGCGCGACACCCTTCATATCGTGCGCCTGTCCCGGCAGAAGCAGGAACCGCACCAGGTTCCCAAGCGCATCGACCAGCGCTACGATCTTGGTCGTCAGCCCGCCACGCGAGCGTCCGATGGCCTGAGCCTGAGCCCCCCTTTTGCGCCGGTGGCTTTCTGGTGAACCTGAACAATGGTGCCATCGATAAGCGCATATTCAAGGTCGGGGTCATCACTCACCGCCTTGAAAAGACTCTCGAAAACACCTGCTTTGGCCCATCGCCGGAAGCGCCGGAACTGGCTGTTCCAATTTCCAAAAGCGGGCGGCAGGTCACGCCACGGTGACCCCGTGCGCACACGCCAGAACACAGCCTCCACAAACAGCCGGTTATTCTTCGCGGTCACGCCGCTGTCGCTGGCTTTGCCTGGAAGGTGGGGTTCAAGCCGCTGCCACAAAACATCTGTCACCACAAACCGCTGCTCGTTCATTCAAACCTCCGTTTCGAAAGTTTGAATCAGAAATCAGATCAAATGGGAATCCTGATTGTCCACGGACCCTAGCCACCGCCATGGCCGATGCCCGCTCGGGCAACAGTTCGACGGGCAGGGCATCGAACGGCTCGATTACCTCTGCCCGGAACCGGGCCATATGGCCGGGCGATATCTCCAGATAATCCGCTGGCGCCGGGGGCGGTTTGATCCTGCCCGACAACAGGCCGCAAATCTCGGCATCGCGCGATTTGCGCGGAGCGCGCTGATGCAGCAGCCCGATCCGGTGCAACACGGCGGCGGGCACGCTGGCATTGCCCTGCTCCGCCGGTGCTGCGGGCACGCCAATCCCGGCAAACGCCTCGAACGGGGCCAGCGCGTGCGATCCGCGATCCAAACGGTAATGGTGGAAGGCTTCCGGCGGCAGCAAGTTTCGCCATTGTTGCGCCCGGTCGGCCACGCGCACAGCGCCATTGGCCAGAACCTGATCCAGATAGGCATTGATGTCCGGCAGATAGCGCGCGCCATCGACGGTGCGGACATATTGATTGAACAGCGACCGGACCCATCCGACCAATTCGCGGCTGAACATCACCACCCGGACCCGAGCGCCTGCGCGGGCTATCGCACGGACAAACCCGACGGCCCCGGCCGGGCTGTAAAGCGAGAGATACTCCGATGACAGGATCATGCGCGAGCAGCCCATCAAATCGGCCTCGGCGATCAGATCAGGCAGGGTCCGCGGCGCGACTTCGCCCGCGTCAGGCCCGAAGCCGAAACTGCGGGACAGGCCATAATGGCAGGCCCGGCCTGGTTCCTGCGGGTACCAGACGCCCGACGCACACAATGCGTCCCGCGCGCTATCCAGACTTGCCTGAATATGCGTCGATCCACATTTGTTCAGCCCGATATGGACCAGAATATCCAACGGCCGTCACCAGCATTAACTCGTCTGGAAACAGTGTTGGCGTGCCGATGCCTAATTTGGGGTTAACTATCGTGAAAGCGCTTCGAGCCGCTGCGCCAGGTCGATGTCCCGGTCGGTCAACCCGCCGGTATCATGGGACGTCAGGCGAACCTCGACCCGGTTGTAGACATTGCGCCATTCAGGATGATGGTCGATCTCCTCCGCCTCGAACGCGCCCTGCACCATCCAGGCAATGGCGGCGCGAAACCCTTTGAAACGAAAGGTTTTTGCAATCGCTTTGCCGTCTGCCTCGATGGTCCAGCCTGCGGCGGTCAGATCTTCGGGGATGACTGTCATCGTTTAACCCTCCAACTGCGGGGCGTGGCCGTCCCAGCGCTGGGCATTGGACCGGATCGCAGCAGCGCGCTCGGCGGTTGGCGGATGGCTGGACAGCCACGACCGGCTGTCGCCCGCGCCCGGGATCAGCGCGGGCAGCTTTTCCAACAACAATGCCTGCGGTTCAGCCCCCAAGCCCGAGCGTACCATCAGTGCCGTCGCATAGGCGTCGGCCTCGAACTCGTCCTTGCGTGACAGTTTGGCCGTCACCAGATCCAGCAGCCAGGCCGAGATATAGCCGCCGACAAACGGGATCATCCGGCCCAGAATTCCGCCCAGGACCATTTGCGCGGCCTGCCGCCCGCCCATCTGCACCATGCGCCGTTTCATGTGGCCGAGCGCGACATGCCCAAGTTCATGCGCGGCAACCGACGCAAGCTCGGGCGCGGTAACGTCGCCCTGGTGGAATGCGTCAACGAACCCCTGGGTGATATAAATATCGCCGTTCCCGGTCGCCAAACCGTTCGGATTGCGGTCGGGCAGAACCAGCACCTCGACCTGCTCGATCCCCGCCGTCCGCGCCAGGCGGCCGAACAAGGCCTCCAACTGGTCGTTTTGCAAGGGGCGCGCGGTCCGGCGCAACTGATTGCCCGACTGCAGCGAGCGCATGCGCCACCAAACATAAAGACCGCCGACAAAGAGCGCGATGAAGATAATTCGGGTCATGGCACCAATCTAGGATGGCGGACCCGAAAGGTCACGGGTCAAATTCCCGTGAAGAACCGGAAACCGGCAATCGTGATCAGGTAGAATATGCAGGTCCAGCCCGCATCGCGGCCGCCCACGGGGGCGCCGATCCGCGGTCCAGACACCGCCCTGACGCGCAGGTTTGGGACAGGCCCGGTCGTTGCACGGATCCATCGATCCGCAGCGGAATTCAAGTCGATTTCTTGACTTATGGGAGATTGTCCCATTTTGGTACATCAGGAGACGGCTATGATTCCGGTAACAAGAGCCGACCCTCCCGCACCGCGCGGGACGAAGGTGGGCCATATTCATTTGCGGGTCGGCAATCTCGGCCGGGCGATTGGTTTCTATTCGGACGTATTGGGTTTCAATGTCACCCAGCGCTACGGCGAACATGCGGCCTTTTTGTCGATCGACGGGTATCACCATCATATAGGTCTGAATACCTGGGACAGCCTGGCCGCGCCGCCGCCGCCGCCCGGGCATACCGGGCTTTATCACGCGGCAATCGTCTACCCGTCCCGGGCCGCGTTGGCGCACGCGGTCAAACGCGTCCTGGATGCCGGTGTCCGCCTGACCGGTATGGCCGATCATGGCGTATCGGAGGCCGTCTATCTCGAAGACCCGGATGGAAACGGACTTGAACTCTATCGCGACAAGCCGCGGGCAGAATGGCCGACCGACGAAGAAGGGTTCCTGGCGATGGTCAATGTTCCGCTCGATCTGGAAGATCTGTTGTCGGAAATTCTTTGAAGCGGGTTTCGGCGGGGTTAATGCCGGTCGGCTGCGCACCGGCCCGCGGCTGAAAATTCTGAGGCGGCAGGTCCGCGGTGTCGATAATCGGTGCCAGACCGATTATGTCAGCCGTGGTCAGGTTTTCTGGTGACTGGCGGTCTGGTCCACCGAACGGTCGGGGACCCGCGATCTGGTGATCAGTCCCGGTGAATGCGCTCGCGCCGTTCGTGCATTTCCTGCGCTTCCAGCGACAGGGTGGCAATCGGGCGGGCGGCGAGGCGTTTCAAGGCAATCGGGTCGCCCGTCACTTCGCAATAACCATAGCTGCCATCGTCGATCCGGCGCAGCGCCGCGTCGATTTTGGCAATCAGTTTGCGCTGGCGGTCGCGGGTGCGCAGCTCCAGCGCGCGATCCGTTTCGACCGACGCGCGGTCGGCCAGGTCGGGAATATTGGTTGTGTCTTCCTGCATCGTCTGAACCGTGTCCCGGCTCTGATCCAGAATCGACTCCCGCCATTCTGTCAGCTTTTGCCGAAAGAATTCCTTTTGGTCGTCGTTCATGAACTCTTCGTCGTCCGAAGGTTCATAATCAGGACTGATAGTGGTCTCGACATTCATGGCGGAACCCTCGATACAACCACGATATTCTGCGCGGTACCCATTCCCGGAGTGGCGCCGGATATAGTCGCAGGAACCTGCCATGTCACGCCTTAAAACATACTGAAATTTGCGCTATATGCCTGCGATTCCCGACATTGTCGGACAGCGGCGGGCGCCGAAATCGTCAGCGCCAGACCGGGCAGAGAACGAAAAAGAGGACCAAGCATGCGTTTCCAGGGCACCAAGGACTATGTCGCGACCGAAGATCTGATGGTGGCCGTGAACGCTGCAATCACGCTGGAACGGCCGTTATTGGTCAAAGGGGAGCCGGGAACCGGTAAAACCGAGCTGGCCCGCCAGATATCGGATTCGCTGGGTCTGCGGCTGATCGAATGGCACATAAAATCGACCACCCGTGCCCATCAGGGCCTTTATGAATACGATGCCGTCAGCCGCCTGCGCGACAGCCAACTGGGCGAGGACCGGGTTCACGAGGTGAAAAACTACATCAAGCCCGGAAAATTGTGGGAGGCGTTTTCATCCGATGAAAAAGTCGTCCTGCTGATTGACGAGATCGACAAGGCGGATATCGAGTTTCCGAACGATTTGCTGCAGGAACTCGACCGCATGGAGTTTCATGTCTACGAGACCGGTGAGACCATCAAGGCCGAGCAGCGCCCCATCGTCATCATCACCTCGAACAATGAAAAAGAGCTGCCAGACGCGTTCCTGCGCCGTTGCTTCTTCCACTTCATCAGCTTCCCCGATGACGAGACGATGACTGAAATCATCAAGGTTCACTTCCCCGAAATCAAAAAGAAGCTGGTCCGCGCGGCGCTGACGCAATTTTATGAAATCCGCGAAACGCCCGGGTTGAAGAAAAAGCCATCGACATCAGAGGTTTTGGACTGGCTCAAGCTGTTGGTTGCCGACGATGTCGATGCAGAAACGCTGCGTGCTGACCCCCGATCTGCGATCCCGCCGCTGCATGGCGCGCTGCTGAAGAACGAGCAGGATGTGCACCTCTTTGAACGCCTAGCGTTTCTGGCACGGCGCCAGGGCGGATAAGGCTCTCCCCCGAACAGGCAACCGGCGGCATTCGATGCCGCCAGATTCTTGCGATCCGGGCTTGCGTTTGACGCTGGGACGATAAATCTGTCGCAAAGCCCTTGATGCAGGAACCTTGAGATGACTGACGCCCCCCAAATCATCGATGACGCCCAAATCATTGATGACGCCGCAGCCGTTCAGGTCCATTGGGCCGATGGCGGGTCTTCGCGGTTTCACGCAATCTGGCTGCGCGACAATGCACCCGACCCAGAGACCCGCGATCCCGGCAATGGACAGCGGCTGATCACGCTGGCCGATATTCCCGCCAGCACGCGGATTTCTGCCGTCAATATTGGGGTGGATGGCCTACACATCACCTTCGCGCCGGAGGAGAAGACCGTCACTTTTGCGCCCGGTTGGCTGCGCGAAAATGCCTATGACCAAGTGAGCGGCCCAGATGCGCCCTGGCTGGCCCCCGGTGTGCAGACCTGGGACGGTGCGCTGACGGTTCCGGCCACCGATTTGCCGGACCTGGCACATCGCGGTGCGGCCCTGCGTGACTGGCTGGGTGCGGTCCGCCGCTTTGGTTTTGCCAAGACGACGAACGGGCCGACGACCAGCGGCGCGTTGCTGCAAGTGGTCGATTTGTTCGGCTATGTGCGCGAGACGAACTATGGCAAATGGTTCGAGGTCCGGGCCGAGGTTAATCCAACCAATCTCGCCTATACCGGCCTTGGGCTTCAGGCCCATACGGACAATCCTTACCGCGACCCGGTGCCGACGCTGCAAATCCTCTATTGCCTCGAAAACTCGGCCGAAGGGGGCGATTCGATGGTTGTCGACGGGTTCGCGGCGGCGATGCGATTGCACGCCGAGGACCCCGACGGGTTTGCGCTGCTGGCGCGCCATCCCGCCCGGTTCGAATATGCCGGGTCCAATGGCGTTCACCTGACGACGCGCAAACCGATGATCGAGTTGTCGCCGGACGGCGAATTGACCGGTATTCGTTTCAACAACCGGTCGGCTGCGGCCCTGCGCGATGTGCCCTATGACCAGATGCCCGCCTATTATGCCGCCTATCGGCGCCTGGGCGAGATCGTCAATGACCCGGCGATGGAGGTCGCGTTCAAACTGCAGCCCGGCGAGAGTTTCATTGTCGACAACACAAGGGTACTGCACGCACGGCGCGGGTATTCGGGCGCCGGGACGCGCTGGCTGCAAGGCTGTTATGCCGACAAGGACGGGTTGCTGTCGTCCCTGAGCACCCTGGAACGGGGGGTTGCGGCGTGACCGAACTGACCCGGCAGACCATCATTCCGTTTCTGACCGAGATTTTCGAGCGGCGCGGCGCCGAGGAGTATCTGGGCGAAGCCGTCACCATCGCCGAGCACATGCTGCAGGGCGCCTGCCTGGCCGAGGAGGCGGGAGCCTCGGACGAAGTCATCGCCGCTGCGCTGCTGCACGATGTCGGGCACTTTACCCATGATTTTCCGGTCGATGCGGCTGATCAGGGGATCGACAGCCGCCACGAGGAATCCGGGGCGAAGGTGCTGGAAGGCTGGTTCCCGCAGGTGGTCATCGATTGCATTCGCGGCCATGTCGATGCCAAGCGGTATCTGTGCGCGACACGGCCTGACTATTTCGACCGCCTGTCCGAGGCGTCGGTATTGTCGCTGAAACTGCAGGGCGGCCCAATGAATGGCGACGAAGTCGCGGCGTTCGAGGCGAACCCGAACCACGAGGCCGTCGTGCAGATCCGGTATCTGGACGAAGCCGCCAAGATCCCCGGGAAAGAAACACCCAGCTTTCGCGACTATGCCCCCCTGTTGCAGCGTGTCGTGGACCGCCATTTGGGTGCGCAGGGTTAGGGGGCAGTACCTCCCGCCGGATCTGCGCTGCGGGCGGATCACCCGGCCGATCCGCCGCCCAACCCGAATTTGCCATTGCCCCGATGGGCGGGCCGATCCATGCTGCGCCCAAAACGCGGCGGGCTGCAAAACGACCTGGCAACGGCCAGGCAAGATCGACGCAGTGAATTGGCGAAAAGAGGCATGCAATGGCAGAAAGCGTCACCATCCGTCCCCTTGCCCCAGGCGACGAAGCCGAATGGCGCCGCCTTTGGACCGGGTATCTGGAATTCTACGAAACCAGTGTCCCTGAAGAGATTTATCAGACCTATTTCGCACGCCTTCTGGGGGACGATCCGCAGGACTTTCACGGGCTGGTCGCGCAGACGCCTGATGGCCGTCTGGTTGGTCTGACCCATTATGTGTTTCATCGCCATGGCTGGCGGGTCGAGAATGTCGTGTATCTGCAGGACCTCTATGTCGACCCGGATGTGCGCGGCACAGGGGCGGGGCGGGCTTTGATCGAAGCGGTCTATGACGCCGCAGACGCGGCAGGCTGCCCGTCGGTCTATTGGCTGACACAGGACTTCAACAGCGTGGCCCGGCAGTTATATGACCGGATCGCCACGCAGACCCCATTTATCAAGTATCAGCGGTAAGCCCTTGCGTCTGTTCATTTTGTTCTGCTTGGGCGTGCTGACGGCCTGCGCCCCCGGTATCCCGACCGGCCCGGCACAGCCCTATACACCTGGCGCTTTGCCCAGATTTCCGGTCATGGGCGCGGCACTGCCAGCGGGCACGACCCGGTACGACAATCGCTCGCTGGCCGACTTGCTGGTGACGCTGACCCACGATTTGGAATGGGGCGCCGAGCGCCCACACCTGATCCGGTTCGAGGGCCCGGTCTCGGTCGGGATCGCGGGGCAGGGCGCCCGGCCCTATTTGAAGTTCATCGACCGGTTTCTGGCGCAGATCCGGCAGAATGCAGGCGTTCCGATCGCGCGCACGCGGGGCGGCTATAATCTGGTCATCCGCTTTGTGAAGGGCCAGGACTTCCGCGCCAAGGTGCCGCAGCATTTCTGCGTTGTTGCGCCCGGCCTGATCAAATGGCAGCGCTTTCGTCAAAGCCCCGTTCGCTATGGCACCCGGGCGTTCGAAACCCAGCGGTCGCTGGACGGAATGACGATCTTCATCCCCGACAATGCGTCGCCCTATGTGGTGCGGACCTGCATTATCGAGGAAGTGGTCCAGGCGCTTGGCCCCGCAAACGATCTTTATGGCCTGGGCCCGTCGATCTTCAATGACGACGCTGCCCATATCTGGCCGACGCGGTTGGACTATCTGATGTTGCGGGTTCTTTATTCGCCCGAGGTCCGGTCCGGCATGAACCGTGGCCAGACCCGCGCTGGCGCCCTGATCGCGCTTGACCGGTTGAACCCCGGCGGGCGAAGGGCCGCGCCGTTGCCGCCGCTGGGCCAGCGAACGATGACAGACTGGACCAAGGCGGTGCGCGCGGCCTTTGACAGGCGCAAATCGCGGGCGAAGCGGGTGCAGTCGGCCGAGCGTGCGGTCGCCATCGCGGCGGCACGGATGCCCGGCAGTGCATTTCACTGCCGCGCCCTGTCTGCTTTGGCGCGCCTTGGGCGAAAGGAACATCGCCGCATTCTGCCCATAGTCGCCCAGGCCGACCGCGTCTGTGCCCGCGCCCATGGTGACGACGACGTGCGCGTCGCCCGGATCATGCTGGAAATCGCCCGTCTGCATTATGACGGCGGCAATCCGGCAGTCACCCTGGCACTGACGGAAAATCTGGCGCCGCGCCTGGCGGCCTTTGGCCAGGACGAGCGTTTGACCGCGCTATACGCCTTGCGGTCGGCGGCGCTGCGCGCAATACAGCAGGGCAAGCGCAGCGTCGAGGCCCGCCGTCTGGCGGGTGAGTGGGGTGCCTATGCGCTGGGCGCCGACCATCCGAATGTGCGCCGCTGGAAGCTGCAATAGCGGGGCCATCGTGGTTGTTGCCATTATCGTCGGACTGATCGGGGCCGCCTTGGGCTGGGTGCGCGCGGCGCGGCGCGGCGGCGGGATCGCCGACCGTGCGCAATATGCGGCGGCGCACGGGCTGCCGGCCTTTCTGGTGACAATGATCCTGATGGTTATCGCCGCCAATCTGGGCTGGTTGTCGTAACAAGCATCTCGTCGCCGGGTCCTGCTGCTGCTCCTGCTCCTGCTCCGGTTTCGGCGGATAGGCCTGTCCCTGGCGCCAGAAACCCTATTCCGCAGGTTCGTCCCGTCCCAACCCACGAAAATCTGATCCGTTCTCCGGCAACGAAATGAAAAGCCGTCTACCAGATCGAAAGATTGTATGTTTTCTTATGGCCAGCGCTCCGAACCGCGTCGGGGCTCTGGCCAAGGGTGTAAAGCGTGTATCGTCTCTTTTTTCTTCTTCCACTTCTGATCGTCAGTGCTTGTATCGATCCGCAGGCCCCTTACCGCACCGCCGTGCGCCCGGCCGATGCCGGATTTGCCACGGCTGTGCCGATCGGGCACACGCGCTTTTCCAATGACAGTCTGGCGGAGCTGTTCGCCGACCTGATGTTTGACACCGAGTGGGGCGAAACGGTGCCTGAACTCTTAAGGTTGGAGGCGCCTGTAAGTGTCGAGCTGATTGGCGAGGGCAGCGCCCAGTAGGTCGGATTTCTGGACAAGCTGCTGGCCCAGATTTCGAAACATGCCGGGATCAAGGTGCGCCGCGGCGCGCCGCCGCACGGATTGAGCGTGCAGATGGTCCCCGGCATCGACTGGGGCGATCTGGCGGGCAATCAGTGCGTCATTGCATTCGGCCGCCCAACCTGGGACGAGTTTCGCAAGGACCAGGGGAAATATGCCGACTACAGTGCGATGACCCCGCAGGATCTGACAAAGCGCACGGTCTTCATTCCCAATACCAATCGCCCGTTCGAGATCCGCGAATGCCTGATCGAAGAGATTACGCAGGCGCTGGGGCCGCTGAACGACATCTATGGGCTGGGCCCGTCGATTTTCAATGACGACGATGCCCATACCTGGCCGACGCGGCTGGACTATCTGATGCTGCGGGTCCTTTATGATCCCGAGATGAAGGCCGGTATCCGGCGCAGGGAGGCGCACGGCAGGGCATTGAAGATCCTGAAGCGCATCAATCCGGACGGGATCGGTGCACCGCGATTGCCGCCGCACCGGCAAATGGATTTCATCAATTGGCGCAATGCGTTGCACACTCTATTTCGCCTAACGAATGCGGGGGAGTTGCGGTCGTCGCGCGTTAATGACTTGCTGAAGGCGGTGCTGACCGAGGCCGAGCGCCGCGCCCCGGATACCGCCTATCACTGCGAGGCGCTGTCGGCGGTCGCGCATGTGGAATACGAGCGGGAGGATCCCGACGCCGATGACCTAATCCGCGATGCAGGGCTGGTTTGCGAGCGGGTGCATGGTCTTGGCGACGTTCGCCTTGCCACGCTACGGCTGGCGGCAGGTCTGCACCATCTGGGGCAGGACAGCGATCGTCTGGCGCTGCAAAACGTCGCCGGGCTGGAAAAGACCTTTCTGGCCCATGGTCAGGATGCTTTGATTGCGATGACCTATGCCGTGCGTTGGACGGCGCTGGCCAACCTGGATCGTCCCGGTGTCGAAGAAGCGCGCCGGAAAACTTTGGCGTGGAGCGCCTATGCCTATGGCGACGACAATGAAACGGTGCGCCGGTGGCGGCGATATTGAGGGAGTGGCGACCGCGTTCGCCTTGAGGGGCGTGGATCGGCTCGCAGGGGGCACCTGCGGGCCCAGGTAAAGCAGCGGGCGGGAAGACATCGCCGCGTGCAGAGAGGCAGGAACATGACCGTGCGGACCCTGGCGTTTGCGATGCTGGCCCTGGCGGCGGTAACGGCGTGCGGGCCGCGCACCGAGCCGTACCGGACCGCGCCGATCCCCACTGCTGAAGGGTTCGGCGCTGCGGTGCCTGCGGGCCATACGGTCTATGACAATGCGTCGCTGGCCGATCTGTTCGTTCTGTTGGCGCATGGGCTGGAAAACGGCGACAGCCGCAAATGGCTGCAACGCTTTGAAGAGCCTGTGAATGTGGGCATGACCGGTCCCGGCGCCGAAGATTATGTTCCGTTCCTGAATGATCTGTTGGATGAAATCAGGCGGGAGACGAAGATACCGATCTCGGCCGGGAAGGCGCCGCATAATCTGTTGGTGCAGTTTGTCCCGGGCGAAGATTTTCTGCCGCTAACATCGAACCAGTGCATGGTCATCTTCGGTCAGCCCGACTGGAAGACACTGGTCGAAGACCCAGTTCCCTATTCAGGCCGGGCCACGCTGGAAATCGACCGGCAGGAAACGATGAGCGTCATCATTCCCGATACGATCGAACCCTATAAGGTGCGCGAGTGTCTGCTGGAGGAGATCACCCAGGCGCTGGGCACGGCGAACGATCTTTACGGTCTGGCCAGCACGATCTTCAACGACGACAACGCCCATTCCTGGCCGACGCGCATCGACTATCTGATGCTGCGCGTGCTCTATCATCCGGACATGAAGTCGGGGCTGTCCAAGGCGCGGTCGCGTGACATTGCGCTGCGGCTGCTGGAAGAGATCAACCCCGACGGTCGCGATGCGCCGCCGCTGCCCAAGATCCAGCAAAAACGTTTCAAATCTTGGCGGCGCGATCTGTTGTCCCACGACGAGATCGAGGATCCGGTGTTTGCGATCACGAAGGCCCGTCAGATCGCGGCGCGTGCGCGGCGCCTGGCGCCCGACAGTGCCTATGACTGCACCGGCGCCAGCTTTATGGCTTCGGTCGCGCGGCACTTCGATGCACCGGACGAGATTACGCTGTTGAACGAGGCGCTGGAGCTTTGTGAACGGGTGCATGGGCCGGAAGATATCCGCATCGCCCAAATGCGCCTGCAAAAGGCCTATACCTATCTTGATGCCAAGCAGTATGCCGAAGCCCGCCGCGAGGCCGAAGATATTGTCGAGATCTTCAAGGCGCACGCGCTGGACGGCAACGTGGCGGCTGCGTATATCATCCAGACCGCGGCGGCCTGGAAGCTGAACGACCCGAACTGGGACGGCGAAATTCTGGAACGCGCTGCGGCGTGGAGCGCCTTTGCCTATGGCGATGACCACGAACTGACGAACAAGCTGCGCCCCTAGGCGCTCCGGAGACCGAGATGTTCCTGAACCTCTTCTTCAAGTTGAAGGAAGCCAAGGTGCCTGTGTCACTGCGCGAGCACCTGACATTGCTGGAGGCGATGGACAAGCAACTGGTCATGTACGATGTCGAGGAATTCTATTTCCTGTCGCGCGCCGCGCTGGTGAAGGACGAGCGGCATCTGGACCGGTTCGATCAGGTCTTTGCCGAGGTCTTCAAGGGGTTGGAGACCGTGTCCGGCACCGCCGAAGGCGTCGAGGAGATGGAGCTGCCGGAAGAGTGGCTGCGCAAAATGGCCGAGAAGATGCTGACCGACGAGGAAAAGGCCGAGGTCGAAGCGCTGGGCGGATGGGAAAAACTGATGGAGACGCTGCGCGAGCGTCTGGCCGAGCAAAAGGGACGCCACCAGGGTGGGTCGAAATGGATCGGCACCGCGGGCACGTCGCCCTTTGGCGCCTATGGCTATAACCCCGAAGGCATCCGCATCGGCCAGAAGGAAAGCCGCAACCGCCGCGCCGTCAAGGTTTGGGACAAGCGCCAGTTCCGTGATCTGGATGGCGAGGTCGAGCTTGGCACCCGCAATATCAAAGTTGCATTGAAACGATTGCGGCGGTGGGCGCGCGATGGGGCCGAGGAAGAATTGGATCTGAACGGCACCATTCGCTCGACGGCAGAACAGGGATATCTGGACGTCAAAATGCGCCCCGAGCGGCGCAACGCCGTCAAGGTGTTGATGCTGTTCGATATCGGCGGATCGATGGACGACCACATCAAGGTGGTCGAGGAGCTGTTCTCGGCCTCGCGCACCGAATTCAAGCATCTGGAATACTACTATTTCCACAACTGCCTTTACGAAGGCGTCTGGAAGGACAATCGGCGACGCTGGGACCAGCAGACGCCGACCTGGGACCTGATCCACAAATACGGGCCGGACTATAAGCTGATCTTTGTCGGCGATGCGTCCATGAGCCCCTACGAGATCGCCTATCCCGGCGGCGCAAACGAACATTGGAACCCGGAGGCAGGCGAGGCCTGGCTGCGCCGGGCGCTGGGTCAATGGCAATCGTCGATCTGGATCAATCCGGTCCCGCAAAAGCATTGGCAGTACACCCATTCGATATCCATGATCAAAGAGATCATGGAGGACCGCATGTTCCCGATGACCCTGGCCGGGCTGGAGGAAGCAACGAAAGAGCTGTCGCGGTGACATCGGTTGCGGCGATGGCGACTGCTATGGCCAACATGATGTCGATGTCGGACAGGGTGTGGGAACGCCACGCCAACCCGCTCAGCGTCTGGACCCGTTTGCCGGTTCTGCCCCTGCTGTGCCTGGCGATCTGGGCGCGGATCTGGATCGGCTGGTGGTGCCTGGCACCGATCGCTGCCCTGATGGTCTGGACCTGGCTGAACCCCCGCATTTTTCCACCACCCGCCTCGACGCAGAGCTGGGCCAGCCGGGGCGTGATGGGCGAGCGTGTCTGGCTGGCCCGCGCCGAGGTGCCGATCCCGGATCATCATGCGATCTGGGCCGTTGTCCTGGCCGCAGTGGCCGGGTTGGGGTTGGTGCCGATCATCTGGGGCCTCTGGGCCTTGGAGTTGGCTTGGGTCCTTTTGGGCCTGGCCCTGACCGTCGGCGGAAAGCTTTGGTTTCTGGACCGGATGGTCTGGCTGTTCGACGACATGGCGCGCGGAGAGGCCGTATATGCCGGTTGGTTGCGCTAGATCTGATCCGGCCTGACTGCGCTGCCTGGTTTCCGCGATTGTGCGGCCGCGCGGAGTTGGACCGCCGATTGGTGTGGGTTGATCGAGCCAGGAAATGCTCTGATCCGGTGCGAGCCTTACCGGGGTCGAACCCAGGATTATCCAAAACGATGCAGGGGCGGCCCGGCTTCGTGGTATGATCACAGTGCTTGTCATATGAAATAACGCGAGGAGTTTAGCTGTGGCCCATTCAATTACCTCTCGAAGAGCCCTTGTTTTCGGCGCTTTGGCGGTCCCATTACTTCCGGCGCAATTGTGGGCGCAAAGTTCGATCAGCGTGACCGTCTTTGTTTCCGACGTTTCCGATTTTTGCGGCGCGGTATCTGCAATGGGCGCAAATATGGACGGTGAAATCGGGTACGAAGCCATGAGCCGAATTGAAGACGTAAAGAACAAAACGGGCCGGAGGTTCTACGATAACATCGACAAATTGGATCTCTCGACGCTGTCGGAAGCGGATCTCGAGCGGTTGGAGGTAGCCGTTTCGCGATTTCGAGAGTGTTTCGACCGATACGCGGCCATCGAAGAGGAATGGCAGGATGCGTTGTTCAAGGCCGGTCAAAGCGCCGGGTCGACTGGCGCGGCACTGAAGCGAAAGCCGCGGCGGCGGATGGAAGATACACACCGCCGCGTGAAGAAATTGATCCACGATCTCAAGAAGCTGGAAGAAGCAAACGATTGACGTGGTGGCGGGCGCTCCGCAGGCTCGTCTCAAGTATCGGAGCGCCTCAACCCCTTCGGGTCACAACGGGTAGATCCAGATTCTGGGCCGTTTTCTGTAACGACCTGCAAGGCCGGCCGGTGTTTCCAGGCCGATCCCTGCGGGCAGGACTTCGCCATCCTTGGAGCAAGTGATTTGACAGACATATCCCGTTAATTGACGGGGTGGGCTGAAGCGCACCCTACGGACGCCAACTGGTGCCGCGGCCTACTTCAGGACATAGCCCAGGTCGAAGCGCACCCTCACCGACGCAAGCAAATCAGAGGCGCTGCCCTGGATCAGCGGCACACCGGTATTTGTCTGTGTGTTGAAACCGCCCAGATAGGTCCAGTCGACCCCGACACCAACTTCGACACCGTCGGTGACCCGGTAGAACCCGGCCAGCCCGACACGCACGGCTTCGACCGTGTCCGACCCGCGAACAACCGTGACACCGTTCTGCACACCGGTGAAGTCAACGGAAGCGAACCCGCCGCCAAGATAGGCCCGCAGCGCAAAGTCCGGCATAATCTGATAGTTCGCGCCAACGACAAACAGGCCGCCGAAATAGGTTGTGTCGCCACCAAAGGGACCGGATGGGAACGGGAACGGGTTGATCAGCGAGTTATTCACGGTTTGGCCGCCGATGACTTGCACGCCCGCAAGCCAGTTGAGCTTATCCTTGCCGCCGATTTGCAGATAAAGCAGCCCGTCGCCGCCGATTCCGGTGCCGCGCTCGGTTTCCTGCCCGGCGCTTCCCAGTTTCGAGCGGTTCAGCGGGATGTTGGCACCCAGTCCGACCTCGCCCACCAGCTTGATCATCAATCCCGTGTCCCCGGGGGTAGTGGTTTTCGTGTCGCCGCGTCCAACGACGGGGCCGAGGACGGTGCAGCCAAAAGCGTAGTTCCCCGGTCCGAGGCAGAGGCCGGGATAGGCTCTCTTGTCCTGGTCTGTTTCCGTTACGGTGATGACCGAGCACGAGGTTGTCGTGTTCTCGGTCGAGACGCAGAGGGCGGTGAACGCGTTTTCAGCAGTCTCGGCCGAGACACGGATATCCAGCCCTGGCACGATCCCCTGGCGGGTCAGCCGGTTCTGCGGCCGGATGCAGCTCTTTCCCGCCGAATTCCGACGTGCCGCTGCGCCGTTGCCAGCCTCATTGACCTGCAAGTAAATGCGGGGGCTGCCTTCGATAAAGTCGTTCGTGTCTTCGGTAGACCTTTTGTCAGCGGAGTTGGCTGGAACAACGACAATCGGATCGCCGGAGATGAGCGCATTCAGTTCGACCACGCGCTCTGGGGCGATGTTGTTCTTGAATATGTTGTCGACCTCTAGGCGGCGTCTTCATTTAGGGGGTTCCCAAACTGGTTGGGATTTGATTCAAGGTCGAAAACGGAGGTGATCTTGAGCAGACGAACCCTGACGGACGCGCAATGGGCGCAGATTGAACCGCTTGTCCCCGGCAAAAAAGGCGACCGAGGGCGCACGGCGACAGACAACAGGCTTTTCCTTGATGCAATCCTGTGGTTGGCTCGTACAGCCTCGCCCTGGCGTGATCTTCCGCCTGAACTGGGCAACTGGCGGACCGCACATTGCCGGTTCCGGCGGTGGACACATGCGGGCATTTGGGAGAGTCTTTTCAAAGCGTTAAGCGCTGATCCGGATTTCGAATACGTCCTTATCGATGCGACCATTTGCAAGGCCCATGCAGACGCCAGCGGCGCAAAAGGGGGGCTGAAACTCACGCAATCGGACGCTCCAAAGGCGGCCTGACCACGAAAATCCACGCCGCAGTCGACGCGCTTGGCCTGCCGATCCGCTTCACGATTACGCCCGGTCAGTGGGGTGATTGCCCTCAGGCGTGCGGCTTGATCGAGGGGTTTTCGGGCGTCGGGCACGTCATGGCAGATGCGGCTTATGATGCTGATTACCTGCGGGCCTTCATCGTTGATGAACTTGATGCAAAGGCGCAGATCAAGCAAAATCCGACGCGAACAGCACAAAAGGCAATCGATTGGTCGCTCTACAAAGAACGCCACCTTGTCGAATGTTTCTTCAATAGGATCAAACGCTTCCGCCGCATAGCCCTACGGTGCGAAAAGACTATATCGTCCTTCCGAGCCTTCGTATCCCTCGCATGCACAATGGCCTGGCTCGCTTAAATGAAGACGCCGCCTAGGGGCACATCTTGGTAATCGCAGCTGGTCTCAAAGCAGTCCGCCACCTTGCCGCAGGACGGCACGATGCTTTCGACGCGGCAGGCATAGACCTCGTCGTCGCTCGCCATGCACACGCCATTGACCGGGGCGCCGTCGCCCAGGAAGGGTTCGGTCGCCAAAACCTGGCATGGCTGGTTTTCGGCATCTTCGCCGAGGCATCGGCCATTCGGGATCAATGGCGATCCATCTTCATTCTTGGGCCAGTCGAACTCTTCCGGCTCGTGCTCCAACAACTCGACCTTCGGGCCTTTGACCAGATGGTCGAAGCCCTGAGGCGTGAAGAAGTCGCTGAATTCGCCGAGCGAAACTTCGGCGGGCCCGCCATCGTCGCCCAAGAGGTCGCTGCGGTAGTCTTCGAAGTCATTTGGGTCGAGACTGTCCAGACCGGCAAATCGATCGCTCTCGCCGAAAACGCGCGTTGCCGGATCAAGGAAGATGTCCGATTCGTCCTGAACGCACCCCGCGAGCGAAGTCGTTGCGACAAACGCAATAATGTAAAACGGACGCATCCCCACACCCCCTGCTTAACGTCGCAATATTAGCAGGCGGGCGCCCAGGAGTCGAATTCGGCTGTGCTGCGGCACAACTTCCGAGAGAAGAGCTGTTATTTGCAGTGGTCCGGGTTGGCGGCATTGTGCCCTGGTTGCGGAGGGCTTGGCGTTGGTGCGCTGAAGCGCACCCTACGGGTGGCGACTTACGCCTTGCGTCCCAGTTTGCGGGTCTGATCCACAATCGCAAAGAGCGGTTCGGGGTTTTGCGAATGCAGCTTGGCCTCGCGTTTGGCCATCTCGGCGATCTCGTCCAGCTTTGCCTCGGCCTGGGGCAGAACGGCGCGGAAAGCCTCGGCCAGTTGGTCGTAATTGTCCGGTTTCGGCTCTCGGAACATTTTCATCACCCGCGGATCGGCAATGGCAATCGAGGCGGGCAGCGTCAGGATACCGTCGCGGATGTCCTCCTCGCCGCCGCCGCCCAGCGCTTCGGTTCCGCGCACATCCGAGACATCGTCGCAGGCGTGATACAAAATACCCAGCAGGCCGCCAAAACGGCGCAGGGCTTCGGACCGGTCAGCGAGACAGGCCGCGGCCTCGAACATCGATCCGGTGTCTTCGGCCGCCAGCCCCCACCAGTCCGTAACGCCGAGCGGTTGAGACCGCTTTTCCCATTGCACGACCTCGGCGACGCCAAGACGGGTCATCAATTCGGCCATCAGCTCGATGCCATGGGCATCGCCCGCCATCATGCGAAAGGTTTCGGCGGTCATGTATCCCGACGACATCAGGGCATGCAGTTCGCCGAACTTTTCGTGCATCGTTGCCTTGCCGCGGCGTTCCTTGGAATGATCGAGCACATCATCGACCACCAGCGTCATGTTGTGGAACAACTCCAGCGTTACGGCCGAGCGGATCAGCTGTTCGCTGACTTTCAGCCCCTGGGCGCGGGCGACGGAAAACATGGTCAGCGGGCGGAAATATTTCGACCCGGCCAGGAACTGCCATTTCAGCATTTCCTGCATGTCCGGCGCTGCGCCCTTGATCCAGTCGGCAATCGCCTGGCGCAGCATTTCGGTTTCAGCCTCGAAGCCAAGCTCGGGGATGACCCAATCGGGGCGCGAGGCGCCATGGTCATTGTTCATGGATTAAGTCCGGTTCATGTCTTGCCGCGCCAGTACCGTTTTCCCTGCGGTCCGGGGCCGGGGTCCTGCGATGCGCGCAGTTCTTCTTCGATCTTCATCAACTCGCGGCGCAGCGCCTCGGCTTCGGAGAGCGAGACTTCACCGACTTCGCGCAGGCAGGCCCGGGCTTTGTCGATCAGAACCAGTTGCTGCATCGTGCGCTTGGTTTCGTCATCGGTGTCGCCGGGCGGCGTTTGCGAAGCAAGCTCGACCAGGCCCATGCCGCTTTTTCCGACGATCTCGGCGATGTGTTTCCAATAGCGCAGACCGCTGGTCAGCCAGGCGACCTGCGCCTTGGCAAGCAACATCAAGATCTCTTGGCGCGACCCCGACGCGGGCTCGCCCTGTCCCAGATCGGCCGGGATCGCATCGATCATCGAGCGGACCGCCCCGATGTAGAGTTTGACCATCTCCTCGACGCCCGACATGCCGCCGGACTGGAAGTCATCGCTGTCGATCGTCATTTCTTGACCATCCCCCTCGGCCTTCTGTTCTCGCGCGCAACCGTAGCGCCGCGTTACCAGCGAGAAAAGCGAAAACAGGTTCGGTTTTGGGCGGCTTACTGTGTTGGCCCCGCTACAATAGTCGCCTGCAATCTGGCCCCACGGAAGTCTGTTTCATATTCCCGGGCAAGTGGTAACATCACCTTGGGTAAGCCGCAGGCAGAAGCCAGACGGAGAACGGGGAGAACAGGCCATGAAACGTGTCACGATTGTCGGTGCAGGTGTCGCAGGCATGTCGGCGGCGCTGAAGCTGCTGGAGCGCGGCTTTGACGTGATTCTGTACGAACAGGACGATTTCGTGGGCGGGATGCTGCGATCCTATGAGGATGACGTTACGACGACCCGCCGCGAACATTCCTATCACATGTTCCCGAACTTCTATTTCAACTTCTGGACCATCGCCGAACAGTTGGGGTTGCAGGACAATTTTACACCGCGCGAGGCCTTCCGGTTCCTGCGCCATGACGATCTGGCCAATCTGCCCGCGATCTTCAATCCCGGCGGGCCGCAACAGTTCCTGCGCAATCTGGCGTCCTATGCCGTCCCTGCGCCGGACATGTTCATCTATATGTACTCGATGATCGACATGCTGTCAGAGCCGCCCGAAAAGGACGATCTGATGCACAAGATCAGCGTCAACGGGTTCCTGCACTCGCGCCCCTATATGACGGCGACGGCCGCGCAGCTGCATCAGACGCTGTGGGAGACGGTTTGGGCGATTTCGTCCTATCAGGCCTCGCTGTCCAGTTACCGGACGTTCGTCAAATACACCAACCGCTATTCGGTGCCGGAGCTTTGGCTGCTGGCCGGGAACAAGTGGGACTATCTTATGAAGCCGTGGCTGGAGAAGCTGGAAAGCTATGGCGAGCGGTTCCAGTTGCACAAACGCCACCGGCTGGAGCGGGTCGAGCCGAACGAGGACGGCACCCGGATCGAGAAGCTGCATTTCGTCATCGCCGAAGGGTCGCCGTCGGTCGACAAGGACTGGAAGAGAGGGCCGGACGTGCCCGTCAATGTCGCAAATGACGAAGTGATCCTGTCTGTCACGCCCGGCATGATGGCCGATCTGGTCGAGGGCGATCTGTTCGAAGCCGATCCCGATCTCGGTCAGATCCGGTATCTGCAGTCCGAACCAATGGGCGCGCTGCAGCTTTACCTGAACCGGCGCATCCCGGACATGCCGGACGATGTCACCGACTTTGAAAACGCGCCTTATTACATGACCTTCCTGGATTATACCCAGCTTTGGCCGGACCAGGAGAAGACGTTCATCTATGTGACCTGTTCGGATGTGATCACGCTGTTGTCGCTGCGCGAGGAGCGGCGGGACAAGAAAACCAATCTGCTGGAGATCGATCTGGAGGATCCGAAGTCTGCGCTGGAGTTTGTGCTGCGCGAAGTGGTGGCGCGGCTGCCGATCACTCTGGACGATGTGGACCGGCGCAAGACCGCGTTCGATATGAACACCGGTGAGGAGCTGTTTGCCAATCTGGTCGGCAGTTGGGACCGGCGGCCCGAGACGGAGACGTCGATCCACAACCTTTATCTGGCCGGCACTTATGTGCGGAACGAGATCGACGTTGCTACGATCGAGGGCGCCGTTGTCACCGGGCTGCAAGCCGCCGAGGCGATCCGCAAGAAGGTTGCGCCGCGGGCCGATGAAGTGACGGTTCTGCATCCGGAGGCGTTCCCGCGCGAGCTGTTCATGTCGCTGAAAGTCGCCTGGGCACCGCTGGCTGCGGCGGCCAAGGTTTGGTCGGAATCGAACAGCTTCATGAGCAAGTTCGGCCCGGGATGGGAGGAGATGCAAAAGCGGTTCATCCAGGCTGCGGCCAAGGCCTTGCAGCCGCTGGCAGGCCCGTTGCCGAACCCTCCCGAATACCTGGGGCGGCTGAACTGGCAGGTCGCGGCGCTTAACCTTCCGGCAGACAGCCCGCTGGCGGTTGGTCCGCTTTATTGGAACTATGACCGTGACGGGCGGCTTAAACAGCCGACGCAGGGCAGCGGGACAGGCCGCACCAATACGAAATCGGGGAACGTCAGCAAGAACACGCAATCCGCCACGACATCGGGCATGGATCCCGGCACCGCGGCGGCCGAGGCCAAGGCGTTGCAGGCGTTGGACGCGTCACATCAGTCGACGACGACACGCGCTAAGCGCCGCCCGCCCGCGACAAAGAACAAAAGCAAGAACAAGAGGACCTGAATGAAGCAGGGCCGATCTGAATGACAATACGTGCCTGGCTGGACAGCGTCGGATTCGCGCAATACGCGCCAGCCTTTGAAGCGCAGGAGGTCAGCACCGATCTGTTGACCGACCTGGATCACGAGACTCTGAAGGAACTGGGCGTCGGTGTCCTGGGGCATCGGCTGAAGATCCTGCGTGCCGCGAAGGCCGGGCAGAGTGCGAGCAATTCAGTGCCGGAGCCGGTGTCGGGATCAAGATCGGCGCATGTGGACGCCAAGTCCGTATGGGAGGCCGAGCGGCGCCAGTTGACGATCATGTTCAGCGACCTGGTCGGGTCGACATCGCTGTCGACGCGGCTGGACCCAGAGGACTACCGCGACATGCTGCGGCTTTATCACGAGGCCGTGGCCGCCGCGGCAACCGCTGCGGGCGGGCATGTTGCGCAGTTTCTGGGTGACGGTGCGCTGATCTATTTCGGCTATCCTGCCGCGCAGGAAGATGCTGCCGAGCGCGCCGTCAATATGGGTTTCTCGCTGATCGAGGCTGCCAGCCATCTGGAGCCGTTCCCCGGCGAGCCGGTGCGCCTGCGCATCGGGATTGCGACGGGTTTGGTCGTTGTCGGCGATATCGTCGGCCGGGGTCTTGACGAAGGCGCAGTGGTCAGCGGCGAGACGCCGAACCTGGCCGCACGTCTGCAAGGGCTTGCGCAGCCCGGGTCGATCGTTGTCAGCGATACAACGCACCAATTGCTGGGCCGTGGGTTCCGGTCAGAGGCCTTGGTGCCGCAGGAGTTGAAGGGCTTTGACGGGGTGCAGGCCATCTGGCGCATTCTGGGCACAACCGAGGTCGACGACCGGTTCGAGGCGCACCGCGCCGCCGGTCTGAACCCGCTGGTCGGGCGTGTCGAGGAAATGGCCCTTTTGACCGAGCGTTGGCAAAAGGCGGTGGACGGGACAGGATCGACGGTTCTGCTGCGCGGTGAAGCGGGGCTGGGGAAACGCCGGCTGCTGCGCGAGTTGGCTGAGCGATCGGAGGGCGCGACGCGGGCGCAACTGCAAGCCTCGCCCTATTTTGCCAATACGTCCCTGCATCCGGTGCGCCGTGCGGTCGAACAGTTTGCGGAGTTCGCCCGAGAGGACACGCCCGAGGAGCGGCTGGCCAAGACACTCGCCTTCTTTGAGATCGATCAGGCGGCGCCGACCGATGATGCAGCGATCCTGGCCGAATTCATGGGACTGCCGACCGAAGGGTTGCCGCCGATTGTCGTTTCGATCCCGATGCAGCGCGCGCGCCTGATTGCGTCGGTGATCGAACGGATTCGCCTGGCCGCCGAGCGGGCGCCGGTTCTGTTCTTTTTCGAAGATCTGCAATGGGTCGATCCCACGTCGGTCGAATTCATGGGTAAGCTGATCGACGTGGTGCCATCGTGCCGCGTTCTGATCGTCGCAACCTTCCGCCCGGAATTCGAACTGCCCTGGGCCGAGGCCAGGCACGTCACAGTGCGCGATATGGAGCGGATGGACGAGGCGGGGATTAGCCAGATCATCTCTAACCTGTCCGGCACGATGGTTTTGCCGGAGGACGTGCAGCGTACCTTGAGCGAGCGGGCCGATGGTGTGCCGCTGTTTGTCGAGGAACTGACCAAGTCGGTCATTCACGCGCAGGGCGGCAATACAGAATTGGATGCGGCTGCTGTCCCGGTGACACTGCTGGACACGTTGATGTCGCGGCTGGACCGGCTGAACACGGCGCGGCGCATTGCGCAGATGGCCGCCGTGATCGGGCGGGAGTTTCCCGAGGAATTGCTGGCCGCAATTTCGGACAGTCCGGTCGAGGATGTCCGCGCCGGTCTTGACGCGCTGGCGGCGGCGGAGTTGATCGAACCGTCCGAGCAGGCAGGGATCTGGGCCTTTCACCACGGTCTGATCCGGGACGCGGCATACGATTCGCTGTTGCGCCGCAGCCGTCAGGAACTGCACCTGAAAATTGCCGAAGCCGTGGGCGAAATCTTTCCCGAGCGGTCGGTAACGGCGCCCGAATTTATTGCGCGCCATTATGGCGAGGGCGGCGCGGCCGAGCGGGCCTCGCCCCATTGGCTGGCCGCCGGGCGGCAAGCCCGCCAGCGCGGCGCCATGCAGGAATCGCTGGCCCATGTTCTGGCTGGGCTGGAACAGGTCCAGCGTATGCCGCCGTCGCGCCAGCGCGATACGCTGGAAATGCAGTTGGAAATGACGCACGGCTATATCCTGTTCGCCGGGGTCGGCTATGCCTCGCCAGAGGCGTTCGCTGCCTTCGCCCGGGCTGGCGAGTTGACCGAAACCGTTGACGATCCGGACATTCTGACCCCGTTCCATAATGGATACGGCACGCATCTTTCGATGCGCGGCGATATCAAGGGCGGGCACCGCGAGTTGTCAAAGCTGGTCGACGTGTCGCGCGATAACCGGCATCTCGGGTTTTATGCTGCGGCGACGCAGACCTGGTCGAATTTTAACCGCGGCGACTTTGCGGCGTCTGTCGAGTGGGGCGACCGCCTGAAGGGGATGTTCGAGGCGGGTCTTTGGGACCCGAAGGGTCCGCGCCACACCACGGGTGATCCTTATGTGATTGGGCGGTGCTTTCATGCCGCCTCGCTCTGGTCTGTCGGCCTCAGCGACCGCGCGTCCCAGGTCGCGGCCGATACGTTGACCTATGCCAAGACGCTCAACGATCCGTTCTCGGAGATTTATGCGCAGGTGAACGGCGTCTGCCGGATCGCCGATTTGCGGGGAGAGTCGCAAAAGGTGCTGGAGGTTTCGTCCGCTGCGATCGACTACGCCAAGCGTCTTGGATACGATTTTGCGGCGGGCTACAGCCTGTTCTGGCAGGCACGGGCTTTGGCAGAGACAGGTGACAGAGGCACTGCGCTGAAGATCATCACGGCGTCCTTGGCGGCGTGCAAGGCCGCATCTGTGCGCTATCACGAGCCGCATTTCCGCGCCATGTTGGCCGTGTTGCAGGCCGAGGAAGGCGATCTGGACGGAGCCAGAGCAACGTTGGATGGGCTGGAAGTGTTGGTCGAGACGTCGGGCGAGCGCTGGCAAGCGGTCGATGTGCGGTGCGCGAGGGCGCAGGTCGCCGAGCTGTCGGGCGATACCGAGGCCGCCGAGAGAAGTTGGCGCGATGCACTTTCAACGGCCCGAGATTTGAAGGCACCCTCTTGGGAGTTGCGCGCCGCCGTCGGCCTGGCCGGGTTACTGGCCGAGAAAAAGGCCGGGGACGAGGCGCGCGACATGCTGGCCCGATTGCACGGCGCCCTGAGCGAAGGCCACGAGACGGTCGATTTCCGGCGGGCCGAGAAAGTTCTGGCGGCGGTGATTTAGGGGGCCTGTCCCAAGGGACGGACCGTTTAGCGGCGCAGTCACCGGTCGGCGAGAGCCCGGGCTAGAGCGCGTTTCGATCTGATTGAATCAGATCGAGCGCTCCAGGTCATTGATTGTTCGCACTTTCGCGACGCCGGACTGATGCAGTCAGGCTGGAAAGTGCTCTAAACCCGCCATCGCAAGAGCCGGCGTTCGATCCATCCGATCGTTATGCTGACCAGGACCCCCAGAACCGACAACATCACCACACCGGCAAACAGCCGTTCCAGATCGTAGAGCGCGCCCGCCTCCAGAATGTATGCGCCGATCCCCTTTTCAGCGCCCAGCATTTCGGCGGCGACAAGCAGGATGATCGCAATCGCCAAACTGATGCGAAGCCCGGACAGGATTCCAGGCATCGCGCCGGGCAGAACGATTTTGCGAACGATGGACAGCCAGGGCAGGCCAAAGCTTTGGCCCATCCGGATCAATGTGCGGTCCACATTGTCGACGGCGCCATAGGTCGCGACGACGGTTGGCGTAAAAGTGCCGAGCGCGATCAGCGCATATTTCGAGCCTTCGTCGATTCCGAACCAGATCACAAAGAGGGGGAGCAGCGCGATCTTCGGGATCGGGAAGAGGGCCGCGACCAGCGGGACCAGGCCCGCGCGGATCAGCGAAAACAGCCCGATCAGAATGCCGACCGATGTGCCTGCGGCCACCCCCAGTGCCGCGCCGACCGCCAGGCGCATCAGAGAGGGGCCGAGATGGGCGTAAAGCTGACCGGTTTCGTGCAGATCGCGGAAGGTTTCGGCCACGGCAGTGGGACGGGGCAGGGTGAGCGGCGATATCCAACCCTGCCAGGTTCCAAGCTCGATCAGCGCAGTCAAAACCACGAAGACCACCGCGCCGACCCAGCGCAGGCCGCCGGGCGCGAACCCGCCGCCGCGAAAGCGAACCGGGGTGCCGCCGGGTGTTTCAGGCATGGGCATTCTCGGGCATGGGGCGCTCAGATCTCGGCCAGTTCGGTATCGGCCTGGCGGGCTTCGTCGCGCATCATATCCCAAAGCTGATTTTGGATCTGGTCCAGTTCCGGATCGCCATGTCGGCGACCGGCCAAAGGTCTCTCGATCTGAACCACATGGCGGACCCGGCCCGGGCGGCGTGACAGGACAGCGATGGAATGGCCAAGGCGCACGGCCTCGCCCAGATTGTGCGTGACATAGAGGGCCGTGAAGGGAGTACGGGTCCAAAGGGCGATCAGATCGTCGATCAACAGCTCGCGCGTTTGGGCGTCGAGCGCCGACAGAGGCTCGTCCATCAGCATCACGGCCGGATTGACCGCAAGCGCCCGGGCGATTGCGACGCGCTGTTTCATGCCGCCGGAGAGTTGTTTGGGCAGCGCATGGGCGAAATCGGTCAGGCGCGTGCGCTCGAGCACATCGGCGATGATCGCACGCCGCCGGGCGGCAGGCAGCGCCTGATCTTCGAGCACCAGCGAGACGTTTCCCTGGACCGTGCGCCAGGGCAGCAGGGCGAAATCCTGGAAGATATAGGTCAGCGGGTTCAGGCAACCCGGCGCCGGTGCGCCGATTTGCAGGACCTGGCCGCGGGTTGGCTGTTCCAACCCACCGGCCATGCGCAGCAATGTCGACTTGCCGCAGCCTGACGGGCCGACAAGGCAGACGATCCGGCCCGATGGGATATCGAGCGTGATCTCGTCAAGCACCCTGGTTCGCCCATAGGCGTGCGAGATGGAGTCGAGCCGGATGTCCATTGCGCTGCGCCGCCGCCCGTTCAGGCGTCGATTGCTGTGACGTAGCTGGTATCGAGCAGGGTCTGGAGCGTGACCGTGTCCTTGACCAGCCCTTCCGATATGAACCAGTCCAACTGATCGCGAACCGAGGAGACATTCAATGCCGCGCCGTCGTTCAGGCGCATCGTGCCGTTGATGATCGACGGTGCCGCCTTTTCGCGGGGGCGGTCGGCGTAGACATATTTATGGATCAGATCGACCATGGCATTGACGCCGTCATCGCCGCTGGCGCGGTCGATCATCGTGGCGTTGTAATCGGCCACGCCCCTTGAGAAACCGTTGATGAAGGCTTCGGTTTTTGCCCGTTCGTTGGCCGCGCTGCCGGAAGACGTGAAGACGGTCGTGACCTGATAGTTCGGCAAATAGTCGGCGACATTGCCGATTATGTGAACCTTGCCCGATTTGGCCAGCGGTTTGGCGATATGGGGCACGATCGACCAGGCATCGATCTGACCCGATTTGAGTGCGCCGATGATCGCGCCGACCTTTTGCAAGGGTTTGAATTTCGGCGTTGCGCCCTCGGCGGCCGCGATTTTCGAGCCCATATAGTGAAAGGACGACCCGGCTGTTGTCATGCCATAGCTTTTGCCGTCCAGCCCCTTGGGTGAGGTCAACCCGGCCTGGAAGGCAGCGTCGGAGGCCAGGATCTTTTGGCCGTCGATGCCCGGTTCTTCCGACAACGCACCGCCGATAACCTTGATCGCACCCTTGTCGGCCAGCGAGATCAGCCCGCCGGAGATGGCCGTCACGGCATAATCCACATCGCCTGACGCAATGGCGACCGCCATCGGTTGTGCCGCCTGAAAAAATTTGAATTCGATGTCCAGTCCGGCCTGGGCAAAGTAGTCGCGTTCGTATGCGATGAAGCTGCCGGAATGGCTGGTGAAGCGCAGGGCGCCGACTTTGATCTTGCCGATTGTCAGGCCTGCAAGCGCCGGGGCGGCGAGCGCGGCAGAGCCTGCGCCGATCAGGCCGAGGGTACGGCGTCTGGTGAGTGTCATGGTATCCTCCCTTGTCCACAGATGCGCCGCCCTTGCGGCGCGGGTCCGGACGTGATCCAGATTGAGCGGGGCAGGCAGCAGAGAGTCAAGACGGATGAACGACCATGTATCGACCCACGAGGCGCAGGAGGACGCGCGCAACGAGGAGATCCTGATCTGGATCGACGGGCGCGTGGTGCCGCGGGCCGAAGCGGTGGTTTCGGTTTACGATTCGGGCTTTATGCTGGGCGATGGCATCTGGGAGGGCCTGCGCCTGCATGACGGGGTCATTCCGTTTCTGGACGCGCATCTGGACCGGTTGTTCGAAGCGGCGCTTTACGTGGACATGGACATTGGGCGGTCGCGCGGCGAGCTGAAAGCTGCGATTGCCGAGGTGTTGGCTGCCAACGAGATGGTCACGGATGTCCATTTGCGGCTGATGGTGACGCGCGGGCCCAAGGCAAAGCCTTTTCAGCACCCGCATCTGTCACGCTGGGGAACAACGACCGTCATCATCGCCGAACATTCGCGCCCGTCCGAGGATGTACTGAAGCGCGGTGTCAGGCTGCACACCGTGCCGCACCATCGCGGGCTGCCGTTGACCCAGGATGCCAAGCTGAATTCACATTCCAAGCTGAATTGCATCATTGCGTTGAACCATGCGGTGCGCGCGGGCGCGGACGAGGCGCTGATGCTGGACCCTTTCGGGTTCGTGAACACGACCAATGCCTGCAATTTCTTTATTGTGCGTGGCGGCGCGGTTTGGACGTCGACCGGGGATTACTGCATGAACGGAATCACGCGGGGCAAGGTGATCGAGCTGTGTCGAGAGGCAGGAATTGAGTGCCTGGAGCGGAACTTTTCGCTGGTCGATACCTATGGCGCGGACGAGGCGTTTCTGACCGGGACATTCGGTGCCCAGGTCCCGGTCTTCGAGATAGATGGCAGGGTGATTGGCGGTGCCCGGCCCGGCCCGGTCTTTGGGCGTATTCGCGCACTTTACAAAGAGATGATCGCGGCGGAGGTGGCGCGTGGGTAGATGTGTGCGGATGACGGCACGCGGCGCCCGATTGGGTCGCAATCTGCGCGCACGCAAGCGCCGGATGGGTGAATTTCATCTGGGGACAGGTGTTCTCCGGCGCACGGCGGCCCTTGAGCCAATGGGCTGTCCGCCCGGAAGGGCAGCGGGTCCATAGGTGCGGCCGGCGGTGCCGGCGGCCTGGACATTCTTTCGTGGCTGTCCCGATGGCGGTGCCACCGGCCCGGCCCTGCCACGAACAGGCGCGGGGATATCAAGAGCTCTTGCAGGGCGCTGCGCGAAGCGCCGGCTCAGGCCGCCCCGCTTGTCGATCCGTTTCGATTCTCCCACCGACCGCGGGAAGAAGACTGGGTGGATTTGATCAAAATCGCGTGAAGCCCGGTCGGGTTTTCGGGTGCTAGAGCACTTTCCAGCCTGACTGGATCCGTCAGGCGTCGCGAAGAGGCGACCAAGCAACGACTTAAGGCGCTCGATTTGAATCAATCAGATCGAAACCTGCTCTAATGCCCCGATCCTGCCTGGTCTGAAATGGGTAAGCCGATCGACCCGGTCTGTTCGGGGCAATCGGCTGTGCCTGTCTATGCGACGTAAGTCGGCGTTTGCCGCCTTCCTTCTGGTCAGATACCGCAGGACTCGCCTTCCCCCATGGTGGTGATGACATTAGTGGTTTCGACGTCGAGATGGGCGTCTGCACGTGGCGTCAGCGGGGCGAAACCGCTTGCGTCGGCGTCGGGTCCAAGCTGCGACGGAGAACTGGCGAACTCGTCCCAGTCGATCACGTCATAGAAGGCCTGGTTCCCGGCAGGATAGTAATTGTCGATCAGGATGTTTGTGTCGTGCTGCATCCGGAACTGGAACCAGTCGGTGGTCCAATCATCGCGGAGCGATCCGCCTGCCGCGCCTGATCCGCTCGTCATGTCATTTGCATTCGTCATCATTTTTTCCTTCGGGCTTGAATGTTTCGTTTTGACCAGCCCAAGGTGGCCGCCGCACGTTTCAGCCTGATTGCTGGAATCGGGCTTTTTGTTTCAGTTGTTTCAGCGGGTGTCGTGTCGGCAGGGGGAGGGCAGCCGGGACGGTCCTGGCTGTGCCCGCACGTTGCGATTTAGATGGTCGGCACTGGGAGGAAACTGACGGCAGAACTCGCAATTTGTGAAGCAGCGCACCCGATTGATATGCGCGGCGAGCCGAGGGTCATCGGCAAGCTGGTGGCGATCGGCACAAAGGCGCCGACGGTTACGATATTCGGATATTCGTCGGAGAAACTAACTGCGGAAATGCGCGGGCGTTGCCGCCGGGTCTTTCCGTCGTCTGGGAAATCTGCCTACGCACCGCCGGTAGAAGATCCGCACTGCCTTGTTGGCATTGCCGAACACATCGGCGGGGCGCCTCTGGCCGTTCGGTCCTAGTATGGCAATCCGACATAGTTTGTTGCCATCGCGCGCTGGGCATCTTCGCTTTCCCTGAGTGTCGCGAGTTCGGCCTTTTGGATGCGGTGGTTGAAGTCGCGTTGATCCGAGAAGCGGTGCAGCAGCATGGTCATCCACCAGGAGAACCGCTGGGTCTTCCAGACGCGGTCCAGGGCATCGGTGGAGTAGTTGTCCAGGCCGCCGGCATCGCCGTCGGCGTAGAACCGGGTCAGCGCGGCATAGAGATAGTGGACGTCCGAGGCGGCAGTGTTCAGGCCCTTTGCCCCGGTTGGGGGAACGATATGGGCGGCGTCGCCGCACAGAAAGAGGCGGCCCCAGCGCATCGGCTCGCACACGAACGATCGCAACGGCGCGATCGATTTTTCGATTGAAGGGCCGGTGATCAGCCCGTCGGCGATTTGGAGGGGCAGACGGCGCCGGAATTCGTCCCAGAAGGCGTCGTCGGACCAGTCGCCGGGGCTGTCCGAAAGCGGGCACTGGAGGTAGTAGCGCGAGAGGTTTACATTGCGCATGGAGCAAAGCGCAAAGCCGCGGGATGTGTTGGCGTAGAGAACTTCTTCGCTGACCGGCGGTGTTTCCGACAGGATGCCAAGCCAGCCGAACGGGTAGACCTGTTCGAATTCATGCCGGGCAGCGGCCGGGATGGTCTGGCGGCTGACGCCGTGGAACCCGTCGCAACCGGCGACATAGTCGCAGTCGATACGGATGTCGGACCCATCGATGGTGGCGGTGACGTGCGGTGCGCGTGTATCGGCGCCGTGGATTGTGACGCCTTCGGCTTCGAATACCGTTCGGGCGCCCGCTGCCGCACGGGCGTCGTAGAGATCGGCCGTCAGCTCGGTCTGACCATAGAGCGTGACGGACTTGCCGATCAGGCCGTGAAAATCGATGCGAAACATCTGGTCTTCATCGGCGATGACGGTGCCGTGGTGGATGAAACCTTCGCGGTCGAGACGGTCGGCGACCCCGGCCTGGCGCATCAGATCGACAAATCCCGCTTCGAGTATCCCGGCCCGGATGCGCGAAAGCACATGGGCGCGGTTGCGCCGCTCGACGACGATATTGTCGATGCCCTTGCGGTGCAGCAACTGGCCGAGCAGCAGGCCCGACGGGCCGCCGCCGACGATGACGACCTCCGTACGCATCAAGGGCCTCCGGTCCGGGTGATGGCGATATCCAGCAGGACCTGGCGCCGGTCTTGCGTGGCAACATGGATTGCCCGGTCCAGGGCGGCAGGCAGATCGCGCCCGTCGGTCACACGCTGCGTATAGGCGCGGGAGGCCTCGGCGGTGAGGGTGAAGTCGGGCCCGGGTTCCAGGTCGGTCAGCGGGACCTGGTTGGTGTGCGCTGCGTCTCCGCCGGGATAGAGACCCTGAACCGAATGGCGCACGGCGCCCCATTCCCGGTTGTTCAGGACCAGGGTGATGACGGGCAGGTCATGGCCCTCGGCCACCATATGGCAGGCTGTCGGATTGGCGAACATATAGCTGCCATCGCCCATGGTTGCGAAGATCAGGCGGCCCGGGTCCGCCATCTGCGCGCCCAGTGCTGCGGGCAGGCCCCAGCCAAGGCCGCCGGAATGGGGTTCCTGAAAGTAGCCGAGATGCTGATCGGGATTGAGGGCCGCCAGCGGGGCGCCAAGCTCGTGAAAGACGCTGGCGGGCCGGTCCTGGGCGGCGATGGCGCGGCCGAGACAGAGGCTGACCCAGTCCTTGGTCATCGGCGTGGTCGCGCCCGCCTCGGCCAATGCGATGGCTTTGGCCCGGGCATGATCAGACAGGGCGGCGATACGGCTGCGCCGGTTGGCCAGCGCTGCGGTATCGCGCGCATGATCGGAGAGCGAGGAAGACAGCGCGTGGATGATTGCGGCGGTATCGCCTGCAAGCGTGACATCGGCGGGAAAGTTGCGCACCGGCGTGCGCGAAAAAAGCGGATCGGGACCGGCCTGAATGACCTCGGCATCGGTGCGCAGCGTAACGTGGTCCGGCCACCAGGGCGCCAGGGCATCGAGGATCAGAACGACATCGGCCTGGGCCAACAGGTCGTCCGGGTTCACGCCGATTTGCATTGGATGGGACATCGGGATTGCGATCTGATTGGCCCAGTAATGCGAGATGGGGAGTGCCCAGGTATTGGCCAGTTCCGCGAGGGCTGTGAAGCCTGCCTGGGTCCCGGCGCCGCGCTGCGCGATGATCAGGGGGGTCTGTGCACGTGCCAGAAGCGATGCCGCCCGGTCGAGCGCGCCTGGGTCCGGTGCGGTTCTGACCGGGGCCAGCCGGGCAGGGGTGTCGATAGTGTCCGCAGAAACCGGTTCGCACAGCACTTCGCGCGGCAATCCGAGATAGGCGGGACCTTTGGGGGTCGAGTTGGCGATCGCATAGGCGCGGTCGAGCAGGTCGGGAAGTTGCTCGGGGAAACGCAATTCATAGTCGAACTTTGTCGTCTCGCGGATTAGCGCGTGCTGATCGAACATCTCTTGACCCCACCCGATGGGGACGGTGCGTGCGCCAAAGCGGCTGTGTTCGGTTGTCGGCGTGCGGCCCGACATCAACAGCATCGGGATTTGATCGCACCAGGCGTTGATGGCGCCGATGGTGCCGTTGGCGAGCCCGACATTGGTGTGCAGCATGACCGCCTGTGCCTGGCCCGAAATCTGATAGAAGCCATGTGCCATCGAAACCGCGGCGTGTTCATGGGGCACGGTGACAGGCTCGGGCAGATCGAGGCCCTGGGCGCGGGCCTGGGCCAACCCTTCGATGATCGGCGGAAAATCGGTGCCGGAATTGGCGAAAACATGGGTGATGCCGAGCGCCTTAAGCTTGCTGAACAGCGCGCCGCCTGCGGTCAAACTGGGGGCGCTTCTATCGTCGGGCATCGAACTCTCCGGCCGGGTCGGGGGGAGGATAGCGGGCCGACCGGGACCGGCGCAAGAAGCGGTGACTGAGGGGTTGGGGAGAGAGGCTTCTCTCGCCGCCCTCAGTCTTCATCACCATCGTTATCGCCGCCCTTATCGCCGCCCTCATCACCGCCCTCATCACCGCCAATCACGGCGTCGTCACCCGGATGGCCGGGCCGCTTTCAATTGGCGCCGCGCCATGCAATACCCGCGCCCGACAAACATCGAAGCGGAGCTTGGCATGCGCATTGCAGCTTTCATTCTGGCAGTTTTCTGTTTCGTTCTTCCAGCAGGGGCAGGTGAGATGACGACGACAGAGTCAGGGTTACAGTATCAGGATATCAAAGTGGGCGACGGTGCGAGCCCGGAGACCGGTCAGACCGTGATCGTGCATTATACCGGCACGCTGGAGGACGGCTCGAAATTCGACAGCTCGCACGATCGCGGGCAGCCTTTTCGGTTCACCATTGGCGTTGGCAAGGTGATTAAGGGATGGGATGAGGGCGTATCGACCATGAAGGTTGGCGGAACCCGCAAGTTGGTGATCCCGCCTGACCTGGCATATGGCGCACGCGGCGCGGGCGGTGTCATTCCGCCGAACGCAACGATCAATTTCGATGTGGAATTGTTGGGCGTCGAGTAACTCGACCGGCCATCGAACCTCCGAAAAAAAATGTGCAACCGGCCTGTGGATCGCAGGGCGGTTGCGCTTCTTTGCGGGTCGGTTTTCGTCCCGGTCAGCCTGAAATGGCGGGCATTCTGAGACCGTGATCCTTGGCGCAGGCCAGCGCGTCTTCATACCCCGCATCGGCATGGCGGATAACGCCGGTGGCCGGATCATTCCACAGCACCCGTTCAAGCCGCCGTGCCGCATCTGCGCTGCCATCGCAGCAGATGACCATTCCGGCATGTTGCGAGAAGCCGATACCGACGCCGCCGCCATGGTGCAGCGAGACCCAGGTGGCGCCCGATGCGGTGTTGACCAGCGCGTTCAGAAGCGGCCAGTCAGAGACCGCATCCGAGCCGTCGCGCATCGCTTCGGTTTCGCGGTTGGGTGAAGCGACCGAGCCGCTGTCGAGGTGATCGCGGCCAATGACGAGCGGGGCCTTCAGTTCGCCCGAGGCAACCATCTCGTTGAAGGCGAGGCCCGCCTTGTGCCGGTCGCCGAGACCGATCCAGCAGATGCGCGCGGGCAGGCCCTGAAAGGCAATGCGTTCGCGTGCCATTTCCAGCCATTGGTGGAGATGGGTGTTCTCGGGAAAAAGCTCCTTCATCTTGGCATCGGTCCGGTAGATGTCCTCTGGGTCGCCCGAGAGGGCGCACCAACGGAACGGGCCGATGCCACGGCAAAACAACGGGCGGATATAGGCGGGCACAAAGCCGGGGAAGGCAAAGGCGTTTTCAAGGCCTTCTTCCTTGGCGACCTGACGGATGTTGTTGCCGTAATCCAGCGTCGGGACGCCGTCGTTCCAGAAGTCGACCATGGCGGCGACATGGGTCTTCATGCTGGCGCGCGCGGCCAGTTCGACTGCCTTGGGTTCGGTTTCGCGTTTGGTGCGCCATTCGGCAAGGGCCCAGCCCTGCGGAAGATAGCCGTTGGTCGGGTCGTGGGCCGAGGTCTGATCGGTGACGATGTCGGGGCGGACGCCCCGGGCGTGAAGTTCAGGGAAGATGTCCGCCGCGTTGCCGAGCAGGCCGACGGATTTCGCCTGTCCCGCCTTGGTCCAGGCGTCGATCATAGCCAGGGCTTCGTCCAGTGTCGTGGCCTTCTCGTCCAGGTACCTTGTGCGCAGGCGAAAATCGATGCGAGTCTCGTCGCATTCGACGGCAAGGCAGGAGGCGCCGGCAAAGACAGCGGCCAGCGGCTGGGCGCCGCCCATGCCGCCCAGGCCCGCTGTCAGGATCCAGCGGCCGGTTAGGTCGCCGTCATAGTGCTGGCGCCCTGCCTCGGCAAACGTCTCGTAAGTGCCCTGAACGATGCCCTGCGTGCCGATATAGATCCACGATCCAGCGGTCATCTGGCCGTACATCATCAGGCCCTTGCGGTCCAAGTCGTTGAAGTGATCCCAGGTCGCCCAGTGCGGCACGATGTTCGAATTGGCGATCAGGACACGGGGCGCGTCGGCATGGGTGCGCAGGATCGCAACCGGTTTGCCGGATTGAACGAGAAGCGTCTCGTCGCCTTCCAAATCTTTCAGCCCGGCACAGATGCGGTCGAAGTCTTCCCATGTCCGCGCTGCCCGGCCGATGCCGCCATAGACCACCAGTTCGTGCGGATTTTCGGCCACATCCGGGTGCAGGTTGTTCATCAGCATCCGAAGCGGGGCTTCGGTCTGCCAGGACTTGGCGTTCAGCTGGGTGCCCGTGGGCGGGAAGACGTCGCGCAGGTTGTGGCGGGGGTCGGTCATGGGGTGTCCTCCAGAGCGGCACGCAACTTGTTGCGCGTACCTTCAAGCGCGGCCAGGGACGGACGCGGGATCGGGGCGAAGGTGAGTTCGCTTTCCTGTATATATTGTCGCGATGTGATGTCGGTTTTTTCGATCATCGGGACGAGATGGGCGTGGGTATGGGGAATGTCGCCACCGGAAAACAAGAAGGCGACCCGATCAACGCCGTAAACCCGTTTTTGCATGCGCGCCAGACGTTGCCCGACGTTCAGCACATGCGCGGCAAGATCGGGCGGTGTCACGTCGAAAGTCGCGTGGTGCGCGCGCGGGACGATCTGCAGATGACCCTCTCGGATCGGTCCCCAGTCCAGGTAGGCGATGACGTGGTCATCGCTCCACACCTCATGGTCGTGGCCATTTGCAGCAATCGCGCAAAGATGACAGCCCATCAGTGTCCCCCCTGCGGGAGAGAGAGATCTGTTGTCAGGGCGCCTTCCCGGATCAAGGCCGCGGCGCGGTCGAGGTCGGGGGAAAGGTAGCGATCCTGTTCAATTGCCGGGATCACGGCGCGGATCGTTGCGACGGCCGATTGCAGTTTTTCGCTGGTCTTTAGGGGCGCGCGAAATTCGATGCCCTGGGCCGCGCAAAGCGCCTCGACGCCGAGGATCGTGTTCAAATTGCGGTTCATGGGCCCCAGACGGCGTCCGGCATGGGCGGCCATCGAGACATGGTCTTCCTGATTGGCCGATGTCGGTGTCGAATCGGTCGAGCAGGGATGGGCCAGGTGCTTGTTCTCGCTCATCAGCGCTGCGGTCGTCACTTCGGCGATCATCAGGCCGGAGTTGAGGCCGGGGTCCGGTGTCAGGAAGGGCGGCAGATCGTGCGAGAGCGTCGGGTCGACCATCAGGGCGATGCGGCGCTGGGCGATGGCGCCGGTTTCAGCGAGCGCGAGCGCGATCTGGTCGGCTGCAAAGGCGACGGGTTCGGCGTGGAAGTTTCCACCGGAGACGATGCGGTTTTCGCCTGTCAGGACGAGCGGATTGTCGGTGACGGCGTTCGCCTCGATCTCCAAGGTCCGGGCGGCATAGCCGAGAAGGTCAAGCGCGGCGCCGGTGACCTGGGGCTGGCACCGGATGCAATAGGGGTCCTGGACCCGGGTGTCGTCCTCGCGATGGCTTTCGCGGATCTCGGAGCCTTCGAGGAGGGTTCGCGACGCCCGGGCAACGGCGATCTGGCCGGGATGACCGCGCAGGGTGTGGATTTCGTCGACCAATGGTGCGGTCGAGCCCATGATCGCATCAGTCGACAGCGCGCCTGTGACGACCGCCGATGCAAGGTTTTGGTGCGCGTTCCAAAGACCGATCAGGGCGAGGGCGGTTGAAAATTGCGTGCCATTGATCAGGGCTAGCCCTTCCTTGGCGCCGAGCGTCAGGGGGGTGAGACCGGCGGCGGCCAAGGCCGCTGCGCCGGAGAGGGTCTCGCCGCCAAATTCTGCCTCTCCCTCGCCGATCATCACGGCGGCCATGTGCGCGAGCGGTGCGAGGTCGCCGGAGGCGCCGACCGATCCTTTTGACGGGATGGCGGGGGTTACACCGCTGGCCAGCATGGCCTCCAGCATCTCGATAGTGGCGCGCGTCACGCCAGAGGCGCCGCGCCCGAGTGAGAGCAGTTTGAGCACCATCATCAAGCGCGCGGCATCTGTTTCCAGCCGGCGCCCGACGCCGCAACAATGGGAGAGGACGAGATTGCGTTGCAGGGTTTCGGTATCGCCCGGTGCAATGCGCACGCTGGCCAGTTTTCCAAAACCCGTGTTGACGCCATAGACCGGGTCGTCGGCTGCGGCCGCGGCGGCGACCATGGCGGCGGACGCGGCGATGCCCGGCCAGGCCGTGTCAGCAAGCCGGGCAGGCAGGTTGCCGCGCCAGATCCTCTCGAGCTGCGAAAGCGGCGTGGCGCCGGGTGTCAGGATTTCGGTCAAAGTGCACCCCCGAAGATCCGCCGGTGGAGCGGGTTGAACCCGATGCGATAGGCCAGTTCAGCCGGGCGTTCGACATCCCAGATTGCAAGATCGGCGCGTTTGCCCGGCGCGATGGTGCCGCAATCGGTGAGGCCGAGTGCCCGGGCCGCGTTGGCGGTTGTGCCGCGCAACGCTTCGCCCGGTGTCAGGCCGAAGAGCGTGCAGCCCATGTTCATGGCCAACAGCAATGAGGTCAGCGGCGACGAGCCGGGATTGCAATCGGTGGCCAGTGCGATCGGGACATCATGATCGCGCAGGGCCTGGACCGGCGGTGCCTGCGTTTCGTGGATCGTATAGAATGCGGCGGGCAGAAGGACCGCGACCGTGCCGGAAGCTGCGAGCGCACGGGCGTCGTCATCCGCCGCGTACTCGATATGGTCGGCGGAAAGGGCGCCGTGCCGGGCTGCCAGTGCCGTGCCGCCCAGGTGAGAGAGCTGTTCGGCGTGGAGTTTGACGGGCAGACCAAGTTCTGCCGCTTTGTGGAACACCCGGTCGATCTGTGCCGGGGTGAAGGCGATCCCTTCGCAGAACCCGTCAACGGCATCTGCGAGACCCAGCCTGTGCGCCTGGGCCAGGGCGGGCAGACAGATGTCGTCGATATAGCGGTCCGGGTCCATATCCTTTGGGACGGCATGTGCGCCGAGAAAGCTGGTGCGGATGCGGACCGGCAATATGTCGCCCAGGCGCCTTGCAACGCGGAGCATCTTGAGTTCGGTCTCGATGTCGAGGCCGTACCCGGATTTTACCTCTATCACCGCGGCGCCCTCGGCGATCAACGCTTTGGCGCGGCGGGCGGCCGACGCAAGCAGTTGTTCCTCGGTTTCGGCCCGGGTCTGGGCAACTGTCGAGACGATGCCGCCGCCTTCGCGCGCGATTTGTTCATAGGACGCGCCCTGAAGGCGAAGCTCGAACTCTCGCGCCCGGTTGCCGCCATGGACCAGATGGGTATGGCAATCGATCAGGGCCGGGGTGACGAGGCGGCCGCCAAAGCCGTTTCCGGGCAGGGCCGCGAAACCCGATGGCAGATCGGCCCGGGGGCCAGCCCAGACGATTGCGCCGTCATCGATCACGATCGCAGCGTCCGGGGTCACGGTGTCGCCCGGGTCGGCCATGCTGGCCAATTGGATATCTTCGATCAGATGTGCGGCCATGGCCCCCGGCCTTGATAACTTGCTGTCTGCTGCATAATAAGTGCATACTTAATCTGTCAATGACGAATGCAAAGCCGATGGATCTGAACGAACGCACAGGGTGGGCCGATATACGGGCGCGTATCCATGGGATGATCGTGGATGGCACATTTGCGCGGGGCGAAAAGCTGCCGCTGGACCGCGATCTGGCCGAGCGATTTGGCTGTGCCCGCGGCACGGTACAGCGGGCCATGGCCGATCTGGCCGAGAGCGGCATTGTCGAGCGTCGGCGCAAAGGCGGGACAAGGGTGGTCGAAGCCCCGGCGACCCGGGCAATCGTAGAGATCCCGGTTGTGCGCCGGGAGGTCGAGCGCACCGGTGCCGTCTATGGTTACCGGTTGATTGCACGGCGCGTGCAGACGCCGCCTGCGTCCGTTGCGGCAATTGTGATGCCTGAAATTGATGCAGGGGAAATGTTGCGTGTCCAGGCCCTGCATCTGAGTGATGAAGAGGTTTATTCGTTCGAGGACCGCTGGATTTCGGTCACGACGGTGCCCGAGATTTTGGACGTCGATCTTGCGACCGAGAGCGCGAATGCCTGGTTGGTTGCGAACCGCCCCTATGATCGTTGCGATGTTGCCATCAGTGCGATGCCCGCGGATCGGCGCCTGGCCGCGGCGATGGCGTTGACTGCGGGGACGGCATTACTGACGGTCGAGCGCAGGACCTGGATCGGCGCGCGCGCGATCACTTACGTTAGAGTTTTCCATGCGCCTGGATACCGGCTGACCTCGCGGGGATGAGTGGCGCGGATGTTGAAATTTTTACTGCGGCGGGTGCGCGACTTTGAGCGTCTCAAAATTGGGCGGTCATTAACTGCGGGTTAATCACACCCGGTAACAAGGTTAATGATGGCAACCATAAATGAGCCGTCTTTCCGATGACCCGAGATGTTCTTCCGCCCGCTGCGATTCATTTCACAGGCAGGGCCTGCCGCCTGCCCATGGCCGATACGGTCGAAGAGTTTACCGAGCTGTTGTTTTCGGGGGCCTGCGCGGTCACCGAAATCCCGGAAAGACGCTGGCGCAAGGATCCGTTCTTTCATCCGGTGCCGGGTGTCAAAGGCAAGTCGTACAGTTTCGCGGCTGGCGCATTGCGCGCGGCCGAAGCGTTTGATCCGGCGCCGTTCGGGATTTCGCCGCGCGAGGCGGATTATATGGACCCGCAACAGCGCCTGATGCTGCAGGTGGTGTGGGAGGCGCTGGAGGATGCGTGTATTCCCCCTGCCGAGATCGCCGGAACCAATACGGGCGTCTTCATCGGCGCATCGATGATGGACCATGGCGGTGTGGTCGGCAGCGATCCGGAACTGTCCGATGGATATGTGATGACCGGTTCGGCTTTGTCGGTGATTGCCAACCGGGTCAGCCATGTGTTTGATCTGCACGGACCGTCTTTGACCATCGATACCGCGTGCTCGTCGTCATTGTTTGCGCTTGAGGCGGCGGCAAAGGCGCTGCGGCTGGGTGAGATCGATACGGCGATCGTCGGCGCGACGAACCTGTTGATGTCCCCAAACTTCTTTGTCGGTTTTTCCGAGGCACGGATGCTGTCGCCCACGGGGCTGTGTCAGGCCTTTTCGGACGAGGCGGACGGATATGTCCGCGGAGAGGGCGCGGTCGCCTTTGTTCTGCGCAGGCGCGAGCCTGGGTCCGAGCCGCTGCCGCGCGATCATGGGCGGCTGGTCCATGTCGGGGTCAACACGACCGGGCGCAGCGTGAATATTGCAATGCCGTCGGCCGATGCCCAGTTTGCCTTGCTGGACCGGGTCTATCGCGAGGCAGGTGTCGACCCCGATCGGCTGGCCTTTGTCGAGGCGCATGGTACCGGCACGCCTGTCGGCGACCCGATCGAGGCAGATGCGCTGGGCCGGGCGCTGGGGCGCAGGCGCAGCGCGCCACTGCCGATTGGATCGGTCAAGTCGAATGTCGGACATCTGGAGCCTGCGGCAGGATGTGCGGGATTGCTGAAAGCGCTGCTGGCGCTGGAACACCGCAAATTGCCCGCATCACTGCACACGAAATCGCTGAACAACGCGATTGCTTTCGACGATCTGAACCTTTCCGTCGCGCAATCGCCTGTCGCATTGGATCTGGACGACCCGGACCAGAGGCTGGCGGGGATCAGTGCATTTGGATTTGGCGGGGCAAACGCCCATGCGATCATCGAAGCGCCGGAGCCTGTGAATGTCGAACCGGTGATCGTGCCCATGGGCGCGGCGGTGCAGGAGCGTATTTTTCTGACATCGGCCTTTTGTGACGCCTCTCTCAACGCCAGTGCCGCGGCCTATCGGGACCGGGTATTCAAGGCCGATGGTCGGCCCGATACGCGGCTGATGGATGCACTGATCCACTTCCGCGGCGAACATCCCAGCCGCGCGGCCGTGATTGCAGCAGATCAGGGCACTGTGGGCGCGGCCATCGACGCGTTGGGCCGGGGCGAGAAGCACCCGGCCTTGGTCAGGGCCAATTGCGGTCTGTCCGATCAGCCACCGGTCTATCTGTTTTCCGGCAACGGCGCGCAGTATGCCGGGATGAGCCTTGCGGCGTTGGAGGCTGATCCGACCTTTCGCGCGGCCTATGAGGAGATTGACGCGGCATGGCACAGCCTGTCCGGTTGGTCGCTTCTCGATAAGGTTCGTGATCCCGGACTGGCGGACCAGATCAGGGCCGCGGATATCGCGCAACCGCTGCTATTTGCCGAGCAGGTTGCAACGGTTGCGGCGCTGCGCGCGCGCGGCGCGGCACCGATGGCGGTACTGGGCCATTCCGGCGGCGAGGTTGCAGCGGCGGCTGTGTCCGGTGCCTTAACGATGACCGAAGCTTTGGGCGTGCTCTTCGCGCGCGCCATGGCACAGCGGGAGTTGGCCGGCCTGGGCACGATGGCCGCGTTGCAGATCTCGGAGGACGAAGCCGCGGCGGTCCTGGCCGAAGCCGATTTCGGCGGAGTGACGATCTCGGCGGTCAACAGCCCACGCAGTGTGACGGTCAGCGCCCCCCTGGCGGCCATGGACGCGTTTCAAAAGCATGCGCGGCGAAAGCTTCGCTGGGCCATGGTGCGGTTGAAGGTTGATTATGCTTTCCACCATGCGATGCAGGACGGGTCCGAGGAGATCTTCCGCAATCTGTTGTCCGATCTGTCGCCCAAGAAAGCGCGAATTCCTTTCATATCCTCGGTTACCGGTGTGGTCGCCGACGGTGCGCGGCTGGACGGCGATTATTGGTGGCGCAATGTCCGCCAGCCTGTGCGTTTTGCCGATGCAATTGCGACCGCCGCGGGGCTTGGCCACCGTTGCTTTGTCGAGATCGGACCCGATCCGGTGCTGGGCGCCTATGCCCGCGATTGTCTGCGGGAACTGCCAGACGAGACGTTGGTGACGCACAGCACCACAAAGGCGGATAGCGGCGGGCTGAACCCGATCACATTGGGCGTCGCGCGCCTGCTGGTCGGCGGGGCGCGTCTGGATCGCGGGCGCATTGCCAGGCGTCCGCGGCGGGCTGTGCCGGGTCTGCAAACCTATCCCTGGCAGAACCGCGAAATGCGGGCCTATGACCGGGCGGATAACATCAAGCGGATGTCGGCCCGCTCGGACGATTATCATCCGTTGTTGGGGCGCGAGATCGGCGAAGAGGCGCGGATCTGGTCGCGCGAGATCGATTTGCATTTGGCGCCGGAACTGGCCGATCACAAAATTGCCGGGAAGGTCCTGGTGCCGGGAACGGCGTTTGCGGAAATGGCGCTTTCGGCGGCGCAGCGAACCTTGGGCCAGTCGCAGATCGAGCTGCGCGATTTGGATATGTCGGCGCCGTTGATCCTGACATCGAAGGCGCTGGCCGAACTGCGCACCCGGGTCGTTTCGCCCGGAGCGACCGTCCGGATCGAGAGCCGCCCCCGCTTTGGCGACGAGAACTGGCTGGAACATGCGTCTTGCAGGGCCTTGGCCCTGGCCAGCGGTAGCGGTAGCGGCTGTGAGCAAGATGCGGCTGCGGATACTGCACCCGATCCGGCCCAACGCCCGGCGGATCTGGACGGGGCGCGGCTCTACGATTTCGGAGCAGAGATCGGGTTGGATTATGGCCCGGAATTTCGGGCCGTCGAACGGTATCGTTTGCTTGATGACGACGTTGTTGAAGTTATCCTCAAGGCGCGGCCCGGCCCGACCGATGGTGCCGCCGCGTTGGACCCGGTTGCTGCCGATGCGGTTCTGCACGGATTGATCGGTTATCTGGAAAAGGGCCGGTTTGCAGACGCCTTGCTGGGGTTCCTGCCGGTGCGGATCGGTCGTTTGCGGTTGCACCGGCCCGGGCGGGCCATCCGGACAGGGCGTATCGCGGTCCACCGTGTTGGTGAGCGTTCTTTGCTTGCGGATATCTCGCTTTTCGACGAGGGCGGCGCGCTGATTGCGGAACTGAAGGGAATGCGTTTCCGCGCTGCGCGGTTGTTGCAGCAAATCCAGTTTGATGCGCATGCATTCGGTTTCGATCTGGTACCGGTCGATCCGGGTCAGCCGGACGCGGCATTGTCAGGGTCGGCAATTGTTGCAGCATTGGTGGCCAAGGCGCCGGATGGCGATCCCGCGAACGATGCGCATGGTGGCGGGTCCGACGATGCGCCATTGCTGCTGGATGCAATTGCCTATCGCGCAGCGCATAACGCACTTGCCGCGTTCACGGATGCGAACGGGCTTGTGCAGGTGCCGGAGAATGCGCGGCCTGATACCCTACGCCTAGTCTCTGCCATCGGACAGATTCTGGAGGCATCCGGTCTGGCGGCGCATGCTGACGAGGGATTAAAGATTAGCGCGGAAAGCGGCCTGCCGGAAGTCGCGGTTTTGATCAGCGGATTGCTGGCGGAACGGCCCGAGCTGGGTCCTGAATGCGCGTTGTTGGCCCACTTGAACGGGGTGCTTGGCCCGATTTTGACCGGTGCGTTGGATTGGACGCCGGACGCTGTCTTTGGGCGCGCTGCGCTGAGTAACCTGTCTGCAGGCTCGGCCAGCCGCGAGCAGCGCAACAAATCCCTGATCAACGCGGTCCTGCCGCAACTTGCCGCGGCGCCCGAAAGACGGCCGTTGAGAATTGCCGAGATTGTCTTTGACCGGCCGGTTCTGCTGGACCGGTTGGCCAGCATGGCGCCGGGCCCGGTCGATGCCGTCATCCTGGCCGGTGAAAACGTGCAGTCATCGCCCTTGGCGCTGTCGAATTGCCGGGTGCGCAGGTTTGCCTTGTCGGATATCGCCGATGCGGGTTCGTTCGATCTGATCGTCGCTTCGGCGCCCGCGATCGCACCCATCAGCGAGGAGGACCTTTGCCTTGCCGCCGCCGCGTTGCGGCCGGGTGGCGCCGCGATTGTGCTAACAGGCGAAGACCGCGACCATCTGGAATTGATTGCAACGCTTGCCGATCCAAGTGGTGCGCGCGGGTTGCAGCCTTCGACCGACCAAGGCGCAGTCAAGATAGCTCGCCTTGTTTTGCCGGGCGCGGGCAATGCGATGGTCGCCTATGGCGCGGAGCAGACCAAATCGGTAGCGGCGCCACTGGCGGACGAGCCGATTTCAGAAGCAGCGCATGAAGGCATCGGGTCGGCTGAAGGACCGGGGATGTTGACGGCGCTGCGCGGGACATTGACCGCCGCATCCGGCGCCGACGGATTGGCCCTGATCCACCATGCGGAACCCAATCTATGGGCCTTGGTGCCCGATGGCGCGGGCGGTAAGGCGCCCGCACCAATCGCTGTACTCGCGCCGGATCGTGCACCGGACGGTGCCGGTGACCATGTTTTGCGTGCCCGATTGTTGCATCTGGCGGCATTGCTTCATGCCCTGCCCGCGGGCGGGGCGCCGATTTGGTTTATCCTGCCGGGGGGCGCCAGTTACTCAGGTGCACCTGCGGTGTCGCCGGTGCAAACGGCTCTCTGGGCAACGCTGCGCACAGCGAAGAACGAGTATCCCGGGCTGGATCTGAAAGCCGTTGATCCAGGTGATCAGCCCGATGATTGCAGTGCCCGCCGGATTGTCGAGCTGATGGCGTCGGCAACAGCGGAAACGGAATTTGTTCTGACGCCAGATGGCCCCAGTGCATTGCGCATCCGTCAGGGTACGCGGGATTGCGTGCTGCCGGAAGGCGGCCGGGCTTGCCTGACCGTTGATCCGGGCGGGGGGCTGGACAGCCTCGCCTGGCGGCGCGCGCCAATGCCGGAGCCGGGCCCCAACGAGGTTCTTGTCGAGGTCGAGGCCACTGGCCTGAACTATCGAGATGTCATGTGGTCGATGGGGTTGCTGCCGGAAGAGGCGCTGGAACGCGGCCTGACCGGCCCGACCCTTGGAATGGAATGCGCGGGCCGGATCGCAGCACTGGGCGCTGATGTCGATGGACTGTCGATCGGCGACAGGGTGGTTGCCATCGGCCCTTCGTCCTTTGCCAGCCATGTCGCGGTTGACCGGGATTGGACACTGCCGCTGCCGACAGGATTGACGGCCGAGGCGGGGGCAAGCCTGCCGGTCGCGTTCTTCACGGCCTATTACGGGCTGACCCATCTCGCCCATCTGAGCGCGGGCGAGACGGTATTGATCCACGGCGGTGCAGGCGGCGTTGGTTTGGCGGCAATTCAGGTGGCGCGCACCGCAGGGGCGCGGATCATCGCAACCGCCGGTAGCGGCGTAAAACGAAGCCTTCTCGAGACACTGGGTGTCGACGCAATCGCAGATTCGCGAAGCGCGGACTTCGAGACCGATGTTCTGCGGCACACGGGCGGTGCCGGTGTCGACGTGGTTCTGAACTCGTTGAGCGGTATCTCGATGGAACGAAGCATTGCTTTGATGCGCCCATTCGGGAGGTTTGTCGAACTGGGCAAGCAGGACTTTTATGCCAATACAGCCGTGGGCTTGCGGCCGTTCAAAGACAATATCAGTTATTTCAGCGCCGATCTGGATCAGTTGCTGAAGGAACGGCCAACCTTGGCGCAGGACATTTACCGCCGGATGCTGGAGCGATTCGAAGCGGGCGAGTTTGGCCCGGTACCGTTCCGTACCTTTGACGGCGCTGACGTCATCGAGGCCTTCCGCGCCATGCAGCGGTCGGACCATATTGGTAAAATCGTTGTGCGGCCGCCGCGGCCTGCATCTGTTCGCAAGGCCGAAGCGGTCCCTGTTTTCCATCCTAAAAAGAATGGAACTCTGGTCATCGCGGGCGGTGGCAGTGGGCTGGGTCTGGCCCATGCCGAACGGATGGTGACGCTGGATGCCGGTGCGATTGCGTTGCTGGGCCGTTCGCAAACACCGTCCGGTCAGGTGCGCGCCCTGATCAAACGGGCGGCGGCACGGGGCAACGAGGTCAGCTATATCCCCTGCGATATCGCCAACCCGGCAGCGTTGGAGCAGGCGTTGTCCGCAATTCGGGCGCGCAGACCAATCACCGATATCGTTCACTCCGCGATGGTTCTGGACGATATGCGCATGGCCGATCTGACGAACGATGTTCTGGAGCGGTCCATGGCGGCGAAGATGTCGGGCGCTCGAAATCTGGACATGGCGACGCGCGGTGATCCGATCCGGACTTTCGTGGTCTTCACATCGCTTGCGACATTGATCGGCAACCATGGGCAGGCGGCCTATGTCGCAGCAAATGCGTATATGGAGGGCATCGTTCATCGCCGACGCGTCGCCGGTCTGCCGGGCCTGGCCGTTGGGTGGGGCGCGATCACCGATGCGGGGTATCTTGCGCGCAACAAAGAGCGCGCCCGGCTGGTTCGGCGCATGGGCGGAAACGTGGATTTCCAGGCCCGGCAAGCCCTGCGCGCGCTGGATCTGTTATCGGGTGACGGACAAACGCAAAGCGACGATTGCGCCATCTGGATCAGCCCGATGAACTGGCAGGCAACCGCACAGGGATTGCGGCTGCTTCAAGGTCCCACGCACCGGGCGTTGTGGGATCTGGGTCAGCAATCGGGCGGGACGATAGAGACCGACGACCTGCGCGAGGAAGTGTTGGGCATGTCCCTGGACGAGGCGTCCCTCAGGCTGTCGGCATTCGTGAAGCGCGAGATCGCGCGTATTCTGAGGACCGGGGACGCTGGTATTCCGACGAACCGGCCGGTGTCGGATATCGGGGTCGACTCGCTGATGGGTGTCGAGCTGGGCCTGGCGGCGCAGCAGGCCCTGGGCGACGACATTCCGATGATGACGATTTCGAGCGCCAATTCCATTGACGAGATCGCCGAGAAGATCGCCGAGCATATACACTCCGCCGAGGGTGGCGGGTTCTCGTCGCACAATCTTTTGAACGATTTGGTGGCCCAGCATGTGACCAGAACGTCACCGGCGACCGAGGATGCGCCCGCGCGCGCAACGGCGGCAGAATGACCGCGGCGTCTCGCGGACTGGACAGTGCGGCGCGGGCGCAGGCGCTGGGCGTTGCACGGCGCGCTGGCGATCGCGGCGAACGGGTTCGGCCTGTTGCTGTCAGGGACAGCCGCGCCCAGGCATCAGAGCGGCGCAATCTGCGAATAGACGAACTGCCGGAATTTCGAACGATGCGGATGCTGCACAAGGTCCTGGACACTCTGGACGTGCGCAATCCCTATTTTCGGCTGCATGATGGTCACGCGAGGACGCGGTCCGTTGTCGATGGGCAGGATTGCCTGAACTTTTCGTCCTATGACTATCTCGGACTAAACGGCGATCCCCGCCCCGCCGCGGCTGCCCAATCGGCGTTGCAGCAGTATGGCGTGTCTGCATCGGCGAGCCGGATGGTCGCCGGTGATCGGCCAGTTCACCGCGAGCTGGAGGCAGCCCTGGCGCACAATTATGGCGCCGAGGCCGCACAGCTTTATGTGAGCGGGCACGCAACGAATGTCAGCGTCATTGCGGCGCTGGCGGGCGATGGCGACGTGATCATCCACGATAGCTTTGTCCACAATTCGGTGACGGCAGGCGCGCGAATGTCGACCGCGGCGCGGCGCAGTTTTCCCCATGACGACCTGGACGGGTTGGAGCGGCACCTGATCGCCGCGCGCGCCGAGTTTCGCAATATCCTGGTGGTGGTCGAGGGCCTCTATTCCATGGACGGCGATTTGCCCGATCTGGTGCGGCTGGCCGACTTGAAGGCGCGATACGGGTTCTGGCTGATGGTCGACGAGGCGCACGCGCTTGGCTGTGCCGGAGCATCCGGGCGCGGATCGTTCGAGCATTTTTCGGTCGATCCAACACTGGTCGACGTGTGGATGGGTACGCTGAGCAAGACGTTGGCGTCGACCGGGGGGTACATCGCCGGGTCCGCCGAGTTGATCGAATTTCTGCGTTACAAAGCTGACGGGTTTGTCTTTTCCGTCGCTCTGCCGCCGGCGCTGGCGGCATCGGCGCTGTGCGCACTGGAATTGATGGCGCGCGAGCCGGAGCGGGTGCAAAGTTTGCAGGCAAACGGAAAGTATTTTCTCGAGCGCGCGGCGGCGCTTGGATTGGACACAGGCTTGTCGGCTGGGTTTGGCGTTTTGCCGATCGTCGTTGGCGACTCGGCGCTCGCAACCAAACTGAGCGAACGGCTGTTCGATCGCGGTATCAACGTTGCGCCCGTCACCTTTCCCGGCGTGCCGATGCAAAGCGCCCGTTTGCGGTTTTTTCTGTCGGCTGCGCATGATCGCGATCAGATCGACATCGCACTGACGACGGTTCGCCAGGAGTTGGACCGGTTGGAGGAAGAAGGGTTTTTGGACCAGATCGCAACAGCGATGTCGCGCTTTGGCCTGGAACCGGCGGGATGAAGGATGGGTTGGCGCAGTGCGTAAGCGGCGTCTCGCGGCGCCTTTCGCCGCCGGATACCTCAGTGCAAAACCGCTGCCCGGGGCCGGCGCTGCGGTTGGTCGAAAATCGATGTTTTCTTTTCCTGCAGGGACCGCCATCGCCCTTTGCCAGAGAGTTGGGCGCGCAGCTTGCGGCGATGGGCGCGTCTGTCCGCAGGATCAATTTCAGCATTGGCGACTGGTTTTGGTGGCACGATGCGCGGGCAGCTTCCTATCGCGGGCACCTGTCGGACTGGGAGAGGTATCTGGAAGACCTGGTTCGGCGCGAGGGCGTGAGCGATATTGTCTACTTCGCCGACCGCGTGCCCTATCACCGGGCGGCGCAACGGGTCGCGGATCGCCTGGGTATCCGTGCGATCTCTTTCGAATATGGCTATCTGCGCCCCGATTGGATCACGGTTGAGCCGGGCGGGCAGTCTGCCTGGTCCCGATTTCCGGCCGATATCGCCCGAGTTCGAGAGTTGGCAGCCGATTTGCCTGCACCGGGTCTGGCAAGGCAATATCACACCGGCACATTTGCCGAGTCTGCGGGGGATGCCGGCTATTACCTGGCCAATTATTTGCTCTGGTTTCTATACCCACGGTTTCAACGGGATCGGATTTATCCGCCGCTGGCCGAGTATCTTTCTTATCCACTGCGGTTCCTGCGGGCGCGGCTGGGCCGGGCAAAGGCGCACAGGCTGATTGAGGAACTGACCGCGGGATCAACGCGCTATTTCGTGGTGCCACTGCAGATGCAGAACGATTATCAGATCCGTGCGAACTCGCCGTGGACCGATCAACGCGATTTCCTGGACCGGGTGATATCGTCCTTTGCCGGTCATGCGCCGGACGGGACTAAGCTGGTCGTCAAAGTACATCCAATGGACAATGGCCTGGAGAATTGGCGGGGATATATTGGCGGCGCCGCCCGCCGCCACGGCGTTGCGGGCCGGGTACAATATCTGGATGGTGGCGATTTGCATCTGCTGACCGGTCATGCCGCCGGGATGGTGATCGTAAACAGCACTTGCGGCATTGCAGCGCTGCAGGCCGGGTGTCCGTTGAAGGTTTTGGGTATCGCCACATTCGACATGGCCGGACTGACCCATCAGGGGGCATTGGACGACTTTTGGACAGATCCAGGAGGGGTCGATCCGGGCAATGCCGCGGCTTTGATGTCATTGATGGCACATCGCGCGCATGTGCGCGGCGATTTCTATGCGCCAGAGGGACGCCACGCCGCTGTCCGGGCGATGGCGGATCGCTTGATGGCCGCTGAATGGGAGCGGACATTCGAAGCAAACCCGCCGAGATTGGAAAAGGGGCGGCGCTTGGGGATCAGCCTTGACGGGTGATCGCCACGATCCGGGAACGCCCCGCGTGATCGCAGTTACCGGTGCCAGCAAGGGCTTGGGGGCCGCGTTGGCGGTTTCCTTTGCCCGTGCCGGCCGTCGATTGTATCTGTGTGCGCGGTCTGCTTCCGATCTGGCGGAGGTCGCCGAGCGGTGCCGTGCGTCGGGGTCAGAGGTTGACCTGGCCGTCTTCGATGTGGGCGATGCAGGATCCGTTGCAAGCTGGGTCGACCGGATCGATACGGCAGCGCCCATCGACCTGATGATCGTAAACGCCGGGATTTTCGATGGCAGACGGCAGGGCGCTTTGGTTGAAGAGCCCGCGATTGCGGTTCCGATCATCCAGACGAACCTGACCGGCGCCATCCTGTGTGCCGGAGCGATGGCGCAAAAGATGGCGGCCAGACAAGAAGGGCAGATCGTATTGATAAGCTCGCTTGCCGGCAGCCTGCCGGGCGCCGACGCGATGGCCTATTCAGCCAGCAAGGCCGGGGTGACGGCTTATGGTGTCGCGCTGCGCGAAGCGATGGCCGAAAACGATGTCACCGTGACGATTATCGAGCCGGGCCATATCCAGACCGCTCAAACGGACGGGCATCGCGGCGCTTTGCCCTTTCTGCTTTCGCCGGAGCATGCCGCCAACAAAATTCGGCGCAAAATCGATACGCGGGCCAGTTGGGCCGCGGTACCGCGGCGGGCGGGGGTGGCGGTGTTTCTGGCCAATCTGTTGCCTTGGAAATTGCGCGCCTTTCTGGGCCGGTCGGCAAGGTTCAGTGTCGACGAAACACGCTGACCGGGTTCAATCGCCAACCGCCTCGCGAGCAATCTGGTCCAGCAGGGCTTCGACCTCTTTCATCGGCCCGGCTGGCATAATTCGATACCCGATTTGCACTTTGCCCGAACCATCCCCGGCCTCGGTCACAAAGACGCCGTAGGGGCAATGCCCGATATTGTTTGGATCGGCTTCCATCACTTTGCGGGACAGAACTGCCGAACAGAAGAGGTAGACATTCGCTTGACCGAAAAGCGCCTTGGCGCCGCCCACATCTTCGCGGGTCCGGGCCAGCATCTCGCCCACATGACTGATGTGATCGACGACAAGGCCGCGATCGACGATCGCGTTTTCGACACCGAAAGTGGCGTCGTCAAAGTCTCCATCGAAGTCGTAGAGCTTTACGTCGGCGGCAAATGCCATACCCGTCGGCGTCAGCACGGGTAGCGCAATCGCGATGGCCAGGAATAGGGAAAGAAATCGGAAACACCGGCGCATGTCGCCTCCTGCAAAGTTCTGCCGGGGCGTCTGACTGGATATCGGCGCGGCCCGGTGCTCCGGGCGCCCGGGCCGCGCGATGGGATCAGCCGAACATATCGGACGTGATCCCGGCATACCAGCCGAGGCTTTCCTCGTATGTCTGCTTGCGAGTATCGGCGTCTTCCTCGACTTTGGAAATAAAGCCGTCTGTTTTGGCGATCTTTTCTACCGTCGCCTCATAGGACGCACCGACCTTGACCCCGTCATCCGTACCAATCAACGACCAGCAGGTGTTCGAGAATTTTGCCGGGAACACCTTGGATCCGGTCAGGGCACCGCGTATGGCATTGGCACAGACTTTGGCCTGGCTGTTCGCCGAGAAACCGGATTTCGGCATGTCGCCCTGTTGGCAGGCATCGCCGAGAACATGGACATCGGGATCGATTTTCGATGACATGTCGGCCGCGTTGACCGGCGCCCAGCCTGCGTCATTGGTCAAGCCGGCGAGTTCGGCGATTTTTCCGGCTTTCTGGCCCGGGATCACATTGCAGACGTCGGCCTTGATGATCTCGCCTTCGATGTCGACGGTCATGGCATAAGGATCGACGCTGGACACTGTGCCGAAATCGCCGCCGACCCATTCGATCATGCCCGCATAGTGGTTTGACCAGCCTTCCTGGAACAGCGCCATCTTCGAAAATTTAGGCTTAGGATCGAAGACCATGATCTTGGCCGTCGGGTTCTTTTGTTTCAGGACATGGGCAACCATGCTGACACGCTCGTATGGTCCGGGCGGGCAGCGATAGGGGTTTGGCGGCGCGACCATCAGATAGATACCGCCTTCGGGCATCGCCTCGACCTGGGCTTTCAAGAGCCCGGCCTGCGTGCCGCCCTTATAGGCGTGCGGCATCGCGGTCTGGCTGGTCAGGTCCCAGCCTGGGACCGAACCGGGCACAAAGTCGATGCCCGGGCTGAGGATAAGGCGGTCATAGGCGAACTTCATACCGCTGCCGGTCGTGACTGTCTTGGCGTCGCGATCCACGCCGACGGCGAATTCATGCACGACATTGATGCCGTATTCGGACGCGAGCTTGGTATAGGTGTGGGCGGTCTGGTCGAGCGTGGTAAAGCCGCCGATGGCGAGGTTGGAGAAGAAGCAGGTATAGTAGACCCGACTCGGCTCGATCAGTGTGACGTTAACTGCGCCTTTCGAGTCCTTGGCAATATACCGGGCAGCCGTTGCGCCGCCGGCACCGCCGCCGACAATGACCACGTTTGGGTGGCCAGCGCCCAGGACCGCAGGTGCGGCCAGTGCCGACGCGCCAGCGGCCGTCGTTCCCAGGAATCCGCGTCTTGTCAGTGTCATGTCTTCCTCCCCTTCTGGTTAGTCGATGGTTGCGAAAAAGGCGGCCAGAGCCGCGATTTCCTCGTTCGAAAGGCGCCCGGCTATCATCCGCATTGCCGGGTGATCCCGGTCTTTTGCCTTGTAGGAATGCATAACGACAACAAAGCTGTCGACCGGCCATCCGGTGATAGAGGGGATGCCGCGGTCTTCGCCATCCGCGCTGTGGCAGGTCACGCATTCAGACGACAGGTATTCACCATATTCGACGTCGCCTTTGATTGCCAGGATGGCCGGGTCGAATTCGGATCCCGCGAGGGCTGGTGCGGGGATAATGCCCGCGAGCGCCGCCGCAATCGGCAGGGCGCAGAAAGAGAATTTGCACCGCGCGACTGGCGCGGCTGACGCGGCTGGCTGTGGCCCCTTCCGGCGATGTGGGTGGCAGGTCACGGAAAGCTTTGAAGATACGCGATGACTGCGGCGCGATCTTCATCTGCTTTGAGACCCTTGAAGCGCATCTTTGTGCCCTTGGCCCATGATCTGGGGTCCGTCAAAAATGCATCCAGCGATGCGGTGTCCCAAGTTGCGCCTTCACCAGCTTTCGACTTGAAAATTTTGGAGTATCGAAACCCATCGACGGTGCCGATTTTTGCACCGACGATTCCATTTAAGATCGGGCCGACTTTGTTCTTGGCCTTGTCGCCAACCCCGTGACAGGCCTTGCATTTGCGGAACACCGTTTCGCCTGCGGCGACCAGTTCCGGATCGGGTGCGGCGGGTTCACCTGCGGTGCCGCGGTCCGCCGCGTCACTGCCTTCGGACTGGGTTGCCGTCTCGTCCGGTGTCACGTCGAGCACGGCGGCCCGGGCGGTGATCTCGACCGATGTTTTGCAGTTTTTCATGCAGGCTTCGCGGTTGACAAAGACGGGGCTGTCCGCCCGGTTGTCGGCAATGAAGCTGTCTTCGTTGGGCAGTCTTGTTTCTGCGAAATTCTCGCGGCTGAGAGTGAAGTCTTCATCGACGATGTCGTTGAGATAGAGAATGTAGGCTGTGATCGCATAAACCTCGTCATTGGTCAGCGATTGGGCGTTGCCGAACGGCATGGCGCGGTGGACATAGTCCCAAACGGTCGAGAGATACGGCCAATACGAGCCGACTGTTTTAACGGGCCGGTCATCGGCAAGGGTATCCTGGCCCCCGGCCAGAACCGGCCAGCGAGCGACGCCTTCGCCAAAATCGCCATGGCACACGGCGCACTGATCAGCAAAAATTTCCTCGCCGGTTGCCACATCCCCGGAACCATCGGGCAGGCCGGCACCGTCGGGACGGATATCGATGTCCCAGGCTGCGATCTCGGATTGGGTCGCGGCACGGCCAAGCCCCAGCGGTTCGGCGGTTGCCGAGGCAGCGAGACCGGTTAAACCAAGCGCGGCGATGGTGGCTTTAAGAAATTTCGACATTCTCGGCCACCCCCTGTTCATCGACGAACCAGGTCTGGATCGCGTTGTTGTGGTAGATCGAGTTTTCACCTCTTACGGCGCGCAGGGCGTTCTTTGTGGGCTGGATATAGCCGGTCGAGTCATGGGCGCGCGATTGCAGCAGCAATGGTTTTCCGTCCCATCTGAACTCGTGATAAAATCGGTGCATCGACTTTTGCAGGCTGGGGCCGTCGATGCGTGCCTGAACCCAGTTTATTCCGCCATCGAGGGTGACATCGACGCGTGGAATGGTTCCGCGCCCCGACCAGGCAACGCCGGTCAGTACCGTCGGCCCGGGGCCATGGGTTATGGGGGATTGCGGGCTGGGGTTGGTGATGACTGATTTTGCGTCCATCTCCCATGTAAAGCGCCGCGCCTTGCCGTTTGCCAAAAGGTCGGTGTATTTCGAGGTTTCTTCGCGGTGATGCCAGGGCATGTCGCCGACTTCGATGCGGCGCAACCACTTGACCCACATGTTCCCTTCCCATCCCGGTACGACCAGGCGGACGGGATAGCCTTGTTCGGGGCGCAGGGCTTCGCCGTTCATTTTGAACGCGATCAGGCAATCGTCGAGCGCCTTTTCCATCGGGATTGATCGCGTCATGGCCGAGGCATCGGCCCCTTCCGGCAACAACCACGAAGCTGAAGCTTTGAGGCCCGCTTCGGCGAGCAGGTCTTTGAGCAGAACGCCCGTGTACATCACGTTGTGGATCATGCCGTGCGTGAACTGACAGCCGTTAAGCTGGGCGCCGCGCCATTCCATGCCGCTGTTTGCAGCGCATTCCAGAAAGTGGACGCGGTTATGGCGCGGGAAACGTTTGAGGTCTTCCAACGTGAAGACCAGCGGACGATCGACCAGGCCATTGATCATCAGGCGATACTTGGCGGGGTCGACTTGGGCGATGCCCGCATGGTGACGCTCGAAACACAGGCCATCGGGCGTGATGATGCCGTCGAGTTCATGCAGCGGTGTGAAATTCACCGAACTGACCGGGTCGGCGGTCAGCCAGGGCACGTTGCGCCGGATCACATGGGCTTCGTGCGGCGAGGGGGCGCCGTAGGGGCGCGCGTCGACGCCGTCGCCGAGTTCTTGTGCCCAGGTTTGCACTTCGATGATTGCAGGATCGTCTGCACCGTGCGCGGTCGTCGCAACCGCCGCCGCAGCACCCGCGCCAATGCCGGCTTTCAGGAAGCCGCGGCGGCTGGTCTTCGAGTTTTCGTGGTTCGACATCAGCTTGCGCGCGCCTCCCCTGATTCTGACGTTGCATTCATCTTATTGAATATTTCGGTGTAAATCTACATTCAAGGTGCGTGAAATGAGTTGGAAGGCCGCGTGCTATTGGCCTGACGGCCAGCGGGGCGACTGTCCGCGGCTCTGGGATATTTCGGGGCCAATGAAGGCCAGGGCCATGGCTGGCCGGGTTAAAGACCATCGACCTTTACCGACATGTTTCGATCAACGGTAACCGTGCCTTGCTTTCGGATATGGGCCTCGACCACGTCCCATATGGCCGGACCTTCCGTTTCCTGGTTCACCGAGGCCCAGCCCGAGACGACATAGGATTTCGCCGGATCAATCGGCGCACCGGATTTCAGATGCGTCATTTCAGAGATGCGCGATCCTTGCGGTTTGGAGATGTCGATGCGGTAGCCCATGCCGCCTACACGGACCATGTCGCCGCCTTGCTGATAGTAGGGGTCCGGGTTGAAGAGGTTATCGGCCACGTCTTCGAGAATCGTGTGCAGAAACTCGCCGGTCATTTCGGTCCGGTAGGCGGCGGGATAGTTCATCGCCGTCGCGTTGTGCAGATCTTCGCGGGTGATCGGATCGCCGGGAAGGAGGCTGGGCCCCCAGCGAAACCCGGGGGAAAGGGCGATATCGGCTTCGCGCTCTTCGATCAGCGCCTGGCAGATCAGATCGTCCCAGGTCCCGTTGAAATTGCCGCGCCGGTAAAGCAGGCTGTCGGTCCGGCCCAGAACTTCAGGAAGTTCTGTGGCGTAAGGCGCGCGTTGTTCATCGATCAACGCCGTCATAGCCGCGTCGGGTTCGATCACATCCGAAAAGATCGGGATCAGCTTGTGGCGCAGTCCCCTGACTGATCCATCACTGACATCCAGATCAACACGGGAGATGAACTTGCCGTTGGACCCGGACGCGATCAGCGCCGTTTTTCCAACCATCAGCGGTTCGGGCAGGGCGTCATGGGTGTGACCGCACAGGATGACATCGATCCCCTCGACCCGGGATGCCAATTTGCGGTCGACGTCGAAACCGTTATGCGAGAGGACGACGACCACCTCAGCACCTTCACCTCGAACTTCCTGGACCATCTCCCGCATTCGTTCTTCCCGGATCCCGAAACTGAGCGTCGGAAACATCCAACTGGGGTTGGCGATCGGGATATATGGGAACGCCTGGCCGATGACCGCGATCTTTGTGCCGGACCGTTCGAACATCTCGTAGGGCTCGTATGCCGGTTCATCCCATTCGTTGTCGAAAATGTTCGCGCCCAGGAACGGGAAATCGAGAGTATCCGCGATCTCGTCGACCCGATCTTTGCCATAGGTAAATTCCCAGTGCGAGGTCATGGCGTCGGGGCGAAGGGCGTTCATGACATTGACGCAGTCCTGGCCCTTGGTCGCTTGTGCGGTATAAGACCCCTGCCAGGTGTCGCCGCCGTCGAGCAGCAGGGCCCCGGGCCGCTCGCTGCGGATGGCATTGATGACCGTTGCGACCCGGTCCATGCCCCCCATGCGGCCATAGGTGCCAGCCAATGCCTGAAAGTCGAGATAGGTCATGGCATAGGCTTCAGGTGTTCCGGGTTCGAAATTGTAGGATTTCAGAAAATCCTGCCCGGTTAGGTGCGGCGGCAGGCCCTTAGCCTGGCCGACGCCGATATTGATTTCGGGCTCACGGAACCAGATCGGCCTGAGTTGGGCATGCAGGTCGGTGATATGGATCAGCGTGACGTTCCCCAGCGGCTGGAACGCCAATAGCTGACCCTGTGTCAGGGCTTGCTGGGCGGCGAGACGGCCCCAATTGCCGATACCCGATGCGCCGACGATGGCTGATGCTGCGACCGAGGCTTGCAGGAAATCACGGCGGGAAATCATCGGCTACCTCCTGAAGGGCGCAAGCGGGCGCACTCGCCCGCGGAGGCGCCAGATCTTTGGAAATGGAGAAACGAATTGCGCCACCCCGGTTGTGGGGCGGCGCAGTTATTCAGTTGCGAACCGCGGGCGTCTCGATGTCGAGACCGCCGCCGCGCCAGGCAAGATAGGCCTCGAGTGCAACGAACTCGTCCGAGCCGCGCTTGTAAGGTGTCGCCCGGATGTTCTTCATGCAGCCCGAGAACCGGCGGTGAAGCGACCCGAGCCCCTGCCACTTGAAGCGGTAGGTCGGGAAGCCGTTGATCATGCCCTGGCTGAGATGGTCGGCACGGATCATCAGGCCGTAATTGTCCTCGTGGCAATGACTGCATGCCATGTCCAGTTGGCCAACGCGGGTGTAGTAGAGTGCCTTGCCCTTTTCGATCCATTCGGCCATCGGGCCGTCGGTTTTGACCGTCATCGGCATCCCGCGTGACTGCATGCCGATATAGGCGGTCATCGCCAGCATCTCAGGGCTTTCCCACTTCCACGGCTCGGCACCCTGATGGGCAGTAATCGAGGCGTTGACGATATGTTCGAGGCTTTCAGGCTTTCCCTTGTCCGCGTTCCAGCGGGGCATATTGGCGCGAAGACCCTTCATGATGTCGACATCGCCGTGACAGTCTTTGCAGGACTTGCCGGAGGTACCAGCAGGTGTTTCCCACAGCTCGATCGCATATTCGACCGCGACCAGCGCCGGATTTTCGAAATCGTCGACTTGAAGGGCCTGGGTCTCGTCGGACCGAAAGCGCCAGCCGGAATAGATCGTGTCCAGCGGGTGCCCTTCGGGCGTTTCCGTTTCTGTCGTGATCTCGACCCCGTCGATGACCAGTTTGTCGTCATCCGGCCCCGGACCCGCGATCGCAGCCCAGGCAATCGCGGCGGCGGCAAAACCGCCAATGGCGATCAGCGGCTTTCTCATGTTCTTCCCTCCCTGCGGGCCGCTTCTCAGGCGGCCTTGATCTTCTTTTCGATGTCGTAGACGGACCCGTCATCGTCGGTCCATTCGAAGCGGATCGTGCCCTCGCCCGGAACCTTCATTTCGAATTGGAAATAGGGGTTTGCCGAGATTGCGGGGTCGAGATCGACCGAGATGATTTCTTCGCCTTCGAAGCTGGCGTTGAATTTATTGATGATCTTGCGCGGGATCAGATCGCCGGTCTTCTTGTCTTTGCGAAGCCCGGTTTCCATCGGGTGGCTGATCAGTGTCTTAATGGTGATCGTGTCGCCGGCCTTGGCCTTGCGGGGCACTTTCACGCGGGGTTTGATTTTGGCCATGTGCTCTCTCCCTTATCCGCCGCAACCGCCGATCGTGACTTTCACGGTCCGGCTGCCTTTGGCGAATGAGCCGTCGGCCATCTTGGCGACCGCGATCAGTTCCTGGGTTTTGGCGAGCCGGATCCGTGTCGAGGCGGACGATCCGGCGGCGAATTTGCCGAATTTGAAAGTTGCGACTTCGGGGCGCGGATTTCCGGTCGAGACCAGAATGATTGCAGCGGCACCTTCAGCTGCGACTTCGACCGGAACCGTGTTGCCATTTTCGGCGATTTCGGGCGCGCCGATATCGACGCCGCCTTCCGCTACATCAGCGCCACCTGTGAATTCGGCCAGCACCTTTTCCCAGCCATTTTCTTCAGCGAAAGCGGGCAGTGGCAGAGCGGCGGCGGCGACCGCGGCGGTGCCCAGCGCCATCGTCTGACGTCTTGTCAGCTGCATCTTGTCCTCCGTTATTGTCCGGCGCGCCGGATCATTCTTCTTTCAGGGTCAGCAAATAGGCGACGATGTCCTCGACCTGTTGAGCGGTCAGTATCGTCTTGCCGTCGAATTCGTCTCGGATGCGCGTGTAGCCGGCGTCTTTGTAGAAGGCCGGCATGATGGTTTCATCGAACATCATTTTCGCGTTCGTGACGATCCCGCGCAATTCGGCTTCGTTCCAGCGATCAGCGACGCCGTCGAGCGGCGGGCCGACCTCGCCGTGGAATTGCTCTTTATCGGTGTCCGAGTTTTCGTGACAAGCGAGGCAATTGCCAAGCTTGCGGCCAACGAACCACTCTTTGCCCTTGGCGGCATCGCCGGGCGCGCCGGTCAGCGACGCGGCGACAGCACCATCCTCGTGTTTGATGTCAGCCGGCGCCATCTCGGCTGCCGCCGCTGCGGTGACCAGTGCGGCGCTTGCAAGCGCCGACAGGACGAGTATCCGCATGGTTTCCTCCCGATGTTTTGCACGTCTTTGGTGTGAAACTAAACACACGGGCTGGGCGAATCCAAATGATAAATTCATATTTTTGAATTTCTCATTTTCGTGAACAGGCCGTGAGGTTGAGGGCCGCTGAAGCCGGGCAGGTCCACGTAGCGAGGCGGCGCGTCGCCTACCCCAAGGCTTAGGATCTATTCTTCTTCGGCCAGTTTGCGGGCGTGGTATTTCTGGAAATGCTCGTCGCTGTCATAGCCTTTCTCGGCAACCCATTGGAAAAGGTGCAATGTCGTTCCCTTTCCGAACGCGCCCGGCATCACTGCCACAGCCGCTTTCCCGGCAATCGCGTCATCTGCCGCCTGTTCGGGCATAAAAATCAGGGTCGGCGTGAAGACAACACCCCAGCGGCGCGCCATTTCCTTCTCGGGCAGGGCCTCTCCGTCGAAGTCGGTGACTTCTTCGTCGCCGAACAGGTTCATCTGCACGACCAGGAAGTTCGCGCGGATGTATGCGGCGATCTTCGCGTCGGAAAAGACCTCCTCATGCATCTTTTTGCAATAGATGCAGCCGCGCTGTTCAAAGATCACAACCAGGCGTTTGCCGTCATCACGCGCGGCTTCAAGGTCCTCGGCCATGTCTTTGAATGTTATCGCCATCCAGTCGGTCTTGTAGAGGCCGTCCTCTCCAATTTCCGCTGCCGCCGCAGGCAGGGCCGCAATCAGGAAAAGAGCGAGAGTGAGAACAGATTTCATTGGATCCTCCGCTATCAGTTGAGCAATCCGAGATCGGGCGCGTATTGCAGCATCCAATTCGCGATGATGCTGACCTGGTTCGTTGCGATCAGGACCGCGAACAGGATCAGCGTGATCCCGATGCCTTTCTCGACCTTCGGCAGATGCCGGCGAAAACCCTTGGCCCATTCCAGGAACGGTTCGATGAATAGAGCGGCGAGAACAAAGGGCAGGGTCATGCCGATGCCGTAGGACGCCAGCAATCCGCCCCCTTTCCACGCGGTTTCAGCTTGGCTGGCGTCGAGCAGAATAAAGGCCAGGACCGGTCCGACACACGGTGTCCAACCGAAGGCAAAGGCCATTCCGACCAGGAACGCGCCCACAATCCCGGCGGGGCTGGAGCCGGCGTCGATCCGTGCCTCGCGCATCAGGATCGGAATTCTGAGGACGCCGGTATAGTGCAGCCCCAGGACAAATATGATGGCGGCAGCGACCCAGCGCATTTCGACTGCCCATGCCCGGACATATTCGCCAAACACGGTCGCGACCGCGCCGAGCCCGATAAAGATCACGACCATCCCCAGCGAAAATGCGATTGCGGCCAATACAATACGGCCGCGCTTTGTGCGTTGACCTTCGGTTGTCGCCGTCAGTTCTTCGAAGGTGACGCCGGAGATGTAGCAGAGATAGAACGGCACAATTGGCAGGATGCAGGGCGTCAGGAAGGACGCGAGCCCCGCCAGTGCCGCGCCAAGATAACCCACGTCCATGTGATGACCTGCCTGGTTGGTCTTTTCGCATTCAATAACGGAATAAGTAGATAGGGGCTTGTTATTGACTCTGCCTAGGTCTTGTGCCACAAAGGTCTGCGACACTCTATCTTGAGTGTCGCAGACGGCGCGGTAGTCGAGTGGTAAGACGCAGGTTTTGCAAGCCCTGAGATCGCCGGTTCGATTCCGGCCCACGCCTCCACTTCCATAACACGGCTTCACGACAAAGGCAAAGATGACTGGTCCACGCGCCCGACTGCGCCTGGCGTGTGAAACCGTTTACCGTCCAGAATGTCTCTGACGGTAAGCATCTGCATCCGCGCGTACTTCATACCCAGCACATCCATATCGCCAGCGTCCGCCATGAATTTGCGGAAGTTGCGCTCCTTGCGCTCACCCAATGGCTCCATCACGATCAACCCGGCCATAAGAGCATGATCATTATCAAGGACGCCCCGCAACTCGCGGACAACATTTATGCCAACGTTTTTGCCCCCCTTCACCTCAATTGCCATGCTCTCCAAGGGTCGGCGTTTGCGAGCGTCGGTCTCTGGCATGGCGAAGTAGATACGCCCGTCAACGCCGCCGTCGCCGCTTTGGCGCGTCGTTACAAATCCGTCAACCTGCTCAACAGCCCATTTTTGGAAGTGGTATTTGTCCCGCGACCACATATCCCGTGCACCTTCGATGTTCTGGGGGACGCCTTCAATCGCGAAGTCTTCCCCTTCCACCAAGCGCATCCGCTCTTGCAGCCGCACCTTCGCCACGCGCTTTATCGCGTGAATTGCAATGTCGATACCGATCCATTGACGTCTGAGTTGGTGCGCTACTTCCATGGTAGTGGCACACCCGCAGAATGGATCGAATACAACATCGCCTTCGTTGGAACTTGCCTTGATAATCCGCTCCAACAAAGCAAGTGGTTTTTGTGTGGCATAGCCCATACGCTCTTCGGCACGCGCTCCTATTGGCGGTAGGTCATAAATGATATCCTGCAATGCCATCCCTGGCATTTCATGAAAATATCTTTTAAAACCCGGTTTCCCACCTCTCTTTGGCCAATGAATCCGCCCCATTTTGTCGAGTGCATCCAGCGCGGCGTGCGTTGAATCTGGCAGCGTCTCCCCGCCGGGGAAGCTCCGGGATGGAGCCCAGTGACGGCTCCCTGGATCAATGCCGCGCCAAGGTTGACCGGACTCACCCCTCCGCGCCCCAGCAGCCGTCATATCTCCTATTCGGAAGCGTCCTTTCTTGTCATTATGTCGATAGAAATTCTCTACGTAACTATCTTCATAGGGTTGGTATGTGCGATTCCAAGTGTATTGTGTACCCCCACTATAGAGCAGGATTGTATCGTGGACAGGACCCCAGCCCTTTGTGCTACTATGGGCGCTGGTGCGCTTCCAAATAATTTCGCTGCGAAAGTTTTCATGCCCGAAAATAGCGTCCATCATAATTTTAATGTAATGCGAGGCAGTGGGATCGCAATGGAGGTAGATGCTGCCGGTGGGCTTGAGGATACCCTTCATGAACAACAGACGTTCGACCATGTAGGACAAATAAGCCAGCAGACGCGGATTCGTCTTACGAAGTGCGTTCATCCACAGCCGCCAGAATTCGACAGCCTCATCCGCAATACCGGACTCTCGCATAAGCACCGGCATTGTACGCAACGCCCGTTCCCTTTCCTCGTTCAGTTCCCATAGATCGCAGAAAGCATTGATCTGATCCGGCAGGGGGCGGCCAGTTTCATCCTTGTAAATTGCATTGTATTCGCGGTTCGAATTGAACGGCGGATCAAGGTAAATCAGGTCCGCGCTACCAAGCTTCATGTGGTCGCGCATGATGGTGAGGCAGTCACCATAATACAGTCGGTTCATGCGAAGCACCCCCGCAGGAACGAACTAAAGCCGTCGGCATCTTTCCGGCGGTTATATTTCCAGGCGCTCTCGGCGACGAACAGCGGCATCCAAGCGCGGCTGTAATGATGATGCGAACCGTACCAAGCTCGTTTAATCAGCGCCCAGAATCCTTCAATCGTATTCGTGTGTGTCTCGCCGTCAGCATAAGCTACGGAATGATTGATGATGGCGTGGGCATAGCTCGCTTTCGCCGCATTATAAGCCTTGTATTCATCCGTGATCAAGATGGTTCCCCTCGGATCGACGGTGTTTTTGAGAAATTGAACAATCCCTTTCCCCGAAAGATCGTCGGTGACACAGGCTGCTACCTTACCGCCACGCTCTATTGCGCCAATCACCGGCGTTTTCTTGGTCCCGCGCCCGCGCTTGTTCGGCTTATCATTATCGCGTTTGTTCCCCTTACGTGGCTTCCCGCCGACATAGGTTTCGTCCGCTTCTACGATTCCCTGCAACATCGGTGCTTGATCAGCGGTCATGGCGGCTCGGATGCGCTGTTGCATGTACCAAGCCGTCTTTTGATTCAATTCGAGGTCGCGAGCTAACTGGTAACTAGATAGGCTCTTTTTGGCATTGATAACCAGCCCCACAGCGAGAAACCACTTTTGAAGTGGAACCTTGGTCTTTTCAAAGATTGTGCCGGACAACACGTTGAAGCTCGACTTGCAATCACGGCAGTTCCAACGACCTATCCGGTGTTTCTCGGATTTACGCGCCACACCAAAGCCGCCACAATGTGGGCACAGTGGCGCATCGCCCCAGCGCACTGTCTCCAGGTGCTCGATACACGCTTCTTGGTCTGGGTATAGGCTGAAGATGGTTATCAGGTTCATGGCTCGTCCTCCCTATAAACACTGTAGAGTAACATCACCACACAGTCAAGCCCCTATCTACTTATTACGTTCAATAATGTATATGTGTCGTGACGGCGTCAATCGGATTGAGCGGGATGCGATCCTTCGTTCTGATATTCACTGTGCTTGTGTCGATCTGGTCCGGGCCAGTGCGCGCGGCCGAACTGCTGATGTTTGAAGAAAAGTGGTGCATTTGGTGCGATCGCTGGAACGCGGAAATCGGTGTCGTCTATGCCAAGACATCCGAAGGCAGGCGTGCGCCGCTGCGCCGTGTGGATATCCATGGCAGCTTCCCAGAGGGTATCGCGCTGACCAGCCGCCCGCAGTTCACGCCGACATTTGTGCTGATCGAGAACGGACATGAAGTCGGCCGGATCGAAGGATATCCGGGCGAGGACTTTTTCTGGGGATTGCTGGCCCGTCTGTTGGAGAAGTTGCCGACAGAAGGTAGTGAGCCGGTAAAGGAACCGGTTGAGGGATAACCATCGCGCCGCGAGAATGCGACTGTGATGGCCAAGGGTGAGATTGGACGATCATGGCGTTGCCGATATTTGAAGAGGGCCTGTCAACGGGCGAGATGGACGAGATGCTCGACAACGCCCGGAAGGCGACTGACTTCCTGAAGGCGCTGTCACATGAAGGCCGGTTGATGATTTTGTGTCACCTGGCGTCGGGTGAAAAATCTGTCACCGAACTGGAGCGGCTGTTGATGACCCGCCAGGCCGCCGTCTCGCAACAGCTTGCGCGCCTGAGGATCGAGGGTTTGGTCGATTTTCGCCGGGAAGGTAAGACCATCTACTACAAGCTGGGCGACGAGCGGGCGCGCCGTGTCCTGGAACTGGTGTACGAGCTATTCTGCGCCCGCAAACCGACGGGAAGCTGAGGCCGGGGTGGATTGGCTGGACACACCCCTGGCACCGGCGTTGGCCGGTCTGCTTGGCGGGGTGCTTCTGGGGCTGGCAGCGCGGCGCGGGCGGTTTTGCACACTCGGTGCGATCGAGGATGCGCTCTATGGTCAGGATTGGAACCGGTTGCGGATGTGGGCGTTGGCGCTTTCGCTGGCGATCGGTGCGACCTTTCTTCTGGATTTCATCGGACTAATCGACCGCGAGGCGTCACTTTATTCCAGGCTGGAATGGAATCCTGTCAGCGCGATCCTTGGCGGGCTGACTTTTGGGTATGGGATGGCGATTGCCGGAAACTGCGGATATGGCGCGCTCGCACGGCTTGGCGGCGGCGATCTGCGGTCATTGGTGATCGTCGTGGTAATGGGGATCGCTGCCTATGCAGTCATCTCCGGGCCTTTGGCAGGTTTACGGCTTTCGGTGTTTCCGGTCACGCCCGGCGACACAGGGGTAGCGACTGGATATGCTGATCTGATTGCTTCCGGAGTTTCGGTTGCGCCGCTGGCCCCGGCGCTGGCGCTGTCGGCGGGACTGGCCGCCTTGGCGTTTTGGGAACGCGACTTTCGTCGATCGCCCGGCCTTATCCTGTGGTCGGGAGTAGCGGCGATCGCCATCGTCTCGGGCTGGCTGGCCACGACGCTGATATCGCGCGAAAGTTTTGACGTGGTTGGTGTCGAGTCCCACAGTTTCACGGCGCCGGTCGGCGAGACCATGCTTTACGCAATGACGTCCAGCGCTGGTGGGCTGTCCTTTGGTGTCGGATCGGTTCTGGGCGTCATTCTGGGTGCCTTCATTGGCAGCATATCATTGGGGCAATTCCGGTGGGAAGCCTGTGATGACGCTGGCGAATTGGGCCGTCAGATTCTGGGCGGTGCTTTGATGGGTATCGGCGGTATCCTGGCCCTTGGCTGCTCGGTCGGTCAGGGGCTGACCGCCTTTTCGACGCTTGCCTACAGCGCGCCGGTTGTTCTTGCATCGATTGCGGTCGGGGCTGTGCTGGGCCTGCGCCAACTTGTTCGAGGATTTGCACCTGGCTGATAAATGAGCGGTGCCGATCCCGGGCGCGGAACAATAGCGGACGGCAGGGGGTAGACTCTGGCTGCCAAATGCTGTGCGGTGTCATTGACTGCAATTTGCAAACTGCACGGCGGTCATCGGCGCAGATGCACGGGGGCGGGCATGGCCAACGATATGCTTTTCAATGACGCACGGGGCGAAGCCAGCACGCTGCAAATGGCGCCGCCGTTCGCGTTCAGCGACGTAAAGATGACGGTCTTCCCGTTGCAGGCGAACCTGGCCCGTTTGACCCAATTCTGTGACGGGTATCTGAATCAGGCGGACAATATCGTACAGTTCAAGCCGTTTCTGCCATTCGTTTATCTGATCATTCTGGACTATGGGCGCATGTCCGCCGCGGCGACCAAAACCGGTTGGGTTTCCCAGCGGGAAGTCGCCTTCGGCGTTCCGCTGCGCTGGCTGGAGCCGAACAAAAGCGGCGAAATGGAGTTCAAGGACTTCGCGTTCACGACCCCGTTCATTTTCGTGGACAACGAACTGTCCCTATCGACCGGGCGTGAAGTCTATGGTTGGCCCAAGCTATTGGCGCGCCTGGATCCGCGGATCGACGAATGGATCAAAGACCCCCATGGCGCACGACGTGTTTTCGAAATTCGTTCACGCGCCGCCGCCGATCAGACGGGCGATGACTTGAAAGCACCGTTTCTGAGTGTCACGCAAACGCCGTTGACGGGGTTGATGGATTTTCCGACGAACCTTTCCTCGGCAACCCAGGCGGCGGCAGCGTTGCCCAATGCGTGGGTTTCGATTGCGCGCATGGTCCGCGATGCCAGCGTCACGCTGGGCGGTATCGCGATGGAACGGGCTCGCGACGCCGACAGCCTGGGCGACCTGCTGAAGTTGGACGGCGTGCGCAAGTTCCTGTCGACCGACAATATGTCCGGGCTGTTGAGCCCGAAGAACTGGGCCAACATGGGCGAGACGCTGAGCGGCGTGTTCCCAAAGCTCTATTCAAACACGATCAATCTCAAGCAATTCCGCGATGCCGAAAACCCGATGACGACCTGTTATCAGGCGATCACGGCGGCGAAGATGCCGATCACGCGATTTGGCGGCGGTGGGTTCCTGGGCACCCAGAACATGCTGATGGGCCAGTTGGATGGCGGATACAGGGTCAACATAATCAACACGGCGACCGTGCCGATTGTCAGTCATCTCGGCCTGGTCGAAGCGGAAAAACAAGAGGTCGAAGGCGGTGTGCTGAGCTCATTCGCCCCGGTTTGTCCGTTCTGGATCGAGATCGACATGATCTATGATCTGGCTGAAACGGTGGCACTGCGAAGCCGTTCCGGCGGCTGGATGGCACCTCAGAATGCAAATAAGGGGCTGGATGTGCCGATCCCGAGGCCGCGTCCACGTCCGGTAAGTGTCGATGCTGACGATATGCCAGCGGCGCAGCCGTCAAGCCAGCCAACCGAAGCTGAAGACGAGGACGCCCAGGAACAGGTTGACGAGCTGTTGGGAGTGACGCCGGAGGAGCACCGTCTGGCCCGCGATGTTCATCTGATCGAAGCGAGCAATCCCTTCAACACGACCCGGGGCGCCAGTGAAGCGTTGGGCGGGATATTCCGGTTCAAGGACTCCCGGGTCCGGGTATTGCCGCTCATGGCGGACCCGGCGAAATTACAGAAGTTCATTGCCAGTTATATCCAGGTTCCGAAATACATCCGGGTCGAGGCTTGGGGCAATTTTGTCTATATGATCGTCTCGCATCACGAGCAGATCACATCCGAGCTTGCGCCGGGCCGGGTCGGGCATTCGCGTGAAGTTACGTTCGCGGTGCCGGTGAAGTACTATGATTGGGATGCCAAGGCATCGGACGAAGTATTGGTCCCTGATGATTTGTCCACGCGCGATGGCAAAAAATACGCCAGGGGCGCCCATGGGCTTTTGGGCACCGCGATTGTGACGCCGTTCAATCATGTCGACGATATCACTTCGGCGATCACTGAAAGCGAAGTCTACGGTGTGCCGACATTGCGCTCGGAAATCGTTTCGCCGCCGGAAGGCTGGGCCGCTGAACAGTCCCAGGAAGGCATATTGCTGGAAGCGCGGGCCATCGTCGTTCCGTCGTTGGGCACCGGTTCGGAAGGCACGCGCAAGACATTAGTCGAAGTGCGCGATTCACCGATGATCCACAAACGGGACATCAAGGATTGGGGGCATATCTCGACCGAATGGGGTGATCGCCTTGCCAAGGACCTGATGGCGAAGGGCATCGAGTCCGGGATGTCGACATACCGCAAGTTCAAGGGCAGCTTTCAATGGGGCAGGGCGATGGCCTTGCGGATCTTGGGCGGACTGAGCGGTGTCGACACGCTGAGCCTGAAACAGTTTCGCGATGCGACCGATCCGACGAAGGCCTGCTATCAGGGCGTCGTCGTGCGCGGCACATCTGTAGAAAAACTCCATTGGATGCACGAAATTGACCGGGACCTGACGGTGTCGATCACCCGCTATCCAACCCAGCCAATTGCAGAGGCTTTGGGCCTCATTCCGAAACGCACGGTCGTCAAGGATGGTGCTGTCTGTGACGAATTCGAGCCGATCCGTCCGATGGAAATCCATGCGGATTTCACCACCACAAAGGGCAAAACGCTTTTCGAAAGGTCGAAGGGCGACAATTGGCGTCTGATCAATCTGCCTGACGGGCCGCTTGGGTGGCGCCCGGCCAACGAAAAAGATGTCCAACGGGCGCGCGATGAAAGTGTCGGGGATTTTCAGGATCCAAAGATCAGCTATGTCCGCTATGATCCTCACTCCGACACCCGCGGCAGATTGATGCCGATGCGATTGACGGAACGTGAGCATGCGACCTTCCTGGAGGACGTCAAGGGCGAGAACGCCGTCGATACATTGCTTTTGTGGCGCGGTGTTGAACTGGGATCGCTGTTCGACAAGCGAGTTCTGGATGCGATGGACCAGAACCGTATCGAGGATATCCACAACTATGTGCGCACGCGCGACAACGCCGGGCGGTCGATCGAAACCAGAAACGAAGAGGATTATATCGAGCGGGTTTGGCAACTGGCCGGCAGTTTGGAGCTGGTGACACCGGCAACGATCATGGATTCGCTGCTGAGTCGCGGTTGGGCGGCGAAGAAACACCGGCGCGCATCGAACCAAGCCACGGTTCAGGATTTTCGGGTCCGGCGTAACACCCTTGGTCCTCAATTGGCGGAGACGTTGTTCCCGGAGCGCGAATGCCAGGAAGGTTATTGGCCCCGTTCGGACGAGTATTGGTTTTCCGCACGGTTGCGCGACGCCATGGCCGAAACCAGTCTGCCGCACCAATTCCGAAAGTTTGTATCGGCCGCAACAGTAGAAGATGCAAATGGTATGAGCCACGCGTCCAATGTCGCCCAGGAAACGCTTCCAGATTGGTTTTACGAATTGTCGTTTGGCCGAAAAACATTGGTCGATCAGGTCTTTGAAGGGACGATATTCTCTAGTGAGGATAATCTTGACCCGAAGGACTTCCCAAAAGAACTGGAGGGCGTGAAAAGCGCGATGTCTTTGCTTGGTCTCTGGCCGACTAAGTTCAAGCGCGATTTGCACAACGGCATGAATGAGTTCTTCGAGAAGCTGCGCGAAGGCATGGGTCCGTCGGAGAGTCTGCCCGACGAGGTCGAGTATTTCGGACGTGAATGGTCGCGTCTTACGGCGGAACTGGTCGAAGAGTCGGTGCCGGACGGGTTCGAGGATAACACCGATTTCAGCTTTAACTATCTGTTGGAGGCCGCTGACCTGAAGTCGGATGCGCCGTCACCGGGCTGGCTGCATGTTCGGTTGGGACAATTGGCCGTCAAGGACGTGATCCCATTCGCGACCGTCAAAACCCGTGCCGTCAACTGGGAAGTCGAGGTCGAACGCGAGTCGGAGAGGGACGAAGACGAAGCTTTTTAGGGACAACCGCGACTGCGGTGCCATGATATTTCGTCTACAAGCGTCGCTTCGAGCGGCCGGATCTCTGGCCCGAGTGCGCGCTGAAGTTGACCGATCTTCACGGCGCCACTGGCCAGCGTCAGCAAGACAGGGAGCGTCGGGTAGGGCGACCGCAGCCCGGCGACGCCCATCGCTGTTTCGGCGGCGTAAAGGATCGCGGCACCAGCAGTCAGCGCCCGCCATCGGGGCGGGCGCCTGACGCCGCCGAGGCGGGAGATTTTGTCCGTTAGATCATGCACCGTGACATCGTGGCCGACGATCGGAACCGGTCTGCCGAACCACCCGGCATCTGTCACCCTAAGGATCGTTTCGGCAGCGTCGCGGACATCCATGACGTTGATTGTTTCCGGAAAACTGGCGGGCATTCCGCCGGTCAGAACGGCGGAGACATAGCAATGGTGAAACGGCCGCAGGTTCCAAGGACCCAGTAGGGATGCGGGATTGACGACGACAACCGGTTGGCCGGACCGTGCCGCGCCGATGGCGAGGTCCTGCATTCTGCGCTTCATCCGGAAATAGGGATGCGAGCTTTCGATCATCCGCCGGACTGCGCCGCCTGACGTCAAAGTCAGGATCGAACCGATATGCACCAGAACCGCGTTGTTGGATTGCGCCGCTGTCAGCAGGCGTCCCATGCGGTCTTCGGCGGCCGTCAGACGGGCGACGTGTGACTTTCCGGGTTCATGCAGATCCAGCGCGTATGGCGCGGCGCAATCGATGACCAGATCATGGCCCGGAACCCATTGCTCGATCGTACCCGCCTGGTTGTCATCGCCCTGAACCCGGTCGACCCGAAGGCCGTCGAGATTTGCTCGCGCCCCATCCTTCAGCGTGGCAACGGTAACGCGCGCGCCGCGGCACGTAAGCGCGTGGCTTAGTGCGGATCCAAGATGCCCGCCGCCCCCCAGAACCAGTACGCGGCGCATCGATTGTGCCCCGTTCAGGTTGCACCGGCCGCAGCGATGGCGGCGTCTGCAAACATAATCACCGGCAATGGCATGGGTTCGGTTATCCGGGCACGGATTTCTGCCAGTTTCTGACCGGCCTCGGGCCCGTTCGCGGTGCCTGCCAGCAGACTTGCCAAACTGGTTCCCGCCTTCATCGCAAAGTAGTGCATTCCGGCGTCTTCAGCTTCGGAAATGGCTGCCCGAAGACCTGCCTCTGCGGCCTTGGGATCAGTTGGTAACAGGCATTCAGCACGCAGGCGCCGCAGATCGACATCGTAGAGCCGGTCGAGCGATGTCTCGCAGGTGGCCAGCGCGTCGTCGACGGCGGCCCGGGCATCATCGTGCCGCCCGAGCTGCAGGAGCGCTTCGACCATCACAGAATGGCACAGGTTGAGCGGCGTGCGTTGACCGATCAGATTGAAAAATCCGATGCCCGCTTCGATTTCGGCGATACCGGCATCGCCATCTGGTTGATGACAAACGCCCCAACCGCGGTTGATTTGCGCAACAGCGATCCAGTGCGGATAGCATTGCTGGGTCGCAACCGCTTCCAATTGGTTGCCCATGTCGATCGCCATCTCGGCGGCGCCAACGGTCTGCGCACCGCTGGTCGCAAACCCCAGATTCCTGGCATCGATCTGGCGGTCATCCAGTGTTGCGCTGATTTCGTTGATCTGCGCGGTCATCGCCATCGCACCGGCAAGATCGCCTCGCAAGGTCCGGATCCATTGCAGATAGATCATCGCGAACGTTCCCAGATCGTCGCCGAAAGCCTGGACCAGATACGGATGCATTTGCGGACCGTAGTTTTCGACCGCTTTTTTCAGCGAAGCTTCGGCGGCATCTAGTTGCCGGTCGTAAAGGCGGGTGACACCATCCATGAAATGACCGCCCAGCGCAAAAATCGGTTGGTTGCTTTCGCCGAACATCTCCAACGCCTCGGCCGCGAGGACTTTGGTCAGTTCGCGGTCGCCGCGGGCTGCGGCAACTGTCCAACGGCCATAGGCGCTGGACAGCAGCAAGCCAAGATCACCGGTTTGTTCGCTGAGGGTGCGGGCGCGATCAAAGGATTCAGCGATTTCCGGCGCGCCAAAGCCCAGTGTGGCGATCAGCGACTGTCCAAGAAGCGCGTGAACCATTGCTTCCAGCGAATGGCGGGCTTCGTCTTCGGGCAGATCCGAAAGCAGCTCCAATCCTCTGCGGAAGTGGTTGTTCGCTTCGATCTGGGCCGCCCGCGATGTTGCATTGCGCCCGGCTTCGATCAGCTTGCCAACCGCTTCCAGCGGCTTTTCAGCGCCCGCATAGTGACGCGCCAGAACTTCGGGTCTGATCTGTGCGCCCGCAGCTTGTTCGCGGACCAGAACATCGGCTGCCCGGCTGTGAATGTCGCGCCGCTCGCGCCGCAGCAGCGAGCCATAGGCGGCGTCTTGGATTAACGCATGCCGGAAAAGATACACGCCCGCACCGACGTCGGGCAGGGGCGAGATCACGTCGGCATCGACCAATGTGGAAAGCCCGGCCTGCAAGTCTTCGATCGTCATGTCGCTGACTTCAGCCAATGTGCTTTCATAGAACTGCCGGCCCAGCGCTGCCGCGTTCTGGGCGATGCTTTTGGCGGAGTCCAGGCGGTCCAACCTGGCGACTAACGAACTTTCCAGTGTCTCGGGAACATCGATCGATCCGCCGACTGAATCGGTCTCAGCTTCTGCTGCCATACGCGCAATCTCGCGCACGTAAAGCGGCACGCCGTCAGCCTTTGCGATAACGTCACGTAAACGGGCATCTGGCAGGCCGTCGCCGATAACTGTCTTCGCCAGTTCGATGCAGTCGGACAGTGACAAGCGCCCCAGGACTTGATTTGAGATCCACGGTTTCTCGGGCCAGACATACTGATAATCAGGCCGGTGGGTCACAACGATCATCAAACGCTGCTGTACCGCTGCATCGCCGGCGACATTGGCCAAGATCGAAATCAATTCCAGGCTGGTTGGGTCGGCCCAGTGCGCGTCTTCAAACTCAAGCAAAACGGGGCCGCGGGCCAACTCGCTGGCGAGCAGCTCTTGCATCAGACCAAAGATCGCCGCCTTGTGTTGACCGGCGTTCAGGTCCAGCGCCTCCGCATCGGATGCACCGGGCAGAAGATGTGCGGCGACCAGTTTGTCGGCGCCGTCTGAAATTCCGCTTTGTCCTTCGAAATACGCCTTCAGCTTTCCACGGATCGTCTCGGGATCGTCATTGGCGCGAATTCCGGCCGTCCAGGTGATTTGATCCAGGGCAGGGTGTAATGCAGTATTTTGATGGAGCGATGAACAGAACAGCCGCACCCGGCGCATTTCCGGATAATCTGCCTGAACCTTGCTGGCAAAAGAGGAAATCAACCAGGATTTGCCAATACCGGGCTCGCCTTTCAGAACAACTACCTGGCTTTCACCGCCCAGCGACTGTTTCCAACGCTGTTCCAGAAGTTCGGACTCGGCATCGCGCCCGAAAATCGTGTGAACCGATGCCGGTGCCAGCATGTCGTAGCGGCTGCGCGTTTCATGCGGATCGCCGACAATCCAACCTTCGATAGGCTCTTGGAACCCGCGCAGTTTCATCGCGCCGCGGGGCGCAAGCTCGAACGCATGGGACACAAGCCGCATCGTTCGCCGGTCGATGATCAGTTGCTGGGGATCGACCGTGCCCTGCATTCGGGCCGCTAGATTTGGTGTTTGCCCCGCCAAAGCATCAGGATCGGAGGCACCGGTCAGATCGCCGATCACGACGCGCCCCGTTGCAACTGCAACGCGTGACGTCAGATTTTCACCGGCATAGGGGCCAGATAACGCGATTTCCCGGATCATCTGCTGCCCGGCCCGGATTGCACGCTCGGCATCGTCTTCGTGCATACGCGGGTGCCCGAAAATGATCATACAGCCATCGCCGAACTGTGCGATCAGACGCCCGCCCCACTGTGTCGCAATACTGGAGCACAGCCGGTGATAGTCCTGAAGGATCGTCGCAAATTCCTCGGTATCGACTTTGGTGGACAGTTCGGTCGATCCGACAAGATCGCTGAACAGGACGCTCAGTTGCCGCTGTTCGGCACGTTGTCGGTCTGGATCCGCCTCTTTGCGATCTGTCTCGTTCAGGACGGTAATGCCCCGGATCAGCCGCTTGCGCTGCCCCAGGCTGAGCCCGATTTCGCGTAAATCATGGTCGGTCAGATCCCGGACGACGTCCAGATCAACATCGGCCGCTGCCAGAGCATCCGCACACTCTGGCGCGCCGATCGAATTCAGCCAATCATTCAGCTCTGCAATTGCAGAATCCTGCGTCACCCATATTCCCCCGTTCACCCAGTGTTCACCATACACCAAGTTCGCGTTTCGTCTCGCCTGAAGTTTCTACGTTCTTCTTTCCATCGTCCAAGCGGCAAGTTCACTGAGAAATGTTTTTTCACGGCTCTCCGGCCGGTCGCCGAAGGCCAGTTTGAACTCGTGCAAGGCGGCGCCGACCAAACCTTGGGCCGCGGCGCGCGCACGCGCGAGACAGCCGTCTTCGATGATGCGCTTGTGCATCCAGGCGACGTCTTCCATTGATTGCTCGTCGCGCGGGACGTTCAGGGTGTTCACAAGCCTGTCGCGATCCTTGCCTTCCAACCGATGCAGAAGATCGATCAGCATCAATGTGCGTTTTCCTTCCAGCAGATCTCCGCAAATTTCCTTGCCGTAACGATCGTCGGCCTCGATGTTCAGAATGTCATCGTTGATCTGAAATGCGGCGCCAATCAAAAACCCGAAACGGACAAATGCTGCCGCGTCGATTTCCGAGCGCATGCCCAACATAGCGCCGGTGCGGCAGGGGTAAATCGTCGCCAGCCAGCTTGTCTTCTTCAGAACCATCAACAGATAATCATCCGGGACCAGATCGATTACATTGTCGCGCCGCCAGCCCAGTTCGATTGCCTGGCCTTCGGCGGATTCGCGGGCCATGCGGTCCATTTCACGGATCAACGCCATCCCGAGCCAGGGGCCGACCTCGGGCATCAGATCGGACAAAGGCCGCAGACTGGCCAATGCCAGCGCATCGCCAGCGTTCAACGCAATCGGCAGCCCGTATTTCAGATGCAATGTCGGCTCGCCGCGGCGGGTCTCGCTCTCGTCTTCGATATCGTCGTGGATCAAAAGGGCGTTGTGCAAAAGTTCGATACTGGTTGCGATCCTTACGGCAGCGTCGGAGTTCGCGCCGAAGACCCGGGCGGCAGACATGCAAATCGCCGGGCGCATCATTTTGCCGCCGCGTCCGGGGTAATCGGCAATCGGTTCGTATAAGTAACGGTGCGGTTTTCCTGCGGGGAGGTAGTCGGCGATCATCGCGCGGGTTTGCGCGCCATAGTCCTCGAGCACTTCTTCGAAAAGTTCGCTAGGGTCCGTGGACAATCAGGATTCCCATTTGATCTGATTTCTGATTCAAACTTTCGAAACGGAGGTTTGAATGAACGAGCAGCGGTTTGTGGTGACAGATGTTTTGTGGCAGCGGCTTGAACCCCACCTTCCAGGCAAAGCCAGCGACAGCGGCGTGACCGCGAAGAATAACCGGCTGTTTGTGGAGGCTGTGTTCTGGCGTGTGCGCACGGGGTCACCGTGGCGTGACCTGCCGCCCGCTTTTGGAAATTGGAACAGCCAGTTCCGGCGCTTCCGGCGATGGGCCAAAGCAGGTGTTTTCGAGAGTCTTTTCAAGGCGGTGAGTGATGACCCCGACCTTGAATATGCGCTTATCGATGGCACCATTGTTCAGGTTCACCAGAAAGCCACCGGCGCAAAAGGGGGGCTCAGGCTCAGGCCATCGGACGCTCGCGTGGCGGGCTGACGACCAAGATCGTAGCGCTGGTCGATGCGCTTGGGAACCTGGTGCGGTTCCTGCTTCTGCCGGGACAGGCGCACGATATGAAGGGTGTCGCGCCGCTGATCAAAGATGTTTCGTTCGATGCCCTGCTCGCGGACAGGGCATTTGACGCGAATTGGCTGCTGAAAGAACTCGATGCGCGCGGCGCAACCGCCGTGATCCCGCCTAAGGGCAATCGAAAGATAAAGCGCGCCTACGACATTGAGGTCTACAAATGGCGGCATCTCGTCGAAAACTACTTCGCAAAGATAAAGGAATTCAGAGGCATAGCCACGCGGTACGACAAAACTGATTGCAGCTACGCCGCCTGCTGGAACCTCGCTGCTGCGCTCATCGCGTCAAGATGAATGTCCACAGACCCTAGTCATCGTCCCCGCCCAGCACGTTGAGGATGACCGACCCTGCCGGTTCTTCGGCGCCGTCCTCGATTATGATCCCCCGGTAAAGGCCGGGCCGCGCCGAGGGCGAAATCTCGATGGTTGCAACAGGTCCTGGCGCAATGGTGACATCGGCGATATCGCCATCGCCGCCGTCCCGGCGAAGCGGCCAAATACTGAGCGCGCCCGTTGTCGATCGGTAGAGCAGGGCGCGCGCCTTCGCGGGGCGTGAAGTTGTCAGTTCCACGGCGATCGATAATTCCCTGTCGGGTGCCGTGGCGGGCGCGGCAGCCGCTTTTTCCCGATTCTCGGCGGTTGCCCTGATCAGGTCGACCCATTGCGTTCCAAGATCGGAATAGGTCTGCAACAGCCGGTTGAGGATCTTGGTGATGTTGCGTCCCGTCGGGGCGATGCCGTCGGCGTTCAGTTTCGTGGCCTCTTCATAGCCTGCCTTGATCTGTTCGTTCACAACGCCGTAGGCTGCGCGGACGGCGTCGAACGGGTCGTCCCAAAGTCCCTTGGATTTGGGAATGGCGGTCGCAGCATGTGGAGAGCCTTCACCATCGCTGGTGCTTTGCTTACCCCAAACTGCTTCGTCCTCGAACTTTGCCCCGTTTATCGGATTTGCTTTGGCCGTATTCGTTCCCGACGGTTCCGTCATCATCGGGGCATCGTCATTTGCGTTTGCGCCAGTTGGCGATTGGCCCGATGCGTCGGGTTGATAAAACGCGTTCACGATCGACCTTTTCGGGTGGGTTCGTGCCATTTTGGGGCGAACGGCTCGACCGTCTCCGTTTGTCTTCGGCTTATCGGTGTCACGGGTGGTCATAGGCAATAATGTCCTGCAAGGCGGGCTGTTCCGACAAGGCGTGCGATGCCAATAGTCCGGACATTACCGCAGCTTCGACACAGCCTGCATAGTGGCTGCAACTGGTCCAGTCGCCCGCAATCGTCAGATTGTCGAAATGTTGTTCCAGAGGAGATATCCTGTATTTCAGCGAGCCGGGCAAGGAGAGCGTGTATCGCTCGCTGGGGGCAACATTTGCCTGCCAGAACTGGGCGACGTGATTTTGCAAAAAGGCGACTGCGTTCTGGCGAACATTTTCGTTTGCGTCGTTTTGCACGTCGCGACCATCGGGCAGGTCACTGTCGGGTAAAACCGAACAAAAATAGGCGATCGACTGCGGGGCGGTTTCCCACTCTTCGACACTGATCAACTGCCGCATATCAGCCCAGGTGTCGAAGGGTTCGACATAGCCCGAGATATTTACCGGCGGCAGTTTCCATCCCAACTCCTCGACGGGCTTGTCCAGCCATACCTGGAAGGCCTGGGTTGCAACGGTGCCGAGGTTCTCGGTCATAAGCTTCCAAGCTTCGCTGCTTTGAATCAGCTCTTTGGCAACGACCGGAACTTCCCCAATGCCGGTTGCCAGGATCACGAAGTCAAAATCTTGCTGAACCTTCAATGTCTTGGTGGTTCCGCGCCGCCGTCCGCCGCGATGTTCCGGGTTCCATGCAGCTTTGGCCATCGCGTCGCCGTTGACCAGCTGTTTATAGTCCGGCGCCGCGGGCCAGCATGGCAGGCCCTTTACGTCGAGCAGCGGTTCGTACTCGGCACCATTCTTCGTTTTTGCCTGAACCGTAAAGTCCAGGGCGGCGACATGGCCTTTGTCAGAACTTAACTGCACCTGATCCAGCCGATGGAAGAACTCGAACTTGACCCCCCGGTCACGCAAGACCTGATAAAGCGGCGCAAAGACAATATCGCCCATGCCGGCCTGCATCTTCCAAAAGAGCGCGCCGCGATAGGTGAAGAACATCCGCAGCGCCCCGCGCAGCGCGATCCCGGCGCCCAGGCGCGGCTTTTCGAGATCGCCGTCTTCATAGGCAAACAGCAGATCATAGGATCCTCGGATAAAGGCCGAGTCCAGTGTGCGTTGCGACGCGCCGTGTTTCTCCAACCATTCGCGCCAGTCCAGATCGTCGATGGCATCGAACCCTTTGCGGTTCAAGATCAGACCGTCGCGCAGGATGCCGCGGATGATCGCCAGGACAACGTCCACAATCTCCCAGATGCGGCTGACCTCGGGGTCCTTACCGGCCAGTTCGGCAATTTGCCGGTGGACCAGCAATGACAGCTTTCCCAGCAGCGAAACGGCCTTGTCGTGATTGCCGCCGCCGCGCCAGGTTTCCGGGCGTTCGATGATGTTGCGCAGCACATCTGCCGCCTCGGCAATCGCCGTCGCTACGGCCAACTGGCCATAGGACACGATCCGCCGGATTGCGCCGGCAGGGTCGGCAGCAATCCCTTTCACCGTACTGCCGATCAGGGCGGCAATAGCACCGACCAGGTCTTCCCGTCCGCCTGCACTGTCAGGCGGAACGCGGTCCTGAACCGACGTGATCAGTGTGCGCAGCAGCAGCACACACCGCGTCAAATATCCCGGCACAGAAAACGGCGTGGCGCCTGGCAGAGGTTCTCCCGGTTTGCCCGCGGCAGGGGGGAACATCGCATTCCAGTTGCGCCAAGCGTCGTCACCGGCGCGCTCGGTCACGCCCACGAAATTGTCTGGCTTGAACGCATCGTCAAAGCTGGAAATCGGGCAGGTGGCCGGATCACGGTCCAACTCGTCATAACACTGGCGCATCAGGCGAAAGGCGTTTTCATAAAAGCCCATCCAAAGGTGAAGGCCATGTTCTTCGATGCGCTGGGTCGGCGCCCGGCGGCCCGATGCACCCTTGCCGCCAAGCCGCCATCCCACTTGGTAAACGGTGATTTCGAACCGGCCCAGTTGCTCCGGTTTGGACAGCTCGAAAGCCGCTGCCATCCCGGCGCAGCCTCCGCCGATGATCGCGACTTTTTTAACCTCGCTCATCGTGCCCCCCGGGAACTGAAGTCGAAATTACGCTACTCAACAAATGACTTGGTAGCAATCGCGTAAGACGGCGGCGGCGGTGGGCGGCACTATTGATTTTCATCTCGGCGCGGTTTCCGACGCCATCGTCAGACCGGACCGGAAAGCTGAATAACCTGGCTGGGGAACCTGGATTCGAACCAGGACCGACGGAGTCAGAGTCCGCTGTTCTACCGTTAAACTATTCCCCAGCAGACCGCCGGATAGGCGGTGGGCAGGCGCGCGAAATAACCCCCGGTAAATGTGAAGTCAAGGCCCGGCGCAGCGCCGATCAGCCGCTGTGAAGAAAGTGCAGGACGTCGCCGTCCGCAACAGTATAGGCCTTGCCTTCGGCGCGCATCTTACCCGCCTCTTTCGCCGGTTGTTCGCCGCCCAAAGCGACATAGTCACCGTAGGATATCGTCTCGGCCCGGATAAAGCCGCGTTCGAAATCGCCATGGATTACACCTGCCGCCTGCGGCGCGCGCATCCCCGACGAGATCGTCCAAGCCCTGGATTCCTTTGGTCCCGCCGTAAAGAAGGTAATGAGGCCTAAAAGTTCGTAACCGGCACGGATCAAACGATCCAATCCAGGTTCTTCAAGGCCCATATCGACCAGAAATTCAGCGCGGTCGGTATCGTCGAGCTGCGCGATCTCCTCCTCGATCGCGGCCGAGATAACAACCGATGCGGCGCCTTCTGCCGCAGCCATCGCCGCCACCGCGGCGGAATGGGCATTGCCGTCGGACGCTGCCGCTTCTTCGACATTGCAGACATAGAGGACCGGCTTGCCGGTCAAAAGTTGCAGCATTTCCCAGGCGCGCTGTTCTTCGGGTGTGATGTCGACTGACCGGGCCGGGCGCCCTTCTTCCAGCGCGGCACGGGCACGTTGCAACAGGCGTTCTTGCTCGACCGCGTCCTTATCGCCGCCGCGGATGCGGCGCGACAGATTTACCATCCGCTTCTCGATGCTTTCCAGATCGGCCAGCATCAGTTCGGTTTCAATCGTCTGGGCATCTGCGACGGGATCAACGCGCCCCTCGACATGGGTGACATCGCCATCTTCGAAGCATCGAAGTACATGGGCGACGGCATCGACTTCGCGGATATTGGCGAGAAACTGGTTGCCCAAGCCTTCACCTTTCGACGCGCCCTTCACCAGCCCGGCAATGTCGACAAATGTCAGGCGCGTCGGAACAATCTGCTTCGACTTGGCAATCGCACCGATTTTGTCCAACCGTTCATCGGGCACCGAGACTTCGCCGACATTCGGCTCGATCGTGCAAAACGGAAAATTCGCCGCCTGCGCAGCAGCGGTGCGCGTCAGCGCATTGAACAGCGTTGATTTGCCGACATTCGGCAGCCCGACGATACCGCAACGAAAACCCATGACCTGACCTCTTCTCGCCCGCGCGCCGTTTGCCCGGCAGAGGGCGGGTCGTCAAGGGGCTGCCGATGGTTAAACGTGCATTTACCGATCCATCTTAGTTTCCGTCTTTCAGAATGGGCTTCGAGGACGCCGTGATGATGGAGTTACGGATCTTTTCGCGAAATCTTTCAGAGATTGGCGGGACTTACCTGTCGATTGGCTACACGTTTGCCCGGAAAGTTTTCGATGCATTCGACTTCGGTGAGCCAGCTTCGCCTGGCCTCGAACGCTTGGCGGAAGACAAGGATGGTGGCCTGCTGTCGACCGAACGGGCGGCGATTTCTCCAGGTGGCCAGTCGATTTATGCACGCGGAGAGAAGGGTGTGTTTCTGGCACCGCAAGAGATTGATACTTACTATTTTTCGAGGCTTGCCGAGCAAAATACACATGTAACCGTATTGGGAAAAATCTTACCGTCGAACGACGCATTCATCGGCACCGAAACTGCAATGCGTCTGCTGGACGACGAAGGGCAGTTTGAAGGCGCGGTGACGCTAAACTTTGCCGGTGCCGACGTTTTGGATGCGGGGACCGAAATCAACTCCGAATATAGTGCCTTTTTCATCAACCAGCGTTTTCACAATACTGGCCCGGCGCAGCATGGTGTCATCGGGACGCATCCCGGTTTCAAAGGGTCGTACCGCAATTCCGACTTCACCGGAAATCAAGTCATACTGGGTGGCCGAAACGATACGCTGGGGGTCCAATTCGACCCGATTGCCGCTGACTTTACCCGGCCTGGAGCAATGGTTGCCACGGCGCATGTAAACACAATGGTTCGAACGACAGGTGGAGACGACCGCGACATATTGCGTGGAACTGACGCCGACGACTTGGCAAAGGGCGGGGCAGATCGCGATTTCTTTTTCGGCGGGGATGGATTTGACGAGCTCTCTGGACAGGCAGGCCGGGATGTTCTGTTGGGGGGCGATGGTCAAGACCTGCTTTACGGTGGTGCTGAACGTGACATCCTGATCGGCGGCACCGGCCGCGACGTGTTGACAGGCGGTAAGGGCAACGACCGGCTTAATGGTGGAGAGGGAACTGACAGTTTCCACTTTTCCGCCGGGGATGATCGCGATCGGATTGATGATTTTGACTCAACGACTGAGACCATCACCTTTAGCGGCATTGGCTACTCTAGATTTTCAGAGCTTGCGGTCGCTTCGCGGGATTTGGGTGCCGGAACCCGAATCGACTATTCCGGAAGCGACTTTGTTTATCTGCGCGGCGTTGCGTTAGTCGAACTCGGAGAATCGAATTTTGTCTTTGTTTGAAACTAGGCGGACCAGCATCACCCTGATCGTTGCCTCTTTCCTAGAGCTTTTTATCATGTCACGGGCTTTGCAGGCGGACAGACTGACACTTAAGGCTTAATCACCGTCGCTCCGGTTGTCTTTCGCGCCTCGAGATCCTTGTGCGCTTGGGCGATGTCGTCCAGTGCGTAGGTTTGGTTGATCTCGATCGACACTTTGCCGGATCCGACCATTTCGAACAGATCATCGGCGCGTTCCTGGCACATCTCGCGCGTGGCGATATGGGTGAACAGTGTCGGGCGTGTAAGGTATAGCGATCCTTTGCCAGCCAGAACCTGCGGGTCAACCGGGTCGGGTTTGCCCGATGCATTCCCGAATGTCGCCATGATCCCCATCGGGCGAAGGCTGTCCAGCGACCCGTCCCAGGTTGCTTTGCCGACCGAGTCCATTACCACGTCGACGCCCTTGCCATCTGTCAGGTCGCGGACGCGGGCGACCCAGTCCTCGGTTGCGTAGTTGATGCAGAGATCTGCGCCAAAACTTTCTGCCAACCTGCACTTTTCGTCCGAGCCTGCCGTGCCGATCAGTCGTACGCCCATGGCACGCGCCCATTGGCACGCTATCAGGCCGACGCCGCCCGCAGCGGCATGGAAAAGGACGGTCTCGCCCCCGGTCAGGCGCCCGGTCGAGCGAAACAGATACTGCGTTGTCAGGCCCTTCAACATCATCGCCGCGCCGGTCTCGAAGCTGATCGTGTCCGGCAGCTTGCAGATCTGATTGGCGCCCATCACCCGTGCCTCGGAATACGAACCTGGAGGATTGCCGGAATAGGCGGCGCGGTCGCCCTCGGCCAAGTGGGTGACGCCCTCGCCAACCGCTTCGATGATCCCGGCGGCCTCCATCCCCAGCGTTAGAGGAAGGGGCAGGGGGTAGACGCCAGATCGTTGGTAGACATCGATGAAGTTCAGCCCGCAGGCCTCGTGGCGGATGCGGACCTGTCCCGGGCCCGGGTCGCCAACGTCCAGGTCGACGATCTGCATTGCGTCCGCGTCGCCAAATGCCGGGATCTGCACGGTTCTGGCCATCTTCAGTCTCCTCTCAGTGCGCCGGGTTCGGGGCCACGCAGCTTGCCTGCAGCCCCCCGTCGACGGTCAATTCGGTTGCAGTGATGTACTTGGCAGCGTCAGAGGCCAGAAAGGCCACGGCCTCGGCCACATCCCATCCGTCGCCCATATGGCCCATCGGCACCTGCGCGTGGCGGGCCGCGATCAGTTTTTCCGCATCTCCGTCGCCCCGTTGTTTGACAAGGCGTTCCGTTACCAGGGGCGTGTTCATCAAGCCCGGAACGACGGTGTTCACGCGGATGCCTTTCGGCGCGTATTTCACGGCTGTCACCTGACCCATCTGGATCAGCCCGGCCTTGGCAGCGGCGTAGGCAACGCAATCGGGACCGAAGAAGCGCAGCGCGGCAATTGAGGCAAGATTGACAATAGCCCCGCCGCCCTGGCCGGCCATAATGGGCACCACGCGCTTCATACTCTCGAACACGTAATGGATGTTATGGTCCATCTGGCTGTGCCAGACGTCGCTGTCCAGAGAGACGACGTCACCAGGCGCGGACCCGCCGACATTGTTCACCAGAATGTCGATCCGACCCATTTCGGCCTTTGCCTCTGTGATCAAGGCGTCGATTTCCTGGGTATTGTTGATATCGGCGACACGGGTGCCAATCGGCGAACCTGCTTCGGCTGCAACCATGCGTGATGTCTCGTCCAGCGCTGCACCATCGCGGTCGCTGCCAAAGACCCGGGCGCCTTCGCGGACCATCACCGCCGCCGTTGCCCGGCCGTTGCCCCAACCGGCACCGACTGACCCCGCGCCGATGATCAATGCGGTTTTACCTGAAAGACGGCCCATGTATTCCCTCCCTTACCGCGCGGCAGACTATCCGGTGAGCGATCCCGCACAAGTGGCACCGCCCGGCCCAGCGCGATAGGGTCGCGCGAAATCACATGGAGGCGCGGCAATGACCGACCACATCAGAACGGAGCGGAGCGGCGCAGTGCTGACCGTGACGATCGACAATCAGCCCAGGCGCAACGCGATCGGGACGGCTTCGCTAGACCGGCTGGAAGAACTGGCCGACGAGATCGCGGCAACGTCCGAGATCCGCGCCGTGGTTCTGACCGGAGCGGGCGACAAGGCGTTCACGTCTGGCTTCGATCTGGGTGAGCTCGGTGACTTCAAGCCCGAAAACTTTCTGAAAAGCCGTTTCTCGGATGTCTTTGAAAAGTGGGCGTGCCTTCCGACACCGGTTATCGGCGCTTTGAATGGGCATTGTATGGGCGGCGGTGTGCATGTCGCGGTGGTTTGCGATCTGTTGATCGCTGCTCCAGAGGTCCGTTTTATGATCCCCGCGGCCCGGTTCGGATTTGTCTATGTTCCGGCCTCGGTCCGGCGCATTGCCGCTGCGATGGGGTCGTTCAGGGCGGCGCAGCTCTTGTATCTAAATCAAGAGCTGACTGGCGAAGACCTTGCCGGTACCGGGTTCATTCGTGAAATCGTGAACGGTGACCTGAGCCATCGTGCGCAGGAACTGGCCCAGGACATTGCAACATTGTCACCGCTGGCTGTTGCGGCGATGAAGGAAATCACCCGCGAGGCGCCCGGTCAGTTCCGGGTCGAGGAGTTGGTGCGCGAATGCGCTTTCTCTGAAGACGTGGTCGAAGGTCTCGCCGCCATGCGCACAAAGCGGACACCGGTTTTCAAAGGGCGCTGACCGGCGCCAATTGCGGTTGGGGTGACCGGTCGACTGAAAACTCGGCAACATTGCGCATCAGAATCTCGCGCAGCTCTTCTACGCGCTCGTTCAGCTTGTTCGACAATCCGCCAAATCCGATTGCCAAAGTAGATTGCGCGCGGGGCAGGCGCAGTAAAGTCGCCAGCGATCCGCCACCGGACACGACCAGGTTGGTGGACAAGAACCAACCCTGCGAACGGGCCTGATCGACCATCGACAGGACATCGGACGGCGAAGACCTGCCTTCGGTCTCATCGATCATCTCGGCATTGTAACGCCGTACCATTCGGCCAATTTCCGCTTCTTGCTTTAAGGTCAGCAACATAAGGCCCAGGCCAGACCGGTGGATCGGGCGTTTCATGCCGGGATGCAGCGAAAACCGCAGGGTGTGCGGAGATAGGACCAGCGACAGATACTGGCAGTAAAGCCCGTTCTCGGCGCCGATGATCACGGTCTCTCCCGCTTCATCGCGCAGCCGTTGCGACAAAGTGTGAATCCGTGCAATCACGTCCGTCGACCCGAGCGCCCAATTGCCGACAAACGCCAATCGAACCGATGGCCGATAACGCCTGGTCTCGGCCTCGTATTCAACAAATCCGCGAGCAACCAGCGACTTGATCAGCGTCGACATCGACGATTGCGGAATTTGCAGCAACTCGACCAATTCCGAAATTGTGAGTGCGCTTTGCTCTGCCTCGAACGCCTCGAAGATATCGAGGACCCTTACAGCAGATTTCACCATCTTGTCGGCCAACACGTTCCCCCACGGATCAATAGAGCATCACGCATGTGATGTAGGATCTAAATGTGTTGATATGCAAGGTAAAAATCACTGCATCCTCGCAATTACCTGAAAACGCAGCAAAGATTGCGACTGGCGGGGCGAGGTAAGCCGCCATTGGCGCGACCGGATCGAACGTCGGCGCGCCAATGAATTCAGGGGCCGGAGCGCCGCGGCGTCCAGATCGAATCCGCGCGAAACAAACGCGGATTCAGCACATGCGGATCAGGCCCACCATACGTCCTTGGATCTTGACCTGATCTGAACGATAGAGCCGGGTGCCATAAGACGGGTTCGCTGCTTCAAGAGCAATCGCTCCGCCTTTGCGCCGCAGGCGTTTCAGCGTCGCTTCGTGATCGTCAATCAACGCCACGACGATCTCGCCATTGTCGGCGGTCGTTTGCCGACGGACGACGACGATATCGCCCTCATGGATGCCCGCGTCGATCATCGAGTCGCCCTTCACCTCGAGCGCATAGTGCTCCCCTGGCGAGGAGGTCATGGCCGATGGAACACCGACCTGTTGCATGCCGTGCTCCAGCGCCTCTATCGGTACACCCGCGGCAATCCGGCCGATCAACGGGACCGCGTCTGCATCCGGGGTGCCGCCCAATTCATGACCACCCAGATCTGCAATCGCGTCGCGTTCACGCCGGGCAAGGTCCCCTTCGATGACAGAGGGACGGAAGCCACCCCGCTGGGGGCTGGTCTGATCACCCATGTTTTCGGGAAGGCGTAAGATTTCGATTGCCCGTGCGCGATGCGGCAGGCGCCGGATGAATCCACGTTCTTCCAAGGCCGTGATCAGGCGGTGAATCCCGGATTTTGACCGGAGGTCCAACGCCAGCTTCATTTCATCGAAAGAGGGAGAGACCCCGTTCTTCTGCACCCGTTCATGAATGAACAACAGAAGGTCGTACTGTTTCTTCGTCAGCATGATATGCCCCGTTCGGCTCTCTGTGTTCCTCTTGTTCTACAAGTGTTCTCTTCTTGTGTCAAGGCAATGCAACGCTGGCTGGAACAAGGGATGACTATTGCAGGGGTATATAAGGAACAATACAACCAGAGGGAGAATGCGGCGCGTTTGGTTCCTGTATCACCAGCGCGTTTGCCTCGGCGAGGGTTCCAAGAAGGCTGGAGTCCTGTCGCTGGAAGACATTGAGCTTGCCATTTTCCTGCAAAATCGCCCGCATATAATGTTCCCGACTGCCACCTGGGCCGAGTTCATGGGATAACGCGGCATATTTTCGGACGCGTGGCTTTGCGGGCAGACCCATCGCCGCCTCCAGTGCCGGTCGAAGAAAAATTTCGCCGCACACCATTGCGGACACTGGGTTGCCTGGCAGGCCGAACATAACCGCATCACCCAGGCGCCCGGCCATCAGCGGTTTGCCCGGGCGCATTGCGATTTTGTAGAAATCCAGTTTCAGCCCTTCGTCCGTCAACACCTCCGAGACGATGTCATGATCCCCGACGGAAGCCCCGCCGAGGGTAACGATAAAGTCGGCGCCCCGTGCTGCGGAGAGGGCATCGCGCAGGCTTTCAGGGTTATCGCGTGCGATGGGGCAAAGGATTGGGTCGGCCCCGATTTGCAGGCACATGGCCGCCAGACCAAAGTTGTTCGATGTGATAATCTGGTCCGCTCCGGGCGTCTGGCCGGGCAGGACCAGTTCATCGCCGGTCGGGATCAGCGCAACGCGCGGACGTCGCCCGACGACCACCTGCGGAATATTCATTGCAGCAAGCAAGGCGATATCGCGCCCGGTCAGACGGCGGGGCGCCGAAAGAACGTCGCCTTCTTTGAAATCGCCACCGGCCGGGCGCACGAAGGTGCCCGGCGCGGGCGCGTGCGTGACTTCGATCTGGTCGCCGGCCCGGTTGGCATTTTCTTGGATCAGGATCGCGTCGGCGCCGTCCGGGACAGGTGCACCGGTGAAAATACGCACTGCCTGACCTTGGCCGAGCGCGCCGTGAAAACGGTGCCCGGCGGCCGATTCTCCGACAACCGTCAGGCGATTGCCTGGCGCGGCCTCTTCGGCCCGGACCGCGTAGCCGTCCATTGCAGAGGCTGCGAATGGCGGCTGGGTGCGCTTTGCCTGTGCCGGGGCGGCCAATACGCGGCCGACGGCATCTTGCAGATCGACAGGTTCGGTTTCCAGCGGTGACACCAGCGCAAACAGTCGATCGAGCGCTTCCGCGACAGAAATCATTTCGGGCCCGTCATTCGTGCGTTTTCAATCGGCGTGATAGGCGCCGGACTTGCCGCCCGCTTTGTGGATCAGCCGAACCTCGGTGATCTGCATGGCCCGGTCGACGGCTTTCAGCATGTCATAAACCGTCAACGCCGCGACCGAGACGGCGGTAAGCGCCTCCATCTCGACACCGGTCTGACCGGTCACGCGGACAGTTGCCTCTATCTCGACCCTGTCAGGGGCGGCGGGCGTCAGATCGACAGTTACCTTTGTCAACAAGAGCGGATGGCACAGCGGCACAAGATCCGATGTCTTTTTTGCCGCCATGATCCCGGCAAGCTGCGCGACCCCCAAGACATCGCCTTTTTTCGCGGTGCCCGCGCGGACCAGATCCAGTGTCGCGGGCTGCATGATGACTGTTCCGCGGGCCGTCGCCGTCCGCCTGGTTGCCGCCTTATCGCCGACATCGACCATCACAGCGTTTCCGGCTGCATCGATATGGGTCAATTCGGTCATTCGGCAGCGACCGGAAGAGGGTCGGCCAGGAGGGCGCGTGTCGCCCGGGCGACGTCCTGCTGGCGCATCAGGCTTTCGCCGATCAGAAAGCTCCGCGCGCCCACGCGCGCCAGGCGCGCTAGATCCTGTGGTGCGAACAGCCCGCTTTCGGCGACCAGCATCCGATCGGCCGGTAGATGGGGCGCCAGCGCTTCGGTTACTTCCAGCCCAACTTCGAAGGTCTTGAGGTTGCGATTGTTGATACCGATCATCGGCGACCGCAGTCCCAACGCCCGGTCGAGTTCGTCGCGGTCATGTACCTCGATCAGAACATCCATTCCGAGGTCCACAGCCGCCACCTCCAGCTCTTGCGCCTGCGGATCTGAAACCGACGCCATAATTACCAAAATGCAGTCCGCCCCCAGCGCGCGCGCTTCGACGACCTGATAGGCGTCGTAAAGAAAATCCTTGCGCAAAACCGGCAGCGCTGTGGCATCGCGTGCCGCCGTCAGAAATGCATCGGCGCCCTGAAAGCTGGGCGCATCGGTCAGGACCGACAGGCATGTTGCGCCGCCATCTTCATATGCACGGGCCAATGCGGGTGGGTCGAAATCTGGCCGGATAAGGCCGCGCGAAGGGCTTGCCTTCTTAATTTCGGCGATCAGCCCGTACTTTCCGGCTTTCTGAGCGCGGACTAGTGCTGCGTGAAACCCGCGCGGTGTGGACGCATTTCGCGCCGCGGCCTCGACGTCGGAAAACGGCAGCGCGGCCTTTCGGTCCGCCACCTCTTCCAGTTTGTAGGTCTTTATTCGTTCCAGAATATCCGTCATGCGCGCGTACTAACCCAGTGTCGCGCACGATTCCAGCGAATGTGCTTGTTGCACCGCAACGCGAACAGCGAAAATCAATCACCCTATACGCGAGTAGGTTGACTCTGCATCGCGAAAAAGTAATTAACGGTCTTGGGTGGAAAATCGGCGATAGTTCGCCACGAACGGGTGACAGAATGACCAAACATTCGAGCCGTAGGGCGGACGTAATGGCGCGTAAGCGCAGCCGCCTTTCATCCATCGCTGGCGACCTGTTCATGTGGCTGCCGCCGCTTGCCTTCGTGCTGGTGATTTTTACGGATCTTGGCCTCTATGCCGCGTCGCGGGCAAAGATGAGCGATCTTTCGCGGGACATGGCAGAGAAGGTTGCCACGAATCGGCTGCCACCCGATTTGGTGCCGACCGAAACACGCGCCGATTTGCCGTTGGGTGAAGGAACAGTGACGGTCAGCACCTTCACAGACAAAGACGTCATCATGGATTTCTCGATCCGGATCGAGGACGCGACCCTTTTCGGCGTTGTGGGCTTGTTTGCCGGAGAGACCATGACCGTACGGTCGACGGTGCGCCGCGACCCAAGCATTGCCACCGTCGGCTGGCGGGCAGAAAGCCAGTAAAGCGCGCATCGACGCTCTGCTTTCGTGATCAGGATCAAATGATTTTTTGATGCCCGCCGGGGCAGTTAGTTCGTGGCTTGGGCCAGCTGCTGCACTTTGGTCAAAGCTGCCCCGCTATCCAACGCTTCAGCGGCCAGGGCGGCGCCTTCGGACAGGTCGGAGATTTTGCCGACGACCTTCAGTGCGGCGGCCGCGTTCAAACAAACAGCATCGCGATAGGCGCCCCGCTCGCCATTCATCAGGGTGCGGAATGCAGCAGCGTTATAGGCTGGGTCGCCCCCCAGAATATCCTCGAAGGCATGAACTGGCAGGGCCGCCTCTTCCGGGTGCACTTCGAATTCACGGATCGCACCATCTTCGACAGCAACCACCTGACTGGGTCCACAGATGGTTACTTCGTCCGTGCCGTCGGAGCCGTGGACCAGCCAAGCGGACTTGGTTCCCAGCGCGAGAAGTGTTTTGGCCATCGGTTCCAGGAACTCTGGTGCGAATGCCCCGGTTAGCTGGTGCTTGACCCCCGCCGGATTGGTCAGCGGGCCGAGAATGTTGAAAATGGTGCGTGTCGCCAGTTCGACCCGGGCCGGACCCACATGACGCATGGCTGAATGGTGCATCGGCGCCATCATAAAACAGATCCCGCACTGCTGCAGTGCGGCTTGCGCCACAGGTGCTTCGACCATGACATTGACGCCCATCTCGCCCAGCGCATCAGCCGCACCGGATTTCGAAGACAACGCCCGGTTGCCATGTTTGGCGACGGGAACATCGCAGGCCGCAACGACAAATGCGGTTGCGGTCGAAATATTAAGGGTGCCCTTGCCATCGCCGCCCGTGCCGACAATGTCCATCGCGTCATCCGGCGCAACGACCTTTGTTGCCTTGGCGCGCATGACGCTGGCCGCGCCCGCGATTTCGTCGACGCTTTCGCCCCGCGTGCGCAGGGTCATCAGAAACCCGCCGATCTGCGCAGGGGTCGCACCGCCCGACATGATAACGTCAAAGGCAGCGACAGCCTGTTCGCGACTGAGCGGAGCATCGATGGCCAGCCCGATCAGGGATTTCAGATCGTCGCTCATGCCGCCTCCGCAATATCGAGGAAGTTTTTCAACAGTTTGTGACCGCCTTGGGTGCGGATGGACTCCGGATGAAACTGTACGCCGTGGACCGGCCGTTCTCGATGCTGCACGCCCATGACAACACCGGATTGCGTTCGCGCCGTTACCTGCAGACTGTCTGGAACCGTTTCCGGTACGATGGCGAGCGAATGATAGCGTGTCGCCTCAAACTGCTGTGGCAACCCGTAAAATACGCCGAGGTCGTCATGTGAGATTCCGGAAATCTTTCCATGCAGAACCTCGGGACATCTTCCCACTGTCGCGCCATAGGCTGCCGCGATGGATTGGTGCCCAAGACAGACACCCAGGATCGGTAGATCGGCCGGAGCGTTGCGGACCAGATCGACACAAATTCCGGCGCTCTCCGGATCACACGGGCCTGGGGACAGAATTATTGCGTCGGCTTTACGATCGATTGCTTGCGAAACGGACAACTCGTCATTGCGTACAACATCGCATTCTGCACCTAACTCGCCTAAAAAGTGCACGAGGTTCCAGGTAAAACTGTCATAGTTGTCAATAAGCAGGATCATTGCCGACTGGTTCCTCTCAGTGGCGCTTCGGCACTTGGCGATGTGCTGCGCTGGGCAGTATAGATGCGCGATACGGCGAGTTCGCGTCAAGCTATGGGTTTGGCTGGACGCGGAACGATGTCGGAAGTATTTTTTGGGTTGTTAGAGGTACCGGTTTGGCACGCAGGGAACGGGGTCGAAAAAGCCGCCATCGGAAGGTGAAGGTTCGTCGCCGCTCGGGCGTTGTCGGCGCACTTTGGGGCATCTTCTGGGGTGTGCTGTTTTTCGGTGCTGGTCTGGTATTCCTCAGCGAATACGGGCCCGGTCCGGGAGCGGTCGATGACCACCGCGCGGCGGCTGCCGCATCCGAGACTGATACCGATGATGATAGCGCGGCATCCGACGCGCGCGTCGCGGCCGTTGACGAGGGTAAGACCGACGAAGCTGATGGTGTCGGCGACACTGATGTATCCGACACTGATGTATCCGACACTGACGGAACCGGCGCTAATGGAACCGGCACTGATGGAACCGGCACTGTTGGAACCAGCACTGACAACAGTGGGTCGGCGGATGACGCGACGAAGGTGATCGATGGCAGCGATGCTGCAGGTACCGCGGGCGCATCAACCTCTGACGACGATGCTGAAACTGATGAGAAGGTTGCCAGCCGCGATCGCCCTCAGATCGAGATTACGCCGGAATCCAAAAATAATCCTGCAATCGCCGACCTGTTGGGCCCTCAAATTCCAATCGCTGGCCCCGCATTGGAGATGAATGCCCGTGCGTTCAAAGGGCGCGGCGATGCTGGTTTGCTTTCCGTTGTTCTCTATACCGATGGTGACACTCCGCTGCCCGGTGATGCTATCGCGGCGATGTCGATGCCGTTGACACTGGCAATCGATCCAAAGCGGGCTGATGACAGGCGCTTGGCGCGGTCCGCCAAGGAAAGGGGCCACGAGATCCTTGCCGTCCTGCCGTTGGCAATCTCCAGTGCCTTTGAACCGGAAGGCCTGACGGAAGACGACGGTGCGGATACCCTGGAGGTTGGGACCGCTGAAACGCTGGTCAAATTGAACATGGCAATCGGTGCGGTGGCGCCGGACGGTGCAGATATTCTGGACGAGCCGGATGCAATGTCAGCCTTATTGAAACCTGTGGCCGCCCATTCCTTTATTTGGGTCGAGCCGCGCGCCTCGTCGCGCAGCGCCGCCGCAGCGCTTGCCGCGCGATCGGATTTGATTTTTTTACAGGCGAATGTCTTTGTTGAACCAATGACAAACGCTGAGGATGTCTATCGAAAGATCGAAGATGCCGCGGCGCAGGCGCGTTTGCGGGGCACCGCAGTGATATTCATTGAAGCCAGTCAGGAAGCCCTGCGCGCCATTGTTCAATGGGGGTTTGAAAAAGGTGGGCGCGATGTCGTCTTTGCTCCGATCTCGGCCATCGTCCTAAAACGTGGTAAGGGTTAGGGTCGAACCCTGCCTGAGCCAATTTTATGAACCGCAGAATCCGTCGTTTCAGTGTCGGCCTTCTCGCTGTCCTGCTTGCAGCAGGGCTGGCGGTTATTTGGATGCTCAGCCCTGAGGCCGAGCGCACTGCACGCTTTGCGCATAACGATTGCAAGCGAGTCGATCTGACCGATCCGCGGACCGGGCAGCCGATTGTCGGGGTCGAGGATCTGGTGCTTGCGCCTGACGGGAACACCTTGATCCTGTCCGCCCATGACCGCGTTGACCCTGATATGCCTGATGGCGGGCTTTATGCTGTCAGCCTGATGTCTTTGTTGGATGACGCGAATGCCCCCGTTTTCCGCTTGGATGCCGTCCGCAATGTCGCGTTGAGCGAGACCGTACGATTTCGCCCCCACGGCATCGCAATGGATCCCGAGAGCGGTGCGTTGGCCGTGATCAATCGCAACAAGCCTTCTTCCGCGCGGATCGAAGTTGGGCCCGTCGGTCCAACCGGCTGGCGGCCGGACTGGGTGATCGAGGTTCCGCGCCTCTGCCGGGCGAACGATTTGGAGTTCAGACCCGATGGCCTGTTCACGACGATCGATCGCGCCGATTGTGGCCCGTCCTTTCGGGACCTGGCACCCTGGTCTTCCACCGGATCGATTGCGCGGGTGACACCAGATGCGGTCATATTCGACAGTGAAAGCTTGCAGTTCCCCAATGGGTTGGCGCTGGGCACGGTTGCCGAAACACGCGCCCATGCTGTGCGTTGGCCCGGGGGCGAACGACTGAAACTGCCGGGTGGGCCGGACAACCTGACCGTCGACGCCGATGGCGCGCTGATCGCTGCCATTCATCCCAGCCTGATAAAGCTGTTCTTGATGCGGGAAGGCTGGTTCGAAAATTCGCCGTCGCGAATAGTTCGGATCACACCGAGCAGCCGGCAAATCGAAATCCTGTTCGACGACCCAACGGGCCGCATGTTTTCAAGCGCAACCGTTGGCGTACTGGCGAAGGGACACCTGATCGCCGGGTCATCGACGGACAAGGGCATCCTGATCTGCAAAGGACAGAGATGAAGGCGCTGGTGACGGGCGCTGCCGGGTTCTTGGGCGGCCACCTGCTCGCCGCGCTGCAGGCCAGTGGCATCGCTGCCCGTGGGTTTGATTTGACCGACGGCGATGCGGTGGAATGGCAAGTCGGCTCGGTTCTGGACCCCGCCGCCTTGGCGACGGCCGTTCAAGATGTCGATCTGGTCATTCACGCCGCCGCCATTACTGATCTTTGGGCGTCTGGCCGTTTTGCTTATGACCGGGTCAATGTGCTGGGGACGTGCCATGTTCTGGCCGCTGCCCGCAGGGTCGGTGCCCGCACCGTCTTGGTGTCCAGCTACACGACGTTGATCGGACGGGGCACGGATGATGTTCTGTTGAACGAGCAGGTCGAAATAGTTCCAAACCGGCTGGCTGGCCCCTATCCGCGCAGCAAACGCCAGGCCGAACTGGCTGCGCTCTCCGCGGCATCAGCAGGCCAGGATGTGGTCATCGTCCTGCCGGGCGCCCCGATTGGGGTGGGCGATCATCGCCCGACGCCGCCGGGCCGGCTGATCAGGGATCTGATTGCCGGTCGGCTGCCTGCGCTGTTGGATTGCCGGTTGAACCTTGTGGATGTCGTCGCGGTTGCGCAGGCGACCGTTGCAGCCGGTCTGTCCGGGCAAAGGGGTCAGCGGTATCTTTTGACCGGTGACGATCTGCCGATTGGCCAGTTCGCCGATTTGGTCGCGTCCGTATCGGGAACCCCTGCGCCAAAACGGCGCGTGCCCTATGCGTTTGCGCGAACGGTTGCCGGGGCAGGGGCGGTGATGTCCCGAATGACGGGCCGCGCGCCAACGGCCCCTGTGACCGGTGTTCGGCTTGCCGGATTGCCGTGCCGATTTGACAATTCACTAGCGAAGGCATCGCTTGGGTTTTCGCCGCGACCCGTGCGCGACTGCATCGCCGAGGCCGTTGCATGGCATTCTGCCCAAAAGCTTTGAGATCGACTGCCGCCGCCCTATTGTCAGCTCTGGTCACATGGGGCCTATTTGACGATGAACAGGCGCACGATCATCACTGACACCGATACTCAGATGCCGACCGGGAAGACGGCGAAGGATGAAAATTTCCCTGTCGCCTCGCTGATGATTGCCCCCCGGCTTCGACCGTATGTCAGGGCCTTTTATGCGTTCGCGCGGGCGGCCGATGATATTGCCGACAGCCCGGCGCTTTCATCGGCGGAAAAAATTGCCGGTCTCGACCTGATGGAACAGGGATTGACCGGGCCTGGCCCAGAGGTCGCGCGTACGCTGGCCGACAGCCTTGCCGCCTGCTCGGTGACGGATCGCCATGCCCGGGACCTATTGGCGGCATTCCGCCAGGACGCAGTGAAATCGCGCTATGCCGATTGGGACGAACTGATTGGATATTGTGAGTTGTCGGCGAATCCGGAAACACGAACTGCTCGCCGAATGGCGCGGCGAGATAGAAAGAGTTTACGCCGGTCAACCTGCATCCGCGATTGGACAGGCTCTGATCGACCCAATAGCGGAACACGATCTGCCCAAATCTGAATTCCTGATGATTGCTGATGGCATGGAGATTGATGCCAATGGGCCGGTTGTTGCCCCGACTATGGACCAGCTTCTTGCCTATAACCGCAGGGTCGCAGGGGCAGTTGGCTTGCTGTCCATGCGCATTTTCGGCGCCTGGCGGGGCGAGGTCTCGCAGCTTTTCGCGTTGACCTTAGCCAATGCACTGCAACTGACGAACATCCTGCGCGACGTTGAAGAGGACGCAAAGCTCGGGCGCATATATCTGCCGAAGGATTGCCTCGATGCCGCCGGGATCGCCGCCAACCCGAACGGTCTGGCAGACCATCCATCGCTGCCCGTGGCGCGCTCGTTGCTGGCGGTGCCTGCACTGGTTGCTTTTCAAGAGGCGAAGGCGTTGATCCCTGCCCATGATCGGCCGTCATTGTTCCCGGCGCTGGCGATGATGGGGGTCTATCGCGCCTATTTCGACCGCATGGAGGCGGCGGACTGGCGCTATGGCCCATCCTTCAGAATGGGGCGCTGGACCAAGTTGCGCCACGGGCTTCGCGCTGTCCTGGCCCGGTGACAGGGCGCACCCATATTGTGGGGGCAGGTCTCGCCGGATTGTCCGCCGCGGTCAGGCTGGCCGAACGTGGACGCGAAATCGCGATCTGGGAGGCAACGGCGCAGGCCGGCGGGCGTTGCCGCACGTTCTGGGATCCACGGCTGGAACGCTTCGTCGACAACGGGAACCATCTTGTTCTTTCCGGAAACCGTTCGGTGCGGGCCTATCTGCAAACGATCGGCGCCGCGGAAAAGCTGATAACGGCGCCCGAAGCGACGTTTTCGTTCTTTGACGCAGACAGCGGCGAGCGGTGGGGCGTTTCGATAAACGATGGCCGGATCCCGTGGTGGGTGTTTCGCAAAGACCGGCGAATTCCGGGGACCGGGGTCATGGACTATCTTTCCGGCTTTGGCCTTGCCCGCGCCGGAAAGAGCAAAACAGTGGCCGAGACGATCCGCAAACGCGGGTTGATCTGGGACAGATTTTGGGAGCCGCTGACCCTGGCGGTCATGAACACGACGCCAAATCGTGCGGCCGCCGTACCCTTGTGGCGGGCAATAGCGGAAACCTTTGTTCAAGGCGGTGCAAAGTGCCGCCCGATGTTCGCCCCCGATGGTCTGGGCCGCGCGCTGATCGATCCTGCGATATCCTGGCTGGCGGACCGGTCGATCAGCCCATCGTTCGATCACGCACTGAAGGCGGTAGATATCGAGGAAGACGTTGTAACCGCGCTGACCTTCACAAATGGGCACCGGATCGCGCTTGGGCCACAGGATGATGTTTTGTTGGCCTTGCCTCCGGCCCGGCTGAAACCCGTTCTGCCATGGCTGGACGTGCCCGTCGACGATGCCGCAATCCTGAATGCCCATTTTACGCTTGGCGATCCAACGCTTCTGAACGGGTGCGCACCGATTACGGGTCTGATCAACGCCAAGAGCCATTGGGTGTTCGTTCGCGGCGATGTTGTCAGCCTGACGATTTCGGCCGCCGACCGGCTGGGCGTGATGGATCAGGCGCCCGCCGATCTGATCCCGGAACTTTGGGCAGAGGCGGCCAGGGCGCTTAATCTTGGCGACACAACATTTGTCGCAGCACGCATCAACAAAGAACGCCGTGCGACCTTCGATCAGTCGCCCGAAGGGGTTGCCCGGCGCCCCGATGCCCGAACACCGATTAAAAATTTGGTTCTGGCGGGCGATTCTACCAGAACGGGGCTTCCGGCGACCATAGAAGGCGCGGTAAGATCGGGTGAGACTGGCGCTAGATTACTGGCCCGAGAAAGCCGATGAACGACCCGCGCAGGATAATACCAGACCAAATTCCGCTGGATCGCGCCGCGCGTGAAGCGCTGTTGAGCGCGCAAAACGACGCCCTGTTCCAGTTGCAACAGCAGGATGGGCATATCGTCTTCGAGCTGGAAGCCGATTGTACGATCCCGGCCGAGTACGTCATCATGTGCCACTTCCTCGGCCGGATCGATCAGCGCCGAGAGGCACGGCTGGCCGACTACCTGCGGGGCGTTCAAAATACGGACGGATCGTGGCCGCTGTTCCACGCGGGCGCGGGCAATATCTCGGCGACTGTCAAGGCATACTGGGCCTTGAAGCTGACGGGGAATGATATCGAGGCCGCCCATATGGTTTCGGCTCGCCAATGGATTTTGGCACAAGGCGGTGCGGCGACATCGAACGTCTTCACCCGCATATCACTGGCTCTGTTCGGACATGTTCCGTGGCGGGCGGTTCCGGTCATGCCGGTCGAGGCGATGCTATTGCCGCGCTGGTTTCCGTTCCACTTGTCCAAGATCGCGTATTGGTCGCGCACGGTCGTTGTACCGCTGCTCGTTCTCTATGCCACCAGGGCGCGCGCGCTGAACCCGACCGGCACCAGTCTGGAAGAACTGTTCGTCGTCCCTGCCAAGGACCACAAGGTCTACAATATCAATCCGACAGGTTCGACCATCGGCAACCTGTTGCTGCGTTTGGACAAAGCGCTGCGGGTTATCGAACCAAGGTTGCCGAAAGGGTCGCGGGCCAGGGCGATCAAGGCTGCGGAAGAGTTCACCATTGCACGCCTAAACGGCCTGAACGGCTTGGGCGCAATCTTCCCGGCCATGGTCAATGCAGTCCTGATGTTTCGCGCGCTCGGTTATTCAGACGACGACCCGCATATGAAGGCGGCTTCGGATGCGGTCGACAATCTGATGACCGACCGGCAGGATGCGCTGTATTTGCAGCCTTGTTTTTCACCCGTTTGGGATACCGGACTGGCCGCCCACGCCCTGTTGGAGGCGCGCGCCGATCGTGATCGTTTGATTTCCGCGCTCGACTGGCTGGCGGATCGTCAAATCCTGGACCATGTCGGCGATTACGCTTGGCGCCGCCCTGATGTGCGGCCAGGCGGGTGGGCCTTTCAATACGACAATCCCGATTATCCCGATGTCGACGATACGGCGGTGGTCGCGATGGCAATGCACCGTGCAGACCCGCAGCGATACGACGCGAATATCGATCGCGCCTGCGAATGGATCGTCGGAATGCAGTCGAAGAACGGAGGGTGGGGCGCTTTCGACGCCGACAACGATCACTATTTGTTAAACTCGATCCCGTTTGCCGATCATGGGGCTTTGCTGGACCCGCCGACGGTCGACGTGTCGGCCCGCTGCGTTGGCTGCTTGGCCCAGGTCGACAAAAATCGCTACGCCGCCAGCATTGCACGCGGCGTCGCGTATCTGAAGCGTGATCAGGAAGGCGACGGCTCCTGGTTTGGACGCTGGGGCGCAAATTATGTCTATGGCACCTGGTCGGCACTGGTGGCCCTACGCGCGGCGGGTGAAGACATGCACCAGCCCTATATTCGCCGGGCGGTTCAATGGTTGGTGAAAAAACAGCACCCGGATGGGGGTTGGGGCGAAGGGCTGGAAAGCTATGAACCCGGTCAGGATGGGTTCGCGACGCCTTCGACTGCGTCGCAGACCGCTTGGGCCGTTCTGGGCCTGATCGCTGCGGACGGGACAGACGGCGATGCGACGCGAGCCGGAATTTCCTGGCTTGAACGCGCACCCCGAGACGGCGCGCGTTGGCAGGAAAATCATTTCACAGGGGTCGGCTTCCCGCGCGTTTTCTATCTCAAGTACCACGGCTATCCGGCGATTTTTCCGCAATGGGCGATCGCGCGATATCAGGCCGCGCTGGAATCGAACGACCCGGATCAAACTTGGGGAATGTGACATCCCCGTCCGGGCCGCGGCTTGGCGTCCTCTGCGGATTGGAGAGCGAGGCAGATGCTTTGGGTTCGTGGCGACAGGACCCGCGGGTAATGGTTCGAATATCGGCGGGCGATGCCAGGCGGGCGCAAGCGGCAGTTGAAGAGTTAACCGCCGCTGGCGTCGATGCCCTTCTCAGCTGGGGGCTATGTGGCGGGCTCGCCCCGGATCTGTCTATTGGCAGTGTGGTTGAATGCGATCCGCGAGACATCTACTCGCCAGACACGGTCCTGACGACGCCTGAAGAAAAGGCCGCGGCCTTCGCTGAAGGCTACAGCATTGTCGATTTGGAGAGCGGCGCTGTGGCAAGGGCAGGCTTGCCTGCCCATGCTATCCGGGTCGTGCTGGATGAGGCCGGATTTGCGCTGCCGCCGGGCGCGTTGGTTCCGCTGCATGGCGACGGGCGGCCAAACCTGCCCGCAACCTTGCGAACGACCCTATCCAATCCGCGATCCGTTCCGGCAATGGTCTCGCTAATCCGGCGCTATCGCCTGGCAATGACCGCTTTGCGCGGTGCCAATCGCAGGGTCGGGCACTTCTTGGACGAACTTGCGACCGGGCAATCTGACGGTTAGATCCTGCGTCACTCGCTCAGGACATTACGCCAATACCACAGCTTCACGACGCGCATCGCGGTCATGTCGCGTTTGCAGCTGGCCTCGGCCTCGGCGCTGGCAGAGCCGGAATAGCGGTAGGCGATCACTGCCTCGAACGCACAGGTTCCGTCGCGATCCTTGATCCAGCCAAGCTGGGCAGTCTTCAGGGCCGCCTGTTCACCCTTGGGCAGTTTCGCCCGCACCTCTTTATAGATCCCGTTCAAAACGCCGTCCCAGGCCAGCGCCTCTCGCCCCATGCAACTGACCAGGCCCGGCGAGTTTTGCATGTCCTTGTTCAGTTCCTGGCACATATTGGTGACCATTCCGATGCAGTCGCGCCGAAACTCATCGATTGTGACGATGTTTTGCAGGCAACTCCAAACCTCTCGCCCATCATCCGCGCGCGGCGTGCCCGACGTGAACAATGCCCCCGCTAGCACAGCCGCCGCTGTCAGGTTTGGAACAATCTTCATTGCGTTTACTCCCGATCCAATTGGTGCCTATCCAAGGACTTCCGATCAAAATCGGGAACAGGATATCATGGCGCATCGGGCAGCCAAAAGGCCGGATCACGTCAGGCCGTCACGCGGCCTTTTCCCGCTCAATCTTTTCCAACTCTTCTGCCACGATCCGCTCGTGATGGTCTTCGCCGCCGCGGGCAAGGCTCAAGTCGATCTCCGGCGCCATCGCTCCATCAGTTCGCAGACCTCGAAAGGCGGATTTCAGCATCTTCAACGGGTTGGAAAACGCGAGATTTGCGGCTGTGGGCTCGTACCCGCAATGGGCCATGCAATCGGCGCATTTTTCATAGTTGCCAGTGCCATAACGATCCCAGTCTGTCGTCCCCATCAATTCGGCGTAGGTCTTGGCATACCCCTCACCCAGCAGATAACAGGGTTTTTGCCAGCCAAAGACATTCCGGGTCGGCATGCCCCACGGCGTGCACATCATCTGCTGATTGCCCAGAAGGAAGTCCAGAAACAACGGCGAGTGCGACAATTTCCATTTGGAACCGCGATTTTTCCCGATCTTCCAGACCTGGCGGAAAAAGGTCTTGGTCTTTTGCCGGTTTAAGAAGTGTTCCTGATCGGGTGCACGTTCATAGGCAAACCCCGGCGAAAGCGAGACCGAGGTGCCCATTCTGGTGGCGAAGTCCAGGAAATCGGCCAGTTTCTCAGCGGGGTAGCCGTCGAAGATTGTTGCATTGACGTTCACACGGTGTCCGGCTGCTTGCGCTGCCTTGATCGCCTTTACCGCGCGGTCGAATGTCCCTTCCTGATCGACCGCTTTGTCGTGGTGGTCGCGCAGCCCGTCCAAATGGACCGAGAAGAACAGATACGGCGAGGGGCGGAACAGCGGAAGCTTTTTTTCCAACAGCAATGCGTTGGTGCAGAGCGAGACATATTTGCGCCGCTTGATCAGGCCATCAACGATCTGATCGATTTCTTTATGGATCAGCGGCTCGCCGCCTGGGATGGCAACCATAGGAGCGCCGCATTCCTCGGCGGCCTGCCAGCATTCTTCCGGACTGAGACGGCGGTTCAAAATCGCGCCGGGATAATCAATCTTGCCGCAGCCCGGGCAGGCGAGATTGCAACGAAATAACGGCTCCAACATCAGAACCAGCGGATACCGCCGGTTTCCCTTCAGCTTTTGCGCCGCGATATATTTGCCGATGGCAAGTTGCTGTCTAAGGGGAACACCCATGCTTTGCCTCTGCCCAGGAGTGCGGATCGCGTGAGACTATCATCGAGAGGAGCCGAGGGCCATGCGCGTTGCTCCAAAATCGGTTTGGCTGGGTGATCCTGCGCAGGGAGTCGCTAGCCGGAATGCGCCCGCAGAAAGGTCAGCATTCCTTCTGCACCGGATTTGTCGATGATCGCGTGGAACTCCTCGCGTTTCAGCAACAAGAACGAGGTTCCGCCAACCATCATATCGATCACCAGCGTCCCGTTTTCGGGAAATTCGCGCAGACGCCATTCGACGGGCAAATCACGACCGCTCCGGCGTTTGAATTCTGATTTCACCAGATAATCGCGCCGAACTTTGCGGGCTTTGCCCACCGTCGGGGCGTCGGCCATGCCGCGGTCGAATTGGTTGATATAAAGCTCTGCCATAAACCCCGGAAGCAGTGCGCGAAATTCGATACGCTGCGGTTCATCGAACCGGTCTGCCCGGTTTTCCAGCAGATAGCGTTCCCAGACGTCGAAAGCAAACGCCTGTTCGATCGCCGCACGCAGCGCGGTCCGGTCGCCTTCGCCGGCCAGAATTTTATGAGCGGTCTCCAGCAGAACACGCGTTGCGGCGACGGCGCGGTCCATCTGCTCTTCCGCCATCGCGGGCACCGGAACAAGCATTGCGGCGGCAAACAGGATCGAGCGGCAGAAATTCAACACGGGCGGGGTGCTCCCTTCACGCTAACTGCCCTTATAAGCTTGTTGGTGCGCTATTCCGTCTATGCTGTGACAGAAATGTCCGTGACGTTCATAATCTGTTGCGCGAAGTCCACGCAATCAACGTCGGCGTCAACGTCATGACCGATACTAAAGTCAGGCTGATCGCCAGGGTCAAAAGGATCCCCATGCTCGCTGTCCCCTGGTGGTCACTGATCGTCAGCGTGCCAAAGGCTGCAACCGTTGTCAGCCCGGACAGCAATACGGCCCGCGGCGTCGAGGTGGCGAAAACAGCCCCGGGCGCGCGGCGTGCTCGCAACGCAAGGTGAATACCGCTGTCGACACCGATCCCGATCATCAGCGGCAGCACGATCACGTTGGCATAGTTGAATGGCACACCCAGCAGTGTGCTGCCTGCCGCTGTCAGGACACCGGCGACGACCAAAGGCAGCAAAACGGCAAACGCATCGCCGAACCGCGCGGTCGCGAGCAGAGTCAAAATCGTCGTCATCAAAGCTGCCAGCAACGTCGCGATCAGCATCGCCCGGGCCACGATTTCCCCGGCGGCGGACAATTGCAGCGGTGGGCCGCTGGCGCCTGGCGCAACGTCAGAAACGGCGGCCGCAAAGGCGCGCGCTTCCGAGGCATCTCCAAGATCGGCGATCGGCAAGACTTCGACCCGGTAAGTGCCGGAAGGCGATAAAAAGCGCTCGCGCATCGGTGCAGGCAGCGAGGCAGCCGAGACTTCGCCAGCGGACAACATAGCCTCCAACCTGCGCATCAAAAGGGGAAAGGTCGCAAATATGCGCTCCTGAAGCGCCTGGTCGCTTTGCGGCGTGCGCACTTTTTCATAGGCAACCAGTGCGCGGCTTAGGCGATCCGCCATCCCGCGCAGCGGTGCAAGTTCGTTGGCAAACCGGCCGAGCGGATCGCCCTCCAACGCCTCCTCTTCCGCCGTCAGCGCCGTCGGCTGCCCGGCAACGGCATGATCGATCGAGGCCGCCGCAATATCCAGCAACTGCAATTTGCGGTCCTGATCTTCGGGCAGCAAATCGCCAAGGTTAATCGCCTCGGAGACACCCGGCGCATCTTCCAGGGCCGCGGCAACACGGTCCGCCTCGGCCGCCGAACCGACCAGAACGCTGGCCCTGTAAGGGCTGGTCGCCGGATCGAGAGCCAAATTGCGAAAGGCCAACACAGAACCGGTGTCCGGATCGCGCAAGGCAATAGGATCGGCATCGAAGCGAACCTGCATTGCCGGCCAGACCGCAACCGCCGTGATCAGAAGAAGACCCCAGACTGCCCAACGCGGCGTATCCCTGGCGGTGGCGGCCGTTGCGGAAATCTCCTCGCGCTCCAACGCTATTCTGGGCCAAAGCCCCAGGACCGCCGGTATCAACGTGATCGACATCAGGAAGGCCAAAATCACGCCCGCCGATCCAATCACACCCAACTGCGCCATTCCGCGAAACTCCGTGACGGCGAAGGCCAGAAAGGACGCTGCGGTGGTTAGCGCAGCCAAAATCAGCGCCAATCCCGCCCGGTGCCCGGTCAATACGACCGCATCGCCGGGCAGGGCGCCATCCCGATTGTGTTCATCGACATGGGCCATGACATGAATTGCGAAATCGATGCCAAGGCCGACCATCAAAACGATGAATGCCACGGAAATGAGGTTGAGGCTGCCGATGGCGACCGCGGCAAATCCGGTCGTGGCAATCAGACTGGCAATCAAGGATGCAAGCGCCAGGGCAACGCGTGACCGGTGGCCCAATCCCAAACGCAAAATGATCGCCACCAGGACCAGCGAAATCGCCAAGGAAAGCCCGATCGTTGCCGTCACGCTGGCCAGTTCCTCCGCTCTCAGCGCGGGCTCTCCCGTCACTTGGATCGCAACCGCAGCCGACAACTCGGCGGGCATTGCCGCGATCACGCCGCTTATGTCGGCCAGCGCCGGTTTCGCGGGGCTCAAACGCGTTTTATCCAGTCGCGGTGTTACGGCGATCAACCGGGTAACGGTGCCGGAAGGCTCGTCATCCAATACCGTCGACCACGCGAACTGCCGGGACCTGCCCAGGGTCTGCGCCTCGACGACCGACGCGGTTTCTGCGAACAGCCGCTCCAATGCCCCTGGACCGATTTCTGCCCGCTTGGCCAGCAGGACCGCCTCGTTCAACGCCTTGGTAAATCCGTCAAAGCTTTGATCGGCCCGCAGATGCGCCAGAAGATTGGCCGACTTGGACAGCCGGTTGAACATGTCCTCCAACGTGTCATAGTCGCGATAAAGAAAGCCGTGTGCCGCCATGAACGGATCTTCGGACGGCGAGAAGACGGTCTCGATCGTGGCGATACGCTCGCGCAGTTGTTCAGCAAGGTGGATGACAGCCAGATCGGCCAGATCGGCCTGCGAGGCCTCGACAGTAATGATGATGGCCGATTTTAACCGGGGAAAGGCGGCGTTTAACTCGTGCGCTGCCTTTTGGGTCGGCAGTTCCGGCGACAACATGCGGGAACTGTCTGCGTCAATGCGCAGACCGGTTGCCGCAATGACCGCCGCGACGCAAAGCGCCGTAGTGGCCGCCAATGTCAGCCTGGGTCGGTCATGGGCCGTTCGCATCCATCCGGCGATCAGCCGCCCGGCCGCGTCCGAAAGCCATTGCGACGGCTTGTTGTTCACAATGCCCTGACCCTAGTGGAACGGGGGCCTTTCAGCCCCCGTGTGAATTCAACCGCCAAGCGCCTTGTTCAGGTTTTCGTCGACCTGTTCGAGGAAGCCCATCGTGGTCAGCCATTTCTGATCCGGGCCGACCAGCAGCGCCAGATCCTTGGTCATGGACCCGGATTCGACGGTGTCGACAATGACCTTCTCCAAGGTCGTCGCAAACGTCATCAGTGCGTCGTTGCCGTCCAGCTTGGCGCGGTGCTTCAGGCCGCCGGTCCAGGCAAAGATCGACGCGATCGAGTTGGTCGACGTCGCCTCGCCCTTCTGGTGCTGGCGATAGTGGCGGGTGACGGTGCCGTGCGCGGCCTCGGACTCGACAACCTTGCCGTCGGGCGTCATCAAAACCGACGACATCATGCCCAAAGAGCCGAAACCCTGCGCCACGGTGTCCGACTGAACATCGCCGTCATAGTTCTTACACGCCCAAACGAAACCGCCCGACCACTTCATCGCGCAAGCGACCATGTCATCGATCAAACGGTGCTCGTAAGTGATACCTGCCTCTTTGAACTTATCGGCAAACTCGGCGTCGAAGACTTCCTGGAACAGGATCATGAACTGACCATCATACTGTTTCAGGATGGTGTTCTTGGTGGAAAGGTACACTGGCCAGCCCTTGTCCAGGCCATAGTTGAACGAGGCCCGGGCAAAATCGCGGATCGAATCGTCTAGATTATACATGGCCATCGACACGCCCGACGAAGGTGCGTCGAACACTTCGTGCTCGATTTCCTGCCCGTCCTCGCCGACGAATTTGATGGTCAGCTTGCCCGGTCCGGGAAACTTGAAATCCGTCGCACGGTACTGATCGCCAAAGGCGTGACGGCCGATCACAATCGGCTGCGTCCAGCCGGGGACCAGGCGCGGCACGTTGGAACAGATGATCGGCTGGCGGAACACGACACCGCCCAGAATGTTCCGGATCGTTCCGTTGGGCGAGCGCCACATCTTTTTGAGATTGAACTCTTCGACCCGCGCCTCGTCTGGCGTGATGGTCGCGCATTTTACGCCAACGCCGACTTCCTTGATCTTGTTGGCCGCATCGACTGTGATTTGGTCATCCGTTGCATCACGGCTTTCCATGCCCAGATCGTAGTACAAGAGGTCGATGTCGAGATATGGCAGGATCAGCTTGTCTTTGATGAACTGCCAGATGATGCGTGTCATCTCGTCGCCGTCGAGCTCGACGACTGGGTTTTCGACCTTGATCTTGGACATTCGTATCTCCTCGGTATTCCCTGGCGAATCTGCGGCGGAGACTAGGGGGATCGCCGCATCGCAGCAACTGCCCTATCGTCGCTGACCGGGGCGCCAACCGACAGGCGGGAAAACATATGGAAGACAAGAACTTACGCCGGATTGGCATGGGCTTCTCCACGCTCTTGGGCTTCAGGGCGCAGGGGTTCTTCTCGCCGTATCGCTATGCTGACAGTGTCGTTGAACCGGCCGGTTATCCGGCATTGGTGCCGTTTTTCGAGCGAGCCGAACCGTCAATGCGCAAAGTCCTCGCGGCGATTGCGGCCGATATGAATGAACTGCGCCAGCTGAACGGCCCGCCGCCAATCCCGCGCTGGGATCAAAGTTGGTTTCCCCGGCTGGATGGCGCCGCAGCATTCGCCATCGTCCGGCAGGCCGGGCCAGAGCGGATCGTCGAGGTTGGGTCGGGTCACTCGACCCGGATGCTGGCCTATGGTGCGAACAACGCGGCAAAGATCACCTGCATCGATCCGGAACCCCGGGCCGATATCGGGGCGCTGCCGGTTGATTTGCATCGGCAGGTGCTGGGCGAGGAACATTTCCCGCTGTTCGAAGGGTTGGGCGACGGGGATATCGCCTTTTTTGACAGCTCTCACATCCTTTGGCCGGGGTCGGATGTGGATTTGATCCTGAACCGGATCATCCCGCGACTGCGCCCGGGGGTCCTGATCCACATCCACGACATCCTGTTGCCGGATCCGTACCCTCCGGATTGGGAATGGCGGGGCTATACGGAACAAAACGGTGTCGGGCCGCTGTTGCTCGGTGCGGTAGAGATCGTTTTTTCCAGCCATTACGCGCGGAGCCGTCTGAACGCCGCCACAGTCGTTGGTGATCTGCCGATCCCGGACGGGGCGATCGAGACAAGCCTGTGGCTGCGCCGGGTCTGATTTGTGCGGCGGGTCGCAATTGTCGCCGCGCCCAAAACCAAGACATCAGCAAGGCGTGCCAAAAACCAAAAGGGCGGCCATATCGGCCGCCCTTCGGTCTTCAAGCACAGAATGGAGACTTGTCCGATCAGTAGACCGGAAAAGCGTTCATCTTGCCTTCAGGCGTTACAACGATCACGCGGTACGCCGTTGTTCCGGCCAGCAGGCGGCCATCTGGCATGAAGGTGAGCCGGCTGAGATACTCCGGCCAGCCGGGCAGGGACTGCAGTTTCAGCTCCTGCGCGACGTCCGAGTCGAGCCGTTTCATCGTGATCGACCGCAAGCTGCCGGACACAATCGCGTCCATGCCGGGCGTCATCGTCGCTGCATAGTGATTGCGCGCGCCGCTGGGGATGATCGTCACCTCGCCGCCCGCTTTGATGTTGGCCATCTCTTCAGTAAAGGACAGGACATAGGTATCGGTCAGCGATACGACCATGCCGCGGACATTGTCCGACTTGTACCAGCTTTCGATGACATTCACTGTGCCGGTGATCAGGTCAATCTCGGCGATCCGGGCGCCGCGCTGATCGTGTTGCTGATTGAACAGCGATCGCACGATGCCTTTCATGCTGCTGTCGGCGCGCTTTTTCTCTTCGCCTTCGCGTTTCTCGGACCGTGACAGGACAACCGTCTTCAGACCGTCCAGCGAAATGCCCTGGGCGCCGGGATAAAATTTCTCGCCCAGTTGGAACGTGCCCTTTTCTTCAAAACTGCTGGCATCGATCACCTTGACCACATATTCGCGGTTTTCACGCACGGTAAATGTCAGCACATTCGCGGGCAGCGCGTAGTCGACTGTTTCGGTGCGGTCGACCGACCACAGCCGCTTGAACGTGACGGCATCATGCGCCGACAACAGGCCCGATGTATCGCGCATAAAGAACGCAGCGCCGTCTTGGCGGTATGTCATCCAGACAACGGTCGTTCCGGTGTGGACGCGGTTCGTGACCTCCATCGTCGCCGGGTCCAGCACATAGATCGCCCGGCTGTCACCGGCGACCAGAATTGAAGAACCGTCCGGGCTGACGGCCAGGCCGCCAATCCCGCCAGCGGGCACATCAGCCACGGCAGTGAATGGATTAAGAAGCGCAAGCGACAAAGCCGCCGCCGCAAAACGGAGTTTCATGTATCTTCCCTCACAATGGTTGCGAATCCCCAGGGCCTGAGTCTCTCACGACCATTGGGGCGGCGTAAACCCTTGGACGGGCTTGCTCCTTTTCCGGCGCACGGATAAGACGCCGCCCCATGTCCGGAACTGATCACAGTGCTGCCCCTGACTGGTCCACGAATGGGCCGACTTTTGTGCTGGTCCAGCCGCAGATGGGCGAGAACATCGGTGCCGCCGCCCGCGCCATGTGGAATTTTGGGTTGCGCGGCCTGTCGCTTGTGGCGCCGCGCGACGGCTGGCCGAACCCGGCCGCGGTCGCCATGGCAAGCGGGGCAGGCAGCCTTCTGGACGAAGCACGTGTTTTCCCGACGGCAGAAGCAGCGGTCGCCGAGGCGCATGTTATCTATGCAACGACAGCGCGGCCGCGAGAGATGACCAAACGGGTCCTGACGCCCGAGGACGCCATGACCGAAGCCCGCGGCCATATAGCTGCCGGTCAGAAGGTCGCCGTCCTTTTCGGGCCCGAGCGGGCTGGCCTGGCCAATGAGGATGTGATCCTGGCCGACAGCATCATTTCGGTCCCCGTGAACCCGGCGTTCGCATCGCTCAATCTTGGTCAGTGCGTCCTGCTGGTTGCCTATGAATGGCGCCGACAGATCGGGGCAGCGCCGCCGGAGGAGCCGGAACGCGCACCTGCCGACCAGATCGGGCGTCTGACGGACCATCTGATTGGCGAACTGGATGGCGCCGGGTTTTTCTTCCCCGACGACAAGCGCGGCGCCATGGTTGCCAATCTGCGCAACCTCTTTCGCAGGACCCCCCTGACCGAACAGGATGTGCGTACGCTTTGGGGTGTTGTCCGGGCGCTGTCAGATGGCCCGAAACGGCGCCAATGAAGCTGGCGCCGCGTCCCTCTGCCGCTTGCCGGGCCGCAGAGCCCCGGCTAGGTACCAGCCCGAGCGACGGAGGGTTCGACGGAGGGTTCCATGAGCAAGCGCCCGGTCTTTGAGGATGTCGGCACCGAAAAGGCCGAGCAGCAGCACACCGCCGCGCAGCGTGACCCGGCGCGCAAGGGCATCTTTATCTGGCTGATGTGTCTTGCGCTTCTTGTCGCTCTCACGGTGTTGGTCGGCGGCGCGACCCGTTTGACCGATTCCGGCCTGTCGATCACCGAGTGGGCGCTGGTCATGGGAACGTTGCCGCCGCTGTCCGGCGCCGATTGGCAGCAGGCGTTTACGGCGTACCAGGAAACGACCGAGTTCAAGGAACAGAACCACTGGATGACCCTGGCGGACTTCAAACCGATTTTCTGGTGGGAATGGGGGCACCGGTTTCTGGGCCGGTTCATCGGTCTTGTCTGGGCGGCAGGTTTCCTGTTCTTTCTGATCCGCCGGCGGATACCGGAAGGCTGGACCGCGCGATTGCTGTTTGTCGGCATTCTGGGCGGGGCGCAGGGTGCCTTGGGCTGGTGGATGGTCTCGTCAGGCCTGGTTGGCAGGCTGGATGTCGCGCCCTACCGTCTGGCTGCGCATCTTGGATTGGCATTCCTGATTTTTGCGTTGCTGCTTTGGTACGCGTTGCGGGTGCGACATGACCCGGTCGAAACCCTGCAACGCCGCCGCCGCCGGGAAACCGGCTTGATGGGCTGGTCCGGCGCATTGATCGCCTTGATCTTTGTCCAGATCCTGTCCGGCGCGCTGGTGGCCGGGTTGGATGCGGGACGGGGCTTTATCGATTGGCCCTTGATGGAGGGTGCGTTCTTTCCTGAATCGGGCCTTGATATGTCCCCTGCATGGTTGAACATCTTCGAGAATGCGGGCCTGGCCCAGTTCAATCACAGAATGCTGGCCTACCTTATTGCCGGTGCCGCGGTTCTTTATGTGTTGCGCAGTTTGCGGGTCGCACATGCGAAAGTGCGCGCCTGGGGGCTGCGGGTCGGCGGTTTGGTCGCGGTTCAGGTCGTCCTGGGGATCGTCACCGTGATGCATGCGGCGCCGCTGGGGCTGGCGCTGGCCCATCAGCTGGTTGCCCTGGTGCTGATCGGTGCGCTGATCCATGCGCGGTTTGAAATCACCTATCCCAGCGAGCAGAAAATACGCGCCTGACGGCGTGTTCAGGGGCGCTGCTCGCGCCGTCCGGTGCGCGGGCGCCCAATGGCCTCGGGATATCTGCCGACTTAAGAAGGGCCGCTAACGCCTTGTCGCAGAACGGCTTATTGCGGCCAATCTGGATCGCGCTTTTCCAGAAACGCCTGAATGCCTTCGGCCGTGTCGCGGTGCAGCATGTTTTCCAGGATCACCCTGCCGGTATGGGCATAGGCGGCATCCAGCCCCATCTCCAATTGTTCGTAATAGGCGCGTTTGCCGACAGCAACGGCTGAACCGAGCTTGGCGGCGACCTGCGCTGCCAGATCCTGGGTCGCGCTGTCCAGTTCGGGTTCCGGGACAACCCTGTTCACAAGGCCGACATCACGGGCGCGGCCCGCTTCAAGGAAATCGCCGGTCGAGAGCATCTCGAACGTGTGTTTGCGCGGGATATTACGCGACAGGGCCACCATCGGGGTCGAGCAGAACAGCCCGATATTGACGCCATTAACGCCAAACCGCGTCCCTTCCGCCGCCACCGCCATATCGCAGGAGGCGACCAGTTGGCACCCTGCCGCGGTCGCGATCCCGTGGACCTGGGCGATGACCGGCTGCGGCAGCCGCGGGATCGACGTCATCATGCGCGAACACTGCGCAAAAAGCGCAGCATAGTAATCGCGCCCGCCGTCCGGCGTCTGGCGCTGTGCCTGCATCTCTTTCAGATCGTGCCCGGCGCAGAACGCGCGGCCCGCGCCCTTCAGGACAACCACGCGGATCGAACGATCGACCGAAATTGTGTCGAACTGGTTTTGCAATGCCGTGAGCATCTCCTCCGAAAGCGGGTTCAATGCCTCGGGCCGGTTCAGTGTCAGGGTGGCGACGGCGCCGCAATCCTCTCGCAGCAGTATCCCGGTCATGATGTTGCCTCCCTTGATCCTGCGGCAGTTGCGAGGCAGGAGATTAGGCGCAATCCGCTCTCACCGGAAGAGGCCATGAATGACCAGACAGCCGCAGATGACTGCGCCAGAACTACAGGCCTTTCTGGACGAGGTGTTCCCGCAACAGCGCGGCAAGTTATTTGTCGAGGCAGCCGGGGCCATGACCGCCCGCGTCCGTGCACCGGTCGATCACAGCAATCTGCGCCCGGGCGGCACGGTCAGCGGGCCAACGATGTTCACGGTCGCCGATTGCGCCTTCTATGTTGCGACGCTGGCGATGATTGGGCGCGAGGCGATGACGGTCACAACCAATCTGAACATCAATTTCCTGCGCAAACCGCCCGTCGCCGATCTGATCGCCGAGGCACGTATCCTGAAACTGGGTAAGACACTTTCAACGGGAGATGTGACGGTGTTTTCCGAGCAACTGGACGACCCGGTCGCCCACGCCACTTTAACCTACGCGATTCCACCCGGGCGCGGGTAGAAGGCATGGGGTAATTAAAAACCCCATTGCCAACAGTATTGAAATCTATGGTGGAATTCGGCAGATCGGCAGTTGACTTGCGCGTGCGGATCGCTAGAAACCGCCTCCGGAAGCGTTGGCCAAAGCCTGCGCATCAATCGGATTTCGGACAACGCCATGAAAACCTACTCGATGAAGGCGTCGGAGATCGACAAGAAATGGACCCTGATCGATGCCGAGGGCATCGTTCTGGGCCGTCTTGCCTCGATCGTCGCGACACGCCTGCGCGGCAAACACAAGCCGGGCTATACCCCACATATGGACATGGGCGACCATGTCATCGTCATCAATGCCGGCAAGGTACAGATGACCGGTAACAAGCGGGCCGACAAGAAATATTACTGGCACACCGGCTTTCCCGGCGGGATCAAGCACCGCACGGCCGGTCAGATTCTGGAAGGCAAGCATCCCGAGCGTATCGTGATGAAGGCCGTCCAGCGGATGTTGCCCGGCGGGCCGCTGTCCAAGCAGCAACTGACGCATCTGCGTGTTTACGCCGGTGGCGAGCATCCCCATGAAGCACAGGAACCGGAGGTCCTGGACCTTCGCGCCATGAACCCCAAGAACACCCGGAGCGCCTCAGATGTCTGATGAAATCACCTCGCTCGAGGATCTGAAAGACGCCGTCGGCATGACCGAGGAGGCGCCTGCCGAGGCGCCTCGGGCGCCGCAAGAGCCTGTCCGTGACGAGTTGGGCCGGTCCTATGCCACCGGCAAGCGGAAAGACGCCGTTGCCCGGGTCTGGATCCTGCCTGGGAACGGCAAGGTCACGGTCAACGGCAAGGACATGCCCGAGTATTTTGCGCGGCCCGTGCTGCAGATGGTGATCGGTCAGCCGTTCACTGTTGCAAATGTTGCCGGGCAGTTCGACGTTCGGGCAACCGTCAAGGGTGGCGGACTTTCGGGGCAGGCCGGTGCGGTTAAGCACGGTATCTCGAAAGCATTGTCGCTGTACGATCCGGACCTGCGTCCGGCGCTGAAGGCAGCAGGCTTCCTGACCCGCGACTCGCGTGTTGTGGAACGCAAGAAGTACGGCAAGCGCAAAGCACGCCGCAGCTTCCAGTTCTCGAAACGCTGATCCGCGGCAAATCCAGCCAGACGCGGGCCGGCGCAAGCCGGCCCTTTTTTTATGCCGTGTCCTGCGTTTTCCGGTATTTGGCATTACATTCAGTTGATGGGATAACTGGTTGTAATTTAGGCAAAAAAGCATGCGGCCCGGCGGATGCTCTTAAGCAGAATGCTAAGATGCAATTGTAACGCGGCCCGGAAAATAGTATCTCTGAAGAACGGAATGAATGATGCAGGCCATGAATATGCCGCAAGGTAAGGTCTCCTCGGACACCAGCGATGCGTCGCGCGATATCAGCTATGCGTTCGCCGCGAAAACGCCCGCTGCCAAGGCTGTTATTAAGACAATCGAGAATATCTCGGGTCGCCATCGGCTGTTGAAACTGGCCGAGGGGTACCGCGAGGAAATTGCTGCTGGCCGGACCTTCTGGGACGTGATGTCCGAGCGTTATGGCATCCGGATGGAGTTTCCGTTGGGTGGCCTGGAGAACATTCCGCGCACCGGGCCGCTGGTCGTTATTGCCAACCATCCCTATGGAATCCTTGATGGATTGTCGATGGGCCGCATCCTGTCGATGACCCGGCCCGAGTTTAAAATCCTGGCCCATGTGATTTTCCGTAAGGCCGAGGATCTGAAGGACGTGATCCTGCCGATCGACTTTTCGGAGAACAAGGAAGCGTTGGAGTTGAACATCCGCACCCGCAAGCAGGCGCTGGCCTGGTTGAAGGATGGCGGCGCCATGGGGATTTTTCCGGCAGGTGCGGTGGCGGTGGCCCCGCAACCCTTTGGCAAGGCGATGGATGCGGCCTGGAAGACCTTTACGGCGCGGCTGATCGCCCGTTCCGGGGCCCAGGTTGTGCCGATCTTCTTCGAGGGCAACAATTCGCGTCTCTACCAGATCGCCGGGCATCTGAACGCGACCCTGCGCACGGCGTTGCTGATTTCCGAGTTCGACAGCCGGCTGAATTCGGCGTTGAAGGTGCGGATCGGAACGCCATTGCGGCCCGAAGAGATCCAGGCGCGGGCAAGCGACGGCCGCGCATTGATGAAATATCTGCGCGAAGAGACCTATCGCCTGTCGCCGGAAGGTCGCCAGCGATATCCCGACGGTCTGTTTCTGGGCTAGGTCCGGGCGCAAGGTTTTCGCAAAGGGCGATAGTAAGCGAACCTGTTTGTAAACCTTGCCGTGAACCTTCTGACAATCTTTCCTCCGCCAGGGCGCGAACCTGATTGGGAAAGATCGTTGCCTAAAGATCACCTAATGCAATATCTGCAAACCTCGCGCGAATGTCGGGGGCGCTTAAGACGGAGTTGAAACGATGGCGAAGATCGCAATTTTGGGGGCCAGTGGTTATACGGGCGCCGAGTTGGTGCGCCTGATCGCAACCCATCCGCAAATGGAAATCGTGGCGATGTCGGCGGACCGCAAGGCCGGTCAGGACATGGCGTCGGTTTTTCCCCATCTGCGCCATCTTGATCTGCCGACACTGTGCCGGATCGGCGAGATCGACTTTGCCGGGATCGACCTGTGTTTTTGTGCCCTGCCGCACGCGACCAGCCAGGAAGTTATCCGCGAGTTGCCGGGGTCGTTGAAGATCGTGGACCTGTCCGCCGACTTCCGGCTGCGCGATCCGGCGGTCTATCAGGCGTGGTACGGGCACGAACACTATGCCTTGGATATCCAGGCCGAGGCCGTCTATGGCCTGACCGAATTTTATCGCGACGAAATCAGGGTGGCGCGGGTCATTGCCGGGACAGGGTGCAACGCGATGACGGGGCTGTTCGCGCTGTTGCCGCCCCTGATCGACGGTGTGGTCGAGGCGGACGACATTATCATCGATCTGGCGACCGGCGTGTCGGGCGCCGGGCGCAGCCCAAAGGAAGGGATGCTGCATGCCGAGGTCAGCGAAGGCTATCACGCTTATAACGTCGCCAAGCACCGGCATCTGGCCGAGTTCGATCAGGAATTTTCGAAGTTTGCGGGCCGTGATGTGGCAGTGACCTTCGTTCCGCATCTGCTGCCGCAGAACCGCGGAATTTTGGCGACCTGTTATGTCAAAGGCGAGGCCGAGGCTGTCCATGCCGCGCTGTCGCGGCGTTACGCGGACGAGCCGTTTCTGGTTGTGCTGCCCTTGGGCGAGGCGCCCGCGACCCGGCATGTCCGCGGGTCGAACTTTTGCCATTTGGGAGTTGTGCCCGACCGGCGTCCGGGGCGGGTGATGATCTTCTCGGCGCTCGATAATCTGACCAAAGGGTCTTCGGGGCAGGCGGTACAGAACGCCAACCTGATGTTGGGGATCGAGGAGACTGCAGGACTGATGCTGGCGCCGGTCTTCCCGTGACCGGGGGCGGGATCAGCCTGTCTGGTGCGCACCGCCGGTATCGGCGCCTGCCGGTGTCCGGCAGGTGATCGGGGGCCTGGTCAAACGTGTGAAACGCCTGTTGGCGGTTCGGTTCCTGATGGAGACGGTGCGCCGGTTCAATGAAGATCAGGGTGCGGTTCTGGCCGGGTACATTGCCTATGCGTCGATGCTGTCGGCGTTTCCGTTTCTGATCTTTGCCATGTCGTTGGCCGGGTTGCTGATCGGCGACGCGCAAAGCCAGCGCGCTGTTGCGCTGTTGTTCGATGCCGTGCCGGACCATGTCGCCCGCACGCTGGAGCCGGTCTTGCTGGATGTTCTGAACCAGGAACGCAAAGGCATCCTGACGATTTCGGCGCTGGGCACAATTTTTGCGGCATCGAACGGCGTGCAGGCGATCCGGATCGGTCTGGACCGGGCTTATGATATTGAAACACCGCGGAATTTCGTGGTGAACCGGCTGGTGTCGATCGGCATTGTTCTGATTGGTTTCATGGTGTTCGGTGCGCTGGCGATGCTGATCATCTTTGCGCCGCTGGCCTTTCAGATCACCGAAACGATCACCGGTTATCAGATCCCGCTGATTGCCGACATCGTGCGATATGTGATCGGTGCCGCGCTGCTTTATTCGACGCTTTGGCTGATGCACCTGACCCTGCCGGCCCGTCCGATGGGGTGGAAGACGCTTTGGCCAGGGCTGCTGACATCGCTGTTGATGTGGGGGATGCTGGCGACAGCGATGTCGGTCTATGTGGCGCTGACGCCGACCTATACGCTGACCTATGGCGCGCTGGCAGGCGTAATTGTGACCTTGTTGTTCTTTTTCCTTTCAGGTGTCGCCATTATCTTTGGGGCCGAAGTCAATGCGACCATCAATTTCGGCCTGCCGCCGGTGAAGGAGGAGAAATGAAATCGCGCAAAAAGACCCGGCGCATTCAGATGCTGGTCCTGGGCGGTGTCCTGCTGGCCAGTGCCGCGGCGCTGTTCGGGTTTCTGGCCCAGGACGCGATTGCCTTTTTCAAGGACCCCAGCCAGTTGTTGGCTGGCGAATTCCGGGAAGACCAGTTGCTGCGCGTCGGCGGAATGGTTGTCGAGGGATCGCTGGGCAAGGACGGGGCCGCGGTCACCTTTGCGGTAACGGACGGCGCCGAAACGGTGCCGGTGCGCTTTGAAGGCGTTCTGCCGGATCTATTCCGCGAAGGGCAGGGGATCGTCGCGGAAGGCTATTGGAAGGACGGTCTCTTTGGGGCGACCGAAGTTCTGGCCAAGCATGACGAGAAATACATGCCGCCGGAAGTTGCCGCGTCGTTGAAGGAAAAGGGCGTCTTCGACACCGCGACCGAATAGCGGGCGCGATTGGATCTGACCCTTGGGGTTAGGTCCTGTGATGGATGCCATCTCGAATTGCGATTTCCGTTACGGTGGCGACCGGCCGTAGTCTGTCCCGGTGGCGGAAAGAGGAGGCCGGGATGGCGCGCTATGAATTCGACTGGGTCGATGCATTCACCGAGGATGCGTTCGGCGGAAATGCCTGCGTGGTCGTTCACGGTGCCGGCGATCTGAGCGTCGAGCATCGCCTGGCCCTGGTGCGCGAAACCTCGCTTTCGGAATGCGCTTATCTCGTGGGATCCGATGTGGCCGATTTCGGTGCGCGCTATTACCTGGCAACGCGAGAGATCCCGATGGCCGGGCATCCGACGATTGCGACGGTTGCGTCGCTGGTCCACCGGGGCTTGGTGGAGCTGTCCGGCGGGAGCGCAGATTTCACGTTGGAAGTCGGGGCAGGTGTGCTGCCGGTTTCGGTCGAGGCCCGCGATGGCCGCGCACCTCTGATTGCCATGACCCAGCGCGCGCCGGAGTTTCTGGCCGAACAGGACCCGGGCCGGATTGCCGGGATTTACGGCCTGTCGGCGGCGGATATCGTCGGAACACCGCAGATCGTTTCGACCGGAACGCCGTTTTGCATCGCGGTCCTGAAGGATCACGATACGTTGCGCCGGGCGGTACTGGATGTGCCCGCGCTGGAGGCCTGGCGCGCCGACGCCGGTGTGCCGGGGGCGGCGCTGATGGAGCCCTTCCTGGTCACGATGCAAGGAGCGACCGGTGCGGGCAACACGTTTGCGCGGCTGTTGCTGCCGCCGCCGATGCCCGCTGAGGACCCGTTTACCGGGTCTGCGACCGGATGCATGGCGGCCTATCTATGGCATCACGGGTTGTTGGATGGCCCGGCCTTTGTTGCCGAACAAGGGCATTGGATGGGGCGCCCGGGCCGCGCCGAGGTTGAAGTATTGGGGTCGCAGGCGGCGCCGACGGGGGTGCGGGTTGCAGGTTCGGGCGTTGTGCTGATGGACGGCCATCTGCGGCTGTAACGCACCGGGTGGAACGGAAAGCGCCCGGCGTCCGAATCGCCGGGGTGGTCGACCGTCAGCCGTCGACTATGAGCGGTCGGCTGTCAACGGTCAGCGGTTTTGAAGCGTGCCGGCGTTCTGAAAGTAGAGCCGTTCACGCTCTTCTTCGGTTGGCGGCGGACCGGAATCGTACCCGCGCAGCAAGTCGACGGCGGCCTGCGTTGCCGGACGCTCTTTGATGGTTTTGCGCCACCTGGCGACGTTCTCGAAGGGGGCGAGATCGACCGATAGCGGCTTGGCGATCAGAATCCACGGCCAGCAGATCATATCTGCGATCGAGTAGTCGTCGCCGACCAGCCAGTCCCGGCCTTCGAGACGCCGGTCGAGCACGGCCGCGAGGCGTTCGTATTCGCCTTTGTAGCGGCGGTGGCCATAGGCGCGTTCGTCCTCGGGCGCGTAATTGACGAAATGCGAAAGCTGGCCTGCCATCGGCCCCTGACCGCCGACCTGCCAGAACATCCATTCCATGACTTCTTTGCGTAGCAATGGATCGGCAGGCAGGAAACGGCTGTGCTTGTCGGCCAGATACCACATGATCGCACCGGATTCGAAGACGCTGACCGGGTCGCCGCCGGTATCGTGGTCGACGATAGCGGGCATGCGGTTGTTGGGCGAGATGGCCAGGAACTGCGGCGCGAATTGCTCGCCCTTGCCGATATTGACCGGGATCGTCTTGTAGTCGACGCCCAGCTCGTTCAGCAGCATCGCCACTTTCCACCCATTCGGGGTGGCCCAATAGTAGAAATCGATCATTCGGCGGCCTCCTGGGCCTTGGCGGTGCGGGCCTTGGTGGTGCGGGTCTTGGCCGTGACGGCGGCTTCGGTCTGCAACAGCCGTTCGATTTCCCCCTGCGATAGCCCGGCCTCGGCCAGAACCTCGCCCGTATGTTGCCCCAGCAGCGGAGCGCCGAAACGGTGTTGGGGCGGGGTGCCTTCAAATCGCGCCGGGGGGCGGGTTTGCCGAAGCGGGCCTGCGACGGGGTGGTCGTGTTCGACGATCAGCGCATTGGCGGCGATCTGCGGGTGGCGGATCATCTCGCGCCGGGTCAGGACCGGCGCGTTCGGGACATCGAAGGCATCGAGGCGTTCGACCCATTCGGCGGTTGTGCGCGTGCGCAGGGCGTTTTGCGTCATCTCGAGGCGCGCGGGTTTGTGTTCTTCCAACCCGGCGGATGTGACGAAACGGGGGTCTTCCTTCCAGTCCGGGTGTTCGCAGGCGTCGGCCAGCTTTTCCCAATCGGCGCGGCGGAAGGCGGCGACCGAGATATAGCCGTCTGCCGTCTCGTAGATGAGGTCGATGAAGGATTGGGCGGTTTCCTGCTGCAATTCGTTGCCGACGAAGGTGTGCCCGCCCATGTCCGACGACCACAGGAAATGGATCACGGTATCCAGCATCGAAAGGCGGATGTGCTGTCCGCCCGCCCCGGAGCCGTCACCACCACCATCACCAGAGCCGCCGCGTTCGCGCGCAAAAAGGGCCGCAGAGATCGCCTGGGCGACCGTAAATCCGGTCAGTTTGTCGGGCAGGATCGTGCGGATCAACGCCGGGCGGCGCTCGTCCGAACCTGCCTGCACGGTCGTCAGACCGGACAGCGATTGGATGATCGGGTCGAAGACCGGTTTGTGGGCATAAGGTCCGGTTTCGCCGAAACCGGAGATCGAGGCATAGATGATGTCCGGGCACACGGCCCGCGCGGCCTCGTACCCGATGTTCAGCCGGTCGGCGACGCCGGGCCTGAAGTTCTGCATCACGACATCGGCCGTCGCGATCAGCGCCATCAGCGCGTCGCGGGCGCCGTCTTTCTTCAGATCGAGCACCAGCGAGCGTTTGTTGCGGTTGTTGTTGAGAAAACTGGCGGACAGGCCGGAACGGCGGGTCGCGACGCCGCGGGTGCCATCGCCTGCCGGCGGTTCAACCTTGATCACATCGGCGCCCTGATCGGCGAGGATCATCGCGCCCAAAGGGCCCGAGATCATGGTTGTCAGATCGACGACACGCACACCGTGCAGTGGTCCCTGAATCGGTCCTGACATTGGACCCGGCATTGGTCCCGGCATTGGCAGACCCCCTGTTTGATGCCCGAGAGATAAGGGGATTCGCGCGGCCGGACCAGTGCCAGCGTTCACGATCGCATGAAACCATCGCAGTGCGGGCAATTGACCGCGCCGAAACAGGTTGCAAACCCCTTTCGTTTCAACAGGCCCGGCGATAAGTTGCCGCCCTTGGCGAACAGGAGGACGGGCCTTGAGCGAGACCGACAGCTTTATCCAGGAAGTGACCGAAGAAGTTCGGCAGGACCGGATGTTCGAGCTCTGGAAGAAGTGGGGGATCTATGTCGTCGCCGGTGTCGTGCTGATCGTCGGCGCGGCGGCCTTCTGGTCGTGGCAGCAAAGCCAGACCCAGGCGGCGGCAGAGGCACGGGCCGATCTGTTGCTGAATGTCGATATGGACAATGCCGAAGAAGTTGCGGCGCTGAAAGACAAGATCGACGGGCCGGGCAAGCTGGTCGCCGAATTGACGGCGGCAGCAGCCCAGGTCGCGGCAGGCGACACGGACGCCGCGGCGAAGACTTATGCCGAGATAGCGGGCCGCGCCGGATTGTCGGTGGAATACAAGGACCTGGCGATTTTGCAGGCCATTCGGCTGGGCGCCGATGGGATTGACGCGGATGCCGAGATTGACCGCATCGCGGATGGCACCGGGCCTTATCGTCTACTGGGCAAGGAACTGCGCGCCGCGAACGCTGCTGCTGCGGGCAAGTTGGAAGCCGCGCACAAGGAAATGAATGAAATTCTTGCAGATCCCGGTGTGACCTCCGGGATGCAACAGCGTGTTGTCGCGCTTTTGTTGGCGACCGGTGGGGAAGTGTCGCTGCCAGAGACGGGAACGGATGACGGCTGATGACCCGTTCAGGGGGAACGGAATTGGGGAGCATGACGTGACGAGACGACTGATCCGGCCCATGGTGGCCGCAATGGCGCTTGCGGGCGTGCTGTCTGGATGTGGCTGGTTCGACGACGAAGAAATTCTGGAGGGCGACCGTGTTCGCATCCGGGACGCGCGCGTTGCCGATCAAGAGCGCCAGCTTGCTGCGGCAACGGCTTTGCCGGCGCCGCGGACGAATTCTGATTGGACGCAGACCAATGGTCAGGCGGACCATGCCAGCGGTCACCTGTCCGGGCCATCATCGCCCAAACGGGTCTGGACCGCAGATGCCGGGGCAGGTGGCCAGATCACCAGCGCGCCGATTGTCGTCAGCGGCAGGATCTATACCCTGGATGCCGAAGCGACCGTCGCCGCCTTTGAAACCGGGTCGGGCAACAATGTCTGGCGGTCCGATCTGACGCCGGAAGGAGAAGACGGCGAGGACGGGTTTGGCGGCGGATTGGCGGCCGCCGGCGGGCGGATTTTCGTAACGACCGGATTTGGCGAAGTGCTTGCGCTGGAACCGGGATCGGGTGCGGTTATCTGGCGCTATAAGGCGTCGGCGCCGTTTCGCGCGGCACCTGCCGCGTCGGGCGGTGTTGTTGTCGCCGTAACACGGGACAACGAAGCGGTTGCCCTGAATGCAGGCGACGGCCAGATCCTGTGGCGGGTTGCCGGTGTGGCGTCGACCGCGGGATTTCTGGGCGGCGCTTCGCCTGCCATGTCGGGCGATCTGGTGGTCGTGCCGTTCGGGTCCGGCGAAATCGTTGGGGTGCAACGATCGACCGGCCGTCAGGTTTGGAGCGCGGTCCTTGGCGGGACCCGCCGCGGATTGGCCCGCGGGTCGATTTCGGATGTGACAGGCGACCCGGTGATCGCTGGCCGCGCGGTTGTCGCGGCCAATCAATCCGGGCGCATGGTTGCGTTGGACGGTCAGACCGGGCGGCGCGGCTGGACCCGGACGCTGGGATCGACCGGGCCGCTTTGGGCGGCTGCCGGTTCGATATTTGTGGTCACGGACTCGGCGGTTCTGGTTCGATTGTCGTTGTCGAATGGCCGCACGGTCTGGAAAACGGAACTGCCCGCCTTCGAGGACCCCGAAGACCGCGAGGACGCGATCGCCTATTCCGGGCCGGTCCTGGCCGGTGGGCGTATCTTTGTCACCGATGGTCTGGGCAGTCTGTGGAGCTTTGATCCCGACACGGGCGCCATTGGCGAGACCGTTGATTTGTCGTCAGGCTCGACAACTGGTCCGGTTGTGGCCGGGGGAACGATGTTCGTTCTGAGCGATGACGGCACTTTGCAGGCGTTCCGCTAGAGGCGGCTGAGCGCCGGGCGGGCCTGGGCGTAATCGACGTTTAAGCGTTCACTAAGCGCCGCGCATACCTTATGCGTCCGGCGCCGGATCCTGCTCCGACGCCGGTTCTTCTTTTTCGGCCGGGGTGAAGATGATCAGCCTGTCACCGCTTTTCGGCGCAGGCGTCTTGCCGCTGGAATAGATCTGCATCGTTCCCTGCCGGACCAGAATGACAGGCTCGGCTTTGTCGTGCAGCGCGGGCGGTTCTTCGCCATGTTCTACGGTCTTCAGGGTCCAGCCGCGTGCCATCCGCAGGTCAAGCACATCCAGCGAGGGACCGGATTCCATGAGTGACCGGCCACCCAAACTGGCCGACATATCCGCTTCGCCTTCACTGCGTTCATGGCGCCCGACCTGAAAAACGCGGTCACGGCCCATCTCGGCGCCGACATCGGTGCAGACCAGTGCGTTATAGGCATCATTGTCAGTCGCCGCGATCAGCGTGCCGTAGTGGTGGGTGTCCAGTGCGTGCTCGGCCGCTTCAGACAGAATTTCCCCGAACCAGGTCGGAACACCTGCGGTGCGGGCCGCGCCCAGACGGTGCCAATTTCGATCGATCATCACGACCGGAACCTCTGCCGCTTTCAGCTCGCCAGCGAGTGCCGTGGTCCATTTTCCGCCGCCCAGGATCATGGCGCCGGGCGGTTTTTTCGATGTCAGCCCCATGGCCCGGGCCAACGGCCTGATCGAAAAGCCATGGACGATGACGGTCACGGCAACCAGCGCAAAGGCCAACGGGGCCAACATGGCGCCATCGGCATAGCCAAGATCCGTCAGACGTTGCCCGAAAAAGCCGGAAACGGCGACAGCAACAACCCCGCGCGGCGCGACCCAGGCGACAAAGCCCTTTTCGGGCAGTGTGAGGTTGGTTCCGATCAGGCTGAGAAAGACTGCGACGGGCCGTGCGACCGCCATGATCACGACGATAAAGGCGATCCCCCAGGCGTCGAGCAGCAACAGGTCATCGGGTTTCAGGGTTGCCGCCAGGATGACGAAAACCCCTGAAACCAGCAGGACGGTGACATGTTCCTTGAACCTTTTCAGCTCGTCCAACGACGGCAGGCGGGCATTTGCCATCGTCACGCCCATCACGGTCACGGCCAGCAGCCCGCTTTCGTGTAGGACCCAATCGGTACCGGCATAGATGGCAAGGACCGAGGCAAAAAGGATCGGCGCTTTCATGTATTCGGATACAAGACCCTGGCGGAAGCCGATGGTCAGGATGCGCCCGGCAATCCACCCGGCAAGCGTCGCCGCGACGATGCCGATCCCCAGATGACCCGCAGCGTCGATCAGGTGGTCGCCTTGTGCGGCCACGATAACCTCGAACGCCAGAACGGCGAACAGGGCGCCGACGGGGTCGTTGACGATCGATTCCCACCGCAAGGTCGATGCCGTGCGGGACGAAAGGCGCGCCTGACGCAGCAGCGGAATGATCACAGTCGGCCCGGTGACGACCAGGATGCCGCCAAAGACCGCCGCCGTTGGCCAGGACAAACCGGCGATCCAGTGTGCAGCGGCGGTGTTGCAGGCCCAGCCGAGGACCGCGCCGACCGTGCAGAGCCGTCGCACCGCCGGGGCCGCATCGCGCAGGTCGCGGAAATTCAGGGTCAGCCCGCCCTCGAACAGGATCAGCGCGACGGCGACCGCGACAATCGGACGGAACAGCTCGCCGAAATCCTTTACCGGGTCGAGCAAGCCGAAAACCGGTCCGGCCAGCACCCCGGCGGCCAGCATGAAGACGATGGCGGGCATGTGCAGCCGCACGGCCAGCCACTGCGATCCGACGCCAAGAACGCCGATCAGCGCAAAGGTCAGGGTCAGATTGTCCATGACGCCATTTCCAAACGGCCGCAGTGCGGCGTTGGGAACACGGCGGCCGGGCCGTGGTCGGTTACGTTCATGATGACAAATCCCCGCGTAATGAGTGGCGGCCATGATAGGGCGTGAGCGGGCCAGTTTGAAGGGCAGGGTTTGGCGGCATTGCGCTTAGGCACCGACCCGTTCCAAAGCATCCCGATCCAGAGGAAAGCGCCACATCAAGGCCGCGACGATCAGTTTCAGCGCAATCGGCAGACCGGCATAGAGCAGGGTCAGGACCCAGAGGCTGAAGCTGCTGTTTTCACCGTCTGCGTTGAAACCGGCCAGGCCGAGCGCGATCAGAACAAGACCCGAGGACAGGGCGATCGCGGCCTTGGTTGCCACCAGCCACAGCGCAAAGAATAACCCGGCGCGGACAGCGCCGTGTTGCAGGGCATCGACTTCGATCACGTCGGCCTGGATCGCCGGGGGAAGGGCCATGTCCGCACCGAAGGCAAATCCGGTCAGAAGCGATACCAGAAGAAACAGCGTCGTATCGCCGGGGCCGAGGGTGAGCGCGATGGCAAAGAATGTGCAGGTCCAGATCATTGCGACGCACCAGGCCCGGTGCTTGCCGATACGCCGCGACAGGCGCGACCAGACCGGCATGCCCAGGATCGCGGCCCCGAAATAGGCCAGCAGGCATGCCCCGGCGAACGGGACCGGTGCGCCGATGTCATAGCTGAAGTCACCAGCGTCCAGTTTGTGCGTCACGAAAAACAGAAACAACGAAACCGGCGCCCCATTGGCCAGCCCGTTGACCAGCCATGCAATCAGCAGCTTGCGAAACGGCACATTGCCGCGCAGTTCGACCCAGGCGTCGCGCAATCCCTTGTTCGCCTGGCGATCGTCATTGCGTTCAGGTGTGCCCCAGAAGGCGATGGCGGTGCCGACCGGAAGGGTTACGACGACCAGAACAGCCAATGCCGCCAAACCCGCGCCGCCTTCGCCCGCCCCGAAATAGACCAGTGTCGCGGCGACCGTGCCGACAAGAACGACCGCCTCGCGCACAGCGGTGATCCGGGTGCGTCCGTCATAGTCGTCGGCGATCTCGGCGCCCCAGGCCGCATAGGGTGTCTGGGCCATCGTCCACCCCAGTGTCAGCACGAACAGCCAGAGGATCGCGTGCATCAGGCCCGCATCGTCAGGCGGGCGGAACACCTGCCAGGTTGCGATCAGCAGGATCGGAACCGAGGCGGCCAGCCAGATGCGCCGCCGTCCCAGCCGGGCCGGGGTCCGGTCGCTCATCCATCCGATGACCGGATCGGAAAACGCATCGAACAGCCGGATCAGGATCCACGCCGCGCCCAGCAACGCAATGTCGACGCCGCGTTCGCTGACATAAAACGGCGTCACATAGCTGAAGAGCGGAAGATACAGGACAGCCAGCGCGAACGCGGGCAGCGCATAAGCAGTCACGGCAAGACGTGTCGCGGTCATAGGGGGTAATACGTCAGGGGGCGGCGATCAGTTCTTTGCCGTCTCGGTAGACTTGCCGTTTTTGTTGCGCACGCGCACCAGCAGCCAGTGGATCACCTCGGTCACAACCCCGATCAGCGCCGTGGCACCCAGCGAGACAACCAAAAGCGGCACGTTCGCCACTTCGTCCAGCATCGGGCGGGTTGTTTCACCGAAAAGCGTCATGAACGCTTCGAAGTCTTTCAAGCGCTGTTCGCGCATCGCAATGAAGGTTTCGAACCCGACGGCGAAGATACCGGACAGGACAATCGACAGGACGCCTGCCCAAATTCCATTGGCAAAGGCAACGATGAAACCCCAGCCCTGCCGCACCGCCAAATTGAAATATCCGACCGTCGCACCGGCGATCGGCCCCAGGGTTTCCATCTGGGGAACCGTCTCCAGCATCTGCAGGGCTTCCGGCCGCGACAGCGCCCAGTTGACGGCCCAGGCCATCAATACTGCGCACAGAAGTCGGTAAACCAGCATGATTCCAATGCTTTCCCGGCCAGAGTGTCCAAACGGACTCAAAAAAAGTTAACAGACCTTAATGTGCCCTACCTATACGGGTTTGCGCAAGGTTATCTGTGTCACGTCAGTTGTTCCCGCATGGAACGTCGCAGCGCAACCTGCAAGGTAAAAATTCCACATACGCCGAAATCGTTCATCAAATCCTAGCGCGGCAATCTCGTCCCACCTGGTATTGAAATCATCATACCAGTGGCGAAGAGTGCGCGAATAACTTTCGCCGAACTCGATGGATCCGGCAAATGTGAGCCCAGCATTTTCAGCAACGCGGCGTGCAACCGACGGCGCTGACAGCATTCCGCCGGGAAAGATGTACTTCTGAATAAAGTCGGTAGAGCGGCGATACCGGTTCCAGAGATGTTCCGAAATCGTGATCATCTGGATCGATGCGGCTTTGCCCGGGTTCAGGCGTTCGAACACTGTATTGAAATAGGTCGGCCAGAATTTCTCGCCGACCGCCTCGAACATCTCGATCGATGCGATGCCATCATAGCGCCCACGCTCGTCGCGGTAATCGCGCATGACGATGTCGGCCCGTTCCGACAGCCCCGCCTCGAACAGCCGCTTTTTGGCGAAGTCATGCTGTTCCTGGGACAGGGTCAATCCGGTAACGCGGGCGCCGCGTTCTCGGATGGCGTATTCGGCGAAACCGCCCCATCCGCAGCCGATTTCCAGAACATGGTCGTCGCGGTTCAGACCCATGCGGTCACAGATCGAGGCATACTTGTTTTGTTGAGCCTGCTCGAGCGTCTCGCCTTGCCCGGAATACAGCGCGGACGAATACGTCATCGTCGAGTCAAGCCATAGGCCGTAGAAGTCGTTCCCCAGATCGTAGTGGTACGAGATGTTCCGCAGTGAACCCCGCTTGGTGTTGGCCCGCCACCAATGGCGCACACGTTCGTAAAAGCGCACCAAACCGGCGCCCGGAAAACTGTGAGCAATTTCGTCATTATTGGCCAGGATAGCATCCAGCAAAGCCTGGACGTCGGGACTGCTCCACCAGCCATCCATGAAGGCTTCGGCAAAGCCCAACTCGCCGTCGCGGACAATTCGCGAAAACAATCGGACGTCCGAGACATCGAAATGCCCGATTGGTCCGGGCTGGCTTCCCTTCGCAACAAAGGTCCGGCCATCGGGCAGCGAAAAACTGATCGCCCCCCGATTAAGGTGTTTTAGCACCGAGAATATCGTCTCGGACCAGCGGGGCAGGTCTTTTTGCCCGTCCATGCTTTCAAACGCCATATCGTGTGTTCCGCTCTCGTATCCCCCGAAACAGGAACACATTAATCTGAAATTTACAGTCTATTCCAGCCAAAGATGCCCTTGATTCGCCGTCTCAAGGGCATCTTTTCAAGAACTGGCTCCGGATAAGGCCCGCGATAGGGGTGAAACCGCGCGCCCTTCAGCCACAACTTCAGTGCCTGCCAGTGAATCGCACCGATCACCTTCAGCGACATTGCCGGGTGGCGCAGCCATTGGCCCAGCAGCGCCCGATCCGTCAACGGGCGGCGTTGGCCGTTTTGGGTCGCGATCAGCAACGGGCCAGTTGGGCCGTGTTGGCGGATCTTCAGCGTCAACCGCGCCCCTGGGCGGCGGAAGGTGAAGCGGTAATGCTGATCCATGGTGATGAAGGGCGACACGAAAAACGCCTTGTCCGTTCCGTGGCGCACTGCACCGTCCAGGGCCTCGGCCGCTGGCAGGACATAGGTGTGTTGATCGCCGAACGTGTTTTTGACCTGATAGACCACGCTGCTCAATTGTCCGTCGTGATCCTCGCAGAAATAGACAGACAGCGGGTTGAAGGCGTAGCCGAGAATGCGGGGAAAACTCAGCAGCCAGATACGGGCCGGGCGCGCCAGGCCCTGGCGCGACAATTCCGCCTCGACCCAGGGGCGCAGGTCGGTGCCGTCGCGCGGGCCATGATCGCGGCGGTAAAATGACAACAGGCCGAACCGGTCCAGTGACAACAGGCGCAGGGGGGCGGTCGTCTGTTCGAGTCGGTCAATATCCAAAAGCAACGTGAACACGCGGTAGCGGAACTTGTGCGCAAACGGGGTCAGGCGCATGTGCATGACATGCCCCTGATAGAGACAGGGCCGGGTCGAGGATGGATCGGTCATTCTGCCGCCACCAGAACCGGCGGGCTGAGCGGGGTGCCCGTGTCGCGCACCCATTCCGGGCGCGATCCCAAAGCCTCGGCAACGGCCAGGCCGCTGCGCAGCCCGTCTTCGTGAAAACCAAAGCCAAGCCATGCACCGGCATACCAGACACCGCGGCGGCCTTGCAGCGCCGCCATTTCCGCCTGTGATGACAGGCTGTGGTTGTCGAACAACGGGTGGCTGTATGTGAACGTCCGGTGCGTCAACGCCGGGTCCGGTTCCCGAGTCGGGTTCAGACTGATAAAAAGCGGGCGGTCCTCGGGGATGCCTTGCAGACGGTTCATCCAATAGCTGACCTGAGCGGGGCGCGAGCGATCCGCCTCGATCCCGTTTGAGAGAAAGTTCCAGCTGGACCAAACCCGCCGCCGCCGCGGCATCAAGGCAGGGTCCGAATGCAGGACTGTCAGGTTTTCAGATGTTTTAAATCGGCCAAGAACCCTGGCCTGATCGGCATCGGGACGGGCCAGCATCGCCAGAGACTGGGGCGCGTGCGCGGCCATGACGACCTGATCGAACGGCTCGCTGGTGCCATCTGCAAATTGCAGGACGGGGCGGGGTTGATGCTGGTCGACCTTTTCGACAGCGCGGCCCGTTTCGATCCGCGGGCCCAATGCCGCGACCAGCCGTTTCACATATTCGCGGGACCCGCCATCGACCGTGCGCCAGCGTTGAGCCGAATCCAATCCGGTCATCAGATCGTGGTTGACGAAAAAGCGGACAAAGCTTTCTGCCGGAAAATCGCCGATCTCGGCCAGCGATGTCGACCAGATCGCACCGCCCATCGGGAACAGAAAACGTTCGCGGAACCAGCCGCCAAAGCCGCGCAGTTCCAGCCAGTCATTCAGCGAAAGCCCGGCCATCGATCCGGCAACCAGATCGTTTGGACCGACTTTGGTGAACCGCAGGATTTGCCGGAAGGTTTGAATGAACCGCGGGTCCAACAGGCGCCAGCGTTGGGCGAAGATTTTGTTGAGGTCATCACAGGCATATTCCATCGCGCCTTCATTCAGCGAGAACCCGAACGACATATCGGACCAGCGGGTTGGCACGGACAGATGCTCGAACATCGAGACCATGTTCGGATAGTTGCGCTGATTGAAGACGATGAACCCGGTGTCGACCCATTGCGGCCCGCCGGGAAAGTCGACATCGACGGTATGGGCATGCCCGCCGATCCGGCGGTCTTTTTCGAAGACGCGGACATCATGGCGCGAGGACAGGGCCAGCGCGGCCCCAAGCCCCGATATTCCGGCGCCGATAACTGCAATCTTCATGCGAATTCCTGCTCTGGTTTTGTTTTTGTATTTCGGTCGCGATAGGCGTCGAGTGCACGCGCCCGGCCTTGTTTCAGCCCGATCACGGGGGCGGGCCGTCCAGCGTTCGGATCGAGCCGCCACGAGCGCGGAGCTGCCCGGGAAAACTTTGCTGCATCTTCCGAGACGGTCCCGGAATAATACGGAAGAAAGCGGCTGCGATAGGTGCCATCGGCATCAAATTTATCGCCTTGCAGGTCGGGATTGAAAACCCTGAAATAGGGCGCCGCGTCCGGGCCCGATCCCGCAGCCCATTGCCAGCCCAGCGCATTCGCCGCCGGGTCCCAGTCGATCAGGCATTCGCGGAACCATGCCTGACCCACACGCCAATCGGTCAAAAGATGTTTGGTCAGAAAGCTGGCGACCAGCATTCGCACGCGGTTATGCATCGTGCCGGTCACATACATCTCGCGCATACCGGCATCGACCATGTCGATACCCGTGACCCCGCGCCGCCAGGTGTCGGCCTGGTCATTGTCGGCGCGCCACCCGAACCCGTTCCAGTCTGGGCGCCAGTTCGCGGTCAGAATGTGCGGCGTGTGGTACATCAGGTGATAGGCGAACTCGCGCCAAACCAGCTCCTTCAGGAACTTCACGGCGGCGTTGGCGTTGTGCTCGCTGGCGTTGTGCTCGCTGGCCCGGCGCACAGCTTGAATACGAGCCCAGATCTGGCGCGGCGAAATCTCGCCATAGGTAAGATTTTCGGAGAGGCGCGAACAAACATCAGCCGCCGGAAAGTCGCGCCGCGCGTAATCATTGAGTTGAACCGCCGCGAAATGGTCCAGCCGGGCGGCGGCCATGGTTTCTCCGACACAGGCAAACTGTGACAGGATTTCTGCGCCCCTGTTCACGCCGCGGTGCAGCGGCCAATCGGCAAAATTGTCCGAGCAAGGCCAGGCCGGCGGCGGCGCCAGGTTGGTCGGCGCCGGGACCGGATTATGAACGTCGCGGTCACAAACCGCGCGCCAATACGGCGTGTAGACGCTGAAAAATTTGCCCGATCTGGTCTCCACCTGCCAGGGTTCGAACAGAAGGCTTGCGTTGACCGATTGTGTGGTGATGCCCTCCGAGGCCAACGTGGTTTTGACAGCCCTATCGCGCGTAATACCATCGGGGTCATAGACACGCGACCACACGACCGTTCGCGCACCGGTTTCAGCGATCAGAACACGCAGACAGTGCAAAGCATCGCCGCGGCGTAAGATCAGCCGGCTGCCATGTGCAGACAGCGCGGCCGATAAATTCTGAAGACTTTGGCCCAGGCGCCACTTTCCGGCTGCGCCATAGCCGTGCTCGACATTCGGGTCGAGGATGAACACCGGAATGACAGGCCCGCCTGCTGCCAAAGCCGCCGTCCATCCCGGATGGTCCGACAGGCGCAGGTCGCGGCGCAACCAAAGCAGGGTCGGCGGGGGCGTTGTCGTCGGGCTCATTAGGTTCCATTCTGTGGGTCATATTTACTACGCAGACAACGCAATTTCGGATCACGCCGCATAAAAAGAAAACGAGATGTTAACCATTTCGCCGCCAGATGAACGCAGGAACAGCATCCAGAAGGGGAGAGTTGGGATGTCCGCGACGATCATCGACCTTTCCAACCGCCGGGATTTCCGGGGTGTAAATCGGGTCACGTCTAACGTTGAAGCCGCTGCCATCGGCGAATTGCGCCGCGCCCGATTGCGCATCGCACAGTTGGAACGAAACCTGACACAGGCCATGCGGGACAGTCTTAGCAACTATAACAGGGCGCGTGATGCGGAACTGCGCCTTCGCGAGGCTGTCGGCGGCCACGAACCGGCTGCATGAGGGCTCTCGCTGTCGTTGATCGCGCGACCCCGGCGCCTGTTTGGGCGCTGGTTTACCCGCCGTTTTAGTAAGAAGCCGAGCCTTTTGGCACCCGATTTGGCTGTTTCGGGGGATCGCTGCGCGGCGTCAGCGTAGGAATTAGCGAATTCGCGAACCCTGGGCGATGTACAGCGGAGCGGCGACCCAAGAACGCCGCGGGACAACGACCGACACAGGAAGGCCAAGGGGCAGCAATCGCCGACCGACGCTGCGGTCCGGTGATCAGAGGCGATAGATCCGCCGTGCGGTCCCTGCGAACATTTCGGCTTGTGCCGCCTGGTCATAGTCGGCGGCGATCTTCTTGAACATGTTCCACAGCACCAGATAACTGACCGAAACCCGGTCGACGGGGAAGTTTGATTCGAACATGCAGCGTTCCGGCCCGAAAACCTCGATCATGTGGCGGTAATAATGAGCATTCGCTGCGGCGAGTTCGTCGGACCCCGGCGGCGCCGCGCGTTCATGCCAACCGAAACCGTTGTCCGGCATGGCCAAACCGCCCAGCTTAGCGACCACATTGGGGCAGTCGGCAATCGCGGCGACATCGCGTTGCCAGTCGGAAAATCGGCTTTCGCGCAGACCGGTATACGGCCCGACACCAAGCGGTCCGCCGAAATGATCCAGGATCATAACTGTATCAGGGCATGCGGCGGCGAGATCCCGGAAATCTGCGTTTTGGTGGTGATAGTGCCAGCCCTCCATGGTCAGGCCACGCTCGCCCAGCCGCGCAGCACCGCGCCGGTAGTCGGGATCGGAATATAGCCCGGCCGGACCGCGCCCCGGGATCGAGAGTGCCGCGCCGTCCTGATCGAAGGACGCTGAATGCCGAATCCCGCGAAACCGGCCGCCTGCCGCAGCGGTATGGGCATCCAAGACTTCGTCCAGCCGCGCGGGCGCCAGGCGCAAATCGGCGTGCCCGACAATTCCGGTGATGGTTGCCTGGTCAGGGTTCGCCTCGGAATCCGCCGCCATTGCCGCCACGGCGGGGGTTTCGCCGACTGGGCGCAAATGTTCCGGGCCGTCCTGATCGTGATATGCGTGACATTGCACGAAAACGGTTTCGGCGACCCGATGGCCGGACCCGGTATCGGCCCAGAGACCGGCCAGTTCATAGACCGATCCCGCCCGGTGCCACAGGTGGTGGTGCGGATCCACAATCTCGCGGCCCGGGTCGATAACGGCCTCGTCAACCTGCGCCAGCCAAGCATCGCGCCCATTCAGCCAACTGAGGAATTTTTTCCGGTCGGACATGGTTATTCTTTCTTTTTGATCGGGCGCATCAGCCCTTCCTGCGCGACCGAGCACACCAACTGGCCGCCGCGCGTATAGACGCCGCCCCGGTTAAAGCTGCGCCCCTTGCCGCCGAACGGGCTGTCCATTGTGTAGAGATGCCATTCGTCGAAGCGGATCGGACCATGGAACCACATCGCATGGTCCAGGCTGGCGCCCATCATGTCGCCGGTCAACCAACTGACCCCATGGGGCCGGGCGCCTGACCCCAGCAACGCCATGTCGGAGGCATAGGCCATCAGGCAATGATGCATCCACGGCTCGGCCTCCAGTGGCGGGCGGACCCGGAACCACAGATGATTGATGTCGGACATTTCGACAGGCTGGATGTAGTTCTGCGGCGCAATCTCGCGGACCTCGATCGGGCGTGGCCGCAGCAGATGTTTGCGGTGGCGCTCGGGAATATCTTCGGCGCGCAGGCCCGGGATTTCTTCGCGCGGCAGCACGTCCTCGGGCGGCGGCACGTCCGGCATATCGTGCTGATGATCCCAGCTTTCCTCATCCTTGTGAAAGGACGCCGCCAAGTTGAAGATCTGTCGGCCATGCTGAATGGCGATCACCCGCCGTGTCGTAAAGCTGCCGCCGTCGCGCGCCCGGTCGACTTCATAAATGATCGGAATATTCGGGTCGCCCGGGTGGATGAAATAGGCGTGCAGTGAATGACAAAGCCGGTCGTCGACGGTTCGATAGGCGGCCACCAATGCCTGCGCGATCACATGCCCGCCATAAAGGCACGGCCGGGTCTCTCCGGCTTCGCCGGAGCCGCGAAACAGGTTTTTTTCCAGTTGCTCGATATCGAGCAATCGCAACAGATCCAGCTTGTTTTCTGACATCAACGTCTCCTGCGAGGGGGCTTTGCGCGGGGCTTTGCGGGCGGGTGGGTGGTCAGGCGTGGGAACGATGCCATGGATGATATCCATCGAACAAGATGAAGGGCAGGTTTGACAGTGCGGTGTTCTGCTCCCTAGCCTGACAAATTGACCTTTGGGCGGGGATGACTGGGCGGGGATGACAATGATCGCGCGTTTGCTGGGCTTTGCGATCCTTTTGGTGATCTGCGCCGCGCCGCCGGCGCTTGCGGCAAAGCGGGCGCTGATCATTGGAAACAATGCCTATGAAGGCGATGGCATCGACAAACTGCATCGCGCGGTCTCGGACGCCAAGGCCTATGCCAAAACGCTGCGGGACGGTCGCGGTTTCGATGTGACGTTGGTGACTGATGCCGACCGGTCCGAAATGTTGGCTGCCCTGGGCCAGTTCGTCGGCCAGATCGAAGCCGACGACGTCGTGATGTTCGTCTTCTCGGGCCATGCGATGCAGTTGGATCCGAACCGGCGTGATCAGATGTATCTGTTTCCGACCGATGTTTCGAACGCCAACTATAGTTCCGGCATGGGGGTCGAGTTCTTTCTGAAGTCCTATGCCATCAGCTTTGCGACCATTTCGAACAGCCTGACGCAAAGCGGGGCGCGGATGCGGATCTTTATTTTGGACGCATGTCGCAATCGCCCGGATGTGGGCGACGACAACACTAAATCGGTCACGATGGGCGTTGGCATCGACGCGCTGTCATCCGGCGAGGGTGAGTTTATCTTTTATTCCGCCGGGCCGGGCGAGGAAGCGCTGGACCGGCTGGAAGACGAAGATCCGTTGTCCGAGGGGACCTCTGTCTTCACCCGTGTCTTCCTGGAGAAGTTCAAGGCAGGTGTTTACCTGGAAGACATCGCCAACGAGGTTCAGATCCGGGTCAAGGAATTGGCCGCAACATCGAACCATGTGCAGCGGCCGTATTATTCCGATGGGGTGACGGGCTGGACCTGTCTGGAAGACGAATGCAGCCTGGATCGCGTCCCAACTATAGATCCGGAAATCGAAATCGAGACTTCCTTTTGGCTGGCCTGCAAGGATGCGCAGACCGCAGGTTATTGCCGGGCGTATCTGGAGCAATTCCCGGATGGACCGCGGGCACCTTTGGCGCGGCTGCGCGTGGCCGAATTTGACCGGATCGCGGCGTTGGCGACCGAGGAGAAATCGCGAGACGACGCCGAGGTCAAAGCGCCGCCAAACGAGGCGACCGATCCGGCCCCGCCAGACGAATTGGACAAATCTGGCGACGACGGCGTTGCGATTTTGGATGTCGACCGCGTTGAGACGAATGATGATCCTGGCATTGCCGCCGAATGGCGCCTGGGCGTGAAAGAAGTCGCCAGGATCGACGATTTCCGCGTTGGCGCGATTGCCGTGCACCCGGACCGCACGATGATTGCAGTCCGCTCTGGTTTTGCTCCGACGGAGCTTTACTCGCCGCGGCTTGAAGAAGACATTCTGCTGGCAACGACAGACGGATATGTTCAGTGGCGAATAACGCGGGCGTCGTTCGGTGTTGGGTTCGAGTTCTTTTTCGAACCTAGTGGAAATTGGATATATTCCGCAGATGCTGCGATGCCCGAAAATGATCAAGAGCCATTCCACAACTATCGCCTGCGGGCGATTGAGACCTTTGATCCGGATCAGAGCTTGGAATGGCCGCTGGACTTGCGCAGCGATGTAACCGGACAGATGCTTGCAGGGATTGCCCCGGACAGCGACGTCATGATCCTGGACACGGCAGTAGCCGTGATCATCCAGGAACTGCCGTTGGCTGCGGACCGCAATAGGGTCAAGTTTCGTCTCAGTCCCGATAACCGGGTCATCGCGCAGGTCGGTATTAACAGTGTCATCCTGTACGACATCTCGACCGGGTCCGGAGTTGCGGACTTTTATACGTCAAAACCGCTATTGGCTGCGAAATCCGGTTTCACCTCTGACAGCAGTCTGTTTTACGTCGTTGAGCATGATGTAAAGGCCGAAACCAAAAACCTTGTGCGATGGGAAAATGGCGAATGGTCCCGGGCGGCTGGTTGCAACGACGCCTGCATCCCCGCCTCGGAAAACACCGAGAAGTATCTGTTCCGGGATGACAGTGTGACCCGGACGGCAGATGGCGCCGTGTTGAACATGAAGGATGCCGGTCTGTTTCCTGTTGCGGTTTCGAACGCTGGAAACCGGCTGGCGGCTATTTCCGGGTGGGATACAGAAGAGTTCACGTTATCGATCCTTGATCTGCCGTCGCAGAAGGTGATTGCCCGGCATTCCATTGGTGCAAAGCTTGGACCGGTGCCGATCCCGAAGCATGAATTTCTGAACCCATTCGCTTATTTCACCGATGATGGCAGCGGGCTGATCGTGGTGAAGGCAACGGCCGATGGCGACGAATTGCTGCTGTTGGACGGCGTGACGGGCGAGAGGATCAAATCGATCGCGTTCGACGATATCGAAGCCGTTCGACCGATCGATGGGTTCTGGAAGTTTCTGGTCCTGGACCGCGGTGTCGTCCGCATTTTCAAAGCCGGGGCAAATTGAAAGATCAAATGCGATGAACCTCTCGACCTTTACCCGGCAAATCGCGCTGGCGCAGCCCGATCACCCTGCGCTGCATTGGGAGGGCGCCCAGCTCAGCTATGCGGGGTTCGAGGAGCAGGTGTCCCGGATCGCGGGCGGCCTGATCGCGCGGCACGGGTTGGAACCCGGTGCCAAGGTCGCGATGGCGATGCAAAACTGTCCGGAGTTTCTGGCCGTGCTGTTCGGGATCTGGCGGGCCGGAATGACCGCTGTGCCGATCAACGCAAAACTGCACCCGCGCGAGTTTGCCTGGATCTTTGAAAATTCGGGCGCCGCGCTGGTAATTGCAACACCTGATCTTGCGGCCAAGCTGGAACCGGGGCCGGTGGTGATCTCGACGGCCGACCGGGATTTCGGCGCGCTGGTGTCGTCCGATCCGTTGGAGACCCCGCCGCCCGGTGATGCCCCGGCCTGGCTATTTTACACCTCCGGCACGACCGGCAGGCCCAAAGGCGCGATGCTGACCCATGCGAATCTGATGGCTGCAAGCCAGGCCTATTTCGCCGATGTCGACTTTATCGGGCCGCAGGATGTGCGCCTGCACGCAGCGCCGATGTCGCACGGGTCCGGGGTCTATGCGCTGCCGTTTCTTTTGAAAGGGGCGCAAAACGTGATCCTTTCGGGCAGTTTCGATACCGGCGCGGTTTACGATGTGCTGCAGACCCATCGCAACGTGTCGATGTTTGCGGCCCCGACGATGGTGACGCGATTGTTGGCCGATCCGCGGGCGGGCGGCGATACCGGCGGTCTCAAGACCCTCGAATATGGCGGTGCGCCGATGTATGTCTCGGACCTTCGCCGTGCGCTGGACGCCTTTGGATATCACCTCTACCAGGTCTATGGGCAGGGCGAGGCGCCGATGACGATCACCCATGTCGACAAGGCGATGCACGCCCTGACCGACCTGCCGGATTATGACGCGCTTTTGGGGTCTGCAGGATATCCGCGCACGGGCTGCGAAGTTCTGATCGTCGACCAGGATTGGCGGACCTTGCCGCCCGGCGAGATCGGCGAGATTGCGACCCGGTCCGACAATGTGATGACCGGGTACCATGCCAATCCCGAGGCCACAGCGCGGGCGTTGAAAGACGGCTGGCTGATGACCGGCGATATGGGCGCCGTCGCGGCGGACGGACGTCTGACCTTGAAGGATCGGTCCAAAGACATGATCATCTCGGGCGGGACAAATATCTATCCGCGCGAGATCGAGGAAGTGCTGTTGACCAGCCCGGACGTGCGCGAGGTTGCCGTGGTTGGAACCCCGCATCCCGATTGGGGCGAGGAGGTCGTGGCCTTTGTCGTTGCAGCGCCCGGCAGCACGCCCGAGGCACAGGATCTGGACAGGCTCTGCCTTGACAATCTTGCCAGGTTCAAGCGGCCCCGCCGGTGGCAGATTGTCGATCATCTGCCCAAGAATAATTACGGTAAGATCGTAAAAACCGAGCTGCGCGAAAGGCTTGCGAAGGATGGCTGATATCAGGATCGACCGTCACGATGCGGTTTGGCTGTTGACCATCGATCGCCCGTCAAAAATGAACTCGTTGTCTTTCGATGCCCATTACGAACTGGTCGCGGCATGGCAAGAGTTTGCAGCGGACGACGGCGCACGGGTCGGTGTGATCACGGGGGCAGGCGGCAAGGCCTTTTGTGCCGGGGCCGATCTGAAAACCTATACGATGGATTTCGCAACGCGCGCGCCGCACGAGTTTCGCGATGAATTCGTCAATGGATTTGGCCTGGGCGGGATTACCCGCGGGCTGGACATCGACAAGCCGTTGATCGCGGCGGTCAATGGGTATGCGGTGTCGGGCGGGTTGGAAATCGCGCTGGCTTGCGATTTGCGGTTCGCCGCCCAATCCGCGCAGTTCGGCCTGCAGGATGTAAACTGGGGGTTTCATGCCTGCGATGGGGCGTTGATCCGCCTGCCGGAAATTGTCGGAATGGGGGCGACGATGGAGATCGTTTTGTCTGGTGATCTGTTCGATGCGGACGAGGCGTACCGGATCGGTCTGGTCAACCGTGTCTGGCCGGATGCGGATCTGATCGGGCAGTCGCTGGACTATGCGGGGCGGGTTGCGCAAAAGGCGCCGCTCGCGATCCGCTATGCCAAGCAGGTCTTGCGTCAAACCCGGGACATGCCGCTGGACAAGGCTTTGCGGGCAGAGGTGCGGTCCTTCTACGATCTGGGTCAGTCCGAAGATCTGGCGGAGGGCACGACCGCTTTTGCCGAACGCCGCCCGGCCCGTTTCAAGGGGCGGTAAGCGAGAAGATCAGAGCAGCCAGTCAGATCGAAACGGATGCGCACCATGGCGCATCCGCGGCTTTCAGAGGGATGGGCCCAAGAACTAGAGTTCTTTGGCCTGATAGGCTTCGGCGACCCGTTCGATCGAGACGATGTACCCGGCTGTCCGCAGGTCAGGCACGTTGTCACGGCTGCGCCAGACTTCGGCCATCCGCTGGTAGGCGGTGCGCATCGTGTCATCCAGACCAGACCGTACCAGGGTCAACTCGTCCGCGCCGCGAAGATATTTTTCGCGGAACTCCATGCTGACACTGCTGCCCGTAAGGCGTTCCAGTTCGTCAACGACCAGACGGTGGCGTGCCTCTTCCTCGCGCCGCTGCATGCGGCCAAACCGGATATGGCTGAGGTTCTTGACCCACTCGAAATAGGACACCGTCACACCACCTGCGTTGGCATAGAGATCGGGGATGACGATGCAGCCCGATTCGCGCAGGATCTCGTTCGCGCCGGCCGTGATCGGGCCGTTCGCAGCCTCGATGATCAGTGGTGCTTTGATCTTGCGTGCATTTGCCAGCGAGATCACACCTTCCAGCGCGGCTGGCACCAGGATATCGCATTCCTGTTCTAGGATTTTTCCGCCCAGTTCCAGGAACGTCGCATCCGGGTAGCCTTTGATCCCGCCATGCTCGGCCAGGTGAGCATGGACGCTTTCGATATCCAGACCGCTGGCGTTGAAGATCGCACCGTCCCGTTCACCGATGCCGATGACCTTGCAGTCGTCTTCTTCGGTCAGGAATTTGGCAGCATGATAGCCGACATTCCCCAGACCCTGCACAATCACGCGCTTACCGCCCAGATCGCCGCTCATGCCGGCCTTGGCGGCGTCTTCGGGGTTGCGGAAAAACTCGCGCAGTGCGTATTGCACGCCGCGGCCTGTGGCCTCGACCCGCCCGGCGATCCCGCCTGAACTGCGCGGTTTACCGGTCACACACGCTTTTGCATCGATGTCGGTCGTGTGCATGCGCGCGTACTGATCGGCGATCCAGGCCATTTCACGTTCGCCTGTTCCCATATCGGGGGCAGGCACGTTCTGCGAGGGATTGATGAGATCGCGTTTGATCAACTCGTAAGCAAAGCGCCGCGTGATACGCTCCATCTCCTCGGCATTCCATTCCCGGGGATTGATCCGCAAACCGCCTTTCGAGCCGCCAAAGGGCACCTCGACCAAAGCGCACTTGAAGGTCATCAGGGCGGCAAGCGCCTCGACCTCGTCCTGGTGCACATTATCGGCAAAACGGATGCCCCCCTTGACCGGTTCCATATGCTCGGAATGGACCGAACGATATCCGGTGAAAGTGTGGACCCGCCCGCGCAGCCTGACGCCGAACCGGACCGTGTAGGTCGAGTTACAGACGCGGATTTTTTCGTCGAGGCCTTCCGGCAATCCGATCAGATCCGCCGCCTGGGCGAACATGATATCGACGCTTTCGCGGAAACTTGGTTCGGTCGTACTCTGATACACGGTGTCGCTCATAGTCTGGGCTCCCCCTTTTTTTGTTTGCCACAACAGCGTCGGACAATGGGGGGAGAGGGTCAATAAGGAACGTGAGGATTGAGCGCGAAGAGTTACCAACATGTTTCGCGGTCAGACCCAAATAGGTCGCTTTTGAATTTTTTACGGCGAATTCATCCGCGTTTGCGCGGTGCCGCCCGGCGCGTCGGCGCCGCATCCAGCGGATCTTCGGGCCAGGGGTGGCGCGGATACCGGGCCCGCATATCCTTGCGCACATCGCCATATGAGGAACGCCAGAACCCGGGCAGATCGCGGGTTGTTTGAACCGGACGCTGCGCCGGTGACAACAAAGTCACCACCAATGGTATGCGCCCGTCCGCCACGCTGGGATGGGTGTCGGTTCCAAAGAGTTCTTGCACGCGCAACCGGATCTCGGGTTCGGCGGCGCCGTAATCGATTGCCGTGCGTGTGCCCAACGGGGTGGTGAAGTGCGATGGTGCAATCCGGTCCAGCAGTTCGCGCTGCTCCCAACTCAGCGTGCCAAGAAGGATCTGATGCAGATCCAGCCGGGTCAGATCTTCGATCCGGCGCCCGGCGGTCAGGTGCGGTGCCAGCCATGTTTCCAGCGTCGCGGTCAGCGCCGCGTCCGACCAGTCCGGCAGATCCGGCGCAGCCGTTTGCGCCCAGGCCATTCTGGCGCGCAGGCCGGAAGCTGCCTTGGACCAGTCCAGGGTGCGCAACCCGCGGCTGCGCAATCCCGCGAGAAGCGCGGCATTGATGGCATCAGCGGGGACATCCTTCCAATGCCGGTCCGAGAGGGCGATGGCGCCCAGCATCTCGCGTTCGCGTACTTCGACCTGACGGGTGCGGGCCGACCATTCGGCGGTCCTCTGCCAAATGATCCGGGCGCCGTGAGCATCGCGCACCTGCGCTTCCGAAACCGGAACGGCGAGGCGGACGCGTGCTTCCTGTCCGTCTTCGAGATCGAGGGCAATCAGCAGGCGCTCGCCAGCCAGTGGATCGGTGTCGTCCAAAACGGCGCCGCGCCCGCCCGAAAGAAGATAGCGGGCAGGTCCGCCCGGACGTCGAAGCGCGATCCGGTCGGGCCAGGCCAACGAGGTCAGGTACCCGGCCTGAGAGAGATCGCCAGGCATCGTTCCGGTCCCGGCCAACCGCTTTGCTTCGGCCTTGATCCGCTGAACGGCGTTGCGGTCCAGGAGCTTTTGTCCGGCCCCACTATCACTGCCGGTGAGGGCGCTCAAACGCAGCCGCAGATCGCAACCCGCGCCATGCATCGGGTCGCGGTCGCCGATCAACGCCGCGATCAGGCCCGCCAGCGGGCGATTCGGTCCCGCCTGTTCCAGCATATGGGCCAGGCGCGGATGGGTCGGCTGGCGGGCCAGCTCGCGGCCATGCGCCGTTGGCAACCCATCGGGGCCGAGCGCCTCGAGATCGCGCAGCAAGGCGGTCGCACTTGTATAGGCCGTGGCAGGCGGCGGATCGAGAAAACGCAACTTGGCCGGGTCAGGCTCGCCCCAGGCTGCAAGCTCCAACACCAGCGGCGCAAGATCGGCTTCCAGAATTTCTGGCCGGGGTTCGGCGGGCAGGGCGCCTTCCTCTCCCTTGGTCCACATTCGGTAACAAACGCCCGGACCCAACCGCCCGGCGCGGCCGCGGCGCTGATCGGCCTCGGCCCGGCTGACGGCAATGGTAACCAACCGCGAAAGGCCGGTCGCCGGATCGACCCGTGCATGGCGTGCCCGCCCGGCGTCGACCACGACACGAACCCCAGGAACGGTGAGCGATGTCTCGGCGATAGCGGTCGCCAGAATGATGCGCCGGGCGCTCGCCGGGCGCAGCGCCTTTTGCTGCTCGGCAAAGGGCAGGGCACCGTAAAGTGGGGTGATCGCAAGCGGCAGATCGGTCAGCAGGGCGGCGGTTCGACGGATTTCCCCGGCACCAGGCAGGAAGGCCAGAATATCGCCCTCCGCCTCGCGGGCGGCGTGGCGGATCAGGTTGGCAGCGGCCGCCTCGAACGCGCCGCGTCGATCGCGCGGGGTGCGCCATGGCCGGTCCAGCCAATGGGTCTCGACGGGAAAAATCCGGCCTGCGCTTTCGATGACCGGGGCGTCCATCAGCCGGGCGAAGGCGCCGGTGTCCAGGGTTGCCGACATTGCGACCAGGCGCAGATCAGGACGCAGAGCCCCCTGAACTTCCAATGACAGGGCCAGGCCCAGATCCGTGTGGATCGAGCGTTCATGCACTTCGTCGAACAAAACAGCCCCGATGCCGGGCAAATCGGGGTCCGATTGCAGCATCCGGGTCAGGATGCCTTCGGTGATCACTTCAATTCGCTGCCCGGGGCGGCCGTCGCCGCGTATGCGATAGCCGACCGTGGCGCCCGGCTTTTCGCCCAGTTGCTCGGCCAGCCGGGTGGCCGCCGCCCGGGCCGCGATGCGGCGTGGCTCAAGCATCAGGATTTTCTGACCGCCCAGCCAGGCCGGATCGAGCAAGGCCAGCGGCACGCGGGTCGTCTTGCCCGCACCCGGCGGCGCCGCAAGCACCGCATTCGGGCCGCTGTCCAACGCAGCCAAAAGACCCGGAAGAGCTTCGTCGATGGGCAGGGCGTCGGACATCGCATCGGAATACGGGGGATTGGACCGCAGGGAAAGACGCACGGTCAATGTTCATCGCCGGGTTTCAGCCGCCCGGCGATATCGAGATAACATGAGGCAGACATTTCGCGCTGCGTTCGCCTAACATGATAATTGATTCTGGTGCCCGGGTCGGCATTGGATCTTGACGCAGGGGGATTGTCGACTTTGTCCGATGAGCGCGTGCACCGTCGTCTTGCCGCGATCCTGGTTGCTGATGTTGTCGGTTACTCGCTGCGCATGGGGCAGGACGAAACTGGCACCCGCTCCCAGTTAAACGCTATTATGGAAAGCATCGTCCAGCCGCTGCTCGATGCCCATCGCGGGCGCATGTTTAAGACGACCGGCGATGGCTTTCTTGCCGAGTTCGCGTCCGTCGTTGATGCGGTCGACTGTGCCGTGGAGATTCAAGAAGCGCTGAACAAGCCGGAAAAGAGCGATCCGGATCAGTTGCAACTGCGCGTCGGCATCAATCTGGGCGATGTCATCATCGAGGACGACGACGTTCATGGCGACGGTGTGAATGTCGCCGCCCGGCTTGAAGCGCAGGCCGAACCCGGCGGCATCTGTATCTCTCGATCCGCCCGCGATCAGATCAGGGACAAGGTTTCCTACTCCATCGAGGATATGGGCGAGATCGAGGTCAAAAACATCGCGCGGCCTGTGCGGGCTTTCCGGGTCCTTCGCAATTCCGATGAAATCGGAGGGAGTGTTCGCACAGCTACGCCGCCGCGCCGCGCCCGCGCAATCGGCGCTGCGGTTGTCGCTGGTATCGCACTCGTTGTCGCCGGGGCATTGATCTGGTTCGAGCCCTGGGCGCCCCGGATCGAAGCGGCATCGGTTGCCAACATGAAGCTGCCGCTTCCGAACCGGCCCTCGGTCGCGGTTCTGCCGTTTGTCGTCTCTTCGAACGGGGCCGATGATGCGTTCTTTGCCGAAGCGATTGCCGAAGATCTTACGCGCAGTCTGGCGCGTGTCTCCGGTCTTTTTGTCATCGCACGGAGTTCAACGCTGGACTTTGTCGGCGAGCGGGCAAGCCCGGCGCGCGCGGCCGAAGAGCTGGGGGTCAGGCATGTTGTGCGGGCGACATTGCGCAGGTCGGGTGACCGGGTTCGCATTGACGCCGCGCTGATCGATGCGGTTTCCGGCCGGATCGTCTGGTCCGACCGGTTAGAGCATGCCTCGGACGACGTGTTCGATCTGCAGGATGATCTGGTCCAGGCGCTTGCTTCGCGTCTTTCGATCGATCTGGTCCGAACCAAGGACCAGCCGCGGTTTACATCCAGCCCGGAGGCCTTCTTCCTTTGGATGAAAGCCGATCATCAGAGCTGGCTGAACACGCCCGAAGGCTATGACGAAGCGCGCGTGCTGGCCAATGACGCACTCAGAATCGATCCGGATTTCGCCCGGGCGAAGTCGATCCTTGCCTTCGTCGACACGCAGATCGGATATTTCCGGATCGCGGAAGACCCACGGGCCGCTTTGGATCGCGCGCTTGTCACTGCGCGGCTGGCGATCGAGGCAGAACCCGAAGACTGGTATTCCAGGGCCGTGTTGGCGCAGGCGCTTATGAACCTGCGCCAATACGAGGCTGCCGATGCCGAATACGCGCGCGCGATCGAAATGGAACCCGCCCACCCGCGCCTGCTGACGCGCTCGGCGCTTCCCTTGATCTTCCTTGGGCGCGGCAAGGCGGCAGAAAAGCGGTTACGTGTTGCTGTCCGCCTGAACCCATCCCATGGCTGGCTGCCTGACCAATTGTTGGGGCAGGCGCTGTATATTCAGGAACGATATCGCGAAGCGGCTGAAATGTTGGATGTCGCCCGAAAGAAGAACCCGCGCTTTATCGGCAATATGTGGTGGCGCGCGGCGACGCATGGGCAGCTCGGCAATGAAGAGAAGGCAGCCGAGGCGGTTGCGGAAATCCTTGCCCTCATGCCTGGCGCCGCAATTTCGAAAAGCTTCATTCAGATTTCGGACGAACCGGCGATGGAACGCTTTCGCGCCGGTTTGCGGGCCGCTGGGCTTCCCGAGTAATCCGGGTCAACGGGGGCGATCGGGGCAATCGGGTGAAACCTTATCGACGGGGTCGATCCGTCCGTCTCTTGTGATAGAGATCCAAGTTTCGACAAACGTTCCGGCGGTCTCGCGGCCCGTGACAAAACTGCATGAAAGATCAGTTCGTTTCCGTAAAATGGAATCGAGCGGTGCGGGCGCCAAATTAGTTTGACAGTGTATTTCTTAACCATCACCGTCCTGACCAATATTGAAATTTTCAAATTGTTCGAGGGATTTATGTCGACACCACCCGGGACCGAAGTCGAAACTGTTACCTGTTCGTTTTGCGAAAATGAGTATGCGGAAGAGGCGGCCAAGTGCCCAGTCTGTTACACGCCAAAGCCAACTGCAACGCCGCCGGGGACCAGAAAAAGACGCAAGGCTGCCGGACCAAAGCTGCTTTTCCCGCTGGCACCAAAAAATGCGCAGGGCAGTCCAGACCGGCCGCCATGGTATGATAACGAACTCCCAATCCGTGCGGTCATCGAGGCACGTCTTGAGGCGCAAGGCTTTCGGCATGACGACAAGTTCGAGTGCTGTTACTGCCGCACCCCGTATGATCCCGCAGTATTGGAAATTGAACATGTCGCGCCTTATACGGCGATCGTGAAAACAGCCTTTTCGATGTCAGATCAGGTCATTGTCGCAAACGACGTTGCCAATCTGACCTATGCTGGCGGCACAAAGGCGTGTGGCTGCAATCAATCGAAGAAACATAAACCGCTGGCTGAATACCTTTCGGCCGCCAGAATTGATTTCGACGACTGGATGGAGCTGCATCCGGAATTTGGATGGATGCGCCAGGGAGAGACCAATAATCTGGTCTATATTCCACCGTGGAAAACCCGGACAATTTCCCGTCCAGCCGACGAGACCAGCGTAAACTACAAGAAGATTCTGGATTTGATGAAGGTGATGCGCACGCGCGATTTGCGGCCCAGGACCATCATCGGTTGGGAACTCTGTTACATTAACCGCTCCAAGCACGTGATTGGCGAGATTGAATGCGTCAAAAAACTTCTAGCGGACGCGAACCTGCAACTTCACCACGTTCTGTTGACGTCATCGCGCGACTCCGACGGAAACCTGGTGATTCATCAGCCATTGAACATTCAGGAGATTTGCCACCAAACGCTTCAGTTCGTGCCGCTTACCGAGCGGCCAAAAGGATACAAACGCCCGAAGTTCGAAGAGAAGAAGGCGGATAACAACTAGAGAATTTTCCAGCCTGACCGGTTCAGGCAGGCGCTCTGAAATCGGGACGCTCAGAAACCAAGAACGCTCGGCCCGTTTCAACCGGGTTGAAACGTCCACTGGGCGCGGGATCTGGGTGCTGCATGTTGCCCCACGATTTCCGGTCGTTAGTCCAAGAACGCCCGAGATCAACACTCGCCTGGGGCGTGTTTTCGCAGTGCGGCGGTCAATCCCGTCTGAATCGCCGCCGCAAATTATGTCCTGATACCAATCGGTTACATCAGGGCGCTATTCTCGCAACAACACGACGGCGATGCCGAACATCGAATCCCCGGCGGCGCGGACCACATGGGCCAGCCCGTCCGGGCGTTCTTCGTACCAGATGCTGAATGGAAAGGTCGGACGCTTCTTCATCATCTTGGGTTTGAAACCTGCGATCCGGCGGTACATCGCCGGACACTTGATGCGCTTGCCATCGGCAACAGGGGCGCCGACATCGACAGCATAGCGTCGGCGGCCATCGAACACCTCGACCGAGGTATTGCAGATCTGGTCAACCGGCTTTGGCGCCAAGGCCCAAAGCGCGGCTGTGATCGGATCGAAGGCGCCTTCCTGCTTGGTCGGGTCGATCTGCCACGGCTTGGGGACGAAGGCTGGGTCAGCGCGCACTTCCTTCGGCGAATTGGCGCCATAGATCATCTCGACATACTGTTCCTTCTTCTTCATGCGCGAAGCTGCCAGAAACCGGGTCGGAAACATGCCGCCGGGTGTCAGGGCACCCTCGGTTTTGGCCTCGAACGAAGCCTTATAGAAAAACCCGACCATACCAGCCGTGCGCATGATGGACTGCGCGTTATAGCGATCGCCCGCGACGGTTGCGTCCATCGTCAACTCGCCCGCCTTGATGCCGCCGAGATAGAGGTCGTAGATCGAACTCACCGGACGGAAATCACTCACGGCACTCGATGTCGGTGCCGCTGCCACAAAAGCCACCCCGATCCAGGTGGCCAAACCTATCACTGCCCTCTTCATCCGCTCACTCCATTGAAGCGTTGCAGGCTTTGCCATATCAGGCATTCCTGTAATTTTACCTCGCCCCAGCCAGAGGTTCCACCCATGGCCGCAGACCAGACCGATCCAGACGCCCTGGCTGCCGCAGTGCGGGCAGGCGAGCGCCGTGTTTTGGCCCGGGCGATCACGCTGGTGGAATCCACCCGCCCAGAGCACCGGGATTTGGCCCGGCAAATCCTCGAACGGCTGGGGGGCGGGAATTCCGTCGCGCGGCGGATCGGGCTGTCCGGCACGCCAGGTGTCGGCAAGTCGACATTTATCGAAGCGCTGGGAATGCAACTGACCGGGCAGGGACACCATGTTGCCGTGCTGGCGGTTGATCCGTCGTCAACCCGTTCGGGCGGATCGATCCTGGGCGATAAGACACGAATGGAACGCCTGGCACGCGAGCCGAATGCCTTTATCCGGCCCTCGCCATCTCTGGGCGCCTTGGGCGGGGTGGCGCGGCGAACGCGCGAGACGATCCGTTTGGTCGAGGCAGCAGGGTTCGATACCGTGCTGGTCGAGACTGTTGGCGTTGGTCAGTCCGAGACGATGGTCGCCGAGATGACCGACATTTTCGTGCTGCTTTTGGCACCTGCTGGCGGCGACGAGTTGCAAGGTGTCAAACGCGGGATCATGGAGATCGCCGATCTGGTGGTCGTGAACAAGGCCGATGGCGAACTGAAACCGGTCGCTGAACGCACGCGTGCCGATTATGCCGGTGCGCTGCATCTGCTGCGACGGCGCCAGGACGACCCGGATGGATATCCCAAGGCGATGAGTTGCTCGGCAGTGACCGGTGACGGGATGGACGCCGTTTGGACAACGGTCCGCGAATTGCACGATTGGCGGCACAAGGCCGGGCGGCTGCAGACGTTACGCGCGCGTCAGGCGGTTGCCGCCATGGACCGGGCGCTGGATGCGCGGGCCGTCTCGCTGCTGCGGGAGCGTCTTTCCGGCCAATTGCCAGCATTGCGCCAGGCCGTGCAGGCGGGCGAATTGCTGCCCGAAGCGGCGGTCGATCAGATGATAGCGCAACTGCGCGGGTCAGGTTTTCTTCCGGACCCGTAAGCGGCGCTTCTTTTTCCTCTTTCGCTGCAATGGCGGCGACTTGCGGGTTTGAACGGTTTTCCACGTGCCGCTGGCGACGCGGGCCCGCACGCGGTTGCGATACGCCGCCGGGTCCTGGACGCGTTTGGCGTTGTGGCGCTCCTCGTTACAGAACCGGCAGGCGGCGACGATATTATCGACGGCATCCGTGCCGCCATCGCGCCGGGCCAGCAGATGTTCGGCTGTGCACTGATAACGGTGAACCGTGCGCCATTGCAGACGAAAGCGCTTGCGGAACCGTCCAGGGTTCCACGACCACATCGGGGTCCCGCAGTAATAGCAGCGACCGGATTGCGCACGCATCTTGCGGGCGCGGATCGCACAGAGCTTCGCCATGAACGGCGTCCTTCCAACAGTCTCGCGGATGGCGGACGCGATCCCTGACGGAAGAGCAGGGCATCTTGCGGCGCCGTGCAATGCGGTGTCTGTCGTCCAAGGTCCTGCCTAGTGCATCATGGTTACGAAACCGATAACGCCCCGGCGCCTGCGGCCGGTGCAAAGGCGCGCGCTGTGTTTCGGCACATGCTTTCAAATCGATGCGGTGGCGGTTTATGATGCGGACAGCAACCGGAGTTTTAGAATGACCGAATCCCGCCCGGCACTGGCCGACCGATATCACCGCGATGGGTTTGTCTTCCCGATCAGGGTTTTCCCGGAGGACAGGGCGCAAGCCTATCGTGCCCGGCTGGAAGAAGCCGAGGAGATCGCCAGGGGCATCGGCGACGATGGCAGCCTGTTCCGCGAATATTCCAACATCGCCTTGGACTTTGTGGGCGAGATAATGACCGACAGGGCCGTCACCGACCCGGTTGCGGAACTTCTGGGCGAGGACCTTCTTGCGCTGGGCACGTCTTTCTTCATCAAGGAACCCAAGACCCGGGCCTATGTCAGTTGGCATCAGGATCTGCACTATTGGGGGTTGGAGGGCGACGACGAGATCACAGCCTGGGTGGCGCTGTCACCGGCGACGCGGGCCTCGGGCGCCATGCGGTTCGTGCCCGGATCGCATACCGAGATCGTTGCCCATCAAGATACTTTCCATGACGACAACCTCTTGACGCGCGGGCAGGAGATCGCGGTGGAGGTCGACGAGGAAGACGCCGTAGATGTCGAACTGGCACCCGGCGAGATGTCGATCCACCACGGGCGGCTGTTCCATGCATCCGATCCCAACACAACCGACGAGCGGCGTATCGGGCTGGCGATCCGCTATATCCCGACCAGGATGAAGCAGATCGGCGGCGCGGATATGGCGGTGACGCTGTGCCGTGGCCAGGATCGCTTCGGACATTTCGAGCTGGCAGACTCGGCGAGCGGACTGGTGTTGCCCGAGGACGTTGCCCGTCACCGCGATATCAGCGAGCGCCGCCGCAAGGTGCTGTACCGCGAGACAGCGTGATCCGGTCTTTAGACTGACACGGGGGCGCCAGACTGACACGGGGCCGCCGGGCGCAGTCCGCCAGGCGCCGCCGCTATCTGGCGCGTTGCAGTGCCTTCCAGAACAGTACCAGCGCAATGCCCGCCGCCGGAACGGCCAGTTGCGTCTCGTCATAGAGAAGCGCTGCAATCGCCGCCGCGACCGAAGCAAGGCCATAAAGTGCGTAGAGAAGCCTGCTCCACCAGGGATGCGGACTGAGATGGGCCCGTTCCACCGGGCGGTGCGCCGGATCGGTTGGCCTGGGGTCAGCGGGTTCGATTTTTATCTCGTCATTCATGATGATCGCGCATGATAGTCGTGCATGGCAGTCGCCCATGACGGTCGCAGATTTCCCATCAGCGGCACGCGATCAGGCCGCGGTTATAGCTCGAGGCCAGTACAGCCTCGGTGAAGGCAAGGTCCATGTCGCGGCGCGAGAAACGGTCAGATAGGCCGCAAACCCACAGATCGGTGCTCTCGCAGGTCTCCATCGGCGCCATCTGGCGCGCGCGGCCGAACACATCGACCATGTGCCCACCCTCGGGGCCCGCAACCTGGCCGGTGATGCGATAGGCGCCCTTGGGCCGGTCGGCCAGCAACGCGTCGAGTGTTGCCGCCGTCAGAACCGAGGCGCCCTGATGGCGCCAAATGGTGAAAGCATCGCTTTGGTCCAAGAGTTGCGCACCATCGCGGCGCCGGATCGAGCCGGTGTTTCCGCCGGAGAACAATCCGAAAATCGTCTCTACGCTGGCCGGTATCTGGTCGGCCCGCAGCACCGGGGCATTCGTTATCTTTTGCACCATCGATTGCGCGACGTCCCCATCGCCAAGATCCGAGCGGGTCAGCCAAATCGCATCTGCGATCTGGATCTGGCTGGTCAAAAGCGGCGCGATGTCCGGATCGGACAACAGCGCAGGTGTGTTGACGGCGTCAACGACGGTGATGATGAGCGCGGGGTCGTCCGCCGATCCCGGGTGTGCAGGGTCCGGCGTGCGCAGCGCCGACATCTCACTAATCGCGAACGGGATGCCGTCGAGCACGATTTCCCCGGCCGGCCGGTCGGCAAACCGTTCTGCCGTTTGCACGGTGTCGGTGTCGGTGTCGGTGCCGGTCAGCGATCGGATCAGATGGCTTTTTCCGGCGCCCAGATACCCGGCAATCAGCAATCGCCCGCCCCGGGGCGGCGCGGCGCGGCGCTTGGCGTCGGTCGCTTCCGGCACGACGGGCGATGGATTTGATAGCTGGTCGGTCATGTGCGATCTCCGCCGCGATCCTAGGCGTGCGCGCGGGCCGAGGCCAGCGCGAAGACCGAATGGCTGTACGAAGGCCCGATATCAATGCGAAGACCGAATACCACAGCGCCCGCGAAAAATTCGCTGGAGATCGACGGCGAAAACCATCGCGCATTCTTGGCGCGAAACACCGGTCCGCCCCTTGACGCCAATTGATGGTGACTATAGTAAGCGCCTCTCTGTTTTTCCGGCCCCCGCTGCGCTGATTTCGATCGATGCAGGCTGGCCGCCGACGATAAGGGATCAGGATCATGTCGCGACGCTGCGAGCTGACCGGAAAAGGCGTGCTGACCGGAAACCGGGTCAGCCACTCGAACATCAAGACGCGCAGGCGATACTTGCCGAATCTGCAGCGTGTGACGCTGTTGAGCGAAACGTTGGGTCAATCCTTCCGTTTTCGCATCGCGGCATCGACATTGCGCACCGTCGATCATCGCGGCGGATTGGATGACTATCTGAAAAAAGCCCGTGATGGCGAGCTTTCGGATCGTGCGCTGAAGGTCAAGAAAGACATCCTGGCCGCTACAGCCTGAAGCATCCTTGGTCCGTGAACGGGCGCCGCCAAGCGGCGCCTTTTCGTGTTTCGGGTTTGACGTTTACTCGGCGGCGGCAAGCAGCTCGTCCACCCAGGCCGGGACGGTTTCAGAGGCAGGCCCAAGGATCTGGCGTGTGAAGATGCCGGAGTTGTCCGAGGCCTCGAGGTTGATCTCGACCGTTTCGGCCCCGGCGCCCCTTGCTTCCGACACAAAGCCTGCCGCCGGATAAACCTGCCCCGACGTGCCGATGGCCACGAAAACATCGCAGGCCGCAAGTTCGGCATAGATGCGGTCCATATGGTAGGGCATCTCTCCAAACCAGACGACGTCGGGGCGGACGGTTCCGGTTGCCGCGCACGAGGCGCAGCTGTCCTCCATACCCATCGTCCCCTCCCACGGCCATTGGTGGCCGCAGGCTGAGCAAAGCGCCGACAACATCTCGCCATGCATGTGAATGACACCGGTCGATCCACCGCGTTCATGCAGATTGTCGACGTTCTGTGTCACGATCGTCAGGCGGCCGGGGAAATCGGCCTGCAGCCGGGCAAGCGCGACATGGGCGGCGTTCGGTTTCGCGCCCAGGCAATTTTCCCGCCTTGCGTTGTAGAATGCCTGAACCATTTCCGGATTGCGGGCGAAACCCTCCGGCGTTGCGACTTCGTTCAGATCGTATTTGGTCCAAAGACCGTCCGTGTCGCGGAACGTGCCCAACCCGGATTCGGCCGAGATACCGGCGCCGGTCAGGATGACGATATGTTTCATCGGGTTTGCATTTCTTTCAGTAATCCTCTGGGTCCTGGGGCAGGCGGATGTGGCGGGGCAGGAAACTCGACGCGCAGGTAAAATACCAAGCTTGGCTGAAGTCGGTCACAACGTCCCCATGCTCGGCCACTGGCCGCTGTTCCCAGCCGTCATAGGCCGTCTCGATGATGGCCAAGGTCAGATTACGCTCGGATTCGCTGAGGACGTGGGTGGTTGATGCGTTCGTTTCCAATTCTGTCCGGTCCTGGCCAGTCTGGCGCAGCGCCATGACCCCGCCCGCCAGTTCAGCCACTGACCTGCATCTTTCGACCTGTTCATCGGTCAGCCGCGACTCGATCGAGCAAGCCGCCAGAACAAGCGTCAAAGCCAAGACCAGACAGGACGGCAGCCAGGACAGCAGACAGGACAACAAAAAGACGGACCGGCGCATCGGTTCACCCTGCAAAGTTGTGCTGTAAACTCTGGGCCGCAAGGGCATGTTGTGCAACGGTCAAATCGACAGGCCGTTCGACCGGAAAAACAACATGCGGATCCTTTGTGTTTGCCTTGGCAATATCTGCCGCTCGCCGATGGCGGAAGGGGCGGTTCGCCGGGCCATGGAAGCGGCCGGGCTTGCGGCTGATGTCGACAGCGCCGGGACCGGGGCGTGGCATGCCGGTAATCCGCCGGACGCGCGCGGATTGGCTGCGGCCGCCGGACGCGGATACGATAACGCCGGTCAGCGCGCCCGCCAGGTCACGGCAGCCGATTTCAATGCGTTCGATCTGATCCTGGCCATGGATCGGGGCAATTATTCGGACCTTCAGCGTCTCAAACCCACCAATGGCCGGGCGCGGATCGAGATGCTCGATCCCGCCCGCGACATCCCGGACCCTTATTACGGCGGCGAGGATGGTTTCGACCCGGTTTTGGACCAGATCGAGGCCGCTGCCAAGGCTTTGGCCGCGCGGATCGGAGGCGCCGCTTGACGCCAGACCGGGGGCGCTGCATATCCCCGCCATGACCGATCTTTCGCATATCCGTAACTTCTCGATCGTGGCGCATATCGACCACGGCAAGTCGACGCTTGCCGACCGGTTGATTCAGCAGACCGGCGGCCTGACCGCCCGCGAAATGACGGAGCAAGTGCTCGATTCGATGGATATCGAAAAAGAGCGCGGTATCACCATCAAGGCACAGACCGTTCGCCTGACCTACACGGCGCAGGACGGGATCGAATACACATTGAACCTGATCGACACGCCGGGTCATGTGGATTTTGCCTACGAGGTATCCCGCTCGATGCGGGCTGTGGAAGGATCGCTGCTGGTGGTCGACGCCAGCCAGGGGGTCGAGGCGCAGACCCTGGCCAATGTCTATCAGGCGATTGATGCCGACCACGAAATCGTGCCGGTTCTGAACAAGATCGATCTGCCCGCGGCCGAATCGGACCGCGTTTGCGAACAGATCGAGGATGTCATCGGCATCGACGCGACCGATGCTGTGATGATCAGCGCCAAGACGGGCCTGGGCGTGGACGAGGTGTTGGAGGCGATCGTGACCCGCCTGCCAGCACCTGAAGGCAACAGCGGAGCGCCGTTGAAGGCGATGTTGGTGGACAGCTGGTACGATGCCTATCTGGGCGTCGTCATGCTGATCCGCGTGATCGACGGCACGCTGAAGAAGGGCGAGCGCATCAAGATGATGCAGACAGGCGCCGTCTATCCGGTCGATCGGGTCGGCGTCTTCACGCCCAAGATGGTGCAGACCGATGCGCTGGGCCCCGGCGAAATCGGGTTTCTGACCGCCAGCATCAAACAGGTGCGCGACACCCGCGTCGGCGACACGATAACCCATGAAAAGAAGGGCGCCGTCGATCCGCTGCCGGGGTTCCAGCCCGCGCAGCCGGTGGTCTTTTGCGGGCTGTTTCCCGTGGACAATGCCGATTACGAGGATCTGCGCGAGGCCGTCGAGAAACTGGCGCTGAACGACGCTTCCTTCAGCCACGAGGTCGAGTCGTCCGCCGCGCTCGGTTTTGGTCTGCGCTGCGGATTTCTGGGCTTGCTGCACCTGGAGGTCATCCGCGACCGGCTGGAGCGGGAATACGATCTGGACCTGATCACCACGGCGCCGTCCGTTGTGTATCACGTCTACATGAACGATGGGACGATGTACGAGATGCACAACCCCGCCGACATGCCGGACATCATGAAAATCGACCGGATCGAGGAACCCTGGATCAAGGCCACGATCCTGGTCCCCGACGACTATCTGGGCGATGTGCTCAAGCTGTGCCAGGAGCGGCGCGGCATTCAGATCGACCTGACCTATGCCGGATCGCGCGCGATGGTCGTCTATAAACTGCCGCTGAACGAGGTCGTCTTTGATTTCTATGACCGCCTGAAATCGGTGACCAAGGGATATGCCTCCTTTGACTATCAGATGGACGGCTACGCCACCGATGCGCTGGTCAAGATGCAGATCCTGGTCAATGACGAACCGGTCGACGCCCTCTCGATCATCGTTCACCGCGACAAGGCCGAAGCCCGCGGCCGCGTGATGTGCGAAAAGCTGAAGGGCCTGATCCCGCAGCACCTGTTCAAGATCCCGATCCAGGCCGCCATCGGCGGCCGGATCATCGCGCGCGAAACGATCTCTGCGCTGCGCAAAGACGTAACCGCCAAATGCTATGGCGGCGACATGACCCGAAAGCGCAAACTGCTGGACAAGCAAAAGGCAGGTAAAAAGAAAATGCGCCAATTCGGAAAGGTCGACATCCCGCGGGAGGCGTTCATTTCGGCGCTGAAGATGGATGGGTGATTATCTGACCTGCGGATACATATCCGTCAGCTTCATTTGTCTTTCTCTAACCGCTTTAGTTCGATCCAAACCTCCAGCACATCCCACCGTAATTGTTTAGCGACGTTCGGCGGTGTATTATACTCGCAGGCCAAGTCCATAAAGTCAGCATCGACTGTAATTCTTGAAAGTGGAATCATGAGAAGTCCACCATATATATGGGCCTCTTCTTCAATTTCCTGCGTCTCAGGATGAATTCCCTGCATTGATGTCGTCAGGTTTCGTCCTGCACCGTCGATCTTCGTCTTCATTTTCCGTCTATGCAGATTGACATGAGCTATTTCATGACAGATCGCAAAGACGTCCATCGGTAAACCAGCAAGGGCTCCACGCCCTGTTCTTTCCGAGTATTCCAAGTGCATTCGCCCGCTCTTGTAAAATCGCACCCTAGCAGGGACACTCATGGCTCTGTCATATATTTCGTCTCTACTCGAGATCAGAATATCATCTCGTTTGCTCAGCTCGAAATCAAGATTCTCCATGGCGGGGAATATGTCGCCATCGCCAACACATCCCCGTCTGTAATCTTCTGCGAGCTTCATTACCCGCGCACGCCGTTGCCTTTGTTTTGAATTCATTTTTTCGCCCCGACGTTATTTGCAGAGTGTGGTTCTCCAAAAGCCGCCGTCGAAAAGTCCTGCTGTGCGGTTGGCCCTGTGAATTCAAAATTTGATCGACGCGCCGCTCGATGAAGTATCGCGATACTGAATTCATCAAGGCAAAAGTATTGTTCGATTTTTTCTACGAACACCCGTGTAACGACCCGCTCCCCGGCCTCTACCTCGCTTAAGTAAGACGGTGAGATTCCAATTTCATCCGCCATGTGAATCATGTGCTTGCGATGCTCGCGCCTCATCGTTCGGCAAAACTTTCCGATCGGTGATATCTTTTGCATAGCAACCTCCGCAACATCCATTATCGCGAAGTCACTATATATTGTGCGTGATATTGCATCAAGCCCTATATGTGCGCTTTGGCGCGATGTCGAAACTCGTTCTCTCGAAAACGGCAACTTATTATGCAAGCCCGTTTAAACCCTTGTTGCTGGCCATTTAGGGTAGGTTGTCTTTGGTTGTTTTAGCCTGGGTTCCAGAGCCGTCTGCAGGACGGCAGATGAGCTCCCACCGCCCGCTCCTCCTCCCATCCCTGCAACATTCACAACTCATTAACCGGCCAAACGTATCTCTCTCGCCGTGCACCGCTGAGCAGGGAGACCTGTGACGCGTGAGATCGAGACTACAGAGGCCGACCCACGCGTGTCTCCCAGACAGCGGTTCATCACCGCCGGGGGCCCGCGGACCCAAAGGGTTCGAAGTGGCGGCTGCGCAGTCGTTTCACATATGCTTATGCATTTCCGGTTCTGCCCAAGCGCGCCAATCGAACCGGTCCCACGGCAGGGCATGCCGCCCCCCATCAAGAGACCGCCAAACACCCCGGCGCCGCGACAGGCGGTGCGCAGGCGGCGTGAACATGCATTTTGTCTGTGCTGTCGCGCCCAGCGCTATCGCAGCCGGGCCTGGACCAGATAGGCGGTGATCGTCTCTTCGCCCAGCGCTTTCAGCGCCTCCAGCCGGTGCAGCCCCTCGACCAGAATATAGCTCGGGGTGGCGGCCTTCGGGTCGACGCGGCACTGGATCGGGGTCTTTTGCCCGTTATCCAGGATGTCCTCGGCCAGGGCCTCGACCTTGTCGGGCTCCAGCGTTTTGACGCGTTTAACCGGGACGCGGATATCGGCGATCGACAGTCGGTGTGGTTCCATCATCGTCAGGGACGCCCTCGATCGCGCGGCAATTCGGCAGATGGGTGTAAGCCTGCGTTGCCCCGCGCCAGGATGCAATGCGGAACCGGCAAAATGCATCGCGCCGACCGCGGTGGCGGCCTGCCTGATCAGCGATGTCTGGGGGCGGAAATATCTGGTGTCGCGCTCGCGAGAGGCTTGTACGAGCGGCGTTGGCGCCGCCCGCTTGGGCGCTGCTGGGGAGTATTTTGATCTGGTTGGACCAGATCACGCCCCAGGTCTTTGGGTGACTGAAGTGCCGGATGGTTTGACGTCAGACGTCAAACCAAGCGGGATCAGTCGGCCAGCTGCAGATTGGAGGCTGCGCTGCGGCCATCGCGGCCAGCTTCGAGGTCGTAGCTGACTTTCTGGCCATCGGCCAGCCCGGTCAAACCGGCGCGTTCGACGGCCGAAATGTGCACGAACACATCTTTGCCGCCTTCGTCAGGCTGGATGAATCCAAAGCCTTTAGTAGAGTTGAACCATTTCACGGTGCCAGTGGCCATCGTGGAATTCCTTGCAGTTTAACGCTGCCCGCAACGTGCGGCAGCTGTGGCACAGTCAGAGCAAGATCGACGGTGCAGCCGGTGTCGGTAGCAAGGATCGATAGCGTAACAGGCGCGCGCCACATCGCATGTCCAGGCAATTGGTTCAAGCGTAATCGTCGCGAATAGTGCGCTAAAGGACCAATAAACGAGGTTTGAGACCGATTTTTGTGACTTTGCGACGTATTCACAGATTTGTGTCGAGCCGTATCACCGTTGAGAGGAATCGCGTTTTGCGCTAGTTTCGGGGGGTTCGGAGCGATCTGAACGTGAACTGGCCTGAGAACGATCCTACCTGCGCACCAAGAAGGCGCGGACGGACCATCAGTCCACGCATGAACATTGGGGGCGCTGCTTTTTCCCCCATAGCGGCCGGTTGGTCGCAGGAAAGGAAGCTCACATGCCGACGGGCACCGTGAAGTGGTTCAACACCACAAAAGGATATGGATTTATCGAACCCGACGATGGTGGCAAGGATGTGTTTGTGCACATCTCGGCCGTGCAACGGTCCGGGCTGGAAGGCTTGAACGAGAACCAAAAGGTCGAGTTCGAGATGGAGGAGAGCCGCGACGGACGCATGGCTGCATCCGACCTGAAGGTTCTCTGACCGCCTGATCAAATCCTTACCGGGCCGATTGACAATATTGGCCCCGATGCGCGAGTTCCGCGATTGATCGCCCGAACCTCTTGCAGCGGGCGCGTGGGTTTAGCATCCTTCCAAAAAACCGGGAGGATGCCATGTTGCAAGATCTGAAGGGGATTGTGTCCCCGTTCACCACGCCTTTTCGCGAAGACGACACCATCGAACTGTCCGCCGTCGAGGCGCAGGTCAATTGGCTGATTGCCGAAGGTGTGCACGGGCTGGCCGCTGGCGGATCGACCGGCGAGGGCCATGCGCTGGACCGCGAGGAATACCGAGATCTGATGGCCGAAACGGTGCGCGCCGTTGCCGGGCGCGTCCCGGTTGTCGCCGGGATTGTGACGAACTCGACCGCCGAGACGGCACGGCGCGGCCTTTTGGTGCGCGACCTGGGGGTGGCGGCCTTGCAGGTTACACCGCCGCATTACCTGTTCAAACCGGATGATGACGCGATTGTCGATCACTTCCGCAGGGTTCATGGCGAATGCGGCGTCCCGATCATCATCTATAATGTTGTGCCGTGGTGCTATCTGTCGCCTGACCTGTTGCTACGGATCATGGCGGAGGTGCCAGGGGTCGCTGGCGTGAAGCAATCTGCGGGCGACATGAAGCTGTTCGCCGATCTGCAAAGGCGGGCATCACCGGAAAACCTGATTTTTTCCGCCGTCGATGCGTTGCTTTATCTGTCCTATACGCTGGGCGCCCGCGGATCGATTGCGGCGATCCTGACGGCGGCGCCGGGACCATCACGGCGGTTGTGGGATGCAGCCCAGGCAGGTGATCACGCGACGGCGCGCGATCTGCATGAACGCCTGATGCCGGTCTGGGACGCGATCGGTCAGGACAATATGCCGTCGCTTTGCAAATACGCGCAGGCCCTGCAAGGGGTGCCTGCCGGATTGGCGCGGCGCCCGACCTCGCCCGCAAGCGACGCGCAAAAGGCCGCGGTTCGCGCAGCTTTGGCCGGGTGCGGGCTGTTGAACGAGGCCGCATCGATTGCTGCCAAGTAATGCCGGACGGGCCAGTGGCCGGGATGTTATACCTGAACGGTGCCGGGCAGCAGCGCCTTGAGCGCCCGGCAGCGTTGCAGTCCACTCGCCCGGTCCTGACGATTTGGGGAGTTGACCGGGATGAATGAGATACGCGTTGCGACTTTCGCGGGCCCAGGGGCCGATCCGGTCATGCAGACGGTGCCGCGGCCCAAGATCGGTCCAAAGGCCGCCCTGATTCAGATCGGCGCCTGCGGCGTCTGCGGGACTGACCTGCACATCCTGAAAGGGCACTGGCCAAAACCGCTGCCCTGGCCGTTTACGCTGGGACACGAACTGGCCGGCGTTGTTGTCGAGATCGGTGACGGGTTGAAGACCGACTTCATGGGCAAGCCCATCGGGGTCGGATCGAAGCTGATGTTGCCGCCGCTGATGCCGTGCGGGCATTGCGACTGGTGCCTGCATTATCCCGAGACGGCGAACAAGTGCCTGACGCCGGTCTACTATGGGCGCTATCTGGGGTTCAACAAGGCGCCGCATCTTTGGGGCGGTTGGGCCGAAATGGTCTATGTCGATTTCGAGGAACTGCCGGGAACCAAGATCTACAAGCTGCCCGATCAGATGTCGCTGCGCTTGGGCGCATTGTCCGAGCCGCTGACATCAGGCATCCGAGCGCTGGAGCGGGCGCAGCGTGTCGGCGGTTTTCCGTGGAATGCGACAGTGGTTATTCAGGGCACCGGACCGATTGGCATTCTGGCCATCGCGGCGGCGCAGGAAATGGGGGCAGGGCGGGTGATCGCCGTCGGCGCGCCTGAAGAACCGCGCCTGAAACTCGCCCGGAAATTCGGCGCCGAAGCCACCATCGACATCGAAGAACAGGAAAGCGCCGAGGACCGGATCAAGGCCGTGCGCGAGGTTGTCGGCGGGTATGGCGCCGATTTGGTCTTGGATTGTTCGGGGCATCCAACGGCGGGGCCGGAAGGGATCGAGTTTCTGCGCGATGGCGGGACCTATGTCGAGATGGGCCAATTCACTGACGCAGGGTCGATCCAGACCAACTGGCACCGGATTTGTACCAAGGATCTAAACGTCCTTGGGTCCTGGGCGTTCACGGCGAACGATCTGGTCAAGGGGGTTGATATGCTCTGGTCGGCGCGCGACCGATACCCCTGGCTGGAGATGCAGAGCCTTTACGAGTTTTCCGAGACCGGAATAAGCGCCGCGGTCGCGGATGCGATGGCAATGAAGACCGTCAAGTCGACGATCATTCCGAACCCGGATTTGGTCGACACTTAGAGCACGTTTCGATCTGATTGACTCAGATCCGGCGCTCTAAGTCATTGATTGGCCGCACTTTCGCGACGCCTGACTTTTGCAGTCAGGCTGGAAAGTGCTCTAGCCGCCCAAGTGTTTGCTATTGGCCATCCGGCACATCACCGGCGTCGAATCCAACGAACGTGGCCACCTGTTCGACCGGTCGGCGCCGTGACTTGACAGCATTGGCCGAGAAGCTCTCATCGGGCCAGCCCAGCGCCACGCAGGTCATAATGACCTGATCTTCGGGAATCCCGGCGTGCTCGCGGACGACCGGGGATTGCATGATGCCTTGGCCGTTGATGACGGCGCCGAGGCCCCGGCTCCACGCCGCCAGCACCAGCCCATATGTTACGGCCCCCAGGTCGAAATGGGCGATGACGCCGTGGTTCTGGATCGATTTGTCGAAACAGACAACGACCGAGACCGGTGCGTCGAACTGGCGAAAGCCGCGCATGACCCAGTCCTGGCGGCGCTCTTTGTCGTGACGCTCGATCCCCATGGCCTCGAACAATTGAACGGCAATCTCGATCTGGCGTTCACGATGGACGCCGTCATAGTTGCCATGGGATTCGATTTCGCGCTGCGGCGGCACGCCTTCCAGCATGCGGGTCGAGTTGCCCTCGCGCACGCGCTCCAACGGCTCGCCCGTCAGGACATGCAGATGCCAGGGCTGGGTGTTCATCGAAGACGGCGCGCGGGTCGCCAGCGCGATGATCTCTTCCAAAAGAGCCTGCGGCACCGGATCGGGCGTGAACCCGCGAATGCTGCGCCGCTGTTGGATCGCCTGATCCAGGTCCATATTCGTCTGCCTCTTTAATTTTGTGTCGGCTTTTTTGCGACTAGCACCGGGAAATTGGAACTCGTTCAGATGGCCCCGTCGTTCTCGTTCAATAGGCCGCTGCGCCCCTTCAAGATATCCGGAATTTCCATGCCAATGCAGGTCGAATTGGAATTAGTTAACTTTTCACAGACAGTCAGAGTGCAATTTGCCTCAGGCCGGTAAAGCCGTCTTCGTGGAATGCGTGCAGACGAACGATCGAAAGGGAGAAAAACTAAATGATTTCAGCGCCATATAACCCTTTCTCGCGATAAGTATCGCAAAGCTCCTAAGCAACAAATAGCTCAAGGTCTCCACCTGACGCAAAGGGGTCAGCTCACTCCCCATCCAATTTAACCGAGTTGCACACGCTGCACCGCATGTTGTGGTCACTTCTTCGGTCAGCAATCTTTGTATTGGCGACATTCGGCGTTTTTTCTTCGTGTCTTAAAGGACGAACAACGAAATACGTTCATTATCTTCCTATTATTCAACTAATTTAACAATATGGGCGTCGAGATCGCCACAGCGGTAATAAATCTTGGATTTTTTAAAACTAAGTATTGATTTCATGATCAGTGCATCAATCTACGCGCGTTTCGTGTCGTCGGAATTGTAAATAAACAATTAGGTTCCGGTGGCGTAATCAGAACTGTACTCGCCCGGCGCAACTTTAATTGCGGAAGCATCCCAATCACCGCGACCTCTATTACAATCAGGTCATTATCAAGTGCATAATAGCTTGGCATCGTTCGATTTTTTTGATCATTGGTTGATGGTGTGTTCGATTTTTTGACCCAGCCAAAGGCGTTTCTTTCACCCGGATGGAACGGCATATTGAAATGGGTCACAAGGCGTGAATGGCTTTTCGGGCCCTTATTCCTGGGCCTTTGCTCCAACGTACTGGTCTCCGAAAAAGGCCCCACAACTATATGGGGGCAGGACCCGCAATCACGGCGGCGGTGATGAGCTTTTTGGCGCCCGGCCCCTGCATGCGGAACGCTGCCCCTTGCATACCCGATCTGTCCCCGCTATAGCGCCGCGACGAAATCCACAGGCGGGATTGGGCCATTGGGGGAGACATCCCTGAAGGTCCGCCGGTTGGGGGCATGTGCCCTCTGCTCCCGCTGCGGCAAAACCGGAAAGGAAAATGCGAGATGGCTCTGCCAGAATTCTCTTTGCGCCAGCTTCTGGAAGCAGGCGTTCACTTTGGACACCAGACGCACCGTTGGAACCCCAAGATGGGGTCGTATATCTATGGGTCGCGCAATGGCATCCACATCCTGGATCTGACGCAATCGGTTCCGCTGCTGGATGCAGCGCTGAATGCGATGCGTGAATGTGTGGCAGGCGGCGGGCGAATCCTGTTCGTCGGCACCAAGCGTCAGGCCGCGCAGCCGGTCAAGGACGCGGCCGAGCGGTCGGCCCAATACTATATGAATCACCGCTGGCTGGGCGGAACGCTGACGAACTGGAAAACCGTCTCCAATTCGATCAACCGGCTCAAGCAGCTCGACGAGATGATGGCATCGGGCGAAGCCGAGGGCTTTACCAAGAAAGAGCGCCTGAACCTGGAGCGCGAGCTTGGCAAATTGACGGCCTCGCTGGGCGGGATCCGCGAAATGGGCGGTGTCCCGGACATGCTGTTTGTGATCGACACGAACAAGGAAGACCTTGCGGTTGCCGAAGCCCGCAAGCTGGGCATCCCGGTCGTCGCGATCCTGGATTCGAACTCGGACCCTGCAGGCGTCGATTTCCCGATCCCGGGGAATGATGACGCTGCGCGCGCGATCGGTCTTTACTGTGATCTGGCCGCCCGTGCGGTGATCGACGGTATGACCTCGCAACTGGGCGCTGCCGGTTTCGACTTGGGCGAGCTGGAAGAGATGCCGGGCGAGGAAGCGCTGGATGCAGATCCGGGCGCAGCAGAGGAGCCGGCGATCGAAGAAGCCGTCGCTGCCGCACCTGTTGAAGAGGCTGCGGCCGAGGAAACCCCGGCCAGCTGATCGCTTTCAGCATTGCTGCATGACCGGCGGGACCGTCACGGTCCCGCGGCACCCTTGAATTAGAAGGCCGGCGCCACCATTTGGGCGCGCCAAGGTAAATGGAGACAAGACGATGGCTATTACTGCCGCGCTGGTAAAGGAACTCCGCGACAAGACGGGCGCGGGCATGATGGACGCCAAGAAGGCGTTGACCGAAACCGAAGGCGACATGGACGCCGCGGTCGATCTGTTGCGCGTCAAAGGCTTGGCCATGGCCGACAAAAAGTCGGGCCGTACGGCTGCCGAGGGTCTGGTTGCCGTTGCGGTCAATGGCGGCACGGGCGTCGCTGTCGAAGTCAATTCGGAAACCGACTTTGTCGCCCGGAACCCGGAGTTCCAGGCGATGGTCGGTGGGATCGCCACTGCCGCGCTTGGCGCAGGCGATGTCGAAGCGCTGAAAGCGGCTGATCTGGGCGGCAAGTCAGTTGCCGACGTCATCACCGCCAAGATCGCGACGATTGGCGAGAACATGTCGGTGCGCCGTATGTCCAAGCTGCCCGGCGGCTCGGTCGCCAGCTATGTCCATAACGCTGCGGCGCCGGGCATGGGTAAAATCGGCGTGCTGATTGCTTATGACGGTGGCAATGCGGAAATCGGCAAGCAGATCGCGATGCATGTTGCCGCGACCAATCCGGCGTCGCTGGATGTCGCCGATCTGGACGCAACCCTGGTCGAGCGTGAAAAGCAGGTTCTGACCGAACAGGCCCGCGAATCCGGCAAACCGGAAGCAGTCATCGAGAAGATGATCACAGGCCGGTTGAACAAGTTCTATCAGGAGGTCTGCCTTCTGAAGCAGAGCTTCGTCGTCAACCCGGATCTGACCGTTGAAAAGGCCGCCGCTGAAGCGGGCGCAACGGTCACGGGCTTCGTCCGACTGGAAGTCGGCGAAGGCATCGAGAAGGGCGACGACGATTTCGCCGATGAAGTGGCGAAGCTGGCCGGGTCCTGAGACCTGATTGCCGGGCGGCCCGCGCGCCGTTCGCATCTGGAACGATCTGACCAAGGGCGGGATTTTTCCCGTCCTTTTTCGTGGCCGCCCGGCACACCGGAAATCTTCCGGGCAATTTGCACAGGACCTGCAGCTTGTGCCCATGAATAAAATGCCGCCACACGGACAATGACCTTCGACACGCGGAACTTCCCGCATTGGTTGGAGGTCGAGATGAACAAGCACATTCGCGAAACCGAAACCGCAGGCCCTGACGATCGGATCCTGCGCGATCTGGACCAAGCTGGCGGCGCAGGCCGTGACACCGGGCGCACGGCGGCGCTGATGCAGGCCGCCGCCATCGGCTATTGGCTGGTGTTCTGGGCCATGAACGGTTTGGACAAGTTCCTGCACCGAACCGATTTGGGTCTGATGACGTGGTATGGAAAAGACCGGACCGGGCAGTTCGCCGGGTATTTCGAGAATATGGGCGTGTCAGCCGACTTTATCGCGCCCGTCTTGATTTTTGCCGGTGTCTGGGAAATCGCCGTGGCCGTACCCCTGTTGCTGGCCTTGCTGCTGATCGCAACCGGCAGGCGCCCGGCCGGATTTTCCCGATTAGTCGATCTGGGCTTCTTCCTGTCGGCGGCGACGATGATCGCGTTCTCAATTTTCGACGTGGTCGCGGGCGACCGCGCCGAACTTCGCGAGCATGGGCTGTATCTGATCTTGATCTTTGTGTGTTGGACCATTGCCGCGCACGGGTCGGGCAGGGTGGCGACCAAGGGGTGATCGCGACCTGTGCGCCCGAGGCGGCCTAGGATGGCGTGAAGCGAAGCGACAGGCAGGACATTCCGGCGTCCAGCTTGGCGGCTTCGCGATTGCCAACCTCGCGCAATGAAAACCCTGCCGTGTCCAACCGGTCGGCGGTGCGCGGAAACCCGGCCGGAAAGATCACCAGATCATTGAAGCGGATGGCATTTGCCGAAGCGTCTTCGCCGTCGGCGGTCTCGATCACCTGATAGCCGTCAAAACACCCGGTGGCGGCCAGGCGCGGCGTTGCCAGAACCGTGTCGGGGGCCATCAGCGAACAATCGGTCTTGAAATGCAGAACGCCGGGCGGGGTGGCGACCTGGCGCACGGTCCATCCCCAATCGGCGACGATCCGGCCCAGCTCATCAATCCCCGCAAGATCGGTACGCGCTGATGTGCCAACCAGAATTTCACTCTCGGTCACCAGAATGTCGCCGCCTTCGATAAATCCGGGGCCTTCGATCTCGCGGATCTCTGAGTAGAGCTTTGCGAGTTCGGGCACGATCGCGGCAGGCTCGCCCGCACGGCTGAGCGCGCCGGGGCGCATCGCGATCGCCACTTCGGGCAGGCAAAGCGCCGCATCTTCGACAAAGACCGAATCGGGAAATGCGGTCAAGGCCGGAAGCTCGACGACAACGGCGCCGGTCGAACGAAGGGCCGCGATATAGTCGGCATGATCCGCCTTAGGCGGCGTCTTCATTTAGGGGGTTCCCAAACTGGTTGGGATTTGATTCAAGGTCGAAAACGGAGGTGATCTTGAGCAGACGAACCCTGACGGACGCGCAATGGGCGCAGATTGAACCGCTTGTCCCCGGCAAAAAAGGCGACCGAGGGCGCACGGCGACAGACAACAGGCTTTTCCTTGATGCAATCCTGTGGTTGGCTCGTACAGCCTCGCCCTGGCGTGATCTTCCGCCTGAACTGGGCAACTGGCGGACCGCACATTGCCGGTTCCGGCGGTGGACACATGCGGGCATTTGGGAGAGTCTTTTCAAAGCGTTAAGCGCTGATCCGGATTTCGAATACGTCCTTATCGATGCGACCATTTGCAAGGCCCATGCAGACGCCAGCGGCGCAAAAGGGGGGCTGAAACTCACGCAATCGGACGCTCCAAAGGCGGCCTGACCACGAAAATCCACGCCGCAGTCGACGCGCTTGGCCTGCCGATCCGCTTCACGATTACGCCCGGTCAGTGGGGTGATTGCCCTCAGGCGTGCGGCTTGATCGAGGGGTTTTCGGGCGTCGGGCACGTCATGGCAGATGCGGCTTATGATGCTGATTACCTGCGGGCCTTCATCGTTGATGAACTTGATGCAAAGGCGCAGATCAAGCAAAATCCGACGCGAACAGCACAAAAGGCAATCGATTGGTCGCTCTACAAAGAACGCCACCTTGTCGAATGTTTCTTCAATAGGATCAAACGCTTCCGCCGCATAGCCCTACGGTGCGAAAAGACTATATCGTCCTTCCGAGCCTTCGTATCCCTCGCATGCACAATGGCCTGGCTCGCTTAAATGAAGACGCCGCCTAAGGCGTGCAAGATCGGGGGCGCCGGTATCGACGGCGCGCAGGCCATCGACCGCAGTGTCCGCCGGGGCGCGGGTGATTGCATGGGTAAACGTAACGGATCGGGCGGTCATCGGGTCTCCAATAGCAGGTGCGGTATATCACTCAATTCGTCAGCAAATTGCCGATCCGCTCGACCGCACGGCGGATATTCTCGACCGAATTGGCATAGGAAAAACGGATGAACTCGCCCGCATGAATGCCGAAGCTGGGTCCTGCAACGGTCGCGATGCATGCCTCTTCCAGCAGCCGGGTCTGCAATTCCTTGGCGCCCATACCCGTGCCGGCGATATTGGGAAAGGCATAGAACGCACCGCCCGGATCGAGACAGCGAAACCCGGGAAGCTGGTTGAGCAGCGGCACGATCACCCGGCGGCGTTCATCGAATGCGGTCATCATGGTGTCGACAGCATCCTGCGGCCCGTCGAGCGCCGCTATCCCGGCCAGTTGTGTCGGCGCGTTCACGCAGGAATGGTTATTGACGCAGAGCCGCACGACTTTCTCGATCAAAGCATCGGGCCAGATCGAATAACCAAGCCGCCAGCCTGTCATTGCATAGGTCTTGGACCAGCCATCCAACAGGATCAGGCGGTCGCGGATTTCCGGATAGGCCAGAAACGAAACGTGCTCGCGGCCTTCATAAAGCATCCGGCTGTAGATCTCGTCCGACATCAGCGCGACATGTTGCGGCAGCCCGGTCACCAGTTTTTCGACCTCTTCACGCGGCGTGACGCCGCCGGTCGGATTTCCGGGCGAGTTGACGATGATCAAACGGGTCGCAGGCGTGATCTGGGCCAGAACTTCATCGGCCGAGAACGCGAATTCGTTTTCTTCGCGCAGGATGATCGGCACTGGCCGAGCGCCGGTATATTCGATCATCGACCGATAGATTGGAAATCCGGGGTCGGGATACATGATCTCGGCGCCTGGCGCGCCGAACATCAGGATCGAGAAGAACATTGTCGGCTTTCCGCCGGGCATGATGCAGATATTGTCCGGACTGACTTCGACCCCGCGCCGGGCGTGAACATCGGCGGCGACCGCCTCGCGCAACTCCAAAATCCCCTGGCCCGGCGTATAGCCGTGGTGCCCGTCGCGCAGCGCCTTGATCGCAGCTTCGACGATGTGGTCGGGCGTTTTGAAATCGGGCTGACCGATGCCGAGATTGATGATGTCCTTGCCTGCGCGCTGCAATTCGGCGGCCCGGGCCAGCACCTCGAACGCTGTTTCGGTGCCCAACCGGCTCATTCCGTCGGCAAGTCGCATGGTCGTTCCTCCGTCTTTGGGGCAGGTTTTGGCAGGAAGCGGCGGGTCTGCCAAGGGGCGCGGGTGTTCCGGCGGCGGCGGATCTGTCCGCGGATCACCGGAATGATTTCCGAATGATGATGACGTCGACGTGGGGCTTGCGCTTGGCCGCGCGGCGGTCAATCGTGCGGGCAAATTGCCGGAGAGGAAATGACATGCGCGCCGCCGTTCTGACCGAGTTTGGGAAAGAGTTCGAGTTCTGGGATCTGGAGCAACGTCCGCCCGGTCAGGGTGAGGTACGGGTCAAGCTGATGGCCTGCGCGATCTGTCATTCCGATATTCACTTTGCCGATGGCGAATTGGGCGGCGAATTGCCGATGGTGCTGGGCCATGAAGCCTCGGGTGTGATTGTCGAGGTTGGCGACGCTGTCAGCGATCTGGCCGTGGGCGACCGGGTGGCGGTGACGCTGGTGCGCCATTGCGGCACCTGTCCCTGCTGCGACAAAGGCTATCTGGCCACCTGCGAGACGCATTTGCGCGATGCTTATTCGCCGCTGTCCAAAGACGGCGCTCCGGTGACCCATGGGATCAAGACAGCAGCGTTTGCCGAGGAAACCGTGGTCCACGCCAGTCAGGCCGTGAAGGTCGGCGATCAGATCAGCTGGGAAGCGGCTGCGCTGCTTGCCTGCGGTGTGATCACAGGGTTCGGTGCGGCGACACATACCGCCAAGATCGAGCAAGGCGCCAGCGTTGCGGTGATCGGTTGCGGCGGCGTCGGGCTGAACGCGATCCAGGGGGCAAAGCATGCCGGCGCCGGTCAGATCATCGCCGTCGACCTTGCCGAGGACCGGTTGGAGGCAGCGATGGCCTTCGGCGCGACGGACCGTGTCAATGCAGGGCAGGACGATGCGATCCGCGGTGTCCGAGGGGCGACCGGTAAACGCGGCGCAGACTATGTCCTGGTGACGGTCGGGTCCGAGGCGGCGATCAATCAGAGTTTTCGCATGGCAGCGCCGGGCGGTGCGATCGTTTTGGTCGGCATGCCGTCCTTGCAGGCCGTCACAACCTTTTCGCCGGTCATCTTCTCGTCGTTGTCGCACCGGGTTCTGGGGTCGCTGATGGGTCACATGAAGATCAAAGAAGAGATCCCCAAGCTGGTCGAAATGTATGAAGCCGGCGAGCTGAAACTGGATGAACTGGTCAGTCAGCGCTTTGCCTTCGATCAAGTCAACGAAGCCATGACGGCCACCCGAAAGGGCGAAGGCCTGCGCAATGTCGTGATGATCGGTGCTGACGCATGAAGCTGGCCGATTGCGAGGTTTTTGTTGTCGGTAACCCGCCACCCCGCAAGGGCGGGCGGTACTTTATTTTTGTCCAACTGACGACCGATGACGGGATTACAGGCGTCGGAGAGGTTTATGCCGCAACCTTCGGCCCGCATGTGGTTGCCGACATGGTGCGCGATGTTTTCGCCCGGTATTTCGATGGGGCCGACCCGCACCGGATCGAACATCTTTGGCGGCTGACCTATGGGTCCGGCTATTCGGCCCGGCCCGATGCATCGCTGATGGGCGTGCTCAGCGGGCTGGAAATTGCCTGCTGGGACATTCTGGGTAAGTCTGCCGGAAAACCCGTCTACGATCTTCTGGGCGGGCGCTGCCGCGACCGGATCCGGTCGTACACCTATCTCTACCCGCCAGATGGCGATGTTTATCCCGACGATGATGCGGATACCATCTACACCAATCCCGACATGGCTGCCGAGCGGGCCCTGGACTATCTGGACATGGGGTTCAACGCGCTGAAGTTCGATCCCGCCGGGCCTTATACGGTCTATGATCCGCATATGCCCCGGCTTGAAGATCTGGAGCGGTCCGAGGCGTTCTGCAAGACCCTGCGCAGCGCGGTCGGAACCAAGGCGGATTTACTGTTCGGAACGCACGGCCAGTTCACGACCTCGGGCGCCAAGCGGATGGCGCGGCGGATCGAACCTTATGAGCCGCTGTGGTTCGAGGAGCCTGTGGCCGCCGAGATGCCTGAACAGATGGCAGAAGTGGCCGCCTGGACATCGACGCCAATTGCAACGGGCGAGCGGCTGACCACCAAATACGAGTTTGCCCGCGTTCTGCAATGCAAGGCCGCGTCGATACTGCAACCGGCACTGGGGCGGGTCGGCGGAATCCTGGAGGCCAAGAAGATCGCCGCCATGGCCGAGACGCATTATGCGCAGATGGCGCCGCATCTTTATTGCGGGCCTGTCGAAGGGGCCGCGAATGCGCAGCTGGCGGCTTGTATTCCGAACTTTCTGATCCTGGAATCGATCGAACGCTGGGACGGTTTCCACGGCGACGTCGTCAAGGGCATGGTCTGGCAGGACGGATATGTGATCCCGACGGGCGAGCCCGGCCTCGGGATCGAGTTCGACGCCGATCTGGCGCGCGCCACGCCCTATACGGGCGACGAGTTGCATCTGGAGATGAAGCCGGAAGAACTGGTGCCATAACGCTGACCTGATTGCAGCGAGCGGAGGACATATGACCGATTGGAGCAAGGGCGCCGCCTGGATGAACGGCGAAATCGTACCGATTGCCGAGGCGAAGATCCCGGTGACGGACTGGGGGGTGACCCGATCGGACATCACCTATGATGTCGCGTCTGTCTGGGACGGCGGTTTCTTTCGGCTGGACGACCATATCGAGCGCTTCATGACCTCGATGGCTGCGACACGCTTGGATCCGGGCGTCGACGCGGCAGAGGTCCGCCGGGTTATGCATGCGACGGTGGCCAGAACGGACCTGCGCGCGGCCTATTGCGCGATGGTTGCTGCGCGCGGCGTGCCATTGATCCCGGGCACGCGCGACCCCAGGGAGTGTGCCAATCATTTCTTCGCCTGGGTCGTGCCGTATGTGAATTTGGTGAAACCCGAGATTGCCGAAAAAGGTACCTCGATGTGGGTAGCCAAAGATGTCCGGCGGATACCGGAAGACAGCGTGAATCCGCGCGCCAAGAACTATCACTGGGGCGACATCACCGCCGGATTGTTCGAGGCCAAGGACAACGGATACGAGACCGTCGTTCTATTGGACCATGCAGGCAACGTCACCGAAGGGCCCGGCTTTAACGTGTTTGCAGTGAAGGATGACCGGGTGATCACGTCGGATCATGGCGTTTTGCACGGTGTCACGCGGCGCACGGTTCTGGAAATGGCGCGCGAGACCGGACTGAAGACCGAAAGCCGTCCATTGCCGCTGGAGGAATTCCTGGAGGCAGACGAGGTTTTTCTGTCCTCGACCGGCGGCGGCGTTGTTCCAATCACCAAAGTCGATGACAGGGCGTTCTCCAACGGCGTCCCTGGCGCAGTGACGACGGGTTTGCGCCAGAAATATTTCGATTGGCGCCTTAAGCCAGCATTCCGTCAGGAAATATTCTATTCCGCCGCGCCGTGATCCGGTTCGGAGTGGAAATTTAGAGGGACTGGCTAACGCCGACCACTTCCCGCTTTCGGACAACGCGGTTTTGCCAAACCCGATCGAATTCGGCGATCAGTGCTGTGATCTCTGGCGAGCCGTTCGCAATGCTGTTGGCGTGTTCCAACGATGCAAACTCGTAAATCGCGATGTGGACGCCTTGTGTGTTTTCTACCCACCCGCGACGTGCCGATAGCGATCGAAAGGCTTTGTGGGCGTCAATCAGATGCTCGGTTTCGTACCATCGGTCGAAATCGGCGATGTCGCCTTCTGCAACTTCTGCGCGAACAATCAGATAGGCCGTCATTTGCTTCTTTCCTTCGGCTGATTTGCGGAATGCCGTGCGCCTGGCTGACCGGAGGCCCCGGTCGCGACCGGCGGCGGGCGTGCGCCATTTCTGCTGTCATTTTGCATGTGTCCCGCCTTGCCAGCCAGCGCACCTTCGGACATAACGCAGGCCAGCCGCAAAAGGGGAGTCGCCATATGTCTGCAGCCGCCGAGGACACCAGCGAAACCCCGCTCTTTGATCGTGTGTTGATCAAGCTCTCGGGCGAAGCATTGATGGGCGATCAGGGCTTTGGATTGCACCCGCCGACGGTTCAGCGCATCGCCAATGAAGTCAAGAAAGTCCATGATCAAGGCATTCAAATCTGTCTGGTGATCGGGGGCGGCAATATCTTCCGCGGATTGACCGGCGCAACACAGGGCATGGAACGGGCGCAGGCCGACTATATGGGGATGCTGGCGACGGTGATGAACGCGCTGGGTGTGCAATCGGCGCTGGAACGGCTTGATGTTCACACGCGGGTTCTATCGGCGATCCCGATGGATACGGTGTGCGAGCCCTACATCCGGCGCCGGGCGATCCGGCATCTGGAAAAGAAACGGATCATCATCTTCGCTGCCGGAACGGGAAATCCCTACTTTACGACCGACACGGCGGCGACATTGCGCGCGAACGAAATGAACTGTCAGGCGCTTTTCAAAGCAACCAATGTTGACGGCGTCTATGACAGCGATCCCAAGCTGAACCCGGACGCGGTCCGCTATGACCGGGTCAGTTATGACGAGGTTCTGGCCAAGAACCTAAAGGTGATGGATGCATCGGGTATTGCCTTGGCCCGTGACAACAACCTGCCGATTGTGGTTTTCTCGCTTCAGGAACCTGGGGCAATGACCGAAGTGGTCTTTGGACGCGGGCGCTATACGCAGGTCGGCGGCTGATGCGTATTTGCGCTGGCTGACGAAATAATCAAGGGTCGGACAATGGCTGACGAAATCGAAATTGATCTGGATGACTTGCAGCGCCGTATGGATGGCGCATTGACGTCTTTGCGGTCCGACTTTGGGTCGCTGCGCACCGGCCGGGCGTCGGCCAGTATGCTGGATGCCATTTCGGTCGAGGCCTATGGACAAGCAACGCCCTTGAACCAGGTCGGAACGGTCAATGTGCCCGAGCCGCGTATGCTGACCCTGAACGTCTGGGACAAGTCGATGGTCAACGCTGTCGATAAGGCGATCCGAACCTCGGGCCTTGGGATCAATCCGGTGATGGATGGAACCTTGCTGCGCCTGCCGATACCGGAACTGAATGAAGAGCGCCGCCGCGAATTGACCAAAGTTGCCGGTCAGTATGCCGAAAATGCCCGCGTGGCGGTGCGCAATGTGCGCCGCGACGGGATGGATCAGGTCAAGAAGGCCAAGGCCGAAGGCATGTCCGAGGACGAACAAAAGCTTTATACTGATGAGATACAAGAACTGACTGATGCAGCGATCACCAAGATCGACGAGGCATTAGAGGGTAAGCAAGAAGAGATCATGCAGGTGTAGAGAGTGCCGGCCCCGGGGCCGGATGCGTTGAGTGAAGCAAGAGCAGGACTGCAAATGATGGAAGACCAGCAGGACATGCCGCGGCATGTGGCGATCATTATGGATGGCAATGGCCGCTGGGCGGTCGAACGTGGTCGTCCACGCACGTTCGGACACCACCGTGGCGCCGACAGGGTGCGCGAAATTGTCCGCGCTGCGTCGGATATGGGGATCGGCGTTCTGACGATCTTCGCCTTCTCGACCGAAAACTGGCGGCGCCCGAATTACGAGGTTCGGGTGCTGATGAGCCTGTTCCGGCGGTATATCGTGCGCGAGGTCGATGCGTTGGACGCCGACAATGTGCGCGTGCGCTTTATCGGTCAGCGCGCACAATTGCCTGCCAATCTGCGAAATCTCATGTCGATGATGGAGGAGCGCACGGCCGAGAACGATGGGATGGTCTTGCAAATCGCCATCTCATACGGCGCACGCAGCGAGATCGTGTATGGCGTCCGCAAACTGGCCCAGGCTGTCGCGGATGGCGAGATCGAACCCGAAGAGATCGACGATGGCGCGATTTCGGCGTCGCTGTTCACGGCGGGTCAGCCAGATCCCGATCTGGTAATCCGAACGTCGGGCGAACACCGCGTGTCGAACTTCCTGTTGTGGCAGGCGGCCTATGCCGAGTTTGTATTTGTCGATGAATGCTGGCCCGATTTCAGCCCGGAACTTCTGGCTGAGGTGATCTCGAACTATGGCACGCGTGAACGCCGCTTTGGTGCGGTGACGGCCAAACAGGCGTGACGTCTGACACGGGCGGGCAGGGCGCTTCGGCCCAGTTTGGCGACCTGCGCATCCGTGTTGTCTCGGCCCTCGTTGTCGCCGGTCTCGCGCTTTTCTGCATTTGGCTGGGTGGTTGGTTTTCGACGATTTTGATCCTGGTTGCTGGCGTGATCATGTTGCTGGAATTGGGGCGCATGACAATTGCGCCTGACGGTTTTCGGTTCGAGGTGATTGTCCTGATCGCCGGAATGGCGGCGGGCGCGCTGCTGACACAGTCGACACAATTGTCCTGGGGCGTGATCGCGGTCAGCGCCGGGACATTCGTGGGTGCAGTCTGGGCCGTTCGCCGGCTTGGCCGGCGCGAACCTGCTGCTGCGATGCGGGCCTTTGTGGCGGTTGTGATCGCGGGCGGCGTCATCGTTGCCCTGGACGGTGTTCTGCCGCAGGCGGCCAATGCTGCGATCATTGCGGTTGCAGCAATCCTGTGGGCAGCGATAGGTGCGGGCGAAGACAGATTACGCTCGACCGTGATGCTGGTCGGCGGGGTCTATATCTCGGCCGCAGTCATTGCGTTCGTCGCTTTGCGCGGCATCGAAAGTTGCGGCGGCGTGCCCTGCACAAGCGGCCCCATCGGGCTTTTATCCATCCTGTGGGCGGCGTTGGTTGTAATCGCCGCTGATGTCGGCGGCTACTTCGCGGGGCGGATCATCGGCGGACCAAAGCTTTGGCCGCGCGTCAGCCCGAAAAAGACCTGGGCGGGTTTGGGCGGCGGCGTCGCGCTGGCCTTCGTCGTCGGCGGGCTGTTTTCCTGGGCGACGACCGGGACCTATTTTTACGAGGTTTGCACCGTCTCGATGCTGGCGGCCATCCTGTCTCAGGGCGGCGATCTGGCGGAATCGGCGGTCAAACGGCGCTTTGGCGTCAAGGATGCCGGGTCTATCCTGCCCGGCCATGGTGGCCTTCTGGATCGGTTGGACGGGCACATGGCGGCCATTCTGGTCGCAGCCGTTGTCACGTTCTCGCGCGGGCAACCTGTCTTTATCTGGTAGCGACCTATCTTTCGGGGGGTGATGGCAACGCGATTGAGCATATTGGGCGTGACGGGTTCGATTGGGAATTCGACGGTTTCCGTCGTCGAATCGCTTGGCCCGGGCCGTTTCGATGTCGTCGCGGTGACCGGTCATGCGAATATTGACGGTCTGGCCAGCGCGGCGCGCCGTCTGCACGCCGATCTGGCGGTCACTGCAGATCCGGCGCGGTTGGATGCCCTGCGTCAGGCGCTGTCCGGAACAGGGATTGAAGCCGCGGCGGGTCCCGATGCGTTGATCGAGGCCGCTTCGCGCCCGGTCGATGTGGTGATGTCCGCGATTGTCGGTGCCGCGGGTCTGCGCCCGACCTTGGCGGCTGTGCGGCAGGGGGCAACGATTGCCCTGGCGAACAAGGAAACCCTGGTCGCCGCCGGGGCGCTGTTTCTGGACGAAATCGCCAGGTCCGGCGCCCGTTTGTTGCCGGTCGACAGTGAACACAATGCCATCTTCCAGCTTGTCGCCCACGAGAAGACGCCGATCGAAAGATTGCTGCTGACTGCCTCCGGCGGGCCGTTCAGGACCTGGAGTGTCGAGCAAATGGCGGCGGCCAGCCCGAAACAGGCGGTCGCGCACCCCAACTGGTCGATGGGTGCACGCATATCGATCGATTCGGCGTCAATGTTCAACAAGGCGCTCGAGATGATCGAGGCCGGACATCTTTTTGGGGCAGGCCCGGACAAAATCGAGGTGGTGGTCCACCCGCAGTCGATCATCCATTCCATGGTCGGCTATCGCGACGGATCGATCCTGGCGCATTTGGGTCCATCGGACATGCGGGTCGCAATCGGATACGCTCTGGCCTGGCCGGAGCGGCCCGATTTGCCGGTCGAACGGCTCGATTTCGCAGATCTCGCCCGGCTGGACTTTGAAGCGCCCGATATTACCCGTTTCCCGGCACTGCGTCTGGCGCGGGAGGCGATGGCCGCCGGCGGGCTGACGCCTTGCGCGCTGAACGCTGCCCACGAGATTGCTTTGGACGCCTTTATCGCTGGCCAGATCGGCTTTCTCGATATGGCCAGCCTTGTTGAAGCCACACTTTCGCGTTTAGGTGCGCAGCCCCAAGCTGCTATGCTGGACGACGTCTTTGACGCCGACCAGACGGCACGGCGTGTGGCCCGCGAGTTGACCGTAACCATGCCCGCAGGGAATTGAGCGAGACCCGATGGACTTTCTGAACCACATCCCCGTTCTTGGCCCGACTTTGGGTGTCATCATTCCATTCCTGGTCGTGCTGTCGGTGGTCGTTGCGATACACGAACTGGGCCACCTCATGGTGGGCCGTTGGTGCGGCATCAAAGCCGAGGTTTACTCGATCGGGTTCGGCCCGGTCCTCTGGGCGCGCGACGACAAGCACGGCACAAGATGGCAGGTCGCGGCACTTCCTCTGGGCGGGTATGTCAAGTTTCTGGGCGATATGGACCCCGCCTCTGCCGGTCATGCCGACGATGACGAGATCCCGGCCGAGGATCGGCATCGGGCCTTTCACAATGCCAGTTTACGGGCGCGGGCCTTGACGGTCCTGGCCGGACCGTTCGCAAACTTTATTCTTTCGGTCATCATCATCTTCTTTCTGGCGCTTTATGTGGGGCAGCGGTCGGAAGAGCCGGTGGTCGCCGATCTGGGCGGACTGGATGCCGAGGTCGTCGGTTTCGTTGTCGGCGACCGCATCCTCGATGTTGACGGCAAGAAGATCGAAACCTTCAACGATGCCGCCAATTTGCTGGCGCGCAGCGATGGGGCGCCGACGCCGGTCGTCGTTGAACGGGGCGGTAAGAACGTCAGCTTTGACACGCAGTACTCACTGCCGCCTTTAGTGACAGGGATGCAGGCCGAGGGCGCGGCGCTGGCCGCCGGGATGCGGGTCGGTGACCTGATCAGCAAGATCCACGGCACATCGGTCAATTCGCATCGCCAACTGCAGTTGGTCACAGCCGATTTGCCGCCTAATCAGGAAATATCGGTCGAACTGCTGCGCGATGGGCGCGAGATCACCATCGCCTTCACCCCTGACATGGTCGAGCGGCGCCACCCGGTGACCGACCAGATCGAGCCGATCCCGACGATGGGCGTGTTACTGGCGACGGCCGAAGGCATCACGCCGCCGATGGTATCAATTTCATTTGCGGGCGCGGCAGAATGGGCCGTCGTGCGGGTCTGGCGGATCGTCCGCGATACCGTCGTCTTCATTCACGCGATGCTGTTCAAGGGCGCTGATACCAGTCAGCTGTCTGGTCCGATCGGCATCGCAAAACATTCCGCCAATGCAGCCGACCGGGGCCTGCCGGAATTCATCATGTTCGTGGCCTTCGTCTCGACGGCCATCGGCCTTTTCAACCTGTTCCCGATTCCCGTTCTCGACGGCGGGCACCTCAGTTTCTACCTCTACGAATGGGTGCGCGGAAAACCGATCAATGACACGATTGTCAAGTACTCCTCGATGGCTGGCCTCAGCCTTCTGTTGTTGCTTATGGTCTTTGTGACCTTTAACAATGACCTCGGTTTGGGGGAGTGGTTCAGTCAGGACTGAGTCCCCCCTGGAACCCTGAAAAGCAACGACAGGATCCTGTCCGCGAAGAACCGGTCTGAACCGGCCCCACGGGCAGAGAGGGACAGGGAATGACGGTGATTTCGCTCGCTTGCGTCCGTAATTTTGGCCGCGTTTTGGGCTTTGTCGCGATTCTCGCGATTGCCTTGATGACCGAGTTCGCATCTGGCGGGCCAAATGAGGCCCAGGCTCAGGACGGCACGCGCGAACAGCGCGTACTGGTTCGCGGAAACAAACGAATCGAAGCCGAAACAATCCTGTCCTACATGAACCTTCGCGAAGGTCAGACCGTCACAGCCGAGCAATTGAACCGCGCGGTTCGGCGGCTTTTCGACACAGGGTTGTTTCGCGACGTCCAGATCGTGCCGGGCGAAAATGAACTGATCGTCGAGGTCGTCGAAAATCCATCGATCAACCGCATCGCCTTTGAAGGCAATGACGCACTGAAAGATGAGGATCTCGAGCAGATCATCAGCCTGCGCTCCCGCCTGCCGTTCACGGTTTCAGCAGCCGAAGCCGACGCACAGTCGATCATCGAGGTTTATCGCCGGACGGGCCGCTACGGCGCCGAGGTCGAGCCGGTCATCATCGAGCGTTCCGATAACCGCGTCGATCTGGTTTTCGAGATTACCGAAGGCGATATCACGGAAGTCGAGCGCATCGATTTTGTCGGCAACACGCTTTATTCCGACCGCCGCCTGCGCAGCGTGATCGAAACGACCGAAGCTGGTCTCTTCTCGGCGTTCTTCTCGTCGGATGTTTATGATCCTGATCGGCTTGAATTGGATAAGGATCTGCTGCGCGCCTACTATTTCGAGCGTGGATATGCAGACTTCACCGTCCTGTCGGCCACTGCCGAGTTGTCCCCCGACCGGGCCGGATTCTACATCACATTTACGATCAGCGAAGGCGAACAGTACACCTTTGGCGAGGTTGATACGGTCGTCGATGCGCGCGGGCTGGACCCCGAACCCTTGATTGCGGCGGTCCCGGATGATCTGACCGGCGAGATCTTCGACGCGACGCTGGTCGACAGTATTTCGAACGAATTGACCGACCTGGCGGGCCAGCAGGGCTTTGCCTTCGTTCAGGTCCGTGCGCGACCCCGCAAGAATTCGGAAGAGCGGATCATCGATCTGACCTTTAACCTGGTCGAAGGTCCTCGCGTCTTCATCGAGCGGATCGATATCGAAGGGAACAGCCGCACACTGGACCGTGTGATCCGGCGCAATGTCGATATCATCGAAGGCGATCCGTTCAACTCGCGCAAGATCCGCGAAGCGCGCGACCGGATACGCAAGCTGAACTATTTTTCCCGCGTCGAGATCGACCGGCAGGAAGGGTCGTCGGAAGATCGGGCCGTGCTGCGGGTGCGCGTGCAGGAAAAATCCACAGGCTCGCTGTCCTTCGGCGCCGGTTTTTCGACCAGCGACGGTCCGATCGGCTCGGTCACGCTGACCGAGCGCAACTTCCTGGGCCGTGGTCAAACCGTCAATGTGCGCGTCAACGCCGCAGGTTCACGCCAGATCTATGATTTCGAGTTTATCGAACCGGCCTTTTTGGATCGCGACCTTCTGGTCGGCGTCCGCGCCTTCTTTGTAGACGAGGATCAAACGGACGAATCCAGCTTCGAACTTGTTCGCCTTGGCTTCAGCCCGTTCATCGAATTTCCACTCAGCGCCGATGCCCGTATCCGCCTGCGCTATGAGGGCCGTCAGGACGATGTCCAGGTGGGGGCCACGGCGTCTCAGATCATCCAGCGCGATGACGGGTCGCGGCTGTCTTCGATTTTTGGATATACGCTGACCTATGACAAGCGGAACGATCCGATCGAGCCGACGGAAGGCTATTTCCTGCGCTGGCGCCAGGATTTTGCCGGGGCGGGCGGCGATGCACGGTATTCCAACACGCTGGCCAGTGCGAAGGCGTGGACGTCGTTCTTTGGCGGTGATGTGATCGCGTCATTGGAAGTCGAGGCAGGGGGCATCATCGGCTTTGGCGATGATATCCGCATCAACGAGCGCTATTTCCTGGGCGGCGACAATCTGCGTGGATTTGCCGGACAGGGCGCCGGGCCGCGCGACACGACAACATTGGATTCGCTGGGCGGCAACTATCGGTTCATCTCCCGGCTGGAGGTGACATTCCCCTTGGGTCTGCCGGACGAACTTGGCGTCTATGGCGGCTTTTTTGTCGATGCCGGAACGCTGTTTGGTGTCGACGGATCGTTGACATCGACCATGGGCGGGGTCCTGGCTGACGACGGCATGGAATGGCGCGTGGGCGCCGGTGCCTTGTTGTTCGTTGCCACTCCGTTCGGACCGCTTGAAATGAGCTTCGGCTTTCCGGTTCTCAAACAGGACCTGGACGAGGCCGAAATATTCCGCCTGACTGTTGGCACCCGTTTCTGAGCGGGCGCAAAACGGGCAAAGCGCCCATCTGACGCGCCGCGGATTGTTGGCTGGCGTTGCGGTGCTCGCAGTCGCGGATCGCTCGTTTGCCCAGACCGACGCGCCCGTCTATGTGATATCGCGTTCGCGTTTACTGAACGAATCTGAACCGACCCGGATCCTGCGCGAAGCTGAACTGGCGTTGACCGCGAAACTGCAATCCGAACTTGACCGCGTGAAAGAGGCGCTTGCCCGGGAAGAGGCCGATCTGGCCCGTCGGCGGGATGAAATTCAGGGCGCCGAGATGGCGCGCCTTGCCACCGATTTCGACCGCCGCGTCCGGCTCTACCGCAGTCAGGCAAAGGAAAAGGCTGCGACAGTACAGGCAGCGTTTCAGGAGGCGCGCGCGAAGCTGGTCCTGGCATTGCCGCCGATTCTGGATCGATTGCGGATCGAGGTTGGCGCTGTTGCCATCCTGGACGCCGATCAGGCCTTGGCCATTGCCCCTGATCATGACCTGACCGACCGGGCCATTGCGTTGTTGAATGAAAGCGTACCGCAGCCCGAAGTGCCCGAGATCGACATCACATTGGAAATTCCCGCACCTGATCCTGCACCGTTGAAGAGTGAATGAGGGTTGACGTCTAGGCCATGAACATTAATCAGAAATCGACCCTTAACGTCAGATCCAAGGGCGAAATATGACTGACGCTGCTGAAGACCTGCCGACCAGCGCCGATCTTGCGCACATCAAGCGGATGATACCGCATCGCTATCCGTTTTTGCTGATCGACCGTGTCGACCGGATCATCAAGAACACGTCGGCCATCGGGATAAAGAACGTCACGAACAGTGAACCCCATTTCCAGGGGCATTTTCCCGACAAACCGATCATGCCGGGCGTGATGATCGTCGAGGCGATGGCCCAGACTGCGGGTGTTCTGGTGGTCGAAACCTTGGGCATGATCGACCAGAACCTGCTGGTCTATTTCATGACTTTGGACAAGACCCGGTTCCGCAAGCTTGTCGAGCCGGGAGATGTGCTGGAGCTGCACTGCAATATCCTGCGTGGACGCGGTAGAATCTGGAAGTTCAACGCCGAGGGCAAGGTCCGTGACGAGGTGGTGGCAGAGGCCGAGTTTTCGGCCATGATCATCACCCAGGACGACGAGCGACGTCGGTGAGCAGCACCCGCTCGATCCATCCCACCGCTATTGTCGAGGACGGTGCCGAACTGGGGGCAGGGGTCCGGATCGGGCCATATTGCATCGTCGGACCCGAAGCGAAGCTGGGTGACGGTGTCGAACTGATCAGCCATGTGGTCGTTACCGGAAAGACCGATATCGGCGCGGCAACGCGGATCTGGCCGTTCGCGTCGATCGGCCATCAGCCACAGGACCTGAAATATTCCGGCGAAGAAAGCTGGTTGCATATCGGCGCCAACAATATGATCCGCGAGCATGTGACCATGAACCCGGGGACGAACGGGGGCGGGTTGCACACGCGCGTCGGCGACGGCGGTCTCTTTATGATGGGCAGCCATGTCGGGCATGATTGTCTGATCGGCGATCATGTCATCATGGCCAACAATGCAACCTTGGGCGGGCATGTCGAAATTGGCGATCATGCCATTTTGGGCGGGCTTTCCGCTGTACACCAGTTTGCCAGGATCGGCCCGCATTCGATGATCGGCGGGATGAGCGGTGTTGAAAAGGATGTGATCCCGTTCGGCTCGGTCATCGGGAACCGGGCGCATCTGGCCGGTTTGAACCTGATCGGGCTGAAGCGCCGCGGGTTCGATCGCGAAACGATCCGCGCCCTGCGCGAGGCCTATCGTGCGATCTTTGGCGGCGAAGGATCGCTGGCAGAACGCGCAGCGCGGGCGGCCGAGGCCCATGCCGGCGTGGCGCCGGTCGATGAACTGACCGCGTTCATCCTGACAGATACGTCCCGCAATTTCTGTACGCCGCGCGATGGCTGATGCCGCTGGCCCTGCGGGCCTGCTCGCCATCATTGCGGGCCGCGGGGCTTTGCCCCGCCAGATTGCCGAAGCACGTCTGGCCGCCGATCTGCCCTATCTTTTGATCGTCTTCCCGGACTGTTTCGAAGACTGGATGACCGATCACCCGCACGAGCGGCACTTGTTCGAGAAGGCGGGCGCCGTCTTTCGCACCTTGCGGCTTGCGGACGCAACGCATGTCGTCTTCGCCGGCGCGATGAACCGTCCGCGGCTGCGTCCTTGGCGCGCGGATCTGAAGGCGCTGGGGCTGTTGACCAAAGCGACGCGTCTTCTGCGTCAGGGCGATGACGGGATGTTGCGCGGATTGGCCTCGATCTTCGAGGACGAGGGTCTGACCATGATCGGCCCAATGGATATTCTGGGCCAGGATCTGGGCATCGGGCGGGGCACGTATGGCGCGCATTCGCCGAGCGAACAGGATTTGGAGGATGCCCGCCGTGCCGCCGCAATTGTCCGCGCGCTGGGGCCGCATGATGTGGGGCAGGGCGCAGTTGTGGCATCTGGCGTCTGTCTGGCCGTCGAGGCGATCGAAGGCACAGATCTGATGCTTGCACGGGTTGCCGCCCTGCCGCCCGACCGGCGCGCTGCGGCCCCGCCGCCTGCGGGGGTTTTGTTCAAGGGGCCGAAACCCGGCCAGGATATGCGCATGGATCTGCCCACGATCGGCCCGGCGACCGTTCAGGGGACCAAGGATGCGGGCCTGTCCGGCATCGTTGTGACCGCGGGCAAAACCCTGATCGCCGAGCCGGAGGAGGTACGTGAGTTGGCCGACAGCCACGGCATTTTCGTCTATGGCGCCGTGGCAGAGGAGTTGGAGACCGGCGAGTGACCCGGCTTTATATCATCGCGGGGGAGCCTTCGGGCGACCGGCTGGGCGGCACGTTGATGGCCGCGTTAAACCAGTCGACCGAAGTCGAATTCCGGGGCGTCGGGGGGCAGACCATGCAGGCTGCCGGTCTCGCCTCCCGCTTCGACATGGCCGAGTTGACGGTGATGGGCCTGACCGAGGTCCTGCCGAAACTGCCGGCCCTGATGCGCCGCATCCGTCAAACAGCCGACGATGTAATCACCTGGCGCCCCGATGCGCTGATCACCATCGACAGCCCGGATTTTACGCTGCGCGTTGCCCGCAAGGTGCGCGAAACGCTTCCGGATCTGAAGGTCATCTACTATGTCGCGCCTTCGGTTTGGGCCTGGCGCCCGGGCCGCGCCAAAAAGATGGCGCGCCACGTCGATCATGTTCTTGCCCTGTTGCCGTTCGAGCCGCCCTATATGGAGGCGGCGGGAATGACCTGCGACTTTGTCGGGCATCCCATCGTATCGCAGGCCCGGCCGGATGCGGAGCGGATCGCCGATTTTCGCCAGCGCCATGATCTGACACCGGACCAGCCGGTTCTTTTGATGGCGCCGGGGTCGCGCAAAGGCGAGATCCGCCGGTTGATGCCCGATTTCGGGGTGGCCCATGGCCATCTGGCAGCGCAGATCCCGGACCTTGCCGTATTGGTTCCGGTTGCCGAGACCGTCGACAAGGAAGTGCGCGCCGAACTGGCGACTGTTGCAGGTAAAGTCGTGACGGTCCCGGCATCGTCGGGCGAGGCTGAAAAGCGATTGGCGTTTGCTGCCGCCGACGCCGCGCTTTGTGCGTCGGGCACCGTCGTTCTGGAAATTGCCGCGGCGGGCACGCCGATGGTCGCGGCCTACCGGACCACCTGGTTGACGGCGCAGATTGTGCGCCGGATTGTGAAGGTTCGAACCGCGAACCTGGTCAATCTGATTGCCGGGACGGATGTGGTGCCAGAGTTCCTGCAGGAATACTGTACGCCCAGGGTGTTGGAACGTGAGCTTTCCAAGCTGCTTAACGACCCGTCCAGCGCCGAGGACCAGCGATCAGCGTTCGACAACGTCCTACAAACCCTGGGGCGCGGCGGTCAGCCGCCCGCAGAACGGGCAGCCGCTTCGGTCTTGCGTGCGATCGGCAGGCAGAACAGTTGACCCTGCCCGGCTGATCCCGCTCGGCTGACGCAATTCGGCTTATCCATTTCGGTGGCGGGCAGACCACCGGCCCGCCCAACCAGAATTTACCGGCTTTCCACGTCCTGATACGGGCGCCGTTCTGCGCCGATATAAAGCTGACGCGGCCGCCCGATCTTGCCGTGCTTGTCCTCGATCATCTCTTTCCACTGGCTGATCCAGCCAACGGTGCGCGACAATGCGAAGATCGGCGTGAACATCGATGTCGGGAAGCCCATCGCCTCCAGTATGATGCCGGAATAGAAATCGACATTGGGGTAGAGCTTCTTTGTGATGAAATACTCGTCTTCCAAGGCCCGCTTTTCCAGCGCCTGGGCAACCTGCAGGATCGGATTGTTCTCGACGCCCAAAAGCTCCAGGACCTCTTTTGCGGTCTCCTGCATCACGGTCGCGCGCGGGTCATAATTCTTATAGACCCGGTGGCCAAAGCCCATCAGCCGGAAGCTGTCGTTCTTGTCCTGCGCCTTTGCGACATATTCGTCGACCCGGTCCGCGCTGCCGATTTCTTTCAGCATTTCCAGGCAAGCCTGATTGGCCCCGCCATGTGCAGGCCCCCAAAGCGACGCAACACCGGCTGCGACGCAGGCGAAAGGATTGGCCTGTGAAGACCCCGCCAGCCGCACGGTCGACGTTGACGCGTTCTGTTCGTGATCCGCGTGCAGGGTCATGATCCGATCCATGGCCCGCGCCAGAATGGGATCGACCACATAATCTTCGGCCGGAACCGAGAAGCACATATGCAAAAAGTTCGCGGCATAATCCAGATCGTTGCGCGGATAGACCATCGGCTGACCGATCGAATATTTGTACGCCCAGGCACAAATCGTCGGCAGCTTGGCAACCATCCGCACCGATGCGACTTCGCGTTGCCATTCATCGTTGATGTCGGTTGAATCGTGGTAGAAGGCCGACATCGCCCCGACAACGCCGCAGACAATTGCCATCGGGTGCGCGTCGCGGCGGAAGCCACGGTAAAAATTCTGCATCTGCTCGTGCAGCATCGTGTGGCTGGTCACCCGGTGCTCGAAATCCTCCAACTGATCGGCGCTCGGCAACTCGCCGTACAGCAGCAGATAGCAGACCTCGAGATAGTGCGACTTCTCCGCCAGCTCGTCGATCGAGTATCCGCGGTACAGCAGCTCGCCCTTGTCGCCATCAATATAGGTGATGGCAGACTGGCAGGATCCGGTCGACGTGAAACCCGGATCGTAGGTGAAGACGTCCATTTCGGCGTAAAGCTTGCGAATATCCAAAACCGATGGTCCGTGGACGGCGTCATAGACCGGCAACTCGATCGTTTTGTTGTTATAAGTCAGCGTGGCGGTCTTTTCAGACATGCGCAGTCCCTTTCTGGCTGGGGTCACGGCACGCCGGGTTTCCCGGCGATTGCCGGTCAGCCCCCTGTGGCGTCGGCAAGCCGTGCCAATGTTTCATCGCGGCCGAGAGTCAGCATGACGTCGAAGACGCCCGGACTAACAGCCCGCCCTGTCAGAGCCGCCCTCAGTGGTTGCGCGACCTTGCCGAGCTTGAGGTCTTCGTCATCGGCAAATCGGCGAACCAGATCCTCGGTGGTCTGGGCATTCCATTCGCTAGCATTTTGCAGGCGCTCAGTCAATCTGACCAGCAGAGGAACTGTCTCAGAATTAATCAGATTTTTCGCCTTTTCGTCAAATTCCAAAGGACGATTGGTTAAGATATAGTAAGCCATATCAAGGAGTTCGATGACTGTTTTGGCGCGGCCCTTCAATCCCTCCAATCCCGCCTCAAGCGCGGCGCGCTTCGCCCCGTCGACCGCCGGTTTTTGCTGCGCCGCACAAAGCTCGTCAACGGCGGCCATCAAGGCGGCATCGTCGCTGGCCCGAATGTGCTGGCCGTTCAGATTCTCCAGCTTCTTAAAGTCGAAACGCGCTGCAGATTTGCCGATTGCCGCCAGCCCGAACCATTCGATCATCTCGGCGTCGCTAAAGAACTCGTCATCCCCGTGCGACCAACCCAGGCGCGCCAGATAATTGCGCATCGCGGCGGGCAGATATCCCATGTCGCGGTACTCGGTGACCGACGTTGCGCCATGGCGTTTCGACATCTTTGCACCATCGGCACCATGGATCAGCGGGACATGCGCAAATACCGGGCGCGCCCAGCCCAGGGCATCATAGATCAGGCTTTGCCGGGCGGCATTGGTCAGATGGTCGTCGCCGCGGATCACATGCGTCACGCCCATATCATGGTCATCGACAACCACGGCCAGCATATAGGTCGGTGTCCCGTCCGACCGCATCAGGATCAGGTCGTCCATCGCTGCCGCATCCCAGGTCACATCGCCCTGAACCTGATCGGCAACGATGATCTTGCCGTCGCGCGGCGCGCGCAGGCGGATCGTATAGTCGCCTTCCGGCCAATCCTCGGGCCCGCGGTCGCGCCAGGGGCTCAGAAACAGGGGAGGGCGTTTTTCCGCGCGGGCCTGCTCGCGAAAGGCATCGATTTCGTCCTTGGTCGCATAACAGCGATAGGCGCCGCCCTTCTCCAGCATCTCGCGGGCAACTTCGCCATGGCGGTCGACCCGCGAGGCCTGGCTTACCGCCTCGCCGTCCCAATTCAGACCCAGCCATTCCAATCCATCGAAAATCGCCTGCGTCGCCTCGGGTGTCGAGCGCGCGCGGTCCGTATCTTCGATGCGCAGCAGGAAGCGCCCGCCATGGTGCCGGGCGAACAGCCAATTGAACAAGGCGGTCCTGGCGCCCCCGATATGCAGATAACCGGTGGGTGAGGGAGGGAATCGCGTCACAACTTCGGCGCACATGGATTTGCTCGCTGATTTTCCGCTTGCATCTGACGCAAGCGTGGGGGGACAAGGGGGCGAGACCGGGGTGGTGGTTCGCGGGCGCGGCCTTTATGGGCCGAAAGGACCGGTCGAACAAGGTGCTGAACCACCCCGTATTTGCCGCACTCTACAGGATTGAAAGCCGCCGGTTCGCGCTCTGGTTGCCTGTGGCGCTGGGCCTTGGCATCTGGCTTTACTTCGACGCCCGGTCCGAACCGGCCTGGGTATGGGCCATGGCAGGTTTGCTGCCGCTCGTCCTGTTGGCCGGTGGATGGGCGCGGCGCCTTGGCTGGGCAATCTTTGCGCTGTCGTGGTTTTCGCTGGCGACGGCAATCGGTTTTGGCGCAGCGACATTGTCGGCGCATCTGGCCGATGCCCCGACCATTCGATATCCGGTCGGCGAAACAGTGGATGGCCGGGTGCTCGGCATATCCCGCTCCGCCTCCGGCGCGCCGCGACTTTTGCTGGATGACGTGACAATTCATGGCCTCGAGGCGTCCGAGACACCGGTCCATGTCCGATTGACCATCTTGGGCGACCCGCCCGATCCAATGCCCAGCCCCGGCGAACGCATCCGGGTCTATGCCAGCCTGTTGCCTGCGGGCGATCCGGTCGAGCCAGGCGCGTTCGATTTCCGCAGACGCGCCTTCTTTGAAAGACTGGGCGGGATCGGTCTGACCCGCGGCGAAGTCATTTTGCTGCCTGCGGGCGACGCGGGCCTTTGGGATCGCGCCAGGATCACCTTGGCGCAGGTGCGCGACCGGCTTTCGCGGCATCTGCGCGAACGGTTGCCGGGTCGTCAGGGTGCCTTCTCCGCCGCGATCATCGTCGGGGACCGGGCCGATATCGCCGACGAAGATGCCGAAGCCCTGAGGGCGTCCAACCTTGCGCATCTTCTGGCGATTTCGGGACTGCATATGGGGATGTTGACCGGGTTGATCTATGCCCTCGCGCGGCTGGTCTTCGCGCTGATCCCGTGGACCGCCTACCATTTCTCGACCAAGAAATCGGCCGCGATCGTCGCGTTGCTGGCGGGGGCCGGCTATCTGGCATTATCGGGTGCCACCGTCGCCACGCAGCGGGCGTTCATCATGGTCGCGTTCGCTTTCCTGGCCGTCCTGGTGGATCGCCCTGCGATCACGTTGCGCGGGCTGGCCCTGGCCGCCGCGGTCATTCTTCTGATCCGTCCGATCAGTTTGCTGGATGCTGGATTTCAGATGAGCTTTGCGGCCACCGTCGCCCTGGTCGCGGGTTACGAGGCGATGCGCAACCGCACACCGCGGCGTCCTGATGCCGGGCCGGCCTGGGCAATTGCCCCCAGAATTCTGGCCATCTATTTCTTCGGGCTGTTGGTCTCCAGCCTTCTGGCCGGTTTGGCGACGGCGCCAATCGCAGCCTATCACTTCAACCGCACCGCACCGTTCGGGATGCTCTCGAACCTGCTTGCATTGCCGGTCATGGGTTTTTGGATTGCCCCCTGGGCCTGCATCGCGGCCTTTCTGGCGCCATTCGGGCTGTCCGGCCCCGCGCTTGACGCGATGGGGGCGGGGATCGAACTGGTGCTGCGGATCGCCCACTGGGTTGGCGGGTTGCCCGGCGCGGTTCAGCCGGTGCGTGCCGCACCCGGGATTGTCCTGGGCCTGATCGCAATCGGCGGCCTCTGGCTGGCGCTGTGGCGCGGTCCATGGCGGTTTGCCGGGCCGGTGGCTGTGATTGCGGGCTTAACGATCTGGATCAATGCACCGCTGCGCCCCGATGTGCTGGTTGCGCCGGGCGCGCGTCTGGTCGGTGTGATGGGGCCATATGGCCGGGCGCTTGACCATGAAAAAGCGCAAAGCTTTGCCGCGAAAACATGGCTGCGCCGGGATGGCGACTGGGCCGGGCAAAAACGGGCCGCAGCGCGCGCCGGATTAAAACGCGACGGCCCGCGCCTGTCGGCCAAGCTGAACGGGGGCTGGCATCTTGAAGTGCTGTGGCGCCGGAAAATCCCGCCCGGCGCCATCGAGACGCTTTGCCAGGACCAGACGATCCTGATTGTCCGTCACGGCCCCCCGGCGGATGGGCCATGCCGGTATTTCGGCGCCAGGGATCTAAAACGCGCCGGTGCGCTTGCCTTCACCATCGACGGAAACGTCCTGACCCAAAAATCGGCGCGCGAACCGGGTGCCTGCCGGCTGTGGACACCGGGCTGCCGCGCCCGCGCCCGGCGTTATCGCAAGCGCCGCGGTCAGTCCAAACGATAAGGCAGCGTCTCGCGCAGGTTCGGGTCCATCTTCAACCGCCGCTCGACCGGGGGCACGGATCGCTGATGGCATTCTTCGCGCTCGCAGATCCGGCAGCTGACACCAATGGGCTGAAACGCGCCCGTCACGTCCAGATCGTCGGCGTAGACCAGCTGATCCGCATAGGCGACCTCGCACCCCAGCGCGATGGCAAAACGCCGTGTAGGCGCCCGGAAGTGCCCGCCGGGCTTGGTGACATCGCGGGCCAGGCACAGATATTGAACGCCGTCCGGCGTCTGCGCCAGTTGGCGCAGTATCCGGCCCGGGGTCTCGAACGCCTGGTGTACATTCCAAAGCGGGCAGGCACCGCCAAAGCGGGCAAACTGCAACCGGGTCGCGGAATGGCGTTTTGTGATCGTGCCGGCCTGATCGACGCGTGCAAAGAAAAACGGCACACCGCGCGCGCCCGGCCTTTGCAGGGTCGACAGGCGATGCCCGACCTGCTCCAGCGACGCGCCGAATTGCGTGCCAAGCGCTTCGATGTCGTGGCGCCGCGACTGCGCCGCGGCCAGAAACGCCCCATAGGGCAGCAGGGCCGCACCCGCGAAATAGTTCGCCAACCCGACCTTGGCGATTGCGCGGGCTTCGTCGGTTTGAAACCGGGCCAGATCCAGCGTCGCCTCCAACAGCCCGTCATGCGCAATCAGCGCGACCTGATGGGCCAGTTGAAAGGCCGTGCTCGACGCCTCGCCGCCGCCCAATGTCAACCGCGCGGCCCCGGGATCGAAATGGCGCAGGGCTGTGCCATCCATGACGACCGCAACCCCATGGGTGTCACCCAGCCATTGCGCCCCGCGGTGCAGCCTGTCCAGCTGCGCAAATCCCACTTTTCGGGAAAACACCTCCGCCGCCCGGTCGATCGAATCCAGATAGTTGTCGCAGTAATGGAAGAAATCGCGCACTTCCTCCCACGGCCAGGGCGATGCGGTTGGCCGGTCCAGCGCCGCGTCCAGCGACGCCAAGCGCTCCTGCGCCTGGGCATGGGCGCGGTGCAGCGCCAAAAAGGCATGGGCCAGCCGCGGCGCGTTCTGCGCAACCAATTGCCGTTCGGCCCGGCTGGGCGCGGTTTCGCGAAACAACGGGTCGGCCAAGGCCTCGCCCAGATCGGCGGTCAGCCGGTCGCCTTCGTCCAGCGCAAAGACCGCAACATCGACACCATGCGTCTCGCCCAGCGCGGCAATCACTTGACGCGAAACCGGCCGGTTGTTGCGCTCCATCTGGTTCAGATAGGGCAGCGAGACGCCCAAAGACTTGGCGAAAGCTGTCTGCGTCAGGCCCAGCCCCTGGCGTATCTCGGCCAGACGCGCGCCTGCATAAATCCGCCGCGATGTCACAACCCGCTTCCTTTTTCGGCCAAACTCAGGTTCCCGGGGCGCAGCCGGCCGCGCCCCGCCTCCCGGCGGCCTAGCAATATCTTTGCATCTTTGCAAAAAATCTTCGCAAGTCCACTGGTCTTCGCAAACGCAGCACGGCAAAAGGCAGCAAAACACTCGCGCGGGAGGCGACCCCATGAAAGATATCCTCGACCAGTTAGAGGCGCGGCGCGCCGAAGCCCGCCTTGGCGGCGGTCAGCGCCGCATCGACAGTCAGCACGCCAAAGGCAAACTGACCGCGCGCGAGCGGATCGAACTGCTTCTGGATGCCGACAGTTTCGAAGAGTTCGACATGTTTGTTGCGCACCGCTGCACCGATTTCGGAATGGACAAGCAAAAGTTTCCCGGCGACGGCGTCGTCACCGGCTGGGGCACGGTGAACGGGCGGCAGGTTTTCGTCTTTTCGCAGGACTTCACGGTGCTGGGCGGCAGCTTGTCCGAAACCCATGCCGAAAAGATCTGCAAGGTCATGGACATGGCCATGAAGGTCGGCGCCCCGGTGATCGGCATCAACGACAGCGGCGGTGCTCGCATCCAGGAAGGCGTGGCGTCGCTGGCGGGCTATGCTGATGTTTTCCAGAAAAACATCCTGGCAAGCGGTGTGATCCCGCAGATCAGCGTCATCATGGGTCCTTGCGCAGGCGGGGCGGTCTACTCCCCCGCGATGACCGACTTCATCTTCATGGTGCGCGACAGCTCTTACATGTTCGTCACCGGCCCGGATGTTGTGAAAACGGTGACCAACGAGGTCGTCACGGCCGAGGAACTGGGCGGCGCCAAGACCCACACCTCGAAGTCATCGGTCGCCGATGGCGCATTTGAAAACGATATCGAAGCCCTGGCCGAGATACGCCGTCTGGTTGACTTTCTGCCGCTTTCGAACCGGTCCGATCTGCCGGAGCGCCCGTATTTCGACGATCCCAACCGGGTCGATGCGTCGCTGGACAGCCTGATCCCGGAAAATCCGAACCAGCCCTATGATATGAAAGAACTGATCCTGAAGACCGCCGACGAAGGCGATTTCTTCGAGATACAGGAGGCATTTGCCAGGAACATCATCACAGGGTTCATCCGGCTGGAGGGGCGCCCCGTCGGCGTGGTCGCCAACCAGCCCATGGTTCTGGCCGGGTGCCTGGATATCGACAGCTCGCGCAAGGCCGCGCGCTTTGTGCGGTTCTGTGACTGCTTCAGCATCCCGATCCTGACATTCGTCGATGTCCCCGGCTTTCTGCCCGGCACCGGCCAGGAATATGGCGGCGTCATCAAACACGGCGCGAAACTGCTGTTCGCCTATGGCGAGGCGACGGTGCCCAAGGTCACGGTCATCACCCGCAAGGCCTATGGCGGCGCCTATGATGTCATGGCGTCAAAGCACCTGCGCGGCGATTTCAACTATGCCTGGCCCTCGGCCGAGATCGCGGTCATGGGCGCAAAAGGCGCGACCGAGATCATCCACCGCGCCGATCTGGGCGATGCCGAAAAGATCGCCGCCCACACCAAGGATTATGAAGACCGCTTCGCCAATCCGTTCGTGGCCGCCGAAAAAGGCTTCATCGACGAGGTCATCATGCCCCATTCCACCCGCCGCCGGGTCTCACGCGCTTTCGCGGCCCTGCGCGGCAAGGAACTGGAGAACCCGTGGAAGAAGCATGACAACATTCCGTTGTGAGGTCGAAGATGAATGAGCGGCATGAAGGCGGTTGCCTGTGTGGAGAGGTGCGTTTCGCCGTCACCGGACTGCCCTTGCGAGTGACCTATTGCACGTGCCGTTTCTGTCAGAAGATGACTGGCACATCAATGAACACCCTTGTTGGGTTTCTGCGCGAAAACCTCGAGATCCTTCGGGGCGAACCCACGGTTCATACCCATGTCTCGGAAGGGAGCGGGAAAGAGATTTATATGCATTCTTGCCAAACCTGCACATCAACCATCCTGCTGACACTGGAACGGTTCCCCGACGCCGCGGGCGTCTTGGCCGGATCTTTCGACGACCCGAACTGGTTTCCCCGTTCGCCTGAGAACTCCAAGTACATTTTCACAAATGCAGCGCAACACGGCACTTTTGTTCGGGCTGGGTATCCCGTCTTTCTCGAGCACGTTGCTGATCTGGACGGTACTCCCTGCGAGCCGACTTTCTATGAAAATCACCACATGCTGGGCGAGGTAGACGCAAGCGATGCCTGACTTCCACCTCCTCTCCAATGGCCCGCGCCCCGTCGCCCCTTTCTCCCATGCCGTCGAATCCGACGGTTGGGTCCTGCTGACCGGGCAGATGCCGACCGACCCGAACGCGCCGGATGCGCCGCTGCCCGAAGGGATCGAGGCGCAGACGCACCGGGTCATGCAGAACCTGGAGATCATCCTGAACGGCATCGGCCTTGATCTTTCCCATGTCCTGCAATGCCGGTGCTATCTGACCGAGTTCCAGCGCGATTACGCGGCGTTCAACGAAACCTACCAGTCCTTTTTCCCTGAAGACCGCCGCCCGGCGCGCACCACCATCGGTGTGACCGCGCTGGCGGTCGGGGCGCTGGTCGAGATCGACATGGTGGCCCGGCGCGATGGATAGCGCACAGTCAGCATCGAACCGCCGCGACGGAACCAACTCGCCCATACGTTGTGCACACCATAGAGCAAACTATGGAGGAACATCATGGGCTTACGGATTGGGGCTGCCGTTCTGCTTACACTTCTTGCCGCGTGCGGTACTGACCGCACGGACCGCGCGGTCACGGGCGCTGCCATCGGGGCGGGCACCGGTGGGCTGGGCGCGCTTATCCTGGACGGCGATGTCGGAACCGGCCTTGTCACCGGCGCCATTGTCGGCGCTGCGACAGGCGGGCTTACCACGTCGGATGATTTCGACCTGGGAGAGCCGATCTACCGGCGCCGCTACTAAGACACCCGCGCGGGCGACCGCGCGCAATCAAGCCGTCAGGGCGGGGCGTGGCCATCGGGCCGCGCCCCGTCTTTTCGTTTAAGACCAAGGAAACGGGGACCGATGTTCAAAAAAATCCTGATCGCCAATCGCGGCGAAATCGCCTGCCGGGTCATCAAAACCGCCCGGCGCATGGGCATCCAGACCGTTGCCGTCTATTCCGATGCCGACCGCGATGCCTTGCATGTCAGTATGGCAGATGAGGCGGTCCATATCGGCCCGCCGCCTGCCAATCAGTCCTATATCGTGATCGACAAGATCATCGAGGCTGTCAAAGCGTCGGGCGCCGAAGCCGTCCATCCGGGTTACGGGTTCCTGTCGGAACGGGCTGAATTTGCCCAGGCGCTGGAGGCCGAAGGCGTCGCGTTCATCGGCCCGCCTGTGGGCGCGATCCAGGCAATGGGCGATAAGATCACATCGAAGAAACTGGCGTCCGAAGCCGGAGTTTCCACTGTGCCGGGAAATATGGGCCTGATCGAGGACGCGGACGAGGCCGTGAAGATTGCCGCAGAGATCGGGTATCCTGTGATGATCAAAGCCTCGGCTGGCGGCGGCGGCAAAGGGATGCGTATCGCCTGGAACGAGGAAGAAACGCGCGAGGGGTTCCAGTCATCCAAGAACGAGGCCGCCGCGTCTTTCGGCGACGACCGGATCTTTATCGAGAAGTTCGTCACCCAGCCACGGCATATCGAGATCCAGGTTCTGGGCGACCAGCACGGCAATTGCATCTATCTGGGCGAGCGGGAATGTTCGATCCAGCGCCGGAACCAGAAGGTGATCGAGGAAGCGCCCAGCCCCTTTCTGGATGAAGCGACCCGCAAAGCGATGGGCGAACAGGCGGTCGCGCTGTCCAAAGCGGTCGATTATTGTTCGGCCGGAACGGTCGAATTCATCGTCGACGGCGACCGCAAATTCTATTTTCTCGAGATGAACACCCGCCTGCAGGTGGAACATCCCGTCACGGAACTGATCACCGGGCAGGACCTGGTGGAACACATGATCCGGGTGGCGGCGGGCGAGACGTTGTCCATCGGCCAGGACGACGTGAAGCTGAACGGCTGGGCCATGGAAAGCAGGCTTTATGCCGAAGACCCCTATCGCGGGTTTCTGCCGTCGATCGGGCGGCTGACCCGGTACCGCCCACCGGAGGAGACCGAGGGCTACAGCCCCGGCGTCAAGCCCGAGATCCCGGTTGTGCGCAACGATACCGGTGTCTTCGAGGGCGGCGAGATCAGCATGTATTACGACCCGATGATCGCCAAGCTTTGCTCTTGGGGGCCGGATCGGGACAGCGCCATCGAAACCATGCGCACCGCGCTCGACGAGTTCGAGGTTGAAGGCATCGGGCACAACCTCCCGTTCCTCAGCACTGTCATGGATCACCCGAAATTCGTCGCCGGCGATATGACGACAGCGTTTATCGCCGAGGAGTTTCCCGACGGCTTCGACGGGGCGGCCCTGCCGGGCGAGACAATCGAAGAGATCGCGATGGCCTGCGCCGCCATGATGTCCGAGCGCGCAGTCCGCAGCCAGTACACGTCCGGGCGCTTGCGGGACGGTGCTTTCACGCCTGAACACGAGTGGATCGTCTCGATCGATGGCCGCGAGAAGCGATACAAAGAGCCCTACGGCGCAGAGCACGACCCGCGCCATGGGCTGTCGACCTTTCGCGAGGCCGAGGGCTACACGTTCAGCACCTGGGAAAAGGAATGGGTCACCATCTATGTCGATTGGAAGCCCGGCGACACCCTGGCCCGGATCTGTGAGGAAACCGAGATTGGACCGTTCGATAACGGTCTGGGCGCGGCATGGGGGGATGGCGATACCCGCATGGTCCTGAAGGTTGAACCGCGGACCGAGGGGTTTCGCATCCGCTATCGCGGCGCCGACCTGGACGTGAAGGTCCGCACGCCCCGGGCCGCGGAACTGGCCAAACTGATGCCCGAAAAGCTGCCACCCGATACGTCCAAGATGCTGCTGTGCCCCATGCCCGGGCTGATTGTCAGCGTTGCGGTGGAAGAGGGGCAGGAAATTCAGGACGGACAGATCCTGGCCACGGTCGAGGCAATGAAGATGGAAAACGTTCTGCGCGCGGAAAAGAAGGCCATCGTTGCCAAGGTCAACGCCAAGGCCGGTGACAGTCTGGCGGTTGACGACGTGATCATGGAGTTCGAATAGAGCATGTCCATTCTTCGGCATCTGACATTCTTGGTGCTGGCAAACGCCTGTCTGCCTGCCATCGCCGAGACTGTTCCAAAGCCGGGGCAAGAGGCGCCGGTGACTGTGCTGGGTTATTCCGACCATGCGATGGAACCGTTCGTGACGCGCGATGGCTTGCGCCTCTACTTCACTCGCTGGAAACTTGGCTCGGGGCCACCGGCGATCTGGCTGGCGCGCCGGGCAAGCAGCGACGCTGCATTCGCCCGGCCGCAGAGATTGCCCATTCCGGGCTTTGTCGAAGCGCCAGCACTATCACCGGACGAACAGCTGCTCTATTTTCACCGAAAAACCGGCGGACGGTACGCCCTGCACGTCTTTGCCCTGGAGGATGACCAATGACCGACACAGCCAAATGGCGCGAATTGGCCGAACGCGAACTGAAAGGCGGCGATCCGGACGATCTGACCTGGTCCAGCCCGGAAGGCATCCCCATCAAACCGCTTTACACGTCCGAAGACGTGAGCGGGCTTGACCATACGGGGACCGTGCCGGGCGCGGCGCCCTTCGTGCGCGGCCCGCGCGCGACGATGTATACCGGCAGGCCGTGGACCATTCGCCAGTATGCCGGGTTCTCGACGGCCGAAGAATCCAATGCGTTCTATCGCCGTGCGCTGGCGGCGGGACAACAGGGTTGCTCGGTTGCCTTCGATCTGGCGACGCATCGCGGATACGATTCAGACCATCCCCGCGTGATCGGCGATGTCGGCAAGGCGGGCGTCGCCATCGACAGCGTCGAGGATATGAAGATCCTGTTCGACGGTATTCCGCTGGATCAGGTCAGCGTCTCGATGACGATGAACGGCGCGGTGATCCCGGTGCTTGCCTCGTTCATTGTGGCGGGCGAGGAGCAGGGCGTCGATCGCGCCGCGTTGTCCGGGACCATCCAGAACGACATTCTCAAAGAGTTCATGGTCCGCAATACCTATATCTACCCGCCATCGCCCTCGATGCGGATTGTCTCGGACATTATCGCCTACACAGCGGCCGAAATGCCCCGCTTCAACTCGATCTCGATTTCCGGCTATCACATGCAGGAGGCCGGGGCGAACCTGGTCCAGGAACTTGCGTTCACGCTGGCGGACGGCAAGGAATATGTGCAGGCGGCCATCGACGCCGGGATGGATGTCGATGCGTTCGCGCCGCGCCTCTCGTTCTTCTTTTGCATCGGCATGAACTTCTTCATGGAGATTGCCAAGCTGCGCGCCGCCCGGCTGTTGTGGCACCGCATCATGGACGGGTTCGGGGCCAAAAAACCCCAATCCTTGATGCTGCGCACGCACTGCCAGACCTCCGGCTGGTCGCTGACCGAGCAGGACCCGTACAACAACGTGGTCAGAACGGCGTTCGAGGCGATGTCCGCCGTCCTTGGCGGCACCCAGTCGCTGCACACCAACTCGTTCGATGAAGCAATCGGCCTGCCCACCGACCATTCGTCGCGGATCGCCCGCAACACGCAGTTGATTCTGCAAAATGAAACCAAGGTCACGAAAGTCGTCGATCCCCTGGCCGGGTCCTATTATGTGGAAACGCTGACCAACCAATTGGCGGAAGAGGCCTGGAAGCTGATCGAGGAAGTCGATCAAATGGGCGGAATGACCGCCGCCGTTCAGTCCGGGATGCCGAAACTGCGTATCGAAGAATCCGCTGCCCGCCGCCAGGCGGATATCGACCGCGGAAACGAGGTCATCGTCGGCGTCAACAAGTTCCGCCGCGACGAAGAAGAGCCGATCGACATCCTGGATGTCGACAATATGGCCGTGCGCGACAGTCAGATCGCGCGTCTGACCAAGATCCGCGCCACCCGCGATGATGCGGCCTGCAAGGCGGCCCTCGCCGCGCTGGAGGCGGGCGCCCGTTCGGACGGCAATCTGCTGGCGCTTTCCGTCGATGCCGCGCGCGCCCGCGCGACGGTCGGCGAGATGTCAGATGCCATGGAAGCCGTCTTTGGCCGCCACCGCGCCGAGGTCAAAACCCTGTCCGGCGTTTATGGCGCCGCCTATGAAGGCGACGCTGATTTTGCCCGCATTCAGAAATCGGTCGAAACCTTCGCCGATGCCGAAGGGCGCCGCCCGCGCATGCTGGTCGTGAAAATGGGCCAGGACGGCCATGACCGCGGCGCCAAGGTGATCGCCACCGCTTTTGCCGATATCGGTTTCGATGTCGACGTGGGCCCATTGTTCCAGACGCCGGAAGAAGCGGCACAGGACGCCATCGACAACGATGTTCATGTCGTCGGCATCTCCAGCCAGGCAGCGGGCCACAAGACTCTGGCCCCGCAACTGGTGAAAGCGTTGGCCGCGCAGGGCGCCGAGGACATAATCGTCATTTGCGGCGGCGTGATCCCGCAACAGGATTACGAATTCCTCTATTCGCACGGCGTAAAAGCGATCTTCGGCCCCGGCACGAATATCCCGGATGCTGCCGAAAACATCTTGAATCTGATCCGCAGTGCGCGCCAAACGGAAGCGGCGGAGTAAGACCGATCAACGATCCGGTCCAATCAACGGCCAGTCAATCGAACCGATGCCAGGGTGACCAATGACCGACGACACAGGCAACCTCGCCCGGGACTGGGTGATCGGCCGGGCAGAAATGCTCGAGCAGGTGTCGGACACCGACCGCCACGGCAAACCGCTCCGCACCGTGATCAATATGGACACCGGGCTGGTCCGCAACGACCCGATCCCTGGCGACGAAGAATTGGCGCGCTTTTATTCCGAGGATTACCGGACATCCTATAAAGGTGCTGAAAAACCCCGCAAACGTCAGATTTTGCGCAACTTTCGGCGCGCCGCGGCGCATGTCGAAATGTACCGCGATGTCCTCGGTCAGGCCGCGACGGTTCTGGATGTTGGCGCCGGGTCCGGCGAATTTGCCTTCCTGATGACAGAGATGGGCAAAACCGTAACGGGGATCGAACCCAATGCCGGTTATGCAGCGTACTGCCGTGACGACCTCGCGCTGGACATCCGCACCGCGCACCTGTCACAGGACCTCTTTGCGCAGGCCGAGTTCGATCTGATCCGCCTCAACCATGTGCTGGAACATCTCAACGACCCGGTCGGCTATCTTCACATGATTTCGCAATGGTTGACACCTGGCGGGCTTCTCTATGTCGAGGTGCCGAATATCGAAACCTATGCCCGCGAAAAATCGCGCGGGAACATGTTCCACTTCGGGCATATCTTCAACTTCAACCCTTGGACACTGCGCATGGCTGCCGCATTGGCCGGTTTGGATGAAGCATCCGAAACCGCGGCCCGGTCCGCCGATACAACCGGTGTCTTCTTTCGCCGATCTACCACTGCGATCGAGGCGCAGGACGCCTCATCACCCGATAACGCCCAGAAAGTGCGCGAGATGATCCGCCGACACTATGCCGGACAGTTTCGCGAGGGAAAGGCCGCAAAGCCCATCGTCAAGCTGTCAAACCGGGTTGAAGAGACACTGACAGGCTTGCGTCTTGGGACGCCGCAGGACATAGGGCGAAAGATCGCGCACAGCATCGCTGCCGTGCCGGGGGCAGGGGAGACCAGCCGATGAACGATGCGACCAAACCCGAACAGGTGCTGAAGGCCGCGGCCCTTGCCTATCATGCGGCCAACCCGCCCGGGAAACTCGCGATCCGCGTCACCAAACCGATGCAGACGGCGCGCGACCTCAGCTTGGCCTATTCGCCCGGCGTGGCCGATGCCTGCATGGAAATCCACCGCAACCCGGCGGACGCGGCGCTTTATACCGGACGCGCGAACAGGGTTGCGGTCATATCGAACGGCACTGCGGTCCTTGGATTGGGCAATATCGGTGCGCTTGCCTCGAAACCCGTGATGGAAGGCAAGGTCGCGCTCTTCAAAAAGTTCGCCGAAATCGACGGTTTCGATATCGAGGTGAACGAGACGGATCCAAAAAAACTGGCCGAGATCGTCATCGCTCTCGAACCGACCTTCGGCGCCGTCAACCTTGAAGACATCAAGGCACCCGAATGCTTCGAGGTCGAGCGCATCTGCAAAGAACGGATGAAAATCCCGGTCTTTCACGACGATCAGCACGGGACTGCCATCGTCGTCACGGCCGGTGTGATCAATGCCCTGCACATCGCCGAAAAGCGGTTCGAGGATATCCGCATCGTTTCTTCAGGCGGCGGCGCGGCGGGGATCGCTTGCCTGAACCTCCTGCTCGATCTCGGCGTCAAACGCGAAAACGTCTGGCTGGTCGATGTCGACGGTCTGGTCCATCTGGGACGGGACGATCTTGATGAAACCAAGCGATCTTATGCGCAGCCCGATCAGGGCAAGCATGTCGGGTTGGGAGAGATCATGGCGGGTGCCGATCTTTTTCTGGGTCTGTCCGCACCCGGTATTCTGACCGCCGAGATGATTGGCCAGATGTCCGAAGACCCGATCATCATGGCCCTGGCCAACCCGACGCCCGAGATTATGCCCGATGTCGCCCGCGCCGCCCGCGCTGACGCCATCATCTGCACGGGCCGTTCGGATTATCCTAATCAGATCAACAATGTACTGTGCTTTCCGTTCATTTTCCGTGGCGCTCTGGATGCCGGTGCGACCCAGATCAACGAGCCCATGAAAATCGCCTGCGCGCGCGCATTGGCGGATCTTGCCCGAAAAACATCGTCTGCCGAAGCCGCCGCCGCCTATCAGGGCGAACGAATGGTATTTGGCCGGGACTATCTGATCCCCAAACCGTTCGATCCGCGGCTTCTGGCCGTTGTCGCGTCCGCCGTGGCTGAAACGGCCATCGAAACCGGGGTCGCGACCCAAGAGGTCAATCTGGAGGAATACCGCACACGGCTGGAAAACAACGTCTTCCGCACATCCATGCTGATGCGCCCGGTCTTCGATGCTGCTCGTACGGGGCGGCGGCGCATCATCTTTGCCGAAGGTGAAGACGAGCGCGTTCTGCGCGCCGCGCAGTCCATGATCGACGAGGGGATCGACCAGCCAATTCTGATCGGCCGGCCCCATGTCATCGAGCGCCGGATCGAACAGAACGCCTTGCCGATCCAACCCGGGCGTGATTTCGAAATTATCAACCCGAACAGGGACAGCCGCTATCGAGAGTTTTGGGGCACGTTCCATACCTTGTTGGAGCGCCAGGGCGTCACCCCCGATACTGCCCGAACGATCATGCGAACGAACACGACCGCGATTGCCGCGGTCGCCGTGCGGCTTGGCTATGCCGACAGCCTGATCTGCGGCACATCGGGTCAATACCGTTGGCATCTCGACTATGTGCAGCGCATTCTGGATGGGCTCGATGACGGCTCGGACGGCAATCTGCATCCGGTCGGGGCGCTTTCGCCGGTCATTCTCGATCAGGGCGTGATTTTCATCGGCGACAGTCAGGTCAACCTGGACCCGACGCCGCAGCAGATCGCCGATACCTGCGTCGGTGCCGCCCGGCATATCCGCCGCTTTGGGATGGAACCCAAGATCGCGCTGCTCAGCCACTCGGTTTTTGGCAGTCTTGAAACCGAGTCGGGGCGCAAGATGCGTGCAGCCGTAAAACTGCTCGACGAGTCGCAGATCGATTTCGAATATGAGGGCGAGATGCACGCCGATCACGCGCTTAACCCCGAATTCCGCGCGCGCGTATTCCCGAATTCGCGCCTCACCGGTGCCGCCAACTGCCTGATCTTTGCGAATGTCGATGCGGCCTCCGGTTCGCGCAACATTCTCAAGCAATTGACCGGCGGATTGGAAATCGGGCCGATCCTGATGGGCATGGGCAACAAGGTCCACATCGTCAGCCCATCGGTCACGCCGCGGGGACTTTTGAACATCGCTGCGCTGGCCGGAACGCCGGTCGCAAACTACGGATAGACCCGGCAGGACGGGTCGCCACCCGTCCTGCCGGACAATACCAACATCGCGATGGGCCGACGCCCATGTGCCGAACCAGAACGATGGATGGGAACCCACACCATCCCTGGGGAACGAGGAGACGCCAAGATGGGCTACCGCGAGGTCTATGACGGCTGGAAGGCCGACCCGGAACGCTTTTGGCTGGAGGCGGCCCAGGCAATTGACTGGACGATCGAACCGACCAAGGCCTTGACCGGAGAGGCGCCATTTTATCGCTGGTTCGAAGATGGCGAGGCGAATACTTGCTGGAACTGCGTTGATCGCCATGTCGAGGCGGGCCGCGGCGATCAGGCGGCCTTCATTTATGACAGCCCCGTCACCGGCGCCAAGGAAACCATCACCTATTCGGACCTGAAAGACCGCGTTGCGCTGGTCGCAGGCGCCCTGAAGCGGCGCGGCGTCGAAAAGGGCGACCGGGTGATCATCTATATGCCGATGATTCCCGAAGCCTGCATCTCGATGCTGGCCTGCGCCCGGATCGGCGCGGTCCACTCGGTCGTTTTCGGCGGTTTTGCGTCGAACGAGTTGGCGGTGCGTCTGGACGATTCAACGCCCAAGGCGATCCTGACGGCCTCCTGCGGGATCGAGCCCGGCCGCGTGGTCGAATACAAGCCGCTCCTCGACGGTGCTGTCGATCTGGCCAGCCACAAGCCTGAATTCATTGCCGTTTTCGAACGCGAACAGCACCGCGCCCAGCTTGATGGATCCTATGTGGACTGGGACAGCTTTCTGGATGGGGCCGAGCCGTCTGACTGCGTTCCAGTTGGCGGAATGGATCCGCTTTACATCATGTACACTTCCGGCACGACGGGACAGCCCAAGGGCGTCATCCGTCCGTCGGGCGGACATATGGTGGCGCTCGCCTGGACCATGAGGAACCTCTACGGCGTTGATCCGGGCGAGGTCTTTTGGGCCGCATCGGATGTCGGCTGGGTCGTTGGCCATTCCTATATATGTTATGGCCCGCTCCTGACCGGGAACACCGCGATCATTTTCGAAGGCAAGCCGGTCGGTACGCCTGACGCAGGAACGTTCTGGCGCGTAATGGCCGAGCACAAAGTCGCCAGTTTCTTCACCGCACCCACCGCCTTCAGGGCGATCAAGCGTGACGATCCAAAGGGCGAGTTCGTCAAGAAATACGACCTCTCTGCCTTGCGCCTTCTCTATCTTGCTGGCGAGCGCGCCGACCCCGACACGATTCAATGGGCCGAACAGCAGACCGGCATTCCGGTGATCGACCACTGGTGGCAGACCGAAACCGGCTGGGCCATCGCCGGGAACCCGGCAGGGATCGAGGTGTTGCCGGTCAAGTACGGATCGTCCTCGGTTCCGATGCCCGGTTACGACGTTCAGGTCCTGGACGAAGGCGGAAATCAGGTATCGCCCGGCACATTGGGGGCCATCGCGATAAAACTGCCATTGCCGCCGGGCTGCCTGCCAACACTGTGGAACGCCGATCAGCGCTTCATCTCCAGCTATATGACGACGTTCCCGGGGTATTATGACACTTCGGATGCCGGGATCATCGACGAGGACGGTTATATTCACATCATGGCCCGCACCGATGATGTCATCAATGTCGCCGGTCACCGCCTATCCACAGGCGCGATGGAGGAGGTGCTGGCCTCCCACCCCGATGTTGGCGAATGCGCCGTCATCGGCGTTGCCGATCAGTTGAAAGGCCAGCTTCCGATGGGCTTTCTCTGCCTGAATGCTGGCTGCAACCGCCCGCATGACCAGATCGTTCAGGAATGTGTGCAACGTGTGCGCAACGAAATCGGACCCGTCGCCGCGTTCAAGCTGGCCGTCGTTGTCGACCGCCTGCCCAAAACCCGTTCAGGCAAGATCCTGCGGGCGACGATGGGCAAGATCGCCGACAATGAAGACTACAAAGTGCCAGCAACGATTGACGATCCCGCCATTCTCGATGAAATTCGCGAGGCGTTGAAAACGTTGGGATATGCAATGGGTTAGGGTGGTAGCGGCAATCACCGTGGCACACCTTAGCGCGAAAAAGTAGATAAAAATGCTACCATGGGTTGATTTTGTTGTGATCTGACGCAAACCTGCCTGACAGAGGGTATAAGATGCGCCGACACCTAAGACGAGCCCGGGGACTGCTTGTGCTGGCCGCCATTGCGGCCCTGCTTGCTGCGGCGTTCGCCTGGCGTGCTGATCAACAATTGTCGTCGGCGCAACATCGTCTTGCCGCGACGGACGTACATGGCCAAGTGGCCTTGCTGGAAAGCGAGTTTGCCGGGTTCATATCCGATCTGACGCGCTTCGCCGAAGGTGACCGGCTGATCGAGCAGGACAGTATCAGCAGGCGGGTCGATGCGTTGTGGTCGCGCGCAAAGCTGCTTCAGTCTGCGCCCTATGGCGACCGCGCCCAGCGGATAGATCGCGATATCGGCGTTTTGACGATCCTGTCGGCACGGCTTCGGACACATGAAGCCAATCTTCTCGACCTCGACCGGGCGGCGCAGGACCACAATCGGCGCGTGATCGCTGTTTTTGACCTGCTCCGCGACGATCTCGCCAGACTGACCGCCGCCGCCATTGCCGAAAATCAGGCGTGGCGCGCTGCCGCGCAAAGCGATGCTGCTGACGCACGGCGTCTGACCGGCCATGTTCTTATCGCGGCCCTGGCCTGCGCGGTGATGCTGGGTATCGCGGCAGCAGTTCAGTTTTGGCAGCATCGCCGCCTGCGCCGTGACCGCCACCGTCTGGTGCGCCGGGCCCACCGGGCCGAGGCGACCCGGTCGCGCTTTCTCTCGATGATGAGCCACGAGCTGCGCACGCCAATGAACGGAGTGCTCGGCATGCTTCAGCTGTTGAAGCAATCGCATCTCAACGAAAATCAGGCCCGCCTGCTGGATCAGGCCGAACGATCCGGAACACAGATGACCGGTCTGCTGGGCGACATCCTGGAATATTCCGAACTCCAGGCCGAGCGGCTGGATATTCTGTCCGAACCCTATCAGCCCGCCGCCCTCTCTTTGTCAGTTCAACAGCTTTTATCCGCGGCGGCCCTGCGCAACCGAACGCCCGTTTACGTCGAATGTGCCCGCGGAACGCCGGAATGGATTGCAGGCGATTTTGCCCGGCTGCGTCAGGCGATCAGCCATTTGACCGGAAATCTGGTCGACGATGACCGGGTCCGGTCGATCGACATTTCAGTCTCGCATGACCGCGGACAGCTCCTCAGCCTCTTTACGGTCAGAACTCTGCCAGGATCGCCTCGCCGCGACGATGCGCAGTTGCCGGGCATCGGTCCGGAAACGCTGGGGCTGACGATCGCCGGGGGTCTGATCGAAATGATGTCCGGTAAGATCCGCCTGACGCGGCGCGAGGCCAACAGCCATGACATCGCAATCACGATCCCCGCGCCGATAGTTTATCCAAAACGCGACTATGTCCGCGTTGAAGAACTCAGCGAGACGACCGGGCTGCTGATGCGCCACGCCGTAAGAGACGCAGGCCTGCGGCACTGGACGGCGGCGCGTGCCTCTGCGCTTGTGACCATTGTCTTGATCGAATCGCCCGCAAACCACGAGGCAGCGGCGGTTGCACGAATGCGTCAGGCGCATCCTGGCGCGCGGCTGGTTGCGGTTGGCCGGCCGCTCGATCCGCTTCTGTTCGATGCGCAATGTAACAATGCGATGGATCACCGGGCTTTGCAGGCGGCACTGACGGACACATCTGTAACCGCCCGGGCGGTGTAGGTAAGGCCAAGACGCTTGCATCTGCAGGCGTGCAAGGATATGTGCGGCAGCCCTTCCAGGGGCAGTGCGGGGAACGGGATGGCACTTGCCGGACTGGACATCCTCCTGGCGGAGGACAATCTGACCAACCAGATGGTCGCGACTCAGATGCTTGAAAGTCTGGGCGCAAAGGTGACTGTCGCCGATGACGGTCAGCGTGCGCTTGAGGTTCTGCAATCCGAGCAGTTTGACCTGGCATTGATCGATATCGAAATGCCGCGCATCTCGGGCGTCGATCTGATCCGCATGCTGCGCGCCGAGGGCGGCAAGTTCACTGACCTGCCCATGATTGCCCTGACAGCCTATGTCATGCGCGAACACCGCGCCGCCATCGAAAGCGCGGGCGCGGACGGTATCATTGCCAAACCGATCCTCTCGATCGACCAATTCGGCGAGGAAGTTCTCGCCATCCTTAAAAAGCAGCGCGAACGCGCCGCCGCCCGCCCGGCCGCGCCGCCACCCGGCCCGCGGTCCGACGGGCGCACGGCGACTGTGGACGAGGTGTTGTTCGAACAACTGAGCTCGGCCTTTGACGATCAGCGCCGCGGCGAGTTGATGACCCAGATCAGCAAAGACATCGATGCCGCCTGCGGGCAGATCGAGGACGCGCACCCGCGCACCGACCACGAAACGATCCGCGCCGCTTCCCATATTCTGATTTCCGTTTCGGGAACAATTGGGGCAACGCGGCTACAAAGTCTCGCACAATGCCTTAATTCTGCCGGACATGCCGCAGATAGTCGCGAAATAGACCGGATCACTCCGGACCTGATCGCCGAGGCGGCAAGGGTGTTGGAGTATATCGACCGGGTTTGAGAGGGGGCTAGAGGAGAGGCCTATGAAGCTCGGTTTTCCAGAATCCGTCCTTCTCGTCGAGGACACGCCTTCGCTCTCGATGGTTTATCAGTCTGCGCTCGAACGCTCCGGCCTTTCGGTCAATCCTGTGTTCAGCGCCCGCGAGGCACTCTCGACCTTCCGCAAACAACACAACAAACTGGTCTTGCTGGATTTGATGCTGCCCGATGGCAACGGTCTGGATATTCTAAGCGAAATCCATGCGACAAGCCCGGAATCGAAGGTTGTGGTGATCACCGCGAACGGGTCGATCAACCGCGCTGTCGAGGCGATGCGCGGCGGCGCATTTGATTTTCTGGTTAAACCTTTCGACGACCGGCGCCTTCTCAGCGCCGTCGAAAACTCGATCAAATCCCTGGCACTGGAAGCGGACGAAGCGCGCAACGGTCCGACCGCGCCGGTCGAGACAGGGAAAGTCAACGGCTTCATCGGCTCGTCAACGCGGATGCAGCAGATCTATGCGATGATTCGCAATATCGGACGGTCGACGGCGACGGTCTTCATCACCGGCGAAAGCGGGACCGGTAAGGAAATCGCTGCGCAGGCGATTCACAAGCAATCAACCCGCCATGGCGGCCCTTTTATCGCCATAAACTGCGGCGCAATTCCCAAGGATCTGCTCGAATCCGAAGTTTTTGGCCATCTGAAAGGCTCGTTCACCGGCGCAATTTCGGACAAGCCCGGGGCCGCTGCCGCTGCCGATGGCGGCACGTTGTTTCTGGACGAAATCTGCGAGATGGATCTCGCCCTACAGACCAAGCTTTTGCGCTTTCTGCAAACGTCGATGATCCAACCCGTCGGCGCGGTTGAACCGCGCAAAGTCGATGTGCGCATCGTTTGCGCCACGAACCGCGATCCGCACGACGAGGTCAGGGCCGGGCGCTTCCGCGAGGATCTTTATTACCGGCTGCACGTTGTTCCGATTCTGATGCCGCCGCTGCGCGACCGCGGCGAAGACGTGATCGAAATCGCTGAAAAGCTGGTCGAGCGTTTCGCGTCCGAGGAAGGTAAGCGCTTCCGCCGCCTCAGCCCGCAATCGGCGCGAATGCTGCTCGACTTCTCCTGGCCTGGCAATGTCCGCCAACTCGAGAATGTGCTGCGCAATGCCGTGGTGCTCAACGATGGCGATGAAATCACGATCGACATGCTGCCCCGTTCGATTTTCCAGAACTCGATGCCGGCGAACAGTGGCCAGATCCCCCGCGAAGCTGGATCGAATATCGAGCATGTGAACGGCAGGCGCAGCTATGCCCCAGAATTCGTGCCGCGAAACGGGCATACGCATGACGACCTGACGGAACGCTCGTTGCTCGGACTGGTCGGTGCCACGCTCGCGGATGTCGAGCGCGAGTTCATCGAAATCACCATCGCCGAATGTGATGGCTCGATCCCGCGCGCTGCCCGGGTACTGGATGTCAGCCCCTCGACACTTTATCGCAAACACGAAGCTTGGGATCGCTCTGCATCCTGAACCGTCCGAAACCAGTGGCGACACAGATCCGGTTCTCAGTCTTGGCTGGAAAACGCGAGCCGCCCCGGCCGTAGAGGCCAGGGCGGAATACCCGAATGAGGGTATGGGGCTTTCTCCAGTCGCCGCGGAGAGATGGGTGTGAGAACGGGGGGGTGATCCGCATCTCCACCGCCATCGACTGGAGTGACACCTCAGTAACCCGCAGATGGTAAATGAGAGGTTAACCACATCGCTACCAACAGATAAAAAACACCATTTGAGCAAAAATCTCTCTTCATACCTGCTCAAGGGTGCATTTCGTGCCCCACGCTCTTTCCCTTCGGCCGCAATGCGCTAGGTGTGTCGCAGCAGAAATTTATGGGCTTGCAACATGGGCTTGCGATGAAAGACGACGTCACACGAAACTCTGGTCAGGTGCGGTCCTTGACCCGGGCGCTCTCGATCATGCAATCGCTCGCAGCGCGCGCCGAAGGCATGTCGTTGACCGAACTGTCCGAGGCGACCGGTCTGCCGCCATCCACCACGCACCGCCTGTTGACGACGCTGGAAGCGGAACGCTTCGTGCGCCCTGACCCCAATGGCGGGCTTTGGCGCATTGGCGTTGCCGCCTTCTATGTGGGCTCGGCCTTTGCCCGCAGTCGTGACACATTGGCTCTGATCCGCCCCTATCTGCGCCGTCTGATGGAACTGAGCGGCGAGACCGCGAACCTTTTTGTCGAAAGCGATGGCGAAGCGGTTTGCATCGGGCAGATCGAATCGCGTCAGGCAATGCGCGCAATCACAGGTGTCGGCGGGCGGATCATGCTGCACTCTTCTGGTGCAGGTAAGGTGTTGCTTGCGTTTTCCGATGCCAATCGCCGCGCCGGCTTTTTCTCGACCCCGCTTACCGCGATAACGGACAAAACCATCGTCACCGAAGAGGCGCTGAAAGCGGAACTCGACGCAATCCGAAAAAATGGATTTGCCGTCGATGACGGCGAACACGCCATCGGCCTGCGCTGTGTCGCTGCCCCGATCTACAACGAGTTCCAGGAAGTTGTCGCCGCGATTTCGGTCTCCGGCCCATCGGCCCGAATTCCCGATCAACGCCTGACAACACTCGGAGAGATGGTCCGGCAAGCCGCCTCCGAAGCGACCCGCGATTTCGGCGGGCGAGCGACCTGACCCGCCAGGCCGATTCGCCAAAGCCCGGCAGCGCCTCTGACCGTTCCTGTGAAAAGCTGCAAAAGCACGCGATTTCCAGGCTGGACGCCCCCGTCTCGCCTTGCTATATGCCGCGCCTGTCTTGGTGATCCGGCGTAGCTCAGTGGTAGAGCATCGGACTGTTAATCCGCGGGTCGTAGGTTCGAATCCTACCGCCGGAGCCAAGAAGCCCACCTCGTAAATTGCCACAAGGTTTTTGCCTCTTTGATGCAGGCTTTTGCCTTAATGGACACATCGCTTCGTCTTTCGAGGCTGAATGAGCGGGAAATCGGCCGTCTAAGGGAAATGGTCAGATGTCGGTGGTGAGCCCTTACTTCCATGGGCAGCGTCGTGATGGAATGGAAGTCTCAAGGGTGAACCGGACCTTCGTTTGTACCGACCTATTGGGATCTCTGCGCGATTGCGGACATCTCCGCCGTAGTCTCCCGACGCGCATTCTCGGAAAAACGGGCATTCGACCGTTTGTCTCTGCGGAAAAAGTGACAAGGGCGATCGCTGCGCTCAAACACGGCTCTCGCCAAACATTCGTGCTGCACGACGTGCAAAGTTTTTGCCCCGGCCGTGTTCGTCCATGAGATAGCTCGTGAACGGATTTGAATGATCGGCCATTCAACCGTCGACAAGCTTCGCCTTGTCTCGCTTCGCTTCGGCGATTGCATCTTTCAGGTTCGTGTAGCGATATGTTCCGTAGTGATAGTAGGTGATCTCTGACGTGGTGATCCCATAGTCGGATGCCTCATCAGACTTGGGATATTGGGCCTGCGGTTCGTCCGCGATCTCGGTGTCGGCGCTGTTCATCTCAAATCTCCTGTCAGAAACACGGTTGATTGGATCGGACGCGGCGTTTTGCGTGTCGATGCTGCTGGAGAGCGTACTCATGGCTCCGACGGTGGCACGTCTCCGAGGCGAAGAAGGAAAGTCGGATCACCGTAGTCACCAAGGTCGATATCAACTTCGACCGAGTAGGCGTCCGCCCCGGCGTAGGAGCCGCCATCAAACATCCGCTGCGCGCGCGCCTCTGCTTCGGCGGAAGTTTTGCATTCGATCGCGGCCGCCTGAACAAGCACCGGCTGTTGCGCCGCCCCTTTACCGCGTGCAACGTGCTTGTAAGTCTGGCACACGAACCGTGTATTGGCCGCCATGATGCGAGCACTCCTTCTCGGCAGGAACAGGCCAGGCTGATCTACTTTGCCTTCTTTTCCCCCAAGACAGGCGTACCCTTGCCTTTGTTGAAGTCGGCTGTAGCAGAGATTTTTTCTTTGAGTTTCTTGGGCTTCTTCGCCTCGCGGTTTCCCCGCCTTTTATCACCTTTGGACATTTGGCTTCCTCTCTGAAGAATCGATTCTCTGACGTCGCAATTGACAGATTGTGATCCTTAGTCCGGCACATCTGTGTGCCCGCAATCTATCGGGGCAGTGCGCAGTCGACAGGATCGCCGCTCGCTCGGGCTATCCTGCGTGGGCGAGTAGAATTCATCATTCGCGGTCGTCATAAGTCGATACGTGTTCGGCGATGAATTGCACCGTTCGAAACTTTGGCTCGCTCATACCGAGATACGCGGCGCTTATCGTTTTCTGGATTGAAATCTCTTCGCCCGGGCGAACCTGGGCGCTGTCCAATTCTTCGATTCTGGATGCAAGTCCATTCTCCGCGATTGCGAGAATCATTGCATCGTAGCTCATGCCGACATTGAGCAGGCAACTTCGGTAGAAGTATCCTTTGAGAAGACCCGGCATAAGGTTCGCCTCGATGAAGTGCGGCACATCGCCGGAACTCATTTTGATGTCGATCCGTCCCAACGACCTGCCGCCCAAGGCGCGGAATGCGGCCTTGGCCAAGTTGCCCAGTTGCAGGCGAACCGTCGCGTCCGTCACTGGTGCGACGGTTTCGACGTCCTGCCTTTTCACGTCATAGTCGAGTATCCGATCGCCGTTGCTGTTGCGTACCGTGACAATCTCGATGGGCATCGTGCGAAGCGTTCCGCTTGATACATCCTCGAGTATGCCCACGCTGTATTCCCGGCCCGGCAGAAATGTTTCGACGATGGCGCGAGATTTCTGGCTCTGATGAATTTCCAAGACTTTGCGCCTGAAGCTCTCAAAGTCGTGCACCACAGAGTTGGCGTCCACGCCGCGGCTGTCCCCGCCGGTCAGTGGTTTTACGAAAAGCGGGAATTCAAGCGGGACAGAGTCGACGGTCGGGTGTTCGTCGGGTTCGGTTACGAAGTATTCGGCAGTCGCGACGCCTGCCTGGCTTACGACGGATTTTGCACGGGCCTTGTCACGTTCGGTCAGGAGTGCTGATCGGCCCGACGCAATACAGGCAATACCATGCAAATCGAGAAAATCGTTCAGCCAGAGGTCCTCACCGTCGAATGTGAAGAACTTCACCCCAGAGAAGACAAGACTTGGCCGCCGATTGGCGATCCGTTCGAGATCCTGGCGGTTATCGATCTGCGTGATCCTGACATGTCGATAATGGTCGGAAAGGATCTTCAGAAGCAAGAATTCGTCCAGCTCGATCCCGACATTCCTTCTATGTGCAGTAATGTCGGCTTGGCGGGGTGCGATGACTATCTCGATCGTCTCGGCGCGTTTGCCTTCAAACTCCTTCAATCGGCCGAGTGCGGTTGGCATGCGATTTCCGTCGGATCGTGGCTGCCCTGCCAGAAGTTTGCTGGCGCTCTGGGTATCCGTTGTCTCAAGATCCGAATTGTTCACTATAGATCCTCCAGGCGACAACGAGCGTACTGACCCAAGAAGCGCATAGGCGTTCCAAGTACAGTCGGCGTTGATCGAATTGTTTCGAAAGTAGAGCGATGGTTCTGGAAACAGATCCAGCATCGTCAATTTTTCACACATATCAGGAAAGGCAGGAAAGAGATACAATTTTTATTGCGGATCGAAGCGTTGGTATTTTTCTCCGATGCCCGAATCATCGTGCGATCAATCGCCCAGCCAAATGGTTCACCATTGAACACAGCGATCAAGTGCTTGTCTTATTCCCTGAATTTTCTTTCTGTAATTGCTTCCGAAGTATTGCTTCCCGCCTCGCACGGGGCAGTCATTGGACTTATGGGCATTTTCAGCTCGCTATGGTCCTTCCGCAGAAGTTTGAGCGAACGGCAGATCGTGGCGCAAGCTCCCAGTAGCCTGAACGGCAGATTTCGGGGATGGATCGTGAATCCAGGTATTTTGCGCGGCGGTAGCTTCGTCCCCGACCGCTAACATTGACCATGAATCTCCGAATGTCTGCTCCCCGGATCTAAACCTATCTGTCGAAAACGGCAAAAGTGGTGCGTTGCCCAATTGCCCACTCCACTAAGATAAACCACTGAGAGGCCGCAAAAGGGCTAACCCTTCTGGCATTCAACACGCCTCCCAAAACAGTCTCAGACCTCAAGGACCGTCAAAGCGATCTGATACTGTTGTGCGCCTTGCCTCGCCGTTTCGACAAAGCAGAAACGGGCGAACGGCGCCCTTTCAGACCGCCGAAGAGGCCCGATCCGATCCTACCGGTTCAAGTCAGAAAAAGAGATGGTGAGCCGTACAGGATTCGAACCTGTGACCCGCTGATTAAAAGTCAGCTGCTCTACCAACTGAGCTAACGGCCCATCTCTTGGATCGCTGCCGAAAACCGGCGAACGAATATCGTCGCGGCGTGTTAGGCGGGCGAGGCCGTTCGGTCAAGGGGGTGATATATTCAAGCGCCCAGTCTTCGCGCGCCGATCGTCTATGGCGCCGATCCGCACTGCGGCCCATGGTCTGCCATGACCGATGCAATCGCGGACCGCAAACGAACTTCCGCCGCCCAGGGTGTCATCTGGATGCTGCTTTCGTGCGCGCTACTTTCCGGGGTTGCTGTTCTTGGGCGCTATACGGCCAAGGCCGATGTCCCGGTCTTTCAGATCGTGTTCCTGCGCCTTGTCTTTGCACTGATCGCATTCATGCCGTTGATTGCGTGGCGCGGGATCGAGATCTTTCGCACGCAAAATATTCGCCTCTACGTGACCCGGGTTCTGACCGGATTGGTCGGGATGACAATGTGGTTCGGCGCGCTGGCGTACATTACCGTTGGCGAGGTGACGGCCATCGGCTTTCTGGCACCGATCATCGGGACAATCGGTGCCGTTGTCTTTCTGCGCGAAAAGGTCGGTTGGCGGCGCTGGTCGGCGACCGCCGTCGGTTTTCTGGGCGCGCTGATCATTCTGCGGCCCGGCGCGCAATCGCTTGAAATCGGCACGCTTCTGGCGCTTGGCGCTGCGGTTGGCATGTCGATCACCGGCCTGATGATGAAGACGCTGACGGGCCGCGATGACCCGGACAAGGTCGTTCTGATCGCGCTTTGTCTGCAAACCCCGATCGCGTTAATCCCCGCGCTTTTCGTCTGGCAACCGGTCGCACCGTCGCTTTGGTGGGTTTTCGCACTGATGGGATTGATCGGCATGCTGGGCCATATCTGTCTGACACGCGCCTTCCACGCCGCCGATGCCTCGGTCGTCATGTCGCTGGAATTCGCCCGTCTGCCCTTTGCTGTGGCGTTCGGTTTCATATTGATGCACGAGTTGATCGACCTCTGGACCTGGATCGGCGCGGGCGTCATCTTTGCCGCCGCCCTTTACACCGCGCGGCGTGAACGGCAACTTCGCAAACGCGGGATCGGCCCGGCGGCCGGTCACTGAGGTGGCCGCACCAGACGAACACGAAAACCGGACGAGCACGAAGACCGGACGAAAACGCAGACCGGACGGACACGAAGACCAGGCCGACAGGCAGGCGGGGGAGCGCGTGCAGAACAACGACGCAGCAGCAAACGGCCAACCGCTTTTGCAGGCCGTGGCGATCACCAAGCGTTTCGGCGAGTTAGCTGCGAACAAGTCCGTCGATCTGACCGTCTATGCGGGCGAGAAACACGCATTGCTGGGCGAAAACGGCGCCGGTAAATCCACCCTCGTCAAAATGATCTATGGGGTCATGCAGCCCGGCGAAGGCCGGTTTCTCTGGCAGGGCGAACCCGTGCGCATCACCAGCCCCGCCATGGCCCGCACCATGGGCATCGGCATGGTTTTTCAACATTTCTCGGTGTTCGAGGCGTTGACCGTCGCCGAAAACATCGCACTGGCGTTGCCACCGGAATCCATGCGCGCGCTCTCGGCCCGCATCCGCGACCTCTCGGCGCGGTACTCGCTTGAAATCGACCCGGTCCGCCCGGTCCACACATTGTCCGTCGGCGAAAAGCAGCGGGTCGAAATTATTCGCTGTCTGCTGCAATCGCCCAATTTGCTGATCATGGACGAACCCACTTCCGTCCTGACCCCGCAAGAGGCGGCGGCGCTCTTTCAGACACTTGAACAGCTTGCCGCCGACGGCTGCGCTATCCTCTATATCTCGCACCGCCTGGCCGAGGTTACGGCGCTTTGCGATACGGCAACGGTTTTGCGTCACGGCGAAGTGGTGGCCACAACCGATCCACGCACGCATACGCCGCAGTCGATGGCCGAACTGATGGTCGGGTCCGAAATCGAAACCGTCACGCGAACGGCCCATGCCGCCCCCGGTGCCCCGCGGCTCGAGGTTCACTCGCTCTCGCTTCCGGCGCCCACGGAAACCGCGACCGCACTGAAAGAGATCGAACTGACCGTTCGGGGCGGAGAAATCGTTGCCATCGCAGGCATTGCCGGAGAGGGGCAGGGCGAGTTGATGGATGCGTTGACCGGCGAGCGCACCACGTTCCTTGGCAATATCCTGATCGATGGCAGACCGCTCGGACACCTTGGCCCGACCGGGCGGCGTGAAGCGGGCGCTGCCTTTGTGCCCGAGGAGCGCTCGGGCCATGCCGCGATCCCGGCCATGCGCCTGTCCGAGAACATGCTTTTATCGCATCACCGGGCCGAACGGCTGGCGCCGTCAGGCTGGTTGAACATGCGCGCGGCCGCCGGATGGGTCGACCGGGTGCGCGACCGTTTTGATGTCCGCTCTGCCGAGCGCGACCCCCCGGCAGGCGCACTCTCGGGCGGTAATCTGCAAAAGTTCGTCGTCGGGCGCGAGATTTTGCGCGCACCCGGCCTGTTGGTCGTCAATCAACCGACCTGGGGCGTTGATGCGGGCGCTGCCTCGCTGATCCGGCGCGAACTGATCGAACTTGCCCGGACCGGAAGCGCCGTTCTTGTCATCAGTCAGGATCTCGAGGAAGTCTTCGCCATCGCCGACCAGATCGGCGTCATGTATCACGGGCGCCTTTCGCCGCTTTACAGCGCCCGCTCGATGACACCTGAAAAGGTTGGGCTGCTGATGGCGGGCGAAACCTTGGAAGGCGCCGCCCCATGACCGCGTTTGCCTGCATCGCCGTTCGATCCCGCGGGACGCGCCCCACTGCGCGCCGCAATAGTCACCGCCGCTGGCTGCCGATCCCGCACCATCACCGCGGGTTGAACTCATGATTACGCTCGAGCCCCGCACCGCGCCTTCACGCTTTCTGCTCATTCTGTCGCCGGTTGTCGCGATCTGTCTGATGCTGGTCGCCGCGGCGGTTCTGCTGCTGGTTCGCGAATACATCAATGATGACACCATTCGCACGCCGGATCAGGCCGGGCTCTGGCCCGTGCTGTCTGCCCATCTCGACCGGGTTGCCCGCACGCTTTATGTCTATTTCTTCCAGCCGTTCCACGAAGCCTGGCTGTCGATCGTTCGGCCTTCCGAATGGCTGCGATGGTTCTACAACCCCTCGGAAGTTATCGTCAAAGCGATCCCGCTTGCCTTGATTGGTGCAGGTCTGACGATCTGTTTTCGCGCGAATGTCTGGAATATCGGTGCCGCCGGTCAATATACGCTCGGCGCCATCTTCGCGGGCGCTGTTGCGCTTTATGCGCCGTCCGGCGGCTCGCCCTGGCTTTGGCTGCCGATCTATATGGCCGCAGGGGTCTTGGGCGGTATGGTCTGGGCTGCGATCCCGGCGCTGCTGCGCACGCGCTTTAATGCGAACGAGATCCTTGTCTCCCTGATGCTGACCTATGTGGCAACGCTCCTGCTCGATTGGCTGGTGCGAGGGTGGTGGAAGGATCCCGCCGGGATGGGTTTCCCGGAATCGCCCGATTTCGTTGATCCGTTTCTAATGCCGGTGCTTCTTCAAGGGTTCCGGCTGCATATCGGCCTGTTCGTCGCCGTCATCATCGCAATCGCCCTGTTTGTCATGATGGCGCGGACATTGCGCGGGTTTGAAATCCGGGTAATCGGCGCCGCGCCGCGCGCGGGCGCCTTTGCCGGTTTCTCGCAAAACCGCACCATCTGGTTCGTGTTTCTGCTGTCGGGCGGTCTCGCCGGTCTGGCGGGCGCGATCGAGGTTTCGTCGACGATCCAGCAACTGCAACCGGATATCTCGTCGGGTTACGGCTTTGTCGCAATCATCGTTGCCTTTCTCGGCCGTCTGAACCCGGTCGGCGCGCTTTTCGGCGCTCTCGTCCTGGGCGTCACGTTCATCGGCGGGGAAAACGCGCAGATCTATCTCAAACTGCCCAAGAACGTCACCGGCGTGTTCCAGGGCATGCTGCTCTTCTTCCTGCTCGCCTGCGATACGCTGACCCGCTACCGCGTGCGCCGGATCCGGATCGGGGGCGTCTGATGGAAGCGTTTCTGGTCCTCGTTATCGTCGCTGCAACGCCGTTTCTGCTCGCCGGGATCGGAGAGTTGGTGGCCGAGCGTTCCGGCGTCCTCAATCTGGGTGTCGAGGGTATGATGCTGATGGGCGCCGTGACCGCCTTTGCCGTCAGTCACCAGACCGGGTCGTCTGTTTTGGGTGTGATTGCCGGTGCCGGGGCAGGGGTCGCAATGGCGCTGATTTTTGCGGTTCTGGCGCTGTCGATGCTGGCCAATCAGGCCGCAACGGGGTTGGCCCTCACGATTTTCGGGATCGGTTGCTCCGGGATGATCGGTCAAAGCTTTGTCGGCGAGGCGCTCGAGCCGCTGGTGAAGATTTCCGTGCCGGGCCTCACGGACAGCTCGGCGGTCGGGCGGGTTCTGCTGGGGCAGGATCTGATGGTCTATCTCGCGCTTGCAATGGTTGTGGCGGTCGCCCTCTTTTTGTCGCGAACCCGGGCCGGGCTTGGGTTGCGGGCAGTCGGCGACAGCCACGATTCGGCACATGCCCTTGGGATCTCGGTCATCGGAACGCGGTATGCCGCGGTTCTGTTCGGCGGCATGATGGCGGGCCTGGCCGGTGCCCATCTCAGCCTGGCCCGCACCCCATTCTGGGCCGAAAATATGACCGCGGGCCGCGGTTGGATCGCGCTCGCACTGGTCGTTTTCGCCACCTGGCGTCCCATGCGTCTGGTGGTTGGCGCCTATCTCTTCGCGATGGTGACGCAACTGCAGTTCTACGGTCAAGACTGGGGCCTTCCCGTCGCCTCTCAGTTTCTGGCGATGGCGCCCTATCTGGCGACGATTGCGGCCTTGGTGATCATCTCGCGCAACGTCGCCCTGACCAAGGCAAACGCACCCGCCTGCATCGGTCAGCCGTTCCGCGCCGATCGCTGAACGCGCTCGCCGCGGGGCGTTCGGGACCGATATTCCCGCAATCAGTCCGCCAGAGATTGTCCAAGGATCACGAAAGCGATTCTCTCAGACTTCCCCCAAAGTTCTCCCGATAATCTCTTTCATGATCTCGGAAGATCCGCCCGCGATCCGGGCCATTCGGTTATCGGCCCAGGCCCGCGCGATGGGCGTCTCCCACATATATCCCATGCCGCCATGCAGTTGCAGGCATTCGTCCAGAACCTGACACATCAGATCGGCGGATGTCAGCTTGACCATCGCCGCGTCATCTGCCGACAGCCCGCCTTGCATGTGCAGATCGATGCACCGGTCGATGAACACTCGCATCATCGCGGCCTGGGCCTTGATCTCGGCCAGTTTGAACCGCGTATTTTGAAACCCGATGATGGGCCGCCCAAACGCTTTGCGCTCGGACGTGTAATCGACGGTCCAGCGCAGCGCTGCCTCGATCACCGCGCCGTTGCGCACCGATGCGATCAGGCGTTCCTGCGGCAATTGCTCGACCAGTTGCACAAATCCCCGGCCCTCGGCGCCCAGCAGGTTGGTCGCCGGCACCCGGGCGTCGGTGTAAAACAGCTCGGCGGTGTCCTGAGCATGCCAGCCGATTTTCTCCAGATTGCGGCCGCGCTCGAACCCCTCGGTGTCGCGGGGAACCAGGATCAGGCTGATCCCCTTGGCGCCTTCGTTGGGGTCGGTCTTGGCCGCCGTGATCACCAGATCGGCCGAATAACCGTTCGTGATAAAGACCTTCTGCCCGTTCAGGACAAAATGATTGCCGTCCATCCGCGCGGTCGTCTTCATGCCCTGCAGATCCGATCCGGCGGCCGGTTCGGTCATGGCAATCGCACTGATCACCTCGCCGCGCACCATCCGGGGCAACCATTCTTTCTTCTGCTCCTCGGTGCCATAGTTCATCAGATAGGGCGTCACGATCTCGGAATGCAGCGTAAACCCCGGCCCTGTCGTGCCATGGCGCGCCATTTCTTCGGCGACGATGCAGGTCATCAGAAAATCGCCGCCCGGCCCGCCATATTCCTCGGGCACCGATGGGCACAGCAGCCCGGCCTCGCCCGCGGCCAACCAGCATTCGCGGCTGACCTGCCCGTCCTTTTCCCACTGATCGTGATGGGGCAGAACTTCGGTTTCCACGAACCGGCGGACGGTCTGGCGGAACATCTCGTGCTCCTCGGAATAGACGGCGCGGGGGATCATGGTTGTGGTCCTTTCCTGATCGGCACGCAGGGGCCATGGACAAGCCAGACTAGCCGGGGAAAACTCCATCGCAAGCAATCGGGGGCCGGGCCCCCGGGATATCAGGGAGGTGTGAGATGGGTGTTCTCGATGGCAAGGTCGCTCTGGTAACGGGCGCCGGGCGCGGCATTGGCCGCGACATGGCGATCATGATGGCAGCCAACGGTGCGCGTGTCGTGGTCAACGATCTGGGCGGCGATGCCAAAGGCACCGGCGGCGACCAGGTCCCGGCGCTCGAGGTGGTCAAGGAAATCGCCGATGCCGGTGGAGAGGCCGTCGCAAATTTCGGATCGGTCGCCGACCGCGATGCGGCCGAGGCGATGGTCCAGCATGCCCGCGACGATTTCGGGCAACTGGACATCGTCGTCAACAATGCCGGCATACTGCGCGACGTGATCTTCCACAAAATGAGCTATGACGAGTGGGACGCCGTCATCAATGTTCACCTGAACGGCACCTTCAATGTCTCGCGCGCAGCAGCCCCCTATTTTCGCGAGCGGGGGTCGGGCTGTTATGTCCATTACACATCGACATCGGGGCTGATCGGCAATTTCGGACAGGCCAATTATGCGGCGGCAAAGCTGGGCATTGTCGGTCTGTCCAAATCGATCGCGCTGGACATGGCGCGGTTCGGGGTGACGTCGAACTGCATCTCTCCCTTTGCGTGGTCGCGTCTGATCGGCACGATCCCCATCAATGACGAAGCGCAAAAGGCGCGGATTGAAAAACTGCAAAAGATGACCCCGGCCAAGATCGCGCCGCTGGTTGTGGCCCTTGGGTCCGACGCTGGAAAGGAAGTGTCGGGCCAAATCTTCGCCGTCCGCAATAACGAGATCTATCTGATGAGCCAGTCGCGCCCACTGCGCTCGGTTCACAATTCGGATGGCTGGACACCAGAATCCGTGATCGAGACGGCAATCCCGGCGATGAAGGCCCACTTCTATGACCTGGACCGCAGTCAGGATGTCTTCACCTGGGATCCGATCTGAACACCCATGGCGGGCAGCGGCCCGCTATTCCTGCGGAGAACTTGCAATGCCAATTGACTATGACAAGCTGAAAAACTGGCCGTTCGCGCCGGTGGAACAAAGCTATTCCGTTAATGACACCATCCTCTACGCGCTTGGCCTCGGCGTTGGGTCAGCGCCCCTGGCGGCGGAAGATCTGCGCTTCACCTTCGAGGAGGCCGAGGGATTTGCGGCCCTTCCCTTCATGGCCGTTGTTCTGGGCACGCCCGGGTTCTGGGTGCGCGACCCGGAAAGCGGGATTACCTGGCAAAAGGTGCTGCATGGCGAGCAGGGGGTCGAATGGCACGGCACCGTCCCGGTCGCCGGCACGGTGATCGCCCGGAACCGCGTGGCCGAGATCATCGACAAGGGCGAGAAGGGTGCGCTGCTTTATATCGAACGCGACATCACCGACAAGGCAACGGGCGCGCGGATCGCAACCACGACCTCGACCACCTTCGCCCGCGCCGATGGTGGTTTCGGTGGCCCGTCCGGCCCGCTGAAAGCGGTCCATCAGATCCCGGACCGCGCCCCGGACAAGATCATCGACACTCCGACCCTGCCGCAGGCTGCTTTGATCTATCGTCTCTCGGGCGATCCGAACCCCTTGCATGCCAGCCCGGAGGTCGCAGTCCAGGCCGGGTTCAAGGCGCCGATCCTGCACGGCCTCTGTTCGTTCGGGGTCGCGGGCGTTGCGGTTCTGCGCGAATGCTGCGCCAGCGATCCGGCCCGGCTGCAAAACTTCGGTCTGCGCTTCTCGGCCCCGGTCTATCCGGGCGAGGTCATCACGACCGAGATCTGGCAGGACGGCAAAGACATTTCCTTCCGCGCCCGGGTCGATGACCGGGTCGTTCTGAACAACGGATATGCAAGGACCCTTTGATGGCTGAACGTGCAATCCCGAAACCGACGCCCGAAACGGCCCATTACTGGGACGGCACGCGCAACGGCGAATTGCGTCTGCAACGGTGCAATGCCTGCCAGCACACCTATTTCCCGCCGCGCCCGTTTTGTCCGGACTGTTCGTCGCGCGATGTCGCTGTCTTCAAGGCGTCGGGGCAGGGCACGCTTTACTCCTATGTCATCTCGCATCTTAAATCCCCGGGGTTCGAGCCGCCCTATGCCATCGCGGTCGTCGAACTGGCCGAAGGGCCGCGTCTGATGGCCAACATCTTCGATTGCCCGCAAACACCCGAAGCGCTGGTTCTGGATATGCCGCTGGAAGTGACGTGGGAAAAACTGACCGACGAGATCACCCTGCCGCAGTTTCGCCCGTCCGCCGCCAAGACAGGGGGTGCGTGATGACCGGAGTTGCCATTGTCGGCGCCGCCGAGACGACCGAAATGGGCAAACTGCCCGATATCAGCCAGCTTCAACTGCACGCCGATGCGGCCCTGAACGCCTTTGCCGACACCGGTCTGACCGCCAAGGATATCGACGGCGTCGCGACCGCGGGTCACGACCCGGTCGAGATCGCACATTATCTGGGGATTTCGCCCGCCTGGGTCGATGGCACGTCTGTTGGCGGCTGCTCGTTCATTGTCCATGTCCGCCACGCGGTCGCCGCGATCAGTGCGGGCCTGTGCAAGACCGTTCTGATCACCCATGGCGAAAGCGGGCGCCATATGATCGGCAAGCACCCGGCCCTCTTCCCATCGCAATTTCCGATGCAGTTCGAGCTGCCCTACGGCGTCGGTGGTCCGCCGACCCGCTTCACAATTCCGGTGTTGCGCATGATGAAGGAAACCGGCCTGACCGAGGAACATCTGGCCGCCGTCGCCGTCGCCCAGCGCGAATGGGCCGCATTCCACCCGCGCGCGACCTTCCGCGATCCGATCACGGTGGACGATGTTCTGAACAGCCGGATCATCGCCTATCCCTTCCGGTTGTTGATGTGCTGTCTTGTCACCGATGGCGGCGGCGCACTGATCCTGACCTCTGACGACCGCGCCAGGGATTTTCCGGCCAAGCCCGTCTATGTGCGCGGCACCGGAGAGGGCGCCGAGGCGCCCCTGATCAGCCAGATGGCCGATTTCACGTCGTCCAGCGCTTTCCGCATTTCCGGCCCCCGCGCCTTCGCGGACGCAGGGATCAGCCATGGCGATGTCGATCACCTGATGATCTATGACGCGTTTGCCCATCTGCCGGTCTATGGCCTCGAAGATCTGGGCTTTGTCGGGCGCGGCGAAGCTGGACCCTTCATCGCCGAGGGCAACACCCGCCCGGGCGGCAAGCTTCCTCTGAACACAAATGGCGGCGGTCTCAGCTATATGCACTCGGGCATGTACGGCATGTATGCGCTTCAGGAAGGCGTTCGCCAGATGCGCGGCACATCCCCGGCGCAGGTCGACGGCGCCGAGATATCCGTGGTCCACGGCGTCGGCGGCATGTTCCACGCGGCAGGCACGGTCGTGCTCACGAATGCGGCAGGGCGCTAGAGCACGTTTCGATCTGATTGACTCAGATCCGGCGCTCTAAGTCATTGATTGGCCGCACTTTCGCGACGCCTGACTGATGCAGTCAGGCTGGAAAGTGCTCTAACCGGCATCCGCGGCGGGTGCCTCCGCCGCCGCCGCCAGAGCCGCTAGAAACTTTTCCCCCTGCGGGTTGAGTTGGTTGAGCTTGGCATTGAACTTGCGCCCCAATAATCCGCTGGTGCCAAAGCTCAACTCGGTCAGCGTGCCGCCCTGCTTCGGCTCCATAACCACCGTGGTCTGTATCGCGATTAATCCAAAAACCATGGAAAGCTTCAGCGACAACTCGTAAGGCTCTTCGCGCCGGACGACCTTGAATGGCAGCGGATTTTCACCTTCACCGACCGCTGTAATCTTGATCTTGCTGCCCAGTTCGAAACTGCCATCGACCTTGGCGATCCCGAAATCACCGGACGTTAACACTTCTGGATCAGTCAGCAGTTCCCAGACCCGTTCAGGCGATGCCTGAATTTGACGTTCCACAACCAATGTCACACGAATTCTCCCAACCCGGTCTCATCTTGGCGGCATCATACAGACGCGGCGGCAGATGAAAACATCGGGGGTGCGCCGTGGGCGGCGCGGTGCCGCGTCGCCGCTAAATCGCACCGACGCCCGACAGGACCAGCCCGGCCACGATGCCGCCGCCAATCAGCGCCAGCATGCCAATCCGCAGCCAGAAGACGGCGACCAATGCGACGGCGAACAGACCAATCTTTGCCCATTCCGGCTGACCGCCCGCCGGCAGAAAGGCAGCCTCGGCCAGATACAGCGCCAGGTTCAGGATAACGCCGACCACCGCGGCGGAAATTCCCGCCAAAGCGGCCTTGGCCCACGGGATTTCCGACACCCGTTCGACCGCCGGTGCAAAGGCCAGGATCAGCGCAAAGCTGGGCGCAAACGTATAGAATGTGGCCAGCGCGCCGGTCGCCAGGGCCTGACCGGTCCCGCCGCCCCAACCGGCAAAGAACCCGGCATAGGTATTGACCAGGATCAGCGGCCCTGGCGTCGCTTCGGCAATCGCCAATCCGTTCAACATCGCTTCGGGTGTCAGCCAGCCATAGGCCTCAACCGCCTGACCCGCAACAAAGGGCAGAACGGCATAGGCGCCGCCGAATGTGACCAGTGCCGCGGTGAGGAAAAGCTCGGCCACATCGTCGAACGGCGCCGGGCTGACCAGCCCGCGGACCGACAGGAAAACGCCTGCGACAAGCACTGCCGTCAGGGAAAGGGTGATGGCCAGATGGCGCCATAACCGCGCCGGGGCGGTTCCGTTATTGTCAGGGGCTTCAGCGGCGGTCGGCACGGCGTCGGCCCCGCCCGCGCGCAGCTTTCCGATGGCAAGCCCGGCCAAGGCTGCCACACCGATCACAGCCGGAAACGGCACCCCGGCAAACCACAGGGCGGCAAACGCCGCCGCGGCTAGGGCCCAATGTTCAGGGCGATGCAACGCCCGGTCAGCGATCTTCTTCAATGCGGCCAGGACCAGCGCGATCACCACGGGCTGAACCCCGGCGAAGACGGCTTTCACGGCAGACACCTCGCCATGCGCCGCTGCAATCCAGGCCAACAGCAACATCAGCGCGGCCCCCGGCACAATGAACGCAGCCCCGGCAATCAACCCGCCGACAACCCCGTGCAATCGCCATCCCAACCATGTCGCCAATTGTTGCGCCTCGGGCCCCGGCAACATCATCGAAAAGGCCAGACCCCGGTCAAAGCTTTCCGCGGGTATCCACTTGCGCCGGGTCACGACTTCGTCCTGCATCAGCGCGATCTGCCCGGCCGGGCCGCCAAAGGACAGCAGCCCGATCTTGATCCAGACTGGCAGCGCAGTGGCCAATTGCGGTGTCATTGCGCATCCCCGACCGGCGCCGTGGGGGCACCGGCGGCGATCAGCGCCTCGAAGCCGCCTTCGATGAACCAGGCCGTGCGCCCGTGCAGCATCAGCATGGCGGCACCGAACCGGCTGACCTCGTGCCCGTGGACACAGAAAACCGCGATTGGCCGGTCGGACCGGGTCAACGGATCATCATGGCCAAAGGTGAACGGATCGCGGATCTCGGCTCCGGCGATCCATTGGCCGCTGGCCCGTGCCGCCGCCGGTTTGCGCAGGTCCAGAAGTTGCAACTGACCATCCGCAGCGCGCGTCAACGCATCGGCAGCAGACAAACGGGGCAGGGTGAATTCAGTGTCAGGCATGAGCAATCGCTCCCTCTCTCAAGGGTCGATGCGATGCTTGGGCAGCAGACCTGCCTGACAGCGGGAGATCGCGTTACCCCGCGGCGCGGTAGGTAACAATGATCCCGGGACCGCGCAAGCGTCAACCGAGGTCGATTACCACAATTTCGGGCGGAACGCCGAACCGGACGGGCATGATCGAACAGCCCAGCCCGCCGGAGACGATCAGATCCCGCGCTGCGCCCTCGCCATCAGCGTCGCGCATATGCCCATAGGCAAACCGGTTTCCGAACCGCGAAGGCACCATCGGCGAATAGCCGAACAAACGCACCTGCCCGCCATGGGTATGTCCCGACAGGGTCAGCGCAAACCGCGCGGGAACGCGCGGGAAGATATCCGGCTCGTGCGCCAGCAGGATCGCCGGGGCATCATCGGTCAGCGCCGCCAGCGTGCCCGCCAGATCATCGACACCTTGCCAGCGCCTGCGCCCGAACCGGCGATAGGGCAGAAACGCCAACTGGTCGCCCAGCCCGGCCAACCAGAACGGACCATCCGGCGTCGACAGGCGCACGGCATCGTTTTCCAGCACGCGAATGCCCGCATCGGCCAGACGCCCGTGATAAATTGTCGGACCCCGGCCGCGTTTCTGGGCGCCAAGATCGTCCCACCAATCGTGATTGCCCAGCACCGCATGAACCCCCAGCGGCGCCCTCAGACCGCCCAGAACCGGCGCCCATTCTGTCGAATGCACGGCCGCGCTGCGAAACTTGTGGCCGGTCGAATAATCGCCCAGCAAAACCGTCACATCGGGCTTCAGGGCATTGGTCTGGCGAACAATGCCTGCGATCCGCTCCGGCCCCATCCACGGGCGGCAGGCATGCAGATCGGAAAGCACCGCGATGCGCACGCGCCGCCCCGCGGGCCAGCCCGGCGGCTTTGGGCGGTAACGCTGCACCCGCAGACGCATCGGCTCGCCCGCGACCGCATAACCGCCCAACAGAAAACCGGCGGCTGTCAGTTGTGCGAACCGGCGCAGGAACGTGCGGCGTGTGATCATCGTGGCGCTCTCCGAAGCAGGGAAGGGGGCGCAAGACTGATCACGGCGCCGATGCGCCGCCTATCGCGGGATCGGCAAAACCCGTGCAGAACCGCAGCAAGTTTTGCAGCTTCAGGAAAATCGCTTCAGAATGGCCGGATCTTCGCTGATACGGATCGTTTTGATCTGCGCGGTTTGGCCGGACACAAGATCAATCGACGACCGCGGGATCGACAATGCCTTGGCCAACAACCGCACCAAGGCGGTATTCGCCGCGCCATCAACCGGCGGGGCCGCGACGCGGATTTTCAATAGTTTCTGATCGGGGCGCGCAGGGTCGGTGATCCAACCCTCGACCCGGTCTTGGCCGGCACGGGGCGTCAGACGCACCCGGACCAAAAATCCGTCAGCCAATCGCCATGCGCAAATCCACACCGATCAACTGGCGCAGGAACAGGATGCCGATCACCAGAACCAGCGGCGCCAAATCGATCCCGCCCAGATTGGGCAGGAACCGCCGCACTGGCTGGTAGAGCGGGTCCAAAAGCCGGTTCAACCCGTTCCATATTTGATAGACGATGGGTTGGCGCAAATTTATCACGTCGAAATTGATCAGCCAGCTCAGGATGACCTGGATCAAGATGATCCACAACGCCAGCATCAGAACGGTGTCGACTAACCAGAAGATCGCGGTCATGGGCGCCTCGATATTTAGCAGAGAGCCACAGGTAATCCGCAACCGGGGCTTGTGCAAGGGACGCACTGCCACAGGTTCTTGACTTGATCCGGCCCCAACGGTAGAGGCGTTTTCACTCGGGGCCGTAGCTCAGATGGGAGAGCGTCGCGTTCGCAACGCGAAGGTCAGGGGTTCGATTCCCCTCGGCTCCACCAACTCTACCTTCGGGTCAGTTGGCATCGTTCCGGGGCCGTTCATCTTCCACGCCCCCTATGTCTGCGATCCCTGCCTGCGCATCCCGTTCCGATCCCGGCGCCGCCTGCGGGAAACCGTTTGGCGCACACAGAACAATGACGATACTGTTCGGTATGGCGGCAGGGAGCGGGGCAGTGGATCAGACAAGTGGCCAAGACGTGCTTGCAGCAGCAGCCGATGCCGTCCAAAGCGGAGACGCCCAAACCGGGGCAATGATCCTGAACGCCGGGTTGCAGACCGATCCCGAGAACAAGGACCTTTTGCGCGCTCTGGCCGGGCTTTTGCGCGCCGCCGGGCAGCGCAAGCAGGCTTTTGCCGTCTATAACCGCCTGATCGCCCTGGGCGATGTGTCAGCAGAAGATTGGAACGCCATGGGCGAGGCCTTGGTCGCGGGCCGCGAATATGCCCAGGCCATCGGTTTCTTCCGCGAAAGCCTGTCTACCGAGAACACGTTCCCGGCGCGGCACAATCTGGGCCAGGCGCTTTTCAAGCTGGGCGAGATAGATGAAGCGATCGGGAATCTCGAAGCCGCGGCGCGCGGATCCGGTGCGGCGGTCAGTTGGGCGGCCCTGGCCACGTTGATCCCCGGCGCACCCGGCGTCGATCAGGCTGGTATTCTGTCGCTGCGCCGCGATTTTGCCGACTGGCTGGCAACGTCGCCCATGGCCAACACGGCGCCAGCGCCGCAAAAACGCGGTCGCCATCCGGACGATCCGATCCGGATCGGCTATGTGTCCTCGTGGTTCACCGGCGCAAATTACATGAAACCGGTCTGGGCGCTGATCAACAATCACGACCGCAGCCGGTTTCAGGTGCATCTCTTTTCAGACGACCCGGCAGATGCCGAACTGGTCGGGTATGAACCCGGCGCGGGCGACCGGATGCACCCGACCGCGGATCTCGACAATACCGCGCTGGCCGGGCTGATCGCCGAACAGGGGATCGACATCCTGATCGACCTGAACGCCTATTCGACGCCGCGCCGCCTGGGCCTTTTCACCGCGCCGCCCGCGCCTGTGACCGCAGCCTGGTTCAATATGTACGCAACCTCCGGCCTGCCCGGGTTTCACTATATCATCGGCGACGATCAGGTCGCCAAACCCGGCGACGATGTTCATTTCAACGAAAAGATCCTGCGCCTGCCCATCAGCTATCTGACCTTCATCACCGCGCACCGGACGCCGCCGGTGGTCGATCCGCCCTGCCTGGACAACGGTCACATCACCTTCGGCAGCCTGATCGCCCAATACAAGATGACAAATCAGGTGATCGAAGCTTGGGCCGATATTCTGACCGGCGCGCCGACCGCCCGCCTCTTCCTGGCAAACAGGGCGATGGACCAGACCCAGAACCGTAACTGGGTGATGAAAAGATTTGCCATTCACGGCATCGACCCGGGCCGGATCGATTTTGCCGGATCGGCGCCGCATTATGAATATCTCGGCAATTATGACCGGATGGATTTCGCCTTGGATGCCTTCCCCTATAACGGCGGCACCACAACGATGGAGGCGATCTGGCAGGGTGTTCCGATGCTGACCTTTGACGGGGATCGCTGGGCCTCGCGCACCAGCCAGACCTTGCTGCGCCGAACGCATCTTGGCGACTTCGTCGCCGAAAGCTGCGCCGATATGGTCGCCGATGCCATCCGAATGGCCAACGATCCGGCAACGCCCGCGATGTTGCAGGATCTGCGCCACACCATGCGCGCCAAGCTGGAAGCGGCCCCAGTCTGCGATGCGCCCGCGCTTACCGGCGCGATGGAAGCGCTGTTGCAAGACGCCCTGGCCAAGGCCTGAAAGAAAGCGCGATGACCCGACTTTATGACAGCCGAAAGCGTGTTCTGATTACCGGCGGCGCCGGGTTCCTCGGCTCGCATCTCTGCGACCGCATCCTGGCCGACGGGCACGAGGTGCTGTGCGCCGATAACCTGTTCACCGGTACCAAGCGCAATATCGAACATCTGCACGGCAATCCGCGTTTCGAATTCATGCGCCACGATGTAACGTTCCCGCTCTATGTCGAGGTTGACGAAATCTACAATCTCGCCTGTCCCGCCAGCCCGGTGCACTATCAGCATGACCCGGTCCAGACGACCAAGACCTCGGTCCACGGCGCAATTAACATGCTGGGTCTGGCCAAGCGTCTTCGGTGCCGTATCCTGCAGGCCTCGACCTCGGAAGTTTACGGCGATCCAGAGGTGCATCCGCAGACCGAAGACTATTGGGGCCACACCAACCCGATCGGCCCGCGCTCGTGCTATGACGAAGGCAAGCGCTGCGCCGAAACCCTGTTTTTCGATTATCATCGCCAACACGGACTGGAAATCAAGGTCGCCCGCATCTTCAACACCTATGGCCCGCGCATGCACCCCTCGGACGGGCGCGTCGTTTCAAACTTCATCGTGCAGGCATTGGGCGGCCAACCCATTACGCTTTACGGCGATGGCAGCCAGACCCGGGCTTTTTGCTATGTCGACGATTTGGTCGACGGGCTGGTGCGGTTGATGGAAACCCCGGCAGACGTGACCGGCCCGATCAATCTCGGTAATCCCGACGAATTTTCGATCCGCGCCCTGGCCGAAACGGTCATCGCCGTAACCCGCACCGGCAATGAACTGATATTCGAACCGCTCCCCGGTGACGACCCGAAACAGCGCCGTCCAGACATCACCCGGGCCCGCCAGATCCTGGGCTGGGAACCAACGGTTGACCTGAAAGATGGCCTCGCGCGGACCATCGACTATTTTCGGGGTCTGACCGGCGATCTGGCGGGCGCGCACAGCGCGAGCGGTTGACGGGCCGTCTGATGTACGGGCCGCCACTCAAAGGCAAAACAGCCCGGGCATCGGTCGGAAGGCCTGATCGTTCCCGTTATGCATGCCCGACCGCTCGCGGCTGACTTAGACGGGCAAATTGAGAGCTGCCGTGGGCTCGCCATAAACAAGATCTTAGGGATTGGAGGCGACGACCGGAATCGAACCGGTGTACACGGATTTGCAATCCGCTGCGTAACCACTCCGCCACGTCGCCGTAAACGTTGCCTGACCGTCCCCGGACGGGGTCGACCGGACAGGGAGACATGGCAATAATAAGGGTGCGGCTGAAATGCAAGCGCCGTTGGCGAAGTGGATTTGCGGTGTCAGGATTTCTTGCGTCGCACCGGCCATTGTGGCAAGGGCATCAGAACCCTATCCGGATATCTTGAGGGCAGCCAATGAGTGATTTTCAGCAGGCACGCCAGGCAATGGTCGACACTCAGGTCCGGCCGTCGGACGTGACGCGCTACGCGATCATCGAAGCCATGCTGGAGGTGCCGCGCGAGCAGTTTGTCCCCAAGGCGCTGCGCGAAGTGGCCTATGCGGAAAGCGAGATCGCGCTGGGCGGGGCCCGGACAATGCTGCCGGCGCGCGCCTTTGCCAAGATGGTCGAGGCGGCGCAAATCGGCGCCGATGACCTGGTCCTCGATCTGGCGCCGGGGCTTGGCTATTCGACTGCGGTTCTGTCACGGCTGGCTGCCGCCGTCATCGCGGTCGAACCCGATGGCGCCATGGCCACCCAGGCCGCCGACACGCTGGCGCGCCTGGAATGCGATAACGCAGTTGTGACCGAAGGCGCCGCCGATGTCGGCGACCCTGGCCACGGCCCGTTCGATGTCATCTTTTTGGGCGGCGGTGTGGAAAATGTACCTGCCGCGCTGACCGATCAGTTGAAACCCGGCGGCCGCATGGTGGCAATCCACATCGATGGCCCGGTCGGCCAGTGCCGCGTGACGGTGCGCAGCAAAAATTCGGTAACCTCCCGGGCGGTCTTCGACGCCGCCGCCCCGGTTCTGGCAGGCTTTGAAAAGGACGCGGCGTTTACATTTTGACCCAGGAAGAGGGTCCCCGCTTGAGGGAGCAGATCGTGCAGATGTTCAAAGCAGGCTTTGGCGCCGCATTCCTGGCAATCGGCCTTGCCGGTTCTGTGCCGGTCATGGCCGAAACATTGGCGGACGCGATGGTGCTCGCGCTTCGCTCCAGCCCCGAACTGCGCACCAGCCGCGCCAATGTCAAAGTGCTGGGCGAACGCGCCGTTCAGGCCCGCGCCGGTGGGCGCATAACCGTGAACGGCACGATTTCGCTGACATCGCAGTTCGTCAATCTCGATGAGTTCCGCTTTCCGACGACGCTGCAACTCGATATCACCCAGCCGCTCTACACAGGCGGTCGGGTCGAAAACGCGACCGAGGCGGCAGAGATCCGGATCTCCGCTGAAGAGGCCCGCGTGATCGCCGTCGAACAGACCATCATTCTGCGCGCGGTTACCGCTTTTTTGGATGTGCGCCGCGACCAGACGCTGATCGCGCTGGCCCGCAACAATGTCCGGCTGATCCGCGAACAGTTGCGCGCCGCGCGCGAACGCTTTGATGTGGGCGAGGTGACGCGCACCGATGTGGCCCAGGCCGAAGCCCGCCTGGCCGCCGCCCGCAGCACCCTGGCCGCGCGCAGCGGCCGGTTGCAGGCCTCGCGCGAGGCCTATAAGCGCGTCGTCGGCAAATACCCGGGCAAGCTGGCACCGCCGCCGCCCTTGCCCGACCTGCCCAAGAATGTCGACGAGGCGATCGCCATCGCCATGCGCGACGATCCGACGGTCGCGGCAACGCGCCTGGAAAGGCTGGCCGCCAGCAGCGATGTCCGCACCGCGCAGGGCGCGCTCCTGCCGACGGTTTCACTGCTGGGCCAGGTGCGCAACACCGATACGATCGGCGTCGAACGCGACGGTACGTCGTCGGCCTCGATCGGTCTGCAGATCCAGATCCCGTTCTATAACGGCGGCGCCAATTACAGCCGCGTGCGCGAAGCGCAGGCTTTGGTGGAAGCGCGCTCGGGCGACATCACCGTTGCCATGCGCGATGCGATCCAAAGCGTCGGCATCGCGTGGTCCGACCTGAATGTCGCCGGGGCAACGATCCGCTCGGGCCAGTTGCAGGTCCGCGCCGCCAAGATCGCCTTCGAAGGCGTACAGGAGGAAGCCAAGGTCGGCGCCCGCACCACGCTGGACGTGCTGGATGCCGAGCAGGAACTGCTGAATGCCCGCGGCGATCTGGTGTCGGCACAGCGCGACCGTTATGTCGCGGGCTACAACCTGCTGTTTTCGGTCGGCAAGCTGACAACCGGCCATTTGGGCCTGGATCTTGGCGATGCGGAAACCGTTTCAGGGTACTACGAATTGGTCAAAGACCGGAATTTTGGCTATGACCCCACTGATGATACAGTCTGGTCGTTGTCCTACCGCCCCTAGGGCGAGGACCCGCCGGGCAGATAGTGTCCGAAGCCGAGGCATGAGTGATGAGTGAAACAGAGACGCGAAAATCCATGGACGATGTACTGGCCTCCATCCGAAGAATTGTCCGGGCTGAACGGGATCCCGAAGCCGAGGACGTGACCCCCGCGACCGTCGATGGCGATGCCGAGGCTGGCGATATGCCGCTGGAGCTGACGCCCGATATGATGAGCGAGGCAGAGGCTGCGGCTGCCAAGGGCGGCAGCCCCGCCGAATTCGTCAGCGCGCCGGAGCCGCTGGACGACAATGTGTTCGCACCGCCGCCACCCGCGGCGGCTGCCGCCCCGGCTGTCCAGGCGCTGGACGAAGACCAGATCCGCGATTTGGTGCACGAGGTCGTGCGCGAGGAACTGGCCAATGGCGAAGGCGCGGACCTTGTGCGCGAGATCATCAAGGCTGAACTGACGACCGGCGAGATCGGTGGTAATATCTCGCGCAATGTCCTGCGCCTGATCCGCAGCGAAGTCGCCAAGGCCAAGGGCTAGAGCACTTTCCAGCCTGACGGCATCAGTCGGGCGTCGCGAAAGTGCGACCAATCAATGACTTAGAGCGCTCGATCTGATTCCATCAGATCGAAACGTGCTCTAACCCGCTCGTCACCAAAGGGGTTTTGGGTCGGTCTGCCGCGTCTATCGCCGGTTCGACCGGTGCCGCTGCGCGCCGTGTGCTTGCTTTGTCGCTGCGTCTCTTCCGGGGCTCTGCCCCCAAAACCCCGAGATTTTTTCAAACCAAAGAAGGCAGGTCGGTCGGCGTCCTGCAGGTTCGGACAATCGGGTCGGCAAGCAGGACTGCCGGGCCTGTTGAAACGCCGCCCCCGCGACCGCCGCGCCCCTTTCCCATAGCACGATCCCGCGTTAAGAGGGCGCCCCTAAGCCGGGACGGATGCGGGACGTACAAGATGGAAAAGACATTCGACGCTGCTGCGGCCGAGCCGCGCATCTATGCCGCGTGGAAATCGGACGGCGCCTTTGCCGCCGGTGCGAACAAATCGCGCGACGACACCTATTGCATCGTCATCCCGCCGCCGAACGTCACCGGCTCGCTCCATATGGGCCATGCGCTCAACAACACGCTGCAGGACATTCTGATCCGCTGGAAGCGGATGCAGGGCTTTGATGTGCTCTGGCAGCCCGGCACCGACCATGCGGGCATCGCGACCCAGATGGTTGTCGAGCGTGAATTGATGGAGACCCAGCAGCCCGGCCGCCGCGATATGGGGCGTGAAAAATTCGTCGAGCGGGTCTGGCAGCAAAAGGAAAAATCCGAAGGCACGATTCTCGGCCAGCTCGAACGGCTGGGTTGCTCCTGCGACTGGTCACGCAACGAATTCACGATGTCCGACAATCTGTCGGCGGCGGTGCTGAAGGTCTTTGTCGAACTCTACAATCAGGGCCTGATCTTCCGCGGCAAGCGGCTGGTCAACTGGGACCCGATGTTCGAAACGGCAATCTCGGATCTGGAAGTCGAAAGCACCGAAGTCGACGGCCATATGTGGCACTTCAAGTACCCGCTGGCTGGCGGCGAGACCTATGAATATGTCGAGAAGGACGACGACGGGACCATCACGCTGCGCGAGACGCGCGACTATATCTCGATCGCCACCACCCGGCCCGAAACGATGCTGGGCGACGGCGCCGTCGCGGTCCATCCCTCGGACGAACGCTATGCGCCCATTGTCGGCCAGCTCTGCGAAATCCCGGTCGGGCCCAAGGAACATCGCCGCCTGATCCCGATCATCACCGACGAGTATCCCGACCCCGATTTCGGCTCGGGCGCCGTCAAGATCACAGGCGCGCACGATTTCAACGATTACGGCGTCGCCAAACGCGGCAACATTCCCTGCTATCGTCTGATGGATACCAAGGCCGCCATGCGCGAGGATGGCGCGCCCTATGCCGAAGACGCCGCGCTGGCGCTGGCCGTCGCGCGCGGCGAGCGCACCCTGACCGAGGCCGAGGCCGATCAGGTCAACCTGGTCCCCGACGACCTGCGCGGCCTGGATCGGTACGCGGCCCGGGCGCGGGTGATCGAGCAGATCACTACCGAGGGACTGGCCGTCATGGTCGCCGCCGACCACCCGGATGTCGCATGGATGAAGGGTCAGGCGCCAACCTGGGACAAGAAGGGTAGGGCGGGGCTTGCCCCGCCATTGCCGGATGACGAGACGGGACCGCAGACCCTCCCGCTGGTCGAGGCCAAGAAGATCATGCAGCCCTTCGGCGACCGCTCGAAGGTGGTCATCGAACCAATGCTGACCGACCAGTGGTTCGTCGATGCCAAAACCTTGGCCGAACCCGCGATTGCCGCTGTCCGAGATGGCAAAACCAAGTTCGTCCCCGACAACTGGGAGCGTGTCTATTACAACTGGATGGAGAACATCGAACCCTGGTGCATATCGCGCCAGCTTTGGTGGGGTCATCAGGTTCCGGTCTGGTATGGGCCGGAAGTGGACGCGAACGGTACTAGTGGCCTTTCGATGGAACGACGTCCATTTTGCGCCGAATCTGAGGAAGAAGCAAAGCGAGCGGCAACCAATTATTATTCAAGCACATTGGGACATGACGTGCGTATCCATGCCCAGAATGGAGACGATGAGATCGTCGAAATTCAGCGTCGTGGAGGGACAGGTCCCGCACTTGGAATTGAGGGTGTATCATGGTCGGACGGTAAAATTGACGAGATTAGAATAATTCGCGACCCCGACGTCCTCGACACCTGGTTCTCGTCAGCCCTCTGGCCGTTCTCGACGCTCGGCTGGCCGAACCAGACGCCGGAACTCGCCCGCTATTACAAAACCGATGTCCTGATCACCGGCTTCGATATCATCTTTTTCTGGGTTGCCCGCATGATGATGCAGGGCATCAAGTTCATGGACGAGGTGCCGTTCCACACCGTCTATATCAACTCGATCGTTGTCGACGGGCACGGCAAGAAGATGTCGAAATCGCTGGGCAACATCATCGACCCGCTGGATCTGATCGACCGTTTCGGCGCCGATGCCACCCGCTTCGCTTTGGCCAGCCAGGAAGTGCAGGCACGGCGCACCTTGCGCATGTCAGATCAGGCGGCCGAGGGCGGGCAGCGCTTTGGGACCAAGCTTTGGAACGCTGCGCGCTTTGCCGAGATTAACCAGTGCTATCGTCCGCACGACAGCCATACAGGTGCGGACACCCAGCCGCACGCAAGCCATACGGGTGCCATACGTCCTGAATTGGCACAGCACACGGTTAACCTTTGGATTATGGGCGAGACGTCCCGGGCTGCGGCAGCTGTGACCAAGGCCCTTGAAGACTATAAATTCAACGAGGCGGCGACCGCCATTTACGACCACGTCTGGAAGGTGTTCTGCGACTGGTATGTCGAATTCGCCAAACCTCTGCTGATGGGCGAAGACGAGGCGGCAAAGGCCGAGACCCGTGCAACCATGGCCTGGGCGCTGGATCAATGTCTTGTGTTGCTGCACCCGATCATGCCGTTCATTACGGAAGAGCTTTGGGCGACATTATCAAACCGCTCTAAGGCTTTGATTCATATGGATTGGCCGGATCTGGCTGACCTTTCCGATACCGCCGCAGACGCAGAGATGAGCTGGGTGATCCGGGTTATCGAGTCGGTGCGTTCCGTCCGGGCTGAAATGAACGTGCCTGCTGGCGCCAGGATTCCCATGGTCCTGACCGGGACGGGCGACGGTGTTGCCGGACGTCTAGACCGGAATTCAGCATTGATTGAAAGGCTTGCGCGTCTTTCTTCAATTGAAATCGGCGCCGGGGCACCGGAGGGGTCCGTGACCCTTACGCTGGACGACTGCGAGATCAATCTCCCGCTGAAGGACATCATCGACATCGCTGCCGAACGGGCGCGTCTGTCCAAAGCGGTCGGTAAAACCGATAAAGAAATCAACGGCTTGGAAAAGAAACTCGCCAATCAGGGCTTTCTCGCCAAGGCGCCCGAAGAGGTGGTCGAGGAACAGCGTCACCGGCTGGAGGCGGCTCGCTCGGACCAGGCCCGCCTCAATGCCGCGCTGGACCGTCTGTCGGCGATGAAATAGCGATCAGGCGCCGCCTGTTATGCGCCGCCTTTTCCATTTCCGAAAATACGCCCCAACGGGCTGATAACAAACAATAAAAGCAAAATAGATGCAGCTGCATCTATCCGGATCAGCGGCAGAAAATCGGCCTCTGGCACGGTCCAGATCTGCATGCCCGACAACAAACCCTCACCGCCGACAATCGTGATCGCCGTGATGTTGATCCCGAAATGCAGCCCCGCCGCCGGCCAGAGCGAGCCCGCGCGCCAGACAAGAACGGCCAACGCAACCCCGCTGATCGTCGTGACCGCCACATAGTAAAGCGCACCCCCCTCGATCGGCGCATTGGCCAGATGTGCCAACCCGAAAAACAGCGACGGCAGAACCGCCCAGACAATTGGGCTGCGCGCAATTCGGGCCAGTTGCTGCAGCAGGTAGGCCCGGAAAATCAGTTCTTCGCCAATGGCTTGCAAGAAAACCAACGCCAAAATCGGCAGCAGCCAAACCGCCCAGGTGCCCAGTCCAACATCCGACCGAACCGGCTGCGTGATCAGCGTTCCGGCCAGCGTCGAGGCCCCGGCAAAGACAAGCGCGAGCGCCAGTCCTTTCAGAAATCCGCGCATCGCCCCGCCTGGGCGCGGCGCAAACAAAGTGCCGAACGATTGAAGATGCAGCACCTTTGCCGCGATGAATGTACCGGGCCAGATCCCGATAAAGGTCGACAGAACCAGTGCGATCAACGCCGGGTGCCCGCCTTTTTGAAGCTGCGCGAGGCCGTCCAGCGCCACCTTCATGTCGCCCAGCTGCATATATCGCCACCCGATCCAGGCGCCCAGGATCGCGATTTGGACCACCAGCCAGACGATCACGATGATCAACAGCCCCAGTAACAGCCGCCAGATCCCGCGCTTTTCGCCCGCTGCCTCGATATAGTCTTGAAAACTGCTCATGGCCGACACCATAGCTTTGGAAATTTGGCGAAACCTAGCCCCTTGGGCGCGGCACACCGGCGCGCGTCGGCGCGCTTGTCGAGCTTGAGCGCGCGGGTCGGCGTCTATAGGGTGCCGACAAATCTGAAGGGTGGCCGAGGCCGCCAGGGGAGACGGAGAACCAGCTGCTATGGACGCCAAGACATTCGACAAATCCAAACTTGTCAGCCGCCATGTGACCGAGGGCCCGGCGCGAGCACCGCATCGGTCCTATTACTATGCGATGGGTCTGACAGATGACGAGATCCACCGCCCTTTTGTGGGCGTCGCGACCTGCTGGAACGAAGCTGCACCTTGTAACATCGCGCTGAGCCGGCAGGCCCAGGCCGTGAAGCTTGGCGTCAAGGAGGCGTTGGGCACCCCGCGTGAGTTCACAACCATCACCGTCACTGACGGGATCGCGATGGGGCACGAGGGGATGCGGTCCTCGCTGGCCAGCCGCGAGGCGATTGCCGATACGGTCGAATTGACCATGCGGGGCCATGCTTATGACGCGATTGTCGGGCTGGCCGGTTGCGATAAATCGCTGCCGGGTATGATGATGGCGATGGTTCGGCTGAACACCCCTTCGGTCTTTATTTACGGCGGATCGATCCTGCCGGGTAAAGCGCCGAGAACCGCGGATATGCCCGAGGATTTCGCAGGCCGCGAACTGACCGTGCAGGATATGTTCGAAGCGGTCGGGCGCAATCAGGCAGGAACGCTGTCCGATGCAGCTTTGGATGTGCTGGAGCGGGTTGCCTGCCCGTCGGCTGGCGCCTGTGGCGGTCAGTTCACGGCGAACACCATGGCCTGTGTGTCCGAAGCGATCGGCCTGGCACTGCCGATGTCCTCGGCGGCGCCTGCGCCTTACGAGAGCCGGGACCAGTATTCCGATGCGTCAGGCCGGGCGGTGATGGGGCTGTTGGCCCAGAACATCCGGTCGCGCGACGTGGTGACACGCAAAGCCCTGGAGAATGCCGCCCGGGTCGTTGCCTGCACGGGCGGATCGACGAATGCCGGTCTGCATCTGCCCGCGATTGCCCATGAAGCCGGGATCGAGTTCACATTGCAGGATGTCTGCGAGATCTTCAAAGAGACGCCCTATTTCGTCGATCTGAAGCCAGGTGGGCGCTATGTGGCCAAGGATCTCTACGAGGTCGGCGGTGTTCTGGTTGTGATGAAAGAGCTGCTGCGCGGCGGCTATCTGCATGGCGACTGCATCACGGCGACCGGCAAGACAATCAAAGAGAACCTCGACAGCATCGCGGGCGAGGCCGATGGCAAGATTATCCACCCGATTGACAAGCCGCTGACCAAGACCGGCGGCGTTGTCGGGCTGGAAGGCAATCTGGCGCCTGAAGGCGCGATCGTGAAGGTCGCCGGGATGAAAAAGCAAAAGTTCGAAGGCCCGGCGCGGGTGTTCGAATGTGAAGAGGATGCCTTCGAGGCCGTGCAAAAGCGCGAATACAAGGAAGGCGAGGTGATCGTCATCCGCAACGAAGGTCCGCGCGGCGGCCCGGGTATGCGCGAGATGCTGGCAACCACGGCAGCGATATCGGGGCAGGGCATGGGATCGAAAGTTGCTCTGATCACCGATGGCCGTTTCTCGGGCGCGACCCGCGGGTTCTGTGTTGGCCATGTCGGACCTGAAGCTGCGGTCGGCGGACCGATTGCGCTGGTCCAGGACGGCGACATCATCTCGATCGACGCGCGCAAGGGCACGATCAAGGTCAAGGTTTCAGCCAAAGAGCTGAAAGAACGCAAGAAATCCTGGCCCGGCCCGCGCGAGACGATCTATGGTTCGGGTGCGCTCTGGAAATATGCCCAGACCGTGGGCGGAGCCATGGACGGCGCCGTGACCCATCCGGGCGGCAAAGGCGAGCGACATTCGTATCCCGATCTCTGAGGTTGTTTGTGGTCAGTGTATCCCCTGGGCGCCTGGGCGTCGTTAGCGTACTGTTACTGATGGTATCTGTGATTTCGGCCTGTGAAGGGCAGGGGTTCAGCAACCGCGATGCAGAATGGGCACGCCAGAGCCAAGACGGCTTTCGTGTCGTCCGGTCCAGCCACAAGGGCGCAGTTATTTCGGCGCGCGGTCGTCAGGTTGCTGTCGATCCGGCGCCGGGTTTTTGCCTGGCGGAAGATTCAATCGAAACCTCGCAGCGTTCGGTGTTTCTGCTGATCGGCGATTGCGCAGTCGCGGCGCCCGCGAACGGGAAACGCGGTGCGCGCGGAGAGTTGAAATTGCCCCGGTCGATCCCGGGAATTATGACGGTGTCGATTTCAGGCAACGCCGGGCTGGGGCGCGGCGGCGCTTCGCTTGAAAACCTCAAAGGGTTTTTGGAGGGCGCCGAGGGCAAAGCAATGCTTGGACGTGGCGGGTCCGGCAAAAGCGTAACGATCAAAGAAAGCCGGCAGAAGGACGGGGCGCTCTTTTTGTACCTGGAGGACAGCAGCACCGATATCGTGCCTGTCCTGTCGAACAGGTTCTGGCGCGCCTTTATCGAGTTGAACGGCCGATTGGCCGTGATCACGATCAGCGGGTTTCGGATGCGTCCCTTGGATAAAGAGGAAATGCTGACCTACATTGTCAGCCAGGTTCAGACCCTGGCGGCGGCAAATGTCAGCCCGCCCAGCGTCCCGGAAACCCGTCTGGCACGGGCCGGGACAACGGCAACGGATGCCGATGACACAAGCAGCGTAAAGACCTTAGCCGCGGCACGTGAGGAGGCGGTCACGATCGATCCCTTCACGACGGGCGTGACGCCCAAGACAGCGCCGCCTGAAGGACCGGAGGCCGGGGCGGAGGTTGTTGTGACCGAGACCGGCGCTGAGGTTGCCGCAGCGCCAAGCGCCGAAGTCGCTGAGAAAGAATCGGACGCGGCCACGGCCGGGACAGAGGCCGCGGCGGACGCAACCGCAGAGATTGAAACTGAGACTGAGACTGAGACTGAGACTGAGACTGAGACTGAGACCGTTGCCGACAGTTCTGTAATCCCAACACCAGCAGTGCGTCCCGGCGAGGAACCGGATTCGTTAACCGACATCGCTGACAGCACAGCGGCAGAGGAGGAGGTCGCGAAGATCGACCCGAATATGGTGCTGCCCCCGCGCCGTCCCAAATATCTCGAGCGGAAAAGCGTAAGCGAGCCCGAGGTAACGTCAGTTCCGGAGATCAAAGGAACTGACGACGCTGAAACAACGGTGACGGCGACCGATCCCGCCGAGAAGACGGAACCGGAAACTGCCGCGGTGACGCCCGCGCCGAAACCTGTGGGGTCCATTAGGCGGCGTCTTCATTTAAGCGAGCCAGGCCATTGTGCATGCGAGGGATACGAAGGCTCGGAAGGACGATATAGTCTTTTCGCACCGTAGGGCTATGCGGCGGAAGCGTTTGATCCTATTGAAGAAACATTCGACAAGGTGGCGTTCTTTGTAGAGCGACCAATCGATTGCCTTTTGTGCTGTTCGCGTCGGATTTTGCTTGATCTGCGCCTTTGCATCAAGTTCATCAACGATGAAGGCCCGCAGGTAATCAGCATCATAAGCCGCATCTGCCATGACGTGCCCGACGCCCGAAAACCCCTCGATCAAGCCGCACGCCTGAGGGCAATCACCCCACTGACCGGGCGTAATCGTGAAGCGGATCGGCAGGCCAAGCGCGTCGACTGCGGCGTGGATTTTCGTGGTCAGGCCGCCTTTGGAGCGTCCGATTGCGTGAGTTTCAGCCCCCCTTTTGCGCCGCTGGCGTCTGCATGGGCCTTGCAAATGGTCGCATCGATAAGGACGTATTCGAAATCCGGATCAGCGCTTAACGCTTTGAAAAGACTCTCCCAAATGCCCGCATGTGTCCACCGCCGGAACCGGCAATGTGCGGTCCGCCAGTTGCCCAGTTCAGGCGGAAGATCACGCCAGGGCGAGGCTGTACGAGCCAACCACAGGATTGCATCAAGGAAAAGCCTGTTGTCTGTCGCCGTGCGCCCTCGGTCGCCTTTTTTGCCGGGGACAAGCGGTTCAATCTGCGCCCATTGCGCGTCCGTCAGGGTTCGTCTGCTCAAGATCACCTCCGTTTTCGACCTTGAATCAAATCCCAACCAGTTTGGGAACCCCCTAAATGAAGACGCCGCCTAGGGCTCAGTGCAAAATACCCCTTTAAGCGATTTCAGGCGTCATTTTACGCCAGATGTATTGGCCAATGAGCAGAATGTGTTCCCAGCCGAGCGGTGAGATATGCCGGAGCAGATGTTCTGGCGTTTCCAGTCCCTCCCGCTTGCGCTGCATGACGGCTTTGCCGAGATGGACCGTGTTCCAGTAGATGATAATTGCCGTGAGCAGGTTCAGGCCGGCCATGCGGAAGTGCTGGCTTTCTGTGGTCCGATCCCGGATTTCACCATGGCGACCGATCCACAAGGCATCCTTCAGCGCATGGTGTGCTTCGCCTTTGTTCAGCCCGACAGTTGAGCGGCGCTGCATGTCCATATCGAGCGCCCATTCGATGATGAACAGTGTCCGTTCGATCTGTCCGATTTCCCGCATCACGATGGCCAGATCGTTTTTGCGTGGGCGGGCTGACAATCGCCTGAGGATCTGGCTTGGCGGCACCTTGCCTGACCGCATCGTGGCCGTGCATCTCAGCACATCGCCCCAGTTGTCGATGAAGGTCTGTTCCCGGACCTTGCCGCCGATCAGGGACTTGAGCTCTTTCGGAACGCTTTTGAGATCAAAGACGTAGAACCGCTTGGATTTCAGGTCGCGAATACGGGGAATGAAGCGATAGCCCAGGAGCGCGAAGGCGGCGAATACGAGATCGGTGAACCCACCCGTGTCGGCGTAGTGTTCTTTGATCCGTTTGCCAACCTCGCTCAGGCACAATCCGTCCAGAGTGTACGGCGCCTCGTTCACCGTGGCGGGGATCGAATTGACCCAGTACGGGCCAAATTGGTCAGAAACGTGCACGTAGGCTTTCAGCCCCGGCACCTGGTTGTTGTACTTGGCGTTGATGAGGTTCATGGCCTCCCCTTGGCGCGTGGTCGGGAAGAACTGCCCGTCGCTGGAGGAGGTTTGACCCGACCCCCAGTATTGCGCCATGGGAAGTTTGGACTGCGCGTCCAACACGATCGCCAGCGCCTCGTTGATCGCATCGCTTTCGACATGCCAGCGCGACAGGCGGGCCAACTGGGAATACTTATAGCCGGTGGTGGCTTCGGCCATCTTGCTCAAACCCACGTTCAGCCCTTCCGCGAGAAGCACGGTCAGCAGCCCGATGATATCCCTGCAAGGCGCGCCGGAGCGTAAATGGATGAACGCGTCCGTGAAGCCGGTGGCTTCTGCCACGTCCTGCAGGATTTCAGTGACTTTCGCATGTGGCATCCGCTGGTACAGATCGAGAACCAGTGGGCCCGCTTCCTCCGGGACATCAGCTTTCAGACGCTCGATACGCAACTGGCCGTCTTCGATAATGCCATTGGGAAGAGTGCCGGTCCTGACAGCTGCTGCAAGCCGCTCGAAGCCATCCTGCAACCGGCGCTTTCGATCCTCAATCCAAACCTCTGGATCCAGCGGTAGATCAAGCCCCGGCATCGTCTTTGCGGCTTCCAGCGGCACCAGAAGTTTCCTGTCATCGGCATATCGGCGGGCGTGATCCAGCCAGATATCATTGGACCGAAAGGCCTCCTGAAGGCGGAACATCACCGCCACGATCCAAAGCCGCTCCTCATTGGTGTCGGGCTTGCGCAGTTGCTTGTCCCACTTTGATCGGGCGGGCAGAAAGGCCCGCGATTTGGTTGTGATGTCTGCGCCCTCCCGGATGACCGCCGCGGCGTCGAGCAGCGGTTGGGCCACGGTGGCACCTCGGATATCCAGAGCCCTTAACATGCGTTTGCCATAGAGCTTGAAGCTGTGAAACGCCTTCTCGATGTGATCCATCGGCTCGGCCATGGCAGGTTTGATCAACTGGGTCGCCATCGCCACAAGAGTTTCCAAACCATCCCACCCGCTGGATGCATCGACGGCACCGCCCAGGGCGGCCTCATCGCCCCGGGCCATCAACAATGTCGTTCCCAGAGATTGGAACCCGACCAGTGTGCTGGCAATATCAGCCTGTGCCTGTTCGAAGTGCATCGCGCTGATTTTCTTCGCCTCCCGCCAGGTCTTGCCCACGATCCGATCGTGGGTTTCGACAACGGTATCGGCAATGGACGCGGCCCATTCGACGACACAGGTGGCCAGAATGGCAAGGCGGCGATTACTGCTGATGTCCTGCAAATCGCCCGTGAAGTAGCGCTCGCCCTGACGGCGCAGCATCTTGACCCGGTGGGGTGGGATGTCATCGAGTATGTCTGGCGACAGCTCAATTTCCTTGAGGGTTTCCACCCGGTCAAGCAGGCGGTTTATATCGGCCGTGTTCTTGCCGGCCTCAAAACCGCGCAGCCACAAAAACACGCTCTGCCAACCGTTTGCAGCCGCGCCGAGCAGGTCGTCGAGGCGACGGCGCATCCGGCTCTCCAGACGCGCGGCAATCCGGTTCTCGATCCGCCGCTCGGCTGCCACAAGAGCATCGGCACAGAGCCTCTCAATCATCGTGACACCCGGCAGGATGATCTGCCGCGCCCGGCATTCTTCAACAAAATCCCGCACCAGCCCTTCACCAGATCCGGCTGCCTCGGCTTGCTGGTCTAACCATGCCGTCATTTGCTTCACACGTTTGCCGGTGAAGGTCTTGTAGCCATAGATCTTACGCAACGCGCCGAGGTGTTCATGTCTGGTGTTGGCGCGATTTGCGTATGGCAAAAGATCCTTGGCCTTCAGCCCGAGTTGGGCCGCAATGTAAGCGGATACGGCCTCCGGGATCACCTCACCTGACTTCAGAAACCGTCCTGGATAGCGAAAGGCACAAAGCTGAAGGGCAAAGCCGATCTGGTTTTGTGGTCGCCTGCGCGTTTTGATGTACGCGATGTCATCATCCGCAAGCGTGTAGTGGTATTCCAGCGATGCCCTGTCGGTGGGCAGGGTGAAGAGAGCATCACGCTGACGTTTCGTCAGAACAGTTCTGTGGGCCATACGTTACCTTTTCAGAGAAGCGTTGAGGGGCAGATCCGAGGCCTTCGTTTATGTTTTCGCCCGTCCGATAGACGTACCTTCAGCGCACAGGTCAGATCCCAGTTTCCCCTCCCATAAAACCAAGGCCTCAGAGCGTCGCAAATAGCTGGTCCGATAAAAGTTGCAGTGAAGGGGGGTCAAACGTACAGTGAGCCAATGGAAAAGATCGGATATGCACGCTGCTCAACCTACAGTCAGGACTTGACTGCGCAGCGGCAAGCGTTGAGTGATCTCGGGGTTCAGGACGACCGCATTTATACGGATCACGGATTGACTGGCACCAACCGGGAGCGGCCCGGACTTGAACAGGCGCTGGCCGCCGTGCGCAAAGGCGACATCCTGGTCGTAACGAAGCTTGATCGCCTTGCACGATCGGTTCCAGACGTTCGGGTCATCAGCGACCAACTCGAAACCAAAGGCGTGAGGCTTGCCTTGGGGACAGCGGTCTACGATCCCAGTGATCCGATGGGAAAGATGTTCTTCAACATCGTCGCCACCTTCGCGGAGTTCGAAGCAGATCTGCTCAAAATGCGCACCAGGGAAGGCATGGCCATCGCCAAGGCAAAGGGCAAAATGCGAGGAAAGAAGCCAAAACTTACTGAAAAACAACAGAAAGAGCTTTTGAAGATGCACGAAACCGGCGACCATTCGATCAGTGATCTTGCCGAGATATTCTCCGTTTCAAGAGCGACCGTCTATCGCACACTGCAAAGGGACCAGAGGGCTTAAAGGGGTATTTTGCACTGAGCCCTAATGGACCCCCCTGTGGAAACCGAGGCGGAAACCGAGGCTGAAACCGTCGCGCCGACGCCGGAACCTGCTGTGGAAAGCGAAACCACTGCGGAAACGACGACTGTGGCCGAGACGGATGCCGAAGAAAAGGTAGAGCCAGAAGCCGCGGCGCCGCCGACGAAATTCGCGCCGAAAACCGCGCCTACCGCCCCCAAACGTCCGAAACGTTAACCGCTGCCGCGGTCAGCGGGATCTGTCAGACATCAAGCTCGATCCACACCGGGACGTGGTCGGATGGTTTTTCGCGCCCGCGAATCTGTTGGTCGACCCCCGCCCCGGTCATCCGGTCTGCGGCTTGCGGGGTCAGCAGGAAGTGATCGATGCGAATACCGTCGTTCTTGTCCCAGGCTCCGCCTTGATAGTCCCAGAAAGTGTAGATTTCGTCCGCTTGGGTCGTCTCGCGCAGCGCCTCGGTGAAACCAAGGTTCATGATTCGGCGAAAGGCGGCGCGCGTGTCGGGGCGAAACAGCGCATCATCGCGCCAATCGTCGGGCCGGGCGGCGTCGCGTGCCTCCGGGATCACATTGTAATCTCCGGCCATCAACGCCGGTTCTTCCGTGGCGAGCAGGTCGCGGGCCCGGCTTTCCAGACGCTCCATCCAACTCAGCTTATAGTCGAACTTGTCGCCCGGCACCGGATTGCCATTGGGCAGGTAAAGCCCGCAGACCCGGACCGCCGAGGCCTTGCCGACCACGGTCGCCTCGATCCAGCGCGCCTGTTCATCGCTGTCATCGCCCGGCAATCCGCGGGCGATGTCCTCCAATGGCAGCTTCGACAGGATCGCAACCCCGTTAAAGCCCTTTTGCCCATGAGTTTCAACGTTATAGCCAAGGTCTTCGATCGCTTCGCGCGGAAAGCCCTCATCGACCGATTTGATCTCTTGCAGCAGTGCCACATCCGGATCGGCTTCTTTCAACCATCCGGTCAGCGCGCCGATCCGGGCCTTGATGCCATTGATGTTGTAGGTCGCGATTTTCATGGGCGCAGCATCGTCTGTGGGGCGGCCCTGTCAAGCGCGACCGGGCCCAAATTCCGGCCGAATGCCGGATCAGTGGCTAGAGCATGTTTCGATCTGATTGAATCAGATCGAGCGCTCTAAATCATTGATTGGCCGCACTTTCACGACGCCTGACTGATGCAGTCAGGCTGGAAAGTGCTCTAAACCGAAAAAGAAGTGCCGCACCCGCAGGTCGACGTCGCGTTGGGATTTTCAACGGCGAAGCGCGCGCCGATCAGTTCGTCCTTAAAGTCGATGACCGAACCGGACAGGAAGGGCATGGATTCGGGGTCGACCAGAACACGCTGGCCGTTGCCTTCGATAACCAAGTCGTTGTCAGCCGCCCGTTCTTCAAGCGCAAATTCGTACTGGAACCCCGAGCATCCGCCGCCCAGGACAGCCACGCGCAGGGCCTTGTCTTCGCCGGATTCCGCAGAAATTTCAGCAAGACGCAGAAAGGCGCGCTCGGTGACTTCAACATTGGTGCCCGTTGCCGGGCTTTTCAGATCGGGAATTTCGAGATCCATTTTCCTCAGCCTGCATATACGCTATAGCCGCCCCCAATATGTAGCACCTGCCGCGAACCCTGCAAGAGGCGCCCCCAATTGACCGAAACTTCCCGGTTGGCCCCATATGCCGCGCATCCCGATCAAAGCCGCGGCCGGTTGCACGCTGAACCCGACAGTGCGCACCGCTCGCCCTTTCAGCGCGATCGCGACCGGATCATCCATTCGTCGGCTTTTCGGCGGCTGAAACACAAGACCCAGGTCTTTGTCGAGCACGAAGGCGATCACTACCGCACCCGCTTGACGCATTCGATCGAGGTTGCACAGATCGCCCGAACAATCGCGCGAACGCTCCGCCTGAACGAGGATCTGGCAGAGGCAGTGGCGCTGGCCCACGATCTGGGGCACACGCCTTTCGGCCACACGGGCGAGGACACGTTGGCGGACTGCATGGCGGCCTATGGCGGGTTTGATCACAATGCGCAGGCGCTGAAGATCGTCACTGACCTCGAGCGTCACTATGCCAGCTTTGACGGTCTGAATCTGACTTGGGAGACCTTGGAGGGGATTGCGAAACATAACGGTCCGCTTATTCAAGACACTGCCGCGCCGTTGACCGATCTGCCAATCGCGATCGCAGGATATACGGCCATACATGACCTTGAATTGCACACCCAGGCCGGGGCCGAGGCGCAGGTGGCCGCCCTGTCAGACGATATTGCCTATGCCAACCATGACCTTCAGGACGGGTTGCAGGCCGGGTTGCTGGTCGTCGAGCAGTTGCTGGAGCTGCCGATCATCGGCGACTGTTTCGGATCGGTTGATCGCTTGTGGCCGGACCTGGACCCGTCGCGCAGGCGGCACGAGGCATTGCGCCGGGTCTTTGGACTGATGGTCGAGGATGTCCTGGCCTGTTCGTCGGCGCGCCTGGCGCAGGAACAACCCGAAAGCATGGCCGGGGTGCAAGATCTGCGCGCGCCGATGATTGCGTTTTCGGAGCAGATGGCCGCCGATCTGGCTGCGATCAAGGCATTTCTGTTCCAGAACATGTACCGCCACTATCGGGTCAAGCGGATGCGGTCCAAGACGATCCGTGTTGTCCGCGAGTTGTTCGAGATCTTCATGGAAGATCCCGGCGTTCTGCCCGATGAATGGCGTCAGGACGCCCGTGCGGCCGAAAGCGAAGATCTGCGCGCAAGGGTCATCGCGGATTACATCGCCGGGATGACCGATCGGTTCGCCTTGGAAGAACATCGGGTTCTGACCGACCCGTTTTCCCGGGCCTAGCAGGTCGGGGCTCGAATCACGAAGTCTCGCGCCAATCGAGACCGGTGATGCTTTCCGGGATCGGTCCCAGGCCCGGCCCCGGTTGCGGGGCGAACTCAGCCATTTCGATGCGGTCGATCCGCACGGGACCTATCCGCTGCTGTAGGCGGCCATCTTTTCAGGGTCGAAGAAGCCGGGTTGAACCTTGCCGCCGGCGTCGTCCAGTACCTGCGCGATTTCAGGAATGTCTGTCACATGGTCGAAGACCCGTGACAGGATTGGAAATTCGGCTGGCAGATCGATGCCCGCCATCAAGGCGTTTCGGACCTGCGGCACCAGGAAGCAATCGGCCAGCGTGGCACCGTCGCCAACGGCGCAACTTCCTGCGCACCGTTCCAGCAATCTTTCAATTGCTCCGAATTCGCGGCGGATGAAGTGCAGCCGCAACGGGTGTTCGGTTGGCATGGCCCGGTCCATGCCCCATTCGGTCATGCTTTGGATGATGAAGGGGATATTCTGATAGGGTTGGATGTCGGCGGCAACGATCCACATGATCCGGCGCATCTCGGCCCGCAGCCAGGGATCTTCCGGCTCGACGCCGCCGTCCCCGTGCAGGGCGCGCAGATAGTCGATGATCGACCCGGACTGTGTCATCTTGCGGCCATCTGGCAGCAACAGGACCGGAATTCGGCCTTCCAGATTAAACGCCTTCAGGTCCGTTGTGCCCAGAGCATCCGTCATCGGGTCGCCTTTGGGCATCCGGTAAACCGGAATGCCGCGATCATCGGTCCCCAGATCCATTTGAACCGTTTCGACCAGGCTGGATGGCACGCCCGCAACACTGAGATAGAGTGTGACACGCAGCGAAGCACTTGATGTGCGGTGAACAAACAGGCGCATGGGATGGTCGGTCATTCGAACCTCCGGTCGTTTCCGCGCGAAACATAGCCGTTGCAGTTCCGGCTGTCCTGGGCTTTGCGGCGTTCAGGTTCGAACAATCATCCCGTCGGCAATCGACTGGCGGCTGGCCCGCCAGGCTGGAATCGCGCCTGCCAGCAGGCCACCGGCGATCACGATACCGATCCGGGCAAGATCGCCGGATGTCGGGGCGGATATCGTAAGGTGCAGGCCAAACTCGGCGCTGACGATTGGTTGGGCGATCGCCAGACCGGCGTAAAGCAGCCCCAGGCCCAAAAGCGCGCCGACCACGGTCAGCAGAAATGCCTCGACGACCAACAGGCCAAAAACATGGGTGGCGCGGGCGCCGACCGAGCGCAGGATCGCCATTTCGCGGCGGCGTTCGGCGAGACCGGCCAACAGCATGATCATCATTCCCAAAAGCCCGGTCGTGACCACCATGGTCGAAATCACGCCCAGCGCCGTTTCTGCTGTTCCCATCAGGTCCCAAAGTTCCTGCAGTGCGACGCCGGGCAATATGGCCAACATCGGTTCCCGCCGGTCCTCGTTGATTTGGCGTTGCAGATCGAAGGCAGCGAAACGCGAGTTCAGCCCGACCAGCACGGCAGTCACGGCCTGGGGTTGCAACAATCGGGCTCGTGCCTCATCGGCGTCGACCGCCATGCCCGGTACCGGGGTGCCGCCTTGCCAACCGATATGGATCGCCTCGATCCCTTGCAGGCTGACATGAATGGCCCGGTCAACCGGCGTTCCGGTCGGCTTCAAGATCCCCGATACGACAAAGGGTTTGTCGTCATGCTTGCGAAAGCCCTCGGCGCCTAGTCCATGTGCGATCACCAGATCGTCGCCCAAACTGTATCCCAGTTCGCGGGCAACGGATGCACCGATGACGGCGTGGTACAAATCGGTAAACGGTTCGCCGGACTGAAAAGTCAGAAGCTGTTTGCGCCCATAGCGATAGTATCGAAAGAAGTCGGCGTTCGTGCCGACGACACGGAACCCCCGATGCGAATCGCCAAGCGACAGCGGAATGGTCCAGGCCACGTTCTTCTGCGCTGCAATCCGCTCGTAGCTGCGCCACGAGATGTTGTTGGTCGCATTTCCGATCCGGAAGACCGAATAAAGCAACAACTGGGTCGAACCGCTTCGGGCGCCGACGATCAGGTCTGTCCCGGAAATCGTCGAGGCAAAGCTGGTGCGCGCCTCGGTCCGGACCTTTTCGACGCCCAGCAACAAGGCGACACTGACGGCAATCGCCAGGATCGTCAGCAGAACGGTCATACTGCGGTTTCGCAGCGAGGCGATGGCAAGGCGCAGGATCGCTGTCATGGTGCAACCGCACGGTTGATTTCGGGCAGGGATATCACCCGGTCGAACGACGGTGTCAGCCGATCATCGTGGCTGACGAACAGGACCGTCGCGCCCGCGGAATGCGCCTCGCCCAGAATCAGGCTCAGAAAGGCACCGGCGGCTGCAGCATCAAGCGCCGATGTCGGCTCGTCTGCAATGATCAGATCGGGGCCGCCGATCAAGGCCCGCGCGGCGGCAACGCGCTGTTGCTGCCCGACGCTTAATTCAGCAACCGGCCGCTCGGCCAGGTCAGCGGGGTCCAGCCCCATACGGGTCAGCAGCCGGACGGCCTCGGCTTCTGTCCCGCCGGCATCGTTCGCGTTTGCCCTGCGCCGTGCCGAGAACCGGCAGGGCAGAGCAACATTTTCGATCAGCCCAAGATAGGGCACCAGGTTGAAAAGCTGAAATATGAACCCGATCCGGTCGGCCCGCAGCCGATCGCGGCGCGGCCCGCCAAGCCCGGAGATCGTCTGCCCGGCAACTTGGATGGTTCCGCTCTGCGGGACCGTGACGCCGCCCAGCAGGTTCAACAATGTGGTTTTGCCCGAACCGCTGGGTCCTTGCAAAAACACCGTTTCGCCATGTGCGACGGACAGCGCGGGGATATCGAGAACGGGCGCTTCGCGCCGGGACCATGCAAAGCGCAGGTCCGCCACCTCGACCGCCATGTCCGACATATGCGCTTTACCTTAACTGCCTGGCTGGACGGTGAGGCGGTTTTGCTCCGGGGTCAATCGGACACTGGTTTGGCCGCTTGCCGCCAGCACACGAGCCGACAGGACCGTTGTCCGCGGGAAGAGGTCGAAATAACCGATATCCAGATGGGTCAGTTTGGCCATGTCCTTACATTCCAGGTGATATTCCGCGGCAAACTCGGAATGCACGTCTTCAGCATGTTCTTCGTCATCGTGACCATGCGCATCTTCATCGTGATCGCCATGGTCCTTATGGTCGTCGTCCTTGTGGTCGCTGTGATCCTTGTGGTCGTCGTCGTCCTTGTGGTCGCCGTGATCCTTATGATCGTCGTGGTCCTTGTGATCCCCATGGTCGCCGTGATCATCATGATCGTCGTCTTCTATCAACGCCGAACTGACAGTTGCCTTGGTCACTTCGCATCCGGCCGCAGATGCCGGACCCAGAATTTTTCCGGCCCGTTTCAATTCCGCGACCGCCTTGGCGATCGCTGCTTTCTCGGCGTCGGTATGCGGCGCATGTTCAAAGCCGACAATATCGTCCGCTGGCGCGGTCAGGCGAATCTGCAATTCCGATTGCTCGATCGCGACATCCAGAGCCGCCTGCCCATGCTGATGTGCTTTTTCTTCGGCCAGAGCCGTTGTTGTGGATAGCAGAATAAGTGTGGTGACTGCTGGAAAACGCATGCTCGGCTCCTGAATTGATATGTGATAATATAACACAATCAAGAAAGGACTCCAGCCCGAAATGAGCCGCAGATACGCAGTCGGGCTATTCGTAGGGTTCGATGGTGATGGCTTCGATCCGATACCCGGTCTCGATCGGCGCGGCGCCGTCCACATAGGACAGGTTCCGGCTGGATGCGTCGATCGAAAGACGCCCGGTAATCCAGACCGGCTCGTACAGACTGGCAATCCTGTACGCCGATTTCAGCTTCACGTAGACGATCTGGTTTGGCGGTGGCGGCGGAACATGGATGCAGGCGCCGACATACGGCACCAGCAAGAACTCAGTCATCCCGTTCGCCGACTGTTCCAGCGGCAACGCATAACCCGGCATCCGCACGATCTTGCCGTCCAAACCGGGCACCATCATGCCACTCCGCCGTTCGACCTCGGCCTGCAGGTTTTCAGCCGCAAGCAGCATGGCATCGATATCGACGCCCGCTTCGGTCAATTCGCCCTGCACCTTGAGCGACTCCTTAAACTCGGCGTCGTCTTCCTTTAGGAACCCCATGCGCACGTCCTCGCGTGCGCGCACGACAACTCCCAGTTTTTCCAGAAGCACCGGGTCCATCCGGTCAAACGGATTATCGATGGCGTCCATGCTGGGGACGAGGTCATCCCAATTGATCAGCTTGGTTGCGTCGGCTGCCTGCGCCGGCAGAGCGGCGGCCAGGGGCAACGCAAGGACCAACGACAGTATTAGCGATCTGAACATTTCGACCTCGGAACGACAGGGTGGTGGCTCTTATAATGATTTAATTCACTGATAATTCCAGAGTCAGGGCGTTTGCACACACAACATTGTGTCTGCCATCCACGCTTCGAGCGCCGATTTGGCCCGATCCGTGTAGCCCCGTTTGCGGTCCTGCTTGCCGCGCCGCCCGCCCCGCGCATCCGCCAATGGAGGGAACAAGCCGAAGTTTACGTTCATGGGCTGGAATGTGCCGGCCTCGGCGCCGCCGCTGATATGACCCAGCAAGGCCCCCAGCGCGGTTTCGGGCGGCGGCGGCGTGCTCACCTGGCCCAGCCTTTCCTGGGCAGCGAATCGGCCCGCCAGAATGCCCATAGCACCGGATTCGACATATCCCTCGACCCCCGTGACCTGTCCTGCGAACCGCAGGCGTGGGTCGGACTTCAGACGCATCTGCGGGTCCAGAAGACGTGGCGAGTTCAGGAACGTGTTTCGGTGAATGCCGCCCAGCCGGGCAAATCTTGCGGCCCCAAGCCCGGGGATCATCCCCAGGACACGCGCCTGTTCGCCGTATTTCATTTTGGTTTGAAATCCGACCAGATTGTAGAGCGTGCCAAGCTTGTTTTCGCGCCGCAACTGGACCACCGCGTAGGGCTTTTCGGGGTTGTGCGGATTGGTCAGTCCGACCGGCTTTAGCGGACCGAACCGCAATGTTTCCCGCCCGCGCTCGGCCATGACTTCGACTGGCAGGCAGCCTTCGAAATAGGGCGTTCCCTCCCACTCCTTGAACTCGGTTTTCTCCGCCGCCAGCAGTGCATCGATAAAGGCTTCGTATTCTTCGCGGCTCAGCGCACAGTTCAAATAGGCAGTCCGATCCGCCTCGGTCTCGCCCTTGTCATACCGCGACTGGAACCAGGCTTTGGTCATATCCACACTGCCGGCGTGGACAATCGGGGCAATGGCGTCGAAAAACGCAAGGCTGTCTTCGCCCGTGCTCGACAAAATCCACTTTGCCAGTGCATCCGAGGTCAGCGGGCCGGTCGCGACGATCACATTGTCCCAATCCGGGGGCGGCGCTGAAATCTCCGCCCGCTCGACTGCGATCAACGGGTGCGCCGTCAGGCGTTCAGTGACCTCCGCTGAAAAGACGTCGCGGTCCACGGCCAATGCCCCGCCCGCAGGCACAGCGGCGCCGGTCGCAGATGCCATCATCACCGATCCCAGTGCCCGCATCTCCCAATGCAAAAGCCCCACGGCATTGGTTTCGTCATCATCGGACCGGAAGGAATTGGAACAGACCAGTTCAGCAAACCCGTCGGTTTGATGTGCCTCTGTCCCGCGAATTGGACGCATCTCGTGCAGAACCACCGGAACGCCCATATTCGCAGCAGCCCAGGCGGCTTCGGATCCGGCCATTCCGGCGCCGATGATGTGAATGGGTTTTATGTCGGTCATGATCACGCCAATAGGCGCCGCCTTCACGATTGGTCAAGCGTGACCATATAATCCGCGACAAGTGTTGAACGGCTGCAATGAACGTGAGACGATTTTAGCCATGATCAGATTGCTTGCGATTTCGGGCCTGTCCCTGACCCTTCTTGCCGTTTCACCAGCGGCAGCAGATGAACCAGAATCCTTGGGCGATATCGGCCAGTTCAATCCCGGACGGGATACTGACGATATCGAGCGCGACCGTGACAGACGGAGCAGGGATCGTGACGGTCGGCGGGAAAACCGCCGCGACCGGCGCCGTGACGACCGACGCCATGATCGGCGCGAAGATCGGCGCGATGACCGTTCCGACCGTGAACGCGACCGGGACGAGGAGGACGATCAAACTTATCTCGAGCTTTATGATCGCGGGCAAACCGGCGATTTCGGCCGGGACGGCAAGCGCGAGCTTGATAAGGGCCTCGACCGGCTGGACCCTGACAATGATCGGTACGATGATGACAATGATCGCGACCGGCGCCACACGGAACGGGACCTGGACGGTGACAGGGATCGTAATCGTGACAGGGAACGCGACCGTGACGAGTATGACCGGGCGGAACCGGGCCTTGGTCACAAAGTGATCGCCGGTCTTTGGACCGGAGAGGTCGAGGAAGTCGGCGCCGAACCTTACACGATCAGGCTATCGCTCAGCGAAGATGGATCGGGCACCGCGGCGTATTCGCGATTGAATTGTGCCAGCGAGATGGTGCCGCTGGCCGGTAAGCCGCTGGAATATCGCGAAACCATCACGATGGGCCGCGAAACCTGCGACGATGGTTATGTCCAATTGCGGCTGCGCAAGGGTCTGTTGCTGTGGAGTTGGACGACCCGGAACGGGGAGGTACGCGCTGCTGCGACCCTGAAGCGCGATGCGAAGGCGGACGTCGAAAAGGACAAGACCGCCGACGAATAGGCGCGGTCTTGACCGCCGCGCAACGCGCTGAAATTAAAGCAAAGATCAACGAACGGGCGCCGTGCAGCGCCCGATGCAGGGGAGGACGCAATGCTGCTGGATGTAAGAACTTATCGGTGCCGGCCGGGGACGATCAACGCGCATCTCGAACTTTACGAGAAGATGGGTAAACCGGCGCAGTTTCGTTGTCTTGGCGAGCCTTTGGCCTATCTGAAGACGGAAACCGGCGATCCGAATGAATATGTCCATATCTGGGTCTATGAAAGCGCCGGCGACCGCGAGGCCAAGCGCACCAAGATGTGGTCCGATCCGGAATGGCTGGCCTATACCCGTGCCAGCGCCGAATTGGGTGCGCTGGACAGTCAGTCAAACAAACTGATGGTCCCAGTCAGCTTTTGTCCGCTGAAACAGAAGGGCTAGACCGCCCGGCGCGCGGGCCGAGAAAGGTCAGCACAATCGAGCCGAGGACCAGCACCAGCGCCGCGACCTTGTGCCAGGTGATCGTATCGCCCAGCAGGATCACGGCCGAAGAAACGCCGACCACCGGTGCGAGCAAGGTCGCGATTGCCGCAAGCGGCGCCGAGACCCTAGCAACCAGCCGGGTCCAGAGCGCATAGCAAACGACCATCGGCAAAAGTGCGTGCCAAAGCCAGACCGCCAGGGCCGGCGTCGACGGAATTGGCATCCCCAAAGGGTCTTCCAAAATCAGCGCAAACGGCCAGCAAGCCAAAGCAGACAGGCCCATAAACCACGTCGTCAATGCAATCGGAGGCAGCGTGAATTGGCGGGCTTTCATCGCAACGGTTCCCAATGCCCAGACCGTGGCCGACGCCAACATGATGGCTGGCCCAAGCGGGTTTTTAAGGAGGTATTCAGCATGGCCGACCACCAGCAATGCGATCCCCGTCATGCCGATCACCAAAGAGAGAATCAGCCGAAGCCGTAAGCGCTCGCGCAGAAAGATGACCGAGAAAAACGCGGTCAGCGCCGGCATCGTATAGGCGATGATCGCTGCCTTCGACGTATCGGTCAGGATCTGACCCAACGTGGTCAGCATGTTAAAGCCGAAAATCGTCAGCAGCCCCGCCAACGCCATCCAGGGAAGTTCCCACACAGGCGGGATCAACCGGTCACCGATTGCGACCGCGTAGGCCAGCAAGGCCGCACCCGCGATGGTAAAAGCATAGACCCGGATCGTGAATGGCGGGATTTGTTCGTTCAGCAGAAACTTGATCGCAGGCCAGTTCAGCCCCCAGAAAAGGCCGATCAACAGGATCGTCGCAAGCGTGCCGAACGGAAGCCGGTTCACAATGGATCGAGTGCGGCGGTAACAGCGTCGCCAAAAGCCCGCGTTCCCAAGGGTCCGCCAAGGTCAGCCGTTCGCCTGGCCGGATCGGCGATGGCCTGATCGACCGCGTTTCGGATTGCCGCGCTGGCACCGGCAAGATCGGCGCGCGAATGGCGCGCAGCCAGCCAATCCAACAGCATTGCCGCGGAAAGGATCAGTGACGTTGGGTTGGCGCGATCCTGTCCGGCAATGTCCGGTGCGGCGCCATGTTGTGCCTGGGCCGCGCACAAATCATCGCCCGCCATGATCGCGCCGGAAAGCCCCAACGAGCCAGAAAGCTCGGACGCCAGATCGGACAGAAGATCGCCGTAAAGATTTCCAGTAACGACCACGTCAAAACGCGACGGCGTTCGCACCAGATGCGCGCACATCGCATCGACCAGCACGTCGTCCAGTTCGACATCCGGAAACCCGGCTGCGATCTTGCGGGCGCTTTGCAGGAACATGCCGTCGCCCATGCGCAGGACGTTTGCCTTGTGCACGACGGTGACCTTGCGCCGACGGGTCATGGCCAATTCGAACGCACGGCGGCAGATCCGCTCGCACGCCTTTCGTGTCACCTTGCGTAGACTGATGACCATATCCGGGTCCGGCATGACCTCGCCGTGCCCCAGATACATGTTTCGGTCCGAATAATGCCCTTCGGTCACTTCGCGCACGATCACCAGATCGAAATCACCGACGGGCCCGGTAAAGCCGGGCGGCGTTCGCGCCGGGCGAATATTGGCGTAAAGATCGTATTTGGTGCGGGTATAGGCCGAATAATTGATCCCGCCCTGGTCGGCCGGTGGATAGGACGCGCCGTCATTCGGGCCCAAAATCACACCGTCATAGGTGTCAAAACGTTCGGCCAGATCTTCGCGAAAGGTCGATCCGTGTTTCGCCAGGCTCTCGAATCCGACAACGTCATATTCGAAGATCAGGCCCAGATCGTCCCGTGTGTTGATCGCCGTCAAGACGGCCATGGCCGCGCGCGTGATCTCGGGACCGATGCCATCGCCCGGCAAGACAAGGATTCGCATGGTCGCTCCGTTCTGGGTTGACCGACCCTATTCCTGCCGCCAGCCTGCATTCAACGCTATTTATCATCAGGCGCGCTCGTGACTGTCATTGACACATTTGCTGACTTTGCGGCGACGATCGAGCCACCCGCGAGTGCAATTTCGTCCGCACGGCGCTGTATCCTTGACTGGTATGGTGGTGCAATCGCCGGGTCGGTCGAGATGCCCGCAACGGGCCTGCGCCAGGTTTTGCCCGAAGGCGGTCCGTCGCGGCTTCTTCCCGATGGGGCGCCGACAGATGCCCGCACCGCGGCGCTGATCAATGGCACTGCCTCTCACACGGTCGAAGTGGACGATATCTACCGCAGCGGTCTTTACCATCCCGGCGTCGTCACAATCCCGGCGGCGCTGGCCACAGCGGAAGCCATTGGAGCGTCCGGACGGGCGATGCTGAACGGCGTCATCGCAGGGTACGAGATTGGCAACCGGATCGCAGAGGCGGTCAATCCCAGCCATTATCAGCATTGGCACACAACGGCGACGGTCGGCCATTTCGGTGCTGCCGCTGCGGCGGCAGTTGTGTTGGGCCTGCCCGCACCGCAGATCGCGCATGCATTGGCGAACGCGGCGACCTTTGCCGCCGGATTGCGCCATGCGTTCTCGGCGGATGGCATGTCCAAACCGCTGCATGCCGGACGCGCCGCCGAAGCAGGGGTCTTTGCTGCGCTGTCGTCAAAGGCCGGTGTTACCGGAGTTGGCGATATGCTGGAGGGAGAGCGCGGGTTCGGCGCCGCGATGTCCCTGGATGTCGACTGGCACGCCGCGACGGCGTCGCTTGGCACCGATTGGACCATAAATCGCATCACCCAGAAGGCGCATGCCTGCTGCGGCCACAACTTCGCAGCCATCGATGCCGTGCGGATCCTGATGACCGAGCAGGACATCGGCGTGGACGATATCGCAGGGATAAGGGTCGGCACCTATCGGGCAGCTGTTGAAATTTGCGGCAATCCTGACCCGCAATCGGCGGCCGAGGCACGTTTCTCGCTGCCATGGTGCGCGGCTGCAATCGCGGAAAATGGCGCGGTGACACCGGCAGCGTTCACGGACGCAGCCCTTGGCCAGGCATCGACACGCGCGCTAGCGGCGCGCGTTGATCTGCAGACAGATCGGGACGCCGAGGCCCGTTTTCCGCACGCCCGGTCGGCCATCGTCACACTCACAACCCAGGACGGCGCCAGCCACACCCATAGGCGCCCGACCCGCAAGGGTGACCCGGACGATCCGATGACTGATGACGAGATCGCCGCCAAGTTCAAATCACTCGCAGTTCCGGTCATTGGCGGCATATCAGCGGATGCTCTGGGGGCGAATATTTCCCGCATGGATCAAATCGCTGATATTCGGAAGGAACTGGGTTACTTTTCTTCAACCGGTGATAGAGTGACGCAAGCTTAAGGTCACATCGTGAGGATGCGTGCCTGATCCAATATTAGACGGCTCGCAGAACGCCGAGGTACGCTCGGTATTGGCGCGGTGGTGGGATTCGCTGAAACCGAACGTCAAAGGCGCGATCTTGTTCGTGCTGGCGTCCGTGGTTTTCACCGGCATGATTGTCCTGATCAAAATGGCCAGCGAGCGGTTGCACGTCACCGAGGTTTTGTTCTTCCGGCAACTGACGATGGTTGCGATTGCGTCGCCCGCGATCATCGCCGGGTGGCCGGGCAGCATCACGTCGACACGCCCGTCTTTGCAAGCGATGCGTGTGCTGTTTGCCTTCTGTGCCATGACGCTTGGATTTGGGGCGTTCGTTCATCTTCCGCTGGCAGAAGTGACGGTAATTTCCTTCTCCAAATCGTTCTTTATGGTCATTTTGGCCATTGTGATCCTGCAGGAAGTGGTTGCCTGGCCGCGCTGGTCGGCCGTTGGCATTGGCTTTCTAGGTGTTCTGATCATTGTCTGGCCAGAACCGGGGCAAACACTCGACCTTTGGCACCTGGCAGCGCTGGCCAGTGCGATCTGCGTTGCGGTGGTAATGGTCATCATCCGCATTCTGTCGCGCGAGGACCGGCCGGTCACGATCCTGACCTATCAGGCGGTCGGCGTCGGGATCCTGATGTTGCCGCCCGCACTTTATTTCTGGCAGGTGCCAACAACCAACGAGTGGTTGTTGATCATAGCTATTGGAATCGTTTCGGCCATTGCGCAATACATCAATATCCTTGCAATCCGCTCTGCCGAGGCAAGCTCGCTGGCACCGTTCGAGTATACGCGCCTGGTCTTTGCAGCGATCGCCGGCTTGTGGTTTTTCGATGAGTGGCCCGAAGATCAGGTCTGGATCGGTGCAGCAGTTATCATCGCCGCCGCGCTGTTCGTCGTCCATCGAGAGCAGCGCGCCAAGGATCCCGATGCGGCGAAGGAAACACCAAAGACCAAGGAAACCGGCGCGCCTTCCTGATAAACTATTTCGATAACGGCCCTTGGGCGGCGGCTTTGCGCCCGCCGATCAGAACGGCAACGCATCCGGACAGCGTCAGAACAATCGATATCATTATAACCGCGTCATATCCGGACCTGGCCCATATCAAGGCGGCCAGCGTCGGAGCGATCGCAAAGCCCAGCATGTAGGGCAGCGCCAATAGGCCCGCGATTGTGCCGAAATTTTCGCGCCCCAGAAACTCTGCCGTCAGAACAGGCCGAATGATCGATACGATCCCGTACGCCGCGGCATAGGGCACCACGAATATCATCGCCAGGATCGGATCGATTCGCGCTAGTGCCAGTAGCACCAGGCCTGCGGCGATGCCGACAAAGCAGATAATGGCCATCCCGATCGAGCTGACGCGCTTCTCAATCGCCAACATGATGATCCGTCCCAAGACCTGCATCGGGCCGAACATCGATGCGACAATGACGGCAAGTGCAACTTCGACGCCCCTGTCATCCAGGATGGGCCGTATATGGCTGATGATCATGCCATGCACGATGCCGATGGTTGCAAAGCCGAGACCGATCAACCAGAAGACCGGATTGCGCAGTATGGTGTGCTTTCCGTTTGGATTGGCGACTGCGGCGCCACTTTTGGGGGGCTCGCGAAAGCCGCCCAGCCAGTTCAAGCCGAGCCAGGCCAACGGTAGGGCGATAAACGCGATCACCCCGGCAAAGACCAGCATGGCACCGCGCCATCCCAACGCTTCGCCGAGGGCATAGGCGGACGGAAAGCTGACGGTTCCCGCAAAGCCCGCCCATAACGTGACGATTGTGATCGCCCGCCTGGAAGCTGTACCGACCGTCACTGTAACAATCGCAAAACACGCCTCGTAGAGGCAGGCCGCGTTGACAATGCCAAGGCCCAGCCAGATCGTCCAAAACTGCCAAAGCTCGGTCGCCTGCGACAACAACGCCAGCAGCAGCGCCCCGACGGCAATCGCGCCCAGGAACATGTGCTTGCTGTATCCACGGTCGATCAGTATCCCGGCGTTCGGCGCCAACAGTCCGGTCAAGACCAGACAAGCCGTGAAGGCGCCGGAAATCTCGGCCCGCGACCACCCCAAGGAAGCCTCCCATGCGGGCAGAAATGCTGGGAAAGAATAGTAAAATGCCGCCCAAACCAATGTTTCGGCAACCGCGAGCGGGATCAGGGCAATCGCAAGATTTGTGCGCAAGGGGGCTGTCTCCAACATCTTCGCGCCTAGCACGCCGAAGATGCGGCGTCCAACCGCGTGCGCGATAAAGGCTTCGTGGCGGCCGCCATCGCGCATTTGATGGACGCAAGGTGCACCCCCCGATCATCTTTACCCCCCGATGGCTTCGCGATAACTGATACCCGACTTGGCAGGAGGGTGCATTGAGCGAAGAGAAATCCATGATCGCCGATGCGACGGCGCGGATATTCGCCGATCTCGCGGACCCGCAAACACTGAACGCCGCAACTGACGACCGATGGCGTGCCCCGCTTTGGTCTGCATTCGAGGAGGCGGGCCTGACCCGGGCCTGGTTGCCCGAAGCTGCGGGCGGGGCCGGTCTCGATCTGGAAACCGGGTTCGAAGTCCTCCGCATCTCCGGCCACTATGCAGCGCCAGTTGCGATTGCCGAGACTTTGCTGGCGGGATGGGCGTTGGATCAGGCGGGGCTGGAGGTGCCGGACGGAGTTCTGACCATCGCACCGATGCGCGCCCGCGACCGCATAACAGTCGGTGCAGGCGGCGGTGTTGCGGGCACTGCCAGATCCGTCGCCCATGGCGGCGAGGCAGGACATATCCTTGTCATCCAGGATGACCGGGTCCATCTGATCGGCGCCGGTCAGGTCACAGCCAAGGCCCGCGAAACGGATATGGGCGGTGAACGCGCTGATCTGACCTTCAACAATGCCCAACCGATTGCATCAGCCGATCTGCCCGGCGGCTGGACGGCGGTTGAACGGATGGGCGCAGTCGCGCGGGCCTGCCAGATGACCGGTGCCCTGGAAACGGCATTGCAGATCGTCACCGAATATTCCGGCGAGCGCGAGGCATTTGGGCGCAAGATCGGGAAATTTCAGGCGGTGCAGCAGAACCTTGCTCAACTGGCGGGCGAAGTTGCCGCGGCCGTTGCCGCTTCCGGCTCTGCCGCCGCGACCCTATCGCAAGGGGCGCCGGATGACGGCACCTTTCTCGAGGTTGCGTCTGCCAAAATCCGTGTCGGCGAAGCGGTCGAAACCGGCGGCGCCATCGCCCACCAGGGCATGGGCGCAATCGGTTGGACGCAAGAGCATATCCTACAGCGCTATACGCGGCGCATGTGGGGGTGGCGGGACGACTTCGGAACTGAAGCCGACTGGGCCGTTCGCCTCGGCGCCATGATGTCCGCCGCTGGCGGCGCCCGGATCTGGCCGCTGTTGACGACACGATAGGGAGAAGACGTTATGCAGACCGCCATCCGCTTCGACCAGAAACGCCTGCCGCCCGAATGCGAAACCCTGCGTACCGAAGTGCGCGCGTTCCTGGCCGATGAAGTAGCTCGCGGGACCTTTGATCCGGGGCTGGGACTGAAGCAATCAGGATTTGATCGCGAATTCTCAAAGCGCATCGGTCAGCGTGGCTGGATCGGGATGACCTGGCCCAGGGAGTTCGGCGGTCAGGAGCGTAGCCATCTGGAACGCTATGTCGTGACCGTGGAGCTGCGCGCCGCATCGGCCCCGACCTGGTGCCATTTCGTCGCCGACCGGCAGTCTGGTCCGGTGATCATCAAATACGGCACGCAGCAGATGAAAGACGAGATTTTGCCGGGAATTTGCCGGGGCGAGCTATGCTTTGCCATCGGTATGTCCGAGCCGGGGTCCGGGTCTGATCTCTTCGCCGCCTCGACCAAGGCGGTGCTGGAAGGCGATCACTATCGCATAAACGGGCGTAAAATCTGGACGTCGAACGCGCACCGGGCCGATTATATGATTGCGCTCTTTCGGACTGCCGCACCGACCCCGGAAAATCGGCGCCACGGTCTGACGCAGTTTCTGGTCAAAATGGACCAGCCGGGCATTTCCGTGACCCCGATTGCCGCCATGCCCGGGATGTCCGATTTCAACGAAGTCCTGTTCGAAGACGTGATGATCCCGGCGGATCATGTGCTCGGCGAAGTTGATGGCGCGTGGAAACAGGCAACGGCTGAACTGGCCTACGAGCGATCCGGGCCGGAACGGTTTCTGGAAACCTACTACGTTCTGGTCGCGCTGGCAGACCAACTGGGCGAGAATGACGTCCGCGGATCGGAAGGATTGGGCCGTCTGGTTGCGCAACTTCACACACTGCGCCGCATGTCGGTGTCGGTCGCCGGTATGCTGCACGAAGGCAAAGAACCGGTTCTGGAGGCGTCCATCGTCAAGGATGTCGGCACGCTTTGGGAGCAAAAACTGCCCGCGGCGGCCAGAACGCTGGCAACCTTTGCCGATCCTGACCCCGGCAACCAGCATGATTTCGAAGATCTGATTGAATTCGCCAGCCTGACAGCCCCGAAGCTGACCATTCAGGGCGGTACAACCGAGATTCTGCGCGGGATCATCTCGCGCGGGTTGGGAATGAGATAACGAAGCGGCGGCATCGCCCGCCTTGCCGATGATCGCAGTGCGCTATTTGAAAACGGCGCCAAGGAGTTACCGATGACCTATGACGCCCCGGAATTGTCCGTCGAAATCAAGGATTTCGTCGCCACAGTCGAAATTCAGCGCCCGCCGCACAATTTTTTCGATTTTGAACTGATCAAACAGATCGCAGATACCTATGAAAAGATCGACCAGGATCCCTCGGTTCGGGCCATCCTGCTTTGCGCGAACGGCAAATCGTTCTGTGCCGGCGCCAATTTCGGCGACGGATCGACGGTGCAGGACGATGGATCGGTCGAAGGCTCGTTCAACCGGCTTGGCCCGGATCACCTCTATATCGAGGCCGTGCGGGTCTTTTCCTGCAAGACGCCAACTGTTGCCGCGGTTCAGGGCGCTGCAATCGGCGGTGGCCTTGGTCTGGCACTGTCCGCCGATTTTCGCGTGGGCTGCGCTGAAAGCCGGTTCGCCGCCAACTTCACCCGGCTCGGATTTCATCCGGGCTTTGGCCTGACCCACACATTGCCGCGGGCCATCGGACATCAGCATGCCGCCAAGATGTTCCTGACATCTCGCCGGATAAAGGGCGACGAGGCGCTGGCGCTGGGTCTTCTGGACGAGTTTACGTCCCTGGATGCGCTGCGCCAGACGGCGTGGGATCTGACGCGCGAAATTGCCACCAACTCGCCTTTGGGCCTGACCTCGACCCGGGACACCTTGCGGTCCGGTTTGGCCGATGCCGTCAAGGCCGCAACCGACCGTGAACTCGCAGAACAGACCTGGTTGCGCCAGACCGAGGACTTCAAGGAAGGCGTCGCCGCTACCCATGACCGGCGATTGCCGGACTGGAAGGGTGCCTGAGATGCGCATCCTGTTTCTGGGCGCAGGCGCGCTGGGCGGTTACTTCGGCGGCAGGATGACTGCGGGGGGTGCCGACGTCACATTGCTGGTCCGCCCGGCCCGCCAGGCACAATTGGCAGGTCACGTTCGGATCGAGAGTGATATCGGCGATGCGACGGTGCCGGTCCGCACAATCACCGCCGACGACGCAGCGCAGCCCTTTGATATCATCGTACTGACCAACAAGGCCTATGGCTTGCAAGGCGCATTGGAGGCTATCGCGCCATATGTCGGTCCAGATACTGCCATTTGTCCGTTGCTGAACGGAATGGCGCACATGGACGCCATCGTCGCGCGGTTCCCGGATGCCACCGTACTGGGCGGGGTCGCGCATATCCCTGCCGAGATGCGACCTGATGGATCGATCCTGCACCGGGGCAAGATCCAACGCCTGACGATCGGCCCACGCGGTGGGCAGGGGCAGGCGGCCGCCCAGGCCCTGGTTGCCGCGGCAGATGCAGGCGGAATCGAGGCCATATTGTCCGACCGGGTCGATCAGGACCTGTGGGATAAATGGGTGATGCTGGCCAGCCTGGCCGCCGGCACCTGCCTGATGCGGGACCATGTTGGCGCGATCGGCCGCACCGATTACGGGGCCGACATAATGAAGACGCCGATCAACGAATGCACAGAGGTCGCCCGGGCAGCGGGCCACGCGCCGGATGCGGCTGCGATGGGCTTCACGACCAAGCAGTTGATTACCAAGACTGGCAAGTTCAAATCCTCGATGCTGACGGATCTGGAAGCCGGCAACCCGACCGAGGCTGACCACATTTTGGGTGACCTAGTTCGGCGGGCCGATGCACACGGCATCTCTGTGCCAATGCTGAAGGTCGCGCTGACCCATTTGCAGGTTTACGAAGCCGCGCTCTCCGCATGACCCTTCCCCTGAACCCGACGGATCGCTATGTAGGCGGGTGGCGGGTGCTGTCCTTCCCGTGTGGGCACAGTTTCCTGGTGGCCTAATTTTTCTCGCGGGAGCTGGCTCTGCGACTGGTCGTGGCCTATCGCACCTGGCGCCCACCTGGTTTTCCAGGCTCGCGAGCATCTGACGCCCCACGGTTGCGATGGGCCCGCCACCCTCGCAAATTCAATAGCGGCAGCCGAGCCGATCCTGGCATCTTAACGGGTGCCCGATTGCAAGTTTCTGATTTCATGCGTTTTTTGGGCTTCGGTCCGCCCAGCAATCAAGGTAGAATGATGCCCCTGATTTGTCAGACCACTTTTCGAGCACACTTGGAGATATAGCGATGCGCCGATTTTTTCTCTCCCTTGCCATTCCCCTGCTGACCATTGGCATTCTTTTTTCGGTTGGGTCCGCACATGCTGGCGATCTGGACCGGACCGACCCCGCAGCCACCGCAAAAGCGTTTCTGATGGCGTTCAAGGCTAAGGATGTGGCCGCAATGGCGCCGCTGACCAATACGAAAAATCGCGATATGTTCAGTGCCCTGGCAAAAGATGGGGACAAACATCCCGCATATGACGAGATTTTTGGCGGTTGGCGATTCGAGGCGGTCGAAAAGTGGGACGGGACCGTCGAGCCAACCCGATATGATGACCGCGGGCGCGCAATTGTTGGTTTTGCGACGATCGGTGACGAAGTGGCAGTTGTCGTTTTGACCAAGGATGGCGACGATTGGGGGCTGGAGGATATCAACAGCCCGTCCAAGCAGCGTTTCGACGAACTGCCGACGGAACCGGCAGACGGCTGACGCCCTGATGCCATTTCGAACCCGCGCTCCGCGCCTAACTGCGTCCCTATTCAGGTTCGCACCCCTCTTTGGCAGGCCCTCTATTGCCGATGGCCTTTCGCCGCGATAGGCGCAACAGATGAACACCACCACTGACCACAAGGCCCAGGTCCGCCGCGCCGCCGCAGCCGAGCGTAAACTGGCTCACAGCTCTGCCAAAGACGATGCGAACAGTGCCGGACGCAGGCTGCGCGACATTTTCCTTTCCGCGGACCTGACCAAGTCAGGCGATGTCATTTCGGGGTATTGCCCGATCCACAGCGAAATCGATCCGATGCCATTGATGGGCGCTCTGCAGGCAGATGGTCACCGGATCTGCGTGCCGGTGCTCCAAGGTGCGGGCCAGCCGCTGTTGTTTCGTGAGTGGGCACAGAATTGCGAGATGACCGATGGTCCATTCGGTGCAGCAGTTCCGGCCGGTGGCGATTGGCTGCAGCCAAACATCTTGCTTGTTCCACTGCTGGCCTTTGATCGCCGCGGTTTTCGGCTTGGCTATGGCGGCGGGTTTTACGACCGGACGTTACAGCGATTGCGGGCGGCGGCAGAGGTCGTGGCTTACGGGGTTGCCTATGCCGCGCAGGAACTGCGCGCCGTGCCGATCGAGCCAACCGATCAGGTATTGGACGGTGTTGTGACGGAAGACGGGCTGATCTGGCCCGAGGGTGAGGTGCCGGCATGAAAATCCTATTCCTCGGCGACATCGTTGGCCGCTCCGGCCGAACCGCAGTGATCGAAAGATTGCCCGATCTGCGGCGGGACTGGGCGTTGGATTTCGTGGTGATCAACGGCGAAAACTCGGCGTCCGGATATGGCATGACCGCAAAGATTGCGGACCAGCTTTTCGAGGCAGGTGCCGACGTTGTCACTCTGGGCGATCATGCGTTCGACCAAAAAGAGATGCTGTCCCATATCGCTGCCGAGCCGCGCATATTACGGCCGTTGAATTATGCGCCGGGCGCTCCCGGTCGAGGCGCCGCGGTGTTCAATGCGACCCGGGGGCGGAAAGTGCTGGTCGCAGTCGCTCTCGGCCGGGTTTTCATGAATAAGCCGTTCGATGACCCGTTTTCAGAGTTGGACGCCGCTTTGAAGCAGGCGCCGCTTGGCGGGCGCGTCAATGCCGCGGTGGTCGAAATACATGCCGAGGCAACGTCCGAGAAAATGGGGATCGGCCACTGGTGCGATGGCCGGGCGTCCCTGGTTGTCGGCACGCATACCCATGTTCCGACGGCGGATACGATGATATTGCCGCGCGGAACCGCCTATCAGTCGGATGCCGGAATGTGCGGCGACTACAATTCCGTCATTGGCATGGATAAGGGCGAGCCATTGAAACGGTTCGTCACCGGCATGACCGGAGGACGGTTCGAGCCGGCCTTGGGTGAGGCAACGATAGCGGGGGTTTTGGTGGTGACTGATGGCAATACCGGTCGCGCACTGAGTGTCGAACCAGTTAGGATTGGTGGTCAGCTTATGCCTACTTCAGTTGCCAATAGTTAACGGCAAATCGGCTGTCCTTGAACTTGCCACTGGGGCATGAAACAGGCATGACCTCATGCGGTAGCATAGATGGAAAGCACAGTAACATGTCATTTTCGGGCGCTATATCGATCTGATTCCCACCAAGCTCTAATGGGGCTATCGATCTCAATCGAAATTCACCGCCAGTGAAGCCCGCTGGTTCGTTGTAAAAGTAGTAAACCGCACTAATTACCCGCGTTTCAGAATTTCCCCGGTTGGGCCCGGTTACAGTATCAATATGATTTGAGAAAAAAGCGCCGTCGTTATGACACGCTATTTGGATTTGTTGTCCAGTTGGTGCGAAATCCTTTTGTGAAAGAGCTTCGTTGATTCGAGCCTGCGATCGGGCCATTGCCGATCGAAACAATTCCTTTATTCGATCGTTTGGTTTCAAAGTTGTCGACACGCGAACATCCGATAAAACAATGTTACTTCCGTCCTCATCGACAATTGTGCTCGGCTTGAAACTGTTCCGATTGTGTTCGGCATAATCCAATAGAAATTGATTATCTGCGTGGCCCAAAAAACCGCGAATAACCGAGTATGGTCCGGGCGTTGTGAATGCTGCATTCATCGCGGTGATCTCACTCTGACGTTCGAAAATGACCGAATTTGATGATAAGTCATGCAATATGTTTGGTCCACTGCGAAGCTAGGATTGCGCCGTTGCGGTGTGCGGTTTATGCAGGCGCAACTTAACGGACAGGAGCCGGGATGCGATTTGTATTGCCGCTTATATTTCTGGGGCTTAGCGCCTGCGCGGCGCCGATGGAGCGCGTTGAAAACCGTCAGGTGATGACCGTCGTCAAGGACGATCGGAGCTATCTGGTCCGGGCGGTTTTCGATGCGACCCGGTTTGGCTGGATCGCGCGAGTCTGGTCGCCGGACGGGGCGCTGGGCGAAGATGATCGGGATGCGGTGCTTGCGGTGATACGGGGCGACCTGGGACCGCGGGTTTGCGATGGGTCGGCGCTGGAGCCGGTGGACGGCAAAAGCTGGAACGGGCTGGCAGGGGCGAACGCGCAATTGAACCGCTCGACCGGTGAATGGCGCTTTGTCGCCAAGTGTAGCTGAAGAGACGAAAGACGGGCGAGGGCAAGCCATGGCAGGCCATTCCAAATGGGCAAATATTCAGCACCGCAAGGGTCGTCAGGACGCGGCGCGGTCCAAGCTTTTTTCCAAGCTGGCCAAGGAGATAACGGTCGCAGCTAAGATGGGAGATCCGGACCCGGACAAGAACCCGCGGCTGCGTTTGGCGGTCAAGGAGGCCAAGTCTAACTCGGTGCCCAAGGACGTGATCCAGCGGGCCATCGACAAGTCGCAGGCAGGCGATGGCGATAACTATGAAGAGATCCGCTATGAGGGCTATGGCCCGGGCGGAGTTGCGGTGATCGTCGAGGCGTTGACAGACAATCGCAACCGGACCGCGTCGACCGTGCGATCGACCTTCGGCAAGAATGGCGGCAATCTGGGCGAGACCGGAGCGGTCAGCTTTATGTTCGACCGCAAGGGCCAGATCTTGTACCCCGCCGACGCAGGATCGGAAGATGATGTGATGGAAGCGGCCATCGAGGCCGGGGCCGAGGATGTGGATTCGTCCGATGACGGGCATATCATCTATACCGAAGGGACCGATCTGAACGATGTTTCGACAGCGTTGGAGGCGGCGCTGGGCGAGGCGGACTTGACCAAATTGATCTGGAAGCCCACCACGCTGACCGACGTGGACGAGACATCCGGCGCCACGTTGATGAAGCTGATTTCAGCGCTGGAAGACGATGACGATATCCAGAACGTGACCGCGAATTTCGAGATGTCCGACGAGGTGATGGAGAAGCTTGCCTCGTAAGCACCCGCCCCGAAAAACGCGTATGGCACGCGTATGGCACCTGTACCGCCCCGGGGCAGCACGCGTATGGCACGTATACGGACATTTGCGCGAAATCCTGACCTGAAGCTTAACCAGCCGCGCCCGCGGAAAGGGTTGTGAAACCTTTCCGCGGGCGCGGTCTTTTTCGGAGATTTGCGGCGGACCGGCGGCGGACCTGCAGGCGCCGCGCGCGGCTTAGTGGTTCTGAGCGGCCAGCACGGCATAGGCCAGCGCCGCCGCCGCAGTCAGCAAAGACTTGTCGAAATAGACGACAAGTGACGACCCATAGACCACCGACAATCCACCATAGACGACCCGGTGCGGGCGGAACAGACGGGCGGCGATTCGAGTAACGGAGTCGCGAAATTCTTTCAATTTGGTAAACATTTTGGCACACCTTTCCTGGTGATCGGTGTGCCGCCCGGGCGGCACGGATTTGCTAGCGTTTGGCTTTGTGTCGACACGTTTGATCTAGCGAGGGCCGCATGAGTCTTGGAGTTGCCGAATGAGTCCGAGTGAGACGGTCTCGAATGGTCTCGCCCAGCGGTTTGCGGACCTGTTGAAGCGGTGGATGACGACCAAGAAAATTAGCGTCACGGATGCGTCGGTGCTGATCTATGGCAGCGAAAAGAATCGCGGCCATGTCTCCGGATACAGGAATGCCAGGAAGGGAGAGCCGACCCGGGCGCTGATAGAGCGGTATTGTGGGGCGCTCGATATTCCGGAAGCCGAGATCGAAGCGCTTTTCGCGGAGCGCAAATCAGGCTGGCCCGAAATCTCCTCCGCCCGCCTAAAGCTGCACCGCGAGGTGTTGGGGCGAGGGGCGGAAGTGACCGCGCTTTACGATATGCTGCACGCATCTGACCGTGCCGTGATTGTGCCGCCGCAGGTGGCGGTGCGCGGCGGTGGGGGGATGGGGAAGACGACGCTGGCCCGGTATTATGCGGTCAGCTATGGCCATTTGTATCGCGGGGTCTGGTGGGTCGCGGCGCAAAGCGAAGAGGCGATTATTGCCGATCTGGATCTGTTGGCCGGGGCCATCGGGGCGGAGGTGACGAGCCACCCGGAAGCGACGGGCCGGGCCACGGCGGTTCTGGGCTGGTTGGCACGGCAAAGCGACCCCTGGCTGATCATTTATGACAACGCGGTTGCGCCCGAGGATGTGGAACCCTGGCTGCCGGACGGACCGCAGATTATCCTGACCACGCGGGAAGGGGTCTGGCCCGGGTTCGCGGAGCAGGAGGCCGGGCGGCTGGACCCCGAAGCGGCCACCGATCTGTTGCTGCGGGAGGCGGAGCGGGACGAAGACCGCGAGGACGCCGCGGCGCTGGCCGCGGAACTGGACCGGTTGCCATTGGCTCTGGTCCTGGCGGGCGGTTGGCTGCGCGCGGCAAAAACGGCGAGATTTGACGATTACAGCAAACGGTTGGCCGAGATGCTGGCGCTGGAGCCGAAAACGGTCGGGGTGCGCGATTATCCGGACTCGGTCTTTGGCGCCGTTTCGCTGTCGCTGCAGGGACAGTCGCCGAACGCAGCCATGCTGATGAAGATCTTTGCCTGGCTGGCGTCAGATGGGTTGGAGCCGCGTCTGGTGACGGATCTGGCGGCGATGGAGGAGCAGTTTCGGACCGGCGTGAACGAATGGCAAACGGTGCCGCGGGCGTTGTGGGAGCTGGCGCGGAGTGCGGCGGACGTGGAACTGGAATTCGAAGAATTGGCGGGCCGGTCGCTGCTGGAAAGGGGCGATGGCGGGTACCGGGTACACCGTTTGACGCAGGCGGTGCAGCGGGCCGTTTCGCCGGGCGCGGACGAGCCGGGCGCGGTGCAAGGCGAGCGCCAATCCGGCACAGGCAGGGGTCTGCCAGACAATCTTGCCAGTGGCGCCAGCCTGAGCGGGGATGACAGTGACGATGTGGCCGATCACAGGGCAAGTGATCCTGATTGGCTGGCGGTCGCGGTGGCGATGATCGCGGCGGGGTATCCCTTCGGTGAAAATCGAAGCCCGCAATATCGGAAAAATTGGCCCGACTGCGCCCGGCTGAGTCCACATGTTGCGGCCTTGGTCGCGGCGGCGCCGGCAACGGCGGCGATGGATCTGTTGTTGAACCAGGCGTCGATCTATTTGGACAGCCAGCGGATGGATACGCTGGCGCTGACCTATAGCGAGGAAGCCCTGCGATTGGCGGAGGCGCGGCTGGGGCCAATGCACGGAGAGGTCGGGATTGGGTGCAATAATTTGGCGGGTCAGTTATGGCGGCTGGGTCGCCATGAAGAGGCGGAAGCGATGGCGGCGCGGGCCGTGGAGATTTCTGAAGCCGATCCGTCTTCGTCACGGGCATTATATGCAAATTACCTTTCGACCCATGGCGTTATGGCGGACATGGTCGGGCGGTCGATGTCGGGCGCGGCACGGCGCGAAAAGCTGACCCTGGCGACGCGTCGATTTCAAAAAGCAATTGCAATCGACCTGGCGCAGAAGGGCAGGGTCAGGCGGGAGGTTTCAACGCACCTCAACAATCTGGCCGATTTGCGCGGTTTTCAGGGCCGCTGGGGCGCGGCGCTGCGGTTGAATGGCCGGGCATTGGCGGCGCGGCGTGAAGCCTTGCCCCCGGATGATCCCGATTTGGCGAATAGCCTGCACAATTTGGGCGGCACCCTGCTGCAGGCCGGGCGGGCCGGGGCGGGGTATCGCGGCGAGGGTGTTCTGGATCTGTTGGAGCAGGCCCTGGCCGTCTTTGAAGATGCCTTTGACTGGGCCGATCACCCAAACCGGAGCAATTCCGCCAACTGGTTGGCCACCGCCCATTGGACGCTGGCCGAAATTGGCGGCGATGTGGTGGGGCAGATTGTACCTAACCTGGCAAGGGCGCAGGAATTGTGCGCGGCCTATGGGTTTGAGCCTGACGAGTTCAAGCCCATAGCGGCGCTTCTTGCCGAACGGTGCCGAATGTTCGCGCGGGGCGAAGAGGTGCCGCCGATGCCGGGGGAGGGAATGGAGTAGGCGGCGGCTTGGCGGGCCGGGGCACGCCCTACGCGATCTTGGCCAGGACGGGCAGCAGATAGGTGCGGAACTTCTCCGGATCCTCGGACATCGGGAAATGACCCATGCCGTCCATGACCGTCAGGTCGGCCCCGTCGATCAGGGCGGCGGTATCGCGGCTGGCCTGCGGCGTGCAGGAATGGTCGTATTCGCCCGTCAGCATATAGACCGGGCAGCGGCCCGTGTCGATTTCGGCCAACCGGTCCGACACATCGCCGTCCATGGAATAAAAGTGCAAATCGCCCTTAAAGACGCCGGGCCCGCCCTGCATATAGTGCCAGAGCGTTTCCCACCGGTGCTGCAACGGCGCGGCGGGGCCGACCAGGCCATAGCAATAGGCCGCGCAGTATTCGCCGCCATGGATGGTCGGTTTGTGCAGGTGGTCGATGGGGAAATAGCGCTGCACAAAGGCCGAGGATTGCAGGCCGATGACAGCGCGGAAGAGGTCGGGGTGGCGCTTGGCCAGTTCCAGCACCACGCGCCCGCCGATCGAGCAGCCCATGACCACGGGCCGGTCCAGATCGAGCGCGCGGGCCACCGTTGTGACCAACTCGACATAGGCATCGGTGGTCAGTTGGTATTCCTGATCCTGAAAGCCTGCGGGCGGCGAGGATTTGCCGTGCCAGGGCATGTCGAAGACGATGACGCGGAACCTTTGCGTGATTTCGGCATCGTTCAGGATGGCGCGGTACTGGCGCCCGTCCGATCCTGCGGTGTGCAGGCAAAGAAGGGGGATGCCGGTGCCCGCCTCTTCCCAATACAGGCGATGGTCCTGACCCCAGATCGAGAGATGGCCGTATCGGCCCGTGACAGGTTCGATGGTCATGGCCGTCATCAGACCCGCCCCCTGAGCGTTTCCAGCACCAGTTTCAGGTAGAGCATGTTGGCCAGCATCAGGTCGATATCGCCTTCCAGCCGGAATTTGCCCGTGCGCACCAGCGCGTGCAGGTCGTGGTGCATCGGCGGCGGCATGGTCTGCCAGAACTTGCGCCAGGCTTCTTCCGGCCCGCGAATGGCGAAGTCCCAGTCCGAGACGCGCCAGGTTTCCGGCGTGACCGAGAGGCGGCCCGCGTCGATGCGCACCAGCCAGCCCTGATCGCCGATTTCGATCAGGAGCGTCGCGTGGGTCCATTGCCCGCGCCGCACCAGCGCAGGGTTGGAATTGACCAGATCGGGCAGGGTGTCGAGCATATCGTCCTCTTGAAACGTTCGGGCTTGAGGATTGCCTGAGCCGGGCGGGCCGCGCAAGGTGGGGTGGGCCGTGTTGGGTATCGGCAGGCGGGGCATGGGTGAACGCGGGATGGGTGAACGCGGCATGGGTGAACGCGGTATGGGGAAGGTGATCGGCATCATGGGGACCGAGCAGGTCGTGGATGGCACGACCTCTCAGCGCATGAACGTGATGTATCCCCGGGTGATCGCGAAGATGATGGAGGCGGTGCCCCTGATGATCCCCGGCTTGCCGGAGACGCAGGATATCGGGCATCTGGTCGAGATGTTCGACGGCATCGTTCTGACCGGGGCGCGGCCCAATGTGCATCCGTCGGAATGGGGCGGCGCTGCGGATGCGGCGCATGAACCCTATGACCGGGGGCGGGACGGCGTGGCGCTGCCGCTGATCCGGGCCTGTGTCGAGACGGGGTTGCCGCTGTTCGGGATCTGCCGGGGTATTCAAGAGATGAACGTCGCCTTTGGCGGGACGCTGCACCCGGAGATCCGCGATCTGCCGGGACGGATGAACCACCGCCGTCCGCCCGGGGACACCCAGCGTGCGGATATCTTTCAACTGCGCCACAAGGTGGCATTGGCGCCGGGCGGGATTTTCGCCGGGCTATACGGGGTGGACGAGATCGAGACGAACAGCCTGCACGGGCAGGGGATCGAGGCGCCGGGCGCGCGGATCACGGTTGAGGGGCGGGCCGACGACACGACGATCGAGGCGGTGTCGGTTGCCGGGGCGCCGGGCTTTGCGCTGGGCGTGCAATGGCATGCCGAGTTCGATCCCTGGGATCAGCCGGTGAATGCCGTGCTGTGGGAGGCCTTTGCCCGCGCCGTGGCGGGCGAGCCCTGGCGCCCGGTTTGAGCAAGCAAAAGGACCCGCAAATGACTGACTTTGATCCCCTGACTGCGACGATGTGCGAGACGCGCTGGTTTGACGACTATGCGGTGGGTGAGCGGTTCTATATTCCGTCGCGGACCCAGTCCGATGCGTTGTTTTATGCGTTTCAACTGGCCAGCGGCGACAATCATCCGATCCATTATGACCGTCATTACTGCCAGAAGCTGGGTCATAAGGACATGCTGGCCCATGGCTATCAGGTGGCGATCCAGACCTGCGCCGGGGCAGGGGTGCTGCCCTTTGTGATGGGCGAGGCGATGATTGCGTTTCTGGAGCAGTCGAGCCGGTTTCTGGCGCCGGTCTATGCGGGGGACACGCTCTACCCGTCGCTGGTGATCTCGGATCTGACGGCGAAGACGACGACGGGGGTGATGACGGTGGCCTCCACTGTGCACAATCAGGACGGTGTGCTGGTTATGGACGGCCACCACAAATATCTGCTGAAACGGCGGCCCGAATGAGACGGGCGCCATGACGCTGGACATCGCGGCGCCCGCGGTTGTCATTCATCTTGTGCGCCCGAGCATGGACGGGCCGGAGTTATTGTTGCTGCGCCGTGCCGATACGCTGAAGGGCATCTGGATGAGCGCCGCCGGGCGGGTCGAGCGGGGTGAGAAGGCCTGGGCGGCGGCCCTGCGCGAGGCGCAGGAGGAGACCGGGCTGGTGCCGCACACGCTTTACAGCGTCGATACCAACGAATTCTTTTATAACATCGCCCGGGACCGGGTCATCGTTTTGCCGGTGTTTTTGGGCTTTGTCGCCGCGGATGGCGATGTGACCTTGAATGAAGAACACGACGATTTTGGCTGGTTCACGTTTGCCGAAGCTATGGAAAGAATAGAGTTCGGCGGTCAGCGTAGAATATTGACCTATATCCAGGATGAGTTCATCGAGCGCGAGCCCAGCGCGTGGCTGCGCGTTGCGATATGAGCTTGGGTCTCTGTTAGAAATCAGTGCCGGGCCACCGCTGCATTTTGTGGGAAATGCCACAGCCACCTGTTTTCGCGCCGCCCATGATCCCGAAGGGGGCACGCTAGAAATTCTGTCCTCGATAGGTGTCCGGTTGATCTGGTTTGCAGCCGGGCCAGCAACAGGGGGTGGACATGACACGACGATCGCGCGGGCGTAGATTTTTACAGTTTGGTGTTTGCTGCATTGCTGCGGCGCTGACGGCGGCCTGTTACGTTAAGCCCTTGCCCGAAGACTTTGCCGGCGTTGGCTCGTTTCAAATCGCCCAACGCATTCGCTGCGAAGCACGCGATAGCGCCCGGCATCAGTTGAAGCTTGCCCTTCAAGCATATGCTTCAGGTCGTTGGTTAATTCCAGACGATGTGGAGAAAAGTAGGCGGGCGCTTCATTGGTCAAACATACAGCCAAGAATTATTTGGCGCCGCATGTTGAAAAAAATGGAGGAGGGAACATTCGACTACGCAAAGTTTTTTGCCACAGATCTCAAAGCTGCGGATCCACATGAAAGAAGTCTGATTTCGAGGTATCGCTATGGAATTATTGCCTACCAGTTTAAGTTCGACATCACCGAACAGAATGACATCGGCGGCAGTTCGACGCTGATCGATGTGTTATCCGGTGGCATGTTCAGTTTCGGATTAACCGCGAAGACCGAGCGCAAGCGAAAGAATGTGCGGCGGTTCCGGATTGTTGATCAAGCGGACGACCTGGCGACCGGAGCGTCTTTTCGTAGAGACGAATGCGAGAACTTGAAGGCGGGCCATGATCTTGGCTATCCGATTACTGGTGAGCTGGGTTTGGATGAGACGATTGGAACCTTCCTGAGGTTGAACGAGCGGGTCGACCTGAGGGCAGCTGACGGTACCGCCGAAACGCCGACAATGACCGACACCATCACATTCACGACGGCGGTTGAGGGCAGTTTCAATCCGAACTTGGCGTTGAGCCGCGGACCCGCGACGATCAGGATCTCTCAGATCGGGTTAACCTCGCTTGCACGGCGAAGTGATGTTCACGAGCTGGTTGTTGCCGTCAATCTTCCCAGTCGCGATGATGTCAAAGAACTGGATGACGGCGGCAAACCCGAAGAAGGCGGCAAGCCGGGCAAGACTTCTCGCAAACCAAAGGGCAGGACGAAGACGCCTGTCGATCCGGCAAAAGAACGGGCACGCAATGAAAAAGATCTGCGGAAGCGGTTGGCGGAAAGCGCATTGCGCAGCTTGGATGCCCAGTTGCGCCAGCAGTTCTATGCCGACACGGAAGCGATCCGCCAGAGCGTGACGGGCGAATGATGGATTGAAGTCAATCACATCAATGGCTTGCCCGACGGTGGATAAGGCGCCAAAAGCTGCTCGACGTTATGTGAGCAGCAAGGAGCCGGGCGATGAACGATGTGGTCCACTATGACGCCGACGGTGAGGTTGCGGTCATCACGGTCGACTATCCGCCCGTGAATGCGTTGAGCCAGGCGGTACGGGCCGGGATTGTGGACGGGATCGAGAAGGCGGGTGCGGATGATGCGATCGAGGGCATCGCGCTGATCTGCGCCGGGCGCACGTTTATCGCGGGTGCCGATATTACCGAGTTCGGCAAACCGCCGCTGGACCCGGGTCTGCGGGAGGTCAACGAGGTGCAGGAAGCCTGTCCCAAGCCGTTGGTTGCGGGCATTCACGGCACGGCGCTGGGCGGCGGGTTGGAGACGGCCCTGTCCTGCCATTACCGTGTTGCGGTTCCATCGGCGCGGATCGGGTTGCCCGAGGTGAAGCTGGGCCTGATCCCCGGGGCCGGGGGCACGCAGCGGCTGCCGCGTCTGACCGGGGTTGACAAGGCCATCGACATCATTTGTTCGGGCGACATGGTCAAGGCGGCGGACGCTGCCGCGTTGGGGGTGGTCGACAAGGTGGCCGAGACCGACGATGTGCGGGCGGCGACCATTGAATTCGTGCGCGGCGTCGTTGCGGGCAATGCGGAACTGGTCAAAGTGCGCGACCGCAATGACAAGGTCACGGGCGTCGATGCGGCGGTCTTTGAAAAGGCGCGGGCCGACTGGGGCCGCAAGCGTCGCGGTTTCCTGGCGCCGCAGCACTGTATTGCGGCCGTGGAGGCGGCAACCAAGGGGTCGTTCGAGGACGGTATGGCGCGCGAGCGGTCGCTGTTTATGGAGCTGATGGCGTCGGACCAGTCGGCGGCGCAGCGCCATTTCTTCTTTGCCGAACGCCAGGCCAACAAGATCCCCGATGTGCCGCGCGATACGCCCAAGCGCGATATCAGTTCCGCTGCGGTGTTGGGCGCCGGGACGATGGGCGGCGGCATTGCGATGAACTTTCTGAATGCCGTGATCCCGGTCACGATTGTCGAGCGCGAGCAAGAGGCGCTGGACCGCGGATTGGGGATTATCCGCAAGAATTATGAGAACACGGCGGCCAAAGGCCGGATTACCAACGATCAGGTCGAGCAGCGCATGGGCCTGCTGTCTGGGACCACCGATCTGAACGACGTGGCGGGCGCGGATATTGTGATCGAAGCCGTCTTCGAGAACATGGCGATCAAGAAAGAGGTCTTCACCAGCCTCGATGCGATCTGCAAGCCGGGCGCGATCCTGGCAACCAATACATCGACGTTGGATATTGACGAGATCGCCGCTGTTACCAGCCGGCCCGAGGATGTGATCGGTCTGCATTTCTTCAGCCCGGCCAATGTGATGCGGCTGTTGGAGGAAGTGCGCGGGGACAAGACCGGCAAGGATGTGATCGCGACGTGCATGGATCTGGCCAAGCGGATCGGCAAGGTGCCGGTTCTGGTCGGGGTCTGCCATGGGTTTGTCGGAAACCGGATGCTGCACGCTTACTTCGATCAGGCTTTCGCGCTGCTTTACGAGGGTTGCCAGCCCGAGGATGTGGACGGCGCGCTGTTTGATTTTGGCATGGCCATGGGCCCGTTTGCGATGTCGGATCTGGCCGGGCTGGATGTCAGCTGGCGAATCCGCCAGGAGACGGGCGAGGCGAACCCGATTGCCGATCGGTTGTGCGAAATGGGCCGGTTCGGGCAGAAAACGTCTGCCGGGTATTACCGGTATGACGGCGGATCGCGCAAACCGATCCCTGACGATGTGACCAAGCAGATCGTCGAGGAAGAGGGCGTGCGCAAGCACAATCAGCGGCGGGACATTGGCAGCGACGAGATCGTCGAGCGCACGATGCTGGCGCTGGTCAATGAGGGCGCCAAGATCCTGGAGGAAGGCAAGGCGATGCGGGCGTCGGATATCGATGTCGTCTATGTCTATGGATATGCCTATCCGGTCTTTCGCGGCGGGCCGATGTTCTGGGCCGATCAGATGGGGCTGGACAAGGCGCTGGCCAAGATCAAGTCGTTTCATGCCGCCGGTATGGGCGACAAGACCTGGACGCCTGCGCCCCTGATCGAGCGTCTGGTGGCCGAGGGCAAATCGTTCCGCGACTATGACAAGGGACGGTAGGAGCGGCGCGCCGGTCTGATAGGGGCGGCGCATCGCGCCATTTTAATCCTGTGTCGCTGTTGCCTCGAAGGTGATGTCGACGGCGATGGCATCGTTCTTGTCGGTTTCGACTTTCACACCGGAGCGGGTGGTTCGGAAGATTTGTCCCTTGGCGGTGCCCTCGACGATCAGTTGACCGTCCTCGCGCTTGATGGATTTAATCTCGAGTTTGATCGAGCCGTCTGCGGCTTCGTAGAAGGTCGAGAGCGATTTGCCGGGCAACATCAGGACGTTGGGTTCGATCACCGCACCGTTGGGCATCAGGTTGAACGAGACGGTGACCGACCCTTTCGCACTGATGAAGGCCGACCGGTGCGATTGCAGGTTGACGGCGGTGACACCGGCGACGTCGTCGAAGGTTGCTGTGCTTTGGCCATCTTTCATCAGCATCACCCAAATTGCATGCTGGCGATCGCCGACGCTGCCGGAGATCGTGCCGATGACATCGATCGGTTTTGCGTTCGCAGCGGAGCCGAGCAGCAGGGCAATCAGCAGCAGGAGGGGTCGGAAAAGTGTCATGGAAATGTCCTTTCAGGACTTATGATCTGGTCAAAATTCGCCGCCCTGATCGGCGCGCTTGGGCATAAGGTTATCGCGAAGGCGTAGAGACCGGCGGCTATTTCCGCAACCATGCTTTCGGGTTGCTGCGCAGGGCGGCCCAGTCAGAGCGTTCGCGCAAAGCGGCCAGAGCCGGGTCGTTGTCGACAAATTTCAGGCGCATGTCGCGGGAATACCCTTTTCGCTCGCTCTCTGCTGTTACGATTATTTCGGCGATCCGGCTGAGTGCTGCGTCGTCGTGCCCGGCCAGCGCGGCCAAGTGGGCGCCCTGTATTTGGTGCGCCATTGCGTTGCCGGGGTTGGGCGTGAGGGTGTCATAGGCTGCAAGGGCGCCGTCAAAATTGCCGCGCGCTGCGCGGACATCGACCAAGTGTGCATCGGCTGCATAGGCGAAGGCCTTCATCTCCATCTTTGGCAATCCGCGGGCGGCGAGGGCGGCGATGCGGCGATGCGGCGAAACAGGTGCTCGGCCAGGTCGAGCTTGTCGTCTCTGGTGGCAATCGCACCGAGATGCATCAAAAGGGGCGGCATATCCCAGAACAGAACTGCGCGGTCGCCCAGCATCTGCAAGGCTTGATCGCGTTGGCCGGCCTGCCGGGCCTGGGCAAATTCGCGCCAGTTTTTGTTCCACCAGGCCTGGGCCTGCAATGCCGCCTGTCCGGCTTCGGCCGCGTCGCTGTCTTTCCAAAGCTTGCGGCGCGGGCGCAGCAGAATTGCGGCTTCATAGCTGCATCCGGCCTTGGCCAGTGCCAGACCCAGAGATACGGCCTGGGCGTCGACGCCGGCGTGCTGGGCCGCGCGCAGGTGCCCGATTTCTGCGCTTTCCGCGATCTCGAATGTCATCAGCCGATCCATCGGCCGATCCTGCCACGACCATCCGCGCGCAACGAGGATCGGTGGCAGGGTGAGATTTTTCTTGAAACCCGTGCGTCCGCCAACATTTTGCAGGTGAAGGACCCGTTGCCGGAAGGACATCGCCATGCGCCGTTGGAGTGCCCGTATCGCCGTTGCTGCAATCCTGGGTGCCGGGTTGGCCCTGGCGTCGTGTTCGCGTTTCGACTTGGTCGATCTGGGCGTCGGTGCGTTCGATGGAGAGGTCGACAGCGGTTTGGTTTTTGACGCCGGGAATGGCCTGGCGCTGGATATCTACCGCCCGGCGTGCGGTGGCAAGCATCCGGTTCTGGTGTTCTGGTATGGCGGCAGTTGGCAGTCCGGAACGCGCGAGGAATACCGATTTATCGGGGTCGAGATGGCGCGGCGCGGCTTTACCGTTGTTCTGCCCGACTACCGGAAATACCCGGATGTGACGCATCCGGCATTTGTCGAGGATGCAGCGGCAGCGTTCGCCTGGGTCCGGAGCAACATTGGCGAACATGGCGGTGATCCAGACCGGATATTGGTGTCGGGCCATTCAGCGGGTGCGCATATCGCCGGGCTGCTGGCGACCGATCAGAGATATCTGGCAGCCCATGGCCTGACGCCCGGCGCGATTAAGGGATTTATCGGCATGGCCGGTCCCTATCATTTCGTGCCGACCAGCCGAACGCTGGTGAAGGTCTTTAACGGGCCTGACAATTTTGCGGCGATGCAGGCCGGAAATTTTGTCGATGGGGACGAGCCGCCGATGGTTCTGATGCATGGGGCCGTCGATGCGATCGTCGGGCGGATCAATATCGAACGCCTTGGCGCAGCGCTGGACGCCCATGGCGGATGTTACCGGACGAAGTTCTATCCCGAGATTGGTCATGTCGGCATCGTCGGGGCATTCACCTGGGCCTATGACACAGATCCGATCGTCAGTGATTTTACCGAATATGCAAGACAACTGGCCGATGGGACGCTGTGTGCTGCGCCAAGCTGACCGGTTCAGCTATTCCTTGTAGGGTTCAACCTTGGTCACCCGCATCGTGTAGCCCGTCGGCACATCGGCCTGACCATCGACGAAAGAGAGGCGGCGGTTTCGTGTGCCTGCGATCAATTCACCGGTGATCCAGACCGGCTGATAGAGACCGTCGAGGCGGAAGGCCGTCGAGAGCTGGGCATGGACGATCTGATTGGGCGGCGGCGGCGGTACGTGAATGCACGCGCCCACATAAGGGACCAGCAGAAATTCGGTGACGCCGTCTTCGGTGGTTTCCAGCGGCAGGGCATAACCGGGCATGCGCACAGTCTGACCGTCGAGTTTTTTGTTCAGCTCGGTCCCGCGGCGGGTTATTTCTGCGTCGCGCCCGGCCACGGCGGTTGTCAGGCGATCGACCGCGACCCCCTGTTTGCGCAGCCGGTCGGCCAGGGCCAGGGCGTTCAGATATTCCGGCCCGGTGCGTGAAATCAGGTTATGTTCGGCATCGATCAGGACCTTGGCAATGAAGCCCAGATCATAGCGCACGGACATGGGTTGTTCGGACAGCGGATCGGCCAGCGGGGCAACGTCCGGGATCAGATCATCCCATGTCAAAACCAGGGTCTCGTCGGCCACGGCGGGCCCGGTGGCTGTTATCGCGGCGCCGATGACGGCAGCGGCGGTCACGGCAGATAGGATCAGACCCCTTAACATTTCACTGCCTCCTGCGATCAATGCCAGCCCGCCTTGGCGGACCGGCGAGGTTTTCAATCGATCAGCCAGCGATTCCCGGTCCCTTGGGCTTGATCGCGATAGCGCGGGTCAAACCGCCACTCATATCGACGATCTTAGCACTCAATGAGATGAAATAGGCACCCCGTGCGGGCAATTGTCCGATATTGCGGCAGAACTCGGTCCAGCTTCCGCCCGCTTGCAGGAAGGTCACATGGGTCATCTGCGCCATGGGCTTGCCATTCCACATATGCCCGATGGGCCCCATCGACGGGCTGTCGATGGCCAGGTGGGTGACGCCCTTATCCGAAAGGTATTTCACGGCTTCAGGCGTCGGCGCGGGCCAGCCCGGCACATTGCCGTTGACCAGCGGATCCCAGGCGAGGCGGTTTCCTTCGGGGAAGGGCTTGTAGTACTTGTCGTCATAGCCCGAATAGAACAGGACGACATCACCAGCCTTGATCTCTCCGTTCGCGGCTTCGTCGGCCTTTATCATATCGACCGTGATCAGCGGGCTTTTGCCATTGTCTGCCTTGTCAAGAATGGCGCTGACATCGATGACGACTGCGGCGCCCATCATCCGGTCGACCGGGTACTTGTCGCCGGTGAACCAACCGGCATCCGACTCGAATTCGATGCCCGATCCTTTCGGCGGGACGAAGTGCGCCGGGAAATCGGCCTGCGTGCCGGTGTGCTCGTCGATCACCATTTGCTGCGAATAGTAGGGGAAGACCGATTGAACGAGGTTTTCCTTGACGGTGTCACCAGCGCCGCCCGCGCCCATCAGCGGGGTTTCCGTATAGGGGCCCTTCTTCTTTTCGAACCAGTTCATCGTCCAGCGACGGAAGGGCGGGTGGAAGGGCCAGTGCGCCGGGTAATTTTCGGAAATTGTCACGGTGAGATCGACAACTTCACCGCCAGCAACGGCCGCGGCGATGTCCGTCGCCGGATCGGCGAAAGCGACGGGCGCTGTAACTGGCGCTGCGAGCAGCACGGCCGCGAGAGCCGCCGCAATAGATCCACCACGGGAACTTCTCTTCAAATATTGCATCTGACTTCCTCCCTTTCTGGTTGATTAGCTCTTCGAAGCTAGCATGAAGGGGGACGTTTCCGTACCTGAGTGTAGGATTGATTCATCTCAGGGGTGATTATTGCGAAATGCAAAAGCGTTGATTTGCGGCGATTGGCGTTTGCCGCCGTCAATCGGATATGGTGGAGACACTGATCGGTTCGGCGATATTGTGCAGCGTGTGCGTGCCAACCGGGCGCAGGTCCTGGCCATCGAATGCGGCGCCGCTGATCAGCACGGCTTCGCCAACGGTTTTGCACAGATCGCTTAACCTTGCAGCGATGTTCGCAGCCTCTCCGATCACTGTGAAATCCAGCCGGTCGCGTGATCCGACATTGCCGTAGGTCACGTTGCCGAAGCTGACGCCGACGGCTGCCTGCAACGGAGTTTCCGGTCCCGCGATTGCGGCGACGCGGTCGCGCATGTCAATGGCGCTGGCAACAGCGTTGCGGCAAGCGCTGTCACGGCTATCTTCGGCCGGAAAGACAGCCAGCACGGCATCGCCGATGAATTTCAGAACCTCGCCGCCAGCATCTTCGACGGCGTTGCTGACCGCTTCGAAGAAGCAGTTCAGAAGGTGAAGATATTCGGGGCGGTCCATCTCCTCGGCCAGACGAGACGACCCGCGCAGGTCGCAAAAGAGGACCGCGGCCTCGATTTCTTCGCCGTCGCCGCGCCTGATCTCTCCGCCCAGAACGCGGCTGCCGGTGCGTTTGCCGAGGAATGTGCCCAGAAGGGTTCGCGCGGTCTGTTCCTGCACATGGACTTCGAAATGGCGCGCGATGACGGACGAGCATTCGAACACCAGCCCCAGATTGGCGGTGGTGAACCCGTTGGGATGGTCACTGGCCATGGTGAGCACGTTGTTGCGCCCGTTCGAGAAGATCAGCGGCATGGCGACATAGTCGGTCGCGCCCGCGGACCGGAGGTCGTCCATGATCGGAAAGTTGAACTCCATCTCGCCAGTGGTCAGGGGCTGACGCACGCCGCCGAGGCCCGCCATGACATGGCGGATCGGCGAATTTACGAAGGCGGGTTCTTCCAAAGATTCATGCCTGGCGGCGTCCATTGTCACCTGATCGGTCGCGGCGTTCCAAACATAGCTGAGACCTGCCAGCAGAGGGTGCAGCGCCCAGATCGTGATGTTGAGCCGGGCGACAGCGATCCCGGCGCCGCGAAGGGTTCGGCCAAGGGCGCCGGTCAGCTCGGCCGGGCCGTCCGCCCGCCCGGCGCCGCGCATCAACCAATCAACGACCGGGCCGGAAATCGAGCCGTCGGCGGATTGGTCGGGCAGGCCAAGTTCGGCCTGCCAGCGGTCGATCACGCCGGGCATGAAACCGATATAGCCTTCGATGGCCTGGGATTCCGGCAAGGCACGGGGATAGGACCAGACGGCGTTTTCCAGCCGCCGGTCGGCGACCATCAGGTCGCGGTAGACGGCAGTGCCCTTGAACGGGCAAAAGGTCCGGCGCGGGTTCAGATCGCCCAATCCGGCCACGTCATCCTTGGGCACATAGATCGCGTATGGCAGGCGCGTTTCGTGCATCACCTTGGCGGCGATTGTGTCTGCGATCGCGGTATCGCCCGACCAGGCCCGGACCCGCCCGGGGACCTGATCGACATGCAGCCTGTACCCTGTGTGGTGCTGGACGTTCATGTCCTAAAGATAAGCAGGATGGGCGCCGGTGCAATCGCCAAGACAGCGGAGGTTGCGACCCGCATTCTGATGCAATCGCCAATCGCGCCCGCAGGCCATTTACACCGTCTGCCCATCCGGCTACCCCTGCCGCAAATACCGACAGGAGACATCCCATGCGCGCACTTCTTTGTAAGGAACACGGGCTTCCCGATACGCTGGTGGTCGAGGATATTCCGACCCCGGAACCGGGACCTGACGAGATTCGGATCACCGTGGCGGCGGCGGGGGTGAATTTTCCCGATTTCCTGATCATTCAGGACAAGTATCAGTTCAAACCGCCCTTGCCGTTTTCGCCGGGCGGCGAGATGTCGGGGACAATTTCGGCGGTTGGCGCGGATGTCACCGCGTTCAAGGTGGGCGACCGGGTGATGGGGTCGAACACATGCGGCGCCTTTGCCGAAGAGGCCATCGTGAAGGCCGGCAAGGCGATCCCGATCCCGGACGATGCGGATCTGAAGATGGCCGCTGCGGTCGGGCTGGTCTATGGCACATCCTATCATGCGCTGTTTGACCGGGGCGCCATGACGGCGCGGGACCGGGTGCTGGTGCTGGGCGCTGCGGGCGGGGTCGGTCTGGCGGCGGTCGAATTGGCCCATGCGGCGGGAGCCGAAGTGATTGCGGCGGCGTCCACCGACGAGAAGCTGGCCGTGTGCAAGGAGCATGGCGCCGATCATCTGATCAACTATGGCACCGGTGATCTGCGCAAGCAGTTGAAAGAGGTGTGCCCCGAAGGTCCGACGCTGATTTATGACCCGGTCGGGGGCGAGTTGACCGAACTGGCGTTCCGGTCCATCGCGCCCCGCGGCAAGTTGCTGGTCATTGGTTTCGCGGCGGGTCAGATCCCGAAGATACCGTTGAACCTGGCCTTGCTGAAGCATGGCGAGATCGTTGGGGTTTTCTGGGGTGATTACACGCGTCGCGAGCCTGAGAACAACCTGCGCGATCTGCGCCATATCATGCGCTGGATCCGCGAGGGGCGGTTGAACCCGTTGATTTCGGGGTCCTATCCGCTGGCCGAAGGCGGCGCGGCGATCCAGCATATCGCCGACCGCAAGGCGATGGGCAAGATCGTGATTGAGCCGCACAAATAGCGCGGCAGAGCCATCGTCGTTTTTCAGGGAGGTAACCGATGTTCGATAGTGCGAACGATCCCGTCAAGCTGGGTTTTGACGCTGATCGTCTGGCCCGCATCCGGCCCTGGATGCAGCGCTGGGTCGATCAGGGCAAGTTTCCGGGCGCGCAGGTCCTGATCGCGCGCCATGGCCAGGTTGCCTATTGCGATCAGGTGGGGATGCGTGATGTCGAAGGCGCCCTGCCGTGGGAACGGGACACGATCACGCGCATCTATTCGATGACCAAACCGATCACGTCGGTTGCGTTGCTGATGCTGTATGAGGAGGCGTTGATCCATCTGGATACGCCGGTCGATGAACTGATCCCCGAGATGGCTGATCGACAGGTGCTGATCCAGGGGGCGACCGCGATCGACCAGGTCAGGCCGGCGCAGACGCGCCTGACCGTGCACCATCTGCTGACCCATACCTCGGGGCTGACCTATTCCTTCAACGAGGGGGTGCTGGCCGAGGAGATGGCCGAGCGCAAGCTGGATTTTTCGGCCAAGGAAGGCGATCTGGCGGACACGGTTGCGCGCCTTTCTGAATTGCCGTTGGCCTTCGATCCTGGATCGCGCTGGAACTATGGTGTTTCGACCGATGTGGTCGGGCGCATCGTCGAGATCGTGTCGGGCCAATCGCTGGCGGATTTCTTTGCCCAGCGTATCCTTGGCCCGCTGGGCATGACCGACACCGCGTTCGAGGTTGGCGACGACAAGATCGGGCGCTTCGCGAATTGTTACGTCAAAATGCCGAAAGATCCGCTGCGCCTGTTGGATGCGAGCACCGACAGCAGCTATGCCGCGGGCAAGGTCAAACAGCATTCCGGCGGTGGCGGGCTGACATCGACCATCGAAGATTACGCCCGGTTCGCGGATATGATGCGCCGCAAGGGCATAACCGCGGACGGCCACCGGTTGTTGGCCCCGCGCACGGCAGAGCTGATGGCAACAAATGCGCTGCGCGGCGATCTGGCCCAAAACGGCCAACCGGTGTTTTCGGAAGTCTCTTACGATGGGGTCGGATTTGGCCTGGGCGTTTCGGTAACGATCGAGCCGGGCCTGGCCAAGACCGCCTGTAACGCCGGTGATTTCGGGTGGGGCGGCATGGCCTCGACCATGTTCTGGGTTGATCCGGTCTATGACATGGCGGTTATCTTCTTCACCCAGCTTGTTCCGTCTTCGTCCTATCCGAACCGTAAAGAGCTGCGCGCCCTGGCCTATTCGGCGCTGACGGACCCGGCATGCTGACCGGTGATCTGACCGGGGACCTGACCGGCAAGCATGCTTTCGTCACCGGCGGCGGTACCGGGATCGGTGCTGCGGCGGCGCGGGCATTGGCCGGGCAGGGCGCGACCGTGACCATTGCCGGGATCGATATTCCTTCGCTGCAAACGATGGCGAACGGGAATGACCGGATCGAATGGCGCGCGATGGACGTGACCGACGAGGCCGAGGTCAGCGCCGTCATGGCAGCCGCCGAGAGCGCGCTTGGTCCCATCGATATCCTGATCGCCAATGCCGGGATCGGCGAGGCTGCCCTGATCCGCGAGATCACCCTGGAGCACTGGCGCCGTGTCCATGCCGTGAATGTCGAAGGCGTGATGCTGACCATGCGCCATGTTCTGGGTCCGATGACGGATCGCGGCTGGGGCCGGATCGTGACGATTGCGTCGGCAGCCGGTCTGAAGGGATATGAGCGCCTTGGCGCCTATGCCGCGTCGAAACATGCGGTTGTCGGCCTGACGCGCTGTGCGTCCGAAGAAATCAAGGGCACCGGCGTGACCGCCAATGCGGTTTGTCCGTTGTATACCAACACGGCCATGGTCCAGGGCGCTGCGGCCCGGATTGCCAAGCACGACGGTCTTAGTCACGAAGACGCCGAAACGCATTTGGGCGCGTTTAACCCGTTGGGCCGTCTGATCGATCCGGAGGAGATCGCCAATGCGGTTCTGTGGCTGTGTATGCCCGGATCGGACGCGGTGAACGGACAGGAGATCGCGGTCGGGGGCGGCCAGCTTTAGGGATTTGGCGCCCCGCGCCAGCGGCGTTGTCCCCGGACCGGGGGGCGGCCTTTAAACGGCCGTTGCAGGCCGGATGGTCAGGTCAAGCCGAACTCTGCCAGCACGGCCTCGGTATCGTCGCCATGACCGGCACAGGGTTCCGGGTAGGGCGGGCGTCCGGGTGTGCGCGGCACCGGCGCCGCGCCGCCATCGACCACGTTCATCACCGGGGCACCGGATGTCGCCTGCACATGCGCTTCGTCCAGCCACATTCCAAAATCGTTGATCGGAGAACAGAGCACGTTTGCCGCTGTCAGCGCAGCCATCCAATTGGCGGTGGTTCGGGTCCGGAAGATCGGATTGAGGATCTGCAACAGCGCGTCCAGATTGGCGCCGCGCGCAGCAAACGTTGCGAAGCGGGGATCTTCGGCCAGATCGGGACGCCCCAGCACCCCGGCCCAGTTTACCCAGTTGGCCTCTTTCACGACGGTGACGGCGATCCAGCCGTCGGCGGTCTGAAACGATCCGGCAGGCGGGTTCGGGGACAACGGGTTTTCGCCCAGATGGGCGAATTCCATCACTTTCGGTCCCATGATCGCGGCCGCGGCCTGCATCAGCGAGACATCAAGATGGCGCGCTTCATCGCGCCCGGCCATCAAGGCCATGGAAAGGGTCTGAAAGGCATAAAGGCCGGTGATCGCGTCGATGATCGTCGTCTGGATTTTATGGGGAACGCCGTCCATTCCGAGGTTCACCGACATCATCCCAGAATAGGCCTGGGCGACGGTGTCGGTCATCGGCTCGGCGCCGCGTGGACCGGTCTGGCCATAACCGGACACCGACAGATACTGGATGACCGGATTGACGGCGCGGATATCCTCGAACCCCAGGCCGCGCCGGGCGGTCACGCCGGGCCGGGCGCTTTCGATGACCACGTCGGCCTTGGCGGCCAGGGCCAGGACCTTGTCGCGGTCGCCCGGGTCGCGAATATCCAGCCGCACATTCTGTTTGCCCAGATTGTAGTAGAGATAGTTGACGGACACCCCAGCCGGACCGGTGCCGATGGCACGGACCCAGTCGGTTGAAGGGGCTTCGATCTTGATCACACGGGCGCCATGCTCGGCCATCAGGCGCGCGGCATAGGGCCCGGCGATCCCCTGGGTCAGATCCAATACCGTCAGACCCGTCATCGGCTTGGTGTTGTGCATGGTCCCCTCTCGCTTGATCAGCCCGCCGCATGGGCAAATCCCCGCCCGCCGGTTATGCAGGGCCATCCTTTCCCCAGCCTGTTGACGGCGCAATGACCGCGACCCCGCCCAGCATCACCGACCGGATATGTATGGCCGTCGCGCTTGGTCTGGCGGGCTTGCAGTTGGCTTATCACGTTGGCGGCCTGGGCTGGGCCGAGCCGGTATCGCGGGGGGCGGCGCTGCTTTTGGTGATCGCGGTGATGCCGCGGTTTGGGCTGCGCGAATGGGTTATGGCGGCGATTGCGCTTGGACTGGCCGCGGCGCTGGCGCAGCGCCCGGAGGGGTGGGCGCAGATGGGCGAGGGCCTGGGCAAGGGGGCCTATTTCGCGGCGTTCATTTTGTTGATGATGCTGCTGCGTGAAGCCGCGGTGACGTCGGCGTCGGTGCTGGCGGTCGGCGACTGGATTACGCGCCAACCACCCGGACGGCGGTTCTATGCGACCTGGTTCGGAGGGCATATCGCCGGGATTTTGTTGAATTTCGGGGCGGTCAGCCTGTTGGCACCCCTGATCCAGCGCGGGGTCCGCGCCTCGGAATCCGATCCGCAGCGCGTCGCCGTTCTGGAGCGCAGGCAGCTTTCGTCGCTGATCCGCGGATTTGCGCCGGTCATCACCTGGGCGCCCACGACATTGACGCAGGTGATTATTTTGTCGTCCATCCCAGGGTTGGATCCCGGGCGGGCGATTGCGATGGGTCTTGGTCTGTCGGTTGTCCTGCTGGTCGTTGCCCGGGTCGAGGACAGGCTGCGCTGGGGCCGCCCGAAACGGATCGGTCAGGCGCCTGCCTTTCCCAAGGCGGCGGCGATCGATCTGGGGCTGGTTTACCTGATGCTGGTGGGCGGTGCGGTGACGGTCCAGGTGTCGCTGGACAGCGCGCTGCCGGTTGCCTTGATGACGGTTGCCCCGGTTATGCTGATCGGGTGGGTGATTGCACAGGCGCGGGCCGGAACGCTGGGCTCGCACAGCGCCGGTGCCCGGCTGGCTGAGATCGCGCAGGGGACCATTCCGCGGGTGGCGCGGGATGCCTATCTATTGGGCGTTGCGGCCTTTATCGGGATTGCTGCGGCCAATCTGGCGCCGGTCGCCGCGATGGCCGATTGGCTGGACCATACCGGCCTGCCGCCCTGGGTGATCGTGGCGGCCCTGCCGATCCTGATTACCGCGGGCGGGCAGATTGCCCTGTCGCCGATGGTCATGGTGACCTTTCTGGGGGCGGTTTTTCAGGCACTGCCGTCGCTGCCGGCGCCGCCAGAGTTCATCGCTTTGGCACTGGGGGCGGGTTGGGCACTGTCGCTGACGGCGGCGCCGAATTCGACGGGCGCCATTCTGGTTGCCGGTGCCGCGCAGGTCAGGACCACGACGATCACCTGGCGGTGGAACGGTGTTTATTCGCTGATGGTTCTGGTGGTTCTGACGGTGCTGGCCAGCCTTTTGGTCTGACGGAGGGATCGAAGATCATAAGGGGTCACGAAAAAAGCTTTGCAATGCGGCGGTGATCTGGTTCGGCATCTCTTCGGCCATATAATGTCCGCAGGGCAGGGACCAGCCGCGGACATCCGCGGCCCGCAGGCGCCAGAGGGCCAGCGGATCGAAATGCTTTTCGATTGCCCCTTTCGATCCCCAGAGGCAGAGCAGAGGCACGGTCATCTTTTCGGTTTCGCGGTCGTCATGTTCGATATCGATGCCGACCGCCGCCCGATAGTCGTCGCAGGTTGCCCTGATCGTTTCGGGGTTGCGGAAGGCTTCCAGATATTCTGGCAAGGCCTCGCCGAAAATTCCCTCGGTTCCGCCCTGGATGCCGCATTTTGCCTTCCAGAACCGGTCGGGATCGGCGCCCATCATGTCTTCGGGCATTGGATGGGGCTGGATCATGAAGAACCAGTGCCAGTAATCGCGGGCAAATTCGCGGGTTGTATTGGCGTACATTTCGCGTGTCGGCGCGATATCCAGAACGGCGAGACGCCGCACGCATTCAGGATGATCCCACGCCATCCGGTGGGCGACCCGTCCACCGCGGTCGTGCCCGCATAGATCGAAGGTCGTGAAGTGGAATTCTTCCATCATCAGGATCATGTCCTGCGCCATCAGGCGTTTGCAGTAATTCGATGACCGCTCGCCCGCGGGCGGTTTGTCGGTGAACCCGTAACCGCGCAGATCGGGACAGAACACCGTATGCGTTTCGGCCAGTATCGGGGCCACATGGCGCCACATCGCGCTGGTCTGCGGATTGCCATGCAAGAGGAGCAGGGGGGGTCCATCGCCGCCATGGCGGACCCGGATCTTCATGTAGTCGATATCGACGAAGCTGTCGGTGAAGCCTTCGAACATCTGTGGTTCCTTTGTCGCCTGATGGCCGTTTGTTCGGCGCGTGCCTGCCTGCGGGGCGGTCGTGGAACCGTCTGCGCTGGGCGCTATTCCTGCCGTGTTTCCAAGGCTGCGCCCGCCGCGATCATTGCGTCGATTTCGGCGCTGGAATATCCGGCTTCGGCCAGGATCGCGCGTGTTTCTTCGCCGAATTTGGGTGGTTTCTTGCGCGCTGGCTGCGCCGGGGTTCGCGACATCTTGATGGGGTTGCCGGTTGTCCGGAACCCGTCGATTTCAACGGTCATCTCGCGGTGCAGGGTATGCGGCGCGTCCATCACCTCGGGCACCGTCAAAACAGGGCCTGCGGGGACGCCATTGTCCATCAAGGTCTTGGCCAGTTCCTCGCCATCCCATTCAGCCAACAGAGGCTCGAACCGAGCACGCAGTTCTTCCTGATGGGTCAGCCGCCCGGAATTGTCGCGGAAGTCATCTTCACCGGCCATCTCTGGCACACCAAGAATGCTGCACAACCGTTTGAATTGGCTGTTGTTTCCACCAGCAATAAAGATATCGCAGGTCTTGGTCGGATAAGCGTCATAGGGCGATAGGTTCGAATGGCGGTTACCGGTGATCACCGGCGTCTTTCCGCTGAGAAAGAAGTTGGCATAGTGCGGAAAGAGCAGCGAAACACCGGTATCGTAGAGCGATGTTTCAATAAATTGGCCTTGGTTTGAGCTTTCACGCTCGAAAAGGGCCATGGCGATCCCCAGCACGGCGGCCATGCCGGTCGCGATATCGACGATGGGAATGCCCAGCCGCGTCGGTCCGCCGCCGGGAACACCATTGACCGACATCATGCCTGCCTGTGCCTGGATCACCGCGTCATATCCCGGATAACCGCCCATTGGCCCGGTTTTGCCGAAACCCGAGACTTTACAATGGATGAGCCGGGGGAAGCGCTTGGACAGGACATCCTCGAACCCCATGCCCCATTTTTCCATGGAGCCGGGCTTGAAGTTTTCGATCAGAACGTCGGCTGTTTCGAGCAGCCTGAACAGGATCGCCTTGCCCTCGTCCATGCGCAGATCGAGGGCCATGCCGCGTTTGTTGCGGTTGATGCCCAGAAAATAGCTGGCGGCCCCGACATCCTCGTCGAAGGGCGGGCCCCATTGGCGCACATCATCGCCATGGGGCGGTTCGATCTTGATGACCTCGGCGCCGTGATCGCCCAACCACTGCGTGCCGAACGGCCCGCCCAGAATACGGGTCAGGTCGAGGACTCTGACCCCGTCAAGCGCACCCATGCGTCTCTCCGATTAAGCTGCAAGCCCCCAAATGCGGGAGGCAAATTCAGGATAGAATTGAAGGATTTGCGGGGCAATCTTTGTGCGGATCGCTTCAACCCTGGCGGCGGATGGCAGCGGTGTTTCCTGCACGCCAGGGTCCACGTCGAAGTCGAAGCCCGTTGCGGCCTGCACGCTTTCAACGGTCTCGCCCGGATGCACATGGGTCAGGCGGAACCGCGCCGTTTCGCGGTCCCAGGCCATGACGCACCGGCCCGTGACCAGCGCGTGCGGGCCGCCCGGCCGGTGCACATTGGCGGGCGACGACCCGGGGGCCGAAATGAAATCGACCTTTTCGACCAGCGTGCGGGGTGAGTGTTCTTCGCGAAAGAGGATCACCTTTGGCACCACATAATACATCAGCGCCGACCCGAACGAGCCGGGAAAGCGTTTGCTGAGATTTGGATAATCCCCAATTCCGATCAGATTGATATTGGCAGCGCCGTCGATCTGAACCCCGCCCAGAAAGAAGCTGTCGATACGACCGGCAGCCGAGCAGTCGAACAGCTCTCGCGAGCCTTCGGTGAACGGATTGTGCCGACGCGAGTGGATGATTGTGACCTGCATCCGGCGGTCGGTCTCGGCCTTGGCCAGCAACGCGGCGGCGCCGGGTATGGGTGACGCCGCACCCACGGCGACATGCCGGTCCGCTGCCAGCATGTCGGTCAGGACCGAGATCAGTAGCTCTTCGCGCGGCAGGGTCATGCAGCGGTCCGGGCCGTGATGCCTTGCTCGGTCAGATAGTCGGCAAATCCGGCAGGGGTCGAGGCGGACCGGACATAGGCCCGGATGGCATCGCCATCTGGGTCATACTGGTCGGTCAGCCCCATGGGCCAGGCGCCGTTTTCCGCCTGGGCGATGCCCGAGACATAGAAGGCGGGCAGGGCGCCTGCCGCCGTTGCTTCGCTTTCGAAGAGCGAGCCGTCGACGAACCGCTCGACGCTGACGAAGACCTCTTTCGCGCCTTTGGCGAGCGAGGCGAGTTCGCGCTGACGGCCGATGAAGACGTTGCCTTCGGCATCGGCATAGGGCGCATGAAAGACGGTCACGTCCAACTGGCGGGCCGGGAGGAGGGCGATTTCCTCGTCCGTGTCGCTGAACGGATTTTGGATGACACGCCAATCCGGGCGGTGCGCCGCAATATCGGACCCGATCAGGCCGCGCATGGGCATGAACGGTACGCCCTTTTCGACCGCCTGCAATTGCGTGTGCAGGGCGGGACAGGTCGAATCCTGCATGGTGATTTCGCCGCCCTCGAAGGCGCGGGAAAAACATGGGGCCAAGCCGTATTCGCCCATTGTCACGGCTGCGGCCTCGATATCGGCGACACAGCCTGCGCCGATCAGCATGTCGCCCTGCATCGTCGTCAATGGCAGGCAGTAGAGCCGCAGATCGCGGGCGCCGCGCGAAATCAGGGCGCGGGTCACAGCCATCGGAGCGCCGGAATAATCGGCAGGAACGCCCAAAAGGGCGCCGTCGGGCACGGCGTCTGCGATCTCGGCCACTGTCATCTGATCGGCGATGGACATGCGCGCTCTCCCATGTTGTCACTTTGGGCAGTGGTATCATCTGTCGCCGCGTGGCGACAAGCAGATTGGGGGCGACAATCGCATGGGTAATCGGACGGATCAGGTCAGCGACGCGCTGGTTGCGCGGCTGGGCGCACTGTATACATCGACATTGTCAAATGCGTTGGAGGATGTTGGCGCGGACGGCGTGATCCACGCCCTGGCGCCGGTTGCGCCGGGGACGCGCATGGCCGGACGCGCGATGTGCGTTTTACAGATCACCGGGCCGGCGGGGGCGTTTCCCGGCACCGATTTTGCGGTTGGCGCGATCATCGATGCGGCCGAGCCGGGGGATGTGGTGCTGATCGCCAATGGCGGCAATGCGGTATCGTCCTGGGGCGGGACCGCATCGTTCGCGGCGGCGAAGAAGGGGGTCGCGGGGTTGATCTGCGATGGCGGCGTGCGCGACCGCGAGGAGATGATCGAGCACGGCTTTCCGGTCATGGCGCGCCATTGGGTGCCGACGACGGGACGCACGCGGATCAAGATGGTCGAGATCGGCGGGACAGTAACGGCCTGCGGTCAAAAGGTTGCGACCGGCGATGTGATCGTGGCGGATGGAACCGGCATTGTCGCGATCCCAGCGGGCAAGGCCGAGGAGGTCGCCCGCATTGCCGAGGAATTGCAGGGCGATGACGAGCAGGCGACAAAGGAAATTGCCGACGGCCTGACCTTTGCCGAGGCGATGGCCAAGTTTCGAAAGATCTGACCGGGCGGCCGCCCGGGACAGGTGGAAGAACGTTAATCAGATGGCGGGATGCCAGGTGCAACCTGTCGATCGGGAGAGGATATGGACGCGATCTATTTTTCGGAGGAGCACGAAGCCTTTCGTGACCAATTGCGCCGGTTTGTGGCCGAGGAAGTTCGCCCGCATGCCGATGCCTGGGAGGAAGCCGGTGAAATCCCGCGCGACATCTTCCGCAAGATGGGTGCGCTCGGGTTTCTGGGCGTGCGGTATCCGGACGCGTTCGGCGGGGCCGAAATGGACACGTTCGGGTCGGTTCTGTTGGCCGAAGAATTAGGGCGCGCCGGGTTGTCCGGGTTCGCGATCTCGACGCTGGTGCACACCGACATGGCCTCGCCCCATCTGGAGCGCTATGGGACGCCGGAACAAAAGGCGGCGTATTTGCCGGGGGTGATTTCCGGCGAGCGGGTGACGGCGGTTGCGGTGACCGAACCCGGGGCCGGATCGGATGTGGCGGGGATTACGACGCGGGCAGAGAAGCGCGGAAACGGCTGGGTTTTGAACGGGCAAAAAATGTTCATTACCAACGGGGTATTGGGCGATCTTTACTTTGTTGCCGCCAAGACGGATCTGGATGTGAAGCCGTCCCGCGGGGTTTCGATCTTTCTGGTCGAAAAGGGGACACCCGGGTTCAAGGTGGCCTCGCAACTCGACAAGATGGGGTGGCGGTGCTCGGACACGGCGGAGCTGGTCTTCGAGGATGTCGAGTTGACAGCCGATGCCTTGCTGGGCGCCGAGGGGCGCGGTTTCTATCAGATCATGGACAACTTTCAGAACGAGCGCCTGGTGATCGGGGCCATGGCCGTGGGCGAGGCCGAGCGCGCGCTGGAGATCACCGTCGACTATGTAAAGCAGCGCAAGGCGTTTGGCGGGGCGCTGTGGGACAAACAGGTCGTGCGCCATAAACTGGCCGATGCGGCGGCGCGCTGCGCGGCGGTCAAGGCCCTGGTCTATCACACGGCCTGGCTGGATGCGGGCGGGCGCGACTGTGTGAAAGAGGTCTCGATGGTCAAGGCGCAAGGCGCCGAGATGCTGCAACATGTGGTCTGGACCTGCCAGCAAATGCATGGCGGGGCCGGATATATGCGCGGCATGGAGATCGAGCGGCTTTACCGGGACGCCCGGGTCCAGGCAATCGGCGGCGGGGCTTCGGAGGTGATGCTGGAGGAAGTGGCGAAGCGGATGTAGCCCCAATGCCGATCAGCGCGCGGCCCTGTCAGCAGCCGACGACCGGAGAGTTTTCGCGTTGCCGAATCTCGCGCAGGGAATATTCGACCAGCGGAGTGAAGGATTTGCAGGGGCGCGCTTTGGGGTCGGCGGTCACGCAGCCGCGGCCGCAGACCTGGAAGGTCAGCTTTTCCAGTGACAGGTTCAGCCAGACGCGGCCGCCGGGGGTTGCGACATAGCCGTCGATTTCCTCTTCCATGTCGCCCAAAAGATCATCGAGCGATGGCACTTCGCTGTCAGCGTCGTCCAGAAAAGCGCCGTGGGTGTGGTAGGAGGCGAGCACTTCCAGACCGGCGGGCGGCTCGCCCGCATCGCAGCTGTCCGTGTCGCCGGGGCGGGCAGGGGTCGCCGTCAGAACGCCCGCCGCATCGAACCCGATATAGCCGCAATATTCGCGGTTCTCGGCGATGGATTTCGGTTGGATACGGTCGAAAAGGTCGAGGGCGAAGCGGTCGACATCGTCATCGACGGCTTTGCGCGATTGGGCGTGCGCCGAGGTTGCGGCAATCGACAGGGCGACGGAGAGGGCGATGGTGAGAGCGATGGTGAGGGCAAGATGTTTCATGATGGATCGTCCGGATGTCCGTATTTGCAAAACACGCCGCCGACAAACTCGATGCCCGGGTCGAACGGATCGCCCGGCGGAGTCGCGGCTTCGACCTTGGCGCGATAATCCTCGGCACTGTCCTGGGGCATATAGCCGATATGACGCGACGGCTGGTTCGAAAAGAAGCGTTCGCGGTTGTCCGAGATGCCGTAAAGAACGCTGCAACCGACCCGTTCGGCGGTCAGCGACCGGGTGACCAACTGCACGAGGTCGCGAAAGCTCATCCACGAGGACAGGTGCCGCCGGTCTGCCGGTTCCGGAAAACAGGAATTGATGCGCAGTAGGACGCTTTCGATCTGGAATTTGTCGAAATAGAGCTTGGCCAGGTCTTCGACGAAGCATTTGGACAGGCCATAAAGTGTGTCCGGGCGATGTTCGGTCAGCGTGTCGGCGCCGTCTTCGCGGCGAACATAGCCCACAGCGTGGATCGATGAGGCGTAGACAATGCGCTTGATCCCGTGACGGCGCGCGGCCTCGTAGACATTATAGCCGCCTTTGATCGAAGAATTGAGTATCTCGTCCCAAGGTTTTTCGACCGGTGCCGCCCCGAAATGGACGACAGCGTCGCATCCCTGGACCGCCGACATCATCGCATCGAAGTCGCCGACATCCGCTTGGATCACCTCTTCGCCATCTTGGGCCGGGTCCATTGCGGCCCGGTCGGTCAGGCGCAGCGTTTTGGCGAGCGGCCGTAGGCCCGCGCGCAGTTCGTGCCCCAAATTGCCGGCGGCGCCGGTGATCAGCAATCTGTTGAAGCGGGGCATCGGCGTCTCCTGATTGTCCGGGCCTGACTGTCGTTTGCATGGGGGAGAAGTCAAGACGTGTGGAGAATGTCGAGAACAAGGCCGAGCCGAATGTCCGGGGTTGCGCTGGGTGCCGCTTACCGATCTGCCCGAGGCGTGGCACGGCATTCTCGTGGCCAGGCTGTGCCAAATTCAGACAGGTTTGCGTGGTCCGGGCGCCGGTTCCATGGACCGGGCTTGGCCCGCTGTTGCAACGACCGGACGGCATGGTAAGACTGGTTCGATCCGGCACCAGACCGGAAACGGATCAGGTCGGCTGGGCCGACGTCTAAAGGGAGCAACACTATGAAAATAATCAGACGCGCATTTTTGGGCGCAGCGGTCGCGGCCATGACGGCTTCAGGCGCGATGGCGGCCAATGTCGACGGCCCCGCCGTCTTCTGGAAGTTCTCGACCTGGGGTAAGCCGCGGGCATTCACTGCCGGGATCGAAAGAATTTCCGAGCGGATCAAGGAAGAAACGGGCGGCAAGTGGAATATCCAGATCTTTTACGGCGGCCAGCTGGCCAAGAGCCGCGAAAACCTGGACGGCTTGAAGAACAATGCCTTTGAAGGCGCGCACTTCTGCAACTTCTATAGCCCGGACAAGAACCCGACCTTCATGATCTTCACCATGCCGTTCATCCCGATGGGCGACTTCAAGATCCGGGCGCATGTCACCAATACGCTGATGGAAGACCCGATGATGGTCGCGGATATGGAGCGCTGGAACGCGATTCCGTATGCATCGACCCTGTTGCCGCAATACGAATTCCTGGGTCGCGGAAAGGCGCCGAAGACGGCGGCTGACTGGTCCGGTATGCGGGTTCGCGCAGGCGGCGGCGTCGGCCAGGCAATGGAATTGCTGGGTGCAACACGCCAGACGGTTCCGGCATCCGAGACGTACACGCTGATGCAGCGCGGCGCGGTCGATGCTGTCAGCTTTCCGTTCAGCTATGCCCATGCGGCCTACAAGATCGACGAGCTGAGCGCCTGGTATACCGGCAACCTGCAGCCGGGAACGTCGGAATGCCCGATCGTCTTTAACAAAACGGCATTTGATAAGCTGCCGCAGGAGTACAAGGACCTGCTGATGAGCCTGAAGCAGGAAGCGACCGATGCAACGATCGCGGCCTATGAAGCGGCGGATGCCAAGAACATCCCGGCTTTCGAGGCCAAGATGGAAAAGATCATGTACTCGGACGAGGAACTGGCGAAGTTCAAGGAAATCGGGGGTGAGCCTGTCTGGAACAAGTGGATCGCCGACAACAAGGACAAGTTCGACAGCCAGGGCCTGTTCGACAAGATGATGGCATTGCTGGCCGAAGCTCAGGCCAAATATTCCAACTGATCCAGGGGGCGGACCAGCGCCCTATCAGGAAAATGCGTAGGGCGGGGTTCACCCCGCCCTGCTTTTACGATCAACGTGTCGATGTGGCGGGGAAACCTCCCGCCCCACGCTTGATGCGGGGGTAAGCGCGCATGTCGGATGCAACCGACGATACCAAACAGCCAAAACCAGAGGACGGGTTCGGACAATTGGTCTGGACGCTGGATCGCGGTCTGCGCTGGCCCGAGGATATTCTGAACCTGCTGGCCGCGGTTGCGACCATGTTCCTGGTCCTGATCGGGGTCTATCAGATTGTGGTCGGGATGCGGGATCTGTGTTTTCCGATCCCCGGCACGTACCCGTCCGATGATTGGTGGGTCGCGCCATCGTTTGGGTTCGAGGATTATTGCGTTCCGCTGATCAATGCGCCGATGTTCGGCTATATCGATATGATCGAGCTGGCCATGCCGATCCTGGCCATTATCGGCATCGCCTATTGCATGCGCATGGGCACGCATATCCGTATGGACCTGTTCATTGGACGCATGAAGGGCCGCCCGCTTTGGACAATCGAGACCTTTAACGCGCTGGTCATGCTGATCTTTGCGCTGCTGATGGCGCGGTTTTCCTATGACTTTTTCGACGATGCCTTCACGTTGGGCGATTCCACGACAGACGCCGAAATCGATACCTGGCCGTCCAAGCTGCTGGTGCCGCTTGCGTTCTGTTTGCTGGCGGTCCGGCTGATGGTTCAGTTTCTGGGGGCGTTGCGCCTGGCGGCCAATCCGGCGCTGCCACCGGTCGGCGTGATCGTTCAGAAAGACATCGCAGAGCAGGCCCAGGAGGAAATCCGGGAAGCCATGGGGTCAACGCGATGAAGGAATGGCTGTTCGGAGAGGCCGCCGACACGCCGGGCGCGCTGTTTGGAATTGGCTACAATTTCGACGTCTGTCTGTTTGCGGCGACCGAGACCGATCCGGGCACGGCCTGCGGCCCGCTGCTGGTCGGCACGATCTGCATTCTGCTGTTGTTCGGCTTGGCCATCTTGGGCGTGCGCGTCGCCTTTGCCGCCGGGATCGCTGGCATGGTCGGGATGATCGAAATGATTGGTTTCGGCCCCGGTGTTTCGACCGTGGGCACGATCCCCTATGCGAAGACGTCGCTTTATGCGCTGTCGGTCCTGCCGCCGTTCATCCTGATCGGGTTCCTGGCTTATCACGCGGGGATGACGGCCAAGCTGTTCGATGCGGCGCGAAAATGGATCGGCTGGGTGCCGGGCGGGCTGGCGGTTGCGACCGTCATGGCGCAGGCAGGTTTCGCCGCCGTTTCCGGCGCATCGACCGCCACGGCGGCTGTCTTCTCGCGCGTTGCGATCCCCGAGATGCTGAGGAACGGCTATAACAAGAGGCTGGCGGCGGGCGTCGTTGCGGCGGGCGGTACGTTGGCAACGCTGATCCCGCCATCGGCAATTCTGGTCATCTATGCGCTGATCGTCGAGGAATCGGTCGGCGCGCTGTTATTGGCGGGCTTTTTGCCGGGCGTGGTGTCGGCGCTGATTTATGCCGCGATCATCATTTTGTGGGCCAAGGTTCAACCCGATGCCGGTCCGTCCGTTGGCGGTTATAAATGGGGCGAGCGGCTGAAGGCGTTGCCCGGAATCATTCCGATCTTTTTTGTCGCCGGGATCATCATTTGGTCGATCTATACCGGCAAGGCGACCGTGACCGAGGCCGGGGCGCTGGGCGCCTTTGTCATCCTGATCGTGGCGTTCACCCAAGGCATGCGGTTCGGCGGTCTGAAAGACGCACTGATGGAAACGGCGCGCCTGACGGTGATGATCTTCACGCTGATCTGGGGCATCTTCATCTTTGTCACCTTTCTCAACTATTCGACGGTGCCGCAGGCCTTCAGCCAGTGGATCGTGGATCTGCCTTATAATCCCTATCTCATCCTGCTGGCGATCCTGATCGGCTATGCCGTTCTGGGCATGTTCATGGATGCCATCGGGATGCTGTTGGTCACGCTGCCGATTTTCTATCCGGCGGTGATGGCGCTGAATGGCGGCGACTATGTCACGCGCGAGACATCGGCCTTTGGTCTTTCGTCGACCGAGGCGTCGATCTGGTTCGGCATCATCGTCGTCAAGATGGCCGAGGTCTGTCTGATCACGCCGCCGATCGGGCTGAACTGTTTCGTGGTCAATGGCGTGCGCCCCGACATTCCGCTTGGCGACGTGTTCAAGGGCATCGCGATTTTCTTTATCGCTGACGTGATCGCGATCGCGGCGCTGGTTCTGTTCCCCGATATCGTGCTGTTCCTGCCGGACCTGATGAGCCCGGGCTGAGGCTGAACGTGCTGTTTTCAGGTCGGGGAGACGCTGGAATGTGACCGGCGATAAACGTCACTTTGAAGTTTTATCTGGCTATGGCCGGGGACAAATTCTATGAAGGGCATGGGGGCGTCACCAGTAAGGAGCGCACACCATGTCTGTCGCTAAAGTCACTGAAATCATCTCGTCGTCGACCAAATCGTTCGACGATGCCATTTCTAACGGGATCAAGCGGGCGTCGAAGACGCTGAAAGGGATCACGGGCGCCTGGGTTTCGGATCAGAAACTGTCGGTCAAGAATGGCAAGATCTCGGAATACCGGGTCGTGATGAAAGTGACCTTCATCCTGAAGGACTGAGTTGTTCCGCGCGCAGGTTTGGGCGCGCGCTGAGGCACCTGTTGCCGGTGTCAGCGGCGCGGCGATCCGGGCGGATCGCTGCGGCTTGGCCGGGGCCTGAAGGGCCGTCATCACATGTCAGATTGCCTGTGGTGACGGTCGTGCCAAAACGGTGGGCATGGAACGCCCGGGCACAGCCAACGAGTTCACGCGCAGCGCCATCGGCGTCATTGCCCTTTGTTTTGTTCTCAACACACTGGCCCGCGGCAACGGCGAAACCTTCGCTGTTTTCTTTGGGCCATTGTTGGATGATCTCGGCTGGGGGCGCACGGCGACCGCTTCGCTTTATTCGGTCTTTATGATCGCACTTGGTGTCTCCGGCCCGTTGGTCGGGGCGCTGTTCGACCGGTACGGCCCGCGGCTGGTCTATGTCAGTGGGCTCTTGGCCTATGGGACGGGGTTTCTGATCGCCTCGCGCATGGAAGCCGTGTGGCAGGGCTGGCTGGGCCTTGGCCTGCTGGGCGGGTATGGTGCAACGGCGACCGGCATGACACCCGCGACGGGCATCCTGTCGCGCTGGTTCGATCGCAGCATGTCGTTCGCGATCAGCTTTGCCTATACCGGTCTGGCGATGGGGGCCGTCTTTTTGGCGCCGCTTTCGGGCTATCTGATCGACACCGGGGGTTGGCGTTGGACCTATCAGGTTCTGGGCACGGCGCTGCTTTGCCTTGGGCTGGGCGTAACGGTCCTGCCCTGGCCGCGGATCGCCAAAGGGATCAAGCCCGCGCTGAAGCCCCGACCGTTCCTGCCGGACAAAGCGGTCTTTGCCCGGTCCGGCTTTTGGGGCCTTTTCCTGATCTTTTTTCTGACCGCTGTGACCACCTATATCATTCAGGTTCAATCGGTCCTTTATTTGGAGGAGGCTGGGTATCCGCGCCTGACGGCGACGTTCATTTTCGGATTGAATTCGATGATGTCCGTTGTTGGCATTCTCGGCGCGGGATGGCTGGCGGACAGGATCGGCCAGCGACGTACGGCAACGATCGCCTATTCGTTCACCATTGTTGGTATCCTGTCGCTATTGGCGCTGTCCAATGGCCCCAATCCGGTTTTTCTGGGCCTTTTTCTGCTGGGCTTTGGCGGTGCGATGGGGTCGCGCGGGCCGGTCGTCTCGGCGTTGACGGCCCGGCTGTTCGAGGGGCAGGTGGGCGCGGTCTTTGGGCTGGTGACAATCGGCCTTGGCCTTGGCGGTGCGGTCGGGGCGTGGCTTGCCGGTTTTCTCTATGACGCGACGGGCGGGTATTCGGCATCCCTAATCGTTGCCGCGACCGGCGCGATTACCGGTGCCGCGATCTTCTGGACGGTGCCCGATCTGACGGGACGAAAGCGCTGATCCATGTTTGAGAATTGCTTGTTCTGGCAGGGCCAGGGATCGCTTTTTTTGGGCGCCGTCAGGCCAGGCCGCATCGCTAGGGCGTTGCCCGGGCAGTGTCTTTGCCTGTCTTTTGTGCCGCTGCTTCGCGTTCCAATCGCGCCCGACGTTCGCGCCATCCCATATAGACGGTGGATCCGAAGATGATGGCGCCGCCGATCCAGATATAGCGGTCCGGTATTTCGCCGAAGACTGCGAACCCCAAGGCGGCGACCCAGACCAGGCGCAGAAAGTCGAACGGCATAATAACTGTCTGATCGGTTTCGTGCAGCGCCGAGCTGACACAGATCTGCGCAATTGTTCCGAAGAGTGCGATCGCGACCATCAAGGCCCAACCCTCGCCCGTTGGCCAGGTCCAGACCCAGAGGGCCGGGCCGAAGGCGTAGATCGCCAGGAAGATGTTCATATAGGCCACGATGGTCAGCGAGGATTCCGTGCGCGACATGATCTTGATCATCGTCAGCACGGTCGCCCAGAGAAGTGTCGAGCAGATCACCAGGATCGGCCCCAGATCCAGCGGGATGACGCCGGGACGCACGATGACCAACATGCCAACGAAGCCGATGCCCACCGCGACCCAACGCCGTGCGCGGAACCTTTCGCCCAAGATCACGACCGAGAGAATCCCGGCAAAGATCGGCGCGGAAAACCCGAGGGCCGTCACATGCGCCAGCGGCGTCGTCGACAGCGCGTAGAAAAAGCAGAACATCGCGCCGATGTTGAAGAGCGAGCGCAGCCCGTGCATGGGCAGGCGCTGTGTTTTCAGAAATCCGGCCCCTTGCGTCAGCAGTATCGGCACGAAGATCAGGAACCCGAAGACATTGCGGAAAAAGGCGAGTTGGAACGAGTGAATATCGGTTTCTGTCGATGCATAGCGGATGATTGTGTGCATGACCGCGAAGCACGCCGTCGACAGGCACATGAGCAAGATGCCCCGCATTTCGGACGACAACGCTTTCCAGTATTCGGCGAAACCGGTTGTCGCCTGCCATGGAGTTTGCATCAGAGGGCTTGCATGCGTGGTCGCCTTTCCGAAAGATCGGTCCCGCACCGTGGACTGCCAAGGAGGGGCACGCAATGGCATTCGCCGAACTTATCAGAAGGATGACCCAAGCCGCCTGCGCAGGCGATGGCGCGGGGGTTGCTGGCTGTTTCACGCCGGACGGCGTCTATCACGATGTCTTTTATGGCGCGTTTCAGGGCAGCGATATTGCCGGGATGATCGAGGGGCATTTTCATCGCGATGCCCGTGACTTTCGCTGGGACATTCATGATCCGGTCGAAGCCAATGGTGTCGGTTATGCCCGGTATGTCTTCAGCTTCGAGAGCAAGTTGCCCGGCCATGAGGGCCGCCGCGCGTGTTTCGAGGGTGTTGCGGTTTGCCGTTTGAAGGATGGGCTGATCGAACGGTATGACGAGGTGGCGGAAGCAACCGCAGGCCTTGCACTGATGGGATTTTCCGATGACCGCATTGCCAAGCACGCAGCCCGGATGGGCCGGTTCCTGATGGCCCGCGACGAGGCGGCGCACCATGCCTGACGGCGCGATTGACGCGATGGGCTTTGGCGCTGTCACGGCGGGCGGTGTTGTTGAAGAGCCCTGGTGGTGGCGCGATCACCGGCCGATGGCGGCCGGTGACGATCTGCCCGGCAGGACCGACGTGTTGATCATTGGCTCGGGCTATGCCGGGATGAACTGTGCGCTGGAACTGGCCCGGGCGGGAACCGATGTGACCGTCGTCGATGCCTGGGCGATTGGCGGCGGTGCATCAAGCCGTGCGGCCGGGTTTCTGTCCGGGCGCACCGGGGTTTCGAAACAGATCAATCTTGTCAAAATGGTCGGTGCAGAGCGGGCCGACGCGATCCTCGCAGAAGCCGACGAAGCCTATGAGAGCCTGAAAGATTTTGTCGCCCGCGAGGAAATCGAATGCGATCTGGAATTCAAGGGCCGGTTTGTCGGTGCTCATACCCCGGCAGCCTATAAGCGGATTGGCAAGAAGACCGCCGAGTACAACCGGGATGGGCAGGACAATCAGGTGATGATACCGCGGGACGGGCAGGGCGCCTATGTCGCGTCGGACCTTTATCACGGCGGGATGTTCATGCGCACGGCAGCGTCGATCAATCCGGCGAAATATCATGCGGGCCTGACTGCGCGGTGCCGCGCGGCGGGTGTCCGCATGGTGCCGATGACCCGGGTGCTGGGTTGGGGCCCGGAAGGCGACGGCTTTCGCGTGCGCACAACTGCGGGCGACGTTTGTGCAGGTCAGGTCGCCCAGGGCACGGGCGGTTATACAGATGGGGCCTCGCCCTGGCATGCGCGCCGGGTCATCCCGATTTCATCGACGGTCATTGCGACCGAGGATTTAGGGCAAGAGACGGTGCGGCGCCTGCTGCCGCAGGGATGTCCGGTCATAGACACCAAACGGGTGCTGGATTTCGCCCGCCCGACGCCCGACGGGCGGTCGATCCTTTATGGTGGCCGCGCCTCGTTTCTGCCGGTCAGTCTGGAGAAGAAGCTTTCGATCCTGCGGCGCAAGCTGGCGGGCACGTTCCCGGAACTGGCGGACGTGAAACTGACCCATGGCTGGGACGGGCAGATGGCCTTCAGCTTTGATTTTCTTCCGAAGCTGGGCGTGCACGAAGGCGCCCATTATGCCATGGCGTGCAATGGCGGGTCGGGCATCGTGATGATGAGCTGGCTGGGCAAACGTATGGCCTGGAACATTCTGGGCACGTCGAATCGCGAAAGCGCCTTTCAGGGGCTGACGTTCAAGTCGCACACATTCTATGCGGGTAAGCCCTGGTTTCTGCCGATTGTCGGCACCTATTACCGGGCGCGTGATTGGATCGAGGTGAAGACCGGGACGTGATCCGTGCGTTGCCGTTCCGCGCCCGGTGACGTCGCACAGCGAAATCGGTTTAGGACCGCCATCTGTTTCCAGGGTTCAGCACGGCATACCATTGGCCGCTTTCATTGGTCCATATCGTGACTTCTTCTTTTGAGCGCCACTGTTCCTTGCCTTGTTCTTCCAATCCGACCCGCAGCTTGAAGGTTCCTTTCGGGAACGGTTCGGCGGCAATCCGGGACCCCAGGCCACCCCAACTGCGCTTTGGTTTGCCGACCAGCGTGATGTTCGAGATATTGTAGCCGCGGTCCGTTCTGGATTCGCCTGCCGTGTAGCCGAGCGGACTGTGGCACAGCTTGAACTCATCAACGAAGCTGTAGAACGACTCGCCATAAATGTTGGCTCTTGGGTCGGTGCTGCCGCCTTTGACGATCAGTGGCGTGACGCTGTTTCCACCATGCGACTCATAGAAATGGAGGGTCGTCGTGCTTACGCTGGCAATTGGAACCCCATGGGCCTGCAACCACAACTTTCCACCCAGCGACCGGACCCGCCATCGCGGGCTCGCGGTTTTCCAGCGGACGGAATCGCCAATATATTCAACGGTTTGTTTGTCGTTCCAGAAACCACCACCCAAGCCGAGACCGGCCGGGGTTCCCGCCATGTAAAACCCGCGATTGCGACGGTCGCGCTTTAGATTACCGGCAGCACCATTGACAGACTGCTTGAAGGCTTCGGTCGAAACGCTTTTTGCGACTGCCTTGGATCCGTTGGTCGCCGCCGACTTAGCGATGATCATCAGTTGTTTGCCCAGGTTCTTGAATGCGCCTATTTTGATCCCGGCATCAAAGCCCCAGTCAAGTCCGCCGCCGGTCAGGCCCGTGACATCGGACGGTCCCCTGATACCCATCATCATCCCGAACACGATGCCTGCCGAGGAGTGGATAACCGCGCCAAGACGTCGGCTGGAGACGCGAACCAACATAGTTTTGCTGGCGTCGGCCATGTTGTAGAAGTTCATGATATAGGTGCCCTTGCCGTAAATAAAACAGACATTGGCACCCCGGCCGGAATAACAAATCCATGTCGTTGCGTAGTTAAGAGCCATGATAATTCTTTAAATGATGAGCGCAGCGCAGTGGCCGCAGGATTAATCCTGCAAGGTTATCATTGCCGCCACCGCCCGGCAAGCAGACCGGTTTTGATGGTGCTGCCGGCAGGGGCGTAGGTTTTGGGCGGGATCGCGCCCGACGCTATGCAGTTGCCTCGAACAACTCGCGCCCGATCAGCATGCGCCGGACCTCTTGGGTCCCGGCGCCGATTTCCATCAGCTTGGCATCGCGCATCAGACGGCTGGCGGGGCTTTCGTTCAGGTATCCGGCGCCGCCGAGAGCCTGTATCGCCTGAACCGACTGTTCCATGGCCCTTTCGGATGCATAAAGGCAGCAGGCGGCGGCGTCCTGGCGGGTCACCTCGCCGCGGTCGCAGGCGGACGCGACGGCATAGACATAGGCACGGGCTGAATTCAGGGCTGTGTACATATCCGCGATTTTGCCCTGCATCAGTTGAAATTGACCGATTGGCTGCCCGAACTGCTTGCGTTCATGCATGTAGGGCATGACGACATCCATGCAGGCGGCCATGATGCCATTGCCGATGGCCGCCAAAACGGTGCGTTCATAATCGAGCCCGGACATCAGGACGCGCACGCCCTTGCCTTCCTCGCCCAGGACGTTTTCGAACGGAACTTCGCAATCCTCGAACACCAGCTCGCCCGTTGAAGATCCGCGCATCCCGACCTTGTCCAGTTTTTGCGCCACCGAGAAACCCGTGAATTCCTTCTCGATCAGAAACGCCGTGATGCCCCTTGAGCCGCCGGAGGGATCTGTTTTCGCATAGACGACCAGTGTGTCGGCATCTGGTCCATTGGTTATCCAGAATTTCGACCCGTTGAGCCGGTAGTGATCGTTGCGCTTTTCGGCGCGCAGCTTCATGGAAACGACATCGGACCCGGCGCCCGGTTCGGACATGGCCAGAGCGCCGATATGCTCGCCCGAGACGAGCCGGGGCAGATACTGCGCTTTTTGTTCCGGCGTGCCGTTCAAACGGATCTGGTTGACGCACAAGTTCGAGTGCGCGCCGTAAGACAGCCCGACCGAGGCGGATGCGCGGGTGATTTCTTCGACCGCGATCGCATGGGCCAGATATCCCAGGCCCGCGCCGCCGTATTCTTCCTCGACGGTCACGCCCAACAGACCCATTTCGCCCATTTCACGCCAAAGCTGCATGGGGAATTCATCGGTCCGGTCGATTTCGGCAGCGAGGGGCGCAATCCGGTCCTGGGCGAAGCGGTGCGTCATGTCCTGCAGGGCGTCGAGTTCCTCGGGTAGTCCGAATTTCATGGTGGCGTTGAACATATCGGGCCTCGTCTGATCAGCATCTCGCGGCGCAGCCTAGCGGTGGATGGGGGACATGCAAGGACGACCGGGGCCTTGGTTCTTGTCTGGATTGCCAGGACTTGGCAAGATTGCAGGACTTGGCAAGATTGCAGGACTTGGCAAGATTGAATGAGAAGGGAGGCGCCCATGTACCGTTTCACATTCTCCGCCACATTGATGGCGATCGCGCTGGCCGCCGCCGAACCGGCGAAAGCGGACCTGGTCAACGATTGCACCTATGAGCAGGATCACGCCAAGGCGATCGAGTATTGCACGAAGGCCATCAGATCCGGCGAATGGTCGGGTGCGGAACTGGCCTGGGCCTATACCAACCGGGCGATTGCCAAGTACCATATCGGCCGTCCTCGTGATGCGTTGGCCGACTATGATCAGGCGCTGAGTTTGGATCCGGATTACTCGGATGCGTATTTTGGAAAAGGACAAGCCTTCTGCAATATCGGCGAAACCAAGGAGGCGTTGGCCTGGTATGTTGATGCCGTTTCGGCGGGCGCCTGGAAGGCAGATGATGCGCAACGGTTTCTGAAAGAGGAAGGCCACTATCATGGCGATGTGACCGGCGTGTTCGACCTGGCCACCGAGCGTGGCCTTGGCCGATGGGCGCGATTGGCGTGCCGGTGAGCGCCAGGTCCCGGACTGATCGGGCCGGTCCCTAGAGCGCGTTTCGATCTGATTGAATCAGATCGAGCGCTTTAAGTGGGGTCTGTCACGATGGAGGGCGAAATGACACTGCAAGCCGTCTGTCAACCCGTCCAAATTGAACCATCCGGCCCCAACACACCGTAAACTCTTGAAATATCGAATGCGGTTGCTGTCCCAGTCCAGGCATTGTCTGTGTGGGATCCATCATAGGTCAAAGAATGACAGCAGACCTTTGTTCACTGCGCAGCGAATGCCCGGTTGGAGCCCAAATCGACGTTGCTGGTGTGAATTTGGTTAGCGTATCAGACGCAACGAGCGCACCACACTTGGGATGTAGATGCTGGCCTCCTCTGCCAGCGATGAGACTGTCCAGAATATAATCTGAAGGGAACCTTCGCCTTGAATGGTTCCATAGTAGACTGTTACCCAAAACTCGGTGTCCTTGACGTCCAAAACATATGAGACCGCATCCAAGCGAAGCTCTGGAGTCAAAACGACAGGATCAAGATCCTTGATGTTGCGGGCTTCTGCGTCGGTATTGTTGGCATTAGCCAGAATGCCATCCCGCATCAGGGCCAGGCCAACTGGAATACGCTCGGTAATGATCCCGGCCCAGAGCCGCCCTGACTCCGCCTTGTATCGCTTCTCGAATGAGTCGGCTGTTGGGGCTTCTTGCCAGATTGCCTGATCGAAACATAGCGTGACCGGCAATACAGCGCTTTCGGCAAGTACTCCCTTGGGGCATGTATTCGAGCCCACTTCGTCGGCGCTCACCACCCGCCATGTACCGTCCGACAGCAGTTCAACATTCTGTCCATCAACGTCGCCATACCCGACGACTTCCGCTGCATGGACGGCAGACGTCAAAGTAGCCGCGAGGCACAGGAGCAATAGGTGTCGCATTGTAAATCCCCCTCAAACACGAAGATGGCAATCCCTGCCGCTTGCCTGATGTTTGACATCGCATCGAACGGGCGCAAGTTAATTCACCGCTCAACGGTCCTACCAAGCCCACAAAACTCCAAGTCCCATCTGGTGAGCATGTTTGATCGAACGGCAGCTCCGTCCCCGACTGCCGACCTCCGTGCGTGACGCGGTGAAGGTCTGCAATCGCGCATCTTACATCACTGTGCCGATGACGAGCCGCGCTCGTTAAGGTTGTGCGTGTGAATCCAGTTATGTCCTTAAACGGTCTCTGCGACGGGCCCTATTTGCACCAACACCAATGACCGGCAAGGGGTGTGCGGTGAGACTTTCGCTTGCCTGGCAATTTCACGGACGCTGGTTCTTGGGTTCTCTTTCTTTAGACGTCTCATCAACGCAATCTGAGCTGGTGTGACACTCGGTCGGCCGAGCTGCTTTCCCTTGGCCTTTGCGCGTTCGAGCCCGGCGCGGGTACGTTCCGATATTTTGATCACTTCCTGTTTGGCCAGCGATGCCATGACAGCAATCAGGATATCCCGTACCAACTCGTTGTCAGTTGAGAGCATTTCCTCTGTGTAGCTGTGGAAGGCAACACCAGCAGCGTCAAGGCGCTGCAGGTGGGCGGCGGTCTGGCGCATCCCCTCGCGGCTGAACCGATCCAGCGACCAGAACAGCACCAGGTCAAACTTTCTTTGATTGGCGTCTTCAAAGAGTTGCCTAAACGCGTGGCGGCTCTTGGTGCCTTTGCGACCGCTTTCGTGCTCGACGTATTCGGCTACGATCTCGTTGCCGCTACGCATACACCACTCGCGTAATTGAGCGAGTTGGTTTTCGGGATCTTGCCCTTTGTCATCGGTTGAGACGCGGGCATAGATGGCGACACGTTGCTTGGTCATGGTGTGCATTAAACGGACGTTTATTGCACAGTCTAGCACAACCCGAAAAAGCGTTGTTATTCAATGGTCGGTGGGGGCTGATCTTCGCCCCCCTTTTTTGCACACTGAGTGCTTGAGCGTATGGTCATCGCCGCGATAAATCCTTTTCTTTGGGCACATTCCGCCCAATCGGGGTAGATCAGCCCAACGCGACTGGCGAGCGAGGATTGAAAGTGTACCGACTTGGATAGTAAACGTCCGGACCGACAACTCTGAACGGGCCTTTAGCGTAAACAGGGCCATCGCCGCGGCCCCCTGCGCAATCAACATCACTTGCATATGGAATACAAACTCCCTGGTAGCTTGGATGGCATTTGGACCGAGAAGCAGAGAAGACGTTGCTTGCTTTCACAGAGCGCATCGTCAACAGTCATTCATCACAATGATTGGAGCGACCGGATGCGAACGACGATCTTGATTGGCGCGAGCCTTGCTCTCTTGTGCGGCGTTGGCAGTTTTTCAGCCTCTGCACAGGTAGTGCTTAGCTGCGCCACTGGCAAAAACTCAGCGACGCAAGGCGCTGGCCAGCCGCAGGCTATGAACTTCACGAACAATACTCCCAACCTCTACCATGTTTATTGGGTGGATAGCAGCGGGGCGAGCCAATATATCGGCAACGTCCCGGAAAATGGCGGGCAAAGAGACCTCCAAGCTGCTCCCGGAACCACGTTTGAGGTCGCGGATGACGCGGGCGCTTGCGTGACGGTTTTTCGCATGACCGCGGACCAGGATCACTGGGGCATTTACGAATAAGACCTGCCGCCGGTCGCGACCGAAGTGTTTGCATGGTTTCGCAGGCGCAGACCAGAGCACCGGATATGGAATGGACCTCCAGCAACTGTGATGCGGCAAGACGTTTCGCGTCTGGGTTTCCGGGGATTGTTCCTGTGTTTGACCAGCTTGCCTGGTGCCTGCCGATCAACGTCTGCCAGGAACCCCAACTCGGACGTGCCGACTACTTTCTGCCCGCGACTACAGAGATGTGCTCTGCATAGACCTGCCGGTTTGCTTTCCGTTGCCCAGCCGGACGTGGCGATTGGCCGAGGCGTGGCCCTTGGTCACGGCTCAGGGTTCTTCGTCTTGATCAGAGGTCTCATCTGGCCAACCGGACAGGAAGAACTGGCATTGGAGGGATAGCCACCGAATGACTTTGGCGGCTGGGACTTCCGCATCGGGACACAATATGGACGTCAGATCGCGGAAAACCGATGGAGCCTGTGTCTGTCAATCGGCATCCAAACGTGACCCCAGATCGGCGTTCAAAAGTGACCCCCCTGGTGCTGAGCAGGCCGGGTCGCGTGGAGACCTCATTTATCAGAGCGCGGCCCGGCCTGCGCGGTTGAATTAGGCGCGGTTCTTGAAGCGCCAGCTTTCGTTACCGGTCTCAACGATCTCGCAATGATGTGTGAGGCGATCGAGGAGTGCGGTGGTCATCTTCGCGTCGCCGAAGACGGTTGGCCATTCTCCGAATGCCAGGTTCGTTGTGACAATGACTGATGTGCACTCATAGAGTTTGCTGATCAGGTGGAACAGCAGCTGACCACCGGTCTGAGCGAATGGCAGATAGCCAAGCTCGTCCAGAATTAGGAAGTCGAGGCGTGATATCAACTCAGCTGTCCGTCCCTGGCGCTCGGCCCGCGCTTCGGCATCGAGTTTGTTCACCAGATCGACGACATTGAAGAAGCGCCCGCGGCGGCCCTGGCGGATGCAGGCTCGAGCGATACTGACGGAGAGATGGGTTTTGCCTGTGCCGGTTCCGCCGATGAGCACGAGATTGCGCTGATGGTCGAGGAAGTCGCCGGTGGCGAGGTCACGGATCAAGGTTTCGTTGACCTCGGCCGCTTCGAAGTCGAATTCCTCCAGCTCCTTGGCCAGTGGCAGTTTCGCGATGGTCATCTGGTATTTGATTGAGCGCGCCAGCTTCTCGGAGATCTCGGCTGTCAGCAGATCGCCGATAATCTGTTGTGGTTCGTGCTGGCGCTTGATCGCAGCCGTGATGATCTCGTCGTAAGCTGTCCGCATGCCGTAGAGCTTCAGTTGGCCCATGGCGTCCAGCACCTGTGTTCGTTCCATTCGTTGTTCTCCTCAGGCTGTCATACCGGTCACAATTGGCGGCTGGCTCGCAGGTCAGCCGCAATGCATCCGGTGTTGTGATTGTCAGGGGTGGTGGCGGTTCGCGGCGACGGGCGAGAATGTTCAGGACCACGCTTGCGGAAGGGACATTCTGTGACAGGGCTTCTGCACAGGCCGCTTCCACCGCCTCCAGCCCATCGGAGAGGATCGCGCCTAGAACCTCGACCATCTGGCGATCACCACCGGGCTGACGCTCCAGTTTACGCTGCACACGGCGTAACGACGGCGGCAGCTCCCACTCCTTGAACGGCGCTCCGTTGCGCAGGGCGCCAGGTTTGCGCATCAGCACCGGAATGTAATGTAGCGGGTCATAGATCGCGTTATCGCGCCCAAAAACACGGGTATGGCTGCCGACGATCTGCCCGTCTTGCCAGCATTCCAGGCGATCGGCATAGGCGCGGATCTCGACAGGTCGACCAACGGCCCGGGCATTTACCGAGTACTTGTTCTTGTCGAACCGTACGAGGCAGGTTTTGGAAACCGATGCAGGGACTGCATGAAAGCCGTCGAAGGAGCCGACATATGGGATCAAACTCGGCTGCTCTTCTTCGAACACCTCCCAGACCGTCTTGCCTGGAATGTCGGGGTGTTTGTTTGCCTTCGCATACACCAGGCACCGATCTGCCAACCAGGCATTCAGCTCTGCAAAGGATTTGAACCTCGGGCGCGGCACGAAGAAGCGTCTGCGCAGCACGCCAACCTGGTTCTCTACTTGCCCCTTCTCCCAGCCCGAGGCCGGGCTACAGGCAACGGGGTCAACCAGATAATGACCGCACATCTGCTGAAAGCGGCGGTTGTAAGCCCGACCCTTCCCGACGAAGATCGCGTCCACCGCCGTCTTCATATTGTCGTAGATCCCGCGCGCACAAGCGCCGCCAAAGAACGCAAACGCCTTGTCGTGCGCATCGAACACCATCTCTTGGGTCTCGCGGGGATACGCGCGCACATACGGCATTCGGCTGAAGCTGAGGCGAACATGAGCGACTTTGACAGTCACTGTCACACCGTCCAGAATCACGACCTCATGGCTCCAGTCGAACTGGTAAGCTTCGCCCGGATCAAAGCTCAAGGGAACAAACGCGCTCGCCGATGCTGCCTGCGTTCTCTTTGACCAGTTGGATGCGTATCGCCGAACCGCATCATAGCCGCCGCCGTAACCATGGTTGCGCAACTCTTCGTAGATCCGGATCAGTGTAAGGCGTTCCCGCCTCGGCTGCTTGGCATTTGCGGCCAGCATCTCGTCAAGTTCTGATCGCCATGGATCAATCTTCGGGCGAGGCTGTGTCGTGCGGTCATAGCTGAATTCGGTTGCGCCTGAACGCAGGACCTTGCGGACCGTATTCCTGGAAACCCGAAGCTCTCTGCAGATCTGCTTGATCGACTTGCCGTGAACAAAATGCGCCTGCCTGATCTTTGCGATCGTTTCCACAACCAACATCCCCTGATCGCTCCCTCACTCTTTTGAGGAAGCTTCTCGTACGAATTGTCAGGGGGGTCACTTTTGGGCGCCGATTACCCCAACAAGGGGGTCAATCTTGCATGCCGATCCACATATAGGCGATTGCAGCGGCGTTGCCGCCGCCCTTTGAGCCTACAAAGAGATAGTTCTTCCTTCCGAGGGCCACACAACGCATCGCCCGCTCAGCTGAATTGTTGTCGATCTCCAGGAAGCCGTGGTCGAGATATGGGCGCATTTTCTTCATGCGGGTCAGTGCGTAGCGGATCGCCTTGGCGAGTTCGGATTTGCCTGGAATCCTCGACAACTGGGCGTGCAACCACGCTTCCAAGCCATCGAAGACCGGTTTGGCCTTTTCTTGGCGGAGCCGCACCCGGTCGTCGGGGCATTTGCCACGGGCCTCTTTCTCGACGCGGTAGAGGGCGGCGATGCGCTTGATAGCTTCTTCGGCGACCTCCAGGCCGCTCGCCTTGAAGATGTCGACGAACTTGCGCCGAACATGGGCCATGCAGGCAACTTCGTGCACCTCGCCGGCGCGATACAGCTTGTTGAACCCGGAGTAGCCGTCGGCGTGCATCCAGCCCTTGAACTTGCTGAGATGGTCGGCGGGATGCTTGCCTTCGCGGTCCGTGCTGAACTGGTACCAAGCTGCGGGCGGATCACCGCTTGCCCACGGGCGCTCGTCACGGACATAGGTCCAGATCCGTGCTGTCGCGCATTTGCCCTTCGCCTGCATCTTGATCGGGGTGTCGTCCGCAAAGATTGCGTGGCCGCTGCGAACATACCGCCCGATGGCGTCGGCCAGCGGTTCCAGCAGCTTTGCCGATTTGCCGACCCAATCGGCAAGGGTTGAGCGATCCAGGTCGATGCCCTCACGCCCAAAGATCTGGCTTTGGCGATAGAGCGGGCAATGGTCGGCATATTTGTTCACGAGCACATGCGCTAGCAGGCCGGGGCCGGGCCGGCCGCGTTCAATCGGACGCGATGGCAGCACCGCTTGGCAGATCTTCTCGCAGCAGCTGCAGGCCATGCGCGGTCGGACGATGCGGTTCACCACGAACCTGCCGGGGATATATTCCAGCTCCTCGGTCACATCTTCGCTGATCGCCCGCAAATTGCCACCGCAGGCGCAGGTATCACCGGGTGACAGCACTTCCTCGTTGCGCGGCAGTTCCGGCGGCAGAGGCTTGCGCTTGGGCTTTTCCTGATTGTCGGTGTCGCCCTCTTCCTCCGACGGTGCGACCTGGGCCGCCGCTGTCTCTTCCTCTTCGAGACGCAGTTCGAGATTGAGCTGATCGGAGGTCTCGGACTTCGAGCCGAACCGGTGCTGTCGATGCCCCGCGAGCTGATGCTTCAGCCGGGCAATTTCCAACGCCTGGGACTTCACGGTGCTCGCAAGCTGGACGGCGACCGACTTCAGCTCCTTGGGGTCATCCGGCAGTTTGGAAGCGTCATCGAGCATGGCGGGCTTATACCGCGCCCGGATGCCAATGTGAATCCTATGGCGCTGGATTTGTTGATAAAATGCCTGTCGTCAACGGCCTCCAGGTTCGCTTGGGCATGCGCCAGTCGATGCCTTCCAGCAGCATCGCCAACTGTGCTGACGTGACCGATACCTTCCCATCTGCCGGTGAGGGCCACACGAAGCGGCCTTTTTCCAGGCGCTTGGAAAACAGGCATCCGCCCTGACCGTCCCACCAAATGACTTTAATCAGATCACCGCGCCTGCCCCGGAACACAAACAGATGCCCGGAGAACGGATCTTCCGCCAAAACATTCTCGGCCAGCGCCGACAGTCCGTTGAACCCTTTGCGCATGTCCGTGACACCGGCAGAGAGCCAGACCTTCGTTTGCGCCGGTACCGGGATCACGCGGACAGCTTCCGGATCAATGCAGCCAGAGCGGTGGGATCATAGGAGCCGCTGATCGTCAGCCGGTGGCCACTCACCAGTTCGATCAGCATCTCACGGCATGCGGCGCCGGACGACGGTGGCGGCTGAACAGGCTCGACAACCTCGACAGGCAAGAACCGGGCAACATCATCGACTTTCGGCGACGCTGCAAACTGGGGATCTTTCAGCCAGTTGAAAACCTGATTGGCATTCACATCGTAACGCCGAGCGACCTGACTGACCGAGACACCCGGAAACCGCGTTTGCGCGCAGATCATCCGCTTCTCATCGTCGCTCCAGTTCCTGCGCCGCCGTCGCTTCGCCATTCGAGACCCGCTAATGTCCACTTGTTCCTAATGGACATTATCTCCCATTAGCGCGACGCGTCAGAGCGGGGACGCCGGACGGTTACGGCAAGGGACTGCGATGAATGGCTTCGGCCGCAAACTGCAGTCACGCAGGTCGGGATACAGCGGATCGGCCCGTGACAATTCGGGTCCAACCTACGCACCCCGGCGGAGCGGTCACACCGGACGGACACGTCGCTGGGCTGGTTGGGCGGGGTTAGCAATCCGAGAGCCATTGCAGGGCTACGTCGAAGCAGCGAGAACAAGAACCAATTGGACGGTCCCAGGCCGCGAGGCGGGACCATCCCTGCGTGAATGGTTACGAGCGCCAGGTCCTTGCACCGGGACTAATGCGACTAGTTCCGTGGGGCGCCGTTGTGTAAATTACGTAGGCACGCGAAGAACTGGACCTTAGACAAATCATCGATCCTCCCGCCAGCGGGCGAAGTGCAGATGAAGTTCTCATCATTCCAAAGGGCCCAAACATGAAAACCTCCGAAACGCAAAGGATCACTTTTATCAAGAAAGCAAGATAACCCCTGAGCAGTCTCGTTAGCTTGCGATATTGTATGAGTCTCGCATTTTCGAGTGTCAATCTCTGAAAAACACGGGCAAACTTCGGCGGCAGAGGCCGAGGCCCAAACTCCGAGAGAAGCGAGGACAAGCACCGCGAAAGAAACAAGAATGCGTCGAACGGCGCCCGGGATGTAAGAGGACGTTAGAGTCATGAAGGCTTTCCATAATAAAAAATTCGGCCTCGGAACGACGACCGGTCTCCCCCGTACCACGCCCCGTGAAGAATAACGAGACCGAACCGGGAAGGCAAAGGTACTGGCCCAGTAGACTCAGCACCCGCCGATCCTTGATGTGGACCGCCAACTGATCCAGCAACAGAAAATGATCGATGGAGGCGTAGTAGGACTTTACGTCAGTTTTCAGCACGAAGCGATTGGCTGGGAGATTGTCGCGAACCTCGCGCACGGCATGTTTCGCACCACCGTGGCCCTTGAGGTGGGTGCAGCGGTCAGAGACTGGCAGATGCCGCGCCAGCACATGGGAAAGGGCCTTCAGTACCAGTGGGTCGCGGGCCGACCACAGAACAACCTCGTCGCCGTCTGAAAGCGTCACCCGGCTCAGCAGCGAGAAGCGGTATTCGCCCGCGAGGAGATCAGATTTGATGCGGTCTTTCTCCTGGCTCCAGTGGCGGCGGAACGACCACACATCGGCATTGGCCGAATAATCCCGCCGCCTTCGGCAGAGCCAATCGTAGGCAGCGTCGAGCACATCATCTGAGGCGAGTTCGGCAAGGATTGTCATCCGACAAAGGATGGCGGATTCGGTTTGTCAGAGGTAGCCATATTTGACGGGACGAACGGCAGCTAACGGGGTCAGCCAACAAGCCCAGAGTTTCAGCCGGATGGCCGGTTTGTCCCGGCAGCTGCCGTCGGGCTTCAAGAGGTTCGATATATTCCCGACCGAAGTCCTCAGATGACCGCTCTGAGCCCAAACTGCGTGATGCTGGGCAACGCGCCAATGGCGGTCATCGCAACTACATGCGACCCGTTTCACGTTGATGAACTGGCGAAATCGGCAGCAAGCCATCAACCCTGAGCGTCCTTAGGGGTCACTGAGTTGAGCGCGGTCCCGGGAGCTCGCACCTTCCCTATGCGAGATGGGTCAGCGCTTCCCGCGCAAGGGCCGAGGCTTCTTCCGGATCATCAAGTGCGCTGTCGGGCAATGTCCAATAGGGCATTCCGGACTGTTTTCGGCCCGAACTATCGTAGATTCATTTCTCCATTCCAAGCGACTCGAAGCGGGCAATCATATCTCCAACCCCTTTAAGCCGGATGGTGCCATCCTTGGTCATTACTGCGAAAATAGTGCCATCAGAATAAAGTGCCAGCGCCCCGAACATTCTTCGTGCCGTGATGTCTGGCACACCCGAGAAGAGCTCTCGATAATGCTCGATCTGTTCGTTTGACAGGCTCATTGTGCAGAAGTTGCCCTATCAAGGGTACGCGTCAAATGCGTTCTCCGCGTCTAGCTGTGGGCACCACGCTGGCCGGTATTGGTTATGGACTGTACTAGAAATCTTGAATGCCGAGGGATCGTCGAAGCATCCAAGAGACACGAGCCGCATCCCTGGATACATCTTAGAGTTCACCCAGTGCACATTCGAATAACACTTTGGACAAACGTATCGCTTGAGACCCGGCCACTTTTCCATTTGGGGGTCGAGTTCGTGGGCATCTGATATCGCCACGACGTCTTCTTCTCGAAAAAGCGCGACAGCATTTCCGACTGAGCCCGTCATACGCTGACAGTAGTCGCAATGGCACACAAAACATCGGAGCGGTTCGTTGGCCAAATCTATCGATACAGCTCTGCAGGCGCATTGTGCTCTGAATGGCAAAGTGTCACTCCAACTCTGATCAGTTAAAGGCCATTTCTCCGGCTCAAGGAAGACCATGAGGAACCGCTTGTCTACCAAATGAGCCCGTTAGGTGGATACGACCACCTATCTGGGTTTAGTTCAAAGCGGAAATTGATGCGATTACGATGAATGTCGGCTTCGTCCCCGGGAGCCGGAGTTGATGCGTTGCCCGGTGGATGGCGGCTTCAGGCGCGTCGAAACTCGTTGCAGTGTCATTTCGCCCCTTACCGCAACGGACCCCTAAGTTATTGATTGGTCGCACTTTCGCGGCGCCTGACGGATGCGGTCGGGCTGGAAAGTGCTCTAGCTGTCTGCAGCCTCGATCATACTGATGGCCGCTTGCGTTGCCATTTCGTAACCAGCGGGTCCGAAACCGGCCATCACAGCCGTCGCGACTTCTGAGATGTAGGAGTGGTGCCGGAACGCTTCGCGGGCATAAATGTTGGAGACGTGAAGCTCGATGATCGGGATATCCAACATCCGCAGGGCATCGTGAACGGCTATCGATGTGTGGGTGTAGGCGCCGGCATTGATGATCACTGCCGCGGCATCGGTCCGTGCCTTTTGGATCATTTCGACCAGGCCGCCTTCATAGTTCGATTGGCCCATAACGACTGCCATCCCCACCTTGGAGGCGATGACCGACAGGCGTTCGCCGATGTCGTCCAGTGTGTCGCTGCCATAGAGTTCGGGTTGACGCATGCCCAACAGGTTGAGGTTCGGGCCGTTCAGAACATGGATCGACTTGGTCATGGCTTCCCCCTTCATGGATGCGATGGGCGATGTAGCGGCAAGCCGGGTAGGGGGCAAGGGTGCCCTAGATCCGAGTGCCCGGATTGACCGGGCTTTGTGTGATCAGACCGGCGCTATCCAGACATGTTCGAGATGTTGTTCCAAGGATTGATGCATTTCGAAGTTCATGATCCCCGGCCGGGCGCTGCGGTAGAGTTTGCGCCAATAGGGCTGAATGATCACACCGGACGTTTGAAGGATCTTTTGCAACCGGGCCATGATTTCGCGGCGTGCGTCGATATAGGGCGTGGCCAACGCCTCGTCCAGTGCGGCGTCAAAGTCGCGATCTGAAAACTCGCTTTCGTTCCAGACGGCGCCGGTGCGGTAGGCCAGCGACAGAACCTGGACCCCCAATGGGCGCGGGTTCCAGTTTGTTGTCGAGAAGGCAAAGTCTTTCCACTTCTGGCGAAAGACGCGATCCGGTTCGATCTGACGCCGGACCTTGATGCCTGAGTCCAACAATTGCGCCGCGATTGCGTCGCTGGTCAGGCGCCGCCAATCGTCGTCGACCGATACCAGTTGAAATTCGGTGTTCTCCTGTCCTGCCTCCTTTAGCAGAGCCAACGCCTTTTCCGGGTCGCGGGACTTCTTTTCCAGCGGCGCGTATTCGGGATGCATGGGCCCGACATGATGGTTCTCGGCGACCTCGCCGCGTCCTTCGATGCCGATATCCATGACCGTTGCATTGTCGACGGCAGCTTGAATGGCCTGGCGCACGCGCAGGTCATCAAATGGTGGTCGAGACGTCTTCATGCGCGCGACAACGGTGCCGGCGGTGGGAATCCCGGTCGAGGCGATCCCCTCTTCTTCCAGCTGTTTCAGCGAACCCGCGCCGGTTTCGTGATTACAGTCGATCGATGCGGACCGGTAGGCTTCGATCAGATCCGTTGGGCTGGATCCGATATCGATCCACTCGACAGCATCCAGAAAGGGGTCGCCTGCCCACCAGTTGTATCCTTCGCGGCGGACGATTTCAGCGCGCTCGCCGACCTGATAGTCGGTGATCTGATAGGGACCGGTGCCAATCGCATGGGCGGCAATCGGATCGTCGGCGCCATCATAGCTCGGGTGCATGATCAGGGCGGGGTAATCTGCCATCCCGGCGATCAGCGACACGTCGGCGGCGGGCAGCTTTAACCGGACTGTCAGATCGTCGACCCGTTCGATGGCGCCTTCGCGCAGCCGCGACGTTGCGGGGTCGACCAGAGCAGCCATCCGTGCGGCCATCGAGTTGCCTTCGACCGAGGCATCGCACCACCGGGTCAGATTGTGGATCAGGTCGTCGGCGCCAAAGGCATCGCCATTCGACCACTTGACGCCCGACCGGCAGGTCAGCAGATATTCGCGTGCGTCCTCGGAGATTTCCCAGGTCTCGAGCAGGCGCCCTTCAAAGGTAAAATCGCGTTTCCAGCGAACCAGATGTTCGTTGCATTGACGCGAGGCGTTGGCGAGTTCGGACCAGTCGAAAAGGCGTGGATCCTTCCAGGGCCGAAGCGTCATTGCGATGCGCAGCCGTCCCCCCTTGACCGGTGTTTGCTGGGCCTTTGCAGGGGTCGCCGCGATCCCGCCCAACGCAAAGGCTGTCGCAGCCGTGACGCCCAGCCCGGTGATCGAGGCCAGGAATTCGCGCCGGTCGACCCGCCCGGCCCGGAAGGCTTCGGCCATCGGGCGCGCTGCCGGGTGCAAAGGACCGCCGGTCAGCATCTGACGGCCATCTGGAGCAGGTCCGGCTGAGCGTGATCGGTCTGACATATCGGGTCCCTTCGTGATTCCCATAAGGGTGCGGCGGGCACTGATGATTGGCAAGCGACAGATTGGCAAGCCGGGTATTCGCATATCGAAGGGCGCCGGGCGGCCGGATGAACGGCAGCGCGATTGCATCGCGGGCGGACCGGGTTTAGGTCCGAATTCAGGCATCCCGCCCCGGTACCGAATTATGGCCCATCCGCTTTGCGGCGCCGATCCGTTGACGTTGGTCCGCGTGATGCGGACGGCAGGGCTGCCGTCACGGCGGTGGGCGGCAGCCGGGATCGCGGCCGCGGTTATCGGGCGGGCACCGATTTCGGGTCTGGAGCATCTGCTGACGAGCCGCCGGGCGATGCAGGCCGCCCGGGATATGCCGCCGCCGGTCTTTATCCTGGGCCATTGGCGGTCGGGAACGACCCATCTTTACAATCTGATGGCGGGTGCAGGGTTTGGATATGTGCCGCCGGTCGCAGTCGGATTGCCTTGGGACCAGGCCGGGATCGGGCGAATTGCCCGGCCATTGCTGGAGCGCGCGCTGCCTGAACATCGTTGGATTGACCGCATGGCGGTGACGCCGACAAGCCCGCAGGAGGACGAGATCGCGCTCGCCTCGATGTCGGAGCTGTCTTTTTATCACGGGCTTTATTTTCCACGCCATTTTGACTGGCTGATCGACAGGGGTGTTTTTCTGGACAACGCCTCGCCGGTGGAAGTTGCGCGTTGGGAAGGGCGTCTGCGCCTGTTCTATGGCAAGCTTTACCGCGCACAGGGTGCCCGGCTGTTGATCAAAAATCCGGTTTACACGGCCCGTGTCGCACGGTTGCGCCGAATGTTTCCGGGGGCAAAGTTCATTCATATCCATCGCTCGCCGTTCGAGGTCTTTGCCTCGATGCGCAACTTTTATGCCCGGTTGCTTGAGGTTATGGCGTTGCAGGACGTTCCCGCAGAGGTCGACATTGACGCGACGATCCTGCGCGTTTTCGACCGGATGTTGAGCCGATTGGAAGACGATGTGCAGGATTTAGCTGCGCCGGATTACGCGGAGTTGAGCTATCGCGCGCTGTCCGACGACCCGATGCGTGCGCTTCGCAGCCTGTATGAGCGTTTGGATTTGCCGGGATACGATGAGGCGGCGCCTGGGTTCGAGGCGCATTTGGCGAAGGTTCGCGCCTATCGAAAGAACAGTTTTTCACCCGATGCCGATGCTGACCGGAAGGTCGCCCGCCATCTGGGCCGCTGGATCGAAAAATGGGGGTATCAAGGCGGATCGGACGGTTGACCCTGCGATCAGCGCTGTATTCCCCGGTCAACCGCTCGGCAGAATGACCGCCTTTCCGGTCGTCTGGGTGTCGAACAGTTCGTAGGCTTCGCGCGCTTCCTCCAACCGATAACGGTGGGTGAACAGCGCCTCGACTGGCAGGGCGCGATCGGCACAGAATTCTGCGCATTCCCGCTGTCCCAGGACCGAAAATGTCCAGGACCCGATGATCGAGATCTGGCGCAGGATGATGTCCGGCCCGAGATCGAAAGTGGCCGAGCCACCGAGGCCGACAAGACAGAGTGTGCCCCATTTGCGTGTGGCGGCCAGGGCTTGCCGGGTCGCTTCGCCGCTGCCCGAGCATTCCATGACATATTCAGCCCCCAGCCCGCCTGTCAGCGCAAGCAGTTGTTCGGTCAGCCCGTCGGTCGCGTCGACGATCTCTGTCGCCCCGAATTCGCGGGCGCGTGCCAGGCGTTCGGGCGCGATGTCGACACCGATGACCCGCACGCCCATGGCCGAGGCGAGCATTGTTGCCGACAGCCCGACCGGGCCCTGGCCGATAACGGCCATGGTTGCCCCGGCGGGCAGGGCCATGCGCTTGATTGCGCCCCAGGCCGTGCCCGTGCCGCAGGAAACGGCGGCGCCTTCGGTAAAACTGAGCGCGTCGGGCAAGGGGACCAATGTGGATGCGGGGACCTTCATATAGCGGGCATGGCCGCCATGCCCGTGACGGCCATAAACGACCGATCCCTGGTCGCAAAGTTGGGTCCAGCCGGTCAGGCAGTTCGGGCAATCACGGCAGCCATCATAGTGGTGCACCATGACCCGCGCGCCGTCCGGGACCAGGCGCGCATCGACCGCGTTGCCGCGGGCGACGACGATGCCGCAAGGTTCATGCCCGCGGATAAAGTGCGATGGCTCGCTATCTCGGTAATAGTGCAGATCTGTTCCGCACATCCCCGATGCGCGAATTTCGAGAACGACCTCGTCCGGTCCAGGGGTCGGATCGTCGAAGGTCGCGATTTCAAGCGTTCGGTTCCCGGTGAAGATGACGCCCTGCATGTGCTGCTCCTAACGCCAAAGGTCTTTGCTGGTGATTTCGGGATCGACGCGGTCTTTTGCGCTTTGCGCTGCGACCTGGATGACACAGGCCGGATTGGCTCCGGCGGCGAAATAGATCCCGCCATGGGGCAGGAAGTAACGCCGGTTTAGATCCTCGGCCTCGCGGTCTGCGCGGGTTCGGGACAGAACCCGAAATCCATAAAAGACAAGGATCAACGGCAAGGCCGCCAGACAGGCGACGGTAACCGCCGGTGGCGCTGTGCCGGGCGAAAAGAAGAACCAAATTCCCGCGACAAACGCGAGCGCCGCAATTCCGGCCGGGATCATAAAAAGGCGCTCGATCCCTTCCAGCCCGTCGCCCGCACGCGCGAGTTCGTCGATCTTGGCGGCGGCGGCCCGGGCCTCGGCCGCGCTGGCCTCGTCCAATCTGGACAAGAACTGCGCCAGCGGCACACGTTCCGGCGGAGGTTTGGCTTGGGTCATGGGATCAGCACGATTTTGCCGGTCACATCGCGCCGCTTGAACCGGGAGAAGGCCGTCTTCCAATCGTCAAAGGGCAGGGTTTGCGTAATATGAGGGCGCAGCTTGCCCGCCGCCCAGAGGCGGGTCGCTGCTGCCATCGCCTGTTCGCGACCGTCCAGCCCGCCTGGCGAGTAGGTGCCGAGCGGCGAGCCGATGGCCGTCAGCTTGCGCAGCAACAGATAGTTAGCCTTGATCTCGGGGATGCGCCCGCCTGCGAAACCGACGATCGCAATCCGTCCGCCCTGGCGCAGCGCGCGCAGCGACGCATCAAAGACATCGCCGCCGACCACGTCCATGCACACATCGACGCCCTGGCCATCCGTCAGGGCGCGGACCTGATCGCGCAGGCTGTCACGCAGATTATCTGCCGAAAGATCGACCGTCGCAGCGGCGCCGTTGGACAGCGTCAGTTTGGCTTTTTTCGGGGAGGTTACGCCCGCGATCATGCGCATTCCGGTGGCGGCCCCGTATTGGATCATTGCCAGCCCGACACCGCCCGATGCGCCTGTAACCAGCACGCTCTCGCCCGCCTGGCATCGCGTATTGCTGATCAGCGAGACATGGGCCGTCAGATAGACCAAGCCGAAGGCCGCCGCTTCTTGGAATGATTTGCCGTCGGGCATCGGATAGACATGGATCGCCGGGACCAACGCCTTTTCGGCAAAGGCACCGTCGGGGGCGTAGGCAAAGACCCGGTCGCCGGGGCGGACGCGGGTCACGTCCGGACCCACGGCTTCAACGACGCCTGCGCAGTCGAAACCGGGGATAAAGGGCGGTTCGGGGCGGTGTTGATAGAGCCCTTCGACACAGAGAACATCGGGGAAGTTCACGGACATCGCGCGGACCGCGATCACGACCTGACCGGGACCGGGTTGCGGGTCGGGCCATTCATGCAGCGCATGGCTGTCGAAGGCACCGTATTCGCGAACGACCAACGCCCGCATGGGATCAGCCGTCCACCTTGGCAATGTGATCCCGGATCAGGGCGGCGACTTCAGCCGGTTTCTGATGGACGATCCAATGATCGGCGTCGGGGAATTCGTGGATCGCCAATTCGGCGCAAAACTCCTCCAGCCCGTTTTGGCATTCGGCCAGCAATGCGGTGTCGCCCAGGCCCCAGATCAAAAGATGCGGAACACGGACTTTCATGTATTCAGGCTTGAACGGGGGCAGCTTCTCCGGCGGCAGTTCTTCGCCGGGCGGGCCAATCACAATCGGGCTGGCGCGGTACCAGTTGACCATGGCGCTCAGGACCTCCGGCCCCTGCCAGACACGGCGGTATTCGTCCAGCACGGCGCCGGACAACCAATCCATGTTCATGCCCTTTTTGAAGAACCCGATCAGGCGTTCAAAATCGTCGGCGGCGAGGATTTCATGGCTGTCCGGACGGCGCAGCCAGTTCATGTATTGGCTGGCCGCGCATTGCGGCCCGCCGGTCGCGATTTCGCGTTGAAACGGGACAGGGTGCACGCCGTTGGCAATCGTCAGGCTGGCGACCCGGGGATCATTGGCGAACGCAACGCCGTAAGCCACAGCGGCGCCCCAGTCGTGGCCGACCACATGAACCCGGTCGAGACCCAGAACGCCGATCAGGTCCAGCATGTCCTTGACCAGGTGCCCGGTTTGATATTCTTCGACCGCTTGCGGCCGATGGGACCAGCCATAGCCGCGCTGATCCGGCGCAAAGCAACGGTGTCCGTCAAGCGCGTCCATAACCGGCGCCCATCCGCCTGCATGTTCGGGAAAGCCGTGTAGGAACAATATTGCAGGCCCGTCATCTCCACGGGTCAGCAGGCGGGTTTCGTGACCGTTGAGGTCGATCATGTTCGTATCCATGACCGGAACGGTAGCCGGGTCGGCGGCGGGCGGCAAGCCGGTGTTCCGGCCCGCGGAATTCGGACCAGGTGTGCCGGGTGTTTGCGATGCTTACAATCTGCGGCACCTGCAGGCGCGCGCCGCGTTTTAACGCCCGGCCCAGGCCGCCCCTATTTAGGCACCCAGGGAAAGGTTTCGCCCAGTTTCTTCATCGTATCGTGCAGCGTTTGGTCGTAGAGCGCGGCCAGCATCGCCTCGTATCCAGCATTGCTCATCACATCCAAATCGAGATGATACTTTTCGTACCAGCCAACCATGAACAGGCAATCGCGCATGGCAATCGCCTTGTGCTGCTTCGAGGCGACGTCGAAATAGGGAAATCCGTTCCAGGCGATCAGTCCGTCGATAAATTTCTGGACCTTTTCCTCGGGCGATGCCGAACCGCCCAGTTTACCGGCGGTCCGGCATTCGTTCGTCAGATTGTAGAGGACGCCTTCGCTTTCCTGGATGGCGAATTTGACGTGCTCCAATTCATGGCGCACCGTTTTGGGCATGATGCCGTGGAAGCCGGTGACCCAATGGTTCTTCTTTTCCGTGGTGACCCACTTTTCGGCGAACTTATCGGCGGCCGGGCGCCAGCCGGACCCATAAGTGGCGGTTTCAGCAAACTCGGCATAGATGCCGCCGAAATCTGACAGTTTCTGGAAATCCGACTTTGGCATGATTTCTATGGATGAATCGACAGACGCATCCGAGATCGCAAAGTCGAACTGGTTGTTGCCTTTTTCTTCAACATGAAGCGTCGCGAAGAGTTGGAACCAGGACAGGCCGCGGGTGCCGATTTTCGCGGTCTTTGCCTGGATACCCCCGGTTTTCACTTTTGGATGCTTGGGCAGGCCGCCGGGGATCTTGTCGTCGAACTTGAAAAACACATTGGTCGACGGCTTGCCGGTGGTCGATTTGACTTCGGTGTATCCTTTGCGCAGGCCGGGAAAAAGTGGATCTGCCATGGTGTTCCCCTACTGTGGCGAATGTGAATTGATTGGGTCGAATGCCGCAATTGTCGCACAGTTGGGGATTTCTGGCATGGTTTTTCAGGCGAGTGCTTGGATGAGTGCCGCCAGATCGACAGGGTCTTTGGGTCGTTTCGGTCGCCGTTATGATCTGCAGTGTTAGCAAGACCGGACACGATAAATCGTGTTAAGTTTGCCGAGCCCGATCTGCCAGTTCCAAGAGGCGGTCGAGGGTCGAAGTCAAGGGAGGATGCCGTGACAAATCCAGCGAAGGTTGTCGTCATCGGGACAGGAGCAATGGGGTCGGTTTATGCCGCCCTGATGAAAGACGCCGGTCACGATGTCTGGGCCGTTGATATTTGGGAAGAACACGTTGCAACGATCGATGCGCAGGGTTTGCGGGTCGAGGGAGCATCCGGGGACCGGACGGTGCGGCTGCCGGCGACCACGCGCGCTGAAGATGCCGGTCCTGCGGACCTGGTGATCATTGCGACGAAGCTGGACGGTGTCGCGTCGGCAGCCGAGGCTGCGGCGCCGGTGCTGCGCGACGACACGGCGGTTCTGTCGATCCAGAACGGGCTGGGCGGGCCGGATATGGTCGCGGACCGGCTGGGCGCCGACCGGGTCACAATCGGGGTTGTGGGCGGTTTCGGCGCGTCGATGAAGGCGCCGGGGCATGCGCACCATAACGGGATGGAGATGGTGCGTCTGGGCGAATATCAGGGCGGTCTGCAGGATCGCACAGCGCGGATTGCGGGCATTTGGGAAAGTGCCGGATTCAAGGTGTCGAGTTTCGACGACATTCACAAAATGGTCTGGGAAAAACTGGTCTGCAATTGCGCGTATTCCGGGCCGTGCACGATCACGGGACTGACCGTGGGCGGTGTGATGGCGAACGCGGAAGCGTCGGCCTTGTCGGCGCAATGCGCTGCCGAGGCGACGGAGGTTGCACGCGCCAAGGGCATCGATGTCGATATCGAAGACCCAGTGCAGTACATCTGCGATTTCGGCGCCAAGATCCCGAACTCGCGCCCGTCGATGGCGCAGGATCACGCCGCCGGAAGGATCGGTGAGGTCGATGCCATCAACGGCGCGATCCCGCGGGAAGGCGCGCTGATGAACCTGTCCACGCCGACCAATGCGTTTGTCGCCCAGGTCATCAAGGCACGCGAAAGCGGGTTCTGACGCGCGATGCGGGGGTGCTGCCCCCTGCACCCCCCGGGTTATGTCGGGACCGAAGGAGCGGCGGGGCCAGCCTGAACAGCCTGTGCTATCTCAGCACGCCCGGCCAATTCCGGTCGGCGTCTTCGATATTCGCGATCATGTGCTTTTCCCACCGCTTGCGCACACTGGGCGAGTAGAGAAGATAAAGCTTGCCGTCGACCATCCGCCAGGCATGCGGTGTGCTCATGGCGGTATATCCCTGCGAGATTGCCCAGGCATCATAGCCGCCATATTGCGGCGCATATTTTTCCGGATCGGCAGCAAAGGCGTCGCGGTTCTGGGCGCTGATGAAACGCCATTTCGCGCCCTGCCATTTCAAGGAGTGGTCGGACTTGCCTTCGACCGGGCGGCCTTCGGTGAAATAGGCAACCGCGTCGAACCCGTTGATCGCCGTGCCGAAAAGGGTCTGATAGATCGGCTCTTCTTCGGCGGCGGCCGGAGTGGCGAGCGGCATCGCAGTCAGGGCGATTGCCGTGAGAAATGAGAAGACGAAACGGTGCATCGGCTTGCTCCATTGTTGTTTCGCCCCGCCTGTCGCTGCGGGGCCAGCCTTTACCAACCCCGACAATTCGGTAGAAGACGGGCAGGAAAATGGCATTTGCGAGGAAGCCGGTGGCACGCACATTGTTCGAAAAGGTTTGGCGCGAGCATGTCATCGCGGAAATCGGCGATGGTTATGAGCTGATCCATGTGGACCGGAACCTGTTGCATGATCTGTCGGGCGCCAAGGCGCTTGCGGATCTGGAGCGGCGCGGATTGAGCGTGCATTCGCCGGATTTGAACTTTGCGGTGCCGGATCACGGAATTTCGACAGCGCCCGGGCGCACGGCAACGTCGACCGAGATCAGCGCCCGTTTGGCGCCGCCTTTTGCTGCGCGGTCGCGGGCGGCGGGGATCCGGTATTGGGATGTGAACGACCCGGAACAGGGGATTGTGCATGTGATCGGCCCCGAACTGGGCCTGACATTGCCGGGACTGGTGATCACCTGCGGCGACAGTCACACATCGACCCATGGCGCGTTGGGCGCGATCGCCTTTGGCGTCGGTTCGACCGAGGTGGCGCATGTGCTGGCAACGCAGACCATCGTGCAGAAGCGGCCGGGCACGTTGCAGGTCAGGTTCGAAGGTCAAGCAGGCGACGGCGTCGGGCCGAAGGACATGATCCTTTACCTGATGGGCGTGATCGGAGCGGGCGGCGGCGATGGATATGCGCTGGAATATGGCGGATCGGCAGTGCGGGCCCTGGATATCGAGGGGCGCCTGACGATCTGTAATATGTCGATCGAGTGCGGTGCCAAGATGGGGATGGTGGCGCCGGATGACGTCACATTCGACTATCTGGAAGGCCGCCGTTATGCACCGCGCGGCGCCGCGTTCGACGCGGCGATTGCCCATTGGCGCAGCCTGACATCGGACCCGGGCGCGGTATTTGACCGCGAAGTGGTGATCGATATGGCCGATATTGCACCGCAGATCACATGGGGGACCAGCCCTGAACACGTTCTGGCGGTCGATGACCGCGTGCCGGACCCGGCAGCGGCACCGGATGGCAAACGGGCGGCTTGGCAGGAGGCTTTGGCCTATATGGATCTGACGCCCGGCACGGCACTGCAAGATGTGCCGGTCGATCATGTTTTTATCGGGTCCTGTACGAATTCGCGGATGTCAGATTTGAAGGCCGCGGCCCGGATTGTCGATGGCCGCAAGGTTGCGGGCGGGGTCACGGCCTGGGTTGTGCCAGGATCGCAGGCGGTCAAGGCCGAGGCAGAGGCTGCGGGACTGGATGCGGTGTTTCGCGCGGCGGGTTTTGAATGGCGCGAGCCGGGCTGTTCGCAATGCGTTGCCGCAAATGGCGAAACGGTGGCGCCGGGGCAGCGCACGGTATCCACGACGAACCGCAATTTTGAAGGCCGTCAGGGACCGCGGGCAAGAACCCATCTGGCCAGTCCGGCCATGGCAGCCGCTGCGGCGGTCACCGGGCGCATCACCGATGTGCGCACGTTGGAGGTTTAGGGCATGCAAACCTTTACCAGCCTGTCGGGATCTGCGGCGCCATTGATGGCGGCCAATGTGAACACGGATGTCATCATCAGGATCGAGCGGCTGTCCGATTACGAGCGCGATGCGCTGGAGCCGTTTGCCTTTGAAGCCTGGCGGTTCACCGAGGATGGGGCCGAAGACCCTGAGTTCGTATTGAACCAGGCGCAGTGGCGCGGCGCGCCGATCCTGTTGGCCGGACCGAATTTTGGCTGCGGGTCTTCGCGCGAAGGTGCGGTTTGGGCATTGAACTGTATCGGTGTGCGGGCCGTGATTGCGCCGAGCTTTGGTGGGATCTTTCGCAACAACTGCTATCAGAACGGCACCTTACCGGTGGTCCTGCCCGAAGAAACGGTGGCCGCGTTTGCCGAGATCGCGCGAGCGCAGCCCGATGCGCCATTCACGGTCGATCTGGAGCGCTGCGTTGTCGTGCCGCCGAACGGGGCGCCGGTTGCGTTCGAGATCGACGGCCTAAGGCGCCAGGGCCTGTTGAAGGGGTTAGACGATCTTGGCCTGACGGCGGAACGTATGCCCGAGATCGCGGCCTTTCAGGACCGCGACCGCGAGGTGCGGCCCTGGGTTTGGATCGACGGATAGGCTGGTTATCAGCGAATTCGTGAAAGGGGCGGGGTATGGAACAGGGCATCGATCAGGTCAAAGCGCTGCTGTTCGACACATTCGGCACAGTTGTCGATTGGCGCGGATCGATCATGCGCGAAGGCGCCCGGTTCGGGGCACGTCACGGCATTGAGGATATCGATTGGGAGGCGTTCGCGCTGGCCTGGCGCGCCGGATATCAGCCCGGCATGCAAAAGGTTCGGTCAGGCGCGCGCGGATGGACGACGATCGACACGATCCACCGCGAACGGCTGGACGAGATCGTGGCCGAGTTTGGCCTGGCCGGACGGGTGGACACAGCGCTGCGCGATGAAATGAACCTTTGGTGGCACCAGCTTGATCCCTGGCCCGATGCGGTCCCGGGGCTGCGGCGTTTGTCGCGCGCGTTTATCATCGGGCCCTTATCGAACGGGTCCACGCCGCTGCTGGTGAACATGGCCAAACGCGCCGGTTTGCCCTGGGATGTGATCGGGTCGTCGGATGCGACCCGCGCCTATAAACCGATGCCCGAGGCGTATTTGAACGCGTGCCGGGCTTTGGGAATGGCGCCCGGCGAGGTGATGATGTGCGCTGCCCATAACGACGATCTGGCCGCGGCGCGCGTGCAGGGCATGCGAACAGCCTATGTAAACCGGCCCGATGAATATGGCCCGGATCAGGAGCGCGATTTCGGCGCGACCGACAACTGGGACATCATCACCGATCATGTTGCCGGTATCGCCGAGGCGTTGGGATGCTGATTGGGGTTGAATTCGGGTCGCAATTATTACATTACTAAATGGTTAACTATAAGGAGAAGGTTGATGACACCCGATCTCACATGGCTGGCCTGGACGGCAGTGCTGACCGCAATTTTGTGGGTCCCCTATATCGTTGGCCTGGCCATGGCCAATGGCGGCGCATCCGCTGCGTCCTATCGCGACCCGACCCCGCCGGAACTGCCCGCCTGGGTTAAACGCTGCAATCGCGCGCACTTGAATTCGGTCGAAACCCTGGCGCCGTTTGCGGTTCTGATCCTGATCGCCCACGTCACCGGTGCGGCGAACGAGACGACGGCGTTATGGGCTGCGGTGTTCTTTTATTCCCGGGTTGCCCATGCCGTCGTTTATTGGATCGGCATTCCGTATGTGCGCACGCTCGCGTTTGTGGTCGGATTGCTGTCGACGCTGATTATCTTCTACGAGGTGATGACGGTGGCACCAGCCGCCTGATTGGGCTGGCGCCCGGGCGGGCTTGTTCTGCCCGGCGCTCGGCTGAACTCAGCGCCCGCGCGGCGCGCCACCCGCCAGGGTGATCCGCCACATCTCGCGCCGATGGCCGTCATAGTCATTGATGGCGCAATGCTGTGACGATCGGTTGTCCCAAATGACGACCGTGCCGGGGCGCCAGCGAATGCGGGCAGTAAATTCGGGCTGAATTTGGTGCTGGAAAAGATAGTCCAGAAGATCTTCGCTTTCCTGAGGCGACCAGCCTTCGAACCCGATTGTGTGCGAGCGATTGATATAGAGTGCAGGGCGCCCGGTTTCCGGATGAATGCGAACAACCGGGTGCGACGCGGTCATCGTGTCACCCTTGCCTGTCCCGGTCATTGTGCCGGTGGACAAATGCGTGGTGCGCAAGGCGGAGGCATTCTTGGCCGAGCTGGAGATGGCCTTCAGACCGGCAAGAAGATCGCGCAGGCCCGGCGATAGCGCATCATAGGCGCGGTGCTGGCACGCAAATATCGTATCGCCGCCTGCCTCCGGCGTTTCGATGCACATCAGCATCGTCGCCTTTGGCGGCTGTTGGCGATAGGTCGTGTCCGAGTGCCACATGCCGCCGAAATTTGAGGTCTGTTCGGGTTCCTTGATGATCACCGTGATTTCCGGATGATCGTCGATGCCGGTTGCGAACGGGTAGGGAACCGGGGCACCAAAACGCCGGGCTATGGCCAGGTAAGCCTGTGCGTCGAGCATCTGGTCGCGAAAGACCAAGACCTGATGGCCTAGAAAGGCCTGATAGACGTCCGAGAATTCGGCTTCATCCAATCTGGCGAGGTCTGTTCCCGGCATCTCGGCACCCAAAGCGCCTGAAAGCGGAACCGGTGCGACGGTCTGAATCCCATCCATGATAGCCTTCCCTTTCACCCGCACGGTCTTGCGGCGCGGCGCGGCACGCTTAGAGTATCGCTTCGCCTGGCCGGTGCAAACCGGATCGGCGCCATAGGGGAGATTTCTGGTATGCCGCACAAACCCGCATCGTCGGCGTTGGATCATATCCGGGTGCTGGATCTCACGCGGGTGCGTTCCGGCCCGACCTGTGTGCGTCAGTTGGCCGATTGGGGCGCCGACGCGATCAAGGTCGAGATGCCCGCCGCACTGGAGGCGGACGGCGCATTGGGGGCCGGGCGGGCGACGTCTGACTTTCAGAACCTGCATCGGAACAAGCGCGGGATTACGCTCAATCTGAAGGATCCCGACGGATTGCGCGTGTTTCTGAAACTGGTCGAGGGTGCGGATGTTGTCGTCGAGAATTTCAGGCCGGATGTGAAAACGCGGCTTGGCATTGATTACGACAGTCTGTCGGCAGTGAACCCGCGCATAATCCTGGCGTCGATCTCTGGGTTCGGGCAGGACGGCCCTTATGCGGCGCGGCCGGGTTTTGACCAGATTGCACAAGGAATGGGCGGTCTGATGTCCATCACCGGAGCGCCGGGCGAAGGGCCGATGCGGGTCGGTATTCCGGTGGCCGATCTGACATCGGGCCATTTCACAGCGCAGGCGATTCTGATTGCATTGTTGGAACGCGAGAAATCAGGTCGCGGGCAATGGGTGTCGTCATCGCTGTTGCAGGCACAGATTGCGATGTTGGACTTTCAGGCCTCGCGTTGGTTGATGGCCGGAGAGGTCGCGGGCCAGGTTGGCAACGATCATCCGACATCCGTGCCGACGGGTTTGTTCCCTTGTTCCGATGGCGCGGTGAACATCGCCGTGTCAGGTGCGGTGATCTACGGGCGGCTCTGCAACGCGCTGGGCCATCCCGAGTGGATCGAGGATGAACGGTTTGCCACGCAAGATGCGCGTACCGCCAATCGCGACGCGATGAACGCTGCGATTTCCGATGTCACGAGCGGGATGACAATGGCCGAAGTGGTCGAGACGATGGTGGCAGCCGGTGTTCCGTCGGGACCTGCCAATAAGATTGACGAAGTCTTTGCGGACCCGCAGGTGCAACATTTGGGGATGGGTGCGGAAATCGAAACCCTGACCCACGGAACGACCCAGATGGTTGCGCAACCGATCAGGATGAGCCGGACACCGACATCGATGGCCATGCATCCGCCTGACAGAGGCGAGCATACCGACGAGGTTCTGGCCGACGCCGGATTTGCGCAGGAGGAGATCGCCGATCTGCGGGCGCGCAATGTGGTTTGAAGTAAGCGATTTGAACCTGCTTTGCCGATCCTGTTCGGCGATGTCGCGCGCAGGGTGCAGCACCAGACGACAATAACGCGTTTCATCGAACGGGCCATTCCAGCCCGCCACTCGGCACAGGACGGATGAACGGGCCGCAGAGCCAAGAATGTGGGCGATAGGCCATCAGGCCATTCACCGCCACGAGGAGAAGAGATGACCGACAAAATGCTGATGCGCCGGGACGGTGCGATCGGGCACATGATCTTTAATCAGCCCGAAAAGCGCAACGCCGTCTCGTTGTCGATGTGGGAGCGGGCGTCCGAGATCCTGGACGCGTTTGAAGCGGATCCGGACGTGCGTGTCGTCGTTTTGTCCGGTGCCGGTGGAAAGGCGTTTGTGTCGGGGGCCGATATTTCGGAGTTCGAGGACAAGCGCGGAACGGCAGAGGCCCAGCAGCATTACAACGCGCAGACCGGCAAGGTTTACGAGCGGATCGAGGCGTTCCCAAAACCAACGGTCGCGATGATCGACGGGTTTTGCATCGGCGGCGGTCTGAATCTGGCTTGTGTCTGCGATATTCGGATCTGCTCGGACAAATCGCAGTTCGGCATGCCTGCGGCCCGGCTGGCCCTGGGGTATCCCTTCACGGCCATCAAGCGCCTGGCGGCGATTGTCGGTATCGCGAATGCGCGGGACCTGATGTTCACGGCGCGGCGGATCGATGCCGAGCATGCAGCCAGGATCGGCTTGGTACAGCAGGTCGTGCTTGAAAGCGCGTTGGAAGCGGTGGTTTCCGAGTATGCAGGCGGCATCGCCGACAATGCACCGCTGACGGTTGCTACGATGAAATTCATTTCGACCCAGGTGCTTGCCGATCCGGGCGAGCGCGATTTGGCGCGCTGCGACGAGATGGTCGCGCGTTGCTTTGCCTCCGAAGATTTCAAGGAGGGGCGGCGGGCGTTTATGGAAAAGCGCAAGGCGGAATTTCAAGGACGCTGACCGGTATCGAAGCGCCCGGGATAGAAGGTTGCAGCCCGCGCCGGTCCGGGAAACCGAGCCGGGCAAGGAGAAGACGAAATGGAAAAGTTCGCGGCCTTTCAGGGGCGATTGGAAGATGCCCGCTTTGTCACCGGGGCCGGGTACTATGCGACCGATCTGGTGGCCGATGGAATGGTACACGCCGCTGTTGCGCGGGCCAGTGCAGCCCCGGCACGGTTGCTGTCCGTCGATGTCGGGGCGGCGCGCGCGGCGCCCGGTGTCCTGGCGGTCTATACGGCCGCAGAATTGGCAGATGGCGGCCCGACCCACATGCCTTGCGGCCCGAACCTGCCCATGACAAATGGCGAGCCTGCCTTTCAGGCGGCACGGCCCATTCTGGCGACCGGGCAGGTGCGCTATGTCGGTGAAGCCATTGCCTTTGTTGTGGCGGCCAGCGTCGAGGCCGCGCGCGATTCGGCGGAAATGATCGAGATCGAGTACGACGAGACCGATCCGGTCACAACTTCGCTGTCGGCCCGCACGGATGGTGCGCCGAGCGTTCATGCCGAGGTGCCGGACAATGTTGCCTATGTCTGGTCCCGGGGCGATCACGACGCGGCGCGCGCGGCGCTGGATCGCGCGCCGCGCAAAGTTCAATTGTCGAGCGCCGTCAGCCGGATTGCCGTTCATGCCATGGAGCCGCGGGCCTGCCTGGGCCGGGTTGCCGATGATGGCCGCCTGACGCTGGAAAGTTGTTCGCAAAGCCCGCATGCGATCAAGGGACAGTTGGCTGCGATCTTCGGCATCGATCCATCAGAGATGCGCGTGATCACCCACGATGTGGGCGGCTCGTTCGGGATGAAGATCACGTCCTATGTCGAGGATGTTCTGTGCCTTCACGCCGCTCGTGATCTGGGTCGGCCAGTGAAATGGGTTGCCGACCGGACCGAGGCGGCGCTGGTCGACGATCATGGCCGGGACATGCGGTTCGACGGCGAGCTTGGATTTGACGACGACGGCAATCTTTTGGGTCTGCATGTGCATTGGGACATCAATATCGGCGCTTACTTGCAGGGGCGCTCGCTGGGCGGGTTGGGTAATCTTGGCGGAATTTCCGGTGTCTACCGGATCGGGCCGACGGCGGCGGAGGCCTACGGCGTCTATACCCACACCCATACGACCGGACCTTATCGCGGGGCCGGGCGGCCCGAGGCGACTTATTGCATCGAACGTCTGTTGGATCTGGCGGCAGCAGATCTGGGGGTGGACCCGTTCGAGCTGCGCCGCCGGAACCTGGTCGCGCCGGACGAGATGCCCTGGAACACGGGTTTTGTGTTCGAATATGACTGCGGCGAGTTTGAAGAAGATATGAATGTCGCCAGCGCTCAGGCGGATCTGTCAGGGTTCCCGGCTCGCAAGGCAGCGTCGGAGGCGGTTGGGCGACTGCGCGGAATCGGCGTTGCCAATCCGATCGAGGTGGCTGGCGGACCTTTTGTGAAACCCGGCGCCGATCATTGCCGGATCACGGTTAATGGCGACGGCGGTGCCGTCATTCATGCCGGGGCCATGTCGGTCGGGCAGGGGTTGGAGACCGCGTTTTCCACCATGGTGTCACAGGCGTTCGATGTCCCGTTGGACCAGATCGATTACCGGCAGGGCGATACCGACGATTTGCCGGGCGGGCGGGGATCCGGCGGATCGGCGTCAGCGCCGACCGGCGGGTCTGCGCTTGTCTTGGCCATGGACAAGGTCATCGCCAAGGGCATAGCGACCGCGGCCGATATGCTGGAAGTCGGCGAAAGCGATGTCGTGTTCGAGGCCGGGTCGTTCCGGGTCGCGGGAACGGATCGGCAGGTGTCGCTTCCCGAAGTGGCTGGGAAGTTGGAGGAGGAGGGCGGCGCTCTGAACGGCCAGTCGCAATTTGAGCCGAGCAAGGTAACGTTCCCGAACGGGTGCCATATCTGCGAGGTGGAAGTCGACCCGGAGACCGGCGTTGCCACGATCGAACGCTATACGGTTGCCGAAGATGTCGGCAAAGCGCTGTCGCCTGTTCTGTTGTCGGGCCAGATGCATGGCGGCATCGCCATGGGGGTCGGACAAACGATGATGGAGCGGATGTATTACGACCCGGAGACGGCTCAGCCCCTGACGGCAAGCTTTATGGATTACGCGATGCCGCGGGCCGAACTGCTGCCTGACCTGGATTTTACAATCCGCGAGGTGCCGACCAAGGTGAACCCGGTCGGCGCCAAGGGCGTGGGTGAAGCGGGGTCTGTCGGATCGCTGGCCGCATCAGTGAATGCTGTCATAAACGCGTTGGCGCCGTTGGGAATCCGGCATCTGGAAATGCCGATGACGCCCGCGCGTGTCTGGGCCGCAATTCAGGAAGCGAGATCGGGGCAGACATAGGATTTGGGCGTGCCGCGAAATCGCAGTTTTATCGAGGTTCAGGCCGGTCCGAAGCGCTGCTCCATCGCGCGCCGGGTCTGCACGGTATCGGTCGAGAGGTCGATTTCGACGTCGTGCCAACGTACCGTCTTTCCGGCCGCGACGGCGTTTTTCAAGGTCACCCCGTGGGCCAGGCCCAGCGGCAATGCGCCCTTGGCCAGTGACGCCACGGCGGGGGCCAGTTTACCGTAGACGCAGTACCCGCCTTCGCCGTCCAGAACCTCTCCCGCTGCCAGGTCACGCTTGGCTGTGGCCATGACATCGGCGCGGAATTCGGTTGGCGTGCCCGTTGGTTCGCCCCGCAGGGCCGCGTTCAGGACCGAGATGCCGAGTTCCAGGCCGATCAGATGAACGGGCCGGTAGAGCGCAACATACCGACCGGTATCGTCGGCCTTCACACCGTATTGCTGGAAGCAAAGCCGGGCATAATCATTGCTGCCTTCCAACACCACATAGACGCCGTAACGCAGATCGCGAAAAACCGGGCGGCCATCGCGTTCATCGGACGCAATGACTTCGACCATGCCTTTGCCTTGCAGCATTCCGCCCTGATCGCGCGGGCGCAGAATGTGGGGCAGGTCGTCAACCCCGCAGGGTGGAAAGGACAGGCCGTTGTCAGGGGCGTTCAGCCCACAGGCGTTGGCAATCGCCGCCATCTCGATAGCTGATTTTGTGCCGTCGACAAACGAGTTGAACATCTGCGGGTTCAGCCCGTCGCGCCGGGCCATGTCCGGGTCCATATTGTAGTGGGTCCACACGGTGTCCGGGGTCGATTGGTGAAAACCGGGCAGGTATTTCGTGCCCTTGCCTGCCGCGATAACTTTGAACCCGCAGGCGCGGGCCCAATCGACCAGTTCGGCGGTCAGCGCGGGCTGATCGCCATAGGCCATTGTGTAGACGACCCCGGCATCGCGCGCTTCGGCGGCCAAAAGGGGACCGGCCAGAACATCCGCTTCCACATTGACCATGACGATATGTTTGGCAGCAGCAATCGCAGCGCGGGCGTGGCGAATTCCGGCGGCCGGTTGGCCAGTGGCGTCGACCACAACGTCAACGTCCGGGTCGGTGCACAGCGCCAAGCCATCATCGGTAAAGCGCACCGCGTCGATATCAACGGCGCCCCAGCCGACATGGGCCAAGGCCGCTCTTGCCCGGTCGGGCGCGAGGTCTGCAATCATCGTGATTTGCAGTCCCGGGGTTGTCGGAACCTGATTGAGAAACATCGAGCCGAATTTTCCCGCCCCGATAAGTCCGACCCGGACCGGGCGTCCGCGCGCCTGTAGTTTTGCGTAAAGATTCATTCCGTCCCCCTGCATTGGCGGCGATGCGTGCACATTGGTTTGGCGGTGTCAAATTCGCTGTGCTTTGTGGTGAGATGGGCGCGGCAGGTGTCCTGTTCTGCAGGTCGGTTCGGGACCGCGAGGCCAGCACGTTTCACAACGGTATTAACCGCCGCCGGGACTTCCAGATGGTCAACTCGCAAGGCAGAGCGAGCGCAATGCGTCGACGATTTCTGATGCATAATCGTCGTCATAACCTGCGTCGTTTTCAAGCACGCTGAGGAATGCGCAGGACAGCCCGGTCTGGGTGTCGATCATCAGGAATTGACCGCCATACCCGGCATGGCCGATCAAGCGGCCATCGGTCATCAAGTGATTGGAATATCTGATCCAATCGCGGGGCGGGGTCATTGCAGGGGCCGGTCTTTCGCGCGAGTGCGACAGAAATTCCAGGTTGCCGAAGGTGCGGTTGCGCAGATCTTCTCCGCCGCGCGCGAAGATCTGGCCGAAACGTGCGAGATCCCGGGCGCTGAGACAGCCGCCGCCCGAAAAGGCAGGAAGTCCTTCGGGTGTGAGACTGATATGGAACGCCCCCTCATAACCAGCCGCATCTGCGATTGCCTCGATTTCGGCGAGCAACGGGCGCGTGGCAATACTGTCGGCGATTAGCGTCAGCACATCGGTGTTGGCGGATTTGTAGGTCGCGTGACCGGTGCGGTTCACCAAATCATCACCGGTGATCGAACACGCAAACTCCTTCAGGCTGGTTTCCGCGTGACCGGCGGCAGGCAGCCGCCAGCCGAGGGCGATTTCCTCGGTATAGCAATCGGCGCTTGGGTCGGCATAATCTTCGGAGAAGTCGTTGGCGACATTCATATCCAGAAGATCTTGCACCTGCGCGTCGGCGTAACCCGAGCCGATTTCCGGCAGATAGTCGCGAACCCTTTTTTCAAGGTCAATCCGACCCCCGGCGATCAGCCGCCCGATGATTAAATGCATGTGCATCTTTGTGACGGATTGGATCGAATGTGGCCGGTTGGGCGAGAAATCTTCGGCGCTGCGTTCAAGCAAAATCTGATTGCCCCGCACACAAGAAAGCGCGCTGAAGGCAGGGTTTTCGCAAAGCGCATGGATCGATGGATGATCATTCTGATCGCGGCGTGTTGCAGGCATCAGCGCCAGCACGTCGCGCGACCGGATCATGTGCGCGCGGCGAAACAATCGATGCGCATTGTGAAATCCGTGGCGCCGGTGGGCAGGCCGGTTCCAACGCTGCTTGTTATCGGGTCCGACGTTCAGGTCTGGATTTGGATAATTCGGATCCATCATTCGGATGCCATATGCATCAGAACATCGACAGCGATGGCACCGTTGGCACCGACAAAGAGTGGATTAATCTCGATATCATGAACCGGCGGATCGGATTTCAGCACGGCATCGCAGAGATGAAGCAGGGATTGCGCGATGCCGTGCGTATCGACCTTCGCGCGCCCACGGAACCCGCGCATCAGCGCCCCAATCTTCAAATTGTCCAACGCCGCCTGGATTTCAGGTTGTGAGGTCGGAAGCAGCAGGGTGACTGCATCGCCGATCAGCTCGACCAGAATTCCGCCACTGCCGAGGGTCAAAGCGTAACCAAATTGCGGATCATGACGAATGCCGACGATCAACTCGGCGGTGGGTTCTGCAACCATTCGTTCGACGAGAAAACTGTCATTGTATGCTGTTCGATCGCGGTCGGTCACATCACGGCGCATCTTTTCGGCCGCCGCGATGATCTCGCTGGCGCTTGCTAGGTTCAGCGCGACGGCGCCGATCTCGGTCTTGTGTGCGATGCGCGGGCCGAGCATTTTGAGTGCGACGGGGTAGCCTAGCGTCTCGGCAGTCCGGGCGGCGTTCGCCCCGCAGGTCACGCGGCTGTCAGGCACGGCCAGCCCGGCGCGGGCAACCCATGCTTTGCCCTCCGCTTCCGTCACCATAACGGGACCGCAGATTGGGCCTGCAGCCTTCAACGGACGTGGTTTTGCTGCGAGGAGGCGCGCCCGGGCTGTCGTCCATTTCGCGCCGTGCGCAATTGCGTTGAGGGTTTCATGCATGCCTTGCATGGGCGCGATCCCGTCGGCAATCAGTGCGTCGCGGGTTTCGGCATCGAGGTTTTCGGGAATCGTTGCGCAGATCGCGGCGGGGACGTTGGCAACAGCCTGAATGAAGGCCTTGGCATCGTTTCGGTAAAGTGGTTTCGAGGCATCCAGCACCGGTGCCGGATAGTCCTGGACCAAGATTGCTGCATCCGCTGCAATGCCGTCCATCGCCGCTGCGAAAACCGGGGTGGTGTGTTCCGGCTGGCCCCAAATTGGTGTGGTGTAATCCAAAGGGTTCGACACCGTTGCAATCTCGGGCAGCAGGTTTGTCAGCGCGGCGTCTGCGTCCGGTGATATCGGCGGAAATGTCAGGCCGATGGTTTCGGCATGATCGGCCAGCATCGTCGCGCCGCCCCCGGAACAGGTGAATCCGGCGATGCAGGACCCTTTGGGCGCACCGGCAACACAAAGGAATTTTAACGTTTCCAGCAACTGCGCAGGATTGGTGACGACGATGACGCCTGTCCGGTCGAAGAGTGCCTGGTAGAGTTCGTTCGAGCCGGAAAGCGAGCCAGTATGACTGATCGTCAACGCGCCACCGATATCGGAGGTGCCGGTTTTCAGGGCGACAACCGGAACGCCTTGTTTCAGGGCTTTCAGGGCGGCGGCTTCGAAGCGCGGGATGTCCTGAAGCCCTTCGATATGCAGCCCGATCGCGCGCACAGCAGGGTCATCGACCATTACTTCTAAGAAATCTTCCTGGCCCAGCGCCGCCTGGTTGCCAGCAGAAATCATGTAGGCGAGCGGCACCGAGCGTTGCGCCATCGTCATGTCCGAAGACAACATTCCGGATTGTGTGATGATGGCGGCGCCATAGCCGGGCGATCCGCCGCCATGGGCAAAAGACCAGAGCGCTGAATTGCCGATATAGTTGATCACGCCATAGCAGTTCGGTCCGATAAGGGCCAAATCGCCGACCGCATCGCGAAGGCGTTCTTCGGCCGCCTGACCGGCGGCGCCGGCTTCTTTGAACCCCGCCGTGTAGCAGACCACCCCGCCTGCGCCGCGCTGTGCAAGGGTCTGCACGGCGTGGATGGCAGGCTCGGCCGGAATGGCGAGATAGACGGCATCGGGCGCTTCCGGCAGGTCATCGATCGATGCGACACACGCGACGCCGTCCAGATCTTTGCGGCGCGGGTTCACTGCCCACATTTGGCCCTGGTATCCGCGGCGGCGCGCTTCGGTGATTGCCGTTTTCGCGTCGCGCCCGCCGATGAACGCGATGTGGCGCGGGTTCAGCAGCCGCTTAAAATTCTGTCGTTGGGCTGGCGTCATGCGCCCAAGGGCCTGAGGATCGAGCGGGTGATTATGTGGCGCTGAATTTCAGACGTTCCGTCCCAGATCCGCTCTAATCGGCTGTCACGCCACAGGCGCTGGATCGGCATCTCCTCCATCAGACCCATCCCGCCGAAAATCTGCACGGCATCATCGGCAATCTTGTTCAGCATTTCCGAGCAGTAGACCTTGACCATCGCGGCATCGGCATCCTGCATGACACTGGCCTGGGCACGCGCCACAGCATCCGAGACCATCAGGTCAGCGGCGCGAAGGGTCATTGCGCCGTCAGCGAGCCGGAAGCCGGTGGCCTGAAAGGTACCGATCGGTTTGCCGAATTGCTTTCGATTTGCCGCCCAGTCGGTCGCCAAATTCATTATGCGCTCGGCCTTGCCGCAACAGGTTGCGCCAACCCAGATCCGGCCCATGCCGAGCCACTTACCGGAAAGTTCCAACCCGCGGCCCTCTTCGCCCAGGATCTGATCCGGGCCAAGGCGGACATTGTCAAAGCTGAGTTCGAAGGTTTTGTACCCGCGATAGCTGACGCACTTTGTGCCCTCGCGGCAGTCAAAGCCGGGCAGGCCGACATCGACCAGAAAGGCAGTTATTCGTTTACGGGCACCTTTCGGGGTTTCGTCCTCGCCCGTCGCCGCGAAGACAATGGCAAAGTCCGGCATGCAGGGGCCGGAGATAAAGTGCTTTGATCCGTTCAAGATCCAATCGCTGCCGTCACGCCGGGCGTTCGACTTCATGCCCATCACATCGGAACCGGCATCCGGTTCGGTCAACGCAAACAGTTCTCGTTTTTCGCCGCGGACACAGGGCAGCAAATATCGCTGACGTTGTTCTTCATTGCAGGCCAGCAAAATTTCGGTCGGTCGCGCGATCCATGAATGCAGGGCATGAGACGTCTTGCCATATTCGCGTTCGACCAGATGCATGGCTGCGTATCCGAGGCCGCCGCCGCCCACGTCTTCCGGCAGGTTTGACGCGAAGAGACCGACCTCTTTCGACCGGGCCTCGATCTGGCGGCCGAGTTCTTCGGGAACCTCGCCCAAGCGGTCGACTTCTTCCTCGTGCGGATAGATCTCGGCGTCGAGAAAGCTGCGCACAGTGTGCAGCAACAGCTCGTTTTCGTGGTCAGATTGAAAGCCGGATGGTGCGATATTCATGGCGTGCTCTCCTTGATGCCGGAGCCGGAACGGCGGCGCGAGATCACGGCAGAGATCAGGAATGCAATCAGCGTGATGGCGATCAACACGACGGCGGCGGCGGCAACAGTCGGGTCGGTGTTTTCCCGGATGCCGTTCCACATCCGGCGGGGCAGGGTGTAGACATCGAATTTCGAGATGAAGAGCGTCACCACGATCTCGTCCCAACTGAGAATGAATGAAAACAGTGCCCCGGCCAGAACCCCGGGTTTGATCGACGGCAGGATCACACGGCGCATGGTCGTCCAGCCCGACGCCCCCAAATTGCGCGAAGCTTGTTCCAGTTTGGGATCAAAGTTCGCCAGGCTGGCGCTGACTGTAATCAGCACCATCGGCGCGGCCAGAATGGTGTGGGCGATAATCAGGCCCGCATAGTTGTCCAACAATCCCAATGGAATCCAAAGCCGGTAGAAGGCCATGGCCGAGATGATCTGCGGAATGATGAGCGGTAAAAGCAGAAACGCGCGGACCAATTCGGAATAGCGCGACGTGATGCGCCACAGACCGATTGCGCACAATGTGCCTAATGCCGTTGCCAGCAGCGCGGTTACCGCAGCGATGATCCCGCTTTGTGCGAAACTGGACAGCCATTCTTCTGATGTGAACAGATGTTCGAAATGGCGCAGCGAATAGTCGCCCTTGGGCATCGACAAAAAGCGCTTTGGGGTCAGCGATACCGGGATCGCCACCAAGGCGGGCACCACGAGAAAGATCAGGACCAGCCACGCACCGACGCGGTTAAACTGGGCGAACAGTCCTTGCCTCATCGCGCCGTGCTCCCGCCGAAGACGGCGCCCAGCGACATGAAACGTGACATGATCCACAGCAGGGCCAGGACACCGGCAAGCATCAGTGTGCCCAGCATCGCCGCAGTGCCCCATTTCAGCGTCACCAGCAATTGAACCGAGATATACTCGGCCACCATCAGAACCTTGCCGCCGCCCAGAATGGCGGGGGTGATGTAGAACCCCAGCGACAGAATGAAGACCAGCAGCGTCGATGCGACGATCCCCGGCAGGGTCAACGGAAGATAGATCCGCCGGAATGTCTGCACGCCGTTGGCGCCCAGATTGCGCGATGCGGCCATGACCCGTGGGTCCAGGGTCTGCATGTTCGCCAGCAGCGGCAGCACTGCATAGGGGATCATGTAGTGGATCATGCCGATCAATACGCCCAACTCGTTGCGCATGAACGGCACGGGCTGCGAAATCAGCCCGATCGTGTCGAGCGATTGGTTCACCAACCCGTTCCGGCCCAGCAGCATCAGCCAGGCAAATGTGCGCACCAGCACCGATATCCAAAAGCTGACAAGCAAAAGCGTCAGCATGACGTGCTGTTGGCGCTGATGCGCGTGCACCATCGAATAGGCGATGACATAACCGAAGGTGACGCTGAACAATGTAGTGATCAGGCAGATCCGGAATGTCGTCCACATAATCCGGGAGAGCGTGTCGTTGGTCAGCAGCATCTCATAATTGCCCAGACCCGGTTCCGGGTCGGACAGGCTGAGCCAGAGGATATTCACCAGTGGACCCAGATACAGCGCCAGGACCACCAGCAGGAACGGCGCAACCAAAAGCCAACCCGGGCTGATATATCGGTGCAGCTTTTGCATCTGGGTTCCGGTTTAGGGAGGCTGGCCCGGCCGGGGACTGAACCCCGGCCAGGAAACTGGCGTTAGCTGATCGCTTCCAGGAAGGCGTTCACAGCGTCGCCGCCGTTCTTCCCCACCAATCCGGGTCATTGTAGACGATCTTGTCGATGTTCATCGCGGAGGTGATGGCATAGGGCTGCTGATCCTCGGGGATCTGGTCGAACGCAGCCGGGTTTGACGGGGTCATGCCCAGGCAGTCGAGTATCTTCAACTGGGCCGGGACCTCTTGCGCGGTCGCAATGAATTTCATCACTGCCTCGCGACCAGCGGGGTTGCCCTTTGGTACGATATACGCACCCGGCATCGCCATGGCCTGATTGTTCACCAGCTTATAGCGCCCTTCCGTGTCCGTCTCGATGTTGCGCCCGCGGTTCTGCCAGATGATTGCCATCGAAGCCTCGCCATTGACGCACATTGAATGCACCTCGGACCCCGAACCCCAATAGATGCTGTCATCCTTGATCGATTTGATCTTGGTCAGCGCCCGGTCCATGTCCAGCGGGTACAACTGATCACCCGGCACGCCATCAGCCATCAAAGCGCCTTCCAACGAGCCATTGGCCCATTTGTAGAGCGCGCGGGTGCCGGGGAACTTCTTGGTATCGAAGAAGTCGGCCCAGTCCTTCGGCGGCGCATCGCCATAGGCTTCGGTGTCGTAAACAAAAGCGTAGCCGTAGAGAATGATCGAGACGCCGTACTCCAGCGCGTATTGCGGCAGGGTCTTGGCTTTGTCGACGATGTTGTAGTCGATTGCCTCGAGATGTCCGGTCGGGCCCAAAGAGACGGCGTTGAACAGATCGGCATCGGCCACATCTGCCGTGACGTTGCCGCTGTCGACCATTTCCTTGATCTTGCCCTCCAGGGGGCCGGACGTGTCGAACTTGACGCCTTTGCCGGTTGCAGCGGTGAACGCATCGCCGATGGCCGAGCCGTGGCATTCGACCGACTGGCCGCCCCAGTTCCACATGACGACATGGTCCGCAGCGGCATGGGCATCACCAGCCATGACGGCCGATGTTGCGACACCAGCGGCGCCGCAGAGCGCCAAGAATGTCCGCCGGTCCATCCGGCCGTCCTTGAAGGCGTGGGCACTTTCAACCAGCGTCTCTTTCATGAATTGCTTGTCGTGCATGGTGTATCCTCCTTGTTGATCCCGGGCGCGATTGCCCGGCAGGTGTGACGCCTTTTGATCTGCGCCTTCTTTCGTCGTTTCAGCTCTGCTCCAGTCTGATGGCGGCGTTATTGGTCCAGCTCAGTTCGACCGGCTGGCCGGTTTGCAGGTTGTGCTGATTTCGCCAGCTATCCACATCGACCTCGATCTCGTCCCGGCCCTCGATCGCGACCATGTATTTTTGAACTGATCCAAAGTAGGTGATGTCGCGAATGGTCCCCGTCAGGCGGACATCGCCCTTGGCCTGACCCTGGGGGACAATGTCGATCTTTTCCGGGCGCAAAGCGTAGATCCCGTCATCCAGGTCCAGAAAATTGCTCTTGCCCAGAAAGCCCGCCGCAAACTTGGTACGCGGTCGCTCATAGAGGTCCGTGGGCGTGTCCACCTGTTCGATCGCGCCATCTTGCATGATGACAATGCGATCGGACATCGAAAGCGCTTCTTCCTGATCATGCGTGACGTAGATGAACGTCGTGCCGACGCGCCGGTGGATATCTTTCAGTTGGTCCTGAACTTCGACGCGCAGCTTCTTGTCCAGCGCCCCTAACGGCTCGTCGAGCAGCAGAACAGGCGGCGCAAAGCATAGCGCCCGCGCCAAAGCGACCCGTTGTTGTTGCCCGCCGGATAGCTGCGCCGGCTTGCGATGGCCAAATTCAGTTAATCGCACCAGGTCCAGCATCTCGTCGACGCGTGCGCCGATCTCGGATTTGGGGCGTTTTCGCACGTCGAGCGGGTAGGCGATGTTTTGGCGCGCGGTCATATGCGGGAATAGTGCGTACCCCTGAAAGACCATGCCGAAATTACGCTTTTCGGCGGGGACATTCCGGATCGACGCGCCGTCCAACAGGATATCGCCCTCGGAGGCATCCAGGAAACCGGCGATCATCATCAGAAGCGTTGTCTTGCCCGATCCCGAAGGTCCCAAAAGCGTCATAAACTCGCCGCGCCGGATCTCGAGATCGACATTGTCGACTGCCAGGAAATTGCCGAACCGTTTGGACAACCCGTTCAGCGTCAATCCACCCGAGGCGACGGTTTGGTTCATGCAACGGCCCCGCGCAATGCCAGCTTGTTGCGTGCCTCTTGCGGGGTGACGGCCCGTCCGCCCATGCGTTCGATGATTTCGACGGCGCGGTTCACCAATTGGCCATTCGTCGCCAGGACGCCGCGATCCAGATAAATGTTGTCCTCGAGCCCCACACGAACATTGCCGCCCAGTGCCACAGCGGCAGCGGCCATGGGCATCTGCATCCGGCTGATCCCGAACCCGGCCCAACTTGCGCCGGGCGGCAGGTGGGATTTCATGGCAACCATCGTCTCGACAGTCTGATCTGCGCCGTAGGGAATTCCCAAGCAGATCTGAAACATCGGCGGTGCGTCGATCAGGCCTTCGTCGATCATTGCGCGGGCAAACCGGATATGGCCGAGGTCGAACACTTCCAGCTCTGGCTTCACGCCCCATTCCTGAACCAACGCGGCCATGCGGCGCAGGGTTGGCGGGGTCGAGATATAGATCATATCGGTGTCGCTGAAATTCAGCGTCCCGCAGTCCAGCGAGCAGATGTCCGGCAGGCATTCCTTTACATGGGCCAGGCGTTCTTCAGGCCCGATCATATCGGTGCCGGGGCCTGGCATTGCCGGGTTCGCTGGGTCGGGTGTCCAATCGCCGCCCATCCCGGCGGTCAGATTAATCACTACATCCGTGCCGCTGTCACGAACCCTGTCGACGGCCTCTTTGAACAATTTCGGATCGCGTGACCCTTGTCCGCTTTCAGGATCGCGAACATGCAGATGAACAATGGCCGCGCCCGCTTGCGCGGCCTCGATCGCCGCATCGGCGACCTGCTTTGGTGTGACGGGAACATGAGGGCTGCGGCCTGTCGTATCGCCCGCGCCCGTAACCGCACAGGTCACAATCACTTCGTGGTTCATCATGTCCTCCCGCAGTTCGGGACTCATTTGTTGGGCTCGGCTGCAAGAAAATTGTCGATTAATCGACGGACCTAATGCCAGAATGGCGAAAAAACGCACCGCGTTTGCAGCCTGGGACATTCGGATGACGTTGAAGCTAAAGGCCGGAAGTGACACCGAACGCGCCGAAGTCCACGCGATTTTCGCAGTTGTTCCGCGGTTCAATATTACAACCCTTATCACCATGATCGAAGTGATGCGGATCGCCAATTATCTGCTGCCAGCGTCCGCGTTCAGTTGGGAAGTTGTCTCCTTCGATGGCCCTGAGGTGCCGGCCAGCAATGGCATGTCGCTGGACGGCGCCAAATTGGCGGAGGAAGTCGGTCGCGCCGACTATGTGTTCGTCCTGGGAAGCTGGGGAACGGAACACTATGAAAACCGTGCCTTGACCTCGTGGATCCGAAAACGCCATCGCGAGGGCGACTGCATCTGCTCGGTCGAACTCGGCTGCTACATCGTTGCCCGGGCGGGATTGTTGAGCGAACGCAATGCGACAACGCATTGGTCATGGCTGAAGGGGTTCGAGGAAACCTTCAGTGATATCGAAGTGACCGAGCAGCTGTTCACGATTCAGGACCGGATCATGACCTGCGCAGGCGGCGTGGCCGGTATCGACCTGATGTTGCGTCTGATCGAGCGGTCCCATGGTGCTGGGTTTTCCGGCGAGATTGCCGATCAGATGATGCACCACCCGATCAGAACCGGCGCGACCGCGCAACGTCATACGATGGGGCAAAGCACCGAAACGATGATACCGTTGGTGCGTCAGGCAATTTCCCTTATCGAACGCAATATGGAGGATCCGCTGAGTGTGCCGGAAGTCGCGGCGGAACTGGGTGTGTCTCAACGTCAGTTGGAACGACAGTTCAAACGCCATGTCGGATGCACTGTCGTGCAGTTCGGACTGCTGTTGAGATTGCAGAACGCCCGGGTGCTGTTGATCTCGACCGAGTTGAGCGTGCGCGAGGTTGCGACCGCGTCCGGCTTTAACACGCTTTCGCACTTTGCCCATTCCTTTGGAAAGTTCTTCGGGCGTCGGCCGTCCGAATATCGCGAGGCCTGGCCCCAAGATGAAGCGGCCCCGACTTGGCCGGGAACTTTGTCAGAATTTCTGGGGTCGCTGGATAAGGAGCGACAACCGGATTTGCGTTCGATGTAGGCCGGGGAGGATCGCGCCGCGCCGATGGGATCGCAGGGGAACCGGGCAGCCGATCGAGCTTACCCGGGTCTATATGCAATTCATTCAGACCCCGGCAGGGTTCTCGACGTCGCGGCCCAGTGCGGCCAGGTCTGAATATCTGTCACCGATCCGGTGATGCGGCCGCCCGCCTGTGGCCGCGCCGAAGGCCACAACCAGTTCATCCGCTGCAGGCGCGTCATAGATCGAAAACTGGACGGTCAGATAGTGCGACCGGCGGCCCGTGTCGTTCTTGTCCATAAGCGGCACTTGGATTTGCGTGTTGGCCGGGCCGCGGGTGTTGGTGAAGCCGAGATAGCTTTTCGCGCCAACCGCTTCGCGGTAAAAGTTCCCGAATTGCAGCGTGTGGATCAAAGCCGAGGCATGCTCGATTTCACAGTTCGTACCCGAGATACACGCTTTGCCGTAAGCTTCGATTGCCTCGCCCGATCCCGCGAGCGCGATCAACCGCTCGGTCAGCATATTCCCCAGCTCCGGCGCCATTCGCTGAATGTCGGGTTGCAGATCTTCCACAAACCCGCGCCCAGCCCATGGGTTGGCGACGACCGCCGCAACACCAATCATTCGCAGCGGCCGTTCGGCGGCGCGACCGCCTTCGCGGTGGACATCTTCGTCGAAGGTGACGACTTTTCTAAGCTCTTCCAGCATTGGTCGGTCCTATTTGGTTTGTTGTCGTCGCTGTCCGCCGAGCGTGCGGTCCAGGAAATTTGCCAGCGGTTCATTAACGGCGTCCGGTCGTTCGGCCAGCGCCATATGGCGAAGACCCTTCAGAATATGGACCTCGGACCCGGCGATTTCGGCGGCAATGGCCCGGGTCATCTCGGGCCCGTTGCCGAAATCCTCGTCGCCCGTCATCACCAATGCGGGGCAACTGATCGGTGGTGAGGGCGCAATCAGTTCGGCCACGCCTTCGGCCAGCAACCGGTAGACCGTGTGATAGACGGCAGGATCGTTGGCCGTGACCCAATTTCGCACGAGATCCATCATCTTTGGGTTCGTGCGGCGATAATCGTCAGTGAACCAACGCTCCAACGCCGCATCTACGGTTGAAGACGGGCCGGTGGTTTCAGCCTGGGCGACCCGGGCGGCAATTGCTGCCTGCGCCTCTGGCGTGCGCTGGTGCGGCGAATGCAGGATCGCGATCGACGCGACCCGCGCCGGTACGTCCTGGGCAAAGCGCCGAGCGATCATTCCGCCCAGCGAAAAGCCGACGATCGCCGCGCGGTCCATTTTGCAGTGATCCATAACCCGTTGCAGTTGCTTGGACAGCAAGGTCATCGACGGCGTTTCGGGTGGCGGCGGGCTGTCGCCGTGACCGTAGAAGTCATAAACCAGGACACGGTAACGATCTGCCAGGGCAGGCACTGTCCATTGCCAGCAATGGCGGTTCAAGCCGACACCATGGATCAACGCGGCGGCCGGTGCGTCATCAGGGCCATAAAGCTCGTATGCCGTTCCGTCGGGGGCGTCGCTGCGCATTACGCTGCAGTCCCGCGCGGGGCAGGGGCGATGAACTCGAATTCCGGCAGTCCGAAGACCGCAGGCTTACGGTTTGCCATTGCGAGCACCTCCCTTACCAGCACCGCCGTTACCAGCACCGCACTTGCGGGCACGATAAACCGGTGCCCTGACACCCATGCAGTTTTTTCGACTGAACGAGACGAAAAAAACGCAGCCGCCCCGACAGCTTGTGTCAACGATGGGAATCAGTTGCTGAAGGAGGGCCAGTCAAATGACCGACATCCACGACTATAAAATGCTGATCGATGGAGATTGGGCCGTGGCCTCGGATGGCGGGGCCTTCGACAGCGTGAACCCGGCATCGGGAAAAGTCTGGAGCCGTGTGCCCGAAGCGACAGAAGCAGATGTCGACCGGGCCGTTTGCGCCGCACATGACGCCTTTCTGAAAGGCCCCTGGTCAAAGATGACCCCGACTGAGCGGGGCAGATGTCTGCGCAAACTGGGCGATCTTTTGGCGGACAAGTCCGAGCAGCTGGGCCGTACCGAGTCGGTCGACACGGGCAAGATGCTGAAAGAAACGCGCTGGCAGGCCAAATACATTGCCGAGTTTTTTCATTTTTATGCGGGATGCGCGGACAAGATTGCCGGTGAAACGCTGCCGATCGACAAACCGGATATGTTCGTCTTTACCCGCCGCGAGCCGTTGGGCGTCGTTGCTGCGGTGGTTCCCTGGAACAGCCAGCTTTTTCTGGTCGCCGTCAAGATCGGCCCGGCTTTGGCAGCGGGCAATACGGTCGTTCTGAAAGCCTCGGAACATGCCTCTGCCGCCATGCTGGAATTTGGCGAGTTGATCGAAGCCGCGGGGTTTCCGCCCGGCGTCGTCAACATTGTCTCTGGCCATGGTGATCCGTGCGGGCGGGCGCTGACCTCGCATCCTCTGGTCGCGCGGATCTCGTTCACCGGTGGACCGGGCGCGGCACGGCTGGTTTTGGAGAACTCGAAGAACAACTTTGCAGAAGTTTCCCTGGAACTGGGCGGTAAATCGCCGTTTATCGTCTTTGACGATGCCAATATCGAAAGCGCAGTAAACGCTTCGATTGCCGGAATTTTCGGCGCCACAGGTCAAAGCTGTGTGGCGGGATCGCGGCTGTATCTGCACGACGATATCGCCGATGAGTTCCTGGAAAGGATGGTCGCGCTGGCGAAAGAGATCCGAATTGGCGATCCGCTGTTGGAAGAAACTCAGATGGGTCCGCTTTGCACAACCGGGCAACGCGACAAGATCGAGAGCGAGTTGGCGCATGCCGTCAGCGAAGGGGCGGAAATCCTGACCGGGGGCAAACGCCCCGATGGCATGGATGGCCTGTATTTTCAGCCGACGATCGTCGCCTGTCCGCGTCAGGACCTGCGCATCGTTGATACTGAACTTTTCGGCCCTGTCCTGTGCGTTCAACGCTTCACGACGGAAGACGAGGTGATCGAACTGGCCAACGATACAGAACACGGACTGGCCGCCGGCATCTTTACGCGCGACAGCGCCCGGTCCCTGCGGATGGCAAACGCGGTCCGGGCCGGTATCGTTTGGGTCAACACTTACCGCGTTGTCTCTCCCATAGCTGAATTCGGCGGCATCAAAGGTTCGGGATATGGCCGCGAAAGCGGGTTCCAGGCGATGTACGATTACACGCGCCCAAAGACCGTATGGATGAACACATCCGACGAGCCGATGGCCAACCCGTTCGTTATGCGCTGAGGGGCGGCGGGTGTCCGATGCCATCAGACAAGCGCTGTCCGCGTGTATCGGCCCGCCCGAGCGGGCGTTATCGCTGCCGCCGGGATGTTATCGCGATGCCGATTGGGCGCAGCAGGAGGCAAAGCTTTTTCGCAACCATTGGTTTGGTGCAGGGCGTGCCGACGTTGTGGCGGCGCCGGGCGCCTATGCGGCGTTGGATATCGCCGGACAGTCCATCATCCTTTTGCGCGACCGCGCGGGCAAGTTGCGGGCCTTTGCAAATGCGTGCCGTCATCGCGGCGCGCGCCTGTTGGATGGTTCGGGCGAGTGCCGCGCAATCCGCTGCCCGTTCCATTCCTGGGCCTACCGGCTGGACGGATCGCTTGTTGCAGCACCGCACATGGAAGCCGCACCGGGTTTTGATCGCGACAATTTCGGCTTGATCGCGTACCGCGCCGAGGAGCGTTTGGGATTTGTCTTTATCTGTCTGGATCCCGACGCCGGGGAACTGGACGACGTTCTCGGCGACTTTGGCGATGTTCACGCGCCTTGGCCGTTGGACGCCTTGATCACGACAAGACGGCGCGAGCTGCAGGTCGATTGCAACTGGAAAGCCTTCATCGAGGTTTTCAATGAGTATTATCACCTTCCGTTCGTACACGCGGACAGCATCGATGACGTCTATTTGAGGCCTGACCCGGGCACCGCAACGGACGGTGCCTATTCCAGCCAATTCGGCGGAACCGATGGCACCGGCGGGCTGCTGCAGACCGAGCAGGACAAAGCCCTGCCGTCGATCCCCGGTCTTCAGGGGCGCGAAGCTGCGGGCGTGCGCTATACATGGGTGTTTCCAAACATGACCTTCGCGGCGGGTACCGATGCGCTTTGGACCTACGAGGCCTATCCGTTGGGACCGGATCGCTGCCATGTCGTGCAGACGGCCTGCTTTCCGCGGGCAACGCTTGCCTTGCCGGATGCCGAGGCGAAATTGGCGGCCTATCACGGGCGTCTTGACGCAGCGCTGGACGAAGACATTCCGGCCCTCGTCAACCAGCATCGCGGCCTTTCGAACCCTGACGCGCGGCAGGGACCGTTCCAACCATTGCTGGAATCAAATGTTGCAGGATTTGCCAATTGGTACGCCCGGCAGATGACCGCGGCGCAGGGATTGTTAGATTGCGCCATGCAACCGAGCCAACCCCATCAGAACGAGGTCACCGCATGAAGTTTCAACTCGCGATCAATCTGGAACGTATCGACGATAGCATGGATATGAACGACGTCGCGCGCCACACGCTGGAAATGGTGCAGATGGCCGAGGAGGGCGGATTCGAGATTGTCTGGGCCGCCGAGCACCATGCGCTGGAAATGACCATCGCCCCGAACCCGTTCCAGATTCTGACCTGGTGGGCCAGCAATACCAGCAAAATTCGGTTGGGAACCGCAGTTGCAACGGCGGCCTATTGGCACCCGATTAACCTGGCGGGGGAAGCGGCGTTCCTGGATCTAATTTCTGGAGGGCGCCTGGAATTCGGTATCGGTTCCGGTGCCTATCAACGGGAGTTCGACCGCATGCGGCCAGGTCTGAAGCAAAGCGACGGCTGGCGCTATATGCAGGAAATGCTGCCGGCTTTGCGCGAATTGTGGAAGGGGGACTACACCCATGACGGCGAGTTCTGGCAGTTCCCCGCCTCGACATCGGTGCCAAAGCCTGTGCAGGAAGAAATACCGGTCTGGGTGGCAGCCCGCTCGCCGATTACCTATGACTACGCGATGCGCGAGAAGGCGCATATCATGTGCTGGCCCTTTACCCGTCCGCATGCCGAAGCCGAGCTTTACAAACAGCAACTGAGCGAAGCGATCGCCAAGGCCAACAATGGCTGGGACCCGCGCTTTGCGCTGATGCGTCATTCCTGCATTTATGACAATGAAGCTGATCGTCAGGGCGCAATCGACGCGGTTCGCCGTGTTCTGAGCCAGTTTGAAAACCTGTACCGCAATGCGGGCGGCGTAACGAACGGGTTTCCGGCGCCGATCCCGCTGAACGAACTGGATGGCCGGGAACAATATGAACCGGCGATGTTGGAAGAGAACCTGTTGTTCGGCAGCCCGGAAGCAGCCATCGAAAAACTGAAGATCTACGATGATCTTGGAGTGACCGAGTTCATCTATTACGCGTCGATGGGCCTTACCCAGGACCAACAGAAGCGGTCCATGAAACTCTTTTGCGAGGAAGTGATCCCTGCGATGTCGTAGCCGGAGTTCAGATGCATCACCGATCCCTCGCCGTGAACCGGAGAACACCAGATGTCTGACGGAGTAACAATCCGCCGCGATGGCCAGGTGTTGGAAGTCACGCTGGCGCGCGGAAAGGTCAACGCAATCGACGTGCCGACCTCTCGGGCGTTGGCGGCCGCCTTCAAGGAATTGCATGACGATAAAGAGTTGCGCTGCGCCATTTTGACTGGTGGCGGCGAGAAGATCTTTTCGGCGGGTTGGGATCTGAAGGCGCTGAACGACGGCGAGATGCAGTTGGATAACTGGTGGGAGTCGGACGATTACGGGTTTGGCGGGTTCACCGGATTGACCGAGAACTGGGCGCTGAACAAGCCGGTGATCGCTGCCATCAACGGTTTGGCAATCGGTGGCGGCTTTGAGATGGCCATGGCTTGCGACCTGTTGATTGCTGCCGATCATGTCGAATTTGGGTTGCCCGAGATGCCGCTTGGTATCGTGCCGGATGCGGGTGCACTGCAAAGGCTGCCACGGCGGATACCGCATAACATTGCGATGGAAATGTTCCTGTTGGGGCGACGGATGAAGGCAGATGAAGCGGCGCACTACGGATTGGTGAACAAGGTGGTGCCCCGGCAGGACTTGATGGCCGCCGCGCGTGAATGGGCGGCCTCGATCGCCTGGTCCGCACCCTTGGCCATGCAAAGTGTCAAGGAAGTGCAACGCGAGATCGAATGTGTGCCGCTGGAGGCCGCTTTTCATAAGATGCGCACAGATCCGATGCCGACCTATCGCAAAATGCTGAGATCCGAAGACGCCGCCGAGGGTGTGGCAGCCTTTGTTGAAAAGCGCGAACCCAACTTCAAAGGCGAATGATGTATCGCGCCCCAGAAAGCGTTACAAAGATCGCCAGCATCGGCGGCGGCCCGATTGGCGGCGGCTGGACGGCACATTTCCTGGCGCGCGGCTATGATGTCACCAGCTATTTGCACGATCCGGCCGAGATACCGGCCTTCCGCGATATCTTACAAACGGCCTGGAAAAGCCTGACCGATCTGGGACTTGCGCCGGGTGCCAGCATGGACAGATTGACGATTGTTCATGACTTGGATCACGCGGTGGATGGCGCGGACTTCGTTCAGGAAAGCGCGCCCGAGATATTGGAGGTCAAGCAAGCGCTTTACCGGGCATTGGGACAGTCTGTACCCGAAAATGTGGTGATCGGCTCGTCGACCTCTGGCTTGACAATGACCGAAATTCAACGCGATTGCGCCAGCCCGGGTCGTTGCGTGATCGCGCACCCGTTCAACCCGCCCTATCTTCTGCCATTGGTCGAAATCGTCGGCGGCGAGCATACCGACCCGGAGGCTGTTCAATGGTCTGGCGACTTCTTTAAGCGGGCGGGAAAAGCCCCGCTATTGATGAAAAAGGAGATCCCGGGGTTCGTTGCCACGCGTCTGCAGGAAGCGCTTTGGCGCGAAGCACTGCATATGGTTGCCAATGGCGAGGCGACGCCGGAGGATATTGACATCGCCTTGATGAACGGTCCCGCGCCGCGCATGGTCTCGCAGGGGCAATGCATGGCCTTTCATGTCGCCTGCGGCGAAGGCGGCATGGCAACCAATCTGGATCAGTTTGGTCCGGCGTTGAAGTTGCCATGGACGCGCTTGGAAGCACCGGATCTGACAGAGGAGCTTCGCGACCGTATGGTCGGTGGCTGCGACGATATCGCCGGGGATCGGCACTTCACCGATATGGCAGCGCAACGGGACCGGGAAATCGTTGCCGTCCTGAGGGCGCTCAGGGCCGCGCGGGAAAACTGAACCAGTTAGGTGTGGGTTCTTGCCTTTGCCGGGTCATAGATCGGCATATCGACAATCCGGGCGGTCGTCGTAATCGCGCCGCCGGAAACCGCCAGGTCTGTGCCCGCCGTCGCTGCGTGCGGTGCGACGTGTGCGAGCGCCAGGGACTTGCCCATTCGGTGCGAATAGGCCGGGCTGTTGATCACACCCACGTCCGATCCGTTCCACGATAGGATTTCGCCGCCTGCCATCATGTCGCTGTGATCGACGACCAGACAGACATTTTTCACCGTCTCTTGCCCTCTTGTGTTCAAGACGGCCTCCTTGCCGCGAAAATCTGCTTTCGACCCGCTGATTGTAAAACCAAGACCAACCTCCCACGGCGTGTGATCGGTGGACATGTCATATCCATAGAACAAAAGGCCGGCTTCGATGCGTACTTTGTCGAGAGTCGTGAACGAACACGGCATGACACCGGCACTTTCAAGCGCGTCCCAGATCCCGCCAACGACGCTTTCATCGGCGAATATCTCGTACCCGCGTTCACCGGAATATCCTGTGCGTGAGATACGGCAGGAACGCCCGAACAAGGTCGCGGGAACGTGGTCGAAATAGGCGAGGGTCGAAATGTCGATATCAGTGTGAGGGTCGAGGACTTCCAGCGCCATCGGTCCTTGGACCGACACGTCATGCAGCGCATCCGTGAACTCGATGCTGACATCCTTGCCAGCTGCCGATGCCTCAAGAAGTGCAAGCGTATCGCCCGAGCCGTGAACGATCATCCATTCGTTGCCACCGTTGTTCGAGACGATTGCATCGTCGGCGATCGTGCCCTGATCGGTCAGCACACAGAGATAGGCACTCCGTCCGGGTGCGATGCGTGCCATGTCGCGGGTCGTCAGGTGGTCCAATACCGCCGCAGCGTCCGGGCCGCGGACCATAACTTTCTTGAGCGGTGACATATCGAACATTCCTGCGCGTTCGCGGACGGTGTCATGTTCGTCGTTTGGATCGGTGTTATAGGTCCAGGCGGTGCCCATTCCGTTCCAATCCTCGAGCCCTGAACCAAGGGCTGTGTGGCGCGCGGCAAGAGCGGATGTCCTGCTGAGTTCTTCGGTCATATCTGCCTCCCTTTTAATACCATTCGTCCGGCATTTCGGCCTTTCGAGATGCGACAAAGTCTTGAAGCTCGGCGTGCGCGCTTGGCGCGAGATCCGGTGGCTGATAGTTGGACAGCATCTTTTTCCAGATGCCGTTTGCACGTTCGGCGGCAGACAGGCTTCCGGTCTCGGTCCATGCCTCGAACGATCCTGCATCGGGCAATAGCGATTCATAATTCGCGGTCGCGTAATGACGCAGAGTGTGACTGGTCGATAGAAAATTGCCGCCTGGGTCCGTCTCGTCATAACTGGCGGCAGACAGGGTCTGGGCGGAGACATTCATTCCCTGGACAAGGCGCAACATCGCCCCGCAATTGTCAGCGTCCAGAATGAACTTTTCATACGACATGGTCAGCCCGCCTTCTAGCCATCCGGCCGCATGCCAGACCTGATGCGCGCCAGAGAGGACCGTCGACCACATCGCATTCACACTGTCGGCCATTGCCTGTCCGTCAGGTGTGTTGGCGGCGGTGACGTGGCCGCCGCCGGACCGAACCGGCACACCCAGCCGCCGCCCAAGCTGCGAAAGTGCCATGGTGACAAGATTGGCTTCGGGCGTGCCGAAGGTCAGGCTGCCTGTGCGCAGATTCATGGTTGAATGAAAGCTGCCGAACACGGCCGGGCACCCGGGCTGCACTAATTGTGCCAAGGCGATCCCGGCCATTCCTTCTGCCAATGTCTGCGCCGCCATTGCAGCGGGCGTGACCGGCCCCATGGCGCCGCCGAAGATCGCGGGGGAGACGCAGACGCACTGCCGTGCAGCGGCGTATTCACGCAGCGCGCCCGACATCGTGCCGTCAAAAACCAGCGGAGAGTTGACATTGATGTTGGCTTGGAGCGCCGGGCGTTCGGCCATAGCAGCGCCGTGAACGATCCGTGCCATCGCGATGCTGTCGCGGGCACGCTCGACCGATGTAACCGCCCCCATAAACGGTTTGTCGCTGAGTGTCAGATGGCCGAGCGTCATATCCAGATGACGCTTGTTTACCGGCACGTCGACCGGTTCACAGATCACGCCGCCGGAGTGATGCAACCACGGCATCGCATAGGTCAGCCGCACGAAGTTGCGAAAATCTTCCAGTGTCGCATAGCGCCGACCGGTGTCGAGATCGGTGACAAAGGGCGAGCCATATCCCGGCATGAAGACAAGGTCATCGCCCCCAAGGCGCAACGTGCGCCGGGGGTTCACTGACGCGAGTTCGAACGTCGATGGCGCTGACGCGCATAACTGCCGTGCCAGACCGCCGGGAAATTTGACCCTCGATCCGTCAATCTGCGCGCCAGCGCCTCTGAAAAGCGCAAGCGCTTCATCATCGTCGCGGAACTCGATGCCGATCGCTTCCAGCAACCAATCCGCATGGTCTTCGATTTCTGTCAGTGCGGCGTCTGTCAGCAACTGGAAACGTGGAATTCGCCGTGACGCTGGCGCGTGGCAGTTGATCTTCGCCGCGCCGTTGCGGCGCGTTCGACGTCTTGCTTTGGTTCGATTTACCAGGGCCGCCATACCCACAGGCTTGCGTGAAATCACAGGGCCGCGAAATCGAATTCTTTTGCACACATCGTTTAGCTGGATTAAACGGTAGGGCATGCAGCCACATCATTTCGACATGCTGCGGAATGCAGTTCGAATCGCTGAACACGCTTCCTTATCCGAGGCGGCTGTCGCCATGAACATGACGAAGGGCGCACTTAGCCAGCAACTAAAACGGCTTGAGGAGAGCTTGGGGTTTGATCTCTTTGAACGCCATTCAAAGGGCCTGCGCCCAACAAGTCGCGGGCGCGAATTACTCTCGGTCGCAGGGCACGCGTTTGAACAGATCATCGGTAAGGCGCGGTTATTGCGCACCGATGGCGCCAGACATCTGACGATCGGAACAACGACATATTTCGCATCGCGCTGGCTCTCGCCGGTTTTGATGGACTTTATGGCCAGTCAACCGGACATCACGTTGCGGTTGCAGCCCATGATCGAACCCTATGATTTGGCCGATAGCGGCGTTGATATCGCCATACGTTGGGGAAGTGGCGGTTGGGATGACTGCGCCACCAAACCTTTGTTTCCGTGCCCTGCCTGGCCGACGGGCAATGCCGAGGCTTTGCGAAAAATCGAAACGCTGGGCGTCGAGGCTGCATTTCAGGATTTCATACTTTTGCATGACACTGAATCCAGCCCGGCCTGGGACGCTTGGTTTGGAAAAGCTGCTCTGCCACCCAATCGGCACCGAAAACCGCTGGTTGTCCCCGACCCGAACGTGCGGGTCCAGGCCGTCATCGACGGGCAGGGGATTGCCCTGAACGACAGCTTGATCGGCGCCGAGTTAGAGCTTGGTGTTCTGCATCGGCTGCATCCGATCGAGTTGGATGACTACGGCTATTTCATCGCCGTTCCGAAAGGATCGGGGCCGAGGCCCGACGTGGCGGCGTTTTCCGATTGGATCACGGGCGTCGCAAACCGAAGCAGCGGTTGAGCCTGACGGCATCTGAGATCACGCGGAACTGGACAACACCGGCAACAATGCGCCGGGCCGTGGATTACCCGGCTTGAACACGGGATGCTATCGCGGCGCAGGTCGGGTGACGCCCCCGATGATAAGCGCCCTCTAAAGGATCATGTCATCGAGCGCCTTTGGATGATGGGTAATTTGCTCATACCCGTCCTCGGTCACGATAAAACTGTCACCAACCTGCGCCCGGAAAGTATCAGTCGCGACCGAGCCATCGACGGCCAGAACCATACCCGGTCGCAGTACCGTCGTGTCGCCGGTGACCAGTTGCGGGCTTTCCAGAAAACTGAAACCGGTCGCGCGGCCACAGCGGAATGGATAGTCAAACCCTGCATCCTGGATCACTGTTGCATAGGCCGCGTGAACGCTTTCCGCTGTCACGCCGGGGCGCAGCGCCGCAAGCGCTGCCTTTTGGCTGGCGACCGCCACCTCATATAGGTCCGCCTGCCGCGGCTCGGTAATCTCGCCGATCCAAAAGGTCCGGTCGAAACCAAGCTTGAAGCGGTGAAAGTTTGTCATCCCGCAAAAGCAAAGAAACACCGGCTCGCCCCGCCGCATTTTTCTGATTGACGCCCGGTGATGCGTTTTGACGATGCCCGGGCCGGACGCCATGATTTGGAGATAATGGGTGTTCGGCGACATATCGGTATCATCGTAGTGCTGTTCCAAAAGTTCAGCTGCCTTGCGGGTTCCGGCCTGGGAGGTGGCGATTGCGACCTCGAACTCGGGCACGCCGTCTGCGATGGCGTGGCGTCCCGCCGACATCATTGCACCGGCAACTTCACCGGCATGACGGGCGAGTTGCAACTCGAGCGGAGACTTGATCATCCGCATGGCCGACAGAACGGGAGTAACGTCGGTGATTTTCTGGTGCTTGGAGATTTCGCCGAGATAGGCCCTGACGATTGGCGGCATCAGGTTCGGCTCGATGGCGACCGTCTTGGCAGAGGCGATGGCCGCAGGCAGTTCTGCCCGCCATTCGCTGCCGGCCCCGTCGTTCCATGCGGCAATCTTGTCGACCCTTGCCGCGGCTTCCGCCGCAACAGCATCGATGGCCGGTGTGATCAACAGTGTCGGCCCATCCCGCGGCACAATCAGGATGGTCGGCCGTCCGAACTCCATGTGAAGATAGTCGTAATACCCGACCAGATAGTAGATCGAATCATCGTCTGTCACGAGCGCGAGATCGAGGTCGTTGTCTGCCATTCGGCGGCGCAGTTCGGCCATCCGGGTTTCGAACATTTACGCCTCCGTCTGTCGCAACTCCTGCTCGACCAGTGTTACCCAGAACGAGGCACCGGGCACCAAGAGTTCATCGTTGAAATCGTAATCCGCCGAGTGCAGCGGCTTTGTATGAGGACCCGTAGTGCCATTGCCGACAAAGACGAAACAGCCCGGTCTTGCTTTGGCCATCTGGGCAAAATCTTCGGACGCCGGAACCGGGGTGCAGTCACGGTCGACATGGTCTTGCCCCGAAACCGTGGCGGCGGCAGTTGCGGCATTTGCAGCCGGGGCAGGGGCGTTCACCAGAACCTCGAAGATGGTTTCGTAGCTGACCGTCCCGGCGGCGCCATGGGCCAGGCAGATACCGTCAACGATCTGACGCATTTTCTGCTCGATCTGGGCATTGACCGGCCCGCTCATCGCCCGCGCGTCGCCGCGCAGCACAGCGTGGCCCGGCAGGACATTGCGTTGTCCGTCGGTTTCGATTTCCGTCACCGACACAACACCGCTGAGGCCCGGGTCTATTTTGCGCGAGATGATCGATTGCAGCGCCATCACGATTTCGGCGCTGACAAGGATGGCGTCGACACCCTTATGCGGCATGGCTGCGTGACCGCCTTGGCCCTGGATGTCGATTTCGAACAGTGCTTCGCTGGCCATGATCGTGCCCGTGCGTAAGGCGAAACTGCCGACCGGCATGTCCGGCATGTTGTGCATGCCGTAAACTTCGTCGACAGGAAAACGTTCGAACAGCCCATCTTTGATCATCGCGGGCGCGCCCATGCCGTGCTCTTCCGCCGGTTGGAAGATGAACGTCGCCCGGCCGGAAAAATCGCCATTCTCGGCCAATTGTTTCGCAGCGCCCAGCAGCATTGCCGTGTGGCCGTCATGGCCGCAAGCATGCATTACGCCATCATTCACCGACTTGTGGTCAAAACTGTTCCGCTCGTGGATCGGCAGGGCATCCATATCGGCCCGCAAGCCGATGGATCGTGTGCCGTTTCCGCGTTGAAGCACACCGACAACACCGGTGCCGCCTACGCCGGAATGAACCTCCAGACCGAACTCGCCGAGCAATTCTGCGACGCGCGCGCTGGTGCGATGTTCATTAAACCCGAGCTCGGGATGGGCGTGAAGATCCCGTCTCAGTTGCACCATCATGTCTTGAACGGAATCGTTGATCACAGCAGTGCCTCAAGGTGATGATTGATCCTCAACGCCTGCCACGTCGCCAGCCACCCATCAAGACTGATCTCTGCGGCAGGCACGGCGATGTCCGCCCCGCTCAAAGCGCCGGGTGCCTTGGCCCCCGGTGCCTTCGTTGCTGATGTGGGCGTTCGATGCCGGGTCAGTTGGACCGCGACGTCAATCCCGTCTTGAACAGCAAACCTGCAATTGCGCCGCCGATCAGAGGAGCGACGATGAAGAGCCAGAGTTGTCCCACCGCGGTGCCGCCGACAAAGATTGCCGGACCGATGGACCGGGCTGGGTTAACCGACGTGCCGGTGATCGGAATGCCGACAAGGTGGATCATCACAAGCGTCAGCCCGATCGCCAGCCCGGCAAAAGCCGTGGTCGCGGTTTCGTCCTGCGTGACACCCAGGATAACGGTCACGAACAATGCCGTCGCGATCACTTCGAACAGCAGGGCCGCGGTCATACTGAATTCGCCGAGATACCCTTCGCCCCAGCCGTTCTGGCCGAGGCCAGCCGTTGCAATATCATGCCCCGCCAACTTTCCGGTTGCGATGGAATAGATCACGCCGGCTGCCGTAATCGCGCCAACGATTTGGCCGACCACATAGCCGACAAAATCAACGGGCGTCATTTTGCCCGCGACCAGCACACCAATCGACACTGCCGGATTAAGATGGGCGCCCGAGATATGACCGAGCGAATAGGCCACTGCCACGATCGATATTCCGAACGCGAAGCTGATGCCGACATAGCCGATATCGCCGCCTGCCAGGACTGCGCTGCCGACACCGAAGAAAACGAGAGTGAAAGTGCCGATCGCCTCGGCCAGGTATTTTTTCATGGTACGCTCCATAAGCGAGCGCCCCCAACCTCGGGCCTGCGTATACGTCAGAACGTCGTCGAAGTGTAGAGCAAAACAGATGAGCATGATTGCCGCAGATTTGTGAGTGCGGACGGGCTGATCCGGTAGAAGAACGGCAGGATCGCAACTTCTGCATCGATGCCAATGCGGCGCGCACCTGATTTTTAGATCGCCATACGGAAAAGTTACAAAACCATCGCAAAGCAACTTTCACTGGCCACGCGGACTCGCTAGTTTCGAAACGTTCTAAATATCACCGGTCGGCAAAGCCGACACGACACTGCAGGCAAGTGAATAGGGAGAGACAATATGGACGGCGGCGGAAAGTGCCCGGTGGGCCAGCACACGACGGTAGGCTTTATGTCCAACCGGGACTGGTGGCCAAACAAGTTGAATCTGAAGATCCTGCACCAGCACTCTGCCAAGAGCGATCCGATGGATCCGGATTTCAACTATGCCGAAGAGTTCAAAAAACTGGACCTGAAGGCGTTGAAGGAAGACCTCTACGCCCTGATGACTGACAGCCAGGACTGGTGGCCCGCCGACTATGGACACTATGGCCCACTGTTCATCCGAATGGCTTGGCACAGCGCCGGGACCTATCGAACCGGCGATGGCCGCGGCGGCGGTGGCACCGGCTCGCAGCGATTTGCGCCGCTGAACAGCTGGCCGGACAACGGCAATCTGGACAAGGCCCGCATGCTGCTGTGGCCGATCAAAAAGAAATACGGGAAAATGATTTCCTGGGCCGACCTGATGATCCTGGCCGGAAACTGCGCCATCGAATCGATGGGCGGCAAGACTTTCGGCTTTGCCGGTGGCCGCCCGGATATCTGGGAGCCGGAAGAAGACATCTATTGGGGAGCGGAAGATACCTGGCTGGGCGATAGCCGTTATTCAGGCAAGCGCGATCTCGAAAACCCGCTGGCTGCCGTGCAGATGGGCCTGATTTATGTGAACCCGGAAGGGCCGAACGGAACACCCGATCCGCTGGCGTCGGCCAAAGATATCCGCGAGACATTTGCGCGGATGGCGATGGACGACGAAGAAACCGTTGCGCTGACCGCAGGCGGCCACACGTTCGGCAAGGCCCATGGTGCGGGCAACCCGAATAAAGTCGGCGCCGAGCCGGAAGGCGCACCGATCGAGGCGCAGGGTCTGGGTTGGTTGTCCAAGCACAAGAGCGGGCTTGGCAAGGATGCGATCACATCCGGTATTGAAGGCCCGTGGACCCCGAACCCGACACAGTGGGACAATGGCTATTTCGATGTCCTGCTCGGCTATGAGTGGGAGCTGACCAAAAGTCCCGCCGGTGCGAACCAGTGGCAGCCCAAAGACCTGAAGAAGGAAGATCACGCGCCGCAGGTCGACGGGTCGGGCAAGAAGGTCAAAATCATGATGACCACGGCTGACATGGCCATGCGCATGGATCCCAAATACGCCAAGATCTCGAAACGGTTTCACAAGAACCCCAAGGCGTTCGCCGATGCTTTTGCGCGCGCGTGGTTCAAACTGACCCACCGCGATATGGGTCCGAAGACCCGGTATCTGGGACCCGAAGTGCCGAAGGAAGACCTGATCTGGCAGGATCCGATCCCGGCGCCTAAGGGCAAGGCGATCGGGGCTGGCGATGTTCGCAGCTTGAAGAAGGAGATCATGGACAGCGGGCTGTCGATCTCGGATCTGGTGCGGACTGCTTGGGCCTCGGCGTCCACTTTCCGCGGGTCGGACATGCGGGGCGGCGCCAATGGTGCCCGGATCGCGCTGGCGCCGATGAAGGATTGGAACGTCAACGAGCCGAAAAAGCTGGGCAAAGTGCTGCGTAAGCTGAAGGCCGTTCGCAAGGCGTTCAACGATGCGCAAACCGGTGACAAACAGGTGTCACTGGCGGATCTGATCGTGCTGGGCGGCTGTGCGGCGGTGGAAGCTGCGGCCAAGGCCGCCAAGGTCAGCGTCAAGGTGCCGTTCACGCCGGGGCGCGGCGATGCAACGGCCCGCCAGACTGACGAGGACAGCATCGCGGTGCTGGAGCCTGCGGCGGATGGTTTCCGCAACTACCTGGGCGGCAAGTACGCGGTCACGGCGGAAGAGCTGATACTGGACCGGGCGCAACTGATGACCCTGACGGCGCCGGAGATGACAGCGTTGATTGGTGGCCTGCGCGTTCTTGGTGCGAACCATGACGATTCGGCGGACGGCGTATTCACCGACCGGGTTGGTGTTCTGTCCAACGACTTCTTCGCGAACCTGCTGGATCTGGGCATCGAGTGGAAGGCGCTGGACAAGCAGGAGCACCGCTTCGAAGGCAAGGACCGGGCGACCGGAGTGGTCAAATGGACCGCGACTCGGGCTGACCTGATCTTTGGTTCGAATTCGCAGTTGCGGGCGCTGGCCGAGATCTACGGATCGGACGATGGCATAAAGGCATTCGTCAACGACTTTGTCGCCGCATGGGACAAGGTGATGATGGCGGACCGGTTCGATCTGACCTGAACCAGAAGATACTCCGGGCGATCCTTGATTGGGCCGCCCGGCAAAAAAAGGGGCGCGGTCATTTCCGCGCCCTTAATCGTTTGTCAGCTTTGGCTTTGAACTTATCCGGCCCATTGGCGGCAGCTGCGCTCGTTCGTTTTGAAGTTCAACCAGCCAGAGCCTTTCACCCGGCCCCAGTCTTCAGTCTGGATGATAACGTAGTCCCAACCGCCAACTGCCCAGTGGCTGAAAAGCAGGTTATCGCCAGGCTGAATCTGGCTGACCACCGGCGAAGAGGAATCCCGGCCTGCATAAAGCGCGGTCGGTGCTTCCCGCCAGCCGATGCAACCGCTTTCATGCTCGTCGGCAACGGGCAAATCTTCCAGCCGCCACCGAATTTTGATGTCTGGAAGGTCAAGGCTGCGTTTCTTGGTGTTCACCTTGCAGCCGACAATCTTTTCCTGCTCCAGCAGTTGATTGACCAGGCGCTGCGACCGGCGGTCGAGCTTGACCGATTTTCCGGTGCAATCCGAATTGTCGAAGATCGCTTTTCCAAGGTTCGAGCCAAAGCAGTACCCGGCCCGGTCCATGACCAGGTTTCGGGTAAACCAGAGATCGTCGCAAACCTCGGCCATGGCGGGTGTCGCAACGAGAGAGATCAGAAAAATAAGATATCGCATGGGCCAATGGTGAGGGGTTTGACCAGACGGGTCAAGATGCCGGTGCGCTGATTGCTGGCGTTCGATCCGCAACCCATGCAATCTGTGTTGCAACGACATCGGGACTGCAAGGCAGCGGAAATGACAGATCATGTATTGGCCGCAGGTGTTGAAACCTGCCACTGGGGGTTTTTCGAGGCCGCGCTGGATCCGGTTCTGACGGTTGCGCGAGGCGACCAGGTCACGATTGATACAGTCTCGGGCGGCCCGGACGTTTTACCGCCGGACGGGTTTCATGTGCCCCCGGAATTGCTTGAAATCCACGAGCGGTCCGAACGCCAGGTCCCCGGTCACATCCTGACTGGTCCGGTGGCGGTGGACGGCGCGGAACCAGGGGACATTCTGGTCGTCGAGGTCGAGCACATCGAGCTGCGGCAGGATTGGGGTTACAATTTTCACCGCCCATTGTCCGGGACACTGCCGAACGATTTTCCGTATCGCCATGATGTGAACATCCCGCTCGACCGGCAGCGGATGACGGGGCGCATGCCCTGGGGGCTGGATCTGCCATTGGCGCCGTTCTTTGGTGTGATGGGCACAGCGCCGCCGCCGGAATGGGGGCGGATTACATCACTGGTTCCGCGTGCGATGGGCGGCAATCTGGATTGCAAGGAATTGGGTGCGGGCGCGGTTCTCTACCTGCCGGTCTTTGTGCCCGGCGCGATGTTTTCCTGCGGTGACGGCCACGGCGTTCAAGGCGATGGCGAGGTCAATGTTACCGCGATCGAAACGGCATTGCGCGGCAGGTTCCGTTTCGATGTTTTGAAGGATCCGGGATTTTCAACTTTGCGGGCCGAAACCGAAGTGCATCTGATCACACTGGCGGTCGATCCGGACCTGGATCGTTGTGCCGAAACGGCTCTGCGCGACATGATCGAATGGCTTGGCGTGGTTGCGGGGCTGTCGCGGGATCACGCCTACATGCTGTGCTCGCTTGCCGCGGATCTGAGGATTACGCAAACTGTCAACGGCTCGAAAGGTGTTCACTGTATGATTGGACGCGATGTTGTTGGGCAAGGATAGCGGCGCCGTCCGTTCGCATTAAATTCAGCGCGCGCTGCAATTAATTTATGCGCAATGGGGCAGGGGGCCTGGCGTACTCTGGGTCGTGCAAAACAGGAGGCTGACGTGAAAGTTGCAGGCAAACCCTGGCGCCCGATTTGGGCCGAGGCGGACGGTAAAGTGGGTATCATCGATCAGACCCGCTTGCCGTTTGAATTTGTGACGACCACGCTGACCAGCGAAGCCCACGCAGCCCGGGCGATCCGCGACATGCAGGTCCGCGGCGCGCCGTTGATCGGTGCGACGGCGGGCTATGGGTTGGCCCTGGCGATGGCCGAAGACCCGAGCAGTGAAAATCTGGCCGCCGCCTGCGCACGATTGGCGGCGACCCGGCCAACGGCGGTTAATCTTCGCTGGGCGCTGGACGACGTATCCGGGCGTTTGTCAGCGCTGGCGCCCAGCGACCGGGCTGCCGCTGCGCTGACCCGCGCTGGCGAGATTGTCGAAGAAGATGTCGAGATCAACCGCCGGATCGGGGCCAATGGTTTGACATTGTTGCAACAGATCGCTGCGCAAAAAGGCCGGGTGCAGATTCTGACCCACTGCAATGCCGGGTGGCTCGCGACCTGTGACTGGGGCACGGCGACATCACCCATCTATCAGGCCCTTGACGCCGGGATTGATGTGCATGTCTGGGTCGACGAGACGCGGCCGCGAAATCAAGGCGGACATCTGACGGCGTGGGAACTGCATCAACATGGCGTGCCGCATACGGTGATCGTCGACAATGCGGGCGGTCATCTGATGCAGCACGGCGAGGTCGATATCTGTCTGGTCGGCACCGACCGGACGACCCGGGCGGGCGATGTCTGCAACAAAATCGGCACCTATCTGAAGGCGCTGGCCGCCGCCGACAATGACGTTCCTTTCTATGTTTGTCTGCCCAGCCCGACGATTGACTGGTCTGTGCGCGACGGTTTGACCGGAATCCCCATCGAGGAGCGGGCCGAGGCCGAGGTCACCGACATGGCGGGGGTTCTGCCGGATGGGACTGTCGTTCGTTCGCGCGTTGTCTCGCCCGGCTCGCCCGCGGCAAATCCGGCCTTTGACGTGACGCCCGCGCGGATGGTCACCGGCCTGATCACCGAGCGCGGCATCGCAGCGGCATCAGAGGCGGGACTATCGGCTTTGTTCCCGGAACGCGCCGCCGCATAGCATGACTGCGCGTCGCTGCCCTCCTTCGCAAACGCTATGGAAAGCGCTATATGCGTGGCAGGGCGATATCCGCCCTTTGCCAAGGGGCGAGCATGACCGCACGTGATCTGACCGACAAAGCACAGCGCCACCCGGAAAAGGCGCACCGCACCGACAACCCCAGCCCGCGCAAACCGCCGTGGATCAGGGTCAAGGCACCGACATCCCGCGGGTTTTTTGAGACCTCGAACATTATCAAGGAACACGGTCTGGCAACGGTGTGCCAGGAAGCAGGGTGTCCGAATGTGGGCGAATGCTGGGCGCAAGGTCACGCCACCATGATGATCATGGGCGAGATCTGCACCCGCGGTTGCACGTTCTGCAATGTCGCGACCGGAAAACCGCAGGTTTTGGATGCTTTCGAGCCCGGACGTGTGGCGCAGGCTGTCGAAAAGCTCGGACTGAACCATGTGGTCGTCACATCGGTGGATCGCGACGACCTGGCCGATGGCGGGGCCGAACATTTCGCCCAGACCATTCGTGCGATCCGGCGCAAGACCCCGGCGACAACGATTGAAATTCTGACCCCGGATTTCCTGAAATGTGCGCCAGAGGTGCTGAAGGCCGTGGTTGACGCGAAACCCGATGTCTTCAATCACAATCTGGAGACGGTGCCAGGCCTCTATCCAGAGGTTCGCCCCGGTGCGCGGTATTTCCATTCACTGCGCCTTTTGCAGCGGGTCAAGGAACTGGACCCGGCGATGTTCACAAAGTCCGGGATTATGGTCGGGCTGGGCGAAGATCGTCAGTCCATTCACCAGGTCATGGACGATATGCGCGCCGCCGACGTGGATTTCCTGACCATCGGTCAGTATCTGCAGCCAAGCGCAAAACATCACGCCGTCGATCGCTATGTCACGCCCGAGGAGTTCGGCGCCTATGAGAAAGCGGCGCGTGCCAAGGGCTTCTTGATGGTCTCGTCATCGCCGCTGACGCGGTCCAGTTATCACGCTGGTGACGATTTCCAGCGTTTGCGCGCTGCGCGCCTTGAAAGACTGGGCAACGCCTGAGAGACTCGCCGCATCATCTCTTCAGGAGTAATTCGAATGCGCCGAACCTTTCTTGCCCTTACCATTTTCTTTTCTGCAGGACTGGCCCAGGCCGGACCGGTCGATGACGCCCGGCTGGACTATATCGCCGGGAACTATGTCGAGGCGATCAAAGTCCTGATGCCGGCCGCTGTGGCGGGCGATGCGAATGCCCAGAACATCATGGGCGCTGCCTTTGACGATGGAAACGGCGTGACACAAAACTATTCACGCGCCGTCGAATGGTGGGAAAAGGCTGCGGCCCAGGATTTTTCCAAGGCGCTATACAATCTGGGCGAGTTTTGGCTGAACGGGCGGCCCGGGATCGAGCCTGACTATCCCAAAGCCTATCCATTGTTCGAACGCGCCGCGAAGCAGGATAATGCCGATGCCATTGGCAATATGGGTTTCATGCGCGAACAGGGGCTTGGCGTCGAGGCCGATCTTGAGATGGCCGTCGCGCTCTATATGCGGGCGGACGAACTGGGGGCAATCTTTGCGACAGGAAACCTCGGGTCACTCTATGCGCAGGGCAAAGGGGTTGAAAAAGACTATGTGCTGGCCTTTGCCTATATGACGAAGGCCGCAGAGGCGGGCGATGCCGCGTCTTTCAGTAACCTGGGCGTGATGTTCGAGCTGGGATACAACGTCGCTGCGAACAAACTGGCGGCCTTCACTTTTTACGGCCAGGCCATGGCCTTGGGCGATGCACGCGGCGCCAACAATTTGGCATCGCTGATGCTGGAAGATGGGTATTTTTGGTCCGACCGTGTCGATGCATTGGCCCATTGCCTGTGGTCGCGGGAAAATACTGTCTCTGAACAGGCCTATGAGGACTTCGAGATCGATTGCGACGAGTTGGCCGGAACCTTGACGGAGGAGGGCCGGGGCGAAGCGGAGGCGCGGCTGCGGGATCTTTAAGGCAGCCTCAGCCCATCAAGAGCGCCCCGGTTTTCTCACGGGGCGTTGCTGACCTGCCCGCAGGCAGCGCAAGTGTCAGGGGTGGCGGATGCCCACCGGGACCTGATCCAGTTGACCAAATTGTCGGTCACGACCAGCAGGACGGCAATCGTCCATATCGGTGGTTTGGAGTTCGTGAAGAGGGTGACGAGATAATAGATCAGCCCAACGGCGAAGAGTTCAATTGCGAACCGGCTTAGTTGCGTTCTCCCATGCGGGGGCGCTCCTTTCTCCCAGTGTTGATGATGTATCTTAGATGGGGTTTTATTTCGGAATTTCAATGGGTTCGAGTGGAATTTACATGGAATCAGCGTAAATTATTTCCGCCGCGGCCTCATAGGAAGCGAACCGTCCCGATATAGGACAGGTTTCGGTTGCGTTGGGCATAATCGATGCCATAGCCGACCACGAATTCATCCGGAATTTCGAACCCGACCCATTGCACGGGCACCTGAACCTCGCGCCGCGCAGGTTTCGACAACAGGGCGCAGACCTCCAGCCGGGCGGGGTGGCGGGTCTCGAGGATTTCCAGCACATGTTTCAACGTAAATCCGGTATCGACGATGTCTTCGACGACAAGAACATCGCGGCCCGCGATTTCGCCGCGCAAATCCTTGAGGATGCGGACCTCGCGCGAGCTTTCCGTTGAATTGCCATAGCTCGACGCTTCGATGAAATCGATCTCGACCGGTACCTCCAACAGTCGCACCAGATCGGCGATGAAGATGAACGAACCGCGTAGCAGGCCCACGACGAACAGTTTGTCAGTGTCCGCGAAATGGCCGTTGATATTGACGGCCAGTTCGCGAACGCGGCGTTGAACCTCGTCCTCGCTGATAAGCGTATCGATTTCATAGGCGGGCGCCATCCTGTCCCCTCGCAACGCCTTGAACCCAGTGCTAGAGGACCCGACCTAAGAGCAGACGAGACCCAAAATCAACAGGTTGCACAAGAATGCCGACCCATGCCGAGAAACGGGTCATGCCGCATACGGCCGACCAGATGTACACCTTGATCGCCGATATCGAGGAATATCCCGAATTTCTGCCGTGGTGCGCCGGTTGCCGGGTCCGCGAGCGGCGGTCGGATGGTGCCGCCCAGATCATCGATGCCGATCTGATCATCAGCTTTAAGGTATTTCGCGAACGATTTGGCAGCCGCGTTACCTTGAAGCCGGAGGAAAAAAAGATCGAGGTCGCTTATCTGGATGGGCCGTTCAAATATATGAACAATTACTGGTCCTTCCATCCGATTTCTGCGACCGAGTGCGAGGTCGATTTTTTTGTCGATTTCGAATTCAAATCCCGGACCTTGCAGGCGGTAATCGGCGTTGTCTTCAACGAAGCGATGCGCCGGATCGTCCGGGCATTCGAAAAGCGTGCGCGAGAGCTTTACGGCGACGACAGCGCGCCATCTTAACCTTCGCTATCCTTCGCTATCCTTCGCCGTCTTAGCCTTCGCGGCGCGCAGCCTCCAACAGCATCGTCAGCGCCTGTTTGACCGATTGTCCGCGCACATGGGACCGGCCGATTGCGCCAAATTCGATGCGGGCATGACGGGTTTCGTCGCCCGTTGCTGCGCAGGCAAAGTGAACCAGACCTTCAGGTTTTTCGGCGGTTCCACCGCCCGGACCTGCGACGCCTGTGATGGCAACCGCCAGGTGAACCGGTGCACGGTTCAATGCGCCCTCGGCCATCGCTTTGGCGACGGGTTCAGACACCGCGCCATTTGCCTCGATCAATTCGGCCGAAACGCCCAGCAGATCGGTCTTGGCGGCATTCGAGTAGGTCACAAAACCCCGTTCCACCACGCGTGAAGAGCCAGGAATGTCCACCAGGGTCGAAGCGACCATGCCCCCGGTGCAGCTTTCCGCCGTGGCGAGAAGCAGGCCGCGCTTGGTACAGGCGTCCAGGACTGCCTGCGCATGTGCTTTCAGATCAAATCCCGCCATGGGCCACCCCCGCTGCGATCAGAACCACGATTGCCGCGATCGCCCCGGCTGCAACATCGTCCAACATGACACCCCAAGAGCCGGGCCGGTCCAACCAATTGATCGGCGGCGGCTTGACGATATCGAAGAACCGGAACATCACAAAGGCGCCAACCCATCCCGGCCACGGAAACAGCCACGGATCGACGACCGCAACTGTTAAACCCCAAGACAATGGCCAAAGCGCAATCATCTGTCCGGCGATCTCGTCGATCACGACTTCCGACGGATCATCCTGCCCGCCGCCCAGATAGACCGAAGTCGCCCAGACACCCACGGCAAAGATTACGCCTGTCGCCAGAACGACCAGCCAGATCCCGCCAAGTCCATGCAACACCCATGTCAATGGCAGCGCGCCCAGCGAGCCCCAGGTCCCCGGCGCCCGTGGCAGCAGACCCAGGCCGCCGCCGGTGACGATCAGCCGGATCACGGCGACACCGGCACGGTGATTGTCGCCGTCGCCATGCATCCGATGCCTTCTTCGCGGCCGATAAAGCCCATGCGTTCCATCGTGGTTGCCTTGATCGAAATGCGGCCTGCCGTGATGCTCATGATCTCGGCCAACCTGGATTGCATCGCTTCCGCATGCGGCGAGATTTTCGGTGCCTCGCAAAGCAAAGTCAGATCGGTGTTGATGATCCGCCCGTCCCGCTGTTTGACCAGATCAGCGGCATGCGCCAGAAATTGCGCGCTTTCAGCGCCCTTCCATTGCGGATCGGTTGGGGGGAAGTGCCGTCCTATATCACCTTCGGCCAGTGCCCCATAAAGCGCATCGGCCAACGCGTGCAATCCGACATCGGCGTCTGAATGACCGTCCAGCGTTTGGGTGTGTGCGATGTGGACACCGCACAGCCAGACCCCGTCGCCTGGCGTAAACCGGTGCACGTCAAAGCCCTGTCCTGTCCGATATTCCAAAGTCTGCTCGCTTTCGGTCTGCCGCCTGGCACGGACCATATCTGCAGTCGTCGTGATCTTGAAGTTGTCGGGATTGCCGGGGATCAATTCAACCCGCCCGCCCGCACGGCGGAACGTCCCAGTGTCGTCCAATGCGGGCGGCTGATCTGTCCCAGTGCCGGGCACGGATTGATGGGCGTCGAGGATCTGCTGATAGGGAAACGCCTGCGGGGTCTGCGCGCGCCAAAGCCCGTCGCGCGGCACCGGGCAATCGGCGGCACCGTCCGCCTCGCGCCACAGCGCATCAACAACCGGTTCAGCCAGAATAGCGCCCCCGGTTGCCTGACATAGTGCTGTCAATTGCGCCTGACCGACAAAGGGCCGGGCCGCGTCGTGGATCAGAACACGGTCCACGGCCTTGTTCTTTAGAGCAGTCAACCCGCACAGGACCGAGGACGCCCGATCTGCCCCGCCATGAACAGGGGCCAGCAGGCGCGGGTCGGTAATGTCGGTCATTGCTTTGCGGTATAATGCGTCCGCGTCCGCGCCGATCACACAGACCACATGATCGATCCGGTCGCATTTCAATAATGCTTCGGTCGTGCGTGCCAAAACCGATCGCCCCGCCAGATCCTGATATTGCTTGGGGATATCGCCGCCCAGACGCAGGCCCCTTCCGGCAGCAACGATCACCGCGGCAATCTTCATACAAGCTTCCTTCATCCGGCATATTGGTCCGGCAGGTTCATTTGGTCAGGTTTCGATTAGACAGGACTGCGGCGATTGGGAAGCCCCAGACGGTTGCGCGTGACCGCACTGGCCGATAATCAACCCGTGGGGGCTGCCAAAAAAATGGGCATTATGGGCCGGCTGATTGGAATATGATCAAACTGGATGACATTCTGATTGACCCGCCGGTCCTGCTTGCGCCGATGGCGGGTGTGACCGACCGGCCCTTTCGCGAGCTGGTCGCGAGGTTTGGCGCCGGATTGGTCGTCTCTGAAATGGTGGCGAGCGCCGAAATGGTCGCCGCCAGCCCGTCAGCCCGCGCCAAGGCCGAAATTGCCGCGGGCCGCGTGGGCACATCGGTGCAGATCGCCGGGCGTGACGCGTATTGGATGGCCGAAGCGGCTCGACTGCTGCAAGGGCAGGGTGCCCGGATCATCGACGTCAATATGGGCTGTCCGGCCCGCCGGGTGACAAACGGGGCATCGGGGTCGGCATTGATGCGTGAACCCGACCATGCCCTTTCATTGATCGACGCCGTTGTGGCAGCGGTTGATGTGCCGGTGACGCTGAAAATGCGCCTTGGCTGGGACGACCAGCAGTTGAACGCACCCCAGATTGCGCGGCGCGCCGAGCAGGCCGGCGTGCGCATGATCACGGTGCATGGCCGGACACGGTGCCAGTTCTACAAGGGTCGGGCGGATTGGGCGGCAATCCGGAAAATTGTTGATGCGGTCAACCTGCCTGTGATCGCAAATGGCGATATCGTCGATGCGGTGACAGCCCGGACCGCGCTGCGCGCGTCAGGCGCGGCCGGCGTTATGGTTGGGCGCGGGGCTGTCGGCAAACCCTGGCTGCTGGCCGAGATTGCGGCGGCCCTTTCCGGGCGCAATTGCGATCCGCGCCCGCGCGGCCAGGCCTTTGGCGAATTGATCCTGAGCCATGCCCGTGCGCATCTCGAATTTTATGGGCAACGGACCGGAGTTCGGGCAATGCGCAAGCATTTGGATGGGTATTTCTCCCAGGTTCCGGGGTCGGCGGACCTGCGCGCTGAGGTGATCCGCGAATCCGATACCGCGCGGCTTTTTGACGGCATTTCACGGCTTGGTCAGCTGGATCAGGAATTCGGAATGGCCGCATGATCGACTATGAGGATCTTTGGCAGTCGCTGCCCAATCCGACCTTGCTGGTCGCCGGTGACGGCGCAGTGCGTGCGGTCAACAGTGCCGCAGAAGATTTTCTGGCGGTGTCGAGCCGCAATCTCGTCGGACGCTCGCTTGCGGACATGGCGGGCGAGGACAGCAGGCTTGCCGATCTTATCCGCCGGGTTGCCGATCACCGCGTGCCGTTGGGCGAATACACCATCGAGTTCAGCTGGCCGGACGCACCGCCGAGGATGGCGGATATCTTTGCCGCCGCGAGCGGTGAGAGCGATGTCTTGGTCACAATTCACCCCCGCGCGAACGCTGAACGAATGGGACGCCAGTTGACCAGCCGCGACGCCGCCCGGTCGATCGTCGGCATGGCGTCGATGCTGGCCCACGAGATCAAAAACCCGTTGGCAGGGATTCAGGGCGCAGCGCAGTTGCTGGAAATGTCCGCAGGTGACGAGGACCGGGAATTGACCCAACTGATCCGAGATGAAGTCGAACGCGTTGGCAAATTGGTGCAGCGCGTCGAGGCGTTCGGCGATATCGGCCTGGCGCGGCGGCGTCAGGTCAATATCCATGACGTTCTGGACCGCGCCGCCAAGTCGGCCAAGGCGGGCTTTGCGGCACATGTGCGATTTGTCGAAGAATATGATCCGTCGCTGCCGCCCACACCCGGTGATCCGGACCAATTGATCCAGGCGCTTTTGAATCTGCTGAAAAACGCTGCTGAAGCCGTCCCCAAGGTCGGGGCGGTGATGATGCTGAAGACCGCGTACCGCGCCGGTATCAAGGTTCGTGGCCCGCGCGGCCAGACCGAAAGCCTGCCGCTGCTTATCGAGATTTCGGACAATGGTGCAGGTGTTCCCGATGACCTGAAACCGCATCTGTTCGAACCGTTCGTGACATCCAAGGCAACAGGAACGGGGCTGGGGCTGGCGCTGGTCTCGAAGGTTATTGCCGATCATGGCGGCGTGATCAGTTGCGACAGTCAGCCTGGGTTCACGACTTTTCGAATATTGCTGCCGGTTGCCGGTGCTGATGCCGATGCCGATGCCGATGAAAACGGGGTGGAGGACGCCGCATGAGGGGCACAACCGTATTGCTGGCCGATGACGACCGGTCCATTCGGACAGTCTTGAGCCAGGCGCTGACCCGGATCGGCTGCCGCGTCCGGGCGACCGGATCGTCTTCGGCGCTGTGGCGGATGGTCGAAGAGGGCGAGGGCGATATCATCGTCACGGATGTGCACATGCCCGATGGCGACGCGCTGGATCTTGTCCCGGCCATTCGCCGCAAGCGGCCCGATGTCCCGATCATCGTGATGAGCGCGCAAAACACCGTCATGACGGCAATTCGTGCGGCCGAGGCTGGCGCGTACGAGTACCTGCCAAAGCCGTTCGATCTTAAAGAGTTACTTGGTTATGTTCAGTCGGGACTGGAGGCGCGGGCCAAGGATGTCGCGCCCGAGGAAAACGAAAAACCCGAAGAAAATCTTCCGCTGATCGGGCGGTCGCCTGCCATGCAGGAGGTTTACCGCATCATGGCGCGGCTGATGCATGCCGACCTGACCGTGATGATTTCGGGCGAAAGCGGGACCGGCAAGGAGCTGGTTGCACGGGCGCTCCACAATTTCGGCAAGCGGTCCAAGGGGCCGTTTATCGCGATCAACATGGCGGCGATCCCGCGCGAATTGATCGAAAGCGAGTTGTTCGGCCATGAACGCGGCGCCTTTACCGGCGCGACGGAACGGGCGGCAGGGAAGTTCGAACAGGCACAGGGCGGCACGCTGTTCCTGGACGAGATCGGCGATATGCCGCCGGAAGCGCAAACCAGATTGCTGCGCGTTCTGCAGGAGGGCGAATTCACCTCGGTCGGTGGTCGTTCCGCTCGGCAGGCCGATGTCCGGATCGTTGCCGCGACGCATCAGAACCTTAAAGGACTGATCGCCGAAGGCCGGTTTCGCGAGGATCTCTACTACCGATTGAACGTGGTTCCGATCCGTCTGCCGCCATTGCGCGAGCGTATTGGCGATATGCCGGATCTGGCGCGAAGTTTTCTGCGCCGAGCCGAGCGGGAAGGTCTGCCGAAAAAGACACTGTCGGCCGACGCGCTGGAAGCCCTGAAGTCCCATGATTGGCCGGGCAATGTCCGGGAACTGGAAAACCTGATGCGCCGTCTTGCGGTTCTGTGTCCGGATGATCAGGTTCCGGCGGACGTGATCGAACAGGAACTTTCCGGCGCCGGAGAGGTGAAATTGTCAACCGGCGGAGAGGCCGGGACAGGCGGCAGCCTGGGCGGCGCGGTCGAAATTCACCTGGAACGCTATTTCGCCCGCCACGGCGATTCGCTGCCGCCGCCCGGTCTTTATGATCGTGTGCTGCGAGAAATCGAGCTGCCGCTCATTGCCCTGACACTGTCAGCCACGCGGGGTAATCAATTGAAAGCGGCGGACTTGTTGGGGATCAACCGAAACACTTTGCGTAAAAAGATTCGCGATCTTGACATTCAAGTCACACGCGGCAAAAAACTGATGTAGTTTCGCAACAGTCGTGGCGTGACAGAAAGCGGCAATCGCAGCTGCACGAGGGCGAGTGGCAGAAGTTCAAGCATCGGTTGGAAATCGACGGTCCGCGAACTCGGTGGCAATTCTCGTGCGCTGGATCGGTCGCCGGTGGGCGGCTACGATTTTGTTCCTGGGATTTATCCTTGCGATCGCAAACATCGTCGTCTTCTCCGGCGGCTTTGGCGCGGCATCGCATTCACAGAATATCGTTCTGGGGCTGGACGCAGTCTTCATCCTTTTGCTGTCCGCGGCCATCGCCTGGCGCGTCGTTATGTTGTTCGTCGCGCGCAAGCGGCGCTCACAAGGAACGCGCCTGCACTTGCGCCTGGCCTCGATCTTTGCTGTTGCCGCGCTGGTCCCGACACTGTTGGTCGCGTTGTTTGCGGCCTTCACGCTGGACGTCTGGTTGGAAAACCTGTTCTCCGACCGCATCGGCAGCGTGCTGCAAAACTCGCTGACAACAGCCGAAGCGTACGAACAGGAACACCGCGACAAGATCAGGGCTGACGTGGTTCTGATGGCGGGGGACCTCAATCGCTTTGGACGGCAGGGCGGAACAATCGGTCAGTTCAACGAACTGGTTGGCCGCCAGGCGCTCGCTCGAAATATGAGCCGTGCCTATGTCTTCAATTCCGAGAAGGCGATCATCGCGCGCGGCGATTTCAGCTATCTGTTCAACTTTGTGCCGCCTTCCGACGTGCAACTGCAAAGCGCCCGCGACCGCGAAGTCGTGTTGATCTCGGACCCCGCACTCAACGAAATCCGGGCGCTCATCCTGGTGCCGGGGTCGCGCGATCTGTTTCTTTACGTGTCGCGTCCGGTGCAAGGCGCAGTTCTGCGCTTGCTGGACGAAACCAGCCAAACGGTCGAGTTCTATGACAATCTCGCAACCCATCGGTGGAGCCTGCTGACGGAATGGGCGCTTTGGTATCTGGGCGTTGCCCTGGTGGTGATCCTGGCGGCGGTCATGCTGGGGCTGTGGGTTGCCGAGCGCCTGGCGCGCCCGGTCGGCCGATTGGCAACCGCGGCCGAAAAAGTCGGGGCAGGCGATCTGGACGTTCGGGTGAAAGAAGAGCGCGGGACCGACGAAATCGCCATGCTATCGCGCATTTTCAACAGAATGACTGGCCAGTTGAAGGGGCAGCGCAACGCCCTGGTCGCGGCCCGCGATGATACCGAACGGCGGCGGCTGTTCATCGAGGCCGTGTTGTCGGGCGTAACCGCCGGCGTCATCGGTCTGGACCCCGACGGACGGATCGATTTGATCAACGAAGCGGCAGCCGAAATGTTGGGTCTGACCGCCGACGACTGCTATGATGAAGCGCTGGGCAACATTGCGCCCGGGCTGCATGGCCTGCATGCAGCGGCGTTGACTGCTCCGGGGGCCGAGGCGCGCGGCGAAATCCGTCAGGTCGTCCGCGGTCAGGATCGCGAGTTCATGGCGCGCGTGGCGCCGAAGAACCCCGATGATCTGACAGAAGGGTTTGTTCTGACCTTTGACGATATGACCGCTCTGGCCTCGGCGCAGCGTGTTGCCGCGTGGGGTGATGTTGCGCGCCGGATCGCGCACGAAATCAAAAACCCTCTGACACCGATCCAACTGTCGGCGGATCGTTTGCGGCGCAAATTTACCGATAAACTGGGCGATGACGGAGAGAGCTTCGGGCAGATGCTGGATGTCATCACCCGGCAGGCCGGCGATATCCGGCGCATGGTGGACGAATTTTCAAAGTTCGCCCGTATGCCCGAGCCGGTGCTGGAAGATCAGGATCTTTGCGCGTTGGTCCGCGATGCGGTGCTTTTGCAGCGCGAAGCCAACGGCAGTATCGACTATCGCATTTCGCTGCCGGACACGCCCGTAACGCTGCGAATTGATCGCGGCCTGTTGGGCCAGGTTCTGACCAATCTGTTGAAGAACGCGGCCGAGGCGGTCGAGGCGCGTGCCGATCGCGATGGCACGGACGGCTCCGCCGCGGCGCCCGAACGGATTATCGCTGTCGAGCTTACAGAAGGTCAGCGCGCGTGGCGCCTGTCGATCAGCGACAGCGGTATCGGACTGCCCGCGCAAAACCGTGACCGCCTGACCGATCCGTACGTGACCCACAGGGTCAAGGGCACCGGGCTGGGCCTGGCGATCGTTAAGAAAATCGTCGAGCAACATGGCGGCGAGTTGCAACTTTCTGATGCCGTGCATGGTCCCGATGCCCTGGACGGCGCGCAGATCACCGTCCGTCTGCCGCGCCCTGTCGGGCGCGTACAGTTCGATGACGGCGCGAAATCCGAACAATCAAACGAAACGGCAGGGGAGGCCGCCTAACACATGGCCGATATTCTTATTGTCGATGACGAAGCAGACATTCGCGACATGATCTCGGGGCTGCTGGCCGACGAAAACCACCAGCCCCGGACCGCGGATGACGCGGACAGCGCGTTTGCGCAGATTGAATCGTCACCGCCGGATCTGATCATCCTGGACATCTGGCTGCAGGGCAGCCGCATGGATGGGATCGAGATCCTGAAGACAGTCAAGCGCGACAACCCTGGCATTCCGATCGTCATCATTTCAGGCCACGGCAATATCGAGGTTGCGGTCGCTGCGGTGCAGCAAGGCGCTTATGACTTCATCGAAAAGCCGTTCAACATGGACCAGTTGCTGGTCGTCGTCAGCCGCGCACTCGAGGCAAGCCGTCTGCGCCGTGAAAATGCGCAATTGCGCAATGCGGAACTAGGGTCATCGCAACTGGTCGGGTCCTCGGCTGCAATGTCGGCGCTGCGCGCCAAACTCGAGCGGGTCGCACGGGGCGGCAGCAGGATCATGCTGACCGGCGGTCCCGGGTCCGGCAAAGAAGTCTCGGCCCGCCACATCCATGGCGTATCCGACCGAAAGGACATGCCGTTTATCGTTGTCAACGCTGCTTCGATCGAGGCGGACCGGATGGAAGAAGTGTTGTTCGGACGTGAACAATCGGGCGAGTTGATGCGCACAGGCGTGTTCGAACAGGCCGATGGCGGCACCCTTTTCATTGACGAGGTCGGAGACATGCCGGCCGGGACCCAGTCCAAGATTTTGCGCGTTCTGGTCGACCAGGCGTTCACGCGGCTGGGCGGGTCGTCGACGGTCCGGGTTGACGTTCGGGTGATTTCCGCGTCGAACCGTGATCTGGCGGCAATGATCGGCGCCGGACAGTTCCGCGAGGATTTGTTCCATCGCCTGAATGTCGTTCCGATCGAGGTTCCGGGACTGGATCAACGGCGCGAAGATATCCCGGAACTGGCGGACCATTTTCTGGACACCTTCGCCTGCGAACAGGGCATGATGCGGCGGCGGTTAAACGACGGTTGCATAGCCGCCCTTCAGACCCGCGCCTGGCCGGGCAATGTGCGTCAGCTGCGCAATATGATGGAACAGGTGCTGATCCTTGGCACCAACGAGCCTGATATCGACGCAGACGAACTGCCTGGTGCGCCGGTGCAAGATGCCGGGCAGGGCGGTCTGTCGGCTATTCTGACAATGGTCGCAAACCTGCCCCTGCGCGAGGCCCGCGAATTGTTCGAGCGCGACTACCTGATCGCCCAAATCAACCGCTTTGGCGGAAACATCTCGAAAACAGCCAGCTTTGTGGGTATGGAGCGATCCGCACTGCACCGGAAGCTGAAGATGCTGGGTGTCACGACAACCGCCCGCGGCGGTGTGCGTGTGGCGGTTGCCGGTGAAGAAGGTGAAGACATGGCTGTTGGAGAGGCGTGAACACATGCGCGATGAAGCTCGTCATTTCGATTTCGATCAGGTGATCAATCGACGCGGCACCCATTCGGCGAAATGGGACGCAATGGGTGTAAAATTTGGATTGGAAGGCGACGATCTTATCCCGATGTGGGTCGCGGACATGGATTTTCAGGCGCCTCCGGCCGTCAACGAAGCCGTGCGCGCTTTGACCGAACATGGGATTCACGGATATTTCGGCGACGACGCCGAAATGAAGGAGGCCGTGATTGGCTGGTGCCGCGACCGGCACGGCTGGACACCTGAAAGCGATTGGATTTCGACGACTCACGGGCTGGTTTCCGCAATCGGTTTGGCCATTCAGGGGATGTCCGAACCGGGGGACGGGGTGATCGTGTTTTCGCCCGTCTACCATATGTTCGGCAATACGGTCCGCGCGACAGGCCGGCGCCTGATCGAAAGCCCGCTGAAGGAAATTCAGGGCCGGTACGAGATGGATTTCGACGGGCTGGATGCGATTTCCGACGGTGCGCGCATCGTTCTGCTTTGTTCGCCGCACAATCCCGGCGGCAGGGTTTGGACGGCCCAGGAACTGCGCCAACTGGCCGATTTCTGTGTTCGCCGCGATCTGATCCTGATCTCGGACGAAATCCACATGGATTTGGTCTTTTCCGAAAGAACCCATACGATGACGGCGCTTGCGGCGCCGGACATCATGGATCGCTTGGTGACGCTGGTTGCGCCAACCAAAACCTTCAACATTGCCGGTGCGCTGACAGGATTTCCGATCATTGGGGACCCCGGGCTGCGCGGCAAGTTCATGGCCGCCAAAGCGGCCAGTGGTGTCGGTGCTGCGAACCGGTTCGGCACGATTGCCGCGACGGCGGCTTATCGCGATGGCGCGGACTGGTTGGACGCGCTTGTTCCGTACCTGCAGGCCAACCGCGACCTTTTGGATCAAGCCGTCGCTGAAAACATGCCCGGGGTGCGGTCGATGCGCCTCGAGGCAACCTATCTTTCCTGGCTGAACTTCTCCGGAACGGGTCTTGATCCGAAAGAGGCTTTGGCCAAGGTCAATCAGGACGCCCGGATCGCCGTGAACGCGGGCCCGGCTTTTGGATCAGGCGGCGAAGAATGGCTGCGATTTAACTTTGCCTGTCCCAGGGTGACGCTGGAGACGGCGATTGCACGTCTCGGCGATGTTTTTGGCGCGCGATAAGTTCAGCGGACACAGCGCACCCCGGCCGCATTCAATTGACCGACAGCCCAACACTGGCCAAGATCGCCGTCAAAAGACGGGGTAGCGCATGAAACTGATCGTCTGCGGCGCAGGCCAGGTCGGATACCAGATCGCCCGGCATCTGTCGGACGAAGGCAACGCCGTCACGGTTATCGACACGAATGCAGTTCTGGTCCGTCAGGTCACGGACAGCATGGATGTGTCAGGTGTGGTCGGCTTCGCGTCGCATCCCGACGTACTGGCGCGGGCCGGTGCGCGCGACTGCGATATGTTGATTGCGGCGACATCCATGGACGAAGTCAATATGGTCGCCTGTCAGGTTGCCCACTCGGTCTTTGAAGTGCCTGTGAAAATCGCGCGCCTGCGCACGGACAGCTATCTGGGGGCCGAATGGTCCGATCTGTTCCGGCGCGATCATATGCCGATCGATGTCATCATTTCGCCCGAAGCGGAGGTCGCCAAGGCAACGCTGCGGCGTCTTCGGGCCACGGCTGCGTTTGATATCGAGCCGTTTTTTGAAGGCCGGGTCGAATTTGTCGGACTGGGCATCCACGAAGATTGCCCGGTGGTGAACACCCCGCTGCGCCAATTGACCGAACTTTTTTCGACCTTGCGCTGCATCGTCGTTGCCATTCGCCGCGACGGCAAAATTTATGCGACGACGCCCGAAGATCAGGTGCTGCCCGGCGACGAGGTTTATTTTGTCGCCGCGCGCGAGGATGTGCAGCGCACCTTCGGCATTTTTGGGCGCGAGAATTTGGTCGCCGAGCGCATCGTTCTGGTCGGCGCCGGTCATATCGGCCTGCGCGTCGCCCAGCAGGTCGAAGCAGACGGCACAATGCGTGCCAAGATCATCGAACGCGATCGCCCAAGAGCCGAGTTCGCGGCCGACCATCTCGAACGCACGATCGTTCTGAACGGCGATGCCCTGAACGAAGAGATCATCGAGGAGGCGGGGGTCGGCGAGGCCGATGCCCTGGTCGCGCTGACCGATGATGATCGTGCAAATCTGCTGTCTTGCGCGTTGGCCCATGAAGCCGGATGCCCGATCGGGATCGCGTTGGCCAAAGATCCTCTGTTTGAGCGGATCGCCGATCCGTTGGGCGTCGATGCGTTGATCAACCCGCGGGCAACGACCGTCTCCTCGATCCTCAGGCATGTTCGCCGCGGCAAGGTCCGCGCCGTCTATTCGGTGGGCGGCGGCGAGGCCGAGGTGATTGAAGCCCAGGTTATGGCGACGTCGCCGATTGCAGGTAAACGGCTGCGGACGATCAGTTTCCCGAAAGGCTCGCTTGTGGGCGCGATTCTGTCCGGCGACAAGATTCTGATGCCCAAAGGCGATACGGTCGTGCAGGTGGGCGACCGCATGGTGGTCTTTGCCATCCGCTCGGCGGTGCGCGAGGTTGAAAGCCTGTTTCGCGTGTCGATGGACTTCTTCTAGACAGATGATCAACCGGGTCCCCGTGGTGGCTTTGCTGATCGGCATAATGTCGATCATCATGCTGGTGCCGTCCATCCAGGCAGCCTCGGACGGCGATTGGAAAAGCGCGCGCGGATTTCTGTACTCGGCGATGTTCGGCTTCTTCATTGCCCTCTCGCTGGGTGTTTTGATCCGGCCTCTGCGCGGGCGCGAGGCGCCCGAGCGCGAATTGCAGGTCCTGTTGGGTGTCTGGCTGGTTCTGCCGTTCTTTGCCGCTTTGCCGGTTTATCTGCTGACGCCATCGGTCGGCCCGGTCGGTGCCTGGTTTGAAATGGTCGCAGCGCTGACCACGACGGGCGGATCAGTCTATGTAAAGGCATCCGACGCTCCGGCAGCGATACAGCTTTGGCGCGGGATGGCGGGGTGGATGGGCGGGCTTTTGACCCTTCTTGCGGCCTATATCATCCTGTCGCCGCGCCGGTTGGGGGGATACGAGATTCTCGCCGCCGCTGACGGTCTGGTCCAGAACCGCCCGATCGATCTGCGCGTTGCCAGTGCGGATTTCGAAAGCCGCACCGACCGGGCACTGCGCACCATCTTGCCAATCTATCTTGGTCTGACCTTTGTCCTTGCGATCTGCTTCAGCACGTTCGGCAAACCGGGAATGGCGGCCGCCGTTCATGCAATGTCGATTGTTTCGACCAGCGGCATCTCGCCGGTCGATGAAGGGTTTCACGGCACGGGCAGCATCTGGGCCGAAATGGTTGCCTTGATTTGCATGATCCTGGCAGCCAGCCGTCTGCTCTACTCTCCCGCAACGCAATTGGGCCGTACCGTAAGCTGGTACCGCGATCCGGAAATCCGGCTTCTGATCGGGTTGTCGCTGGTTGCAGCGGCAGCATTGTTCCTGCGCCATTGGATCGGTGCGCTGACCATCGATCAGGGCGCCACCGCGGCGGTGATCGAAGGGCTGCGTGCGGCCTGGGGGGCCTTGTTCACTGCGGTCTCTTTCGCCACCACAACGGGATTTGAAAGTTTTGCCTGGGAAAGTTCCCGGGGGTGGTCCGGGCTATCGAACCCCTCGCTGATCTTGTTGGCCCTTTGCACCATCGGCGGCGGCGCCGCAACGACGGCGGGCGGGATCAAACTGATCCGGGCCCATGCGCTGATGCGCCATGGTATCCGCGAGTTGGAGCGCATTGCCTCGCCCAACAGCGTTGCCAATGCAACCAGCGGATCGCGTGGCCTGCGTCGGGAAGGCGCGATCATCGCCTGGTCGTTCATGATGCTGTTCTTCCTGGCCCTGTTGGCGGCGATTTTGTGCCTGACCTGGACGGGAATGAGCTTTACCGATGCGCTGATCGCGTCCTCGGCGGCGCTCTCGAACACCGGCCCGGCATTTGCGATGATCGCCGAACGGCCCTCAGGCTTTGCCTTTCTTGGTGCGGTGCAGCATATTGTTCTCGCGGTCGCGATGATTCTCGGCCGGATTGAAACGCTGGCGGTGATCGCTTTGTTCAATGCAGACTATTGGCGCCGGCGTCCTGATCGCGGAAAAAGGACTGGAAAATCGTCGCGTAAGAACCCACTTTGATTGCACATATCCAGCGGTACGGTCACTTTGTGCTGCGGTGAACGATCATACAACAACAAGGCGAAGAAATGGCCGGAGAAACGAAACAGAACCTGCAAGATGCGTTCCTGAACCATGTCCGCAAACAGAAGATACCGGTCACGGTGTTTTTGGTGAATGGCGTGAAACTGCAGGGCGTGATCACTTGGTTCGATAACTTTTGTGTGTTGTTGCGGCGCGATGGGCAAGGACAGCTTGTCTACAAGCACGCAATTTCGACGGTGATGCCGTCACAGCCCTTCTCGCTCTACGAGGGCGATAACTAGGAGCGCCCGATTGGGCCAGACTCTGATCCTGCATCCCGCCCTTCGGGGCAATGATCCGGCGGCCGAAGCGGGCCGCCTGAGCGAAGGCGAAAGCCTGACGCGCGCACTGAAAGTAAATTTGGCGCGCGGCGAAATCGTGTGGCTGAGCAAAACCCATCCCGCGACTTTGTTCGGCCCCGGAAAGGTCGCGGAAATCGGCGAACGCCTGCCGGACGAAGATGTCGATCTGGTGATCGTCAACGGCGCCCTTTCACCGGTGCAACAGCGCAATCTGGAAAACGCCTGGAACGCCAAAGTTCTTGATCGTACCGGACTGATCCTGGAAATTTTTGGCGAACGGGCGCGCACGCGCGAAGGTGTGCTGCAAGTCGATCTTGCCCATCTCAGCTATCAAAAGTCCCGGCTGGTCCGATCCTGGACCCACCTGGAACGCCAACGCGGCGGGGCGGGATTCATGGGCGGCCCGGGAGAGCGCCAGATCGAAAGCGACCGCCGCCAGATCGACGAACGCATCGGTTCGCTGCGCAGGCAGTTGGACAAAGTCGTCAAGACCCGCAACCTGCACCGTGCCGCCCGAAAACGGATCCCGTACCCGATTGTTGCACTGGTCGGTTACACCAACGCGGGAAAATCGACCCTGTTCAACCACCTGACTTCAGCCGATGTGATGGCCGAGGACATGCTATTCGCAACCCTCGATCCGACGATGCGGCAAATCACATTGCCGTCCGGGCGCACTGCAATTCTTTCGGACACGGTTGGCTTTATCTCTGATCTCCCCACGCTTTTGGTTGCCGCCTTTCGCGCGACCTTGGAGGAGGTGCTGGAGGCCGATCTGGTCGTTCATGTCCGTGATATCGCCAACGCCGAATCCGAAACCCAAAAGTCCGACGTCGAAACGGTTCTGCGCGATCTTGGCCTGGATGACGACGACCTGTCGGCGATGGTCGAGGTTTTCAACAAGGTCGATCTGTTGGACGCGGAAGACCGCGCTGTCACCGCCAATCGCGCGGCCCGCGATGACAATGCGCTGATGATGTCTGCCGTAACAGGCGAAGGCGATCAGGCCCTGCTGACCCGCATCGAGGAACGTCTGTTTCCAGCCCGCCACAGCTTCTCACTGCACTTGCCGCACAGCGAAGGCCGGGCGGTCGGCTGGCTTTACGACCGGGGCGCTGTTCTGGAACGCGCCGATGACGAGGATGGCGTCAAGTTGGATCTGGAGATGACGGATCGCGAATATTTTCAGTTCCGAAAAGAGTTTCCGGGCGCTGCACCGGATCAACCGGCCCGTCTGGCGGCGCAATAGCCGCGGGGCAGGGGCTGACCAGCGCTTACCGATCCATCAGCCCGGCAGCGCTGACAGCCGTGCCGCGGTTTCGGGCATTCGGGTCAATGATGCATCCAGACGCCGCCGCCACGCAGCGCCGCGCCCGCGCGCGTCCTGATAGGCATCGGACAGCGCATCGGGGTCTTCTTCGGACAAGACCTTGATCAGGAATGCGGCTTGCTCGCGGTCCTTGCGTGCTTTCATTGCATTCGGGCCGGTTCGGCGCCGATCCGCGACGATCAATTTGTGCACGGCATAGCGTTCGGGCCGCGGCACCTGCACGAGCGCGCCATCGCGGTACAGAACCGCCGCCTGCAAGGGTTCGGCGATCAGGTAATTTAGGTGATGCAGCGCTTGTGCCTTCACACCCAGGGCGGGCAGGTCGCGGATGCCCTCGTCATCTTCAAAGGACTGGGTCAAAAATTCGACCAGCGTCTGCTGGTTCGTTTGCTTCCAACGCCAGACCCGACCCGGGTCGAGCCCGGGCACCGGTTCGAAGGAAAAGTCGTTAAAGATGGTTTCCAGCGGGGTTTCGACGGTATCGTCCAGAACCAGCGACAATCGCTCGAAGCTTGCGATGTCCATATCCATTGTCGATGCCATCCGGTCCGAAGATATCCTCAGACCCAACTCGCCTTCGTACAGCCGAAAGGCCTGTGTTCCGATCAGCGTTCCGCCCAATCGGAAAACGCCAACTTTCGCGAGGGCGGACAAAAACTGCCCGCTCATCAGATCGACAGGCATATATCCTTCCGATCGCAGCAGGCGGACCAGCCGTCGGCGCTCCCGCTCCAAGGAGCGCGATTGTCTTGCGATCTCGGATTGGCGTTGCAGACGTTCGCGCAACTCCGCGCTGTCCTCGCCGATATATCGATCAACGGTTTTGGTTCCGATCCTGAAGTGATCGTACCAATAGGCTTTGCCGTTCACCTTTTTCCTGCGCGGCTCGCCGATCACATTCGCCATCTGACCGTCGCGCAATAGGCGCAGCAGATCGAAATAGGCGGCCTGTCCGGTCGCGGAATGGGGGCGGATTTCCGTCATACCCCACAAACTATACATTGTGGGGTATGGAGTTTCAAGATTTACCCCACAAAGATTCGACTGTGGGGTATGCGCCGTTAAACCACCGATGCGGTCAATGTCGGGCTGGTCAGTTCCTGTTCCAGCAATTGCCGCACAACCGGCGCTGGGGCCATGGTTGTCCGTGTCGACAGATCGTAAAAAACATTCACCGCCTCGGACGTCGCAAAACAGGTTTCGCCCTGAAAGATGCCGTATCCCGTGGTGATCGACTTGTTGCCGATCCGGATCAGACGGGCACCAACCTCGACCGACCCCGGATAGTGCAACTCGTTCAAGAAATCGATGACCACGCGCGCGAGGACAAATTCGTTCGTCTGATCGACGCTGGCCAGACGGATCACGTCGTAGACAAAGGCGGTTCGCGATGCCTCGAAATACGCGGCCAAGGCGACGTTGTTCACATGGCGCAGAATGTCCATATCGGCAAACCGGATGTGGACCGGCGTCCAGTGAATGTAACTTTCGCGCTTGGTCAGATCGAAATCGGCCATGAAATTCTCCTTGTCTGCGCGGCACCTAGAACACGAACAGCAGGACCGCAACCACCAACGTGACGATCCCGGCATACTGTGGCGGGGTGATGCGCTCGCGGAACCAAAGGGTCGATATCAGCACGGTGAATATGACCTCGACCTGCCCAACCGCTTTGACATAGCTCGCGTTCTCCATCGCCATTGCCGTGAACCACCCAATGGATCCGGCGGCAGAAGTGACGCCGATGAAAATTGATGGGGCAACCAGACGGGGCAGCTTGGCGAACTCGGCCCGCTCGACCGGGCGTGCCAGCAGCCAAAGACCCAGACCAATCACCTGGATCGACGTGACCATTACGACCGACCAGGCGCCGCGCCAGATTGTCGAGCCATCGCCCAGGGTCAGTGACGCCTCGCGCAGGAAAAGATAGCTCAGGCAAAAGAAGAATGCGCTGGCCAGCCCGATCGCGGTTGCTGTCCCGGAAACGCGCTCTTCCAGCAAGGCGCCCGGTCGGCGGGCCGACAGCAGCAGGACGCCAATGACCGTCAGGACGATGGCGACCCACCCAAGCGCCGTGATCGTCTCGGAAAAGAACAGCGATCCGATGATCGCGGCCTGCATGACATCTGTCTTCGTCAGCATTGTGCCGACCGCAAAATTCGACATCCCGAACAACACAATCAGCAGATACGTGCCCAGAACCTGGCAGATGGCGGCGGCAGCACAATGAAAGAGATATTCGGCGTCAAATGTCGGCGCACCCAGACCTGTCCACCGGCTGACCAGCCACAGATAGGCCAGCATAAAGGGCAGTCCCCAAAGTGACCGCACATAGGTGGTCATCCAGGTCGACACATGCGCGTTCAACGACTTCTGCGCTGCGGTCCGCAGCGCCTGCATCAGGCCGGCGAGCAAAGCGATGGGGACCCAGAGGAGTTCCATGGTCGTGATATGTACCCGCTGCCCGGTCGTTCGCAGCAATTCTCTAACACGCAGGCGGCATTGCTGCGGATAGGATCAGGCCCGGAAACCAATGATCAGGGAGGCGATCCGATGGAGATCGGTTTTGTCGGTGTCGGCAAGATGGGGGCGCCGATGGCGCTGCGGCTGGCCGGGGCAGGGCATGGCGTGCGCGTTCATGACCGCTCGCAGGAAGCGGTCGCCGCGCTCGCCGGGACAGGTGGCATCACGGTGGCGCCAACATTGGCCGATGCAGCCCGCGGCGCCGAAATCGTAATCACCATGCTGCCCGATGGTAAAATCGTGCGCGCGGTCGCCGAGGAACTGGCGCAGGTCATGGACGACCACGCGGCGCTGATCGACATGTCCACCTCCTACCCGCTGGAGACGACGGCGCTGCGCCAGGCGCTGCCCGAACGTCTGCACCTGGTCGATGCCCCGGTCTCCGGCGGTGTCTGGCGGGCCGAGATCGGGACGCTGACAATCATTGCCGGGGGCGACACAGACACGCTGGACCGCGTTGATCCTGCGTTGGATGCCATGGGCGATGTCGTGCGGTGCGGCGGGCTCGGGGCCGGTCACGCAATGAAGCTTTTGAACAACTACCTGTCCGCCTCCGGGCTGGCGGCAGCGTCCGAGGCGGTTCTTATCGGGCGACGTTTTGGTCTGGACCCCAACTTGATGGCCGATGTCTTCAATGCCTCGACCGGGATGAACAACGCCACCAAGGTCAAGTTACGCCAGCACATAAACAACGGCGCCTTCGCCACCGGGTTTACCATGGGACTGATGCTGAAGGACCTGACCCTTGGCCGCGATCTGGCCCAGGATCTTGGTGTACCGGCGCAAGGTCTGGGCGCGACCCAGGCGCTTTTCGAACGCGCCGTTGATGAACTGGGTCCATCGGCCGACCATTCCGAAGTGATCAAAATCCTGGACCCTGACAATCCCTGACAATCCCTGAGCAAGGCCGCACCTTACCGGTCGCACCAGAATGCCTGCGCTGATATCCTAACCCCAAGCAGGCAGCGCGGGGCATCCGATGAGTACATTTACCGATATCCTGTCCTCGGTCTTTGACCGCGGTGCACGGCTGATCGACTGGAAACCGCGCGACGGCGAGGGCGCGCTGGAAGAGTTGGCGGCCGCGCTGATGTCATCGCGCGGCGAGGCATCGGGCGTCGCCCTGGCCGGTGAGTTTCTGAGCCGCTATTCCGCCTTGGACGGCCTTGAAAAACTGGCATTGTTCCAGCATCTGGCGACGGCCTACGATCCGGACCCCCAGCAGGTTCGCGATGCCGCTACCGCCTATGCCGATGATCCGTCGCAGGCCAATCTGCGCGCCTTCCGGGCGGTTGCTGACCCGCCCAGGCAGGAACTGTTTCGCCGACTGAACATGGCACCGGGCGGGACCGCGTATCTTGTCGGGTTGCGCGCCGATCTCCGCTGGGCGATGCGCGATGATCGCGGCCTTGGCCGGGTCGACGACGATCTGCGCCATCTGTTGGGTTCGTGGTTCAATCGCGGTTTCCTGGTTCTGCGCCCAATCGACTGGCAGACGCCAGCAGCGGTGCTGGAAAAAATCATCGCCTACGAGGCCGTCCACGAAATTGACAGTTGGGAGGAACTGCGCCGCCGGGTCGAACCGCCGGACCGGCGGTGTTTTGCGTTTTTTCATCCGGCAATGCCGCAAGAGCCGCTGATCTTTGTCGAGATCGCCCTGACCCGCGATATTCCGGGCTCCATTCAGGATTTGCTGAACCCGGACCGCGATATGCTGGACCCGGCCCGGGCGAAGACGGCGGTGTTCTATTCGATTTCGAACTGCCAGCCGGGGCTGGCGGGCGTCTCGTTTGGCGCCTTTCTGATCAAGCAGGTTGCCCGCGATCTGGCCGCGGAACTTTCGGCGGTCGAAACCTTTGTCACGCTGTCGCCCGTGCCGGGCCTGACCGCATGGGTGCGTGATCTGGCAAAACAGGAACCGGGTGGCGATGCCCCCCAGGTGATCGAGACCCTGAACCAACCGGGTTGGCAATCAGATCCGGCAAGTGTTGAGGCCATGCGCCCGCGCCTGACCACCCTGGCCGCAACCTATTTCCTGACTGAAAAGCGCAGTGACGGGCAGCCCTTAGACCCTGTAGCCCGTTTTCATCTGGGCAATGGCGCCGAACTGCACGCGATCAATTGGCTGGGCGACGTGTCCGATCGCGGGATCGCGCAATCCGGCGGCATCATGGTCAACTATCACTATCGCTTGAACCGGATCGAGGCGAACCACGAAGCCTATGCCGATAAGGGCGAAGTCGCGGCAACCCGCTCGGTGCGGGCTATGCTAAAAGCGTAGGTCGCCTTCCCGCAGGCTCAGGCCCCTTGAAAAACGGTGCTGTGCTGATCGCGCAGCACGTTCTTTTGCACCTTGCCCATGGTGTTGCGCGGAAGTGCGTCCGCAAAAAAGACATGCTTTGGTTGTTTGAAGCGGGCGAGATCGGTCAGGTTGGCCAAGATATCGACTTCCGAGGGCGCCGCACCATCCGCCGGAACGACGACCGCGATCACGCCTTCGCCAAAATCCGGATGCGGCACACCGACGACGGCACTTTCAAGGACGCCGGGCAGGTCATCGATCGCCTCTTCGATCTCTTTGGGATAAACATTGTACCCGCCGGAAATGATCAGATCTTTGGATCGCCCGACGATGGACACATAGCCTGCATCGTCGATGCGCCCCAGATCACCGGTGATAAAAAACCCGTTCTCGCGCAGTTCCTCGGCGGTCTTTTCGGGCAGCCGCCAGTATCCCTTGAAAACATTCGGCCCCCGCACCTCGATCATACCCACATCGCCGGTCGGCACCGATCGTCCGGTATCCGGATCGGTGATGCGCACATCCACATCCGGCAGGGGCGGGCCAACGGTGCCCGGATGGCGCGGGCCGTCATAGGGGTTCGAGGTGTTCATCTGCGTTTCGGTCATGCCGTAACGCTCCAGCACGACCTGCCCGGTGCGTTCCTGAAACCGGTCATGCGTTTCGACCAGCATTGGCGCTGAACCCGACACGAAAAGGCGCATGTGCTGGGTCAACTCGCGTGTGAAATCGGGATGATCCAACAGCCTTGTATAGAAGGTCGGCACACCCATCATCGACGTTGCATCCGGCACGGCCGCAATGACCTGATCGGCACTGAACCGGTTTTGCCAGATCATCTGGGCACCCGCGGCCAGAATTGTATTCGACGATGTAAAGAGGCCGTGGGTGTGAAAAATCGGCAGGGCATGGACCAGGACATCTTCGCCGGTAAAGCCCCACAGATCGCTCAACGTGACTGCATTGGAATAAAGGTTGCCATGTGTGGTCATCGCGCCCTTGGACCGTCCGGTCGTGCCGGACGTGTAAAGGATCGCCGCCAGATCGTTCTTGCCGCGCTCGACAGTCGTGAAGTTTGCCTGCGGCGGCACGGTGGCCAGAAAGGACCCAGCTTCATCCCCGGAAATGCCCTCGGCCCAAACGCCCAGCGTTTCCAACCGGGCACCGGCCTTATCGGCAACCGGCTTCAGAGCGGCTGCGTTTTTCGGCGAGCAGATGAAAACCCTGGGTTCAGCATCGGTCAGAAAGTACTCGATTTCTGCTGCCGTGTATCCGGTGTTCAACGGCAGAAAAACCCCGCCCGCACGCAAGGTTGCCAGATAAAGAAGAAACGCCTCGATCGATTTGTCGACCTGGGCCGCGACCCGGTCGCCGGGCGCCAGACCCATTCCGGTCAGGGCCGATGCAAACCGCGCCGTGACCTCACCGACATCACGGTATGAATAATGCCGCCCGTCTTCCAATCGGGCAAACCGCCGATCTGCCGGATCGGACGGAAAGCCTGCGGACAGCAATGTGTAAAGATTTTCGTCAGCCATCGTATTCCTGCTATTCGCCACTTACACCACCGGTCTTCGCGCCGTCCTAGCGGGCGTCGAGCGCCATCTCAAGCACCCGTGCGACATGGAGCGCTGTGCGCTGGGCACCATCGGCAATCTGATGGCGGCAAGATGTGCCATCAGCCACGATCAGATCGTCCGGATCCGCTGCCCGCACCGCCGGTAACAGCGCCAGTTCGCCCATGGCCCTGCTCGCCGCTTCGGTCTCAGCCTGATAACCGAAACTTCCGGCCATGCCGCAACACGAGGTTTCGATCAATTCAATCTCCAGTTCCGGTATCCTGCGCAGAACCGTCTCGACCGGTCCCATGATCGCCTCGGCTTTCTGGTGGCAGTGCCCGTGCAGCAGGGCGCGCCGGGGCAGCGCGCCCAGGTCCAGCGTCAGGTTGGCCAGAAGCTCCTCGAACATCAGAACCTTGCGGCCATTCTCGACGCTCCAGTTGTCGATCAGTCGCGGGGCTTCATCGCGAAAGGTCAGAACGCAGGACGGCTCCAGCCCCACGATCCGGCGACCCGCTGCCAGATGCGGGCGCAACATCTCGACCGCGCGCTCCATCTCGGCCCGCGCCTGCGCAATTTGCCCTGTCGCCAGATAGGTGCGGCCGCAACAGGGCGGGCGGGCCTGCACCGGGCTGGCGAAACCAACCTTCAGTCTGGCGGCCTCCAGAACGCGGACTGCGGCGCGCAGATTGGCAGGCTCGAAATAACGGTTGAACGTGTCAGGCAGCAATATGACATCTGGATCGCGGGGCTGATCGATCGGTTCGCGGAACGGGCGGCGCCATTTCGGCAGCGGGCGAGAGGCTGCCAGCCCCAAAACCTTTTCAGACAGCCAGGCGGCCCCCGGGATCCGGTCGCGCAGGTTCATCGCCCACGGCACCAAACTGGCGCCCGGCGCATAGCGCGGCAGATCCCCCACCAGACGGTCGCGCCAACTCAAGCCATGGCGCGCGGCCCGGGCCGCCGCGGTTTCGATTTTCATCTTGGCCATGTCCACAGACATTGGGCATTCGCGCTTGCACGCCTTGCACCCGACGCACAGCTGCATTGTCTCGGCCATCTCGTCGCTGGCCAGCGCATCGGCGCCCAGTTGCCCGGTCAGGGCCAGGCGCAGCGTGTTCGCACGCCCGCGGGTAACGTCCCGCTCATCGCGCGTCGCGCGGTAAGACGGGCACATGGCCCCGCCCGACAGTTTCCGGCAGGCGCCGTTATTGTTGCACATCTCGACCGCGCCATGCAGACCGCCGGGCCAGTCCGACCAGTCAAAGGCCGGGCGCGTTCCATCATGGGCATAGCCCGGCGGATAGCGGAACAGTTTCCGGTCATCCATCTTTGGCGCGCGCACGATTTTGCCCGGGTTCAGCACACCGCCCGGATCGAACCGGTCCTTGATCTCTTCAAAACTGCGCACCATCCGGGCGCCGAACATTTTCGCATGGAACTCCGACCGCACGATCCCGTCGCCATGCTCGCCGGAATGCGAGCCGTTATAGTCCGCGACGATGTCAAAGCTTTCCTCGGCAATCGCCCGCAACTGGCTGGCGCCCAGGTCCTGTTTCAGGTTCAGAACCGGGCGCACATGCAGCAAACCGACCGAGGCATGGGCGTACCAGGTGCCGTCGGTTCCATGCTTGCGGAAAACTTCGGTCAATCGCTGTGTAAAGGGCGCCAGATCCGACAGCGGAACGGCGCAGTCTTCCACGAAGGACACCGGTTTCCCGGCCTCCTTCATCGACATCATGATGTTCAGCCCCTGCGTTCGCACGCCCCAGATCCGCGCCTGAAACGCCGGATCGACTGCTTCGATGACCGACCCGCCCAGCCCGGCGATCAGGTCACCCAGCGCGGCCAGACGGCACAGATTTTCGGCCTCGTCATCTTCAGCGAATTCGACCAGCAACAGCGCAGCCGGATCACCGCGGACAAATTCGTCGACGATCGGACGAAATTGCGGGATGTTGCGGCCCAACTGGATCATGTTGTGATCGACGAGCTCGACCGCCACCGGCCCCAATTCGACAATGTGCTGCGCCGCATCCATCGCCGCCCAGAACGTCGAAAAATGACAAACGCCCAACACTTTGCGGGTCAAAACCGGCGACAGGGCGATCTCGATCGTCTCTGAAATTGCCAGCGTGCCTTCGGACCCGATCAGGATATCCTGCAAGCGGGCCGGTCCGCTGCCCGGAACCAACGCATCGATATTGTACCCGCCGACCCGGCGCTGCACCTTGGGAAAGCGCGCCGCGATCTCGTCGGCCTCGCGCGTGCCCAGGGCCAGCATATCGCTGATAAGGGGGTCGTTGGCCTCCCTGTCGGCCGCCGCAAACCGGGCCCGTGATCCATCGGCCAACAGCCCGCTGATCGCAGTGACATTGTCGCGCATCAGGCCGTATTTTATCGACCGGGAGCCGCAGGAATTGTTCGCCGCCATTCCGCCAATCGTTGCACGCGACGCGGTCGAGACATCGACCGGAAACCACAGCCCGTGCGGGCGCAACACCCGGTTCAATTCGTCCAGCACAATACCCGGCTCGACCACCGCGCGGCGACCGGCGACATCCAACTCCAGAACCCGGCTCAGATGTTTCGAGAAATCGACCACCACGCCAGAGTTAACCGTCTGCCCGGCCTGCGATGTGCCGCCGCCGCGCGCCGTGACCGCCATCCCGGCGGACCGCGCCGCATCCAAGGTTGCCTCGACATCCGAGAAACGTTTCGGCACGACCACGCACGACGGCACGATCTGATAGATTGAGGCGTCCGTCGCATATCTGCCGCGGTCGAACTGGCCGGTCAGAACCTCTCCCTCGATCGCGCGGTGCAGCTCGTCCCAGTTCATATTGCTCTCGCCATATCCCGCCTGCCGGAAGCCGCTGCCATTGTGTTAACAGCCCTTTGCCTCGATAGAGGACGCAACCCACGACAACAACAGGTCGGGCTTCCGCCTGACGGATTGGAGGGCGCCATGGCCGGCCGTCACTTTTTGCAAATCCCGGGACCGTCTGCGGTGCCGGACCGAATTCTGCGCGCGATCGATCAACAGGTGATCGACCATCGCGGGCCGGATTTTGCCGGTCTGGGAAAAAAGTGCCTGCACGGCATGAAGCGCATCTTTCAAACGTCGGGCGATGTGGTCATTTACCCCGCCTCCGGGACCGGTGCGTGGGAGGCGGCGCTGGTCAACACGATGTCCCCCGGCGACCGGGTCTTGATGTTCGAAACTGGGCATTTTGCGTTTCTCTGGCACAAGCTGGCGACCCGCATGGGGCTGGCGCCCGAAGTGATCGAAAGCGATTGGCGGGCCGGTGCCGACCCTGAACGGATCAATGCGGCGCTGCTCGAAGATGCCGGTCACACGATCAAGGCGGTGTGCGTGGTTCACAACGAAACCTCGACGGGCTGCACCAGCCGTATCGCCGACATTCGTCGGGCGATCGACGATGCCGGGCACCCGGCTCTTTTGATGGTCGATACCATTTCGGGGCTCGCCTCGGCCGATTTCCGCATGGACGACTGGGGCGTCGATGTCACCGTCTCGGGCAGTCAAAAGGGGCTGATGCTGCCGCCTGGCCTGTCGTTCAACGCCTTTTCGGCCAAGGCCAAAGTCGCCCATGCCAGCGCAACCTGCGCGAGGTCCTATTGGGATTGGTCGGACATGCTAGGGCCGAACCAGTCAGGCTATTTCCCCTACACCAATGCCACGAACATGCTGTATGGGCTGGCCGAAGCTATCGACATGCTCGAGGAAGAAGGGCTGCAAAACGTCTTTGCCCGCCACCAGCGCCACGCCACGGCAACACGCATCGCGGTCCAGTCCTGGGGGCTGGAAACCCAGTGCCAGGATGAACGTGAACATTCCCCCGTCCTGACAACCGTGCGCATGCCTGACGGCCATTCCGCCGACGCCTTTCGGGCGTCGGTTCTGGACCGGTTCGACATGTCGCTCGGCTCCGGCCTCAGCAAAATCGCCGACAAGGTCTTTCGCATCGGACATCTGGGCGATTTCAACGACCTGATGCTGATGGGAACCCTGTCCGGCGTCGAAATGGGCCTGGGCGTCGCAGGCGTCCCGCATCAAAAGGGCGGCGTCCAAGCGGCGATGAGTTATTTGGAGGGAGACCCGGCAGCGTAAAAATGCCTGCCACGATTGATTGCGCACGACAATCGAGTATCCGCCCGGTGGCAACCGCCGGGCGTGCCCGGCTGCCCCAACGGGCGAACGTTTCGCACCCACCCGCGTCCGGTCGTTGCCCCTCTCAAACAAGATGGCTTCCTGAATATGACCTTCACCCCCGCCAACCCCGATTGGGAAACCGCAACCCGCGCCGGATTTGCCCGGCAGGGGATGATGCGCACAATGGGCCTCTCGATCCTGCGCATCGCGCCGGGAGAGATTGACGAGGATATGGCCCTGAACCCTGATTTTGCCGAGGGCGGCGGTGGACTGCATGGCGGCGCTGTCACGGCGGGGCTGGACACCGTCTGCGCCTCGGCTGCACATACGCTGGTCGCGGCGGGCGACGGTGTTCTGACGGTTGAATTGAAGACCAGTTTCCTGCGTTATGCCTTGGCGCCGCGCTTTCGCTTCGAGGGCCGGGTCATCAAACCGGGTCGCAGCTTGATCTTTACCGAAGGAAAATGCTGGGCAATCGCCGATGACGGCGAAAAACTGACGGCAACCATGGCTGCCACGATGATGGTGATGCCCGGCCGCAGGGCAGGAGAATGACGATGACCGAAGACCTGATCCATAAAACAGACGGGCAGATCGCCCATGTCACCTTCAACCGTCCGGCTCAACGCAACGCGCTGACATTCGAGATGTATGAAGGGTTGGCCAGGATCTGCGATAATCCAGGCGATGTGCGTGCCATCGTCATCTCCGGGGCAGGGGGCGCCTTCGCCGCTGGCACCGACATGACGCAGTTCCGCGCGTTCGAGACACCCGAAGATGGCTGGGCCTATGAAGAAAACATGGACGCCATCATGGGCCGGATCGAGGGATGCCGTGTCCCGACAATCGCTGCGATCACCGGCGCCTGCACCGGCGGCGGCGCGGGGATTGCGGCCTGCTGCGATCTGCGGATCACTGACGACCGGTTGAAATTCGGGTTTCCGATCGCGCGGACGCTTGGCAATTGTTTGTCAATTTCGACATTGTCGCGGCTGTCGGGCCTGATGGGGCAGGCCAAGGTTCGAGAGATCATTTTCACCTCTCGCCTGATCGGCGCGGACGAGGCACTGTCCATGGGGCTGGTCACAGAAATTGCCGATGATCCGTTGGCCCGGGCCCGCGAATTGGCGGAAACCCTGACCGGTCATGCCCCGATTACCATGCGCGTGACCAAGGAAGGGCTGCGCCGCCTGCGCACCCAAGGCGCCGGGGCCGATGACAAGGATCTTGTCGAGGCCGCCTATATGAGCGAAGACTTTAAGGAAGGCATGGAAGCGTTCCTGGGCAAACGAAAGCCTGCGTTCAAGGGACGCTGAGATCGCCGCACGCGTAGGGCGGGCGTTGGCCCGCCGCCCTGACGGGCCAGTTGACAGACGGGGGGACAGATGAGCGGACCGCTCGCTGGCGTAAAAGTCATCGAATTGGCACATGTCATGGCCGGACCCGTCGCGGGTCTGATGCTCGCCGATATGGGCGCCGACGTGATCAAGGTCGAACGCCCGACCGGCGACGACACGCGCCACTCGGCGCCGTTCATCGGGGACGAAGCCGCCAGCTATATGATGATGAACCGCAACAAGCGCGGGATCGTCATGGATCTGAAGGATCCCCAACAGGTCGCGGCACTGCGCGAAATAATCCGCACGGCGGATGTCGTTTTGGAGAATTACCGCAAAGGCACCATGGAAAAACTGGGCCTGGGATACGAGGCGCTGAAGGCCGACAATCCCGGCCTGATCTACGGCTCGATTTCCGGCTTTGGGCGGACCGGCCCCTATGCCGACCGCGCCGGGTTCGATTTGATTGCACAGGGCATGTCCGGCCTGATGGCCGTCACCGGCGAAGGCCCGGGCCGCCCGCCCTGCAAGGTCGGACCGCCGGTCAGCGACATCACCGCCGGAATTCTGCTGGCGATGGGCGTCTCTGCCGCGCTGGCCCATCGGCGCGAAACCGGACAGGGCCAGATGGTCGAAACCTCGTTGTTCGAGGCTGCGATTACCCACACTTACTGGCAATCTGCCATCGCCTTTGCCACCGGCGACGATCCACAGCCGATGGGGTCGGCCCATCCGCTGAACGCACCCTATCAGGCCATTCAGACGGCGGATGGCTACATCAATATCGGGGCAGCGAACCAGTCGAACTGGCTGCGCCTGACCGCGTTAATCGGCGCCGAGCACCTGGCCGAGGATCCGAGGTTTCAGATGAACACCGGCAGGATGACCAACCGGTTGGAGTTGGAGGCCGAACTGAACGCGATCTTCTCGACCCGCAGCTCCGCCGAATGGCTGGCGCTGCTCGAGGAAGGCGGCTTTCCCGCGGGTCCGGTCCTGTCGATCCGTCAGATGCAGGCCGATACGCAGGCCATTGCGCGCGATATGGTCCCCGAAACACACCACACGACGGTCGGCGAGGTGCAAACCATTGGCTTGCCGGTGAAGTTTTCGGAAACACCGGGGGGTGTCCGCGGCCCGGCGCCGACGCTGGGCCAGCATACCGATGCGGTGCTGGCCGAATACGGGCTTGGTGCGCCGGGGAAGGACAAGGGCGAGATGCCCTGAAATGCCGCTCCGCATCAACGCGCTGCCCTATGCCACTGATCGCGGGTTCGGGACCCGCGGCCGGATCGGCCTGATTGCCCAGGCGGGCGATGCCACGATCGAGCATGACTTTAAGGCCGTGCTGTCCCATGTCCGGGATGTCGAGCTTTATACCAGCCGCTGGCCGGGCAGCGGCAAGGCCAGTCACGCCGATGCACGGGCGCTGGCTACCGAAATCGGTCCGGTCGTCCAGATGATCCTGCCGGGCGAGCGGCTGGATGTCATTGCGCTGGCCTGCGGCACGACCGAGCTTTCGGTTGGCGAAGACGGCCTGGGAATGCTGCTGCAACGCGCGCGCCCTGGCGTTGCCATCACAACACCGATTGCGGCGATCCGCGCCGCCCTCAGGGCTTGCGGGCTGAGCCAGATCGGCGTTCTGACACCGTTTCGCGCGGCCTTCAATGTGCAGATCGAACGGGAACTTGCAGCGACGGGGATCACGGTATCGGTTTTCGGATCGTTCGACGAACACCGCGACGGCGTGATCTCCTCGATCACCGAAGATGCGATCCGCCACAATGTGCTGGCGTTGTCAGAAACCGCCCGCATGGACGGGTTCCTGATTATCGGCACCCAACTTCGCGCGATGGCCTCTATCGCCCAGCTAGAGCGCGAAATGGGAATTCCCGTGATTGCCGCGGGACACGCCCTGATCTGGCATTGCCTGCGCACAATCGGCATCAAGGACCCGATCAAAGGGCACGGGCTGCTCTATGGTCTGCTGGGATAGCCCGCCAACCGCCCTACAGCACCGTCACCCGGTACCCGGCCCGCGGAAAATGCACACAGACATCCCCGGCCCGTGGATCGGTGCGCAGAACGGCAACGCTGTCACGGTCGGCAAACCTGATTGTGCCATCAACCGCCTGTTCACCGCCATCGACATCCGGGACGACGCTGACAGCCATTCCCGGTTCTAACCCTTGCGGGTCCTGCGGATCGCTGCCCTCGGGCGTGGCGATTGCGGTCGCCTTCGCAATCGCGATCGCCTCCTCGGCGCTCATCGGACTGCTTGATCCTGACCCCAGGGTCTCCATCCGGTTCTCCCACGCGGTCACGTTCTCGAACTGGGCCAAGAACATCGGACCATCCGCCCAACGTCCTCGAATGAACCAGACCACATGCCAGGCCAGCACATCGGGCAGACCGGGACGATCCCCCAACATGAACTGCCGCCCCGTCGCCAGGCGTTGATCCATCCAACCGAAATGCGCCCGGATCTGCGCGGCAAGATGCGGCAGGTCCGCATTCGCCGCCTTCAACCCGGCGGCCCAATCGGGCCCCAGATACAGCCGGCCGCGATCTTGTGCAAAATCAGCGGGCAGGGCATCGCCCGCGGAACCCAGGATCACCTTGACGGTCAGCGCAAACAGTTCCCCGTCGGTCCACCGGCTGACGCCCCAGGCCATGCCATCGGCGCCGCCAGGGAAGAAACTGCGTTCGGGGTGACGCCGGTCAATCTCGCGCAGGATGCACTGGCTGTCACAAAAGATATCGGCACCGATCTGCATAACCGGCGTGCGCCGGTACCCGCCGGTCAGACACACCAGATCGGGCTTGGGAGGGATCCGAGGGATCTCGACATCGCGCCAGGCCAGGTCCTTGATGCCAAAGCCCTTTCGAACCTTCTCGGCGACGGGGCTGGCAGGATAATTGTGCAGGATGATCTCAGACATCAGGGCGGGTCCTTTCCGCGGGAGTCATTTTCGGGGGGATCTTTATCAGGCGGGTCAGATGGCGGCGCAGCATCCTCTGTCTCGACGCTTTCCGTAATGGCGGCTGCCTCGCCATCTGCCAACTCCGCTGGATCGGGCTGGCGGGTCAAAGCTGTTGCAACCAATCCGGTGGGAACAGCGACGATGCCCAATCCGATGAACAGCACAATGGCCGTGAAAAGCTTACCCCCCGATGTGACGGGATAGACATCGCCATACCCCACCGTCGTCAGTGTTGCGACGGCCCACCACAGGGAATGCGGGATTGATGAGAATGCGTCCGGCTGGCTGTCATGTTCGAAGAAATAGATCCCAGCGGCGCAGAGATACAGCACCAGTATCGACAGGATCAGGAACAGGATCAGCTCGTCGCGCACATCGTGAAAGGCAACGCGCAGCCGGTCCATCGCCTTGGCATAGCGCATCAGCTTTAAAAGCCGCAGCAGCCGCAGCATTCGGAAAATCCGCAGCGATCGAAGATCGGTCCCGGCCAGGATCAGAGATGGCAGGATCGCGGCCAGGTCAATCAACCCCCAGAAACTGAAGATGTACCCAACCGGCCGTGGCGCGGACCAAACCCGCAGAACATATTCCACGGTAAAAACCGCCAGGATGATCTGCTCTTCCACATGCAGGAAATGGCGCAGCCACTCCGGCAGATCAGGCATTGTCTCGACGGTCAGCGACACGATCGAGATGATGATCAATCCCTGCAGAACAAACGCAACCGACCGGCCCAGAACGGGGTCATGCCCGTCCAGTGCCGCTGCAACCCGCTCGCGCGTTGTCAGCTTCTCCTCGCTCACGCTACATCCCCACCTCGGTCAGATATCGCCAGACTAACCGCTCGCCCCTCTCGAACAAGACTGTCGAGCGGCGCCTGTTCTCGGGCGCAGAGTTTCGCGCACCGGTTTGAAATTCAACGTATTGAAACAGGATCAGCCCGGGCCAGGCCGCAAGCAGGCGCGGCTCTTCTATGGTAATTTGAAAGTCCGGATTGCCGGCGCGTGCCGATTGGATCGGGTGCAACAGATCCGCCCGCGACAGGACCTGACCGGATGGTTGGACGTTCTCAAAATCCAGGTGCAGCGCACCGGAAAATTCATCGTCGAACCGGCCCGGGTCGATATCGCCCCGGAACCAGCCCGCGATAAAGTCATGCAGTCTGACCACTTCGTCCCGCGCCAGTGCGCTTGCCTGAACATCCGATATCATCACAACCACCTGTGCAGCACTTTGGGCGCCATGATCCGCAGCGCATTGTCTTTCAGGCCCAGATGCCGCCAGACGTGAAAGACAATGTGCAACAGGATCAGCGCTATCGTCACGTTGAAGACCAGCTCATGGATTTCCTCCATCGTATCGTGCAACCCCGCGGTGCCCCAGCCTGCCGGGTTCAGCGGCACAACGCCAAATCCCAATACGGGATAGTCAGATGACAGCCCGGCCAGCCCGCCGGAAATCACCGTCAGCGGCACCAGCCAATAAAGCCCGGTATTAACGACCCGGTGCGCGCGCTTGCCCCAGCCAGGCAGTTTCGGACCGGGCCGCCCCAGCGGTCCGCCGCGAAAATAGATGATCGACCAGATCAGCGCGACCAGCCCCAGCAGCATGCCCATCCCGGCATGGGTTGAAAGCTGGCCCGAGCGCGCGGCGCCGCCGCCATCCGATACCTCCGGCTCGACGAAGAAAAAATACAGCATCAGGCCAAAGGCCACCCAATGCAGCCATTTCACCAACACACGCTTGGTCATCGGCAGGTCTCCGCCAGGTTTTTGATTGCGGCAACAACCTCGTCGAATGAGGCGTCTCTGTGGATTCTGAGATCCAGGCTCGCGCTTGATACCGGCGAGCCTGCCGGGTCGGCATGGGTCTTCAAAAACGCCTCGTCGCCGCCACGCGCGGTAAAATGAACCCCGCCAAATATCGATTCTTCGATTGTTTCGGGATCGATCGCACCTAATGGAATCGCAACGGTGTACCGCTCGTACAACTTTCTGCGATTCCACTCTGTTTCGCGATAGTGCAGCCGCATGGCACATCGTTCCTTTTCTTCGATGTGCCAAATCAGAGTGCGAAGCCCGGCGGTGCGAAATTTCACATTGGCCGCATCGATCAAGATCTGCGCATCCCTTCGATAATTATCAGCAAGTCCCGGGCCCGCAACAGCGATCAGCGCGGCCGACAGAACACAGGAAAATCGAAAGGCCGCAGTCATTAACGCCCCGCCATAACGCACAGCAGCTCGAACATCATCGTCGCCCCGGCCAGCGACGTGATGTCCGCAACATCGAATGGCGGCGATACCTCGACCATATCGGCGCCTGCAATCGACAGGCCCTCCAGCCTGCGAACCATACCCTGCGCCTCGCGCATCGTCAGGCCGCCCGCTTCCGGCGTGCCGGTGCCGGGCGCAATCGCCGGATCCAGGCTGTCGATATCGAAGGACACATAAACCGGGTCGGCACCCACGATCTCCTTGGCCTCGTCGATACAAGCCTGCCAGCCGCGTTCCTCGACCTCCTCGATCATCATTACGCGCATGCCGCTGTCGAAGCTGAACTTCCACATATCGGGCTGATACAGCGGGCCGCGAATACCGATCTGCACGACCCGTTTGGGGTCCAGCAGCCCTTCATCCACAGCCACCTTGAACGGCGCCCCATGGTGAAAGCGCGAGCCGCCATAATTGTCGCCTGTGTCGCAATGGGCATCAATGTGCACCATGCCAAGCGGGCCGTCCTTGGCAATCGCGCGCAGGATCGGCAGGCTGACCGAATGGTCGCCGCCGCAGGTCAGCGGCCTGATCCCGGCGCCATGGGCGCGCGAAAAGAAGTCTTCGATCTCGCGGTGCGCCCCTTCCAACTCATAAGGCTTGCGAATCCAGGCATCGCCGATATCGGCGACCTTCGCGGCGGTGAATGGGTTGATCCCGGTCGCCTGGTTCACCCGGCGCATCATCGACGACAGGTTGCGCACTTCGCGCGGGCCGTGGCGCGGCCCGGGCCTGTTGGTGACGCCGCCGTCAAAGGGAACACCGCAAACGCCGATCTGCGGCGGGTCCGCTTCAAAGTCCTCGACATAACGTGCGCGAAAAAAGGATGCGAGCCCGGTGAACCGCGGCCTCTGCATCGGGTCGTCAAAGGACAGGGTTTCTTCTTCTGACATTGGCGTTCTCCTTTTTCGCGCAGCGATCATGGCGCCAATTGCCGGTCAATGACAACGCCTTAGGTGCCGTGCCCGCCGGTCATGCACGAAACGCAACGCGCCTTTGCATGGCTGGGTGTTGTACCGGCGCGGTTGCGGCATATTTTGCAGTGCAGCAATTCACTGAAATCGACCCCAACAGGCCCGCAAGGAGACCGATCATGGCGATGACCACCTTTGACAACCACACCGCAGCAACCGCCGAACAGGACACATTCTGGATGCGTCTGCAGGACGTTGTCGGAAATTGGATGGTGCGGATTGGCAATATGTCCGCTGGAGCTCAGGCCGCTCGCCATGCCGGCTATCTTGCCAGCCTGACGGACGAGCAACTGGCACAGCGTGGACTGACCCGCGATCAGATCGTCGCCTTTGCCTTCCGCAACCTGACGACGCGCTAAGCAGCGCCGGGCCACCGGCCCCGACGCCGCCACCGCTGAACGCGGAAAAGGGGAGGCCCCCCTTTTCCCCGGTCGACTCACCAGATCTGGTGAGCGATCAGAACGAATGGCCGGATGTCGCCGCTTCCAGGGCCTTTTTGGTCTTTGGCCCGACAACACCGTCAACCGTCAGGCCTGCCTGGCGCTGAAACTCCATCACGGCAGCGCGCGTCTCGCGCCCGAAAACCCCATCGGCCGTGATATCCAGGACAACGGCAAAGTTCAGCCGGTGCTGAAGCTCTTCGACCTCCGGTCCCCGGTCGCCCAATGTCACCAGGCTGCTTTCGACGCGCGCTGGCTGGGCGCCGAACTCACCCGCCACGGCCCACTCGCGGATCAACTGGTCCGATGCTTCGAAATGCATCGCATCTTCGGTGCGGAAGGCCGCGCCCCAGAACCATTTGTGCTTGTTGAAAATCGGGAAGATATCGAACAGCCCGGTTTGCGTTTTGTTGTTGCCGCGCTTGTCCAGCTTGCCTTCCAGCTTGATATCGATGGCGCTGCCCCAGGAATGGTTTGAAATCGCGGTGCTCGATCCACGCACATTGCGGCAGCACAGCATCCCGGCGCTGCTCATGGCGTCGTACACCTCGCGATGATCGGTTTTTATCTCGGCCATGATGGCGCGCACAGAGGCAAGCGCAACCTTCATGCCGGTCGCCCGAAACGGGCCGATGCTTTCGGTCGCCATCAACGCGGCGATCCGCGCATTCGTCGGATTTTGGCAGGACTGGTTATAGCTGCCCCGCGGGCTGCCAATCAGCGACAGCATCGTCGTATTGCGGGCACCGCGAAGGTTGCCGTTCAGAGTGCGCCGATTAACACCAAGCGCATCGAAGGACACCAAAGTTGAAGGCGAAGCCATTTTTCTCTCCTGTCGACTGAATTTTTACGTCGCGTAAGGGTACGGACGCCACGGCGGCACTGATGTGGGAAATCGCACATCCCGCCCGCGCGGCATCGCGTCCGCGGAATGATGCGCCATCACGCTTTGCGCCGGGCCCAAACCCAAATAGCATCGCCGGATGCAACCGCGATTCCTCCACCTGCGTGTCCACTCGGCCTATTCCTTGCTGGAAGGCGCGATCCAGATGAAAAAACTGCCCGGGCTGGTTGCCGGGGCGGGCTTTCCGGCGGTCGCTGTCACAGACACCAACAACCTGTTCGGTGCGCTCGAATTCTCGGAAGGCGCGGCAAAGGCCGGGTTGCAGCCGATCATCGGGATCGAACTTGCCCTGTCTTACGTGACCGCCGATCCCGGCCAGCGCGCGCCCGCACCCGCGCCAGTTGTGCTGTTGGCACAAAACCGGCACGGATATGAAAACCTCATGTCGCTGTCCTCGGCGGCCTTTCTGGAAACCGATGCCAGTCAGCAGCCGGGTGTGACGCTGGACCAGCTTTCCGGCCAAACGGGCGGCGTCATTTGCATGACCGGCGGGGCCGGTGGCCCGTTGGGCCGTCTGATTGCCGCGGGCAAGGGAACGGACATCCTGGCCGGGCGATTGTCATCCTTGTTCCCGGACCGGCTTTATATTGAAATACAGCGGCACGGCGCGGGCGGTGCGCTGCGAACTCCGGCCGAGGATGCGACCGAACCCGGCCTCATCGCCTTGGCCTATGAACGGGATCTGCCGCTGGTCGCAACGAACACGGTCTATTACGCCCAGGCCGGAACCGCCGATGCCCATGACGCATTCCTGTGTATCGGGCAGGGCGCCTATGTGAACGACGCCCGGCGTCAGCGTTTGACGGCCGAGCACTATCTCAAATCCGAAGCCGAGATGGTCGAACGCTTCGCCGACCTTCCGGAAGCCGTTGAAAACACGGTCGAAATCGCGAAAAGATGCGCCTACCGCCCGCGCACGCATGACCCGATCCTTCCGAAATTTGCGGACAACGAGATCGAGGAACTGCGCCGCGAATCCGAGATCGGTCTCCAGCAGCGCCTCAGCGTCATCCCGCATGCCGCCACGGTCGAAGAATACGAAGAACGTCTCGCCTTCGAGCTTGAGATCATCGAACGGATGGGCTTTCCCGGCTATTTTCTGATCGTCGCCGACTTCATCAAATGGGCCAAGGATCACGACATTCCCGTTGGCCCGGGCCGCGGGTCGGGCGCCGGATCTCTTGTCGCCTATGCGCTGACCATTACCGACCTTGACCCGCTGCGCTATGGCCTGCTGTTCGAGCGCTTCTTGAACCCGGAACGGGTTTCGATGCCCGATTTCGATATCGATTTCTGCCAGGATCGGCGTGAAGAGGTCATTCACTACGTTCAGGAAAAATATGGCCGGGACCGGGTCGCACAGATCATCACTTTCGGTGCCCTGCTGTCCAAGATGGCGGTGCGCGATGTGGGCCGCGTGTTGCAAATGTCCTATGGCCACTGCGACCGGCTGTCCAAGCTGATCCCGGTCGAAGGTGTCAAACCTCTTTCGATCAAGCAGGCCCGCAAGGAAGAACCGAAGCTGAACGAGGAAGCCCGGCGCGAGGAAGTGGTCGAGACATTGCTCGATTATTCCGAGAAGTTGGAGGGGTTGCTGCGCAACGCCTCGACCCATGCCGCTGGCGTCGTGATCGGCGACCGACCGCTGACACAGCTTGTTCCCCTCTACAAGGACCCGAAATCCGACATGCCCGCGACCCAATTCAATATGAAATGGGTCGAACCGGCGGGGCTGGTGAAGTTCGACTTTCTCGGGCTGAAGACATTAACTGTCGTTCAGAACTGCTTGGATTTATTGAAACTTCGCGGTGTTGATATCGATATAAATACCATCCCGCTGGACGACGAAAAATCCTATGCGCTTTATTCCAGCGCAGACACGGTCGGCGTTTTTCAGGTGGAAGGCGCAGGTATGCGCGATGCGCTGCGCCAGATGAAGCCGACCTGCATCGAGGATATTGTCGCTCTGGTCGCGCTCTACCGCCCCGGCCCGATGGAGAACATCCCGAAATTCTGCAACGTCAAGAACGGGCGCGAAGACCGTGAATTTCTGCATCCGTCGATCGACAACATCCTGGACGAAACCCAGGGCATCATCGTCTATCAGGAACAGGTGATGGAAATCGCCCGCAAGATGGCGGGCTATTCCCTTGGCGGCGCTGATCTTTTGCGCCGGGCGATGGGTAAGAAAATCCAGGAAGCCATGGACGCCGAGCGCCCGAAATTTCTGGCAGGCGCCGCCGAAAACGGGGTCAACGAGGCAAAGGCGATCGAGGTCTGGAACCTGCTGGACAAGTTTGCCAATTACGGATTCAACAAATCCCACGCGGCGGCCTATGCGGTCGTCAGCTATCAGACGGCGTATCTCAAGGCCAACTACCCGGTCGAATTCATGGCCGCCGTCATGAACCTGGACCTGCACCTGACCGACAAGCTGGCTGTCTATGTCACCGAATGCCAGCGCATGAAGATCGACGTTGTGCCGCCCTGTATCCAACGCTCGGAACCCAAGTTCACCGTCAAAGACGGAAAAGTGGTCTACGCGCTGGGTGCGCTCAAGAATGTAGGTGTCGAGGCGATGCGCGCCATTGTCTCGGCGCGCGACGAGGGCGAGACACCGGGCCAATATATCGACCTTTTCGATCTTGCGCGGCGCGTCGATCTCAAGATGGTGGGCAAGCGACCGCTCGAAAACCTGGCCCGTGCCGGGGCGTTCGATGAACTGGACCGCAACCGCCGCCGCGTCTTTGACAATCTGGATTCTCTGGTTGACTACGCCGCGACCGTCCATGACGAAGCGAATTCGACGCAAACCTCGCTCTTCGGCGGCCCGGGAGAGGGCCTGCCACCGCCGCGCCTGCGCAATCCGGAAGATTGGCTGCCGTCGCAACGCCTGGGCGAGGAACTGGGCGCTGTCGGGTTCTACCTCTCCGGCCACCCGCTCGACGAATACATGCCCGCGCTGCGCCGCAAAAAGATCACGACCGAGGGCGAATTCATGTCGGGGCCGGGCCGCGGCGGCGGGGCGGGGCGCATCGCAGGCACCCTGTCGGCGCGGCGCGATCGCAAATCGGCGCGCGGGACACGCTTTGCCTTCATCCAGTTCTCGGACCCGTCCGGGATTTGGGAGGTCATGGCCTTCTCGGATGTGCTGGGCGAGAATGACGAGCTTCTGCAACCGGGCAATAATCTGGTCTGCCACGTTCAGGCAGAAGTCTCCGACGAACAGACCCGGTTGATGTTGCGCGCCGTCCAACCCGTCGAACAGGCCGCCGAAGATGCCGCAACCGTGGGTCTGGAGGTGCATGTGGGCGAGCCGGACGCGATCGCGTCAATCCGCAGCCGCCTGGAATTGGTCTCGACCGAGGCGCGCCGCCGCCGCGGCGAAGGCCCTGTTCGCCTGATCATGGCGCTGCCAGAGCTGGATCAGGAGGTCCATGTCGATCTGCCCGGGCAATACGCGATCAGTGCCGAAATTCGCGGCGCGCTGAAATCGGTCCCGGGCGTCGAGGCGGTCGCGGAGTTCTAAGGCGCAGCGAACCCGGATCGCCGGATAACAATCCGCGGCCTGAACCGCGCAGCGCTCTCAAACCCGCCCGCCTATTTGCAGATCATCAACCAATCCATCGCCGCCCCGGACCCGGTCAGGGACCAAAGCATTACTGTCCTGCCGGATGCGTCGGACCCAATAATTTTGGGAATTATATACCAAAGTCACAAACGGTTGACAGATCGCTCCTGGTGCGGCATCCTTCGACTGTGCCCGCATGGCGGAATTGGTAGACGCAGCGGCCTTGTAAGCCGAAGTCCTAAGCGGGACGTGCCGGTTCGAATCCGGCTGCGGGTACGAAGATCATTGTTTACCGAAAGGGAAGGAAATGGCTAATGCACGGGAGCATCTGAAAATGCTGAATGCCGAACTGGAACGTGTTCGTAACCAAATTGCTGAATTGAAAATCGAGGAAGCGTTGCTTACGAAAATGCTTCGTCGCATGGGAGACAACAACGCGAAGAAGCCACCCACAAACCGTGCATTAGGCGTCAAATCGGCTGTCCTGAACTTTGCGTTCGAGGCTGGTGGAGAGGGAGTTACAACTGAAGAAATGCGCGATGCTGTTGAGCGGACTATTCCCGAAGTTGCGAAAGACACCGTGCGGTCGGTACTTTCCCGATTGAAGAGCGATGGCGCTTTGGCTTTTGTAAGAGGTCGATATTACGTGAAAGAGTTTGTGCCGCAGGGGGAAGATGGACCCAACGTGACCCCTCTGCGTTCTGGTCAGTAACGGACAGAGCAGGCCGGGGAAGTTCCCAGGCCTGCTCCCAAGCGGGCGACTTGGTGTGGGGTCGGGCTTTCCATCCATGGCCCCGAGGGTTCGATTCCCTCCGTCCGCTCCACCGGAAACGCAGATGCCTAAGCGGGACAGATCATTGCTTCCAAAAACATACTGGCCTCGGAGACACTTGAATGCACGTCAATCCTGTTTTCTTGCGTCATCCCGAACCAGATTGACAGGCTTAAGCACAGATTCCGCGAGTTCGTCAGGCGTGGCATTGATCCGGACATCATCTTGCATTTCCGCCTTGCCCGGTTGATAGGTGGTTGGCTTCAATCGCAATTCCGGCTTGGATCGACTCATTGCGCTGCCCTCCATTCGGCCATGGTGCGCCCACCCTTGCTTCGGTTGCAGCCTGAGCAGAGCAGTTGCAGGTTATCAGAATGGTCCGTGCCGCCTTTTACACGCGGAAGAATGTGATCAACTTCCATGACGCGAAACGGGAAGTGTGTTTCGCATCCGACGCATACGCCTTCCTGTTCCCCGTAGAGCCTATGCCGGTGGGTTCGGTAGTTGGGAAGTTCGCCAAGATCGGTGCGTTTTGGCGGGTCCGTCAAAGCCGTCGCGCCAGCGAAAAGACTCCACGGGTTTCCGTCAGCAGATTTTGGACGGTCTGTGTTGATCCGCTCATTCACTAGTTTGATGGCGAGTGGTGAGAGATCGATTCCTGCCCATTCCCGTTGCAACCGGTCGGCAGCAACTAACGTGGTCGCGCAACCACAGAACGGATCAAGCACCAGATCGCCACGATTGGAACTGGCCTTGATGATGCGCTCAAGGAGTGCAAGAGGTTTTTGTGTGGGGTAGCCAGTGCGTTCCGATCCAGAGTAATTGGTCAATCCGGTTGGTGTGAAGATAATATCTTGTAGCGGTTTTCCTTGGTCTGCATCCGCATAACGTTTCAGACTCGGCCAAAACCCCTCCGTTGGGTGGACAATCAGTTCGGCGGCATCTAATGCATCCAATCGAGCGTGGACGCCATTGATAGCCTTGTAGCCCGGTATCCAGTGTTCCTCAATATAATCGGCATAGCTCCCTTTCTTTGGCGCTGACCAAACACGATTGCGTGATACTACATCATAGCCATTCCATGCTTGTGCAGATTCACCGGCACCTCTCCCATGCATGGGGCCAGTTAGGTTGTCGGATCGGTAACGCCCGCGCTCATCCGTTCGTGGGTAAGCTTTTTCAACTTGCTCATCATCAAGATTGTCACGAACTACATTCCATCTCCACTTTTCGCTCCTAGTGTAGAACAAAAGATAATCAGAAATCCTTCCGTAGCGGTTCGAATCATTGTGGGACACCGCCCGCCGCCAAGTGATAGCATTGCAAAATTGATGGACGCCGAAAATCCCATCCATGAGAAGTTTAAGATAGTGTCCGGCAGTATCGTCACAATGCAGATAGATAGAGCCTGTTGACTTCAATATCCGATGCATCTCCAGCAAACGCACGGCCATGAAGATCAGGTATGATTGCATCGATTTGCTGTGCGCCTGACGCGCCGCCCCAATGACGGCATAGGCTGCCGGATTGCGATCAGCCATTTCGCCGTGTTCGTACACATCAACGTCATCCAGTGTCCAGGTATCCTTGAACGCGGCACCCGCCGCCTTCGAGCCTATCGGGGCCTCATAGGTACGGTTGGAGTTGAACGGCGGATCGAGGTAGATCAGGTCCACGCAGGCATCGTTCATGCCGCGCAAAACGGCCAGATTGTCGCCGGTCCAGATTGTGCCGCTGGCGAAGTTCGCGGTCATGCCGGTGGCCTTGCACCGCTTGCCGATCCTGTCTGCACAATCAAGTCTCTATACCGAAGACATTTGCCAACCATACCGGCAGCCATCTGGCCCATCTGGTCAGCGGTATCTTTGGACCGGATATTGTGGCGTCCGGAGAATTCAGTCACATAGCGGTCAAGGTGCTTCGGTGACATCTTGTGGTACACACCATCATGGCCGCGTTTCAGGCCGGACCAGAAACTTTCCATGCCGTTGGTGTGCGCCATGTCGCGGACATATTCGCCCACCGAATGCTTGACCGCCTCGTGCGGTCTGTTGACCCCTTTGTAGGCGCTGGCTTCGTCCGTGTAGACTTGTGCCCCTTCGGCGGTGTGATCGGTGACAAAGCCTTGAAGCGTTTCTGCGTCCGTCTTATGGACAACCTTGGCGACAACATGGTTAGTTTCGCGGTCTTTTGTTCCGGCCACGGCAGTTTTCCCTACAGCGCCACGACCCGCTTTTAGCTTCCTCTTGGTGTGCTTGTTCTTTTCCTTGCCGCCTATGTAGGTTTCATCGGCCTCAACAGGGCCGTTGAACAAAGGCTTTCCCGCCTTGTGCGCTTCTCTAAGGCGATGGGCCAGGTGCCAAGCGCTTTTCTGGGTGATTTCAAGGTCACGATGTAGCTTCATGCTGGACACGCCCTTGAGATTGGTTGTCACAAGGTAGATGGCAATTGCCCACGTCTGATAGCCAAGTTTCGTCCCTTGCATTACATTGCCCGTTTTCAGACTGAACATCGGGCGGTCAGGGCAATCCCGGCAACGATGGGTCATCGTCTTGTGCGCGATGTTTGATTGCACTTCAAAAGACCCGCAGTGAGGGCAATAGGGGCCGTCTGGCCATATTTTGTCCGCAAACCACTTTTCGGCGGCTGCGTCATCTGGGAACATGCGAAGAAGTTGGATCAGGCTTATGCCTTCACGATCTGACTTGCCGGGTGCCTTGTGCGCCATGTATCGTCCCCTGTTGTGACTTTAATATAAACCGTCACAACGGAAAAAGCAAGCTCGAAATGTGACTTTGGTATATAATTCCCATAATTTTGGCGCCGCGCCGGAAGGCACGCACAAAGGCACGCTCGTCCCGGCTGTCCAGCGCCAGCGTCACGGACAGTCCCGATCCGTCGGCGTCCGATGAGGGCGCGACCATCGGTATCCTGCGGCCAGCGTCGATGCGCAGGCTGCGCACATTATGCGCTGCACCTGCCTCGATCGAGATCGTCATCGGCTGCAATACCGGTTTCTTCCGCGGTTCTGGGGTAACACCAAAATTGATACCGCCGCGCGGTATCGCATCGACCGAACCAAATTCGATAACCAGCCGGGGACCGTCGCCCGCGGTTTCGATCCGGCAGGGGCCGCCCGCCCGCATCTTCGAAAAGCGAGGCGTCTGCCAATCTTCGAAGGACATCTGAAAGGTCGGGCAATTTCGCGGCGTGCACGGCGATCTTGCCTCGGCGCTGGCTGCGACAACGACAATACCCAGACCGGCAGCGACGCAGAGCGGCAAATACCGCATCGACACCAGAATTGCGCGTATCGGATTGCTCATATCAAACCTCCTCAAATTGAAACCGGCCAAGCAGGGTGGCCACCCTGGCTCGCCTCAGAGCCTCTCAACACGGTCCGAAACCCGCGTCACTTCGCCAATTCAATGCGCCTCAGCACCCTTTCGTGACAATCCTGCCAGGCCGCGACCGCTTTGGCGGACCCGGTCAACGAAACCTCGGCCAGCACTTTATCGTCGCGTGTCAGCACGAACAGCCGGCGGCCCTTTTTCAGCGCGGCCAAGAAGAGGTCCCGCTCCTGCCCAGCCTTTATGAAGATCAGGCCGGGGTCTCTTGACCTGTCACGTTTCGGGATCATCAACGAATGCGTAGGGCCATCATCGATCCGATAACTCGACGGCCGCTTCGACCCCGCAGGCAGTTTTATGTCCAAAGTGACCGGCCCGACTTCCATTTCGTTGAAGTCGCGCAAAAAATGGCGCTTAATGTCCTCGACCGAGACTTCGTCGTCACCGTTAGCCGGGGCGGCAGCGCTTTCGGGTCGGCGGACCTTGCTTTTGATGTTGAAGTAAGATCGCAACGCCACCTCGCCGCCGCCAAAAGCTGAGTAAGCGCGGCAGGTTACGTTATGCGCCAACGGCGAGGTGTGTTCGATCGTCCAATCGCCCATCTGTTCGATCCGTGGCTGCGCTTCGCCACTCCCGCATACAACATCGTCGCCGATACAGACCGAGCGCGCCTGCGCGGGCGATCCGTCAATCCCCCCAACCATCGCGCCGAGCGGTGAAAACAGTGCCGCTGAAATCACAATCGATAATTTCCATGCCCGGTAAATGCGTGCCATCGTGCGAAGCTCCTGGCTAAATGAGCACAGTTTACCACAGTTCCTGGATCCGCCGGACCAGCCCGATGAATGGAAGAGGCCGCAGATGACCGCCACCTACCGCCACCCTGATGCAATCGTCACAACCCGTTGGCTGGCAGATCATTTGCCTGACCCGGATCTGCGCATCTTCGATTGCACCTATTATCTGCATTACGAGGTCGGAACCGGTCGCCCCTACCGTCCGGAAAGCGGCGAGGCAGACTATCGAAGTGGCCATATCCCAGGCTCGGCGTTCCTCGACCTGCAGCGCGACTTCTCGGACAATGATGCACCGACCAAATTCATGCGCCTGTCGCCCCAAGCTACCGCCGATGCCTTCGCCCGTCATGGGTTGGGGCCCGGCAACCGCGCGATCCTTTACACCCGTAACGGCGTCAACTGGGCGACCCGGTTCTGGTGGATGCTGCGCTGGATCGGCTTTGACAATGCGGCGGTACTCGACGGCGGTATGGACAAATGGCTGGCCGAAGACCGCCCGACCGCAACTGGCAACGAGACCTACGCCGCTGCCCAGCTGACGGCGAGCGAACGCCCCGGCCTCTGGGCGGGCAAGTCCGACATGCTGGGCGGTATCGGCAATGCCGCCACCTGCTCGCTGAACGCGCTGACGCCGGATCTGCACAGCGGGGACAATGATCGTTATGGCCGCCCGGGCCGCATTCCCGGCAGCACGAACGTTCCCGGAAGTGCGCTGCTCTTGCCGGAAACCAAGGCCTTCCGTCCGGCCCCGGATGTTGCCGCAACATTTGCTGAAGCCGGGGCAACGCCCGACAAGCGTATTCTCAATTACTGCGGCGGCGGCATCGCCGCGACCGTCGATGCCTTTCTCCAACACCAACTCGGCTTCCCGAATATCGCTGTCTACGACGCCTCGATGAGCGAATGGGCCCAGGATGAAAGCCTGCCGATTGAAACTGGTTGACCGGTCAACTCACTGGCGCTCACCTCAGAGTGACCGCGCGTGCGTTGAACCCGGCCAGAACAATCCCAAAATCCTGTTCACCGTATTCGGGCCGCTTCCTGGCCCAAAGAGGAGGACGAGATGAAAACAGCCGCCACCGCAGTCCTTATTGCCCTGACGACCTTGGCCGCCACGACGGCGATTGCCCGGGACAATGTCTCAAACCAAAAGCAGGCCGAACTGGGTGCCCATTTCGATGCCACGCCCGAGACACCCGCCCCGCAAACCTCGGTCAGTGCCGAGGGGAATACAGACGTCTATGTCGATCCGAACGCGCGGGTTCGCGATGTCTCGCCTGAACTGAACGAATGGCTGACGCGCAACCACGCACGCCCGGCGGGCCGCTAACCGCAACCACCTCCCCGGCGGGCGTATTTCTGCCCGAACCATGTCCGCCGGGGCCGAAAGGGGATAGAGATGAGATCGATTGCATATCTTGCCGCGGGCGGCCTTCTGGCACTTGCGCTCGGCGCTTGCACACCAAAAGCAGGCGGCGCGCCCGGCGATACCGGCCAGGGCGCCGATGGCGGCTATAACAGCGCCGGGACCAAAGGCGTGACACAGGATCAGGCCGATTGGATTTCCCGCACTCATGCGCGCCCGGCAGGGCGTTGAAAAGTTTCGGGCCAACACCACATTCAATGACATGAAACGCACAATCAAAATCGCAATCCTGGGAACGGCCTCGTTGATGCTGGTGGCCTGTGCGCAGCCGGATGGCTCCGGCGGCAAGGATCTCTCGCAATCCTCCGATGGCTCAAAGCGCGGCGATGCCTGGCTCGGCAATGCCTCCAGCTTTCCGGCCCAACGCTAGCGCGTTGCCAGCGTCGCAGGGACTTGCCCGGTCACGGCCGGTCATCTAGGTCAGGCTCTGACCAAGGAACGGAGCTTGATATGATCGGCCGTCTCAATCATGTCGCCATCGCGGTGCCGGATCTGGCCGCCGCGGTTGCAACCTATCGCGGCACGCTGGGCGCGACGGTGTCCGATCCGCAACCCGAACCCGATCACGGCGTCACGGTTGTGTTTGTCGAGCTGCCGAACACCAAGATCGAATTGCTGGAACCGCTGGGCGAAGGATCGCCGATGAAAGGGTTTCTCGACAAATCGCCCGCAGGCGGGATTCACCATATCTGTTACGAGGTCGATGACATCCTCGCCGCCCGCGACCGCCTGCTGGCCGATGGTGCCCGGGTTCTGGGCACCGGCGACCCGAAAATCGGCGCCCATGGCAAACCAGTGCTGTTCCTGCACCCCAAAGATTTCAACGGCACGCTGGTCGAACTGGAGCAGGCATGAGCATCGCAGCATCACTGGTCCTGTTCGCCTCGATCTGGGCGATCGTGTTCTTCATGGTGCTGCCATTCGGCATGGTCAGCCAGGCCGAAGACGGCGATGTCCTGCCCGGCACCCCTGCATCGGCCCCGGCCAATCCGGTGATCGTGCGCAAGGCTGTGATCACGACCATCATCGCCGCCATCGCTTTTTCGGTGATCTGGTCGGCGATCAACTGGCGGCTCGTCACGCTGGACGACGTGCCGTTTCTGACGCCGCCTGCTTCGACCTAGCTCCCACGATGCAATGACCTTTGGTTGCGATCCGGTGATTGCGACCCGGTATTTGCGACCCGGTATTTGTGACAGGTGAACGCAGTAATTGACATGCGCCGTCGGAAGACCGCCAACTGGCCGGGACGCAACACGAAAGGTCCGGGCCAGTGGAACCGCTTGAGATGCTGCAAATCTATGAAATGCCGTTGGCACGCATGATGGGGGTCACATTCACCCATGCCGATCCCGACCGGGTGACAGCAACGATGGTGGTGCGTCCCGATCTCTGCACCCTGTTCGAGCGCATTCACGGCGGCACCGTGATGGCCCTGGCCGATTCCGTCGGCGCTGCTGCCACCATCATCAACCTGCCCAAAGGCGCGACGACGACGACAATCGAAAGCAAAACCAACTTCACCGCCTCGGCCAAACAGGGCACCACCGTCACCGCCGAAGCCACCCCTGTCCACAAAGGCGGCCGCACCCAGGTCTGGACCACCCGCATCACAAACGAAGAAGGCCGCCTGATCGCGCAGGTCACGCAAACCCAATTGGTGATGGAGAGTTAGGGCCGGGTTGACCCCGTAGGGCTGCGCCAAAAAAGGGCTAGATTACCCTCGCTGAGAACGCTGGCGTCGAGCCGAACGATCAAATGCTCCGCACGGACAGGACGCCAGAAGAAAATGAACCGGGCAGACCACCAGAAAGGTCTGGCTTCGTGCGACACCATGCAAAAGCCGACCTTTGTCGAACCCGGGTCCTAGGTCCGGATGCGGGGACGAAGCCGCCATCGAGCATGATGCTCGGATTCACGATCGACCCCCGAAAGCTGCCGTTTGTCCTACTGGCAGGGTGCGCCAACTTCGGAGGTTCACATTGACAACCCAAGCCATTTCGAACTGCCCATCCCAACGCTTCGCGAGGACGCGGTCAAAGCGAACGAGAAATCTGTTACTCTCATAGTTTCCATTCGCGAGGGGCATCATGAGCGGCGAGACCGCAACCGAACCAATGGATTTCAATTGGGCATTGGCCGTCATTGCTGGAATGACAGCCGATCTTGAGACGCTGGTTACGTATGCCCTGCGCAACCACGGGTGTGGGGGCGACGGAGGAGGGGTGACATATCCTGCCGATCAGGACGATTTTGACAAAAACCAATATCAGATCCCTCCGGGCCATGTGGAAATGTACATTGTCAGCCCAGGTCATCATCAAGAGTTTCTAGGCCATGAAATATTTGGAACCGAAAGCCGGCTGGTTACAGAGCCGCAATATATTCATTGGTTGATCGAAGCATGCAGGCTCGAAGGTCTGGACGAGCGCGCAAACCTCTTGGAGAGATTTCTCGACCAGCCGGAAATCGCCCACGGACTGGTCGAGGCCAGCGGGCTCAGATGCCAGGACATGTGGCGCAAGTTCCGGCCATTCCTTGAAGCTGTCGGTTGGAGCGTTAAAGAAAATGGGGATGAGTTTACGATCTGCTCCCCGAACGATGACTACTGGTTTGTAATAACTGCCGACGCACAGGATCTCGGTGTGCTTTATCGGGTCACCAAACGGCAAGGTCGAGGGGTGTGGAAGACCTTTCGCTCCAGGCCCGACTATCAAAAGTCACTCCTCAAAGCTTTGGAACGATTCTTTGAACACGAAAAGGAAGCGCATTTGTGAGTGTTTGAGATCGATACATCTGGACCATTCAGTTGCCGATACCGGCTTCATAACGATCGACTGTCTACAGACATTTCCTTTTGGTCCAAGTCCCTGCGCGGGGGCCACGGTAGCAACGCTGCTGGCGCCACATTTTTTCGATGTACCACCCGTAATCGTTTTGTTTGACCTTGACGGCCCAACGCACTCCGGAAACGGAATCGTCTCCAAAACCTTCCTGGGTAATGAAGACTTCGTAGGTTCTTTGTGCCGCCAGTCCGATATCAATTGATGTTGTCCGGGCACCGCCAAATTTGGCATGATCCTTAAAGAGCGAAACGAACAGCCCCATCAATTCCTTCGCAATTTGAGGCTTCCAGCCCGAAATATCGACCTCATTCCAGTCTCCCATCAAAAGCATGTCTGGCTGGGTTTGAAATTTCGCTCGGATAATCAATTGCCTCTCTGACACATGCTCAGTTGTTGCCGTGGGTGTTTGACGCAACGTTGCCTCGGACCGGCCAGAACTCGCCGAGAGAACAAATGCTGCGCACATCAATTGAACGAAGTGATTGATCTTCAAGATAGTTTCCACGTTTCGCCTTGCTGCCGATTTTTGAGGTACCGTCCCCCGTCATCCAAGAGGCCGAACTCCGAGGCGATCCGACTGATGGCCGGAATCAAGCATCGCTGATCGACGAAACCATCGGGGGTGGGACGACTGGCGAGCAGATCTTCGATGAATTCGACCATACTCGCCCGCACTTCCTCTTCATATCGGGTCGAAAATACCACCGAGCCGAAACTAGCCACCTAATTCTGATAGCTTTCTGACGTTACCTCACGGCCGGTCTGGGCGATATAGTTCGATCGGGACATTATCGGGAATGCACGCTGATCCACGTCTCCTCGTTCCAGAAGTGCTGGGTCGTATCTGAAATTGATCGGGTTGTGAGCCTGCCAACGATAGTGCCAGCTGGCGTCCAACAACTTTAACGCAAATCCAATTTGGCGCAATGAGACCGCGATGCAATGCTCTGGAACGGTCGTCTCTGGCGTCGCATGATCATGGTGGAGAGCCCTGAAAAGCGGCAAGGTGTGTCTCCGCGCGTATTGAATTGAGTTGTTCGGTGACGTGTCATTGTCGCGAAAAACCAAAAACCTCAGCGCCGCATTTAACGATCGATGATATTCATGCTCTCTGACAGCACAGCCAGTGATGGCCGCATAATCCGAAATTCGTAGGATGTAATATTGCTTGAAAGGATCACCGCCGGGGAAGGCTGACAACGTTTGGGTCGCCATAAAGGTGGCTATTAGAAGCGCACTTCGAAGGAGCCACATTATTATCCTAGTCTCAATCCCGCGCCCGCAGTTCTACTGGTGAACTTTGGCGACCCTTAGTTCCAATTCTCCCACAGAGCTGATCAAAACCCCAAACCAAAATATTGCCGCCATTTGCTGCAAATATCGCGTTCTAAGTAATCTTCTCAGTGCCCGGGAATGCGCAGAAGCTGCTGCTCAGCGCGATAAAGGCTATGGTGGCCGTGGCTCCAAATCAGAGCTGAAGTCTGGTGCCGGAGCGGCAGCGGAAACCCTTTTACGTCTCTCGACGTTCCGGCTGATCTCCTCGCCACATCTTACCCGCCGATATGGCTAAGGACGAGATCAGCATAAGTCACGTTTGCAAATTATTCTATGTCCGAGAACGCGCAGAAATCCCAGTAGCACGCCACGGACGAAGGTCCGGTCTACCCTTGAGACTTCTAATCTTCCGCGACGCAGCATCAAGCAATAAGGGCTCCTTGCCGACATTCGCCGCATTTCGAACAGACGCGCGACACCAGCGCATCATCTCTGTGTTCGGAGCATCAGTTTCGGATCGATTTTGTTGAAAAAGCCGGGTTGAAAGAACGGTCCAGCACTGATTCAAGATCTCTGTGGTGACGGAGGTTTTCTGCGATGATGGGCGATCGGCAAGTGCTGCAGAACAGCCTGTTCTACGAGTTCAACCTGGAGATCCACGTGCCCGCGGATCACTTGCTTCGGAGCATTGATCGGTTCGTCGATCTTTCGAGCGTCCGGCGTCGGCTCGAGCCGTTTTATAGCCGGATTGGTCGCCCATCTATCGATCCCGAACTGATGATCAGGATGTTGATTATCGGCTACACTCACGGCATTCGCTCAGAGCGACGACTTTGCGAAGAGGTGCATCTGAACCTCGCCTATCGCTGGTTTTGTAGGCTGGATCTGAACGATCCGGTGCCGGACCATTCCACGTTCTCGAAGAACCGGCATGGCCGTTTCCGCGACAGTGATCTGTTCAGGTTCCTGTTCGAGGATGTTCTTTCTCGATGCATCCGCGAAGGTCTTGTTGGCGGAGAAGCGTTCGGTGTCGACGCATCCCTGATCAAGGCTGATGCGAACCGGGAAGACGGGATCACGCCGAAAGACTGGTCGCCAGAGCAATTCGCCGGCCGCGCGACGTCCGAATATCTTGCGACACTGGACGATGCGGCTTTCGGTGCAGCGACACCCGTCGTGCCCAAATACATCTCGCCTGTCGATCCGGCGGCGCGCTGGTCTGCTGCCGATCGCGGCAAGGCGCACTTCATCTATTCCACGAACTATCTCGTCGACCTCGACAACGCGATCATCGTGGATGTCGAGCCAACCGCACCGATCCGTCAGGCCGAGAACAAGGCCGCCCGGGATATGATTGAGCGGACCCGGCAGACATTCAACCTCTATCCCGAGCGCCTTGTCGGCGACACGGGATATGGCAATGCGGAGATGCTCGCCTGGCTGGTTGAGGAACAGGGTATAGAGCCATTCATACCCGTCATCGATAAGTCGAGACGATCAGACGAGATCTTCTCCCGGTCAGATTTTACCTACGACCACGGCGAGGACGCCTATCGCTGCCCTGCCGGTCACTGGCTCCGTCAGTACCGTCGCCCCTTCAAGATTGCCCGCGATGCAGTAGATGACGACGGCCAGCGCCGTTACCGCGCCAGCAAACACGACTGCGACGCATGCCCACTCAAGCCGTGTTGCACGCCCAAGGAGCATGCGCGGAAAATCCTGCGATCTGTTCACGAAGGCGCGCGAGACATGGCCCGCGACATCGCCAAAACGGACGCATATGTCGATGCAATGCGCGCCAGGAAGAAAGTCGAAATGCTGTTCGCTCACCTCAAACGTATCCTGAAACTCGACCGTCTCCGGCTCAGAGGACCATCCGGCGCCCGCGACGAATTCCTGATGGCAGCAACAGCGCAAAACCTCAGGAAGCTCGCGAAACTCGTGCCGAACCCGGCCTGAGCGGCGCGGCGAGCGTCATCAGCCTAGGCCAGGAGCCTCTCGAAAAACGACTTCTTCAACAAAATCGATCTAAACCTGACCTTCGCGCCGCCGGCGCAGCGTCTGCTTCACTCCGCCCCCTAAGCCAAACCCCGCCGCGCGTTCACGCCTTCCAAAGACGGTGGAACTGGTGGGTTATCGTTGCGACGCCCAGGAACGGGATCAGCAGGTTCATGATGGGGATCGTCAGGGCCGCGACCATCAGGCAGCCTGCGAACCAGGTGCGCGCAGAATTTTTGCGGCGCAGCGGAACGGCCTTATTCGGGGGCAGGCGCCGGTGCGCGACCAGATCGAAATATTCCCGGCCCAGCAGAAGGCCGTTGACCGCGATCATCAGCAGCAATGCCCCCGGTCCGGTCAGAAACAGGAAAATCAGATAGGGTATCAGCGCCAGCAAATTGACGGCGATTACCAGTCCGAAGAACCGCAGCGACGTGCCGATGGTTTCGCCCATCGAGACCTCGCGCGCGTCCGGCAGGCCCGGATAGTGCCGGTCCTCGACCGCGTCGCAAATCTCCTCCAGGAAAAACCCGACAAAAAGGGCGGCGACGGGGATCATCAGAAAGGATGAAGCAAAGATCAGCCCGATGATCGTCAATCCCTGCAGCGCAGCGGTCGGCAGAGGCACTTCGCCGATCCACGGCCAATCGCCCAAACTGGTCGGCAACAACCCGACCAGCCAGACGGCGCCCCAGCCCAAGGCCACCAGCATCAAGATGGTCAGCCCCAGCGCCTTGGCCAGGATCAATAAAAAGCGCGGATCGCTGAGCTGACCGACCGCTTTGAAGAAATCGCCGATCAACGCCATTCGGTAATGCTCTGCAGGTCCGGGCGGTCCCGGTCGGTGGGCACGACCTGCTCTTCGCCGATATGCAGGAACCCGGCGACAAATTCCTCGGCGCTGCAGCCGAACGCCTCGGACAGAAACGCTTTGTGCTGCGCCAATGGCCCGGTCAGCCAGTTGGCGCCCCATCCGGCGGCCAGTGCGGCGTTCAGCAAGGCCAGGCAAACGGCGCCTGCCGACAGATCCTGCTCCCAACGCGGGATCTTTTCCGACGCTTTCGGCGAGGCGATGACCGTGATGATCACGCCGCCCTGGGCCAAGGCACCGACCGCCTTTTCGATTTTCTCGGGCGCCAGGTCCGTTGCCTGCAAGTGGGTCTGCGCTGCTCTGCCCACACGCGCGCGTTCGCCGGGCGAGGTCAGAACAACAAAGCGCCAGGGCACCAGTTTGCCATGATCCGGCGTGCGCGCCGCGGCGGTCAATATCGTCTCGATCTCGGTCCGGGACGGCGCCTTGCTGCCCAGCGTTTTCGCGGGCCGCGATCTGCGCGTCAGCAGAAAGTCCAGCACATCCGGTCTTGGGTCGGGCAAGTCGCGTCCTCCTCTTTTGCAGCTATCTATGGCCCGGCGCATCGCCGGGCAAGGGCTGTAGCGCCCCCCGGGGGCCGCGGATCAACGCAACTTTAATCTGCCCGCGCTAGGGTCGGCAGAATTGCTGCCAGAGACTGTTCGCCCCGTCGGGCGGTGGCTGGCGGCGCACTGCAGAAGCAACAGGCATCAGCGATGAACAGGCGCGACAAGCTGCAGGCGATGGCCTGCGAACCCCCGGCCCTCTCCGGTGCAGGCACAATCGACGCTCTGCGCCCGGCGGCACAACTGCGCAGGGGGCAGGTATGATCAACAACATGCTTTTGATCGATGATGACGAAGTCGATCAGCTTTCCTACCGGCGCACCCTTGCCCGTTCGGCACTGATCGGCGGGTATCTCGGTTTTCGCTGCCCGGGGCGCGCGCTCGATCATTTGCGCGATCCCAATACGCCGAACCCCGACGTGATCCTGTTGGACGTCAACATGCCGCGCATGAGCGGGTTGGAGTTCCTCGATACCGCGACATTGGAACTCGGACCTGAATTTGTCGGGGCGATCTACATCATGCTGACATTGCCGCTGGATACCGAACTGCACGACCGGATTGCGGCCTTTGACACGGTCAAGGCGTTCCTGCCAAAGCCACTGACGCCGGATCATCTGCAGGAAATCGCCTCTGCGGCGCTGCCCCACCGCGCCGCATAAGACACTCCGGAAGGGCGGGCCTGCCGGACCTGCGCCCGAAATCTGCGAAACCGGCTTCAGCCCGTCTTGACCAGAACCGGCCGTGTCAACGCGCTCAGCGACTGCTTCTGTTGCCCCTGCGCATCGAAGTTTTCCGGCGCGAGCCAGGTTTCCATCGCGCCGCGGATCGCTGGCCATTCGGCATCGATCGCAGCATACCAGGCGGTATCGCGGTTCGCGCCCTTCACGATCTGCGCCTGGCGGAACACACCTTCATAGCTCAGACCCAGCCGCTGCGCCGCACTGCGCGACGGCCCGTTCTCGGCGTTGCACTTCCATTCATAGCGCCGATACCCGGCCTCGAACGGCCAGCGCATCATCAGATACATCGCCTCGGTTGATGCCCGGGTGCGCTGCAGCAGGGGCGAGTAGGTGATGAACCCGACCTCGATCGAACCGGCATCAGGGGCGATGCGCAGCCAGGACGCCGTGCCCACCGGCCCGTCATCGGTTATGATCGTGAAGTGAAGCGGATCGGCGGACGCCGCCGCGCCCCAGACCCAATTGCGATACCCGTCCAGATCCGCAAACGGTCCGACCGGCATATAGGTCCACATGCGCCCGTCAGCATCGTGGCTGTGCGCTTTGTAAAGCGCATCCGCATGCTCCAGCGCCAGCGGCTCGAGACGGCAATACTGGCCTTGCAGGACACTGCGCGTCGGCGCGGGCGGCGGTGTCCATCCGGGCAGGGGCGCGCCGATAGGATCGCCAAGCGGGGTTTGGTGGGCCATCTCATTCTCCGGACAGGTGGGGTGGTCAAACCGGCCCAATCGGCCGATCCAAAAAACGGGTTCAGCCCAGCATGCCCGGATCGCGGCCCATTTCCAGCCCTGGAAACACAGTTCCCTCCAGATTGGACCGGCCTACGCCAAATTGACCGGCCAACAGCCATGCCGCCCAGCGCCGGACATCGTCGGTGGCCATCAGGTCGCGGTCTTCATAGAGATCGCCTTCGCCCAGCCCGGGCCAGCGCCCCTGGACCTGGCCGCCGCGCATCGCGCCGCCAGACAGGATGGCGACGCCCCCGGTGCCGTGATCCGTCCCGCGCGATCCGTTTTCGCGCGCCGTCCGGCCAAACTCGGTCACCGCGATCACGGCGGTATTCCGCCAGACCGGACCAAGCTGGTCGCGCAGTGTGATCAGGGCGTCGGTCAGCATACGGGCTGGGCCGTTGATCCGCTTGGCCTGTCCGCGATGGGTATCCCAACCGCCAAGGCTGAAGGCTGCAATGCGCGCCTGATCCTTAAGCCGCCCTGCCGCAAAGCGCGCCAATGTCTTGCCGGTTTCACGCTTGGCCTTCCGCCCCTCGCCATCGGCGAACATCTCGGCGCCCGTCAGAGCCTCGGCAAACAGCCGGTCATTGGAATAAAGCTTGTTCAGCAGCCCCCGGCCATTATCGCCCAGGGCCAGTTTCGTGCGGGGCGACCAGGCGGAAACATCCGCCTCACCGTCCAGGATCAGCATCCGCTGCTGACCGACGGCCAGCGCGGTTTCCGCCCGCGCGCCGGGGATCAACGCCAAAGCCCGGTTTAACCAGCCGCCGCGGCCTGCACTCAATTGTCCGGTCGGGCCGCCGCTGCCCGTCTCCAACAGATCCTGACCGTCGAAATGGCTGCGTTTGCCGCGATAGGGCGTCGAAACGGCGGTCGCAAACCCCAATTCGCCAGCCCGCCATAACGGCATCAACCCGGCAAATTGGTCGGCCAGTCCATAGAACCCGTCCAGATCGGTCAACCCGGCGCCCGGCCGCGCCGCCAGTGTTGGACGCAGCCCGGCAAAATCACGGTCGCCATAGGGCTGGACCATCCCCATCCCGTCCAGCGCGCCGCGCAAGACGATCACAACAAGGCGCCGATCGCCCGGCGCCGCCGCGACGACGACCGGGGTGATCAGCGGCCATGCCGCCGCCGAGCAGGCCGTGCCCAGAAAGGTTCTGCGATCCATCCTGCCGCTCCTATCGTCTGTTGAATTCAGGGCTGGCCAGCACCAGGGCAAAGCCCTCCCACCGCTCCGGCGCGGCGTTGACAACCCATTTTGTGTTTTCGGTCAAAAGATCGCGCAGCGCGATCTTGGCAAAATCCCGCGGGTCCAAATCGCCGCTCCGGCCCAGTTGTTTGCCCGCCGCGCTGGCATATTCCAACCGTGCCGCCAGACCTTGGGGCGTGATCCATGCCTCGGCCTCTTCGGCCCAGCCATCCGGTCCCGGCGCCTGGAATGGCGGCTGGTTCATTGTGCGCAGCGACCGGAACAACAGGCGCCCGCGCTTCATCTGCGCCTTACCCGCATTTGCCGGGCGCACGCCGGACGCGCGCAGTGTCGACAGTACCAGATCCTGCGGGCGTTTTACCTTGCCGCCCGTCGCTGCCCAAGCCGCCGGATGTTCCAGCAAGGCCTCATAGACCGGCATCAGGGCTCCGCCGCCGCGCGTCCAGGCCGCCTCGATATGCCAAACCAGATCGGGATCGGGCTCGTCCGCGACGAAATGCGCGGCCAGCTTGGTCGCCAGATGCCGCGCCGTCGCCGGGTGCCGGGTCAGGTCCTCCAGCAACTCATCAACATCGCTGGCCCGGGCCGGGTCGCCGCCATAACGCCGTCCCAGAACCGTCTCGGTCCCGGGCTCCGCGCGCCGCGGCACAAAGCGAAACGTGCCCTTGGCCGGTCGGAACGCGAACCCTGTCAACAGTTCGGCGAATTCACGGACATCCGTCTGACTGTATCCGGCGCCGACACCCAGCGTGTGCAATTCTAAAACCTCGCGCGCCAGGTTTTCGTTCAATCCCCGCCCGCGCTTGCGCCCGATGGGCGAATTCGGACCGATACTGGCCACCTGATCCAGATATCGCAGCATGGCCGGTGCCCGCACCACGGCCTTCAGCATATCGGCAAAGTGACCGCCCAGATACGGGCGCAGGGTTTCGTCTTCGTATCCCGCATAATAATGGAATTGAGAGATGTTTTTGAAACCGACCGTGAAATGATCCAGCCAGAACGCCGCCAGCCGCCCGCGAAACCCGTGCGGTGATAGGGCCCGGCGCTCATATCTTGCAGCAATGTCGCGAAACGCGCCCAAACGCAGTTCCCGGCGCAGGGCCTTGCGCCGCTCCTGATCGCCGCGCGCATCGCGAAACGCCTGGGCCTTCGCCCGGCGCACCGCCTTGTCGTCGACCATCATCGGCGGATCGGCGCGCAGGGCCAATCGCGCTTGATCCAACAATGCACCGCCATCTTGCGGCGCGGGTTGCTTGGGATGAAACCCGTATCCGAAACGGACGGCAGCAATTGTGCTCTGGCGGGCCATCTCGAATTCTCCGGCCAATAGGAACCTGAACCTGAAACGGGGCAGGGCGGTCTGCCCGTCGCCCGGAAGAATACCCCAAACCAGGGCCGCGCTGAACGATTATCCCCCAAGGATAGATGCGCGGCCCTGCGATTGGCTTAATTCCGATTGGCCGCCGGGCTGAAGCTTAACAAAAAGGCCGCGGCACCTCTCATGCAGGTTTGCGCGTCCCGACTGCCACCGGGCGGAACCGCAACACCACGCCCAAAAGGTTGTACCAGAACTGACCGCCCATCATGCTGCCCAGCCCGATCAACACCCAACTCAGCAACGCGCTGAGGCTCAGGCTGCGCCAGGCGCAGGCAAGCCAGGTTTCACCCACCCCGCACGCCCTTCCAAATCCCGGACCGCCTGTTCCCGGCAACGCGGTAATGACAGCATTGGACCTGCGCACTTCGCGGATCACCGCGTCAGCGGCCGCGTCACCGGTCGCGGCGTCTTCCGGCCTCGGCCGGCCGGCCGGAAGCCCGGCAGACAGGCGCTCTTCGGCCTGAAGGACCAATTCGCGGCGCAGCCCCTCGTCGGACAGAACCCGCTGGCCCAGCGTCGACAGATCGATATTGACCGCCCCCGCCAATCCAACGCCCAACACGAACAAAACCACACGCGCGCGCCGCGCGTACCAACCGGACACCCGGTCCATGGATCGCTCGAACCAGGCGCCCAGACCCTCCAGAACGCGCTGAAGCCCGTCTTCTGCCTCGCGCAGCAGCCGATCGACCTCCTCGCGCGCCTCGGCCCCGGCCTCTTCGATCTGGTCCAGCCGGGTTCCGATCTCGCGTGCCACCGACAGCTTCCGCACGCTTGCGCGCACCTGCTCGGTCATGGCCGGATCCAGCGGGATGGCCGCCAGCACGCCATCGGTGGCGCGCAGGACACGGTCTGCTTCGGCGCTCAGATCCTCTGCCAGCTGGCGCAGGGCCGCCCCGGCCGCGCCCACATTCTCCGCCGTCAGGCCATCACCAGGCCGCACGGCCGACAAATCGATCCGCCGCACCAGCGTATCGACCAGAGCGCGGGCAAAACTTTCAGGCGGGATCGCTGAAGGCAGCCGCCCCAACCCCGCAACGGCCCGTTCGATGTCGCTGCGATACTGATGCATCAGCCGGTCCCAGATCCGGCCGATCAGACTGCGTGGCCCGTGCAGCACCCGGATCGCAGGGTCGCTCAACACGTCCAATGTCAGTTCCGCCGTCTTTATCCGTGCACGGCTCAGGAAGGGCAGGTTGACCAGATCGGCCCCCTTTGCGCCTTCCAACAGCCGGAACAGCCCCCGCCTCAACACCCGTCCCCGCCAATTCAACACACCGGCCAAAGCTTCCTTCAATGCACTTGCGACCAGACTGAATGTCAGGATCACGAAAATCACGCCGATCGCGGCGTCCAGTAGTTGCGTTCCCATTGGGGTTCTCCCGCTTCTCACGAAACGAGTTATCGGCGCATTTGGTTAAAATACCGCGAATTCGCGAAGCGCGCGCTCGTTAGAAATTTCGCGCAACACATTGACAACATTATTGAATCTGGCGGCGTGCCCGCGCTTCCGGCAAGATACACGCAAGGTTCGCCGAGATATCTTTTGCGAATGTTCCATCGCCGAAAATCGAAGAAGTGCCGGGCCGTCAAAAGCGAGGTTCAAACAATAAATGGCGAGGTGCCGAACGCCCTGTTTCAGCTCTCGCCAAGCAATCGTATCAGCCGAACTTTTATCCCTGCGGGACGACCCGCAGGCTCAACTCGCGAAGCTGTTCGTTCAGGGGCTCGGATGGCGCGCCCATCATCAGATCCTCGGCCCGTTGGTTCATCGGGAACATGATGACCTCGCGGATATTGTCTTCATCCGCCAGCAGCATCACGATCCGGTCGATCCCCGCCGCACAGCCGCCATGGGGCGGCGCGCCATAGGTGAACGCGTTGACCATGCCGCCAAAGCGTTTGCGGACCTCATCCTGGCCATAGCCTGCGATCTCGAAGGCCTTGAACATGATCTCGGGCCGGTGGTTCCGGATCGCGCCGCTGACCAGTTCATAACCATTGCAGGCCAGATCGTACTGAAAGCCCTTTACGTCCAGCGGATCGCCTTCCAACGCCGCCATCTCGCCTTGGGGCATCGAGAACGGGTTGTGTTCGAAATCGATCTTGCCGGTCTCCTCATCCCGCTCATAGATCGGGAAATCGACAATCCAGGCAAAGGCGAAACGGTCCTTGTCGATCTGGCCCAGCTGGTTGCCAATCTCGACCCGGGCTTTCGCCGCAACCCGTTCAAAACTCTCAGGTTTCCCGCCCAGAAAGAAGGCTGCGTCGCCGATGCCCAGGCCCAGTTGTTGGCGGATCGCTTCCGTGCGCTCCGGCCCGATGTTCTTAGCCAGGGGGCCTGCGCCTTCGGTCACGATGTCTGTGCTACCGCTTGTTATTATCGCACCGCTATCTGCACGTTCGCTGGTTTCCGAGACCGTTTTACTTTCGCGCCACATGATATAGCCCATGCCCGGCAGGCCTTCCTTCTGGGCAAAGCTGTTCATCCGGTCACAGAACTTGCGGCTGCCGCCAGTGGGCGCAGGGATCGCTCGGATTTCGTTGCCGTCCTTTTCCAGGATCGAAGCAAAGATCTTGAAGCCCGACCCTGCAAAATGCTCGCTCACCACCTGCATCTCCATCGGGATGCGCAGGTCCGGCTTGTCGGTGCCGTATTTCAGCATGGCTTCCCGGTACGGGATCTGCGGCCAATCGGCGGCAGCATCCACCTTGCGCCCGCCGCTGAACTCTTCGAACACTCCTGCAATCACTGGTGCGACCGTGTCAAAAACGTCCTGCTGGGTGACAAAACTCATTTCCACGTCCAACTGGTAAAAGTCGGTGGGCGACCGGTCGGCCCGTGGATCTTCGTCGCGGAAACAGGGCGCGATCTGAAAGTACTTGTCAAAACCCGACACCATGATCAGCTGTTTGAATTGCTGCGGTGCCTGGGGCAGGGCATAGAACTTGCCGGGATGCAGGCGCGACGGCACCAGAAAATCACGCGCACCCTCGGGCGACGAGGCCGTTATGATCGGCGTCTGGTACTCGCGAAAATCTATATCCCACATACGCTTACGGATGCTTGCGACCACATCCGACCGCAGCGTGATGTTGCGTTGCAGCTTCCCGCGGCGCAGATCCAGGAACCGGTATTTCAGGCGTGTTTCCTCGGGGTATTCCAGTTCGCCGAAAACCATCAACGGCAGCTCTTCGGATGGGCCCAGCACCTCCAAGTCGCGCACGAAAACCTCGATCTCGCCGGTCGGGATCTTCGGGTTCACCAGTTCCGGGTCACGGGCCTTCACCTCGCCATCGATGCGGATGCACCACTCGGAACGGACTTTTTCAACCTCGGCAAACACCGGGCTGTCCGGATCGGCCAGCACCTGCGTCACGCCGTAATGATCGCGCAAATCGATGAACAAAACGCCGCCATGGTCGCGGACCCGATGGACCCAGCCTGACAAACGGACAGTCTGGCCGACTTCCGCGGCGGTCAATCCCGCACAGCTGTGCGAACGATAGGCGTGCATCTGATGTCTCCGTGACCGAAAAGGGGGCGTCCGACGCCCCCCCTGAATTCCGGCCCCGGATAGACCTGTCACAGCCTTCGATGTCAAGTCCGGGTCGTCGACCAGGGCGCATGCTGTCGCTCCCGTTTTGCGAGAATTGAATGGACACCCGACCCGTTCTGCGTGAGAATTCGTCAAACTACCCGGGATGTCTGAGGGGGCACCATGAAAAATATTCTTTGTTTCTGTGCGGTTACGGCGCTGATTTCGTGCGCGCCGCAGGTTGTCACGAAGGTTCCGCAAGCAATCGGCGGCAGCAAGGCCGATGGCACGATCCGTCTGGCCTATGATCTTTCGGCGAATGAAAGCGCCACGGTCGACTGGACCGCGGCCGAGGGCAATGCGTTGCGACGTTGCAAGGCCTGGGGCTATAACCGCGTCGATGCCTTCGCAGGCGAAAGACGGCAATGCACAGAACGCGGGGCCGGACTGCTGATCAATGGCGCATTGCCGGGGTCCTGCGCCCGCGAGACGGTGACCAAGGATTATCAGTGCCTCGACTGAACGGTCGGTCTCTGAAATAACTTTGGGAAGGGCCGGGGTTATCCGGCCCCGACAGCGCCGGAATAAAAGAACCGTCCCAGCCCAGCCGTGAACACCAACTGCCCGGCCAGCGAGTGTAACACCCAAGCCAGCACGGTCGAACGGGCCCGCAAATAGGCCCAACCCATGACCAGACCGCCAACCGCCGTCATGCCGATGGTCAGCCAGTTGTCGTAGAACAGATGTCCCAGGCCGAAGACGATCCCGTTTACGACCAGCATCAGACCGACCGACGGAAACAGCCCCTGATACCGCTCGAAAAACAGCGTCCGGTAGATGATCTCCTGTGGCCACGCTGACAGAATTGGATACGCCAGCATGATCATCAGCCACAGCTCGGGCCGGCGCAGCGCAATGTTCAGATAAAGATCTGAATCTATCGCAAAAACAAACGCCGTGCACGCGACCGCGCTGACGATCCAGAACGCTAGAATGATCCTCCATTCGGAAAGAACCGGTCCGCGGAACAGATCACGCAGCCGCCAGCCTGGCGTTCGAACCAAAAGGAACAGCGCTAATCCAGCCAGGCCCAGCACGATTGTGAACAGCGCCTTATTGCGTTGAATTTCCTCGAAAAACAGCGCCATCAGGATCGGCACGCCGATGAACAGCGATACGAACTCGCCCCACAATTGTGGGCGCGATGCGGCGAGCGCAGGAAGAATGGACGACTTGGACATAGCGGTCAGATGGGGATGTTGACGAAGATGTCAAAGAAAACGCGGCCCCCGAAAGGGCCGCGCCGAAGAATGTGAACCGATACCGGTCAGACCTGCAAATCAACCGTCGCTGGCAGGGGTGATCCGCAGCTCGACCCGGCGGTTGGCCGCACGGCCTTCACGCGTGTCGTTGGTTGCGACCGGCTGGGTTTCACCCTGGCCATAGGCAACCATGCGCGCCTGGTTCACGCCGCGCGCAGCGAGGTAGCTGCGCACCGCAGCGGCCCGGCGTTCGGACAGCGACTGGTTATAGTCGGCAGCACCTTGCGAATCGGTGTGGCCGATCACGTCGATATAGCTCTGCGGATACTTCTTCAGCGTCTCGGCGACGTCGTTCAGCGGGCCGTAGAACTGTGGCTTGATGTCGGCCTTGTCGACATCAAACGTGATACCGGACGGCATCGTGACCAAAAGCGAGTTGCCGTCACGCTCTACTTCAGCGCCGGTTCCTGCCAGATTGGCGTTCAGCTCGCGCTCTTGCTGGTCCAGATACTGACCAACCGCGGCACCGGCCAACAGGCCAATCCCTGCACCGATCAGAGCATTGCGGCGGTCATCACCACCAACCAATGTCCCGGCAGCAGCGCCAACCAGCGCGCCGACGCCCGCGCCAATGGCGGTGTTCGGGTTATCTTTGACTGCCTGACAGCCCACAAGGGCCACACAGCAGACGCTGGCAATTAGAGTCTTCTTGATCATCGTAATCCTCCGTTCGATGAGCTTGGCCCCAGGCCCCGGATACCTCATTCTGGCACAGTGGTAATCAATGCGCCACTGGTGCGATTGGCAATTCATCCGGTTCCTTTGTTTGAAATAGGCTTCGGGTCCGCAACACCCCCTATTTGACGATCTGTTTCAGGATCGGCACCCACTGATCCTTGATGGAACGCAGGCTCGCCAAATTTCTGTCGAAGATTCCCAGACCGTCAGTTGCGTATTCGCCGTAAACCGCCCGTTCTGCCAGTCGCGCCAACGGTTTCTGGCCCAATTCTTTCAAAAACGATTCGAGCGCCGCCGCCGCCTTCGATCGTGCGCGATACCGATTTGCGATCAGATGCACGCCGACCTTTCCTTTGCGAATCCGCTTCAGTTCTTCGATGTCACCCAGGAAACCCTCGGTCGAGGCTTCGTCGAAAATCGATGGCTGCACGGGCACCAACACCGCCTTCGCTTCTGCGATCAATGTTTCGGCCTTGGCGCCTTTCATTGCGCCAGGCGCATCGATGATCAGCCAGTCCAGCTTTTTAGGATGATCGCCGATGGCCGATGATTTGGACCAGTCCAGCCCACGGATTTGGGGCACAAGCCCCGGCCGCCGCCGCAGCCAGGCCGAGGCTGATTGTTGACGGTCCGCATCGGCCAATGCGACCCGGTCACCGCGATTCGCCAGCGCCGCCGCCAGGTTGACCGCGATCAGGGTTTTACCGACCCCGCCTTTGCGATTTGCAATCAATACCGTGCGCATCTGCCCGCCATTTTCATATTCTTGCCTTCGCTTTGTCGTTGATGCGCACCATATCCCATGCGCGGCATCGTTGAACCCCAAATCCCGTCGATTTCCGCAGGACAACCGGACCACGAACGGTTAAGACACCGCTATGAAAATGATCAAGGACAGCGCGACGCTTGCAAGCGTTTGTGCAGATTTTTCCACCTCCGCTTATGTCACGGTCGATACCGAGTTTCTGCGCGAGCGCACATACTGGTCGCAGCTGTGCCTGGTCCAGATGGCGCGCCCGGGCGATACCGAAGACGATGCCGTTCTGATCGACCCGCTGGTCGAAGGAATGGACCTGGCCCCGCTTTATGCGCTGATGGCCGACAAGAACGTGGTCAAGGTGTTTCACGCGGCGCGGCAGGATGTCGAGATCTTCTGGCACCAGGGCCAGGTCATACCAGAGCCGCTTTTCGACACTCAGATCGCGGCCATGGTCTGCGGTTATGGCGAGCAGGTTGGGTACGAAACCCTGGTGCGCAAGGTTGCAGGCGCTCAGATCGACAAGTCGTCACGGTTTACCGACTGGTCCCGCCGCCCGCTGAATCAAAAGCAAAAGGATTATGCGCTCGCGGATGTGACGCATCTGCGCCAGATCTACGAGACGCTGGCAGCAAAGATCGAAGAGACGAACCGCTCTCACTGGGTCGCCGAGGAACTGGCGATCTTGACCAATCCAGGCACTTACTCCACCGATCCGGACGAGGCATGGCGCAGGGTTAAGGCCCGCTCGACCTCGCCGAAATTCCTGGCAATCGTTCAGGCGCTGGCCCGTTGGCGCGAGGTTCAGGCACAATCGCGCGATGTCCCGCGCGGCCGTGTCCTCAAGGACGATGCCCTGCTCGAGATCGCAACGGCGCAGCCAAAGACACCCGAGGATCTGGGTCGGCTGCGGCTGATGCAGCGCGAACAGCGCAAGCCCGAGACGATAGAGGAACTGTTGAGCGCGGTTACTGACGGCAAAGCCGTGCCGCCGAGTGAGCGTCCGACAGTCGAGTTACCGCCCCGGCGCCGCGAAGGCTCGGTGGCAATCGCCGAGATGTTGAAGGTCTTCCTGAAGGCCCGGGCCGAGGAGGTCGGCGTTGCAGCCCGTCTGATTGCCCCGGCGGCTGAAATCGAGGCACTGGCCGGTGAAGACCGTCAGGACTTCGCAGTGCTCAATGGCTGGCGGCGCGAAGTCTTTGGCGAGGATGCCTTGCGCATCAAATCAGGCCGTGTCGGTCTGGTCGCCCGGCCCGGCGGGGTTCGCCTGGTCGAGGTCAATCTTCCCGAAGATCAAGCGGCGGAATAGCAAACCGGGCAGGCCGGGCCGCGTTGTCGCGGCCGTTCGACTAGCTGCTGATGACCAATCAGAAGTCGATCTGAATCTGGCCTTGAATCGACCAGACCCGAAGTCCCCTGATCCCGCGCAAAGCGCTTAGATCGATTGGCAGGTCGGCGCGTATCGACCGGGTTCGCGTATTTCCTGGCGGCAGATTGAAACCGGGGGCTGGTTCCGTCGCGACGAAATCAAAGTCGAGATACCCGTCAACCGCCGGTTTTCCGCCGCGGCGCACCCGAAGGGCAGGCAGAGAGTAGCCCAGTCCCGGCGCCGTGCCGAATGCAGTCAGCAGGATGCCGTTTGATGTTCGTCCGATTTCGACCGAGCGGACAGCCTGCACCGGCACCTTGTTTTGGCGGCGCGCCAGGGCTTCCTCGCGCGCAAGGCGTTCGGCCGAGCTTTCTTCTCCCCAAAGAGTTCCGACATCGCCGACCGTTCCCTCGTCGCCGCACGCGGCCAATACCGCCACCACTGGCAGCACTGCCAATGTGCTCCACGCCTTCAGCATTTATGTCTCCCGGCCCACATGGTCCCCGGGCGTGACCTTACCCGCACTAATGGCGAAAGGAAAACCCCGATGGCAGACCCGAATGTCGCGCCCGCGATCGAATTTGTGCCATCGTGCGTCGGTGCTTTGCGACCGGGTTGTCGTGCGCACAATAAGCATTCGTGCAGGGTGGACTGTTAAGACCTTGAGGCTTATGTGCATCGCAACAATGAAAGCGCCCACACCCGATGTCTGAATTGCCCGATTTTGATGAAATCGTCGAAAACTTCGAGTTGTTCGACGATTGGCAGGATCGCTATCGCTATGTAATCGACCTGGGCAAAGACCTGCCCGGTATCGACGAAGCACGGCGCACCGATGCGGCCAGGGTGGAGGGATGCGCGAGCCAGGTTTGGCTTGTCCCTGATTTAAAGGCTCCAGACGGTGTCGAGCGCCTGTATTTCGACGGTGACAGCGACGCAATGATCGTGCGCGGCCTGATCGCCGTTTTGATTGCGCTGATTTCGGGACGCACTGTCGAAGAAATTCGGGGGCTGGACATTCGGGCCGAATTGGCGCGCCTGCAACTGGATCAGGCGTTGTCGGCGCAACGCTCGAACGGGCTGCGTGCGATGGTCGGGCGAATCGAAGCGTTGGCAAGTGGTACAACACCTCAATAGGGAACAAGCGGAACAGGCTATGTCGAACTTACTTCAGGAAATGTTGGCGCAACGCGATTGGCTGTTGCTTGACGGTGCGACCGGGACAAACCTTTTCGCAATGGGCCTGATGTCGGGTGAACCGCCCGAGCTTTGGAATGTCGACAGCCCGGACAAGGTTCGCGCACTTTACAACGGATTTATCGGGGCGGGCAGCGACCTGATCCTGACCAACTCGTTCGGTGGCAGTTCCTACCGTCTGAAATTGCACGAAGCGCATGATCGTGTACACGAGTTGAACCGCGCCGCCGCGGTTTTGGCCCGCGAATGCGTGGATGCGGTCGATCGCCCAGTTGTGGTTGCCGGTTCGGTCGGGCCGACGGGCGAGATCATGGCCCCGGCCGGCTCGCTTGGTCATGCGGACGCCGTCGCTGCTTTTCGCCAGCAAATCGGCGGTCTGATGGATGGCGGCGCCGATGTGATCTGGGCCGAAACGATTTCGTCTGAAGAAGAGTTCCGGGCCGTCGCCGAAGCCGCCGATCTCGAAGGCGCTCCGTTCTGCGGAACGCTTAGTTTCGATACTGCGGGCCGCACGATGATGGGAGTCACGTCGACCCAATTTGCCGGAATTGCGCAAAATGTGCGAACCCCGCCGATTGGCTTCGGCGCGAACTGCGGTACCGGTGCTTCGGATCTTGTCAGAACCGTCCTGGGTCTGACCGAAGCTGCGCCCGATGCGCTGGTTATTGCCAAGGCCAATGCCGGCATTCCGAAATACGTTGACGGCAAGATCGAATACGACGGCACCCCCGACTTGATGGCGCGCTATGCCTGTCTGGTGCGCGATTCGGGTGCTCGATTGATCGGTGGCTGTTGCGGCACCAAGCCCGAGCATCTGGTCGCGATGCGCGCGGCCTTAGAGAACACCCAAAAGGGTAATCGCCCTTCGCTCGAGAAAATCGAGGCCGATCTGGGTGCGTTCACATCTGCCAGCGACGGAACCGGCGAAAATGCAGCACCCGCTGGGCGCACGCGTGGACGGCGGGCCAGGCGCCGGGGCTGAGCGCGCGGCGCACTTGCCGTGGTTCGACCGCAATCGGCCAAAGTAATTGAATTGATTAGGTTTTGACCTTTTCAGCCCCGTTGCGCAGCAGCAGCCAGGCCGACAATGCGCCCGCGATTGCGCCGAAAAGATGCGCCTCCCACGACACATTGGCTTGTTGCGGGAACACACCCCAGATCAGTCCACCATAAAAGACGACAGCAATGACGGCCCCGGCGATCGCGCGGATGCTGCGTTCAAGAACACCTGCTGTTACGAGGTAGGCAAACCAGCCAAAAACCAATCCGCTGGCGCCAACGACAACGCCGCCGCGCGCAAAGACCCAAACGGCCAGTCCGGACACCAGAACAATCAAAACCGTCGCGGGCAGGAACCGGCGCGGAGCAACCAGTAAACCAACCGATCCCAAAACTGCCAGCGGAACCGAATTCGAGATCAAATGGCCGAACCCGCCATGCAGGGCCGGCATCAGTGGCACCCCGATCAGACCGACCGCATCGCGCGGGCGCAGACCGAAGGTTTGATTAAGCGCATGCCCCGTCAACCAGTTGATCAATTCGATCAGCCAGAGCATGAAAAGCAGTACCAGAACCGGCCGCAGACGATTGACGATCCCTTGTGTCATGGCAAACCCTTGGCGTGGCATTCAGATCTGGTCAACTGCCATGTCTGAACGGGTCGTGAAACGCACTATAAGTGCCGAATTTGTCGCACCTCTCACGCGCGGGCAGGGAGTAAGGGTTTTCATTAAGGTCCGGTCCGCACATTATGCGCACCGAGTTAGGGAGTTGGCGCAATGTCCGATGAAGAAGAAGATATCGTCCTCAGCGAGCTAGATGACGAGGAACTGGTGCAGCAGATGCACGATGACCTCTACGATGGCCTCAAGGAGGAAATCGTAGAAGGTGTCAACATCCTGCTCGGCCGGGGTTGGACACCTTACGACACGCTGACAAAAGCGTTGGTCGAAGGGATGCGGATCGTCGGGATCGATTTCCGCGACGGTATCCTTTTCGTGCCCGAGGTGTTGCTGGCCGCCAACGCAATGAAGGGTGGCATGTCGATCTTGCGGCCGCTGCTGGCTGAAACCGGCGCGCCAAAGCTCGGTGCCATGGTCATCGGTACGGTTAAGGGCGATATCCACGACATCGGAAAGAACCTGGTTGGCATGATGATGGAAGGTGCCGGGTTCGAGGTATTCGATATTGGCATCAACAACCCGGTCGAGGAATACTTGGCCAAGTTGGAAGAAACCGACGCCGATATCCTGGGCATGTCCGCCCTTTTGACGACAACCATGCCTTATATGAAGGTCGTGATCGACGCGATGAAGGAAAAGGGCATCCGTGACGATATGGTCGTGTTGGTCGGCGGCGCTCCGCTGAACGAAGAATTTGGAAAAGCGATCGGCGCCGATGCCTATTGCCGGGATGCGGCGGTCGCCGTTGAAACCGCCAAGGAATTCATGGCGCGCAAACACAATCAGCTTGCCGCTGGATAGGTGGGGCCGGTCCGGTGATTGGCGCCCGTCAGCGTGATTTGCTGACAGTTGCGGTCCTGGCACTTTTGGTGGCAGGACTTGTGGTGGTCGTTTTGGTCGTCCTTCGCCAGTTGCCTTTTTTGTGGTGGGGCCTGCTTGGGTTGGTTGTCAGCGGGGCCAGTGCACTGGGCGTTGGTCTTTTGACCGGGCCTGGAACGGATGACGATCTAGGGACAAAAAGCGAGCCGGGCGATGGATCTGGATGACGCAAAGCTGACCGAGAGCGGGCTTGAAGGCCAGGCGGTGCCCCGGCCCGATCAGATCCTGTTGATTGCCTGCGGTGCGCTGGCGCGGGAAATTCTGGCGCTTCGCGACGCGAATGGCTGGGCCCATATGGATCTGGCCTGTTTGCCGGCAAATTTGCACAATTATCCTCAGCACATTCCTGAACGTGTGCGCGAGCGCATCCACCGGGCGCGCCGTGATGGCTATGACCGGATTTTCATCGTCTACGCCGATTGCGGCACTGGCGGCCTATTGGATGTGGTTTGCGCCGAAGAGGGGATCGAACGGATTGCCGGCCCGCATTGCTATAGCTTCTTCGATGGAAACGACGCCTTTGACGCCCGGACAGAGGCGGGAGAGATCACGTCGTTTTACCTGACCGATTTCCTGGCGCGCCAGTTCGACACGCTGATCTGGAAGGGTATGGGCCTGGACCGCCATCCAGATCTGTTGCCGATGATGTTTGGGAACTATGAAAAGGTCGTTTATCTCGCCCAGACCGACAACCCGTCGCTGACCGAATACGCCCAGGCCGCCGCCGACCGCCTGGGGCTTGCTTTTGAACGCCGCATGACGCGCTACGGCGACCTGTCGACCTTTATGGCCCAGGCCGCCGCCACGCCTTAGGTTCGGCGCTAATCGTCGACCACTCGCAGATGCCCGCGATTGCGATCTTCATCTTCGGGCGTTCCGGCGCCACCGCCATCGATTGCAGTCAGACGCGGCCGCGACTTTTGGGCGGTCATATCGTTGAACTCAAACGGACGGTCCGTTTCCGCGAAGCCGGGCACCTGACGGGGCCCACCCACATCCAGAACCGTCGGCGTGATCGATTCGACGCGCATATCCTCGATCCGGAAATGCAGCGGACCCGAACCGCGCGGTGACGGACCCGAAATCGGCAACAACGCTCCCAACAGCCGGTCAACAGCGCCAAACTCGCTGCGCAAAGGCAGCAGACACAGTTCCCAAAGCGCGTCCGGGTTACCTGCCGAGCTTAACCGGGCATATCCGACGCCCGGATCCTCCAGCGTTTCAGAGATCAGCGCGCCGAGGCTTTCGCGGCTGGCCGGAGCCATGATCGCGCGCACGTTCATTCCGCGCAGTTCCATGCCGAACGTTTCGGCCAGCGCGCTGCCCGCAACGCGGAAGCGGATATTCGCAGGATTGAGGGCTTCGATGATAAAGACACTGCCAACATCGCAGGGCATATCGCGCGGATCAACATCGGCGCGCATCGGCGCCAATCGCCCAGCCCGAAGGTCATCCCAATACTTATGTGACTCACGCAGTTTGGCGTTAATCATTTTACCCGTCTTAACTGCCCTGTAGGCACCAAGCTCTATGCAGTCTTGCCGCAAGCCATCGTCGCCATCCATGACTTATCTCCCTGTTACCCTAGCACCCATCCGGACGCAAAACACTTCGAATTGTGATCCGCAAGAAGCGTGCCAGCGCCAGTAGAGCGGGACCTTCTGGACCGTAAAGCCGGTGCCGGACGGCGTGGTGGCCGGAGTGTAAAGTGATCTGTGACACCGGTTGCGTCCACGATCGACAGGGGCTTGATCGCTTGCGATGCCGGCCCTAACAGGCTGATGTACTGGGCGGCAGAAAGAAGAGGATGCCAATGAATAGGGAAGGCATAATGCTGGTACTTTCGTCTCCATCAGGGGCCGGTAAATCCACCATGGCCCGTGCCCTGCTGGCTGACGACGATGCCTTTCAGTTATCGATTTCGGCGACGACGCGACCTAAGAGACCTGGCGAAACCCACGGAAAAGATTACCTTTTCGTCGATCACGATGCATTTGAAGACATGGTAATCCGCGGAGAGTTGCTGGAGCATGCAACGGTTTTTGGCAACCGGTATGGATCACCTGCACAACCGGTCGAACAAGCGATCGCGGCTGGACGTGATGTTCTCTTCGATGTGGACTGGCAGGGCGGTCAGCAACTGCGGGCCTCGCCTTTGAAGGACGCACTTGTGACGATCTTTCTGTTGCCGCCCTCGATCGCTGCACTGGACTCTCGTCTTCGCAGCCGCGCGCAGGACACCGACGAGGTCATCCGCGGCCGCATGGCCAAGACCCGGTCTGAAATCAGCCATTGGAACGAGTATGATTATGTCCTGATTAATGACGATCAGGCGGCGTGCTATTCCCAGATTAAGACAATCGTTCTGGCCGAGCGTCTTCGGCGTTCACGCCAAACGACGTTAATGGATGTGGTTAACCGATTGAATGACGAATTCGAACAGCAAGGACGTTGAGAAATGCCGATCTATGAACTGAATGGAACACGCCCAACGCTGCCCGCGGACGGGTCCGCATGGATCGCCCCCGGCGCCCGGGTGATCGGCGATTGCCATTTGGGCGAAGGCGTCAGTGTATGGTTCAACGCAGTCATCCGCGCCGACAACGAACCGACTGTTATCGGGCGCAACACCAATATTCAGGACGGCGTCGTGCTGCACAACGATCCCGGGTTTCCACTGACCATCGGGGAAGACGTCACCGTCGGGCACATGGCCATCGTCCATGGATGCACCATCGAGGATGGCAGCTTGATCGGAATGGGCGCGACGATCCTGAATGGCGCGGTCATCGGCAAAGGCTGTCTGATCGGCGCCGGGGCGCTTGTTGCCGAAGGCAAAGAAATTCCGGACAATTCGCTGGTCGTCGGCGCTCCCGGCAAAGTGATCAGGACATTGGATGAACAGGCGGTGCAGATGGTTCGTCTTGCCGCAACGCGCTATCGCGAGAACCAGGATCGCTATTCGAAAACGATGAAGGAAATTCCGGTTGATTGATGGTCTGCAACTACTGCGTCGTCGCCAACGCGGTGCTGGCACACAGATACACGCCGCCGTCGTGTTGAGTGACGTTCAATCGGGCACGGGCAGCGGCGGCGCATTCATGGATCAGCGCGAATTCGACCAATCTGGGTGTGATGTCATCCAGTTTGGGTTTTTGTGCCAACAACGCCAGCAGGTTTTCATTTGGCTGCGCGACTGCGCCAGGCGTCACGCCTTTGGGCCAAAGCGCAATATCCACTGCGCCATCGCTGGTCGCCCGGATTGTGATACGACCGCGCAGGCCCAGCACGGCGCGGGCGCACATTAGCATCAAGTAAAGCAGGCGTCCGGACGCCCGCGGTATCGACATTGTGCCCGCAAGATCCCATTCCAACTGTATCTTCTCGGATGCGATCATGCGGTCGGCATGCCGACGCAATTCGGTATCAGACAATTCTGCATCTTCGCCATTCGCCGACCCGAACGCGATCCTGTAAAATTGCAAAAGCGTTGAAGCCCGCGATGCGCTTTGACCGATCATCGTGACTTCGTCACGGACATCGCCATTGCCGATTTCTCGGATCAGATCGGTACCATTGGCAATCGCCCCGACCGGACTGACCAGATCATGACAAATACGCGACGCAAGCAGGCCCGCGACCTGCTGATTGCCTAACATGGCATTCCTCCATGCCCCACCAAAGGCACACGCCTTATTCAACTACGAAGAAGGCAAAGATAGTTACTCTAAGTGGCGTAAAAAAGGTTAACGAACGGTTACTCGACCCTGAAACAGGCTGGCGATGGTTGCGTGTGGTCTGCAATCAAACTAGTGTCCAGCTCTGCCGCAGCGGGCATTCGCGCGGGTGACGTGGCGATTGCGGCGATTGCGAAGGGGACATCTTCATGCGCATCGAAGCCGGCCGTTTTACGGTCAGACTGGCCGAGACGGAAGACGATGTGGCCGCCGCCCAACGTCTGCGCTATCGGGTGTTCGTCGAGGAGATGGGCGCGACCCCGGCGCCCGAGGATCGGGCCGACCGGCGTGAACGCGATCGCTTTGATCCCTATTTCGAACATCTTCTGCTGATCGACAACGAAACGGTAAATCCCGATGTCGAACGCGGTGTCGTCGGCGTTTATCGCCTCATGCGCGGCGACAGCGCAAAGGAAGGCGTCGGATTTTATGGCCAGAGCGAGTACGACTTGACCAAGTTGATGCATTACCCGCGTCAAACGGTCGAGCTTGGCCGATCCTGTGTGGATCTCGAGCATCGGGGCGGTGCAGGTATGCACCTTTTGTGGACCGGATTGGGCGAGTACGTGTCACTGCACGATGTCTCGATCATGTTCGGCGTTGCCAGCTTTCACGGGTCCGATACCGGGCCATTGGCTCAGGCCCTCAGCTATCTCCACTACAACCATCTTGCCCCTGAAGACCTGCGTGTGCGCGCCATCGAGGACAGCTTCGAGCCGATGGACATCCTGGCCGAAGACGAAGTCTCCAAGATCGAAGCGATGCGCCAGATCCCGACACTGATCAAAGCCTATATCCGGCTGGGTGGTTTTGTCGGTGAAGGCGCCTATGTCGATCAGGATTTCAACACGGTCGATGTGTGCCTTTTAATGGATACGTCGCGCATGGTGCAGCGCTATCGATCATTCTACCAACGCAAACGGGGCGGGTCAGTAGAGCGCATTCTCGGCTGACATTGTCTGTTGTAGTGTGCGGACGCTGAATCGGACCGGCAGGCATCTGGTCAAAAAGCCATTCGCCGCCGCAAACACATCGGCCACAAGCACTGCCAAGAACACGAGCACTGCCAAGAAACTGAAATCATGAACACTTGGAACGCCGCAAAACCACCGATCCTGAAGCCACCCACACGAATGGGAAAGTTTGTGGGGATCGTGCGTGTCGCCGGGTTGATCACGATAACATTGATCTCGGTCATCTTGTTTTTGCTGGGCCGCGGGCTGCGGGCAATGCTCGGGCGCTGGGTGACGTTCCATTTCGGGGTTGCCCGCTTTTGGTCGCATTTTTGTCTGCGCCTGACCGGTATTCGCCTGGTTGTCGAAGGCACGCCAATCCAGTCTGGTTCGCTGGTCGCGAACCATTCCTCGTGGATCGATATATTGTCGCTGAGGGCAAACCGGCTGATCTATTTCGTTTCGAAGTCCGAGGTCGCGAAATGGCCGGGCATCGGATTTATCACACGGATCACAGGTACCGTCTTCATTGAACGGCGCCGATCCGAAGCGAAGCGTCAAGAACAGCTTTTGCGCGACCGTATTGCCCACGATCAGCTACTTTGCTTCTTTCCCGAGGGAACATCGACCGATGGCCTACGGGTTCTGCCGTTCAAGTCTTCGCTGTTTTCGGCGTTTTTTCAGGACGGCGCAGGGGCGGACATAAAGATCCAACCTGTTTCGGTCAGCTATCATCCGCCGGCAGGCGCAGATCTGCCGCCCAATTTCTACAGTTGGTGGGGCGACATGGGGTTCGAATCGCATATTTGGGATGTTGTGACCCGGTCATTTGGCGGCACGGCGCGCGTTACGTTTCATGCCCCGGTGAACGCCCGGGATTTTGAAGACCGCAAGGCACTCTCTGACTTTTGTCAACGTCAGGTGGCGCGCGGTGTGGCGGCCAGCCATCCTGATCATATCCTATTGCCCGCCCCGGATGCCGAGACTGCGTGATGGAAGATCCGGCCCCAGAGTTTCAACAACCTGCGCCCGTTACGCCCGAGATTACCCTTGCGGTGTCCCCTGATGTCGAAATTACCAAGGCCGACGGGCTCGCGGCCTGGGTCCGCGAGAACCGCGTTGCCGAAGTCGAATGCGTCACCCCGGATTTCGCGGGGATCGGCCGCGGAAAGGTGATGCCCGCGGCCAAGTTTACCCGGTTCGAGCCGACCTTCATGCCGACGTCGATCTTCTTTCTGACCATCACGGGCAGTTACCCGGATCTCGACCATTACCGATCCTACAACACCGATGCCGACCTGATGTTGCGCCCGGATTTCAGCACGACCCGCGCGGTTCCCTGGGCGACCGATCCGTCTATTCAGGTCATTCATGATGTCTGCGACCGATCCGGGCGGCTGGTCCCGTTTGCCCCGCGTTCGGTGCTGCGCCGCGTTTTGTCGCTGTATGAGAAAAAGGGATGGCAGACCGTCGTGGCACCTGAAATCGAGTTCTATCTGACCAAGCCAAACACCGACCCTGACTATCCGCTGGAACCGCCTGTCGGACGCTCGGGCCGGATAGGTGCGAAAAGCCAAGCCTACTCGATCGTTGCCACCGATGAATACGACCGTGTGATCGAGCACATCTATGAATATGCCGATGCGCAGGGCCTGGCCATCGACACGATCATTCAGGAAGCAGGCGCCGCGCAGTTAGAGATCAACCTGCAACATGGCGCACCGCTGGATCTGGCCGATCAGGTGTTCCTGTTCAAGCGCACAATCCGCGAAGCAGCGCTGCGCTGCGGCTGTTATGCGACATTCATGGCGAAACCCATGGCCGAGCAGCCCGGGTCGGCCATGCACATCCACCAAAGCGTCGTCTCGGCCGAGACAGGTAAAAATATCTTTTCGACCGATGACGGTGAACCTTCGGCGGCGTTCGGCCACTTCATCGCTGGTCAGCAGCGCTACTTCCGCGCCGTTACACCGCTGGTTGCACCTTATGTTAATTCGTACCGGCGGCTGGTCCCGCATCTGACGGCACCGATCAATCTGGATTGGGGTCAGGACAATCGCACCACCGGGCTGCGCGTGCCGATCTCGGGACCCGAGGCGCGGCGCGTTGAAAATCGTGTTGTCGGGGCGGACGCCAACCCCTATCTGGCCATCGCGGCCTGTCTGGCAACAGGATATCTCGGCCTGATCGAGCAGCAAGACGCGCGCGACGAGATCCGTACCGACAGCTATGAACGTGCCCGCGAGCTGCCGCATGGTCTTCTTGACGCTTTGGATGAGTTCAAAGCCTGCGAGCCGCTGCAGGACGTGCTGGGTAAACGTTTCATGACGCTCTACGGCGCGGTCAAAGCACAGGAATTCGAAGAATTTATGCGCGTTATCAGTCCGTGGGAACGCGAACACCTCTTGCTCAACGTCTGACGTTGGCGCGCCGCGGGGCCGCTCAATCGAATGCAGGCAATGCTCCGGCAAATTGCGCAATTATTGCGGCAGGATCATCTTCGTCCCAAATCGCAGCGCCCGGCATGACAAAATCGGCATGCTCGTTCAATCTCTCGGCGTCGGCCAGTTTCACGTCACCTTCGGCAACCGATGGCGTCTCGATCATCTCGGCCCACCACTGAAAAAGATCGTCTTCGGCCCGCTCTGTGCCGCCCAGCGCGCCTGTGGCTCCCACGGGGCCAAAGCTGACATAATCGGCGCCTGCCTCGGCCAGGACCATCCCCTGATGGCGTGACGCGCCTGCAAACGCACCGACAATCCGGTCCCGCCCCAGTTCTGTACGAACATCGCGCAATTGCGTGCGGCCGGCGGCCAGATGCACACCGTCCAATCCCAACGGCGCGACCAATCGATAATGATCGGTCAGCACCAACGCGACATCGGCGTCGTGACAAACGGGCAGCAAGTGATTGGCCGCCAAGGTCCATGCCGCCTCGTCCGCATCGCCGGGCAGCGAAAGCCGCACGCAGGCCACAGGCACCGATGCCAACACATGGCTCAGAATCGGCGCAAAGGCTGCGGCATCCATTCCTTGCGGCGTTACCAGATAGAGCCGGGGCGCAGCGCTCAACGGGCGTCTCCACCCAGCTTGCGCCCGGCTTCGCGTTCGAAATCTGCCACCCGGGCATTCAGGTAATCGACCAACGCCGCAAAATCCTGCTCGCGCATTGTCACACGCGCCACGTCCTCGGGCGGAACAGCGGCAATCTTGCCGCCATCGATCTTCATTGCCTGATCGGCCAGCGCGAAACTGACCATGCCGCCCTGAATGATAAAATCATTGACGGCATTCACGAAAATGCGGGGCATGCGGTCCTCTTCGCTTTCAGTAGACGGGCAGGGCGGCGATCGTGTGCCTGTTCGAACATGGGCGACACGTTCCGCGCATAGGCCGAAACATTGTCGACCTGCGCCATATGCCGCTTCAGGGCAGGGGTCAGCAGGGCCTCTACCACATTTGGCACCTTGCGCGGGTCGTCGAAGTGCAGCCAAAGATAGGCCAGCGGATCGCCGCGCTTCAAAACCCAGTCATGCTTGTCCTGCCATTCCAGCACCGCATTCAGCGGGCGCGGCCATGATCGCAGCGGAAACCGACCCGAGACCAATGTTCCCGGCCAACCACGAAACCCCGGCGCAAAGAACGGCGATGTCAGGTTCAACGCACAATCTTCTTCGGTCACCAGCATCAGGTTCATCGAGATCTGCACCGACGGCACATCGGCCAACCGTTGTGCGTTCGGGGCAATCGGCGTGACCAGCCCTTTGAACCCGGCCTGCGAAATGCTGCCTTCCCCGGGCACCATCCGAAACCCGGCGGGCTTGACCCCAGGGGGAGAGCGTTGGATGCGGAGGTTATAGGGGCTGCGCACCTGCAATATGCGGGCGCCCAATGCCCGGGCCATCGGCGCCGCAAGGGCGGCTTCCTCGCCGCCTAATGGCTCGGGCGGAATAAATGCCAACGCCGCCTGCGGGCTGCCACAGCGCCACCCGACATCGACCGGAATGTCGCTCACGCTTCAGCCTCGTCCAAAGGCACCAGCAACCGTTCGGGCCGCCGCGCCCCGGCGCGTTCCATCACGTCTTCTATGTCCGGCGTCAGATGGTGCAGGCCCTGCATACCCTGCCGATATTCGTCCAATTCCGGCGTTAACGCTGCCTCGATCAGGTTCGGGCGTTTGTCCGCGTGGTTGAACTCGAACATGAAATAGCAAAGCGGCTCGCCCTGCCGGATCGCCAGCTCTTCCTCGGGCCTGTCCCATTCAAACGCCCATGTCAGGTTCTGCGGCCACAGCGCCATTGGAAACCGGCCGGAAATCATTGTGCCGGGCCAACGCCGCATATGAGCCGACAAAAAAGGCGGCAGCTGGCTCATATGACAGGCTTCGTCCGTGACAAAGAAGATCGGCAGCTTGATCTGGATCACCGGCTTTTTCGAGTGACGCCACCGTTCTGGCGGTTCCATGGTCACAATGCTGTTCAATGTCTCGGGCTGAACGAACGTGCCCTTGGGATTGATATTCAGGTTTGGCTGGCCGTTCCGGTTTTCAAGCGTCATGCGGATACCGATGGGGGAGGGCATCTCGACCAACTGGCGCTCCAACGCATTGACGGCGGGACAGTTCTGTACGGCCCGCATCGCCAACGGGCGGTCGCGCTCGGAAAACACGGTGCGCGGCGGCTGGAAGGCGAACCCGCCAGATGGCTCTGCGAGGCAGTATCCAATGTCAACCGGCTGGGTATTCTGAAACATTGCGGCCCCCGCAAACATCGTCTTGGCGCCCAATTAACATGGCCTTCCTGGGGATGCCATAACCCCTTGATGGATCCTAAAGGATCGCCAGGGCTCGTCGCCCTCGTGGCGAGCCATTAACGTCCACGCGGCGTTGGCCGCCAATCGGGCGGCGCCATTTCGAACCCGTCAAAGTCAAAGCCCGGCGAGACCGTGCAACCGACCAATGTCCAGGCCCCGACCGATGTCGCCGTCTGCCACCAACCTGCGGGAACGATGCGTTGGGGACGCTGGCCAATTGCGATCTCCGGCCCCAAAAGGAAGCTTTCCGCGTCATGGCCGTTCGGCGACAGCGTCATCGACAGCGGCCCGCCCGCGTACCAGTGCCAGATCTCGGCGGCATCGACCCTGTGCCAATGGCTGACCTCGCCGGCCTTTAGAAAATAATAGATTGCGGTCCCCGACGCGCGATCTCCCGGTGCAGCCTCTGCCCGCCAGGTTTCACGAAACCACCCGCCCTCCGGGTGTGGTGCCAGCTCTAGGCGATCGATCATCTCATCCGCATTCATCGGCGAAAACTCCGTCATATCAGGGGCCTAACAGCGTTACTTGGCAAGCTTCATCTCTGACCAATCTACTCTCAGCCGTAGAATCAAGATAACATGACATGGGAAGGGAGCGGGCCATGGCCGGTTTCTTCTTCGTATTCGGGGTCTTGCTGGTCATCGCAGCGATGACTACGCAGCTTTTCCTGTCGGCAAATCTCGGCTTCATCAAATGGCCGATCGGCGGCGCTGGTGCGATTTCGCTTGCCTAAGGCGGGTTGGTCGGCGCCCCTTTTTTATGCCGAACCCGTTACAAACACCATGTCCGCACCAGTTCTGGACATCCGAAAACCCGCTCCGCACCGAACTGATTCCGGCCTTTCAGGAAACCGTCGGCGCGTTGGCGTCCCTGATGGCTGCCGAAGAGTGCTTTTCCGGCGGTAGGGAATAATTCAATATCGAGTCTCAGAGCCAGATGCAGAACGGCATCGATCTGGTCAAACGCAAGGAAGTGATCCGCCGCGGACAAGCCAAGATCGAAAGAGAACGCGCCCAGATTCTGCTCGAAACTGCGAAAATCGACAGCGAAGCCCACCGCGTTGCCGCGGACGCCGAAACCTTCGCAAAGCAACAGATCCTCGAGACCGATGACGCCTTGGCGCAAAAGCTTGGCGCCGAAATCCGCATTCAGGAATTGTGGGCCGCTGCCTACGCGCAGCGCCGGGTCCCGCAGCATGTCTTTGGTGTCAGCGGCGGTGTTGGTGGATCGCCGACCGGGGGTGGACAATCCACGGCGGGTCCTGTAGATGCCGCCGCCATGCTGAGACTGGACACCATAACCAATTATCAACCGGAACGCTTCGCGGCGTTGCCGATGGTGTCTGTCTTTGCGAAAAGGGGCCTCTGACCTCAATCTCACTGACAATCGAACCATCGGCGCGCCAACCAGGCGCGGACGAATGCGCGTGGCGGGTCAGGGAGTAGGAAAATGATTACTGGAAAAGACTTGATCGAATGGGGATATGCCCCGGGAAAATGGATGGGGCAGGCATTGCCCGAGTTGAACCGGGCCGCCGCAGGCGGCGCGGACCGGGCTGCGCTGCGCGCAATCGCCGATGCCTATCTGCCACCGCCGATCATCGAGTTGCAACCTGCTGACGGCGCCAGTTTCCACCGGGCGATCGAGGCCGAGACACCGGACGAAGAACGCAACGTTCAGCAGGTCGTCGAGACGATGACCGAACTGATGCGCACGCCGACATTGACCGGCGGGGCGATCATGCCCGATGCCTGCCCGGCGGGCGGGCCGGGCACGATCCCCGTCGGCGGTGTGGCTGCCGCCAAGGCAGCAATCCACCCCGGGATGCATTCGGCCGATATTTGTTGCTCGGTTGCAATCACCGTGATCGGTGATGTCAAACCCAAGCGGGTCTTGGACGCCGCGCAGAAGATCACCCATTTTGGGGGAGGCGGACGCGCGCCCGATCAGCTGATGCCGTTGCCGGATCACATCGGGCAGGCCTTTGATGGCGGGAACAAGTTTCTCGATCAGTTGGGCGATTCCGCACGGCAGCATTTCGGAACCCAGGGTGACGGGAACCACTTCCTATATGTCGGGCGGCTGCGCTCGACCGATCAGGTTGCGCTCGTCACACATCACGGCTCTCGCAAGCCGGGTGCCCTGCTTTACAAAAGGGGCATGTCGGTGGCCGAAGGGTTCCGCCGTCAGCTTTCGCCCGAGACAAAAAAGCAGAACGCCTGGATCCCCTTCGAAACCGAGGAAGGCGAGGCCTATTGGCAGGCATTGCAGGTGATCCGCGAATGGACCAAGGCAAGCCATTTCGCGATTCACGATGCGGTGCTGGATGCGATTGGCGCGGGCGCGGAAGACCGGTTCTGGAACGAGCACAACTTTGTCTTCCAGCGCGGCGACACGTTCCTGCACGGCAAGGGCGCTACACCGGCCTGGGACGGGTTTGCACCGGATTCGAACGGTCTGGTGATGATCCCGCTCAACATGGCCGAGCCGATTCTGATCGCGCGCGGGCGCGACAAGCGCGAAGCGCTGGGTTTCTGTCCCCATGGGGCAGGGCGCAACTTCTCGCGTACGGAAGACGCCAGGCGCCATCACGGCATCAAACCGGAAGACAGGGTGGCGAAGGAGACCAAAGGTCTGGATATTCGCTTCTGGGCCGGGCGTCCGGATACCGGCGAATTGCCTTCGGCCTACAAGAATGCCGAAGGTGTTGTTCGTCAGATCCGCAACTTCGGTTTGGCTGACGTGGTCGACTATGTCGATCCCTACGGCTGCATCATGGCCGGAGACTGGCAGACTGATTTTCATCGCCGCCGGATGATGGCGAAGAAATCACGAAGCAAAGAACGCCGCCGCCGTTAAGGCCGGTGCCCACCAAAGTTGTCCGCCCTGCCGAATGATGGCGGGGCGGGCGGCGACCCGGGCCGCTATCCGGGTGTTGTGATCAAGCCTGCCGCGCCAGCAACCCGATCATTACTGCCATCAGACGCGAGACTGTCAGTCCGCCCATGCCGTCAAGATCCGCCTCCGGCAGGAACTCGATCACATTGATACCGCGAATGCGACCCCGCTCGGCAGCACCGCGAAAGAGATCGAGCATCTGCGTATAGCTAAGCCCGCCCGGAGTTCGTGCCAGAACGCCCGGTACTACGGCCGGATCGAACGCATCGACATCCAGCGAGATAACGATATCCGATCCCTCCGGTATCAAAGAGAGGGCCGCCGCAACGCCGACCGAGTGCAGCGTATCTGCCGTGACGACCTCCGCACCCCAGGACACTGCATCCTCGACATCCTTTGGCCAAGCCGAGCCGGTTCCGCGGGCGCCGACCTGCACGATCCGCTCGAAATGTCCCATCTCGGAAGCGCGGCGCATGGTCGATGACAGGCCAAGCGGCTCGCCCAAATGCTCCTCGCGCCAATCGATATGCGCATCGATCTGCAGGATTGTCAGCGGCCCATCGTCTTCATAGGCCTGCAACATCGGAATCGGAACGGAATCGTCGCCCCCGATCAGTATCGGCACAGCGTCGCGCGCCAGAACCGACTTGATTGCCGCCGTGATCGCCGCCCGGTTTGCAGCGAAGTCTTCGGGGTCGTAGGGCAAGTCCCCACAGTCGGCGGCCAAGATCGATCCATCGGGAAAGACCGGGCCGCAGAGATCGAAGTTATATCTGGCAAAGTTCGCTGCCGCAGAACCGGAAGCTGCCCTCAATGCGGCTGGCGCCGCCTGACAATACGGGCCAACGATCTCGTAAGGCGTCGCGCCCAGAGCTCCGATCAGCGCAATGCGCGCGTCGAGGCTTTGCAAATCATCGCAAGCCGGCAGGCCGAAAAAAGTCGTGACGTCCGCACCACCGAAGAGCCTGCCGATTTGCAGTTCAGTCATCGATCAGGCCCGGCCCTTGTAGATGTCGATCAGCTTGTTCAGCATATCAATCGCATCTGCGCGCGGGCGCTGGAAGGTGTTGCGTCCGATGATCGATCCATTGCCGCCGCCATCACGGATGGCCCGCGCATCATCGTAAACCGAGTTCTCGCCCTTCTTGGCGCCACCCGAAAACACGACAATCCGGCGCCCGTTGAACGATGACCGCATGCATTCAGCGACACGCTCGGCCTGGCTCTTGATCTTGATCTTCTCGGACTTGAAGACCTTCTTGGCTTCGGCCAGTTCCAGATGGTCCGTCGACAGCTTGATCTTGATGACGTGCGCACCCAACAGTGCCGCAATCTGGGCGGCATAGGCCGCGATATCGATGGCGGTCTCGCCATCCTTCGAAATCGCTTCACCGCGCGGATATGACCAGATGACGGTCGCGACGCCCTTGGCGGCTGCGTCTTCGCGCATTGCCGAAATTTCTTCGAACATGTCCAGCGCACAATCGCTGCCCGGATAGATCGTGAACCCGATGGCAGAACAGCCAAGGCGCAACGCATCATCCACCGACGCTGTAACGGCCTGGTTCTTTCCCGCAGTTGCCGACATCAGCGAGTTGGCCGAATTGCATTTCAGGATCGTGGGGATCTGGCCTGCAAATGTGTCGGCACCTGCCTCCAGCATTCCAAGCGGCGCGGCATAGGCGTTCAGCCCGGCATCAATTGCCAATTGATAATGATAGTGCGGGTCATAGGCATCCGGGTTCGGGGCGAAGGACCGGGCCGGGCCATGTTCGAAACCCTGATCGACCGGCAGGATGATCATCTTACCACTGCCACCCAGTTTGCCGTTCATCAGCATACGGCACAGATTGCCTTTAACGCCGGGCGTGTCGCCCTCGTAGTTGGCTAGGATCTTTTGGACGGCACGGGTGGCTTTCATGGGGACGCTCCTCGGTCTTTTGCGGGCAAAGTAATTTGAACGCGGGGTTAGCCGAGCGTGGGCATAAGGGTCAAGTCACCACGGCGGCGGTGCGTCCAAATGAAAACGCGCGCCCCGGGGAAGGGCGCGCGTCACTGATCGGTTAGCGAATGGCTTACTTGGCGCGATCCGCAATCGCAGCACCCAGGCCGCCATCGTTCCAGATCTGCAATGCCGTGCTCGACGCATCGGCGGCTGCGGCACGCCAACCGTCATCGTCGGCAAACCGGATATCCATCCGGTCACGCAACGATGCGGCCCCGCGATCGCCACCGGCAGCAGCCAGTGTTGCCAGCATGTAGGCAACCTTATAGGACCGCGGCGCGGCGCGTCCGACAGACACATCGTTCGCAATCTTGCGGATCGCCCCGACATCACCAGCAGCAACGGCCGCTTCGAAGGCCTGTCGGAAGTTGTCGCCTTCCGGCCATGCGTTGCCAACGGCTTCCTGTGTGGCCAAAACCGCATCAAGGCTCAATTCCGCCTCCATGCTGTCGGCAGTCGACAACGCAGACATCTCACCCGCGGCCAAAGCGAGCAGCGCCATTTCATACGCCTTCTCGTTTTCGCCGACCGATGCATAGCCTTCAGCCAACATCGCCGCCGCGCTGCCGTTCCAGTTCCGCGCCAGCGGCTCCAGCAGCTTGGCAGCATCTTCGATGGAACGCGGTGCGCCGACACCGGTCACCAACGCTTCACCAATGCGCAAGGCATCTTCCGGCGAAGCGCCGCCCGACAGGGCCGCCTGCATCATGCTGGGCGGGATAACCTTACGGTAGGCCGACGGCACGCCCGAGAAGCTGGGCCGCAGTGCAGAAATGATGTTTTGCGGACTGTCACACGCCGATTCATCAAGCCAAACGCCACCTTCCGGCGCGGCCGTAACAACCAAACGGTTCTTTTCGTTCAAGAACCGTCCGACTTCGGTCGCCATGTTGTCGATGAACGCTTTTTCGACGTCGCTCATCTCGCGGCCCGCACCCAGCATCTGCCCAAGCGACATCTGGATAAGCTGCGGAATCGCGGCCGGGTCACCACCCATCTGAGCGCCAACCATTGGCTCGAGGCGGTCATAAAGACCCTTGTTTTCGATCGAAACTTCGGCTGAAGCCAACTGTGCAACCGGCATCGGGTCGCCATAGCCATCGATCGGAATGTTGAACCACAGATAGGAGAAATTTGCATTCACATCGATGTCCAGCGCATCGGCGATGGATGCCCGGATCGACATGTCGGCCGACGAATCCGGCATTGAATAGCCGATTTCATAGGACAACGAATCTATCTTGATCTCTTCATAGCCAAACTGCTGCATCGCGCCCGCAATTTCCGGCTCGAAACAAGCGGCAGGGACCGTCACACCAGTTAAGTCGTAACCGGCATTGATCCGCTTAAAGCTGTACGCATCGTGACCGACAATCCGGTCAGCACTGATGATGCACTTGCCTTCCTGATCATAGTCAAGCACCGGATAGACTTTCAGCCCCGTCACCACCAGATCAAGCGTCCCTGGTTCGACGCTGATTTGGTCATATGTCAGATCGACAAAACTGCGGGCCAACAGCACGGAATAGTGCATGTAGACTTTGTAAAAGAGGGTAACAAACGCCTCCGTTTCGCTATCCGCCCGCGCCTGGGTAGGCGCGCTGATCGTGCCCGCGGTCGCAAGGGCTGCGGCCAGCATGGCCGTTCTTTTCAGTTTCATATATTTGGCTCCCCAAAGAGATTTGCGCGTGCAGCATAACATGATTCGTTTGGCCGCAATGTGAAAGCCGTCACCCTAAGGCTGCGACTCCGGGTAGCGTCTTGCCTTCAAGCCATTCCAGAAAGGCACCGCCCGCCGTTGAGATGTAGGAGAATTCTTCCGCAACACCAGCAGCATTCAGTGCAGCAACCGTATCCCCGCCGCCTGCAACCGTTAAAAGCCGCCCATCGCCGGTTAATCGCGCAGCGGCCCTGGCCGCCGCATTCGTGGCCGCATTGAAGGGTTCGATTTCGAAAGCCCCCAACGGGCCGTTCCAGACAACCGTTTTGGCCCGCTCGAACCGCTGCACGATATCCGCAACGCTTTGCGGTCCGGCGTCCAGGATCATTGCGTCTGCTGGGCAATCGTTCACGCCTACGGTTTCGGCGGTCGCTCCGGCCGCAAATTCCCGGGCAACCACCGCGTCGACGGGCAGCACAAGTTCGCAACCTGCCGCCGCCGCCTTTTCCTGTATTGCACGCGCCGTAACGCCAAGATCGTGCTCGCAAAGCGAGGCACCGACATTGATCCCCTGCGCCGCCAGGAAGGTGTTGGCCATCCCGCCGCCGATCACAATCTGGTCGACCCTGCCGATCAGGTTGCCCAGAAGATCCAGCTTGGTCGACACTTTCGCACCGCCAACCACGGCAATCACCGGGTGTTCGGGGTTTCCTAACGCCTTCTCCAACGCTTCCAGCTCAGCCTGCATCAACCGGCCGGCTGCCGATGGCAACAGACGCGCGACCCCTTCGGTCGATGCGTGCGCCCGGTGCGCCGCAGAAAAGGCGTCGTTCACATAAAGATCCGCCGTCGATGCCAGGAACGCCGCCATTTTGGGATCGTTCGCCTCTTCCATCGCCGCAAAACGGGTGTTCTCGACCAGCACGGTCTCTCCCGGTTCCGGGTCGCGCGGACGCTGGGAATACGTAACGGGCGAGCCGAGGAGTTTGGTCATTGGCGCCGCCAGCGGCTCCAGGGACAATTCGGGCACGACCTGACCTTTGGGTCGCCCGAAATGGGCCAGCAATATGGGCCGTCCGCCTTTGTCCAGAATTTCGCGGATCGTCGGGATCACTGCGCGCATGCGCGTGTCATCCGTGACCATACCATCCTTCATCGGCACGTTGATATCGACCCGAACCAACACGCGCTTACCGGGCAGATCCAGATCGTCGAGGGTCTTGAAAGTCATTGGGAAACCTTTGTGTCGGGTCACAGCCCGGTGGGTTTCCCGTCTATACTCAGCTTGTTCTTGCGCTGCCAATAGTCCGCAAGGCCGTCCGGCCCCATATTTTCGTAGAAAGGAACCAATTCCTCGGCGCCGCGGTCCCGGCTCACCGTCATTTCGGGCACACCGGACCCGCAGGATGTCTGGACCAGGTCAATGTCCATGACGAACATTTGCCGCGATCCCGCCATTACCGGAAACCGCGCGATATGTTCGTCCCATCCCGGCTCGCCCGGATGGATCGCGCGGGCGGCACCATAGACGCGCAAGATCATCGCATCGCCCTGCAAGGCCATGAACATCAACGTCATCCGCGGCAGTTCGCGCAGATGCGCCGCCGTCTCGTTCCCGCTGCCGGAAAGGTTCAGCCAGACGATTTGTCTATCGCTGAGAATTCGCAGCGCATCCAACCCTTTGGGCGAGACATTCACGCGGCCATCGGCGGCGGCGGTCGCAACGAAGAACATTGGCTGGCGTTCGATAAATGCGCGGAAGGTTTTGTTCAGTCTCGGTCCCTGGGCCATGATCGGTTCTCCTTTTCCGCGCAGTTTAGGAGTTGTCTGCTGACAGCGTGATGTCAGCAGACCTTGGCCCGGCAAGGCGGCGGCGTCAGATCAGCTTGCCCATTGTCACAGCGGTGTCCGACATGCGGTTCGAGAAACCCCATTCATTGTCATACCAGGTCAGGATCGAGCACAGCGTCCCCTCGATCACTTTGGTCTGATCGGTGTGGAAGACAGACGAATGCGCATCATGGTTGAAATCCATGCTGACCAGTTTTTCGTCGGTATACCCCAGAACACCCTTCAGCGAGCCGTTCGCCGCGGTGCGGATCGCGTCGTTGATTTCTTCAATGCTGGTGTCGCGCGATGCGACGAACTTCAGGTCCACGACCGAAACGTTCGGTGTCGGCACGCGGATCGCGAAGCCATCCAACTTGCCATTCAGTTCCGGCAGCACCAACCCGACGGCTTTGGCCGCACCGGTCGAGGTCGGGATCATGTTCATTGCCGCAGCGCGGGCGCGATAAAGATCCTTGTGCATCGTGTCCAGCGTCGGCTGGTCACCGGTATAGGAGTGGATCGTCGTCATGATCCCGTGCTTGATCCCGATCGTATCGTTCAGCACCTTGGCGACCGGCGAAAGACAGTTGGTGGTGCAGGACGCGTTCGAGATAACCAGATCGTCAGATGTCAGTGCATCATGGTTCACGCCGTAGACAATCGTCTTGTCCGCGCCGCCCGCGGGCGCGGATACGATCACGCGCTTGGATCCGTTCTCCAGATGCATCGCCGCCTTTTCGCGGTCGGCAAAAATGCCGGTGCATTCCAGCGCGATATCCACTTCGCCCCAGGGCAGGGCTTTCGGATCGCGCTCGGCGGTCACCTTGATCGGTCCGCGGCCCACATCGATTGTGTCACCGGCAACGGTAACGGTGCCGGGAAAACGGCCATGGACCGAGTCATAGCGGACAAGATGCGCGTTCGTTTCCACCGGGCCCAGATCATTGATCGCGACGACTTCGATATCGGTGCGTCCCGATTCGATGATTGCCCGCAGAATATTCCGCCCGATCCGCCCGAACCCGTTGATGCCAACCTTGACCACCATCATCTTTCTCCTTGCCTGTAACGCCGGGCGGAACCGCCCTTTGGCGCGCGCTTTAGCGCAAGGGTGATTGCAAGATCAATGCGACACTGCCACCGTCTGGCCAACCAAATGAGGAGAAACAGAATGATCGTCATCAGCGGCTTTATTGAAATCAACCCGGACCATATCGACGCCGCCCGTGCTGCGACGCTCGCCATGATGCGTGAAAGTGAAAAAGAGGATGGCTGTATCCGGTACCGCTTTTATCAGGACGTCGAGCACGCGCACCTGTTTCATGTCTATGAGGAATGGGAGAGCGGCGCCCATCTGAAGGCTCATGGAGAGAGCGCCCATATGGCGGTATTCCGCGGAGAGATGGGCAAAATTGATGTCGTCTCGCGCGATGTGAAGATGATCAAAGTCGATCCCGAGGGATGGAAGTCCCTTTAGCGGCATCGATGAATAAACAGGGCGGGCCTTTGCCCGCCTTCCGAAACTCGTGAAAGACACGGCCCGATGCCCACCATCAAAATTCAGTTCACTTTGTTCTCGGCATTCTATTCGCCGCTGATCTCGACGATGTCGGCCGGGTTTCTGCAGGAGGAAGGATTGGACTATGAGTGGTCCGTCTCGCCTCCCGGAAAATCGGCCATTGATGCAGTCGTGGCGGGAGAGATCCATGTCTGTCAGACCGCGCCGTCGCAAAGCTTCAGTTACCTCAATCGAGGGCAAGAGCCGCCGGTCAAGCACTTCGCCCAGATCAACGAGATGGACGGTTTCTTCCTCACAGGGCGCGCCGCCGACCCGGATTTCACCTGGGACAAGCTTGAGGGGGCCGAGGTCGTCATGTTCGGCGGCGGCCAACCCAAGGCAATGTTCATGTACGCGTGCCACAAAGCAGGAATAGATTTCTCCAAGATCAAAGCAATCACGCCCGGCGGGGCGGCGGATATCGACAAAGCGTTTCGCGCGGGGCAGGGCGCCTATGTCCAACAGCAAGGGCCATTCCCCCAGCAGCTTGAAAAGGACGGCGCCGGGCATATCGTGGCGATGGTCGGGCCAAAGATCGGGCCGAACGGCTTTTCGTCGCTTGCGGCTACTCCAGCGTGGTTGGAAACCGACATGGCCCGGGCCTTCACCCGCGCCTATGCCAGAACCCGGGCCTACATGAACACGGCCACGGCCGCTGACATTGCGCGCGCCGAAAAGCCGTTCTTTCCCAATATCGACGAAGACGTGTTGGCCAAGTGCATCGCCACCTATCAAAATCTCGGCTGCTGGACCCCGCATCCCCAGATAACCGAACCGGCGTTCGAGGTGGCACAGGACGTGTTCCAGCATTTCGGGACCTTGCCAAAGCGATACCGTTGGAGCGACGTCTGCTGTTTGCCCCCAGCGAGCTAGAGCACGTTTCGAACTGATTGAATCAGATCGAGCGCTCTAGGCGGCGTCTTCATTTAGGGGGTTCCCAAACTGGTTGGGATTTGATTCAAGGTCGAAAACGGAGGTGATCTTGAGCAGACGAACCCTGACGGACGCGCAATGGGCGCAGATTGAACCGCTTGTCCCCGGCAAAAAAGGCGACCGAGGGCGCACGGCGACAGACAACAGGCTTTTCCTTGATGCAATCCTGTGGTTGGCTCGTACAGCCTCGCCCTGGCGTGATCTTCCGCCTGAACTGGGCAACTGGCGGACCGCACATTGCCGGTTCCGGCGGTGGACACATGCGGGCATTTGGGAGAGTCTTTTCAAAGCGTTAAGCGCTGATCCGGATTTCGAATACGTCCTTATCGATGCGACCATTTGCAAGGCCCATGCAGACGCCAGCGGCGCAAAAGGGGGGCTGAAACTCACGCAATCGGACGCTCCAAAGGCGGCCTGACCACGAAAATCCACGCCGCAGTCGACGCGCTTGGCCTGCCGATCCGCTTCACGATTACGCCCGGTCAGTGGGGTGATTGCCCTCAGGCGTGCGGCTTGATCGAGGGGTTTTCGGGCGTCGGGCACGTCATGGCAGATGCGGCTTATGATGCTGATTACCTGCGGGCCTTCATCGTTGATGAACTTGATGCAAAGGCGCAGATCAAGCAAAATCCGACGCGAACAGCACAAAAGGCAATCGATTGGTCGCTCTACAAAGAACGCCACCTTGTCGAATGTTTCTTCAATAGGATCAAACGCTTCCGCCGCATAGCCCTACGGTGCGAAAAGACTATATCGTCCTTCCGAGCCTTCGTATCCCTCGCATGCACAATGGCCTGGCTCGCTTAAATGAAGACGCCGCCTAAGCCATTGATTGGCCGTACTTTCGCGACGCCTGACTGTTAAAGTCAGGCTGGAAAGTGCTCTGGCAATCCGATCTGTGGCGAATGCCACTGTTCGACCCCCTTCCGCTCGTTATTCTTACGATGTGGAAAAGGGGAGCAAGGCATGCGAATTTTACTGACAATGTTTCTGCTGTTGTTTGGTGTTCACGAGGTGAAGGCCGCGAACTGGCAGCTTATGAATGTTGAATGGAATAAGGGTCCGCTGGACTGCGATCTGCCGGGAGGCATGGTTCTGAATTGGGCCGAGGTTGCTTCAGGCTGGGATGCGACGGTCCAGTTCGAGTCCGATGGCAACGAAACGCTTAACCTCGGACTTTGGAAAACACCGAAATATATTCCGGAAACCGGTCAGATTTATATGGAGATCGGCGCACAGGCGCTTCGCCGGGACAGCGCAGGCAGAATCCGGGTCTTCCGCAAGGCCAATCCTAACGACGCCGCGAACAGCGGTGTCGGAACGGCCCAAATCGTAACCGGCAGGCGGACCGCCTATACCACTGTCAAGGTAGCGCCCTGGACCGATGTTCCCGTGTACTACCTCGAGGTTTGGTACTCCAACGGCGGCACCTGTAGCTCCTGGTTGGCCAGGTATGCATTCCAGCAATACTGAAGGCGCCACCTTATTGGTGCAGCGCGTTCAATTGTTGACCGAATTGAAAGATTGGGAGCGGGTTTATATCCGTCCTACAACAACTCTTTTACAGAGGCGGTAACGGCCTTTGCCGTGATCCCGAAATGGACGTACAGGTCGTTGTGGGGTGCCGAAGCGCCAAAGCTGGACATGCCCACAAAGCCGGCCTTTTTCCAGTTGCCGCGTTCGCCGCACAGCCATCGGTCCCAGCCCTGTTGGACGCCTGCCTCGACCGCCACGCGCACCGCACCTGCTGGCAGGACGCGGCGGCGATAATTCTCGTCCTGGGCCGCAAAATGCTCCATCGACGGCATCGAGACGACGCGGGTTCCGATCCCTTCTTTTTGCAGGGCATCACGCGCGGCCAGGGCGATCTCGACCTCCGAACCCGTGGCAATCAGGATCGCCCTGCGGCGGCCTTCGGCCTCGGCCAGAATATAGGCGCCCATTGCCGTCAGGTTCTTCGTCGAATGTTTCGTTCGGACCGTGGGCACATTTTGACGCGTCAATGCGAGGGTCGTGGGACCATCTGCGCCGACCGCAACTTCCCAGGCTTCTGCCGTCTCAACCGCGTCCGCGGGGCGGATCACGGTCATATTCGGGGTCGCACGCAGCATCGCCACATGTTCGACCGGCTGATGGGTCGGGCCATCTTCACCCAAACCGATCGAGTCATGGGTCATCACATAGACGACCCGCTGATTCATCAGCGCACTCAACCGCATGGACGGGCGGGCATAATCGGCAAAACACAGGAACGTTCCGCCATAAGGCGCAACGCCGCCATGCAACGCCATGCCGTTCATGGCGGCGGCCATGGCGTGCTCGCGGATGCCGTAATGAACATGGCGCCCCTTGCGGTTCGCAGCATCAAAAACGCCAAGATCGCCGGTCTTGGTGTTGTTCGACCCGGTCAGATCCGCCGATCCGCCAATCGTTTCGGGCATCACGGCATTCACGACTTCCAACACCTTTTGCGAAGCCGACCGCGTCGCCATTGACGGGGCATCGGCGGACAGCGCCTTTTTGTGCGCCCGGATGCGTGCCGACAGGCGGGACGGAACGTCGCCCGCCATTACCCGGGCCAGCTCCTTTTGCCGCCCGTCCGAAAGGGCCGCGACCCGGTCATCCCACTCGGCGCGCGCCGCGCCGCCGCGGGCTGCTGTTTCTTCCCAATTCCTTTTCATCTTGGCGGGGATCTTGAAGGGTCCCGATTTCCAGCCATAGGCTGCGCGGGCATCTTCGATCAGCTTGTCGTCGGTCAGGGCACCATGGGCTTTCGACGTTCCCTCCGCCGACGATCCGATGCCGATCCGTGTCTTGCAGGCAATCATGGCCGGGGCCTTCGACCCGGCGGCACTGGCCAAGGCACGCTCGATATCCGCGGTATCATGCCCATCGCATTCGAAGACGTCCCAGCCCGAAGCTGCGAACCGGGCCTTCTGATCGGTCCCATCGGTCAGCGAAACCGGGCCATCGATGGTGATGCCGTTGTCGTCGAACAGGACCGTCAGCCGCGACAATTGCAGGTGCCCGGCAAGCGTGATCGCCTCCTGGCTGACGCCTTCCATCAAACAGCCGTCACCGGCAATGACCCACGTGCGGTGGTCGATAATCTTCCGCCCGAACCGGGCGCGCAGAGATTCTTCGGCCATTGCCATGCCGACCGCGTTGGCCAGACCCTGACCCAGCGGGCCGGTCGTCGTTTCAATGCCCGGCGCATGTCCGACCTCCGGGTGCCCGGCGGTGGATGCACCCAGTTGGCGAAAATTCTTCAGCGCTTTGATGTCCATGCCGGGATAACCAGTCAGGTGCAGCAGCCCGTAAAGCAGCATCGATCCGTGTCCTGCCGACAGGACAAACCGGTCCCGGTCGGCCCAGTCCGGGGCCGATGGATCGAAACGCAAATGTTTGTCGAACAGGACCGTCGCCACATCGGCCATGCCCATCGGCATTCCGGAATGCCCCGAATTGGCGGCCTTCACGCCATCCAGCGCCAGAACGCGCAATGCGTTTGCCATTTCGAAGCGGCGCGGATCGGCCTTTTTCATGTGCGAAATATCCACTGCCTCGTCCCCTCGTTCATGGCCGCGCGGTCCTGCCCTGCGCGGCGCGACCATGGCCATGCACCCCGAACGGGTCAAGCCCGCAAGACGCCCGCCGGTGCGATCAATTTGCACGACTGCGCGCGATCGGCGTATTTTGACAAGGTTACGAATGTACGGGGGTCGATTCGCCGCGCGGTTGACCGGAAAGACCGGCCACAAAAACAGGGTCGGCTTGGGGAGAGCAGGTTTCAATGAGCAAGATCGAAGAGGCGCTGGCCCGCCTGAACAATGCGATGGACACACTGGAAGGTGCGTTCGAGGCCGCCGGTGAAAGCCCCCCGGTTGAAGGGGATGCCGGAAATCTTCATGAAGAAATCCGCGTCCTGCGCGCCCGGGCACAAGAGGACGCCAAACTGCGTTCCGAAGCCGCCGGGGCCGTGCGCGAAGCGCTGAGGGATCTGCGGGGCGCGATGACGCGCGGGCAGACCGGGGAGCAAGCGAATGCCTGAAGTATCCATCCAGGTCGCAGGGCGGCAATACCGCGTCGGCTGCGGCGAAGGCGAAGAAGCCCATGTGACGCGCATGGCCGCGATGATCGATGAGGAAGCAACCAAGCTGACCGAAGCACTGGGTCAGATGCCGGAAGGACGCCTGATGATGATGAGCGCGCTCATGCTGGCTGATAGGTTGAATGACGCCGAGAAAGCGTCGGCCACCGCCGAGCGTAAAGCCGCCAACGCTGAAAAATTGGCCGAGAAACAGGCCGCGCCCTCTGATCTGTTTAATCCCGAGCGCGAAGCCGAGGTCGCCAAGAATCTCGATGCGCTGGCTGACAGGATCGAGGCTCTGGCAGGCCGGGTTCAGGGTTCGGCCTGACGCATTTCTGCCTTGCCCGGGTGGCGGTGACTGATGGCAGGCCGTGCTTCAGCCGCCTTTGAAGGCCGGTTTCTCCTTCGCAAAGAAGGCCCGAACGCCTTCCCGGAAATCGGCGCTGCGCAACAGGGCACCCTGTTCGCGCCCTTCCAGGGAAATGGCATCGCCAAAGCTGATCGCACCGACCGAGCGCATCAACCGTTTGGTTGCAGCCATGCCCATCGGGGCGCCCTCGGCCAGTTTCTCCGCCCATGCGCGGGTTTCAGCGTCAATATCCGCGGCCGCTACGACTTTGTTCGCGATGCCATAGCCTTCGCATTCCGTGGCCGGAACTTTGCGGCCTTCCAGACAGGCTTGAAGCGCGCGGCGGTATCCCATCGCATCCAGCAGCAGGCGGGTGTTGCCGCCATCGGGCACCAGCGCGATCGCAGCGAACGCCATATAGATATAGGCGTCATCGGACATAACCATCAGGTCGCAACTCATGGCCAGGGCGGCCCCAATCCCGGCGCACGCATTGTGTACCTGGGCGATCCAGATCTTGTCGGACTGCGTGATTGCCGTCAGGAAGGGTTTGTAATCGATATCCAAATGAAAACCCGCCGGGTCGACCGGCCCGGCGGAAAGATCGGCACCGGCAGAAAAACAGCGGCCCGCACCGTTCAGAATAACCACGCGGATTTCAGTATCATCCTCCAACGCCGCGACGGTCGTCCGCATCGCCGAGCGCAACGCATCGTCAAAGCTGTTCATCTTGTCGGGCCGGTTCAGCGTGACCTTGGCGATGGTGCCGGACTTTTCGACGATCAGGACATCTTCTGACATGTGCGCGCTCCCTCTTGAGTGTTCGCGAGGGGTGTCACAGCGGGCCGAAAGGGTCAATGCAGACGTCGCGGGAACCGCAAAACGCCAAGCTGACCCGGCGCCTTTGAGGGCAAATTAGGGGCAGGGCGCTCCCGTGGCCTCCCAAGCGAGGAAAAAGGCGGACAGCTCGTCGCGAGAGAACGGTGCCGGTTCGCGGCCAAGGCCAGGCGTCCAAGCCCAGTGCAACAGGGCATCGTGATCGACATGCTTGGCGATCTCGCCCAGCGAACGCCCGCCATTGCGGTCCGGATCCTTGACCTGGGCGCAAATCTCGGCGGCGGATTTGCCCCACCAAGCGAACTCAACCGGTGGCAATTGCCAGTGCGGCGCACCGGGTGGGGCGTGCCGCACGCCTGTATTGCGATCGCCATGACAGGTCGAGCAAGGCAGTGTTTCGGCCCCGATCCGGCTGTCACCCGCGCTGATATTCATTCCGTGGACGCGCGGTTTTCCATAATTCGGGCCGGACCAGCGCGGCCGGTCATCTGGCGTGTGGCAGTTCGTGCATCTGGGATGCGCCAGCACCTGATGGATCTTGCCCCAGATTTCCAGCCCCTTTTCCCGGTCTTCGGCTGTTATGACCGGTGCCGCCACCGCGGCGGCGGCGTCTTCATCGGTCGATGATTGGGCCATTGCGCCGGCGGACAGCAACACACCGGTCAGCGCCCCAAAAATTGCAATGCGCATTCCAGCCTCCTCAGGCAAAGTCGACAAACTTGCCAAACGGCATTTCGCGCAGACGTTTGCCGGTTGCTGCGAAGATCGCATTGGCCAATGCCGGGGCCGCGGGCGGCGTCCCCGGCTCGCCGATGCCCTTGATATGCCCCATATTTTCCAGCACCGCGATTTCCAGCCGCGGCGCCTGATACATGCGCAGCGCGTCATAATCGTGGAAGTTGCGCTGATCGACCTCGCCGTCCGTGATGGTGATTTCGCTCAGAATTGCGGCCGACAGGCCAAAGTTCAGACCGGACATAAGCTGCGCCTCGATATTGCGTGGGTCCAGCGCAATGCCGACATCCGCCGCAATCCAGGCATCAGTGATCTTGAACCCATGTTCGGTGGCCGCGATCTCGACAATTTCAGCGACCGGCACCCCGAACGAAAGCGAAAAGGCAACGCCGCGCCCGCGGCCCTCGCCAACTTGACCGCCGTTCCAACCCGCCATCTCCGCCGCTTTTTCCAGAACCTTCCGCGACGGTTCGTGCGTCATCAAGCCAAGGCGCATCTCGACCGGGTCTTTCCCGGTGGCAATCGCGATTTCGTCCATCGCGCTTTCGTGGAAAAATGCGTTCTGCGATGCACCGACCGAACGCCAGAACCCAAGGGGCAGCAATTCAGGCACCTTGTACCCCGCCACGCGATAGTTCGCGATGGCATATGGCTGGTCCCAGGCGGCCTGAACGATCGTCGCATCTGCACCAGGGATCGATTTTCCGGCCCGGCCCATCACGCTGTCCGTCGCGCCAGGTGCTGCAAGTTTCAAATCCAGCGCCGTAAGGTTGCTGCCGTCCACGCGCGCTCGGATCCGTCCAATGGCCAGAGGACGATAAACATCATGGCAAGTGTCTTCTTCCCGGCTCCATGTCGTCTTGACGGGTCTGCCTTCTGCGGCCATCGCAACCCGGACGGCCAGCTTGACGAAATCAAGCTCACCGCGCCGGCCAAATCCACCGCCCATATAGGGCGTGTGAATTGCAACAGCTTCCTGATCCAGGCCCGAGACATCCGCCGCAAAATCCCGGGCAAAAGTCGGCGCCTGATTACCAGCCCAGACATCAAGTTTTCCGTCGCGCAGCCACGCCACCGCGTTCATCGGCTCCATCGTTGCATGGGCCAGATAGGGGGCGCGGTATTCCAAATCGATCACGCCGTCGCCAGTCAGGGCAGCGTCAACATCGCCATCGTCCCTATTGGTACTTTCCAGACGCTCTTCGACAAAACTGTCTTCGACAGCCTTCCAGTGTTCGGCAGTCGTCATCGGATAGGGCGGTTTACCCCACTTAATATCGACGGCGCGGGCCGCCTGCATCGCATACCAGGTGTTCGTGGCGATGACCGCGATGCCATTGCCAAGATCGACAATCTTTTCAACACCCGGCATCCTTCCCGCAGCGGATGCATCGAACCTTTCCATGGTGCCGCCCAATCGCGGGTTCATGCGCACTGTCGCATGCAACATATCGGGCAGGCGCACATCGATCCCAAACTCGGCGGTCCCGGTGACTTTCGGAACCATATCGACCCGATCAACCGACTTTCTCAGGATCGTCCAGCTGTCGGGGTCCTTCAGCTTGGGATCTGCGGGCGGTTCAATCTTGGCCGCTTCGGGTGCCAGATCGATATAGGTCATCGCAACGCCGTCGCTGCCGGTGATGACACCGTTCTTGACCTGCAAATCTGCAACCGGTGTTCCGGACTTGTGTGACGCCGCCTCCATCAATGCATCGCGAGCCGCGGCACCGGCGATGCGCATCTTCTCGTACCCGTCGGGGATTGACGAAGACCCGCCCGTGCCCTGCATGCCAAGAAACTTGGCGGGAACATGGGTCAAACCCCGCATTGTTTCTGCCATCCAGCCGACGTCTGTCGACGGATAGGGCACACCCTCCTCCAGCATCGCGCCGTTGAAATAGGCATAAGATGCGGGGCCATGCTCGACCCTGACATCTGCAAGGTCGACTTCCAGTTCTTCGGCCACCAAAGCGGCCAGCGTTGTGTGAACACCCTGGCCCATCTCGGCGCGCGGCGTGATGATTGTGACCCCGTCTTTGTCGATCTTGACATAGGGCGTCAGAACCGCGTCGCCCTCGGCCAGATCATCCAACAGCGGATTGTCATAGGGCTGGCGGTACTTCCAATACCCGAACGCGACACCCCCAGCGATGGCAACTGTACCAAAGAGAAAGGTGCGCCGGGCGATCTTACCGATGCGCGACATGGCTCAACCCTCCTGCAAATTGGCAGCGGCCGTGTGGATCGCGGCGCGGATACGCGGATAGGTGGCACAACGGCAGAGGTTGCCGGACATGGCCTGATCGATCTGCTCGTCGGTCGGGTCCGGATTGAGGTCCAGGAACGCGGCCGCGCTCATCACCTGGCCCGGTTGGCAATATCCGCATTGGGCCACCTGATGTTCGACCCAGGCTGCTTGAACGGCGTGCAGGGCATCGGGTGTGCCCAACCCCTCGATCGTCGTCACATCGCCATCGACCGCGCTGACAGGCAGCGAGCACGAGCGCACAGCCTGACCGTCGATATGCACCGTACAGGCGCCGCACATTGCAATGCCGCAGCCAAATTTCGGCCCTGTGATCCCAAGCTCGTCGCGCAGAACCCAAAGCAGCGGCATATCTTCCACCACATCGAATTCGTGATCCTGGCCGTTCACTTTCAATCGCATGAGGGACCCTTTCCGCAGCGAATCTGACTGCAACAAATTTGACAATCAACGCCCATAATGTCAATGACGAATTGCCAAGCTTTACAATCTATGTCGGATTTGACAAACACGTCTCATGGAGCGGGCCTCGGAATTCAGCCGCGTGATCGCGGTCTTCGCCACCTATGGATTTCGCAAGGCGTCCATGGGCGATTTGGCCGAGGCAGCAGGGGTTTCGCGCCAGACGCTCTATAATCGTTTCGATGATAAGCAGGCCGTTCTCGACTGGTCGGTCGAAGGGATCGCCGCGTCGGCGGAAGCCCGCGCGATTGCCGCCTTGGACGACGACGGCGATACTGTTCAACGGCTTACTGGCTTTTTTGTCGAATGGTTGGGCCGGTCGGTACCGATCGTTCGCGGGCTACCGCACGGGGCCGAGATCTTCGACATGGCGACTGCTTCACTGCGCGCAAACGGTGACGAGACGCAGTCTCCTGCCTGGCGCAGGCTGGTTGCCTTTCTGGGCGAGGCCGGATTGGCGCCGTCGCAGGATCTGGCCGAAGAAGGCGCCTATTTGCTTATCCTCGCCTCCAAGGGGCTGATGCTGAAGGTCTCGGATGTCGAAGCCTATTCCGCCGGCATGACAAGGATCAGCCGCTATTTCGTGGGAGCCGCGGGCGCGTCCGCGGACAATGCCGATACGTAGCCTCGATTGAACCGGGCATACCCGTTCACGGTTTCCTTCAAATGTGCCTGTGTGTGATGATGAAATTCGGGCAGTTTGTGAAACGGAACCGCCGGGTACGCATGGTGCTCGGCATGGTAGGGCATGTTCCATGCCAGCCATCGAACGACGCGGTTCGTGAAGGTTGTGCGCGTATTTTCCAGCATGTTGGCAACATGCGGACACCGCCCGTGCTCGGCCAACAGGTAAAGGCGCAAAAACGGCTGTCCCAAAAGCGCCGGGATCACCCAGACCCACAGCAAAAGTGTCGACCCAGCAGCGACTGAAGCCGCGATGGCGACCGCGTAAAGCGCAAGCGTCACCCGTGCTTCGGCGACCGCCCGCGGCTTGGCTTTGTCCGGAAGATAGGGGTAATCGACGCGCCCGGCCGCGTTGCGCGCCAGACTGGCGGCTTGCGACCACCAGGTCGGAAGACCGCTGACATGCCAGAGATAGGCCCGGCGGGTAACCGGTTTGGGTGTTGCCAATTCCGGGTCGTTGGCGGGATCATGGGTGTGCCTGTGATGGGCAAGGTGGAAATACCGAAACCAGACCGCCGGGACCATGATCAAAAGCCCGCACAAAGCCCCGACCCAACGATTTGGCCATTGCGTGCGAAAGACCGTCCAATGAACCGTTTCGTGCAACAGCGTGAAGAGAAAGATCAAAAGAACACCATGCGGCACCAGCAATGCCCACCAACCGGGCAAACCCAATCCAATCGCAGCGGCGGTCAGCGCGAGGACAGCAAAATGGATCGCGACGGCAATTGAACCCTGTCGGTCGGACAGGGCGGTCAATGCCAGCCTGTCCTCCGGCGAAAGTGCAGCAACGATCTGTCGGTGATCCATTACGGTCAGTTCCAATCGTCCATCATCCGGTCCCAGATCTTTTCACCGATCAGGCAATCATACCCGTCAGCGCGATGGATCGGGCCGGACTCTGGCCCGGCAGGCAGACCGACCAGCTCCAGAACCAGCTTTCGGCGCACGGCGTCCGGAAAATGTGCCCACTCCAAGACCGGGATCACAAAGGCCGACGGCCCGCCAATGACGCAGTGGCGATAATACTCGTCCAGATCGTCGAGGTGCCATTGCCAGCCCAGCCCCTCTCTGGTCATTAACGGCAGACCGTTTATCCCGATGCCCTGGGCCAATGCCTCGTCGCGGGCGGCCTGAACCGGGCGGCCATGATTGTTCGGCCCGTCGCCCGAGATATCGATCACCCGGCGCAACGACCGCACTTCGTTCTGCTCGAACAGACCGGTCGCATAGTCGAGCAGACCAGAGATCGAGGTCCGCCGAAGCGAGTCGTTAAACTCGGCGGTCAGGCGCGCTGCAAAATCTTCTGCACCTTCAGCATCTTTGATGATGGTCCAGGGCACTATGACACGCTGCGCGTTCCAGCCGGACCACTCCACGTAAATCAAAGCCACCTGTCCGTTCGGGCCTTCACGGATCGCGTCGATCACATCCCGACTGGTCAAGGCCGCCGCATATCCGCGGCGCTGGATCTCCAACTCCCGCGGCGACATGGATCGCGAGACATCAACCGCCAGAACAAGTTCGACATCGACAAAAACCTGCTCGGCGGCCGCGGGGGCGGCCGACAGAAAGGCAATGATCAGCACGATCAGGCGCATCGGCTGATGATGCCGCGTCGCGGACCGGGCGTCGAGCCAAAACCCTAGCCAAAACCCTAGCCAAAACCCTTGGCAAGGACCATGGCAGCACCGCGATGGCAAAGGCCCGGCACTGGCGGGTTGATCAAAAGCCGCCGGTCAGCCTATAGCCGCCCGGTCAGCGGCACAGACCGCGCGCGTGCCGGGGTGGCAGATGGCCAAGCTCTATTTCAACTATTCGACAATGAACGCGGGCAAATCGACATTGCTGCTGCAGGCCTCGCATAATTATCGAGAACGCGGCATGGACACCTATCTCATGACCGCCGATTTCGATGGCCGGGCAGGGACCGGGCAGATCGGCAGCCGGATCGGCATCTCGGAAGAAGCCGACATCTATACGCCGGACGATGATCTGTTCGCCAAGATCGCCTCCCGTCTGCAACAGGGGCCGGTCGCCTGTGTTCTGCTGGATGAAGCGCAGTGGATGAGCGAAACACAGGTCTGGCAACTGGCCCGCGCGGTCGACGATCTCGGTGTCCCGGTCATGTGCTACGGGTTGCGCACCGATTTTCGCGGCCAGCTATTCCCGGGATCGGCGGCGCTGCTGGCCCTGGCCGACGAGATGCGCGAGGTCCGCACGATCTGTCATTGCGGAAAAAAGGCAACCATGGTGATCCGTGTCGACGGTGACGGCCGCGCACTGACCGAAGGGGCCCAGGTCGAAGTCGGCGGCAATGACCGATATATCAGCCTCTGCCGCAGACATTGGCGCACGGCGATGGATACGGCGATGGACACAGCGACGAACTCGGCGACCCAGTCCTAAGCTGATCTCAGGGCATATAGCTGCCGCCGTTCACCCACAAAACTTGCCCGGTCATAAAGCCCGCGGCGCTGCCCAACAGGAACAGTATCGGGCCGGTGACATCCCCGGGCGTCGCGATCCGTTCAAGCGGTGTTGCAGCGGCGATTGCTTCCAGATCAATCTTGGCCCGCTCGCCCGGGCCCCGCCCGGTACCACCGCTCAAAAACGCAGTGTCGACGGCACTTGGCCCGACCGCATTGACGCGAACATCGGGCGCACATTCCAAGGCCAGCGTCTTGGTCAGACTGATCATGCCTGCCTTCGCCGCCGCATACGGGCCGAAGCCGGGCCGCGCATGCGCCCCCAGGCCAGAGACGACATTTACCATCGATCCCCTTCGCGCCTGCAGTCGCGGTATCGCGGCCTTCGCGGCCACGAACGCGCCGCGCAGGTTTCCCGCAATCACATCGTCGAAATCGTCAACCGGCACCTGGCTGACCGGCCGGATCGGCGACATGAACCCCGCCAAATTGACAAACCCGTCCAGTGCACCCAATCGCGAAAATGCCGCCTCGACGCTATCGGCTGCGCGTAAATCCAGCTCAATCGCCTCGACGCCCGTCGGCGGCGGATGCGCGCTCAACGACGCGGGCAGGTCGAGCGCGATGACCTGCCAACCCTCGGCCATGGCCTGGGCCGTCAGCACCCGCCCGATGCCCCCGGCAGCGCCCAATATCGCCAGTCTGCCGGGCTCGGCCATCTCGCCGCTTCCTTCCGGGTTTGCTTTCAGTCAGCTTGATCTAGCTTGACGGATTGCCACCGGTCTATAGCGAGCAGGCACAAGGGGGTATGCATGGCACAATCACATGACCGGGTTCTGATTGCCGGTGCAGGTCCCGTCGGTCTGGTCGCGGCGGTCTCCTTGCTGGAACAGGGCATTCCGGTGACGGTGCTCGAAGCGTCCTTCGACCTGGCCGTCGATCTCAGGGCCTCGACCTTTCATCCGCCGACGCTGGATTACCTGCACCGACTCGGACTGGCCGGTGTCTTGCTGCAACGCGGCATCAAGTGTCGCCATTGGCAGTTCCGTGACCGGGCCGAAGGTGAGATTGCGACCTTCGATCTCGGCTTGCTGGCCGAAGAAACCGAGCACCCCTATCGGCTGCAATGTGAACAGTGGAACCTGACCCAATCTGCCCGGGCGCGCCTGGACGCCGATCCGGGGGTCGAGCTTTTAACCGATATCACTGTCGAAGACGTGACCCAGGACGGCGATCTTGTCACGGTGGTTGCGCGGCGCCCCGATGGCAGCCGCGAAGACTTCCGCGCGCGCTATCTAATCGGCGCTGACGGCGCCCGGTCTGCGGTCCGCAAATCGACCGGGGTCGGCTTTCCCGGCCTGACCATTCCCGAAATCTTCCTGTCGTTGTCCACGCCGTTTCCCTATCACGACCACATTCCGGGGATGGCCGATATCAGCTATTTCTCGGACCCGGATGAGTGGTTTGTTCTGCTCAGAACGCCCACTTTATGGCGGGTCCTCTTTCCAACGGACCCGCAATTGTCGGACGAAGAAATTCTGGATCCCGGGCGCATCGACACCCATATGCAGGCCGTTCTGCCGGGCGCCCCCTATGAAATTGTCCATAAAACCGCCTACCGGGTCCACGAACGGGTCGCTGATCGCTATGTCCACGGCCGGATATTTCTGGCAGGCGATGCCGCGCACCTGAACAACCCTTTGGGCGGGATGGGCATGAATGGCGGAATTCATGATGCCGTGAACTTGACTGAAAAGCTGGCGCAGATCTGGCGCGGCGCGCCAATCGACTTGATGGACCGGTACGAACGTCAGCGCCGCAAGGTCGCGCTTGAAACCGTGCAGGCGCAGGCTCTGCGCAACCGCGCGATCTTGCGTGAAAAAGATCCGGAAAAACGCCGCGCCTATCATGACGAACTGCGGGCGACCGTAGCGGACAAAGACCGCCACTTCGCTTACGTGATGCGCTCGTCCATGATTCAGTCGCTGCGCGATCTTGAAGATGTTGCCTAAATCGGTTCCTACATAAAGTTGATGTAGGGCACCAACGCGGCTCCGAACTCGAAAACGAACCGGAACACTGGCAAACCAAGCAGGGCCGCAAAGACCAGTCCCAGCAGTACAAATGTTCCGTATTTCGAATTCAGCTCGACATAGCTGCGCGCCAAGGCGCGCGGCAAAAAATAGGGCAGAATGTAATGCCCATCCAACGGCCCAAGCGGGATCAGGTTAAAGACCATCAGGACCATGTTGATGATCACGAGGATCGCGATTGCATGCTCGACCTGCGGGTTCTCTAAAAAGGCCCAACCGGCCCCAACGCCATAGGCGTAAAGGTTCACCACGACGACAGCGATGATCAGATTTGCCGCCGGTCCCGCTGCGGCGACCAACATCTGCGCCCAGAACGAGGTGAAATTGCTTGGTCTGACCGGCACCGGGCGCGCATAGCCAAATCCGATCATGATCACCATCAAAAGACCCATCGGGTCGATGTGACGAAACGGGTTCAATGTCAGACGACCCAACCGCTCGGCCGTATCGTCGCCGAACTTCTTGGCGGCCCAGGCATGGCCGAATTCATGAAAGCTGAGGGACAGGATGATCGTCAACAGAACGACAAAAAATACCGTGTACTCGCCATCCGTCAGCAAATTTATCATATCCCGCCCGCGCTGCTGATTTTGGCCCGGCTTGCCGGGACTCTGATGCACTCTCTTAGGGTCGTCTGTCCGGCACGCCAATATTTCATTCGGGATCAGACTGAACCGCGCCGCCCTTGACAGTCCCCTGCTGGCGCTCTCAAGTCGAAAGGCACATGGGAGGGGAGCGGATGAGCAAGGACGCACGCGGTTGGCGCTGCAAATTCGCCGTCGTCGCCCCATCAACAAACACGATCGTTCAGCCCGACATGGACGATTTTCGCGTCAAGGGCGTGACCAATCATTTTGGACGGATCTTTGTGCCGAATATGAAAGTCGGCAACGACGAAGAATTCGTGGCTCTGGTCGATGCCATCGGCAAGACCCTCTACGACGCGGTCGACCGCTGCGTAACCAGCCAGCCCGACTATCTGATCATGGGCATGTCGGCGCTGATGTTCTGGGACGGCAGGGGGCCATCGGAAAAGCGGATGGCAGACCTGTCCGATCATTGCGGATTACAGGTTTCTGCAGGCTCGTTCGCCTGCGAGGCCGCGCTCAATCTTCATGGCGTCAAGCGCATCGCGGTGATCTCACCTTACTTCCCGATATCGGACAAAAACGTGACCCTTTTCTTTCAGGACTGCGGTTTCGATGTGGTCCGGTTCCGCGGACTGAAATGCCCCAGCCCGGTCGCAATTGCCGAGGTCCAGCCGGACGAACTCCGCGCTCATATTGCCGAGATGGACGGTGATGATGTCGACGCGTTTGTGCAAGTCGGCACAAATCTCTCAATGTGCAGCCTCTGCGTCGATCTCGAAAAAGAATACGGCAAACCCTTCATTGCCATCAATGCCGCAACTTACTGGCACGCACTGCGCGCCATGGCGATCAACGATCAATTTTCCGGCCACGGGCCGCTTTTCGAAAAGTTCTGACAGTCAACAAGGAGACGAAAGAATGCGTAAACAGCTCATTTTCGGTGCCATCGCAGCGCTCTTCGCGTTCGAGGCGGCCGCCGACGGCGTCGCGGCCCTGGGCTCGACCGCCCGCGGCGGCACCAGCCAGGTTGGCCGGACACTGGCCGCAGCGATCTCCGAAGCTGCGCCATTCCAGATGCGCCCGCAGGAATTGGCGAACACCGCCGACTACATTCCACTGGTCAACGCCGGCGAGATAGAGTTTGGCATCTCGAACATCGTTCAGCTGACCTATGCAGTGACCGGAACAGGCATGTCCGAAGGGCGGGCCAATACCAACTTGCGCATGGTCGCCCGCCTGATGCCGTTCCGAAATGCCTATATCGTGCGCAAGGACAGCGACATCAAATCGGTCGCTGATCTCAAGGGCAAACGCGTCCCTGTCTTTGCCGACAAGGCGCTGGGCGACTATGTCACCAAGGGATATCTGGCCAATGCCGAGATGAGCCTTGATGATGTCGAGGGCGTTGCAGTCCCCAATTTCCCACGGATGTGGGCCAGCTTCGCCGAAGGCTCGACTGATGTGACGATTGTGGTTGTGGGCGCCGGTAACAGCCGCGAATTCGATGCAAAGTTCGGCATTCGCTATATCTCGTTCGATGACAGCGATGCCGCGCTCCAGCGTATGCGCAAATATCTGCCGCAAACCTATGTCAACGCCATCGACGCGGATGCAAAGATCCCGGGCATTGCCGAAGCAACAAACGTCAACGTCTTCGACTATACGCTTTTTGCAGGCGTCGATGTGTCCGATGACATGGTCTATCAGGCGGTCAAGGCATTATGGGCCAAGGAAGCCGATCTGCTGGGTGGCGGTCCGTTCTGGCGCGGCTTCACCAAAGAGGCGATGGCCAAGGATGTTGGCGTCGAATACCACCCAGGTGCGATCCGTTTTTACAAGGAAATGGGTGTCTGGCCCGAGTGATCCGGCACTCAGAGGTTCCGAGTGACTGGACAACGGCGCGGCATGGCGGTCCTAATTGCCGTCCTTGCCGCGCTGATCACACTGACCGCAATCTTCTGGTCGTCCGGGGCGCCGCTTTGGATCGGATGGCGGGTTTATACCGAACAGATCCTGATCGTCGCCCTGGCCCTCGCGATGGCCAGCGCCTATCTGACCCGGCCCGGTCGTTGGCCCGCCCTGTCGATTGTCCTGGCCTTGGCATCGGCAGTCTTCGGTCTGTGGTTGACCGTGCGCTTTCCAACCTTGTCCGAAAATGTCTTCTACCACCCGACCGAGGCGCTGATCATATCGGCCATCGGCTTTGTCCTTATCATCGAAGCCGTGCGCCGCACCATGGGTTACAGCCTGATCATCATCCTGGCGGTTGTTTGTCTCTACGCCCTGTTCGCCAGCGAGTTTTCGGGGCCATTGCAAAGCAAGTCGATCAAACCCGACCGGCTGTTGACCTTTCTGGTCCTGGACAGCGCGTCGCTGGCCGGTGCGGCCCTGACCATCGCCGTCGCCGTTGTCGTGCCCTTTCTGATCTTGTCCCAATTGTTGCTGGCGACCGGAGGATCGGCCTTCTTTTCCGATTTGTCGGTTGCACTGGCCGGGCGGCGCCGCGGCGGTGCGGCCAAGATCGCCATTCTGGGGTCATCCTTCTTTGGCTCGGTGTCGGGCAGCGCAGTCTCGAACGTCGCCTCAACAGGTGCCATCACCATCCCGATGATGAAGGAAGGCGGGTATCGGCCCAAGACCGCAGCAGCGATCGAAGCCGCAGCCTCGACGGGCGGTCAATTGATGCCACCGATCATGGGCGCAGCGGCGTTCCTTTTGGCCGAGAATATGCAGGCGAGCTACACCGATGTGATGCTCGCCGCGCTGGCGCCGTCGCTGCTCTACTATTTCAGCCTCTTCGTCTTTGCCGATCTCGAAGCCGGGCGGCGCGGAATTGACCGCATCCCGGAAATCCGCATTCCGGCGCTGCTGGGCGTCGTCTGGCGCGGTTGGTTCGTCTTCGCGCCCTTTATCGTGCTGCTGGTTGGCTTGTTCCGGTTCAACCTGCGCCCGGAAACAGCCGCGTTGATCGCTGTTGCTGTCCTCTTCGCGCTATCGCTGATCCGCACCTATGACGCACGGCGCATCTCGCCAAAAGTCATCGGCCAGGTGCTGGTCGGCGCCGGTAAAGCCTCGGTCGAGATCATCCTGATCTGCGCAATCGCGGGCATGATTATCGGCCTGGTGGCACGCTCTGGCCTTTCGTTCGGAATGGGGTTTTTCCTGGTGCAGCTCGGACAATCCAGCTTGCTGCTGCTTCTGGTCGTCACGGCATTGGTCTGCATCGTGATGGGCATGGGCCTGCCGACGGTCGGGGTCTACTTGCTGTTGGCCTCTCTCGCCGCGCCGGCTCTGGTCGAGCTGGGATTGCAACCGATGGCGGCGCACCTCTTCGTGCTGTATTTCGGAATGCTCTCGATGTTGACGCCGCCGGTTGCAATTGCGGCCTTCGTGGCCGCGAACATGGCCAAGGCCCCGGCCATGGCGACGGGCTGGGAAGCTGTCAGGATCGCCTGGCCCGCCTATCTGATCCCGTTCCTCTTCGCCGCGTCGCCGGCCCTGCTGCTCGATGCTCCGGCGCTTGAAACGGCAATCACAATCGTCACCGCATTGGCAGGCGTCTACTTTGTAACCTGCGGGATTGTCGGCTTTTTCGGAACCGATCTGGGACCGGTAAAGCGTCTTGCAATCGTTATCGCCGGTGTCCTGATCCTGTTGCCATATGATCTGATCTCCGGCGCGATTTGGGCAAACGCAATCGGCGCTGTCGCCATCGCCCTGCTGTGGATGGATCGCAGGCGCACACCGGCCTGAGGCGCAATCGACAGCCCCGGCCTGATCACCGCATCAACATGAGTTTGGCGGCCCCTCCAGGATTCGAACCTGGGACCTACCGCTTAGGAGAGGGTTTGTCTTTACAGTAAATTATTGAAAAATTTACAATAAATACGCTCTATCTAGGGTGTGTGTAGCAATGTGTGTAATTCCCTGAGCTACATGATAGAATTTCGCATATGGACAAACTCACATATGAGCCGGAGGTGCGCGAGCATTCGATACGACTGCTATTCCGCGTTGAAACGGACGATCTCCCTGTAATTCAAGCGTGAGAAAATTACTGAAAGACAGGGTTTGACTAGGGTCCGTGGACAATCAGGATTCCCATTTGATCTGATTTCTGATTCAAACTTTCGAAACGGAGGTTTGAATGAACGAGCAGCGGTTTGTGGTGACAGATGTTTTGTGGCAGCGGCTTGAACCCCACCTTCCAGGCAAAGCCAGCGACAGCGGCGTGACCGCGAAGAATAACCGGCTGTTTGTGGAGGCTGTGTTCTGGCGTGTGCGCACGGGGTCACCGTGGCGTGACCTGCCGCCCGCTTTTGGAAATTGGAACAGCCAGTTCCGGCGCTTCCGGCGATGGGCCAAAGCAGGTGTTTTCGAGAGTCTTTTCAAGGCGGTGAGTGATGACCCCGACCTTGAATATGCGCTTATCGATGGCACCATTGTTCAGGTTCACCAGAAAGCCACCGGCGCAAAAGGGGGGCTCAGGCTCAGGCCATCGGACGCTCGCGTGGCGGGCTGACGACCAAGATCGTAGCGCTGGTCGATGCGCTTGGGAACCTGGTGCGGTTCCTGCTTCTGCCGGGACAGGCGCACGATATGAAGGGTGTCGCGCCGCTGATCAAAGATGTTTCGTTCGATGCCCTGCTCGCGGACAGGGCATTTGACGCGAATTGGCTGCTGAAAGAACTCGATGCGCGCGGCGCAACCGCCGTGATCCCGCCTAAGGGCAATCGAAAGATAAAGCGCGCCTACGACATTGAGGTCTACAAATGGCGGCATCTCGTCGAAAACTACTTCGCAAAGATAAAGGAATTCAGAGGCATAGCCACGCGGTACGACAAAACTGATTGCAGCTACGCCGCCTGCTGGAACCTCGCTGCTGCGCTCATCGCGTCAAGATGAATGTCCACAGACCCTAGTTCACGAAGTGTACTTCCCTAAGGAAGCACAATGATTTCCAAGCTAAGCATTGAAAACTAACGATTTCCCCGGACTTGTTGCCGCCTCTCACGAGGCGACCGCAACCGCCACCTCACTATCCACACTCCGGCACTAAAGGCACTACGCATGGATTGCGCCAAGGAAAGGGCGCACCGGAGGCGTCGCTTGCGGTCGCCTCGCTCGCTCTGGATTGCCTCATTATCGGGTTTTACAAGCATCACCATCCGGATCAACGGCGACGCTTTGACCTTTGCGAACTGATAGGTGACCGGTGGGTTGCGGTTGATTTTGAATCTCTGCGCTACGTCGATAAGCAGCGGACCTTTAAGGTAATCGCGAGAGAACCGACAACCGTTGCCCGTCTCGAGGAGCGGCTACATTACGAACAGGATCGCGACCGCTGCGGATACAGGTGGTTCCCGAAGGAATGGAGCAAGTTCGGATAAATGGCATGGGAAACCACCGTCGCAAATTATGGAACTGCTTCGCCAGAAACGGTCGAATTTGACGTGATCTCGCAAGAGAACCCGCGATGGAATCCTGCGTCTGGGCAGGAACGCGGTGGCTGAGACCATTCTGGAAGGCTCCACGGGACGAAGCCAAAATCCGATCAGTTTGGTCAGATGACGGCTTGTGACCAAAGCAAGATGTTCGTTCGACCCACAACCAATACCCACTCCGAGCCCAACCTGCCAGATTTTGCGACGCAGCAAATTCTACGTAGAACGGATAGACCGGACCTTCGCCAAGCGAGTTCTACGCGGACAAGTGACCCCTTTCGGGCATTTGCAATTGAACTCTCCGCCTCGATCCATGTTACGGTGCAACGACAAGCAACAACCCTGGGGCAGCGGACCCACCCACGAAACACGGGAGCATCACAATGAAACGTTTGAGTACGATACTTGTCGCGGGCTTGCTCTGTTTCACTTCAGGATACGCCGCCGACAAGATTGTCGGGCAGGCAGGAGTTGATTTGGCAGGTCCCGCGTATGCGACACCCGTGCCGTCGGTATCTGACCAGTTGGCATTCAACGCTCGCCCGGCGGAAGGACCTCACGGTCGTTTTGTACTTGTTCATAGTACATTGACTAAATCTTGTGAACATTTGAAAGCGGTATTAGAACATTTAGATGTTGTACATGACAATGGAGACATCAGTTGCGAAGGGTGCCTGTCCGATGCGCGCACTTCGATGTCCCAGCTCCACAAACGCGAGTGCACTTAGTCCTTGCGCGTCGTCCGACTAGGTAATGTCCATTGTGTCGGATAAGGTCCGTTTTAATCGGAACGGACCGGAACGAGAGAATCCAGCTCACCACCAACGCCGGTGTTTACCATTACGCCGCTTCGTGCCCAACCAACCCAACGCCGTAACCGTCCGGTCTGAGTGCTCTGCCGAGTTCCACTAATGAGGGTTAGTGTCCGCTTAAGTTAAGTGGACATTAGGAGCCCGGGATTGGCGAAGAGACGCAAACGCAGGAAGTGGAGCGACGACGAGAAGCGGATGATCTGCGCGCAGACGCGTCTGCCAGGGATTTCGGTTTCACAAGTTGCGCGGCGGTACGATGTCAACGCGAACCAGGTCTTCAACTGGCTGAAAGACCCGAAGTTTGCGTCGGCTGCTGAAGACGCTGCCGCAAAGATGTTTCTGCCGGTTGAGATCATCGAACCGATACGAACCGAGCCGGAGGTCGTCGCTGACCGCAGCGAGATGATCGTCGAACTGACATGCGGTTCCCGGCTACGGATTGCCGGTTCCTATGACCCCGATGTGCTGGCTGTGCTTATCCGGAAGCTGAGTTCGTGATCCCGGTTCCAGCGAACACGAAGGTCTGGCTTGCTGCCGGGGTTACGGACATGCGGAAAGGCTTCAACGGTTTGTCCGCTCTGGCCGAAGGTGTGCTGAGGGAAGACCCGTTCTCGGGGCATCTGTTCGTGTTCCGAGGGCGTCGTGGAGATCTGATCAAGATCATCTGGTGGGACGGCCAAGGTGCCTGTCTGTTCTCCAAGCGTCTGGAGAATGGCCGGTTTGTCTGGCCATCCCCGGCAGATGGCAAGTTATCGGTGACATCTGCACAATTGGCGATGCTGCTGGAAGGCATAGACTGGCGGATGCCCAAACGGACATGGAAACCACTAACCACGGGCAGTTTATCGACAAATCCAGCACCATAGGATTCCCATACATGTGCTGGCGGGGTATAAATCCGCCATGCTCGATGATGCCGCCAAACTGCCGGAAGACCCTACTGAGCTTAAGTCCGTTGCGGTTCAGTTGACGAATACGGTCAAGGCGCAGGCGCTTGAGATCGAGAAGCTTAAGCACCAACTCGCCGGGCACCGTCACCACCGGTTTGGAGCAAAGTCGGAGACCGCTGATCAACTCGATCTCCAGCTTCAGTTGGAAGAAGAGGAAACGGCGGCAGCGCGGATCACGTCGCCGGACGACGAAGGCGATGTCGAGCAGAAGACAAAGCCGAAGCGCAAGCCCTTGCCGCCGGAACTGCCACGTTTTGAGGAGATTTTGTCTCCCGGTGAGGAATGCGCCTGCGGCGGCAAGTTGCGCATCATCGGTGAAGATGTAACCGAGGAGCTGGAATACGTTCCGGGCAGGTTTGTGGTGAACCGCATTGTCCGGCCCCGCATGGCTTGCTCGTGCTGCGAGACGTTCGTGCAATCGCCCTTGCCGTCGCGTCCGATTGAACGCGGGCGTCCCGGCCCTGGCTTGCTGGCTCATGTGCTGGTCTCGAAGTACGCCGACCACCTGCCGCTCTATCGCCAGTCTCAAATCTATGGCCGTGAGAACATTGATCTCGACCGCTCAACGCTGGCGGATTGGGTAGGTCGCTCGACGGCGTTGCTAGAACCGCTGGCCGACGCCATTGGCCGTCATGTTCGCGCCGGACAGGCCATCTTCGCCGACGACACGCCCATCAAGATGCAGGCAAAATCTCACCCGGCAGGCGATTGCAAGCAATCGTTGAGAGGGCAGAAGTGCGCCACGGCCCGCATCTGGACATACGTTCGCGACGAGCGGCCATGGGGCAGCACCGATCCACCCGCCGCCTGGTATCGGTTCAGCACCGACCGGAAAGGCAAACACCCCGCCGATCACCTCAAATCATTCAAGGGCTGGATGCACGCGGACGGCTATTCCGGGTTCAACCAGCTCTACAAGCCCGACAAAATCCGGGAAGTGGCCTGTATGGCGCACGTTCGCCGGAAGTTCGTCGATATCTTCAAGGCGAGCGGCCTGGAGGTTGCTGAGGAAGCGATCAAGCGCATCGCGCTGCTCTACAAGGTAGAGAAGACGGCACGTGGCAGATCACCGGAAGAACGCGCGGCCCTTCGCCAGAAGGATGCCAAACCGATCTTTGATGACCTGGAGATTTGGTTGACAGCCCAACTGGGCCGCATCTCGGGCAAGTCGGAACTCGCCAAGGCCATCCGCTATGCGCTTGGCCGTATGTCAAAAATGCGCTCCTATCTCGATCACGGCTTCCTGGAATTGGACAACAACACTGCCGAACGCGCCATGCGCTCGGTCGCTCTGGGCCGCAAGAACTACCTGTTTGTCGGATCAGGAGGCGGTGGCAAGGCTGCTGCCATCGCCTACACCCTGATCGAGACTGCCAAGCTGAACGGCGTAGATCCGCAGGCATGGTTGACCGACGTGCTGCAACGCATCGCCGACCATCCCGTCAACCGCGTCGATGAACTGCTGCCGTGGCAAGGCGCTGCAATAGACGGAGACTGAAATGAAGGAGTTGGAAGACCTCGTATCAAAGTTCGATCTCTTGGGGGTGCCGGATAGTGGTTCTTGGGCAAAATCCCAATTGCATGAGAACATCGATCAGATGTCACGCGCCACACTTTTGAGGTTCTTTGCCGACGTGGTCATCCGAAACCATCAGATGGCGCATCAGTTTGACAACGCCGATTGGGTCACCGCTCCGGTACAAGAGGCCGCACAACGCATCCTTCAAGCAGATGTAGCCTCCGAGGATCTCGCTTTGGTCGTCAAAGCGGTCCTCTACTATGCAATGTCAGACGTTATGATCGCGCTCGATGGGAACGCTCCAATCGAGACCAATCCAGATCAAATTGAGGTGGGGCTGTTCCGATTGAACGATGATTTTGAACCCAGCTCTCAGATCGAAGCACTGCACGAAAGCTGGAGCCAATTCGCTGCAGCAACGGTCGGTAAAGACGTTGTGAAACTATAGAACCAAGAAAAAGCATGAAGGGCTCCTGGAGATGCGCACTCACCGGACGCTTACACATTTCCGTCACATTGACGACCTGATCCGGCAGTCAAGTCCTCGACGCCCTTGACCGTGGGACATGCAACTGTGACGCTTGAATTCTTGGTGGGAGTAAATGTAACGATCCTGTTCGCTGCTCCCGCCTGATGTGGAGGAGCGCTAGATGAGACTACTGGTTAGCATAGGCCGGCACCTTGGCTTAGCCGAAATGTTTTGCAGCATTTTGTTTCCGGCCTTTCTGGTTGCGATCAGCGCGAACGACGCACAGGCACAGGCCGCGATCCGATATGGCCAACCGATCGGGGTTTTCTCAACACAAGAGTACGTTCGATTGGACATTGGCACCCGCGCCACAAAAGAGAACGTCCCGGCCTCTCATAATTCCTGGGCGACGAGATTGCGGATCAGCCGTCTTGATGGTCCCAACCAGGGCCCGGTTTATGACAATCATTTGGTTGGGATTTTTTCCGAAGACGGACGGTATCGGTTGGATATCGGCACACGGGCCACGAAGGAGAATGTCCCTGCAGACCACCGGTCGTGGGCAACAGTACTGGTAATCCAGCGATTGGATGGACCCAGTAGCGGTGAGATTCGATACGGTGATCTGGTCGGTTTCTTTTCGGAGGATGGGCGGTTTCGGTTAGATATCGGAACCCGGGCAATGAAGGAAAATGTTCCGGCTAGCCATGAATCGTGGGCAACCCAGTTCGTAATTCTTCGGCAATAACGAGCGCACGCCACTGCCGGACAAGCCGCAACCGAGGACGATGCAACTAATCGCGTTCATCGCCATTGGCGTGGATTATCATTTATGACGCTACGAATCCATCGCCCGGTTAAATGGACTATGGACTTATTTGGCGATCGGCGTGCAATTCTCACGAGTTTGCAGTATCCGTTTTCGCAATCTGATGATGTCGTTTTATGGCGCACCTTTCCAGTAGGTCCAACGGCAGCTATCGGGAGTGGATCGTGAGTCCGGGTATCACGCTCGACAACGGCTTCGTCCCCGACACCCGACCTTAAGCGCCCGCTAGGACGGAACAATCCCGACGGAAACTGTCAGATGGCCGCTCAGAGCCCATCTTGACTGACGTCGCGCGACCATGAAATTGAAGCCTCGAGGATACAGCAGACCTAAGTTTCCGGCGGGCTACTGGTATTTCTACGCGAAAGTGAACGTTTGATTGGGTGCCAATAGAACTCTGAATACTCAACATCTGGCCTTCCACGTGATCGCGCTGCAAATACACTGGGTACGTGGCGTCGTCATGTGATCATGGATCCGCTCCACAAAATTTGCTCGGCCGCCTCAGCTAAACGCGCCAGTTTGTGCAGGTAGCTTTTGGCTACATGTTGTCAGTTGCGGTTGGCGAGCGTCAGATTCTGGCGAAGTTCACGCGCACAGCAACCATATGACCCTTGTCATGCGTTGGCTGGCGGCATGCCGGTATTGCCGCACCTGCTGCTTCATTGCGGGAACCGTAGTCGTTCGCTACGCAGGTACGACCTGTTTGGGAAAGGGGCTTTCTTTGCGCGACATTGTTGAGTGGCTCGACGAGCTTGGTTTGGCGAAGTTCGGGCAGCAGTTTACCAACGCAGAGATTGACCTTAGTACGCTGCCTGAACTTATCGAAGACGACCTCAAGGAGCTTGGATTGCCCTTGGGACCTCGTCGCAAGATCTGGAATGCTATCCAGAGGATGGGCGGTCATCCGGCCCCAGCATCGGCGCCTGTTGCCGTTCAGCCTTCGGTCACCGCACCGAATTCGTCGCCCGGTGCGGAACGGCGCCACCTGACCGTGATGTTTGTCGATCTCGTAGGGTCAACGGAAATGGCCACGAAGATGGACGCCGAGGATATGCGTGACATCATCACCGGCTATCAGAACACGGTTGCCGGCGTGGTCACACGCTACGACGGTTTCGTTGCCAAGTTCATGGGCGATGGGGTTCTGTGTTACTTTGGGTGGCCAAGAGCCAACGAGGACGACGCCGAACGCGCGGTTCGTGCAGGGCTGTTGATCATCGAGGCGGTCAAGAATACCAGTGCTCCGGACGGATCTGCTCTGGCGACACGTATCGGGGTTGCAACGGGCGTCGTTGTTGTCGGTGATCTGATTGGCAGCGGTGCGACGCAGGAAACAGCGGTCGTTGGCGAAACACCAAATCTCGCGGCACGTCTGCAGGGAATTGCGAGACTCAATCAACTTGTCGTCGCGAAGGAAACCCGGCGCCTGCTGAGCACCATCTTCGACGCCTCGGCGCTTGGAGGACAGGACCTCAAAGGCATTGCCGGCCAGGTGGAAGCATATCGGATCGATGGTGAGGGATCGGTCCAAAGCCGCTTTGCGGCGCGTCAATCCGGTGATCTGACACCGATCGTCGGCCGTGAGCGCGAGATCGAACTTATTGCTGAATGCTGGGCGTCGGCCCGATCCTGCAAAGGCCAAATGGTGATCGTCAGCGGCGAGGCGGGTATCGGCAAATCGCGCATCACGCAAGCCGTCGTCGACGAAACCGCCCGGGATGACCACATACGGCTGACCTATCAGTGTTCACCCTATCACGCAGACAGCGCGTTCTATCCCGTCACCCAGCAGCTTTCCTTCATGGCAAATTTCGCGCCATCAGACAGCCCCAACGCGCGGTTGGACAAATTGGAGGCATTGCTTGGGGACGATCAAGATATGTTGCCATTGTTTGCGGCGTTGCTGGGGCTGGATGGAGCAGAGCGCTATGGCGAGCTGGATCTGACGCCTCAGCAACAGCGGATCGAAACGATGCTGGCGCTTGTTGGAATGTTGCTGCGACAGGCAGAGACCAGACCCGTTCTGATGGCGTTCGAGGACCTTCACTGGGTCGATCCTACCTCTCGAGAACTGTTGGACCTTCTCTTGGAACAGATCACCGATCAGCCGATCATGATCCTTGCGACCGCCCGTCCAACCTTCGAGTACGATTTCGGCGGGCACCCGGCAGTCACGAAGATTGCACTGAGGCGGCTCGGTAATGATGCGATCGGTGCCGTGGTTTCAAAGTTGACCGGCGGCAAGGCGTTGCCAGGCGAGATCATGGACATCATCGCGCAGCGCACGGACGGCGTTCCGTTGTTCGTTGAAGAACTGACAAAAACCATTCTCGAATCCGGGATGCTGAAGGAAAGCGCGGAGCGCTTTGCCCTGGGCGGCCCCCTAAGTGCCATCACGATCCCGACAACCCTGCATGACAGTTTGATGGCGCGACTCGACCGAATGCAGGACGTCAAGGAAGTCGCACAAGTTGCCGCCTGCATCGGACGCGAATTTTATCACGATCTCATTGCGCAGGTCTCTGGTCTGACCGATCCGGACCTTGATGCTGCCATGGACAGATTGATCGAAGCCGAACTGATCTACCGCAAGGGCCTGCCGCCGCAGGCAACCTATATTTTCAAGCACGCGTTGGTTCGCGATGCTGCTTATGAAAGCCTTCTAAAGGGTCGGCGTCGGGACGTGCACACGCGGATTTTTCTCTCGCTCAGGGAAAGTGCTGAAACTGCGCCGGCTCTTCTGGCGTTGCACGCAGAACTTGCACGCCGCGACGATGATGCCGCGACGTACTGGCGACAGGCCGGGCTGAACTCGGCGGGAAATTCGGCGACAAGGGAAGCTGTGGGCCAATTCGAGCGCGCCATCGAAGCTCTTGGACGTCTTCCGGCAAACCAGAACAACGCCCGAACAGAGCTTGCGATCCGCACGGAAATGGCAGGCCCCTTGGTGTCGGTCGTGGGCTATGCCTCTGAAAAAATGGAAGAAAACTTCAGAAATGCGTTGGAGTTAAGCGAGCAGACTGGAGAGGTCGCCAAAATATTCCCCATTCTATACGGCCGCTTCATCTACCATCTGGTGTCGGCACAGGTTCTGAGGGCAGTCGAGCTGGCCGAGGAAATCCTGGATCTGGCGAAAGGGCAGGCACACCCTGAACCTGTGATGCTGGGTCATCGTGTATTGGGCATGTCCAAACTGTTTTCCGGCGACCTTTCTGCCGCGTTGGTGCATCTCCGAACCGCTGCTGATGCGGACATCGTAGAGGACGATAGATCCGCCCCGTACCTCTATGGCCAGGATCTGGAAACAGCGGCAAGGGTCTTCATTTCGTTGGCACTCTCGCATACAGGTTTCCCGGACCAAGCGCTGGCCGTGGCGAAGTCCTCCTTCGAAAGGGCCGAGTGGCTGAACCATCCGCACACAATGGCTTATTCACTGGCGATTTCCTCTTACGGGTTCTCTGATTGGCGGAGAATTGATGAACTGGAAGCGCGCCTGAAGTCGCTGAAATTGGTGATTCAAGACAACCCGGACATGCAGCTGTGGCCAATTATGCTGAACTACCTGGAGTTCCGGTGCCTGACCCTGACAGGACATCTGGACCGGGCGCTGTCACACGTTGACGCCTATGTGACCGGCATGACCGCAGCCCGATTTACGGTCTTGCTGCCCGGTGTCATCGCGGAAAAAGCGGAAGTCCTGATCGAACTCGGCGACGCAGCTGCAGCGATGCAGATGGCAGATCAGGCGTTTGAACTGGCCGAGAGTACCGGTGAACTTTGGCAGATTTCCAAGGTACTGGCCGCGAAGGGACGAGTACAAAGAATGCAGGGAAATGATGCGGGTGCCAAAGAGACTTTTCAGAATGCTCTGAAACTTGCCCACAAACACCAATACGCGCACAGCGAGCTTCGTTTGACGTTGCTGTATGCAAACCTGTTGCAGGACGGCGGCGAGACGGAGGAAGCGCGAGAAATGCTTGCAGCAACTCTCGATCGGTTCACCGAAGGGGACAATCTGCCTGATATGATCGAAGCACGGACGCTGCTGACCCAATTAGCAGCCTGATGTCCATTGATGGCGCACCCTGCGCGCAGGACTTACAGCCGTTCTTGGGGTTAGATCGTACCTTCGATCTTCGCATCTGCAATGAATGGCGGGAAACGCGAACGCAGGCGCAGAAATTGACGTGTTGGAGAAGGTCAGGAACGCGGAATGCGTCTAGCAACATCACGTCCGCTTCCTGCGCTGAACCGCCCTTCGCTGGACGGCGCTTGAACTGGTGTTATCGGAGACTTTGCTGCCGCCGAGCATGATGCCCGGATTCACGTTCCGCCCCCGGAAGTCGCCGTTGAGGCTATTGGAAGGGTGCGCCAAAATCCGACCTTCGGGTCGACCCGTTTCTGGGAGCAGATTGCACTTCCTACGCGCTTTGGCGACATGTACGTTGGTGTGATGGTCGAGTATCCAAACCGGAAGCTGGCTGCAATCGTCGCAACAGATGTAGCCGGATATTCGCGCCTCGTCGAGCAGGACGAGGAGCGGACGATTCGCGAACTGCGCGCGTCACGCGGGGATGTGATCGATCCGCTGCTCGAGAAACACGGTGGGCGGGTCGCCAATACAGCGGGCGACAGTCTTCTGCTGGAGTTTCCGAGCGCCGTCGAAGCCGTGCGTTGCGCGATCGCCCTGCAACGAGGGATGGAGGGGCGGAACGCCGGGCTGGCGGCCGATCGACGCATCGACTTTCGCATCGGCATCAATGTTGGTGACGTGATCGCGGACGGCGACGATCTTCTCGGTAACGGCGTCAACGTTGCAGCCCGCCTTGAAGCGCTGGCCGAACCTGGCGGAATTTGTTTGTCGCGTTCTGTGAGTGACCAGATTTACAATAAAGTTGCGGTTCAGCTCGAATACATGGGCGAAATCGATGTCAAGAACATCGTCCGCCCGGTTTCGACTTTCCGCGTGGTTATGGGTTCTGAGGGCGGCCTTGCTGCACCATCTGACGCGCCAAAAAGTCGAACGCGCCGACGCCACCCTGCGATACTTACCGCGGTGCTCGGCCTGCTCGTTATTGGCGCAGCCGCGTTGGCGATTTGGCAGCCCTGGTAGGCGCGGCTGGAACCGGCCGTGATCGAGGCGATGGCGCACCCCCTGCCGGACAAGCCGTCGATCGCGGTGCTGCCCTTTGCCAATATGTCTGACGACCCGCAGCAGGCCTATTTTGCCGACGGGATGACCGAAGACCTGATAACGGGACTCGCCAAGATCTCAGGACTCTTTGTTATCTCACGAAATTCGATCCTCACCTACAAGGACAAGCCGGTGAAGATACGCACGGTCGCCGAGGAATTGGGAGTGCGCTACGTGCTGGAAGGCAGCGTGCGTCGGTTCGGTGACGAACTGCGGATCACCGGACAGCTGATCGACGCCACCACCGGCGGGCATTTGTGGGCCGAGAGCTATGACGGGACGGTCGAGAACGTGTTTGCCTTCCAGGATCAGGTGCGTGCCAGGATCATCGACTCGCTCTCTGTGGTCTTGACGCCGCCCGAGAAGCAGGCGCTCGCTGACAGCGGAACCGTGAGCGTCGAGGCCTACGACAGCTTTCTGAAAGGCATGGCCCTATTGCCGCAGGCGCAGTTCTTTTTTGTTGATCCGCTGATCGAGGCGAAGGGGCATTTCGAGACGGCGATCGACCTCGATCCGGCGTATTGGCGCGCGATGGCGGCGCTTGCCTGGTGCGAGTATCTGAACGCTGTTTATTCCAACGACGCAAGCTTCGGCGCCTATGAAAATGCCTTTGCGATCGCCAGGAAATCCATCGAGCTCAAAGAATCTCCACTCGCCTATGTTGTTCTCGCCAAGGAGCATTTTCGACCGCGATCGACTTGGTCCGGAGCGGGCGGCATGGGTTCGGGTTACCGTGACGCCACCGAACTGCTCGAGCGGGCGGTTGCTCTGGAACCTGGGAATGCCGATGTCGTTGCTGAACTTGCCTATGTGCTGGTTTACGCCGGCGACATTGCGCGGGCTGCAGCGCTGATGGCGGATGCAAAACGGCTGAACCCGACCCATCCGATCTGGTACCGACAACCGCTTGGAATGGTTAACTACTTTCGCGGCGATTACGAAGCTGCGATCGTGGAATTTCGAGTCTGGCGAGACGCTGAAGCCTATTTCAGCGATGGGGGTTTGTGGCTTGCCGCTGCTCAAGCGATGAGCGGGAAAACGATTGCAGCCAAAAAAACACTCGAGCCGTTTCGTCAAAGAGATCCAAACTACACGACACTTGGCCTGTCGGGGTATTGGAATTTTGCTGATTCGAGGATGTGGGCCGCATTCGAAAAAGGCCTGATCGCTGCAGGGTTTCCGCCGCCACCAGAATAGCAGCCTGAACGCGAGTTGCGAGCGTCAGGCATACGTCAGAACTTCGCTTTCAGTCAGCACACGCCGAAAGTCTGCGATCGAGCAAAGTTACTAGGGTCTGTGGACATTCATCTTGACGCGATGAGCGCAGCAGCGAGGTTCCAGCAGGCGGCGTAGCTGCAATCAGTTTTGTCGTACCGCGTGGCTATGCCTCTGAATTCCTTTATCTTTGCGAAGTAGTTTTCGACGAGATGCCGCCATTTGTAGACCTCAATGTCGTAGGCGCGCTTTATCTTTCGATTGCCCTTAGGCGGGATCACGGCGGTTGCGCCGCGCGCATCGAGTTCTTTCAGCAGCCAATTCGCGTCAAATGCCCTGTCCGCGAGCAGGGCATCGAACGAAACATCTTTGATCAGCGGCGCGACACCCTTCATATCGTGCGCCTGTCCCGGCAGAAGCAGGAACCGCACCAGGTGTCAATCGGCATCCAAACGTGACCCCAGATCGGCGTTCAAAAGTGACCCCCCTGGTGCTGAGCAGGCCGGGTCGCGTGGAGACCTCATTTATCAGAGCGCGGCCCGGCCTGCGCGGTTGAATTAGGCGCGGTTCTTGAAGCGCCAGCTTTCGTTACCGGTCTCAACGATCTCGCAATGATGTGTGAGGCGATCGAGGAGTGCGGTGGTCATCTTCGCGTCGCCGAAGACGGTTGGCCATTCTCCGAATGCCAGGTTCGTTGTGACAATGACTGATGTGCACTCATAGAGTTTGCTGATCAGGTGGAACAGCAGCTGACCACCGGTCTGAGCGAATGGCAGATAGCCAAGCTCGTCCAGAATTAGGAAGTCGAGGCGTGATATCAACTCAGCTGTCCGTCCCTGGCGCTCGGCCCGCGCTTCGGCATCGAGTTTGTTCACCAGATCGACGACATTGAAGAAGCGCCCGCGGCGGCCCTGGCGGATGCAGGCTCGAGCGATACTGACGGAGAGATGGGTTTTGCCTGTGCCGGTTCCGCCGATGAGCACGAGATTGCGCTGATGGTCGAGGAAGTCGCCGGTGGCGAGGTCACGGATCAAGGTTTCGTTGACCTCGGCCGCTTCGAAGTCGAATTCCTCCAGCTCCTTGGCCAGTGGCAGTTTCGCGATGGTCATCTGGTATTTGATTGAGCGCGCCAGCTTCTCGGAGATCTCGGCTGTCAGCAGATCGCCGATAATCTGTTGTGGTTCGTGCTGGCGCTTGATCGCAGCCGTGATGATCTCGTCGTAAGCTGTCCGCATGCCGTAGAGCTTCAGTTGGCCCATGGCGTCCAGCACCTGTGTTCGTTCCATTCGTTGTTCTCCTCAGGCTGTCATACCGGTCACAATTGGCGGCTGGCTCGCAGGTCAGCCGCAATGCATCCGGTGTTGTGATTGTCAGGGGTGGTGGCGGTTCGCGGCGACGGGCGAGAATGTTCAGGACCACGCTTGCGGAAGGGACATTCTGTGACAGGGCTTCTGCACAGGCCGCTTCCACCGCCTCCAGCCCATCGGAGAGGATCGCGCCTAGAACCTCGACCATCTGGCGATCACCACCGGGCTGACGCTCCAGTTTACGCTGCACACGGCGTAACGACGGCGGCAGCTCCCACTCCTTGAACGGCGCTCCGTTGCGCAGGGCGCCAGGTTTGCGCATCAGCACCGGAATGTAATGTAGCGGGTCATAGATCGCGTTATCGCGCCCAAAAACACGGGTATGGCTGCCGACGATCTGCCCGTCTTGCCAGCATTCCAGGCGATCGGCATAGGCGCGGATCTCGACAGGTCGACCAACGGCCCGGGCATTTACCGAGTACTTGTTCTTGTCGAACCGTACGAGGCAGGTTTTGGAAACCGATGCAGGGACTGCATGAAAGCCGTCGAAGGAGCCGACATATGGGATCAAACTCGGCTGCTCTTCTTCGAACACCTCCCAGACCGTCTTGCCTGGAATGTCGGGGTGTTTGTTTGCCTTCGCATACACCAGGCACCGATCTGCCAACCAGGCATTCAGCTCTGCAAAGGATTTGAACCTCGGGCGCGGCACGAAGAAGCGTCTGCGCAGCACGCCAACCTGGTTCTCTACTTGCCCCTTCTCCCAGCCCGAGGCCGGGCTACAGGCAACGGGGTCAACCAGATAATGACCGCACATCTGCTGAAAGCGGCGGTTGTAAGCCCGACCCTTCCCGACGAAGATCGCGTCCACCGCCGTCTTCATATTGTCGTAGATCCCGCGCGCACAAGCGCCGCCAAAGAACGCAAACGCCTTGTCGTGCGCATCGAACACCATCTCTTGGGTCTCGCGGGGATACGCGCGCACATACGGCATTCGGCTGAAGCTGAGGCGAACATGAGCGACTTTGACAGTCACTGTCACACCGTCCAGAATCACGACCTCATGGCTCCAGTCGAACTGGTAAGCTTCGCCCGGATCAAAGCTCAAGGGAACAAACGCGCTCGCCGATGCTGCCTGCGTTCTCTTTGACCAGTTGGATGCGTATCGCCGAACCGCATCATAGCCGCCGCCGTAACCATGGTTGCGCAACTCTTCGTAGATCCGGATCAGTGTAAGGCGTTCCCGCCTCGGCTGCTTGGCATTTGCGGCCAGCATCTCGTCAAGTTCTGATCGCCATGGATCAATCTTCGGGCGAGGCTGTGTCGTGCGGTCATAGCTGAATTCGGTTGCGCCTGAACGCAGGACCTTGCGGACCGTATTCCTGGAAACCCGAAGCTCTCTGCAGATCTGCTTGATCGACTTGCCGTGAACAAAATGCGCCTGCCTGATCTTTGCGATCGTTTCCACAACCAACATCCCCTGATCGCTCCCTCACTCTTTTGAGGAAGCTTCTCGTACGAATTGTCAGGGGGGTCACTTTTGGGCGCCGATTACCCCAACAAGGGGGTCAATCTTGCATGCCGATCCACAGCCCATTCGGCCATCTCGCGTCTTTGAGACGGCCTCACCACTTTTTTCCTAAGGCTTCCTTCAGCAGATCGTTCTGCATACTCTTCTCGGCATACATCTTTTTCAGGCGTTTGTTCTCCTCATCGAGTTCTTTCATCCGGGCCATCAGGCTGGCATCCATGCCTCCATACTTAGATCGCCACTTGTAGAAGCTCGCGCTGCTCATCCCATGTTCGCGGCATAGATCAGCAACAGGCACACCGTTCTCTGCCTGCTTCAAGATCGCCCCTCTCGCACATGCAAGCATGTGCTGCCGGGCAGTGCATGATCTGCGCGTCGCTGTACTTTGACTTCTTCATCAGAATCTCCTCTTCCATCTTCGAGAAAATTCTACTTCCGCACACCCCTAACTTTCGGGGGGATTACCGCTGAGCCAGCCGTGCCGCACAGCAGCCTTCAGCGTCATACGCAGGGTGACAATTTCTTTGTTCAAAGTTGAAGCCGCAGGCGGTTTGCCGCGATAGGGCGACTGTCCACGTTCGATCCGGTAGTCTTGGATCTTCGTTGTTGAGATTTCGGACAGTCCCATCTTTCCGAAGAAGGGAACCAAGTGAAGACGCAGGTTAGTGTGATGATTGGTCAGACACGACTTGTTTCGTTCGCCCGACGTTTTTGCCTCAAACTCACGTAAGAACTGTTCACTCGCGAGACCAAGTGTCTTTTCATTTTTCAACTCGCCACGGGAGTGCTTCCCACGCAGGCCGAGATACCAATCCTCAGCAAATTCCTTCGCGAGCTTGAGACTTTCTTCCTTCGTAGAGACCCGATGGTTCTTTCCATTCAGGAAGCTTGAGCACTGCCACTTCGGGCTGTTCTCGCGCCGGTAGACGTGAACTTTGCCGCCCAGAATCGTGTGTTTTTCGGTCGCCATCCAATTTGTGCCGCGCACCGTGAAAATGTGTAAGCTTTGTGTACCCTATTTTCGACGCAGATCACAATCAATGGAAATATTAAGATGTTGTTTTTATTAGGTTTTTGGCGGCCCCTCCAGGATTCGAACCTGGGACCTACCGCTTAGGAGGCGGTTGCTCTATCCCCTGAGCTAAGAGGCCAATACGCCGGTTATCGCCAAGCCGGATGGTTCGCGCAACCGCGCAATTGTGCGCCGGGTGCGTTAACCTGCTTGCCCGGGTCTACTCTGCCGCCAACGCCGCAGGGGCCAGCGTCGGCCCTTCGACCGTGATCCGGTGCATCAGCCGCCGGTGGCCGTGATAATCGTTGATCGCCTTGTGCCAGGTTGCCCGGTTGTCCCAGATCGAAATCGTTCCCGGGCGATACCGCACCCGGCAGGTGTGTTCCGGCAGGATGCACTGGCTGTAAAGATACCCGAGAAGCGCGGCGCTTTCCTCGGCCGTCCAGCCATCGATATGGGTGGTAAACCCGGGGTTCACATAAAGCGTCTCGCGCCCGGACAGCGGGTGACGGATGACCATCGGGTGCAGGCTGTCCTGGGTCGCGAGTTCCGGGTTGCCGACGCGCCCGGTCGTTTTTGCCTCGCGCTGGTCCTGCGTCGCGCCGAAGGCGTGGCGCGACGAATGCCAGGCTTTTAGGCCGCGAATAGTGTCCTTCAGCCCGTCCGACAGGCTGTCGAAGGTCCGGCTCATCGACGCATACATGGTGTCGCCGCCAACCTCGGGCGTCTCGATACAGTGCAGGATCGAGCACATCGCGGGCGCTTCGTCATAGGAATGATCGGTGTGCCAGGCCTCACCGATGGCCTGCTTCTGATCGGCCTCCTTCAACACCATGGCGACCTTTTCATAACCCGGCACCTTGGCGAAGAACCGGTTGATGTTGATCTGGCCAAAGCGCTCGGCAAAGGCGATCTGATCATCGGGCGTGATGTCCTGATCGCGGATCGCAATCACGGAATGATCGCTGAACGCCTGGAAAATTGTGTCGAACTGCGCCGCGTCGCGCACATCTGCGCCGATGATCTCAGCGCCCAGGCCGCCTGTCAGCGGTTTGACTTCAATTCCCATTTTTACCTCCCAGTTATTCTGCCGTAAGGCCGCGCCGTACAAAGGCATCGATCAAATCGTCAAGTTCCAGGCAACCGGCCGGACAAACGCCCTTCAGGCGGGCAAGAAGCGCGCGGGCCGCGGTGACGTCACCCGTCTGCAATTCCAACTCGCCCATATACTCCAGCGCCCCTTTGTGACCCGGCTGCAAAGCCAATGCACGCAGGTAATGGGTACGGCTTTTTTCCAACCGGCCAAGCTTGCGATAGGCATAACCCATCAGGTTCAAAACGTCAGCCTGGATCGTTTCATCTTTCAACAGCGGTTCAAGCGCCGTCAGCGCCTTCTCGCTATGACCGTCTTCAATCATCGCTTTGATAACCGGCAGTTCTTCCGCCGGATCATCCTCGGGAAAGGCCGCAAATGCCGGAACCCCGATCAACGCCAACCCGATAATGGCCGACTTCAGCACGAGAAACTCCCACAGGTAAGATGACTTATCGATTCCGCCACAACGTGCCGGGAATGGTGCGGCGGCGCAAGCACACCGGGCGATGAGCCGTCACCATGGACCGATTGATCTGAAGGACGATGCGGGCGCGATGAAAACAGCGAAAGCCAATCGACCAGCCCGACAATCAGAAGGGCACGCCATGACCGGCACGCAGCGGGTCATGATGCGCCACGCCAACCGGTTTACTGCGTGGGGAAATAATCCTCGCAAACCCCTTCGCGGTACACATCCGCGGTCGAACAGTGCAGACCGCCGCCAAACGCATAGGCATCCCTCAGATCGACCGGAATCACGTTCTGACCCAACTTGTCCAGTTGCTCCATCTGATAGACTTCGGATGCCTCGACACAGACCGTTTTGGGGTCCAGAACCAGCACGTTCATCGACAGCCAGACCGACGAATAGCACAGCGGCGGCGGGCTGTTATGGGCCGGTTGCGCCGCATCGACAATCTCCCACCCGTTCTTCTCAAAGATATCGCGCTGATCATCTGGCAGCCTGCGCTGCGGGTTGTTCAGGATCAAACCAGGACGGATCGGTGTGAAGGTTGCATCGATATGGATGGGATAGGGGTCGCCCGGAAAGTTGACCGCCTGCACCCGGTGATCCGGGAAATGGCGCCGCAACCACTCGATCCCCTTCAGATTGGTGGTGAACCCATGTTGAACGACCAGATCCCTGCCAAAACGCAGCACGTCTGCCGCATCGAACAACGGCTCTTCCTCGGTCGTGACAAAGAACTTCTCGGCAGCCCATTCAAGGCGCCGATCGACCCCGATTTTTTCCGAAAGATAATCGGGATGATAATCGGCATCTGTTAGGCGGGGCTTGGGCGCGGTTTCATGCCGGAAATTCGGATCTTCGTCGAAATAGCGCTGCATCAGCGGGCGGTAACACAGATATTCGAACCAGCGGCAACGATAGGACATCGTCGCCTCCAAGATCTCGCTTCCGACCGTCAGCAGGACATCGCGCGGCGGCATACACCCGAACTGGCTCTCGGTGTGAAAATCGGGCGTTGTCGCTGGTTGCGAAAAATCGATCGGCGGCGGCCGGTCCACGGTCACGCCATGACCGCGCAACTGATCTGCGAAGGTGTCCAGCAACTCGTTGGCGCGATCGATCGTTTCCTGCGGGCGCGTGCCCCATTGCCCGCGCATGTCGCTGTCTTCGGGTACCTTGGCATCCAGCGCCGGTTCCGGTGGCGGAATATGGCCATTATCGGCCCGCCCGACGATCACATGTTTCAGCGGATCCCACTCATTCCAGGAATTGACGACCGTTGCCATTGCACCCTCCTCATCAGACGGCGCATGAATGACAGGCAGGCGGGGATGCGCAAGCGGCATTTGGACCCAGGAGAGGCCGAAATACGACATGAACGCCCCCGAGGACCCGATCTGCCCGCTCTGCGACCGTCCCATCCCCGCGGTGGCGCGGCAAAGCCAGCATCACCTGATCCCCAAACTTCGCGGCGGCCGCTCCGGCCGGGCGGTTTTGCTGCACCAGATTTGCCATAACGAGATCCATGCAGCCCTCGGCGAAACCGAACTGGCGCGGACTTACAACTCGATCGAGGCATTGAAGGCGCATCCGCGCCTTGCCCGGTTTATTGCTTGGGTCGCCAGCAAACCACCCGCATTTCACAGCCCGACCACCGGCAAGGGGCGGCGGCGGCGCTGAAACCCCGGCCTTGCCGCGCTGCGCCCCGACGGATATGGCGGCGGGGCATTGCGCGGGGACAAGACCATGGCACGTTCGATCCTGATCACCGGCTGCTCTTCAGGCATCGGCCACCACGCTGCGCAGGCGCTCTCGAAACAGGGCTGGCAGGTCCTGGCTACCTGCCGCAAACAAGAGGATGTCGACCGGCTTGCGGACCAGGGATTAACGGCCCATCGCCTTGACTACACCGATACCGAAAGCATTGCCCAAGCGGTCGACTGGGCAACGGCCCAAACCGGCGGCCAATTGGATGCACTCTTCAACAACGGCGCTTACGCGATGGGCGGGGCCGTCGAAGATACGGCAACCGACGGGTTCCGCGCGATCTTCGAGACGAATTTCTTTGGCTGGCACGAACTGACACGCCGGATCGTGCCGATCATGCGCGCTCAGGGGCAGGGGCGGATCGTTCAGTGCTCGTCCGTCCTGGGGTTTGTGGCGGCCCGCATGCGCGGACCCTACACGGCAACCAAACATGCGCTGGAAGGGTATTCGGACGTCCTGCGATTGGAACTCCACAACACCGGCATCCACGTCATCCTTTTGGAACCGGGACCAATCGACACCATGATCCGCGTCAACGCGCAGCCCCACTACGACAAATGGGTTGAAAAGCACGACACACCCTGGGCACCCTTCTATCGCAAAACGCTCGAGCCACGGCTCTATGCGACAGAATCGAAACGGGACCGGTTCGAGCTTACCTGTGAAGCGACAACCGCAAAGCTGATCAAAGCCTTGGACAGCCCGCGACCCCGTGTCCGTTACCGGGTGACGACGCCGACCTATATCGCCTGGTATCTAAAACGCCTTCTGCCGACACGATGGCTGGATCGCGTGCTGCTGAAGGGATAGGCGATGGGCGATTTTCTGTTCTACCTGGCGACAGCTGCTTGCCTGATCACGGCGGGGGTTCTGATCATGGGAATCACCGGGCTGGGGTCGGGCAAAGTGACCCCGCGCGGTCAGAACAAACTGATGCGGATGCGGATCATCGCCCAGTTCGTCGCCGTCATTCTGATCATGCTGACATTTCTAATTCTGAAGGGCGGTGATTAGATCACTTTGCAGCCTGACTGCATCAGTCAGGCGTCGCGAAAGTGCTACCAATCGATAATTTAGAGCGCTCGATCTGATTCAATCAGATCGAAACGTGGTCGAGGCGCGCGGCGCAACCTCAATCAGCGCCGCAGGGCTGCACCGTCAGACCATCCGGCAGAACGGTCGCCGCGTCACCGCAGGCCAGTGAAAGCTGTTCGCGCGTCAAACCAGACGCATCGGTCAGAATCGCCCCCGACAGATTTGTGCGCCGCATCAGAGCCCCGCCAAAATCAGCCCCCGTCAAATCCGCGCCTGTCAGATCAGTCGACGTCAGCCGGGCGTTTTCCAGATCCGCGCCCTTCAACACGGCGCCTTTCAATTCGGCCCGATCCAGGTCTGCTCGGGCCAACCGGGCGTCGACAAAGTTGGATTTCGGCAGCACAGCACGCTCCAGATCCGCGCTTTCCATCAGGGCCTTGCTGAACTTCACGCCGGACCCGGCCGTTCGGCGCAAAAAGGCATGTCGCATATCTGCTCCTGTGAAATCGGCGCCTTCCAAAACGGCATTGGCCAGATCGGCGTCACGCATGTCCGCGCCGCGAAAGCGCACGCCGGTCAGGTCGGATTTCTCCAAATCGGCGTTGCGCATCCTGGCATCACTGAAATCCGCCCCGACCAGAATTGATTTTTCCAGCTCGGCCCGGCGCAGCGACGCATCGTTGAAATTTGCGCCCTTCATCGTGACGCCTTTCAGATCAGCCTCGGTCAGACTGGCATCGGCAAAATTTGCATTCTCCAGCGTCACGCCCCGCAACGACACACGATCCAAATCGCAATCCGGACATCCGCCATTTGCAGTGATTGTCGAAACATCCTGCGCACCGGCTGTTGAAAAGCCGATAATTACGGCCATGGCGGTAACAGTTTTTCGCATCGTCTCACCTTTGAATTCGTCATTATACAATGTGGGGTTTGCAGGTGCCGGATCAATGGCATCATTGCCCGTCCGGGCGCGCTGGTCTAGGCGGTATAACGGCTTGGGGAGACCGCAATGGCAATGAATACGGCGCAAACATCTGGCGAGGCGCAACAAGATGCGCGCAGCCAGGCTCTGCGCGGCCATGCGGCCATGTTGCTGTTTGCCCTGCTGATTTCAGTTTCCTTCACTTTGGGCGATCAGGCGGTGCCACATATCGCGCCGGGGCCTTTAACAGCAGCCCGGTTTCTGTTGGCCGTCTCGATCATGGGTTTGCTGGCCGCGCCGCATATTCGCCGCATCCACACCCAGGCGTTGTGGCGGTATCCGCTGCTCGGCGGGCTGATGGGCACCTACTTCATTTTGATGTTCGAGGCGCTCGCGATCACCGATCCGGTCTCGACCGGCGCTGTCTTCACACTGACCCCGATCATGAGCGCAATTTTCGGGTTCATCCTTTTGCGTCAAATCACGACCGGCATCATGGCCGTGTCACTCGTCCTGGCGGGGCTCGGCGCTATTTGGGTCATCTTCCGTGCGGATATCGGCGCCATCCTGGGCCTGCGCGTCGGATTGGGTGAACAATTGTTCTTCATCGGCTGCGCTGCACATGCACTCTATACGCCGATGGTGCGCCTGACAAAACGCGGCGAGCCGGTGATCGTCTATACCTTCGGCATGCTGGTCGGCGGTCTTGTGGTGACCGGGATTTATTCCGCGCCTTCCGTCGTTTCAACCAACTGGGTCGAACTGCCGACTGTCGCGTGGGCCGGAATTATCTATCTCGGTGTCTTCACCACCGCCGGAACAGCGTTGCTGGTCCAATACGCGACACTGCGCCTGCCTGCGGCGAAGGTCATGGCTTATGGCTATCTGGTGCCCAGCTTTGTGATCATCGAAGAGGGGCTTCTCGGCCACGGCTGGGTCGCTGCGCCGGTCTGGCTGGGGGTGGCCGCAACGGTCGCGGCGCTTTTGATCCTGCTGCGCGAATAACCGGACCGCCGCGCCGTCACGCCGCAATCAGGTTCAATCGCCTATACTCAGGCGACGGCGCGCGCCAGAGCGCATTGCGACCAAAGCTGCCCCAGCGCATCGACCAACCGGTCCATTTCGTCCTCGGTGTGCAAGGGGCCGGGGGTAAAACGCAGACGCTCTGTCCCCTTGGGGACCGTCGGATAGTTAATCGGCTGCACATAGATCCCGTGGTCGTCCAGCAAAATATCCGAGATCATCTTGCACTTGACCGGGTCGCCGACCATCACCGGAATGATATGGCTCGGATTGCGGATGTGCGGAATACCGGCAGCATCCAGCTTCGCACGCAGCATCGCCACGGCCTTGCGCTGCGCCGTCCGCTCCATGTCCGACATCTTCAGGTGCTCAACCGCCGCCAGGGCACCTGCCGCGATACCGGGGGGCAGGGCGGTCGTGAAAATAAAGGCCGAAGCGAACGAGCGAACAAAATCGCAAAGCGCCGCCGATGCCGCCACATATCCACCAATAACGCCATAGGCCTTGGCCAGCGTTCCCTCGATCACCGTGATACGGTCCATCAGATCTTCGCGCTCGGCGATCCCGCCGCCCCGCGGGCCATACATCCCGACCGCATGCACTTCGTCCAGATAGGTCATCGCGCCGTAACGCTCGGCCACGTCGCAAATCTCTGCGATCGGCGCGATATCTCCGTCCATCGAATAGACGGATTCGAAAGCAATCAATTTCGGGCGTTCCGGATCGATGCTGGCCAACTGCCGTTCCAAGTCTTCGACGTCATTGTGGCGCCAGATCCGTTTTTCCGCGCGGGAATGGCGGATGCCCTCGATCATCGAAGCATGGTTCAACGCATCTGAAAGGATCACACAGCCCGGCATCTGAGCGCCCAATGTGCCAAGTGCCGCGAAATTCGAAACATAGCCGGATGTGAACAGCAGGGCGTCTTCCTTGCCATGCAGATCGGCCAAGGCCTTTTCCAATTGAACGTGCTGGTGATTGGTCCCGGATATGTTCCGCGTCCCACCGGCCCCGGCGCCGCAGCTTTCCACAGTTTCGATCACCGCCTGGCGAACTGCCGGATGCTGTCCCATGCACAAGTAGTCGTTCGAGCACCAAACCGTCACATCGCGGGTCGTGCCTTGCAGATGCCGCTTCGCTTTCGGAAACGCGCCGGATTCCCGCTCCAACTCGGCAAACACCCGGTAATTGCCTTCATTGCGCAGACCGTCCAGACGGCTTTTGAAATACTTATCATAGTCCATGGCGCGATCCTGTCTGATCCGGGCACACTGATTTTGCCACAAATGGCATTGCGGATGATAAAGATTTCGTAATCAACGATTAACGGAGAATTTCTACATCCCGCGCGCAAATCGCCGCAGGATCAGTTGTCTTAACCGCGCTGCGCAGACAGTGCCCGGCTCAAACCTCGGGACGGGTCGTCTTGATTTCGGAAATATCGCCCGCCCGCCCGACAAATGCCGACAAGCGCGGATAATCGTCAGACAAGACCCAGGGGTTCGTGATCTGAATGAACTCCCAGGCAATGACGGTCGCGATGTCGGTGACATCCAAATCTGCGCCGCCCATCCAGTCCTGCTCGGGCACCATCGCATCCAAAGCCGTCAGCCCGCCCTGAATTTGCGCAACCAGCCGCTGTTGCCAGTCCATCCAATGATACTCTTCAGGGCGCCGGTTTCGCTCATAGACCAAAGCCACCGCCTTCTCGACCGTACCGCTTGCCACCGCAAGGCGTTGCAGGGCGGCCCGGCGCTCCGGCCCGTCGGCGGGAAGCAGCCGGCGTCCATTCGGTGCCGTTTCGTCCAGATATTCGCAGATCGCCCAGGTTTCGATCATCGTCGACCCGTCGTCCAGCACCAAAACCGGTATCCGGGCGACTGCATTCATGGCCTTCAGCTTTTCGAAATCCGGTCCCGTCACCAGGATATCCCTGCGTTCGATACGGTGATCCTGCAAAGCTGCCTGAACGGCAACGCGCCGTGCAAACGGCGACAATAGCCTGCCGTAAAGAATCATAAGTCTGTCCCTCGACTTGTTTGGCCGCAGCAAAAGTCAGCAAAATCAACATGTCAAAGGCGAATGCCCTGCAACCCGACGTTGATCCTCTGCCGTATCCGAAAGGACGCGGTTTTGGGGTCTTCAGCCGCCATCCAACGAAACCGGCGCGTCGATGACACACGTTCACGTAAACGGCAGTATGTCGCCACGCGATTGCGCCCGGAAGATCAAAGCCATATGCTCGGCTCGACAGGAGACGCCATGAATACGCCGCTCACAAACCCGCACACAAGCCCGGTCACACCGCCGCTGATCGACCCATTCGCCCGCGCGATCACCTATCTGCGCGTTTCGGTGACGGACCGATGCGATTTCAGATGTGTGTATTGCATGGCGGAACACATGACATTTCTGCCGAAAAAGGAACTTCTGACGCTCGAGGAACTCGACGGCCTCTGCTCGACCTTTATCGACATGGGTGTTCGCAAGCTTCGGATCACAGGTGGCGAACCCTTGGTCCGCAAAAACATCATGTGGTTCTTCGAACGCATGGGGCGCCATCTGGAAATCAATGGCGGGCACGGTTTGGACGAACTGACGGTCACAACCAATGGCTCGCAACTGAAAAAGCTGGCGCAGCCGCTTTATGATGTCGGCGTGCGCCGCCTGAACGTGTCGTTGGACACCTTGGACAAGGCCAAGTTCCAGGAAATCACCCGTTGGGGCCGTCTCGATCAGGTTCTGGAAGGGATCGAAGCCGCGCGCGCGGCTGGACTGCGGATCAAAATCAATGTCGTCGCGCTGAAGGGCACCAATGATGACGAGTTGAACCGCATCGTCGAATGGTGCCGCGATTGGGGCATGGATCTGACCTTTATCGAGGTCATGCCAATGGGCGATCTTGGCGGCGAAGACCGCCTGGACCAGTATTGGTCACTCGAGGATGTGCGCACACAGTTGTCCGAACGCTGGACACTGACCGACATTCCAGAGCGGACAGGCGGCCCGGCCCGTTACGTGCGGCTCGACGAAACCGGCCAGAAAATCGGGTTCATCACCCCGCTCAGCCACAATTTCTGCGAAAGCTGCAATCGGGTTCGCCTGACCTGCACGGGCCAGCTCTATATGTGCCTCGGTCAGGACGACGACGCCGATCTGCGCAAGGTTTTGCGCGAAAACGGTAACGGCGAAGAACTGCGTGCCGCCATTCGCGAAGCGATCACCCGCAAACCCAAAGGGCATGATTTCGATTATTCCCGCCAACGGGTCGATGGGCAGGTCGCGCGCCATATGAGCGTCACCGGGGGCTGATCACGGCTCCGGCCTTCAATCTAACCGCTGCCTAACCACAACCCAGAATTGCCATTGGCTGTTCAGCCTGCTTTCCTGCTCGAAACGATCTTCTGAACGGGAACGCTGTGCTGACGCTTGCCGATCCATTTGCGGCCTATGTGACGCTCGCCGTTCTGGCGGTCATGTTCCTGTTGTTCGTGCGCGAGGTTTACCCGCCCGAGGTCACCGCCATCGCAGGTGCAGCCGCGTTGATGCTGCTTGGGGTTCTGAAAGTCGATCAGGCGGTCGCCGTCTTCTCAAACCCGGCACCGCTGACCATTGCCGCAATGTTCGTCCTGTCAAGCGCAGTGGTCCGCACGGGACTGCTCGAAGGCTTTACCCAAGTGATCGCCCACGGTGTCCGCCGCCATCCACGGCGGATGTTCGGGCTGTTCGCCGGTTTCACGGCCACCAGTTCGGCCTTCATGAACAACACGCCCGTTGTCGTGATGCTCATTCCGGTTGCGACGCGAATCGGCAAGATTCTTCACATTCCAGCCTCCCGTCTTCTGATCCCCGTCAGCTATTGCGCAATTCTGGGCGGAATGCTGACCCTGATCGGCACGTCGACCAATCTGCTGGTCGACGGGGTCGCGCGTGCCAACGGGCTCGAACCTTTCGGATTGTTCGAAATCACGCCCGTCGCCATTGTCATCGTTGTCGTGGCCCTCGCCTTCATCGCCGTTGCAGCCCCCCTGTTTCTGCCGAAACGCGACGCAATGATCGATTTCCTGGGCCGCAAACAGGATCAGAAATTCTTCACCGAAGTGGTTGTGCCAGAGGGGTCCAACCTCATCGGTATCAACGTTTTAACCGCCGAACAGTTCCAGGGCGACGAGGTGACGGTTGTCGACGTTCTGCGCGGGGACCAATCGCTGCGCCGCGATCTGCACAATACGGTCCTGGACGCGGGCGACAGGGTGGTCCTGCGGTCCAGAATGGCAGATGTGATCGAGTTTCGCGACGACGGCACGCTGATCACGCCCGGGCAACTGGACCCGATTGGCCAACGCCGTACCCAGACCATCGAAGCGCTGATCACCCCGGGATGCCGCATGATCGGCAAGACACTGGGGCAGGCGCGGCTGCGACGCCGCTATGGCGTTTACGTTCTGGGCCTGCACAGGCGCGAGGGCAGGGTGTCGGGGTCTCTCGACGATGTTCTGGTTCGCGTCGGCGATACGCTGTTGTTGGAAGGCGATGTCGAAGACATTCACAAATTGGCCGAAGATCAGCGCCTGACCGAACTGATCCGCCCCGTCGTCCGCCCGTTTCGGCGTGGTCACGCTCCGCTTATTCTCGCGTTGCTGGCAATGGTGGTGATTGGCGCCGCCATCGGCATCATGCCGATCTTTGGATTGTCGCTGATCGCGGTTGCCATTGCTCTGGTCACGCGCGCCGTCGATGCAGAAGAGGCGTTCGATGCGATAGATGGCCGATTGTTGGCGTTGATCTTTGCCATGCTGGCGATTGGCTCGGCATTACAATCGACCGGGGCCGTTCAGCTTGTGGTCGATGGCATCGCACCGTTCCTGCAATCGGCACCGCCGTTCGTCGCTTTACTGGCACTTTTCCTCTTGGCCAGCATCCTGACGGAATTGGTGTCGAACAACGCCGTGGCGGTCGTGCTGACGCCGGTCGCCATCGGGTTGGCTCAATCCCTGGGATTTGACCCGCGCCCCTTCGTCGTCATCGTGATGATTGCCGCCTCTGCCAGCTTCGCAACCCCGATCGGCTATCAGACAAACACGCTGGTCTATGCACCCGGCGGCTACCGGTTCACCGACTACATGCGGTTGGGCATTCCGCTGAATATCGGGGTCGGCATCCTTGCCTCGCTTCTGATCCCGTTCGCCTGGCCCCTGAGCGGATAGGGCCGCGTTCGGCGCCCCCCAATTCCGGCCTAATACTCGACACCGATCTGCGCCTTGATCCCCGAACGGAACGGGTGCTTGACCAACTCCATTTCCGTCACCAGATCGGCAATCTCGATCAGATCGTCCTTTGCATTGCGCCCGGTCAGAACCACATGCGTCATTTCCGGTTTTTCCTCGACCAGAAATGTGACCACATCATCGATCGGGATATAATCATAGCGCAGCGCAATGTTGATTTCGTCCAGCAATACCATGGACTTACCGGCACGGATTAACTCTTTTGATTTCTCCCAGGCCGCCGCTGCCATTTCCATGTCCCGCGCCTTGTCCTGGGTCTCCCAGGTAAACCCTTCGCCCATCGTGTAGAATTCGCACATATCGGCAAAGCGCCCCGTGATCAGGTCACGCTCTCCGGTTGACATGCCGCCCTTGATGAACTGCACGACAGCACAGGGAAATCCATGTGCAATCTGGCGGAAAATCATGCCGAACGCCGCCGTCGATTTGCCCTTACCCTTGCCCGTATGGACAATGATCAAGCCTTTCTTATCGGTTTTGGTCGCCATGATCTTATCGCGAGCGGCCTTCTTTTTGGCCATCTTGGCGGCGTGGCGTTCCAGATCTTCAGGTTTCTCGGTCATTGTCTTTTTCCCTGGTTCAGATGTGGCCCGGCGGTCTGCATCAGCAGATCCACCAACTCGTCCTGCATGAATGTATACTTATCTCGGATCGACAGGTTGATCACCCTCTTGCCGCGCAACGCCGACCCAAAACGGTCGGACATTCGTTTGGAATGGCGTTGTTCCATCACAAAGATCATCGTCGCCCAATCCAGTTGATCGGCGCTCAGGACATCGTCGGCATCGCCCGAGATCCCGCCAAAATCTGTCGTAACACCTTCCCAACCGCTAAAGACCTGTGCGGCAGTCGGGCTGCGCGACCGTGCCCGGCCGCAGATGAAAAGCGCCCTGATCACAACGATTTGCGCATGGTGATCGAAGTCGGGCGGTCATACCCCGGATGGCTGGTCTGCCCGGTCGGGGTAAATCCCATCCGCGCGAACGCTGCGTGATTTTCCGTCAACTCGATCCGCGTCTCCAACTCGATTGCGGGCAACCCCAGCCATCGGGCTTGGTCTTCCGCCGAAATCATCAACCACCGGCCGATCCCTTGCCCTTGCCGGTGCGGTTCGACCGCCATCTTGCCGATATAAAGATGATCGGCTTGCGGCCGGCAAAAGACGCAGCCAACCACTTGTTCGTCGCTGCGCGCCAGCAGGCAAATCTCGTCACGCGCCTTCTTGGCCAATGCTGCGGCATTCAAACGGTGCAGGGACGATGGCGGATCGATCCGCCCCTCCATAAACGCGAAAGCCCGGCGGATCATCGCCAACAACGCTGGCCAGTCCTCGCTTGCACCGGCTTTGTCCAGCACGCTGAACCCTGGCCATGGCTCGACATCAATCTCAGGCCATAGCTCTTTACACCGCAGCGATTTATTGGCGTGGGTATCCCGGTTGTGATGGCGCGGGTTCGGCACCAAACGCAGTCCAAAAATGTTCTCCAACCCAAACGGCGCGCAGATTTCAATATCATCCCGATCGCTCAACCGGACCCCGACCGCATGCGTTCGCGCCGCAAAACCGGCGATGCTGTCCCGGCAATCTGTCAGCGGTTCGATCGCGTATCCAAAGTGATCTTGGTACCACAGGTGCACCCGCGCCTGGTTTCGCACCTCGACGGGCGGTTGCGCTGCAAACTTCGCCGCAGCCGCACGGATCACCCGGTCTTCGGCGTCCCAACTTGTATCCGCATCGAAATAGAAGAGGTCGATATCCTTAATCCCGTGCCCGGCGGGCCGCCCCGTCAGTCTGTTCCAGACCGTGTTATAGACCGCACCCTACACGATCCACCAATCGGGCAGATCCATCGCGCGCGCGGTCTTCAGTGCAGGCCACAGGATTGGATCGTCCCGCACAATCTGGCGCAGCGCATCCGCATGTTTCACCGCAAACCCGCCAACGTTGTCCGTGCGGAGTTTGATCGCGGTTGCCAAAGCCCCCTTTCGATAGCCTCGTCAAGGCGTTCGGCGATTTCCTTCAACGCGGCCGGATTGGCCTCGGCAATGAAGTCGCGCGTGTCCTCGTCGTCGATAAACGCCTGATGGACCAGCTCGAAGTGATGGTTGCGCACGGCCCCGGTCGTGGCGGCAAACGCGAACAGATAATCGACCGTCGCAGCGATTTCGAACGCGCCTTTGTATCCGTGGCGCTTGACGCCCGCGATCCATTTCGGGTTAACAACCCGTGACCGCACAACCCGTCCGATCTCGTCGCTCAGCGACCGGATCACCGGGCGTTCAGGCCGGGAATGGTCGTTGTGATAAATCGTTGGCGCCGCGCCCCGCAGATGCTCGACAGCCGCGGCGGCGCCGCCCTCGAACTGATAATAATCGTCCGAATCCAACAGGTCATGCTCGCGATTGTCTTGGTTCTGCACAACCGCATCGGTCACGGACAGCCGGGCCTCCAGCGCGCCGCGCGCCCGCACACCTTCGGCGCCCTTGCCATAGGCATATCCGCCCCACTCCAAATAGCTTTCCGCCAGATCGCTGCGGTCCGCCCAAAGCCGCTCGTCGATCATGGCCTGTAAACCTGCGCCATAGGCTCCGGGTTTCGACCCGAAGACGCGAAACGCCTTGTCCTCGCCACCTTCAGCCCGGAACCGATCCGCAGCGGGGTTCTGATCGCCTGGCTCATCCAACGCCATGACAGCCCGCGCCGCCGCATCGAACAGCTCGATCTGCGCTGGAAAGGCATCGCGGAAAAACCCGGACACCCGCAGTGTTACGTCAACCCGCGGCCGCGCCAATGCCGAAAGGGGGATGATCTCGTACCCCGTGACCCGCCGACTGGCCCGATCCCAGGTCGGACGAACCCCCATCAGGGCCAAGCCCTGCGCAATGTCGTCACCGCCGGTGCGCATGTTCGACGTGCCCCAGGCCGTCAGCAACATTGCCCGCGGCCAGTCGCCATTGTCCTGCAAATGCCGCTCGATCAGCAATTCGGCTGACCGCCAGCCCAACGTCCAGGCCGCAGGCGTCGGGATCGCCCGGCTGTCGACGGAATAGAAATTGCGACCCGTTGGCAGCACATCCGGGCGGCCACGCGTCGGCGCACCCGACGGGCCAGGCGCGACAAATCGGCCATCAAGCCCGCGCAGCAATCCGTTCATCTCCGCCGCGCCGCAACTTCGCAGGGCAGGGAACGTTTCGCCGTGCAACGCCTCCAATACCGGCGCCGTCGCCCTGAAATGCTTTGGATGGCCTTTCCAGCCAAGGGCAAGGATCGCAAGCTTCTCCAACCTCTCGACCGTATCGCCGTTCGTGCGCCAGGCGTCGTACGGGCCGCCCGCAACATGCAGAAATTTGTGCCTTGGACCTGTCCAGGATTGCCCCATCTCGCAATCCAACGGATCGAATTCGCCGGGATCGATCCCGCAATCGACGGCCAGGGCGCGGATCAGAGAGGCATTTCCACCTTTCCCATCGCCACGCGGCACCCGGACCAACGCAATCGCCAGATCGCGTTCCAATTCGTCAACCGGCGAGGCGCCGAACACATGTAGGCCGTCGCGGATCTGGCTTTCCTTCAATTCGCACAAATAGGTATCGAGTTGCTGCAAAGCCGCGTCTTCATCCATATCGGACGTGATCCCGGCGTCTTCGTCCAACCGCTCAGCGGCAACCAGCGACCGGATCTCTCGGCGCAGATGATCCAGGCGTCTCGGGTCAACGCCCGAGGCTTCGTAATATTCGTCGACCAGCGCCTCCAGATCCTTCAGCGGCCCATAAGTTTCGGCGCGCGTCAGCGGCGGGGTCAGGTGATCGACAATCACGGCGGATGTGCGCCGCTTGGCCTGCGTGCCTTCCCCCGGATCGTTGACAATAAACGGATAAAGATGGGGCAACGGCCCCAGCACCGCCTCGGGAAAGCACTCCTCCGACAACGCCAACGACTTGCCCGGCAACCACTCCAGATTACCGTGCTTGCCCAGATGGATGATCGCATCAGCCCCGAACGACCGCCGCAGCCAGGCATAAAATGCCAGGTAATTGTGCGGCGGAACAAGATCGGGCGCGTGATATGTCTCCTTGGGGTCAACATTATACCCGCGCGCGGGCTGAATACCGATCACCGCATTGCCGAAGGTCAAAACCGACAGCGCAAACGCGCCCTCGCCCGCAACAAAGAACGGGTCGTCTTCGGGCTTGCCCCAACGCTCCTCGACCCGTTGGCGCAGGTTCCACGGCAGGTCCGAATAAAACCCGAGATAGTCAGCCAGCGGCAGGCGCTCGCCGCCGGTTCGCTCGGCCCTGTCGGTCAGCCAGTTCGTTGGCCCGGCCTGAATGCGGGCCATCAACTCGGCGCCGTCCTGCGGTGCGCCATCGACCCGGTATCCGGCCTCTGCCAGCGCGCGCAGTGTCTGCACAGCACTGGCGGGCGTGTCCAGCCCGACCCCGTTCGCCAGCCGCCCGTCCCTGTTGGGATAGTTGGCCAGCAAAATCGCGACCCGGCGATCGGTGGGTGATTTTCGTTGCACCCTGGCCCATCCGGCGGCCAGCCGCGCCACAAAATGCACCCGCCCGCCTTCGGCGCGATAGGTGGCGATCCGGCATTCGGTCGCCTCGTCGAAATAGGCTTCCGACTTGAAACTGACGGCGCGCGTCAGAACGCGCCCGTCCAACTCCGGCAGCGCCACATTCATGGCGATATCCCGGGCGGACAGACCGTTCAGGCCATCGCGCCACGCCTCTTCGGTTCCGCCCGAAAAGATGGTTTGCAGAACCGGCACACCGGGCTTGTCCAACGGCGTCCCGGCAAACCCGGCCTGCGGCGACGACACGGCAAAAGATGTGGCGTTCAATATGACCGCGGGTGGAAACTCGGCGAACAATGCTTCCAACGTGCCCGCCGAAACCGGGTCTTTCAGCGAGGCGACGAAAATCGGCACCGGGTTCAGCCCCTCGGTCATGCACGACCGAACCAGCCGGTTCACCGGATGCAGCCCGGCGCCCTGAACCAACGATCGATAAAACACGATCGGCACGATCGGTGCCGACAGGTCCCGCCAAGCCGCCCGGATCGTATCCGGTTCGGCGATGCCCGCGCCCGGCCAATAAAGACCGGCGCGCAGCAAGGGCTTGGCAATGGGCAAAACACCTTCGCCGCCATCCTTCTCGACCACCAATCCCTGCGCGGCGCGCAGAACTTCGACCATATTCTGCGGCCCGCCCTCGACAAAACAGGCCAGCAAGCCTTCCCACATCGCGCGCGAAACGGTCGAAACGCGCCACAGCGCCTCGTCCGGTTTGTCATCGCCCGGCAATGCGACAAACGAAACGCCCGCCGCGGCCAGACGGGCCGTAAACTGCTCCAGGCCATAAGGCCAATACCCTTCGCCGCCCAGGATTCGCGCAATGACGACCCGCGATTTCGTTGCGGTCTGGTCCAGGTAAAGATCGACCGACATCGGGTGCGCAAGATGTAAAAGCGACGCCAGCCGCAGCTCCGGCGCACCGGCATCGCCGCCTTCCGCCATCTCGGCCCGTGCCTCTGCCAACGCCGCTAACTCGGTATCGGCCGCCGACAGGATGATGACATCGCCAGGCGTCTGACCAAGGTCGACCGCCTCGGCGCCATCGGTTACTTCTCCTGGCTGGGCGAGCAATAAATGCATCGGTCAGGCCATGCTAATGGGTGAAATCGACCGGAACCGGGTCACAACGGCTTCTCCATGAAAACGCTGGATCCGTTTTCTTCATAGCCGCCGAACGGTCCGATCTCGCGGTATCCCAGCCGGGAATAAAACCGGATCGCCGCCGGGCTGGCCAAACCGGTCTCCAGGCGCATCAGCGGTAATCCCGCCTTGTGGGCTTGATCTTCCAAAGCACCGACAATCGCGTCGGCAAATCCGGACCCGCGCCGATCCTGGCGCACGAAGATGCGCTTCAACTCGCCGTAACCGTCCAACAGCGCGACGCCGCCGCAAACAACCGGCGTGCCGTCGCAGTGCCCGACCAGAAAGCGAACACCCGCGCCCCGCAACTCATCGGGAGAGAAGGCGTAACGTACCTCCGGCGGGTAAAGCGCGGCCAGTTCCGCCTCGGACTGGGCGATCAGATCCAGCGCGTCAGCCCCCAGGGCATCGTCGCGCGAAATGATCAGCCCGTTCATTCCCCGATAGCGGACCGGATCGCGGCCTGATCCAGCCCGGCCTGACCGATCACAACCAACCGGGTCTGACGTTCATCTGCTCCAAACGGGCGGTCGAAATAGGTATCGACCCGCGGACCAACGGCCTGAATGACCAGGCGCATCGGCTTGCCCTGAACCGCGGCGAACCCCTTCAGCCGCAAAATGCCGTGTGACCGGATCACATCGGCCAGATGTTCGGCAAAGGTATTGGCATCTGCGATCTCGCCGAGCGCAACATGAAAGCTTTCGAACTCGTCATGGCCGTGTTCATGCTCGTGGTCGTGATCACCGTGGTCCTGATCATCGTGGCCGTGATCACCGTCATCGCCCTCATCGTGATGGTGGTGATGATGAACCTCGTGCCGCGCCTCAAGATCCTCCTCGGCGCCAATCCCCAGACCCAACAGGACATCCGGCCCCAGACCACTGACCGAAGAGCGGACGAACGTAACCCCGTCCCGCGCATCCTGGCCCAGGCCCGCGATCAAGCGGTCGGCAGCGTCGCCTTCCATCCGATCCGTCTTGGAAACCACGACCATATCGGCACAGGCCAGCTGATCCTCGAACAACTCGGACAGCGGCGTTTCGTGATCCAGATTTTCGTCCGCCGCGCGCTGTGCATCGATCGCCGCCAGATCGGGGGCAAACTGTCCATCCGCCGCAGCCGGTCCATCTACCACGGTGACAACGCCGTCGACCGTAACCCGGGTGCGGATCTCCGGCCAATTGAACGCGCGCACCAATGGCTGCGGCAGCGCCAGGCCAGACGTTTCGATCACGATATGCTCGGGCGGCTGGTCCCGGTCGATCAGCGCCTGCATGGTCGGCACAAAATCATCCGCAACCGTGCAACAGATGCACCCGTTCGACAGCTCGACGATATCCTCCTCGGAACAGGCCGCATCGCCGCAACTCTTCAGAACCTCGCCGTCAATGCCGATATCGCCGAATTCGTTGACGATCAATGCAATGCGCCGACCACCCGCCTGCGCCAGCAGATTGCGGATCAACGTCGTCTTCCCGGCACCTAAAAAGCCGGTGATAACGGTCGCAGGAATCTTTTGCGCCATCGCTTGCGCTCCTTGCAGAATGCAGGAAAAGGCCGGAGGGGGCCCCGGCCTCGGTCAGGAATGGAAGGGGATCAGCCCCAGCCGAGCGCGGCGAAAGCAGAACCTTCCGCCGCTTCCAACACCAGGAAGACACCAGCACCCGCGACCATGCCGCCGGCAAGGCGGGCGGGCAGGGCTGTTGCATCCAGCGTGTCCATCAGGCGCGCGATCAGTTTGCCCGCGGCGATCGCGATGATCCACTGAACCGCTGCCAGACCGATCAGATAGCCTGCGATCACGGCAGTCGCAGCGCCGCCTTCCTGGCCGGTGATTGCACCGCCAAAGGCCCAACCGTGGAAAAGACCCAGAGCACCGAACAGGCCGACTGCCGCGACCAGCGACAGCGCACGGCCCGACATCAGGATCGCCCCGGCAATCACCAGCGACAACGCGATGACGAACTCGACCGCTGGCAGCGCGACACCGCCCATGACCAGGGCACAGCCGCCCAGCATCCCCGTGATATATCCCGCAGGCGCCGTCAGGGCGCGTCCGGTAAAGAGCGCCGCGATACCAACCGCGATAATGAAGAACAGATGGTCAAAGCCCAGGACCGGGTGACCGGCGCCCGACAAAACACCGTGGGCGAAGGTTTCCATCGGCATCCCGTTCAGGGGATGGTGAGCAAGGGCAGGGGTTGCGGCCAATGCGGCAGCTACGGCGATCAGCGTCTTTTTCATCTCTCTCTCCTCTCCGTCACACCCGACGGCAGGGTTTTTCACAACGCACGGCAGGTCTCCTGGCTCGCGGCGGGGTCCGGGCATGTTGCCTTCGACCCGAACCGCCCCCTGCCTTCCCGGCCGTTGGCCAGTGGCTATCGGGGGCGCGCTCCGCTTACAGTCGCGGGGGCGGCTGCGGCATGGCACCCCCGGATTGGGTCGGTGCGCACCGCATTCCCTCTTGGCCCTGGACAGTCCTTGGGACCGCCACAATAGGGACCGTGCTGTTCGACAGTTCTGTCAATTCCGGCGAACTGTCAAGCGATCCCGCTGCACCGGCCGGACGCAGCGGCACTTATCCCGCGAATGCGACCTGGTTGCGCAACCAAGCGACAGCGCCGTCCACCGTCCCGGTCATCGTGCAGTCGGGCATCGGTGGGCGTCTGATCACAATCGTCGTCAATCCCATAGAATCGGCTGCATCCAGTTTCGCTGTTCCGCTGCCGCCAGCGTTCTTGGTCACCAGATGGCTGATCGCCCGGTCCTTCAGAAACGCCGTCTCACCTTCCAACGTAAAAGGCGGGCGCGCCAGAATGGGCCTGACATTGCTGGGCAGATCGCGAACCGCCTCGATCGAACGCAGAAAATAGGTCACATCCCGCCGCGCATAAAACGGCTCCAACTCCTTTCTGCCACTCGTCAGCAGGACCTGCGCCTCGGGCGGCAAGTGCCCAGCGGCGCTGGCCGCGTCCGCCACCTCGACCCAGCCGGGCCGCACGGCCCAAGCAGGCCGCAACAGACGCAGATAAGGCACGCCCAACGATGCGGTCGCCGTCATCGCGTTCGCCTGCATTCTCTCGGCATATGGATGGGTTGCATCCAGGACCGCACCGCACGATTGACGCCGCAACCAATTTCGCAAACCGTCCGCGCCGCCAAACCCGCCGCGCCGGACCGGGACCGCGTATTGTTCCGGGGTCCGTGTTGCCCCTGCCAGCGACGCAATCGGCGACAGACCAGGCAACAGGGCCAATTCGTCCGCCACCTTGCGCGCCTCGGCGGTCCCGCCCAGCAACAAGACCCGGGTCAAGTGCCAACTCCGGCCTGCGCAACGATCCGCCCGGACCGGTCGACCACGATCACATCGGTGCCAACTCCGCTGCCTCGCAATACATTGTCGACAGCGTTCAGGGCCTTCCCGGCCACCGCCTGCGCCAATGCCGGGCCGCCATGCTCCAATGCCTCCATCGCCGTATTGGCCGCGGCGATCGGCGCAGGATCGCAACCGGCCGCCCCGGCCAATTGCGCCAACTCTGCGAAATCCACCTGACTGCGCCCGGAATGCAGATCCATCGCGCCCTGTCCCAGCTTGACCAATTTCGCGAACCCGCCCGCCAGGGTGAACCTGTCGACCGGATGGCGCCGCAGATACTTCATCAACCCACCGGCAAAATCGCCCATGTCCAGACAGGCAATATCGGACAGGTTGTGATGGCGCTGCGCGGCAGCTTCCGATGTCGCCCCCGTCGCCCCCATCACATGGGTCAGACCGGACGCACGCGCCACGTCGATCCCGCGATGGATCGACGCGATCCAGGCCGCGCAGGAAAACGGCCGGACAATCCCGGTCGTGCCCAGGATCGACAAACCCCCGACAATCCCCAATCTGGGGTTCCAGGTTTGCGCCGCCAATGCCTCGCCGCCTGGGATCGACACCGTCACCTCGAAATCGACGCTGCGGCCATGATCGGCAGCGATTGCACTGATTTCCTGATCGATCATGCGCCGCGGAACCGGGTTGATTGCAGGCTCGCCTGGCGCGATCGGCAAACCGGGCATCGTCACGGTGCCAACCCCGTCCCCGGCATGGAAATTCAACCCTCCGGACCCTTCGGCGACCCGGACAACAATCAACGCCTGATGCGTCACGTCGGGGTCATCGCCCGCATCTTTGCGAATCGCCGCCTCGGCCCAACCCGGGCCGGTCTCCGCCCTCTCGATTGCAAAACTCGGCGTCTGGCCACGCGGCAATGTAATGGAAACCAAAGCAGGCACTTGTCCGGTGATCAGACCGCGCACTGCCGCCTGGGCCGCCGCCGCCGCGCAGGCCCCGGTCGTCCAACCGGTTCGCAATTTCTGCGGTGTCTCACCTGCCATCGACGCGCCTGTCATAACCGCACCTGCCATAACTGCACTCTACGGCACCCATCAAAATCTGCGAACCGAATATCCGGCTGCGCAGGCCGAAACGGCGGGAAAGGCAATCAGCGCGTCGCGACAGGTCTTTCGCCCGGCCCCGCCCCTGACCTATAGTCCAGACATGACGCAATTGCCGATCCCTGCCAATGCCGACCTGCCGGTGCTCTCGCCCGGTTGGGTTTGGCTCGTCGGCGCGGGCCCCGGCGATCCAGGTTTGATGACCGTCCACGGCGCAAACGCTTTGGGTCAGGCCGACGTGGTGGTCTATGACGCGCTGGTCGATGACCGCATCCTGGGCTGGGTCCGGCCCGGGGCCGAAGTCGAATATGCCGGAAAACGCGGCGGCAAACCCTCGCCGAAACAGCGCGATATCTCGCTGCGCCTGATCGAGCTGGCCCGCGCCGGGAAACGGGTCCTGCGCCTCAAGGGCGGCGATCCCTTTGTCTTCGGGCGCGGCGGGGAAGAGGCGCAAACGCTCGTCGCCGCAGGCATCCCGATCCGCATCGTACCCGGGATCACCGCAGGCATCGGCGGTCTGGCCTATGCCGGAATTCCGCTGACCCACCGCGATGTGAACCAGACGGTTACTTTCCTGACAGGCCACGACCAGACCGGCGATGCGCCCGGCGATATCGATTGGGTCGCGCTGGCGCGGTCCTCGCCGGTAATCGTCTGCTATATGGCAATCAAGACATTGCCCAAGATCACCGCAAAGCTGATCGACGCCGGCCGCAGCGGCGACGAACCCGTCGCCATTGTCACCGATGCCTCGCTGCCCGGAATGCGCGTGCTCGAAACAACGTTGTCCCGCGCCGCCGCCGATGCGGCCGAACAGGGCGTGCAACCCCCGGCGATCATCTGCATCGGCCAAGTCGTGCGCCTGCGCGGCGTTCTGGACTGGGTCGGCCAGATGGCCGGCAGACCAGCCTCCGATCTCGATCCGCTGGGCGCAAGGTCGCTCGCCGATATCGGCTGACGATACGCGGACCTTCATGCGAAAGGCGGATCGGACCCGGGATGGGCGTCTCTGGCCCTAGGACTTCACCACCTAGACGGGTACGATGGCTTTCTAAAGATTCGAGCACAAAGATTCGAGCACGGTGCGATCTGACCGCAAATGGATGATGGGCTGACACGATCTGAATTCGGCGACACTGCCGGGGCCGCGCTGGGCCGCCGGTCAGGCCCGGATATCGAATCGCCCTATGATCTGGCCCGGGCAAAGTGGATGTTCTGGGTCGCCTTCGCGTTCATGGGCATTCTGGCCATCATGCTGCCCCATGGCGGTGCCGTGAAACCGATCCAGAAAATGCCGCTTTACCACGCCGCCCTGCCGTTGACGCTCCTCGCCCTCTGGCTGGTGATCGTGGTGGAAGGGGTCGCAGGCTATCTGGTGGCTTCGGACCGAAAACCGGCCCTGAAACGGCTCCTGTTGGTCGTATTTTTACCGCCCGTCCGCATGACGATTTCACCCCGGCGCAGCAACGACTGGGTCTGGCTGCCAAACTACGATTGGTTGCCGGTTACGGCGGAATCGGTGGCCCAGATGGAACAGCGCACCGCCGTGCCGATGCTGATCGCGACGGCCCTCATCGTACCCGTCCTGATCGTGGATTTCGGCTTCCCGGAGGCCGTTGAAAACTCGCCCAATCTCGAAATCCTGCTCATCGTCCTGATGGCGTTGATCTGGTTTTCGTTTGCGCTCGAATTCGCCATCATGGTGTCGCTGGCGCCCAAAAAGCTGAAATATTGCCAGAAACACTGGATCAATATCGTCATCATCATTCTACCGCTGATTGCGTTTCTGCGCACGCTGCAATTGTTCCGGTTCCTGCAGATCGCCCAGGCCTCGAAAATGGCCAAGGCCTATCGCCTGCGCGGCTTGGCAACGCGGTTGCTCAAGATCGCACTGGCCTTCAACCTGATCGACCGGCTCATGGCGCTCAGCCCGGATCGCTACTGTGCGTCCCTCGAAGAAAAAATCACGGAACGCGAGGATGAATTGGCCGATCTGCGCCGCCGCCTGGAAATGGCACGCGAAAAATCACGCGACAAAGCCGCCGAACGCGCCGCCAAGGCGCAGGCACAAGCCGGGAAGACAAACTGATGCAACTGCCCAGAATGCTTGAAACATGAGGGCGCTGGCCATCGCCGCGCCGTCTTCGGCCCAGGGTAAAACGATGATCACCCTCGGTCTTCTGCGCGCACTCAAGACCCAAGGCACGAACGTCTCTTCGGCCAAGTCCGGGCCCGACTATATCGACCCGGCCTTTCACCGCGCGGCGACGGGCAACCCCTGCATCAATCTGGACAGTTGGGCCGCCGATAACGCGCAATTGCGCGCGCGCGCTGCCATGGCGCCCGCCGACCTGATGATCATCGAAGGCGCCATGGGCCTTTTTGACGGGGCCGCAGGCACCCGGCCAGGCGGCGCCGGGTCGGTACAGAAACTGGCCGAGGCCTTGGATATCCCGGTCATCCTGGTCGTCGATATCGCTCGAATGGCGCAAAGCACCGTTGCCCTGATCGAGGGGTTTGCCGCCCGGTCCACCCGCATCGCCGGGGTCATACTGAACCGCGCAGGCAGCCCGCGCCATTTCGACATGGTCCGCGCCGCAATCGCGGACACCGTGCCCATCCTGGGATGCCTTCCCGCGACCGATGATCTACAGGCCCCGTCCCGGCATCTCGGCCTGGTTCCGGCGGGCGAACATCCGAATCTTTCGGCCTTTATCGACCGCGCCGCCGATCTGGTCGCGGCCAATTGCAATCTCGATGCCATTGCGCGCGTCGCCACGCAGGTCGAGGCAGCGGGCGGCACGCCGTCGCCCCTTCCGCTGCTCGGACAACGCATCGCCGTTGCCATGGACCAGGCCTTTGGGTTTGCCTATGCGCACATGCTGCAAGACTGGTCTGCCCAAGGCGCCGAGATTTATCCCTTCTCGCCCCTTGCAGATCAGGGACCGGGCAATGACGCCGATGCCGTTTTCCTGCCGGGCGGGTATCCCGAATTGCACGCCGCACAGATCGCCGCCGCCACCAGTTTCGCCAATGCCATGCGCAGTGCCCAGAACCGCGGCGCCACGATCTATGGCGAGTGCGGCGGCTATATGGTGCTGGGCGACGGGTTGACCGCAGCCGACGGAACCCGCCATGCAATGCTGGGCATGTTGCGGGCCGAAACCAGTTTCGCCGAACGCCGCCGCCATCTCGGCTATCGCCGCCTCGAGGCACTGGGCGGCCCCTGGCAGGCACCCCTGAAAGCGCACGAATTTCACTACTCGACCGAACTGCGCGCCGATGGCGACCCGCTTTTCAAAGCAGCCGATGCCGAAGGACGCGATCTCGGCACAATCGGCCTGCGCGCCGGAACCGTGTTCGGATCCTACGCCCACATCATCGAAAGCGACCGCGTGCAGGGACGCCTCGGCGCCATGAGACTCTGAGGCTCTGAGGCCAAATACCCCGTACAATCAGACTTCAGTCGCTAGAGCACTTTCCAGCCTGACTGCTTCGATCAGGCGTCGCGAAAGTGTGACCAATCAACGACTTAGAGCGCTCGATCTGATTCAATCAGATCGAAACGTGTTCTAAGCGCCCGCGCCCTGAACCTTCCGCCGCTTCGGGCGCAGAATGTGCGGATGCTGCCCGTCGTAAAGCGCACTGTCCCGGAAATCGCTCGCCGACAGCGCCGGCCCCATCAAGATCAGCGCCGTTCGCGTGATCTTCTCGGCCCGCACCCGGTCGCGCAAATCGCCCAGCGTCGTGCGCAGGATCAACTGATCGGGCCATCCGACCCGGTACGCCACCACCACCGCGCAGTCGGCGCCATAATAGGGCGTCAACCTGCGTTGCACTTCCAGCAGGTTGCGGATCGACAAGTGGATCGCCAGCGTCGCCCCCGTCCGGCCCAGCGTGTCCAGATCCTCGCCCTCCGGCATCGCACTCGACTTCATCGCCGTGCGGGTCAGGATCACGGTTTGCGCAATCTCCGGCACCGTCAATTCCTGCCCGATCGCCGCCGCCGCGGCTGCAAAGGCGGGCACCCCGGGCGTGATGTCGAACGGGATCTCCAACGTCCGCAACCGCCTGATCTGCTCGGCAATCGCACCGTAAAGCGATGGATCGCCCGAATGAACCCGCGCAACGGCCTGCCCCTCGGCGAAGGCACGGGCCATCTCGTCGACGATCTCGTCCAGGGTCATGGGCGCTGTGTCCAGAACCCGGGCATCGGCGGGCGCCGCCGCCACCACCGCCTCGGGCACCAACGATCCCGCGTAAAGACAAACCGGGCACGATTGGATCAGCTTCAATCCCTTGACGGTGATCAGATCGGGATCACCGGGCCCGGCACCAATAAAGTGAACGCTCACGAAACATCTCCATGCTTTGCCGCGTATCCACGCGGCGTATAAACCCGTGCTCTGCCACCGACTTTGACGGTTCGCGATTGCGACGACCCGATCAGGACCACAGTCATCATGTCGACCTGATCGACATGCACGTCGGCAAGGTCATGGACGGTAACCCGCTCGTCGGGCCGCCCCAGCGTCCGCGCCAACACAACGGGCGTATTTGCCGGGCGATGCCGCTGCAACAGATCCAAGGCCCAGGGAAACAGTTCGCGCCGCCGGACCGAAACCGGATTGTAGAAGGCGATCACAAAATCTCCCTCCGCCGCCGCGCGGACCCGGCGTTGAATATCGCCGCGCGGTGTCAGCAGATCCGACAGTGATATCGCGCAGAAATCATGACCCAGAGGTGCCCCGATCCGCGCCGCCGCCGCTTGCAATGCAGAAACCCCGGGCGCCGAGACAACCTCGACCCGGCGTGCTGCCGCGCTGACACCGTTTTCGGACCGGTCCATCAACTCGTAGACCAGCGCCCCCATCGCATAGATCCCGGCATCGCCCGAGCAGATCAGGGCGACATGCACTCCCTCGGCCGCGCGCTCCAGGGCGTGGCGGCAACGATCTTCCTCGCCGCCCAGCGGAAAATCCCGGCGCGGCTTGCCCCGCGCCACCGGACCCAGCAGGTCAATGTAAAGGCCATATCCGACCAGCTCGTCAGCGGCAGCAATCAGGCGCGATGCTTCCGGTGTGCGCCAATCGGCCTGACCGGGACCAATACCAACCAGGCTGACCTGACCCCGCGCGCGTCCCGGCAGATCGACAATCGGCCCCGGCGCCCGGGCAATCGCCACCGTCGCATTGGCCGATTTCCGTTTCTCCACAATCAGCGTGCCGTCCGGCCCTGCTGCCGCCAAAGCCGCGCCTTCGGCCACGCCGTGACATCCAACCTCGGCAAAGACAACATCCGACGGATTGGCCAGCCGTGGCGCCTCCAACTCCAACCGCGCCGCATCGAAAAACCGGGCCGGTACCTTCAACGCATCGGCCAGGTCCAAGACCGCTGCCTCGTCCGCCTTCAGGTCCAGCGAATATACCCCGGAAACCGCCTCGTCCGGCACGCCTGCTGATGACAGGGCGGCGCGCGCCAGCCCCGCCAATTCGTCCGCCGGGCAGTCCCGGGCACACCCGACGCCCAGCGCAATTTCGGTTCGCTCGTGACTGACGGTCCGGTCCGGCAACGCCTGTCCGTCCGAATTAAGCCCGTGAACCGTGACCCGCCCAGTTGCCCCGCAAGGCGCAGGATCAATCGAAACATTCGCCAGACCGGCCAACCCGGCCAGATGCCCGGCGTCACCGGTCAGTCGTGCCGGCGCCCCCGCCAGCAAATCAGCGGTCAGTCCCGCGACCGCATCCTTTCCCCGCAGGCGCCAGCCAGGCGGCGGCGCATCCAGCGCCGAACCCAAGGACAAATCCCCCGCGGTCGTCACAGACGGCGCGATGCCCAGAACGGCGCCGATCCGCGTCGCCAGATCGTTCGCCCCGCGATGACCGCCCAACAGGGGAACAACTGCCGAACCGTCCTCGGAAACCGCCAAAACTGGTGGCTCTCGCCATTTGTCCGACAGCAACGGCGCAACGGCACGGATCAGAATTCCAGCCGCACAGATCCCGACAACAGGGATGCCTGCGGCAAACAGATCGCGCACATGCGCGGTCGTTTCCTCAAACGTCACATCGGCATTGGTGCGCCCGGCGCGCCCATGCACGCTGCCGCCGATCTCGGCGGAAATCCGGCGGGCCAGCGCCTCCCCCCCGGGGGTCAGGCAAATCAGGACGGTGTCTGGGTCAGCCAAGGGTCGCTCCCCCTTGTGATCAGGATCATCGAAAAATACGGCGCCGTCGCCGGGGCCTCGGTCAGCGGCGCAACCGTCTCGGCGCCCATTGATGCCCGCTCGACATAACCCGCAATCCGCGAAAGTCCCATATCGTCCAACAACGCCCGCAATCGCGGCAGATGGCGGCCGACCTTCATGATCGCCACGGTTTCGGCCGCTTCAATTCGCGGTCGCAAAGCATCGTCAGGCAGGGGGCCGGGCAGAACGGTCAAAACGTCGTTGCGCGAAACCAGCGGACGCCCCAGCGCCGATGCACAGGCCCCCAGCGAGGAGACACCCGGCACGATCTCGACCTCATGGTCTTCCGCCAACCGGGTGTAAAGATACATGAACGAGCCATAAAACAGCGGATCGCCTTCGCACAGAACGATCACATCCCGCCCGGCCGTCAGGTGCCCCGCAATCTCGTGCGCCGCCCCTTCATAGACCTCCTGCGCCGGGAACCGCTCGGCGCGCATCGGCACGATCATTGGGATTTCAACCGCGCCCTCCGAAATCGCCCCTGCCGCAATCTGCCGGGCCAGACTGGGGCCCGTGTCCGGCGCGGGATAGGCGATAACGGACGCCGAGGATATCAACCGGTGCGCCTTCAGCGTCATCAGTTCCGGGTCGCCCGGACCGACGCCCACGCCATAAAGCCGCCCGCTCATTTGATCAGCGCCCATTGCGTCACCGGCATGGCGGGGCGCCAGCCGGTCAACTCTCCGACGGGGCTCGCACGCTGCACGGAAACGCGCGTCAACTCTCCGCCATGCTGCGAGTGCAGGGCCAGCAAGACAGCTTCGCTTTCCAGCGTCACCGCATTGGCGACCAACCGCCCACCGGCAGGCAGGCGCGTCCAGGCCGCGTCAAAAACCGCCTCGGACAATCCGCCGCCGATAAAGACAGCATCCGGGCGGCGTATATCGGCGCTCGTTCCTTTGGGTGCCGGTACGGCCTCCAGTGCCGCTGGCGCGCTTCCTTCGATCAACTCCAATCGCGGTGTGCCCAGCGCCATGGCATTGCGCCCAGCCATCGCCAGGCGCTGCGGGTTAAGGTCGAACCCAACCGCCGCTCCGTCCTTTGCCGCCCTCATCCACTCAATCGCGACCGAGCCGCAGCCAACCCCGATATCCCACAAGACCGCGCCTCGCGCAGGCATCAGCCGCGACAGCGTCATGGCCCGCACTTCGCGCTTGGTCAGCTTGCCATCATGCTCGAACGCATCATCGGGCAGGCCCGGTCCGCGCGGTAACAATGTCTCGGGCTGGCCCTTGCATTCAATCGCAAGCGTGTGGAACGCAGGCATCTCTGCAGCAGGATCCGCGGCGGCCCAATCCGCCGCGCTCGCTTCGGTGCGCGTCTCCGACGCCCCGCCCAAACTGCCGAGAACCGTCATGGGTGACGCACCATAACCGCGCGCCGCCAATAACCGTGCCAGCGCGCCGGGCGTTGCGGCCCCCGCCGTCAACACCAACAATCGCGCGCCCGGCCAGAACCAGGGCACCACCTGCTCGGCAGGCCGCCCGTGCGCTGTCAACGTCTCCACATCGGCCAAGGACCAACCCATTCGGCAGGCCGCAAATTGAAACGCCGACAATTGCGGGTGAAACGTGATCTCGCCCGCCGGGATCGCCTTGGTCAGGCGTGCACCCACCGAAAACCACAATGGATCGCCGGTTGCCAGGACCACGGGGCGCCGGGCTTTCATTGCCTTCAACTCATCGATCAACGCCGAAAACGGGTGCGGCCAACGCAGCCGTTCCGCCGTCAGATCCGGCGTCAGCTGGTGATGGCGCTCGCCGCCGATAATTACCTCGGCGCCCATGACCGCGGCGCGCGCAGCCGCCGACAATCCGTCGATGCCGTCTTCACCGATCCCGATAACGGTCAGCCATGGCTCGCTCATCTTTTGCCTCCCGCCAGCCCGGCCAGCGCGTTGACCGCCGCCGCCGCCATCGCCGAACCGCCGCGCCGCCCACGCAGGGTCAAAAACGGCGCGCCGCGCGGGTCACTGGCCAGTTCGGCCTTGGATTCCGCCGCGCCAACAAACCCGACCGGAAATCCCAGGAACGCCGCGGGGCAGGGCGCCCCGTCATCGATCCGCTCCAGCAAATGAAAAAGTGCGGTCGGCGCATTGCCGATGGCCACGACCGCGCCGCTCAGATCCTGGTCCCACAATTCGACCGCCGCCGCGGACCGGGTATTGCCCGTCTCGCGCGCCAGATCCGGGACCGTAGGATCGTTCAGCGTGCAGATCACCCGATTATCGGCAGGCAACAGGCGCCGGATCACCATCGCGGCCACGGCCTCGCAATCGCACAGCACCGGAGCCCCGGCCCGCAAGGCCGCGACCGCCGATGCAACAATGCCACCCGACCATGCCAGCCGGGCCGTGATCTCGGGCATCCCGCAGGCGTGAACCAGCCGCACCGCCACCGGTTGCAGGTCATCCGGCAGATGGTCCAACCGCGATTCACGTTCGACGATCTGGAACGATTGGCGGTAAATCTCGGCAGGGTCGCGCTCGTATCGCAACATCAGGCGGCCTCCCGCAGGGCCTGTTCATGCCCTGCACCCAGGATCCAGGCTTCCTCGGTTTCGATGATCCGGCGTTCGTCTGCCGTAAGGTCCGCAGCCGCCTCGAACAGCGGCGCCAGACCACCCGCATCGTCCAGCGCCGCATAGGCCGCCGCCGTCACGCGGACCTGGGCCGCGTCCTTGACTTCACCATCCCTGCGCCCGGCCTCGATGGCGCGGTCCAAAAGCGACGGATAAATTTCTGCCAGAACAACCGGCGCCTCGCCGGGCGTCAGACCGGTTTCAAACGGCCAAACGGCAACCCGGCCGCGCAGGCGGGCATCCCGGCGCAGGCGGTTCAGCGCTGGCAGGCCCAACAAAACCTGTCCCCCGACCGATCCGGTGGTGAACAGTTTCCAGACCGGCTGTGCGCGCGTCACGCGCTGTTCTACCAAACGCCGCTCCGGCACCTGATCATAGACGATCCCGGCCTTTCGCTCGGCCAATCCCGGAATATCCGCGCCCGCGGGCCGCCCCCAAAACGGCCCCGGCCCGTCGAACAGCGCATTGATCCGCCCGGCGCATTCGAACCGGTCGTTGGCATTGTCGGGCGCATCGGCGATGTTTTCCGTCAACCAGTCCCACAGCGCCAGCGCAGATGCCGCCCCGCAGACATGCCGGGCAAATCCGACCGGATAACCGAAGGGAAAATCAAACCCGACCAGCACCCGCTGACCCAAATCGGCTTCGGCTGCGATCAGATGCGCCAGGATCGCAACCGCCTCGGCCCGCGTCGTCGGGTTGCCGATCGCCTGCAACCCGTCCTGCCGCGATCCATCAGCGTGGCCGCCGCCGCGGCGGTGCAACGCCCACCAGATACTGTCACCGCCCCGTTTCGGGGTCTTGGCCGAAGACCAATCCACAATGATGACCGTATCGAACAGCGCCACCTAGCTGTCCTTGGCGTGTTTACGAACGCTTTCAGGTCCCATCGGATGGTCGGCATGGGGATAGGGCGGATGATGGTGGTCATGATCCCCATGATCGTGCGCGTGGCTGTGGCTGTGGCTGTGCCCATGATCGTGCGCGTGCCCATGATCGTGTTTATGGCTGTGATCATGCGCGTGATGGTGATGATGACCGCCCGGCTGATGCTCCGGCAACCGGCACACCCCCGTGCAGAAATCATCGCACAACGCACAATCCGCAACGTTCGATCCGGGCGCGCTGGCACCCTGGCCCTCGACATGGTGGTGATGGCTTTCTTGCGGACTGCCAACCTCGGCCTCAAAGCCCAGTACCTGCGTGCGATATTTGCACATCGCACAGTTCATCAGGTTCTCGCCGTCCAAAATCTCGGTCACCCGTTCGGCAAAGGTATCAATAACCTGGTCGTGATCGTTCAAGTACGCCGCTTTGACGAAATCGATCTCGGGATGCGCCGCCGCGACCAGATCCGTGAACCCGTAAATCCGATCGACCAGAACGCCTGTGAACAGGAAATAGGGAAAGACGATGATCCGCCGGAAACCCAGTTTTGCGGCCTTCTCCAAACAAGGCTCGACCAGTGGAAAGGTCACTCCGGAATATCCGGTCTCGGCCCAGCCGAAACCCAGGCCTTCCCACAGCAGCCGCGTGATCTTGGCGACATTGCCATTGGCATCCGGGTCCGACGCGCCGCGCCCGATGACAACCAGACAGGTCTCGTGCGCGGGCACGCCCCCCCCCGCAGCATCCGCCGCGGCAATGGCCGCCTTCACCCGGTCGGCCGCCGCGGCAACCATCCGCGGATCAACGCCCAGCTCGCGCCCATACTGAACCTTGATGCCGTGCTGGGCCGAATAGGTGTTCAGAACCGAAGGAATATCGTTCTTGGCGTGCATGGCGGCGAACAACATGCCCGGCACGGCCAGAATATGGTCGCAACCTGCCTTGCGCAGCGTATCCATGCCATCGCGCAGAACCGGGTTCGCGAATTCCAGATACCCGTGCTCGACCGGCCAGTCCGGAAACCGGTCGCGCAGCCGCTTGGCGACCACGGCAAATTCGTCGACTGCGGCCTGGCTGCGCGAGCCATGGCCGCAGACCATCACGCCAATTCGGCTCATCTTGCGCGCCGGACCAGCAAGACCAACCCCGCCACGGCGCAGATCGCGGCCACTGCGGCGATTTCTTCGCCATGGCCATGCAGACCGGCACCGTGACCGGGATGGGCGGCGGCCGAGGCCGGAACCAGTGCGGTGGCAAAAGCTGCGATACGGATCATGTCATTTCCCTCTCTTGTTAACGCGCACAACGAGGGCAGGGGCAAATGACCCCCGAACAACCCAGGCCTCGGCCCCCGATATGGGTCGGCCTCCGCTCCGGTCCCGCTCAGCCCCGTAAGGTGCGCTGTTCGTCCTCATTCCATACTCCTGCACTTGGTCGCCTTCAACGCCAAAAACGCCTCGATTGGCCGCAGACACGACCCGGCCCGGGCGCTAAAACCCGGCTGTCCGATTCTTAAAGGAAACTTCATGACCACGACGATTTTCGTCTGCGACACATGCCGGCATTCCCGCGAGGACAAGATCGGTCCCGACGGCAAGACCGGCGGCGAGATCCTCGCCGATCACATCGAAGCCCTCGCCGCGGATGTGTCAGAGCTGACCGTCGAGCGCCAATCCTGCCTGATGGGGTGCGAGCGTCATTGCAACACGGCCATCACCGCGCCCGGCAAATTGACCTATGTGCTGGGCATGTTTACGCCGACCGGCGCCTCGGCCGAAGCCGTCGTCGAATACGCCCGCCACCACTCTGCGTCGGAAACCGGCCGGGTTCCGTTCAAACAATGGCCGCAAGGGGTCAAAGGTCACTTCGTGGCCCGTATCCCTGCGCTCACGGTGGCAGAAACGGGCAGCGACAATGCTGAATGATGTTAAGATCGGTGCACCGGATGGCGCGCGCACAGCGCGCGTCCAGGGCCAGATCGACATCAAAACCAAACCGCCCGGATCGCTTGGCCGGATCGAGGCTTTGGCCGTCCAGATGGCCGGGGCTCAGGACACCGACACGCCCGTTGCCGATCCCGCACATCTGCTGATCTTCGCAGGCGACCACGGCATGGTTGCGGCAGGCGTCTCGGCCTGGCCCAGCGATGTGACCGCGCAGATGGTCCTCAACTTTCTGTCGGGCGGTGCCGCCGCCAATGTTTTTGCCCAGACCGTCGGCGCCGCGATCACCGTCGCAGACGCGGGCGTGATGGGCGACTTGCCCGACCACCCCGGACTGGCACGCGCCGGGATCAGGGCAGGCACCCGCAATGCCATCACTGAGGACGCACTGACGCCCGGTGAAATCACCGCCGCGCTGCAATTCGGCGCCGATTGCGCCAATCGCGCGGTCGGGCAGGGCGCCCGCGTCATCGCCCTTGGCGAAATGGGCATCGGCAACACAGCATCGGCAGCGCTGCTGGCCCACGCCATCGACGGGATCGATCTTGCAGGCCTCACCGGCCCAGGCGCCGGGCTCGATGCCCCGGGCGTTGCCCGCAAACTCGACCTTTTGGCACAGGCCGCTGCGCGCAGGCCCGGACCGCTTTCTCCGTTCGATGCGCTCTGCGCATTCGGCGGTTTGGAAATCACCGCCATGGCGGGCGCTATGATCGCGGCTGCGGCGGCCAAGTGCACCGTTCTGGTCGATGGGTTCATTTCGACAGCCGCCGCCCTGGCCGCACGCCGCGCCCGGCCCGAAATTGCGCCCTATCTGATCCATGCCCACCAGTCCCACGAACCGGGACACACGCTGATGCTCGCCTCGTTGGGGGTGGAAGCCTTGCTGAAACTCGATATGCGCCTGGGCGAAGGGACCGGCGCATTGCTTGCGCTTCCCCTGTTGCGGGCGTCCTGTAATATGCTAACCGATATGGCGACTTTCGAAAGCGCCGGCGTCTCAGGCAAGGACTAGGCACGGGTTATGCGGCTGATCGCCCAGGAAATCGGACTGTTCCTGATCGCACTGACCTTCTTGACGCGTCTGCCCGGCCCGTCGGGGCTAGAGCATTCCGAAGGCCGTCTTGCCCGCTCTGCCCGCTATTTTCCGCTTGTCGGTGTTATTGTCGGCCTGATCGGCGGCGTTGTCTATTTTCTGTGCAGCATGCTCTTCACACCGCTGGTGTCGGCGGGATTGGCGATCATGGCCAGCGTCATGGCGACCGGCGCGCTGCATGAAGACGGGCTGGCAGACAGCAGCGATGGGCTGGGCGCCCTGCGCGACCGTGACCGCGCGCTGGACATCATGCGTGACAGTCGGATCGGCACGTTCGGTGCAACGGCCCTTCTCCTCTCTTTCGGTTTGCGCTGGGCGTCCTTGTCGGCCCTCGCGGGCAACGATGGCTTGATCGCCATGGTCCTGGCCCACACGATCAGCCGCGCGGTGCTGGTCCCGGTTCTGATGTCCGGCCATCGCGCCCGCACGCGCGGGTTGGCCAGCTCGATTGCGGGCGGCGTCCGGGCTGGCGAGGTTCTTGTCGCCTTGCTCCTGGCCTTTGCCGTTGCCATGATCGTTCCGGTGCCCGGCCTCGTTGCCATCGCCGCTGCGGTCGTCGTCGCGGGAATGCAACTTGCCTTTATCCTGCGCTTTCTGGGCGGCTATACCGGTGACGGGCTGGGTGCGATCCAGCAGGTGTCCGAAATTGCCGTCCTGGTCGCGCTTTCGGTCGCGCTCTCGTGATATTCCTGCGCCATCCGACCACGGATGCCGGAACTGACCTTTGCTACGGTCAGCTTGATGTCGGACTGGCACCCATCGCCGGGGCCGAGATCGAGGCAGCTTTGGCGGCGATCCCCGCGGTCGCCGCAATCCATGCATCCGACCTTACGCGGTGCCGCATCCTTGCCGACCGTTTTGCCGAACGCGACGGCGTGACAACGCGCTATGACCCGCGCCTGCGCGAATTCGATTTCGGCCAGTGGGAAGGACAGCACTGGTCAAAGATCCCGCGCGATCAAAGCGACCCCTGGGCCGCCGATTACTGGAACAACCGGGTGCCGGGCGGCGAGAACTTCGCCGATCTGCATGCCCGCGTCAAAGCGGCCCTTTTGGACATTCCGCCCGGTGCCCTGGTCGTTTGCCATGCGGGCGTGATCCGTGCAGCGCGCATGATCCTGACCGGCGCCGCCGCCGAGACGGTGTTCGCGGAAAAGGTCCCGCACTGCCAACCCATCCGCTTTGACGGCATTGCTGCCTGATGGCGCGTATCTCGCTGATCCTGGGCGGCGCCCGGTCGGGAAAATCGGCCCGTGCCCTGACCCTGGCAACGCCGCCGCGCACATTTCTGGCCACCGCACAGCCGATTGACGGCGAGATGGCCGAACGCATCGCCGCCCATCAGGCCGAGCGCGGCCCCGGCTGGACCCTGATCGAGGCCCCGCTCGAGATCGCACCCGCGATCCGCAGCCACACCGACGGCACGCTCCTGATCGATTGTCTGACCATCTGGCTCAACAACCTGATCTATCACGACCGGGACCCGGTTGTTGAAACCGACGCACTTTGCGCCGCGCTGGGCGCCACCGGTGCGCGGGTCATCCTCGTCTCGAACGAAGTCGGGCTTTCAATCGCGCCGGAAAATGCCCTGGCCCGGCGCTTTCGCGACGAGCAGGGCCGTTTGAACCAACGCATCGCCGCAGTGGCCGATCACGTCGAATTTCTCGCGGCCGGTCTGCCGATGACCCTGAAAGGCACACCATGACGCCCGCCGTCATGGTGCAAGGCACCGGTTCGAATGTCGGCAAGTCGGTTCTGGTCGCAGGTCTTGCCCGCGCCTTCGCCCGCCAGGGTCTCAAAGTCCGGCCCTTCAAGCCACAGAACATGTCCAACAACGCCATGGCCACCGCCGAGGGGGGCGAGATCGGACGCGCCCAGGCCCTCCAGGCCCTCGCCGCCGGCATCGCCCCGCATACCGACATGAACCCGGTCCTTCTCAAGCCGGAAACCGACCGCGGGGCGCAGGTCGTTGTTCAGGGCAAGCGCCTGACCACCGTGAAAGCCCGCGACTATGCCAAGCTGAAGCCGCAGCTTCTGAAGTCTGTGTTGGACAGCTATCACCGTCTGGCCGCCGATGCCGATCTGATCTTGATCGAAGGCGCGGGCTCGCCCGCCGAGATCAACCTGCGTGCCGGTGACATCGCCAATATGGGCTTCGCTGACGCTGCCGATCTGCCCGTCGTGCTGGCCGGATGCATCGACCGGGGCGGCGTCATCGCGCAGATTGTCGGAACCCATGCCGTATTGCCCGCGCCGGACCGCGACCGGATCAAAGCCTTTCTGATCAACAAGTTCCGGGGCGACCCCAGCCTTTTTGACGACGGATACGACGAAATCGAACGCCGCACCGGCTGGCCGGGTCTTGGAACGCTGCCCTGGTTCAGCGACGCCCATAAATTGCCCGCCGAGGACGCTGCCGACATCCGCCCCGCAGCGACCGGCACGGGATTTAAGATCGCCTGCCCGATGCTGGCACGGATCGCGAATTTCGACGACCTCGACCCGCTGTCGCAAACGCCGGGCCTGCAGGTCCAGATGATCCTCCCCGGCACCCCGCTGCCCGGCGACGCCGATCTGATCATCCTGCCCGGTTCGAAATCGACACGCGGCGATCTTGCCTTCTTGCGGGCCCAGGGCTGGGATATCGATCTTGCCGCCCATGTCCGGCGCGGCGGGCATGTTCTGGGCATTTGCGGCGGGTATCAGATGCTGGGCCGCAGCATCGACGATCCGAACGGCATCGAAGGCGCGCCGGGCAAGACCGATGGCCTTGGCCTGCTCGATATCGAAACCGTCATGCACCCGGGCAAACGCCTCGGCCCCGTGCGCGCAACCCATATTGCGACCGGCCATCCGGTTGACGGCTATGAAATTCACATCGGTCAGACCGATGGTCCGGATTGCGCCCGCCCGCTCTTCACGATCGCTGACCGGCCCGAAGGCGCCGCTTCGCCGGACGGCCGGATCCAGGGCGCCTATCTGCACGGTCTGTTCAGCTCGGACGCCTTTCGCACCGCGTTTCTGGCGTCTCTTGGCGCAGCGCCGGGCCGTTTCGATCACCGCGCAACCGTCGAACAGACCCTCGACAAGCTGGCGGACCATATGAAAACCCATCTCGACCTGCCCGCGCTGCTGGACATCGCCCGGCGACGCTGATGATATCCGGCCAGAAACCGTCTAACCGCCAAACCGCCCAACCGGCCAAACCCGATTCGAGTATACCAATGACCCAAGCCATCCGCGGCGTGATCGCGCCGAACCTCACCCCGTTCAACGCCGATCTGACAATCGCCCAGGACCTCTATCTCGACCATGCCGAATGGCTGATCGAACAGGGATGCGCGGGCCTCGCCCCGTTCGGCACTACGGGCGAGGCACTGTCCATCGGCATGGAAGAGCGGCTCGCACTACTGGAAAAACTCTGCGCCCGCATCGATCCGGCCAGGATCATCCCCGGAACCGGATTGACCAGCCTGCCGGACACGGTCCGCCTGACACAGCACGCCGTCGATCTGGGCTGCGCCGGTGCCATGACGCTGCCGCCCTTCTACTTCAAGGGTGTCCAGGACGATGGGCTTTATGACTACTTCACCTGGCTGATCCGCGCCGTCGACCGTCCGGCGCTGAAAATCTATCTCTACCACATCCCGCAGGTCGCAGGCGTCGGCATTCCGCCCGCCGTCGCCACGCGTCTGCACGCCGATTTCCCCGAAACCGTCGTCGGCATCAAGGACAGCTCCGGTGACTGGTCGAACACCGAACAGCTGCTCGCCATCGACGGGCTGATCGTCTACCCGGCGCAGGAAACCACCTTGATCGAGGGCGACCGGCTTGGCGCTGCGGGCTGTATTTCGGCCACTGCCAATCTCAACCCCGGCAATATCGCCCGGCTGATCGCCAGTATCGATGCCGGTACGCCCGACCAGACGCTGAACGATCAGGTCGCCGTTTTCCGCAAAACAGTTGCCGGTGCAGGCCCGGTCCCGGCCCAGAAAGCGCTTTTGACCCATTGGACCGGCGACGACCGCTGGTCGCGCCTGCGCCCGCCCCTGATGGCCATGGCCGATCCCACCGACCTTATTACCGCCGTCGGCAACTTGCCCGGATATGTCCAGCCCTTCGGCTGACTCTGCACCCAAAACGGCGCCAATGAAGAATGCGCGCATTGTCCTCGGGGGGCCCTTCAGTCGATGCCCGACCCGGGCCGTCCGTCCCCTCGGCCCCATCAACGGCCGCACCAAATGACAAATACTCGAAAAAGCCGGGACGCAGGGCGCACCCAACACTTGACGCAGACAACCTGCGGGCCACCCTCACACCCATGACCGCCACGGATCACTTCTACCAGACGCTCGAACCTTTCGAGGCGTTCGAAGACTTCGCCGATTTCTCCGCCTACACCCCGCTGCCCGAAGATTGGGTGCTGCTTGTCGGCGATATCCGCGGGTCGACCCGTGCTATCGCTGACGGACGTTACAAGGCAGTCAACATGCTGGGCGCGGCGGTCATCACTGCGGTCCTGAATGTTTGCGACGGGCTGGATGTGCCCTTTGTCTTCGGCGGCGATGGCGGCGCAATCGCTGTTCCGGCCAGCAGGGCCGCGCACGCCCGCGAGGCTCTGCAGAATCTGCAAACCCACGCGCAGGCGACGTTCGACCTGTCGCTGCGCGCCGCCGCCATTCCCGTTGCGCGACTGCGCGCCGAAGGTTTCGACGTCGCGGTGCGGCGTATGCGCCTGAACGGATCGAACTATCTGGCCATGTTCGCGGGCGGCGGGGTCGAACGGGCCGACGTGATCCTCAAGGGCGCACCGGATAGCGACCCCGACATCCTTCAGCCCGGGCAGGGCACCGTCGATCTGGAAGGCCTGTCCTGCCGGTGGGAGCCGCTCGCCGCCCGCCGCGGTCAGATGATCGCGCTGATGGTTCAACCGGTAGACAAACAGACCGAGGCGCAGACGTACCGCGACACTCTGGACATGCTGCGCAGCGTTCTTGACGGGCGGATCATGGCGCACGCTCCGGCGCGCGACGAAACGTTGCGCTTTCGCTGGCCCCCGCGCGGTCTGTTGCTAGAAGCGCGGACAAAGGCAATCCTGAAAGGCCGCGCCGTCGGTCATCTCTGCTGGGGCCTGTTCACGGCCTTCATGCAGAAATGGTGCCACTGGCGCGGCGTCGAGATCGGCGGTTATGACGGACCGCGCTATCTGGAAGAACTGAAATCGCAGACCGATTTCCGCAAGTTCGACGGCTGTCTGCGCACCGTCCTCGATTGCACGCCCGAACAGGCCTCCGCCATCGAAAGCTGGCTCGAGGACAGATACCAAAACGGCAATCTGATCTATGGGCTGCATGCCGACAAGGCGGCATTGATGACCTGTCTGGTGTTCTCGTTTGAAGACGGCCAGCACATGCATTTTGTCGATGCTGCCGGGGGCGGATTTGCCCGTGCGGCCGAGGGGTTCAAGACCCGCCTTGCATCGCTTCCCGCAGATGGCCAACCGCAAACGCCGGAAGATGACGCCGGTTCACGCCCCTGAGAGAACCCTTGCCGTCCCAGCCGATCCGGCGCCATCTATCGGACATCGATAATTCGTCCTGCCAAGGAGACAGCAGATGCGCATGATCCTGATCGCGATACCGATTTTTCTGACGGCAGTCGCCGCCAATGCCGACAATCGCGAGGGCTATTACTATCCGCCCGTTACCTCCAGCGAGACGTTCTCGCGCACGCTTGGTCCCGTGCCTCCCGCGGAAAGACCGGTGCGCGCCGCCTTCATTACGACGGTCACAAAGGCACTGCTCGCCGCCCCGGAAAGCCCGCGCTATGTCATCTTTGCCAAGGGTCAGGAAGCTGATCACATGATCATCGTGGCGCTCGATGACCAGATCTTCCGCACACCCTATCGGGCGCGCGCCGTCCTGGCCCAGTTGACGGCGAACACCCGCGGAACCGAGTTTTTTAAGAAGAGCAACCTGCGATACTATGCGACCTGGTTTGATCTCGCCAAACTGCTCGGGTTCCAGGACATCGTGATCTGGGACGGCGCCACCTGGTCGCACAAGGTCGTGCTGGAATAGCGCCACCTTGACGGAAACCGGCCTTCATGTGACGCGCACGTTGTTCCGCCTCCACCGCGATCAGGGCTAGATGCCGCTCAAACATCCAGAGGGAGCGCGCCCATGTCCGCCAAGATCATCGACGGCAAGGCCTTTGCCGCCACCGTCCGCGAAAAAGTCGCCGGTCACGTCACATCGCTGAAGGCAGATCATGGCCTGACACCCGGCCTGGCCGTTGTCCTGGTCGGCGAAGACCCTGCCTCGCAGGTCTATGTCCGCAACAAGGGCAAGCAAACCCTCGAAGTCGGCATGGGATCGGTCGAACACAAGCTCGACGCCGCCACGTCCGAAGCCGATCTTCTGGCGCTCATCGATCAGTTGAACAACGATCCCGCCATCCACGGCATTCTGGTGCAGCTGCCGCTGCCGGACCACCTGAACTCGGATCTGGTGATCAATTCGATCGATCCGGCCAAGGATGTCGACGGTTTCCACATCTCGAATGTCGGGCTTCTGGGCACCGGTCAGAAGTCGATGGTGCCCTGCACGCCGCTTGGCTGTCTGATGATGCTGCGCGATCACCACGGCTCGCTCTCCGGTCTCAACGCCGTTGTCGTCGGCCGCTCGAATATCGTCGGCAAGCCGATGTTCAATTTGCTGTTGAAAGACAGCTGCACCGTCACGGTCGCCCACTCGCGGACCAAAGACATCGAGGCGGTGTGCCGTCAGGCCGATATTCTGGTCGCCGCCGTCGGGCGCGCCGAAATGATCCGCGGCGATTGGGTCAAACCCGGCGCCACGGTGATCGATGTCGGCATCAACCGCATCCCGGCGCCTGAGAAGGGCGAAGGCAAAAACCGTCTGGTCGGCGACTGCCATTTTGAAAGCTGCGCCGAGGTTGCTGGCGCGATCACGCCGGTGCCCGGCGGCGTCGGCCCGATGACGATCGCCTGCCTTCTGGCCAACACGGTCACGGCCTGTTGCCGCGCCAATGGATTGCCGGAACCCGAAGGTCTGACGGCCTGACCGCAACCTCCATCTGACACCGGCCGGGCGGGGCGGGTTCAAGCCCGCGCGCCCGTCCGCGTGCCGTCTCGGCAATGTCCAGGCGCGTAAAGATCCACGCGAGATTCGCCGAGATTGTCTTAGCGATAAGTTAGCGAACGATCTTCCCCGAACAGGTTCTCGAAAGATCGCCCCTCCCGCGAACCTTTATCGGCGCTCCCCGGACGCCCCGATCAGGGCTTCGGCATTCCGGGGCAGGGGTGTGATCCGGCTGCCCGTTAACCACGCTGCCGCATCCGGTTGCATCAACGGATCGAACACCTCCGACGTGACATCCAAACCGCCGGTATAGGTTCCGAACGCAGGCAGAATGACCCGGTCGCGATCCGACAGAAAACAGGGCCGAGAGATATGGCTGCCGCTCAGCCAGATGCGCATTTTCGGATGGTAATGCCCGCTCACTTCGCCCTTTGCACCGTGCTGGGCGATGTGGCGAAAGATCAGCGGGCCCTGCCTGTGCTCGGCCAGGTTCGACCCGGGCAGTTCCACCGGCCCGGGATCATGGTTCCCAGCAATCCAAATCCAACGCCGCCCGGCCGTCATGCCGCGCAAACGCTCCAAAACCGCGTCCAAAACGGCATCAGCCGCCGCCATGTCGTCGAAACAGTCGCCCAGCGACAGAACCGTGCGCGGCGACATCTCGCGCACCACGGCCTCCAGCCGGTCCAACGTGTCGCGCGTCTCGTATGGCGGTAGCAAACCGTGCCCGCGCCGCGCCATGCGTTCCGATTTGCCGAAATGCAGATCCGAAAGCGCCAGCAAGGCTTCATCCGCCCACCAGAGCGCGCCAGAAGGCAAAGGCGTCAGCGTGGCACCGGCCAGATTGATCTGCATTTTGTTCATTAAATGTTCTTACTTCGGGACGGCGGCGATGGCAATGCACCCGGCAAAGGAAACCAGCGACTATCGGCGTTTTTGATGATATGTCAAAGCACTACGGATCAAAATTGACAAAGGTTCCGCCGCCGGGCGCGTCTCCGGATCGAACAGAACCGCCCGGTTCCCATCATAGCGGAAAGCGCCCGGAAACAGGTCTCTGAAATCTGACAGGATCGTCGTCTGGCAATGCACAAACAGCGCGTATCCGCCGGATTTCGGGCATCCGAGCCGGATCGTCGATCCGGACTTCGTCTCCGGCGTCAGATAGGCCGGTTGGCCCCATTTCAGCGTTTCCAACAGCGCACCGACGCCCTCGGTCTCTGCTGCGATCCGGTAGATCTGGGTCCGTAAGACCAGCAGACCCTCCCGCTCGGCACGCGGAAAGGCCCCAAATGCCGCCGAAACCGCCGGATCGTCAAAATCCAGCGGTATATCAAGGGCTTGCGCCGGGCTGCTTATCCGCCGAACAGACGTTTCCAAAAGCTCTTTTTCCCAGGGGGGCTGTCCTCGATGGCCTTCTTGGCATCCTCGAAAACACCGCCAACCACATCTCCGATGGCGTCCGTGACCTTGTCGACCGGCCCGGACAGGTTCTTGGCCGCATCGCGTGATTGGTCATCCAACCGCTCGGTCGTCTCATCGAATTTCGACTTCCCGTCTTCGCCCTTTTCGAACACGTCGCTGACCGCATCTCGTGCACCGTCATAGGCATCACTGGCCGCTTCGCCGATCTTCGAAGTCACATTATCGGTGATCGACGCTGCCTGCGCGGCAATTCCGCGGGTCTCCTCGTCGACCTTGTCGGAAAACTCGTCAAAACGCTCACGGGCATCGGATGTCTCCGCAGCAACGGCGTCTCCGGCGCTGTCGACCGCTTCTGCCATGTCTTCCGCAGCCTCGCGTGTGGCTGATTCCAGCTCGCTGACCTGTGTTTCTGCCGCGACCCCACCGACGACGACGCCTCCAGCGGCCCCGTCATTCCCGGCTCCGTCACTCCCTGCACCGTCTTCCACCTGTTCCTTGAACCGGTCAAAAAAGTCATCGGCCATTTTCTTGGCAAACCCGCCGATCAGACGAGAGCCCAGCTGAGCGATCTTGCCTGTCACCTTGGCCTCGGCCTCGTAACGCAGCAATGTGCCGCCCTCCGCCGCTTCCAACGCCACATGGGCGCCGCCGGTCGCGCCGCCAGCAGCGCCGCCCTTGCCGCGCCCGGTGATCCGGTAGCTTTCGCCCTCGACGATATCCGTCAGTTCGACCTGACCGGTAAACCGGGCTTTGACCGGTCCCACCTTTTGCACGACGACGGCCTCAAACTCGGTGTCCGAGGTTTTTTCCATGCTTTCACAGCCGGAAATGCTCGCTTTCAGCACATCCGGGTCGTTCAGCGCGGCCCAAACCTGGCTGGGTGCGGCGTCGATTTGGCGTTCGCCTGACATTTCCATGGGATAACCCCCTGTCGTTCCGGTGTTTCGATCACCGTAGCAAGAATTCGGCGGGCGGCAAACCGGCATTGGTTAACGCCCGGTTTAGAAAGGCCCGAAACCGGGCTTGACCCCGTCGGTCCGGGCCGTAACGGTCTGCACGTATTGGTGCGCGAAGACGTGTATTAGAACGAGGACGTGTTTCGGAACAAAGGGACAAATCGATGATCAAAATCTGGGGCAGGGCGTCGTCCTCGAACGTGCAAACAGTGATGTGGGCCGCCGCTGAACTGGGCCTTAAGGTCCAGCGTATCGATTGGGGCGGCGCCTTCGGCGGCAATGACGACCCGGAATTTCGCGCCATGAACCCAAATGGCCTGATCCCCGTCATGAAGGATGGCGACACCGTTATATGGGAAAGCCCCGCGATCGTGCGCTATCTGGGCGCAAAATACGGCGACGAGACATTTTGGCCAAAAGATCCAGGCGACCGTGCAAAATTGGACATGTGGGCCGAATGGGCCAAGTCATCGCTGTCACCGGAAATCATCTACAAGGTGTTTTGGCAACTGGTACGCACCGGCGCCGCAGACCGGGACATGGGCGCAGTGCGCTCGGGCGCAGCCGCATTGGCCGCCCTGATGCCGCGCCTGGATGCGCGGCTGGCCGGGGGCGACTATCTGGGTGGCGGCGGACTTTCGTTTGCCGACATCCTGATCGGCCATGTCCTCTACCGCTACATGACGCTGGATTTCGAAAAGGCCGATACGCCGCGCCTGGACGCCTATTACCGGCGCCTGACCGAACGCCCGGCCTATGCCGAACATGTGATGGTCAGTTATGAAAGTCTGCGCGTCGTCTGAGATCCGATTAGGCATTCCTACACCCAGTTCTGGCACATCTCGCTGCACCCCGCATCTGGAGGCTTCCCCATGATCACTGTTTACGGCCGCGCCACTTCATCGAACGTGCAACTTGTCATGTGGATGCTGGGTGAATTGGGGTTGGACTATCAGCGCCTGGACTACGGCCACAACTTCGGCGGCACGGATACCGAGGAGTACCGCGTCATGAACCCGATGGGCCGTGTCCCGGTCATGCGCGAACCACAGGAAGGCGGCGCAGACCTGATCATGTTCGAATCCGGTGCCATCGCGCGTTATCTGGCGGGCCGATACGGAAAAGCGCCTTTCTGGCCAGACGATCCGTTGGAGCGGGCGCGCCTGGATGTCTGGACCGAATGGACAAAGGTAACTTTTGCCGCTGCCTTTGCGCAGCCCATCTTCTGGGCCATGCTGAACCACCCAAAGGGGCAGGGGGGCGATGCCGTAAGGGACGCTGCGCAGGCGCTGAAGCCGCTGGCGCGAATTCTGAATTACCGGATCAGCGAGGGTCCGTGGCTGGCAGGCCCGGACTTTACCTTTGCCGACGTCTGGGCCGGGCATCTGCTCTATCGCTATAACGTCCTGAACTTTGCCAAGGCCGAAACCCCGTCATTGGACATCTATTATTCGCGGCTCAAACGTCGCCCCGCCTTTGCCGAACATGTCATGGTCGATTTTGAGGTGCTGCGCCTGGTCTAGCGGGCGGAACACGGTTCTGTCGACGCGGCGCACCTCCGCTAAAGAGGCTTTCGGTCGGAACAAGTCGCGGTGAAAAGGGCGGCAGGTCCCGCCCTTTCTTTCCGCTTGCCAATCAGCGCCCCAGCGACCACCAACCGCGCCGTTTCGGCTTGCTGGGCGCGTCCGGCGCTGGCTCTGGTTCAAGCTCCGGCGCCGGGGCGGCTGCCTCGGCTTGCGGCTCCTCAACGACCGGTTCAACCAGCTCGGGTTCGGAAACCGCCTCTGTAACCTCCGCTTCCGGATCGGCAGCGATTTCATCGGACGCCGCTTGCACCGCCGGCTCAGCGGCGGCCTCGGCGGTTTCGCCCTCCGCTACAGCTTCCGGTGTTGCGGCAGGTTCTGCAGCGTCGCCGACCGTGCTGGTCTCAACAGATCCGACAGCCTCAGTGTCAGCGCCACTGACTTGCTCACTAACGTCGGCCGTTTCTGCCGCAGCCTCGGTTGCAACGTGTTCACCGGCAGCGGCTTCAGGTGCGCCATCCGGCGATGTCTGCCCGGCTTCCGCGTCGGTCGAGCTTTCCGTTCCGCTTGCCGTCTGCTGCTGATCCTCCGATCCGCCTTTGCGATTACGTCCACCGCGCCGTCGGCCGCGGCGGCGTTTCGGACGGTCATCGTCCTCGCCGTCGCCGTCTTCCTCGGCTGCCGTCTGGCTTTCGTCCTGTCCCTCTGCCTCCGGACGGTCCTCGCGGCGGCGGCGGCCACCGCGTCGCCCGCGCCGACGCTGATTGCGATTGTCCTCATCGTCGTCGTCGCGAACCTCGACCGCATCTTCGACCAGGTCCTCGTCTGCAACGACTGACGCTGCCGTGACGACATTCTGCCGCCGCGCTTGCCGCGGTTTTTGCGACTTGGACCGCTCGACTTCAAAATGTGGGCTGGTCAACGAGGGGTCCGCCATGACCACAATCGAGATGTCCTGACGTTCCTCGATTTGGGCCAGGTTCGGGCGCTTCGAATTGATCAGATAGTTCGAAACATCGACCGGTGCGCGCAGTATCAACTCGTCGGCGCGGCCCCGCAGCGCCTCTTCTTCCAACTCGCGCAAGATCGACAGCGACAAGGATTCATCCGATCTGATCAACCCGGTTCCGTGACAGGCCGTACAAGTCTGGGTCGTTGCCTCCAGCATTCCGGGACGCAAGCGTTGGCGCGACATCTCCATCAAGCCAAAGGCCGAGATCCGCCCGACCTGAATGCGCGCCCGGTCGTTTTTCAGCCGCTCCTTCATGCGCTTTTCGACGGCCCGGTTGTTTCTGTTTTCGTCCATGTCGATGAAATCGATGACAATCAGACCGGCCAGATCGCGCAAGCGCAGTTGGCGACCCACCTCGTCGGCAGCTTCCAGGTTGGTTTGCAGCGCCGTTTCCTCGATCGATCCCTGCTTGGTCGCCCGGCCCGAGTTGACGTCGATCGCCACCAGCGCCTCGGTCACACCGATCACGATATACCCGCCGGATTTCAATTGAACCGTCGGGTTGAACATGCCGTTCAGATAGCTTTCCACCTGATAGCGGCTGAACAACGGGATCGGATCGCCGTAAGGCTGCACGTTCTTGGCATGGCTGGGCATGAGCATCTTCATGTACTCTTTCGCCTCGCGATACCCGGTCTCGCCCTCGACCATTATCTGATCGATTTCCTTGTTGTAGATGTCGCGAATAGACCGTTTGATTAGGCTGCCTTCTTCATAGATCAGCGTCGGCGCAATCGATTTCAGCGTCAGGTCGCGGATCTGTTCCCACTGCCGAATCAGGAATTCGTAATCGCGCTTGATCTCGGCCTTGGTCCGTTCGGCGCCCGCTGTGCGCACGATTAGACCCATGCCCTGCGGCACCTCCAGACCACCTGTGATTTCGCGCAGGCGCTTGCGATCGCTGGCATTCGTGATCTTGCGGCTGATACCGCCGCCGCGGGCGGTGTTCGGCATCAGCACACAGTACCGACCCGCCAGGGACAGATAGGTGGTCAATGCAGCGCCCTTGTTGCCACGCTCTTCCTTGACGACCTGGACCAGAAGGATCTGCCGCACTTTGACGACATCCTGGATCTTGTACCTACGACGCAGGCGTGTCCGGGCACGGGCTGCCTCTTCCAGAGTGTCTTCTGCGCCAACTTGTTCCGGCTCGTCCGGGCTGGCGTCATCGTCACTGTCGTCGCGATCGGACGGCGCATCGGCGTTCTCGTCGTCGGCACCGGCCGAGCGGCCGCCACGCTTACCGCGGCGGCGGCGCTTTGAATTGCGGTTGGGGCGTTCGGTGTCTTCTTCAGACTTTCCGGCCTCGCCCTTTGCGCTTTCATCGTCCGCGCCATCTGCTTCTGGGGCTGTTTCGCCATTCGGGGTGTCGGTTGTCGCTTCACCCTCTTGGGCCGCCGTTGCTCCCCCGGGTTCTGTCGTCTCCGTGGCTGCATCCTCTGGCGCATCGTCGGATGTGGTTTCAGGCACGACGCTATCGGCGTCGCCCGATGTGGCGGAATCTTCGGGCGCCGGGGCTTCGGTTGCTGCGGCGTCCGCCGCGCTCGACGAAGGTGTCTGGTCCAAGGCCGGATCGACGCCCTCTTCGACATTGGCTGTCTCGGCGCCATCCAGCACGTCGACGACCGTGTCATCGCCTTCAGCGGTTAACGTGCGATCTCCGCCACCATCGACATCGCCGACGACCCGCTCGTCATCGTCCAAACCGACCGCTTCCGCGATGGTCTTTGGCGCCTCCGGATCGTCGTCACCGACGGGTTCGTCGGCGGGTTCGTCGGCTGGGCTATCGGCGTCCTCTGAAACACCGGTGTCGATCGGTTGATCGACCTGTGCAGGATCAACCTGTGCAACTTCCTCGGTATTGGCGCCGCTATCGTCGCCGGGGTCATCTGGCGGCGCAACTTCGGTGGACACATCGTCGTCGGGCGTCACCGCGGCAGCATCCGGTTCCGCGACAGCTTCCGGTCCAGCAGTAGTCTCGGCTTCAGCAGCAAGGTCCGATTCGACTGCGACCTCAGCATCTACGGTGGCAACGCTCTCGGCAACTTCCGGCTCGGTCGAAACAGTCCCGTCGTTTGCTTGCGCGTCTTCGCCAACCGGCTCGACCGATGCCAACGGTCCCTCGGCACCCGTTTCGGAGTTGTCGTCCGGCTCGGCAATTTCCAACCCGCGCGGCACGCCGCCGTCTTCGACGGTCTCGGGGCCTTTCGCTTCCTTGTCTGAATCGATGTCGATCACTTCCAGTCCGGCGACATCCGCGGCTGCGCTGTCCTCGTCGCGGTCCTTGCGCCGCCGCCGTCCGCGCTTGCGCGCCGGCTTTTCCGGTTGATCGCCTTCTTCCTCGCGGGCGCGGCGCGCCTCTTCCTCGCGGCGCTCCTCTTCCAGCAGTGCCTCGCGGTCGGCAACAGGGATCTGATAGTAGTCCGGATGAATTTCCGAAAACGCCAGGAACCCATGCCGGTTCCCGCCATATTCAACAAATGCCGCCTGCAACGACGGTTCGACCCGCGTTACCTTGGCCAGATATATGTTTCCGGCTAGCTGGCGCTTGTTAATCGACTCGAAGTCGAAATCATCGACTTTGTTTCCATCGACAACCACGACCCGGGTCTCTTCCGGGTGGGTGGCGTCGATAAGCATCTTCTTTGCCATTGTTCGTTCCAGCACCTTCGCCGCCCCTGTCCCGTGGACAGACGCACGGCCATTCGGTGCCGCTTTCCTAGGTTGAATGGACCAAGCCCGCATCGCAGGGCACCCGGACCCTCGGGTCCACAAGTCGGGCAGTTCTGCGTTGTGTGGCGGCGCGTGGCCATTGATTCTCTTTCTCGTGCCAGTTGCAGGCACGTACGATCTGGTCCGGGCATGTCCCGGAAATCGGCCGACCAACTTCGAACACGGCGCAGAATGGCGGTCATCGACCTTCCATGCAGCGCAGGTCTGTTTCGAGGTTCCGGCAAACCGCCGCTGAGGCGGGCCTGCCGATGATCGCTGGATAAGCAATCATTTCGACCTGTCTGTCCTAGGCGGATTCAACCGGTCGTCGCAACACCTTCGATCATATCCTGTTTGAGCAACTGGTCGAGTGCTTCCGCGGGCGTTCGCCATCCGAGCGTTTTGCGTGGCCTCGTATTCAAGGCATGGGCAACGGCGTTCAACTCTTCATTGCCATGCTGACTTAGATCGGTGCCTTTCGGAAAGTATTGGCGGAGCAGGCCATTGGTGTTTTCATTGCTGCCGCGCTGCCAGGGACTCTGAGGGTCGCAGAAGTAGACTTCGAGACCGGTGTCGATCCGAAGCTGAGCGTGCTGTGCCATCTCGGCTCCCTGATCCCAGGTCAGTGATCGTCGCAGATGTGCCGGAAGATCCATTATGGTTTCGGAAATGGCATCGCGGACGGCTTCTGCACCATGACCGGCAAGAGCCGGACCGTTCTTGATCGGTTTGGTCGTGCCGTGGCTTTCCATTCGCGGCAGGTGCAAAAGCATAGTGAAGCGCGTGGTCCGTTCGACCAGCGTCCCAATCGCTGAACTGCCAAGTCCGAGAATGAGATCGCCTTCCCAGTGGCCTGGCACCGCTCTGTCGTCAATCGCGGCCGGGCGGGCGCTGATCATCAGCGCATCCGAGATGAAGGACTTGCCTCGGTTTCGGGCCCGTTCTCGGGGCAGACGCAGTGCCCGTCCAGAGCGAAGACAGGCCGAAAGCTCCCGCTTCAGGGCTCCGCGCCCTTGGATGTAGAGCGCCTGATAGATGGCTTCATGACTGATGCGCATGGTCGGGTCCTCGGGGAAGTCCACCTTCAGGCGCTGTGCGATCTGTTCCGGGCTCCAGGCGCAAGACCAGCGTCGGCTTTGCCGATGAACGGACCGCCGTTTCCTCCATACCACGACAGGCCCGTCGAAGGAGATGCCGTCTGGCGTGGCGATCAGGCCGGCAAGCCGGTCCTGCACATAATCTCGCAAGGCAGGATTGTTCGTCAGCTTGCTGGTCTTCGGGCGGCGGGATGCGCGATCCGCATGCCACTGCGCTGTGAGAGCCCGGTAGTCGAAGTCTCCGCCTCGTGTCGCCGAGTTGCGCCTGATCTCGCGGGAGATCGTGCTGGGTGCCCGCCCCAGTTTGCGCGCGATTGCACGCACACCGGTGCCCCGAGCGCATTCCAAGGCGATTTCCTCGCGTTCCGCGAAGACCAGGTTGCGGTTCTTGAGGAAAGGCGCCGAGGGCGCGAGATGTTTGGGAGGCATTCCACCAGAACTCCGAAACCATCGGCTTCCGACAGGGGCAGAGACACCTGCTTCAACAGCGGCTTGCTCACTTGAAAGCCCTACCGCGATACCCTGCCAGAACTGGCACAGTTGCTCGCGCTGCCAGACAGGGGGCCGTCCGGGTGAGGACAATTTGCGCCGCGTGGACCTTTCTGATTTTCGTCTTCCCGTCGTCATCTACACCTCCTAGGTTGGGGTGTTGCGACGACCGGTTGAATCCGCCCAGTATGTTTCGACGGATAAGGGAAACACAACCCGGCCCGAACGACCCTCAACCGCGCAATGCGGTCCAGATTGCCGAAAAACGCCCGGAGGCTGCGGATCGGGGCGAGGTCGTGACCCGGGAAGAGGCCAACCGGGACGTCGCCAAGGCGGCACCGAGTGCTCTGGCTCGTCTGGCGGGCGACGTCACGCGAAATCTTCTGACGCCCGAGCAGGATGCCGAAGTCAAACGCCGGCGCCGGCTTTTGACGCTGCGCGTCGATTTACACCGGCGTCTGTTGGAAGAATTGAACCTCGCGGCGATTGAGCGGGTCACGGAATCCGAACTCAAGGCAGAGATCCTTGCCGTTGTACGCGAGGAGATGGCGAGTTCCGATCTTGTTCTCTCGCGTTCGGACCTCGAACGCCTTGTTGACGAACTCGTCGACGAGGTGACGGGGCTCGGCCCGCTTGAGCCGCTTCTGAAGGATCCCACCATCACAGATATTCTCGTGAACACTTACGAGCATTGTTATGTCGAGCGGCAGGGCAAGCTGGTGCGTACGGACGTCCAGTTCAAGGACGATCCGCACCTGATGCGCATCATCAATAAGATCGTCAGCGCCGTTGGCCGCCGGGTCGACGAAAGTCAGCCTTGGGTCGATGCACGTTTGGCCGATGGATCGCGCGTTAACGCACTTGTCCCGCCCTGCGCTGTCGACGGGCCGCTTCTGTCAATTCGTAAGTTTTCAAAGATCCCGTTCACTGTTGACAGTTTGATCGATGGTGGCGCTTTCTCTGAAGAAATGGCGCTCTACATGCACGCGGCGGTCCGCTGCAAATTGAATGTACTCGTTTCGGGCGGTACGGGCTCTGGCAAGACGACCAACCTGAACGCCTTGTCCAGTTTTATTCCTGACAATGAACGCATCGTGACGATCGAGGATACGGCGGAGCTTCAGTTGCAACAGGAGCATGTCGGCAGGATGGAAAGCAGTCCGGCCAACGTCGAAGGATCGGGGGCCGTCACCCAGCGTGACCTTCTAAAGAACGCCCTGCGTATGCGCCCGGACCGGATCATCGTCGGTGAAACCCGTGGCGAGGAAGTCGTCGATATGCTTCAGGCCATGAACACGGGTCACGAGGGGTCGATGACGACGTTGCACGCGAACACACCGCGCGATGCTCTGGCCCGATTGGAGAACATGATTGGCATGTCGGGGATCGAGCTGCCGCTGAAAGCAGTCCGAACGAACATTGCATCGGCGATTCACGTCATCGTTCAGGTCAGCCGGATGACAGACGGTAAACGCCGCATGACATCGATCCAGGAAGTGGTGGGCATGGAAGGTGACGTCGTCACAATGCAGGAGATCTTCAAATTTGAAAGGACCGGCATGACGACAGACGGCGAGATCAGAGGCCGGTACACAGCGACCGGCATCCGTTCGCTCTTTGCGGACCGATTTATCGCTTGGGGCTACGAACTGCCTCAATCGATCTTCCGCCCGGACATGTGATCATTATGCTGCCTCAAACTGATGCAATATCAGAATCTTGCCGGGATATCCGGCATCTAAGGAGGTTCTGACGGATGTTGTTCCAACCGGTCATCTATGCGCTGATTTTCATCGGCGTTCTTTTGATGGTGGAAGGCCTCTATCTGATCGCCTTTGGCAAAACGCTGAAGCGTGAAAAGAAGGTAAACCGGAGACTGACGCTGTTGCAGGACGGCCGCGACACCGAAGAGGTGTTGTCGATCTTGCGTCAGGAGCGGGAAGGCAGCGAGAAGACCCGGTCGATCCCGGTTCTCGGCCCACTGATCGAGCTTTCACGTCATGCAAATATCGTCGTGACGCCGCGCATGATGGCGCTGGTGCTGTTGATCATGATCGCGGTGTCATTCATCCTGCTGACGGTGTTCACAGGCGCGGCGCTGCAGGTCCGCATCCTTATCGCTGCGATCATTGGCTATGCGTCGATCTATCTGTGGTTGCGGAACAAGGCGAAGAAACGCATCGCGCTTTTTGAGGAACAATTGCCGGATTCTCTGGATCTGATGGTGCGCTCGTTGCGCGTTGGGCATCCGATCAATGCTGCGGTTTCGATTGTTGCCAGGGAGATGCCGGACCCGATCGGCACCGAATTTGGTCTGATTGCAGATGAATCGACCTACGGGATGCCTGTGCAAGATGCGCTAGATCGAATGGCTGGCCGCGTGCCGGTGCCGGATCTGCGCTTCCTGGCAATCGCCATCAACATTCAGGCAACATCGGGCGGTAATTTGGCTGAGATTTTGGACGGGCTTTCCAAAGTTATCCGGTCCCGCTTTAAACTGTTTCGCAAAATCAAGGCGATCACAGCGGAAGCGCGGTGGTCGGGCTGGTTCTTGTCGGTCTTTCCGATCGTTGCGCTACTGGGCGTGCAGGTGGTTGACCCGGAATACTATGACCGGGTTGCGGACCATCCGCTGTTCATTCCGGGTGCAATTGTGACATTCATCCTGTTGGTCGCGAACATTATTTTCATGCGCGTCCTGGTCAACATCAAGGTATAGTGCGGTGGGCATCTGCCAGAGGAATATGGGTTGAACGAGTTTATCGGAAAGCTGTGGGCCTCGTTGGAGGCGACGTATGGCCCGGCCGGGCCGTTCTATGCCATGGCTGCCCTTGGAATGCTGATCGCTATTCTGGCGGTCCCTTTCCTGCTGAAGAAGCGCAAGGATCCGCTGGAACGTTTTTCCTTCAAGGAGGATATCCGCGAGACTGAAGTCGAGAAATTGCGAGTTGCCGATGACGGCAGTTTGCAGGGCCTTGCGCCGTTGCTGGACAACGACAATTCCGGCGATCTCTCTCAAGCGAAGGCCGATCTGAAATCGGCGGGCTATAAGTCGCCGAGCGCCGTTCGTGTCTTCTATCTGGCAAAGGCCGTCCTGGGCGTTGCGGGTCTGTTGATCGGGTTGATCTTTACGGTTCTGATCCCAGAGGAGCCCAATCTGGTCGTTTCGGTCGCATTGTCGACGATCATGGCGCTGATGGGTTACTTCCTTCCGGTCTATTGGGTGAAACGTCAGATCCAGGTCCGGCGGCAGGAGATCCAGAATTCATTCCCCGACGCGATGGACATGATGCTGGTGTGCATCGAAGGTGGCCAATCACTGGATCAGGCGATGGCCAGGGTTGGCGAGGAAATGACATCCAGCGGGACCCCTCTGGCAGATGAACTGAAGATTGTCAGTCACGAATTCCGGGCCGGTAAGGACCGTGCGACGGTTCTGCGTGACCTGGCCGACCGCTGTGCCGTGAACGACATTTCCAGCTTTGTGACAGTGCTGATCCAATCATCGACCTTCGGTACATCGATCAGTCAGGCGCTGAGGGTCTATGCGTCCGAGATGCGCGATAAACGCCTGATGCGCGCAGAGGAGAAGGCGAACGTCCTGCCGACAAAACTGACGCTGGGGACGATGGCGTTTACGGTCCCGCCGCTGATCCTGATCCTGGTCGGTCCTTCCTTCATTCAGATCCTGCGGTCGCTGTCGGGGCTGAGCGGCGGCGCCGGGTGAAGCGCGCGGCGACATTCGCCGCCGCCTGTCTTGCAGCAAGTCTTGCGGCTTGTGGACCGGAACATCCGAAGGGTGGTTTGTCCGCGCTCGACGATCCGCCAGCAACGTTGGGGACGCCGCGCACAACCTGGTTAGACCTTGGCCGTGGTTATTTGCAGGTGGGCGAATCCAGGCTGGCCAAAGCGGCATTCATCCGGTCGATCCGGTTGGAAGGCTTGAGCGCTGCGGCACTGACCGGGGCGGGCATTGCCGCCGAGCGCCAAGGATTGCTGCACGAAGCACGGCGCTATTTCGAGCGCGCGTTGCAACAAGCACCGTCGTCGGAAATTGCGCACAATAATCTTGGCGCTGTCCAATATCGACTGGGCGACTATCTGAGCGCGAAGAGGTCTTTTCAGGCGGCATTCGCGATCTCGAGCGGGACGAATAAGGTCGCGTCCCATAACCTCGGGTTGGTTGAATTGGCGATTCAGAAGAACGCAGAAACCGAGATACCATTGGTGCACAACCCGCTACCGTTGCAAAGGGAAGGCACGTCGGAGTACAGGTTGCTGAGAGCAGATACAAAAAAAGAGGAGGTGGACGGATGAAAACGGTCGACCGTCTGAAGCCGTTCGTCGCCGTCATTGCCCTCTTGTCGATCACGACACTTGCCGCCTGTGAGCGGGAAGCCCTGGCCGATAAGGATCCTTTGGGCAAAAATGTTATCGATGACGCCAAGCTGACTGACCTGCTGCTGACAGCAGGATCTCCGAACGAGGCGATCTCGTTCTTTGAAAAGGCGCTGCGTGAGGAACCCGAACGTGCGGACTATCGGCGCGGCCTTGCGATTTCACTGGCGCGCGCCAAGCGATATCCGGAATCGGCGCGCGTTTATCAGGAGTTGATAACGCTGAGCCAGGCTGACGAGGCCGACAAACTGGAATATGCCGTTGTCGCCGCTCGCTTGCAGAAATGGGACGAAGTGCGCGCGATTGTGGGCGGGCTGCCTGCGGGTCTGAATACCTCACGGCGCCATATGGTCGATGCGATGCTGGCGGACCACGAGAAGAATTGGACTGCTGCGGATGCCGCCTATGGGCGCGCCGAGCAGCTTGCCAATAATCCGGCTGGCGTTCTGAATAACTGGGGCGTCTCGAAGATGTCGCGGGGCGATCTGAAAGGGGCCGAAGTACTGTTTGAGAAGGCGGTCACGTTTAATTCCAGGTTGTTCAGCGCCAAGAACAATCTGGCGATCGCCCGCGGCCTTCAGGGGAACTATCAGCTTCCGATTGTGCCAATGACGGAAACGGAAAAGGCGATTATTCTGAATAATTTAGGGGTCATCGCCGTGCGACGCGGCGAGAAGAACATCGCCAAAGGGCTGTTTGTTGCCGCAGTTGAAACCCACCCACAACACTACGAGGCCGCTGCAGGCCGGCTTTCAGCTTTGGAAGCCAGCGTCGAGAACTAGGACATGATTTCGGCTCCTGCCCTTTGGGTTGCGTTTGCGGCCATGGTCCCACTGATGATTTGGGCGTCCTGGACAGACCTGAAGAGTTTGAAGATCCGAAATACGGCAGTCCTCGCGGTCTTGGGCGTCTTTATCGTAACCGGCTTGTGGGGCCTTCCGACGGATATCTTCTTTTGGCGCCTGCTGCACGGCGTGATCGTGATGTTCGCTGGCTTTGCCATGTTCTCGTTCGGATTGATCGGTGGTGGCGATGCCAAAATGGCGGCGGCGCTGACACCGTTCATACTGCCAACCGATTTGCCCGATTTTTTCGTGATCTATGGGATCATCACGCTGCTGTTGCTGATGTTGCTGCGTATGTTGATGCAGATGAACAGGCATCGCGAAACAGGTTGGCTGTCGATCGATCAACTGAAAAAACCGGCGCGTGAGCGCGTGTTCCCGATGGGGCTGATCTTTGGCGTTACGATCGTGATCTATCTCGGCCTGCATACATTGCGCTCGGCCGGGCTCGTGGGGTCCTAATTTCTTCGAATGACGCGCGGCGCTGACAGGCCGACCCCGTCTCAGGTGCCCGACCATCTCTTCCATTCGTGATCGTCAAGAAAATAGGGCGGGTGATCAGTGATTACGCCGGTCAATCCGGCATCGCGAAAGGGTTGCACTGCGCCGGGGTCATTGATCGTGTAGGTCCGAATATCGATCTGACGTCGCCGCGCGGCGTCGATCAGGCTGGTACTCAGATGACGAAACTGAACATGCAAAGCGGCGGCCTGCATCCGGTCCAGAATTTCAGGCCAGTTTTCTGGCGGCTGCGTGAACAGAGCAGCAATCGAGTGGCCTGGCATCAGTGCCCGTAACGCGTCCAGTTCCCCAAGAGAAAAACTAGACGTTTGCACGCGCTGCCGCGCCCAGTGACGTTGCTCGAGCGCCTTTGCCACAATCTCTGCCATTCTGCCCAAGGATTGCAGATGCGGCTTCATTTCAAGATTGGCGAACATTCCAAGCTCTTCAACAAGATCAAGCGCTTGGTCCAGTGTAGGGATCTGTTCGCCGCGCCCGTAATCGATCCTGTCCAACTCAGACGCAGTGATATCCAGCAGTGGCCCGCTGGCATCCGTGCATCGGTCCAATGTCGCGTCGTGGTGAATGACAGGTGTTCCGTCGCCCAGCAGCGAGACATCGAATTCGACCCACCAGACACCCTGACGGGCGGCAGCTCGAATTGCCTTCAACGAGTTTTCAGGCGCAACATGGCTTGCGCCGCGATGCGCGATAATTCGGCCTGGGTCTGCAACGTTTGGGCGGTCTGGCATCGATGGTCTCTTTTCGGAACTTTCTGCCATCAGTCGGGCGGACTGAACAGTGAAGTTTTTCCGACGCGGTGCCTTGCCCAATCTGATGCTTCATGCGAACTGTCGGCACATCCTTTGGATCGCAGAGACGCAGTAAAACCAGTGTCGCGCTATTTGTTATTTCCCATTATCGCCCTGGCTTTGGGCATTGCGATTTGGCAGGTCGCTGAGCGGTCCTCGCGCGCGTACGAGCGCATGCTGGTCGAACGGGTCAAGAATGGTCTCGAAGTGCTGGGCTATGACTGGGTTGAAGTCAAAGCAGACGGGTTGAAACTGGAGCTACACGGCCACGCTCCCGATACGTTCGCCAGAGAGCTTGCATTGGAGTCTGCCCGGGCAACGGCGCCGATTGCGACTGTCACCAGTTATGCGACCGCGACACTCGCGCCGCCAGAACGGCGTGATCCCGTTCGCGTTGAGTTGCTTCGCGACAAGACCGGCGTGACGATGACCGGTCAGACGGCCAATCGCCAGATGAGCAAGCGGTTGAATGACGCGCTGATTGCCCGCGATGCGGGATTGGAGATCCAGGATCTGACCGGAATTCAGGCCGCGCCACCGCCCCGCGGTTGGGGCGCGGAGATAGATATCGCGACGCTTGCGGCGTCGGCCTTGCCGAATGCCTATGTCGTCATGGAACCAGGCCAGGTGTTGATCGATGGTCAGGCAGCGAACGCTGAAGAACGGGCGCGCTTGGTCGGTGCGTTGCGCCGCGCGGCGGGCGAGGCCGTGGATCTGTCACTGCGGATTCGCATTCCGGCGCGCGTGATTGCGCCATTCGTGTTTTCTGCCGAGAAGGAGCCGGGTCAGCCGATCCGGTTGGAGATGTGTGCCGTCCGAACTGAGGAGGAAGAAGGCACTGTGCGCGCAATGTTGGCACCGGCCGGTTCTGCGAACGAAATATTGTTGTGCCAGGTCGGATTGGGTGGCCCAAGCGGTGATTGGACCGGTGCCATCGCGGCTGGGCTTTCTGCATTGGACAAGCTGCCAGCGGGTCGGATCGAAATCGAGTATCGCCACGCTCATCTGAACGGCGCACCGCCGACATCACCGGTCGAGTTTGAGGCTGCCTCTAAGACATTTATCGAAAGCCTACCAGAAGGCTTCAAGCCCGATACTGCGTTGCTGGGCGATGATGTGGCGACCCGCATTGGGATCGAACGCGAACTTTTCTGGATGACGCTGACACGGTCTTCGCTTGGTATCACAATTTCGGGTCAAGTCCCGAGCGAGGCAGCGGCGACTGCAATCTCGGCATATGCGATTGCAATCTTCGGGGCAGATGTCGTCACGCTTGACCTGCGCGTTGTCGATCGGCCACCGCCAAAACATTGGCAGATTGCGGCCTTGGCGATGTTGGATCAATTGGCGTTGTCATCTGGTGGTGATGTGCGACTGGCGGGCTATACGATCGCGGTCCGCGGAGAATTGGCCGATCCAAAGCTGGCGCATCAAATCCACCACGAGCTTACTGATGGTCTGCCCGATTATGACGTCACGACGGTGTTCGAGTTTGATCTGCCTGCGCGGATGGCGGTGATATCAATGCCCGGACCGCGTTGCGCCGATCGGTTGAGCAAAGTCCAACGGCAAAACCCGATCAAGTTTTCGACGGGCAGCACACGCATCACCAAAGATAGCGGGCCCGTATTGGATGCGCTTGCACGGGTTTTCGAAGGGTGCACGACAGACCCAATCGAAGTTGGTGGACATACCGACAGTCAGGGCGCCGAGGATCTGAATCAGCGGGTCAGTCAGGCGCGTGCAGAATCGGTTGTCACTGCCCTGGCCGAACGCGGCGTTGCCCGCGCGCGCCTGATCGCGAAAGGCTATGGAGAATCTGTACCTGTTGCGGATAACCAGACCGAGGAAGGTCGGGCGCGCAATCGCCGTATCGAGTTTTTGGCTGCGCCAAAACCTTTGGACCCGAAATCTGATGGGACGAAGGACCCGGACCCCGAAGTCGAGGAAGAAACCGAAGATGCGACCGGATCGAAAGAGTAGCACGCAATGCTGACAAGCGTTCAATTGACGATTGCGATTGGTGCGGTTCTGATTGCCGCATTGATCTTAGGTTGGTTCTTGCACTGGCTGTGGGTGCGTCTGTCGAACGCCGCGTTGAGCGATACGGCCCGAATTACCGAGATGATCAATCGCCTGCACGAAGCGGACCGCGCCCGTGAAACTGCCGAAGACGCGAAAGAGCTCGCCGAAAATCTGCTCGCGTCGCGTGAGGCAGAGATGGAGAATCGGATGCTGGCCATGCAATCGCGCCTGGACGGCGCGTTGGAGGGCCGCGAAGCGCAACTCACCTCAGCATTGAAGGAAGCGCAGGCCGACAGCGAGGCTTCGATGGCGGGCCTGCGCAGCGCCCGCGAAAGAGTTATGGAATTGGAGGCGGAGGTTGAAGCCCTGCGGGAAGGTTCGGATGCCGAATAGAATTCAGGACGGATTGTGCCAACGCGCCGCAGCACTGTCGTCGTCGTCGCGAGCATCGACCCATTTGGCGCCTTCGGGCCCATCTTCTTTCTTCCAGAACGGTGCACGCGTCTTGAGATAGTCCATCAGGAACTCCGCAGCCTCGAAAGCAGCCTTGCGGTGGGGAGAGGCGGTCAGGACCAGGACGATCCGATCACCCGGATCCAACCGGCCGAATCTGTGGATGATCCTGATGCCCTGTAACGGCCATCGCGCGTTTGCTTTCTCTGCGATCTCGGTCAGCGCGCGTTCGGTCATTCCCGGGTAATGTTCCAATTCCATCGCGCTGATTGCACCCTGACCGGTCATCTCGCGCACAAGGCCGGTAAAGCTGACGACGGCACCGATATTTCGGTCAGAGGCGGTAAGACCCTCGATTTCGCTGCCGATATCAAAATCCCGGCTCTGGACGCTGACGACCGGTGGCGGCCCGTCCTTGGGGCTTGTCGTCATCCGCCTGTCACCGGCGGAAAAAAGGCAACTTCCCGTGCACCGGCGATCGGCGCGTCCAGGTCGACCATCTTTTGATCTACGGCGACGCGGACTGCCGATACGTCTTCGAAAGCGGCTGCATAGCGCTCGTCTCTTACGACCAAATTTTGGATCAACTCGCCGGCCGTTGCGGCGGTTCCAGGATCAATCTCCTCGGCGCCTGTTCCGACACGTTCGCGCAACCAGGAAAAGTAGAGAACCTGAATCATCCTTCCTCCCGCCTGCGAATATATGCCAGTCCTTTGCGGAAGTAATCCCATCCCGTAACCGCCGTCAGGATCGCGGCCAGCCACAGCATCGTGATCCCGGCCTTTGTTGCGATAACCTCGGCGGACCAACCGGCGGTAAGCTCGTTATAATTCTCCACCTGGTTCGGCACCCCGGAAAACTGCGGCAGTAACGGGGCCAGAAACAACATGCCTATCGCCAACATCTGAAGCGTCGTTTTCCATTTTGCCAGTTTGGTGACCGGCAGTTTCACGTCGCCAAGATATTCGCGCAGACCCGAGACCATGACCTCCCGCAATATGATCACTGCGGCGGGCACCAAGATCGCAAAGGCGCTTGCATCGACGATCCAATATTTTCCGCCAGCAAGTTCGACCTTGGCAGGTTGGCGCGCAACCAGGACCGCGAGCGCAATCAGGACCATTGCCTTGTCGGCAATCGGATCCAGCATCTTTCCAACTTCGGAAATTTTATTGAGACGGCGGGCCAGCCAGCCATCAAGATAATCAGTGACCGATGCGAGAAAGAATAGGATCAGCGCGATCCAATCGGCGAGTGGGCGATCAAATATGACAAAGGCCAATGCCACACACGGCGCCGCCACGACCCGGCCAGCGGTTAGAATATTAGGAAGGGTCCAGCGCATCGGCCACTGATGACGGATTGGCCGGTTCGGTGCAAGCGCGACACTGTGGATTGAACAGGGGGCGATGTCGCACGTGCCGACTGGAGGGTAGAACATCCAAGTTCAGCAGCAGCCGAAATCGGGCGCATCGATGCTCCTTGTCGATCAATCCGGCGCGATCAGCGTTCTCCGTGGAAGAAGGCATAGATGTTCTCGGCCATCGTGGCACTGATGCCGACTACGGCCTTCAGGTCTGCCAGTCCAGCGCGGCTGACCGCCTTGGCGCTCCCAAAGTGGGCGAGCAGTTTCCGCTTTCTGCCAGGACCGACCCCCGCGATCTCGTCCAATGGAGTTGCGCCGATTGCTTTGCTGCGCTTGGCCCTGTGGGTGCCGATGGCAAATCGGTGCGCCTCGTCGCGGAGACGTTGAACGAAATAGAGCGCCGGGGAGCGGAAGGGCAAAGCGAAGGGGCGCTGGCCTGGCGCATGAAATTCTTCCTTGCCTGCATCGCGGTCAGTGCCTTTTGCGACGCCGAACAACGCAACGCCCTCAATGCCCAACTCGGCCAGAACCGCGACCGATGCAGAAACTTGCCCGGCACCGCCGTCGATCAACACCAAATCAGGCCAGAAACCGGAAGTCCGGTCTGGGTCTTCCTTGATCAGCCTGGCAAAACGACGGTTCAGCACTTCGGTCATCATGCCGAAATCGTCGCCTGGCGTTAGGTTGTCAGACTTGATGTTGAATTTTCGGTATTGAGACTTCTCATAACCTTCAGCACCGGCGACAATCATCGCGCCGACCGCATGTGCGCCCTGAATATGGCTGTTGTCATAGACCTCGATCCGCGATGGCGGTGAATCCAGGTCGAACGCATCGGCCAACCCTTGCAACAACTTCGCCTGGCTGGCCGATTCCGCCATTTTCCGTGACAATGCGTCCCGCGCGTTTTGTGCGGCATGATCGACCAGTTCTCGCTTCTCGCCCCTTTGTGGCAGTGCCACAACCACACGGCGGCCAGCAACCGTTGTCAATGCCTCGGCCAAAAGTGATGCGTCAGGAAAGTCATGTGACAGCAAGACCATGCGGGCCGGTGGACGATCGGCATAGAACTGGCCCAGAAAGGCGCTGATGATTTCTGCGTCGTCGACGTCCTGGGTAACGCGCGGGAAGTAGGCTCGGTTTCCCCAGTTTTGATGGTTGCGAAAGAAAAACACCTGAACGCACGCCTGTCCGCCTTCGCGGTGCAGCGCGATTACGTCGGCCTCGGCGGTGACCTGCGGGTTGATGCCCTGATGCCCCTGGATCTGGGTCATCGCCCGGATCCGGTCGCGATAGATCGCTGCCCGCTCAAAATCCATCGCCTCGGATGCTGCGTTCATCTTCTCGGCCAGATCCGCCTGGACACGGGTTGTGCGCCCTTCCAGAAAACGGTGGGCATCTTCGACCAGCGAGGCGTAGTCATCTGGTGTGATTTCGCCGGTGCAGGGCGCAGAACACCGCTTGATCTGAAACAACAGACACGGTCGGGATCGATTGTCGAAAACCGAATCCGTGCAGGTTCGCAACAAGAACGCTTTCTGCATCTGATTGAGCGTGCGGTTCACTGCTCCGGCTGACGCGAAGGGTCCAAAATACCGTCCCTTCTCGCGCCGCGTGCCACGGTGTTTTCGGATCAACGGAAACTCGCCGGCCTCGATCAGGATGTGCGGAAAGGATTTGTCGTCACGCAGCAGCACATTGTAGCGCGGCTTTAGCTGCTTGATCAGGTTGCTTTCCAAAAGCAGAGCTTCAGTTTCGGTCTCGGTTGTTATGAACTCCATCGAGGCGGTGGCTTGGACCATCCGCGCGATGCGGTTCGTGTGCCCGCCGAATTTGGTGTAGGACGAGACCCTTTTTTTCAGTGAGCGCGCTTTGCCGACATATAGAACATCACCATCAGTGCCCAACATCCGGTAGACGCCAGGTCGGTTGTCCAGCTTGGTGACATAGCCCTTGATGACGTCTGGGCCGGTCGGATTGGGCGTTTCGGCTGTCACGTCGGTCAAGGCTGGTGATTCCCTCTATCGTTGTCCGGCGGCTAGTCCAGGAGCGGGTTCCATTTCAACTGTAAACATATCCCCGGTTTCTGTGGATAAACTTGTCCGTAAGTCGTCGCGGATCCTAGATAGTTGTTGAGTCATAAGGAAAATCTTCGAAATGCGTAAAAATTGTGCAGACCTGTAATACATTGAATTTAAAGGATAAAAATCTGTATCGACTGCAAGTTACTGAAAGTGTTACCAAAATTTAACGATTTGGCACGATGTGGTTTTCGAAGTGGACAATATCGGCGCCGAGGCGCGTTTGAACGGCAATCTGCGCGGCAACAGCAGGATCTCAAGTCGTATTGCCAATGATGTCCGGTGTTTTCCAATTCAGGTGCTGGCCGCCATCGATAGCCAACATTTGGCCGGTAAACGCTTTGTTTCCCAGAATAAATCGCATGGCGTGAACGATGTCTTCCGGGTCGGCGCCGCGCTGCAACATGCATGCCTTACGCTGTTTGCGAAAATGTTCAGCAGATTGTCGGGCAGCCGGTAGGGTCGGACCAGGGCCGATTGCGGCGACCCGAATGTCTGGCGCCAGATCCATCGCCGCGGTTTGGGTAAATGAGAGCAGAGCAGATTTCGCCAGAAAGTAGCTGTGGAACATTGGCGTTGGCTTTAAAACCCGCTGGTCGATCATATTGATGACGACCGATTGTGCGATTGGCTCTCCAGATGCGTCGATTTCGGGTTTGGGTGCCTGTGCAGCGAAGTCGCGAACCAGATGCACCGGTGCACGCAGGTTCGAAGCCATCGCCCGGTCCCAACTTTGCGGCGTGGTCGTTGCAATACGATCGTCTTCAAAAAGCGATGCGTTGTTAATCAGTAGAGAGAGCGGGCCTTTGAGCGCCGCGGCGGATCGCGCGACCAGAGTCGCAACAGCATCGTCATTCTCGAGATTGGCCTGAAGTGCGGTTGCAGCCCCGCCAAGATCCTTGAGGGTCCGAACGGTGTCCGCAGCTGCATCCGACGAACTGTTGTAATGGATTGCAACATCCCAGCCCGATGCTGCCAGATCCAACGCCATTGCGCGGCCGAGTCTGACCGCGGCACCGGTGATGAGGGCTCTGGGGCGCTGAGACATGATCTCTCTCTTTATCAGCCAAAGGCGAAATAGAGATATCCCGCATAGAACAAAAGGAAAGCCCCGCCCATAGGGCGGCTGATCGGGCGGCAGAACAGGACGATCGGAATCAACACAACCGATGCGCCGATCATTACCCAGAGGTCGCGGCTTAGAATTTCATCCGGTACAGGCAGATCGCCGAACAGAGCGGCGGCGCCGATTATCGCCGTTACGTTGAAGATGTTCGAGCCGATCACATTGCCGATGGCAACCTCGGACTGCCGCCGGATCGCGGCCATGATGGTCGTCGCCAGTTCCGGCAGGGATGTGCCGATTGCAACAAGCGTCAGCCCGATCACAGTTTCAGAGATGCCCAAAGAGAGCGCGATGGACTTTGCGCCGGTGATCAACAGATCGGCACCCAACGGCAGCCCGATCATCCCTGCAACGATAAGTGCGGCAATCTTCCATCGCGGCATGTCGGGATCGACATCTTCCAACTCGACAAGATCATCCGCCGCTGCATTCCCCGCCGACAAACTTTGCCGCAGAGAGTCGATGATCATCAGCAGCGTCAGGCCAATCAGAATCAACCCCATCCAGAAGGTAATCGTGCCGATAAGGACCATGATCGAGAAAACGATCGTCGCGGCGATCATGAAATAGAGATTGCGATGCGCATCGGTCCCGCAGGAGGCCAACGGAACGATCAAGGCCGGAACGCCCAGTACAAGCAGGACATTTGCGATGTTCGACCCGACGACATTGCCCAAAGCGATGCCGGGCGCGTCTTCCAGAACGGCCTGGATCGAGATCAATAGTTCTGGCGCCGACGTACCGAACGCGACGACCGTGGCACTTACGATGATCGCAGGGATACCAAATCGAAGGCTGAGGGCAACCGCCCCGCGCACCAATGCATCACCGGCACCGACCAAGAATGCCAGCCCGAGGATGAGGTAGACGACATCCATCAAGGCGCAGTCACCCCGTCGGAAAGTGCGAAGCGTTGGATCATCATGCGGCCGGTCTTGCGATCGTCAGCGTCCATGGTCAGCACAATCGCAAGTTTGTCCTGCAGGCAGGTAAATTCCGCATTCCGCACATTTGGTCATTTTCCCAACCTTCGCCGGGCGGTCGGCTTTTTGGACCCGCCGCGGACGGCGTGGCCCTGTCAGTCTTGTCGCTACTGTCCAGACAACGACCGCCAACAACACTGTCACCAGTATTTTCAGGAACATCCGGCTGGCCCTTTGCTTTGACGCCCGAACGGGTCGCCGCCATTTCCCCGTTTGGATGGCTGGAGCAGATGCCTGCCGCGATTAGGGGTTGTCGCCCATATGGTGCATCGGACCGCCAATGACAATTCCGATAAGGTGCGAGATCGTGTATAAGCGGCTGAAACGTCACATTCTTGGGTCGATACCTGCTGCAATGAACAAAATGAGCGACGATGAACTGGTTCGGGCGCAGCTGAAACATCTGCAACTGTCCCATGCCGAGTTAGACGGCGAGTTAGCTGCGCTGGGGCCGAACGCCGATATGCTGTCGATCAGGCGTTTGAAGAAGCGTAAGCTGGTTTTGAAGGATCAGATTGCAGTGCTGGAAGACCAACTTTATCCAGACATAATCGCCTAGCATTTCAACCGCTTGCCAGTGATTGCTGCGCAGTTATGATGCCGGCATTCCCGACAGATTTGGGGGGAGGAGTCAGATGAGCGATCCGCTGGTCGGTATCGTGATGGGCAGCCAATCGGATTGGCCAACCATGAAAGGCGCGGCGGAAGCGCTGGACCAATTGGCGGTGGCGCACGAGGTGCGTATCGTCTCGGCCCACCGCACGCCGGACCGAATGTTCGCTTATGCCGAGGCAGCCGCCGGGCGCGGCTTGCGGGCGATCGTCGCCGGGGCAGGGGGTGCGGCCCACCTTCCGGGAATGATCGCTGCAAAGACACGGGTGCCGGTTCTGGGCGTTCCGGTAAAAGGCTGGGCGTTGGACGGATTGGATAGTCTCTATTCCATCGTTCAGATGCCGCGCGGCGTCCCTGTTGGAACCTTCGCCATCGGTCCTGCTGGGGCGGTGAACGCAGCGCTTTTCGCTGCCGCGATGATCGCGACCACCGATCCGGATCTGGCCGCACGATTGGATGCTTGGCGTGCGGAACGAAGTGATGCGGTGGCAGAGGAGCCGACCCGTGACTGAGCCATTGGCGCCGGGGTCGACCATCGGGATTCTGGGCGGGGGCCAATTGGGCCGGATGCTGTCGGTTGCAGCAAGCCGGCTGGGCCTGAAGGCGCATGTCTTCGAGCCGGGGGCGGCACCCGCAGGCGATGTCGCCGCGTCATTGACGACTGCACCCTATGAAGATGCGGCGGCTTTGGCATCGTTTGCCGGATCGGTCGACGTGGTTACCTATGAGTTCGAGAATGTTCCGACCGAAGCTTTGGACCTGATTGGATCGATCGTCCCAATCCATCCAGGGCGCGAAGCGCTTTCGGTCAGCCAGGACAGGGTGGCCGAGAAGACCTATCTCGAAGGCCTGGGCATCGGTGTTGCACCTTGGGCCGCGGTCGACGATCTGGCGACGCTGGACGACGCAATTGCCGGTGTCGGGACACCAGCAATCCTGAAAACGCGCCGATTTGGGTATGACGGCAAGGGCCAGTTCCGATTGAATGATCCTGCCGACGCTGAAGCCGCCTGGCAGGCCGTCGGTGGATCGCCTTCGGTTCTGGAGGGGTTCGTCGATTTTCAGCGCGAAGTATCGGTTATCGCAGTGCGTGGACTGACCGGCGAAGTCGTGTGCTTCGATCCCGGCGAGAATGTCCACCGCGACGGCATCCTTCGCACAACCACAGTAACTGACACGATTGGGCGCGGCATTAAGGCAGATGCCGTCCTAATGGCCGGCAGGCTTTTGAACGCGCTCGACTATGTCGGCGTGATGGGCGTTGAGATGTTCGTTGTCGATGGCAATCAGTTGTTGGTCAATGAAATCGCACCGCGCGTTCACAATTCCGGCCATTGGACGATGGAAGCTTGTGTGGTCGATCAGTTCCAACAGCACATTCGCGCGATCGCGGGCTGGCCATTGGGCGACGGCTCACGTCACTCAGATGCCGTAATGACCAACCTGATCGGGTCGGATGCTGATGATTGGACTGCCTTGGCCAAGCAGCAGGCTGGATTGCACCTATATGGCAAAGCCGAAAGCCGCGCTGGACGGAAAATGGGTCATGTCACCCGGCTGATTGAAAGACCAAAGTAACCTCAGTAGCGCGGGCGTCGAGTGCGTTGCTGACCTGTGCCGGGCGCCCCCGCCCCGGGTGCTCTGACGAGTTTCAGAACCTGTGACGGGCCCCACATTGCGACACGGGCCAGGGGGTTCTTGCGCATCTCTGCTTTGACACGCTCAAACCGCATCACGCCTTCGATGCGTCGATCCAGGAACTCCCAGGTCGCGTCCGCCGCTGGATCCTGATCGCCCAGCCAAAAAAGAACCGTCGCTGAATAAACAGAACTCAGAATTGCGCGCTTCGTATACCAGTTATAATCCGTTGCGGTGTCGCCGCAATGGTCCCAGATGAGATCGGCTGTCTCCCAGATCGCCCGCGCACCATCCGGCGCGTGGATCGGCAGGGCGAACAGCGCAGCGCCGCGGCGAACGGCCTCTCGGTGGTTGGTTATCAACTCGATCCGTCGGCGCACGCAATGGGTGATCCGATCCCGGATTCGCATCGCATCCAAGTCCGTCGCGGCAAGTTCGGCGCCCAGCGCCCGATCTGCCTTTCGATGAAAGCCCAGCGCCAGATCGATTGCCCCGCGCGGAAAAGCCAGCCTTGCCAATCCTGCGTCGACCTTCGCCTGCAGGATTGCTGCCTGCAAAGTCGACTCCGACCAACCGTCGAACGGAACATTGTCCAGCGCCGCATCGACGACCTCGTCTCGCACCTCTCGCAGGTGGTCATGTTCCGATTTCTCGTTATCTGTCATAAGACACCTATTCGCTGAGATGTGCGTCTGGACAGCACCCATCCTCGTCTATATATAGCGCAACTCCTGAAACACCCAGAACACGGAAAGGTGGTGACGCACGTGCAGGTAATGGTTCGGGATAACAATGTCGACCAGGCGCTTCGGGCGCTGAAGAAGAAGATGCAGCGGGAAGGCATCTTTCGCGAGATGAAACTTCGGCAGCACTACGAAAAGCCGTCGGAGAAACGCGCTCGCGAGAAGGCCGAAGCAATTCGCCGCGCTCGTAAGCTGGCTCGCAAAAAAGCCCAGCGCGAAGGTCTTCTCTGAAGCACTTCGACCCGCTTGCCTTGATCAATAAGACATTGAACCAGGCTGCATAGCTCATCCGCCCCCGGAGCACCTGCTTTCGGGGGCGCATTTGTTTTTGCCAGGAACCTTCAAGAGGACGCCGACGTGCCATTATTGAATGAAGCTCGCACGCCCGAAGGTCTTCGGCTCTATGCGATCGGCGATGTGCATGGCTGCCTGGACAAGCTTGTGACCATTCATGAATGGATTGCCGCTGATCTTGACGATCAACGGCCACCGGATTGGCGGGTGGTTCATGTCGGAGACTATGTTGACCGGGGGCCGGACTCCCGCGGCGTCGTCGATTACCTGATCGAGTTGACGGCGAATGATCCCAGGCAAATTTGTTTGATGGGCAATCATGATCAGATGTTTGCCGAATCGATTGCGGGATCACCGCGATATGTTTCCATCTGGATGGAGCATGGCGGCGTCGAGACGCTGGCAAGCTATGGTCTGACCCGGGATGCGATGGAACGGAAGATCTTCGACGGCGTTGGGTTTGACGATGAAATTCCCCCGCGCCACATCGAGTTTCTATTGGGGCTGTGTCATTATGTTCACTATGGTGACTATTTCTTCGCGCATGCGGGCATCGACCCGGATCATCCGCTGGCAGATCAGGAGCCGCGCGATCTGATGTGGATCCGTGACCCGTTCCTGCGGGACGAGCGTGATCACGGGGCGGTGGTCATCCACGGCCATACACCGGTCAGCAAGCTGGATATCCGTTTGAACCGGATTGGAATTGATACGGCCGCGGTCTTTGGCGGGTCACTCAGCTGCATCGTTCTGGATGGGAAGATGAAGGGCCGTTTGATGCCAGACGGCGTCGCGCCGCTGAACTAAATCAGGCCGGCAAGTTATCGATCAGGGCAATGAGTTCAGGTGACGCGAGAGCGTTCTTTGAAGCGTGGTTGGTCCCAAATTCGCTGGTCCAGGATCTCGGCCAGATGTCTTGCAGCAGACCGAACTTCATCCTCGGTTGTATATAGCGGCGTAAACCCAAACCGCATGATGTCGGGTGCGCGAAAATCTCCGATTACGCCGCGTTCGATCAACGCCTGCATTACAGCATAGCCCTGCTCCAACCTGAACGAGATCTGGCTGCCTCTTTTTGCGCCGTCGCGCGGCGAGGCTAATGTCAGCCCGTGGCCGGCACATCGGGTTTCGACTTCGTCGATGAAGCCCTCCGAGAGTGCCAAAGATCGTTCCCTTACGTCGTTGAGATCGATGTCATCCCAGAGCTGTAGCGCTGATTCCAAAACGGCGAGGGACAGGATCGGCGGCGTTCCGACGCGCATGCGTTCGATACCCTGCGCCGGGGTGTACCCCGTATCAAAGTCAAACGGCGCCGCGTGGCCCAACCAACCCGAGAGGGCAGGGGCGATCCGGTCCTGGTGGTCGGGCCGGACATAAAGAAATGCGGGCGCACCTGGGCCACCATTAAGGTACTTGTATCCACAGCCAACGGCGAAGTCTGCATTTGTTCCAGTCAGATCAACCGGGAAGGCTCCGGCGGAATGGGCCAGATCCCATATGGCAATGGCACCCATCTCGTGTGCTCGCGCGGTCAGCGCGCCCATGTCGTGAAGGCGGCCCGTCCGGTAATCGACTTCGGTCAGCATCACAACGGCGACGGTTTCGTCGATGTTTTCCGATACCTGCTCGGGATCGACCAATCGCAATTCGTGGCGCCCGCCCAACTGGCGCAGCAGGCCCTCGGCCATGTAGAGATCGGTCGGAAAGTTGCCGGTGTCTGACAGAATGACACCGCGGTCTGGATTGAGTGAAATCGCTGCAGACAAGACCTTATGCACATTGATTGATGTCGAATCTGCAGCAACGACCGTCCCGGGCGCTGCGCCGATCAGGCGCGCGATTCTGTCCCCGACGCGCGTGGGCAGGTCCATCCACCCGGCCTCATTCCAACCTCGGATCAGCATCGTGCCCCATTCGTCGTCCAGAGTTTGGACCAACCGCGCGCGTATGCGCCGGGGCAGCGGGCCCAAAGAATTCCCATCCAGGTAGATCACATCTTCAGGCAGTTCGAACGCGTCGCGTTTGGGGAGAGAGGGCATTGGTCCACCTGTCGTAATCACGGTCCCAATGCGGATACGCGGATGATTGCGGTCCCGCAATAGCTGCCGTCACTCGGTTACAGCGGTCCGCAGGAATTCAATGATATCGGAACCGGCACCGTGTAGGCGCAGGTCATTGTGCCTTCCGCCGGGATAGACGATCATCTTGCGTCGCGCGACCACGGCGCCGAACAGCCTTTTCGCCTGCGACAACGGAATAACGCGGTCGTCATCGCCATGCACGATGAGGACTGGGGCCTCTACCACCTTTATCGCGCTCAGCGAATCCCATTTTTCGTCCGAGAGTATCAGACATGCCGGGATGACTGGAAAGCGGTGCTGGGCCGTTTCGCACAACCTCGCAAATGGCGTCTCCAGGACCAAAGCCATGGCCGGTCGGCGGGCAGCGACCTGAACTGCCACCGCAGCACCCAAGCTGGTGCCATAAAGGATTGGTGGGCGATCAGATGGGATAACACGGTCATAAAGCGCCAGTGCATCGCTGACGATTGCGTTCTGCCGCGGCTTGCCCGGCGCACCACCGGCGCCACGGTAATTCAGCGCGACAACGCCGTAGCCTTGTAAAACAAATTCACGCAGTCTCGGTGCATTCGATGGCAGGGAACCGGCATTCCCCATGAAATAGAGGATCGTTCGGTGCTTACCGGTTGCCTGCACATGCCAAAATAGAACCTCCGTCCCATCGACAGCGGCGAAACTGCCCGCGATGGCACCGGGCAAGCCACTCACTTGCCGGGCATCGGTCCAGTCGCGAAAAGGATAGATCAATCCATGGCGAAAAATCAGCAACCCGGCGCAGGTCGCCAGCCAAACCACAAGGACAATTCCCAATCCCCGCAAAACAAGCGAGCGAAGGCGCATCGATCAATCAGCCTCTTTCCAACGTGACGTTGGACGCAGTTTAACGGTTGCCACCCGTCAATATAACGGAGATATCGTGCAAAGTGGTGGGATCAACCGCTTGGTTGCCTGCTTTGCCGCGCTTCACTCAGGTTTGAGTAAGCGCCATAAAGATCAATACGACACCGATGATGACCAATGTCCGCACAGTCCAGGTCAAAAACCCTGCGTAAGTTTTTTCCTGTTCGGTGACATCCATATTGCCATGAGTATGGTCAGCCATCGCGTGCCTCTTGGTACATCAGATTAGGTTCCCCTTTCGTACAGCCCGATGTCCGGCCATGCAATCCTGGAAGCCGCGGGCGTGTTGCCGCACTCAACTGTCCCACCGCAATGCGGCATCCAACCGGTCAAAGCCCCAGAAAAGTTCCTGACCCAAAACGAAAGTCGGTGCGCCGAAAATCCCTTTCTGGCGTGCCTCGTCGACGGCCGAACGCAGACGCGGGCGATTTTCGTCGCAAACCGCTGCTTCTGCGGTCAAAACGGGGTCGCCGCCTGTCGCCGCGATCAGTTCGCGAAGGGTTTCAGGATTTGCGATGTCCGCATGCTCGGCAAATTCAGCATGAAAGACGGCCCGGCAAAAGTCTGCACCCCATGGCTGATCCAAAGCCGCGATCGCGAACCGCGCTGCCAGGATCGAATTTGCTGGAAACGGATCGGGCGGGCGAAAGGCCAATCCCTCGGCTGCACAGATCCGGGCCAAATCGCGCCACATATAGCGACCTTTGGCGGCTTGCAGATTGAATGGGCTGTCATCCCAACCCTGATCGGCAAAAATTGGCCCCAGTGTAATTGGCCGCCAAATGACCCGCCGACCTTCAGCGTGCTCCTGGATTTTCATCGCCGCCGGATAGGAATAGGGGGATGCAAAGTCGAACCAAAATTCGATATCCCGGTCGCTCATCACTTATCGCTTAGTGCCTAGAGCCACTGGTTCCCGACGGCGAGCTGCCTGGAGCATCAGGACTGATCCACAGGCCCTTCCGCGGCAGCGTCGGCATAATTGCGCCGGGCAGGTGCGGATCCGGCAGCTTCAGCAGCCTGCTCCATCCTGGACCGCAGCTCGAAACCGATGCGGCGCGGCTCTTCCTCGATCTTCGGCATGGCCTTCAGCATCACGTTCAGTTGGCTTACATGTTGCAATAGCTGGGTTTTCGCGCCTGAGGGATCGGTTCCGTAAAACGTGACGATGTCCGGCGCAAAGAACCCAAGGCCCTGAATGTGCAGCGCGCCGGCGTCCGATCCGGCAAACCCCATGCCGACCTCGTGGTCGTGGTCCAGCCCCTCTTCGAACTTCTGCAGATAGATGATCAGGCGCTCATAAGCCCACTGCGCAGGGGTTTTATCGTTTTCGGATTGCCGGGCCAGAACGTCAGGCAGCGGTTGGTTTTCGGCGCATTCACCGTCAGGACAGTCCGTCCGGACAGCCCCGGCATCAGGCAGTATCGGCGCCGTGCGCAGCTGGCCGCCGATCTCGTAGCTGATCGTCATATCTCGCCTCCACCGCCCCGTCGTTACGCGCGAATACAATTCATCGCATCAGGCGACTGAATAGATCCAGGCGTCATCCACCAGTTCACGCAGGACACGGCCTGACTGGTGCAAGTGATTCATATGGGCAACAGACTCCGCCAACGCCAGCCCATATTGCGTGCCCGTGATCTCGCGTTTGAAGATCGGCAAAAACAGCTGCGCAGCAGATTTCGGCCCATTTTTGTTTAGCGCATCGAGAATACGCTCGAGCGCATGTTCATGGTTCTCGATCAACTGCACCAGACGAAAATCAGCCCCGCGGAACGGCGCCTTGTGACCAGGTAAGATCAAAGGGTCAGTTCCCTCGGCGACCAAGCGCAGGCGGCGGCAGCTTTCCAGCCATTCGCCCAGGGGATCGGCTTCCGGTTCCATTGCCCAGACACCGATATTGGAGGAAATCCCCGGGATGATTTGATCGCCGGCCAAAACGACATCGTCCGTCCAGAAGGTCGCGTGGTCGCTGGCATGGCCATGCCCGAAATGCACCGTCCAGTCGCGCCCGCCCATTGCGATCACGTCGCCTTCGGCAATGGCGCGGTACCCCCAGGGGATATCCATGACCCGAAGGCGCCACGGCGGTTCTTTTGCGTAGGCTTCGACATCGGCCGGGGGTTGTCCGGCGCGGCGACGAAATTCGACCGCTTCGCGCGGCTGCTCTTCGTAAGGGTCCAGTTGCATCATCCGGGCCTGAGAGTAACCCAATCGGGTCATCCACAGTTCAGCGCCCTTGTCGATGAACCAGCCCAGTAGGCCGATGTGATCCGGGTGATGATGGGTGGCAATCACGCGCCCGACCGGCTTTCCGCTGAACTGCCGCTCGAGCAGCGCAGTCCAGCCTTCGCGCGCGCTGTTGCGGTTCAGCCCGGTATCGATCACCGTCCAACTGTCGCCTTCATCAACGACATAGCAGTTTACGTGATCCAGCCGCATAGGCAGGGGCGAACGCAGCCAGAAAATGCCGTCGGCAACCTCGATCGTCTCGGCAGGCAGTGGCGGCTCTTCCCAGGGAAATCGCAACGGCGGTTGGTGTGGTGCGTCCATCAGGCCGTCAACCTCTCGGCATTCAAAGCATAAAGTGGTTCGGCGCCCTGCATCGCGGCAGCACATTCTGCAATTGCCCGCGGAAGGATCTGACGAATATAGAACGCTGCGATCGCCTGGCGCTCATCGGACCCCGACTTACTTGCGCCGCGGAGGAGGTAATGACCACCCAACGTCATGCCCCAGGCCCGAAGATAGGGCATCGAACCGGCCAGCCGGTCATTAATGGCTGGCGCTTGCAGCATCCAATCCGTTGCGTCCAAAAGCGCGCCCTGTGCCTGTGCCAGAAGTGGGCCAAGGTTCGGGTCGTTGTCCATTGTCTCGGCGATTTCGTTCAGCATCCCGCGCGCGGCATCGCCGCCATCTGACAGTTTTCGGCCCACCAGGTCCGCTGCTTGAATGCCGTTGGTGCCTTCATAGATCGCCGTCACCCGTACATCGCGCAGGAATTGGGCTGCCCCGGTTTCTTCGACAAACCCCATGCCGCCATGGACCTGAATACCCATTTGGGCAACTTCGATCCCGGTCTCGGTCCCCATCGCCTTTGCGATCGGCGTCAGAAACGCGCCGCGTGCCTTATGCCGGGCATCGCCGGTTCGCCCCAAGTCCAACGAAAGTGCAGTGTCATAGCAGATACATCGGGCTACCTGTGTCGATGCCTTCATGGTCATCAGCATCCGGCGCACATCCACGTGCCCCACGATCGTGTCCGAACCGTCAGCAGTGCGGCCCTGTTTGCGCTCCATCGCGAAGGCCATGGCCTTTTGGGTTGCCGCTTCGGCGATCCCCAGGCCTTCGACGCCGACGCCCAGGCGTGCATTGTTCATCATCGTGAACATCGCAGCCATGCCGCCGTTTTCCGGCCCCACCATCCAGCCGGTCGCGCCATCATATTCCATCACAGCGGTTGGGGAGCCATGCAAACCAAGTTTGTGCTCTAGACTGACCACACGCAGAGAATTCGCGACACAGGGATTGCCATCGGCGTCGGGGATCAGTTTTGGCACGATAAACAGGCTGATGCCCTTCGTCCCGCCGACGCCGTCCGGCAGGCGGGCCAAAACCAGATGGCAAACATTGCCGTTCAGATCATGGTCGCCCCATGAGATATAAATTTTTTGCCCGCTGATCGAATAGGTTCCGTCACCATTTGGCACGGCTTTAGAGGTCAAAGCACCAACATCGGATCCTGCCTGCGGTTCGGTCAGGTTCATCGTCCCCGACCATTCGCCCGATATCAGCTTCGGCAGATAAAGCGCCTTGATCTCGTCCGAGGCGTGGGCTTCCAACGCTTCAATCTGGCCTTGTGTCATCAGCGGGTTGAGACTGAGCGAAAGGCACGCCGAAGCCATCATCTCGTTGATATATGTCGCAAAGCTGATCGGCAGGCCCATGCCGCCATATTCGGTTCCTGCCGTAATCCCTGTCCAACCACCTTCAGCAACGGCGTCATAGGCGGCCTGATACCCGGGCGAACATCGCACAACACCATTTTCCAAACGGGCGGGATGCAGGTCGCCATCGCGGTTGACAGGCGCCAGCGCGCCTTCCGCCATCTTCGCGGCCTCTTCCAAAATTGCGGCCCGCAGATCATCTGTAGCCTCGCCGAACCGGTCCGTATCGGCCAGCCGCGACTGGCCCACGATCTGTTCAGCGCAAAAAATCATTTCCGCCGTTGGTGCACGATAGGTCATCTCTCTCCCCCATCTCAGGGTTGCAGGCTTATCCTGCCAAAGGTTAGGTCAACGAACTGTGTTCGGCAAATCCCTGCCGCGCTATCGGGGCAGGGGGATTCGGACAAGACCGACCTTATGGAACATCCCGCAGGTGATGGACATGACGGACAGGATCGCACCGGACGATGCCGGCATTGCCAGGGCTGCAGGAATGCTACTTGCCGGCGAGTTGGTCGCATTTCCGACCGAGACTGTTTATGGCCTGGGCGCTGATGCGACAAATCCGAACGCGGTGGCAGCGATTTATGCCGCCAAGGAGCGACCGGATTTCAACCCGCTTATCGTGCATGTTTCGGATCAATGGGCGGCCGAGGCTCTGATCGATTTGCCGCCTAATGGGCGCGCACTCGCGGCTGCCTTTTGGCCAGGTCCGTTAACCATCGTCGCCCCGATTAAACAGGGTACCGGTGTTGCCGATGGTGTCACGGCAGGTCTGCTTACGTTGGCCGTTCGCGTTCCCGCAAACCGGGTTGCCAAAGAACTGTTGCATCTGGTCGGCCGCCCTGTGGCCGCCCCTTCTGCAAATCCATCCGGAGGTGTCAGCCCGACGACTGCCGCCCATGTTAGGGACGGCCTCGGCGGTCGGATCGCGGCGGTTTTGGATGGCGGGCCATGCACGGTTGGGCTTGAATCCACAATTATAGGTTTCGGCGATGGCCAGCCGATTTTGCTGCGCCCAGGCGGGCTTGAGGTCGAGGAGATCCGTGCCCGGACCGGGATTACGGTTCTGCCAAGGCTTGGCGATGACATTACTGCCCCGGGACAAATGGCAAGCCACTATGCGCCGAATGTGTCATTGAGATTGGATGCAGAAGCGCCGGGTGAAGGCGAGCTCTGGCTGGGCTTTGGGCCGGATCCAGAGGGCGCCGAGGGTCATTCATTGTCGCCCTCCGGTGATCTAAAAGAAGCCGCTGCGCGTCTGTTCGCCTCCCTTCGTAGATTGGACGCCGAGGCAGGGCCGGAAGGCAGGATTGCCGTCGCGCCGATCCCAGAGTTCGGCCTCGGTCGGGCAATAAACGACCGGTTGCGCCGTGCCGCTGCGCCGCGAGAGTTGTAAATTTCGTTTTGTCGACAGCCCGAACGCCGGTGTTAAGATTCCGGGGAAATCCAAATGGCGGACAGGTGGCCGAAATGAGTGCCCTGATTGATCCAACCCTCGACGACCTGTCGGTTCTGACCGGTATCGTTCAGGGCGCCGTGCGTCAGGGCGATGATGCCGCCCCCTATTTGGCCGAGCCGCGCGATCAGGTCGTCGGACGCGCGGCGTTGGTTCTGCGACCCGGATCGACCGAAGAGGTAGCAGGGATTGTCCGGCATTGTGCCGGCCGCTGCATTGGGATCGTGCCCCACGGTGGCGGCACCGGTTTGGTCGGTGGCCAGGTCCAGCCCGGTGGGACACTGCCCATCGTGGTATCGTTGGACCGTATGGCCCGCATCCGCGCCGTAATTCCCGATGAAAACCTGCTGATCGCCGATGCAGGCGTAATCCTGCAAGATATCCAACGCGCCGCCGAAGAAGTTGGACGGTTGTTTCCGCTTTCGTTGGCATCCGAAGGATCCTGCCGGATCGGCGGAAATCTTTCGACCAACGCGGGCGGGGTGCAAGTGCTGCGGTATGGAAATGCCCGTGACCTTTGTCTGGGGATCGAGGCGGTCTTGCCGAACGGGGAAATCCTGAACGGCCTGAACCGGCTGCGCAAAGACAATACCGGCTATGATCTACGGCATCTGTTGCTGGGGGCAGAGGGGACGCTGGGCATTTTAACCGCCGCAGTTCTGAAGCTGTTCCCGCAGCCCGGCGCCACGGTCACGGCGATGCTGACAGTGTCGTCCCCGCGTGTGGCCGTGTCGCTGCTCCACCATCTGCGGGGTGCCTTGGGTGACCAGGTCACGGGGTTCGAGCTGATCCACGGGAACGGCGTCGCCTTTGTGCAGCGGTTTCACGACATGATGGACCCACTGGCCGATGCGCCGGAATGGCGTGTGCTCGCCGAAATCATCGGCCCTGCCGACAGCGACTTGTCAGAACGCGTCGAGGCAGTCTTTGAAACTGCTTTCGAAGCAGAACTGGCATCGGATGGGGTCGTTGCTTCGTCAGAGGCGCAGCGCACTGCCATGTGGCAGCTTCGCGAAACCATCCCAGAGGCGAATCGCAAGGTTGGCGCGATTTCATCGCACGATATCTCGATCCCGATAAGCCGGATCGCCGATTTCATCGACCAGGGCGATAAGATTTTGGCGGTGATCGACGCTGATATGATCACCAACTGTTTCGGACATCTGGGCGACGGTAATCTTCATTACAACGTATTCCCGCCCGAGGGCCGGACACGTGACGCCTTCGCCAATCGCAAGGCCGAGGTGGCGCGGGCGATCTACGATCTTGTGGCAGACTATGACGGTTCAATCAGTGCAGAGCATGGAATTGGCCGGTTCAAGACCGAAGATCTGATACGTTATGGCGACCCGGCGAAAATCGCGGCAATGCGGGCGATCAAAGCGGCGTTGGACCCGGCCGGTATCATGAACCCGGGCGCGGTCATCGGATAGCAACCGGTCATGATTGCTCAAAGCGTCGCGCATTTTCCAAAGCAGGGATCTTAGATCGTGCCGCCAGTGCTTCGGTTGGGTCAATTTTTGCCAATGTAACGCCTTCGCCCTCACCTCCATTGGCAAGAACCTTGCCCCAGGGATCGATCAGCAATGAATGGCCATAGGTTTCCCGCACCCGCCCGCGCGTTGCCTGGTGGGTGCCCCATTGTGCGGCTGCAATTACGAAACTGCCAGTCTCGATCGCTCTGGCACGAAGCAGCACCTCCCAGTGCGCCTTGCCGGTTGGCACAGTAAAAGCGGACGGGGCCGTCAAGATCGTTGCACCGGATTCGGCCAAACTTCGATAAAGCGCCGGGAAGCGCATGTCATAGCAGGTGGTAAGGCCGAACATGGCCCAAGGTGTCGCCGCGGTCACCGCGCGGTTGCCGGGCCGATACCCTTTGGATTCCCGGTAACTCTCGGCGCCACCCAGGTCGACATCGAACATATGAATTTTGTCATAGGTTGCGCTGATCGCACCGTCGGGACCGATCAGGAACTGGCGATTGACAAACCGCCCGTCGGGATCACCGGACAGTAAGGCCAGCGAGCCCAGAGAGATCCAGATCCCCAACTCGACCGACAATTGCTGCGCGCGGGCCAGGGTCTGATCGTCTTCCTGCAGCCGCAGAACTTCGTTTTGCCGGGTCCGGCTGGCCGAGACGATGTTTGTGACCTCGGGCGTGAAGACGATTTCAGCGCCGCCAGCGGCGGCTTCACGGATCATGACTTCGGTTCGTGGCAGATTCTGCGCCGGATCGTCAGAGGAACAGGTTTGGATCAGCGCCAGCTTCATGCGGCCAGCAATGTGTCCAACTCGCCCCGCCGGTCCAGCGCATGTAACTCGTCCGATCCGCCGACATGGGTCTCGCCAATGAAGATTTGTGGCACAGTGCGGGCGCCAGGCGCGCGGGCAACCATCTCTGCCCGGGCGGTTTCATTGCCCAGGACGTTGATTTCGTTGAATGCGGCACCTTTTTCGGCCAGCAGCCGTTTTGCCATGTGGCAGTAACCGCAAATCGGGCTAGTATAGATATCAATCTGCTTCATCGTTCTCTCCGTTCTCCGGCGTGCCCATATAGGGCGCGTCGTCGCGCATGACCAGAGCAAGCACGAGTATGTCAACGCCAGCCGCGCCATGGGTTCGCAATATCTTTGCAGCCTCGTTCAGGGTCGCGCCCGTGGTCATCACGTCATCGACCAACAATACGCGGCGGCCCGAAATCGCTGTCGCGGACCCCGGTGCAAATGCGCCCTCGACATTCGCGATACGTGCCGGACGGTCCTTGCCGCCCTGATTGCCTGTCGATCTGGTTCGCACCAACAGTCGCGGGGCGTATTCCAGGCGGCGATGGGTCCGCCCCCCCACCAGATGACGGCAGAGATCCGCGGCTTGGTTCGTTCGACGCTTTAGTCTGCGCGTCCAATGCAGCGGGATCGGTGCAACAATATCTGCTTCGCGCAGCAGAAAATCTGCCTTGCGCGCGGCCCAGCCGGCCAGCATCGGCAACAAATCCTGTCGATCGCCATGTTTCAGCGACAGGATGATCTTGCGACCGGTATCATCATAGCGAAACACCGCCGTTCCGCGGCTCCAGGCCGGGCGGGCAACCCGGCAGTCTTCGCAGGGTTCATCAACCTCGGGCAGCCCGCCGGGCAGCGGGCGACCACAGTGAACGCAACCGCCCGGCTGTAAAAATCCGACCTCGCGCCAACAGTCACCACATAACGAGCGCACATCGCCGGATTCGGCACCGCAAAGGGCGCAGGAAGCAGGAAAAACCGCATTCGCAAGACTGGCAAGTGCCGGTGAAAGCAGTGTCATGGGCGATATCCTCTCGCCCCCGGTCTCGGACTGGCTTATATCCCGCCGCGATGACAACGAAAAGCCCTGATCGTCCGCGTCTTTTCGACGAAACCCTGATCGCGGACCGGCGCGACCGGGCCCAGCGGTTGGGGTTTTCAGGCGGGTCCGACTTCTTGCACCGCGAGATCGCCGCTTTGCTGCGCGACCGATTGGATGAAGTCACCCGCCCATTCGCCGATGCTGCAATTATCGGCTCGGGCGGCGGTGTCCACGCTGACGCAATGGCCGGACGGGTCGATCCGGGCGCGATTTCGCAGATTGAACTGGGGCCGCAGCGCGCTGCGCGGGCCGACGCGACTTGGGTGCCGACCTTGGACCCACTACCACTTGACGTAGCATCGCAGGACCTGTGCCTTTCGGTCCTGGAGTTGCACTGGGCGAATGATCCGGTGGGCCAGTTGATCCAGATGCGAAGGTCGCTTCGGCCGGACGGGCTGATGATCGCTGTGCTGTTCGGCGGGCAAACACTGTTCGAACTGCGCGCGGCGATGGCCGAGGCCGAGACAGAAGTAACAGGCGGGATCAGCCCCAGAATCGCTCCGATGGCCGATCTTCGCGATCTTGGCGCCTTGTTGCAACGCGCCGGATATTCGATGCCAGTTGCAGATACCGAAAAAATCGCGGTTGAATACGCGTCTGTCTGGCATTTGATGCGGGACTTGCGCGCGATGGGCGAGACAAACATCCTGCATGATCGGCGACGTGTTGCGATGCAGCCTGCAATGCTGCGGCGGGTCGATCAGATCTATCGCGAAAACTTCGCAACGCCGGGTGGGAAGGTGCGGGCAACGTTTGAGATTGTGTTCCTGACGGGATGGGCGCCTGCGGCCGGGCAACCGGTTCCGAAGCGGCCTGGCACAGCAACACATCGATTGGCCGACGCGCTCGGCGTGTCAGAGATCAGCGCAGGCGAACCGGCGACACGCTCACTGCAAGAAGACTGAGGCCTGCGAGGCAGCCCGGTGCAGGTATTCCGAAGCCTCAAGGCCGTTGGTCTAGTCAATTGTCTCTCTGCCCGCTTCTGAATCAACCGGTTCGAGCTGGGTCGACTCACTGTCCGGCGTCTGTGGATCGCCCGAAGCAACAACCGGCTCGGGCACGCCGTCATTCATGATGTAGACGCGTTGAGCGCTTTGCATGATCCGGTCGACCTGCTCGCGGCTGAGTTGGGAAAGCTCGACGTCGATGCGAAGGGCTTGAACCGCCTCGACGAACCTTGTGTACCGACTGTCGATCGACGCAACGGGCTTGGCGAAGGTCAAACTGGCTGGCAGCGCCTGGGACCGGGTCGATTGGCTAAAGTCTACCCGCGTAACCCCCTCGGTGCCAGCGGACGCGGACGGCTTTGCGTTTGCTGAATGCCCCGCTTGCTCTGGCCCGCCCGGGCGGGGCACGGCCAGAACGCCGATGGTCTGGATGGATGCTTTTGTGGCAATCGACATAGTGACGGCCTCCGGTAAGGTGCACGCGGTCGCCGTCTTCTGCACGAATAGGTCTTCTACCTCGAGCCCCACGCAATTCGAGTTAAGCTGAGATGATGAGGAAGATTCGTTACGAACCGCTTAACGCGTCACAGAATGACCGGCTGAGGATGGGACGGATTGAACAACCGGACTTGATCGGATCGACGGGCGCGATATCTCATCCGGTGGACAACAGAGAGACAATAGCATGCTGGACCAAACGAATTCCGTGATCGCGGGCAGAGATCGCCTGGCGCATGCAGACAACAATCATCCGGCAGTCCCGAAAGCACGGGTCGGCGTGGTGCTGGCCAATCTTGGGACGCCGGATGCGACCGACTATTGGTCGATGCGCCGGTATCTGAACGAATTCCTGTCCGACCGCAGAGTCATCGAATGGTCACCGTGGTTGTGGCAGCCCATCCTGAAACTAATTGTTCTGACCAAACGACCGTTTTCGTCCGGCGCCGCCTATCGCAGCATTTGGAATAATGAACTGGATGAAAGCCCACTGCTAACAATCAGCCGGTCGCAATCCGAACGGGTGCGCGCGCGCATGATTGCGCGGTTCGGCGACGACGTTTTGGTCGATTTTTGTATGCGCTACGGCAACCCCTCGACCGACAGTGTGATCCGGCGGATGGTGCGGGCGGGGTGCGAGCGGATCATCTTTATGCCGCTATACCCGCAATATGCGGCAGCAACGACCGGAACCGCGAACGATCATGTCTTTCGAACCCTGCAGGACCTGCGTTGGCAGCCTGCGCTGCGCACGGTTCCAGCCTATTACGATCATCCTGCCCATATTGATTCGCTCGCTCAATCAGTAGAAGAAGCCTGGGTTCAGTTTGATGAGAAGCCGACCGCTTTGGTCGCCTCCTATCATGGTCTGCCGCAAAGCTATTTCATGAAGGGCGATCCCTATCATTGCCATTGCCAGAAAACGTCGCGATTGCTGACCGAACGGTTGGGCTGGCAGCCCGGGCTGCTGCAGACAACATTCCAATCCCGGTTTGGTCCCGAAGAATGGCTGCAACCCTATACCGTCGAGCATGTGGCAGAACTGGCGCGGCAGGGTCACAAGCGTATAGCCATCATGGCCCCGGGATTCGCATCAGACTGTGTCGAAACGCTGGAAGAGATCAACGAGGAGATCCGCGAAGCTTTTGAAGAGGCTGGCGGTGAGAACTTCCACTACATTCCTTGCTTGAACGATGATGTCGGGCATATCGATATGATCGAACAGATTATTTTGTCCGAGGGGCAGGGGTGGTTACCGGGCTAGAGGACGCATTCGCATCGGTCGGCCGTCGTCTCTCAACTGCGGAAATGCTTCGACAGCTTCAGCGCCTGACCTTGATAGTTCGAGCCGATGCCTGTGCCGTAGAGGACATCGGGGACCTCGATCATCGTCTCATAGATCAATCGCCCAACCATCTGACCGTGCTCTAACGCGAACGGGGCTTCATGGCAGCGCACTTCCAGCACGCCGCGGGAACCGGCGCCACCGGTCGAGCTGTGGCCGAACCCGGGATCGAAGAACCCTGCATAATGCACCCGAAATTCGCCCGCGACCGCCATATAGGGAACCATTTCTGCCGCCGTTGCGGGCGGTACCGATACTTCTTCACGGCTGACAAGGATATAGAACGCACCCGGATCTAGAATGATCCCGCCATTCGCCCGCGGTGTGACCGGTTCCCAAAACTCAGCAGGGTCATAGTGCCCGATCCGATCGAGATCGATTAACCCGGCATGGCGCCGCGCGCGCCAGCCGACCAATTCACCAGATTGCGGAGTCAGATCGACCGAAAAGCCAAGCCCGCCATCGATCAGCGGTTGGCCATTCACCAACGGATCCACCGCGTGCAGCGCCGCCAGTGCAGTATCGTCAATCGCAGCGTCGCCGCGGCGGAACCGGATTTGATTCAATCGCGCGCCGGGCCGGACCAGGACCGAGAAGGTGCGCGGACTGATTTCGGCATAGAGCGGTCCGGTATAGCCCGCGTCGATTCGGTCAAATTCAGGGGTCCGGTCTGCGATCAGGCGGGTCAACAGATCCATCCGGCCGGTCGAGCTTTTTGCGTTTGCCGCCGCGCTGACATCTGCCGGCAACGCCAGGCTTTCCATCAGCTCGACAACATATACACAGCCGGTTTCCAGGACCGCGCCCGGTGTAAGGTCGATTTCGTGCATCGCAAATTCGTCGAGGCGCTGCGACACCGTTTGGTCGCGGCCGGTCAGAAAACTAGCGCGAACACGCCAGGCGCGATGGCCAAGGCGCAAATCAACGCTTGCCGGTTGCACCTGCCCGTCGATCACCGGCGCGGCAACGCCGATCTCGCCTGCTGCCAGCATCGCGCGCAAGGTTTGCGAAGGCAGGACACCCGATTTCGTCATTTCAAGCGCTCCCGGTCAAAGCAGAAACGCCAGCGTTGCCGCTGGCGTCCCTGTGCTGGTCGGGCCGGCGAGATTCGAACTCACGACCTCTTGCGCCCCATGCAAGCGCGCTACCAAACTGCGCTACGGCCCGTCCGGAGCGATGGCATACACCCAGGGCAACCTGCCACGCAATGGGAAATCCGGGCGCAGCGGTCTGCATCGATATCTGGCGGCTGAACAGCGCCAACCGATCGCCGGTATCAGTTTGAACGGAAGTTCGCCGAAGGCGATGCTTAAACGGGATCAGGGTCCGCTTCCAATCGCGACAGCAGCGATTCAAGCCGATCAATCGATCGATTGATCTTTTTGCGGTCATCCGCTGCAATCGCCGCTTGCGGACCCAGCCGGGTCTTCAGATCTTCCAGCTTTTCGGCGGCATTCTCGGGCAGATCCAGCGGTAGCATGCCATCTTCCATTGGTGCAGGTTCCACCCTTTCCAGCGAGAGTTCGGCATCGGCTTTCCCGCGGGCAATCACAGTTTTCGCGCCTTTTTCGCGCAACATTTTCTGCACGCCCTTGATCGTCAGCCCGTCATCGTAAAGCAGCGCCTTGATGCCGCGCAGCAGGGCAACGTGATCCGGGCGATACAACCTGCGGCCACCGCCGCGTTTCATCGGTTTGACCTGCGCGAAACGCGTTTCCCAAAAACGCAAAACGTGCTGCGGCAAATCAAGCTCGTCAGACACTTCGCTGATCGTGCGAAATGCCTCGGGCGATTTTTGCGAAGCTCGGCTGGCAGCAGTTGTCATGCCACGTTACCCACGTTGACCCGTTCTTTCAGGATGTGCGACGGCCGGAAGACCAGAACGCGGCGCGGATCGATCGGGACCTCCTCGCCGGTCTTTGGATTCCGCCCCATCCGGGCGCCTTTTTCGCGGACGGCGAACGTACCGAACGACGAAATCTTTACGCTTTCGCCTGCGATCAACGCATCGACAATGCGGGAGAGGATTGTCTCGACCATTTCAGAAGATTCATTCCGCGAAAGTCCGATTTCGCGATAAACCGCCTCGCTCAGATCAGAGCGCGTTAACGTATTGCCCGCCATGCCTCAATCCTTCGTATAGGACGCGCACGTCCCTCCACCAAAGCAAGACTACGCGAACGGAGGAAAACGAGTCAATGTCAATGACTTGCGGGAACTCTCATAAGTTGTGGATGACTTGATTAGGCCCTCAGAGCCGCATTTTCAGCGTCACCAGCGCACAAGAGCGGATCCCCAGGCCAATCCACCGCCGATTGCTTCCATCAAAAGCAGCTGACCAGGTTGGATTCGGCCATCGGCGATTCCGCAGGAAAGCGCCAAAGGGATCGATGCCGCTGAAGTATTCCCATGATTCTGTACGGTTACGATTACTTTCTCCATCGGCACATCAGCTTTCCGGGCAGTGCTTTCGATGATCCGGTAATTGGCTTGATGCGGCACGATCCAATCGATCTCGGCGCTGTCGACACCGGCCTTGTCCATCACTTCGTGGGCGACCGCGGCCAGCTTGACGACCGCGTGTTTGAAGACCTCTTTGCCTTCCATTTTAAGAACACCAGCGTCCTGGGTTTCGCTCGGTCCGCCCGAAACATACAGGATGCGATTGTGCTCGCCGTCCGAATGTAGGCAGGTGCCCAACACGCCGCGATCCGTGGCATTGCCTGTGCCTTCGGCGCGCTCCAGGATCATAGCGCCCGCGCCGTCACCGAAAAGAACGGCGGTTGCACGGTCTTCCCAATCCAAAATTCGCGAGAAGGTTTCGGCGCCGATAACCATAACCCGGTCAGCCATGCCCGAGAGTATCAGGCCATTGGCATTGGCCAGCGCAAAGATGAAACCGGCGCAGACCGCCTGGATGTCAAATGCATAGCCCCCGGTCATGCCGATCGCGTGCTGGACCCGCGTCGATGTCGAAGGAAAGGTTTGATCGGGGGTCGCCGTCGCCAGAACAATTGCGTCAATCTTGCTCGCGTCGATTCCGGCAGCAGACAATGCCTGATCCGCCGCCTGTATCGCCAGATCAGATGTCAGTTGCCCTTCTGCGGCGATATGGCGTTGTCGAATACCCGTGCGCGCCTGGATCCAGTCATCGGATGTCTCCAGCGTCTTTGCCAGTTCGTCGTTCGTGACCACCCGGTCCGGCAGATAGTGCCCGCACCCCATGGCGATGGCCCGAACATTCGTCATGTTAATTCTGCCCCATTCTCCTCACCCGAGGCACGAGATAAGCCTTGCTCGGCTGCATTTGCAAGCTGCTCGGCAACCCGTTTTGGGAAATCGTCGGTGGCCATTTTCGCCGCCAGATGCAGGGCCGACGCATGGCCGACGGCATCGGCACCGCCATGGCTTTTCACGACGCCGCCGTTCAGACCCAGAAACACGCCGCCATTTACCCTGCGCGGGTCGATCCTGGCCCGCAGACGGCGCAGCGAGGTAAGGGCAAAGAGCCCACCCAGCCGGGACAGGATGGAATGTGCGAATGCGTCCTTCAGGGCCTGGCGGATCATACCGGCCGTGCCTTCCGATGCCTTCATTGCAATGTTGCCGGTAAACCCGTCCGTCACGATTACGTCGACACGGTCCGATGTAATGTCATTGCCCTCTACGAAGCCCAGGAACCGCATTTTGGGCCCGCTGCCGACTGGCAGCTCTTCCAACATCTTCTTGGCTTCGTGCAGATTCGGACGCCCCTTGGTGTCTTCGGATCCAATGTTCAGCAGGCCGACCCGCGGAGCATCCAGCCCGAATGCCATCCGCGAGTATTCGGCGCCCATGATCGAATATTGCACAAGAGTTTCAGCGTCCGCCTTTATGTCGGCACCCATGTCCAGCACGACGTTAAACAGTTGCTCTGTTTGTGCTGGCCAGTGGACGGCAATCGCCGGGCGATGAACCCCCGGCGCACGGCGCAACGCCAACATCGCCATGGCGACGATCGCACCCGTATTGCCAGCCGTAAAGGCGACGCGTGCCTCACCCGATGCAACCGATTGCAAGGCATTCCATAGCGATGTCTTCTTGCCGGTCCGCAGCGCACGGCTGGGCTTTTCGTCCATCGCCACAACATCAGGCGAGTGCCGGACTTCATAGCGATCACGTAACGATTTCTTGCGGCTGGCGTACCGTTCGACCTCTTCCTGCGATCCATGCAGGATAAATCGCAGGGTCAGATCATCGCGTGCAGCACGCGCCAATCCAGCGATCAGGGGGCCTGGGCCGCGGTCGCCGCCCATCGCATCTACAGAAATCACCGTATCGGCGGCCATGGGCGTCCGCGTTCACTCCTGCAATTGACCGCGGGCAGATCCCGTGGCCGGGCGTTACGCCGCGTCGTCGTCCAGGTCGATATCGTCGGCCTGAGCCACAACTTCGCGGTCACGATAGTGACCGCATGCGCCACATACGTGGTGCGGGCGCTTCAGTTCACCGCAATTCGGGCACTCCGCACCCATGTTTGCGCTCAGCGCATCATGAGCGCGGCGCATGTTGCGTTTGGATCGCGTGACCCTGTTTTGCTGGACAGCCATAGCACACCTTTGTCCGTCATTTGCCGGAACGCGTTTGCCCGGCGTATCGTGGGCTACGCGGCGCTGCGGTTACGCTGCGCCGTTCGTCCCGTAAAGCCCTGTCAGAAACGAAGGGCGGAAAATACCCATATTCGTTGCCGGGGCAACAGTTTTCTCTACCCCAGGGCACCAAATCCCAGGGCACCAAATTCTAGCCCTTAGTTTGCATCTTGTCCTTAAGGGCCGCAAGCCCGGCAAATGGCTTAAGCGCCTCGTCGGTTAAAGGTTGGCTGCCGGGCGGTGCTGCAACGGTTGTTTCAAGCTCTGATTCTAGTCCGCGGGGATAGGGCTCCAGGGCCAATGCAAGCTCCTCCAACGCAATTACCCCGGGATCGATCACATCATCGAATTCGTCCGCCTCATCCTCGTCTTCGGGGTCTAGATCGATTGTGCCTGCCGAAAAGGACGGCACCAGATGCCGGACAATCTTTTGGTCGATCCGGACCGGTAAGGGTGACAGTGTTACCACGCACCTTTGCGTCAGGTTTGCCGTCAAACGCCCGGTCAGTACCCAGCCCTCGTCGTCCTCCGCCACCAATTTGCCTTTGAACCGTAACGACGCGATTCCATGCAAACCCATAAATTCGGCGATCGTCGCGCATTCCTGTTTGTCCGATTGAAGGTCAACGGGAATATCAACAGCGCGTTTTAACGTGCCGACGCGCATTGGGTGCGGCCAGGGATGTGGTCGCGCATCTATAGGCGATTGTTTGGCGCACATGTGCCGGGTCCTTCGGTCATCGGATCGGATGCCCGATCTGGGGTCGATTGGCTTGAATTTAAACCATCCGCGGGCTAGGGGGAACAAAGTCCTTTAAGGGCGCGAGGAGGCCGTAGCATGACCCGCAGTTGCATCGGAAAATTAAAGTCCGGCGTTGCAATCACCGTAGCAGCGGTCGCGTTGGCCGCTTGTGCGCCCGTCATCAAGAACCATGGCTATGCCCCGGTTGAAGAAGAGATGTCGGACATCCGCGTCGGCCTGGACACGCGCGGCACGGTTCGAAGCAAGATCGGGCGCCCGGGCGGCACAGCGGTTTTCCGCGAAGACGGCTGGTTCTATGTTGCCAGCAAGGTCGAACATTACCTCTATAACGAGCCAAAGGTGATCGACCGCCGTGTGGTTGCGATCTTGTTCGATCAAAACGACGTGGTTGCATCAGTCAAACAATTCGGGCTGGAAGAAGGCAAAATTGTCGACCTCGAAACGGGGACAACGCCAACCTATGGGCGCGAGATGACTATTCTGGAACAATTGTTCTTTAACATCGGTACGATCCCGGCAGACGTCTTCACAACCGAGTAAAAAGGATCGCGGGAAGTTTTTGCGGCCTGGCAGAACCAGCCAGGCACAGCGAAATTTCGACAGGTTGGGTGTTCACAGCGTTCGATCTGATTCTATCGAATTGAAACTGCTCTAGGCGTTCGCCGATGCGCGCCTGCCGGCGACGACGAGCCAGGCCAAGGCCAGCGCGGCCAGGGCCAGGGCTGGTAACATCGCCAGGTTCACCGCCTCCCAACCGATCGAATTCATCAGCGCGCCGGAACTGAACGAGGCGACGGTCACCAATCCGAAGACCAGGAAATCGTTCAGACCCTGCACGCGTGCCCGTTCCTCGGGCCTGTGCGCTCCTGCCAACAAGGCGGTGGCGCCGATAAACCCGAAATTCCATCCAACGCCCAGCAAGCCCAGCGCCCAGGCAAAATGCATGAAAGTGATACCGGCGACGGCAACAACGGCGCAGCCGGCCAGAATGACCAGCCCGGCGGCGATGATCGCGGGCGCGCCAAACCGGCTGATCAATGCGCCGGTGAAGAAGCTGGGCGCAAACATTGCCAATACGTGAATGCGCACGATGTCCGCCGATGCGCCTATCCCAAATCCGCACGCTTCCATTGCCAGTGGCGTCGAGGTCATTACCAGGTTCATCAATGCGTACGAAATCATCGCACAGAACATCGCGACCAGAATGGTGCGATCCGAGAGAATTTCGCGCCACGGCCTGCCACGGGAACCGGGCTCGGTGCTGCGCGGCGGCAGCGGAATGTTCAAAAACAGGATTGGAATTGCACCGATCAGATTGACGAAAATCAGCGCCTGATAGGCTCCTGCATAGGGGATCGGCTCCAAAAGCCCCTCGAACTGCTTGACCAGCTCGGGACCGATAATCGCCGAGACTAGTCCACCGGCCATGACCCAACTGATCGCCCTGGGGCGAAAAGCGGGCGATGCGAGATCGGTCGCCGCGAACCGATAAAACCCGTGCGCGCCCATATATCCGCCCAACAGCAGCGACGCCGCGCAATAAAGAAAGAAATCTTGGTTCGAAATGGCATGGACGGCCAGTATCGCCGAGACCAAGGCGCAGGCGGTGCCGATCAGAAACCCTGTCCGGCGGCCCCAGCGCCCCATGATTGCTGACATCAGCGGCGCAGCGAACATCGTTGCCATAACTGTCATTGAAATCGGCAGAGTGGCCAACGACGGATCGGGCGCCATCATCTTCCCGGCCAAACCGCCCAAGATGAAATGCACTGGCATCTGGGCACCCAGTACGGACTGAGCCCAGATGAGAATAATGACGACGCGTTTTGCGCGAGCGTCATCATGCGGTGCGGATGCGGCGGCGGTTTCGGACATGCCGGACTGCTGACAGGATCAGCGTGCCGCGTCCACCAGAAATGTGATGGCGCGCTGCATTCTGTCATCACATTATCTGCGCTGAACCAGTCTTATATAAGACAGTCTTCTATAAGACTCGGGCAGGCCGACGCGAGGGGCAGCGCCGCCGCCTCAGCGTGCCGTTGTGTTCAACCAAACACCGCCTTCCGGGCGTAATGTCATGTGCATTACGGGCACGGGGGGCGGCCGATCTTCGGCGGTGAATCTGTACCTTGCCAACAATGTGCCCAGAATTATCTGGGCCTGCATCATCGCAAAATTGGCGCCGACGCATACCCGCGGCCCTGCGCCGAACGGAAGGTTCAGATAGCGGTGCCGATTCTTGACCTTCTCCGCCGCGAAGTTGTCGGGATCAAATTCGTTGGGGCGGTCCCAGAACATTTCATGACGCTGAAGCGCATAGATTGCCAAGAACAAGATTTCGCCTTTTCGAATTTCGCGGCCGCCTAAGACGTCGTCATTTGCGGCGCTGCGCGCAAGCATGGCCACTGGGGGGTAGAGACGCATCGCCTCATCCAGGGTCTGGCGAACCAGCGGCATCGCCTCCAGATCGTCTGCGCTGGCGGCACGTTGCCCCAAGGCCGCTGCGGCTTCGGCAGAAACGCGATCTTGTATCTCGGGGTGCTGCGCCAATAGGTACAACGCCCAAGACAAAGCCAGTGCGGTTGTCTCGTGCCCGGCAACGATGAAGAACTGCATGTTGTGCAGGACATCACGATGGGTCATGCCTCGGCCCGTTTCGGCGTCCTTCGCGGCCAGCATGTGATCCAAAAGATCATCTGCGCCGTCGCTTCCTTCGTTGCGGCGCGCATTGATCGCTGCGCCAACCATTTCGTGCATGGTTTTTACGTGTTTCCGGCCAAGAATCGCGCCCGGGCGCGGAACCCAATCCGGGAACTGCATGAAATCCAGGATCGAGGCTTTTCCCGCCGTCTCGAAATACCGAAGAATGGCGACGCCATAGACCTCGGCGTCGAAGTGATCGCGGCCCGAAAGCGCGACATCGCAGATGACGTCGAACGTGGCGTGCAGCATCTCGCCGACCATTTCGTGCGATCCGGGTGTGCCCAATCGCGCTGCGGCGCGCTCGGCGGTTGCCGTCATAATCGGGGCCAGCGCCACCACATTCCGGTGCGCAAACACTGGGGCGACCGCGCGGCGTTGCCAACGCCATTCCGGTCCGTCGGCGGTAAAAAGGCTGTTTCCGACCGCGGGGCGGACCATGCGCAGCATTGCTTCGGACTTGGGATAATTGTCAGCGTTGTCCAGAAAGACACGCTTCATCGCCGCCGGGTCCTGCACCATGTGCCAGCGCGACCCCATGCGCCCCGTGATCATCGGCTGATGATAACAAATCGCAGGAATTATCCGCAGCAGGTTGTCCTGAGCTGCCCGCAACGACTGCAGCATTCCCATCGGCTTGGTATGGGGTTCGATATGGGGAACCGCGACTGTCATGGTGACAGACTACGCCGGTTCAAAAACCGGCGGAATGTGGCGCGGGTTCGCAGTGCAAATTTGTCCGGTTGGCATTTGCGCTCAGGGACGAATCTCGACCGGCGTGCCGATCGCAACGTATTTCCAGATTTCCTCGATTTCGGTGTTCGAGACGGCAGCGCAGCCTGCGGTCCAGTCGTATTCGAGCGCTGGGACCGACCGTTGCCGGTGCGGTTGTCCGTGAATGAAGATGTCGCCGCCGGGGTCGCGCCCTTCCAACCGGGCAGCCCGGCGTTGGTCTGCACGGGGATAGTCGATGCCCAATGACAGATAAAACCGTGACCGATCGTTTCGCCGGTCAATCCGGTAATGGCCCTCTGGCGTCTTTCCGTCGCCTTCCCGCCGTTTATCGCCTTCGGGTGCGAACCCCAGGACAATACGAAAGGTCTTCAGCACCTCGCCATCGCGAAACAGTGTCAGCCGCCGCTTAGTTTTTTCGATCAGCACCCGATCAGCACGCTTTGACGGTGCCAGCAATGGCGGTGGATCGGCATATGCGGGCCACCAGGCTGCAAGACCGGTCAAGCCGGCCGAGATAAAGGGCGCGGTCAGAAGAGCGTTGGCGATGAGGCGGCGGCGCGTAGGATTTGACATATTATCAGGATCGCAGCGGCGAACGCTCTGCGCAAACGGACATCATTCGCAAGTTTTGTGCAGGTTTTGTGGTGCAAGCTTTGCGGACCTTCGGCCCGGTAGACTTGGGGCGATCATGCTAAGCATTCGTATGGCGGCGTTTTTGTGGCCTCAGGCAGGTGCAACCAGGCTGTATACCCCTTAGCTGAACGCCTCGGGGCGTGTTTCGCGCGCCATATGGTCAAGGACAGCATTGACGAAACCCGCCTCCTTACCCGTTGGAAAGAAGGCGCGGGCGACATCAACATACTCGCCGATGACGACCTTGGGTGGGATATCCGTGCGCGCCGTTAATTCGGCCCCGGCCGCCCGGAACACTGCGCGCAGGGTGGAATCGATCCGGCCCAATGGCCACCGTTCCACCAGCGCCCTATCCGTCAGCTGGTCGATTGGCGCCTGATTTTCGATGACCGCCTCGACAGTCCGGCTGAAATGCCTTGGCTCCGCCTCGCGGTATATTGCGCCTTCAATCTCGGCGCCCAGACGATGCTCGTCGAATTCACGCACAACGGCGCGCCAGTCCGCGCCGGTCATTTCGATCTGATAGAGCGCCTGCACTGCCGCGAGGCGCGCCGCCGAGCGGGCCAGTCGCGATCTGTCTTTGCGATCCGTGGCCATTACGCTGTCCGGGTCAGGCTGTTTCCGCCTGCCAACAGAATGTCGTCGCCATCGCCAAGCAGCGCGCCCTCTGGCGCCTTGGTCCGAAATTGCCGTGACAGGGCGATCAAGTGCAGCGCCGCTGCTGCGGCGCCACCACCCTTGTTCATCTGATAGGGGTCTGCGCGGACGCTGGCCTGGTCCATGTTCTCGCAAGTCAATATACCATTGCCGATGCAGAGCCCCTCAAGCCCCAACAGCGTTAACGCGCGCGAGCTGTCGTTGCAGACAGTTTCATAGTGGGTCGTCTCTCCGCGCACGACGCAGCCAAGGGCCACGAAACCTTCATAGCGGTATTGCGCAAGACGAACCGCCGTCGGGATTTCCAGTGCGCCAGGCACCTCGATCACGTCGACCTTGGCATTCACTTTGGCCAGTTCGGCTTTCGCACCGCCAATCAGATCGTAGACGATGCCAAGATAAAACGGCGCCGCCACAAGCAGAACAGACGGCGGCGGCGTCAGGTCCGGCAGGGGGAGGGAAGCATGGTCTGTCGTCGATGCCATAAGTCAGGACTTCCGGTCAGGGATGGGGCGCGTTTCGACAATCGAAATGTCGTAGCCATCCAATGCGATCAGTTTTGGCGCGGGCGAGTTGGTCAGCATGATCAATTCGCGGATACCAAGATTGTTAAGGATTTCGGCGCCAACGCCAAACTGGCGGATCTGTTTGGGGGTTGTCTCGACCGGCTTCAGACGGTCGGAAATCGCGGTGGGCGAGCTATCGCGGAGAATGACGACTGCGCCGCGGCCTTCGGCGGCAATCGCCGACATCGCGTTGGGAACCTGCTGCCAGCGATCCTCGCGCAGGCACAAGACATCTTCCAACGGGTCCAGTACATGCATTCTGGTAAGAACAGGCGAGCCGTCGGCAACGTCGCCTTTGGTCAGCGTGTAGTGTTCCATACCGCCCGGTTCATCGCGAAAGACACGCAGATCCCAGGCGCCGCCAAAGACAGATGTGATCTGAGCCTGATCGACTTCACGGATCAGATTGTCATGTTTGCGCCGGTACGCGATCAGATCGGAAATCGTCCCGATCTTCAGATTGTGCCGCTGTGCAAAAGCAACCAGATCGGGCAGCCGAGCCATTGTCCCGTCTTCGTTCATGATTTCGCAGATCACGCCCGCCGCGGTTTGTCCGGCCAACCGCGCGACATCGACCGCTGCCTCGGTATGTCCTGCGCGAACCAGAACACCACCGTCGCGCGCGCGCAGCGGAAAGACATGCCCGGGCGTTGCGATATCGGCAGGTGACGAGGACGGGTCGATCGCAACGGCGATCGTTTTGGCGCGGTCATGGGCCGAAATGCCCGTTGTGACACCTTCACGCGCTTCAATGGATACAGTGAAAGCGGTTTCATGGCGCGATTGATTCGATGCCGCCATCAGCGGCAGGCCCAATCGGTCCAGCCGCTGCCCCGGCATTGCAAGACAGATCAGCCCCCGGCCATGGGTTGCCATGAAATTGACAGCATCCGGCGTCGCCATCTGAGCAGGGATAACGAGGTCGCCCTCGTTCTCGCGATCTTCATGGTCAACAAGGATGAACATGCGCCCGTTGCGCGCTTCATCGATGATCTCGGCGACCGAGGAGATGGCGTCTGAATATTCGGTTTCACTCATGCGCGGCACATAGCGTGACCAGGGATCGAATTCCAGAGGGGACGGGTCGCAATGATCAGAATGACGCGCACCCAAGCCCTGAAATATTTAGGGAATGTGGCGGTCAGCCCTTGCCCGCATAGGGCCACGGACCCTTGCCGTTTGCCCAAGCGAACACCTCGAAGGGTTCGTCTTCGTCTTCCCACAGATCCATGCGAAGTTCTGGCAGTTCTGCAAACAGCGCTTGCACGATCTCTCGTTTCTCCAAACGTGCCGCCAAGGCTAAGAATCCGTTGATCGTGACAACAGGCGCGAAGAGATCCAGCGATTCTTCGAACGCGATCAGGATGCGGTCCCAATCCAGCGTTGTCTCCAACAGATCCTCGCTCAGCGAGACAGTGTGATAGATCTGCAGATAGACGGCGCTGCCCCACATTTTTTGCGTTCGTTCGACCGATTGGCGGGCGAACGTTTCGATCTCGTCGAAAGTGCCGCCCCAGCGCGGCAGTATCTGCTGCACCCGATCCAGATAGGACTGAATATTCCCGCGATCGAAGGCGACATAACGTTCGAAGCGTTCACGCTTTTCATCGGCACTTTCGTTTTCGTAGACTGCCGAGCGGAAACGGGCGCGGTGCCAAAGCTCGCGTTCCATTCCATTCTTGCGGCTGGCGTCCAGGATATCCCGAGCGGCGCCAAGGCGATTGTTCATTTCTGCGCGGGCGTCTGGATCGGCAACCTCGGCCGAGGCGCCATCCGCTGCGACCTGCAATGCGCGCGCCACCAGGGCAGAAACATCGGCATGGTCCCCGCGGTTTTCCAGCCACTCGTGGAAGGGTTCGATTGCTGCCCTGACTGCTTCGCGATCTTCGGCGGCGGCTATCTCGGAATAGAGGCCCAGCAGGGTCGCTTCGGAACAGCGCAGCCCGGTTTCGGTTGTCGCTCGGCTCGACAGCTGCCCCTGCAGGATCTCAAGCACCGCATCGAATTTGTGGTCGCCTGTCAATGCGGCGGCTACTTCGCGGATCTGGGTTTCGGCATCAAATTCCGGGGAAAAGTCGACAATCGGCGTTTTCAGACGGCGTCGGCTGCGCGACAGAGCCATCTTGGGTGCCAGGCGCCACATGGCCCGGGGTAGGATACCGCCAGATTTTGCCATGAACGATGGCCTTTCCCAACTCGCGCCTTGCTTTGGGCCTCAAGCCCCTGCTTCGGCCAGTCGTTGAACGTATCGCGCCAGAAGATCGATTTCCAGATTGACGCGCGCACCAGCTTCGGTTGTGCCAAGGGTTGTTTGAGTCCAAGTGTGCGGAATGATGTTGACGCCAAATCGTGTCGCGGCCTCAACGTCCACGACTTCATTCACCGTCAACGAAATTCCGTCAATCGTCACAGAACCCTTTTGGGCAATGAAACGACCGAGCTCTCGCGAGGATGTGAAAGTCAGCCGATGGGAATCCCCTTCCGGCGAGATATTCGCCAGAACCCCAACGCCATCGACATGCCCGGAGACGATATGACCGCCCAATTCGTCGCCAAGGCGCATTGCAGGCTCCAGGTTGATCGGTTGTCCGATAACCCAGTCACCGGCATTGGTTTTTGCCAGCGTTTCGGCCGAAGCATCGGCACTGAACCAGGGGCCATCGTCATCGCGGCCCTTGGCGACGACGGTCAGACACACCCCTGCGCAGGCAATTGATGCACCCATTTCGATAGTTTCAGGGACGCGCTGACAACCTATGCGGAATTTCGTGTCCCCGGAACGGGTTATCTCGCGCACATGCCCAATTTCGCGCACAATTCCAGTGAACATCCTGTAAGCCTTCTGCTATGGTCGGGGCGGCTGATCGAGCGTTACCGGAGGTTACGCATCGCGACAAGCCTGAGGGCAGTAAAAGATTAACCATAAGCCGGTACCAGTTCATTTGTTCGAACAGACAGCCGGTAAAGATCAAGGTGGGTTCATGGTGGACGAAGAGTCCCGAGTTTTCCTGATGTTGCAGGGACCGCATGGTCCTTTTTTTCGGCAACTTGCCGGCATGTTAACCCAAACGGGGGCCGAGGTCCGGCGTGTTGCCTTCAATTCGGCGGATGAAGCGGAGTGGGCCGGTGCAGGCCCGCTGGACCGATTTAACGCGCCCGAAGATACGTTTGACGAATGGTTGGACCAGCGCCTGACCGCGTATGGTGTTACGGATATCGTCCTTTATGGCGACACGCGGCCGGTCCACCGGATTGCGCTGATGATCGCCCGCAGACGGGGAATTCGGACCCATTGCCTTGAGGAAGGCTATGTTCGGCCCAGTTGGGTCACATACGAGCGTGAGGGCAACAACGGAAATTCGCCGCTGATGGCGATCAGTCTGCCCGCGATGGCGAAGTGCATCGGTTCCTGTTCGAAGCCTGAGCAAGAAGTTCCCGCGACGTGGGGCGATTCGCGCCAGCATATGTGGCACTCGGCCAAATATCATCTGCGTTGCCTTCTGCCCAATCGGCGCTATGGCCAGTTTAGGGGCCATCGGGCCTTGCCACTGTTCCAGGAGGTGGCAATCTACGGTCGCCGAATTGCCTTGGCGCCGTGGACGCGATTGCGCAGGGGAATTCGGGAATGGTTATTGCTGCGGTCGTCGAAGACTTTTCACCTGGCCCTGCTGCAACTGTCTTTCGACGCGTCGGTCCAGGTTCATTCGGACTATAACAGTACGGCAGAGTTCATCGAAGACGTGATCGACGCCTTTGCTGAAGGCGCTGGGCCAGAAGACTATCTGGTTTTGAAGGCGCACCCGTTCGAGGACGGCCGCGAAAAGTTACGCAAGACGATCCGTGTTCTGGCGGCTGACTTGGGTGTCGGCGATCGCGTGATTTTCATTGATGGCGGTAAGAAATTGGCCAGTCTGCTCGATCGCGCAAGGTCGGCGATTACCGTCAATTCGACCGCGGCGCAGCAGGCGCTTTGGCGCGGACTGCCCGTCGCAGCGCTGGGCCGGGCAATTTATAAGAAGCCGGGTCTTGTTTCCGAGCAGACATTGGCCGGGTTTTTGCGCCATCCGCGTCGGCCCGACTTGAGATCGTATTGGCGGTTCCGTCAGTTCCTGATGGAAACCAGTCAGATCGCCGGATCGTATTATTCGGAGGCTGGGCGGCAGCGGTTACTGGGCAGTTTGCCGGCGCGGATGCTGGACACCGTCGATGCCTATGAACGTGTTCAACAACAACGATCGACAATTGACGATCACGAGATCACGCCGAAACCAACCCTGATAGTTGCACAATAGCGGCAGTCAGCCCAATTTTGCGTTAAATATCGCCGCCAAGCCACTAGGCGGCGTCTTCATTTAGGGGGTTCCCAAACTGGTTGGGATTTGATTCAAGGTCGAAAACGGAGGTGATCTTGAGCAGACGAACCCTGACGGACGCGCAATGGGCGCAGATTGAACCGCTTGTCCCCGGCAAAAAAGGCGACCGAGGGCGCACGGCGACAGACAACAGGCTTTTCCTTGATGCAATCCTGTGGTTGGCTCGTACAGCCTCGCCCTGGCGTGATCTTCCGCCTGAACTGGGCAACTGGCGGACCGCACATTGCCGGTTCCGGCGGTGGACACATGCGGGCATTTGGGAGAGTCTTTTCAAAGCGTTAAGCGCTGATCCGGATTTCGAATACGTCCTTATCGATGCGACCATTTGCAAGGCCCATGCAGACGCCAGCGGCGCAAAAGGGGGGCTGAAACTCACGCAATCGGACGCTCCAAAGGCGGCCTGACCACGAAAATCCACGCCGCAGTCGACGCGCTTGGCCTGCCGATCCGCTTCACGATTACGCCCGGTCAGTGGGGTGATTGCCCTCAGGCGTGCGGCTTGATCGAGGGGTTTTCGGGCGTCGGGCACGTCATGGCAGATGCGGCTTATGATGCTGATTACCTGCGGGCCTTCATCGTTGATGAACTTGATGCAAAGGCGCAGATCAAGCAAAATCCGACGCGAACAGCACAAAAGGCAATCGATTGGTCGCTCTACAAAGAACGCCACCTTGTCGAATGTTTCTTCAATAGGATCAAACGCTTCCGCCGCATAGCCCTACGGTGCGAAAAGACTATATCGTCCTTCCGAGCCTTCGTATCCCTCGCATGCACAATGGCCTGGCTCGCTTAAATGAAGACGCCGCCTAGTGTTATTGCGATAAAGCGGCTAAACACTCATCAAAACTCAGTCGACAAAGGTCGACATATATGGCTTGGGGCAAAGGAGCCGAGGGATGATTGACGGTCTCTCATTGACGCGGTTCGGGACAACGCTGTGTCTGATGTTCGTGCTTGGTGCGTGCGGATTGCCGCGAAGCGGACCGTCCTACAGCGAAATCGATCCTTCTGGTGCGCCCGCCGACTATGGCTTCGAGGTCTTGCCGTTAACGCCTGCGATCACACGGGCAACGACAGTCAGCGAGAACTCGAAGTTTGACGTCTCGTTTTTGCAAACGAAAGCCGAGCCTTACTTCCTGATTGAACGCGGCGACACCCTTGCCATCACGGTTTGGGAGAATGCCGACGAAGGACTGTTGAACGCCGCCGGTGTCGGCGCAACGCCCTTGCCGCAAAGCAAGGTCGACGAGCGAGGTCGGATTTTCGTCCCCTATGTTGGCCTGGTCCGCGCCTCGGGCCGGACGCTTACGCAGCTTCGCCGCGAAATTTCGAAGCGTCTCGCTGGCAAGACAGTGGATCCGCAAGTCGATGTCTTCCCCGTCGAGCAAACGGGACGTAGCGTATCGATCCAAGGCGTCGTCAACGCGCCTGGAATCTATCCGATCGACCGCCTGACGACGCATATTTTGCCGATGCTGGCCAAGGCAGGCGGTGTCGGTATCGACCCCGAAGTTGTCCGCATCAAACTGCGCCGCGGTCGAATTCAGGGCGAGATTTGGTTGACCGACCTTTATGACGCCCATGACAACGACGTTCACCTGCGTGCTGGCGACGCAATCATCGCCGAGCGCGATCGGCGCATATTTACGGCGCTTGGCGCTGTTAGCGGAAATCAGACGGTTCAGTTCCCGACGCGCGAAGTTTCATTGGTGCGTGCGCTGGGTATCGCCGGCGGATTGCGCGAAAACTCGGCTGATCCGACCGGCGTTTTCATTTTCCGCGAGGAACCCGTCGAAATTGCCCAGCGACTGTTCCCAGAACGGGCGATCACCCAACCAATGCGCGTGGCCTATCTGGTCGACCTTACCGAACCGGCGGGCATGTTCCTGGCGCGTGATTTTAAGATGCGCGACCGTGACACGATCTATGTGACGACGGCGCCTTACATCCGATGGTTGAAAATCCTGCAGGCGATCTCACCGATCATCAACTTCGGCGGCGCAGCGCGGTCCGTCGGCGGTTTCTGACGCCGCAGGTGTCGGACGACGGGGCAGGCAACAGGCGGCTCTACACTTATTCGCTGGGATTCCTTCGGCAGCACCGCATTCGGCGCATACTGAGTTTGTCAGGGTGGGGCCTGCACCTTGGTTGGCCCAGATCGCGCGATGCAGTTGGTGTCTGGGGCCAACGTCCGGTTTCGGCTCGCGGGCGCTGGATCGCGCAGCGGTCCGGTGCGGATTTGATTACTATTGAAGATGGATTTCTGCGATCCGTTCGACCCGGTGTGATGGGCGCGCCACCGATCTCGTTGGTTATCGACGATCTCGGGATCTACTATGACGCTTCCAGACCATCGCGGTTGGAAACGATCCTGACTGAAATCGATCTCGATGCCGCCGGGATCGACGGGGCTGGCTCATTACTGACCAAGCTGCGCGGTGCGCGCCTTTCAAAATACACGCCGCCGGTCCCACGCCGCGATTTTGGCCGCGATTATGTCGTGGTTGTCGATCAGACGCGCGGCGATGCGTCGATCCGCGGTGCGGGTGCCGGATCGCGGGATTTTGCGCGCATGCTGGCCGCCGCGCGGTCCGAAAACCCGGGCAAGCAGATCATTGTCAAATCTCACCCTGACGTGTTGGCTGGTCGAAAATCCGGTCATTTCGATTCTGGTGATCTGAAGGAAGCGGAACACTTCCTGATCGATGATGTAAATCCGTGGGATCTGTTGGACCACGCTGCCGCGGTCTACACGGTCAGCTCGCAACTTGGGTATGAGGCCATCCTTGCAGGTGCACCTGTTCGGGTATTCGGTCAGTCGTTCTACTCCGGTTGGGGGCTGACGGCGGATGAAACACGCCCATTGCGCCGCGATCGGCAGCTAACCGTCACCGAATTATTTTCCGGCGCGCATATGCAGTATCCAATCTATTACGATCCCTGGCGTGATCGGTTGTGCGGTCTGGCAACAGCGATCGCGGTCTTGCAGGCCGAACGGGACAGCGAGCAACCCGCAAGCGATACAACAGGAGAGGTCTTCGCAGGCGTTCGCATGTGGAAACGGCGCGCGGTTGCAGGGTTTCGCCCGCGACTGCCACGGCGCCCAAGATTTGCCGACGACGTTGCCGCCGCAAAACGGATTGCAAAGGCCGAGGAAAGACAGGCCTGGTTCTGGGCCGCGAAAGCTCCATTGAGTGCGGTAAAGGGCCTTCCGAATACCGGTTTCGTCGAAGATGGGTTCTTACGGTCGTTGGGGCTGGGGGCAAAACTGCACGAACCCGCATCGTTGGTGTTTGATCGTCGAGGGATCTATTTCGACCCGAGCGGGCCCAGCGATCTGGAAGATCTGATTGCAAAGGCGGCGGCGGGGGGCGGGGACTGTAGGCGGGCGGCGGCGCTGCGCGAACAGATCGTTGCCAGCAGGTTGACCAAATACAATGTCGGTTCCCGGCCGGATGCGGCGGGCTCGGCAGTGCCACTGGGACGAAAGGTTTTGCTGGTCCCGGGGCAAGTCGAAGACGATGCCTCGATCCTGCGTGGGTGTGGGCGGATCCGCACCAATCAAGGTCTGTTAACGGCCGCCCGTCACGCCAATCCGAACGCCTGGCTCATCTACAAACCACACCCGGATGTCGAGGCTGGCCTTCGCACTGGCGCGATTGACCCAATTACAGCTGCACTGGCTGATGAAATTGCGATGCAGACATCGGCGGACGCACTGCTCGGCCGCGCAGACGAGGTTTGGACACTCACATCCTTGATGGGGTTCGAGGCATTGCTGCGCGGCAAGTCCGTTACCTGTCTGGGTGCGCCATTCTACGCCGGTTGGGGGCTGACGACTGATCTTGGTCCAGCTGTTCCACGCCGCGTTGCCAAGCCTGCGCTTGATGATCTGGTTTGGGCGGCGCTGATCGCCTATCCCAAATATCGCGATCCGTTAACGGGATTACCCTGCGGACCGGAGTTAATCGTCGAACGATTTTCATCCGGGATCGCGACCCGGCAAGCAACTGCGTTGTCACGTCTACAGGGCCTGTTTGCCGGATATTCTCGGATTTGGCGGTAATCGCTGGGCGCCGACAGGTAAGCTCAAACGCCACTAGCAATCTGGCTTTTTCCGCCGCCAGATCGATAACACATCCCCGTCCAGCGTCTCGATCCGGTCCAGGCCCAAGGTCGGCGCCTCGCTGAGATGTTCTACAGCGAAGCCGCGCACGCCCGGCGTCCCATCGCCGCCGATTATCCGGCCCGCGGAAAACAGGGCAAGTTCGTCAACCAGTTCGGCAGATAGAAGAGATGCCGCAAGCCGACCCCCGCCTTCGCACATCAACCGCGTGACGCCTCTTGCCGCCAAATCGTTCATCACTGCGGTCATATCCAATCGCTCGCCAGCCATTGGTGTCGCAAGCGTTACGATGCCCAGATTGCGGAAAGTCTCCAATCGTTCGGGTGCCGCTTCCTCTCGATGCAAGATCCAAGTCGGATGTTGCCTGGCACTTGCCGCAATCCGCCCGGTCAGTGGCAGCGATAGGGAAGGGTCAGCAATAATGCGCGTGGGTGAGCGTTCCACCAGACCCATCCCACGCACATCCAACATCGGATCATCTGTGCGAGCAGTGCCGGCGCCGATCAGAATGGCGTCTGTTTGTGCCCGCATCAAATGTACGGCGCGCCGCGCTGCCGTACCGGTGATCCACCGGCTTTCGCCAGTGCGCGTTGCGATCCGCCCATCCAATGTGGTTGCCAGTTTTAGCAAGACATGAGGGCGATTATCGAGAATGCGGCTTAGGAAGCCTTCGTTGACCCTGCGTGCCTGGTCCGCCATCCGCCCCGTCTCGACGTCGATCCCGGCTGCGCGCAGCGCTGCAAATCCACGCCCGGATACCCGCGGGTCGGGATCTTCGATTGGGCAGACAACACGGCTGATACCTGCGTCGATCAATGCCTGGCTGCAGGGCGGCGTCCGCCCGTGATGGGCGCAAGGCTCGAGCGTGACATAAGCGGTCGCACCGGCCGTCGCGCGCTGTAGGCGGCGCGCCTGATCCAGCGCTTTGACCTCGGCATGCGGTCGCCCGCCGGGTGCAGTAACGCCCCGCCCGATCAGGCGCCTGTTTTGCACCAGGATGCAGGCAACGGCGGGGTTGGGCGAGGTTCGGCCCAGGCTGCGCCGGGCCAGCATCAGCGCGCTTGCCATCCAGCGCGCATCATCCATGGCTCAGCTCTCTTCTTCGCCGGTGGGACGCAGTTCAGCCACGAAGTCTTCAAAATCGTCGGCGGCCTGAAAGTTCTTGTAGACGCTTGCAAACCGGACATATGCGACCGTATCGATCCGGGCCAACGCATCCATCACAATCGCGCCGATATCGTCGGACTTTACATCGGTGTCGCCAGTCGATTCCAGTCGCCGGACAATGCCCGAGATCATTTGCTCAATGCGATCCGGTTCGACCGGGCGCTTTTGCATTGCGATGCGGATCGATCTGGCGAGCTTGTCGCGATCAAAGTCCTCGCGCTTGCCGTTCTTTTTCACGACCACCAGATCGCGCAGTTGCACTCTTTCGTAGGTTGTGAATCGACCTCCGCAAGCCGGACAATAACGTCTCCGGCGGATCGCCACGTTTTCCTCCGCCGGGCGCGAGTCCTTAACCTGGGTGTCGGAATTTCCACAAAAGGGGCAGCGCATATGGGTCCTCGCGTCATTCTTTTGCGCATCACTATAGGGTCAAGCCAAGGACTTGTGTAGCCCGTTGATCGTGCCCCCCATATCTGGCGGAAAACTCGGACGCTCGCGCCTGATCACCTGGGCGTGAGGCCTATTGGGGATTGCAGCCGCCTATCGCTATGTAGGGGCAGAGCATCAGACGCACTCGAAGATAAGGGGAACAAAAATGAAACTGTTTGCTTCGACAATTGCAGGCCTTGGCATGTTGCTTGCCGCGACTTCGGCCTGGGCCGGCGGCGCGGGCTCCGGCACGTTTTCTGGCCTCTCGAACCATGTCACCAAGGGTTCCGTGGAAGTGGTCCAAACCGATGACGGCTGGGAAATCCACCTCAAAGAAACGTTCTGGTTTGACGGTGCGCCCGACCCGCGCGTCGGGTTCGGAAAAAACGGGAAGTTTGTCGACCCGACTGATTTCGAACCGCTTCGTGCGAATTCGGGAGCGCAGGTCTACAAAGTTCCAGCAGAGATTGACCCCGCGAATTTTGACGAAGTTTACATCTGGTGCCGCAAGTACTCGGTTCCGTTAGGCGTCGCGAAGATCGAGTGATCTGCCACGCCCGCAGAATGCTTCAGAACCTCACGATCTCTTGACACGAAGTGCTTGGCCATTTGCGGGCGAATAAGGTGACTGTCGGGAACGCGCGGCTGCACGTTTGACGTGTGTGGCCGGTCCTGAATTTTCCCGACCGGAGGAATCGATAATGAAAAAACTGATGTTCGGCGCGATGCTCGTGGCAGGATTGACCCTTGGCGGTACTGCACAGGCTGCTTCCTGCGGCCCTGGCAAAGCTGGCGATGATCTGACCGCTGACGAAGCGCAGAAAGTTTATGACTGCCTGAAGGAAGGCCTGCTCAAAGGCTACTCCAAAGGCAAGAAGCGCTGGATTCCGGCTGAGTATGTCGAAGACTATCGCTCGTGGACGCTGGTGTCTTCGCATCCCGCAGCGCCCGGGTTCCACTCGAACCAGTTTCTCGTCACATATGTGAACAAGGTCGGTGCCGACGTCTATATGGACTATGCCGAAGACCCGGTCGTTCCGGCCGGAACGCTGATCGCCAAGGAAAGCTTCTCGGTCAACGACAAGGGTAAAGTCCGCAAAGGCCCGCTTTTCTTCATGGAAAAGGTCGCGGCCGGAAAATCGCCCGAGACGAATGATTGGTATTACATGATGGTCGATGCCCGTGGCCGCCCACAGGCAGTGAACGTCATCACGGCCTGCCATGAATGCCACCAGGAAAACTTCGGCCATCAGGGCGGACTTGGATATCCCGTGGAAGAGGCTCGGGTCAAAAAATAGGGCACCGGTTAGAAATATAGAGGGCCGCGCTTGAATGCGCGGCCCTTTTTTTGTGGAGCCAGAATTAGCCGCTCCCGGCTCAAGCGTAAGCAGCTGCTCTCAGATCTCTTCGTAAATCGGGAACCGGCCGCACAATTTCTTGACCTGTGCGCGCACATTGGCCTCGACGCCTGCATTACCATCTTCGCCGTTTGCCGCCAGGCCATCGACTACCTCGGTGATCAATGTGCCAACTTGGCGAAACTCCTCGACCCCAAATCCACGCGTGGTTGCGGCCGGAGAGCCGAGACGAATGCCAGACGTGACCATCGCCTTTTCCGGGTCAAACGGGATGCCGTTCTTGTTGCAGGTGATATGCGCCCGGCCCAAAGCCTTTTCAGCGGCGACGCCTGTGACGCCTTTCGGGCGAAGATCGACCAGCATGACGTGAGTGTCAGTGCCCCCGGTAACAATCGCCAGGCCGCCATCGATTAAACTCTGCGCCAGGGCTTGCGCGTTGGCCACGACCTGAGCTGAATATTCCCTGAACTCGGGACGCTGTGCTTCGCCGAACGCCACTGCCTTGGCGGCGATGACGTGCATCAACGGGCCGCCCTGCAATTGCGGAAAAACGGCGGAGTTGATCTTCTTCGCAACCGTCTCGTCGTTGGTCAGCACCATGCCGCCGCGCGGGCCGCGCAAAGTCTTGTGGGTCGTCGTCGTCGCGACATGGCACCAGTCCAAGGGATTGGGATGCTGACCGCCTGCGACCAGACCGGCGAAGTGAGCCATATCCACATGGAACCAGGCGCCAACGTTGTCAGCGATTTCGCGGAAACGCTTAAAGTCGATCTTGCGCGGAATGGCAGAGCCACCGGCGATGATCAAAGCTGGTTTATGTTCTTCGGCCAATGCAGCCACCTGGTCATAATCAATCAGATTGGTATCGCGAGTCACGCCATACTGTACTGCGTTGAACCACTTTCCCGATTGGTTGACCTTCGCGCCATGGGTCAGGTGCCCGCCAGAGGCAAGATCCATCCCCAGGATGGTATCACCGGGCTTGATCAGCGCCATATTGACGGCCTGATTCGCCTGCGCCCCGGAATGCGGTTGAACATTGGCGAACTGGCAGTTGAAGAGCTGACAGGCACGCTCGATCGCCAGGTCCTCTGCGACATCGACATGCTGACAGCCGCCATAATACCGGCGGCCGGAATACCCTTCGGCATATTTGTTGGTCAGGACTGAACCTTGCGCCTGCATCACTGCACGGCTGACGATGTTTTCTGATGCAATCAGCTCGATCTCGTTCTGCTGACGGCTCAGCTCATCCTGCAAGACGGCATAAAGCGCAGGATCGCGGCTGCTCACATCCTCGCTGAAGAAACCGGCGTCGCGGGTCGTCGCATCCATTGTCTGATCCTCCGTTGGGGGTGTGGCGCGATCTACAACCGCATTGAGGCCCAGTCCAGCCCGCTAAGCGGCAAAGTATCGACCGGAAGCGGCATGTCTGTTTGATCCGGCTGCCCTCGGTCGCTAATGTCGCGCGCCAGCTGGCGAAATTCAGGGATCTTAATATGCCGAACTACTGTTTCCTGGGCAGTGACACGCCCATTGCCCAGGGCTCGGTCGAACGCCTCAGTCAACGGTTCGGCCATGTCCCCGCAGAGAATGCGGACGTCATCGTCGCGCTGGGCGGTGATGGTTTTATGCTGCAAACGCTACACAGCTATATGGATCTGAAGGCCCCGGTCTACGGCATGAACCGGGGGTCGGTCGGTTTCTTGATGAATGACTATGTCGAAGACGAGTTGCAGGACTGTTTGGACGCCGCGAAATCGGTTCGGATCAATCCGTTGCGAATGCGCGTCGAAGACGCGTCCGGTACGACCCACGATGCCCTGGCGATCAATGAGGTTGCCCTGTTCAGGCAGACATACCAAGCTGCCAAAATTCGCATCACAGTCGACGGCCATATACGGATGTCCGAACTGGTTTGCGATGGCGTGCTGGTTGCAACGCCAGCCGGTTCGACTGCCTATAACCTGTCGGCTCAGGGGCCGATCCTGCCGATCCATTCGCGACTAATGGCGTTGACGCCGATCTCACCGTTCAGACCGCGGCGCTGGCGCGGCGCGATCCTGCCTTGGGAGACACATCTGGGCTTTGACATCCTCGAGGCCCCGAAGCGACCGATTGCGGCCACAGCCGACCATACCGAGGTGCGCGATGTTACTTCTGTTTCAGTATCAGTTGCCTCTGACATCGAGCTGGAATTGCTATACAATCCCGGACACGGACTGGAAGAGCGGCTGCTGATGGAGCAGTTTGCGGTCTAAAGGGAAGCGATAATGTCTGTCCGCGAACAACTCGCCTATTGGGGTTTGGGTCTTCTGATCTTCGTCCTGATGTTGTGGCTGCTGGCCGATGCGTTGCTGCCCTTTGTACTGGGCGCGACGCTCGCGTATTTGACTGATCCGATGGCTGGTTGGCTGGAGCGGCGCGGTATCGGGCGGGTTCTGGCGACCGTGATCATTACTCTTATTTCGCTGGCGGCTGTTGTTCTGGCGCTGATTCTGGTCATTCCACTTTTGATCGAGCAAACTCGCGACCTCATTCAGCGCGCACCTGGGTTCGTGGACGATGCCAGAGCGATGCTTGCAGCTTGGCTGCCAAGTCTGCAGGAGGAAGGCAGCGTTCTCAATCGCGCCGTCTCGACTGTGCGCGAGAACGCACAAAACTGGTCTGTGACGCTGCTAAAGCAGGTTTGGTCGGGGGGGCTTGCCCTCGTCAATTTTCTGGCGGTGATCGTCGTGACGCCGGTCGTCGCCTTTTACCTTCTGATGGACTGGCAGCGCCTGGTTAATGGTGTCGACGATATTCTGCCGCGTCAACATCGCCCGATGATCCACAAGATCGCCGGTGATTTGGATGATGTTATCTCGGGGTTTGTGCGCGGTCAGCTAACTGTTTGCCTGATCCTCGGGGCGTTCTATGCCATTGCCCTTGCGATCGTCGGTCTGAATTTTGGCCTGTTGATTGGTCTTTTTGCCGGGCTGATCAGTTTCATCCCGTTCGTCGGATCAATCGCGGGCGGATTGCTTTCGGTCAGCGTGGCGACCGTGCAGTTTTGGGACAATCCGATCTGGATTCTGGTCGTAGCGGTGATCTTTGCCATTGGTCAGGCGGCGGAGGGCAACTTTCTGACGCCGAAGCTGGTCGGCGGAAAGGTCGGGCTGCACCCGGTATGGCTTTTGTTTGCGCTTTCTGCTTTCGGGGCGCTCTTTGGATTTGTTGGCCTGCTGGTCGCCGTTCCGGCAGCCGCAATGATCGGTGTTGTCGGCAGGTTCCTGCTTGAGCAGTACAAAGAGGGGCGGCTCTATCGCGGCGAGGACGGGACGACCCGCGGCGGCGAATGAACCGCGGACGCCAGCTTCCGCTGGATCTTGGCCATCGGCCTGCATTGACGCGGGACAGCTACCTTGTTTCGGCGACGAACCAGGCAGCATTTGACGCTATCGGCGACCCTGCGTTGCGGCCGGATGGCCGTCTGATCCTCTGCGGCCCGCAGGATAGCGGCAAAACTCACCTCGCCGCCATATGGGCATCTGTTGCAGGGGCGGCCGCTATTGCGGCCGATGCCCTCAATTCCACGCAGGTTGCATCATTGGCCGATGGCGGCGCCTTTGTTATCGAAGATGCCGATCGGATCGCGGGGCAAAAAAGCAATGAGCATGCCTTGTTTCATGCCCTCAACCTTTCTGCGGCGCATGGTGCGCGGATGTTGATTACAGGACGCTCTGCACCTGCGCATTGGCCGATTGTGACGCCAGACGTCGCCTCGCGCCTGCAATCCCTGCCTATGATCGCGATCGGTCCGCCCGATGACACACTCTTGTCATCCATTCTGAATAAGTTATTCTCTGACAGGCAATTGTCGGTCAGTCCTGATGCAACACGGTTCCTTGTCTCGCGCATGGAACGGACCTTTGCGGCGGCAGAACGGATCGTGGAGGCGCTGGACAATCGCGCCTTGGCTGACAAGCGCCCGGTCACGCGCAACCTGGCGATGGAGCTGTTGGCTTCCGAGCCTGATGTAATATTTGGAATGGGAGAAATCTGAGCCATGCGGGCCGATTTCCTGAATAGCGAACCAGAAACACCGAATGCCGAGATCGAGGTCGATCCAGCAGCACCGGACCGGTTCTTTAATCGGGAAATGAGCTGGCTGGCCTTCAATTGGCGGGTTCTGGAGCAGGTCGATGATGAACGCACCCCATTGCTGGAGCGCGTGAAGTTCCTGTCGATCTCCGGGTCCAATCTGGACGAATTCTATAATGTTCGCGTGGCGGGACTGCGCGCCCAAACACGGGCCGGCGTCGAAGGCCGTTCGCTGGACGGCCGGACCGCCAGTCAGCAGCTGCAAATGGTCGATCAGCAAGCAGCTGCCTTGCAGGACGCGCAGCAGCGCACCTGGACATCGCTTCGTCCGCTATTGGCCAAGCAAGGCATCCATGTCGTCGGGCTTAGCGACTTGACCGTCAATGATCGCGAGGCGCTGGCAGCCCGCTTCAATGCCGAAGTTTTCCCGATAATGACCCCGCTGGCGGTCGATCCTGCGCATCCGTTTCCGTTCATCCCAAATATGGGGCTTGGGATCGCATTGCACCTGCGCCATCGCCAAAATCACGAAACGCTGACAGGGCTGTTGTTGATCCCGCCCTATCTTGATCGGTATTGGCGTTTGGCCGACAATCCGGAGGGCACGATCCGTTTCCTGCCGGTCGAAGAACTGTTGCTTTTGCATTTGGATGAGCTGTTTCCCCGTTTCGAGGCAACAGAGCGGTGCCTGTTCCGGGTTCTGCGCGATTCGGATTTGGAAGTCGAAGAAGAAGCCGAAGATCTGATGCGAGAGTTCGAAACGGCACTGAAACGCCGCCGTAAGGGCAGGGCGATCCGGCTGAAGGTTTCTTCTGACGCACCGGCCGATCTGAAAGGATTGATCGCCGATCAGCTTGAAATCGACAGATCCGAGATGATCGAGGTCGAAGGTGTTGTCGGGATCACGGACCTGAGCCAGTTGATTGTCGATGATCGGCCCGAATTGAATTGGGTGCCGTATCAGCCGCGCCTTCCTGAGCGGGTGCGCGACCATAATGGCGACATCTTCGCAGCCGTTCGCCAAAAGGACATGCTGCTTCATCACCCCTACGAAAGTTTCGAGACGGTGGTTCAGTTTTTGCAGCAGGCCGCGCGCGACCCGAACGTCGTCGCCATCAAGCAGACCCTTTACCGAACTTCGAAAGGCAGTCCGATCGTCAAGGCATTGTGCGAGGCGGCGGAGGAAGGCAAATCGGTCACGGCGCTGGTCGAACTGAAGGCACGCTTTGACGAAGCGGCAAATATCCAGTTGGCGCGCGAGCTTGAGCGCGCAGGCGCCCAGGTCGTCTTTGGCTTTGTCGATTGGAAGACGCATGCCAAGATCTCGACGGTCGTTCGCCATGAAGGCAGCGAGATGGTGACATATTCCCATTTCGGCACCGGCAATTACCACCCGATCACCGCGCGGTTTTATACCGATCTCTCCATGTTTACCTGCAGCCGAAACCATGGCCGTGATGCGGCGAAAATCTTCAATTTTATCACCGGATATGCCGAGCCGTCAGGGTTGGAGGCCGTAAAAATCTCGCCCCTGTTTCTCAAGCAAACTTTGATCGAGTGCCTTGAGGTCGAGATTGCGCACGCCCGCGCCGGGCGGCCGGCACAGGTCTGGGCGAAGATGAATTCGCTGTTCGAAGGTGAAGTGATCGACGCGCTTTACAGGGCCAGCCAGGCGGGGGTGCGCATCGATCTGGTCATCCGCGGTATTTGTGGACTGCGCCCAGGTATCAAGGGATTGTCGGAAAATATCCGGGTCAAATCCATCGTCGGGCGCTTTTTGGAGCATTCGCGCATTGTGTGTTTTGGCAATGGGCACGGATTGCCGTCGGAAGGTGCACGGGTCTTTATCTCTTCGGCTGATTGGATGGACCGAAACCTGAACCGCCGGGTCGAGACATTGGCCGAAGTTACCAACCCCACTGTCCATGCCCAGATCATCGACCAGATCATGGCCGGCAACCTGCGTGACGAGGCTCAAAGCTGGGTTCTTCAACCCGGCGGAACCTATGTGCGCGCCGAAGCACCGCCGGGTGATGAACTTTTCAGTTGTCACGAATTCTTCATGAAGTATCCATCCCTATCGGGAAGGGGGCGCAGCGGGGCGGCTGACGCACCGCGCCTGACGCAGGTGACGGACAAGGCCGAGGCGCCGCACGCTGCCTGAGCGGGGATTGGCCGAGGGGTACGGGCGCTGAGCGACAAGACAGAGGGCAAGTCGCCGGTTCAGCCGGGCAAGGCGCAGCAGGCTGACCTGTTTCAGGGGCCGCAGCTGTCCTTTCATACGCCGCGCCCTGGCGACCGGCGAATCGGCGTTGTCGATGTCGGGTCCAACTCTGTTCGCATGGTTGTCTTTGAAGGCGGGCGGCGCTGCCCGGCGATTGTGTTCAATGAAAAGGTATTGTGCGGGCTGGGTGCGGACCTGGCGGACACCGGGCATCTGTCGCCCGAGGGCTGCGAACGCGCGCTTGCGGCGCTGCACAGGTTCGTCGCCCTGGCGCCGGGCCTACAACTCAGCGCGCTTGCCGGTGTCGCGACTGCGGCCATGCGCGATGCCAAGGATGGCGAGACCTTTCGTGACCGAGTCGCAGACGAGACGAACATTCGCCTCGCCATCGCCTCCGGCGCAGATGAAGCGCGGCTGGCGGCGCAAGGTGTCCTGTTCGGTGATCCGGCCGCTGCGGGTCTGGTGATCGACCTTGGTGGTGCCTCGATGGAGCTTTGTCCCGTTCATTCCGGCGCACCAGGGCGCGGCGTCTCCACAGCTCTCGGGCCGCAGCGCTTGGGCGATTTGACCGATATAAAGGCGTCGCGCCGCGAGATCGCAGATGCGTTGGCGGAGTACACCCAGCGATTTGCTGGGTCGGCACATCGGCTTTATCTGGTCGGTGGTGCGTGGCGTGCCTTTGGCAGGGTCCATATCGAGCGCACCAGGCATCCGCTCGATATTCTTCATGAATTTACGTTTGCGCCCGCTGCGGCCCTGGAGACTGCAGCCGAGTTGATTGCAATGGAGCCGGACCAGCTTCGAAAGTTCCCCACCGTTTCGTCTGCCCGGGCCGTGACCCTGCGCCATGCCGCCGTTCTGTTGCAGCAATTGATCGAGTCCTTTCAACCTGAACAGATACAGCTTTCGGGCTTCGGCCTGCGTGAAGGGATTTGCTATGACAACCTTTCGAACAACCTGAGGCGTGAAGATCCGCTTCTCTCCACCGCCTTCGGCCACGAACGCACACGTGCACGCGCGCCTGGTTTTGGCCGCGAACTGGCCGATTGGATCCTACGCGTGTTTGAACCGGCAGACAACGGCGAGCGGCGTTTGGTGCGGGCAGCCTGTCACCTTGCTGATGTCTCGTGGCGCTCGCATCCCGACTATCGTGATACTGCTTGCCGCGAAGTCGTGACCCGGGTGAATCTCTCCTCCGCTGGGCATCACGGCAGGGCATATTTGTTGGTAGCGCTGCTAAGCAGATATAAGGGATCGCGCCGTTCGTTGGCGGGCGAACCCGCGACAGCACTGCTTGATGAAGCAACATTCGAACGCGCACGTCAGCTCGGTGCCCTGATGCGCCTGGGTGTCACGCTGGCAGGGGCGATGCCCGGCTATCTGCGCCGCTGCCCGCTGACATTGTCGGAAGGCAAGCTGCGTCTTGACCCCAGGGCGGATGCCCGCGTCTTTATGGGCGAGGAGGTCGAGAAGCGCCTCGACCGCGCGGCGCGCCATATGGGTATTGAAAGCGTGATTTCCGGCAGTTGAACCGCAGTCTCTGCGTTTGCCACGAATCGTTCTCAGAGGGCCGTCGGTGTGCCGATGCATTTGAAATGCGGCGGAGGCGATTGTGAGCTTGCGGCCCCTGCACGCCGGCGTGCTTGCGCACCCTACCCATTCCGCATAAATCACGGGGCCACTTCGCCGCCCGGAGATATCAATGCGCCTGACCCGTTATTTTCTACCTGTCCTGAAGGAAACACCTGCAGAGGCGCAGATTGTTTCGCATCGCCTTATGCTGCGTGCTGGCATGATCCGTCAGGCGTCGGCGGGGATCTATTCCTGGTTGCCCATGGGATACAAGGTGTTGCGCCGGATCGAACAGATTGTTCACGAAGAACAGCAGATTGCGGGCGGTATTCCTTTGTTGATGCCCACAATCCAGTCCGCCGATCTCTGGCGCGAGTCGGGTCGTTACGACGACTATGGCGCCGAGATGCTGCGCATCAAAGATCGCCACGATCGGGACATGCTGTACGGACCGACGAACGAGGAACAGATCACCGAGATGTTCCGCGCCTATTGCGGGTCGTATCGCGATGTTCCCAAGATGCTTTACCACATTCAGTGGAAATTCCGGGACGAGATCCGTCCCCGGTTCGGGATCATGCGCGGGCGCGAATTCCTGATGAAGGATGCCTATTCGTTCGATCTGAATCGCGAAACGGCGATTCATTCCTATAATCAGCAGTTTGCGGCGTATCTTCGGACCTTCGAGCGGATGGGCCTGAAGGCCGTGCCCATGCTTGCCGATAGCGGCCCGATCGGAGGCGACCATTGCCACGAGTTCTTGATCTTGGCCGATACTGGGGAAAGCGGCATCTTTGTTGACCGTTCGGTAATCGAAATGGAACTGGGGAACCGGGCCATCGATTGGGAAGATCGCGAGCAACTGAGCGGCATTTTCGATGATTGGACGGCGCCCTATGCGCGCACCGACGAGACACATGATCAGGCAGCCTTCGAAGCTGCCGTCCCCGAAGAGCGCAGGGTTGAAGCGCGCGGCATCGAGGTCGGCCATATCTTCTATTTCGGGACAAAATACTCCGAGCCTTTACAGGCTGTCTTGACATCCCCCGATGGCGAAAAGGCACCCGTTCACATGGGGTCCTATGGCGTCGGTGTTAGCCGCCTTGCAGGCGCGATCATTGAGGCCAGCCATGACGAGAAGGGCATTATCTGGCCCGAGAGCGTGACGCCCTTCCATGTTGGCATGGTTAATCTGCGCCAGGGCGATGAAGCCTCGGACGCTTCGTGCAACGAAATCTATTCCGAACTTCGCAGATCGGGCCTAGATGTGCTTTACGATGACCGCGACGCGCGGGCCGGAGACAAGTTCGCGACAATGGACCTGATCGGGCTGCCCTGGCGGATTACCGTCGGTCCTCGCGGTCTGCAGAAAGGCACGGTCGAGCTGACGAGCCGCCGCAGTGGAGAGACCGAGGAGCTTTCGCCCCAAGCCGCGACGGACCGGATATTCCAGATATATCAAGGGGTTTGATGTGCTTTCGCTGACGCGGCTTGCTTGGCCTGTTTGTCCGCCGGGCGCGGGCTAGAGGGGCACAAGGATGTTTTCCCGCCTCGAATGGATGATCGCCGGTCGCTATATGCGGGCGCGGCGAAAAGAAGGCGCAATTTCGGTCATCACCGGGTTCAGCTTGGTCGGCATCCTGTTGGGTGTCGGAACCCTTATTGTGGTGATGTCCGTAATGAATGGTTTTCGCGCCGAGCTGATCAAGCAAATCGTCGGCGCTCAACCGCACGTTCAGGTGTTGAGGGTGGATCGCGAAGGCATCGCGGATTATCGAGAGTTAGCGGATCGTCTTAAAAAGGTGAGCGGCGTGAAACGGGCCGCCCCCCGGTTGGAACAGACGGTTATGGGCTCGTCTGCTTCGGGCGAAGGAACCGGCGTTGTGGTGCGCGGGATGTTGCCGGAGGATTTCAAATCGCTCCCCGGTATCGCGAGCCCCGAATGGTCGGAAGGGGATCTCAACGACTTTGAAAACGGCGTCGCGGTTGGCGAGGGCGTGGCCAACCGACTGAGCCTTTCCGTCGGCGACAAGATGACATTAATCACCCCGCCAAACCGCACCACGGTGATGGGACGTATTCCGACACGCAAGACCTTCGAGGTCGTCTATATCTACCGCATCGGATACTATCCTTTTGATAATACATATATATTTCTGCCGTTGGATAAGGCGCAGGGACTGCTGAACAAGCGCGGCGAGGTTGATGATATCGATGTGCAGGTCGAAAAACCTGACGAGCTAAACCTTGATCGGGCCGATCCGATCAGCCTGGATCTGCGGGCAAATGCCGGAAGCGGTATGGTTTTGTGGAACTGGAAGAACGCAAATGGCGCTTTCATCTCGGCATTGGATGCCGAGCGGGGAGCGATGTTCGTGATCCTGTCGCTGATTATCCTCGTGGCGGCGCTGAACATTATCTCTGGCCTGATTATGCTTGTAAAAGAAAAAGGTCAAAACATTGGAATTATGCGGACATTCGGGATGACGCGTGGATCGATCCTGCGGGTATTCTTCATCTGCGGCGCATCGATCGGTGTGATTGGCACGATCCTGGGTGTGATCGGCGGAATGTTGTTCGTGATTTATATCCACGAGATCCAGCTGTTCGTAGAATGGTTGCTTGGGGTCACGTTGTGGCCCAAGGAAGTCCGAGGTCTCACCCATATCCCGGCGATCATGCACACCAAGGATGTGCTGATGACGGCCGCAGTTTCGATCGTTCTGTCGTTGCTGGCAACATGGTACCCGGCGCGGCGGGCCGCTAAAATGGACCCGGTGGAGGCGCTTCGCTATGAGTGATGCGCTGCAACTATCTGGAGTAAAAAGGGAATTCGAGCAGGGGAAGCGCAAGCTCGAGGTTTTGCGCGGTGTCGATTTGTCGATTTCGTACGGCGAGGTCGTCGCCTTGGTCGCGCCTTCTGGCGCAGGAAAGTCGACGCTTCTGCAGATTGCCGGGCTGTTGGATACGCCCTCATCCGGCACTGTTACGATAGCCGGGCGTGATGTCAGTGGCGGAGATGACCGCGAACGGACCGTTGCGCGGCGTGATTTGTTGGGATTTGTCTATCAGTTCCACCATCTTCTGCCCGAATTTACGGCGTTGGAGAACGTCACGATCCCGCAACTCACCGCCGGCAAATCAAAACAGGACGCCCGGGCAAAGGCGTCCGAGCTGTTGGATAAAATTGGTTTGTCCGACCGTGCCGACCACCGCCCGGCCGAGTTGTCCGGTGGCGAACAACAACGAGTTGCGATTTGTCGTGCCTTGGCCAACAGCCCGGCAGTTCTTTTGGCTGACGAGCCAACCGGCAATCTGGATCCAGAAACCTCAGACCGGGTATTCGGACTGTTGTTGGAGGTCGTCCGCGATACCGGATTGGCGGCGCTGATCGCCACGCATAACCATGGCCTGGCCGCCCGCATGGACCGGATCGTCCGGTTGGATGCGGGCCTCGTCGTCTAGCCCGAGCGCACGCAATGTGACAGGCGCAGGGTGACGAGCCTTGGTCGGGCCGCAGGACTGACTGCGTCGAGAAACTCGTCCGACACAGTGTTGGCAGCAAATGCCGATTGGTTGAGTATCGGGGCCGGGGGGCGGATGATGAAAACAGCATTGATTACTGGCGCGGCCCGGGGCATCGGGCTGGCCACCGCGCGGGCTTTCCTGGATGAAGGTTGGCAGGCGGCGCTGTTGGATGTCGATGGCGCGGCGCAGGCAGATGCTGTCGCTGCCCTTGGCTCACAGACACTGGCTCTGACTGCCGATGTGTCGATCGAGGCAGAGGTCGATGCCGCAGTTGCATCGACTGTCGGGCGCTTTGGGTCCATCGACGCTCTCATCAACAATGCTGGCACCGCGGTCTTCAAGCCAATTTTGGAGACGACACCAGATGAGTGGTCGCGTGTCCTGAATGTGAATCTAACCGGACCGTTCCTGATGACCCGCGCGTCGGTGCCGTTCATGCGCAGGGGCGGGGCCGTGGTGAACATTGCTTCGATATCTGGCCAGCGTGCATCCACACTTCGGGTTGCCTATGGCACATCGAAAGCAGCGCTGATGCATCTGACGAAACAAATGGCAGCGGAGTTCGCCCATTTGGGCCTGCGCGCCAATTGCGTTGCGCCCGGTCCAGTTGATACGGCCATGGCCAAAGCCGTTCACAGCGCCGAGATCCGAGCCGACTATCACGATGCAATCCCGCTGAACCGGTACGGGCTGGAGAAAGAAATTGCCGATGCGATCCTGTTCCTCTGCTCGGACAGGGCCAGTTACATCACCGGGCAAACCCTTTCCGTCGATGGCGGGTTCGAAGCGACCGGGATCGGTTTGGCGACCCTGCGACGGGATGTAAATTGAAGAACAGAATGTTTCGTTAGGTGGAAGTCGGTCAGACACTGGTGCTATTTCGACCGCAGGCCGAACCTCATCCGGTTTAATTTCTCATTTAGTAGTAATTCGCACTGCGCGACTTGATGATTCGAATGTCATAATTGGTGCCACCAAATGGGGAGGCACGGCTATGACGACATATTCGAAAATTCTCAAGATACTCGAAAATTCTGTAGGTGGACAGTCGATCGGTGCACATGGAAATTTTTGGCGCGGCAGGTCACGTGACGATTTCGTCGGTCATTCTGTTTTTGGACAGAAACTCGTGACTCTGGGCGACGGTGCCAATTCGGCACTGGTCAAAGCGATGCGCGGGCTCGCGCCGTTCGGTAGCGATGTGCCACCATCTGCGCCGGGCGAGATTTTTCGCAGGATGCCCGCTGGAATGTCGGAAGTTGATGCTTCGGAAATTTCGACCATCTCGGATTGGATCGATAACGGTTGCCCCGAAACCAGCGATGCGGCCGACGGCATTATGAGCGACGAAAAAATCAATCAGTTCTTCCGCGAGTTTGACGATTTTTTCATGTTTTCTGTATCGAGCGAGGTTAGCGAGTCAATTGGGGTGTTCTTTTCGGGCATTGCGATGTGGCCTGGAATGGGTGGGCCGAGCAGAACCGACTGGGGAGACTTTCTTGCTGAAGCCGATACAATTTCAGCGGCGAGACATCTCTCAACAACCCAGCTTGGAATATTTACTCGGCATTTCGGTGACCCGGCGAATCTTGATCATTTGTCGGACGCCTTTTCCCGTTTTGGAGCTGGCCGATTGCCCGATGATCCGCTGCGTCCACACGCGCCGCGCCATCGGATGGATGGGCACACCATGTGGAATATTTGGATCGGCTTTGCGTCTGCCTGTCTGCAATTGGGCCTGGGAACGGATCAGTGGAGGCAGTTTGCGCCAAGGATCGCATTGGGCGCTGTGCACGATGCGTTGTTCAGAAATGACCGCCCAGTCGGCGGACGCCTTAATGTGACGCGCTATAATGCGTCGCAGCCGGACTTGGTCGATACGATCATTGCCGACTTTGGCATCGCCTCGATCGCTGATCTGCTGGCTGCACTCGAGTCCCTGTCGCTTGAGATGCTCGGACTCCCGACACCGCCAAGCAATTAGGTTCAGGTGAATGCCGCAGCGTTTGGCCGAACTGGTCGCGGATGGTAGACTCGCACCAGGCGGGGGCTTGGCTGGCCGGAATTGGCCAAAATGTTAGTGATTCGAGGAAGATATGAAAGCTGTTCTGTCGATTGTTGTGCTCGCCGCCATTGGCGTCGGGGGATATTTCTTAGCCGATAGCCAAGGTTGGTTGGGTGCGGCTGCGTTGTCAAAGGAAGACGCCGAAAAGGCCTTGCAGGCGCATGTGGACAAAGTCACCGGTGCGGAAGACGGCGAGATGAAATGGGATGATTGGTCGAGCATCGTCGGCGCAAAGCGGGATGGTCTGACGGTTACGATGGAAGGAAAAACCAGCCTGGACGCCGAAAAATTGGCTGATGACTATCTGGAATCGCGCAAGGGGCAGGCGGGTAATCTGCTATGCCGCGATAAGGCGATGCTGGCGCTGTTGAAAGCCGGCGGCAAGATTGTCCAGAACTGGAAATCTGCGGACGGTAAGGAAATCGGCACTGTCACCGTCGAAGGCACGTTTTGCGACGGGTATCATAAATAAATTTCCGACGGGCGCTGCCTCCACGACTTCTGGAACAGCGCCCGCAGGGTGGGGGTGGGCTGGATGCCCATCCGATCACCATCAGGCCCGTTGATCGGCGACCGTTGCCGACGCGATGGGCCCGCAGACCAGCGCCAGTATTCCTGCGTTCAAGACAGTGTTGAACCAGGCGCCTGCCAAGATCGATCCGACGCTGTCGACGACGAACCAACCCAACATGAATGTCAGGATAATGCGTCGGCCGCGCGCCGGGTCGCTGGAATAGACTTCGATCGCGACCAGCCAAACGGCCAGGCCGATCCCGACGGTAAGCCCGCCTGCAATGCCGGATAGCAGCTTTGTCTCGTCGGCCTGATACGTCTGCTTTCCGTCAAATGGCCAGTATGCAAGATCGATGAACCCTTCATTCAGAACGGACATTGCACCGCTGGTGACCCAGGAAAAGAAGATCCCGATAAGAACCAGGCCCAGGCCTGCGCATTTCAGCCATGTTGTTTTTCCGTGGTGTGTCATCTCTGACCCTCTGCCGTGAATTCGTGGGGCAGACTTGATCGGAGAGCGTATCCGATTCAATTACCTGGCAGGTAAGTGACCCCGGATTTTTTTGCAGTATCTTGGAATTCGGCTTGCACGAGGGATTGATGAGCACAGATTTTGGAACCACGCTGAAATCATGGCGTACGGCGCGGCGGATGAGCCAGATGGATTTGGGCCTGTCCGCGAATGTATCGGCGCGGCACATCTCCTTTCTCGAGACCGGCAGGTCGCGGCCCAGCCGGACGATGGTGTTGCAACTTTGCGAAGAACTTGCGGTGCCGCGGGCCGGGCGCAATCAGATGTTAACTGCTGCGGGGCTCGCGCCTGCATATGGCGTCCGAAATTTGAATGAGACGGACATGGCGCCTGTGCGCGGAGCCGTCGATTGGATGCTGCAACGCCACGACCCCTATCCGGCCCTTGCATTGGATCGCCATTGGCGGCTTTTAAAACTGAACCGGTCGGCGGCGACGATGTTGGCAGGTCTGGGAGTGCAGCCGGGCGACAGCCTGATCCGGGCGCTGGCAGAAAACGCTGTACTGCGCAGCTCTATTGAAAACCTTGACGAGGTACTGGTGCATACGGCAGTGCGCCTGCGAACCGAAATTGCTCATCTGGGCGGCGATGACGAACTGACGGAGGTTTTGGAGATCCTGCAATCCGGAACCCAAGAAGGGGCGGTTCCACGGATCGAAGCGGGTCTTCTACCCGCCTTCATTCCGACCCGGTTCCGGATGGGCGGTCTCACCTTGTCGTTGTTTTCGACATTGGCACAATTCGGAACCGTCGAAGATGTGGCGTTGGCCGAGATGAAGATCGAGATGATGTTTCCGGCCGATGACGCAACGCGGGCGGTTTTGCAATCGATGGCCGGATGACGGCCGTCAGGCGGCTGTGACCTCGACCCGGGCGCCATAGTTCGATTGACCGACGGAAAACGGAAAGGCGGTGAGCGCTGCGCCGGATAGAACAGGATCGCTGCGGGTCAGCGCGTTCAGTCCGGGCCAGCCATCGCGCATCCACACCGTGCCCTCCGGCATGCGTCTGGTGATTTTCGCCAGCGCGTGAAATTCGCCGCGCGAGTTGCTGACGCGAATATCCTGGCCATCGGCCAATCCCCGCGCGGCCGCGTCAGGCGGGGACAGCCACAGCTCGGGCGCCGGTTCGCGTGCCGCCAGCGTCGGCAGCGATCTGGCGTTGTCATAAAACGAGTGAAAATGCGCAAATGTCCGGCCGTGTGCGAAGGCCAACGGCAGGTCGTCCTGGCTGTCGTCCGGCTGCGCGGGCAGGGCAGGCAACCCCATTTCAACGGCGCGCTGTGAGAAAAATTCGATCTTGCCGGACGGGGTGCTAAAGTGGTGGGTCGGATAGGCAACAGGCGAGATTTGGAGGGCGGCACGTCCACCATTATCACGCATCTTTGCGACGGTCGCATGACCGGTTGCCGGATGGTTCAGCACTGCATCGATGGCGGCTTCCTGATCCGCCCAAGGGTAGACGTCGTCAACGCCCAGACGGTCGGCCAGTGCCTGATAGATGCTGAAAAGTGGGCGTGCTTCGCCTGCCTTCGGAAGAACACGGTCAGCCAGATAAACATGAGAGTTCGTGGACTTAACGCCCACTTCCTCGAGCCAAATCGTGCCTGGCAAGACGATATCGGCGACCTCGCGTCCGGTCTGATTGAGGAAGATGTCATAGGAGACGACCAGTTCGGCGTTCAAAATCGCCTGGCGGGTGCGATTTGTGTCAGGGAAAGACGACAGCATGTTCGAGCCGAGCGTGAGGAGGACCTTGGTCCGGCCGTCCTCTAACGATCCCGTAATCTCGGTCATCTGGTTTGGGATGTAATTACCAGGTGGCCTTCGGTCGGCGGCGGAGATGTCGTTGAACCCGGCGCCGTGGCTGCGGGCGCCATGGCGTGGGCCGATGCCGCCGCCGGGAATACTGTAATTGCCCGTCAGCGCGGGCAGGCAGGCGATCGCGCGGGCCGCCGCCCAGGTGTTTGCGCCCTTATGCAGCGATGAGCCGCCGACAACGATCATCGCCGGGCCACCTGTCGCATAGGTGCGGGCCAGCTCCGCGATCTGACTAGCATCGACCCCGGTGATACCGGCTGCCCATGTTGGGCCTTTGTCGGCGACATGGGACCTTAACGCATCGAAACCGACAGTATGCTGGTCAATAAATGCAGCGTCGTGCAGTCCTTCGTCGATGATGGTGTGCATCATGGCCAACGCCAGTGCCGCATCAGTGCCCGGACGGACCATCAGCAGATCGCCAGCCAAGGCGCTGGCTTCGGTCCTGCGTATATCGATGGCAGCGATCCGGGCACCGCGGCGTTTTGCGGCGTCGAGATGGGGCATCGTGTTCGCCTGGCTGACCGTGTTGGCGCCCCATAAAAGGATCATGTCGGAATTGGCGCCCATATCCTCCTTGGTCGAGGTTTCCAACGCCCCGGTCAGGCCAAGACCAAAGCCGCCAAGGCCCCAGCAGATCATTGCCGGGTTCCAATGTTGGCAGCCATAAAGGTTCGCAAATCGTTCAAACTGCCCGCGTTTGACCCCGGCGCCATAATCGTTTGCAGCGTTGCCATGGCCCTGCCAGAGGCCGACGGCCTCGCGCCCGGCGTTTTGCATCGCTGTGGCAATCCGGTCTAGCGCATCGTCCCAGGTGATGCGTCGCCACGTATCCGTTCCGCGCTGATCGCGGGCCATCGGGTGTAGCAACCGTTTTGCGTTGCCGACGATTTCATGGGCGGCTTTGCCGCGCATACAAAGATTGCCGCGGCTATCTGGATTGTCCGGGTCGCCGACAATCGTGACACTTCCGTCGAGGCTGGGGGTGACGCGCATGCCGCAAAGGGTTGGGTGACAATTCATCGGGCACATCGTGGTGACGGCTTCGGTCATGTTGGGTCCTTTTGGGCAAAGGCTGCCTCGTTGGCCTCCAGGGCGCGGCTGTACTCCATGACGCGGGCCGTTTCGGCTGCGATCTCGATGCCGTGGCTGCGTGCCAGACAATGAAACATGGTGTCGATGCCCAATGTAATGCCGCCGCCGGTTGTTATGCCGTCCTCAATAACGACTGCATCGACCGGCGTGACATCATCTGGCAGCAGATCTATCGGTGCGGTCTCGCCTGCAAACACGGCCCGTTTGGTCGTCGCGCGGCGCCCGGACAACAGGCCCGCTGCGGCAACGATCATCGCGCCTGTGCAAATCGAGGTGATGCGCGCATCGGTCGTGCGCAGATAATTCAGCGTCCCAACGTGTTCTGCAGCCTCGATCCAACCTGGGCCACCGGTTACGATCAGATCGGTAAAGGCGGGCGCGTCGTGAAAACCATAATCGGCGGTGACCACGAGGCCGTTTGCACAGGTGACGGGACCGGCAGCAACGGCAACGCCGCGAAACGCCAAATCTGGCGCAAGCCGCCTGGCAATCGACAGAACGCCGTAAGCGGCGCCGATGTCGATTGGCTCGACCCCTTCATAGATCAAAATGCCATACATGCCTGACCTTCATTTCGCTGGGCTGCCGGATCATGGCATGGAGCGTGTCTTGTTCAAAGGGTCGCCGGTTCAACCGAAGACGATGCGCGCCTGATCGCGAGGTCAGTTGCCGAACCACCGTGACCAGCCATCTTCATAGTAGCCAACAAGGGTGTGGGTGAGCACCGAGTTCGGCTCGACATCAACAGGACCGATATCTTCGGGCCAGGATTGCATCGCGGCCCAAGTCGCTGGGTTCAAATATCGCAGCCCTTCCGGGAAGGCGGCTGGGGTTTTCGGCAGCGGCTGCATATGCGCCAGCACGAACCCCCAATCGCCAAAGCTTGGAACATATGTGTGATAGGCGATGGTCTCCAACGCCTCGCCCGGGATCAACGGGTTCGGGGTGACGGCCAGGGTTTCGGCGATGGACCAAAAGGCGTGGCGGGCAAAGAGCGGCGAGCCTGACTGGGTGATCAGGACGCCGTGGGCTGCCAGATGCTGGGTCAGCGCCGTGTAGAATTCGTGGCTGTAGAGTTTAGAGACGGCGAAATTGGCCGGGTCCGGCAAATCAAGAATGATCACGTCGAACACCCGGTCATCGCCCTTGATGAACTCCCATGCATCGTTGTTGGTGATCTCAACCCGCGGATCGTTCAGACTGTTATCGTTCAGGGCAGTCAAATTTGGCCGGTCGCGAAACAATTCGGTCATGCGCGGATCCAGATCGACCAGAACCGCCTGCTTGACCGAAGGCCAACGCAAAACTTCGCGCATCGCCATCCCATCGCCACCGCCCAGGATCAGAACATTGGCGCGGCGCGGTGCCAGGCTCATCGCCGGGTGAACCAGGCTTTCATGATACCGATGTTCGTCCAGGCTATCGAACTGGATTGCGCCGTTCAGAAACAGGCGCGTGCGATCGCGGAACCGGGTTACGGTGATACGCTGATAGGGTGTGATCTCGGATAAGATCACATCGTCTTCGTAAAGCGCCGCATCGGCGAGCGAAACGATGCGTTCGCTGGCCGCAAATCCGGTAATGCAGGCAGCGAACCCGCCGACCCAAAGAACGCGAAGCCCCCAACCCGTTTGCTCGCGAAACAGCCAAAGCGAAAGAGCCGCGACTGCGAGGTTGAGAATCCCAAAAAAAAGGCTCGCCGCCATCAGGCCCAATTGCGGGACGATGACAATGGGAAACAACAGCGCCGCGGCCAATGCGCCCGCATAATCGGCTGTCAGCACATTGGCCAAAGTGGTCTTTAACGCTCCTTCGCGGCGCAGGATGCGTGTGATCAGCGGGATTTCCAGACCGGAGAGAGCACCGATCGCGATGACGGTGCCGTAGAGCATGGGTTGCAGGTTATCGAGCCATGCATAAGACAGGAACAAGATCGGTGCCGAGAAGCCGCCGATCAGCCCCAACAATACCTGGCTGAATGCGAATCCCTGTTCCAAATCATCGACATAGCGCGAGACCCATGCGCCAAGGCCCATGGCACTCATGAATATGCCGATAACCAATGAAAACTGGGTGATAGAATCGCCCAGCAAATAGCTGGCCACCGCGCCAGCAATCAGTTCGTAAACCAGCCCCGCGACGGCAACCACAAAGGTTGCCGCGAGCAGCCAGGGCCCATGCTGGCGCTGGGCCGTTTCGTCGTTCAACTGCGGATGACGGAGGAGATCAGGATGGCCAGTGCAATGAAGACCGAACCGATCAGGACGGCCAGGGCAAGGTTCTGGTCTTCCTCGATTTCCTTACGCAACGAGAACGGTGTCAGCAGTTCGATGATCAGCCAGCTGACCAGGAACAGCAAAAGACCAATCCCCGAGTAGACGATTGTAGAGACGACTTCCGCCAGTCTGATGGTTTCGAACATAAGTATTCCCCTATTTCACCCGTCCGGTCGTCCCGTAACCGCCGCCGCCAGAACCGACGCGCGCCGAGACGATGTTGCTGCTTTCTCCCCAGACCCCGTAATAGCCCATCGCCGACAAACCGCCGACTGAACCGAGCATCGAAGTGAGGATGATGATCTTTGCCATTATTCGTCGTCCCAGTCTGAACCGGCCCAACGAGCCTTATGGTGGAAGAAACGCTGGATCAGGAATAAGGCGCCCATCAGCAGGAAGACAACAAAGCCGATCCAAAGCCAGAAGGTCGATACAACGCCTTCCCACACGTCGATGGTAATCGCCCGTGCCGCCGGTTTGCTGCCATATTGTACGCCGCCTTCGGCCATCGCGATATTCACCGAATAGGTTCCTTCGGGCAAACGTAGATATAGCGACTGATCCTGGCTGCCTTCGCTCCACGATCCATCGTCATAGCCGTGGTAATATTCCAATCCCTGCTGAAACTCGGCAACGGCTTCATTCTTGCCGTCGGTGATTTCTCCCTCAATCCAGGCCCAGGAATTGTCGACATCCGCCGACAGGCGGACCTGCACCAGATGGGCCGGTTTGGTCACATCGAATGTGACTTTCAACGGCTTTGTGGCCCCGGCTTGGCCGGTTGCAATATGGCTGCCAAACGATCCGAACATCAGGGCCAGAACCAGGCAAAGCGCCGCGCAGGCAAAGGCAACATTCCGGGCCAATGCTGCATTGTCGGTCCGTTTGAACGGTGCAAGAGGGTGCGTCTCGGTCGGCTTGTCCAACGACTGGGGATCAATGCCGAAACTTTCGAATAATGTCGTTTGATCGGGCATTGTCGACACTTCGTATTCGATCTCGCGGCCGTTATCGATCATTGCCAGCATCTCGTCCCCGCTCAAAAGCGAGACGACACCATTTGTGTCGCCCATTTTGGGGACGAAATTGAACTCGCCTTCTACGAACGTGATTTTAGGTTTGCCCGATGAGTAGTAGGTGAAATTCCGGCCATCGAGACGTGTCGTTGGACGGTTTTCAGAATTTTCAATCGTACCGCTGGATATGGTCGCAGGCTCGGGCACCTTGCGCATCTTTCGCGTAAAGATCCCGCGGCCATTTTCCCAGGTTAACCACCCATACCCGTGGGTCGGAGAGAAAACCTGATGATCGACCCAATTCCATGATCTGCCGAAATGCGCCTCACGTTTTCCGATTGTGCCGATAATGATCAGCTTCACGCCGTCAATTTCGCCTTCCATCCCGATTTCGAACGGGGTGTTCGGTCGGCGCATGTCTTCGAATTGGCGCAAGACCTTGTAGTTGTCTTGCGTGTCCATCTCGGCGCCGCAATATCCGCAGACATGGGCGCGCACGCGCCCACCACCATGCACGTTCAGGCCAGCACCGCATTGCGTGCAGTTAATGCGGGTCGCGCCGCTGTCTTCGCCGCTCATGTCGGTACCGCCTTGACTTTCCAGGGGTCGACCCAACGGCCAAAGAACCAGGCGCTTTGATCTTCCCACTGCTCAAGCGTGACGATTTCGCCGCTTGGCCCGGCCAGATCGAAATAAAGGTGCTTTTCGCCGACTTCCAGCAATTCGGGAAACTCGCCGCGCACCGCCAGACATTCGGCGGTTTCCGCTTCGGTCACGCGATAGTTAATGCCTTCGATCTTTGTCTCGGCGCCAAGCTGCGCGTCGAAGTCTTGCGGCGTGTTTTCGGCGGGCACCGGACGTTCAATCGCAACATCGCCCTCGTCGACGCTGACCCAGATCATTCCATTCTGCGTCTCGCACCAGAATTCGTCCCACCAGCCGCGGCCATAACTGAAGCGGGCATGCCCCAGCGGCGTCATCTGCCGGCCTTCGATCTTCACGGCCTCACCAATTTTGAACAAGGTTGGCACGTCCAGCATGACGCCCTGCTTACCTGCCAATTTGAAGGCGTCGTCCTCGAAAACCTGGGTCGTATCGCAATAGGCACATGCGACGACGCGCGTCGCAATGTTCCGGCGTTCGATCTCGGCACCGCAGTTCGCACAGTTCGCAGTTGTCACAGAGGTTCTTCTTCCATCAGCTCCCGTGACCAATCATACCGGCGGCGGGCTGGGTTTCGCAAGCAAGATCAACACGATCTGGTAACGCCGGGCGAAGGCGGCCACGGTGCCACGTCGAACTCAGCCAGGATACCGCCATGGTGCCGATGGTTGTTTGGCAGCGTCGTCCAGCGTCCATAATGCGATAGCGATCCCGTCGCCAGCGGGGCTGGTGATCAGCCGGACGCGGCTTCCGATCCCGACCTTGGCCACCAGATCCGGAGGTGCCAATCGGCCATCCGACGTTGCCAGATTGCCCATGATCCGCAAACCGTCATCTTTTGTCGGCTGACCTTTTTGTGTGTCCAGTTCAACCATCAAGACCAAGTAAGGGACATGCTGCGCAAAAGCCGGTTGGATGGCATGGTGCACCTCGGTGTACGAATAGACAGTGCCACGCGCCGCGACCGGGTCCCAGCTGCAATCAGGATGACCGCAGAACGGACAGCGCGTTGTTGGCGGATATCGCAGCAAGCCATCGGCGGCGCACCGCTGCAACCTCAATTCGCCGCGCGAGAGATGATCGAAATAGGCGCGATTTTCATGATCGACATCGGTGATCAGCAGATCCATGCCCAGGTGAATTCCAGCGATCGGCATACTTACCCCCGAACCATGACCAGAGCGGATCCATAACCCGGGGTGCCCCAGCCCAGATTGGCAGTGACACCGACATCGCGGACTTGGCGGCAGCCGCCTTCGCGGTAATCATGGGTGTGCTGACGGCGCCCGTCGGGTCCAACCGGGCAGCTGTCATCAACATCGCCGCGCAATTGGCGGACATTTTCGACCACCATTGCGATCCCGTGGGTGTAGCCTTCGCAAAGATGACCGCCCGAAGTGTTGTTCGGGCGCTTGCCGCCCAATCGCGTAATCCCCGAAGAGACATAATCGCCGCCTGCGCCCTTTTCGCAGAAGCCATAGTCTTCAAGCTGGATCAAAGTGGTGAAGGTAAAGGCGTCATACGAGCCGGTTACGTCCACATCCTCGGGGCCCAGTCCCGCATTCGGCCATAGAATGTTTTTGGCATAATGCGCGGCGGCGCGCGCAATTGGACCTTGCTGCGAATGCATATCCGCGCGCGGCTTGCAAACGCGTCCGGCGACCGACTGGATCAGGGCAGGGCGGTGGCGAAGATCGCGGGCGCGCTCCTTTGACGTGATGATGATGGCGGTCGCATTATCCGATTCGACACAGCAATCCAGCAGGTGCAGGGGTTTGCAAATAATGCGGCTGGCCAGCACATTGTCGACCGTCACGCGATTGCGATAAAGGGCCTTGGGGTTGTTCGAGGCGTTTTCCGAGTGGACAACCTTGACCATCGCGGCCTGTTCGGGGGTCGTGCCGTATTCGTACATGTGACGCATAAACGTCGGCGCAAACCACTGGCCGGGGCTCATCCAGCCATGCGCGCGCATGTGCAATGCATCCCCCACGATTGGAGCCGCTGCCGCGGCACCGGTGCCGCCGATCCTGTTTGCCGAATATCCATTCATTGACCGGAAAATGGCGACGGTGTTGCACATGCCGGCTTCGATGACGCCGATAGCGATTCCGACCAACGCCTCCGTCGAAGACCCCCCGCCATTAACGTCCATAAAAAAATTCGGACGGATGCCGAGATCGCCTGCGACGAAATTCGACGGTGTCGAATCTCCCATCGAATAGGACAGCATCCCGTCGACATCGGTTGCGTCCAGACCTGCATCGGCCATCGCATTGGCGATCGCGGTGGAGGCCATGGCGCGGGTGGATCGCCCGCCCCCACGGCTATAGCTCGTCTCCCCGACGCCGACGATGGCATATTTCCCGGCGAGATATTTACCGGTGTTCGCGTCGATCTCGTCCATATTTTGTCCTGCGCTGCGTATCGGGCGCATCAGACTGGGCGGTCATGATGTGGTCAAGTCCAGGGGCGATGGCAAACCGCTTGGAACGATGAATAATCAAGAGAGTGCAAAGGCTGACCTTGGACCGGCGCATTCGTCAAAACGCGACTGGCCCCGCCATATCACTGAGAAGACGCGATTTCTCGGGTTCGGTCCGCGGACCTGCAATTGGTAGTCTCGACACCAGTTTCGAAGGAACCTTTGGCTTTAATTGCGGTCAGCCATCCGTCGCAGTGTTGTTCTGTACTCGGCCAATCGTCTCCGGTGCGACAGCCCGGCCATCGGCAAGGTCGACCACGACGCCGTCCGGCGTGCCACGTATCGCGGTCACGGTGGTCAGAACTTCGCCTGGCGTCTCGATCGTACCGTTGTCGCCCGTTACCTTGAGTGTCAGTGACAGGTTTTGCGGCGCGACAGCGATCCCTTCTCCGTCCCGGCCATCCCAGGTGGCAAGTCCGTTATTATCGGGAAAGACAGCAAGCCGGCGCACGATCCTACCTTCCGGCGTCGCGATGACCGCCTCGACCGAATCGCCTGCAGTCAGGTCCGGAGCAACAAATTGCACAGCTGCCCCGGTTGCCCGGAACTGGCCATCGGTGACTGAAATCGATTGTCCGATCCATTGCGACAGGCTGCTGATCGCGGTCCCGGCAACCGTCAGATTGAGTGCGTCTACACGGTCGTTGACACCGATCAGTTGTTCGACCGACGAGAAGGTGGCGAGCTGCGCGACAAATTCTGTGCCGTCCATCGGCGACAGCGGATCCTGATTTCTCAACTGTGCTGTCAGCAGCGTCAGGAACGTGTCGAAGTCGCCGGTGGCGGTCGCAATCGCATCACCTTTTGGTTTGCTGGCGATCGGAGAAGACAGAATGGGTGCAGGGGCTTCGATGATCATTCGGGCCTCCTAAAGGCGGATGTCGACCCGGCCGGGGCCGAGTTGGGGCTGCGCCATGTGGCGTGGGGATGTGCGGTGACTTTCGGCATCGGTCTCGGTCGATCGCTGGCCATCATCGAACATGAGATCGTCACCGCGACCAGATTGATCGTCACTGAATGAAAGGTCGACATCATCGAAACCGGCCTGGCGAAACTGTTGATCCAACAAGTCCAGATGTCGCCTGATCAGATCGTTCGTTCCCTGGCGGTCGGCGGTGATCGTGGCCTTCAAGCTTTGATCGGCGAGTTCGATCAGAACCTCGAGCCTGCCAAGTTCCGGCGGGTCCAGCACTAGCTCAATTCGCCCCGGTGCGGTGCCGGGAACGATGGCTGCCGTGATCTGTTGCACGACGGCGCGGTCGGCTGGCGCCGTCTGTGGGGGCGTGCCGGGAGACGTCTGCACAGACGAAGGCGCTGATGAGACGGCTGAACTTACAGGCGCCTCGCCCAGTTGCGAAGCCGCAAGCGATCCGTAGGCTCCGGCGCCGTGCGGTCGGGTTGCCGGGGTCGTTGCGGCCAGATCGGAGAGGTTGGCGGACACGGGTTTTGCAGTTGCCAATTTCTCCGGCATCGGGACTTCGGTGTCCGTCGGCATTGCCGCGAGTTTTCCTTCCGCCACGGACTGGCGCAAAGACGCGCGTTCGACACGCCGGACAGCATCCGAAAGATCGCGAGAACGCTGATCAATGACTGCGGTTGCAGCGACAATCTGATTGGGCGAGATCGATTGTGCTGGCTCGCCTCCAGCCGGTGCTGCCTGCGACGGGGTCGTCGGCACCACTTTTTCTTGACCAGCAGCAGCGCCCGTCTGCAAATTTGAGATTGGCGGCGGCGATTGCGCGGCTTTACCTGGCGACGTTTGCGCGGACGCTATGCCTTTCAATGCGTCTGAGCTGTCGGCAACAGTGGTCCGTCCGACGGCATCGGAGGTTTCCGCGGTCTGCGATGTGATTGTAACGGCGCCGCGCGCCACCAATGCAGCAGATGCCGTCGGCACCGCAGCAGGCATCGTTGCGCCGACTTTCGTTTCCGTTGCGACCAAAGGTTCGACCAGCCCAATCGAATTTATCGGTGCGGTTGGGCGACTTGCGTTGTTGTTCTGCTCGACAGTTTGTCCAGATGCGATCGTGACACCGGAACGATCGGCGCTGAAAGGCTTTGATTCGGCGGCAGATCGAGCGGCTTGATCGGCCACTGCGGCGACGATCGCGCTGGCCGTCACCGTTGGCCCTGCTGGTCCGGCAGATCGAGCATCGAGCGCCGAGCCTAACCGATGTTCACTGCTTTCAGGTGCATCGGTTACGCCAGCGTCAATCGATGTACCACCGCCGGATACTTCACCTTCAATTCCGTCCGTTACCAGGACTTCAGCGGTGAATTGAGGAAAGACGTCTGAGGAAATTTCCGCGCGGCCGGTCGCACCTTGCCCTGCAATCCGACCAGTGGCTGACAAATCATTGCCAGCCGACGCAGCGGTGTTCGTCTGTGCGTCACCCTCCCGCTCGCCTTCTTGTGCTGCCGCAAGAGAAAATCCGTCCGTGTCTTTGTTCGATCTGCCGTCCCGGTCAGTTTGCATGGATGCTTTGCGACCGGCAGCGGATGCGGTCGACAGGGCGGTCAGGTCAAGGAGATTCATATCGGGTTCGGTCCTTTCTGGCGTCGGGAGGAATGTAGCTGCGATGCCTTACCGAATGTTTACGACGATATGGTCAATTGGCCGTTCAAACGAACGGAGAACCCGACAATGGAAATTACGAATGCGCTGCTGGAGCCAAGGCGCGTGGGCGATAGACCCATGGCGCCTCAGATGGATCGTGCCCGCTATGCAGCGCGGGAATTCGAGACGGTGTTTTTGACAGAGATGTTGAAACATGCAGGCGTCGGCAAGATGCCGGAAGGGTTCAATGGCGGCCCGGGTGAGGCCGCGTTTACCGACCTGCTGACCCGGGAATACGCGGGAGAGATCGCCCGTTCAGGCAGTCTCGGATTGGCAGATTCAGTAATGAAAGCATTACAGGAGCGGTTGAAATGACTGTCGGGACATCTTCCGCGCAAGGGACGCTGGATCCATTGCTGACCCACATCCAGACGGCAATGGAGGTGCTGCACGAAGAACGCCGTGCCCTGATGCGCGGGGCGTTCGACAAAATCGCACAGATTACGGAACGCAAGAACGAGATGCTGGCGTTGTTGGAGGCAGCCATTCAAAGCACGCCGCGGACCCGTAAGGCGATCCTGGCGCTCAGCCGGCTGATCGCTGACAGTCGGCGAAACGAGGCGATTCTGGCAGCGGCACGCGAAGGGCTGATGCAAGCGCGTCGGCGAATCGCCGCGATCTCGCGCGCGCAAAAAGGGGTTGTCGCCTATCAGGAGGATGGTTCGCTGATCAGTTGCGAGGCAGACAGCGCCGCGACCGATAGATCTGCATGATGTCGATCAGTGGCAGATGGAAATTGACCCGGCAACACGATCAACGGTGCGGGCATCACTGCAACAAGGTTTATGCGATCTGAACAGCCGCAAACTACGTTAAATCCCCGATACTTTGCCGCTGTGATCGGCCACGATTTTACCCACTGATAACGGTTCGCTGCTTTGATTGTTGTCACGGGCGCTTCGGTGTCCGCCCCGGTCCGAAAGGGCCGGGCTGCTGTCAGAAGACACGTTCCCGTCCGGCAACAGCCGGAACGATTGTCCCGCTTCCTGTGGGACCAACCAATCGCGGCGTCGAAGCGCTGCAAATGAAAGGAATGATGTCATGGCCGCAAGCGTTCTTACGAACTCATCGGCAATGGTCGCTCTGCAGACTCTGCGTACGACCAACCGGACTCTGGAGACGGTGAACAACCAAATCTCCACCGGTAAGAAGATCGCCTCGGCGAAAGACGGTGCAGCCGTTTTCGCGATCTCGAAAGTTATGGAATCTGATGTCGCCGGCTTCAAGGCTGTCAGCGATTCGCTTAGCCTTGGTTCGGCAACGGTTTCGGTCGCGGCCAATGCAACCAACGCGTTGAACGATCTGCTGAACGAGATCAAGGGCAAGGTCGTTGGGGCGAATGAAAGCAACGTCGACCGTTCCAAGCTGAACGACGAGTTGGGGTCGCTGCGCGATCAAATCTCGAGCATCGTCAGCGCCGCTCAGTTCAATGGTTTGAACTTGCTGTCGAACACCGATGTTGTGGAAAGTGGCGCAACCGTTAGCTACGCGAACATCGCCCTGAATACGGGCAGTGCTGATGTTGATGTTCTGTCTTCGCTTGATCGCTCGTCGGGCGGCTCCGTCTCGACATCACAGATTTCGGTGACGAAACAGGATCTCGGCACTCAGACCGGCGCAGCCGGTGGTCTGACCCTGGCGGCCGCGGCGATCACGGCAGCCGGTACGGCGACGGCCCTCGGTGCGGCCAACGCCACCTACACCATCAATGGTGAACAGGCGACGGCAGGCCGGACCGCAGATGTAATGGCTGGTGACGGCTATTCGTTTGACATGACAACCTTTGTCGGCAGCAACACGACTGCGACCGGCTCGGTTATCTATGTTGCCCGCGACGGCGATACTGAAGCGGATATTGCTGCTGCTTTGACGGATCGTATCAACTTTGAACTTGCCGATCAGGGTGCTGGCCTGGCCGACGACTTCACGGTTTCCGTCAGCAGCAACGTCATCACAGTGACGAACAACACTGCGACGGCGCTGGGCGCTTCGGCAGCCGGTGACATGACGTTGACGGGCGGTGGTACGGTTTCCGGTGGCCTAGAGCTGCTTGGTGAAATCGATATCTCGACTGAAGATGGCGCCGCTGCCGGACTGGCTGCGATCGAAGGTCTGATTCAGTCGACGATCGACTCGCAAGCCGCTCTCGGTACCGCTCAGAAGCGCGTCGATCTGCAGAACGACTTTATGTCGACCCTGATCGATAGCTTCAAAGAGGGTATCGGCGCCCTTGTTGATGCTGATCTGGAAGAAGCGTCTGCCCGACTGCAGGCGGTTCAGGTCCAGCAGCAGCTGGGTATCCAGGCACTGTCAATTGCGAACCAGGCTCCGCAGAACATCCTGGCCCTGTTCCGTTAATCGACCCGGGCCGGAGCGGTATTCCGCTCCGGCCTATTTCTACATAGTGCCCGCGGTCCATTGACAAACTAGGTGACAGAATGAGCGCCCTCGCAAAGCTAAATAACGGCTATCTGGACGCCACCCGTTCGACCGGAAACCCAAGGGATGTCGAGTATCAGCTCTTCGCCCGCGTGACCGGGCGACTGAACAAGGGCACGCAGCCAGAGACGCCATTCAATCAGCTGGTCGATGCACTGAATGAAAACCTGGGTATCTGGCGTGAAGTCGCACTGAGTGTCGCCGACCCGGACAATGAATTGCCGGCTGCCCTTCGGGCGCAGCTTTTCTATCTGTACGAATTCACCGTCGCCCAGACGCAGAAAGTCCTGCGCGGAGAGGCGAAAGCCGCAGCCCTGATCGAAGTGAACATGTCGATCATGCGCGGTTTGCGGACGAACCAGCCCGGAAAGGGACCTGATCCATGCCTGGCCTCATCCTGAAACTGAGAGCCCATGAGCAAATACTCGTGAACGGTGTCGTGATGCAGAATGGCGATCGGAATGCGCGCCTGATCATCAAGACACCGGATGCAAAGATTCTGCGATTGCGCGATGCCATTCATCCCGAGGATGCGACGACACCGGTAAAACGGGTCTGTTACGTGGCTCAACTTGCTGTGGCCGGAGAGACTGATCTCGACCGGGCAGGCGCCGAACTCGCCACGGGATTGGCGCAATTATCTGATGCGTTGGCGGGCGTTCCCGGTGCCGAGCCGATCGAGGAAGCGGTGGCGATGCTGGAGCAGGAAAATTTCTATGGCGTTTTGCGGGCATTGCGCCGGCTGCTGCCGTTGGAGGAGCGATTGTTGGGTGCGCAAGATGGCCGGATGAGGCTGCAGTAATGCCTTTCGCCCCTGCGATACCGTTTACAGGGCTTGCGGGTCTGAAGTTTTTGGACCGCACCTATGATCGCCAGTTTGCGACCTTCAACAAAAGCCCGGACATCAAGCGCGAGATTGATCATTTTCGCGAAAACGCTGCAAATGTCGAAACGCTTGATGATCTGATGGGCGATCGACGCCTGTTGAGGGTCATTCTGGGCGCTTACGGATTGGACGAAGACATAAACAAGGGCGCCTTTATCCGAAAGGTGCTGGAAGAAGGTGCAGTCGATTCGGATGCGTTCGCAAATCGACTGGTGGAACCTGCTTATCGTTTAATGGCGGCAGAGCTGGGGTTTGGCGATGTCGGTGGGTTGCTTTTCAGCGAAACGATCCGCGAAGATCTGATTTCCCGGTTTTCCGAACGGCAGTTCGAACTGGGGGTCGGCGAGCAGGATCTGGATCTGCGTTTGGCCATGAATTTTCGGCGTGAAGCTCCGAACACGGTTGACGGGGTACAGGCCGAAAACTCGGCATGGTTGAGATTACTCGGATCGGAACCGTTGCGTTCGGTTCTGCAAACCGCGCTTTCCTTGCCCGACAGCTTTGCTTTGATCGATCTGGACCAACAGGTCGAAGAGATCTCTCGTCGTGCCGATCAGTTATTCGATATCAAGTCACCGTCCGAGCTCTCGGATCCTGAAAAGATGGACAAGCTGATCGACCGGTTTTTGCTGAACGGGCAGCTTGCGGCGGGCGTTGTATCCGATACGACCCGCGGCGTTGCCGCATTGTCATTGCTGCAAAGCACGAATGCAGGGTTCGGATCCGGCGCGGCCAGCGGTTTGTTTGCATCTAACTTCGTCTAGTCGGGCGTCCCAAACGGGCCGAATGGATCCCCGGCATCATGAAACGATTGCCAACAGGTTCCGTCGACCGGCTGTACCACACCTACGGACGGTCGATTTCTGATCGTACTATTCCCAAAATATCAACTATTTGACGGAAACTCCTGCTCGATCCTGGCAAGGATTTGATCGCGGGCCTGACGATATGCGTCGAGACGTTCTGCACGGCGATCACCGAGGCCTGTGGGATCCAGAATTGGCCAATAACTGACATCGACATGATAGTCTCGCGTGAATTCCAAGGCTTGGCGCTGCGCACCCGGCGATAGCGCAACAATCCGATCATAGGCATCGATGTCTTCGCCCCACTCTTCCATTTGGGCAAAGGATCGCGAACGATGGGCGGTGATATCGATCCCGATCTCTTCGGCGACGGCGATTGCAAAGCCATCGACTTCAAGATCGTTCCAAACACCTGCCGACTGGATAAAGACACGGGTGCCATGCAGCTTCTTCATGATGCCCTCTGCCATCGGCGAACGCACGGCGTTGTGGTCGCAGCAAAACAGAATCGATCCAGGCAATGCCATGTGTGGTCAATCCGGTTTCTGGGATTGCGGCCGAGGCATCGCTTCAGCCCAGAAATTGAAGCGCGCATATGACGGTAAACAGCCGTCTGGACGTGTCGCTGTCGGTTTCGATGCGTCCCGCCAGCCGGTCGCGCAAGATTTCGGCGCCTTCGTTGTGAAGCCCACGGCGCCCCATATCGATCGCTTCGATCTTAGACGGCGGCAGACGTTTCACGGCGTCGAAGTACTGCTCGCATATCGCGAAGTAGTCCTTGATGATCCCGCGCAGTGGCGACAGCGAAAGATGAAGCTCCTGTGCTTGCTCGCCGCCTTCATTGCGAACATCCATAACCAACATCCGATCCGCCATGCCAATTCCAAGGACATAGGGCCCGCTTGCCGCATCTTGCCCGTCGCGTGGCAGCGGTTTGAAACGATTTTCCTCCATCAGGTCATAGATCGCGACGTTCAGTTCCTGCTGGATTTCAGGCGTTCGCGCGCGCGGTCGATCTTCGACAAGATTAACGGTGATCAGGCGGTCTGACGGATCGAAGTTACTCAATTCAATCGCTCCAATCTGCGGCTAATCGAAAGCCCATGCGCCTCGAGGCTTTCTGAATTGGCGAGGGTTGTTGCAGCCGGCCCGATTTGCTTGAGCGCAGCGGGCGGGACAGCCGAAATTGTGGTGCGTTTCAAAAAATCGAGAACCGACAAGCCGGACGAAAAGCGGGCAGAACCGCCCGTCGGCAGGACATGGTTCGGCCCACCGACATAGTCGCCGATCGCCTCTGGCGTGGTCGCGCCAATAAATATCGCCCCTGCATGTCGAATATCACGGGAAAGAGCGTCGGCGTCAGACGTCATAATCTGAAGATGTTCTGGCGCGATGCGGTTGGCCATCGCCGGTGCTTCCGTCAGCGAAGCGACAGTGATCACAGCGCCGTAATCTCGCCAACTGGCGGCGGCGATGGCACGGCGTTCAAGCGTTGAGAGCAGTCGATCGACTGCTGATATAGTTGCTTGCGCAAAGTCGGAGTCATCGGTGATCAATATGGATTGCGCGCTTTCGTCATGCTCAGCTTGCGCCATCAAGTCCAAAGCGACCCACTCAGGGTCGTTTGTGCCATCGGCGATGATCAGCACCTCGGACGGTCCCGCGATCATGTCGATGCCAACATGGCCGAAGACACGCCTTTTGGCGGCGGCAACATATGCATTGCCGGGGCCGGTGATCTTGTCGACCGCGCGGATTGGGCCCGCCCCATAGGCCATGGCGGCGATCGCCTGTGCGCCGCCGATGCGAAAAACCTGATCGACGCCGCCGATCCGTGCGGCAAGCAGGACCAGCGGGTTGACCGCACCGCCCGGGGTCGGCGCACACATTATCAATCGGCCAACCCCCGCAACGCGGGCCGGGATTGCGTTCATCAGAACCGAAGACGGATAGCTGGCCAATCCGCCGGGCACGTAAAGGCCTGCGGCATCCACCGGCGTCCAACGCCACCCAAGCGTTGCCCCCGTATCGTCGGTCCATTCCGCATCTTCAGGGATCTGGCGTTCATGATAGGCGCGGATGCGTGCGGCAGCGAGTTCGAGTGCTTCGCGCTCTTGCGGCGATACCTCGGCAATTGCCGTGTCGATTTCAGGTTCGCTAAAGGCAATGGTGTCTGCGGTCAGATCGATTTTGTCGAAGCGTGCCGTAAGATCCAGCACCGGCGACAGGCCATTTTGCCGAACATCGGCGATGATATCCGCAGCGATGTGATCGACATTGTCCTCGACCGCGCGTTTCAGTGAAAGCAGCCGATCAAACGCAGATGAAAAGTCAGGGTCGTGCGTGTTTAGGAAAATGGGCATTGCGGCGGCTCCCGGAGGATATTGGCGTCGTCATAGCGATGTTGACGTATGGATGGAACCACCAGAAGCCCGGCTATTGCCCATTGATGAGTGCCGTGGGAGCCTTCCGCTAAACGGGAGAGCGGCATGAAGACATTGGATACAGAAGACGTGCACGGATTGTTGCCTTACGAGGCACTGATCCCCGCCCTTATCGAACAGCATCTGGTCGATATCGATACGCGCGGTTCGGTTGTCCTGGACCAACCGGGTGCCGATGGCGGCACGGACAATTTCTTGGCCCTTCCGGCGTGGCAGTCGGGCCGCGCCATGGGCGCAAAACTGGTCACGGTGTTCCCTGGGAACGAGATGAATGGTTCCGGATTGCCGTCGGTACAGGCTGCCTATGTTCTGTTTGACGGAACGAACGGCCGATTGCGGGCGTTGATAGACGGCACTGCGTTGACCCTTCGCAAGACGGCGGCCGATTCGGGAATGGGTGCGTATTTTTTGGCACCAGCAGAGGCGCACTCGCTGATGATGGTCGGGGCAGGCGCGATGGCGCCGCAATTGATTATGGCGCATTTGGCGGCACGGCCGTCCATCAAAAAGGTGATGATCTGGAACCGGACGTTTGCACGGGCCGAACGGCTGGCCGAAGAATTGATGCTGCCGGGGGTTGCTGTTCAACCCGTTGATGATCTGAGTTTCGCCCGAGACGCCGATGTCATCAGTTGCGCGACGATGGCGACCGAACCGCTGATCAAAGGCGCATGGCTAAAGCCCGGCGCCCATCTGGATCTGGTGGGCAGTTTCAGACCAGACATGGTCGAGTGCGACATGGAGGCGTTGAAACGGGGATCTGTCTTCGTCGATTCGCGGTGGAGCGCCATCGAAGACTGCGGCGAGATCGTGCAGGCTTTCGAGAGCGGGGCACTGTCGAAGGATGACATCGTTGCCGACAACTTCGATTTTGCACGCGGCCAACACCCGGGGCGCGACAATGCCGAGCAGATTACTGTTTTCAAGAACGGCGGTGGCGGGCATCTGGATCTGATGGTCTCGCAGATTTTGATGAACCGGGCAGAGGCGGATTAGGGCGCCAATGACGCTGCCCAGTTTGTGATCTGTCCAAGCGCATCGGGTCGGTCAGCCGATCAGTCGCCGCCCAGTCCTTTGTCCTTCAAGTGCGCATGGATGGTGTTGAACCGCTTAAGTGAAGTGGTCGGATGCAACTCATCAAGATCGAGGCTGAGAGCGAAAGGACGCTGGTTCATCCGCGGCTTGAGCCAGTCCTCAGCCGCAGCATAAAGCGCATCGGCAACGGCCAGGCGCCGATCCTCGCTGCGCCCATGGCCGACGCGAACAATCATGTGCATATAGCCGTACTCGCCGCCACCGTCCGCGATCACATAGGTTTGGCAAGGAAATGCGCGAACTCTGATGCCGCCAAGTGGAAAAGTTCCGGTTGCCAGCATTGCATCGCGCATTTGGGCGCAAAAGGATTGGATGTCGGCATCGTCGTGGATGTTCTGGGAGTATTCGATTGTCAGGTGCGGCACGGCATACCCCTTGTGTGATCGGCGATTGTTGACCGCATCGCCTCGACCATGCCAACCATGCGCCCATTCCCCGGTCAATGGACAAGCGGAGAGCGGACATGCGTCTGATAACCTTTAACAATGCCCATGTGGGTGCAACCGATGGCGATGGTGTCTGGGATTTGACCGAGCGCATCGGGGTCAACTCGATGCGGGCGTTGTTGCGTCACGGATTAGAAAAGGCGCGCGAGGCGGCGACCGGTGACGCGGATTACCGGTTTGATGAGATCTCTCTGGGACTGCCAGTGACGTCGCCCGGCAAGATCTTGTGCGTTGGCGTGAACTATATGAACCGGAATGACGAATACAAAGACGGCTCGGAGGCGCCCGCATATCCGTCGCTGTTTATGCGCTCGCCATTGTCTTTTTCATCCCATGGCGATCCAATTTGGCGCCCGCCGGAGTCGGAGCAATTCGATTACGAAGGCGAGATCGTGCTTGTAATTGGAAAGGCCGGGCGGCGGATCCGTCAGGCTGACGCGATGGACCATGTCGCCGGGTTGACGATAATGAACGAGGGGTCGGTACGCGATTGGCTGCGCCATGCCAAGTTCAACGTCACTCAGGGCAAGAATTTCGACCGATCAGGCGGCTTGGGACCCTGGATCGAAACGGATCTTTCCGCAATTGATGTGACCGATATGACGGTGACGACACGGGTTAATGGCGAGATCCGCCAACAGGATACCACGGCAAACATGGCGTTCCCGTTTGCGCGGATCGTTGAATACATCTCGGCTTTCACAACCCTCGAGGCAGGGGACCTGATCGCGACCGGCACTCCAACCGGGGCAGGGGCCAGATTCGATCCACCGAAATGGCTGGTCCCAGGGGATGTCGTTGAAGTAGAGGTCGAGGGTGTCGGCACTTTGTCGAACACAGTCGAAGACGAACCGGTCTAGGCCGGATAGGAGAAAAAGCATGGCTGTCATCAACCGAATTTCCGATTTCCATGAAGAGGCGACGGCCTGGCGCCGCGATTTTCATCAGCACCCCGAACTTTTGTTCGAAGTGCACCGTACCGCCGGCATAGTTGCCGACAAACTGCGGGAATTCGGGCTGGATGAAGTCGTCGAGGGGATCGGGCAGACGGGCGTGGTCGGTGTGATCAAGGGAAAAACAAACGCTTCGGGAAAGGTTATCGGTTTGCGCGCCGATATGGATGCATTGCCGATCCACGAAGTCCGGGACCTGCCTTACAAGTCTGAAAACGATGGGTTTATGCATGCTTGCGGCCATGATGGTCACACTGCGATGTTGTTGGCTGGCGCGAAGTATCTGGCCGAGACGCGCAATTTCGATGGGACCGCGATTGTGATCTTTCAGCCCGCCGAAGAAGGCGGCGGCGGCGGAGACGAGATGGTCAAGGACGGCATGATGGACCGCTGGGATATCCAAGAGGTTTATGGAATGCACAACGCACCAAACGTCCCGCAAGGTGCGTTTGCGTTACGGCCCGGGCCGTTGCTGGCGGCCGCCGATACTTTTCACATCAGCATCGACGGCATTGGCGGGCATGCCGCCCGGCCGCATGAATGCAACGATCCAATGATCGTTGCGGCACAGCTGATCACTGCGTTTCAGTCAGTCGTTTCGCGCAATACAGATCCCTTGAGGTCGCTGGTTATCTCGACCTGCAAAATTCAGGGGTCCGACGCCACCAATGTGATCCCACAAGTTGTGACAATGGGCGGTACGGTGCGGACATTGTCGGCAGAAGTCCGCGATCTGGCCGAGCAAAGACTGCGCGAGATTTGCGAACATACCGGCAAGGCGTTCGGCGCAGATGTGACGCTGGAATATGAACGCGGTTATCCAGTGACGGTCAATCATGCTGCCCAGACCGAGTTCGCTGCCGGCGTGGCGCGCGATGTCGCGGGTGACGCGATGGTTGATGCGGGCATTGACCCGATCATGGGTGCCGAGGACTTTTCCTATATGTTGGAAGCACGGCCAGGCGCTTTCGTTTTCCTGGGGCAGGGCGATGGGCCGATCTGTCACCACCCAGAATATGATTTCAACGACGAGATTATTCCCGTCGGTGCCTCGTTCTGGGCCCGGCTGGTCGAAAAGGCGATGCCCGCGACGTAACAATCGGTCCACGCCGCGGCGCGCGCCACAGCTGCGATCTATGAACGACGCGATGCGGCCAGAGGTTTCGATCGCCACACGGCCACCGGTAAACGCCGTCACGGCAATACCTGATACGGCGGTGCGGTTGGCGAATTAAGTCTGACCGGATGTCGTCGGAAGGTTCAAGGATCGGATCATGTCGCGCAATTCCTGACGGGCGGCCACATGGCTGAGTGTCATGGTAATGGGCCCGCCCTCTTTCAGATCGAGCAGGGTCAAACCGTTCAGAAAGAGCTCGCGAAAGATCACACGCTCTGAAAACCCCGGGATCACGCGAAATCCGATGCGCCGGGACAAGTCCGCCAGAACACCGCCTACTTTGCGTTTGTTGCGACTGTCCAGCGTCGCCATACGATTGCGTAAAACGACCCAATCAAGCGGCGTGCGGCCCTCGGCAGCGCGGTGCTGACGGGCCGACCAGACCATTTCTGAATAGACGGACGGGCCAGCGACATTTCCGGTGCCCGGATCAATTCGACCAAGAAGATCAAAATCGATCAAGCTGTCATTCATAGGCGTGACGAGGGTATCGGCAATCGCATGCGCGGCCTCGGACAGCGGGGTGACGGCGCCGGGCGTGTCGATCAGAACATAACGACAGGTTTTCGAAAGGAAGGAAACCGCGGAGGCCAAGTTTTCGCGGTCTTCGGCGGCAGCTTTGGCCCGCATCGGCGCAGTCGACGGATCAACCGCCGCTAACAGCGGCATGCGCAACGCGGTCCCCTGTCTTTCGTTGTAGGAGTTGCGATTGTCGAGATACCGAAAGAACGTCTGTTGCCGACTGTCCAAGTCTATGGCACCGACCTGATGGCCGTCGCGTGCCACGGCCACAAAGACATGCATTGCTGTCGTCGACTTGCCCGATCCGCCCTTTTCGTTGCCGAGGACGATGACATGGGTATCAGACATGGTTGGGTGCGCACTGGCTCAGACAAAAACGCGCCCGAAAGGGCGCGTTGAATAACGGATATTGGCGAATTCGCTCAGAAGCCGAAACCTTCGAATTTCTTCTTGAACTTCGAGACACGTCCGCCCGTATCGATCAGGCGGTGACCGCCCCCTGTCCATGCAGGGTGGGCGCTTGGATCGATGTCCAGCGCAAGCTGATCGCCCTCGCTGCCCCAGCAGGACCGCATCTGCACAACAGTGCCGTCGGTCAGCTTTACATCAATGACGTGGTACTCTGGATGCGTATCGGTTTTCATCGCGAGGCCCCTTTATGGAACGGCAAAAAGGCCGGGCTGCCCGCAATCGGCGCCCGGGAAGCGCGGTGTATAGGGGATCGGATCATGGCGTGCAACCCCAGCTGAAGCACAATTCGATCGCGGCGGCGACTTGCCTTTTACTGCCCGCCAAGGCAATGAGCGCCAGCCCACAATGGGATAATTTCGCGGGAGAACAACGTGGACGAACGGCCCAAAAGGCTGGTGATTTTTGACGTCGATGGCACTCTGGTGGACAGTCAGGATGCCATTGTCGCGGCGATGTCCGAGGCCTTTCAAGAACAAGGTCTGCCTCTTCCAGCGCGGGCAGAGATGCTGTCAATCGTTGGTCTGTCCCTGCCCGAGGCTTTCCGGACTTTGGTGCCAGAGGCGGGCCCGCATCAGATCGAGCGACTGACAACGGGTTACAAGGCAGGCTTTGTCCGGTTGCGTCAGCGCGGTGCCGCAGAAGCGGCGGCGCCGATGTTCGATGGTGCGCGCGATCTGATAATGGATCTGAGGGGTCAGGGATATGCGCTGGGCGTCGCGACCGGTAAGGCAAGGCGTGGTGTTGATCACTTTGTAGAGACGCACGGCTTGGAGGGGTGTTTCTCGGCCATCCAAACCGCGGATGATGCGCCCTCCAAACCTCATCCGGGGATGGTTCTGAATTGCCTTGAACTGGCAGGGATTGACGCCCGGAATGCCGTTATTGTCGGCGATACCGAGTTTGATATGGCGATGGGCGCCGCAGCCGGTGTCAGGTGCATCGGTGTGGGTTGGGGGTATCACCCGATCGAGCGTGTTCAGCGTGGCGGTGCACAGCAGATAGCCCATGATATCGCCGACCTCTCGGCGATAATCGCGAGAATCTGGTGAGACGATGAAACGGTTCTGGAAAGCTGCATCGATCGAACGGACCGAGGAAGGCTGGGGGGTCCTTCTGGACAAGCATCCGGTAATGACGCCGGCCCGGCGGCGCGTTGTCGTTCCGGCGCAGGCGATGGCCGACATGATCGCTGAAGAGTGGTCAAAGCAAGACGACGTCGTCCGTCCGCAAGAGATGCCGATGACCCGTACGGCGGCGACCTGCCTTGACCGGGTTGCGCCGCATATTGAAGGGATTTGCGAGACGATTGCCGAATACGGCGGGAGCGATCTCTTATGTTATCGCGCCGAGCATCCGGCAGCCCTGATATTGTGGCAGGAACAAAGTTGGGACCCGGTCCTAAAGTGGGCCGCGGATGTCTTGGGCGCGCAATTGAGCACAGGCCAAGGGATCATTCATGTGGCACAGCCGCCAAAGGCTTTGACGCGGCTATCCGATCAGGTCGGTTCCATGGATGCGTGGGAACTGACAGCGGTCGCGGACCTTACGCAGATCTCTGGATCTCTCGTGCTGGCACTGGCTGTTTTTCATCGGCATTTGACCGGCGAAGATGCGCTGACGCTATCTCGTATCGATGAGGATTGGAATATCCAGGAGTGGGGTGAGGACGCCGATGCGGCGGCATTGGCGGTCCGGCGGAAATCTGATTTTCTGCACGCGGTTGCAGTCCTTGAAATGTTGCAGGATCGCTCGGCGGCGTAGTTTTGTGCAAGCCGCCGAGCAGCATATCGCCCTCAGCTGGTCATGCCCCATTTCACCCGCGACCAGGCGCGTTCGTGGAAGAAATAGAGGACGAGTTTGGTCAGAACCTCGAACCCGCCGATCGAGATTGCAGTTCCGATATTGCCCGTGAAGACCAGTGCCAGGAGCATGGTGTCGACGCTGGCTGTAACGCGCCAAGTTGCCGTTTTCACGCCGGACCTGGCCGTCGAAGATTTACGCTGGCCGTCCTCCTCCGTCGAAACACCCCAACCAAGCCTGGCCCAGATCCGCTCGTGCACGAAGTAGAGAACCATCTTCGTCGCGACTTCAGCCAGCGCAATATAAGTCGCCGTCTTTGCGTTCTCGGCGTGCGAGCCTTCGGTGAGCCCGAGCAGCGGGCCAAGGAAGGTGAGGATCACGAAAGATAGCAGAAGAGTATCGAGAGTGCCGACAACCCGCCAAGAGATGGCCTTAGCAATCGATCGTTTTACACTGACTTCCGGGTGCGTTTCGGACGCACCGACGACTTCGGGCCCAAAATATGGGTGGTTGGGACTTTCGCGTACCAAGTTGAACCTCCGTATCCGCTCGCATCACGACAACCGAAGTGCGGTCAGTCACAATCGCCAGTCGTCGATGGCAGCGATTTCATCATCGGTAAAGCCAAAATGATGCGCTATTTCGTGGACCAGGACATGGGTAATCAGTTTGTCCAAGTCGACATCACCGCGCTGTGACCATTCATTTATGATGGCGCGGCGATAAAGCCAGACGGTTGCAGGGACGCTGGGCAAGTCTGAACTGGATTGCATGGGCAGCGTCACACCCTCGTAAAGTCCTGTGAGTTCGTAAGGGTTATCGATGCCCAGTTCCGCCAAGACTTCCGGCGCTGCCAGATCGGCGACACGAACGACCAATCGCCCTAAACGTGTGGCGAATGGCGCGGGTAGCTCCCGCAACGTTGCGTGGGCCATGTCTTCGAATTCATCGAGTGACGGGGCGATATTTGGGTGTTTGACCACCATCTGGATCTGGGCGTTTTGAGCGTGCCGGTCAAGCGTGCGGTCATTGCCGTCGACGCCATGGTCAATTCGTACCCTCGGCGCCTTCGCAATGAAGATTGAGTGAGTGTCACAAGTGCGACCTTTCAAGCCGTGCCGGAAGTGGAAGAAGACGCTTGACGCCGTTCTGACGCTCGCCTAGATAGCCATTCTCGGTCGTCATTGACGGCGGATGCGCGGTTGTAGCTCAGTCGGTTAGAGTACCGGCCTGTCACGCCGGGGGTCGCGGGTTCGAGTCCCGTCAACCGCGCCACCTATTCCTTCTAAACCATTGATAATGCTCAAAAACCTGGAATCAGAGCGAACAGCGTTGGGCCAGTTATTGGGCCATTTGAACGCGGTGCACAGCAGGATTTGGAGGACGTCTTGGTCAGCGAAGACGATGGCTTAACCACGGCGGCGACACTCAGAAAAGGCCAGATGAAGAAGGACTCGACCAGCGGTCATCCGACATTTTCTGAACTTTCGTCAGTTTCGACTTGTGATGCAGACAGTCTGAGGTGTGAAAGCAACCATCCTTTGCATGGCGAAAATTTGGTTGGCTTGGGCTCGATCCGGTCACTCGTTGCAGCATGCACCAGCGGCGGCAACCGGGACAGAGCTGTCGTTTGACCAAATCACCCTGATGACTGGTCCGCCCTCCGAAGCTGCTGATCGGCCTGCGCGGAGTTTGCGTAGAATCCTGACGCTCAGCGCGCAGAATTCGCCACCTGGAACCTTCCTTTTGGTCGTTCTCCTGAAAGTACTGATCGGCGAAGCCTGATGAATACTTGCCCTCTGAGGTCAATGGTTCTTATGGTTATCCGAATTTGAACCGAACATGGCGTCGCTTCGGGAGCCCCAACCGGAGGTGAGCGACGACGTCGATAGCCGTTGGTTTGCTTTATCGAACGGAACGGATTCTGCTATGCTTGGCGAGAGACGGCGAGGGGCGATCATGAGTATCGCGAAAGCAATGCGGGACGTGGTCTGGATCTTGCTGACAGAACAGCGGGCATCCATGGACCGGTTACAACACGAGACCGACCTGCCGGACGCTGCGTTTGGCGCCATGATAGATGAACTCACAAGGGTCAAAAGATGGGCGGCGGTCAATACCGACGGCGATCTGGTTTGGACGATGGGGACTACTGACGTCGACGCCAAGACTGAGGCCTTCACTCCTCCCTCGGGATTGCCCGGCGCTTCCCAAAGCCCCACGACAGACGCGGAACGTCGCCAGTTGACTGTCATGTTTTGCGACCTTGAAGGATCGACGGCTCTGTCGGGCGAGTTCGATCCCGAGGACATGAACGAACTGATCTCCTCATACCAAAATGCGGTAACGCCGATCCTCAAACAATTCGACGGCTTCCTTGCGAAATACATGGGTGACGGCATCCTAGCTTATTTCGGATACCCAAAGGCGCAAGAGAAAGATCCAGAACGCGCGATCTACGCCGCGCTCGCGATCATCGAGGCGATCCGCGAACTCGATGCAATGCATGGGCCGCGTCTCGCAGTGCGCATAGGCATCGCGACCGGAACCGTTATCGTCGGCGAATTAATCGGCGAGGGAGAGGCGCAGGAACGCGCGGTCGTCGGTGACACGCCAAACCTTGCGGCGCGCCTGCAGGATGTCGCGCCGCCGAATAGTGTCGTGATCAGCAGCGTCACGAGGGACCTGACCGGCCAGGCATTCGTGATATCGAGTCTCGGGATGCGTCAGCTCAAGGGCATCAGCGCACCGGTGGAAATCTGGCAGGTGCGTGGCGAGCAGGACGACAATTTCTTGGTCGAGGCCGACACAACGCGCGAGAAACCGGCGCTTGTCGGCCGGCAGGAGGAGGTCGGCCTTCTCATGCGTGTCTGGCAGCAGAGCCGGCAGGGGGCCGGGCAGGTAGTGTCGATCAGCGGTGAGGCCGGGCTCGGCAAGTCGCGGCTGGTCGAGGCGATCCTGAGTGAGACGGCCGAGGACACCCCCCTCAAGATCACGTTGAGGTGCTCGCCGCACCATATGAACAGTGGGCTGTTCCCGACGATCTCGCAGATCAAGCGGGTTATCGGCTGGGCGGCGGAGGACACCGAGGAAGAGCGGGTTGCCAAACTGGAGTCGGTACTCGCAACCTATCAGTTCCCAACCTACGAAACCGTACCGCTGTTTGCATCGTTGCTGTCTCTGTCGCTCGATCCGAAGAGGCACCCGCCGCTGATTCTAGCGCCGCAGCAACTCCGGCTGAATACGCTCGACGCGGTGCTGGCCTGGCTCTTCGAAGAGGCCGAGCGCAAGCCGACGATCGCGATTTGGGAGGATATCCACTGGGCCGACCCCTCGACGCTTGAGTTGCTTGAGATGATGATCGAGCAATGCCCAACGGCACCGATCCTGAACATCTTGACGTTCCGCCCGGAGTTCGTGGCTGGATGGCCACAGCGGGCGCATATCTTGCCGATCACACTCAACCGTCTTGAGCGACCCGAGACCGAAAAACTAATCTTGCAGGCCTGCGAGGGCAAGAGCCTGCCGCGGGAAGTGGTCGATCACATTGCCGAACGTAGCGACGGAGTTCCTCTCTTTATCAACGAGTTGACTTCGGGGATCCTCACCTCGGACGCACTCAAACAGACGCCGGACGGCTATGAATTGGCAGGGCCGCTTGAGAGCCTTTCGATCCCAGCGACGCTGCAGGATTCATTGTTGGCGCGCCTGGACAGGGCACCGAACATTCGCGAGGTGGCGCAACTCGGGGCCGTATTCGGACGTGAGTTTGCCTACGAGTCGGTGCAGGCGATAGGTGCGTTCGGCGAAGCCGCGCTTCGCGACGGCCTCGACCGGCTCGTCGAGGATGAACTGCTCTACAAGCGAGGCCGCCTGCCGCGCACCAAGTACATGTTTAAGCATGCCCTCATTCAGGATGCGGCCTACCGATCCCTGCTGAAGCGCACGCGCCAGCGTTATCATGCCGCGGTCGCAAAGCTGTTGCAGGATCAGTATTCGGACGCTGCGGAAACGCAGCCTGAAATTCTTGCGCATCATTTCACTGAAGCAGGGAAAGTCGAGACCGCGTTGCACTACTGGCTCAAGGCCGGTCAGAACGCGCTCGGACGCTCGGAGAACTTCGAGGCGATCGGGCATCTTAATAAGGGGCTGGCGCTCTTACCGGGCGGAGGTGAGTTCGCGGACCGGGAACTGGCCATGCTCCGGCCGCTGGCGACCGCCTACATGGCAGCGAAGGGCTACGCGGCTCCAGAAACCGTCGAAACCTTCGAGCGCGCCCGGCAGCTTTGTTCGGTCGTAAAGGACGAGAGCGTCTTTCCAGTGATGTTCGGCGTCTGGCTGGCCGCGCTCGTCGGCGGCCAGTTCGCGCGGGCGACGGAGATGACCGTCGATATGCACCACCTGGTAGAGACGGCGACCGATCCCTATGCGCGCTACGCAGCTCACGCCATGTCAGCCCATACCTATTTGCACATCGGCGATCAGGTAAAGGCCCAGAAACGCTACCTGAAGACGCTTGAGATCGGCCAGTCTCTGGATCCGACCGGGAAGAACGCGAAGACGCTGCTCTATGGCCTGGATCTCGAAGTGAGTATCTATGGCTACAGCGCTTGGACCGAATGGCTGCTCGGATTTCCGGACACGGCGCTCGATCGGCGCAGGCTCGCGTTGCAGTCGCTCGAGAAATCCAATCACAGCCTGTCGCAGGCTCGCGCTCTTTATTGGTGTGCTGTCGTGGATCAGATGCGGGGTGATTACCGGGCGGCAAGAAAAATGGCTGACCAGGCGATCGATCGGGCCCGTCCTCACGGTCTGACGATGGTGGAAACGGCCTGCCGAGTAATGAATGCGTCGGCATGTGCGGATCTCGGAGAGGGCGGCAGTGCGGACGAGCTTGGCGCGGCGCTCAATGACTATATGGCGTCTAGTGCCCGATTCCAGACGAGTTACCTCAGAACGCTTCACGCAAGGTTGCTGGCCAAGGAGGGCAGGTTCGATGATGGCCTCGACGTGCTGCATAGGAATTGGCAAATGATTCGGGAAACAGGTGAGGAATACTTTCTGCCCGAAGTCTTGCGCCTCCGCGGTGAGCTACTGCTCGCCAAGGACGAGAAGTCGGAAGAAGCGCCATCGCTGTTCCGCGAGGCGATCGATCTGGCCGCGGCTGCTCAGGTCAGATCACTTGAATTGCGCGCCGCCACGAGCCTTGCCAAATGGCATTCAAATAATGGCAACGTTGAGGAGGGTAAGGCGGCGCTTGCACCCTGCCTTTCGTGGTTCACCGAAGGGTTCGAGACGCGTGACTTCAAGGATGCACAAGCGTTACTCGCTAACCTCTGACTATTTCAATGATGTCCTGAGACCCGACTTCCCTCCAGCCATTGGGAGAATCCGTGGGTTTTACGGTTGCGTCCCCGTTTCCCGCCATTCGCTGCACCTGCGAAACTGCAAGCTTGGCGTGAGTCGGCTGGCGGGGACGAAGTTGCCGTTGGTTGTCTCAACCCGAATGGCCGCTATAGGGTAAGCAGTCAAAAACGGTGGTTAAAGTGCGTCATTTGCACAACAACCTTGGCGGGAAACAGGCTAGTTTCGCCCATTCAATACAATCCATTGCAACGTGCCTTAGTTGATCTCAATTTGGATCTTACCAGACGCACCGTAACCGTCCGGCGTCCCCGCTCTGACGCGTCGCGCTAATGGGAGATAATGTCCATTAGGAACAAGTGGACATTAGCGGGTCTCGAATGGCGAAGCGACGGCGGCGCAGGAACTGGAGCGACGATGAGAAGCGGATGATCTGCGCGCAAACGCGGTTTCCGGGTGTCTCGGTCAGTCAGGTCGCTCGGCGTTACGATGTGAATGCCAATCAGGTTTTCAACTGGCTGAAAGATCCCCAGTTTGCAGCGTCGCCGAAAGTCGATGATGTTGCCCGGTTCTTGCCTGTCGAGGTTGTCGAGCCTGTTCAGCCGCCACCGTCGTCCGGCGCCGCATGCCGTGAGATGCTGATCGAACTGGTGAGTGGCCACCGGCTGACGATCAGCGGCTCCTATGATCCCACCGCTCTGGCTGCATTGATCCGGAAGCTGTCCGCGTGATCCCGGTACCGGCGCAAACGAAGGTCTGGCTCTCTGCCGGTGTCACGGACATGCGCAAAGGGTTCAACGGACTGTCGGCGCTGGCCGAGAATGTTTTGGCGGAAGATCCGTTCTCCGGGCATCTGTTTGTGTTCCGGGGCAGGCGCGGTGATCTGATTAAAGTCATTTGGTGGGACGGTCAGGGCGGATGCCTGTTTTCCAAGCGCCTGGAAAAAGGCCGCTTCGTGTGGCCCTCACCGGCAGATGGGAAGGTATCGGTCACGTCAGCACAGTTGGCGATGCTGCTGGAAGGCATCGACTGGCGCATGCCCAAGCGAACCTGGAGGCCGTTGACGACAGGCATTTTATCAACAAATCCAGCGCCATAGGATTCACATTGGCATCCGGGCGCGGTATAAGCCCGCCATGCTCGATGACGCTTCCAAACTGCCGGATGACCCCAAGGAGCTGAAGTCGGTCGCCGTCCAGCTTGCGAGCACCGTGAAGTCCCAGGCGTTGGAAATTGCCCGGCTGAAGCATCAGCTCGCGGGGCATCGACAGCACCGGTTCGGCTCGAAGTCCGAGACCTCCGATCAGCTCAATCTCGAACTGCGTCTCGAAGAGGAAGAGACAGCGGCGGCCCAGGTCGCACCGTCGGAGGAAGAGGGCGACACCGACAATCAGGAAAAGCCCAAGCGCAAGCCTCTGCCGCCGGAACTGCCGCGCAACGAGGAAGTGCTGTCACCCGGTGATACCTGCGCCTGCGGTGGCAATTTGCGGGCGATCAGCGAAGATGTGACCGAGGAGCTGGAATATATCCCCGGCAGGTTCGTGGTGAACCGCATCGTCCGACCGCGCATGGCCTGCAGCTGCTGCGAGAAGATCTGCCAAGCGGTGCTGCCATCGCGTCCGATTGAACGCGGCCGGCCCGGCCCCGGCCTGCTAGCGCATGTGCTCGTGAACAAATATGCCGACCATTGCCCGCTCTATCGCCAAAGCCAGATCTTTGGGCGTGAGGGCATCGACCTGGATCGCTCAACCCTTGCCGATTGGGTCGGCAAATCGGCAAAGCTGCTGGAACCGCTGGCCGACGCCATCGGGCGGTATGTTCGCAGCGGCCACGCAATCTTTGCGGACGACACCCCGATCAAGATGCAGGCGAAGGGCAAATGCGCGACAGCACGGATCTGGACCTATGTCCGTGACGAGCGCCCGTGGGCAAGCGGTGATCCGCCCGCAGCTTGGTACCAGTTCAGCACGGACCGCGAAGGCAAGCATCCCGCCGACCATCTCAGCAAGTTCAAGGGCTGGATGCACGCCGACGGCTACTCCGGGTTCAACAAGCTGTATCGCGCCGGCGAGGTGCACGAAGTTGCCTGCATGGCCCATGTTCGGCGCAAGTTCGTCGACATCTTCAAGGCGAGCGGCCTGGAGGTCGCCGAAGAAGCTATCAAGCGCATCGCCGCCCTCTACCGCGTCGAGAAAGAGGCCCGTGGCAAATGCCCCGACGACCGGGTGCGGCTCCGCCAAGAAAAGGCCAAACCGGTCTTCGATGGCTTGGAAGCGTGGTTGCACGCCCAGTTGTCGAGGATTCCAGGCAAATCCGAACTCGCCAAGGCGATCCGCTACGCACTGACCCGCATGAAGAAAATGCGCCCATATCTCGACCACGGCTTCCTGGAGATCGACAACAATTCAGCTGAGCGGGCGATGCGTTGTGTGGCCCTCGGAAGGAAGAACTATCTCTTTGTAGGCTCAAAGGGCGGCGGCAACGCCGCTGCAATCGCCTATACCCTGATCGAGACCGCGAAGCTGAATGGCATCGACCCGCAAGCCTGGCTGACGCACGTCCTTCGCCACATCGCAGATCACAAGATCACTCGGCTGGACGAGTTGATGCCCTGGAGTTACGCTGCAAGAGCAGCGTAACCGGGACGCACCGCAGCCCGCCAGAGCACCTTCACCGGACGGGCACGAAAATCCTAAAGGTTTGCACGTTCAAGGTTGCCCCGGAGAGTCGTGGTGTGAAACTCGGCGAGCTCCTGCTGAAACAGGTTCTCTGGTATGCTCAAACGAACGTGTATGATCTGGCCTATCTCACGACCTACGAGGACCAGGCACCCTTGATAGACCTGCTTGAGTATTACGGTTTCGAGAATGCGGGCTCGAACGACAACGGTGAATTCATCTACGAGCGACCGTTTTCTTCCGACGCGCTCATGCGGGTCGACGATGTTCCGGCCTTCGATCTCGCCCGCGAGAGCTACCCCCGGTTCCTGTTTGACGATGACACACGCGGGTTTGGCATTCCGATCAGGGAAAGTTATCACGACACGCTCTATCCTGATCTATGGAATCCGAGGCAAGCCGATCTGTTTCCCGGCGCATCGCGCGCCGAGGTGTCAATCGGCATCCAAACGTGACCCCAGATCGGCGTTCAAAAGTGACCCCCCTGGTGCTGAGCAGGCCGGGTCGCGTGGAGACCTCATTTATCAGAGCGCGGCCCGGCCTGCGCGGTTGAATTAGGCGCGGTTCTTGAAGCGCCAGCTTTCGTTACCGGTCTCAACGATCTCGCAATGATGTGTGAGGCGATCGAGGAGTGCGGTGGTCATCTTCGCGTCGCCGAAGACGGTTGGCCATTCTCCGAATGCCAGGTTCGTTGTGACAATGACTGATGTGCACTCATAGAGTTTGCTGATCAGGTGGAACAGCAGCTGACCACCGGTCTGAGCGAATGGCAGATAGCCAAGCTCGTCCAGAATTAGGAAGTCGAGGCGTGATATCAACTCAGCTGTCCGTCCCTGGCGCTCGGCCCGCGCTTCGGCATCGAGTTTGTTCACCAGATCGACGACATTGAAGAAGCGCCCGCGGCGGCCCTGGCGGATGCAGGCTCGAGCGATACTGACGGAGAGATGGGTTTTGCCTGTGCCGGTTCCGCCGATGAGCACGAGATTGCGCTGATGGTCGAGGAAGTCGCCGGTGGCGAGGTCACGGATCAAGGTTTCGTTGACCTCGGCCGCTTCGAAGTCGAATTCCTCCAGCTCCTTGGCCAGTGGCAGTTTCGCGATGGTCATCTGGTATTTGATTGAGCGCGCCAGCTTCTCGGAGATCTCGGCTGTCAGCAGATCGCCGATAATCTGTTGTGGTTCGTGCTGGCGCTTGATCGCAGCCGTGATGATCTCGTCGTAAGCTGTCCGCATGCCGTAGAGCTTCAGTTGGCCCATGGCGTCCAGCACCTGTGTTCGTTCCATTCGTTGTTCTCCTCAGGCTGTCATACCGGTCACAATTGGCGGCTGGCTCGCAGGTCAGCCGCAATGCATCCGGTGTTGTGATTGTCAGGGGTGGTGGCGGTTCGCGGCGACGGGCGAGAATGTTCAGGACCACGCTTGCGGAAGGGACATTCTGTGACAGGGCTTCTGCACAGGCCGCTTCCACCGCCTCCAGCCCATCGGAGAGGATCGCGCCTAGAACCTCGACCATCTGGCGATCACCACCGGGCTGACGCTCCAGTTTACGCTGCACACGGCGTAACGACGGCGGCAGCTCCCACTCCTTGAACGGCGCTCCGTTGCGCAGGGCGCCAGGTTTGCGCATCAGCACCGGAATGTAATGTAGCGGGTCATAGATCGCGTTATCGCGCCCAAAAACACGGGTATGGCTGCCGACGATCTGCCCGTCTTGCCAGCATTCCAGGCGATCGGCATAGGCGCGGATCTCGACAGGTCGACCAACGGCCCGGGCATTTACCGAGTACTTGTTCTTGTCGAACCGTACGAGGCAGGTTTTGGAAACCGATGCAGGGACTGCATGAAAGCCGTCGAAGGAGCCGACATATGGGATCAAACTCGGCTGCTCTTCTTCGAACACCTCCCAGACCGTCTTGCCTGGAATGTCGGGGTGTTTGTTTGCCTTCGCATACACCAGGCACCGATCTGCCAACCAGGCATTCAGCTCTGCAAAGGATTTGAACCTCGGGCGCGGCACGAAGAAGCGTCTGCGCAGCACGCCAACCTGGTTCTCTACTTGCCCCTTCTCCCAGCCCGAGGCCGGGCTACAGGCAACGGGGTCAACCAGATAATGACCGCACATCTGCTGAAAGCGGCGGTTGTAAGCCCGACCCTTCCCGACGAAGATCGCGTCCACCGCCGTCTTCATATTGTCGTAGATCCCGCGCGCACAAGCGCCGCCAAAGAACGCAAACGCCTTGTCGTGCGCATCGAACACCATCTCTTGGGTCTCGCGGGGATACGCGCGCACATACGGCATTCGGCTGAAGCTGAGGCGAACATGAGCGACTTTGACAGTCACTGTCACACCGTCCAGAATCACGACCTCATGGCTCCAGTCGAACTGGTAAGCTTCGCCCGGATCAAAGCTCAAGGGAACAAACGCGCTCGCCGATGCTGCCTGCGTTCTCTTTGACCAGTTGGATGCGTATCGCCGAACCGCATCATAGCCGCCGCCGTAACCATGGTTGCGCAACTCTTCGTAGATCCGGATCAGTGTAAGGCGTTCCCGCCTCGGCTGCTTGGCATTTGCGGCCAGCATCTCGTCAAGTTCTGATCGCCATGGATCAATCTTCGGGCGAGGCTGTGTCGTGCGGTCATAGCTGAATTCGGTTGCGCCTGAACGCAGGACCTTGCGGACCGTATTCCTGGAAACCCGAAGCTCTCTGCAGATCTGCTTGATCGACTTGCCGTGAACAAAATGCGCCTGCCTGATCTTTGCGATCGTTTCCACAACCAACATCCCCTGATCGCTCCCTCACTCTTTTGAGGAAGCTTCTCGTACGAATTGTCAGGGGGGTCACTTTTGGGCGCCGATTACCCCAACAAGGGGGTCAATCTTGCATGCCGATCCACACACGGGGTCACCGTGGCGTGACCTGCCGCCCGCTTTTGGAAATTGGAACAGCCAGTTCCGGCGCTTCCGGCGATGGGCCAAAGCAGGTGTTTTCGAGAGTCTTTTCAAGGCGGTGAGTGATGACCCCGACCTTGAATATGCGCTTATCGATGGCACCATTGTTCAGGTTCACCAGAAAGCCACCGGCGCAAAAGGGGGGCTCAGGCTCAGGCCATCGGACGCTCGCGTGGCGGGCTGACGACCAAGATCGTAGCGCTGGTCGATGCGCTTGGGAACCTGGTGCGGTTCCTGCTTCTGCCGGGACAGGCGCACGATATGAAGGGTGTCGCGCCGCTGATCAAAGATGTTTCGTTCGATGCCCTGCTCGCGGACAGGGCATTTGACGCGAATTGGCTGCTGAAAGAACTCGATGCGCGCGGCGCAACCGCCGTGATCCCGCCTAAGGGCAATCGAAAGATAAAGCGCGCCTACGACATTGAGGTCTACAAATGGCGGCATCTCGTCGAAAACTACTTCGCAAAGATAAAGGAATTCAGAGGCATAGCCACGCGGTACGACAAAACTGATTGCAGCTACGCCGCCTGCTGGAACCTCGCTGCTGCGCTCATCGCGTCAAGATGAATGTCCACAGACCCTCGTTTTCATCCAAGAATTCCACGTGTTCTCACTGATCACGCCCTTCTTCCAGGCTGTGGGGCTGTGGAAGATCATTGCGCTTTCGTTGTTTGTTTTGGCCTCGGCGAGTACGGCCTTCGCCTGCCAAGTCAGAGGAACTCGGAACGCCCAATCCGTTTTCATTCGCGCGCGAGGGATCGTCCAAATGTCGCCGTCGATCTCTGCCCACCCTGCCTTCGTCACCATGGCCACACGTGGCACTGTCAGTATGTAGAACCTGAAACCAAGATGGGCGACCGATGACCCCAGCGCACCATAGAGCCGCGGCGCATCTTTCCAGTCCAGCGCACGGAGATGCTTTACAGCGCGGCACTGCGGCCCGAGTTGCATCTTGGCACGTTCGATCAACCCAAGGTCCACATCGGCGTCGCTCGCCGCGGCGAAACGGATGATGTAGTCGAGTCGGTTGATTGCCTTCTTCGACGTCTCAATTTTCGTCTGCCAAATTGGCCGAAATGTGTTGACGATCTGGTTCACTGTCAGAGCGGCCGGTGATGTCTTTTCTATCATAGGTAGAACGTGAAGACGGAGAGGATCGATCCACTGCCCAGCTTTGCCCCCGTCCTTCAGTGTCGCTTTCTTCGCCTCGAACGCGGCAGCAGTTACCTCAGCGAGCGTAGGTTTGTTGTGATCAAGCAGACGCCGTTCTTCCGCCCTTTCTTGCCGCGGGTCCCGACCTTCTGCTGCCACGGATCGCCACTTCGTCGCTAGCTCTCGGGCGCGTGCGAGCGATATGGCGGGGTAGGGGCCGAGGCCCATTCGGTGTCGGTGGCGGCGGAGTTGAAACCTGAAGATCCACGACGCAGAAGTCGGCGACTGGCGCAGGAAAAACAGGCCACCGCCATCGCTGTATTCGCCAGGAACACAGGCCTTTAAAAATGAGTCTTTGAGCTTGGACGGAGTCATAGCTTCGGTCCCAATCTATTGGGCCACTTATTGGGCCACTATATCATGGTGCCTAGGCCTTTTTGCGTCAACTGGTAGATCGGAATCGATCGATGCGGCGTTTAAACGGCGTATAGTGCGGGTAAAACTTCGACTCCGACTCACGTCAACCGCGCCACTTTCCCCTTCGATACGAAGCTGATCCAAAGCAGCGAAGTCATTGCGGTTGTGACTGTTCGGGTTGTTCGTGCGTCGACCATTGCACGAGCGATAACGAACACGGATTGCAATTCGAAAGGTGAGCGGTGCAAAATGCAAATTGAAAATTTAACTGCTCTCGGAGGGCGCGCATAGGTAGTACTTGGTGCGTCTATCTCATCCAGAACAAGAAATGATGATCTACCCCAGAACAGATCTGCGCGATTCGCGGGTTTCGAGTACACGCAAATGGTTATCTCCTTTGGGGAGAATTTTACGCCATAAATCGCGCATAGATTGAATTTGAATGCTAACTAACCCCAAAAGTTGGAGCGTGATCACCAGAAATCACTGGCAGTTCCGCAGGCGTTGTCGGACAATATTGACGGTGCGATGACGGGGACGAGGACTAAGTAGAGTCCAATATTTTGGTGGGTAGTGATGGATCAGGGCAAGTTTTTTGAAACGGTTATCGAGCCGGGCGTAGAGCGTCTGGGCCTGTTCGGCGTGGCGCATGACATACACTTTGACGGGCGGAACTTTGTCGTTTTGCACAAGGTGTCCAAAAACGTCTTTACCGAGTTTGACGGTAAACTTTCGCGCTATTTGGCGGCAGTGAAGGGGCGGGGACTGCCTTGCGCAACCGTGCAGACGACCATCCGCGATGTGGCGACCGGTCGGACATGGACACCCTATGCGCCGCGACACACACCGTCGGTACCCCATGCTCTGGCCGTTGCCGGTCGATTGGCATTGGGATCGGAATCGGCTGCGGATGTTCGCGTCGGGGCCTGGGTCACCGATGACGGCGGTTCAGATGAAACGTTCAGCGTCAGCCGCGAGTCAATCGAAATGCTGGAGCGGGGCCTGGGCATCTGCCGGATGATCGGCACCATCGATTTCCTGGAAATATCTGGCGATTTCGAGCGCGTAATGGCGCGTCCGCTTGGCAGCAAGATGGACATGGTCGTGATCGATCTTGCCCGCGGGATGCTGTCGATCCCGACGGTTTCCGAACTGGGTGGATCGGCCTGGCAAGGCCCGATTTACGGATTTGAGAAAGCGATAAATCAGGCGCCGGCGATCATGTCATTCCTGGCGCGTGCACGTCATGCGGTAGCAATCTGCAAGGAAGATGCGATCCACAATTTCCGGGAGGCAGCGGAAAACAGGATACTCAGTTTCAACGATGCGCTGGCTGGACGCCCCTTGGCGGGCTATCGGCTGGATGGCGCGACGGCGCTGGTCTCGCGCCTGCAGGCTGGGCTGGGCGATACGCTGCTGGGTCTTTCCGAAGCGGCGCAGATGACAGCATTGGATTGGGCGGTCCAGGTCCGCGACATGCCGTCGTTGTCCGAGGGCAGTTCTGCTGCGCTGGTCGACAACAAGAACGAGTTGCGGCCACGCTTGGTGAAATAGGCGGACCGGCGATGGCCCGCTCTCCTGATCATGTCGGGGATTGAGCGGCCGGGCACCGCAGATACCATTGACGACCCTATTGCGGACCTGAAATCACGGACACCCGCGCTGCAAGGCGCGGGTGTCTTGCTTTGCGATGGGAGAGAACATGAAACACCCGGATCAAACCGACTATTTGGTGGGTATCGTCGGATGCGGTGCGATGGGTCAGGGGATTGCCCAGGTTTCGGTCCAGGGTGGGGTGCGGACGCTGTTGTTTGACGCCCGTGATGGCGGCGCCATTGCGGCAAAAGAACAGATTGTCAGACGTTTGAACCGTCTGGTCGAGAAGGGCCGGATGGGGGAAGCTGACGCAGGCGCGGCAGCAGATTTGCTGGTTCCGATCGAAGGAATGAGTGGGTTGGCCGATTGCGACGCCGTCGTTGAAGCGGTTTTTGAGGACCTAGATGTCAAACACCAGCTCTTTGCCGGGTTGGAAGGCGTGGTCCGCCCGGATTGCATTCTCGCGTCAAACACATCTTCAATCCCATTGGCATCAATTGCCCGCGTTTGCGAGCATCGCGGCAGGGTCGCCGGATTGCATTTCTTCAACCCCGTCCCGTTGATGAAGCTGGTCGAAGTGATCAGAGCGGCGCAGACATCGGACGAGACGATTTCCAATCTTATGGCTCTTGGCCGCCGGATGACGCGAACGCCGGTCGAGGTCAAGGACAGCCCTGGTTTTCTTGTCAACATGGGCGGGCGCGCTTACACGACCGAGGCCAACCGGATCGAACATGAAGGAATTGCGACCCCGGAACAGATCGATGCGATTATGCGAGATTGTTGGGGGTTCCGTATGGGGCCATTCGAATTGATGGACTTGACGGGAATCGATGTGAACTATCCGGTCAGCGGCATCATCTATGACGGTTACAACCAGGATCCGCGGTTGAAAACCTCGGCCAATCACATGGCGATGTTCGATGCGGGTCTGTTCGGTCGCAAGACCGGACAAGGCTGGTATGCCTATGAAGACGGCAAACAGCTGGACCGTCCATCGCCGGACTTTACGCCGGATGCGCCGCCGCTGAACAAGGTCGCGATCGCACACGATAGCTGGTTTTCCTATGATCCCGATATGCTTGCCGACGATGCGGTGGATATTGTCACAACAGACGAACTACGTGATCTTCTCGGCAGTGGTCAGCGCGAAGAGATGGAGCAGATCGTAGATCCTCAGATTGCGGTCCTGAAGACGTTCTGCGCGGAAGTTGGCTTGGAGATTGTGCCCGATGACGGGCAGGTGCCGTTACTGGCGGCGCCGATGGGGCCAGACGCAACCCACACCGCATTGGAAGAATGCCCAGATCCAGATGACTTCCAACGTCTGGTCTGCCTGGATCTAAGCGGGAATAACACCACGCGCGTGACCATGATGACGCCGCCTGGCGCTGCGCCGGAACACCGTGAAGGCGTTGCCGCTGCCTTGATCGCCGCCGGTTTGAAAGTCACGCTGATCAAGGACAGTCCCGGATTTGTCGGACAGCGGATGATCGCGATGATCGGAAACCTTGGCTGCTATATGGCCGAAATCGGATTGGCGAACCCCGAGGATATCGATACGGCGATGCAGTTGGGGCTGAACTATCCACGCGGCTCGATCTCTCTGGTCGAGGAACTGGGGATTACCGATTGCCTGGAAGTTTTGACTGAGTTGCAGGCGATCACCGGCGATGACAGGTATCGGGCAACGATGTGGCTGAAGCGGCGGGCACATTTGAACCTGCCGATCCACACACCGAATTAGGGGGGGCGAGATGCGCTGGAAGAACCGGCCAGAGGGCTCGAATTGGGGTGAGTTCGGTCCAGATGACCAGATCGGTCGTCTGAACTGGCTGGGACCCGATCAGGTGAAGAAAGGCGTTGCCGAGGTCCGCGAGGGCCGTACTTTCTGCCTGTCGCTGCCGCTGGATCTGCCTGGCGGAAATGTCCTGCACCCGGCGCGCCATCCGCCGCAACGGTTCGCAACATCCGCCGACGGGCTGGATCGGTTTCTGCTGAAACTGGAAGAGGCGGTGGCGCCTGAATTCACTGACGTGGTGAACGATGACCGGGTCATGTTGACGATGCAGTATTCGACACAGTGGGATGCATTGGCCCATGTTGGCAGCCAATTTGACGCCGACGGCGACGGCGCGGCGGAACTTGTCTTCTATAACGGCTGGCGCGGCGGAGAGGATATCAGAGCAGCGCCTTGCGACGAATGCGGGGGTATGACAGCGACCGATGCGGGTAAGCTGGGTATTCAGACAATCGCAGAAACATGTGTGCAAGGGCGCGCGGTGATGGTCGATCTTCACCGGGCCTTTGGCGAAGAACATCTGGATGTTGATTTTGAGATGCTGTCTGAGGCCATGGCCGCGCAATCGGTCGCGGTCGAGAAGGGCGACATGGTCATGCTGCACACTGGTTGGACCGGTAAGATCGTGGAAATGGGCGGTACACCGTCCCATGATGTGTTGCACGGATCATGTACAGCACTGGAAGGTCGTGATCCCAGGCTGCAGGAATGGATCTGCGACAGTGGCCTGGTCGCATTGATCGCCGATAACTATGCTGTCGAGCGGGCGCCCAGTCGTACCGGCGACGGGACCCGTTCGATGTTGCCGATCCATGAGCTTTGCCTGTTCAAGTTGGGCATTCCGCTGGCCGAGATCTGGTGGCTGGGCGATTTGGCCGCCTATTTTGCAAAAACCGGGCGCAACCGGTGCCTGTTGACCGCGCCGCCACTGCGTTTGCCAGGTGCGGTTGGGTCACCCGCGACACCCGTCGCGACGGTCTGAGCGGATGAGATGACGATGGGATCTGGGCCCACCCTACGAGGACAGCGATGACGACACTCGACGATTTGATCACCCCGCGCCATGTCGCCGTTGTCGGCGCCTCGGACGATCCAACCCGGATCGGTGGACGGCCTTTGCATTTCTTTCTGACGAAGGGCTACGAGGGCGCCGTTTACCCGGTGAACCCGAACCGCGAGAAGGTACAGGGCGCTGACGCGTATCCGGCCTTGGACGCCGTGCCCGGCGATGTCGATTTTGTGCTGGTCGCTGTACCCGCATCTGCCGTGACGAATGTCGTGCGTCAGGCCGTCGCAAAGAACGCAAAGAACGTCATGATCTTTTCGTCCGGGTTTGCCGAAGCATCCGAGCAGGGTGCCGCCTGGCAGGATGAACTGAAGACCATCATTGCCGGCACAACGACCCGGATCGTCGGGCCGAACTGTCTGGGCATGTATAACCATGCAATCCGGTTCTATCCGACGTTTACGTCATCGATCGACTATGCACCGCCCATCGACGGCAATATCGGGCTGGCATCGCAATCCGGCGCCTATGACAGCCATATGTATATGGTCGCCAGGCGCAAAGGGCTGGGCATCCGCTATTGGGCAACGACCGGCAACGAGGTGGATGTCCACACCGCTGACATGATCCGCTTGTTGGCCGAGGCCGAAGATGTGCATGCGATCATGGCCTATGCTGAATCGATAAAGGATGGCGAAGCACTGGTCGAGGCGCTGGAAGTTGCCCGGGCGAACCGCAAACCGGTCGCGATCATGAAGGTCGGCCATTCCGAGATTGGGGCCGTGGCCGCGTCCTCTCACACCGCATCTTTGGCCGGTGAAGACGCGATATATGACATGATCTTCCGCGAAGGCGGGGCCTATCGATGCGGATCGACCGAAGAGATGTTGGACGTGATCCAGGCTGCGCGGCCGCGGATCTATCCTGCGGGCCGGAAAGTGGGGTTGGTCACCATTTCCGGCGGCGCAGGCGTCGTCATGGCTGATGCAGCCGAGGATTGCGGTTTGGACGTGGCGCCCATGCCAGCCGAGGCACAGCGGGAAATGAAGGAATTGGTGCCGTTCGCTGCACCGCGAAACCCGGTAGATGTGACAGCACAGTTTTTCAATGATCTAAGCCTGATCGACAAATTCACCGCGTTGATGCTGGATCGCGGTGGATATGACGGCTTGATCGGCTTTTGGACTTCGGTTGCCGCAAATCCAAAGCTGGCACCGGAATTCATAAAACGGATCACTGGCGTGATGGCAGGGCGGGAAAACGTGCTGTTCATCCAGTCGTTGATCGGCAGTAAGGATGATACCGACCCCTATGAAAACGCCGGGTTCCCGTGCATCGAGGATCCGTCGCGCGCCGTTCGGGCTATGGCTGCGATGATGTTCTATGGCAGGGCGTTCGCACAGGGTCGCCGGGCCCTGCCTGATGTGCCGACTGATGCGCGTCTGCCGGATGGTCCGGTCGGTGAACATGAGGCAAAGGATCTATTGGCGAAGGCCGGGTTGCCGATGGTTGAGGACATTCTGGTCAAGTCGTCGAAGGCCGCACATGAAGCGGTTGCGGCGTTGCACGGCCCTGCGGCGATGAAGATTGCAAGCCCGGACATCTTGCACAAGACCGAGGCAGGCGGCGTTGCGTTGCATGTTACCGAAGACCTGGCAGCGCAAACTTACAATCAGCTGACGGCGAACGCGAGCCGCTATGACCCGGACGCACATATTGACGGCGTCCTGGTCAGTCCCATGGTCAATGGCGGGGTCGAGATGATCCTGGGCGCCAAGATCGATCCGGTGTTTGGGCCCGTCGTAATGGCCGGTCTGGGCGGCGTGTTCACAGAGATTTTTGGCGATGTCGCCTTCCGAAAGGCGCCGGTCGATGCTGAAAGCGCCCGCGAAATGCTTGAAGAGCTGCGCGGGATGGCGCTGCTGAAAGGGGCCCGAGGCAATCCGCCTTCTGATATTGGCGCGCTTGCCGCAGCGGTAACTGCGTTGTCGGTATTTGCGGCGGCCCACGCCCATGAGATAGAGAGCGTCGAAATGAACCCGATGCGCGCGCTGCCCGATGGGGTGCTGGCGCTGGACGCGCTGATAATCAAAAGGACCTAAGAAATGGCCTTGCCGCCGATCCTGCAGAATTTGCGCATTCCCGTCTTTGGGGCGCCGCTGTTTATTGTACAGAATCCGGCTTTGGTCGTTGCGCAATGCAAGGCGGGTATTGTCGGTTGCTTTCCCGCGCTGAATGCGCGGGAGGCTGAAGGAGAGCCGCCGATGCTGGACGCTTGGTTGACCCAGATCAAAGAAGAACTGGACCGCCACAACCAGGCAAACCCGGATACGCCCGCCGCGCCGTATTCGGTCAATCAGATCGTCCACCGATCCAATGTCCGCCTTGAGCGGGATATGGAAATCTGCGTCAAGCACGAGGTGCCGATCTATGTGACGTCGCTGGGTGCACGGGAAGAAATCTATAATGCCGCCCATTCCCATGGCGGGATCTGTCTGCACGATGTGATCAACAACGACTTTGCAAAAAAGGCGGTGTCCAAAGGTGCTGACGGATTGGTTGCAGTTGCGGCGGGGGCCGGTGGTCACGCCGGGGCAGTCTCGCCTTTTGCGCTGATCCAAGAAATCCGCGAATGGTTCGACGGGCCGCTGATGTGTTCAGGATCAATCGGAACCGGTGACGGCGTGCTGGCTGCCGAAGCGATGGGTGCCGATTTGGCCTATCTCGGAACCGCATTCATTGCGACGGACGAGGCCAACGCCCATCCTGAATATAAGCAGATGCTGGTCGATTCGACATCGAAAGACATCATCTATTCCAGCTTGTTCACCGGTGTTTGGGGAAACTATCTGAAACCATCGGTGGCACGGGCCGGCATGGACCCGGACAGTTTACCCGAGAGCGATCCGACAAAAATGGACTTCTCTTCAGGATCGTCGAAACCGAAAAGCTGGAAAGAGATCTGGGGATCGGGTCAGGGCATCAGCGCGATCAAGGAAATCATGCCGACAGCCGAGTTGGTTGATCGTTTGGAGAGCGAGTATCTTGCGGCGCGCGCGCGCCTGGGCCTTTCGATGGCCAAGGCAGCGGAATAACCGGGGGTGTCATGGGCGCTGGCTTTCATGCATCCATGTCTCGATGATGCCCGCCAGCCCTTACCCCGCTGAGAGGAAGAAAGATGGGACCTGAAGCCGAATTTCGAGCGTTCCTGAACGATGGAAAATTTATGATTCAACGCTCGGCGTCGACCGGGGTGCATGTGTTCTATCCACGCCCGTTTGTCCCCGGTACTGGCGAAGCGGATCTGGAATGGGTCGCTGCGAAGGGGACCGGGACAGTTTATTCGACCACGGTTAACCGGCGCTCTCCTGAAAAAGGCGGTACGTTCAACCTCGCACTGATCGATCTGGATGAAGGCGTGCGTATGCTGTCGCGCGTTGTCGGAATTGCGCCTGAGGATGTTCAAATCGGCATGACGGTTCGGGCCAAGATCGAAGAGCTGAACGGCGCCCCCGCGGTTGTGTGGGAGGCGGCTTGATGGCTTCTGACATGAAGCACCTGCGCGGTAAGTCGGCTTGCGTTGGCGCCGCAACCTTTGGTCAGGGCGAGGCGCCTGGCTGGAACGCGCTGGAGCTGATGGGTAGAGCATCGATTTTGGCGCTCGAGGACGCGGGCGTTCAGATCGCCGACGTTGACGGCGTCTGGGCGGCGACCGCTGTTCATGCGATGGGGTCAATGTCGTTGGCCGAGCATTTGGGTGTGGTGCCCAAATTCTCGTCAGGGTCCAACATCGGTGGGTCGTCGTTCATGTCCCATGTTTTGGACGCCGCGATTTTACTGGATGCGGGCCTGATCGACACGGCGCTGATCGCCTATGGATCGAACCAGAGGACGCAAGGGGGCTTTCGTTCGGCGTCCGAACCCATGCCGTTCGAGGCGCAATACGACATTCGCAACCCGATCAACGCCTATGCAATGGCGGCGGCGCGCTACATGCACGAATTCGGCGCGACGCGCGAACATCTTGCGAATGTTGCTGTATCGACCCGGGCCTGGGCCGCATCGAACCCCGAGGCATTTGCCCGTGATCCGCTTACGGTCGATGATGTTCTGGGCGCACGCATGATCTCGGACCCATTGGGCAAGTTCGATTGCTGTCTTGTGACGGACGGGGCTGGGGCGATGGTGATGAAACGCGCCTCGGATGTGCGCGATAACCCGCGCGCGGTCTATTTGCTGGGCGCGGGTATGGCGCACGACCACCGGATGATTTCAGAGATGCCGGATCTGACGACGACCTGTGCTGTCGAGGCGGGGCAGCGGGCGTTTACGATGGCCGGGCTGACGGTCGAAGAGATGAGCACCGTGCAACTCTACGACGCCTTCACGATTAACACGATTCTGTTCCTCGAGGATTTGGGCTTCTGTGCCAAAGGCGAAGGCAAGGATTTCGTCATGGACGGGAATATCGCACCTGGTGGGTCGGTGCCGGTCAATACATCCGGGGGCGGTTTGTCCTGTGTACACCCCGGCATGTACGGCATGTTTGTGATGATCGAGGCGATCCGTCAAACCCGTGGCGAGGCGCCGGGTATGCAGATAGATAATGCCCGGATCAATCTGGCCCATGGCAATGGCGGGGTTCTGTCCAGCCAATGTACCACGATCTGGGGTGCGGCAGAGGTGTTGTGACGACCCGATGCCGAAGACGATTTGCTCTCCATTGCGCAGGCGCGCGAGATGGGGAAGTATCGCTGCAAAGTGATGAGAGGAGGCCCTTATGGACCTGAGCTATTCCGATGCTGATCTGGCCTTTCAGGTTGATATTCGTCAATGGTTGAAGGATCGACTGCCCCAGGACCTATCCGAGAAAGTGCGATCCGGTAAGCGGTTGCAGAAAGGGGATTTTCTGGCTTGGCACGAAATGCTGCGCGAACGCGGCTTTCTGGCCCAGATGTGGCCGGTCGAGCATGGCGGTACCGGGTGGACCGCGGCCGAGAAGGCAATTTTCGATGAAGAGTGCATTGCAGCCGCGGCGCCGCGCGTCGTGCCCTTTGGCTTGAACATGCTGGGGCCAGTGCTGATCAAATACGGCAATCAAGAGCAGAAGGATTATTACCTGCCGCGGATTCTGAATGATGACGATTTCTGGTGCCAGGGGTATTCGGAACCGGGCTCAGGCTCGGATCTTGCTTCAGTGAAAACCAGTGCGGTCAAGGACGGCGATCAGTGGGTCATCAATGGCCAGAAAACCTGGACGACGCTGGCGCATTTCGCCGATCATATTTTCTGTCTGTGCCGAACGGATCCCAACGCTGCCAAACCACAGGAAGGGATCAGTTTCATTCTGGTCCCGATGTCGACGCCAGGCGTCGAAGTGCGCCCAATCTACACGTTGGAGGGTGAGCACGAGGTCAATGAGGTTTTCCTGACGGATGTGAGAGTGCCGCTGGAGAACATCGTCGGCGAGGAAAACAAGGGCTGGACGCTGGCTAAATACCTGTTGACGTTCGAACGGACCGGCATTGCAAATGTCGGTAACTCGAAGGCGTCGATCAAAGGGATCAAGAGGGCGGCCTCCAAGGTTCAGAAGAATGGAAAGCCTTTGCTGGACGATCCCTATTTCTCGGCACGCCTGGGCGAAGTCGAAATCGACCTTCTTGCGCTGGAGGTCTTTAACAACCGGATCGTTGCGGCGGCCGGTGCGGGTAAAGCGCCGGGCGCCGAAAGCTCGTTGCTCAAGATCAAGGGCACCCAGATTCTGCAGGAAACCAACGATCTGTCACGCCGGGCGGCTGGTCCATATGCCGTGCCAGACCTGCCGGAGGCCTTTGATCCCGGCTGGAACGGCGAAGCGCCGGGGCCTGAGTTCGCACTGACGGCAGCGCGAAAATACTTCAATAACCGAAAGACGTCGATCTATGGCGGATCAAACGAGATCCAGCGAAATATCGTCACGAAGGCTATTCTGGGTCTGTGAACCCATTGGTTTGAGAGAAATCATAGGTTGGGGTTCCACCCAATCCTAATCGACGCGGACGGGGCGGAACCCCATCCTACGACAGGACGGATCATATGGATTTCGAACTCTCCGAAGAGCGCCAGATGCTCAAGGACACCGCGGACCGGTTCATCCGCGAGCAATACACAATCGAAAAACGCCACGCCGCTGTCGGTGGCGATGATGGCTTTGACCGCGCGTTGTGGGGCGAGTTGTGCGAATTGGGATTGCCCAGCGCGTTGGTCAGCCCCGAGGCTGGCGGTTTCGGCGGCACCGGCGAAGACATCGCTTTGGTCTTCGAGGCATTGGGCCGCGGATTGTTGGTTGAACCCTTTTTGCCGACTTTGTGTGCGACCATGGCATTGGCCGAGCACAAGGCCGACATTGTCGAAAGCGTGATCGAGGGGGGCACCCTGATTGCCTGGGCGCATGTCGAACCGGACGCTTATTACTCCCCCAGCCACGTCGCGACCAATTTGAACGCCGACGGATCACTGTCTGGTGCGAAGGCCGTCGTCATAAACGGGGGCACTGCTGACTGGTTGGTCGTCACAGCCCGGTCCGTTGGCGACGTTGCCGAGGAAAATGGCCTGGGTCTGTTTCTGGTCGATACCAAGGCTGACGGCGTCGAGATTACCAGCCACAAATCGATCGACGGACCGCACATTGCCGAGGTGACGTTGACCAATGCGCCCGCCGAGCCGCTGGGAATGGCTGGGGCCGGTTGGCCGCTGATTGAAAAGATCTTGGCAGCGGGCACGTTGGCCGTATCGGCAGAAGCCATCGGCGCGATGGAAGTCGCCAAGGACATGACCTTGGAATATCTGAAAGAGCGCAAACAATTTGGCAAGCCGATTGGTGCCAATCAAGTGCTGCAACACCGCATGGTCGACATGCTGCTTGAACTCGAGCAGGCGCGCTCTGCGGTCATGCTGGCGGCGAACACGTTCGAGGCGGATCGCGACCTTCGCGAAAAGAATGTTTCTGCAGCAAAAAACCTTGTGGGGCGGGCAGGGCGTTTGATTGCCGAGGAGGCGATCCAAATGCATGGCGGTATTGCGATGACCTGGGAATATGCGGGCCCGCACTATGCCAAACGGATCATCATGATCGACCATCTGTTCGGCGATACGGATCATCACCTGGACCGGTTTATTCGCATCGGGCGTGAAATGGATGCTTCCGCCGGTTAACCTGTTCGGGGGCCGTCACGTTCCGATGGCGGCACGTTGGCTGGCGATGCCGGTAAATTCGGGGGCGCCGAATACCGTCAATTTGCCTTAAGCTTTACATACCCAATGGCCAGCTTGACCCGTCCGCGCATGCTCGGGCGGACGATGTCGGCCAGTGTTCGGGCGCCGGCCAACGCACCGGGTGCGGTCGGGATCGCAGCCACGATCAATTGTGCATCCAGCCCGATCAGACGGGTCTGGAATTCAAGATCCCGTCCAACGACACGGGTATTCGCCTGCAATTCATAAGTGCGCCCGTTATGATCAACGATGTAGAGGAGTGCATCGGGCCCGTTGACGACGGTCCCCTTGATCAGGCTTCCCGTGGCACGAACAGGTTTGCCCAGATCAATGGATGCATCGTGTTCGACCATTGCCGCGTCGACCGCGCCGAGGCTGTCGATGAACCGGCACTGCTGGCGGGTCACCAACCAGGCGGTAATTTCCGGTGCGCGGCCAATTTCACGCTTCATGTCTTGATCAAGTTTATTGAGCGGACCGAGGCTGCGGATATACCCCGCGATTGCGACCTGATTACCCTGGACGCTTGTGGCGTGGACAAATGTGCAACTCACGCTGTTGGTCGCGGTCAGCAGGCGCCGAAGCGCAGCATTTACAGGCGGCGCAGGATTTTCGACAGACATGGTTATCGTGAAGCTGGCGCTTTCGTTCGATGCGTCTGTGGCGACCAGTTCGATCGAAAAGACACCAGCTTCGCGCGGCGTTCCGGTCAAGCGCGCCTGTCCGGGTTCCGGTAGTCGAACTGTCAACCCGCGCGGCAGTTGGCCGACGACTCGAACATTCAACGCACCGCTGCCCTTGTCATCGGAAAATGCACCAAGTTTTAGGTCAACGGTGGTCCCAACCGTCAGCTGTATTGCTTCGTCCACCCGTTCGACCACCTTGGGCGGCAGGTTCGGAGCAGGCTTGATCTTGATCGAGATCTTTTGGTCCGCCTCGGTGCCGTCCTGACCGTTCGCTGTGATCAGAATTTCGACGTCGGCAGGCGATGCCGGAGTGCCCGAAATAACGGCTGTCCCGCCCTTGTTAGCGGTAAAACTCAGTCCAGGGGGCAGGGCGTCTTTGGTGGCAAGACGCAAGGTTCCGGGCTCGCCGGAATAGTTGAAGGTTGGAACCTGCCAATGATACGCCTCGCCGACGCTGCCTTGTGACGCCGTGATCATCGTATCGCTGGGCGGCGTTAACTTGGCCCCGGTCATCAAAAAGAACCACAACCCGGCAAGAAGCGCGGCAGTTGCGGCGACGCCCAAGAGGCCCATCATCATTGTGCGCAGCGCGCCGCCCCCGGTTGGTTTGGCGCCAAATTCCCATTGGGTGACCTCGACCATATCCGGGCGTTTTAACGGATCGGGATGCAACATGGCCGTGATCAAGGGCCGGTAATCGTCTGGGACATGATCGAGCGGGGGAACGGTTTTTCGGGTCTCCACCGCGTTCGCTTGGGTGCCGCCCATATTCATCGGCTGCGCGGTCGCGGCCTCGGCGAAAATGATACCCAGCGAATAGACGTCGGCCTTGGCAGTTACCTGCCCGCCAGACAGACCCATCTGCTCGGGCGAGGCATAGCCGAGCTTGCCTGCCAGGCTGTCGCCGATCAGCGTTTTTTCCTCGTTGGCTGATTTTGCGATGCCAAAATCGATGATCATGGCCCTGGCGACGTTGTCATCGACCAGGATGATGTTGTCGGGCGAGATGTCGCGATGAAATATGCCTGCGGTGTGGGCAGTCGCCAGGCCGCCTGCAATCCGGGCGCGCAAATGCTCAAATTCTTCCTCGGTAAGCGGTCGCCCGCGCCGCAGGCGTTCGCGCAGCGACGGGCCGAGAGCAAACTCCATCGCCATATAGGGTCTGCGCAGGTGCGGATCGACCGAGAAGGCTGAATAGCGGACAATCGCGTCGTGGCGCAGGCCGCTTAAATGCGAGGCTTCGCGACGGAAAAGGTCGATAACGGCCTGGTCGCCGCTGAACTCGGGCAGGACCATCTTGATCGCGACCTGGTGGCCGGAATGGATTTCACGCGCAGCGTAAACTTCGCCCATGCCGCCGACCCCGATCCGGCGCACAATTTCGTACATCTCGTTCAACCGGGTGCCCGGCGGGACGCCCCCGGCTTCAACCCCTGTCATCGCCTATCCATGTTTTGGACCCCTGCCGTCATCACCCTATTCTGATGCGCTACGTTTGGCGATCTGAAAGAACGTGGCCCTGCGCCGATCTTGATAGTATAATGCACACCACCGATATCCAGATCAGGACATTTTGATCCAAGGAGACTTGAAGATGATCAAGCGTATTTTCGCTGTAGCGGCGCTGCTTATGGTGCCGAGTATGGCCATGGCCGACGACCGGGTGTTTTCGGCTGAAGACGTAGAGAAGCACTTTAAGAAAGGTGTTTTCTGCGATGACGGAAAATGCAGCATCCCAAAACGGGGTGTAACGCGGAAGGTATGTATCGGAACTGACAGCAAATGCGCTGAGGAAAAGGCGGCAGCCGAAGCCGACCCTGGCGCGTTCGATATGTTGATCACTTTTGATCTGGGTTCCGACAGGCTGAGCGATCAGGCCCGCAAAAATCTGGCCGAGTTCGCAAAGGCGCTGACCGGTACCACGCTGTCGAGTGCGACATTCAATATCGATGGCCATACGGACGCGCGCGGGTCGGACAACTTTAATAAGACCCTGTCCGATCGCCGTGCATCGGCAGTTGTCGAATATCTCGAGAGCCTGGGTATCTCGCGCGAACGATTGACGGCGAAAGGTCATGGCGAAGCCAAGCCGCGGGTCGATGATCCGTTTGCGGCGATCAACCGCCGGGTCGAGGCAACGCTGCGGATCGAATAGCGACCCGTCTTGCGGTGGGCATTGCCCACCGCCCAGCCATCAGGTCGGCGATAGACCCTGATTGCCTCTTGCGATCGGGGCGGCTTGCCGTAGGTCTATGCCAAACAGGATCTGACGGGAGCGGGATTGATGGCCGAGCGCATTTTGGTCGAACGTGTTGGCCGTGTATTGAAAGTCGTGAACAACGACCCTGCGACGCGCAACGCGCTGAGTTGGGAATTCTATGACGGCTTTCGCGACGCGTTGGAGAGCGTACAGAACGATCCGGCGATCGGTGCAGTCGTCCTGACCGGTGCGGAAGGTTTTTTCTGTTCCGGCGGCAACCTGAATTCGATCAACGAACGGCGCGAACAGGATCTTGCAACGCGGCGCAAGGGTGTCGACCGCCTGCACAACATGATCTTTGCCATGCGCGAGAGTCCCAAGCCGATTATTGCCGCAGTGGATGGTGGGGCGGCGGGTGCCGGGGCCTCGATCATGGCGGCGTGCGATCTGATCGTCGGGGCACGGGATGCCTATGCTTCCGTTGCCTATATCAAGATCGGACTTACGCCGGATGGCGGATCGACGGCCTTTTTGGGGGCGGCGCTTCCCCGGCAGATGGTGGCGGAGATGCTGTTCACTGGTGACCGTATTCCGTTGACCCGTCTTTACGACCTGGGACTGGTCAATCGACTGGCGGATCCGGGAGAGGCCGCGCGGACAGCGATGGCATGGGCGGCCCAGATCGCGGATGGGCCGTCACGGGCAACGGCCCGCGCCAAGCAACTGATCGATCACGCCCGGTTGGCAACGCTGAAGGCGCAACTGGATATGGAGGCAGACGGGATCGCCGAAGCAATTGGCGGCAATGAAGGCGCCGAGGGATTGTCGGCGTTTCTGGAGAAACGAAAGCCAGACTGGGACAAAACCCGATGACGGCTGTGCTAATCCATCGCCAAAGTGATCATGACAATAACGACGGTAGCCATCGTGATCAGAATGACCGCTTTTTGGGTGTCCATGTCCCAGCCTTTCATACGCTCGGAGCTGACAGTCGCCTTCCATTGTACACTCGCGTGATCTGCGGATGAACCGTCTTTCCCCGCCCGACCTTGACCAGATGACGCCGCGACAGCGTGCGGTGCATGACGCAATCGTCGCTGGCCCGCGCGGGTCGGTGCGTGGGCCATTTCTGGCCTGGATCGCCAATCCGGAAATGGCCGACCGCGCCCAGAAGTTGGGGGAATATTTCCGTTTCGAAACCTCGATTGGGCCTGAATTGGCCGAGATTGCGATCCTTGTCACAGGCGCGCACTAGGCGGATTCAACCGGTCGTCGCAACACCTTCGATCATATCCTGTTTGAGCAACTGGTCGAGTGCTTCCGCGGGCGTTCGCCATCCGAGCGTTTTGCGTGGCCTCGTATTCAAGGCATGGGCAACGGCGTTCAACTCTTCATTGCCATGCTGACTTAGATCGGTGCCTTTCGGAAAGTATTGGCGGAGCAGGCCATTGGTGTTTTCATTGCTGCCGCGCTGCCAGGGACTCTGAGGGTCGCAGAAGTAGACTTCGAGACCGGTGTCGATCCGAAGCTGAGCGTGCTGTGCCATCTCGGCTCCCTGATCCCAGGTCAGTGATCGTCGCAGATGTGCCGGAAGATCCATTATGGTTTCGGAAATGGCATCGCGGACGGCTTCTGCACCATGACCGGCAAGAGCCGGACCGTTCTTGATCGGTTTGGTCGTGCCGTGGCTTTCCATTCGCGGCAGGTGCAAAAGCATAGTGAAGCGCGTGGTCCGTTCGACCAGCGTCCCAATCGCTGAACTGCCAAGTCCGAGAATGAGATCGCCTTCCCAGTGGCCTGGCACCGCTCTGTCGTCAATCGCGGCCGGGCGGGCGCTGATCATCAGCGCATCCGAGATGAAGGACTTGCCTCGGTTTCGGGCCCGTTCTCGGGGCAGACGCAGTGCCCGTCCAGAGCGAAGACAGGCCGAAAGCTCCCGCTTCAGGGCTCCGCGCCCTTGGATGTAGAGCGCCTGATAGATGGCTTCATGACTGATGCGCATGGTCGGGTCCTCGGGGAAGTCCACCTTCAGGCGCTGTGCGATCTGTTCCGGGCTCCAGGCGCAAGACCAGCGTCGGCTTTGCCGATGAACGGACCGCCGTTTCCTCCATACCACGACAGGCCCGTCGAAGGAGATGCCGTCTGGCGTGGCGATCAGGCCGGCAAGCCGGTCCTGCACATAATCTCGCAAGGCAGGATTGTTCGTCAGCTTGCTGGTCTTCGGGCGGCGGGATGCGCGATCCGCATGCCACTGCGCTGTGAGAGCCCGGTAGTCGAAGTCTCCGCCTCGTGTCGCCGAGTTGCGCCTGATCTCGCGGGAGATCGTGCTGGGTGCCCGCCCCAGTTTGCGCGCGATTGCACGCACACCGGTGCCCCGAGCGCATTCCAAGGCGATTTCCTCGCGTTCCGCGAAGACCAGGTTGCGGTTCTTGAGGAAAGGCGCCGAGGGCGCGAGATGTTTGGGAGGCATTCCACCAGAACTCCGAAACCATCGGCTTCCGACAGGGGCAGAGACACCTGCTTCAACAGCGGCTTGCTCACTTGAAAGCCCTACCGCGATACCCTGCCAGAACTGGCACAGTTGCTCGCGCTGCCAGACAGGGGGCCGTCCGGGTGAGGACAATTTGCGCCGCGTGGACCTTTCTGATTTTCGTCTTCCCGTCGTCATCTACACCTCCTAGGTTGGGGTGTTGCGACGACCGGTTGAATCCGCCCTATAAGGCCGAGTTTGAATGGTGGGCACACAGCCGTATGGCCGCTGAAGCAGGCGTCGCAGAAGATGTCATTCAAGCAATTCGCACGGAGACCGAGCCTGAATTTTCAACGGTCGAAGCGGCTGCGGTTTATCATGTGGCACATGCCCTAAATCACCGCCACCGTTTGTCCGACGATGAATTCGCGCAAGCACGGGGCACCCTGGGCGAACAAGGTCTGGTCGATGTTATCGGGCTCTGCGGATACTATGCGCTCGTTTCCTTGACATTGAACGCCTACGAAGTGCCAACCCCCGATGACAGCGCCGCCTTTGAATGAGCGCTGGGATGTGCCCCGCGCTCGCACGCCCGGGCCGTTGCTGGCCCGGTTTTGAACAACACGCCCGACGACTGCCAGGAGAGAAGACTATGCCGAAGACCAAGCTTTTCGACCCGATTCAGCTGCGGGGTGTCGAGATACCTAACCGGATCGTGGTTGCCCCGATGTGCCAGTATACGGCCAAAGACGGGATCGCTGGGAACTGGCATCTGGTCCATCTGGGACAGTTCGCAATTTCCGGCCCGGGCCTGACATTTGTCGAAGCGACAGGCGTCGAAGCCGAGGGACGGATTTCACCCGGCTGTACGGGCCTATGGTCCGATGCGCACGAGGAAGCATTTCGGCCGATCATAGAGTTTTTCAGATCTTATGGGTCGGGAAAAATCGGGATGCAGTTGGCACATGCTGGCCGCAAGGCGTCGGTCGATGTGCCTTGGGCTGGCGGAGCACCCCTGAAGGACGACCGGGCATGGCAAACCTTTGGGCCATCGGCTGACGCTTATGGCGATGGTTGGCATACGCCGGAACAGCTGGGCGATAACTCGCTGAAACGCATTCTCGATGCGTTTGTCAGTGCCGCCGAGCGTTGTGTACGGCTGGATTTCGACGTCGTCGAACTGCACTCGGCCCATGGCTATTTGATGCACCAGTTCCTGTCGCCGATTTCGAACAAGCGCGATGACCAGTACGGTGGGTCGCTTTCGAACCGCATGCGTTTCCCGTTGGAGGTGTTCGATGCGATCCGCGCAGTCTGGCCTGATGACAAACCAATGGGCGTACGTTTCAGCGCGACCGATTGGGTGCCCGGTTCCGGCTGGGATCTGGAGGATGCGATTGAATATACCCGCGTGCTGAAGGAACACGGCTGCGATTTTGTCGATGTCTCATCTGGCGGCAATTCACCGGGTCAGGAGATCAAGGTTGGCCCGGGTTATCAGTGCCGATTTTCCGCCGCGATCAAACGGGAAGTGCCCGAGATGACGGTGATGGCGGTCGGCAAGATCACGGACGCACGACAGGCCGAACATATCCTGCAATCGGAACAGGCGGATATGGTCGCGTTGGCGCGCGGCATCACCTATGACAGCCGTTGGGCTTGGCATGCTGCAGAAGCGTTGGGTGATGAACGCGCAGCTTTTCCGCCACAATACGCGCGGTCGCATCCGACACTGCAGGGCCTGCCGATCCCCGGCAATCCGCCGCCCGCAAAGTAGGTTCGCGCATGTACACGCTGTTTTCTGCGACTTATTCGCGATCGCTGATGGTTGAGATGGTGCTGGCGGAGTGCGCGGTCGCTTATGAAACATCGCCGCTGGACATGGTCGGCGGCGAGCAGCGCGGTGCAGCCTATCGCGAGGTAAATCCCGCCGGTTGGATCCCGGCCTTGCGAACGCCGGCTGGTGACGTCCTTTATGAAACGCCTGCTATTAATCTGTGGCTTTGCGAACGCCACAAGGCCGATCTGGTTCCTGCGGCCGATGACTTGGGCCGGGGGGTATTTTTGAGCGCGTTCTTCAATGTGACCGGAGAGATCGAGCCGGTCATGAAACGGATCTTTTTCCCTACACGATATGTGCCGGACGCCGAGCAGGTTGACGCCGCTTTGTCGCTGGCGTGGCAGGCACTGCGCGTAAGGTTGGCACCAATCGACCAGAGGTTGGCGGCAGCCGGGCCGTTCTTTTTGGGTGATCGCTTTTCGCTGGCCGATCTGACATTGGCGTACTGGATGCAATATGTTCGCCAACGCGACGATATCACCGCATTCCCAGCCATCGCGCGGGCGTTGGATCTGACGCGAACCCGTCCCCACCTGGCCGGAAAATTCGAACTTCTCGAACAATGGGCCGCCCGAAAGAGCCGATAACGAATGTGCCAGTACAGTTCGGGTAAGTGATGAAATACGTCATTTCTGCACCCTCGGCGCTTAGGACTGCCACAAAAGCTTGACGGTCCCAGCCGCCCCAGCCAATCCGAGTGCAGGGAGAATGCGATGCGAGACGACAAGCGTGATGTTGAACAGGACCTGGGCACCTAGGACTATATCATCGTAGGTGCCGGAACCGCTGGCTGCCTTCTGGCCAACCGTCTGTCGGAAAACCCAGCCAACCGGGTGCTGTTGCTGGAAGCTGGTGGCAACGACAGTTATCCATGGATTCATATTCCGGTCGGCTATCTCTATTGCATCGGCAACCCACGGACCGATTGGGGATTCAAGACCGACCCTGTGCCCGGATTGAATGGGCGTTCGGTTCTGTATCCCCGTGGTAAGGTTTTGGGCGGCTGCTCGTCGATCAACGGTATGATCTACATGCGCGGTCAGGCGCAGGACTACGATCATTGGCGCCAACTGGGGTGTTCGGGCTGGGGGTGGGACGATGTTCTGCCCTGGTTTCTGCGCCACGAGGATCATTTCCGCGGTCGCGAGTATTCTGGCGGCGGCCTCCACGAAGAAGGGGGAGAGTGGCGCATCGAGGCTCCCCGCTTGTCCTGGGAGATCCTGGACGCCTTTCGGGACGCCTGCGCCGAAATCGGCATCCCGAAGATCTCCGACTTTAACACCGGTGACAATGCAGGTTCGGCCTACTTCCAGGTAAACCAACGGTCGGGATGGCGTTGGAACACAGCCAAGGCCTTCCTGCGACCGACAAAGGGACGACCCAATCTGCGCATCGTGACAGAAGCGCAGGCAACGCGCCTGACAACTGACGCGGGGCAGGTTACCGGGTTGGAGTTGACGTTGAACGGGCGCCCCGCCCGGGCGTTTGTTTCCGGTGAATTGGTATTGGCAGCGGGCGCCATCGGCTCGCCGCAAATTCTTCAGCTTTCCGGGATCGGTCCGGGCGCGGTTTGCCAGGACGCCGGTATCGATACGGTTTTGGATGTGCCGGGCGTTGGCCGCGATCTACAGGATCATTTGCAATTGCGCTGCATCTACAAGGTTCAAGATGCCATTACGTTGAACCAAACGGCAGCAACGCGGTGGGGGCAGGCCAAGATTGCGCTGCAGTACGCACTGACGAGGAGCGGCCCGATGTCGATGGCACCCAGCCAGGTCGGCGTTTTTGCCAAATCGTCCGACACGTTCGAAACGCCGAACCTGCAATATCATGTTCAACCTCTCAGCCTGGACAAATTTGGCGAACCTCTGCACGACTTCCCTGCAATGACAGCATCGGTCTGTAATCTGCGGCCCGAAAGCCGGGGAGAGGTCGTGATCACCTCGCCGGACCCCGGCGCGCACCCAGCCATCCGGCCAAACTATCTTTCTGCGTCAGCAGATCGCGCTGTTGCTGCGGATGCAATCCGCCTGACCCGGCGGATCATGGCGGCACCTGCGATGGCCCGTTTTTCCCCATTGGAACATCTGCCTGGCGACAGCGCTCACGACCAACAGGCCCTGGAAGATGCCGCAGGCGATGTCGGAACTACCATTTTTCACCCTGTTGCGACCTGCCGGATGGGCATCGATGACCGGGCCGTGGTCGATCCGCGTTTGCGGTTCCGCGGGCTGGAACGATTGCGGATCATCGACGCTTCGGTGATGCCGACAATTACCTCGGGCAATACCAACTCGCCGACGCTGATGATCGCCGAGAAAGGGGCTGCTATGATGCTGGAAGACGCGAAGGCCTAAAGGACAAGCCATGAACGGGATCAAGACAGCGATTGGGGCGATCGGCCTATGCCTGGGCGCAACGATTGCTTGGGCGACTGCGGACGGTCCGGACTATTGGCGGGTCAACGGGGTTGACGCAAACGATGTCCTTAACCTGCGTGCAGGACCAACCTGGAAAAGCAACAAGATCGGCGAAATCCCGCACGACGCTGATGGGTTGGCGAACTATATCTGCATTGGCGGGATGAGTTTCACCGAGTTTCAAACAGCGACCGAAGCCGAGCGTGAAGCCGCCCGCAAGACGGTCTGGTGCCGGGTCGGATATCGCGACAGGATCGGATGGGTTGCGGGGCGGTACTTGCAGGAAGGCGATCAGTCCGCGGAATCCCATACCGAATTTCTCGATGAATTTACCGGGACGACCTGGGTTCTTGTGGATCTGGCCGGGACCCCGCCGGGGGCAGAGGCGTTCATATCGTTCAGCGGTGATGGGGTCAGTGGTAACGGCGCCTGCAATAATTTTCGGGCGCGCTATCTGGACGATGACGACGGGCAGCGGTTTGGTCCGATTGCAGCAACCCGCAAGGCGTGCCTTTCAACGCCGCACCATCCTGACCGGATCAGCATCGCCGAGACCGAGACACGGTTCTTCGATGCGTTGGAAAATGCCCGCTCGCTAATTCAAGGCAATGACGTGATGGCGCTTTTTGACGCCGCCGACCGGGTTGTTGCGATCTTGCAGCGGGCGCCGGACTGACCACGGGGTGGTAACTGAAAGACCGCCCCGAACATTCCGTAGAGCTGCGGGCTGAGACTTGAGTCGCATCCCAAACTATCCCTCTTTCTCCACCCAAGCTTGAACTGGACATCAACAATACGGACGCCCGATACACCAGACGGAAGGTTGCGGGTGATGATTGTTACAGTTTTCCGAAAATTATGCGCGCCGGGCCAAGTCTAGCATCACATCGGCCAATACCTGCGCGGACGCCGCACAATCGGATTTCTCAGCACTCTCTGCTTCGTTGTGACTGATCCCGTCTTTGCACGGGATAAAGATCATCCCGGCAGGGCACAGGCGCGAGATGTGGCGCGCATCGTGGCTCGCGCGCGAAAAAATCGGCTGGTGCGCATATCCCCGGCGATCGGCTGCCTGAGTCAGTTGGGTGCGGATCTTTTCTGGAAACTCCAGCGTTGTCGAGGTGATGAATTCATCGATCGCAACATCACATGGTCCTTTATTGGCTTCGCATATTTCACCAAGCCGGTTTCCGTGCTGGATCAGCACTTCGGATGATGGGTGGCGCATATCAACTGTGAAATGCACATGCCCTGGCACGACCGATATTCCGCCCGGGGTCACTTGAAACCGGCCGATGGTAAATCGCATCTCGTCCGTCTCGTCGGCAAATGCCTGGCGCAGGGCGACGGCCATATCCGTTGCAGCCACGAACGCATCTTTGCGCCGGCTAATCGGCTGGGTGCCGGAATGCGCTTCCTCGCCGGTCACGTCGATGCGCCAGCGGCGATACCCCTGCATGCCCGTCACGACACCAATCGTGTTTCCTGAGCTCTCCAACTCGATACCCTGCTCGATATGGCTTTCCAGGAACGCACCGATGGGCGCGCCGATGTCATGATGACCTGCTTCGGGAATGGCCGCGCGTAGATCGGCGATGCAGTCCCGCAGCACGATCCCATCGGTGTCGCGCTGATCGATGACTTCCGCCAACGTTCGCACACCTGCGTAAACCGCCGAGCCCATACAGGCCGGGTTAAAGCGCGGGCCTTCTTCGTTGTTCCAGATGGCCAGCATAATCGGGGCAAATGTTGCGATCCCGGCGTCGTCGATCGCTTCCATCGCTTCCAATGCGGCCAGCGTGCCTTGCATGCCGTCAAATCGCCCTGCCATCGGCTGGCTGTCCGTGTGCGACCCGGCGGCGATCGGCGCACGATCCGACGCGGAACCTGCTCTGATCGCGAACATGTTTCCAATATCATCGATGGTCACGGCCCAGCCGCGGCCAAACGCGATCTCGGCGATCACGCGGTGGCTCTCAATATCCTCCATTGACAACGCCATGCGGTGCACCCCGCCATTCGCAGTTGCGCCGATCGCGTCGGTCGCTACCTGACGCGACCACAAGCGGTCGGCATTGATATCGGCGTAAGTCATCTCAACTCCTCAGATCACGCCCGCACGGCGCAGGGTATCGCGGGCGTCTTCACTCATATCCAGCAAACCGCCATAGATCTCATCATTGTGCTGTCCGATCGCCGGGCCGGCCCAGGCGATGGATTCGCGTGGACCACCGGAAAATCGAGGGACCGGCGCGGGCTGCATAATGTCCTGATCGTGTACAGGGTCAGGCACAGAAGAAACTGCGCTCCGCGCTTGGAACTGTTGATCGGAAACAATGTCGGCAACGTCATAGATTTTGCACGATGGAATGCCCGCGGCCTCCAGATCGTTCAACAACGCTTCGGGAGATTGCGAGCGCGTCCAATCCGAAATTATTGCGTCGATTTCCTCGATATTGGCAACACGCGACTGGTTGTCGGCAAATCGCGGGTCGGCGATCAGGTTCTCGCGCCCCATCAATTGACAGAGGCGGGCGTATAACGGGTCCGAGTTTGCGCCGATCAGAACAAATCGACCATCTGCCGTCGGATAGGCGTTGGACGGAACTGCCGCAGGCAGCCGTGACCCTTGCGGTTGACGGATTTTTCCGGTGGCGCCGTATTCAGGAAGCACACCCTCCAGCAGCGACAAAACAGACTCGGTCAGGGCGACATCGACAATGCGGGCGTCTGTCCCTTCGGGGCTTGGACCCTGGCGTTGCTCAAACAATACCGCCAACAAGCCGATTGCGCCGTACAATCCGGCGACCGTGTCGCCCAAACTGACGCCAGTTCTGACGGGGGGAAGACTGCTTTGATCGGGGGGATAGCCGGTCAGGAAACGAATCCCGCCGATCGCCTCGCCGATCATTCCAAAACTCGGGTCTTTGGCGCGCGGCCCGGTCTGACCGAAACCAGAAACGCGCACAAACGGAATTCCGGGTTTCACTGCCGCGAGGTCGTTTGGTCCGAGCCCGAAACGCTCCATCATTCCAGGCCGGAAGTTCTCGATCACACCGTCAGATGCCGCGACAAGGTTCAGCGCAATTTGTCGTGCCTCAGGCTCCTTAAGGTTGAGACTGACCGATTTCTTGTTACGCGCATGGGATGACCACCAAAGTGATCGCCCGTTCAGTTGCCCGCCCCACGACCTGACCGGGTCACCGCCCGGTGGTTCGATCTTTATAATCTCGGCGCCCATGTCTGCCAGGACGCGGGTCGCAAACGGCGCCGCGATAAAGTGGCCAAACTCAACGACGCGAAGGCCGGTCAAAGGGCCGGATTGTTTGCTGTCAGACATGACTGCATCAACGCGGGATGATCCCGCCCGGTCAAGGGTGGCGGTCAGATGTCAGCATCACCCCAAGGATAATGTCCAATGGGCACCGGTTCCGGGCGGAAACCCGGCGCTAGCCGGGCTAGGCAGAAGGGATGCCAAAGTCCCCCCGCGCCATTCCCGTTCTGATCGCCGCTGCGACCACGCAGTTTGCCGCTGGGATCGGGTTTTGGACGTTCAATCTATTGGCGCCCGAACTTGCACCCGAGACCGGTTTGAACGAACGCGATTTCGGCATGTGGATCACGTTCGTCTTTCTGGGAAGTCTGTTGTCCAGCCCCTTCACCGGGGTCTTTGTTCGGACCTGGGGCGGCCCCGGGGCGATGGTTCGACTGTTTGCGGTCATGCTTGGCGCGATGGCGTTGACCCTGTCGGGTACGTGGACGGGTGTCATGTTCGCGGCCTTCCTTTTCGGTTTGGGTTATGGGCCGCAGGGACCGATGGGGATGACATTGGTAACGCAGGCGGCAGACCGGCGTCAGCGCGGATTTCTGCTGGCATTGCGGCACGCAGCGGTGCCGTTGGCGGCAACTGTGCTGGGCCGTGCGTTGCCGCCGTTGATGATATGGGCAGGATGGCAAACCGGCATTTTATCTGTAACCGGCGTCCTGGCGCTGGCGCTGCTTTTTGCGTTGCTCGCAGCACCATTGTTCAAGATCGAAGCTGCACCGCCGCGTCATACAACGATTTTCGCACGGTTCAGGGGGCTGTTTACCGTGCCACCAAATTTGCGGTTTCTTTGGGGGGCGGGATTGGTGTTCGCCCTGACGCAGACAGCTGTGACAACCTTTGCCTATCTTTACCTTCTGGAGGTTGCCCATCTGTCCCCGATCGCGGCGGGGATCTTTGCCTCGAACCTGCAACTCACTGCGCTGGTCGGTCGGCCGGTTCTGGGGTGGTTCACAGATCGCGTGGGCAGCGCCCAGATGGTCCTGGCCGGCGTTGCGTTCGTTACCGTAATCGCATCGGTTTGCCTGACGCAGGTTACGCCGGACACTCCGGCATGGATGCTGATCCCACTGGCCATGGCGTGCGGAATATCGGGCCAGTGCTGGAACTCTGTTTTTGTCACGGCGATGAGCTTTCGGGTCGATGCCGGTGACCTGGCCGAACTGAATGGCCGCGCCTTCGCATTCCTGTCGATTGGCTGGATGGCTGCGCCGCCGATGATGTGGGGGCTGATCGAGTTGACGGGTGGATATACAGTCGCGCTATTGACTGTTGCCGGGATCAACGCGGTTGTGGGTTTCGTCCTGGTCTTGCGCCGGGAGAGGTAGGGCCGCGTCGATGGCGCCCGGTCAGATAATCACACCGTCCTGCCGCAGGGCCTCGACCTCGGCCGTCGAATACCCCAACTCTGCCAACAATGATCCCGTGTCGGCACCCAGCGCCGGTGCGCCAGCTTGCGGCGCTTGCGCTCCCGCCACACTCAGCGGCCCGTTCAGCATCCTGACCGGATCACCGGTGGTGGCGAAGTCGCCGATTCGCCCGCCATCACGTACAAACGGGTTTTCCAGAGCAGTCTCTATGTCGTGGACAGGTGAGCAGGGCACCGCGCCTTGTAAATGATCCAGCCACTCCTGAGTGGTGCGCTGCACGAATTCAGTCTCCAGCAATCTGTTGAGTTCGTCTTTGTTGGCAAGCCGCTCGGCAAATTTGGCGAACCGCGGATCGTCGCCCCAGTCGGGATGCCCCAGCTTTTTGGCCAGCACCGGCCAGAAAACTTCCTTGTTGCACATGATGAATATCCATCCATCAACGGTTGGATAAAGTTGCGACGGGACCAAAGACGGGTGCCCGCCGCGCGGCTCACGCCCCTGATTATGCCCGGCATTCAAATACCAGGTCGCAAGATAGCCGACATTGTGCAGGGCCGTGTCGAATAGCGACGTGTCGACATCCATCCCTTTGCCGGTCGCCCGCGCTCCGATGATTGCACTTGCGAGACCAAAGGCGCACATGACACCTGTCATCATATCAACGACAGACAGTCCGAACCGGGCAGGGGGGCCGTCAGGCTCGCCGGTGACGCTCAGATACCCGGCCTCCGCCTGCATCAGGTAATCGAAACCGGGCCAGGATGCGCGCTCCCCCTCCCGGCCATAGGCGGATAGATGCGCGCAAACGATCTCGGCCTTCAGCGGACCCAGCGCCGCATAATCGAGGCCCAGCTTGCCCGGCTGATTACCGCGCAGATTGTTCATCACGGCGTCCGAGGTCGCGACCAGGCGCTCGAAAATCTCGCGCCCTTTCGGGGCCTTCAGGTTCACTGCCAGCGAATGTTTGTTGCGGTTGAAGGAGTGAAAGAACTGGCTGGAGCCATCCTCCATAAAGAATGGCCCGACCCCGCGGGACATATCGCCGCCCGCGCCAGGGTCTTCAATCTTGATGACCTCCGCACCCATATCGGCCAACAGCATCGAACCGAATGGCCCTGCGCCATATTGTTCGACGGTCAGGATGCGAACGCCCGAAAGCGGAGGGGCCGTCATCACCGGACGGTCCAATTAGAAATCATCCATCGAACTCCACAATCGTCACGTCCTCGTTCACCAGTTCGCGGGCAATGATTGCTTCGATCCGCGCCCAGTCGCCACCGGCCAGCCCGGCCCCGATCTTTGGCAACCCGATGCGCTTGCCGGAATGGTTTGCCTTGATCCATGCCATGGTCGATGCAATTGCATCATAGTCGACCTTCACGCCCCGTCCGCGATAGTCAAACTGCGTATAGGCGTTCACCACGGTCAGGGCACCGCCCTCCACGACCGCATAGGAACAGGTTCCCAATTTACCTTTGTCGCCCTTTTCGGTCGCGCAATCGGCCGAGTACGCCTTGGGCCAGGCCTTGCGAACGGGTACCGCGATGCCTGCACCCATCGTACACATGCAATTGCATCCATGTGCGATCACATCGAATGCGCCGTCCTTGGCCAGGGCGATCAGGTCACCGGTGATTGTTTTCATTCTTTGGCCTTTCTTGCGCAGTCACAATCGTCAAATACACCCGTCAGGCAACCCAGCCTGATGTTTTGTTTGACCAAGCCAAAACTGTCGTAATCTACCTGCAACTTCGCAGTTCGATACCGGATACGAAACCCGTCTGATGCCCAGATCAGAAAGGGCGCGCGCGACCCCTCCGGCGGCACCAAACGGTTCCATCCGCCGCTCGGCGCCAGTCGAAAGGTCGAGTTCCGGACTTCCAGGAGATAGGACCGGGTGAACCCCAGAGGATCCGCAGTAACGAGCGAAAAAGTTGCAGGCATCGAAGAGCCGTCGTGCTTTCGCGTGCCTATGGTCATCCTCAACCGCGCTTCGAAGAAACCTTCGAAAGGAGGGTCAGGAAAGGCACTCAGAGGCGGATCGGTCCTTCCGGCAACGTCCAGCTCAAACGCGATGCAACCATCTTCGGTCCGCACGATCTGACCGCCATGTAATGCCCATGGGAGTTCGACGGTTTCGGCGCCGGGCGCGACGAGCTGTGCCGCCAGCAGCAGTGCCTTCATACTGGATTCTGCTCGATCAACCGCTTCGCGATCAGCAACCGCTGGATCTCGTTCGTTCCCTCGCCGATGCACAACAATGGGGCGTCGCGATAGAGACGCTCGACGATGAACTCCTTGGAATAGCCATAGCCACCATGGATGCGCATGGCCTCGGTCGCATTTTCCAGCGCCGCTTCGGTCGCGAACAGCTTGGCCATCCCGGCCTCGTAGTCGCACCGATCGCCGCGGTCCAAGGCGTTGGCGGCCTGTTCGGTCAATAGCCGGGCGGCCTCGGTCCGGGTCGCCATATCACCCAGCTTCAGGGCAATCGCCTGGTGTTCATGGATCGGCTTGCCCATGGTGCTGCGCTGCTGGGCATATTTCACCGCCTCGTCCAGCGCCGCCTGCGCGATCCCGACCCCGCGCGCGGCCACGTTCACGCGGCCCAGTTCCAGGCCCGAGATGGCGGCGGCCATGCCGCGCCCTTCACCGCCGATCAGGTTGAACCCGGGCAGGCGAAAATCGTCGAACAGCAATTCGGCGCTGTCGATGCCCTTGTACCCCAGCTTCTCCAGCTTCTTGGAATGGCCGAACCCGTCGCCCTTTTCAGCAATGAACAGGCTCATCCCTTTGTGGCGGGGCTCGGCCTCCAGGTCAGTCTTCGTCAAAACGGCGAATGCCGTGCCGTGGATCCCGTTGGATATCCATGTCTTTGTGCCGTTGATGACATATTCGTTGCCATCGCGGTCTGCGCGCGTGCGAATCGCCTGCAAATCGGTGCCGCAATTGGGTTCGGTCAACGCCAGGCCGCCGCGCGTCTCCCCCGTCGCGAAACGGGGTAGAAAGTGCTGTTTCTGCTCCTCGGTCCCGTTCTTGGCGACGATATGCGCCATGATCAGATGGCTGTTCACGATCCCAGAGACCGACATCCAAACCCGGCTGATCCGTTCGATGATCTTGGCATAGGTCGAGGGGCGCAAACCAAGCCCGCCATACTCTTCAGGAATGACGGCACCGAACAGGCCCAATGCCTTCATCGCCTCTACGATCTCTTCGGGATACTCGTCTGCCGCCTCAAGCTTCTGCGCATAGGGCGCCACGTCGCGCGCCAGAAATTTGTCGACAGCGTCAAGGATCAGGGATTCCTGTTCGGCGAAATCTGCGTCCAGCATCGGTCATAACCTGTCTACGGGCGGGCAGCCAAAATCACGCCCTGTCAATTTAGGAAAAGCGGGCCTTGGCCCGCCTAAGATAATCCGGCGCTGAAGGCCGACAATGCGGCGGCCGCCACGGCGGCATCGTCCAGCCCCAGCATTGCCCGCTCCATACCCGCGGTCAAATCCGGTCCGGCCCACATGGCAGCATTTTCGCGATATTTTGCGACGATCTCGGCATTTGCCAGCGGGCGGTCAGCCGCCCCGCGATTGACCGGTTCGTCCTTTTCCAGGACCGTGCCGTCGTCCAGCGTGATCTTCAAACGCCCGGAATAGGCGGCAGGGAACGGGCCATCGCCATAGGCATGGCATTCGGTAAGGTCCATCAGACGCTCGACATCGCGGTCGGTCAGAAACTCGGGTTCCAATTCGGCGAGGCCCAAACGGCCATATTTCAGCGCCGTGCCGACCAGGAAATGGGTCGAGAACTTGGCATCGTAATCGTTTTGCGGGCGGCGTTTGTTCGCGACTGGCTCGCAAATGGTCTTGTGGACCTCTTCCGGAACCCAAGCGTCGATCCGGGTGATCCGCCCGATCGGCGCCCGGTCCCGCAAAGCCAACGCGCAGTCGATGACTGCATGCGTGAAGTGACAGGTCGGAAACGGTTTGATCGCAACGTTCATCAGTTCCCAGTTCGTACCCAGCCCGGCGGTCAGGCCCGAAAAATCAAACCAATCCGCGAACTTACCACCGAATATGTTGTATAATCCAAAGCGGCCGTCATAGGGCGCCGTTGCGCCCTTGAACCCTTCGCGTGCCACGGCGCAGGCGGTCAGCGCGGCCGACGCCGCCCATCCCGGGTGCCAGCGCTTGTTCGAGGCGCCGTCTTCCAAAAACTCCATCGAGCCGGAGGCCATCGAGACGGCCAAACCTTGGGCATTCTCCAACTGTTTCGCATTCAGGCCCATCATTCTGCCGACGGCGAGCACGCAACCGAAGATCCCAATGATCCCCGTGGGGTGAAACCCAGCCTGATGGAAGGCGCCGCGGGCCGCCATGCCCAAACGGGTCGCTGTTTCAATCCCCACCACATAAGCCGTAACCATCTCGCGCCCGGTGGCGCCGGTCATCGCCGCTGCGGAAAAGCAAGCCGGCAGAACGGACGCGGTTGCATGAACAATGCCTGCAATATGGGTGTCGTCATAATCCAGCCCGTGACACAAAAATCCGTTCATCGTTGCGGCATCCCGTGCCGTCAGCCGGGCGGCCATGCCAAAAACCGGCACATCGCCATTGTCGCCAAAGGCTTGCAAACCGGCCAGAACCGGGTGCGCGAACGGGTATCGGGTCGAGGCAACGGCGATCCCGGCAGCGTCCAGCATCGTGTGATGGGCGCGCGTCCGGACGTCTGCCGGGACCTCGCTGTGGCGCAGCCCCAGCGCAAAGTCGGCCAGAGCCTTGGTGATCGGTGTATCGCGGGCGATGGTGGATTGGACGTTCATCTTTGCCTCACTTTCGGGCGTTCAGGTGCACAGTATGGCCCGCAACGGGTGGGATTGCATACCATATCAAGCATCCGCCAGGGATGTCGAAAGAAGTGCGGCAAGCCAGTCATTGTCCTGGCCCAGCGCTGGTGCGGGGTCTTCACGGCCGGGGCGGTGCCCGTCCAGTTGCAACGGCAAGCCGAAAAACTGCAGAGATCCGCTGCCCCGCAAGATCCCTGTCGCCAGCGTTTGGGGATGGGTCGCGATCTGCGCCATATCCTGGACCGGAGCGGTCGGCACGCCAACGGCGTCCAGTGTTGCAGAAAGCTCCGCCACCGGGCGCTTCGCCGTTTCGCCTTGCAGCAATGCGATCAGAACATCGCGGTTCTCCAGTCGGTCGGGGTTGGTGACAAAGCGCCGGTCCTGTCCCCAGTCCGATTGATCGAGAACGTCGCAGAACCGCCGAAACAGCGAGTCGTTTCCTGCGGCGATCATCAATTCGCCATCAGCGCACTGAAAGATCTGGTACGGGCAGATCATCACCACTCCAGATCCGGCCTTTCCGGGCGATTTCCCGGATGAGGTGTAGATCGGCAGAAAATACATCATCCAACCCAGCGCCGTTTCGAAAAGCGCGGTATCGACAATGCCGCCGCGCCCTGTCGCGGTGCGCCGCAGCAACGCGGTCAAAACACCAATCACCAGCCACATGCCGGTCGTCATATCGATGATCGAAGGGCCGGTGCGGATCGAAGGCCGCCCAGGTTCGCCGGTGACCGTCATCAATCCGGCAAACGCCTGCATCAACGGGTCATAACCAGGCTTTCCCGCCATCGGCCCTTTGTCGCCGAAAGCGTCGATATTGGCATAGATCAATCTGGGATTGACGGCGGTCAGCGCCGTTGCATCGATGCCAAGCTTTGCCGCGAGGCCCGGCCGCTGGTTCTGAATGACAACGTCCGATTTTTCGGCCAGGCGCAAAACCGTCAAGCGTCCCTCGTCTGCCTTCATGTCGATCGTGACAGAACGTTTCAGTCGGTTCATTGCGTGGAAGGTCGCCGACGTTTTTGCATTCGGGCCGTCAACGGGTGCGCCCCAACCGCGGGCGTCGTCACCGTGACCGGGCCGCTCGATCTTAATGACTTCGGCGCCCAACTCGGCCAGAATCAGGGCGCCATAAGGCGCTGCGATTGAATGGCCGATCTCGACAACCCGCAATCCCGAAAGCGGTAAGTCCATGGTCCTTCCTCCCACTCTGGTTCTGCTGTCCGGCCTGAAGAGGGTCAAGCAGGCTCATGATATCGATTGCTGGCAGGGGCCAAATCAGCGTGAAATCACGATTTCTTTGCTGGTCAATCGTCAAACATCAGGCTTTCCTGCATAGGTTGAATGACCATGATGGAGGACTTGATGATCAGACCGCTCTTTGCCGTTGCGCTTGCCGCCACGCTGTCCGCCGGATCTTCTCTGGCCGATCCGGTCACATATGCGCCGGATCCCGGGCACACCGAGGTGCGCTTTGTCTGGAACCATGCCGGTGTCTCCGAGCAATCGGGCCGCTGGGGTAAAGTCGGCGGGTCGATTACGCTGGATCCCAACAATATCGGCGCCGCATCGCTTTCGATCACCATTGACCCGGCCTCGCTGCAAACCGGTGTTGCTGGCCTCGATAAACACATGAAATCGCCGGACATGTTCGATATCGAGAAGCACACGACTATCACGTTTGTCTCGACCTCGGTCGAACAGACCGGTGAAAAATCCGCTAAGGTCACCGGCGATCTTACAATTAAAGGGATCACTAAGCCGATGACACTGGATGTCGAACTTGTCCACCTCGGCGCGCATCCCGTGGGTCAGTATCTGGATTACTACAAAGGCCAGTGGCTGGGTGTGAAGGCGACCGGGAAGTTGACCCGGTCAGAGTGGGATGTCGGCTTTGGCGCACCGCTGACATCGGACGAAATCCGGCTGGAGATCAATTCTGAAATGAAGGCGAAATAGCCAATCAGACTGGCCCAGTGGTCACTCGCTGGGCCAGTAACGCATGATCGGCCGCGTGGATGTATGCCGGGCGACTTCGACGAACCCTGTGTCCTCGTAGGCTGTTTTTGTGCCCAGGAAGAGGTCGTAAGACAACAGCTTGCGCTTGCTGTCTATTGGATAGGCTTCGACTGCGATCGCGCCTTTCGATTGCGCAAATTCGACAGCCCCGCGGATCAGTGCACGCATCAGGCCTTGGCGGCGGAACTCGCGCCGGACCACCAGACAGTTCAGCGACCAAACTGGCCGGTCATCGACTGCCTTCAGCGACGCCTTGTTTCGAACCAGCCGGTCAAATGCACTGCGCGGTGCGATACCTGCCCACCCGGCCGGTTCGCCGGAAAAATAGGCGATCACGCCAGGTTCGATCCCGTCGGTGACACGGGTTTTGAGCACCGGCTTATTGTTCGGCCCCCAGCCAGCTTTGAAATCCTTCGCCGACGCACACCAGTATGCGCACCAACACTTTCCCGGGTCGCCTTTGCCGGAAAATATGTCCTCCAGATCGGGCCAGCGGTCAGGTGTTGCAGGGTGGATATCGACGTCTTCCAGCATCTGGGAACGCTATCACCTGGGTGATCGGCGTGCAAAGCGCGTTGACCGCAGCGGCGTCAGGCGTACTGTCCGCCGAACGCCGGGAGGTTAGCAATGCAGGAATTCGAAACGCTGGAGACGCGCATGGAAGAGGGCGGCGTGTTGGTCGTTACTCTGAACCGCCCGGACCGCCTGAACGCGATGAACACTCAGATGATGGTGGATTTGCGCAGTTTGTTCGAAGAACTCTACGTTCGTCCTGACCCAGCTCGGGTGGTCGTTTTGACCGGTGCCGGGGAACGCGGATTCTGTCCTGGCGCTGATCTGAAAGAGCGTGATGGAATGACTGACGAGACCTGGCGTGCCCAACACGCCGTCGTCGAACAGTTCATCCGCCATATGTTCCAATGTCCGTTGCCCGTGATTGCTGCGGTCAATGGTGTCGCAATGGGGGGCGGCGCCGAAATTGCACTGGCCAGTGACTTTATCTATGCGGCCGACCATGTTCGATTTGCCTTCCCGGAAGTAACGCGCGGGATCATGCCAGGCGCCGCTGGCCCACAGAACCTGCCGCGGGCGGTCGGTGTCCGGCGGGCCAAGGAAATCGTTCTGACCGGTTTGCCGTTTTCCGCGCAGGAAGCCGAAGCTTGGGGCATGGTCAACAAGGTGATGCCATTGGCCGATCTGATGCCCGCGGCCTTGGAAACCGCGCGCCGGATTGCGGCGAATGCCCCGATCGGGGTGCGGTCCGCCAAGAAATCCCTGGATAAGGCGGTCGAGTTGGATCGTGCCACCGGGTATGATTTCGAGATCGTCGCCTATAATGCCACAGTATCGACCGAGGACCGGTTGGAGGGTGTTCGCGCATTCAACGAAAAGCGCGAGCCGGTGTTTAAGGGCAAGTGAATCCGCCGGGCGCTCCGCTTGGCATAAGGGAGAGCACGATGGCCGGAAAGCTGATAGCGGGCATTGTCTGCGGCGGCGCAGGTGCGATGCCGGCGAAGCACATGCTTTCCACATTGGTCGCTTCGTTGCAGGTTCTGATCAGCGATAAGGACCAGCTCGAGCTGGGGTTGATGATATCGCCCTTTCTGATGGCCGGTTTGGTTATTCTGCTTTGTTGGTTGGCACCGACGGTTCTGGGCGCTTGGTTCCGCGGCTGCCTGTTCGTGACCGTGATCAGCATCATCGCGGCCTTTCAGGTCGTGCAATGTTTCGGCATCGAGTGGATCGTTGGCGAGACGTTCAACGACCCGAGCGTGCGAGATGCCGCAATGGCGAGCTGCAACAACGATCTGACGCCCTCCATCGCTCTGATTTATCTGGCGATGGGTGTGGCGTTCGGGGCTGCAACGATCATGTTTTGGCGCCGCTCGATGCAAAGCGGTTTGCCGGATGTCTGAAATGTCGAAAGGTCTGTTGCATGGAACGTGATGTTATCGTCCGCGATGTCGGCCCCAGGGACGGGCTGCAACTGGTCAAGACCGTGTTGCCGACGCAGACCAAGCTGGATTGGATCCGCGCCGATATCGCGGCGGGTGTGCCCGAAGTCGAATGCTGTTCCTTCGTTCCGCCGTATGTGATTGCCCAGTTTGCCGACGCTATCGATGTCGCCACTGCGGCCGCGGCCGAAAAGGGCGCTGTGATGTCGGCCCTGACGCCGAACCTGAAGGGTGCCCAAATCGGCTTTCAAACCGGCGTGCCCAAGATCAATTACGTCATGTCGGTCAGCGAAACCCACAATCAACAGAATGTTCGCCGAACCCGCGAACAATCGCTCGAAGGGTTCCGCGCGATTATCGCTGAGCGCAATGCGGTGGCACCCGGCGTGCAGATCGGGATCGGGCTTGCAACGGCGCTCGGCTGCACGTTGGAGGGCAGGGTGCCCGAGCGCGATACATTGGACTTGTTGGAAAAGGTTTTGGAGGCCGGGGCCGACGAGGTGATGTTGCCGGACACCGTTGGATATGCCAGCCCCGGACAGGTCCGGTCGCTGTTCAAAAAGGCCCTGCCGGTCGCGGGCGACGTGCCGGTTTGGACCCATTTCCATGACACGCGCGGACTGGGCCTGGCCAACGCATTGGCGGCATTGGAAACGGGGTGCAAACGTTTCGACGCGTCGCTGGCAGGCTTGGGCGGCTGCCCGTTTGCGCCTGGCGCAACCGGTAACATCGTGTTGGAAGATCTGGTGTTTTTGCTGGAAAGCGAGGGGCTGCATACCGGGATCGATCTGGAGGCCCTGCGCCCGGCACGCGAGATCGTCGAGGCTGCGTTGCCCGCGGAACCGAAATACGGCCAGCTCTTACGCGCCGGGCTGCCAAAGGGGTTTGTTCCTGCGGCGGCGGCACAATAATTGTTCCTCATAGTGTACCGCTCCGCCAGAATACTTTGCCTTAAGAAGCCCATCGCCCCGCGATGCCGTGCGTGCGCAGGAGAGTAAATCGGAGCCAGCGATTTCGGGAACTGAAAGCTTGGATGGCACGGTGCTCGTTAGATCGACCCCGAAGATCGATTGAACTTCGCAGAAAGGTTTGAATATGAAAGATGTTGATCCGATCTCGATGCCGCTCGATGATCAATGGGCCGATATCCGCGACGGGGTTTCGAAGGTCTGCGAGCCCTTCGACAACGCCTACTGGATGGACCTTGATGCAAAGTCTGAATATCCCCACGCCTTTGTCGATGCCCTGACCGAGGCGGGATATCTGGCCGCACTGATACCCGAAGAATACGGCGGTGCGGGCCTGCCAATACCGGCTGCGGGCGCGATCCTGGAGACAATTCATTTCATGGGCTGCAATGCGGCCGCGTGCCATGCGCAGATGTACACAATAGGGACATTGCTGCGCCACGGATCTGAAGAGCAAAAGCGAAAATATATGCCCGGCATCGCGTCGGGCGAATTGCGAATGCAGGCTTTCGGTGTGACCGAGCCGACGACAGGATCGGATACCACCCAGTTGAAGACCCGGGCCGAGCTGAAGGGCAACAAATACGTCATCAACGGTCAGAAGGTGTGGACATCGCGGGCAATGCAGTCGGACCTGATGCTGCTTTTGGCCCGGACAGAGCCTGCCGATCAGGTCAAGAGACGCTCGGACGGGATCTCAACCTTCCTGATTGATCTGCGCGAAGCTGTGGGCAACGGCATCGAACTTCGCAAACTGGATACGATGATCAACCACAATTCCTGTGAGGTGTTTATCGACAATCTCGAGGTATCGCCCGATGCGGTGATCGGAGAGCCGGGGAATGGTTTCAAATATATCCTCGATGGCATGAACGCCGAACGTGTCTTGATTGCGCATGAATGTCTGGGCGACGCGAAATTCTTCATCGATCGTGCGGTGGAATATGTGAATGACCGCTCGGTATTTGGTCGGCCGATTGGTCAGAACCAGGGCGTTCAATTTCCGATCGCGCGCGCCTGGGCTGAAACGCAGGCCGCAGCGTTGTTGGTGGCCAAAGCCGGAGCGATGTTCGAGGCGGGACGGCCCTGCGGGGCCGAGGCAAATTCCGGTAAGATGCTGGCATCCGAGGCGGCTTGGCATGCGGCCGAGGCCTGCATGCAGTCCTTTGGCGGGTTCGCTTATGCACGCGAATATGGGATAGAGCGAAAGTGGCGGGAATGCCGCCTCTATCAGACTGCACCGATTTCGACGAACATGATCCTGGCTTTCATCGGCCAGAACGTTCTGGGAATGCCCAGGTCATATTGAGGAGAGTAATTATGCGTTCAATCGTGGCTGCACTGACAATATTGGGCTTTTGCGGGCAGGCAATGGCGGATCAATGTTATGTTCGAACCTATTCGGACGAGCATCTGCGCAAAAATCCCAATCAAGTTGTTCGCGACATCCGGATGATCCTACCCGATGTTCCAACCGAGTTTGCCTCGGCGATCGTCAAGTTCCGGGACAGCCCGCGCAGCTTTCAACAAGGTTTCAATTGTTATGTCGCGGACGATCCCAAATATCCCGATGCATTTTTGTATTGCAGCGTCGACTGTGATGGCGGGACATTTGTCGCCCGCCAGCCGGGCGATGATCGCAGGTCGATTCTGGTTACAACGCCGTGGGGCTTTATCGTCAGCGGTGGCTGCGGTGAAGAAGAGGAAGAAACCCGCAATGTGTTGGACAAGGATGCCGACGGCACCACGTTCAAGCTGTACCAGGCCGAGTTGTCTGAATGCCGCTGAAAAGCTGCTGTTAACGGCGCGCTTCCGTCAGACAAATCCGAGCGCCTGCGCCGCAAAGGTCATCATTGCTCGCTGTTCGGTGTCCAGCCAATCATCCAGCCAGTCGATGCTGTGCCGATAAAGGTGGCGGGCCTCGTGCTGTGTCCATGGCCAATCCGAGCCCCACAACAGTTGACCCGGTTTCTTACGGCAGAGGATCGGCCGGATCGCCTCGGCATAATGCTTCCCGCTCTGACGATAGGGCGCGGATAACTTGAGGCAGAGAAGAGCCGGTTCGATTTCGGCGATTGCGGCGATCCCCGGACAGTCAGGACCGGATGGCAGCCCGAAGTGATCCACCATCACATGGGCCAGATCCTCGATCATCAGTTTCGCGATTTCGGGCCAAACCGTTCCAGGCGCTTGGATCTCGGTCCACCACAGGCGCTCACTCAGCCGCTGCGTCAAGGCGCGATAGGCAGGTTCGGCCAGACGTTCCGGCGCGAGGGACAGCAGGTTGTACCGATGACCGATCACCCCCGCGGCGGTCAGGTCGTCCAGCTCTGCATCGCTGACGGAGGGGTCGAGCACAACAATGCCGCGCAGCCGGTCGGGATGCGCTTTCAAGGCCGCCAACAGATAGCTGTTATCGGTGCCCAGAAAGCTTGGTTGAACCAACACTGCACGTCTGATCCCATGCGCGTCCAACACCCCCAGATAGGTATCGATCGTCGCCTCATAGTCCGGGCGATACCGGGCGTTGGACACCAACTGGCAGTTGCGGTCCCAGACATGGGCATGGCTGTCGATCAGGCGGGTTGGCGCTGAGTGGGTATCATGCATCTGGCACGCGATGTCCTTTGCCTTGGGGGGCAAGCGGCGTAAAGTGCCCCACGTCCATTATGCGACAGGGAGATTGCCATGACCACGACGCCGCGCCAACGCTTTGCTGCCGCCCTTGCCAGTGGCCAGATGATTGAAGCACCCGGTTGCTATGACGGGCTGACCGCCAGACTGATCGAACGGGCCGGGTTCAGTGCTTGCTACATGACCGGTGCCGGGACGGCTTCGTCCCATGGACTGCCGGACTATGGGCTGCTGACAGCGACCGAAATGATCGCAAATGCCGCAAGAATCGCGAACGCAGTGCAGATCCCGGTCATCGCCGATGCAGATACCGGATTTGGCAACGAGCTGAATGTGACCCGTGCAGTGCGCGAATATGAACGGGCAGGGGTCGCCGCCATCCATATCGAAGACCAGGGTTTCCCGAAGAAGTGCGGTCATCTTGACGACAAGGAAATCGTGCCGCTGGAAGATTGGCTGGCCAAAATCCGGGCCGCCGCCGCAGCGCGCCGTGACCCGGATTTCAAAATTATCGCGCGGACGGATTCGAACGCGATGGCCGGGTTCGAAGAAGCCGTAGATCGTTGCAACGCCGCGCTGCGTGCCGGCGCCGATATCGCGTTCCTTGAGGCGCCCAAGACCAACGCCGAATTGGACGCCGTCTGCAGGCGGGTCCAAGGTCCGTGCCTGTTCAATCTGGTTCTGCGCGGCAAGACACCGCCGGTTACCTTGGCCCGTCTGCGCGAGGCAGGCTTCGCCCTTTGCATCATGCCGGATCTGATCTGGCGCGAAATGGTGATGCGCGCCGAGAGCGTTCTGTCCGACGCGATGGGCGGCGTGCTGCCGGATCAGGAAAATGGTTTGACCGTTTCCGAACTTTTCGAACGTGTCGGGTCGGGCGAATGGGACAATTTGCGCGGTGCATTCGATGCGACCGTGCGGGCCGCTGAATGAACCGCACTGCCCTGGTCACAGGCGCGGGCCAGAATATCGGTCGCGCCTGCGCGGTGGGTTTGGCAAATGACGGGTTCAACGTCGTCGTCAATGGCCTTTCCAACCGCGCTGCGTGCGAGGAAACCGCGGAAGCGGTTCGGGCCGCGGGCGCCAAGACATTGGTTGCCATGGGCGACGCCGGTACGCGCGATGACTGCGAGGCGATGGCGGCAGCAGGGATCGACGCTTTCGGTAACATTGACGTCCTGGTCCACAATGCAGCGATCCGGCCCTCCGCCCCGTTTCTCGAGATGGCGGAGGACGAATGGCAGCGTGTCATGGACGTCAACCTTGGCGGCTCTGTCTGGTTGGCGCGCCAATGTCTGCCGGGCATGATCGCCGCCGGATGGGGCCGTATCGTCTTGTTCGCCGGCATGAACGCAATCCATGGCTATAATGGACGGGCACCGGTATCGGTTTCCAAACATGGCAACTGGGGTTTGGCCAAATCGCTGGGCAAGGAATTCGGCCCGAAAGGCGTCACGGCCAATCTGATTTCTCCGGGACCAATTGCATCCGATCATGCAGACCCGGAAATGACCGCACATATTCAGGCGCAGGAAAGCCGCATCCCGGTCGGGCGCCTCGGTCTGCCCGAGGAAATCGCTGCGATGGTCTCGCTGCTTGCCTCCAACAAAGGCGCATTCATCAATGGTCAAATCCTTCAGATCAACGGCGGGACCGAAACCTGATGCCCGTCATTCAAGTGACGTTGATCGAAGGATATGACGATGCGACACGGCAACGCCTTTGCACCCGGCTGACGGATGCTGCGATGGCAACGATCCAGACGCCGGCCGAAGCCGTGACAGTTTATATCAATGAAGTTTCCGCAGCGGGATATATGCGTGGCCGTTCGGCCAAAACGCCCGGTCCTGCGGCGCGCCCGCCTGCCGAATTGGCATTGGCGTTCCTGGAGCTTCAGGGCAAGCGCGATCTGGACAAGGCAAAGGCCCTGTGCGCAGACGGATTTGAAATGGTGTTCCCCGGTCCTGCGCGTTTCACCGATTTTTCGGAGCTAATCGCCTGGGCTGCTCCACGATATCGCGGCGTCGCCAAGACAATCGAACGGATCGAGGAAGCCCCGATGGGCGACTATGTCGCCGTCTGGGTGACCGGCACGCTGCATGGCGAACGATTGGACGGGTCGCCGTTCGCAGGCATCCGCTTTGTTGACCGATTTGAAGTTGCCGCCGGACAAATCGCGCGTCAGGACGTCTGGAACGATATGGGCGAGAGCTTATAACAGGCGGCGAAGTCTGCCCCTATCGCTCTGGACGGCGCAACCAGACTTCGACGCGGCGATTATGCTCACGCCCAATTTCGTCGGTATTGCACGACAGCGGCAGCAACTCGCCATAAGACAGCGGCAACAACCGCGCCCGTTCGGCGGTTTCGGGGGTCAACGTCGCGAGCAGGTTTTCGCGCACAACCCGCGCACGCGCCGCGGCCAACTGTGTATTGCGAACCCGGTCGCCGATGGAATCGGTGAACCCCACCAGAAGAACTTCCAACCCGCCGAAATCACCGGCTTCGAGCATTCCGGCCAGAACCTCGAGATTCCGAATGGAATCGATGTCCAGCGTTGTCGAACCGGTCAGGAAGCGGAACGAGAAACTGACCCGGTCGGCATTGCGCAAATCGCGCATCATCCCGGCATACTGATTTCCGTTAAAGTCCGGTTCGACCGCCGCAGTATGGATCAGCGTCATGCCCATATCTTCCAGGCGCATCCGCTCCAACCCGCGGTCGATGAACCCGGTGGCCTTGATCACGGCCTGCGCCTCGTCGCTCAGCGCCCAGTCTAGGAAGGCCTGAGCTTCCGGATGAATTCGACCGGGGCGCTTATATGCGTGTATCTGACGCGACAGGAAATAGCCGCCGTTCTTGATATTGAAAGCAGTCGGATACGTGATCAGCCCGCAGCTTTCGCGGATCGCCAACCGGGCAACGCCGTTATCTGACAGCGCCGAGCGGCCGACATAGCCCACCCCACCGGGGTCGCCGGCAACCGCTTTGATCATATCGGAATCGCTGGACCAAGCAAAGGTATCGCCGCGTTCGGTTAGCGCGTTCGAGGACAGGAAAGCCGAAACGAATTGCTGCCGCGAGGCCGCGCCCTGCGGTAGCGAGTTAACCCGGATCGGCAAATCCGGGCCACCCAACTCGGACCAGTTTTTGACCTCGCCGGAATAGATCCGCCCAACTTCGAGGGCAGATAAATTTCGGATCGAGTTCTGAGGGTGAAGGATCATCACCGTGGCATCTTGGCCAATGACCAATTCATGCTCGGTTTCCCGAAGGTCTGAAAGACCGGCGCCCGTCAACACCTCTGCTTCGGATGCTCCGATCCGATCAGACGGAATAACGATGTCTGCGTCGCGCCCGGCCATGGCCGCGAAGGCTTCCTCGTCGTTTGTGATCGTCAGCGTAACCTGCGCCCGGATAACCCCCTCCTGATCGGTCAGCGTGATCAAGCGGGTTCGCGGTTCTCCGGTCGTCTCGTTCCGGAATTCGGCGCCGATGTTTTCGCCATATGCCTGCAGCAGGGCAGGGATCAGTTTTTCGGCAACAGGGCCATTGCCGAAGATACCGTATTCCGGTGTCAGGATCGGACACCCGGCACCGGTACACTCGACAGCCCGGCTATCGATGCGCAGGATCCCGATATTCTCGATTTCGACCAGGTAATAGTCTTCTTCGAAGCCGACCAGATTGCCGGAGACCGAAAGCGACCCGTCCTTATTTTTCAGACTGACCGGTGCGCGCTGGCCATCGGTTTGGGCTGATGCCGGGCCTGTCCACAGCCCAAGCGCAAGCACCCCTGCGACAGCCATTCGCCAGTACAAACCGGATGCCATTCGAATCCGTACCCCATCTCGCCGAAAGAGCGGGCACAGTAAACCGAATTTTCCCGCGCTAGCAAGAGGCTACGCGAGTTTTCTCATTGAGAGCGTAACTTTGGATCGAGAACATCCCGAACCGCATCGCCAAAAAGGTTGAACCCAAACACAGCCAAGGTGATCGCAAGACCAGGGTAAATTGCGTACCAGGGCTCTGACCGGATGTACTCCTGACTGGATTTAAGCATCAGACCCCAGGCGGCTGTCGGCTCCTGCACACCAAGGCCCAGGAAAGACAACGATGCTTCCAACAAAATGGCCTGACCAACAAATGCAGTCAGCATGATCAGAAACGGGGCCATGACGTTGGGCACCATATGGCGAAGAATGATTCGGGCATCCGAAAAGCCGTTTGCACGCGCCGCATCTATATAAGGAATCTCACGGATCGCGAGCGCCGAAGACCGGACCACGCGCGCGCATCTGGGTATAAATGGTATCGTGATCGCGATGATCACATTTTGTATCGAAGACCCAAGCGATACGACGATTGTCAACGCCAGGATGATCAGCGGAAACGCCATGATGACGTCCATCACCCGCTGAAAGATGTTATCGATCCAACCGCCATAATAAGCCGAGCCGACCCCCAGGACCAGGCCGATCGTTGCGCCGATGAATGCACACACAAACCCCACGAACAGTGCCGTCTGCGCGCCATAGATGATGCGTGTGAACAAATCCCGCCCGAAATCATCTGTCCCGAAGATGAACGTCTTGCCGTCACCTGCAACTGTGCCTTCGGGCTGCAAGATGTACTCATAGCTCGCTTCTTCCGGATCGAAGACGACGATCTGATCGGCAAACATGGCCATCAGAATGAAGACGACCACAACAAACAGACCAGCCGAACCGAGTGGCTGACGCCGCATGAAGGTCAAAATTCGCTTCAGCAACGATGGCGGCGGCGGAAGAATGTCGTCTTCCAGATGGCTTAAGGCAGATGCCGTTGTGTTGTCCGAGGTATTGACCATGCCGGTGCTCCTCAGCTGTAGCGGATGCGCGGATCCAGCCACGCATACAATAGATCGACGACGAAGTTTGTGAAGACGAAGACCATCACGATGGTCATCACAATCCCCTGCGTCATGGAATAGTCGTTGAACGTCACGCTATCGACCAGCAGACGGCCAAGGCCGTTTAGATTAAAGACCTGCTCGGTTACGACCAGCCCGCCCATCAGGAAGGCGAATTCAATCCCGATCACCGTCACAACCGGCAACATCGCATTCTTCAGTGCGTGCCGGTTGATGATGATCTTCTCGGCCATCCCCTTAGCGCGCGCCGTGCGGACATAATCTTCACGCAGCACTTCCAACAGCGACGAGCGGGTCATCCGGGTCGCAACCGCGGAATACCGGTACCCGGTCGCCAGCGCAGGCCAGATCAGCATTGAAAGGTTATACCAGGGATCGACCCATAAGGGTTTATAGTCCAATGGCGGCGACCATCGCGAACCCGTGAAATATTCGGATATGTTCAACAGCGCGAGAATGATCAGGATCCCCAGCCAGAAGCTGGGCATCGCGATCCCCGCGATTGAAACGGTTCGGACCAGATAATCGATCCATGAATTCTGATAAACCGCCGATAATGTGCCCAATGGTATCGCGATGATTATCGACACCAATGTCGCCATGATCGCGACCTGCAGCGAAAGCTGGAAGCGTTTGCCCATTTCTTCCAGAACCGAACGCCCGGTCCACATCGACGTGCCAAGGTCGAACGTTGCCAATCCGACGACGAAATCGCCGAACTGCGCGATAAGCGGTTGGTTCAGGCCAAGATTATCACGGCAGATATTGATCTGCTCTTCATCGTAATAGGCGCCCTCACCGCCGAGCTTCAGCTCGCAGACATCGCCTGGTAGTGCGCGCAAGAGAAAGAAAATAACGAATGCCGCCCCGAGGACTGTCGGGATCATCAGAAGCAGACGCTTCAGAACATAAGTCCACATTGTTCCAGAACCCTTATTGAGCGGCGTTGCGGGGCGGGCCGATGGCCCATCCCGCTGATCAAGAGAAGGGGTGGGCCAGTTGGTCCACCCCGGTCTTTGTTATTGGTCCAGCCAGATCTGGTCGAGCTGCTGACCCAGATAGTGGGACGGCGCGATCTTCCAGCCCTTCACATAGTTCCAGTGCGGGTTGATCTTGTACCACCACAGCGTGATGAACTGCGTCGCCTTGTCGGACAGAACCATCTGCTCCAGTTCGCGCATGATCTTGCGCTGCTCTTCCTCGGTCGGTGCACGCAGCAACTTCTGATAGAGCGCCTCGATTTCGGCATCCTCGTTCTGGGTATAGTTGTTGCCCGACGACGGGATGAACTTCGAGACATCGGCGATCGGGTTGATCACAGACTGACAGTTAAAGTCGATCGAGACATCAAAGTCATACTGCTTGCGCAGGATGTCATAAAAGACCGGCGACGGGCTGACCCGCTGCTCGAACTTGATCCCAACCTTCTTCCACTGGTCCAGCAGCCATGTGCCGACAACCTTGTATGGCTGATCGACGCCGCGGTTGTTGAAGCTGTAGGTCTTCGAGAAATCGAAACCTGCTTCTTCCAACAGCCGCCTGGCTTCGGCGCGATTGGCTTCCAGATCCTCGCCATAACCGGCAAGACCGACCAACTCTTCCTTGGTCGCTGCCAACGGGTGGTTCGGGAAAACGATCCCGCCAACCGTTTTCACGATCGCAATCTTGGACAGATATTTCGATCCGCCCCAGCGGTCGACGGCCAATGTCAGCGCCTTTCGAACGCGCGGATCATCGAACGGTTTGCGCTTGTGGTTCGGCGTTGCCATAAGCACGCAGTTCCAGTCGCTTTCCTGAATGACCAGCTTGTCACCCAATGCGGCGGCCAGCGCATCACGCTGCTTCGGCGGGAAGCCACGGAACTCGATGCCGGCACGATTGCCTTCGATCGCCTGCACGCGTGCAGCCAGCTTAGGTGCCGAGATCGCCTTGAAGCCATCCAGGTACGGCTTGCCTTCCAGGTGATAGTTCGGGTTTTTCTTGCCCGAAACGAACGCGCCCGGCTGGTGCTCGACGAAGATGAACGGGCCGGACCCGTTGATATTCGTTTTGTGCCACTGGGTACCGTGCTCTTTCAGATCCTCATCCGAGTAGATGAAATTGAAAGGCGATGCCATCGACGGCACGTAAGCGCCCGACGGGAACTTTAGCTTCATCTCATAGGTGTGGCTGTCCACAACCCGGTGAGATTCTACCATTGCATAGAACGCTTTGCGCGACGATGCGGTGCCTTCCGGTGGGAAGATGATCTTGTCGTAGGTAGCGTGGACGTCATTTGCATCCAGCGGTTTGCCGTCATGGAACGTGACGCCTTTGCGGATCTTGTAGGTCCAGGTCAGACCGTCTTCCGACGATTCAAAGCTTTCGCAGACATCGCATTCGAAATCGTTCTCGGCCGGGTTGTTCGGATTGACCCGGATCAACAGGCTGTAGAACGGAGCGATCGGGTGGATCATGCCGAACGTCGTTTCAACGTGACCGTCATAGGACGGAATTTTCGAGCCAACGACGAAATTCAGGGTGCCCCCCGATTTCGGCGTCTCATGGCCATCTGCCATCGCCTGGCCTGCGAACGTCGTCGCAACCGCGGCGCCAATGGCGGCCTTCCAGAATTTGGTACGCATGTAAGGTGCCTCCCTATTAAGCGAACCCTGTTTAGGGGATCTTTTCCGCGCCCCCTTGAGCGCCGCCCCGGTTAGCCGGGTTGTCATTTTTGTCGTTACTCGCCTCAGTCTGTTTCTCTCAATCTTCTTCGGCCACGAAATGTCCGCCGCCGGTATCGCGCAGATTAAGCTTGGCGGGCGTGTAGCTCAGCGGCCGCACAGCAGACGGGATTTCATCCACCATCAACTTGCGCTCTGCCCGATCGGCCATCGGATCGGCGATTGGAACGGCAGACAGCAATTTTTGAGTGTAGGAGTGCTGAGGATTGTCGAAAATCGCCCGGCGCGGTCCCATTTCGACGATCCGGCCCAGATACATCACGGCAACTCGGTGCGCGATACGCTCGACCACCGCCATGTCGTGGCTGATGAACAGCAGCGAAAGACCGAATTCTTCCTGCAAGCCCATGAACAGATTGATGACCTGCGCCTGGATTGTCACGTCCAGGGCGCTAACCGCCTCGTCGGCAATAATCATCCGCGGGTTCAGTCCCAAGGCGCGGGCGATACAGATCCGTTGACGCTGACCGCCGGAAAACTCATGCGGAAACCTGTCGAAATGCTCGGCGCGCAGGCCAACCTTGCGCAGCAGGCCGATCACATGATCCTTGACGTTGCCTGCGGGCATGACCTTGTGGACCAGCATGGGCTCTGAAATCGACTTGCCAACCGTCTGGCGCGGGTTCAGCGATGAATACGGGTCCTGAAAGATCATCTGCATCTGCGTAACCGCGGCTTTGCGCTCGCGGCGGCTCATCTTCGTCAGATCGGTCCCGTCGAATTCGATCGTCCCTGCGGTCGACTTCTCCAATCCGATCAATGTCCGCCCGGTCGTGGATTTGCCGCAACCGGATTCGCCCACCATTGCCAGCGTCTCACCCGGCATGATGTGAAAGCTGATGTCCTCGACCGCGTGCACCCGGGCCGTGGTATTTCCCAGCAATCCGCCCGAGATGTCGAAATAGGTCGTCAAACCATCAACGCTCAAAAGCGGTTTGCCAGCAGTTTGGTCCAACGGCATTCGTCTTTTCTCCGGCTCAGTCGGTTTCGGCCATTTCGGCGAATGTGCCGGTAACTTCTACATTTTCGAACCGCGATGGCTTGTCGGTTCCGGTCATAGAACCAAGCCGCGGCACAGCGTTCAACAGCGCTTGTGTATATTCGTGCTGCGGGCGGTGGAAAATCTGCTCTGCGGTGCCTTCTTCGACTTTTTTGCCCAGCAACATGACCGCGACGCGGTCCGCAACTTCGGCAACCACACCCATATCGTGGGTGATGAACAGAACGGCCATGCCGATCTCGACCTGCAACATCTTGATCAGGTCCAGGATTTGCGCCTGGATCGTCACGTCCAGCGCCGTCGTCGGTTCGTCCGCAATCAGCAGCGACGGGCGGCAGGCAAGGGCCATCGCGATCATGACCCGTTGGCGCATCCCGCCCGAAAGCTGGTGCGGATACTGCACAAAGCGCTTATTTGCCTCCGGGATACGGACCAGATCAAACAGATCCATCGCCCGCTTTTTGGCCTCTTCCTCGCTGACATCCTGGTGGCGGATGATCGCTTCAGCAACCTGAAACCCGTTGCGCAGCACCGGATTCAGGGACGTCATCGGCTCTTGGAAGATCATCGAGACGTGGTCACCGCGCACTTCCTGCATACGCCGTTGCGTTTGTTTCAAAACGTCGATCGGCTCATGCTCTTGCGGGCGCAGAGTGATTTTACCTTTGGGGTACTTGGCGTGCAGAAAATCGTTCAGCCGCATAACCGACATGGCGGTGACCGATTTACCTGATCCGGACTCGCCCACGATCGCCAGCGTCTCGCCGCGGTCGATGTGAAAATCGACGCCGCGCACGGCCTTGACGACCCGTCCATGTTCCAACGGAAAATGAACATGCAGATCTTCGACTTCAAGAACACGCTCGTTCACGCGCCGCTCCCCGTCCCATTCCGAAATCCGACAGAATCGGCTCCGAAATCGTTTCCTCACCCCATTTTCTTATCGTCCCGTCGCAGCTCGCGGGCAGGGGCAGATGTTGAATGGCTTATGTCTGACAGTTTCGCAAGGGGATTCGAGGCATTGGTATACCAGTGGCCTGGCGTTCGTTTCCACGGGGTGGAATTATCACAGGAATGCATTTGCGCTGCGGCACATCTATGGTCGGTCGCACGCAATGAACGGAGGGGCTCAGATGGTCGGCAAGATTGTAAAGGTAAAGATCGACAAGCGCGGGGTGGCCTGGGTGACCCTGAACCGCCCCGATCGCAATAACGCCTATAACTCTGACATGATCGAGGCGCTGGCCAAAGGCGCGGCACGGCTCGGCGCCGACCCGGCGGTGCGCGTTGTCGTACTGCGCGGTGAAGGCCGGCATTTTCAGGCCGGTGCCGATCTTGGCTGGATCCAATCCGTGCGCGAAAGCCCGGTCGAGGCCAACCTTTCGGTCAGTCAGGCAACGACCGACGCCGTTCATGGGTTGATGGCCATGCCCAAACCGGTTGTTGCGCTGGTGCATGGCGGGTGCTTCGGCGGTGGGACGGGGATCATTGCTGCCTGCGATATCGTCCTCGCCGACCGTTCGGCCATCTTCTCGATCACCGAGGCACGCTGGGGCCTGATCGCGACCCCGATCGTTCCACAGCTTCTCTCTCGGATCGGGCCTGGCCGCGCCAGAAGATATTCGCTGACTTGCGAGCGTTTTGGCGCGGATCGGGCGCTGCAGATCGGCTTGATCGACGAAGTTTGCGAGACCGGCGAACTCGACAGCACCGCGGCCCCGATTATCGATGCGTTGTTGCACTGCGCCCCTGATGCGCTGGCACAGTCCAAAGCCGCGATCCTGAAATATGCGGGCCTGCACTATTCAGAACTGGAGCGCGCCGACATGGCTCACCCCCACGCCATGAAGCGCCTGACCGACGAGGCGGGTGAAGGTCTGGCCAGCTTCCTCGAGCGTCGCGACCCGGCCTGGTATCCGGCATCCTCTGACAAGCCCGCCGCTAAGCCGAAATCACACGCAAAATCCGGCAAGACACGAAAGAAGGCGTGATCCGTAATTGGGATGATCAGCGCGAGGATCGTCCCGCGATGCCATAATCTTCGGTCTGGAAGTTTCCCCGGTGGATCGGGGGCAGCGCCCCTGCTGACCGGCACGCCGATCGAACTTCGCAGGCTCTGGCCGTCACCCCCGTTCGGCCTTTGTCACCAGCGCATCGACGGCGAAAACACCGTCCGCAATCACCATCACAGGATTGGCCTCGGCTTCCAAGACCGCCGGTTCCAACTCGACCAGTTTCGAGAATGCGGCAACCGTCCGGGCCAATCCGTCCAGATCACCCTTTGGCAAGCCGCGATGCCCGCGAATGACCGCAAGGCCGACGACCTCTGCAATCATCTCGCGCGCAGTCACCAGATCGACAGGCGCAAGGCGCACAGCCTTGTCATCGTAGAGACCCACCATCACGCCGCCCGGCGCCAAAGTGATGATCGGACCGACCTGCTCGTCCAGGCGATAGCCGATCAGCACCTCCTGCAGAGGCCGGATCATCGGCGCGATCAGCATGCGCTCGACGTCCACTCCCGGGCAGGAGAGTTCGACGGACGTCTTGATCTGTTCGCCCGCGGCGATCAGTTCTTCCGCACCAGCTATGTCAACGATAACGCCGCCAGCCTCTGTCTTGTGCGGAACGCGATCTGACAGCACTTTGGCGACAACCGGATACGGAAACGGCAAATCGGGTGCTTCCCCGACCCGCGCCGAAAGCGTTTCGACAACCGGAACACCAATGTCGTGCAACACCGCCAACGAAGCGGCTTCGTCCATTACGCTGGCCTCTGAATGAACCGGCTGCCGGGTCAGCGCCGATATGCGCGGGGTTCGCCACCGGCACAGCGCCGCGATCACATCTGCCGCGCTTTCCGGTGTTCGAAAGGCGGGAACGCCGGCCTCGATAAGGGCACGCAACGCCTCAGGCGCCTCTGGCACGACAAAGGCCGCCAACGGCTTGCCGTTCAGGTCGATCCCGGTCAGCCCATCCACGGTCCCCGCAGGGGTCGACCGACCGGACGATCCGGTGATCGACAGAACCACGTCAATCTCGGCATCGGCTGCAATCGCCTCGACCGCCGGGCGCACGAAGTCCGGGCCTGCACCCGCCATAGTCAGGTCGACCATCGGCCCTTCGACCACATCAATTCCGGTTGCCCGAACAGCCGCCAGCGTGGCGGGCGAAGGCGGGCGGATATCAACTCCTGCAAATGCCAGCTGGTCACAAACGGTCGCGCCGCCGCCGCCCGTGGTCGTCAGAACGCCAATCGAAACCCCAATCGAAGCCGTTCCCCCGCCAAACGGCGCCCGCCCGCGGAACAAGGCGGGCGCTTCGATCAATCCGTCCAATGTCGTCACCCGCGCGATCCCTATTTCCTTTAGGAACGCATCGGCCACCGCATCTTCCGCCAGCATCGCGCCTGTGTGCGCCACGGCCATCTCGGCCCCGGTCTTGGACCGGCCCAGCTTATAAGCGACAATCGATTTACCCACCGCATGGGCCTCGGCGGCCAGTCGCGCCAACCCATCAGCGTCGCGGATCGTCTCCAGGAACAGCGACAGCACTTCTGTATTCGGGTCGCGCAACATCATCTGCCCGAGTTCCGCAACCCCCAGATCAGCCTCGTTGCCAACAGCGGCGATGCGCGAAAACCCGACGCCCAACGCCCGGGCGCGGCTGATCAGGCCGCCCATCATCGACCCGGATTGCGAGATCAGCGAAACCGAACCGGTCAGCGGGTCAGGCTCTTGATATATGGCGTTCACCGTCAACAGCAGGCCAGAATGCAGATCCGCAACACCCATCGAATTGGGGCCCAGCAGGCGCATTCCCGCGTCCCCGGCAATCGCCGTCAGCCGGGCCTGACGCGCCGCGCCCGCACGCCCGCTTTCGGCATAACCATCGGCCAGAACCGTACAAACCTTGACCCCCGCATCCGCGCAATCGCGGACAGCCTGTTCAACCCGGCCGGTTCCCAGAAGGATATAGACATGGTCCGGGCGCTCTGGTGCCTCGGCCAGCGAGGGCCATGCCCGCTCGCCCTGAACTTCCGCGCGGTGTGGATTGACGATCACGATCTGTGAAGCGCATCCGGCCGAACGCAAAAAGCTGAGTGGCCGCCCCGCAGGCGCTGCGGGGTTCGAGCTAAGCCCGATCAGCCCGATCACCTCGGGCCGAAAGACCGCACGCTCCAATCTTTCGATATCTGTCATCACCTGCCTCCCAGGCGAAATCCCATAGGCGATCCCGGGGAATTGTCCAAGTACGCGCCCGCGCGTAGATTGCCCGCCAATCGGGAGGGTCTCAATGGAACCGGCATCAAGCGACACGCAGCAACAACCGTTCAAAGTCTTCTGGCAACCGGGCTGTTCCAGTTGTCTTCGCACCAAGGAGTTTCTGTCCGACAACGGGGTCGCGTTTCTCTCGATCGACGTTCTGAACGATCCGGGTGGGATGGATCAGATGGCGGCGCTGGGTGTGCGCACGGTTCCGATCGTCTCGCGCGGGTCAAAGTTCGTCTCTGGCCAGATATTGCGCGATGTCGCTGCCTTTGCTGGTATCGACTGGGCGCGGGATGTTCTGCCGCCCGCAGATCTCAATGACCGAATTCGGGCAATTATCGCAGGCGCCCTCAGATTTGCCGCCCAACTGCCGCCCGCGCAGTTGGACGTTCTGCTTCCCGACCGGCCGCGCAGCTATCGCGATCTGGCCTGCCATATCTTTCAGATCATCAACGCCTTCGTCGACGAAACCGAAGGCGACCCTTTGACGGCCCGCAAATATGAAGAACCAGCGCCCAGCCATGTGCGCACGGTTGGAGATATCGTGGCCTTTGGCCAGCAAACCCAATCCCGCTATGGCAAGTGGTGGGGCGCCGGTTCCCATGACTTTACCCGACCCGCCGAATGTTACTATGGCGAACAATCGCTGCACGACTTTATGGAACGCACCGCCTGGCATTCGGGGCAACACACCCGGCAGTTGATGCTGGTTTTGGAAAAGCTGGGAATTGCGCCGAACCAACCGATGGCCGACGCGGATTTCGCGGGATTGCCCATGCCGAACGAGGTTTGGGACAATGACAAAAGGTGGGACTGACATCTTGGATCAACCCGTCTTCGACCGGCGCAACAATCTTCCGCCCGCGCAGAAGACGTCGTCTGGCGTCGCCTTTCGCGAATTCGGGGCAGGCCCGCCACTGGTCCTGCTGCATGGCGGCGCCGGCGATTGGCGCCATTGGGTCAGAAATGTCGATGCGCTCGCGACGCGGTTCCGGGTCCTGGCCTTTGATCTGCCGAATTACGGCGACAGCGATGCTTTCGGCTGGGACATCGACACGGCGACATTTCTGAACATCTGTTGGCAGGCAATCGAGCAGGCGATCCAGCGGGCGACGGATGGCGCGGACCGGGTTCATCTGGGCGGGTTTTCCTTTGGCGGGTATATCGCCGCCAACATGGCCGTGCGTTTCGGCCCGCGTCTGGCGGCCCTGTCTATGACCGGCGGGGCCGGGTATGGGCGCCCCGAAAACCGCCCCTTCACATTGGACAGCCGCAAGCGCATGGCGGCCCGCCTCGGGCGGGAGCCGTCGACACCCGAGATCCGGGCCATGCAAGGCGAAAATCTCGGCAAACTGATGCTGTGGGACAAGACGCTGATCGACGACTGGACGATCACAATGCAGGTCGAAAACGTCGCCCGGACCCGTTTCGACAGCCGCCGCCTCAGCTGGGAAGACGGAACGCCCGATCTGGTCGGGCAACTGAAAGCGCCGGTTCTGATCGTCTATGGCGAATATGATGCTGCCGCGATCCCTCCGCCCGAAGAACGGATCGACCGCTGCCGGGCGCTTAATTCGTCGGTTCAGGCCCGGATCCTGCCCGATTGCGGCCACTGGGCGATGTATGAAGCGCCAGAGACTGTAAACCGCCTGCTGCTCGACTTTCACGGCGGCGCGGCATGATCAGGCGAATTCTCGCAGTTGCAATTCCTCTCTTCTGCCTTGGCCCGCCTGCAACGGCGCAGGTCACGGGTCCGGACAGCGTCGCGCTCGCAAACGCCGAATTTGCAATCTGGCAGCAGGTGACAGACGCATTGGGTTATCAGCACGGATTGGGCCTGGCCGACCGGAAGGCGACCCTTTTTGCGCTGACGCGCATCTCGGCTGGCGGTGACGCGGCCGCGATCGAGCGTCTGTTGCTGATTGCCGAGACCATCTTGGTCGCCGAAGCAGACGGCGTTCTTGCGCGGGACCGCATCCGAACCGGGTTGGGGGGGCATTTGGCCCGCCAGATCATCTGCTATGTCGCGGGCGAAGGGCCGGGGCGTGCGCATGCGTTGCTGGCGGAATGGGGCGAGCCGCGCGGCGGCGACGATTGCGCAACCGCCATCGCCGAAGAACTGGAAGCGGCAGAGGCAATCGGTAAGGCGTACCCGCCGGGTGACGGCACACCGATCCCGGTCAGATATGGCGACGACCGGTGGAGCGAGCTTGCCGCCGGATACGAGTTGCTCGAGGAGATGTCGGCCCAACTCGCGGTCGACTATGCCTGGCCGAACGGACTGACGCTTGAAATCATCGCGTGCGGCGACCGGTCGGACGGATACACGGACCAGACCCGGACCATCACGCTCTGCTCTGAACTGATTGCGCATTATCACCGGCTGGCTGATGGCCGGATCGGATACTGAAAGGGTTTTCATGAAAATTGCCGTCCTCGACGACTATCAAGGCGTCGCACGCGATATGGCAGATTGGTCGGTCCTATCTGATCATCAGATCGTCTTTTTCGATCAGGTATACGAAGGATTGCAGGGTTTCAGCCAGCGCTTGGCGCCCTTCGACATCATCTGCGTCATGCGCGAACGCTCGCCTTTTGGCCGCGACCTGCTCGAACGCCTGCCAAACCTGAAACTTCTCGCAACAGCGGGGATGCGCAATTCCGCGATCGACCTCGAATATTGCGCGGAACGCGGCATTGCCGTTTGCGGCACGCAAAATTCGGCTCAGGCAACGCCAGAGCTTGCCTGGGGTATGATCATCTCGCTGGCCCGCAACATTCACATCGAGAATGCGCGCATGCGCGAAGGATCCTGGATCACCACGCTCGGAACCGATCTTTACGGCAAGACCTTCGGTATTCTCGGCCTGGGCAAGCTGGGTCAGAAAATGGCCCAGATCGCGCAGGCCTTCGATATGCGCTGCATCGCCTGGTCGGCAAACCTGACCGCCGAGGCTGCGGCAGCGCACGGCGTCGAGCGGGTCGAGAAAGACGATCTGTTCCGCCGGTCTGATTTCCTGACAATTCACTACAAGCTGGGCGAGCGGTCCCGCAGGTTGGTCGGCGGACGCGAGCTTGGACTGATGAAGCCCTCGGCCTATCTCATCAACACGTCCCGCGGCCCGATTGTCGACACCGACGCGCTGATCGCAGCGCTGAACAAGGGGACCATCGCCGGGGCAGGCGTCGATGTCTACGATCTGGAACCCTTGGACCCCGATGCCCCGATACGCCGCGCACAAAACACGGTTCTGACGCCGCATCTTGGCTATGTAACCGACGGGATCTATCGGGCGTTCTATGGCCAGATGGTCGAAAGCATCCAGGCCTGGATATCCGGCCAACCGGTCCGGGTGCTGGCATGACCCAGCGAAAAACCGAAGAACGCCGCGATCCGCTTTGGGATCAGGGCCTGGCCACCCGGCGCGAGGTTGTCGGCGACGACTATGTCGACGCCTCGCTGGCCGGGATGGACGATTTTAACGATGCGCTGCAAGACTTTATCACGCGCTATGCCTGGGGCGACGTCTGGAACCGCCCCGGCCTTTCGCGCCGGGATCGCTCGCTGTTGAACATCGGCATGCTGGTCGCGTTGCGCGCCGATGCCGAACTTAAACTGCACCTAAAGGGCGCGATTCGAAACGGCGTGACCCGGGCCGAGATAAAGGAAGCGATCCTGCAATCGGCGATATATTGCGGTGGCCCGGCGGCGCTGGAGGCAACCCGCGTTGCCCGCCAGGCGTTCGCCGAGATGGAGGAACAGAATGATTGATTTCCGCGCGGACCCAGGCTCCCGGGTTAACCTTCCGGTAACGAAGTTGACAGCTGTCAACTTTTTTCGGAACCGCAGATGAGACCGCTTGACGGCATCCGCGTCCTCGACCTCGCCTCGTTTATTGCCGGGCCGTATGCCGCAACGATCCTGGGAGAGTTTGGCGCCCAGGTGATCAAGGTCGAGCATCCCGATGGCGGCGAAGCCGGTCGCCGGTTCGGTATGGCCACCGAAATCGAGAACCTGTCGCTGTTTTTCCAAAGCGAGAACCGAAACAAGGTCTCGGTCACCATGGATCTAAAGGACCCGGACGATCAGGCCCGGCTCAAGGAACTCGCCCGCCGCTCGGACGTGCTGATCGAAAATTTCCGTCCCGGTACCTTGGAAAAGTGGGGCCTTGCGCCCGAAGTCCTGCACGCCCTGAACCCGGCGCTGATCATCCTGCGCGTGACCGGTTACGGCCAGGATGGCCCCTACAAGGATCGCCCGGGCTTTGCCCGCATCGCCCATGCTGTCGGCGGCCTGACGGCCCTTGCCGGGATGGCGGGCGGCCCGCCCGTCACGCCCGGCTCCTCCTCGCTCGCCGACTATTTCTCGGGCATGTACGGCGCCCTCGGTGTCCTGCTGGCCGCCCGCGTCGCCGAGCGCACCGGCAAAGGCCAGGTGATCGATGTTGCGCTCTACGAATCGACTTTCCGCATCCTGGATGAAACCGCGACCGTCTATGCCTGGAATGGAACCGTGCGGGGGCGCGAGGGCCGCATGACCCGTCAGGCCTGTCCACATGGCCATTTCCAATGCGCCGACGGCGGCTGGGTCGCCATTGCCTGCACCTCGGACCGGATGTGGGACCGGCTGGCCCGAAATGTGCTGGATCGCGCGGACCTGGCGGACCGGTTCCCGAAAACCGCCGACCGGTTGGCCGAGCGCGATCTGATCGACGGCACGGTCGAGGCCTTCACCATGGCGCACCCCATGGCCGAAGTCGTCCGCCTTTGCACCGCGGGCGATGTGCCTTGCGGTCCGGTCAACACGATCGCCGACATCTTCCAGGACCCTCATTTCGCCGCCCGCGGCGCGATGGAGGTGCACGACCATCCCGATCTCGGCCCGATCACGGTCCCCGCTACATTTCCGCGCCTTTCCGATACGCCGGGCGGGATCGACAGCCTTGGGCCGGAGCTTGGGAATTGGAACAAGGAACTTGCCGACCTGCTGGCGGACGCGGCAGAGATCAGAGCCAAAGACCGAGAGTGAGATTAGATCGCCACAAATGGCTGCAAGCCAGCGGCCCCGACACCGGCCCAACCGACATCCCATCAGTTTTCAGGAGCATCCCATGACCACCTACCAGATTGCCTGTATCCCAGGCGACGGCATCGGCAACGAAGTGATGCCCGAGGGCCTGCGCGCTGTCGAAAAGGCCGCCGCGCTGGCGGGCGTCACGATCAAGGCAACCCATTACGACTGGTCGTGCGAGCGCTACAAGGCGACCGGTGCGATGATGCCGGAGGACGGGATTGCGCAGCTTCGCCAGTCCGATGCCGTTTTCTTGGGCGCCGTCGGGTTCCCCGGCGTGCCGGACCACATTTCGCTTTGGGGGCTGCTGGTTCCGATCCGGCGCGAGTTTGATCAGTACGTCAACCTGCGCCCGGTCCGGCTTTTGCCCGGCGTGCCATGCCCGCTGGCGGACAAGAAACCGGGCGATATCGACTTTTGGGTGGTGCGCGAGAACACAGAAGGCGAATACAGCCAGGTCGGTGGCATGATGTTCAGCGGCACCGAGCGGGAGTTTGTCACGCAGCAAGCCATCTTTACCCGAAAGGGCTGTGATCGGATCAGTCGCTATGCCTTTGATTTGGCAAAAAAGATTGGCGCTGACCGGGTCGACATGGCGACCAAGTCGAACGGCATCTTCGTCTCGATGCCCTATTGGGACGAACGCTTTCGCGTCGTTGCCGCAGATTATCCCGAAATCGCGACGCAAGAGCACCATATCGACATCTTGGCCGCCCGAATGGTTATGGACCCCGGCCGGTTCCGCGTTGTCGTCGCCACCAATCTTTTCGGGGACATTCTGTCCGATCTCGGCCCCGGCGTTACGGGCACCATTGCGGTTGCGCCGTCGGCCAATATCAATCCCGAACGCCTGTACCCGTCGATGTTCGAACCTGTTCACGGCTCGGCGCCGGATATTGCCGAGCAGGGCATTGCCAACCCGGTCGGGCAGATCTGGTCCGGTGCCATGATGTTGGAGCATCTTGGGCAACCAGAGGCTGCCGCCGCCATCCTGACCGCCATCGAAACGGTGCTGGGCGATAGCAATGCACCAAAAACAGCCGATCTTGGCGGGCAGGCGACAACGGCGGATCTTGGTCAGGCGATCACCGATGCCATTGCAGGGTAGGGCCGCAGCCTTCCGCTGACGAAAATGGCGGGCCCCAGCCCGCCATATGGTTCGCCATCTGGTTCAATTGCGGTCGCTGCCCGGCTTAGGTCATCTTGATCAGCGTCTTGCCGAAATTGCCGCCTTTCAGCATGTCCAGGAACGCCTGCGGAGCGTTTTCGACCCCCTCGGTGATCGATTCCCGGTATTTCACGCGGCCATCGCGGATATAACCCGAGACTTCCTCGAGAAACGCGGGGAACCGGTCATAGTGGTCGGTGATAATAAACCCGCGCACCGAAAGGCGTTGCACCAGGATCGTGCGCCACAGCTTGGGCAGCCGGTCCGGCCAGTCGCCGCCCGCGGCCCCCAGACCGCCCAGATTGTATTGCGAGATCATGCCGCAAACCGGCATCCGGCCCCACACATTCATCAACGGCATGACCCCGTCCAGCGTCTTGCCCGCCACGTTCTCGAAATAGATATCGACCCCGTCCGGACATTCCGTCGCCAGGGCCTTGGTCATCGCCGACCCGTCGGCCTGGGCGTAGTGATCGATACAGGCATCGAACCCCAACTCCTCGACCGCGAACCGGCATTTTTCCGGCCCGCCTGCGACGCCGACGACGCGCAGCCCCTTGATCTTGCCCAACTGCCCGACCAGCGTGCCGACCGCGCCGGTGGCGGCGCCGACGACCAGCGTCTCGCCTGCCTTTGGCCGCCCGTGATCCAGCAACCCGACATAAGCCGTGATGCCCGGCATACCCAGAATCCCGATCGCGGTCTGGATCGGCGCCAGATTTGGGTCGATCTTGCGCACACCCTGGCCGCTGTCGGCGGCGTGAGTGCTCCAGCCGAAGCGGCCTTCGACCGTATCGCCAATGGCAAATTTCGGATTGTTGCTGGCAATCACCTCGCCGACGCAGCCTGCCTCCATCCGCCCTCCGATGGGCACGGCGGCGGCATAGGATTTCGATTCGTCCATCCGTCCGCGCATGTAAGGGTCCAGCGATTGCCACAGCACCTTGACCAGAATCCCGTCCGCAGGGCAGTCAGGCACCGGTTTTTCCTCGACCCGGAAATCGCTTAGTTTCGGTTCACCCTCCGGGCGGGCGGCAAGAACCACCTCTTTCATCGTATCGGCCATGACATCCTCCTGATTTCTCACTTGCCCCAAGGTGGGGCGGGTCATTCCTGCTCGCAAGCTGTATTTCCCGGCGCTAGGGTCGCAGGAAACGGAGGATCACCATGACCAAAACCGTCGAGTTCTGTTTCGATATTGTCAGCCCGGCCGCCTATATCGCCTGGCACGTGCTGCCGCGCATTACCAAACGGGCAGGCGCCGAGATCAAGTACACGCCGATCTTTCTGGGCGGGCTGATGCAGGCCTCGGGCAATCAGCCGCCGGGGACCGTTCCGAACAAGGGCCAGTGGATGAACAACGATCTCGCCCGGTGGTGCGCGCTTTACGATCTGGATTTTCAGCGCAACGAAAAGTTCCCGCAGATGACCCTGCACCATATGCGCGGCGCTGTTGCGTTGCTGGATGACGAAAAATTCGAAGCATATGTGACCCGGCTTTACCGTGCGCTGCATGTCGAAAACCAGGTGATCGACGACCCGGCCAACATGGCCAAGTTGTTGATGGAACTGGATATTGACCCGCAGGAGTTCATGGCCCGGATCGGCGATCCGGCGATCAAGGACAAGCTGAAGGAAAACACCGAAAGCGCCCACGCCCGCGGTGCCTTCGGCGCGCCGACTTTCTTTGTCGGCGACACTATGCATTTCGGCCAGGACCGGCTTTGGATGGTGGCCGAGGATCTGGGCACCAGCATCCACGACGCAGCGTGAGGACCCGATGAGCGACAATTACCGCCAAACTGCAACCGCCGATGCCATGGCCGCCCGCGTGGGTGAAGAGATCGGCACTTCGCGCTGGTTTCCGATGCCGCAGAGCCGGATCGATACATTCGCCGACTGCACCGAAGACTGGTACTTCATCCACACAGACCCCGAAAAGGCGGCGCAGGAGACCCCCTGGGGCGGCACGATCGCCCATGGGTTCCTGACGCTCTCGCTTTTGTCGGCCATGGCCTATGACGTCATTCCGTCGATCGACGGCGCCGTGCGCGGGGTCAACTATGGCCTCGACCGCATTCGCTTTGTCTCGCCTGTCCCAACCGGGTCCAATGTGCGCGGCAAGTTCGTGCTGGCCGAGGCCAAGACCGACAAGCCGGACGAGATTACGCTGACCTATGATGTGACCGTCGAAATCGAGGACGCCGAACGCCCCGCGGTCGCGGCCCGCTGGCTGACCCGGCAGTTCTTTTCCTAGCCGGGCACTCTGTCCTGTCCTGGCGCCCTGCGGCGCCAGATCGATCCCAGTCCTCTATGACTGCGTTTCTTGCCGAACCCAGTCCTGGAACCGTTTCAGAACGTATTCCTCGGGCATCAGCACGCCATGGTCCAAAGGTGCGGCGTGCAGCCCGCGCTGGTTCAATTCGCAGGCGCGGGCATCCTGCTCCATGACCAAAACACCGAAATCGACCACATTCGCCAGATCATAGCCGGGGTCGGCCAATGTCGCTGCGGCGAACAGCCATTCGGCGGTCAGGCGCATGCTTTCAGGACCTGTTGGCATCATTTGAACGATGCGCACATGGTCTGGGAAACCGCCGATAAAGAAACTGGGCCAGGCCGACGCATATGTATGCCCGCGCGCCAGGTCTTCCGGCGTTAACGTCGCGATCACATGGCCCTGTGCACTGTGATCTGACGACCAGGTTTCGGCGCCGGGCGTCATGCCGCCGCGAAATTTCGGATCGTCCACCGCTTCATGATCAGCCCAGTCCGGAACATCCCGCGGATTTATGATCCGCCGGGTGAACATCGGCACAAGGTCCGCCAATTCCGGGTGCACATTCGGGCAATGCAGGCACTCGTTGAAGTTTTCCCAGAAGACCTTCCAATTGCAGGCAATTTCAGAGGTCCAGCTGTGCCCGAGGACCATCGTCTCCAGCGGAAAATTCACCAGAGTGTCAGGCGGTCTTTGGAAAGCCGCCGAAGGGTCGAAGGCGGCGTCCTTGTCCAGATTGATCAGAATGCATCCGCGCCATTCGGCCAGCGCGACGGGAAACAATCCGTACTGGGCCCGGTCAAAGCCTTCTGGCTCTGTAAACGAGGTGGTCTTGACCAACCGGCCATCGTCGCAGGCATAGGACCACTGATGATAAGGGCAGACCATTAAGCGCGAACCCAGCCTGCCCGCCGCTTCGGTACAAAGGATCGACCCGCGATGACGGCAGGCGTTGTGATAGGCGCGCAGGTCCCCGTCGGCGCCGCGCAGGACAACGACGTTCTGATCGCCGATTGACAGGGTGCGATAGTCCAGCGGCTTTAAAACTGCCGACCGGCAGACATAGATCCAGCCGCGTTGCCAGATAGACGACATTTCGCGGGCATGGTGTTCCGGGTCGAAATACCACGTAAACGGCAGCGTCTTCTCGGCCTGCAGCAGCCCGTTATGCGTCGGCTGTTCAGTCTGGGCGTCTGACATCACGGACCCTCACCTCGTTATCGAGGCCCCGAGCGCCACCAACTGCGATCCGGGCCGCCACGTATTCGAGCGCGAAACTGGTCTGTCCGCAACACCGCCCCTTGATCGGTGCGAAAGCGGCCCGTAGCGTTCGCGCAACCAAAGGAGCACCATGACCAGGCCAACGGCAACCCTGATTACCGGCGGATCGAACGGGATCGGGGCCGCGGTCGTGGCCAGCCGGGCGGCGATGGGCGAAGTTGTGATCAATCTCGACCGCGATCAACCGGGCGCCGACGCGCCGGGAGAGACGGTCCGGGCCGATTTGATGGACCGGGCAGAGGTTGTTGAGGCGATGGCCGCCATCACGCGGTCCCATGACATCACGCGTATCGTCAATTGTGCGGGCGTTGCACTGCTGGACCCGGTCGAAGACTTTGACCCCGTTGACTTTTCCCGGACAATGGACCTGAACGTGCTGGCCCCGGCGATGATCGTGCAATCCTGCCTGCCAGCCATGAAGCACCATCAGTTCGGGCGGATCGTCAACATTGCCAGCCGCGCGGCGCTGGGCAAGGGGCTGCGCACTGCCTATGCCGGTTCGAAAGGCGCGCTGATCAGTGCAACGCGGGTCTGGGCGCTGGAGTTGGCGCGCCACGGCATCACCGTCAATGCGGTTGGTCCCGGGCCGGTCGAGACCGAGCTGTTTCGCGGTGCCAACCCGCCGGACAGTCCGGTGACCCGGCAGATGCGCGAAGGCATTCCGGTCGGTCGCATTGGCCAACCCGAGGACATCGCCCACGCTGTTGATTTCTTTCTGGACCAGCGCGCGGGCTTTACCACGGGCCAGACGCTTTATGTCTGCGGCGGTCTGACGATCGGCGTGGTGGCGATGTGACCCGGCTGGCGCTAATCGCACTTGCCGTCATCGCGGCGCTGACTGCGCTTCCTGCAGTGGCTGCCGAGATGACCTGCCGGTCCGATGCAGGCTTTGCCAACAAGTTGGATACCGCGCTGAAACGCGCCGAAATTGCCTATGTCGGCGTCGGCAATGTCCGGCCTGCCGGAAAGCTGCCCGCGCCGCCGCAACCCATTAATCTGGACCCGGAGACGGGAGAGATCGTGCCGTCGAGCCGTCCCGGCCCGATCAGTGCGGATTACCTTTTCACTGGCACATTGCATGGTGCAGGCGGCGGTTTCAGTGTTGAAGATCACCCGATCACGCTGTCGATCGCCTGTGCGGGGCTTGTGTGTACCCAGTTTCCGGCGGTCGGTGGCGCACCGCTGGAGGCGCATTTTATCCTTGTCGAACGCGGCGATGCGCTGACCTTGGATGCTGGGCCCTGCAAGGGTTATTCCTACTCGATCAGCACCGGGCAGGCCGAAGCGCTGATCGAATGCGCCACCAAGGGTGTTTGCGGACCGGGAGAATGGGCCGCTTTCTGCGACCGGCAGTCCTATGTGCCGATGCAGCCGTGCATCCAGGCCGGTTTGCTGGTGCGCGACCCGAAAACAGGCCGCTTCGTGCCCGCACAGCGCTGACCCGGGTGTGCAAATTCTCGCCCCCATGTGATTGCGCGGACCGGCGGGCTCTCGGCTTTTGACTTTTGCGCCATGTCGGTGCGAAACACGGACCCTGTCAGGTCAAACCTTAAGATCAGGGAGTTTCCCATGCGCGAAGCCGTCATCGTCTCTACCGCCCGCACGCCCATCGGCAAGGCATTCCGCGGCGCCTTTAACGACACCCAGGCGCAGGAGCTTTCGGGTCATGCGGTCAAACATGCCATCGAGCGGGCAGGGATCGAGCCCGGAGAGATCGAAGACGTGGTGATCGGCACAGCGATCCAACAAGGCTCGACCGGCGGAAATATCGGCCGGCAGACGGCAATCCGCGCGGGCCTGCCCAATACGGTCGCAGGCATGTCGTTGGACCGTCAATGCGCCTCGGGCATGATGGCGATTGCGACCGCGGCAAAACAGGTTGTGCATGACGGCATGAACGCCGTCGTGGGCGGCGGTGTCGAATCGATCAGCCTGGTGCAAAACAAGAATATGCGCACCGACCGGCTGCGCGACCCGTGGATCGTGGACACTATTCCGTCGCTCTACATGTCGATGCTGGAGACGGCAGAGACGGTCGCAGACCGCTATGGTGTCAGCCGCGACGTGCAGGACGAATACGGATACCAGTCCCAGATGCGCACTGCCGCGGGTCAGCAGCGCGGCGCCTTTGACGACGAGATTGTGCCGCTGCCCTCGACCATGCTGGTCCAGGACAAGGAAACCAAAGAAATCTCGAAAAAGGACGTGGTTCTGGACAAGGACGAGGGCAATCGCCCGACCACGACGTTGGATGGATTGCAGGGTCTCGGCCCGGTCTTCAAGGACGGCATGGTCATCAAAGAGGGCGGCTATATCACCGCTGGCAATGCCTCTCAGCTGTCCGACGGGGCCTCGGCCTCGGTGATCATGGAGGCAAAGGAAGCCGAGCGCCGCGGGATGCAACCGCTTGGAATCTATCGCGGAATGGCAGTGGCGGGCTGCGACCCGGACGAAATGGGGATCGGCCCGGTCTTTGCGGTGCCCAAGCTGCTGGAAGCCAACGGTCTGAAGATGGACGACATCGATCTGTGGGAGCTGAACGAAGCGTTTGCGGTGCAGGTCCTTTACTGCCGCGACCGGCTGGGCATACCGAACGAAAATTTGAACGTCGACGGCGGCGCTATCTCGATCGGCCACCCTTACGGAATGTCGGGCGCGCGCATGGTCGGTCATGCGCTGATCGAGGGTAAAAAGCGCGGCGCCAAATACGTTGTCTGCACCATGTGTGTCGGTGGCGGAATGGGCGCGGCGGGTCTGTTCGAAGTCGCTTGATCAAGGTTTCTGGGGCGCTGATGGCGCCCCGGAAATGGCCTGTTTTCAAGGGGATAGATATGGTCTCTGCTGTTCGTCTTTTGCTTTGGGCGCTGGTGGTCCCTGTCCTCTTGTCGTCCGGCGCTGCGCTGGCTGGCAGCACGGTCGAGCGGGTTGCCTATATTCTGGGGCCGGTATCCGATGATCCGGATCGCCAGATCGCGATCCTGAAGGGACGCCTGGCCACGTGGAAGCGGTATCCCGACATAACGGTGGTCGAGGACGGTCTTAGGGTCGAAATCGATCGTGATCTGGCCGATCCGCTGTTGCAACAGATCCTGACGGCACGCGGCTTTCTGGCCTTTCACGCGGTCGATGATCTGGTCCTTACCTGCCCAGATGCCTTGGCGCCGGGCACGGCTTGCCTGCCAGGTCTGAGCCCCGATGACGGGGCCTATGTGGTTCTGGCCGATCCCGCGCTGTCTGGTGAGATCTTGCAGGCAGTCGATCAGGTCGGCGATGCGCGCGGCCTGCCGGCCCTGTCGTTTCGCTTTACGGCCGAAGGCACCAAGCTGTTTGGCGAGTTCACGACGCTGCGTCTGGGTCAGACAATCGCCGTGGTCGTCGATGGCGTGGTGATTTCTGCGCCGCGGATTATGGAGCCGATTCTGGGTGGAAGCGGGCTTTTGTCCGGAGACGACCAGGACATTGCGGTCTGGATGGCGATTTTGAGCGAACCGCCCTTGGAGCGCCCGTTGCAGATCTTGCGCGAAGAGGCGGCCGAGCCTGTGACGCGGGGGCGGAGGCGCCGCAAATGACTAACCCGGGCAATCGAAGTTTAAACAATGAATACTTGACGTTGCACGAGTTTGTTGATGCGGCGCGGCGCCAGTTGGACGACAATGGCTGGGACTATCTGATCGGCGGGACCGAGACGGAAACCACGTTGCGCCGCAATCGCGCGGCATTGGATGCTTTGGCCTTGCGCCCACGGGTTCTGGTGGATGTCAGCGAATTAGATGCAACTGCATCTTTCCTGGGCCGGGACATCCGGTTGCCGGTGATGCTGGCGCCGGTTGGCGGGTTGGAAACCTTTGACGAGGCGGGGGCCGTTGCCGTGGCCGAGGCGGCGCGCGATTTTGGCTGCGCGGTCATGGCCAGTTCGGTTTCGACCCGGACCAAACCTGAGGTGCGCGGCGCTGCCGGAGAGGCGCCAGCGGTGTTTCAGCTTTATGTCCGCGGGTTTGGCCGGTTCATCGAAGATGAGGTGGAGGCGGCCATTGAGGCGGGTTTTAATGCATTTGCATTTACCGTCGATACGGCCGTTTATTCGCGGCGCGAGCGCGACATCGTCAAACGGTTCGACAAGCCCTGGCGGGCCTTTGTGAATTCGGATTCCGTCCACGCCCAGGCGTCGCTGAGTTGGGCAGATATTGCAAGAATTCGAAAGGCTTATGATATTCCCTTGATGTTGAAAGGGGTTGGAACCGCCGAGGATGCGCGCATCGCCGTCGATCATGGGATCGAGACGGTCTACGTCTCGAACCACGGCGGGCGGCAACTGGATCACGGACTGGGGTCTGCCGCGGTTTTGGCGCAGGTCAGCGAGGCCATTGGCGGCCAGTCGCAGATCATCATGGATGGCGGTATCAGTCGCGGCACCGACGTGATCAAGGCGCTGGCGCTGGGCGCCGATATCGTCGGGATCGGCAGGCTTTACTGCTATGCGCTGACGGTCGGCGGGCCTGCGGGCGTCGTGCGGGCGCTGGAAATTCTGGAGAACGAAATTCACTCGGCAATGGGTCTGTTGGGGGTGAAGCGCTTGTCCGACCTGACGCCGGACCATCTGTTCCACGGCGCCCCGCTGGTCGCCGAGCCGGGTGTTCATTCGGCCTTTCCGCTGGCGCGCGGTTAGCGGCGCCGACGCGACGTTCACGCACAACATTCTGCAAGGTTCGCTTAGAGATTCTCACTGCGGTTCATCAGGTGATCTCTTTGAAGATCTTCGCGGTTTTCCATTGGCGATCGCGTCTGCGAACGATTTTTCACTAACTTATCGCTAATGCAATCTGAGAGAACCTTCAGAAGATCTGTTGGCATCCTGCGACCGCCCGGCGCCCGACATTGTGTTCACGGTGAGTTAATTTGATTGCCGGGCGCAATCGGGAAAAGGTCGGCGGCCGGTCCGCCTTGACCGAAAACGGAGAACGCAATGCGCCGGATCGCCATCGCCCTTTTTGCCGTGCTCATCTGGTCAGGACTGTCCGGGCCTGCATTGGCCTGCGGCGCCGTCGGGGACCGATGCGAGGTTGAGGGCGGGTACTATCTGGCAGCGCCGCCGCCCGGGTGGGACGGTGCGGGCGCGCTGCCGGTGATCGTCTATTTTCACGGCTGGAACGGTTCGCCCGAAGGCGTGTTTCGCAATCGTGCAATGATCAATGCGGCGCACAAACGGGGCGCCTTGTTCGTGGCGCCCTATGCGCGGACAGGATACTGGCGCCAGATCGGGGCCGGACGGGCAGAGGGCGGGCGCGACGAGCGCGCCTTTGTCACCGCGGTCATGGCGGATGTGCAGTCGCGTTGGCCGGTCGATCCCGCCCGCTCGTTGGCGTCGGGCTTTTCGCGCGGGGCGTCGATGGTTTGGAATGTCGCTTGCTATGCGGGCGATCTGTTCGCCGGATACGCGCCGATTGCCGGGGGTTTCTGGAATTCGACGCCGCAGGACTGTCCGACCGGGCCGGTCAATTTGCGCCACATTCACGGGCTGGCCGACCGGGTCGTGGCCTATGATGAGGTGGGCGTTTACAATTCGATGCCTATTCCTGAAGGTCTGGCATTGCTGCGGCGCCTGAACCGCGCGGATGACATTGTCGACCGGCAGTATGATACCGAGAGGTTCCGGTGTCGGGGCTGGGCAGGCGAGGGCGGGAAGACTGTCGAGTTGTGTCTGCACCCGCGCGGGCATTCGATCCCTGCTGAATGGGTGGCCGAGGGCTTTGACTGGCTGCTCAACCTAAACGAGTAGTTAGCGGCGGAACTACCGCGGTCCTCGACGGATTGGTGCAACCTTGGCAGTATAAGGCCAATAGACCGGGTGATCCGAGGTCCGCATGTTGTGGTTTTTACGCCAAGTCCTGATCGGTGTGATCTGCGGCGCCTGGTTGGTGCTGGCAATCGGAATCGTTGGGGTCAAGCGCACGCAGCGTCTGGAATCCGGCTTGAACCGCGACGGCACCATCACGCTGCAGGCGACGTTGCGTGACGAGGGATATGATGTCGGGCGCAATCTGCGCGACTGGACCGACGAGGGACGCGCGGCCCTGGCGGCTTATGCGGTGGATTGGGAACTGGACACGGCGCCGGTCGCGACCGGTGACCCGATGACCCCCGAGTTGATCGCCCGTATCCGGCGAACGCACCCGCAGACCCGTGCGCAGTTCGCCGAGACCGACCGCCCGGATTGCAGGGTGTGGCTGGAGAGGCCCGAGCCGAAGGGGGAGGCGGTGTGGGACGGCGCCTGCTCGGCAGGATATGCAAATGGGGTTGGGACCCTGACCATCGAGCATCGCCACCGCAACCAACCGGTCATTTCGACCTATGAAGGCCAGTTGATCGACGGCAAGTCTGACGGTGTCGGGATTGCACGCAACTGGCGCGGATATCGGTACGAAGGCGATTTTCGCAACGGTGTCTTCCACGGTTCCGGGATCATCGGGTTCGACGATGGACGCGGGTTCGAGGGGCGTTTCAAGAACGGCTTGCCCGACGGGTTGGGCACGTTTTCCACCGCAGGCGGCGAGCGTAGCGGCGCCTGGTCGCGTGGATGCCTGGAAGATCAGACCGGCCGCGCCCGCGTTTTGAACACGGCAGATGGCTGCGGATATACGCGCGGCGCCTTTGTCTGGTCGGTGTTGTTCGACTGAACCTTTGCCGGGCAGGGCGGCGATTGCCGCCTAAGTGCCTTTCGTCGCACGAAAAAGGGCGGCCCGAAGGCCGCCCAGATTGGTTGATCGACCGGTATCAGTGCAGCGCGAGCGGAGCGCCCATTGACCCGGTTGCACCAGCGATTGGCGCCGGTGAGTAAATGTAGGTAAAGACATAGAGCTTGTCGGCGGCAAGACCGCTGAGGACCATGTTTTCCTGATTAACGATGCCGTGGCGTGTTTGCAGGAAGGTGTGCACGCAGAAGACGCAAGCTTCGTCTTCGTTCGGAACCGCATCGCCAGGCCACGTGTCGAACCCGGTCACGCCCGCCTGGACTTCTTCGGCGATCCACCGGGCCACTTCCATACCGATGCCGGGTGCGCCAGCGTTATAGGTGGCCGGATCGCCCCAGTGCTGTTCCCACCCGGTGCGGATGATCACCGCATCGCCAGCTTCGAACTTGAAGTCGGCCATGCCCTGAGCGTCGAGCGCCTTTTTGACATGCTCCATCTTGATCATGTCGCCGGCCTTCATGTCGGCGCCCCAAATGGCACCAACGTCGATCAGGATGCCGCGCGCGATGATCGGATGAAGCTTTTCAACGCCGAGTTTTTGCAAACCATAGGCGCCGTGCATTTCCGCGGCCGAGAAGCCGTTATACCAACGGGCTTCGGTCAGATCACCGGACTTGCCGACGACAACGCCGATATGGCCCAGGCCATCGAACTGTGTGCCGACCTGGCCGACTTCGGTTGCCAGGAACTCGTCATTCCAGGTGATCCGGTTGCTGCCCAGACCGCCCGGGCCGCCTGTCGGCATGCCGGGGATACGCAGGCTGAACTTACGCGCGCCGAACAGTGGCATGTCGACCGTGTAGGGGTGGCCGAGTGTGTAGACCTTGCCGTTCCCGCCGTTTGCGGCCAGTGCGCGTGCGATAACTTCGGGTTTTGTGTACCAGTTGGTCGAGCCTGCTTCGTCGCCGGCCCCCCAAAGCGGGTGTGGCCACCATTTCGAACCGAGCGGTGTTTCCATCACGTCGCCATCGACCCATGGCTTGCCCTTACAGGCCTCCAGGTCCTCTGCGCTGCAAGCCATTGCGGCGGTGCCAATTGACATCGAGCCGATAACGCCCAGCGCAGCGGTTGCCGCGACCGTTTTGATCAAGGATTTCATGTTCTTCCTCCCAAGTTTGTGCCCTGGGCATACACCCAGAAGGCGATAGCAACGGAACACAGAAGGCTGTGGATGAAAAGTAGAAATGGCTTGCGCCGCGCGCTCAGCACATTGACGATTGGTCCGCGGGGCGGGATCTGAGTGGTCCGCAGGGCGGGATCTGAGCCGCGGATTGGTTGAAATCGACAAAGGGAGAAGGCGCGATGAGCACCAAGCAAGAGGTTTTGGACCGGGCTGTGGCGAACGGCGATGCGCCGTTTCTGGTCGGCATGACAGCGAACGCGGAAGGCGTGACCTGGCAGGGCGGGGCGGGCGATGCGGCGCCGGGCCGGGCGGCGGCACCCGATACCGTCCACCGCATTTTTTCGATGACCAAGGCGGTCGGGTCGACCGCTGCGATGATTCTGGTCGACCGGGGTGAAATCGGCATGGACGATCCGATCGACCGCTACCTGCCCGAAGCAGGCGAGCTGCAGGTTCTGGCCGGGTTCGATGGCGATCAGCCGGTTCTGCGGACGCCCGCCAGCCTGCCGACCGTCCGGCAACTGGCGACGCATACATCGGGTCTGGTTTACGAGATCTGGTGCCCCGAGATCGGGGAGTGGTTGGCAAAATCCGGGGCGCCGTCCGTTCTAACGGGGACCAAGCAGGGATTGATGTATCCGCTGGCCTTCGATCCCGGGGCCCGGTGGGATTATGGCATCGGTATCGATTGGCTGGGACGCATCGTCGAGGAGGTGTCGGGCCAGCGTATCGATGCGTTCTTGAAAGCCGAACTGTTCGAGCCGCTGGGTATGAAGGACACATCCATCGCGGTTGAGGCGCATATGGCGGACCGTCTGTCGGGGGTGAAGGCGCGGGGCGAGGACGGCGCGTTTGTTGATTTCGATCTCGAGCCGCCGCCCGATCCGGAAGTTTATGGGATGGGCCACGCGCTGTATTCAACGCCGTCCGATTACCTGACCTTCCTGCGCCTTTTCCTGAACCGGGGCAGTGCCGGTGGGCACCGGGTGCTGTCCGAGGACGCAGTTGACCGGATGCTGGCCAATTCAATCGGCGATTTGCGGGTCGGCAAGATGACGACGACGGCGCCGCCGCTTTCGGCGGATGTCGAGCTGTTCCCGGGCACGCCGCTGACGCATTCGTTCGGATTCGTGCGGGTCGAGGAAGATGTGCCCGGCATGCGCCATGCCGGATCGCAGGGCTGGGCCGGGGTGTTGAATTCGCATTACTGGTTCGACCCGGCGGCGGGGGTTGCCGCGGTGATCATGACCCAGGCGCTGCCCTTTGCCGATCCGCGGTTCATGGGAGCGTATGCGGCGTTCGAGCAAGCCGTCTATGCCGAGATGTGAGTGACCCGGGCGGGCCGTGTGCCCGCCCAATGCGACAAAGGGGTGCCGGATGGCAGTTGAATTATGGCTGGTCCGGCACGGGCAGGCGGCGTTTGGGGCGGACGATTATGATCGGCTGACAGATCTTGGCTGGCAGCAATCGCGGTGGCTGGGGGCACATCTGGCAGAAATGGGCGCCCGGTTCGATCGGATCTGCGCCGGGACATTGCGCCGTCAGCAGGAAACCGCCGCCGCCATTGCCGAGACGATTGGCGATGCCGGTGCCCCGGCGGTCGAGACGATCCCGGGATTTGAGGAATATGACGCAAAGGGATTGCTGGAACGGGCAGGCCACCGCGATCAGGACCCGGCAATGTCGCGGCGCGCGCATTTTCGCCGGTTGCGCGGGCTGTTGCTGAACTGGTCCGCGGGGCGAGCGCAAGGATCGGAGACCTGGCAGGCCTATAACGACCGGGCGCGCGCGGCGGTCGCCGAGGCCGTGAAAGCGGGCGAGGGCAGGGTGCTGGCCGCCAGTTCCGGCGGGACGATTGCCTTGATCCTGATGCAGGTCACGGGCCTGTCGGTCGAGCAGATGATCGAGTTCAATCTGCAATGCCGCAATTCCAGCATCACCCGCCTGATCTTTGCAGGCGAGCGGGTTTACGTGAACATGTTCAATGGCATACCGCATCTGGAGCGCCCGGACCGGATCCATGCGGAGACCTATAGCTGATGAGCGAGACCCACGCGGCAGCGGTGTTGGACGACGGCGTGGTCGCCGCGTGGATGGCCGACAATGTTGCCGGGTTCCGCGGGCCATTGACCATCGAGAAAACGCCGACCGGACAGTCGAACCCGACCTTTATTCTGACCGCCGCGTCTGGCCGGTATGTGTTGCGACGCAAGCCGCCGGGCGTTTTGTTGAAATCCGCCCATGCGGTCGATCGGGAATTTCGGGTGCAAAAGGCGCTGGCCGGATCGGACGTGCCGGTGCCGGGGATGCATGTCCTGTGCGAGGACGAGAGCGTTCTGGGGTCGATCTTCTACGTCATGGACTGTGTTGACGGCGACGTTCATTTCGACCCGCGCCTGCCGGACAGATCGCCCGAGGTGCGGCGCGCCATGTTCGAGGACATGAACCGGGTGCTGGCGGCGTTGCACGATATCGACTTCAGCGCCGTTGGACTGGGCGATTTCGGCAAGCCGGGCAGCTATTTCGCGCGGCAGTATGGGCGCTGGTCCAAACAGTATTTCGCCTCGGAAACGGTGGCGCGGCCCGAGGTCGAGAAACTGATCACCTGGGTCGGTGACAATATTCCGGACGATGATGGTATCGCCACGCTGGTGCATGGCGACTATCGGCTGGACAACATGATCTATTCGCCGGATGGGCGGGTGTTGGCGGTGCTGGATTGGGAGTTGGCGACGCTGGGCCATCCATATTCCGATCTTGCCTATCAGTGCATGCAGTGGCGCATGCCGCCGGGGCCAGAGACGCGCGGGTTCGGGGATGCGGACCGGGCGGCGCTGGGCGTGCCCAGCGAGGCCGAATATATCGAGATGTATTGCGCGCGGCGCGGTCTGCCGGGGATCCCGATCTTTGATTTTGCCCTGGCCTTTTCTTTCTTTCGCATGGCCGCGATTGTTCAAGGCGTTTTGAAGCGCGGCCTGGACGGGTCGGCCTCGAACCCGGAACAGGCGCTGGCCATGGGCGAATGGGTGTCGGAATTTGCGCAGCGCGGATTGGATGCGGCGGCGGGGCGATAACGCCGTTCGTTAGTCGGCGTGGCGGCGCAGGCGGGCCGGGCGGGCGCGCCTGAGTGTGGATTGGGGAGACGAGATGCGGTTCGATGAAAAGACAGTGCTGATTTCGGGCGCGGCCAGCGGGTTCGGGAGATTGGCGGCCATGCGGTTCGCCGGTGAGGGCGCGAAATTGTCGCTGTGTGACCGGGACGGCGACGGGCTTGCGGCGCTGACGCAGGAGCTGGGCGGCGCCGAGGTGTTGACGCAGGTTGTCGATGTCTCGTCCGCCGTGGATCAAGAGGCGCATGTCGCCGCGACCCTGGACCGGTTCGGCGCCCTGGACATCGCGGTCAACAATGCCGGCATTTTTACCGAGATGAAGCGCCTGCCCGATACGACGCTGGACGAATACGAGGAGATGATGGCGGTGAACGGGCGCGGCGTGTTCCTGGCCCTGAAATACCAACTGCCGGTTATGGCGGCTGCAGGTGGCGGGTCCATCGTGAACACAGCCTCGGTCGCCGGAATTACGGGGGCGGGATACTGCGCGGCCTATGCGGCGTCGAAGCATGCGGTTGTCGGGCTGACCAAAGCGGCGGCTGATGAATACGCCCGGTTCGGCGTTCGGGTGAACGCGCTTTGCCCGGCCTTTGCCCGCACCGCGATGCTGTACGGGTTCACCGACAAGATGGGTGCGCAAAAGGGCGAGGGGCGCGAGGATACGCTGGACCGGATATCGGGCCGGATCCCCATGGGCCGGGTCGGCGAGGCGGACGAGGTCGTGAACGTCATGCTGATGCTGGCCGATCCGGGAAACAGCTTCATGACCGGGCAGGCGATTGCCGTTGACGGGGGGCTGACTGCGATATGAGAGGTTTTTTCGCCGAAGAGACGGGCCGCCACGATCCGCAAAGCTTTATGCGCCTGGGCCAGATGGGTTCAGCTGAGGAGGTGCCGGAACGGGCCGCGCGCCTGGTCGATGGCGCCGCAAAGGCAGGCGTCGGGCTGGAGCGCCCGCGCGATGGCGGAATGAGTGCAATCGCAGCGGTGCATACGCCCGAATATCTGCGGTTTCTGGAAACCGTGCACGATGCCTGGATAAAGATCCCGGGTACCGGGCCGGAGGTGATCCCGAACCTGCACCTGGACCGCACGATGGGTGGCTATCCCCGCAGCGCTGTCGGGCTGGCGGCCTATCACCAGGCTGATGCGGCCTGCCCGATTGGGGCAGGCACCTGGGAGGGGGCGCTTTGGGCGGCCAGGACCGCGATTGCCGCCGCGAACACGGTCTTGGAAGGCGCGGCGGCGGCCTATGCGTTGTCGCGCCCGCCCGGGCACCATGCCTATGCCGATCTGGCGGGCGGGTTTTGTTTTCTGAACAATTCGGCCATTGCCGCGCAGATGCTGCGCGGGGCGGGTCAGCGGGTCGCGATCCTGGATGTCGATGTCCACCACGGCAATGGCACCCAGGGCATTTTCTATGAGCGCGCCGATGTGCTGACAGTCTCGCTGCATTCCGACCCTGCGGAGTATTATCCTTATGTCTGCGGTTATGCGCATGAACGCGGGCGCGGTGCGGGCTTTGGCTATAACCGCAACCTTGCGCTGCCGCGGGCGACCGGGGATGGCGAGTACCTGCCTGCATTGGAGGACGCAATCGGTACTGTCGCGGCGTTCGTTCCCGATTTTCTGGTGGTGGCGCTGGGGCTGGATGCCTATCACGGCGATCCTTTGCAGGGGATGAAGGTGACGACGGCAGGCTTTGAGAAGATCGGGGCGCGCATCGGCAGGATCGGATTGCCCAGTGTGATTGTGCAGGAGGGCGGATATCTTTGCGATGCGCTGGGCGACAATCTGGCGGCATTCCTGACGGGATTTCAACAAGGCGCATTGGAGGTGAACCGTGCTGGAGCTTAGGCCGAACTGCGAGTGGTGCGACAAGGATCTGCCGCCGGAGGCGGAGGATGCGCGGATTTGCAGCTATGAATGTACGTTCTGCGCCGATTGCGTTGACCGGCATTTGTCGAATGTCTGCCCGAATTGCGGCGGCGGGTTCTGTCCGCGCCCGATCCGGCCCGCGACCGCCTGGCGCCCGGGCGTCAGCCGCGCGCATCAGGTGCCGTCAGAGGATCGCAAATCGCTGAAATACGAGGCGGAAGATATTGCCGCGCATGTGGCGCGGATCAGGGATATTCCGCCCGGCGAACGGTAAGTGCGGTTTCCGCTGTGTGTGGAGCGGTTGCGCTTTCGCGCTGCCTGATCCGCCAGATTGGGTTTGCGAAATCGGTTCGCGAAAAGCGCTAGTCGAATGTCAGGCGGTATTTGACGATCCGGTCGTTTCCGGAATCCGAGATCCAGAGGGTTTCGCCACGTGTTTCGACCCCTTCAGGCGTGGTGAAGACGCCGGGTCCCTTGCCCGGCTTGCCGGTGCCGATTGTCAGCAACAGTTTGCCTGTTTCCGAGATGACCTTGACCGAATGAGTGTGCTTATCGGCGGCAATGACGGTGCCGTCCGGCAAGACGTCCTGATAACGGACCCCGTCGAAGCCATAGGCGCTGCCCCGCCATTCGGCGACGATCTTCAGATCAGGCGACAGCCGCAACATGCGGTCATTGTCCGCGTCGGCCAGCCAGATATCGCCATTGGGCGCAAGTTCGAGATCGTGCGGTGCGGCAAGGCCGGTCAGTTCGCCAACGCGCTTGCCATCGGCAATGGCCACCACATTGTCGGACCAGGCGCCCGCGATGTAGATGCGCCCGTTGGGGTGGGCCAGAACCCCCTCGGGCCCGCGAAAACCGCCCTTGATCTGCGTTTCAAATTCGGCGTCGATGCCATTCATGCGATAAATCAAAACCCGGTTGTTATGGGTATCGGCCACCAGGAGGCGGCCTGACCCGTCGAAATCGACATCATGGGTGCCGCGTTGACGGTCGGCGCCAAAGCTGCCGACCGGGGCCAACGTCTGGGCATCGAGGATCAGCACCCGGTTACGTTCGACATCGGAGACAAAGAGGTGCCGGCCGTCGGGCGAGAGCTTGATATCGTGCGGGTTGCCCATATCGGCCGTGCTGGCGCCGAGGAACTTGGCGCGCGGGTCCGCGGCAGCCTGGGTCGAGATAAGAGTAAGTGCGAGGATAAGGATGTTGAGTTGACGCATTCGAACCTCCTGCCGGTATGTTGACCATACCATAATCGCGCGGCCAAATCGCGGCAGGCCCCGGGCATGGTTCACCTTGGGGTTCGTGTCGGTTAGCGTGAGATCGACACGAGGGGGAGATTGCGATGCCCGGGGACGATCCGCTGTTGCAGCCGTTTCAATTGAAACACCTGACATTGAAGAACCGGATCATGTCGACTGCGCATGAACCGGCTTATTCCGAGGACGGGATGCCGAAAGACAGGTATCGCCGGTACCATCTGGAAAAGGCGCGCGGCGGGATCGCCATGACAATGACGGCGGGGTCCGCATTGGTTGCCGAAGACAGCCCGGCGGCGTTTGGCAATCTTCATGCTTATCGCGACGAGATCGTGCCTTGGCTGAAGCAGCTGACCGATGACTGTCACAGCGAAGGTTGCGCGGTCATGATCCAGTTGACCCATCTGGGGCGCCGGACGACTTGGAACAATGCCGACTGGCTGCCTGTGGTTGCGCCGTCACGGGTGCGCGAGGCGGCGCACAGGACGTTTCCCAAGGAAATGGAAGATTGGGATATTGCCCGGATCGTGTCTCGTTATGCCGACGCAGCAGAACGGATGCAGGCCGCCGGTTTGGATGGCATTGAATTGGAATGTTACGGGCACCTGATCGACGGTTTCTGGTCGCCGCTGACGAACCGCCGCGACGATGAATATGGCGGATCGTTGCGCAACCGGATGCGGTTTTCGGACGAGGTTTTGACGGCGATCCGCGACCGGGTCGGGCCGGAATTTATCGTTGGACTGCGATTGGTGACCAACGAAGCGTCGTCCGGCGGGATCACGCCTGAAGAGGGGATCGAGATCGCGCGGCGCACGGTCGCGGGCGGAAATATCGATTTTCTGAACGTGATCCGCGGACGCGTCGACAGTGACAATCGGATGGCCGATGTGATCCCGGTGCAGGGCATGCGGTCGTCGCCGCATCTGGATTATGCGGGCGAGATTCGGGCGGCGACGGATTTTCCGGTGTTTCACGCATCGCGGATCAGCGATGTGGCCACCGCGCGCCACGCGGTCGCTGAAGGGCGCTTGGATATGGTGGGCATGACCCGGGCCCATATCGCCGACCCGCATATCGTTGCCAAAATCGCGAAAGGGCACGAAGCGCGGATCCGTCCATGCGTGGGCGCGACCTACTGTCTTGGCCGGATCTACGAGGGCAACGAGGCGTTCTGTATTCACAATGCATCGACCGGGCGGGAGGGGTCGCTGCCCCATTCGGTCGAGTCGTCATCGGATCGCAAGCGCGTCGTCGTCGTCGGCGCCGGGCCGGGCGGGTTGGAGGCGGCCAGGGTCGCCGCCGAACGGGGGCATTCTGTGGTATTGATGGAGGCGCAGGATCAGGCGGGCGGTCAGATCCGTCTGATCGCGTCCAACCCGCGCCGTGCCGAGATGATCGGGATCGTCGATTGGCGCATTTCCGAGTTGAAGCGCCTTGGCGTTGATCTGCGGTTCAATCTGCTGGCCGATACCGGCGACGTGATCGGCGACGACCCGGATGTGGTCGTGATCGCCACCGGAGGTGTGCCCGATGGCGGCGACATGCCGGGTGCCGAGCTTGCGATATCGGGTTGGGACATACTATCCGGCGCTGTTTCGGCGGCGGGTTTGTTGGGCGAGGGATCGGTTGGCGGGCCGGTCCCTGGCGGCCCCGGGGCGGGCGGGGCAGGCGGGGCAGGCGGTGAGGTTCTGGTCTATGACGATCATGGTCAGGAACAGGCGTTGACAGTGGCCGAGTATCTGGCGGCCAGAGGTGCCACGGTTGAGATCGCAACGCCGGAACGGGCGCTGGGCATCGATGTCGGCGGCATAAACTACGCGCCCTATGGCCGCGCATTTGCCGCGGCAGGTGTGCGCCGGACGATTGATGCCGCGCTGCTTAGCCTTGCGCGCAACGGCAACCGGCTGGTCGCGGAATTCGGGTCGGAATTTGGCGGCACGCCGGTTCGGCGTCATTTCGATCAGGTGGTGATCGAGCATGGAACGATCCCGGCAGACGATCTCTATTTTGCGCTGAAGCCCTTGTCGGTGAACCTCGGCGAGGTCGATCAGCCTGCCCTGATTGCCGGTCAGGCGCAGCGTCTGGTCACCAATCCGGCCGGAAAGTTCCGGTTGCTGAGGATCGGCGACGCGGTGGCCAGCCGGAACATCCACGCCGCGATCTATGAGGGGATGCGGTTCACAGTGACGCTGTAGGATCGCCGCCCGCCGCTGCTGTCTGCTGCCTGTGGGTGCGCAGGATCGCGGCGGCGGAGGTCGGTTATGTCGCCGGATCAGTCGTCCAGTTCCTTGAGCTTGATGACGCCGTCGCCCTGGAGCCTGCGAACCAACTTGATGATTTCGGTCTGCGCCTCCTCGGCGATGCGCAGCTTGACCTGCCCGATATCGTCGAGTTCTTCGCGCAACTGCTCGGCGACGCGCGATGAGATGTTGGCGAGGAAGAATTCGCGGGTCTGCGGTGCGTTTTCCGCCGCGCCTGCGAGTGCGGGCAACAGGACCTCGTTCGGCGTGGACCGCACGATCGTTGTGATATCACGGCGTTCGACCCGGGTTGCGATGTCCTCGAACGTGAACATCTTGCGGCGCACATCCGCCAGAAGTTCGGGATCGACCCGGCCGAGAAAGGCGAGCACCTCGTGGCGCATCTCTCCGGCGGCGAAGTTCATGATCGCGCCGATCTTGTCGGCAGGGGTCGAGCGGCGGAAGCCCGGGCGGTGAATGGCCAGGAAATCGCGCGAAACCGATTGACCGATTGCATCGACGACCTGAGGCGGCAATTGCGAAGCATGGTTCAGGCCCAGGATGACCCGGCAGGCGTCGTCGGCCGGTAGACGGTCGAGCAGGGTCGCGGCCTTGTCGGCCTCGAGCCGGTCGACGATGACGGCCGCGGTCTGCGGGTGTTCGGATTGCAAAAGCTCGATCAGGGCCGCGTCATCGACCTTGACCAGTTTCTCCCAAACGTTCTTGGCATTGGGGACGTCGGCTTCGTCCAGAATATCGCGCAGAACTTTGTCTTCGACGCAGGGCTGCAGCATCTCGCGTGCACGGTCTAGGCCGCCGGTCATCGTCAGATCGCTTGTTTCCAACTCGGCGATAAACTCGTTGATGATCGCGGCAGCGGTTGCCGGATCGATACGGTCGAGTTGGGCCATGGCGCTGGCGAAGCTGCGCTGACAGCTCTGATCGAGCTGTTCGAGCATGGGTTTGGCCGATTCCGCACCCATGATCCCCAGGATGACCGCAGCCTTTTCGCGCCGCGACAGGTTCACCGTTGCGACCGGGACCGGGCTGTCGAATTCGCCGGGTTCCGCGGTGTCAAAATCGGTCAGGTCGGTGAAATCATTCATGTGACATATCCTCGAATCAAAGCGCCGGCGATCAGGCTCCAGCCGTCTGCGACGACGAAGAAGGCAAGTTTCAGGGGCAGCGAGACGACGACGGGCGGCACCATCATCATGCCCATGGACATCAGGATCGACGCAACGACCAGATCGATGATCAGGAACGGCAGGAAGATCATGAAGCCGATTTCAAAGCCGCGCTCGATTTCCGACAGCATGAAGGACGGCACCAGCAGCGAGAGCGGAGTGCGTTCCGCGGCGGCCAGTTCTTCGGCCCGGCCCGGGGCTGCCTCGGCCAACGCCGTGATGGTTTCGGGCCGGACGCGCGCCTCCATAAACTCGCGAAAGGGGTTCATGGCCCGCACGAACGCCTGTTCTTCCGTGATGTCGCCATTGATCAACGGCTCGACACCCATCAGCCAAGCTTCGGAGAAGACCGGCTCCATCACGAACCAGGTCAGAAAAATGGCCAGGCTGACGATCATCATATTCGGCGGGGCCGATTGCAGACCGATCCCCTGGCGCAGCAGCGAGAGCACCGTGACCATGAAGGGAAAGCATGTGATCATCATCGCAATCCCCGGCGCAAGGCTGAGGAGCGTGACGATCAACATCAACTGGATCACCCGGCCCGACAGGCCGGCTTCATCGCCAAGGTCGATGGCGACGGATTGGGCCGCCGCGAGACCTGGCACGGCCAGGGCAATTGCAACGACAAACGCCGCTGCCAGATGGCGAGGGCCAAGGGGCACGGTGCGCCGCCTCAGAACAAATCGCTGACGTTTATCACTTCGGTCAGGCGCACGCCCAACCGGCCGGGTTCGTCGCCGATTTCCTCCAATTCGCCGCGCGCGATGACGCGTTCGCCGACCATGATCTGCACGGGGTCATCGACCCGGCTGGAGAGCGGCAGGACCATATCGCGGCGCATGCCCAGCAGCTCGCCGATCACAGGTTTGGCCTGACCGACGCTGACGGTCACGTTCACCGGAACGGAGAATATCGCGCGGCGGTGCTGACCGTTTTCGGTCGTGTCGCGGGAATCGACCATGGGACTGTCGAGATCCTGGTCGAGTTGAAAGTCTTCGGTCTCGTCTTCTGACATGTCCTGCTCCTCGGTCATGGCGCGGTTCCGGGCGCGAGTTCGGCTAGTCTTTGTGCAATCAGGGGGGCGACCCGGTCGGTGATCTGGGCGGCATCAAAGTCGGCGCCGCCGTCGCCCCAGCACATCCGCGCCTGACCCGGTCCAAGCGATGGATCGGAGACGAGCGTGACGGTGCCGTCGGGCATTGCCGCTGCGATCAGGTTCGCGAGTGCCTCGTGATCGTCCGGGGCGGTGGCGATTTCGGCGTCGCCTGAGGGCAGGCGGGCCGACAATTCAGCCACGGTCGCGGCAATTTCGGCCAGAAACCCGCCACGGATGACGTGGTTCAGCAATTCACCGCCGATTTCGGCAACATGATCCGAAGCCGCCTGAACCGCCGTTGAGGCGATGCGGTCCCGGTCGCCATCCAACTCGGTAATCAGCCCGGCAAGCCGGGCACAATTGTCGCTCAATTCGGCGCGCAGCACCTCGATTTCGTCCGCCTCGGGGTCGGTATCGGCGGGCGCGGGCCGGATCAACGGCTCGTCCATCATGGGGAAGTCGTCATCGCCGGGATCGGCGCCGTCCAATCCGATGTCGAGATCGTCCGTGCAGCCGGGCCCAAAGCCCATTCCGGCGTCCGGCAGACCTGCCCCGAGTTCGCCGTCAGCGGGCATGGCCATGGGCGATGGGCCGCTTTCGAATTGCTCCAGCTCTATTCTGGTGCCGCTCATGCCGCAATCTCCTGACGATCGTCATCGGTTTCGAGCCAGTCACGCAGCGTCGCGAGTGTTTCTTCCGGCCGCTCGGCAACGGCGGCGCGCAAGGCTTCGTGGGGCTGAACTTCGACCGGCTCCATGTTGAGATCGGGCAGGGCGCCAAAGTCGCCGAGTTCGCCCAATTCGCCGATCCCCTCGTTGCCGCCGACGCCGTCCAGTGCGGGCAGGCCATTGTCCAGATCCGCACTGCCGAGCGTCTCCAGCCCCGCGGGCAACTCCTGCGATCCGGCGCGGGCGCGCAGCAAGGGACGGATCACGGTCATGGCAAGGACTACGGCAACGATCGCCAGGAATGCCAATTGGATGAGCGTCATGGCATTGCGTTCGATAAAGCGGGTCAGAGGGCCGGTTTCGACCAGTTCGCCCGGCGTTGCGTCAGGCTGGAACGCCATGCTGTCGACTGTGACGATATCGCCGCGCTTTTCGTCGTACCCGATGGCAGCCGTCACCAGTTTGCGCAGCGCTTCGAGTTCCTCTGGCGTGCGCGCGGTCCAAACCGGGTCGCCATTTGCGTCGCTGGTCACAATGCCGTCGACCAGAACGGCGACCGAAATTCGGCGGATCGCGCCTGCCTGGCGAACGGTTTCCCGTTTGACTTCGGAATAGTCGTAGTTCACTCGCTCTCGCGTTTCTGTGCGGGAGTTTTCCTGATTGTTTTGTGCGTTCGCATCGCCGTCGGGCAGGTTTGAGGCCACGGTGACACTGCCGGTTGCCCCTTTGGAGCTGTCGCTGATTTCTTCGGTATCCGAATGGATCGTGACCCTTGTATCGGGCTTGATCACCCGCTCGGTCACGGTTTCAGCCTCGCGGTGGGTTTCAACCGATACGCTGACCCGCGCCCGGTCGCGGCCGACCCGGGCGGCGAGCAGCTCTTCGATGTCGCCTTTCAGCTTGGCTTCGCGCTCGCCCGCCTGTGCAATCGCGCTGGCAAATTGATTCTCGTTGCCGGGCGCGAGGACCATTCCGGCGCGGCTGTCGATGACGGCGACCTGTTTCGGGTCGAGGCCTGAAACTGCAAGAGCGGTCATGTAACGGATCGACAATGCCTGATCGGGCGTCAGTGTTCCGCCGGCCATCGTCACCGTCACGGATGCGGTTGTGTGGGCATCGGACCCTGCGAATGGGCGCCGTGTCGGCACCGCTATATGGACGCGGGCGGCGCGGACGCCAGGGGCGGCCAGGATCGTGCGGGCCAGTTCACCTTCCTTCGCGCGCCAATAGGCGGCGTTGAACATGTCCGATGTCGCCGAGAACCCGGACAATCCGTCGAGAAGCTCGTACCCGGCTTGCCCCTGACGCGGCAAACCCTGACTGGCGAGGCCGAGGCGCACGCGGTCACGTTCGTCTTCCGGCACGAAAATCGCGTCGCCGCGAATCTCTGCCTGAACGTTCATTTGTTCGAGCGCGCCGACAACCTCGCCCGCCGCCGCGGGGTCGAGCCCGGAGTAAAGCAATGCCATTCCCGGCCGCGATGCGATCTGTGCCAGTGAGAAAACCGCAAGGAAAGTGAGTCCGACCGCGCCGAGCAGAATCACCCGGCGACGCAGGTCGAGGGTTTTCCACGTTTCGATCAATTGGTTCATAAACTCGCCGCCTTCTGATGACGTATTTGACGGATTCTCCGTTCGCCTGATGTTCTGGCCCGAACAGCCTTAAGAATCGGTTTAGGGAAAGCGGTTATCTCTCGCTTGTGCAGGGAGTGCATGACGGGAGAATCCGATGAGCGACGAAGAACAAGACGGGGAAGAACCCGAACCGAAAAAGAAGAAATCCAAGGGCTTGATCATTGCCCTTGTGCTGGCGCTGGTGCTGGGCGGCGGTGGCTTCTATGCGGTCTATTCCGGATTGATCCCGCTTGGCGGCAGCGAAAAGATGGCCGACGCCGATGCGGAAGAAGACAAGCCGAAGATCACCTATGACCATCCAGCCTATGTCGCGTTGGAGCCGTTCATCATCTCGTTGGGCGAGCGCGCGAACGCGCGGCACCTGAAGGTGACGATCTCTGTCGAGGTCGAGCCGGGGACCGAGGCTGAAGTGGCGGCGGCGATGCCCCGTATTAACGACGTGCTGAACACGTATTTGCGCGCGGTGGACGAGAAAGATCTGGAGGTGCCCCGGGCAATGATGCGCCTGCGCGCGCACATGCTGCGACGGGTGCAGCTTGTCTCGCCGCCGGACGCTGTGCGCGATGTTTTGTTTCAAGAATTCATTCTGAATTAGGGGCAGGGAGATGCAGATAACTTTGATCGCAGACGGCATTTTGATCGCAACCTGCCTGACGACGGCAATTTATTGCGTGGTTCTGAGCCGCCGGTTGCGGCGTCTTTCGAACACGGACGATGGGCTTTGACAGCAGATCATTCGGTTGAACGCCACATTGGACGAGACGAAGGCGGCGGTGGCCGAAATGCGGGCCACCACCAAATCGGCGTCTGAGGAGCTGACGCGCGACATTGAAGCGGCAAAACGCCAGGGTTCACAGCTGCAACAGCAAATCGCCCGGGCCATCAAAAGCGGGGTCGGGCAGCGTCGCTCGGCAGGTGCTGCAGGCGCGGCGGAGGCGGACGCGCCGGTTGCGCAGGCCGCAGCCAAGGCCGCCGCCAAGGCCGCCGCTGTGCCTGCCACTGCGCCAGCGTCGATTGCTGCGCACCGGATCGAAAGCCCGGATGCGGAAATTGAAGATGCCGTCCCTGTTCATGAGGCGAATGTCGCCGATGACGACGCTGTGGCCGCGGCTGCACCGTCAGCGGAGAGTGCCAGGTCAGAGGATGCCGGTCCCGACGCCGTGATCGACTTCGATGCTGCGCAGGCAGTTGGCGAAGAAATCGAGGATCATGGCGAGGAATACGACGCGGCGCCGGATGATGGGATGGAGGAGGGGCCGGATGATATCTCGAAGGCCTCCGACCATTGGCCGTTCGAGGATTCGGACGAGCCGGCGGAAGACCTGAGCGCTGAAGATCTGAACGCTGAAGATCTGAGCGCCGATGAAGAGCAAGATGACGCGGAAACCGGGCCGGCCGTGCCCGCAGGACAGCCGGAAAATGGTCTGCTGCGCGTCGAGCGGATGGCGTTGTGATGGCCAAGCGGCGGTCTCATGTTCGCGTCGGTGCGCTTGTTGTTCTGGCCTGCTGCTTCGTTGTCTCGGCGCTGGTCCGGGTCGGCGATGTGATTGCCGCGTTGCCCGAATCGGAGGCCAATTCCGATTATGTAAACGAGCCGCTGGACCGGGAATCAAAGACCGCCGGAGAGAGCGCGATCGGGGCCGTGCGCGCACCGAAAGACGTCATTGCCGAATTGCGCCGGCAGCGAGAGTTGCTGAATGCCCGCGAAGCCGAACTGGCGGCGCGTGAACATCAGCTTCAAGCTGTCGATAAGCGGCTGACCGACCGCCTGGAACAGCTGAAAGCCGAACGCAAGCGTCTGGCAGCGACCGCGGCGACCGTCCACGATGCGGCTGGCAAGGATGTTCGGCGCTTGTCGGAAATTTACGGCACGATGAAGCCAAAGCAGGCGGCGCAAATTTTCGATAAGATGGCGCCTTCCTTTGCGGCGGGTTTCCTGACCGAGATGCGGTCTGGAGCCGCTGCTTTGATTATGGCGAACATGGAAGCGGACAAGGCTTATGCGGTAAGCCTGTTGATCGCAGGTCGGAATGTGCGCCCGCCCGCCGAAAAAGCGGCGAGTGAAGCCGGCACCACCGAACCCGCAGCGCCGGACGAGATCACACCACCGGAAGAATAAACTGCAAGCGCAACTTTTTCTTCCTCGATTTCAGGCTTCCTAAACCCTTCGTCGGCTATTGCTGTTTCGCGGCTGAGAAGCAGACGGGAAAGGCAAGAACCAATGGGCAGCATTGTCGGGATTCTCGTCGTTATCGGGATGGTGTTTGGCGGTTATCTGATCGCGGGCGGTAAGCTTGGGATCATCCTGGGCGCCCTGCCGTTTGAGATGATGATGATCGGTGGCGCCGCCCTCGGTGCTTTCATCATCGGCAATGACGGCCCAACGATCAAACACACCATGAAGGACATGAAGGGCGTCTTTAATGGCCGTAAGTGGCAGCGCGGCGATTACCAGGATCTGCTGTGCCTGTTGTTTGCGCTGCTGAAGATTGCCCGTAAGGACCCGGTTGCGATCGAGGCGCATATCGAGGAACCGGACGCCTCGCCGATCTTTCAGGCCTATCCGCGCATCCTGGGCGATAAAACCGCCGTGGACATGATCAGCGACACCATTCGCATGGGCATGATGAATTATGACGACCCGCATCAGTTGGAAGATGTGCTGGAGAAGCAGCTTGACGGGCGCCACCATCACGCAATGCACTCGAGCCACGCAATGCAGACCGTCGCAGACGGGTTGCCGGCGCTGGGCATCGTTGCCGCCGTTTTGGGTGTCATCAAGACGATGGGCTCGATCGATCAGCCGCCGGAAGTCCTCGGCAAGCTGATCGGCGGCGCCCTGGTCGGGACTTTTCTGGGCGTTTTTCTGGCCTATGGCCTCGCCGGGCCGTTCGCCAGCAAAATGAAGGGGAATGCGGAAGGCGATCACAAGTTCTATGAGCTGATCCGCGACACTCTGGTCGCCAATCTGCACCGCCACGCACCGCAGATCTGCGTCGAAGTTGCCCGCCAGAACCTGCCTTCAGGCCTTCGTCCGAGCTTCAACGAAATGGACGAGGCCCTCAAGGAAACGAGGGAAGCGGCATGATCGCCATAAGACGGTTTCTTACGGCAGCGATCATGGTCGTTTTGGCAATGGGCGGTGTCTCCGCGATGGCAGAGGACGCGCCTGTGCGACTGACGACCGTCGCCGGAAACGATTACCGGCTGTCTCTGAACTTGAGGCCGGAAAACGGTTGGTCGGTCCAGCAATTCGAAGATTTGATCGAAGTCCGTTTTCCCGGATTGGCGGTTGAGATTGCCCTGCCAACTGCGATCCGCCCACCCTTGGCCGAAGTTACTTCGGAGATACGAGGGCCTGATACCTTTGTTCGCCTGGTGGCGAGCTGTGCCTGCACGCTCGCGATCTCGGCCCGTGGCGAGACGCTGACTTTCGAGTTGGCCGAGACCCGAACTGCGAAGACCCGCCCGTCGCCGACCCATGCCCCGATGCCGACGCCCAAGGGCGAGCCCGGTGTTTTGACGGGTAGCGCGGATGGCGATCCGCGCGAGGTCGAAATGTCAGAAGTTCGCGAACGGTTGATGTCCCAGTTGTTGAAGGCCGCCGAGGCCGGTTTGATCGAGCTTGACGCGCCGCAGGAAGCAGAGGACGGAAGCGACATTACAGATGCGGCGGTCGCTGAAGAGGCTGAACGTGCCGTTGGCGAGACATCCGCGGACGACGCTGCGAACTCGACCGGTACTGACGTTGAGATGTCAAAAGCGGAAACGCCGAAGAGTTCCGAGCCATCTGATAAGGGCGACCGGACCAACGGGGCGGACATGGTGGGCGCGGATGACGCCGCGGCGGTCGCATCCGAGGCCGAAGAGACAGAGGTGATGGATGGCGATGCCGCGGGCCAGGAAATGGCGGAGGCCGTGCCCGCAATCTGTCATCCGCCCGAAGCGTTTGAACTGCCGGTATTCAACTCGGGGACAGAATGGGTGAAGAGCATCGCGAAGCTGCGCTCCGCTCTGACCGGTGAGTTCGATCGAACCGACGCGTCGGTCGCGCTGCAGATGGCGCGGGCCTATCTCGCAACCGGCCTGCCGGAGGAGGCGCGCGCGGTGGTCGCCGAATTTGCTGACGGCAGCGCAGAAGCGGTTTTGGTGTCCGAGCTTATCGACGTTTTCGATGGTCGGAAGTTGAACGATGGTGCTTCGGTTCTGCGGCCCGATTGCCTGGGTGCGCAGGCCCTTTGGCGCGCGCTGGCACATGCGAACGGCGCGGACGCATCCGCTGCAGTCGATGCGGCGGCAGCATCGGGCCGGGCGCTGGAGCGCACGCCCACAACAGTCCGGTCAGGGATCGCGGCGCGATTGGGCCTCGCCGCCACGAAGGCAAGCGAGTTCGAGACTGCCCGTGATTTTCAGGCGATGGTCAATCGCACACCGTCAAAACCCTCCGATCAAGCCGGGCACGCGTTGTTGCTGTCCGCAGCTTTGGCGGCGTGGGAAGAGAAACATGACGAGCAATTCGCGCTGCTGAACCAGGCGCGGGCAGCGGAGCCGGCGATTGCAGCCGAAGCTGCCTTTCAGATGGCCGAGCAAGTGATCGCTGGCGGAGTTGAAGGTTGGAAAGGCATCAAACGGCTGATCTCCGATCTCGGTATCCTCGCGCGCCTGCATCGCGGTTCGCCGGATGGATTGCGGGCGGCCGAGCTGGAAATCAGATTGACCGACAAGTTGAAGGGGCGCCGCGCAGCCCTGGACCTGATGACGCTGGGGCTTGAGGTCGGTGATCTTGAGGAGGCCGATTTCAGCCGCATCCTGTCCAGCCTGGCCGAAAACGACGATGACGAGAGCGCGGCGACGATTGCGTCGATCTACCTTCAGGATCCGGAGGCGCTCGGCCCGGCGCTGACCGACGATCGCTTCAGAGCCATACTGGCGAAGTCGCTGATCGAACTTGGGCTTCCGGCGAAGGCGGCGGGGCTGTTCGATGGCCGCAACATGCCGTCGCAGGTTTCTGCTGCGCTTGCAGGCGGCTATCTGGACATTGGCGATCATCGCGCCGCGCTCGGTGTGATTGCAGACCTGCCGGAGGGAAAGATCCGGGCGGCTCTTCTGAAACGGGCAAGTTTGGGCACTGGCAACGGCACCACGACGGACGGGCAGAAATGGTATGAGCCCGGTGTGACAGATCCCGGGCGGCTGCGCAGAATGGCGCGGCTTGCGGTTGCGGCAGGTGATCTGGACCGCGCGTTATCGCTAACGCTCGAGACACTGCGCCACGACAAGAACCTCAAGACAGCGGAGACCGCGGCTCTGATTGCGCTGTCGCTTGGCAAGGCTGAAATGCCGGCGCCTGTAAAGGACGCGCTCGCGGCGGCGGATCGAGGTTTGCACGATCGGATGTCCGCGCTTTTCGCCAACCGGACCGAAGAGATCGATGCTGACGATCCCGCCAGTGCGACGGCTTTTCTGACCGGTTTGGACGCAGAAATCGCGGTAATCGAGGATATGTTGGAAGATGGATAACGCTCTTTACTATCTGGCCGTGAACCGGCAGGTCGGGCTGCAGTCCGAGATGCAGACCGTCGCGAACAATATCGCCAATCTGCAGACCAACGGGTACCGGCGCGAGGGACTGGCATTCACCGAGCATGTTGTCGCGATCGCCGGCGGTGAAAGCGTTTCGATGGCAGACCTTGGCGCACGGTATTCCTCGGAAATCGCGGGCGAAGTGACGATTACCGGGAACCAGTTCGACCTTGCGATCGAAGGTGACGGCTATTTCCTGCTGCAAAGCGGCGGCGAGCAGGTTCTGACGCGGGCCGGAAGCTTTCAACTCTCGAACGAGGGCTTTCTGGTCACACCGTCCGGAGACCGGGTCCTCGATTCAGGGGGCGGCCCGATAACGATTCCACCCGGCGCCAGCAATTTGCAGATCGGTCTGGACGGAACGGTTACGGCAAACGGAGCGCCATTGGCTCAATTGGCCGTTGTGACAGCACCGTTCGTGTCGTTGTCGCGTTTCGGGAACACTGCCTTCCGGGTTGAGGGCGGCGGCATCGAACCGGTCGAGACGCCCAAGATTCGTCAGGGCGCTCTGGAGCGTTCAAACGTCGATGCAATTGGCGAGGTCGCGCGAATGATCGAGGTCACGCGCGCCTACGAGACGGCGCAATCCGTCATTTCAGACGAGGACGAGCGGGTGCGCGAAGCAATCCGAAAACTTGGAACTCAGGCCTGAAGGCTGCCCCTGATCAGGAGGATCGAAAGATGCAGGCACTAAAGATTGCTGCGACGGGAATGATGGCGCAACAGATGCGGGTCGATGTCACGGCCCAGAATATCTCGAACATGTCGACAACCGGATACAACGCACGGCGCGCCGAGTTTGCCGATCTGCACTATCAACAGATCAGGACCCCGGGCGCCGTTACGGCGAGCACGGGCGAGGTTTTGCCGGCGGGAATTCAGTTGGGCCTGGGCGTGCGCCCGGCAGCCGTCTCGATGGAGGTCCGCCAGGGAGCTTTGCGCCAAACCGGCGGCGAGCTTGACATTGCGATCGAGGGCGACGGCTATATTGAAATCGAGCTGCCGTCGGGCGAGACGGCCTATACCCGTGACGGTTCGTTGAAAATGACCGGGGAAGGCGAAGTCGTCACGTCAGACGGCTACCGGGTTCTGCCCGGTATCACGGTGCCGGAAGACGCACAGCGGGTCGAGATCAACCGCGATGGTACCGTGTTCGCGATCTTCCGCGGGCAGATTGACGCCCAGCCGATTGGCGAACTGCAATTGGCGACCTTCATCAATGATAAGGGTTTGGAGGCGCTCGGCGATAATCTGTTCCGCGAAACTGCGGCGTCCGGCCCGCCTTCGATCGGCGAGCCCGGGGTGGAGGGGCGCGGAACCTTCCGGCAGGGATATCTTGAACAAAGCTCGGTCGATGTGGTGTCCGAGATCACCGAACTAATCGAGGCGCAGCGCGGCTATGAACTGAATTCCAAGGTCTTGAGCGCCGCGGACGAGATGCTTTCGACGACCGCGAGGATCCGCTGATGATGTTGCGGATTGCCGCCTTCCTGGTCGCCGTTACATTCGCGGGTGTAAGCATTGCCGACACCGCCGTCCGTGCGAACCGGACTTTGCGGGTCGGCACCATACTGTCATCGAACGATCTGTCGCGCCCGATGCGCGGGATGATCGGCATGGAAGTCCGGCGGGCCATCTATGCCGGCCACCCGGTCGGGCTGTCGGATCTCGGCCCTCCGACATTGGTCCGGCGCAACGACATCGTTCGGATGCGGTTCAATAACGGTGTGATCGAGCTTCGCGCAGAAGGCCGAGCCTTGAGCGCTGGCGGGATGGGGGAGACCGTCGAGATTATGAACCTCGCGTCGCGACGGACCGTACGTGCGACGATCATCGGCCGGCGCCAGGTGGAGGTGCGAAGATGAGACTTCGCCAATCTTCAGCCGGCGTCGCACTCGCGATCGCGTTGGCCGGGTGCAACGGCCAATTCGATCATGTCGGACGTCCGCCGCAGATGACGGCCCCGGGGAACGCGACACCGGTTATCGAGCCGCCGGATCCGCGCCGGGTCGCCCTGGCCCCGCCGCCCGCCGCGCCGTCAACGGTCACGCGGACGGGCTCGCTTTGGCAGTCCGGGCCCAAGTCGCTGTTCGGGGACAGGCGTGCAAGAACTGTCGGCGACATTGTAACCGTGATGATCGAAATCAAGGACGAAGCCGCGATTTCGAACAGCACGACACGCAGCCGAACCGGGTCGGACAACGTCACGGTCGGGGCCGCATACGGATTGCCGAAAATCGCGGACACGATCTTGCCGGGGGGCACGACCCTCGATCCCGCTGTCGAGGCCGCGAGCACGCATAACACGGCTGGCAACGGCAGTATCAGCCGGGAAGAAGAGATAACCTTGCGGCTGGCTGCGACCGTTGTGAATGTGCTGCCGAACGGTCATCTCGTGATCCGCGGGAGCCAGGAAGTCCGCGTGAATTTCGAGCTGCGGGATCTGCAGATCGCAGGGATCGTCCGCCCCGAAGACATCTCGCGGCGCAACGTGATCACATATGACAAGATCGCCGACGCGCGCATCGCCTATGGCGGTCGCGGTCATCTGACCGATGTCCAGCAGCCCCGTGTCGGACAGCAAATCGTCGATCTTCTGTCACCGTTCTGAGGAGCCTGTCCGATGCGCCGCCTTTTGCCAATATTGCTGATCCTGCTTGGGCTGGGGGGCGGTATCGGTGCGGGCTGGTTTCTCAAGCCGCCGCCTGCGGAAAAGACCGGCGATGCCGTTGACGCTGACGGGCAGAACGGCGGCGACGAGAACACCAAAGAAAAGGGAATTATATACCAAAGTCACATTTCAAGCTGCCCTGACTGCGAAAGTGGTTTATATTAAAGTCACAACGGAGGGCAAGATATGGCGCATAAAGCACCTGGCAAAGCAGATCGTGAAGGCATAAGTCTGATTCAGCTTCTTCGCATGTTCCCGGACGACGCAGCCGCCGAAGAGTGGTTTGCAGACAAAATCTGGCCGGACGGACCCTATTGTCCCCACTGCGGCTCGCTCAATGTCCAATTCCCGATTAAGCACAAGTCAATGACCCATCGCTGCCGGGATTGTCCTGATCGTCCAATGTTCAGTCTGAAAACAGGCAACGTGATGCAAGGGACTAAACTTGGCTATCAAACTTGGGCAATCGCCATCTACCTTGTGACAACCAATCTCAAGGGCGTGTCCAGCATGAAGCTGCATCGCGACCTTGAAATCACCCAGAAGAGCGCTTGGCACTTAGCCCACCGCCTTAGAGAAGCGCATAAGGCAGGAAAGCCTTTGTTCAACGGCCCTGTTGAGGCCGATGAAACCTACGTTGGCGGCAAGGAAAAGAACAAGCACACCAAGAAGAAGCTAAAAGCGGGTCGTGGCGCTGTAGGGAAAACTGCCGTGGCCGGAACAAAAGACCGCGAAACTAACCATGTTGTCGCCAAGGTTGTCCATAAGACGGACGCAGAAACGCTTCAAGGCTTTATCACCGATCACACCGCCGAGGGGGCACAAGTCTACACGGACGAAGCCAGTGCCTACAAAGGGATCGACAGACCGCACGAGGCGGTCAAGCATTCGGTGGGCGAATATGTCCGCGACATGGCGCACACCAACGGCATGGAAAGTTTTTGGTCCGGCCTGAAACGCGGCCATGATGGTGTGTACCACAAAATGTCACCGAAGCACCTTGACCGCTATGTGACTGAATTCTCCGGACGCCACAACGTCCGGTCCAAAGATACCGCTGACCAGATGGGCCAGATGGCTGCCGGTATGGTTGGCAAATGTCTTCGGTATAGAGACTTGATTGCGCAGACAGGATCGGCAAGCGGTGCAAGGTCACCGGCATGACCGCGAACTTCGCCAGCGGCACAATCTGGACCGGCGACAATCTGGCCGTTTTGCGCGGCATGAACGATGCCTGCGTGGACCTGATTTACCTTGATCCGCCGTTCAACTCCAACCGTACCTATGAGGCCCCGATAGGCTCAAAAGCGGCGGGCGCTGCGTTCAAGGATACTTGGACGCTGGATGACGTTGATGTTTGCGAACACGGCGAGATGGCTGACCGCAACCCGGCAGCCTACGCTGTCATTGAGGCGGCGGGTCAGGCGCATGGCAAATCGATGCAATCATACCTAATCTTCATGGCCGTGAGGCTTCTGGAAATGCATCGGATATTGAAGTCAACAGGCTCCATCTATCTGCATTGTGACGATACTGCTGCGCATTGGCTGCGTGTGCTTATGGATGGGCTATTCGGCAAAAGTGCGTTTCGTAATCACCTGATCTGGAAACGGATTGGCAATCACAACGATGGTGGGCGTTTCGGGCGAACGGCGGACCATCTTCTATTTTACGGGCAGGACATTCACCGAAACGCCGTGCGGATACCGCTCAGCGATCAGAATGTCGCTTCAAAGTACCGCCACAGTGACAAAAGAGGAGCATATAGCAGCGACGACCTCACCGGTCCTGGCGTCAGCGACGGCGAGGCGGGAACCGCGTGGCAGGGCTGGAACCCAACCGATATCGGGCGGTGCTGGAGTGTACCGCGCACCGGTGATTACGCCCGCTGGATTGATGGTAGTCTCATCCACGGGTATCTGAAGGAAGACGGTATCCTGAAGCGGCTGAACCTGCTTCACGAGGCGGGGCTGATCCTGTTTACGTCAAAGGGTACGCCACGCCTGAAGCGATATCTCGAAGCCAGCCCCGGTCAGGTGCCTCCCGATGTCTGGGTCGATATCCCGCCGGTCAATTCTCAAGCCCGCGAACGCACAGGCTATCCCACACAGAAGCCGCTGGCTTTGCTGCAACGGATCATCAAGGCCAGTTCAGACGAAGGCGATCTGGTGCTCGATCCATTCTGCGGTTGCGCAACTACGCTGGTTGCCGCCGACCGGTTACAGCGCCAATGGGCGGGGATTGACCTCTCACCACTCGCCATCAAACTAGTGAATGAGCGGATCAACACAGACCGTCCAAAATCTGCTGACGGAAACCCGTGGAGTCTTTTCGCTGGCGCGACGGCTTTGACGGAGCCGCCGAAACGCACCGATCTTGGTGAACTTCCCAACTACCGCACCCACCGGCATAGGCTCTACGGGGAACAGGAAGGCGTATGCGTCGGATGCGAAACACACTTCCCGTTTCGCGGCATGGAAGTTGATTACATTCTTCCGCGTGTAAAAGGCGGCACGGACCATTCTGATAACCTGCAACTGCTCTGCTCAGGCTGCAACCAAAGTGAGGGTGGACGCACCAGGGCCGAATGGAGGGCAGCGCAATGAGTCGATCCAAGCCGGAATTGCGATTGAAGCCAACCACCTATCAACCGGGCAAGGCGGAAATGCAAGATGACGTCCGGATCAATGCAACGCCTGACGAACTCGCAGAATCTGTGCTCAAGCCCGTCAAGCTGATTCGGGATGACGCAAGAAAACAGGATTGACGTGCATTACGGGCTTACCCGCGCTAATCTCTACCAAGGAAACGATGATTTCGCCCTGGACAGGCATCTGCGTTTCTAAAGGGATCGGACGGAGGAAAACGAACCCTTTGCCGGGATTCATTGGGCGCGTAGAATCTGCACCGGAGGCGTGTAACGCGATGAAACAAAAGAAAATCACCATCGAAGCTTCCCCGGACCATCCGGAAGTTCTCGACATAAAAGACGCCATGCAACAAGTTGTGGATTACTTTGAGCTGATCACGGATCAAGGGCAGTCTGACATTGTTTGGAATCTTGTGTCCGCGAGTACCAACTCTCCATTTACAGCAGAAGCAACGCCAGTTGACCTCAGGACTAACGCACCCGCCTTTGGTCAAGTACGTGATTATGTGGCGGTAATTGAGCGCGGCCTTTCTCGCCTCCAAGAAGGTGAGCCACTAGACGCGGATTTTCCTGCCGAAAAGCACAAAGTTGTAAAACGCATTTTGCAGCGGAACCTCAATGGAATTGGTCGTACGACAATCGAATTGGGGGAAGATGCTGTCTACAGGATTGAGCCGCAACAGGCAGAGCGCTCTTTGGCCGCAATCAACGGTGAAGACGACGAAGAATATGAGTATCTATTCAGCACTTTTGCGCGGAAGGAGTATGGCTCCATAGAAGGCCGGATACTTGATCTAAGCACTTCTTATGACGAACCCGCAATTAAACTACGCGAGCATCGAAGTGGACGTGAAATTCAATGCCGAATTTCCGATGATGCCCGAGATGAAATTGAACGAAGCCTCACTGCCGGCGATGTTTGGGCGCACCGCCGCGCTCGCGTTCGAGGCGTCATAAATTACGATGCAAACGGGAAGATGCTTCGCGTATACGATGGCAGAATTGCCTTCATTGGAACCAAAGACCCCAAAGTCAATCACCTTCATGATCCGGATTTCACCGGCGGACTTCCTGCCTACGAATATTTAGATAAGTTGCGAGAAAACGAACTTGGCTGATGTCCCGAAATACTATTGGGACGCATGTTTGTGGATAGAGATGATCACGCAAGCAGATGCTGACCGTGTGGAGCGCTGTCGGCACGTTATAGACCTCGCTAAACGTGGTAAGGCGGAGCTTTGGACGTCTGCATTTACCTTAGCAGAGGTCTGGAAAAAGAAGTGTGACGGAGAGTCGTCCGGAATTGAGGAAGAAAAGGACAGGGAGTTTGAGGATTTCATTGAAGCGGAGTTCATCAAGAAGATCGAAGTCAACGTGGACGTTGGCAATCTAGCCAGACGACTACTTCGACGCCACTCTGGCCTTGGTAAACCGCAAGATGCAATTCACGTCGCAAGCTGTCTGTTGGAAAATCTAGATGAACTCCACACCTTCGATGGAAGTGATCTTTTGAAGTTCGATGGTGTTCTGACAAGACGTGATCGGAGCAAACTGAAGATATGCGCCCCTCCTTTACCGCCCGAGACAGAGATGTTTTCAGATCACGACAATGACTAACATCTCCCTAAAGAGACAAAAGACTAAACGACTTCAAACGAGGACGCTAAATCATTCCAATTTGATGGTTTTTCAAATATAACATCACCTTACCAAGGAAGCGATTTTGTGACTTTGGTATATAATTCCCAAAGAAAAACGTAAAGACGCGGCCTCGATCCCTGAACCCGGGGAGGATGCGGAGAAGGTTGAGGACGAAGAACCAACGCTGAGAAGCTACGTCAATATCGGAAAACAGACAATCGTCCCGGTCGTTGAGGGTCACCGGACGCGGGCATTGATGCTGTTCGAGTTGGCAGTAGATGTCGAAGCCTCTGCGCATGATCTGGCGGTCACGCTTGAACCCAGGCTGCGCGATGCGTTTTTGCGGGAACTTTTGAAGATGTCGAGTACGGGCGCCTTTGCCCGAACCTATACAGAAGAGTGGGTGATCGATGAATTGCGGCGCAATCTTTCGGCGGCTGCACGGGACTATCTTGGTGAGTCCCTGAAAGAAGTTCTGATACTGGACGTGATCCGCCAGGAGATGTAGCGGAAGGCTTGTTGGTGCCCGGATCGAGCAATGCGGGCTTCGGACGCCGGCGCGCCTCGGACCGGACACTCGGATGTCTGCTAAAAAAGGCTCCCAATCCTGGCCCGTGCAAATTTGTGCATTTTCTGTCGATCGGCCCGCCACCGCCCGTATTCTTGCCTTTAGCCGATGACCGAGCAGATCGGTGGTTCGGACCGGTTGGACTGCAATTGCCACATGACAGGTGCCGGGGATGGCCTCGACTTCTAGAGTGGATCAGTCCTTGTCTGAATCGAAAGGGAATCCCGCTTTTGGGCGTGGGATAGTTCTGAATCTGTGCCGGTGAGGGAGGCCGGCATGGATGACGAGACTATATTCGGACGATCTTCGCGAACGCGTTGCGGCAGCGATGCAAGCTGGGGAGAGCTGCCGTAGCGTTGCCGCTCGGTTCGGTGTCGTGCCGTCGAGCGTGGTGAAATGGACGCGACGCGCTGCGCGAACAGGCGCGGTGAGCCCGGCCAAGATGGGCGGGTATCGCCGCCCACTTCTGGGGCCGCATCGGATCTGGCTGCTGGGTCAGGTAGAGGTCTGTCCGCACATCAAGCTGGCGGCGCTGCAAGAGAGGCTGGCCGAGCGCAGAATCGTGGTCAGCCACGACACCGTCTGGCGGTTTCTGCGCGGCTGCGGGTTCAGTTTCAATAAAGGACGCTGGTCGCCGATGAGCGCGACCGCCCGGACCTGAAGCGCACCCGGGATCGGTGGCACCGGCATCAGGGGGACCAGCATCAGGGGCACCAGCATCAGGGGGGCATTGACCCAACACGACTGAAATTTACCGACGAAACCTGGGTGAAAGCGAACATGGCTCCGTTGCGCGGCTGGGCGCCCAAGGGCGAACGCCTGCCTGGGGCGGTTCCGTTCGGGCACTGGAACACATCGACCTTCATCGCTGCGCTGCGTCATGACCGCATCGACGCGCCCTGGGTCTTCCATGGTCCGGTGAACGGCGGCATCTTCCGTACCTATTTCGAAAAGGTGCTCATCCCCATATTGAAGCGGGGTGACGTGGTGTTGATGGACAATCTCGGCAGCCGCAAAAGCCAAGCCGTTCGAAGATCCATCCGAGTGGCAAAAGCTCATCTGCTGTTCTTGCCGCCATACAGCCCGGACCTGAACCCGATTGAACAGGCCTTCTCGAGGATGAAGGCGATCCTCCGAAAAGCCGCGACACGGACCGTTGATGCGCTCGAGGCCGCTATCGTAAGCGCCCTCGACGCCTTTGGTCCAAATGAATGCGCAAACTGCTTCACCAACTTAGGATGTGAGCCAGATTGATCCAACAATGCTCTAACCGTTCTCATCGCAAGCCGGGAGGCTTCGAGCCTTTCGCCGATTACCGCGCGATCGCCTGTCTGCCAAGACGCCAGATCCCCCATTGTTCGCCGGAGCCACCGGGTTACAAGCGCCTTATTAGGCCCCCTATTAAACATTGCCGTCAGTTCATCGCAGATCAGGCCAATGATCCTGATGTCAGACCATCGAACGAAGCGGTTGTTTTGGCCTTGTGCGGGCCGTGCCGCGTTGGGTTCAGGTCAGCCCCGGACTGTCGGCGGCTTTCGTGTCCGCCCGACTTCGCGTCGGTTCGAAAAGGCTTTGCTGGATGTTTCACCTCCTTACCCAGAGATGCCGCCTTACCCAGCGACGCCGCCTTACCCAGAGACGCAGCCGAAGCATGGGCATTGCCCGGGATTGCCGCGAGTAAGCGCCTTATGGCTTTGACCCGATAGGCCTGCGCTTGCGGTTTTGGCGCACACTGATCGACTGGGCACGTACTTTTGAGATCGGGTTGGCGGAAGGCCCGCCGCGCTGGCGATTTTTGGGGCGTATTCCGCGGTCCAGGTCTGGACTAAGATTGCCCCCGATCGGCAATTCCGCTGCCGCAGGTTTCAAGCTCGTCGGCCCCCCTGGTTCCCGCCTATCTCCTCGTCGGCGCGGCCGGAGACTTAAAGGCTGAACCTCAAGGAGATCGCAGAGGCGCCGAAGCGAAAAAGATGGTCCGATCGATGGAGCAGGCAACGATGCAAGGCTGCCTTCAGCAGGTGCCGGATGTTCACGCATTATTCACCACCGCAGGGCACTAAAGCCGGACCCGTGTAGGGGCACCGATCCGATTGCGCCGTTGCAGGCGGGCACCGGTCTTGAATGGGCCGGATTCTAGCCCGCAGCGAGCGTTGACCTAACCCCACCCCGCGGCTAGACACGTGGGCACCTGCCGACAGGCTCCACACCCCGGGAACACCCATGGAAGAGCTGCTTCGCGAATACCTCCCCGTCCTGATTTTTCTGGGCATTGCAACCGGCCTTGGGCTGGTGCTAATGCTGGCCGCGCTGGTCCTGGCCGTGCGCCGCCCGGACCCGGAAAAAATCTCGGCCTATGAATGCGGTTTCAACGCGTTCGACGATGCGCGCATGAAGTTTGATGTGCGATTCTATCTCGTCTCGATCCTGTTCATTATATTCGACCTGGAGATCGCGATGTTATTTCCCTGGGCTGCGGCCTTCGGGTCATTGTCGGATCTGGCATTCTGGTCAATGATGATCTTCCTGGCGGTGCTGACCATCGGGTTTGCCTATGAGTGGAAGAAGGGGGCGCTGGAATGGGAGTGACGGCTGCGGGTGCGACCGCCGGTGCCGACAAGGACGTGATGGCGCGTGAGCTTTCGAACGAGTTGGCGGACAAAGGATTTTTGCTGACGACGGCGGAAGATCTGATCAATTGGTCGCGGACCGGTTCGCTGTTTTGGATGACGTTCGGTTTGGCCTGTTGCGCGGTCGAGATGATGCATACCTCGATGCCGCGTTATGATGTGGAACGCTTTGGGTTTGCGCCGCGCGCCAGCCCGCGCCAGTCGGACGTTATGATCGTTGCCGGGACGCTGACTAACAAGATGGCGCCTGCGCTGCGCAAGGTTTACGACCAGATGCCGGAGCCGCGCTATGTGATGTCGATGGGCTCGTGCGCGAATGGCGGCGGCTATTATCACTATTCCTATTCGGTGGTTCGTGGGTGCGACAGGATTGTTCCCGTCGATATCTATATTCCCGGCTGCCCGCCTACGGCTGAAGCCTTGCTTTACGGCATTCTTCAGTTGCAGCGGAAGATCCGCCGCACCGGCACTATCGTTCGTTAGGGGGCGGTCATGAGTCAAGACGAGCTCGGCGATCTGGGTGAAATGATCGCAGCCTCGCAACCCGATTGCGTCCTGGGATCGTCAGTGGCGCAAGGCGAGCTGACGATTATGGCGGCGGTCGGCGGGCTGCGAACGCTGGTCGTTTATCTTCGCGACAATGCGGCCTGCGCCTTCACCACGCTGATCGATATCACAGCCGTCGACTATCCCGAACGCGAATACAGGTTTGAGGTTGTCTATCACTTCCTGTCAATGACCCAGAACCAACGGGTTCGGGTCAAGATAAATGTCGCTGAGGACGAGATCGTACCGGCCATCACGGATCTGCACCCCAGTGCCAACTGGTTCGAGCGTGAAGTGTTCGACATGTACGGCATCATGTTCTCGGGTCACCCGGATTTGCGCCGCCTGCTGACCGACTATGGCTTTCGCGGCCATCCGCTGCGCAAGGACTTTCCAACGACCGGCTATTCCGAGGTCCGGTATGATGAGACGTCCAAGCGGGTGGTCTATGAGCCGGTCAGTTTGGTGCAGGAATATCGTCAGTTCGACTTTATGAGCCCCTGGGAAGGGGCGGAGTATATTTTGCCGGGCGATGAGAAGAAGGAGGCCTGACAATGCTGGATACGTCAGCAGAAGCTGCCGTACGCGCCGCCGCCGAAGGATACTGTGTGGCGCTGCACAATTCGGACGCTGATTTCCTGGACCGGTTGTGTCACGACCGGTTTTTCATGACTTCGATGCAGCCGGACGGGCGGGAGTGGTTTTTCGACAAGACCCAGTTTGTCGAGCGTTGCCGCGTGCGCGATCCGTTCGACGGTGCCCCGTCTTTCGAGATCTTGAGCGTCGATATGGAGCCTGAGATCGCCCAGGTGAAGCTGTGGGTCGACATGGCACCGCGCCGCTATTGCGATTATTTGGGCTTTATGGCCGTGGATGGCGAGTGGAAGCTTGTGACCAAGCTTTTCCGCACCGCCGACGGCCCGGCGCTGTGAACTCTTGAGGAGGCGCGCGAATGGCAATCATTGGACTGATCGTCTCGGCGGCGCTTTTGGTGGTGCCGCTTTGGATGATCTTGCCGCGGGCCGGAATTTCGGCCCCCGTGGCGCTGGTCGCCATCATTCCGCTGGGCGCCGTCGCACTTTTGTGGGTGCTGGCGCTAAAGCGCTGGCCGGACGATATCGCGGGCAGGTTCTGATGGACGCTGCGGGTTTCGGCATCTCGACAGATCGTGTCGGCAGAGCCGCTGGGCCCGGCCTGAAGTTGCCGGTCCAGCGGACAACACCTTTCCTTATCGTTTTGGCAGGGAACTAAGATGATGGATGGAAGCACCGGAAGCACGCTCGATCTTGCCGAAGGCGAGCAGCGGATCCGCAATTTCAACATCAATTTCGGCCCGCAACACCCTGCGGCGCACGGTGTCTTGCGTTTGGTTCTGGAACTGGACGGCGAAATCGTCGAGCGGACCGATCCGCATATCGGTCTGTTGCACCGCGGGACCGAGAAGTTGATGGAGTCCCGCACCTATCTGCAAAATCTGCCCTATTTCGACCGGTTGGATTATGTGGCGCCGATGAACCAGGAACATGCCTGGTGCCTGGCGATCGAAAAGCTGGTCGGCTGCGAAATACCGCGCCGCGGCAGTCTGATCCGGATCCTTTATTCCGAGATGGGCCGTATTCTGAACCATCTGTTGAATGTGACGACGCAGGCCATGGATGTTGGCGCCCTGACCCCGCCGCTTTGGGGGTTCGAGGAGCGCGAGAAGCTGATGATCTTTTACGAGCGGGCGTGCGGGGCGCGGCTGCACGCCGCCTATTTCCGCCCGGGCGGGGTGCATCAGGATTTGCCGCCGCAGCTATGTGACGATATCTGGCAGTGGACCGAGGAGTTCCCGCAGGTTTTGGACGATCTGGAAGGTCTGTTGACCGATAACCGGATCTTCAAGCAACGCAATGTCGACATTGGAATTGTGTCTTTGGAAGAGGCGCAGGCTTGGGGCTTTTCCGGTGTGATGGTGCGTGGGTCAGGCTGGGCCTGGGATCTGCGGCGCTCGCAGCCTTACGAGCTTTACAACGAGTTCGATTTCCGCATTCCGGTTGGCAAGCATGGCGACTGTTATGACCGCTATCTTTGCCGGATGGAGGAGATGCGCGAGTCGACCAAAATAATGCGCCAGGCGCTGGAAAAAATGGACCAGTGCACCGGCGAGCCGGTGATGACCGCGGACGGCAAAGTCGCGCCCCCCAGCCGGGGAGAGATGAAGACCTCGATGGAAGCGTTGATCCATCACTTCAAGCTGTATACGGAAGGGTTCCACGTCCCGGCGGGCGAGATTTATGCCTGTGTCGAGGCGCCGAAGGGCGAGTTCGGTGTCTATCTTGTCTCGGACGGCTCGAACAAACCGTACAAAGTCAAGATCAGGGCGCCGGGGTATCCGCATCTCGCGGCGATGGATCACCTTTGCAAGGGACACCAATTGGCCGATGTCTCGGCGTTGTTGGGATCGCTCGATGTCGTATTTGGGGAGATTGACCGATGAAAGCGTTGATTGCAGCGGCCATGAGCGCAGCGATTGCGATGCCGGTCCTGGCCGACGATGAGGTCAAGGTGGATCCGGACCGCCGGGCGCTTTTAGTCAAAATTATCGAGGATCTGGGCTGCGAGATGAACGGCGCGACGCCGACGAAGGAGTTTCTGGGCAAAATGGAAGAGCACAAGTTCGTCAAAGAGGAAACCAAGGCGATCGCGAGACAGTTGTTTGATGAAGGCGTTGCCAAAAGAGAAGGGGCGATGCTGATTCTGACGACGGAGACCTGTTCCTGATGTCAATGCGCCGTTTGCATCACGAGCAGCCAGACAGCTTTGCGTTCACCGCGGCAAATGCCGAGTGGGCTGAAGACCAGGTTGCGAAATATCCTGACGGGCGTCAGGCCTCGGCAGTGATCCCGCTGCTCTGGCGGGCGCAGGAGCAGGAGGGATGGGTTACGCGCCCGGCGATCGAACGGATCGCCGAAATGTTGGGCATGGCCGAGATCAGGGTTCTGGAAGTTGCGACTTTCTACTTTATGTTTCAGCTGCAACCAGTTGGAAGTGTTGCGCATATTCAGGTATGCGGCACGACATCCTGCATGATTTGCGGCGCCGAGGACCTGATGGCCGTTTGTCAGGAGAAGATCGCAACCGAACCCCATCAGGTCAGCGCAGACGGAAAGTTCAGCTGGGAAGAGGTCGAGTGTCTGGGCGCGTGTTCGAACGCACCCATGGCGCAGATCGGCAAGGATTATTACGAAGATCTGACCGCGGAAAATTTTGCGGATCTGATCGACCGCCTTGGCCGCGGTGAGGTCCCGGCGCCGGGGCCACAGAACGGACGCTGGGCGTCTGAGCCAAAGAGCGGCCTGACGAGTTTGCTGGGCGATCCCGCGCATTCGGGCAATGCGTCGGTCGATATTGCCGCGCAACTGAGCGATACGGTTAAGCGCATCGACGGGACCGATCCGCTGCCGCGCTGGGATGATATTGGGCGCGTGTCGGATTCGCCGCTGGAGCCGGCCTATATGCCGAAACCGCCCGAGGCCAAATCGGCCGCGGCGCCGGTTGCAGAGAAAGCACCGGCGTCTGATGCGGCAGTCGAGCCGGTAAAGTCTGCAACCAGCGAAAAGGCTTCCGCAGGTCAATCGGCGCCCCAGGAGGCGCCGTCCGAAGACGACAAGCCGGAACTGTTGACCGCGGCGCGGGCGGCTGGCCCGGACGATCTGAAGCGGATCAAGGGGATTGGTCCGAAGCTGGAGAAACTTTGCAACCAATTGGGTGTCTGGCACTTTGACCAGATCGCCAGTTGGAGCGATAGCGAAGTTGCTTGGGTCGATCACCACTTGGAGGGGTTCAAGGGCCGGATCGTGCGAGATGACTGGGTGTCGCAAGCCAAAACTTTTGCGGCTGAAAAGACCGAGGGGTAGGGGGCGAAAGCCTGCACGGGGAGCGTAAAATGGCAGATGTAAACTGGACAAAATATAGATGTGACATCTGCCTGATGATCGGGTTGATCGTTGCTGCGTTGATCTCGGCGCTGTTGGCGTGGCTGTTACTGCGGGCGGGTTTGCCGGTCTGGTTGTCGGTCATTCTGTTTCTGGTGGTCTGGGCGGTGCTTGGTTACATCGTCGATGGGCGGTGCAAGGCCCACGCGATGACTTCGGCTAATCACGATCATGGCAGCGGAGCTGTTGGTGGGGCCGGTGCTGGTAGCGCCGCAGTGGCCGTTGCATCCGAAGCGGTGACCGACAACGCGGCTGCTGCCGAGGAGAAGGCCGCGGCGGCAGATCGAGCGGCGGCGGACGAAGCGGCAGCGGCTGAAGAGGAAGCTGCGGCAGCGAAGAATGCGGCTGCTGAAAAGGCCGCGCAAGAAGCCGCCGCAGCGGAGCAGGCTGCGCAAGAGGTTGCCGAGGCAGAGGCGGCTTCGGCTGAAGCTGCAGCAGCGGAAAAGGCTGAGGCAGAGAAGGCTGCGGCAGAGAAGGCTGCGGCGGAAGAAGCGGCTGCGGCGGAAGAAGCGGCTGCGGCGGAAAAAGTCGAGGCGGAAAATGCTGCGGCAGCAAAAGCAGCCGCGGCAGCGGCGCAGGCCGAGGCGGACCGCCAGGCCGAGATTGCGCGGGCAACCGCGGCCGGAGAAGAGGATCTTGACGGCGACGGCACGATCGAAGGGTCTTACGAGGGCACGCGGCCCGAGGCCCTGGATGCGGCGCGCGGCGGTGTTGCCGACGATCTGAAGCGCATCAAGGGGATCGGGCCGAAGCTGGAGATCCTGTGCAATCAACTGGGATTTTACCACTTCGATCAGATTGCGGCCTGGACGTCGGATGAAGTCGCCTGGGTCGATTCAAATCTGGAAGGGTTCAAGGGGCGCGTGACGCGCGATAAGTGGGTTGCTCAGGCCAATGTTCTGGCTGAAGGCGGCGAGACGAATTTCTCTAAACGGGTGGACGATGGCGATGTTCCTTCAAGCCAATAATCGCCATACAGCCAATAGGACCTGACGCATGCTGGACGATAAGGACCGCATCTTCTCGAACCTCTACGGGATGTTCGACCGGTCGTTGAAGGGCGCGATGGCGCGCGGCCATTGGGATGGAACGGCCGGGATCATTGCGCGCGGGCGCGATGCGATCATTGAAGAGATGAAATCGTCCGGCCTGCGCGGGCGCGGCGGGGCCGGATTTCCGACCGGATTGAAATGGTCGTTCATGCCCAAGGAAAGCGATGGACGTCCGCACTATCTGGTCGTGAATGCCGACGAGTCGGAGCCGGGGACCTGTAAAGACCGCGAGATCATGCGCCACGATCCGCACACGTTGATCGAGGGGTGCCTGATCGCCAGTTTCGCGATGAGTGCGAACGCCTGCTATATCTATCTGCGCGGCGAGTATATTCGCGAACGCGAGGCACTGCAGATCGCAATCGACGAATGCTATGACGCCGGATTGCTGGGCAAGAACGCCGCGAGATCGGGTTGGGATTTCGATCTTTACCTGCACCATGGCGCAGGAGCCTATATCTGCGGCGAAGAAACGGCGCTGTTGGAGAGCCTGGAAGGCAAAAAGGGGATGCCGCGCCTGAAACCGCCGTTCCCGGCGGGGGTTGGGCTTTATGGCTGTCCGACGACCGTTAACAATGTTGAATCGATCGCCGTCGCGCCGACAATTTTGCGCCGCGGGGCGGAATGGTTCGCGGGCATCGGCCGGGCGAACAATACCGGGACCAAGCTGTTCGCGGTGTCGGGCCATGTGAACAATCCGTGCGTGGTCGAGGACGCGATGTCGATCAGCATGCAGGAACTGATCGACCGCCATTGCGGCGGGGTCCGCGGCGGCTGGAAGAACCTGAAGGCGGTTATCCCGGGCGGGGCATCGGTGCGCTGTATCCCGGCGCCGCTGTGCGATGAATGCATCATGGATTTCGACCATCTGAGCGGCCTGAAATCGGGACTGGGCACGGCGGCGGTGATCGTGATGGATCAGTCGACGGACGTGATCAAGGCGATCTGGCGTCTGTCGAAATTCTATAAGCACGAAAGCTGTGGCCAGTGTACGCCGTGCCGCGAAGGCACGGGCTGGATGATGCGGGTGATGGACCGCCTGGTGAAGGGCGAGGCAGAGGTCGAGGAAATCGACATGCTCTACGAGGTCACCAAGCAGGTCGAAGGTCATACAATCTGCGCCCTGGGCGATGCGGCCGCCTGGCCGATTCAGGGTTTGATCACCCATTTCCGCGACGAGATTGAAGATCGCATCAAGGCGCGCCGGGCCGGCCGGGTCAGCGCAGTGGCAGCGGAGTAGGGCGGATGAGCGATCTGAGAACCATCATCATCGACGGCCAGGAGGTCGACTGCGATCCGGCGTTGACACTGATCCAGGCCTGCGAGCAGGCCGGGGTCGAGATCCCGCGGTTCTGTTATCACGAGCGACTGTCGATTGCCGGGAACTGCCGGATGTGTCTGGTCGAAATTGCGGGCGGACCGCCCAAACCCGCTGCGTCCTGCCATATGCAGGTGCGCGATCTGCGTCCGGGTCCGGACGGCCAGCCGCCCGAGGTGAAGACGAACAGCCCGATGGTCAAGCATGCCCGCGAGGGTGTGATGGAGTTTCTGCTGATCAACCATCCGCTTGACTGTCCGATCTGCGATCAGGGCGGTGAATGCGATTTGCAAGATCAGGCAATGGCGTACGGCGTTGATTTCAGCCGGTTCCGCGAAGCCAAACGCGCGGTGGTCGACCCGGAACTGGGGCCGCTGGTCGCGACGCAGATGACCCGGTGTATCAGTTGCACGAGATGCGTGCGCTTTATCACCGAAGTCGCCGGGATGGCGGAGTTGGGCCAGACGGGACGCGGTGAAGATTCCGAGATCACCAATTATTTGGGCCGGATGCTGGAATCGGAGATGCAGGGCAATATCGTCGATCTTTGCCCTGTCGGCGCGCTGACAAACAAGCCCTATGCCTTTACGGCGCGGCCGTGGGAGTTGAAGAAGACGCAATCGATCGATGTGATGGATGCGCTGGGCTCGAACATTCGGGTCGATACACGCGGGCGCGAGGTGATGCGGGTGCTGCCGCGCAACCATGACGGTGTGAACGAAGAGTGGCTGGCCGATCGCAGCCGATATGTGTGGGACGGTCTACGGCGGCAACGGTTGGACAAACCCTATATTCGGCGCGACGGCAAACTGACACCTGCGACCTGGGGCGAGGCGTTCGAGGCGATTGCCGGTGCGGCCAAGTCGGCGGGCGAGAACGTGGCGGCGGTGGCCGGCGATCATGCGTCGGTCGAAGCGATGTGGGCCCTGAAGGGGTTGATGGCGGCTCTGGGCAGCGACCGGGTCGAGTGCCGCACCGACGGCGCCAAACTGCCCATCGGCAACCGGTCAGGATATGCCGGAACGGCGCGCATTGAAGATCTGGACGAGGCCGATGCGATCCTGGTCGTCGGCTGCAATCCGCGCCAGGATGCCCCGGTCTTGAACAGCCGCATTCGCAAGGCTTGGCTGAACGGGGCCGTTGTCGGGACACTGGGCGCGCCGGTGGATCTGACTTTCGAGACAATGCATCTGGGCGATGACCTGTCCTATTTCGAAGGGTCGCAACCGCCGCCGGGTGAAAATCGGATCATGCTGGTCGGGCAGGATGCGTTGACGCGGGCGGATGGTCTTTCGGTTCTGGGCCATGTGATGGCGCGGGCCGAAGCACATGATGCCAAGTTGCTGGTGCTGCACCGTGCCGCCAGCCGGGTCGGGGGCATGGATATCGGGTTTGCCCATGACGACGGCATGGCCTGCTTGGACGGGGCCAGCCTGATCGTCAATCTGGGCGCCGATGAATTTGACATGCCCGATGGGGCGTTTGTCGTCTATCAGGGCAGCCATGGTGACCGCGGCGCGCACAGGGCCGATGTCATCCTGCCGGGCGCTGCGTATACCGAACAGTCGGGGATTTTCGTCAACACCGAAGGGCGGCCGCAGATGGCGAACCGTGCCGGTTTTCCGCCGGGCGATGCGCGCGAGGATTGGGCCATTCTGCGGGCGTTGTCTGCGGTTGTCGGGACGGCCCTGCCATATGACACGATGGCGGCGCTGCGAAAGGATCTGTTCGCGGCGCATCCGCATCTGGCGGCGATCGATCAGGTGCCCGAGAATGAGTGGCAGCCGGTCGCGGCCGGTGCATTGGACAAGTCGCCGATCGTGGCTTCGGGCGTTGACCATTATCTGGCCAATCCGATTCTGCGGGCGTCTGAAGTTATGGGCGAAGTGAGCCGTCTGGCTGCCAGCCGTCAGCAGGCGATGGCCGCTGAATGAACTGGACGGCGGTCATAACGCCGTTCGCGGCCTTGGCGGTTGCGGCCTGTGCCAGCGAGCCTGCCGGTGAATTGCAGTTCGGCGAGTTGAAGGTCGAGCAATTGAACGAGGTCCGTTTCGCGGTATCGGTCGAGGCGAATAATGTCGACGGGTACGAATTGGCACGCTGCGTTGCGGCGGCCTATACATTTGCGCAGCGCGACGATGACGGCGAGCTGCTTTATCCCTTTTATGTGCGCGATGGCGGCAAGATCAACGACGAGTTCCGCAAGATTGATGGCAAACGCCAGCAAACGACACGGGGCATCCAGACCTATTCGTTCGCGACCGCAGAAGAATACGTGCCCTATGACCATGATGGGCGCGACGTGATGGCAGTGGATCAACAACTGGCCACCTGCGAAAAGCAGGGCCTGCCGACCAGTCTGGGAGACGGTTGATGAGTTTCTGGGACACCGATTTCGGCATTTTGATCATCATCGTGGCGCAGTGCCTTGCGGTCACGGTGTCTATTTTGGTCAGCTTGGCTTTCCTGCTGTACATGGACCGAAAGGTCTGGGCCGCCGTGCAGTTGCGCCGGGGACCGAATGTGGTCGGCCCGTGGGGATTGTTTCAGTCGTTCGCCGATTTTCTGAAGTTCGTTTTGAAGGAAATCGTGATCCCTGCCGGGGCCGACAAGATCGTCTTCCTGCTGGCCCCGCTGTTGACCTTTATCTTTGCAGCGATTGCTTGGGTGGCCGTGCCGTTCGCGGACGGTTGGGTGATTTCGGACCTGAATGTCGGGGTCCTTTATATCTTCGCCATCTCGTCGCTGGGCGTTTACGGCGTGATCATGGGCGGATGGGCGTCGAACTCGAAATATCCGTTCCTAGGCGGACTGCGGTCGGCTGCACAAATGGTGTCCTACGAAGTTTCGATCGGGCTGATTATCATCGGCGTGCTGATCTCGACCGGGTCGCTGAACCTCTCGTCGATCGTGCGGGCGCAGGACGGTGCCTATGGCCTGTTCAGTTGGTACTGGCTGCCACATCTGCCGATGATGGTGATATTCTTTGTCAGTGCGCTGGCCGAGACGAACCGGCCGCCCTTCGATCTGCCGGAGGCGGAATCGGAACTGGTTGCCGGATATCAGGTCGAATATTCATCGACGCCGTATCTGCTGTTCATGATCGGCGAGTACATGAACATCGTGCTGATGTGCGCGATGACGACGATCCTGTTTTTCGGCGGCTGGCTGTCGCCCATTCCGGGTCTTCCGGATGGGGTGCTGTGGTTCGTGGGCAAGGTCGTCTTTTTCTTCTTCCTGTTCGCGATGGCGAAGGCGATCGTGCCGCGGTATCGCTATGACCAGCTTATGCGGCTGGGGTGGAAGGTGTTTTTGCCGATGTCGCTGGGTTGGGTTGTGCTGACCGCGATCTTGGCGCGATTGGACGTGGTTGGCTATGCCCGCTACGCAACAGGGGGCTGAGGGCCCGGAACGTGAGCAAGACGGAGGATCGACAAGGTGGAACGGCCGGAGAAATCGCTCCTGAAGGCGTATGTCTTTCTGGTGCTGCTCGGCTTTGTCGGCGCCCATCGGTTCTATTTGAAGCGTCCCGGAACCGGATTGTTTCTGTGTCTGTTGACGATTGCCTGCATCGGCGCGGTCATCGCCGGCAATGTGCTGGAGGATCAGGAGATCGTCTATGTCGGCTATATCGCGGGGGCTTTGTGCCTGTCGGTGATGCTGGTCGATCTGGTCACCATCCCGTCGATGGTCGATCTGCTGAACGGTGTCGACAACGACGACACGCGCATGGCGGTTATTGCCGGCAATCTGGACCCCAGCTTTCAAGCCACCCTGCGCCAAGCCGGGCGGGAGGAAGATCTGGACGCACCGCGCCGTTCGGCGATCCCGGACGATTTCGATCGACCGTGGAAACGCGAGAAACGGAAAACCGATACCTACCGGCCGGGCGAGGACTGATCGCCATGGCGCAGGCAAACGCTGAAAGAGGAGCCTGATCATGGGGATCCCCCTCGACAAGGCACTGGGATATTTCCTGCTCAAGGATTTCTGGGGCGGGTTCAGGCTGGGCATGAAGTACTTCTTCAAACCCAAGGCAACGGTGAACTATCCATTTGAAAAAGGCCCGCTTTCTCCGCGTTTTCGCGGCGAGCACGCCTTGCGCCGGTATCCAAACGGCGAAGAGAGATGCATTGCCTGCAAGCTGTGCGAGGCGATTTGTCCGGCGCAGGCGATCACGATCGAAGCGGAACCGCGCGATGACGGATCACGGCGCACGACCCGCTATGACATCGACATGACCAAATGCATCTATTGCGGTTTCTGCCAGGAAGCCTGCCCGGTCGATGCGATTGTCGAGGGTCCGAATTTCGAGTTTGCGACCGAGACCCGCGAAGAGCTTTTCTACAACAAGGACAAGTTGCTGGAGAACGGCGAGCGCTGGGAGCGCGAGATCGCGAAGAACCTGGAACTGGATGCACCGTACCGATGATGCCGATGACGATAATTGGTCGGGTGCCCAGCGACTTCCTGATTGATGGGATCGCTTCGGGCTTTCTGGGTGCGTTGGTCATCCTTGTTGTGACCGTCACTCTGGGCCGATGGTTCTTGCGCCGACTGCGCTCTGGAAAGGTGATCTGAGATGTACCTCACCGAATTCGCCTTCTACATCTTTGCGGCCGTTGCCGTTGCCTCGGGCCTGTTTGTGGTTCTGGCGCGCAACCCGGTGCACTCGGTCCTGTGGTTGATCCTGACCTTTTTCTCGGCCGCTGGCATGATGGTCCTGATGGGGGCCGAGTTTGTCGCGATGCTGTTGATCATCGTCTATGTCGGCGCGGTGATGGTGTTGTTCCTGTTCGTCGTCATGATGTTGGATGTCGATTTTGCCGAACTGAAAAGCGGTCTGGCGGAATATCTGCCACTTGGCGCATTGATCGGTCTGGTGCTGATTGTCGAATTGGGGCTGGTGTTCGGGCACTGGGTCTTTGCCGATGCGGCGCCCGAGAAACGGGCGGCGACCATTCCCGCCCCCAGCGAAGTGCCGAACACAGAGGCGCTTGGCCTGATCATGTTCGATGAGTTCTTCCTGGTCTTCCAGCTTTCCGGGTTGATCCTGCTGGTCGCCATGATCGGGGCGATTGTGCTGACGCTGCGCCACCGGTCGGACATCAAGCGCCAGGATATCCTGGCCCAGATTTATCGCGGCCGGGACGTCGAGTTGAAAGATGTCGAGCCGGGGCAGGGGGTGTGAAGGCATTGGCTGCAACACTCGCCATATCCATCGGTGCGTCGGACGCGGTGCACGCCAAGGACCTGTCGCTGCCGATTGGCTCGAACTGTGCTCGCGTGACCAGTTTTTCCCTGGTCGAGACTGAAGATGCAGGCAATGGCTGGGTCCGGGGTTATGTGGTCGAGACGCTTTTCCGGGGCTCGGGCACGGGAAAGTTTCGGATTTGGGATGCGCGCTGCGCCGACAACCGTTTGGCCGAAGCTGCGGAAACTGACCTGGACAACCCATCGGACGGCCTGAAAGCAGCGCGGCAACTTGCCGGGAGCATTTCCGTCGGCGAGGGCAATATCCCGGACCTTTATTGTGTGCGGGACCCAAAGCTTGCCGTGACCGCCCGTGCCATCTGTGAACAACACGCCCAGCGTAACAAGGCCGAGGAAAAACAATGAACGAAGTCGGTGGAGTGGGCCTGGAGGGCTATCTGACGGTTGCGGCGATCCTTTTTGTCATCGGGATCTTCGGGATTTTCGTAAACCGCCGGAACGTGATCATTATCCTGATGTCCATCGAGCTGATGTTGTTGGCCGTCAACATCAATCTCGTCGCGTTTTCGACCCATCTGGGCGATTTGGTCGGGCAGGTCTTTACGCTGTTTGTGCTGACTGTTGCCGCGGCCGAGGCAGCGATCGGTCTGGCCATTCTGGTTTGCTTCTTCCGAAATCGCGGTTCGATTTCGGTTGAAGACGTCAACATGATGAAGGGTTGAGCCGATGCGGATGACCGGTCTGGTCCCCATGCTGCAAAGCTCGGATCTTGGACGTACCGAAAAATGGTATGCCGAGACTTTGGGATTTCGCCGTGTTGGCCGCGACGCGGGTTGGTTACGGCTGGAGCGGGACGATGTCGCGCTGATGTTCATGCACAACCAGCATTTCGGCACGCCTGCTGCGACAGCAACGCAGTACATCTATGTCGATGACGTCGACGGTCTTTGGCAGAATTTGAAGAACCGGGTTTCTGCCGAATGGGGACCAGAGGATTTTTCCTATGGAAACCGCGAGTTCGCGATCAAGGACCCGGACGGCTATTTGCTGAGTTTCGGACAGAAAATCGTCGCCCAAGCGGCAGAAATGGCGGAGGCCTAATCGGTGTACGCAGCAATTCTTCTTTTGCCGCTGCTTGGCGCGGTCATCGCCGGCTTCTTCTACCGTTTCATCGGCGAGAAGATGGCGATGTTCGTTACGACGGGCATCCTGTTTTTCTGCGCGATCCTGAGCTGGATTGCGTTTTTCGGGTACGAGCCGGGCGATCCGTCGATCGAATTGTTCCGCTGGATCGCATCGGGCGAGTTGCAGGCCTATTGGTCGATCCGCGTTGATCGGCTGACCATCGTGATGTTGGTGGTCGTGACCACGGTGTCGGCCCTGGTTCACCTTTATTCGATCGGTTACACGGATGATGGCGACCACCCTGATCCGATTGACAATTTCCAGGGCGCGGCCCGGGCGCGGTTTTTTGCCTATCTCAGCTTCTTCACCTTCGCGATGCTGGCGCTGGTCACGGGCGACAACCTGCTGCAGATCTTCTTTGGCTGGGAAGGGGTCGGCGTTGCCAGCTATCTGCTGATCGGTTTCTGGTACAAGAAATCGTCTGCCAACGCGGCGGCCATCAAGGCGTTTGTCGTCAACCGTATCGGCGATTTCGGGTTCCTGCTGGGGATGTTCGGGGTTTTCCTGCTGACCATGGAGTTGGGCGAGCCGACGATCCAGTTGAGCATCATCTTCGAGAATGCCGACAAGCTGGCCGAGATGCACACGACGTTCCTTGGCTACCGCGTTCATGCGGTCGAACTGATCTGTATCCTGCTGTTCATCGGCGCCTGCGGTAAGTCTGCGCAGTTCCTGCTGCACACCTGGCTGCCCGATGCCATGGAAGGCCCGACGCCGGTGTCGGCGCTGATCCACGCGGCCACTATGGTGACGGCTGGCGTTTTCCTGGTCTGCCGTATGTCGCCGCTCTTTGAACATGCGCATACCGCGCTGATGATCGTCACGATTGTGGGCGCGACGACCGCGTTTTTCGCGGCGACCATCGGTTTGGTTCAAAACGATATCAAGCGGGTCATTGCCTATTCGACCTGTTCGCAGTTGGGTTATATGTTCGCCGCTGCGGGTGTCGGCGCTTATGAGGCGGCAATGTTCCACCTCTTCACCCACGCCTTTTTCAAAGCGCTGCTGTTCCTGGGGGCTGGTTCGGTCATCCATGCGATGCATCACGAGCAGGACATGCGGAAAATGGGCGGACTGAGGGCCAAGATCCCGATGACCTATTACATGATGCTGGCCGGTACGCTGGCGATCACGGGGGTCGGGATACCGCTGCTTTATCTCGGGTTCCCGGTTGGGTTTGCTGGCTTCATCTCGAAAGACATCATCATCGAGTCGACCTTTGCGGGCCATGGGTCTGCCAGCCTTTATGCCTTTGGTATGCTGGTGATCGCGGCCTGCATGACCAGCTTTTATTCCTGGCGGTTGATCTTCCTGACGTTCCACGGACCGACGCGGGCCGATCATCATACCTTCGAACATGCCCATGAAAGCCCGCCGGTTATGATGTGGCCGCTCTATATCCTGGCCGTGGGGGCTGTCCTGGCGGGCATGGCGTTTTATGGCGACTTTGTCGGCCATCACGAGAACGAGTGGTGGGCGGGCGCCATCACCAACCTTCAGATGTTCGAACATAACGGCAAGACCGAGACAATCCTGGAGGCGGCGCACCATGTGCCCACCTGGGTCAAGGTCAGCCCGTTCGTCGCCATGCTGCTCGGCCTGGCATTGGCCTGGTACATGTACATTCTGCGCCCGGACATGCCGGGCCGGTTGGCGCGGCAGAACCAGCCGCTCTACGATTTCCTGCTGAACAAGTGGTATTTCGACGAGATCTACAACTTCCTGTTCGTGCGTCCGGCGATGTGGGTTGGGAAGACTTTGTGGAAACGCGGCGACGGCTCGATCATTGACGGCTTCCTGAACGGTGTCGCGATGGGCATCGTGCCCTGGCTGACCCGTTTTGCCGGGCGGATACAGTCCGGTTATCTCTTCCACTATGCCTTCGTCATGCTGATCGGGGTCAGCGCGATCATCACCTGGTTCGCAGTCGGGGGAGGCCACTGATGGCAGATCTTAGTTTCCTCTCGCTGATTACGTTCCTGCCGCTGATCGGTGCCTTGGTCCTGGTGATCTTTCTGCGCGGTGACGATGAAGCCGCCCAACTGAATGCCAAGCGTTTCACGCTGCTGGTGACGCTGGCAACCTTCGCAATATCATTGTTCGTTTTGGCCGGGTTTGACGGCGAAAACCCGGACTTTCAGTTCGTCGAGGAAGGCACCTGGCTGGCCGGTCTGAAATACAAGCTGGGCGTCGATGGGATCAGCTTGCCGTTTGTCATGCTGACCACGTTCTTCTTCCCGATTTGCATCGGGGCCAGTTGGGGTATCGGGACGCGGGTCAAGGAATATATGGCGATGTTCCTGATCCTGGAGACGATGATCCTGGGGGTCTTCGTCAGCCTGGATCTGATCCTGTTCTATCTGTTCTTCGAGGCGGGTCTGATCCCGATGTTCCTGATCATCGGGATCTGGGGCGGCAAAGAGCGGATCTATGCGGCGTTCAAATTCTTCCTCTACACGCTGCTTGGGTCGCTGCTGATGCTGGTGGCGATGGTCTACATGTATTCCGAGGCCGGAACGACCTGCATCGCGGCCTGTGAGGGCGATGCGACGGGCCTGCTGAACCATCAATTCGAATTTGCGACCTTCACGTTCCTGGGGATCGAGATTGTCGGCGGTGTCCAGACGTTGTTGTGGCTGGCATTCTTTGCCAGTTTCGCCGTCAAGATGCCCATGTGGCCGGTTCATACCTGGTTGCCGGACGCGCATGTGCAGGCGCCCACGGCAGGCTCGGTCGTTCTGGCGGCCATTCTGCTGAAAATGGGTGGCTATGGCTTTTTGCGCTTCAGCCTGCCGATGTTCCCGGTGGCATCCGAAGTCATGATGGACTTCGTCTTCTTCCTCAGCGTTGTCGCGATCATTTATACATCACTGGTCGCGCTGATGCAGGAGGACATCAAAAAGCTGATTGCCTATTCCTCGGTCGCCCATATGGGTTTTGTGACCATGGGGATTTTTGCCGCAAATCAGCAGGGTGTCGATGGCGCCATGTTCCAGATGATCAGCCACGGCTTTATCTCGGGGGCGTTGTTCCTGTGCGTCGGCGTTATCTATGACCGCATGCACACCCGCGAGATTGCGGCCTATGGCGGGCTGGCCAACCGGATGCCGATTTACGCGACCGTGATGATGCTGTTCACGATGGCGAATGTCGGGCTGCCGGGCACGTCCGGCTTTGTCGGCGAGTTTCTGACAATGGTCGGCGTCTATCAGGTTTCGACCTGGACGGCCTTTGGCGCGGCTTTGGGTGTCATTCTTTCAGCGGCCTATGCGCTTTGGCTGTATCGCCGGGTCGTATTCGGCGATCTGATCAAGGAAAGCCTCAAGACCATCACGGACATGAACCGGCGGGAGATCGCCGTGATTGCGCCTTTGGTCTTTTTCACGCTGCTGCTGGGGGTCTATCCCAGCCTGGCAACCGATTTGTTCGGAACGACGGTTGCCGGGCTTTTGGAATCGGTCAAAGAAGCCCAAAAGGCGATGACCGATATCGCCATGAGCACGCATTAGGGGACGCAAATGAGCGCCGATTTCGCAATCATCACCCCAGAGATTATCCTGGCGCTTTCGGCGATGGGGCTGCTGATGTTCGGCGCCTATGGCGGAGAGGACCGGCGCGCTGCCGTGATCCTTTGGCTGACCGCGGCGCTGATGGCGGGGCTTGGCCTTTGGATCGCGATGAACGGCACCGGCGATAATTCGGCCTTTAATGGCTCGTTTGTCGATGACGCCTATTCGCGCTTTGCCAAGGTTCTGATCCTGCTGGCCGCCGCGATCATGCTGGTTCTGGGGGAGAGTTATCTTACCCGGCAGGGAATTCTGCGGTTCGAATATCCGATCCTGATCCTCTTGGCCGTCACCGGCATGATGGTCATGGTCTCGTCCGGCGATCTGATCGTGCTTTATATGGGGTTGGAGCTGCAATCGCTGGCGCTTTATGTCGTTGCGGCTTTCAATCGTGACAGCGCGCGGTCGACCGAGGCCGGGCTGAAGTACTTTGTTCTGGGCGCTCTGTCGTCGGGCATGCTGCTTTATGGCGCTTCGCTGGTCTATGGATATACCGGGACAACCCGCTTTGAGGGGATCGCTGCCGTCGTTGCGGATGAGGGGGTCGAGCTTGGCCTGACCTTCGGTCTGGTTTTTGTTTGTGTGGCGCTGGCCTTCAAGATTTCGGCGGCGCCGTTCCATATGTGGACGCCGGATGTTTACGAAGGCTCGCCGACACCGGTAACGGCATTTTTTGCCACCGCGCCGAAAGCTGCTGCGGGCGTTTTGTTTGCCCGTGTGCTGTATGAAGGGTTTGGCGATGCGGTAAAGGACTGGCAGCAGGTGCTGGTCTTCATCTCGATTGCGTCGATGTTCCTGGGCGCGATCGCGGCGATCGGACAATCGAACCTGAAACGCCTGATGGCTTATTCTTCGATCGGTCATATGGGCTATGCCCTGGTCGGGCTGGCCGCCGGAACCGATGCAGGTGCGCAGTCGCTGTTGATTTATCTGACCATCTATCTGGTGATGAATATCGGCGTGTTTGCGTTCATCCTGACCATGGAGCGTGACGGCAAACCGGTCGCATCGATCCCGGATCTTGCCGGGCTGGCCCGGACACGGCCCGCCCAGGCTTTGGGTGTTGCAATCCTGATGTTCTCGCTGGCAGGCCTGCCGCCTCTGGTCGGATTTTTCGGCAAGTTCTTCGTCTTCAAGGCGGCGGTCGATGCCGGATTGACGGCGCTTGCGGTGGCGGGTGCGGTCGCCTCGGTCATCGGGGCCTACTATTACCTGAACATTGTCAAGGTCATGTATCTGGATGAACCGGGCGAGCCGTTGTCGATCAACAGCAAGATCGTGCACACGGTGGCGCTGGGCCTGGCGGCCTTTATTATGGCGGCCGGTTGGCTGCCTTTGCCGTTCCTGGAAGGCTTTGGCATTCCTGAAATCGCCATGGCTGCGGCCCAGTCGCTGACGAAATGACCGGTTGGCCGCCGGGCGTTGGCAAGTCAATCTTCGAGACCGTCGACTCGACGAACGAGGAAGTCCGGCGCCAGTTGGCCAAGGGCCGGGAAGGTCCGTTTTGGATCGCTGCCCGCCGGCAAACCGCGGGACGCGGCCGCCAGGGGCGGGGATGGTCGAGCGAGCCAGGCAATCTGGCGGCGACGTATCTGACACCAGTTGAAGGGGGGGCGAGCGCGGCGGCACTGCTGAGTTTTGTGGCGGCTCTCGCGGTTGGCGACTGTTTGCAGGTTTTGGCGCCCGGTCAGGCGATCGCGCTGAAATGGCCGAACGATGTTCTGTTGAACGGGCGCAAAGCCAGCGGAATATTGCTGGAGAGTTTCAGCAGATCGCCAGATGTCTTGCAGGTCGCGATCGGAATTGGCGTTAATCTGGCCCACAGCCCACCCGCCGAGGCTTCGAACTGGGTCCCAACATCAATCAAGGATGAGACGGGGACCGCGCCGGATTTCGAGACGGCGCTTGAGGTTCTTGCATTGGCACTCGCGGCTCGCCTGGATCAGCACCGAACGCAGGGATTCGCAACGACCCGGGAAGCCTGGCTGGCACGCGCCGCCAATTTGGGCCGCGAAATTCAGGTCCGGCTGCCAGCCGAGACACTGACCGGCCGTTTTGACGGTTTGGATGCGACCGGCGCGTTGGTTCTGGGCCAGCCCGGCGGCAACCGTTTGATTGCCGCGGGTGATGTCTTCTTTCCGGAGGCCGCATAATGCTGCTCGCCATTGATGTCGGAAACACGAACACCGTTTTTGCCCTCTATGACGGTGAAGATTTCGTCGCAGAATGGCGCATGAATACGGAAAGCGTGCGCACCGCGGACCAGTATTTTGTCTGGCTGCGCCAGTTGATAGAGCACGAGGGCCGCGATCCGAAGGCCATATCCGATGTGGTCATCTCGAACACCGCCCCCGCAACGCTGTTCAACTTGCGTGTGCTTTGCGACCGCTATTTCAATTGCCGCCCATTGGTGGTCGGTAAACCTGAATGCGAACTGCCGGTCGAGGTGCGGGTCGATCCCGGCACGCTGGTTGGCGCTGACCGGCTGGTGAACACGGTCGCGGCCTATGACCGATATGGCGGCGAGTTGATCGTGGTCGATTTCGGGACCGCAACAACGCTGGATACCGTTGCACATGACGGCGCCTATATCGGCGGCGCGATCGCGCCGGGCATCAATCTGTCGCTGGACGCCTTGCACGGCGCCGCTGCACATTTGCCGCGGATTGATGTTTCGATGCCGCCGCAGGCACTTGGCCGGAACACCGTTCATTGTATGCAGTCCGGCATCTATTGGGGGTATGTCGGGTTGATCGAAGGTATTGCCAAGCGCATTGCCGATGAGCGCGGACACCCTATGAAACTGATCGCGACCGGGGGGCTTTCCCCGCTTTTCTTCCGCGGCTCGGACATGATCGAGGCGTTTGATACCGATCTGACCATGCACGGCCTGGTTCTGATCCATAAACACAACAAGGACCTGAATGGCTGACGAAAACGCACTGGTCTATCTTGCGCTGGGTGGCGCGGGCGAGATCGGGATGAACTGCTATATGTACGGGCTGGGGAACGGACCGGACAGGCGCTGGATAATTGTCGATCTTGGGATCGGCTTTGGTGATATGGAAACGGCGCCGGGGGTCGAACTGGTCCTGCCGGATATCGCGTTCGCCATCGCCGAACGCGACCGGATCGAGGCGATTTTCCTGACCCATGCCCATGAAGACCATGTCGGTGCGATCCCGCATCTTTGGGACCAGTTGGGTGCGCCGATCTATGCCCGGCCCTTCACGGCAGAGGTTGTGCGCCGAAAGTTGGAGGAAACCGGCATCGACCCGCAGATCCTGCGCCCGGTCAGTCTGGGGTCGCCAGTTCAGGCGGGACCGTTCTCGGTCGAGTTCCTGCCCATTACCCACTCCGTGCCCGAGCCGTCGTGCCTGGCGATCCGTACCCGCGCGGGCACGGTGGTGCATACCGGCGATTTCAAACTGGATCAGACCCCGACCTTTGGTGCGCCCGCGGATATGGAGCCATTTCGCAAGTTGGGTGAGGAGGGGGTGCTGGCACTGGCCTGCGATTCCACCAATGTGTTTTTGCCGGGCAAGTCAGCAAGCGAAACGACTCTGATCCCCGACATCAAACGATTGATTTCCGAAGCCAAGGGCGCAGTCGCGGCGACCACGTTTGCGTCGAATGTCGGGCGCCTGAAAACACTGGCGACCGCTGCCCATGAATGTGGCCGGTCCATCGTCGTCGCCGGGCGTGCGATGCGGCGGATGATCGAAATCGCGGTCGAAACCGGTCTGTTGACCGATTTTCCCGCCGTTACCCGGGAAGAAGACGCCGACGCGATTGCGGCCGAGAACCTCTTTTATCTGGTAACCGGCAGCCAGGGCGAGGGGCGCGCGGCGCTGGCCAGGATCGCGGGTGGCACGCACCCGACCGTGACGCTGAAGGAAGGCGATACGGTTCTGTTTTCGTCAAAGACAATCCCCGGCAACGAGGCCGGAATCTACCGTCTTTACAACCGATTGTCCGAGAACGGGATCACCGTGATCGATGGCGACATGGAACATATCCATGCGTCGGGCCACGCCCGTCGTGATGATCTGGCCGAGATGTATGATGCGGTCAAGCCGCGGGTCGCCGTGCCGATGCATGGCGAACACCGTCATCTGGTCGAACATGCGAAATGGGCCAGCCGTTGGGGCGCCGACCGCGCGCTGATTGCACCGAACGGTACGATGGTTCGCCTGGACAGCAGTCAGCCGGGCCCGGTCGAGTATATCGATACGGGCCGTATCTATTTGGACGGAACGACGCAGATCGGCGCGATGGATGGCGTGATCCGCCAGCGCTTGAAGCTCGCGCGTCAGGGACTGGTGGTCGCCTCGATCGTCATCGACGAAGAAGGTTTCCTGATCGCCGATCCTGATGTGCGCTGTTTTGGAGCGCCGGGCGAACGCGAAGAATGGACCGCGCCGTTGAACGAGATGATTGCCGAGGCGATTGATCTGGCGATCGAGGACGCACCCAGAAAGACGTTGCGCAATGATGGCGGGGTCGAGGAAGTGGCCGGTCGTGCCATTCGACGACTTTGCGGGCGGCTGTGGGGCAAGCGCCCCGTCGTCAGCGTCATTGTCACAAGGCTGGAAGAAGAATAGGGCGCGCCTTGCGGCTGCGCCCTATTTTTTGAGTCCGACAGTTCGATCCCGTGCGCTGCAATCGGGCGCCGGGAGAAAGACCTAGGCTGCGGCGTCCGCCCCGGTTTCGGTGTCGCCTTCGGTGTCGACCGGCCTGTCTTCCACCGTTTCCTTGACGGCTTTGGGACGTACCTCGCGCATCAGAAACGCAGGTACATGGTCGCCCATGCCGACCACCCGGCCGCCGCCATCACCGCCATCCCGCCGCCCGCGGCGTCCACGATTTCCGTCCTCGCGTTTCGGCTTGGCGTCCCTGTCACGATTCGGGCGATCTTCGCTTTGTTTGGGACGGTCGTCGTCGGCCTTGCGGCTGCGCCGGCGTGGTTGGTCCTCGGCGATCTCGCCGGCAGGGGTTTCTTCTTCGGTCCGGCGGCGCGGGGCACGCCGTTCGGTTGTGATCCCCTCGGGCGTCGCAGTCCGCGGAATTTCCTGTTTGATCAGTTCCTCGATGAACCCGAGATACTTCTCTTCGAACGGCAGGCACAGCGTTATTGCAGTACCTTCACGCCCGGCGCGACCCGTCCGCCCGATGCGGTGAACATAGTCTTCCGAATGGGTCGGCACGTCGAAATTGAAGACATGGCTGACATTTGGGATATCCAGCCCGCGCGCCGCCACATCCGAGGCAACGAGAAGGCGCAGCTCGTTATCGCGGAAGGCTGCCAGTGTCGCCATGCGCACGGATTGATCGAGATCACCATGCAGGGCACCGGCGTTATAGCCATGCTTGACCAGCGATTTGTGAACAATGGAAACATCGACTTTGCGATTGCAGAAGATGATCGCGTTGGTCAGTTTTTCGCTTTCACGCTCGACCAGAGCACGCAGACAGTTGCGTTTCTCTTTCGCTGCCATGTCCTTGCGGCTGGGTTTGACCAGACAGACAGACTGCTCGACGGTTTCGGCAGTGGTTGCCTGGCGCGCCACTTCCACCCGGACCGGGTTCGACAGGAAGGTATTGGTGATGCGCGTAATTTCGGGCGGCATCGTTGCGCTGAAGAACAATGTCTGGCGGGTAAAGGGCGTCAGGCCGAAGATACGCTCGATATCCGGGATGAACCCCATATCCAACATTCGGTCGGCTTCGTCGACCACCATGACCTGAATTCCTGTCAGCATAAGTTTGCCGCGTTCGAAATGGTCCAGCAGGCGCCCTGGCGTCGCGATTAGAACGTCGACGCCGCGGTCGATCAGCTTGTCCTGATCTTTGAAGTTCACACCGCCGATCAGAAGTGCCATCGTCAGCTTGTGGTACTTGCCATAGATTTCGAAGTTTTCAGAAACCTGGGCTGCCAGTTCCCGTGTCGGGCACAGGATCAAACTGCGCGGCATCCGCGCCCGCGCCCGGCCTTTTGACAGGGCACAGATCATCGGCAGTGTAAACGACGCGGTCTTGCCGGTCCCTGTCTGGGCAATGCCCAGAACATCGCGGCCCTGTAATGCGTGAGGAATTGCCTGCTCCTGAATAGGAGTAGGTTGCGAATAGCCCGCCTCTTCGACGGCCTTCAGGACCTTGGGATCAAGGTCCAGTTCAGAGAACAGCATGCACTGCCTTTCGTTGGATTTCGGCCTGGTGGCCGCAATCTCGACGCGGCCCGGACGCCCATATTGGCGTTTCAACTGGCGCTCTATGATCGAAAAGAGGCGAAAAGTCAACGAAACACACGGTTTGGCGGCGCGGGGTCTTGACGCAGGTATATATTTCGATAAGTATCGAAATAAGAAATAGCGAATGAGCTGAAACCGATGACCGATCTTGTTTTACGCCGTGCGGGCGCGCTGTGGCACCAACTGCGTTCAATCGACCCGGTTTGGGTTCTGGTTGCGTTGATCCCCGTGATTGTTCTGCTTGCCGACCCGGCCCGCGCCGATCTGGTTCTGGGCAAGGCCAGTTCGGCCTTTGCGGGCACCATGCCTTACATGGCCATTGCCATTGCGTTGATCGCCTGGCTGAAGGCGACCGGGGCCGAGGGTGTCGTCGGCGCGGCCTTTCAGGGGCAGGAAAGCCGGATGATCGTGCTTGCGGCGATTTTGGGCGGGCTTGCGCCATTTTGTTCCTGCGAGGTCATACCCTTCATCGCCGCGCTTCTGGCGGCGCGCACGCCCCTTTCCGCGGTTATGGCGTTTTGGCTGGCCTCGCCACTGATGGATCCGGCAACTTTTTCGATTACGGCGGGTGTGCTTGGGATCGAATATGCGATCGGGAAAACGGTCGCCGCTGTGGCGCTGGGCTTGATGGGCGGGTTTGCGGTCAAGGCGTTGGTCAGCGCCGGAGCGTTTCAGGACGTGCTGAAGGAGAACAAGGCCTCGAGCTGCGGGTGCGGTCCCAACCCCATGGACATGAAACCGGTCTGGCGTTTCTGGCATCAGGCGGAGCGCAGGACGATCTTTGGCCGCACGGCGTTGGAGCAGGCCCTGTTCCTGGGCAAATGGCTGGCCCTGGCGTATTTGTTGGAGGGGCTGCTGATCGTCTATGTTCCGGCTGAAGCGATCGGTCAGATCGTGGGCGGCGAGGGGCTGTTGCCGATTGTTATCGGCGCGTTTGTCGGGGCGCCTGCCTATTTGAACGGCTATGCCGCGCCGGCGCTGATTGATGCGCTGATGGATCAGGGCATGAGCGCTGGGGCGGCCATGTCCTTTATGGTCGCCGGTGCCGTCAGTTCGATCCCGGCGATGGCCGCTGTTTTTGCGCTGGTGCGCCGTCCCGTCTTTCTGACGTATCTCGGGTTCGGTATCGGCGGTGCGATCCTGTCGGGCGTGGTCTTCAGCGCAGTGATTGCGGCCCTGGCATAGCGCTATGGGCCGGGACCAAAACCCCGCGCCGCTGGATCAGAACGCCTTGAACGTCAAAGTCGTCAGCGTGCGTTCGATGCCCGCGATCTTGTGGACATTGGCATTCACGAACCGCCCGATATCGACATCGTTCTCGACATAGAACTTGGCGATGAGGTCATAGTCACCGCTGGTCGAGAAGATTTCGGAAGCGAGTTCGGCATCGGCCAGTTCCTCGGCCACGTCATAGGTGCGGCCAAGCTGGCATCTGAAGTGAACGAAAAAACACTGCATCGGTGATCTCCCTCGTTGGACCCTAGCCGCGCGTCCGGCGCGGCTCAACGGCTTTCGGGCGTTCGGGCTGTTCATTTTCGATTGCACAAAACTGTTGCAGCCAGGCGCCGCGGGCGCTACCCCACCCATACCGTTGGGGTGCCCGATCAAGGGCTGAGAGGCAGGTTGCCAACCCATCGAACCTGATCCGGTTCAGACCGGCGTAGGGAACGGGTTTCTGCCATCCAGTTTTCGGCCGGACCCTGATCGAACGGGGTCGCCCCTGTTCACTTTTGAAGAGGAGAACGGCCCGATGAGACATCTGCTGGCCCTGGCTTTCGCCACAATGACCGCTGTCCCGGCGGCAGCTGCCGACAACATGACCATAATCCTGGACTGGTTCGTGAACCCGGATCACGGACCGATCATCATCGCGCGGGAAAAGGGATACTTCGCCGATCAGGGATTGGACGTTGAAATAATCTCGCCTGCGGACCCGGCAGACCCGCCCAAGCTGGTCGCCGCTGGTAAAGGCGATCTGGCGGTGTCCTATCAGCCGCAATTGCACCTTCAGGTGCATGAAGGCCTGCCCTTGAAATGGGTCGGAACACTGATTGCGACGCCGCTGAATTGTCTGCTGACCGTGAAAGACGGGCCGATCAAGTCGATTGCCGATTTGAAGGGACGCAAAGTCGGTTTTTCGGTCGCCGGGGTCGAGGAAGCCCTGCTGGCAGCGATCCTTAAACCCCATGGTCTGGCGCTGACGGATGTCGAACTGGTCAATGTCAACTGGTCGTTGTCACCGGCTCTGATGTCCGGTCAGGTCGATGCCGTTATCGGTGCGTACCGGAACTTTGAGTTGAACCAGATGGAGATCGAGAACGTTCCCGGCCGGTGCTTTTACCTAGAGGAAGAAGGTCTGCCCGCCTATGACGAACTGATCTATGTCGCGAACGCCGAGACCATGGACCCGGACAAGACCCGCCGTTTCATGGCGGCGGTTGAACTGGCGACCCAGTTCATCATCAACCACCCGCAGGAAAGCTGGGAAATATTCGCTGGCACGGCGAAAGAGCTGCAGGACGAGTTGAACGAGCGCGCTTGGAAAGACACGCTGCCGCGTTTCGCGCTGCGCCCGTCGGCCTTTGATGCGGCGCGGTATGAAAGGTTCGAGGCATTTCTGCACAGTGCCGGACTGATCCCGTCAGTCAAACCGGTCTCTGAGCTTTCATTTGGTGTGTCCGGCGACTAGCGGGGCAGGCGGTGCCCCCGGCGATACGGTTTTCCGGCACGGCGCGATTTGGCGCCTCGCCGCTTTTCGGGTCGTTAACGCTCGATATCGCGGCCGGCCAGTGGACCTGTCTGCTGGGTCCATCGGGGATCGGTAAGTCGACGATCCTGCGCCTGATCGCGGGATTGGAGACTGGATCGATCTTTGACGGCAGGATATCGGCTGACGATCATGCGCCGCTGACGGATCGGATCGCCTATATGGCGCAGTCCGATTTATTGCTGCCATGGTTGGACGTCACCGGAAATGTTCTGTTGGGGCCGCAATTGCGGCGCGAGGGCGACGCGCGCGACCGGGCGGCCGATCTGATTGCACGGGTGGGTCTGGCAGAGCATGCCGAAAAGCGCCCGGCGCAGCTTTCCGGGGGAATGCGCCAGCGTGCGGCCTTGGCCCGCACTTTGATGGAAGACCGGCCAATCATCTTGCTGGACGAGCCGTTTTCGGCGCTGGACGCCCGCACGCGGGCCGAGATGCAGGAATTGGCGGCCGAGCTGTTGTCTGGCCGCACCGTCCTTTTGGTAACCCATGATCCGGCAGAGGCGGCGCGGCTTGGCCATACGATTACAGTCATGACGGAAACCGGGCTGACCGGGGTCGATGCCCCGGCGAGCGCGCCGGTTCGGGCCTTTGACGACCCTCTGACATTCGCATGCCAGTCGGAATTGATGCATCTGGTTCGGGAACCGGCATGAGACAAGCGTCATGATCCGGAACATCAAGATCGCGCTTGTCGCGACGGGGATTTTCGTCGCGCTTTGGCAGGGGATCGTCTGGGCGACGGATGCGAGACGGTTTATCCTGCCTGGTCCTGATTTGACCGTATCGACGCTGTGGGATTCGCGATTGCTGCTGGCCGAACATGCCTGGATCACCATTCTGGAGGTGGTGATCGGTTTTATGCTTGGGGCGCTGTTGGGCATTTCGGCGGCGCTGGGATTGGCCTGGTCCGGTTGGGCGCGAATTTATATTCGCCCGATCCTGATCTTTATGCAGGCAGTTCCTGTCTTCGCCCTTGCCCCGATCCTGACGCTTTGGTTCGGTTATGGCCTGGGATCCAAAATCGCCATGACCTTGCTGATTGTCTATTTTCCCGTCACTTCGGCGATGTTGGACGGTCTGTTGGCGACCCCGCGCGGCTATCTTGATCTGGCGCAGACCATGGGCGCCAGCCGCGCGCGAATTCTGTGGCGTATCCGGCTGCCTGCCGCTGTCCCCGAGCTGACGATCGGTCTGCGATTGGCGGCGGTCTACGCACCCATCGGGGCAATCATCGGTGAATGGGTCGGCGCGTCAAACGGTTTGGGCTACTTGATGCTGTTGGCCAATGGCCGGTCAAAGATCGACCTGATGTTCGCGGCGTTGCTGGTCCTGGCGGTGTTCACGGTCCTGTTCCATATGGCCGTGGATCGGGCCGGGCGGCGTTTGGCCAAGAGATATTCCTGAACCGTTCGATCGGCAGGTCAGCCATCCTGTCCGTGTTTTGCTGCAGAGATATCTGAGCGTAAGCTGCGTCCGAACAACGCTGATATAGTCGACCGGAGGTCCCATGAAACTTTATTTTGCCCCCAATACCCGTGCCGTGCGAACCGCTTGGTTGCTGAACGAGATGGGTCTGGAATACGAGCTGGAGCGGTTTACGCTGGGCGACAAAGCCATGCGTGCGCCCGATTATCTGGCGATCAATCCGAACGGGCGGGTGCCGGTTCTGGAAGATGGCGATGTCCGGATTTCCGAATCCACTGCAATCGCGCAGTATCTGGTCGCCCGCTATGGCAATGGCAATCTTGCGCCCGGCGCGGACAGCCCCGATTTTCCGACGTACCTGCAGTGGCTGCACTATGGCGAAGGGATGCTGATGGGGCCGATGGGCAATTTTGTGGTCGAAACGATCCTGCTGCCCCCGGAACGCCGGTCAGAAGAGCACGCCAACCGTGCGGTCAAACTGCTGGGGCGCCTTTTGATGGCGGTTGACCGGCATTTGGACGGGCGCGACTATCTGGTTGGGGATTTCACGGCAGCGGACACGATCACGGGGCATGCTTGTATGATGTCCGGTCGTATGGGCATCGACCTGACGCCGATGGCCAACCTTTCGGCTTATGTCGATCGCCTGAAGGCCCGCCCAGCCTTTGCCGATGCATTGGCGCTTTGATCGCCGGGGGAAATTCGATCAAATCGCAGCCGTGATCCCATTCGGCTTTCCCTTAAGGGCCGCGCAGGGCATGTTGGCGCCAAAACGACACCGGAGGAAAGAATGGCCACCTATACCAGCTATGATCTTGTTGAATTCGGCCAGCCGCTGAAAGCCCAGGACCGGGATATTCCGGTTCCAGAGGGCACAGAAGTTTTGGTCCGCGTTCGCCGCGCAGGCGTGTGCCATTCCGATCTGCACATTCAGGATGGTTATTTCGATCTGGGCGAAGAGGGAAAACTGGAGATGGGTGCCCGCGGCATGAAGCTGCCACAGGCATTGGGCCACGAGATCCTTGGTGAGATTACGGCTGCCGGACCCGATGCCGAGGATGTCGAGATCGGAAAGACGATGCTGGTCCATCCATGGATCGGTTGCATGCAGCCCGATTGCATCCACTGTTCCAACGACCGCGAATCCGATTGCATGAAAATGCGGGCGCTGGGTGTGGTGCGCGATGGCGGCTATGGCGAGTATGTTCTGGTCGATCACCCGAAGTTTCTGGTGAATATCGACGGGCTGGATCTGGACACGGTCACCCCCTATTCGTGTTCCGGCGTGACGGTTTACTGCGCGTTGAAAAAGGTAGATCTGTCCAAGATGCATGACGGCGAATGGCTGGCGGTCATGGGCACAGGCGGGCTGGGTCTGAACGCCGTTGCCATCGCCAAGGCCATGGGATTTCAGAAGATCGTCGCGTGCGATATCGATCAATCCAAGCTGCAGACCGCGGTTTCGATGGGCGCAGATGCCGTTTTGGATACCAGCCGCGAGGACGCGCTGGATGAGTTGCGCAAGATCACCGAGAACAATCTGACGGGCTGTGTCGATACGGTCGGTGTGCCGTCGACATCGCGGCTTGCGGTCCACGGCATGATCAAGAACGGGCGTTATGTGGTGGTCGGCTTGCATGGCGGCGACTTCAAAATGCCGCTTCCCTGGTTGCCGCAGAAACAGATGATGGTGCAGGGGTCCTATGTCGGGTCCTGCACGGATCTGCGTGAGTTGATCGATCTGGTTCGCTCTGGGAAGGTCAGAGACATTCCGGTCTCGACCCGCCCGCTGGCGGCGGCGTCGGACACGCTGGACGATCTTCGCGCAGGAAAGATCACGGGCCGGGTGGTTCTGACGACGGACTAAAACCCGGGTCAATGGAGAAGGGCGCAGGAATGCCCGACTACGACCTCGACCGTGCCTATCGGATCGATGGGCCTGACGATGCCCGGCGCCTCTATGGCGATTGGGCTTCGACCTATGATGATCGGTTTGGCGAAGGCTGGGGCTATATCGCCCCGCGCGAGATCGCCGCGATTTACCAGGCAGAGAGCGATGGGGGGCATCAACCGATCCTGGACGCCGGTGCCGGGACCGGCCTGTTGGCCGAATACCTCACAGATCTGGAGATCGATGCCATTGATATCACCCCCGAAATGCTGGCCAGGGCAGGGGAAAAGGGTCTGTACCGCAATCGATTGCTGGGGGATCTGACCAAGCCGTTGGATCTGGTGGACGAAACATATGGCGGGGTCATTTCCTGCGGAACCTTCACCCACGGCCATGTCGGCCCGGAATGCCTGCCCGAATTGCTTCGCGTCACGCGCCCGGGTGCACTGTTTTGCTGTGGAACCATCGCGCCCGTCCTGGACGGTGCGGGATTTGGTTCGGCCTTGGCCCGGTTGGTTGCAGAGGACCGCATCACGCCGGTGCGTTATCGCGAAATACCAATTTATGACGGCGCCGATCATCCACATGCCGATGATCGCGGCCTGGTCATCGTCTTCAACCGTCTGTGATTTGTGTACGCCGCCAAACACACCGATTACAGTCACACAATCATCAAAGCGAGGACATCATGAGCGGACTTCTTCCCGGACAGAGCTTTCCCGAGATCGACCTGCCGCGCGTCGGCGGCGGACGGATCGATAATTCGATCTTTCAGGGCGCAAAGTTCACGATCTTTAATGTCTATCGCGGTCTGCATTGCCCGCGCTGCAAGAAGCAGCTTCAGGACATTATCGCGCATATGCCGCAATTTGCGGAACTGGATGCCCAGATTGTCTCCGTCTCGACCGATGGCGAAGACCGGGCCGAGCAGGCGGTTGCCGATTGGGAGCTTGGCGATTTGGCCATCGGCCATTCGCTGACCATCGATCAGTCGCGTGCGCTGGGATTGTATGTCTCGCAACCCATTCAGGATAGCGAGCCGCGTCCGTTTGCGGAACCCGGCGTATTCATCGTTTTGCAGGACGGGACGATCTGGGGTTCGGTCGTTGGGACCTTCCCTTTCATTCGCCCGAATGCCGAACAATTGCTGGACGCGATAACGATCAAGGACAAGCGCGACTATCCCGCCCGCGGAACAATGGCCGCCTGAGCATCGACGGCCCCAAGATCGTGCGCAGGACTGCATTCGGATCGCGGCCGCCAGCCGCGGTGCGGAGCCTATCGGATGTATCGATAATCCAAAGTTCGCAAATCGATCGGGCCGCATTCGCCATGGGTTAGGCATTCGCGCAGGGCCTGGATCTGGTCCGGGCCATATCTGAAGAAGATGGCGCTGGGGCAGGGGTTCGTGTCCAATATTAGGCCCTGATCCCCCTGATCCTTCAGCAGAAAAACGGCATCTGTCGCTTGCATCGGCACCGGGCCGCACCATTGGTCAAGCATGCAACTGGACCGAAAAGTGATGTCCCGCGCAAAGTGACGATCGCGTCCGCCCGGCAACAGCATCGTGCCGACCAGTCTGTATTTGGCCGTGAAGGTTTCATAGCCTTCCCGGCCACGCAAACCCTCCGGCGGCAGCAGAACACCGGCGACGACTGTCAACCTCTCGCCGCGCTCCGCCGCGTCGTTTAAGGACCGCCCGGCATTGGGCGCGATGCAGCTCAACGCCATTGCAACGCCCGGGAAAAGCGAAAGGCACAGTACCAGCAAAAGTCGCATCTTAAATCTCTCCAAAATTGCCGGACCGGCCCTTGCCGGCGGCGAAACGTCCGGCGCCCGTGGTTCCCTGGTTGATCGTTGCATCGATCCCGTTCGCCCATTCGCGGCGCAGGCCTTCGCGGATCTCGGCGCCCTGATTCTCGATGATCGAGCGCCGGTCCGCCAGCATCGCTTCTTGCGGAAACCGGCAAATTTCGTGCGCCATCTCCAGCGCTGCCGCAAGCGCCTGGCCTTCGGGCACAACCTTCTCGCACAGCCCAATGCGATAGCATTCCTCTGCCGGGACCTTGCGCCCGGTCATCGTGATTTCCAGCGCCTTGCCCTGACCGACCAGCCGGGGCAGGCGGACGGTGCCGCCATCGATCAACGGGATCCCCCATCGGCGGCAATAGACCCCCATATACGCGGTTTCGGCCATGACCCGGCAGTCGGCCAGCAGGGCCAGTTCCATGCCGCCTGCGACCGCCGGTCCCTCGACAGCGGCGATGACGGGTTTGTCGAATTCCATCCTGCTTGGACCCATCGGTCCGCGCGGCGGTTGTCCGGCACCGATTGGAAAGGCCAGGCCACGTCTGATTTCGCGGTCGAAATCATCGGGATCCGTCAAAGACGAGCCGTATTTCAGATCCCAACCACCGCAAAAGGCACCGCCTGCACCGGTAAAGACCGCCGCCATTGCGTTCGGATCATCGTTGAACGCCTGAAAGGCGGCGTATAGCGCATCGGCTGTGGCTGGATCGACGGCGTTGCGGGCCTGCTCGTAGCGATTGATCGAAATGGTCCGAACCGGACCGTCGTTGCTGATGTCGACTGACATGATCTCTTGCTCCCTTACATTTCAGCAAGTTCAACCACGCGTGCGGATAGGAAATTTCGATCGCAATTGAGAAACCCCTGTCGCGTGAAACGCTCACCGATTACGGGATTAGAGATACCGCTCACAAGTTTCATGTTCCACTGCGCAAACCGGCGCGCTTTGATTGTCTTTCCGTCGACGACGTTGATATCTTTATGCCGCTGATCGCGGCAAATCCTGCGCATGGTTGCCATGACTTCCGCTTGCCCACCTTCCAAGACCTGGAAGAAAACCTCGAGGTCGCAGTACAAACAACCAGTGATTCCGCTTTTCGTGTTCCGGGCGACGGACCTATCGCGTATCCGGAGGATCTCGGCGATGGCCCCCGCAACATTCGAGACGCTGATATAGGCTATCGAGATCATTCATCACCCGTCGGTGGCTGCACCGCGCTCGCTGCCAGCCGCAGTTTCTGGCAATTTTTGCCCTAAAGGCAATCTTCATCTGGGGGTGGCGAGCTAACACTGTTCGCGTTTTGGGTGGGCGCAGGGCCAAGATGGGCCGGTTCTCAGGCCAGTTTTGTGGCCAATTCCGCAAAGTCGGTGCAGATGAGATCGGGCTGATGCGGCCCTTGTCCGAACGGCCTGCGGCGCCGGTCGATAAAGGCTGTTCGCATGCCCCAGGACTTTGCGCCAACGCAGTCGAATGCGTGATTGGCGACAAACAGGATTTGCGAGCGGTCCAGTCCGATCCTTTCCTCTGCCAGTGCATAGGTCTGCCACGCGGGTTTGAAGAACCCGGCATCAGCGACACTGATGCGGCTGTCGAAATCGAAACCGATATGTGGACGGGCGGCTTCCAACATATCCGGATCACCGTTCGACAAGATGTGCAGACCAAGGCCCGAAGCCCGCAACCGGTCAAGCGCCGTCACCACATCGGGAAAGGGTTTCAGTTTTTCTATCTCGCTGACCAGCCAGCGCACTTCATCTTGATCGTGCTGGATACCGGCACGATCCATGACGTGAGAGACAGCTCGGTGACCGATTTCCCGGTATGGCGTGTGTCCGCGTGCGCATAAAGCGTCGATCATCGAATTTTCGAAATGAGTGCGGCGCCACCATGTCACAAAACTGTTCGGTTTACCGGACCAGCCTTTGCCCGACAGCCAAGGCGTAACGGCCGCGACCAACCCGCCCTGCATGTCAACTATCGTGCCGTATTGATCAAAGACCAGTGCCCGGATTTCGCGGCGCAGAAGGGAAGGGTTGGTCATGGTTCCTCGGGTCCGGTCGCTTCAGGATTGGGATATAGTTCCATCATACCGGCGCCGCGGCCAGAAGCGCAATTGACGACAACCGTTCGTCCGCTGAAGTTAAGGCAACAACAACACAATGGAACAACAAAACAGTGGGAGGCTGACCGATGAACGTCGAGACCAAAGGTGCCATCGAGGGATACACTGACGAACAGTGGCAGGCGCGTGTCGATCTGGCGGCGGCACATCGCTGCGCCGTGATGCACGGACTGCATGAAGGGATCTTCAACCATCTGACCCTGCGTGTGCCCGGCCATGACGATCGCTATTATCAGATCCCGTTCGGCCACCACTGGTCCGAGGTGAATGCCTCGTGTTTCATGGAGGTTGGCTATGACGGAGAGATCAAGCGCGGCGAAGGGATCATGGAGCGGTCGGCTTTTTGTATCCATGCGCCGATGCATAAGGCGTTGGACCACGCAGCGGCGGTCTTTCACACCCATATGCCTTACGCCAGCGCGCTGACCCGGCTGGAAGATCAGCGCATCAAGCCGATCGGGCAGACCGAGTTGGCGATCGCGATGCGCACCGGATATGACGACCACTATGACGGTCCGGGCCTGGACCCCGCCGAAGGCAAACGACTTGCCGAATTGTGCGGCAAAAGCCAGATTGTCATGATGGCCAATCACGGTGCCCTGACGCTGGGCAAAAATGTTGCCGAGGCCTATGACCGGCTCTACTACCTCGAGCGTGTTGCGCAGGTTCAGGTTTATGCGATGTGGACCGGAGAGAAGCTGCGCGAGTTGCCGGAACCCGTTATCGAGAAGACCTATGAAGCGTTCCGCGGACCGGGTGCGCCCAAATATGGCGACAAATCCAATGCGCAATGGCTTTTCGATGCGCTGAAACGGATTCTTGACCGCAAAGAGCCAGACTATAAGGAATAGCGCCCGACCGGGCATGCCGAAAGGAAAGGCACCCGACCGGGCATGCCGACCCTCGGCACCGGAGATCGAATTGATACGATTTGCTTTCACCGCGCTGATCGCCGCGGTCTCGCTTGGCACTGCGCCATCGGCAGCCATTGCCGAGCCATCGTTCTTGGAAAGCCCGCCGCCCGATGTTTCGACGCCGCAGGCATTGGCCGCGTGCCGGACAAACGCCCGCTGCATGATCCATGCGGGTTACGCCGCTTATGCCAGCCCGGCCTATGACGACATAAACCGGATGATCCCCTGGGAGCACGTCCGTGTCGCCTTGGCGCTGTCCGGGGCGTCGCAGGCCGACTTTGACTTTATTGACGGGTTGATCAGGGCAGAAGCGGATCGGCTGATGGCCGAACGAAACGAGGCACAGCCGACCTTTTCGAACCTGTTGATCATGGCAGCGAGGGTTGGATTAGCGCAGGACCCCGAAGGGTTTCGTTTCGCCGATCTTTGGGCGCGTTTTGCCGACCAGATCGCGACCCATAACAGCCACAAGAAGCCGATCAATACGATCCAGTGTCTGACCCTGCGAACCTTGTTCGACGGATCTGCGTTGCAAAAGCATCTAAGGGTAGAACCTGTTTTCGAAGCCTTTGCTGATTCTGAACCCTGCAGGTTCGATCTGGAAGAACTGCATCGCAGGTACGAGAAACACTTGGTTCAAACGTTGAATTTTGCCTTGAAGGTTCCTGACGGCGAAGATCGAGCGAAGTTCCTGGGCCGCATGCCTGCACGGGCGCTTTTGTCCTTTTATCATGACCGCGACGCCGACAAGGCGACGATCGCCGCCGACCTGATGCTTGAAGCGATGGCTGAACGTGTCGCCCAGGGTAGGGCCTTTTCGACCGATCATCTACGCGGGGCGGCCGTCCTGTTCAAAAGCGGATATCCTGACCGGGCAAAGGCGCTATTGAGCACGATCGATGACAAAACACGGGGCCGTTGGCGGGTCGATCTGTTGAACGATGTCTATCTGGCGGCTGTTCTGGACAAAAACGAGCCGATCATCGAAATCCTGCAGCCGATAATCGAGCAGCGCCTCAAACCATCGCTGACCAAGGGGCGCGGGCGTATCTCAAATGTCGCAGCGATGATGTATTTGGCTGCGGGGAACTCGCGTTGAATGGCGCTGAACCCGGCGCCTGAGATTCATTCTGCGGCCAGCCCCGGCCGTTGGTTCTGTCCGGCAAGTTCCGGCGTCTGCGGCACCTGACAACCGACAGGGCAACAGCGTCCAGGTTGCTTGGACACCTTATCGCCGGTGTCCAGAACGCCCCGGTCCAGCAGCTTTTCAACCAGAGCGCGGCGTTCCTCGAGCGGATAGTACCGGTAGATTTCGCGGCGCAGTGCCTCGGGCGATCCACCGCCATGCAGCGAGATCACCGACATCCACCCGGCCTCGTCTGACGCGGATAGGTCGCGCATCAACCGGCCGACCTCCAACCGATGTTCGGTCGGCACGCCCGGCGCGCCCTGCAACATCGCCATCATGTCGCCGCGCGTCTCGGGGTTGTGGTCCTCGTCCGGGCCGGGCAGGGCAACGATCATGCCGCCGGAAACGTCATGGGCCAACCGGTGCATTTCGTAGATTTGGGTCGCCATCATCAGCTTGCCGACATTGGCAAAGACGCCGTCCGGCTGCTGCACCCCTGCTTCCTGAAATCCATAGACCGACGCTGCAACACCGCAGGCATAAAACCCCTCGACGATCTTGATCAATTCGACCAGATCGTTTCGGATATGATCGTGATCTCCGGCATCCAGGCCGTTTGCCTCGATCATCAAAACGCCCGCACCGATCAGCAGATCGCCGAACCCGGCCCGTGCGCCGATACAGGAGTGGCGGTGATGGGTGGCATAGGTCGATGTCAGGTGTTGGGCCTGCGTCCACTCCCCTGCCATGAAGACCTTGTCCCACGGAACAAAGACGTCCTCGAAAACCGCCATCGCCGTTGCCATCCCGTATCGCGCCGAAAACTTTGCAGCGGCCTCGCCCGGGCGCCCGGCGGGGCGCGAGATGATCGTGATCCCCGGCGCGTCGATGGGCAAAGCGCAGCAGACGGCGAAATCGGCGTCCGCTTCGGTCATTGCCCGGCACGGCATAACCAGCAATTCATGAACATAGGCGCCTGCGGTGATGATCGCCTTGGCGCCGCGGATCACGATCCCGTGCGCACGCCGTTCGGTTATGTGGACATAGCTATCGGCATTGGTCTGTTGATGCGGGCGCAGCGACCGGTCGCCTTTGCCATCGGTCATCGCGATACCAACCGTCAGGTCCCGGTCCTGAACCTCATGCAAATAGGCCAGCAGGCGCGGGTGATACTCGGTCCCCAGTTCGGCATCCATCCGCGCTGTCGCCTGATATACGCCGGACAGCCCGTCATGGGTCAGATATCGCATGGCGCACCCGACCTCGCGGCACAAAAGACGGACGGCTTCCAGTTTCTCGATCAGATCCTGCGGTGACCGGTCGATATGGGTCATCCGGTTGACTGTGCGCCCGGTCGTCTGCTCGACGGCGGTCATCAGATGTGTGTACCGCGCGTCATGGGCCATATCATAGCCCTTTGCGATGGCGTTCACACCGGGCGCCAACAGTGGTTCGTCGGCGACGTTCTCGATCCGGTTGCCATTGACAAAGACCCTGGGCGACAAGGCCCGGAGCGTCTCGCGATAGTCGTCGCCCGTCATCAGCATGATGGTCCTCCCGCAGCGTTGATCCCGGTCTAGCATGTGGGCTTTCGCCGTGGAAAGGTTCGGGCCAACATGGATGGGATGGTCTGGAGAAGAATGGGAATGCCGGCGGCTATGAAGATTGCGATGACGGAATTTGCGTTGCGAAACTGGGAACCGGATGCCTCCGGCACCAGAGTGGTGGGGATCACGCCCGGCGAGTTGACCGAAAACTGCAACGCGTTGGCCGGGCAGGGCGCATCGCTGGTCGATGGCTATGCCCCGTTCTGCAAGCATCTGTTCGTGCAGAACCGTACGCCGACCCGGGCGGCCTTTGCACCGATCACCGATCAAAACCGTGCCGCCCTTCGCTCGGGCTACAAGGCCCGGCGCGAGGGGGAGTTGGCGGTTCTGGAGCGTTGGTTCGAGGGGATCGATGCGCCGCGCGCCGAGTGGCTGGATATTATTCTTTATTCGCAGGCCCAATTACGCGCTGAAGCCGAAGACTATCCCGGCGAGCAGGAGGTTCCCGATTGTGACTGGGGCATCGTCTCGATCATCGGGGTTCTGGAACCGGCGGAACCCCCGATGCCGCCGATCACACAGTTGCGCAACGCGCTGGGCCGCGATCAGGGCGGGTCCGGCGTGGCGATTGATCCGGACGCTTATGGCCGCGCCGTTGCGTTCTGGGACCTTCACGCGGCGGTCCGGTCGTGACCGTCAATGGGTGGGATCGGTCGGCCGAGGCCTGGCTGGCCGAACAAGGTTCGGCAGGGGATTGGGGACGGCGGTATGTCCTGGATCGGATCATGACGGAGCGTGCCCAGGCGCATCCCGCCGAAAATGCGATCGACATCGGCTGCGGCGAAGGGCGGTTTTGCCGGATGCTGGCTGCGGCGGGGATCGCGGCCACCGGCGTCGAGCCGACGGCCCGCCTGCGCCAGGTGGCTGCCGAACGCGATGGCGAAGGCACCTATGTCGATGCCCGGGCAGAGGCCTTGCCGTTTCCCGGCCAGACCTTCGATCTGGCCGTCTCCTACCTCTCGCTGATCGACATCCCCGATTTCCGCGCCGCCATCGCCGAAATGGCCCGTGTTCTGCGCCCCGGCGGGCGCCTTTTGATCGCCAATCTGACCAGCTTTAACACCGCTGGCATGGGGTCAGGCTGGATCGATGGGCCGGACGGGCAGCGGATATTTCCGATCGATAACTACCTCGACGAAATGCCCGAGGCCGTGGCGTGGCGCGGCATCGCCGTCACCAACTGGCACCGTCCGCTCTCGGCCTATCTGCAGGCCCTGCTGGGCGCGGGCCTGGTGCTGACCTATTTCGATGAACCGGCGCCGTCCGGCTTTCCTGCCGAAGACGCCGCCAAGGCCGACCGATACCGCCGGGTGCCCTATTTCCTGGTGATGGAGTGGTCAAAACCAGGAGAAACAGATGTACCGTGATCGCCGTGAACGCTTTCGGGCCGAAATGGCCGGTGACCGTTGTATAATTCCGGCATCGGTTTTTGACCCGTTTTCGATCAGGCTGGCGGAAGACATCGGGTTTGAAATCGGCATGGTGGGTGGCTCGTCGATTTCGCTTGCCGTCCTTGGGGCGCCGGATCTGATCGTCCTGACCCTCACCGAGTTCGCCGGGCAATGCCGTCGCCTCAGCCGGGCCTCGACGCTGCCCTTCGCTGTGGATGCCGACCATGGCTATGGTAATGCGCTCAATGTGCGCCGCACGGTCGAGGAGTTGGAGGCCTCCGGTGTCGCCGCCCTGTCCATCGAGGATACGGTCCTGCCGCTCAGCCATGGCCAGCAGGGAACCGAACTTCTCTCGCTCGAAGAAGGGACAGGAAAGATGCGCGCTGCGCTCGATGCCAGGGGCGATCCTGCCACGGTTATCATCGGGCGCACATCGGCTTGCGGCGTTAACGGGCTTGACGATGCCATTACCCGCGGCCGTGCCTATGCCGCTGCGGGGGTCGATGCGCTCTTCTTTATCGGTGTCTCTACCGCCGAAGAAGTCGCCGCACTGGGCGCCGAGTTTGATCTGCCGATCGTGCTGGGCGGAGCGCTCAAAATCATGGATGCCGATGCGCTTGGCAGCCATGGCGTGCGCCTCTGCCTGACCGGCCATCCGGTCCTGCCCGCGGCTGTTGGTGCAATGCACCAGGCGCTGATTGCAATGCGGGAAGGCAGATCATCGCCTAATCCGCCGCCGCCGGGACTGATGGCCAAGGCAACCCGGACGGACGATTATAACGCCTGGATCGCCGACTATCTGGGCGGCGCCAAAGGTTAGTCAAATCGCGGCGGCGTTGTCACGCTTTCAAACCTTCTCTAAACCAAGTCTTCTTTGGTCTTTAGTTATCACGGGGGTGTGGGGGTGTAGCCCCCTCCTGGACACGCCCGGCGCCAATCCGGGAGTGACCCCAAATGCAACTCAATGATCTGTCCGCAGCAGATGCGGCCGCAAAAATCGCTGATGGCGAAATCACGTCAGAGGCGCTGGTGCAAAGCTGTCTCGACCGGATCGCCCTGCGCGACGAGGCGGTCGGCGCATGGATCTGGCTCGATCCGGACTATGCGCTCGAGCAGGCCCGCTCTGCCGATCAGGCCCTGGCGAAGGGGCAAGGGACCGGTCCGTTGCACGGTGTGCCGGTTGGGATCAAAGACATTATGCAAACGGCAGATATGCCAACCCAGGACGGGTATCGGGGTCACGAAGGGCGGCACACGCACCGCGATGCGCTGACGGTCAGCCAATTGCGTGATGCGGGGGCCATTGTTCTTGGCAAGACCGTGACGACGGAGCTGGCGTCGCGTACACCGGGCAAGACGAAAAACCCCGTGAACCCGGCGCACACGCCGGGCGGTTCGTCCTCTGGCTCTGCTGCCGCTGTCCGCGATCGACAGGTCCCGCTGGCGCTCGGCACTCAAACTGGGGGCTCGGTTATTCGCCCGGCCAGTTTTTGCGGCGTTCACGCTCTTAAACCGACATTCGGGCTGATCGCACGCTACGGCACGACGCTTCAAGCCGACTGGCTGGACACGATCGGAACCTACGGAAATTCGATCGAGGACGTGGCCTTGGTCACGGAACAGATGTTGGCGCGCGATCTGACCGACCCGCAAGCGATCGCAAGATCGCGCCCGCCGCTTCGGCAGATCGCCATAACCGAACCGGCGCGGCGTCCCCGTTTTGCCTTCATGCGCACGGCTGTTTGGGATCAAGCGGACCCGTCCGCTCAGAAAGCACTGGAAGATTTTACCACTTCGCTTGGCGCGGACTGCACCGAAGTTGAGATGCCCGACTGGATGGCAGAGGCGTGGCGTTGGCAGCGTATTCTGCAGGTCTATGACAATGCCAAACACTATGGTCCGCTGGCCGAGCGGGACGGCGACAAGATGAGCCAGTCAATGCATGGCCAGATCGCCGAAGGCCGTGACCTGACCGAGGCGCAATACCGCGACGCCGTCGTCCGGCGCGACGAGGTCGCTGCCGGTCTGGATGCGATCTATTCGGATTTCGATGCAATCCTGTGTCTTCCGGCCACCGGGATTGCACCAAAGGACCTTGGTTATACCGGCGACCCCGTCTTCAACGCGTTTTGGACCATGGCGGGAACGCCTTGCGTGAATCTGCCATTGCTTGAAGTCGACGGCATGCCATTGGGTGTTCAACTGACCGGTCCGCGCGGTGGCGACGGACCGCTTTTGCGCACTGCCCGCTGGCTTGAACAGACGATCGGATAACGCGGTTGGCCGACATCGCGACGACCGTCGAGGATAGCGCTGCCGCATGGTGGCGCCTGGTCGCCGCATTGATATTGGCCACAATCGGCGGGGTTGGTCTTTGGTCCACCGTCGTTGTCCTGCCGTTTATCGAGGCCGATTTCGGCATTGATCGTGGCGGCGCTTCACTTCCCTATACTGCCACAATGGTCGGGTTCGCGGTGGGTGCCGTCTTGATGGGCCGCCTGGCGGACCGGTTCGGCATCATGGTGCCGGTCATTCTTGGCGCGGTGTTTCTCTGCATCGGCTATATCGCGGCATCGATGGCGACCAGCTATTGGCAGTTTGTTGCGATCCAGGCCGGGCTGATCGGGCTGCTCGGGTCCTCGCCCACATTCGGGCCGATGGTGGCTGACATATCGCTTTGGTTCCGGCGCAGGCGCGGGTTTGCGGTCGCGGTTGTCGCGTCGGGCAACTATCTGGCCGGTGCAGTCTGGCCGCCGATCCTGACCGAGATGATCGCCGAAATCGGGTGGCGCGACACGTATTTCTGGGTCGGGATTGTGTGCGTCGTGACCATGGTGCCGCTGTCATTCGCGCTTCGCCGCCGGGTCGAAGTCGATGCCGAGCCGCCGCCCGCGTCGGCCTTCTCGGCGCGTGTTCAGGCATCGCCCGCAACGATTCAGATATTGCTGTGCCTTGCCGGTGTCGCGTGCTGTGTTGCGATGGCCATGCCGCAGGTTCACATCGTCGCGTATTGCGCCGATCTTGGATACGGACCGGCGCGCGGGGCGCAGATGTTGTCGATTATGCTGACCCTTGGCGTTGTCAGCCGCCTGGTTTCGGGGTTGATTGCCGACCGGATCGGCGGCCTTGGCACGCTGATCCTCGGGTCCGCCCTGCAATGCGTGGCATTGCTGGCGTTCCTGCCTTTCGACGGGATGGTTTCGCTTTTCCTGATCTCCGCACTTTTCGGCCTCAGCCAGGGCGGCATTGTGCCCAGCTATGCGCTGATCGTGCGCGATGTCTTCCCGGCGCGCGAAGCCGGACAGCGGGTCAGCCTGGTCCTGATGTCGACGGTCATGGGTATGGCCATCGGGGGCTGGATGTCGGGCGAAATTTATGACCTGACCGGGTCCTATGCGATGGCTTTTGTCAACGGGATTGCGTGGAACCTTCTCAACCTGTCCATCGCAATCTGGTTCTTGATGGGCGGCACACGCCGTCCGCAAACCGCTTGAGGATGGCAATGACCGAAACTCTGACCGTCTATGTCGATGTGAAAAGCCCTTATGCCTATCTCGCGATCGAGCCGACCCGCCGCCTGGCGCGTCAAACCGGTGTGAAGATCGACTGGTTGCCATATACGCTGGACATCCCCAGCTATCTGGGATCGGCAGAGGTCGATGAAACCGGTCAGGTCGTCGCCCAGGACCGCAGCGAGCACCAATGGCGCCGTGTGCGGTATTCTTATATGGACGTGCGCCGCTATGCGAACCTGCGCGGCCTGACGATCAAGGGCACCCGCAAAATCTGGGACAGCTCGCTTGCCGCGATTGCGATCCTGTGGGCGCGTGAGAAGGGCCGGGCAGACGCAATTCTGGATCAGCTTTTCCCACCCTTCTGGCGGCGCGAGCTGGATATCGAAGACCGCGGCGTAATCGAAAAATGTGTTTACGCTGCCGGGATCGACACCGAAGGCTTCGGGTATTGGCTGGATGGCAATGGCCGGACGCTGCACGACGACCTGCGTGCAAAGGCCGAGGCGGCAGGTGTCTTTGGCGTTCCCTGGTACATTTGGCAGGACGAGGTTTTTTGGGGCCGTGAGGCCCTGCCGCTGATCCGCCAGCGCATAACCGGCGAATTGCCGGATTGGGCGGCGGACATGGGCCTCGCCCAGGACAATGGCTAAAGATCCGCGACGAGGACTTGGCGCGCCTTACGGTCCATCTATTTTCGGGACGGCTTTCAAATAGGCCGCAATCGCCGCACGATCCTGGTCGCTCAGACGCGACGTATTCTCGATGACGTCGACCATTGACCCGCCCGCCGTGTCATAATCCGGCGTGAAACCGGACTTCAGGTATTCGGCGATATCGGCGGCTGACCAGTTCGAAGTGTCCTTCCCGCCTTGCGTGATATTGGGCACGCGGCCCTTGCCTTCCGGGCTGGGTGCGCCGGCCAACCATCGGGACAGGTCCAGCCCGCCGAACTGACCGCGCGAGGTATGACACTCGCCGCAGTGACCGGGGCCTTCGACCAGATACTGGCCCAGTTTAACGTCTTCCTTCTCAACCGTAACAACCGGCACAGTTTCATCAGGCGCAAAGACCAGTTTCCACAGTCCCAGGCCGCGGCGGATGTTGAACGGGAACCCGACATCATGGGCGTCGTTCGCCCGCGTGCTGGGCGGCAGGGTTTGCAGATAGGCCCACAGATCCGAAACATCGCCGGGCCTCATCCGCGCGTAGGAAGTGTAGGGGAAGGCGGGAAAATAGTGCGATCCGTCAGGTGCCACCCCGCGCATCATCGCATTCGCAAAATCAGGCAACGACCAGTTGCCGATCCCGTTCGCCTTATCGGGGGAGATATTGGGAGCCACGAATGTTCCGAACTCGGTCGGGAAGGTTCGCCCACCTTCCAGAACCAGCCGCGCTTCGTCCTTGGCGTCTTTCGCGGCATGACAACTGGCGCAGCCGCCGATCAGAAAGATGCGCTCTCCCTTTGCTGCATCGGCCGTGTGGCCGGTCACGGCGGTCAATTCTGCCTCATCCAAACGATCAGGGGCAGAAAGAAACCAGCCGATTGCAGCGCCAACGACGCCGAGGACGACCAGGCTTTTCAGGATGGCGCGCAAACGCATATTGCCTCTCCGTTCTGGCGGCTCTCAAGCGGTGTTCCGGCATTGGCCGCATTTAGCCGGTCTGACTTCGGTCCCAGGTATCTTAATCTGATGTAACGCGGTTGGCAGCCCAAGAAAAAAAGGGCGTGCGACCCGGCGCACGCCCTTGTGTCTCGGCGGGTCCGCGGGCAGTTGCCCGCAAGACCGGCGCGATTTTCCGCGCCCAGCGGACTGCGCCGCCTGTTTCTCGCCGCCTACTTCTCTTCGCGATAGGCTTTGTGGCAGCCGCCGCAACCGGCGCCCACGGCCTTGATATTGTCCTGAATCGCTTCCAATCCGCCTCCGGCGACCTCTGCCATCTTGTCGGCAGCTTCGACCATTGCTTTGCTCTTCTCGTTGATGGCGGGATAGGTGGTCCACGCTTCGGCTTTGGCGCGGGTTTTACCTGCCATTGCTGTGCTGTCTGACCCCTGTGGCCACATGCGGCCGTCACCCATCTTGGTCAGAACGGCCAGGTTATTGGCTGCGGCCTGTGCGGCCTCGGCGTTATAGTCGACTTCGCCCTTTGCCATTGCGCCCAGCAGGCCAAGGTTCCAGGAATATAGCTGCATCTGGCTCTGGCGGGCCTTGATGGCTTTCTCGTTCTCGAGATGACCGTCAGACATGGCTGGCGTCACACACGCAGCCGCCAATGCCGCGGCGGCAATCAGTTTTCCGGCGAGTTTCATGTTTGGATCCCTGCGGTTGTTATGGTCACGAAAGTGTGCCTTCTGATAGAATTGATGTAAATTCATAAAAACACCGGGGAGTTTTGTGCATTGGCGCACAATTTAAAATGGGATGATTTGCAGATTGTCCTTGCGGTTGCCCAGCACCGGTCGCTTTCCGGGGCGGCGCGCCAGATCGGTGTGAACCATGCCACGATCCTGCGTCGGATCGAGGCGATGGAGAATAATATTGGCGCCCAGTTATTCGACAGGCCGCCCGGCGGATACAGATTGCGGGCCGAGGCGCAAGAAGTCCTGTCTTCGCTTCAGTCAATTGCCGAGACCATTGATCGGGTCGAACGTTCGCTGACCGCGACGCGTCTGGAAACCGGGGGGTCATTTCGCCTGACCACCACGGATTCGATCGCTAACCTCTTATTGCCCCGGCATTTGGAGGCGTTCCGCCGCGCCAAGCCCGATGTGCATGTGGAACTGATCGTCTCGAACATGCCCCTGGACATGACCCGGCCCGAAGCCGAAATCACGCTTCGCCCGGCGCGTGCGATTCCAAAAGGAATGCAGGGACAGCGCGCTGCTTCCATGTCCTTTGGCGTCTTCAGCAGCCGCGCCTACTTAGCCGACAATCGCAGCAGCGACCCTGTTGACCACCGTTGGATCGGTGTGGCGCCGCCCCTGACACGTTCGCCCGTCGGGCACTGGCAAGACCGGCGTTTGCTGCACCCACCATCGATCAGGACCGACAGCTTCATGACCGTGGCAGAACTGGTTGCGGCGGGCGGCGGGCTTGCAATGCTGCCAACTTTCGTCGGCCGGGCGATCCCGGATCTGGTTGCAGCCGACCAGTTCCCGGATCGCGAGGAAACCGGTGTCTGGGTCGCGACACATCCCGATTTGGCCGTGCTCCCGCAGATTGCCGAATTGGTTTCGTTCTTTGCCAGTTCGATTGCCTCGGACGCTGACACACTGGCCTGATACCGGGCTCGGGCGCGATCAGCGGCCGGATGGCAGAAGAGTGCAATTTTGTGTATAATGCACTGATTGATGTGAGGAGATCACAATGAAACGGATCGTCGCCGCCATTGCCGTCATCGCCTTTGCTGCCAGTGTCACCACGGCTGTTGCCGGTGGCTGCCACGGAAGTTGCGCTGATGGATACACCTACTCTAAGTCAGCCGGAAAGTGCGTGAAGAAGTCGATTTCTTCCTGACATTACGATTCTGTCAGGGGCAAATGCGCCTTTCGATTTAGGCAGATAGCGCCGTTCATGCGCGGGATGTTGTGCGCCTTGTGTTCGCGCAGTTCATTTCGGATGCCACCAGGCACCGTTCAGCACGACCCCGTCGGAATAGATCCGCTGGTCGCCGGTCATCACCTCGCCCAGGACATCTTCAAAGTCGAAACGCCCGTCCTCGAGCCGCAGGATCGTGGCATCGCCGGGCACGCCGGGCTTTAGCGTCCCTAACTCTGGCCGTCCCAGCGCCATGCCCGCCGTTTCGGTCGAGAGTTTGATGACCGTAGGCAGGTCCAATCCAAGACACAGAAATTTGGACAGCGTCGTCACCTGATCATAGGCGGGACCATTGATGCACAGCGCATGGACGTCTGAGCTGATCGTGTCGGGCAGGAACCCGTTGGCCAGCATTGCCCGCGCTGTTTTCCACGAGAATGACCCCATTCCATGTCCGACATCGAACAGAACACCGCGTTCGCGTGCGTCGCGGACGGCTGGCTTGACAGTTCCTTGCGGTGTTGCGGGAGAATTTGGAAACGGCCGGAAGCAGTGGGTCAGGACATCGCCGGGGCGCATCCGGGACACCAGTTCTTCGTATGACGGTGGTGGATTGTCGATGTGAACCATCATCGGCATGCCGACTTCCTCGGCCACTGCGATGGCGTATTCAAAAGGAGCCATCCCCTGCGTGCCCGACGCGTGCAGGCCAAGCCGGACCTTAATTCCGACGATCACATCGCGGTTTTGATCGGCAACCTCGGCGGCGGCGCGCGGATCCATCAGTCGCAGATCTTCGGACTCGCCGACCATTACGTTGTCCGAGAATCCCCAGATCCCGGCGTGCGAGATATGCAGATAGGCCAATATCCGAACCGCGCTCGGCTCGATCACATGCTTGCGGAACCCGGGGAAATTGCCTGGCCCGGCCGATCCGGTGTCGACCGCCGTGGTCACGCCGGAGCTTCGGCAGAACTCTTCGGCGTCGATGCCCAGCGATGTGCCGCCCCAATAGACATGGGTATGCAGGTCGATCAGTCCAGGAGAGACGATCTTGCCCGCCACATCGCGTATATCCGTTGCAGGACCGCGGGGCAGGGCATCGCCGATTGCGGCGACCTTGCCGTCGGTGAACCCGACCTCGGTCACGCGGTCAATGTTCTGGCTGGGATCGATCACCCGGCCCCCGGTCAGAATTAAATCCATCGCTGTTTCCCCCTAAAGTCCGATCAGGCCAGGCAGCGCGGCCATATCCGTGAATGTCTCGGCGCCTTCACCGGCCAGTTTTTCGGCAGATGTCTCGGCTGCGAAACCAAGACATCTGATACCGGCGCCGACGGCGCTGCGCACACCGCTGGCACTGTCTTCAACGACGACCGCCTTGAGCGGATCATGCCCCATGGCGTGCGCGACATGGGCATAAAAGCCGGGGTCCGGTTTGGCGATACCGATGTCATGGGCCGAATAGATGCGCCCCCGGAACAGATCCAATTGACCGGTGCGGCCCAGCGTGATCTCCATCTTGCGCATCGGCCCGTTCGAGCCGATCGCAATGTCCAGCCCGGCATCTGCGATCCGCTGCGCCGCATCACGCGCACCGGCGATCGCCGTCACTTCACGCCCTAACGCTGCGCACATCCGGTCATAAAATCGCTCGACCCAATCCCGAGGCAGTTGTGCGCCAAGCTGAATCGCGCGGTGATAAACGCCGGTCATCGTACCGCCGACGAAAAGCTCGATGCACTGTTCGGTCGTCAGCGCCAGGCCGTGCTCGCTCAGGTCCGCGGACAATTCGCGATTGGTGATCGGCTCGCTGTCGACCAGAACACCGTCACAGTCGAAGATGACCAGAGACGGGATCATTCAGCCGTGCCAGCCGCCGCATTGGCCATCGCCAAGGTGCGCCGTGCGGCTTCGACAATGGGATAGTCCACGAAATACCCGTCCACCTGGATTGAGGCGCTGCCCGCGGCTTCGGCCTCGGTAAACGCTTCAATAATCCTCTTAGCGCGTGCGACAGCCGCGTCGTCCGGGGTGAAGACTGCGTTGACCGGCCCGACCTGGGCCGGGTGGATGCACAGCTTTCCCTGAAAGCCCATGGATTTGATCTTGACTGCCGATGCCGTCAATCCGGTCTGGTCCTGCAGATGAATCCAAACCGTATCGATGGGCGGCGCCAACCCCTCAGCGCGGCTGGCCAACACAATCTCGGCCCGCGCATGATCGCATTCGGTTTCGGCGACCGTCCAATCCATCGCCATATCGCGGGTGTAATCCCCTGCGCCGAAGCTAAGCCAATTCGTTCGCTGGGCTGCCGCCGCGATAGCCCGCACATTGGCCACGCCCAACCCGGTTTCAATGATCGGCAGCAGGTCGATGCCGCCAATCGGCAGCCCGCGCTTGCGCTCGATTTCGCCAACCACCCATTCCGCAGTCGCCAACGCCTCTGGCGTCTCGATCTTGGGCACCACGATGCCGTCAACGCCCGGTGCAACGACAACCTCCAGGTCTTCGAACGCAAAGGCGGTGTCCAATGCGTTGATACGGATATAACCGCGGCAGCTTCGATCGCCCTGCATCGCCGTAACCACGGCTGCGCGGGTTGCGGGTTTTTCCGCTGCGGCGACTGCGTCCTCCAGGTCCAGGATGACCGCATCCGCGCCAGCGCCAAAAACCTTCTCGACCTTGCGCGGGTGATTGCCCGGGGCAAACAGAAAGGTGCGGTTGGCTTGCATCGGGCTATCCTTTCGGGCTTGGCATATACTTGGCAGGCTCTCCTGACAGATAGCTGGCAGCAAAGGCTTCGATTGATGCATTGATCCCGGCTTTCTCGTCCGCCTCCCAGGCCTGCATGACCCGCTTTTGCGCGCGCACGGCGCCCGGGGCACAGGCCAGAATGGCGCTGGTCCACGCGGACAGGGCTTTGTCCAACCCATCGGCCGGGACCATCTGTTCGACAAAGCCGATATCTCGGTTCTCGACCCCCACGACATCGCGCCCGGTCAACAGCAGTTCCGAGGTTTTACCCCACCCGATCAGGCGTGGCAGCAGGCAGGCTTGTATGACGGACGGGATGCCGACCCGGACCTCTGGCATGCCCGAAATCAGCGCGTCGTCGGCAAGCCTCATATCGCAGGCCGCTGCCAATTCCATCGCAGCGCCGTAACACCGGCCCTGCATCACCGCGATAACGGGGACCGGCAGGCGGCGCACAGCGTCGATTGCGTGAAAGAGCGTTGTGATAAAGGTGCGGGCGCCATCCGCGTCCAGCCCCGCCATCACCTTGACATTGGCCCCGGCGGCGAAAAACCCGCCCGCACCGCGCAGCGTGACCAGCCGCAGCCCTTCATGCGCTGCCAGTTCCGCCGCCTGCGCCGTCAAGGCCGCGATGACCGCGGGGCCAATGGCGTTGCGCCGTTCGGGATGATCAATCACCAGATGGGCAATCGGGCCATCGTCGGTTTCTTCAATCTCGGTTGTGACCGTGCCGCCGTCCATGCGTTGTCTCCCTCGCGGTACCTGTCGCCGCGCCGACCTTCATCCCGCAGGAAGCCTGACCGGACAAGGGCAGAGATGCACATCCAGAGATATGGGGGCAGGATAACGCTCCCGATCACACAGCTGATCGGGCAACTGGTCCGAGATTGGATCAGGCCCCGGACAATGCCAGGAAATGGACCTCAGTTGCTTTGCGGAAAAAGTGCAAACGGTCGCCAATCTCCTGATGGCTGCGTTCGTCCGGAGCGTTATAGGCCAGTAAGTCGTTCATCGTTGCCTGTCCGTCCCAATAATCAATGTGATCACCGCGCCCGCCATTGCGGCGGCTGGCGAGATCTTTGAAGAACACGATGCCCTGACGGCTGGCGCAGCGCTCGGCAATCTGGCGCCATGTCGGCGCGCCGCGCCCGGATTTGCGATAGCGCACGAACTGCCAGAATGTCGTCAGGTGATCGAACAGCCGCTGCGCACCGGCGTTATGCGGGACATCGACGCCGCAGGTTCCGCCGCCCCGATGGGTAAAGCGCAGCGCCGGGTTGGTGAAATGAAATCCGATATCGCACCGCATCAACGCGACGCTCATCCGGATCGCGCATTGATGGGTGATGTCGCGGTCGCACGGTTTTCCGGGCCGGTCGAGGTCGCGAAACAATTGATATTCGGCGTATAGATCAGTCGGATTCGGCAACCGTGGCGGGCCCGACGACCGGCGGGTGGTCGTCGGCGTTTCGGCGGGGGGCGTTCCCTGCGCTGCCCCGGGCGACAGGTTGACCGAAACCGGGTGATGCGGGGCCTGACGGTCCAGTTCTTGCCAGGTCTGGCGTCCTGCGGTGCCATCGGCATTTGCGTTTTGGTCGGTCAGTCCACGCATGACTTGAAAGCGCTTTACCCCTTCATGGGTCTCGCCGCCGAATTGGCCATCCAACACGCCGTTGACAATCGACCGGCGCATCGTTGCGGCGCCCACCCCGATCAAAGCCTGTTGCAGTATCCTGACGGCATCCTGATCGGGTTCGCCGCGCGCCATTGGCGGAGCATTGCGCGCCGCGCGCCGGATGCGCTCGTTTCCCGCGAAAAGCGGATTGGTCAACGTCATCGCAAATTCCTGTCAGATCGAATCAATGGCTGAAGTTTACCACAACGTCACTGTCGATCTGTGGTGTATGTTACGTGGACGTCAATTAGGGCCGGCCCCAACGAAAACGATGTTTTCGGGCGCCTCACCTCGTTCGATGCGCACGCATTGCGCGGCGACAAAACGCCAACGCCGGTCGTGCATCTCTTCGGTCGTCGCAGATCGGTGCGGCGTTACAATAACATTGTCCAGATCCTGGAACGGCCGATTGCAGGGCCAGGCGTCGCCGCCGTAATTGTACCAGGTATCGATCACCGCACCGCCAATACGCCGCGCGGCCAACGCCTCGTAAAGCGCATCCTCGTCAATGATCTTGCCACGGGCGACGTTGATGATGACACCGCCCGGTTTCATGGCGGCCAGCCGACCGGCATCGATCATGCCGATTGTCTCGTCGTTCATATCGCAGGCGATTAACACATAGTCGGATTGCCCCATCAGATCGTCGAGCCGGTCAGGCTGACCCAGCCAATCCAGTTCGGGCGCGCAGTGGCGGGCGGATCTGCGGATCCCGATGACATTCATGCCGAAGGCCCGCGCCCGCACCGCCGTCTCGTGCCCGATATGACCATATCCGACGATGCCCAGCGTCTTCCCACGGATTTCGCCATGGCTGGGCGCTGTTCCGGTCGGATGCCCGCCCCAACCGCTGCTGCGGAACTCGCGATCCAGATCGCCGATGCGGATCTGCCAGTCCAGCATCGCCAACAGAGTGTACTCGGCAATTGCCGTTTCATGCTCGAACGTGTTGGCGACCGGAACACCTGTGGGAATTTTTTCGGGCGCGGTGAAATCAAAGCCGGTCCACGGGATCTGGAACAATTTCAGCTTGGGCACGCCCGGCCACGGTGTCGGGATGCTGCCGCCGACGATCACGTCTGCCTCGGCCGCCAATGCAGCGAATTGATCCGGCTGGTGCTGTTTTGGATCCCACAAAGCGACGTCCCAGCCCGTGGGCGCGTGCTTGCGCATCAGGTCGATCTTGTTCGCGGCGATGGCGCCTTGGATCAGAACGGTGGGCATCGGGTCTCTCCGGCTGGTATCGGTTTGCGCCTTGGTTATCGGCCCTGCCCGGGTCTGAAAAGCGTAATCGCCGCGACGCGCAATCTCTTGCAATTCATCACGCGGTCTCTCTTCCACTGCACCGCGTTCCCCACTAGCATCCCAGCGAAATCGACAACGGGGCGTTCATGACGAAATCCATCCTCATCACCGGCGCGGGTTCGGGCGTTGGCCGGGCCACGGCGCTGGCCTTTCTCAATGCCGGGTGGGGTGTGTCTCTGCTCGGTCGGCGCGCGGCGGCGCTGGACGAGACGGTCACAATGGCCAAGACCGGGGAAAGCGCGCTGGCACTGCCCACCGATGTAACCGATGCTGACGCGGTCGAGGCGGCCTTTAATGCCCATACCGACCGGTTCGGCCGGATCGATGCGCTGTTCAACAATGCCGGATCGGGATCGCCCCCTGCCACCATCGACGAAACCCCGGTCGAGACCTGGAAAATGGTGGTCGATGTCAATCTGACCGCCGCATTCCTGTGTGCCCGGGCCGCCTTTGGCCGGATGCGCGCGCAAAGCCCGCAGGGCGGGCGCATCGTCAACAACGGATCGATATCCGCCCATGTGCCGCGGCCGGGTTCTGCACCCTATACCGCCACCAAACACGCGATCACGGGGTTGACCCGGACCATTTCCCTGGACGGGCGCCCGTTCGATATTGCCTGCGGTCAAATTGATATCGGCAATGCCGAGACGCCCATGACCGAGCGAATGGCCAAAGGCGTGCCGCAGGCAGATGGATCGACGGCGGTCGAGGATCGCATGGATGTCGATCATGTTGGGCAGGCCGTTTTGCAGATGGCCGAACTGCCGCTGCAAAGCAACGTGCAGTTCATGACGATCATGGCGACCAAGATGCCATTTGTCGGACGAGGATGATCGCGCCCGGCCAGGATGGGGCTGTGCCCCGCCACGACCAATCCAATCAACCAGCCACAAAGGAGACCGGCATGATCGGTTATGTAACCATCGGTGTGAACGATATGGAGAAGGCCAAGAGCTTCTATTCCGAGCTCTTTTCCGATCAGGGCGCAAAAGTCGTGATCGATGCCGGACGGATTGCAATGATCGGCACCGGCCCGGGCCAACCGATGATCGCGGTTTGCGAGCCATATGACAAAGGCGACCCTGCGCCGGGCAACGGCAACATGTTGGCCTTTCCAGCATCTACAAAGGAAGCCGCGGACCAGATGTATCAGAAAGCCATCTCGCTGGGTGCCAGCGATGAAGGCGAACCGGGCCAACGTGTTCCCGACCGGTTTTATGGCGCCTATGTCCGCGACCCCGATGGCAACAAGCTCTGCTTTTTTGTCTTTGGCTGAACGCAGTCGCGCGGGCGGAGGTTGCCGAAAGCGGTGGCTTCCCCCGATCTGATCGCCCAGTGAATGGCGGTGACAAGTCCCGCGCTATTTGGCCAGGTTGTAGCGGCCAGGCCCGAACTCTGGGGTCGGTGCCGCTCTGCCTGTCCTATTCGCTGTAGAACTCGGATTTTGCGCCCAGATATCCGTCCCAAGCAAACCAATAGGCTATGTGCCCGGCCACCCGCGGCGCAGTGGCGCCATCCGGTCCGGTCAACGCATCTTCGGTTACCGACCATCCCTTGCCATCTGCCTGCAATCCGCCCGCGCCGTCGTCCGTAAACTGCAACGCGCCGCGGTCATACGCCCGCACAGTGCGCCCGGTCTGATCGCCGATCAAAACGACGTTCAGATCGCCGATCCGGTCATTGATCACCCGGCCACCTGTAAACGCAGCAATTGGCCATGCTTTTGCGCCGCCAAAGGTCCGGATGCCGAAGACGTAGTCCTTTTGCTTCAGACGTGTCTGATCCGTAACCGTCGGAAACATCAGATCCGGGCTGGCGAAATAGTCCTTATAGACAACGCCGGACCCGTAATCGCGGCCGTATCCGGTCTTCACTGACAGCACTTTTGTTGCCGGATTTCGCGCTTTCCAGGCGCCCCATGGCTCGATGACCACGGGCCGTTGCTTCAATTCAATCCCGCTGTCGACGAGCGGTCCCATCACCGGGCGCCCGGTAAACTGGTTCCAAAGCGAGTGTGTCTCACGATCGAACATCAACTTGTTCGACCGGTACAAAAACCCTGACGAGCCGAAGATCAGTGGTGCCGTCCGCCCGACATCTGTTTCGAACAGGATCCCGGACCCGCACAGCGTACAATAGGCCAGTGCGACAGGAACGCCGCCGATCACCTCGTTGAACATCTCGTGCCAACCCATGATCCGCAGCGGATAGGCGCGCGCATCGCCGTTGATCGAAACGCCGAAAACCAGATCGTCGTCCTTCATATATGTGGCATCGCCCGGATCGATCAGATTGGGATTGTCCAGCGAGGGGATGCCGTCCTTACGAACACCGCCCCAGGTAATTTCCTCGATCCGGATCTTCATCCTGTCGCGATCCAGATAACCATCGTTCAGAAAGATCTCGAAATTCGGATCAATGCGCAGGAACAACGTCTTTTTCAGCGCAGCATAGCCTGCGTAGGGAACCACCTGGTCATGGGTCTCTTGCCACAACATCCAATCGTGCCAGTCCTTACGCCCGGTCTCGCCCGTTATCTGCGCCAGCACTTCAGCGACCTGATCGTTGAAATGCGGCGTATACCGAAGGGCGAAGATAAGACCTGGCGCCAGATCGCTGCCGCCGCGTGCGCGCAGGGCCTGCAATGCATCGTTGAATTCGGCTCGGTTGCCGAAGATCAAGCGGTCAAATGCCCGCGCAATATCGGGTTCTGCCGCCAGGGCAGGCCAGGCTCCGGCCGCTGCGGCTCCGCCAGCGGCCCTCAGGAATTTACGTCTGTCCATCATCGCATGCCTCATCTGTTCACCGGCAATCTGAGGCGCCAGCCGATCAACTGCAAATGAACGTCCGGTGAGACGGCAGTAACAAAGAGGGCCTATGAACGCTGCAGGAAACGCCAGCAGGCGCTCGCAACGATTAAGCCTAGTAGTTGCCAGAGCCGCCCCCGCTGTCGCCTCCGCCATCGGACGCCCCGGGATCGGGGATCGAAATGGAGGTCGGAGTGCCGGTCGTGTTGACCGGACGAACGACGCGGCCGATCTCACGCTCACGAACCTCGGCCTCGCGGTTAAAGACACCGGCACGCTCTGGGTCGTGATCCGGGGTTGCCGGGTTGTCGAAATGATCGGCCAGTGCCCGCATTGCTTCCGGCAAGCCGAAATCGATGGCATAGGACAAAAGCTCGTAGGCCTCTTCCCGATCTGCAGGTGTCCGGGCCAGGCTCAGCAGCAAGATCCCCAGCGACTGTACGCAAACCGGGTCGCCTTCAGCGGCGCAGCGGCGGAAGTAGATCATTCCAATCGGTTCTTGCCCGGGGATCGTGATGGCGATCTGACCCAAGGCGTTCTTTGCCCGTAGATGGCCAAGCCGCGATGCTTTTTCATAGGCGTTGACCGCCTGCTGCAGGCGCCCGGCGGCTTCCAACGCTTTGCCCAGCTGGAACTGAAAGCGGCCATTGCCCGGATCTTCCTTGACGGCATCGCCACAGGCTTGAATGGCGCGGCGCGACGAAATCTTGTCCGCCGGGCGAAAAACGCCGACACCTTGCAGGTCCAGAAACTCTCCGGCTTCGATATCGCAGGCATTCGGTGTCAGACGCAGGTTGACCTCGACCCGCTGGGGCGCGCTGTCGGGCATCTTGATTTCAACAACCATCGTATCGGTGACAACGGCCGAGGCAGCGGTCGTCACCGGCTTTTGATCGGGCGGCGCGACATAGACCAGCGCCCCGGCATCGGCGACCTTCAAATCCTTCGGCTCGGGGTCCGTCAGCGTCGCATCGGCAGCGATCTTCGCCATATTCCCCTTCACCGGGGGGCGGACAATGGAAACCGTAGCATCGTCGGGCAGGTTTAGCTTTTCGGCGATCCGGGGCCCGGCGGCGATGACCTTTTCCATTGGCGCGTCAACGGTGACAGGTTTGTTTGTGGGCAATGGCGCGCCCTTGGGCGCCGAGGCCGGGCGGTCCGGCGTTTTAACTGCTACCGGACGGACAGGCGTCTTGGTGCCGACTTCGGCGGCTTTCGGGGTGATCTTGGCCGTTCTTTCGGTCCGCGGTTTGAAGGCGAACCCGCCCTTAATCCTCGAGGTCCATGTCGGTGTCTGCTTGCCGCCGGTGGCGGAGCGCACCGAAGAGCGTACGCGCCTTAACGTCGACAACAGTCCCGCGGTTGGACGCTTTCGGATATTTCCAAGCAGCGCCCCGGTGAAGGGGCTGTTGGGCGTGCCTTCCCCATCATAGGCAACCGCGCCTGGCTTTGTCGAATAAACCACGAACCCGCCCCGCGGCACGCGCGGTTCGCTGAACCCGATAGCGGTCGAGGACGTGCCGCGCGCAGCGCCGGTCTTGGTCTCGGTCGCTGGGAAGGGATTGTTGCGGCAACTGTCCAGGAACGAGATATGCCGGTCCGAGCGGGTGCCCAATATCCGCATGATCGTGCTGAGGCGCACGGTTTGAAACGGCAGATCGTTCGAAGATTTCAGATTGGCATCGGTCGGGACGAGGTAATTCTTGGAACCGACCTGAAACCCGTGCCCGGCATAGAAGGCGACAATCTCGGCCCCAGGTCCGCCTGCGCGGACCGCGTTGCGAAGCAATCGCTCGAACGACCGTTTGCCGATATCGACACCTTGCACCACCTGAAACCCGTTGGCGCGCAAAACATTGGCCATGGCTTTCGCGTCATTACGGGGGTTGCGCAGTCGAGAGACATGGGCATAGGCCGAGTTGCCGATGACGACGGCGACACGCCTGCGCAGTGCCTTTTCGCCGGTCTTGGGCAAGGTCACCTTGCCGTCGCGGATCTCTTTCTCGACCGCATAGACGTTGGATGCGCCGGTGCCGGGCGCATCGATCGATCGGGTCTGCGGCGCGCAGGCCGTCAATAACGCGGCAACTGCCACTGCGCACGAGCGCGAAAATTTACCTGTCATGGCGCCGGTCCCCGTTCCGCCAGAAAAAAGCCTGACCGCCCAATGTTCTCACAGGTTGCTTGCAGCGCCAAGTGTGGTGCGCATCTGCCGCGTTGGTTATGGTGTGGCACGCAGTGGAAGGAAGAGCATGAGTAATATAGAAAACGCAGCGCAAAAGCTGGCGGCAAGTTGGACGCCGCGGGCAGGGTATGAGAAACTGGACGGAGATCTTGCTCCGGCGGATTTGGCTGAGGCCTATGAAATTCAGCGACGCCTGCAAGAGCTGTCGGTGGCCCAACGCGGACCAATTGCCGGGCGCAAAATAGCGCTCAGTTCGAAGGCCATGCAGGAAATGGTGGGAATTGACGCGCCGATTGCCGGTGCGATCTTCACCAACGATGTCCACCACACGCCCGCCGCGATCGCACGGTCTTCATTTCGCGGCCTCGGGCTTGAATACGAACTGGCGTTTAAGCTGGCCGTCGATGCCACGCCGGCGGCTGCGCCCTATTCACCGGCAGCGGCTCTTGCGATGGTCGGTGCCGTCTGTCCGGCCTTCGAGTTGATCGAGGATCGGCAGGCCGACTACTCTGACCTTTGTCCGCTGACGCTGACCGCGGACAATGCGTGGTGCGGCGGGGTTGTTCTGGGCGAAGAGATTACAGACTGGCAGTCGTTGGACCTTGGCAATCTGCCCGCGGTTCTGGAACAGGATGGCCAACCGCCCGAGGCGGCAAACACAGGCGCCGCAGACCCGGTCGCGTCCTTGGCCTGGGTTCTGAACCATGCAGCGTCGGGCGGCGAGACGATCCGGGCGGGCGAATACGTCATTACGGGGTCCGTTCTGCGCACCCGGTTTCCCGAACCGGGCGATCACCTGCGATATGTCGTTGACGGGCGGGCAGCAGTCGAAATTTCGGTTACCTGACAGCAGCACGGCGCCGGGAACGAATACGCACTTGCCAACCGTGCCGACCCGCGATTAGGTCGCTTCATGAACGATGCTGTGACCAATGCCGCCGAGCAATTCGACCCGCGCAACCTGATCCGCGAAGCCTACCGGATCGAGGGCATAACATTGTCCGATTGCCGGTCGATCTTTCTGGACTGGGCATTGGGTCTGAAGGACGGTGAAGATGCGCCTTCGGCAGCCCAGGCGCTGATCGACCATTATTCCGATCAGCCCGCCGATCACCCGATGTCGATTGTTCTGGGCGAAGCGGTAACAGGGCGCGCAACCGCCCGGCGTCGGGGCGGGGCAGCCGGAAGGCGCTAGTTCGGACGGTACCCGATTGGGGCATCCAATCCCCGCTGCGCTATGGCAGTAGAATCTTGGTGCCCCGGCGCAATCTTCGCGGGTGACCGGGGTTGAGGGCCTGAAGCTCGCGCAACGAAACGCCGGTGCGTTTTGCGATCCGTTTCAGCGTTGTCCGCCGACCGACCGTATAGACCTTGTCCGTTTCGGCGAATGCTGGGGCCAGAACGGCAATCCCGTCCGGTCTGCGGACCAAGAACCAACCATCTCCCCAACAGGCGATGTCACGGATTTGCGCCCTGTCGATGATTTGATCCTGAAACCCGATGCACAGCGTGTCGCCGACTGTTTTGGCGTCCAGAATGGTAACAGATCCGGATACGTTTGCGGCGGTCCAGGAAAACGGCCCACGCTCGGTGCTGGACAAGGCAAGGTGCAGCGTTCGCGCATGGGCGATCCGGGCAGGTTCAGGCAGGCCGCTCCAGGCCGCGCGATCTGGCGGATAGGTTTGGCCGCCAACGCCCGAAATCGCAGAGCCGAACTCTTGGACAGGCGCGCAGGATGCGGCCCAAAGGGCGATCATCGCGGCGGCGATTGTGGACTTTCGGACATGCACCATCATCAGCATGGCCCCAGCAAGTCGTCCCAAAGATTCTTGATCTCTTCCGCGGTTGATTCAAGCGGGATCATGTCTTTGGCGATCGCAGCTGGAATATCGTTGGACAGGCGCTTACTGGCCTTTTTCCAACGCTTGGCCTCTTTACCTTCGTGTTCTATGAACGGCACCCATTTGACCGGCGCGACCGGGTCACACTTTATGGGTGGGTCTGGGAACCAGATTGGCGGCGGCGGTTCACCGGAATCGCCCGCAATTGCGACCGGCGGGGCCGCAAGAATGAACACCAACGCAATCGAATATAGTCGTAACGGACGCCGAGAGAACATGAGCACCCCTCCCCATCACAAGCAGGGATAGGATGCCCCGAATCACCTCGTTGGGTCAACTTGCCGCAGGGTTTTGCCCTAACCGCCGATTGCCGAAAGGACCCGTACCCAGCTGCGCGCGCCCTTTTGGAAGCTGGCAAGATCGTATTTTTCGTTGGGCGAGTGCAGGTTGTCGTCTTCCAGCCCAAAGCCAATCAGAAGCGAATCCATCCCCAGCCGGTTCTTCAATTCACCCACGACCGGGATCGAGCCGCCGCAGCCGATGAAGGCGGCTTCTTTTCCCCATTCCTCGGTCAGCGCCTGACGTGCTTGCTCGAACGCGGGGTTGTGCAAGGGCATGACCGTGGCAACACCGCCGCCACGGGGCGTGAAGCTGGCCGTGCAGTCGGACGGCAAACGATCGCGGATGAATGCGCGAAACGCCGCCCGAACGGCTTCAGGATCCTGATCGCCGACCAGTCGGAAGCTGACCTTTGCGTGGGCGTCTGCCGGGATAACGGTCTTAAAGCCATCGCCGGTATAGCCGCCCCAGATGCCATTTACTTCGGCGGTCGGGCGTGACCAGACATGTTCCAACGCCGAGTGCCCGTGTTTGCCCCAAGGTTCCGCCAGACCGACCTCGCCCAGAAATTTTTCTGATGAAAATCCAAGGCGATCCCACTGTGCCTTGATGTCGTCTGGCAGGTCGTGAACGCCGTCATAAAAACCGGGGATCGTCACGTGTCCGTCATCGGCATGCATCGCGCCCAGAACGCGGGTCAATATGTGGATCGGGTTCTGCGCCGCGCCGCCATACATTCCCGAGTGCAGATCACGAGATGCAGCGTGGATGGTCACTTGATCTGCCACATTGCCGCGCAGCATGGTCGTGATGGCAGGGGTTTCGCGGTCCCACATGCCTGTGTCGCAAACCAACGCGATGTCGGCTTTCAGCTCGTCGCGATGGTCTTCCATAAATGGCGGCAGGCTTTCACCGCCCGATTCCTCTTCGCCCTCCAAGACAATCGTAACATTGCAGGGCAGGGTGCCTTCAGTTGCGATCAGCGCGCGGCAGGCTTCGATGAAGGTCATTGTCTGGCCCTTGTCATCGCAGGCACCGCGTCCGTGGATAACCTTGATGCCGTCATCGCGGGTCAGGATCGCTGGCTCGAACGGGGCACCGTTTGTCCAAAGGTCCAGCGGATCAACCGGTTGCACGTCATAATGCCCATAGAACAGGACGCGCGGTCCGGTGCCTTCATAATGCGCGACGACAATCGGGTGGCGCGGTGTTGCGTGCACCTTGGCGTCGAACCCGATGCTTTCCAGGTCCGCAACGTGCCATTCCGCGGCTTTGCGGCATTCATCTGCATAGGCCGGGTCGGTTGAAACGGACTCGATGCGGATCAGTTCAAACAGTCGCTCCAGCGCCGCGTCGGCGTCGGCATCGAGATGGTTCAGGGCGTTTTGCGGGTCGGTCATCTGGGGCTCCATCGCGGGGTCGCGGCGACATTATGGCTCGGCGCGTAACGGGGCAAGAGCAGGCAGCTGCGGCAATGAGCGACGCGAGCCGCACGGGTCTTGAAGCAAATGGTCAGCCTGGCGCAGAATGGGCACTCCGCAGGAGGATCCCATGTCATCCAGCCCGGCCCCAAGCGCCCCACGCCGCCCGGCCCGATCCCGGTTTGCAATCCTGTTCTCGCATGACGGCGTGCTCGCGCTGACCGCATTGTTCGTCACAGGTATGGGCGTCATGATCACCTGGGGCACATGGTCCGCCTGGGCCTTGGTTCCGATTGGCATTGGCGCGCAATTTATGAATGAATACAACATTCACCGACATTTATTTCACCTGAAACCACCGCAGCGCCAGTGGTTGTTCGATCTTTTGTACCTGGCGCATTACGGCCATCACGACTTTCCGCAGGCCGAGCGTTTGTTCTTTGTCCCGGTCTGGTTTGCGGTCCCGGTTGCGGCGATCAACTTTTCGGTGGTGTGGGTCATCGCGACCGTGTTCGGATTTCAAGACGCAGCGCTTTACGCAGCGGCCATCGTTCTGGTCGGCGGGGTGGCAACGTTCCTGGGATACGAATGGTTCCACATGACCGCCCATCTGAACGTGGCCAAGTCCCTGTTTGAACGGCGTGTGACCGAATTGCACGCCCAGCACCATTTCCGCGATTTTTCCAAATGGTTTCACGTCTCGCCTGGGGGCGAAGTGATCGACCGTGTGATGGGTACGGCGATTGACCGAGCGGCGCTGCGCCAGCAAGGGCGGATCGAGTTCATCACGACCTTGGGTCTGCGCCCCGACGACCCGCGTCTGGTTGCCGCCCGCGCGCGTTTTGCAGATCGGATCGGTTTGGGCGCGGACGAAATAGCCCGGGCGGCCCGGATGCCGGGATGAAGATCATTCGCGCCCTGGTTGCGGTATCGCTGATGACCGGGATTGTCCCTGCATCAGCGGCCGATCGCGGCGAACTGGTCGAGATGATCCACTGGATCGAAGTCGACACTCCGCCGGGGTTTGCGGTCGAGCGGCGCAAATACAAGCTTACCCAGACCGAGAAAGGTGTGCGCACGCCGTTGCAGATTACGTTCACACGCCTGAAGCTGCGTATGTCCCGACCGCATCGGAATGTGCGCGAAACGGCCTCGGGTTCGGTGCGCTGGACCATGCGAAAGTGTCAGGCCGCCGGATCGGGCGGCGCCATTTGGCACCTGACGATTGTGCACCCGCTTGCGACCATTTTTGCGCAAAAACAGCGTGAACTCGGTCAACCCGATTTCGCAAGGGTCTGGCAGATTGTCGATACCGTGCGGCCCGCGCCGCGGGATTAGAGCGCCTATTCCGACTTTTCTTTCGCGGTTCCGTCGTCCCTGGCCTCGGTCTTTTCGCCGTCCGCCTCTCCGTCGGTGTTTCCGCCAAGGGTCGTGACGGTGTTTTGAATGACATCCGCCAGAACCCCGCGGAATAACTCTCCACTGAGGGTTTGCATGCGTTGCCCGGCTTGCGGTGTCATCTCCTGATGCTTGCCAGTATGGGGGGATGTGGCGCCGTCGGCGATCAATGACGTCAACTCGTCGTCCGTCATAAGCCCGGTCCATGCCCGAGCCATGTTCTTCTGCCACTCCGGCCCATGAACCAGCACGGCCTTGGCAATCTCGGCGTCATAGACCGCGGCCAGCATCTGACCATGTAACTGCGATAGGGCGACCATGGTTGGTTGCCGCGCGCCGATCCTTTGCAGCATTCCGGTCAGATGCTGGTCAGAGAACTGACCGACAAATTCCAAAGCCGCGGTTGATGGCGCGTCGGGGATGCCCGATTTGCCCTCGGTCGCCCCTTTGGTTGCAGCCTTGCCATCTGCAAGGACAAGCGACCCGGTCAGTGAAATTGCGCCGATCAGGGCGAACAGGAAGGTACGAGCAATCTGAGACACAGGGCAGGTTCCTTGGTAGCTTAGGTTTGGTGAAAACTTACCCGGGTCAATAAGTTATCGCAATGTGATCATATCCATTCAACGCCCGATCCAACCGCCGCCCAAAACGCGCGACCCTTCGGACGCGTAGAACACACAGGCTTGGCCGGGGGCGACCCCTTCCTCGGGTGTCAGCAGTTCGACCTCGGCGCCGCCGCCGCGCGGGTGAAGCCGGGCAGGCGTAGGCGGGCGGGTCGAGCGGACTTTGACCATCGCTTCATGGCCACCGTCCGGGGCATCGTCAAAGGCCGTGTCACCCAGCCAGTTGATTTCAGAAACCGGCACGGTTCGCGTGGCCAGCGCCGCGCGCGGGCCAACGATGACCTGACGGCTGACCGGGTCGAGGCGCACCACATAAAGCGGTTCTCCACCGCCGATCCCAATGCCGCGGCGCTGTCCGATGGTATAGTGGATTATGCCCTGATGCTGGCCCAGCACCCGGCCGTCCAGGTGCACGATATCGCCGGGCTCGGCCGCGCCGGGGCGCAGCTTTTCGATCACTGCGGCGTACCGGCCCGATGGGACAAAGCAGATATCCTGGCTGTCGGGCTTATCGGCGACCGGCAATCCATGGCGGGCCGCCATCGCACGCGTTTCTTCTTTCGATGCGATACCGCCCAGCGGAAACCGCAGATAGTCGAGTTGATCGCGCGTGGTCGAAAACAGAAAATAGGATTGGTCCTTGGCGGGATCGGCAGCGCGGTGCAGCTCGGACCCGGCGGGACCGTCCTTGCGGCGAATATAATGACCTGTCGCCAGGCAATCGGCGTCAAGGTCCTTGGCGGTCGCCATCAAATCACGAAACTTGACCCGTTCATTGCAGCGGATGCAGGGCACGGGTGTCGCCCCGGCCAGATACTGGTCTGCGAATTCGTCCATGACCGATTCGCGAAATTTGCTTTCATAATCCAGCACGTAATGTGGAAAGCCCATCTCCTCGGCGACGCGGCGCGCATCGTGGATATCGCGTCCCGCGCAACAGGCCCCCTTTTTTGCCAGTGCGGCGCCGTGGTCGTAGAGCTGCAGGGTGATTCCAACGACGTCATAACCTTGTGCGGCAAGCTCCGCCGCCACGACCGAACTGTCGACGCCGCCAGACATAGCCACCACAACCCGTGTCATTCCGGGAGGTTTTGTGAACCCAAGACTGTTTAACTGATCCATTTTAGATCATTCCTGAACATCTGCCCCAAAACAGGACGTGCTGCGCTTCATTCCGCTTTAATCACAAGGACATAGAGTGAAGGCTTGTGAACCGAGACTACGGGGATATCAAGATATGGATACCGCATCCTATGTGATCGGACCAGATGGAGAAAAGCTGACCATCGCCGATCTGCCCGCGCCGGAAACCCGGCGTTGGGTTCCACGACGCAAGGCGCGCGTCGTGGCAGCCGTAGAAGGCGGTCTCATCACAGCAGAAGAAGCATTCGCAAAATATGACATAACCGAGGAGGAGTATGACTGTTGGAAGGCGGCGATGACACGTTTTGGCATGCGTGGCCTAAGGGTAACCAAACTGAACCAGGTGAGATCTGCTCCTGATTGAAGTTTGGCAGAAAGTTCAGCTTCGGTAATACTCCGTTTACCCCTTTGCATTAACCATCGTAATCGACGTGTTTCCAGCAAGGCGAACGGAGTACCGAATGCGCATCCTGCTGATCGAGGACGACCCTTCGACCGCCGAAAGCATTGAATTGATGCTTCGCAAGGCGGATCTCAATACCTACGTGACGGATTCTGGGGAAGAAGGGATAGAGCTTGCAAAGCTCTATGATTACGATCTGATCATTCTCGATCTCTCGCTGCCGGATATTGATGGTTACGAAGTGCTGCGAAAGCTGCGGGTTGGCCGGATAGACACGCCGACATTGATCCTGTCGGGTTTCGATGCTGCCGACAACAAGATCAAAGGATTTGGATGCGGGGCGGATGACTATCTCACCAAGCCGTTCAACCGCGAGGAACTCGTGGCTCGCATCCATGCGATCGTGCGTCGCTCGAAAGGCCACGCACAGTCAATTATCAAGACCGGCAAGATTGCAGTGAACTTGGATGCGAAAACGGTCGAATCCAACGGGCATCCAGTTCATCTGACCGGCAAGGAATATCAGATGCTGGAGCTTCTGAGCCTGCGCAAGGGATCGACGCTGACCAAGGAAATGTTCCTGAATCACCTCTACGGCGGCATGGACGAGCCCGAGGTGAAAATCATCGATGTATTTATCTGCAAGCTTCGTAAGAAGCTGTCGGTTTCGACCGGCGGCCAGAACTATATCGAAACCGTTTGGGGCAGGGGTTATGTGCTGCGCGATCCGGTGGAAGAAGTCGCCTGAACGCGTAATTCGCCCTAACACGCGGGCGATTAGGGTAAACGCAAACGCCGAGATCGGGAGTGGGGGCACCTCTCCTTTGATGGGTCAGCAAATCCAGTCAATCGAATCTTCGCTGACGCATCGCACATAGAAAAGGCGCCTTTGCGGGCGCCTTTTTTCGTTTCTGCACTGTGGCGCGGTAAGCGATTGAACCGTCGCGCTTATTCGGCGGCTTCAGGTTCTGCCTCGGGTTCTTTCTTGGTCCTCGTTGCGCCACGGCTCGAGGCTTGGTTCAACGGATCTTCCTGACGCTGCACCGAACCTTCGAAGTGCGCGCCGCTTTCGATCGCGATGGTCTTGTGAACAATGTCGCCTTCGACCTTCGCCGATGATGTCAGGCGAACCTTCAGTCCACGCACCCGACCGATAACGCGGCCATTCACAACCACATCGTCCGCAATGACTTCGCCGCGGATCGTGGCGCTTTCGCCAACGGTCAACAGATGGGCGCGTACATCGCCTTCGATCGTGCCCTCGATCTGAATGTCTCCGGACGATGCAACATTGCCCTTGATCGTCAGATCGCTGGACAGCAGCGATGGCGACGGTTTCGGCTTGGCCTGAAACGACGGTGCCGGTGCGCCTGATCCGCCCGGGGACGCAGGTGCCGACGCGGCATCCGATTTACCAGCCGGCGTTGGCGCCTTGGCAGCCGGAGATTGATCTTTAGCCGGACCACCCGGCTCGTTGACCTTGTTTTTAGAGAACATCTTTTGCAGCCCCTATGAATTTTGCCGGGTTGACTGGCGCGCCGTCGATCCGGATTTCGTAGTGTAAGTGGCTTCCCGTGCTTCTGCCCGTGGAACCCATATCGGCAATACGCTGTCCGCGCTCGACACGTTGACCAACTTTGACGCGACTCTTGCTCAGGTGAGCATAGACGGTTTCAAAGCCGAAGGCATGTCGAATCTTTACCACAATTCCATAGCCGCTTTGCCGGCCCGAGAACGTTACGACACCCTCTGCGGTTGCGTAGATCGGTGTTCCGCGCGGGGCGGCGAAATCGACGCCTTTGTGCAAGCGGAAAGTGCGGCGGTAAGGATCGCGGCGTTTACCAAATCCAGAGGTCCGTTCAGCCCCGCGGGTTGGCAAACCAAAGGGCAGGCGCTCGATCGCGACCCGCATAAGGCTCATGCGCTCCAGGTCTGACATCAACGCGGCAACCCGATTGCCGTCGTCGACCTTCACTGGCGGGCTATTGTCGGTATCGCTGTCTTCGACGGGGCCACCGCGTCCAGTATAGTCGCGCTTGGTGTCCTTCAGGATCTTCTCGAGATTGACATTCGATCCGGAGAAGATCTTGTCGAACGAGACCAACGAAGTGCGTGTCGCCGTCTCAAGCTGCGCCAAAAGATTTTCCTGTTTGGCCTTCCACTGATCGATTTCAACTTCCAGAACTGCGACGCGCGTATCCAAGACCGTCGCACGGGTTGAGGCGCTGTCGCGTTCCCGGATAACGCCGCCGATGGTGGCCGAGAATGCCTCCATCGTCGTCGCCGCGATGTCGTTGTCGCGCCTGGCTTCGCCCAGTGCCAGGCGAAGCGCGATCAGATCTTCGTTCAGCCGGTTCACCTCGGCCCGTTCGTTGCGCCGGGCGGTTACCAGGTTTTCGAACTCGGCGCGCAGGCCTTTCAATTCGACTTCGGCCGTGCCCAATTTGGTTGCTGTATCGACCAGAACGCGCTGCTTGGCGCTCAGCTCTTTGGTGACTGCATCACCGCGCGTGTTCGAGCGGTTAAGCTCCTGCTCCAACAGGCGCTGCTGTTCACGCAGGGCGGCGAGTTGAATTTCATAGGCTTCCTTGGTCGCGTCCAACCTGTTCTCGGCAGTGCGCCCATCGGTGGCCGCGTCCAGGAACGCCGCGGTCGTCAAGCCGGTCCAGCCGATACCCAGCGCAAAAATCACCGCAAAACCGGCCTGCGAGATCGGACTGAGGGTAAAGTAGCGGGTCCGTGCGTCAGAGCGGATATAGAGACGCCTTTCGGGAAAAACCCGGCCAACCGCCTGATTTAGCGAATAGATCACTCGTCCAGCCATGGAACCCCTGCTCGGTCTGCCCGCTCTCAATTTCGCACAACGCGACCGTCCACGTCTGATTGTGCGATTTTATTGCAACTTTTACGCGGGTTTTGAGCAATCGCAACTGTTTTCGTTCGCGCGCGGGCGAAATCACACAGGCAGATCGTCGCGCTCGATTCGATTTTTGCGAATGGCGGTTCAGTTCTCTTCGACCAGTGGCCAATAAAAGTCGAGCGGCAGACCCGCCTCGGCGCGTTTTTCGTCATTAAAAGGCGGCTTCAATGCGCCGTCGAAATAGTGCCGGACCAGGGCGTGAAATGCCGGTTTCGGGTCCGTGCCAGATCGCCCGCACAGAAAATGAAACCATTTCGAGCCATAAGCGACATGGCCAACCTCTTCGGCATAGATAATTTCCAACGCCGCGACAGTGTCGCCGTCGCCAAACTTTTTGAACATTTCGATCATGTTTGGAGTTACGTCCAGCCCGCGCGCTTCCAGAACCATCGGGACAATGGCCAGGCGTGCCATCAAATCGGTTGCCGTCGCTTCGGCAGCGCGCCACATCCCGGCATGCGCGTCCAAAGCGCCATAGGAAGATCCCAAAGCGATCAGCCGGTCGGACAACAGTCCGAAATGTTTGGATTCATCGTCCGCCGCGCGCACCCAGTCGTCGGCAAACCCTGCAGGCATCGAGACATGCCCAAACCGGGCGACGATATCCCAATGTAGGTCAATGGCATTCAACTCGATATGCGCAATCGCGTGCAGCAGAGCTATGCGCTCGGCCAGCTTGCCTGTGCGCCGCCGCGGCATCTCGCCCGGGTCTTTCAGAACAGGAGCATTCGGGCGCGCCGGAAAATCGGGCGGGCAGGCTGTGCCAATGGCAGGCATCCCGCCATCACTTCGCGCCAACTGCCAGGCCGCCGCTGTTTCCCGGCTGAGCGCGGCCTTCGCCCACGGATCACCGGTGCGCAGTACCTTTTCCGCGGCCGCCGCGAGGCCAGCCGACAAAAGATCACCGGACAAAAGATCGCCGGTCAAAGGGCCTGCACCGCCTGCAATACCTCGTCAACGTGACCGGGCACTTTGACCTTCCGCCAGATCCGGCGCAGCACTCCGTCGGCATCGATCAAAAAGGTCGAGCGTTCGATCCCCATCGACTTTTTGCCGTACATGTTCTTTTCGACCCAAGACCCATAGTGGGCGATAGTCGACGCGTCCGCATCGGTCAACAGGGTGACTTCCAGATCATGCTTGGCGATGAATTTGTCGTGCTTGACGACCGTGTCTCGGGACAATCCCAGTACAACAGCGCCCGCAGCGTCGAAAGCGGCCTTTTGTTCGGTAAATCCGATTGCCTCCTTCGTGCAACCCGGGGTGTTGTCGCGGGGATAAAGGTAGAGGACGACGATCTTTCCGCGCAGGCCCGACAACGCAATTGTTCGGTCGCCGGCTGCGGGCAGTGAAAAATCCGGCGCGGCTGCGCCGATTTCTGGCCCTTGCATCGTAATTCTCCTGTAGAAGAAAGGGGATGGATGATCTTGTGCACCCAGATTCCATGGCCAAGATAGCCTTGGAAGCCGGGCTGGCAAGATCGCAAAGGTCGGATGCCTCGAATGCCGGGGACCGTCTGACCAGACAGGACATGGGATGGCATTCGGACCGCGTGGCCGAAGAAACGCGAAAGGCACCGGTGGGGCGCCGGGCGGCGTTGCCCACAATGTCGGGACCGCCGGCAGCCGGGTAATCTGGCTGGCCGCTCGATTTTGCCTTGCCGTCTCGGTCATCGTTGTTCTGTCGGGCGGTGTCTTGTTTCTGCGTCTTTCGCAAGGACCGGTCGAACTGCCGGGGCTAAGCCGATATTTGGTCGAACGGGCTAATGCGACCAGCGAGAATGTGCGGGTCGCCGCACGCACGGTTTTCTTGGATCTGGGCGATGGCACGGTTCCGACTGGACTGGAGTTTCGAGATGTCGAGGTCCGGTCCATCGACGGCGCGCCGCTATTCGCGGTGCCGCGCCTGCGTGCCAGTTTTGATCTTACCGATTTGGTGCGCGGCGAGGTGCACCCGACGCGGATATCGGTGATTTCTGCTTCAGCCCGATTTTTGCGCGACAAGGACGGGCGCATCCGGTTCGGACTGGGTGGCAGCGAAGGCATCGTGCTTGATGGCGAAGATGCCTCGACTTCGGAAGAAGGGATCGCGGCGGTTTCCAACCTGGTGAACGGATTTGTCGGCGATGCCGAGCTTTCGCCGGAAGTCAGCAAACTGCGCAAGATCGAAGTTTTGAACGCCAATATTCACTTCATCGACCGTATGACCGACGGCACGGTTTCCGCTCGAAACGCCAATCTGAAGATCCGCCGCGACGACGGCGGTGCGACCGCGATCTTGGATATCAATGGTGCAGGTGCGGAAGGCGACGTGCGCAGCGGTGTACTTCTGCGTCTGGTGGCCGACCGGCGAAAAGGTGCGGGCACCACCGCTGTCGCAGGCAGGTTCGGCCACGTTGATCCGCGCGAATTGGCCAGCGTGCTGCCACTCGCCGGAATGCTGGACGGGTTGGAGACGGTGCTGGCAGGAGAGATCTCGGCCCGTTTTGGCGCAGACGGTCTGCCCGCCCATGTAGCGGGCGTGATCGTCGCAGACGGCGGAAGCTGGCAGCTTAAGGATCAGCAGCACAATTTTGACGTGGCAGCGCTGTCGCTGAACGGAAATCTGAAGACGGGCGTCATTGAAGTGACCAACGGTCTGATCAACTCGGAGGCGGGCGAGGCAAGACTGACGGCTTTGGTGCATTTGAACCGAGACGTTTCGGGCGCCGTCGCGTCGGCCGGGATGCAGATCGATATCGAAGACCTGGCCCTGGCGGGCGGCGGTTTCTTCGCCGATCCGGTTCAGTTTAGCGCGGGCCAGATTGCCGCCTATTGGGAAAGCGGCGTCGATGGCCTGCGGATCGCCGAAAGCTGGCTTGCGCGCGACGACCTGGTGTTTCGCCTCTCCGGTCGGCTCGGTTGGCCCGATGGCCGGATCACGGCCGATCTGACGGCCGAAGCCGGGGACATGGACGCCAGCGATCTTGTTCGTCATTGGCCTGCCGAGATGGCACCCAATGCGCGGCGTTGGACGAACGACAATATCAGCGCGGCGCGACTGCATTCGTTGACGGCGCAGATGCGCCTGCGCGGCGATGATGCAAAGCTGGCCCTGTCCGCCGGATATTCAGACATGACGGCGAGCTATATCGATGGCATGAGCCCGATCCGGGGTGCAGCGGGCGAGCTTTTCATGGACCTCGACCAAATGCTGTTGACGATGGAGACCGGCACTGCGGCTGCGGATGGCAACCAGCCGGTGACATTGGCGGGGTCTTCGGTGGTTATCTCCGGGTTCGATGATCATGTGACACCTGCCGATATCCGTATTCAGGCTGCAGGCGCGACCAAGGCCGTGCTGGCGCTGATCGATGAGGAGCCTCTGCATCTGGTCCGGTCGCTGGGTTTGGATCTGGGCGTGGTCAAGGGCCGCGCAGATATACGTGCACGGCTGCGGTTTCCTTTGATCGACGATCTTCGGATTAAGGATGTCGATGTCGATACCAAGGCGACACTTACCAAGGTTGATCTGGCGGTTCCTACCGGTGCGTCAGGGACTGTCAAAGTCCGCGCCAATCAGTTGGAGGTTTCGGCGGATGTCCGCCGGATGCGCCTGGCCGGTAAAGTGGTCGTCGACGGCGCACCCATCGATCTTGATTGGCGCGAGGACTATTCGTCCAGCCCAGGGCAGCGTCAGGTCAGGATCACCGGCGTCGCGACGCCCGAATTGGTCACGAACTTGGGGCTGGACGACGACATCTTCACGGGCAGCGCGCGGGTTGCCTTGGATGTGACCCAGCGCGGATCGGACGAAATGCGGTTTCAATTGACCGCCGATCTGACCAAGACCGGGCTGAAAGTCATGCCGCTGAATTGGGAGAAACCGGCGGGCAGCAAGGGCAGCCTGAAGGCCGAAGGCCGCCTTGGGCGGTCGGCTGTCATCGATAAGATGGATTTCGAAGCGCCCGGCCTGACAGCTGCGGGCGGGGTCGAGTTTGATAGCGAAGGCGGGATCTTACGGGCCAATTTTACGCGCGTCACGCTGCCGGGCCGATTGGATTCGGCGGTCTCGGTTCAAACCGCCGCTGACGGGGTGCCCGAGATCCGGCTGATTGGGCGCCTGCTGGATGTCTCTCGCGAGTTCGCTGCCGATGACCGCGATGCCGGTCAGCATGACCCGGTACGAGTTCGTCTGTCGCTGGAGCGTTTGAAGGTGACCGAAAGCCTGGTAATTGCGCTGGCCGACGGAAGGTTCGAGCGCCAGTCAAATGGAACGCTGTCCGGGGCGATCACCGGCTCATTGGGTCCGGACGCGCCCGTTGCAATCGAATTGAATCTGCCGGTCGAGGGGGCGGGTGCGATTAAACTGTCGAGCCCGAATGCGGGCGCGGCCTTGCGTTATACTGATATTTATCGCGGTGCGACGGGCGGGTCGTTGAAGGTCGATGCGCAGATCACCCGCGGTGCCGGCGGCGAAGTTACGGGCCGGGCCCGGATCGATGATGTGGTCGTCCGCTCGCAGGCGACGTTCAAGAATGTGCTGGAAGATGGCGGTCTGGCTGATGCCGGGGCAGCGGTGTCCAGTTCCGGAATTGGTTTTCGGTCGGTCTCGGTGCCGTTCCGATATCGCGACGGTGTCGTGACCGTCACCGATGCCATTGCGACCAGCCCGGCGCTGGGTCTTAAGCTGACAGGAACGTTGAACGAAAAGACCGAGGCGATCGATTTGACCGGGGTTCTGTCGCCTGCCTATGCGCTGACCGGGGCGTTGAACGAGATCCCGGTTCTGGGTGAAATATTATCGGGCGGGCGCGGCGAGGGGATTGTCGGAATGACCTTCACCCTGAAAGGGGCGATGCGCGATCCTCAGTTTTCAGTAAACCCGCTCTCGCTGTTGGCGCCGGGATTGCTGCGTAAGATGTTCACCGGGACGGGCGGCACCAGCGATGACGGCGGCACCGTGACGTTCCGGTCCGGCAATAACAAATAGCTTATCTTGTGAGCGGGGCGATTTCGGCCCCCGCACAGGCGTGTTCGATGACTTGCTCTGCAGATAGACCCGCTTCGCGATAGGCGGCGATTGCGCGCGCATCATCGCGTTTTGCCAGACGCCGCCCGTTATCGTCTCGAACCAAAGGATGATGGCGGTAGATCGGAACCGGCAGATCCAACAACTTCTGTAGCAGACGGTGGATTGGCGTTGCCGCGAACAAATCGCACCCGCGCGTGACATGCGTGACCCCTTGTTTGGCATCATCGACCACGACTGCCAAGTGATAGGCAATGGCCCCGTCGCGCCGCGACAGAACGACATCGCCAACCTCGGTGATCATCTGAGCTGCGTTGACGGCGATTGCCCCGGTCTGCCCGTCGGGTCCGGCACCGATCTCGTTAAATACCATCGGGTCGGTTGAAGGGACCGCGCGCAAAGCGGCGGCGATGTTCAGGCGGGTGGCGTAAGGAGCGTCCCGGTCGATGTTTTTGTTGCGGCAAGTGCCAGGATAAACCGGCCCGTCCGGCCCGTGCCCGGCCCCTGATGATCCCTCCTGTGGGGCGGAAATGGCCTGGGCAACGTCACGCCTAGTGCATCCGCAGCGATAGGTCAGACCGGCCTTGTTCAAATGCTGCAACGCGGCCTGATAGGCTGCTACTCGGTCTGACTGGTTCAGCACCGGGCCGTCCCAGGTCAAACCCAGCCAAGTCAGATCCTCCTCGATACCGCGATAAAACTCAGGGCGGACCCGCGACCGGTCCAGATCTTCCATCCGCAGCAGAAATCGCCCGCCGTTTTCCTTAGCGGCCTGCCATGCGGTCCAGGCGGAATAGGCATGGCCCAGATGCAGCGGCCCCGTCGGGCTGGGGGCAAAACGTTCAGTGATCATGGTATGAATTGGGACGCTGATGCGATTACTGTCAATGTCGGGCGTGGCAGTAGCTGGTCAGTTCCAGGCGAATGTTGCAATGCACAATAAAATGCCCTAGATATTGCGCAGATGCAGCATAGACAGGAGATGGCGATGTTCCAGCTTGACCGCAATGCCATGAAGGCCGCCTCGGGTCCAGCCCGGGAGGCATTCGAAGCCTGGATCAGCTTTTTCCCGACAGCGCCGCTTTTTGGCGTTCAATGGCGGTTCGCCCCGGATTTCGATCCGTTGGGATTGGTGAAGAACAAACCGGAAGCGAAGCCTGCCTCTGCGCCAGCAGGGTCGAGGCCAACCAAGGTCGCTCCGGATCCGGTGCACGGCGCTTCGGTCGATCCGGCGCCGACGCCAAAACCGACACCAAAACCGACACCGGCCACGGCGCAGAAGGCGGCAAAAATGGCGGAGCCGACTGTCGCTGAACCCGCGCAAGTTGCGCCCAAGCCGGTAAAAGCGAAACCCACCACGTCTCAGCCCAAGGCGAAATCGGCGAAAAAGCCTGTGAAGAAGGCCACCGATCGACTGGCGACGCTCTCAATTGACGGCGGCAGCATTCTCCAGATCAAGGGGATTGGCGAGAAGCTGGCGGCAGAACTGGTCGGGATGGGCATCGCGACGATCGCCGATTTGGCTGTGTTGTCGAAAAGCCAACTCGCCCAGGTCGACGCCAAGCTGACGACAATCAAGGGGCGTTGCTACCGCGATGACTGGGTCGGGCAGGCCAAGATGATCTTGAAAGCAGCGAACCAGAAAGCAGGCTGATATTAGCCTGCCGAGGCCGCTTCCACGATCCCAAGAAAGTCTGCGGCCTTCAGGCTGGCGCCTCCGACCAGCCCGCCATCCACGTTCGAGACGGCAAAGATCTCGGCAGCGTTGCCGGGTTTGACCGATCCCCCATAGAGCAGGCGCATTGCATCGCCTGCGGCGGCGTCGCGTTCGATCAGGCGGGTGCGCAGCGCATTATGCATCTCGGCGATATCGTCCAACGACGGGACGCGGCCGGTGCCGATGGCCCAGACAGGCTCGTACGCGACGACGGTGTTTTCGCCGTTTGCGCCATCCGGCGTCGACCCATCAAGCTGACCCAGAACGACGTCCAGCGCTCGGTCGGCATCGCGTTCGGCTTCGGTCTCTCCCACGCAGATGATCGCGATCAGTCCGGCAGACCATGCAGCCTCGGCCTTGGCGCGGACCAGATTGCTGGTCTCGCCATGATCGGCCCGACGCTCGGAATGTCCGACGATAACGGCACTGGCGCCCGCATCACGGATCATTGCTGCCGATATGTCACCGGAATGGGCACCGGCTTCTGCGGGGTGGCAGTCCTGCGCGCCAATACGAACAGACGAACTTTGCGCCGCAGCGGCAAAACCGGCCAACAACGTGGCTGGCGGGCAGATCAAGACATCGCAATCCGGCGCCCCGACCCCTTGCATCAACGCGTCAAGTTCGGTCTGCGAGGCCGACAGGCCGTTCATTTTCCAGTTTCCGGCGGCCAGCTTGCGTCTGATCATATTGTGTCCTGTTCGGAAAATGTTGCCGGATCAACGGGCGCCTTGTCAGCGTTTCGGCGCCACCGGATCGACAAAGATGAAAACGGTCAGGGCGCTGACTAGCCCAAGGATCATGATCCCCGCAAGGATCACAAAAAAGGTTTCGGCGCGAAAGTGGCGCGTCTCGAAGATGATGCGGGTATCGACTTCCGGCGTGACCAGGACTTTGTAATTGGACTCGGTAAACCCTTTATCCAGCACATTGCGGTCCAAAAGGTCCTGCTGGCGCCCCACGGTGCTGAACATCTTTTTGACATTGATCTCGACCTTGCCGCGCGGCGGCGACCCGTCAACAGGTTCGGCGCGAAATTTGACCTTTCCTGGTATCGAGCTGGAAAACAGCCAAAGGATCTGCCTCGTCTCGCCTGCCTTGACCAGAAACTCTTTGGGCATCAACCGTTTGCTTTCTTGCGCGCCGCTTTACGGGCCTTGGCCGCGGCTTTTTCAGCGGCGGCTTTCTGCGCCGGGACAAGGGCGCGAGTGGCCCATCGGCACGCTTCCTCGGGGTCGTCCAACGCGCTTTCCGGCAGCGCCCAATACGGCATTGCGGTCGGCTTGCCACCAGGGCGTTGATAGACCCAACGCTCGCCGCCCTCGGCTTCGAACTCGGCCGCCAAAGTTTCATCGCCGCGCATCATGACACGGTCACCGCCCAGGACGATGGCAAAGCACGCATCCTCCAGGTAGAGACCCGCCCCGCCGAACATCCGCCGCGCCTGAACCCGGCCGAGGCCGGAGAACAGGTCCAGCAAAAAGTCGCGGTCTTCTGAAGAGAGTGTCATCCGCCCATCACCAGATCCCATGCGGTCCAACCAACCGCGCCAAGAAACAACGCGAACCCCAGCGCCATGTAAATGGGCGATGAAGGCCGGTCCACAGGCAAGAAAGAAATCGCCGTATCGGCCTCGGGGATTACCGCCAGACTGCGCAGGCCGGTCGCGTCCAACAAGACCTCGGGCGCCAGTTCGGCGGTGCGGGGCAGGGGGTCGCCGGTATCGATTTCGATCCGCCCGCGCGGCTTTCCCGCCAGGGTGCTTGCGCGGAAACGGATTTGGGGAACCGGATCGTCACCGACCAGAATTATCGTGCGTTCGCCCGCCCGGGCCAGCTGAGTGGTCGGTGCGCGGCGCTTACGCGCCATTACATGCCTTCGAACTTGATCGACTCGCCGCAGCCGCAGGCTTCCGAGACATTGGGGTTGTTGAACACAAATCCCGACTCCAGCAGAGAGGTCTGATAGTCGATCTCGGTTCCGAACAGGAACATCTGCGCCATCGGTGCAATCATGACCCGGGCGCCTTCCTTTTCGACAATTGCATCATGGTCGCCGATCTCGGTGGCATGTTCCATGGTGTATTCCATGCCGGCACAACCGCCCTTTTTGACGCCGATGCGCAGGCCCTTTACCTCTCCGCCGCCCATCAGCGCATTAATGCGCCGGATTGCCGACGGGGTCAGGGTGACTGGGTCGTTTCCGGGTACTGCAAACATCTGTTATCCTCCTGCGGCTAATGTATTGATCCGCGGCGCATTTCTCAAGCCGTCGGGGTTTGGGAGAGAGACCAATGCGCGCAATTGTCCTGATTGTGGCTTGTCTGGCGTTGGCCGGATGCCTGAAGACCACCAAAATCACGTTTGACGAGACGAATTCGATGTCTGCGGCCGACTCGCCAATTCTGGCGAAGTTCATAGAAGCCTGGGGCCGCGAGCTACCGAACGAGGGGTCGCCGGAAGTTTTGATCCAAAACGGGAATCGGGTGAAAGAAATCCGCGGTGTGGTGATCGTTCAAGAGGCCAGCGGGGACGGGACAGCGGAATATTACGCCGTTGGCCTGATGGGCGACCGCCCGGCAGTCTGCTTTGTCCATGACGAGAAAATGGACGAGGTTGCCGAGCGCCATGGTGTGAAACTGGAGATCGACCGCAGCAGTTCCGGCGACGGCGACCGTCCCGCATCGATGAAAGCCGACGGTGAGAAAGCCGCACTTTATGCCTTTGTTGTTGATGCTTACTCCGAGGGAATGCTGAGCTGCCAGGCCATGACGAAATTGGTCGGGGGGCCGAGCTAACCCCCTCAGTCCAACCCCATGCAATTGGCATAGAATGTGACCGTCGCGGGCCAGTCCGAGAAGATCCCGACGACACCCACGTCCCGTGCCAGGACATCGATAATCGGATATAGCGCGCCGTCATTCTTCACGGCGCGAGAGATCGAGCGGAAATACCAGCCACCGCCGCCCTTCAACGGGCCGGATCGTTCGACGGTCCACGTAATGATTTTCAGCCCCGCCGCCCGCGCCTGGATGGCGTACGCCGACGGGACAATCTTGTCGCCATCCAGCGTCAGCAAGACCCATAGCGGCGGGGCGATATAATTGACGCCCATCGCTTTCAGATCCGCCATTTCGTGGCGCCATGTTTCCTTGTGCATCGGCGACCAGCCTGCGATGCGATAACTGTCGTCCAGATAGACGGCCTGTTTTCCAAAGGCCGGTTCGTTCGCGATCCAATAGACAATATCGTCCAAGTTGAAGCTTTGCGGCCAAACATCCTCAGGCGGGATGCCAGCGGCTTTGTACTCATCGATCAGTTTTTGCGCATAGTCGGATTGGCTGAAACCGTTGAAGGGCATCGAGACCGCCGGGGCCTTGAGTTCCGGCGTAAATTTCGCGCCCAGCGCATGAAACAGCGCAATAGACTCGGCATGGGTCATCAAGGTGCCGGTCGCCGGGGTGTTCACATAGGTGGCTGGTGTCTTCGCAGTTTTGTCCGCCCCGTCCGTCTTGCCCTTCAATCTGCGAAATTCGGCCAGCGAGATATCGCTGGTCCGGCATTCCGCTCCGCGGCCGGGCGAAAACGGGCGGGTACACTTCGCCGCCAGATCCGTGACAAGAATATTCGTGGTTGTGTGCAGGTCGTTTTGCGAATGGCGGCACACCAGCTGCAGATCGCGGGTGAAGGTGACATCGCATTCCTGAATGCCCGCACCCATTTTCGCGGCGGCGCGATAGCCTTGCTCGGTATGCTCGGCCAGGCGCATCGGCGCGCCGCGATGGGCAATAGAAAAGAGGCGGGTCGTGAATGGACCCTCACATGCCGCCAGGCGGTCCTTTAACGCGCCGCCCGCCATTTGGCCCACCAGATATCCCGGACGTGAGCCCAGTTCGACGGTATCGGCAATTGCAAGGGCCGGCGCGGCGGCGAGGGTTGCGATTATCAGCAGAAGGGATCTGCGCATTTGGGTCCTCGATCGGATGCCGGTCGCCCGCCGGTGATCGACGCGCTTCCCAAGCCAGACCTGAAACCGGGGGCCGCGCTAGATAAAGCCCAGCTCCAGCCGTGCTTCGTCCGACAGCATTTCCATGCCCCAGGGCGGTTCCCACACCAGCTGGACATCGACGGTCTTGACGCCCGGCAACGGCTCCACCGCATCGGCAACCCAGCCCGGCATCTCACCTGCGACCGGACAGCCAGGGGCCGTCAGAGACATATCGATATCGACTTGATTGTCTTCAGAGATGCGGATCGAGTAAATCAGCCCCAGGTCAAAGATATTGACCGGGATTTCCGGATCATGAACCGAACGGCAGGCATCGCAGATCATCTCATAGAGATCATGCTCTGTCGTCGATGGCGCGATCAGCGGGTGGCCTTCGGCGGCGTTTCCATCAGGCATGTCAGGTCCTCGGTCAGTGTCTGAGGCTTATATAGTCAAAATCCTGAAAAAACACACAGCTTCCATCGGTGCGCACGCGTTACCATATCCAAAATCATCAGAGGAGGTTTTGCCATGGCACTTTTCGGGCGATCAATGGGCCGCGGATCAGCGATATTGTCGCTGATCCTGATGATACTGGGGTTTCAGACCGCACGGGCGGATTTTTCCCGCGACCTGGCCATGGCGGCCGAAGACCGGGCCAATCACCGTGTGACCTATGACCCGAAATATGTCTCGATCCCGTATCCGAACGGCGATGTTCCAGCGGATACAGGGGTTTGCACCGATGTTGTGGTGCGCAGCTATCGTGCCATGGGGATCGACCTGCAGCGCCTCGTTCACGAAGATATGAAGCGAAATTTCCGCAAATACCCGAAGATTTGGGGCCTGAAGCGGCCGGACCCGAACATCGACCACCGCCGCGTGCCAAATCTCGAGATGTTTTTGACCCGCCGTGGCGCGTCGCTGCCGATCAGCACCGATCCCTCAAAATTCCTGCCGGGCGACGTTGTGACATGGCGCATGCGCGATGGGCAGCCCCATATGGGAATCGTCTCGACCCGCAAAAGCCGGGACGGAGTGCCGCTGATTGCCCACAATATCGGCGCCGGGCCACAGGTTGAAAACATGCTGTTCGCGTTGAAGATTCACGGACATTTCCGTTGGGACGGGTCGCAGTAACGCTGGTTTCCACCGCTTTCATAGGCGCGGCAATCGTGTAAGAGGCGGTTCATGACAGACCGCTTCTCTTTTCAGATCGATGCCCGCGACGGGCGCGCCCGGACCGGTGCCATCACGACCACACGCGGGGCGATCCACACCCCGGCCTTTATGCCTGTGGGCACGGCCGCCACGGTCAAGGCGATGCTGCCGGAAAGCGTCTCGGCCACCGGGGCCGACATTCTGCTGGGCAATACCTACCACCTGATGCTGCGCCCCGGGGCGAAACGGATTGCTGATCTTGGCGGCCTGCACCGGTTCATGAACTGGGGCGGGCCGATCCTGACAGATTCCGGCGGGTTTCAGGTGATGAGCCTGCAAGGTCTGCGCAAGATGACCGAGGAAGGCGTCGAGTTTTCCAGCCATATCGATGGATCCAAGCATATGCTGTCGCCCGAGACATCGATGGCGATCCAGCGCGATCTTGGCTCGGACATCGTCATGTGCTTCGACGAATGCACCCCGCATCCTGCGACCGAGGCCGAGGCTGCATCGTCCATGCGCCGTTCGATGCGGTGGGCCGCACGTTCGAAGGACGCTTTTGGCGACAGGCCCGGCCATGCCTTGTTCGGTATTCAGCAGGGGTCACTCTATACTGGCCTGCGATTGGAAAGTGCCGAGGCGCTGAAGAAGATCGACTTCGACGGTTATGCCATCGGCGGGTTGGCGGTGGGCGAGTGCCAGGACGAGATGTTCAATGTGCTCGATTCCGCGCCGGGCATGCTGCCCGACGCCAAGCCGCGCTATCTGATGGGGGTCGGTAAACCCGACGATTTGGTCGGCGCCGTGCAGCGCGGCGTCGACATGTTCGATTGCGTCCTGCCATCGCGGTCCGGGCGGACCGGACAGGCTTTTACCCGGCGCGGAGTTCTCAACATCAAAAACGCCCGCCATGCGGCTGATCCGCGCCCCCTGGACCCGGATTGCCTGTGCCCGGCCTGTTCAGGATACAGCCGGGCCTATCTGCATCACGTTTTCCGGGCGAAAGAGATCATCGCCTCGATGCTAATGACTTGGCACAATCTTCATTATTATCAGGAGCTTATGGCAGGTATTCGGTACGCGATCACGGCTGGAAAACTGGACGAATTCGTTGCCGATTTCCACAAACAGCGGGCGGAGGGCGATCTGGAGCCTATATGATCGGCGCACGCGGGTCCCGCCTGCGTGTGATCCGCGCATCGGATCTTACGGAAATTCAATACGCAATGCGCTAGACTGGACGGGCGTACGCGTAACAGCCATATTCCGCCGAAAATGAACCGGCCAAACAAGTCAGAGCGAGACATATATGAGCCTTCTCAGCCAGATCTTCACTTGGTGGAACGGTCAGACCCTTGGCACCCGCGTTTTCACGGCGCGCAAAGGCCAGTTTGTCGGCGAAGACGATCGGGGCAACAAGTTCTACCAGACCGAGGGCGGTAAACGGCGCTGGGTGATCTATAACGGCGTGGCCGAGGCGAGCAATGTGTCGCCCGATTGGCACGGTTGGTTGCACCACACCTTTGAAGAGCCGCCCGAAGATGGCGAACTGCCGCGCAAGGCGTGGGAAAAGGACCACAAGCCGAACCTGACCGGCACCGATGGGGCCTATCATCCGCCAGGCAGCGTTTTGACAACGACCGGCCGCGCCAAAGCCGGTGGCGATTACGAGGCGTGGCAACCGGAATAACCCGGCAAGCGGAGTGATCAAATGGCAAGCAATGCAGCAGAAACGGTCATAGGGGCCGCGGTCCTGGCAGTCGCAGGCGCCTTTCTGGTCTATGCCGCTAACGCGACCGAGTTTTCGGCGGCGGGCGGATACGACGTGAAAACCGAATTCCGCAAGGTCGAGGGGATCACCATCGGCGGCGATGTGCGTATCGCAGGCGTCAAGGTGGGATCGGTCAGCTCGATCGATTTGAACACCGAACGCTACCGCCCGGTCGTCTCGATCACGATCCGCGACGGAATAAAGGTGCCCGAAGATTCAGTGGTCGAAATTGCTTCGGAAAGCCTGCTGGGCGGCAACTATCTGAACATCCAGCCGGGCGCGTCCGATTTCATGGTCGAGGCAGGCGGCGAATTGGAGAGCGAGCCCTATGTCAGCCTGGCCGATCTGATCAAGATCGCGATGAAGAACCTTTGATGATTGCACGCCCGGCTTTGCTGACCGTTGCGGCGGCATTGCTTGCCGCGCCCGTTCTTGCACAAAGCTCGGACGGTCAAGACCCGGGTTTCAGCGGGCAGGTTTCAAATTCTCCGATCCCGGTGCCCAAATACGAATCGCGCGCAAGCGACGGAGAGGACGCTGCCGTGGCGTCGACCGGCGGGGCATCAACTGGCGGCACGACTGCGGGCGATGGGTCGACCGACGAGGTTGCGGCTGGCGGCGGCGGTCCGGGTAGCGGCGAGCGAAATCTGCCGATTGTCACGCGCGGCAGCGGTGGTGGTTCGACCGATCTGGATGCCGGAGGACGGATCAAGTCCGTGCCCGATCCCGACAAGGCGGGCGGCGATGACAGTGACAGCCGTTTCGTCCGGGCGCCGGCGGGCTCGAGCTATGACGACACAAAGGCCGCGACCGGGGCACCGATCGAGGGTCCGGATACGGGCCTGCGCGCCGGTGCGCAGCTGCGCCAATTGGACAAGATGACCGGCAAGATCGTGACCTTCGACATTATTGTCGGTCAAACCGTCAAAGTCGCGCGCCTCTTGGTGCGTCTGGATGCCTGCCGTTCGCCGACAGATAACGACACCCATGGCACCATGGCCTATCTAAAGGTTTGGGATACCAAGTCCGAGGACGGACCGGCGGCGTTTGCAGGGTGGATGTTCGCTGAAAGCCCTGCGCTTTCGGCTCTCGATCATTCCCGTTACGATTTGTGGGTGATCAACTGCACGACCGCCTCCGGTGAAGTATCGGCGGGCAACGAATAAAAGTCGCCCCGGCGGGTCAACGCCCGATCAAGCAGTTCATGATAATGCGCCCGCGGCACGGCCCGCGCGCCCATCGATTCCAGATGGGGGGTCGTGAATTGCGTGTCCAGCAGCGCAAATTCCCCGGCGCGCAGCCGCGCAACCAGCCAGGCCAGAGCGATCTTCGACGCATCACGCTGGCGCGAAAACATGCTTTCGCCAAAGAACGCTGCGCCCAGCCTCAGTCCATATAGCCCGCCGACCAGATCGTCATCCTGCCAAAGCTCGATCGAATGGGCATGCCCCATGCGGTTCAGGTCGGTGAACAGGCTGCGGATGGTCGGATTGATCCATGTCTCATCCCGATCTGCGCAGGCATCCAGAACGGCGTCGAACGCCGTATCGATCCGAACCCGGTAATCGTGGCGCAGCAGGCGTTTGCGCAGGCTGCGCGACAGATGAAACCCGTTCAGCGGCAAGATTCCGCGTTTGCGCGGGTCGACCCAATATACATCGTCCGCGTCGGCATTGTCGGTCATAGGAAAGACGCCCGCGCCATAGGCACGCAGCACCAACTCGGGCGTCAGTTCCAGGACATCGGTGTTGCCGTCCATCATGGGCTGATAATACCACCCGTAATGGGCAGTTCCATGGCCAAATCGGTATCAGGCCCCTTGCTTGGCAAGCCAGCCTTCCAGCCAGTGGATATTGTAATCACCTGTCAGAATGTCCGGCTCTTCGATCAGCGCGTGGAACAGGGGCAGGGTTGTGTCAATGCCGCCGACGATCGTTTCCGCCAGCGCACGGCGCAGACGCATCAGGCAATCGGTCCGGTCGGCGCCCTCGACAATCAGCTTGGCAATCAGGCTGTCATAATTGGGCGGCACCCGATAGCCGTCATAGATATGGCTGTCCATGCGAACACCCAGCCCGCCGGGGGCGTGATAGGTTCGGATCGTGCCGGGTGACGGCGTAAAACTGGGGATTGTTTCCGCATTGATCCGGCACTCGATGGCATGGCCCTTGGGGACCAGATCCGTTTGCGAAAAACTCAACTTCTCACCGGCCGCAACGCGGAACTGCTCGCGGACCAGATCGACGCCATAGACCGTCTCGGTCACCGGATGCTCGACCTGAAGGCGGGTGTTCATCTCGATGAAATAGAAATCGCCGTTCTCGTACAGAAATTCGATGGTTCCGGCACCACGATAGCCCATTTCGCGCACTGCGTCGGCGCAGATGCCGCCAATACGGGAGCGCGTTTCCGCGTCGATCACGGGCGAGGGGGCTTCTTCGAACACTTTCTGGTGGCGGCGCTGCAGTGAACAGTCACGCTCTCCCAGATGAACGGCATTGCCGTGGGTGTCGGCCATAACCTGAATCTCGATATGGCGCGGCGTGCCCAGGTACTTTTCCAGATAAACCGCATCATCGCCGAAAGCCGCCTTGGCCTCGGCCCGTGCCGACGAAAACGCCGTGCCCAGGTCTGACGCCGTTTGTGCCACCTTCATTCCGCGCCCGCCGCCGCCTGCGGCTGCCTTGACCAACAGCGGGTACCCGATCCCGGCGGCGACATTACGCGCTTCTTCGATGTCGTTAACGCCGCCTTCCGATCCGGGAACGCAGGGCACGCCCAGCCGCTTCATTGTTTCCTTGGCGGCGATCTTGTCGCCCATCAACCGGATATGCTCGGCCGTCGGGCCGATAAAGGCCAATCCGCTTTCTTCAACCTTCTGCGCAAACCCGGCGTTTTCCGAAAGAAAGCCATAGCCCGGGTGAATGGCCTCGGCCCCCGTAATCTCGCAGGCTGACAGGATCGCAGGCTGGTTCAAATAGGAATGGGTCGCCGTGGGCGGTCCGACACAGACGCTTTGATCTGCCAGACGCACATGCATGGCATCATTGTCGGCCGTTGAATGAATGGCGACCGTCTCGATACCCAATTCCCGGGCGGCACGGATCACTCTCAACGCGATTTCGCCGCGATTGGCGATCAGGATCTTGCGGAACATCGTTTGCTGCTCGCTATTCGATGATCATCAATGGTTCACCGAATTCGACCGGCTCGGCGTTCTCGATCAAGATCGCGCGAACCTTGCCAGACCGCGGTGCCGGGATCTGGTTCATCGTCTTCATGGCCTCGATGATCAGAATTGTCTGACCCTCTTCGACCTGATCACCTTCGGTCACGAAATTGTCCGCGTCTGGTTCGGGGCCAAGATAGGCGGTTCCGACCATCGGCGATGTCACGGCATTGGTAAGATCGGGACCGCCCGCTGCCGGTGCTGCCCCCCCGGCGGGGACAGGGACCGCCGCTGTTGGCGCTGTTGCGGCAACGGGCGCCGTTGCGACGGGCACGGCAACCGGCGCCGCAGCGATTGCTACACTGGACGTCGCCCGGCTGAGGCGCACTTTCAACTCGCTGTCTGCGCCGTAGTCCCGCTCGACTTCGATTTCCGCCAGATCCGAGGCGCGCAGAATATCCGCCAGCGCCTGAATGAAGGCGACATCCTTGTCGGTGTTATTGTCCGAATCGTTGCTCATGGATCGGGGCCTCTATCGTGACGGGCTGGTCTGCGCCCGATTGTTATTGTAGCCAGTCTGTCATTTTAAGGACGTATCGTTCTTAACAATCTGACTTATCTGGTTGCCTGCAACAGGTTCCGCGCAGCACTACGAAACGCAAACCGCCGCGCTGATATCGCGACGGTCTATCGGTATTTTGGGGGTGCGTCAAAGGCGCTGCGCCTCAGTTCGACGCCGCGCGGACCTGTTCGATCACAGCCACCATGTCCTCCATCGGCAAGAAACCGCGGATAACCTGATCGCCGATGATAAAGGCCGGCGTGCCCTGCAATCCCAGGACCTGCGCCAACTGATAGTTCTTGTTCAGCTTGTCGCTGATCGCCTCACTGCCGGCCCGTTCCTTCAGTGCTGCAATGTCATATCCCAACGAAGCTGCAATCTGATAGGCCGCCGCCTCGTCCAACGCCCCTTCAAAGGTCATCAGCGCGTCATTCAAGTCGTGGTACTTGGACGGATCCAGTTCCATCGCAGCCAATGCCATGCGCCCGGCTTCGACCGAATCCGGCCCAAGGATAGGGAATTCCTTTACGATCAGCCGGATATTGGGATCGCGATCCAGCAATTCCTCGACCACAGGATGCGCCCGCTTGCAGAAGCCGCAGCGATAATCCAGCCACTCGACAATGGTGACATCGGCATCTTCCGGGCCGACCACGAACGAGAATCCATCGTTAAAAATGGCCTCGCTGTTCGACGCGACAAGGTCCTTATCAGCCTCGGCCGCGGCCATGTTGCGCCGTTCTTCCAGGATCTGGATCGCTTCGAAGATGACGTCGGGATTTTCAAGCAGATAGGCCCGAACTTCCGAGCGGAACGCCTGACGCTCGGCGTCGTTCATTTTCGACAGATCCAGCCCATCTGCAGCGGCAGGCAGGACCAGACTAGCCGCCAGGGCCAAAGAGGTCAGGGAAAGGCGCATTCAAGTCTCCTGTTTCGGTGTTCGGCGCGGCGGCGCCTTATTCGTTGTTCTGGTCGAGACGTAAAATATCCTGTGCGCGCAACCAACCGGGAGAGCCGTTCGCAAGAATGCTTATTGCCCGTTTCGCCAATGTCACAGCACTTTTTTTATCGCCGGACAGTGCGTATCGCTCGGCCGATGCCAGCGTTGCCATGCCCGTCTCGCCTGCCCGTTGATACGCAGTAGAAAGATCGCGCAGTGCCGAAACATCGGCCAGATCACCGGTGCGCGCGTCCTTCAGAATCCGCAAAGCCTCGGCGTTCAGTTTGGGCCTGTCCGGTTGCAACAGCGCCCGTCCCAGCCCCGCTTTCATCAATGGAATATGCGGCGCCAATCTTACGGCGCGCCGATAATACGGGATCGCCTCTTCGGCCCGGTTCGATTCCAGCAGGATCTGGCCTTTCAGTTCCTGGTAGAAGGCATCATTGGGCTTGGCCGCGATCAGCCGGTCGACCGCGGCCAGCGCTTTGCCCGTATCGCGCATTCGGTGATAGGCAACGGCCCGTTGCATCAACACTGCTTCGGTGTCCGGCTTGCCTTCAACATCGCGCAGCGCCCGGCCGGTCGGACGTAGAAAGCCAGCCAGCTTGGCGCGCATTCTGCCATGCCAGTATTCCCGTTCGGGATCTGGCGCGAACGTTCGTCCTTCGGCCTCGCCGACCCGGCGGTCGATCAGCGCCAGCCGGTTGGTCGACAAAGGGTGGGTCAGGATATAGGGGTCGACCGATCCGATCGACAGCACTTCCTGCCCGCGAAACATCTCGATCACCTTTTGTAGGCCCTTGGGATCGATGCCGGCGCGGGCCAAATAGGTTAACGCCGCCTGATCAGCCGACGCTTCCTGTGCGCGTGTGTTCGACAGAAACTTGCGGATAATTGCGCCCTGAACCGCCGCGGCGGTCGCAGCGCCCGCTTCGCCGCCACCGGCGACGCCGATCCCGACACCCAGCAACAGCCCCAACAACGCCGGACCCTCGGCATTTCGGACATTTATGGCGCGCAGGGCCTGATGACCGCCCGCGAGATGACCAATCTCGTGCGCCATCACGCCCAACAGCTCTTCCGGCGTTTCCAACTCCATCAACAGTCCGGTGTGCAGAAAAATGTTTCGGCCACCGGCAACGAAAGCATTCATCGACGGATCACGGATGATGTAGATGTTGACCGACGAAGGCGGGATGCCCGCGGCCTGAAACAAGGGCACGGACATACGTTTCAGCGTTTGCTCGATCTCGGCATCCCGGATCAGCGTGCGGCCCCTGGCATCGGAATGCGATGGCCAGACCAAAACGACGAACAAGATCGCCAGGGCAAGATGCCGCCATCCCGTCACTTTATACGCTCCTGCCTTTCAGACTTGGTCAGATATGTTACGCACCATCTGATAGTGATCTTTTTCGCAGGCAAGGGCAATGACGGCCAATTTATCAAAACGCAGCCGCATTGCGCCGTTTCTGGCCATGGACGTGATGGAGCAGGCGCGCCTTGTCGCCGCCGAGGGCCGCGATATTGTTCACATGGAAGTGGGCCAGCCCGGCACCCCTGCGCCGGTCACCGCGACCGATGCAGTCGCGCGGGCCATGGCTGCGCGCGAACCGATGGGGTACACCGTCGCCCTCGGTCTGCCAGAACTGCGCCAGGGTATCGCGCGGCTTTATCGCGACCGGCACGGTCTCGATCTGGACCCGGCGCGGGTTGTGATCACGACTGGATCGTCATGCGGCTTTATCCTCGCATTTCTGGCTGTTTTCGATGCGGGCGCCCGTGTTGCGCTGGCCGATCCCGGATATCCCGCCTACCGCAACATCCTGGGCGCACTGGATCTACAGGTTGCACGGATTGAAACGGATCTTTCGTCGGGCTTTCAACCGACACCGGCCCAATTGGCGGCCGAAGGTAAAATTGACGGGCTGTTGATCGCGTCCCCGGCCAATCCGACCGGGACCATGCTGGGCCGCGAAGACCTGATCGCACTGTCAAATTTTTGTGCGGACACCGGGGCGGCGCTGATCTCGGACGAGATCTATCACGGGCTAAGTTACGGGGCGCCAGAGGTCTCGATCCTGGAAGTTTCGGATGACGCAATCGTGATAAATTCGTTCGCCAAATATTTCTCGATGACCGGCTGGCGCGTCGGCTGGATGGTGGTGCCCCCGGACCTGATCCGAACGATCGAGAACCTGGCACAGAACCTCTTTATCTGCCCGCCACATGTCAGCCAGATTGCAGCCCTGGGCGCCTTGGATGGGATCGAAGAGCTGGAAGGCCATAAGAAGGTATATGCCGCGAACCGGGCGCTGTTGCTCGATACGCTGCCAAAGCTCGGCTTTCGTGATATCGCCCCGGCGGATGGCGCCTTTTACATCTACGCCGATATTTCCGAGCGGGCGAATGACAGCCGCGAGTTCAGTCACCGATTGCTGCACGAGGCTGGCGTTGCCGCGACCCCGGGTCTCGATTTTGATCCGGTTCGCGGGCACCGGACCATGCGGTTTTCATTCGCGCGAACCGAAGCAGAAATTACCAATGGTGTCAAAAGGTTGCAGAAGTTTCTTTCTTAGATCCGCGATCCCTGCCTTCGCGCCGGATCAGGCACCTCACTCGATATCCTCGAAGGTATCAAAATCGTCCCCGATGCGCGCGGCATAGTATCCATCGAACGATTTGTTTCCCAGATGGCGCACTGCGGCCTCGGTATCCAACCACAGATCGCCGCCACAATCTTCGACCCAGCGTTTGCAAAAGCTCTGATCCTCGCCGTACATGAAACTGCCATCGGGTGAGGTTAGATGGCTGAAGAAATCGTGGTAATTCAATCCCTTATGCAGCGGAACATCAGCCATACGGGGTTTCGCCGCCGCAGCGCCGCTTTCCACCATCCGCTCGGGCACGGCGCGCGATAACAGCATCATACCGGTGCCCGTCGCTGGTACGGTGATGAAACCGTCCCGGCGTTTCGGTACCCATTTTCCGCCACCGAACGCCCCGGTCTGATGGTTATAGATCCAGGCCCGCGCCAGCAGATCACCCATCGGGGTCTGCTGATCCTCTGGAAGCCCCGCTTCCGCCTCGATAAACTCTCTGATCCGCTGCCATTGCGGAAACTTTTGCGGATAAGCGGCCGCGACGAAATCGGCGTCGAAGGCCATCAGCCGCTCGATTGTCTGCGGCTGAAAGGCCATGTCGGAATCCAGCAACAGCAGATGCGTAAACCGGGTCCGCGTCAGAAAAATGCTCATCAACTGATTGCGCGAAAAGACGATGTCCGAAAACTCATAAGTCTCGAACGCAAACGGTGTCCCGCTCCCTCGCAGCCATTGCGTCAATCCGATCAGGGACTTGACGGTCTGGGTGCTGATCTCGCCCATTGTCGGCATTGCGATTAAAAGGATCATTCTGCGGTTTCCTTGGTCAGCGCGAAATCGCGGGCCGCGTTCGGTCGATACCGGCCAGAGTGCCCGCGCATGCCGTAATGCATGATCCGGCTGTCGATATCGGCCCAGATCTGGCCACCGCAGTCTTCGACCCAACGGCGGCAGAACGAAATATCTTCAGATTCGAACATGCTGCCATCGGGCGCCTCGCGCGGTGCAAAGAAATCGCAAAGTGGCGATGTCCCCAGCATCGGCAAATCGCGATATCCCGGCCGCGGCCGGGCGATGCCATGCGCCAGCATGATCTCGAACACATCGCGCTGGATCAGCATGATACCTGTGCCGACCGCCGGGACCGTCATGAACCCGCCATCCTGTGTCGGCGAAAAGGCCGAACCGTCTGAATACCGGGTGTCGATATTGTAGGAATGGGCGATATCCAGCAAATCCTGCGTCGCGCTGGGCCGGTCGCCGCTTTCTGCCGCATCTGTCTCAACTTGTTCGCGAAACCGGTCCCAGGCCAGAAATCGCTTCGGGCAAACGGCAGCAGCGATCGGTTTGTCAAAGGCGATCAGCCGCAGGATCGTCTGCGCAGAAAACCCCATATCGGTGTCGATGAACAGGATATGGCTGAATTCATTGTCGGCGATGACATGGCTTGCAAAGATGTTCCGGCTGAGCGCGATATCCGAGAGGGATAAAGAGCGATAGTCCCAATCGATGCGCTCATTCGACAGCGTTCGGCCCAGCTCCATCAGATACTGAACCGTCCCGCTGACCACCGTTCCGGTTGTCGGTTGCGCAATCAGGATTTTCTGCATTGCACCCCCATTCTGACCCAGTTGCCGCCAGGGACCGGCATCCCGTACCGTCACTGGCGCCGGTACAGCCGCTTGAATAAGCCAAGGCGATTAACCGGGCAATATCGCGTTGGGGATTTCAAGGCGCGCGTGATCGGCTATTTTGGGTCAGCGGGCGGCGCGATTCTGGACATAAAGGTCAGAACAGTTTACCTAATGCCGCAACCCGGATCGACCGAAAGGACAGACCATGGACCTGCGCGATGTGAAACTATCGGATCGATATGATCTGGAAAGATCACCTGTCCTCTTGTCGGGCACCCAGGCGTTGGTGCGGGCGGCCATGATGCAAAAGGCCCGCGACACAGCCGCTGGCCACAATACGGCGGGCTATGTCACGGGCTATCGTGGATCGCCGCTTGGCGCAGTCGATGGCACATTCACCAGCGCCGCCAAGCACTTGGAACCATTGGACATCAAGTTTCATCCGGGCCTGAATGAGGATCTTGCCGCCACGGCCCTTTGGGGCTCGCAGATGTCGGAACTGAAGGGCGAGGGCAAATTCGACGGTGTTTTTGGCCTCTGGTACGGAAAAGGTCCCGGCGTCGACCGGTCGGGCGATGTCTTCCGGCACGCAAATATCGCGGGCTCGTCGCCGCTGGGCGGTGTTCTGGTTGCGATGGGCGACGACCATACCGGCGAATCCTCGACCACCCTGCACCAATCCGAAATGGCGCTGATGGATGCGATGATGCCGATCCTGTCGCCCGCGGGTGTGCAGGAATTGCTGGATTACTGCATCACCGGCTGGACCATGTCCCGTTTCACCGGCCTTTGGGTCGGTATCAAATGCATGAAGGACACAATCGAAGCGACGGCGGTGGTTGATGGCCGGCCGGACCGGGTTCAGATCAAACTGCCCGATTTCGAGATGCCCGCCGCGGGCCTGAACATCCCGCTCTATGAAGAACCCTTCCAGGGCGAGGACCGCCTGCACGATTACAAACGATTTGCCGCACAGGCCTTTGCCCGCGAAAACAATCTCGACGGCCGCACACATGGCGCCCCGGGTGCCAAAGTCGGCATCGTCACGTCCGGCAAGAGCTGGCTCGATGTCTGTCACGCGCTGGAACTTTTGGGGATCGATCAGGCAGAGGCCGAGCGTATCGGCCTGACCGTCTACAAGGTCGGCATGGTCTGGCCGCTAGAGCCTCAACGGCTGACCGAATGGGCCGACGGGCTGGATCAGATCGTCGTGATCGAGGAAAAGCGGGCCGTTCTGGAAACCCAGGTCAAGGAAATCCTCTACAATGAAGCGGTTCGCCCCACGGTGGTTGGCTGGAAAGACGAAGACGGGGGTGTCCTCTTCTCGGTCAAAAAGGGCCTCGACCCCGTAACCATCGGACTCGGCATCGGGCAGCAACTGGAAAGACAGGGCTGCGCAACAGAATCGATGCGCCACGCCATGGCATCGCTGACCGATGCAACCCGCACGGACAATGCCCCCGATCAGGCAACGCGCACGCCTTGGTTCTGTGCGGGCTGTCCGCACAATTCATCGACCATCGTCCCGGAGGGGGCGCATGCCTATTCGGGTATCGGTTGCCATTACATGGCACAGTGGATGGATCGCTCTACACTGGGTTACACCCATATGGGGGGCGAGGGCGCGAACTGGATCGGTGAACACCAGTTTTCGACCCGAGGTCATGTATTCCAGAACCTCGGCGACGGCACATACAACCATTCCGGCATTCAATCGATCCGTGCGGCGGTTTCGTCCTCGGCCAATATGACGTTCAAGATCCTGTTCAACGACGCCGTCGCCATGACCGGCGGCCAAAACCACGAGGGCGATCTGACATCCGGACGGATCGCGCGTGAACTGGTTGGGATTGGCGTCAAAAAAGTGATCGCGGTTGTCGACGAAAAGGAAATGGAGTGGGCCGACTTTCCCAAGGAGGTTGCCGTCTATCCGCGCCGTGATCTGATCAAGGTACAAAAGGAATTGCAGGAAATTGAAGGGGTTACAGCCCTGATCTATATGCAGACCTGTGCCGCTGAAAAACGCCGCCGCCGCAAGCGCGGCAAGTTCCCGACCCCGCCGGAACGTGCCTTTATCAATCCGGCGGTCTGCGAAGGCTGCGGCGATTGCGGGGTTCAATCGAACTGTGTCGCGATCCTGCCAAAGGAAACGCCGCTTGGCCGCAAGCGCGAGATCGATCAGTCCGCCTGCAACCGGGACTTTTCGTGCCTCAAGGGCTTTTGCCCGTCCTTTGTCACCGTTGAAGGCGCCGAGCCGAAGAAAAAGGCCGCCAAGGAATTTGCGATGCCCGATCTGCCGGAACCGGCGGTTCCGGCGCTGACCGACAAACCCTATAACGTGTTGGTCACTGGGGTGGGCGGCACCGGCGTTGTGACGGTTGGCGCGCTGATTTCCATGGCCGCCCATATCGAAGGCAAGGGCGCGGCCGAAATGCAGATGGCCGGACTTGCGCAAAAGGGCGGCGCCGTCGCAATCCATTGCCGCATCGCCCACAAACCAGAAGACATCAGCGCCGTGCGCATTTCGGTGGGCGAGGCTGATGCCGTCATCGGCGGCGATCTGGTTGTTACCGCGGGGCAGAAGGTCCTGGCGCTGATGCAGCGTGGCCGGACCGGCTTGGTTTGCAACAGCCACGAAATTATCACCGGTGATTTCACGCGGGACACCGAATTCGCGCTGCCGTCCGATGCCATGCAGCTAACCGTCGAACGCCGGATCGGAGCCGAAAAGGTAACGATGGTCCAGGCGAACGAATTGGCGACCGAGTTGCTGGGCGATTCCATCTATTCCAACGTTCTTTTGCTGGGTGCGGCCTGGCAGGCGGGCCTGGTACCACTGTCTGGCGACGCGATCCGCCGGGCGATCGAGCTGAACGGTGCCGGGGTCGACGGTAATCTTGCCGCCTTCGAAATTGGCCGCTGGGCGGTTGCCGATCGTGAAGGGTTGACCGCGCATCTCACCCCGTCCGCCGAAGTGATCGAAACGCTGCCCGCCAAGATCGCCCGCCGGGTCGAGCATCTGACCGGCCACACCAGCGCGCGGTATGCCAAACGCTATCGCAAGCTGGTAGACCGTGCGATCGAGACGGAAAAGGCACTTGGCGCTGATGGGTTCGGCGATGCGGTGGCCGAAGGCTACTTCAAACTGATGGCCTATAAGGACGAATACGAAGTCGCCCGGCTGCATGTGAGCTTTCTGGAAGGCCAACTGAACGAAGCGTTTGATAACGTGGGAAAAATCAGTTTTCACATGGCCCCGCCGATCCTAGGCAAAAAGGACAGCGATGGTAAACCGATCAAATCGAAATTCGGCCCGTGGATGTTCCGGGCGCTGAAAATCATGGCAAAGATGAAGCGCCTTCGCGGGGCACCTTTGGACATCTTCGGCTACTCGGCCGAGCGCAAGGGCGAGCGCGCCGCTGTCAAGGACTACGCGAAACTGGCGGATGAACTGATCAAAGGTCTGACCCGGGAAAATCTGGGCCTGGCTGCCGAGATCGCGCGTCTGCCGCTCAAGATCCGCGGTTTTGGCCATGTCAAAGCCGCCAATGCTGAAGCCGTCACCAAAGAGCAGGAAGCCCTGATGGCACAGTTTCGCGCACCTGGCTCGCCAACGGCTCAGGCCGCCGAATAGGATGGGCTTGCGGCCCATCCATCCCATTGGCCACAACTCGAATTTGCGTCGTCATCAGAAGATGGCGCCGCACGGCGCCTTCGATGCAAGGCACAGCAGCATTGTCCGCGTGCGCAATGCCCCGGTCGTGCCCAGCAACTAGGAGCCATCGATGATCCGAGACAAAGCCCGCCTCGACGATCTGTTGGCGCGCATCCGCCGTTTTGTCCGCGATGTTGCGATCCCGAACGAGGATCGTGTCGAGGCAGAAGACCGGGTGCCGGACGAGGTCGTGGCCGAGATGCGCAAACTCGGTTCTTTCGGCTGGTCGATCCCGAAGGAGTATGGGGGGTCCGGCCTGACGACCGAGGAACTGGCCCTCGCGTTTCTGGAATTCACGCAATGCTCGGTCGCCTACCGCGTCATCGGTGCCCAAAACGCGGGGATCGGTTCGGAGGGATTGATCCAGGACGGAACCGAAGACCAAAAACAGCGCTATCTGCCCCGGCTCGCCTCGGGCGAGATCATCGGCTGCCTGGCGCTGACCGAGGAAATGGCAGGGTCCGACGCCACGGCGCTGCGCACAACGGCGCGGCAGGACAATGACGGTTCCTGGGTTCTGAACGGATCGAAACGCTATATCACGTTGGCTCCGATCGCCGATCTTTACACCGTTTTCGCCCGCACGGACGGGCGCGAACGCGGCGGCGGCGGAATCAGTGCCTTTCTGATCGAACGCGGAACGCCCGGGCTGTCCCCAAGCGACTCGACCCCGAAAATGGGCCAGGAAGGGGCACCGATCGGCGAGATCACCCTGACCGATTGCCGTGTCGGGCCCGACGCCTTGATCGGCGGCGCCGAAGGGCAGGGGTTCCGCACCGTGATGAAGGCCTTGAACAAGCAGCGCGTCAACCTGGCCGCGCTGTCAACCGGTCCGGCCATCCGCATGCTGGATGAAGCCGTTGCTTATGCCCGCGAACGCGAACAGTTCGGCGCGCCCATCGGCACCTATCAACTGATCCAGGCAATGTTGGCGGAATGCCAGGTCGACATTGCCGCTGCCCGGGCACTGATCCTGCAAACCGCCCGAAAGCGCGACGCGGGCGAGGATGTCACGATGGATGTTTCCATGTGCAAATATCTGGCAACAGAAATGTGCGGGCGCGTCGCCGACAAGGTCGTTCAGGTCTTTGGCGGGCAGGGCTATGTAAAGGGCCGGGGGATCGAGCGCTTCTACCGTGATGTGCGGGCTTTCAGGATCTATGAGGGCACCAGCCAGATCCACCTGGTGAACATCGCCAAACATCTGCTGGGGCGCTAGGCGGCGTCTTCATTTAGGGGGTTCCCAAACTGGTTGGGATTTGATTCAAGGTCGAAAACGGAGGTGATCTTGAGCAGACGAACCCTGACGGACGCGCAATGGGCGCAGATTGAACCGCTTGTCCCCGGCAAAAAAGGCGACCGAGGGCGCACGGCGACAGACAACAGGCTTTTCCTTGATGCAATCCTGTGGTTGGCTCGTACAGCCTCGCCCTGGCGTGATCTTCCGCCTGAACTGGGCAACTGGCGGACCGCACATTGCCGGTTCCGGCGGTGGACACATGCGGGCATTTGGGAGAGTCTTTTCAAAGCGTTAAGCGCTGATCCGGATTTCGAATACGTCCTTATCGATGCGACCATTTGCAAGGCCCATGCAGACGCCAGCGGCGCAAAAGGGGGGCTGAAACTCACGCAATCGGACGCTCCAAAGGCGGCCTGACCACGAAAATCCACGCCGCAGTCGACGCGCTTGGCCTGCCGATCCGCTTCACGATTACGCCCGGTCAGTGGGGTGATTGCCCTCAGGCGTGCGGCTTGATCGAGGGGTTTTCGGGCGTCGGGCACGTCATGGCAGATGCGGCTTATGATGCTGATTACCTGCGGGCCTTCATCGTTGATGAACTTGATGCAAAGGCGCAGATCAAGCAAAATCCGACGCGAACAGCACAAAAGGCAATCGATTGGTCGCTCTACAAAGAACGCCACCTTGTCGAATGTTTCTTCAATAGGATCAAACGCTTCCGCCGCATAGCCCTACGGTGCGAAAAGACTATATCGTCCTTCCGAGCCTTCGTATCCCTCGCATGCACAATGGCCTGGCTCGCTTAAATGAAGACGCCGCCTAGAGCATTTTCCAGCGTGACTGAAACGGTCGGTCGTCGTGAAATGCGGCCACTCAACAACTTAGAGCGCAGCCCGCGAACCGCCTACACTCCCAAGAACGCCAACCACAGCGTGACCGTCGGGACCGCCAGGATCGTTCCCAGCAAAGACGAGGACGCCGCCGTGCCGACTGCACGGCCATAAAGCGCTGCGAAAATGTACCCGTTCAGCCCCGGCACCATCGCGGCCAGAACCACAACCGCACGCACATAGGTTTGCTCCAGCCCAAGGATTGGATCAGCGATCAGCCAGGCGAGGGCAGGGTGGACGATCAGCGAGAAGGCGACAACCATAAGTGCCTCGGGCGCTTCCGCGCGCAACGAGTAGCGGGTCAACACACCGCCCAGCGAGAACAACGCCGCCGGGATCGCCGAACCCGCAATCATGTCCAGCGCGGAAAACGGGATTGCAGGAACCGTCAGGCCGGAAAGGTTGAAGGCCATTCCCGCAACCAGCCCGATCATCAGCGGGTTCTTGAAGGTCGTCAGAAACGCCCGGCTCAACGCAACACCCAACCCGGCCCGGTCGCGGCGCACCATCTCCATCGCGATGAAACCGACGAAATAATTGTGGATGGAATGAAATGCGATCAGCCCAAAGACGGCACCCATGATCCCGGGGCCAAACGCACGCTCGGCAATCGGAATGCCCAGCATCACCACATTGGGAAAGAAGGTGCAAAACCCGATGGCCACCGCTTCGCCGGGCCGCCTGTTCCAGAACAATCGCGACACCGCGATCGCGCCGAAAAAGCAAAGATTCCCGGCACCGAAGAACGCAATCAATGCACCAGGCTGGATCGCCGTCGACAGATCGATCCGGGTCATGGACAAAAACAGCAGGACCGGGACCGCAAAGCCGACAGCGTATTTGACCACCCCGTCGATCAGGTTTTCCGGAACCAAGCCGGTGCGCACCGCCGTATATCCGGCTGCCACGATCAGGAAGACCGGAACGACGATGGTCAAAAGCGTGGCGGCGATTGTCAAATGGGGTATTCCAGAACCAATCCGTCATGCGCTGGTTCGACATTGCCGGGTGTTTCAACCTGCAATGTCTCGTAATCCACATCCACATGCAGATTGGTCAAAATCGCGCGCGGCGGCGCAGCCTGCTCGATCCACTCCAGCGCCTGCGCGACATGGGCGTGGCTGGGATGTGGCGTATAGCGCAAGGCATCCGTAATCCAGCAATCGGCTTTGTCCACTGCCGCCCACGCAGCGTCGGACATTTCGGACAGATCGGGCGTATAGACGACGGGGCCGATGCGCAGGCCAAGCGCGATAATATCGCCGTGCGGCACTTCAAACGGCTCGCAGACGATTTCCCCGCCCCGTCCATCCACGCGGACCGGCCCGGCGATACGGTGGCGGTCCATGATTGCAGGATAGGACGATCCCGGCGGGGTTTCGAACACATACCCGAACCGCTGGTTCATGGTCCGCTCGGTGCGCTCGTCCATCCAACAGGGCAGGCGCTCGCGGCGGTTGAAGACGACCATGCGCAGATCGTCGATGCCATGGACATGATCGGCATGGTCATGGGTCAGGATCAGGGCATTCAACCAACCGGCACCGGCATCGATCAGTTGTTCGCGCACATCCGGCCCGGCGTCGATCAGGACGGTTGTCTTCCCGCCCGGTCCGATGCGCTGGACCAACAAGGCGCAGCGCCGCCGTCTGTTGCGCGGCTCGTCCGGATTGCAGGCGCCCCAGATCGGCCCTTTCGGTCCGATACGCGGCACCCCGCCCGACGAAGCACAGCCCAGAATGGTAAATCGCAGCAAATCGGTCATGGCGTTCCCGTCATGCTGCGGCCTTGGCAAACAGACGGTCGAAATTCGCCGATGTGGCGGTGCAGAAATCTTCGAAGCTTACGCCCATCGTTTCGGCCCCCCGGCGCGCCGTATGGGCGGTGAAGGCGGGCTCGCATCGTTTGCCGCGATGCGGCGGCGGGGCCAGATAGGGGCTGTCGGTTTCCACCAGAATGCGGTCCAGCGGCGCGGCCGCGAAGATCTCGCGCAGCGCGTCCGACCGCGGAAACGCCGCAATCCCGGACATCGACAGGTAAAACCCAAGGTCCAACGCCGCCCGCCCCAGCGCGGCCGAGGACGAAAAACAATGCATCACACACTCATAGGCCCCGGCCTGATGTTCCTCGGTCAGGATCCGGGCCATGTCGTCATCGGCATCGCGGGCATGGATGATCAAGGGCAGGCCGGTTTGACGTGCAGCTTCGATATGAATGCGCAGGCTGTCCTGCTGCACAGCCATGCTCTCGGCAGTGTAATGATAATCGAGACCGGTCTCGCCGATGCCGACAAAACGCGGATGGTCGGCCAGGGCGACCAATTCCTCCACACTGGCCATCGGCTCCGCCGCGGCGTTCATCGGATGGGTGCCGGCCGCATAGAAGACACCAGGCTGGCTTTCGGCAATCGCCCGCACACGCGGTTCTTCGGACAGGCGGGTGCAGATCGTGACCATCCGCGTGACACCGGCCTGATGCGCGCGCTCGACCACGCCGTCCAATTCGTCGGACAGTTGCGGGAAATCCAGGTGACAATGGCTGTCAACCAGCAGGGGCTGGGGCATCGGGCCGATCCGTTCCGGTGGCGTCCTAGGCAGCCACGGATCTGACGCGGGCCAGAGTGGCATCAATTTCGAGCAAGGTATCCAACACGCATTGCGCCGGGTCAAGGTTGACCGCCATCGCATGGCGGGTCGTTGCCGAAATCCGGGCCAGCGTTTCGGCCCAGGGACCGGACTGCGCCGGGCTGTGGGCAACCGCCGCCGCCAGTTCTGCCTCGCCCATTCCTGGCCCCGGCGGCGCCTGTCCCGTCGCCGCCGCCTTCGCCAATCGCGACACCAGAAGCTGCAACAGCCAGATGGTCAGGCGATAGCGCGCGTCATTATTCCGGCCCGCACATTTTTCGGCCAGTGCCGTCATGGCCGAACGATTGATCTTTTGCCCTTGAGCTAAAACCGCGACCAATCTGGCATATTGGGCCAGTCCGTCTTCCGCGGTCAACGAAATCGATTGCCCGACCGATCCGCCAGCTAGCGCGGCGAGATGGTCGGCGCTGTCCCGGTCGATCTGTGCGCCGGCCTGTTCAAGCGCCCAGGCCAACGGCTCGGCCGTCAATGGTGTCAGATCCAACGTGCGGCAGCGCGACCGGATCGTCGGCAACAATCCGGCGGGCGCGTGGCAGACCATAAGGAACAGCGTCTTGGACGGCGGTTCCTCCAACAGTTTCAGTAATGCGTTTGCCGCATTCAGGTTCATTTCGTCGGCGGGGTCGACAATGATCACTCGCCATCCGCCATCGGCAGCGCTGAGGCCCAAGAACTGGCGCAGCGCCCGGACATTGTCGACGACGATGCGGGTTTGCAGCCGCTTCTTGTCCAGGTCCCAATTGCGCCGCAGCACGAAAAGCCGGGGTTCACCCTGCGCCTCGATACGTGCCTGGACAGGACAGTCGGGCGGTGTTTCAAGCGTACCGGGAACCGCTGGTTCGGCTTCTCCGAAAAGGCCGCCGCCTGTATCGCCTGGCTGGGCGATCACGGCGCGGGCGATCCGATAGGCCAGCGTTGCTTTGCCGATGCCGCGCGGGCCGCGCAACAGCCAGGCATGGTGCAGTCGCCCGGTTCGCCAGGCATCCAGAAACCCGCCAACCGCCGTTTCCTGACCAAACAACGTTGTCGTCTCGCGCGGGTGCGGGCAACCCTCGATCCGGTCGGCTTCTGGATAACTCTCGGGCTCGGCCATTCAGCGTGCACCTGCCTGCACACCCAAACGGGCGGCAACGATTGACCGGACGTCGGCTGCAATATCGTCGGCAGGGCGCGCTGCGTCGATGATCACACAGCGATCCGGTGCAACCGCTGCAATTTGGTGAAACCGGGTGCGCAGCCCGTCCTGAAAGTCAGCGCCCCGTTTTTCAAAGCGGTCTTCACCACCTTTTCGTGCGCCCGTCCGGATCAGCCCATCGGCGCCATCCAGATCGAAGATCAGCGTCAGGTCCGCCTCGATCCCGATCATAAGCGTATGCAAGGCATCCACCTTTGCGCGCAGATCACCGTCGCCCTGATAGGCTCGGGTAGAATCGACAAACCGGTCACAGATCACGATGTCGCCGCGCGACAGCGCCGGACCGATCGTACGCTCGACATGATCCCGGCGGGCCGCGGTAAAAAGCAGTATTTCAGTTTCCGCCGACCAGCGCCCGGGATCGCCTTCGACCAGAAGTTTGCGAATATCTTCGGCCCCCGGTGCGCCGCCCGGTTCCCGGGTTGTAACGACGCGGCGGCCCTGCGCGGTCAGAAATTCGCCAAGCAGGCGCGCCTGGGTCGATTTGCCCGCACCGTCTATTCCTTCCAGCGTGATGAAAAAACCGCGCTGATCGCTGCGTTCGGATATTGGATCAGCCTGCACGCTTACCCGTCCTGTCACGTATTTCTGTTGTGGCTTGGAATAGCATCGCACGCCCGGGGGGGCCAGACCGGCGGTTCTATCCGTGCTGATCAGCCGGGGTCCAATTCCCGCAGCAGCAGGCGTCCAACCGCCTCGATCCGGGTCAGGAAGCCGCCCTCCTCGACGGCCTTGGTCGCCACCAGCGGGACCAGCACGGGGTCAAGCTCGGGCACCCGAATTTCGATCTGCCCGATCTCCTGACCTTCTGCGATCGGCGCTTCGACGGGTCCGTGATACCGCAGCTTCAATTCGGCCTTGTCCAGGGAGCCATAGGGCGCCGTGATCACCACATCGCGGACCGGCGCCAACGGCACGGTATCGGCTGCACCCAACCAAACCTCGGCTTCCAGCGGCAGCGCCTGCCCGGCGGCATAAAGCTTACCCGTTTCGAACGACCGGAAAGCCCAATCGATAAGCTGGCGCGATTCGTGCAGGCGATCGTCCTCGGTGTCCAGCCCGGCGACAACGACGACGATCCGCCGATTACCGCGCGTCGCCGATGCGACCAGACCATATCCGGCCTCTTCGGTGTGACCTGTTTTCAGGCCATCAACACCGGGCACCTTCTCTTTCAACAGAGGGTTGCGGTTCTCCTGGCGGATATCGTCCCAGGTGAATTCGCGTTCCGAGAACATTTTGTAATAGTCGGGAAACCGCGTGATCAGCAGTTGCGCCAGCGTCGCAAGATCGCGAACGCTCATCCGTTGTTTGGGATCAGGCCACCCGGTCGCGTTGGCGAAAACGGCATCAGCCAGACCGATTTCAGCGGCGCGGCGGTTCATACGTTCCGCGAAAACAGCCTCGGTCCCGGCCAGACCTTCGGCCAGAACGACGGCGGCATCATTGCCCGACTGCACGATCACGCCGCGGACCAGATTACCGATCGCCACGTTCTCGCCCTTGCGCAGGAACATGGACGAGCCCTTCATCGACGCCGCATCGCCGGATGTGGGGAACTTGTCCGTCATGGTGATGACACCGCGCTCCAGCGCTTCGAACACCATGTACAGCGTCATCAGCTTGGACATCGACGCAGGCGGCAGCGGCTCGTCGGCGTTCTTTTCCAGAAGAACGGCGCCCGAGGTCATATCGATGACCAATGCGGCCCGCGCCTTGGTGCCCTGCACCTGAGCTGCGCCCGGCGCGGCCCACAGAGCCATTGCCAACAGGATCAGAACGCCGCGAAGATAATGGCGCATCGTCTACCTCCGAACAGGGCGTGCGTCGCGCATGCCCATCGATCGGATCACGCTTCGCGCCTTGTCGCGCGTCGTGCTGTCGTTGAACGGGCCCGCAATCACCCTGGAAAAGGTTTTGCCATTCGCGACCAGCGACTTTGCCGTTGCGGGAATGCCGCGGGCCTTCAACCGGGCCACCAGCTTCGTCGCATTTTCAGCGACACCGAACAGCCCGGCCTGAACATAGGGCAGGCGCAGCTTGCCAGCGGACGCTCCGGTTCTACTGGGCGTTGACCGCACTGCGGTCTTCTCGCCCGGGACCAGTTTGAACGTCTTGTCTTCATCCTTCGGTGCCGGCTTTGTCACTACTGCGGTTTTCACTGCTGGTTTGGGATCGGGTTTCGCCGCCGACGCGGTTTCATCGACCGCCAGCTTAAAAACGGGCGCCTTATCACCGCTCTCGTCAGTTTTCACCGCTGGATCGTTCGCCGGGCGCGTCGGCGGATCTTCAGGCGCTCGGCTTACGCCGCGGGTCGCCACATCGGCATCTTTGTCGACAACTCCGGTTTTGTCCGGCGCGTCGCTGGGGATCAGTTTGAAGGTCGTCTCTGCCGGGGCTGATGCAATGACCGGGTCCGGTTCGGATTTGGGCGCCGCCGCTGCGGCGGTGGCCAATCTCAAGGCATCCGTATCCGCTGGCCGGGCACTGTCAGCGCGTCTTACCCCATCGGTGGCAGGCGGCTCGTCAGGTGTAAACCGGAACGTTTTATCTTCAGACAGCCCGGGCCGTTTCGCCACAGGGATCGGGGGCGTTTTTCGGACGGTTTCAGCCAGGACCGTCTTATCGCCCTCGGCAGCCGCGACCGGCGCGTCATCCGTCTTGGTCGAAGGAGGTTCTTTTGCCGCGTTGTCGGCCTTGGTGGACCCCGGCGACAGGACAAAGCCCGAGGCATCGCCCTCCGGCGCGCGCCGCGTCACCGGCTTGCCCGCGGCGGCCTGCTTCTCTTCTTCGGTCGCCAGCGTCAGCGTACTCACCGGCGCCGCCACAGCGTCCGCGGTGGCCTTTGCACCATCGGCGCCGCTGTCGGCATCTGCACCATCCGCCGATGGCGGGCGCTTGAAATAGGTATCCGCAACTGCGGCAGTCGCCGTTGCATCGTCGGATGGGGCCGCAACAAACTTAAAGTCCTTGGCCGCCGCCGGTTCAGGCGCCGTCTCTTCTTTGCCGGTAAGTTTTTCTGTTGCGGTCGTTGTGGCCGCAGCATCGGCGGCGAATTCGTCTCGCCACCTGCGGTTTCGTCGACGTCGCCCTTATCGGCCGGATCGGTTTTGACCGCAGTCTCCGCCGTAGTCTCCGCCGCGTCCGGGGCTGCTGCCACCGCAGTCTCCGGTGCTGGCTGCTGGGCGGGGCGCACTGCAACGATCCGCAACTGCGCCGCCGTATCCGGCTCCAGGCCCAAGCGGGCCGCTGCGTCGGACGAGACGATCACCGATGTCTCGCCCTTGGTTGTGTCGCGCTTGAACAGCGCACCATCCACGACCGCCCCGTTTGTGAGATTATAGATCCGCACCCGCCGGGCAGATTGCGCCAAAGGGTGCGCGACCCAAACGCCGCGCAGGGTCCGGCGGCCATCCCATTTCGCGACACCCTTGCCGTCGAACACCTCGGGCGCCGGGTCCAGCAACGGCGATATGTTCACCAGGTCGCTGTCTGTCGCCAACTCGGGCAACGGCTCGTTCAGGGTCTGCGCGAAAACGACACCGGAAGGCTCACCCTTGAATCCGGTCGCTTGGACTTCACCCGCAAGGAAAAGAATCGTCGCAAGCGCCGATAGCGACGCTGCCACGTTATGCCCGATTCCTCTGTGCGAAGCGTGGTTCTCCGACATTGCTGCCTCCTGCCCGCTCTTATTCGCTTTTGACGGGAATCTACGTGAAAACGGCGCCTAATGGAAGGGTCGCCCGCACCGCAGACGCGGAAGATTGCAAGTCTTTTCTCCCGCGCCCCAATCGACTAGGTTCCGGCGCAACGGAGAGGTGGCAGAGTGGTCGATTGCGGCGGTCTTGAAAACCGTTGAACGTGAGAGCGTTCCGGGGGTTCGAATCCCCCTCTCTCCGCCACGAAAATCATGAAACAGAATATAAATCAACATCTTACATGATTTTCGTCTTCTCGTTCCCACAATTGTTCCGACGAGTGAAGTTTGCGGGATTTGCTGCAGGCCGAAGATGGCCGAAAGCAGGCCGTCGCTGCTGCGCGAACGACTCAGCTCGTCAAGTGGAACGCCGTCGTTCGCCGTTCTCGCTGACAGAGAAATTGCTGCTTCGACCTCCAACGCGCAGGTTAGCGGCGAACTACTTGACCTCACGACCGCTGGTCAGGGCACTCCGCACAGACTTTGTTCGAAACTCCGGGATGCTCAGGGACGCTGTGTAATCCCTCCCTTACAACACGATAGACGGTCAAAGGAGCGGCGGGGTTCCACGACGGGTCCATCTAGTTTGGAATAGAGCGTTTAATCCAACCCCGCTACTGTTCGAAACACCCCACGTTGCAAGACCAGCCTACCGTCAAGACCCAGGCGGCCATATATCTCGATCGAGTGCTGGCGCAGGGTTTGTGGCTTAACTTCTAAGATCCTGTCTGAGAAGTTGATCTCAGTGTTGAATGACCGCCGCCGGGCTGATTTACCTTTTTTCGGGCAAGATACGACGGCGGATCGGATGGCGTGGGCGGCGGCCAACCGTGGACACTATTTGCGCGATGGCAGTGCGTACGCAAGCGAAGTGACGGATCGGGAATGGATATTGATTGACGTGCATCTCTCGCCCGCCAAACCGGGGGCAGGCCTCGAACGACATGCCTGCGCCGTGTGGTCAATGCAATCTTCTACCTGTTGCAAACCGGCTGCCAGTGGCGCATGCGACCTCGCGATTTTCCGGCGCGCAGCACGGTCTATGGGTATTTTCGACGTTGGCGTGACGATGGAACCTTGTCACGCTTGCATGACACGCTCTACCGGCAACGCCGTGACTTGGAGAGCTGGGAGGAAAGCCCGACTGCCACGATCATCGATAGCCAAAGCGTGAAAACCGGCTGAGATGCACGCGATACGGTCGGTTTTGATGCCGGAATGAAGATCAAAGGACGCAAACGCCATCTTCTGACTGACATGCTTGGACGGATGATGCACGTGGAGATCCACTCTGCCGGGGTGCAGGATCGCCCCTCTCATCGATTGCCAAGCACTCGACTGCCGGGCAATGGATGGCGCAGCCCTCCTGTTCGGATCACAGCGCGGTTCCCGTTTGTCGAGCGCACGTTCGCCTGGATCACGATCAACCGGTGTCTCGCCAAAGACTTCGAACGCTTCGCAGAAACCGTTCAGACGCTCATACAGGCATCAATCATCAAGCTCATGATACGCCGGGTCGCGCGCTACCGTACATTTTGAAACAGACTCTTAGCAATATTCAGCAAGGAATTCTGTTTTGCGGGAGTAAAATTCGGGTCAGGCTCCTTCTGGCGTAGCGCCGCAATGATGAAGGTCGCGATCGGTTTGAGCGCCAGAGTTCAATGTCTTCAAAGTCACAGACTCGATCCGAAGATGTCAGACGACAACGGATCGGCGCGATTTTCGATCTCAAACATTTTCATCAAGGAACGATGCTCTTCGCTCTTCATTTTGAAATCAGGCGGGCTGGAGGGTCAGATAGTACATTTGCACCATTGACGTGCGGGCGGCAGCGCTCGCTAAATGTTGAAAAGCATAGGAGATCGAAACGATGATGTTTTCCCGCCGTTCCTTCCTGTTATCATCTGTCGCCGTGGCCGCGTTTGCCCCTGTCGGCATCGCATTTGCCGCGGAGCCGATAGTTATCGGCATCCCGGCTGCGCAATCCGGCCCGGTCGGTGTTGCCGATCACCAGGATTGGACCAATGGCGCGTTGATGGCGATTGAAGAAATCAACGGGTCAGGCGGCGTACTTGGCCGCCCATTGGAAGCGAAGATCATCGATCTGGATATGTTGTCGCCCGAAGGCAATGTCGCCGGGTTCCAAGCGCTGATCGAGGGCGGGGCGCATGCGCTGGCATCGGCGTTCACGATCATTCCACAGCCTGCGATGGACACCGCAGCACCGTCGGGAATCCCGTATCTGCATGGAAATACATCCTCGGTGAACGATGACCTGTTCAAATCCAATCCGCAGAAATACCGGAATATCTTCCAGTTGGATGTGCCGGAGGTCTGGTACGGCACGGGCTTTGTGCGCTTTTTGGACGATATCACAAAGTCCGGTCAGTGGACGCCGAAGAACAACAAGGTGCACATCGTCCAGGGTCAGATCAGCTATACGCAATTGATCAGCCAGGCGACGCAGAAGGAAGTCGCTGCCAACAATAATTGGGAGGTGGCGGCGGTCACAGATATCCAGTTCCCGGTGCAGGATTGGGCGCCTGTCATCCGCGCGCTGCAGGAAACTGACGCGGCTGCCATAATGATCGACCATTGGGTCGCAGCAGAGCTTGCGGCGTTCGCACAGCAGTTTGCCGTCGATCCGGTCGAAGGTGCGTTGGTCTATCTGCAATACGGACCGTCACAACCGGAATTCTTGGATCTGGCGTCGGGTGCTGGCGAAGGCATGGTTTGGGGCACAGTTTACGGTGTCTATGCCGATGAACGCGGCGCGGCGTTCCGCGAAAAGTATCGCGCCAAGTACCCGGGAACGATGGGTATGGTTTATACGGGCGGAGGCTACGACGCGATTATGATGCTGGCAAAGGCCTGGACCGACGTCGGCGATCCTTCGAAGTTCGATGCTGTTGGAGATGCCATTCGCAAGATGGAGTATCGAGGGATCAATGGCTTCTACAAATTCCGTCCAGAGACGAATTCGGGCGTCAGCTATCCGAACATGACGGACGATCCCGAAGCTGGTCAGGCGCATCTGTTCTTCCAGGTGCAGGATGACGAACACCGCATCATCGCCCCTGCGCCCTTTGCGGAAGTGCCGTTCCGTCCTGCCCCCTGGATGTAAGGGCTGGACGACGAATACAATGCTGTTCGGGTGCGAAGGGATCGATCTGGCGCTGGGCGGGCGCCAGATCCTGTCGGGTGTGTCCATGCAGGCCCGACCCGGCGAGATTTTAGGCCTTGTCGGCCCGAACGGTGCGGGCAAGACATCGTTGTTCGAGGTTCTTTGCGGGCGGTATCAGGCCGCGGCAGGGCGGGTGCTTCTTGACGGAAGCGACATCACATCGGTCCCATTTCATCGCCGTGCCCGCATGGGCGTGGGCCGAACCTATCAAAGCCCGGTCGTCCCTGCCTCACTGACAGTCGGCGAGACGTTTCGGGCGGCGCGCAAAGCATATTCTCCAATCCTCAGCCGCCACGACGCGGAATGGGCGGCGCGGTTGGCGCATCTGATGGTCCCGTGGGACATCCCGACCGCCGCGCTGGGGGCATTTGACAGGCGCAAACTTTTGCTCGCCTGCCTGTTGATGCGCCAGCCAAAGGTGTTGCTGATGGACGAGCCGGCGTCGGGCCTGATCAACGCCGAGATTGATGAACTGGACCTGATCATTCGGCGGCTGGTCGATGAGTATGCGATGGCGGTTATCCTGATCGAGCATCGGCTGGAGCTGCTGACCGCAGTCGCCGACCGCTGTGTCGTTTTGGATCTGGGCGAGGTGATTGCCACTGGCGCCCCGCGTGACGTGTTTGACGACCCCAGGGTGCGGGCTGCCTATTTCGAAAGCGCCGATGTCTGAGCTTTTGGAGATCAGGAGGCTTTCGGCAGGCTACGGCCCCTTGCGTGTCCTTCACGAAATCGACCTGACCGTTCGTGAAGGCCAGCGGATCGGGTTGGTTGGTCTGAACGGACATGGCAAGACGACGCTGATCCGGGCGATCACCCACATGACCGGGTGGCAGCAAGGGTCGGTCAAACTGGATGGCGAGGAGATCGGCGGCACGAGATCGCTGGGCGCCGGGCGGCGCACACCGGGTATCGTCAAACGCGGGGTCGGGGTCGCGCCGCAGGGGGATGCGATCTTCCCCGGACTAAGCGTGCGCAAGCATCTGGAATGTGGCGCCCGTAATCGCCATGCGTGGCGAAACCGTAAGGACGGGATCGAGCGAATCTTCGACATCTTCCCGCCACTGCGCCCATTAGAACACGCCATTGTGGGCAAACTTTCAGGTGGCGAGCGGCGCATGGTTTCGATCGGCCGGATGCTGATGGCCGAGGCCAGGCTTTATCTGATTGACGAACCGTCCCTGGGGTTGGCCCCGAAGATCTCGGAACGTGTCATGGAGGCGCTTTGGGCGTTGCCAGTAAGTGGCGCCATGATCATCGCGGAACAAAATGTCACCCTGTTAACAGGGCGGGCCGGTCAGATTATCGGAATGCACGCTGGCCGAATGCGCGGTGATGTCGGGCATGTGGAACTGGCCTGATGGATCTTGGCCTCGTCATCTATGCCCTGAACCTGGCCAGCATCTATGCCCTGATGGCGATCGGGATTTCGATCCTGTGGTCATCGGTCGGCATGATCAACATGGCGCACGGGGCGACCTTTGCAGTGTCTGGCTATGCGGCTTGGCTTGTGACCGGCGCCCTTAAACCCGTGATCGCGGCAGCGTTGGGCAAGACTGCCTTGGCCAGCTTTGCAATGGCGGGCGCCTTGTTCGCATCAGCCTTGATTGCGGGGGCGATCTGCGGTGCGATAATCTATGCGCTGGCTTTCCTGCCGATCCACGACAAGCCGAACTATGCGGTGCGTTCGCTGATCATAACGTTGGCGTTGAATATCGGCGCGGTTCAGGCGCTGCTCTATTTCTTTGGACCCCGCAATCGCGGCCTGCCAAAGATCTTCGGCTTTGGCCGGTGGGAGGTCTGGGGCGCTAAAGTCCGCTTTGATCAGGCGGGTACGATCATTGGCGCGACGGTTCTGATCGGCCTGATATTGGCGTGGTTGCGCTATTCGCGCCGGGGTCTGGAGGTCCGGGCGATGATGCAGAACGCCGAGGGCGCGGCCTATTCCGGTATCTCTCGACAGGTGACCGCCCTGCCAGTGCTGATGTTAACCGGTGCGCTGGCCGGGATGGCCGCAGCGCTCTTGTCGCAGACGATCTTTGTCAGCCCAACTGCGGGCGTGATCCCCTTGGTAAAGGGATTGACGATTGCCTTGCTGGGCGGGCTTGGATCTGTGCGCGGCGCAATGATCGGGGCTATCTTGATCGGTTTTCTGGAAGCCAGTGTCGGTGCAATCCCGTTCCTGGGCCAACGCTATGTGATGTTCGCCACGTTCCTCTTCATAATATCGGTCCTGATCATCCGTCCCCGCGGAATTGGCGGCCTGTTGGACGATACCCGCGAATGAGTGAGCAACGTTTCTATAAGGTCGGTCGGCGCCCTTGGGAGATTCGCCTGAAGCCGGACGGCGGGACGGAACGATCCCGCGGACGGGTGTTTGGAACCCGGCGCCATTGGTTGAAATGGCGCGACGTCCACAACCCGAAGACACTGAAACGCGAACGGGTCCTGGTCGACAAAAAGCCGCTTTGGTGGACCATCGGGCTGGTCCTGCTGGCGGTGATCACACCGTTTCTGCCGAACACCATGCTGACGGTCGTGTCGATTTTCTGCATCTATGCCGCCATCAATGTCCTGTGGACGCTGATCGTCGGCACCGCTGGCATCTTTTCGCTGGCAACGTTGGCCGTGGTTGGCGTGTCGGCCTATTGCGCGGCGGCCGCGAATGTCTATTTGGGCGTGCCCTGGCCGTTCATGTTGCTGATCGGGCCTGCGGTTGGGTTTGTCTTTGGTGCGATCCTCGCCGCGCCGTCAACGCGCCTTGACGGGCTTTACTATGCGCTGTTGACGATGGGCGTCGCCGAGATCTGCCGTGTGTTCGTCACCCAACTTCGTGCGCTCACCCAAACCGGGGGGGCGATCACACAGGTCGACAGCTTCATTCCAGAGGACTGGTTTTTGCAGCGCCCCGGTCTGCTGCTGGGCTTTGCAGGAGCGTTCCTGTTATTGCTGGGCGCATTGCTGGTTTGGCGATTGCTGAATTCCGAAAGACTGGGGCTGCTGTTACGGGTCGCCAAGACCTCGCGCGAGGACGAGGCGTTTGCCGAGGCCGTCGGCATCGATTTTCGCCGAGCCCGGCTGATGGTTTTTGTGATTTCTTCGGCCGCGCTGGGGGTCGTTGGTGCCTTTTATGCGATGTATTATCGGTCGATCTCACCTCAGATCTTTTCGCTGGACCAGTTGCTGCTGTTGTTCGCGATGATGGTGATCGGTGGCCTTGGCCGGGCCGAAGGGGCCGTCGTGGGCGCCGCCATTGTGACATTGATCGACAAGGGCCTGATCGAACTGGGCCCGCTGCGCATCATATTGGTCGCAGCGATCATGCTGGGTGTAACGATCTTCGCGCGCGAGGGTCTGATGGGTGCCCGCGACCAGTTCCGCGATTTCCGCAACCGAAAAGCCGGAGAGCGCCGCGCGCGCCGAACCGAAAAGGGGGGCGAAGCCATGCCCGAAGAAGCAACCGACGTGCACGACAAGCAGGAACTGTATTATCGGCGCTTCAACAAGCGCCTGCGCGAACGTTTGAAAACGCTGATCACACCAGAACTGATTGAAGAGCATCGCCGTGACCCCCTGGGTCATCATTCCGACGCCCTGGCCCGGGTGCTGAACTATTTCAGGCGCGGCGAGATGGCGGACAAATACATCATCAATCGCATGCAACCCGAGATCGAGCGCTTCCGCATCATGGCATTGTCGGGGACCCGGGGCATGCCGCCGCGGGTCGTCGATGACCGCGAATACACCGACATCAACGAAGCCTTTCACGCGGTTTTCTTGCTGCGCGTCAACGACCTGTTGGAGAGCTGAGATGACCGATGTCCGTTTGTTCGGATACAGCGACCCGCTATCAGCTCGCGCTGGCGAGCCGATCGACTTCATGGTGTCGGCAGAAGGGACAACTGAGGTGGACGCCGAAATCGTCCGCCTGGTCCATGGTGACTTCAATCCCGCCGGGCCAGGGTTCATCGAGGAACCGGTGGCGAGCGATGTGCCCGCCAAGTTGGCCGTTCGCCGCCAATACACACAAAACGGATCGTTTGCCCGGGTTGACGACGACAACGCGCTGTTGGCGCCAAAGGGGGCATTCACGCTCCACGCCTTCATCTGGCCGTCGATGCCGGGCGGTGCACGGCAGACTGTTTTGGGCCGGTGGTCCGTCAACACGTCGTCTGGATACGCTTTGGGAATCAACCCCGAAGGTAAGTTGGAGTTCTGGGTCGGTGATGGAACGACTGTCGATCAAGTCACCGCCGATGCGCCCCTGGTGCCAAAGGTCTGGGTCCTGGCGACCGTGAGTTTCGACCCGTCGACCGGCGAGGCAAGATTGCGCCAGATCGGTGTCCAGAACTCGTGGAACTCCCACATCGGGCCGGTCACGCCCTATGATCACAACTCTCACACTGTCGAGCGTCTGCGTGCCGTTCCGGCAGTGGCCGACGCCCCCTTTCTGTTGGCAGGCGCACACGAGGAAAACCCCGAGCGCGGACGCTTTGTGTCGATGCTGTACAACGGCAAGATCGATCGCTGCGGCGTCGTCAGCCGGGCGTTGACGGCTGATGAAATGGCAGCAATCGCGGGCGGAGCCCCGCCGGAAGACCCGATTTCCTACTGGGATACGACCGAGGGGTACACTGATCGCGGGATCGGCACGACGATCAGGGATACTGGCCCCAACGCCTTGCATGCAGAGGGTATGAACCGTCCGATCAGGGCGATGACAGGCTGGAACTGGACGGGCCGGGACGACAGCTTTCGATTGAACCCAGCGCAATATGGCGGGGTCGCGTTTCACGACGATGCACTAACCGATTGTGGGTGGTCATCGAGCGTTACGTGGACGCCGCCCAGCGATCTGAAATCGGGCGCCTATGCGCTGAAGATTTCCTCGGGTGGCAAGACCGACCGCATTCCGGTGATCGTGCGCCCGGACAGGCCCAAAGCCAAGATCGCGGTCCAGATGTCGACTTTTACCTATCTGGCTTATGCCAACGAACATCTCAGCTTTGATGCCCAGATCGCGCAGGCCATCGTGGCCCACACCCCAGTTATCTCGGGCGAGGATCTTGAATATCAGAAGCTGCAGGAATTCGGGCTATCCACCTACGATCACCACTCGGACGGCGCCGGTGTCTGCCACTCGACCTGGAAGCGCCCAATCATAAACATGCGCCCGGGATACCGAATGGCGGGCATGAACTTTCCTTGGGCATTTCCGGCCGACTTATCACTGCTTTGGTGGCTGGAATTTGCCGGCTACGATTACGACCTGATCACCGATCACGACCTGGACCGCGAGGGCCTTGCGGCGTTATTTCCCTATAACACCATCATCAATGTGACCCACCCGGAATACTATTCCGAGGGGATGCTGGATGCCACCGAGCAGTATCTGATCGACGGTGGCCGCGTCATGTATCTGGGCGGAAATGGCTATTACTGGGTGACTGCCGCCTGTCCCGATGATCCGGCCTGCATCGAGGTGCGTAAGCTGGATGCTGGCTCTCGCGCCTGGCAAGCAGAGCCAGGCGAAGGCTACCTGGCAACGACGGGCGAACGCTCCGGTCTATGGCGCTCCCGCGGGCGGGCGCCGCAAAAGCTGGTCGGACTGGGGTTCACAACCGAAGGCATGGACCGATCAGAACCGTTCGAGCGTATGCCGGACAGCTTCCATAATCGGGTTGGCTGGATATTCGACGGCATCGGTGATGAAGAACTGATCGGCAATTTTGGACTGGCGATGGGGGGAGCGGCAGGTGTCGAGCTTGACCGCTACGATCTGGCCTTAGGGACGCCGCCACATACGTTACTGCTGGCAGCATCGATCAACCACACCGACAACTATCCGCTGGTATCCGAAGAAATCACTTACGCATTTCCCGGACGCGGCGGATCACAAGACCCCCAGGTGCGCAGCGATATGATCTTTTTCAACACTGCCAACAACGGGGCCGTCTTTGCCGCAGGTTCCATCGCCTGGAGCCAGGCACTGCCGTGTCATGGCGGCGAGAACAACGTCGCGATTATAATGCGCAACCTTCTGGATGCGTTCGTGAAGGATGGAAAACTGCCTGGTTCCGAGTATGTTGGTGCCGAGAAGCATTGGAGATGACCATCTTCGGTGCACGAGGGGACCAGGAACGTGCACGATCGGCTGACCCAATTTTCGTGCTTCGTGCGCGAATTGAATGCCCACTCCCAAGAGTTGGATGTCGAGGCGATAGTCAGTTGGAGCGTTCAAGAGCTTTCAGAAATCCTTGGATTTGACGCTTCCTGGTATGGTTGGGCGGAGTTCGTCGAAAATGATGTGACCATCCACGCCAGCAAGACCCTGAATCTGCCAGAAGGCTACTATGACACCTGGCAGGAGATCGCCGATGAAGATCTTTTGGCCGCAGATATATGGGCCAATCCGTCACACGCTGCGAGTTATGATCGTTTGGGCCAATTCCATACATCCGGCATGGTGGCCCTTTCAGATACTTATGGTCTTCGCCAAATGGCGACTGCGATGTGCATTCAGCCATCCAGACAGGCATCGCTTTACGTTTCAGCTTATCGAGGCCCCCGGACGGCTAGGGCCTGGTCATCTGACGATTTGGAGTTTTTGAAATGTGCCGTCGATCAAATCTCGGAGTGCGGGCGACGGGTCGTGGCAGAGCGGGTTCGCCAAGACCCCAGGGTGACGACCGTGATCGTGAACGGGCAAGGCGTCGGGATTCTGGGTATGCAACGTTTGCGGGCGCGGCTCGGCAACATTTGGCCCGAGCTCAACAATGCTCAACTTCCAGAGATCGTGCAGAAACTGCTATCCGAACCGGGCGACCTTCAATTGCCGGATCATGGCATTGTTGTAACGTGTAGGGATCTACAAGAGTCAAAACGCATGGACCTCCGGGAACTCGTGGTTCGTCCAATTAATAAGATGGACTATCTTTCGGTTCGCGAGCACAAAGTCGCTCAGCTGCTTGTTGCCGGCAAAACCCACAAAGAGGCCGCAAGTATTTTGGGCGTGTCCCCGTCGACCGTGCGAAACCAAACTCAGTCGATCTATGAGAAGTTAGAAATCAACAACCGCGCGAGCCTGGCTGTTTCCTTACTAAATGACGGCGGCCACAAGCAATATTGACGCTGTGTTCGCGCTCGGGCCAAGCGAAATTGGTTCTGGCAGCTCTTGTCGGACGGAGATCATTGTCCATCTGAAGTTGAGTGAACCTCAACTGGACACCTGATTCTGGTCATCGCATTTGTACCGTCGGCCTGACCTGTGTCGAATTCAGTAATTCCAATTGGAACGAATGTCCGCTGTCAAAAAGGCGACCACGATATATTGACACCCTCGCGAAGGTGCGCAAGGGACCGCTCGCATGATCCCACACACATTCAGACATAGGATCGGTCGATTTGGTCAGCAGCCCTGCGCCAGATGTTACCATTGATCACAGGCCTGGCGAACAGCACCAATGTGGCAAATAAGGCTCACTCTTACTCGTTCGCAGATTACTCGGATCCGGGATTAGTGCGGCGCTTAGCGATATCGGTTTCCCAGTCAGCCGGGTGGCAACAATCTGTTGTCTTGCAGGTGACCGATCCATTTGCGGAACATATCCTCGGTATCCATGACCTCGTGGAACCCCGCAGCATGGAGTTTGATCGTTGAGACGATTCCGGCAGGGCCGGGAGCCTCGTCTCCGTACCGCATTGAGAAGTCGCAATATTGCAAGGACGGGCCGACAAATTTTTCTAATGCGGGAGAACGCAACCCATACTTTTGCCTGACATGCTCCCAAATGCCGGCGTGCTCGCGGCAATAGGCGTGCAACGAGCGCGGCACTGGCTCACCAGCGTCCATGCCGAGGGCGCGGGCAATGGCGGGCCACAGGTTTTCCCAGACATAGACATCCCCGTTGGTGACATTGAAGGTCTGGTTGCGCGCGGAATCCGCTTCGCCCGCCCAGCCGATGGCCCGGGCCAGAAGATCCACATCGACAGCACACCCGATCTTCGGTCCTCCGCCGGGAAAGGCGAACGGCAAACCTTGTTCCTTCAATATGGCGCCGAACACGCCAATGGGCGGCAACAGGTTCATCGCTCCGCCGGTGCTTCCGCCGACGATCAGCGTCGGCCTGAAGATCGTCCATCCCCAATCGGCATCTTCACTCCTGGCCCGGAGATACTCTTCCTGCCGCCAATAGAAGTTTGGTTGACTACGAAGCTCGTCGCGCCCCTCGCGCGCAGGAACGGGAATAGGGCGAACGTGGACTCCATAGGCCTTTGTACCTTGCAGCAACGTCACGTGACGCAAGGCGCCATTCGCCTGAAGCAACGGATCGATAACGTTCTTGAACATCCGGTCGTTGATCTTGATCTGCTCGCTGTCAGACCAGCCGGATACAAGCGTGGCGCGCTCAAATAGTGCCGCATAGACGAGATGAGTGACATCCGCCAACTGACTGAAAATGCGTGCGCAGTCACTTCTGTCAATTAAGTCAGCAGACGCGAACGTAACATTTTCAATGTTTTCGGGAAGGTTGCGGGCGACGGCTATGGTCTCGCACTCAGATCGACGCACGTTATCCACGACAGCAGAACCAACCAGCCCAGAAGCACCGACGACGAGGACCTTCTTGTTCACCTCTTACTCTCCCAATTCAGTTCGACGGTCAGAACATCATCAACGCTGCACTGATGCAAACGATTGCTACGCGTTGAATTTGCCGCGATCGATGACAAGCGAACACGGTCGAAAGACGCAAAATCTTGCATCGAAGGTAGCGCCGTTCTTGGTCACGATCGGTCATATGATCATCTTTGGCAGTTGCTGGCATCGTCCGCGAAACGCCCGTTCACACCGATCTTTTCAGTGTACGGAATCGCAGAATCCAGTGAACTATGGCCGAGATCCTCAAGTTCGCGATCGAACTCAGGATCAGTCAATGAACGGCGGCTATCCGAATGCTGCGTTGCGAAGTCCGTTTTGGAAATGAATGTCCTGTGTGGATGGCTCCTGCATTGCAAGGACGAATTTGTCTATCGCGCGTCGTGTCAGTACAGTCGTGTGTCCGGCCTGTTCGCGCGGTGACATGTAGTCTCCGCTGGCCTTGATGATTTCCGCAGGCAAGGCTCCATTCGGCAAAGCGAACTCGGAGGTCCGCGGACATTCCCGGAGTGTCCTGGCCTTTGGCTGACTATGCGTGCATCAGTTCATTCGTCTTGCATCTCGTGGGCGGCGCGTATCAGAACGCAGGCGCCCGGTATTCAGTTCCTTTCGCAAGCAGCGCCCAGATCACCCTGGCTGTCTTGTTGGCCATGGCGACGGTGGCGAGCCTGAATGGCTTCTCGGCGATGATGTTTGCGGTCCAAACGTCCGTGCGTTCGGGATGTGTTCGGGCGAGCAGCCCGCGGGAGGTCATGCCAGCGACCAGTAGCCTTCTGATGTATTGATCGCCTTTCTTCGTGATTTTACCTAGCCTCTCTTTACCACCGCTTGATCGGTTCAGTGGTGTGAGTCCCAACCAAGCAGCGAGGTCCCGGCCTGTTTTGAATTGCTTCGCGTCGCCGATCGTCGTGACGATCGCTGACGCTGTGATTGGGCCAACACCAGGGATTCTCTGAAGTCGGCGACAGCGTTCGTCGAGAAAGGCATGCTGCTCGATTAGTCGAGTGTAAACTTCGGCGCGTTGGTTCACGGCGAGGATATGGTCGCACAGGCTCCAGATCGTTGGCAGGCTTACCTCAGGCAGACCAGCGTGTTCTCCGTCAATGAACTCCTGCGCGAACTTCAGCGTCGCTTCAATTCCCGTCGGCAACACGTGGCCGAACTCCCGAAGAACGCTTCGCACCATATTCGCGAGCTGGGTGCGTTGGCGAATGACTAAGTCCCGTGAGCGGTGAACCGCCAGGAAAGCCTGCTGATCTACCGTCTTTATCTTCACAAACCTCATCGTGGGGCGGCGAACCGCTTCGCAGATGGCCTCCGCATCGACTGCGTCCGTCTTTCCCCGTTTGACATATGGCTTCACATAGAACGCGGGCATCAACCGGACATCATGTCCAAACTTACTGATCTCTCGGCCCCAGTGGTGTGCTGAGCCGCAAGCTTCCATGCCGACAACACATCTTGGCAGCCGGTCAAAGAACTTCAGCAAGTCCTTGCGTTTGATCGTCCGATTGAATGCAACCTCACCGGACTCAGAAATTCCGTGAACTTGGAAAACATCCTTGGCCAGGTCGAGGCCGATTGTGGCAACTTGCATGGGGTGGCTCCTCTCTTGCAGATGATGACATCTGCACTATGGCGCATTGCGACGCCGTTGGAGCAGGAGCCATCCACCCCATCCGTATTGGCTGATCGTGGCGGCTTTTCTCGGAAGTGTCGGTCGATAGTGCGTCGCGGAGAATGACCGGATTGAGGCGTGCTCTGCGCTCGACAAGGCCGGGATCATTTATTGAGGGAGTATGTCGGCGCCAATGGCATCTTAAGTTTTCGGTCGAACTGTTAAAGCTGGGATGCCGAATTTTAGGCAGTCGGGCTGTCCCCGTTTCGAAAGGCCGACTAGGCTCAGGACCTATAAACAGGATTCACAGGAGAACTGAGATGTGATTCAGATTCCCAAATGTTGGGAGTTAACGATGTCCGACCACCACTTCTGGCTAACAGATGATCAGTTTGCTCGCCTTCGGCCACTGTTGCCGAACAAACCGAGGGGCGTGCCACGGGTTGATGATCGCCGGGTGAACTCTGGGATCATCCATGTCATCGGCAACGGTCTGATGTGGCGAGACGCACCGGACCAGTATGGCCCTCACAAGGGGATCGTTGCATTAACTCGTGCAGGCAACCCACTGCAGATCAAGCCTCCCCTTCAGGCAGCCAGTCCGAACAAGCTATTCACGAAAGATATTTCGCCCTTGACTCCATCATGGCGGCCGACGACGTGGCCTCGTTTGATCGTCCGGATAGCTTCGATTCCGCGAAAAGTCGCTTTGGCTGCCCGCAGAGACTGGAAGTCCTTTGCAGGGTCCGTCAGCCGTTTCAGCGATGCGTGATCCGATTCAACGATGTTGTTCCGCCACTTGCGGTCAACATGCAGGATCGGATCGCCTTGAAAGGCTCGGTCATTGATCTCCCTGATAATCCGCGCATAGGTTGGGGCCTTGTCCGTCACGATCGCTTGCGACTGAAAAAGTCGGGCGTTGTCACGCGCCCGCCGTAGGAAGGGTTTGGCCGCCCTGGCGTCCCGCCGGGCGGTCAGGCGAAATTCGACGAACTGGCCTCGCTGATCTACGGCACGCCACAAATAGCGCCATTTTCCGCCCACACGGACATAGGTTTCGTCGACATGCCATGTCTGGCCACGCCGAGAGCGGTGTGAGTACGAACGCTTGGCGATCTCCGGTCCGAGTTTCACGGCCCAGCGATTGATCGTGGCGGGATCGACATTGATGCCACGCTCCGCAAGGAGGTCTCGGACATCACGATAGGACAGCGGATAGCAGCAATATCAGCGCACCGCGAGAAGGATGACGTCGGGTGGAAAGTGATCACGCTTGAATGTAAATGGCGACTTAACGCAACGATCCCTTTGAATTCACGAACCTTGTTCCTTACGTTCTTCGCGCTTTTTCGCCCAATCGACACACCATTGCGAACAGAACAGACCCTTGCCCTCCACTGCGACAGTTGAAGGCAATTCAGACTCGTAGATCAGGCTGCCGCAATTCGCGCATTTCACATATTCTTCAATGTACAGGCCGTTGGCTGCGAGCCTCATTTGTCTGCCCCCCGTTGACCATAGATATCCCGCGCCGCATCGGCGCTCACATACCCTTCCGCAACATCTTCGCGCACTGCTTCAGGATCCCGGTCGGGGGGAGCGCCATAGCCGCCGCCTGCGGGCATCACGAGTTGAACGCGGTCGCCCTTGACGATCGAGATGTTTGAAAACTTGCTGGGCGAGTTCTTGTTGTAAGCCTGGACCGCGGTTTGCCATTCACTCGATCCTGACTTCATGAACAAGGTTGCGCCCATGCCGCCGGGCAGCCCGCCGTTAAGCCCCCAGGGCTGGGTCTTGTGACGGTCTGTCATCTGCGAAATGATGATCTCGTCATTCAGACAGGTCAGGGTCTTGGTGTAGCCCACACCGCCGCGATGTTTACCGGCGCCGGCGGAATCTTCGCGGAAGACCCAGTCTTCCACACGCCAGGGATAACGTGCCTCGAATACCTCGACAGGGGTCACCCGGCAGTTGCCATTGATCGAGTCACACGCATCATTACCGTCGGCAAAGCTGCGTCCACCCCATCCGACGACTTCGATGTCGTAACAGGCAAAGAATTCCTTCGTGTCGGCATGCACACCGCCGAACACGAAGTTGCCATGCGTGCATCCTTCGGCTGCCATCGACAGATGGGGGATGACCTGCGCCAGTGCGCCGATCACCGTGCCGGCAATACGCGGATGTGTCTCGGTATTGCCGCCGACCTCTGGGGCCGGAAAGTCAACATTGACGACAGTACCGGCTGGCGCCACGACCCGGATCGGCCGGAAGCAGCCGGAGTTCTTTGGGATGGTCGGATCGGTCATGTGCAGCAGCGCATTGTACGTCGCCGACATGGTCACACCCAAGGTGGCATTGATCGGGCCTTTGGCCTGCTTTGCGCTACCGGTAAAATCGGCAACGATGTCATCGCCGTCCTTATGGACCTCGACAAAAATCTTGTATTGGCGATCCTCGATGCCATCGTCTTCGACGACGTCCTCGAACGGATAGATGCCATCCGGTATTTGCTTGATTTCGGCCCTCATGCGCCGTTCGGAGTAATCCATCAAATCATTGCAAGTCTGATCGACGGCATCGACGCCATATTTTTCGTAGATCTCTTTCATGCGCCGTTCACCGAGGTCGACGGCACTGATCAGGGCCCGAAGGTCGCCAAAATTGTAACGCGGCGTTCGGACATTGGCCAACATCAGTCGCCAGATATCCTCGTTGTCCTTGCCCTTCGAGACGATTTTTACCGGTGGGATCCGCAAGCCTTCGTGGAAGATTTCGGTCGCCTCGCCACAGAATCCACCGGGCACCATGCCCCCGACTTCGGCGATATGTCCGATCGAAACGGCAAAACCGCGGATTTCGTCGTCGACGAAAATCGGCTTGAAGAGCGTGTGTTCGGGGGTATGCAACCCGCCGCGATACGGGTCGTTGTGCAGGATGACATCGCCCTCGTAAATCTGATCGAGAGGGATCTCCTTGACCACAGATTTAGCCATCAGGGGCATGCCACCGATCTGGGCCGGGCAAAACTCTGCGCAGGCGATCATGTCGCCGTCCCGGTTGGCAATGGCGCAGCTGAAATCCAGCGCTTCATTGAAGATGGTCGAATAGGACGTCTGCATCAGAACGATGCCCATCTCGCGACAGATGGAAACCATTGTTGAATCGAGGACTTTCATCATTACCGGATCCATGGCCATCAGCTCCCTGCCTTCGTGATATGTAAGTTTCCATAGCTGTCGGCGCGCGCCCCGAACCCCGGGCAAAGCACGGTTGTCGATGCGACTTCGCGAATGATCGCGGGGCCTTCAACCCGATGGCCGTCCAGGAAATCGGCGCGGTCATAAACAGCCGATGCCTCGAACGCACTGTCGAACCAGATATTCCGCTCACCTTTTTGGGGTGGACTGCCGCTGCCCTTTGGCAAAGTGGCAAGTTCTGGTTTTTGCGATGGCGCGACCACCGCGGTTGAGAGATTGACCATTTCGATGGTTTCACCGGGAATATGGAAGTTGAAGCGCGCCTCGTGTGCCTCGTGAAACCGCTTCCACATGTCAGCAAGACCTTCCTCGGTGAACTCGCTGGCGGAATAGGGCAGTTGCAGTTCGTAGTTTTGCCCGAGATAGCGAAGATCGATGTTGCGATAGATTTCCAGCTCTTCGGTGAAACCCTGACCGCGCAACTCGTTCACTGCCATGTCGACCAGATCCTTCATCAATGCGCTGGCCCCATCACTGTCAAAACGGGCCGATGTCTGTTGGATCGTTCGCTGCTTGTCGGTTCGGGCATCGGTCATGACAAAGCCGAGAGCGGAAAACTGACCGGGATGGACCGGCACGACGGCATGGGGGATATTTTCCAGAACCACGAGTTCGTTGATGTGAAGTGGCCCTGCACCCCCGAATCCGAGCAATGCGAAGTCACGTGGATCGTGCCCGCGCTCGAGCAGTACCGAGCGGAGGGCCCCAACCATGTTGTTGTTGGCGATCTGGACAATTGCGTTGGCGGTTTCTTCGACCCCCATCGTCAACTCGTCAGCGACTTTCTTCACAACCTCATGCGCCTTGCTGGCGTCGATACTCATTTTGCCGCCCAGGAATTCGTCGGCGTTCAAGCGCCCCAGAACCAGGTTCGCATCGGTCACGGTGGCTTGGTCGCCGCCGAGGCCGTAACATGCGGGCGCGGGATCGGCTCCCGCACTTTGAGGGCCGACTTGCAACAGGCCGCCCTTGTCGATCCAGGCGATCGATCCGCCCCCGGCGCCGATTGTGCGCACGTCGATCATTGGTATCTGAATGGGCAAACCCCATTCGATCTCGAAGCTCGTGGTGAACTTCTCTTCACCATTGATGATGGTGGCGCAGTCCGTGCTGGTCCCGCCCATATCGAAGGTCACGAGATTTGGCATGTCGATCAGTTTCGACAGCGCCCGACTGGCGACCACGCCTCCGGTCGGACCTGATACGGTCATCTGCACGGGCTGGGCGGCCGCGGCGGCAAACGAACATTCACCGCCGTTGGATTTCATGACCGCAACACGGCCTTCAAGCCCCAATTCATCGAAGCGCTTGTTCATTGAGTCGAAGCTGCGCCCGACCAGCGGCTTCAGATATGCATCGGCCAGTGTCGTCGAAGCGCGCTCATACTCTTTCCATTTTGGCAGGACTTCGTAGGAAATCGAGATTGGCAGATCCGGAGCTTCTTCCAGGAAAATGTCTTTCAGGCGCAGCTCGTGGGCAGGATTCAGATACGAGAACAGGAAGTTTACAGCGATCGCCTCGACGACGCCTTCGGATCTGATCTTTGCGGCAAGCGCGCGGACCTCGTCTTCGTCAAGTGGCGTGATCACCTCGCCCCTGGCATCCACGCGCTCGTCGATTTCATAGCAATGGCGACGTTTGACCAACGGCTTCGCCTTGACCCAGGTCATGTCGTAGTGTGCTTTGCGGTTCCCGCGCTGGATAAACGGAATGTCCCGGAAACCTTTGGTTGTTATGTACGCAACATTGGCGCCGGCGCGTTGAAGGATCGCATTTGTGGCAATCGTCGTGCCCAGCCGTAATCGCTGAACATCGCCGATCTGTTCCATTTGCTCTAATCCGGTCAGAACGCCATCGAAGGGATCATGCGGTGTGCTGGGGTTTTTCCAGACCTCGACTGCATTCGATTCCTGATTGAATGATACAAAATCGGTGAAAGTTCCGCCGATATCCACGCCCAGCAAATACTTCATTTGGCCTAGCTCCTTCGTAGGAAGCACTCTTTCGTCGTGCTGGCTGCCATTATCATCCGACTTGCAATGTTGTTATCGAGCTGCACCGCTTGAATTGTCTGGCCGGATTTCCAACTTGGTGTTCCTTGTATCGACAATGCGGCGTGCCTACGCGCGGATCAAGCGCTACGAGATGCCCATTGCCGTGCCGCCAGGTGGGAAGGGATCGATGATTAGTTCGATGTGATCGGGTCAATCATTCGAATCTAGCATGGTCGGTATCGTCAATGTCGACCCACATCTTCCACGGACTTTGATCTTCGATAGCAAAAGACGAATTGCGGTTTAGCACCTGAAATTTGAACTAACCGAAACGGTACGCACACGCTTCCATCACCGTTTCGAGCTGCCAACCAGCTTGAACGATACCCAAATATCGTTCCGGTTCACACGGCAACGCTGTGGGCTGAACAAACGGCAACATGATTAAAACTCAAGACCCAGGCCACTGGCAGCATTGGGCCTTCGACCCTCGGCAGACACCATTGAACAAGACCGATACGTGCTCCCCGGGAAGCGTGCACATCGGGGCGGCCGCCAGTTCTCGGGCTCCGCTCCGGGCCCAGATTCCCGCCCTATCTGGGCGTCGGACGGTAGACGGGTCCGCGCGCCAAGACCTCGTCGAGCGCACCGTTTTTGACATAAGGTGGCGACGCGTCTGCGTCGTATGTCAGAGATTCCTGGCCCGGATAGCCGATCAGCCGGCGCACTTCAGGGTCCATGTAGTAAGCCCCGGATGCGATAAGGCCCAGAGATTGAAAAAGCTCTGGGTGCTCGGCGAAGAGCAGGTCGGCGGCAACATTGGCCGGTTGCCCGGAGACCACTTTCATAGCCTCACGAAAAGCCTCGAGGAGATCGGAGCGGAATCTGATGACCTTGTCGAGGCCGTCCAAGTGGACCCCCACGTCGCGCGCCGCCGGCATCGTCCCATGGGCGGGGATGAGAATGTCGGCGATGGCAGCGAAGGCTTCGCGGTCGGTCATCGACATGCGGGCATCAAGGGATTTGCTCATGCCGGGCTCCCCAGATCGCGGCGCCTCGCCAGCAGGCGCTTGGACTGGCGCAGAGCGACGGCCATGATCGTTGCAGTCGGGTTGACCGCGGCAGAGGTCGGGAAACTGCTGGCATCCATGATGTATAGGTTGGGCACGTCATGTGTTGCACCGTCGGCATTGCAGACCGAGGTCTCGGGTGAGGCGCCCATTCTGGCCGTGCCCAGGATATGCCAGCCAGTATCACGCATTTGCGGCACAGCGTTGATCTCGACAGCACCGCAGGCCTCTGCCAGCTCGACCGCCCGGGCCGTATTGAACTCCAGCAGGCGGCGGGAGTTCTCCGAGACCCGGTAGTTGATCTTTGGCGCCGGGATTTCGTCGCTGTCGGTCAGGTCCTCGGCGAGCGTGACCCGGTTGCTCTCCTCCGGCAGATCCTCGCCCTGGATGCCGATAATCATGGTGTGCCCAAAGCGCCGGGCCACCGTTTCGTGGTGCGCCGCACCCCAGGTGTCGTCCAGGCGCGCCTCTTCTCCGTCGAATGCCTTCGAACCGACAAATCCGCCGATGCTCAACGGCCCGCCTGAGGGCATGATGTTCCACTTGGCGCCCCGCAAGAAACCCCGGGAGCGGTCGGTTTCGTAGAACTGATAGGATTCGATCGAGAGACCAAAGGGGCCGCGCCAGGATTCGATGTTCTCGTCGAAGACCGCCTGAACGCCGGCATAGGGGTGCATCATCAGGTTCCGGCCGACCTGGTCCGAGCAGTTGGCCAGCCCGTTGGGAAACCGGCCGGATTGGGACAACAAAAGCAGCCGTGCCGTGCCGATGCCGTTGCCGCAGAGCACCACGACCGCAGCCCGTTGGCGCTGTCGCTGGCCGGCCCGGTCCACGTAGACAACCGCCTCGGCATGGCCGTTTGCGTCCACCTCGATCTCGGCAGCCCGGGCGCCGGTAACAAGCCGGGCGCCATGGCGGATAGCATCCGGCCAGTGGGTCAGGTTGGTGGTCGACTTCGCCCCTTCCGGGCAGCCGGTCATACAGGTCCCGCGGCGCACGCACGGATTGAGGCCGCCATAGGCCTTCGAGGCGATCGCCATGGTCCCCGGCCACCAGTGCCAGCCAAGCGTGTTGAGCCCCTCGATTGCCTTCATGCCGACCTTTCCGATCGGCAATTGCGGCATCGGGAAGTCTTCCTGGCGCAATGGATAGGCCGGATTGCCCCGGGTTCCGGAGACGCCGACATCCCGCTCGACCTCGATCAGGTCGGGCATCAGATCTTCGTATGTGAAGGGCCAGTCTTCTGCGACACCGTCGAGGCTTTTCAGGCGGAAGTCGGACGGCAGGAATGGCGCCCAGTGACCCGCATACAGCGTCGCACTACCACCGACACCGGCGAACATCAGCGGGTTGATGTCGGACTCACTGGCTTCGATGGGATAGTCAGCTTCGCGCTCGCGAACGTTGGGGTTGGGATGCCACTGCTTCTGGCTCGCCAGCTCCCACTCCTCCCGCCGCCCCGTATAACGGGCAATATCGGGCATGTCTCCCTGCTCCAGCGCAACAACGGAGAGGCCGTTCTCGGCCAGATGCTTGGCCACGACCCCGCCGGACGGACCCGCGCCAACGACGACCACATCGACTGCTGCGCTCATGCTGTAAGCCTCCTTACCCGGTGTCTCGGCTTTCTCCGAATGACCTCCGGACCCGCCGCCATGTCATCAGTGCAATTCTCAGTCGACGTTCAATCGACCATGCGCCAGTGTTGAATGAAAGAGCAAATTAGTTCTGTCCGCTCGCGCTTCGGACACTTGTTCTCGCACTCGAAAACCGAAGCCTGCCCAATGAACCAGCGTACCCTCGACGGCATTTGGCTTGCCAAGATCGAGCGTGAGGCCAGTGTCTTCTTGATTGCGGCGGGCGAGAGCTTGAACGGAGAACAAGAGATGTTTGAGCAGGTTGGGCAGATGTTTGGGTCGCGGGTGCCGTTTGCGCGGCGCGATCGGCCCGATAGCGGTCAGACTTTCACAGGTATGAACAAGAATGAACCGAACCTGGGTAAAATTGCGCGCGTAATGTTAGGGTCCGTGGACAATCAGGATTCCCATTTGATCTGATTTCTGATTCAAACTTTCGAAACGGAGGTTTGAATGAACGAGCAGCGGTTTGTGGTGACAGATGTTTTGTGGCAGCGGCTTGAACCCCACCTTCCAGGCAAAGCCAGCGACAGCGGCGTGACCGCGAAGAATAACCGGCTGTTTGTGGAGGCTGTGTTCTGGCGTGTGCGCACGGGGTCACCGTGGCGTGACCTGCCGCCCGCTTTTGGAAATTGGAACAGCCAGTTCCGGCGCTTCCGGCGATGGGCCAAAGCAGGTGTTTTCGAGAGTCTTTTCAAGGCGGTGAGTGATGACCCCGACCTTGAATATGCGCTTATCGATGGCACCATTGTTCAGGTTCACCAGAAAGCCACCGGCGCAAAAGGGGGGCTCAGGCTCAGGCCATCGGACGCTCGCGTGGCGGGCTGACGACCAAGATCGTAGCGCTGGTCGATGCGCTTGGGAACCTGGTGCGGTTCCTGCTTCTGCCGGGACAGGCGCACGATATGAAGGGTGTCGCGCCGCTGATCAAAGATGTTTCGTTCGATGCCCTGCTCGCGGACAGGGCATTTGACGCGAATTGGCTGCTGAAAGAACTCGATGCGCGCGGCGCAACCGCCGTGATCCCGCCTAAGGGCAATCGAAAGATAAAGCGCGCCTACGACATTGAGGTCTACAAATGGCGGCATCTCGTCGAAAACTACTTCGCAAAGATAAAGGAATTCAGAGGCATAGCCACGCGGTACGACAAAACTGATTGCAGCTACGCCGCCTGCTGGAACCTCGCTGCTGCGCTCATCGCGTCAAGATGAATGTCCACAGACCCTAGAAAAGTTTCGGTGAAAATGGGAGTCGTAGCGAATTCTGATCACTCGCTGCAGGCGCGGACATTTACCTTTGAACCAAGCTCTCGCAGACATTCGCGACGCGGTTCGACTTTCGATCGGTTCTTGGACGATGCCGGTGTGAACTTTTTTTTGCCGGCAGGCTGAAAGGTGTGGCAGGCCGAATTCAAGATAGACCTGACTGTCGGTCCTCTGGCGGCCAAAACAACGCCAAAAACCATGGAGAGTAAGGTTAGTATCGCGGATACTGGCGCTGCCTTTTGGAATGGCGCATGATGCCGGATTAGGACGTCGAATGTCCTCCGGACCAAAAAAGCGAACTGAACTTGGTAAGTGCAAATGAACGAACAGATTGACCGGGAAACTGCGACGGCTCTCGATTTCTCGAAAGGTGCTGCCTTTAGCGATGGCCGTTATCTTCCGATCGGCGAGGCGACAATCTCGGTGCTGGACTGGGGGTTCAACAAGTCCGACGTCACCTATGACGTTGTGCATGTTTCCGGTGGCGCGTTCTTCCGACTTGACCAGCACCTCGACCGATTCTCGAGGTCGATGGACCGTTTGCGCATGAAAATACCGCACGACCGCGCGGAAATAGCCGAGATCCTTATGAATTGTGTGCGCCTGACCGGATTGCGCGAGGCCTATGTCGCGATGTTGACCACGCGCGGAGTGCCGCTGCCTGGGCAGCCACGCAAGCCAAGCCTTTTGATCAACCGGTTCTGTGCCTATGCCATTCCCTGGGTCGATGTCATTCCGCCGGAAGTTCAAGAACGCGGCGCCCACCTGATTATCGCCAAATCCGAGCGGATCCCTCCGGAAAGTGTCGATCCGACGGTGAAGAATTATCATTGGGGTGACATGATTCAGGCGCTGTTCGAGGCAGAAGATGCTGGCGCCGACAACGCTGTTCTGCTGGACCGCGACGGTTTCGTAACCGAGGGGCCGGGCTTCAATGTCTTCATGGTCCAGGACGGCACAGTCGTTTCGCCGGACCGCGGCGCGCTGGAAGGGATCACGCGGGGGACTGTCTTCGATCTCTGTAAAGCGATGGGATTGGAGTGGGAAATTCGCCCGATCACCGCCGAGGAACTACGTGGCGCCGACGAGATCTTCACGACGACAACCGCGGGCGGAGTAATGCCAGCTGCGCGGATCGATGGCACGATTTTGACGAATGACCGTCCTGGCCCGATATCGACCCGATTGAAAGAAATGTACTGGCAATGGCATCACGAGGGTCGCGATGCCACGCCAGTTGATTACGGCTGACCGCCTAGGCGACCGCCGCGCGAATTTTGTCCAATACGGTGTTCCGTTCAGCTCGCGCCGCTAACGCGCCGTCCATATCGACCTGAACAAACTTCGTGTTGATATTGGGCTGCAGCTGCCCGATCAGATCCATGTCAGCCGCAATGACCGCCCCGACCATGAAATACCCGCCGCCCGACACCGCATCACGATGCAGGACAATGGGCTCGGTTCCGCCGGGGATCTGGATCGACCCATAAGGATAACAGGCATCCGTGATGTTCGACGGGTTCGAGCCTGCGCCAAAGGGTTGTTCGCGCTCGACAAATTCCATCGGACGTCCGCCGCGAAAACGATACCCCATCCGGTCGGCTTCTGGTGCCACCGTCCATGTATCTTCGAAGAAACTTGCCTGAGAAGCCGGTGTTACGCGGTGCCAGTAGAGGCCGGGCAGAACCCGAAGTTCGACGTTTGCGCCGGGTCCGCGCCGCAATTCTTCCGGCACGGACTTGCCCGCTTGGGCATTGCCAGACGCATCGACAGGCAAATCATCGCCTGCAGCGATGGCGCGGCCGTCAACGCCGCCAAGAGCGCCGATCGCATAGGTCGAACGGCTGCCCAGCATGGTTGGTGTAGCGATACCGCCAGCCACCGCGATATAGGCGCGGGCGCCGGACTTCAGGTAATCGAAGGACAGAACCTGCCCGGCCTTGACTTCGAACGAGGTCCAACCCGGCTGTTCGACACCATCGACCTTGGCCGGCAGATCGGCGCCGGTGACTGCAACAACTGCAGAAGCCGTGAACTCTAGTTCCGGCCCCAGGAAGACGGCCTCCAGGCACGCTGCGCCTTCGTCATTTCCAACCAACATGTTGGCCGCGCGTAACGCCAGCCGATCCATTGCGCCGCCCATCGGAATGCCCAAGTGGTAATTGCCCGGCCGCCCCAGATCTTGGATCGTGGTCATCAGGCCAGGGTTGAGAACCTTGATACTCATTTCAGGGCCTCCATGATCTTGCGGTTGTATCCGTCGATATCCTTGTTGAATTCTTCCAGATCAAAGGTCACGTCGGTCATGCGCGGCGTGAACCGGTTGGCTTCGACATCCGCGACCGCCTGGTCGTATTCTTCGCGCCCGATCGGCTTCCATTTCACGATGTCGCCTGGTTTGAAGAACACCATGAAGTCGCGCAGATAGTTGATCTGTTGCGTCGGGTCGTAGATCGGCATCGGCGTCACGCCAAACATCTGATATCCGCCGGCTCCGCGCACCGAGTAGATACAGGAAAAGCAGCCGCCATATCCGACCGTCAGTTTCGGCGTATCTGTGCGCGGGCGCAGGTATTTTGGCACCTCGATCTGCCGGGGCCGGTCAACCATCTGGTAGAGGAAGGGCAGGCCCGAGACGAAACCCACCATCGACACGAACCAGGGCGCGCCGGAATGTGCTTCGATGAATTTCTCTACGGTGTCGAACCCATTGATCTCGGCAGCGTATTCGATATCGGTGCCGTCGGGTTTCTGGTGGCGCTCGCGAAAGCGCATCAGGGTCTCGTGCGTCCAGGGGTCCTGATACAGCACCGGGATCTCGATGATCCGGGTTGATATCTTGGACTCGGCGTTGTCGGCGACCGATTCCAGTGCCTTGATCCGAGCCATGATATCGTCGGGCTTGATTATGTCCGGGTCGAACTTGATCTGGAAAGAGGCATTGGCCGGGCAGATCTCGGTCACGCCCTTGATGTTGGCGTCGCGCACCGCGTTGGTGATCGAGAGGCTCTTGAAGAATGCCTCCAACGACATGGCCTCGTCGACTTCGACAAAGACGTGCTCGTCTCCGCCGAAACTGTATCGCGCCGTCATGGCGATCCCTCCCGGTCGTTACAGCGATTTTGCATTCGTTTCCAACCAGCCTTCCAGCCAGGCCGTATGGGCTTTGCCGGCGCGCACATCCGCATCGCGGGCCAGCGCTGAAAAGAGCGGAGCCGTGGTTTTCAGCCCGCCGATCTTGAGTTCTGCCAGTGCGGTTTCCAGGCGGTCGATGGCGTGCGCCCGATCCTCGCCCCAGACGATCAGCTTTCCCAGCAGCGAGTCATAGAACGGCGGCACCGAATAGCCGGGGTACAACATTGAATCCCAGCGAACCCCCGGACCGCCGGGGACTTCAAGTTCCGTGATTTCGCCAGGACCGGGCAGGAAATTGTTGGCCGGGTCTTCGGCGTTCAGACGCACCTCGATCGAATGGCCCCGCAATGGAATATCCGCCTGCGCGTGGCGCAACGGCTCGCCACCGGCGATGCGCAGCATCTCGCCCACCAGGTCAAGGCCGGTGATGCATTCGGTCACCGGATGCTCAACCTGAATTCGGGTATTCATCTCGATGAAATAGAAAGCCCCTGACGTTTCGTCATAGAGGTATTCCAGTGTCCCAGCGCCGCGATAGCCGATCTGACGGGTCAGCCGCACTGCTGATTGGCAAAGCTCCTGGCGCACTTCCGGTGACAAAGCTGCGGACGGTGCCTCCTCCCAAACCTTTTGGCGGCGGCGCTGCAGCGAGCATTCGCGTTCCCAACAATGGATAGCGTCCGTTCCGTCGCCAAGGACCTGAACTTCCACATGGCGGGCGTTCTGGATCATCTTTTCGATGTAGAGGCCGCCGTTTCCAAAGGCGGCCTTCGCCTCGGCGCTGCATTGCGGGAAGAGCCGCGCAAAGGTCTCTGCATCCTCGGCGACACGAATGCCCCGTCCGCCGCCGCCTGCAGTGGCCTTTATGATGACCGGGTAACCGATACTGTCGGCAATTTGTTGGCCCAGTGCCCCATCTTCGACCAGGCCCTCGCTGCCGGGAACGACGGGGACGCCCGCGTTCTGTGCAGCACTTCGGGCCGAAACTTTGTCTCCCATCGTGCCGATCGTCTCTGCGGTTGGGCCAACAAACGTCAGCCCAGCCGCTTCGACCCGCGCCGCGAAGTCTGCATTCTCGGCCAGAAAGCCATAGCCGGGGTGGATTGCATCCGCCCCACACCGGGCCGCGCCATCCAGAATCGCATCAATGCTGAGATAGGACTTTGACGCAGCGGGCGGCCCAATCTCGACCGCCTGATCAGCCAGTCGAACGGCAAGCGAATCCGCATCGGCGGTGCTGTGCGCCTGAATCGTATGGATGCCCAGTGTCCGTGCCGCGCGGACAATCCGAACGGCAATCTCGCCGCGATTGGCAATCATCAAGCGTTGGATCGGCATCAGTCGGTCAGTCTGTCAGTTCAGCGACCGGTTGGCCTGCCGTGACCGGGTCTTCATTGTCGATCAGGAATTTCGCGATCGTGCCAGACTCTTCGGCTTTCAACTCGTGAAACGTCTTCATGACCTCGATCAGGCCGATGACATCGCCTGGGGCGACCGCGTCGCCATCCGACTTGAAATCCGGTTCATCGGGCGAAGGCTTGCGATAGAAAACGCCTGGCAGGTGCGAGCGGATTTGCTTGGGCATGTCTGTCTTCCTGTTTGGTTATGTCATGACCGCGTCTTTGACGGCCTGGGCGACGTCCACGGCGTTCGGGTTGTCGGAATGGACACAAATCGAATCTGCGCGCACGCGGACTTCTTTGCCCGATTGTGCCGTCGTGATCCCCTCTTTCACCGCGCGGAGACATCGCTCTGCCGATCGAACTGGGTCGATCGCGTGGTGTTCGCGCTTGATGATGATGAAGCCATTATCGCCATAATCCAGATCGGCGTAGAATTCAGACACCAGCTTGTGGCCACGGGCCGGATAGATTTCTTCGTGTTTCGTATCGATCATCCCCAGGATCGGAACCTGAAAGACATCTGCTGCGTCGCAAACCGCATGCGCGATCTCTTCATCGCGGGCGGCCATGCCGTACAGCGCACCATGGGGTTTGATGAAATCCAACGTCACGCCCTCGGCCCGCGCCATCCCGGCAAGGGCACCAACTTGGTAGATGATACAGTTGGCCATTTCTTCGCGGCCCATCTTCATCTCGCGGCGCCCAAAGCCCTGCAGATCAGGCAATGACGGGTGGGCGCCGACGCTGACGCCGTTGGCCTTGGCCAGCCGTACCGTTTCGCGCATGTGGTTGAAGTCGGATCCGTGAAAGCCGCAGGCGATGTTCGACTGGGTGATCAGCGGCATCAGGCCGGCATCGTCGCCAAGCCTGTAGAGGCCAAATGCTTCGCCCATATCGCAGTTGATGTCGGTCATCGCGTCCCCTCCCGTTGCCGTACGAACCCTATGATTGACGGCGAGTGATGTCCGCGGCAAGCACTTTGGGCTTGAAGGGCCAACTGATCTCGACGTTGCCAGTCAGTCCGGTGCGCCGGAAGATCAGGATAGCCAGCAGGATAACGCCCAGGCCGACCTCGGCCGAGTTGGCCGGTAGGCTGAAGGCAACGCCCATATCGACGCCTTTTTCCAGGGTGCGCAGGACCTCGATCGTGAACGAAACAAAGATCGTGCCGATAACGGCGCCAGACAGGCTTTGCATGCCACCCACAACCAGCATTGCAATGGTGATGAACGTCAATGGCAGATAGAATGTGTCCACCGTCAGCAGGCCCAGGAACATGCCATAGAGCCCACCCGCCATTCCGACGAAAAACGCACTGATCACAAAGGCAATCAAACGCTGGATGGTCACGTTAATGCCCGCGGCCTGTGCCGCAATGGCGTCATCGCGGCTGGCACGCAGGGCCAGGCCCCAGCGCGATTGTGCATAGAAGAATGCTCCGACAATGGCGATCAGGACAAAGACAAGACCCACCCAAGGGTCGGTGACGGTTGGCAGACCGATCAAGGTGCTTTGCCCTGCGGTCCATGTGCTCCACTGGAGGTAAAAGGAATAAAAGCTCATAAAGAGCGCAAAGGTCGCGATCGAGGCCGCGATGCCTGAGAGGCGCATCAAGGCGATGCCGCTGATCAACGCAACAAGGGCTGCCAGCAGCCCGCCGATCACAACGGCAACGATCCAGTGATGGGTGTTCTCCAACAGATAATCAGGCAAGCCGGAAATGAAGATACCCTTTTGCACTGACGGGATGGTCTGCCATGCGGTTGCGTATGCACCGATCATCATGAAGGCTATGTGGCCGAACGAAAGCAGCCCGGAATTGCCGATAAAGATGTAGAGCCCGATCACGACGACCATGCGGATCAGCGCTTCGGTCAGCGTGCGGCTGGTGATCGTATCGCCATAAGCTTGAATCCCGACCGTGATTGCGGTGACCAGAGCACATAGGATCAACAGCGGCCAGATCTCACGCACCAGTCGCCAGAATGGGGATTTCGGCTCCATCTTACACACGTTCCTTCGTAGCAGCTGACAACAGCAATCCCTGTGGACGGGCCAGCAGAATTACGATGACGAACAGGAAGACGAAGACATCGCGGTAGTTCCGGATCTCGGAGGGCAGAAAGGTCTGTAATAGGATGCTGACCATGCCGACTACGAACCCGCCGACGACCGCACCAGCCAGACTGCCCATGCCGCCGATCACTGTGGCGATAAAGGCGAACAGCATCATCGGAACGCCCATACGGAAATCCAGAATGCCCGTCTGTACAACGAACAGCAGCGAAACGGCTGCGGCCAGGACGCCGCTGATCGCAACGGCCATCATAATGACCATGTTGGCTTTGACGCCCAGCATTCTGGCCATGCGGAAATCTTCCGCCGCGGCGCGCATGTGAATGCCCCATTTCGTGCGTTTCAAGAACAGAACCAGCGCGATCATCAGGGTGATCGTGACGCCGATGATGATCAGCTGCAGCTTTGGAACCTGCACTCCTTCCATCAGTTGTACACCGGCGCTCAAGTCAGACCACAGGCCCACAGCTTTTGGCCGCCCGCCATAGATCATGATGATCAGGTTTTGGATAATGAAGCCCAGCGCGAAGGATCCCACCATCAGCGTCGCAGGTGTCGCATCTCGCAGAGGGCGGAACGCAATGAATTCCGAAATCAGGGCCAGGCCAACAACCAGTAACACCACGCAGAGTATCAAAGGGACCGCGTGAAAATCGCCGATGAACAGCGTCGCCTGCGTCGCCGCCGACGGCACGATCAGCATATAGGCGCCAAAGGTGATGAACGCCCCATGGGCGAAGTTGATCAAGCGCAGCACGCCGAACAGCATACCGATGCCAAGGGCCGCCAGGGCATAGAAGCTGCCCAGGCTGAGGCCATCGATCAGAACCTGAACGGCAAAGGACATCAGAAGGCCCCCTCTTTTCCGGAAGCCTCGTTGAAACCGAAATAGGCCTGCTGGACCTTCACGCCGTCTTTCAGATCGGCGGTCGCGCCCGACAATTGCAATTGGCCATTGCGGATTACATGGATTTCGTCCGCTGCGCGCAGTGCGCGGTCCGAGCTTTGCTCGACGATCAGCAGTGTCAGACCGCGCGATGCGCGCAGTTCCAGCAGAACCTCGTAGACCCGATCAACGATCTTCGGGGCCAGCCCCAACGACGGCTCGTCGATCATGATGAGCTTTGGCTGGCTCATCAGTGCCCGGCCGATCGCCAGCATCTGCTGTTCGCCGCCCGACAGCTTGCCCGCCGACTGGCGACGCCGCTGACCCAGGATTGGGAAAGTTTCCAGGACCCGCTCGTAGTCCCGGGCAATCTCTGCCTTGTCTTTGCGCAGGGCCGACCCGACCTGCAGATTTTCATCGACAGTCATGGTGGTGAAGATGTGTCGACCTTCCGGCACCTGTGTGATCCCCATCGCCGCAACCTGTTCCGGCGATTTTCCGGCGAGGGAGGTGCCATCAAATCGTATATCGCCCGCAACCGGGGTTAGAACGCACGAAACTGCATTCAAAGTCGTTGATTTTCCCGCGCCATTCGGACCAACGATCGAGGCAATTCCACCCTCTTCGATCGACAGGGATATGCCGCGTAAGGCAACCAGACGGCCGTACTGAACGTGCAGATCCGTGACTTCGAGAATACTCATCCGTGCCCCAGATATGCTTCGATTACGGCGGGATCGTTCTGAACCTGTCCCGGCTTGCCGCTGGCAATGGTACGGCCGCTGTCCAGAACGTGGATGCGTTCACACACTTCCATGACAACCCGCATATTGTGTTCGATCAGAAGAACACCGCATCCGTACTTGTCACGGACATTGCGGACCAGGCCCATCAGATCGTCGCATTCCAGATCCGACATTCCGGCCGCTGGCTCGTCCAACAGAACAAAGTCCGGTGATTGCATCAGCGCACGGGCGATCCCGACCCGGCGTTCATCCGTGTAGGGCAGGGCTCCGGCCAGGGTGTTCTCGTGCTCGCCGAGGCCGATCCACTCGACCAGATCACGCGCCTCGGCCCGTGCAGCACGCCGGTTCTTTCCCATGCCGACGCCTGCAACTTCAATATTGTCCAGCACGCTCATCTCGCGAAACAGGCGGCCAGCTTGAAAAGTGCGGGCGATCCCCTTGCGTCGCAGTGCGTGAGGCGAATCTTTAATGGTTGATTGTCCGTTCAGTTCGACATTGCCGCCGGTCGGAACCTGAAAGCCAGAGATGACGTTTACCAGCGTTGTCTTCCCGGCGCCGTTCGGGCCGATCAAACCCAGGATCTCGCCCGACACCAATGTTTCGCTGACATTGTCGATTGCTGTGAGCCCCTGAAACCGGACCGTGATCTGTGAAATCTGCAGCGTTGACACTAGCGTCCACGCCCCGGCCACAAGGATGATCGTTGACGGCGCGGCGTCATTCCCACTCACAATACCGGACATTCAAAGATCCGTCCGGCCCCCAAAATTTCTTAGCAAAGCACAACGATTTGCTGCACCACAGCATGGACAGCGACAGGCTAAAGCGTCAATTGATTAAGCGAGATATTCACCAATTTTTTTGAATTAGCGCGACACTCAGCCGCACTTCTGCTGAGTTCGCGGCGTAGTTGCCAAGCCAAAGTTTGGCAATTCCGGGTCGTTATTGGGAGAGGATTTGTCAAAATTAGCTCATGTTTTCAATTGTCTGCGCAGTAACTCTGACAATCCTGTTTTGAAGAAAATTCAAGCCCTGCGCCAACTTGTCCATGCCGCCATCGATGTTGCAGCGCAGCGAAGTCAAATCACGCTGCGGGTCTGATCCAGCGCAGACGACCTTGCTTTATTTCCAAACCGATGGATAGGCTCGGAGGTCTGAGAACGGGCTGACAGAGAACGCTCGACATATTTTATCCAAACGTGACGGGAGCCACAAATGAACCTGCATAGGACATGGATAGTACCGGCGATTGCGGCGCTGGGCTTGGGATTACCAACAATGGCCACGGCGGCGGACGACGAGGTCGTTATCGGCTTTGCAGCGTCCTATTCCGGGTGGATGCAGGCGTATAGCCAGCCGTCGACCAATGCGGCGCTGATCGCCATCGATGACATCAACGCCAAGGGTGGACTGCTGGGCAAGAAGCTTAAAGCGGTGATTGCCGACGCGAAAACTGACCGCGCCGAAGGTGCGAAGGCCGGTCAGGAAGTGCTGGCGGCTGGCGCTCAGATGGTCGCTGTGGATTGCGACTACGACTTTGGCGCCCCTGCGGCACTGGCCGCCGAAGGCGCTGGCAAGATTTCGATCTTCCTGTGCGCAGAAAGTGTGCTGGCCGGGATTCAGGGCGTTGGAAAGCACTCGTTCTCATCTTCAGTTCTGGCAGCGGTCCAGGGTGCGACGATCGCAGAATGGGGTGCAGCGAATAAGGGCTGGAAGACGGCCTATATAATGCTGGACACGACAATCGAGTACAACAAAGGCATCTGTTACGGCTTTGATTGGATGTGGCGCGAAAAGCTGGGCCTGAAAATTCTGGGCCACGACGTCTACAAGAATGATGATCCGTCGCTGGCGGCGCACATCACCCGGATCAAGGGTCTGGAAGAAGAGCCCGACATCATCATCAACTGTTCCTACGTTCCGGGCGGCGCCAGCGCGCTGCGTCAGATCCGTGCGGCAGGCATCGAGTCGGCCCTTGCCGGCGGCAGTTCGATGAGCGGCACCTACTGGCTGGATTCGGTTCCGGGTTTGACGGGACACTACGTGCCCGAGCAGGCGTCGATCTATGGCGACGATCCGCGGCCCGCTGTGAATGACTTCAACGAGAAGTACAAAGCCAAGTTCGGCGAATACCCAAACAGCCAGTACACTTATCCCGGCTATCTGGTCGTCGAAATGTGGGCTCGTGCTGTTGAAAAAGCCGGAACCTTCGAAAGTGCAGCAGTTGTTGCAGCGATGGAATCATTCAAGGATGAGCCTTTCCTGATCGGGACGCGGACCTTCACGCCCGAGCTACACCACCAGAACTATGCGCCGTACCTGATCGTCGAAACGACTGACGGCAAGCCTGCCGTGGTGGCAGAGCACACGATTTCGGAACCTGTTCCGATGGATGTGCTGTTCGGCAAACGCTACGAGTACATCGCCCGCTGATGCATCGATAAGTTTTGCCGCCCGGTCCTGCCGGGCGGCATTTTCAGCGAGGGGGTTCGGAATGACCGAGGATGGTGATCGGTCCCAGCTTGGCGGTGTCGAGCTTGCAATCATAAACAACCGGATGGAAGGGATCGCCCGGAAGATGGCGAACACCCTGCTGCGCACGGGCCGGTCCGGTGTTCTGAACATTGCCCGCGATTTTTCCTGTTGCATTGTTACGCACGACGATCGGCTGCTGGCGACCGCCGAAAGCCTGCCAATCCATGTTCTGTGCGGCCCGGACCTGATGGCCAAATCGGTCAAAGAGTTTCATCCTGTGCTGAAGCGCGGTGACGCCTTCCTGCACAATTCGCCCTATCATGGCTGCTCGCACCCGGCGGACCACACGTTGTTGGTGCCGGTCATGGATGGTGACGGAAAACACCAGTTCACGGTTGTCGCCAAGGCCCATCAGGCGGACTGTGGCAACTCGCAGCCGACCACTTACATGGGAAACGCCCGCGACGTGTACGAGGAAGGTGCGTTGATCTTCCCGGCGACCAAGATCCAGCAAGACTTCGAAAACATCACTGACATCATCCGAATGTGCGAGATGCGCATCCGCGTGCCCGAGCAATGGTGGGGCGATTATCTGGCTATGGTCGGTGCCGCGCGAATCGGAGAGCGCGAATTGGAGGCGCTGGCGGCCGACATAGGCTGGGATCGTTTGCGCACTTTCACCGAAGAATGGTTCGACTATTCCGAAAGACGCATGATCTCGGCGATCCAGGCCCTGCCCAGTGGTACGGCAAGTTGGACCAGCACGCACGACCCCGTCCCAGGCACACCGGAAGACGGCATCCCCATCAATGTCAGCGTCTCCGTCGACGCCGATGCTGCCCGCGTGGCGGTCGATCTGTCGGACAATATTGACGCCTTGCCGTGTGGGCTGAACCTGTCGGAGGCATGCGCGCGGACCTCGGCGATGATCGGTATCTTCAACTCGATCGATCCGATGGTGCCCAAGAACGCTGGCGCCTTCCGGCGGATCGACCTGACGCTGAAAGAAAATGCGGTCTGCGGGATACCGTTGCATCCGACATCTTGTTCGGTCGCGACCACCAATGTTGCCGACCGGGTTGCCAATTCAGTCCAGGCCGCGATTGCGGAGTTGGCCGATGGGCTGGGCATGGCCGAGGCCGGAGCGATCCTGCCAGCATCTATTGGGGTTGTGTCGGGCTATGATCCCGACCTTAAGGAACGCTATGTCAACCAATTGTTCCTGGCCTTCACCGGCGGCGCCGCCGCGCCCGGTACCGACGCCTGGATCACTCTGGGCCATGTCGGTAATGCCGGGCTTTGCTATCAGGACAGCATTGAATTGGATGAAATGCGCCATCCGCTTTTTGTAGAGACACGCCGTTTCCTGACCGATTCCGAAGGTGCAGGGCGGCGCAAGGGCGGCGCTGGAATGTTGGTCGAATTCGGCCCCGTGCGCGGCGAGATGGAGGTCGCGTTCGTCTCGGACGGCACTACGAATCCTGCCAAGGGTGTTCGCGGTGGCGGCGCCGGCGGGGCTGCCTATCAGGCGATCCGATCTGTCGATGGAACTGAGGTGCCGACCGCGAACAGCGACGTCGTGACCTTGCGGACGGGTGACGTAATTGTGTCCCATTGCTGTGGCGGCGGAGGATATGGCCCGCCCGAAACCCGTGAACCTGAACGCGTTCATCGCGACGTCGTCGAGGGCTGGGTCAGCGCGGAGCGCGCCCAATCAGTTTATCGCGTGGCACTGACGACGTCCAGCGACCTGGACCCGGTGCAGACCGCGCGGTTGCGCAGCCGGACAGATGCCTGACGTGCGGGGAGAATAGTCATCCGATTTGCAGTTGATACAGGCGGAACGTTCACCGATCTGCTGGTTGAAGAAAGCGACGGTCGCATCACGATGTACAAATCGGCGACCCTTCCCGACGACCCGATCCAGGGTGTCTTGGATGCCCTGCAAAAAGCCGCCGATGCGTTTGGCAAGCCGCTGGATGGATTTCTGGGTGACGGCAACTTGCTAATCCACGGCACGACGCGGGCAATCAACGCGATCATCACAGGCAACACTGCCAAAACAGCATTTCTGACGACTGCCGGGCATCCCGATATCCTGACCCTGCGTGAAGGCGGGCGCGAGGATGTTTTCGACTTCACGGTCCCCTATCCCGAACCCTACGTGCCCCGGTCCCTGACCTGGGAATTGGCCGGGCGTATCATGGCCGATGGTTCCGTTCGCACCGAACTGGACGAGACGCAGGTGCTGGACGTCATCACCCAGTTGAAGGCAAAAGGCGTCGAGGCAGTTGCCGTCTGTCTGCTGTGGTCGATTGTAAATGCCCGGCACGAGCGCCGTGTCGGTGAGTTGCTGGCCCAGCACCTGCCGAGCGTTCCAGTCACGTTGTCCCATGTGGTCAACCCGTCGCTGCGCGAATACCGGCGGGCATCATCGACAGCGATCGATGCCTCGCTGAAGCCATTGATGACGGCCTATATGGGGGATCTGGCGGGTCGGTTAAGCGCGTCCGGGTTTGACGGACGCGTGCTGATCGTCACCTCGGGGGCCGGTGTCATCGATGCAGGCGATGCCGCGCAGGTCCCCGTTCACCTGATCAATTCCGGACCGGCAATGGCCCCTGTGGCGGGGCGGTATTATGCCGATCTTGATGCGAACTTGGAGACGGCAATTGTTGCCGACACAGGCGGCACAACCTATGACCTCAGCGTCGTGCGTCGCGGGCAAATCCCATACACGCGCGAGACGTGGATCGGCGGCACCTATCGCGGGCATATGACCGGCTTTCCATCCGTCGATGTCCGATCGATCGGTGCGGGCGGCGGCTCGATTGCCTGGGTCGACGATGGCGGGCTGGCCCGGGTTGGCCCACAATCCGCTGCAGCAGTGCCGGGACCGGCCGCCTACGGCCGGGGCGGAACGCATCCGACCCTGACCGATGCATGCCTGGTGTTGGGGTATCTGGATCCGGACTTCTTCCTTGGCGGTTCGATGCGGCTGGATGTCGGCGCGGCGCGCACTGCAATTGAAACGCATCTGTGCACGGCGCTGGACTTATCCGTCGAAGACGCGGCCCTGGCTGTTGTCCAGATCGCGACCGAAAACATGGTTCAAGCGATCATGGAGATCACCGTCAATCAGGGCATTGATCCCCGTAAGGCAGTCCTGATCGGCGGCGGCGGCGCTGCTGGGCTGAACTCCGAACGCATCGCCGCCCGGCTTGACTGTCCGAAAGTGCTGATCCCAGACGTCGGCGCGGCACTCAGCGCGTCGGGCGCCCTGATGTCCGACCTGGTGTCAGAGTGCCGGGCGACCAGCTTTGCCAAATCGGAACGCTTCGACATGGCAACCGTAAATGCGGTGCTGGCGGATCTGGCCGCCCAGTGTGCGGAATTCATCGCCGGTCCCGGTGCCCGTTCGCTGGGAAGCGAGATCACCTTCAGTGCCGAGGCGCGCTATCCGCACCAGGTATGGGAAATCGACGTGCCCTTGCGGGTTGATCAGTTCCAGGCCGAGAGCGATGTCCGCGATCTGGTTCAGGACTTTCATGCTGCCCACGAAGAGGTCTTTGCCATTGCCGATCCCGCCTCGGAAATCGAGGTTGTCGGCTGGAAGGCGCGAGTCAGTTGCCGCCTTCGCAGCGAAGGGTTGTCAAGCCTGGGTGAAGCTGGCGAGATCGCCCAGCCTCATCCTCAACGCCCAGCCTTTTTCGGTGGGACCGGTTGGGTCGATACTCCGATCGCCCGGTTCGAGACAATGGCGCCAGGCCAACCCATGACTGGCCCTGTCATCGTCGAAAGCCCCTTCACCACTATTGTCGCGAACCCTGGCGCAACGGTCCGCCGGTTGGCATCGGGCAGTATCGAAATCGAACCATCAACCTGACGTGTCCGGACGGAAGACATGGACATGAACGACCAAAACCAAGTTAATTTTTCTGGCGCTGACCCGAGGATTGCCAGGGCAATCCCGCAAGACTGACGAATGGGAGAGATAATATGACGAACATCCGAGTGGCGGTCGATGTTGGCGGCACGTTTACGGACATCTGCATTCTGGACGACGAGACCAAGGAACTGCGCGTTGAAAAGACCGCGTCGACGCCGGACCCGCTGGACGGAATTCTGGGTGGCGTCGCCCAGGCAGGCGTCGATCTTTCCCAAGTCGCGTTGTTTTCGCATGGTACGACAGTTGCAACCAACGCGCTGATAACCCGGCGTCTGCCGCGTACAGCTATGGTCTGCACCCAGGGCTTTCGCGATGTGATCGAGATCAGACGCGGAAACAAGGAAGACCTCTGGGACACGTACAAGGATGTCGTTCGCCCCTATATTCCCCGCCGGGATCGGCTGACTGTGAAAGAGCGAACGCGCCAGGACGGCGAGATCATCACGCCGCTGGACGAGGACCATGCCCGCGATGTGGCCCGTATCCTGAAACGCCGCGGCGTTGCGGCCATCGCCGTGGGATTCATGAATGCCTATGTGAACGGCGAAAACGAACGCCGGATGAAAGCAATCCTGCAAGAGGTCATGCCGGACGTGCCGGTCTCGATTTCGTCCGAGGTGATGCCCGAGATTTTTGAGCACGAACGTTTCTCGACAACAGTTGCGAACGCCGCGCTCAGCCCAATCGTGGTCGACTACACGACACGTCTGGGCGAAAAATTGTCCGAGGGTGGGTATAAGCGCGATCTGCTGTTGCTGCACAGCGGCGGTGGGGTGATGACCCCGAAAAGCGTCAAGGATTATGCGGCAAGACTGGCCGGGTCGGGGATCGCCGCTGGCGCGATCGCGAGCCGCCACATCGCGATGTTATGTGGGTTCCGCAATTCCATCGGGTTGGACATGGGCGGAACGTCGACCGACGTTTCGCTGGCCTATGACGGACAATCGACCACGACCAAGGACTGGTATGTCGAATACGGCTATCCGATCCGTTTTCCAGCCATCGAAGTCATGACAATCGGCGCTGGCGGTGGATCGCTGGCCTGGCAGGGCGAGGCCGGGTCTCTGCGCAACGGGCCACAGTCGGCGGGGGCCAATCCCGGCCCCGCCTGTTATGGCAACGGCAATCTGCAAGCGACCAATACCGACGCAAACGTCGTCTTGGGGCGTCTGGGCAGCGAGTTGGCTGGCGGCAAGATCATGCTGGATACTGGCCTGGCTGACCAGGCGGTTTCCGAGACCGTCGCTGCACCCTTCGGCGTTTCAACCGCCGAGGCCGCGCATTCAATTATTCAGGTTGCGAATGCGAACATGTCTGACGCCGTGCGGTTGATCTCGATCAGCCGTGGGTTCGATCCACGGGATTTCGCGCTGGTCGCCTTTGGCGGCGCAGGCGCGCTGCACGGGGTCGACGTTGCGCGCGAGTTGGCAATCCCGACTGTCATCGTGCCCCCCAATCCCGGCGTCACTTCGGCGCTGGGTTGTCTTCTGGTCGATGTGCAACACGACTATTCCGAGAGTTTTCTGGCGTCTGCCGATGTTGACCCGGCGACCGTCGAGGCCGCGTTCGCGCGGCTGGAAACCGAAGCGCTGGAACGCCTGGGTCATGAAGGCGTCGCAGCTGAAGATATCCTGCTGCAGCGCACGATCGATATGATGTATCAGGGCCAGTGGCGTTCGTTGGCTGTCAGCGTGCCCAGCCCGCTGACCGATATTGGCGGGTTGGTAGATGCCTTCCACCGCGAGCACGAGCGCGAATACAATTTCCGCCGCGACGAGACACCCGTGGGGATCTTCCGCATCAATCTCAAAGCGGTCGGCACCGTGCCCAAAGCCGATCTGGCAGTGCAGGAGGCAACGGGCGTAACCCCGGCCCCGCGCGAGACGCGCGATGTCTGGTTCGACCCCGGTGCCTCGGTCACAACCCCGGTCTTTGATCGCGATACGTTGCCGGCGGGGCTGGAGCTTCCCGGCCCGGCGGTGGTCGAACAACTGGACTCGACGGTCCTGATACCGCCCGGCTCGACCGCGACGGTCGACAAACACATGAATATCATCATCCAAGTGGAGGGCTGATCATGGCCAAGGACACAACCCTGGATCCGGTCACCTTCGAGGTGCTGAAGAATTCGTTCATCACAAGCGTCGATCAGATGGGCGAGCAGGTGCTGCGGACCTGTTACTCGTTTGTGATCTTCAACCGCGACTTCTCGAGCGCACTACACGATGCCGAAGGCAATTGCGTGGCCCAAGGCAACCAGGATATCGCCGTGCATGTTGGCACGCTGCACTTTACCTGCAAGGCCGTGATCGAGGTTTTCAAGGGGAAGATGAAGCCTGGCGATGTCTATGCCATCAATTGCCCGTATCTGGGCGGCACGCACTTTTCGGACGTGCGACTAATCCGGCCGATTTTTTCCGAAGGCCGGATCGTCGCCTATGCCCAATCGAACGGTCACTGGTCCGATGTGGGCGGCTCTGTGCCCGGGTCATTCGACGTCATGGCGCGCGAGATGTTCAAGGAAGGACTTCGGATCACTCCGATCCGGCTATGGTCCGAGGGCGAGTTCTGCAAGGACGTCGCAGATATGATTGCTTCGAACTGCCGGGACCCGGAATCGATCATTGGCGATATGCAAGCCCAGGCGGTCGCCACACAGGTCTGCGAACGCGATATCCTGCGCCTGATCGACAAATACGGACTGGAAACTGTCGAGGCCGGTATGGCCGAGGTTCAGGACTATGTCGAACGCGCCGTGCGTCAACGTTTGGCGGCCATGCCAGACGGCACATGGCAAACGTTGGACTGGGTCGATCGTGACCCCGCGGCCACCGAAGAAGCGCTGATCCCGATCAAGGTCAAGCTGACCATCAAGGGCGACAAGGCGTATTACGATTTCGCCGGCAGCCATGGGACGATTTCGTCGATGTACAACTCGGCAGAAGGCGCCACGTTTTCTGCCGTATCCGCCGGTATGAAAACATTCTTCCCGGATCTTCCCCTGAACTCAGGATTTTATCGCGCGTTCGAAATCGAGGCGCCGGAAGGAAGTATCGTTGACGCGAAATGGCCCGTCGCCGTCACCGGGTTTCTGATGCCGTTCGAGAAAATCATGAACAGTATCTACGAGATGTGGTCCGACATTATGCCAGAGCGCGCCATCGCTTGCGCATTCAATCTGGAGTATCTGCTTGCGGGTGGCATGGATACACGTGGCGAACAGGATCAGTTGTTCATGTTCTATGACTGGCTGCCCGGCGGCTGGGGTGGGCGCAATGGCAAGGACGGCGCCAACACGACCACGGCCTGTTTTGGCACCGGGCTGCAAACTCAACCGGTCGAGGGGCAAGAGCGTGCGATCCCCATTGTCACGACCGAGTTCGAGATACAACAGGACTCGGCTGGTCCCGGCAAATGGCGGGGTGGTGCGGGCGTACGCAAAACCTCGATCCTGCTCGACTGCGACAAGACCGTGTTATCCTATGTGTGCGACCGCGAGCGGGCGATTGTCTGGGGTATCAAGGGCGGGTTGCCGTCAATGCCGCATGGCCTGCATCTGGTGCGCGACGGGTCAGAGCGCGAGGACTGGTTAGGGTCGATCTTCTCGGACGTACCTATCCACACAGGCGACGTGTTTTCGCGGCCAACAGCAGGCGGTGGCGGCTATGGTGATCCGCTGGAGCGTGACCCGAACGCCGTTCTGGAGGACGTCATCGATGACTATGTTTCGGTCGAGCGGGCGGCCAAGGATTACGGCGTCGTGATCAATCCCATCGATCCCGAGATCCTTGAATACGAGATCGACTTGGCCGCGACAGACGCCAAACGCGCCGAGATCCGCGCAGAGCGCCCCGGTTGGTTCGCCTCGGAGCCCGAGACCATCGCCGCGGCCTATCGCCGAGGCGAGGTGGACAAGCTCGACGTTGTGCGCCGCTATGCGGTGCTGATGGACTGGGACACCGGCGATCTGTTGCCCAGATCGACTGAACAGTTTCGCGAGATGTTCAAGGTTCGCTCGGTCGATGGCTGGGCCTGAGGTTAGCTTGACGCCATCCGCCGCGCGTGATCGCGGCGGACGCGCTCAAAGATCCAGCCTGTCCAGAACCCACATCCCGATCGCCTGGACCTGATCTTCGCGCCCGGAAAGGGGACCTGGGCGGTACAGTGCCGATCCCAGCGCCTTTTGTTGATCTTCCAGAACGCCCACATCCTCGCGGCCAACCTGCTCCCAACGTTCGTAATAGGGGGCAGCACGCTCGGCAAAGTCCGGCAGCGTGGTGACGCCCTCGGGAAAGCAACCGCCAATTTCCAGGATCGTGCGATCGGCGGCCAGCGGCAGAACCGACAGCCACCACATGCAATCCTGCGCAACGGCAAACTGGGTGGTCGGATGGATTACGGTGAAATAGGTCCCTTGCAGCGCGTCGTCGTCCAACCCTTCGATCTGCGGAAAGGGCGGCGCCTGGTCCGGCAATGTCGCGATTGATCGGCCGCTTAACACCTGGATACACAGCCAGTCGCCGGTGGTTGCGATGCTGCGCGATGTCTGTGCGCCGACGCTGTCGCGGTGGACAGTGCCTGTATGATAGGTCTCCATCGCGTTCTCGAGGATGGATTTCCAGTTGCACGCACAGTCCAGCTGAACGGTCCACGTACAGCTCATCTCATCCAGACGGTGTGACGCCATCCGATCCGGCAGATCCCCCAGTGTCGTCACCAACGGCGGAGCTTCTTGGTCGAAACACAGGAAGATAAAACCTGCCCAGATCTCCATCCGAACCGGAACCAAGCCGTTCTCGACCCGGTCGAAACCCTCGGCATCGGCCATGTCCGGGCATCCATACAACCGCCCATCGATATAGTAGCTCCAGGCGTGATAGGGGCAGACGATCCGGCCTGCGTTCCCACTATCCTTCAACAGCATCGCGCCCCTGTGTCGGCAAAAATTCGCAAAAGCACGAAGGACACCATCCTGGCCGCGGATCACGATAACCGGGCCGCCGACCGTATCCACCGCCCGAAAATCACCGGGCTTGGGCGTCTGTTCCTCGCGGCCAGCCAGCACCCACTGCTTCAGAAAAATCCGCTCTCTTTCTTGGGCGAAGACGCCGTCGGCCGTATAAAATCCTGCGGGCATTGCGTGGGCCGTTGCAAGTGGTGCTGTCGCGCGCGCCAATGCTTCAGGGGTCAGCAAGCTTTCACCCCCGGTTTCGGCAAGCCTGCCGTGAATATCCGGCTTTGCGCCGGATGGATCATTTGTGCGCATCGTCATGTCCCAACAGACTTTCACAACATCTGGTCGACGGGCAAGACAAAGCCGACAGTGCAAACCGATCTCTGCGCAAGGGACCGCGTCTGACCCTTGCAAGTTGGGTATGCGTTCCCATTGTTGCGCCCTATGGTGTGCACGAAGAGCGCTACCCAGGAGCATGCAGTGTTCGAACCTTCAGACGGCGATCAGATAGATCAGGTCACTCTGGAGATCATCCAGGGCAAGCTTCTCTCGGTCGTCGATGAGATGGCCGTCGTCATGCAGCGCACCAGCATGAGTCCCGTCATTTACGAGGTGCTGGACTTTGCCTGTGGCCTTTGCACCGCCGATACGGAACTTGTTGCGCAGACCAACGGTATCACGCTTTTCACCGGGACATTCGGCACCCAACTGCGTTCGGTTGTCGAGATGTACGCAGGACAGATGCAACCGGGCGATATCTATCTGACGAACGACCCTTACGAGGGCGGCACTCATGCGTGCGACTTCGCCATCATCCGCCCAATCTTCGATGACCAGGCGCTGATCGCCTATGCCTTGAACGTCGCCCATTGGGTCGATGTCGGCGGGGCGGTGCCGGGCAGTCTTCCCCCGAATGCAACGTCGGCGTTCCAGGAGGGGTTGCGGCTATCGCGGGTGAGGCTGGCCCGAGGGGACGTGCTGAACGATGAAATCGTTCGGATCACTCGCGAGAACACACGACTGCCTGAAATCGCGATGGGCGATTTGAACGCTCAGATCGCAACGATACGAATTGCCGAACGCCGGCTGCACGAAGTGTTGGCGCGCTATGGCGGCGAGACGTTAACCACCTGTTTTGAGGCGATCATTCACGACGACGCAAAACGCAGCCGCAGCTTTATCCGCGCTCTGCCCGATGGCGTTTATTGCGCAAAAGATATCGTGGATGGCGACGGTGTCACCGAAGACCCCATCCCGGTCGAAGTGAAGGTGACGATATCTGGCGAAACAGTGGAAGTTGATTTCACCGGCTGCCCGCCATCCACTCCCGGCCCGATCAATTGTGGGACGGGTGCTTTGCAATCCGCCGTCAAATCTGTGTTCAAGGCAATGGTAGCGCCGCATGAGCCGTCAAACGAGGGTTGGTTCAAGCCGCTTACTGTGACGGTGCCACCAGGAACGATTTTTTCGGCAGAGAAACCGGCGCCGACCGGATGGTACTATGAAGGCTCGGTCCAGGCCTCGGAACTGGTTTGGAAGGCACTGGCACCTTTCATGCCGGATCAGTTTTCGGCGGGATCCTATTCTTCGCTCTGCGTGATCTACCTGTCGGGCCGGACAGCCGACGGCGCCGAGTTTATCCATATCGAGCCCACTCATGGCGGATGGGGCGCTTGCCAGGACCGCGACGGTTCAAATGCGGTGATTTCGCTGACGGACGGTGACACCTACAATTATTCGATCGAACTTTTGGAGGCGAAGTTCCCACTCAGGGTCCGGCGTTATGATTTCAACACCGATGGTGGCGTCGGCGCAGGCAGATTTCGCGGCGGCTATGGGATCGTGCGCGACTATGAGGTTCTGGTCGACGACACCATGCTGACGGGCAGCTTCGGTCGCAATGCAACTCCTCCCTGGGGCGTGGATGGCGGACATAACGGCAGCTTGAACCGGTTCGAGGTGATCGAAGCGGCCACGGGCAATACAACCGTCTACGGCCGTCTAAGCGAGCGGAGATTGAAGAAAGGCGATATCGTGCGGATCATCACGGGTGGCGGCGGTGGTTGGGGCAGGCCCGAATTGCGCGCCCAGGCCGATATCGAGATCGATATCCGCAACCAGTTGATCTCGCGGGATCGTGCAATGGCCGAATATGAACAGATGGACAGGCCAGAATGATCCGACTGGCGACAGACGTCGGGGGCACGTTTTCCGATCTGCTGGGTTATGACGAGCAGACCGGTCAGATTTTCACAGCCAAGAGCCTGACGACGCCAGAGGACCAGTCGCGCGGTGTCTTGGAAACGATCGCACAATCGGCCGAAAGCGATGGTCTTGTGTCGGGCGATGTCGGTTACTTCGTCCATGGTGGAACGACGGTGATCAACGCCATTACCGAACGCAAAGGCGTAAAGACGGCGCTGGTCACGACACGCGGATTTCGCGATGTGCTCGAGATTGGACGCGGCAACCGTCCCGATCTCTACAATCTCAAGTTCCGAAGCCCATTGCCCTATGTCGAGCGACATCTGCGACTGGAGGTCAGCGAGAGGACCGATGCCGATGGCAGTATCCATCAGCCTATCGATATGGACGATGTGGACCAGGTTGCCACGCGGCTGAAGCAGGAACGGGTCGAGGCGGTAGCCGTTGTCTTTCTGAACTCCTATGCAAACCCAGAGCACGAGACGCTCTGCGCACTGCGGCTGGCCGAGCGCCTGCCCGGGGTTACGGTCTGTGCAAGCCACGAGGTAAGCAACCTCTGGCGAGAATTCGAGCGATCAAACACGGCGGTGCTGAACGCATATGTCAAACCCATAATTTCGCACTATTTCAACGAACTAGGGACGAAGCTGGACGGTGCCCAGGTCAAGTGTGCGCATTACGCCATGCTGTCGAACGGCGGAATTGCGTCGTTCCATCAGGCTGCCGAGGCGCCGCTCAATCTGGTTGAATCCGGTCCATCAGGTGGGGTTGCAGGGGCCACCCGGATCGGCGAATTTCTAGATGAGCCCAACATTCTTGCGTTAGATGTCGGTGGGACAACCGCCAAGTGCTCAGTCATCGTGGATGGAAAACCGCGGATCTCTTCGGAATACCGGATGCAGTGGGACCGCCTTAACCCCGGATATCCCGTCCAGATCCCGGTCGTCGACATCGTCGAGATCGGTGCCGGGGGCGGCTCGATTGCCCGGATCGATGATTTCGGCTCGCTGACTGTGGGCCCAGAAAGCGCCGGCGCCGTCCCAGGGCCCGTTTGCTATGGTCAGGGCGGTACGGAACCCACTGTTACGGATGCGAAACTGGTCGTCGGTGTCATTGACGAAAATGACTTCGCCGAAGGAACGATCACACTCGACAAAGGCTCCGCCCGCCGGGCCATCACGGGACTTGGCCAAAAGCTGGGTCTGGATTGCGAAGCTACCGCCCAGGCGATTATCGACCTGGCGGAAGCGAATATGATCAATGCCTTGAAGCTGGTCACCATACAGCGCGGGCACGACCCAAGGGATTTCACGTTGGTCGTCAGCGGCGGCGCCGGACCGCTGTTCGCCGCGAGCCTGGGGCGCGAACTTGGGGTCAAACGGACTGTTATTCCACAGCATGCAGGTCTGTTTTCAGCCTGGGGAATGTTGGCGGCCAAGCCGCGCGCAGATTTGAGACGCACGTGGTTCAGGGCGTTGACGGATCACGCAATAGCGCCGCTGCAGAAAGAAATCTCGGCGCTGCGCCAATCATCAATCGACTATTTTGGCAAACCCGACGAAGCGGGGCTGGGTTTTTCCGTGTCCTTGCAAATGAGGTATCGGGGTCAGGAACATTCGGTTTCGACGTTGATTGATGACGTGATTGATGCAGTCGCGATCTCTGATCAGTTTCACAAGGCGCACGAGAGATCCTACTCTTTTGCCCTACCTGACGCTGCGATCGAGATCACGGGGCTGCATTTGGTCGCTGTTCTGGACAGCCCCGTGATCGATACGCCGACGGTAAATGCCGGCGAAATGTCGCTGGATGCAGCCGTCTCCTCGGTACAAAAGGTCTATGAGGTGACGGGCCAGGGTTGGCTGAGTTGCAACGTCTATCAGCGCGACCTGCTGCCCCCAGATCGCGCCGTCACCGGCCCTGCCTTGGTCCGAGAACCGACATGCACGACCCAAATCCTAAAAGGGCAATCTGTGCATCGGGATAAAAGGGGCCTTCTGATCATCCGGGAAATCGGTGACGGCAGCTAGCGACAGAGGGCGCATAGTTTCGCGCCACTATTTTTTATCATTAGTCAATTTTTTCAACGGTTTAGTGGGCTTGAATCAATTTTCTTAGTGAGTGTTGAGCTGCTGATTATCCGCTGAACGCGAATGCTGACCATGGCTCGTCTGTTGTCTCAACACTCTCTCAGATCAGCGCGCTGAAAGCGGTCAGCATGATTACGCCGATATTGGTCATGGCCGCGTTGTAGGCGAGCCCGCAGCACCACCACAGACCACAATGGCGACGATCGCCGGGCTGCCCAATGTCGTTACTTCTTTCCCGCGATTGACCCTGGACTGATTTCTGTCGGGCCATCGGTGTTGTCGGGAACAAACGGTGTCGCACGGCCTTCTCGATAGAGGACGTAGAAACCTGCGGTCGCGATGATCGAGCAACCGATGACTGTTTCGAAACCAGGTAGATCGCCGAACACCAAATAGCCCAAGATCGTGACCCAGATGATTTTCGAATAGTTGAATGGCGCGAGCAAAGACGCCTCGGCCCGCGCGAACGCTTGGAGCATCGAGAAATGGGCACCAGCACCCATTGCCCCGGTTACCAGGAACACGCCGACGTGCTCGATCGTCGGTGTTGTCCAGAAAAACGGAACCAACAGACTGGCCCAGGCGACGCCCACGATGCTGGTATAGAGAAGCGTGGTTTGTTGTTCGTCCTGACCCGCCAGGCGACGGGTGACCAGCTGGAAGAGTGCAAAACATATCGCGCCGAGGAGCGCCATGCCCGCCGACCAATGCCACACCGCGCCACCTGGCCGGACGATCACAATAACCCCTGCCAGGCCGACGATGACTGCAAGCCATCTGTGCAATCCCACGCGTTCACCCAGAAGCAAAAACGACAGGGCCGTCAGGAATAGTGGTCCGGTGAATCCGATTGCGGTCGCTTCGGCAATCGGCAGGTAGGTTAGGCTCACAAACAAGCTGGCGATCGAGGCGACAAGAAAGCCGGGGCGCACCACCTGCAAGACCGGTCGGTTGCATCGAAGCACATCAATTTTGCGCCGGATGCCGAAGAATCCAGCGACAAAGACTGTGATGCCGATGAAGTATCCCCACACCAGCATGATCGCGTGCATTTCGTCCGTGTAGAATTTGCAAATCGTATCGACCAAAGAAATCAGACCGATCGCCGTGATAAAATAGAAAATGCCATGCCTGGTTTGATGCAGCGGCACGCGACGTCCTCCGCATGGGTCATTCTGGGAAGTGCTGGGCTCCGCAATAGTACAGTCTAGCCAAAACAGCCATCGACCATTCCATCGACGTCGCGGCCGACATGGAAATCTTAGTCGCGGCAGAGATCCGCTGATGTGATGGCATTGTCGCGACATCCGATGGGGCCGGGAGTCGGAGCACGGTTGCAGACGCCACGAGCGGTTTGCCCTCCGCCGCCGTCCAGAACTGGTTCAGCATCCAACGCCAATTTGATAATCCGGCCTGCCCTGAAGATCTTCCGAACCGAAGTGTTCGCGGTTTGCTGACCCGGATGCGTCTTCGTTTAGAGTAGGTCGCCATAGACATCGCTGCGGCGGTCGCGGAGGATCTGGTTATATTCGTTCCAGTTCCGTTTTCTGCGCGCGTCGGACAGATTTACATCCGCATAGATGATCTCTTCCTCGGTGGGGCTGGCCGGGCCGCCGATTGGCCAGCCGGAGTAGCTGGCGATCAGGCTTTGACCCAGGAACGGCTGACCCCGTTCCATGCCGACCCTGTCGGCGGCAGCCACAAACACGGAATTCGAATGGGCTGATCCCATGACCAAAATATTTGCCATCGCTTCGCGGTCCGGGTCCTGGCCGGGGATCGGCACCCAGTTCGTGGGGATGCAGATCACGTCCGCCCCTTGGAGGGCGCACATTCGGTAGCTTTCAGGGAACCAGCCATCGTAGCAAATGAAGGTTCCAATGCGTCCGATCGGCGTGGAGAAGACAGGGAACCCCAGATTGCCCGGCTCGAAGAACAGCGCTTCTTCGTTCCACAGATGCACCTTTCGGAACGTTCCAATATAACCATCGGGTCCGATTATCACGGCCGAGTTGTAAAGCGCACCGTCAACGCGCTCGGCGATACCGGCGACCAGCCAGATATTTCTTTTCGCTGCGACCTCGATCCAGGCGTCACAGGTCGGGCCACCTGGAACGGGTTCGGCCAGGTCAAAGGCTTCTTCGCGGGTTTCGAACACATATCCTGAATTGGCCAACTCGGGCAGGACGATCAGTCTGGCGCCATTGTCAGCAGCAGCTTCTATGAATTCGACGCTGCGCCGGACGTTGCGATCCTTTTCGCCGACGACTGGTTCCATCTGCACGCAGGCGATCCTGATTTCGGCTTCTTGGCGTCCCTTTTTGGCCATCGGTTCCTCTTGATGCTGGAAGGGTGTCAGGGTGCCAGATATCGCACCAGGTCCGGATGATCGCGGATCTCGTCAGACGTGCCGTGCAGGGCCATATTGCCGCGATCCATCACATAGGCATGGTTGGCGACCCGCAATGCCAGCTCCACATGCTGTTCAATAATGATCAGGCTGATTTCCTGGGCAAGTTGCTGCAAGCGATCGGCAATTTCCTCGATGACGCCGATCCAGACGCCTTCGGTCGGCTCGTCCAACATCAGAAGACGTGGTTTGCCCAGGATCGCGCGACTGATTGCCAGCATCTTGCGCTCGCCACCTGACAGGGTTCCGGCCTGCTGCGACAGCCGCCCTGCAAGTTTCGGGAAGAAATCCAGCGCCATATCAAATCCCTTGGCATCGGGATCAGCCATTGCACCCAAGGCCAGGTTTTCTCGCACAGTCAGCGAAGCGAAGACCGCCATCTCTTGCGGAACATAGCCGAGACCGCGGCGCACCCTGTTTTCGGTGCCCTCGTTGTCACAAGATTGCCCGTCGAAAACGATCCTACCGCTCATCGGCACAATCTCGCCGGCGAGGGTTTTCAGAAGCGTCGTTTTGCCCGCTCCGTTTCGGCCAAGAACGGCGACTGCGCCCTTTGCTGGCACGGTCATAGAAACGTCGAACAGGACCCGGCTGCGCCCATAACCGGACGACAGGTCGTCTACATCGAGGATCGCAGTGTCAGACACGGGTCGTATAAACCTCCTGCACTTTGGAGGAGTTCTCGATCTCCGCGACGGTTCCGTCATCAAGCACGCGCCCGTTGTCCAGAACAGTCAGGTGGTCACAGATGTCTTTGATGAAATCCAGATCATGTTCGACAATGACCATCGCGCAATGCTGTTTGATCGGCAAAAGCAACTCGCCAGTTGCGCGACGCTCTTCGGGGCTCATGCCGCCGGTCGGTTCATCCAGAAGCAGCAGTTTCGGTCGCTGGGTCAACGCCATCGCGATCTCGAGCCACTGCTGTTGGCCATGGCTGAGTTCCCCGGCCAGGTCATCTGCCCGATCGGCGAGTTGAAAGCGTGACAATGTTTCAAGGACCTCATCGTCAAGGGCGCGGCGCGACTTTGATCGCAGCAGGCTCCAGACCGATCGATGTGCCTGAAGCGCCAGCAAGATATTGTCATAGACGGACAGCTCGAGCAGAACGGCCGTAATCTGGAATTTCAGGCTAAGGCCGAGGCGCGAGCGCTCTGACGGGCGCATGTTCGTTATGTCCCGCCCGGCGAACGAGATTTTGCCGTCGGTCGCATAATGTGCGCCCGCCAGCGCCTTTAAAAGCGTGCTCTTGCCCGACCCATTTGGACCGATAAGACCGTGAAAACTGTTTTCCGCGACTGTGACGTCAACGCCGTCCAGTGCCTTGAGCGCCCCAAACGTTTTGGCGACGCCCCTGGCTTCAAGAAGTGCCACTTGTGGGCTCCTTCTTTTTGGCGTCTTCCTTCTGGTCAACGGTGCGCTTGCGCCGCCCGAACGATCCGATCCGCTCGCGCCGCGATACCAGCAACCCCATAATGCCGGTCGGGCGATAGGCAACGACAATCAACATAATGACGCCCAGGATGATCGGCCAGTACGGCTTGAAAGCATCGACGTCCGAGAGCGTAAAAGCGATCGTCTCGATTGCAGCGACCCCAAGAACGCCTCCCAGTAGTGTTCCGACGCCGCCAAACAGGCCATAGAGTACCGCATAGGTTGACAGACCGATGCCCATGCTGCCCGGCCCGATGAAACCTTCGTGAAACGCGTAAAGCCCCCCGGCAAGGCCAGCGATCATTCCCGCGAACGAGAAGAGCAGCGCCTTGAAAACCTGAACCCGATAGCCAAAGAACGACAGGCGCTCTTCGTTCTGCCGCATGCCGGCCAGAACCAGTCCCAGCTGAGAACGCACGACCAGGCGGCTTGCGATATAGCAAACCACCAGACAAGCCAGGATGATGTAGTAGAACAGCGGCCCTGGTTCGATCTCGAAGGATCCGAATTTCAGGAAATCCCAGACCGACATTCCGTTCCCGGCACCGACCCATTGCCAGCCCGCGACCATGCGCTCGGCTGCATAGGCGGCGGTCAGCGTCCCAAGCGCCACGAAGATGATCGTGGGGGTACGCTTGCCCAACAACAGGAACCAGCCGATCAGGAATGACGCGACCAGCCCGACCAGCATCGATATCGGGATGATGCCCCAGATCTGAACGAAGCCCAGCTTGTTTGCCAACAACGCCGCGACATATCCCGCCATACCAAAAAACAGGGCCTGTCCGAAGGTCATGATCCCGGAATAGCCCCAGCACAAATCAAAGCTGATCGCCAACATTGCCAGAATCAGCATCCGCGACGCGATGATCGTGTGAAAGTTGCTGGTCAGCATCGGCACGATCAACAACAGGATCAGGACGCCAATCTCCAGGATCGGCAAAATCTGTCGTGGTTTTTTAGGGGCGTCGCCGGTGCCGGCCATAGGGGGAATCCTTGAATGGGTCATGGCCGCTGGGCTGCCCCGGCGGCCAATTATCGGCTTAACCGCATTCCTGCGGTGGCACGGTCATCTCACTGGAGATGATATCCCAGACGCCGCCTTTGGACTGAGCGATGTACATGTTCATCTCGGCATGGCCCGTTCCCGGGACGATCTTCGACGGCCCACCAGGACCTTCGGCAATCGACGCGGTGTCCATCGCTGCACTGGCCGCGTCGCGTGCCAGATCGCCATTGGTCGCGATGATTGCCTGCTCGTAGAGCTTGACGCCGCGGTACATACCGGTTGCCGCGGAACCCGCCGAAAACAGGTATTTGGTGTCCGGGAACATCGCGTTGTAGTCGGCGATCAGTTGCTTCGAGAACGCGTCATCCATGGTGTGGAACATGTCGAGACAGGAATAGACGCCTTCCAGCTCGCGCGGGGCCACGTAGTTGACCGAGTTCTCGTCGAAGTAAACGCAGGTCTGCCCACCCTTTTCATAATAGCCGGCTTCGTAAAGCTGCTTCATGAAGGCCTGCAGGCCCGGCGGGATCACCGTGTTGAAAACGTGGTCGACGCCTTCGGACATGATTTTTCCGACGGTTGCCGAGTATTCAAGCTGATCGAGGGGGAAGTATTCCTCCATGACCACCTCGGCACCGTTTTCCTCGATCACCTTGCGGGCCCACTTGTTCAAAAGCTGCGGCCAGATGTAGTTCGCTGACGGCAGGGCAAAGCGCTTGAAGCCCTTTTCCTTGATCAGATAGGGCAGCAACCGGGCACACTGCTGGGCAGGCGTCGGGCCCGTACAGAAAAGATGCTCTGTGCATTCCTGGCCCTCGTAAAGCTGCGGATAGATGTAGAGGGTCTTGCCGCGCCTCACGATCGGGTTCTTGATCGCTTCGCGCATTGCCGAGGTGATGCCACCGAGGATCACGTCGACCCCGGCCGACTGGACGAGGCGACGAACGTTACCGACTGCTGTGCCGGGATCCGAGGCCGTGTCTTCCAGGAGCAGTTCGACCGGACGGCCCAGGATGCCGCCTGCGGCGTTGATCTGCGATACCGCCAATTGGGCGGCCTGCCAGTTCGCGTTGCCGCTGGGGGCAATCGCGCCGGTGATGTCCGTTGCGATCCCCATTTTGATCGGACCCGAGGCGTGCGCCCAATCCGGACGCAGCACCCAGCCTGTGCCGACGGCCATCCATCCAGCCGCGGCAAGCGCGCTCGTCCCTCCCAGGAAACTTCGGCGGGTCAGTCTTTCACGCATGTGCATTTACTTTCTCCCTGCGCTGATGAGGCCATTTGGCCGGAATTTGACGATTAGTAAGGCGGTCACAAAGACCAGAACTTCGGCCATAACCGGGCTGACATTGTCGCCAACCCCTGGAATTTCCCGAAGCCATTGAAAGCCGGGGACCATCGAGCCGATCAGCGCAGCGCCGATCAGCGGGCCCTCGAAAGTCCCTATTCCGCCCAGCATGACTGACAAGAATGCCTGAACCAGGAAACGAACGCCCAGATCGGCCGACAGCGAGAAGAGCGGGACCATCAACGCGCCAGCCAGTCCGGCAAGGGCCGCGCCGAGTGCGAAAGTGAGTGCGTAAAGCCGTGTCGTCGAGACGCCCGACGCGCGGGCAAGGGCCGCATTCTCCAGGGCGCCCCGGATCTGCAGGCCAGTGCGGCTGCGGGTCAGAAACAGGTACGCGGCGATCATGACCGATATCGTCGCGCAAATGATGAATGCGCGCCAAATCGAAAAGCTGATGCCGCCGACTTCAAATGCACCTGCAATCGGCTCTTCGATCGCATAGTACTGTCCGCCGATCAGGCCCCGCACGGTTTCGCGAATAATCAGACCGATGGCATAGGTAGCCAACATCGCGATGACAGGTTGCAGGTATAATCGCCGGATCACCCCACGTTCGATGACGGCGCCGAAGACGCCGACAATGAACGGTGCTGCCATCATTCCCAACCAGATCGGCAGGCCGAATTCGCGAAAGACAAAGACGGTGTACGCGCCCAGTAGAACGAATTCACCATGCCCCAGATTGAAGATTCCCATCAGGCTGGCGATGACGGCAAGGCCCGAGACAACCAGGACCATGATGGACGCGAAAGCGGCTACGTCGAACACCAACTTGATAGCGTCGTCCATTAGAATTTGCCCCCGGTCGTGCAACTTCTGACCACCTGGACAAAATTCAGAGCACGGATTCGGAATCGAAGCAATAGCCTTGCTGCGGTGCAGCACAACAGGCATGGTAAGCGAGTACTGTCCGCTGATGTTCGGGGCCATCGGCGTTTTTCGAAGTGCAGCCACATCCGCCCCGGGGGGAGTGAACGCAATGAGCGACGCGGATGCAAAGCAGATAAATCCAGATGATATCGACGGCCTGACCAAGGCCGCGAGGCTGCGTCTGGGAGAGGGACGCGCCGAGATCGTGGCCCCGGCGTTGGACGGAATGTTGCAGTTGATGGACCTGCTGGATGACGTCGATGTTGGCGAAACGCCTCCGACGAATTCCTTCAACGCGACGTGGAGGGATCTGCCATGACCGACCTTACATCGCTGAGCCTGCGCGATGTCGCAGCGCAGATAAAATCCGGCGAGGTTTCACCCGTCGAAGTAACCCAAGCCTGTCTGGAGCGAGCCGAGGCGACACAAGGGGCGCTCAACGCTTTTTCACGGATCATGCCTGACAGCGCCATGGAAGAGGCCAAAGCCGCCGAGACCGAAATCGCGGCAGGTAACTGGAAGGGCGAGTTGCACGGGGTTCCGGTTGGAATCAAAGAACTTTACGATATCGCGGGCGTGCCAACGACTTCGAGTTCCGCACAACGAACGAACTGGGTCGCAGAGAAAGATTCGGCCAGTGTCGCGCAGCTGCGCGACGCAGGGGCCGTCATCCTGGGCAAGACCCATACTCACGAATTTGCCTATGGGATTGTGACACCGACCAGCCGCAACCCGTGGAATCCGGACTTTATTCCGGGCGGCTCGTCCGGTGGCTCGGGGGCCTCGGTTGCGTCCGGCAGCACCTATATGAGCATGGGCTCGGACACGGGTGGTTCGATCAGAATTCCGGCCGCTGTCTGTGGCACAGTTGGACTTAAACCGACCTTTGGTCGCTGCAGCCGCGCGGGTGTGACGTCGTTGTCCTGGTCGTTGGATCATGTGGGTCCGCTGGCCAGAACTGTGGCTGATGCAGCCGTCAGTTTGAACGCATTGGCAGGTTACGACCCGCGCGATCCCGGCAGCGTTGATGTCCCTACCGAGGACTATACGCTCGCACTGGGGAAAGACGTGAAAGGCATGCGAATCGGTGTTCCGAAGAATTACTTTTTCGAGAACGTCGACCCAGAAGTCGAAGCATCCGTCCGGGCCGCGATCGAGAAACTGGCAGGCGAAGGGGCGATTCTTTCCGAGGTTGAAATCCCCTATGCCCCGCAAATCATGGCCGTCGAGTTCGCGATCTGTTTGCCGGAGGCTAGCGAGTATCACCGCGAGATAATGCGCGCGAACCCCGACCTCTATAACGAGGATGTCCGCACCTTTCTTGAAACGGGCGAGTTGGTGCCAGCAACCCGCTATATCCAGTCGCTGCGCGTACGACAGCTGATGCAGCGGGAATGGGCGCGAATGTTTTCGGACATAGATGTCCTGATCGGCCCGGCTGTCTCGTCGCCCGCAACGCGTGCTGGACAGGAAAGCGTGACCTGGGCCAGCGGCGAGGAAGAGCCGCTGTCATCAGTCTTCGTCCGGCTGTCCGCCCCTGCAAATGTGACCGGATTGCCGTCGATCGCGACGCCGTGTGGTTTTACGGAAAGCGGCTTGCCGATCGCGTTCCAGGCGATCGCCCGACCCTTCGCCGAGTCGACTTCAATCAGGCTCTGCGATGCTTATCAGCGCATGACGGATTGGGGCATGCGCCGCCCGGCACTCTGAGAACTTTGACGCGCCCGAACGGCGCGTCGCTTCCTTATCACCACACAACGAGGACTGACCGATGGCGATCACGAGACCGACCAAAAGACAACTGGGCGACATCGTCGAACAGCTTGGCATGACGATGGAATCCGACGAAGTCGGCTTTTACCTCGAGAACCTGCAGGGCATCTTTGACCGCTATGATTTGCTGGATGTAATGCCGGACGAGATCCCGGCCGTCACTTACCCCCGTACGCCCGGCTATCGCCCGGGCCCGGACGAAAATCCGCACAACGGGTGGTTCTGGAAGTCCGAGATCAAGGGCGCTGCTGACGGCAAACTGTCGGGCAAGACGGTGGCCATCAAGGACAACGTGATGGTTGCTGGCGTTCCGATGATGAACGGTGCCTCGACGCTGGAAGGTTTCGTGCCGGACGTCGATGCAACCATAGTGACCCGCATTCTGGATGCGGGCGGAACAATTCTGGGCAAGGCGACTTGCGAGCATTTCTGCCTGTCTGGCGGAAGTCACACATCTGATCCGGCGCCGGTCGAGAACCCCCACAAACCGGGCTATTCCGCAGGCGGTTCCTCTTCGGGTTCGGGCGCGTTGCTGGTCTCGAAAGAAGTCGATCTTGCCATCGGCGGCGACCAGGGTGGCTCGATCCGCATGCCGGCTGCGTATTGCGGCGTTTATGGCATGAAGCCCACGCACGGGCTGGTTCCTTATACGGGCGTCATGCCGATTGAATCGACGATCGACCATACCGGCCCAATGACCAACAATGTCGCTGATAACGCCCTTTTCCTGGAAGTTCTGGCCGGGGCGGACGGGCTGGATCCGCGCCAGTATTCACCCCAGACGGCTGCCTATACCGAGGCCTTGGGCAAAGGTGTCCAGGGTATGAAGATTGCCGTGGTGCGTGAAGGCTTCGGGCACGAGAACTCCGAGGCCGATGTCGACGCCAAGGTCCGTGCTGCGGCACAAAAACTGGAAAGCCTTGGCGCCATCGTGTCCGTGGTTTCGATCCCCATGCACAACGACGGCGTGGCAATCTGGACCCCGATCGCCCTGGAAGGTCTGCAATGGCAGATGATGCTGGGGAACGGGTATGGGATGAACTACAAGGGTCTTTACTCTCCGACCCTGATCGACGCGCATGCGGGCTGGCGTTACAAGGCGGACGAGCTTTCGCCATCGCTGAAGCTTTCGATGTTCGCCGGTCAATATGGCATCGATGCCTATCGCGGGCGGTTCTATGCCAAGGCCCAGAATCTCTCGCGCCGTCTGAAGGCGGCCTATGACGCGGTGCTGGCTGACCATGACCTGCTGTTGATGCCAACGCTGCCGCTGAAGGCAACCAAGTTGCCTGTCGCTGGCGATCCGCCGGAAGACTATTTTGCCAGGGCCTTCGAGATGCTGGCGAACACTGCACCCTTCGATGTCACCGGCCACCCCTCGATGGCGATCCCGTGTGGAATGTCCGACGGTCTGCCGATCAGCATGATGCTGACCGGCAAGAGCTTTGACGAAAGCACGATCTATCAGGCAGCGCACGCTTTCGAACAATCGGGCGACTGGACGTCGATGTAGAAGCCAACATGCCGGAGGCAGTCATGCGCGATAACAACGATCGCAACTCGGGTGAGACTGCCTCCGGTCCATTGGTGCTGTCCAACGTTCTGGGCAGCCTGTCCGAAACGCTGTGGCACGACCGCGCCCACGATGCCGAGACGGCAGGGCACTATGAAACCGTGCGGATCGGGCGCACGGATGCCGCACGTCGCCGGATGCGTCTTTCAACGGAACAAGGCCGTGACACGGCTTTGGCTTTGGATCGGGCGGCGTCGCTGACGGACGGTGCCGTTCTGCACTGGTCAGATGAACTGATGATCGTCGCCCGGATCGACGGCGGCCCGCGCCTTCGCCTGACACCAAACGATGCCACGGCGGCCCTGCGACTGGGTTATTTCTGTGGGAACATGCATTGGAAGGCCGACTTTCTGGATGGCCAGATCGACATTCATATGGACGGCCCGGAAGACGCATATCGCGCGCGGCTGCAAGATGCGGCCAGACTATGCACGTTCACCACCCAGCGGTTGGAGGCCGAGGAATGACCGCCAGCCTGTTGACCGCCATGCAACTTGCAGACAGCGGGTTTCCAACAGGCGCCTTCGTCTATTCTTGGGGACTGGAAGCAGCGGCGGCTGCAGGCCAGGTGACACGGGCCGGTTTCCCGGAATGGATCGCAGTCGAGATGCTTGGGCGGTGGGCCACTTTCGACCGGATAATCCTGTCGGAGGCCTTTGACCGGGATCCGCTGGTCTATGATGCGGAAGTGGACCCGTTGTTCTGGGCCGAGGATTTGCGCGTGAAATCCGCCGAGGCCGGGCAGTCCTTTCTGGCGGCGATGGCGCGTCTGGGTGATCCGGTCGCAATCAACTTTCGCGATGCGGCACTTGACGGTCGTGCTCAGGGTCATCTGCCCGTGGCGCAGGGCATCGTGTTCCGGTCCATGGGACTTTCGCTTGAACTGGCGCTTGCGTCATCAGCACACGCGGCTTCCCAGTCTCTGGCCAGCGCCGGGGTGCGGTTGGGGATCATGGGCGCGCAGGAGGCCCAACGCGCGATTGCGGATCTGCACGCCGAGCTTGCCGAGGCGATCACGCCCCCCCGGCCCGGATCCTTGCCGTCGACGTTCGCGCCAATCTCTGAAATCGCCATGCTCCGCCCGTCCGACACACGCCTGTTCGCCAATTAGGGAGAAGACCATGCAGTTGACGCCCACCGAAATTGACCGCCTCGTGATCTTTCAGGCCGCGGAACTTGCACGGCGATATCGCAGCGAAGGCGTGTTGCTGAGCCTGCCCGAGGCGAACGCACTGATCGCTGACGAAATCCTGCTGGCCGCCCGCAAGGGGCTGGACCATCCCGATCTGGTCAGCTTCGGGGGAACTATCCTGACGGCCGAGGAGGTCGCATCCGGTGTGCCCGAGATGCTGCGCATGGTTTCGGTCGAGGTGTCCATGGCCGAAGGCACCAAGTTGATCACGATTTTCGACCCGATACCGCCCGGTGCCGATCCCGGGCCTGCGCCCGGCGAAGTGATCCCGATGGCGGGTGAGATCGAGCTGAATGCGGGACGCCCGGTCGTTGAAGTCGAGGTTTTGAACACCGGCGACCGCAGCATCCAGGTCCGCAGTCACGCCCATTTCTTCGAAGCCAACCGCGCCCTGCAATTCGATCGCGAAAAGACATGGGGCATGCGGCTGGACCGCCCATCGGGGGGTGGCACGCGATTTGACCCAGGAATAGGCATCACAGTGCGTCTCGTCCCCTATGCGGGAACCCGTGAAATCAGGGGCTTCGCGGGACTGACCGAGGGCGCTGCCGATGATCCCGCAATTCGGGACGCGGCCTTCGCCCGTGCACGTGCGCAGGGCTATATGACAGTGGCGGAGGGCGACCAATGAAGATGGATCGGGCTCAATACGCTCGCCTTTACGGGCCAACCACAGGCGACATGTTCCGGCTGGGCGATACGTCCCTTTTGGCCGAGGTCGAATTTGACCATGCCCACCCGGGTGACGAGCTGACGACCGGCGCAGGCAAGGTCATGCGGGACGGCGAGGGATTTCGAACACGTGGGACAGATGCCTCCGGCGCGCTGGATCTGGTCGTTCACAACGCGCTTATCCTTGATCCCGTGCTGGGCGTCATCAAGGGCGATATCGGGGTGCGCCGCGGTTACATCGTTGCCGTTGGCAAGGCCGGCAATCCCGACATCATGGCCGACGTCACACCCGGACTGGAAACCGGACCGAACACCACGATCATGCATGGCGACCAGATGATCGTGACACCCGGTGTGATCGAGGCGCACGCGCACTTCCTGTCACCGACGCAGGCGCATCATGCGCTGGCGGGCGGCTGCACAACGATGATCGGTATGAGCCCGGGCCCGCATTTCGATGTTTCCTGCTCGGGCCCGCACACATTGGGCCGATTGATCCAGGCCTGCGACGAATACCCGATCAATTTCGGCTTTCTGGGCCGCGGATCATCGGACCCGGAGGCGGTCACGGAAAGCGTGACCGGTGGGGCATTGGGCGTAAAGATCCACGAGGATTTCGGAGCGTCGCCCGCAGTGATCGACGGGTGCCTGCGCGCTGCCGATGCCGCCGATTTCTCGGTTCACATTCACACCGACACGATCAACGAATTCGGGTTCTATCAGGACACGATGGCCGCCGTCGCGCACCGCACGATACATATGTACCACACCGAGGGTGCAGGCGGCGGTCATGCGCCGGACATCCTTGCGGTCAACGGTTTCGCCAATGTGCTGCCGTCATCGACCAACCCGACCAACCCCTTCACGCCGGCAGCGTTGGAGGAAGGCGTGCCGATGACCATGCTGGCCCACATGATGAGTTACGAGTTGCCCGAGGACGTCGCCTTCGCCGAGGCCCGTATCCGCCCCCAGACCATGGCTGCCGAAGATCACCTGCACGACATGGGCGCGATTTCGATCTTTGCGACAGATACACAAGGCATGGGACGCCTTGCCGAAAACGCGACCAAGGCCTTTCAGCTGGCATCGGTGATGAAAGACCGGGTGGGCCGACTGCCAGAGGAAAAAACCGAACGCGCCGACAACGAACGCATTCTGCGATATCTGGCCAAGCTGACCATCAACCCGGCGATCGCGGCCGGAATCGATACCTATGTCGGCTCGATCGCTCCGGGAAAAATGGCGGATCTGGTTTTTTGGCGCCGCGATCATTTCGGCGCGAAACCCCAGATGGTGGTGAAATCGGGCGAGATCGTCTGGTCCGTGATGGGGGATGGCAACGGCAGCTTCATCGGCGCGGAACCGTTGATCCACCGCCCGATGTGGGGATCGCTTGGGACTGCAAAGCATCGCATCGGGGCGACTTTCGCCAGTCACCTCGCCGTTGACGATGGCGTTCAGGAAACGCTGGGCGTTCAAAAGGACGTCCTGCCGATCTCGACCGTCCGCGCGCTTGGCAAGAAGGACATGGTTCGCAACGACGTTTGCCCAAACATCGAAGTCGATTCCCGGACATTCGAAGTGCGCGCGGACGGCAGATTACTGACCTGCGATCCGGCAACAGAGGTTCCGTTGGCGCGGAGCCATTTCCTGCGATGACCGCAGCGCGGATCGGTATCGGCGGCCCCGTCGGGTCCGGCAAAACAGCGCTGATCGAGCGTTTGTTGGAAATCTTTGCCCGCGACGGAACCAAAGCTGCGGTGATCACCAATGACCTTGTGACGGACGAGGACGCGGAGCGATTGCGCCGGGGTGGGCAATTGCCGGCCGAGCGGGTTTTGGCAGTTCAGGCCGGCGCGTGCCCGCACACGGTGATCCGCGAGGATCCCACACCCAACCTGGCCGCCGCAGATCGGCTGGATCGGGCCTTTCCCGATCTGGACATCATCCTTCTGGAAAGCGGCGGTGACAATCTGGCCTCGACATTCTCGCTGGATCTGGTCGATTGGTGGATGTTCGTCATTGACGTTGCAGGCGGCGACGACATCCCCCGCAAGCAAGGGCCGGGTGTGCTGAAATGCGATCTGCTGGTGATCAACAAGGTCGATCTGGCGCCACATGTCGGCGTGAACCTGGAAGGGATGTTCGCCGATGCGAAATCCGTTCGTGCGGGCCGGCCGGTCATTGGCACCGATTGCCGCCATGGCGCGGAGATCGATGCGGTTGCCGCTGAAATCAGTCATGCGGTTCTGTTTCGTTGAATGCAAACTACCAACCCCCAGCCCGCGCCTCGCTTGATCTTTCGATCGAGCGCGGTGCGAACGGCGCGAGCCGCCTGATCCGGCACCGGGTCTCGTACCCTTGGTCTCTCGGCCGTGGCTATCCGAACGGCGATGACGGCAGTGTCATGATCCTACCGCAAGTGGCGGGCGCAGGATTGCTGGCGGGTGATTGGATCGATCAACGGATCCGGGTTGGAATGCACGCGTCGCTGAACCTGGCGTCTGCGGGGGCAACGCTCGTTCACGGTCGACATGGCGCACAGGAAGCGACTTCGCGGTGGACATATGACCTGGCCGAAGGCGCTCAAGTTGTTGCCGCCATCGCCCCAAATGCGCTGTTAGATAATGCGCAAATCAGGCAGGAAAATTTTGTCACCATTCATCCAACCGCGACACTCGTACTGGTCGACGGGTTCGTCGATGCATCAACAGACCAAAGCGTCGAATGGTCAGGTACAACGACTGTTCGCCGCCCAAATGGCGATACGATGATGATCGACAGACAAGTTGCAGGTAACACGCTGCTCTCGCGCCATAGCCGTTTTCCGCGTCGCTGGACGGCGTTCGCGTCATTGCTTGTCCTCGTCCCGGCTGAAAAGTGTTCAGACCTGCTGGGATTGGTTCGCAATCCATCACCTCCCGCCAACCCGTCCGAGTGGGTTGGCGTATCGAAGCTGCGTCAAAGCTGCGGTATCGGTCTCCGATACGCGACCCAGGACGGCGCCTCACTTCGATTGGCGATAACTCGCACCCTTTCCCAACTGAAACCGATGCTCCCGAACATTCTTTGCGATGGCATGTTTTGGGGGCATTGAATCTCGCCGTCGTCTGCTCGGACGGCATTGATTTCGGCATAGACTTCGGCGTTGCCAGCTCGATGCCAAGACCCCTGCATTCACGAATTGCGGCCAGGTATTCTTCCGGATAGGGTCACATCTGGATCGGATCGATCTGCAGGACCTCGATGCATCGATGATCGGTCCCGCCATCGTCGAATGCTCGTTCTCGACCTTGGTGGATTTTCCTGGCGTGGCCACAAAGCGGCCCGCTTCGGGAAGCGTTATCATTGATCCCGCCTTCTTGGGCGTAAAAGGAAAAATCGCGATGGACCTTGAGACCAGAATTGACCGTCTTGAATCGATTGAAGACATCAAGAAACTGAAGCATGTCTACATGGGCTGGTGCGATCTGGGGTATCCCCCGGACAAGCTGGGTCCCTTGTTCACGAACGAAGCCGTCTGGACCAGCGCCGTCTTCGGCCACCATGCCAGCCGTGCTGCGATCGAGGAGTTCTTTGGCGGAATATCGGCTCAGATTGTCTTTGCAGCGCACCTGGCCATGAACTTTATCATCGATGTTGATGGCGATACCGCCAAGGGCACATGGCGGATACTGATGCCCTGCACGATGATGGAGGATGGTGAGAAAATCAGTCGGTGGATTCTGGGCGACTATGACGAGGAATATGTCCGCAAGGACGGCAAGTGGTTGTTCAGCAAGATCGATTTTGTCGTCAACTTCAACGTCCCAGCGACACAAAGCTGGGCCGGGCAAGAAATTGTGCGGACCTGAACGATGGCCAAGAATGTCCTATTCAGCCCGTTTTCGGTTCGCGGCCTGACCCTGAAAAACCGGATCGTAGTTGCACCGATGTGCCAGTATTCGGCGCGTGACGGGCTTATGAACGATTGGCATCTCACCCACCTGAATCAATTTGCGATGGGTGGCGCCGGTCTCATCTTTGTCGAAGCGACGGCCGTCGAAAAGCGCGGGCGGATCACCCATGGCTGCACCGGGCTGTGGTCTGATGACCACCGTGATGCGATGCGACCCGTTGTCGAGCAGGTTAAAGCGCGCGGTGCAGCCATCGGCATCCAGCTGGCACATGCTGGACGCAAGGCCTCGATCAGCCGCCCCTGGGAAGGCGATTGCCCGCTATCTGAGAGGGAATTCGCAAAAGGTGAGATGAACTGGGATACTGTCGGGGCGTCTGCAGTGCCCTTTGACGATGATTGGCTGGTTCCAGCTGAACTGAGCCCGACGGACATTACTGCTCTGATTGGCAAATGGTGCGATGCCGCCCGACGTGCGGAAGAATTGGACTTTGACGTGGTCGAGATTCACTCCGCCCACGGCTATCTCAGTCACAGTTTTCTATCGCCCTTGTCCAACAAACGCACAGACGCCTATGGCGGCAGCCGTGACAACCGGATGCGCTTCACGATGGAGTTGTGCGAAGCCGTACGCGCCGTTTGGCCGGCGGACAAACCATTGTTTCTGCGGATCTCGGCAACCGACGGGAAGGTTGATGGTTGGGACATCGAGGACTCGGTCGAGTTGGCAAGACGGGTCAAGGCGTTCGGCGTCGACGCGATTGATTGTTCCTCTGGCGGAATTGCCGGATACGGAAAGAACACGCTGCCGTCCCCGACCCCCGGCTATCAGGTGGGTTATGCTGCGCAAATCAGACAGGGCGCCGACATCCCGACCCAAGCGGTTGGGTTGATCACCCGGGGCGCGCAGGCCGAAACGATACTACGTTCCGGGGCCGCCGATCTGGTCGCGTTGGCTCGCGAGGTTCTGCTTGACCCGTATTGGCCCCGGCACGCTGCATTCGACCTGGGCGAGGACAATCCCTTTGCGGATATGCCGATCCAGTATGGCCACTGGTTGGGCATGCGCGCAAAGGGGATGTTCGGCGCAAGGGCAGGTGACTCTGATACAGAAAACATGAGGGCAGGGCGGCTGTGACCAGGGTCCCGAGGATCGTAGGGCTTTGACAGGCAGGCGAGGCTCGGTTCAAGATTTCTGTCTTGACGTCGAAACGGATCTTCTCCACGAGCGCGACGCCGACAACAGCCACGAGACGGTTTGGTTTCGGTGGAACCGGTTTGGCCCGATGTTCGCCGCCGAGATCCGCCGAAAGCGGATCGATCGAATGCGCGCCGGGCCGCAATGGCGATGGCATGTGGACGAGGTTTTTGTGAAGATCAACGGCGAACGGCAATACCTCCGGCGCGCCGTCGATCGCGAAGGCGAGGTGATCGAGGCCGTCGTCACGAAGAAACAAGACCGTACGGCGGCATTGAAATTCCTCTGGAATTGATGAAGCGCCACGGTCGGCCGGGTAGCGTTGTCACCAATCGCCTCAGGTCCTACGGTCCGGCGCTACGCGACCTGGACGGGTCTGATCTGCGGGTCACGGGGCGCTGGTTGAACAAACGCGCTGAAAACTCACATCTGCCCTTCCGAAGCCCAGAACGGGCGATGCCCCGCTTTCGGCGCATGCGAAGCCTGCGGAAGTTTTCCGCTGTCCGTTCCTCGGTCCATAACCATTTCAATCCCGAACGCCATCTGTACAGCCAGACGAACTTCAAACCGAACCGCGCCGCCGCACCTGCTGAGTGGCGCGAGCTTGGCGCGGCCTGAAATCTGGCAGGTAAGGGCGAACCAAGACCGGTTCGCATTGGTCTGGCAACACCGCCACAACAGCTTCACGCAGCGAAGCGTTCTTCGCTGGGTCTGAGCCCTGGGCGGCAGATATATCGCAGATGCATCGCGAGCTTGCAGAGTTCGAACTATCTCGCGCCCGCCGCCATAACAGCTTCACGCGGCGAAACCTCAGACCTGGTTAGCAACCTCGCCACCGCCCGACGGTCATCCTCTGCCGGTCAACGTTGCAACGGGCCGGGCAAGTTGCCCGAACCCAAGCCATTCAACGGCCGTCATTTTCCATAGATGTATTGCGGTAGCCAAAGCGCGATTTCCGGGAAGATGAAGATCAGGATCAAACCGATCAACTGAATTACCATGAACTGCATCATGCCCAGATAGATGTCCTTCAGGTCCCATTCCGGCACGACGCCCTTCAGGAAATAGGCCGATAGCGCAACGGGTGGACTGAGCCAGGCGGTTTGCAGGTTCACCGCAACAAGGATGGCGAACCAGATCAAAAGCTCCTCGCGCTCCAATCCGAAGTCCAGGCTTTCGACCACAGGCAGCAGGATCGGCACGATAATCAACACTATCGGCACCCACTCCAACGGCCAACCCAGAAGGAAGATCAATGCCATGATCAGGATCAGCGTCCAGGTCGTCGAAAGATTGAGGCCCAGCAGAACCTCGGTCAGCATCTTCGGGGTGCCGAGGTTCGAGAAGACCGCGCCAAAGAAGTTGGACGCTGCCACCAGGAACATGATCAGGACAGTAATCTCCAGCGTCTTGATCATCGCGTCATAGCCGCCTGGGATCGTCAGTTTACGATAGGCAAGCGACAGCACAATTGACCCGAAAGCGCCGCACGCCGACGCCTCGACCGGGGTGGCCCAACCGGCCAGAATCGACCCCAGCGCGAAGGCGATCAGGACCGTTGGCGGCACCAGACCCATAAAGAACTCGTACCAAAGATCCGAGAAATAAAAGCCGCCCGGGCGGACCTTTCGCATATAGACGAAGGCCATATACATCACGATCAGCCAGACGATCGGGATCAGCAACCCGGCAAACGGGAAGAAACTGAGCCCGCCGCCGGCGCCTTCGACGCAGAGCCATATGAAGATGAAAAGGGCGGACAGGACCGACAGCACCTCCATCCAATAGAAAGGCGATGTTTCGGGCTGCTCGTCCTCGGGCAAGATCGGTCCGAGATCCGGGTTCAGCATACAGCGGCCAACCGCATAGATCAGGTAAAGGCTGGCCAACATCACGCCCGGGATGATCGCCGCGCGGAAAAGATCGGTCACCGGAACTTCCAGCACGGGTCCCATCACGATCAGCATGATCGATGGCGGGATCAAAATGCCCAGCGTGCCGCCCGCGGTGATCGAGCCTGCCGCGACACGCACGTCATAGCCCGACTTATTCATGGTCCGTGCCGCCATGATCCCGAGGATGGTGACAGAGGCGCCGACAATCCCAGTTGCCGCCGCAAAGATCGTGGACACGAACAGGACCGCAATGAAAAGGGCGCCGCGCACCCGGCTCATCATCAACTGCACCGCGTTGAACAGCCGCTCCATCAGCCCAGCTTGTTCCATCATGATGCCCATGAAGATGAACAGCGGCACGGCGACCAATTGGTCGTCCAGCATGGTCTCGTTCGTCTTCGCGGTCAGCAGGAAGAACGTGACCTTGGTGTTGAACCCCCAGGAATTGAAGATAAAGCCCAGGAAAATCAGCGTGAACGAGATCGGAAAGCCGACAAAGATCGAAAACAGCATCACGCCCAGCATGATCAGACCGATGATCGTCTTGTCAGGCGTCAGCGAGCCGCCGCGCCCAAACAGGCTTTGCCAGAATTCGCCGACCGCATCGGGCATGATCGCGCCCAGTGTCGCCGGAAAGAAGACACCGACAAAGACGATGGCCAGACCGATCAGATAGAAGGGCAGGATGCGTGTGAATTTCCGCTCGCGTTCCTTGCCCATCTGGTGAAAGGCGCGGAAGAGCTCCGGGAAACCTTGCAGGAACAGCAAGAATGCACCCAGCGGCATTGCAGCGCGCGCGGGGCCCAGAACCGGCGCCCATGTGCTGTCCGAAAGGCGTTCCCACCCGGTATAGGCGAACTCGTTTCTAGGGTTGAAAGCGCCCCAAGTATAGTCCATCGCGCTCCAGAAAAAGAACAGCATGGCCGGGAAATAGAAGGCCATATAAAGCACGGCATCGACCGTTGCCTGCGATTTCAGCGACCAGTTGCGGTAGAGAAAATCAGCGCGAATGTGCACGCCGCGCAGCAACGCATATCCCGCCGCCCCCATGAACAGCACGCCGCCCAGCATGCGGCTGACATCGTACTGCCAAAGCGTCGGGCCGAGGCCCCAATCGCGCGCCTCTTCGACCATGTCGTTTGCGACCAGCATCCCAAAACCGGTCCGCGACACCACCTCATAGACCGCTGCGAAGATCAGCGGGATCAGCAGCAAACAGAAAATCCGTCCGGCCCAGAGGTTGATGACATCAATGATGGCTGTGATCGGGCGTTGCCAGGGCGTCATGTCCTCGGGGGTTTCCCCAGGCTTTTCGGCCCGCCGCTCGGCGATCAGCTCGTCAGTAGTGTCCAGTTCACCGATATCCGTATTGGTTTTCGTATCGGACATCTTATCCCCCTCGTGACGCATTTGCGCCGAAACATCATGCCGCTCGCACGGGCTTTATCCAGCCTCTTCGGGCCGTTGGCCGCGCTTGCTTTGCGCAACGCGCGTGGTCGGCAACATCTCCTGCTGCTTGGCCGGGTTAGTCAACCCATACGGCGGCGGCGCAGCGCCCGCACCTGAAACGACTGGAAAGGGACCGTGGCCCCCTTCCATCGGCTCCCGGCGGGAGCCAATTTTCCGGCGCTGCACCAAAAAGGCGCAGCGCCTTTTTCACATTACTGCTTTTTCACGCTGTCTGCGAAGGCTTTGCCAAGCGCGGCGTTCGAAGCCTGAGCACCGGCCCAGAACGGAACGGCAATCGCAGCGAAGTCCTTCTGGCTCTGCCAGACCTTGCCGAAGAACTCGTTTTCGGCCGCATTCTTCTCCAGCGCAGCACGGGCTGCATTCATGTAAGCCGGGAAGTAGTCAGCAGGCGTGTCGTGCAGGATAACACCGTGGTTTTCGGTCAGATCCTTAAGGGCCTTACCGTTTTCATAGATGCGGTAGGACATGGCTTTCGACAGCGACGCATTCGCGGCGACTTCGATGGCCTTCTTCTCCAGCGGCGTCAGCGAGTTGTAGACATCACCATTGATATAGATGTCAGCGTTCACGACGACCTGGTGCAGACCCTGCAGATAGTAGTGCTTCAGGACCTTCTGGAAACCAAAAACCGAGTCAGGCTTCGGACAGCACCACTCGGCTGCGTCGATGGTGCCTTTTTCCAGGGCTGGAAGAATGTCACCGCCGCCCATGGCGACCGAAGCAACACCGATATCTTTGTAGGTCTGGCCCGGGATGCCCGGAGGCGTCCGGAAGCGGTACTTGCGGAAATCGTCCATCGAGGTGATCGGCTCTTTGAACCAACCCAGCGCCTCGGGGCCGACCGGCTGAAGCATGAAGCCTTTGACGTTCACGCCCATTTCCGACCACAGCTGGTCATACAGCTCTTTGCCGCCGCCATACTGGAACCACGACAGGAAGGCGATGTTGTCGATACCGACACCGGCGCCCGCAACCGGCGAGCCGAACAGCATCGCGGCTGGGTGCTTACCGGACCAGTAGTGGGTCCAGGCAAATCCAGCTTCGATCAAGCCGCTGTCAACTGCGTCCAGCGTTTCCTTGACACCGACAACAGCGCCCGCCGGCAGGATTTCAAACTTCACCGAACCGCCGGTCAGCGCTTCGACGTCGTTGGCGAACTCCTGAAGCATGTGAACTTCGTCGGCCTTGGCCGGGATCACCGATTGTACGCGGATCACCGTTTCAGCGTAGGCGGCCGAGGCCATCAACGCCGCACCGCCGATCAGACCGGCAGCAAGACTGGTCAAACGTTTCATCTCATCGTCTCCCTTGATGATTTGCCTTCTGTTCTTGAATTTTCAAGCCGAGACCGAAGGCCCAGGACTCTGCTCGATTTGGGTCCGACTGCAGATCGACTTGCACCGGTCCCGGTTTCTGACGCGGCCTGAATGTTTGCAATTCCGGTCACGTCAATGTTGCTTTCCAAGTTGATATCCCTCGACAAGGCCGAACATCGGCCCGACCCCCATCTCGACGTCAAAAAATCCACGGTACATCATCTCGGACGCCACATAGACCAGCACAACCAGACCCAGCCACGAGATCCAGGGATAAGATGCCAGCAATCTCATGATCATCGTCGCGGCAAAGGCCATCAGCAAAATCGCAAGGCCCAGGCCAAAGATCAGCATCCCCTTGTCGCCATCGGCAATCGCGGCCACGGCCAGCACATTATCCAACGACATGGACACATCTGCGATCGTGATCGATATCAGCGCTTGGCCCATCGTCCGCCGCGGCGGGCCGGTATAACCGCCATCGACATTGCCCGCGACTGCAAGCGCCTCTTCCGCCCGCGCATCCGTCGCTTCGCGAATCTCGCAAAAAAGCCGCCAGCAGACCCAGAACAGCAGGCATGCGCCTACGAACAACAGCCCGGGCACGTCCAGAAGACTGGTTGCGACGACGGCAAAGACGATCCGCAAAACTGCGGCGATGATTATGCCGTAAAGAATGGCCTTGGCCCGCAACTCGGGCGCCAGCCCGGCTGCCGCCATGCCGATGATCAATGCGTTGTCGCCCGACAGGATCAGGTCGGCAATGATGATCTTGAAGAAGTCCATCGCCATATCCATCAGACGGCATCCTCCAGGATCAGATCTGACGCTTTCTCGCCGATCATGATGGCGGGGGCGTTGGTGTTGCCCGAGACGATTTCCGGCATGATCGAGGCATCGGCGACCCAAAGGCGGTCGACCCCGCGCACCTTCAGGCGCGGGTCGACGACGGCCATCTCGTCGGTGCCCATCTTACAGGTCCCCGTGGGGTGATAGATCGTCGTCGCTGTGTCGCGTGCCCAATCCAGGATCGCGTCGTCGTCATCGTTATCGATCCCGGGGCCCGGGGCGTGTTCCTCGGTGATCATCCCGGCCAGCGGCGCATGGGTTGCAATCTTCCGGGTGATACGAATTCCGGCCACGATGGTGTCACAGTCCGTTTTGGTAGCCAGATAATTGGGGTGGATCAGCGGCGCTTCCCGCATATCCGCGGATTTCAGCTCCAGATGCCCGCGGCTTTCCGGTCGCAATTGCAATACCGATGCGGTGAACGCCGAAAACGGATGCGGCCCTTCAGCCGGGCTGTCAGCGCTGAACGGTTGGATGTGAAACTGCAGGTCCGGCGTTTCCAGGTCCGGCCGCGATTTGACAAATCCCGCACCCAGCGAGGCGGCCATTGTCATCGGTCCCGTCCGGCGCAGCGCGTACTCGACCCCCATCGCGGCCTTGCGCCAGATGCTGCGGATTTCCGTGTTGATGGTCGACGTCTTGCACTTATAGACGGGGCGGGCCTGTAAATGGTCCTGCAGGTTCTGACCGACCCCGGGAAGCGCACGGCGAATTTTCACGCCGTTGTCCGACAGGTTGTCGCCCGGTCCAATGCCCGATGTCATCAGTATCTGCGGCGATCCGATTGCGCCCGCCGACAGAACAACGCCGTGCCTGGCACTGATCGTCATCTCCTCGCCGCCGCGCCAGGCCGTCAGGCCGGTGACGCGCGCACCGTCAAAGGTCAGGCCGCTCACATGGGCGTTCGTGATGACTTCCAGGTTTTTTCGATCCAGGGCCGGGCGCAGGAACGCCACCGCCGAGCTGCATCTTTTGCCACGATGTTGGGTCAACTGATAAAGCGCAACACCTTCCTGATCGTCGCCATTATAGTCGGGATTTGCCGGAAATCCCGCAGCGACCGCGGCGTCAATCCAGGCGTCAATCACCGGACGGCTCAGCCTGGTCGCCCCGACGCGCAGCGGCCCGCAACCGCCCCGAACATCTGATCCGCCGCCTTCCCAGGTCTCTGCCCGTTTGAACAGCGGCAGAACATCGTCCCAGGCCCAGCCCTCGTTCCCCAACTGGCGCCAAACGTCATAGTCGCGTGCCTGACCGCGGACATACAGCAAACCGTTGATCGAGCTGGAACCGCCCAGAACCTTGCCGCGCGGCCAAGGTATCGACCGGCCGTTGAGTCCCGGGTCAGGTTCGGTGTGAAAGCACCAATCCGTCGCCGGGTTCCCCATGGTTTTGAAATAACCGACCGGAATATGGATCCATGGGTTCTTGTCGCGGCCCCCCGCCTCGACAACCAGAACACGATGCTTGCCGTCGGCCGAAAGCCGATTGGCCAACACGCATCCCGCAGAACCCGCACCCACAATAACGAAATCGGCTTCCAAGCGCCTCCCCCAGGAGAAGTATTATTTTTTGAGACATTTAATCTCGTTTTGTGAGACACTGACGGAAGAATCACTCTGACGCAAGAAAATTACGTCCCAGCGGCGAACCGCGAGGCCAAATTGACGCCAAAAGACGAAAAGCTGGCCCCTAATATGCGCCCGTTCCGGATCCTCGAGGTGCTGAGCCAATCGGTGACGGCCCTGACCGCGTCCGAGATCTATCGGTCCCTGGACCTGCCCAAACAAACGGTCCATCGGCTTTGCAACGCGATGGAGGCAGAAGGTCTGCTGGTCCGCGAACCCGGCACGCGCCGTTTTCGTCCCGGGCGGCGCGCCCGCAATCTGGCGACCGGCGTGCTGTCGTCCGCCCATGCCCCGATCGCACGGCACCAATTGATGGCCGCGCTCTCCAATGCAACCGGCGAGACCGTCAACCTGGTCACCCCGCAGGACAAGGGCATGATCTATATCGACAGGGTCGAAACTGATTGGCCAATCCGTGTGCAGCTGCCCATCGGCAGTCATGTGCCGTTTCACTGCACGGCCAGTGGCAAGACATTTTTGGCCAGCCAATCTGCGCAAGACCGCGTACGCCTGATCGCGGCGCTCCCGCTCGAGCCGCTGACCGACCGCACGATCACCGATCCGGCCCAGTTGCAAGAAGAACTGGAGCAAATCGCCCGTCAGGGCTACGCCGTGGATGACCGCGAATTTGTGGATGCCATGGCGGCGATCGCCGTCCCGGTCATTGACGCATCCGGCAAGTTTTATGCAGCACTTGCCGTACACGGACCGTCACAGCGGCTTCCCGTTGAAAAGATGCTCGAATTCCGCACGGCGCTGGAACAAACATCCGAACGTATCACGCGCCTGATGTTCTAAGGCCCAGACGGGCAGGGTGGGGAATACCGGCACGAATAACGATATCCTGCCGCCTGCACCATGGACCCGCACCAATGGTTGAGCGCATCGCACCAACGCCGTAGACTCGGCCCCTTGCGCCGCGAGGAGACGACCCATGGACCGCATTGTCGACCGCCTGCCCAGCCCGGCAGGGTTTGCGCTCTGGCTCTATGCTCTGGTGTTTTTTCTGCTGCCGATGATCCTTGCCTATAAGGGCTTTGTCTTCGTCATCTCGATCATCATTTTCGCCGTCGGCGTTCACCCGAATATTGAAAGCATCGTCCAGGGACGCCCGGTGCACTTCGCGTTTATCTGGCGCGGCCGGAAACGCGTTTGGGACATCCATCTTTCGATCCCCAATGAACGCTGGGTGATCAAGATCATCTCCTGGGGAATGGTGCTTTTCACCATGCTGGTCGTGCCGTTTCTGCTGTTCATCATCCAGCAGCAGGGACAAGTCTTCTATCACCAGATCGAAGCCCAGCTGCCTCAGATCCTGGACGGGCTGGACCAGATCCTGAAATTTCTGCACGACCAGTTGCCCGACATCGTTCCCGACGTGAATGTCGAGGAAGGCGGCGGCTGGCGCGGTCTGTCCGATACTTTCGCCGTCATCGCAGGCGATGCGATCAAGGATATCAAAGCGGTTCTGAAGGCCTCGGTCGGATCGATTGCCAAGTTCGCCGCCGTAATCCTGGCCGACTGGATCAAGCTTGTCATCGCCGCGATTATCGTCGGCACGATCCTGGGCGGATGGGACAAGGAAGTGAAGATGCACCGTTCGATCATCTCGAACGGGATCAAGGACGAAAAGCTGCGCGCGAACGTGCTGCGTTTTGGCGAGCTGTTCCAAACTGGCATCAGCCTATTCATGGTCGGCTATCTCGAAGTCGCCTTGACGATGACGCTGTTCTATTCGGTGGCGCTGACGCTGCTTCCCTTCGGGCTGGGCCTGGGCGCAATCCTCTTTATGTCTGTTGTGCTTGGCTTCATTACCGCGATCCCAAAGATCGGCGGCATCTTGTGCATGTTCGTCGGCGGCTTCCTGATGCTCACCAATCTGGAAGTGGGATTGGGATGGTTCGGCTTCACGGTGGTCAGCTTTGGCGGCATCTTCGATATGCTGATCCGGCTGGGTATGATGCTGGTCATCGCCAAATTGATGGGCGTGCTCGAAGCCTACAGCTACACGCCCGAAATCATTGGCCAGCGCCTGGGCATGACCAAGATGCAGATCATCGCAACCGTCCTGATCTGGGCGCTGGGCCTTGGCTTTTTCGGGATGATCTGGGGCGTCTTGCTGTCGCTGATGTTCCAGGCCGCCGTTCGGCTTGCTGAAGAACAACGGGGCGAAGAACAACACGAGTCCGCCGCGATGCCCGCCGAGGAACCGGCAGAACAGGGCGGGACGGCCGCCTCATAGTCAGCCGCCGAAACCCGCCTAAAGAATGGACCGGAAAGACCGGTCCAGCTTGTCGACAATCTCGCCGATATGGGCGTCCTCCAATATGAAGGGCGGCGCCAGCAGGACATGGTCGCCATGAATGCCGTCAACGGTCCCGCCCATGGGATAGCAGATCAGTCCGTTTTCAAACGCCGTCTTCTTCAACGCCTTGTTGATGCCGCGCGCCGGATCGAAGGGCGCCTTGCTCTCGCGGTCCTCGACAAACTCGATCCCGCGAAAAAGGCCCCGCCCTCTGATGTCGCCGACATGGGCATGCTGACCGAACGCATCCTCCAGCGCCGTTTGCAACCGCTCGCCCATCACTTCTGCCCGTGCGACCAACTCGCGGTTCAGCAGGGCCGAAACCACCGCCAATCCCGCCGCGCACGCCGTCGGATGCCCCAGATAGGTGTGGCCATGCTGGAAAAAGCCGGACCCTTCTTCGATTGTCCGGTAAATCTCTCCTGAACACAGCGCCGCGCCGATCGGCTGGTATCCCCCGCCCAATCCCTTGGCGATGGTCACGATGTCCGGTCTGACACCGTCATGTTCCGACGCAAACAGCCGCCCGGTCCGGCACATGCCGCACATGACCTCGTCCAGAATCAAAAGAACGCCGTGGCGGTCGCAGATCTCGCGAATTCGTGCGAAATATCCCGCCACTGCCGGGACCGCGCCCAGGGTCGCGCCCACAACCGGTTCGGCCACAAAACAGGACACATTCTCCGGCCCAAGGCGCTGGATTTCGGTCTCCAGTTCGTCGGCAACCCGGTGGCCGTAATCGACCGCATCCTCACCCGCCTCCTGCCCGCGATAGGCGTAACAGGGGGCGATATGGCTCGTCTCGACCAGCATCCCCTCAAAGGGCCGCTTGCGCCATGCATTGCCACCGGCCGACAGTGCGCCCAATGTGTTGCCGTGATAGCTCTGGCGCCGCCCGATAATGCGCACACGCCCTTCGTCACCGCGTTCCAGATGATATTGGCGCGCCAGCTTAAGTGCGGCTTCGACTGCCTCGGATCCGCCGGACACAAAATAGACCCGTTCGATCCCCGGCGGCGCATGCTCGATCAATAGATCTGCCAACGCTTCGGCAGGTTCGGACGACAAAAAGCCGGTATGGGCAAAGGCCAACTGGTCAAGCTGGGCCTTGATCGCCTCCGTGACCTCGCGGTCGCCATGACCCAGGCACGAAACTGCGGCCCCGCCCGACGCATCCAGATACTGCTTGCCGTCGGCATCGGTCAGGTAACAGCCCTGCCCAGACACCGCGATGGGCGGCTGATTGCGCGAATGGCGCGGGAACACATGGCTGGCGCGCCGGTTCACGCGGTGGCCTCGCCGCCCAGCTCCTGTTCACGACGGCGCCGTGGCATTTGCATCAACAGGACCAGCCCGAACAGGATCAGCGCCGGTAGGTAGAAGACCTCTTTCGGCATCCGGTCGGCCGGGGCTTTTACCTCCGATATATGAACGGGTTCGTCGCCATAGTAATCGAAACTGGTCCCGATCTGATCGAAGAACGGCGTTTGCGGGAACGGCTCCTCCAGCTTGGCTTTGCCATCCTCGACAATGACCAGCAACCCGGCCTTCTCCAACCGCGCCGCGCCTTCACCAGCGGCCCCGATGGGCACCAGCAACGTGGTCGACTTGGTCTCGCCCGAATCGAAATCCGGCCCGGTGACGACGACCCGCATCTCGCCGCCTTCCGGCACCGCCGCGAAGGTCTCGTAAATCTGCGCAGGCGGGCTTTGCACAAAAGGCGCATCGATCTGATCCAACCAATAGCCTGGCCTGAACAGCGTGAACGCGATCAACAACAGGATCGCAGACTCCCAGATTCGGCTTTTGGTCAGCAGCCAGCCCTGCGTTGCCGACGCGAACAGCATCATCGCCATCACCGCGACGCAAAAGACGAAGATCGCCTTGTACCAGGTGACATCAATCAACAGCAGTTCGGTGTTGAAGATGAACAGGAACGGAAGCAGGGCGGTCCGGATGTCATAGGCGAAGCCTTGTATACCCGTCTTGATCGGGTCGCCTTTAGAGATCGCCGCCGCTGCGAATGCAGCCAACCCGACCGGCGGCGTGTCATCGGCCAGAATGCCGAAATAGAACACAAAGAGATGCACCGCGATCAGCGGCACGATCAGCCCGTTTTGCGCACCCAATGTGATGATGACCGGCGCCATCAGGGACGAGACGACCAGATAGTTCGCAGTCGTCGGCAGTCCCATGCCCAGGATCAGGCTCATCAACGCCACCAGCACCAGCATCAGCAGAAGGTTTCCGGCGGAAAGGTATTCGACGAATTCGCCGACAACGCCGTGCGCACCGGTCAGCGAAATCGATCCGATGATGATCCCGGCAGCCGCGGTTGCGATCCCGATCGAGATCATGTTGCGGGCGCCGCCGACCATGCCGTTGACCCAGTCGCTGACGCCCTGGCGGAACCGCTCGCCCAGTCCGCCCTCACCGCGCATGATCGCCTTCAGCGGATGCTGGGTCAGCGTTACGAAAGTCATGGCCAGGCAGGCGTAAAACGCTGACAGATGCGCCGACAACTTGTCGGGTGTCGGCAGAATGCACCACAACAGCAACACGATGGGGATCAGATAGTATGTCCCCGTCACCGCGGTTTCGCCCGCCTTGGGCAGTTCAGTGACCGGCGCATCGGGATCGTCAATTTCCAGATCCGGTCTGCGGGATGCCTGCCATAACAACAGCAGATACCCCGCCAGCAGAACCGCGATTATGTACATCATCGACAGATCCGGAAAGACGCTGTTGACGACATTCTTGACCAGATGCACCGCCAGAAACAGCAGCCCGATCCCGATAAATCCGCTCAGAACAAGAATGCCCTTCATGGCAAAGCGCATCGTGCTGGGCGGTTTCGGCAGGCCCTTGAGGTCCAGCTTGCAGGCCTCGATATGCACGATATAGACCAACGCGATATAGCTGACCAACGCCGGAACCAGCGCGTGGATCAGGATCTCGGTATACTGGATCCCTGTGAATTCCGCGATCAGGAAGGCTGCGGCCCCCATGACTGGCGGCGTCAATTGACCGTTCGTCGACGACGCGACTTCGACCGCGCCCGCCTTTTCGGCGGACAGCCCGGTCTTTTTCATCAGCGGAATGGTGAACGTGCCCGTCGTCACTGTGTTCGCAATCGAAGACCCGGAATAAAGCCCGCTCATGGCCGATGCGATGACCGCTGCCTTGGCCGGGCCGCCTTTCAGATGGCCCAGCAGGGCAAAGGCGATTTTGATGAAATAGTTTCCGGCACCGGCTTTCTCCAGGATCGCACCAAAGAGAACGAACAAAAAGATGGTCTGCGTCGACACTTCCAGCGGTTTGCCGAAAATGCCTTCCTCCTGCATCCAGAAATGCCACATCCCCTTGACGAAAGAGGCCCCTTCCCAGTTGCCCCCGCCGATAAAGACATAACCGGCCAGAATGGCGGCGACGATGATCAGGGGCAGGCCCAACGTGCGGAAGACGCACAAGGTCAGCACACCGATGCCAATCGTGGCAATTGTCATGTCATAGGGAATGAATGCGTGATCAAAGCTGCCCGCGCGCTCGGCGATATGGGTGTTCATCACGATCATGTAAAAGATCGTGCCGACGCCCAGCACCAGCAGCACCCAATCATAAACCGGCACCCGGTCACGCGGCGCAGATTTGATCAGCGGATAGGCCAGGATCGCCAGAATGACCGCAAAGGCCAGATGGACTTTGCGCGAAATTGATAGATTCCCGATGAAATAGAAAAAACCAATGCCGGTTTCGGAGGTCAGCAACGACGGAACCGGCGACGCGATATAGAGGTGATAGACCGCCCAGATAAAGCATAAGATAGGGATCAGCCGGGACAGCCCGCCTTGCAGCGTTCGGGCGCCGCTATCGACTTCGGCAGCAATTTCAGCAGCAGATTTCTCGACGGTGGCCATGGCCGGACGTCCCCCTCAGCACGTCTGAATAAAGATGCCCGGCCGGTTGGCCGCCCGGACGATGGGCGTCGATCGCGCCTGCGGGCGCAGGCCAGTGGCCGACAATGACGCCGGAATGGGCGGGCCCGCGGCCCGCCCGGGACCAGACCTACATCCAGCCTTTTTCTTTGTAGTAACGCACCGCACCTTCGTGCAGCGGCGCCGAAAGGCTGTCACGGATCATCTCTTCCGCCTTCAGGTTCGAAAAGGCAGGGTGCAGCTTCTTGAACGCATCAAAGTTCTCGAAGACAGCTTTCACGACAACATAGACAACGTCTGCTGGCACATCCGACGACGTCACAAAGGTCGCCCCGACACCAAACGTGGTGATCTCTTCGTTGTCACCATACATGCCGGCCGGGATCGTGGCCTTGCGATAGAAGCTGTTGTCAGCAATCAGCTTGTCGATGGCGTCGCCCGTCGCATTGACCATTTTCGCGTCACAGCTTGCCAGCGATTCCTGCGTCAAAGCCGACGGGTGGCCGACCAACCAGAAATAGGCGTCGATCTTGTTATCGCAAAGCGCCTGTCCGGTTTCTGCCGACTTCATCTCGCCAGCCAGTTTCAGGTCGCTGCGCTCCCAACCAAGTGCGCCTTCCATCACTTCCCAGGTGCCGCGCGTGCCCGATCCGGCATTCCCGATATTGACGCGCTTGCCTTTAAGGTCGGTGACATTGCTGATACCGGCATCGCCGCGCGCAATGATCGTCACCGGCTCCGGGTGAACCGAAAAGATCGCCCGCAGCTTCTCGAACTTGCCATTGTCGGCAAACTTCGAGGTGCCGTTATAGGCATGGTATTGCCAGTCAGACTGGGCAACGCCAAAGTCCAACTCGCCCGCGCGAATGGTGTTGATGTTGTAGATCGACCCACCGGTCGATTCCGCCGAGCAGCGAATGCCGTGTTCTTTGCGGTCTTTGTTCACCAAACGGCAGATAGCACCGCCGGTCGGATAGTAGACGCCGGTCACACCGCCGGTTCCGATCGATACGAATTGTTGTTGCGCGCTGGCAGGTGCAGCCAGGCCCAATGCCAGTGCAGCACCGGCAGCAAGACCAAGATGAAATCTCGTCATGGAACTCTCCCTTGTCGTGTGGCGCTGGCTTGACTGCGCTGGGCAATTTCAAGCTGCTGCGCCGTATACGAACTTTCCTGTTCGCCACTGCCGACACTGTCGGATCAGTGCCAAGTGGTCAAGATTGCCGCGAGGGCAGATTACTGGTTGGGAGCGGTTCCGCGCGGCAACAGGCGAGCGCACCAAATGAGCGATGATGCGCCCGCGCGGCCCTCCGACCCTTTGCAGCGCACGCTGTTGCGGACTAGCGTTGCGCAAAAGGGGTTCTGCATGGCTTGGCGTATCGGCATCGACATTGGCGGCACATTTACGGATGTCGCCCTTCTGGAAGAGTCCGGTGGGCGCATCGGCGTCGCCAAGGTGCCGACGACGCCCCATGATTTCGGCGCGGGCGTGCTGCAGGGCCTGCGCGCCGCATTGGCCAGCCACGGCATCGCCGCCGATGATGTCTCGCTGGTTGCCCACGCCACGACCGTCGTCACCAACGCAATCCTGGAAAAAAAGGGCGCCCGCGCCTCGACCGTCTCGACCCGCGGCTTTCGCGATATCCTGGAACTGCGCCGCTCGGCCCGCGCCGATCTCTACGATCTGTTTCAGGATCCACCCCATATCCTGGTGCCGCGGCGGCGCCGGCTCGAGATCACCGAACGAATTGGCGCCGACGCCAGTGTCGTCACGCCGCTGGCCGAAGACGAGATCCCATCACTCATCGATGCCCTGCGCGAGATGCAGGTCGATGCGATTGCCGTCTCGCTACTCTTCTCGTTCCTCAACCCCGATCATGAACGCAAGCTGGGCGCCGCATTGCGCGCAGCCTTTCCCGATATCCCGGTCTATCTGTCCTGCGAGGTGCTGCCCGAAATCCGCGAATTCGAGCGCACCTCGACAACAGCAATCTGCGCCTATGTTGGCCCGATCCTGGCCAGCTATCTGGCGCGCCTGACCGGCAGCATAGACGAACTGGGCCTGCCGCCGCTCTATGTCATGGGCTCAAACGGCGGTGTGTTCGAGGCGGCGGAAGGCGTCAACATGCCCGCAATGGCTGTCGAATCCGGTCCTGCCGCCGGGGTGGTCGCCGCCGCCGCCGTCGCGGCCCAGACCGGGCAGCGTGATCTTCTCTCATTCGATATGGGCGGCACGACTGCAAAGGCCTCACTGATCCGCGATGCAGCCTACGAGACGACACCGGAATATGAAGTCGGCGGCGGTGCCTCGGGCAACCGGCTGATGCACGGCACCGGCCATCCGATCCGCGTGCCGGTGATCGATCTGGCCGAGGTTTCCGCCGGGGGCGGATCGATCGCCTGGGTCGACCGGGCCGGGGCGCTCCGGGTCGGTCCGCAATCGGCAGGGGCCGATCCCGGCCCAGTCTGTTATGGCCGCGGCGGGACCGAACCGACCGTCACCGACTGCAATCTTGTCCTTGGATATCTCGACGCAGGATCGTTGCTCGACGGCGACATGCAGATCGACCTGGCCGCCGCCCGCGCCGCCGTCACTGAAAAGCTGGCCGACCCTTTGGGCCTGACGCCCGAGCAAGCCGCCGCAGGGGTCATCGATGTGGTCAATCACGAAATGGCCGAGGCGCTGCGCATCGTCTCGGTCCAACGCGGCCACGACCCCCGCGACTTCACCTTGGCGGCATTCGGCGGGGCAGGCCCGTTGCATGCGGCCTCGCTGGCAGAAGAACTGGGCATGTCGCGCATCATGATCCCGCCGATCCCCGGCGCCTTTTCGGCGCTGGGCCTGATCGCGACCGATCTGAAACGCGACTATTCGCGCACATTCTATACCCGCACGGATCAATCGGATCCGGCCGCGCTGGCAGCAGCCTTTGCCGAGATCGAGGCCGAAGGCGCCGCAATGCTGGACCGTGCGAACACCCCTGCCGACCGGCAGGTCTTCCAACGCACCGTCGATGCCCGCTATGGGCGCCAATCCTACGAACTCACCGTCCCCGTGCCCGAACCGCCCTTTCCGGCGGATGTCATGGCGCAGATCGCAGACGCCTTCCATGACCGCCACGCCCAGACTTATGGCCACGCAAACCGGACCGAGCCGGTGCAACTGGTCAATGTGCGCCTCTCGGCGATTGGCCGCATCCCGGCTGTCCGCATCCGCCAGGACCCGGGCGGCGGCGATCCAGACAAGGGCAGGCGCAATATCTGGCTGCGCGGCATTGGCACCGTCGACGCGCAGGTCCTCAGCCGTGCCTCCCTGGCGGCTGGCCAGCACATCACCGGCCCCGCAATTGTCGAATCGCTCGAATCGACCCTCTTGATCCGCCCGGGTTGGACCATGCAGGCCGATGGCGACGGATTTTTGCATCTTGAAAGGACATCGGCATGACCAGACGCGATCCTGCCACGTTCGAGATTATGAAGAACGCGCTCCTCAAGATTGCCGAGGAGATGCGCGTTGTCCTTTCCAAAACCGCCTACTCGCCAATTCTGAAATCGGCGGGCGACTTTTCCTGCGGTCTCTTCGATGCCAAGGGCGCCATGGTCGCGCAGGGGCCGGACCTGCCGATTCACCTTGGCTCGATGCCCGACGCCGTGGCCGCCGTGGTCGCAGCCTTCGACGGCGACATTCACCCCGGCGACGTCTTCATCCACAACGACCCCTATCAGGGCGGCAGCCATTTGCCCGACGTCAATGTCGTGCGTCCTGCCTTTCATCAAGACCGCCTGATCGGGTTCGCCTGCCTGCGCGCGCACTGGCCCGATATCGGATCGGCCACGCCCGGCTCCTATGGCGCCGTGACCGAGATCTATGGCGAAGGGCTGCGGCTGCCACCGGTGCGGCTCGCCTCGAAGGGCGTTCTCAACCGGGATATCGAGGCGATTATCCTGGCAAATGTTCGCACGCCCGAAGAACGCCGCGGCGATCTCGGCTCGCAACTGGCCGCAACCTTACGCGCGACCGAGCGTCTGACGGCGCTGGCTGAGCGATACGGCACCGACATGCTGATCGAGACGATGGCCGAGGTGATGGACTATTCCGAACGTCTGATGCGCGCGATGCTGTCCGATCTGCCGGACGGCGAAGGCGCATTTGCCGACTTTCTCGACGGCGACGGTATCCCGGACGGGCCGGACGGCGCCGATGCGCCCATCCATATTCAGATGAAGATCGCCAAGTCCGGCGATCGTATCCTGGTCGATTTCGAAGGCACCGACCCGCAAACCGCCGGGCCGATCAACGCGCCGCTCAGCGTGACCGCATCGGGTGTTTATTGCGGGCTGAAGACGGCCATCGACCCGAACAGCCTGATCCCGCCCAATTCCGGCTGCTGGCGCGCGATCGAGGTGACGGCGCCCAAGGGATCGCTGCTGAACTGTGAGTTTCCGGCGCCGGTCGTTTATGCCAATCACGAAATCAGCCATCGCCTGGCCGATATGGTCATGGGGGCCTTGGCGCATTTCCTGCCCGATCAGGTGATGGCGTGCAGCCAGGGCACGTCGGCCATTCTGACGCTGGGCGGTGTCCATCCCGGCACCGGTCAACGCTATGTGTCCTACGAGACGATCAAGGGCGGTTTCGGCGCACGCCCGAACAAGGACGGGATCAACACGATCTGCGCAGGCATCTCGAACACGATGAACACGCCTGTCGAAGTGATCGAAATGGCCTTCCCGGTCCGGCTGATCGAATATTCGATTGCGCCCGATACCGGCGGGGCAGGGCGCTATCGCGGCGGGAACGGCTCGCGCCGCATCTGGCAGCTGCTCCCCGGCGCCGACGCCACCGGCACATTGTGTATGGAACGTATGACATCCCCGCCTTTTGGATTGCTGGGCGGCAAGGCCGGCGCGGCAGCGACGGTCACGCTGACCACACCCGATGGCGAAATCCGCGATCTGCCGTCAAAGGGCGCCTTCCAGGCCCCCGCCGGATCGGTGGTGGATATGTTGACGCCCGGGTCGGGCGGCTTCGGCGATCCCGCCGACCGCGACGCCCGGGCGATCCAGGAAGATCTCGCGGACGGTTATGTCACGCCGTCGCGCGTTCAAAAGGATTATTCGCCCGGAACCGCGTGATCCTGAATACCAGCGCCGGATCGCTGACTGCGGCAAATCCCGGGTTCACAACCACAGATCGTCGGTCGCAGTAAATTCAACCGGCTCCTTCAGATCCAGCAATCCCAGTTTCGGGGTCGACGCATCCATCGACGCTGTCACCAGGACATTGTCATTCCCGCCCATATCCCAAATTCGGGCACCTGCATCCAGTTCCACCGCGATGATCTGGTTGTCTTCGGTCAAATGCAGCGGGCTTTCATTGCGCTGGATCTGTTCGGCCCCGTCACGATCGGCCAGAATCAGTTCCAACTGATCCGCACCAACGCCGATTTCGTAATCATAGGTCCGGTCGAAGGCAAAGTGTCCGTTCTGATAAATCTCTTCGGAAGCCATAATCTCTTTCTCCTAGAGCACTTTCCAGCCTGACTGCATCAGTCAGGCGTCGCGAAAGTGCGACCAATCAATGACTTAGAGCGCTCGGTCTGATGCAATCAGATTGAAACGTGCTCTAACTGGCGCTTGCAGCGCGTATCCCGGGGCGGCCAATTTCCGGTCCCGAATTTGGCGGCGGCAGGTGCGGACGGGGATTCAGAAACACCGCGACCTGCCGCCACCTCGCCCCGAAGGGCATCCATCTTGCCCCGAAGGGCATTCAGGAAACTCAGTTATGCTTCTTGCGCCAGATGCGGCGGCTCTGCCGGTTCGCCTTGCGGTGCAGCCGCGCACGCTCGCGCCCGGTCACGACACCGTCCGACTTGGCGCGGCGCTCGGCGCGGCGCAGACGGGCTTGGCCGCGGATCAGCTGGCCGGTTTCACGCACGGTCAACGAACCGTCCTTGACGCCGTTCCAGATCCGCACGCCCTGGCGATGTTCGCGCTTATCAAGACCCGGCGTAAAGGGGCCGGCCTGCGCACTGGCAGAAAAAAGACCCGTGGTCAGGGCAACGGCGACTGCGGCGATGATCGACTTTTTCATTTCCATTCTCCTCGTTCAAATTTTTTTCCGAGACCCTGTGTGCGTCTCGATGAATCAAATTTAGGTGATTCGCCCTGTCGCCGACCTGACCGGCGATGTCAGCGAATTGTCAGGTTGGGAAACGGTGGAAAAAGGCGCAAACGCCCTGCAATTGCGGAACCGGTCCGGCGGATCAAAGCAAAGACTTCAGGACGCCGCCGGATCGGCAAACCCTGCCGGCGCCGCCGGGACGATAACCACGACCGCCAGACCGCCCATCGGCGATGCCGTCATTTCCAGCCGCCCTTCGTAAAGATCCAGAATGTCGCGCGCTATAGCCAGGCCCAGGCCCGATCCCGGCGCCGCCTGATCAAGACGCCCGCCACGCATCAGGACCTGATCGATTTCGTTCGGCGGAATGCCCGGGCCATCATCCTCAATCGTCAACCGGGTCCCGGCCGCGGTCATCTCCGCACTGATCGAAACCCGCCCGCGCGCCCATTTCCGGGCATTGTCCAGAAGATTTCCTGCCAATTCGTCCAGATCGCCCTGATCCAACGTAATCGTCGCGCCGGGCGGGATCGTAGCTGACCATTCAATCCTGTCGCCATCGGCCATCCGCCCGAACGCCCGCAATAACCGCTGGACGGCGGGCACCAGGTCCGTGCGCGCCGACAGCCCGCCGCCCGAACCATGCGCCCGGGCGCGCACCAACTCGCGTTCGACATTCCGGTTCATCCGATCGATCTGCGCCGTGATCTCGTCTGCGGCGTCCTGTTGGCCCTCCGCTGCCAGGCGGCGGCTTTCCGCGGCCAGAACCGCCAATGGTGTCTTCAGGCCATGGGCCAAATCCCCGGCCCGGGCGCGGGCCCGCTCGACCATCTCCTCGCGCCCCGTCAACAGCCCGTTCAACTCGTCGACCAGCCCCTGGATCTCGCTGGGAAACCGGCCCTCCAGCCGCGCCGCTTCCCCCGCCCGCATCGCGTTCAATCGCGCGCGCAGCTTGGCCAGGGGCCGCAGCCCGACCACGATCTGCACCATTGCCGCCAACATCAAAAACCCGCCCAGCACGGCGACCAGCATCAGGACCCGGTCAGCAAAGGACTGGCGCGCCTGATCGACCTCGACCCGGTCCAGCGCCACCATCAGGCGCAGCGCCAGATCGTCCTCGCCAACCGGCAGGACCAGACTGCGTTCGACGGCGATCACCTCGCCGGACTGAAACCTCAGCCGCAGGTGCCGCACGATCTGGCCGGGTGGCGGCGCAACCTCGGGAAAGGTCAGTTCCTCGTCCCACAGCGATTCCGACGTCAGCAGTTCCCGGCTTTCACCCGACGACGCAATTACCTGCCAATAAAGGCCGCTGAACGGACGGCCAAACCGTGGTTCGGCCAATGCCTCGATCACGTCAACCCCCCCGGAGACATCACCAGAATCCCCGCCTGCATCCCCAGAATCAGACGCTTCGACCGGCTCGATCTGCTGGGTCAGTTGCTCCAGATGGGATTCCAGCTCGGCAAAGATCCGGGCCTCCAGCCGTTCCTCGAACAGCCGGGTCAACAAAACCCACGACAACATCAGCGCAACACCCAGCGACATCGCCGCCAGCGCCAGCACCCGCAGTTTCAGGGATCGCAGGATCGCCGCCTCCTCAGCCGTCCGACCCCGTCTCAGCGGCCGCAACGATGTAACCATAGCCGCGCCGCGTCTCGATCAGCGGCACTTTCAGCTTGCGGCGCAACCGGCCCAGCAGGACTTCCAACGTGTTGGCCTCGCGCAGCCCGTCGACACCGTAAACGTGATCGCCCAGTTCATGCGGTGCGACGACCCTGCCGGCATTATACATCAAAAACGCCAGCGCCCGGTATTCCAGCGGCGTCAGCGAAACCGCCGAACCGGACACGCTGGCGCGCATCTGGCGCGCGTCCAGCGTGACCTCTCCAATGGTCAGCGTCGAGGAAGCCTTGCCCGCCGAACGACGCAAAATCGCGTGCAGGCGCGCAATCAGTTCCTCCATCTGGAACGGCTTGGCCACATAATCGTCAGCGCCCGCGTCGATCCCGTCGACCCGCTCGGTCCAACTGCCCCGTGCCGTCAGGATCAGAACCGGCGTTTCGATCCCGGCCTGGCGAAGCCGCTTCAGAACAGTCAAACCATCCAACTGTGGCAGACCCAGATCCAGGATGATCGCGGCATATTCCTCGGTCTCGCAGCGAAACCAGGCATCCTCGCCATCGCCCGAATGTTCCGCGACAAACCCTGCATCGCCCAGCGCCTGGCACAGATCGTCCGCCAATCGTTGCTCATCCTCGACAACAAGTATGCGCATGCGCCTTCCCCCTGACGGCAACCCGTCTACAGACCGCTGTCTTCCTGCATCTCAACGAATGCGCGGTGGATCAACAGTCTCGTGAAACCAACCGGACCGACCGAACCGATCAGAACCCGGCCCGCGGTCCGACGGCGCCTAATGGCCGTAACGCGAACGGATTTGTTCGCGGGTCAGAATCTCGCGCGTCGCGGCGTTGATCGCAAACCACTCCAACCGCCCTTCCTCGGTGACCACCTTAAAGCCATAAAAATGCTGACCGGCGGCCTGACGATACCGGACCTGAACAATCTCGAACCCGGTCTCGCGTTGGAAATACCGCATCAAGACGCGCAGGGGTTCGATCTCGCCCCGGCGCACGGCTTCACGCGCCGCGGCCCAGTCCTGATCCCTTTGGCGTCCCCCCTGGCGCTGCTGTCTGCGCTCGCGGCGTTGACGGCGCCGTTCTCTCAGCCGCTCGCGGCGGGTTTGCGCAGCCGCGTCGCCACCGACGATGCACACCGCCAGCAAACCCAAAAGGATGGCCCGCCTGCCGGGCAGGGGGCTGTCATGACGCCTCGTCTCCATAAAATGCACTTTAGGGCACCCAAACTGACAGGACGCTGACATCCCTCTGCCGGGCGCTATTCCCGCGGGACGACGATAACGACCTCTTCGCTTCCATCCGCTCGTGTCGCCAGATAGGTCAACCGCCAGACGCCTTCGGACCGCTCGGCCTCGGAATAGGCGGTCCCGCCCTGCTTCGGACCGCTGAATGGGATCTCCAGATCTGCCGATCCGCGGCTGTTCTCGATGCTGACACTGCCCGATACAATCCAACCCGCCTCGATCGGCGTGCCATAGGCGGCGGAAACCCCGGCATCCGTGCGCAGTGTTTCCATGGTTTTCAGATAGGCGCCATTGCTTGTCATCAGGGAATGCAGACCCCAGACCGAACCGACCCCGATCACGATAAAGGCCAGCCAGACCAGGAACCCGGCAATTGCCCAGTTCTTCTGGGTCCTGCGAAAATCCCCTGCGCTCCTCCAGTTTTCGTTCTGCCAGGCCCACTGATTGCCCTTGATGCCCAGAACAAACATCATCACGAAGCCGACCAGAGGGATCAGCGCCAGCAACGCCACCGGCGTGCGATTGCCCAGACCCCAGATCCAGCTCAACAAAAACGCGCCCCAGTTCCAGCCGCGCAGCTCCGCCGATAACTCGGAACTGACTTCAATGGGTCGGTTGCTCATGGCGCGCCTCGCGTTTGCTGTTTGCGCGACTATACCGCACTGCCGACGGCGCCGGAACCTTGCCCGCGTCTGGCCGTCTGCGCTAGAGCACTTTCCAGCCTGATTGATCCAGTCAGGCGTCGCGAAAGTGCGACCAATCGATGACTTAGAGCGCTCGATCTGATTCAATCAGATCGAAACGTGCTCGGCGGATTCAACCGGTCGTCGCAACACCCCAACCTAGGAGGTGTAGATGACGACGGGAAGACGAAAATCAGAAAGGTCCACGCGGCGCAAATTGTCCTCACCCGGACGGCCCCCTGTCTGGCAGCGCGAGCAACTGTGCCAGTTCTGGCAGGGTATCGCGGTAGGGCTTTCAAGTGAGCAAGCCGCTGTTGAAGCAGGTGTCTCTGCCCCTGTCGGAAGCCGATGGTTTCGGAGTTCTGGTGGAATGCCTCCCAAACATCTCGCGCCCTCGGCGCCTTTCCTCAAGAACCGCAACCTGGTCTTCGCGGAACGCGAGGAAATCGCCTTGGAATGCGCTCGGGGCACCGGTGTGCGTGCAATCGCGCGCAAACTGGGGCGGGCACCCAGCACGATCTCCCGCGAGATCAGGCGCAACTCGGCGACACGAGGCGGAGACTTCGACTACCGGGCTCTCACAGCGCAGTGGCATGCGGATCGCGCATCCCGCCGCCCGAAGACCAGCAAGCTGACGAACAATCCTGCCTTGCGAGATTATGTGCAGGACCGGCTTGCCGGCCTGATCGCCACGCCAGACGGCATCTCCTTCGACGGGCCTGTCGTGGTATGGAGGAAACGGCGGTCCGTTCATCGGCAAAGCCGACGCTGGTCTTGCGCCTGGAGCCCGGAACAGATCGCACAGCGCCTGAAGGTGGACTTCCCCGAGGACCCGACCATGCGCATCAGTCATGAAGCCATCTATCAGGCGCTCTACATCCAAGGGCGCGGAGCCCTGAAGCGGGAGCTTTCGGCCTGTCTTCGCTCTGGACGGGCACTGCGTCTGCCCCGAGAACGGGCCCGAAACCGAGGCAAGTCCTTCATCTCGGATGCGCTGATGATCAGCGCCCGCCCGGCCGCGATTGACGACAGAGCGGTGCCAGGCCACTGGGAAGGCGATCTCATTCTCGGACTTGGCAGTTCAGCGATTGGGACGCTGGTCGAACGGACCACGCGCTTCACTATGCTTTTGCACCTGCCGCGAATGGAAAGCCACGGCACGACCAAACCGATCAAGAACGGTCCGGCTCTTGCCGGTCATGGTGCAGAAGCCGTCCGCGATGCCATTTCCGAAACCATAATGGATCTTCCGGCACATCTGCGACGATCACTGACCTGGGATCAGGGAGCCGAGATGGCACAGCACGCTCAGCTTCGGATCGACACCGGTCTCGAAGTCTACTTCTGCGACCCTCAGAGTCCCTGGCAGCGCGGCAGCAATGAAAACACCAATGGCCTGCTCCGCCAATACTTTCCGAAAGGCACCGATCTAAGTCAGCATGGCAATGAAGAGTTGAACGCCGTTGCCCATGCCTTGAATACGAGGCCACGCAAAACGCTCGGATGGCGAACGCCCGCGGAAGCACTCGACCAGTTGCTCAAACAGGATATGATCGAAGGTGTTGCGACGACCGGTTGAATCCGCCCTCTAGGCCAACATTTGCAAGACGCGGTCGATGTCCGGCCCCGGCAAATGGTGCCAATCCGCCATCTGATTGCGTATCCACGTCAATTGCCGCTTGGCATAGCGCCGGGTCTCCATCTTGGCCCGCTCGGCTGCGTCGTCGCGGCTGATCTCGCCGCGCTGCCAGGCCATCAACTCGCTGGCGCCGACCGCTTTCAATCCCGGCGCCGATGCTGGCAGATCCATCGCCATCACCGTGCGGACTTCCTCGACTGCCCCGGCCTCGATCATCTGATCAAAGCGGGCATCGCATCTGGCATAAAGCGCCTCGCGCTCCGGCGTCAGCGCCAGGGCCAACGCATCGCCGACCGGCAGCAGTGGCGCGGGCGTGCGCCCCCGCCATTCCGCCAATCCAACGCCCGTTGCCACCAGAACCTCCCACGCGCGCAACACCCGGCGCGGGTTATCGGTGTCCAGGCTGGCGACGGTGGCGGGATCGGCCTCACCCAACCGGGCCGTGAACGCGATCAGCCCCAAGCGTTCCAGATCGGCCTCGGCGGCTGCGCGTATCTCCTCTGGCACGATCGGGATCGGCGCCAGACCTTGTGTCAGGGCTTTGAAGTAAAGGCCCGTCCCGCCGACGATAACCGGCAATGGCCCGTCCAAAAGGGGCGCAATCTCGGTCAGCCAGTGTCCCACGGAATACGGCTGGTCCAACGGCACATGCCCATAAAGACGATGGGGCGCCGCCGCTTCCTCTGCCGCCGAAGGCCGCGCTGTCAGAATCCGCCAGGTGTCATAAACCTGCTGGCTGTCCGCGTTGACAACAACGCCGCCTGTCGCCTGCGCCAGCGCAACGGCCAGCGCCGATTTGCCTGACGCGGTCGGCCCAGCAATCAGAACCGCCTTCATACCCGGCTGCGCCAAACCACAAAGCCCAGCATCACGGTGCCCAGCGGCGCCGCCAGGATCGCAACCAAAGGCGGGTCGCGCAAAAACGGAACGAAGACCGGCAACAGCCACAGCGCCGTCATCACGGCTTGCTCGCTGCGGCGCTGTCCATGCCCGGCATGGATCCACAGGACAATCCCCGCCAGCGTGAAGGCCATCTCGTAATAATGCGCGTAAGGCGGGCCAACGGCGTCGCAATCAACAGCAATGCCCCTTTTTCGGCCAGCCTGCCGCCGCGCCGCCAGCCCCAGCCGATCAGGCCGACCGCGACGACCGAAAACCCGATCTGGCCCAGGATTGCCGCGTCATGCCCGGCGCCCAGCGCGCGCCCGAACCCATACCAGGTCACCATGACCTCGGTTGGGATGCCGCCCTCGGCCAAACGATCCGCTGCGATCAGAATCTCGGCGAAAAACCGGGCCCAGTACTCAAACCCAAAGGGGATGGCCGCCAGCAGGGCAAACACAATTGTGCCGACCGTGGCCCACAGAACGACGCGCCAGTATCCACCGGCGATCAATGCGACCGGGATCAAAACGCCAAGCGTCGGCTTGACTGTCATGGCAGCGATCAGCAATCCCGCGGCGACCCAGCGTTCGCGCTCCATCGCCGACAGGGCCAGTATCAACAACCCGGCCAGCAACAGCCCGGTATTGCCGTTCATCGCGCCCAGCACCACGACCGGGGCTGCCAGCAACAGGTTTTGTTCACCCGGCAACCGCCCGGCCCAACGGCCGATCGCAGTGATATAAAGGACCACCGTCGCGGCAGAAAACAGCGGCCAGGCAACCCAAAAGGGCAGGGCGCCCAAAGGCGTCGTCACCGCCGCCCAGGTCGGCGGATACATCCAATAATATTGCTTGGGGTCATACTCTGCAGGGATCGTCACAGCGGTGGTGATCGTTGCCGTGTCAAACGCCTCGATGGCGCGCCCGTCCAGCGCCAACTGGCCCGAGGCCCAGAACGCAATATAGTCCGCCGGGAACACATCGCCCTTATAGATCTCGGATGTCATCACAAAGACCGCTGCGCCGAAATAGACAACCAGGCCCAGCACCGACAGTGCCGCCAGAATACCGGATATGCGCGTCAGCACGGCGATGCCCCGGCTTGTCTCGGGGCTTGGGCGGCCAACGTTCAGGTCGGCCCCGCCCGGTGACTTTGACTGTATCATCGGCAGTTCCCGGCACAGGATGCCGGGCTGCAGCAGCGCGATTTTTGGCGTGGGCCACTCAAAACCTGTCCTCCCATGGCACATATTTCTACCCGCAAACGGTGATTTGCAAGCGGTGTGCCAGTGGGGTGTCATCAGTGCATCGCGGCGTGTGTACGCCCAAAGTGTCGGTACAGGTGCCATACACTTGCGGTATGCCAGCCTTACGTCTGCCGCACATATGCGGGACCGATGCCTTACGCGATTCCCGGCTGTTTCAGGGGCGGTCCATCGCCCGTTAATCTATCGCGAGAACCTGGCCAGCAGCCGCGCCAGCGGGTTATCGGGCGAGGTCTTTTCAAGGACCTTTTCGACCCGCTTGGCGGCCTCTTTCGGGCGCTTGGCGGCAGCACGCGCCGCATAAGGCGCCGCCGATTTGCCAGCCGCCGATTTGCCCGCCGCCGCCGGACCGGGCCGCGGCGGGGCCGTGCGCAGCGCCACCTGATTTTGAAACCCGGAGGAATCTCCGCCGATCAGCTTCGCAAATCCATCAGAAAAACCCTCCAAAATATTGGAAAGCATATCTTCTTCAGATTTGGCGAAATCGTGCAGAACGTATCCTGCAACCAACCTTTTGTCGCCCGGATGCCCGATGCCCAGCCGCACACGGGCATAATCGGCGCCGATATGGGCATGGATCGAACGCAGGCCGTTATGCCCCGCATGGCCGCCGCCGATCTTCACCCGGCACTTGCCCGGCGCCAGGTCCAGCTCATCATGAACCACGATGATGTCCTGCGCAGGCACCTTCAGAAAACGCGCCGCCTCGCCTACAGCGCGACCGGATTCATTCATATATGTCAAAGGCTTAAGCAAGGTAACGCGGCGCCCGCCAATTCGGCCTTCGGCGATCTGTCCCTGAAATTTCGACCGCCACGGCCCAAACCCATTGGCACCCGCCGCCTGATCCAACGCCATGAAACCGATATTGTGCCGATGACGGGAATAGGACGCACCGGGATTGCCCAGACCCACGACCAGCACAGCATCGCCGGTCGCAAAGTCCTGTTTTGTCTTGGTCTGGGTCGCGGGTTTAGCGTTAACCGTTGGCTTCGCGTACCCGGTTCGCTGCGTCTTTGTCATAAACGACGCCCTTTTCTTCCAGCAGCGTATCCAGCTCGCCGGACATGGTCATCTCGGTGACGATGTCGCAACCACCGATAAACTCTTGTTTTACATAGAGTTGTGGGGTCGTTGGCCAGTCCGAGAATTCCTTGATCCCCTGACGCAGTTCGTCCGTGGCCAGGATGTTTACATCCGCAAATTCAACGCCCAGATAGTTCAGGATCGACGCAACCCGGCTCGAGAACCCGCATTGCGGCATCGACTTGGTCCCCTTCATGAACAGCACCACGTCGTTTGCCTCGACGGCATCCTTGATCTCGACTTTTGCCTGAGTGGTATCCAACATTTTCCTATCCTTTCAGACGTTTAGTCAGGTGCGCTGGTCGTCAGCGCCAGCGCATGCAAGGGCGCCGACGGACCGTCCAGTATCTCGCTGAGCGCCACATTCACCATTCGCTGCTGCTGCACCCGGTTCTTGCCGCGAAAGCTCTCGTCAACCACTGTCGCGGCATAATGATTGCCATCCCCCGCCAGATCGCGGATTTCCACCTGCGCCTCGGGGAACTTGGCCTTGATCAGCCGTTCGATCTCGGTGGCAGGCACGGGCATGGGCGGCGGCTCCAAAGCATTTCTTCGCGCCCAGCATGTAGAGATTGCAGGCGCCGCTGGCAAGCGATACCAGCCGTAAAAAACGCCGGAGGAATTCATGCGAACACTTGGCGAAAGCATTGTCGATTGGCTGGAAGCCTATGGTGTAGATACAGTTTTCGGGATCCCTGGCGTTCACACGGTCGAGCTTTATCGCGGGCTGGCCGATTCCAAGATCCATCACGTCACGCCCCGCCACGAACAAGGCGCGGGATTTATGGCCGATGGCTATGCCCGCGCGACCGGCCGTCCTGGCGTAGCCTTTGTCATCACGGGGCCGGGCGTTACCAACATTTTGACGCCGATGGCTCAGGCCTATGCCGATTCCATCCCGATGCTGGTTGTCTCGTCGGTCAACAGACGGCAGGTCCACGGTATGGGCGGCGATCTGCACGAGATCCGAAATCAGTCACTGATCGCCGCGCAGGCCGCGGCCTTCAGCCATACAATCACCGATCCCGGGCAATTGCCCGGCGTCCTGGCCCGGGCCTGGGCGGTGTTTACGGGTGCGCGGCCACGACCGGTTCACATTCAGATACCGCTTGATCTTCTCTCGGAACCGGCCGTGGTTTCTGCACCGGACAGGCAACCGGTCAACATTGCGCGTCCAGCGGTCAGGGATGCAGATGCCAAGGCGGTGATGGCACAGCTTGAGGCGGCGTCGCGGCCCGTGATCCTGTGCGGCGGCGGGTCGCTTGGCGCAGCGCTTCAGGTCAAGGCGATCGCCCATCACCTGAGCGCGCCGGTCATCGCGACGACAAACGCACGCGGCATTCTGACGGCGGATGATCCGCTGCTGGTCCCGGCCAGCCCGTCGCTGGAAAGCGTGCGCGCGCTGATCGCCGGATCGGATGGGGTATTGGCGATCGGAACCGAGATCGGGCGAACCGATTATGACATGAACGATCAGGGCGGTCTGACATTGCCCGATACCTTGTTCCGCATCGATATCGACGCTGAACAGGCCGTCCATGGCGCGCCGGGTGCAACAGCACTGATCGGCGATGCTGCCGGGGTGCTCGACGAAATGCTCGCGAATGCCGCGGCCCCGCGCGATCTGCAGCCTCACCGCGCAGCGACGGCGAGAGCCGCCGCATGGGAAGAAACCGGTGCAAAATACCGGAAATTCACGGAATTTCTGAACGGCATCCGCGATGTATTGCCAGCGACACCGATTGTTTGCGACTCGACGCAAGCGGCCTATGCCGGAAACCTCTATTATGCCGCGAACGGCGTGCGCCAATGGTTCAACGCATCGACCGGCTATGGCGCGCTCGGTTATGGTCTGCCCGCAGCCATCGGGGCGGCAACGGGTCTTCGCAAGCCGGTGATCTGCATTGCTGGTGATGGTGGGCTGCAGTTTTCCCTGACCGATCTGGGTGCGGCGGTCGAGGAAAAGTTGGCCGTCATCTTGCTGGTCTGGAACAATCAGGGATACGACGAGATCAAGAATTTCATGACGGCCCGACAGATCAAACCGGTCGGCGTCGATCTTCACACGCCTGATTTCGTTGCGATTGGAAAGGCTTACGGGGTTGAAGCCGTGCCGTTGGAAACGCTTTCGGATTTGCCGGGCTTGTTGCAGGCCGCTGCCAGGCGGGCTGGCCCGACCTTGATCGAAATCGACGAAGGCCTGGTCCTGGGCTAGGGCGGACCTTGGCCCACCAATTTTGCCGACATCTGGCCTTTGCCTTCCGGCGATGCGTCGTGCGGCGCTGAGTTACCCCAACATCCGCTCGACGATTTCGCGGGTGTTCTTGGACAGATCGGGCAGGGCTGCCATGCGCTCCAGCTCCGCCTTCATCAAACCCTGCAATTTCGGCGTGTATCGCCGCCATGTCTCGAAGACACCGGCCAGCCGTGCGGTGGTCTGCGGGTTCAAAGCGTCCAGCTTGATCAACCAATTGGTCACAAACCGATAGCCCGCGCCATCTGCCCGGTGAAATCCGGTCGGGTTCATCATGGCGAACACCCCAATCAACGATCTGAACTTGTTGGGATTTTTCCAATCGAAAGAGGCATGCTCGGTCAGTGCGTCCATGCGATCCAGCGCCCCGGGCGCCGATGCCTGCAACGAGAGCCATTTGTCCAGAACCAGCGGATCCGCCTGCCACTTGTCGTGAAACGCCTGCAGGCGCTCCTCGGCGATATCCGCGCCATTATCGACCAGAGCCTTCAACGCCGGCAGGACTTCGGACATGCTGTCGGCGCCGGATTGGGCGCCCGCCAAGGCGATGCCATCAGGCCCGGCCGATGCCAGTAATGTCAGGCAACAGTTGCGCAGCGCCCGCCGTCCCGCACTTTCCGCATCCGGCGAGTAGGGGCCCGGCACCTCCATCGCGCCATAGGTCTCCGTCAGCGGCTTTGCCAACGCCTGGCCCAGCTTCCTGCGCATTTCGGTCAGCGCCGCGTCGATGGCCGCAGGATCGACAGGCTGCCCGCGCAGCGACAGTTCTGCGGCCATCTCGTCGTCGCCCGGAACATCCAGAATCAATGCTTTAAACGCGGGATCAATCGAGGCATCGGCCAGAACGCGCCCCAGCGCACTGGTCCAGGCTTCGGGCACGGCGTCGCCAGCAATAACGCCAAGGGCCACGTTAATCGCGAATGTTCGCCCGGCTTCCCAGCGGCTAAAAGCATCGCCGTCATTGGACAACAAAAAAGCGCGCCCCGCATCATCCAGATCGCGTTCCAGGATGACAGGTGCGGAAAAGCCGCGCAGATAGGAACCGATGGGCCGGGAAGGGAGGCCGGAAAAGCGGAAACTTTGCTTTTCCTTGGTCAGTTCCAGAACTTCGCCGCCCAACAGCTCGTCGCCGTCAGGTCCGATCAGCCCCATCGCGATCGGAACGACTTGCGGCTTCTTGCCGGCCTGGCCTGGCGTGTCCGGAACTTCCTGGGACAGCGTGACGGTGAAGACGCCGTCCACCTCCTCCCATTCCTCGACAACACGCACACGCGGCGTCCCGGCCTGGGCGTACCAGCGCGCGAATTGCGACAGATCGCGGCCCGATGCGTCCTCGAAAACCCTGATCCAGTCCTCGATCGTGCAGGCCTGCCCGTCATGGCGATCGAAATAGAGGTCGGTGCCTTTTCGGTATGCCTCCGCCCCGATCAGGGTGTGCAGCATCCGGATCACCTCTGCGCCTTTTTCGTAGACAGTGGCCGTATAGAAATTGTTGATCTCGACATATTCTGCAGGGCGCACCGGGTGTGCCAGCGGCCCGGCATCCTCGCGGAACTGGCGCGCCCGCAACTGGCGCACTTCACCGATCCTGTGCACGGCCTCGGACCTTTCATGGGCCGAGAACTGCTGATCGCGGAAGACGGTCAGACCCTCTTTCAGGCAAAGCTGGAACCAATCGCGGCAGGTTATCCGGTTGCCGGTCCAGTTGTGAAAGTACTCATGGGCGATGATCGCCTCGATCAGCTCGAAATCCCGGTCCGTCGCCGTCTCGGCCGACGCAAGCACGTATTTCGAGTTGAAGATGTTGAGGCCCTTGTTCTCCATCGCGCCCATATTGAAGTCATCGACGGCCACGATCTGAAACAAATCCAGATCGTATTCCCGGCCATAGGCCATTTCGTCCCAACGCATCGAGCGGATCAGCGCATCCATGGCATAGGCGCATTTCGCCTCGTCCCCCGGACGGACCCAGACTTTCAGGTCGACCGGGCGACCGGACGCAGTGGTGAAATGATCATCATGGCTGACAAGATCCCCCGCAACCAGCGCAAAAAGATAGGACGGCTTTGGGTGCGGATCGTGCCATTCGGCAAAATGCCGCCCGCCGGGAAGACGACCCTTCGCGGCCGGGTTGCCATTGGACAAAAGGATGGGCTGGCGGACGATATCCGCCTCGATCCGGACATCGAAGACCGTCATCACATCGGGGCGGTCGGGATAATAGGTGATCTTGCGAAACCCTTCCGCTTCGCATTGCGTGCAGTACATGTTTTTCGAGATGTAGAGCCCTTCCAGTTCGGTATTCTCTTCGGGGTCGATCTCGGTCTCGCAGGTCCATTCGAAACGGTCGGGCAGGGGGGCATCGGGCGTGCCGGACAGGCGCAGTGTTTCCCGGTCCGTGACCACTTCGCCCGTGACATCGCGCCCGTCCACCGCCGCCGATACCAGTGTCAGTTTTCGCCCATGCAGGACCAGATCGGCGGGTCCGACGCCATTACGCCGAAACTGAATCGTCGCGCGCACCCGCGTCGCCGACGGCGCGAGGTCGAAGACCAGTCTGACATGGTCGATCAACCAGTCGGGGGCCGTGTAGTCGGCCAGCAGGGTGGGGGTCTGATCGGGGGCGGTGTCGGTGCGCATGGGCGAACTCCTTTCGGGCTTGGCCATTGACATAGCGCCCCGCGCCCGTGGTTCCCAGCCCGACTTGCGCTTTCAGGCGGTGCGCTGAAGCGCACCCTACTCGCGGGCCCGATGCTCGGTTATTGAGTGGCCCGAGGTCAGGAGCAGAAAATGGCCAGCAAGCCCAAAAAAGCACCGGCGCGAAAGCCCGCGCCCAAAAAGGCAAAAAAAGCCGCCCCACGCAAACGTGCCACCCGGGCGCCGGACCGCCCCTGGGCGCGCTGGACGCTGGCGCTGATCCTGGGCGTTGCGGCGCTGCGCCTGGGCGTCAACGCGCTGGGCCTTGTGCCGATCCATTTCGACGAGGCGCAGTACTGGGCCTATGGCCATGAACTGGCGGCAGGCCATTTTTCGAAACCGCCGTTGGTCGGCTGGCTGATCTGGGCGACGACCGGGCTTGGCGGCGATACCACCTTCTTTGTGCGCATCGGCGCCGTTCTTTGCCATGGGCTGATTGCGGCCTTCGTCTTTCTGGCCGGGCGGCGCCTTTTCGACGGGCAGACCGGGTTTTGGGCGGCAGCCGGATATACGGTCGCGCCCGGGGTCAGCGTCTCGGCCATGGTCATGTCGACCGATCCCGTGATGATGGCTTTCTGGGCCATTGCGCTCTGGGCCTGGATCCGGGCGGGTGATGGCCCAAGTTATTGGTGGGCGGTGCTGGGCGCGGTCATCGGGCTGGGAATGCTCGCCAAATACACCATGATTGCCTTTGTTTTCGGGGCGCTCGGTTATGGTCTCTTCTCGGCGCGGGAGCGTGACTGGCGCGGCTTGGCGATTGCGACGACCACCGGGCTGATTGTCTTTTCGCCCAACCTGATCTGGCAATTATCGCATGATTTTGTCACCGCCAGCCATGTGGTCGAAGACGCGGCCCCGGGCGGATCATTGTGGAATATCGGCAAGTTCGGCGAATTTGCAGGCGCCCAATTGGGCGTTATCGGTCCGCTTTGGTTTCTGGCGATCCTCGGCGGCCTGTTCTGGCGTGGCTGGGGGCAGGATTGGCAGATGCGGATGCTGGGCTGGCAGACCTATACCCTGCTAATCCCGATTCTGATCCTGGCCTTCGCCACCAGGGCGCAGCCGAATTGGGCAGCGCCAGCTTATGTCGCGGGATCCATTTTTGCGGCCCGCTATTTCCTGACGCGCGACTGGGGCTGGGCGCTGAAATGGCAGGCGATCCCTGGCGCCATTGCGGCCATTGCGCTTTACGCCGCGACCATCGCCTATTCAGCGGCGCCGCTGTCGCTGCCGCGCACGCCCGATCCGTTCAAAAAGATGCGCATTGCGACCGATTTCTGCGCGGTGACCCTGGCCGTAATGGGTGAAGAGGGCGCCGAGGCGATCCTTTCCAACGATCGCCGGCGCCTGTCGGAATGCATGTTCCAGGGCGTATTGCTTTGGCAGGATATTGCCGTCTGGAATGCCGATCCCTGGCCGGAGAACCACCACGAGCTGGTTTCAACCCTGCAACCGGGTGACGAGCGCGTTCTGGTTCTGGCCGTCATGTCGCGTGATGCCGCTGTCGACATGGCCAAGCGGTTCGACGAGGCGCGCGAGATCGAAACCGGAACGATCCCCACCCATGATGGCGCTGCCTTTGGCTATTCGATTTGGATCGTGCAGGGGTTTCGGGATTATTGACGTTTCCGCCAGACATGGCGGGCCTGATGGGCGGTCTCGACCATCAGACAAAGCAACTCACCTGCCGGGCCAGATCTACAGTCCTGCCGGGATTTGGCGGATTTCAAACGCATCTCGGCGCTGAGGCTGAAGCCGCCGCGGCAGGTGCCGCATCGAAACGGCCAATGTTTGGTCAAAACGAAGGCCCAGGCTGCGTTGGCGCGCCTCAGGCAGGCAATCATGTCAGAGCTTTCGCAGAGGCGGAGCGACAGCGCCTCGCAGGCGTTGGGCGTGCCGTGATCTTCTTCGGAAAGGCAGCTCTCGATGATCGCGGCGTCGCGCCGGGCGCTCTCGGTGTCCTCGGCCAAAGCCGATGTCGTGCAAACAAAGAGGGTCAGCAGGACCGAGATCCGAACACATTTCATCAACTCAGTCCCCTTGCCCGTCCGGCGCGAAGGTCTCGGGCTTGGCCAGGACAAGTTCGTGCCAGAAATGGGCGATCCGCACGATTCGGCAGCGGTTTCGGCGCAACGACGCTGTGCGCGGATCGCGCAGATCGCGATCATGGCCGATCCGCCCACAATTTCGCTCGACGGCGCGGCGCCAGTTTTCGGTTTTCTTGGCCAATCGCTGCGCTGCGACGGGCGTCAGTCGCTCGACCATGCTTCTCTCCTCGCGCGCCAGCATTTCCTCCCAACGCAGACGCAACCGGTAAGTGCAGGCCCGAGACATGTGGCCTGCCTCCATATGCGCGCAGGGCGCGTTGAGAGTTCCGGCACATTTCTCGAATGCGCCGCGTTCTTCGAGGCACGAGAATACCTGATCGGAATTGACCAGATCACCCGCCCCTGCAGGTGCGGCGATCAGGACTGCGAACAAAGTAAGCCAGCGCATTCGCTCGTTTCTGCCTCGTTGCAAACAGGCCGCGCTGCCTTCGATCCCTCGGCGCGGCCCTGGATGCGGATGTTGACCTTGGCATTCTCCCGCGGTAAGGGGCGCGCGTCAAACGGAGCGCGCCGATGTATATCATCCGCCTGAAAACTTCCCGGACCCGTCCCCCGGCAACGGCCTGACCGCTGCACGGGCGGCGACGCTCATCCAAAATAGGAGTTGAAAGGAAGGCGCAGGACCACCGGGTTCTGTGGACGGGAAGATGTATATTCGGTTCATCTGCGACCGGCCCCACCCAACAGTGGCGGCCAGGGCGGGGATATTCTTTGCCTATTGGCGTTTGCTCGATCACCACAAGGATGAAGATTTCAGGGTTCGCCACCGCGGGCGGCCCGGCAACGCAAGCCGCGTTCAACGCCGCCGGCGGCTGTCGTTGAACGATGCGGCCGAGGCGGTCGAACACCTGCCCGCCCCGAAGATGAGGGGGCCGGAGCGCGTGCGCCATGCGCGTAAGGCGTTGTTTTGGTTTCGCGAGACGGCGGGATGGGATCGATCAGCCCCAGGCACGGTGATCCTGGACGTGCGTTGGTTCGCGGCGGAATTATCGCGTTGGGGCGTACAAATCGACGAAATATGCCGCCCTGATCCGGGCAGAATCATCTGGCAGGACCGGTTTCAGGTCCTCGCGATCCCTCAGGCAGAATAACGGGTTGGGCGGGCCGTCGGCCCGCCCATTTCTATCGGATTTAAGCCAAATTTCAGCAATCGGCGCCTATACCTATGCGGGCATGCCGGCCCGGAGAGATACCGGTAACTGTAAGGCCAAATTAAAATCGATCGTAATCGGTCCCCGAGAGGGTTGGCGTAAATCACCTCCCTAGGGCCCGTGGTATACCCGTCCCGACAAGGCGGGCCCGAAGTGGTGGCGGCGTCGTCATTCACATATCGCCCTCACCAGGCGACCAGGATCGTAGCGTCAGATTTCCGGTTCAGCGCCCCTCAAGGCAGCGAACCTCCCCCGAGCCGCAGGCCCGCCCCCATCCCGAGATAAGCAATACGACCGCCGGAGCCGAAGCGCGTGGCCGAGGCTCGTCCCGCCCAATGCGGCCGCTCCGGTCGCAGGGGAATGGACTATCCAATCACCGCCGTTCCGCAACATCGTTTGCCCAGAAGGCCCCAGTCCGGTGCAACCTTGTAGGGTGCGCTTCAGCGCACCACCGTGGCGCCGCGTCAGCCCTGCACCGCGGCCCCCGCGGCCAGGACAGCTTCGATCTCGTCATTGCTCATCCCGGCTTCTCGCAAGATCTCGACCGTCTGCTCGCCCATCAATGGTGCGTGGGCTTCGGCTTCTGCCGGTTTGTCCCACACGATCGGGTGGCGCGGAAATTTCAGCGGCCCCTCGCTGGGATGGTGGTGGCCTTCCCAGAACCCGGATGCAGCCAGGTGCGGGTCCTCGAACAATGTGCCCAGCGAATTCACCCGCCCGCACGGGATATCCGCCTCCCGCAGCAACACCAACCACTCATCAGTCGTCCGCGATATCATCGCCTGGTCGACCATCTCGTAGAGATCGCGCACCCGTTTCGAACGCTCGGTCGTTGTTTGAAACCATTCCTCTTGCAGAACTTCTTCACGCCCGATCAGGGGCAGCATGCGCCGCCAATGTTTATCGATATAAGGAAGGCACGCGATGAACCCGTCGGCAGTGCGGTATGGTTTGCGAAAAGGGTTTAGCAGCCGCACATATCCCGGAGGTCCAATCTCTGGTTGATGGCTCATGCCCTGCAAGTGTTCAGTCAACAGGAAATAGCTTGCAGTCTCCATCATCGGCAATTCAAAGGACCTGACTTCGCCCGTGCGCTCTCGGTGCAACAATGCGGCCAGAACGCCCTCGACGATGAACAGGCCCGACAATTTGTCGACGATGATCTGCGGGACAAAGCGCGGCTCGCCTTCGGCATTTGCGTTCACCGCAGCGAACCCGGACAGTGCCTGGACCACATCGTCATAGGCGGCATCGTCTTTATAAGGACCGTCCCGGCCGAACCCGATTGCAGAACAATGGATCATCTGTGGATGCTGCGCCTGCACGGTTTCGCGGTCCAGACCCAGCTTGGCGGCAGCCTGCCGGCGCATATTGGTGACCAAAACGTCTGCGCCGTCCATCACACGGTCCAGCGCGGCGCGCCCGGCCTCGGTCTTCAGGTCCAGAGTGATGGCCCGCTTGTTGCGGTTGGAATTCAGATAGCTAGCGCCCATGCCCGGCGATTTCATCGGCGCAATGTGACGGACATTGTCGCCCGCAGGCGCTTCGACCTTGATCACGTCAGCGCCCAGAGCGCCCAGTTGCGCCGTCGCAAACGGCCCCATGATCACGGTGGTCAGGTCGATGACCTTGATGCCTTGCAAGAGGGGGGTCATGCGTACTCCTTGCGCAGCTCGGTCTTGATGATCTTGCCATTGGCGTTGCGGGGCAGGGGTGCGGCGCGAAAATGGATCGCCTCCGGCACCTTGTAATCAGACAAGCGTTCCGCCGCGAAAGCCCGGATTTCGGCTGCCAGCCGATCGGAGGGATCTGCATCGATTGGCACGACGACGGCATGGACGCGTTCTCCCAAAACAGGGCAGGGATGCCCGATGATCGCCATCTCCATCACGTTCGGATGAAAGCTGATCTGATTTTCGACTTCGATCGAAAAGACCTTGAAGCCGCCGCGGTTCAGCATGTCCTTGATCCGGTCGAAGACCCGGATAAATCCATCAGAGTCTTTTGATCCGATATCACCCGATTTCCAGTATCCCCCGACGAAGTTTTCGCGGTTCGCTTCGGGGTTGTCCCAGTATCCCGGGACGATTGAAGGCCCGCGCATCCAGATCTCGCCTTGTTCGCCAGGCGGCACCTCGATGCCGTTTTCGTCCATGACCGCGACCTCGGCGCAGTGCAGCACCAAGCCGACGCAATCGGAATGACTGGCGGCGAAAGGGTGGGGGTTCATCGTGATCGGGCTTGTCGCTTCGGTCGCGCCATACCCGTTCATCAGACCGACATGCGGCGCGCGCCGGGCCATCTCGGCAATTGTTGCTTCGGGCATCGGCGCGCCGCCATACCCTCCGATCTTCCAGGCCGAAAGATCGTAGTCTTCAAAGCCTTCCGTCAGCAGAAACAGGTTATACATCGCCGGAACGACAAGCGTATGGGTCACCTTTTCCCGCGCCATCAGCGCCAGACAGTCGGCGGCCTTGAACGCGCGCAGAAAGACGATTGCGCCGCCCTTAATCAAAGCGGTCGAGATATTCGCGATCAGCCCGGTGACATGCGATGCCGGCACAGCCAGAAGGTTCCGGTCACCAGGTTCGAAATCCATCGAGTATGCGAAATGCAGGGCCGAATGGACGATGTTGAAATGCGTCAGCATGGCGCCCTTGGGCCGCCCCGTGGTGCCGGAGGTATAGAGGATAACGGCGGTGTCCTCTTCATCGACCTCCGTCGGGATCGAAGGTGTAAATCGCGTCTGAGTAGGCGCGTCTTGGTCGAGGCGTTCAGCCCAATCGACATCGCCGCCGACCGAGTAGCGGTGCAGGACGGTCGTAATCTGGGTCTTGTTCGGAATATTTCCGGCCAGTCCTGTGTCGAAGACCAACGCTGCCGCAGTGCATTGATTGCAGGCATAGGCAATCTCTGGCGCGGGTTGGCGGGTGTTCAATGGAACCATCACCAAACCGGCCCACGCACAGGCCAGGTAGATCTCGACAAACGCAAACCGATTGCCCAGCAGCACCGCGATCCTGTCGCCCTTTTTCAATCCGTCACGAAGAAAATTGGCGCCAAGACGCGCCGCGCGTTCGTGCAGCTCAAAATAGCTGACCGATCCTTCTTCACCGGCCAGTGCTTCCTGATCGGGATGCGCATCGGCGGTTGCGGCAAACATCTGCCAGACCGACCGGGGCCGGTCGGTAAAGCAGGACACAACCCGCCCATCGAAATGGGTCTCGCGGCGCATAGCCACCTGTTGCCGGTCGCGCCAGTGGGCCATCGTTATTTCTCCGAATAGCGAATGCCGCCAACGGCCCAGTTCTCCTTGTCATGCTCGGTTACGATCACACCGGTCACTTCGGGCGGGGTGCCCAGAACGTCGGACAGCGTTTGGGTCAAACGCTCGATCAGTTCCTTCTTTTTCGCGTCCGGGCGGCCTTTGAGAATATCGACGCGGATCATCGGCATGGTAGTCTCCCATTACTTTCTGCGCCCTGATTTGATTTCGGCGCATTTTCTTTGCGGCGACGGTGCCACGAGGCGCCGGGCCGGTAAAACAGGGATGTGATGATGACGGATTGGGCCGCTCGCAAGCAGTACACCGACCTATTAGGGCTGAAAATGGCCCATGTCGAACAGGGCGGCGGCGATCCCGTGCTGTTCCTGCATGGAAACCCGACGTCTTCGTTTCTGTGGCGCGACGTCATGGCGGCGGCCGACGGGGCAGGGCGGCTGCTGGCGCCCGATCTGATCGGGTGTGGTGATTCGTCGAAACTGCCGGACAGCGGCCCGGACCGTTACACGATTGCCGAGCATGCCCGTTATCTTGATGCATGGATCGATGACGTGATCCCGGACGGTCAGATAACCCTGGTCATCCACGATTGGGGCGGGGCGCTGGGCTTTAACTGGGCACGGCGCAATGCCGAACGGGTGCGCGGCATTGCCTATATGGAAACCATCGTTCGACCGATGCAGTGGGACGAGTGGAACAAGGCCGCGCGCCCGGTCTTTGAAGGCCTGAGGTCGCCTGCGGGCGAAGAAATGATCCTTGAGAAGAACATTTTCGTCGAGCGCATTCTGACCGGTTCGATCCTGCGCGACCTGAGCGAAGCCGAGATGGAGGAATACCGCCGACCGTTTGCCAATGCCGGAGAGGACCGGCGCCCGACACTGACTTTTCCCCGTCAGATCCCTTTGGGCGGAGAACCGGCATAGGTAGTCGAGATGGCGAGCGCCTATTTCGATTGGCTAAAATCTTCTGATGTGCCCAAGCTGCTGATCAATGCTGATCCCGGAGCGATCATGGGCGGCGCAGTCCTGGAAGACGCCCGATCCTTCCCGAACCAGACTGAAGTCACTGTGAAGGGATCGCATTTTATCCAGGAGGATTCCGGGCGTGAGATTGGCCACGCGGTGAAGGCATGGATGGCCGGGTTATGAGGGCGGCGATTGCTGCATTCTGTGTGGCGGCGATGCCAATGACGGCAATGACGGCAGAAAAGACCCTGACCTGCCTGTCGAATGATGGGCAGGTGCGCGTCAGTTTCATCGCCGATCAGGTTGACACCGTTGCTGTGCGCGTTCCCGCGCGCGGCAATCGCGAGGCCAGGCTATGGCGAATGAGCCCCGACGAATATGTCTTTTCCCTGATTTCGCAAAGCGGGGCGACGCCCTATCCGGAAGGATGTGACGGTGTCGCTGCTGGCACGATTGCCGTTGTGCGAACCGAATATCTCAGCACCCGGCGGGTCCGCCTGATTCTGCAGGGCGGGGCGTTTCCGGAAGGCATCAGTGGACGCCTGCCGGACGGGGACGGGTTAGAACGGGACCTGACCTGTAAAGAGGTCAAAACCGCGATGGCAAAATGTCCCTAGCGACCAACCGTTTGCTGACCGGAAACCGAGACCAGCACCAAGACCGCTGACCCGGAGATTGCCGGTCAGCTGCCGATGCAACTCAGATGCGTGTCGAAGGCCTGGACAACCAGGGCTATGCAAACAATGCATCCGATTGCGATCAGTGCGATTGCAACGGCGGCCCCCGTCCCCCCGGACAAAGCAGCACCTGCGATCGAGCCAATGATCAGCAGAATATATCCTCCGATCTCGGCGACCAGTGTTGTGACCAACTGCACGTCGCAATGGTTCCTGGCCGAGCTTGAAAGGCCGGCGACCGACGAGCCCATAAAGTAGTCATGATATTTCGACGACGACAGCACCGAAGTCCAAATTCTGTTTCTGTCCGCAGCGGATTCCGTCGCATAGCCCGGCATGGAAACTGCCAAAGCTGCGCCATGGGTGAACATCTTACCCATGTCATTCATGAAATCGTTCGGATTGATCATGCCGAACAATTGATAGGCGTCGACCATGTCGGGCGAGACAAGTTCGGCCTTCAGGTTGTTGATGACCGCGCCCGGATTACTTTGGTCGATATGATCGAACAGATATTTAATGTGCTGCACTGCATTGACGGCCTTCGCCCTGGCCGCGCCGTCGAGTGAGCCGAATTGAGAGCCTGATCGATCTGTGTATTTCTTCAAGACCGACATCATCGCGGCGAAGTCATTGCTTGCCTGCGTATGTGAAATCAAACCGTCAGTTATCCAAGACATTATTACCCCCTATTTATGACGTCGCGGCAGCGAATGCCGCCACGAGCAATTGACGCAGGGTGCAGACGAGCCGCGGCCCGATCAAGAAAAACATTTGTCAGAGAATCCGGCTGCGCGACCGGCTGTGCGGCAATGAAACAGACCTTTAGGGGCCGTCGGTTGCCCCAGAAATGAGGGCGTTTACCCGGCGCGCCTTTGCGCCGCACGCCTTTGCGCCACCCGGAGGGATTTTCGCAGATCGCGAAAATAGGGAATGTGCTCGACTTCTATCCCGTGGCGCGGCGTTTGCTTGAAAGTGCCTTCGACCCAGGCCCGGCGCCGGGCGATTTCGGCTTCCATGTCTGTTTTTGGTGGCAGCGCGGCGGCCCCGGTTTCATGTTCCGCGATCCAGCGCGCCTGAGCTTGCGCGATCCAGTTCAGCGCGGTGTCCGAATTGAAAAAGCCCAGGAAGTAAAACCCGCGCCAATCGGGCGGGACGATCCGCATATACGCATCGACCGTGTAGTCGTCGCGGCGCACAACTTCGGGCGCCAGAAAGTCCAGCTCGATTTGATAACCGGTTGCGGAAATCAGGTGGTCAAAGTCTTGAGCTGTGCCGTCCGAAAACGTCAGCCGCCCGGCCTCGACCCGGTCGATGCCCTGTTTCACGATCACGCGGCGATACTGAATATGGTTGACGATGTTGGCGTTCGAGGCGGCGTGTATCTTTTTCTGATGCGGCCCGAACCCGAGTTTCGACATACGCCCATGAACGATCCAGACCAGGAACTGGATGATCCGCGACCGCACGGCCGCCGGGACCCAGGACCGGTGCAGCGGCTTGACCAGGTCCCAGAATGGCCGGCCAAAGATCAGCTTCGGGATCACCAGGGGGGTTGAGCGTGCCACCAGAACACAGCTTTCAGCCGTGGTGCAAAGGTCCGAGGCGATGTCCATACCGGAGTTTCCAACACCGACCACACAGACCCTTTTGCCCGCAAAATCGGCAGGGTCTTTGTAGTGGTGCGAGTGCAGATACCCATCGCCGAAATCCCGGAAATCGGGGATTTCCATCGGGCGTGTCAGGTGCCCGGTCGCGACGATGACGGTGTCGAAGGTATCGGTCTTTGCGCCGTTGGTTTCCAGTTCCCAACGCGGCGCGCTGTCGGAATAGTCCGGGGCAGGGCGCACTGACGTTACGGTCGATTGAAACAGGATATGGCGGCGCAGATCATGGTGATCGGCATAATCGTTCAGATATTTCGCCATGTCCCGATGGTTGGGAAAGGGCGGAACCTCGTCGTCAAAGTCCAGATCATCGAAGGCGGTCAGATGTTTAGCGGTGTTGATATGCAAGGTCTTATAGGCCGATGAACGGCCATTGTCGTTCTGATAGACCCACATGCCGCCGATCTGGGTGCCGATCTCGAAGATCGTGACGTCGAAACCAGCGGCCTGCATATGTCTTGCGCCGCAAAGACCCGCGGCCCCTGCGCCGATGATGGCGACTTTCTTGCTCATCCGTCCTGATCGCGGCCCATCCAACGGCGCTCGCGGGCGCGCCGCGCGATGCCTTGCTGGGTCACGGGCCATTGCCCGGTTGCGTCATAAATGATCCGCGCCCTTGCATCGTGCCCAAGTACGTCATTGATGTTGTCGAACCCAGCAGGTTCTTCTTTCTCGGCGGCGTCGATCACGCTTTCCGGTCCACCCAATCGGTTGGCGCGTTGAATACGCGCGGTCTTTTCCTGGCGGATGTCCTCGTATCGGTAAAGCGCCTGCATCGGATGCTCGGCCCGAACCAGCAAGTCGGACAGGCAGCGGGCATCCAAAATGGCTTGCGAGGCACCGTTCGAGCCAACCGGGTACATGGGATGGGCGGCATCGCCCAGTAATGTGACGCGCCCAAAGGTCCATCGGGGCAGGGGGTCGCGGTCGCACATCGGGTATTCATAATAGGCATCGGTGGCGCGAACCAACGCCTGGATGTCGACCCCGGGAACCACAAAGCGCAGCGCGTAAGGCAAAACATCGTCCAGCCGTCCCTTTCGCGACCAACTGTCCTTGGGCGGCGGCTGAGTGTCGCCGTCGGCAACTTTGACGTTGACCACCCAATTGGTCAGCTTGCGACCGGGCGCGGCATCGGCAACGGGATAAAGCACGAATTTCGCGCCCATTCCGCCACCGATAAACATGGTCTGACCATCCAGATATTGCGGAAAGTCAGCGGCCCCGCGCCACATCATAACGCCATTCCACGATGGCCGGCCTTCGTTCGGATAGAAAATCTGACGGGCTGCAGAGTGGATGCCGTCGGCGGCGACCAGGATATCGCCGCGCACCGTTTCAGACCCGATACCGGAGACGGCATCGGTCAGGTGCACCGTTACGCCGCCTTCGTCCTGGGTGAAACCTGCCAGCTTGCGGCCGGTCCGCACGGCTTCGGGGCCAAGACGCTCGGCCACGGCGTCGAACAAGACCTTCTGAAACCGGCCGCGGTGGATCGAGAATTGCGGGACCTTGTGTCCGGCATATTGGCCGCGCAGTTCACGCCAAACTTCCTGTCCGAAACGGTTCAGATAGATCAGCTCTCGCGTTCGAATTCCCGTTGCATCCAGCCGGTCGAGCAGGCCCAGCTCGCTAAGCTCGGCGATGGATGGGGGCAGGGTGTTGATACCAACCCCGATTTCACGCACGCTGCTGGCCTGTTCATAGACTGTGCACTCAATGCCGCGCTTGTGCAGCATCAGCGCCAATGTCAGACCGCCGATACCGCCGCCTGCGATAACGACATGCATCAGCCATCCTCCGGCGGCGGCAGAAAGTCGACCTCGTGGCGCGCAGACATCGCGACAATCTCGTCAGGCGGTGCGTCGGCCATATTGTTGAGCTGCCAAAACAGGTCATAGAGCATCCGCGTCGGCGTAACCCAGAAGAGGCACTTTGCCGGTTGATCCTGACGCGAGAAAATACCATGCGGGATACCGCGCGGCAGGCGGATCAGATCGCCGGGTTCGCCATAATGGGCATCGCCGTCGAGCAGAAGGTCGAGCCGACCTTCAAGCATATAGATAAATTCGTCCTGGTTCGGATGAATATGCGGCGGAACCATCGTGCCGGGCGGCAGCGTTGCGTGCCATGAAAAAGACGCCTCGCTCAACTGCTTGGGCACATAGGTTTGGCCCAGAATGTTCCAGCGGACATTTTCGATGCCATCGCCAGCCTTGGTGATCCCGGCTGTCATCGGTTGCATTGTCGTGATCCTCCCATACCTGATGAGCACGCTGTCGCAAGGACGAGATAGAGGCAAGAGGGCGTGGGAATTGCCGGGCGGATATGCTGCGGATATCCGCATCCAAATATCCGATAATATATATTATGTTAAATACCAGGCGCAGCTGAGAAACGATAGGCGGCACCCGGGCGCTTTATTTATCCATCATGTTGGCCGCGCGTGAGGAACGTCACAGCGGTGTTTGCAGATCTGCCTCAAGGTTCAAAAAAGACCAGCGAGGGAGAGCATCATGGAACTTTTGGGCGCTATCGGGATTGGCGGCGTTGCGCTTTATCTCTTGGCCTATGCGCTGCTGCAGCTGGGGCTGCTGCGGGGTTCCGGATACAGCTATACGCTTTTGAACATGAGCGCCGCGAGTTGTGTGCTGGTCAGCCTGCTGGAGGAGTTCAACCTCTCGTCCTTTCTGATCCAGATTTCCTGGATTCTGATTTCAATTGTCGGGTTGTTTCGAATGTTTCTGCGCGATCGCAATCTGGATTTTACCCGTGAAGAAATTCAGCTGGCTCATCAGGCGCTGCCGAAACTGGCCAAGCCGGATCTGCGCGAGTTGTTGGATTTGGGCAAATGGAACATTCATCAGGCCCGGACTATCCTGACATTGCAGGATCTGCCGGTTGAAGATCTGATCTATATAGCCGATGGCCAGGCCGATGTGATCTGCAACGATGTCAAAGTCGCCGAACTGAAGGCTGGGTCGTTCATTGGCGAGATGACATGCTTGAGTGGAGATCCGGCAACGGCGACCGTTCTGACAAGCGGCACGATGCGCTGTTTTCGCATCCCTGCCCCGCTATTGCGGACGTTTCTGGCCCGGCGCCCAGAGATTATGGACCATCTGGAGCGCGCCTTTGGCGCCGACTTGCGGCGCAAGCTGAACGCATCGGGAACCCGCGTTGCCGGTTTAAGCGGAACCGTCGCCGCATTATATTAGCAGAACTGGGGTTTGCTCCGGTTCTGTGCGGGTCAGTACGGTAGGGTCAACAATCGGGACAAACCCGCCATCTGAGTAGAACCGTCAGGTGACCAGTCCTGACCTGAAGCGGCAGCCACACCGACATACCGCCGTTCACCGGCTGGCAACCAAACAATGCAATACGGCTATGGTAAGAAATCTTTCGGACAGGAAGTCTGATCATGACCATTTTCGAGTTTGTTTCTTCCAGCGGTGGAACGCCGGACGATGACCTGGGAGACTTCGACATATTCCTAGCTGCCTCGCTCACAAGTGGGAGCGAACGAGCCAAAGGGTACTTTGTGGCAGCAGCCGAGAACAACGTTCACATGGGCGTTTTCCTGCCAAACGATGCTTCGTTCCTCAATCTCCCGCGGCAACTCGGCTATCCGGGCATCGATGAGCAGGGCGCGATGGCCTTCATCCTAAGACTTCATCAACCCGAATTGAATGATGCCCTGGGTCGTAGGTCTGACTTTACGTTCTTGGCTGAAATCCTTTCTGTGCATTGGTTCCGTGCGTTGTCAGACGACCATGACCGCATCTCGTTCGAAGATCTGCAGGCAGCGGGCAACTTCACGACGTTAGATGGCATAACGATGGAGATCATCGGGAACACGCTGGTCGATGGAGCGCCAGACGTTCCTAATCCGGAGGTGCGACCGCCGTTCGATGTCGCTGTGTCCAACGGCCTAGTCAAGATGACTTACGGCGTTTTGCTGCCTTCCAGCCTGCCTGATCGGAGCGCCCTTGGTCTCGACCAAGTTCTCCTCGGAACCGACAGCCGTGACCGCTTGTTCGGCGGTGACGGCAACGATCTGCTGATGGATGGTGCCGGAGGCGATATGCTTGGTGGTGGCGGGGGCCAGGACACGTTCTTGCTGGCCGGTGATGGTTCTCGAGATAAGATCCTGGACTTCGAGCCCGGCCAGGACATGATCGACCTGACCACCTGGGACATCCGATACATGACCGAGCTGCATATGAAGCAGCGGAATGACAGTTCGTTGCTGATCTATGATGGCCGGAACAGTGCAGTCTTACAAGCAGCCAACGGTCAAATCTCTTTGGAAGACCTTGGCTCCGACGTCTTCATTTTTGGTCCCGGCAAGAAGGGTATCCGCGTTGACGGCACCGACGGACGCGATCGTCTGACAGGAACCGATGGCGATGACTTGATTGACGGTGGCCTCGGGCGGGATTTCATGGCCGGCGGTCACGGCGCTGATGTGTTTATTGCGGGCTCAGACACTTTCGATGTGATCTTGGACTACGCGGAGGAACTGGACAGCATCGTCCTTGAGGGATGGGGCGTTACAAATTTTGAAGAGCTTAGCATTGCCCAAATGCGCCCTTGGTTACTTCAAGTCACAGCGGGCGATTTCGAACTGCGTATCAGGGCCGCAGACCGAGAAATTGACGTGAAAGACTTAGGCGCATTAGATTTCATTCTGCCAGGCTGACACGTCGCAACACAGGGAATAATGTGCGTCTCGATCGCTCCGGCGGTCGTCACGCCGCAGATCACGAACCTCAGGAACAGAACAAGATAGGCCGGATGTCGTTCTTCATGAAAGACGGGCTAGACAACTTTCAGTGAGAATGTTCAACCCGCCGTAGATCTAGCTCCGGCGTGTTTGGGCCGATTTTGTTGAAGAAGTCGTTTTTCGAGAGGCTCCTGGCCTAGGCTGATGACGCTCGCCGCGCCGCTCAGGCCGGGTTCGGCACGAGTTTCGCGAGCTTCCTGAGGTTTTGCGCTGTTGCTGCCATCAGGAATTCGTCGCGGGCGCCGGATGGTCCTCTGAGCCGGAGACGGTCGAGTTTCAGGATACGTTTGAGGTGAGCGAACAGCATTTCGACTTTCTTCCTGGCGCGCATTGCATCGACATATGCGTCCGTTTTGGCGATGTCGCGGGCCATGTCTCGCGCGCCTTCGTGAACAGATCGCAGGATTTTCCGCGCATGCTCCTTGGGCGTGCAACACGGCTTGAGTGGGCATGCGTCGCAGTCGTGTTTGCTGGCGCGGTAACGGCGCTGGCCGTCGTCATCTACTGCATCGCGGGCAATCTTGAAGGGGCGACGGTACTGACGGAGCCAGTGACCGGCAGGGCAGCGATAGGCGTCCTCGCCGTGGTCGTAGGTAAAATCTGACCGGGAGAAGATCTCGTCTGATCGTCTCGACTTATCGATGACGGGTATGAATGGCTCTATACCCTGTTCCTCAACCAGCCAGGCGAGCATCTCCGCATTGCCATATCCCGTGTCGCCGACAAGGCGCTCGGGATAGAGGTTGAATGTCTGCCGGGTCCGCTCAATCATATCCCGGGCGGCCTTGTTCTCGGCCTGACGGATCGGTGCGGTTGGCTCGACATCCACGATGATCGCGTTGTCGAGGTCGACGAGATAGTTCGTGGAATAGATGAAGTGCGCCTTGCCGCGATCGGCAGCAGACCAGCGCGCCGCCGGATCGACAGGCGAGATGTATTTGGGCACGACGGGTGTCGCTGCACCGAAAGCCGCATCGTCCAGTGTCGCAAGATATTCGGACGTCGCGCGGCCGGCGAATTGCTCTGGCGACCAGTCTTTCGGCGTGATCCCGTCTTCCCGGTTCGCATCAGCCTTGATCAGGGATGCGTCGACACCGAACGCTTCTCCGCCAACAAGACCTTCGCGGATGCATCGAGAAAGAACATCCTCGAACAGGAACCTGAACAGATCACTGTCGCGGAAACGGCCATGCCGGTTCTTCGAGAACGTGGAATGGTCCGGCACCGGATCGTTCAGATCCAGCCTACAAAACCAGCGATAGGCGAGGTTCAGATGCACCTCTTCGCAAAGTCGTCGCTCTGAGCGAATGCCGTGAGTGTAGCCGATAATCAACATCCTGATCATCAGTTCGGGATCGATAGATGGGCGACCAATCCGGCTATAAAACGGCTCGAGCCGACGCCGGACGCTCGAAAGATCGACGAACCGATCAATGCTCCGAAGCAAGTGATCCGCGGGCACGTGGATCTCCAGGTTGAACTCGTAGAACAGGCTGTTCTGCAGCACTTGCCGATCGCCCATCATCGCAGAAAACCTCCGTCACCACAGAGATCTTGAATCAGTGCTGGACCGTTCTTTCAACCCGGCTTTTTCAACAAAATCGGCTCAAACCGGACATTCCAACGTTTCCCAAATGCAGCATTGCGACGTGTGGACGAGGCGGTCTTCAGGCATGATGCCTTCGCAACGCGTCGTTGATCAGTCCGGCGAATGTCTTCGCGTTCGATTCCCTGCTGGACCGTCTTTGACCTCGTGTTGCGATCGGCTTCGGGCTGGAAGGTCCGGATATGAGACGTCGAACATCTTCGCCGCAGGCGGGAAATGAAAGAAGGCCGCCAACCCGTCCGGGCGGCGGCCAGTTGGCGTTCCAGAGAAAGGGGACAGTGCGCCGCCAATGGCATCGGGCAGGAGCCTTAGGCAGACCCGGAGAGCAGGTCCGGGATGGGCGCGATCCTCTGGACCGCAGGCGACTTGGGACCCAGTGGGCCTTTATCTCTAAACCAGAACCGGGGCCAGAAACCCGGCCAAAATCAGTCCGACAACTGCGGCAACGCCAATGGCATCGTTCATAGCCTCGGCGGGACGGCTGCTCAGAATGCGATGGGCTGTCTGAAGTGTTCGCATTTTGGATATCTCCTCGCTCTTTGTTGCCTTAATGTTCTATTAATTTGCAGCGGTGTCAAGAACTAAAATAGAACATCTGCGAACATAGGTGAACAAAACCTGCCGCCCCGGAAGGCGGTGCCTCCGCAGCCCGGTGGTTCAACCTGACTTCAACAGCCGGACGGATTGGTCGCGCTCCATGAGGTAGAGAAGGGTGCGCAGTGCCCTGCCCCGATCGTCGTTCAGTTCGGGATCTTCGTGCAGCGCCATTCTGGCATCGTCGCGGGCAATCGCCATCAAGCCTGTGTCCCTGGCCAGATCCGCGACGCGGAAACGTGGCAGGCCGGATTGAGCCGTGCCCAGCAAATCGCCGGCGCCGCGAATTTTGAGGTCCTGTTCGGCAATGACAAACCCGTCTTCGGTTTCGCGCATGATTTGCAGGCGGGCGCGAGCGCTTTCGCCCAGGGGCGGCGCATAGAGCAACAGGCAGAACGAGCGCCCTGCCCCGCGCCCGACCCGCCCGCGCAGCTGATGCAGTTGTGCGAGGCCGAAATGTTCGGCCTGCTCGACGACCATGATGGTTGCCTCGGGCACATCGACGCCAACTTCGATCACGGTTGTCGCGACCAGAACCTGTGCACGGCCCGTCTGAAAATCGGCCATGGCGGCGTCTTTTTGAGCAGGCGGCATTTGGCCATGCACCAGCCGGACGCGGTCGGCGCCCAGCCGGTCGGCCAGCGCCTGATAGCGGTCCTGTGCGGCGACGAGGTCCAAAGCTTCGCTTTCCGAAACCAACGGGCAGACCCAATAGGCGCGATTGCCGTCAGCGACGGCACTTTCGAGCCGCGCTGTCACCTGGTCGTACCGGTCCATCGATATCAAAGCGGTTTCAATCGGTTGGCGCCCCGGCGGTTTTTCGTCGAGGATCGAGATGTCGAGATCGCCATAACCCGCAAGCGCCAGCGTGCGCGGGATCGGTGTTGCCGTCATCACCAGCATATCGGCGCCCGAAGGCGCTTTTTCGGCCAGTTCAATCCGCTGGCGCACGCCAAAGCGGTGCTGTTCGTCGATGATGACCAGGCGCAGATCATGAAATTCGACATCCTTTTGGAACAGTGCGTGGGTGCCGATGATCAGTTGCGCACGCCCCTGCGCGATAGCCTCGAGCTTTTCGCGGCGCGAAACGCCGGTATCACGGCCAGTCAGCAGTGTCAGGTGGACGCCCGCGGCCTGTGCCAAGTCGGCCAGGCTTGCCGAGTGCTGGCGCGCCAGAATCTCTGTGGGCGCCATCATTGCTGCCTGACCGCCTGCTTCGACCGCCGTCAGCATGGCAACCAACGCAACAAGGGTCTTGCCCGCCCCGACATCGCCCTGCAGCAGTCGCATCATGCGCGACAGGTCGGCCATATCGCCGGTGATTTCGGCAATCGCACGGATTTGCGCCGCGGTCGGGTCGTGGCCGAACACGGCCAGCGCCTTGTCCGAGAGGGATTTGTCGCCCAGGTTCGCCTGCCCCCTTCCGCGGCGCATACGCGCGCGGACGACCTGCAGGGCCAGTTGGTGCGATAATAGCTCGTCATAGGCCAGGCGCTGGCGCGCCGGATTGCCGGGTGAAAGCGCCGTCTTGCCTGCGGGCGCGTGCGCATCCCGGACCGCGAGCGCCCAGCCGGGCCAATCGCGGTCGCTCAACACCGATGGCGCGATCCATTCCGGCAGATCGGGAAGCTTCGTCAGCGCACCGGCGACGGCTTTGGCGACCGTTCGCTGGGTCAAGCCCTGGGTCAGCGGGTAAATCGGCTCCCATTGCGGTAATGTTTCGGCCTCTCCCAGCGCCAGGACATGATCGGGGTGCGGCATCTGAAGATGGCCGTCATAATACTCGACCCTGCCAGAGACGACGCGCTGCTCGCCCGGGGGTAACAGCTTTTCCAACCAGTCGCGTTTCGCGCGGAAGAAGATCAGCTCAAACCCGATGCCGCCGCCCTGCACAGCAACCCGGTAAGGTTGCGTGGCGGTGCGCCCCGGCCGGTGCTCGATGATCTCAACCGCGACGGTGGCCATCTGTCCCGTTTGGATGCCGATCAGGCTGTCCCGCAAACGGCGATCTTCAACATTGTGCGGCAGAGTTAGCAACAAATGGGCCGGACGCGTCACCTCGATCCGTTCGAACAGTTTCGCCGTTTTTGCACCGATACCCGGCAGACCGGTAAGGTCGGCAAAAAGCGGGAACAGGATCTGGGGGCGGCCCTGGGACATGGGGAAGATGTGCCAGTTTAGCGAAGGTTGGGCAACGGGGTGCGTCGAGGTTGCGCCGGTCCTGTCAGCGCCAGAACGGGCCGGTTTCGGCAAGGGCCTGCCAGTCGCGCACGGTTTGCGGCCAAAGACGGTCGGCTTCGCTTTCGGCCATGCCGATCAGGCGGCCAGCGGCGCGTTGGGCCGCGGGATTGTCTGCGCCCGGTGCATCCGGGGCCAGCAGCAGGAGTTCAGCCATGGCGACATCATTCAGGGCACCGAAATCGTCCTGCAATTCGCGCAAGGCAGCGCGGAACGCTGCGGCCTTTTCAGGATCGAACAGACTGCGGAAGATTTCGGTCACATAGCGGACCTTCTTGATTTCCTTACGCATTTCGTGGCGCTGATCGATCGACAGAGCGCCAATCCGATTGCCATAGGATGAAAGCGCGGCCCAGCGCCGATCGAGCGCCTTGCGGGCAAGTTTAACCACCGGCCGGGCCAGCCGCGCCGTCTGGTTCAAATCGGCAGGGTCGAGCCAGCCGCGCCCCGCCAAGAACCCGGCCGTGCGAAACCCGAATGCAGTCGCTTCGGGCGTGATCAGAAACGCGCGCACGTCATCGCGAACGACTTCCCGCCGTTGCTGGATCGCGGCGAGCAGGATCGCGAATCCGGGTTCGCTGGGGTAGTTCTTGACGGCAGGTCCGACCATTTCGCCAGCCAATACGTCCAGATCGCGCAACCGTCCGACCTCTGCCGCAATCTGGCGTGCGGTTTCGGCGGCGGGTGCAAGCGCATCGCGTCCCAGAGCCGGTCGAAAGGCCGTAAAGGCAGTGCGCAGACGCCGCAGACCGACACGGAGTTGATGCGGCCCACCGACATCGTCGGTCAGACAGGTAACCGGCAGATTGGCGAGGACCTGGCCGAGACATTCGGACAGGACACGGATTGCAGCGCCTTCTGACGTCATCTTGGGGTCAAGGGCGATCGGAGCCGATTTCTGCCGCCAAAGCGGTTCGATCGCACGCCCCGTTTCGGCAAGCATCAGGGCCCGCGCCGATTTCGAGCGATTAGAGAACCGCACGGGGCCGATGGTAAAAAGCTGTTCGGCGATTGCGTAAAGATCGCCGGGATGTCCGTCGATCAATTCCAGTTCCGCCTCGCAAAGCGCTGCAGTCCTACCCTGGGCCCGGACCTCTCCGTTATCGATTGCCAGCTCTACCAATGCCCCGTTTGCAGCGCGCAGCTTTCGGGCGTTCCGGCGCAGATACGTCTCGGCCACAGGAACCAAACCGGCGCGGGCGATGCCGATGACTTCCTCGCGCAGGTCGTCCGGGCGGATTCGGGATAACGCCAAATTCTGACCTTGGACCGGGATTTCGTCCTCGATCGGTTGCGCCAAGCCGCCCGTAATCGGGGTTGTTGCTTTCTTGACCGTCTGAACCCATCGCCGCCCCTTCTTGCGTAGACGCAGCGCTATCCCTTCGGCGCGCAACGCTTGGTCGGCAGTATCGTAATAAATTGAATGAAGGGTCTGTGCGCGCGCCGGGCCTTCACCCAAAGCGGCCAGCGCCGGGGCCTTTTGCAGACGCCGTTCGCTGTCCGGGTCCAGCAGGATTTTAAGCTCGATCTCACGCATGCGGCGAACCTAGGACTTTATGTGCGCGCCGCAAGCGGAGACAGTCATCGCGGGCGGCATCCAGCACTGCTTTGCGAACGAGATGTTCGCCGGTCATCGTCCGGCCAGTGCCAGCCATTCTTCTTCGGTCAGGGTTTCGACGCCCAATGCTTCGGCTTTTTTAAGCTTCGATCCTGCGCCGGGACCGGCGATGACCAGGTCGGTCTTGGCAGAAACAGAGCCAGAGACTTTGGCGCCAAGTGCCTCGGCCCTGGCCTTGGCTTCGGCGCGGCTCATCTGTTCCAACGTTCCGGTGAAAACCACCGTTTTTCCGGCAACAGGACTGCCATCCGATTGCGCCTGTTCGGCATCTTCCGGTGCTACCTGGTCCAAAAGCGCGTCGATGGCCCGGCGGTTGTGATCTTCGTGGAAAAAGGCGATCACGGCATCGGCCAGAACCTCGCCGATACCGTCGATCTCCAACAACTGTGCGCGGGCTTCGGGGTCGTCATGGGCGGTTTGCATCGCCTCTTGGAACGCGGCCCAACTGCTGTAATGGCGTGCCAGCAGGCTGGCAGTCGTTTCGCCGACGTGACGGATGCCAAGCGCGAAGATAAAGCGTTTCAATTCCGGCTGACGGCGCTGATCGATTGCGGCGAAGAGGTTTTCAACGGATTTTTCGTTGGTCGGGCGCCCCTTGGCGTCACGCCGGAACAGATCAATCTGCCCGGCTTCCTGGCGCGGGCGCAGGGTATAGATATCGGCAGGCGCTGCGATCAACCCTTCTGCGTGGAAGGCCTCGATCTGTTTTGTGCCCAGCCCGTCGATGTCGAGTGCGGTGCGCGAGACAAAGTGCTTGAGACGCTCGACCAGTTGCGCCTCGCAGGTCAGCCCGCCGGTGCAGCGGTGAACGGCTTCGCCCGCTTCGCGAACGGCGTCCGAGCCGCAGATCGGGCATTTGTCGGGGAAGGTGAAGGTCGCGTCGCCGCGTGGCTGACCGGTATCGATTTCGGTGACCTTCGGGATCACGTCTCCTGCGCGATAGATACGGACAGTATCGCCAATGCGCAGCTCTCCCCCTTCGCGTATCGGGTTGCCGGAACTGTCGATGCCCTTGACGTAATCTTCGTTGTGCAGCGTTGCGTTCGAGACGACGACACCGCCGACCGTGACGGGCCGGAGCCGCGCGACAGGCGACAGCGCACCGGTGCGCCCGACCTGAATATCGATCCCTTCCAGGATTGTTGTGGCCAGTTGCGCAGGAAATTTATGCGCGATCGCCCAGCGTGGATTGTTTGACCGGAAGCCCAGCCGGTCCTGCCAATCCAGACGGTCCACTTTGTAGACGACCCCGTCGATATCGTAACCCAACGAAGCGCGTTCTGCTTCGATCCGGCGGTAGTGGTCCAGAAGATCGGGCACCGTGTCGGCGCGGATCGTCAAAGGATTCGTCTGCAAACCCCATTCGGCGAACTTGGCGACAACGCCATACTGGGTATCAGCGGGCAGATCCGGGGCCTCGCCCCAGGCATAGGCAAAGAACCGCAGCGGGCGCGAGGCGGTGATCTTTGGATCAAGTTGGCGCAGCGATCCGGCCGCAAAGTTGCGGGGATTGGCATAGATCTTTTCGCCTTTTGCCTCTTGGTCGCGATTCAGCTCGGCAAAGGCAGCGTTCTCCATATAAACCTCGCCACGGATCTCGAAGACTGCGGGCACCTGCCCTGTCAGTTTGTCGGGAATATCGGCAATGGTCCGCGCGTTTGCGGTAACGTTTTCGCCTTCGGCACCGTCGCCGCGGGTTGCAGCCTCGACCAACTCGCCATTTTCATAGCGCAGTGCCAGCGAGACACCGTCGATTTTTGGTTCGGCGGTTAATGTCAGGACTTGGTCCGGGTCCAGGGACAGAAACCGGCGAATTCGGTCTGCAAAATCGACGACATCCTGATCGTCAAAAGCATTCGACAATGACAGCATGGCAACCCGGTGCCGGACTTTGGCGAAACCGTCAGCGGGGGCGGCGCCGACCTGCCGGGTCGGGCTGTTCGGATCGGCGAGGTCAGGATTGTCTGCTTCCAACGCGATCAGGCGGGCCTTGAGCGCGTCGTATTCGGCATCGGTTATCTCTGGTGCGTCATCGGTATGGTAAGCCGCATTTGCACGGTTGAGCGATGCTGCCAGCAGTGACATTTCGGCCTTGGTTTTCGCCCTGGCCTTCGCACCGGATTTGCCCGGCGTTTGTTCTGTGTTTTCATCGGTCATCGCGCGCAGTTTGCCCCGCGCGCCGGGGCGGTCAAGAGAGGATCAACCGGACAGCGGCCTGCATAGCCGCAATCCTATCCTAAAGGCGCCGGGTCGGGCCATGGATGGCCGACCCCCAAGACCTGCGATCAGTCCCAGCGCGACTTCAGCCGGAACGTGCCGATTGCGGGCGTGTCGTAGACCGTGTTGACGCCCGGGCGAATGTCTTTTTCGGTCGCCTTGCCGCTGAGAAGGTTCGAAAACGCGGTGAACGGGTCATTATATCCGCCAACTTCGCGGGCGCGGCGGAACTCTTCGTCCAAAATCTGCTGTTGTTTCCAACGGTCCATTGCGTTGTTGCTGCCGATCCGTGAACCGGCTTCAGACGGGGCGGCAGAGATCAAAAGTGCAACTGCGGCCGCGGACAGAATCAGGGACTTGGTCATTTGATCACCTATTCACTGTTTTCCAATACGCAGCAGTATACAGGCATTCGGTGATTTTCCGGCCAGGAATTTCCATGCAGAAGCCGTGCGGTTATTGCCCGGCTTCGCCTTGGATTGCAGGAACCCGGGCGCCCGGCCCGCCGGGAACGTCTTCCAGGCTGCCATAGGCCGGGGCGATGTCGGCTTCGGTTTTTGTTCCGTTGCCGATGTTTCGCACTGCCGTCCACGGGGCCGAATATCCGCCAAGGCGTTTTGCCCGTTCGATTTCCGCCAGAAGGACTTGGCGCTGTTCCCACATTTCCCAGGATTCATCTTCGGCCGTGGCAATTGTCGGCACGAGAGAGGCGATCAGGAAGATGGCGAGCGTTGCGCGCATTGGGAACCTCGGTCGCTGCTGGTGTGAGCGCGAGAATACCGGAAAAATGGCGCAAGCGGAACCGCTGACCGCAGCTGTATGTTGGGAACGCGTGAAACTAGGCGTCGTCTTCAATCTCGCCAGGGGCCTTGCCGACCACATCCTGCGCCAGGGCCGCGGCCATGAATGCGTCAAGCTTTCCGTCCAGCACGCCCTGCGTGTCCGAGGTTTCCACCTTCGTGCGCAGATCCTTCACCATCTGATAGGGTTGCAGCACATAGGACCGGATCTGATGGCCCCAGCCGATATCGGATTTGGCGTCATGCGCATCCTGAATCGCCTGAGTCCGTTTTTTCATTTCCAGATCGTACAGCCGGGCACGCAGCGCCTTCATCGCAATGTCGCGGTTTTGGTGCTGTGACTTTTCTGACGACGTAACGACAATGCCCGTGGGGACATGGGTGATGCGCACCGCGGAATCCGTGGTGTTGACGTGCTGGCCCCCCGCCCCGGAGGAACGGTAAGTATCAATGCGGATGTCATTGGGTGGGATGTCGATTTCGATCGTGTCGTCAATCACCGGATAAACCCATACCGACGAGAACGAGGTGTGCCGCCGCGCAGCGCTGTCATAGGGCGAAATGCGCACCAGCCGGTGAACGCCGGATTCCGATTTCAGCCAGCCAAAGACGTCCGATCCCTTTATCTGAAACGTAATCGAGCGAATGCCGGCCTCGTCGCCCGGTGTTTCGGCCTGCAACTCGACCTTGAAGCCGCGGGCTTCTGCCCAGCGCGTGTACATGCGCGCCAGCATTGCGGCCCAATCGCAGCTTTCGGTGCCGCCGGCACCTGCATGGACTTCCAAGAAGGCATCGTTGCCATCGGTCTCGCCCGACAGCAAGGCCTCGATTTCCTTGGCGGCGGCTTGGTCTTTTAGCTCGGTCAGGGCCGCTTCGGCCTCGCTGACGATCTCGGCATCATTTTCAATCTCGCCCAGCTCGATCAGCTCGACATTATCCTCCAGCCCCTGTGCCAGCTCTTTGTAGCCATCGATACCGTCAGACAGCTTCTGGCGCTCGCGCATCAATTTCTGCGCCTTGGACGGGTCGCTCCACAACTCCGGATCCTCGGCACGGGCGTTGAACTCTTCCAATCGGTGCTCTGCGGTGTCCCAGCCAAGGCGCTGGCGCAGCAACTCGAGCGATTTTTCGATCTCGGTGATCTTGGCTTCTGTTTCGGCTTTCATCACGGTCGTCCTATTCGGCGGACACTCGGATAGCCGAGCGGGTTTGAACAGTAAAGCCGGGAACACAAATCAACACACCCGGGCGCCGAGTTTGTGGATGAATTCCGGTGGTTTACCCTGTGATTTACCCAGTGTTCTACGCTGTCAGTAAAGACCGCCGGTGCCGAGGCCGACATTGTCGCGTTTGATCGCTCCGCCCTCTGTGCGTTCGGCGGAACTGGAGCCCAGAGGAACATTTTCGCCCTCCGGCAAAAGGCTTAACAGCCGCGCATTGGCCCCTGCGAAGAGGACATGATCCTCGATGCGGCGCCGGTCTGCGACCAGGATTTCCGGCTCGGCACCAAGGTTGAACGTTTTGACCAGAACATTGGGCCCCTCGGCGTCATCGGGCAGACGTTCGCCGGTGATCGCATCGACCTTTATCGTGACGGTCCCATAGGCGCGCCCCGGTTTGCGGAAGCGTCCCGGCGGTGTTTCGGCATGTGCCGCTTTCATGAACTCGCGGAAAACCGGTCCGCACAGCGTACCGCCATAGGCCCCCCGGCCCATATTGCGCGGCGTGTCATAGCCGATGAAGCAGCCAGCCACCAGATTGCGCGAAAACCCGACGAACCAGGCATCTTTGTTGTCGTTTGTCGTGCCGGTCTTGCCCGCTACTTGAAAGCGTAGACCGCCGACCGTTTTCGACGCAGTGCCGCCCTCGACCACGCCGCGCATCATCTGGACCAACTGATAGGCAGTGTTCGGGTCCATGATCTGGCTGCGTGCATCAAACAGGATAGGTGTGCGGTTGCCGCCGAATTTTCCGGCATCGCAACCCTGACAATAGCGCGGATCGTGCCGGTAAAGTGTCTTGCCATGGCGGTCTTGAACGCGGTCGATCACTGTTGGCTTCACGCGTTTGCCACCGTTTGCAAACATGCCATAGGCGGCGACCAGCTTGTAAAGCGTCGTCTCGCCCGCACCCAGCGAATAGGACAGGGCATCTGGAACCGTCTCGTAGACACCGAAGCGCTTGGCGTACTCGCCGACCCGGTCCATTCCCAGATCCATGGCAAGGCGAACGGTGACAAGGTTGAGGGAACTGGCAAGCGCGCGGCGCAGAGAGACCGGGCCGCTGAATCTGCCGGAAGAATTCTTGGGGGTCCAAGCCCGCCGTCCGTTTCCGACCTTGATCGGGGCATCGTTCACGATGGTCTCGGGCGTGTAACCGATATCAAGGGCCGCGGCATAGACGAACGGCTTGAAGGCCGAGCCGGGCTGTCTTTGCGCCTGAGTTGCCCGGTTAAATGCCGAATATTCTCGCGAAAATCCGCCCTGGATCGCCAGCACCCGACCGGAATGTGGGTCCATCGCCATGAACGCGCCCTGCACTTCCGGGACCTGGCGCATGGACCAGCGGTCTTTCACACGCTTGACGAAGATGACATCGCCGACCGTCCAAAGATCGGCAGCGGTGCGCGGTCTGCCGCGACGCAGTGGGCTACGGCGGATCCATTTCGCTTCGCGCTTGGCACTCAGCCGTATCAGTCCAGGATCCAGCCCTTCGCCCGCTTCGTCGATATCTTCGACACCGACGATGGCCGTGTCATTGCCGATCTCCAGCACCACGGCGACGTGCCAGTCGGTGATGTCCCGCGGTGCCCGGGTTCTGTCCAGTGCGCGGCGCCAGTCCGTGGCTGTGCCATCGATGATCGACTGAACCTTCGTGACCGGACCACGATAAATGCCCCGCCCGCGGTCGAAACGTTCCAGGGCCTTGCGCAGCGCCTTCTCGGCGACTTGCTGCAAACGATCATCGACGGTCGCACGGACCGTCAAACCCGAACGGTAAAGCGCGTCTGCGCCCAGTTCCGAGATCAGCTGCCGGCGAACCTCGTCTGAAAAATAGGTCGGCGTGTACCGTTGGACCAGCGTTGGACGGTTTTCGGCGATTACCGTTACAAGCGGCGTTTCCTTCAGCTCCGCATAGCGGTCATAGGGCAGAACACCGTTTTCCCACATCTGGCGCAGGACATAGTCACGCCGGTCGGTTGCATCCTCGAGGTTCTTGATCGGGTGCAACTCTGACGGCTTTTTCGGCAGCGCCGCCAGATAAGCCGCTTCGTGCGGGTCCAGTTCTTCCAGCGTTTTACCGAAGTAATTCTGCGCGGCGGCCACGATGCCATACGAGCGCTCGCCCATATAGATGTCGTTCAAATAAAGCTCGAGGATCTGATCCTTGGTCAGCGTGCCCGTCACACGTACTGCCAGGATGCCCTCTTTGATCTTGCGTTCTATCGACCGTTCGTCGCCGACCAGAAAGTTCTTCATCACCTGCTGCGTGATTGTCGAGGCACCCGACAACCGGGCACTGCGCCCGCTGATCTTGGCCTGGCCAAACCGCACAAACGCCTTGATGATGCCGGTCGCATCGACCCCGGGGTGCGAATAGAAATTCTTGTCTTCTGCCGAAATGAACGCCTGTTTGACAATTTCAGGGACCTCGTCGATCGGTACGAAAATGCGCCGCTCGCGCGCATATTCGGCGATCACCTCGCCCTTGCCGGAATAAACCCGGCTCAGCATGTTGGGGCGATAGTTGCGCAGCTCTTCGGTGCTGGGCAGTCCCTGGCCATAGATTTGGACCAGCGCAACGAACCCGCCGAATGCGAATATCGTCGCAATCGCGAGGTTCGAAAACAGCATTGCAATCAGTCGAACCATGGGTCCCGCAAATTTGAACAAATCCTGAAGGATGCCCGAACGACTCACATCCCTGCCGGTGGCGTTTTTAACCTAAAGTTGCCAAAAGCGAACGGTCTGGTTGGTCGCTGGACAAGGATATTTTGTGCAGGTGTTGCCTGTCGCCGACGTTTTTGGGGGCGGTCGGGGAAGCTAATTCCTGCGGCGCGGCGCCAGAAACCCCTTCGAGGCGGCTTCGCGCCACAGCTTCAATCCGGCAACGACCGCCTCTGCGGCGAGGTCTTGCCAGGCAGGATCTGTCAGACGTGCACGATCTTTCGGACTGTCCAAAAAGCCGAGTTCCAGCAAGATCGATGGGATGTCTGGCGCCTTCAAAACCCGAAAACTCGCCTGACGCATTGGCTTTGTACGCAAAAGTTCAACTCGCCTGCCAAGTGTTAGCAGTAACGCGCGGCCAAGCTTGTGCGATTCGTCCTGTGTTCCGCGTTGCGCCAACTCGACCAGCAGCCGGGTCAATTCGTCGGTTTCGCCAAACAGATCGGCACCAGCCAAAATGTCCGACCGGTTTTCACGCGCGGCCAGCGCCTCTGCCGCGCTATCGGTTCCCTTTTCGGACAGCGTATAGATCGAAACCCCATCGGCGACGCCCGCCGCAACGCTGTCGGCATGGATCGAGATCAGCACATTCGCTCCCGCCCGGTGGGCGCGGCGGACCCGTTCGGCCAGGGGAACGAACTCGTCGCCGGTTCTGGTCAAAATCGCCGTGAAACCGGGTGTCGCGTCGATCGCCTTTTTCAGTCGAATGGCAAAGGCGAGAACCACGGTTTTTTCGCGCAACTTTCCTGAACTGGCGCCCGGGTCGATCCCGCCATGGCCAGGGTCGAGCGCGATTACGATATCGCCTTCACGCACGTCCGGCAGGCGGTGGTCGCTGCCCTTCCAGCGCGCATTTTCCGGTGCGCCGGCCCCCGCATCGAACTCTGCCCGCGTCGTGGCTGTAAGATCGATCACAAGACGCCCGGGCTCGTTGCCCTGCGGCGGCTTGGTAAACGCGCGCTCGACCCGCATTGGTTGTTCCAGCGTCAGCACCATACGCGACCGCCCTTGCCGAAACAGCCCGTAACGTATTGTATCGACTGATGGAATATCGTCTGTGGGATCGGCTTCGATCTGCCAATCCACGACCGGAAAATCGACGATCAACCGATCGGGCGCGCCGACGGTGAACAACGTGAAGACCGGGACCGGCGATATATCGAGCATCAAGCGAACGCCGCCTGGCAGTTCGGCATGGCGAATGGCTGTGGCCGTCGCTGGCTGATCCGTCGCCGCCTGCGCAAACGCGTTGACCGGCAACGCTGCGATGCAAATCATGAACAGACTACACAGCCACGGCGTGGCCGGGGACGGGCATCTCATGGCGTTTGATCCTGCTCGATCTTCTATTCTTGTGATCGTTCCTAACACAGTCGGTTTCGCCGAGAAATTCGTTTGTCACCGGGCGGGAATTGGGCGTATAGGGCGGATTCAACCGGTCGTCGCAACACCCCAACCTAGGAGGTGTAGATGACGACGGGAAGACGAAAATCAGAAAGGTCCACGCGGCGCAAATTGTCCTCACCCGGACGGCCCCCTGTCTGGCAGCGCGAGCAACTGTGCCAGTTCTGGCAGGGTATCGCGGTAGGGCTTTCAAGTGAGCAAGCCGCTGTTGAAGCAGGTGTCTCTGCCCCTGTCGGAAGCCGATGGTTTCGGAGTTCTGGTGGAATGCCTCCCAAACATCTCGCGCCCTCGGCGCCTTTCCTCAAGAACCGCAACCTGGTCTTCGCGGAACGCGAGGAAATCGCCTTGGAATGCGCTCGGGGCACCGGTGTGCGTGCAATCGCGCGCAAACTGGGGCGGGCACCCAGCACGATCTCCCGCGAGATCAGGCGCAACTCGGCGACACGAGGCGGAGACTTCGACTACCGGGCTCTCACAGCGCAGTGGCATGCGGATCGCGCATCCCGCCGCCCGAAGACCAGCAAGCTGACGAACAATCCTGCCTTGCGAGATTATGTGCAGGACCGGCTTGCCGGCCTGATCGCCACGCCAGACGGCATCTCCTTCGACGGGCCTGTCGTGGTATGGAGGAAACGGCGGTCCGTTCATCGGCAAAGCCGACGCTGGTCTTGCGCCTGGAGCCCGGAACAGATCGCACAGCGCCTGAAGGTGGACTTCCCCGAGGACCCGACCATGCGCATCAGTCATGAAGCCATCTATCAGGCGCTCTACATCCAAGGGCGCGGAGCCCTGAAGCGGGAGCTTTCGGCCTGTCTTCGCTCTGGACGGGCACTGCGTCTGCCCCGAGAACGGGCCCGAAACCGAGGCAAGTCCTTCATCTCGGATGCGCTGATGATCAGCGCCCGCCCGGCCGCGATTGACGACAGAGCGGTGCCAGGCCACTGGGAAGGCGATCTCATTCTCGGACTTGGCAGTTCAGCGATTGGGACGCTGGTCGAACGGACCACGCGCTTCACTATGCTTTTGCACCTGCCGCGAATGGAAAGCCACGGCACGACCAAACCGATCAAGAACGGTCCGGCTCTTGCCGGTCATGGTGCAGAAGCCGTCCGCGATGCCATTTCCGAAACCATAATGGATCTTCCGGCACATCTGCGACGATCACTGACCTGGGATCAGGGAGCCGAGATGGCACAGCACGCTCAGCTTCGGATCGACACCGGTCTCGAAGTCTACTTCTGCGACCCTCAGAGTCCCTGGCAGCGCGGCAGCAATGAAAACACCAATGGCCTGCTCCGCCAATACTTTCCGAAAGGCACCGATCTAAGTCAGCATGGCAATGAAGAGTTGAACGCCGTTGCCCATGCCTTGAATACGAGGCCACGCAAAACGCTCGGATGGCGAACGCCCGCGGAAGCACTCGACCAGTTGCTCAAACAGGATATGATCGAAGGTGTTGCGACGACCGGTTGAATCCGCCCTAAAGCCCAGCACATCAATCCCGGCCGTCGTTGACGACAGGTTAGGATCGACCGCGGATACCTCGGCCGTCAAAGCCAGATTGATGACATCGTTGTCGAGGACCTTTGGACGGAAGTTGAGGTTGACGCCTACCGGCTTGAACTCGATCGACACGGTATTGTCAGGACCAGCAACAGGGATCGGCGCCTCGCCACCTGCAAGGAAACTGGCTTCCGTGCCAGAAAGCGCAACAAGATTTGGCTCGGCAAGCGTCCGCGCAAAGCCCCTCTGCTCCAACGCATCAATTTGAATTGCCAGAATGAAGTCATCCAAGATCGTGAATGCAGCGCCCAGAGCGCCGGAGAAGGCACCCGCAGCCAGCGTCGTCTGATCGATGCTGACGGTATTGGTCTGCGCATCCAAGTTCGGACGCAGGCTGGATCCGGTAAACGTCGAGATACTGCTGTCACCGCTTGCCCCAACGGCGCCGAAGCTGATGCCCAAATCTTTACCGGCGGACCGACTGATTTCGGCAATCTTCACTTTCAGCATCACTTGCTGAGTACCGCCAACGGTCATCATGTTGGCAACAGCGTCGCCAGCATAGGCTTTCGCCAGCACCATCGCCTTGTCGATCTTCAGCTTACCCGAAACGATGCCCGACAAGATGATACCGCCATTGGCCGTGCGCACTTCGATCGGCTCGTTCGGCAGGATTTCCCGAAGACGCTTTTTCAGCTCGGAATGATCAGCCTCGACCTTGATCGTGACATTCGTGATCAGTCGCCCACCTTCCCCAAGCAGCGTCAACGTCGTGACGCCCCGGCGGCGACCAAAGATATAAACAGAACGGTCGGAAAGCGGTGAAACGTCCGCAATCTCCGGATTTGCAACCGAAACCTCCAGAAAGCGAACCGTGCTTTCCAGCACAATTGCCCGGCTTACAAAGACGTTAACGTTATTCGACTTCAGACCGCGAGATACCTTCAGCACCGACTGCGCACTGGTTTCTGGAACGATTGCGGCAATCGCCAGAAGTGCGAGCGGAATAGCCAATAGTGTTTTGCGTATCATGGCTTTACCATCCATGGTTGTTCGCGCGCGGAAGCGCGCTCTGCCCCTTACAGAACGCACTAAACACCAGAAAAACCAATGAATCAAGTGGTTGTAGGATTTTTCTGCCACGAAGCCTTAGCAGTGAGCATGGCTAGTCAGAAAAGCGTTCCTCGTGGACCTGACCGCCCTTGCGCACCCGAACCCGATAGGAAGTGTCTTCCTCGACAACGGTCTCAGGTTCCTCTTTAACAATAGGCTCTTCCTTGACCTCAGCGCCAGGTAGAGCGGTGGTATCAACAGACTCAAGGTCTTCGGATGTAGTGACCTCATCGACGCCGCGCAGCAGCAGCGAAAGACTTCCCGTTTGCATCGCCAATGTCAGACGCTGGGCATCCTTGGGCGAAACTTCAACCATTGCAGTTCTGGCAACAACCGCCCTGCTCCGCTCGGTATCCGTTAACTGATCTGTCGCGACAACCAGAACCTTCTGCATCAGAATGTGCGACGTCAGCTCGCCATCCTTCTTTTTCAAATACTGGATGTCGACAAAATCACCTGGTGAGATTAAGCCCGCGGTCCCCGTCACCGCATTGATCGGAATGGTCACGGCGCGCATCCCCTCGCGCACCTGCGTCGCGATACGCACCGAACCGCCAAAACCCGTTACCTTCGATTTCAGGATCAATTCGCCGGGCTCAATGCGCCGTGTCACCGTGCGGACCTGCTTCAGGTCCTCGTCAAACAACTCTTGCGCTGAATGGAACACATTGTCCGGCACAGCATCCTTGGGCCAGAAGACAAACTTTAACGCCTGTTTGCCGCGCTCAAAATTCAGCCGGTCGCCGTGCTTAAGCGGCACCTTCGCCGCCACAACACGAACCAGTTCAGGGGCATCTGTCTCTTTGGTAGTGACAGATGCCTGCCAAGATTTGAACTGTTCGTTTGCATAGTAAATTGCGCCGCCCGCCAGGGCGACGCCACCAATCAGAAACAGGATGGCAAGGAACCGCATTCTTCAAACCCAGTTGTTACTCCGGGCGGAGGTTAGCAGACCCGGCTTACCCATATCAATTACTGATTGAACGTGCCTTGGCTCGGAGCGCCGCCCGTGGTCACGTTGGCACCAGCCTCGGACAGGTTCGAGTTGATGTTCGACGCCAGGTCGCCAACACCGTTGTTGAAGATCGAGTAGACGAGTGTGATGGCCAACAGAAGAATTGCAGCAGTCAGAGCAACCCAGTCGATGGTCACTGCACTGTCTTCGTCGCGAATGAAATTGATGAGCTTGGTCATTGTAGCCTCCAAAAAGGACAGATCGGTCAGTCAGATGTCAGGTCTGTGACTTTGAAGCTAGGTTACAAATGTGCCCGTATTGTGGTCCAGGCCGCGCCCGAGTCGCGGCAGTGACCAAAAACGGATTTCTTCAGCTGACAACGCTATGCACTTTCGCCGCAGCGGGATATCGGTCGTAAAAAATCGAATGTTTTCTGAAGTTTAAGCGGCCAGAAGTTCATCCCTGGGCCTAATTTTGGCGATGCAATCCCAATTGCCGCCCTTAGATGAATCATTGCGTTGAGCAAATGTGGCGGAAATCGGGCAGAATCCGGCAGGGTTGGGTACGCAGCACCACCGGCCCGCTCGAGAAGCGCCCAGCATTACGTTAAACAGATTCGCCCTCAGGGAAATGTTGGCTGGATCTACCCGGCAGAGGCGATTGTCCCAGGTTGGAACAACAAAAAGACGCCGCCCGTTGGGGCGACGCCGATGTTCTTGCTTTAGGCGATGAGGTAAGGCCTGCTCGACAGGCCCAGCGCACCCCGAAAGGCTTACTGGTTGAAGGTGCCCTGGCTCGGTGCGTCGCCAGTCGTCACATTGGCGCCAGCTTCGGTCAGGTTCGAGTTGATGTTCGACGCCAGATCGCCAACACCGTTGTTGAAGATCGAGTAGACGAGCGTGATGGCCAGCAGCAGGATGCCTGCCGTCAGCGCAACCCAATCGATGGTTACGGCGCCGTCTTCGTCGCGAAGGAAGTTGAAGAACTTGGTCATAGTTGCCTCCAGAGGTCGGTTCGTCATTCAGGTGTCAGGTCTGTATCTTTGAACCTAGGTTACAATTGTGCCCGTTCTGTGGTCGCTTGTCCGGGCCGGATCAGGTGCTCTATTGCCTCCCGTGTCCGATGAAAAGTGGATAGCAGTATTCTCAGTTCTCACCAAAGGTTATGCTGAAAAAGATCAATAATTCTGGTACCTTAACTCAATTTGCAATGAATTGCGGGCGGAGTGTGGCAAGCACCCCCGGCACTGTGAGGAGACCGTGATCAAATGTGGCAGAAATCGGGCAGATTGAGCCGCCTTGCCAGAATTGGCGTTCTGGTTGCAGGGGGAATCGCTGTTTTCGGCTTCAGCGGCTTCGAATCGCCTGCCGAGGGGAAGTTCCTGAAAAACGGCGTTCGAAAGGGCGACCGGTCCTCGATGACGGTCATACGCCGTCCTAACCGCGGCGCGAGGAAGCGAATTTTTGCGCCAGGAGAACGAAAGCCCAGCGCATCTCGTACGGCACGCGGCGGACGCGGCGCTCGAAAAGCATCGCATGGTTGGTTCTGGAAAATTCACGCCACCGGCGTCGCCGCAGCCAGCTCAGCCCGGTTTGCAGCCGCCATGGCGACAATGGATGAACGACGCGCAGGCGGCAAGCGTATAGCGGATGTTGCGGATCTGCGCGAAATAATGACCTCCAACCGGGCCGAGATCGCGAAGGCTGCGCGCACCCACCGCGTCTCCGAAGCGTTGATCGTCGCCGTCATCGCGGTTGAGTCCCGCGGAAAATCAAAGGCGGTCAGCCCAAAGGGTGCCCAGGGCCTGATGCAGTTGATCCCGGCAACCGCCATCAGGTTCGGCGTCACCGACGCCTTCGACACGGGACAAAACATCAACGGCGGCGCCGCCTATCTTAGCTGGCTCTTAAACGAATTCCGCGGCGATCCGCTGCTGGCCTTGGCCGGGTACAACGCGGGGGAAGGTGCCGTCCGAAAGCACAAGGGCGTCCCACCCTTTTCAGAAACCCGGGACTACGTGGTCAAAGTTTTCGATGCCTTGTCCGCCGCGCAGGCGCTTTGCAAGGCGCCTTTGACCGGCCCGCGCCAGCGCTGCCTGGCGCCAGGTGAAGGCTGACCCTTGCCCACCCGGCCCGACCTTCGTAGAGAGGTTCGGTTGCGCGGGGAGGAAGCATGACGACGATTTTGGAAATCCGGCGGCCGGACGATTGGCACCTGCATTTGCGCGATACCGAGATGTTGAAGGGCATCATTGGCGCCAGCGCCGACCATATCGGCCGCGCGATCATCATGCCGAACCTGGTCCCGCCCGTTGTTACGACAAGCGACGCCCAAGCATATTTGGATCGAATTCAGAGCGCCCTGCCCGCAGACGCAGCATTCAACCCATTAATGACCCTTTACCTCACCGAGACGACCGCGGCGGCGGACGTCGTCGAAGGCGCGGCCAGTGGTCTGATCCACGCGGTCAAGCTCTACCCTGCGGGTGCCACCACAAACTCAGATTCTGGCGTACGCAGTTTCGATCTGGTGACAAGTGTGCTGGAACGGATGGCTGAAATCGGACTGCCACTGTGCGTTCATGGCGAGGTGACGGACCCAGAGATTGACATATTCGATCGGGAGGCCGTGTTCATTGACCGAATTCTCGACCCGCTTCGTCGCCGGATCCCGGGGCTTCGTGTCATTATGGAGCATGTGACAACCGCAGACGGCGTCGAATACGTCCGGGACGGCGGTGACAATATCGCAGCGACTTTGACCACCCATCACCTGATCCTGAACCGCAATCATATCCTGGCTGGCGGTATCCGCCCCCATTACTATTGCCTGCCGGTTGCAAAGCGTGAACGCCATCGCCAGGCGCTGGTGCAGGTCGCGACATCAGGCGATCCGAGTTTCTTTTCCGGAACGGACAGTGCGCCGCACACCGACCCGACCAAAGAAACCGCCTGTGGCTGCGCCGGGTGTTTCACCGCTCCGGTCAACCTGCCGTGTCTGGCGCATGTATTCGAAGACGCCGGTGCACTGGATCAGTTGGAAGCGTTCACCGGTTTGAACGGCGCGGCCTTTTACGGCTTGCCGGCGAACGAAGATCGCATTCGATTGGTTCGGCAAATTGCCGAATGGACGCCGGAGCCGAAAATCGAAACCGGGGCCGGTCCGGTCACAGTCTTTGATCCAGGTTTTCCCCTGCATTGGCAAATCGAGAGCACGCAATGAGCGACGAGACCACTGGGCGCAAGGTCGCCCGTATGCTTTTGGAAATCTCGGCTGTGCATTTCCGCACCGACCCGCCCTATACGCTGACCTCTGGCCTGGCCAGCCCGGTATATATCGACTGTCGAAAGCTTATTGCCTATCCGCGCATTCGCTTCGCCTGCATGGATATGGCCTGTGAAACGGTTGCCGACGCTGCCGGGTACGAACGCTTCGACGCAATCGCAGGCGGCGAGACTGCCGGCATTCCATTCGCTGCGTGGATCGCCGAGCGCCTGGGCCTGCCGATGCTTTATGTGCGCAAAAAGCCAAAAGGGTTCGGCCGAAATGCCCGGATCGAGGGCGATCTGAAGGAAGGTGCCCGGGTATTGCTGGTCGAAGACCTCACCACCGACGGCGGATCGAAGGTCAACTTTGTCGAAGCCATTCGGGAAGCAGGCGGTGAATGTGCCCACACGGTTGTCGTCTTTTTCTATGACGTCTTTGATGGCGTCCACGAAGGGTTGGCCAAGCATGGCCTGACCTTGCATTATCTGGCGACCTGGCGCGATGTCCTTGCCGAAGCCCGCGCAGGCGCGTTTTTCGAACCGGCAGTGATGGATCAGGTTGAAGCGTTCTTGGATGCGCCTCTGGACTGGTCCGAAAACAACGGCGGCAAGGCCGAAATATCGGTTTGATGATCCGCGATGACGGGCTTGCTGGGGCGGGCCCTTTCACGCCGTGCTCAGAATTCCTTCAAATTGAACTCTTCGCGCATCTTTTCGAACCCGCCCAGCGCACCATATTCGCCCTGCAACCGTAAAAGCTGCCCATCGCGGCGCTTGAATTCGTCGATAACCTCGTCCGCCGCGTCGCCATCACCCAATTTCTCCAGCGCCAGCCTGCCCATCGCCATACCGGATTCCATCATTTCGCGCACAACCACATCCGCCCCGGCTTTGCCGAGTTCCAGCTCGGCAAACCGGTCGAAGGCGCGGGCAAAAATCAGCAGATGCGGATAGCGGCGGCGCAGCTCCTTCGTGGCCTGCATTATCGTCGCAGGATCGTCGGCGCATAGGAACACCGCCCTTGCCCGGTCCGCCCCGACGATCTTCAAAGTATCGGCCCGGCGCAGATCGCCGAAAAACACGCGATTGCCGAAACTTCGCGCGATCCTGATACGGTCTGGGTTTGAATCGATCAGCACCAGTTCGTATCCACGAAGGCGCAGAACGCGGGCCACGACCTGTCCAAAGCGGCCGAACCCAGCAACGATAACCGGCCCGCCTTCGGATTGCTCGACCGTTTCGATCCCGTCCATATCGACGCGCCGTTCTGGACCCAGCCACGTCGCAAGAACCATCGCCAACGGCGTTAGTGCCATTGTCAAGGTCACGATTGCCGTGAGAAGCGATGCCTTCTCGGCACCTAGCAGTCCGTTTCCGACTGTCACTGTGAACAGAACGAAACCAAACTCGCCGCCTTGCGCCATGATGGCACCAATCTTGAGGCCGTCTCGCATCGACGACCCGAATGCCCGGGCCAACCCAACAATCAGTCCGCCCTTGACCACCATCAGCCCAAGTGCGCCGAGCAGAACCAGCGCTAAATTGTCCCAGATCAGGACAAAGGAGACGCTCATTCCGACCGCGAGGAATAGCAGCCCCAAAAGCAGCCCACGGAATGGCTCGATATCTGCTTCCAGTTGGTGTCGAAACTCGCTTTCGGCCAACAGCACGCCGGCCAAGAACGCGCCCATCGCCATTGAAAGCCCGACATATTGCATCAACAGCGCGGCACCAACGACAACCAGCAAAGCGGCGGCGGTGAAGATCTCGTCGGCCTTTGCGGCCGCAATCAGATGGAATATTGGCCCCAGCGCATAGCGGCCGAACAGAATCAGGGCGATGATCGCGCCGACTGCTTTCAGCACCGCCAGCCATGCCGATCCATCAGATCCATCACTGTAGGGTGCCAAAACCGCGGCCAATGCCAACAGCGGAACGATCGCCAGATCCTGAAACAACAGAATCGAAAATGCCCGGTCACCATAAGGTTTGGTCAGATCCCCTTTTTCGCGCAGGATCTGAACGACAAGGGCTGTGGACGAAAGTGCTAGTGCCCCACCCACAGCAATTGCCGCCTGCCATTCAATCCACCCGCTGAACGCCAAGACCATCGCAACCGCCGCGCCGGTCAACAGGACCTCAATAAGACCCAGCCCGAAAATATCGGTCCTGAGGCGCCACAGCCGTGACGGCTGCAATTCCAGTCCGATTACAAACAGCAACAGCACAACACCAAACTCAGCGAAATGCAGGGCCGATTCCGCCTCGGTGATAAATCCCGCCGCGTGCGGGCCGATTGCCGCCCCGGCGATCAAGTACCCGACGACCGATCCCAGGTGAAGCCGTTTGAACAAGGGCACAGCTATCACCGCTGCTCCAAGATATTTGGCAGCATCGACCAAGAATGGATCCAGTCCAGGGGCAGCCATATTTTCTCCGTTCCTAGTCCCGTTGATGGTGACCCGCATTCGGTGAAACGACAACCCCCGGGATCAACCGAGCCATCCGGTTTGATCACCGCAGGGGGTGACGTCCGTACCCCTTACCGCTATAGGGCAGCCTCGCATTTTGAAATCGACCGGAGGCCACGATGGCCCGCATCCTGATCACATCCGCACTGCCATACATCAATGGCGTTAAGCATCTGGGTAATCTGATCGGCAGCCAACTGCCAGCAGACGCATATGCGCGGTTTATGCGGATGCAGGGGCACGAGGTTTTGCTGATTTGTGCGACAGATGAACATGGCACACCTGCCGAATTGGCCGCGGCGAAAGAAGGCGAGCCGGTCGCCGAATACTGCGCCCGGCTCTGGCAGATTCAAAAAGATCTGGCAGATGGATTTCGCCTATCGTTCGACCATTTTGGACGCTCGTCTTCCGATCGGAACCACAACCTGACGCAACACTTGGCAGGTCGTCTTGCGGATGCAGGGTTGATCGAGGAAGTTTCTGAAAAGCAGGTATATTCGCATACAGATGGCCGATTTTTGCCCGATCGCTATATCATCGGCACCTGCCCCAATTGCGGTGATACCAACGCCCGGGGCGATCAGTGCGAGAACTGCACCAAACAACTGGACCCCACCGACCTGATCGAACCGCGTTCGGCCATCTCGGGCGCGACGGATCTGGAGATTCGGGAAACCAAGCATCTTTACCTGTGCCAATCGGCCATGCGCGACCGGTTGCGCGATTGGATCAATACCAAAACGGATTGGCCGGTCCTTTCGACGTCGATTGCGCTGAAATGGCTCGACGACGGCGACGGTTTACAGGACCGGGGCATAACCCGCGATCTCGACTGGGGTATTCCCGTGCGCCGCGGGAATGCCGACTGGCCCGGCATGGAGGGCAAGGTTTTCTACGTCTGGTTCGATGCGCCGATCGAATACATCGCGGCCACGGCCGAGTGGTCAGATGAGACCGGCCAAGGCGATGCCGCCTGGGAACGGTGGTGGCGCGAGGACAAGGGCGCTGACGACGTCCGCTATGTTCAATTCATGGGCAAGGACAACGTGCCTTTCCACACTCTGTCATTCCCGTCGACCATGAAGGGGGCGAATTTCGACGGCAACGAGCCCTGGAAACTGGTCGATTATATCAAGTCGACCAATTGGCTGAACTATGAAGGCGGGAAATTCTCGACCTCACAAGGTCGCGGCGTCTTCATGGATGCGGCCCTCGATTTGCTGCCGCCGGATTACTGGCGTTGGTGGCTGCTTGCGAACATACCCGAGACCTCCGACACTGACTTCACATGGGAAAGCTTCCAGACAGGTGTGAACAAGGACCTGGCGGATGTGCTGGGCAACTTCGTCAGCCGCGTCACCAAATTTTGCCGATCGAAGTTTGATGAAACTGTTCCGCCGGGTGACTATGGCCCGGCCGAGCAGACACTGATTGCCGACCTGAGCGGTCGTGTTGCCGCCTACCACCGGCATTGGGAAGCCATCGAAATCCGAAAAGCAGCCGCTGAACTGCGCGCAATCTGGGTTCTGGGCAACGAATACCTGCAAACCCAGGCGCCTTGGGCCGTCTTCAAGGAAGACGAAGCCCGAGCAGGCGTGATCGTCCGTGCGGGCCTCAATCTGGCGCGCCTCTATGCCTTGTTATCGCTGCCCTTTATTCCCGATGCTGCCGAAGCAACGCTTACCTCTCTGAACGCAGAAGGGCGTGCTTGGCCCGAGAATATCGCCGAAGAAATGGAAGTATTGACACCCGGCCATGGCTTTTCCGTGCCGGAAAATCTGTTTGCCAAGATTACAGACGATGCCCGGCAGGAAATGTCGGCCAAATTCGCCGGAGCTTGACCCATCGTTATGCATCGGGCACCGCTCCCACCACCCGGGCGTTACTTTTGGCCCTGAGCACAATTTTTACGCGGCGAGGCGCCCTTTGCGATGGTCCGGCTCAATCCCGTCGCGCAAAGGATGAAAATCAACCAGCAAGTGACTAGATTGTAAGCATGTCACATTCAACAATGATCGCCGAAACGGAAACCTGGCTGGTTCGCAAAGCGCTCGGCGATCCGGATATCCGGACGCTGTTCGAAAATCTTTGCAATCGACTGCGCGGCTACGGCATTCCACTGGAACGTGCCGCCCTCAGTTGGCCGACCCTCCACCCGCTCTTCCGCGCCGAACAAGCCTTCTGGTATCCAGATAAGGGCGCTGATCTGGAACAATATTCACACGCCTCGGAAGACAGCGAACGATGGTTGAAAAGCCCGTTCCACCATATGCTGACGCACCATCTTGATACCCTTCGTCGCCCGCTGGTCGGGCCTGCCGCAGTTCTGGATTTTGACGTTCTGATAACCTTTCAAGACGAGGGCTATACTGACTATCTCCTGACCTCGACCGCCTTTCACATTGCCGAGACAACAAAATTCTCGGGTGGCCGCAGCGGGATCATGTCCAGCTGGATGACAAAGCGTGAAGGCGGCTTCACCGATGATGACATCGGCGCGCTAAAGCGAATTCAGACCATTTTTGCGATCGCCTGCCGTGCCTCGATCCAGCGCCGGGTAATGGGCAACATCGTTGACGCCTATCTGGGCCCAACCGCTGGCCATCAGGTCTTGGGCGGCGAGATCCGTCGCGGCGACGGCGCAAGAATCCCAGCCGTCGTTTGGTTCTCGGATCTACGCAGTTCAACCCGGCTGTCGGACACCATGGACCCGGACAGCTATCTTCAACTCTTGAACCGTTATTACGAATGCACTGCCCAACCGGTGATCGATAACGGTGGCGAGATCTTGAATTTTGTCGGTGATGGCGTCCTTGCCATCTTCCCAATTGAAGAAGAATGCCCCAAAGCCGCGGCATCCCGCGCCGAGACCGCAGCGCGCCAAGCACTCGACTTGGGTGAAGAGGCCAAAATTACCGGCACACCTGGAAACGCGCCGTTGAACTTTGGGATCGGCCTGGCAATCGGTGAGGTCATGTTCGGCAATATCGGGGTTCAGCAAAGGTTGGCTTTCAGCGGGATCGGGAAGGTCGTCAATACTGTGACGCGGGTCGAAAGCGCGACGAAGCGGCTCGGTCACTCCGTCCTCGCATTGGGCGAGTTTGCCCGTGTCGCTCCGGGCAAATGGGAAGAGGTCGGTGAGATCGGAATCGCCGATTTCGATCGATCCTTGGCGGTCTTCACACCAACCGACCTGAAGGCCGACCAGCCCAAAAATGCACCTGTACCCGAACAGATTTCGGCCCCGGTTAAGTAGTCAACCGGGGCCGGAAATTTTTGCTTTGTGAACGGTGCGGATCAGACCGGATCGCGGACCCAGACCTCGACACGGCGATTGGCCGAGCGCCCGGTCGGTGACGTGTTACACCCGACCGGTGCAAGCTCGCCATAACCCTTAACGGTCAGCGTCGATCGGTTGAGCGCTCCAGCCTCAACCGAGGCGGCGAGAACATCGGCGACAACCTGCGCGCGCCGTGCGGACAACCCCCGGTTCAGGTCAAATTGACCAACCGAGTCTGTGAAGCCGATCAACATGACCTCTTTACCCTCGTAAACGCCGTCGGCGATGTCGCGGGCAAAATTCTCGGCAGCGCTCTGCGATACGGGGTCCAAAGTGCTTTCACCCGGCGTGAAGCGGAAGGTCGTCGAAAGACGCACTGCACTTTTGACGTCAATCACGAAGTCACGCAAACCCTGCAGTGAAACCTCTTCCTCGCCGGTCATCGCGTGAACAATGCGGGCGCCCTGGTTGTTGATAAGCGCCGTTTCGACCTCGAGGCTGACAAATCCCGCTTCGACGATCAGAGCTTGCGCCTCGCCCGATCTTGCAAACTCGATAAGGTTCCGCGCGTGCGCAGCCATGTTCTCACGCGGCGAATAAAGATAGAGGCGGCGTGACAGTGGATATTCACCGGTCTTGATCGCAAATGTCGTCGGGAACGAGAGAATTCCGCATTCCTGGCGGATTGGCAGCGCTTTAGCAGCACGCTCATAGGCCGCGGCGGTCACCCCGACACCCCAAGGATCGCTGGAAACCGCATCAGAGATCGCGATATTCGACGTGAACCGGGTAGCCGATGGCGTTAACTGGACGCCGTAGGGCGCCATAACCGACGAAATGAACGTCTGGAACGTCCCGCTGTCCTCTGAACCAGCATAGATGTTGATCGCCTGATCAGGCCCACCCATCTGCGACCAATTCGTCATGGCGCCTGAGTAGATCAGCGCCAGCTCTTCCAATGAAATCGACTGAATCGGGTTTGACTTGTGGGTCACGATCACCAAGCCGTCCAGGCCAATGACTGTCTCGGCTTCTGTACCGCGCGGATCGGTCAGACCCGCGTTAAACATCGCAGGCATGTCCCGGTCGCGTGCGCGCCGCGAAGACATGCCAATATCGGCCACGCCGCCTGCCAGCGCCCGAAATCCGGTCGCCGAGCCCCTGGCTTGCAGCTCGATAGCCGCCATTTCTTCGCCGTTCTCGTGGATAATCCGAAGTGTGGTCTCGAAGGCATCCGATCCGACCTCGGTGACCAATTCTGCATCCAAAGAATCGGCATATCCCTCGATCAACGCCTGCATTAACTCTCCGCCAATCGTGTTCGAACCATGGACACCGAACTTAGCGCCGAAAAGCAGGTTCTGCGGACAGCCTTCGCCATCGCATTGGACCTGCAGGGCATCAATCTCCATGATACCCAGCGCCGTTTCGATGCGAAACGACTTGCCGTTGAATTCCAGCAGCTTGCCACGCAACTGGGTGAAGCCATCAAATGATTTGAGCGTCACCACCGGCGTTTCGGTGTCCGACTGTGCTTTTGCCTGAACAGCCACTCCGGCGACGGCCATCGCCAGCACCGCCCCCCGAAGGAAGGATCGCATCGCCATTTGCACCATATCCCCCATTTGCCAACCGCCCGGCATCGAACGCCGAGACATCAGTTCGATATCACCAAATCGTCTATTGCCTCAGAAATCAAGCGTTTATCGCCGATTTCTTGAGAAACACTTGAACAACTAATCGCTGCGAGACGCCGGATGATCGGTCGCTCGATTTGGCCCGAGGCCGAACGCAAGATCAGAAATCCTGGTGCTGCATAGTCGCCGCCACCGCAGGTTCCAGCCAGCCGATCGCGGTTACGCGACGCGTAGTCAATCATCAACTTGACGATGCCCCCCGATCCACGCCGACGCCAATGCGTATAAATCTGTGCATTCTGGCCGACACCCGCATACGCGCGGAAGTTGTGCAAGAAGCCGCCGCCACTGCGCCGAACGTCGCTGTAACCACGCGGATTTTTTGGATGTACATGCGCATTATCGCCGGTGCGCGCGCCGAACTCCAGCGCGTGCAGTTCCAACGCAACCGGCAGATCACAAACAACGGCGACACGGTCGATTTTGTCGACGTTCCTGAACGGCAAATCAAAGTCCAGTTCGACACCGTCAGAAAAACGAATAAGAGCTGCAGAATTTGCCTCAAATCCCAAAGCCTGAACGCTGCCATTGCCTTCGCGGTCAAGCGGGATCGCGAGGCGCAATCCGGAATAGTTAAGTTCCGCGACAGTATCCGCCTGACAGGGCGCTGTCAGGCGCACGACCGTTCGCGCCGCCTTCCTGATTTCCAGCTCTGCAGACGGCGGAGCGACACATTCTGCCCCCGCGGCCGGCAGCGATGCGATGTCGGTCCCATCTTCGTTCGTCTGAGCCGGTTCGCCATCCTCCGGATCAACTACGAATCCATTCAACGCTTTACCTAGAGAAACCGGATCGGAAACGGCGCTGTCTGGGACTGCTCCATCGATTTCAAACACCGGCAATGCCGCAACTCGCGGCGCCGTATCCTCAAGGATCGGGGCGCTGGAGTTCATCGGATCTTTCGTCGTCGCTGCCGAATTGTTCCCTCTGATCCGGGCACCCCGCGGCAAACGTGTAAAGAACGAGTAAGCCGACGCTTCCGCACCCCCGACCAAAGCGGCAACGCGATCCGCCTCGGGAACTGATTTGCTGTTTTGACTGTCAGGGTCGATGCCCGCCAGGTCTTCACCGGCGCCTGCGATGTCAGCACGCAGCGTGCCCGGCACGATCACATCGCCAACGGGATCAGGTTCGGCGTCACCAATCCGCAATTGATCGGTCGCGGGCACACCCGCGAGATCGGGCGCCAGTGCTGCAGCGCGGTCGCCCGTCAGCGGTGCGCCTCCGGGCTCACCGCGCAGCGGCACCGCGGCGCCCCCGCTCTGCCCGAGTAACTTTGAATCGGTATCTGTCAGCGCGCGGGCACCAACATCCAGATCATCAATACGGCCCAGGGCAGAACGCGGCACATCCGGGGCACCGTTGCCCGGAATGATGCCCGTGGCTGCTGTGCCCGGCTCGCTAAGCGCAAGGAGGTCATCATCCGCACTTTCGGCTTGGCGGGCGCGCAGCGCCGGATCATCCGTCGTCGCGACAAGATCGCCCTGCTCGACCTCGGACGCCGACGTCTCGGCGCCAAGCGGGGCCAAAACTACATCTGTGCCCAACGGCACGCGCGTCTCGGGTGATCCCAGCGGCGGTGTATCGCGCTCGGTCTCCAGCGCAGCAATATCACGCTCGGGATCGGATGAAGTCGAACCATCTCCAGATGACGTTGCACCCCCTACCAACCCGGCTTCATCGGTTGCCGTCACGCCTGCGGCCGGTGCGGACAATGTCGCGGCCCGCTTTACCGGAACCGGCACCTGGCCTGTCGCTACACCTTCGGTCAGCGTATCCGTATCCAAGGCATCCGCGGCGCCCGAGCCAGCATCAGGGCCGAGCGCGGCGGTTTCGGTCGGCAAGCTGCTCGGCGCATCGCGGCCCTCAAGCGCTGCCTCAGCCCCTGGTCCGCCGTCAATCCGTCCGTTTTCGTCCCGCGTGTCCGGAACGTTCAGCACATCGCCATCTGCGATCGTGGGATCGCGCAATTCATCGCGCCGGGGAACAACGGCAAGCGAAAGTGTTGCCTCCCCAGCACTGCCGACGACGTCATCTCCCGCCTTAGGCTGATCCGGCACCAATGCGTTCGACGTATCGTCGTCGCGGATGACCGAAAGAACCTCGCTCGATGGCTTATCAGAAATTTCAGGCGACTGCGGCGCCTCGGCGATATCGGTTGCACCAACACTCGGCTCTTTCTCCGAGGTAACTTCGGCGTCGTCAGCAGTGTCGTCAGCAGCAGCTTCAGAACTTGCTTCGGTCAAAATTTCTGCGCCTTCGCGCGTTGCCGCTTCAGCTGGCGTCGCGCCGCCAGCTATCGACGGCAGCGAATCGCTATCGGCGTCGAACGGCTGCTCCTCCAGATTGTCGGCATCCGTTCCATCGGAAAGAGCCTCAGACGTCTCGGCGCGCGATGCTTTCTCACCGCCTCGCGTCTCATTTTCGCCCGAATTGGCGACCTGATCCGCATCGGTTGCAGGCTTCGCGTCAGTCGGCTTTTTGCCAGGGACAATCTCCGGGTGAAGTTCCGAGGTAACAAAGGCAATAACGGTTGCGACCTGCGACTCCGGCAAGGCGCTAAGCGTGTAAATTATCTTCTGCTCGCCAACGCACTCGTCGGATCCATAGTATTTCACGACGCCGCCCCCCACCAAAACCCGCCCGCAGGCCGGTTCGGACAATATCGTCAAGGACGCCATATCGCTTTTGCTGATGCCGGTATCATTCGCAAAAATATCCAGTTTTTGCAGTGTGTTGGCGGGCAGAACGAAGTTGTCATCCACCAGAGCGAGGCCCGGCTCCTCCTCGCCGCCTGAAAAGATATCTGCGCGCTGAATGACGGTTCCGATCGCGATCATCACGATGATCGCGCTCAGGAACGATATCATTCGGTCGTCTTTAAACACCCGTGTTCACCTGTTCGAATCCCGAACCTTCGACTGCGCATTCTGCACGACCAAGTCGTACGTAGCACCTGAACCTATCGTACTTGCAACAGGTAGGGCGCTGACACTCCGTTCATAGCTAAGCACAACACACGGCAAAATTGCGGCAATTGCCGCATTACATCGCAAATTGCGCAGTGCGCCAACCTCAAGGCGGGCGATCCGCAAAACCCAGACTGACTTCAAAACGCTGATAAACCCATCGTTCTCAAGGATTCACGCTATCATATAACGCAAAGATAACGCCACAACTTATTGAAAAATTGAATTTTTTTGCAATTTGCAAAATTTGTCGCCACGATCTCAATCCCTTCAGGCCATCCAGTTGCCGCGGCCTGACCGGGCTTGACGCCGGCGACCGTCAGCATGACACATCCGCTTGGAACCAGGGACGAGACGATGTCTTCGCGAAACCATGTCTTTTTATGCGATGGAACGCTCTCGTCACTCCGCTCTGGCGAGGAAACGAATGCAGGTCAGCTATATCGTTTCCTTTCCAGGCTTGGGCCAGACCAACGTCAGTTGGTCCGGTATGACCCTGGGGTCCAGGGAACGGGGTGGCGGAAATGGGTGAACGCGGCCTCAGGGCGGGGCGTGAACCGTTCAATCCGGGCCGGGTACGAATTTCTAGCCCAGAATTATCGCCCCGGGGACCGGATCTTCCTGTTCGGCTACTCGCGCGGGGCGTATGCGGCGCGCTCGCTGGCCGGGATGATTGGACGGGTTGGGTTGCTGCGGCCTAAATATTCCGGCCCCCGCTATGTCGACTTGGCGTTTCGCTTCTACCAGGTCGGTTCCGATTCGCCCGCACGCCGCCATTTCACAACCCATCGCTGCCAGCCGGATGTGAAGATCGAGATGTTGGGGATCTGGGATACGGTAAAATCGCTTGGGCTGCCCTATCCGCTACTGAACCGGTTGGCGCCCATGGCAACCGAATTCCACGACGACCGCCTGGGCAGTCATATTCTCCACGGATATCACGCGCTGGGCATAGACGAAGACCGCACCTCCTATAATCCGATCCTTTGGCGGCGCAGCCCGGATTGGCAGGGCAGACTGGAGCAGGCCTGGTTTCCAGGTGCCCACAGCGATGTTGGCGGCGAGGTTCGCGGCTTTGATCAAGCGCGACCTCTTGGCAACATATCCTTGAACTGGATGTTGATCCGCGCCCAGCGCTGCGGCTTGATCCTGCCGGACGGCTGGGAAGGCCATTTCCCAGAAGACCCGGCAGCCCCGATGTTGGGCAGCCGACGCGGGACAAGCGCGTTCTTCTTGCTGCGAGCCCGCCGGAAAGTCGGCACCGGCGATGGCGAGACGATTCACCTATCAATCCGCGAACGAATGGCCGCCCTGCCGGGTTATAAACCGCGCGGTCATCTCAGGGCCCCGGAAGCCACGGAACGTTAGTTCGAAAGGCGCCGGTCAACCGAACCTGTGTCATCCGACCTTCCCATGACAGTGCTTGAACTTCTTGCCTGAACCGCAGGGACAGGCGGCGTTCCTGCCGACCTTGCCCCAAGTTGACGGGTCCTCCGGGTCAATCTCGGCAACCGCCGCTTCACGGGCCTGCGCTGCGCTGGCGCGCGCAGGTGGCGCGTCAGCGGGGCCGGCCAAAGCCGCTTGCCCGATTGCTGCCGCCTGCGCCTCGGCCGCGGCATGTGCTTCCTGTTGAGCGCGGATCTGCGCTTCGATTTGTTCAATCATCGCCTGGCGTTCGGCAATCTCTTCCTCGGTCGGCGGTCGGACACGGCCCAGGAAACGGGTCACATCAACGCGCAACTGATTAAGAAGGCCCTCGAACAGTTGGAACGCCTCGGACTTGTACTCGTTCAACGGATCGCGTTGAGCATATCCACGCAGGCCGATGACGGACCGCAGATGGTCCAGCATCACCAGATGCTCGCGCCAGTGATAGTCCAGCACTTCCAGAAGCTTTCCCTTTTCGAACTGGCGGAGGGCCTCTGCGCCGATTTCTTCCTCTTTCTCGGCATAAATACGGTCAGTCCCGTCCATTAAGCGTTCGCGGATGGTGTCGTCGTCAACACCTTCTTCCGCGGCCCACGCCTGAACCGGAAAGTCTTGACCAAGTATATCGTGGACCTGCGCTTCAAGCGCCTCGGTGTCCCATTGATCGGCATAGGCGCGCTTCGGCATATGCTCGGTAATCAGATCGTCAATGACCTGATGGCGCATGTCGACGACGGCTTCAGACAGATCGTCAGCCTCCATAAACTCCTTGCGCTGGCTGAAGATTGCCTTTCGCTGATCGTTCATGACGTCGTCAAATTTCAGCAGGTTTTTGCGGATATCGAAGTTCCGCGCTTCAACCTTGCCCTGGGCCTTTTCAATTGCCTTGTTCACCCAAGGGTGAATGATGGCCTCGCCTTCTTCAAGCCCCAGACGCTTCAGCATCCCGTCGATCCGCCCCGATCCAAAGATGCGCATCAGATCGTCTTCCAGCGACAAAAAGAATGACGACCGCCCCGGATCACCTTGGCGGCCCGAGCGGCCGCGCAACTGGTTGTCGATACGGCGGCTTTCGTGGCGTTCGGACGCAACGACCCACAGACCACCTTCTGACATGGCTTTCTGGCGGCCCGCCTCTACCTCTTCTTCAATTCGGGCGATAGCGGCGGCCTTCGCCTCGGGATCCATAATCCCATCGGTTTCTTCGGAAATTCGAAACTCGACATTCCCGCCCAGCTTAATATCGGTCCCACGGCCTGCCATGTTCGTTGCGATCGTAACGGCACTGGGAACCCCAGCCTGGGCGATGATGCCCGCCTCCTGTTCGTGATGCCGCGCATTCAAAACCTTATGATCGATCTTCCGGACCGTCAGTTCGGCCGCCAACATTTCTGATTTTTCAATCGATGTTGTCCCGACCAGGATCGGCTGACCCCGTTTTTGACCGTCAATAATCGCCTCGATGATCGAGTTGTCCTTTTCGGCGGCGGTGCGGAAAACCTGATCGTCATCGTCCTGGCGCGACACCGGCACGTTCGTCGGCACTTCGACAACATCAAGCGCATAGATGTCCATGAATTCGGCGGCTTCCGTCAACGCCGTGCCCGTCATCCCGGCCAGCTTGTCATAAAGGCGGAAGTAGTTCTGGAACGTAACCGATGCCATCGTCACGTTCTCGGCTTCGATCGTCGCGCCTTCTTTGGCTTCGATCGCCTGGTGCAGCCCATCGCCATACCGGCGGCCTTCCATCATCCGGCCCGTAAATTCATCAATGATGATCACGCGGCCACCCTTGACGATGTAATCCTTGTCACGGGTGAACAGTTTGTGCGCCCGCAGCGCCTGATTGACGTGATGAACCAGGCTGACATTTGCAGGATCGTACAGCGAGGCACCTTCCTCGATCATACCTTTTGCGGTCATGTCCTGCTCGACCGCTTCGGTGCCCTCTTCGGTCAGCACGACTGTGCGCTGCTTTTCGTCGATCTCGTAATGCTCGTCGACGAGCGACGGGATGACCTTGTCGACCGATACATATTGCTCGGCCTTGTCCTCGACCGGGCCCGAGATGATCAGCGGTGTGCGCGCCTCGTCGATCAGGATCGAATCGACCTCGTCAACGATCGCAAAGCGGTGACTGCGCTGTGCCATGTCGCTCAACTGGAACTTCATGTTGTCGCGCAGATAATCGAACCCAAGCTCGTTATTCGTCGCATAGGTCACATCGCAGGCATAGGCAGCCTTACGCTCGGCATCATCCATCCCTGGCACAATGACGCCAACCGTCAGGCCCAGGAATTTATAGATTGCCCCCATCCATTCGGCATCGCGCCGCGCCAGATAGTCGTTAACCGTCACGACATGAACACCCAGGCCTTCCAACGCGTTCAGATATACCGGCATGGTCGCGACCAGCGTTTTACCCTCGCCGGTTTTCATTTCGGCGATCTTTCCCAGGTGCAGAACTTCGCCGCCGATGATCTGCACATCGAACGGGCGCAGGCCCAGGGTTCGCTTGGAGGCCTCGCGAACCACCGCAAACGCCTCGGGCAACAAATCGTCCAAAGGTTCGCCCTGCTCGACCCTGCCGCGGAACTCGTCCGTCTTGGCACGCAACGCCTCGTCAGAAAGCGCTTCAATCTCCGGTTCAAGCGCATTGACCGCTTGCACGGTCTTCTGGGCCATTTTGATCTTCCGATCGTTCGTGGTGCCGAACAGCTTCTTGCCGATCGCTCCTAGTCCCAGCATGCAGGGCCTCCTCTGACCGTGCCTGCCGCGGGTCCGTGCGGCTGTCGGCTTGGTCGGTAGAATTTTCGTGCGCGGTGCTTGCCGGGTGGCCATGATAGCCGTAGATGTTGCCGCACGCCGCGCGATGATCCGGCGTTGATGTATTTAGGGCGGCCCATAGTGTCAACGCCGGGCGCCCGGCGACAGTGAGGAGAATGCCCCTTGACCTACCGTACCGCGACCCTGGCCGCTTTGATGGCCGCACTGATGGCAGGCGCCCCGGCGTTTGCTCAGTCGACCACCGAAGCCGAGACCAAGGAAGCCGATACCTCGGAAACCACTGACTCCAAGGAGGCGACGGAAGGCGAAGAGAAAGACGGCGACGCTGCGGCCGCCGTGCCGGTCATGGATGTCGAAAACCTCGCGGCCGACACGGTTGTCCTGACCGAGAATGGCAACGCAATTACGCTCGGAGAGCTGATTGCCGTTCGCCAGACGCTGCCGGATCAATACCAGAACCTTCCGGACGAGATTTTGATGGGTGCACTTGTCCAGCAACTGGCTGACCAACAGATGATGGCCGATGCCGCAGAAAAGAGCGGGCTCGACAAGGGCTCGAATGTATTACTCGCGCTCAAAAATCAACGCCGTGCGACCCTGGCTGACGCCTACATGACGGACGCGATGCTCAAACAGATCACTGACGAAGCAATCGCCAAAATCTATGAAGAACGTTACGCCAATGTCGAGCCGGTGAAGGAAGTTCGTGCCTCACACATTCTGGTGAAGGAAGAAGCAAAAGCGCTGGAACTGAAGAAGCAGCTGGACGAGGGCGCGGATTTCGCCGCACTCGCGGCCGAACATGGCACTGACGGAACCAAGACCCGCGGAGGCGATTTAGGATACTTCGTCAAGGAACAAATGGTCCCGGAATTCGCGGACGCGGCCTTTGCGCTGGAAAAAGGCGCGGTGTCCGATCCTGTCAAATCGCCTTTCGGCTGGCACCTGATCTACCTGGCCGACAAGCGTGACAAGCCCGTTCCGCCGCTTGAAGCAGTGCGCGACGCAATCGTCACCGAACTTAGCCAGGGCTTGCAGGAGAAGATCATTACCGACGGCCGTGCTGATGCCGACATCAAACAGCCCGAACTGGCGGTTCCCCCTGCAGCGATCCGCATGGACGCTCTGCTGGCTGAATAGGCAGCACGGCAGATGGACCATCAGGCCGAGATCGATGTCCGCGCCGCCGAGATCGCGCGGCTAGAGGCTGAAATCGCTGACCTGCAACGCGCGGCCGGGCACGACCCGGCCCGCTCCCCCTTTGCGCCGGACAGTTTTCCGGACCTACCCGAAATTGCCGGCGTTCGGTTCGCAGCAGTTAACGCGGGCGTTCGATACACCACCGGACGTCTGGATCTGATGTTGGCCGAGATTGCACCAGGCGCGGCAATGGCAGGCACGTTTACCCGATCCGCGACGCGCGCCGCGCCCGTCCTTTGGTGTCAGGATCGGATTGCGGCACAACAGGGCGCAGTCGAAGCACCGATGGCCATTGTTGTAAATGCGGGCAATGCGAACGCGTTCACGGGGCGCAACGGGATGGATGCGGTCGAGACGGTAATGCAGTCCACGGCAGATGTGATCGGTATCCCGCTGACCAACACCTATATGGCTTCGACGGGCGTTATCGGCGAACCTTTGCCCGCCGAGCGGATAACGCAAAAGCTTGAGCAGCTTAAGGCGGCCCTTTCGCCTGGCGCGATCGATCAGGCGGCCCATGCGATAATGACGACCGACACTTTTCCCAAAGGCGCCGCCGCGGCGGCGAACCTTGATGAAACGAAAATCCAGGTCGCAGGCATCGCCAAGGGATCAGGCATGATCGCGCCGGACATGGCGACGATGCTGGTTTTCATCTTCACCGATGCCGCAATTGCGCAGCCATTGTTGCAAAGCACCGTCGCCGATCTGACCGATCAAACCTTCAACTGCATTACCGTCGATAGCGACACGTCTACCTCGGATACTTTGCTTGTCGCCGCAACCGGCGCGGCGGCGATGGATATAATCCAAGACGAGACGGACCCGCGGCTCGCTGGTTTCAGAACAGCGCTGCGCGCGGTGATGCGCGACTTGGCGATCCAAGTGGTCAAAGATGGAGAGGGCGCCTCGAAATTTGGAGCCATTACGGTCGATGGCGCCGAAAACAACACGGCAGCCCGCCGGATCGGATTGGCGATCGCCAATTCACCATTGGTGAAGACAGCGTTGGCCGGCGAAGATCCGAATTGGGGCCGTATCGTTATGGCCGTCGGCAAGTCCGGCGAAAAGGCCGACCGCGATCTTTTGGGCATCCGTTTTGGCGACATCGTCGTGGCGGAAGGCGGTTGGGTGTCACCTGGTTATTCGGAGGAAGCAGGCGCCGCCTATATGAAACAGTCCGAACTGGAAATTGGCGTTGACGTTGGTATCGGCGACGGCAAGGCAACTGTTTGGACCTGTGACCTGACCCATGGATACATCACGATCAACGCCGATTACCGTTCTTGATGGCAATGCCAGCATGAAGATCGTGCTGGTCGCAGCCGTCGCTTTAATCGATCGCGACGGACGTGTGCTGTTGGCCCAGCGCCCTGCCGGCAAATCGATGGCCGGGTTGTGGGAATTCCCGGGCGGAAAGGTTGAACCGGACGAAACACCGGAAACCTGTTTGATCCGCGAACTCCACGAAGAATTGGGGATCGACACCTGGGAAAGCTGTCTTGCGCCGCTGACATTTGCCTCGCACAGCTATGAGGAGTTTCATCTTTTGATGCCCCTGTTCGCCTGCCGGAAATGGGACGGCCTCGCGCAGGGCCGGGAAGGTCAAGAGTTAACCTGGGTTCCCCCTGCCCGCTTGCGTGACTACCCAATGCCGCCCGCCGATGTCCCGCTGATCCCGATACTGCGCGATTGGCTATGACCGAACTGTCGCTGACCGTCCTCTGCGAAAACGAAGCATCGGCGATGCCCTGGAAGGCCGAATGGGGATTTTCAGTCTGGATCGCCTATCGCGGCAGACACATCCTGTTCGATACGGGGTTTTCAGATGTGTGGCGTTTCAATGCCGACCATGCCGGAATTGACTTGGACAAAGTGGACTGGATCGCACTCAGCCATATTCACCGCGACCATACGCGCGGGTTGTTGCATCACGATTTCACTGCGAAGCCACCTCTGATCCTGCATCCCCGCATCTTGCAAACGGCGCCAGCTATCGAAGGGGATGACAATGCTGCCGCTGATTACCTGGCGATTCAAACGACTCTGCAACGCGATTTCAGCCTGCAGCAAACGGCGAAACCGCTGCAATTCATGCCTGGGGCCTGGTTTCTGGGCGAAATTCCACGGGTTACGGGGTTCGAGAAAGGGGCCTATTTGGATGACCCGATGCCTGACGATACAGCGCTTGCGTTCGAGACCGAGCGCGGCGTCGTGGTCGTCTCGGGGTGCTCGCACGCAGGCATCTGCAACATTTGCCAGGCGGCAATGGATGTGACCGGATTGCCGCTTTACGCCGTCATCGGCGGATTTCACCTATTGCACGACGAAGACCCGCCGGTCGACGAAACCATCGCCTGGTTTCGCGCCGAATCGCCCGAGATCCTGCTGCCGATGCACTGTGTCGAATTCGATATTTTGGCCCGGTTCCATTTGGAACTGGGGACGCAAAAGTTCGGCGCCGGTTCCCAGATCGACCTCTGACTTCGAAAGCCGCTGCCATCATTCAGCGATAATTCAAGGGCTTACTCGGCGGCCATCCGTCCAGTTGTCCCGTCCAGCCGCCGAGACTGGCGCTTGCGGGCATCATCGCCAAACGCAGCAAACAGCGCCTTACCGACAGCGTCGATATGGGGGTCATACTCGGCATGCCATTGCACACCGACGGAAAACGACTGCGCTCCTTCTATGGAAATTGCCTCAACCGTCTGATCGTCCGCCCACCCCTCGACGACGACCCGGCTCCCCGGTGTTGCAACCGCCTGACCATGCAGCGAATTCGTCCAGATCTCTTCGCGGCCAAGCAATTGCGCCACAACACCGCCAGGCTTCAACGTCACACGTTCGCGCGGCTCGAAGACAATTTCGTGATCGCGGCAACCCTTCAGCATGCGGTGACGATGGCGCCCAGGCAACGCCCCGACCTCAGGGTAAAGGGTGCCTCCCAGGGCGACATTCATCTCCTGGATGCCCTTGCAAAGCCCCAGCATCGGGATGCCCAGGTCCAGCGCTGCGCGCACCAAGGGCAACATGACCGCATCGCGGTCTTCGTCCATGGCGCCGTGTTCAGGGCCCAATTCTTCACCATAATGGGACGGATGAACATTCGCCCGCGACCCAGTGAAGACGATCCCATCAATCGACGCGCAAAGATCCCCGATATCGACCGCATCCGGCAGGCCCGGGATTAACAATGGCAATCCGTCCGAAACCATCCGCACGGAATCGATCGTCCGCCGACCAGTCATCTGAACTTCGTAGGAATCGTCGACAAAGTGCGACGAACAGGCGATTCCGATTACGGGACGGGTCATGCAGGCTTCCCTAAAGTTCACATTCCATGGCGCGGGCCCAGGCAGATCTACCGGTCGAGCGCGAGATCGGCTCGACCTCCAGCACGCCATCGACCATCCACGCCCTTAGCAGACGGCTCCAGTCTGCCATCGCTACCACAAGCTCCGGCCCCTCGCCACAATCGCGCACGCCGCCCGATATAAAGGCCTGACCGATTTTGTGGTTCGATACGCCGCCAATATTGGCAATCTGGATGAATTTTCCGTCACGAAAGGACCAAATCCGCAATGTGCCGCCGATATGCGGGGTCTCGACATATGCAACATCAACGACCCCGTCGCCGTTGAAATCGGCAATCCCTGCGGGTGCAAGCCACCGATAACCGCGCCCGATCGGCGGTGTCTGATACGCAATCTCTCCGCGGATAAAGATCGCAAGTCGCGCCCCGTCCTTGGCATCGGAAATGACTGTGACCGGATCCGGCGCCCCATCCTTGTTGAAGTCACCGCAACGCGGGGACAGGTCCTCGAAAACCTGGCCGTCCGGCAACGTAATCCGAACCTCGTCAATCTCTTCCTGGCTGTCGTCCCGATAGAACGACATATAGAGGCCTTTGTATTCCAGATCGTCGCCCAGAACGCCGTGGCGGTACTCGTCGGTCGGTCCGAAATACGCAGCCGATGCACAGCCCCAGCTTTCCTCCGGCGTTTGTGCCATCGCACAGACCGGTAAAGTGAGAGCCAGCAGCGCCGCAGCCAGTCTCAAATCTGCTTCTCCGGCATCTGAACGACCAGACCCTCCAACTCGGGTGTCACTTTCAGCTGACAGGTCAGACGCGACCGCGTTTCGTCCGGTTCGTATGCAAAATCCAGCATATCCAGTTCCATGTCTTCTTTGGCTGGCAGCTTACCCACCCATGCCGGATCGACATAAACATGGCAGGTCGAACACGCGCAGGCGCCGCCACAATCGGCGTCGATGCCTGGGATATTGTTCGAAACCGCGCCTTCCATCACTGTCAGGCCTTCGGCAACGTCCAACTCGTGCTGCTTGCCGCCGTGCTCAATATACGTGATCTTTACCATCTGCTCGCGTCCTCGGGAATCTCTATAGGTTCAGCGGCGGTATCTAACGTCTCTGGTCCGCTGATGCCAGAGGGTTGGCGACACCTGCTTCGGCAGCACGCCCGCTTGTGATCGCGGGTACAACAGTCGGCACGGGCAGGACCGGCTTGCGATCGATACGGCGCACTAAACGCCACCCCGTGAATGCCGCCGCCGATCCAACGATCAACCCGGCCGCCGCATGGATGTAAACTGCAGCCCCGGTTCCCAGCGACCCCGCAGCAAGCGCTGCCAGGATGGGCACGGCGATGCCATCGCGCGACCAATTGAACGCCGTTGACCACAAGGGTCGTCCCAGATTGTTAAAGGCTGCGTTCGAAACAAACAGGGCGCCATGAAACAGATACCCCAATGCCCCCAGCACAGTGAACGCCCGCACAATCTCGGCGCCGCCGCCGGTTAATCCAAATCCTTCGACAATTAGGTCAGCCGCCAGCCAAAGTGCGGCCCAAGCCGCAAGAACATAGACAAACGTAAAGATCAGCGCATCGCGATAAGCCATTGCAATTCTGGGATAAAGCCCCGCACCATAGTTCTGGCCGATGATTGGCCCGACGGCGCCGGCCAACGCAAAAATGCCTCCAAAGGCCAATGCGGTAATGCGGCCGATCACCGCCCAACCGGCAACCGCTTCGTCGCCCGATTGCGCAACCGTCGAGGTCAAATACGCCATACCGAACGGTGTCGAAAGCTGTGTCGCCATCGCCGGACCGGCAATCGATGCGATCTTTGGTAAGTCGCTGGCGCAACCTGAAAGTGTCGGGCGTGCCAACATCTGATGTCGGCCAACCACCAGGTAAAAACCGATCACAGCCGTGGCCACCCGGGTCAACACGACCGAAATTGCAGCCCCGGTCAGCCCGAGATCAAACCCAAATATCAGGATTGGATCCAAAAAGGCCGCAATCACACCGCCGCCCAGCGTCACGTACATTGCGTGACGGGCCGCCCCAACTGCGCGCAACGTCGCCGAGGCAGCCATGCCGATCCCCAGCAGAGGCATCGAGACCAGCGCGATCGCCAAAAAGTGGCTGGCCTGTGAATGCGCCTCGCCGGTGGCCCCCAACAACGACAGGGCTGCGTCACGCAAAATCCACACGGCACATGCCACAACGCACAGGAACACGACCGTGATCGCCATCGAAGCTCCGGCCAATTGTCGTGCGCGCTCTCGTTCTCCGCGCCCCTCGGCGCGGCTGACCAGCGCGACACCTCCAATCATCAGACCAATTGACAGCGACAGCATGAAAAACTGAATTGCGCCGGCAAATCCGATCGCCGCTGCCAGTTCCGTGACTCCCAACATCGAAATGTAGAAAAGATTGACCGCGTCGACCAAAAACAACGCCATCAGGCCCGTCGCCGCTGTCGCGGTCATCACCGCGACATGACGCATGGTCGATCCGGATGTGAAGGCCGCCCGTTCCGTCATTCGCCGGGCTGCAATACCGCCCGCGGGCGCAGGACAGATTCGTTCCCCGGCCCCGGATCACGCGGAACCAGAAATGCCAGGAACAGTGAAATCAGCGACATCACCACGGCCAGGCCAAACACCGCCGCGGGTGATTGCAACCACAGATACCCCAGCATCGCAGGCAAAACCACTGCAGCAATATGATTGATCGTAAAGGCGACGGCCGCGGTCGGCGCCTGATCTTCAGGATCGGCGATCTTCTGAAAGTAGGTTTTTTGCGCGAATGCGATGGCGAACAGCAAGTGATCGACCACATACAAAGTCGCAGCAACCCACATGCTCCAATCAAAATAATAGACCCCGACATAAAGAGAAAATACACCGAACAGACCGATATATTCCAGGATCAGGCTCAACCGCTCGCCAAAGCGCTGAATGAACCGCCCGATCAACGGCGCAGCGATGATATTTGCGACGTAGTTGATCACGAAAATCATCGCCAGGCCTTCGACGTCCAGACCGAATTTCTCGACCATCATAAACGGCGCAAAGACCATAAAAATCTGGCGCCGGGCGCCGCCCATAAAGACCAGCGCATAGTACAGCCAATAACGGGTCTTCAGGACGATATCCTTGCGCTGGGCGGTCCTGCCCTCGAACTGCGGGAAGACCAGCCAGCAAAACGCAGCGACCAGCAACCCAACACCGCCACCTACGATGTACATTGCATCGAAACTGGCGTCCAAAATCTCGCGTGCTGCCAAAACAGCGGAATAGGCGATCAGCGACCCAACCGAGCCGGCAGCTACGATCCAGCCCAGCTTTCGCGGCGCTGTTGCTTTGTCCAGCCATTGCAGCTGCAGCGACTGGTTCACCGTTTCAAAATAATGAAACCCCAACGAGCCGATATAGGTCGTGATCAGCAGCCCCCAGAAGGACGGGAACTGTGATGTGACCATCGTCGCAGCGCCCAGCAATAGAAACGAGACAATCGCCAGCGTCTGTTCACGTACGAACCGGATAATAAAGACGACCAGAAACGCCATAAACCCGGGGATTTCGCGCACCGACTCCCGCCACCCGGTGTCTGAACCGTCGAAATTCGCGACCTCGACCGCAAAATTGTTGATCAAGACCATCCACAGGCTCAACCCAAACCAGACGCCGCCCTGCATAATCAAAAGCATCGCTTCCGGCCTGCGCCAACGTGGCAGATGTTCAGTATTGTCGATGGAAACGACCGGGCGGGGCATTCGGAACTCCTTGACCGCCCCTTACCGTCCCGGCGTCTGTGACACCAGCGAATTGCGCAGTCGCTCGGAAGTCGGCGCATGCGTTAATCGGGCCTGTTACTTCGCCGTTCAGGGCTTGCCCGTGCCGCCTGCCCGCCCTACCCCATTCATATGAAAAAGTCGCGCGCCGCCCCGTCCAATCGCCCGGTCCTGTCCAACCGCGATGCCCGCCGGATTTTCCTGCACCGTCATCTTTTGTCGGGCGATGTTCCACAGTTTGTGCCGGACCTGATCGAGCGGTTGGGCTTTGTTCAGGTCGATAGCGTCAACACGGTCGAGCGCGCCCACCACATGATTCTGTCCACACGATCGCGCCCTTACCGCCAGCGCCATCTGGCCCCGCCCCTGCAACGTCATCGCACGCTGTTTGAAAACTGGACCCATGATGCGTCGATCATCCCAACCCGGTTTTTCCCCCATTGGAAGCTGAGATTTCAGCGTGAAACCCAAGGGCTGGCGGCCAAATGGACCAAATGGCAACGCACTGGGTTCGCGGAAAAGTTTGATGATGTGCTGCAGCGGATACGCGACGATGGCCCCTGCCTTTCGCGGGATATGGCCGGTGACGAGGCCAAGAAGGGGACGGGCTGGTGGGATTGGCATCCCTCAAAAACAGCGCTCGAGTATCTGTGGCGCACCGGCGCACTCGCTGTCTGCCGCCGCCAGGGCTTTCAAAAGGTCTATGACCTGACCGAGAATGTCATCCCCGCCTAATTTCGGGCGTCCGACCCAAGCGAGAGCGAAACCATCGACTGGGCCTGTTCGGGCGCGCTCGACCGGCTGGGCTTTGCGACGTCGGGCGAGCTCGCAGCATTTTGTGACCTGATCAGGCCGCAGGAAGCAAAAGACTGGTGCTACGCCCGCCTCGGCCAGGATCTGGTCGAAATTGACATCGAATGCGCTGATGGTTCGCTGCGCCGCGTTCTTGCCAGACCGGATCTTCTGGACACCGTCGACGATGTACCGCCAGCGCCCGGCGGCATCCGGATCTTGTCACCGTTCGACCCGGCATTGCGCGATCGTAAGCGGGCCGAACGGCTGTTCGGTTTTCACTATCGGATCGAGATTTTCGTGCCCGAAGCACAGCGAAAGTACGGCTACTATGTCTTCCCGGTTTTAGAAGGTGATCGCCTGATCGGGCGCATCGATATCAAGAGGTCGCCCAAAACCAACAAACTGGATGTCAGCGCCTTTTGGCCCGAGCCAGGTGTACGCCTCGGAAAAGGCCGACAAGAACGCATGAACGCCGAACTTTCCCGGGTCTGCCGGTTTGCTGGCTGCGAAGGCCTTGCATTCACCAACGATTGGATGCGCGCGGCGTAACGAAGTCGAGGCAGTGATATCACCCTCGCAATCAAGCGGCATTTTCAACTTATGCGATTCTACCGTAGGCTTTAAGCGTCGGAGCACGAATAACCCATTGTTTGTCGTAAAACTGTGCCGCTCACCGGCTAAAAAATTCGAATGGCCCCATCACGCCTTCACCACGACAGAGGAAACCCCCATGAAAGACTTTGATGACGCGCCGTCATTTGACGACTTTGACGAAATCCATCACCCACGCCCGAACGGTTGCGATTTTGACCGTGTTGTCGAATCGGCAATCTCGAGACGAGGCTTCCTGAGTGTTGTCGCCATGGGAACAGCTGGCTTCCTCGCGTCAACCGCCATGCCACGCGTCGCGCGAGCTTCGGGCGACCGTTTCGGGTTTGGTCAGATTGCCGCCACCGGCGCTGATACGATCACCATCCCTGACGGCTTCAGTTGGGAGCCTGTCGTCAACTGGGGCGATCCGTTGTGGTCGGATGCGCCCGAGTTCGATTGGATCGTTCGCGGTACCGCCGCGCAACAGGAAAAGGCTTTCGGCGACAATAACGATGGCATGTCCATTTTTTCGATCGGCGGGCGCACGGTTCTGGTGATCAATCAGGAATACACCAATCGCGACATTGCCAACGCGACCCGGGAATCGAAGCTGCCCGAAACAGATGACGACGTGCTGAAAGGCATGCTTGCCCATGGCGTGACAGTTGTCGAACTGGCCCAGTCGGACGGTAAATGGTCGGTTGTGCAGGACAGCCCTGTTAACCGCCGGATCACCCCGCAAACCGAAATGGAACTGACCGGCCCCGCTGCCGGGCATGATGCACTGAAGACCGCCGCGGACCCGACCGGCACGAAAACGCTGGGTACGTGGAACAACTGCGCCAACGGACAGACACCGTGGGGCACGTATTTGGCCTGCGAAGAGAACTTTAACGGCTACTTCCGTTCCTCGGACGAGAACATCGAGATTTCGGTCGACAAGAAACGGTACGGCGTTGGCCCCAAAGACTGGGGTTACGGATGGGCACAGATCGACGAGCGCTTCGACATCTCCAAACATCCGAACGAATGCAACCGAGCGGGCTATGTTGTCGAGATCGACCCATCAGACCCGAACTCGACTCCCAAGAAGCACACGGCATTGGGACGCTTCAAACACGAAAATGCCGATGTGGTCATCAACAACGATGGACGCGTCGTCGTCTATATGGGCGATGACGAGCGCGGCGAGTTCGTCTACCGCTATGTCTCGAACGGCTTCTATTCGGTGGGCGGCGATACCTCCGACCTTTTGACCGATGGCAAACTCTATGCCGCCAAGTTCAATGACGATGGCAGCGGCCAATGGATGGAACTTTCTGAAGCGGCGACCGGCATGACGCCCGCCGAGGTCAGCGTTTTCAGTCGAATGGCAGGTTCCAAAGTCGGCGCAACGACCATGGATCGCCCGGAATGGGTCGCATCGCACCCATCGAAGGCCGAGGTCTACTGCGCGCTGACCAACAACAAGAACCGTGGCATCAAACCGAACAAGGGCGGCGATCCCACGCCAGTCGGCGGTCCGAACCCGCGTGAGGCCAACAAATACGGCCAGGTCGTCCGCTGGATGCCCGAAGGCGGCGACCACACTGCCAACGGCTTTGCCTGGAATCTGTTCGTCCTGGCCGGAAACCCCGATGTTCATCAGGACGCCCGAAAAGGCTCGGACAACATCAACTCGGGGAACATGTTCAATTCGCCGGATGGGATCGCGTTCGACAATAATGGCGTGCTGTGGATCCAGACGGATGGAAACTATTCCAACGAGGAAGATTTTGCCGACCAGGGCAACAACCAGATGCTGGCGGCCGATACCGAAACCGGCGAAATCCGGCGTTTCCTGGTCGGCCCTATTTCGTGCGAAGTTACGGGTCTGGCTTTCTCGGCAGACCGGCGTACGATGTTCGTTGGAATTCAGCACCCGGGTGAAAAAGGCAAACCCAGCCACTGGCCCGGCGGCGGCGATACTGTACCCAGATCAGGCGTCGTTGCAGTCCGGCGCGATGATGGTGCCGTGATCGGTTGACGGTCAGACAGTCATAACATGCCCAAATCGCCCGGCCTGTCCGGGCGATTTTTCGTTTCGCAGCCGCGGTGCGGCACGCCGCCAGCACAGTTCCCATGATAGACCATGGTGCAGACAGTGATGTTCAGCGAAACGCCGCCATCCAGCCAAGGCCGTCCTCGGTTCGGCCTGCTGGATTGTACTCACACCCGACCCAGCCTTGATATCCAATCCGGTCCAGCGTCGACAGCACATGGTTCAGCGCAAACTCGCCGCGGTCGGGTTCATGCCGATCTGGCACTCCTGCGATCTGGACATGGAATATCCGGGGCGCCAGTCGCTCCAAGCGTCGGGTCAAGTCGCCTTCCATGATCTGCACATGATAAACGTCGAACTGCAGTCCCAGATTGGGCGCATTGACGGCATCCAGAATTCGAACCGCCTGATCCGTGGTGTTCAGAAAATATCCAGGGATGTCGCGATTGTTGATCGGTTCGATCGCCAGTCGCTGATCCGGGGCCTGCGCAGCGGCCCAGGCCAAGTTCTCGAGAAACGTCTCTTCCGCTGCGCCGCCTTCAGCCAGCCCTGCCATGACGTGAATGCAATCGGGCTGTAAATCTTCAGCGTAGGCGATGGCCTTTTCAAACCCCGCTCTGAAAAGGTCGCGCCCTCCAGGGATCGCTCCGTGCCCACGAGCGCCCGGCGTATCGCCAAGTGGCGTATTGTAGAGCGCAAACGCGACACCCGCCGCATCTGCCGCACTGCGCACCTCCGATGCCGCGGCGTCATATGGCGATAACATCTCAGCCGCAGCGAATCCGGCCGCCGAGGCCGCATTGAATCGGTCGAGGAATGGAACCTCTGTGAACATCATTGTCAGATTGGTGCAAAATCTCGGCATCTCGACCTCCATCAGGATCTTACGAGAAGCTTCGGACTTCGCTGCGAATTGGTAAACCCTGAAGCGCGGGGCGCCGGGCTATGTGGAGGATATATCCTCAGGATACCAGTCAGGAAACTTGGCATGTGTCCCGGACCCGGGCCGGAGATTGGTGTCGGCGGCAAGTTTGCCCCCCAAACCTCGCCCTGACGAGCAGGTAAAATCGCCGTTCGGATCTTCCTTCCCTTCGACAGCCGCACGTATCCGGTCCAGCGATTCGGCCACCCTTATCTCGGTCCCGATGTCCAAATGAACCGCAACGACCATTCCTTCGCCACGCGTTTTTTGCTCGATCATGACAATACGTTGCGTTGCAACCCCTACCGGTTCCGCGGACTCAATCGCTGTCAGCCAAATGAACTCGGGCATGCCTAGGCCCAATGCTCATCAAGGACGGATTTCAACGCCTCTCGCTGATCTTCCAGTTTCAGATTGCGCCGCGCATACCCTTCTGCCCGCAGCTCCACAGAGGCGAGCCGACCGGGCGAGTCCGAATAGATTGAAAAGGCGTCGAGAAGTTGGTCAACGACCGGACGGTCCAGATGTACTTTTTCGCAGATATCATCGGGCAAATCGGAAAAGGCAGCATATTCCGGGACAACGACAAGGCGTCCGAACCCCAAGGCGCGTGCGACGACGCCGGAGCTCTCGCCAGCAGACGGGAAACGCATCACCGGAATGATGTCGGCAGCCATCGTGTATTCATCGAAGGTTTCTGAATCCAGATACCCCGTAACGCGTATCGCATCGCGGTGTGGCGACATCTCGATTCGGTCAGCGATCTGATCGACTTCGCACGCACCGGCCACAATCAGCTGTGCGTCCGTGCCGTCCCGGCGCAACAGTTCGAACGCATCCAAGACCCAATCGACCCGTTTGGCCGGCGTTACGTAACCGGCAATCAGAATCGTGAACCGATCCTGGTCCAGTTTCAGACGCTCGCGCGCTTCTTCTTTTGTCTGGCTCTTCGCAAAACTTTCATCGGGCGTCGTGGCGAAATGCGGAATGACGAAGATAGGTGTTTCGACCTCTTGCATCTCCAGTTGGTACCGCGCCCAGTTCGAGTGAACGATGATCGCTTCGGCCCGGTCGCAGATCGCCTTGTTTGCCCGCAGATAAAACTCCAGCCGGGGCGTATAGAAGCCCTTGACCCTTTGATAGGCCATCCGCCGACCCCACTCACCCTCGGCTTCCTGCAAACCGCAGAGATAGCTTGGAAAATCGTTACGCGCGAAGGTCAGTTCGGTATGCAGGTGGTGCAGCGAAAGATCGTGCAGTTCGATCACCGCCCCGCCCATTCGCGCGCGTTCCATAATATAGCCGTGATGGCGGTTGTTCCCGACCTGCAGCAAGGCGCGATCAGCGTTCCAGACCTTCCCTTCAGGCGGAACGGCATTTCGCCCGTGGCGCTGACGTGCATCTTCCGCAACGAACAGCACATCCTCGAAATCCGGATCACCGGCGATCAACGTCTCGACATAGTTCGCAATGCCCGACGGCGAAGGGGCCAGCGGCGACCAGACATATCCCATGCTCAGGCAACCCGGCGCGTAGGCTGCACCTCCTCGCGCATCTCAAGCTCGGCGATGCGCGCTTCAAGCGCCATGATCCGTTTGGCCAGCCGCGTGTCCAACGTCTCCATTTTCATCTCATAGATATCCAATGACTGACGCGCGGCAGCGTGTGTCACAAGGTTCTGCTGCACATCGCGGCGGATTTCCCGCCGGATGAGATTGCGCAACTCCTCACCAAGTTTTGGGAACAAAAACCGCAAAAGCCTCATATTCAACTCCACCATTCTCAGAACGCGACGACCTTGGTCAGAAGCTCTAACAGAACAGCGTTTACGCTCTCTTGCGCGTCGGCAGGCGACACGCTTTAGCCCATGGTTAACAAGTCGCCCTTAATCCTGTGGACATGATCCTGAACCACCAGCACCGTTTTTTGTTTATCCATGTGCCAAAGGCAGCGGGCACCACAATCACGCGTGCGCTTTCACCGCTGACGACATTTCGCGATATCGAACTTGGCGGAACCAAGTATGGCGAGGCTGTTCAGGAACGGTTCGCGGCCCGCTTTGATCTGCGCAAACACTCGACCGGGGCAATGATCCGCGCAAAATGCCCGGCTCATATCTGGCGCGGTTTCTTCGTATTCGCGTTTGTGCGGAACCCCTATGCGCGCGCCTACTCGGTCTTTCGATTTCTACGCCGTTGGCGCGATGGTCCGTATCACCAGCTCGCGTCTTCACTCGATTTTACAGCTTTCTTGGATTGCGAAGAAGTCGCTGCCAACGAGATCGAAATCGCCCGCCCGCAGACACATTGGTTAACTGCGGACGACGAAAGGCTTTCCGGGCTGGACTTCATCGGCAGGGTTGAAGAGTTCGAAAGCGATTTTTCCTTCGTGCTCTCGACAATTCATCGCCGCCGGATCACCTGGCGGGAAGGCCGGCGCGATAACGTTTCGGCGTCGCACGACGAGTGGCGCGATAACCTCACGCCGGACGCCGCCGCAAAAATCGAGCGGCTCTATGCCTCCGATTTCGAGCTTTGGGAATATGATCGCCTGCGCCTCGCCAACGCGGCCTAGAAACCGACGCGCTCGCTTAAAATTCTGATATCAAAGCATTATCGCCGCCACCATACGCCCATAGTCGGCTTCCTCAAGGTGGCAGGACCGGCGATACGAGAAAAATCGGGACGGGTCGGAATATGTGCAATGTCCGGTCCACCCGGCCTCGGCTATGTCAGCGGCGCGCAGCCGCGATAGACAATACCCGGGCAGATCGAACATCGCCCGGTCGCCCTGCCCACCGACGAAGAACCTGCCTGTCCCGGCGTCATGATCCATAAACTGCTCGACGAACTCCGGCCCAACCTCGTAGGCGCGTTGCGAGATGACCGGACCGATCGCAGCGACCACCCGGCCACGATCGGCGCCACGTTCTTCCATCCCAACCAAGACGGCCTCCAAAATACCGCCCAGCGCACCTTTCCATCCAGCATGCGCCGCGCCAACAACCCTGGCCTCGCGATCCGCGAACAGAACTGGGGTGCAATCAGCGGTAAGCATGCCCAGTGCCAGTCCGGGCCGGTCTGTAACCAAACCGTCAGCACGCGGCGGCTCGCCGTCAAAGGCCGCATCGACCTGCACGGCCTCAGCTGAGTGGATCTGCCAGGCGGTGATCAACGCGTCCGCGCCCAGATGCCCCCTGACAAGGTCCCTGTTCTGTGCCACGACCGCCGGGTTGTCGGAGGAACCGAGGCCAGTGTTCAGTCCAGCAAATATGCCTTCGGACACCCCGCCTTCCCGGGTGAAGAACCCGTGCGAAACGCCGTCCAGCAAGTCGGATCGGATCGGTCTCAGCATGGTCATACTCCTGACTGTCCGGCGCTCATTCCTGAAATCCCGGTGGCACCTGTCCGGTCGATATCGCGCCTGCCACCTTAAACAGCGTTCCCATCTGCTCAGGCGCGGTCAAACGCCCCAACTGATCGGCGATCTCGTTTGCCCGGCTTGGGGTGGACTTGGCCAGCGCTTCGGCACGTTGCCCGATTCCCATCGCTGCCAGAAAAGCCCCCTGATCCGCTACGCTGGCATCAATCGACGCGGCCACATGCCGAAAATCGATCAACCACGTCAGATCGGCTTCGCCTGGCTCTGACAACGGATCGGCCCGTTGATGCTCGCGAACAGCCTGCAGTGTCGGGCCGTTCGGGCGATCGTGCTCGCCATACCCGTAGTCTATGAACAACGCACCGCCTGCGGAGGCCTTAAGACGGCTACGCACCCAAGCAAGGACGCGATCTGCAGCCTGCGATACTTCACGGCAACCGCCAACCGTATCGTGCGACCCACTGTCATCGGGCTGTCCCCCGTCCCAAAGGCCGCCCAAAGACAATGGCTGCGACAATCCCCAGATCAACTCATCATCCCGCAGACCGACCAATCGCTCGCGCCAACCGCGATCACTGCAAAGAAATTGACGTACCGGCAATGCATCCAGGAATTCGTTCGCAAGAATGATCGCCGGACCGGGTGGGATCTCCTCCAGACGCTCGGCCCAGCGTGCTCCAGGCACACGGGTCGCCTGTTCAGTCCGCAGTGGTCCAGACGTTTCGACCATCCAGATTTCCGGCACCGCACCCGCCGACTTCAAAACGCGCGACACGTCGGCCATCAGTGTCCCCCGTCCGGGGCCCAGTTCGACCAACTTGAATTCGGGTCGGCCAAGCATGTGCCAGACCGTCGCCACCCAGGTGCCGACCATCTCGCCGAACATCTGGCTGACTTCCGGAGCAGTAACAAAATCACCTGCGGCACCCAGCGGATTACGCGATCGATAATACCCGTGTTCGGGATGTGCCAGACAAAGATCCATATACCGGGCGACGGTTATCGGCCCGGTTTCGGCGATTTCGGCCTTTATGATCGTCTTCAGCGGGGTCAAGCGATCCGGCGCCGAAAACTGAACCAAATGAACATGCTCCCGATTGCCAGCATGGGCAGGCTCAGCACTTGCCCCATGGACAGACCCAGATCCCGCACCATCCCGGCAAGATGGGCATCGGGTTCGCGGAAAAATTCCACCGTGAACCGCGCCAACCCATAGCCGATAAAAAAGACACCGATCATCGCGCCGGGATGTTTCAACCAATCCCTGCGCTTGGCCAGCCACCACATCACTGCCAACAAAACCGCCCCTTCCAGCGCGGCTTCATACAACTGCGAAGGATGACGTGGTTCTGTCAAATTGGTCCAGTCACGCCCACCGGTCGCTGGATCGTGCAGGGGAAACTGCATTGCCCAGGATACATCGGTCGGGCGGCCGTAAAGCTCGCCGTTGATGAAATTCGCGAGCCGCCCCAAGAGCAAACCGACCGGGGCCGCACAGGCAACCGCATCGCCCACCTGCAATACCGGCATTCGCTTTCGGCGCGTATAAAGGATCGTCGCAACGATGACGCCCAGAAAGCCGCCGTGAAAGGACATGCCGCCCTCCCAGATTTTGACGATCTGCAACGGGTCTTCCGCGAACCTTGGAAAATCGTAAAACAGCGCATAGCCTGCGCGACCACCCAGAACGACCCCCAGAACCATCCAGGTCAGCAATTCCTCGGGTTGTTCGGGCGTCATCGGTGATTTGTTGCCTGGCCAATGCCGCGGGCGGCGCATCAGATGCACAACCAGGCGCCAAGCGATGACCAATCCAACGATGTAGGAAAGCGCGTACCAACGCAGCGAAAACTCGAAACCGCCAACTGCGATCGTGAACAGTGCCGGATCGATGTCCGGGAACGGGATGACGAGTGGCAGCATGAAACCTCCGAAGTCGCGTCGACCGGATGTGCGTGTCACCGCAGCGGGTGTCAACCCGCGCCGACTGCCTGCAGGATCACAATCCGTCGGGGTATTGCGAACAACGGCCAGAAGGAACCGACCAAACCGCAATACAAAATGGCGCGGGGATCACCACGACCGACAGCCTCGATCCGGCCGGGCCCATCAAACCGGAGGGCATCGCCCTTTCCGCGAGGGCCCGCCGAAGGTGAATTCACACAACCGCGCTACACCTGGCCCTACTCAGACGCGACCTGATCACGCAACAATCGGCGTAGGATCTTGCCCGAGGCGGATTTCGGAATTTCCTGCACAAAATCGATCCGGTGAACCTGTTTATAGTTCGCCAGTGTCTTGTTCAGGAAAGCCTTGATCTCGTCTTCGGTCGGCGCCGGATCGTTCGCGATGATAAACGCCATCGGCAATTCGCCCGCCTCGGCATCAGGGATGCCGATCACCGCCGCATCGGCGATGCCGGGGTGCGAAACCAAAGTTGCCTCCAATTCGGCAGGTGCAACTTGGAATCCTTTGTACTTGATCAGCTCTTTCAAGCGGTCGACGATGAACATGTACCCGTCATCGTCAATGATCGAGATATCTCCGGTGCGCAGCCAACCGTCCGGCGTGATCGTCTCTGCGGTCGCTTCCGCGTTGTTCAGATACCCTTGCATGACCTGCGGACCCTTGATCCACAGTTCGCCCTCCTGACCGGCGGGCAGATCGGCGCCGGTCTCGATATCGACAATCCGACACTCTGTGTTGGGCAAAGCAAGACCGGACGAACCGGACCGAGGGCCAGAGGCCGGGGTCGCATGCGAAACCGGGCTCAGCTCCGTGATCCCGAACCCTTGCAGAGCCACGCAATTCAATCGCTCGCCGACCGCATCCGAAAGCTCGCCGCCCAGCGGCGCGGCGCCCGAAAAAACCTGCTCGATACTGCTAAGATCGAACTGATCGACCAGTGGATGCTTTGCCAAGGCCAGCGCCACCGGCGGCACAATCCACATTCGCCGGGATTTGTGGTCCTCGCAGATCTGCAAGAACAGCGGCAGATCAAATCTGGGCATCGTGACCAAACCCCCGCCACCGGCGAGGTGCACATTCATCAATACGTTCATGCCGTAGATGTGGAAGAACGGCAGGAAGCTTGCTGCGACTTCGCCGGGTCGAAAATCGGCAGCGGCAATCGTCTGATCAACATTGACCACCAAATTCCGGTGCGAGAGACGCACCCCTTTCGGCAGGCCCGTCGTGCCCGAGGAATAGGGCAACACGACGATGTCATTCTCGACATCCACCGGAACCTGCGATGGGATTGCTGTCCCCATCATATCGGCCAGCGATACCGCGCCGTCAGCCCCGCCAACGACGATAATCGTGTTAACGCCCGCCCCCTCAGCGCCCGCGCGCGCCACATCCAGAAAATCGGGAATCGTCACCAACGCTTCGGCGCGCGAATCGTTTAACTGATGCGTCACCTCGGCCGCCGTGTATGTCGGGTTGATCGTTGTGATCGTTCCGCCCGCCCACGCGACGCCATGAAAGACAGTGCAGTATTCCGGCATGTTGGGCGCCATCAACGCGATGGTATGTCCCTTGCCCAATCCTTTTTCAGTCAACCCACCAGCCAACGATTTGACCTGATCCATGAAAGCTGCCGCCGTCAGACTGCGCCCCGTTGGGCCGTCTGTTAAAACGACATCGTCCAGGCGGGTTTGTAGATTTTCAAAGACCCTCTCGGTGATGCTTTGATCAGTCAGGGCAACGTCGTCATAGGGGCTGGTATAAATGGTCAATTCAGATCCTCCGGTTTGCCGGGCAAGATAGGCACGTCCACCTGACGCGTCCAGAAGATTGGCGGCGAACCGCGCAGGTCTGCCAATGGTTTCTCAGCGCATTCAACAACGATGGGACCCGGCTTTTCGTCGGATTGTGATCTGACTGACGATCCACACCACCATGCATCGAGACCGCCATCGTGATTTAGCAAGGTGCTTATTGACGAGGACCGCACCACAGACGACTACAACGCCTGTGGTCGCCGGAATACGTGGTGCCCGGCAAGGGTGGTTGTGCATATGAAACGCGTCTGGCCGATCCTGATCCTGCTCGGCTTTTGTCAGTTCTGCGCGACCTGGGGATCGCTCGCGATTATTGCTGTGCAGGTGGAGATGCGCACCGGCTTGAGCATTTCAGCCGAGGCCGTCGCAGCGCTCGTATGGGCGTTTTCCTTCTCCCTCGCGCTGGGCGCCCCCATCGCCCAGGCGCTGATCGGTCACTGGCCCCGTCGGGCGGTGTTGTTCGCCTCCCTCGCCCTGCTCGGATGTTCGGCAACCGCGCTCGGATTCGCGCAATCGTGGGAACAGGCAATGGCGGCGCGCGTGGCAATGGCCCTTGGCGCTGCGTCCGTTATGCCGACGGCTTCGGTTATCGCATCTTCGCTGGTGACCGAGGCGCAACGCCCCGCTGCGATGTCAGTGGTTTTCGGCGGCCTTACAGCGGCGCTGGTCATCGCGCTGCCGGTGTCCAGCGCAGTGGCCGAGGCAGCAGGCTGGCGGGCCGCATGGTTCGTCGCCGGTGGCGCAGCGTTCGCCGCAATGATCGGCGTTGCGATCGGCGTACCTGGCGGCGTTCGCGGCACGCGTGCCTCTCTTTCGGCGATGTTATCGGTGCTCTCTCACCGGGCGACAGGGTTGACCATCGCTACCACGGCACTGCTGATCTGCGGCGGTTTCCTGACCTATTCGATGATCGCATTTTGGTTCGTTGAAACCGGTGCAGCGCCGCGCGCAGCTTTGACATCAGCGCTGCTTGCCTCCGGCATCGCATCAATGATCGGGAATGCGTTTTCTTCGCATATTGTCCGTTTGCTTGGCCGTGACGGCACCATCTTGGCCGGGCTTGGGTTCACTGCCGCCTGTTTCTCGATCCTTTGGTTGATCCCGCAATTCCACCTACTCTCGTATCCTGCTTTCGTGTGCTTTGGCGTCGGCTGGTCGTTGTGCCTTGCGCCCCTGCAGGCCCGATTGATCGAGACAGCCGGTGATCGCGCGCAACTCGCGCTCGCCCTCAATGCGTCGGCGTTTTTTGGCGGACAGGGTTTGGGCGCAGTCGGCGGCGGCGGCGTTTACGAGATGTTTGGACCGTCGGCATTGCCGTTGGGATCGGTCATCGTCTTGGGGCTTGCAACCACGATATTCGTGATTTCACGGCGCGAAAGCTCACAGGGTCAGAATTAGCCAGCATTAACCGGCTACGACATGGCCTTGGATTTACCAGCGGCCCCTCGTGCCAAAGCAAAAACCTCGTGTGGATCGGAAAGGCCCTTAAGGTGAAATTCTCCCTGGCTCTCGAACCGGTCCGAGACCCGTTCGCGAAACATCTCTGAAACCAACAGCGTTTGATCCAACGTTCCGCAAAGCGACGCAATGCGGCTGGCCAGATTAACGTCGCGGCCGATTACCGTATAATCTAACCGGGCGCCCGATCCGACATTGCCATAGGCAACCTCGCCAAAATGCAGCGCAATACCGACATCAAACGGTGTTTCTGCACTTTTAGAATGTTCGCCGACAGATCGAAGGGAGCCAATGGCCGCCGAAAGCGCGTTTGCACAAACCGTTTCACCGGTTTCTTCAGCGCGAAAGATCGCCAATACGCCGTCACCCATGAACTTCAGGACCTCGCCCCCAGACGCCTCGATATGCGGAACCACGCAATCGTAGTAGGCATTCAGCAGCATCGTCGCCTGCTCGGCCTCCATATCCGCCGTCAATTCGGTGAACCTGCGCATATCAGCGAACAGGATCGCAGACCGGATCTTCATGACCTCGCCGCGATGCACATCGCCGGCCAGAACCCGCTCGTGCGGTCCATCGCCGATATACATACGCGTGATCTCGTGGATGATCCGGCGGGTCACCAGGATTTCCTGACACGCTTCAACTGCTGGAAAAACGGCTTTCAGAACGGCAAGGTCCTCCTGGCTAAAGCCTGCTTCCGACCGGGTCGCAAAACTGAAGCTATTCTTCATTCCCATGGCGGTCGTTGGCATGGAAATGTAATGGACGATGCCATCGGCTTTGAGGTCCGGGATCACGTTGAAACGATCGTCTGGGGTATCCGGTATCCACAGCTCGATCCATTGACCGGTTCGGTGATTCTCACCTGCAGGAGAGTTTGCAAAGCCCTCGCCCGAGTTCGACGAGTACGCGAAAGTAAAACTGCGAAGGCCCGTTTCCCGGTCCCATATCCGCACCGAGGCAGCATCTTCTGCATGCAACAACCAGACAATCGACGTCATCCGGTCAAGCGGCAAACCGGCCTCGACCAGACGCTCGGCCAGGCCTTTGACAACTTCGTCAGCGTCCGCACTCTTTCGGCCTGTTCCCAACATATAGTCGGCAACACTCATGGCCGCGATCAGCCGGTCCTGCGGCAGATCGGCTATGGCGCTCGGCGGTCTGTTTCGGTCCCCGTCACCCATACCCCCACTGTGACGGGCGCGCGATCCCCGGTCAACGTTGCGCTGGCGCAGGTCAAGGAAGAGCTGGGCCGCCGGAGGCAAAATGGGCTGACAAGCGACAACGAACTCTTCAATTCATCGTTGCCGGGCGGACAATCAGATCCCGTCGGCCGATGACGCCTATGAAAGACGCAACACCATCTCCCAGCGATCCAGCCCCGGCGCCAGACCGTCGGGCGTGACTTCCAATGCTACAAAACCAAAGCCTTCGTAAAAGCCATGTGTGTGTTGGCTTGTCTCCAGCCCCACCTCGGTCACGGATGCCGTCGCGCGCGCAAGCGTCAATCTTGCCTCTGTCAGCAGGGTTCCCAAACCCTGGCGGTGCAGCGCTCGGTCCACCATTCCCCATGCCAATCGCGCCTGCCCGCTCTTCGTGTCGATGATCAGACCCCCGCAAGCGATCGTCGATCCATTCCGTGTCAAAACCAGATAAGGCCGATCCTCGGCATTGATGGTTTCGAGATATTCGCAAAAATCCACACGCTCTTCGGCAGCCAGAAAGGTTGGAACGTTGCCGTCGAAAATGGCCAGACAGGCAGAAAGGTCGGCGGGTGTATAGGGCCGGCAGACAACAGTTCATATCGCAAACCGTACCGCGACCGCTGCCAATTTGCTAAACATCAACTCGGTCCTGAAGGTCGTGTAAATTCAGCCTTCCGGTCAACAAACGTCCCAACGACAGACCTGCGATCAAAATGCATCGACAGACAGGGTCGGCGCCAGTTCACTTGAGATGATCGCGAAGGGAGAGATGAGATGGTCGATCATCAGAATCCCATCCAGGTGATCAATCTCATGCTGAACCAGTTCGGCGAGGGTAAAGTCTAATTCGTTGAATGTCCGCGGCTGACACTCTTGATCAAGGCACCGAAAACTGATCGAGGCGGCGCGCCGCACGCCAATACAAGTTCCGGGCAGACTAAAACAGTCATCCCATATTCGGCGTTGCTCGACCGATGCCCAGGTGATTTCAGGATTTACACCAACGAAACGCCCCAAATCACAGTCAAACGCGATCATGCGATGCACAGAGCCGATCTGAGGACCTGCAAGCGCCCGCCCAAACCCCAGACGCCGCTGCGCTTCGTCCAGCGTATCAAGCAAATCGATCGCATCCTGACGCCATGCATCAGATGTCACATCAACGTTTTGCGCGACAGATCTAAGACGCGGGTCTCCGAATTTGACAATCTCCCGGACCGGCATTTTTCCCCCAACCGAAATTGGCATTGATCGTCTGGCGCCCGACCGGAAGGACAGGTGCTCAGGCGGCGGCCAGTCCAGCGTCCAATGCCGACAGGATGGTTTGCACGTCGTCCGACGTCAAAACCAATGGCGGCGACAAGATAATGTTGGGGCCGGAGATGCGGATCATAACGCCCGCCTCGTAGGTCGCCTGATGGACAAGCGCGATCCGGTCTTTGTCGATAGGCGCCTTGGTCGCGCGATCGCCAACCAACTCCAGTGCACACATCAGTCCATGACCACCGCGCACATCGCCAACGATTTCGTGGCGATCCATCAACGCCTTCAGCCCGGTAAACATTTCCGCGCCGCGGGGACCTGCATTTTCATGCGGGCGCAGACGCTCGGTTTCTTCCAGACAGGCCACGGCCGCTGCCGCTCCGACAGGGTGCCCGGAATAAGTATATCCAGACCCGATTGCAGCGCGGCCCGTCTCGTCCTGCTCGAACACTTCAGCCACTGCATCTGCAACCATGACGGCGCCAAACGGAAAATACCCGTTGGTGATCGCCTTCGCGGTCGTCATCAGATCAGGTTGAACGCCCCAATGCCGCGACCCTGTCCAGTCGCCGGTGCGACCGAAAGCCGTGATGACCTCGTCTGCGATCAGAAGAATGCCGTTTCGCGAGCAGATCTCGCGCACGCCCGGCATGAAGCTTTCGTGCGGCACGATCACCCCGCCTGCCCCCAGGACCGGCTCCATGATAAAGGCTGCAATCGTCCCGGCGCCTTGGAACGCAATTTCGTCTTCCAACGCCGACAGGCACAATCCCGCCAAGCGTTCCGGGTCGGTCTCGCCAAACGGGTTTCGATAGGCATAGGGCGCGGGTATGTGAAAGCAGCCCGGCATCAGGGGTTCGTACTGTGTCCGGAAATTGGCGTTCCCATTCACTGACGCGCCCAGTGTGTGCGTGCCGTGATATCCCTTTTTCAGGCTCAGATACTTAACGCGGGCGCCGTCGCCACGAACCTTGTGGTACTGACGCGCCAGACGCAGCGCGATCTCGACGCTGTCCGATCCGCCGGATGTGAAAAATGCCCGGCTCAACCCGTCGGGCTCGAAAAAGTTCCGCAACATCCACGAAAGTTCGATCACCTTGTCATTCGAAGTACCTCTGAAGGTCGAATAGTATGGCAGCGCATCCAATTGCGCGGAAATCGCCGCCTTCACAGGCGCGCAGGAATATCCGAGGTTCACATTCCAAAGGCCACCGACCGCATCGATGGTCTGGTGCCCGTCGATATCAGTGACCCGTACGCCCTCGCCGCCCGATATGATCGTCGGCGGCCCGGCCAGCATCTCGCCCGGATGCGCCATCGGGTGCCACATATGCCGTGCGTTGTTTTCCTTAAGAAAATTCGTGTCTTTCATCACCTTGCTCCCCTATCGGTCAGCGGCATCGCCCGGCGGGCCTTGATCTGCTCGCAGTCCCAATGGCCCCGTACAATCACCGCAGGGGATGATCGGTCAACCACCCAGATACAGCCCGCCATTCACATGCAAGATCTGGCCAGTCATATAGCCCTGTTCAGGATGACACAGAAACTCGACTGCCGATGCGATCTCGTCCACGCGGCCGCGTCTGGCGACCGGCGGCGGCGCCCCCATCTCCGGCAATGCACCAGCTGAAGCAGGGCGTATCGTTTCGATAGCGCCGGGCGCGACCATGTTGACCGTAATTCCCGCACCGGCAAACTCCGCCGCAAGGGCACGGGTCAATCCCGTCAACCCCGCCTTGGCAGTCAGGTTATTGGCCCGATCACGCAAACCGACATGCCAGGATACCCCGCCCAGCGTCACGATCCGCCCCCATCCGGCGGCGGCCATTCCCGGAAGCACTGCCTGCGCAAGATGAAAGGTGCCGTCCAACGAAATATCGATCACCCGCCGCCAGGCGGCATAGTCCATTTCCAGAAACCGAACCTGGCCACGCGCCGATGCGTTGCAGACCAAAATATCGATCGGGCCAAACCGATCCTGCGCAGCATCCACCATCTCGGCCACTGCCTCGGCATCGGTGACATCGGTTAATGCTGCCATAGCAGTGCCGCCTGATGCTTCAATCTCGCCCACAACGGCCTCGGCAGCGGTCCGGTCCTGGACGGCGTTGACAACGATATTGGCGCCGGCAGCTGCCAGACGCGTCGCGATCGACCGGCCGATGTTCCGCGCCGCACCGGTAATCAAAGCAGTCCGGCCAATCAGATCCCGGTCAGGCATCTGCCTTGACCCTTGTGCCCGGCGCTGGCGGATCGTTCGGCGCTCCGGCAAAGCACTGGGCAATCGCCATCCAACGAACAGCATTCTGACCCGTCACCGACAAATCGGTATCGGCGATGTTGCGCGTCTGCGCGACCACCTGACAATACGCGGCTGCCGCCCCCTCGACCTGTTCGGTCTCGGACACCGCGCCCCATTCCCATATCTCTCCGGATGGTGCCGTCAGACGGACATAAGGCATCGGTTCGGGTACGGGTTCGCTGCGGTTCACAAAGGTCCAGCCATAGGTTGACACCCCCAGATGCGCAATATTTCGCAGCCGATCGCCTTCCTTTCGATCCAAGCCCAGCACATCGAACACTTCCTGCCCATGCGCCCAGGTCTCCATCTGACGGGCCGTGATCGAGGATCGCATCGACATATCCGGCCCTGCCCATTTGACCCGCGCCTTCGGATCCGCCGCCGACCAGCGCAGCGCCATGTCCAGATAAGCCGCGCGCCAGGCGGCACGCAGTTCCTGGCCCTTCAGCCCACCCAACATTTCGTCCGTTGGTCCGACCATCGAACTGCCGTTCTCGGCCATCATCGCCCGCAAGCGCCCATAATCAGTCTGAAACCGCTCTGGCTGAAACGCCGAATAGTCGGCCATCAGATTGAAGAAATGCAGATGTTGCAGCACATGGTTCAGTGTCCAGTCCTTGAACAACGTCACGCGATAGAAATCGGCCTCATCCAGCGGTGTCAGCGCTGCGTTCAAAACCTCGCACTCTTCGATGAAATCAGCGACTTGCTGCATCAAACCCTCCCTGGAGGCGGCGGCGTCCGGCCGTCTCTTTCTCTTCAACCTCGAAGCCATCTCTGCGGCCACATCAGCGCTTCGTTGGCCCGCGCATCCATTGTGACCCAGTTACCACCGCGCGATTACCCCGTTCCAGCTTGACCGGACCGGCTCCATCTTGTTGGCATGGTCGCCACACCATCACAAGCAGGGGCAACACACATGACCAATCTCTTCACCCTTGACGGCAAGGTCGCCCTTGTCACCGGCGGAAATGGCGGCATCGGCTTGGGCATGGCCCAGGCGATGGCCAAGGCTGGCGCCCGCATCGCCATTTGGGGCACGAATTCGGACAAGAATGCAGCCGCCATCGAAACGTTGCGCGCCCATACCGATGCAGAGGCCTGGACCTGCAACGTCGCCGATGCGTCCGAGGTTAAAGCCCGCATGGCTGATACGATTGCCCATTTCGGCCGCCTTGACGGCTGCTTCGCCAACGCAGGGGTCTCGGGCCGGGGCAACAAGTCATATCTTGATATCGACGAAGATGAATGGCGCCGGATGATGTCGATCAATCTGGACGGTGTTCACTACACCTATCAGGCCGCGCTGCGTCACATGGTCGAGCGCGCAGAAAACGGCGATCCGGGTGGGCGCCTTGCCTGCGTCTCTTCCCTCGCTTCGGTTTCGGGCGCCGCACGATCCGAACACTATGCTGCAACCAAGGGCGCTCTGAACGCGATGACCTATGCTCTAAGCGTCGAATTTGCCCGCTACGACATCACTGCCAACGCGATCCTGCCCGGCTGGATCGCCACGGACATGACTGCGAACGCCACATCGAACGAGAAATTTCAGCAAAATGTCGGCACCCGTATTCCTGCACGGCGTTGGGGAACGCCGGACGATTTTGGTGGGATCGCGGTCTATCTAATGAGCGATGCATCCAGCTACCACACAGGTCAGACGATCATGATCGATGGCGGCTACTGGCGATTCTGATGCGGACTGACAGGTGTGGACCCGGACAAAATAAAGACGCGCCCATCTCGGGCGCGTCTTCGTTACCTCGACAGAGCCTAAAGTTTGTATCGAACTAGCAAGCGGGATCCAGCGGATTCTTCAGGCAATACGGCGATGTGCCTCCTGTTCCGCCCGTACCGCCCGTTCCACCGGCCGTAACGGATCCGCCACTGCCGCCACCGGTCACACCTGTCGTGCCGGTGCCAGTGCTGCATGTCGGATCCAGCGGATTGCGGCGGCAATAGGCCGTGGTCCCACCGGTACCGCCGGTCGTGGTCGTCGTGGTCGTCGTGGTTCCACCGGTGCCACCAGTGCTGCAGGTCGGATCAAGTGGATTTCTGCGGCAATAGGCACTCGTCCCGCCCGTGCCACCGGTCCCGCCGGTCACAGACGTTGTACCGCTGCCGCCGCAGACAGGATCATTGGGATTTCTCCGGCAATATGCCGCTGTCCCGGCAGCGCCTCCGGTCACCGCAGTGGTCGTGCCACCGGTCCCGCCAGTTCCACCGGTGCCAGCAGTTCCGCCGGTACCACCTGTGCCGCAAGTTGGGTCAAGCGGGTTTTTCCGGCAATACGCCGACGTTCCACCCTTGGTGCCACCGGTCCCACCGGTTGTCCCGCCGCCGCCGCAGGTCGGATCCAACGGGTTCTTTCGGCAATACGCCGAGGTCCCACCAGTCCCACCCGTTCCGCCGGTGATGCCAGTCGACCCCTGATTGACAGGCTGCGCAGGCGGACAGGCGGCGGTCAGCATCAAGATACCGACCGACCCAGCCGCGATCGCAACTGACCGAATTCGTTCAAGTGACATCATCTGAATAATCCTCGATTTTTATCCGCAAGCATTGGCCGATTGTATCCTGCCGTGACCGAGACCGGTCACGAATGAACACCGTCCGCGATCTAACACCTTGCGACGCCTTGCGGCACACTGAATAACCGTGACCCGACCAACTCGTCGCTTAGGACAAGCCGTCAGCACTTCGTAGATCGGTCGAAAGTGCACTGCGATCCGCAATAGTCCGTTTTGAAGTGTCCAACGAACCCTTTGCGCGGCTGCCAATGGCCCTGGTGCGGGCATACGTCCCGGATTTGCTTCAGATCATTGCAAATCCGCGCCTTACTGGTTTCAATGACAAAATCGTCCTTGTGAGATTTGTATTCTGCGATCAGCGCATCATGATCGGCAAGTTCCAATGCTTCGAACTTCTCGCAAAGCGACTTGGCATCAACGGTCGGAACGGCAATCACCGAGATTGCCGCGACACATGACGCAAATACGACGGGCTTCATCCACCCGGAGAACTTAGCAAAACTTTTCATTTATCAGTCTCCCCGCCTGACCAACTGGTTTCGTCAACAGTCGGGCAGTCCTATGATAACCCAGCAAAACTGCGCCGGATCTTAATCCCCATGATGGGGCGAGCGGCATCCAACTTGATCCACCCTGCAAAACCCTCAAACACCGCAATTTCTTTGTCAATTGATTTCCCGGGATTGGCGAAACCAGCATGGGCAAGTCGCATTATGCGTTATCTTTCTCCATTTCGCGGCGTGAACGCACCTAATTCGTCGATCACGGGGCGTCGCCGCGACCCAATTTCCTGTCTCGACAGACCGGATGGATAAACAGCGCCCAAGCAACAAACCTTGGACGTGATTGCCAACGCCTTGGCCAATCCCCTGCACCCCGGCTAGCCTGTTGCCGGATCACGAACACAAAGGCCAGACATGCCCGACATTATCACAGACCTCGCCAACAACGTCCTGACGATCACTCTTAATCGCCCCGACAAGTTGAACGCCTTTACCCGCGAAATGCGCGATGACCTGATCGCTGCCTTTGACCGGGCCGATGCGGACGACGATGTCCGTGCGGTAATCGTCACGGGCGCCGGGCGCGGGTTTTGCGCAGGTGCCGACCTGTCCGCCGGTGAAGACACATTCAATTATGCCAAGCGCGCCGACCGCGACCCTGAAGACGGGCGGCGCGACGGGGGCGGGCGCGTCACGCTGCGCATCTACAACTCAATCAAACCGGTGATCGCTGCCGTCAATGGCCCGGCCGTGGGTGTCGGCGTCACCATGCAACTGCCGATGGATATCCGCCTCGCCTCCACCGACGCGCGCTTTGGCTTCGTCTTTTCGCGCCGAGGCGTGGTGCCGGAAGCCTGCTCCTCCTATTTCCTGCCGCGCCTTGTCGGCATATCCCAAGCCCTGGCCTGGGCTTATTCAGGCCGCGTTTTCCCAGCTGATGAAGCATTGAAGGGCGGCCTAATCTCCGAAGTTCTGGCGCCAGAAGACTTGCTGCCGCGCGCCCGGGAAATTGCTGCCGAAATCGCCGAGAATACGTCAGCCGTTTCCTGCGCGATGATCCGCCAGATGATGTGGCGCATGCTGGGCGCCGACCACCCGATGCAAGCCCATCAGATCGACAGTCGCGGCATGAAAGCAATGGGCGCAGGCGCCGACGTCAAGGAAGGCGTTATGGCCTTCCTGGAAAAGCGCCCCGCGCAATTCACGATGAAGCCATCAACAGACATGCCCAATTTCTTTCCCTGGTGGGAGGAACCCGAATTCCAGTGACGCGCAATCTCGCCGCGCCTAGGATGGCCGCCAATGCACCGTGGAGAAACCGATGACCCGCCAAATCACCGTCCGTGAATTGCCCGTTGGGACCCTTGGTCCCGAACATTTCGAAGCCGTCGATGCCGACCTGCCGCCGCCCGGCGAAGGCCAGGCCCGGATCCGCACGATCCTAATGTCGATCGACGCTGCAAACCGGGCGTGGATGCAGGGTGCAACCTATCGCGAAGCCGTCAAGACTGGCGATGTCATGCACACCTACGCAATCGGCGAAGTGGTCGAGTCGAACGATCCCAAGCTTTCGCCCGGGGATATTGTGGCAACCGAATCCGGCTGGGCAGCACAAGCCAATATTCGCGCCAGCCGCGCCATGAAACTACCCGCCATCAAACCGCTATCGCATCTTCTTTCGGTCTACGGGATCGCGGGTAAAACGGCCTATCACGGGCTTATTCAGGTCGGCCAACCCAAGGCGGGCGAGACGGTCGTCGTGTCTGCGGCGGCCGGTTCTGTCGGCATGTATGTCGGTCAAATCGCCAAAGCGCTGGGCTGCCGCGCAGTCGGCATCGCAGGCGGGGCCGAAAAATGCGCCTGGGTAACAGAGGAACTTGGCTTCGATGCCTGCGTTGACTATCGCGATCCGCATTGGCACCGCGCTTTGAAGGCGGCGGCGCCTGACGGCGTGGATATCTACTTCGACAATGTCGGCGGAGCCGTCCTGGAAACCACGCTTTTCCAGATGAACGACAAAGGCCGCGTTGTGTGCTGCGGCGCGATCAGCCAATACGATTCAACCGCCCCTTCCGGCCCGCGTAACCTGCCGGGCCTGATTGTTGTCAAACGCCTGCGGATGGAAGGTTTCATCGTCATGGATTTCGCGGCCCAGGACGCAAAGGCGACGGCCGATCTGCAACAATGGGTCGCCAGTGGCCAGATCAAAGTAGTCGAGGACATTGTCGAAGGCTTGGAAAACGCACCGCAAGCACTGATCGGCCTTTTGGCCGGTGACAATCGCGGGAAGCGAATGGTCAGGGTGGCACCTGATCCGAGTTGAACCTGTAGAAGACACCGGCTGCAATTTTTTCCGGTCAGCGCTCACTCTTCATCGCGAATTCAGCGATAACCTGCACTGTTCTCTCACAGCAAAATCGCGCGTTTCTTCGCTCACCGGCCGTCAGCGCAGCGTCGCCTCCATAACCAGTTCGGTAGACCGACCAGACCAATCCGAAGCTGCCCGCCGGGCGGCGCTTTATCCGCCCAGGAACAATGGCAACTCGATGCTCAAGAAGTCGGACCCACCGTTCCCGTCGCTAACCAGAACATCCAACTCGTACACCCGATCGCCATCAAATCCGGTCGGCAGCGTTCGGCCCGTCAATTGCGGATCTGTGATCGACACAACGCCAGAATCAGAATCAATCGAGAATATATTTGTATCCTCGCCGAACAGCTGAAATTCGAGCGTGTCATTGTCGGGATCGGTCGCTGTAACTGTTCCGACAGCGCCCTGCGACAGTGACGTCAGGACAAATATTGCCGGAAAGCCGGGAGGTGCGATGGGCCCCGTGATGATCGGCGGTCCACCAGTTGGACCGGGGTCACGAACGGTGATCAGAATGTCTTCCGTGTTGGCACCCAACGCATCGGCAGCCTGAACCGTCAAATTGTAACCGTTGTCTCCGCCCTGATCGAGCGGCGTGTCGAATTGCGGCGCTGAGAGAAAACTCAGGGCGCCGGTGGCCGCGTCTATGTCGAAAAGCAACGCATCTGGTCCTCCGATGATCGACCATGTGATCGGATCGCCTTCGGGATCGATGGCCTGAAGATCCGCGGCACTGGTCTGACCTTCATCCACAACGAAGGATACAGGTTCCTGGATAGACGGCGCCGAGTTGGGGATGATGGTAACAGTCACCGTCGCGCTATCTGTCCCGCCGCGGCCGTCAGAGATGGAATAATTGATCTGCGCGGGACCAGAGAACGCAGTGTCCGGATCGAAGTTGATCGTATTGTTCGGATTAACGCTTGCCGTCCCGGCACCCGGCGTTCCGACCACCGCCGAGATGACAGTGAGAGGATCGCCATCAGGATCGGAATCGTTGGTCAGGACTGTGATGTCCTGCGCAACGTCCTGAAACCCGATTGTCACGTCATTAAGGGCGTCCGGCGCAGCATTAACTCCCGTTACCGTGATACTGACCGTCGCGCTGTCTGACCCGCCTGCCCCGTCCGTGATCAGGTAAGTGAATGTATCAACGCCGGTTTCACCTGCAGCCAATCCATCGAACGCCCCGTTCGGATCGTAACTGACTGTATCGCCATCACTCTGAACGGTGATCTGTCCCAAAGCGCCGCTGTCATCGACCGAAAGGATAGAAAGGTCTGTTCCGGCATCAACATCGGAATCGTTTTGAGCAAGATTGACCAGGGTGGCGGCGTCAGAATTTACGCCACCAATATCATCGACCGCGACAGGCAAATCATTGACCGGATTGACGGTCACCGAGACGGTCGCCGAGTCTGTCGAACCGGTTCCATCTGAAAGAACGTAGGTAAGCGTATCGCTCCCGTCGAAATTGGCATCCGGGGTATAGATCAAAAAATCGTCTGATGTGTCTCCCGCTGTTCCATTGTCATCGATTGCAACTGTGCCGCTGGTGCCTTGGCTAAAACTTTGGATGGCAAGTGCTGTTCCGTTCGATCCAACGTCATTGCTCAGAACATCGATATTGACCGAGTTATCCTCGTCGCCGGTCACGGTATCGTCGGTTGCGAGGACATCCACAAAGCTGGTGAACAGAGAATCGCCAACATTGCTGCCGCCGATCTTGATGTAACTCACTCCGATCGTCAGCGGGGTATCGGTGGTCATGCCGAACACGTTCGACGTTATGCCGCCGGCCGAAAAAACCGTGATTGTGATCGTCGGCCCGAACGGGACCCCGTTCGCGTCCAACTCCTGGAAGAAGTGGTAGGATTCTGACTCGACCCGCGAGCCGTTGGCGATGATCGACCCCCCATCCGTAATGATGTGATTGTCTGGAAGGTCGTCGTTGAAGACGTCCTCGTCGACCGTCACATCAAGCGTAATAACCTCGTTCGGAAAGCCACCGACATAGGTGAAGACCGAGTTCACCGGTGTATCGGAATTGTTAATAATCCCGACACCGCTCGTTGCGCCAACAAACGCCTCGTTGTCAAAGGCGATGAATTTCCGTTCTACCATGACCCGACTCCACCATCACATCGTTCAATTTCATACACTATTGCGCGGCAGGATTATTTACCAGCATGTGCATATTCGGAAGAAGATGATTGCACATCGCGATTCCCAGCGCTTTCCAAGGCATTCTTCAACTGCTTTCCGGGCAAAGTTGGCGGCAATTAAGGCAACTTTTAGGAATTTATCAACCCAGGCAAAATAATGGGCGATCCAGCGACCACCAATTCTATCCTAGTGGAATGACCCAAACGGAAGAGTCCGATTTGGGATTCCTATCTGATTGTATATGTGCGAATCTGCGTCATGCGCGCGGGAATTTCCATCACTGTTTCAGCTTCGGACCATCGAAGGCTTGAGGCAATCGTCTCCGATCGCAATGCGGCCCAGAAGCATGTCTGGCGGGCGCGGATCATCCTGCTAACCGCCGAAGGCCTCGGCACCCACGCCATCATGGCCGCCACGGGGAAGTCGAAGACAACGGTCTGGCGTTGGCAGGAACGATTTGCTGAGGCAGGGGTGGACGGCCTGCTGTGCGACAAGACACGGCCACCGGGCAAGGCACGGATCTCAACCGACAAGACAGCCGAGGTAGTCCGGATGACCCAGGCATTGCCGCCGCACGAGGCGACCCACTGGACGGCACGGGCGATGGCGAAGGCCGTGGGGCTCGGTGTCGCCACCGTGCAGCGGATCTGGGCTGCGCACGGTCTCAGCCCCCATCGCTGGCGTGTTTTCAAACTGTCGAAGGACCCCGCCTTCGTCGAGAAACTGCATGATATCGTGGGCCTGTACGTTTCTCCGCCTGCCCATGCTGTGGTGCTCAGTTTCGATGAGAAGTCCCAGATCCAAGCGCTCGACCGCACCCAACCGGGATTGCCGCTCAAGAAAGGCCGGGGTGCGACGATCACCCACGACTACAAGCGGCACGGGACAACCACGCTATTCGCGGCGTTGAACGTCCTGACCGGTGAAGTCATCGGGCGGAACATGCAGCGCCACCGGCATCAGGAGTTCATTCGGTTCCTGAATGCGCTAGAACGCGACATACCGGCCGGAAAGGTCGTCCACGTGATCCTGGACAACTACTCCGCCCACAAGCACGAGAGAGTTCGCTCCTGGCTCGCGCGCCATCCGCGTTGGACGTTTCACTTCACGCCGACCTCGAGTTCATGGTTGAACGCCGTTGAAGGTTTCTTTGCCAAGCTGACCCGCCGACGCCTGAAGCACGGCGTCTTTCACTCGGTCGTCGATCTGCAGGCGGCAATCAACCGCTTCATCGCCGAGCACAATGAGGTCGAGGCGAAGCCCTTCATCTGGCGTGCCGATCCAGACGTCATCATCGCCAGCCGCAATCGAGGCTTCCAGGCGCTGGAGGTGGTCCGCCAATAGACCAGGCGGCACCTTTTGGGTTACCCGACGGGACGTGGTTAAAGCCGATTTACGAGGCCAAAGCCGCAAGCAACTCACGCGCCTTCGCCTGATCTTCGGGGCAATCCCCCTCTGCAATGCTGTCATGGACGGGTTTGAGCAGAGAGATCGCCTCGGCGTTCCTCCCCTGATCCCGCCAAAGGCCCGCCAGATCGATGGCCGCGCGCAGTTCCCAGAATTTGCTGCCCTGTCGCCGGGCGACGTCGAGGGCTGTAACCAGATATTTTTCCCCGGTCTCTGTGTCGTCAGCCGCTATGGCAATGGCCGCTTGCAGCCGGTGGAGGTCGGACAGGGCGTAGGCCTCACCTGTTTCATCGATCATCTCTTGCGCCATCATGGCCAGTTCGACCGCCTCTTCGCGAAGGCCCATCGACAAGGCTGACCGAGCAACGACAACGCGCCAATGCGGGAGACCCTGTTTGAACTTGGCTGCACTGATGGCCGCATCAACCTTCCGGTATCTCGCTACGCTGGTGTTGTCGCCCTTATACGCCGCCAAAACTTCGGTCATGGCCGACGTATAACCCATCCAATTCGTCAGATTATATTCCTGAGCAATCGGCGTCAGCTTGTTCAGACATCGCTCAAAGTCTGAATGGTCGCCGGACCCCTGGCTATACTGGCAAGCACGCTGACACAGCGTAGCGCAGATTGTCTGGATATGACCGGTCGACATGACAAGGCTTTCGGCCTCTTCAATGTGGATCGCGGCGCGCCTCGTCTGGCCCAGTGCCTGCAAATTGAACGCCTGGAAACTGTGGACCATGACGCCGACGTCCTGCCCGAACTGGTTGGCGAGGCCCGCATGTGCGATGGGATCATAGTTGGCCAGGGCGACATCCAGATACCGTTGCGCTTCTGCAAAGTTACCCATCCAATAGTGTGAGGTGCCTGCAACTCGGTTGGCGACCACCAGTGGTGCAGTGTTCAGCGAACTGGCCGTCTGCTCGACAAGCGCTTCCGCGGTACGCAACGCATCTGCGTACTGGCCCCTAACGGCTGCACCAACCCACAATCCGTACTGGATCGAATACCGCACCGGGGTCTCGCCGATCTTGTCCGCAATAACCAACGCCTTTTCGAAGGCCTCCAGTGTTTCGTCGGCCGTGTAACCCTTGCGAGTGAGAAGGGTCATGCTGAGAGGCACCTGCAGCGCAAGCGCACGCTCAAACGGCGGGGTATCGCTGTTTTCCAATTGGGGGTTGATCAGTGCAATCGCCCGGCCAAGGTGTGAGATCGCCTCATCAAAGGCCGGTCGTGCGATTGCGGCTTTGCTCGCCGTTTCCCACAGATCAATCGCGCGGTCTGTCAGGTTGGCGGCCTCGGCGTGAACGGCGAGAAGTTCGGGAGCGACGTCGATGTCAGCCTCCAATGCCGTCAGGATGCGAGTGTGGATCGCCCGCCGTCGTTCTTTCAGCAGGCTCTCGTAGGCGGCATCGCGGACCAGCGCGTGTTTGAAGAGATAGGTCGCCTCGGGCGGCAGTCCTCGTCGGTAGATCAGTTCGGCTGCGATCAGACCGTTCATGGCCTCGGACAGTTCAGCATCTGGCAGAGGTGAGATTTGCGCCAGCAGTCGGTGGGTGAACTCCCGCCCGATACAGGCGGCAGTCTGAGCGACTTCCTTGATCGGCTGCAGCCGGTCCAGTCGGGCCATCAGGCTGTCATGCAGCGTGGCGGGGATGGCGATGGCGCTGAGCGGGCCGTCTAGAACGTAACGCTCACCGTCTTCTTTCAGCGCACCGGATTCGAGAATCGTCTTGGTCAGCTCTTCGACAAACAACGGCACGCCGTCGGTTCGCTGCGCGATGATCTCCATGATCTCGTCCGGCAGCGCCTTGCCGTCGGTCAGCTTGGAGACAATGCCACTGATCTGATCCTTACCCAGCCGGTTCAGCGCAAAGCGGGTCACGATGGGGTGCCCGCCAAAGCCATGTTCGAACGTGGGGCGAGCAGTGGCGAGGATCATGATCGGCTGATCGGCGATCGCGTCCAGCAGGATATCCAGCAGCTCCAGCGAGGTCGGATCGATCCAGTGCAGGTCTTCGTAGACCAGAAGCACGGGTTTTTCCGCCGCTTGTCGCACCAGCAGCCCAGCCAGCGCCTGCATCGTCCGGGCACGCTGCTGTGCTGGCGTCAGGTCCAATGCGCCATAGCGCGACACGCCGTCCAGCCCCAGCAGTGGCACCACCAGACGCAGCGTATCCTGATCAGCGCCGAGCAGCGCCTCCAACTTGTCCAACCGCACATCTGGGCTGTCCGATGGGGCGACGCCCGCCGCGAAGGACATCTGTTGGATGACGGGATAAAACGCGCTGTCCGCGTGATAGGGCGAACATTGGTAGGTCATCCGTGTGTGATCTTCTTTAGCGACCGCATCGATGACCGCCTGGGTGATGCGGGACTTGCCGATGCCCGCCTCACCAGTCACGAGGGCCAACTGGCCCTGGCCGGAGCGCGCCATCGCCCAGCGTTCAGTCATCAGCTCGATCTCACGCTCACGTCCGATGATCGGTGTCAGCGTGCCAGACTGGCGAGCGGCGAACCGGCTCTGGACTGTCGCTTCGCCTTCAACCCGATAGGCGTCAACCGGGCCGCTGATGCCTTTCAGGTCCTGCCCATCGAGACGGGCGAGGTCGAAAATCGTGCCCAACAGGCGCTGTGTTTCCTTGGCGACGACCAGTTGGTTCTCGCCTGCAATCCCCTGCAGGCGCGCGGCAAGGTTCGGTGTCTCGCCAACCACCGCGGCCTCCTGCGTCGCACCGCTACCGATCAGATCGCCAACGATGACGACGCCGGTTGCGATGCCGACGCGAGTCGACAGGGGCGATCCGTTCGGCGCTTGGGTGATCTTGACGGCGTCGATAATCGACAGGCCTGCGCGAACGGCGCGCTCGGCGTCATCTTCGTTGGCGCGCGGCCAGCCGAAATAGCAGAGCACCCCGTCGCCCATGAACTTGGCGACAAAGCCTTCGCAGCCGCTGACGACGCCAGCCACCGTGTTCTGATAGGAGGTGATGACATCGCGCATGTCTTCGGCGTCCATCCGGGTCGCCATTTCAGTCGAGCCGACAAGGTCGACGAACATCACCGTCAAGTGGCGGCGTTCGGCGTCGGATGGTGGTGCGAGCCCCGGCTCGACGGCCGGAGCTGTCGCCGGGTCGGTTAGCCGAGGGGCCTGATCCGGCGGCCCGCCCAGCCGCCCGATGGCGCCCCAGATCTTGCGGCGGGGGCCAAGCGGCAGGCCAAGTTCCCTGAGATCGTCCTCGACCAGATCCGGCAAGGTCTCGAGGTCGATCTCGGCCTCCGCGAAGACGGACGCGTATTTCGCCAGCCCGATATCGCTCAGCCAGCTTTGAATGTCGGACAACGTGCAGCCTTCCTGATCGCCGTCTGTGGTCAGTCGCCAGAGAGCAACGGCAGACCAGAGCTATCATGAACCGAGCGCACGCACCATGGACGGTGATCCGATCGAAAGGAGGCGCTCTGAGCGGCGACGGTCGCCCAGACGAACCTGCTCCCTGCGATCGCAGGGCTGACTTGGCGAAGGGCAGAAAGTCCGAAGAGCGACTATCGGGGGCCGGGTTCAGCCCGGCGTTCGTTGGGTATTAAGTGATTGAGTCAGACCACTAGCGTTACCAGCGAACTCGGACCTCTTGTCTGGCCTGGGAAGACGGGCCCGGCCACGCTCCGGTTCTTTAGCGGCGACACTCTGGTCTATGCGTGTTCGGTCGATGTCATTCCGTTCGATCAGGCCAATCATAGCCTGGATAGCATTACCGAGGGCACTTGCGCCTGGAAGGCCGACCGTGATTGGCCGATGCTGACCGGCATCGGAAGGCTCTTCGAGAACCCAAGCTGGTCTGTCGAGGTTGCAGTCGGTGGCCCAAAGATTGCCGATCTTTCGCCGCTGTCGGGTAGGTTTAGTGTATGTTGTCGGGCAGACCCCAGGCGTGACCAACATGAGCGCGTTTAAATCAGACGGCTCGGTCCTGTCGCAATGCCCGTTGGTAGTGCAAGACGCCGAGGCGTACTTCGCAATGAACCCCATCGATGATGCGGTCTTGTGCAAAAACCGTATCGGACAGCCAGCACGGTTGCAGATCGGCCAGTCCCTTGAAGTCTCATTCGAAAAACCGAAGAAACGATTTTTCGAGCTTGCTGTCGCGGACCAGAAGATTGCCGATGTACGTCTACGCTCTAATCGTCTCTATCAGATCAAGGCTATCGCGCCGGGTGTGACAAACGTGATCAGCTTTGGCGATGGCGGCAGCCTTCACCACGAATGCGTGGTCGTAGTCGAGTGAGATATTCCACCCAGAGACTGACGATGTCGGGAAACCACATCGTCTGGCGTCTAAGCAACGGCAAATCTTGCACTCTAAGGTTGTGGTTGTAGATTCTGCGCTGACCAATAACGGTCGTATCTGCGACTCTTCTGCCGGACAACTGCTGATAGAATCCGATGGGGTGATGGTACGTTATGCGATCTGTCGCACCAGCACCACATAGAGCGGGATTGGAGCGACGGCGATGGTCGTGAGGTAGGCCGGAAGCGAGAAGAGACGGCTGGTTCTAGCGATGAATACGTTCCCGCCGCCGCCGCCGACCGACGAATTCCCCGGTAGGTTCAAGAGCACGGCGATCGCGAGAAATCTGTGTCGCAATAGCCAAGGCACGAACCGGCGTGGCACCGCTGCCGTCAGGAAGCTAAGGCTCTTGTGCCGGTCGCGCTGTTCCATACCAAGCAGGAGGTCATGCATTCGTATAAACTTCAACGCGCGCGCGGCGCGGGCAGTGAGTCGCAGCGCCGCGACCACATCATGCCCTCGTTGAAGTGCAATTCCCCTTCAAGGGCGAGAGCGCCCTCCGGCCCGATCAGGTCCGCAAAGAGACGGCCATCCAGTGCGCCGGCCGTGGGGCCATCTTGAGCATCGGAAACAACCGGCATGCACAGCAGGACGACTGCTACAAGCACCGTCCGCGTACACCGTCCCGCACGGTTCATCGCGCGTCTCCATCTGCAGCTCTTGACTCAATTGATGCAAAAGCTCGGATGTCACTGGCAGGCAGTCCCCTCCGCATCGCGAGCAGGTCAAGGGGTGGCGGCTCGTGCTGGGTGCAAATCGAAAGGATCGTGTGCGCTTGTCCGCGATGGTGGGTCTGGTGATTGAATAGATGTGAAAGAATGTCTGAGCGTCGCTGTTCAAACGTCCTGCCGTTTGTTGTCGTGTACGCGATTGTGTTCGATAGGCTTTCGTCATCGAGCGATGCGACGAAGTCTAAAATGCGATCATCCTCGTCGGCTCTGGCCGCGGCAAGATCGGCGCGAGCGTCGTAAAGAATTGCGTCGAGACGATTGGGATGCCCGCCTTCGCCCGTGAGGCGTTTCATCCAAATGCGATCAGTGAGCAATAGATGATTTAGCGTCCCATGCAGGCTCTTGAAAAAGGCACTTACGTCACGCCGGTATTCACTCTTGTCCATCCTGAATGCAGCCTCGTAGAGTCGTGCATTGGCTCACCTATTGTAGCGCGCAAACTCGACGAAGTGATCTCGCATTGGTAACCCTCTAAGCAGCGCCAACCAACCGCGCGCATGGTACCTCATCAATTTCGCAGAGTCAGCGGCGAGCGTGCTTTGCCTATGACGCGCCCTTGTCAATGCCACCTAAGATTGCATCATGAATTCGCTAAACAGCCTATCACTGATCCGACCACCACGACCGGGGTAGGGGAACCGCGCTCAATTCCTCAGCAGCCGTGTAGTTCGTCATCTCGACGGCTCACAGTACGCGTTGCCCTGACCCCACGTTTCTTGTGAAGTCGATATCTGCGAGTCCCTGCGCTTTGTAGTTTTGCAGGGAGTTTCTCCATGGAGCGCCTAACGGAGTTTCTCACAGACATCGGGTCGATAGTTGGGCCCCGTGGTCAGCGGCAATGGCCGGACGAGTTGAAGGCCCGGATTGTGGCTGAGACGCTTGAACCTGGGGTGACTGTAAACGAGGTCGCCCGTCGCTACGACATGCGGCCCAATCATCTGTCGTCTTGGCGACGGCTGGCGAAAGAGGGCAAGCTTGTGCTGCCCGCCGTGCCCGTGTCGGAACCAACGTTCGCACCGTTGATTATTGAAGAGCAACTGGACCGTTCGGCGGAACCCGTGTGCACCAAGCTTGAGATCGTCTGCGGTGAAGTAGTGCTTCGGCTGGACGCCGAGACGCCCGCGGCGCGGGTCGCGGAGATCGTGCGGGCGTTGCGCGTATGATCTTCCCATCGAACCGGGTCCGGATTGTGGTGGCGACCAAACCCGTGGACTTCCGGAAAGGTCATGACGGTCTTGCTGCGCTGGTGAAGAATGAACTCAGGAAAGAGCCGTTCACCGGGACGGTGTTTGTGTTCCGTGCCAAGCGGGCCGATAGGCTGAAGCTCCTTTACTGGGACGGCACAGGTCTTGTGATGACGTACAAACGGTTGGAGGAAACAACCTTCACCTGGCCCGCCATCCGCGATGGGTTGATGTCGCTGAACCATGCCCAGTTCGAGGCGTTGTTTGCCGGGCTCGACTGGCGGAAAGTGAAGGCTCTGGCGGCACGTCCGCCGACCGCGGCAGAGTGACTCGGGCATCCGATTGAACGGGTGGCAAAGCGCTGATTTTGATAGACCCCGGCCATGTTGAGCGCAGCCGATCTCCCGAATGACATCGATGCTCTGAAGGCGATGGTTCTGGCTGCCGGCGGGCGCGAGGAACGCCATGTTATGCGCATCGCGCAGTTGGAAAAGCTGCTGACCGATGTCAAGCGCGCCCTCTTCGGGCACAAATCCGAGAAGGTCTGTCCGGACCAGCTTGAGTTGGCGCTCGAAGACATCGAGACAGCGGTCGAGACCCTCAAGGCAGCCGAAGAGGCCGACGAACTGGAGGTCATGGGTAAGCCGCGCTCGCGTAAGGCCAACCGGGGATCATTGCCCCGGCACTTGCCGCGCATCGAGGAAGTGATCGAGCCAGAAAGCACGACCTGCGACTGCGGCCACGAGCGGCATGTTATTGGCGAGGATGTCAGCGCACGACTGGATGTCGTTCCGGCGCAGTTCCGGGTAATCGTCACGCGTCGTCCGAGATATGCCTGCCGGTCCTGCGAGAGCGGGATCGTGCAAGCCCCGGCACCGGCGCATCTGATCCCCGGCGGCATGCCGACCGAGGCAACAGTGGCCCATGTGATCGTCAGCAAGTACGCCGATCATCTCCCTTTGTATCGACAAGCGCAGATCTACAGCCGCCAGGGCATCGATCTTGATCGCTCCACCCTGGCGGCCTGGGTTGGGCGGGCAGCGTTCGAAATCCAACCGGTCTATGATGCCCTACTGGCAAACCTGAAGCGTTCTTCCAAGCTCTTCATGGACGAGACCACAGCACCGGTGCTCGACCCCGGCAGGCGCAAAACCAAGACGGGGTTCTTCTGGGCGCTTGCCCGCGATGATCGACCATGGGGCGGGGACGATCCACCCGGCGTGGCCTTCACCTATGCGCCGGGACGGTCAGGGCAATATGCCGAGAACATCCTCAAGGGCTTTGGCGGCACCCTGCAGGTCGATGGCTATTCAGGTTACAACAGGCTGCTCAAACGGCCCGGAGAGGATATCCAGCTGGCCTATTGCTGGGCCCACGCCCGGCGCAAGCTGCACGAGGTATCCCAGACCGGCACCACGCCCATTGCAGATGAAGGGCTGAAACAGATCGCCCGGCTATACCGGATCGAGAAGGACATCCGCGGTCACTCGCCCGAGGTGCGGTTGGCTGCTCGGCAGGAGCGGTCAAAGCCGATCATTGATGGTTTTGAACACTGGCTCACCGCCAACCGCGCCCGCGTCTCCGCCAAATCCCCGCTCGGCGAGGCCCTGAAGTATATCGCCAAATATTGGGACGGGCTAAACCTGTTCCAGACCGACGGTCGGATCGAGATCGATTCAAATGCCATTGAACGCACCATTCGCCCCATCGCGCTGAACCGCAAGAATGCGCTCTTCGCCGGGCACGACAAAGGTGCACAGAACTGGGCGATGATCGCTTCTCTAATCGAGACCTGCAAACTGAACGCCATCGATCCTCACACCTGGCTGACCGAGACATTGGCCGCTATCGTGCAGGGGCACAAACAATCCGATATCGACGCGCTCCTGCCATGGAACTACAATGGGACCGAGAAGGGGCACGGTCATGAGCATCATCGAATTGAAGGTCACGCTTGAGTACATCGAGCCCGCCGTGAAGCGTACCCTGCTGGTGCCAGCCGATATCCGCCTCGACCGCCTGCATCTGACACTCCAGGCCGCAATGGGCTGGGCCAACTCCCACCTCTACATGTTCGAGGCCGGCGGGGCGACCTGGGGGCTGCCCGATCCGGACTTCGGCGGCGATGATCTGCCTGACAACAATACCACCCTGGCCGAGTTGATCGAGGACACCGGCGCACGCACGGTCAATTATCTCTACGACTTCGGTGACAGCTGGGACCACCAGATCAAGATCGGCAAGATCAGCGATCCTGTCCCCGGCGAGCTCTACCCCCGCTTGACGGATATCGCTGGCCGGTGCCCGCCAGAAGATGTCGGCGGCTTCCCTGGATACGAAGAGTTCCTGGAAGCCATTGCAGATCCAAAGCACCCTGAACATGAGGATCTCAGAAGGTGGTACGGTGGCGACTTCGAGCCCAACACGCCAGATAGCGACGAACTTCGCCTTGAAGTTCTCAAGCTCGCAAAACGTTGGAAGCCAAAAATGAAGGCGCTTAACTGACCAACGTGGGGTCAGGGCACCGCTTACGGCTCACACATCATCCCTAGGTATTCACCGTTAACATTGGTACTGTCTACCCGACAGGAGGATGGGCATGGAACGTCGCGTCGTCGCGATCTTCGCCGCCGACATGGTGGGCTTCAGCCGGTTGATCGAGGTCGACGAAATCGGGGCGATCACCCGCCAGAAGCGCCATCGCGCCGAACTGATCGATCCTCGGATCGAGCAACACGGCGGCCGAATAATCAAGCTGACCGGCGACGGCATGATCACCGAGTTTCCGAGCGTTGTCGAAGCGGTGCAGTGTGCCGTCTCGGTGCAAGACGAGCTGATGCCTTGGCGGTATGATCAGCGCGAGTGACCACTCGGACGCTCACCCACTATCTAGCGCCACGAACTTATGAGCTGACGAGCTTGAAGACCTCCACGGGGTCGCGGATACCCTTAAAGCTTAGGTCGCCGTTTGACACCGACTTATAGTTCCATTTGATCGCGTTGTGCGCTCGTGCGTTCAAAAGGATCTCGCCGTCCTCAGCGTGATCGCACAAGCGAGCTGCAAGGTTCACTGCTGCGCCAGACGCCGTGTAATCGTAACGGCCTTCAGATCCAAGCATGCCAATATTCGCGTAGCCGAGTGATACGCCTACACCAAACCCTAAGCGATGCCCGAGGCTTCGCCATTGCTCACTGAGCTTTGCCATACCGTCACGCATAGCGATAGCTAAGCGCACAGCATCACCAGCGGGATCATCGCACGGCAACGGGTCATTGAATATCACCATGATGCCATCGCCCATGCGCTTATCAACGCCAGCCTTGTGCGCACTGATCAGCTTGCCCATCTCCTCGTGATAGGTCTGCAGCACCTCAATAGTTTCCTCGGGCTCAGCCGTCTCACAAAACGCGGTGAAGCCACGCATATCGCAGAACAGTGTTGCAATCAGTGAGCGATGGCTTTTGCGCAATGCCTCATCACCATCGTTGACCAATGTGTCGGCTACGGCAGGCGATAGGAATTGCTTGAGTGCTTGCGCCTGACGGTGCACCGCCTCAACCAGGCGGGCATTCTCGATTGCGATAAGGGCCTGGTCAGCAAATGTCTCAACAAGCCTGATCTCACGATCGGTGTACGGCCTCACATGGTTATTAAAAACGGATATGAGGCCTATAACCTCACCATCGCGCTTTAGTGGCACTGACATCGCCGTGCGCACATGGTCGGAGATCTGCTTTTGAAAGCCACTCACATACGGGTCGGCCGCCACGTCATGAACGTGCACAGTTTCACCAGCTAGCACCGTGCGGCCTGCAACGGATTCAGGGCCAGGCCGGAAGGGGTTGGCTATCATCGCCGCGGCCAGCTCGGGGTCATCTATCTTATGAGCGGCGATGTGGTAGGCGCCGTCACCACGTAGCAGGCGCACATGACCAAAGTTTGAGCGGCATAACCTAACCGAGGTCTCAACGATCATCTCTAAGATGGGCTGCAGATCATGCGGAGAGCGAGATATTGCGTTCAGCACCTCACTAGTTGCTTGCTGTGCCTCTAGCGCCAAATCAAGCTGCTCACGAAGGTTGTCAGACAATGAACACCCCTCCTAGTTTCGCTCCATCGGCAGCGACGCGTTCGTAGCCCGTTCGCTCATAGAGCCATCATAGACCGCAATGTTCGGATACTCGAAGAGCTTTCAGTTTAATATGGTGCTTGCAGACGACTGATCCTGGCCCATTGCTGCCGAACCTGCTGCGGCAGCTTTTGGGGGTGCTGCGATGGCCTCATCAAAAATCTTGCCTTTCTGAACAGCTATGAGCTCACTGGGCCATCCAGGTGGCATTTTCGGTATCTTCGGATATGATTGTAACGTGGTCTCAGGCGTACGCTCACCTGCCTTCTCGGGCAATGTCGTTTTCACCGTGGGAAAACGGACTTGCCCACCCTGGCGGATAGATGTCTGAAAATAGCGCATTCCGCCCTTGGCGCTCGTTGAAGAACCCGACGAACAAATCGCACCTTGGCTAGACCGAAGTTGGCATATTCAAAATGGTCGCCACACGCTGAGGTAGGTGCGCAAAAACGGTCGTTTTTGGCATCGGCGGCGTAGCGACCGAAATCCTTGAAGAACTTTATGCCACAAAACCTTGGCAAAACTCCGTTTGATTTTGATACGTTTTTGGCCAGACCCGAGAAAGCCGACCTTCGTGCATCGTGCAGCATCTGGGAGAATGGGCTCCTTGCCGACATCTGACGGTTTCAGTCGGGCCTATGGCGCTTGTATGACCGCTTTTGAGATAAGTCCGGGAACACCATGCACAGCCAGCGAATGGGCGTTTCGCAGCCCATCCGTCAGAAGGGGGATGTAAGTCTGGGCTGACTCCGGACATTCGCTGCGCGACGCAGCAAGGTCGGCTGTGGGCCGCCCTCAGTGAGCGGCCCATCTTGTTTAGATTTCGACGGCTTCGGAAATTGCAAGGGCATCTTCGAGTTCGACACCCAGGTAACGAACAGTGCTGTCCATTTTCGTGTGTCCCAGCAGAAGTTGCACCGCCCTCAGGTTCCCAGTCTTCCGATAGATCTGCGCAACCTTCGTGCGGCGCATTGAGTGCGTGCCGAAAGCGCTTGGTTCTAAACCGATCGACTGGACTGTGGATCGGCATGCAAGATTGACCCCCTTGTTGGGGTAATCGGCGCCCAAAAGTGACCCCCCTGACAATTCGTACGAGAAGCTTCCTCAAAAGAGTGAGGGAGCGATCAGGGGATGTTGGTTGTGGAAACGATCGCAAAGATCAGGCAGGCGCATTTTGTTCACGGCAAGTCGATCAAGCAGATCTGCAGAGAGCTTCGGGTTTCCAGGAATACGGTCCGCAAGGTCCTGCGTTCAGGCGCAACCGAATTCAGCTATGACCGCACGACACAGCCTCGCCCGAAGATTGATCCATGGCGATCAGAACTTGACGAGATGCTGGCCGCAAATGCCAAGCAGCCGAGGCGGGAACGCCTTACACTGATCCGGATCTACGAAGAGTTGCGCAACCATGGTTACGGCGGCGGCTATGATGCGGTTCGGCGATACGCATCCAACTGGTCAAAGAGAACGCAGGCAGCATCGGCGAGCGCGTTTGTTCCCTTGAGCTTTGATCCGGGCGAAGCTTACCAGTTCGACTGGAGCCATGAGGTCGTGATTCTGGACGGTGTGACAGTGACTGTCAAAGTCGCTCATGTTCGCCTCAGCTTCAGCCGAATGCCGTATGTGCGCGCGTATCCCCGCGAGACCCAAGAGATGGTGTTCGATGCGCACGACAAGGCGTTTGCGTTCTTTGGCGGCGCTTGTGCGCGCGGGATCTACGACAATATGAAGACGGCGGTGGACGCGATCTTCGTCGGGAAGGGTCGGGCTTACAACCGCCGCTTTCAGCAGATGTGCGGTCATTATCTGGTTGACCCCGTTGCCTGTAGCCCGGCCTCGGGCTGGGAGAAGGGGCAAGTAGAGAACCAGGTTGGCGTGCTGCGCAGACGCTTCTTCGTGCCGCGCCCGAGGTTCAAATCCTTTGCAGAGCTGAATGCCTGGTTGGCAGATCGGTGCCTGGTGTATGCGAAGGCAAACAAACACCCCGACATTCCAGGCAAGACGGTCTGGGAGGTGTTCGAAGAAGAGCAGCCGAGTTTGATCCCATATGTCGGCTCCTTCGACGGCTTTCATGCAGTCCCTGCATCGGTTTCCAAAACCTGCCTCGTACGGTTCGACAAGAACAAGTACTCGGTAAATGCCCGGGCCGTTGGTCGACCTGTCGAGATCCGCGCCTATGCCGATCGCCTGGAATGCTGGCAAGACGGGCAGATCGTCGGCAGCCATACCCGTGTTTTTGGGCGCGATAACGCGATCTATGACCCGCTACATTACATTCCGGTGCTGATGCGCAAACCTGGCGCCCTGCGCAACGGAGCGCCGTTCAAGGAGTGGGAGCTGCCGCCGTCGTTACGCCGTGTGCAGCGTAAACTGGAGCGTCAGCCCGGTGGTGATCGCCAGATGGTCGAGGTTCTAGGCGCGATCCTCTCCGATGGGCTGGAGGCGGTGGAAGCGGCCTGTGCAGAAGCCCTGTCACAGAATGTCCCTTCCGCAAGCGTGGTCCTGAACATTCTCGCCCGTCGCCGCGAACCGCCACCACCCCTGACAATCACAACACCGGATGCATTGCGGCTGACCTGCGAGCCAGCCGCCAATTGTGACCGGTATGACAGCCTGAGGAGAACAACGAATGGAACGAACACAGGTGCTGGACGCCATGGGCCAACTGAAGCTCTACGGCATGCGGACAGCTTACGACGAGATCATCACGGCTGCGATCAAGCGCCAGCACGAACCACAACAGATTATCGGCGATCTGCTGACAGCCGAGATCTCCGAGAAGCTGGCGCGCTCAATCAAATACCAGATGACCATCGCGAAACTGCCACTGGCCAAGGAGCTGGAGGAATTCGACTTCGAAGCGGCCGAGGTCAACGAAACCTTGATCCGTGACCTCGCCACCGGCGACTTCCTCGACCATCAGCGCAATCTCGTGCTCATCGGCGGAACCGGCACAGGCAAAACCCATCTCTCCGTCAGTATCGCTCGAGCCTGCATCCGCCAGGGCCGCCGCGGGCGCTTCTTCAATGTCGTCGATCTGGTGAACAAACTCGATGCCGAAGCGCGGGCCGAGCGCCAGGGACGGACAGCTGAGTTGATATCACGCCTCGACTTCCTAATTCTGGACGAGCTTGGCTATCTGCCATTCGCTCAGACCGGTGGTCAGCTGCTGTTCCACCTGATCAGCAAACTCTATGAGTGCACATCAGTCATTGTCACAACGAACCTGGCATTCGGAGAATGGCCAACCGTCTTCGGCGACGCGAAGATGACCACCGCACTCCTCGATCGCCTCACACATCATTGCGAGATCGTTGAGACCGGTAACGAAAGCTGGCGCTTCAAGAACCGCGCCTAATTCAACCGCGCAGGCCGGGCCGCGCTCTGATAAATGAGGTCTCCACGCGACCCGGCCTGCTCAGCACCAGGGGGGTCACTTTTGAACGCCGATCTGGGGTCACGTTTGGATGCCGATTGACACAAAACGGCTCCGTCGAAAGCTTCAACGGCAGGTTCCGGGATGAATGAATTCGGACTTAGGTAGCAAATGCACCAACCGTTGATTTTAGCCCCAATTTAGAACATAGAGCGAACATACAGTATGTTCACGAGGCGAATATGGCACAGCATTTCCTGCTGTCCGCGGCGGCGCGGACGTTATCGCTGAAGTCGATTTTCTCAGAGGGCGAGGAGGCGGCGTATCGGCGGTTCTGCCGGTTACGCTGGCCGCAGACCGACGGTGAACCGGTCTGTCCGGCCTGCGGCTGCCTCGATGTCTATGATCTTTCGACCTGCCGCCGCTTCAAGTGTGCTGCCTGCCATCGCCAGTTTAGTGTGACGTCCGGCACGATCTTCGCCTCGCGAAAGCTCTCGTTCACGGACCTGCTCGGCGCGATCTGCCTGTTCGTGAATGCCTCGAAGGGGCTCTCGGCGGTGCAGCTTTCCAGGGATCTCGACGTCCAGCACAGTTGAAGGCGACCGTGGCCCCAGTGGGGCCGCGTAAGCGCCGGAAACGGCCTTCGTGCTGATGCACAAGCTGCGCGAGGCAATGGCCGCCGAGACCAGGGAGATGCATCTCGTGGGCGAGGTCGAAGTCGATGGTGCCGCGTTCGGCGGCCATGTCCGGCCCGCCAATGCACGCGAGGATCGTGTCGACCGCCGTCTCCTGAAGCACCGCAGTGGGAAACGGCGGATCGTCGTCGCGCTCCGCCAGCGGGGCGGACGAACGCTGAAGCGCACATTCCTGCGCGAGGCCGAGGGCGTCGGCTTTGCGAGGGAGAGGATCGTGCCGGGGTCAGCAATCTCGGCCGACGAGGTCGCCCACTGGGATCTCCTGGAGCCGATGTTCGATGTTCATCGCATCAATCATTCCGAAGCCTACAGCCGGGACGGCGTCCACACCAATCTCGCCGAGAGCTTCTTCTCGCGGCTGAGACGAATGATCGGCGGGCAGCACCACAAGGTCGGCAATCGTCACCTTGAAGGTTACGGGACCCATGCAGCCTGGCTCGAGAACCACAAGGCCGAAAGCAACGGCCGGCTCGCCGACCGGCTGATCGGCGATGCTCTCGCCGCCCCCGTCAGCCGGGTCTGGAAGGGCTACTGGCAACGACGCGCAGCGTGATCGCCTCGCCAGTTTGCGGCGCTTCGCATGCCGCAGCGCCTGAACGACCTTGAAGACGACCGAGTTCCGGAGCACGGTGTCGGAGCTGTCGAGCTTGCGTCGGCCATTACCCGCTCGGCCAGCTCGCGGGTGGTCATCTCACCGTCCGCGCCGAGATGACGCGCACAGATGTCGGCGATCTCGCTCTTCTTGAAGAACCCGTGGCTGACCATGTAACGGACGCGCTGCTTCTCGGGCTCAGTGAACAGCCGGATCGTCGCGTTTACGTGGGCCAGGTCATGTTTGGCCTGCGCGATCTGCGCTTCATAGGCCGAGATCCTACCGAGAATCTCAGCCCGCTTGTCCTTCAGGGTCTGAATGACCAGTGGTTCGCCCACGCCACATTGAACCGCGAGCATGTCAGACCGCGATAGACCCCAATCTGGTGCATTTGCTACCTAAGGCCGAATGCCTGAACGAGCACCAATTTGAGGGCCTGAGACACGCACGGCGGTTGATCTCTGAATGGCGCGACGACTTCAACCACCATCGCCCAAAAACGAGCCTGATCGGGCTTACATCATGAGAATAGGCAAACCGGTCACAGGAAGACCAAAACCTGAACCGAGCCAACTTACTAACGCGGGCTTCGTGCGGGCAGATAACTGCCCGGCCTGAGACTGCTGCACGATAAGTATGGCGCCTGCCGTTCCGTTTGACATCGCTGTTGATCGCCGAAGGGGCGCGAGCGACTGCACTTGCGATCGAGTGCAACGTCTCTGCGCGTGCCAACGATCCCAGATTTCTGTGCGTTGCTCCGCCGGATAATTGGTCCGAGGACGATACTGCATGCTCAACATCACATCCTCGCCAAAAGACCAAAGCGTCGCGTCGAACCCGTGAGACCACCGGACAATGCGGAAGCTATGCCAATCTGACGGGCAGAGGCGCGACAGGATAACGGCAAGTGATCAGCGCTTTGGTGTTTAAAATTCTTGGCAATTTGTAAAAAAGTCAGCGAACAAATTGATGAAAACGGCCAAGGTTCCGACTTATTTAGGAGATCTGGATGGCAAACACAGAAATATGCGGTCGAGGGTTGATCGAGTACTCGCCCAACGAACCAGATGTGCATATTGTGATTGATAATTTGCTGAACGACCCCCACTGTGGACACTATCGGATTGATCTCGAACGTCGCGTTGGTTGTGCCATGTCCTTGTTTTGTAGAATATCTGCCGCGATCGCTTTCGGAACCGCGGTGGCGGCAAGTTCGGTAGCGCCTACACAGGCGGCTGACCCGTTGCCGGAGTGTATCGCTGACGCGCTGACGGCCATCAATGTCACCCAGCCGATGAAGCCGCGTGCGTCACCGACGTTTGATGGCGGCGGTGGCATCGATCGTTTCGAAATCCCTGGGCGCAGCTTCTATGTGGCGAGGGTCGATAAGCTGCGGTCAGTTGAATTCTTGGACAGCCGTAACGGCCTGTTCGACTTTGTGATGGTCGAAGCGGACGTCATCGCCACAACGGAAATGACCGAAATCGAGTATATCGCCGATTGGTTCGACACAATTGTCCTGGACCCGGCCTTGGCCTGGCGCAAGACGATTGATCCGTCCTTTTACGGACTGGTTTGGCGGGCCGAACTGGATGGACAGGTCATGACGGTGCGCACGGCGCTGGACGCCGCGGTGGTGCGCCCGGTGTCCAGCCCGCTTCTAACGTCCGAAGGCCCGGCGGGCGGTTTCGATCTGGCCACCGCCGAGGGTGCTGCAGCGGTAAGAGACGGCAAGGCCGCCGGTGCCTTGCGCTGGACAGGTTCGGGCCTGGTCCGGCCGGATCTGGCGGCAACGGCGCCGAACGCTGCGCAAGTCACACTTGACACCAACAACGGTCTGCCGAACCTGGTGGTCATCGACCTGGCCACGCTTGGTACCGGGACAACCGGGCTGGTCTTGAATACCGATGGCTTCGACCGGCTGATGCTGGCACAACCGGAATGCTGGCGGGTTGGGCGTTCTTCGAAAGCCGGGGCGCCGCAAGAACTGATGACGACGGCGGAAGTCGCCGGCAAGATTTCCTTGACGGGCCAGGACCCCCGGATCCTGAACATGCCGGGTGAAGACAACGCGCAACGCACGGCCGTGCCTGAGCGGCCTGGTTTTTGGCATATGTCGGCGTCGGGCCCGGACCTGGTCCACCAGATCGACCTGCGCAACGAGGCCCGCGATGTTCTGATGGTGCGCAATGGGGCGATGTTCCGCCATGGCGTTACCGTGCCGGTTCTGGGCGATCCGGAACTGGACGAGATCTGGTTGTCGGGAACCGCCGGTTGGACCCTGGAGTTCACCGATTTCGGGGTTGTCGCGCGCACGCTTCTGGGGGCGAACCGCCCGGTCAGCCTGGCCTTTGGCCCGGGCCTGGCCGTGCATGTCTTGCCACCGCCGGCGTTTCTGAGCGACCCGCGCCTAAGGGCGGTATCGCATTATCCGGGCCTGCCGGATCAGGTGTTTCGTGGAAAGGTAATTTTCGTGACGCGTGGCGGGTATGTCCGGTTTTCCGACGATCAGATCGCCGGGCGACAATCGGTCGATCTGAGCAACGGCCGGGCGAACCAGTTTGAATTGCGCCCCGGGATGTTCCGCGATGTTACCGGTACGGTCACGCTGACCGGCGACCCTGGTCTGGATCAGATCGCGGCCATCGGAATGCCTGCGCCGCAGCGCGGCCCGTCGGGTGCCACGATCTGGACGATCGAGCGGGCGGGTAAGGCCGCACTGAAGATCAGCGCAGAAGGTTTCGACATCATCCAACGCACCGCGAACTGAGCGGCGGCCAGAAGAGGATTTGCCTGATGTTTTCAGAGTTGACCCGATCCCTGACCCTCGGGGGCCTTGCCCTGGCGTTTTCGTTGTTGCCCATGGCCCCAGGGGCCGCTGCCGATGAAGCGGCCGTCGAGAAAACCGCGCGCGCATTGCCGGACGACATCCTGCGTCAGTTTTCAAACGGCAAGGGTGCGTTTCTGAAGCGGATCTCGCAGCAGCTTTTCAGCATCGCACCGGACGGCGTCGTCACACGGGACGCGCTGGACCTGATGATGAAGCAGACTGTCGCAGCAGCGCGAGCGAGGATCATCGCCGAACTGCTGACGCACGATCTGGACGGCGATGGTGCGTTGTCCGTGGACGAGATTGGCCGGATACAATCCGGCGGCGCAGCACAGAAGCGACTGCGGCCTCGCCTGGCGGTTTATTTGCTGCAGGACGACACCGATGGTGATGGTGCACTTTCGTTTGCCGAGATCCTGGCCCTGGCCTCGAAGGACGTCAAAAGGCAGCGCCTTGGCAGAGTCGCGACGCAAGGTGAAATGTTCATGGCGTTCGATGTGAATGGCGACGGCATGGTCGATCTGGCCGAGATCGACCGCGTCGCCGATGCAGCGATCCGTCTGAAACTGACCCCGCGACGGACGCGGACCGACACAAGGACAGGCCGCGCCTGTGTCCTGCCAAAGGTGCCGACCGGGGTCGAAACCGTTCTTGTAAGCGCTTATGAGGGCGCGGCCCTGTCCAATATTGCCATTGCCGGACATGATCGGGCCACCCATGTGGCAAAGTTGACGATCGAGAAAGGCGAAGCGCCGCTGTTTCTGGTTGTCGGCGCCCATACCAGCACGATCTGGCACCTGCAGGGCGCAACCGACCGTATCTGGAAGATTGCCGTGCAGAGCCACCGGAACGCCGGGGCGGGTGTTGCGGGCCTGGCCAAGGACAAGGTCATTTTCATCGAAGAACCGATCTGCTTTAACCGGTTCAAATCGGCCGGGGACGGCATGGCGCGGATCGCCAAGTCGACGATCAGCGCGGCAACCGGCAAGCCGGTCAATGCCGTCCTGGCGGCTTACTCGGTGGGCGAGATGACTGTGCCGTCGGGAACCGCACACAACACGGATATCGGTGGCGCCCCGTACCGCACTCCGTTGGACATCACAGCCGGGGGCAAGACCTATCGCCTCAGCGCCGCCGGAATGGCCGTGATTGGCGAGGACGGAACCGCAGCAGCCCTGCCCAAGGATCGCAGAACGATCCGAGCGTTGATGCGGTTCCACCCCAACGGCGTCCGGACGCTGGACCCAGCCAGCGTCGTCGCGAACGGCCCGGTCAATATCTACGACGTCCTGCCCGGTGAAGCCGGTCTTTTGCAGTTGTTGGCAGACGGAGCGCTGACCGTGACTTCGGACGGATATTACCTGATCAACGCCGCAATATCGCACTTCCCGGCCGGGCTGGCCGGGGCACATTCGGTCCGTTTTATCTTGGGCAAAGGCGTCCCGCTGCCCGGCGGCAAGCCCGGCCACTCGTCGGTCATCGACGAAGCCACAGGCGAATGCCGCATCGGCCGCTGCCGCTGAGTTGAACTGAGCTGTGCTGAAGGAGAGATGCAGTTGAGCACGGCGCTGGACCTGCCCCGCTGGCGCTGACGTCAGACACCACAGTATCGCCGGTTCAATCGCCATTGGATGTGGGAGTCGCTGTTCAAGCGACCTTTCTGTCGATTTGGTGACCAATCATCGGGCCGGCTTCCGGGTTTGTCTTCAAGACTCAGATCGCTCACTGAATTGGGGCAGCGCTTCGCCCTGTGATCCGTTCTGCGGATCGGGACCAATGTCCGCAAATAAGTGCTGCGACCGGCTGCTCATGCTTACAAATGAATAGCTCCTCAATCTTATATGCAATGGCATATTAATTTCCCCACCCAGGCGAAACATGGCAGTGTGTTCTTGACTTGGTGGGGAGGGGTCTATGGCGGCAATAAAGTATTTTTGCGTCTCGGATTTGCACGCCGGTGCGCTTGCGAGCTTGGTGACTCCGGTCGACGGGAACCTTGACTATGATCCGGCAGGCCGAAGCAATGCCACCGATCAGTACGGGCGTTTCTTTGCAAGGTTTATGTTCGTTCATAACAGGCTGCATGGCGGCTCGATGAACGACCAGGTACCCGGCAACAAACCGACAGCGATCTTTCTGGGCGATATCCTGGATCTGGCTTTCTCGGGCCCAGAACGGGCGTGCAATACGTTCACCCAAGCGCTTCGACCATTCATGGGATGGGGCCCTTTCGATATCCAGGATGATAAATCACGCAAAGGTATGCGCTACGGATCGCATGCGCCGATCGTTATTCCCGGAAATCATGATCATGCCTTGTGGACGGCGACACGGCACAATTATCAGACAACTATCGATTACAAGAAGCAAGCCGGTCGACACAAATATCAAATAGGACGCTTTCCGCCTTTGGCGGAAAAAACGAATTTGGCAAAGCCGCATTACTCCGCTGGACTGATAAATTCGATGCTTGAATATTCCGAAATCGGCAACAAATCGCACCTGTACTACCCCAATTTCGCGCTGCGGTCGGACGATGGGCGCAAAGCGGTTGTTTTTCATCACGGCCACTTCCTGGAACGCCCTTACCGGGCCATGTCGACGCTGTTCGATGTTCTGAACGGGCAACCGCGGAAAAACATCAGTGTTGGCGAGCTGGCCTCGGAAAACGCCGCCTGGATCGATTTTGCCTGGTCTACGTTCGGCGATGCGTTGGGCGTCGGCAAGGACGTCGTCTCGCTCTATCAATACCTGCTGACTGGCGGAGAGGCCGACAAGCTGCGCGAACGCGCGATCCGCTTTCTGGGCGACAAGGTGGCGCCGTCATTGCCAATGGGCGGGACGCGCCAGGCGCAGACGCTGCTGCACGACGCAATGGCAGCCATGGTTGATGCGACCATCGGTGCCTATTCGGATTCTGCCCGGTTTTCGATGACCGAATACCTGCCCCACAGCACAATCGAGGATATGCGCTGGTATATCGGCGGACCCTTGAGGCGTCAGATGGAAGAGGAGTTCCACACGCTGCCAGAGGACCTGACATTTGTATTCGGCCATACGCACAAACCATTTGTCGATGAGCTGGTCGTCGATGGTTTCGACAACCCCGTGTCCATCTGCAACACGGGCGGTTGGATCCTGGATATGCCGCGGCTTGACGGGCTGGAAGGGGCTTCGCTGGCGTTGATCGACGAGAATCACGACGTCGTTTCGATCCGGCTGTTTGATACCCGCGATGTTTTTCCAGGAAACGCCCCGGACGCAAAGGGGTCTTTGAAACCGCATGCCCAACTGGTCACCCAGCGAAGTTCGACAGGGCAAGCGTTTCTTAACGACGTCAATAAGTGCCTGGCAGAGCAGGCAGTCAGCGCCTCTCTTGGCACATTGCGTGAGGTTGCGAGCCATCAATATCACGCCCGCCAAAAGATGATGCTGCAAGGATTGGAGGCGGAAGATCGCAGCGCTGATCATCGGGGGGCGGTGCTGTGAGTAACATCAAAGGCATGAATGGCCGCATCTCGGAGCCGCTGAGCAAAGCCAAAAAGAAAAAGTATGACGCGATTGTCATAGGTTCTGGCTATGGCGGCGCAATTGCCGGGTCGCGGCTGGCCCGGACCGGAAAAAGTGTCGCCATACTGGAACGCGGCCGGGAGATGTTGCCCGGCGACTATCCCGATTCCGGCGCCAAGGCCGCCGCCGAGCTTCAGATCACCACATCACAGGATGGCAAGACCTATGGCCGTGCCGACGCGCTGTATGATTTGCGAATGGGCAATGATGTCAGTGTCATTGTCGGCTGCGGTTTGGGCGGCACATCGCTGATCAATGCGAATGTTGCGCTGGGCGAGCCGGACTTGTTCAAAGCCGAGCACTGGCCCCGCCACTTGCGCGACCCGGCCAATGCAACAACACTGAAGGCCTGTTTCGCGCGGGCCAAGAAATTTCTGGGCAGCAAACCTTATCGCGACGATATTCGTCAGAAGTTGCCGAAGCTTGAAGCGCTGAAGAAATCGTCCGAGGCCGTCCTGGCCGACGTCCGCGCGCGGGGCGGCGACGGAAAGTTCGAACTTCCGCCGATCAACGTGACCTTCGATAACGGCCCGAATGCGTTCGGGTTTGAACAGAAGGCATGCACTTTGTGCGGTGACTGCTGCTCGGGCTGCAATTACGGCGCCAAGAACACCACGCTGATGAACTATCTTCCCGATGCCAAGGTCCATGGCGCGTCAATCATTACCGGCGCCGAGGTGATGTGGATCGAGAAGAAAGGCAAGTCCTGGGTGGTGCATGTCCGGGATCTTCAATCAGGCAAGAACAAACCGCCCGAAAGCACCCTGACCGCCGGGGTCGTTGTGCTTGCTGCGGGAACGCTGGGTTCGACCGACATCCTGCTGCGGTCGCGCGACAAGGGGCTGAACGTCTCGAAGGCGCTGGGCAAAAGGTTCTCGGGCAACGGCGATGTGCTGGCGTTCGGCTATGATGCGAATGTGACAGAGACAACCGCGGCATCTGGACATCGCAGTCCGATCTATGGTATCGGAGCCGGTCCCAATCCACCAACCAAGCCTGAATATCGCCCTGGACCAACGATCACCGGGGCAATCCGCCTGGACGACAAGGCCACTGGCGGCGGCGTAAGGACGATTGAGGAAGGGGTTATGCCGGGCCCACTGGCAATGGCCTATACCGCAGCATTCTTCATGGCCGATGCGTTGAAAGGCGACCTCTTCAGGTACGGCGATTTGCAGTTGCGCCTGAAAGATGCCGCCAAGCTTGGCGACATCATCCGCACGCAGCCCGGAAAGCTGGCCGAGGCCGCCTATAGCGGGCCATTGTCACGGACACAGTCCTTTCTGGTCATGAGCGACGACGACGCCAATGGGGTGATGTCGCTGAAACATGGCAAGCTGGCCGTCAGTTGGCCTGACGCCGGAAAAGGGCCTGGCGCGGCGCGCGACAACGCCCTGATCGAAACCGCCTGCGACGCGATCTGGGCGGAGTATCTGCCCAATCCGCTTTGGGAGGACAAGTTCGGCAAGAAGCTGATCACGGTACATCCGATCGGTGGTTGCGTCATGGCGGAATGGGCAGACGACGGAGTGGTCAACCACCTTTGCCAAGTCTACGACACGACGCCCGGGCTGCGGCCGAAATCTGGCGACGACCAGACGGTCCACGATGGTCTTTACGTGATGGACGGGTCGGTCATCCCAGGGCCATTGGGGACCAATCCACTGCTGACGATTTCTGCGATCGCTGAGTATGCGGTCGAGCATTTGGTGAAGGCGCGCAAGTGGGACAAGCTGAAAAAACCGCGCAAAACCACGATCCCCAAAATCAAAGACTCTTTCACCGGCAGTTCAACGCCATTGGATGGTGCAGAGGCGATCCTTCAACTTGTTATTCTCTATCTCGAGGATATCAGGAAGAAGATTGCGAATGGCGATATTCCGGGCGCCAAGGCGGAGATCTTGTCGGGCCTCGAGCTTTTCAAGGCTTACGAGAAGTCGATCAAGGCACCGCTGTTCGACGATAAGACGATAAAGAGCTACCTGACGAAAAAGAACTTTCAAGTTCTGGTTGCGCCCGCTTTGGACGAGTTTCTGCCGATCCTGAACCGCATAAAGACCGCGCTGAACGCCAAGGACTACGCCAAAGTCCTGAGTATTCTGGAAACCGAGATGGGTGATTTCAGCCCGGGTCTCAGCTTTACCGAGACGATGGCTGGTCACATTTCGGCAGAGGGACTGGATCGGACCCATCTGATCGAGGATGGCTATCGGATCGCGGACAGGCATGGGCAGTCAAAAACGCTTCGCAAGAAGAACGCGGTTACCGGGCACTTCAAGATCCAGACGGCAGACATCGAAAAGATGCTGAACGATCGTCTTCACAAGGCATCGCTGACGGGCAAAATCGATTGCAAGATGCTGGGCGGCAGGCTGGAACTTGGTCCAAAGTCATCGTTTCAGTTGCTGCCCCAGAACGAGACCGAAGTCGAATGCTGGAACATGATTTATGACGCCCGGCTGAAACCGAACGGCAAGGGTGACACCTATCGCGTTCACGGTTTCAAAACTTTGAAACGACGCCCTGGGTCGAACTGGTGGCAGGATCTGACCACCCTGTCGGTCGATGTGTTCAAGGGAAAAGGCACCAAACCGATCGCCCGGGGTGTCATGCGCTTGGATCTGCAAGAGCTGATCGGTCAAGGCAAGAGTGTCTCGGACGCCTATGACGTCAAGGGACTGAAGAAATTGAGAAAGGATGCGTGGGGTCAACTTCTCGTTGCTATTGCGGCCGCAAAGTCTGAGTGGTTTCATCAAGACTTTGCCCAGAGCCTAAAAAGCAAAGAACTTCGCAGCAAGGTTGTCAGGTTCGCGCTGACCTATGCCGCCGCCCATGGCAACAAGGACATCGCCAAGGCAGTCGAGGCCGCCTATCTGGCCCGCTTTGGCGGGGTTTTCGCTCAGTTGGTGTTCCGCAGTTATGGCGGCGTTCTGGCGTATCTGAACGACTATCCCGCCATCGACAATGCAAAGCGCAAGAAGGCGGGAAAGCCTGCGCGGAAGTTTTCCGCGCCCGCGCCCAAAAAGATCCTGCTGCACTCTCAAGCGCACGGGAAGAAGCCGGTGGCGCTGGGCCTGACGCGATATCATAAGCCTGGGGCCAGTAAGGGCCCCGTGATCCTGGCACCGGGTTTCGGCACCACAGCGGCGTCGTTCGCGATGGAGACGGTCGACGTCAACATCGTCGAGTATCTGACCCACCACGGGTACGATGTTTACCTCTTCGACTATCGCGGCAGCCCGGCGTTGAGAGCGACGCGCCAACCCTTCGACATCGACGACGTGGCGCGGTATGATTGGCCGGCAGCCATTAACAAAGTGCTGGAGATCAGCAAAGCCAAGAAAGTGCAGTGCCTCGGCCATTGCGTTGGGTCGATGACGCTGTTGATGCGTCTGCTCGGCGATCACATCAAAGAATACAGCAAGGGAAAACACAACAATTCGGTCGTCCGGTCCGTGGTTTCGTCGCAGCTTTCGCTGCATCCCGTGACCAGCTGGTTCAACTCGGCAAAATCCGACATGGGCCTGGCGTCGTTCCTGATCGAGGGCGCGCCAAAGTCGATGGACGGGCTGATCGATGCAATGAAGCTGCCCGGCGGGATTGGGAAGACGCTGAAGACCGGGCTGAAGGAAGTTCCGATGGTTGGCGCGAGCCCGGGGAAGTCTGTGGACCCGAACGACCCTGCGGTCCTGCGCGACAAGGCAATCGATCTGCTGGTCTGGAATGCGCCGTTCCCTGGCGAATTGCCCTGCTATAACCCGACCTGTCACCGCGTTTTCGGCGTGTTCGGCGCCAGTTATGCCCACGACCAACTGAACGAGGCCACGCACGACGCTTTGTCCGATGTCTTCGGCACGGTTTCGTCCGAACCGTTTAAGCAGTTGGCGCTGATTATGCGAAAGGGGCTGGCGGTTGATAACAAGGGCAGCAGCGCCGAATTTGGGCACGCGTCCAGGCTAAATTTGCCGATTGACTTTATCGCAGGCTCGAAAAATCAGATATTCTATCCTGAAACGACGCTCAGAACTCTTAACTGGCTCAGGACCGCTGTCAAAGATGCCCGCTCAGACACCTACTCTCGAAAGGTATTCCCGCAGTATGCGCACATGGATTTTTTTATTGGGCGCAACGCAAGCAAGGATGTGTTCCCATACATTCTTGAGTGTTTGAAATCCCGATCGCATGGGAAGTGAGCCAGAAGCGTATCGATGAAACAGACGATCGACGGACAGCGCCGGTGGACGGCGGTCTTGATGACCGACATGGTCGGCTTTTCCACCATCTCGGAAGAGATCGGTCCTGAGAACGTCTACATTCTTCTCGGTCAGGTCATCGAGATCGCAACCGCCTGTGTCGAACGCCATGGCGGGCACACGATCGACTATGCTGGCGACAGTGTTCTGGCCGCGTTCGGTGCACCGGTCGCGCTGGAGAATGCCTCGCTGAATGCTTGTCGATCGGCTCTGGAGTTTTTGCAGGAGATCGAGCAGGCCGGCCCGCGCTTGCACGACCAGTTCGGTGTCCGGCCGACTTTCCGGGTGGGAATTGGTGGCGGCGAAGTCGTCTTCGGCAATCTGGGTCTGAACGAAAAACTGGACAAATCCGTTATTGGCCCGCCCGTGAACCAGGCCGCGCGACTGGAGGCACTGGCGGCGGCCGGAGAGGTGCTGATCTCGGGCATTATTCATCAACAATCTGACGGGCATGTACTGGCCGAGGACAGGGGCGATGTTCAGCTAAAAGGATTCCATGAACCCACACGGGTCTTCGCGCTCAAATCGATCCACGACGATGCCGCCCGGTTTGACGCGGCGAAGCGGCGCGGCCTGTCGGGCATTGTCGGGCGAACGGATGAATTGGAAGTGCTTTCTTCTTTCATCAAGGGCGGCACCGGCGAACCGGGCGCACTTCGCATCGAAGGCACTGCCGGGATGGGGAAATCGCGCCTTCTTCACGAAGCCCTTTTGCAAGCCGGCGATCATGTGACGGTTCACTATGGCCAATGCGATCCGCGCACAGGTTCGATGCCATTTGCGCCTTTCCTCGAGATTCTGCGCTCGTTCTCGGGCACTGCAGCGGACGCGACCCCGGAAACCTTGGCCGAGGAGTTGGTTGCGGCGGGGCTGCCAGCAAACTCTGTCGACGCCGTCGTTCCGGCCCTCGGCGCCGATCACGCGCGCGCTGGCGATGGAAACGCTGACGAGATGGACGCGGCTCTAAACCTGCGGGCACAGCTTGAAACCCTGATTGCTGAAATCGGGGGACGGCCAGATACCCTGATCGTCATCGAAGACACGCATTGGATCGACAGTCCCTCGGACCAGTTGATCGCTCGCCTTCTGAACCGTGCAGATGTTGGCCCGTTGCGTCTGCTGTGCACTGCCCGGCCTGAACATCAGCCGAATTGGGCGGAGCTGGACAATTGCGAGACACTTGCGCTGACGCAGCTGGATGAGGCGACCGTTGGTACGTTGGTCCAGTCACGCATGGAGGGCCGGGCAATTGCCCCGTCGCTATTGCGCCTGATCACCGAACGGGCCGAAGGCGTGCCATTCTTCGCCGAAGAGATCGCCCGTTATCTGCTGTCACAGGACGTGCTCGTCGAAACCGACGAAGGATTCGCCCTCAGTCCTGACGAGCAACAAACCCTGTTGACTGGGAATGTTCAGCACCTTCTGCTCAGCCGGGTCGATGCGCTTCCTGACAATCAACGCAAGGTCCTTCAATACGCGGCGGCAGCCGGGCGGCAAATTTCGGAACGCCTTCTGTCGGCACTGTTTTCGCCCGGCCTGGTTCAGGAGACGATCTCAAACTGCACCGAATCCGGCCTGATCGAGGCGGACCCCACCGGCCTCGACAACAAGTGGCGGTTTGCTCATGCGCTGATCGGCGATGCGATATATGGCAGCCTGCTTTCCAACGCACTGCCGCAGGTCCACCTGAGTATCGCCGAGGCAATGGAAGCCGACGCAGCACGACGCAATACGAGTTTCAGCCGCGATCTCGCCTATCACTTCTCGCGCGCTGGCGTGGCCGGAAAGGCGGTCATCTATTTGGCCGAATCCGGGCGCGACAGCCTCTCACACTATTCGCTTGAAGACGCTGACGACTTCCTGTCCAAAGCGTTCGAGTTCATCGATGCCGAACCCGATTGTGTCAGCGACGAATTCTACTGCCAGATCGTGATCGACACCGCGCGGGTGTTGGACATCATGGGCGATTTCATTCGCTCAATCAGGTTGGCAGATGACCGTTTGGAGCGAATGCAACAAGCCGGTCGCGAGCGGGACGAAGCGCTTTTCAACACGCTCTATGTCCTCGCCTTGGCGCATCTGCGGCGATATCGCGAAGCGCAAAGCCTGTGCGAACGTACAATGGCCTGGGCTATTGCTTCCGGCGAAGAACTGATCGCTGCCTGGGCGAAGACGGCGCTGCTGCGGATCCTGAGCGAAACCGAGGAAGGCGCGCCGGAAACGGTCGATGGTTATTTCGACGACGTGATGCCGGTGGCCGAGGCGCATGACGATCAACACCTTTCTTCGCATGCCATCTATCTTTTGAGTGCCTACTACCGCGCACGAGGCAAGGTTGAGCGGGCCAGAGGTTTGATCCGGCGTCTGGAAGAAATGTCCGAAACCCACGGCAACCGCCGCGCCAGATCCTATGCCTGCTGGGCCAATGGTCTGCTTGCGACTTCCATTGGCGAATCGAACCGCGCGCTTGAATTTGCGGAAGAAGGATTGGCGCATTGCCTGCCGGGAACGGCTGATCACCGCGTAAATATGCTGGTCTGGTGCAATGCAAAGGCACAGGCAAAAAGATCAGACGGCGCCATGGAACAACTGAAAAAATTGATCGATGGCGCTCAGAAACATGGTGACTACAACATTTGGCATACCAGCGAAATTTCGGTTTGCCTGCTCAAATTGAAGTCGGGGAAGATCCATGAGGGGTGGCGACATCTGACCGATCTCATCGTCCAGACGGCCGAGGCCGGCAATCTGCTCCTGCTGCGGCAAACGCTGTTACTCAGGGCGGAGTTCCTCTGCCAGATCGGCGGCTTGCTTCCGACCGCCCGGCGCGATGGGGCACCAAGAGTGAAGCGACCCAAGCTTGCGATGAAGGATAGGTTCGCCGCTTTCCGCATCAGATGGGGCGTGAAACGAAAGATACGTGCCGACCTCAACAAGATTATTGATTTGATCCCGCATTGCGATGGCGCTGGATATGCCCGCGCGATGGTTTTGCAGGCGATGCTGAACATGGCTGAAGGCGCCGAGACCGCGGCGAGCGCGGCATTGGCGACTGCAAAGAAAATCGCGGTCGCAGAGGATCTGCCAAACCTGTTGGCCAGAATTGAAATGATCAAGGCCGCCCAGATCGCCCACTACAAGTAGGGCATGGATCGTTCAGTCAGTAGGGTTCGAAACATCAAAATTCGATCAGACCGATGATCAGCCCTCGGGCCACGGCCTGAGTAACGGTGCGCACGTCAACCTTTCGTCTGGCGCTGGTCAGCTGCTCTTCGACGGTTTTCGGATGGGTGCACATACCTTCGGCGATCCAATCGACCCGCAATCAGGGCGATTTCATCGAACGTGGCATCCAGATGCCGTTGAAACGCTTCCAGAGTGAAATCGGGATCACCTTCCAATGAAATCCCTGCGCTGCTGCGCGGGTGGCTGGTTCCAATTCGCTCGGCGACCCCATGGCGCAGCGCGATTTCGCGCGCGATCGAGTGATGCGGTAATCCCCCCATTTTTAGAGGGGCCGGGTCGTAGAGGTTACGCCGCCAGTTTCAGTTTCTGAGCGGGTGTGATCCCGCCGATGCCCATGTTTGGGCGTTCGTGATTGTATGTCCAGAGACATCGTGTGGCCTGGTCCTGAACCTCCTCTATGCTGTTGAAGATTTAGCGCCCTCGCCATTCCTGGCGGACGTTTCGGTTGTAGCGCTCTACATAAGCGTTCTGCTGCGGCTTGCCGGGCTGGATATATTGGATGGCGATCCGGCGTCTCCCGGCCCAGGTTTGCAGCGTTGCGCTGACATGCTCGGGGCCGTTGTCGACTCTGATCGTATCCGGCCTGCCGCGCCATTCGATGATCCGGTTCAGTGTTCGCACAACACGTTCGGATGGCAGTGAGAAGTCAACCTCGATCCCCAGACCTTCCCGGTTGAAATCGTCCAGTACATTCAATGCCCGGAACGATCGGCCATCCGCCAACTGGTCGGCCATGAAGTCCACTCTCAGCGATGCTTTGCATCGCCTGTCGTGGCGAGGCATCAACCAGACCTCGTTTCGTGCGTCTGGAACCGCCAATGGCTCAGGCTTCTCCCGCTGCAATCGTTTGCGAGGTTTGATCCGCAGGTTCAGTTCCAGTTCGAAATAGATCCGGTAGACGCGCTTGTGGTTCCAGCCAAAGCCCTTGACGTTGCGCAGGTACAGGAAGCAGAGACCGAAGCCCCAGGTCCGCTTGGCCGTAGTCAGCCGCAACAACCAATCCTCGATCGCCAGGGTCTCAGCATTCAGCTTTGGCCTGTAGCAATAGCAGGTCTCGCTGATGCAGAACGTCCGGCAGGCCAGCGCTATGCTGACACCGTGAGCTTCGATTGCGTGCAGGGCCATCTCCTTGCGCTGAGATGACCTCAACGCTTTTTCCGAACGCCTCCTTCAGCAACTCGTTCAGCATGCTGAGCTCGGCATACATCTTCTTTAGCCGCATGTTCTCATCATCCAGGGCTTTCATCTCGGAGATCATCGACGCGTCCATGCCCCCATACTTCGCCCGCCATTTGTAAAAGCTGGCACTGCTCATACCGTGTTCTCGGCAAAGCTCTGGCACTGATACGCCGCCCTCGGCCTGCTGCAAGATGGCCATGAACAGGGCTTCGCAGAACCGTGACTTCTTCACCTGAATCTCCTCATCAATCATGGCGAGAAAATTCTACTTCCGCACCCCACAACTTTAAGGAGAGATTACTAAGTGAGCGCGGCTGAAAGATGCGGCTTTCAGGAAAACCGAATTCCTGTTTGATCATGCCCATGAAGGTATTGGTTTGAATTCTTGTTCGATGGCGAAATTTGGCGCAATACGTCGAAAACGAGCGTGTCGTATATTGAACAATTATTCGAACTGAAAATGGCACTTTTGTCCCCGATTGCAGTCATCATTCTGCGGTTCCGTAACAGTCTGTTTTTGCGCACAGATACCAGTAGCCTGCGTCCATCGAGGGCCCGGCTTATCCCCGAGATTGCAAGTCCGACCGGACGCTGACGCACGGGGTCTGGGCTGGATACCGGCCTTCGCTTTTCCGCATACTTGCCGAAGACCATGGTTTTGTCGGGGATCAAGAAACGTGTGGGATACCGGTGAGCCGCGGAAATGGGGCGGCGAATGGCGCTGTGCCGGGTCTTCTGCTGCGATCGCGGGCCGACATCGAAACGCGAGCCCGATTTCCCCCTTCCCAATTTCCCCCTTGACGCCCTGCCCTCTCATGCCTCCACCTGCCTCCGATCAACTGGGGAGGTGCCATCATGAAAACCCATTATCGCGCAGTCGTCATCGGGGGCGGTGTTGTTGGTGCTTCGTGCCTTTATCACCTCGCCAAGTTCGGGTGGTCGGATGTCGCGCTGATCGAACGCGCCGAGCTGACCGCCGGATCGACTTGGCATGCGGCGGCAGGGTTTCATCCGCTGAATGCGGACCCGAACGTTGCGGCGTTGCAGGCCTATACGATCGATCTTTATCGCCAGATCGAGGAAGAGAGCGGCATTTCCTGCGGCATTCACCAGACAGGCGGGGTGATTGTCACATCGGACCCGGACCGGTGGCAGAGCCTGAAAGCGGGTTGGGCGATCTTTCAATCGATCGGGGTCGAATCCGCCGAACTGGTCACGCCCGAGCGCGCCCACGAGGTTGCGCCCATTGCCGATATGACTGGCATTCTGGGCGGGCTGTTCGACCCGGTCGAGGGTTACCTGGACCCGCATGGCACAACCCATGCCTATGCTGGGGCGGCGCAAAAGCGCGGTGCGGACGTGATCCTGCGCAATCGTGTGATTGAGCTGCACCAGACCGCCGATGGCTGGGATCTGGTGACCGAGAAGGGCACGATCCATGCCGAGCATGTCGTCAATTGCGGCGGGCTGTGGGCCAAGCAGGTCGGCATGATGGCCGGGGTCGATCTGCCGGTGACGCCGATGGAGCACCACTATCTGGTCACCGAGGATATTCCGGAAGTCGCCGCATTGCCGGAAGAAATGGGCACCTTCGTCGACATGGAGGGCTTTACCTATATGCGCCAGGAGCGCAACGGAATGCTGCTGGGGTTTTACGAGATGAACCCCAAGCACTGGAATATGGAGGGTGCGCCCTGGGATTACGGGATGGAATTGATCCCCGAGGATCTTGAACGGATCGAGCATGAGGTCACGACCGGGTTCGCACGGTATCCGTGCCTGGCGAATGTCGGGATCAAGCGCTGGGTGAACGGTGCGTTTACCTTCACACCTGATGGCAATCCGCTGGTCGGCCCGGTTCCGGGCAAGCGCAACTATTGGGTCGCGTGCGGGGTCATGGCAGGGTTCAGCCAAGGCGGCGGCGTCGGCAAGACGCTGGCAGAGTGGATGATCCATGGCGAGCCGGAGGGCGATGTTTTTGGCATGGACATCGCGCGCTATGGTGCCTTTGCGTCGAACCGCGAGTATCTGCGCCAGACCACGGCGCAGTTTTATTCGCACCGTTTCCAGATGACCTATCCAAACGAGCGGCTGCCGGGCGGGCGCCCGTTGCGCAGGCCCGGTGCCTATGACGCGATGACCGAGGCCGGGTGCCAGTGGATGGGTCTGTGGGGCATGGAGTACCCGGCCTATTTCGGCCCGAAAGGCTTTCAGGAGGCGCCGACGCTGCTGCGGTCCGACGCCTTCGATCTGGTCGGCGCCGAGGTGCGCGCGACGCGGGAGGCCTGCGGCCTGCTGGACATTTCGGGCTTTTCGCGGTTCGAGGTGACGGGGGGTGGCGCCGAAGCATGGCTGGATCACCTGTTGGCCTGCCGCATACCGGGACCGGGCCGGGTTAAACTGGCGCCGATGTTGCGGCCTGATGGCAATTTGAAGGGCGATCTTACCGTCCTGAACTGGGGCGATGGACGGTTTTGGCTGATGGGGTCCTATTACCTGCGCACCTGGCACATGCGGTGGTTCGACGATCACATGGGCAAGAATGTTGCGGTCGAGGATGTCTCTGACACGATTGCGGGGTTTTCGATCTCTGGCCCGAACGCCCGAAAGGTGCTGGACGCGGTCGCCGAGGAACCCGTTGATCTGCCCTTCATGGGGTGCGGTGTCCTGGGGATCGGTATGATCACGGCCTCGGTCGCGCGCCTGTCGGTTGCCGGGGAACTGGGATTTGAGATCAGTTGCCATGCCTCGGAGCATGGCAGCCTGCGCGAAGCGTTGCTGGCGGCAGGGGCCGAGCATGGCATTCGCGAAATCGGGTACTATGCGCTGGACAGCCTGCGGCTGGAGAAGTCCTTTGGGCGCTGGTCGGCGGAATTTACCCAGGACTATACCCCGGACATGACCGGTTTGGCGCGGTTCATCGCCGACAAGCCCGATTTTATCGGGCGCGATGCGGTGCGCCAGGCGGCCCCGGCGGAAAAGGTCCTGGTGACGTTGGAGGTCGACGCGGTTGACGCGGACCCGACGGGGTTCGAGCCGCTCTACCGCGAGGGCGAGATGGTCGGGTTCGTCACGTCGGGCGGGTATGGGCATTTCGTCGGCAAAAGCCTTGGCCTGGCGCTTGTCACACCGGAAAGTGCGGCGGTTGGAACCGAACTGCAGACTTACATTGTCGGCGTGGAACGAACGGCGCGGGTGATCCCGAATTCGCCCCACGACCCGGATGGCACACGGATGCGGGGATAAGGGGATATGGGGACGTTATGACAACAGATTGCGATGCCATCATCATCGGCGCCGGAGTGATCGGCACGGCAACGGCGTTCGAGCTGGCGAAACTCGGGTATCGAACGCTGAATGTCGATGCGAATGCCGAGGCCGGACATGGGTCGACATCCGGTTCCTGCGCCGTGATCCGGGTGCATTATTCGACCCTGGAGGGCACGGCACTGGCCTATGAGGCCTATCACTACTGGCGCGACTGGCCGGAATATCTGGAGACGGCGGACGAGCGCGGATTGGCTGAGTTTCTGGAGCTTGGCTGCGTCGTTATGAAGACCGAGCAGAACGGCCAGATGAAGAAGCATACCGACATCTGCACCGAGCTTGGGATCGAATGGGAGGATTGGGATACCGCGCGGCTGCGCGAGCGCCTGCCCCATTACCGGCTGGACCAGTTTTCACCGGCGAAACGGCCTGAGGATGACGGCTTTGCCGAGCCGAGCGGCGGCCTGTTGCGGGGGGCGATTTATTTCCCGAATGCGGGGTATGTGACCGACCCCGCGCTGTCATCGCACAACCTGCAACGCGCGGCAGAGGCCAAGGGTGCCGCCTTTCGGTTCAATGCCCGTGTCGTCGAGATCCTGCAGGAAGACGGCCGGGCCGTCGGTGTCAGGCTTGCGGACGGCAGCGATATTCATGCGCCGGTGGTGATCAACGTCGCTGGTCCAGCCTCGAACCTGATCAACAAAATGGCCGGTGTCACCGATGACATGACGATTTCGACCCGCGCCCTGAAGCAGGAGGTCGTGCATGTCCCGATGCCGGAAGGGTATTTCAATGGGCAGCCGACATTGGTGTCGGATAGCGATACGTTCCTTTATTGCCGCCCGGAAAAGGGCACGCATCTGCTGATCGGGTCCGAGGATCCGCCCTGCGATCCCCATGTCTGGGTCGATGACCCGGACAGCGACGAATGGCGGGATTTTACCGAGCAGGGCCGCATTCAGGCGATGCGCATGGCGCAGCGGGCGCCGACCATCGGCATCCCGAATACCGCGCGCGGGGTCGTGGACCTGTACGACGTGTCCGACGACTGGATCCCGATTTATGACCGATCGTCACGGCCCGGTTTCTATATGGCCTGCGGGACTTCGGGGAACCAGTACAAGAACGCGCCGATGGCGGGAAAGATGATGGCCGCCCTGGTTGATTACGAGCGCCGCGGCGGGGATCACGATGCCGAGCCGCTGGTTATGACAATGCCCTATACGGGGCTGGATCTGGATGTCGGGTTCTTTTCACGGCGCCGGGAGATCAATCAGGATTCGAGCTTTTCCGTTTTGGGGTAGCGGGCCGGCGCGGCAGAGGCCGGGCGGCAGGATTGGCGTCAGGACCGCGGCATCCTGCGGCAGGCAACCAGGTGCAATTGGTATTGCATGACCGACCGGGAGTGCATGCGCAGGGTCCAGGGCAGATCGGTTTCTTCTGAAGTGATATCAAAACCGGTCTGTTGCAAAGTCGCCGTCAGGACGGGTTCAGCCGCCCCGCCAAAGGGGCCGCGGTCCGAGTGGCCGCCCATCCAAGCCGCCTTTTCCGTTGCCGTTTCCGCCCAGTCATAAGGTGTAGTGAAGAAAGCCGCCGCGCCGTCTGCAAGAATGCGGGCCGCTTCGACCAGCATGTTGGTCGGGGCTGCGATACAGTCGACAAGATTGACGGCGCCTGCGCCTGCGAACCGGCCATCGGCGAAGGGCAAGACCAAGCAATCGGCGGCCCAGAAGTCGACGCGGGCCTTTGCAGCGTCGGCGGGAAGTTGGATTTCGGTCTGGTCATAGACCAGCCCGATGCGCCGCTGTGGGAACGAGGCCCTGCCCTCGACCATCAGGCGCTGGGCGAGACGAAGCATCGAGAAATTGAGATCGACGCCCAAAACCGCCCGGCCTGTTCCGGCCATTTGCCAGGTTCCGCGACCGACGGAGCAGCCAAGGTCCAGCGCCGGGCCATCGCCCGGGGGCGCCGCCGACAATGCGCGGTCCAGAATGGCCAGCAGCGGCGAAGCGGTCCCGCCCGCCCAATCCGGAAAATGTGACCCGGCATAGAGGCTGAGATGCTGGCGATCGCGATCAAACTCGCTGGCCTGGCCCAGCGCATCGCCCATCGCCCCTTGCAGCGGGACCGAGAGGTCATCGCGCCGCAAGATCTGGTGCTGGGCACGGGTCAGAAAGTCGGGCGGATCGGGCGTGAGGATCGGAACACCGTCGATGACCGGATATTCCATCCAGCAGGATTGGTCGGAACAGTGCAATAGGCCCTGCCAGAGATGCCCTGCCCGCATTTCCAGCCGGTCGCCGATCTTTAGGGGGGAATGCGCCTGCGAGAAGTGCAAGCAGCGCGGACAAACCGGCGCAAGTTCATCGAACAGATCAATGCGCAAGCGCGGCTATCCGCCGATCATCACGGTGGGGCAACAAGGTGGAATGATATTGCCGGTCGGGGACGGAATAGGCGCCACGCATGACGGGTGGGTGGTCATATCGCCGAGACGTGCGGCGGGCAGGTTGCCGACCAGAACGGTCGCGGACCCTTTCGTGATTATTCCCGGCCCGGCTGGAACGCAGGGAATCAATGTGCAGGGACGGGTCATGTCGCTGAGGCGCGCTTGCGGCATATTCCCGACCAACACCGTGAATTCGCCCTTGATGATATTCAACGGCAGCGCAGGATGAGGGACCGGCGTCGGCGTCGGCGCCGGTGGATGGATCGGCGCATGACAGTGCGGCGCGGTCTGTAAAACCATATCGCTGATACGGGCTGCGGGAGGCATGGATTAAACCTTCTGACTTAAACAATGACGCGAGGATACCGGACATGGTTCGGCAACGCAACGGATGGCATAGGCAATGTCTGCCGGTTGGCGATCAGGGTTTCAGGACAAACTTGTCGGGCGGGATTGTCGGGTCGAAACTGATCACGATCTGCCCACCCAGCACGATGACCGGAACCTTGAGCGCTTCGGGCGGCTCGTCGCCGCGCGCCGGGAGGCCGCCCGGCAGAAAATCGCGGGTAGACGTGTGGCCGGAGCCCATAACCTCGAGCCACAGATCGAAACCGCACATGACGACCTGTGTCGGACCGCCGCGCGCCCGGATCGCCTGGCTGAGCACCTGAAGATTTTCACTTAACGCGGGCGGCGGCGGGGTTGCGCCGGGTGGTGTGGGCTGGTCCGACATGGCGGGTTCTTTTCGGGCAAGGGTTCAGCGTCGGATGGGATGATACGGGCGGCGGGTCACGGCGTCCAGCATCGCAAACTGGACGCCGGGCCAAAGCTGCGTCACACTTGGCCCATTGGAGGACGCATGGATATTCTTTTTGTCGAGATCGATACGGAAAAGGAGTGGGCCGTATGCTCTTTGGGGCCCGCTTTTTTGGCGGCGGTTGCGCGGGATAAGGGCCACAATGTTGCGATGATCCGAATTGCGCAGGATCAGCCTTTGCCCGCGGCCGTGAGCGAGATCCTGCAACGCAAGCCCGATCTGATCGGGATGTCGATGACCACCCGCCAATGGCTGCGTGGGCGCGATCTGGCAGGGGCGCTGCGCGCGGCAGGTGGCCCGCCGCTGATCGCGGGCGGTCTGCACGCGACGTTTTCGCCGGAAGATGTGCTGGTCGAGCCCGGGTTCGATGCGGTGTGTCTGGGCGAGGGCGAGATCCCCTTTGCGGCCCTGCTGGACCATTTGTCCGGCGGCGGCACGATTGCCGATGCGGCGATCCAGAACATCTGGATCAAGGGCGGGACGCATCCCGGCCTGGCCCCGCCTGTGCCCGAAATCGACGAGGTGCCGTTCATGGCCCGCGATATGCTGGATGAACGCTACGGCGTCGTTCACATGACGACACAGCGCGGCTGTCCGTTTCCATGCACCTATTGTGCGGCCCGGATGTACGATCAGCTTTATGACGGGATCGGAAAGTACGGGCGGCGGCGATCGCTGGAAAGCGTGATCAGCGAATTGGAGACGATCCGCGATGCGGACATGCTGTCCTATGTGATCTTTCTGGACGACACGTTTACGATCAATCATCCTTGGGTTCTCGAGTTCTGCAAAATCTTTCCCCAGCGTGTCGGGGTCGGATTTTCGATCCATGCACGCGCTGAAACCATGCGTCCGGACCTGATCGAGGCGCTGGCTCGGGCCGGGTGCAAGCATATCGTCTATGGTGTTGAAAGCGGGTCCGAGAGTGTCCGCCGCGACATCATGAAACGTCCGGTGAAAAATGACAGGCTGATCGAGATTTTCGAGCGCACCAAAGACACGGGGATCATGGTCACGGCCAACTATATGATGGGCGTGCCGGGCGAGACGCCCGAGGACTTGCAGGCAACGATCGATCTGCACAAACAGTTGAACCCGCTCGATTTCGGATATTTCGTGTTTTACCCGTTTCCGGGCACACCATTGTTCCAGACCTGCCGACAACAGGGATTGCTGCCGGACAACTGGCAGGAGATGCCCGCCAGGCACGATCAGTCGATCCTGGATCTGCCGGATTTAAGCCAGGAAGATATCTCGGCAGCCTTTGCCCAGTGGACCGAGATCCGGGTCGAGACCGTTGCCCGTAACACCGCCAAGTTGGTGGCCGAGGCTGAAGCCAGCGCGATGGTACAGGCTTCGGCCTGTTGACAGGGTGCGGCCAGGGCCGGTTTTGTGCGCCTTTCCGGCGGCTGCCGATTATGCCGCTGAAAGGCGGGCGGCTTCTTCGAAAAGGAGTGCATGGCGCTCGGCCAGGATGATGGGATCAGGCGCGTAACCGCCGCCCAGCACACCGACGATCGGCAGGTTACGGCTGCGGGCGGCTGTCAGAACCAACCGATCCCGCGCCCGGATACCGTCATCGGTCAGCGATAATCGGCCAAGCCGGTCATTGCGATGCACGTCGACGCCTGCGTTGTAGAAGATGATCTGCGGCGTAAAGGCCGAAAACGCCTGGGTCACGGCCTGATCGAGCGCGGCGAGATACTGGGCATCGCCCAGCCCATCGGCAAGGCCGATATCGATATTCGATGGCTGCTTTCTGACTGGAAAGTTCTTTTCTGCGTGGATCGAGACGGTGAAGGCCGAATTGTCACCGGAAAAGATTTGGGCCGTGCCATCGCCCTGATGAACGTCTGCATCGATCACCATCGCGGTCGTGATCGCGCCCTGTGCCTGCAGGTTGCGGATCGCAACGGCGACATCATTGAAGACGCAATAGCCGGCGCCATGGCCGATTGCAGCATGGTGCGCACCGCCCGCGCCGTTGCAGCAGATGCCATGTTCCAACGCCAGCCATCCCGCCAACAGCGTACCGGCGGCAGAGAGCCGGACCCTTTCAAGAAGGCGTGCGCTTTGATCCAACCCGATCCGGCGCATTTCGCCCGCCCCAAGTGACAGCGAAAACGCCCGGTCTGTGTAGCCGGCTGAATGGGCCATTGCGACCTGTGCCTGGCTGGCAAGCTTGGGTGCGAAATAGCCGCCCGGCGCAAGCAGGCCGCGGTCGAGAAGGATTTCTTTCAGGTAGCCATTCTTGCTCATCGGATAGGGATGAGTGGGCCGGAGCGATGGGACATAGCCAGGATGATGGACAATCGGCAGCACATCCGAACGGTAGGCAGCGCGGCGGCCCGGTCAAGGGGTGAGCGAGGGGTGCGCAAGGGGCGCACAAAAAATGCCATGGACTCCGGCGCCAATACCGGCCAAATCCCCGGGAGAGGAGCGTTGCGGTTTTGCCCGCGGTTCCACGGTCTGCTAAGGTAAGGTGTGGAGACAGGGCAAAGGTCGTTGGCAAAGTCAGGCAGCAACAGCGGATTCTGGAAAACACGGGGCGGTTCGGGCGCCCTGGCTTTGGACTTTTCGCCGGAGGCAATTGCCCTTTACGAACGTGGCCGCGGCAATACCTGGAACGAGATCGGCCGGGCCCAAACCGATGCCGATGACTTTTCCGAACAGGTCGATGCGCTGCGGGTCGAGGCATTGGTCCGCGACAAGCGCCAGTCGCCCGTGACGTTGTGGCTGCCGTCAGATCAGATCATAGAGCGCCATTATCAGTTGCAAGCGACGTCGGATGACGGCCGCCGGGCGGAAGCGGCGCGCAGGATCGCGTCAGAGACCAGCCATCTGGCGCCCGAGTTGTCGATTGCCGTGGCCGATGGTTCGCGCACCGAACCGGTCAAAGTACTGGCGGTTCTGCTGCAGACCATGATCGAGGCACGGTCCTATGCCGCGAACTGGGGGTTTAACCCAGGCCCGATTTCGACCCGGGTCTCGGCCGACGGGTTCAGCAGTGCGGGGCCGGTCTTTGATTTCCCACATTCCGCCGTTCAGCGCGCGGGTCGAACCGCGCGGCGGGCTGCGATTGCAGCCGTGGCCCTGGGCGCTGTCGGCGCCGCGGCGCTGGGCGGCTATCATCTGATCCAACCTTTGTTGCAGCAACCAGTCGAAGTCCGGTCTTCCGGGCCTGCGCCATCTTCCTTTGCGGTATTTCTGGACCCGCCGCGCGGGCCGCATGCGCCGCTGCGCGCGGTTGAAACGACCCCTGCGGGCAACCTGGCCATGCAAAGGCTGCGGTTGCGGTCCGAGAATTTCGAACCTGGCCTGGGAACGCTGACCTATGCCCGGATCGGTGAAACCGGCACGCCTGCGGTTTTGACGGCGCCAAATGGTGCTGTGCCGTTGCGGGTCGGCACGGCGCCTGCCATCCCTGAGATCGGAGAGCTTGCGGCTTTGGGGGCCGCGCCGACAGAGCCCGCAACAGCAGCGATTGCGGCATTCAGCCCAGAGGCCGGTGAGGAGGCCGAAGATCTGACGCCGACCGAGTTTGCGCCCGAGACCATGGCGTTGGCGCCAATCCCGCGCCCAGCGACGCCGGAGGCGACGGAACCCGACGCGGAAACAGCCTCGACCGATGCCCATTCCGATCCGGCGATCCCGCTCGAACGACCGGCAGATATTGCCGCGGACGCCGAGACCGAGACCGATACCTCGCTGACCGAAACGCCGCCCGCAGAAGACAAAACGGCAACCGAAATCGGTGCCGAGATTGCTGCGACCGATCCCGCGGGCACCGCGGATGAAACCGACGCGGCGGCAGAGGAAACCGCTGTCGAGAAGCCGTCGGTTTTTGCGGCCATCGAAGCGCCAGCACCGTCCAAACGCCCAAGAGCCCTGGAATTTGCCGCTAAACGTCTGCCCAGGCGGTCGGCAACGCCGTTGTCGGTCTATTTGCCGAGTTCGGTGAAAGACGCTGCAAAGCGCACGGGGCTGATCCTGGATAAGACCAACCTGATCGGGATTATCGATGCGAAATCAGGGCGTCAGGCGCTGTTGAGGCTGTCAGATGGCGATTTCCGCAAGGTATCCCGCGGCGATAAGATCGATGGCTGGCGGGTGAGTGCCATTGGCCGCGAAGCGGTTCGCCTGAGCCGTCAGGGGCAACACCGCACGTTGCTGTTGGTTTCACCCTAACGATACGGCAAGCTGCAGGTTGCGACCCTAGTCTGCCTCGGCAGGAAGGTGTTCAACGTTTGCGCGCCATTTTTCCCAGGCTTCCGGTGTGTCGAGATCGGTGAGGGCGCGATCGCCCTCGACCACGACATCGACAACGAAGTCGGGATGTTCGGCGACGACCGTGCGTGCGCCGGTGTCGCCGTCAAGGGCGCGCAGGGCCTCGAAAAAACGCCGCCCGAACAAAACGGGATGGCCCGGCGTTCCGTCCGGGGCAACAGCGCGGACAATCGCCCGGTTCTCGCCCGGGTCGAAACCGGCGATCAGGCGGTCGATATCGACGGCGCGCATCTCTGGCATATCAGCCATGACGATCAGGGCCGCATCGGCGCGGGGCGCGATCGCCGCCAGGCCAGCGGCGATTGACGTCGCCATGCCGTCGGCCGCCCGGGCATTGTGGGTGATCGTTGCAGCGGTCCCGGCCAATGCGGCCTCGCGCGCCTGATCTTCGGGGCGCAGGACGCAGCAAAGCTCGTCTATCCCGGCGGCCAGGACCTGCTCGGCGACGCGCCGGATCAGTGGCTGACCGTCGATCGGTTGCAGCAGTTTGTCGGTTCCGCGCATTCGGGTCGATCCGCCCGCCGCCAATAGAATTGCTGCGATAACCGGACGGCGCGGCGCCTCGGCTCCGCCGCCGCGCGGTTCGGGACGCGAGGGGATTTCTTTCAGCAAACCGCCGACACCCATCCCGGCGATATCGGCGCCGGAGACATCGATCCCGGCGGCAAGCCGTTCCAGAACCCAATCAGCACCGTTCAACTTGGGGGATCGGGCACAGCCCGGCAGACCGACAACCGGCCGTCCTGCGCGGCGCCCCAGGAACAGCAGATTGCCCGGATCAACGGGCATTCCGAAACGGATGAGTTCCCCGCCCGCCTCGATCAAGGCCAGCGGGCCGACATCGCCCCTGTCCGAAGTCGCCGAACCGGTCAGGATCAGCGTGATATCGGCCTCAGAGGTCGCCAGTGCAGCGGCCAGCGCGGCGGTTTCGTGCGCAACGACAAATTCAGTGACATCGGTAATTCCCAGCGCCGCCAAACGGGCGCGCACGGCATCGCCGCCCTTGCGCACAAGCGCCGGTTTCATTCCCGGCGTTTGGCTCAGGATCAGCGTGACTGTCCGGGCGACGACCGGATGGACGCGCAGGACATCGTGAGTGTTCAAAATCTGTTCGGCAGCGCGAACGGCCGTTGCAGGTGCACCATAGGGGATCACCTTGACGGTCGCGATCATCTGGCGCGGTGCAACGCGGGCATGATCGTCGAGCGTTGCCAACGTCAGCGCCTCGTCCAGATCGTTGAGTTGCCGAACGGTCGCAGCATTGACCCGCAGCACGCCGCCCGTTTCGGCATAAAGATTGGCGCGGCCCGTGAAGGGGGCCGCGACGCGCAGTCCGCGGGCGGCTGCGTCCGGGGCCAGCGCCGCCGCAATGCGCCCCGCAGCTTCATCTTCCAGAAGATCGTCATCATCCGGTCTGGCGACGATCACGGTGGCAATGCCCGCCGCGTCGAGCCGTGCGATATCCGCGGGCGTCAGAACGCGCCCTTTTTTCAAACGGCCATCGGGCAGCCCAAGAGAATGGGCCAGGATCGCACCTGCGGCCTGCGGCGACGGAACCGGGCCGAAATTCACGCGGCGGCGCCGCGATGTATTTGGCCTGATGCCATGCCGCCGGGGCGGGAGGCAGGGCGGCGCAGCCGCTCGGTCAATTCAGCCATCACGGCAATCGCGATCTCGGCAGGCGATTTCGCACCGATATCAAGGCCGATCGGCGCGTCGATGCGGGCGATCTCTTCCTGGGCAAATCCGGCTTCGCGCAAACGTTCAATCCGTTTGGCGTGGGTGCGGGTCGATCCCAAAGCGCCGATGTAAAACGCACCGGACCGCAGCGCCGCCTGAAGCGCAGGGTCATCCAGTTTTGGATCATGGGTCAACGTGACCAGTGCGGTGCGGTGATCAAGACCGTGGGCAACCAGAGCCGCATCGGGCCAGTCGTGGATCAGGGGCGTGCCGGGAAAACGGGCCGGGGAGGCAAAGGCTTCGCGTGGGTCGATCAGGACCGTGTCATATCCGGAAAGGGCGGCCATCTGTACCAATGGCTGGGCGACATGAACGCCGCCGACAATGGCAAGGCGCAGCGGCGGGTTGCTGATCCATGTAAACCGGGCGTCGTCATCCAGAAAACCGGACCTGTCCGCGTCGAAGGCCGCCGTGCGGTCCTGATACCCGATCACAGTGCGGGACCAGTCGCTGGTATCGGTGACCAGACCCAATGCGCGGCGTTCGGCGCGAGCCCGGCAGATGTCCTGCAACATCTCGACCGGCAGACCTGCGCCGACACCGACCGGTTCGACCAAGATGCGGATTGTGCCACCGCAGGCCAAGCCGACGGCGAAGGCGTCATCGTCTGAAACGCCGAACTCAAGGATGCGGCAGGTGCCGTCCTCGACGGCTTCAAGGCTTTCGGCAACTACGGCACCTTCGACACAGCCGCCGGAAACCGATCCCAAAATTTCGCCATCGCCCGAAACAGCGAGCTGAGCGCCAACCGGACGCGGGGCCGAGCCCCATGTCTGAACGACGGTTGCCAGGGCCGCCTTGGCGCCCTGTCGATACCAGTCCAGTGCGATTTCAGGGATTCTGTCGTGATCGGTCAGCATGAAAGGCCCCGTTGCGGCTGCACTCTATAAATAGCGCAGGAAGCCGGGGCGTTAAAGGTGCGCAGAACCGGCGGCCCTGGGCAGAGCCGCCGGATTACGCAAATTGTTACTCAAACATCGCCTGACAAGAAAAAAATACCGAACGTAAGAACAACCAAACCGGAAAGCATTTCAACCAAGTCCATTGCCCAACCCACCTAATTAATTACCTGATACTAACGTGCATTGATCAGAACTCATGGGCCCATTTACGGCTACCGATTGATGAGATGCGCCAGGGCTGTTCGATGAGCTTGTTCCAACTGTCACAGCAGTGCGCGACGATGTCGTCGTAGTTTTTGAAGACCCGGTTTGAGAGCCAGTTGTCGCGTATGAATTGCCAGATGTTTTCGACTGGATTCAGTTCTGGCGACCGGGCCGGGATTGGAACGAGTGTGATGTTTTCCGGCACATCGAGCTTCGGTGTCGTGTGCCATCCGGCCTGATCGAGCAGCAGGATGGCGTGTGCGCCTGGGGCGACTTCGGCGCTGATCAGCTTCAAGTGCTCCACCATGGCATAGGTGTCGCAGAACGGCATGACGAGGCCGGCACCCTTGCCTTCCGCCGGGCAGATTGCGCCGAAGATATACGCCCATTTCGTCCGCTGATCGTGTGGCGCACGGGGACGCGTTCCTCGCCGCGCCCAACGTCGTGTGATCTTGTTCTTCTGGCCGACCCTGGCTTCATCTTGAAACCAGACCTCTACGGGCGGCCAGCCTCGCTTGATGCGGATGGCTGTGACGACGTCGCCGAAGTTTTTTTGAACATCTCGATCGCCTCCTCATCCTGCGCGTAGTGCTGCGGGCGCGCTGTGAGTTTGCGATATCCCAAGGCGTGCAACTCGCGGCCAACGGTATGACGGCTGACCGAAACGCCGAACTCTTCGTATAGCCAGAACGCAAGGTCGACGAGGCGCCAGCGCACAACCCCATCGAGATAGGGACGCGGGCCTGACTCGACCGCCGCCGCGAGCGCGGTGCGCTGCTCAGCCGTCAGGAGCGGTGCCTTGCCCGGTGCCTTCCGCGTCGTCAGCGCATCCGGGCCGCCGTCGTTGAACCGCAACACCCAATCCCGGATCACCTGAAGGCCAACCCCGCCCGTGCGCGCCGCATCGCTCCGCGAGCCTCCGTCAAGGACAACTGCCAGAGCGAGAAGCCGCCGCGTCTGATCCGCTTCATCGCTCTTCCGCGCCAGACGTCGAAGATCCGTTCCTGTATAATCCAATCTGATCTGAACAGCAGACCCCATGGCAAAAACTCCTCTGTTTTCCATGGTGAATCAGATCAAGATCGGGCCGGAAATCCCCTTCCGTGAGTCCGAGTCATTGCGCCGCAGTATGACACCCAGATGATGCGCGATTCGCCGGAATCGCGATGTAACAACTGTTACACTTTGTCTAAATTTGTAATTTGGGTGGGATCGGTGGGGCGTTGGCTTCAGTTACGCGGGGCGTCGGGTTCACTTACGCGGGGCGGCGGCTTCAGCCAACTTGCATCCCGGCGAGCAGTCGCGGCTTTTCGCCCGCAGCTTCGGCGCGGGCAATCGTGGTGGCCAGCGCCTCGAGGCTTTCGATGTTGTGCGCGGACACGAATGTGTCGACCGACGGCAAGAGGGCCCGGATGCCCTGTGCACGGGCTTCGAACCCATCCCAGCGCAGGAGCGGGTTCAACCAGATCAGGCGTTTCGAGGAAAGTTGAAGGCGCTCTGCCTCGCGCGCCAGACGATCCGGGTCGTCGCGGTCCAGGCCGTCAGTGATCAGAAGGACGACAGCGCCCTGCCCCAGAACACGGCGTGACCATGTTTTGTTGAAATCTTCCAGACAGGCGCCGATGCGCGTGCCGCCTTCCCAGTCCTGGGCCTCGTGACCGGCGTTGGCCAAGGCTTCGTCGACATCGCGATGGCGCAGATGCCGGGTGATATTGGTCAGGCGGGTGCCGAAGGTGAAAACGTGGACCTTGGACCATCCCGCCCCGTTGGTGTTGGCTGCTGCGTGCAGAAAATGCAGGAGCATCCGGGAATAAGACGCCATCGAGCCGGAAATGTCGCAAAGCGCGACCAGCGCTGGCCAGCGGATGCGCCGTTCACGCCGTGCCAAAACCGGAACCCCGCCATTTCGCATCGCGGCGCGCATGGTCCGGCGCCAATCGGGCAGACGGCCCAATGTGCTGGGTTGCGTGCGGCGCGACGTGATCGGGCGGACCGGCAGCGAAAGCTTCGCGATGGCGCGCTTTGCCTCGGCCGTCTCGGCCGCTGACATCTGCTCGAAGTCGCGGGCCTTCAGAATTTCCTGATCGGAAAACGTCAGGTTTGCATCGATCTCGATCTGGTCAGGGTCCTGGCGTTCGGCCTGCGGACCTTGGCCGCTTTCGGTCATGCCCTCGGCCGCCCGGGCTTCGCCGGCCTTTTTCTCACGTTCATGCGGCGGCGTGCGGATATCGGGCAGCAGCAGGCCCATCATGCGTTCCATGATCTGCGGATCGCGCCAGAACATGTGAAAGCACTGGTCGAACACCGCGCGATGTTCGGGGCGCGACGTAAAGCAAGCCGCCAGCGTGTAGTAGAGGTCTTCGCGTTCCTCGAACCCCGCGACGGCGACGGCCCGCACCGCCTCCAGCGCGCGTCCGGTGCCGACGGGCAGGCCCGCCGCCCGCAGCGCCCGGGCAAACCGCAGAACATTCTGCGCCAGGCGGCCAGTATTCGGGACGTCTGCGTCTGCTGGCAGATCCAGGCTCACGCCTGCTCCATCGACAGGCGAACCTCGTCCAGGATTTTCTTCGCCTCGGACCCCTGAAACCGGGCGATATCGTCCTGGTATTTCAAGAGAGCGCCCATCGTATCGGTGATCACGTCCGGCGCCAGTTCGAGTGCGTCCAGCGATATCAAGCACTTTGCCCAATCGATTGTTTCGGCGACGCCCGGTTTTTTGAAGAGATCTTCATCGCGCAGGCGCTGCACGAAGGCGACGACTTCACGGGAAAGCTGCTCGCTGACATCCGGGGCGCGGGACGCAAGGATGGCCTGCTCGCGTTCGGCATCCGGGTAATCGACCCAATGATAGAGGCAGCGGCGTTTCAACGCGTCGTGAACTTCGCGGGTTCTGTTCGATGTCAGGATCACAATGGGCGGCTCGGGCGCCTTGATGGTGCCCAACTCGGGGATCGTCACCTGAAAGTCCGAAAGCGCCTCCAGCAAGAACGCCTCGAACGGCTCGTCGGTGCGGTCGAGTTCGTCGATCAACAGGACGGGCGCGCCGCCGTCCTGAGGTTCCATTGCCTCCAAAAGCGGACGGCGTGTCAGGAAGCGCTCGGAAAACAGCTCGGATGTCAGCGCATCACGGTCGGCATTGCCGCCAGCCTCGGCCAGACGGATCTCGATCATCTGGGCGGGATAGTTCCATTCGTAAACTGCCGAGGCCGCGTCGAGACCCTCGTAGCATTGCAGCCTGATCAGACGGCGGTCGAGGCCGGTTGCCAGCGCCTTCGCGATTTCGGTCTTGCCGACCCCGGCCTCGCCTTCCAGGAAGAGCGGACGCCCGAGTTTCAGCGACAGGAACACGACGGTCGCCAGCGAGCGGCCACAAACGTATCCGGTACCTGACAGCATGTCCTGAGTTGCGGCAATAGAGGCAGGCGTCGTGCGCATCGTGGTCCTTTCAAGGGCCGCAGGCATAGATGGTGCGGGGCCAAAGAGATCAGGCACCGATCACGACCGGCGCAGATGGCAACCTGATTAGACAATTCACCCCCCGGCGACTAGACTTCGCCATGTCGCACAACAAATTGGGTGGGCCCATGACATATCTTCGATCCATTCTTCAAATTTCAGTCATCGCCGCGTTGTTCGGTGTTGCCGCGCCCAACGGCGCGCAGGCCGACGGACACCTTCAAAACGAGTTCAGAGATTCGTACTGGGTTATCTGTGAGGGCAGTTGCGAGGAGAAAGTCTTCTACTATCGCATCCATCTGCGGGACGACGGCATGCTGGGATGGCGGCGCAACCGCGACGACGACATGGTCTATGACGGCAATGACCGCTGGCGGATATCGGGGCGGTTCCTGGTCTTTATCTGGACCGATTCGACTGCCGTCGAAGTCTTTGAAATCGGTCGCGGCGGGCGGCAGGAATATGCTGGCCCAAGCTCGGTCGACACCGATCATTCGGTAATCCGCCGCGCCCGCGAAAGCGGCGGGACGATGCGCGAACCATAGGGCCGCCGGGCGCGATGATGGCCTGGGGCGGCTGGTCCAGCGGGTTACAGCAGGATTAGAACGGCCAGCCCCAGAAAGGCGAAAAATCCGATCACATCGGTGACGGTGGTAACGAACGCGCCGGATGCAAGCGCCGGATCGGCGCCTGCACGGTCCAGCCCGATCGGGATCAAGATCCCGGCCAGGCCTGCGGCAAGCATGTTGATGACCATTGCCATTCCGATCACAACACCCAGCCACGGATCGCCGAACCAGGCCCAGGCGATCAACCCCATCACAACCGCAAACACCAATCCATTGCCGAAGCCGACCAGCGTTTCGCGTATCACGACGCGCCAGGCGTTTGTCGGCGTCAAATCGCGGGTGGCAATCGCGCGGACCGCAACCGTCAGCGACTGCGTGCCGCCGTTGCCCCCCATCGACGCAACGATGGGCATCAGGATGGCCAGGGCAACCAGCTGACCAATGGCCTGATCGAACAGACCAATCACCAGCGAGGCCATGATCGCGGTCACAAGATTTACGGCCAGCCACGGGAACCGGCGCTTGGTGATTGCCCAAACCTGATCCGACAGCTCTTCATCCCCGACGCCGCCGAGGCGTTTAAGATCCTCTTCCGCCTCGTCTTCCAGGACCTCCATCGCGTCGTCGATGGTGATGACACCAATCAGACGCCCGTCCAGATCAACAACCGGGGCCGAGACCAGATGATACTGGTTAAAGGCATAACCGACATCTTCCTTTGGTTCGGTCGCATCGATTGTGCGCAAGTCGTCTTCCATCAGCGATTCCAACGTCACGGGGCGACGGGCGCCCATGATCGCAGAGAGCGTGACTTTTCCCACGGGCCGGGCGCGCGCGTCGACGACGATGACCTCGTAAAACCGTTTGGGCAGATCGTCGGCGGCGCGCATATAGTCGATCATCTGACCGACGGTCCAGAAGGGCGGCGCCTTGACCAGTTCGCGCTGCATCAGGCGCCCGGCAGTGTCTTCGGGATAGGTCAGCGATTGTTCGATCACCGACCGGTCGGCAGGGTCCAGCGCGTCCAGAACCATCCGCTGATTGGCCGGTTCAAGATCTTCGACCAGATAGACGGCATCATCCGAGTCCAGATCACGGACCGCTTCGGCCACCTGAACCGGATGCAGGATTGACAGCACGTCGTCGCGGACGCCTTCCTCCAACTCGGCAAGGACTTCTTTGTCGATGTCCTCCCAGACCAGATCCAGGAAGGCGCGCCTGCCTTCGGCGCCGATCTGCTCCAGAAGATCGGCGATGTCGGCGGCGTGCAGGTCTTCGATCAGTGACAGCACTGCGACCCTGTCACGGACAGTCGCAGATTCGACGACTGCGGCCACGATCTCGGGATCGAGTTCATAGTCGTCGTCGCGCGGTTCGATATCAGGTTGTTCGGTCATGGCAGCATCCGGTCAGAACCCGCTTTGCTGATACAGGCAGGATGTGAAAATTCCTACCGGCGGGCGGCCGGAGCGCCCGAAATTTTTTTATTGTCAACGATTTCCATGGCAGAGAGAAAGCGGCGGGGTCCCAGGCGGCCCTGGAGTTGGGACCAGCAGGGTCAAAGGCATGAACGAGCAGCCGGCAAATGAAGCACCGCGAACGTTGAACGACGTGTTTTCCGAGGCGGTGAAAAAACATCGCGCCGGGGAACAGGACGAGGCGGCCAAGCTCTATCGCCTCTGCATCGCGCATCAGCCGAACTCGGTGACGGCGTGGACCAATCTGGGCGCATTGTTGCGGTCGCAAAAAAAGCTGCTGCCTGCAATCGCCTGTCATCGCAAGGCAATCGAACTCAATCCAGACTCGGTTAATGCCCGGTCAAACCTGGCGAACGCGCTGGCCGATATCGGTGACTGCGTGGAAGCGATCGAGATCCGCGAAAAACTGGTCGAAGAATTTCCCGACGAATGGGGCCGGGTGCGCGATCTGGCGATCGCGTATCGCGGGGCATGGCGCAATCAGGACGCCGTCGATCTGATCGACCGCACAGTGGCACGTTTGGGCGAAGATGAAGAGGCGCTTTTGCAGCGCTCGCTGGCGCATCTGATGCTGGGCAATTGGGCGGAAGGGTTCAGCGATTTCGAAGCGCGTTATGCCGGTGACGAGGTCGCATTGCCGAAGAACGCGCCTTGGCCCCGTTGGATGGGCGAGGATCTGACTGGCCGGTCGATTATCGTTTTGCCGGAACAAGGGTTCGGCGATGCGATCCTGATGGCCCGGTTCATCCCGCAGCTGAAGGCCTTGGGGGCTGCACATGTTGCCATGGTCGCAAAGGGACCGCTGCTGCGATTGGTGGGCGATATTGAAGGCGTCGACCAAGTCCTGCCCGGTGCAAAGCGCAGCCAGCATTTCGATTTCTATACTCCGAATATGAGCCTGCCGCATCTGGTGGGGATGGTGGATGGAGATACGCCCCCGCCGGTGCCCAAACTGACCATTCCCGACGACAGTGCCGAGCGTGCGCGCAAGCTGATGCACGCGTTCCGCGACCGGTTCAAAATCGGCGTTGTCTGGACCGGTTCGCTGACCTATCGGGCCAACCACCGGCGCTCGACCACACCGGAGAGCTTTATTCGGCTTGCCAATGTTCCCGGCGTGCAGCTTTTCAGTTTGTACAAAGGCGATGCGCATCAGGATTATGTCGATTCCGGCATGGCTTCGGTCATCGTTGATGCCTGTGGCCAAGACCGCGATTTCGCCGATACCGCTGCAATGATCGATAAGATGGATCTGATGATCACGACCGATACCGCCGTGGTGCATGTGGCAGCGTCGTTGGGCAAACCGGTCTGGAACATGCTGACCTGGGAAGGCTTTTGGCTCTATGGCGCTGACCAGACGACGCCGTGGTACCCATCGATGCGGCTTTTCCGCCAGAACCGGAGCGGCAATTGGGAGTCGGTGTTCGCCGACGTTGAAGCCGCCCTGAAAGCGCATCTTGAAGAACGGAGGGCAACCACATGAGCGGTACAGTCACCGTCGAAATTGCGCCGGGCGAACTGATCGACAAGATCACGATCCTTCTGATCAAGTCCGAGAAGATCGCCGACCCCGGCAAGCTCGCCAATGTGCGCATCGAGTTGGAAACGCTGACCGTTTGCCGCGACAGATTGCTGCCCGCCTCGCCCGACCTCGACCGGCTGAGCGGCAAATTGAAAGACGTGAACAGCGCGTTATGGGTGATCGAGGATGACATTCGCGATTGCGAACGCGATGGCGATTTCGGCGAGCGTTTCGTCGAACTGGCGCGGTCTGTCTACAAAACCAATGACGTGCGCGCCGATCTGAAACGTCAGATCAACGTGCTTTTGGGGTCGCATCTGGTCGAAGAAAAATCCTATCAGCCCTATTAACTGCAGCAGGCCGAAGGGCGGCGACCGATAGTGCCGGGGGCTTGCGTGGCCGCATTTTCGGGGCGCCAAACAACGGCAGACCGGCACCAGGCGATCGGATCGGCGTTCTAGTACCGGATCGTCCCATCCGGGTCGTGGATCAAAGCATCGACTTCGATTTCGACCACCATGCCGGGTTGGTTCAGCCCGCATTCGACACCGCAAGAGACGGGTTCGATCCCGTCGAATACCTCGCCATGGGCGCGAACAAAGCCAGCGCCGTGTTCCGGCAGCGAGGTCAGATAACCGCGCGTGCGCACGACATGGCGCATTTCTGCGCCGACAGCCTTTAGGGCCTCGTCAATCCGGCCCAGGATGTATTTGGTCTGAGCATACGCGTCGCCTGGGGCATGCAACTTGCCCGATGGCTCGATGGCTGTTGTCCCGGCAACGAAGACGAAGGGACCGACACGTTTTGCCCTGGAGTAATGGGCCAAGTCTTCGAGCCGTCCACCGGATTTATATATCTCGACCGTCATGCGATCCTCCTGTTTTTGGGCACCGCTTTGTTTCACGGACATCGGCCTGGCAGCCGGTGCGATCGGTCTGTGGCGGCGCGGGGCGCCCGGGCGTTATCCCGCCAACCGGGCGCGGATCGCCTCCGCCGCTGCGCGCAACTGTTCCAGTTCGCTTATCGGCAATGTAAGCTCTTCGACGGCGATCAGCCCATTTGCCCCCAGATGAGCGGGCACACCAAGCACGACGCCGTCGATCCCGAATTCGCCGTCCAGCATTACCGAGACCGGAACCCACCCGGCCCGGGCGCCGCGAATATGGTCGATCAGCTCGATACTGGCATGGGCCGGGGCTAGAACCGCCGACCCGGTTTTTTTCAGGGCGACAACCTGCCCGCCGCCCGTGACGGCATCGCGGACACAATCTGCAATTGTGTCGGGCGCCAAGAAGACGTCCAGCGCGCGGCCCTTGATGGTCGATTGACTGACGATCGGTGCCATCTCGTCGCCATGCGAGCCCAGCGTGATCGCTTGAACATCCGCCGGATCGACACCGGCGGCACGGGCCAGCGACAGGCGGAACCGGCTGGAATCGAGTGTCCCGGCCATGCCCAGCACCCGTTCGCGCGGAAACCCGGTGGCCCGCAGCATCTCGACAGTCATTTCGTCCAGCGGGTTGGTGACGACGATCACGACCGCCTCGGGCGCAGCGGTCCTTATCGCCTCGGCGGCAGCGCGAATAACCCGGCGATTTGTGCCGATCAGATCTGCGCGGCTCATGCCCGGCGTTCGGGGGCGGCCTGCGGTGACAACGACCACATCGGCGCCTGCAACGGCGCCCAGGTTCTGCGATCCGGTCACGACCGACGATGATCTGGTGATCCCGGCCGCGTGCATCAGGTCCAACGCTGTTGCTTCGGCCAGACCCGGTGCAATGTCGATCAGTGCGATCTCGGCGGCCATGTCGGCATTGGCGGCAAGATGCGCGATATTCGCCCCAACCCCGCCCCCGCCGATCAGCGCCAGCTTGCCAAGACGGCGCGCTTTCGCCGCTGTCCCGGCGCGCGGTGCGACCCAGCGCGGGGTGCGACGGTAAAGGCCACGGCGCATCTGTGTACTACCGTCGGTGCGGGTAACGGCCGGTCGCTCCAGCGGTCCGTCGAGCAGCTTGATCCCCAGCCGGTTGGCACTTTCGACCGCCAGATCGGTGACAATATCGCCGGGCAGGATTTCCAGCACCTGACGCCCGCTGGCGCGGATTGCCTCGACCTGCTCGATGCCGATGACACGGGCCATCAGCCGGCCTTACGCTCCGGGGCTTTGCCTTCGACGGCCTCGATCCCGGCGACCGCGCTTTCGATCGCTGTTTTGACCGATTCTTCGCTCCCGGAGATGAAGAGCCGGCCAAAACGGCCCACAGCGCGCACCTCGACGATATCGATTTCGGCGGCCTTTTCCGCCTCGTTTGCGGCAATCGAGATATAGGCGGCGGGCGCACATTCGACGATGCCCAAGGTCTGACCGGGCACCAACAGCGCCCCCTTGCGCCATTTGTTCAGAAGCTGGGCCTGATAGGGTTCGACCGAGGTGATGATCTGCGTCGACGCGACCGCGGGTTTGACCCGATCCGCCATCGTCACGCCCAGTTCGTCCAGGATCGCCTGGCGCGCCGCCGTCACCTCGGCATTCGATGGCGAGCGCAGGATAAAGAACCCGAACTCCCGTTCGACGATCTGGCTTGTCGCCTCGACCGATGATGCTTTCAGCGCCCGGTCGATCAGGGAAAAGACGCCGTTGCCCGGTGCGATTTCACCGATCAGAATCGTATCGCCCGAAAGCGGGATCGACCCCTGAACCGTCGCCCCGTTATAGGCGGCGAATTTGGGCTGTAGATTGTCGATCTGTACCAGCGCGCGAATGGTCATGTCGCTCATGATCTGTCTCCGGTCTGGTGCGTTACTGCGCACCTGGGCAGCGGCGCGCTGAAGCGCACCCTACTCGCCATATTCATCGTAGATGTCACGCCACGGTCGGCGCTCGTAGGCAACCCGCTTGATATTGATCAGATGCAGCGCGGTCACATTGTCCGACGTAATCGAACCTGACCAGGTGCCGGTTCCCAGCATGAAGCTGGGCTCGAGATCCGTCGAATAGCCCATTCCGCCCATGATCGCAGGCGTGTTCACCAATACCCGGCCCGTCGGCACGGCGGCGAAACGCGCAACAATGTCGCCGTCATGACAGTGGATCACGCTGGTATGGCCCCATCCTTCGAATGTCGCGATCCCGTGCGAAAGTTCGATCCCCTGCTCCTCGGTCCGTGCCTCGTAGAAAGCCAGAACTGGGTTCAGCTTTTCCGCCGACAGGGGCCGTTGCCAGCCGATCTCGCTCTCTTCGCTGACCAGGCATCTGGTGCGTGGCGGGATCGAAAAGTCGGCGGCTGCGGCAAGGGCTTCGGGCGACTGCCCGACCCGCTCCGGGTCCATCGCCCGCGGTCCGCGAAAGATCACAGCCGCCAGGCGGTCCGCCTCGGCAGGTGTCATGAAATAGGCGCCGCGCAGCTTCATTTCGTGGCGCAGCTCGCGCGCGATCGGTCGGTCGGCGATCACCGCCTGCTCGGAAACGCAGGCAGTTCCATAGTCAAAGGATTTGGACGTGATGATCTGCTCGGCAACCTCGCCGATTTCTCCGTCCATCGTCCGGTGCACATAGCAGGGCACATTGCCGGCGCCGACGGCCAGTGTCGGTTTGCCCGAAGAGTACGCCGCCCGCACCATGGCAGGCCCACCGGTCGCCATGACGACCGAGGTGCGCCGGTGGCGCATCAGTTCCTGCGTGCCCTGGATCGTCACCTGATCCATGCACTGGATCAGCCCCTTGGGCGCGCCCATCTGCTCTGCGACGTCCGCCATGACACGAACGGTCTCGAGCCCGCAGCGCAGACCGCGCGGATGCGGCGCGCAGACGATTGCGTTCCCGGCTTTTACCGCCGAGAGGACCTTGTAAATGATTGTCGATGTCGGGTTGGTCACGGGGATCAAGGCCGCAACAACGCCCATCGGCTCGCCAATTGCGCAGACCTTGGTGGCATCGTCGCGCCAAAGCACGCCCAATGTGGTCACATCGCGCAGCCAGTCGGCTACTGAAAGAGCGTTAAAGAGGTTCTTGACGCGCTTGTCGGGCACATTTCCATAACCGGTTTCTTCGACCGCCATTTCGCCCAGGCGCTTGGCTTCCGGCTCGACAGCCCGGGCCATCGCGTCGACAATCGCATCGATATGGGCCGGATCGGTGCCGAGAAATGTCTGATAGGCGGCAAAGGCCGTATCGGCCATGGCGCGCGCCGCCGCGATGGATTTGAGGTCCTGATCCATCAGACAGCCTCTTCCAGTGCCCTGCGGGCGGTATCAAGGTCGGCCGCTTCGATGCCGATTGCAGCCAGCTTGCGCCCGGCGGTCGCCAGATCTGCGCCCAGCATTGCGGACGCGGTTGCGATCATGGCGTCGGTCCCGGGTGTCGGCACAGCAGCGATGCGCGCCGCTGAGGTCAGCGGAACCAGCGAGCCGACAACAGCGCAGCGGATCAGTGCCTGCGCATGGGCACGGGTCGGGACCGGGCGGGCGCCGTCGCCCGATGCGGCCCCGGCAAACATTTCCAGCCAGGTGTCGCAATCGGGCAGATCCCGGACACCGAACCGGCGGGCCGTCTCGCGGCGTTCTTCAGCCATGGCGCGGATGATCGACAGGTGATCTGGGCCGATCATGTTGCGAAAGGTCTGGTTCTCGGCCAGGGGATGCGCGCCTGCCGGAATGGCCGGGCCGCCAGGTGCCAGGGCCGGGCCGCCCAGCGCGAGGGCGGCGACTTCGACCAGACCCGAGGCATCGGCAAAACCTGAATGCAACACCGACACTGCGGGCGCGATATGGGAAAGATACGGGCGCAGCCCCGCCAGGACATCGAAGCGCCCGGCGGGCAAGGTCGCGGCAGGTGCGGGCGCCGCCGCCGACAGGTTCAATGTCGCGCCCGAGACCGTGACCCAATAGGGCAGCGTCGCTGCCTCGACCAATGTGATATCCGCCGTACAGCCGCCAATACCAAGCAGCCAGCGGGCTTCGAGTGCACCCATCGAGCGGCCCGGGGCAAGGACCAGAACCTGCCCATCGGTCAGGTGATCGGCCAAGACCATCGCATAGGTGCGCTGCTTGTGAACGGGGCCGGTCAGAAAGATCAGATCGGCGCCCGTGACCGCCGCGTCCAGTTCGGCGGTCGTGCGGACCGAAGGCGCTGCATCCGCGTCGATCTGGTAACTGCCGACCGGACCGGCACCGCGCAAAGCAATGCCGCCCGCTGCACGCAATGCGGACAACTCAGCGCCATAGGCCGAGAAGAGCGTGACCTCTGCCCCTTCGGCCAAAGCCAAAGCGGCCAGCAAGCGCGCATCCGTGCCGCCACCCAGCACGGCAACGCGCCCAAAGGCGCGCGCAGGAACGGCCGCGGGCCGCGACGGCCGCGCCATGGCATCGGCAAATTCAGCGAATTCGGTCATACCGCGATCCGTTGCCCCTTTGGGGTAGGGTGCGCTTTTGCGCACCGTTCTGCCTGCTCAGGGTGCGCTGAAGCGCACCCTATGCCTACTCGGCGGACCCGCCGCCCAGATTGGCAATCAGGCCCTCGATTTCGTCATGCGGGCGCGGGATCACATGCACAGACACGACATCGCCGACCTTGTTGGCCGCAACAGCGCCCGCATCGGTCGCGGCCTTGACCGCCCCGACTTCGCCGCGAACCAGCGTGGAGATCAATCCACCGCCGGCCTTGGTCTGCGCGACGATGGTCACGGACGCAGCCTTGACCATGGCGTCGGCCGCTTCGATCGAGGCAACAAGACCCCGCGTTTCAATCATGCCAAGGGCCGACTGGCCCTGAGGTGTTCTGGCCATTTCAGGTTTTCCTTCTCTTGGAAGCAGCGCTTGCGGTTTTGCGCGCAGAACTTGTTGGCAGCGTCACGCGGTCGACAACCGCGACGATCGCTGCATCTGTCGGCGCGGTCGAAAGATCACTTGGCAGCCGGGCTGCGCTGTTGAACGTCACCAGGACCTGATCGCCCACGCCCGCGCCGCAGGTATCGACAGCGACATATGCAGGCGCCGTCACGGTCCCCTGCCCGTCGATCAGATCGACCAGCAAAAGCGCCTTGCCCGTCAATGATGCGTTCTTGACGGTCGCTTCGACAGTGCCTGTGACACGCGCGAGTTTCATCTGGTCACTCGTTTCATCGGATCAAAAATTGCTCAGATAACGGTCGAGTTCGACCTGCGTCACCTGGGAGGCAACGAATTCGACCTCGCGCTCGGACTGTTGGATCAGGATCGCGTGCACCAACTCGCCCAGCACGTCTTTCAGCCAATCGTTGTCTTTTGCGAGCGCGAGCGCCTCTTCGATGTTCGCCGGGATCGGTGTTGCGTCTTCAACTTCATAACCGTTGCCGGTCGTCTCCGGACCGGGCTGGGTATTTTGTTCGATCCCGTCCAGGCCGGCGGCGATATCGGCGGCCAGCAACATGTAGGGGTTGCAATCGGCCGACGCGTCGCGTTTTTCGACCCGCACGGCGCTGTCGCTGCCCTGGATGATGCGCAGACCGACGGTGCGGTTGTCGACGCCCCAGGTCGTGTTGGTCGGGCAGAAACTGAACGGCTGACGGCGACGGTACCCGTTTGGCGTGGTCGTGCCGCAGATCGCCAGTTCCGGCATCCGTTGCTGCAACCCGCCCAGAAACGCCCGGCCGGTTGCGCTCAGTTTTCCGCCATCGGCAAAAACGTTCGCTCCGTCCTGCCACAGCGAATAGTGGGCATGGAAACCATTGCCGGATTCTTCGAAAAACGGCTTGGCCATGAACGTCGCCAGATACCCATGCTGGGCCGCGAGCTGCTTAACCAGCGAGCGGAACATGACCAGGCGGTCAGCCGCCTCCAGCGCCGGTCCGTATCGCAGGTTCACCTCGACCTGACCGGCGGCGTATTCCGGGTTCGACTGCTCGATGGGGATCCCCATCTCGTTTATCTGGTGGCGGATCGGACCCAGGACATGCTCCAGCTCGGCGGCGCGTTCCAGGCCATAGACCTGAATTCCGGCATCGCGGGGCTGCTTGGTTTCGGGGTCCAGAAGATAGAATTCAACTTCGGTGCCGCAACTGACATCATAGCCCATCGCCCGAGCACGTTCGATCTGGCGCACCAAGGCCTGGCGCGGATCCAGCGGGACGACATTGTGGTCCATGCCTTCTGCGCGGCCCATGCACATGGCGACGCCCGGCTCCCACGGGATCGAGACCGGCTTGGTCAGCGGGAACATGTGCATATCCGGAAAGCCATTGTCGAAGCTGACATAGGGCGTGTCCCACACATCGCAGGTCATATCGATCGCAAACAGTGCGATGGACAGCGCGCTGCCTTCCTCGCAAATCGTATCCCAGTGGCTGGCGGGCATTCGCTTGCCGCGCATGATCCCGTTCAGATCGCCACAGCCCATGACGACAGTATGTGTGCCCTCTGGCAGGCTGAAATCGGACATGGCGTCCTCCCCTGATGCGTATTTTGGGGCGCTTGCCGCGCCTCTGTATTCTGTATACAGTATCCACCGACCAACGCCGCTGCAAGAGAAAATACAGGGGAAGCGCCTTGCCACGATCCGAGATCATCGTTGTCGGCGCCGGGATTGCCGGGGCATCGACGGCGCTTGCGCTGGTCAAACGCGGCGCATCCGTCACCCTGATCGACCGGTGGGAGCCGGGGCACGCACGCGCTTCCTCGTCGGACTATAACCGTGTCTTCCGCGCGATTTCAGGCCATGACGAATTCTACACCGGCTGGGTGCGTCAGGCCCGCAGCATGTGGCAGGAGCTGGAGGCCGAATCAGGCTCGAAGCTCTACTACGAAAATGGCGCCCTGATCCTGGCGACCGAGGGTCATTGCCACTGGGAAGACGCCACTCCGGCGACGTTCGAGAAGGTCGGCGTGCCCTATAACCGGTTTTCCGCCGACGACATTTCCTATCATTTTCCGCAGTTCCAGACGCCCGACATCGCCTATGCGCTGTTCGAGCCGGAGGCCGGGCTGGTGATGGCGCACCGCGCGGTCATTCAAACCGTAACCCTGTTCGAGCGGCTGGGTGGCAAGGTCGCGCGCGGCAAGGTTGAGACGGATGAAGACGAACGCCCCACGCTGGACGGCAAGCCGCTTGAGGCCGATGTCATCATCATCGCCACCGGCCCCTGGATGGCCGAGATGTTCCCGCGCACGGTCGCGCCGATCGGCATCATCATGGGCATCAACGTCCTCTACACGTCGGCGCCCGATGGCAGCGCGATGTTCGATCACACCCATATGCCGTGCTGGATCGACCATGGCATGGGGTCGTTCGGCCTGCCTTCCGTCGAAGGATCGGGCGTCAAGGCCGCCGTCGTCATCCCGAACGAGCCGATCGACATCAACAATGACGAGCGCCTGATCCGGCGCGAAAGCCTGAACAAGACCCGTAGCTATATCCAAAAGCGCCTGCCCGGCCTGATCGGCCAGCGCGTTGTCGACAGCAAGTTCCAGCAGGTCATCATCACCCCAGACACGCATTTCATCGTCGATTGGCACCCGCGCCACGACAATGTCCTGCTGGCTGGCGGATGTTCGGGCCACCTTTTCAAGCACGGGCCTGTGTTTGGTGATTTTTCCGCAGGCGTTGCCTTGCGCGAATACGGCACCGCCGACCGCTTCAAGATTGCCGGGCGCCGGAAATTGTCACCGGAGGAGAGCCCGTCCGGGCGCTGAGCGCCCCGGCGTGTCGTCCGCCGACCGGCGACGTTCTTGCCGCATGCCCTGTGACCCGGTAGCGTTCGCATCGCTATGAACGGGGCGCGGCAACCGCGCATCAACGGGGAACAGGCATGATCCGCGCCGCGACACTTTCAACCGCGATACTTTCAACCGCGATACTTTCACTTGTTGTCCTGTTTTTCGCGCAGGCCGGGCCTGCCCAGGCGCAAGTGATTGGATTGGACGGTGATAGCGCGGCGAAAGCCGAAATTACCTTGCCGGACCCGTTGACGCCCGAGGCGGTGCGCGAACTGGTTTCGCGTATGTCGGACGACCAGGTGCGCAAACTTTTGTTGAACCGTCTGGACGCGGTGGCAAATGCAAAAACCACCGAGACGGTTGACGGCCAGTCAGTCGTTATGTCGGCGCAGAAGATCGCCTCCGAAACGCTGGAGAGCATCTCCCTGGCCGTCGCCCGGTCGCCGACCATTGCCAGCTCCAGCATCGCGGCGATCCAGCGCTTTTTTGCGCCGCGCGGCTGGTCGGGGTTGGGCGTGTTGATCGGCGTCTTGCTGCTGGCCGTCGCTGCCGGTCTGATTGCCGAGCAAGCCATCGAGCGCCTGGCCCGCAATTGGCGCGAACGGATTCGAAATGCGCGCCCGGAAACGTTGCGCCAGACGCTCGCACTGTTGCTGCGCCGGGTGTTTTTGGATGTGATCGGGCTGATCGCCTTTTATGTCATCGTGCGTCAGGTCCTGAAATGGCAACTGTCGAACGAGCCGCCGGTCAGCACTGACGATCTGCGCACATTCCCCGACCAACAGATCGCCCTGTTCTTCGTCGACTGGATGATCATGCTACCACGGGTCATGCGCACTGTGACCCGGTTCCTGATGGCGCCGCATATTCCTGCGCTGCGCCTGGTTCACACCGATGACTGGACCGCGAAGTTCCTGCATCGCCAGCAGACGATCATCATGACGATTTGGGGCTCTATCAGTTTTCTGATCCCGTTTCTGGCCAGTCATGGCGCCAATGTCGGCCAGTCGCGGTTGGGATTTTGGCTGAATCTGGCTGCATTTGCCCTGATGTTCTACTCGATCTGGCGGTCCCGTCCCGGATTGAAGGCGATGCTGATAGGGCGCGACGGCGATGTCAGCGCGATCGAACGGCGGGTGGCACGAGCCTATCCGTATCTCTGCCTTGCCCTGGTCGCCGTGACATGGATCATCGTCGAGGCATTGGTCTCGCAGCGCCTGTTCGGCGCGATTTCGCTGGCCATCCTGACGATGATCATCCTGTTGTTCGGGCCGACCTTTGACACGATGGTGCGCGGCCTGGTCAAACATCTGGTCCCGCCGATGAGCGGCGAAGGCATTCTTGCCGAGCGGGCCTATCAATCAACCAAGCGCAGTTACATTCGCATCGGCCGCGTCTTGATCGCATGGCTGGTTATCGTGGGCATCACGCGCCTATGGGGTCTGGACTGGACCAATCTGGCCGCGGCCGGTGTGGGTGCCCAGGTTGCGGGCCGAATGGTCGAGATTATCTATATCCTGCTGGCAGGTTATCTGGTTTGGGAGTTGATCAGCCTTTGGATCAACCGAAAGCTGGCCGCCGAACAGACTGCGGCCGGGTTGGATCTTTCGCTGGATGATGTGGGCGGCGAAGGCGGCGGTGCCGGTGGCACCCGCCTTTCAACCGTCCTGCCGCTGTTGCTGGGCGTGATCAAGGTCGCAGTTTTCACGATCTTCGGCCTGATCGCCCTTGGCAATCTGGGGCTGGACATCACGCCGTTGCTGGCCGGTGCCGGGATTGTCGGGCTGGCCATCGGTTTCGGTGCACAGAAACTGGTGACCGATGTGGTTTCGGGCATCTTTTTCCTGGTCGACGATGCCTTCCGGACGGGCGAATATGTCGAGGTCGACGGCACGTTCGGTACGGTTGAAAAAATCTCGATCCGGTCGATGCAACTGCGCCACCACAAAGGCCCTGTGCACACGATCCCATATGGCGAAATCCCGAAACTGACGAATTATTCCCGCGACTGGGTCATCATGAAACTGCGTTTCACGGTGCCGTTCGAGACCGACCCCAACAAGGTCAAAAAGATCTTCAAGCAGATCGGCAAGGAAATGATGGAGGTGCCCGAGCACGCCGCCGATCTGTTGCAACCCTTTAAATCGCAAGGCGTTTTCGATTTCGACGATGTCGGCATGATCATCCGCGGCAAGTTCATGGCCAAGCCGGGGCGCCAGTTTGTGCTGCGCAAGGAAATCTATAATCGCGTCAAAAAAGCCTTCGAAGACAACGGGATCGCGTTTGCGCGGCGCGAAGTCAGGGTCGCGATCCCGGGATTGCAAGACCCAAGCGGCCTGACCGACGACGACAAGGCGGCAATTTCCGCGGCGGCCGGTGAAGCTGCCAATCAGGCCGCTGCCGGGCAAGAGCCGCCAGCCAAGAGCTGACCGGGCCGGACCCGGCGCGGATCAGGTCGCGTCTGCGGCCGGTTTGTGTGACGACCGGATTATGAGCCGCGAAACGCGGGTGCGCGGCGTTCGACGAAACTTGCAACGCCTTCCTTAAAATCGAAGGTGTCGAAGCTTTTCTCCATCTCGGCATCGGCCATTTCCAACGCCTGATTAAAGCTTTGACTGTAGGCGCGCCGGATCTGGCGTTTCATCACGGCGACCGAGCGGGGCGAGACCTGGCTGGCCAGATGCGCTGCAACTGCCGCGACATGGTCCATCAGCGCCGCGCCCGTCAAGGCGGCATTCACCAGGCCCAGATCTGCCGCTTCGGCCCCGGTGAATTTGCGTGCCGTGAACAGCAGATCGAGCGCATTCGCTTCACCCACCAGGCGCGGCAGTAACCATGACAGACCATGTTCGGCGATCAGGCCGCGCTGCGCGAAAGACGTGGTCATCTTAGCGTCCTCGGCCACATAACGCAGGTCGCAATAGAGCGCGAAAATCAGCCCGATCCCGGCACAGGGGCCGTTGATCGCGGCAATAACAGGCTTTGGACATTGATAGAGATAGGCAAACAGCCCGGAATAGTTGCTGCCCAGATCCGGACCCGGCGTGTCTTGGAAACTGACCTCTCGCCGCTCGGTCCGGGCGCCGCCATTGCGATCGCTCTCCTGGATCGATTGCAATGCGTTCATATCGGCACCGGCACAAAACCCGCGTCCGGCGCCGGTGATCACGATGACCCGCTGATCCGCGGCGTTGCCCGCTGCCTGGACTGCATCGCGCACCTCATTCGCCATCTGCGGGGTCCAGGCATTCAGCCGGTCAGGCCGGTTCAGCGTGATTGTGGTGATGCCGCCCGCGGCGGCAACCGTGATCTGCTCATAGCTCATGCGTCCGTTCCCCTTGTGTGGCGGTTTCTAGCGCCCCTTGAACTCGGGTTCGCGTTTCTCGACAAAGGCTTGCGCCGCGTTCTTGTGATCTTCGGTCTTGCCGGTGTGGACATGGTGCGTGACCTCAAGGTCCATGCAGTCGATGGGCTCGCCGCACAGCGCACGGTTGAGGTTTTCCTTCATGTACCGATAGGCGACAGGCGGGCCTGCGGCCAGACGGCGGGCCATTGACATGGCCTCCTCCATCAGCGCATCGGGCGGCGTGACCCGGTTGGTCAGGCCCAGACCCTGTGCTTCTGCTGCGCTGATCCGGTCCGACAGAAAGTACATCTCGCGCGCTTTGGCCGTTCCGACCAGCTGGCTCAGAAAATAGGTCCCACCATAATCGCCGCTGAACCCGACACGCGCAAAAGCGGTGGTCATAATCGCCTTGTCGGACATCAGCCGCAGATCGCAGGCCAGCGCAAGCGCCAGACCGGCCCCGGCTGCTGCGCCCGGGATCGCGGCGATCGTCGGTTTGGGCATCAGGTGCAGGCGGCCCGATGTGGCCCGCTGGCTGATCCTTTGGCGGTGGATGATCGTGTCGATGTCCAGATCATCGTCGCGTCCGGCGGCCATGGCCTTCACGTCGCCGCCCGCGCAGAACGCGCCGCCAGCCCCGGTCAGCACCACGACCCGGGTTGCAGGGTCGGCTTCGGCCCGGGCCAGTTGGTCGGCCATCGCGCCCAGCATCTCGCGGCTGAGCGCATTGCGGCGTTCGGGCCTGTTCATGGTCAGAACCAGAATGCCATCGGCCTCCTCGGCCAGAAGATCCGCAGTGCCGGTGTCGATCTCGGTCATGTGTGCCTCCGATTTGTTTGCATCAGTTTGGGCGAATCGCAGGGCGACGGACAGGGGGCGAACATCGGTCACGTGATCATCCGCTGGCGCATATGTCGTGGTGGGTGTTTTGGAGGATCTGTTGGCGGATTTGAGTAAAAACCTCTAATACTGCGGCGCAATGACTCGGACTCACGGAAGGGGATTTCCGGCCCGATCTTGATCTGATTCACCATGGAAAACAGAGGAGTTTTTGCCATGGGGTCTGCTGTTCAGATCAGATTGGATTATACAGGAACGGATCTTCGACGTCTGGCGCGGAAGAGCGATGAAGCGGATCAGACGCGGCGGCTTCTCGCTCTGGCAGTTGTCCTTGACGGAGGCTCGCGGAGCGATGCGGCGCGCACGGGCGGGGTTGGCCTTCAGGTGATCCGGGATTGGGTGTTGCGGTTCAACGACGGCGGCCCGGATGCGCTGACGACGCGGAAGGCACCGGGCAAGGCACCGCTCCTGACGGCTGAGCAGCGCACCGCGCTCGCGGCGGCGGTCGAGTCAGGCCCGCGTCCCTATCTCGATGGGGTTGTGCGCTGGCGCCTCGTCGACCTTGCGTTCTGGCTATACGAAGAGTTCGGCGTTTCGGTCAGCCGTCATACCGTTGGCCGCGAGTTGCACGCCTTGGGATATCGCAAACTCACAGCGCGCCCGCAGCACTACGCGCAGGATGAGGAGGCGATCGAGATGTTCAAAAAAACTTCGGCGACGTCGTCACAGCCATCCGCATCAAGCGAGGCTGGCCGCCCGTAGAGGTCTGGTTTCAAGATGAAGCCAGGGTCGGCCAGAAGAACAAGATCACACGACGTTGGGCGCGGCGAGGAACGCGTCCCCGTGCGCCACACGATCAGCGGACGAAATGGGCGTATATCTTCGGCGCAATCTGCCCGGCGGAAGGCAAGGGTGCCGGCCTCGTCATGCCGTTCTGCGACACCTATGCCATGGTGGAGCACTTGAAGCTGATCAGCGCCGAAGTCGCCCCAGGCGCACACGCCATCCTGCTGCTCGATCAGGCCGGATGGCACACGACACCGAAGCTCGATGTGCCGGAAAACATCACACTCGTTCCAATCCCGGCCCGGTCGCCAGAACTGAATCCAGTCGAAAACATCTGGCAATTCATACGCGACAACTGGCTCTCAAACCGGGTCTTCAAAAACTACGACGACATCGTCGCGCACTGCTGTGACAGTTGGAACAAGCTCATCGAACAGCCCTGGCGCATCTCATCAATCGGTAGCCGTAAATGGGCCCATGAGTTCTGATCAATGCACGTTAGTATAAGGGGAAGATCTTCCCCGCAAGGTTTACCGGAATTGCGAACCTCATTGGCGACGAAGGTTCGTTAAGTTATCGCTAAGACAATCCCGGCGAACTTCGCGTAAATCTTGGCCGCATCGCAGGACGGGATCAGAGCGGCAAGCGCACCAGAATCCCGGCGTTCACGATCACACAGATATCGCCCGATACCGGGTCGGGCACATTTAACCCGCCCAGAACCGCGCGCGGCGCAACCGTGCCGTATGGCAAAGTAGATGCAACTGCATCTAAATCGATTTCCGCTGGTTTTTGTGCGGCCAGCGTCAGTTCGATCTGCATCGTGTTCGGGTCGATCCCCATGGACCGGAACAGTGCAAGCGAGGAGTGGTGCAAGGCATCCTGCACCGCCCGTTTGGCAGCCTTGGTATAGTCCTGCCCGTGCAGATCGTTACCGGTGCCCATCTCCAGGATGACGCGCTTCAAGGTCTTGGTCATGGTGCGCTCTCCTGCGTACTTTTCTGCGCGCCGCCCGGCGGGCTGTCGGGCAGGTCGAGATGGACGACGACGCAGGCATTGGCCAGGATCGTCAGGCTGCCGTCCTCCTTTTCGATGTCCATACCGCCCTTGGCGGCGTGGACGGTGACGTCGCCGTAAGGAAAGGTTTCCGCAATGGCTGCGTGGTCCAGCGTCTGGGGCCGACCGGTTCCGATATGCACGTCGATTTTCATGTCCGTCGGCGGCAGGCCCAGCGCATCCGCGATGGTCAGCGAGTTGTGCCAAAGCGCGTCGCGCACAGCGCGGATCGCTGCCTTGGTGTCATCCTGCCCGCGCAGATCGGTGCCCATGCCGATCTCCAGAACCATGCGTTTCAATGCCATGCCCGACCCTCTGTCCTGCCCGTCCTTCATGTGCCTCGCATTGAGGCATAGCCGCAAAGCGGCAAGCGTGAACAGGGGGTTTCAGCGTGTTCTGCGCGTCGGGTTGCTGACCGCTGCACACGCAGGGATACCCCTGCGTTCAAACCGGGCGTTCAAGCAGATCGCCGGTCAGGTCGGCAGGGTCCCAGCCAACCGCGTCCCAGGTCCGGACCATGTGCTCGGGCAGTGGTGCATGCAGATGCATCTTTCGTCCGGTGACGGGATGCGGCAGGTGCAATTGAACTGCATGCAAATGCAACTTTCGGCTCAGAGCACCGCCCAGCCCGGCGCCCCAGCCATCGCCCAGATTTTCCTGGCCACGCCCGCCATATTTCCCGTCGCCCGCGATCGGATTGCCCAGCGCCGCCATATGCGCGCGCAACTGGTGCGTGCGCCCGGTCACTGGACGCAGCGCCACGGCGGCAAGGCGGCCGCCCAACTGGTCGATCACCGCAAAATCGGTGATTGCGGTCTTGGCGCCGGGTGTCGACGTCACCTGATTCGGGTGCACGGTTTCCATCTTTTCGGCGCCGCGCCCGCCTGCTTTGACAAGTCCGTAGCGGATCGTCCCGGCTTGCGGCTCGGGCCGTCCGGCAACCGCTGCGATATAGATCTTGTCGACGGCTTTGGAGCGAAAGGCCCGGCCCAGCGCCGCCGCTGCCGCGCCGGTTCGCGCCAGGACCAAAAGACCGGAGGTGTCACGGTCCAGCCGGTGGACCAGCCGCGGATCGTCATCGCGCCCAAAGCGCAGGCCCGGCAGCATTGCGCCGAGATGGTGTTTTTGCTTCGAGCCGCCCTGCACCGCCAGGCCCGGTGGCTTGTTCAGGATGATCATGTGATCGTCGCGGAACACAATGGCGTCCAGCAGTTCGGCAGGCGGCGGGATCGTCGCGGGCTGCGGGCGGCTGTCGCGGTCTTCGGCCTTCTTGCCTTCTGGCAGCGGCGGGATGCGAACGCGCTGGCCCGGCGCGATACGGGTTGACGCCTTGACGCGGGCGCCATCGACGCGGATTTCGCCCTTGCGGCACATCTTTTCGATACGGCCCTGGCTGACCTGGGGGAATTGGCGCCGGAACCAGCGATCGAGCCGCTGTTCGGCCTCGTCGCTGCCCACGGTGCGCTGCTCGACGCCGGTCATTCAACCGCCGCCCGCGCGACCAGAACCCCGATGCCGACGGCGCCCAGTGACAACAGCACGGTGGCTGACGCATAGACCACCGCTGCAACCCAATTGCCGGTGTCCCACATGCGAAAAGCGTCGAGCGAATAGGCCGAAAAGGTCGTGAAGCCGCCCAGCACCCCAGTCATCGCGAACGCGCCGAGCCGGGCGCCGCCATCGCCGAGATGGTGGACCACATAAATCGCAAGCACCCCCATCAGGAACGAGCCGACGACGTTGACGAAAAGCGTGCCCCAGGCGGTTTCTCCGGTCAGGTGCCCGGCGGACTGCACGACCAGAAAGCGAAGCATCGCCCCGATGGCGCCGCCCGCACCGATCAGCAGGAGTTTTTCGATCATCAGCCCCGCCTTTCGGCCCGGAGTTTCTGGAAATAGGCGATGCGGTCACCCAACTGGCGTTCAAACCCGCGTTCGACGGGTTGATAGAATTCAAGCCGGTCCATGTCATCGGGAAAATAGTGCTGCCCTGAAAAGCCGTCCTCGGCCTCGTGGTCATAGGCATAGCCGGAGCCGTAGCCCTGGTCTTTCATCATCGCGGTTGGCGCGTTCAGGATGTGCATTGGCGGGGCCTTGGAACCGGTTTCTTTCGCGGCGCGGCGCGCGGCCTTGTAGGCGGCATAGGAGGCGTTGGATTTCGGGGCCAGCGCGAGATAGACGACGGCCTGCGCAATCGCCAGTTCGCCCTCGGGCGAGCCAAGGCGCTCATAGGTCTCCCACGCGGCCAGGCACTGTTTCATCGCCTCCGGGTCGGCAAGGCCGATGTCTTCGACCGCCATGCGCGTGACCCGGCGGGCAAGATAGCGCGGATCCTCGCCCGCCTCCAACATGCGTGCGAGCCAGTAGAGCGACGCGTCTGGGTCGGAGCCGCGCACGGATTTGTGCAGCGCCGAGATGAGGTTGTAGTGGCCGTCGCCCGATTTGTCGTAGACCGGTGCCCGGCGGTTCAACTGCTTGGCCAGGACCTCCGGGCCATGCGGGCCTGCGCCAAGATGCGGGATCTGTTCGGCCAGGTTCAAAAGCGTGCGCCCATCGCCATCGGCCATTCCGATCAGCGCCGTGCGGCCATCGGGGGTCAGGGCAAGCGGTGCCTCGATGCTTTCGAGGCGGGTCAGAATAGCATCGAGATCGCTCTCTTCCAGCCGGTTCAGGCGCAGGACCTGACACCGCGAAAGAAGTGCCGCGTTGAGTTCGAAGGACGGGTTTTCCGTGGTGGCACCGACAAGGACAATCGTGCCCCGTTCGACATAGGGCAGAAACCCGTCCTGCTGCGCCTTGTTGAAGCGGTGGATTTCGTCAACGAACAAAAGCGTGCCGCGCCCGGAGGCGTGACGCATGCGCGCCGTCTCGAACACCTTTTTCAGATCGGCCACACCCGAGAAGACGGCGCTGATCTGCTCGAAGGCCAGGTCCGTCGCATCGGCCAGAAGCTGCGCGATCGTGGTCTTGCCGACACCGGGCGGACCCCAGAGGATCAGCGACGACAGCGCCCCCGCAGCAATCATCGTGCCGAGCGGCGCATCAGGCCCGAGGAGATGATCCTGCCCGATGACGTCCGACAACTGCTTGGGCCGCAGCCGGTCGGCCAACGGCCGGGGGCCGGTTTCGGCGGCGTGGTCAAATAGATCGGTCATGGACGGCCGGGCCGGGTTTTGGATCGCGCTGACATGACGCGCACAATAGGCGGTGCGGCGGGGATGGGAAAGCTGTGAACGGCGCGCGCCATGAAGCTGTGGAGGAGAAAACGATCGCTTGCACATCGGAAGGCTGGTGCGATCCTGAAAGTTCGGCGGGTGAGGCCGAGCATCCGCGCCAGAGGCAGTCGTGACCGCCAAGCGGGTTCAGGATGGGCGAGACGTAAAAAGCCCCGGCGGGTGCCGGGGCTTTGCGATGGATGGCGGTGCGCGATGGCGCGATCGGTCCGATCATTCCTCGTCGGCTGCGGCCTCTTCGGCTTCGACGCGTTCCTTGTCGCCTTTGCCCTTGGCGTCCGGATCGCGGTCGACCAGCTCGATGATCGCCATCGGCGCCATGTCGCCATAGCGGAAACCGGCTTTGAGGACGCGGGTATAGCCGCCGCTGCGTTCGGCATAGCGTCCGCCCAGCGTGTCGAACAGCTTGGCAACCGCCGGTTCCTGTTTGATCTGCGAAGCCGCCAGACGGCGCGCGTGCAAGTCGCCGCGCTTGGCCAGCGTGATCAGCTTGTCGGCGATCCGCTTCAGCTCTTTGGCTTTGGGCAGGGTTGTTTTGATTTGCTCGTGCACGATCAACGAGCAGGCCATGTTGGCGAACATCGCTTTGCGGTGTTCATGGGTCCGGTTAAGGCGCCGGTAGCCACGTGCGTGACGCATTTCTATTCTCCGATTGCTTTATACTTTGTCCGGCCACTGTTGTTTTGCGGCCTCCTTGGGGCTTTTGGCCCAGGTGTGGGGTGCGCCGGGGCGCACCCTACGGTCTTGTGCCGGGTAGGGTGCGCTTCAGCGCACCACCCGCTTACAACTGGTCTTCGAACTTTTTGGCCAGATCTTCGATATTGTCTGGCGGCCAGTCCGGGACGTCCATGCCGAGATAGAGGCCCATTGTGGTCAGGACTTCCTTGATCTCGTTCAACGACTTGCGCCCGAAGTTCGGCGTGCGCAGCATCTCGGCTTCGGTCTTCTGGATCAGGTCGCCGATATAAACGATGTTGTCGTTCTTCAGGCAGTTTGCCGAACGGACGCTGAGTTCGAGCTCGTCCACCTTCTTGAGCAGAAGCGGGTTGAACTCCAGCCCGTCGTCTTCGTCCTGACGCCCGGCTTCTTTCGGCTCTTCGAAGTTGATGAACGTCTGAAGCTGGTCCTGAAGGATGCGCGCGGCGTAGGCCATGGCATCGTCCGGGCTGAACGTGCCGTCGGTTTCGACGGTGATCGACAGCTTGTCATAGTCGAGCACCTGACCTTCGCGGGTCGGATCGACCTTGTAGCTGACGCGCTTGACCGGCGAGTAGATGGCATCGACGGGAATGAACCCGATCGGCGCATCTTCGGGCCGGTTCTTGTCGGCGGCGACATAGCCTTTTCCGGTCGAGACCGTGATTTCCATGTGGAGCGACGCGCCGTCGTCCAAATGGCAGATCACGTGGTCCTTGTTGATGATCTCGACGCCTGCGATTTCGGTAATGTCGGCGGCCGTGACGACGCCCGGGCCGGTGGCCGTAAGCGTCAGGCGTTTCGAGCCTTCATTGTCCATCGAGACCGCGAGGCCCTTGAGGTTGAGGACAACGTCCGTGACATCTTCACGAACGCCGGCAACGGACGAGAATTCGTGCAGCACGCCGTCGATCTGGACTGCGGTCACGGCTGCGCCCTGCAGCGATGACAACAGCACGCGGCGCAGCGCGTTGCCCAGTGTCAGACCGAAACCACGCTCGAGAGGTTCGGCGACACCGGTTGCTTTTTTCATGCCATCGCCCGAAGCAGAAACTTCGAGTTTCGACGGCTTGATCAGTTCCTGCCAGTTCTTGTGGATCATGCCTTACCCTCCATGCTCGCGATGGGACGGATCCAACGTCCGCACCGCACCCGAGGAAACGTGCTGCGGCCCACCCCCGGAAATAGGGACGGGCCGCTTGAACTCAGTTGACCCGTTGGGTCAGACGCGGCGGCGTTTTGGCGGCCTGCAACCATTATGTGCGATCGGCGTCACGTCTTTGATCGATGCGATCTGGAAGCCGACGGTCTGCAAAGCACGCAGCGCCGATTCGCGGCCCGAACCCGGACCCTGAACCAGAATGTCCAATGTGCGAACGCCGTGTTCCTGCGCCTTCTTGCCAGCGTCTTCTGCCGCCATCTGCGCGGCGTAAGGGGTCGATTTGCGCGATCCCTTGAAGTTCATATGGCCAGCGGACGACCAGGAGATCACGTTGCCCTGAGCATCGGCGATCGTAATGATCGTGTTGTTGAACGACGAATTCACATGGGCGACGCCCGCCGTGATATTCTTGCGCTCTTTCTTCTTCGTGCGTTGTCTTTCGCGCGCCATCTGGCCCTCTTACTTTTTCTTGCCGGCGATCGGCTTGGCCGGGCCCTTGCGGGTACGGGCGTTGGTGTGCGTACGCTGACCGCGCACCGGCAGGCCGCGACGATGGCGCAGGCCGCGATAGCAACCCAGATCCATCAGACGCTTGATGTTCATCTGACGTTCGCGGCGCAGATCGCCTTCGACCATCAGGTTCCCATCGATATATTCGCGCACCGCCACCAGATCGGCGTCGGAGAGCTCGTTAACGCGGCGTTCGCGGGTGATGCCCACGTCGTCGCAGATTTTCTCGGCAGTCGAATGACCGATGCCATGGATATAGGTCAGCGCGATGTGAACGCGCTTGTTGGTCGGAATATTCACGCCGGAAATGCGCGCCACGGGTCTCTCCGTTCGTTAAATCGCTCGAATTCGAGCCGATTCCTTCATGTCTAGGAAGCGCGCCAATATAGGCAAGGGGCGGTGTTGGTCAACCCCTCGTCTGACGTGCTTCCCACTCTCTGTCAGACCCCGTCAAGGGCCGCCTTGATCGATGCCGATACCTGACCGATATCGGCCATGCCATCGATGTTCTTCACTTTGCCGCTGTCCTGATAATAGGCGATCACCGGCTCGGTTTCGGCGTGGTATTCAACCAGCCGCGCAGCAACGGTTTCAGCGTTATCGTCGGCGCGGCGTTTGAACTCGGTCGCGCCGCATACGTCGCAGACACCGTCCTTTGCCGGTTTCTTGTCCTGGTCGTGATACCCCTCGCCGCAAGAGGCGCAGGTATAGCGGCCCGAGATACGGCCCACCATGGCGGCATCGTTGACCTGAATGTTCACAGTCGCGTCCAGCGTCAGCCCCTTGTCGGCGATCAACTGGTCCAGCGCCGCCGCCTGTCGCGTCGTGCGCGGAAAGCCGTCGAAGATGACCCCGTTGGCGACGTCATCATGATCGAGCCGTTCGTCGACAATTCCAATGACGATCTCGTCGGACACAAGCTCGCCCGCGTCCATGACCGCCTTGGCCTGCAGCCCGATAGCCGATCCTGCCTTGGCAGCCGCGCGCAGCATGTCGCCGGTAGAAAGTTGAATCAGTCCGCGGTCCTCCATCAGGAGGCGGGCCTGGGTGCCTTTACCGGCACCCGGGGGTCCAAGCAGAATGATGTTCACGTCGCTTTCCGCCTGCCGGTCTGTTTGCCGGCTTTGCCGCTGCCGCGCTTGCCGCGGATCTTCGATTTCTCGATCAGGCCCTGATACTGGTGTGCCAGCATGTGGCTTTGCACCTGGGTGATGGTGTCCATTGTCACCGAGACGACGATCAGGAGCGATGTACCCCCGAAATAGAACGGGACCCCCAATTCGGATATCAATATCTCGGGTAAGAGACAGACCAGCACCAGATAGATCGCACCGATCACTGAGAGCCTGGTGAGCACGAAGTCGAGATATTCCGCCGTGCGCTTGCCGGGACGGATGCCCGGGACGAAGCCGCCCTGCTTCTTCAGATTGTCAGCCACATCGTCCGGGTTGAAGACCACGGCGGTGTAGAAGAACACGAAGAAAATGATCAGGCCCGCAAAGGTGATCAGATAGAGCGGCTGTCCGCGGCCAAGAAAGGCCGCAACTGTGCCGAGCCAGCCGACATCGCCGCCCGATGCCGAGAAGCTGGCAACCGTGGTCGGCAGCAGCAACAGCGACGTCGCGAAGATCGGCGGAATGACGCCTGCGGTGTTCAGTTTGAGCGGCAGGTGCGAGTTTTCGCCGCCATACATCTTGTTGCCGGCCTGGCGCTTTGGATACTGGATCAGGATCCGGCGCTGCGCGCGCTCGACAAACACAACGCCGTAGATAACGACGATGGCCATGATGATGATGCCGATGATGGCGATCGTGGCGAGCTGGCCTTGACGTCCGAGTTCGAAGAACTGGGCGAGTGCGCCCGGCAATTCGGCGACGATGCCGACAAAGATGATCAGCGAGATACCGTTGCCGATCCCGCGAGCCGTGATCTGTTCGCCCAGCCACATCAGGAACATTGTCCCGCCGACCAGCGTGATAACGGTCGACGCGATGAAGAACGGGCCAGGGTTCAGCACCAGGCCTTCCTGTGCCTGCAGGCCGATCGCCATGCCATAGGCCTGCACGATCGACAGCAACAGGGTGCCATAGCGGGTGTACTGGTTGATCTTTTTGCGCCCGCTTTCGCCCTCTTTCTTCAGCTGTTCGAGCGATGGAACCATCGACGTCGCAAGCTGCATGATGATCGAGGCGGAGATATACGGCATGATGCCCAGCGCAAAGATGGCCATTCGGCCCAGCGCGTTGCCGGTGAACATGATCGCCATGCCGACAATGCCTTCGCGGGCCTGTTCCATGATCAGCGCCAGACGGTCGCCATCGATGCCCGGAATCGGGATGAACGTACCCAGCCGATAGACGATCAAAAGCCCGATCGTGAACAGGATGCGGTTCTGAAGGTCCTTGGCTTTGCCAAAGGCTCCCCAGCTCATGTTCGAGGCCATTTGTTCGGCGGCGGATGCCATGCGCGTCTCCTCGGGTCCCGGTTTCCGGATCTATCTATGATCGCGGAAGCGCGAACGCTAGCCTTCTTCGGAAACTGGTGCGGCCGAAACGGTCGGCGAAACGGTCAATGTGCCGCCCTTGGCCTCTACCGCTTCGATTGCCGATTTCGATGCACCGGTCACTTCGATGGTCAGACCTTCGCTGGTCAGATCGCCCCGGCCGAGGACACGAACACCGTCGCGGATGCGGCGGACCAGACCGGAGGCCAGCAGCGCGGCTTCGTCGATTTTCGCCGACGCGTCCAGTTTGCCCGCGTCGATGAACGCCTGGATATTGCCCAGGTTCGTCACGGCATGGCGCTTGGAGTTGATATTGTTGAAACCGCGCTTGGGCAGGCGGCGGTAAAGCGGCATCTGGCCGCCCTCGAAACCGGCGAGTGCGACGCCGGAACGGGACTTTTGCCCCTTCATTCCGCGTCCGGCGGTCGTGCCGGTGCCGGAACCGGCACCGCGGCCAACACGTTTGCGTTTTTTCGTGGCGCCTGGATTGTCGCGCAGATCAGTCAGTTTCATGACGCATCTCCTTTGCCGGATGTGCGGGCCTTGCGTCTCTGCCCACAACCACGGCGTTTCATGTCATTGGTGGGCCGAGGCCCGCCCGACGCCAGATGGCGCCGTTTGCAAAGGGCGGGCCTTGGCCCGCCTTTCACTATCCCCGTTCCTCGACGATCTCGACCAGGTGCGGGATCTTGTTGACCATGCCGCGCACCGCGGGCGTGTCTTCCAACTCGCGGGTCTTGTGCATCTTGTTCAAGCCAAGGCCGATTAGCGTCTGGCGCTGTTCGACCGGGCGGCGGATCGGGCTGCCGATCTGCCTGACGACGATTGTTTTGGACATCATCGCTCTCCGTTATTCAGCAGGCGCTTCGGCGCGCGGTTCAGCCGGTGCGCTGTCGCGCGGCGGCAAAATGTCCGAGACCTTCTTGCCACGGCGCGCTGCCACCATGCGGGGGCTGCATTCCTGCTTGAGGCCGTCGAACGTCGCGCGAACCATGTTGTAGGGGTTCTGCGAGCCGACCGACTTTGCGACAATGTCCTGAACGCCCAGCATTTCGAAGACGGCACGCATCGGGCCGCCTGCGATGATGCCGGTCCCCTGCGGTGCCGAACGCATCATGACTTTGCCAGCGCCCCAACGGCCTTTGGTGTCGTGGTGCAGGGTCCGGCCTTCGCGCAGCGGCACGCGGATCATGGACTTTTTGGCTTCCTCGGTCGCCTTCCGGATAGCCTCGGGGACCTCCTTGGCCTTGCCCGAACCAAATCCGACACGGCCCTTCTGGTCGCCGACAACGACCAGGGCCGCAAAGCCAAAGCGCTTACCGCCCTTGACCGTTTTCGAGACGCGGTTGATCGCGACCAGCTTGTCAGCGAATTCCGGTGTCTCGTCATCGCGGCGATCGCGGCGTCCGCGGCCGCGTCCCCCGCCGTCGCGGTTGTCTCTCTCAGCCATCGTCGCCTCCTAGAATTTCAGACCGCCCTCGCGGGCGGCATCGGCCAGGGCCTTGATTTTACCGTGGAACAGGAAACCGCCGCGGTCGAAGTAGACCTCTTCGATGTCCTTGGCCTTGGCCCGTTCCGCGATCGCAGCGCCGACCTTGGCGGCTGCCTCGACATTGTTCTTGCCGAAGACGCCCAGGTCTTTTTCCAGGGTCGATGCCGCGGCCAGGGTCACACCCTGCGCGTCGTCGATGATCTGGACCGACAGGTTTTTGGAGGAGCGATGAACGCTCATCCGCAACTTGCCGCGGGCCATCTTCTTCAGTTTGCTCCGGACGCGCATGCGGCGCTTCAGGAACAGATCTCGTTTGCTGTTCGCCATCTCTTGCGTCCTTACTTCTTCTTACCTTCCTTGCGGAAAATATACTCGCCCTTGTACTTGATCCCCTTGCCCTTGAAGGGCTCCGGCTTGCGCCATTCGCGGATCTTGGCGGCGGTTTCACCCACAAGCTGCTGGTCGATGCCGGTGATCTCGATCTCGGTCGGCTTGGCGCACTTGACCTCGATCCCGTCGGGGATGCTGAAGTCGACATCGTGGCTGTAGCCGAGTGCCAGTTTCAGGTTCGAGCCCTGAACCTGGGCGCGATAACCAACCCCGGTGATCTCCAGCTCTTTCTTGAAGCCTTCGCTTACACCCTGGACCAGGTTCGCGATCATCGTGCGGGTCATGCCCCACTGCTGACGCGCGCGCTTGGAAGAACCGCGCGGCGTAACAGTGACCACGTTGCCTTCCAGATTAAGATCGACATCGTCGGTCGCAGTGAAGCTGCGGACGCCTTTCGGGCCCTTCGCCTCGATCGTCTGACCGGAGACCTTGAACTCGACGCCGGACGGCGCCTGGACGGGACGTTTTCCGATACGGGACATGCTCTCCCTCCTCAGAATACTGTGCAAAGGACCTCGCCGCCGACATTGGCAGCGCGGGCCTTGGCATCCGACATGACGCCTTTCGAGGTCGAGACGATGGACACGCCCAGACCATTGCGAACCTGAGGCATCGCATTCACAGCCGAATACGTGCGGCGGCCCGGTTTCGAGATCCGCTTCATTTCGCGGATCGCCGGTTCGCCCTCGTGGTATTTCAGGCTGATTTCGACTTCCGGCTTCTTGTCGCCCTGGTCGATAACCTCATAGCCGCGGATGAAGCCTTCATCCTGCAGCACTTCCAACACACGCAGTCGCAATTTCGACGACGGCGAGCGCACGGTTGATTTCTGACGCATGGCCGCGTTGCGGATGCGGGTCAGCATATCTCCGAGAGGATCGTTCATCTTATCTCCCCCCTTACCAGCTTGACTTGACCATGCCCGGGATCTGGCCGAACGAGGCGAGATCACGAAGGGCAATACGGCTCATCTTGAGCTTGCGGTAATAGGCTTTCGGACGGCCCGAAACCTGGCAACGGTTGTGAAGCCGTGTTGCCGAGGAATTGCGGGGCAACTTGGCCAGCTTCAGGCGGGCGCGGAAGCGCTCCTCCATCGGCTTGGAGTCATCGCTCGCGATCTCTTTCAGCGCGGCACGCTTGGCAGCATATTTTGCGACCAGCTTTTCACGCTTCTTTTCACGTTCGATCATAGCAGCTTTAGCCATCGTTCCCTCCGGTCAGCTGTTGAAGGGCATGTTGAAATGCTTCAACAGCGCCTTGGCTTCGGCATCCGTCGGAGCCGTGGTGCAAATGATGATGTCCATGCCCCGGATGTCATCGACCTTGTCATAGTCGATTTCGGGGAAGACGATGTGTTCGCGGATGCCCATGGCGAAGTTGCCACGGCCATCGAACGATTTGCCCGAAACACCGCGGAAATCGCGGATGCGGGGCATTGCGATGGTGATCAGGCGATCCAGGAAGTCGTACATCCGGTCACCGCGCAGCGTCACCTTGGTGCCGATCGCCATGCCGTCGCGCAGTTTGAAACCGGCGATGGAATTGCGGGCCATCGTCGTGACCGGCTTCTGACCTGCGATACGGGTCAATTCCTCGACCGCGTTCTTGATCTTTTTCGAGTCACCAACCGCTTCGCCGACGCCCATGTTCAGCACGACCTTGTCGAGCCGCGGGATCTGCATATCGTTCTTGTAGCCGAACTCTTCCTTCAGCGCAGGACGAATGGTTTCGCGGAACTGCGTCTTGAGACGCGGGATATAGGGGGCGCCATCAGCCATCGATCGTCTCCCCGGATTTCTTGGCGTAGCGGACTTTTTTGCCGTCTTCCATGCGGAAACCGACCCGCGACGGGCCGCCATCCTTGGGGTCGACAATCGCCAGGTTCGAAAGCTGGATCGGCGCTTCCTGTTGCAGGCGGCCGCCAGGGGCGTTCTGGGTCTGGCGTGTGTGGCGGGTCACCATGTTGACACCGCCGACAACGGCGCGGCCGTCGGACGGGTTCACCGAAAGGATATCGCCTTCCTTGCCCTTATCGCGGCCGACGAGGACGACAACGCGGTCACCGGTTTTCAGTTTGGCAGCCATCAGAGCACCTCCGGCGCGAGCGAGATGATCTTCATGAAGTTCTTGGCGCGCAGTTCGCGGACCACGGGGCCGAAAATGCGGGTGCCGATCGGGTCGTTCGCATTGTTCAGGATCACCGCGGCGTTGCGGTCAAAGCGGATGGTCGTGCCATCGTCGCGCTTTACTTCCTTGGCCGTGCGCACGATCACCGCCTTGCGGATATCGCCCTTTTTGACACGGCCACGGGGAATTGCCTCCTTAACGGAGACAACGATGATATCGCCAACACCGGCATATTTACGCTTCGAGCCGCCCAGCACCTTAATGCACTGGACCCGACGCGCACCGGAGTTGTCGGCGACGTCCAGATTGGATTGCATCTGGATCATTGTCCGTTCTCCCGACCTGCGGGGACTGTTGCCCCGGGGTTTCGATCAACGGAGGATCTGAGGAAAGGCTTACGCCTCGGCCGCCAGAACCTCCCAACGCTTGCTTTTCGACTTGGGCGCGCATTCGATGATGCGCACTTGCTCGCCTGTCCTGAAGGCGTTGTTCTCGTCATGTGCACGGTACTTTTTCGAGGACCGCACGGTCTTTTTCATCATCGGGTGGGTGAAACGGCGTTCAACCAGCACGGTGACGGTCTTGTCGTTCGTATCGCTGACGACGGTGCCCTGGAGGATTCGTTTCGGCATCGTTTATTCCTCCGACGCGGCTGTGGATTTAACATCCAGCCGGGCCTTCTCGTTCAGGATCGTTTTCACCCGGGCTGCGTCGCGGCGGACCGTGCGCATCTGGGCCGTGTTCTCGATCTGCCCGGTGGCAGCCTGGAAGCGCAGGTTGAACGCTTCCTTTTTCAGACCTTCCAGTTGCTCGCGCAGCTGGTCGGGCGTTTTGTCACGAAGTTCTCCGGCATCCATTGCCAAGTCTTCCTTTCAACATCACGAGTGCGCCCCGTCGCGGGTAACGCCGATTCCCGTGGAGTTCCTGGGTAGAAGGCGCCCCATTACAGGGCGGGCCTGCACCTTGCAACCCTTGTTATTCGCAACCCTGGTTATTCGATGCCCGGAAGGTTTTCCGGAGCGTCGGGCGGGCCTTGGTCCGCCGTCTTTGTCAGGTGTACAACAGGCGGGCCGAAACCCGCCCGATGCCGGTCTTACCAGTCCTCGCGCGCGACGATCCGGCTTTTCACCGGCAGCTTCATCGCGGCCAGGCGCAGTGCCTCGCGCGCAATCGGTTCGCTGACGCCGTCGATTTCGAACATCACGCGGCCTGGCTTGACCTTGGCCGCCCAGTATTCGACCGAACCCTTACCTTTACCCATGCGGACCTCGGTCGGCTTTTGGGTGACCGGCACGTCCGGGAAGATACGGATCCACACCCGGCCCTGACGCTTCATGTGACGTGTCATGGCGCGGCGTGCGCTTTCGATCTGCCGGGCCGTGACCCGCTCAGGCTCGATCGCTTTCAGACCGAACGATCCAAAGTTCAGGTCAAACCCGCCCTTTGCTTCGCCCTTGATCCGCCCCTTGTGGAGCTTGCGGAACTTCGTTCTCTTTGGAGACAGCATCCCCTAATCCTCCCTAGCGGCGGTCGCGGCCGCCTTGGCGTGCCGCGCCCTCCTGCAATTCCTGCTGGCGACGATCGCGGGCCTGCGGGTCATGCTCCATGATCTCGCCTTTGAAGATCCAGACCTTGACGCCAATGATCCCATAGGCCGTCAGCGCTTCGGAGTGCGCGTAGTCGATATCGGCGCGCAGCGTATGCAGCGGCACCCGGCCCTCGCGGTACCATTCGACCCGCGCGATCTCGGCGCCGCCGAGACGGCCGCCACAGTTGATGCGGACACCCTGGGCACCCATGCGCATGGCGTTCTGGACCGCGCGCTTCATGGCACGGCGGAACGAGACGCGGCGTTCGAGCTGCTGGCAGATATTCTCGGCAACCAACTGCGCATCGATTTCCGGACGCCGGATTTCGACGATGTTCAAATGCAGTTCGCTGTCGGTCAGCGTTGCAACCTTCTGGCGCAGGCTTTCAATATCGGCGCCTTTTTTGCCGATGATCACGCCCGGGCGCGCCGTATAGATCGTCACGCGGCACTTGCGGTGCGGACGTTCGATGACAACGCGGCTGACACCGGCCTGCTTGCACTCTTTCTTGATGAACTCGCGGATCTTCAGATCCTCGTGCAACAGGTCGCCGTATTCCTTGGTATTGGCATACCAGCGGCTGTCCCAAGTCCGGTTGATTTGCAGGCGCAGGCCCACTGGATTTACTTTGTGACCCATCAGAGCTGCTCCTCGACCTGACGCACCTTAATGGTGAGCTGGCTGAACGGTTTGTGGATCCGCCCAAAACGGCCACGCGCCCGCGGACGTCCGCGCTTCATGACCATGTTCTTGCCGACCCAGGCTTCGGCGACGACCAGATCGTCGACGTCCAGGCCGTGGTTGTTTTCGGCATTCGCGATTGCGCTTTCCAGCGTCTTCTTGACGTCGCCGGCGATGCGGCGCTTGGAAAACGTGAGCGCAGCCAGCGCTTTGTCCACCGGCTTGCCGCGGATCATTTCAGCGACCAGATTCAGCTTTTGCGGGCTGGTACGCATCATGCGGTTGACGGCCATCGCCTCGTTATCGGCGACGCGGCGGGGATTTTTTTCCTTGCCCATGGCTTACTTCGGCTTCGCTTTCTTGTCAGCCGCGTGACCGTAATAGGTACGGGTCGGGCTGAATTCACCGAACTTGTGGCCGATCATGTCTTCGCTGACATTCACCGGGATGTGCTTTTTGCCGTTGTAGACCCCGAAGGTGAGGCCGACGAACTGCGGCAGGATTGTTGAACGGCGCGACCAGATCTTGATGACCTCGTTGCGGCCCGACTCGCGCGACTTTTCGGCCTTTTTCAGGACGTGGGCGTCGACAAACGGACCCTTCCAGACGGAACGTGACATTTACCGGCCCTTCTTCTTGGCGTGACGCGACCGCAGGATCAACTTGTCGGTCGTCTTGTTCGAACGGGTCCGGTGACCCTTGGTCGGCTTGCCCCAGGGGGTGACCGGGTGGCGGCCACCCGAAGTGCGGCCTTCGCCGCCGCCATGCGGGTGATCGATCGGGTTCATGACAACACCGCGGACACTGGGGCGTTTGCCCTTGTGGCGAATGCGGCCCGCCTTACCGAAGTTCTGGTTCGAGTTGTCGGGGTTGGACACGGCACCGACGGTGGCCATGCATTCCTGACGTACCAGGCGCAGCTCGCCGCTGGACAACCGGATCTGAGCATAGCCGCCATCGCGCCCGACAAACTGGGCATAGGTGCCCGCGGCGCGCGCGATCTGCCCGCCCTTGCCCGGCTTCAGCTCGATATTGTGCACGATCGTGCCGACCGGCATTCCCGCAAACGGCATCGCGTTGCCCGGCTTGATATCGGCGCGGGTGCCGGCGATGACCTGATCGCCTTCGGCCAGACGCTGCGGTGCCAGGATGTAAGCCTGCTGACCGTCATCATATTTGATCAGCGCAATGAACGCGGTCCGGTTGGGATCGTATTCGATCCGCTCGACGGTTGCGGGCACATCGTATTTGCGCCGTTTGAAGTCGACGATCCGGTAGAGCCGTTTGGCCCCGCCACCGCGCCGGCGTGCCGTGATCCGTCCCGTGTTGTTGCGTCCGCCCTTTTTGTTCAAACCCTCGGTGAGGGTCTTAACGGGGCGGCCTTTATACAGCTCGGAACGGTCGATCAGCACCAGCCCACGCTGGCCCGGCGTCGTCGGGTTGTATGATTTCAACGCCATGGTTTCTGTCTTCCGTTTGCTTCTTCTAGTTCACGTCTGGTGCGCTGAAGCGCACCCTACAATCCTGTGGTGACGTCGACCATGTTGCCCTCTTCCAGGGTCACATAGGCCTTTTTCACGTCCTTGCGCCGTCCGGGGCGGCCCCGGAAACGCTTGACCTTGCCTTTGGTGATGACGGTGTTGACCGACTTCACCTTGACGGAAAACAGCGTCTCGACCGCTTCCTTGATCAAAGGCTTGTTGGCTTCCATCGCGACTTCGAAAACAAGTGCATTGTGTTCGGACGCCATGGTCGCCTTTTCGGTGATCACCGGCTTGCGGATCACATCGTAGAGTGCAGCCTTATCGGTCATGCCAGTCGTGCCTCCAGCGCCTCGACGCCTGCTTTGGTCAAAACCAGCGTCTTGTTGTTCAGGATGTCATAGACATTGGCACCTGCACTTGGCAGCAGGTTGAGACCGTCGATGTTCCGCGCCGCGCGGGCAAAGTTCTCGTCGATTTCAGCGCCGTCGATGATCAGTGCCTTGTCCCAGCCGAGATTGGCGGTCTTTGCCGCCAGTGCCTTGGTTTTGGCGTCCGCCGAAGCCGCGGCTTCCAGAACGACCAGATCGCCAGAGGCGGCCTTGGCCGACAACGCCATTTTCAGACCCAGCGCACGGACCTTTTTCGGAAGATCGTGGGCGTGGCTGCGGACAACCGGCCCCTTGGCGTTACCGCCCTTGCGGAACTGTGTTACGCCGCGGTCGCCATGACGGGCACCGCCGGTGCCCTTTTGGCGATAGATCTTCTTGGTCGAATAGGCGGTTTCGCCGCGCGACTTGGTTTTGTGCGTACCGGCCTGCTGGCGGGCACGCTGCCAGCGGACCACGCGGTGCAGAATGTCGGCCCGCGGCTCGATCCCGAAGACCGCGTCGCTGAGGTCGATCTCGCCGACGCCCGACGAGTCGATGTTGATCACTTCGATCTTCATTTCTTCTCGTCTCCTTGCGGTGCACTGTTGCCACCGGCATCGCTTTCACCTTCGGCAGCATCAGCTGCATCGGATGCGGCCATTGCTGCCTCCTGCTGCGCTGCTTCGTCGGCCAGGCGGGCTTCTTCCGCGGCGGCCTCGGCAGCGGCGGCCTCGGCGGCAGCAGCTTCAGCCGCAGCGGCGGCCTCGGCAGCGGCGGACCGCAGGGCGGCCGGATAGATCGCGTTTTCCGGCACGTCTTTCTTCACCGCGTCCTTGATGGTGACATAGCCACCTTTGGACCCCGGAACTGCACCGCGAACCATGATCAGACCGCGGTCGGCGTCGGTCTTGATGACCTGAAGGTTCTGAACCGTCACCCGGGCAGCGCCCATATGTCCGGCCATCTTCTTGCCTTTGAAGACCTTGCCCGGGTCCTGGCACTGACCTGTCGAGCCGTGTGCGCGGTGGCTGATCGACACCCCGTGCGAGGCGCGCATGCCGCCGAAATTGTGCCGCTTCATGGCACCGGCAAAGCCTTTACCGATCGACGTTCCGGCGACATCGACGAACTGACCGGCGAAGTAGTGGTCAGCCGTGATTTCCTCGCCCACACCGATCAGGTTATCCGCAGAGACCCGGAACTCGGCAACCTTGCGCTTGGGCGCCACGTTCGCTTTCGCGAAGTGACCGCGCATCGGTTGGGTCGTGCGCTTGGCTTTCGCCTCGCCGACACCAAGCTGGACCGCCGTATAACCGTCTTTGTCAGCAGTGCGCTGCGCAACGACCTGGCAATTTTCCATCTGGAGGACCGTGACAGGAACCTGCTTCCCGTCCTCCTGGAAGAGCCGGGTCATCCCCAGCTTCTTCGCAATGACTCCTGAGCGCATGGCGCCCTCCTCAGAGCTTGATCTCGACATCGACACCAGCGGCAAGATCGAGCTTCATCAGCGCGTCCACCGTCTGGGGCGTCGGGTCCACAATATCCAACAGGCGCTTATGCGTGCGGATCTCGAACTGTTCCCGGCTTTTCTTGTCGATGTGAGGGCCCCGCAGGACCGTGAATTTTTCGATCTTGTTCGGCAACGGGATCGGACCGCGTACATCCGCGCCCGTCCGTTTGGCCGTATTCACAATCTCATGCGTGCTGGTATCCAGAACGCGGTGATCAAAGGCCTTGAGCCGGATCCGTATGGTTTGACCTTGCATCTTTTTCCTGCCTCTCAGGCCCGGAACGAGAGGGGGCGGACCGAAGCCCACCCCTTATCGTTCCAGATCACTCGATGATTTTGCTGACGACGCCTGCGCCGACGGTGCGGCCGCCTTCGCGGATGGCGAAGCGCAGTTTTTCTTCCATGGCGATCGGCTGGATCAGGTTCACGGTGAAGCTGATATTGTCGCCCGGCATCACCATTTCGGTGCCGTCCGGCAGCTCGACCGTGCCCGTCACGTCCGTCGTGCGGAAGTAGAACTGCGGGCGGTAGTTGGTAAAGAACGGGGTGTGGCGCCCGCCTTCTTCTTTCGTCAGGATGTAGGCCTCGGCCGAGAACTTAGTGTGCGGCTTGACCGAGCCGGGCTTGCACAGCACCTGGCCGCGCTCGACGCCTTCACGATCGATGCCGCGCAAGAGCGCGCCGATATTGTCGCCGGCCTCGCCGCGGTCCAGCAGCTTGCGGAACATCTCGACGCCCGTGCAGGTCGTCTTGCGCGTGTCGCGGATGCCGACGATTTCGATTTCCTCGCCCACGGTCACAACACCGCGCTCGACACGGCCCGTGACCACGGTGCCGCGGCCCGAGATCGAGAAGACGTCTTCGATCGGCATCAGGAACGGCTGGTCGATCGGGCGTTCCGGCTGCGGGATATACTCGTCGACGGCGGCCATCAGCTCGGTGATCTTGTCCTTGCCGATAGCGTCGTCGCGATCTTCCAGCGCGGCCAGGGCGCTGCCGGCCACGATCGGGATATCGTCGCCCGGGAATTCATAGTCCGAGAGCAACTCGCGGACTTCCATTTCCACCAGCTCGAGCAGTTCTTCGTCATCGACCTGGTCGACCTTGTTCAGGAAGACGACCAGCGCCGGGACGCCGACCTGGCGGGCCAGAAGGATGTGCTCGCGCGTTTGCGGCATCGGGCCGTCGGCGGCGTTCACGACCAGGATCGCGCCGTCCATCTGGGCGGCCCCGGTGATCATGTTTTTCACGTAATCGGCGTGGCCCGGGCAGTCGACATGGGCGTAGTGACGGGCATCCGTCTCGTATTCCACATGCGCCGTCGAGATCGTGATGCCGCGCGCCTTTTCTTCCGGCGCCGCGTCGATCTGGTCATAGGCCTTGAACTCGCCGAACTGCTTGGTGATCGCAGCCGTCAGCGTCGTCTTGCCGTGGTCAACATGGCCGATCGTGCCAACATTGCAGTGCGGCTTCGTGCGTTCAAACTTTTCCTTCGCCATCACAGGCCTCCTCTTCTCAGTGGCGGAGTGAACTCCGCCCTACATCGGGTTCGGCGGATTACGCCGAATATTTCTGCTGGATCTCTTCCGAGATATTCGACGGCACCGGTTCGTAGTGGTCAAACTGCATCGTGAACTGGGCGCGGCCCTGGCTCATCGACCGCAGGCTGTCCACGTATTTGAACATATTGGCCAGCGGCACGAAGGAATTTACGACGTTCGCGTTGCCGCGAATTTCCTGCCCCTGGACCTGTCCGCGGCGGCTGGTCAGATCGCCGATGATCGAACCGGTGAACTCTTCCGGCGTGACGACCTCGACCTTCATGATCGGCTCGAGCAGCTTGGCACCGGCTTTGCGCAGACCTTCGCGCATTGCCGCACGGGCCGCGATCTCGAACGCGAGAACGGACGAGTCAACATCGTGGTACGCACCGTCGATCAGCGCGACCTTGAAGTCGATGACCGGGAAGCCGGCAAGCGGACCGGAGTCCATCACCGAATTGATGCCCTTCTCGACCCCCGGAACGTATTCCTTCGGGATGTTGCCGCCAACGATCCGGCTTTCAAAGGAATAGCCTTCGCCCGGCTCGGTCGGCATGATGACCATCTTGACGCGCGCGAACTGACCGGACCCGCCCGACTGCTTCTTGTGGGTGTAGTCGATCTCGGCCTCGTGGCCGATCGTTTCGCGGTAGGCGACCTGCGGCGCACCGATATTGGCCTCGACCTTGAACTCACGCTTCAGGCGGTCGACCAGAATGTCGAGGTGCAACTCGCCCATGCCCTTCATGATCGTCTGACCGGATTCGATATCGGATTCGACCCGGAAGGACGGATCCTCGGCCGCGAGACGCGCAAGGCCGGCACCCATCTTTTCCTGGTCGGCCTTGGTCTTCGGCTCGACCGCGATCTCGATGACCGGATCCGGGAACGTCATGGTTTCCAGAACAACCGGCTGCGACTGATCGCACAGCGTATCGCCCGTGGTCGTGTCCTTGAGACCGGCCAGCGCGATGATGTCGCCCGCAAACGCCTCGTCGATTTCTTCGCGGTCGTTCGAGTGCATCATCATCATCCGGCCGACACGCTCGCGCTTGCCTTTGGTCGAATTCAGGATCTGCGTGCCCTTTGACATTTTACCCGAGTAGATCCGGGTAAACGTCAGCGAGCCGACAAACGGGTCGTTCATGATCTTGAAGGCCAGACCGGCAAACGGCTGTGCGTCATCGGCCGACCGCGGAATGTCGCGGGTTTCCGTTTCGTCGCCGGGTTTGAAGCCCATATAGGCTTCGACGTCCAGCGGCGTCGGCAGGAAGTCGATGACCGCATTCAAGAGCGGCTGCACGCCTTTGTTCTTGAAGGCCGACCCTGCGAGAACCGGCACGAAGTTCATGCCCAGCGTACCCTTGCGGATCAGACGGCGCAGCGTTTCGATATCCGGCTCGTCGCCTTCAAGATACGCTTCCATGACGTCGTCATCCAGCTCGACAGCCAGCTCGATCATCTCGCCGCGCATTTCCTCGGCCTTATCGGCCAGATCGGCACGGATATCCTGAACAATCCAGGACGCGCCCAGATCTTCGCCCTGCCAGACCCATTCCTTCATTGACAGCAGGTCGATGACGCCTTCCAGCTCGGTCTCGGCGCCGATCGGGATCTGAACGGGCAGCGGCTGTGCGCCGGTGCGGTCCTTGATCATATGGACGCAGTTGTAGAAGTCGGCGCCGATCTTATCCATCTTGTTGACGAAGACGATCCGCGGAACCTTGTAGCGGTCGGCCTGACGCCAGACGGTTTCGGTCTGCGGCTCGACACCGGCATTGGCGTCCAGAACGCACACGGCCCCATCCAACACAGCCAGCGAACGCTCGACTTCGATGGTGAAGTCGACATGGCCAGGAGTGTCGATGATGTTGAAGCGGTGCTTTTCGGTCTGCGCGTTTTCGCCGTCCTCGGTCCGCTCCCAGAATGTGGTCGTGGCAGCCGAGGTGATCGTGATCCCGCGCTCCTGCTCCTGCTCCATCCAATCCATGGTTGCGGCGCCGTCATGGACTTCGCCGATCTTGTGGGACTTTCCGGTGTAATACAGGATGCGCTCGGTGCAGGTGGTTTTGCCTGCATCGATATGTGCCATGATCCCAAAGTTGCGGTAGCGATCCAGGGGATATTCGCGGGGCATTGTTCTGTCCTCGGCCTATGCTCGATTGGGCTGGTCGGATTACCAGCGGTAGTGGCTGAAAGCTTTGTTGGCTTCGGCCATTTTGTGGATGTCTTCGCGCTTCTTAACGGCGGTTCCACGGTTCTGGCAGGCATCCATAAGTTCGGAGGCCAAACGCTCTTCCATGGTGTTTTCGTTCCGGTTCCGGCTGGCCGTGATCAGCCAGCGGATGGCCAGCGCTTCGCGGCGTTCCGGGCGCACTTCGACGGGCACCTGATAGGTGGCACCGCCGACGCGGCGGCTGCGAACCTCGACGCTGGGTTTGATGTTGTCGAGCGCTTCGTGAAACACTTCAACCGGCTCGCGCTTGAGGCGGCCTTCAACCCGGTCGAAGGCACCGTAGACGATCGACTCGGCGACCGACTTCTTGCCGTCATACATGAGGTTGTTCATGAATTTCGTCACGATGCGGTCGCCGAACTTGGCGTCCGGCAGCACTTCGCGTTTTTCGGCCTGGTGGCGACGGGACATTCACGTCTCTCCTTATTTCGGACGCTTGGCGCCGTATTTCGAACGGCGCTGCTTGCGGTCCTTGACGCCCTGGGTGTCCAAGACACCGCGCAGGATGTGGTAACGCACGCCCGGCAAATCCTTCACACGCCCGCCGCGGATCAGCACGACGCTGTGTTCCTGCAGGTTGTGGCCTTCGCCGGGAATGTAGCTGATCACCTCGAAACCGTTGGTCAGCCGGACTTTGGCGACCTTACGAAGCGCCGAGTTCGGCTTTTTCGGGGTCGTCGTGTAGACACGGGTGCATACGCCCCGTTTTTGCGGACAAGCCTGCAAGTGCATGGCCTTTTGTCGCTTCACTTTCGGCTGCCGGGGCTTCCGGATCAGCTGCTGGATCGTCGGCATGCGCGCCTATCCCTTGTTCTTCACACTCGTCGTTTCGGTCGCCTTCCGGACACCGGAAAACGCTGCACCCTGCGGGGATTGTTGCGATCCCGCAGAGCGTATCAGAGGATCAGGTCCGAGGACCGGATCGTGTAACAATGTTCTGTCAGGCTAACCTGTCAGCCGCGTTGCCGAGTTAGGAGGCTCGATAGTAAAGAGACTCACTGGCTCCGCTGGAGTGGGCGGAACATACGGACGGACCCCGATAGCGTCAAGGGCGAATTTCGCAGGCGCAATATGGCGCGGGAACGGCGCTATTTGTCCCTGAAATCAACATGTTCCGCAAATTCCTGCATGGCGGATGCCCAGGCCGAAAGGGTCTGTTTCAATGTCATTTCGTCCAAGCCCGGCCCCATGACGACGGCATGGTCCAGAACCAGCCTGCCGGTGTCGTCGCGCCAGGCCCGGCCGATCAGCTTTGCGCGGTTCCAGCCAGCCAGCTTTTGCGCAAGTTTGCCGCCCTCGCCCGGCGGCGACGCCCAGGCGTCCTGCCAAAGCCGCAGGGTCAAGAGGATCGACTGGCAATCGCGTCCCAGATCGCAGCCGTAGAACGAGACTTCGTAAGGCAAGCCCTGGCCATGGCCATCGTGGTCCTGCAAGCGGGCGGTGATCTGCGGATCGCGAAAGTCATCGCGCCTGACCTCGGCCGGGCCGAGGGTGCGAACGGCGTGAACGACCTGCCAGGGGTCGGGGGGGACCAGGGTATCGGCCTGCGCGGCGGGTGCGGCAGCAAGAATAGCGGCAAGGGCAAGGCCTGTCGCTTTCGCGCCCTTCTTTTTGCGGCGTGGCCCCTTGCCGATCACCGGCAAGGTTGGATTTTCAAAAGTGATCCTGGCGAACATTCGGACAATCTTAGGGAAACCGATTAACGATCGGTTAGCGATACTGCGGTGCGGAGAGGGCGCAATGTTCGCCTACGCACCCTGCCCCTTTTTCATGGCCGGGGCGGACAGTGCGTGACCGCCCGCTTGCCCGATCACGGGGTTTGATCCGCCGCTGCGGCTTCAAGCACATCGGCCACGTCATTGTGGCCCTGCGCGCGTGCGGCTGCGGCCAGCGTGGAGCCATCCGGGGCCAGCACGCACGGATCCGCGCCATGGGCCAACAGCATGTCCGCCGCCCGGCGGCGCCCGTTCATGGCCGCAAACCAGAGCGGCGGCGCCCAGTCATTGGCATAGTCTTCCTGCGGGCCGGTGCGGACCGATTGGAACCGCGCATTGGCCTGTGACGGGTCTTTGGCCACGTGAGCGGCGAGATGATCGATACGGTCCATCGCGGCCGCGGCAAAGATGTCCATCGGATGTTCGGTCAACAGATCGACGGCCTGCTGATGAAAGCTGTGCATTGCATGCCCAAATGGCGGAGAGTTGTGGTCGGGATCGCGCAGCGCCGTATCCGCGCCGGCATCGATCAACGCCTGCAGGATATCGAGATGACCTTTGTAGGCGGCGACATGCAGCGGGGTGCGCGTGCCCGCCGCGCTCAGCTCGAAGCCGAGCGCGATCATGGTTCGGACCGCTTCGATCTGGCCGTTGCCGCAGGCCTCGCGCAGCATTTCCGCCTCCTTCGCCGGGTCGGTGCCCTGATGCCCGGCGGCCAGCGCCCGCGCCGCCGCCAGATCGCCGGACATGCAGGCGGCCTGGAACTGCTCGAAGCCGCCAAGCGATTCGGCCCGCCCGCCGCGGGCCTTTATCAGGGCGGCGATCTCGGGCAGGCCGCGCATCAGGGCGACCTGATAGGGCGTGTAGCCGGCGGTATAGGTCGGGTAATAATTGTTGTCCGGACTGTCGATATCGACGCCATGGTCAATCAGCAGACGTGCGCGGTCGGCGAACCCCCAGCGCAGGGCGACGATCAACTGAAAATGCATGGTGCGATGGTCGTCGGGATTTCGATCTTCTTGCTCGGTCAGCCACCAGTCGCTGGGATCACTGTCTTTCAGGCCATATTCCAGCATCAGTTCCAGATGGGTGCTGTCGGGGCTGAAACAGCGGTTATAGGCGCCTTGGCTGTCGTTTGGATTGGCGCCTGCGTTCAACAACGCGCGCGCGAACGGAACCATTTCGGGGTGCGGCGGCTGCCGGGCAGGCCCGCCTTCACCATCGCCGAAAACGCCCGTCAGAACGGCAAAGCGATAGGTGCCGCCCCACATATAGTGGGCGTTGGGATCGGCCCCGGCCTGGATCAGCGCCCGGCCCGCAGGCCAGGTCGAGCGGCCCGGCACCCGCGCATAGGCCGCATACATCAACGGCGTCCACTGGAACGGCCCGCCCTTGGCATCGACTGCGCCAGGATCGCGAGCCCCGGGATCGCTGCCCAGGATCGCGCGCACCGCGTCTTCGTCGCCAGCCGCCGCGGCGGTGTGCAGGGAATAGCGGGCAATATCGGGATGCGCGGCCAGCAAGGCCGCCGCGGTTTCGAAATCGTCTGGGCCGCGGTCCGGGTCGGGGCCGTAATGCATGCATGCCAGATCGAGGAACCGGTTCGCGCGCTGCTCGGCCGTTTCCTCCTGCCCGGCGCGGGCGCCTGTTTCCACATGGCGCTTGAGGCTGGTCCAGCTTGAGAAACCGTAGTCCCGGGCGATCACCAACTGCGCTTGTTGCAGCGTGATTTTACCGGGATCGCCAAAATACGGGCCGACCGTAGCAATGGCGTCCTGGCCGCTGGCATGCGCGTGTTTGAGAAGCGTCTTGGCCTGCTTGCGCAGGTTTTCCAGTGACGCCGAGACAGGAAGTTTGCGGATCGACATATCGACCTCCTTTCAAACCGTCCGGTATCCGCGCCCACGGACCTGAAAGAAGGTTCGTTATGGGGTCGTGCTGGTCTGGCAAATGGGCTTGGCCCTTCCCGCGGATCAGAGGCACCTTGCCGGGCGCCTGCGCGAAGATAGCAGCTGGCGCCAGGTTGGTGAAGAGGGCGGACGGGTTCAGGAGAAGTCGGGCGGCGCAACAGGATTGCAGACGGCCGGCGCCGCGGGAAAGTTCCAGTTGATCTGAGACCCGATTCTCTTCCGCCGGTCAGTAGAATTCATCGATCGTTGCTCATAAAGTATGGGCAACGGATAAAATTGGCCCGGCAAATTACCCGGCGCCGAACTTATCTACTTCAACTGTTTAAGTCATTTAGAATCGACGATCTGCCAACTGCAATACATCTCGTCATCACGATTTCCGCGGCGAACGAACGTCGCTTTTACCTTACTCGAGGCGGTTTTTTCGAGATGTGAAAGAACATCGACGACCTCTTTACCGCCATCATCGGTTATTCCCCTAAATCCCTTAAGCCCCTCCAGCGCACCGGTCTTCTTAAGGAATGCCTGCGGATCTTTGGCAAGCTCTTTAAAGTGCTCGGGACCCACCTGTACAGCGCGGTCAAAGATCTCAATTCCCTTGCTCGATTTCATTTGCGGTTCTCCCGATCTGATTTATCCGTCAAAATGCGAGGGCTTGTATATATACAGCAGTAATCTAGGGTTATTTCCAGCGATACGTCCGAAGTAGACCTGAGAAATTATACTTTCTCCAGATCCGAAATTCACCAGAGACACCGAACGGACTGAGCCAGACAAGGGAGTCCGGGTACTCGAAATGGTCCGCACTCCTGCCGTTTGACCCTTTTGACTGAGCTTGTGAAGCTTCGCGGCAATATGGCTTATGAAACCACCGGATGTCTGTTTCGAGCCCATACTCTCATTGGAAGCATCACGATGAGCTGGAAATCTCAAGGGAAGAGCGGACGTTCGTCTGCATTGGACTACGCGGTTTTCTGCGCGATTGAAGACCTAGCGAGGCACTTGCTCCTAGTCCGCTTGGAAGAGTGTGCGGACCTTCATCCGACGCTGTCATTCTTCGCAATGACACCCCGTCCGACGGCAATCTCTAAAGATCTCTCCCTGGGGACGAAGTATCTTTCAATCGGGTCACCCGCATAACGTCTACGGGCGTCTGAATTCCTTTTAATAGGAGTTCGCCTCCAGCATCAGCTTCGACTGCTTCCTCTACGGCCCTAAAGGCACGTGGGCTAATCAAGATCTCGCCGTCGTCGGCGTGGTCACATAGCCGTGCCGCAAGGTTCACCGCAGTGCCGCTGGCGGTGTAGTCGTAGCGACCCTCAGATCCGACCATACCGACGGTCGCATAACCAAGTGAAATGCCAACGCCGAAACCAAGCCGGTGACCCAGTTTGCGCCACTCAGCACAGAGTTCACCCATGCGTGCCCGCATTGCCACTCCGAGTTTGACGGCTTCACCGGCAGGATCGTCGCAGGGCAGTGGATCGTTAAAAATCACCATTATTCCGTCACCGGAACGCGTATCAACACCGGCCCCGTGGTCACGTATCAGTCGCCCCATCTCTTCGTGATACGTCTGCAGAACCTCGATCGTCTCTTCCGGCTCGGCGGTTTCACAAAATGCAGTGAAGCCCCGGATATCGCAGAACAGAGTCGCGATCAGCGCACGGTGGGACGACAACATCTTCTCGTCACCCGAGGTGACCACCGCATCGGCCACGGCAGGTGAAAGGAACCGTTTTAGCCGCCCCATCCGTTCGATCTCGCCGACCTGTTCTTCGACCATGTAACCCAATTCGGCATTCAGTGTTTCCAACGCCTTGAACTGCCGCACATTTTCGATGGCGATCGCTGCCTGATCCGCAAAGGTCTTCAGAAGCTCGACATGCCGGGTGTCGAAGGGCCGGACCTCTCCGCGGTAGACAGCGATGGTTCCGACACAACCCTCTCCGACGACCATCGGGACGATCAGCAGGCTGTGGGTCTCGCCCGCGTCACTTGCAGAGCGGCCCCAATAGCTTTGCTGCAGGTGATCGGCGTATGCGGCCAGGTCCGGAAGGTTGAGTACCTGCTTTTCGATCATCGTTCGTGCATGCAGGCTTTGGTCGGGATCGAGCGGCGGAGGATGCTCGCGATACATCTCGATCATCGCGTCGTTGAGCCCCCGCTCGGCTATCAGCTGCAGGTGCGTGCCGCCAACCGGCAGGCGCATGATCCCGGCACTGCCCGCATCGCAGAGTCGCAGCGCATTCTCAACGATAACGTCGAAAACCGGCGCTTCGTCATCCCGGCTTTGGTTGATGACCTGCAGGATCTCCCGTGTCGCCGCCTCGCGTTCCAGCGCGTTGTCACGCTCAGTACGGAGGCTGTCCAGGTCACCTGCTTTTGATTGTTCGCTCAAATTACCGACCCCCTGAAAGCTGGTTGATGTCAGAATACATGGATTGACTTTGCGAGGCCACGACAGTTGAAACGTGCAATGGCCGAAGTGCTTTCAGATTGTTAGCATGTCCCGACATCACGTCTACGTTTGGGTCACGAACCGACTTTGCCGTTCATGGGTGCGCCGACAGGAAGTGGCGCACCATTCCAGTAGGCCCAACGGCAGCTTTCAGGATTAGATCGTGAATCGATCACTTTGCGCGAACGGCAGCTCCGTCCCCAAACCGGTAAAGGTCGGCTTCGAGACTGATGTGCCAAATTCTGCATATGGTCTGAGCGCCTGTTCTTGCCTTGATGCTTGATCAAAACGCAGGCCGGTAAAAATTTGTTGCGGAGACCTGATTCTCGCCGGAAACGTCGATGTCTTGGCGGAGAGGTGGCCAACGCTCGGCTGGAAACTGCACTTGGCTACCAACCCAAGCGCAACAGCGTGTGGGAGCCTTCAAACCCTCGCAGTTCAATGTTCACTGGGTCAGTGTATGTGAAATCAGGCCGTGAACCGGCCATGAGACTGGTCGCTTCCGAGATGCGGATTTCGCCGGGTGACGCCGCGCTTGCAATACGGGCCGCCTTGTTGACGACGGACCCGAAGAAGTCGTCCTTGGTTTGAATGGTTTCGCCGCTGTGAACGCCAATTCGCAACTGCAGCGGTCGCTCTCTGGTGGTTGCGGCGTTCTCTCTTTGAATTTGTTGAGCAACTTCCAGGGCTGCGTGTGATGTCGAGTAAGTCGACATTGTCCCATCACCCAGGGACTTGATCAGTCGACCGCCTGCGTCTGTTACGAATTTTTCGACCATGGCGATATGGTTCCGCACAATTGAAACCCAAAGCGCGTCCCCCATCGCGTTGGCCAACGCCGTGGAATTGACGATATCGCTGAACATGACCGTTGCCATGCCTTCGTGTTGATCCGGCGTGAAATTTTCACGCGCTGATTGGATCAACGAGTCCAGGGCCGTTTGCTCAATTGCCATTTTTTCAATGTTTGGAAATCCGTTTGAGCTGTGTATTTGGACGATCCGCCACATGCCGTCCTCGAGCACGAGCACGAACGTAAAGCGGCACGGAACCAGTTTGCCGTTGCTGTGAAAGCGTAGGTTTGCAAGGCAATGGGCCCATCCGACGTTTCCACATTCAAAGGCATTCAGGCTTGTTTCTTCCCAGTCGAATTCCGGGATTTCCCTGGCATGCGCGCCAAAACCGTCGCGCAAAGCCCGCCCGCCCCAGGTCTCGCCTTCGGCACTGCCTTGGTAGAGGAGGTGCTGGGACGTGGACAACATGTTGGTGAGTGTGCGTGCCTCCTTGCGCCGCATCGCTTCGTTCCAACGGCGCACAACCGAGACAAGTTCGGGGGAAGGGACGACCATGTCAGTTTTTCCATCCAAGCGCAGCGTTGGTAACACAATCGGACTGTAACGAACATCAGACAGGCGGAAACTCGGCAAAGATGGTGCAAGGGCTTGCCTGGCTCTCCATCGTTTATTGCAGCACCAGGCAGGGCATATGTGAAGCTGGGATTTGCCGGTCAAAAGTCGGCTGAATCGTGAATGGTCGTCAAAATGAGACGGCGGCTGCCTCTTAGTTCTTCCGATAGCGGCCATTCGGATTCAAATGTCCAATGGATGCATTGTCCCGGCCGCCGACACGTTAGGCCGCGCACGCAAAGGGTCGGGGCCAACCGGTTTTGTTGAGCAACGGAAAAAAGAAAAGGCCCCGGGTTTGCGCCCGGGGCCCTTCTGTTTCGTGCGGCTTTGACGTTGCTACAGGATGTCGTCGAAGCCTGCGACGCCGCCTGCCGGTTCGGGTGTCGGTGCGTCTTCGCCGTCACCGATGACCTCGAGCGCCGAGGCGGCGGCTTCGGCCATGGCCTGGCGTTCGGCCAGCACCTTTTTGTCGCGCGATTGCGCTTCCAGTTTGATCCGGGTCGTGGCGCCGCCGGTGCCTGCCGGAATCAGCCGGCCGACGATGACGTTTTCCTTGAGCCCGATCAGACGGTCGCGCTTGCCCTGGACCGAGGCTTCGGTCAGGACCCGCGTGGTTTCCTGGAAGGACGCGGCCGAGATGAAGGACCGGGTTTGCAGGCTGGCCTTGGTAATTCCCAAAAGGACCGGAGCCCCCTGGGCCGGCTTGCGGCCATCGTCCACGGCGCGCTGGTTGATGTCTTCCAGCTCGGACCGGTCGACCTGCTCACCTTTCAGCAGCGTGGTCTCGCCACCGTCCGAGATCTCGACCTTTTGCAGCATCTGGCGAACGATCACCTCGATATGCTTGTCGTTGATCTTCACGCCTTGCAGGCGATAGACGTCCTGCACTTCGTTGACCAGATACTGCGCCAGCGCTTCGATCCCCAAAATGGCGAGGATGTCATGGGGGGCTGGGTTGCCGTCCATGATGTATTCGCCCTTCTGGATCACGTCGCCCTCCTGCACGGCGATGTGTTTGCCCTTGGGGATAAGATATTCCCGCGGGTCCATCGTCTCGTCATGCGGTTTGATCGCGATACGCCGCTTGTTCTTGTAGTCCTTCTCGAACGACACGGTTCCGTCGATTTCGGCGATGATGGCGTGGTCCTTGGGTCGGCGTGCCTCGAACAGTTCCGCCACCCGCGGCAGACCACCGGTGATGTCCTTGGTCTTTGCGCCTTCACGCGGGATACGGGAGACGATAGTGCCCGGCGGGATTTCCTGACCGTCCTCGACCGACAGAATCGCGTCCACCGACATCATATAGTGGGCCGCATTGCCGTTATCGAGCAACACGACTTCACCATCCTTGTCGACAACCGTGATCGCCGGGCGCAGGTCGTTGCCCTTTGGCGCGGTGCGCCAGTCGGAAACGATCCGCTGAGTGATCCCGGTGGCGTCATCGGTTTCCTCACGCACGGTGGCGCCCAGATCGAGATCGACATATTTGGCGATCCCGCCCTTTTCCGCGATGATCGGCAGGGTGTAGGGATCCCATTCGGCCATGCGGTGTCCGCGCACGACCTCGTCGCCATCCTCGACAAGGAGCTTCGAGCCATAGGCCAGCTTGTGGCTGGCACGCTCGCGGCCCTGGTCGTCCATGATCAGGATCTGCATGGTCCGGCCCATGACGACGGTGTCGCCATCAGCGTTGGTCAGCGTATTTCTGTTGACCAGTTTGACCTTACCTTCCTGCGTGGCTTCGAGGAACGAGTTGTCCGAGACGTTGGCGGCGCCGCCGATGTGGAAGGTCCGCATCGTCAGCTGTGTGCCCGGCTCGCCGATCGACTGTGCGGCGATGATGCCGACAGCCTCGCCGACATTCACCGGTGTCCCGCGGGCCAGATCGCGGCCATAGCAGGTGGCACAAACGCCGTCATCAGCTTCGCAAGTGAGCGGCGAGCGCACCTTGATCTGCTGAACCTTGGCATCGTCGATCCGGATTGCATCGGCCTCCTCGATCAGAACGCCGTGCGGGTGAACCAGATCGTTCGTGGCAGGGTCGAGGATATCCTCCATCGGCACACGGCCGAGAACCTGCTCGCCGATCGAGGAAATCAGGTTCCCCGACTGGATCACCGGTTCCTGCGTGATGCCGATATCGGTGCCGCAATCATGCACCTTGATGATGCAGTCCTGCGCCACGTCGACCAGGCGGCGGGTCAGATAGCCCGAGTTCGCGGTCTTCAAAGCCGTATCGGCCAGACCCTTACGGGCACCGTGGGTCGAGTTGAAGTACTCGAGCACGGTCAGACCTTCTTTAAAGTTCGAGACAATCGGCGTTTCGATGATCTCGCCCGACGGTTTGGCCATCAGGCCGCGCATGGCGGCGAGCTGGCGCATCTGGGCCGGCGAGCCACGGGCGCGGGAGATCGACATCATGTAGATCGAGTTCGGTTCGACCTCGCGGCCTTCCTCGTCAACCTGAACGGACGAGATTTCCTTCATCATCTCGTCGGCGACACGGTCCGTACACTTCGCCCAGGTATCGACAACCTTGTTGTACTTTTCGCCCTGGGTGATCAGGCCGTCCTGGTACTGTTGTTCGAACTCGGCGACCAGTCCGCGGGTCTCGTTCACGATGTCCCATTTGGTTTCCGGGATCACCATGTCGTCCTTGCCGAAGCTGATGCCGGCCTTGAACGCCTGAGTGAAGCCGAGAGACATGATCTGATCGCAGAAGATGACCGAGTCCTTTTGACCGCAGTGGCGGTAGACGGTATCGATCAGCTCGCCGACCTCGCCCTTGCGCAGGGGCCGGTTGACCAGATCCAGCGGGACCATGTGATTCTTGGGCAGTAGATTGGCCAGCATCATCCGGCCAGGCGTGGTCTCCACGCGCTGACGGATCGGATTGCCCGCTTCGTCCACCGTTTCGAACCGTGTGATGATCTTGGTGTGAATGTTCACCAGACCGGCCTGAAGCGCATGCTCGATCTCGGACATGTCCGCCAACATCATGCCTTCATTCGGCTCGCCCTCTTTCAGGAGCGAGACGTAGTAGAGGCCGAGGACCATATCCTGCGACGGCACGATAATCGGCTTGCCGTTGGCAGGGGAAAGGACGTTGTTGGTCGACATCATCAGGACGCGCGCTTCCAACTGAGCTTCGAGACTCAGCGGAACGTGAACGGCCATCTGGTCGCCGTCGAAGTCGGCGTTGAACGCGGCGCAGACCAACGGGTGAAGCTGGATGGCCTTGCCCTCGATCAGAACCGGCTCGAACGCCTGGATGCCCAGACGGTGCAGGGTCGGCGCACGGTTCAGAAGAACCGGGTGCTCGCGGATAACCTCGTCCAGGATGTCCCAGACTTCCGGGCGCTCTTTCTCCACCAGCTTTTTGGCCTGTTTGACCGTGCTGGAGAGACCGCGGGCGTCGAGTTTTGAATAGATGAACGGCTTAAACAGCTCGAGCGCCATCTTCTTGGGCAGGCCGCACTGGTGCAGCTTTAGTTCCGGCCCGGTTACGATGACCGACCGGCCCGAGAAGTCGACGCGCTTGCCGAGAAGGTTCTGACGGAACCGGCCCTGCTTGCCCTTGAGCATGTCGCTGAGAGATTTCAGCGGTCGCTTGTTGGCGCCCGTGATCACGCGGCCGCGGCGGCCGTTGTCGAACAGTGCATCGACCGATTCCTGCAGCATCCGCTTTTCGTTGCGGATGATGATGTCCGGCGCGCGCAGCTCGATCAGACGCTTGAGGCGGTTGTTGCGGTTGATGACCCGGCGGTAGAGATCGTTGAGATCCGAGGTCGCAAACCGGCCACCGTCCAGCGGCACCAGCGGGCGCAGTTCCGGCGGGATGACCGGAACGACCGTCAGGATCATCCATTCCGGGCGGTTGCCGGATTCGACAAAGCTTTCGACCAGCTTCAGCCGCTTGATGATCTTCTTGGGCTTCAGCTCACCGGTTGCCTCGGCCAGTTCCTCGCGCAGCGTGTCGCGCTCGGATTCCAGGTCGATGGCCGACAGCATCTCGCGGATCGCTTCGGCACCGATACCGGCGCGGAACGTGTCCTCGCCATATTCATCCTGGGCGTCGAGAAACTCTTCCTCGGTCAAGAGCTGGCGGAACGAGAGGTCCGTCAGACCCGGCTCGATCACCACATACTGTTCAAAGTAGAGAATGCGTTCCAGATCGCGCAGCGTCATGTCCAGCATCAAGCCGATGCGGGACGGCAGCGACTTCAGGAACCAGATATGGGCAACGGGCGCGGCCAGCTGGATGTGGCCCATACGCTCGCGGCGCACTTTTTGCAGTGTGACTTCAACGCCGCATTTCTCGCAGGTGATCCCGCGATATTTCATGCGCTTGTATTTGCCACACAGGCACTCGTAGTCCTTGATCGGGCCAAAGATACGGGCACAGAACAGGCCGTCACGCTCGGGCTTGAAGGTCCGGTAGTTGATCGTTTCCGGCTTTTTGATCTCGCCAAACGACCACGACAGGATCCGCTCGGGGCTGGCGAGCGAAATCTTGATTTCTTCGAACGTTTTCGGCGGCTCGGCCGGATTGAAGATGTTGGTCAATTCCTGGTTCATATCAGGTCTCCATCATCCCCCGGGAAAGGGTGAGCCCCGGCGGGGCCGCGAAGGGGGTGTCGCGGCCCGGGGCGCCGGGGATCAGATTTCTTCGTCGCCGTCCATCAGTTCGACGTTGAGGCCGAGCGAGCGGATCTCTTTGACCAGGACGTTGAACGATTCCGGGATACCGGCCTCGAAATTGTCCTCGCCCTTGACGATCGACTCGTAGACTTTGGTGCGGCCCGCAACATCGTCCGATTTGACGGTGAGCATTTCCTGCAAGGTGTAGGCGGCGCCGTAGGCTTCCAGCGCCCAGACCTCCATCTCGCCGAAACGCTGACCGCCGAACTGGGCCTTGCCGCCCAGCGGTTGCTGGGTGACCAGGCTGTAGGGACCGGTCGAACGGGCGTGGATTTTGTCGTCCACCAGGTGGTGCAGCTTCAAGAGATACTTGTAGCCGACCGTGACCTGGCGGTTGAACGCCTCGCCTGTGCGGCCATCGTAAAGCGTGACCTGGCCGGACTGATCGAGGCCGGCCTTTTCCAGCGCCTCATTCACATCAGCTTCCTTGGCACCATCGAACACCGGGGTTGCGATCGGGACGCCGCGGGTCACATTGCCCGCTGCTTCGACGATCTCTTCCTCGGTCCAGCCTTTCAGCTCTTTTTCGATACCATCGCCATAGGCCAGCTTCATGGCGTCCTTGACCGGGGCCATGCTGCCGTTTTCGCGATAGGCCTGAAGCGCCTCGTCGATGCCGCGGCCGAGATTGGCCGCCGCCCAACCCATATGGGTCTCGAGGATCTGACCGACATTCATGCGCGATGGCACGCCGAGCGGGTTCAAGACGAAGTCGACCGGCGTTCCGTCGTCGAGGAACGGCATGTCTTCTTCGGGCACAACGCGCGAGATGACACCCTTGTTGCCGTGCCGGCCGGCCATCTTGTCGCCGGGCTGAAGCTTGCGCTTCACGGCCACGAAGACTTTGACCATCTTCATGCCGCCCGGGGGCAGATCGTCGCCGCGGCGGACCTTTTCGACCTTGTCCTCGAAACGAGCTTCCAGAACACGCTTGGCCTGGTTGTACTGCTCGTTCAGGGCCTCGACTGCCTTGGCGTCGTCTTCTTCGGGCAGCGCCAATTGCCACCACTGGCCGCGCGACAGGCTGTCGAGCAGGTCCTGGTCGATCACGGACTTGGGCTTGACGCCTTTCGGACCCTTCACGGCGGTCTTGCCAAAGATCATTTCCTTGAGGCGCGCGTAGATATTGCGCTCGAGGATCTCCAGCTCATCGTCGCGGTCACGGGCGAGGCGTTCGATTTCCTCACGCTCGATCTGCAGGGCGCGTTCGTCCTTGTCCACACCATGGCGGTTGAAGACACGAACCTCGACAACAGTTCCGAAATCGCCCGGAGGCATCCGCAGTGATGTGTCCCGCACATCCGAGGCCTTTTCGCCAAAGATGGCGCGCAGAAGCTTTTCTTCCGGCGTCATCGGGCTTTCGCCCTTGGGCGTGATCTTGCCGACCAGAATGTCGGACGGCCCAACCTCGGCCCCGATATAAACGATCCCGGCTTCGTCGAGATTGCGCAGGGCTTCCTCGCCGACATTGGGGATATCGCGGGTGATTTCCTCGGGGCCCAGCTTGGTGTCGCGGGCCATGACTTCATATTCCTCGATATGGATCGAGGTGAAGACATCGTCCTTGGCGACGCGTTCGCTGATCAGGATTGAATCCTCGAAGTTGTAGCCGTTCCAGGGCATGAACGCGACCAGCGTGTTCCGGCCCAGGGCCAGTTCGCCCAGATCGGTCGACGGGCCGTCGGCGATCACGTCACCGGCGCCGACCCGGTCACCCACTTTGACCAGCGGGCGCTGGTTGATGCAGGTGTTCTGGTTCGAACGCTGGAACTTGCGCAGACGGTAGATGTCGACGCCCGGATCGCCCAGATCCATCTTGTCGGTCACGCGCACAACGATACGCATAGCGTCGACCTGATCGATCACACCGCCGCGGCGGGCGGTGATGGCGGCGCCGCTGTCGCGTGCGACTTTGGCCTCCATCCCCGTGCCGACAAAGGGTGCATCTGCTTTCAGCAGCGGCACGGCCTGGCGTTGCATGTTCGAGCCCATCAGGGCGCGGTTGGCGTCATCATTTTCCAGGAACGGGATCAACGATGCAGCCACGGACACAAGCTGTTTCGGCGAGACATCCATCAGCGTGATGTTCTCACGCGGCGACAGCATGAAGTCGCCCGCCTTGCGGGTCGAGACCAGTTCGTTTTGGAACGTTCCGTCCGGATTGGTGCGCGAGTTCGCCTGGGCGACCGTGTGGCGCATTTCTTCGGTGGCACTCAGATACCGCACTTCGTCGGTGATCTTGCCGTCCACCACTTCGCGATACGGCGTTTCGATAAAGCCATATTTGTTCACACGCGCGAACGAAGCCAGCGAGTTGATCAGGCCGATATTCGGGCCTTCCGGCGTTTCGATCGGGCACATCCGGCCATAGTGGGTCGGGTGAACGTCACGAACCTCGAAGCCCGCACGCTCGCGTGTCAGACCGCCCGGGCCAAGCGCCGAGAGACGGCGTTTGTGGGTGACTTCCGAAAGCGGGTTGGTTTGGTCCATGAACTGCGAAAGCTGCGAGGAGCCGAAGAATTCGCGCACCGCTGCCGCTGCCGGTTTGGCGTTGATCAGATCCTGCGGCATGACCGTGTCGATTTCCACGGACGACATGCGCTCGCGGATCGCCCGTTCCATGCGCAGCAGGCCGACGCGGTACTGATTTTCCATCAGTTCGCCGACAGACCGCACGCGGCGATTGCCCAGGTGGTCGATGTCATCGACATCGCCGCGCCCGTCGCGCAGGTCGACCAAGGCCTTGATGACGGCCATGATGTCTTCCTTGCGCAGCGTGCGCTGCGTGTCGGGAGCGTCCAGTTCCAGGCGCATGTTCATCTTGACGCGGCCAACGGCGGAAAGGTCATAACGCTCGTTGTCGAAGAACAGCGATTGGAACATCGCCTCTGCCGCTTCAACGGTCGGCGGCTCGCCCGGGCGCATGACCCGGTAAATATCCATCAGAGCGCCATTGCGGTCGTGGGATTTGTCCACGGCCATGGTGTTGCGGATATAGCCACCGATATTGATGTGGTCGATGTCGAGCGTCTGGATCGATTTGAAACCGGCGCCCAACAGGGTTTCGATCTTCTCTTCGTCGATCTCGTCGCCGGCCTCGATATGGATGTGGCCGGTTTTCTCGTCGATCATGTCCACGGCGACATAGCGACCCAGGATCGCCTCGTGCGGGGCCAGGATCTTCTTCACGCCGCCTTCGGCAATCTGCTTGAGCTTGCGGGGTGTCAGTTTCTGACCCGCTTTGGCAATCACTTCGCCGGACTTGGCGTCGACAAGGTCAAAGGACGGCGCCGAGCCGCGCAGGCGTTCGGGGTTGAACGGGATCTGCCAGCCTTCACCCTTCTTGACGCGGTCATAGACGACGCGGTCGTAGAAGAAATCGCAGATACCTTCCTGATCCAAACCGAGCGCGTACAGCATTGCCGACACCGGCAGTTTGCGGCGGCGGTCGATGCGGCAATGGACGATGTCCTTGGAATCGAATTCGAAGTCGAGCCACGACCCGCGATAGGGGATTACGCGCGATGCGAACAGCAGCTTGCCCAGGGCGTGGGTCTTGCCCTTGTCGTGATCGAAGAACACACCGGGCGAGCGGTGCATCTGGCTGACGATCACGCGTTCCGTGCCGTTCACGATGAACGTGCCATTGGGCGTCATGAGCGGCATGTCGCCCATGTAGACGTCCTGTTCCTTGATGTCCTTGACCGACTTGGCGCCGGTGTCCTCGTCAACCTCGAACACAATCAGGCGCAGGGTCACCTTCAGCGGGCAAGCATAGGTCATGTCGCGCTGCTGGCATTCCTCGACATCGTATTTCGGCGGTTCCAGTTCGTAACGCACGAACTCGAGCACTGCGGTTTCGTTGAAATCCTTGATCGGAAAAACCGATTGGAAAACGCCCTGGATGCCTTCGCCGTCGGTCGGAACCTCGGCGTCACCGGAATCCAGAAACAGGTCGTAGGAGCTCTTCTGGACCTCGATCAGGTTCGGCATCTCTGCGACTTCGCGCAGCTTGCCAAAGTACTTTCTGATCCGCTTGCGTCCGGAAAACATCTCGCCCATGTGTATCCTCGATATTGCTGGCAGAACCACCACCGCCGGGTCCGCGGTGGCGCTTTGTCCTGCGCGCCTCAACTCGGCCGGTCCAATACGAACGAACGTGGCCCCCCACGAACGCTTCCCGGACCTTTACCGTGCCGTCTGAGAGGTCCCTTTTTCCGGTTTCCCGGCGAGGCCCCTGAGACGGCACGTCTAAGACAATTGCGGCTGGACCCGGATTTCCCGGGTCCAGCCATGTCTCAGACGCTGTGCGGCAGACGCCGCACGGCGGATTACTTGAGCTCGACCTTGGCGCCAGCCTCTTCGAGCTTCTTCTTGATCTCTTCGGCTTCGTCCTTGGTGACGGCTTCCTTGACGGCTTTGCCGCCAGCCTCGACCAATTCCTTGGCTTCTTTCAGACCCAGCGAAGTGATCGCGCGAACTTCCTTGATCACGTTGATCTTCTTTTCGCCCGCATCCATCAGGACGACGTCGAACTCGGTCTTTTCTTCAGCAGCTTCGGCGCTGTCGGCCGGAGCAGCCGCCATCATCACCGCGCCACCAGCGGCGGGTTCGATGCCGTACTTGTCTTTCAGCAGGTCCTTCAGCTGGGCAGCTTCCAGCAGCGTGAGGCCCACGATTTCTTCGGCGAGCTTTTCAATATCAGCCATTTGTCCGTTCCATTTGTTTCAGTGGGGGTTCCGGCGTTTGCCGTCCCGTCTGTTGCTTCTTAAGGTCAGGCCGCCTCGGCGGTTTCCCCATCTGCGATCGTTGCCAGACATCCGGCAATGTTCGCGGCAGGGGCGCCGATTGCGCTTGCCAGATTGGACGCCGGTGCCCCGATCATGCCCGCAACCGTCGCGATCAGTTCTTCGCGCGACGGCATCGCGGCCACAGCCTTGACACCATTGGGGTCCAGAATGTCCTCACCCATCGCGCCACCGACAACGACCAGTTTCTGGTTCGTCTTGGCATACGCTTCCACGACCTTGGCCGCGGCGACGGGATCTTCGGAATATGCAAGCACATTCTGACCCTGGAGATATTTGCCCACGCCTTCGCAGGGTGTGCCTTCCAGGGCGATCTTGGCGAGCCTGTTCTTGGCGACACGGACCGAACCGCCTGCTTCACGCATGCGATTACGGAGATCCGTCATCTCGGCAACTGACAGACCGGCGTATTGTGCAACCACAATCACGCCAGAGTCCGAGAAGATGTTGCCGAGTTCGCCGACAACCGCTTCCTTTTGGGCTCTGTCCACAGTTTCACTCCAAGTTTGGGGATATGCTCCCCGGCTCTTCCTGTTTGCCCCGGGCACGTTCACCGTGCCCGTTGCGGTGGTTCCGTCCAGGGAACCGGCCAAGATCAGCCCAGACCAAGCGGTCGCGTGCTGAATTCGTTCGCCTCTTCCCCGTCTATGGCAGGACTTTTACCGGTTGCCCGGCTGCCCACCGTCTCGGACGGATTGGGGGTTGCCCCCCGCCCCGGTGACCCGGGGCTCTTCGCGGCGGGGTCATCGCCCCCGCCGTATTCCTCAGGCGCTCAGGCTGCCGACGTCGATCGTCACGCCCGGACCCATGGTCGAGCTGATCGAGATCTTTTTCATGTAGGTGCCTTTGGCGCCTGCCGGTTTGGCCTTTTGAACCGCCTCGATCAGCGCGCGCACATTCTCTTCGATCTGCGCCTCGCCGAAGCTGGCTTTGCCGACACCGACATGGACGACACCGGCTTTTTCGACCTTGAACTGCACCTGGCCGCCCTTGGCGTCATTCACAGCCTGCGTCACATCCATGGTAACCGTGCCGACCTTTGGGTTCGGCATCAGGTTGCGCGGACCCAGGATCTTGCCGAGACGGCCGACGATCGGCATCATGTCGGGTGTCGCGATGCAGCGATCGAAATCGATCTTGCCGCCCTGAATGGCTTCCATCAGGTCTTCGGCGCCGACAATGTCGGCCCCGGCGGCCTGGGCTTCCTCGGCCTTCGGGCCGCGGGCAAACACGGCAACCCGTGTCGTCTTGCCCGTGCCGTTTGGCAGGCTGACCACACCGCGGACCATCTGGTCGGCATGGCGCGGGTCAACGCCCAGGTTCATCGCGATCTCGACGGTTTCGTCGAACTTGGCGGTGGCGTTCGCCTTGACCATGCTGACCGCATCGCTGATCGCGACATTGTACCTGTTTTCCATTGCCGCCTTGGCGGCTTTCATACGCTTTCCGGTTTTTGCCATGATCCTACCCCTGCACCTCGATGCCCATCGACCGGGCGGACCCGGCGATGATTTTCATGGCCTGCTCGACAGTATTGGCGTTCAGGTCTTTCATCTTCAGTTCGGCGATCTCGCGCACCTGCTTGGCATTGACCTTGCCGACCGTCTCGCGGCCCGGCAGGTTGGCGCCCGAGGACAGTTTGGCGGCCTTGCGCAGAAGATAGGACGCGGGCGGCGTCTTGATCTCCATCGTGAACGACTTGTCCACGTAATAGGTGATGATCGTCGGGCACGGTGCGCCCGGCTCGATATCCTGCGAGCGCGCGTTGAACGCCTTGCAGAATTCCATGATATTAATGCCGCGCTGACCCAGTGCAGGACCGATCGGCGGCGACGGGTTCGCCTTGCCGGCCGGCACTTGCAGCTTCAGCGTGCCTACAACCTTTTTGGCCATCGAATAGCCTTCCTCTCTCCAACCGCAAGGACGCGTCCCGGCGGCACCTCAGGGCGTGGTACGGTCCGGACGGCGCGCCGTCCCTGCCTCCCACGAATTAACGCTCAGGTCTGCTTGGAGACCTGGGCGTATTCCAGTTCGACCGGGGTCGCCCGGCCAAAGATCGAAACGCTCACCTTCAGGCGTGCATTTTCTTCGTCCACGTCCTCGACCAGCCCGGCAAACCCTTCGAAGGGGCCGTCAGTGACATTCACCTGCTCGCCGATCTCGAAGATAATCATCGGGCGCGGGCGCTCGACGCCTTCTTCGACCTGGTTCAGGATGCGCGCCACTTCACTGTCGCGCAGCGGCGTCGGCCGCCCCTGGGGGCCAAGGAATCCGGTGACCCGGTTCGTGTCGTTGATCAGGTGATAGGCGCGGTCGGTCATCTCCATCTTCACCAGGACATATCCCGGCATGAATCGCTTCTCGACCTGCACCTTTTTGTTGCGGCGCAACTCGGTGACTTCCTCGGTCGGGACCAGAACGTCCTCGATCTCGTCCGTGAGACCGTGTTGTTCGGCCGTTTCCTTGATCGATTCTGCGACTTTCTTTTCAAAGTTCGACAGCACGCTCACCGAGTACCAGCGCTTCGTCATGTGCGTCCTGTTCCTCTACCCGTTCCGGAGACATGCCCCGGCCGCGAAATCTCTTTTATTCTCAGAGACTTGCCGCGATCCTCAACCAGAAATACGCGCCGGACGAATCGCAGCGCGTCGAATGTGTTCGTGAAGGTCCGGTGAATTAGTCGCTTAGGCGGGGAAAATCAACCCGTTTCGACGCCGCCCATCAGATCTGTCTCTGAAGTTGGCATGGCGATTGCTTAGGTGCAATGCCGCGCTGAAACTTTAGACGAAAATCGCGGTGGGATCCGGGCCATGGGCAGCAGATATCTTGACCCTGCGGCAACATGGTTGGTGCGTCCTGAACGGCAAGATCGGCGGCGTTATCCGTGACACCACCCGTGACACCACCCGTGACACCACCCGTGACGCCACCCGTGACGCCACCCGTGACACTGCCAAATTCAGGTCATAAAGATCGTGCATCAATTGGGACCGCTATATGATGTCATGGATATGCCCGACCTTAATCCACTGAACCTGTTGCAGGCCGCATTCGACACGATGACGGACTTAAATGTCCGTGTCGGTCTGGCCTATCTGGCGTCGATGGCCGTGATCGCCTTTGTTGTATGGCGCGTCCGCGGACAGCCCGGCGGGTTCCTGTCCTGGCTGGTCCCGCGCGGCATCTATCTGCACAAATCGCATTTCGTCGATCTGAAGGTCATGATCCTGTCGCGTGTGCTGGCCGGGATCGGCTTTTTCAGCGTGGTCCTGTTCACGCCGACGATCGCGTTCTACACGACCGCTTCGCTGGCCCTGGCGACGTCGGGCAGCTATGACCCGCCGCCGGTTACATTCTGGCGCATGGCCATGGTCACGCTGATCGTCGTGGCCGTCTATGATTGCGCGAAGTACTGGGTCCACCGGGTCCATCACCAATCGACGATCCTGTGGCCCTTCCATTCGGTCCACCATTCAGCGGAGGTGTTGACCCCCTTCACCACCGCGCGTGTGCATCCGGTCTTTCGCCTGGTTCAGCTTGCCGTCTTCAGCGTTCTGGTGGGCCTGGCCCAGGGTGTTTTGCTGTTCCTGCTGATTGGCGAAATTTCGATCCTGACGATTGGTGGAGCGAATGTGATCTATTTCGCGTTCAACCTGATCGGCAACCTGCATCACAGCCATATCTGGATCAGCTATGGCCGGGTCATGAATCACATCTTCATGTCGCCCTGCCAGCATCAGGTCCACCATTCGCTGGACCCCAAACATCACAACAAAAACTATGGCGAGGTGTTCGCGATCTGGGATTGGATGTTCGGGACGCTTTATGTTCCGGACGGGCACGAGGACCTGGAATTCGGACTGGCCGACAGTCAAGGCCGCCGGATCGAGCAACCGCACCCGACGCTGCGCGCAGCAATGCTGGTCCCGTTCAAGGACAGCTGGCGCGCCATCCGGCGCAAAGTAGAGGGGCGGGCGCAGGGGCAGGGGCAGGCGCCGGTGCAAACGCAGGGGCGGCGACCAGATAACGGCCCCGGAAACATGCCGGCGACAAGCGAACAGGCAAGAGCCGACGCTGCCCGGGTGTCAACAGAGGCGCAGGCAGCAACCCTGCCCTGAGGGGTCGGCGGCAAACCGTTCGCAGTGGATTGACGGAGTAGCGGTTGGGCGCGTCAAAGGCCCAGGCGCAGCACCATGTCGATGCCCCAGGACAGGATCTGGTCGACGAAGAAGAAGAAGATCGCGACCAATGTCGCCATGATGAAGACCATCAGCGTCGTGATACCCGCTTCTTTGCGCGTCGGCCAAACAACCTTTGCGCCTTCGTTGCGGACTTCGTTCACAAACTGGGCCGGGTTCTTCATCGTATTCTCCATCGCCACAACCGGGCGTCCAGACCATCACCTAGTTAAGTTGCCGGTTGATTACAACGACCGGCATCCTGCGGGACTGGCAGGGGCGGAGGGGCTCGAACCCCCGACCCTCGGTTTTGGAGACCGATGCTCTACCAACTGAGCTACACCCCTATCCCGCAGCGATTAGGCTGACGGAGCGTAGCATCTACAGACCCGCCATCCTCCGCGCAAGGGGGAATCACGCACCGGAACGCTGGACCGGACCGAACGAAAGCGTGCTGCGCGAATGAACAATCGCAGCTGTCATCAACGTTGCGGACAATGCGCAGACGGCGGTCACGGGCGGTAGCGGCATGATGATGGCCAGTGCGGGCAAAAGCACGATCAGATCCCGCGGTTCGCGTTTCGGCCAGACCAGCATCGCCGCCGCCGCCGGGACAAGGAACGACATATCGTAGTGCATGGCATAAGGCGCCACCAGGATACCGCCGCCGATCAGCCCGATCAGACGCAGCGCCAGATCGGTGGTGCGCCGGAAGATCATCCAGCCGACAAGGCAACCCAGCACGATGCCGATCAGTTGCAGCGCCAGGCGCACACCGTCCGGCGCCGACAACAGGTCCGCCAGCGCGCGCAATGTCAGCGCCCGGTTATGAATGCCCAGTGTCACGATATAGTCGGTAAACCCGTCCAGCGACCCGATCCACTGGCGCCAAATGCCGATGCCGAAGATCAAGGTGGTTAATGCCAGACCGGTGACACCGACGGCGATGCTGGCCCAAAGCGCACGCCAATGCCCGCCTGCGATCATCACCAGCGGGGCGAGCACCAGGAGCGAGGGTTTTATCAGCGCCGCCAGCGCAAAAAGTGTGCCCGCCCGGACCGGGCGATGTTCCAGCGAAGCCAACCCGGCAATAACAGCGGCGGCCAGAACCAGTGTCGACTGGCCGGTGTTCAGGGCGCTGTGCACCGGCCAGCTGAGCAGGCAGAGGATCACTGCCCAGGGCTGCCATTGCGGCCAGCACCTTGCGATGACCCAGGAATAGATCAGCGCACTGAACGCAACCCAGAGGCCAAAGCTGGTCCACATCGGCAGCGCCGCCAGCGCGCGCGCCGGGATCAAGGCGGGCGGCGGATAGACCCATGGCCGCAGCCCAAAGCCCGGATGGATTTCGAACGGATGCGCGTCGGTTACGGCCTGCCAGTCATAGACATCGGCCAGCCGGCCGTTCGCGACCATATCGCCTGCTGTCCAGAAAACGGAAAAGTCGGGCGAGAACCAGGCGTAGTCCTGGAACGCGAAGGTCAGGTAGACCAGAAAACCCGAGAAAAGGGCGCAGTAGACGGCAGCGGACTGCCCGATGATGGCGGCTGTCGGCCTTTTCGGCCGATCAGCCCCAGTCATTTCGGGTGATGCAGAAAACTGCGATCCATGGCGTCGCCGCGCTGGTTCTAGGTCACTAGTTCTTGGCCACTAATTCTTGGCGTAGTACTCGACGACCAGGTTCGGTTCCATCATTACGGCGTAAGGCACGTCACCCAGACCGGGTGTGCGCACGAATGTTGCCGTCATCTTGGAATGGTCCACGTCGATATAATCGGGCGTGTCACGCTCGGCCGATTGCATTGCTTCCAGCACCAGAACCATGTCCTTGGCCTTCGAGCGCAGGGTGACGACATCGCCTTCACGCACACGATAGCTGGGCACGTTCACGCGCTTGCCATTCACTTCCACATGGCCGTGGTTCACGAACTGGCGTGCGGCAAATACGGTCGGCACGAACTTGGCGCGGTAGACGACCGCGTCCAGGCGGCGTTCGAGCAGGCCGATCAGGTTTTCACCGGTATCGCCTTTGCGGCGCTCGGCTTCGGCATAGATGCGCCGGAACTGTTTTTCCGTCAGGTCGCCGTAATGGCCTTTGAGCTTTTGCTTGGCGCGCAGCTGCAGGCCGAAATCGGACATCTTGCCCTTCCGGCGCTGTCCGTGCTGGCCCGGGCCATATTCGCGGCGATTGACGGGGGATTTCGGGCGGCCCCAGATGTTTTCACCCATCCGGCGGTCGAGTTTGTACTTGGCAGACGTGCGCTTGGTCACGGCTTTTCTCCTATCAAATGTTCAGGCGACCTCCTTTCCCCTGCTGCGCAGGGACGACAGGACCCCGGTTTCCCGGGCCACGGACGCCGTGGATCCGCCCTAACGGACGGAAGAGCGCGCTTATAATGGTGCTGGCCCGCCTGTCAACCGATCAACCGCGCCCGCAGACTGGGCGGTGCGACCGCGCAAAGATCGGTCCGTCCAAACATCGCATAACGATTTCGGGCGATCCGGCGATAGAGCCAGTCTTGCACCGGGCGCGGCAGAATGCGCAGGACGACCAGACAATGCCCCGGCCCGCCGGCCATCCTCGCGGCCCGGATCATCGCATCGAGGGACGTGTAAGCGTGGCCGCGATCCAGCAGCAACCAGCTTTCGGGATCGTCCGGCTGCATCCCGTAATGGGTCATCAGCGCGCCGCCAAGCGGTGTCTGCGCCGGGCATATCCTGATGCGGCCGGCCCGGTCGAACCGGTCGATCAGCCGCGCCCCGAAAGTGCAGAGGGCGCATTCGCCATCCATCACCGCAACTGGCGCGCTGTCGTCAAATGCGGCCACCGCGGGGTCATCGCGGTAGGAATATGCAGCAAGGTCGAACGGCTTCATGCCCAGATTTTTCCCGGCTGCCGCCCGCACCAGGATTGGGATCGAGAGCGGGAGTGGCAGCATGAATTGCGCTGAGAGCCTAACAGAAACCTGCAGCGCCGTTCACAGGATTTCCTGCGGCTAATCCTCCTGCAGTCAAAAGACGCACGGCGAGAACGAGGCGACGCCAGAGATCAAAGCCCACCAGTCGAATGGGAGATAACCGCGAAGGCCGTGCGTTAACCGCCCACGATCCGGGAATACAGGATCAGTTCGGGCCGGTATTCAAAATGCATCCCGTCATAATGGTGCCATTTGCCGCCCCAAATGAAGCCGCGGCGTTCAAAGGCACGGACCATTTCTTCCGGGATCTTGTTCTTGTAACGCCCGGCCTTGCCCGGTTTGGCGCCGGACCAGCGCCAGTATTGTCCGAGCGTTTTATCGACATCGATGGCGATGCCGAAGCTGTGTGCGCTGTAGCGTTGGGTTCCCGCGATGCGGCGCCAGGCAAAGCTGCCGCCCGGGCGCCTGAAATACCGGTCCATGCCAACGCCGATTTCGGCGACCTCGGCCAGCGCGGCCTGCAATTGGACGTAGACGCAATGCCGCTGGCTGGCCAGGAATTTGGGCTTAACGCCCAGACCGGGATAGATCACCGTGCGCAGACCGCGTGCGATGTCGCTTTTTCCGCCCGGGTACAGCGCCCGGATGAAGTCGGTATTGCGCAAGCGGCCGGGATCGACCCAGGCGTTGCTGCGCGGGCGCAGGTCAAAGTCCAGCGGATAACGATAAAAGAACTGCTCGCGGATCGACGGATCCAGCAGTCGTTTCGCAGGCTCGATCTCGCGGACCTCGCCCAGCGGCAGCCGTATGTCGGCGCTGAAGACAACGTGGTCGTCTTCAATCTTCACGCCTGGATAAGCAACTTCGATAGCGGTCGCGACCGGATCAACGACTTTCGGCAGTGCGATGGTGAGAAAATCGACAGGCTCGCAGGCACGCGCGATCACCGGCGTGCCTGCCATTATCAGTGCGGCAAGACCCAGCGCCGCGCGATTGGCTGCGGCGGCCAACATCCTACCAGTTGATGTGCTTCAAAAACGCGCCGAACGTGGTATCCTAGGTCTGGACCGTGTTTGCGAACGTCGCGACTGAGACGCCGTGCGTGAGATCGACATCCATCTCCAAATAGGGGTCGCCTTCGGCATCGAGATAGGCCTTTCCGTACCTCCGGTCGCGATTCCAATCGTTGATCGGAGTTCCGGACATAGGATCAGTAAGATCGAATGCCGCGGAAAACTGCACCGAGGTGCAAGTTTGCCCACCCGTACACCCGTAGAACAGGATCGACCAGTCGGCACCCTGCGAACTGCTTTTGATCATCGGATCGCCGTCGCTGTCCGTCGTAATGACAGCCTTGAAACCGACGTCCCGTATGACGTCTGCCATCTGTTCAGCGTCGGCTCTGACCAAAGTGTCGCCGGTTGCAGGTGCGGCTGCAATCAATGTTGCAAGAAAGAATAAGACAATACGCATTATATGCTCCCTTCGTCTGGTGTCGTGAAAGGCTAACAGGGTTCCCAGCCGCGGACAATCCGGACCGGACCGGCGGGCGTTCGCCGGTCAGGTCCGGATTGCCGGCGATTGGCTGCCTGTTCGCGACGCCTGACGGATGATGTCAGGCTGAAAACTATTTTAGCTGCGCATCTCCCAAGGCCGGGCAAAGGCGCTGAGGACAGCGCCGATGGCGGCCTCGTCCGCCGCGCCTTTTGGTGCAACCGAGGCGACCAGACCGCGGGTCTTGTCTTCGAAGACCTCGATATCGGCGTCGATCCCCGCCTCGGACAATGCCGCCGTGTAGACCCGGGCGATCGCGCTTTTGCGCAGATCAGGCTTAAAGATTTTACCGACCGCTGTTTTTGGCAGCTCGCCCATAATCTCGAGATGCTTTGGATGGGCCGCGCGTTCGGCGACATGCTCCTCGGCATGAGCGAGGAGTTCTGCCTCGGTGACATTCGCGCCATCGGCCAACTCGACATAGGCACAGGGAACTTCGCCAGCATGGGCATCGGGCTGACCGATCGCCCCGACAAAGGCAACGGCGGGATGTTCGGCCAGGGCCTCTTCAATCTCGGCAGGGTCAATATTGTGCCCGCCCCGGATGATCAGATCCTTGGCCCGGCCGGTGATCCATAGATACCCATCGGCGTCGAAACGGCCGAGATCTCCGGTGCGCAGATACCCCTCGGGACCGGCGAACAATCCTTCGTTCCGGTTGAGGTCGGTATAGCCGGGGAAGACCCCGGGGTTCATGACGCTGATTTCACCAATTTCGTCGACGCCGCATTCCTTGGTGATATTGCCAGCCTCGTCACAGTGCAGAACCTTGACGTCCGTGTAAGGGAAAGGCAGCCCGACCGAACCGATCTTGCGTTCGCCGTCGGGCGGGTTGACCGACACGATGCATGTCGCCTCGGTCATACCATAGCCTTCCAGGATCTTGACGCCGGTGGATTCCTGAAACCGGTTGAACAGTCCGACCGGCAGCGGGGCCGACCCGCAGAACGCGTATTGCAAGGACGAGACATCTGCGTTGATCGGACGCTGCATCAGGGCCGAGGCCGCGGTTGGCACCGTAACCATGAATGTCACTTTCCAGCGTTCGACCAGTTTCCAGAAATTGTCGAACACACCGTCGCCGCGATATCCGGCGGGTGTCGGCATGACCATGTGGCACCCGTTGACGACACTGGCCATGAACACGGCATAGGCGCCCATCACGTGGAACATGGGCAGCGGGCAAAGCAGCACGGATTGCTCGTTGAGCAGACACAGCCCCGGGAGGATCCCATTATACAACATGCCGCGTTGCTGATGCTGCGCAACCTTCGGCATCCCGGTTGTGCCGCCGGTGTGGAAATAGGCAGCGATCCGTTCGTCGGAAGGATTTTCTTCGAATGTCAGCGTCGTCGGCTGCGCGTCCATCGCGGCATTGAAATTGATGCAGCGAATGCCGGATGCTTTTTCCAATTTGGGCCGCATCAACGGGATCAACCACGAAATCGGCGGCGACAGATATCGTTTCAGATCGACTTCGACGATCGTCTCGACACAGCCCGCCATCGCGGCAGCTTCATGACCCTTTTGCGCCACATCGGTTTTGACGAACGAGGCCAGCGTGACCAGAACCTTGGCGTTGGTGTCCTTCAGGATCGAAGCGATCTGTTCCGGTTCCAGCAGCGGGTTGATCGGATTGACGATCCCCGCCGTGGCCCCGGCGAGCATTGCGATGGCCGTCTCGTTGGCGTTCGGCATCAGATAGGCGACGACGTCGCTTTCGCCCACGCCCAGACTGCGAAAGAGGTTGGCCGCCTGCGTCACGCGCGAATGCGCTGCGCGCCAGGTCAGCGTTTCGGCCTTGTCCTTTTCGCCGGATCTGATCTGAAAGCTGATCGCGGGTCGGTTGCCGTACTGTTCGGCCGTTGCCGTCAGCGCCTTGTAGACCGTCGAATGTGCCTGCCTATCGGCATAGGACACAGATTCAATTGCAACCTTGTCATCGAGTGTTCCGAACGGAAGCCTCTCGCCCATGTCGTCCTCCCCTGGGGCTGTTGCAGCCCGTTGTTTACAAGGACAATAGGGCCACCTACGCATGGGCGGCAAGGTGGAACACATCGACTTGCCGCTACGGCAACTGGAGGACAGAGATGGAACAGGTCAGACTGACGCTGGACGAGGTATTCGGTCTGGCACGGACGGCCTTGATGGCCAATGGCTGCAATGACGACAACGCATCAGCGGTTGCGCGCAACATGCGGGCCGCCGAGCGCGATGGTTGCAAGTCGCACGGACTGTTCCGGGTCCCCGGATATGTGAAGAGCCTGAAGGCCGGGAAAATCAACGGCAACGCGCTGCCGAAGCTGGTGCAATCCAGCCCCTGCGTGATCCATGTTGACGGTGACTTGAGCGTGGCGCCGTTGTCTTTGGAAATGGGGCGCGGCCCGCTGATCAAGGCGGCACGGGCGCAGGGAATGGCGGCTTTGGCGATCCGGCGCACCCACCATTATGCCGCGTTGTGGCCTGAAACCGAAGCGCTGGCGCAGCACGGGCTGGTCGCCATGGCCTTTGTCAACTCGCCGCCCTATATGGCGCCCGCAGGCGGGAAGAAGCCGTTTTTCGGAACGAATCCGATGTCATTTGCCTATCCGCGCCCCAATGGCGGTGCGATGGTCTGGGATCAGGCATCGGCCGCGATGGCGCGCGGCGAGATCCAGATCGCCAAGCGCGACGGCCATGCGTTGCCCGAAGGCGCGGGCATCGACGCAGATGGCAATCCGACAACCGATCCCGCAGCCATCCTGGAGGGCGCGCAGTTACCTTTCGGGGGGTACAAGGGCGGTGCAATCGCTTTGATGGTCGATCTGATGTGCGGTCCGCTGATCGGCGAAGTATCGAGCCAGGAAGCCGGTGAAGCGGATAATGGCGACGGCGGCCCGGCGACAGGCGGCGAACTGATCCTGGCACTGGACCCCGTGAAATTGGGCGGTGAAGACGCGATTGCGCGCGGCGACAGCCTGTTGCAGCGCCTGAGCGGGATGGATGGTGTGCGCCTGCCGGGCGACCGCCGGTATGTGGCGCGCGAGAAAACACCGGACAGCGGGATCGAGATCCCGGCATCCCTGCACGAGACGATTAGCGGCTTGCTCAGGTAGGGGGCCGCGTCGGTCAAAGCGCCATCGCGCTTTGACCCGGTGCCTTCGTCTTGATCTGCGGCGCAAGGGATCCCGCGGGAACTGGGCTTTCCGGCTCACTCCTTCACGCGCGCTCGAATCCCTGTTTGTCGGTCAGTGCACGTCTTCCGCCGCACCCTGGGCGGCGAACAGTTTTTCGGCATCGAAACCGGGGGTCTGGGCGGCCTGAATGATGACCGCCTCGCGCCGGGCGATGGATTGGATCACGCCTGGCAGCGCCTTGACATGCTCGGTCGGAACGATGACGGCGCCATGGACATCGGCGTGGATCAGATCACCGGGGCGCACGGTCATGCCGTGGACTTCCACGGTCCCGCCGACCGACGTGACATGAACCCAGGCATGGCTGGGCCCGACCTGACCGGCCAGGGCCTGAAACCCGGCCGCCGAATCGGCCAGATCGCGGATCGAGCCGTTGGTGATGACACCAAGACTGCCCAGACCCTTGTGGATGTTGGTATTCACCTCGCCCCAAAAGGCGCCGCGAGCGGGTTGATCGTCGGTGTCCTGCAGGACCGTGATCGACGGCTTTGGCCCGCCCTGATCGATATAGGAATAATACTCGCGCCGCAGCGCCGCAGCCTCGGGCCCCGGCTGGACCGAGGCGCGGATCGTCGCCGTTCGGGCATAGCCGACAATGGGTTTTGCATCCGGCCGCAGGCAGGTGAACGCCCGTGTTGTGTAGCCGGTCAGGCGGAATGCCTGATCCAACAACTCCAAGCCATTGCAGATTGTCGGCGTGTCCCATTCGGCAAGGCGGTCAAGGTCGGCCTGGGTGATATCGGTCATCAGAGTGTCTCCGTTTGATCCCAAGGCGTCTCGCCCCGGTCGACTTCGGTTTCTGCGGCAGCGGTCAGTGCGGGATAATCTGGGGCCGCAGCCTGATCGCGGGCGAACGCCGCGGCGCGGCCGCGGGCCAGCGCGGTGAGAACTCGGTTTACCGGCACCGGGATCCCCAGCGCATCAGCCTCGCGCACCAGATGCCCGTTGATCGCTTCGATTTCGATTGGCCGTCCGGCTTCCATCATTTGCAGCATCGAGGGTTGCGTGAACTTGCGCCAGACATGGGGCCGCAAGGCTGCGGCCGGGTCCGGGTCGGGCAGATCGATGCCCTTGGCACGGACGACGGCAAGGCATTCGTCGACGACGTCCCAGCGCATCGGCCCAAGACCGGGAATGCGGCTGACTTCACCCATTCGCAGACCCGTAATGGCGGAAAAGGCGTTGATGCAGCAATTGGTTATGAACTTGGACCAGAGCACGCCGTCGATATTGCCGGTGATCCCGGTCGCGATCCCGCCGGCGGTCAGGTTTTGCGCCAGCCAATCGGTGCGTGGATGGGTCCGGCCATCGAATTCGCCGACCGTCAGCGGGTCGAGCTTGGTGATCCGCGGCTGCCCTGGCGCCGGGCGGTCTGCCGAGGATTTCGAGGATTTCGAGGATCCCATGAACACCCGGTCCGCACCCAATGCCGCGATCAGCACATCCGCGTTGCCCAGGCCATTCTGCAACGAGACCGCAGAGCCGTCCGGTTTCAGGACATGGGCCGCGGTCTTTGCCGCAGCGTCCCGTTCGTAGGTCGGCGTCATCACAATCGCCAGATCGGCCCACCCAGCTGCGTCTGGTTGCGTAGCCGCGGACACCCTTAAAGGTGCCTCGTCCGCCAGGTTCAGAACCTTCAGGCCATCGCGGTTGATCGCGGCAACATGCTGGGCGTCGGTGTCGATAATGGTCACGTTCGCACCAGCGCGCAGCAAAGCGCCTGCCATCGAACCACCGAGCGCGCCGGCGCCGATCATCGCAACTTGGGGATCTTTCACCGCTTTCCCTCCGCCCGGCTTTCTGATTTGGTCCCGGCGTAACCCCAACCCGAGCGGGAGGAAAGCGTGAGTACCACCGAGACCCAACCGATCATCACCGTGAAAAAGACCTGGGACCGTCCGTCCGCGGATCTGGTGGACCAGTTCCGCGATGCGCCGTCGGGCAATGTATCGGACGCCGCAGGCCGTGGCGGATCGCTGGCGCCAGAGATCAAACCGGTCACGCCCGCCTTCCGGTTTTGCGGCACGGCACTGACGATCGATGCCGGACGCCATGACAACCTGGCGTTCTGGGCGGCCTTGGACAGCGTTCAGCCGGGCGATGTCATGATGGTGGCCACCCATGGCCACCGGGATTGCGCGGTAATCGGCGATCTGATTGTTTCCTTTGCGCGCAACCGCGGCGCCATTGCGGTCGTGACCGATGGCATGATCCGTGACGTCGAAGCCTTGGAAGAGGTCGGTCTGCCCGTCTTTGCGGCGGGCGTGCGCCCGTCCGGGCCGGACAAGAAGGGCCCGGGATCGGTCGGATTGCCGGTTTGGGTCGGCGGCCAGCGGGTCGAGCCCGGCGACGTGGTGGTGGGCGATCGCGATGGGGTTGTCGTGGTCCCGCAAGGAATGCTGAAAGCAGCCGCCGTCAATCTGGACGCAATTACCGCCAAGGAGGCGGGCATGGAAGAGGATGGCAAGGCCGGGAAGCCGTCGCCAAGGAATATTGATCTTTTCCTGGGCGGGGTTCACATCGAATATGTCGATTGAACGGGCAGTTCACTGAAATGGCGCCCAATCTGAACGTTGAACGAGGATAAAATGGAACTGCCTGCAAGCGCATTCTTCGAAGTCGAACGCCACGGCGCGGTCGCGGAACTGGCAATGAACCGGCCGGACAAGGCGAACGGGATGAACCCCGATTTTTGGAACGATCTGCCACGGATGATCGATGCGCTGGATGGCGATACATCCGTGCGCGCCGTCGTACTGACCGGCCGCGGAAAGCACTTTACCGGCGGGATGGATCTGGCCAGTTTTCAGGGCATCATGGGGGTTATGCAGGCCGAGCCCGGGCGGGCCGCATTTGCGTTTCGCCGCGAGATTCTGCGTTTGCAGGCGTCGTTGAGTTCGCTGGAGCAAACCCGCCTGCCGGTGATCGCGGCGATCCAGGGTGCGTGCATCGGCGGCGGGATCGACATGATCACCGCCTGCGATGTCCGTCTGGCCAGTGCCGATGCGTCCTTTTCAATCGAAGAGATCAATATCGGCATGGCCGCGGATGTGGGCACATTGCAACGACTGCCAAAGCTGATCGCGCCGGGGATCGCGGCCGAACTGGCCCTGACAGGACGGCGGTTTTCAGCGGAAGAGGCGGCAGGCTGGGGCCTGATCAATTCGGTTCATGCCGACGGCGCAGCCGTGCGGCTGGCCGCGTTGGAGATGGCGGCGGGGATCGCGGCGAAGTCGCCCCTGGCGATCGCCGGGATAAAACAGTCGCTGACCTATGGCCGCGACCACCGGGTGGCGGACGGATTGGACCAGATTGCCACCTGGAACGGCGGTATGCTGCGGCCCGAAGACCTGATGGGAGCCTTGCAGGCGCGGATGCAAAAGAAGGAGGCCGATTTTGCCGATCTTCTGGTCAACATGGGCTGACCGGCGATGACCTGGCGCTTGGTTTTTCTGCTGGCGTCGGCGGCCTATTTCATCTTTTCGGTCGTCTATCTGGTCAATTACGGCCTGGACCGGCCGCGCCAGGCGATCTGGGTCGGGCTGATCGGCATGGTTGTCATGGCCGTCGGTCTGATGTTTGTAACGCGAAAGAAGAAGTAGCGGCGTTCGGGGGGTTAGGGACCGAGGATCAGAACCCTACACGCCGCCCGTGATCAGCCAGTATCCAACCACAAGCGCCGCGATCGTCAGGCCGGTGTATATGCCGTTCCAACGATAGGTCAGCTTTGCGCCGGAATGCCCGGTGACGCGGCTGAGCATGATCACGCCGGACGCGAATGGAGAGATGGTCGTCGAGACTGCCCAACCCGTTGCAACGGCCAGTGCGGTTTGGGTCGGTGTTGCCGGTAAGCTGGGCAGCGACCCCAGAACCGCTCCGAAAAAAACCGCCATCATGATGGGCGAAAGGGCAAATTGGCTGAGCAATGTGACCGCCAGCGTCGTGCCAAGCATAAAAAGCCAGGCAGGAAGCGCGTCGATGCCCAGCCAGTCCGCCAGCGCCTGGGCCGGCAGCAACTGCGCCCCGGCGATGCCAATAAAGCCCGACCCGGCCAGCGTCACGCACATCGGCGCCGAGGCAGGCAGACCGATGCCGAGGATTTCTGACAGCCGCGCGGGAATGCTCGCCCGTTGCACCGCCAGCCACAGTCCTGTCAAAACAGGGGCAGCAACCATTAAACTGGCGGGCACGCCCTGCCCGGTCGTCGCCATGATGCCGCCAGCCAGCGCGGCCAGTGCCACGCAGACCGCCAAAAACCGCCACAGCGCTTGTGTCGGCAAGGGCAGGCGTTTGACCGGCGGCAGGCCCAGCGCGGCGGCATTCTGATGGCGAAAGGTCCAACGGTCTTCGGCCCAGCCGATCACCATCATCGTACAGGACAGCACAAAGCCGATTGCGATCCAGGCGACCCGGTCGACACCAGGGATCAACCCCATCAGTGCCAGCGGCGCAATGGCCGTTGGCGACCAGACCACTGACCAGGCGAAGCCGCGCAGATGGGCATTCAACTGACGCCGTTCGCGCACCGGGGTCAGTGCATCGTCAGGCGCTGCCTGGGCGGCGCGGCGGATCAGCGGCGCAAGCAATGTCACGGTCGAGATATTGAAGACGACCGCCATGCCCATCGTTCCGCCGAACAGGCCGAAGAACCGCCTGCCGCCCGGCTGCCGGGCGAGGTAGGTGCCAAGGCTTTCAACCGACTGCGAGGACATTGCCGCCTCTTGTATCAGCGAGACCAGAAGAACGAACGCCATCAGGAAAACGGCCTGATCCATGGCTGCCCGGGCGGCTTGCCAGGGCGCGTCGTGCAATTGCCAAAGCAGAACGCCGAGAACAGCCGAGACGGTCACCAGATAGGCTTCGCGCAGGCCGAGCCGGGGCGCGGCAAACACGATTGCGGTGCCCATGGCCAGGTGCGCACCAGCCCGCGCCCAGTCTGCACCGATGAAGAGGTGCAGGATTTCAAAGACCATCACCGCCACCAGCGCTGCGACGAGCGGAAGCGGGGCATCACGCATCCGATTTCTCCGGCACGGGTTTCAGGTGCATTCCTCTGGCAATTGCGCACGCGGCGCGGCTGGGCATAGTGGGCGCGCTGGAGACACCCTGCCCGAGCAAGAGCATGGGACCCCGGACCAATCAAGCGCGAAGGGAGGCGCCGATGCCCCGTATCACTGTTCTGGGAGCCCATCACCCGGATGCCATGGCGTTGCTGTCAGCACGGCCGGATTTCGATGTCAACGTGGTGGAGGAGGCCCTGGCCTCGCGCGAGGAAATTCTGGCCGCCGTCAAGGGAACCGACGCGATAGCCGTGCGCGTCCAGAAAATCGATGCACCGCTGTTGGAGACTTGCCCCGATGTGCGCATCGTCAGCCGTCACGGCGTCGGATGCGACAGCGTCGATGTCGGCTGGATGACCGAACGGGGCCGGCCCGTCGCAATTGCTGCAGGCGGGAACGACCGGTCGGTGGCGGAACATACGCTGGGTATGATGATTTCGCTGGCACGCGATTTCGACCGGCTGACGACGGCAACGCGCGACAGCGATTGGGAAGTTCGCAAAACGTTGCAGTCCTATGACCTGGACGAACGCACCTTGTTGATCATCGGGCATGGCCGGATCGGTTCGCGTGTGGCCGAACTGGCCAAAGTGTTCGGGATGCGGGTGTTGGTCAGCGATCCCTATATCAACGTGCCCGAAGGGGTCGAGGCGGTGAGCCTGGAACAAGGTTTGCGCGAGGCAGATATCGTGACCGTGCACTGCCCGAAGACACCGGAAACGGTGGATCTGATCGGCACTGACCAGTTTGCCAAGATGCGCCCCGGCGCGATCCTGATCAACTGCGCGCGCGGCGGTATCGTGAACGAGCCGGCCTGTGCAGAGGCGCTGCATTCGGGCCATTTGCGGGCCTATGGCTGTGATGTGTTTTCCGAGGAACCGGCGGGGCCGGACAATCCGATCCTGACGGCACCGAACACGATCCTGACCCCGCATTCGGCGGCCTGGTCGCCGCAGGGAATGCGGCGCATGGGCATGCTGGGCATTCAAAATGTGATCGACTGTTTCGACGGGCGCCTGAAGCCGGAGATGGTCTTTAATCGTAAGGAGCTGGGACTGTGAACGAGGTCAAATTGGACGCCACTGGCCTTGCCGGGGCGTTGACGCGGGTCTTTGTCGCCGCGGGCGGAACCGAGCCGGAAGCCCGGGTCATCGCCGTCAATCTTGTCGAAGCGAACCTGCGCGGCCATGACAGCCACGGGGTTGTGCGCACGCAGCGATATTGCACCTGGGTCCGCGAAGAGAAGGTCTTTTTCGGCCGATCGCTGTCCAAGGTGATCGACGGCGGCGCGTTTGTGCTGTTGGACGGCAATCTGGGATTTGGTCAGACGCTGGGGATCGAGGCTGTCGAAGTCGGCATCGAGAAAGCGCGCGAGCACGGCGTTTCCGTTGTCGGGTTCCGCAATATCGGACATCTGGGCCGGATCGGCGAATGGGCCGAACGGGCAATCGCCAAAGGGATGGTTTCGGTACATTTCGTCAACGCCCACCAGTCGATGCTGGTTGCGCCTTTCGGCGGGTCCGAGCGGCGGATGTCGACGAACCCGGTCTGCATCGGTGTGCCATGCGAAAGTGAGGACTTTGTCCTGGACTTTGCCACCGCGACGGTTGCCGAGGGTAAGGTTCTGGTCGCGAAACGCGGTGGCAAACCGGTTCCGCACGGCGCGTTGGTCGATGGCAACGGCAATCTGACCGACGATCCCGATGCGCTCTATGGCCCGACACCGCCCGGCGCCCTGCCCGACGCACGCAAAGGACCCGGCGCTTTGACCGCAATGGGCCTGCACAAGGGGTCCGGACTGTCGCTGGCCTGCGAGTTGCTGGCCGGTGCCCTGACCGGGTCAGGCACCTGCGCGCCCGGGACCGATTTTCACAACGGGATGTTGTCGATCTATCTGGATCCGGCGCGGCTGGATGACGGGCATGGCTGGGCGGGAGCGGTCCGCGATTATGTCGACTTTGTGCGCGCGAGCCGCCCAGCAGACCCGGATCAACCGGTCCTGGTTCCGGGCGATCCGGAACGCGCGCGCGCGGCAGACCGGCGCGCGAACGGCCTGCCGCTGCCGGGTGAAGCCTGGGACTCGATCCTGGCGGCCGGGGTCGAATTGGGCCTGGATCGCGACGAGTTGTCCAGGATGGCTTTGATTGGTTGACCGCCCTGCGGGGCCGGATGAGGTGCCAAGAATGTATAAACTGATCAGCGCAAGCCCAAGCCCCTATGCCCGGAAGGTGCGCATCTGCCCGATCGAGAAGACTGTGCCATTCGAGTTGGTGACCGAGGTCCCGTGGAATGCCGACACCACAACGCCGGACCATAATCCGTTGGAGAAAGTGCCGGTTCTGGTCCTGCCGGAGGGCGGCGCAGTTTATGAATCGCGCTTGATTTGCGAGTGGATCGGCGTTCACCACCCAACGCCTGCGCTGGAGCCCGACGATCCGGTCGCCCGTTTGTTGGTGCGCCGGTTCGAGGCCCTTTGCGATGGCATCTGCGATGCGCTGGTTCTGATGTTCTTCGAGAATGCGCGCGGCGACAGCCGCAGTAAGAGCTGGTTCGACCGTCAATTGCGCAAGGTCGATGGCGGAATTGCCGCCCTGGACCGGATGGTGGCAGGCGAGGATTGGGCCTGGGGAGATCGCTTCTCGATGGCAGATATATCAACCGGGTGCGTGCTGGCCTATCTTTCCCTGCGCTGGCCGGACCATCCCTGGAGGTCGCGTTATCCAGCGTTGGCAGCGTATTCTGACCGCCTGGAAACACGGGAAAGCTTTGCTGCGACCCGGCCTGCGCCGCAGACCATATCAGCGGCGGTCGTCTGATATGACAGTCGCTGCTCCGGTTCGGATTTTGATGAGGAGGCCGCGATGACCAAGACAGTCCATATCGGATGCGGTGCCGGGTTCATGGGCGACCGGTTCGATGCGTCGCTGGCGATCCTGCGCGACATGGCTGGGCGGGACGGCCCGAAATATCTGATGTTCGAAGTGCTGGCCGAGCGGACGCTGGCGGTTGCCTTGAACGTGAAGCGGACGGATCCGGCGAAAGGATATTCGCCGTATCTCGATCATTATATCAGGCCCGCGCTGGCCGTGGCCAAGGCGGGCGGCGTGACTATCGTATCGAATATGGGCGCTGCCAACCCGGAGGGCGCCGCCGCGCGGGTCCTGGAGATCGCTGCCGAGTTAGGTGTTGATGGCGTAAGGGTCGCCACGGTGACAGGCGACGATCTGCTGGAGCGGATCCCGGCGGGCGAAATCGCCGCGATGCCGACACTGGAGGGGATCGGCTTTGAAGGCCGCCCGATCATCGCCGCCAACGCCTATCTGGGTGCGCGGCCGGTGGCGGATGCGATCGGGACCGGCGCCGATGTGGTCCTGGTTGGGCGCACGACCGACAGCGCCTTGGCATTGGGGCCCTTGATCCACGAGTTCGGGTGGGGGCCAGACGAGTTGGACCGTCTGGCACAGGGGGCCGTCGCGGGGCATCTGTTGGAATGCGGCGGGCAGGTCACAGGCTGCTATTTCGCCGATCCCGGGTTCAAGGATGTGCCGGATGTGGCCCATGCGGGCTTTCCGATTGCTGAATGCCGGGATGACGGCACCTTTATCATCACAAAACCTGCGGGCACCGGCGGGCTGGTCAATCGCCAGACAGTGACGGAACAGCTGCTTTATGAGATGCACGACCCGGCGTCCTATCTGGTCCCGGATGTCGTCCTGGACTGCACGGAGCTTGAGGCGACGGAGGAGGCGCTGAACCGGGTTCGTGTCACCGGTGCGCGCGGCCACCCACCGCCGCCAACCCTGAAGGCGACCGTCAGTGTTGACGGGGGCTGGCTGGGCGAGGCGTTCATGACCTATTCCGGCCCCGCCGCAGGGGGCGGATATCGCGGATCGGTGACATCGCAGATCGCCACCGCATCGGTCCTGATCGACCGGGACCGGGTCGAGCCGCATGTTCGGGTCGAGGTCCATCAATGATCCGCGTCCCGGTCCACGCCATCGCCCATGGCCGTGCGGGCGACAAGGGGGACACATCGAACGTCTCGGTGATCGCTTACCGGCCCGAAGCCTGGCCGCATCTGCTGACACAGGTGACACCCGAACGCGTCTTGGAATTGTTTGCCCATCAAGGGGCCACGGCCTGCCGCCGATATGAGTTACCGAACCTGCATGCCCTGAACTTTGTGATCGAGAACGCATTGCAAGGCGGCGTGAACGCGACATTGGGCCTGGACCGGCACGGAAAGACGCTTTCCTATCTGCTGCTTGGCGAGATTATGGTGGATGTGCCGGTAGAGGTCCTGCCCGAAGGCTCGCCCTATCTCGAGGACCGAAACGGCTGAACAATCGATTGTCCCGGATCGCCTTTGGGTTGCTGTGGCCGCGACCGGCCCCCAAGGGCACTTGCCCAGCGCGCGATCCGGTGATTACTTCGCCCTAACAACCGCCAAGGAGCGACCCATGCCTGTTATTGACCGCATTGCCGATTTTTCCGACGAACTGGTCGCCATCCGGCGCGATTTTCATGAACATCCCGAATTGGGCATGGAGGAGGTTCGCACCTCGGCCAAGGTCAATGAAATGCTGCAATCCTGGGGGATCGAGACCCATACCGGGATTGGTAAAACCGGTGTTGTCGGCATTCTGAAAGGCGACAAGGGCGAGGGGCGTCGCATCGGGTTGCGGGCCGATATGGACGCGCTGCCGATTGACGAGCGCACCAACCTTCCGTTTGCCTCGAAGACGCCGGGGGTGATGCATGCCTGCGGCCATGACGCGCACACGACCATGTTGCTGGGCGCCGCCCGGTATTTGGCCGAGACTCGGGATTTTGCAGGCACCGCGGTCTTCATTTTTCAGCCCGCCGAAGAAGGGTTGGGCGGGGCAAGGGCGATGCTGGCCGACGATCTTTTCGGGCGCTTCCCGTGCGATGAAGTCTACGGGATGCACAACAATCCCAATGGCGAGCGCAATAAGGTTGGCGTCAAGCCGGGCGAAGCGATGGCTGGCGCCGATTTCTTCGATTTCCACGTGCGCGGCTTCGGCTCGCACGGGGCGATGCCGCAGATGTCGAAAGATCCGATCGTCATCGCCTCGGCCCTGGTCAACCAACTGCAGACCGTCGTGTCGCGCAATGTGCCGCCGACGGAACCGTTGGTCCTTTCAGTGACACAAATCCATGGCGGTGCCGCTTACAATGTCATCCCGTCCGAAGTGACGGTTTCCGGGACGATGCGCTATTTCAATCCCGAAGTGGCGGCGATGGTCCGTCAGCGTATGAAGGATCTGGCCGCCGGTACGGCGCTGGCTTACGGCATCGAGATTGATCTGGACCTGCGGGAAATCTTCGATGTGCTGGTCAATGACGAAGAACTGAGCCACGTCATGCTGGATATCGCCTCCGAGGTTGTGGGCGACCAGAATACATCGGTGACACCCGGCGTGCGGACCGGATCCGAAGATTTCGCCGACATGCTGCGGGTCGTGCCGGGCGCCTATTGTACGGTCGGGCATGGCGGGACAACGCCGCTGCACAATGACGGCTTTGTCCTGGACGAGGAAATCTTGCCTGTCGGTGCTTCGATCTATGCCCGGCTGATCGAAAAGCGCACGGCCGCCTGAAGGAATATTCAATTGGATGGCGGCCCATTCCGGTGACAAACCATTGAATGTGGCCCCCGCCAGCGAGGACGAAAAATGGATCTGACCGCCCTGCCTTTCGATATCGACGAGATGGTTGCGGGTCTTCGCCCGTGGATCGAGTGCGAAAGTCCGACCCATGATGCGGCGGCGGTCGACCGGATGATCGACCTTGCGGCCTATGATCTGGCTGCGATGGGTGCGGCGGTCGAGCGGATACCGGGGCGAATGGGGTTGGGCGGCTGTGTCCGTGCGACGTTCCCGCACCCCAACGCCGGGGCGCCCGGCATTTTGATTGCCGGGCATATGGATACGGTACACCCGGTCGGAACGCTCGAAATCCTGCCTTTCCACCGCGACGGCAATACCTGTTGGGGGCCAGGCATTCAGGACATGAAGGGCGGCAACTTCATGTCGTTGCAGGCGATCCGCGAACTGGCGCGTGCAGGGATCGAGACGCCTTTACCGGTCACGGTCCTGTTCACCCCCGACGAAGAGATAGGGACGCCTGCGACCCGCGAAGTGATCGAGGCGACGGCGGCGCGGCAAAAATATGTGCTGGTGCCCGAGCCTGCGCGCCCCGATGGCGGGATCGCCTGGGGCCGGTACGCGATTGCGCGCTTTAATCTGGAAACCGAAGGCGTGCCGATCCATGCCGGGGTCGACCCCCGTTTGGGCCGATCGGCGGTCAAAGAGATGGCCCGGCGGATCATCCAGATTGAAGACATGACCACCGACGATTGCACGTTTTCGGTCGGGTGCGTTCAAGCGGCGCAGAAACATGTCAATTGTGTCCCATCGGGTTGCTCCGCCCAGGCGCTGACGATGGCCAAACGCCAGGCGGATCTGGACGAAGGTGTCGCCAAGATCCTGGCCCTGACCGACGAAACCGCGGACGTGAAGTTCCGCGTCAGCCGTGGAGTGACACGGCCTGTTTGGGAACCCTCAGGTGCGGATATGGCGCTGCACGCCCAAGCCCAGGAAATTGCCGCAAGCCTGGGGTTCTCTGTTCCGGCCCAGATGGCAGGCGGCGGGTCCGATGGCAACTTTACCGGGGCCATGGGAATTCCCACGCTGGACAGTCTGGGTGTGCGCGGCAAGGGTCTGCACACCCTTGGCGAGCATATCTATTTGGACAGCCTGCAAGAGCGCGGGCGGTTGATGGCCGGCTTGCTGGCCACGCTGGCCTGACATTATGACCGTGCGCATGCGCACGGCCTGGTTCATTTTGGGCGCCGCCCTGACCGCGGCACCGCTTTTACTGCTGCGCAGCCCATCGCCGGGGACCACACCCATCCAAGGCGTGCGCGATCCAATCGTCCTGCCGGACAATACCGGGGTGATCCCTGCCGGAGCGGTCACCAATCTTTATCCGTTGATCTACCAGCGGGTCGACGTGCCCATGCCCACGGGCCGTGCCGGGGCGGTCGCGGCGGCAGGCAAAACGACACTGATGATCACACGCCAGGGCGCATTGTTGCGCCTGCAAGGCGACAGGTTTCAGGCGTTGCCGGTTCCATTGCCTTTCGATTTGCCGATGTTGGAGGCAGACCTGCCGATCGCGAAGGTTCGAAATAGGATGGGCGTCTATGATCTGGCGACCCGTGCAAGCGGCGGTGACGGCTGGGATCTTTATATCACCTATGCGCACCACAATGCGTCCGGTTGCCTGACATTGCGGGTCGCGACGATCACCTTGTCAGAAGCTGCACTGGGTGGCGCCGAAACCGATGCGGAGTGGCGCGAGATTTTCGCGTCGCAGCCCTGCATCGATACGATCGGCAACAAGATTGCGTTGCTGGGCGGCGGCGCGCTGACAGTCACCGCGGACGACAAGTTGCTGGTCGGGGTCGGGACGTTTGCCTTGAACGGTGTCAACAATCCCGAGGTGCTGGCCTTTTTGCGGTCGGATGCCAACGACTATGGCAAGCTGATCGAGATTGATCTGAAATCCGGCGCCAGCCGTCACATCGCCAAGGGTCTGCGCGACCCCAATGGGATGGTCGTTGGGGATGACGGTTCGATCTGGTCCACCGAGCATGGGCCGCGGGGCGGCGACGAATTGAACCTGGTGCGTGAAGGGGGTGATTACGGCTGGCCGCTGTCGACCTTTGGCACCGACTATGGTCAGTGGGACTGGCCGCTCGATCCCGATCCGGGGCGGCACGCGCGCTTTATTCCTCCGGCGCATACTTGGGTGCCCTCGCTGGGTGTCTCGTCGGCGTTGATGATCCGTGGTCCGTCATTTGAAAATTGGCGGGGCGATCTGATTGTCAGTTCGCTGAAGGCCGGTCATCTTTATCGCCTGCGGCTGCGTGACGATCATGTCGTCCTGATGGAGCCGATCTATATCGGAGATCGAATTCGCGACGTTGCTGAAATGGCCGACGGTTCTTTGTTGGTCCTGCTGGACCGTTTCGATTTTGCACTGCGCATTGTGAACGGCAATCAAAGCGAGGCCGCGGCGCGTTTTAAATCGGTCCCTTACCAGGTCGCCTATTGCATTGGATGCCACAAAGTGAAACCGGGCGATCCGGGGATCGCCGCACCGCTGACCGGATTGATCGGGCGCCCGATCGCGGCAGATGGCAGCGTTGCCTGGTCAGAGGCGCTGCGGTCTGCGGGCGGCAACTGGACCCGGGACCGGGTTGCCGCCTTCCTGGAACACCCGCAGCGGTTTGCACCCGGGACGACCCACCCAAAGCTGGATCTCGCCCCATTTCGCCTGTTTGAAACAGTAGAATGGCTGGCGAGTAACTAATATAACCCCACCGCAGCTATCATCTTAATGTATTATAAAAATACCAGCAATCTGTAACGTTTGTCACTTACTCAACTCGAAATTGCACGTCTTATTGTTTTACTTCGTGTTCTATTTTTGGGTGTGGCTTTTTTGTAAGTGAGGTTAAATTATGACTACCCAACAATTCGTCTACGCAATTGCAGGCGCCGAAGATGGCCGGGCGACAACCCGGCTGACGAATGTATATGAACCCAAGCAGCGTCAGACCCCGCCCAGGATTGCGTTTATTGGCGCTGGTGCCGACGATCCCAGCGCTATCGCGGTCCACGAATATACAAATGATGTGGACGGTGCAGTAACATATGCCCCTGCCGGGGCGCATTTACCGGGCTGGACCTGCGGCAGCGCGGCATTCCACGCCTGGACCGATGCCGGCGCAGGCCGCCACGGGGTGGCGCCCTATGCACTGCCATCGACTGGCGGCACTGTCTATTTGGTCGCCCCGCATGACGCGATGCCCGCAGAACATGGCGGTTCTCACTTCCACGGCGCGACCTTTTATGTCGGTTCGGTCGATAAGGGCCGCTGGATGGAGGAAACGACCGCCATTCACGCCAAGGCTTTGCGCAATATCTGTTTGCCCTGCGCCCATGATGCCGCGACCGCCAACCTGCAGGACATCAAGACCGACGATAACGGCGAAGACATCGCCGGGTTCATGAATGCCTTGAAGAGCATCGGTGACGACATTGCCAAGACCGGAATTGGGATCATCATCGATATCCCGCTTTGGCTGTCGAACAATCTTTTCGGGGTGCTGAAGGGTTTGGGCCGGGCCCAGTCGCAATCCATCGCCGAGCAACTGGACGGCGGCATCCGCGGCTTTGATCTTCGGGTCTACTATTACGAGGATAACGACACATTCTACTCCTATCACGGAGCGTTGGGCGAGGAGATTGAAACGGTTCTGAACGAGTTGGAAGCGTTCCTGTCATCGCGCCCGGGAGAGATCCTTTATGTTACTTTCACCCATTCCCGGCATGTCGACACGCAGGCCCTGAAAGACCGTCTGACGGGCATGATCCAGACCAAGATCGGAGGCTATGCCTATCAACGCGACGGATCGAACGACACGACGCTGTTCGATCAGACCTATAACGATATCATCGGTCAGGGGACGGCGGGATCCAAGGCGATCATCATCTATTCCGAAGCCGTTGGGACCGAATTCTGGCCCAACAGCTATAGCGGCCAGACCAAGAACTCGAAAATCTATGGTCACTATTCCAACACGACCGATATCGACGAGATGATCTCGGGTCAGGTTTCCAACTACGATGACGCCGTCCAGAACAGCTATCCGTTTTCGCTGTTCATGACGCTGACGCCGCAGGAAAGTGATGTCTACGCCCGGGTTGCGGCGGCTGTCGCCGGGCCCCTGGCAGTTGCCGCGCTGCCGGTTGCTGCGATCCCGTTCTATGGCTGGGGCGTTCTTGCCGCCATCGAAGTTCTGTGCGCCGCATTGGCAATCTATGGCGCGGCTTTGTCCTGGCAGACATTGGAAGATCTGACCGAAAAGTTGAGCCCCGATCTTGCGACATTGGTCGACGACAACTTTGTGCCGGACAGCGGTCCGAATGTTGTGTCGCTGGTCTGGTGCGATTTCTATGAAAAGTCAGGTGTCGTCGACATGGCGATCACGCTGTCGCAACGGTCGTAATCGCGGCGCGTCGAGCCCGGGACTTAAGGGGTGGCCGTCAGTTGGCGGCCACCTTTTTCTGCGTCCAGACATATTCGATCGCAACACAGAAGCAGATCGCAAAGATTGCAACTGCCTGCAGCCAGGACAGGGGATTGTTCAGGATCCAGACTGCCAGGATCGCAGCGATCACCGGTTTCAGGAAAAACAGATAATTTGCCCGTTGCGGATCCGGCGCCACCGACAGACCCCAAAGCCACAACGCCATCGCGATGCAGGTGTTCCAGACGCCGATCGTCAGGATGCCGACCACCTGTTCTTGCGTCTTATCGGCCAGCGATGCGGGGTTAACCCAGATGCCCCAGCCCAGACCGACGACAAACCACAAGATGAAAAAGCCGATGAAGAACGTGTAGGCCGTCATGCGGACCGGGCCATACGCAACAACCAAGGGGCGCGCCAGGACCAGATAAATCCCGCCTGTTATCCCGCAGCCAAGCGCCATCAGCGTGCCGACAAGGTCACGCCCGGTAAAACCGAGTTCGGCTTCGAACCCATTGGTCAGCAGCAGCGCGACGCCGATAAAGGCGCCGATACCGGATACCATCTTAGGCCGGGTCAGGCGCGTTCCGTTTATCAGCCAATCGGTGACGACATAAAAAATCGGGATTGCTGTGACCATCGTCGCGACCTGCACGACCGACGTGAAGTCGAGCGACCAATGGAAGATCAATTGGCTGAGCGACATGATCACAGCAGATTGCAGCACGATCCGCACCCCGTCTTTGCGCAGCGGCGTCCAGATATCGCGCGCACCCGGCCAGAACTGCGTCAGCACGATCAACAATGTGCCACCGATCATAAAGCGCCAAACACTGAACTCGGGTCCCGGTGTGGCCGAAATTTTGGCGACAAATTCGGACGAAGCGTGACCAACCACGCCGATCAAACATGCCGCGTATGCTAGGAAACCACGCATCAATATCTCCGGTAGAGCTCAGGCCGCTCCGAGCCCGGACGCGAGTTAAAGGGGTTACGGCTGGTCGGGCAACACGAATTTAGCGCTATGTTTTGGTCGCTGTTGCGGGCGGTGTGTGCTGGCGCCGGGCAACCCGTGCCTCGCGATGGGAAATATAGGTGGCCGAAGCAACGATGACACCGCCGCCGACCAGGACATAAGGATCGAGTGCCTCGCTGAAGACCACCATCCCCAGAATGGTTGCCCAGACGAGTTGCAGGAACCCGACAGGCTGCGTCAACGTGATCGGCGCGCATTTGAAGGCCTGGGTTAGGGTGAAATGCCCGGCCGTTGCAAAGGCGGCGGTCAGGGCCATCCATCCGACCTCGGCCCATGTCGGATCGCGCCATTGCATGATTGCGCCGGGCAACAATGTCAGTGTGCAAAACAGGGACAGCATAAAGACGATCAGGCCCGAATCGGCGCCATCTGAAAACCATTTCGCCAACAGGAACGACGCTGCAAACATTGGCGCGGCTGCAAGCTGCGCCAGCTGCCCATTGTTCAATTCTTGAAACCCCGGGCGCAGAATGATCAGCGCACCGATAAACGCGGCCAGAACAGCACCGATCCTGCGCCATTGCAGGCGTTCGCCCAAAAAGACCGCGGCCCCGATCGTCACGAAGATCGGCGAGATATAGCCGATCGCGGTGACCTCGGCGATCGGAATGCGCGCCATGGCATAGAACCACAGCATGACGCCAACACCGTGCAGAACGCCGCGAAGACCATAGAGCTGCCACGACCTCGCGCTGATCCGGGTGCGCCAGACCGATCCGGCCAGAGGCAGGATCATCAAGAGACCCAGCGCATAGCGTAGAAAGGCGGCCTCGATGTTCGGCAGGTCCGATCCGACATGGCGCACGACACCCGTCACGCCCAGAAAAAGGAACGTGGTGATCAACATCCAGCCAATCCCCGCGGCAACGCGGTTGGGCGGACTGTGAGTTTCGGACATGAATGGAAACGACCTTTCATGCAGGCCGCGCGCCTGCGTCTTGCATTTTATCGGCCTGCCGCAGCACTGTCACCGCAAGGGTGTGATTTCGGGATCGGACCTGATCAAACCGGCAGCGGCATTCGTCGTTCGACAGATGTCCAGCCGAAGCGCGTTAATCCTTGGTTAACCGATCTCGGAGACAGTCAGGAAGCATTTTCCAGGGTTCGAGAGAAATGCAGGAAAAATCCTATCGACCGGCAATCGTGGTCAGTCCGAAGTGGCAGGCGCTGGGCGGCGCAATGTTCGTTCTTGCGCTGGCCGCGCCAATGGCATTGGTCGGGTTCACCGGCGATGTGGACACGGTTGGCGAACCTGATCAGGCAAGCACGGCGGGTGCGGTCGGCGACGTAACGCCGGTCCCCGGCGTTTCCGACAAGGCTCGGTTGATCGCTGAAATTTCCGGCGCCTTGATCGAACCCGGGCGCGGGATCGGTCCGCTGCGTTTGGGTGCGCCTTACAGGCTGGCTCAGGGCAACGACGCTGATGGCCCGGACGGAACTTCGGAATTTCTGTTGACGGCGGATGACTGGATTGTCGCCGTCACGACTGAGGGGGCAGATCACCGGATCGCCGCGTTGGACCTTTTGGCCCGCAATTGCGACGAGTTGTCGGTCGGCATGCCGACGGGCGCCGCGGTGCCAAGCACCGGCGATGCAATCACGCTGGGCACACATCTGTCGCGGATCGACCGGCGTTTTGTCGGCGAGGGTGACACCGGCTGGGTCGATGTGATCCGGCGCGACGGGCTGATCATCGAGTTTTGCCCGGTTACTGCGCTGGTCAACCAAATCCGGATCGAACCGGCGAATAACAGCGCACCGGTCGCAGTATCCGGTGCGCCGACGGTATTGGGCGGAATTGACGCCGCTGCCAGCGACGTTGCGCTTCTGCGTGCGCCCGGCGGATCGCAGGCTGCTTCTTTTCAGATTGCGGACAGCCTCGGCACCCCGGGGTTTTTGGCGGCAGAGATTGCGGTGCACCCGGCGCGCCCTGGCGCGACGACACCGCGTGCAGCACCGTCCGCGCCCATTCACTGGTCGATGGAAGGCTCGCGCACAGGCGGCAAAACGGCAGATCCGGACGAAGCGACACGTCTAACGCCGGCGCTGGCCAGGGCGATACTGCCAAGTCATGTTGCCCTGCCCGGTTCGGTCGAGATTCAGAAGCATCTCAATATTGAGAATTCGCTGGTCCTGGCGCCATCGCAGCGGCGCGACGTTCAATTCCGCCTATCATTGCTGGGCTATAAAACAGGCGGGGTCGATGGGATCTTTGGCGAGCAATCCCGCCAGGCAATCTTGAACGCGCAGGAAGCCTGGGGACAGCGGGCCACCGGGTATCTGAGGGCGGAAACGCTGGCCGCTCTGAAACGGCGATCCCAAGGCAAGGTCGCTGAATGGCGCGCCCGCAAACGGACCAAACTGGTGGTTGCTTCGCTGGCAAAACCGACCATCAGTGCGCGCATGCCTACACCAAAACACAGACCCGATTGCCGGCGCGGCGCCGATGGCAAGATCACAGAGAATCAAAGTCTGAGTTGCGATTGGGCGATTCTGGGTGAAAGTCTTTCACAGCTTTTCTGACGCCGTTCGGCAGGCTCTGGTTTTCGAACGTCGCCGCGATGCGGCGCTGCATCGCGGCGGCGCCATCATTCAGAAAGTGCCCGCCAGCCGATATCGGTGCGGCAGAACCCGCCGGGCCAGTCGATCAGGTCGACTGCGCCATACGCACGCTCACGCGCCTGGCGCAGATCTGCGCCCGTTGCGGATACATTCAAGACCCGGCCCCCGGCGGCAACCGTCGCACCGTTTTCGATGCGGGTCCCAGCGTGAAAGACAACGACATCTTCGGCGCGGTTGGCTTCATCCAACCCCGAAATCACCGTCCCCTTTTCATAACTGCCCGGGTATCCGTTGGCCGCCATGACAACCGTGATTGCCGGGTCGGGACGCCAATCCAGTGTCGTGTCCAACAGCGTGCCCTTCGCACAGGCCAATAATGCCGGTACGATGTCCGATTGCAGCCGCATCATCAGAACCTGACATTCAGGATCGCCAAACCGGACATTGTATTCGACCAGCCGCGGAACGCCGTCCTGGATCATCAGACCGGCATAGAGCACACCAGAATAGGGCGTTGCCCGGGCCTTCATCTCGGCAATGGTTGGTCGCACAATGGTCTCAAGCGCGAGTTCTTCAACCTCGCGCGTCATGACCGGCGCAGGCGAATACGCCCCCATCCCGCCCGTATTCGGCCCGGTATCGCCATCGCCGACACGTTTATGGTCCTGAGCACTGGCCAACGGCAAGACGGTCTCGCCATCCGTCAGCACGAAGAAACTCGCTTCCTCACCAGCCATGAACTCTTCGATCACAACCTCGGCGCCCGCTGCGCCCAACGCACCGCCGAACATGTCGTCCAGCGCAGCCTCGGCCTGGGCCAGCGTTTCGGCAACGACGACCCCTTTCCCGGCGGCCAGCCCGTCGGCCTTGATCACAATCGGCGCCCCGGTCGAGCGCACATGGGCCTGTGCGGGTGCGTGTTCGGTAAAACGGGCCCATCCAGCTGTGGGCGCGCCGCAGGCATCGCAGATCTGCTTGGTGAAGGCTTTCGAGGCTTCGAGCTGTGCGGCAGCCTTTGACGGCCCAAACACCGGAAGCCCAGCGGCCCGCACCGAATCGGCAACCCCGGCGGCCAGGGGCGCCTCCGGCCCGACAACGACAAATTCGGCGCCTTCGGCCACCGCCCAAGCTGTCACTGCCGCGCCGTCTTCGATCGGCAGATCGATACAGTCGGCAACCGCGGCGATCCCGGCATTGCCAGGGGCCACCGTCAAGCGGCTGACCAGGGGTGATTGTGCGATCTTCCACGCCAACGCATGTTCGCGGCCGCCGCCGCCCAGGATCAGGATGTGCATGATTTCCCCCTCTAGCGATGCGTTAACAGAACCGCACCGCCGGATGTCTTTGTCTTGGTCTGCTCCAGGCCCGGAAAATCCTCGGCCCAACGTTGCAGCGCCTTCTTTTCCTTGACGCGCTTGCCATCGTCCAAAATGACCAGCGATCCAGGTGCGAGACGCGGGAAGAGTTCCGGTCCCGCTGGCCAGCGCGGCATCCGCCCGGCGAAATGACCGGGGCCATCGATGAACAGCAGATCGATTTGCGGCGGTAGCAGGCCCAGCCTGTGGCGCGGATACCAAAGATTGTGGTTGTCGTATTCTTCCAGCCCGGCCTCGATCACACGCGCCGTGGCACCAATGCCGGACAGCATGTCGTTCAGCAAGGCAATCCGGCGGACGTCATCCTCCAAAACCCAAAGCTGCCCGTTCCCCGTCAGCGCCTGCGCGCGGGCCATGACGGCCGCCGCGAGCCCGCCGCCTAAAGCCAACGCCGTTGACGGGCGGCGGTCCAGCATTTCTTGCGCCAGTAACAGCAGGACGTCTTCCTCGGGATAAAAATTGCCGCCGCCAGGCAAACTGTCTGCCGCCAATTGCAGCACATCTGTCAACTTGCGGTTGCGTGACGCGTAAATGCTTGCGGGGGAACGAGGCATTGCGCCACTCTGCCTGCAAGGCACCGGCCCGGCAAGACGCAGGGACCGAGGAGGGACGATTTGTCAGACCTGATCGAAGACGATGAACCGGACGGCAACGCGCCGGAATACTCCGTCTCGGAATTGTCGGGCGCCGTCAAACGCACGGTCGAGGGGGCATTCGGTCATGTGCGTGTGCGCGGAGAGGTCGGGCGCGTCTCGTTTCCGAGGTCCGGGCATGTCTATCTGGACCTCAAGGACGACCGTTCCGTCCTGGCCGGTGTCATCTGGAAAGGCGTTGCGGGCCGCCTGCCCGTTCGACCGGAAGAGGGCATGGAGGTTATCGCGACGGGCCGCCTGACCACGTTTCCCGGTCAATCGCGCTATCAGATCGTGATCGAGGATCTGGCCCCGGCCGGGGTCGGCGCTCTGATGGCGATGCTTGAGAAGCGGCGGCGGCAATTGGCAGCCGAAGGGCTGTTCGACGAAACCGCCAAGCGCCCGCTGCCTTATCTGCCCCAGGTGATCGGCGTGGTTACATCGCCTTCCGGCGCCGTGATCAGCGATATCCTGCATCGCCTGACCGAGCGGTTCCCGGTCCATGTGCTGGTGTGGCCCGTCGTCGTTCAGGGCGAGCGCTCAGCACCCGAAGTTGCGGCGGCGATCAATGGTTTCTCGGCGCTCGACCCTTCGGGACCGGTGCCGCGCCCAGAACTGGTGATCGTCGCGCGCGGCGGCGGGTCAGTCGAGGATCTTTGGGGATTCAACGACGAGGCTGTTGTTCGTGCGGCAGCTGCATCGACAATCCCGGTTGTCTCGGCCGTCGGCCATGACCCGGACTGGACACTGATCGATCACGCCGCAGACCGGCGTGCGCCGACGCCGACTGCCGCTGCCGAGATGGCAGTCCCCGTGCGCGCCGAATTGGCCGCGGCGATCGCCGATCTGGAGGCGCGCCGCCTTCGCGCGCTGTCCGCAATAATGGAATCGCGCCGCCAAAGGTTGCACGACTTGGCGCGCGCGCTGCCGCGGCCCGATCAAATCCTGGCCGACCGTCGTCAGCGTCTGGACCTGGCCGCGGCTCGGTTGCCGCGCCCGGACCGGATGGTTGCAGAGCTGCGCCAAACGCTTGCCCTGGCGGCGCAGAGATTGCGCCCGGCGCTGGCCCGGCGCGCGCAGAGCGCAAGACTGGATCTGACCCGGACCGCTGTTTCGTTGTCACCTGGCGGTCTGTTACAGCGCATCGACCGGCGACGAGATGCACTGTCCGCGTTGGGACGGACATTGAACGCAGTCAGTTATCGCGGAACCCTGGCCCGCGGATACGCCGCTGTGCGGGGGCCGGAAGGCGATATTTTGACGTCGGTTTCGGGCATCACTGCCGGAAAATCGCTGGAAATCGAGTTTATGGATGGACGTGCCAGCGCGGTTGCTGGCTCAGGTCCGGCTAAGACACGCGCGAAGCGCAGCACCCCGCCATCTGACGAGACGCAAGGCAACCTGTTCTGAGGAGGAACCATGGCCAAAGGATATTGGATCGCCCATGTCGAGGTCACTGACCCCGACCAATACGTGCACTATGTCGAAGGCGCCCGGGATGCGTTCACCAAATACGGAGCAACCTTTCTGGCGCGCGGCGGCGAGGCCGAAGAAGTGGAAGGCGCGATGGGTCGATCGCGCCATGTCGTGATCGAATTCCCCAGTTTACAGGCAGCACGGGATTGCTACCACTCAGCAGAGTACCAAGCCGCCCGTGCCCATCGCCTGCCTGCCGGGGTCGCAACGATTACATTGATTGAGGGGCTGTGATCGAGGGGCTGTGATCGAGGGGCTGTGATCGAGGGGCTGTGATCGAGGAGCCGTGATCTAACTCACGAACCCCGGCGCGGGCGCAAGGCACCGACCGCGTTGACGATTGCCAGTGGCAAACCCGGATGGTCTTTCGGGTCGACGGCATCCAGGCAACTTTCAACATCCTTCTTCAGAATGCCAACGGTGTTAGAAGGGTCATAGCCGTCATTGGCAAATTCGATCTGGTCAAAATTGCTGCCGAACCAGGTCTGGCCAGAGCTGTCGTTCATCAGTGCCAGCAACCGCCCTTCGTCCAGGCCGAGGTCATTCGCCCAGCTCAATGCCTGCCGCGTTGCCGCGACCGAACTGGCACCGACGAAATTGTTGAGCACTTTGGCGGTCATGCCCGCCCCGGTGCCGCCCATCCGGTGGATGTTCGTGCCCATCGCGTTGAACAGCGGCATCAACCGGTCGAGATCGGCATCGGCGCCCCCCAACATAAACGAGAGGCGCGCCTCGTCCGCTGCGATTTGGGCGCCCGACATCGGGGCATCGATCAGCGCAAGCCCCTCCGGCAGGCGGGGCGCAAGATCGGCAATGTAACGGGGCGACAGTGTTGAACAGATCACCAGATATTGCAGGTCCGGCGCCCGACGCAGAACCGCCTGGTCATCGAACAAAAGCGCCTCGGTCTGGGCAACGTCCCGCACAACGGAAAGCATCACCTGACGGTCAGCGGCAAGATCTCCGGCATCCGGCATCATTTTAGCGGCGAAATCGCCGAATTCCGCTGCCGGACGCACATCGAAGCCCGAGACATCGATCCCGGCACCAACCATTGCCCGCGCCATGCCCAGGCCCATTCGCCCGCATCCCGCAACGCCGACCCGCAGGTCGAAACTCATGTCGAGGTTGCGGGGTCGCCGCACAGCAGGGGCTTTTGATCGCGCTTGATGATCCGCAATTCCAGCCCCGCATTCGCCCCGCTCAGCAGCCGTGCAAACAATCCCTGATCGTCGCGCAGCATCCGCCAGCACAGCACATCCCGCTCGTTCGAATCGGCCTCGTAAAGAAAACAGACCTGCGCCCCGTGCGCCCGCCAGGCGCCGCGCACGCAACTGCCATCGGCATAACGCCAACGCGACTTGCCCCCGGCCTCGAACCGTTCCGATCCGAAGGCCTTGCCATCCCGCTCGAAATACAGTGTGTATCCTTCGGAATACTGACGGAAATCTGACGGGCTGACCGGTTCTTCCTCGGCCGCTGCAACCGGCGCTGCGAACGCCATCGCCAGCAACAATAATATCGCTCTCATTTTCACACCTATGGGTCGTCTCTTTCGCCGCTGCACCGCATACTTATCAGCAGCGCTACTGCAAACGGAATGAAGCCTCGTCAGGTTCCAGACAAATCGTATCCGAACAAACCTGGATCGTGACCATCAACGTTTCAGCGGCGCCGCTCAACGGCACTTCGATGCGGCCATCATAAACGTTGATTGCGCCATCGGCAAAACCGAGCGCGACCGATTTTCCCGCGGGCCAATCTGCGTTGGCGCCGGAAACAGCTGCGCCGATCAACCAGTCCTGCCCCGGAACGTGGGCGTTGACATGCCATCCTGAAGCGATCTGCAACACAAGGGCGTCCGCGGATGCAAGAACCTGCACGGCGCCGCGGCCCAGCATCCGCCGCCGGCCGGTTTCGCCATATTCCAGTATTCGTGCCGCCGACAGAGCATCGGGGCGAAGCAATGGTTGATGCGCCAGCGGCGCGCTCAAGGCCGCGCGCAGCGCAAATGCACGGGCCTCGACCTCTGGGTCCTGTCCGCGGCGGGCCAATCGGGCCAGAAGTTCAAGCGCCGAACTTTCGCCAGACGGCACAGCCCCATCCGAGCTGTCATAAACCGGCCCCAGCGGGCCATCGACCGCCGACATCTTCAAGCGCCCTTCCCCATCGCCAAAGCGTTGCCAGATCACGGCGGCCAAGATCCTTGCCCGCTCCAGCCAGACGGCGTCACCTGTGGTATCGCTGAGGGCGAGGTAGCCGAGTGCAAGCCAGGCATAATCCTCGAGCGCGCCTTCGGAACGCGCCTGTCCCGCGGCCCAGAAACGGTGCAGCCGCTCGCCATCCCACAAGCGTTCCCACAACGCATGACCGGCCTTCGCCGCCTGTTCGGCGTAGGCAGGCTCCTCAAAGGCCGCGGCGCCCTCGGCCAGCGCACGGATCATCAAGCCGTTCCATCCGGCGATGACCTTGTCGTCGCGGATCGGACGGGGACGCGACTCGCGCGCCTTGCGCGCGGCATCCAACATCGGCTCCAGCGCCGCGTAATTGACGTCGTCCCAGGGCCGCAGATGGATCACGGCGCCCGCTTCGATGGTCGGCGCCTCGCCGATCCCCAGGGCCTCGACGGCGTCTGCACCCGCGACGGCGATCAAGTCTTCCGGCGTCCAGGCGTAGAAAGCCCCTTCCTCGCGCTCACCGTTTTCGTCCAGACTGTCTGCGTCCTCGGCTGCGTAAAACGCACCGTCCGGATCGGTCATATCCCGCGCGATATAGGAAAAGGTCCGCTCGACGGCGCGGCGATAGGCAAGGGTCCCGGTGATTTCCCAGGCCTCGATAAAGGCCCGGGCAAGCAGACCCTGATTGTAGAGCATCTTTTCGAAATGGGGGGTGCGCCAGTTCGGATCCACAGTGTAGCGGTGGAACCCGCCGCCCGCATGGTCATGGATACCGCCCGCTGCGATCGCATCCAGCGTTGTTTGCGCAACTTCCAGCGATGCTTCGTCGCCTGTTCGCCGCCAATGATCCAGCAGGAACAGAATATACCCTTCCTGCGGAAATTGCTGGGACTGGCTGAACCCGCCCTCTAACGAATTATGGATCTGCAACAACGACTCCGCTGCTTTGGCCATTACTTCGCCGTCCAGCGCCGCGGACTCGCGCGCGGCCATCTGCGTTATTTCCTGGACAGCCTGGGACAATTGATTGGCGATCTCTTCAATCTCGCCGCGCCGCTCGCCACCGGCATAGGCCTGGCCGATGGCGTTGATCATGTGCAGGAACTGCGGGCGCGGAAAATACGTGCCTGTGTGGAACGGGCGCCCATCCGGCATCAGAAATACCGAGTTCGGCCAACCCGCATGGCCCTGCTGCAACTGGGTCGCGGTAATGTAGATGTGGTCCATTGCAGGCATCTGTTCCCGGTCGATTTTCACGGGAATGAAGAACCGGTTCAGAACTGCAGCGACCTCTTCATTGTCAAAGCTTTCCTCCTCCATCACATGGCACCAATGGCAGGTTGCATAGCCGACCGAGAGAAAGATTGGTTTGTCCGCAGCCGCCGCTTTGGCCAGTGTTTCGGCGCTCCATGGGTGCCAATCGACCGGATTATGGGCGTGCTGCAACAGATACGGCGAGGCTTCTTCGATCAGCCGGTTGACGAACCGGGCTTTATCGCCCGTCATCAAGTGCGTGCGCGGGCGATAGTCGTCTGCCTTTGCGGCATAGGCCGCCTCCAGTCGGGCGTGGACGGCGGCAACGCGGTCCGTCCCCGGTGGGTGTTCGGCGGCCATAGCGGTTTCTCCGATGATCGAAACGACCGCCATAAGACAGACAGCGCAGAGCAATTTCCAGTTCATTCGCATACCTTTGACTGATCCGGTCACCGTGCCGCGCGCGCACCGGCGTCGCCAGTCACAATGGCGTGCGCCTGACATTGCATCTAAAAAGGAGTATGCTGATGAAATGCGTTATCTTTTGATCATCTCTGCCCTCTTATTGGCCCCTACCCAGGCCGCGGCGGTCGATTGGTATGTTGGCGTTACCTTTGACAACGGGCGGATTGTTGCCGGTAACAACGGTATCCGCGGTCGCATCGGGCAGGTGCCATGGGCGCGCGAAAGGTCCCGCCGCCGCCATGACGGGCATCGTGGCAGATACCGGGACAAGCGCCCGCTTTACATTATCTATCCGTCCAGCCGGTCAAATGTGACCGAAAGCCCGGACCCGGCAGTGGAACCCGCCAAGACCGAGGCGCGCGCAATCGTCGAACCGACCCCGGCCGCCGCGCCGCCAGCGCCGGATCCGAAAGGCGCCGCCAGCCGTCACCGCGCCCGCGGTGCGATCGGCCAGCGAAACTGGACCGTGGGCGACTATCTGCCGTCTGGGGTCCCGCATGTGAAACTGGCCGCGAACGTGTACGATCTTCCGACCGAACCGGACGGAAAGATCTATGCCCGCGTCCGCCGCGACGTTCTATTGATCGATGCCGTGACCCGGCGGATCGAAGCGATAATTACGGAATAACCGCCGACCCACGTCACCACAGTTGCTGCGCCGAATACACGCGGAACGAATAACGCCGGCCTGTTGGGCCGGCGTTGTCGTATCCAAGGGCCGCTAGAAAGGCCGCTGACCCTATTTTGGAACCAGCACGGAATTGATGACGTGGATAACGCCGTTGGTCGCTTCCAGATCGGCAGTTGTGACGGTCCCCGACCGGCCGTTTTCATCGGTCACCTGAACGCCGCCATCGACCAGCGCCAGGGTCAGTGTCCCGCCACTGGCGGTGGTGACATCAGCGGTGCCGCCATTCGCAGTCGCCAGCGCGATAACCTCGGCGGCCATGACCTTTCCCGGAACAACATGATAGGTCAGGACCTTGGTCAGCGCGTCCTTGTTTTCCGGCTTCAACAGATTGTCGACTGTCCCGGCCGGAAGCGCTTCGAATGCCGCATTAACCGGTGCAAAGACGGTGAACGGACCCGGGCTGCTGAGGGTGTCGACCAGGTCTGCCGCCTTCACCGCAGCAACCAGCGTCGAGTGATCCGCCGATCCGGCGGCGATTTCGACGATTGTCATCGTCGGGGCCGCAGCCTCTTTCGCCATGTTCTGCGCACAGGCGCCAAGCGCCAGCAAACCCAGTGCAACGCCAGCAAGACGTGAGATGTTCATGATAGTCCTCCTTGTTCCGCGGCACGGTGCTGCGCCGTCATGGGGAATACGGTTCAATCGCCGGGTCGGATCAGCGGTGGGCGAAATAAGTCGCAATCGCGCAGAATTCGTCGCTCCGGTGCCTGCCGGGTATTTGTGGGCAGATATATTCGCACCGCTTTGGTACACCAGCGCCGCCAATCGATTCCCGGAGGACCGTGATGAGCCCGCTCGATAACGACAAGAACGACCGCAAGGGCGTCTGGAAATCCGGGCGAGGGAAAGGCCGCGCGACCCCAAAGGGCCGGCAGCTGCAGGACGGCGCGATGGAAGAGGTGCGCCGCCTGTTGGGGGACCGGCCACGCAGAAGCGACCTGCTGATCGAACATCTGCACCTGATCCAGGATGCGCATGGCCATCTCTCAGCCGCCCATTTACGGGCCTTGGCCGACGAGATGAAATTGGCGCAATCCGAAGTCTATGAGGTCGCCACGTTCTACGCGCATTTCGATGTGGTCAAAGAAGATGAAGCCGCCCCGCCCGCGATCACCATCCGGGTTTGTGATTCGCTGTCATGCGAGTTGGCAGGCGCACAAGATCTTATGAAGACGTTGGCGACGAAGTATGGCGGCGGCGGCGAGGTCCGGGTTCTGCGCGCGCCTTGCATGGGCCGGTGCGACACGGCCCCAACGCTGGAGATCGGTCACAATCACATCGATCACGCGACACCCGGAAAGGTCGCCGACGCGATTGCGGGCCAACATTTTCATCCGGTGATCCCGGTCTACGAAACGCTGGAAGAATACCGCGATGACGGCGGCTACCGCGAATTGGAAGCGCTTCGCTCTGGCTCGCGCACCCCTGATCAGGTGCAGGATGCTGTGCTGGAAAGCGGTCTGCGCGGCCTTGGTGGCGCGGGTTTTCCGTCAGGCCGGAAATGGTCCTTTGTCCGGGCAGAGGCAGGCCCGAGATATCTGGCGGTAAACGGGGATGAAGGCGAGCCTGGCACGTTCAAGGATCGATATTATCTGGAGCGCGAGCCGCACGTCTTTTTGGAAGGCATGCTGATCGCGGCCTGGGCGGTCGAGGCGGAAACCTGCTTCATCTATATGCGCGACGAGTACCCGGCGGTTCTGAAAATCCTGGCCGACGAGATTGCCGCGCTGGAAGCGGCGGGCATTGCCGCGCCCGGTTATATCGACCTGCGCCGCGGCGCGGGCGCCTATATCTGCGGCGAAGAAAGTGCGATGATCGAATCGATCGAGGGCAAGCGCGGTATGCCCCGTCACCGCCCGCCTTATGTTGCGCAGGTCGGGATTTTCGACCGCCCGACGTTGGTCCACAATGTCGAGACATTACATTGGGTTACCAAAATCGTGCGCGGCGGTCCGCAGGTGCTCAACACCCATGAGAAAAATGGGCGCAAGGGGCTGCGCAGCTATTCCATATCGGGCCGTGTGCGCGAGCCGGGCGTGAAACTGCTGCCCGCCGGGTCAACCATTATGGACCTGATTGACGCCTGCGGCGGTATGCTGCCGGGCCATACCTTCAAAGCCTATCAACCGGGTGGACCGTCGGCGGGTATTCTGCCCGCGTCGATGAACGATGTTCCGCTGGACTTCGACACGTTGCAACCACACGGGTCCTTCATCGGCTCGGCCGCTGTGGTCATTCTGTCGGACCAGGACCGCGCGCGCGACGCCGCCATGAACATGCTGCGCTTTTTTGAAGACGAAAGCTGCGGCCAGTGTACGCCCTGCCGCGTCGGGTGCGAAAAGGCGGTCAAGCTGATGCAGGCCGACAACTGGGATCAGCCCCTGCTGGAGGAGCTGTGCGAGGCGATGATCGATGCTTCGATCTGCGGTCTCGGCCAGGCAGCACCGAACCCGATCCTGCTGACGATGAAGCACTTCAAAGACGAGATCTGATCGCGGGCCCTACCCGGTCGTGTATGAGATCGCCGCGTAATAACTGCGTGCATAGGTGGCGATCAGATCGGCCTTGTCCAACCGGTTCACGATCCGGCGTGCATTGCGCCAATCTTCCTTGGTCTTGTTGAAATAGTCGCCCAGTTTCTTGCCGGTATAGGTGCCCTTGGTCATCCCTTCGAAAATGATCCGGGTGGCGATTTTCGTTTCCAGCGCTTTGTCGGGTGTCTTGATCAGGTTCACGCCCAAGCGGTCGGTCATGTCCTGATAATTGGCGCGCCCGGTCAACTGCACATAGCCGCGGCCATGGAATTTCACGCCGTCACCGGCTTGGGTATTGCCCAGCGCCTTGGCCACTTTCGGGCGGTCGCCATCCTTGTCATACATGCGAAAGAAATAGGCCTTTGACCCATATTCCTTGATCGGCTGCATCTTTCGATCGACCTCGTGATGCGCGGTCCCCAGGATGTAAGCGAGCCAGCGGTCATCTGCCTTGGGCATGTTCTTTTCCCAATGGTCCAAGAAAACGGTCAATCCACTGACATGGGACTGTTTCAAGCTGCCGGCGAACAATGAAATGCGGACCGTATCGTAGAAAAACTTTCTGTTGATCTTGGACGACATTCAAGGTCTCCCCTTTTCTATTGTTATCGCGATATGGTCCCATCGCGCCTGACAAGTGTCAATCAAGGGCCAAAACGGCGCCGATAGCAGGTGTCAGCGATCCGGGCGCGAGGCGCGCGACACCCCTTGCATTCGCCGCCTATCCAGCCCATGTTCCGGCCCCGAACGAAACCCCATACGGAGACAGCATGGCCAAGGAAGAAACTCTCGAATTCCCCGGCGTCGTTTCCGAGCTTCTGCCGAATGCGACATTCCGGGTGAAGCTCGAGAACGGCCATGAGATCATTGCCCACACCGCAGGCAAGATGCGCAAGAACCGCATCCGTGTCCTGGCCGGTGACAAGGTCCAGGTGGAAATGACCCCCTATGACCTGACCAAGGGCCGGATCATCTACCGCTTCAAATAGGACACAGGGCTTGTCGGTTCCTGCAACAGGGTTGGACGCATGCGTCTGATCCTTGGATCCGCGTCGCCGCGCAGGCGGGATTTGCTCGCACAGATCGGGGTTGTCCCCGATGAAATCCGCGCGGCCGATATTGACGAGACGCCGGGTTCAGCGGAACCGCCCAGGCGTTATGTCGAGCGCATGGCTCGGGAAAAATGCCTCGCGTTCCCAGCAGAAAACGGCGCGATCATCCTGACGGCCGATACCGTCGTCAGCGCCGGGCGGCGCATTCTGGGCAAGCCAGAAAACGCTGATCAGGCCCGCCAGTTTCTGGAGCTGCTATCAGGCAGGCGCCACCGGGTGACAACCGCGGTCTGCGCCGCTTCAGGCAAGGCTTTGCGGCAAAAGACGGTCGAGACGCGGGTGCGCTTCAAGCGTTTGTCGGGCGCCGAGATCACCGATTATCTGGCCAGCGGCGAATGGCAGGGCAAGGCTGGCGGATACGCCATCCAAGGCATCGCCGCCGCCTTCATTCCCGCCATCAACGGCAGTTATTCCAACGTTGTCGGCCTGCCGCTGACCGAAACCGCCGGGTTGCTGTCCGGCATGGGTTGTGCGGTCAACTATCGGGGCGCGACGTGAAGGGCCGGGTGGTCATTCTTGATATCAGCAACGGCGAAGGTCGGGCGGCCCTGATCGAGGACGGTAACCTGATCGATCTGATCATCGAACCACCGCTCGTCATGAACGATCAACCTGAAGACCGGCGCGGATACCCAGATATCCCGCCCCCTGGCGCCATCTATCGGGGGAAGGTCACTTCGCAGTCGAATGCAATGGGGATTTTCGTCGATATCGGGAACGGGCAGACTGCCTTGCTCCGGTCGCGAAGGAAGTACCGTTCGGGCGACATGATTGTCCTCCAAGTTACTGGATATTCCGAACCTGGAAAAGCCTGTCCAGCAGACGATCGCGTCCTCCATAAAGGACAGCTGTCGATCCTAACCCCGGGTTCACCAGGCGTGAATGTCTCTCGCTCGATCAAGGATCCGGAAGAACGCGAGCGGTTGCAGTTATTGGTTCGCAAGACAATCGCGGATTTGAAGGCGGCACCGGCAAGAATTGGCGAGACCGAAGATCTCGGCGTGATCGTCCGCACCGCGGCTCAAGGCTGCGAGGACGATTGGCTGATCAACGACGTCGGCACGCATCTACAAGTTCTACACGACCGCGAGGAAGCATCTGCCAAACAGGAACTTCCTGGTCTGATCTTCGGCGGTGCCCCGACCATCGTGATGCCGCTGACCGAATGGATGCCTCCCAAGCCAGATATGATTGTGTTTTGGGGCAACAGCGACAACATATTCGACATTCAAGCACTCTTGAGCAATCACACTTGGCATGACCGAATTGACACAAGCATCGTTGATCCCTTCGACCATTTCGGCGTCTGGGATGAAATCGAACGGCTGAAATCCCCACGGGTCGAACTGCCTTCCGGCGGCTGGATGGCGGTTGAAGCGACGCGGGCGATGGTGACGGTGGATGTGAATACCGGTGATCAGTTCGGCGGCGGTGCTGCCATGACCGCAAATATCGAGACGGCGCGGGAATTGCCGCGGCAATTGCGATTGCGCGGGTTGGGCGGTCAAATCGTTATCGATTTTGCGCCGCTTAAAAAGGCGCACCGAAAGAAGATCGAGGAAACCCTAAAAGCTGCCTTTCGCCACGACACCGTCGCGACGACCTTGGCCGGGTGGACCCCACTTGGGAACTTCGAGCTGCAACGCAAACGCGAGCGGCGACCGTTGTCTGAAGTGTTATCGTCGCTTTGATAGGGGCATCCCAGGCAGCAGCCAATGAACGGCGTCGGACGCCAGCCATTCGGATCGAAACCACGGTCGCAATCCTGCCCCGCGGGCTTACTCCGCCGGGACAGGCAGGCGTTCTTCCTCGATCTCGCCAGGCTCGTCGCGGTCCGGGTTTACCAAGGATTTCAGATCCTCCAGGATCAGATAAAGCGCCGGGATCAGGAACAGCACGATGGTCGTTGCGAACAATATTCCGTAACCCAGCGAAATCGCCATCGGGATCAGGAACTGTGCCTGGCGTGATGTCTCCCAGATCATTGGGCTGAGGCCGACAAAGGTCGTGATCGTGGTCAGCATGATGGGCCGGAACCGGCGTTGCCCGGCCAGCCAGATTGCCTGGCGGGCCCCTTCGCCTTGCAGCCGCAGCTTGTTGGCATAGTCCAGCATGACGATCCCGCCATTGATGACCACGCCCGAGAGCGCGATGATCCCGAAGACCGAGATGATCGAAAGACCGTAACCCATAACCAAGTGGCCGATCACCGCACCGACAAAGCCGAACGGGATCGACGCCATGATCACCGCGGGTTGCAGATAGCTGCGGAATGGTATGGCCAGCAGTCCATAGATCAGGATTAACGCCAGTCCACAGGTCCACAGCAGACTGGCCATTGTATCGCGCTGCGCTGCCTGTCGGCCCTCCAGCGAGAAGGCAAGCCCCGGAAAATCCTTGACCAGTTGCGGCAGGATTTCGGATGTAGCGGCCGCGAGAACCTGATTGGTTTCAGTTCGCGGTTCGACATTTGCCGTTACATTCACGACCCGTTGCCCGTTCTCGCGGTCAATTCGCGCGTCGGCGCGGCCACGTTCGATCTCGGCGACTTCGTAAAGGGGGACGCCCCCACCATCGGGGGTCAGAATGATCATCCGCTCCAGATCCGACTCGGACCGGCGCTCTCCCTCCGGACGGCGCACCAGCACGGTGACTTCGTTGCGACCCTCCTGCTGCGCCAAGGCTTCGACCCCGAAAAATGCGCTGCGAACCTGCGCTGCCACGGCTTCCGAGGTCAGACCCAGACTGCGTCCTTCCTCGGTCAGGCGGAACTCGATCTGTGTCTTGCCGGGGGTAAATCCGTCCTCGACATCGCGCACAGGCTTGAACTCGGCCAATTGGCGCGCCAATTCGGCGGCGGCTTTGGCCAGCACGCCCGAATCCATATGTCCCAGCCGGATTCTGATCGATGACCCGCCCGGTCCGCCCCAGGAGGATTCGAACCGGACCGACCGGGCCGACGCGATCTTGCCCAAATCCTTGCGCCAAGCCTTGGTAAAATCTTCGGTCGACATCGGACGCACGTCCGAGGGGGTTAGATAGACGCGCACCTCAACGTTCCGGCCATTCACCTCTGAATGCACCCCGATTGTCAGCTTGTCGCCGCCATTGCCCGCCACCACGCGCTGGGCCGAGGCGACCAGCTGGTCGCGCGCCGAAATCGTCGCCAGATGGGGCGCATTAATCGGCATCGTAATGATCGCCTTGGAAAAATCGCGTGGAACCGGCGGGAACAGGCCCCAGCCCATGCGCCCGCTGCCAACATAGGCAATTGTCAACATCAGGATCACGACCATCAGCGTCGCCGTGACATAGCGCAAACTCAACGCCAAATTCAAAACGGCCGCATAGATCCGACGCGTGAACCAAGCAAGCGCGCCCGAAAACGCCTGTTGGATCGGGATTAGAATATAGCGTTCAATCGTGCCCAGCGCCGTTGCCACCCAACGCACCGGCCCATAAAGCCGCGCCTTGCGGCCATCGCCGTGGCTCAGATGCGCAGGCAGAATGAACAGCGCCTCGATCCAACTCATCAGGAAGGCCAACGCCACAACCAACGGGATCATGAACCACAGCTTGCCCATCCATCCCGGCACCAGCGCCAACGGGATGAACGCAACGATATTTGTCAGAATTGAAAATGACAGCGGCACCGCGATATCGCGCGCGCCATGTATCGCTGCCTCCAATCGGCGCATGCCGCGTTGCCGGTATTCATAGATATTTTCGCCGGCAACGATCGCATCGTCGACGACGATCCCAAGCGCCAAAATAAAGGCAAACATCGAAACGAGATTGATCGACCCACCGACAAACGGCAGCACCAGCAATGTTCCCAAAAAGGCGGTCGGGATGCCCAGGGCGACCCAAAAGGCAAGACGCACCTCGAGAAACAGGGCAAGCAGGATCAGCACCAATGCCAGCCCGATAGCGCCGTTGCGGATCAAGAGATCGGCCCGACCACGATAATTGTCGGAACGGTCATTCAGTAATTCGGCGCCGATGCTTGCGGGCAACGTCGACATCGCATCGGGCAGCACCGCGCGAACATCGTCGGACACCGAAATCGGCGTCTCGTCGCCGACCCGGTAAACCTGCAACTCGATCGCGTTCTTGTCCTTGAACACCGCCACCCGCTTGCTGTCAGCAAATCCGCGGGTCAGCGTCGCAATCTCGCCCAGTCGAACCACCGTACCCTGCGCCGTGGTCAGGACGGGAATGCGGGCAAATTCATCCACCGCATCGCGCCGGTCGGCCAGCCGCAGCAACAAATCACCGCCGGACGTCTCGATCGTGCCGCCGCCCCGATCCAGCGCGGATCGACGGATAATCGCGGCAATATCCGACAATGTCAGGCCATGGGTGCGCAACTGTGCTTCGGGCACATCGACCTGCAGCACCAGTTCCTTTTCATTGACGATCTCTACCTGACTGATGCCGGGTTGCTGCAACAAAAAGCTGCGGACATGCTCGGCTGCCATGCGCATGGCCAGCGGATCGGCGTCGCCATAAAGGTGAACTTCGACAACGGCCCGACGCCAGACATTCAGTTTGACCAATGGCGTTTCCGCATCGCCCGGCAGCGTTGTGACACCGTCGACGGCCTGACGAACCTCGTTATAAACTTCCTCCCGGTCCCGGTCGCCCGACAACTCCAGCGTCAGGCTGGCCGACCCTTCGGACGCCGTCGACGACAGCTTGTCGATGCCCTGTATTCCGGACAGCGCTCCCTCGATTGCCAGAACGACCGACTGCTCGGCCTCGGCTGGCGTCGCACCCGGCAAGGCAACGCTGACCGAAACGGTGTCCGGGTCGATATTGGGAAGGTATTCCTTCTTGATCTGCGTCAGCATATAGGCGCCGCCCGCCAGCAGCAGCAGCATCAGCAAATTCGCAGCCACAGCATTGCGGGCCATCCAGGCAATCGGCCCGCCAAGACGCCCGCGCGGGATCACGACCCGCCCTCCGCCTTGCGGGTGCGCAGCGCCATGCCCGGCGCGACCGTTGCCAAAGCCGTTGTCACCACCCGGTCACCTGCCTTCAAGCCAGTGCCGACCAGCACATGATCGGGTCCGCGCCACAGGATTTCGACCGCCCGGATTTCCAGTTTGTCGTCACCGTTCATGACCCAAACCGTATTGCCGTCGCGCAGATGTGCGCGGTCCAGGCGAATGGCACCGGCAATTGGACTGCCGGTGACTTGACCGCGCACAAACGCGCCGAGCAACAGGACCGGCTGACCCTGGTTCAGTGGCTCCAATGCCAACGGGTCGGGGATCTCGACAATCACCTCGGCCATGCGGCCGGTTTCGGTCAAAGCCGAATTCAGGCGGACGACCCGGCCAGTTCGCTGGGCGCTGGCGGGCCAGACACCGGGCTGCGACAGCATTACGATCTGCGTGCCATCAAACTTTATCCACGCCAATGCCGACGCCGGAACTGCAAGGGGAATATGAAACCGGTCACGGGCGACCAATGTCGCGGCCTCGGCGCCCTGTGCGACAACAGCGCCCGGGGCCACTTGTTCCGATATCACAAGCGCGTCGAACGGTGACCGGACCACGGCACGGTTGAGCGCGTTTTGCGCCTGATCGCGCTGTGCCACCGCTGCCGCGCGTTCAGCGTCCAATTGCGCCATTTGCGGCTTGCGCAGCACCAGGGCCCTCTGCGTCTCTGTCAAATTGCGCGACAGGCGCGACAGCTCGCGTTTACCAATCTCGGCTTGGCCCTTTTCAAGTTCGATCCGCGCATCGATCTGCGCGATCGTATTCTCGGCCCGGGCCAGGGTCAGTTTTAGATCGTCGTCGTCGAAACGCGCGACGACCTGCCCGGCGGAAAGTCGGCCCCCCGGCGTCACTTCCGGGTCAACCCATTCAATCGTGCCCGAAACTTCAGAGCGCACGATCAACGTTTGCGCCGCTGCAACCTCGCCCCAGGCTTCGACGACGGCGCCCTTTTCCGCCAAGCCGACGACGGTGATCTCGATCAGGCGCGCAACCCTTTGCGGGGCCTTACGTTCAGCCTTGGGTGCACTCGCGAGGATCCACTGATAGGCGAAGTACCCGCACGCCAGCAGAATCAACACAAAGATCAGCTGGAAGGTGCCAGTCATGATCCGGCGGCCCAACGATGGCAGGGCCACAGACGTGTGGACGCGATCGTGAACCGGCCCCGGAACGTGTCCGCTCCCAGTCTTTTCAAGCTCGCCAAACCGTTTCGATGGACTGGACGGTAGGTTCACGGCATCCACCCTTGGATCTCTCACCCATTTCAACGCGCAGATATAGAGTATCCTGCGCTGAACGCGGAGCAATTTTCCGATATGGTCCAATTCGAGGAATGTTCAATGGCCGACCCTTTTGGGTAACGCCGTTTTCAGGCCCGCAGAATTGGCCCTAATTCGGGGTCGACGCAAAGAGAGTGAATGCAATGACAGGCCAACGCGGCACACCGAACGGAAAATGTCCGATATGTGCAAAAGCCACTGAAAAGGCGTTCCGCCCATTCTGTTCGCGCCGCTGCGCCGATGTCGATCTGGGGCGGTGGATCAACGGTACCTATGTTGTCCCGACCGACGAGGTGCCGGGCAGCCCGGCTTCCGAGGACTGAACAGCGGGCTCGGCCGTCCCAGGCCGGACCGAACCAGGGCTGAATGTCTGGTCGTCCATACGGCGCGAGACAGCGATCGCGGATTGACGTTTCTCGTCCGAGATCAGCGATGCAACCGCACTTTCCCGGCCCAGTGCCCGCGCCAGGCGGTTCCGCAGGCCCGGTGTTTCACGGTTCAATGCCATCGCCTCGGCCAGTGCCGCGCGGGCATCGTCTTCAGCCGCGGCCTGCCAGGATGCCGTTATGGCCATATCGGGACCATCGGTACCGGGCGGAGCGGCGCGCGCCGCCGCGCGGCGTTCGGCAGCCCGGGTCGTAAGCCGTTCGATCTGGGCAAGATGCGCGGCAAGCCGCATACGCTCGGCCCCTGCCAATGCAGCAACGATCGGTTCCAGGCGATGCGCGCGCCCGGTCATTCGCCGATCCCCAATGCCGCCCGCGCACGCTGACGTTTGCGCATGTCGTCGGCAAAGACGATCGCTGCCGCAACGGCTTTGTAATGCTCTGGCTCGATCGGATGGCCAACTTTGACCAGGCCATGCAGTGACCGCGCAGTCGCGGGGTCGCTGTGGATGGATACACCGGCCTGATCGGCCCGCACCCGGATACGCCGTGCCAATTCGTCGGTGCCTTTGGCAACGCAGAGCGGCACGGCGTTTTCGGCCCGGGACCATTTCAGCGCAACGGCAAAGTGTGTGGGGTTCACGATCACCACATCGGCGGTCGGCACGTCGTGCAGCATGCGGTTCGACGCAATCTCGCGCCCGCGATCCCGTCGCTGTGCGCGCATATGAGGGTCGCCTTCGGACTGCTTGTTTTCGTCCTTCATCTCCTGATGGGTCATCCGCATCTTCCGGCTGTGAGAATGGCGTTGCCAAAAGATGTCGATCGTCGCGACAGCCATCGCCACGATCAGAACGCCGGTCGCGATATTCCAGAACTGCCGCTCCAACAGCATCGGCAGGAAACGGCCTTCGATCTGGACATATCCGGGCAGGTAGTCGATCTCGGAGAGGATCGCCAGATACAGAACTACACCGACCGCCGTCAATTTGATCGCGCTTTTGACGAATTCCATCAGGCCCTGTGGGCCGTATTTTTGTTTGGCGTTCGAGATTGGAGACAATCGCGACAGCTTGAATTTCAGCTTCTCGGGCGCGACGACTATGGCGCGCTGCGCCGTCAGCAAGGTCAGGATCAGCATTGCAGGCGCCATAATCAGAGGCGCAAAAGCCATCACCACCCTTCCCCCGATCTCGCCGGCCATCGCGCCGCCGGTGGTCGTGAGCAGTTTTGCCAGCTCGGCCGGCCGGTCCAGAAAGACCATCAGGATCTCGCCCAGATAAACCGCGCTCCAGCCGCCAGCCAGCAACATCGCCAGGCAAAGCCCCAGATAGGCGGCAAAGGTTTGCGCATCCTGGCTGCGCGCCAATTCGCCCTTACGGCGCTCGCGCTCCAGCTTTTGCGGTGTCGCCTCGTGGCTTTTCTCCTGACCACTCTGCCCGCCGCCACTCATTTCAGGCCACCCAGCGGATCGAACAGAACCTGGTCCAGTCTTCCCAGCCAGGTATCCATCAAGGCTGGCAGAACCAGTGCGAGTACGACCATGCCGACCCAAACGAGCGCCGGAACACCGACCAATGCAACCAGTAGCTGCGGCATTGCGCGGTTCAATGCACCGAGCGCCAGATTATAGGCGAAACTGATTGCGATAAAGGGCGCTGCAAGCGCGACCGACAGGGTGAAGGCCTCGGAGACCTGCTTGACCGACCATTCGCCCAGATCCCGGCCCAGCGGAAACGATCCGAACGGCAGCACATCGTAAAGCCCGGCAAGGTTTGCCACCAGATGCACGTGTAGACCGGACATCAAGGCGAGCGTGATCCCGCCCAGCGCCAGCAAAGTGGCAATCGTCGGCTCGGGTTCGGGCGAGACACCGGCGCCGAAGATCTGTGCAACACTCAGATGCTGCGCAGCGATCATTCCGGCGGTTTGAAGCACAAAGACAAGAAAGCGAAACGCCAAACCGATCACCAGACCGTTGGCCGCTTCGGCCAGCAAGAGCTGGACCAGTTGAACCGGCGTTTCGGGCGATGCAGGTGCGAAAGACTGGACCAGCGGCGCCAGCAAAAGCGTAATTCCCAGTGCCGTCACCAGACGTGTGCGCATCGAGATCGACCGCTCGCCGAGGCCAGGCACAAGAAAAGCGGCAGCGCCGACCCTGGCGAACACGCCCATGGCCACCAGAACCAACCCCGCCGCTTCGGTGAAAACCGCCGAAAGCGGGATTTCGATCATGCGGTGCCCAGCAGCATAAGATTTCGGGTGCTGCCGATCTCCTCGAAGGACAAAACCGGATTGCTGACGCCTTTTGCATCCAGCACATGTCGGACAAAACGCCGCCGCCGCGCCGACGTCGCTATCACGGGGTTGGTGGCTTTCGCCGCGGCACGGGCGGTCATGCCCTGAACCGAACCGGCGAGCCGGTTGAACTCCTCGGGCGGCAGGGCGACATCGGGGCGTCCGGCCTCGTCACGTTCATGTTCGGCGAAGATCGCCTCCCATTCCGGCGCCAGTTGGATCAGCGGCAAAGCCCCATCGCTATCCAGCAAGCGCGAGACGATGTGGAAGGCAATTCTCCGCCGGACATGCTCGACAATCTCGTCGGACGGCTGATTGGAAGAACGTGCCTCGGACACCGCCTCCAGGATCAGCGGCAAGTTGCGGATCGAGACCCGCTCCTCCAGCAACTGGCGAAGGGCCGATTGCAGCACATCGACAGGCACCTTGTCCGGCACAAACTCATCCAGCAGCTTGCGATTCGCATCGGCACGGTCGTGATCCGAGACCGAAGTGAAGGCCTCTAGCAGTTTGCGCAGGGCCCGCCGCGTCAGCAGGCGCGAGAAATTCGATTGAATTGCTTCCAGCAGATGCGTTGCAACCACCTCTCCCGGCGCAACGACCGGCAGACCCAAAGCGGCGGCGTCCTCCTGGTTTTCCTCCGGCACCCAGCGCGCCGGAGCACCATAGACCGGCTCGGCGACATCCTCGCCTTCCACCTCGAACGGCACATCTTCATTCAATAGCACAAGAACCATGCCGGTTCGCAGTTTGGCCGACCCCACTTCGACGCCCTGGATCTGTATCGTATAGGTATCGGGGTGCAGCATTGGATCATCGGTAAGCCGCACCTCGGGGATGACGAACCCATATTCGGTCGCAATGTGCCGGCGCATATTCACGATCCGGCTTTCCAGCCCGGCCCCCGGCTCCATCACTGGACCGACAAGGTTGGGCGAAAACCGGACATGAATTTCGTCGACTTCCAGCAAATCGCCCAGCGTCACGACAGGCGCCAGTGCCTCGGGTTCTTCAATTTGTTCCACTGCCTGCGGCCGGGCCCGGAAGCGGCCGGACAGGACAGCGGCGATGGCCAGGATCGACGCCCCCAGGATAAAGGGAATAAAGGGAAGGCCCGGCATCAGAGCGAAGACTGCAAGCAACCCCGCAACAGTGCCCAACGCGCCGGGATAGCCGCCAAGCTGATCCAGCATCGCCTTGTCTGCAGACCCTTTTTGCCCACCCTTTGAAAGCAGTAGAGCCGCGGCAATTGACGTAATGACACTCGGGATCTGGCTGACAAGCCCGTCGCCGACTGTCAGGATCGCGTAAGTCTCGATCGCCTGACCGAAGCTGAGGTCATGGACTGCCATTCCCATGGCCAGACCCATGACCAGATTGAGCGCCGTGATCAGCAACCCGGCGATCGCATCGCCTTTGACAAATTTCGACGCACCGTCGAGCGACCCAAAAAAGGTTGTCTCCTCCTGCTCGATCCGACGCCGTTCCTTTGCTTCCTCGTGGGTGATCGCCCCTGCGGCAAGATCACTGTCGATCGCGAGCTGACGCCCAGGCATCCCATCGAGCGCAAATCGGGCGCCGACTTCGGCCATCCTGCCGGCACCTTGCGTGATCACAATGAAGTTCACGATCAGCAGGACCCCGAAGACGACCAGCCCCAAAAAAATGTTCCCGTCCATGATGAACATGGCGAAACCTTCGATCACCCCGCCCGCCGCCGATGGCCCGGTGTGCCCTTCGCCAATGATCAGCTTGGTCGAAGAAACATTGAGCGACAGACGCAGCATTAGCGCGCCCAACAGGATCGTCGGAAAGGCCGAAAAATCGAGCGGACGCTGGATGAAAAGTGTGACCGTGAAGATCAGGATGGCCAGAGCGAATGAGACCGAAAGGCCGATATCCAGCATCCAGGACGGCATCGGCAGAACCATCATCGAAATGACGGCCATCAGCGCCAAGGCCAGCAGGACGGTAGGCTGGTAAAGCGATGTCCCCTTCAACGCCTCCATCAGCCGCCCCCGCCCGCGGGTTTTCGGTCAAACAAACCGCCGCCGGACCGGCGCAGAATAACCAGCGCAACCGCCCCGGCCGAGGTTGGCGCGGCGATCGAACCGGCTGTGCGCCGGGCGATCAGCGCCCCAGCATCGCGGCGCAACGGCACCGACGGCGCCGTGACCAGAACGGGCGGATCGACCATCGGTTTGCCGCCCATCCGTGCGACCGCCTTTGCGACCAAAGCACGATATCGCTTGGCATGTTTTGCGGTGCGGGAATGATAAAGACCCGACGCCTTCATCCAGTCACCGGTTTCGGCATACAAGCTTTTCAGGAATTTGGCGGCGTAGTCGCCGGACGGCGCCGGCTCGAACATCTCGTCGATCGACGTGAACGCCGAGCCATGCCAGCGGTAGTTCAACTGAAAGCACCCCACATCGAAGGATGATTGCCCACCGGCCAGCGCATGCTGGGCGTGCAGCAGCGCAGCGGCGCGTGACGAAAACCAGGTTCCCTTTCCCGCCACGTTCACGGTCCAGGGCCAGGGACCGCTCTCGCCTTTGCGCCGGGTGCGTGTCTCGACCAGGGTGATCGCCAGCATCACCTCGCGCGGCACACCATGGGCGTCGGCGGCACGCATCGCGGCATGGCGGCAAAGATCCATCGCCGCTTTCACCTGCACCGATTCCTGCTTGGGCGCGGCGGCCATCGCTGCTTCGAAATGACCGGCCGCACAAAACCAAGCCGTGCAGGCCGAAACGATACAGGCGGCAAACCGAAACTGAAAAAGGCGACGCAAAGCTTACACTAACCTCCGGCAACCAATGGGATGATCCGGTCCTGAAACAAACTGGCCAGGCCCTGGTACATGAACGACATCGACAGCCAGAAAACCGCGGCGATCGCCAGCAGCTTGGGCACGAACGTCAGCGTCAGTTCCTGGATCGAGGTTAGTGCCTGCAACAACCCGATCACCAGACCGACGGCCAGCGCGACAGCCAGGATCGGGCTGGCGATCAAAACGGCAGTCCAAACCGCTTCACGCATCAGCGTGATCATGGATAGCTCGTCCAAGGCGCACCTCGCTGAAGCTGCAGGGCGGCGCGAACCGGCGCCGGAAATGCGTCGGTGTCAGACCGGCATTCGCAGAATCTCTTGGTAGGCTTCGACGACCTTGTCGCGGACTGTCACGGCAGTCTCCAACGCCAATTCGGTCGCGGTCAATGCCTCGACCAGATGCTGGACATCACCTTTTCCCGTCATCGCATCGGCAGCGGCGCGCTCACCCTCCTGCAGGGTTGTGCGCATGTCCTTCAGCGCTGTCTCCAGCGCGTCGGCAAAACCCTTCCCGTCTGCTTCTGCAGTCGGGTCAGCAATTCTGCGATTGGCGCCATACAGCTGGGCAGCGGCGATCTCTTGGACTTTCATGGGTTTCTCCCGTGAGTAACGTCAGATTTTCGAAGCGATTTAAAACCGCCGGGTTGAGGCCGTCAGCGGCGCATCAGTTCCAGAGTTCCGGAAAACATCCGGCGGGCCTGATCGAACACCGAAAGATTGGCCTGATAGGAACGCTGAGCTTCACGCGCATCGGCAATCTCGATCAGCGAATTGACGTTCGAAAGCGTCAAAATCCCCTTTTCGTCGGCCAGTGGATGACCCGGGTCAAAGGTTTCGCGCGGGGCCGTCCGGTCAAGTGTGACCTGTCCCAACGCGACGCGGTCGGCGCCGGTCATGCGATCGACCTCGGACTTGAAGCTGATCGTTTTACGGTGATAGCCGGAGGTGTCGGCGTTCGCGAGGTTTTCGCCGACGATGCGCAGCCGAAACCCTTGGGCACTCATGCCCGAGGCTGCCGTTTTCATCGTATTGACCATGTCGAACATATTTGCCCCTTTTCTAGCGGCCGCGGCCCAACCCGAGCCGCATGAATTCGTGCATTTTGCGATAAATCGATTGCGCCATCGCATGCTGACCCTGCGCTTCGACGGCCTTGACCATCTCTGCATCCAGAGACACGGAATTTCCGTTTGGCGACGTGCGGGCAGAGGGATCGGCGATCACCTGCGGGCGGTGCAACGCATCGCGGCCGGACAAGTGGGCGACGCGGGTCGCTTTGGCCGTGAACCCTTCGTTAACGTAATCAGCAAATCCTCTGACATCGCGTGCGGCAAAGCCAGGCGTGTCGGCATTTGCGATATTCTGGGCGATCACACGATGCCGGGCACCGGCATGGCGCGCCATGGCAGAGGAAAGACGGACGATTGAAAGTTCTTCAAGCATGACCGATGATTCTCATCGCTTCGAGGTAAGTCTTTGGTATCCGAAAGGACTTAACCGAAGGTTGCCAGGGACGAGCCGATGAGCGTGGCGGCACTTCCCGCCGCTGCGCGCGTCTGGGGCACGGTTCAATCATCAAACGGCGCATCGGTGGCCATTGCGGGGTTGAGCGGCCTGGCACGGATCGGCGATCAGGTCGAAATCGAATCGGATGCGGGAGCCTTACCGGCCGAGATCGTCGCAATTGATCGTGGGCTGGCACATGCGATATTGATGTCTGCACCAGCGGGTCTTGCGTCGGGTCGGCGCGCATGGCTGACCGAAAGCCCGCGATTGCGTCCGGGTCGAAACTGGCTCGGACATGTTGTCGACGGGTTCGGGCGCCTGGCGGATGGCACCCGGCTCCGCAACGCTGCCGATCCACCGAAATACGTGCCATCCGCGAACGCCCCGCGCCGCGGGCTGGGTCCGCGCCTGATCACAGGTAAAGGTGCGCTCGATACTTTCTTACCTCTGTGCCGTGGCCAGCGGATCGGCGTTTTCTCGGGCTCGGGCGTGGGCAAATCACGGCTGATGAATGATCTCGCGCTGCGGGTCGAGGCCGATGTCGTGGTGGTTGGTCTGATTGGCGAGCGCAGCCGCGAAGCGGGCGACTTTATCCGGCGGCTGCGGAGCGAAGGCGGAATGGACCGCGCCCTGGTGATCACTGCGACAGCGGACGAGCCGCCAATTGTCCGCCGCCGCGCGGCGCAGTTGACGTTGACGGCCGCCGCGGCGTTCCGCGATCAGGGACTGCATGTGCTCTGCCTCCTTGATTCGCTGACCCGGTATGCCGAGGCGCACCGCGAGATTGCGCTCGCGGCGGGCGAGCCACCGGCGCTGCGCGCCTTCCCGCCCTCGACCGCAGCTTCGATCGCCAGCCTGTGCGAGCGGGCCGGAACAGGGCGCGAGGGCGACAGCGGCGGAGATGTCACGGCGGTCTTCACAGTTCTGGTCGCCGGATCGGATCAGGATGAGCCTGTCGCCGACATGGTCCGCGGTACGCTGGACGGTCATGTTGTTCTCAGCCGCGAAATTGCCGAACGCGGCCGGTTCCCGGCCATTGATCTACGCCGTTCGGTCTCTCGCTCGGCCCCCGAAGCCTGGACTGAAGAGGAAGAGGGACTGGTCAGCCGCGCCCGGCTTTTGGTCGCTGCTTACGAGGAGGCGATGCCAATGATCCAGGCCGGGCTTTACGCCCCCGGGGCAGATCCGGTTCTGGACGAGGCCGTGGCCCGCTGGCCTGCACTGGATGATTTTATTGCCGCTGATGGCGGACGTGACAGTTTTGCCCGGCTGGCGATGGCGCTGGATGCCTAAATTCCAGCATCTGCGGTTTGCCGTCGCCAGACCAAATCAAAGAGGGTTCTTCGACCAGGATGCAGGCGCACGCAACTAGGTAAACCGATTGTCCCTCGGGAACCCGCGGGGTGCCATCCGTCCGGCACTGGCGCGCTTTCCGGTCCAGTCGGTCAGATCCGTTTCGGTTCTGGTACGCCCTGCCGGATCCTTCCAGCTCAGCCCAAGCTCGCGGACAAAAGTGATCGCGTCCGACAGACCGCCATCCTTGTATTTTTGCAAACGCACACCCTTGCCGCGGGTCATTTCGGGCAGTTCATCAAGCGGGAAGACCAGCAACTTGCGGTTTTGTCCGACCACGGCAACATGATCGCCGGTTACCTCTCGGCAGATCTTGGCGCGGACGGCGTCCTTGACGTTTAGCACCTGCTTGCCGGAACGGGTCTGGGCGACGACTTCGTTCTCGACAACAACAAACCCATCGCCTGCGGACGAGGCGACCAGCAGGCGCCCCCCGGGACGATGGATGAACAGCGCGACCAGCTCGGCCTCGTTCGGCATATCGACCATTAATCGAACCGGTTCACCCATGCCGCGCCCGCCCGGCAGCTTGTCGGCGCCAAGCGTATAGAACCGGCCGTTCGTGGCGAAGGCCAGCAAGCGGTCCGTCGTCTCGGCATGGAACAGAAAGCGCCCGCTGTCGCCATCCTTGTATTTCAGCTCTTGATCCAGGGCGAGATGTCCCTTCATGGCGCGCAGCCACCCCTGGGCCGAACAGACTACGGTGATCGGCTCACGCTCGATCATCGCCTCAATCGGGACCTCCTCGACTTCGGGCGCATCGGCCAAACCGGTACGCCGGGCACCGGCGGGGTACGGTGCGTTTTCGGCTTTCGCAACGTCCAGGTCCTCGGCCAAACGCAGGCCGCGCAGCTTGCGGGGCGGACCGAAATCATCGCGGATTTTGCGGATTTGATCCGAAATGCGGCCCCATTGCAGATGTTCGTCGCGAACCAGATCCAACAATTCCGCCTGCTCGGTCAGTAACTTGTCGCGCTCGGCGCGCAACTCCACCTCCTCCAACCGGCGCAGACTGCGCAGGCGCATGTTCAATATCGCCTCGGCCTGGACGTCGCTCAAATGAACTGGTCCGCCGACACTTCCCGCGCCCCAATCCTCGGCCATCAGGTCGGCTTTCGGCTCGTCGGCGTTGCGGATGATCTCGATAACCCGGTCGAGATTGAGGAAGGCGATGATGTACCCCTCCAGCACCTCCAGTCGGTGGGCAATCTTGTCCAGACGATGGGCTGAACGGCGCAGCAACACCTCGCGCCGGTGATCCAGAAACGCGCGCAGGACTTCGCGTAATCCACAAACTTTCGGTGTGCGTCCATCGATCAGTACGTTCATGTTCAGGGGCACCCTGACCTCGAGGTCGGAATGCTTGAACAACGTCTCCATCAACAAAGCGGGATCGACCGCGCGGCTGCGAGGCTCCAGCACAAGGCGGATGTCATCTGCGGATTCGTCGCGGATATCGGCCAGGATGGGAATGCGCCGTGCATTGATCAACTCGGCAATCCGCTCGACCAGTTTGGATTTCTGGACCTGGTACGGGATCTCGGTCACGATGACATGGTATTGACCGCGGCCTTGATCCTCGACCTCCCAGCGCGCACGCAAACGGAAACCGCCCCGGCCGGTCGTGTAGGCGTCCAGGATGTTTTCCCGCGCTTCAACCATGACACCGCCGGTGGGAAAATCCGGGCCCGGGATCATTTCAACCAGCGTTTCAGGCCGGGCGTTCGGATGGTCGATCAGGTGCTGCAACGCCTCGCACAACTCGCCGACATTGTGCGGCGGTATCGAGGTCGCCATCCCGACCGCAATGCCAGAAGCGCCGTTCGCCAAAAGATTGGGAAACGCCGCCGGCAGAACTTCGGGCTCTTCTTTGCGGCCATCGTAATTCGGGCGGAAATCGACGGCGTCTTCGTCCAGCCCGTCCAACATTGCAGCGGCAACAGCGGTCAGCCGCGCTTCGGTGTACCGCCCCGCCGCGGCATTATCCCCGTCGATATTGCCGAAGTTGCCCTGCCCATCGACAAGGGGATAACGCTGGCTGAAATCCTGGGCCAGACGTACCATCGCGTCATAAATCGCCTGATCGCCATGGGGATGGAAATCGCCCATGGTATCGCCGGAAATCTTCGCCGATTTCAGAAAACCGCTGCTGGGGCCAAGGTTGAGATTGCGCATCGCGAACAAAATTCGCCGGTGCACCGGTTTCAGGCCATCGCGTGCGTCGGGCAAGGCCCGGTGCATAATCGTCGACAACGCGTAGGTCAGGTACCGATCGCCCAACGCACGGGCCAACGGTTCAGCGATTATTCCCTGCATGTCGTCGTCGTCGAGCAAATCGTTCATATATGTTGTGTACCAGTGACCCGATCACCGGTCCAGCCCAGACCAGTGGAACGACACGGGATTCGTCACCGAAACAGTCTGCGTGGCGGCCTTTGCAACGACGCCCTACGCCGCGGTCGGCTCACCCTCAACGGCGTCAAGACTGTGGAAAAGTTCGGTAAAACGCTCGGTCGTCAACGGTTTAATGACGTAGCCTTTTACCATCTCGTATTCGTCGGAGCGATTTCGATCGGACGGATCCATCGACGTTGTCAGCATGACCACGGAAGAGGACGTAAAGCTTTGACCCAGCTCCTCGGTCGCAGCGTCCAGCATCTCGAATCCGTCGACCCGGGGCATGTTGACGTCCAGCAGAATCAGATCGGCCGGAACGGCGCCAGGTGCCCGCAGATACTCCATCGCCTCCTCGGCCAAGGAAAAGGTCAGAACTTCGTTCGTCAGACCCGATCGCTCGATCACACGGCGATGCAATTTGTTGTCGATGACGCTGTCATCGATCAGAATCACTGTATCAAGCGGCACGGTCGACCCCTCGGCTTCCGGTTGGAAGTCCATTTCTGAAAATGATTGCACCGGTTGGGATCGGCGCGATAGCCATGCCTTGGCTGCGGAATTCGGTGACCCGGCCGGGCAGGCCGGCGACCAACCGACTGTCGCCATCTTCATCGAACATCATGAGCAATCCGGACAAACTGCGATTCAACCTGCACAAGAATTGCCGGACCGAGGTTAATTGCCGCCTAAGATCCGGTTTTCACGTGTAAGTGCAGCAACCGCCCTGCGATCAGATGATCAGGATTGCGTTTCCGCGGGCAGCGCCCGTGATTTACCGTTCTCATCCAGGGCGACAAAAGTGAAAACCGCCTCGGTGACTTTGACATGGTCCTCATAGATCTTGCGCCTGACCCAAACCTCGACCGCAATGCGCATCGAGGATCGGCCTTCACGGATCAATCGGGCGTGGATCGAGACAAGGTCCCCGACCAGCACCGGCAGATGAAATTTCATCCCTTCGCAGGCAACGGTAGCAGTCCTGCCCAGCGACCGCTGCCGGGCAACGACCGAGGCACCAAGATCCATTTGGCTCATCAGCCAGCCGCCAAAGATGTCGCCACCGACATTTGCGTCCCACGGCATCGCAATCGCCTGAAGCTTGATGTCGCCCTGCGGCGGCGGAGCGGTCATAGAAGGGGTGTCTGACATGTTCATCGATCTGCCCGCCCTGCGCTCTGGCCACGCATCATTGTGCAGGTCCTCCGGCGGACCATTCCTTGGGCAAAGTGACGGTCAGTGTCCACCCGCGCCTTCGGCCAAGACAAACCGCTTGTCGCAGTATCCACACTCGACAAAACCTTCGTCGCCGATATTCAGCCAGACGCGCGGATGACCCAGCGCGCCGCCGCCGCCATCGCACGAGATGCGGCTGGTGCTAACTTCCTCGGTCTCGGGCGCATCGGACATAAGGCCTCCTTCGGGAGCAGAATCGGATGACCCGAACGATAACGATCACCGACCCTGTGGCAAGTGATGCGATCGTCCACACCCCTTGCCAAGACGCAGGAAGCACAGGCAGAATTGACCCAACCGAACAAAGGAGACTGGCATGAAATTTGTTTCAGCAACAGCCGCGACAGCGGTGTTGGTGGCGGGGATAGTGATGGGCGGGGTCGCTGCGATCAGTTGGATTGCAACCCCTGCAGCAGCGCAGAGCACCGATTGCCGGATCAGTGGCGACAACGCCGGTCAAATCAAACGCTGCACCGAAGTGATCGCCAACAAGCGCACCTCGATGAACGACAGGGGAATCGCATACCTGTATCGCTGCCAAGCCCATGATTTCGGTAAACAATTTACCTTCGCGTTGGCAGACTGTCTGACGGCCGCTGACCTGAACCCAGACGATTCATCGGTCCATAACAGCCTGAACATCGTCTATCGAAATCTGGGACGATTAGAAGAATCGGTCGATGCTGCATCCACTGCGATCAAAATGACCGACGGAACAAAGGGCGCGCACTTTGCTGGCCGTGCTGCAAGCTTGTGCAAACTGGGCCGGGTCGATCAGTCGGTCCGCGACAGGGTCAAAGCGATCGAGCTTGGTTATTTGGGTGTCGAACAGGTTCAAAGTTTCCTGAGCAATCAGGGATTTTATTCCGGCAGCCCGGACGGTGTGATGAACCGGCGCACACGCGAAGCGCTGCGGGCTTGGACAAAGTCCGGCTGTTGATCAGGCTAAAACGATCGTGACTGTTCAAGGCGGGCCATTGGCCCGCCTATTGGGTTAGGGACAGGACCCAAAGGTCCTTCCTGCTCCGCGCTGACGACCATCGCTACTCGGTTTGTGCCAGCAGGGCCGCGTTTCCGCCCGCAGCGGTCGTGTCGATACAGATCGCCTGTTCATGGGTAAATGCGCCTGGCGCGATGCGGGCCCGGATCAACGACAGGATTGCGCCGGACCTTGATGCCAGTTGCGCGCGCAGCACAGCCGCGGTCGCGGTATCGCCTGTCCAGGCAACGCCGTCTATGTCGGCCGTTGCCAGAACGCCGGCATCGACTTGCCCATCGGCGACAGCGATGGGGAGCGATGCGTCGAGCAGCGGCGCGAGAAGCCGTTTTGCATTGGCACCAACCGCCAGCACGGCGTTACCAGCGGCGAGCGCCTGTATCACCTGATCCAATAGGGCCTCACCCGGCCCAAGGCACAGCACCGTCCCGCGGGGCAGCAGTCGATAGCGGTTCGACTCGCCCGTCGGCCCGGGCAGATCGATGGGCCCCGGGTCCAGCGCCGCCGCCGCCGACATTGCGGCTGCAGACCGACCGCGAAGGGCTGTGCGCAGGACCGAGTTGCGGTCGCGGCGCGTGGACCACTCGGTCGCGTCCAACCCGTCGATCAACTTGGCGATCTGTTCGCCCGCGACCAGCGCCCCGTCGGGCGTGCCCTGACCTTGCTCCGGTGCTGTGAAGGCCGACAGGTACATTGGACCGCCTGCCTTCGGACCGGTGCCGGACAGGCCCATGCCGCCAAAAGGTTGCGCACCGACAATGGCGCCGATTTGATCCCGGTTCACATAGACGTTGCCCACATGAATACGATCCAGGACATGCTGCACCCGGTCGTCCACACGGGTGTGAAGGCCAAAGGTCAGTCCATAACCGGTGGCATTGATTGTCTTGATAATCTCATCGATCTGCCAGGCATCGAAGCGAACCACGTGCAGGACCGGCCCGAAGATCTCGCGGTCCAAATCCTGCGCCGAACGCAGGCGCAGGGCTTTAGGTCCCAGGAAATAGCCGCCATCCGGGCCGTCGACCCCATGCAGCAAGGCGTCAGCATGATCAGCGCAGTGTGCCGCAATACCGGCCTTGGCCTCGGCGTCGATCAGCGGACCGACATCGGTTTCGGCGTTCCACGGATCGCCGATCGACAGCGCGTCCATCGCACCTTCCAGCATGTCGAGAAAGCGTTCTTCGATATCGCGCTGAAGGAACAACAGGCGCAGCGCCGAACACCGTTGACCGGCAGATTGAAAGGACGAGGCCACGATGTCGCGCACTGCCTGCTCCGGCAGAGCCGTCGAATCGACGATCATGGCGTTGAGACCGCCGGTTTCGGCAATAAGGGTTGCATCCGGAGCCGATTTGGCGAGTTGGCGATTGATGATTTGCGCGACCTCGGTCGAGCCGGTGAAGCAAACTCCGCCGATCCGAGGATCAGCGGTCAGCACGGCACCAACAGTCGGACCGTCGCCCGGCAGATTGGCCAGAATGTCGGCAGGGACCCCGGCCTCGTGCAGCAGTTCTATCGCGCGCGCCGCAACCAACGGGGTCTGCTCTGCCGGTTTGGCGACCACCGCGTTGCCCGTCGCCAAAGCCGCTGCAATCTGACCGGAAAAGATCGCCAGCGGGAAGTTCCATGGGCTGATACAAACAAAGACACCGCGCGGTTGCGCGTGGTCGCGGTCTCGGGCCTCGGCGCCGTAAAAGCGCAGAAAGTCTACGGCCTCCCGGATTTCCGCAATGCCGTCGGCCCAGGTCTTGCCCGCCTCGCGCGCAAGGATCGCAAGAAACTCGGCGGCGTTCGCCTCGTAAAGATCAGCGGCTTTCCATAAGATTTCGGCGCGCGCCGATGCCGGCAAACCGGCCCAGGCGGGCTGGGCCACTGCGGCATTGGAAACCGCAGCTTCAGCGTCGGCCGCGCTCGACCACCGGACATGGCCAACGATATCGTCCGTGCGGGAAGGGTTCTGCACAGGGTGCCAGTCCGGGGCGTCAGTGTCCGAAGACATCGAAGCGGCTGGCGACGCCGATCGCCACTGATGCGCCGCAAATTTCTCGCGCGCGCTGGACAGGTCAGCAAAGGTCAAGGGATCGGCAAGATCCCAGCCTTGGGAATTGGTCCGGGCATCACCATAAAGCGCCGGGGCGCGGATGATATGCGGGGCGGGCTGTCCGCCGGTTTCCTCCAGCGTAAGAAAAGGATCCGTCGCGATCACTTCGGCGGGCACGTCTTCGTCAACGATCTGGTGCACAAAGGACGAGTTGGCGCCATTCTCCAACAACCTCCGCACCAGATAGGCCAGCAGGTCGCGATGCGCGCCGACAGGGGCGTAAATGCGGCACCGGGTTCCATGGCGTTGACGCACGACGCTGTGCAGCGCTTCACCCATTCCATGCAGACGCTGGAATTCGAACCCGTCTTTGTCATCGCCCGCCATTGCAAGGATGGCAGCAACCGTATGGGCATTATGGGTCGCGAACTGCGGGTAGATCCGATCGCGCAGGTCCAGCAGCCGCCGGGCACAAGCGATATAGCTGACATCGGTGTGTTGCTTTCGGGTGAACACCGGAAAGCCATCAACGCCAAGCGTCTGGGCATGCTTGATTTCGGTATCCCAATACGCACCCTTCACCAGACGAACCATGATCCGCCGGTCCAGGCGGTCCGCCAGGGCGGCAAGCCAGTCGATTACGTGCATGGCGCGCGGGCCGTAAGCCTGAACCACGACACCAAACCCATCCCATCCTGCCAATGCCGAATCGGACAAGACAGGTTCGATCACATCCAGCGACAGATCGAGCCTGTCCGCTTCCTCCGCATCGATGTTCAGACCCATATTGGCGTCCGCCGCAGCGCGGGCCAGGGTCGTCAGGCGCGCGATCATTTCGGGCAGCATCTGCTCGCGTTGCAACGCCTCGTAACGGGGATGCAAGGCAGATAGCTTCACGGATATTCCCGGGTTCTGACGGATATCGTCGAACCGCGCGCGCTGGGCCAAATTGGTGATCGCGTGGGCATAGGCGCCGTGATAGCGCTGGGCATCTCGGTCGGTTTTAGCGGCCTCGCCCAGCATGTCATAGGAATAGGTATAGCCTTTTTCGACCGAAGGATTGCCGCGCTTGACCGCCTCGTTGATATCGCGGCCCAAAACGAATTGAGCGCCCATCTCGCGCATGGCACGTGACACGGCGATGCGAACAACCGGCTCACCCAATTTACGCACGACCGAGTGGAGCGCTCCCAGAATGCCGCGCTCGTCGGCTTCGTCGACAACCTGTCCGGTCAGCATCAGCGCCCAGGTCGAGGCATTGACCAGCGATGACGACGCCTTTCCCAAATGAGAGCCCCAGTCGTGCGGGGCAATCTTGTCCTGGATCAGATCATCGATGGTTTCGGCATCCGGCACGCGCAACAGGGCCTCGGCCAGGCACATCAGCGCAACACCTTCGGCGGTCGAAAGGCCGTACTCGGCCAGGAATTCTTCCATCAACCCGGGATCGGAACTGTCCCGCACAGCGCGAACCAAACCCGCCGCGTTCTCTGAAATTGCAGCGCGGTCGGCACCGGAAAGCCGGGCAGCCGCCAAAAGGCGTTTCATCGCCTGCGGCTCGGGTTCAAGAAGTGCGGTGCGAAGAGCGGTGCGCAGAGAATCAGTCATAGCGGCCCCATGCGATTTTACGGCACGCTAGTCGATGCGGAATAAGGAGAAAAGCGCAGTTCTCGCGCGTCAAAGCGACGGTTTGACCACCCCGATTTGGGGACCGAGAGCAGGATTATTGTCCTTTTGCGCTCCTTCAGGCCATTGCCAGTTCGCCCGCAGCGGACCCATGTTTGGCCACCAACCGGTCGCGCATCTTGCGAAGGGCCTGTGCCTCGAGTTGGCGAATCCGCTCCTTCGAGAGGTTAAAACGATCGCCCAGGCTTTCCAACGTCAACGGCTCGTCGCGCAGTTTGCGGGCCTCGATGATTTCCTGTTCGCGATCCGTCAGGGCGGTAAAGGCGTCGCGCAACCAGTCGCGCAGCCGGGCATTGTCGGCATTGCGGCTGACGATTTCATCGGTCCCCGGGCCGTCATCCTCAAGCGTCTCCACCCATTCGCGGCCTTCGTCGCCCGCCTGTTGAGCGTTCAGCGAAAAATCGGAACCGGCCATGCGCGATTGCATCATTTCGACATCGCGCAGCGGCACACCCAATTCGTCGGCAATCTCTTGTTGCATTTGCACTTCATTCAGCGATGCGGGACCGGCTTGGCGTTCAATCCGTGCGCGCACCCGGCGCAGGTTGAAGAACAGCGACTTCTGCGTCGAGGTCGAGCCGGTGCGCACCATGGACCAGTTGCGCATGACAAAGTCCTGAATCTGGGCCTTTATCCACCACATGGCATAGGTGGAAAAGCGCACGCCGCGTTCGGGGTCGAACTTGGCCGCAGCTTTCATCAGACCGATATTCGCCTCTTGGATCAGATCCGGCATCGGTGCGCCATAACGGCGGAACTTGGAGGCCATTGAAATTGCAAGCCGAAGATAGGCCGTCACCAGACGATGCAACGCGGCGCTGTCTTTTTCGTCGCGCCAGCGGATCGCAAGTTGCCGCTCGGTTTCGGCGTCCAGCAACTCGGCGCTCATCGCGTCGCGGGTATACCGGGCGGATAGGTCGATCTGGGACTGGGCCATGGCTTACGCTCCTCTGATCTTTCGAAGGAATACGCAGGGTCCTGGCGACTGGATCACCGGTTTTGGAATCTTTTTCCATTTTCGGCAAACCGGATGTGATGGCATCGATCAGAGAATGTCGTTTGCTTGCGCGCCCGATCCGGGATTTGCTTGCCGGGCAAGGGGAGGACCGGACATGGATTTCACGCTCTTCGTTGGCGACTACGCCTATTCCAGTTGGTCATTGCGCGGCTGGCTGTTGCTGGATGCGTTCGGCATTCCGTTCGATCTGCGTCACGCACATATGAAAACGCAGGCGTTCGAGGAACTGCGCGCCGAAATGGCGCCCTCGCGATTGGTACCCGCATTGGCCGTTACCGACGGGCCACGGGCACCTGTCATTGTCTGGGACACGCTGGCGATTGCCGAAACCGTGCACGAATATCACCCGCAGGCCGGATTGTGGCCCAAAGGCGCCGCGGCGCGGCCGACATCCCGGGCACTGGCGGCGGAAATGCATTCCGGTTTCGCGGCGCTGCGCGGCGCCTGTCCCATGCATATGCGCAAGGCCTATTCCGGGTTCCCGGTCAGTGATGACGTGCGCGCAGATTTGGACCGTTTGTCTGTTCTCTGGGCACATGCACGGGCCCGGGCCGTTGGCGACGGGCCGTTCCTTTTCGGGGCATTCAGCGCACCCGATGCGTTCTTTGCCCCGGTCGCCAGCCGGATTGCGACCTATGGATTGGAACTGGCGCAAGAAGACATGGCCTATGTCGCTGCGGTGCTGGGCCACCAATCAGTGCGCCGGTGGCGGGCCATGGGGATCGCTGATACCCACGAGCAGCCGCAATACCGTATGGATTTCGCCGAGCGTGCGAACCCGCACGATCCGTCGATAACCGGCGCATCTGTCGGCGACGATCGCATTGCCGCGAACGAATTCTGCCCGTTTACCGGAGAGGATATCGCCCCCGGATGCCGGGTCGAGATCGGCGCGTGCGTTCTCGGTTTTGGCAATGAGTTCACCCGCGACAAGGTTGCCGCCGATCCTTATTGCTGGCCCGAGATCGCCTCGTTGCTGCCCTCGTCGGTATAGTCAACACCGGTCAGGTAAAGACCATCCGGCGGGGCCACCGGGCCACAGGCAGCGCGTTCGCAGGCAGCCAGGGCTTCGGCCACGCGGCCGGACGGCCAACGCCCGGCTCCGACCCGCTCCAATGTTCCGACTATCGAACGCACTTGATTGTGCAGGAAGCTGCGGGCGCGCAGGTGAAACTGAACCTCGGTGCCCTGCACTGTAACGTCGACCGCTTCCAGTGTCTTCACCGGCGACTTTGCCTGGCACTGCGCCGACCGGAAGGTGGTGAAGTCATGGTTACCAACCAGCGACCGGGCCGCATCCGCCATGGCATCCACATCCAGATCATAGGCAACGCGCCAGGCCAAGCCTGCATCATGGGTTAAGCGCGCCCGGCGTGTGATGATCCGGTAAAGATAGTTGCGCCGCGTCGCGCTGAACCGGGCGTGAAAGTCGGCAGGCACCGGCTCGGCGCACAGGATGGCGACAGGATGCGGTTTTAAATGAAAGTTCAGCGCCTCTGCCAGACGGAATGGGTCCCAGTCGCGCGTCAGATCACAATGGGCTACCTGCCCGGTGGCATGAACACCAGCATCCGTCCGCCCGGCGCCCTGAACCGCCGAGGCCGCGGCGTCAAGCCGCGTCAGCGCAGCCTCGATCACGCCCTGGACTGACAGACCGGCAGCCTGACGCTGCCAACCTACAAACGGTGCCCCGTGATACTCGATTGTCAGCTTGAACCGCGCCATGGCGCCAGCATATAGGCAGGCCGACCCAGGCTGTCACCCTGCAAGCAGGCTAGAACTGGCCTGAAACATGCGCTCGAACACCCTTGGCGGCCGCACCGGCCGCCACCCGCAGCTATCCCACCAGTTCCTCGGCACCGGCGCCATCGCTTAGCCCCGCAATGGCCGTCGGGAATGTCCGCTGCAATTCGATGTCGAGATCGGCCATCGTGACCGGCAGGCCGAGATCGACAAGACTGGTCACACCATGATCGTCGATCCCGCACGGTATAATTCCCCGGTAATGCGAAAGATCGGGCTCGACATTGATCGATACCCCGTGAAACGACACCCAGCGGCGCAGCCGGATGCCAATCGCGGCGATCTTGTCCTCCGCGGGCGCCCCGTCGGGACCGGGCGGCTGATCGGGACGGACAACCCAAACTCCAACCCGCCCCCGGCGGCGCTCGGCAGTAACGCCGAAGGCCCCCAGGGTCAGAATGACCCAATCTTCCAGGGTTCGCACAAAGCGGCGCACATCGCGCCCGCGTCGGTTCAGGTCCAGCAGCGCATAGATCACCCTCTGGCCCGGCCCGTGATACGTGTACTGCCCGCCGCGCCGGGTTTGAAAAACCGGCAGATCCGGATGCAACAAATCGGCGGGATTGGCGCTGGCACCCGCCGTGAACAGCGCCGGATGCTCCAACAGCCAGACGCATTCATCCGCCTCGCCCCGCAGGATCGCCTCGACCCGGGCCTCCATCCATTCGACCGCAGCCTCGTAACCGACCGGGCCCGCACTGATCCGCCATTCTACCATGGTGGAGTGATTATTCCGCCGAACAGGGCTTCACAACCCTGCATCTGTTTGTTATCTGGCGCGCCTCTATCAGTGCGGTCGTGGCGGAATTGGTAGACGCGCAGCGTTGAGGTCGCTGTGGGGTAAAACCCGTGGGAGTTCGAGTCTCCCCGACCGCACCATAACTCAAATCAGGCCCCTGAATCGCCTCTAACGCCTTGAATGGTAACGCTATTTTGGCGGTTCTAGCACCCTCTTTTCGGTGGTAGTGTAGACGGTCGGCGAAGGCCAGTTTGAGGACCAGTCGGCGCAAGGTGATCTGACCACTTTCCCAGAGTTTCCAAGGGTTTGCGAGGAATGTGAGGACGGGTTCTAGTTTTTCATCGAAGGACCCCTTCGGCTCGGTCTGCTGGGCCATCTTGTCGGCCATCAGCACCTTCTCGCGCTCAAGTTCTGCGATGCGATCCTCATAGGTTCGAATGACCCGCTCGTTGCTGGCATCCATGATGCGGGCGACGATCTTGTCGATCTGCTTGTCAAGATCGGTAACCTGCTTCTTGGCGGATAGAATGATCTCCTGGGCCTGATCGCGACGCGCATCCCAGGCGTGGCGGAACATCGCTTCGACAACGGTGAACAGGCTTTTTGTCGGTTGCAACTGCTTGATCAACTCGCCCACATCCCCCTCGATCTGATCGCGGGGTATCGATTTGCCGTAGCTCTCGCAGTCCTTCGTCTGGCAGAGATAGTAGGCGTAGCGCTTGTATTTGCCCTTCGCCCAGGATGACCGCAGAGGCGTCCCACAATCGGCGCAGCAGACGAAACCTCGCAGCGCAAAGTCTTTGCCAATGTTCTTGCGTTTGGGCGCCTTGGCGGCACCGTTGCGGCGTTCCTGCGCCTTCTCGAAGGTTGAGAGTGGGACCAACGGCTCATGTTGGGCCTTCAGCCAATGGATCTCATAGCGCTCCGAACAGATGTATCCGGAATAGACAGGCTGGGTCAGGATATCGGTGACCCGCTGGTTGACGATGTCGCCGTGCTTGTTGCGTGGAAAGTCGGGAAAGCTCTCGAAGAAGCGTTTCACCTCGGCCTGGGTCTGGAACCGGCCTGAGGCATACCCCTCGAAGGCCTCTTGGATGATCGCATCAAAGGGCGGGTTCGCGATCAGCATTTTGCCGCGGCCCTTGATCGTCTGATAGCGATAGCCGATCGGCGCATCGTGAATCCAATAACCGTTCTGCATCCGGGCGCGCATTTTCTGGGCGACCTGGCGACCATTCTGTTTGCGCTCGAGCGCGCCTTGTGCGGCCATGATGGTTTCGATGAACTCGCCCTCGGGGCTCTCGTCGAACTTGAAGTTCAGGCATTCAATGGTGGCGCCGCGAGACCGGAAGGCATCGCGCAGATCGAGATGGAAGCGAGTATCGCGGGCAAAGCGTTTCAGATCATCGAAGATGACGACGAAGTGTTCGCCGGGCTGGGCATCGATGAAGCTCAGCAGCGCCACCATGCCGGCGCGTTTCATGAAGTCGCCGCCACCGGAGATCGTGTCAGGGAAGACCGCAACGACTTCGTAACCGCGGGCCTCGGCATGCTGACGGCAGCGGGTTTCCTGGGATTCGAGGCCGTGGCCGGCGTTCTCCTGGGCGCGGGACGAGACCCGACTATAGATAATGGCTTTTTTTGTTGTCATGCGACCTCCGATGCGGCTGTCGTGACGGAGTTACCGTGCCCGCAGATCGCAGAGCTTTCGTCGGCGCCAATGATCTCGAGCGCCGCACCGTGCTGGGTCAGACGGTTGTTGACGTCCGTGATCGCATCTCCGTCCTGAGCAAAGCGATCCCATCCCGCCAGCAGAACGACGAAGCGATCTGAGGGATGTTTTGCGATATGATCCAGCACCGCGTCGATCGATCGCTGATCAAAGGAACTAGCGGACGCGCCTCCATCGTGGACGACAAGGGCAATCTCATAGCCTTGTCCACTCGCACAGGCCCTGGCCAGCGCCTCCTGATAGGCGATGTCGCGACCCTGGGCCACGCCACGGTAATCCCCCCATTTTTAGAGGGCCCCTTCAGTAGGATCTAAGCTGCACTCAATTTCTGCACCGTGGTCACCCCGCCGACCCCCATGTTTGGCCTTTCGTTGTTGTAAGTCCAGAGCCATCGCGTTGCGTGATCCTGCACCTCTTCGAAGTTGTTTAAGTGATATTGCCCAAGCCATTCTGTGCGAACGGTTCTGTCGTAGCGTTCGACATACGCGTTCTGCTGCGGCTTGCCTGGTTGGATTTTAAATAATCCGACCCCTGCGTTCTCCGCCCAGTTCTGCAGCGTGGCGCCGACATATTCCGGGCCGTCGCCAGTGGTGCGCGAACCAACGGCGCAATCGCCGACAACTCCACCCGGATCGCCAGCGGCCTGCCGCGTCATGCGATGATCTGGTTCAGCGCCCGCACAACGCGTCCCGATGGTAGTCAGAAGTTGACTTCGATGGCCAGCCCTTCACGATTGAAGTCATCCAGTACATTCAATGTCCGGAACGATCGGCCATCCGACAACTGATCGGCCATGAAGTCCACTTTCAGCGATGCTTTGCATCGCCTGTCGTGGCGAGGCATCGACCAAACTTCATTCGGGGCCTCAGGCAACGTCAGCGGCTCTGGTTTCTCCCATTCCAGCCGCTGCGGGGATTGATCCGCATGTTCAACTCCAACTCGCGATAGATGCGATAAACGCGCTTGTGGTTCCAGCCAAAGCCGTTCACGTTCCGCAGATGCAGGAAGCTTAGGCCAAAACCCCAGGCCTTCGTGGCATTGGTCAACGTGACCAGCCGGTCGGCGATCAGCTCATTCTTGCCGCTAAGCTTTGGTTGAAACCGATAGCAGGTATCGTTGATGGAGAACGCGCGGCAGGCCAACGCGAAGTTGGCAGATCGGTAGCCCACCGCCCATTCGGCCATCTCGCACCTTTCAGACGGCCTCACCACTTTTTCTTAACGCCTCCTGCAGCAGATCGTTCTGGATGCTTTTCTCGGCATACATCTTCTTTAGGCGCTTGTTTGTCAATCGGCATCCAAACGTGACCCCAGATCGGCGTTCAAAAGTGACCCCCCTGGTGCTGAGCAGGCCGGGTCGCGTGGAGACCTCATTTATCAGAGCGCGGCCCGGCCTGCGCGGTTGAATTAGGCGCGGTTCTTGAAGCGCCAGCTTTCGTTACCGGTCTCAACGATCTCGCAATGATGTGTGAGGCGATCGAGGAGTGCGGTGGTCATCTTCGCGTCGCCGAAGACGGTTGGCCATTCTCCGAATGCCAGGTTCGTTGTGACAATGACTGATGTGCACTCATAGAGTTTGCTGATCAGGTGGAACAGCAGCTGACCACCGGTCTGAGCGAATGGCAGATAGCCAAGCTCGTCCAGAATTAGGAAGTCGAGGCGTGATATCAACTCAGCTGTCCGTCCCTGGCGCTCGGCCCGCGCTTCGGCATCGAGTTTGTTCACCAGATCGACGACATTGAAGAAGCGCCCGCGGCGGCCCTGGCGGATGCAGGCTCGAGCGATACTGACGGAGAGATGGGTTTTGCCTGTGCCGGTTCCGCCGATGAGCACGAGATTGCGCTGATGGTCGAGGAAGTCGCCGGTGGCGAGGTCACGGATCAAGGTTTCGTTGACCTCGGCCGCTTCGAAGTCGAATTCCTCCAGCTCCTTGGCCAGTGGCAGTTTCGCGATGGTCATCTGGTATTTGATTGAGCGCGCCAGCTTCTCGGAGATCTCGGCTGTCAGCAGATCGCCGATAATCTGTTGTGGTTCGTGCTGGCGCTTGATCGCAGCCGTGATGATCTCGTCGTAAGCTGTCCGCATGCCGTAGAGCTTCAGTTGGCCCATGGCGTCCAGCACCTGTGTTCGTTCCATTCGTTGTTCTCCTCAGGCTGTCATACCGGTCACAATTGGCGGCTGGCTCGCAGGTCAGCCGCAATGCATCCGGTGTTGTGATTGTCAGGGGTGGTGGCGGTTCGCGGCGACGGGCGAGAATGTTCAGGACCACGCTTGCGGAAGGGACATTCTGTGACAGGGCTTCTGCACAGGCCGCTTCCACCGCCTCCAGCCCATCGGAGAGGATCGCGCCTAGAACCTCGACCATCTGGCGATCACCACCGGGCTGACGCTCCAGTTTACGCTGCACACGGCGTAACGACGGCGGCAGCTCCCACTCCTTGAACGGCGCTCCGTTGCGCAGGGCGCCAGGTTTGCGCATCAGCACCGGAATGTAATGTAGCGGGTCATAGATCGCGTTATCGCGCCCAAAAACACGGGTATGGCTGCCGACGATCTGCCCGTCTTGCCAGCATTCCAGGCGATCGGCATAGGCGCGGATCTCGACAGGTCGACCAACGGCCCGGGCATTTACCGAGTACTTGTTCTTGTCGAACCGTACGAGGCAGGTTTTGGAAACCGATGCAGGGACTGCATGAAAGCCGTCGAAGGAGCCGACATATGGGATCAAACTCGGCTGCTCTTCTTCGAACACCTCCCAGACCGTCTTGCCTGGAATGTCGGGGTGTTTGTTTGCCTTCGCATACACCAGGCACCGATCTGCCAACCAGGCATTCAGCTCTGCAAAGGATTTGAACCTCGGGCGCGGCACGAAGAAGCGTCTGCGCAGCACGCCAACCTGGTTCTCTACTTGCCCCTTCTCCCAGCCCGAGGCCGGGCTACAGGCAACGGGGTCAACCAGATAATGACCGCACATCTGCTGAAAGCGGCGGTTGTAAGCCCGACCCTTCCCGACGAAGATCGCGTCCACCGCCGTCTTCATATTGTCGTAGATCCCGCGCGCACAAGCGCCGCCAAAGAACGCAAACGCCTTGTCGTGCGCATCGAACACCATCTCTTGGGTCTCGCGGGGATACGCGCGCACATACGGCATTCGGCTGAAGCTGAGGCGAACATGAGCGACTTTGACAGTCACTGTCACACCGTCCAGAATCACGACCTCATGGCTCCAGTCGAACTGGTAAGCTTCGCCCGGATCAAAGCTCAAGGGAACAAACGCGCTCGCCGATGCTGCCTGCGTTCTCTTTGACCAGTTGGATGCGTATCGCCGAACCGCATCATAGCCGCCGCCGTAACCATGGTTGCGCAACTCTTCGTAGATCCGGATCAGTGTAAGGCGTTCCCGCCTCGGCTGCTTGGCATTTGCGGCCAGCATCTCGTCAAGTTCTGATCGCCATGGATCAATCTTCGGGCGAGGCTGTGTCGTGCGGTCATAGCTGAATTCGGTTGCGCCTGAACGCAGGACCTTGCGGACCGTATTCCTGGAAACCCGAAGCTCTCTGCAGATCTGCTTGATCGACTTGCCGTGAACAAAATGCGCCTGCCTGATCTTTGCGATCGTTTCCACAACCAACATCCCCTGATCGCTCCCTCACTCTTTTGAGGAAGCTTCTCGTACGAATTGTCAGGGGGGTCACTTTTGGGCGCCGATTACCCCAACAAGGGGGTCAATCTTGCATGCCGATCCACAATCTTGCCCTTTAGATTACCCTCCCCTTCCAGCAAACTCATCATTCGGTGCCGGCAAATGTTAGACATCGCGCGAAGCACGCCATCGCGGTCACGCAGCACGAGAACGGGGTCTCGGCTGATTTTAATGACGCGGTAATCGCCGGGTTCGGCGAACTCGTCACTGCGCCCGACGCATATCCATTCCTTGTTGAAGATCTTATCCAGTTCAAGTTCCAGAAACTCGGGCGATGTATAGACCTGCGGCGGGGTCGCCTCGGCCTGGTCCGCCGGAAGCGCCGCATTGCGGCGCACGGCCTGCAACAGATCGATCAACGGCAGGTTTGGTGTCATGGCTCCATCGCCCGCATCAGAGCGTGATCAGTTCGCGCGGCACGCTGCTCAGTCTTTCCCCGCCCCGATCGGTTACAACCACTGGTTCTGAGATCGCGGCGCCAAAATCGTCCAGCCAAACGCCCGACTGAAAATGAAAGCACATCCCAGCCTGCAACACAGTCGTATCGCCTGGCCGTAAGCTGGCCGTGCGCTCGCCCCAGTCTGGTGGATAGTTCAGTCCGATCGAGTATCCGACGCGGCTGGGTTTCTGAAATCCATGACGGTTCAGCACCTTCTGCCAGATCGCCTCGACCTCCTCGCAAGTCGTTCCCGGCTTCATGGCCTCGACCGCGCGGTCCCCGCCTTCGATGATCGCGTCGGCTAACCGGACCATCTTGTCCGGCGGCGGCCCGATATGGATGGTCCGGGTCAGCGGCGCATGATAGTGGCGACGCGCGGCCCCGAGTTCCATAACAACCAAACCGCTGTCCGGCAGTGGATCGTCGGTCCATGTCAGATGCGGTGTGCTGGTGCCCTCACCGACCTGAATCAACGGGCAGAGTCCGGTATAGTCCCCGTACTTGTCGTCAAACCCGGTAATTTGATCGCGGTAAACATCCGCGATCACCTCGTATTGACGCACACCGGGGACCAGCGCTGCAATCGCGTTGTTCATGGTGTCTGTGATGATCCGCCCGGCTTCGTGCATATAGACCAATTCGGCAGACGACTTTATCAAACGCGCCCAGTTCACCAGCTCGCGATTGTCCGCGATTTTCGCATCCGGCAATCCGTCCACCAAATGTCGATGCGCCCGGGCCGTATAGTAGTGGGCATCCAAATCGACACCGATCTTCGAAGTTGACCAGCCACGCGATTTGACCAGATCACACAGCTCATCAAACGGATGTTGGGTTGAATGATGTACCAACGGTTCCGAGAACGACACGATGTTTTCTGCGGGCAGGTTCGTCGTCATTTGCGCCGACTTGGCGTCTTGCGCGCGCCCGAACCAGATGGGCGAGGCTTCGTCCTGACGCACGATCACCGCCTGCGGCGTGTAAAACGACCAGCCATCGAAACCCGTCAACCAGCCCATGTTCGCGGGGTCCTGGCAGATCAGCAGATCGAAGCCCGCTTCTGCCATGCGTTGGCGGACATCATCGACGCGCCGCTGATACTCTGCTGGCTCAAACGCGCTGGTAAACCCCATTCCCTGCTCCTTGATCCTTCAGGCGGACAGACGCGCCGCCACCTTGTCGAGAAAATCCAATCCCTGGGCCAATTCGCTCAGCTCGATAAATTCATCCGGTCCATGTGCGCGGCTGATGCTGCCCGGCCCGAAAATTACGGTCGAGAAGCCAGCGTCGCTGAAATATCCGCCATCGGTCCCGAATGAGACGACGCCCTGACTGTTGAGGCCGGTAATCTCGCTGACAAAGGCCGCAGCATGCGCGGCGTTTCGGTCATCCAGACCCGGCACCGGTGCTTCGGTAATAATCCGAATGTCGGCCTTCGGACTGACCGCTTTCATCGGCGGCAGCAACACCTCTTTCGCATAGGTTTCGATCTCGGCGACGGTGCGGGCGCCGTCTTCATCCGGCATCTGGCGGTACTCCCAATCGAAATTGCACCATCCGGCGGTTGCATTGCGCGCCGATCCACCCTCGACGATCCCAATATTAAATGTCGGGTACGGTGGTTGATAGGGCGAGCCCGCGATGAAGTTGGCAGCCCGTTGTTCGCCGATTTCTTCGATCTTCGCGATCAGCTTCATCGCAGCCCTGATCGCGCTGACACCGTTACGCGGATCGCAAGAATGCACTTCGTGCCCGGTGATTTCGGTGCGCATCTCGTAACCGCCCTTATGGCCGGTGATGATCTGCATTTCGGTCGGTTCACCGACGATAACCACATCGGGGCGAACACCGCGGTCCGCCATGTCGTTCAGCAGGACCGGCATTCCGAACCCGCCGGTCTCCTCATCATACGAAAACGCGATGTGAACAGGTTTTTGCAAACCTGCGGCCTTGAACTGCGGAACCGAGGCCAGCACGCAGGCAAGAAAGCCCTTCATGTCGACCGACCCGCGCCCGTACAACCGATCGCCCTTGCGCGTCAGGGTGAAGGGATCGGTGTCCCAGATCTGACCCTCGACCGGTACGACATCGGTATGACCGTTCAATAGAACTCCGCCACCCGTCTTAGGGCCGATGATAGCAGTGATGTTCGCCCGCTCTCCCGCGTCGTCATAACTGAGTGCTGCGTCAACTCCATGCCCGGACAGATAGTCCTGAATGTATCCAACAATTTCGTGGGTCGGACGCCCGGAAATGCTTTCAAATCCGACCAGCCGTTCGAGGATCTCGATCGAAGCATTCAGACGGTCAGACAACGATCTGCCCCTCGGGCAAAGCGGGGCAATGCTCTGCAAACACCGCCAATAATCGATCGACATCCTTAATGTCAGTGTTCCACGCGGTCACGAACCGGGCAGCGGTCCCGTCCAGTTCATCCTCGTTGACATCAAACCCGCCGCGTTTGACGTTCTCGGCAAGACCAGCGGGCAGGCGAACAAATACCTCGTTCGCCTGGGTCGGATAGGCCAGATCCACACCTGAAAGCCGCGCCAGCCCCTCGCTCAACCGGGCCGCCATCGCGTTGGCATGGCGGGCGTTGCGCAGCCAGACGTCGTCGGCAAGATACCCGTTCAGTTGAGCGGTGATGAAGCGCATCTTGGACAGCAATTGCCCAGACCGTTTGTGCAGATATTGGAAGGATTGTGCGAGGTCCGGGTCGAAAAACACGATTGCTTCTGCGGCGAAACACCCGTTCTTGGTGCCTCCGAACGACAACACATCGACACCCGATTTCCACGTCACATCGGCCGGCCGCGCATCCCGTGCCGCGAGCGCATTGGCGAACCTGGCGCCGTCCATATGGACCCGTAACCCGAGGGCGCGAGCAGTGTCGGCAATCGCTGCAATTTCACCGACGTCATAGACGACACCGCTTTCGCAAGATTGCGCGATGCTGACCGCAGCGGGTTGAGCGTGGTGGACGTTCCCGCGCCCCATGACACGCGCCTTCAACAAGTCCGGGGTCAGCTTGCCGTTCGGGCCGAACAACGGGATCAACTTGGCGCCGCCGGTGAACAGTTCAGGCGCACCGCATTCGTCCGTGTTGATATGCGACAGATCATGGCAATAAATTTTGCCATGCGGCGGGGTCAAAGCCGACAGTGCCAACGCGTTCGACGCTGTCCCCGTGACAACCGGAAAAACCGTCACAGTCGTCTCGAAGATGTCCGACATTCGGGCCGTCAACTCGGCTGAACACTCGTCATCGCCATAGGAAGCCGCGAGCCCCGCATTTGCCGCGGCCAGCGCATTGGCAACTTCGGGGCAAGCCGGTGTCACATTGTCCGAGGCAAAGTTTGTCATTTTGATCCAATGCGATTTGCAGGCAGGCTTTATGGCTCTGCCAGAAAATTCCCTATTCGTGTCAGCATCGTGCGCAGGTGCCGGCTGCGCGCATGTCCAACACATTGGATATCGTTCTGCTCCATTGCGGCACGTAACTCGTTCAATTCGGCGATCTGGCCTTCGACCATCTCTTCCCACCCAAGCTGGGGCAGCAAGCTGAACCATATCCGGGCGACACGGAAGTAGAGAAGCTCGATCGTCTCTCGCAAAGGGCCGTTACCTGTCAGATCAGAAAGCAGTTTCTGAAGGTCATTTGTGATCCTCGCAAATTCCTCGTGATCCGTCTTGGTTCTTAGCCGACGGACCCGGTCCTGCAAGCCATCTATTCGCGCCAGATGATCCGCTTGGATGTCGACCGGCGAGAGATCGCCCATCAATTCCGCCAACCGCATGCGCAGCGCATAGGTTTCTTTGAAGGTCTTCAGATCGATATCGGTTACGATCGTGCCAATGCCATTCCGGATCTGAACAAGCCCCATGAATTCCAACTTGTGCAGCACGCGGCGGATTGGGGTGCGGCTGACGCCGAACTCGGTTGCCAGCGCCGTTTCGCCAAGTACCGTGCCGGGCGGATAATCAAGCAGGCAGATCCGGTCACGCAGGATCGTGTGAATAAGATCGAACCGTTCTGCACTGCTGTGCGATCCGGACGCAGCTTGGCCGCCGATTTGAGGATCCGCAAGGCCGCTCGCCATCAGCCCCGCCCCGGCGACCGGTTTGAACCCACCTGAGCGGGCGAACCTGCTGCATTCCTGAATTCGCATTGACATGTCATTTCGCTGGTGGTCCATATACCTATGGACAAGCTGTGTACAGGTTGAATTACAATGAAAGACGACCTCTCCGCCGATACCTCCCAAGCGTTCCGCTCGACATCCGTGCGGGCCGACATTTTGCTGGATAGGGGACCGGGGGAGTTCCGGATTGGCCTGATCGTGCTTTCGAACGATTACGCGACAGAGCGCGATTTCATCAATATGCGCCCTGGTGACCAGGTTGCGATCTTTTCAACGCGAATTCCCAATTGTGTCGAATGCACGCCCGAAAATTTGGCTCGAATGGCGCCAAACATTACATCCTGCACCCAGCTTTTGGTGCCGGAAGGGCGTCTGGACGTCGTCGCCTATGCCTGCACTTCGGGCACCGTGGTGATTGGGTACGACGCCGTTCGCGAGCGTATTCAAACAGCCCGTCCCGGCGTGCCCTGTGTCACGCCGATCACCGCATCACTGGCTGCATTCGAAAAGTTCGGCGCACGACGGCTCGCAGTGCTGACGCCCTATGTCGATGAGGTGAACAGCGCAGTCGACGCGCATCTGGCGGAGCAACGCAAAGAGGTCGTCGGTTTCTCGTCCTTCGGGATCGAGGACAACGAAGAGATGTCTGCCCTAACGCCAGAGGCAATCTTTCAGGCAGCGTTGAAGGCCGACCGGCGCGATGCAGATGCCCTCTTCATTTCATGCACCGCGATCCGGGCTGTGGATGTCGTTGAGCGAATTGAACAGGCATTGGGTAAACCCGTTGTCACCGCCAACCAGGCCATGGTTTGGCAGTCACTCAGGACGGCCGGTTGCGACACCAAGGTGCCGGGATTCGGCTCGCTCCTTCGGATGCACTGATAATGAGAGTGTGAAGGATGGATCTTCGACCCAATCAGCAGAGCATACTGTCTTACCCGCCGCGGGTTCTGACCCAGGACGAACGCACATTTTATTTTGACAATGGTTATGTTGCCAAAGAAGGCGCCATCAGCCCCGACTGGATCGCGCGGCTGAACGCAGCCCTCGCCAGATTGATCGACCGGTCGCGTGGGCTAACCCAATCTGACGGGACATTCGATCTGGAAACGGGTCACACAAGCGAAAATCCGCGCCTGCGCCGGATTGCGTTTCTGGACGCGCTGGATCCGGTATTTTGGGAATTCTGCCGCGATTCTAACCTCGCTGATCTCGCTGCCGACCTTCTGGGTCCCGATGTGCGGTTCCGCGAAGCGTTGATCAACATCAAGTGGGCGGGTGGCGGGCAGGAAGTCAAATGGCACCAGGATCTGCCATTTTATCCCCTCACCAACCGCACGGTCGCCCAATTTCTGGTTTGCCTGGACGATATCGGGTCGGAACAGGGACCGCTGCAAGTCGTGCCCGGCAGCCATCGGGGACCATTCTATGACCACTACGGTGACGACGGCAGCTGGTTAGGATACATTCCCGAAGCCAAATTACCTGATGCAGGCCTGGACCGCGCTGTTGACCTGACCGGGCCCGCTGGCACGGTCACGGTTCACGATTGCACCACGCTTCATGCATCCAAGGCCAATCTCAGCGACCGCAGTCGCCCGGTCCTGATCGTCACCTATGCAGCCTGCGACGCCATGGCCTACACAGCGGTCGCCTATCCAACTGAAAACTACAAAACCGTGGTGCGGGGCGCCGAGGCGAAATATGCCCGCCATGATGACTATATTATTCGGATGCCTCCTGATTGGTCGGGCGGCTACACGTCGATCTTCGAACATCAGGAAGAGAGCTAGACCATGCCAGCAGCGTTCGCTCGCGAAGAATATGACGCACGCTTGGCGCGCGTTCGTCAGGCCATGGAAAAGCGCGGCTTCGATGTGCTGGTGATCGGCGACCCGGCGAACGTCAATTGGTTGACCGGCTATGACGCTTGGTCATTTTACACGCCGCAGATCATGGTTGTGGGTCTGGAGTGCGAACCGACCTGGATCGGCCGTGAAATGGATGCAGGCGCCGCCGCTTTCACAACATACTTGCCCGCCGATCAGATCGTTCCGTTCCCCGAAAATCTGGTGCAACAGGTCGATGTTCACCCGGCCCAGTTCATGGGCGACTGGATGAAGTCCAAAGGCATGGACGGAAAACGCATTGGCTATGAAAGCGATGTCTACTTCCTGACCCCCGCTGCAATTGGCCATCTGAAATCGCGATTGCCGAACAGCGACTGGGCGCCTGACGGATTGCTGGTCAACTGGCAGCGCTTGATCAAAAGCCCGGCCGAAGTCCAGATGCTGCAACAGGCCGCCGTAATTGCGGGCCGGGTCATGCAGACGGCATATGACGGCGTTCGGCCAGGCGTGCGTCAGAACGATCTAATGGCCGATGTAACCGCCGCCCAAATCCGCGGCACGCCGGAATTTGGCGGCGATATGACGGCGTTGCACCCGCTGGTTCTGGCAGGCGAGGCAGCGGCGACGGCACATCCCATGTGGACCGATGCCCCATTCGAGCAGGACCAGACCATTGCGTTCGAACTGGGCGGGTGCCGCAAGCGCTATAATGCGGGCCTCGCCCGCACGGTTCATATTGGCAAGCCGCCGGATGCGTTGAAAACCACTGCCCAAGCCGTCACAGAAGGCATGGAAGCAGTTCTCGGTGCGATGAAAGCAGAGGTTTTCTGCCGTGATGTGCACGCGGCCTGGCAGAAAGTGCTGGATCGGTACGGGTTGGAAAAGAAAAGCCGGATCGGTTATTCAATTGGCGTCGGCTATGCCCCCGATTGGGGCGAGCATACCATCAGTTTCCGCCCCGACGACCCCAATCAATTACCGGAAAACGCGGTCGTCCACATCATCCTTGGCATGTGGATGGATGGCTGGGGCATGGAAGTCAGCGAAACCATTCATGTGCGGGCCAACGATGCTGTCTGCCTGACGCAGTTCCCGCGCGTTGTGCATTTGATCGACAGCTGAACCTATCGACAATAACCGGGGCCCCGCATGGGCAAGAAACTCAGCGACACCGAAATCGCGGCCTTCCACCGGGACGGATTTGTCTCTCCGATCGATGTTTTTCCCGAAGAAACGGCCCTGCGGCTGCGGACCGAATTGGAAGCGGCCGAAGCAAAGTGGCCAGAGGCCTTCGTCGGGGCTGCGCGCAACAATGCGCATCTTAACCTGACCTGCCTTGACGAAATCGTCCATAATGACGTTCTGGTCGACGCCATCGAGGATCTGATCGGACCGGACATTCTGAACTATGGAACCGTCCTTTTCATCAAAGAGGCGCACGATCCCGGATTTGTCAGTTGGCATCAGGACGCCCGCTATATGGGGCTGGAGCCTCATGTCGGGGTGACCGCCTGGATTGCGTTGTCCCACAGCAATGAACAAAGCGGCTGCATGCGCATGATCCCGGGCAGCCATGACGAGATCCGCGAGCACAATGACACTTTCGCAGATCAAAACATCCTGACCCGCGGACAGGAAGTGCAGGACATCGATCCGACATCGGCCGTTTCACTGATATTGCGGCCCGGGCAGATGTCGATCCACAGCGCAAGGGTTATCCACGCCTCGCAGCCCAACCAAAGTAACGACCGGCGGATCGGGTTCGTCGTCCAACCCTATATGCCGCCGCATGTGAAACAGACAATCAAGCGGACCGGGGCGCAATTGATCCGGGGTACAGATTCTCATGGAAACTTCGACCCAATCGGACGCCCAAAAAACAACATGGCTCCCGAAGACGTGGCCATGCGCGACCGGATCAATCAAGACTGGTCCGACATTCTCTATGACGGTGCCAAACAGCGGCGCGATTTCTAAGAAGGTCTGTTAATGCATGACACTGTGCGGGCGAACGTTCGGCTGAGTGTCATTGGTATCAGATCAAATCACCAAACGATGCCGACCGCCCGATGAAGCTGATCGGCAGACTTCCTCTCTGTCGATCTGCCGCGGCGCGGCCGTGTCCATTGAAACAATTGAAACGCAATGTCCTGGTTCCAGCAATCAAGCTGAAACAGCGTCGGCACATCTTTGTCTGGTCAACGACGACATGATGCTACCAACGAAAAGGATAAGATGATGACCGAAGCTACCCTCGAAATGATTGGATCGGGGCCGACCAGCCAGAATTTCAACATGTATGGGACCACCGATGGTGGCATGGCCTTTCGCCTTGAACATGATACAAACGCCTTCGACGCTGTACCAAGCGGACTGAATCCCGACATCGGCTCAAGCCGCGGCGATTTCGCACCAGAAATCCAGGCCGACGGCTTTCGCCTCGAACACGATACAAACGCCTTCAATGCCGAACCAAGCGGACTGACCCCCGACATTGGCTCCAGCCGGGGCAATGTAACCGAGGATGGCGCCAACGTCATTCTGCGCGACGATTGGACAACCGACTCGTTCAACTTTCGGCTCGAGCACGATGCCGATCCAATCGGCACAGACCTCCCCGATGCGCTGAACCCCGGTCTTGATTCCAGCCGCGGCGATGTGGTGGCAGACACAGAACCCGACGCTTTCGCCTTGCCCGATCTTCGTGGCGTCACGGATGTGGGTAATCAGGCCGACGGCTTCCGCCTGGAACACGATGCTGATCCGTTCCAGACGCCGCTGGAATTGTCGACCTTTGAAGAAATGTGGGTCGTCTAATCCGCGTTCGGTCGGGCGGCGCTTCACCATTAAATCGCCGCCCGCGCACCTTTGATTGAAAAACGACTGATGTTTCGCGAATATCCACGCTGGCAGAAGCGACGCGGGAACGAGGAACATGAAACCGATTGGTCGTCGCCGGGTTCTGATCGGGGCCGCGGCAGCATTGTTTTTCCCGGCGCCTGCGATCGCGCGAAGAAGAACATTCTTGTTTGGACTGACCCCTGTCTTTCTGACCAATGACCGAAAGCTTCTTGCGCTGATCCGCTCGCATATAGCCGAGGCCATCAACGTTCCCGTCGAACTCGTTCAGCGCCGAACGTACCAGGACATCACCACCATGTTGCTTGCTGGCGAGTTGGATGCCGCCTGGATCTGTGGCTATCCGTACATTCGCCACCGCGCCGAGCTTGAACTGATCGCTGTGCCGGTCTGGCATGGACGACAGCTCTATCAAGCATACCTGATCGCCCACGAAGGACGAGATGCAGGTCAGCTTGACCAACTCGCGGGAGACGTCCACGCCTTTTCCGATCCGGATTCCAATTCCGGCTATCTTGTCACCCGTTCGGAACTGGCACGGAACCGCCAAAGCCCGGACCAGTTTTTCTCCCGTGCCTTCTTTACCTATGGGCATCGGAACGTGGTTCGTGCCGTATCGCGAGGTCTCGCGCAGTCAGGCAGTGTCGATGGATATGTGTGGGAAGCGTTGTCGACGCTCGAACCCTCCCTCACGGCCAAAACCTCGATCGTTTGGAAATCTGAGTGGTTGGGCTTTCCACCGGTTGCACGGCGGCGTTTCGGTTTTGACGCGGGCCTGCAGCGCGATTTCGCGGCAGCGTTGACAACCATGCAAAAGGGACAGGACGGCAAAGCGGCTCTGGATCTTCTACAGCTCGAAGGTTTCGCCCAGGCTGATCCGACCCTGTTCGACGGGATCGCCGCAAGGGTGTCCTCGCTCGGGAACGACGGATGAAGATACCTGCCTTTTCTTCGTTACCGTTGACCGTACGCGCTCCGCTGATCGTTGCCGTTCTGATGGTACTTGTCGGGGCGATCGCATCGGAACGGGTCCTGGCAAGCCTGACAGCAACGCAGGAACGCCAGCTCAGAGACCTTGCCGCCCTGTATCTCGATGGTCTGTCGGTCGCCATCGTTCCCGCTGCAACGCGCAACGATGTCTGGGAAACATTCGATGCGCTGGACCGTGCGCAACGCCATGACCGCAGCGTACGTGCGATCGTCACGACGGTAATTTCAGAAGACGGCAGCATTCTCGCGTCGTCCGACCCCACACGCTTCCCGACCGGTTCGGTCGCCAAGGCCAGTATCGGCGAGGCGGCATCGATCGACGCGCTGACAATCTCGGGCGATCGAAGAACGGTCTCTGTCGCTGTGCCGCTTCTCAACCAAGGACAGCGCGTCGGAAGGCTTTATGCTGAACTTGATGTCTCGGTCCTTTTGGAAGAACGACGTTCAGCTCTGCTCCTATTAATCCTGGGCAATGCGGCCGCAACTCTGGTCCTCGCCCTTGCGGGATATCTGGTTGTTCGCCGCATGCTGCGCCCGGTGAAGATCCTGGCCGAGCGTATGGGGGCGGCGGAAACGGCAATGCCAGAGCTTATCCCAGAGAAAGAGGTCCCGAACGACGCGAACGAATACGCTTTGTTGTTTCGCAAATACAACTCGCTCGTAAAGGCCGAGAAAGAACGCAAGGAAGCCGCAGAGCGGTTGGCGGCGCAGGAACGACTGGTCAGCCTCGGTCGATTGGCGTCCAGTGTTGCGCATGAGATCAACAACCCCTTAGGCGGGATGTTGAATGCGGTCGACACGATGAAACACCATGGCGATCGGCCCGGCGTGACAGAACAAAGCATCGGACTGTTGGAACGCGGCCTGCTGGGCATCAAGGATGTTGTTCGGGCGATGCTTGATACCAACCGCCCCGGCCGGGTCGATACCGGACTTTCAAACTCCGATATCGACGATCTAAGACTGCTCATCAGTCCTGAAGTCCGCCGTCTCAACCAGACGCTGACATGGGCATTCGACGTCGGCGATACTGCGATGGCGTCAATCGACAGCGTGCCGGCAAGGCAGGTGCTACTCAACTTGCTGCTGAATGCGAGCCGGGCTGCAGGTCAGAGCGGGACGGTAAAATTCAACGCAGAAGTCAAGCAGGACGCCATAGCCTTCTGCGTATGCGACAGCGGAAGCGGTCTGCCCGCTGACTTGCGCGAAGGGATCGAATTGGGGGACGTTTCCGGTATCCGGCCCGGTGTCGGCTTGCGAACAGTCGTCGAAAAAGTCGATCAGTTGGCTGGGGAGATCGACGTTTGCGAAATATCGTCGGGGCATACTGCCATTCACGTTCGCCTGCCGCTTCATCAACGCTCTTCCAAGGCTGCATGATGTTGGCGGGATGCAAAATAGCGATCGTTGAAGACGATGAAATCATGGGCGCGTCGCTGATGCAGCGATTGGCGATCGAAGGTGCGAAGCCGATTTGGTGGAAGAACGGTGATGAAGCTTCCGCAGCGCTTCGCAAACAGGACCGATCGTTCGACGCGGTCGTGTGCGACATCCGCCTGCCGGAAAAAGATGGGGAATCGATATTTCGCGAAGTCTCGGCCTCGGCGCACCCGCCGCCGTTTCTATTCCTGACGGCGCATGGCGACATCGACCAGGCCGTGCGGCTGTTGCGGGCCGGTGCGTCAGACTACCTGACGAAACCCTTCGAGTTCGACGTCTTCCTCGAGCGGCTTTCCGCAATCGCACGGTCGCCCGACGATATCCATGCGACCGGCTCGCTTGGGGTTTCTTCGGCGATGCAGGCGATCGAAAAGACAATCGCGCGTGTGGCGGATACGGACTTGCCGGTCCTTTTCAGGGGGGAAACAGGCACCGGCAAGGAGGTCGCGGCGCGATTTCTTCACAAATGTTCGACACTGGCCGATGAACCGTTCGTGCCTGTCAATTGCGCGGCGCTTCCAAACGATTTGATCGAATCCGAGATCTTCGGCCATGAAAAGGGGGCTTTCACTGGCGCGCATGCCCGGCATATCGGCGCCGCTGAAAGGGCCGAAAAGGGAACATTGTTCCTGGACGAGATCGGCGACATGCCGGTGGCGATGCAGGCCAAGCTTCTCAGGCTGATCGAGGATGGAAGCTTCCTGCGCGTTGGCGGCGAAAAACCTGTATCGCTGTCTGCGCGTGTAATCTCCGCAACCCATCACGACCTGGCTTCCAGCATCAAGGGCGGCGCTTTTCGCGAAGACCTGCTTTACCGCCTCAATACGATCGATCTTGAAATTCCGGCACTGCGGTCACGGCCCGATGATACCGTTTGGCTGTTGCAAAATATGTTCGCCGCCGCAATTTCGCGGCGCCCGACTGAACTGAAAACGATCAGCGCGTTGGCGGAAGAGTGCGCAGCCGAGCACGACTGGCCAGGGAACGCCCGCGAGTTGCGAAACCGGGTCGAACGCGGCGTGGCACTCGCGAGCGGAACGACTTTGATGCCTGGTGATCTCTTTCCTGAAATCTACACCTTGGCGGCGGATGATACTTTCAAATCGCTGTCCGCGGTGCGCGAGGCCGCCGAGCAACGCCAAATCCAGCGCGCCCTGCGGGAAACGGACGGCCGGATCATCGAGGCGGCAAATCTCCTCGACATCTCCCGAACCACGTTGTGGGAAAAGATGCAGAAATTTGGCATCTCGGTAAACAGCGCGACCGAAGGCTAAACGAACACCGGATTGTCGCCCGCCGCCGCGCGGACGTTGCAAGTGCAACGTTCGGATTTCCGATCATCAACAATTTCGAATGTTCGAATTTCCGAACGTTTCCGCGCGGAACCGCGGGTGATCCCGAGCCACCACACTGAAAAACCGGCATAAATCGCCCTGGCACACCCCTTGCTCTGCTTTGTTTAACAAAAGCTAAAGATCTGCATAGGGAGGATAACATGCGGTGCCAGAAACTGGTCGATGTCGGTCGACGTAAATTCCTGCGTGGGGGCGCAGCGGCAACAGCAGGGGCCGCGGCCTTTGCAGTCTCTCAAGAACCTGCAAAGGCGGCCCAGGGCGGCGCACGTGTCGACTACCCGGCCAACAAGCTGGCAAATATTTCCGATCTCACGGTCAACGAGCCGCTGGATGTCGCCTATCCAGACGACGACGCTCCGGGCGTACTGCTAAAGCTCGGCCAGGCGGTCGAGGGGGGCGCAGGCCCGGATGGTGACATCGTCGGCTTCTCGACGATCTGCCCGCACAAAGGATATCCTCTGAACTACAACACAGGCGACCGGACCTTCAACTGTCCCGGCCACTATTCCAGGTTCGATCCGGAAGCCGGGGGTCAGCAGGTCTGGGGCCAGGCCACGCAAAATCTTCCGCAATACATGCTGCGGGTCGACAGCGCAGGCGACATCTATGCCGAGGGCGTGGACGAGCTACTGTATGGCCGCCTGTCAAACGTGCTCTGAGGGGAGGAAAACATGGCTTACAAACGACACATCGACCGCCTGCCGATCATTCCCGCAGACGCGAAGAAAACCAATGTCACCTGCCACTACTGCATCGTCGGATGCGGCTATCACGCCTATACTTGGCCTGTGAACAAACAGGGCGGTACCGCGCCGGATCAGAATGCATTCGGTGTCGACCTGTCAGAACAACAAGGCGCCGATACCGATGCCTGGTACGCGCCGTCAATGTACAACATCGTTAAAATGGACGGCAAAAATGTCCATCTGGTCATAAAGCCTGACAAGGACTGTGTCGTGAACTCGGGCCTTGGTTCGATCCGCGGCGCGCGCATGGCCGAAAACCGGCCCTCGGAGGTAACCGGCACACAACAACAACGCCTCAGCGACCCAATGGTCTGGCGCTATGGCGCCTGGCAGCCAACGTCTTGGGACGACGCGCTGGATCTGGTCGCGCGTGTGACGGCAAGGGTGATCGACAAGGACAACGAGGACGATCTTTATGTCTCGATGTTCGATCATGGAGGATCTGCTGGCGGATACGAGAACACCTGGGGAACCGGCAAACTGTATTTCGGATCGATGAAGATCAAGAATTGCCGCATCCACAATCGGCCAGCCTATAACTCCGAAGTGCACTCAACCAGAGACATGGGCATCGGCGAGCTGAACTATTCCTATGAAGACTATGGCCTGACCGATACGATATTCCTGATCGGGGCGAATCCGCTCGAGACGCAGACTAACCTGTTCCTGAACCACATGGTTCCCGGCATGCAGGACGGTGCAAAGGTGGTCATCGTCGACCCCAGACGGACAGTGACCGCCAATGCCTGCGAGGACGCCGCGGGTGCCGAGAATGTCTTGCACCTTGCCATCAACTCCGGCACCGACCTGGCGCTTTTCAATGCGCTTTTCACCCATATCGCCGATAAGGGGTGGGTCGATGCGGACTTCATCGCCAACTCGACATTCCAGGGCGGCGAGGCGGTTGCCGAAGATGGCGCCCACCCATGTGCTCTCGGCTCGTTCGATCTGGCCCGCGAAGCGTGCCGGATTTCAACGGCAGAGGCCGCCGAAGTATGCGGCGTGCCCGAGGCCGACATCATCAAGGCCGCCGAATGGATCGCGCGGCCCAAGGACGGTGCCCGGCGCAGATGCGTCACCGCCTACGAAAAGGGCATCATCTGGGGCAACGACAACTACCGCACCGTCGGCGCCCTGGTGAACATCGGCCTGGCCACCGGCAATATCGGGCGTGAAGGCGGCGGTGTCTGCCGTTTGGGCGGCCATCAGGAAGGGTATTACCGCCCCGGCGACGGCCATGTCGGCCGGCCAGCACCCTATGTCGATGACCTGATCATCAATGGCGGCGGCAAGGTCCACCACGTCTGGGCCTGCGACCACTACAAGACAACGCTGAACGCGACCGAGTTCAAGCGCATTTACAACAAACGCTCGAACATGGTGAAGGAGGCGATGGACGGTGCCGCCGGCAAATCGCGCGAGCAACTGGTCGACGACATCGTCGCGGCGATCGACGCGGGCGGGATCTTCTCGGTCAATGTCGATGTGATTCACAGCCAGATCGGGCAAGCAGCGCATGTGATCCTGCCCGCCGTGGAATCGGGCGAGATGAACCTGACCTCCATGAACGGAGAGCGCCGCATGCGGCTGGTCGAAAAATACATGGATGGCCCGGGGTCGGCAAAACCCGACTGCCTGATCGCAGCGAGCCTGGCCCAGCACCTGGAACGCGTTTTGGGAGAGGCGGGCAAGACCGACTACGCAGCCCAGTTCCAGGGCTATGATTGGGCGACGGAAGAAGACGCGTTCATGGATGGCTACAACCAGGGCAACCCGGACGTCACCTATGACCGGTTGCGAGCTATGGGCAATAACGGCGTGCAGGAACCTGTAATCGGTTTCGAAAACGGCGAGTTGGTCGGCACCAAGCGGCTGTACACGGACGGCACGTTCGATCGCCATGGCCGCGACGACAAAAAGGCATTGTTCTGTGCCGGTGCCTGGCGCGGCCTGCAGGCCCCCGGCAAGCAGGCGCAAAAGGACAAGTTTGCCTTCCTGATCAACAATGGCCGGTCGAACATCAACTGGCAGAATTGGTTCCTGGATCAGGAGAACGACTTTGTCGTCGACCGCTACCCCTATCCGTTCATCGAGATGCATCCCGATGACATGGCGGACCTGGGCGTCAGTGCCGGCGATCTTGTCGAAATCGTCAACGATGATGGCGCCACGCAAGCCATGGCCTACCCGACGCCGACGGCCAAGCGCAAAGAGACGTTCATGCTCTTCGCGTCACCTGCCGGTACTCAAGGCAACGTCATCAATTCCGGCACAAACGAGTTGGTCCTGCCGAACTACAAGCAGACCTGGGCCGACATCCGACGGCTGGCAGACGCCCCGGCCTCGGTCGCTCATCTCACCTTCAAATCGAAGGAATACACGAGCTGACACCGATCAGGCCCAGGCGGCAATGCCTGGGCCATCATCGGACGCTCATTCAAACTGGACTTCGACGTCAGCGCACGTTGCGATCCATCGGCGGCGCGTGGTCCTTGTCGACTTCAGCCATCGCTGCTTTGAGGTCACGAGTAATCTCCGCGGCCAGTCGGGGCACCGGGAATGCGGTGTTGGTCGACAGCAGAATGTCCAACTCTTGGCGTGGTCGGAATGGCCGAACGGTCAAATCAGAAAATCGTGCCCAGGGAACCAAGCCATCGACCAGTGCAATTCCCAATCCTTGCGCCACAAGCGGCAGCGCGGAAATAGACAAAGTCACCTCGATTTGCGTCGACATTTCCCGGCCTAATTCAAGAAACATTCGATCGAGCATCATACCGATATGCGGCTGGGGGCCATAGCTGATCACCATCTGGCCGGCCAGATCGGTCGGGCCGACGGTGCCCAGTTCTGCCAGCGGAGAATCCGAGCGCATCACCACAACAATCTCGGTATTGCCGATCTTCTCGCTGCGAATTTGCGGCTCGTCAATCGCCGCCATCGTCAGACCAAGATCGATGTCCCCAATCAGAATGCGCTGGCCGATCTCTTGCGCAGGCAGCGTTTGCAGCGCCATCCGTGTTCCGGGATTGCGCCTGCGAGAACTTTCCACCGCGCACGGCAGCAGGGCAAAGGTCGGCGGTGCGCTTGCGCCAATTCTGAGAATACCGGTCTGCTTGTCACGGACGCGATCGGAAAAACCGCGCAGGACTCCGACCTCGCGAAAGATCTTGTCGGCGTCGCGAAACAGAAGCTGGGCCTCAGCGGTGGGGGCAAGCTCCGCCGACGCGCGCAAACAACCGGTAACTGATCTGCCCCTCGAAATGGCGCAGGACCTTGCTGACGGCCGGTTGCGAGACATTGAGCGCCTCGGCGGCGGTCGTCAGCGAGCCGTACCGCATGATGGCGCAAAAAACTTCGAGATGGCGTCGGTTCATGTAAAACTCATAACCATTGTTTTGGTTTCATAAAACAAAATGTATTGGTCAGATGCCGGGGCAAGTGCAAACGTTTGCGCCGAGGCCACCACTCCCTTGCCGCGATCTACCAAAGCGAAAACTGGTGCCATGACAGCGAAAACCAGTGCGCGCGCCAAAAAAGACAGCCGTCCCGGAAAGACCGATGACCGGCCGATACGTAAGGCTTGGTGAACTCGAGCGCCCAAAGGTCGAGATTAAGCTGGACGGCAAGGCGGCGGTGTCAGACGAAAGCGAACCAGTCCCAGTTCGCCCCGACGCGCCAAACTTCAGGCTTCACCGAGTTGACGCCACTCGGCGAGAGCGACGGTGCGCTTCAGCTTGAAATTGTCCCGGATGTAGAGATGGCGTTCCTGGTTGAAGTGGTTATGGATCGAGGAGTGGACAGCGGCGAATTTCTGCAAACTCCGCATCCGCCTGAAGCGAAGCATCGACCGCTCTTTTCGTCGAAACGGTTGGTGTGAATTTTCGGCCCTGTTGTTCAACCAGCGCCCCGTGACTTGCAGGTCAGGGCCGCCGACGTCGCGCAACGCCGCGCCGTACGACCTAAGCCGATCGGTGACTATCGCTCCCGGCCGGCCGTAGCGCTTCATCGATTTCTTGAGGAATTTCAGGGCTGCCTTGCGGTCTCGTTTCTTCGTGACGATGGCCTCGAGCACCTCGCCTTCGTGATCCACGGCGCGCCACAGATAGAGGCGCTCGCCGTTGATCTTCACGAAGACCTCGTCGACATGCCATCGCCATTGCGGTCCGCCGCGCATACGATCTAACCGCTTCCGTCGGATCTCGGCAGCGAACATCCGGCCGAAGCGGTTCCACCAAAACCGAACCGTTTCGTGGCTGATGTCGACACCGCGCTCGTGCAATAGATCCTCAACATTCCGAAGTGAGAGCGGAAACCGGACATACAACATCACAGCCAGACGGATGATCGCCGGACTGGTTTTGAAATAGCGAAACGGGCTGCGTTTTGTCATTTGGCAAGGCTACGAGATCGCCCTGCCCGCTTCAAGCCGGTTTCCCCTGAAAGTGCCAATCGAGGTTCAACTCGGTCTCGCCTTTCGCCTTATAATAAAATGACGACCGAGAGATCGACAGCAACGCGCGCTGCTTGCCGACGGAAAGCTTTGGCAGGTTTGGCTCAATCATCTTGCGCCTACTTGCCGGTCCAGGGTTTGAGCTTTCTGGCCAAAAAATCGTTGGCGACGGCCAACTCCCCGATCTTGGCGTGCAGGTCCTTTACCTGTTCTTCATCGACCTCCGGAGCTTTCCGGCCACCCCGCTCGAACACGCCCGATGCGCCTTCGAGTAAGGCTCGCTTCCATTGATGGATCATCGTGGGATGCACGCCGAACCGACTGGCCAATTCGCTCACCGTCTGCTCACCTTTCAGCGCTTCCAGCGCGACCTTGGCCTTGAAATCCGGGTGATGTTGCTTCCGTTTCGACATGTCTGATCTCCTTCGTGTTGAAGATCAGCAGACAGCAAATCGCAGCTTACGTCAGTGTCCGAAGTCCGGGGAGCAGCTCACTAGAAGTCTGCGGGGCACATACTTTGCCCGGCACCACTCGATCCCATCCCGCCTATGATCGGGCGCGGTCGTGATGATCGAGTCGCCTTTAAGAAAGTTTATGGAGCCGCTCACGTTGGAGCTGGTTGACGGCCGCGGCGGGGGACGAAACTTTAATCCGAGCAAAATACTCGGAATCACGATTCTTCGCGGATAGCTGATGTCCAACCTACCGGAAGAGGTGCCAAAAGTGAACTTTGCGCACAAAACAATCACACGTCAGTTCAAATTGACAAAGCGAGTGGTGTTCAAAACGCAAGGCTCGTCGGCTGGCGATCCCGCAGCGCCTTCAACTTCGGATTAGACCTGAACGCGACACTCAACTACCTTGTTCTCTGCGGTGAGGCTCGCAAAATCAACTTCGTCGCGGGGAGCAATGTGACCGAAGACATCGAAGCTGCACGTGTTGCCGAGTTTTTGAAGGCGACGTTTGAAGCGATCGACCAAGCAATTACGATCTACGACAGCGATTACCGGTTGGTGGCTTGGAACGAACGCTACGAAAAACTCGGTCTTATGCCGTCGCGGCACGTCCGCTACGGCGCAAGTCTGCTTGACGCTTACTATGATCTCGCACACGCAGGAGCATTTGGAGATGGTGATCCAAATGCGTTGGCCGAGCAGCGTGTTTCTTCGCTGCGTGATGGGCCCTTAATCGAACATGAGGTGATGACCGGCGAGACGGGTAAATCCATCCGAGTACGTCGCTTTCGACTACCAAACGGTGGAGTCTGTGCGACGCTGACCGACATTACGGAAGAACTGGAGACCCAAGAGCAACTGCGACAATCATCGAAGATGGATGCAATTGGCCGTCTCACTGGCGGGGTCGCGCACGACATGAACAATGTTTTGGCCAGCGTCATGGGTAATCTCGAACTCGAACAAGAAACCAGGGACGAGCGGTCAAAATACCTTACTTCGGCGATGGAATCTGCATCGCGTGGGGCGAAGCTAACCCACCGTCTCTTGGCATTCGCGCGGAAACAACCACTTTCTCCCGAAATTACTTATCCTGCCTCGCTGCTCAAAGATCTCGTTTCACTGCTCAGGACTTTGCTCGGTGAAGAAATAATCATCGAACTCATCTGTGACGCAGGTCTTTGGCAGGTGGAGGTTGACCCACATCAACTCGAGAACGTCATCGTCAATATCGCCATCAATGCGCGCGATGCTATGCCCGGTGGTGGAAAGCTGACAATCGAAGCAGCGAACACGAGAATTGATGAACAGTATTCGCGGATCGCGGGGATTGCACGCGGTCAATACACATGTATCTCGGCGACAGATACTGGCGCTGGGATAAAAAAGGATGTCATTGAAAAAGCGTTCGAGCCGTTCTTCACGACAAAAGAAGTGGGCGAGGGAACCGGGCTTGGGCTTGCAATGGCGCATGGATTTGTTCGGCAATCCAACGGGCATATCAAGCTCTACAGCGAACTTGGCGAAGGCACGACGGTGAAGATCTATCTGCCAAGGGCAATGGGCGGAGAGGCAGCGACAGTAGCTGAGATTGAATATGTCAGCGATCCGTCCGCAAGTTCCAAGAGGATTCTCGTCGTTGAGGATGACACACAGTTTCGAGAGACGATCAGATTGATGTTGTCGTCCTGCGGTTACACAGTGACGGCAGCAAGGGACGCTGCCGAAGCGTTCGAAGTGTTCGACCGCGACAACGCATTTGATTTATTGCTAACCGACGTCGTTTTACCTGGCGGAATGAATGGTCGTCAATTGGCAGAAACAATCTCGCGCATTCAGCCGGAAATAAGGATTATCTTTATGTCAGGCTATTCAGAAAATGCGATCATTCATCATGGCCGTCTTGACCCAGGCGTTGTACTGATCCAAAAACCATTTCGAAAAGTAGATCTAATACAAGAAATAGTGAAAGCAACGAATTAGCCAATTGATAAATCTACACTATTTAACATCATTGTGGATGATAGATCACCTATTTGAGGGTGCTACCCGTTGAATTCTTGAATTCCTGGCCAAACGCACAACAGACCTTGATACGCCATTCGCAACATAGAAGCGCCGTTCCAGTGGATCATGTCGCAAGCCGAAAGTGGGAAGTTTGGGTTTTCCCGAGGTTCGTTTCCCAATCATACTGTAGAGAGACCGGTGCGCAACCTGGACCTGTCACGTTTTTGTGCCGCCCCAAGTGCTCGTTTAAGCGACCTTTCGTTCGAAGGTGACAGGGCTTTTCCAGCCCAGTGCTGAGTGCCGGCGGCGAGGATTGTAGAAGCCGTTGATGTATTGGAAGATCGCCATCTCGGCCTGCCTTCGCGTTTCCCATGATCGTCGCCAGATCAGTTCGGCTTTGATGGTCTTGAAGAAAGTCTCGACGGCGGCGTTGTCGTAACAATTCCCCTTGCCGCTCATGGATGTCTGGAACCCATGCTGGCGCAGAATTTTCTGATAGTCATGCGAACAGTATTGGGCGGATTCAACCGGTCGTCGCAACACCCCAACCTAGGAGGTGTAGATGACGACGGGAAGACGAAAATCAGAAAGGTCCACGCGGCGCAAATTGTCCTCACCCGGACGGCCCCCTGTCTGGCAGCGCGAGCAACTGTGCCAGTTCTGGCAGGGTATCGCGGTAGGGCTTTCAAGTGAGCAAGCCGCTGTTGAAGCAGGTGTCTCTGCCCCTGTCGGAAGCCGATGGTTTCGGAGTTCTGGTGGAATGCCTCCCAAACATCTCGCGCCCTCGGCGCCTTTCCTCAAGAACCGCAACCTGGTCTTCGCGGAACGCGAGGAAATCGCCTTGGAATGCGCTCGGGGCACCGGTGTGCGTGCAATCGCGCGCAAACTGGGGCGGGCACCCAGCACGATCTCCCGCGAGATCAGGCGCAACTCGGCGACACGAGGCGGAGACTTCGACTACCGGGCTCTCACAGCGCAGTGGCATGCGGATCGCGCATCCCGCCGCCCGAAGACCAGCAAGCTGACGAACAATCCTGCCTTGCGAGATTATGTGCAGGACCGGCTTGCCGGCCTGATCGCCACGCCAGACGGCATCTCCTTCGACGGGCCTGTCGTGGTATGGAGGAAACGGCGGTCCGTTCATCGGCAAAGCCGACGCTGGTCTTGCGCCTGGAGCCCGGAACAGATCGCACAGCGCCTGAAGGTGGACTTCCCCGAGGACCCGACCATGCGCATCAGTCATGAAGCCATCTATCAGGCGCTCTACATCCAAGGGCGCGGAGCCCTGAAGCGGGAGCTTTCGGCCTGTCTTCGCTCTGGACGGGCACTGCGTCTGCCCCGAGAACGGGCCCGAAACCGAGGCAAGTCCTTCATCTCGGATGCGCTGATGATCAGCGCCCGCCCGGCCGCGATTGACGACAGAGCGGTGCCAGGCCACTGGGAAGGCGATCTCATTCTCGGACTTGGCAGTTCAGCGATTGGGACGCTGGTCGAACGGACCACGCGCTTCACTATGCTTTTGCACCTGCCGCGAATGGAAAGCCACGGCACGACCAAACCGATCAAGAACGGTCCGGCTCTTGCCGGTCATGGTGCAGAAGCCGTCCGCGATGCCATTTCCGAAACCATAATGGATCTTCCGGCACATCTGCGACGATCACTGACCTGGGATCAGGGAGCCGAGATGGCACAGCACGCTCAGCTTCGGATCGACACCGGTCTCGAAGTCTACTTCTGCGACCCTCAGAGTCCCTGGCAGCGCGGCAGCAATGAAAACACCAATGGCCTGCTCCGCCAATACTTTCCGAAAGGCACCGATCTAAGTCAGCATGGCAATGAAGAGTTGAACGCCGTTGCCCATGCCTTGAATACGAGGCCACGCAAAACGCTCGGATGGCGAACGCCCCCGGAAGCACTCGACCAGTTGCTCAAACAGGATATGATCGAAGGTGTTGCGACGACCGGTTGAATCCGCCTTGCGACCCACGATCCGTGTGGTGAATGCAGCCTTGACGGTGACCGGAATGCGATGGCCATGTTCAGCGCACGGATCGCCAAATCACGCTTCATCCGGTTGCTCACAGCCCAGCCGATCACACGCCGGGAATGTAGGTCCAGGATCACGGCCAGAAATAACCAACCCTCCTGCGTCCAAACATAGCTGATGTCGCCGGCCCATTTCTGATTTGGCGCATCAGCATTGAAGTTCCGATCGAGCAGGTTGGGTGCGATATTGAACTTGTGGTTGCTGTCCGTCGTGACCTTATGTTTGCGCGTTCTGACAACGGATATGTCGTTCTCACGCATTAATCTGCCAACGCGGCGGTGCCCGATATCCAACCCGATCTCTTTCAATTCCTCGGTCATCCGTGGCCTGCCATAGCTACCAAGACTAAGACGCGATTGTTCTCTGATGTGTGCCAATGCCACCAGATCGGACCGTTGTCTGCGACTGGCCGGACGGCTGCGGAAAGCCCGCAATCCGCGTGTGCTGACGCCAACAACATTGCACAGTCGATTGGCTGGAAAGTTGGCAATGTGTTCTTCGACAAACCTGAACCTCATTGCTTTAGGCCCGCGAAGAACTGGGTGGCCTTCACCGTGGAAACGCCCCACTGGGGCCTTTCCTAATCCGGCTCAGTTTAGGATATCCCTCTCCTCCTTGAGGATGCGCACCTCACGCCGAAGGCGTTCATTCTCCCGGGCGAGGTCCAGATCCTCTTTCGACACCGCGTTGGTATCTCGGTGTGCAGTGATCCATTTGTTCAGCGTCGACATTCCGACACCCAGATCCTCAGCCACCTTCTTGCGCGTTAGCCCATTGGTCAGCGCAATGCGCACCGCATCCTGGCGGAACTCGTCCGTCCGTTTCAGTCCCATACTCAGTCTCCTTTGGTGCAATAAATGCTATCATAGGAGCGGCATCAAACCGCGACAGGTCCAAATGTATCGACCCAGTGAAATTCTGCTCATGCTACAAGGAAGGAAAGTAGCGATGAGCGAGACACTTGCAGACGATATCAAGCGATGAACGGCGAATCGGAAATCAGCGCTCGTCATTGAGATCATCCAGGGGAAGACGACGGTAGCCGAGGCGAACCGGACGTACGACCCGGCGCCCTCTGAGGTTGAGAACTGGGTCGAGGACGAACGCAAGGGCATGGAGAACGCCCTGAAGGCGAACCCTCTCGATGTCCGCCAACAATACGAGAAGCAGCTCCGCGATCTGCAGGAAGCCTACAGCGAAGCAATGCTGGAACTGCGTGCCCGAAAGAAGTTCCAGGCCCTCATGGAGCGGGAGGACGGCAATTGATCCGGAGGCTTCATGAGGGCCTTCTCGCTGACGGGTTTGCGGTGCCGCTGAGCAAGCTGTGCACCTGGTTCGACGTGCCGCGGCGGACGATCTACTACAAGTCGGTGAGGTCGCCGCCCAAGATCGATCCAACGTTCGAAGGGCCGATCAAGGCGATCCCTCTCGCGCATGCGTGGATGCGCTGCCGGGCAGTGGATCGAAGAGAACCCGTCATTCGGCTATCGGACGGTCGCCTGGCTGCTGGGCTTTAACTAGAACACCGTGCAGCGGATCTCTCAGTTGAAGGGCTGGCAGGTACGCAAACGCCCTGTGGGCTCACGGCCACGGATCGAGGCGCTGCCATCGGTAGCTCAGGAGCTGAACGAGCGCTGGTCCACCGATATGGCCCGCGTCTGGACCGGAAAGGACGGCTGGACAACGCTGGCACTGGTCATGGACTGCCACACCCGCGAACTGCTCGGCTGGCATCTCTCGCGTTCCGGCAAGGCATCTACCGCGGCTGCAGCTTTGGAGCACGCACTGATCGCCAGGTTCGGCTCACTCGGCAGGGTCGAGACGCCATTCCTTCTTCGCAGCGACAACGGGCTGGTCTTCACGTCCCGCAAGTACACCGCTTTGGTGCGGAGCTACGGCCTGCGCCAGGAGTTCATCACACCGCACTGCCCCCAGCAGAACGGGATGATAGAACGGCTGATCCGATCGCTGAAAGAGCAGTGCGTCCACCGTCAGCGGTTCGAAAGCCTGGCACACGCCAGCCGCGCAATCGGCGACTGGATCCAGTTCTACAATCATCAGCACCCGCATCAGGCTCTGGACATGAAAACGCCAACGGAGGTATTCAAATTAGCAGCATAACCTGAGCAGATTTCGCTGGGTCGATACATTTTTCGCGAACATCTGAAAACACGCAGAGATCGCCGTAGCCGCACGCAGAGGAAGGTTCGGTTTGCCGTTGAGACTTCCATCCAATCACGATGCCATCCACGTAAGTAAGGGCTCAAAGCTGAAGTTGGAGCGCTGAAGCGATTACCGGCTCTCCCCGACCGCACCAAACATAGCATCCTTGTGCAACATCGTGGCCAACAGCTCGTCTTCTACGGCAGTCGCGCCGTTGCAGTTCTGCGACTGAAGCGGTCTGCCGCCCGATTTGAACAGACGCAGCGGGCGCAACTCGGTCACATCTTCACAGTGCCGTCGGCGCACCAGCGGTCAAAAATCTCAAGCGCGGTGTCTGCAAAGGCCTGATCGTTGATATGGGCGTCGATCTCGGTCAGTTGGCCTGCCGGGATAACGCGGCGCATCTCATCAAGAAACGCCGCCAGCGCGTCCGGGTCATGCGCAGGCTCGCCCGGCTTATCCCATTCTTCGATCCCCTGGACCGGCAGCAGGACATGAACGGGCGCGGTGGACCGGGCAATTCGCTTGGCTATCTCCTGCGCCGTCTCGCGGCGTTCTTCGGCGTTCAGGCCCGAGGATTTTATCAACCGGTTGTGCGCGTGGAACGGGCGGTCCTGATAGCGTTCCGGTATCTCCTGCCAGCCTGCAAAATCGATCAGGTCCAGACAGCCGGGCGCGACCAGTTGCGGGATACCCGCCCGGCCTGCGTTCAACATGCGATCGGCCCCGGCATTGACCACCGATCCGGCGAGCAGATTGCCGAGTTCCGGCAAGGCAAAATCCATCACACAGGCGAACCCGCCCTTCGCAGCGATGCTTTCGAAGGCCATGCCGCCCATGCCGGTGGCGTGAAAAATAGCGACCTCGAAGCCGCGTTCTTCCAGCGCCGGTTTCAAGAGCTTCATATACGAGAGGCAAGACGAGCCGAGCGACGTCATGCCGATGACAGGGCGATCGTTCGACGGCGGCTCGACCGCGCGTGCTGCACCCAAAACGGCGCCCGCGGCTTGCGACAGCGAAGCCTTACAGACCGAATTCAGGCCATAAAGCCCGCCCGCCCAAAGGATCATCTGAATGTCGAACGACAATCGCTCGGGCGGAATAAGCGGTGACAAGGAAACGGTCGAGACAACATATTTCGGCCCGCCCACCGGCAGCGCCTGACACACATCCAACGCCAGATCGGTGCCCATCGTGCCGCCCAGAATGATGACACCGTCCATGACGCCGCCGCGCTCCAGCCGCGCCGCCTCTACCGACGCACCGCGCGCCATGATCTGCATTGCCGTGTTTTCATCGCCGGACCCGATGGCCGCCTGGATCGACGAACCACCGGCCTCGGCCACCTGGCGTTTCGAGACATCGCAGGGCACGGATGGGTCGCCCAGAACGCTGACATCCATCGTCATCACGCCGCCGCCCTGGGCACGAATGCGGCTGGCGATGTAGTTCAGCTCGTCGTCTTTGGTGTCATAAGTTCCGATCACCAGTATGGTCTTATCGGTCATGTCGCCTTCCCCGCTTGCTGCCTGCGCCGAAGCGGCCAGAATGGTCGGCACCAACGGCAAGTTCAACCGTTTCGGGATCGGTGGAACGCCCCGGGGGCACCGGGGCGGTTATTCGCAAGCGGCTGCTCGCACCCGGTTACTCTACGGTGACAAAGTCGATCGGCGGCAAATCTTCGGACGCGCCATTTTCACCGACCTCCCAGGCCAGACTGGACAGGCTGGACAGGCCGGGGTGCCCGCCGCCGGGTCCGCCTGTCAGACGGGCACGGATTGTTTCGCCCTCAGCTGCCAGCTCTCGCCCCCGGTCCCGATCGCCCAGCGCATTTGCGGTTGCCCCGGCGTAGATCAAGATCAGAACCCGGTCATAGTCGTGCAACGGAACCGATGGCGCATTGCTGGTCGCCAATCCTGTCAGCAAATCCCAATCGCGCTTGGCAGCATAAAGCGGCGTGCTGTCCGACCCATCGGTCGTGCCCAAGGCATGCGCAATGCGCGCCCTTATGTAATGGAACGGAACGTCCGGCTCTCCGATAGCGCCGGTCCAGTCATCGATCGCGCGGTCCAGATGGCCGATGACGACGCGCAGCAACAATGCGGTCTCGTGGTCGGTCAGCTTGCGCCCGACATAATCGTCGCCGCCCAAGCCGATGTGGTCACCCTGCGGTCTGACAAAGGCCATATGCGCCGACAGATAATGCCCCAGCGCCGTGACCTGGCCAGGCGACAGGGTCTGAGCGGCCAGGGTGCCACTGCGATGGTTCAGCGCAAAGCCGTCCCAATCAATGTCGAACCCGGCCATCGCGCTGTGCGGCCCGGGCAACCGGTCGCCCAGCGTCAGCCAAAGCTCGTCCGCCGCAGCGCCGCGATCGGCGGGCGCGCGCACAATCGAGGCCATCAATCCATAGGCTTTGCAGACCGTGCGCCCAAAGCTGCGCGCAGGATAGGCCGCAGCCAGTTGCGGCAACGCGGCGTCCTCGTGCCCGGCCAACATCTGCAATGCTTCGCCCGTATCCAGCAAACCGGTCTGGGTCAGCAGCCCAAGGCGCCGCTCGGTCGCGGTGATCCTTGCCCGTGTCTCCAGCCATTTGCCATAGGACTTGGTGAAATGCGCATCGCCGAAATGATCGAATATTTCGGCCAGCGGTCCGGTGCGGAAATGGTTCGATTGAACGGCCGTCTCGCCGTGGTCCAGAACTTCGACCCGCTGGCCGCCATCAGCGTCCTCGCGGCCATTGATCTCGATGGTGACAGCCTTTCCGGTTTTTGCATCCGATACGACAATGGCCCAGGCCGCAAAATGCTTTGCCGCGCGCGCAATCGCGACGGCCTGATCCAGGCTGGACGCCTCTCGCAGGATCCGTTGCTGAACAAAGGGCGCGATATCCCAACCGCCGCCGGGCGAGCCGGTGGAATAGGTTGTTGTCGACATCTGGTGCAGCGAGCAGCCGATCCCCGCCTCATTCAGGCCCGAGATGCCACCGGGATAAATCAGTCCCGCCGTCCCGACCGCTGCATACCGATGCCATTCGCCATTGCTGGCCCGCTCGTCAAAAAGATGCGCACCCGGGACATTGTTCCACGCAAAGAACGCGCCATCGAAGGTGCGGGCGTGCAAACCGGCACCATCGGCAGTTTGGCCCGGCGCGGCCCAGAACCCGGTACACCCCATGGTCGGCGTGCCCGCGAACAGACGGCGCATCAAAGAAAGGATCAGACCGAAATTCGAACGCTTGATCAGGCTGGGGTCGACGCCGGGCCACGCAGCGAGCGCCTGGCGCAAATAGGCGATTTCCTCGTCCGGCCAATCTTCGCCCCAACGTTCCACGCGCCGCGTGAAACCGGTCGCAATATTGCCGGCGTCAATGGCCAGACAGGCGGTTCGGACCTGGCCCATGTCGACATCGTCCCCGGACCCGCTGTCGGAATAACCGCGGTAAAGCCGGTAGATCGCGTCCTGCACCTCGCCCGAAGACGCCCGGTCGATATCCTGGACGATCTTCGCAAACAGTGCCGACGGAACGATGTCCAGCGCATCGTTCGCCAAATCGGTATCGACCGCGACGGTATCCAAAATTTCGGGAAACACGCCCTGCCCGATCCAACGACCCAGCAACCGGCCGTGATCATAGCAAAGATCAGGAAATGCGCCGCGTTGGCGCAGCACGAAGAACCGCTTACCGGTCGCCGTGTCCTGCATCCAATGCAGGCGCGATCGTTCAGGATCGCTGGCCCAGTCGCTTTGCGCATCCTGGCCCGTCAAATGTTCAATGGTCATGCTTGCCCCCCGGCGTTACACGCGCCGATACAAGGGGGCAGAACCGATGCCCGCACATTTCAGCGCCGCGGCAAGTATACCATCGCAAGCAGATCCGTGCATGTGGTGAAGGTCACGGCCATCACCGGTTCGATCAGATCAGATCAGGCCCGCCGCGATCGCGTCGCGGACCATGGCCCGATCACCGGAGACGTCCAGCTTGCGTGCTGCATCGCCTGGCGACATCCACAATGGCTGATGCCATCCCTCGGTCGGCTGACCCAGGCGCCTGACAGCGCGCGCAGCAAAGACCAACTTCACCACCCGGCACCAATAGCCGACGCTGTCCAGATAGTCGAACCGCTGGTACCCGCCGATGCGCCTTGGGTCGGCGATGCGCCAGCCCGTCTCCTCGATCACTTCGCGGTGCAGCGCCTGCACCGGACTTTCGCCCGGGTCGATCCCGCCGCCGGGGATCTGCAATTCGCCGTCCTCGTCGACCAGCAACAACATGCCGTCCGGCCCGACGATCAAGGCGTAGGCACCCATCCGGTCGCGATACCGATGACCGGGCCGCCACTTATCCTGGATCATGCGCATAAGCCGCTATTGCCATGCCTCGGCCAGGCGCGAAACAGAAATTTGCGCCCACGCGCGACCCACACTATGTAACGTCCCTTCCCCGATTGCCGGAGGCCGCAATGACCACGCCCGACGATACCATATTGCCGTTTCAACTGGACCGCGCAGGCATGCGTGGCCGGGTCGTGCGGCTGGACGCGACGCTGCAGGCGATCCTATCGCAACACCGCTATCCCGGTAAGGTCTCTGCGCTGGTGGCCGAGGCGGTTCTGCTGACGGCGTTGATTGGCCAGGCGATGAAGCTGCGCTGGCGATTTTCGTTGCAGGTGCGCGGCGATGGGCCGGTACGTCTGGTCGCGACCGACTATTTCGCGCCCACGGAAGATGGCGCGCCCGGGCGGCTGCGCGCCTATTCGGGGTTCGATGCAGGCGACGTGGCGTCCTCACGTGCCGCACCGTTCGCGCTGTTGGGCAAAGGTGTGATCGGCGTTACCATCGACCAGGGCGCCGGTATGACGCCTTATCAGGGAATCACGCCGCTTGCAGGGGGCTCGCTCTCTGGCTGCGCCGAGACATATTTCGCACAGTCCGAACAACTCGCCACCCGGTTTTCGATCCAGGCCGCCGAAGTTCAGCAACCCGGCGGCGCGCCTCATTGGCGTGCGGGCGGCGTGATGATACAGCGGATGCCGGTGGCTGGCGGCATCGTACCGGACGCGCCTTCGGGCGAGGATGGACTGATGTCGGCAAACGATATCGCCGATATGGGCGACCGCAGCGACGACTGGAACCGGGTCACCATCCTGATGGACACCGTCGAAAGCCACGAACTGATCGGACCGCATGTCAGCCCTGAAAGGTTGTTGACCCGGCTCTTCCACGAAGAGATGCCCCGCGTGTTCGACGCGCAGCCCGTGCAGTTCGGCTGTACCTGTTCACGCGAACGGGTCGAGTCGGCCATGCATCAGTATTCTGCCCGCGATATTGGCCATATGACCAATGACGAAGGTCAGCTAACGGCCGATTTTGTTGAAGAAGTCGTTTTTCGAGAGGCTCCTGGCCTAGGCTGATGACGCTCGCCGCGCCGCTCAGGCCGGGTTCGGCACGAGTTTCGCGAGCTTCCTGAGGTTTTGCGCTGTTGCTGCCATCAGGAATTCGTCGCGGGCGCCGGATGGTCCTCTGAGCCGGAGACGGTCGAGTTTCAGGATACGTTTGAGGTGAGCGAACAGCATTTCGACTTTCTTCCTGGCGCGCATTGCATCGACATATGCGTCCGTTTTGGCGATGTCGCGGGCCATGTCTCGCGCGCCTTCGTGAACAGATCGCAGGATTTTCCGCGCATGCTCCTTGGGCGTGCAACACGGCTTGAGTGGGCATGCGTCGCAGTCGTGTTTGCTGGCGCGGTAACGGCGCTGGCCGTCGTCATCTACTGCATCGCGGGCAATCTTGAAGGGGCGACGGTACTGACGGAGCCAGTGACCGGCAGGGCAGCGATAGGCGTCCTCGCCGTGGTCGTAGGTAAAATCTGACCGGGAGAAGATCTCGTCTGATCGTCTCGACTTATCGATGACGGGTATGAATGGCTCTATACCCTGTTCCTCAACCAGCCAGGCGAGCATCTCCGCATTGCCATATCCCGTGTCGCCGACAAGGCGCTCGGGATAGAGGTTGAATGTCTGCCGGGTCCGCTCAATCATATCCCGGGCGGCCTTGTTCTCGGCCTGACGGATCGGTGCGGTTGGCTCGACATCCACGATGATCGCGTTGTCGAGGTCGACGAGATAGTTCGTGGAATAGATGAAGTGCGCCTTGCCGCGATCGGCAGCAGACCAGCGCGCCGCCGGATCGACAGGCGAGATGTATTTGGGCACGACGGGTGTCGCTGCACCGAAAGCCGCATCGTCCAGTGTCGCAAGATATTCGGACGTCGCGCGGCCGGCGAATTGCTCTGGCGACCAGTCTTTCGGCGTGATCCCGTCTTCCCGGTTCGCATCAGCCTTGATCAGGGATGCGTCGACACCGAACGCTTCTCCGCCAACAAGACCTTCGCGGATGCATCGAGAAAGAACATCCTCGAACAGGAACCTGAACAGATCACTGTCGCGGAAACGGCCATGCCGGTTCTTCGAGAACGTGGAATGGTCCGGCACCGGATCGTTCAGATCCAGCCTACAAAACCAGCGATAGGCGAGGTTCAGATGCACCTCTTCGCAAAGTCGTCGCTCTGAGCGAATGCCGTGAGTGTAGCCGATAATCAACATCCTGATCATCAGTTCGGGATCGATAGATGGGCGACCAATCCGGCTATAAAACGGCTCGAGCCGACGCCGGACGCTCGAAAGATCGACGAACCGATCAATGCTCCGAAGCAAGTGATCCGCGGGCACGTGGATCTCCAGGTTGAACTCGTAGAACAGGCTGTTCTGCAGCACTTGCCGATCGCCCATCATCGCAGAAAACCTCCGTCACCACAGAGATCTTGAATCAGTGCTGGACCGTTCTTTCAACCCGGCTTTTTCAACAAAATCGGCCGATTGCCAGTTTTGCGGCGCGCATTACAGGTTCGACCCGACAACCCTCGGGTTCGAAGCCGAGAGCAGCCACGAATGACAGCAGGCCCGCCAGTCTTGGCTTGCCTGGCCCTGTCAGCAGCGGTCATACCCGCCTTCGGTCAGGACGACAGGCCACTGACCAGTGCCCAGCACCGAATGCTGGACGGTGCACACCTGTATCTGTCGGCCTCTGAATACTGCAGGGACGCCCCTGCGCCCGAACCCGTCCGGGCCGAAATCCTGGCGAAGATCGACGAAAATGGCATCTCGCGCGAAAGCGCAGCCCGCTACTTGGCGGCGAACCGGGATCGGCTCCGCGCGTTCGCCGAGACCGCCTTTAACGGGCGCCGCGGTCAGGCACTATGCGCCAGCATTCGTGAACAGTTCGGCACAAAATAGATACAGAATAGGTACAAAATAGGTATAGAATAGACCCGTTCAGATTGCGGCGGATGCGTTCCGGCTGAAACGCATCCGCCGTCCGGCGTCGGGATTAACCGGCGATATCGGTCACAATCTTCGGGTCCGCCGACTTTGGCGCAACTGCACCTGGCGCTGCACCTGCCGCAGCCGGAGCGGCCCCCGCCTTGGGAACTGCCCCCCACAGCGCCAGTCCGGCGGCCTTATAGTCGACCGTTTTTCCGCCGATCTTGATCTTGCCGTCGTCCAGCAACGTAAATGGCGGTGACGGAAGCGTATCACCAAGATTGTACACTTTGCCGGTCGGATCTACGACCGTTCCGGTCGCTTTGACCTGCCAGCCTTCGATGAACAATATCGTTGCCGTATCGTCCGGCGTCTGGGCCACGACCCCGGCCTTCTTCAACGCCGAGGCAACCAGAAACTCGATATGCGACGGAGTGCACTGACGAATGTAATCCTGAACCTGCTGCAACAAGATCGCCTCGGAGCCGACATCAACTGAAAGACGGGAACGATAGGCAAGCTGCGATTGATCGACCAGATGGCGCACGCCGCTTGGCTCCAGTCCATAAAGCACCGACTCGTAATAGGCGTCGAACAGGTTGCCTGACAACCCGAAGGCCGCGGCGACGATCCCCATGACATGGGTTGGCGTGCCGGTTGCACCCAAAATCGAGCTAACTGCCGAACCGATGGCATTGTTCCCGCGCGCCACGCCCTGCCGCGTCCGGTTGGCCCAGAATATCGCGTCCAGATAGGCGTCGCAGCGCGAATCGACATAGGCCAGGATCAGCGTCCGGGTATGACGCAAACGGTCAGCCGTCACCGGCACGCCGACCTTGTTTTCGCTGCCAACCACCCCGGTCGGCGTCGACAGATTGCTGCCAGCCCCGAACGTCGCGGTTTCGGCATAGAACCGGCGCACCGTACGCACCCCGTTCAGGTAACTGTCGACCTCGGCATCGCTGACAACCGGCCCCGGCGAGTTCAACAGCGCGCTGCGCGTCCGGGTCGTGTCAAAATCCGTACAAGCGCCTAAACAAGTCAAGATAGCCACGCCGGCCATACTGGCTGATTTCAGTTTCATGTCTTTCCCCACATTCACCGGCCGGCCCGCTCAATTGCAGTCCCGGTGGCACCTTCCGACCATAGGGCCGGGAATATTGGTCAGGATGTGGGAAATCTCACAAACCGTCCAGTGCTAGCGGCACACAGCAAGCGTGTGATTACGCGTGATCGCCGAGGCGCGCGATTGCGGCCAGATAGCCGTCGATGCCGACCAGCGCCCGATTGACCCCGTCGCCCGCATAGACCGACCGATCGAAGAACGGCGCCAACACCCCCGGCAATGCCGCCCATTCCCGCGCCACGGACAGCGCAAAAACCTTCGGTGCCATGTCACCGGCCAGAAACCGGTCCAACCCGCGGCGGCGCAGCAATGTTGCCCCCATCCGGTCCTGAAGATCCTGGTCATAGATCTCGTGCCCGGTCAGGCCCATCTCGTCGACCAGGGACAGCAGGGTTTTGTGAATGATCTGATATTTGCCGCAGGCCGAAAATCTGCGTCCGTCCTGCCAGTTCAAAACCTCGGCGACGCTCATCGACGTAAAAGCCGGGTCATCGCGGTTGGCGACGGCCCCATAATTGGCGTTCCAATTCCCGCGGCTTTCATGAACCGCGATAAAGTCCAGAAAGCCGGGGATACCGGTCCGGCTCACCCCGCCATCGCCTCCAAAAACCGCGCCACGTCCTCTTCCTTGGTGCGAAAACTCGCCACCAAACGAATTTTGATCAATTGATCATCCGCCCCATCCGGATCGAAATCAGACATGGTGTAGTACCCGGCACCGACGGCCTGCAGCCGCTTGTGCTGCGCCAGAGTGATTTCCGGAAACAGCATGTTGGCGCCAATCGTGTTGGTCACGCGCGCGCCCGGCACCGCGTTGATCCCTTCCGCCAAGGCGTCCGCCATCGCATTGGAATGGGCGGCCAGACGCAGCCACAAACCGTCCTGCAGATAGGCGTTCATCTGCGCGGATATAAAGCGCATCTTGGAAAATAGATGCCCGCCGCGCTTGCGGCGCAATTCGAACTCCCAGGCGCGTTCAGGATCGAACAAGACCACTGCCTCGGCCGCCATGGCGCCGTTCTTCGTGGCGCCCAGGCACAGCACATCGACGCCCGCGCGCCAGGTCATGTCAGCGGGCGAGACGCCCTGCCGTGCCAACGCGTTTGCCAGTCTTGTGCCGTCCATATGCACCGGCAGCCCGGCATTGCGCGCAATACCTGCCAGCGCGCGAACCTCGGCCAGGGAATAGGCCGCGCCCTGCTCGGTCGCCTGGGTCAATGACAACGCACCCTTTTGAACGTTGTGAACGCCAACCGGGGCCGCATTTTCAACCGCAGACCGCAGACCGGCCTCGGTCATCTTGGCATCGTCGCCATCCATCAGCGTCAGCTTGGCGCCGCCGGTGAAGAACTCGGGCGCTGCGCATTCGTCTTCTTCGATATGGCTGCCGCGATGGCAGTAAACAGTTGCCCAGGGCGGGCAAAGACAAGCCAGCGCCAAGGCGTTCGCCGCGGTACCGGTCGCAACGAAATAGACGGCGGCATCAGGCGCCTCGAAGACCTCGCGCACGCGCGCCTGCGCCTCTGCCGTCAGCGGATCGTTGCCATAGGGCATGGCATAACCGATCTCCGCCTCGGTCAGCGCGGCCAGGATCTCGGGCGCGGCGCCCGATGCGTTGTCAGAGGTGAAGATCATCTGGGCTCTCCCGGTCAATGATTTTGCCCGCCTTGTGGCGCGTTGTGCCGGGGCGCGCAATACGCCTTACGGTCAGGCGACCGGCGGCGCTGTTGCAACGAAGGACGGGCGCCGGGATATCTCGGCGGCACGCGCTGACAGGCGCGGCCATTGCGCCGCGACATCCAGTTCCGGGGCCCGATCAGCAATCTCGGCGATGCAGGCGATCAACATCTGGATATAGTTCAGCGGCCCCGTCAGCACCGGGTCATTCGCTGCACCGTCCCAGATCGCCAGCAGCCGCTTTGCCCGCGCAACTTCGTGGGCGATAACCCCTGGCGAGCGTTCATTTTCGGGCCGATAACGTTCGCGGATCAGAACCGCCAGGCCGTCGATCGTGGACCGTGCCCGCGCCTCGATCACCGCAAATTCCCACCGGTCCGCTCCCCTGGGCCGCGCGAGCGCGGGATGACCGTCGAGATTGTCCAGATAATCGCAAATCAGGGCCGAATCTTCCATCGCCTTCCCATCCGGCAGGATCAAACAGGGCACACGGCCCGAAGGATTGATGGCATAATAGGGGCTACCGGGCGTGCGCGTGCGCGCGACAACTTCCTCAACCCGGTCCTCCAGGCCCTTTTCGCGGATCACGATCCGGACCATCCGTGCATAGGGCGACGTCAGGGTAATGTGCAGCCGCATATCGCCGGTCACCGCCCGTTCAGAATCAGATCATCCGCCAGAACATGGTCCTCGAGATCATCTTCCGCGACTTCGTATTCCGGAACCAGCGGCCCGTTCAAGGCCACCCCGGCCTCGGCCACGGTTTCGCGCCTGCCCGAGATCAGCGGATGCCAGTCCGCCAGCCCCTTGCCTTCGTGCAGGCGCCGATAGGCGCAGGTCGCAGGCATCCATTCCGCCGTTTCGTCCAGATTTTCAGGCGTCAGCGACACACAGCCCTGCACGAACATCCGGCGCAGCGCGTATTGCGAACAGGTGCGGGTTTCGGCATCGAACAGGCGGCAGGTCACATTGGTGTAGTGAACGCGGCCAGTGTCCTCGTCCTCCAGCTTCAGAAGACAGCACTTGCCACAGCCGTCGCACAGCGCCTCCCACTCTTCCGAGGTCATATCCTCCAGCGCGACCGCCTCCCAAAAGCGCGGCCTCATCTTTGTGGCCAAATTGACAGCGCGATGCGCCCAAGGGCCGTGTCCGGTGCCCAGCGCGCCACGATCAGACAGACCGGCAGACCCGTCAGCGTAAACAGGGCAAGGATATCGGCGGTCGTCAGGCCAACCATGACCAGAACAGCGCCCAGCCCGGCCGAGACGACCATGCCCGACGCATCCAAAACGTTCGAGCAGGCGATGTAACGCGCCCGCTCGGCATCCGGGGCCTCAACCTGCAAAATCGCATTCAACGGTGTGACGTAAATCCCGGCAAAGATGGCAACCAGGATAAAATCAATCAGAACGCGCCAGGCACCGAAGGTCGAGAAAAACTCGCTGACCGTCAGACAGGGCGTGACCAACTGGTTCATCGGTGTTTCCCGGCAGGCAATCACCCTTGCCGCCAACTCGCCCGTAGGGATCGCAGCCGACGCCGCGAACCAAAGCTCGACCGCGACGATCGCCAGTCCAAGCGCCCCGACCGGTGCCAAGTTTGCCGATATTCGGCCCTTCGACAGGACACTGCTGGCAACGGCGCCGCAAGCGATGCCTATCGAGAAGGCCGCCAACAGGATGGTCAGGACCGAATAGTTGGCGCCAAAGGTTTCCCGAACCAGCGACGAGAGCAAGGCCAGGAACGTCGCGCCCAGAAACCAGAACCAAGAGATCGCCAGGATCACCCTGAACGCCGGCCAATTCGCGCGGCATCTCGCGACCAGATGCCAGATCGCCCGAGGAAAGAACCAGTCGACTTTGGGCGCACCGCCCTGCGCGGGCGCAGGCGGGGTATATAGGCTGGCAATAAATCCAACCACAGCAACAGCTACGACCGTCACCGAGACCAGCAAAACCCCTCTTTCAGTCAGGATCAGCTCGTTGCCCAGGATCGTACCGAAGATAATGGCCAAGAAGGTCGCGCCCTGCACCAGCGCGTTCCCGCCCAACAGCTCGCTGCGGTCCAGATATTGCGGCAGGATCGAATATTTGACCGGCGCGAACATCGCGGATTGGGCACCCATCAGGAACAGAACCAGATACAGGAACCCAATGCTCTGCGTGTAATATCCAATGACCGCCATGCCCATCACGACGATTTCCCAGGCCTTGACCCAGCGGATCATCCTGGCCTTGTCGATCCGGTCGGCGATCTGGCCTGCAGTCGGGGTGACGATGGCAAAGGGTAGGATGAAAAGCGCCGACGCCAACAGCCCCAGCAGCGGGATCGACAAGCCGACCTGATCGGCCAGGCGATAAGTGATCAGCGCAATAAAGGCTTTCTGGAAGACCTGATCGTTAAAGGCCCCCAGGAACTGCACGACAAACAGCGGCAGAAAACGGCGTGTCTTCAAAAGGGCGAACTGGCTTTTGGCCGGCTCGTTCGGTCCACCAACCGGCTGGTCCGGCGCAGTTTGCTCGGTCATTGGGTTTCACCCATTTTTGCTGCCTCTGACCGGCAGGATAGACGCATTACGGTTCCGCCGCGAGACATATCACACAGCCGCCGACTGCCCGCTGCGGGAACAGCAACCTGCGCCGAATTCCCGGATTAATCACCACATGGCCGTGCCAACAACTGCCCGGTCCGGCGTTACTTTTCGGCGGTCCTGACGTTTGGCGCGCTCGCCGTCAGCACCCTATTCGGGACGACCGGGCGCGGAACACGCGACTCGATCACCTCGCCGTGATTATTGACGCCCGAGTAATATCGCTCGCGCGCCGTCGCCAGCATCTCGGGCGGGGCTGTTTCCTCAATCAGTTCCCAAGTGCGGGTCTCGATCCGGCTTTCCATCTCGAACATGAACTCCTCGAACGGCAATCCCGGCGGGATCGGCTCCAGAAATTCGATTACACCGATGGTGCCTGGGTTCTTGCGCCACCGACGCTGCGGCCAAACAACTCCCAGTGATGCGGCCACGGGCACAACCTCCTGTTCGGTCGCCACATAGATCCGGCCAACCCCGTTCTTATAGCGTTCGCGCGCGCCCAGCTTCATCAATTCGCCTTCCGGATAGACCACCAGACCCCGCTTCTCACTGCGAATGCGCAAGGCCCCCTCAATCGCCTGATCCGTGCGCCCCTGCGGACCCGCATCGACGGCCACGATGACACAGCCCAGTTTGCGCAGGATCGTGCCGAAAAAGGGCAATCGCTCCAGTTCTTTCATCGCGATGGCGGTGACATCCCACATGGCCCCGCCCAACATCACGATATCCAGCTCGGATTGGTGTTTCGAGACGATCAGTTGCGCCTTGCCCGGTTTCAGGTGATGCGCGCCGCGCACTTCAATCCGGGCGCTCAATATAAGGCGCAGCATAACCATATTTGCGCGGCCCCAGAACTTTACCGCGCGCCACATGGCCTGCCGCGTCGAAACCTTCGCAATGATCCAACAGGTCATCGCCACCAGAAAGGTGAACGAATAAAAGTACAGGTTGAAGATGGTCGAGCGGATCATGCCGGCACCTCGGCGCGCGCTAAAACCTTCTGCGCCTCGGCGCTATCGCGATCCATCTGCTCGATCAGCGGGCCAATGCCGTCGAACGCCACCTCTCCCCGCAAGTACCGGACCAGACCGACCGATATTTCGCACCCATAGATATCGCCGTTAAAGTCGAACAGATGCACCTCGAAATTCGGGGCATTTACACCGAATGTCGGCCGCTCTCCGATGCTGGCGACACCGGCATACCGGCCTGTCTTTGGCCCGCCCAGCACATCGACCCAGGTGGCATAGATCCCAAAGCGCGGGATCAATTGCTCGCCGAACGCCAGATTTGCAGTGGGGTAACCCAGATCCCGGCCACGCTGATCGCCCTGAACCACCGGCCCCGACACTGTGTGCCAACGGCCCAGTTGGCGCGCCGCCTCGTCGCAGCGCCCCTCCTCGATCAAAACCCGGATCGCGGTCGAGGCAAAGTCCCCGCTTTCGTCGCCGACCAATTCGTGAATGGTAACGCCGAACCCCAGATCGGCGCCCATCGACCGCAGCAGCACCGCATCGCCCCGGCGTCCTTTGCCAAAGTGAAAGTCGGCGCCGACGACCAAGTGGCGAATGCCCAGACCGTCGCGCAACACGTCGTGCACAAATGCCTCGGCCTCCATTCCCGCCAGCGCTTTGTCGAATGTCAGATTGTACAGCACATCCACGCCGCCGGCCGCCAGAAGGCGGGCCTTTTCACCCGTCGTTGTCAGACGAAAGGGCGGTGCATCCGGTTGGAACAGTCGGCGCGGATGCGGCTCGAACGTGATGACGCCGACCGGCGCACCGCCCGCGGCGCACGCAGCATCCTCGATCAGGACCCGGTGGCCCAAATGAACGCCGTCGAAATTGCCGATGGCAGCCGAGGCACCGCGGCTTGCCGCGTCCAACCCCTGATAGCCATCGATGATTTTCATCGCCCGCACCCCTTGCAGGGCGCGTCTGGCGGCGCCCTTGTCAGTCCAGCTTTTTAGACGGCGCCAGAACCAGCGCCTCGCCCTTCAGAACGGGTGTATCACCGACCCGGCAGACGCAATCAAGGGTCACACGCCGCTTGGCATGGTTGATATCTGCTACGCGAACTTCGGCCCTGACGGTGTCATTGGGGCGCACCGGCGCCAGAAACTTCAGGTTCTGTCCCAGATAGATCGTGCCATGTCCCGGCAGTTGCTCGCCAATCACGGCCGAGATCAGGGCCGCGGTCAGCATTCCATGGGCAATCCGACCCTGAAACATGGTGTCCTGGGCATAGTCTTCGTCCAGATGGACGGGATTGTGATCGGTCGAAACCTCGGCAAACATCCGAATATCGTAGTCGGTGATCGTTTTCTCGACGGCACGCATCATGCCGATCTCCAGATCCTCGATACAGATCGTGCCGCGTTCGATAAAACCGTTGTCCAGCATCACCCGCTCCAGTCCGCGCCAGCGCAATGGTGCGCTGCACAAGCGTTAGGAGATTCGCTCATCTCACGCAACAAAATTGCGCAATTATATTTCACGAAAAAAATAAGGTGTCGTGAGCAAGGCCCGTCGCGACGGCGAATTCATCGCCCTCGATTAACGCCCCCGGTTAGCGCAGCCGTCCGATCGCAAATTGCGGCGCCAGACCCTGCGCGCTCAGAAACGCATCCATTGGCGCCTGCTCGGGATGTTCGACGTCCGGGCCGAAGTCAGCACTGGACAGGCCACCGGTCACGAACAGCGTGTCCAGACCGGCCCTCAGCCCTCCGGGCACGTCAGTCAGAATTCCATCGCCAATCGCAAGCAACCGGCTGTCCGGCACCGGGGCGCCCCGCAATTCCGCCGCAACCGCCCGGCAACGATCATAAACCGGTGCATGCGGCTTTCCATACCAGATGACCTGGCCTCCGGCCTCCTCGATACGTTTGGCAATCGCACCGGCACAGTAAAGCCGCTGCTCGCCGCGATCGACGACCAGATCCGGATTTGCGCACAGAACCGGCAGGCCGCGCTGCGCCCAGCGGGCAATCTCCTCGGCATAATCGTCCGGAGTTTCGATCATGTCATCGCGCAGACCCGTCAACACGATTGCGTCCGCCTGATCCTCGGGCACGGGCCGCTTGCCGACATCTTCCAGCACATGCAGATCGCGATCCGGCCCGACATAGGCATAGTTTTGTCCGAACGTCCCGTCGGCAATCGCGGCCTGACAGGCTCCGCCCGACGACACAATGGCATCCCAACTGTCGTGCGGCGCGCCCATCCGGGTCAAAATCCGCTCGACCGAAGGCCCCGGGCGGGGTGCGTTCGTCAACAAAATCACTGTCCCGCCCTCAGCCCGGAACCGCCGACAGGCCTTAGCGGCGGCCGGGTAATAGGCCAGACCATTGTGGTAACAGCCCCACAGATCACACAGCACCGCGTCATAGCCGCCAGAGATCTGGTCAAGGGACTGGATGATCCGGCAAGTCATGTCGTGCTCCGTCCTGGGCTCCGCATTCCGAATGGCCAGACAACCGGTCCACCTTCAGCAAAATCGATCCAGTTCGGTAACGCCCGTTCCGGGCCGCCGCAAGCGACGGCCCGCCGACATATCGCCGCGCGGGCAATGCCCGGCATAACTCGATGGCCGTTCAAGGCAGAGTGTTCAAGGCCCAGTGTCCCGACCATCGCCGTTGTGCGCGTCTGGCAGAACTGCAACCCCGGGCAAATCCGTCAGATGTCGGCTTGGAGCACAAACTACTGGCGCTAATTTTGAAAGGTGCTCAAAACCTTAAAGCTAATCCGGACATTAGTCCTCGCTGTCCCAATGGGAATTCTGCGAGATTCCAGGCGCCCATCTCATTTTGGCATTTGCGGCAGATTTAGGATCACATCGAGATCACCCGTCCATAGAGCCTCTGCATCCAGAGTCTCTGCATACTTTTGACGAAGCCGCCAGGTCAGTCTCACTCAAGAGAACCGAGGATGGTCCTGAGTATTCCGCCGCTCACCCACTGCCGTTGGTCGTACAGCCCGGCGAAAATTGTCACGACAATTTTTTGCTCAGGGAGAATGAAGACAGCTTGATCGCCGTTGCCTGCCGCACGGATGATCTTATAGCTGGGAAACCCCCTCGTTTCTCCGACGATCCACTGATAGCCATAACCATAGTTGATCCCGTCTGCCCATGTTGAAGGTATCTTTTCAACGTGCCGTTCAACTGAGCGGGCCACCCAGTCTGCGGGAATAACTTGCCTGCCATGCCACTGACCGCGATGTAGGTAGAGAGAGCCGATTTTTGCCAGATCACGGGCCGTCAGTCGTAGTCCCCAGGCGCCGCTCGGCAATGTGCCACCACGCCATTTGCTGGCGCCGACCCATTCGTAGTCGGTGATACCAAGAGGTTTGAATAGCGCTTCTTCTGCGAACTGATCTAGGGACCGCCTTGATCTGCGCTCAATGATGCCAACCAATACCTCAGTTAACCCGCTGCTGTATGTCCATTTGGTGCCGGGCGGGTAGACAAGCGGACGCGATAACACTTTGCTGATCGGTTCCTCGAACTGGTCCAGCCAGAACTCATCATCCTCCCAGGTTCCTGCCGGTGCAGAGAATTGATTCCACCGCAACCCCGCCGTCATCGTAAGGGTGTGTTCGAGCGTCACCATTCCAGCGTCCGCGCCAAACTGGGACCTTATGTCCGGAAAAAATTCTGGGAGCGGTGTCGCCAGAGCCACGTCGAAATCGGTCCCCAAGGCAATCCCAAGCAACGCAGATGTAACACTCTTCGAGACGGATCGCAGGTCGTGGAGCGTCGTCGGTTCAAAGATCACATGGCCGAGAGACACACCGTTTGGTCCTTGGTCATAGCTCTCAGAGTAAACCTCATAGACGAGACGCCCATCCTTCTCGATCAGTACCGCATGTGTTCCCGATCGGTTTCCGTTTCGGATTGAACGTGTCAGTCCATCCAAAAGATAGTCTTTGAATCCGGCGGCACCTGCAGACCCAATAAGCCAGCCATCTTCAAGCTCGGCAGGTGCGCTGCCTAACTCAATGTCCCTAGATTGAGCGAGACTTGGCAGTCCACTACCCATGTGCCCGAGAAAAACTGTCGCACAAAGCATGTATCGAGTGATCCAATTGTGGCGAAGCATTGAACCCTCCAGCGTTTTCGGTTCTCAGAGCATGGAGCAGGAAACTCAGCGCTCGACCGTTCGCAGATCATATCACACGACAACATAAACCGGAGGCGGCGTGCTTTACGCTGTGTCGTCCAAAAGGTGAGGCGTGTTTCCACACGGCGCGGCCACCTTAAGTCGCATCGGCTAACCCTGTACCGTCCACTTTTGCCGCACGATTCCGATAGTGCCAACGGCAGCTTCCGGGGTGGATCGTAAATCCGAGTCAAAAGATCAGATGTTAGCTTCGTCCCCGACAGCGGGTGTTGGCGCGGGCGCCGCGAAGACCACTCTTCTCGCGAATTTAGTCGCTGCCTGTATAAGTTTGGCTCAGTGCTCTCGCTGCAAGGAAGACGAGATGACGACGATCAGTTGGGTTCTGTTTGGGTTGACGTTGGTTTGGGCAGTTCAGGTCGATGCCGCCAACGGTAAAAGCCAGTTCAGTCCATTTGAAATGGCAACGGTGAACGCCGACGGGACATTCATAATCCTCAGACCGATCGACACGATAATCGTGCTCTATACAGATGGGTCAGAGAGTAACTCTAAACTCGGACCTTGCAGGCCAATGGCCGGCGCCGGCAGTCTTACCTACCATCTCGCGGGTACAAAAATTGCCGGCAAGTCGGTCCTGGTTCACGGGTATAGCTCGAGAGCCAAAGGGGGTCTGCCCAAACAGTCTATGGCCGAAGCAAGGGCGCCAGATCTTGAACGCATTATCGAAGAGTACCATCGGCAAGGGGTGCCACCCGCCCAAGTATTCGTCTCTGGATTCTCGATGGGAGGATGGACTGCCTTGTTGGTTGGGGTTAGAAAAAAAGTTGAAATCGGTGGTTTCATTGCTTTTTCACCTGCCAACGGCGTTTGGACAAAGGACAGGCGTGGACCTCAACACGATGGTGTTGTTGCGCGTCAAAGAACTGCCGTAGCAAATCTCAATCGACTCGATGGAATGGTGTTTTCAATCTATGGCGATCCGTACAACTCGCCTTCTGATTTGGAGCATCTCGCCAAGATTCCTGGCATTGAATTTCTCACTTCCGAGGCATGTTCGGCAGATCCACACGGCGATCCGCTCTATGATTGTTTTAGAGTGAAATTTGTGGATCAGGTTCGAGCTTACATTGAAGCCCGTACTCTCGCATCTATGGATTAGACGCTAAAGATCACATCTAGCGCGGCGTTCGAGTGGGCCGGACGGCAGCTTCCGGGCGCAAACACGGATCCAACGACAATACGCGGATGACCGCTTCGTCCCCGATTGCTGACTTTGGTGCGAACCGAAACGCAGGTCGGCAGTTAACCCAGATTGAAAAACGGCGCAGTGCTGCAACTCTGACGCCGAACCGAGACACCGGACCTCGCATATCTCTGACGCTTAGGTGTGGTTCATTGGGCGACCCAAACCATGTCGTTGAAACTTTCGCCTTTGCTGATAACAGGAAAGGGTGGTTCAGCAATCGCTGACACCACATTGATGATGCGGCAATCGGACGGTGGAGAGACGATGACGCGCATCAAGTGGACAAAGCGTTGGCGGACAACAACGGACGGGCTGCTTACGGTGTTGGGCCTGCGCGAGCGCGGTTTCTTCTCGCCATACAAGTTCGCCGGAACGGTTGATCGATTGCCGCCAGCCTATCCCGCCTGGGAGGAACTTTTCTCGGCCAATCAGCTTGCGTTTGTCGAGATGCTCGATACCGTAGCCGCCGACACCTCCGCATTGGAGGCGGCGATTGCCGGGCCGCTCGCGGCACATTGGCGCCGTCGGTTCTTCAGCACTTTGGACGGCGCGGTCACATTCGCTCTCACGCGATCAGCTCGACCGAAGCGGATCATCGAGGTGGGTTCCGGCGAATCTACGCACATATTAACTGCCGCCGTCCGTTCCGCCGGGCTTGAGACCTCGATCTGCTGCATCGACCCGGAGCCCCGGGCGGAGATCTCTGCACTCGAAATCGACTGGATCGAAGGCGTGTTGAGCCCGGCGCATGTTCCACTTTTTGCCAAGCTCGAGGCCGGAGACATCGCGTTTTTCGATTCAAGCCATCTCCTGTTCCAGGGCACCGATGTCGATATCATCTACAATCGTATCCTGCCCGTGCTTGCGCCCGGCGTGCTGGTTCATTTTCATGACATCTTCCTGCCCGATCCTTATCTTGGGGCGTGGCGACTCCGCGAGTATTCCGAGCAGCTAGGACTGTCAGGCTGGCTAATGAGCGGTGCTTACGAGCCGGTTTTCGCAGGGAATTATACGTGCACGGAACTGGCCAACCGCGTCGTGAAAGCTCTTGCGCCGGTCTGTGATGGTCCGCATTTCGGCGCCAGTTTGTGGATGCGTCGGCGCGCATCAGCTTGATGGCGGCCCCTGACGCATCCTTCCGGTAGGCCGAGCGGCAGCGTCCGGTGTAGCTTGTGGATCCTGGCGTTTTGCACGAACAACCGCAAAGTCCCGTGCAGTCCGCCGCCGTGGCTTCGGCGCCCTGCCCGTCTCGGATACAGACGCTAGTCGTCCAGATGCGATACGAACGGGATCGGTGCAACCGGAATGCCGTCATCGTGCAGGGCCTTGGCGTCCTCCGCCGTTGCCTCGCCCCAGATCGACCGCTCGTCCGACTCGCCATCGTGAATACGCCGCGCTTCGGTCGCGAATTCCTTCCCGACGTAATCGGAGTTCTTTTTCAGATGCTCGCGCAGCTTTTTCAACGCAGCTTCCGCCGGGCTGGCCGGGGTCGACAGGGGCGCCGCATCCGCCGCAACAGGCTCGCCCTTGCGCGGACCGGACACCGCGGGGGCCATCAGCATTTTTTGCACATCCGATGCGCCGCAAACGATGCAGGCCACCTGCCCGGCGCGGTGCAGCGAGTCGAAGGCCGCCGAATCCCGGAACCAGGACTCGAACTGGTGCCCATCCGTACATTTCAGGGCATACTTGATCATGCTTGCAAATCCAGACTAGCTCTCCGCGCTACATATGACGGCGATATGACAGTTTTTCCAGTACTCTGGTTCCCTTAACCCGTGATAAATTCATTCTCCTGCAAAGTCCCTGATTGGCGCACCGATGGCGGCACATCCCCTTAAGTCTGCATTGATGACAGCCGCGGCGTCCGCGGCCGCGGGCCTGGCCGCCCATCTCGCCGCTGCCGGTCCGATCGTCATCATCATCGCAGCGGCCCTTGGCGCAGGTGCCGTCGCAGGCGCTCTCGCGATTGCAATGGGCGGTGCGCGGGGCGCGCACCGCCCATTGCCGGACGGCGGGCAGAACCTGCTCGGCGCCCCGCCGCAATCAACCGCCGCCGCCGCGCCCGCTGACACCGATGTCCTCGACGCCCTGCCGTTCGGCCTCATGCTGGTCGGCCCCGACCAAAAAGTACGCTTCGCGAACGATGCTTTTGAGCAGATCTTCGGGCGGATGGGTTTGGCCGGTCAGGACATGACTTTGCTGCGCGCCAACCGGTTGCAGGACCTGATCCGGCAAACTCTCTCCCAACCTTCCGGCGAGACCCTGGAGTTCACGCTGTCACGCGGCAGCGCCGCCGCCTTAAAAGCCCATGTCCGCCCGCTGCCTAACCAGGATGTTCTGGTCGCGATCGAGGACGAAACCCAGCGCAAACGCGCCGAAGAACTGCACCGCGATTTTGTCGCCAATGCCAGCCACGAGCTGAAAACCCCGCTGGCAGCCTCGTCGGGTATTATCGAAACCTTGCTGGGCCATGCCCGCGACGATCCGGAGGCTTCGGCCCGCTTTCTGGAACTGTTGTCGAAGCAAACCGTGCGCATGACCGGTCTGATCGAGGATCTGCTGTCGCTGAACCGGATCGAACTCGACGCAAGGGTCCTGCCCAACGAGGCACAGAACCTGGGCGCAATCATCGAAGAAACCGTCGATGCGTTGGCGCCGGTCGCTGATTCGCAGGACGTTGCCATCGTCTACCACCCACTTCAGACCGGGTTGCAGGTCAATGGCGACCACGACCAGCTCGCACAGCTTTTCGCCAATCTGGTCGACAACGCAATCAAGTATGGCGGCCCCGGCACGACGGTGCGCATCGCACCTGCCGACGACGCGAAGGCAGACCCCGGCATGATCGGCATCGCCATCAGCGACGAAGGTATCGGGATCGAACGCGAACATCTTCCCCGCCTGACCGAGCGGTTCTACCGGGTGAATGTGCGTCGCTCGCGCGAGGTCGGCGGAACCGGATTGGGCCTCGCGATTGTCAAACACATCCTGAACCGTCATCGCGGCCGCCTGGAGGTCGAAAGCACCCTTGGCGAAGGGTCATGTTTTACCGTGTGGCTGCCCGCACTGAAGGATGTGCCCGACCAATCCATCGCCGCCCAATAGGGCGTACCGAAACGGCGACATTCCGCCACCACCATCACCATCACCGTCACAAAACCTTCACAAATCTGAAACTTTGGTTTCGCGGAATCGGACCATTTCCAGCGGTGTCGCGGCCACACCGCCGGGGCATTCACCAGACCGGGCTCGCGCCACAGCGCCCGAGCCGCAAACAGGGTTCAAACCATGAACGCCAAGCTCTCGAAGAGCACACGGAGATCTTTCATGAAAGCACGTCTGTTAGGTGCGGCCGTCGCCGCCGCTGCCCTTGCAACCGCCGGGTCCGCCATGGCCCGCGACCAGATCAAGATCGTCGGATCGTCGACGGTTTTCCCATTCGCGACCGCTGTTGCCGAAGCCTACGCCAAGGCGACTGGCGCGCCGACACCGGTTGTTGAATCAACCGGCTCGGGCGGTGGGCTCAAGCTGTTCTGCTCGGGCGTCGGCACCGATACGCCGGACATCACCAACGCCTCGCGCCGCATGAAGGCCAAAGAGTGGAAACTGTGCAATGAAAAGGGCGTGACCGACATTATCGAATCGATTGTCGGATTTGACGGAATCGTCATCGCCAACGCCAAGGGCGCTCCGGATTTCGCAATCAGCCGCGAAATCCTGTTCAAGGCGCTGGCCAAGGGCCAGGGCGAGCCGACCATGTGGAACGAGATCGATCCCTCGTTGCCTGCCACGAAAATCGAAGTCCTCGGCCCGCCGCCGTCCTCGGGCACCCGCGATGCCTTTGAAGAGCTGGCGATCCAGAAGGGCTGCCAAAAGGCCGGGCTGGAAAAGGCCGTTTGTAAAAAGGTCGAAATCCGCGACGACGGCGCCTGGGTCGATGCAGGCGAGAACGACAACCTGATCGTCTCCAAGCTGGAATCCAACACCAATGCAGTTGGTGTCTTCGGGTTCTCGTTCCTCGATCAGAACGCTGACAAACTGAAAGGCGCGACCGTCGGCGGCGTCGAGCCGACCTTCGAGAACATCGCCGCCGGGGACTACCCGGTATCGCGCTCGATGTACTTCTACATCAAGAAGGCCCATGTCGGCGTTGTCCCGGGGATCATGGAATATGCTGGCGAATTCGTCTCGGGCCGCGCTTCGGGTGATGATGGCTATCTGACTGAAAAGGGCCTGATCCCACTGTCGTCCGACGCGCACACCTCCAACGCCGAAAAAGTCATGTCAAGCTCGGTGATGACAGGCGACGAAGGTCTGAAGTAAGACCTCCCCAAGAAATAGGTGCGGGCCATAGGTCCGCACCGACTCCATCCGGGCCAGGAACGGGGTCCGGCACGCAGTAAACGGCTTTGGGGATCGCCAAAATGCTGGGACTCAGTCTTCTGGTGATCGCGGGGCTCTCGGTCCTCTGCTTCATCACTGCCCGCACCCGCGCCGTCAGTGTCGCTGGTGGCACCCTCAGCGCGCTACATTCACGCCCTGGCTATCACGGCTTGCACGCATTTCTATGGGTCCTGATCGCCGGACTTGGCGTTTTCATTGTTGTTAACATCGCTGTATCGGCTTACGTCTCGAACCAGTTGAACAGCGAATTACGCGAACTCGCTCCTGATCTCTCCGAACTCGAAGCCACAACAGTCCTGAAGGACGCCCGCGTCATTGCCGCCGGCGGTGGCATCGTCTCGAAAACCGACGAGATCCGCGAAAGTCTGGCGCAAAGCGTCACCAGTTTGGAAAACTTGCGCAGCTGGATTGTCATGATCGCTGCGCTCGCGGCTGCAAGTGCCGGCGCGATCTGGTCGATTCGCAGCGTCAGCACCACGTTCCGCGCCCGCAATCGCTCGGAAAAAATTCTGCGCGGGTTGCTGCTGGCCGCCGCTGTTGTCGCCATCATCACAACCGTCGGTATCTTCCTCTCGCTGATCGGCGAGACCTTGAATTTTTTCTCGAAAATCGGTTGGCGGGTCGACAAGTTCCTGTTCGGCCTGACCTGGAGCCCGCTCTCCGGTGTCCACACCGGCGATCTCTCTGCCGACAAGGTCGGCGCGGTGCCGCTGTTCCTGGGCACCGCGATGATCACGGTCATCGCGATGCTGGTGGCGCTGCCGATCGGCCTCTTTGCCGCAGTATATCTCTCCGAATTTGCGTCGCCCAAGACCCGTTCAACGGTCAAACCGATCCTGGAAATCCTTGCCGGAATTCCGACGGTTGTCTACGGTTTCTTCGCCGCCACAACGGTCGCCCCGTTCATGGTCGGCATCGGCGACAGCCTGGGAATATCGGTCGAGGCTGAAAGCGCGCTCGCTGCAGGACTGGTCATGGGCATCATGATCATTCCCTTCATCTCGTCGCTGTCGGATGACGTGATCAACGCTGTCCCCCAAGCCTTGCGCGATGGCTCTTACGGCCTGGGTGCAACCAAGGCAGAGACAGTCACCAAAGTTGTCCTGCCCGCTGCGCTGCCCGGTATCGTCTCGGCCTCGCTGCTAGGCATCTCGCGCGCGGTGGGCGAAACGATGATTGTCGTCATGGCCGTCGGACAAAGCGCCAACCTGACCTTCGATCCGCTGGACAAGGTCACGACCGTTACCGTCCAGATCACCATGCTGATCCTCGGCGATACCGAGGCCGAGACGGCGGCCGGTCCGGCCTATGCGCTTGGCTTTGCGCTCTTCGTCGCGACGCTGGGTCTAAACATCGTCGCATTGCGGATCGTCCGCAAGTACAGCCAGAAATACGATTGAGGCGCGTCATGAACGTCCGAAAGATTGACATAACGGCGCTCTCGGCCAAGCACACAGCCGCGGACTCAAAGCGCAAGCTCAGCCGCCGCCGCTGGGCCGAAGTCAGGCTGCGCGCCTATGGTATCCTCGCCATTGCATTTGCCATGGCGGCACTGGCCGTCTTGCTTTGGACCATCACCGTCAAGACGCTGACTGTAATGGACGAGTACTATTTGTCGCTCGACGTGGAACTCGACCTGTCCGAGGCCGAGATCAAGCCGATCATCGACGACAACCCACGCACCAATGCCGACCTCAGCGCCCAGATCAAGGCCGCAATAAAGGGCGCTGCCCGGTCAGAGCTGTCGCGCCGCAAACTACGCCCGCTGAACGATCTTTTGGCCGGCTATGAAGGCTATGCGTTAAGCGAAATCGTCTCCAATGACCCAGAACTGATCGGTGGCAGCTATCATTTCGAAGCGCTGCTCTCGGATGATGCGCAGATGTATCTGAAAGGCGAGTTCGGCTCGCTCCGCGATGCTGGAACGTCAGGCGAGATTACGCTGACCCAGGGCGAGGGCCACGTCATCATCGATGTGCCTATCGACACCTTCAGCACGGCCCGAAAGCTGATGCAAAACGATCGCGCGGCCGAGGCCCGGCGCTTCCGCCGGCAAGCCAATGATCAGGCCCGTGCTTTCGATGAAACCGAAGTAAAGATCGCCAAACTGTCCGAAGGGGCCGAGAAGGAAAAGCAGTCCAAACTTCTTGAAGGCTTTCGCGCCGCCCGCGATCAAGCCAATGCCAAGGCAGACCAAGCGCTGGACCAGGCAACAGATCCACAGGCGACGTTCAAGTTGCGGGCGGATGACCCCTCGGTCTTCGTCCGGGTAAACAAGGGCTGGATCAAGATCACTGAAATGGCGCCGGAACGCCTGGTCGGCCAGGTTGTCGATGCGCCGCAAACGCTGGGCACGGCAGGTCGTGGCAACTGGAGCGCTCTGGTATTCGCCGCGCCTGAAGCTGAACGGCAACTCAAGGACCGGCAGATTTTATGGCTGGAAAACTTCAAGCGCCAAGGGCGTCTCGTCATCCATACCAACTGGCGCCTGCTGACCGCGCCCGACAGCCGCGAAGCGGAATATGCCGGGATCTGGACGGCGCTGGTCGGGTCATTCTGGACAATGATCGTGACCTTCTGCCTGGCCTTCCCGATCGGCGTGATGGCCTCAATCTACCTGGAAGAGTTCGCACCCAAGAACAAGCTGACGAACTTTATCGAGGTCAACATCAACAACCTGGCCGCGGTGCCTTCTATCGTCTTCGGTCTGTTGGGGCTGACGATCCTTCTCTCTGGTGTGAAACTCTTCGGGTTCGAGCTTTTCGGCGGTGCGCTCAAGGTCTTTACCGATGACCCACGTTCTACGCCTCTCGCGGGCGGCGTGGTGCTGGCGCTGATGAGCTTGCCAACGATCATCATTGCGGCCCGCGCTTCGATCAGGGCCGTACCACCCTCGATCCGTGATGCCGCTCTGGCGCTGGGGGCATCGAAACTCCAGACCTCGACCCATCATGTCCTGCCGCTTGCGATGCCCGGGATCCTGACCGGTTCGATCATCGCGATGGCGCAGGCATTGGGCGAAACCGCTCCCCTGATCATCATCGGCATGAACAGTTTTGTTCAGGAACCGCCTGCCGATCCGCTGGAACCGGCCTCGGTCCTGCCGTCGCTGATCTATCTCTGGAATAACAATCCAGAACGGCTTTTTGACGGCAAGACTGCAGCGGCGATTTCGGTCCTGCTGGTTTTCCTGATATTGATGAACGCGCTGGCAGTGCTGTTGCGCAAACGCTTCGAGAGGCGGTGGTAAGATGGACGCAGGTGGTCTGATGCAGACGAGTGCAAAAATTTCCGCGAACAATGTCAACGTCTACTATGGCGAGACGCAGGCGATAAAGCAGGTCTCGGTCGATATCGAACCGAACTCGGTCACGGCGTTCATCGGTCCGTCGGGTTGTGGCAAGTCGACCTTCCTGCGTTGCCTCAATCGCATGAATGACACGATCGATATCTGCCGGATCGAGGGCGAGATTCTGATGGATGGCAAGGACATCTATCACCGCGATGTCGACCCCGTTCAACTGCGCGCCCGGGTCGGTATGGTGTTTCAGAAACCCAACCCGTTTCCCAAGTCAATCTTCGACAACGTCGCCTATGGCCCGCGCATTCACGGCCTGGCCGCGAACAAGGCGGAACTGGACAGCATCGTCGAACAGTCCCTGCGCCGGGCCGCCTTGTGGGAAGAGGCGAAAGACCGCCTGGACGAACCTGGCACCGGCCTTTCCGGTGGGCAGCAACAGCGCCTTTGCATCGCCCGCGCGATCGCGACCGCGCCCGAGGTTCTGCTAATGGATGAACCTTGTTCGGCCCTCGATCCGATCGCAACAGCCCAGATCGAGGAACTGATCGACGAACTGCGCCAAACCTATGCGGTCGTGATCGTCACGCACTCGATGCAGCAGGCCGCCCGCGTCAGCCAAAAGACCGCGTTCTTCCATCTCGGACTGCTGCTGGAATACGATGAGACGACCACGATCTTCACCAACCCGTCCCACGAGAAGACGCAACACTATATCACCGGCCGGTTCGGATAAGGCCGGGGCAAGGAGCAGTGCCATGACACCGCATATCCGCAAGGCGTTCGATGAAGACCTGCAAAACATCTCGGCCCGCATCGCTGAAATGGGCGGTCTTGCCGAGGAACAGTTGAATTCGGCCATTGAAGCCATGTCCACCCGCGACAGCGATCTGGCCAGCGAAGTGATCGCAGCCGACCAGCGCATGGACGAGATGGAAGCATCGCTGGAAAGAATGACCATCGAGGTCATCGCCCTGCGTACCCCCGTTGCCACGGACCTGCGCGAAGTCGTCGCCGCGCTCAAGGTCGCCTCGGCGCTCGAGCGTATCGGCGACTTGTCGAAAAACGTTGCCAAGCGCACGCAGGTCCTGAACCAGGAACGCCCGCCCCGGGTCATGTCCTCGATTACCCGCATGGGCAAACAGGCACAAATCCTGATGTCCGAGGCGCTCGACGCCTATACCGCCCGCGACAAGGCGCTGGCCGTCAGCGTTTGGAAACGCGACGTCGAAATCGACGAGATGCACAACTCGATTTTCCGCGAATTGATAACCTATATGATGGAAGATCCGCGCACGATCGGCCTCTGCTCTCAACTGCTGTTCGTGGTCAAGAACTTCGAGCGGATCGGCGATCACACGACCTTCATCGCCGAAATGACCTATTTCGTCGCAACCGGCGAGCCGCTGACCGATGACCGGCCGAAATCGACCGAAATCGAAGATCTGCCCGACGCCGAAGCGGCGACGTGATGGACGGGAGTTTTGCCATGGGGCCCAGCATTCTGGTGGTCGAGGACGAAGCCGCCCTGTCGACCCTGCTTGAATACAACCTCCAGCGCGAAGGCTTCGCGCCCAAGATCGTGCCCGATGGCGACGACGCCATGCTGGTGATCGAGGAGGAGACCCCCGATCTGGTCCTGCTCGACTGGATGCTGCCCGGCCTTTCGGGCATCGAGATCTGTCGCCGGATCCGCGCCCAGACCGCGACCTGTTCCCTGCCGGTGATCATGATGACAGCGCGCGGCGAGGAAGCCGACCGCGTCCGCGGTCTGGACACCGGCGCTGACGACTATCTGACCAAGCCGTTCTCGATCCCCGAACTGATCGCCCGCATCCGCGCCCTGCTGCGCCGTTCGCGGCCCACCATCGCCGCCGACATCGCCAGCTTCGGCGACCTGACGCTCGACCGTGAAACCCGGCGCGTCCATCGCTCGGGCCGCGAAATCCATCTTGGCCCCACCGAGTTTCGTCTATTCGAATGCCTGATGCAGCGCCCGGGCCGGGTCTATGCCCGCGACCAGTTGCTCGATCTGGTCTGGGGCCGCGATATCCATGTCGAAAACCGCACGGTCGATGTGCATATCGGACGCCTGCGCAAGGCCTTGAACCGCCCGGGGGAACCGGACCCGATCCGAACGGTCCGCGCCGCCGGATATGCTTTGGACGAGACCTATCCGGGTCAGGCATAGGCAGGAAATCCACCGGTTCGCCCGCCGCCCGCGACCGCACGCGCAGCCGGTCAATCGCCGCTGCGCAGCATCCGTTCCATCACGCCGTCGCGGTCCACGACCGCGTGTTTCAGGGCCGCACCGACATGCCCTGCCACAACAATCAACAGCGCGATCGAGCACCAGAAATGGGCGGTCATAAACGCCCCCGACAGGTCGTGCGACCCGACCGCATAGGGATCGGGCATCTCGAACAGTCCAAAGACCATGTTCTTGATCTGCATCGGATAAGCGTCGACATCATTGTAAGGCGATGCCGACGATGCCAGCCATCCGGTCAACGGCATCGCGATCATCAGGACATAAAGCGAAAGATGCCCCATCTTGGCACCGGCCCGAATAACGGCCGGCATCGACACCGGCAATTCCGGCGTCGGATTGACCGCGCGCCAGATAATCCGCAGGCAGGCCAGCACAAAGACCACAAACCCAAAGCTCTTGTGGATCTGAACCAGACCCAGCTTGCTCGGATCGCCCGGGTTGTAAGCCGTCACCAGGTAAAACCCGAGCCCGAGCATCCCGAAAATCAGGACCGCCATCCCCCAGTGCAAAGCACGCGCCAGCCAGCCCCAGGACGTGGTGCTGTTGACTAGGGGCATCGCGTCGCTCTCCTTGCAGGTCCCGCACCGTTACTTGGCCGGGCTGATCTCCAGATCCAGGCGTATCCTGACCAAATCCCCGATCGCAGGGGCCGCAAAATTCATCCCGAAATCGGTCCGCTTCAACTCACCTGACACAGAAAACCCGGCAATCGTGGTGTTTTTCTTAAAGGGGGACGGCGCCAGCTTGTTTAATTTCGCCTTGAACGTCGCCGGTTTCGTAACGCCCAGGATCGTCACATCACCGGTGACGTCCGCCGTATCGGTCCCCGTCGGCACCACACCCGTTGTCGTGAATGTGATCCACGGGTGCTCTGCCACGTTCAGAAAATTGCGCCCGCGCAGGTCCTTGTCGCGGGCCGGCCAGAAGGTTTCGACCGAACCGGCGTTGATCCGGAAATCGACCCTGGTGGCCTCGACATTGCCCGGGTCAAAATCGATCGTCGCCTCGAACTCGCGAAACTGCCCATGCACCATCGAAAAGCCCAGATGGCTGACTTCGAACGTCACATGGGCGTGGCTCTTGTCCATGACATAAGGCGCCGCCCGCGCAGGAAGCTGGGCCATCGCCGAAGCAATCAGCACTGCAAAGGCAAATATTTTAGTGAAGCGCATGGCCGTGATCTCCGTCCCGATTTCTTCTGCAGGCCTCAGACCCGCCTGACCGGAATGTAGTCCTTGCCGCGCCACAGTCCAAGCCGCGCTCCAAGCCACGCTCCAAGCCACGCTCCAAGCCACGCTCCAAGCCACGCTCCAAGCCACGGCACACCAACGCCGTCCGATCTGCCCGTGCAAAACCCGGTATCAGCGCGTCGGCACCGGCGTCTCGCCGCGATAATCGTAAAAACCACGGCCCGATTTCCGGCCAAGCCAACCGGCTTCGACATATTTGGTCAACAGCGGGCACGGCCGATACTTGGTATCGGCCAGACCGTCATGCAGCACGTTCATAATTGCCAGGCAGGTGTCCAGCCCGATGAAATCCGCCAGCTCCAACGGTCCCATCGGGTGCCGGGTGCCCAGCTTCATGGCCGTGTCGATGGACTTAACCGTCCCGACGCCCTCGTAAAGCGTATAGACGGCCTCGTTGATCATCGGCAGCAGAATGCGATTGACGATGAAGGCCGGAAAATCTTCGGCAACCGCAGCCGTCTTGCCCAACCGGTCGACCACATCCTTCATGACCTGGAAGGTCGGATCATCCGTCGCAATGCCGCGGATCAACTCGACCAGCGCCATGACCGGAACCGGGTTCATGAAATGCAGACCCATAAACCGCTCGGGCCGGTCGGTGGTCGACGCAAGGCGCGTGATCGAAATCGACGATGTGTTGGTGGTCAGGATCGTGCCATCGGACAGATGCGGCCCCAGGATCTTGAAAATCTCGACCTTCACCGCCTCTTTCTCGGTCGCCGATTCGACGATCAGATCGGCAGGGCCCAGTTCGGTCAGGTCAGGGTGCAGCGACAGCCGCTCCATCGTTCCAGTATATTCTTCGCCAGCCAGACGCCCCTTCTCGACCTGGCGGGCCAACTGCTCGTCCAGCTTGGCGCGCGCAGCCTCCAGCGCATCGGCGCTGATATCGTTCAGCAAGACCTCATATCCCGCCTGCGCGAAGACCTGTGCAATGCCAATGCCCATTTGACCGGCGCCAACGACGCCAACGACGCCAACGCGACGGATATCCATGATCCGCGATCCCCAGTCCTATTTTCATTGGTTGACCGCGCCCGATGGTGCGATGCAACAACAGCAACGATAGAGCGCGGCGGGCTGCGTTTGCAACCGGCATCGTCAATTTTCCAATCATCGCGCGCTTCGGCGCGGGCCGGGCCGGGCTTTTGCCTCACCGGTGGCTCTGCCGGACCGCTTCCTCCTCGACCCAGCCCATCCCCCCCATCGCCGCGATCAGGGGCGCCAGACGGTCGGCATGGCGCCGCCAGCGTCCGATCGAACGATCGCTGACCGGTGCGCGCGCCTGCGTGATCGACGCAGTTTTGATCTGGCCGCCCGGCGCAGGTGTCAGACAGACCGGGTTCCATGGTAATCGGCACGCCGCCAGAACATCGGCCATCGCCTGCCCTGTCTCCGAGACCAGGTCCTCATACCGGATCGGCGACAGGCCAACGCGTGGCAATGCCGACCAAGCCCCGGCTGTTTCGGCATAAAGGCGGTAAGCCGCGCCCAAGGTTGAAAACCGGGCCGCGTAATCCAACCCAAACGAAAATCCCGCCTCCCAGCATGAAAGCGCCGTGTCCAGGGGATGACGGCTGATGTGCAGGATCGCGGCACGCGGAAACATCAACCGGATCAACGGCGCGAACAGATAGTTGGCCGGCATCTTGTCGACCACGCGCAACCGGTCCTCGGCGCGCTGGGCGATGCCTTGCAGATAGGCGCTGCCCATCGCGCGCAAGGTGGCGGGTGTCAGCGCCGCCGCGACCGCCTTTGGCTCATTCCCGGTTCTCGACGTCAGCTGACTGTAAAGACTGCCGATCAGCGCGGTTTCTCCTGCGCTCGCAACATCAGGGTGCGCGGCCAACAAACGCTCCAGTAACGTGGTCCCCGACCGCGGCATACCAACGATAAAGATCATGCGCCCATCGGCATGGCCCGTCCCTGCCAGACGGCGCATCAGGTCCGGCGAAAAAACCGCGCGCAGACGCTCGGCGAACCGGCGTTCGCCCGCCTCCTGCCATTGCTCCGGCGCCTCGGCATTCGATGCGGCCATCGCGTCGAACGCCGCTTCCTCCCGGCCCAGGGTGCGCAACAAGCGCGCCCGCGCCAGATGCATCTGGCGTAAAACCGGCGGTGTCGGCGTTCGCGTATCAATCACAGCCTCAAGCTCGGCCAGGACACCGGGCGCCTCCGGCGAACCCACAGCGCTGGCCAGGTCGACCCAGGCCCCGCCCTGTTCAGGATCCACGGCAACCGCCCGCCGGGCAGCGGCGGCGGCTTCGTCAAACCGTCCGAGAGAGGTCAATATCGTTGCTTCTGCGCCAAACACAGGTGCTTGCGGATAATCGGCCGCCAAGACGCGCACCTGCTGCAGCGCCTCCTCGCCCCGATTTTCGCCATGCCAGATCGACAAGGCCAGCCGCAACCGAACGGTCGGGTCCTCCGGCGCAAGCTCCCGGGCCCGGCGATAGACCGCCGCCGCCGCCGCCGACTGCCCGGCCCCATAAAGCCTGGCACCCTCCGCCAACATCTCGTCCAAGGTCTCGTCCACGGTCTCATCCAACGTCTCGGACCGGTCCATTGCAGCCTGATCTCGGTTTCTGTCTGTAACCGGTGTCGCACGCCCCGCCCCGCTGCACCAGTTGCGATGCGGGCTTGGGGGCACTCGACAATCGGTTGTCTACTGTGCCGAACTGCGTGCTGGCTGAACCATTATCCTATAGTCTGGCTGCAGCAACCCAGCCTCCGGAAACGAACACAGCATGATTGCCTATGTCACTGTCGGTGCCGATGATATGGCCAGCGCGAAACGGTTTTATGCGGCATTCCTGCCCGCCCTTGGCTATGGGTCGAGGGAGGGCCCGGAGGGCTTAAGCTATGCGCTGCCCGTTGAACCGGGTCAGTCTGCCGTCCTGCCCGATTTCTACGTTAAGCCAACATTCGATGGACATCCGGCCACGGCCGGGAACGGTACTATGATCGCATTCGAGGCGCGCAGTCAAAGCCAGGTTCGGGACCTGCACGCCGCCGCACTTGCCGCTGGCGGCGGTGACGAGGGTCAGCCTGGCTTCCGCGCGGCGTATGGACCTCATTTTTATGTTGGCTATCTTCGCGACCCTCAAGGCAACAAGATCGCTCTGTTCTCCGACGATCCGAACGAGCCTGGACGAGACGGATAGCGCGGCTCACCTGCGCGACAGGGACAAGCAGCCACGCCCGAACGCGCGGCACCGCCAGTTTCAAAGACTTCACCAGCAGATTTGCCGGGATGGCATTGGAAATTCTGCCGCGAACATTTCATCGCCAACAGCATCTCAAACGAAATCACGATCAGGTTCGCCAATCACGTTCGCCGAGAGTTCCCCCAAGATTTTCAAACGGGTTCTCGAATGCAGCAAGTGTTTGAGAACCTCTGAAACGAAAAAGGCCGGACCACGCGGCCCGGCCTTTGCTATTTCTTTGAAGGGGTTTCAACCCACCCCGGATCAGCCTCAGCCCAGCGCTGCTTCCAGCTCCGGCAGGGCCGCGAACAGGTCGGCGACCAGGCCGTAGTCAGCCACCTGAAAGATCGGGGCTTCCTCGTCCTTGTTGATGGCGACGATGACCTTGCTGTCCTTCATCCCGGCCAGGTGCTGGATCGCGCCTGAAATTCCGACCGCGATGTAGAGGTCGGGGGCCACGACCTTGCCGGTCTGACCGACCTGCCAGTCGTTCGGCGCATAGCCGCTGTCGACCGCGGCGCGCGAGGCACCCATGGCCGCGCCCAGCTTGTCGGCGATGCCTTCGATCAGTTTAAAGTTGTCCGCATCGCCCATGCCGCGCCCGCCAGAGATGACGATCTTGGCCGAGGTCAGTTCGGGGCGATCCGATGCAACGGTTTTGTCTTCGACCCAAGACGACAGGCCCGGGTCTTCGCCGTTCGCGATGTCTTCCACAGCCGCCGATCCGCCCATGCCCGCAGCATCGAAGGTCGAGGTCCGGACCGTGACAACCTTCGTTGCATCGGCCGACTTGACGGTCTGAATGGCGTTACCGGCATAGATCGGGCGCACGAACGTGTCCGCGTCGACGATCTCTTGCACGTCCGACAGGATCATCACGTCCATCAGGGCCGCAACGCGCGGCATGATGTTTTTGGCGTCCGTCGTGGCCGGGGCCACCACATGGCTGTAATCGCCGGCCAGGCTGACCAGCAATGCTGCCGCCGGTTCCGCAAGTCTATGACCGTAAAGGGAATCCTCGGCCACCAGAACCTTCGAGACGCCCTCGATTTTCGCGGCCTCACCGGCCGCGGCCTTGGCCGACGCACCGCAGGCCAGGACCGTGATATCGCCCAGCGATCCACAAGCCGACACGGCCTTGGCGGTGGCGTCGACGTTCAATTCACCATCGGTGATTTCTGCGAGCAGAAGAACAGCCATATCAGATAACCCCCGCTTCGTTTTTAAGCTTGTCGACCAGTTCGGCAACGCTCTCAACCTTGATGCCTGCCTTGCGGGCGGGCGGCTCGTTGGTCTCGACAATGGCCAGGCGCGGCGCGACATCGACACCGACATCCGCTGCGGACTTGATGTCCATCGGCTTTTTCTTGGCCTTCATAATGTTCGGCAACGACGCATAGCGCGGTTCGTTCAATCGCAGATCGACGGTGATGACCGTCGGCATGTTGACCTCGATCACCTGCAAGCCGCCATCGACCTCGCGCGTGACCTTGGCCTTGTCGCCTGCAACTTCGACTTCCGACGCGAACGTGGCCTGGCTCCAGCCCAGCAGCGCCGCCAGCATCTGGCCGGTCGCGTTCATGTCATTGTCGATGGCCTGCTTGCCGCAAAGGACCAGCCCCGGCTGCTCTTCGTCGACAATGGCCTTCAGGACCTTGGCAACCGCCAGCGGCTCGATATCGGTATCGACCGTCTCGGCAGCTTCGACCAGGATCGCCCGATCCGCACCCATCGCCAACGCCGTGCGCAGCGTTTCCTGCGATTTGGTGACACCGACGGACACGGCGATGATCTCTTCGACCTGCCCCGCTTCCTTCATGCGGATCGCCTGTTCGACGGCAATTTCGTCAAACGGGTTCATCGACATTTTAACGTTGGCGAGATCGACCCCTGAATTGTCCGCTTTGACCCGGACCTTCACGTTATAGTCGATCACGCGCTTGACAGGCACCAGCACCTTCATCGCGTTCTCCTCGGCATGTGGGGCCTGAGTGCCCCCTATCGTCTCACTCGGGCGATCACATAGCGCTTTCGCCTTGCTGCCCCTACGGAAAAAACGACGCGGGGGAGCAGGGAATCGCCGTTGTGATCGCGATGTTCGGCCAGATAGTTGACGTGCGCGTCAACGTCAATGGCGAATTCGCGGACACCGCAAGGCCCGATCTCGTGTCTTTGCCGAATGTTTACCCGTCGCTGGCACCTTTTAGAGGAGTGAGAATCATCGTGTGTTGAGTGGGGTGTCCCTGATGTTGCGTGCTGTCTTGAAAAGGTTTGTACCGGTTGTTGCACTGGCTGCGTTGTCGGCTTGCGTCGGCAGCGGCCATACGTCGAAAATCGAAAAACTGCCGTCCGGGAAAGTGGTCGAGCGGATTTATTCCAATTTTGGCGGCTTCGTTAATCACGAGATGTCGGAGTGGCGCTCTCGCGTTCGCAAACATGGCATTCGCCATTACATCATTGACGGCAGTTGCTATTCCTTCTGCACCTTCGTTGCGCTTTATGCGCCCGAAAGTTGCTACACCAAAAATGTAAAATTTTTCCTACATCCGGCCTCGATGTATGGGCTGTACGAAAATGGCGAAACGCAAGCCTGGACCGCCGCCGCCGTGGCGCTGTGGCCGAAAGGGCTGCGTGACTGGTGGGCTGAAAACCGGCCAGGCATCGGCGGCGTGTTCCTGGAATATGACCAGCTTGTGCGGATGATCCCGGAACGGGCGTGCCCCGGCGAACTGGTCGACGGGCACTCGCGGGAAAGGGTCGCGGCCGCAGATTACTGAGGCGGCCAACGCTATCGGCTTCTGGGGCGACAATGGCCCCGGAGGCGGCATCAGGTGGACGTTTCAGTCCATTCCCGCCAATGCAGAATGGCATCTGCGAAATCCAGCGCTGCGCCGCGGTAGTCACCGGTATCCCCGCAACCATATTCCAGCATTCGCGTCAGAAGGCTCTCGGAACTGTACCAGCCATAGACCAAGTCCTTTGCCGGTCCACTTTCCCAGAAGGCATTGACGACGATCTCGCGACGATTAAGCGACCAGTCGCGAGAGAAGGCAGCCGCCAATGTTTCGATCGGCAACGCGTCCAATTGGGCCAGGACCGGCACCAGATCCACACCGCCCTGCCCCAGCATACAGAGCATTTCGTCCATCACCGGCCGGTCGGCAGGGTGGTCGGCAGGGCGGTCGGCAGGGCTGTCGTCAAAGGTTTTCGGGCAATGCACCGTGATCAGCATCAGGACGGTTGCATAGCGGGTCATGAAGTCTACGACAGCTTCCGGCCACTCTTGCGGAAAACCGGAATCGTGCAGGCGGCGCAACACAACCTCGTGCCCGACTGACGCCAGCTCCCGTCCCTCGGCAACAAGGTGAAGCACCCGGGGCAGGAACCACTTCATCACCGCCCTTGGAAACGGGTTGTCCGACGCCGCGAAGTACCAATCGCGAAGATCGTCCTCGGGGATCGCGCGCACCGGCCAGTCCAGCAATCGCGCCTCGACCTGCGCGTACATGCAGCAGTTTTCGCAACACCCGTGCGCGGGCGGGCGCGGAGCCTCGAACAGCGCATAACCTTCTTCGATCAGCGACGCGAGCTCGCCCTTCAACCCATCAATGACGCTATCGGGATGATCGTCAGACGCAGGCATGGCGAAGAGATGGCATGGCCGCCCCGGTTACCTGTTCGCCCCAGGAACCCACAGAACATCTGCGGCGCCGTTGTCATTGGCAACGCGAGAGGCGACAAAGAACCAATCGGACAGCCGGTTCAAATATTTAGCCGCTGCGGGGTTCACGTCTTCGATGCCCGCCAAGGCCACCGTCAGCCGCTCGGCCCGGCGCGAAACGGTGCGGCAAAGGTGCAAATACGCCGACAATGCGGAACCGCCAGGCAGCACAAACGACCGCAGCGGCGCCAGATCCCCGTTCATCGCATCGATCTCCGCCTCCAGCCGGTCCACCTGACTGGCCGCCATGCGCAGCGCCGGAAATTCGGCTTCGGCATCCTTTGCCATGTCCGGGCGGCAAAGATCCGCGCCCAGATCGAACAGATCGTTCTGGATCCGCGTCAGCGCCGAATGCATCCCGCCATCGGCATGCAGCACCGCCAGGCCAACGGTCGCATTTGTCTCGTCCACCGTTCCATAGGCCTCGACTCGTAGCGATTGCTTGGGAACGCGAACGCCGTTTCCCAGCGCCGTTTCCCCCGCATCGCCTGTGCGGGTGTAAATCTTGTTCAGGACAACCATGTTCTACCAGTCGTCGTTGCGCATGCGCCCAAGCAGCCATGAGAAGAACGAGAAGATCAGCGACAGGACGAAGAAGATCAAAAACGCCGGCTGCAACATCAGGGGTTGGACGATGTTGTCGTCCAGCCACGGGCTGACATGGCGCGAAATTGCCGGAGAGACCTGAAGCGCGCTTTCGGGGTGGATATCAAACCAACGCTCGCTCAACTGATGCAGTACAACGCGCCCGTTCGGGGCCAGGGACGTGCTCGTCTCGGCCACCGGGTCGGGCACCGGGGCTTTATCGCCTGCAGGTGCTTCCGCCCCGCTTTCGGCAGCGCCATCGTCCGACGCGGCACCATCGGTTGCCGCGGTATCAGACGATGTCACAGGTTCGTTGATCGCAGCGGGCGCATCAGCTGTGCCCGGGCCTGCAATCGGCTGATAGATATCGAGGCCCAGAAAGACCAAGGCGATCAAAAGGAATAAACGTCCTAAAAATTTCATAGGTTCCACCCTGTCCGAACATTCAGGTTCTGCCCTACAGTCTAACGCCGTCTGTCGAAACCGAAAAGAGCGGCTTGCGTCACCAGGACGCCCACCTGCGGCACCGGGCCGCCAATTGGCGGCAGATGGCAGGCGTCTTGACCTTGCCGCAGCCATCCCTTACCTGCCGCGCCATGCGCCGACCGATCCTGATCCACCCCGACCCGCGCCTGCGCAAGGTCTGTGCCCCCGTCACCGAATTCGGGGCGAAGACACGCGCTTTGGCCAAGGATTTGCTCACCACCATGTATGATGCGCCGGGGTTGGGTCTGGCAGCGCCGCAGATCGGCGTGTTGGACCGGGTTCTGGTGATGGATTGTGCCAAGGAGGACGACGGCGAGGCACCGAAGCCGATCTGTCTGATCAATCCTGAAGTCGTCGAGCGTGCCGATGAGATGAACGAGCGCGAGGAAGGCTGCTTGTCGCTGCCAAAGGTCTTCATGCAAATCGAACGTCCGGCTGCGGTGCGGGTGCGTTGGCAGGATCCGGACGGCGAAAGCCATGAACGCGATTTCGAAGGACTGTGGGCGACTTGTGTCCAGCACGAGATCGACCACTTGGATGGCAAATTGTTCGTTGATTATATTTCCGCCACGCGCCGCGCGATGATCACCCAGAAGATGAAGCGCCTGAAGCGCGACATAGCCAAGGACCCGGCGCTCTATCCCTATTCCGACGGGGCATTCCCCGGTGGTGCAGATCCGCGCCGGGCGGACTGACGCGATGCCGCGGGGGTTTATCCCCTTCCCTGACCCACGCCTGCGCAGCGTGGCAGATCCGGTGCCCGGCGTTGACGGCAATGTCCGGACGATTTGGGACGAGATGCTGGCGGCAATGTATGCCATGCCCGGTGTCGGCCTGGCGGCGCCGCAATTGGGGATCGGCCTGCGCCTGGCGGTTCTGGACTGCTCGGATACACGCGACCAACCTGTCCGTTTGGCGAATCCCGAAGTGATCAGCCTGTCCGAGGTGATGCGTAAGGGGGCGGAAGGCTCGCCGAATATTCCGGGGTTCGTCGAAGAGGTCGAACGCCCGATCCGGGCGCTGGTGCGGTTCCTGAATGCAGTCGGGGCAGAGGAAGAGCGTGAGTTCACAGGGCTTTGGTCGGCTTCGGTTCAGCACCAGATTGATCATCTCGATGGCAAGCTTTTCGTCGACAGGCTGCCGCCGCTGCGCCGGCGCCGGCTTCTGGCGAAACACCGCAAGGGTTTGAAAAAGGGCCGGACATGAGATTGGCGTTCATGGGCACGCCCGATTTCGCGGTTCCGGCCCTGCGCCGTCTTGTCGAGGCAGAGCATGACATTGTCCGGGTCTACACCCAGCCGCCCCGCCCGGCGGGCCGTGGAAAAGCCCCGCGGGCATCAGCCGTCGGTCGTGCCGCCGAAGCGCTGGGTTTAGAGGTTGCATGTCCCGCAAGCTTCCGCGATGCCGCCGTGATCGCCGGGTTTTCCGATCTTGCGCTCGATGCAGCCATTGTCGTGGCCTATGGGCAGATTCTGCCGCAATCGGCCCTCGACGCCCCGCGGCTGGGATGTCTCAATCTCCATGCTTCATTGTTGCCGCGCTGGCGCGGCGCTGCCCCGATCCAGCGCGCGATCATGGCGGGCGACCGAACAACCGGGGTCGCCGTGATGCAGATGGAAGCGGGTCTGGATACGGGCCCCGTTTTGGCAGAAATCTCGACGGAGATCGGGGCGCAAGACACTGCCGGAACCCTGCACGACCGTCTCGCCGCGATTGGCGCCCCGCTGGTTGCCGAGACTTTAGAGCACCTTGGCCAGGGAGAAGTAACGCCCCAACCTCAAGCGGCTGACGGCGTCACTTACGCCGCCAAAATAGCCAAGAACGAAGCGCGGATCGACTGGTCGCGCCCGGCGCCAGAGGTCGACCGGCACATCCGCGGCCTTTCACCGTTCCCCGGTGCCTGGTGCGAAATCGGTGGGCAGCGGGTGAAGGTTCTTTTGTCCCAAAGCGCGGACGGGGCGGGCAGCCCGGGCCAGGCTTTGGACGATGATCTTTTGATCGGCTGTGGACAGGGGTCGGTTCGCCTGTTGCGGGTCCAACGCGCCGGAAAGGGCGCCGTCGAGGCTATCGAATTCCTACGCGGATTTCCAGTTCCTGCTGGCACGAGTTTGGGTTAGCGGGCGGTTCTTTCACCGCGCCATACACTGCCCTTCTTTGGTCTTGAAACATCCTGGGGGTTCGGGGGCAGCGCCCACACGGGCGCTACAAGGACCCAGAAAACCAACCTCATGATCTGGACTGCGCCCACCGAATCTAGTATCCGTCAACTCCCGTGGAACGAAATAAGGGGTGTCATCACGGGACACCGGCAACCACGGGGAGCGTGAGCTATGGCGAAGTTCGTCTTCATCACCGGCGGTGTTGTCTCTGGACTGGGCAAAGGCCTGGCGTCTGCGGCGCTTGGCGCATTGCTGCAAGCACGTGGCTATACGGTCCGGCTGCGAAAGCTTGACCCCTATCTCAATGTCGACCCCGGAACCATGAGCCCGTTCGAGCATGGCGAAGTCTTTGTCACCGACGACGGGGCCGAGACCGATCTCGATCTCGGCCATTACGAACGCTTTACCAGCGTCGACGGTCGGCGCACCGATTCGACCTCGTCAGGGCGGATCTACCGCGAGGTGCTCGACCGCGAGCGACGCGGCGATTATCTGGGCAAAACGATCCAGGTCATCCCGCACGTGACCAACGAGATTAAGGATTTCATCCGCATCGGCGAAGACGATGTCGACTTCATGTTGTGTGAAATTGGCGGCACAGTCGGCGATATCGAAGGGCTGCCATTCTTCGAAGCGATTCGGCAATTCATTCAGGAGGAAGCCCGCGGCAATTGCATATTGATGCATCTGACGCTGATCCCCTTCATCGCCGCAAGCCACGAGTTGAAGACCAAACCAACGCAGCACTCGGTCAAGGAACTGCGCTCGATCGGCTTGCAACCGGATGTGTTGTTGTGCCGGACCGAGCATGAGTTGCCGGAAAAGGAACGCGAGAAAATCGCGCTGTTCTGCAATGTGCGCCCGGATGCAGTGATCCCGGCTATGGATCTGAAATCCATCTACGAAGTACCGCTGGCCTATCACGGTGTCGGGCTGGATCAGGCGGTGCTGGATGCTTTTGGTATTTCACCGGCACCGCGCCCGGATCTGGCGCCCTGGCAGGACGTGGCCGATCGGATCCTGAACCCAGACGGCGAAGTCCGGATCGCCGTCGTCGGAAAGTACACGCAACTGGAAGACGCCTATAAATCGCTGGCCGAGGCATTGACCCATGGCGGACTGGCCAACCGGGTCAAGGTTCGGGCCGAATGGCTGGACTCCGAGGTCTTCGAAAACGAGGACCCGGCCCCCTATTTAGAGGGCTTTCACGGAATTCTGGTCCCTGGCGGATTTGGCGAGCGTGGCACCGAGGGAAAAATCCTCGCCGCGCGATTCGCCCGCGAGCGCAAGGTGCCCTATCTGGGCATCTGCCTTGGCATGCAGATGGCCGTGATCGAGGTTGCCCGCAACCTCGCTGACCTGCCGAAAGCCGGGTCCGAGGAATTCGACTACGAGTCTGGGGAACGCCGGTTCGAGCATATTGTTTATCACTTGAAGGAATGGGTCGAAGGCAACCGCACGGTTCAACGCACGATCGAGGATGACAAGGGCGGCACCATGCGCCTAGGCGCCTATGATGCCATCCTGTCGGAGGGATCAAAGGTTGCGAAGGCCTATGGCAGCACCGCAATTTCCGAGCGTCACCGCCATCGCTATGAGGTCGATAATTCCTATCGAGAGGCGTTGGAGGTCGTCGGTTTGAAGTTTTCAGGCATGTCGCCCGACGGCCGCTTGCCGGAAATTGTCGAGATTCCCGATCATCCCTGGTTTGTCGGCGTCCAGTTTCACCCGGAGCTGAAATCGCGGCCCCTGTCGCCGCACCCGCTTTTCAGGGACTTTATCCAAGCTGCGGTCGAACAAAACAGATTGGTTTAGGACATCTTCGATTGCCGAGACCGCACAAAGATATCGCCGCCCTGCGGCGCCCTGCGCGATTCACTATTCCGCCAGAATTTTGCAATAAGCCTGCGATAGCAATCCAGGCGGACGGTTGATGGGTTTTGATGTCAGTGTTGTGGGGCTCGGCTATGTCGGGCTGACACTTGCAACTGCGCTTGCAGATGCAGGGTTCAGCGTGCTTGGGGTCGAGCGGCGGGCCGAAGTGGTCGATATGACCAATCGGGGCGAGCCGCATTTTTCAGAAACCGGACTGGCCGAGATGCTCGGTTACGCGACCGGCCAAGGCAATCTGGTTGCGCGAACCAGCTTTGACCCAGCCTCGTCCAGCGAAATTTATATCATCACCGTGGGTACTCCGCTGGGCGCCGACGGGCGGGCACGGGTCGATTTCATCGAAGCGGCAACGCGCGAGGTCGCCGAGAACATGCAGGATGGCGCTCTGGTGATCCTGCGCTCGACCGTTAAAATCGGCACAGCGCGCAAGATCGTCGCGCCGATTTTGGCGGCCTCGGGCAAAAGCTTTCAGATTGCGATGTGCCCCGAACGCACGCTGGAGGGGCGGGCAATGCACGAGTTGCGCCGCCTGCCGCAAATTGTCGGCGCCGATCAGCCGGAGGTGCGGGAGCGCGCGGCGCATTTCTTCTACAAACTCACCCCGACCTGCGTTCAGGTTTCCAGCTTGGAAACGGCGGAGATCATCAAGCTGGTCGATAACACCTTTCGCGATGTGCAGTTCGGCTTCGCCAACGAGGTTGCCCGGATTTGCGATGCTTACGGCGTGAACGCGATGGAGGTGATCCCTGGCGGCAAGCTGGGCTATCCGCGCACGAATGTTGCTTTGCCCGGGCTGGTCGGCGGACCCTGCCTGGAAAAGGATCCGCACATTCTGGCCCAGTCGCTGCGCGAGGCCGGGTTGGAATTGGACATCACAACCGCCGCCCGACGCGTAAACGAACGCCAGCCCAGTGAGACGGTCGAGTTCATATTGGGCGAACACGCGCGCCGCGGCGCCGCTGCACCGCGGATTGCCGTGTTGGGGATGGCCTTCAAGGGCGTACCCGCGACCGATGATTTGCGCGGCGCGGAGGTGCCTGATGCGACGATTTCTGACACGTTGGAGGCTGCGCTGAACCGTGCCGATATCGCTGTGATCGCGAACAATCACCCTGGCCTGGCGACGCTGCGTCCGCGCCGAATGTTGGAGGCGATGGCACCTGACGGGTTCATCTACGACTATTGGAACCACTTTTCCGATCTGCGCCCTTACGAGCTGGGGCCAAATTACTTTGCGGTCGGCAATACCGGGGGGCGATCCTGATGGCGCGTGCAGTTGTCACCGGCGGCGGCGGGTTCATCGGCGCCTATCTTGTTCGCCATCTGGTCCATGCGGGATGGGAGGTTGTCTGTGTCGACAACATGCTGCGCGGCGACCAATCGCGGTTCGCGGATGTGGCGGACCGGGTCGAATTGCACACTTGTGACGTGCGCGATGCAGCAGCCGTCGCGGCGGCAGCCAAGGGCGCGGATGTGATCTTCCATCTGGCCGCGATCAACGGGACCGAGAACTTCTACACGCAGCCCGAACTGGTGCTGGATGTCGGTCTGCGCGGCGCACTGGCGGTGGTCGAAGCCTGTCAGGCCGCTGATGTGCCCGATCTGGTCGTCGCCTCGTCGGCGGAAGTCTATCAGTCACCTGCGGTGGTACCGACCGACGAGGGGACCGCTTTGATGCTGCCCGACAGTCTGAACCCGCGCTTTTCCTATGGCGGGTCCAAGATTGTCAGCGAGTTGATCGCTTTCAACTACGCTCAGGACCATTTTCGAAAGGTTCAGGTCTTTCGACCCCACAATGTCTACGGCCCGGATATGGGCTGGAAACACGTTATCCCGCAATTCGTGCTGCGGGCTTTGGCAGCGCGGGATGCGGGCGACCCCGCCTTTCCGATCCAATCGGACGGCGCTGAGACGCGTGCCTTTGCCTATGTGGACGATGTTGTCGGCGGCATCGTGAAGATGTACCAGAATGGGTCAACTCGGCAGGTTTATCATATTGGCAACGATCACGAGGTATCGATTGCCGAGTTGGTCGGACTGACGGGGCAGGCTTTGGGCATCGATCTGCAGATCGTGCCCGGGCAAGCGGCCGCAGGGGGTACGGCACGCCGGTGCCCGGACATATCGAAGATGCGTGCGCTGGGTTATGCGCCCGCAGTCGATCTGGAAGGCGGCGTCGCGCGCACCGCGCGCTGGTACGAGGAAAACAGGGACCGCGAACCCGCGAACGCCCTGATGTAGTGTTAGGCCAAAGAGAGGCCCAGAGATGGTCAAGGAAGCATTTTACGTCGACATGATGCAGAAGGATTGGCGCGCGTTCGTCAAACCGATCAAGGTTCCGATCCTTGAGGAGCGGATCCGCATCACATCGGCCTGCCGCGATTGCGATGACTTGCCGCGCGATCCGCGCGCCGGTACCTGTTTCATCGACGAAAACGGCAACGCCGTGCAGGTCATGCACAATGGTCTGAAAGTGTTATACGGTCGATATTACGGCAACTGGGTCAACGAAATCATCGCGGAGTTGAAAGGCGTTCACGAACCGCAAGAGGAACGCGTTTTCCACGAAGTGATGAAGCATATCCCGCCTGGCTCCAGCATGGTCGAAGCCGGGTGCTATTGGGGATATTATTCCATGTGGTTCGCCCACGAAGTCCGTGATGCGAAGGTCTTTCTGGTTGAGCCTCACCCCCGTCAGATGGAAGTCGCCGAGCGGAACTTTCGCATCAACGGGCTGACCGGCGACTTTACGGTCGGCTATTTCGGCACCTATCCTGAACAGAAGAAAAAGATACAAGAACAACGGGTTGGCGGAGAGTTGCCGCGCTATACCGTCCAGCAGTTCATGGATCTGAAGGGCCTGGATCGGATCACGATGCTGCATTCGGACATCCAGGGCCACGAGGAGGAGATGCTGGACGGGGCCCGCGATTTGTTGGCCGCGCGCAAGATCGACTGGCTGTTCGTCTCGACCCATGGACGCCGGCACCCGGCTTGCCGCGAAATTCTGAACGAGGCCGGCTATCGCATCGTCGCCGAGCACGGCGTTTCGCAATCAGCATCGGCGGATGGTTTGCTGGTCGCACAAAACCCGTCACTGCCGGAAATTCCGTCCATCGAAATCTCGCTGGTTAAAGGATTGGTCCAGGGGCATGTCTAGGCGCATTCCCGGACATCGCAGTCGGCAAACACCGGCGCAAAAATGGACCTGAGCGCACCGATCTATGTGGCCGGACATCGCGGCATGGTCGGGTCGGCCATTTTGCGGGGCCTGCAGGCGCGCGGCGCCGCCCGGATAGTGACCCGGACACGGGCAGAGTGTGACCTGACCGATCGCGCGGCGGTCGAGGCCTTCTTTGAGGTCTTAAAGCCCGCCTATGTCTTTGTTGCGGCTGCCCGCGTCGGCGGCATTCTGGCGAACGACACATTGGGCGCCGACTTCATTCGCGAGAATCTGCTGATCCAGACCAATTTGATCGACGCCGCGCACCGGCACGGCGCCAAGAAATTGTTGTTCCTGGGATCGTCCTGCATCTATCCGAAACACGCCGAACAACCAATCCGGGAAGAAGCACTTCTAACCGGTGAGTTGGAGCCGACGAACCTGCCATATGCGGTCGCCAAGATCGCCGGTAAGACGATGTGCGATGCCTATCGGCGGCAATATGGGTTTGACGCGTTCACGGTCATGCCCTCGAACGTCTACGGCGTTGGCGATAACTTTGATCCGGCATCCAGCCATGTCGTTGCCGGTCTGATGCGTCGTTTCCACGAGGCACGCATGGCCGGGTCGCCGGAAGTCGTCGCGTGGGGCAGCGGTTCGCCGATGCGCGAATTGGTCGACGCCGACGATCTGGCGGATGCTTGCCTCTTTCTGATGGAGAACTGGACCGACGGCGGAATGGTGAATGCAGGATCGAGCCAGGAGATATCGATCCGCGACCTGACCGAGATGATGGCCGAAGTGACGGGCTATCGCGGCAAGATCACCTGGGACGGAACAAAACCTGACGGTACACCGCGCAAGATCATGGACAATTCGAAACTGCACGCATTGGGCTGGCGCCCGAAGACCGAAATCCGGCAGGGGTTGGAGAAGATGTATGCCTGGTTCCAGGAAACGGGCGGTGAACGCGATGCCGCTTAACTGTGCCGGGCGAGAGGTAGGGTGCGTCCTTGGATGCACCGTCAAAGGAGTAGGTGCATGAACGACCAGCCGATCAAGGAGAACCGGATCGTCAAGGCGATGCGCGAGTTGGGGATTCACAAGAAAGAGTCCGACCGGGCGTCGGCCATCTTGAACGTGCTGCTGATGCACCGCAAACAGCAACGCGGCCGCGATTGGGACCCATCGGTCAGAACCTTGGAGGGGTTTTTCGAATTTGCGATCCCACGGGTTCTGCACGCCCAGGGTCAGCTTTTTCAGGATCTCTGGGCGCTTTATGAATTGGACGGCAAGCGCGACGGCTTTTTCGTCGAATTCGGTGCCACGAACGGCATCACGATGTCGAACAGCCACATCCTTGAACATCATTTTGGTTGGTCCGGGATCGTGGCGGAGCCGAACCCCGATTATCACGAGCGCCTGGCGCGCGAACGCAGTTGCGCGATCAGCCACAAATGCGTCTATTCGCGGACCGGCGAAGTGATGAAGTTTCTTTGCACCGAGAAGCCGATGTTCTCGCGCCTGGAAGCGATCAATCCCGAGGATCACAACGAGGAGACAATGCGCTCGACCCACCGCGAGGCGGACGTCGAGACGATTACGTTGAATGACCTACTGGATCAGCACAACGCACCCGATGAAATCGACTATATGTCGGTGGACACTGAGGGGTCTGAACTTGAGATCCTGAACGCGTTCGATTTCGAACGGCGGCAGGTCAAATTGTTCACGATCGAACACAACTTTACTCCGCTCCGTCAGGAAATTTTCACGTTGATGACCGAGAAGGGTTATGTCCGCCGCTTTGCCGAGTACACACGATTTGATGACTGGTATGTCCATCGCTCGCTTGCCGGATAACGCCCGGCCAGGCTGGCTGATCGCCTTTCGCGCCGATCGACTGGGCGCGCGGTTGGTCAGCCTGATGAATGCGATGCGTATCGCCGAGGATATGGACGCAGGATTTGCCTGTGCCTGGACGGATTCGACCGGGGTCGGTCACGTCTTCAACGACCCGTCTGAATTGTTCGATTCCGATTTTGTCGACCAACATTTCCTGGATGCAGATACCTGGCGGGTGCACCGACGAACCTGCGATGCCCTGAGCGGTCAATTGCAGCAGGACGCGGATGGTGTGGCCAGCGCGCTGTCCGACGGGACAGACCTGATCGTCGGCAACGCATTCGGTGTGATATGCTTGGGCGGCGAAACAAAGGCCGAGATCACACCGAATTTTCGCGCCCAGTTCGACCGGATCCCGTTTGCTGCCCCAGTCCGAAATGCGATGTCAGCATTGTCGGATGCTCTGTCCGGGCACACGGCCTATCACATCCGCAGGGGCGATCTGACCGGCGATTTGAAGGCGATGAACAAGGCGTGGCCGCACAAAGTGGTGCCGAACGAGTTCTATGAACGGCATATGGAGCGAGCGCTGGGGACCAGCGGGGGTGTGATCCTGTTCTCGGACAATACCGAGATGATTGACCATTATCGCGCTACATTTGCGGGCCTGAAAACACTGCCGGACCTGATCGATATTGACGCTTTGACCGAAGCGCAGCGCGATTTTCTGGAACTTTACGCCATGTCGCGCTGCGCGACGATTATCGCGCCGGAACGCAGCGCCTTTTCCTCCACAGCGGCAGATCTGACCGGTGCCGTCAAACAATCGGTCATGGATGCGCTGACCGAAGCGGACCGCGAGGCCGCATACCAAGCGCTGTACAGACGCCTGCTGGAACGGCCGGAGAGCTTTCCAGGCGAAGGTGAGATCGGCCAATGCCTGGCGCATGTCGGCGATTGGCTGGAGAACGCTGAACGGTGGCGTGACGCTGCCGATTTGTTCGCCAAACGGGTCGAAGGCGGGCTGAACATCTCGTTCGTCTATCCAAGGACGATGACCTATCTGCATCGCGCAAATGACCCGGCGGGCGTCGTGCGGACGGCGACGCAGATGCAAAGCCGGTCTATCGTTCACGTCAAAGATCAGGCGGCGGCCGAGTTATTGCATGGGTATGGTCATTGGCGGCTGGGAGATCGCGCGGCGGCGACGCGCCATATTGCCAACGGCTTTTGGCATGCGCCTTCAATTCCGGCGGCGAAATCGGTTGTCCCGTTTCTGATTGTGACCGGGCATCTGACACCCCGCAATTTCCTGCCGGCCAGCAGGTTGCAACTGTCGTTGCTGACGCGGCGCGGGCCACTGAAGTCGCTGTTCGTCGATTTTCCCGATCTGATCGACACCGCAGAAGGTGCCAAACTGCCAGTCGCACTGGGTGCGATGGAGCCCGTTCTTTGGGATTGGGCACCCCTGATGCGATCAATATCGATCACGGCGGAGGTTCGCAGGGGCACCATCGCGCGGTTTACCGAGGCGTTGACCGGTGCGCCGGACGACCCGCGCCATCGCAGCGAACGCGAAAGCCTGTTGGCAATCTTCTCGGCATTTGGTGGCGAGACTGACGCCGGAGCGGCAAGACTGGAAGAGTTGATGGCGGAGTTTGCGGAAGCACCAATGGTTCACCAGCGCCTGTCGCACGCCCATTGGCTGGCGCGCCGTTTTCGAAAGGCCGCACTGGCAGCAGACCGGGCCGCGGGCCTGAGGCCGAACTGGTTGGCGTTGCGGACCTGGGCCGGGCAGACGGCACTGAGAATTCGCGAATACGATAGAGCGCGCGAGCATCTGGAGGCAGCCGCAACGGTCGATGCCGGACTGGCGAGCGTCCATGCTCTGCTGGCCGAATGCTGCGACCGGCAAGGCGACCCGAAGGCGTTGAGCGAAGCAGAACGAGCGATCGATCTCGCCCCGCTTGAAGTTGAACACGTTTTGCGAATCGCGCGCCTTTTGGAAAAGGCAGACCGGCCCGACGAAGCGATCGAGCACATGATGCCCGTGATCGCAGCACAACGCGCCCCGGCAAAGTTGTTCGTGCAGGCCATCAACCTTTTGGAAAAAATGGGGCTGACCAGCGACGCTGGCGATATGATCGCCGAGGCGCATGCGCGTATCCCCGGGCATCCGGCCTTGGAAAAGCTGTCAGAAGACAGGACGACACAATTGGTCCCGTAGAACTTTTGGCACCGCAGAGTTCTTGGCACCGCAGAGTTCTTGGCCCGGTAGAACTTTTGGTCCGGTAGAGCGATGCGAGACCGATTGGCGCAGCGCTACCCCCCGATTGACCGATTGACGCAACAATTCGCTGAGCCTATAGCGAGGTCACGAGGCGATTTGTCGGACCGGCTTGCGGGCCTCGTAAATAATTCCGCTAAAGAGGTCGTAGGTGCGAAAGCCCTGCCCCTGAACCGGTCCTGAGACATAGGAGGCCGGTTTCGGTTGCGAAATGAAATTAGATGATCTCAGCCCAGAAACGCGGTTGGTCCACGCGGGCCAGCGCCGCAGCCATTTCGGCGAAACGTCGGAAGCGATCTATCTGACACAAGGGTTTGTCTATCCTGACCCGGAAACGGCGGCAGAACGTTTTGCGGGACAGACACCGCCCGGCGAAGATGCGTTTATCTATGCCCGATACGGCAATCCGACCGTCGCGATGTTCGAAGATCGGATCGCCGCATTGGAGAGGGCCGAGGCTGCTTTTGCAACGGCATCGGGAATGGCGGCCGTCCACACTGCACTGATGTGCCAATTGCAATCGGGCGATCATGTCGTTGCTGCCAAAGCGTTGTTCGGGTCCTGTCTTTATATCCTGGAAACGCTGTGCCCGCGCTTTGGTATCGAAGTCACACTTGTGGACGGGACCGATCTGAACGCCTGGCGCGAAGCGATGAGACCAGAGACGAAGGTCGTCTTCCTCGAGACGCCGTCGAATCCGACATTGGAAATCATCGACATTCGCGGCGTGGCCGATGCCGCCCACAGCGTCGGCGCACAATTGGTCATCGACAACGTCTTTGCGACGCCAATGTTTCAACGGCCTTTGGCGCTGGGCGCAGATATCGTTGTCTATTCGGCGACCAAGCATATTGACGGCCAGGGTCGATGCCTGGGCGGCGTGATCCTGGGGACCGAAGAGTTCATCCGCAAAGAGGTCGAGCCATACGTCAAGCATACCGGCCCTGCATTGTCGCCGTTCAACGCCTGGGTGTTGTTGAAAGGGTTGGAAACGTTGTCACTGCGCACGAATGCGCAGACCGACCGGGCGGAGAGCCTGGCGGCCCAATTGGATGGCCATTCCAAATTGAACCGGTTGATTTATCCAGGCCTTCCATCCCATCCGCAACACAACCTGGCGGCGGTTCAGATGTCGCGGCCCGGCACGCTGCTGTCGCTGGAGATTGCCGATGGTCAGGCCGGTGCCTTCCGCTTTCTTCGGGCGTTGCGGATTGTTGGCATCTCGAACAATCTGGGCGACGCCAAAAGCCTGGTTACCCATCCGGCCACGACGACTCACCAACGATTGTCTGCCGACCTGCGCACGGAGTTGGGGATTTCAGCGGGCTTGGTCCGATTGTCGGTCGGTCTGGAAGCTGCGTGCGATCTGATTGCCGATGTCGAGGGTGCCCTGGAGATGGTTTGACGGCGACGCTGGCGAGCCTGGGGAAATCGACCAACTGGCAATTTTGGAAGCAGGCAGGTCGCAATCTGCACTTGAACCGCTCCGCCAAATCGGATCGAAGGGCATGGCGTGAACGAGATCAACGTCAGGACGACCAATACCGTGCAAAAGATCGTGACACCGCCCGACAGGGAACGGCCGAGCGAAGACGAGGCCAAAGAAGCCGTAAGGACCCTGCTGCTCTGGGCCGGCGATGACCCGGAGCGCGAAGGTCTAAAGGACACGCCGGGCCGGGTCATCCGGGCCTATCGCGAATGGTTTGCAGGCTATGATCAGGATCCGGTCGATCTGTTGCAGCGAACGTTCGAAGAAGTTGACGGCTATGACGAGATGGTCGTCCTGCGCGATATAAGGTTCGAAAGTTTTTGCGAGCATCATATGGCGCCGATCATCGGAAAAGCCCATGTCGGGTATATTCCGTCGGACCGGGTCGTCGGCATTTCCAAACTGGCCCGACTGGTCAATGTTTTCGCCAAGCGGTTGCAGGTTCAGGAAAAAATGACGTCGCAAGTCGCCACTGTTCTGATGGAAGTGCTGCGCCCGCGCGGTGTCGCCGTCGTGATGGAAGGCGAGCATCACTGCATGTCGACGCGCGGAGTGCATCGCCATGGCGTCTCGATGGTGACGTCGACGATGTTAGGATTGTTCCGAAAGGATCACCGGACCCGAAAAGAGTTCATGGACATAATCGGCAATCCGACAAACCGGATGGGCTGAGATTGGGACCGGCGGGAACCACGCGGACCCTAACCTTCGCGGCGTCGTTCTCCGTAAATCAGCCAAAGATTGCGGGTGTAGATGAAAAAGCCCAGCGACTGTCCAAGGATAAATACCGGATCCCGGCGCCAAATGGCATAGGCCAACAAAATCGCTGCACCGCCAATCGAGAACCACCAGAACGAGATTGGGATAATCGACTTTTTTTCGCGTTCTGAGACGATCCACTGGATCAGAAAGCGCATCATAAACATGATCTGCCCGCCGAGGCCGACGATGACCCAAATCAACTCGGCCCTGCTTTCGACGCCGATGGTTTGCGCGAGCCAATCCATCACGGATCAACCTGCGTAACCTTGGGGACCTTTCGCCGCCGCAGCAGCCACCAGACGCCCATCAGATCGGTAAAACCGACCAGGGCGCGGCCGAAATTCGTGTATTTCGACTTCCCCGCCTCGCGTGCCCGGTGAGAGACGTCGACCAGGACGACGCTCAACCCCTCTCGTTTGACCAGAGCCGGAAGATAGCGGTGGATATGATCGAAGAATGGCAAGGCTTGAAATACCTCGCGCGGGAAAGCTTTCAGCCCACAGCCGGTATCGCGCGTGCTGTCTTTCAGGATGGCGGAACGCAACCGGTTGGCAAGACGCGACGCGATCTTCTTTGACGCCGTGTCCTGCCGGTCGACCCGCTGTCCGGCAACCAACCCGATGCCGTCCGCGTTGTCCAGTAAGGGCGCGACAAGTTTTGGGATTTCCGACGGCGGGTTCTGCCCGTCGCCATCGATTGTGCAAACGATCGGTGCCTGAGCCGCATTGACGCCCGAGCGCACGGCAGCGGACTGACCGCAAGGGGCCGCATGGCGTACTTCGCGCAGCCACGGAAACTCGGTGCGGAGATCCGCGATCCGTTCGGCGGTTGCGTCCGTCGAGCCGTCATTCACAAAAATTGCCTCGAACGGGCCGTGCGGCCCGCATGCGGACGCAATCTCGCGTGTCATCCGCTCGACGTTCTCGGCCTCGTTCAGCATCGGCGCTACGACGGCGAAACGCGGCCTGACGCTGCCGGGAATTGGGCTGTCGGTGTCCATCTCAGATAGGGGTAGCCCCACCCTCGCCGTCCAGATGATGCAATTCACCGTTTGCGATATTGAGCCACGTCCCATGCAGTGTCAGCATTCCGTTCTTCACCGCTTGGCTGACAAAAGGGAACGTTTCCAAATTACGCAGCGACGTCAAAACCGCTTCGTGCTCCAGCGCAGATTTTTGTTCGGCTTCACCATCGATCCGGTCGATGACTTTCAGATAGCCGGGGCGCAGAATGTCCATCCAACGGCCAATGAAGCTGCTTTTTTCGTCCAATTCCGGAGCTTTACCGGAACACATGTCGTGGCAAGCATGGACGCCGCCACAGTTCGAATGACCAACGACGATCACATGCGCAACCTTGAGATTGTTGACAGCATACTCCACCGCAGCAGAGGTGCCGTGATGGCCGCGATCAGGATCGTATGGCGGCACCAGATTGGCAACATTGCGAACGATGAAGAGATCGCCAGGCTCGGCGCCGAACATCTCCATCGCATTTACCCGGCTGTCGCAACACTGGATTACCATCGCGCGAGGGTGCTGTCCAATCGCGGCCAGTCGTGCGTACCACGCTTTGTTCTGTTCGAATCGGCCTTCTTTCCAGCCGTGATAGCGGTCGGTCAGATAGCCCGGCAGAGGGGCTGTGTTTGGCGCGTCGGCAGACATTTTCTTCCCCATTCATGAACGGGCTTCACATAGAGCGGGCGCAGAGGTGGTGCAACAGGGATCGTGTGCGGCATGGTATGTTGCATCAGAAATTTTTCCATTTGATAAAATTTTTTATTCGGTCAAAGCTTTCCCGGTCGAATTTCGAACGCTGGGAGGGGATATGCCGCTGGAAACAGGACGCCTTAGCGCTGAGCAAATCGCCCGAAATTTCGAGGATCTGCACCCGCCGCTGTCTTCACACGAAGCCGCGGTCGCGGCGGATCGCTGCTATTTCTGCCATGATGCGCCCTGTGTCACGGCCTGTCCGACGGCAATCGATATACCGATGTTCATCCGACAAATCGCTTCGGACCGTCCGCGCGAAGCGGGCAAGACGATCCTAAACCAAAATATCCTGGGTGGAATGTGCGCCCGCGTCTGTCCGACCGAAACGCTGTGTGAAGAAGCATGTGTGCGCGAAACCGCTGAAGGCGAGCCGGTGATTATCGGCCAGTTACAACGATATGCGACCGACCGCGTCATGTCTGCCGATGAGCACCCGTTTCAACGGGCGGCCGCGACGGGCAAATCGATCGGTGTGATCGGCGCCGGGCCTGCCGGATTGGCCGCCGCGCACCGACTGGCCATGCGCGGGCACGAGGTCGAAATTTATGATGCGCGCCCGAAAGGTGGCGGCCTGAACGAATACGGGATTGCGGCATACAAGACCGTCGAAGATTTTGCCCAACGGGAACTGGATTGGCTGATGGCCATCGGCGGTATCGAACTCAAGACCGGACAAAAATTGGGCCAGAATATATCGTTGGATCATGTCCGGGGCCGCCACGATGCAGTGCTGCTGGCAATCGGGCTGGATGGCGTGAACGATTTGGACTGCCCGGGTGCTGACCTGGGCGGGGTCGAGGATGCAGTCGATTTTATTGCCACTGTGCGCCAGCAAAGCGGGGACACGGTTCCGGTCGGGCGCAACATTACAGTGATCGGCGGCGGCATGACGGCAATCGATGCCGCGGTTCAGGCCCGTCTGCTGGGTGCAGAGATGGTGACGATCGCCTATCGCAGAGAGCGCGCCGGGATGGGGGCCAGCCGCTATGAACAGGATTTGGCGGCCTCGAAAGGGGTTGCGATCAGGACCGGGCTGCAGCCATCGCGGATTTTGGGCAATGGTGCGGTGGAGGCGATTGAACTCGAGTACACGCGCACCGGTCCCGCCGGGCTGGAAGGAACGGGCGAGACGATTATTCTGCCGGCCGATCAGGTGTTGATTGCCATTGGTCAGGTTCTGGTTAGCCCCGTCGATCTTAAGCTGGACGGGCGAAAGATTGCAGTCGATACGAACGGTCAAACATCTGTCCCGGGAATCTGGGCTGCCGGTGATTGCGCCGCGGGCGGAGATGATTTGACGGTTACCGCGGTCGCCGAGGGCCGGGATGCCGCCGAGGCGATCCACATTTCCCTGATAGGGTAAATAGTTCGGCGCTTTGAAAGGACGGAGGCAAAAATGTCGGATCTGGAGACCAAAGTAGCCGCCCACTACGAGACCGCCGCCCTTTTGGAGACAATCAAAGGAGGCCTGCTCGAAGCGGGTGTTGACCCGGAAGCCCCGCAACCTGCGGACCTGAAGGGGGTCGACGAGTTCCATTTGGGCGGATTGGAGGCGACGGAAGCGTTCCTGGACCCGTTATCGATTACATCTGACCTGCATGTTCTGGATATCGGTAGCGGCATCGGCGGCACCGCCCGGTTCTTGAACCAGCGTTATGGGGCACGCGTTACGGGTGTCGACCTGACCCCGGCTTTTGTCGATGTCGCGTCGGAATTGAACAGGATGGCCGGGATCTGTGACGGCATCGAATTTCGGCACGGCAGCGCGCTGGACCTGCCGGTGGCCGACGGCACCTTCGATATGGCTACGATGCTGCATGTGGGCATGAATATCGCCGACAAGCAGACCCTGTTTCGCGAGGCGTCGCGCGCCTTGAAGCCGGGCGGGCGGTTTGCGCTGTTCGATCTGATGACCAAGGACGGTCAACCGTTTGACTTTCCCGTCCCGTGGGCCTCCGAACCTGCCGGATCGCATGTCGTGCCGCCCGAAGCGTATCGCAGCGCCGCAAGTTCCGTCGGTCTCACGCAGGTTGGCGACGTGGATCGATCAGACTTCGGGGTGGCTTTCTTTAAGCGGGTCATGGCCGCGCCCGGCGCACCGCCGCCGGTCGGCCTGCATCTTATCATGGGGCCACTGGCACAGGCGAAATACGGAAATGTCGCCCGCGCCATCCTGGATGGCCGGATCGCGCCCTGGGAAATGGTCTTCAGGAAGGATTGAGCCGGATGATCAGCCATATTTCGTTCCACTCGCTGCCGGTCACAGATCAGGATCGGGCGCTTGCGTTCTGGCGCGATGTGATGGGTTTCACAATCACCGTCGATTCCGATTACATGCCCGGCATGCGCTGGATCATGTTGCGCCCGGGCGATGCTGAAACCCAAATCCAACTGGACAAGGTCGAGGCGATGCCCGAGCGCGACAAACCCGCAATCCCGCTGATCGCGCCGGATGTCGCAGCGATGATCGATAAGATCCGCAGCGCCGGGGCTGAGGTCACGACAAAACCGCAGCCCGCGCCATGGGACGCAGAAACGACCTTCGCGATGTTTCATGACAGCGAGGGGAATCTGGTTCTGCTGTCCTCACGCTGAAGCTTGCACGTCGACCGAAAGGAGACTGAAATGGCCGATATCCGCAACGATTTTGTAGGCATCAAAAGCCCAAATCCGTTCTGGCTGGCCTCGGCCCCGCCAACGGACAAAGAGTATAACGTCCGCCGCGCGTTTGAAGCCGGCTGGGGCGGCGTGGTCTGGAAAACCCTGGGAATGGACGGCCCGCCGATCGTGAACGTGAACGGTCCGCGATATGGTGTCGTCTATGGCGCGGACCGGCGCGTTTTGGGGATCAACAATATCGAGTTGATCACCGACCGCCCGCTGGAGGTAAACTTGCGCGAGATCAAGGCGGTCAAACGCGACTATCCTGATCGGGCGGTTGTGACCTCGCTGATGGTGCCGTGCGAAGAACCTTGCTGGAAGGACATTCTGGCCCAGGTCGAGGAGACCGGTTCAGACGGTGTCGAGCTGAATTTCGGTTGCCCACACGGGATGAGCGAGCGCGGGATGGGCGCCGCCGTTGGACAGGTGCCCGAGTACATCGAAATGGTAACACGGTGGTGCAAGGCACACACTCGGATGCCGGTGATTGTCAAGTTGACGCCAAATATCACGGACATTCGGTACCCGGCGTTGGCAGCAAAACAGGGCGGTGCGGATGCTGTCAGCCTGATCAACACGGTCGAATCGATTACGTCTGTTAACCTGGACACCTTCAGCCCCGAGCCGGAAATCGACGGCAAGGGCAGCCATGGCGGTTACTGCGGTCAGGCCGTGAAGCCCATCGCCTTGAACATGGTCGCCAAACTGGCGCGCGATGCGGAAACACGCAGCGTTCCGATCAGCGCCATCGGCGGCATCACGACCTGGCGCGACGCTGCCGAGTTCATCGTCATGGGCGCAGGCAATGTTCAGGTCTGCACGGCAGCAATGACCTATGGCTTCCGCATCGTGACCGAGATGATCGAGGGCCTGACCGCTTGGATGGACGAAAAGGGCCACGCGGATCTGCCCGCCATTCAGGGGCGCGGCATCCCGAATTATACCGAATGGCAGTACCTGAACCTCAACTATGTCACCAAAGCGCGGATCAACCAGGACCAGTGCATCAAATGCGGGCGCTGCTTTGCGGCGTGCGAGGACACCTCGCACCAGGCGATATCCATGTCCGAGGACCGTGTCTTCGACGTGATCGACGAGGAATGCGTCGCGTGCAATCTTTGCGTCAATGTCTGCCCGGTTGAAGGCTGCATCACCATGGAAAAACTGACGCCTGGAACGGTTGACCCGCGCACTGGCGAGATTGTTCCGGAGGAACACGGTGACTGGACCAGCCACCCCAACAACCCGATGCGGGTGGCAGCGGAATGACGGGCAACTCAAAACCCAGAAAAATACTCGCGCCGACGCTGGGCGATGCGACAACAGGCATCGACATGAAGGTTCTGTTGCGAGCCGATCAGACTGATGGCGAATTAGCGTTGTTCGAGGAGACAACCGCGCCAAATTTCGGACCGCCCCTGCACGTTCACTATGATGCAGATGAGTTCTTTCGCATCATCGACGGAACATATCGTTTCCGCGCCGGAGATGAGACGATCGACGCCTCTGCCGGTGACTCGCTCTTCGTGCCGAGAGGTACACCGCATTGTTTCTGCAATGTCGGAACCGAATTGGGCCGGCTCTTCATGGGCTTCACGCCTGGTGGCGGTGAGACCTTTTTTGATTGGATCGCCCAGAATGGCATGCCCGAAGGGTCCGAAGAGCAAGCAGCGATGTTGCGAGAGCGCTATCACATAGAGTTTCTGGGCCCAAACCCATTTGTGCAGTGACCGATCTGGGCGGCCGTCAATATTGACGCCGCGCCTGGCCCTGCCCATCCTCTCCTGAAACACCGGGAGGGAAAATATGGACGGCAATCTTGGCGATACGCTGCGGCGGCGGGCATGGACGACGCCGCTGAAACAGGCGGTGGTGGATCTGGCCAGCGGGGCGCGCTGTACCTACCCGGAATTGAATGAACGGGCAAATGCGGTGGCCAACGGGCTGGCCGCCATGGGGATCGGCCGGGGCGACCGCGTCGCGCTGCTGTGCCTGAACGGGATCGAATTTATCGAGGCTTACTATGGGGCGGCCAAAATCGGCGCCGTCATTGTCCCGCTGAACTGGCGTCTAACCGCGCCAGAGCTGACGTTTATTCTGAAGGACTCGGGTTCGAAGGTTCTGATTTTTGGCTCGGCCTTTGCCGAGGTTAGCGAGGAGATCAAAGCGGGCGGCGGCACGGATATCGGCTATTTTGTCGAGATCGGTGCGGCAACCGCCTGGGCGACCCCCTATCAACAGGCCTTCGACCCGGCCCGGACAGGCGAGCCGGAAATCGCCCCCGGTGGCGATGATCTGCTGACCATCGTCTACACATCCGGAACCACGGGACTGCCCAAGGGCGCTGCGCATTCGCACAGAACGGCCCTGTCAGGGATTATCAATGTCCTATCGACGATCGAGCTGAACCAGGCCGATCGCTATCTGCTGGTCTTGCCGCTCTATCATGTCGGCGCATCGACCCCGATGCTGGCCCAGCTTTATCAGGGCGGCGTACTGGTGTTGATGCCGCAATTCGATCCGTCGAAGATGTGGGAAGTGATCGAAACCGAGAAGATCACCAAGACCCTGGCCGTTCCGGCAATGCTGAACTTCATGCTGCAGGTGCCGGGATTTCAGGAGCGGGATCTGTCGAGCCTGCATTCTATCCTATCCGGTGCCAGCCCGGTGCCGGTCGAGTTGATCCGCAGATATCATGCGATGGGAATTGAGATCCATCAGGTCTATGGCATGACCGAGACCTTTGGTCCGGGTTGCTTCTTGGGCGGTGACGAAGCCGAAGCACGGGCTGGCTCGACAGGCCGGGCCTATTTGCTGACCGATGTGCGCGTTGTGGATGAAGACGGCAAAGATGTTCCTGCGGGCACACCGGGCGAGGTCATCATGCGCGGCGCGCACAACATGGTCGGGTATTGGAACAGGCCGGACGCGACCGCCGAGACGATCCGCGATGGCTGGTTGCACTCTGGCGATATCGGGATCGCGGATGAAGATGGCTATGTCACCATACATGACAGAGTGAAGGACATGATCATCTCTGGCGCCGAAAATGTTTATCCCGCCGAGATCGAAAATGTCCTGATGGCCCATGACGGCGTCGCCGATGTCGCAGTGATCGGTCAGGACAGTGAAAAATGGGGCGAAAGCCCGTTCGCGGTGATCGTTGTGGCGACCGACAGCGTCACTGAGGCAGAGATCATGGCGCACTGTCAGGGACAGCTTGCCAGATACAAGCAGCCAAAAGGCGTGGCGTTCATTGACGAAATCCCGCGTAATCCGACAGGGAAACCGCTGAAGCGTATCTTACGCGATCAGTTTCCGGGCCCTGCGATTGAGTAGGGCCCGGGGTTTGACCGGAACTCGTTCGCTGCCTATCGTCATGGCAATGGGGAGGGTTTCATGGCGGGAAGGGTTTCATGGCCGATCGAAAATTCCTGGACACCGCTTATGGGCTGGACAACCCCGATCACACCAGGTCGTTTTACGACGATTGGGCGGAGAGCTATGACGCCGAAATTTCCGAGAACGGTTATGCCACCCCGCGCCGCTGTGCTCAGGCGCTGGCGAAAGAAGCGCGCGATCTGATGGCACCCGTTTTGGACCTTGGGTGCGGCACCGGTTTATCGGGGCTGGCGTTACGGGCCGCTGGGTTCGGTGCGGTCGACGGCGCCGAACCATCGGCCGAGATGAGGGTCCGCGCGGAGCAAACCGGCGCCTATCGGGCGATCCATGAAATCGAGCCGGAAGAACCGCTGCCGTTTGCTGCAGGGGCCTACGCCCATATCAACGCCGCAGGTGTCATCAGCCCGGGCCATGCACCGCCGGAAACGATGGACAAGGCTTTGGCGATCCTGCCTGTGGGTGGATGCCTGGTTTTTTCGTTAAACGACCATGCTCTGGCGGAAACCGAGTACCCGCAACGGGTCGAGGATTTGATTGCAGGCGGCGCGGCCGATCTGGTTTTCCGCGAACACGGCCCGCACCTTCCGGGGATCGACCTGGAATCGACCGTTCACGTTTTGAAGAAACGATGACGAGCGACCGCCTGGGCACAGTCTATGATCTGCAGTCACCGCAAGCGGCGGCAGAATTTTATGACCGATGGGCCGCGGATTATGAAACCGAACTGACGTCGGGGGGCTATGTCACACCCCTGCGATGCGCCGCTGCGTTGGCCGCGCATGCCGGTCTGCCATGGGCGCCTTTGCTGGAACTGGGATGCGGAACAGGCCTGAGCGGATTGGCGCTGCGCGAGGCAGGTTTCGAATGCCTTGACGGCGCTGACATTTCGCCGGGCATGTTGAAGATCGCCGGGCAAAAGGATGCCTATCGGACGCTGTTCGAGATCGACCTTTCGCAGCCCTTGGACAGCGTCGCCGACGATACTTACCAGAATGCAGCGGCAATCGGCGTTCTGAACCCCAATTTCATGCCCGCAACGTTGATCGACAACGTCCTGGCAAAGCTGCCTGTCGGGGGCTGTTTCGTTCTGTCCCTTAACGATCACGCGCTGGCCGAAGGGTCGATGCAAACGCGAATTTTGGAGCTGACCGAACACGCCATCGCCGATCTGTTGTTCAAGGAATATGGCGAGCACATTCCTGGCACTGGTCTGCAAAGCTCGGTCTATGTGTTGCAAAAGCGGTGAACCCGACAACCGTCCTGCTTTATGTCGCAACTGTTTTGGTCTGGGGTTCGACCTGGATCATGATGAAGTTCCAATTGGGCGTGGTCGCGCCGTCGGCGTCCTTGAGTTATCGTTATTTACTGGCCGGATGCCTGGTTCTGGTGGGTGCCTGGCTGGCCGGAAAGGTCGTCCGTTTGCATTGGCGTCAGCATCTTTGGTGCGCCTTGCAGGGGGCGCTGATGTTCTCGGTCAATTACTGGTTGACCTATCTTGCTGCAGCGCATCTGACGACCGGTGTGGTGGCGGTCTTTTTCGCCGGTGTTTCTGGCGCCACTATGCTGATCACACTGGTTCTGTTTCGTAAGATACCGGATCGCCTGCCCGCGATCGGGGCGGCCCTGGGGGTCGCCGGTACGGTGTTGGTGTTCTGGCCCGAGATATCCGGGTTGCCGATTGACGGACCCGAGGTGATGTCGGGTGCGTTGTTGATCCTCAGCGTCTGTCTGTTTGCTGGCGGTGGTTTGGTCGGTGCGCGAAACTTGGGCGCAGGGATGCCGCGCTATGGGACGATCGGTTGGGCGATGGTCTATGGCGGTTTGTGGATGGTTTGCGTGACCTTGCTGCGCGGCGAAAGTTTCGATTTCGAGCTTTCGTTCACTTATGTCGGCTCGCTTCTTTGGCTGATTGTCATGGGTTCGGGCGTGGTGTTTGTCATGTACTTCATCGTGGTTGAGCGGATCGGGCCAGAGCGCGCCGCCTATGCTTCGGTGATGTTTCCCTTGGTGGCGCTGATCATCTCGACCTTTGCCGAAGACTATCGATGGCCGATGCTGGCCTTGATCGGAGTGCCTTTGGCAATACTCGGGAATGGGCTGGTGTTGTGGAAAAGCCCCTCACCAACGCCCGCGCAAGGCCCGCCAAGCGAGCCTGAGCCCGTCGAATGGCCGGTCAATGTCATCAAGCTGCCCGAAGATGGCGGCGGGGTCTTTGACAACCAGGTGCAACGACCGTTCAGCCCACAAAAGGGGTAGATAGGCAGGGATCAGATTGCCCTCGACCTTTCTTTGGGTGCGCCGCATATCCGCCAGCGACGACAACGATGATCTGGCCGTCTCGCGGACAATCTGCGCCGCTTTTTCGGTCAGGGCTCCCCGCGCCAATGCAGCTACATCAGTGCCAGTCAGATTTGGCAACAACGTCGCGCCCTGCTCTGCCGCCATTCTCCGCGCATTTCGGATCGCAAAGGCGGCCCCGAGGACCGGGGCGGCGGCGGATTCCGGGCCAGAACCGACATTTCTGGCCTTGGTATCATCCAGCGCCCACCGGGCCGCCAAGATCAGACCGCGGAAACGATCTATCGTCCAGGCCTCGTAGCGGTCCTGATCGATCGGAAGATCCAACTCGGTGCTCTCTCGTGCTCGGATCAAGCCTTCAAGATTTTCCGTGCAGGCCGGGCCACGGGGTTGCGGCCGATTTTCAACCTCTTCGCGGATCATCGATGCCATCGGGCCGGCCACATCATGCGCCTTCGGTTGGTCGCCTGTGCTTGCCCCGTCGATCACATCGCGCCACCACTGCAGGCGCATCCGCGGGATCAGGCTTTCCTTGGACGCACGGGTCGCACGGGAAAGTTCGATATCGAAGGCATAAACCACCATCAGCCGCGAACGCCCGGGTTCGCAGGCGAAGAGTGCGGTCTTATAAAGGCGGGGGTCGTCGCGTTGAACGATGGCGGCGCAGGCATCAGCGGTCATTTGAGCTCCGCAAAACGTTCGGGCATCGCCGCTGGCCCGGCCCGGTCGCGGGAGGCACCCGGAACAGCACACCGCATGGAAACGGTGCAGCCTGAATAATCACCGCGGCGCCGTCCCCGAGCGGATCAGGCACATCAGCAACGCGTCTTCAAGCGCCTTGAACGACGCGTCCACTATGTTAGCCGACACGCCGACGGTCGAAAAAAGCCCGCCCTTGCCGTCAATCGAATCAATTAGAACACGCGTAACCGCTTCCGTGCCGCCATTCAGGATACGGACTTTAAAGTCCACCAGTTTCAACTTGTCGATGACGCTCTGATAGGGACCAAGATCCTTAACCAGCGCCCGCGAAAGTGCGTTTATCGGTCCCTGGTCCTTTTTGGAAATCGGGTCCTGAGATTCGGAGGCCGAAATCATGCGTTCCTTGCCGATTTGAACCACAACGACGGCCTCGGTCACGGATACCTCTTCGCCGACCGCATTTGTGCGGCGCTCGACGCTAACGCGATAGCGTTCAACCTCGAAAAACTTTGGCAAGATCGACAGATGGCGCCGTGCCAGAATTTCGAAACTGGCGCCTGCGCTGTCATAGGCGTAACCGTCATCTTCGCGTTCTTTAACCAATGCGAGCAATGGGCCCAGGCGCTTATCGTTCTTGCCAACCTCGATCCCGGCCTTCGCCAACCGGTCGACAAGGTTCGACTTACCTGCCTGGTTAGACATCGGAATAACGCGTTCGTTCCCGACGGCCTCTGGCTCGATATGTTCATAGGTAGAGGGGTTCTTGACGATGGCCGATGCATGCAGCCCGGCCTTGTGCGCGAAGGCTGCGGCGCCGACATAGGCCGCTTGGCGATCCGGCACCCGGTTCAGCACTTCATCCAACATCAACGACGCGGCTCGCAGCTTTGGTAGATTCTCAACCCTAATCCCTGTCTCGAACGCTTCGCTGTAAAGCGGTTTGAGCAGCAATGTCGGGATCAGAGAGGTCAGATTCGCATTTCCACAGCGCTCGCCCAACCCGTTCAGCGTGCCCTGAATCTGGCGTGCCCCCGCCTCGATAGCGGCCAGGCTGCTGGCGACAGCGTTTTCGGTATCGTTGTGGGTATGAATACCGATCTTGTCGCCCGGTAGGATCTGGCAAACATCATGAACAATCGTGCCGATTTCCAGCGGCAATGTTCCACCATTGGTGTCGCACAATACCACCCAGCGGGCACCGGCCTCCAGCGCTGTGGCCAAGCACGCCATCGCGTATTCCGGATTGGTCTTGTACCCGTCAAAGAAGTGTTCGGCGTCGAAAATTGCCTCGCGGCCCTGCTTGACCAGATGCTGAATACTCTCGCCGATGTTCAGCAGATTTTCTTCCAGCTCGATCCCCAAAGCTTCGGTAACATGAAAATCATGCGACTTGCCAACCAGACAGACCGTTCCAGTACCTGCGTTGACGACTTCGGCCAGAACCTCGTCATTGGCTGCCGAACGGCCAGCGCGTTTGGTCATCCCGAACGCAAGAAACTTTGCGTTATTCAGTTTGGGCGCCTGCGCAAAGAAATCACTGTCGGTGGGATTGGCGCCGGGCCAGCCGCCTTCGACATAATCGAGGCCCAGTTCATCGAGAACCTTGGCGATGCGGATCTTATCCTGCACGCTGAAATCGACGCCTTGCGTCTGCTGGCCGTCGCGCAACGTTGTATCGAACAGATAGAGGCGGTCGCGGGTCATTTCAGGGCCTCCAGCTTTGAAGGATCAAAGTCCTTCGAAAGCTCCCAAGTTGCACCATCGGCAGTATCGGTCACTGAGACGCCTGCGTTCGTGAATCCGTCTCTGATCGCGTCCGCCCGCGCAAAATCACGTGCCTGGCGCGCAGATTGACGATCTGCGAGCAATTGATTGATCAGGGCCTCGACGTGCTCATCGGCATTCCGTAATTTCTGATCGTGCCCGTACCGGCGCACCAGATCAGCCCAATCGAACCCAAGCGCACCCAGAGTGGCCGCAAAATCAAATGGGGTGATTGGATCTTTCGAACCTGCAATATGATGAAGCCGCGAAAGCGCAAGCGGCGTGTTCAGGTCATCGGCCAGAGCTGCCAATACCCCGACATCCGGTTCGCCCTCTGCCAGGTGAACCCGGTCTTGCACTGGACCGTCACGCCCCAGCACCTGAGTAAACTTCGTCAACGCCGACCGCGCTTCGTCAATCCGCTTCTTTGTCCAATCGATCGTTTGCCGATAGTGGCTGGACAACAGGACATAGCGGACGACTTCGGGTTCGACTTCGTCGTCAAGCAGTTCGCGCACGGTAAAGAAATTGCCCAGGCTTTTGGACATCTTCTCGCCTTCCACGCGCAGCATTTCGTTGTGCATCCACCAGTTGGCCATGCGGTCGGTTTCGTGTGCGCAGCAGGACTGGGCCAACTCGTTTTCGTGGTGAGGAAAGGCCAGATCGATGCCCCCGGCGTGGATGTCGAAAACTTCGCCAAACAAATCCTTGGCCATAGCCGAGCATTCGATGTGCCAGCCCGGGCGCCCGCGGCCCCAGGGCGAGGGCCAGCCGGGTTGATCGCCGGTCGACGGCTTCCAGATTACAAAATCCATCGGGTTCTTTTTGTAGGGTGCGACCTCGACCCGTGCGCCCGCAATCATGTCGTCGACCGACCGGCCGGAAAGCGACCCATAGTCCTTGTGGCTTTCAACCGAAAACAGGACGTGGTTTTCGGCGGCGTAGGCATGGCCGCGATCGATCAGCGCCTCTGTCATTTCGACCATCTGCGGAATCATCTCGGTGCAACGCGGTTCAACGTCGGGACGCAGGGCTCCCAACGCATCCATGTCCTCGTGATACCAGCCAATTGTCTCGTTGGTGATACGCTTGGTCGCGTCCTCGAGAGTTTCGTCCGCTGCTTTGGTTGCCACCGCCTTTTCAATGATCCGGTCGTCGACATCGGTAAAGTTGCGGGCGTAGGTGACATGATCTGCGCCAAAGATGCGACGCAGCAGGCGATACAGCACATCAAAGACCACGACCGGGCGGGCATTTCCGATATGGGCGCGGTCATAGACGGTGGGGCCACAGACATACATGCGCACGTTTTCGGGATCGATGGGGACAAAGATCTCCTTCGACCGCGTTCGCGTGTTGTAAAGCCGGATCTCAGTCATGGCGGCACCCTTCGGGTCTGGCCCGCGGCGGAAAAATTCATGTCGAAAGGGTACCCACCGCGAACCTATGTCAGCGGATAATGCAGATCTCGCAAATGATCAGCGCGGTGGTCATGGTGTGAGGGTGTGACGCCTGACCGGGGCCAAGTCAAGAACCTCATTGCTCGCGGTGCGAAACGAGGCGCCAACGCCAAAGCGGGCCTTTCCGTCGTCATGGCGTCGGAACCGGTCCCTGCATCAACGGCATCAATGCGCCCATATCCGGCCCGTGATCGCGGCCCGTGATTGCGCGGCGCAACGGTTGGAACAGTCCCCGCCCTTTACGCCCAGTTTCTGCTTTCACAGCGTCGGCCCAGGATTTCCAAGTCTGGCCATCCCAGGGCCGTGGTGGCAACAAGGCGAGCGCTTGCGCAACAAACTCGGCGTCGTCGGCTTCGATCTTTGGGGCGGTACCGTTGTTCAAAAGGTCCAGCCAATCTTCGACTTCACCCATTCCATCAAGATTAGGGCCGATGGCCTCCCAAAACGAGGCGGCGATTGTTTCGGGCACCCCAGCTTCGGTCAAACGGCTTGCAACGGCGTCAAATGACTGCGACCGGAGCGACTTTGCCGAATGCAGCGAAAGCTCCTGCGCGTCGAACTTGGTCGGCGCCATTCCAAACTGGCCAAGATCAAAACTTTCAATCAGAATTTCGCGCTCATTGATAACCTCAACAGGCATTGACGAGCCGAGCCGTGTCATGAAGGACACCAAAGCCATCGGCTCCATTCCAGCCTCGCGAAGATCCTTAAGTGCCAATGTTCCCAGTCGCTTGGACAGCGCACCACCATCGGCATCTGTCAGCAACGAGTGATGGGCAAAGGCGGGCGGCTGCCCATCCATTGCCTGAAAGATTTGGATCTGCGCGCCGGTGTTGGTGACGTGGTCGGCACCGCGCACCACGTGGGTCACGCCCATCTCCATATCGTCGACGACCGACGCCAGCGTGTAGAGTAACTGACCATCCGCCCGGATCAGTACGGGGTCCGAGAGCGAGGCGGCGTCGACCTTCTGCGGCCCGCGTATCGCATCGTCGAAGGCGATCTCCTCGCGATCCAGCAGAAACCGCCAATGGGCGTTGCGATCGGCGCGCAGCGCTTCCTTCTCTGCCTCGGTCAATGTCAGCGCCGTGCGGTCATAGACCGGCGGCCGGCCGGCGTTGAGTTGGCTTTTACGTTTCAGATCCAGCTCTAACGGCGTCTCGTAACAGTCGTAAAGACGACGGGCCGTGCGCAACTTGTCAGCCGCAGAGTGATACTGGTCCAAACGGGTGGACTGATGTTCTTCCCGGTCCCATTCCAACCCCAGCCATTCCAGGTCCCGGCGGATCTGATCGGTATATTCGGTGCGCGACCGTTCGGGATCAGTGTCATCGATCCTTAAGATGAACGAACCGCCCGTCTTTTTGGCTACCAGCCAGTTCAGAACGGCGGTGCGCAGATTGCCGACATGCAGCAGCCCTGTTGGGGATGGTGCGAAACGGGTGACGGTCATCGGCTCATCCAATTGTAATCGTCGGTGCGAGGGGGGGCATAGTCCTTGAACGCCTGCAGAACGTCCAGAATCGGTGCGTCAACAAATGGGTGAAGTACGCAGAAGCCCGGACGGTTGTGAAACGTGTTCAACCAGATCTCGAACCGTTCATCGTTAGTAAGTTTGTCGGCCGGTAATTTGCGGTTCAGTAGAACACCGACCCATCGCGACTGACGGCGTTTGACAATCATACCAAGGCCGGTCGGTTCCCAATACCGGAAGGCTTCGACGTCTTCCCATGGAAATTCCAGCCATCCGTTGAAACCGATCGCGATCCCAAATCCATCCCGCCCTACGTGCAAAACGGGCCCTCGACGCGATCCCCGGCGCAGGAAGTACCATGCGAGTCCGCCGAAGAAGGTCATCATGAGCAGCGCGAAAAGTCGAATCCAGATCGCGTTACCGTCGATCTGAGTTTGATGCAGCAGGAATAGCAGAGCGATAACGGCACATAGGCCACCTGCCAGGCGGCGCGGGCCGGGCGAGGCCTGAAAGGTGACGCCCTTGGGTGCCTGTTTGGACTGGCGTGATCGGGTTTTCGGGACACGGGACATTTGCGCGCGTCATTGACCGAAACGCCGCCGCGGTCAAGCGGGTCGCAATCGCGTTACGGGTTATTCTGCCTGGTTTTCGGATTCACGGGTGTCGGAACTGGCGATCCGCCAAGCTTCAATCTCCTCGACGACCTGGGTTACGGGAACGTCAAAATCGCTGGCTGGGCGAAAATAGCGGTTGTCACCCGCAACCCATCGATCGGCGCAATAGGCGATCCGAAGGTGCAACGGCAGATGGCGGCTGATTTTGCGCGGATCGTCCACGACCAAGGACAGGAACCTTGCCGCCCATCTGCTCTTGAAGAAGCGATAGACCTCTATCCTTGTGATATCCGACCAAGGGATGACTGATTGCCGGTTGGATGTTGGAAAAAGAACCAAACCTTCTGGAAGCGCACGCAGTGTTGGCAATTGCTCGAAACACCGTTCGATACCAGTGGCTGCAACCCAGATCAGGCCGATCCACGTCGTCGCAACCAGCGCAATGTCCCAGTAATTCGACATGTCCAGAGGTGGCTGCCGCGAAACCAGAAAAGCCCCCACGCCCAGGGCGGCCAAGACCATAAGCGCCCCGCGCCATCGTTTTCGCCGCGAGGCGTAAAAGACGCGCCCGGGCGCATCGGCTGCACCCACCTGATCCTCTCGGTCGAAAATGCTGCGCTCCTGATTTTCTTCGCGTTATCGGTGATAGCCGATCAAACGCCCGCGGCGAAGCCCGAGATTGCGTCTGCCGTCTATTGGGGCGCGACACCGAATGGTGGAACGGGCGACTGGCTCTGATTGCCGCCACCTGACAATCCTGCGTCATGAACGATCGCGCCACCGATTTACAATCGGATATCGCCTGTCCAGCCAAAATGCCCGTTGGGTCAGCTTGACCCCTGGTGCCGATTGAAAACGCTTGTATTCCGAGATGTAGAGCAGGCCTTGTACCTTCATCACGGTCTCGCGATCGTGGCCACCAGCGATAATCTCATCGGTCGATAACTGATCCTCGACCAATTGCCGCAAGATGTCGTCCAGCACATCATAGGGTGGCAAGCTGTCCTGGTCTGTTTGATCAGGACGCAGTTCCGCTGATGGCGGCTTTTGAATGATGTTCGGCGGAATCACCTCGCCAGACGGGCCGCGCATCCACGGCCGGTGTTCCAGATTGCGCCAGCGCGAGCACTCGAAAACCCGGGTCTTATAGAGGTCCTTGATTGGATTATAGGCGCCGTTCATGTCGCCATAGATCGTCGCGTAGCCGACCGCCATCTCCGACTTGTTGCCGGTGGTCAGCAGCAATTCGCCAAATTTGTTCGACAAGGCCATCAGAAGCAGGCCGCGCAGACGGCTTTGCAGATTCTCTTCGGTGACATCTGGAGCCAGACTATCGAAAAGCGGTGCCAGCGAGGTTTCGATCGCCTCGACCCCATCGCCGATCGGCAATGTCTGGCATAGGACCCCTAAGCGCTGCGCCAAATCAGCGGCATCGGTCAAAGACCCTTCCGACGAATATTTTGACGGCAATCGGACACAGCGGACATTTTCAGCGCCAAGCGCATCGGCTGCAACTGTTGCAACCAGGGCAGAATCGATCCCGCCAGATAGCCCCAACAGAATCTTCGAGAACCCGGATTTCAGAACATAGTCGCGCGTCGCTTCGACCATCGCGCGATAATCCAGCGCCCATGGTTCCGGCACCTCGGCCAGTTCAGATTGATCAATCCGCCAGCCATCATCGGTGCGCCGTATGTCCAACAGACGGGAATGCGCGTCGAAGAACGGAAGCTGTGCCACCAGTGACCCGCCAGGGTTCAGCGCGAAAGATCCGCCGTCAAAAATCTGGTCATCCTGTCCGCCGATGAGGTTCAGGTAGACCAACGGCAACCCGGTTTCGACGGTTCTTGCCACCATGTGCCCGATGCGGACATCGTGTTTGCCGCGATGATAGGGCGAGCCATTCGGCGAAATGAGTAGCTCTGCTCCCGCTTCCTCCAACGTCTCGGCGACGTCCGGAAACCAAAGGTCTTCGCAGATTGGAAAACCAACACGGCATCCATTGATCTCGACCGGTCCCGGCGCCGGACCTTCCAGGTAAAGACGCTTCTCGTCAAAGACACCGTAATTCGGACGGTGATGTTTGCGGAACGTTGCGCGGACTGCCCCATCCTGACACAGCATAACCGCATTATAGGCACCTGCATGGTCCTGACCCGGTTCTGTCGTCGAGCCGGGAATCGGCGCGCCGATGGCCAGCGCCGTCCCGCCGGCCTGTGTTCCCGCCGCCAGAATGTCGATCGCCGCCTGGCAATCGCGCAGGAAGGCGGGCCGGACAGAGAGGTCAAGCACCTGATAGCCGGACAGGAACATTTCGGGCAACACAACCAGGTGGGCGCCCAAAGCCTCGCCATCCGCCAACGCGGCCTGCGCCAGCTTCAAGTTGCCGGCAATGTCCCCGGCAACTGGATTTTCCTGGACGATCAGAACACGCAAATGATCGGGGTGTGACATGCTGAAGCCTCCGGCGCCGCGGCGGGCGGCAAGAGCAAGTGCTTTTAGGGGGAGGTCCGGATCAGGGCAAGAACGGGGTCCGCATGGCCGCATTGCAGCCGCGAACTCGAACTAAGCATCTGGATACTTGGGCGTTGTCAGTGCGTGGCAAGATTCGTAGAGTGTCGCCGGAACATGAAACAATGGGGCGGAAGAACCGCCGCCGGGGGAACAGTGAAGAACGTAAAACCCTTGCTTCTGGCCGCAATTCTGCCTGTTGCAATCGCGGGCTGCGCCGAATTTGATGAAGCTGTCAGCGCCGCTGATGCCGCGCTGAAAAGCGCTTCCGATGACAGCGCCGCACCTGCAGCAGTTGAAGCACCGACACCGACCAATGCCAGTGCCGCCACCACGGCAGCAGACACTGCGACCGGCGAGACAATCACCCAGACGTTCGATTCAGGCGCCGTCTATTCGGGCGCCTATAAGGACGGCAAGCAGAACGGTTACGGTACCTACACGGCAACGGACGGTTTCGAGTATGCGGGGAACTGGGTCGATGGCCAGATCGAGGGACAGGGCAAAGCCAAATTCCCGAACGGATCAATCTATGAAGGCCAATTCAAGGACGCCAAGCCACATGGCAAAGGAAAGATTACCTATGCCGATGGCGGCACCTATGACGGTGAATGGGTCAATGGCCAGATCGAAGGCAGCGGGGCCGCGGTCTATTCGGACGGCCTCAGCTATGAGGGCCAATTCAAGCAATCGGTCCAGCACGGACAAGGTACTGCCACGCGCAAAGATGGGTTCAAGTACAAAGGCGAATGGGCGAATGGCCAACAGAACGGCGCCGGGACAGCCACCTATCCCGATGGCGCGGTTTATGTCGGTATGTTCAAACAAGGCCTGCGGGACGGCACTGGAAAGCTGACGCTGCCCGACGGCTTTGCCTATGAAGGCGACTGGTCGAAAGGCAAAATCAGTGGCAAGGGCAAGGCTGTTTACGCCAATGGCGACATCTATGAAGGCGAGTTCCGGGGCGGCAATCGCGATGGTGCCGGCAAGGCGATCTATGCAGCCGGCGGCGTGTACGAGGGCCAGTTCAAGGACGGTCAGCGCGATGGTACCGGCAGCTATACGGCACCGGATGGCTTTAAGTATGAAGGCGCGTGGACTGCCGGACAGATCAACGGCGATGGCGTCGCGATTTATCCGGACGGCACGCGGCTGGAAGGCAAATTTGAAGACGGAAAATTCGTAGGATAGAACAGGCCGTCACCAAAGACAGGCCATATAACGAATGCGATGGGAGTTGGGACATGATGAGGCAGTTGGCGTTCGGCCTGATTGGCGGATTGGCGGCCACTGGGATTGCCTTTGCGCAATCGAGCGGCTCGGCGAAAAAAGAATACGACTCCGGTGCGGTTTACGAAGGCCAGTTCAAGGACGGCAAACAGCACGGCCAGGGAACCTATACCGCCCCGGACGGCTACGAATACACCGGCGAGTGGTTCGAAGGGGTCATTCAGGGCAAAGGCAAAGCCAAGTTTCCTAACGGATCAGTCTATGAAGGCGAGTTCAAGGAAGGCGTCCCGAACGGTAAGGGCAAGATCGTCTATGCCAATGGCGGGTCCTATGACGGCGCGTGGGTCAATGGTGTCATTCAAGGCAAGGGAACCGCAGTTTACCCGAACGGCATGACCTATGAGGGCGAATTCAAGAATTCCGCCCATCATGGCAAAGGGGTCATGGTACGCGAAAATGGATATCGCTATGAGGGCGAGTGGCTGGAGGGAACCCAGCACGGCAAGGGCAAAGTCACCTATCCTGACAAGGCTGTCTATGATGGCCAGTTCGCCAAAGGCCTGCGCGAAGGCACCGGCACGATCAAACTGCCAGATGGTTTCACCTATACCGGTTCCTGGAAAGCCGGGCAGATCACCGGCGATGGCGAAGCCACCTATGGCAATGGCGACAAATACAAAGGCTCGTTCAAGGACGGCAATCGCCACGGCAAAGGTATGGCTACCTATGCCTCGGGCGACAAATATGAAGGCGAGTTCGTCAATGGTGACCGCCAGGGTGCTGGCACGTTCACCGGCGCAGATGGATATGTCTATACCGGCGCCTGGAAAGAAGGCCGGATCGAGGGTAAAGGCAAGGCCACCTATCCCAATGGCTCGATCTATGAAGGCAGCTTTGTCAACGGAACACCGGACGGAAAGGGCAAGATCACCTATGCCGACGGCGGTCACTATGAGGGCGCCTGGAAAAAGGGCGTGATCACCGGCGACGGCGAAGCAAAATACGCCAATGGATCTGTCTACAAGGGCGGCTTCCAAGACGCCAAACATCATGGCACCGGCACAATGACCTATGCCGATGGCCACGTTTACGCAGGTGGCTGGGACAAGGGACAGCAAAACGGCAAGGGTAAGATCACCTACCCAGACGGCGCCGTCTATGAAGGCGATTTCGTGCAAGGCAAACGCGAAGGCGAAGGCAAACTGACCTTAAAGGACGGCTTCGTTTACATGGGCGGCTGGAAAGAAGGCGAGATCCACGGCGAGGGCGAAGCCCGATACGCGAATGGTGACGTTTACAAGGGAGCCTTCGAGAAAGGCCGTCAGCATGGTTTCGGCGTGATGACCTACGCTTCCGGCGCCGAGTTTAAGGGGTATTGGGTCGATGGGCGGCGCGGTGAAGAGGCCGAGAAGAAGAAGGAAGACGAAAATTGATTAACGAAGCTCGGACCTTGGCGCTAGCGTGCTGAATCCAGATGAGAATTGTTGATTGAAACGAGAGTCTTACAAAGCACTCGCTCGCCGATTGGCGGAGCCGCCGTGATTTGATTGTTCACTGTTAAAACTGAACCGAGCGACTGACGCGGCCAATATATCGGTCTGCTCACTCAAACTGGTTGTGGTCGCAAAGGTTTCCTCGGCAAGAGCCGCGTTGCTCTGCGTGAGCCCTTCGATTTCATGTACGGATGTATTTATTTCACCGATGTCTCCGACTTGCTTGCGCGCTCGGTCGCCGATCACGACGAAATGTTCTGATACTTCGACGACCCTGTTCGAAATGTTCGCCAGCGCTTCACCCGTTCTATCAACAAGCGAAACGCCTTTCTCAATTTCTTCAGTGCTGTAACCGTCCGGCGTCCCCGCTCTGACGCGTCGCGCTAATGGGAGATAATGTCCATTAGGAACAAGTGGACATTAGCGGGTCTCGAATGGCGAAGCGACGGCGGCGCAGGAACTGGAGCGACGATGAGAAGCGGATGATCTGCGCGCAAACGCGGTTTCCGGGTGTCTCGGTCAGTCAGGTCGCTCGGCGTTACGATGTGAATGCCAATCAGGTTTTCAACTGGCTGAAAGATCCCCAGTTTGCAGCGTCGCCGAAAGTCGATGATGTTGCCCGGTTCTTGCCTGTCGAGGTTGTCGAGCCTGTTCAGCCGCCACCGTCGTCCGGCGCCGCATGCCGTGAGATGCTGATCGAACTGGTGAGTGGCCACCGGCTGACGATCAGCGGCTCCTATGATCCCACCGCTCTGGCTGCATTGATCCGGAAGCTGTCCGCGTGATCCCGGTACCGGCGCAAACGAAGGTCTGGCTCTCTGCCGGTGTCACGGACATGCGCAAAGGGTTCAACGGACTGTCGGCGCTGGCCGAGAATGTTTTGGCGGAAGATCCGTTCTCCGGGCATCTGTTTGTGTTCCGGGGCAGGCGCGGTGATCTGATTAAAGTCATTTGGTGGGACGGTCAGGGCGGATGCCTGTTTTCCAAGCGCCTGGAAAAAGGCCGCTTCGTGTGGCCCTCACCGGCAGATGGGAAGGTATCGGTCACGTCAGCACAGTTGGCGATGCTGCTGGAAGGCATCGACTGGCGCATGCCCAAGCGAACCTGGAGGCCGTTGACGACAGGCATTTTATCAACAAATCCAGCGCCATAGGATTCACATTGGCATCCGGGCGCGGTATAAGCCCGCCATGCTCGATGACGCTTCCAAACTGCCGGATGACCCCAAGGAGCTGAAGTCGGTCGCCGTCCAGCTTGCGAGCACCGTGAAGTCCCAGGCGTTGGAAATTGCCCGGCTGAAGCATCAGCTCGCGGGGCATCGACAGCACCGGTTCGGCTCGAAGTCCGAGACCTCCGATCAGCTCAATCTCGAACTGCGTCTCGAAGAGGAAGAGACAGCGGCGGCCCAGGTCGCACCGTCGGAGGAAGAGGGCGACACCGACAATCAGGAAAAGCCCAAGCGCAAGCCTCTGCCGCCGGAACTGCCGCGCAACGAGGAAGTGCTGTCACCCGGTGATACCTGCGCCTGCGGTGGCAATTTGCGGGCGATCAGCGAAGATGTGACCGAGGAGCTGGAATATATCCCCGGCAGGTTCGTGGTGAACCGCATCGTCCGACCGCGCATGGCCTGCAGCTGCTGCGAGAAGATCTGCCAAGCGGTGCTGCCATCGCGTCCGATTGAACGCGGCCGGCCCGGCCCCGGCCTGCTAGCGCATGTGCTCGTGAACAAATATGCCGACCATTGCCCGCTCTATCGCCAAAGCCAGATCTTTGGGCGTGAGGGCATCGACCTGGATCGCTCAACCCTTGCCGATTGGGTCGGCAAATCGGCAAAGCTGCTGGAACCGCTGGCCGACGCCATCGGGCGGTATGTTCGCAGCGGCCACGCAATCTTTGCGGACGACACCCCGATCAAGATGCAGGCGAAGGGCAAATGCGCGACAGCACGGATCTGGACCTATGTCCGTGACGAGCGCCCGTGGGCAAGCGGTGATCCGCCCGCAGCTTGGTACCAGTTCAGCACGGACCGCGAAGGCAAGCATCCCGCCGACCATCTCAGCAAGTTCAAGGGCTGGATGCACGCCGACGGCTACTCCGGGTTCAACAAGCTGTATCGCGCCGGCGAGGTGCACGAAGTTGCCTGCATGGCCCATGTTCGGCGCAAGTTCGTCGACATCTTCAAGGCGAGCGGCCTGGAGGTCGCCGAAGAAGCTATCAAGCGCATCGCCGCCCTCTACCGCGTCGAGAAAGAGGCCCGTGGCAAATGCCCCGACGACCGGGTGCGGCTCCGCCAAGAAAAGGCCAAACCGGTCTTCGATGGCTTGGAAGCGTGGTTGCACGCCCAGTTGTCGAGGATTCCAGGCAAATCCGAACTCGCCAAGGCGATCCGCTACGCACTGACCCGCATGAAGAAAATGCGCCCATATCTCGACCACGGCTTCCTGGAGATCGACAACAATTCAGCTGAGCGGGCGATGCGTTGTGTGGCCCTCGGAAGGAAGAACTATCTCTTTGTAGGCTCAAAGGGCGGCGGCAACGCCGCTGCAATCGCCTATACCCTGATCGAGACCGCGAAGCTGAATGGCATCGACCCGCAAGCCTGGCTGACGCACGTCCTTCGCCACATCGCAGATCACAAGATCACTCGGCTGGACGAGTTGATGCCCTGGAGTTACGCTGCAAGAGCAGCGTAACCGGGACGCACCGCAGCCCGCCAGAGCACCTTCACCGGACGGGCACTCAGTGCTGGCTTCGATAAGCTGATTAATATCACTTGCAGCCTCAGCGGATTTTTGAGCAAGCGATCGTACTTCCGAGGCGACAACCGCAAACCCTCTTCCAGCATCACCCGCCCGTGCAGCCTCGACGCCGGCGTTCAGCGCCAATAAATTTGTTTGGAAGGCTATGCCTTCGATTACGTCGCTAATTTTGCTGATTTCTGACGACGACGACCGAATGTTCGTCATTGCAGAGATTGCGTCCGACACAATTTTTGTGCTGGTTTCTGCCTCGCTTCGCGTTTCACTTGCAGATTCGTTCGCCACTGTACAGGCGTCAGAGATCGAACGGACTGACTCGGCCAAATCATTCAGTGAACTTGCAGAAGATTGTAACGCAAAAGCAGTCTTCTCGGTACTCGACGATAAACGTCCAGCGGCACGATCAAACTCGCTAACGCTTTCACCAATACTTCGCGCACCATCGATGATGGAACGAACTGTCATTTGAAGGCTATCAAGCGTCGCGTTGAAATCTTGCCGCAAGGTTTCGTAGGCGTCCGCGAACGGCTCGTCAATACAGGCGTCAAGCTCGCCACCGGCTAGCCTCTTCAGCTTTTCCGCTAGGGTATCAACGATTGCGCGTTGTTCGGCTGCTTTGACCGCCCGCTCTTTCTCGACGATCTGATTTGCTCGTTCACGCTCTGCTGCTTCACGTTCGAGATTCGCACGGCGTTCGGCCTCGTGCTCTTCCTTAATCTGTTGTTCACGGGCTATTCGCGCATTTTCTTCGTTGCGGAGTCTTTCCTCGTCGAGACGCTGCCTCTCCATTTCAGATGCCTCACGCTCCCGCTCTTCGATAAGTCGTTTTTTCTCTTCCGCCGCATGCCGAGCCGCCGCTGCCTTTTCTTCTGTCTCGAGCCTTATTTTTTCGGCGAGGTTATCCTGAAAAACACGAAGAGTTTTCGCGATCAGACCGATCTCATCGCCCCGATTGTTATACGGAATCTCGATTGAGGTATCGCCGTCTGCTACCTTCGCCATTACTTCCGTAACGGCCGCTATTGGTTTGCGGACCACCAATTTCAACACAACAGTAATGAAGATCAAAATTCCAATGAGTGCCGTCGCGCCGATCGCGATTCCAATGAAATTGGCATTCCACGCTGCACGGTAAATGGGCTCGGTACTCCAAGCGATTGCAACTGTCCCGATATGTGTCTTCTTCGGGCCAAACGCGACCGGAACGACCAAGATCTGATGGTTGCTATCGAAAACATCCAGCGTAGCCGGTTCATCGGCATCCAAATCGGCATTGCCAATAATGTCTTGAAAATCTGGTGGCTCAGCGCCTTCGATGGTAAAGGCCGCGACAACTTCGTTGCCCGCACTTACAACATATGCGCTGGTCATGGCGGAACCAGGTCTACTCGCATAGTCTGCGAATACATTTTCGATCGACGTTTTTTGCTTGAACTTGATTGCACTGGCAAGCTGCGCAGCAACAAGCTGGCTGACGTCACGGTTTGCTTTTGACGCCACTTCCAGCTGCGTCGCGCGATTGAGTTCGTTCAGAACGACAACCAAACCGACCAAGCAAACCGAAACTGCAACCGCAAGTAGCAGAGTTATTCGACGTCCAAGGCTTCTGTCGCGAACCGCCATTTTGACACCAAACTATGTGAAAAGAGTGTAAGCCAGCGGCAACTCCCGCCGCTGGCCCAGTTGCTTGATCGCTATTCGATCAGTCGTGCAACGCTGAGAAGTTCGGCAGGAATTTCCAGCTGCAATTCGATTGCCGAGGTCATATTGATCACAAGAATGGGCTCTGGATCCATCTTGATCGGAACATCCGAGATGGCTTTTCCATTCACAACGACTTCCACGATCGAGTCTGCCAGCAGTCGGCCAAGCCGATGATCATCGGCGATGACACCGCCAAGCGCGCCGCCTTCGACACCCTTCGCAGCGTAGGAAAAGACCGGTTTGCCGTGCCCAGCCCGAACCGCCGCAGCCGCATGACCGAACACCGCGGCCTGATTGCCCAAGATCACTGCGTCATAGTTGCCAATTTCTGCTTCGATGGCGGCAATAACCTCAGCTTCGCCGACCGCGAAAACCTGCTTGCACTTAACTTCGAGCGCTGAACAGGCTTCAAGCGTTCCCTTTCCGTCTATAGCGGAGGACGGGTAATCAGTCTGGCTGATGAGCAAGAACGACCGGACTTGCGGAGCGATGAGCATGAAGCTTTCAAGCGGACCAACCAAATCGATATAGTAAGTGACACCAGTTACGTTGCCCCCCGGCGCATCCATCGAGTCGACGGCGCCAAGCAAAACCGGGTGATTATTGCCACCGATAAATGTCGATATGCTCGGCGGGTGGTCCGCAAGATAGACACTTCCACCAGAACGAAGGATAATCATTCCATCCTTTCCGCCGTTCTGGAACTCGGTGGCAACCTCATGCAACTCGTTCGCGTCTTTAAGTTCTCCGCGAACATCCAGTTGAATTTGTGGAGCTATTTCCGCCAAGCGCTCTTGAACCCCCTTCAAGACAGACTTCGCCATTCCGGATTTTCCGTACCAGGCGACACCGACCTGAGGCTTGGAATTGGCAAATGCTGCGCCTGTCGCAAATAACAGGCAAGCAGCAAGGACTATGAACGGACGCCATAGACGAGACACACGCATAAACACTCTCCGATGTTGATAGGTTCCTTTCAGCAATCTCGTCGCGGTTTGTGAAAATCAGATTAATCTCGGCAAGAAGGGCATCCAACGTCATTTTCGCCGGACGCATTCAGAATTTTCAAGGGTCATACGACAGCACCGGCATCCTCGCCGCGAGCAGGTCCCTGCCTGAGCGCTTTCACAAAAAGAAAGGCTCAACGCCGACCTATAAAAGAGCGAAAATTACTGAATGATTATTCGGCTGTGTCGGCTTTTTGTTCGTTGGGTTCCATTTTTGTCAGACCCCAAATACGGCACTTGGCCCGACTTTGTTCACGATTGCATCGCCCATGCGTGCATCAATACGAATTGAACGAAGCACTTGGGTGACAGAATCAAGGCGCGCCACGAAACCGCGGCGCGCTATCAATTTCTCAGCATCGTTTCAGGTACTCTAACCTACCGATAGACGTGTCCCATCTGCTCGTGGAACCGTTTTCCACCGATCTGTGACGCCATTTGCTCAGCCTTGGTCTTGGCCTCGCCAACCGAACGACCCCAAAACGTCGCCAATTTCTGGGCGTCTTCGTAACGCAGGCCGAGGTCACGCCAGCGGCATGGCACATTGCGCCCGGTCGAGGCGATATCGGCATCGGCAAGGTTCGTCAGGCCGGCCAAGACTTTGGCGCCGAGGATCAGTTTGCCATTGTATCCATCAGTGCCCCAAACAGACGCAATCTTGAGGGCATCGCAATATTGGTAGTCGCTGTTAAAATAGGCCTGCTGTTTTTGAGGATCAGACTGCGCATGGGCGACGCCTGCGGCGCCGACGGCCGATGCGGTTGCAATCGCGCATTTGGCCAGAAATTTTTTGGTGTTCATTCTCGCTCCAGTTCCTTCAAATACGTCCCTTAGAGATTGACGGACCGTCCGCCATCTTTATGGGTTCAGTGTCGCGGTCCACGTCCGAGGCACTGTAGGACAGGTAATACTAACGTGCATTGATCAGAACTCATGGGCCCATTTACGGCTACCGATTGATGAGATGCGCCAGGGCTGTTCGATGAGCTTGTTCCAACTGTCACAGCAGTGCGCGACGATGTCGTCGTAGTTTTTGAAGACCCGGTTTGAGAGCCAGTTGTCGCGTATGAATTGCCAGATGTTTTCGACTGGATTCAGTTCTGGCGACCGGGCCGGGATTGGAACGAGTGTGATGTTTTCCGGCACATCGAGCTTCGGTGTCGTGTGCCATCCGGCCTGATCGAGCAGCAGGATGGCGTGTGCGCCTGGGGCGACTTCGGCGCTGATCAGCTTCAAGTGCTCCACCATGGCATAGGTGTCGCAGAACGGCATGACGAGGCCGGCACCCTTGCCTTCCGCCGGGCAGATTGCGCCGAAGATATACGCCCATTTCGTCCGCTGATCGTGTGGCGCACGGGGACGCGTTCCTCGCCGCGCCCAACGTCGTGTGATCTTGTTCTTCTGGCCGACCCTGGCTTCATCTTGAAACCAGACCTCTACGGGCGGCCAGCCTCGCTTGATGCGGATGGCTGTGACGACGTCGCCGAAGTTTTTTTGAACATCTCGATCGCCTCCTCATCCTGCGCGTAGTGCTGCGGGCGCGCTGTGAGTTTGCGATATCCCAAGGCGTGCAACTCGCGGCCAACGGTATGACGGCTGACCGAAACGCCGAACTCTTCGTATAGCCAGAACGCAAGGTCGACGAGGCGCCAGCGCACAACCCCATCGAGATAGGGACGCGGGCCTGACTCGACCGCCGCCGCGAGCGCGGTGCGCTGCTCAGCCGTCAGGAGCGGTGCCTTGCCCGGTGCCTTCCGCGTCGTCAGCGCATCCGGGCCGCCGTCGTTGAACCGCAACACCCAATCCCGGATCACCTGAAGGCCAACCCCGCCCGTGCGCGCCGCATCGCTCCGCGAGCCTCCGTCAAGGACAACTGCCAGAGCGAGAAGCCGCCGCGTCTGATCCGCTTCATCGCTCTTCCGCGCCAGACGTCGAAGATCCGTTCCTGTATAATCCAATCTGATCTGAACAGCAGACCCCATGGCAAAAACTCCTCTGTTTTCCATGGTGAATCAGATCAAGATCGGGCCGGAAATCCCCTTCCGTGAGTCCGAGTCATTGCGCCGCAGTATAAGGCTATCGCAGGGGCCAAAGGTCTTCAACTGCATTGCCAATACTTCGAGAGAGATTGGCGTTTTGCTAAGCATTCCCTGGAAAACCGGTTTCGAAATCGAACTGCTTGCGCCTCTAGGTCGTTCTCGACGCGATCTGGCCGTCTATTTGGCCGAGGCCGCTGGCGGGACAGTTCGCCGGGTTTTCTCAGCGCAATCCGAACTGAGCGAAGTTCCGGGGATGCCGGTCTTCGAAAATCTGACGCTGGCATTCGATGCGTTGGATCAGAATGGCATTCTGATCGCCCGCTGTGCGGACGACCTGACGATCGTGAGTGAGCTGGATCGGGAGGCGGCCCCGGTCGAGGGTTGGTACAGGGTCGTGTCGGACGACATTCGCTTCATTCGGCTGATGATGATCCAATGCGATGCTGAGGCGCCGCACAGCCAAGTGCTGGATCCGATGAGCGCCCTGTTCGGGACAGACACTATCCTGAATGCAGATGGGATGATCCGTTTGACGGATCAAATGGGCGCATCCGTCGCAATCGCCGCCCCGCTGCCGAGTGAGCGGGAACGCCCATGCGAACTGATCACGCCGCCGATCGCCGAGAGCCAAGGCGAAAGGCTGCTCACTTTGCTGGCAGCGGCTGCGGAACTCGATTTCACTGTACCGCTGGAAGCCGCGGTGCACATTCACTTCGATTCCGGGCGGCTTTGCCGTGCGGATGTCTTGTCACCACTGATGCGCATTTTGCATCGCGAGGATGAACGCCTTCGCCATCTGATCGGCACCAATCCGAACTGCCGTCGACTGGGGTCGATGTCCGAAGATCTGTTGGTGGCGATTTCCAAGCCCGATTTCATGGGTCTGGAATGGCCGCAGGCGCAAGCGCATCTCGGCGCCCTTGAACTCACCAAATACTGCAACTTCAACGTATTGAACATGATCCACGACACGCCGGATAAACGAACGTTCGAGGTGCGCATCCTACCCGGAACAATGGACGCACAGGCGATCCTGCGCTGGGGGCGACTATTCGCAGCAATTTTGGAATGGGCGACCGCGGCGCCAAAATCGTTTCCGGAAAGCGATGCCTTTTATGCCGGACTAAACCTGACCCAGGACGACCGCGATTGGTTACAATTGTGAAAGACCTGATCCAATCATCGAAAATCCCACCTATTTTGCGGCTTCCGTTTACCACCTTGGTTAGGTATAAGGTCGCCATGCTGAAGCGCGACGATATCAATCTGTCCCCTGCTGGCCCGCTGGCCGGTCTGCTTCTTCTTATCCGCCTCTGAGGGCGCCGGGTTCGCGGCGCCGCCCTCGGAGGATGCCCGAAAGCGCCGCTTGAACCCCAGATACCAACCCGGCAACGGAACAATGACATGACCAAACAACCGACAAATACGTCCGATCAGGACCGCGTAAAGATCTTTGACACCACAATGCGCGATGGCGAGCAATCGCCCGGCGCTTCCATGACGCTGGCCGAGAAGCTGCAAATAGGACAACTCTTGGATGAGATGGGCGTCGATATCATCGAAGCAGGCTTCCCCATCGCATCCGAGGGCGATTTTGAAGCCGTCACCGAAGTTTCAAAAATCGTTCGGAACGCCACGGTCTGCGGTCTCGCGCGCAGCCCGCTGGGCGATATCGACCGGGCCTGGGGCGCGCTGCAGTACGCCAAAAAGGCCCGCATTCACACGTTCATCGCGACGTCCGATCTGCATATGGAATACAAACTGCAAATGTCACGCGACGAGGTGCTGAAGGCAATCGAAGCAGCCGTCAGCCACGCAAAGTCAATGACTGACGATGTCCAATGGTCGCCCGAAGACGCGACACGCACAGATCACGATTTCCTAGTCACTGCCGTTCAGACAGCGATCGAGAACGGGGCAACGACGATCAACATTCCGGACACTGTTGGGTATACGGCCCCGGGCGAGTCGGCCGAAATCATCAGAATGCTGCGCGACCGCGTCCCTGGCATTGCGGATGTCACGATCTCGACCCATTGCCACAATGATCTGGGCATGGCGACGGCCAACTCTTTGGCTGCCGTTCTGGCGGGTGCGCGGCAAATCGAATGTACGATTAACGGGCTGGGCGAGCGAGCGGGCAACACCGCGATGGAAGAGGTCGTGATGGCGTTGCGGGTGCGCAACGATATCATGCCCTACGCCACCGGGATTGATACCACGCGCATCATGCAGGCCAGCCGGTTGATCAGCGGTGTGACCGGGTTCCCGGTGCAATACAACAAGGCCGTTGTCGGCAAGAACGCCTTTGCGCACGAAGCCGGCATCCACCAGGACGGGATGCTGAAGAACGCCCAGACCTATGAAATCATGCTGCCGGAAGACGTTGGCCTGTCGGAATCGACTCTGGCGATGGGCAAACATTCGGGGCGGCACGCTCTGAAATCGAAGCTGGGCGATCTGGGCATCGATGTCGGCGATAATCAGCTGAAAGAGCTGTTCGTGCGCTTCAAGGCATTGGCCGACCGGAAGAAGGAAGTATACGACGACGACATTCTGGCTTTGGTCGAAGAACAAACTGCCCAGGCGTCGTCAGAGCATATCAAGTTGAAGTTTCTGCGGGTCATCTGCGGAACCGAGGCGCCTCAGTCCGCCGATATAATCCTGGAAATCGACGGCGAGGAAAAATCCGTGACCGCCTCGGGCGACGGCCCGGTTGATGCTGCCTTCGCGGCAGTCAAAGCACTGGTGCCGCATTCGGCCAATCTGGAACTCTATCAGGTGCATGCAGTCACCGAGGGAACGGATGCTCAGGCCACTGTCAGTGTGCGGATGCGCGAAGATGGCCACATGGTCTCGGCCCAGTCGTCCGATACCGATACGGTCGTTGCCTCGGCCCGCGCCTATGTTCACGCGCTGAACAAGTTGCAGGTCCGCCGTCAAAAAACGGCGCCGACGGCGATTGCCGGTTAGTTCACTGCCGGGATGGTGGAAACCCCATCCCGTCTTTCCGCAGTCCGAAGTTGAATTTTGCGTCGAGGCCCTTGCTGGCGCTGCGCTGACGCCGCATGTCTTTAACCATGAACCGATCCGCGGCGACCGATATTGATCTGGCCCTGGCCGAAACCGAACGCGCGGGCCTTCGACTGGTTCTAACTATTCGCAGCGTCATCGTGTTTTTGGGTCTGGTTTCGATCCTGACCACGCAAGGTTGGGAGCGCGGTTTATACGGTGCCAGCATCGTCTCGATGTTCCTGATCATCGGGATTATCTATTTTATCTTCGTGATCAATCGCCGTGACCGAATTTGGATGAGGTATGCATTTGTCACGCTCGACCTGGCTCTCCTGGCTTGGGTGGCCGTTAGCGTACCGCTGTCGTTGAACGGTGATGTTCCGCAAATATTTGTTTTCCGTGTCTATAGCGTCGGCATCTTTTTCTTTATTCTCGCCACCTCGGCACTGTCGCTTTCGCCCGCTTTGGTTTTATGGAGCGGGGCAGGAGCAATTCTGGCCAGTTGGGGCGTCTGGGGCTGGATCGTGCTGAAAATGGATCGCGTCGTGACATGGCGCGACTTTTCGGTGGACCCGACTGCCGAGAACTATGTCCGACTTGTTTTGGACCCTGATCACATCAATCTGTCCGGCCGGACCGGAGATTCGATTTTGATTGCAGCAACCGCAATCGTAACTGCCGCGGCAGTTCAGCGGGCTCGTACATTACTGCGGCGGCAGATCGCAACGGAACGACAGCGTGCGGAAGTGACCGAAGTATTCGGACGCTTCGTACCTGAAGAGGTCGTCGATAGTCTGAGTCATTCTGGCGGCGTTCTGCCGTCGGAGGAACGCGAAGCGACCGTAATGTTCGTTGATATCGAGGGTTTCACCGGCATCTCTGAACGGTTGGACCCACATGAAATCGTGACACTATTAGACGCCTTCTTCGAAGACGTCAGTGCGATCGCCGCCCGCCACAAAGGCGTCAGCATCAGCTTGATCGGCGATGCGGCGTTAATCGCGTTCAATGCACCTCTGAACAATCTCGATCATGCCGCCAGCGCGCTTGCCTGTGCACAGGAGCTTTTGGAGAGGGTTCGAACCAAACCCTTTTCCGGACACCAATTGACGATACGCATCGGCGTTGCCTCCGGGTTGGTCGCGGCAGGCACCGTTGGAGGCGGCGGGCGGCGCAGCTATACGCTTTATGGTGATACGGTCAATCTGGCACAGCGGTTGGAAGCCTTGAATAAGACCATGGGAACTCACCTGCTGACAGATGCACCCACATATAACGCCGCCTCGAAACCCGAAGGCTTACGCCCCCTAAATACGATCCAGGTGAAAGGGCGCAGCGAACCCGTGCAGGTTTTTGGCCCACGATCCGAGCCAGCGATCTGATCCGCTGCCCAGGCGGAAATTGGACGCCGACTTGCCCGTCCGCTAGGCTGTGATCGGGAGGACCGATCATGCCGCGCGACAATCCATTTCGACCATTCACGCCAGACGCCGAACAGATGGCGCGCAAGCCAGATATTTCCGGTAATGATATCAACGGCTTCGGCGAAGCAGCGCCGCGCCGCCCGAAGATGGTCTATTGGGCGCCGAACCCCGACGACATACCGCATGGTCCGATGCAGCGATGGTTCTACACGGTCAACGCTAAGGACCCACGACTGACCGAAACTCGCGCCTGGCGTCAAAAAATTCTGGCCGCTCCCCTGCCCGCGCTTGCGCCAGGGCCGGTCCAGAGATCGCCCGACGATTGGACCAGCGCTCTCTCGAATTTTGTCGATACTGGTGCTTGCGAGATGACCGGAGTTGCCGAAATGCAGCCCGATTGGGTCTTTCAGGGCTATAACGTCCCGCAGTCACGGATCGTCATTGTTGGTGTCCAGCATGACTATGACCGGATCGCCGAAGCGCCGCATGTTCCCGCCGCCGCCGAGGTGCTGCGTCAGTACGGCCGCGCTGCTGCGGCCTGTAAGGCGGTCGCAGGTTGGCTGCGCGAACAGGGGTGGGACGCCCAACCGGTGACAGGACCCATGACCGGGTCGGTTGCGTTGATTCCGCCCGCGCTGGCTTGCGGATTCGGTGAACTTGGAAAACATGGATCGATCATAAACCCGGAACTGGGTTCTTCGTTTCGCTTGTCGGCGGTGCTGACCGACGCACCGTTTGCGCCCACGCCGCCACGCGATTTCGGGGTCGATGACTTCTGTTCGAATTGCCGGGTCTGCCAGGACGCGTGCCCCCCGGAAGCACTGTTCGATGAAAAGCAAACCGTGCGGGGTAGTGAAAAATGGTATGTGGATTTCGACCGTTGTCTGCCGTTCTTCAACCAAACCAATGGTTGCGCGATCTGCATCGCCGTCTGTCCATGGAGCCGGCCAGGGATTGGCTTGAACCTCGCCGCGAAACTTGAGCGCCGCCGCACCCGGCTGGAGGAAGAAGCGGCGGTCTGACAGCAAATTGCGCATCAGACATCCTGTGCAGCATCGTTGCCTTTCCCTTTGCGATTAGCCGTCCGGACGCCTATAAGCGACCTGATAAGGGAAGACTCGAATCTTCCTGGGAATGGGGCGTAGCGAGAGCAGGTGGCAAGGACATGGGAATGCTCGGCGGAGTCTTCGGCGTATTTTCAAATGATATGGCCATTGACCTCGGAACGGCGAACACGCTGGTCTATGTCAAGGGCAAGGGGATCGTTCTGAACGAGCCTTCCGTCGTGGCGTTTCAAACGCGCGATGGAAAAAAGGAAGTCAAAGCGGTCGGCGAAGACGCGAAACTGATGCTTGGACGCACACCTGGTTCTATCCAGGCTATCCGCCCAATGCGCGATGGTGTGATCGCCGATTTCGAAGTCGCCGAAGAAATGATCAAGTACTTCATCAAGAAGGTGAATGCCTCGTCTTTCATGGCGAAACCGATGGTGGTTGTGTGTGTGCCCTATGGCGCCACAGCGGTCGAAGAACGCGCGATCCGGGACTCGGTGCTTTCTGCAGGCGCCCGAAAGGCCGTGCTGATCCCTGAACCGATTGCTGCGGCAATCGGGGCCGGAATGCCGATTACCGAGCCGACCGGGTCCATGATCGTCGATATTGGCGGCGGGACGACCGAGGTTGCGGTCCTGTCATTGTCCGACATTGTCTATGCCCGGTCCGTTCGTGTCGGCGGGGATAAGATGGATGAAGCAATCATTTCTCACCTGCGCCGCCAGCATAATCTGCTGATCGGTGAAGCGACGGCCGAAAAGGTGAAAAAAACCATCGGCACCGCGCGGATGCCGGCTGATGGGATCGGTGAGCAAATCACCATTCGCGGCCGCGATCTTTTGAACGGCGTGCCGAAAGAACAGGAAATTACGCAGGGCCAGATTGCAGAGGCGTTGGCCGAACCGGTTCAGCAAATTGTCGAGGCGGTCATGGTCGCGCTGGAAGCGACGCCGCCTGATCTGGCAGCCGATATTGTCGACAACGGTGTGATGCTGGCGGGTGGCGGCGCGTTGTTGCAGGACCTTGACCTCAGCCTGCGCGAGCAAACGGGCCTTGCCATCTCGGTCGCAGAGGAACCTCTGCACTGTGTTGCACTTGGCACGGGACGCGCCCTCGAACATCTTGACCGTCTTGGCCATGTGATGAAGATCAGCGCGTGAGGCACCTTTAGGAGGTCGTAGTGGCCCAAGGTCAGGCGAGCGCCGAGAAGTCCCTCACCAGATTGGTGCACAGGATATTTCTGGGTATCGCGATCATTGCCTGCCTGGTGCTGTTGGTTCTTTGGCGCACCGACAATCCCCGCTTAGAACGGCTTCGTATGGGCCTGGTCGACAGCGCCACGCCGTCGATGCAATGGGTTAGCGAGCCCACCCAGGTCATTTGGAACCTGGCCCGCGACTACGAAGAGTTCGTCAACGTCTATGAGCAGAACAAGGCGCTGCGCAAAGAAATTCAATCCTTGCGCGCGTGGAAAGAGACCGCTCGGTCACTGGAAGAAGAAAACGCCCGTCTGCGGCGGTTGAACAATGTTCGCGTCGCCAGCCGGACCACTTTTGTAACCGGTGATGTTTTCGCCGACAGCGGTGGGCCGTTTCTGCAATCGGCTTTGGTAAATGTCGGCCGCGAAGACAAGATCGTAGATGGTGCCGCTGCGGTCGATGGCGCGGGCCTCGTTGGCCGGGTTGTAGGCGTTGGTGAACGCGCTTCACGCCTGTTGCTGCTGACTGATTTCTCGTCACGAGTCCCGGTTGTCATTCAGCCGGGGGCACGCCGCGCAGTATTGGCCGGGGACGGGACGCGGGCGCCGAAATTGATCTTTCTCGATGGCTCGGAACCGGTGCACGCCGGCGATTTGATCGAAACATCCGGCGATGGCGGGGTTTTTCCACCTGATATACCGGTCGGTCAGGTGCTGGTCGCCCCGGGCGGTACACTGCGTGTAAATCTTTTAGCCGATTATTCGCGTCTCGAATTTGTGCGCCTGCTGCTGTTTAACCCGAATACAGAAATCGACACCCCTGGCGGCCTCGTCGGCACCGGGATCGGCGAAAAAGAAGTGACCGCCGACGATCTGGTCGGCGCCCCGGACAATTGATGCGCCCACGCGATTATCTGGAACCCGGGCGTGTTTTTCGCATGGCGCTGGCGAGCTTTCTCGGCGTGTTGGCAATCTATCTTGAAGCCGCACCGCTGGGCATCGCCACCGGTGCACCGCCATCGCCCGATCTGTTACTTTGTGTGGTGGCCTACTGGTCAATCCGGCGCCCCGGATCCATGCCGATGCTCCTTGTCTTCATCCTTGGTCTGATGCGCGATCTTTTGACCGATGTGCCGGTCGGCGCAGGTGTCCTGACCCTGATCCTGGCGTCAGAAGGCTTCAAGGTCTGGCGCCGCCACCTGCAACGCACGATGTTTTTGACCGAATGGTTGTCTGTCGGGGCGGTGGCTCTGGCCAGCGCTGCACTCATGTGGATTTTGGTCGTAATGACCTTCGCGCAACCGCCCTATCTGGTCGCACTTCTGCACCAGTGCCTATATACTGCGATGGTATATCCGATCCTTGTTGTCATTCTCCGCTGGGGACTACGCGTCAGTTGGAGCCGCCCGGAACCTGCGCAATGAGTTTGAACGGCACCGAAAACGGCCATGACGAAGGCCCCGCAGTTTCCAGACGCGGCTTGGTTTTGCTGGGCGCCCAGCTTGGCCTGGGCGGCGTCCTGGCCTGGCGGATGCGCGAGTTACAGGTGGTCGACAGCGCCCGATACCGATTGCTGGCCGAAGAAAACCGCATCAATCTGGAACTGATCGCTACCGCGCGCGCGCAATTGTTCGACCGCAGCGGCGAACCCTTAGCGATCAATATCAAGAACTACCGTGTCCTGATGATCCGTGAACAGGCTGGCGATGCCGAAGCTATGCTGGATAAGCTGTCGACAATTATCGACATTCCGCCGCACCAGCGAGAGCGCATTCTTAAGGAAATCCGCCATAAATCCGCATTTGTTCCCGTCGGCGTCGCCGAGCACTTGAACTGGCAGGACTTCGCCGAAATCAATGCAAACGCGCCTGCCCTGCCTGGTATCCAGCCTGAGATCGGCCTGACCCGGCTTTATCCGCACGGGCGCGAAACGGCGCATGTTGTCGGCTATGTAGGGCGGGTGTCGAAACGCGATATCAACCGGATCGAAAGCCGGGGCGAAAAGATTGATCCCGTCCTGCAACTGCCTGAATTCCAGATCGGCAAAACGGGAATAGAGCGCGCCCTGGAGGATGATTTGCGGGGCCGCGCCGGGACGCGCCGGGTCGAAGTGAACGCACGGGGCCGCGTGATCCGCGAACTTGACCGATCCGAGGGGTCGGCGGGCGAGGACCTGCACCTAACACTTCATCTCGGCATGCAGAAGTATTGCCTCGATCGGCTGGGCGACGAAAGCGCCGCCGCTGTTCTGATGGATCCGCGCAATGGCGATTTGCTGGCAATGGCGTCTAACCCGACATTCGATCCGAACCCGTTCATCCTTGGCATCAGTCACAAAGACTTTAATGCGCTGCGGGATAATGACCACCGACCCCTGCACAATAAGTGGGCCTCGGGCATGTATCCACCGGCGTCGACATTCAAAATGATCGTTGCGCTTGCTGCACTCGAGGAAGGAGTAATCGGACCATCAACGACACATTACTGCCCCGGGCATCTGAAACTGGGCAGACGTAAGTTCCATTGCTGGAACAGGGGCGGTCACGGCTGGGTCGATCTGCGCAAGGCGCTGGAGCGGTCCTGCGATGTCTATTTCTACGAAATCGCCCGCCAGGTCGGGATTGATAAGATCGGTGAGATGGCACGCCGATTGGGTTTGGGCGTAGATTTGGGACTACCAGTGGCAGCGTTGTCGAGTGGCCTGATACCCACCAAGGCATGGAAGCGGAAGCGCCACGAAACCGATTGGCTGATCGGCGACACCTTCAATGCCGGAATTGGCCAGGGATTTGTCTTGGCGACGCCCCTGCAACTCGCGGTGATGACTGCGCGCATCGCCTCAGGCAGCGGTGTGCGTCCCCGCCTGATCCGGGCGCATGGCGGCCGGCCGGTTCCTGACGAGGCGAACGATGATCTGGGCATCAAGCCCGAGCATTTCCGTTTGGTGCGCAGAGGTATGTTTTCAGTCGTCAACTCGCGGCGTGGCACCGCCAAAGGCTCTCGCATTCGCGACAAAGACTATCAAATGTCCGGTAAAACGGGCACGGCGCAGGTCACATCCGGAATCGTGGACAATTCCAAGGTGCCCTGGGAACTGCGCGACCATGCCCTATTTGTCGGCTTCGCTCCGCACGACAAACCGCGTTTTGCTGTGGCCGTCATCGTAGAGCATGGCGGAGGTGGATCGAAAACTGCCGCCCCCATAGCCCGTGATATCCTGCTCAAAGCACGCGAACTGACAGAACCCGATGGCACGGCACCGGCACAAGGGGCCGTGCCAATCCCGAAAGGTCGGGCATGACCAGCCTGACCGCCCGCCCGGCACCGGGCCTGAGCCTGCTGCAAAAGCTGCTGCGCCTGAACTGGGCATTGATCCTGTTGGTAGGCGCGGTTTCTGCCGCAGGTTTCTTGATGCTCTATTCTGTGGCGGGGGGTGATCTTTCCCCATGGTCCGGTCGCCAGATCACCCGCTTTGGCGCCGGGATTGTCATCATGCTGATTGTCGCGTTGATCGATATACGCGTCTGGCGCTGGTTCTCTCCGGTAGCTTACATCGTCGGCCTCGGCTTGCTGGTTGGTGTGGAATTTTTCGGAACCAAAGGCATGGGTGCCCAGCGTTGGCTGGATCTTGGGCCGATCCAGCTTCAACCGTCCGAGTTGATGAAAATCGGACTGGTCATGGCGTTGGCGCGCTATTATTCGATTTTGGAGCGCGACCGGGTCAGCCACCCCTTATGGCTGTTGCCGCCGCTTCTGATGATCGTGCTTCCAATGCTTCTGGTCCTCAAACAGCCAGATCTGGGCACGGCATTGCTGTTGGCCGTCGGTGGCGCGGTTGTGATGTTCTTGGCGGGGGTCAGCTGGTGGTATTTCGGCACCGCAATTGCCCTGGCCGGATCGTCGATTTGGGCAGTCATGGCTTCCCGCGGCACGGACTGGCAGTTCCTGAAAGATTACCAGTACCGCCGGATCGATACTTTCTTGAGCCCCGAAAGCGACCCACTTGGCGCTGGCTATCATATCACCCAATCCAAAATCGCCATGGGTTCAGGCGGGCTGTCGGGCCGGGGTTTCATGCAGGGCACGCAAAGCCGTCTCAATTTCCTGCCCGAAAAACATACCGATTTCATTTTTACGACGCTGTCCGAAGAATTTGGCTTCATCGGTTCTCTATCGCTGCTGACCCTCTATGTCCTGATCCTGATCTTCTGCTTTGTCGCGATGGCCTCGAACCGTGACCGCTTCTCCGCACTGCTCATTGGTGGACTTTCCGCCGTGTTCTTTTGCTTCTGGGCTGCGAACATGGCCATGGTCATGGGGCTAATCCCGGTTGTTGGCGTTCCCTTGCCGCTGGTCAGCTATGGCGGGTCCGCGATGCTGGTTTTGCTAATCGCCTTCGGATTGATCCAGTCGGCCCATGTCCACAGGCCGAGATTGCGCCTCTGATCGCGCGCAATCCGACCCAGCAGCAAACTCGCATTCACTGACAGGCCGCTCATGCCCAGATTGATCCAGATATCCCTGATCCCGGAACAGGCCGAGCCGTGGACTGCTGCGCTGCGATCCGCGATCGAAGATATGGATGTTGCCATCGCGCCCCACGGCACGCCCCCGGATCAGATCGACTATCTTGTCTACAATATCGATTCCGGTCTGACGGACTTCACCCCTTTCACCCGGCTGCGGGCAATCCTAAACACTTGGGCAGGCGTCGAAGCAATTGTGGGCCGCTTAGAATGGCCTTCGCACGTACCCTTTTGCCGAATGGTCGAACCCGGGCTGACTCTGGGCATGACCGATTATTTGGTCGCACACACGCTCCGTTACCATGTCGACATCGATCGGGCGATCCGGCAGTCACAGATCGGCGACTGGGAAAAGTGGCTGCCGCCATTGGCACAGGACCGCCGGGTCGGCGTTCTCGGTCTCGGTGCGCTTGGGCAGGCGACCGCTGCGGCCCTGCGTGGCCTCGGGTTTCAGATGACCGGTTGGTCACGCACTCCGCGCGACGTCCCGGGTGTTGCGTGCCTGTACGGTCCCGACGGGCTAAAAGCTGCGCTGGGCCGATCCGAGATCCTGATCGCCATCCTGCCACTGACACCCGAGACCGAAAACGTCTTGAATGCGGAGACGCTGGCACACCTGCCAGAAAGTGCCGCTATCATCAACGCAGGTCGCGGTGGTCTAATCGACGATGTGGCACTGTTGGCTGCCCTCGAGGCCGGCCAAATCGGCCACGCGACCCTGGATGTTTTTCGCAAGGAACCATTACCGGCGGAGGATCCGTTCTGGCGTCATCCCGGCGTCACGGTCACGCCCCATATTGCTGCCGAGACGCGGCCCGATACGGCAACAATTGAAATTGCCCGGCAGATCCAGCGTGATCTCGATGGCCAACCGCTCAAGTATGTTGTCGATCCGACCCGCGGTTACTAGTGTGTCGCCCGGGTGATCCGTATACGCTGCTGCCAGACGTGACGCGTCGGCGGGCGGCGCTAGAGGGCGGCTAGGGGCGATATGTCGAATCAAAAACCGGACAAGAAAAAGCCGCCGGCTCGGCGCCAGACCGTTCTGGGTGCGGCGCGCAGTAATTTTCTGACCGGGCTGATTATTGTCGCGCCCGTGGTCATCACGATCTACCTGACCTGGACAATTATCGAATTTGTCGATGCGCGCGTCGTGCCATTGGTACCCGAAGTCTACAACCCGCGCACCTATATCAAATACGACATACCCGGATTTGGACTTTTCATCTTCCTGGTCTTCACAACGGTCGTTGGATATTTCACGCGGAATCTCTTTGGTCGGCACCTGGTTCGCATCGCCGAAGGCTGGGTTGACCGTCTGCCGGTCGTGCGCACGATTTATAACGCGCTGAAACAGATCGTCGAAACGATCCTGTCGCAATCGCAATCATCGTTCCAAAAGGCTTGTCTGGTCGAATATCCGCGCAAGGGGATCTGGGCGATTGCGTTCATCTCGACGAAGACACGGGGTGAGATGCCAGGCAAGACTGGCGAAGATGACATGATGAGTGTCTTTCTGCCGACAACGCCGAACCCGACATCCGGGTTCCTGCTGTTCGTTCCGACAGCCGATGTCGTGGAATTGGATATGACCGTCGAAGAGGCAGCAAAGCTCGTCATCTCGGCCGGTCTGGTCGTACCCCCGACCAAGGAAGAGAAGGAAGCGGCGGCGCGTCGGGCTCAGGCCCGTCGGCCAGGGAACGGGGCGGAAGCCGCCAAGAATTGACGTCACCGCCGCGCGCCTCGTGCTTGTGTAGTTTCCGAAAGCCTCGCCATGTCCGGGGCGGGGCCGCGGTGCCCGCCAAGCGCCCCCGCGCCCGGCAGACAATTATTCATCAACGTTCGTAAAGTGCTTCCAAGTCTTCGTCCTTGGCTTCATCGACATCGAACAGTCCTTTATCAGTACTCGCGAGCGCCTGCATTACGGCGGTGTCCTGATCAAGGAAATATTCAGAATTGGCATCATCAAATTCGTACATTTTTTGCTCCTCCATAGTGTGGTGTGAACCACGTGGGAGGTTATGCACTGGATTTGAAGAGCGATTCTGTGGCGAAGGTCACAAAGTTAATAATTTGCTGACGCTCTGCGCAATTTTTGCACCCTGGAGCCCTGATTTGCAGATTTTCAGGACAGCAAAAGCGTCGTCCGAGGGGGCTTTGAGATGACTATGAGACCGAGTGGCCCATGCTATTGCTCTGGATCCTGCCACCAGACACCAGGTCCGGACCACCAACCCCACCAGCCGTATAGCGAGGGCTCTGATGGGTGGCGCAGGTCCTGTTTCCAAACCAGGCGCTCGGCCGGTAGCACCCCGAACGGAATGACATAAATACCGTTGGTCAGCACCCGATCCAGCGCACGCACCGCGTCGGCAAAGTCGGCGCGGTCGGTTGCAGCCACGATCGCATCAATCGCGGCATCGACGGCCGGATCGGCGACACCCATGTAATTCCGCGTGCCCGGACTCTCGCGTCCATCGCTGCCGAAGTAGTACCGTTGCTCGGTACCTGGGCTCAGTGACATCCCCCAGCGATTGGAAATCATATCGTAGTCATAGCCGGTCCGGCGTGCCTGAAACTGGGCGGCATCCACCGTACGCACGATGACCTCGATCCCCAGACGCCTAAGTGCATCGCTCCACAAACTGGCGAGGGTTTCATCCCGCGCGCTGATCACCATGATCTCGAAGCTCAGCGGCTTACCAGCGGCGTTTTGCCGAATACCGTCTTTGACCGCCCAACCCACAGCTTCCAACAATCGGCTCGCCCGGCGAAGATTACGCCGGTCCGTGCCGGTACCGTTCGAAACCGGTGGCCGCCACGGCGCGGTTAGCATGTTTTCGGGTAGATGCGCTTCGAACGGCGCCAAGAACGCCAGCTCTCCCGGGGTTGCTGTGTCGGTAAAACCCAACTCCGATCCGCCGAAATAGGACTGAATGCGTGCGTAACTGCCGCGATATATCTTTGCATTGATCCATTCCCAGTCGAAACTCAGCGCCAGCGCCTCGCGCACCCGCCGATCGGAAAAGATCGGTCGGCGCGTGTTGAAGACAAACCCTTCCATACCTGTAGGGCGGGCATTTGCGATCTCGCCTTTCACCAGGCGCCCCTCAGTGACGGCCGGAAAGTCATAGGCTGTCGACCAACGCACAGCGTCACGATCGGTGAAGATTGAAATTGCCCCCGTCTTCAGCGCTTCCCAATGGGACTCGCTGGTTCGGAAATATTCATACCGGATTTGCTCGAAATTATTCAATCCACGGTTGATTGCTAAGTCGCGACCCCACCAGTCGGGATTCAATCGAAATTCGATGAAGCGCCCAGATTCGTGACGGTCGATAAGATAGGGGCCAGACCCAATGAGCGGCAGATCTGTCGCGTCGGCAAAGTCGACATCTTCGAACTGCGCCTTCTTCAGAACCGGGCGCAGGCCCAGCAAAAGTGGCAGTTCGCGATTGGGTTCGGAAAACTCGATAACGATCCGGCGATCGCCGTCGGCGCGGATCTCTGAAACCGCCTGCCAGGCGGTTCGGTATCGGGGATGACCGATGGTCCCCAATGTCTCATAGGACCAGATGACATCTTCGACCGTAACGGGAGAGCCGTCCGAGAACCTGGCCTCGTTGCGCAGAGTGAAGGCAACCCACGAACGGTCTTTTGGCGTCTCGACCGATTCGGCCAGCAGCCCATACAGCGTGAACGGCTCGCCATAACTGCGCGCCATAAGCGATTCGACCATGTGCGGGCCAATTGCCCAAGGCGCACGCCCGCGCAGAACGTAAGGGTTCAAACTGTCGAATGTTCCGACTTCACCCATCACCAGACGCCCGCCCTTCGGCGCATCTGCGTTTACATATGGCAGGCTAGTAAAGCCCTCAGGCAGCGCTGGGGCGCCGTGCATTGCAATTCCGTGGCGTTTTTCGGCCTCGGCGGCCTGTGCCGCGGTGCCCAATCCTACAGCCAGAACGACTATTGCAAATATGTGCCACAGCCCGCGGCTGTGCCCGCCGTTGTCCACGCTGTGGAAAAGAGTCTTGTCGGATCGTCCATTCTGGCGTAACTTTATCTCACTGCTCGATAGGTTTCTTGCCTGTATGAAACCTGCCTCAACACCTAAAACGCCGCCTTCGGGCGGCGTCTTTTTTTGTCCGGTGCTGATGGCTGCTTCGTCGGTTCGCGTCATCATCGGCACGGTCTCGCCCTTCGTTTTTTTTGCAGTGCAACAGATACTGTCAGATTTCGTTAACCAAACCCAGTTTCCTTGAAAAAGAAAGGCTTTGCGATGTCGCTGGAAGGAAAGTGCGCGGTGATCACAGGGTCTAACTCCGGCATTGGTCTGGGGGTTGCCCGGGGTTTGGCAGCGCGCGGGGCAAACGTTGTCCTGAATTCATTTTCCGATACCGAAGAAGACCATGCCCTGGCGGCCGAAATCTCGGATGCTGGCCCCGGTCAGGCAGCCTATATCCAGGCGGATATGTCTGACGCCGACCAATGCCGCGCGCTTGTGGATAAGGCCGCGGCAAGGTTCGGCAGCGTGGACATCCTGATCAACAATGCCGGCATTCAGCATGTGGCCCCGATCCCCGATTTTCCCGCAGGCAAATGGGACGCGATCATCGCAATCAACCTTTCATCGGCCTTTCATACAACGGCAGCGGCGCTGCCGATGATGCGCCGGGCAGGCTGGGGCCGGGTCGTGAACATTGCGTCGGCCCATGGCCTGACCGCTTCTCCCTTCAAGTCCGCCTATGTCGCTGCAAAACACGGCGTTGTCGGTCTGACCAAAGTGACGGCACTTGAAACTGCTGTAGAGCCGATCACCGCAAATGCGATCTGCCCAGGCTATGTTTTAACGCCATTGGTCGAATCCCAGATCCCAGACCAAATGCAGGCGCATGATATGGATCGCGACACTGTGATTCGCGAGGTCATGCTTGAACGCCAGCCCAGCCGGGAATTTGCGACAACCGAGCAATTGGCGGGCACGGTTGCGTTCCTCTGCTCGGATGATGCGGCTCAAATAACCGGAACCACCCTCAGCGTCGATGGTGGATGGACGGCCCTCTAACCGGCGTCAGCGTCATCAAACCGTCATGGCGATGGGGTATTTGGCGCATCAAGGGGGATGTGATGCATGTTCAATGTCCTGATTTTGTGCACTGGTAATTCAGCGCGGTCGATCCTCGCCGAAGCGATCTTCAATCATGAAGGTGCTGGCCGGGTGTCGGCCTTTTCCGCGGGATCAAATCCGACAGGACAAGTCAACCCAGCTGCCCTTCGAATTCTGAAGAAAAAGGGCCTGCGGACCAACGGATATCGTTCGAAAAGCTGGGACGAATTCATGGCCAAGGGCGCCCCGCGGATGGGATTGGTCGTAACCGTGTGCGCATCCGCGGCGGGCGAGGTTTGCCCGATCTGGCCCGGTGCACCCTTAACCGCTAACTGGACCGTCGACGATCCGGCAACGGCCGCCGGGGACCAGGTCGACCTGGCTTTTCAGCATGCTTGGCACCGCCTAAGCGCCCGGATCAACGCGTTTTTGGCGCTGGAGTTCGAGACGATGGACTACGTCGAGTTGAAGGCCCGAACAATCGCGATAGGACTGGAATGACGCCGCCCCTGTCCCGCCGCCTGGCCGCTGAAGGCCTGGGCACGATGGCTCTGCTGACCACCATTGTTGGGTCAGGGATCATGGGCGACATGCTGGCAAATGGTCAGCCGGGCGTCGCTCTATTGCCTCATGCTCTGGCGATCGGTGCAATGTTGTTTTGTCTGATCACCTTGCTCGGCCCGATCTCGGGCGCCCACTTTAATCCCGCCGTGACGCTGGTCTTTGCCGCCAGACACGAACTGACGGTGCGTGACGCGCTGTTTTACGTGACAATCCAAATCGCCGCCGCCTGCCTCGGCGTCTTGTTGGCCCACCTGATGTTCGATCTTGAAATCGCTCAGATTTCGCAACGCGAACGAACCGGCATTGGCCAATGGGCCGCAGAGGTGACGGCAACCGCCGGATTGATTTTGGTGATCCTGGGCGGCCTGCGCACGGCGCCAGCCTTGATCCCAGCGATGGTCGGCCTCTACATCATGGCGGCGCTGTGGTTCACCGCATCGACCAGTTTCGCCAATCCGGCTGTCACACTGGGACGAATGTTGACCGATTCGTTCTCGGGAATTCAACCTGCCGATGCGCCTGCTTTCGTCGCTGCGCAGATCTTCGGCGCGTTGCTCGGCATTGCGATTGCCCGGGTTCTCTGGCCCGAGGGCGAGCCCCGGGCCTGAGCATTTCAATATCTAAACGGTGTTCAGGTCATTGTGCCCGAAACTGGACGTTGTCCTTTTCCTTCCAGACCTCGCCGTTGTCCAACAAAATGACTTCGCGGCAGTACATTGTCTGATTGCGGATGTTGCAGGTATATTCACGGCGTGCCAGGCGTTCCGGTTCACCGTTTTGGTAGCAGGCATTCGCCTGACGCGGCACTTCCCAGCGCACCTCACTGCGATAGTTGTCGTTGATGTACGCATTGCCGCCGCAGCGGCCAGCGTCCCAGATCAGCAGGAATACGCCATTCCCACCGCGGCCAAAGCAGACTTGAGCATTCGGCGATGACCCGCTGGACCAGCAGCCAACAGTATTTCCGCCCTGCGCGCTCGCTGGTCCGGCCACAGCCCCGATCACCGCTGCCAATGCTGCACCGATTGTCCATTTCGAGAGTTTCATTTCCAACCTCCTCGACTTTCGCCTCAATTTTCGCGCTGCACGGCAGGCGGTGTCAACCTAGAAGCCACGAGCACGGTGAAACCAATTTTCATCGTGGCCTTTTCCAAACGGCGCAATCCGCCTATCTTCGGAGAATGGTAAAACTCGACATCATCTCCGACCCGATCTGTCCTTGGTGCTATATCGGCAAGGCAAATCTCGACCGCGCGATCCAGAATTCCGGCTTGAATCCGTTCGATATTGAATGGCGCATTTTTCAATTGAACCCGGATATGCCGCCAGAAGGCGCCGATCGTAAGGAATACCTGGAAACCAAATTCGGCGGACCGGAACGAGCGCAGGCTATATATGGCCGGATCCGCGATGCCGCGGCAGAATCCGGCCTGGACGTTCATTTTGATAAGATCAAAAGAACGCCCAATACCATGGACGCGCATCGCCTTATCCGCTGGTCCCGTTCGACCGGCAACCAAAACGCGCTGGTCGATCAGTTGTTTCATCGCTATTTCGAAAACGGCGAAGATATTTCTGACCGCCAGATCCTGCTGGATGCCGCAGTTTCGATCGGACTGGAACGCGACGTCGTTGACCAACTGCTGGATGGCGATGCCGACCGAAAGGAATTAGCGGACGAGGACGTTGCCGCCCGCGAAATGGGCGTCGGGGGCGTGCCCTGTTTCATTGTTGGCGGACGCTATGTCTTGCAGGGTGCGCAACCCGCCGAGACTTGGGCAAAAGTGATCGAAGAGTTGGCGAACGCCGAAAACGCTGAGGCGGAAGCCAATGCAGAGACGGTAGCCGAGACGAACCTATGAAGATGCTGATAGAGGAGTTGCAGAGCTTGGCTGCGGATCCCCGCTCCTGGGTTGTGGTGGCGTTGATGGCAGTGCTTGCCGGGATATCATTCTTCCGGCTGTGGCGCTGCCCTCACGTTGCGGGTACCTATCAGCCAACCGATGCCGAAGTAGAGACTGCGCGCAATAGCGGCTTTGGCATTGGCTGGCGATTTGCCTTCATGATGCTGGGCGGCGCCGCTGTGACCTTGATCGGCCTCTTTATGATCGCCGGCGGTATACGTCCGACCATTGCGCTGGCACTGGTGGTTGCCGGGATCGTTGCGATTCAGACCGAGCCGTACCGGCTTCAAATCCGGGAACAGACGCGTTTGGTCGTTGCCTCACGCGATTCTCTGCCCAGAGACTTAGACGGCGCCCGCGACCGTCTGCGCGCAAATCAGTCAGCCCTCGCGCTGACCAATTTTGTGTTGCTCGCAGGCCTGATCGTAGGGCTCATGGCCTTCTGAGCCAGCGCGCACGAAACGGTATCTCTTCTTTGGCTCTCAAATATCTCGGCGGCGGGGCCGACGGGCCGCGATCTGGGGCAGAGCCCCCAAATGCTGCGCCAGCGATACCGTTCATGCGGCCAGATGTTCGCGGCCATGCGGCGCGTCGAAATCCAACTCTGGACCAATCGGGACGATCCGGTGCGGGTTTACGCTTTCATGGCTCGAATGATAATGGACCCGGATATGGTCCATGTTCACCGTGTCGGCAACGCCGGGCCATTGATACATCTCACGCGTGTGCCCCCAAAGGCTTGGATAGTCGGTCAACCGCTTGCGATTGCATTTAAAATGACCGTGATAGACCTGATCAAATCGAACAAGTGTCGGGAACAAACGCCAATCGGCTTCGGTCACGCGGTCGCCTGCGAGATACCGTTGCCGCGACAAGCGCGTCTCAAGGCCGTCCATCTCTTCGAAAAGTGCGGTGACGGCACGATCATAGGCTGATTGGGTCGTTGCGAACCCAGACTTGTAAACGCCATTGTTCAGGTTGTCATAAACGCCCTCATTCACAGCATCGATCTCGGCCCGCAGTTCCTCGGGGTAGAAGTCCGACCCGTTCCCGGTCAGCCCGTCGAACGCCGAATTGAACATCCGGATAATCTCCGAGCTTTCATTTGACACGATCCGACCGAGCGCCTTGTCCCACAGAACAGGCACGCTTGCGCGCGTAGTTGCCGCCGCGTCTGATTGCAGGTAGATCTGGTACATCGCCGACTTGCCCAGCAGAGGATCGCCGGTAGCGCCGGGATAGTCGCTACGCAACTCCCAACCCTCTCCCAACATCAGCGGATGAACGACCGAGACATCAATATGGGCCACGAGGCCCTTCAGGGCGCGAAAGATCAGCGTGCGATGCGCCCAAGGGCAAGCGTATGAAACATAGAGGTTATAGCGCCCGCTTTCCGCGGCGAACCCACCGTCGCCGGATGGACCGGGCGCGCCATCTGCCGTGATCCAGTTGCGAAATTGCGATGCAGTCCGCCTGAATGCTCCGTCCCCCGCATCGCCTTCACGGCTGCGGTCAACCCATTCTCCATTTATCAGCGTCTTCATCGCAACCCTTCCTGCCTGGCAACCTGCTCCTTATTGCACACACGGCACGATCTGACATCACCCAGCGCCAATACACCCTCTTGCACCCGGCGCCCGCGCCGCGTAGCCGGTCAGATGCCCAAAATGGGAGAACCCGATGCAATCCATCCGAAATGTTCAGATCATTGGCTGCCATGCTGAAGGTGAAGTTGGCGATGTGATTACAGGCGGCGTTGCGCCGCCTCCGGGCGACACGCTTTGGGATCAATCGCGCTGGATTGCCAACGACGACCAACTGCGCCGCTTTGTCCTTCGCGAACCGCGCGGCGGCGTTTTTCGCCATATTAATCTGTTGGTGCCGCCTAAGCATGCGGACGCGGATGCAGCATGGATCATAATGGAACCTGCCGATACGCCTCCGATGTCTGGCTCCAATTCGATCTGTGTCGCAACCGTCCTGCTGGAAACAGGTATCCTTCCAATGATTGAACCCGAGACGGTGCTGAAATTGGAAGCACCCGGCGGCCTGATCACGGCTAGCGCAACGTGCCGCAATGGCCGGGTCGAACGGGTACAGATCACCAATCACCCCAGCTTCGCCAACAAGCTCGATGCCAATCTGGAAGTTGAGGGCATCGGTACGCTGACGGTTGATACGGCTTACGGTGGCGACAGTTTCGTGATTGCCGATGCAGAATCGCTCGGCTTTGCCTTGAGCCCTGACGAGGCCCGCGAATTGGCGGAAACAGGCGTGCGCATCACCCGCGCTGCGAACGAGCAACTCGGATTCTCTCATCCCGAAAACACCGACTGGAACCACATTTCTTTCTGCCAGATTGCCGGAGCGGTCACGCAAGAAGACGGTACCAAGAAAGGTCGCAATGCGGTCGCTATTCGCCCCGGCAAGATTGACCGCTCGCCCTGCGGGACCGGCTGTTCTGCTCGCATGGCCGTCCTGCACGCCAAGGGTCAGTTGGCTATCGGAGAGACGTTTGTCGGGCTGTCGCTTATTTCATCGGAATTTCAGTGTTCGATCGCCAGCGAGACAATCCTGCGCGACCGCCATGCCATCGTGCCGACGCTGTCTGGCCGGGCATGGATTACGGGGCAACGCACCGAAATGTTGGATCCAACCGATCCCTGGCCCGAAGGATATATCCTGTCCGACACTTGGCCGAACATAAGCTGAGCAATCTTACTATCGGGACACCACTGTTGCTGAAACCGGTGCTCCCCCATCATCCGCGTCAAAGACATAAAGCGTTTGAACACCGTCTTCTGCCCGCACAAGGAACAACACCGTGCCTTCTCCGCGGCCAACGGACAGAACTTCCCCTTCCGGCAGCGTGAATTGCCCTGCTTCGACGGCCCCATGTCCCAAGCCGAAACCCAGCCGGATGACAACGGTTGCAGCAATCGCCACAATGGCCAGCATGAGAACGACCATCAACGCCATCACCAGCCGCCGCAGCCTGCGAATGCTGGGCGCTTCCTCTTCATCTTCGGGGGCGTAGCGCATGGTTTCTCCGGCAGACAACGGCGCCGCTTACCACGAATTCACGATCGAAAGCGAGCAAGCCGGACAGCGTCTGGACAAGGCAATAACCGTTCTGGCCGAGCGTGCGGGACTGTCGCTGTCGCGCTCCCGGATCGCCAGCCTGATCGGCGAGGGCGCGCTGACCGGATCGGCGGGACCTGCCACGAATCTGTCTTACAAAGTCGGGTTTGGTCAGATCTTTCGCCTGAACCTGCCCGCGCCCGTAGACCCCGAACCAAAGCCGGAGGATATTCCCCTCGACATCGTCTTTGAGGACGACGACCTCCTGGTGGTGAACAAACCCGCCGGAATGGTCGTGCACCCGGCGCCAGGCGCATTAACCGGCACCTTGGTCAACGCCTTGCTTTCGCATTGCGGTGCGACGTTGGCGGGCATCGGCGGTGAACGCCGCCCAGGGATAGTGCATCGGATCGATAAGGATACCTCCGGCCTTCTAGTTGTGGCGAAAACTCGGGCGGCGATGATGGGGTTGTCCACGCTCTTCGCCGCCCATGATATCGATCGGCATTATCTCGCGCTGGTCTGGGGTGCCCCCGACCGCGCACAGCCAAAACTTTCGGCCGTGCGAGGGGTTGGTTTTACGCCCGAGGGCGAGATCCGGGTCGAAACAGAGTTGGCACGGCACCCACAAGACCGCAAAAAGATCGCGGTGACCACGGCGGGCGGGCGCAATGCGATCACCTACCTGCGCACGCTTGAAAGCTTTGGGCCGCCTGAAAAGCGCTTTACCGCGCTGGTCCGATGCCGATTGGAGACGGGGCGCACCCATCAGATCCGTGTTCACGCCGCCCATATCGGCCATTCGCTGGTCGGCGATCCGGTTTATGGACGTCCTCGCGCGCTGCCGGGGTCAGTACCCGCTAGCTTGAAACAATCCCTCACTGATTCGTCAGGACAATTGCTGCACGCCGCTGAATTGGGCTTTAAACACCCGATTACCGGCAACATCCTGCAGTTTTCCGCTGAACCTCCCAAAAAAATGCACGAATTGTTAATGTATCTGCGGCGGAATACGTGAACGTTGCGTTAAGTCGGGTGGACGCGGTCTTGCAAGGGACAGTCGGCATACCCAAGTCAAACTCAGCGTTTGGGGAGAAATCATGGCCAATACGTATTCATCCCTTCCGGCCCTGTCGCCGGAACAGGGCCTCAGCCGGTACCTGACGGAGATTCGCAAGTTTCCGATGTTGGAGCCGGAGCAAGAATTTATGCTGGCAAAGGCCTGGGTTGACCATGGCGACCGCGATGCTGCGCATCAGTTGGTCACCTCTCACCTGCGCTTGGCCGCAAAGATTGCAATGGGTTATCGCGGTTATGGTCTGCCGACCGCCGAAGTCGTGTCGGAAGCGAATGTGGGTTTGATGCAGGCCGTCAAACGCTTTGACCCTGACAAGGGTTTTCGCCTCGCCACCTACGCCATGTGGTGGATCCGCGCCTCGATTCAGGAATACATCCTGCGATCCTGGTCGCTGGTGAAGCTGGGAACGACTGCGGCACAGAAAAAGCTGTTCTTCAACCTGCGCAAGGCCAAGGGCAAGATCGGCGCGTTGGAAGACGGTGATCTGCGGCCGGAACACGTCGAAAAGATCGCCACCGATCTGGGCGTCACGGAAACTGAAGTGATTTCCATGAACCGGCGCATGTCCGGCGGCGGCGACAGCTCGCTGAACGCCCCACTCAAGGGCGACGGCGAGGGTACGTCCGAATGGCAGGACTGGTTGGCCGACGATGATGCCGATCAGGCGACCGCCTATGCCGAAGAGCAGGAATTGGACGTTCGCCGCGAGTTGCTGACGGCCGCCATGGACACCCTGAACGAACGCGAGGCCCATATCCTGACCGAGCGCCGGCTAAAGGAAGATCCGGTCACGCTGGAGGATCTGTCAAAGGTTTACGATGTGAGCCGCGAGCGGATTCGCCAGATCGAAGTGCGTGCGTTTGAGAAACTGCAAAAGCGCATGCGCGAGTTGGCCGCCGACAAAGGTATGATGAGCGGCGTCCAGGCCTGATCTGACCGACATCGGAGAGAATGTTGCAAGCGGCGGGCACTGTCTGCCGCTTGTTGTTTTTGCGGGCGCCTGACATTCTGGCCAAATGGTTTGGCCTGCAAACACCTCGGAAAACGACGAAGCGGAACGTGCGGCTGGCATTCATGTCACCGAGGATTTCGAACGGTTCGAACAGCGCAATGACATTTTCTCGCGCGCTTTTTGGGACCCGAACGTCCGCTCGAAACAAACAGATGCCTTCTTTGCCAGTTATCGAATGGAGGCAGCGCCGCGCCGCGGCGCCGGTTTTACCCAACGCGATTTCGCACTTAGAAACGCGGCCTGGCTAATTTCGGACATCTTCTCGGATCGCAGCGTAGCAGATGGCAAGCGCGAAGGCTTCCAAGCTCCGATTGCCCAGGACACCCCCGTCGCGCCGGAACAGGTGGAAACCCGGACGCCGATAGAAGAAGCTGCTCAGATCAAGAAAATTGCGCGCTTTTTCGGGACCGATCTCGTCGGCATCACGGCCTTTGACGAACGTTGGCAATATGCCAGCCGGGTGGATGTGCGCGATTTTTCGGCCGCGTCCAATGATCTGCCCGCGGGAATTCAGTCAGTCATCGTCATGGGTCACCAAATGGACGAGGGATTGACCGCCACCTATCCCTCGGCCCTTGCCGGTGCCGCGACGGGGCGGGAATATTCGCATGAAGCTGCGATCGCCACCCAACTGGCGGCCTACATTCGAAATCTCGGCTTCGAAGCTGTCGCCTCGATGAATGACACGGGGCTCGTGATCCCTTACGCGATCCAGGCGGGCTTGGGTGAGTACGCGCGCAACCAATTGGTTATCACGCCTGAATACGGCCCGCGATTGCGGTTCTCGAAAGTCTACACGTCATTGCCACTCGCCCATGACACGCCCCGTCCGCGCGGCGTCAAGGCCGTTTGCGACATCTGCAACCGCTGCGCCGATGCGTGCCCGGTCAAGGCGCTCCCAAAAGGACCTCCCGAAACGCGTGACGACCAATCTTCGCTCAAGGGCGTGGTCAAATGGACCTCGGACGCCAAAGCCTGTTTCGGTTATTGGGCAAAACTGGCCTCGGACTGTGCAATCTGCATGCGCGTCTGCCCGTTTAACCGCGATTACTCCAAGTGGTCGAACCGGCTCTGGCTTAAGCTGGCGTTATCGCCCTTGCGCCGCGCGGCACTCTGGCTGGATGACAGATCAGGCCGGGCGAAGCGATCAAAGCCCGCAGACTGGTGGTCTAATACAGGCGCTTGACCTCTTTGCGTCAGGACTAATTTCTCCCCAACGGCATTGCTCATTTGCGACATATCCGTGGTCGCAGGCAGGCAAGACCGTCACTGCTCGCTGCCATCACCGTTTGCGAGATGTGCCGGAGCGAGAACGCCATGGAAAACCGTCCCGATCCAGACCCGATGAGCCGAGAGTGGAACTACCACCCCGAACTGCCATTGGCCGACCGCTCCCTCTTCCGATGGCCACCTGATCCCAAATTCCTTGGCCGATGGATGCTTCGAAATTGGTTGATGCTCAGCGAACGTGTTCTGATGGTGCTTTTGGCCGTTATTTGCTGGTGGGCGCTTTATCCATCGTTGGAATCCGCCAAAACGTTCGCATTCGGTTGGGTCGCGCAGATCTGGTTGGTCAATCTCGCGCTGATGATATCTGTGGCGGGCGGGTTGCACTGGTATTTCTACATACGCCGTGGGCAGGGGAATGTGCTAAAATTTGACCGGCGAAAACAGGCGCGAGGCAACCGCCTCTGGAACTTCTCCAACCAGGTCCACGACAATATGTTCTGGTCTCTGGCAAGTGGTGTTTTTCAATTAACCGCCATTCAGGTGCTCGTCATGTGGCTGATGGCGAACGGCTATTCGCCAACGGTCACCCTTTCTTCGCACCCCGTAACATTTATCGCAGGTTTTATTCTGCTGCCGATCTGGTCCGCGTTCCACTTTTACTGGGTCCATCGATTGTTGCATGTACCGGTTCTTTACCGCCGCGTTCACTCGCTGCATCACCGGAACGTCAATGTTGGTCCGTGGTCAGGCCTGTCGATGCATCCGGTCGAGCACCTGCTTTATCTCTCTTCGCTTCTCATTCACCTGATCGTGCCCAGCCATCCGATCCATTTCTATTTTCATGTGATCTACCTGGGCCCAGGGGCCGCCATGACGCACACCGGATACGAGGATCTGCTGATCCGCGATAAACGCCGGTTGGCACTTGGGACATTCTATCACCAACTCCATCACCGTTACTACGAATGCAACTATGGGAACCAGGAAATGCCCTGGGACCGATGGTTCGGCACCTTCCATGATGGCAGCGAGGAAGGAACAGCGACAACGCGGGCGCGCAAGAAGCGTATGCATGCGCAGCCGTGACGCTTACGCAATAGTCGGAGTTCAGGTCAGTGCCGCGTAATCCTCTCGATATGCAGACCCAAGGGGGTCTCTTCCCCATGCAAGATCAGCGTTTGCCCAGGCGCCAGTCCGGCCTGAACGTTTAGAGGTATCCCGCAAATCAGTCCTCGCCCCTTCGCACCCTCGACAAAGGCGCCCTTCGCCCTGCCCCGACCAGCTGAACAAAACTCGCCTTGCGAAACGACTGTGACCTCTTCGGCGACCGGCATGGAACCGATTGCGGCTCGCACAACAGACGGAACAACATGAACGGCCACCGATTGAGATAGCAAGCCAGCGATGATCCCGGCGGCAACGGCGGCGGCAGCCAATCGCTCGAACCGCTCCCAACCGGTGGCCCCGTCGTCCAGCCCCGCGCTGGCGCCCAGTATGACGGCTGAAAAGGCCGAAAGCAGACCAATCGCCAACTGCCACAGGACAACCGTGTCCAGATGTGCATGGCTAGGCAGGAAGCCGCCGGCCGCGACGCCAAAATAACCAAGGGCCAGCACCACACCGGCGGGCGCCAAAACCGCGACACCACCGGTCAACCAGGTTTCAGGTTCCGGCGCGGAAAACAGCGGGCGATGATTTTTCCAACGATTCAAGCCGAAGCAATGTTGCTAAACATGCTTAGAGTATAGGTGTGAAGGTTTAACGTGTGAAGTAACGCCGGTCGAAGGGTTAACAGATAGAGTTCAGTCGACGAAAATCATGACACCTATACCGCTAACAACCGCCATCGTTGTCTCGGGCTTGCCAGCAAGCGGTAAGTCGAAAATCGCCCGGGCACTCGCTGCCCGGCTTTCGTTCGATCTATTTGACAAGGACGACTTCCTTGAAAGCCTGTTCGATAAAAATCTGGTGGCTACATTGGAGGATCGCCGTCGCCTCAGCCGGATGAGCGACGTCCGATTTCAATCAGCGGCGAGCTTATCCGACGCGGCAATCTTGGTTTCCCACTGGCGATCAATGGCGGCAGGCGCCGGCAGCGGGACGCCGCTTGATTGGGTAGCGGAACATTTCTCCAACGTTATCGAGCTCTATTGTAATTGCGATCCAACCGTCGCGACCGCCAGATTTCTGTCCAGGCAACGGCATCCTGGACATCTCGATAGCCACCAAGACCCGGCAGAATGGCAAGCCCAGATGATTAAACTGGCGTCCGCGTTGCCGTTAAACTGCGGTTCGATCATAGAGATCCGTACCGATCAATCAATCGACGCGGAAGCGGTGGCAGACGCCGTTAGTGTTCATTTGGAAAAGAACGCGGCCGCCCCTTGAGACCGGTCGGAGAGTTTGGGTTCACGCCTACCTGATCATTGCGACTGCCACTTGTCGGCGCCGCAGAGCAAAGCCAAACCGGCTATTCGTTCATGTCTCGGTGAACCGAAAGATCTGGCGCAATTGGTGGCAACGGCCGGTCGGCGTCCAGAAAAACTATCAGGTTTTCCAAATCGCTCGCCCAGACGATCACTTCGGGCTTGGACACCACCAAACGCGGATAGCGATTGAAACGGCGGCGCCCTCGCAACCCGGACGGCAAAGCTTCCAGATTGCTGCGAATAACCACGTACTGGTCGTCATGTTTCAGTTCCAGAAACAGTCCTTCGACCAGATCACCGACGCTGACCCGCACGCTGACCCAACCGGCATTCATCTGCGTCTCGGCCCGCGGCATCCTGAATACGTGGCCCGCGATCGGCAATGCGATCTCATCAACATCAGCCTCGATCCAATGTGCATCGCCCGTCAGTGCCGTTTCCAATGGTTTGGCCGTGCGATAGATCAGATAGGCGCCCACCCCAAAGCTGACCCCGAACACGGCAATAGAAATCATGATCCCGCCCGACACGGCGAACGCAGCGGCCGCCAATCCAATTGGAATCAGACCCAGGGAAAGGATCCAGATCGAAGCCATAATCAGAAACGTGCCGCGTTTACCCGATCTGACGCGAACCCGTATGTTGTTCGGTGTTTCAGTTTGATCCGCTGGCATCGGTCCCAATTCCTCGTGTTCTGCCGATTGCTTGACCGGCTGTCACGGCAGTCGCCTTCCGGGCGATCCGCCATTCGGTGCCCACGGCCTGCGCAAAACCAAGGCCAACGATCACGCTGCCTTTCTGAGCGCCGCCGTCGCAATCTTCGCCAGTTCGCGCGATACAGCGAACGCGCCGCGGATGCGCTCTTTGTCCTCGCGCCAATCGCGGCGAACGACGAGTTTATTGTCGCGAATTTTGGCCAGACCATTTTGGCCCTGCATCCAGTCGACCAACCCGGCAGGGTCGGCAAATTTGTCGTTTCGGAACGTGATTGTTGCACCGCGCGGTCCGGTGTCCATCCGCTCGATCCCCGCTTCGCGGCAGCGCGTCTTGACCTGAACGACCTTCAACAGTGTTTCAACCTCGGCGGGCAACCTGCCAAAACGGTCATGCAGTTCGGCCGCGAAACCTTCCAATTCTTCGCGCCCATGAAGGGTCGACAAACGCCGGTAAAGCCCCAACCGAACGTCCAGGTCGGGCACGTAGTCGTCCGGGATCAACACTGCAACGCCCAGATTGATGGTTGGCGACCAACCGTCGTCGGTATCGACGTCGGCCCCGATCTCTCCGGCACGAATGCGGGCAATCGCTTCTTCCAACATCTCTTGGTAGAGTTCGAAACCGACCTCGCGAATATGTCCCGACTGCTCCTCGCCCAGCAGATTTCCCGCGCCGCGAATGTCCAGGTCGTGCGACGCCAATGTAAATCCCGCGCCCAGAGAATCCAACGACCCAAGCACCTTCAACCGCCGCTCGGCTTGCGGCGTCAGTGGTTTGCGCGGTTCGGTCGTCAGATACGCATAAGCCCGCAGCTTCGCGCGCCCGACCCGGCCCCGCAATTGGTAAAGTTGTGCCAGCCCGAACATGTCGGACCTATTGACGATCAACGTGTTGGCGGTCGGAATATCCAACCCGCTTTCAACAATCGTCGTGGATAACAGGACATCGTATTTGCCGTCGTAAAAGGCATTCATACGCTCGTCCAAGTCACCCGCAGCCATCTGACCATGGGCCACGACATAGGACACTTCCGGCACTTCGTTCTTCAGCCACTCCTCAGTGTCGGCCAGGTCAGAAATGCGTGGACACACGACAAAAGCCTGTCCACCTCGATATCGCTCGCGCAGCAACGCTTCGCGTGCGGTCACTGTGTCGAAAGGCGCCACGTAGGTGCGCACCGCCAACCGATCGACGGGCGGGGTCGCAATGACCGACAATTCACGCACGCCTGACATTGCCAATTGCAAGGTTCGCGGGATCGGCGTTGCCGTCATGGTCAGCACATGCACATCGGATCGCAACTGCTTCAGCCGCTCTTTATGCTGCACGCCGAAATGCTGTTCTTCGTCAATGACCAACAGGCCCAAATTGCAGAACTTGATCGATTTGGCCAACAGTGCGTGGGTTCCGATGACAATCGGAATCGAGCCATCAGTCAGGCCTTTGCGTGTCTCTGCCGCCTCCTTGGCGCCAACGAACCGCGACAACTGGCGTACCCGCAACCCTGTGCCCTGAAACCGTTCCGCAAAGGTTTTTGTGTGTTGGCGAGACAACAACGTGGTCGGCGCAACAATCGCCACCTGAACCCCCGACATAGCGGCCACAAAGGCCCCACGCAGAGCAACCTCGGTCTTGCCAAACCCGACATCGCCGCAAATCAACCGATCCATGGGCCTGCCTTTGCCCAGGTCTTCCATAACCTGTGCGATGCAGCGCAATTGATCGTCGGTTTCCTGATAGGGAAATCGCGCACAGAACCGCTCGTACGCGCCGCCGCCATCCGGCTCCATGACATCGGCCTTCCGAAGCTCACGTTCGGCGGCGACCCGGATCAAACGTTCGGCCATATCCCGAATACGGTTCTTCAGCCTGGCCTTTTTCGCCTGCCATGCACCGCCACCCAGTCGGTCCAGTTCGCCTGTCTCTTGTCCGTACCGGGACAAAAGCTCGATGTTCTCGACCGGCAGGTATAACTTGTCGCCGCCACGGTACTCCAACGACAGGCATTCATGCGGCGCCCCGGCCGCGGTGACAGTTTCCAATCCCAAATATCGCCCGACACCATGTTCCAGGTGAACAACCAGATCACCGGTCGTCAGCGATTGTGTTTCGGTTAGAAAATTCTCGGCCCGGCGCGGCTTGCGTGCCCGTCGGATCAAACGATTGCCCAGCACGTCCTGTTCGGAAATTACGGTGACCGGCGCCTGATCCGGCCCGCCCGGGATCTCGAATCCGCGCTCCAACCCCCAGACAGCAAGGTTCACGCCTTTGCCGAGATCAGCCCAACCGGAAATTGCGCGCGCGCCTTCAATCCCATGATCGGCCATGATCCCGGCCAAACGTTCACGCGCGCCTTCAGAATAGGATGCGATCAACACCGAACCGGTCTGTGCGCGGACGTGACCGGTCAACGCATCGAACAGATTAACGCCTTCCTGTTGACGCTCCGGCGCAAAGGACCGGCCCTGCCTGCCGCCCGCGTCGATAACACCGGGTCCCAAGGGTTGCTTGGCGGCTGCGAACCGGCGAACCGACCGGTCGGCGATCACCGTGCCCCACGCCTTTTCATCCAGATATAATAACCCCGGCGGGCAAGGTCGATAGGGTGCCTCACCGGCCCCGCCGGTATCGGCGCGGGCATCGTAGTGATCCTCGATCATAGCCCAGCGATTGATCAACGCCGCATCGCCCTGATCATCCATCGTGATCGGCGCGCCTGGCAGATAGTCGAACAGCGTTTCCATATCTGCGTGGAACAGCGGTACCCAATGTTCCATGCCCTGATATTTGCGGCCTTCACTGACCGCGGCATAAAGCGGGTCATCCAGGCGGGCCGCGCCAAAAACCTCACGATACCGTGTGCGAAAGCGCTGAACAGCGGCGGGATCCAGAACGACTTCAGACGCGGGCGCCAACTCGACCCGCTTGATTTTCTCGATTGTGCGCTGGGTATCGGGGTCGAAACGCCGCGCGCCTTCCAGGACGTCACCAAAGAAGTCGAGGCGAACCGGATTTTCCTGCCCCGGCGGAAAGATATCGATGATGCCGCCGCGGACGGCATAGTCGCCTGGTTCGATAACGGTCGAGGCACGGTTAAAGCCCTTGGCCGTCAGCCACGCGACCAGTCCATCCACATCCACGGTGCGATCGACCGTCGCCGAAAATGACGCCTCGGCCAGAACTGCGCGTGCCGGGACCTTTTGCGAGGCACCGGCGACCGTTGTCAGCAGAACCGATGGCCGGTCCCATCCATGGGCGAGTGCTGCCAAGTTCGCCATCCGCCCGGCCGAAATCTCGGGATTGGGCGAAACCCGGTCATAAGGCAGACAATCCCAAGCTGGAAAGAACAGAACAGGAAGACCCGGCGCGATGAAGGCCAATGCCTCGGCCATGGCCGCTGCCCGGGCATCGTCGCGTGCGACGTGAACGATCGGCCCACCTGCCCGTTCGACCAGATCGGCCAGCAGTTTTGCATCCCATCCCTCGGGGGCGCCGCAAATAGTAACGGCGCCCGGGGCGATCTTTGCCGCGTGCGTGCTCATGGGCAGGGACCTAGCGAACGGGCGCGCGGGCTTCAAGAGCACGCCCATGTGACCGGTCGCCGCTCAGGCGAACCGTGCCGCCGTATGCGCGATCAATCCTGCGATCTGATGGCAATCGTCCTCGGAAAAAGTCAGCGGGATACGCATATCGAACAGACGGGAAAGAATGCGATCCGTCTCGGGCGCAGACTGCTCTCCGGCAAACCGCCAACTGCGGTGCGAGGAGGTATACCCGTGTGGCTCGGTCGCACCGAACCATTTAAGCTCGACACCGACTACGGCCGTCTCGGCCAGAAATGCGCCGACTTCTTCGTCGGCCAGTCCCGGCATTCGAAATTGAATAGAGCTGCCTACATGCAGCTCGGCATTCGGTGTCTCACGGATCAAAACGCCAGGCGCCGTCCGCAAGCCGTCCTGAATAATCTTATGCCGTACATTCCATCGCTCGACCTGCGTTGACAGGTCTTGCAGTTGCGGCCGCAAGATCGCCGCGCGCAGATTGTCCATGCGGCTGGAGCAATTGGGCATGTCCAGCCGGGCATCGGCGAAATGTTCCGGTCCCGGAGCGGCGCCATGACGGTCATAAAGCATGTAACTGCCCGACCGGATGATTGCCCGGGCCATTACGCCGGGATCGGTGGTCGTTACAAACCCGCCTTCGCCGGAATTTACGTGCTTATAGGTCTGCGTCGAAAAACACGCAGCCAACCCGAAAGTTCCGGACGCCTGCCCTTTCCAAGAACCACCCATTGTATGCGCACAGTCTTCGATCAGCGTCAGACGATGGTCGCGGCAGGTGGCACACAGCATCTCCATATCCGCGAGATGCCCGCGCATATGGCTGATCATCAAAAACCGCGCTCCGGTAGCGACAGCTTTCGCGGCCAGATCGTCCAGATCGATCACAAGACCTTCAGTCGTCTCGACCAAAATAGGCCTGGCCCCGACAGCATGGACTGCGCCTGGGACCGGCGACAGCGTAAACGCGTTTGTCAGGACCAAATCGCCGGCCGCGACCCCGCAGGCTGCCATGGCAATCTGCATCGCCGTGCCGCCCGAGGCAGTCGCAAGGCAATACGGAACACCCAGCAAAGCGGCGAACTCCTGTTCGAGCAGCGCGGTCTCGGACACCTCACCCTCAGCGACGTTATAGCGGTGCAACCGGCCCGAGCGCATGACGTCGACTGCCGCCTGGATTGCAGCTTCTGGCAGCGGCTCTTGTTGGGTGAAGGTTTTGGTAAACTTCTCCGGCACGCCTGCCCCCATTTGCCTGCCCCCATTTGCCTGCCCGTTTCGGACAAGGTGTTCTGCTAACCGGCTCTCCATAGTCTGCCGGATAGCCGCTTGCATAGGGTCACGACAAAAGACCTTTTCGGGCATCGCGGTCGTTCGAGAATTCGAATATTTTGTCAAACCCCGGGGTTCACGGCGCCCGGCTAACGTCAAAGCGCTGCCAACGCCTCGGCGACGTCATCGACAACCGGGCGCCAATCGCCAAGCTTGCTTTGACGAAACAGGCGCATCGAGGGGTACCACGGAGTGGTCGTTCCGGTGCGGCCCCATCGCCATTCGCCCAGTTTCGCGAGCATCAGGAAGGTCGGCTTACCCATTGCCCCTGCAAGATGGGCAATCGACGTGCAAGTCGAGACGACGACATCCATCCGGGCAACGACCGCGGCCAATCGTTCGAAAGGATGGGTAACCGGCGCCAGATCGGTCAACCATCCTTCCGCACCGGCGGCGGCAATTTCAGCGCCAGCATCTGGCATCAACGAATAGAACCGGCAGCCGGTTACATCGCGCAACGGCGCCAGTGCCGCCAGGGGCATCGAGCGGACCGCATTCATCGCAAAGTTGGGACTGCCGGACCAGGCAAGGCCGATGCGCAGCCCGGGAACGGCGCCGAGATCAGCATGGATGCCAGCGTCGGCCGGGGGCGCGATATAGGCACCAGGCCAGCTTACGTCCGACAATGTGGGCGTCAGTTCCGGCATCAGGTTCAGCATATGGGTCCAGTATTGCGGGGTGACGGCTTCGCCTTCCCGCAACACCCTGCCCAGCGCCGGGCTGCTACTTAAAAGCGGTCGCAATGCACCTTGTGCATCCAGTAGCGTTGTCGCACCCAATCTCTGCGCATCGATCACGTATCGTGCAAAATGCAGCGTATCGCCCAGGCCCTGTTCCCGGCGAACCAGAAGCGTTGCATTGGCCAACGGCTGCCCCTGCCATTCCAGGCGGCGCGGCAGGCGTGTTTTGGACTGTTTTTGCCCGCGCAGATCGCGATACGCATAGAAGGGCCAAGCCTCGCGATATCGGCCGCGCGACATCAACTCCATACCCAACGCCAAATTTGGTTGATCGTGGTTCGGGTGGTCGGCCACCAGCTGCCGCAGAAGCGTCAACCGTATGTCATATTTACCGCAATGGCCGATTGCCTGGGCCAGGTGCAGGCGGGCATCGACGTCCTCGGGGTCTTTTTCAGCCGCGGCCTGACACGCCGCCAAATAAGCTTCGGCGTCCTGCATCCGCATGAAGGCGGCAAAGTTTTCCGCGTGGGTGCTGACTTTTGGATCTGCCGACATGAACCGGGGTGTTACTGGGCCGGTGTGATCCGGTAAAGTGTCCCGTCCCCTTGCGCGAGAAACCAAATCGCGCCCTCGGGTCCTTCGCGAACGTCACGAATGCGGATAAAGCGATCGCGAAACAGGTTTTCTGCCCCTGTGATGGTATCACCAGTGCCGTCACTTTCCCGGTCGAGCCGCACCAACATATCGAATTTGAGCGAGCCGACAAATATGTCGCCCTTCCATTCAGGCCACAGCTTTCCGGAGTAAATCGCCATGCCGGATGGCGCGATTGACGGGTCCCAATACCAGATCGGCTGTTCCATACCGTCTTTTGCGGTGCCAACACCTATTTTCGCGCCCGAGTAGTGGGTGCCGTACGAAATGATCGGCCAGCCATAGTTTTTGCCGGCCTCCGGGCGATTGATTTCATCGCCGCCGCGGGCGCCATGGCTAACAGTCCAAAGGCGGCCCAATTCGTCGATTGCAGCACCTTGTGGATTACGATGACCGATGGACCAGAGCTCGCCCGCGCTAGAAAAGTAACCATTTTCAAGCGGCACGCCATCGGCACTGATCCTGACGACTGCGCCAATTGTGTTAGCGGCATTCTGCGCCTCGGGCCTGTCGCCCCTGTCGCCGAGGGTGACCCAGAGGCCGCCCTTGCCGTCGGGCACGATCCGGCTCCCGAAATGGCGCCCGCCCCTGGCTTCTGGTCTTTGACGAAAAATGATCTCGACATCATCCAGCCGGGCGGAAAGCTGGTTCAGCTTTGCGCGGGCGACGGCGGTGCGGGCCGAAAACGAGCCAACCCGTTCGGAAAAACTGAAATAGATAACCGTGTTGGTGGCGAAAGCGGGGTCGGGAACCACATCCAGCAAGCCGCCCTGGCCGCTGAAACGCACTTTGGGCACCCCCGAGACTTCGCGACGCCGGTCGCCCTCGACCAGCAACAGGCGGCCATCGATCTCGGTGACCAAAAGGGCATCGCCGGGCAGAAAGGCGACCGACCAGGGGCTGTCCAAACCGGTGACGACAGGCGTCACCTCGACCGCACTGCTTTCGGTTTCCAGCCGTTCAGCCTGGGCGGCCCCTGAAATTACAATCAGACACGCAGCGAAAAGTCGGATCATGGCAACCTCCTTGATTCTTCGATAATCTAGGTCGGTCGAGGTGAATTGTCAGGGGACAGGCTGTGTCGTCGAGCAGATGGATTGCGATCTTGACGGGGATTTGGGTCGCATTGATCGCCGCGGGCTTTTTGCATTCCGGATTGACCGACCCGACCGGGACCGGGTTCGGTCGCGGTTGGAACATCTTGATTGTTTTTGCGGCGTGGCAACTGGCAGCGATCCTGATGGGTTTCGCAATTCTGGTTTTCTGGCTGGTACAGCGGCGCGCGCTGGTTCCGTGGGTAAAAGTCGCCGGGTTGATCGCCCCCACGGTTTCGCTTGGCGCCGTTGTAATTGTTGCGATCTGGATTGCAGTCGCCTGACCGAATGGTCAATCAATGCGCATGCGAAGTGATGGGTGCCCCGACCGGGGTTGGAGGGAACGAAATGTCGACAGACAAATGGGTTTGGGCGCTTTTGGCCGGTTGGGCCTTTTGCTTCGCGATGTCGTTTTTGCACAGCTTTGTTTTTCAGCCCACCGGTGATGGGTTTGGCAAGGGAATGGCTGTTCTGGGCGCGTTCATTCTTTGGCAGATCGTCGCAATGCTGGTTGCAATCGCGCTTTTGATTGTCCGTCTGGCAGCCAAACAGGATCTTTCTGCCGGGGCACGACGGAGCGCACCGGTTGCCCTGATCGTTACCGGAGTATTCTGGCTGGGGATCGCGATCTGGCTGAGCATCGATATGTATCGCGAATTTGCGTAATCTGCTCATAACGCTTGATCGTGGACGTCATCCCTGAAGGTATCGCGCCGCGTCCAACGCGAAATAGGTCAGCACACCGGAACAGCCCGCGCGTTTAAAGGCCATCAGGCTTTCCAGTGTGCCGATTTCGGTGTCCAACCAACCATTCCCCATCGCGCCTTTCAGCATCGCGTACTCGCCGGAGACCTGATAGGCGAATGTCGGAACCTGAAACTCGGCAGCAACGCGCTGGCAGATGTCCAGATAGGGCATGCCCGGTTTGACCATGACCATGTCCGCACCTTCGGCCAGATCCATTGCGACTTCGCGCAGCGCCTCATCGGAATTAGCAGGGTCCATCTGATAGGTTTTCTTGTCACCCTTCAGCGCTCCGCCAGACCCGACCGCATCGCGGAACGGACCATAAAACGCGCTCGCGTACTTAGCGGCATAGGTCATGATCGTGACGTTCTGATAATCGTTTTCTTCCAGCGCCCTGCGCATGATCGCGACGCGGCCGTCCATCATGTCCGACGGCCCCATAATGTCGGCACCAGCCTCGGCCTGGGCCAGGGTCTGTTTCTCCAGCGCCAACAAAGTTTCGTCATTGACGATTTCCGGCCCCAGCGGACCGTCGCGGACAATGCCGTCGTGACCTTCAGAGTTAAAAGGATCCAAGGCGACGTCCAGCATGACCCCGATCTGAGGCACAGCATCCTTGACCGCACGCGTCGCACGGCAAACCAGGTTTTCAGGGTTCCACGCTTCTTCCGCTTCCGGCGTCTTCAGGGCGGCATCGGTATAGGGAAAGATCGCGATCGCCGGGATGCCCAGATCAGCGGCTTCCTGCGCCTTGACCACCAAACGGTCGATGGTCAGGCGGTCGACACCTGGCATGGAGGCAATCGGTTCGGCCCGATCATCGCCGTCAATCACAAAGCAAGGCCAGATAAAATCCGCAGGCGACAACACGTTCTCGGCGACCATCGCGCGCATCCACGGCGTCGTGCGCAATCGGCGCGGGCGGTTGGCGGGGAAGGGCGCGGGTGCGTGGACAGGCATATCTTCTCGTTAGATTTGGACTCGTATTGGCTGGCGGTATACCATTTGGGGCACAGTTTCATGATTTTATTTGGATCTCAGACATGACGGAAATTACCAGAGGTAGCGCTACGATGAGCTGGATCGACCCACAGACCGGCCTGCCCGAGGTCGACGACGGTGGCCATCCGGGATCAACGACGACCCGAAGCGTTATAGTGGGAGAAGTTGTTTATCGGTTCTCGAACTTTCTCGAGGCGAAGATCATCCTGAACGATGACAGGTCCCGCATAACAGGGACCGAGTTTACCAGCGCCAGCGGCATGTATCGGTCGCCCTCGTACCTGGGAACGGAGAGCGCCCCGATCGGTAGTATCGGGCGGCAGAAAACCGTATTGCGGAACGGTACCCAAGCACGTTTCCGGCAAGTCGTCGGATGCCGGACGGTTGCACCAGAAGTTATCGGCAGGCGAACCGGCTTGGTTGGCGGGGCAATCGCCGGGGCCTGGGGCGGGGCAGCTGCAGGTGCTGCTGTGGCAGGAGTTGGGGCAATTCCAGGCGCCATCGTCGGCGGCATCGGTGGCGCTGCCGTTGGGTACTTTACAGGACAAGAAGTCGCTGAGGCGGTAACCGGATTTCCGCCGATCTGGACCGAAATCGAACTCACGATCGAACTGGATGGGACAGCGTCTCAACGGCTGATTTCGCACAGCCTATTCCCCAGCTGTACATTTTACGGTCAGGATCTGGCAGGACGCAACGGGACGTACCGACAGGTATCGAACTATAACGCCGTTCCGGCGCTCGATCGGTGGAAGGCGAACGGATGGGGCGACGCTGCCGCGGGCCGATCGGGTGGGACCCCTGGAAACCCCTGGAACATGGTTTCGGGCAACAATCGCTTGGGGCGCGCGACGGTCAATCGTGATTGTCCAACTGGTTATCAGTGCCAGTGATCAGACGTCGCCCTTGTCCACGTCGATCGGCAGGGTACACCACCGGTCGATGCCGTTTCTGCGTAGCTGTTGAACAACGGTGGATATGAATGCGCGCAATCGTTTGCAGTCGGTTTGGTCCGCCCGAAGGCTTGAACGTTGAAGAACAACCCGAACCTGCGCCGGGGCGAGGAGAAGTACTGGTTCGCCACCGCGCCTGGGGATTGAATTATGTCGATTTGCTGATGTGCGCGGGCGGATACCAATTGCGCCCCGATCTTCCTTTTGTGCCGGGGTTGGAGGCCGCGGGCGATGTGATTGACACCGGGGCCGGCGTCGAAACGCTCAAAATCGGCGATCGTGTGATCACTGCTGCGCGGCCCGGTGTCTTTGCCGAATTCGTCGCGCTGCCGGAAGCCTCGGCTCTGCCGATCCCAAGGCCATTTGACTACGCACAGGGCGCCGTCTTCCGCTCGGCGTATGTCACCGCCTGGAACGCACTTATTCATGGCGCCCGGTTGGAGGCAGGCGACGTGCTATTGGTCCACGGTGCGGCGGGCGGTGTCGGATTGGCCGCCGTCCATGTTGGCCGGCTCTTGGGGGCGACGGTTATTGCCGCGGCGGGTTCTGCCGAAAAATTGGCGGTGATCGCAGGGGAGGGAGCGGACCACCTCGTCAACTATTCCGGCGGATTTCGCGATCAGGTAAAAGCACTGACCGGCGGGCGGGGCGTCGATGTGATCTTCGACCCGGTCGGCGGCGTGGTGGCAGAGGAAAGCTTGCGCTGCATGAACTATGGTTGCCGCATCCTCTACATCGGGTTCACAGGAGGGCCGCCGGTCTCTGTGCGATCGAACCTTTTGCTGATCAAGGGCGCATCAGCAATTGGGTTTCGGGCCGGCGAGATCGGTCGGCGCAAGCCAGGACTAAACGTTCAAACGATGGCCCGGCTAACCGGTTTGGCCGAGGCAGGCCGACTGCGGCCACATATCTCGCATCGCGTGAAGTGGCCCGATATTCAAGCCGCGATGCAGCCAATTTTGGACAGAAAAGTGATTGGCAAGGTCGTCATGGAACTGTGAGCATCAAGTGCGGCGCCCGCGTTCAATATCCGACACGCGCCTTATAGGCGTTGACCAAATTCTTCAGCGCGACGGGTAGAGTGCCGCCATTTGCGCCATAGGTAAACATATCCCCATCGAACAATAGAACGGCGACGGGCCTGCCTGTCGAAATTTCGATTGCAAAAAAGGCCGCTCGGCTGCCGCAATCCTTTGGCCAACACCCTTCGCCCAGGACATAACCACTTCCTCGAACCACGTTGCTGGCAACAGATAGCGCCTTGTGGAAATTTCCGATGACGGCTTCGGGCATGATCTGGCCGAACCTGGCGCGTTCGCCAGGGTCCTGCAGCACGTCGTAAGGATGCTTCTCGATCCAGCGCGTTACATCGGCCCCGGGGCCTGCGGCAGCAACGCCGGATTCGCCGATCGTAATTCCTACTTGATGAACGGCGGCGGCCTTGGCGATCGAAAGGCTCGGCGGTGCAACCTTTTGTACCATCGCGCTTGCCATCGACACCGGTGCCAGAAACCAAACACAGGTGACTAGCAACACCGAAAATCCAAACCTCTTCATATCGTTAACCTCAACTACGCCGATTAAAGTCACTGTGCACCATAGCTTTGCGACAATGCCTTGGCAGGTGAGACGTCCAAGCCGATATTTGGGATCGGATAACGCAGACCTGCCTTGGAAAGCTTGGCCAGCCCCTCGACAATCGGCCGCAGGTAACTTGGGGCGAACGCGATCAACAGCTCATTGTCCTGAACACCGCCAAACTTGCGTTCGGCATAACAGGGGATCGACACGGCCGGTTTACCGTCCTGCAACGCGCGCCCCCAGCTATCGGCGCAAGCGCTTTCGCCCACAATGCTGAACTGGCAAGGTTCGTAGTCGACATATTGCAAACCGTTGATCATCAGGATCATTTGACCCGGCGTTGCATAGATCAAACAAACATCCGGGTTACCGATACGTCCAGCAGCCAGGGGCGACACGACCAGGGCCTCATACTCGCCGTAAGGCGCACAGTTCATTGCAGCTTGATGGGCGGTTGAATCTTCCAGGGTCCCATACCAGACGCCGTTGAACTTGGATCCGTCCAAAAATTCGTCGTCACGAGGTGTTAATCCGACAACGGCGCTGCATTGACTGCCGACCAGATTTTCTGCCGTGATCCCGATTGTATAGCCCAGCCACCTCGATTGGCCGACGATCTGATCAGTTGCAAATCGTTCGCCCTCAGGCGGGCGGCGCAGGCGCGGTATTTCCTCGGCATCGGCCAGCGTTTTATAGCGTTTCATGCCGACCGGAATGGTTTGGATCTTCAGATAATGCTGTAACTGGGTGACGATGGCGCCGTAATCGTATTCTGTTTCGTCGCCCCAGCAATTGACGTGGGCTGTCATTGCGCATCCTTTGTCTGCCATTTCGCCAAACTAGACCATGGCCACGCCGACGGAACAAGATGTTGGGATCCGGCGGTGTGTCCTGTCAACGCCTGCTCGGAAAGGCCAGCCCAAGGCTCGAACACAGTCCGCGCCGTGTCACCAGCGCCGTCCAGACTGCCCCAGCAAACCCCTTTGGCCCCGCTGCCGCCCATGCTAGAGGTCACGCCCGCGGATATTGAGCACTGGCACCTATGGACTTTCTGGAAATCACATCGCTTCTGATCGTGCTGGCCGGTGTGTTTGGCGCGATAAACTATTTCTTCCTGCGATTGCCGTCGGCAATTGGCATCCTGGTAGTCGCGCTGCTTGCCTCGCTGGCCCTGCTCGGCGCTGAAGCACTGATACCGTCGTTTACGTTCGCCGATCAGTTACGCCAGGACGTGCGCGAGCTTGAGTTTTCCAAGGCGCTGCTTGAAGGCATGCTCGGCCTGCTGCTCTTTGCCGGTGGACTGCATGTAAAAGTCGAGGATCTGAAAGCCGAAGCCTGGTCCGTCGCTTTGATGGCCACCATCGGTGTCGCGCTTTCGACCGCCATCGCTGGGTTTGGCTTTTCCTGGTTGACAGGGGCGCCGATCCTGATCGCGCTGGTCTTCGGCGCGCTCATCTCGCCAACCGATCCGGTTGCGGTGCTTGGTGTTCTGCGCGAAGCCGATCTGCGTCGGTCGCTGGAAACGAAGATCGCAGGTGAATCGCTTTTCAACGATGGCGTTGGCTATGTAATCTTCCTGCTTCTTGTCGGCTTGGCCTTTCCAGCCGCCAATGCGCATGGCGAGGCTCATGGTGGCGCGATTGACGCTATCCTGTTGTTTGTGCAGGAAGCAGGCGGCGGCGCCCTGCTGGGCGGTGTTCTCGGGTGGATCGTTTTTCGCGTCATGCGCAGAATTGACGATTACCCGCTTGAAGTTCTTCTCTCTCTCTCGGCCTTGCCTTTGGGGGTTATCAGCTGGCGGTTGCGCTCCATGTCTCCGGTCCCATCATGGCCGTAGTTGCGGGCCTGTTCATAGGCCATGTCGGCATGAAGCACGGCATGTCGGACGAGACCCGCAACTATCTTCAAGCATTCTGGACATTGATTGACGAGATCCTGAACGCCGTGCTGTTCCTGCTGATTGGGGTCGAGGTATTCGCGATCACATGGGAGACGGACTTCCTGGTTGCCGGTGCAATCTGCATCGCGCTCGCGTTAACTGCGCGCCTCGCTGCCGTCGCTGTCCCGATCCTGGTACTGCGCTTTTTTCGCGAGTACCCGCGCGATGTCATCCCAATTATGACCTGGGGCGGGCTAAAAGGCGGCATCTCTGTCGCGCTTGCGTTGTCGCTTCCCGATGGTGAATGGAAGCCGCTGATCTTGACTGTTACGTACATGGTCGTTGTGTTCTCAATCGTCGTGCAGGGTCTGACCATTGCCCCGCTTGCCAAACGCCTAAGCCACGAACCGGAAATGCTATGACCGCCAAACTGACTCCGCTCGTCGCCTCGCTGCCTTCAACCGTTCCGTTCGTCGGCCCTGAATTTCAGGAGCGCGCCCGGGGCAGGGCCTTTGCCGCACGCATCGGTGCAAACGAAAGTGTATTCGGCCCCTCCCCTGCTGCGGTCGAGGCGATCCACCGCGCAGCGCCGGAGGCCTGGATGTATTGCGATCCAAATATCCACGACTTGCGGGCCGCGATCGCAGCATTCAACGGCATCGATTCCGACTCCATCGTGATCGGTGAAGGGATCGACGGGCTGTTCGGCTATATCGTGCGGTTGGTTGTGGGCCCGGGGGACAAGGTGGTGACGTCGCTAGGCGCCTATCCGACCTTTAACTACCATGTCGCCGGATTTGGCGGCGAGTTGGTGACGGTGCCCTATGCAAATGATCACGAAGATATCGAAGCACTGATCGCCGCCGCCCGTGAACACAGACCAAAGTTGGTTTATCTGGCCAATCCAGACAATCCCATGGGAACCTGGCACTCGGCCGAACGGGTTCAAATGCTGATTGATGCGCTGCCCGACGGTACCATGTTGTGCCTTGATGAGGCTTATATCGAGTTTGCGCCTGACGGCACGGCGCCTGGCTGGTCGACCGACGATCCGCGAGTCATCCGGTTTCGCACGTTCTCGAAAGCGCACGGCATGGCAGGACTACGTATCGGATACGCGGTCACACACCCTGACATGGCCAAAGCCCATGACCGCATCCGCAGCCATTTTGGCGTCAATCGGGTGGCCCAGGAGGCGGCCATCGCCGCGCTGGGCGACAAAGAGCATTTGCACAATGTGATCGCGCAGGTTGCCGACGCACGGGACCGAATAACCGCGATTGCCGCCGATAACGGACTGACAACTCTAGCTTCCGCGACGAATTTCGTCGCCATCGACTGTGGGCGTGACGGCGATTACGCGCGCGCCGTTTTGGCCGGACTGATCGAACGCGATATTTTTGTACGGATGCCAGGTCCCGCGCCGCTGGATCGTTGCATTCGGGTCAGCGCCGGGCGTCCGGCCGATCTGGACGCCTTTGCGGCCGCCTTTCCAGCGGCTTTGTCAGCCGCAGGCTAAGGGGCGGCAGCCAATAATCTGATGCCCCAATGCCATTGCGCGGGCGTTGCGACAGATTCGCAGTCGGGTGACACGCGCTCGACCAAAAATGGGCCGGGCTCTCCGAAGCTTCCCATCACCGGACGGCCAATCCCAGATCGGAACAGCCGGGTAACTTTAGCCGCGCTGTGATTTCGCGTTCTTTCCCGATGCCTCAATAGGGAAAGTTTCGATGATCACGCGCGCGCTACCCACCCTTACTGTTCTTTGGTCGTTGCTGCTGCCCGCACCTGCCCATGCCAACGATGCCGAAAAGACGTTCAAATGGCTTTCAACGACCGACAGCGTGCTGTCCGAAGGCGTTGTCTGGAATGACCTGCTGGGCGATGGCAAGGACCGATACAAAAGCGGCGGGATCACACAAAGTATCCTGATACCTGAGCGCGCTATCTCGGACGAGCGCTGGTTCCTCGGCTATGCTGCAGCTCTCGAAATTCAGGGCCGCGCCTTCGTGGCAACACCAAACAACACTGCCACAATCAACACCAATGACCGACCGCACGCTCAATATGCCGCCATTGGCGTCTACCTGCGCCTGACCCGTCGACCGGATAATATCACCAGCGCAGCTACCTACCTGACCGAAGACCGTATCGGCGTCGAATTCGGCTGGCAGGGCAAACCCCTGCCCCTGTTCGACATTCAGGAGGCGATCCACACCGCAAATCAAGGCGGGGCTGCCGTCCGAACGAGCGCGAATACGCTGGAATCCCAGATTCTGATCAATCTGGAAGGACGGCGCACGTGGCGGATCCATGCAGAGCAAGTGGGGCTGGACTGGCAAGCGGCGCCCTTTGTTCACCTCTCAGCAGGAATGCGTGAGAACGCCATTCGGTTCGGCAGCGACCTGATTGTCGGGTCAAGCCTCGAGGCCCGCACTTGGAACAGCGATCTGGCCATCGGCGCGCTGATTCCCGGCGCCTCGCGCCCTCGCACCGGGTTTCAATGGCTGGCATGGATCGGCGGAGACGTCGGTCTGATCCGGTCCGATGCCTTTCTGGACGGTGGATTCTCCGGCGACGGGCCCAGCGTGCGCCGCCGCCCCGTGACGGTCCGTGCGCGGACCGGCGTGATGCTGGAAGTGGACAGCTACGCTATTTCATATTCCGCAACATGGCTCAGTCCAGAGTTTCGTAACCAGCCAGTCGGGCAGGTCGTCGGCGCGGTTCAGGTGACGTTCGACTTCTAACCACCTCAACCAGAGGAAATACGATCCAACACAGTTCCCGCATGAGTTGCGCAACGGCCGCCATGTCGAATCGCGATTCCCGAATCGGAACAGCGGTTTGCCCCCCAGAGCGGAAGATTCACCTGCAAATCTGACAGGAATCATAATCTTGCTTAGGATTTCGTTGACACCTCCACCATCGACCGATTGATTGGTCACGTGAGGCGGGATCAAAACTCGCCACTCGATGGAACGTGGCCGACGTGATCGGCCCAAGGGAGGACACCCATGAAGCTTGATTTGTTCAAGAAAGTCGGCTTTGCGGCGCTGGCAACCGTGGCGATCACCGCCATGTCGGCAGCCGAAGCTGACGCCAAAAAGGTCCGTTGGAAAATGCACTCGGCGTTCGGTAAGAACATCGCAGTCATTGGTCCGGTCGGCCACCGCATTGCGGACATGGTTCGCGCCATGTCGGACGGCGATTTCGACATCAAGGTCGAAGAACCGGGCGCACTGGCCGGCGGCTATGCTTACTATGATCCGATCAGCCAAGGTTCGTTCCAGGCGGCCTATGGCACACCGGGCGCTAACCAGGGTAAAAACCCGGCATTCGCATTCCTGTCGACTTGGCCCTTCGGCCCCGGCGCACTGGAATTCAATGCATGGATGCTGTCTGAAGGTGGCGGTGTCGACATCGCGAGCGAGCTCTATGCCCGTGACAACATCAAGTACTTCTACTGCGGCATGATCCCACCAGAGACTTCTGGTTGGTTCCGCGAGGAAATCACCTCGCTCGAGCAACTCAAGGGCCTGAAGATGCGTTTCTTTGGCGTGGGCGCCAAGGTTATGCAGAAGTTCGGTGTGGCAACCCAGCAGCTTGCTGGTGGCGACATCTATCCGGCGTTGGAGTTGGGTACGATCGATGCGACCGAGTTCTCGATGCCGGCGATTGACCGGACGCTGGGCTTCTACCAGATCGCGAAGTACAACTACTTCCCGGGCTGGCACCAGCAGTCGACCACCAACGAAATCCTCGTGAACATGGATGCGTGGAACGACCTGTCGGACGCTCACAAGGCCATGTTCCAGACCGCGTGTGAAGCAAACTTCATGCACGAGCTGTCGGATGGTGAAAGCCTGCAGGCCCCTGCGATGATCGCCAACGAAGCCGACGGCGTTATCATGAAGACTTGGCCCGATGACGTCATCAAGCAGCTGCGTGGTGCTTGGGAAGAGGTCTTGGCCGAAGAGCTGGAGGGCAACGAAGACGTCCAAAAGCTGTGGGCCAGCTGGACTGCATTCCACGAGCAGTACAAAGTCTGGGGTGAGCGCGGCTATCTGAAGTCGAGCTACGACTGATCTAAAATTACTGGGCGGAACGCCCAGCTGAGCGAACGAAGACGGCCGGTTACGACCGGCCGTCTTTCAACAACCAAGCAAAACAATTGGGACGGGGAACGCCATGTCAGGCGGCGCGAGGCCACTCTTTCCGGCCATCATTTTTTTGGCGGCCCTGGTGGGCTGTTTCTATCCATTCATCGAAATTCAGATGGCCGAAGAAGGGACCCGGCTGAGAGATCTGACCGATCTTACACAGGTTCTGCAGCTTTGGCGGCCATTGTTCGTCTCGATCGCCATCTACAGCCTGATCCGTCTGCTGATCGCACTAAACATGGCGGCACCGATCCGAACGCTCGGCGACCTAATGGCCGGAATCGCGGCCTGGGTCGGTAAACTGGCAAGTTGGATTGTCCTCGCACTGATCGCCTGCATCATGTTCGACGTGATCACGCGTAAGATCGAGTTCATCAAAGTCTGGAATGCAGGAATTACGCAGGAGTATGGATTCTCGGTCTCATTCCTCTTGCAGGATTTCCAGTGGCACATGCACGGCGTACTGCTGCTGATGACCTTTGGCTTCGGCTATATGTACAACAGCCATGTTCGCGTCGATATATTCCGCGAGGCCGTATCGCGTGCGGTTCAGGTAAAGATCGAAACCTTTGGGCTAACGATCCTGGCGATACCGTTCATGTTGATCATGATCGGATTTTCATGGGATCTTTTCTACGCCTCATGGAAGATCGGTGAAGGCTCGGAATCGATGGTCGGTTTGGGCTGGCGCTACATCATCAAATCTTTCCTGATCTGGGGCTTCAGCATCGCATTGATGGCCGCGCTTGGTACGCTGATCCGCTGCTTGCTCTTCACCTATGGCGATGAAGAAGAACAAGCCATCGCCGAGGACAAGATTCAGTTTTTCACAGATAACGACCAGATGGCCAAAGTCATCATCGAGCAGAACGAAGGGGCGAGCTAAGTCATGGAGGGTCTTCTCGGATTTTGGGAATGGTTTATCGACGACCATCTCTACGAATATATTGGCGCCTATATGTTCCTGGCACTGGCGCTCATGCTCTTCTCGGGCCTGCCTGTCGCCTACGCGCTGGGCGGTGTCTCGCTGATCTTCGCGATCCTTGCGACGTGGATCGACGCGATCAGCTTCAAGGAATTTTTCAACGCCGTGAACCGAAGTTACGGCGGGGATGGGCAATCCGGGGCAATACAAAACCCCATATTGGTTGCCATTCCCTGCTTCGTGTTCATGGGCACGATGCTGGAAAAGTCGCGCGTGGCGGCCGATCTGCTGCACATCCTGCAGATCATGCTGAAACGCGTTCCCGGCGGTCTGGCGCTCTCGGTCACGGCCATGGGCACGATCATGGCTGCAACCACTGGCATCATCGGCGCCTCGGTCGTCATGATGACGCTCTTGGCTCTGCCGACGATGTTGGGACGCGGCTACTCGGCGCCGCTGGCGACGGGAACCATCGCAGCCTCGGCCACGCTGGGCATTCTAATCCCGCCGTCGATCATGTTGGTTCTGATGGCGAACCTGCTCGCGGTCTCGGTCGGCAACCTCTTTATTGGGGCCATCCTTCCGGGTCTGACGTTGTCGGGTCTCTACTTCCTTTACATCATGACGGTCGCCACGATTAAGCCATCGATGGCACCCCCGATCGACGAAGACGAGATCGACCTTAAACCAACAAATATGTCCAACGTATTGTTGTTTTTCGGCATGATTATCGGCTTTGTCGTAGCAGCCATGATTTTGGAAAATCTGGCGGCGGGCGCAATGGAAGGCCGGGCGGAAGGTGACACGAACACGCCGTTGATCGGTCAGCTCAATTGGGGCCTGATGGCGTTCCTGGGTGTCTTCTTCACATCGATGTTCCTGGGCCGCAAGGAAGGCAACTCGCTGTTCGGCGGGATCCTGAAAGGGTTCGTGCCACCGATCTTCCTGATCGTTCTGGTGCTCGGTTCGATCTTTGCCGGCTGGGCCACACCGACCGAGGCTGCCGGTGTTGGCGCCTTTGGCTCGTTGATCTTGGCGTGGGTGAACCGGACCCTGACCTTCCAGGTGCTTAAGGATGTCTGCCACCGAACCGGTTTGACGACTGCGATGATCTTCTTCATCTTTATCGGTGCAACAGCGTTCAGCTCGGTATTCCGGGCGACCTATGGCGAAGAGCTGATCATCCACTTCATCCAATGGCTGGAGCTGGAGCCTTGGCCCCTTCTGTTCATCCTGATGTTCGCGGTATTCCTGCTGGGCTTTTTCTTTGATTTCCTGGAAATCACACTGATCATCCTGCCGGTGTTCGACCCGATTATTCGAACGCTGGCACCGCTGTTCGCGCCCCATTTGGGGATCGATGCCCCCGATGCGCTCAGTATCACGCAAAAGGAATTTGTCGAGAAACAGGTGATCTACTGGTTCGCGATCCTGATAGCCGTGAACCTACAGACATCCTTCCTGACACCGCCGTTTGGGTTTGCGCTCTTCTACATGAAGGGGGTGGCGCCCAGTTCGGTGAAGATGCAGGAGATCTATCGCGGCATCATTCCATTCGTTTCGCTTCAGGTCATCGGGATTCTAATTGTGCTCTACTTCTCTAATCTAGCACTTTGGTTGCCGTTCGAGGCGGGGCTGACCAGTGTTCCCTCTGGGGTCGACTGGTCGGTCTGTACCCCCAATTGTCGACCTCCGACCGAGTAACCGCTGCACTTTAGGATCGGTAATGCGAACAATGGCCGCCCCATATGGGGCGGCCTATTTTGATAAGGGACCCTGGCCGACACAGCTTACCGCCACGGCAGGGCTGGTTCTGCCGACTGCAAACGGCCATGATGCGGACTGCGGGAATCACGGTGCAAGCATATGAACGGAGCGGGCCGTTGAACGAAGCGACTGCAATCGATCGAAACGCCTCAACTGCGACAGAACATTTCGATGTGCTGATCGTGGGTGCCGGTATCTCAGGTATCGACGCTGCTTACCACTTGCTGCGCGACATGCCGGACAAGACGTTTGCGATCCTGGAGAAGCAGGAAACGTTTGGCGGCACTTGGTGGACACACAAGTACCCGGGCATCCGGTCAGACAGCGACCTCTACACGTTCGGTTACAAATGGAAACCGTGGACCGGCGTGCCCATCGCGACCGCTCCGGAAATCCTCGGCTATTTGGGAGAAGCGATCGAAGAACACGGCATCGCGCCCCATATTCGCTACAACCAAACGGTTCTGCGCGCCGACTGGGAGAGTGCGGCCAAAAACTGGACGCTAACCGTGCAGAATGCAGGCGGCACGCCGCGCACGGTAACGTGCAACTTCCTATGGATGTGCCAAGGCTATTACCGCCACGAAGAAGGTTTTACGCCGGGATGGCCGGGTATGAACGACTTTGCGGGCCAGATCGTCCACCCACAAACTTGGCCCGAAGATCTCGACTATTCCGGAAAACGCGTGGTGGTCATCGGCTCCGGGGCCACCGCCGCGACGGTCATCCCTGCGATGGCCGATCAGGCGGCGCATGTCACAATGCTCCAACGCTCACCCACCTATTTCTACGCAAAACCGAACAAGAGCGAGCTCGCCGAGTTGCTCGAGCCTTTGGGGCTGCCGGACGATCAGGTCCACCAAATCCTACGCAAGCGGTTCCTTTACGACCAAAAGGTCATAGCTCAGCGGTCGATTTCCGAACCTGACAGTCTGGCCCGGGATTTGATCGGCGCTGCCAAGATGTATCTGGGTGAAGATTTTCCCATCGATCCGCATTTCACCCCAGGCTATCGACCATGGAACCAACGCCTGGCCGTTATCCCGGACGGCGATCTCTATCAGGCGATCCGAAAGGGCCAGGCCAGCGTCGTCACAGATCAGATCGACCGGTTCACGCCAGACGGAATTGCGCTGAAATCCGGCGAACATCTGGATGCCGATCTGATCGTCACCGCAACCGGATTTCACATGAACGTGCTGGGCGATATTCACTTCGCCGTCGATGGTGTGCCGCTTGACTATGCCAGTTCCTGGGCGCATCGCGGCATCATGTTCTCGGACGTGCCGAACATGGCCTATATCTTCGGCTATCTGCGCACATCGTGGACGATGCGTGCCGACCTGATCTGCGAATTCGTGATCCGCCTGCTGCACCATATGGACCAGACTGGTGCCGAAACCGTCACGCCCCGGCTGCGCGATGAAGATCTTCAGATGGAAGCGCGCCCACTGATCACCTCCGAGAATTTCTCGGCCGGATACATCCAGCGCAAGGTCCATCTCCTGCCACGTCAGGGCGATAAAGATCCGTGGATCTTCAATCAGGATTATCACACTGAAAAGGATCAGATCGAAGGCGCCGACCTTCAGGATGGAACGCTGATCTATTCCTAGCGCTGCTGCGCGAAGCCTCCCACAAGATCGGGACCGCCCGGCCATCTTTGATCGCTTGCCCAAATCGGATTTGTCGAATGCCTGACGTGAACTTCGCCGACCTTGTGAAAGCTCTTCGCCCCGATGGCGGCGGACTGACCACCGACATTCCTGAAAACTGGATGCAGGGACGCACCGCCTATGGCGGGCTGACCTCTGGGTTGATGCTGGGTGCCGTCAAGCACCTTCATCCTGACTTGCCGCCGGTCCGATCTGCCCTGGTAAATTTTACAGGCCCCGTCAGTTCACCCCCCGTCATCACGACCGAACTGATGCGCCAGGGCCGCAATGTCACCACCATCACGGCACGAGCCGAAATCGACGGCAAGCCTGCCGCGACAGCCACCTTCTCCTTCGGGGCCGCTCGCGAAAGCCATGTGCGCCTGGACCGCCCGGCACCAGACGCACCCACACCGGACGATTGCGAACCCTTCATACCCGAGTTTGCCATGGCCCTGGCCCCTGCCTTTCACGTGCATTTCGACTTTCGCCTGATCGCCGGGGACCGACCGATGTCCGGGGCCAGTCTCGGTTATACACGGGCCTGGGTCCGTCACGCCGCCCTGGCGGCGCGCGATGGCGAAGCGGCGCTTCTATGTCTGGCCGACATCCTGCCGCCAGCGGTGTATCCCATGCTGACCAAACGCGGCCCGAACAGTTCAATGACCTGGATCTGCAATTTTTTGGACGAAGATCTCGGGACCGTTGATGGATGGTGGCAGATTGAAACAAACCTCACTGCCGCCCGCGACGGCTATTCCAGCCAAGTCATGCGCGCCTGGAATTCCCGGGGCGACCTAGTCATCGACGGGATGCAGGCCGTCGCTGTGTTCGTGTAACGCTTGGGCAGGACATTTCCCGCCGATTTGAGGGGTCAGAGCACACTGAACGAGCGAGGCCGCTTCTGAATTGGCCATTTTAGCCACCCGATATCCGCGGCAACAAGACAACCTCATTCTTGGCGCTGACAGGTTCGAACAGCGCCTCGGTATAAATTCGCCCGTCGATGGACACGGAAACGTTACCATCCAGATGTTCGGCCATTTCGGGAAAACGCACTTTCAGCGCAGCATAGACATCACGCAAGTTAGCTGCTTCAACGACGACGCGTTTTTCCCCGGCGATTGCTGCCAGTGTGCCATAAAGATCGATGGTCACGTCTTCCGGCGGCATCGCGCCCCTTCTTTGGTTTAAAAATACCTCACGGGTCCGGTGGCAGAGCCCAGGAAGGCGGCAACGCCGCCTCCTCGAATGTCCAATCAGTCCAGCGCTTTGAGAATGCGCGGCGGGCTCATCGGCAATTCTGTCAGACGCACCCCAACCGCATTGGAAACCGAGTTGGCAATCGCCGCCAGCGGCGGACAGATCGACGTCTCGCCGACCCCGCGCACACCATAGGGGTGGCCAGGGTTCGGGACTTCAACGATCTCCGTCTCGATCATCGGCAAGTCCGAGGCGACCGGAATGCGATAGTCCAGGAAACCGGCATTCTGCAGCCTTCCGTCCTCGCCGTAGATATACTCCTCGTTCAATGCCCAGCCAATTCCCTGCGCGGCACCGCCCTGGAACTGACCTTCCACATAAGCCGGGTGGATTGCTTTGCCAGCATCCTGAATGACTGTGTATCGCAGGACCCGCGTCGCACCGGTTTCACGATCAACTTCCGAGTCGACGACATGGGTTGCAAACGACACGCCCGCGCCTTCTGGCGTTGCCTCGAAGTGACCCGAGATCGGGCCGCCTGTGCGCCCCATCGTCTTGCAAAGCTTGTCGAAAGAAAGTGGCTCGTGATCGCCAGCATTGTGCCCCGAAGGCTTGGCCATGCCGTCTTCCCAGACCACAGCATCCTCGTCGATGCCCCATGTCTTGGCGGCGCGGCCGCACAGCTTCTTCTTCGCATCGCGCGCGGCCTTGATCGTGGCCAAGCCCGAGGCATAGGTCACGCGCGACCCATGACTGACGTCATTATACCCCAGCGAGGCTGTGTCCACGACGGTTGTGCGGATCTTCTCGTAAGGGATCCCCAATTCTTCCGCCGCCATCAGGCACATCGAGGCGCGCGAGCCACCGATGTCGGGCGTCCCAACGGACAGTGCAACTGTGCCGTCCGGCGAAAGGGCCAACGTCACCGAAGTCTCGCCCGCATGGTTAAACCAGAACCCGCAGGAAACACCGCGGCCCTGACCGGGCTTCAGTTCAGACCGGTAGTGGGGCGATTTTTTCGCCGCCTCCAGAGTTTCGATCAGGCCGATACGGGGCCAGGTCGGTCCATAGCTGGCCTTGGTCCCCTCTTTCGACGCATTCATCAATCGGGTATCGACCGGATCAAGCTCCAGCTTGTTGCACAGCATATCGACGACCGACTCGACAGCGAAGCAGGCCATCGGCGAGCCAGGCGCCCGGTACGCCGCCTGCTTCGGCCGGTTGCAAATCACGTCAATCCCAACCGACTGCACATGATCCAGCGCATAAGGCGCAAATGCACACATCGCCGCCATTCCGACGGGCGAGCCGGGAAAGGCCCCGCCCTGCATCCGCAAAATTGCCTGACCTGCGGTCATGGTGCCGTCATTCTTCATGCCGATCTTAACATCGATCGACGACGACGAGGTCGGTCCGGTCGCGCGGAAGACGTCCTCCCTGCTCATCACCACCTTGACCGGACGGCCCGCTTTGCGCGACAGAGCCAGAGCAACGGGTTCGACAAAAACCGTCGTTTTGCCGCCGAAACCGCCACCGATCTCTGATGCCATCACCCGCAATGAAGACGCTTGGATGCCCAGAAGGTCCGAACAGATATTGCGGGCTACGAAATGTCCCTGGGTGCAGCACCAAAGCTCGCCCCGCCCATCCGCAGTCAACGAGCCAACGGCAGCGTGCGGTTCGATATATCCCTGGTGCGTCGCTGCGGTCTTAAAGCTCTTCTCCATCACGACGTCAGCAGCGGCAAACCCTTCATGCAGATCGCCATGGCCGAACTCGACCTTGCTCATCACGTTGCTCGAATACCCCTCGACCTTCGGCTCGCCCGGGCGGATTTCTGGGGCTCCCGGTACCATTGCCGCATCGACATCGGTGACATGGGGCAGAACCTCATACTCGATCTCGATGGCCCGAAGCGCCTTTTTGGCGGCCAACGGGCTGGTCGCGGCAACCGCAGCAATCGCGTGCCCGTCATAGAGCGCCTTTTCGCCGGCCATGACATTTTCCAAAACGTCAGCATTCGCGCGGCTGACCTTGTCGTTAAAGTCAGCGCGTGTGATGACTGACTTCACACCGGGCAGCGCCTCGGCCTTGGCGGTATCCAGCTTGACGATCTTCGCGTGGGCGTGCGGACTGCGCAGAATTGCACCGTGGAGCATGCCTGGCATCGTGAAATCAGCGCCGAACATGGCTTTGCCGGTGACTTTGTCCATTCCATCAGGACGGATCGGGCGGGTCCCTACGGCGTTGAAGATGCGGTTTTCGCTGTCGTACTCGTCGAATGCCATCGATCAGGCTCCTCTCATTTCGGCAGCGGCATCCTGCACCGCGCGAACAATTTTGTCGTAACCGGTACAACGGCAAAGATTGCCGGCCAGCCAAAAGCGTATTTCTGTCTCGGTCGGATCCGCGTTACGCTCCAGCAAATCTTTTGCAGCAACCAAAATACCTGGCGTGCAAATACCGCACTGCAACGCTGCGTGCTCCAGGAATTTGGTTTGCAGTGGGTGCAGTTTTTCGCCGTTTGCCATGCCTTCGATCGTCTTGATCTCGCGGCCCTGCGCCTCGGCTGCCAGGACCAGACACGAACAAACAACGCGCCCATCAAGATTGACAGTACAGGCGCCGCAATCGCCGGTGCCGCAACCTTCCTTGGCACCGGTCAGGTGCAGATGGTCGCGCAACACGTCCAGCAGTGTTTCTTCCGGCTCGGCCAAAAATTCTGCCTCGTCCCCATTGACCGAGGTCGTCACATGGATCTTGCTCATCTTTCTTACCCCTTGGCTCGGTCGGCAGCGATACGCGCTGCGCGTACAGCCAGAACACCAGCGACGCGGGTGCGAAATTCGACCGTCCCGCGTTTGTCGTCGATCGGGCTGCATGCAGCGGACGCGGCAGCAGCCAGATCGTCGGCCGCCTGATCAATCGTGCGCCCTTCCAGCGCCGCCGCGGCCTCGGCAACCAGCCTCACGGTCGGCGCGACAGCGCCCAAGGCAACGCGTGCGCTGGTTACTGTGTCCCCGTCCATGTTCAGGCTGACACCTGCGCCGACAACGGCGATATCCATTTCCGAGCGCGGTATGAACCGCAAATATGCATCGCCAGACCCACCAGGGCGCCCAGGCAGGTAGACAGATCCAACGATTTCGCCCTGGGCCAACGAGGTCTTGCCGGGCCCCGTCGGGATATCGCCTACCGGAACATCGCGTGTGCCATTCGGTCCGTGCAATCGCACCACGGCATCAGCGGCAATCATCGCCGGCACGCTGTCGGCCGCAGGCGATCCATTGCAAAGGTTTCCAGCCAGGGTCGCCCGGTTATGCACTTGGGTCGATCCGATCAGGTTTGCGGCCTCCACGACGCCCGGCCATGCCGCGGCCAAGGCGCTATGCTCTTTCATCTGGATCGCAGGAACCGCAGCACCGATGCGCCAACCTCCGTCCTCGTCGGCAATATCAAACATGCCTGGAATGCGTTTCAGGTCGACGACCAAGTCCGGTTCGACCATCCCCGATCGCAGTTGCACCAAAACGTCGGTTCCACCGGCCAGAACGCGGCTGATGCCGCCCTCGCCGGCCAACAACGCGACAGCGTCGTCGATTGATGTTGGGGCTTCGAATCTCATCTTCCGCGGGTCCTCCGAGTCAAACAGCATTGCTTTAGATTGCACTGCTTTCCGAGCAGCGCTTGGCACCACCTAACCTGCTTTTGCCAACCGCTTCAAGCACAGCGGGCGGATGATGATCGAAGTCGCCTAGGCCTTTTCGGCACCGATCCCCAATCGGTGACGCAATGCCCGGCGCATCAGCTTTGCACGGCCATATCCACGCCGGTCGACATAGCTCGGAAACACCGCCCTAAACATCACGCGTTCGGCTATGGTCCAATCGCGTTCCGCCAGGATTGCGCGGGCAACGCGGTCGAAATCTGTACGCAGCGCCCGCATCGCGGCGACACCGGGCAGTTTCGCCCGTCGCTCGGCCCATGTTGAGCCATCGCGCAGGATGCGTTGCACAAACTCCGTCTGGTTCGTGCCCCTCACTGCGCCGTCCAGAATTACCGGTAGAAGGGTCAAATGATCCCACCCCCACACGTGCGGGTAATCGCGGTGCACCCGGTCTTGCAGTTCGGCCAAGGCTTCACGGTGCCAAAGGCCATAGATCCAACTTGCATGACTGCTGAACATCTGTTGACGGATGCGGTTAATTCGGCGCCCGCCCGGTGGGGGGCGGAAATCTACGACCCGCGGCTCGGTTCGATCATCGACAACCGTCCGCACTCGGCACACAGCCAGCCGGGTCGCTGGATCGGCGTCGAACTCAGCTACCAGGTGCTGCAAGAAGTCTGGTGCACTTAGATCGTCATAGGCACGCCAACAAAACAGCTCGGTTGCCAACACATCGCGCAGGCCCTGAAAATTGGGAAGCGATCCGACGTTCTCGGTTCTGCGCAGATGGTGAAACCGGCTGTCGCGCGCCGCAATTGCAGCACAAATATCGGCCGTCGCGTCGTCCGAGGCATTGTCGCCGATAACGACCTCAAAATCCTCGAATGTCTGCGTCCGCAGGCATTCCAGCGATTCAGCCAAACAACGCGACCCATTATAGACCGGCACGCCAATGCCAACGCGGGCCATGTCAAACTTCCTCTAACGCCGCGAGGACTTCGTCGACATCGACGCTGAAATTCTGATGATAGTCGCCGGGTTCGGCCAGCACCGGGCGGTACCGCAGGTCCAGCCGGTGGGCCAACCGCCAGTATGGGCTTTTCACATAGTTCTTGGGAAAGATCTCGATCACCCGTGTGCCCGGCCGGCAGAAAATTAGATTGGTCAGTCCGGCGCCGTGAACGGCGACGACGACCCGTGCGGCCCGAAAGCGCGCGATTTGCTCGGTGTGATTGTCGTCGCTCGCAACGAACTCCTCGACACCGCGCGCTGCCAGTGCTTCAACCAACTCTGGCTCGTTTGCCGCATTTCGAAGCTTGGCCCCCCGCCGCGATAGATAAATTGCCATAGGGCCGCCCGCTTGCGCATCGCCGCCGTAAACTCGATCGAATGCCCCTGCCAGGCTGCCCGTCAACCCGCGATCGACCGGCGGCCATTCCCAATAGTTGTCGTGCGGAAAATGGATCACGGCCTCGTCCGGCTCTACAATGGTTCCAGTGGGAAAGGTTTGGACGGAAATTCCGGGATAAGCTTGGATCAGCCCATCATACATAGCTTTCTCAACCGCAGTACGATGATGCTGTTTGACCACGACCAAGGGTTCCGTCGCAACGCGCCGCCCTTCTATCAGGTCGATCAGGCGAATGCCGTTTTCCAGCAGCTGGTGAAAATAGTTGGTTGTTGCGAGTGGAGCGAAGACCCGCCCCGAAACCCGCACACGATTGCGGCCAAAGCGAAACGACGTTGCGTTCCAGTTCGCAACCTCGCCGCGCACCAGAACTGTCTTGCCTGGACCGGGCAACAACACCGAACCTGTGCTGATATCGATCCAGGGTTCCGTAAACAGCGCGGTGCGCCGTCCCGTCACAACACCGTTCGGCAGGTCGACCTCGCCTGCCCGGCTATCATGGGCAACGCATTGCCGTAGGAAGTCCATGTGCGGCATGAGCTCGGTCGCGGGCAAATTCGCGCGGCTATCGGCCAGTACTCGATCGGCGCCTTCCAACAGTCCGACGTGATCGGGAAAAAAGCCCAATTCCCGGCCCATGGACGGAATGGCCCGAACAACTCGCATGGCCATCCACCAGCGCAGATAACGGGCGCTCAGAACGCGCCGCCATTGCGGCTTTCGTCGTCCATGTCCTGGCTTATTCATGAAGGTTCACATAGCGATAAGACCGCCATTGGCCAAGCGGGAAGGGGCAGGTATCGTCACGGCATGACGACGGATCGACCAAAAATTCTGATCACCGGGGCAGGTGGATTTCTGGGCCAACCTCTGGTTCGAACCCTTGCCGGGCGGGCGCGGGTTGTGCCCGCGACCGTAGACGGCCGCCGCGCCGATTTGTTAAACCGCAGTGACCGCGTTGCCCTTGGGAATGTGCGCGCTGACATTCTGATCCATCTTGCCTGGGTGACAGATCATGGGGCGTTTTGGGGGGCCGATGCAAACGCAGACTGGCAAGCAGCATCGACCGACTTGTTTCAACGGTTCTATGACGCAGGCGGGCGCCGAGTTGTCGGGACGGGCAGCTGCGCTGAATATGACTGGAGCACCGGGGTCGATCATTTTGCCGAGGACGCCCCCCTCGCACCACACACTGCTTACGGCGCCGCGAAAGTACGGACGTGCGAACAATTGGCCGCGACCGCTGAAAAAGCCGGTGCGGAATGGGCCTGGGGCCGGGTCTTTTTCAGCTTTGGTGCCAACGAGCCGGCAGGACGCCTGATCCCGCTGGTGCTGCGCGCCGCTCAGACGAAAGAGGTTCTGGGGATCGGCCCGGGCGACACCGTTCGGGATTTCTGTGCAATAAACCATGTCGCCGACGCTCTGGCTGCGCTGGCGTTGTCGCATGTCCAGGGTCCGATTAACCTGGGGTCCGGCAGGCCAGTTTCCTTTCGGCAACTGGCCGAAATCGCCAATGGATTGGCCGGGCAGAAGGTCATTCGCACCGATAGCCGTCCTTTAGGAGCGGGGGAGCCGAAGGTTCTGGTCGCAGACGATTCGCGCCTGCGCGGCGAGGTGGGATTTGCGATGCCGGATCGGCTGTCCGGCGATTTGTCAGAGTATTACTGGCGTGTTGGGACGGATTAACACAAGAGCGCAATCCAGACCCGCCTAACCAACCCGCTTCAACCAAGCGTCGGGACAATGGGTAACGTTCTTGTTCAACGTTGATTCGTTGAATGGCCACTCTGGCTGCACGATCTCAAATTCCTGGTGGCCGGCCGCGAATTCCTGCGCCGCATTGGCCGGATTGTCAGTGCACCAATCGGCACCTGCCCGGGGCACACCGGCTAGATCTCGCATCACCCCGTCGCGCGACACGATGTAAGATCCCGGAGTGACCAGGGGCGCATAAACAGTCAGTTCGGCCATCACGTGATCGTAGGTATGGTTCGAATCAAGGATCACCATCACCGTCTCCGCACTGCGCGCAGCTTCGATCACCTGCGCGACGACATCGGCGTCGACCGAAGATCCCTCGATCATATCAATGCGGTGAAACAGCTCGTGCGCTTCAATTGCTGCACGATTATGGGGCCGGATTTCGATATCGATTCCCAACACGTGGCCGCGGCCCATCGCCTGCATTAACGACGCATAGAATGTCAGCGATCCACCATGAGCGATCCCAGTTTCGATCAGCAGATCCGGTCTCAAGTGATAGATCACCTCCTGGGTGCGCACCAGGTCGTCCGGCAACTGGATGACCGGGCGGCCCATCCAGGAATAGGAGTAGACCTGTTTCTGGTTCCAGCCGACGCGAATATACTGATGGGCGATTAGATCGAATGCCTCATCGCAGTATAGGTCGAGTTCCCGGCTCGCTGTTCCGTCTTCAATGTGCAGCCGGCCTAAATCCTGGTCGATTACGAGTTTCATGAATGATTCCGTCAGGTTACGCATCTCTCTGCGACAAGGGAACCACGAGGTCAAGAGGCGGCGTGGTGATTTTTCAACGCCGTCAGGTCGCGCATTTGGATGCGAGGTCGATCAGAACGCCGAAGTGATCAGCGCAAGCTGACAGCAAGCGGTGGTTGTGTGGGATGCGCGCCGACGACCATTCGATCAGGGTCGGCAACGACGCGGCGTTTACTCGCCCTTCTCCCTGGCGGTGCGCTGAATTTCACGCAAATACCGGCCCATCAGTTCAACCTGATTGAAGCGCGCCGACCCGCCTTCGCGGCCCAGATGGACGGAAAGACCGGCATGTCCGGGAATGGGCGCCGCCACCCCATCGTGAAGTTCGCGCTTTTTCATGAAATCGCGCGCAAACGCCTTGTCGCGCAGAGCAGGCGCGCTGCCGCCGCTGCCGCCTTCGCCATGGCAGTCAGCACACCCGCCATCAAACATCTTCCGGCCCGCTTCAGCCGGAAAGGAGAGAAAGTGGCGGGCCGTCTTCGCGCCGCCTGGTGAATCGCCGACGTCCAACGGCGGTGACAGCACAAAGATCGGCATGGCTGCGATCACCGCGAACGCGATCGAAAGCAGTGCAATCGTGGATTTGCGCATGGCGATTCCCGACCGAAAAGTACGCATCAGGTTGCCAGACAATGGTCAAGAAACGGCTAATACTGCGGCGCAATGACTCGGACTCACGGAAGGGGATTTCCGGCCCGATCTTGATCTGATTCACCATGGAAAACAGAGGAGTTTTTGCCATGGGGTCTGCTGTTCAGATCAGATTGGATTATACAGGAACGGATCTTCGACGTCTGGCGCGGAAGAGCGATGAAGCGGATCAGACGCGGCGGCTTCTCGCTCTGGCAGTTGTCCTTGACGGAGGCTCGCGGAGCGATGCGGCGCGCACGGGCGGGGTTGGCCTTCAGGTGATCCGGGATTGGGTGTTGCGGTTCAACGACGGCGGCCCGGATGCGCTGACGACGCGGAAGGCACCGGGCAAGGCACCGCTCCTGACGGCTGAGCAGCGCACCGCGCTCGCGGCGGCGGTCGAGTCAGGCCCGCGTCCCTATCTCGATGGGGTTGTGCGCTGGCGCCTCGTCGACCTTGCGTTCTGGCTATACGAAGAGTTCGGCGTTTCGGTCAGCCGTCATACCGTTGGCCGCGAGTTGCACGCCTTGGGATATCGCAAACTCACAGCGCGCCCGCAGCACTACGCGCAGGATGAGGAGGCGATCGAGATGTTCAAAAAAACTTCGGCGACGTCGTCACAGCCATCCGCATCAAGCGAGGCTGGCCGCCCGTAGAGGTCTGGTTTCAAGATGAAGCCAGGGTCGGCCAGAAGAACAAGATCACACGACGTTGGGCGCGGCGAGGAACGCGTCCCCGTGCGCCACACGATCAGCGGACGAAATGGGCGTATATCTTCGGCGCAATCTGCCCGGCGGAAGGCAAGGGTGCCGGCCTCGTCATGCCGTTCTGCGACACCTATGCCATGGTGGAGCACTTGAAGCTGATCAGCGCCGAAGTCGCCCCAGGCGCACACGCCATCCTGCTGCTCGATCAGGCCGGATGGCACACGACACCGAAGCTCGATGTGCCGGAAAACATCACACTCGTTCCAATCCCGGCCCGGTCGCCAGAACTGAATCCAGTCGAAAACATCTGGCAATTCATACGCGACAACTGGCTCTCAAACCGGGTCTTCAAAAACTACGACGACATCGTCGCGCACTGCTGTGACAGTTGGAACAAGCTCATCGAACAGCCCTGGCGCATCTCATCAATCGGTAGCCGTAAATGGGCCCATGAGTTCTGATCAATGCACGTTAGTATAACCCTACCGCAGGGCGTTTTTGTTGGGATGAGTGTCGAAGGTTGGAAAGCCCGCCCGGCTCAGCTTCCAGTGGCCAACGCCTCACGGCGTTCTTCCAGCTCCAACCACTCAGTCTCTGCGGCTTCCAGTCGGCCCTGGCGTTGCTGCAATGCCGTCGTGGCTTTTTCGAACTTCGCGGGTTCGCGCGCGTAAAGATCGGCATCTGCCAGCAACTCTTCGAGCTTCGCAATCTCGGCCTCCAGCCGCCCGATTTCCGCGGGCAGATCGTCCAGGCGCTGTTGATCACGATAACCCAGCTTGCGCTCGGAAACGGCTACGCGACGCCGGGCCAATTTTGGATCAGGCTTGACAACGGCGATTGCATCGCCCGCCGCGTCCTTGATCGGCCGCAGCCGCGTGACATCGGACCAGCCGCCGGCGAAGATCTCGGTATCGCCCTGACCGTCCATGACGATCGTCGTGGTCGCGACCCGGTCCAGAAAGTCCCGGTCATGGCTGACCAACATTATGGTACCTTCGAATTCTCCGATCTGCTCCTGCAAAAGATCCAGGGTTTCAATATCCAAGTCGTTGGTCGGTTCGTCCAAGACCAGCAGATTGGACGGTCGCGCCATGATCCGCGCCAGCAGAAGCCGTGCCTTCTCGCCGCCAGACAGGGCTTTGACCGGCCCGCGTGCTTGGCGTTCGTCGAAGAGAAAGTCCTTCAGATAGGCCACGACATGCCGCGGATGGCCACGAACCATAACCTGATCATTGCGCCCGCCAACGCCAAGTTCGCGGTCATTGGTCAGCGTCTCCCACAAAGATGTTTCGGGGTCCAGTTGCGCGCGCGATTGATCGAACAGCGCCATCTCCAGATTGGTCCCCAACTCGACCGTGCCGCTATCCGGTGCCATTTCTCCGGTCAAAAGCCGGATCAATGTCGTCTTACCCGCACCGTTCGGCCCGACCAGGGCCAGGCATTCGCCGCGTGCAATCTTTAGCGAAAAGTCCGTAACAATCGGGCGACCGGCGAAAGACTTGCAAATGCCCTTCGCCTCGATCACCCGCTTGCCCGATTTGGGAGCCGCGCCCAATTCCAGCGCGGCCGGGCCTGTCCGCCGGATTTGCGCAGCGCGTTGCTCTCGCAACCCGTCCAGCTTGCGCAACCGCCCTTGATTGCGGGTACGCCGGGCCGAAATGCCATAGATTGACCAATGTGTCTCGTCCGCGATCAGACGGTTCAGCTTGTGGCGCTGGGCATCCTCTTCGGCCCACAGCTTGTCACGCCAATCCTCGAACCCGGCAAACCCATGCGGCGAGCGCTGGACGGCGCCGCGATCGATCCAAAGCGTCTCCCGGGTCAGCCGGGTCAGAAACGCGCGGTCGTGGCTGATCAGGGCAAAGGCTGTGCGGGTGCTGGCCAAATGGTCCTCCAGCCATCCAATTGCCTCTATATCCAAATGGTTCGTCGGCTCGTCCAACAACATGACGTCGGCGTCCGCTGCTATCAATCGGGCCAGGGCCGCGCGGCGGCGTTCGCCCCCTGACGCGGTCGCAGGGTCGGCCCCGGCAGGGACCTTCAAACCCTCCATCGCGGCTTCGGCCCGCCAACGGTTTTGCTCGTCCAGATCAGCGGCGGCATAGTCGCCCAGGCTCGAAAAAGCCGAAAGATCGGGGTCCTGCGGAAGATAGGCGACATGGGCGCCAGGCTGCACAAACCGGTCGCCACCATCGGGTTCGACCTGTCCGGCGGCGATCTTCATCAGCGTCGATTTTCCCGACCCGTTGCGCCCGACCACACACAGCCGGTCACCCGGATGGATGGCCAGCGCGACGCCACCAAGAAGCGGTCGCCCGCCAAAGCCAAGGGTGACATCAGACAGTGTGAGAAGTGGAGGTTGCGCCATGGCGCGCCTTCTGGCGTGTCACAGGCGGGCGGTCAAGCAGGCTGAGGCATGGATCATCAATCGATTATCTTCACGCGCCCCGCGCGAAATTTCCGCTGCCGCTGGCAGGCGCTTCATGCAAGATTGGCGGGAATCGCGAAAGCCGGGACAGGGGTGGTTGAGTTGAAGATTTCGAAATTTTCTGCGCTTGGCCGCACCGCCGTAGGCAGCGGCTGCAAGTTTGACCGGCGGAACGGCAAATGATGCCCGCCAATCCCCATCTGCTGCGTGTCGAGGAACCCGCAATCATCGCCGTCAACCGTTGGCTGGACGGGCGCGGCTTTCCGGCCGAGCGTCCGTTGATCAATCTATGTCAGGCCGCACCTACAACGCCGCCGCCCGAACCGATGCGTGCCGCGATGGCCCGCGCGATCGAACAGCGGGCAGATGTGCATCTTTATGGGCCGGGTAGGGGCGCGGCAGAGCTGCTCGGTGCACTGGCCGCCAAAACATCTTCTCATTATGGCGCGGCGGTAAGCGCGGAGAATATCTTTGTCACCGCCGGCTGCAATCAAGCTTTTTGCGTGGCAATCAGCAGTCTTTGTGCGCCCGGCGACGCGGTGATGCTGCCCGACATCGAGGCAGCGGCGCGCCTGATGACCGACCAGGTCAAGGCCATCCTTCTGGTCACGCCGAACAATCCGACCGGGGCAGAATATCCGGACGATCTGATGACTGCGTTTTACGATCTGGCTGCGATACGGGGGGTGGCTTTAATTGTTGACGAGACCTATCGTGATTTTCATTCCGGAACGGGCACGCCGCATACCTTGTTCCGGCGGTCCGATTGGGAAGATGTTTTGATACAGCTTTACAGCTTCTCGAAAGCGTATCGAATGACCGGGCACCGGGTCGGGTCAATCGTGGCGGGTGGCCGCTTTTTGCACGAAGTCGAGAAGTATATGGACGCGCTGGTCATCTGTACCAACGGGATTGCGCAAGCAGGTGCTGCCTTTGGTCTGGAACATCTGGACGATTTCGTCGCCGCAGAGCGGGCCGAGTATTTACGCCGAAAGGCCGCGCTGTCAGATGGCTTCGTGACGCGTCTTCCTGATTGGCAGGTGCATGGGTTGGGCGCCTATTTCGCCTGGGTCACACCGCCCTTCGGTGCCGATAGCGAGGCGACAGCGGGGCGCCTTTTGGACGAACAATCCGTCTTGGTCCTGCCCGGGAAAATGTTCCTGCCGGATGGTGCCGACCAAGGCGCGTTACGCATTGCATTTGCCAACGCCGATGTCGACGGGATCGGCGATGTTGTCGAACGGTTCGCTGAATTGAGCTGAAGACCGCGGCCTGCACATAGAATGCCGCGCGCCGCTCCCTATCCTTCGTAAAGAAACCGGCCTAATTCGCGCGGATCGGAACAGCCGATCTGAAGCAAGGCTGATGAAAACTCCTGCTTCAAAATTTCCAATGCATGACTCGGTCCCCGCGCGGCCATGGCAGCAACCGACTAGCTCAGCGGGCAGCCTTTTCCATCGCTTCGATCGCCGGAAAGCGCTGACCATCGGTGCGCGGCCCAAAAAGTTCGCTCAAAAAACTCATTTCAGCGCACGGACCGCGTCGGCCTGCGCCTTGGCGGCCTGCATCATGAACGTGAACTCCGATCCTGCAAGAATCAGTCTCATACCCATATCAACATATCGCTGCATAACGGCGGGCGCGTATACCCCGCCCATACCGGGATGCTTGCCATGTTTGTGGCAGGCGGCAATCACCGTTTCATAGGCCGCTACAACATCCGGATGCTCGACCTGACCGGGAATACCCATTTCGGCCGTCAGATCCGCCGTGCCGATCAGCAGCGCATCGACGCCGTCCAACCCCGCAATGGCGTCGGCATTGGCCACGCCTTCCGGGCTTTCGATCATCAGCACCAGAAACGTGCTGTCGTTCAGCGCGGGCATCAGCTCGTCCGGGGGATGGGGGGCAAATCCGGCCTGCGGCAACGCGCCGTAAAGCGAGCGATGTCCAACAGGCGGATAGCGGACATTTGCGACCATCCGGCGGGCGGTTTCCAAGTCATCGATATGGGGCACGACAATGCCTTGGGCACCGCCGTCCAATGCACGGCTGGCATGGTGATGCTCGGTTCCCGGAACGCGCACAATTGGGGCGATCCCCTCGGCTTGGGCCGCAACCGAAATATTGCACGCATCGTCCAGTGACATGGTGTTGTGTTCCATGTCGATGAACAGCCAATCAAATCCGGCAGTCTTCATCGCCCGGGCTATTTCAACTGTACGCGACCCCCGCAGACCGACGCCCAGCGCAAGTTCTCCGGCCTCCAGCGTCTCCTTCAAGACATTGCGGATCTGGACCATCGTGCTTCCCCTTTTCACTGTCGCGCGGTTTTTTGCGCGCAGGCACGGCCGCGTCAAGGCGGGGAACCGCGAGGATCACGGATGAAGAGCTAATTCAGTCCCAATCGGTTGTGAACTCGAAGGTCTTGGTACCCAATGTGATCTTCTTCGGGCGGATCAGTCGAGTGTTACTGTTCTTCGGCCGGTATCCTTCGACCGCGATCTTGGCGCCGATGGTGAATTCCCTGCCATCAGGGTTCAGCCCAGCGCGCTCCAGATCGAAATCGCTGCCAAGATCAATCACCCAATCCTGACCGTCGACGCGGATTTCAACCTCCCAATGCGGAAAACCGTCCATTTCCTCCGAGATCAATCCCTCCAGCTTGATTGGGTTCTCGCGATCCCAGATCATAAGACCATGATGAGCTTTCGCGTTCATCCCCGTGGCAACAGCGGCCGCACCAGTGATTAGAAAAAAGCGTCTCGGCAGGGTCATAGTCCCGGCTCCTTCATCGTGAATAGGCAATGTAGCGGCCGCACAAGAGGGCACCGATCCAGCAGATCAACGAAACCGCAGCATGGGTCCGGCGCCGCCCGGGGCTGGCCCGTTCCAACCACCAACCCGCAGCCAAATGGAAGACAACCGCCGAGCCGATCCCAACTCCAACCAACGTCAACTTGGCATAAAGCAGATCTATCTTGGCATAATGTTTGGCGCGAATAGTGAACAGCAAGGCGCCCGTCGTCACTGCCAGCGCAGTACCGGCCATTGCCATCGGCACAAGAACCCGGGCCAAGTCCGTAAGCGGGCGCTGTGCCCAAGCGCCCAGAAGGCGTAGATTCAGTGGCACGATGGCGCCAACCAGCAGCGCAATGCCCAGGATATGTGCGGCGTTGACCGTCGCGTATCCCCAACGCGAAAAGCGTAAGGCCTGGCTGATTTCCGATGCCTGGATTGCGGCCCAAATGTCTTCCAATGCCGAACCCTCCGGCGGTCTTGCCCGGCCAGATTGGCGATTTGCGCCGGGACCACAAGATGCGGGAACGCCGCGGCAGACCGAACCGCAGGCTGCGGTGTCGGCGACTGCAGCTTGCTAATTTACAACCGCCGAGTTGTCGGCGTTTTCAGATGTCAGCACGATGTTGCTGATATCTTTCCAACTGACCGAGGCCAGCAGGGACTTGACCTCTGGGTGGTTTCGGCAAGCCGCCAGTTGATCGCTATTGCCCTCCCCAACGGCTGCCTTTTCAACCTCCGCGGCCCAGATCGGCCAACGGGTCTCGAAAATGGTCCATCGGATCAAAGCGTCGGGGTCAGTCGGCTCGGGCAATTGCAGGTCATAGGCCGCGCGAAAACCATAGGCGTTTAGCAGCCGCTTCATGGCACGTGGATTCGACTCCAAATGGTCGACATATTTCAACAACATGTGCTCGTCTTCGCGGCGAATCTGATCGCTAAAGCTGCGTTCAAAGGCCAGAGAATTGGCAACCGCTTTGGCCAGGGGATCGCCACTGTATTTCTGTTGCACAGCGCGGATCTGATTGCGGTCGTGCGCTGCGGCCATCTCTGGCGCGATCTGGGCTTCCTTTTCGGCGCGGGCCTGCTCGATCTCCTCGGTCGTGGGCGGGGCCGCGGCAGTGGCAGGCTGGGTGTCGCCGCCAGCCGTCTCGCTCTTTTCACGCTTGCGCCCACGATTGATCAAACCATCCCAGAATGCCTGGCGCAATGCAGGGGAAAGCCGTGGCACCTCGACCGAGACCTGGAACAGCTTTTCAAGAAAAAGATGCCCCAACGAATGCCCCGGCGCCGCCAGCGCAGGTTCGAACCGGGTATAGGTTTGCTCGTATGCCGAACAGATCCAATCGCGGTCGCCCGCCACCACATAAACGACCGGCGCCTGACGATAGAGCGTCTGAATCGCGTGCAAGAGGTCCACCAAATAGTCGGCATTGCATCGGTCCACATCGTCAATGAAAACAGCCACAGGTTTGTCGATCTGCGCGATGATTTCACCGTATCGGCGGGTCAGCGGTTCAAGTGGATTATTGGCATGTTCCAGAAATGCCTCCGCCGTTCGCGTGTTCACGATACCCAGCTTGTCCTTCAACGCGAAAAGCGCCAGCACCCCTGCAACAATCGCCGAAATCGCCTGAAAGGTCGAAACGGCGGTACCGCCTGTCGGTAAGATCGTCAGAAACAAAATGAGCGCGATAACCGTAACGGCGAACCCGATCAGGATGGGCCGCCAACCGGTTCCAAGTTTCCAAATCCAGTGTCGCGCAATCAACTGGTTATGGATATGCTGGTCGCGATCCTCATAGAAATCAAGCGCATCGCGATAGACCTTGTCCATCAATGTCCACCAGGGGGCGCCGAGATCCTGATGCTGCCAGGCATTGTAGGGTCTGTGGACATTCATCTTGACGCGATGAGCGCAGCAGCGAGGTTCCAGCAGGCGGCGTAGCTGCAATCAGTTTTGTCGTACCGCGTGGCTATGCCTCTGAATTCCTTTATCTTTGCGAAGTAGTTTTCGACGAGATGCCGCCATTTGTAGACCTCAATGTCGTAGGCGCGCTTTATCTTTCGATTGCCCTTAGGCGGGATCACGGCGGTTGCGCCGCGCGCATCGAGTTCTTTCAGCAGCCAATTCGCGTCAAATGCCCTGTCCGCGAGCAGGGCATCGAACGAAACATCTTTGATCAGCGGCGCGACACCCTTCATATCGTGCGCCTGTCCCGGCAGAAGCAGGAACCGCACCAGGTTCCCAAGCGCATCGACCAGCGCTACGATCTTGGTCGTCAGCCCGCCACGCGAGCGTCCGATGGCCTGAGCCTGAGCCCCCCTTTTGCGCCGGTGGCTTTCTGGTGAACCTGAACAATGGTGCCATCGATAAGCGCATATTCAAGGTCGGGGTCATCACTCACCGCCTTGAAAAGACTCTCGAAAACACCTGCTTTGGCCCATCGCCGGAAGCGCCGGAACTGGCTGTTCCAATTTCCAAAAGCGGGCGGCAGGTCACGCCACGGTGACCCCGTGCGCACACGCCAGAACACAGCCTCCACAAACAGCCGGTTATTCTTCGCGGTCACGCCGCTGTCGCTGGCTTTGCCTGGAAGGTGGGGTTCAAGCCGCTGCCACAAAACATCTGTCACCACAAACCGCTGCTCGTTCATTCAAACCTCCGTTTCGAAAGTTTGAATCAGAAATCAGATCAAATGGGAATCCTGATTGTCCACGGACCCTAGTCGATGACGACAAAATCCCGGCTCAGTTTGACACCTTCCCAATAATCCTCACGAGCGCGCTCCTTCTTATCTGCCGGTGACAGGATCTCTTTCAGAAACCGCAGGATTGATGATTTCCCCGACCCCCACGGCCCATGCAGATGAGCCATGAAAGACCGATCCTCGGCCTTTGGGTGACGCTGTGTCCAACCGCGCGCGATCGTTGTTGCCAGGACCCGGGCGACGGCCTTGCCGTATAACTTGTCTTCAATGGCAGGGTGATCAGGATAGAACCCTGCGGTTTCAATTGCCTGCGTTGTCGAAGATCCGTTCGGATCTAACAGACCCGGATCAATCGGTTTGCCGATGCGATCAGCCGCCAGGACAAGTTGTATTGCCTGCTCCCGTGTGCCGCCCAAACGCTCGACGATCTGATCAATCGCGCTCGACGCGGTCTCGCTCAAAGTCAGGTCATCATCAGGCTCGCGATGCTTCATCGCATCGATAACAATCGAGTAAGCTTGGTCGTCCGTATAACCGTAGTGCTGCTGCAATCCCTTTATCTGCCGATCTTCCTCGGCTTGCGTCGCAGCATTCTCGGCCTGGAACTGTATATATTCCCGGTCGGCCTGCTTTTGAATGCCTGTCTCGATGGCCCAGCGCAGCTCTTCGCTTATTTCGGGAAACGCTGCTTCCAATGCCGGATAGAGGTGGCCGGTTTCCAGCTCGCTTTCATGATTATCGATCAGAAATTGCTCGGCCAAAGAGATTGTGCCGCGGCCCAACTCGCCATCGACAACAATTGGGTATCCTTCCCGATTGAGCCGGAACTGCAATTCCCGGACCTCTTCGACGCCGTATCGCAATGGTGCTTCAACCGCTCCCTCAGTCGGTGGTGCATCTGACTGAGCAGGATCGGCGATTTCAGCTTCGACCGTTTCATCCCGCTTTTCGACATCCGATACTTCGTCAATTTCGACAGTTCCTGACGGTGTCGTTACCTTGTTTGCGGCGTCGATCTCGAAGATAACCAGCCTCGCCATTTCATTTTCGGCACGGTTCGGCGAAACGAATGTGATCTTTATAGGACTTGCATCTGTCCGCTCCAGATATTCAGACAACGCACGGACGATCTTTTCAGCAACGACGGACGCAGGAAGAAGAGCAGTCCAGTCATACAGCGGAACGCGGATCGACCGGCCCGAGATGACCTTTTCGGCGCCGATGGACTCCAGAACTTTCACGATTTCGCCTGGATCCAACTGGTTCCAACGATCCTGCGGGCTTTTCATCGCGACGACCAAACGGTCTTCGCCCGCCGGAATGACCTGATAGCCTTCCGATTGGATTTTTTGATGATCGATCAGGAAATCTTCCGGATCCCAGGCTTCGAGAATCCAGTCGATTTCAGGGGAATGCCTGGATTCGGCGGCCATCCATGTGAAGACGACACTTTCGTCAATTCCACCAATATTGGATGTCACCTCGAACTCGGTCTGCGCGACGCCCATGCTGCCACCCCCCTAAGCACAACGGTTTAAGTCTACCTCAGCGTCTCGCGCGACCAAAGCATCTTGCCGCCCCGACTGGCATCCCGTATCTCCAAACTAAATCCCGGGGGGAGGCATCAATGAGCGAGAATGCAAACGCTGCTGTCTACTTCGTTGACCGGCATCTCGGTGAAGGGCGGTCCGGCAAGACTGCATATATCGAGGGCGAGCGCAGTTTGACTTACGGCCAACTGGCCGAACAGTCGGGGCGGATGCCGGACCTGCTGGCCAAAGTGGGCCTTGGGGCCGAGGACCGGGTTGCGATGGTCGTTTTGGATGTTCTGGAGTTTCCAGTCATCTTTTTCGGCGCCCTGAAGGCAGGTGTTGTGCCGGTCGCAATCAACACATTGCTCGGGACCGATCAGTATCGCTATATCCTGAAGGACAGCCGGGCCAAGGCCCTGTTTGTGTCCGCTGCACTGCTGGAGACGATAAAACCGGTACTCGGCGATCTTCCTCATTTGCGTGCTGTTTTCGTTGTCGGTGGAGAAGACCCGGTCGGCGTACCTTTCGAGGCCGTACTGGCGCAATCGATCGCCGGACCTGTTGCCGAAATAGGCCCGGACGAGACGGCGTTCTGGCTCTATTCTTCTGGATCGACGGGCAATCCCAAAGGGGTGCGTCATGTCCATTCGTCGGCGCGAGCGGTGGCCGAGACCTATGGCGCGCAAGTTCTGGGCATACGCGAGAGCGATCTCGTCTATTCAGCCGCCAAGTTCTTTTTCGCCTACGGCATGGGAAATTCGATCTTCTTTCCGTTGTCGGTCGGCGCAACGACCGCGATTTTGCCCGGGCGACCAACGCCAGACGCAGTCTTTGACGTGATGCAGGCACATCAGCCGACGATATATTGCGGCGTGCCGACGCTTTATGCTGCGATGTTGGCAGCGGTAGGCGATGGCCCGGTTCCAGGTTCAACACGGCTTCGCCTTTCACTGTCAGCGGGCGAAGCCCTGCCTGCCGAGATCGGCAACCGCTGGACCGAACTGACCGGGACCGAGATTCTGGATGGCGTCGGCTCGACCGAAATGCTGCACATTTTTTTGTCGAACGCTCCGGGCGATGTGAAATACGGCACATCGGGCCGGGCGGTGCCGGGATATGATGTTCGGCTGGTCGACACCGACGGCGCCGATCTGCCCGACGACGAGATCGGCGAACTGTTGGTCAACGGACCGTCTGCGGCAGAAGGGTATTGGAACCAACGCGACAAAAGCCGCGCAACTTTTGAAGGGGTATGGACGCGCACGGGCGACAAATATTATCGCCGGTCCGATGGCCGCCATGTCTACTGTGGGCGCACGGATGATATGTTCAAAGTCTCGGGCCAGTGGGTATCACCGTTCGAGGTTGAACAGGCACTTGCCTCGCATTCCTCTGTGCTAGAGGCCGCAGTCGTCCCGGCGCTCGACGAGGAAGGGCTTGAAAAACCAAAGGCCTTTGTCATTCCCGCAGCCGGTGCCCAAGTCGATATCGATGGCTTGCGTGAACATGTGAAGGCGAGTGTCGGTTTGCACAAATACCCACGTTGGATCGAAGTGCGTGACGAACTGCCGAAGACGGCGACAGGAAAAATCCAGCGCTACAAGCTGCGCGATTAAGCTTGAATCGGGCAGGCACCGGAACGATGGACCCAACTATGGATTGGCGACCCGGCAGCGATCTGTGGATCGACACGGATTGGGCCAGGTTGGAGGCGAGGTGTTGGGGGCCGCCGCCGACCGAACGCCCGACAATCGTGCTGCTACACGAAGGCTTGGGATCTGTAGGGCTTTGGCGCTCGTTTCCAGAACATCTGACATCAGCAACGGGCTGGGGCGTGCTCGCCTACTCGCGCCAGGGATATGGACGCTCGGCACCCTGCGCCCTGCCCCGTCCAATAGATTACATGGAACACGAGGGCGAAAGGGTCTTGCCGCAGGTGTTGGCGGGGGCGGGCGTTCAACGCTGCGCGTTGCTGGGGCATTCCGATGGTGGCTCGATTGCCGCGTTGAACGGTGGGCGCCAAAGACAAGGGTCCGAAGCTGGATTGAACGGGATCGAAGGTCTGGTCCTGATTGCACCCCACTTCTTTGTCGAGGACTGCTCGATCGAAGCAATCCACGCCGCAAAGTTTGCATTTGAAACTGGCGATCTACGCGCTCGTCTGGCCCGCCATCACGAGCATGTGGATTGTGCGTTTCGCGGATGGAACGATGCTTGGCTTAATCCGGATTTTCGGGATTGGAACATAACGACAACGCTGGACCATCTCTACACCCCGGTCCTGGCAATTCAGGGCCTGTCCGACCCTTACGGCACGCGGGCGCAAGTCGATGTGATCCCAGAGCGATCGCGGGCTCCTGCCGAGATCGTTCTAATCGACGATTGCGGACATGCACCGCATATCGAACGGGAAGATGACGTGCTGTCGATGATCGAAGAATTTCTGAATCAGATCGAAACGTCTGACAGACGTTAACGGCAAATCGTGCTCCATCCGTTACGTTCCCATAACACCCTCGATCAGGGCACCGAGGCTGGATCGCGGAATGAATAACAATAGGCCTGGCCGATCAACAGCCAGGCGGATCGTGGGATCGGTACTGCGGTTCGATGTGCCAATCGCACTGCCCATCGCCATCTGCAGCCCGTCAATGGCCCATTCCAGCCCTTGCGACCGTAGCCCATTCACCGGCGCAAGCGGGAAGAGCGATATCGTCGCCCCGACGCCGACATCCAGCACGACCTCGCGGCCCGGCGGGACCAGAGCCATGGCCTCGACCTCACCCAACAAGAACACCGGCTTTTCATTGTGGCGCAGCAGGACATGAAAAACCGCCAGCATGTGATCCAGGCGTTTTCCGGTGAAGCCAACACCGACAAAAGCAGGCGCCGCGACCGAATAAAGGCACTTTTCGAAATCGGTTGTGTCCTGTTCAGACAATGCAACCACCGTCGCCCCGCGCCTGCGCCAATCGTTCGGGTCAGAAAGCGAATCGATATCTCCGACGATCGCGTTTGGCTCGAATCCCAGGTGATCCAGGCGATCCGCCGCGCCATCAGCGGCAATCAGGCCCGCAGGCGCGTGGACCATCGCTTCCCGGACCATGGCGGCGTCCAAAAGACCGCCTCCGGCAACAGTCACGGGGCGTTCATAGGTGAGCTTTTGCGTCGTCATCGGCCTTGTCTGACCCGGACGGCCGAATGCGTCAACGCCGCGGTCAACGCGCCGGTCCACCGCCTTGACGCTGTTTGGCAAATCAGCGACGTTGCACGGATAAATTGCAGCGCCCGTATCCCATACAAATGTCGAGGGTAGCATGGCCGAAGATGGCAGACGCGTTGAAGTTCGGATGGGCACATTTGCCTGTACGATTGAAGGCTATGATGACCCGATCTCGAAGCTGAAAGAGGTCATGGCATTGGTCCAGCAAATGGTGTCCGAGACACCGGCGCTGGTCGATGTAAGCGCGGATGTCGACAATTCAGACGTTCAAGAGGCATTTGATGCCGCCGACGATCCCGTAAAGGTTCGCAACGATGCTCCCGACGAAGGCGCTACCGCTGGTGAAGGCGATGGATCGGAAACCCTGCGCGGTGCAGGTCGTGTTGCCCCGGACCTGAGTGGCGAGGCCGCCGAACACACGGACGGCGAAAGCGGCGACAGCGACACCCCGGATCCCGGCGCATCGGAAACCGACGGCGATTTCACCCTTGCAGCCACCGGTGCCGCTGCTGCGGCGGGCATAGCGGCAGGGGTCGCCGCATGGGCAACAAGTGATGCGGCGGAAGACGCCGATTTGGCATCGCGCGATGTCGTTGATACCGCTCTTGACCAGATCGACGATCACGAACTGGCCATTGACGACGCTGTCGGATCAGATCCATTTGCCGAACTGAGTGGCGGGATTGACGAATTTCGTGGCGATGTCGCGGACCGCGCCGGTGCTCTAAACTCGACCGATCTGGACCATGTCGATCTGGACACCGGAGAGGCGGAAGTCGAAAACATCTTTGCGGCAGCACCGCCGTTCGCAGAACTTGAACCGTCCGTTGTTGAGGACGCTGAACTCGGCGCTGCGGTCGATAGCGCTGAAGAGGCAACAGCGGACGAAGCGCCGGCGGCGTCGGGCGATCCGGGCGAAGGAACAGCCGAACCGCAGACAGACCGGCGGCTCTACGGGTTTTCGCGCTTTGCTGCGGGCGTGATGGGGCGGCGCAAACGCGCGGATGCGGAAGACGCAAGCGATACGATTGCCGAGACCCCGGCGGCAGCCCCGAACGACCCCGACCCGGATGCGTTCGGGGCGGACGCAGTCGCAGCGCGTGACGAAGCGATAAGCCCTGCCGCAGAAAATACCGCAGATGCTTCAGCGGTCGACCCCGCGATCGATGACGACAGTTCATTCAATATATTCGCGGCCGACCCGGAACCCGAGGCAACGCCGTTGGACACCTTCGAAGAGGTGCGCGCGGCGGCAGAGCCCGCCGCGGAGCTTATCCCCGAGATTGCGCCGGAAGAGATACCCGAGGCCCCGAAATCCTCGGCTTTCCGCAACATATTCTCTCCCCGCTCTCGACAGCTGAATAGCGATGAGACGCCCGAAGATGCCGTCGCCGCAGAATTACCGGTCGATGACCACGCACCAGTATCATCATCCGAAGAAGATCTGATCGCCAGGTTGAACGCGGAAGTTCCGCCGCCGCCCCCAGATACGTCTTCCTTGCAGGAGGCCGCCGCCGCCGCTCCGGCAAATGCCGATCCCGTTGTTACCGATGTCCGCGAGGCACCGGAGGCTTTCGATGGTGGCTTGCGGATGCGCGAAACCGAAGACGATACCGCAGAACCCTATTCGCCGACGCCCTTCCCACCGCACGACGAAATGACGCGCAGTATGGAAGCTGTCGAGATACAGCGCGCAGAGGAGGCCGCACGCGACGAAGACGAAGCATTCAACATGTTTGCCGCCGAGCCGCCCGTGCGCGCTGAAACGCCGCTGTCTGCGCATTCCGATGAAGAACCGATCGAGCTGCGAAATCAGTCGACGGACCGGGCTTCCGATCCGACCGAGGGTGGGTCAGACGATGGAGTCCGTTTCGGCGCTTTGCTTGAACGCATCCAGGGCGGACGCGATCGCCCGGAAGAACCGGCGTTGGGCGCATTGGGCGAAGACGATGCGGCCGTCGCCCCAGAGGACGAGGACGGCCTATCCGCCGTCGCGTTTGCGCGAGCTGGCGGCAGCAGCAACGTATCCGATCTGTTGCTCGCATCTGCGGCCTGGCTGACCCTGGCCGGTGGAAAGCCGCGGTTCAGCCGTCGTGAAGTTATGGATGTGTTCGATTCTCTGCCAGGCGATCACCCAAAGACGTTGGAGGCACGCATCAAGGGCTATGGCAAACTGGTGCGCTCTGGCGCGTTGGTCCTGATCAACGATGGACAATTTGCATTGGCGCAGGCCGAGCGCGAGCGGTTCGAAGGATATCTGACCTGATCACGGCTGGCTGATGCCCTGTACGGTCCGGGTAGAATGACCAGCGGCTGCACGGCGATCAACCGATGCCCTCAATGGTCCCGGTCGTTTTCTGCTGCGTCCGGGTCTGGCCTGCCAACGCCCAGAAACAGTCTTCTGAGCGGAATGGCCCAAAGAATGCCAAGCGCGACGTAAACGCCAAGCTCGACCCAGATGGACGGACGATCGAAAAATCCCACAACAGAGACTGCCAGGACGATATAGACCGGCAAGCCAAGCACCAGCACCAGCAAGGCCAGGGTTTTTCGGGTGCGATAACTCATTGGTCGAAAAAACGAACGACAATCGACCGTCCACACGAATGGACTGGTCGCTGAACTCGCCCCGCAATATCTACCGAACTCGGCCCCAAGATCAGCCCCGCCATTCGTTCTGGCTCAGTCCGCGAACGGGTCGGTGACCAGAATGGTGTCATCGCGTTCCGGGCTGGTCGACAGCAATGCCACCGGGCAGCCAATAACCTCTTCAACGCGCTTGATGTATTTTACGGCCTCGGCAGGCAGATCCAGCCAACGCCGTGCGCCCGCCGTCGTATCGGACCATCCGGGCATCGTCTCGTAAACCGGTTCGACCTCTGCCTGCAGGGCCGCGGCTGTCGGTAGAAAATCGATGACCTCGCCATTCAAACGATAGCCGGTACAGATCTTCAACTCTTCCATACCATCCAAGATATCCAGCTTGGTCAACGCGATCCCGTGGACACCGCCAACCCGGCAGGTCTGGCGCACAAGTGCCGCATCGAACCAACCGCATCGGCGTTGACGCCCGGTCACGGTTCCAAACTCCCGCCCGCGTTCGCCCAGGCCATGTCCGATGTCGTCCAGCAACTCTGTCGGAAACGGACCCTCGCCAACCCGCGTCGTATAGGCTTTCACGATGCCCAGAACGAAATCAACTGAGCCCGGTCCCATCCCGGTCCCAGTTGCCGCCATTCCCGCCATGGTGTTCGATGACGTGACATACGGGTATGTGCCGAAGTCTACGTCCAACAGGGCACCTTGAGCACCTTCGAACAAAATACGGCGCCCATCGCGGCGTTTGTCGTCGAGAATTTGCCAAACCGGCCCGGCATAGGGCAGCAGCCGCACAGCCACTTCCTCCAGCGATGCCTGAAGGTCATCGCGGTCGATCTCGGGCTCGCCCAGGCCACGGCGCAGCGCATTATGATGCGATAGCAGACGCTCGATCCTGGCGCTCAGGGTCGCGCTGTCACTCAGGTCTGCCACCCTGATCGCGCGCCTGCCCGCCTTGTCCTCATAGGCAGGGCCAATTCCGCGCCCTGTTGTTCCGATCCGCGCCTTTCCAGCCGCGGCCTCGCGCATCTTATCCAGCTCGGTGTGCACGGGCAGAATCAACGGTGCATTTTCCGCAATCTTCAAGTTCTCGGGGCTGATCTCGACCCCCATTTCGCGAACTTTGTCGATCTCGGTCAAAAAGGCCCAGGGATCAAGCACGACCCCATTCCCCAAAAGCGACAGTTTACCCGGCCGAACAATTCCAGAAGGCAGCAGTGACAGTTTGTAGACTTGGCCGCCGATCACCAGCGTGTGCCCGGCGTTGTGACCGCCCTGAAAGCGAACGACAACATCCGCGCGTTCGCTCAGCCAGTCGACAATCTTTCCCTTGCCCTCGTCACCCCATTGGGCGCCGACAACGACGACGTTGGCCATAGCTGACTCTCCTGGAAACCCGGCGGGTTATAGAACAGTGATCAGCAGGGTCAACGGGGTGCGTGCACCAAGATCAATCTACGGATACGTTGCCGCAACCTAACTGATCGACGCCAACACCGACGGTGGGGTTCGGCACGAAGCGCGGAACCACCGCCTTTCGGTTCGCCCATACGACCGGCTCCAAGCCAAAGGCTTCGGAAATCGGGGTATAGGGAATATATGTCTCGACCAGCAGAACAGTCGAAAGGTCGGCCATCGGTGGCATTGCAGCGGCAATCTCCGGATTATCGACGAGTTCCGTTGCAACCAAAGGTTCGATCCCACCCATGCAGAACGACCACTCGACGACGAAGTTACCGCCGGTCCAACGGACATTCGATACGCGCACCAACCTGTCACCCGTCGCGCTGGGCGTGAGCGCGGTGAACATGGCGTCCAGATCCGTAACGAACCCGGTCGTTATGTCGGTTTCAACCCGGCTCGAGATATCCGTCAGCGCAATCGACGCGCGCATCGCCTCCAGCCGGCTGTCCATCGCCAGGTAGGCTGACGTCGTGAAGATGAGATAGAACAGAAGCCACGGGATCCAGATCACCAACTCGACCGTCATCGAGGCATCTTCGTCGCGCAGAAACTTCGCGAATTTTTGGGCGGTCTTTTCCATGAGTTCCCCTATTGCGGTTCGTTCATGAAAGCGGACGTGGCGGTCAGTGCATACTCGCCATCAAGCGTTCGCGATAGATCGGCACCGATCCCTGCGCCTGGGAAAACTGGTCTGACCAGTACGCAGGCGCGAACCAGCATTATTTCGTCCGGATTACCCGGATCGAAGGTCGTGGCCGGTGTCAGCGTTTCGTCCGCCCGGTTGACGCAATTAAAGCTGTCGAAGTTCCCGTTCTCGATCTTAGTCATTTCGATCAGCAACGAATCCCGGCAATTGGCCACAAAGAACGCATTGTTGCAGACATGGTCTTTGAACCCGGCGATGTTCAGAACGGCCGGGTCGCCGATGCGCACATCACGCGTCGCTGTCGAAAGCCCCCGTTTCAGCATGGCCATGCGCATGGAGTAGACGCCCACCTCGACAAACATGAAGAGGATCCACATGAAGAACGGGAACGCGATCGCGAACTCGGTCGTCACCGCACCATTGCGGTTGAACAGAAACCTGCGGATAGCACGGATCATTGAATGAGCTGCAATTTGCGGATGAACACTGTGATCTGCGAGAACGCAGCATAAAGATCGGCGCCGTCCACATCGAAGAAGTTCGCCGGAACAGTCGCGCAGTCGCGCATTTCGTTATAGGCGTCTTGAGTGGTCGTGATGTCGAAACCGATCGTAAAGACGTTGATCCCCTTTTGCCGCGCTATGTCACAAACGCTTAAGAATTGTTGGCTGCGCAGATTTTCATCCAATGTTCGCGCAGTGCTCGACGTCAGCGTGCTGCGCGATGAGGCGTAGCGGGACAAGAGATTGGTCGATGTTCCGTTGGACCCAGGGATCGGGCCGGATCCCCAGTAATCCTGCCAGGCAGTCGTATTCAGATAGGATGTCGTCGGGCGATTTTGGTACCGGATGTTTCCGTCCGTCATCACTACCATAAATTTTTGCGTTCGTGCAGCACCGTATGCTGCGGGACGGTTCGCAAAATCCGAAACGACTTCATTGTACGGCGGCAGCGTCAAAGCAGCGATAAGCGGCTGGGTTGACGGATCTAGCAGCGCAAGACCCCATTTCAGGCCCACATTCGTACCGGTGCCATCATGGGCCCGGAAGTTGTCGATAAAGGCGTGCAGCACAGCCTCGTCACGCGACAATGGCAATACGCCGCGAGAATTCTTCGGGCACCAACCCCAATCGGCCTCGTGCCCATAATCCCCTTCAAAGCGGAAGTTCTGAAACTGCGGGCTTTGCCCGCGGCCCAGGCCGACAGGCAGGCTGGCTGTTGCGAAATCTGCGTCAGTGAATTCGACACATTTGTTTGCATAGGCCGGATAGCTGGGTGACGAGACGATCATATCGAAGAACGACCCAGCGTTGACCTGGCCAGCATAGGGAATAATCGAGATCGAAACTTTCTGGGCATTGTCGCGATCCAGCATCGCAGTCACGAAAGTCTTTGCGGCGTTGCGCATGATCGCCAGACGTTTTTCGGTCGTGTTGGTCGATGTGCTGCGCGCCATCGAACCGGAGATGTCCAGGACGAGCGAAATTTCGACATCCTCCTCGCCCTCGAAAACCTCGGCCCCTGCGACGACGGGCATAGAGTTATCTTCAAACAGCGAGAAAATGATGGTCGGCATTTCGTAACCGGCACCAACTTTGATCCGGGTCGAGGTTGTTGTCGCTTCGACTTCGACCACGGCGTCGATCTCGACTTCGCTGAAAGTGCGCGCATCGACATAGGCCTGCACGACATCTTCCGGAACAAGGCCCTGATGTGGTGCGCCAGCGGCCAGCCCGCCGCGATCAACCGCGTCTTGCAGATCTTCTCGATACGTCTCCTCCGAGTACATATCGATCGCCAAGCCTGCCAAAACGATCAGAAGGATAAACATAGGCAGGATCAAAAACGACATTGCGCCGCCTTCGTCCGCCAGAAACTTCTTGCCAATGATGTCGCGCGTCACATCGAACCCTTTCCCGAGCCCAACGAACATACCGGTTGAAAAAATACGAAACCCTAACTGAACGCAGTTCGCCGGAGGTTTTTCCTACGCATGATTGATTAAGAAAGACAACCGCAACGCGACCACGATGGGGTTGAATTCCTTAATGTCGCCGCAATCCAGCCGCCGTATATCGCATTCTGCTAACGATTTAGGCGAAGATCAGGCCATACTTAGGGTTGAGCCGCCCGATTCCGAATCGCAGTTCAAAACCTCAGCGTCTTGGCTTGGCGTACCTGCGGCAGGCTGGCGATCTCGTCAAGATCCTCTGCCGGGATTGCCTCGTCGACCCCTAAGAGGGCGATGGCTTCGCCGCCTTTTTCCGCCCGTCCCAATGCGAATGTAGCGATGTTGATCCCAAGCGTGCCAAGCCGCGTTCCCAGCGCACCGATGAAACCCGGGGTATCATCATTCGTTGTATAAAGCATGAAGGGCATCGGCTCCGCCTCAAGGTTGATCCCCTTGATCTGGATGAACCTTGGCAGGTCATCGGAGAACACAGTTCCCGCCACCGACCGGACCTGCGTTTCCGTAGTCACGATCAAACGGATATACGAGCCGTACGCGCCTTGAGCATCCTTGCGGGTCTCGGCGATCTTGACGCCGCGTTCGCGGGCAACAAACGGCGCCGACACCATATTCACCCCGCCTTCGCCCATCAGCGGGGTCAGCATCGCGGCGGTAACTGCAGCCGTCAGCGGGCGCAAGTTCAGATTGCCGACGGTTCCGACATATTCGATCTCGAAAGATTTAATCGCGCTCTCGGTCAACTGTCCGGCAAAGCCGCCCAGTATTTCGGCAACCTTGATCCACGGGCGCAGCTTCGGCGCTTCCTCTGCCGTAATCGAGGGGGCATTGATCGCGTTCTGGATCGCACCGTCTTTCAGATAGGCCACCATCTGTTCGGCGATCTGAAGCGCGACGTTTTCCTGTGCCTCGCGGGTTGCGGCGCCCAGATGGGGTGTGACGACGACATTGGGCAAGCCGAACAACGGATTTTCGTTGGCGGGTTCCGTTGCAAAAACATCGAACGCCGCCCCAGCCAACGCGCCGGACTTCAGCGCCTCGGCAACCGCGGCCTCGTCGACCAACCCGCCACGGGCACAGTTGATCAGGCGCGCTCCCTTCTTCATCTTCGCGATCCGTTCGGCCGACAGTATTCCCGCCGTTTTATCCGTTTTCGGCAGATGCAAAGTCACAAAGTCAGCGCGGGTCAGCAGATCCTCGATGTCGTCGATCTTCGTCACGCCCAATTCGGTCGCCCTGTCGACAGACAGGAAAGGATCGTAGGCGATGACATGCATTTTCAACGCAACAGCCCGTGTTGCGACGACCGATCCAATATTCCCGCACCCGACCAAGCCCAGGGTTTTGCCGGTAATCTCGGTCCCCATGAATTTCGACTTCTCCCACTTTCCGTCATGGGTCGAGGCATTGGCCTGCGGGATCTGCCGTGCGACGGCGAACATCATCGCGATGGCATGCTCGGCGGTTGTGATCGAGTTTCCAAAAGGGGTATTCATGACAACGACGCCCCTGGCGCTGGCCGCCGATATGTCGATGTTGTCGACACCGATCCCCGCCCGGCCAATCACTTTCAGATTGTTGGCTTTGGCGATCAGATCAGCGGTCGCCTTCGTGGCCGATCTCACGGCCAGCCCATCGAACTTATCGATCATCGAGGCCAGCTTGTCCGGGTCCTTACCCAATGTCGGCTCGAACGTCACATCAACGCCCGCATCTTCGAAAATGTGTACGGCTTCTTCTGAAAGACTGTCGGAAATCAGCACATTAGGCATGGGTTCTTCCTTTGGAATCGCGCTGCCATCCGGGCGCGCGAAGTGATGAGTTGGGAAATGCGCCGCGCCCGTTCGCCGGGCGCCAACGGGATCAGGCGGTCTCGGCGACCATCATGGTTGCGAACGCCCAGTCGAGCCAAAAGGTCAATGCCGAAACATCTGCGGTTTCAATTGTCGCGCCGCACCAGATCCGCAATCCCGGGGGGGCATCCCGATAACCGTTGATATCGTAGGCAACGCCCTCGTCATCCAACAGTCCAGCCAGTTTCTTGGTGAAGGCCCTTTGGTCCGCTTCTTCCAGTGATTGAAACACCGGGTGGATAATCGACAGGCAAACTGAAGTGTTCGAACGTACCGCCGGGTCCGGCACCAGGTTTTCAATCCAATCCGTCCGGTCGACCCAGCCCTGAAGGGCAGCAAGGTTCGCATCTGCCCGTGCGTGCAACCCAGAAAGGCCGCCGACACCGTCTGCCCAATCAAGGGCGTCCTCGTAATCAGCAACCGCCAGCATAGACGGCGTATTTATGGTCTCGCCACGAAAGACGCCTGCGATCAGTTCACCGCCCTTCGTCAGACGGAAGACCTTCGGCAGCGGGCGATCGGGCGCATATGCCGTCAGGCGTTCGATGGCGCGGGGCGACAGGACAATCATTCCGTGACCACCCTCGCTGCCAAGCACCTTCTGCCAGGAGAAAGTGACGACATCGAGCTTTGGCCAGTCGAGGTCCTGGGCGAATGCCGCCGACGTTGCATCGCAGATCGTCAACCTTTCCCGATCCGCAGCAATCCAATCAGCGTTTGGAACACGCGCGCCAGAGGTCGTCCCGTTCCAGGTGAAGACAACGTCCGCCCCGGGCCGCACGGCGCTCAGATCGGGCAGCCCGCCATAGGGCGCGTCGATTACGTTGCAATCGGTCAGTTTCAACTGCTTGGTCACGTCCGTGGCCCAGCCATTGCCGAAACTTTCCCAGACCAGCACATCGACCGGACGAGGTCCTAACAGTGACCACATCGCCATCTCTACCGCACCTGTGTCCGAACCTGGCACGATCGCCACCAGATAGCCCTCGGGCACATCCAATATGGCGGCAGTCCGGTCGATCACCGATTTAAGCTGGGCTTTCGGCCCGACCGCACGGTGCGAACGGCCAAGCCAGGCCTTGTTCGCAACCGTCTCGGCCGACCAACCGGGATGTTTGGCGCATGGGCCAGATGAAAAACAGGCAGATGCCGGCCGCTGGCCGGGCTTTCGCGGGAACGTCATCGACGCGCTCCATCGTCAAGGGCGAGCTTGTTGAGCCCGCCCCGTTCGCCCTTAGCCGGGGACACGCCCAAGGACGGGATTAGGCGAGCCAAGAGGCTGCGTCAACGCAGCATTCAGGGCTGCGACGCAAAACGTCAGATCAATATCCAGTGTAGTAGAAGCGAACAGATCGGTCGACGGACCGCCACCGCGGGCGATCACATTACCGACCCCCCTTGCTTGCCAACATTCCAGACAAGGCGTGGTTGGACGCCGCCCTGCCCGTGATCGGATTGCAGATGATAGATCATCTCGATCTCTTCAAAAACGAACTCGACGGTCTCAATTGGCGTGTAGGCGCCATGCTGTCCGCTGGTCGAGATGCTCTTCAGGTTCACACCTGTGAATTCAATGGTGAAAAACCTTAACGCCTCGCCGCCGCTGGCTTTTGTCGACACGATTTCCGCTTTCGACAGGTGCCTGCCGATCAGCGTCGTGAAATACAGTGCCGGTGTTGCGCGGTCGAGATACTTCTTGATCGTAAAGTTCGACGGATTGCCCCGACCATAGGTTCTTCCGGTCCCGCCCCAACCTGTGTCCGCCGGAATTTCTGCGCCAAAGGAAAACTCGAGGACATCAATCCAACCCTGGAAGCCCTCGTCCATGGATTCGCCATCGACACCGTCGAACTTGATGAATGTACTAGGCTTCATGGAGTGTCCTCACTGCTGAAATTTCAATAATTTTGCGTCTGCAATAAATGGCTTAGGGCGAGTCTACCCCAAGCCATTGGAAACGCCAAACACTCTGAAACTTTGTCTAGCTGGCAGCTTGCTCGACCGCTCCGCAGATATCGTTCACAACCTGCTCCAATGCGATGGGATCTTCAGATTCACCCATCACACGGATCACCGGTTCAGTACCAGAAGCCCGGATGACAAGACGGCCCGCCTCGCCCAGGCGCGCTTCGCCCTCGGCGATGGCCGATGTCACCAGATCTGCCTTCAACGGTTGCGAAGCCCCGGCAAATCGCACGTTCTTCAGCATCTGCGGATAAGGTTCGAACACACGGCACAGCTGTGATGCAGGCATATCGGTTTCGGTCAACGCCGCCAGGACCTGCAGCGCCGCCAGCAGCCCATCTCCGGTCGTCACCATGTCCGTCATGACGATATGGCCCGATTGTTCGCCGCCAAGATTGAAGCCATGCGCGCGCATTTCCTCGACCACATACCGGTCGCCAACTTTGGTGCGGCGCATTGAAATGCCGCGGTCGGCCAACATCCGCTCCAAGCCAAGATTGGACATTACAGTCGTGACCAAAGTGCGCTCGGCCAGGTTGTCTGCCTCATCCCAACGAAGCGCGATCAATCCCATGATCTGATCGCCGTCGACAATAGCGCCGGTTTCATCAATGATGTGCACGCGGTCAGCATCGCCATCCAACGCGATGCCCAAATCGGCTCCATTTTGCACAACCGCGCGTTGGCATGCCGCTGGCTCGGTGGACCCGCATCCCAGGTTTATATTCTGCCCGTCCGGATCGACACCAATCCGGATCACCTCTGCACCCAGTTCCCAAAGTACCTGTGGCGCAGTTCGATAAGCAGCACCATTGGCGCAATCGACAACAATCTTCAGACCGTCCAGGCCGCGACGCCTTGGAAAAGCCGATTTGGCGAATTCGATATACCGCCCGCGCCCATCCTCCAGTCGCGTGGCAGAACCGATATCGACCGGATCGACCAGTTTGGGGTCGCCCTGCAATCCCGTTTCGATCGCCCCTTCAACCTCGTCCGACAGTTTGAAACCGTTCGGCCCGAAGAACTTCAGACCATTGTCTTCAAATGGATTGTGAGAGGCCGAAATCATGACGCCGACATCGGCGCGCAGTGACCGGGTCAGCATGCCCACGGCCGGCGTCGGAACCGGGCCCAGAAAAAGCACATCCATGCCGACCGACAGAAATCCCGAGGCAAGCGCATTTTCCAGCATATAGCCTGATCGCCGCGTATCCTTGCCGATCACCGCCCGGTGCCTGTGGTCGCCATTGCGAAAATAGGCGCCTGCCGCCTGACCCAGGCGCATCGCGACTTCCGCCATCATCGGATGCGCATTCGCGTGTCCGCGAACGCCATCCGTCCCAAATAATTTTCTCGTCATCCCACTACCTCACTCAACGCTTGCCAAACGCGCAATGCCTCAACCATCTCTGCCACATCGTGTACTCTCAGGAACTGGGCGCCTTGGGCGATACAAACCAATCCTGCCGCGATCGAACCTGGTACCCGCTTTGCCGCAACAGGCTGTCTGGACAGCTTTCCAATAAACCCCTTCCGCGAAACCCCCAAAAGTATCCCGGCGCCCAAACCATGTAGCAGGGCCGCACCTCGGATCAAATGCAAGTTATGTTCCAAAGTTTTACCAAACCCGATCCCGGGATCGACAATCACTTGATTTCGTTTGATTCCAGCATCTTCCGCCGCCGCGATCCGGCCTTCCAGATAGTCGTAGATGTCCAGAAGTACGTCGTCATATTGCGGATCGTCCTGCATTGTTCGCGGATCGCCCAGCGCATGCATCAGGCAGATTGTCTCTGCCCGGGACGCCGCCATGGGCATCGTATCATCATGGGTCAATGCGGAAACATCGTTGACCATCCGCGCGCCAGCGACCAATGCCGCCCCGGCAACAGCGCCATTACGGGTATCGATAGAAATCGGCGTCGGCAACTGCACCGACAGCGCCTCGATAACAGGCAAAACGCGGTCCATTTCCTCAGCCTCGGAAATCGGCTCGGCGCCGGGACGCGTCGACTCGCCGCCGATGTCAAGGATGTCGGCCCCAGCGTCGGCCAGCGCCAATCCATGCGCCACCGCGCGCTCGGTATCGCCATGCGCACCGCCGTCCGAAAAACTGTCCGGGGTAACATTCACGATGCCCATGATCCGCGGCTGCCGCAGGTCCACACCGACGACATCGGCCCGCGGCACCGTCAGATTCTCGACAATGCCAGCCGCCTGCGGCCAAAGGGCAAGGGCGGCGTCAACCGGCAGCCGCTCGGTAAGGTGTCCGCGGCGCAAGACATCGATCTGGTCAAAGCTGACCCATCCGCCCGCCAGCCGCCTGGCCGAACGGCCGGGGCCAGCGCCCAGAATGGGAAGGAAGTAAGGTCGATCAGACATGCGCGCCGCGATAGGCCAAGCTGGCTCGCCACACAATAGCGTTCACATTCGCACCAGGACTTATCCGGCCGGTGAAACGATCGATCTGCTTCGCGCCCATCGCCGGTCAGCCAGAAACTTCACCGGATCACTCTTCAGCGTCTCCGTCCACGACGACATCATCCACGCCCTCTTCATCGTCGCCGCCTTGATCGGCGATCCAAGCAACCGAGACGACCATTTCCGCACCGCGCGTGTTAAAGACCCGAACGCCGCCCGCTGATCGCGACCGGAAAGAGATCCCGTCCACGGGGCACCGGATCGACTGGCCAGCATCCGTTACCAACATGATCTGATCCTCCATCTCGACCGGGAAGCTGGCGACCACCGGGCCGCCACGCAGGCCCTTGTCGATGGCTTGCACGCCCTGCCCGCCGCGACCACGGATCGGATAGTCATGCGACGAAGAAAGTTTTCCCTGCCCGCCAGCGGTGATGGTCAGCAACAGGTTTTCGGCTGCGGACATCTCCGAATAACGCTCCTGGCTCAGGCCGATATCAGCGACAATATCTTCGTCATCGCCGACATCGTCATCGTCAGTGGCACCTGCGACGGCGCGGCGCATCTTGATGAACGCGGCGCGCTCCTCGGGCGTTGCCTCGAAATGCCGGATCACGGACATCGACACGACTTCGTCCTTGTCGGCCAGTTTGATACCGCGCACACCGGTCGAGCCACGCCCGGCAAAGACACGGACATCGGTCGTTGGAAACCTGATCGCCCGCCCCCGGGATGTGACCAGCATGACATCGTCACCCTCATCACAAATGCGCGCTGCAATCAGCCGCGTGTCCGATCCTTCTTCGAACTTCATCGCAATCTTGCCATTCCGCATGACGTTCGTGAAATCCGACAACCGGTTACGCCGCACGTCACCACGCGAGGTCGAGAAGACGATCTGCATCTTGTCCCAGTCGTCCTCGGGCACATCAACCGGCATCATCGCAGCAATCGACACGCCCTGCGCGACGGGCAGGACGTTGACGATCGCCTTGCCACGCGCATTGCGCCCGCCAAGCGGCAGGCGCCAGGTCTTCAGCTTGAAGACGATGCCATCGGTCGTGAAGAACAGGATCGGCGTATGGGTATTGGCAACGAATAGACGGGTTACAAAATCCTCGTCCTTCGTCGACATGCCCTGCAGGCCTTTGCCGCCGCGCTTTTGCTCGCGAAACTCGGTCAGCGGGGTGCGCTTGATGTAACCGCCATGGGTGACGGTCACGACCATGTCTTCCTGTTCGATCAGATCTTCGTCGTCCAGATCGCCGTCGTAATCGACGATCTCGGTCTTGCGGGGCGTCGCGAATTCATCGCGCACCGCCGTCAACTCTTCCGAAATCATCGACAATATCCGCGGGCGCGAACGCAGAATTTCCAGATAGTCACGAATCTCGTCGGCCAGCGTCTTCAGTTCAGCTCCAATCTCGCTGACCCCCATCGCCGTCAGGCGTTGCAGGCGCAGATCCAGGATCGCACGGGCCTGCACATCCGAAAGATTGTAGGTCCCGTCTTCGTTGATCGTGTGTCCCGGATCGTCGATCAGTCGAATGTATTCGGCAATCGCTTCGGCGGGCCAACGGCGGCCCTTCAGCCTTTCGCGCGCTTCGGACGCATCTGCCGACGAGCGGATCGTCTGGACCACCTCATCGACATTCTCGACCGCAACAGCCAGGCCGCACAACACATGTGCCCGCTCGCGTGCTTTGCGCAACAGAAAGGCAGTTCGCCGCGCAACAACCTCCTCACGAAAGGCGATAAAGGCCGACAGAAAGGTCTTCAGCTCCAATTGCTCAGGCCGGCCACCGTTCAGGGCCAGCAAATTGCACCCGAACGAGGTTTGAAGCGATGTGAACCGGTAAAGCTGGTTCAGAACGACATCCGGCGTCGCATCCCGCTTCAACTCGATTACAACGCGCACACCATTGCGGTCGCTCTCGTCCTGAACATGGGCGATGCCCTCGATCTTTTTCTCGCGCGCAACCTCGGCGATGCGCTCGACCAGCGTGGATTTGTTCACCTGATAAGGAATTTCATCGACGATGATCGCCCAGCGGTCCTTGCGGATCTCTTCCGTATGGGTCTTGGCCCGAATAATCACCGACCCACGCCCTGTGTGATAGGCTTTAAAGGATCCTGACCGGCCCAATATCGTACCGCCGGTCGGGAAATCGGGCGCAGGCACGAACTCCATCAGATCGGCTATCGTCAGTTCCGGGTTCTCGATCAGCGCCAGCGTCGCATCGATGACCTCGCCCAGATTGTGTGGTGGAATGTTCGTCGCCATCCCGACCGCGATCCCTTGTGTCCCGTTGACCAACAGGTTCGGGAACCGGGCGGGCAACACCATCGGCTCCAGGAATTCGTTCGAGTAGTTCTGCTGAAAATCGACCGTATCCTTTTCGATATCCTCCAACAGCGTCGTCGCGACTTTGGCCATCCGAACTTCGGTATAGCGCATCGCCGCCGGAGCATCGCCATCCATGGATCCGAAATTGCCCTGACCATCGGCCAGCGGCACCCGCATCGAGAAATCCTGCGCCATCCGCACCAGCGCGTCATAGATCGCACTATCGCCATGGGGATGGTACTTACCCATGACATCGCCGACCAGCCGCGCCGACTTTTTGTAGGCCTTGTTATAGTCGTAGCCACCCTCGTGCATTCCAAACAGAATGCGCCGATGCACCGGCTTTAATCCGTCGCGCAGATCAGGAATGGCGCGGCTGACGATCACGCTCATCGCGTAATCCAAATAGCTGCGCCGCATCTCTTCTTCGATTGTTATCGTCGGACCGTCATAGACCGGACGCTCGGGCCGTTCGCCTTCCGGCTCGCCGCTGTTTTCTTCGTCGTTCAAATAATTGCTCCCGCCCCTCTACAGGGCGTCCTGTTTGGTTGCTTTCTTATAGGGTGCGCGCCTGGCGGCGGCAACTCAATCAGGGCTGAATTCGGGGTGAATCGCACCATTTCTTGTGGAAAAATTAGCGCAAACCACGAAACCTCGCGTTTCCGGCTGCTATTCCTCGGGCGTGGACAGATCGTCGGCCATGTGGTCACGCAATAGACCCTCATAGGCATTGCGCAGCGCCTTAACCCGCCCCCCATCAACTTCTTCAGCAGGCAGACCGAACCTCTGCATCGCATAGACAGCAAATCGGGTGGAAGCATGCATGAAGGTCGAACTGACGCGGCCAACCTTCACATCCGACGACAACTCGTTGGCCTTATAAATATACTCGTCCGCCAGGTCGAAAAACGCCTCCAGCTCGCTCTCGCCCCAGTTCCAAAGAAAGTCGAGCAAGCTGATCAGCGTCTCCGGATCGCGCCCGCCACTGTCTTCCATCGGGCCATCGCCCAAAGTCTCGGACATGTGGTCCCGCACATGGCGCTCCAACTCGTCGCCCAAATATCCGACCGTATCTTCATCGGCTTCGGCAGCGCCGGCGGATAAAACCTGCATCGTATAGGCATTGTACCGGGCACAAGCGTAAACGAACGCACCCGCCACATGTTCCAAAAGCTCGGTTTCTATTTGTTCGTTTGCAATCGACAGGAACGCGTTGGCAACTTCGTACCAACCGTCCAATTCCTGCTCCGGCACTTCGGCCGGCGGCGCATTGATATTGGCAGGTGTCTCCGTCACACCGCCGCTCAGAACGGGATTTCGTCGTCCATGTCGCCGCCGCCCGGTCCCGGCGCCATGCCGCCGCCTCGGCCTCCGCCGTCACCGCCACCTTGTGGCGGGCCACCATAACCACCGCCGCCACCACCGCCCCCGCCGCCTTCACCGGCGCGGTCCAGGAACGTCATTTCGCCCTTGTAAGGACGCAGCACGACTTCAGTCGAGTAACGGTCGTTGCAGCTCTGATCCTGCCATTTGCGGGTTTCCAACTGGCCTTCCAGATAGACCTTGGATCCCTTGCGCAGATACTGCTGGGCCAAACGCGCCAGGTTCTCGTTAAAGATCGCAACGGAATGCCACTCGGTCCGCTCGCGGCGCTCACCGGTATTGCGGTCTTTCCACGTCTCGGACGTAGCAACGCGCAGGTTGCAAACCTGGCCGCCATTCTGGAAACTCCGCACTTCCGGATCTGCGCCCAGATTTCCGATCAGAATGACCTTGTTCACACTGCCTGCCATCTTCGCCTCCGACTTCTCATTTCTTGATTCCGCGCCACACTAGCGCCGCTCGGAATGACGCGCCAGCGAGCAAGCAGCGATTTGATTAAAATTCAGTTCACTGCTCCTGATACTGCATTGGCCCTCTTATTCAGCACGACGCTTCCTAAACATCGATCACGGACAGGCAGCCGCCGGCACCTCACCCATCGATTTGCTGATCCGGATGACCCAGGCGTCGCGCGCTTCCTTTTCCGATGCCGGATATTCGATACGAACATGATGGGCGATATCTGGGCATCTGGAAGACCGGTTCACGCGAACATAGACAAGGTTGTTATTCACCTTGCCGGACAGAACAAACCAGTCGTCGCCGACCGGCGCATACAGCAGGATCGCCTTCTCCTCCAATAGCCACCGGCGAAACTGCACCCGATAATCGTCCCAGCTCTCGACGGTGACGGACCAGTAACTGCCATAGGCGGTCAGGCTGACCGAGGTGTCCTTGGATACCCAGCCCTGCCCATCGCCATTCTGCGGCGCAGGCAAAGCGTTCAGTGCGAAGGCCGGAATGTCGATAGCCGTCCCAAAGCGCTCGTTTTCATAGACCAGCCATCCATCGTCAGCCCCCTGCACAACCGAAACTCCGCTGCCAAACAACAACAGCACCGCAAGAAAACCCAGCATTCGCATGCGACTCTCCGAATCAATTTCCTCCGGCGCAGCATCCCCCCGCGCAACGGCGATGAAAAGAAGCCATCTGGCCCCGGGCGGCGAAACCTCTTGGCGGCGCCCAAAACATGCGTCAGCATCTGCGGGAAACTGGACAACCGGGGAAAACATGGCCCGCAAGAAAAAGACGCCCACTGCTGCCGAGTTCGAGATCGGCGATTATCCCTACGCCGAACGCCTCAAGCGCAAGGTTTACGAAAAACACCTCCAGGCGCTGCAGATCGAGCTGTTGAAGGTACAGCGCTGGACCAAGGAAACGGACCAACGTCATCTACTGATCTTTGAAGGCCGCGACGCCGCGGGCAAGGGCGGTACGATCAAACGCTTTATGGAACATCTGAACCCGCGCGGCGCGCGGGTCGTGGCGCTCTCCAAACCCTCCGATGTCGAACGCACGCAATGGTATTTTCAACGCTATGTGCCCCACCTGCCTTCCGGCGGAGAGATCTGTTTCTTCGATCGGTCCTGGTACAACCGCGCCGGGGTCGAACGGGTGATGGGCTTTTGTGAACAGCCCGATTGGGAGCGGTTTTACAACGAAGCCCCCCGGTTCGAAGAAATGCTGGTCGCCAGCGGCATCAATCTTATCAAGTTTTGGCTGACCGTGACCCAGGACGAACAGCACAAGCGGTTCGACGAACGCCGCGAAAACCCGTTAAAGCGCTGGAAACTCAGCCCCATCGACGAAGCCAGCTTGGACAAATGGGACGAATACAGCGCAGCGCGCGAGGATATGTTCCGCCACACCGACACCGGCCATGCGCCCTGGACCGTCATTAAAACCAACGACAAACGCCGGGCCAGAATAGGGGCCATTCAGGTTTTTCTCGGTGGTCTGGACTATCCGGAAAAGGATGCCGAGGTGATCGGTGAAACAGATCCGCTGATTGTCGGCCAAACACCACACGCTCCGGCCTAGCCGGGTCGCCCCTCGGATATTTGCCCCCGGAAATTTGATCCGAAACGGGGCATAAACCCCGGTTTATTGCGCCCCCTATCAACCAAAGGCCGATGGCGTCGCCTGCTGCTCATCCCGATCTGCTGAAAACCGGCACCGACGCCGGATGCAAAAAGGAGAGCACTATGAACACCCGTACACTCACCGCAGTCCTTCTGACCGCAGGCGCGATCGGCGCCGTTGCCTTCACGGCCCAGGCCGACAGTGATGAAAAATTGCCGGCTGCAGACTTGGAACGGGTTGCCGCAATCGTTGGCGATGCGGGTTACACGTTCGCTGAAGCCGAGATCGAAGACGGAAAAATCGAAGCCGAAGCGACCAAAGACGGCGTCGAATGGGAACTGGTCATCGACCTGGAAGCGAACGCTATCCTGTCGGCTGAACAGGACGATTGATCTTCCATTGCAAAAATCGACCCGGCCCAGATCGTCTTGTGGGCCGGGGCTGGATAACGTTTCCAGGCTGGGCTAGTCACAGCCCTCAACATGTGGAGAAAAATATGCGCCTTATCGTTCCGAATATCCTGATCGAGGCCAGGGCCACAAAGGACGCCGAGAACCAGGAAGTGATGATTGATCCGGCAAACAGCGAGATCGTCGAGATCATGCCCGGCGATTAGACGTGGATCCGCTGACCGGCAAGCGGCGGGTCTTGGTCCCGCTGCTTCTCCTTCAAGTCCTATGCATTTTGTTCCTGCTGCTGGAATCGGGCCTCGACATCTTCGGTGTCGAGCTGGAGGAGTTGCTGGGCACACAGTCGTTCCTGGAGCTCATCGTGGTGGGTGTCCTGATCTGCGGCGCCGCCTATACCGCGTTAGAACTACGTCGACTGACCCGGCGAAACGCTAAGGTCGAAGAACAGCTACGCGCCGCCTCTGGCGCATTTGCCGAGCTTCTGGACGAACATTTTGTCGAATGGGCACTGACCGAGGCCGAACGCGACGTGGCCCTGATGGCCATCAAAGGCCTTTCGATCGCCGAAATTGCCCAGGTCCGCGGCGCCGCAGAGGGCACCGTCAAAGCGCAATGCAACCGGATCTACAAAAAGGCCGGTGTAACTGGGCGCCAACAACTCCTCGCACTCTTTGTCGAAGAATTGTTGGCGGAGCCGCTCGTCAAAGGCTGATCCGCATTAAAGCGAGCAGCCCTCCTCATAGGAATGTTTGAGTGCTGCCGATAGACACCCGGACATTGCCGCGCTCTTCTCGCAGTCGGGATTGGCGTCGGCAAAGGTTACCAAAGCGCCGGCAAGCTGCTCTGGGGTCGTTCCAGGGATCATGCAAAACCCGGCATTTTTGCCAACGGGATAATAGTCGCTTCCGATGATCTGCAGGACCTCCTTCACACCGGTCATCATTTGATAGCAATCCCGCTCGACCGCCCCGTTTCCGTCACCGGATTTCACCAGTGCACGGCAACTCTCCATGATCTTTTCGGGCCAATGCCCATCTGCCGCGGCCGACGTTGCCATTCCTGCCGCGATCAATCCCGCAGCCAGGGCAGCAGCAAATCCGCTGCGTTGCATCTTCTGAACGCTCATGTTCACCCTCCTCTGATTACACAACCAGACGATCATATCATGACGACAACCAACCCGGAAAAGCCGCGCGCTGCGTCGTTCGCCTGACAACCCACAGAACTATCCACAGGCAAATTGCCCATGGCGCGATGTTCACGTTTTGTATACTCTCGCGCGACTCGCAATTCGGACACCAGCAGCTATGTCTGGGGGCTGGAGGACGGCATGGCAGAGACGAAATTCCTGAAGGTCCGCGGCGGACGGGAACACAACCTCAAAAGTGTGGATGTCGATATTCCGCGCGATACATTGACGGTTATCACCGGTCTTTCGGGGTCGGGAAAGTCGAGCCTGGCTTTCGACACCATCTATGCCGAAGGACAACGCCGCTATGTCGAATCGCTATCGGCATATGCGCGCCAGTTCTTGCAGATGATGCAAAAGCCCGATGTGGATCATATCGAGGGGCTGTCCCCAGCCATTTCCATCGAACAGAAGACAACGTCGCGCAATCCCAGGTCCACTGTCGGCACTGTAACTGAAATCTACGACTACCTGCGCCTGCTCTATGCCCGCGTTGGCACACCCTACTCGCCTGCAACCGGGCTGCCGATCGAGGCACAGCAGGTTTCCGACATGGTCGACCGCGTCACCGCGATGGTGGAAGGCACCCGCCTTTACCTGTTGGCCCCGATCATCCGCGACCGTAAAGGCGAATACCGCAAAGAGTTCGCCGAGCTGCGCAAGCAGGGCTTTCAACGCGTCAAGGTGAACGGGGAATTTCACGACCTCGATGATCCGCCGACGCTGGACAAGAAATTTCGCCACAACATCGACGTGGTTGTCGACCGGATCATCGTCAAAGAGGGAATCGAAACCCGGCTGGCCGACAGCTTCACCACCGCGCTTGGCTTGGCCGACGGCATTGCCGTCGTTGAAACGGCCGACGACGACGCCGAACGCACGGTCTTTTCCGAAAAATTCGCCTGCCCGGTCAGCGGCTTCACCATCGCTGAAATCGAGCCGCGCTTGTTTTCCTTCAACGCCCCGTTCGGCGCCTGTCCCTCTTGCGACGGGTTGGGGGTCGAATTGTTTTTCGATGAACGCCTGATCGTTCCGGATGAAAGCCTGTCGCTGATGGAAGCGGTCATCGCGCCTTGGGCGAAATCGGGTGGGTTGTCGCCCCTGCAACGCCAAACGATCGAGGCATTGGCCGATCATTACGGATTTTCGGCCGTTAAGCCCTGGTCGAAACTACCGAAATTCGCGCAGCAACTGATGTTGCAGGGCTCGGGTGACGAGGAAATCCAATTCCGTTTTGACGATGGTGGCCGCGTCTACAAGGTCAAACGCCCGTTCGAAGGTGTCATCCCGACGATGGAGCGCAGGTTTCGCGAAACCGAATCCAGTTGGGTGCGCGAAGATATGGAGCGGTTCCAGGGCACTCGCTTTTGCCATACCTGCGACGGCCACCGGCTGCGGCCCGAAGCACTCGCGGTCAAGATCGGCAAGGCCCATATCGGTATGGTCACCGAACTCTCGATCCGCGAGGCACTGGAATGGGTCGAGGCGGTCCCCGGCCTGCTGTCCAAACAGAACAACGAGATCGGCGCCGCGATCCTGAAAGAAGTCCGCGAACGCCTGGGCTTTCTGGTCAATGTCGGTCTGGATTACCTGACTCTCAGCCGCAATTCGGGCACGCTGTCAGGCGGGGAGTCGCAGCGCATTCGGCTGGCCTCGCAAATCGGTTCCGGTCTCACTGGCGTCCTTTATGTTCTTGACGAACCCTCGATAGGTCTCCACCAGCGCGACAATCAGCGCCTGCTCGACAGCCTCAAGGGTCTGCGCGATCAGGGCAACACGGTGATTGTGGTCGAACATGACGAAGAGGCCGTTCGCGAAGCCGATCATGTCATTGATATCGGCCCTGGCGCCGGTGTGCATGGCGGCCAGATTATTGCCGCGGGCACGCCCCAAGCAGTTGCAGCAAACCCTGCATCGATCACAGGCCAATACCTGACCGGCGTCCGCGAGATCGCAGTCCCCGGCGACCGCCGTCCCGGCAACGGCAAAACCCTGACCGTCGAAGGTGCGACGGGTAACAACCTGCAGAACGTAACCGCCGACATCCCGCTTGGCACGTTCACTTGTATCACCGGCGTTTCTGGCGGCGGCAAGTCCACGCTGACGGTCGAAACGCTCTACAAAACTGCTGCCGCCCGGCTGAACGGCGCGCGCACCCAACCTGCGCCGTCCAAAACGATCCGGGGGTTGGAGCATCTCGACAAGGTCATCGAGATCGACCAATCCCCCATCGGGCGCACGCCGCGGTCGAACCCGGCGACTTATACCGGGGCCTTCACGCCCATTCGGGACTGGTTCGCCGGTTTGCCCGAAGCCAAGGCGCGCGGATACAAGCCCGGCCGTTTCAGCTTCAATGTAAAGGGCGGGCGCTGCGAAGCCTGCCAGGGCGACGGCGTCATCAAGATCGAAATGCACTTTTTGCCCGACGTCTACGTGACCTGCGAGACTTGCAAAGGCGCCCGCTACAACCGCGAAACGCTGGAAATCAAATACAAGAACAAGTCCATCGCCGAGGTGCTGGACATGACGGTCGAGGACGGTGTGACCTTCTTCGAAGCCATTCCGATGATCCGCGACAAGCTGGTCACGCTTGAACGCGTTGGTCTCGGCTACATCAAGATCGGCCAGCAGGCGACCACTCTGTCGGGCGGCGAAGCGCAACGTGTCAAACTGTCGAAAGAGCTTTCCAAACGCGCCACGGGCCGCACCCTCTATATTCTGGACGAACCGACCACCGGGCTCCATTTCGAGGATGTGAAAAAGCTGCTCGAGGTGCTGCAGGAACTGGTCGAAAGCGGCAACACCATCGTCGTGATCGAGCACAATTTGGATGTCATCAAGACCGCCGACTGGCTGGTCGATCTTGGCCCCGAAGGTGGCGATGGTGGCGGGAAGATCGTCGCATCCGGAACGCCCGAAGACGTATCGGAGTGCAAGGCGAGCCATACCGGCCACTTCCTGAAACCGATGCTGGTCAAGGCGGGCCGCATCGCCGCGGAATAAGCGGCATGCTGGTCTGGTTTTCGGACAAAGTCGAAAAGTTCCAGAGCAGCATCGATGGCACCGGCCTGCGTGCAGTTGCCGACATCGCGGCCGGGGAGGTGATTACCATCAAAGGCGGCCATGTATTCGACCGCGCAACCCGCGATCGACTGGCTGAAACGCTCGGCCCGTCCGAGATACAAATCGATGATAATCTATTCATCGGACCGATGGACATCGCCGACCGCGACGCCGGCATGATGCACATCAACCATTCCTGCGACCCAAACATCGGCATTGTCGGCCAGATCGCATTCCATGCCATGCGCGATATTCTGGCGGGCGAAGAACTGACATTCGACTATGGCACCGGCGACGATGACGACTGGGAAATGAACTGCCGATGCGGCGCCGATATCTGCCGAGGCGTAATCACCAGTCAGGACTGGCGGCGCCCAGAGTTGCAAGACCGTTATCGCGGTTGGTTCTCGGCCTACCTGGCGCGTCGGATCGCACAGGACCGTGGTTAAGATATATCGCCGAGAGGTCCCGGAAACAAAAATGGCGGGCCCGAAGGCCCGCCATCGCCCCGTACTTGGAACAGGATCAGCGCGTTAGCGCATAGATGATCACACCTGTCGCAGCCCTGATCAGATAGTAACGGCCATTGTCCGCATGGATGTACCGCTCGCCGCTGCGCGGGCGATGCCAGCCATAGCTGTACCAATCATTGATCAGCCGATAGCGGTGGTTTGGAATGTACTGACCGCTGCGCCAATCATTGCGGCGCCCGTAACCATAACGATAATCGTCCCGGCGGACTGCACGGCGCGCGGCGCGACGTTCAGCGCGCAGCCGTTCCGCCCGGTGCGCAGCACGTTCAGCCCGGCGGCGTTCTGCCCGGCGCTCGGCACGCAGGGCAGAACGGCGGGCCTCTCTGCGCGCTTCTCTGCGAGCTTCGCGACGCGCCTCACGAAGACGCTCGGCCCGGCGTTCGGCGCGCCGCTCCGAACGGCGGTCACTCCTCCGACCAGCCCGATCATCGTCGCTGCGCCGATCAGATCTGCGCTCGCGCCGATCTTCACGCCGTTCACTGCGCCGTTCCTGGCGCCTTTCGAAACGGTCGCCGCGCTCGCCAATCAGGTGGATGTTCCCATCACGGGCAATTCCTTCCCCGCCATGGCCTGATGCCCAATTATTGGACCCCGCCAAAGCAGGTCCGCTCGCCGCCAAGATGGCACCGAACGCCGCCGCAGATAAAATGACGCGAAAATTCATCTCGGTTCTCCTTACCCATCCCGCCGCATCACTCCGTGGCGGGCCGCCCGGGGGCGGATCAATCCCCATGTGTCCCTTTCTACGGATTGAAATCCGATCCCCGTCGGCAGTCCGGTCATCAAGCAGACGTGATCGCGCCGTGAACGCAGGAAACAGGGTTAAAAGCTGCTTGACCTTCCAGTTACTGGAGGATGCAAACAGGCGGCATGGTTGATGAAACCCTCAGAATCGATGCATCACCGCGGCCGACGCAACGGGCCGCTGCACCGTCATGCTGCGCCCCGGAACCGATCGTTTCGGGCTGCTGCGCCGATGATCAGCCAGTTGGGCGGCGGCGCACGGATTGGTTTTTGATCATCAGCGCCGTTCTGGCCGGGTTCGGATACGGATGGCATTTGTTGGTCGGCGGCGGCGCCGCACATTCAGCCATCGACCATTTCGCAATGGGCGTTTTCGAGCTGCTTAACATCATGTGGTGGGGCATCTTGCTGGGCATCGCATTTGTCGGACTGTTGGACCGTGTACCGCGCGATGTCATCATCGCCGCGCTGACCGGAGAGAGACGGACAACCGGCATTCTGCGCGCCACGGCGGCCGGGGTCGCTTTCGATCTCTGCTCCCATGGCATCTTGATGGTCGGCATGAAGCTTTATGAACGCGGGGCCACGATTGGTCAGACCGTGGCGTTCCTGCTCGCCAGCCCATGGAACTCGTTCAGCCTGACGATCATCCTGATCGCCCTTGTTGGCTGGTGGTACACCCTGCTCTTCATCGTGTTCTCGGGTGTGATCGCGGTTATCACCGGGTATATCTTCGATTTCTTGGTCGAGCGGGGGAAACTCCCCGATAATCCCGCCCGCGCCGGGGCGAAGCCGTCGACCGATCTGCGGGGTGCCTTGCGCACCTGGCTTTCCGGCACGCGGTTCAGTTGGGCCGCTGTTCCTCAGATCGGCCGCACCGGGCTTGCGGGTTCACGCACCGTGCTGCGTTGGCTGCTCTTCGGCGTCGTTCTGGCCGCCCTCATTCGCGCAACAGTGCCGACCGATGTTTTCGCCAACTGGTTCGGCCCGACGATGTTGGGCGTTTTCTTGACACTGATCGCAGCCACGATCATCGAAGTCTGTTCGGAAGGCGCGACCCCCATCGCCGCTGATCTGGTCAGCCGTGCCGGCGCACCTGGCAACGGTTTCGTCTTTTTAATGGGCGGCGTTGCCACCGATTACACAGAAGTGATGAGTCTGCGCGACACAACCGGTTCGTGGAAAATCGCCCTCTTCCTGCCGCTGATTGCGCTGCCGCAAACCCTCGCCATCGGGATCATGATGAACTACCTGATGTAGCGTGACGGCGGCGCCAAGCCCGGCCGCGCTACAGGACCGCATTCCCCACTATCCCCTAATTGCAATTCATCTGCCCCGGTGACAAACCGAGGCATGAGTGAATTCACCCTTTTCATGGTTCAAAGGCTGACTGCGGTGGTGATGGCGCCGCTGGTCATTGGCCATCTCGCCGTGATGATCTATGCGGTGCAGGGCGGCCTGACGGCCGAAGAAATTCTTGGCCGCACCCAAGGCTCGCTCGGTTGGGCTGCGTTCTATGGCCTCTTCGTGTTGATGGCGGCCATCCACGGCGCAATCGGTCTGCGCAATGTTGTCCGCGAATGGCTTGGGGTCGATGGCATAGCGCTCGCCGGATTTGCCTGGGCGACCTTCTTTGCCCTGACCGCAATGGGTGCGCGCGCCGTTCACGCGGTCGCGACGACCGGAACGTTGCCGCAATGACCTATCGCGATCGCGCCCACCCGCTTTGGTATGCGTTTGTGCTGCATCGGCTGTCCGGGGTCTGTTTGGCGCTGTTCCTGCCCGCCCATTTCTGGCTGCTTTCGCGCGCCGTTGCCGATCCGCAAGCTTTCCGGACGATGATCGCCTGGACCGATCAGCCCGCAGTCAAGATTGCCGAATGGGGTCTTGTCGCGCTTCTGGCGATCCACTTCTTTGGCGGGATCCGACTGCTTGTGATGGAACTCACACCTTGGCAACCCTGGCAAAAGGGCTGGGCCGCCGCTGCGGCCGCCCTTGGCTTTGCCGTTTCATGCCTGTTCCTGCTCAGCGCAATTTAACCACCGATCCGGCAGCGCCGTTCGGCGCGTTACCGGCGGCTGAAGTTATATGACCGACCCATCGCCACCCAGTTTCTGGATCACCATACCAAAGCCGTCAGGATCGTCCCCGTTACATCGGATCTGCTCGTCGAATATCAAGTCGACAGCTTCCGGGATCGTCAAACCGGCCAATGGCAGATCCAACCAATCCAACGCCTCCGGGATCGTGCGAAACGCCTTTACGGTTCGGTTGAAGTTTTCCCGGATCGACGCAATAACGCGCAACATTCCAAAACCAAGGGCCGACCCGGACACCAAGGCGAGTTTGCGGATCTCCAAGCTCTCCGGCGCTGCCCGCCCGGTCTCGATCACCTCCTCAACACGTACGTCAAAATCGACCAGGCGCATGTCATGCAGGATCTGCGCATCCCCGCTGGATTCCATTGTCGAAAGGCTTTCGATCAAGGTCTTCATGTCTCGGGCGTTAAAACGTCCAGACGAACGTACAAACGTGCCACCCAATTCCATAACCTGCACAACGCAGAATCGCATTCATTGACCTTGTTTTGTAACCTGCGAAGGATTGTAACCTGAATGGTGGCCTCTCGCCAGAAATGAGGCGCCTTTCCAAAGTCCCGTCAGCAGTGGATACAGTCGACGACACGGCTGGAGAGGCATTGTGCAGATCGACCGACACGACACCGACATTCTGATCCTTGGGGCGGGCGGCGCAGGTCTGTTCGCCGCGCTGCATGCCCAAAAGGCCGCTCCCGACGCCAAGATCACAATCGCCGTGAAAGGCCTGCTTGGAAAATGCGGATGCACACGCATGGTTCAAGGCGGCTATAACGTGGCACTCGCCCCCGGCGACAGCGTCGAGCGCCATTTCATGGATACGATAGTCGGCGGCAAATGGCTGCCCAACCAAGAGATGGCCTGGCGCTTGTGCGAAACCGCCGTGACACGCATCCGGGAACTTGAAAACGAAATCGGATGTTTTTTCGACCGCAATCCCGACGGATCCGTTCACCAAAAGGCGTTCGCCGGGCAGACCTTTGATCGGACGGTTCACAAGGGCGACCTGACCGGCATCGAGATTATTTCCCGCCTGATGGAGCAGGTCCTGTCGCGCCCGATCGAGCGGCTCGAAGATCACCGGGCAATCGCCCTAATTCCAAACCGCGACGGCGAATTGGCGGGCGTTCTCATGATCGACATGCGCACAGGTCACTTCCGCCTGGTGCGCGCGCGCCGCGTTCTGATGGCAACTGGCGGTGGCCCGACCATGTACCGCTATCACACACCGTCCGGCGACAAGTCCATGGACGGCCTGGCCATGGCGTTCCGCGCCGGACTTCCGCTGCGCGACATGGAAATGGTGCAGTTCCACCCGACCGGCCTTCTGGCGGGCGAAGGCACCCGCATGACCGGCACAGTGCTTGAAGAAGGCCTGCGCGGCGCCGGTGGCCATCTGCTGAACGGCGCCGAGCGGCGGTTCATGTTCGACTATGACCAGAAGGGCGAGCGGGCGACCCGCGATGTCGTCTCCCGCGCGATCTACGCCGAAATGCAGGCCAACCATCGCACTCCCAATGGCGGCGTCTACATCTCGATGGCCCATCTTGGCCCCGCCGATGTGGCCAGGAAATTCAAAGGCATGGTCAAACGCTGCGCCGATTGCGGCTTTGATCTTGCCGGCGGATTGGTGGAAGTCGTTCCGACAGCCCATTATCTGATGGGTGGCATCGTCGTTGATGCCGATACACGCACCAGGATGCAGGGCCTGCATGTCGCGGGCGAAGATGCTGGCGGTGCGCACGGCGCAAACCGATTGGGCGGCAACGGGGTTGCCAATTCGACCGTCTATGGCGGGATCGCGGGCGACGTTATGGGCGCGGATGTTACGCGCCCGGGCGCCCTTGGCGATCCTGATCCAGAGGCAGTGGACCGAGAGGTCGCCCGCGCCATGGCACCTGTCGGCCAAACCGGCGGCAATCTGCATGCGTTGCGCGAAACCCTGCAAAACGTGATGTGGGAAGACGTCGGCGTGACCCGAACCGCCGCGGCGCTGAACCGCGGCCTCGCCCGCCTTGCCGACATCAAGGCCGAGTTGAACACGACCGGTATCCCTTCTGGAGATCTTTCCTTCAACCTGACTTGGCACGATTGGCTGAACCTTTCGAACCTTGTCGAGATGTCCGAGGTGATTGCCCGCGCCGCGCTCTCTCGCGAAAACTCGCGCGGCGCCCATTGGCGCGATGATTTCCCGGATGAGGGCGACCTTGAGGGAAGCTATTTCACGCTCGCAGAACACCGTGACAATGCCGAGATCAGAAAAGCTCCGGTAGAATTTTCCATCGTAAAACCGGGGGCGACGATCCTCCGCGAAGATGCCTAGGGCCGCTTGCCTCAACTCGACCTCCAACCAAGTCCGCACCTGCTTTATGGCGCAGCAAAGGCGTTCCGATGACCGCCCAGATTGGAGACAAAAAGCATTAGGCGCCCGCCGCGCAGGACCGGGCCACTCTGCCCCTCCACATCCCCGACCCTCCGACCGCGACATCCCGACCCAACGGTTTGACCCCGCTTGGCACGACCCGCATACTCGCGCCCATGTCCCTCACCCTTTACACTGCCTATCTCAACTCTGCCGGCCACCGGGTTCGTATTGCGCTTGCGCTGAAAGACATCCCATACACCTATGTCTCGGTCTTTCAGATCGGCAAACCGGCCTATCGGCATATCAACCCGCAAGGCCTGATGCCCGCGCTCAAGATTGGCGAACATATCGTTCCGCAGGCAACGGCCATCCTAGAATATCTGGAAGAAACGCATCGCGATCCGACGCTGCTGCCGCGTGACCCAGTGCTGCGCGCCCGGGCCCGCGGATTTGCACAGGCCATTACGTCAGAGATGCATGCCGTCGACGTCATCCGCATTCGCCGTTTCCTGCACAACGACCTTGCCCTGGATCAAACCGCAATCGATCAATGGCAACGACATTGGTTCGCCCAAGGCTTCGACGCCCTCGAAGAACTCCTCCGCCGCCGCGAAACGCCTTGGCCTTATTCCTTCGGGAACACTCCCAGCTGGGCCGATCTGCATTTGATCCCGCAGGTCCATAAGGGCATTGCCCGTTTCGATGTCGACATGGCGCCCTGGCCGCTGATCAATGCGATCTACCACCGGGCACAAGATCACCGGGCCTTCATCGCAGCGATGCCCGAACAACAACCCGACTGGCCGGGGGCGATCGCCGAACCGGAGGTTGCCACAAGGTAGGCCGATGCTGAACATTCACAATGAAACCGACACGCTTACCGATCTTTGCGTCTGCCGCGGCGTCGCGGTTCCGCCTTGTGACGGTTTCCAGAACGATCATCCTGAATTTGAAGTCTTCACGATGCTGCCCTGGGACCGGGAAAAGCTGCTGCGCCAGCAACAGGCATTCTATGATGTGATGGCAGCGCACCATGTCCGCCTGCATTTCGTGCCGTCGGCCGATACCCATCCCTGGGCGATGTATACGCGCGACACCGGTTTCGTGATTGCGGATACGCTCTACTTCTCCCGCTCGCGCGAATTGCCCGAGCGGGAGGGCGAAATCGACAAGGTCCTCGGTATCCTTCCCGATATCTCGACCAAGGAACTCGCTGGCCGGATCGAGGGCGGCGATGTGATGCCGGATGGCGACGTGGTCTATGTGGGTCTCGGCACAAGGACATCGGCCCATGCCGCGGCTGAACTCGGGCAGCACGCCGAAGTTATACCGCTGCATCTGGGTCCGAAATTTATGCATCTCGACACCCGCATGACCATCCTTCCGGGACGTCGACTGCTCATTTGTCCCGAACCCTTTCGGCCCCAGGACCTCGGCCACCTGAAAGACCGCTTCACATTAATCGAAGTGTCCGAAGCCGAGGCAATGGCGATGGCGACCAATGTTTTCGTCCTCGACCCTGAGACCGTAATTTTGCATGCAGGCTTCCCCCGCATCGCTGACAAGATCGAGGATGCAGGGCTGCGCGCCATCCGGCTCGATTGGTCCGAACCCAATGCCCTGCTCGGCTCGTTCCGCTGCGCGACCATGCCGCTGGCGCGCACCGCCTGATGCGATCTACCGCCAGTAGTTGTTGGCCGCGGCCAGCGTAGACGATTTGATCTGCTTTGCGCCCTGCTCGACTGGTCATGCCATGTTGCGGGCCTTGCGCCCTATCTCACGGCGCTGAGACTGAGTGTCCACTGTATGTCGTTCTCTCGGCATTGTGGGAGGAAGACGATCTGACCAGCTGCGGGTTCTGCACAAGGTTGCTTTTCGACCCCAGCATGTTGATCCCGCTGGTCAAACAGCTCGAAGCACAATGCCGCGTCACCCGGCACCCAGGCACGGATGATGAGCGCAAGGCGTTCATAACCCTGAACCGCGCGGGCTGGGCACTTCAAAAGGAGGCGCCCGAAATTGCGCGCTGTCTCCTCGACCGAACCGGCGTCGATCCCACTGAATTGGCCGGCACGTCGAAACGCATCATACAGATCCGCGACAACCTTGAAGAAAAGGCCCCTGCCGACAGACCGCGCCAACCGAGAGGGCTCTGACTGCAGGCGAAGCTCCACGCTGATGCACTACTGATCGGAAAGTCCGCTGGACCTCGATCATCAATCCATGGGATCGTTGCTTCGAATGAATTGGAGCCGACATATGATCCACCATATCCGCGCCGCGCTGATCGGTCTTGTTGTCGCCATTGCCCAACCCGCCGCTGCCGACCCGGCGAATGAAACATTCCACTTCCTGCCGTCGAATGCCTATTTCAACATCACCGGCTGTGAAGTCGGCTCCTCCTATGACCATGCGATGCGGTCAGCATTGTATTTCCTGATCTTCCCGGAATCCGACACCGGCAATCCAAACAATAAGTCGATCGAATACACCCGCCGGCATGTCCGACCCTTGCTGGCGGATCTCAAACACGCCTACCCGGATGCCAATGGCGCGCTTGACAAACGCTGCTTGCCCCCGTCTTTGGAAAAAGCCGCCAAAGCGCTCCGCCTGTTGGCGCCCGACGGTCAATACACAGGTGAAGACGTCAAGATCGATTACCAGTACTCGCCCAACCTGTTGGACGGCAAACCATCGCCCGAGGCGCTGCCCGTTCAATCCCGTGCGGCCTATATGACAACGACCGGGTGTAAGGTCTCGCCCGCCGCCTATGAACACTACCGCACAGCAGTCGAGTGGTTGTTGTTCCAGCAGATCAGTTCCAAGAACGCCCGCGGCGCCATGCTGAACTTTCTGACGGCGCTCACCGAAAGCCGTCCGACCGTGGAACCCGACGTCGATCCTCAATGCATGACACCAGGTATTGCACTGCTCGGTTATGCCCTTGGCATTACGGATGCCGAAGGAAAACACCGGACCGAGTGACCCAGCAAACGGATGCAGGAGACCCGAAATGATCGCCATCGATCTGATCCAATCAACCGCCGAGACGTTGATGGACAAGGCAGCGATTGAAATTCCGCAGGACTATCTCGACGGTCTGAAACAGGCCGCCCATGTCGAGGATGGCGATCTCTCAAGCTTTGTCCTGCAGGCGATGCTGGAAAACTACGAGGCCGCCAAGGAAGACCGCCGCGCCATGTGCGGTGACACGGGCTGCCCGCGATGGTTTGTCAAAATGGGCAACGAGGTCCAGATCGAGGGCGGCCCCGTCGCGCTGGAAGCTGCACTGCGCCGCGCCACCGCCAATGCCACAAATGGTGTGCCGCTGCGCCCGAACCGCGTGCACCCGCTTTGGCGCACTGACCATAACAACAATGTCGGCATCAACGCGCCGGAAATCGAATACGGCTACGAGCCGGGCGGAAACTGGATCGATCTGACCACGGTTCACAAAGGCGGCCTTTTCGGCACCGATTATCGCATGCTGTTCCCGTCGGACGGGATCGAGGGGATCAAGCGCTTCTACCTCGACAGCCTGGTCGCCTTCGGCAAACGCGGGCTCGCCTGTCAGCCCGCGATCATCGGCATAGGCCTTGGCGGCTCGAAGGATACCTGCATGGTCCTGGGCAAGCGCGCCGCCTGCCTGCGCACGGTCGGCGACCGCAACCCCGACCCGAAGATCGCCGAACTGGAGCAGGAATTCAAAGACCTCGGCAACTCGATCGGCATGGGCGCCATGGGCTTTGTCGGCAAATCCATGGTCGTCGATTGCCATATCGAAGTCGGCTATTGCCATACCGGCGGCATGCAGATGTCGGTCCACGCCTTCTGCCTGTCATCGCGCCGCGCCGTCGCCCGCATCCACGCCGACGGCCGCGTCGAGCATCGCACCGATCCCGACTGGTTCACCCCTTATCAGCGCCGCGAGACGGTGGAATGGGCAGAAACCCAGATGGCGGCGGAATGAGTCCACTCTCGGGCATCCGCATCGCCGATCTTTCGCACGTGCTCGCCGGGCCTTTTGCCACTGGGCAATGCGCTCTGATGGGGGCCGATGTGGTACGGGTCGAACACCCGGCGGGGCGCGATTTCGTTCGCGGCGGCGGCACGCCGGCCATGCAGGAACATGGGCTTGGCCCAGCCTTCCTGTCCCAGAACGCCAACAAGCGATCGATCGCATTGGACCTGAAAACGCCGGAGGGGCGCGACGCCTTTCTCGACCTGGCCGCCAGCGCCGACATTGTCGTTGAAAACTTTCGCCCCGGCGTCGTCGACCGGCTTGGCATCGGCTATGAAGCCGTTCGCGCCCGGCGGTCCGATGTCATTTATGCCTCGCTCTCGGGCTTTGGGCCCGATGGCCCGCTGGCTGCCCGCCCTGCTTATGATCACATCATCCAGGGCATGTCCGGGCTGATGGCAATGACAGGCACGTCCGAAAGCGGCCCGCTGCGCTCGGGCCTGCCAATTGTCGACTATGTGGCAGGCCAGACGCTGACCTCCGCCCTTCTCGCAGCGCTGCTCCAGCGCGCGCATGATCCGGGCACCCCGCAGCGCCTCCATGTCTCGATGCTGGAAGCCATGACAACCCTGATGGGCGCGGCGGCAGTTGGCCATCAGGCGACCGGCAAATTGCGAGGGTTGGAGGGGAACAAAGCCTTTTCCGACAGCCCGTATTCCGGGCGGTTTGCGACATCTGATCGCGAACTGGTCATTACCGCGAACACGCCCGCACAGACCGCCAGCCTGCGCACTGCCATCGGACGGCCTGACCTTGCCGAAGCGGACGATGCCACGATTGCCTCCGCGATGACCGAGGCACTGGCCCAGAACAGTGCGGCGTATTGGGAAGAAACACTCGAGGCTGCCTCGGTCCCGTGCGGCCCGGTCCTGACATTGGCCGAGGCGCTGGCGCATCCTCAAATGGCCGGCAGCCCGTCCTGGCCGATGATGGAGGTGCCCGAAACCGGTGACCGCTTCCGTGTCCCCGGCCTTGGCTTTCGCGCACCGTGGTCGCCGCAGACCCTGACCCCGGCGCCGACCCTCGGGCGGGATACCTATCAGGTTTTGCGCCAGATCGGGCAGGACCCAACCCTCGCTCAGAACGACGAAGGTTAAGGCGCCGCCAGACCGGTGATCAACCTGCCGCCTTTCCGGTCAGCCAATAGGTTCGGATCTCGCCCTTGCCTTTGATGTCGATCAGACCGCGTGGCTCGAACATATATCCGTCTCCAAGCCGCGCTTTCATTTCTTCGGTCAGTTGAATGCGCCCAATGCCGCCCTGGCTTTCCATCCGGCTTGCCGTGTTCACGGTGTCGCCCCAAACGTCATAGAACACCTTCTGTGTCCCGATGACCCCGGCGATTGCAGCGCCGGTGTGAATGCCGATCCTGACCTCTACCGACTGGCCGCTCTCCTGCGTTAGCCGCGCCGTCACGTCCAACATAGCCAGTGCCATGTCCGCCACGATCTCGGCGTGATCGGCCCGCGGCTCGGGCATTCCGGCGGCCACCATATAGGCGTCGCCAATCGTCTTGATCTTTTCCAGACCCAACCGGTCGGTCAAACTGTCGAACTCGGTAAACACCTCGTTCAAAAATCGAACAACATCATCCGCGGGCATCGAGGACGCGCGCGGCGTGAAGTCGACAATATCGGCGAACAGGATCGACACCTCGGGCAGATCGTCGGCAATGATCTCACCCGGTGCCGATTTCAGCCGTGCCGCAATCTCGGTCGGCAACAGGTTGTCCAACAGCGCCTCGGACCGTGCATGTTCCGCGGCCAGCGCCGCCTCTGCCCGCGCCACCCTGACCGACAGCGCAAAAACGCCCAGCCCGATCATGCAAGGAATGCTGATGATGACGCTGATAAAGACCAGGCGCTGAAAAAATGGATCGACCGCGGCGGCACTCGACGGCTCTTGAAACAACAGGTGGCTGGCAATCATCGCGCCGACGGCCATCACCGATAGCGCAACCGTGTACGAAACATTCTCGTTGCCGCGGGCGAGAACCGCAATCAGCACCCCAACGCTCATGAACAGATACAGCCCCGTCGCGGCTCCAAGATGATAAGTCAGGAAGGTGAACACAATGGCCGCGCTGGACATGCCGACAAAAAGGGCGAGCGACAGGCCGAACTTCGCAAGGCGCGGCAGAAAGAAAACCAGTGTGAACAGACCGGACGAGACCCATGCGATCCACAGACCCGAGAAGTCATAGATCGCATAAAAAATGGTATAGCTTATCGCTGTTGACGTCGCGATCAGGCACATCACGCTGAAGGCATACCGCTTTGACCGTTCCTTTCGCGGCAAACCATCGGTGCCGATCAGCGCATAGCTGTGAACGGATTGCGCAACCCACGCCCATATGCCCCGCAACATACCGCCTCCCAAAACGCTGCAACGGTGACCCTAGAGCACTTTGCAATCGGGCAGAAGCAATCAAGCGCGGTAACGACCGGCTGGACGAAACCGCAAGGTCCCAGCGCCGGAATTTGTGGACAGCGCCGCGCCGGGCTTGACCGCACGCCCTCTAACAGGCGACCAAGAGACCCCGGACCTGACATAGCACCGTTCAACGCAGGAGGCCCAATGCCGCCCCGCAAGATCCGCCTCTCGACCACGCCGTCGCCCGAAGCGCTGGCGGCATTACAACTTGGCGATATCGTCTATCTCGATGGCCTGATGTATACGGCGCGAGAGGGGGTCTATATGCGCGCGCTGGAAGAAAAGGCCAACATTCCCATGGAGTTGCCGCGCGACAGCGCCGCGAATTTCCACTGCTCGCCCGCCGCCGCGATCAACAAAGACGGGTCCTTCACAATGGGCGCCGTAACCGCCACCGCAAGTTTTCGCTTTGAAAAATGGATCGGCGAGTGGTTCGCCAAATCGGGCGCAAAGCTGATCGTCGGCAAAGGCGGCATGGCCCCCCATACCTATAAAGAACATTTCGTCCCAAACGGCGCGATCTATTTGACCACCGTCGGCTATGGCACCGGCGCCCTGCTGGGCCGCGGCGTCGAGAATGTCGAGGCCGTTCATTGGAACGAGGAACTTGGTGTCGCCCAAGCCATGTGGGTTTTGAAATGCCGGGAAATGGGCCCCTTCATCGTGGCCAGCGATCTGCAGGGAAACTGTCTGTTCGAGCGCGAAAACGCGAAAATCGCTCCCGGCCTGGCGGCGGCCTATGAGGGGACAAGACCCGCGGTGCTGAAGCGTTATGGCGAGACGGATGACCGTACAGACGAGGTGATTTGATCTGCGGTTTTCCCTCGGTTCGGCAGGTCTTGATTAATCTTCCGGGCGACCGATAACCTCAGGCGTGGACAGCGCACCAGTCGCCCACCGCCACATTCTCAGCTTGTCCACCGCTGGCCCGGTCAGAACCTAGGCCCGCCCCTCCAAAACAATCACCGAGCACGCCGCTTCCTCGAACCCGATCAGGCCGCCGCCGTTTTCGGCCAGGCCGATCCTGGCACAATCGGCCTGACGGTCGCCGGCTTCGCCGCGCAGTTGCAGGCTCAACTCGTGTATCATCGACAATCCCGTTGCGCCCACCGGGTGCCCTTTTGAAACCAGCCCGCCGGACAGGTTGACAGGCAACCGCCCGCCCAGTGTCGTCGCGCCGCTTGCGACCATCGGACCGCCCTGCCCGTCCTCGGCAAATCCCAGCATTTCCAACTGATAGATCTCGCAAAAGCTGGTCGCGTCGTGCAGTTCGACCACATCGACATCGTCCGGCCCGATCCCGGCACGCTTGTATGCCTTTTGGGCCGCAATCCGCGACAGCCCCGGCTCGTGCGGCTCGCGGTACATGCCGCCGGTCAGCTCCGAGGCCAGCACTTTCACCGCCCGGCCTTGTACCTCCGGCGCGCAGCGTTCCAGATAGTCCGCCGAACAGACCACTGCCGCGGCCGCTCCATCACCGATGGGCGAGCACATGCCGCGGGTCAACGGCCAGGATATTTCGCGGTCCGCCATCACGTCCTCGACCGAGACCTCGAACCTGTACTGCGCGTTCGGGTTCAGCGCCCCATGGCCGTGATTCTTCGACGCCCCTGCCGCGATCTGTTTTTGTGTCGTACCGTGCGTTTGCATGTGCCACGCCGCCTGCATGGCATAGGTGTCCATAAAAATCGTCCCGCCGCCCTTTTGCGGATCGAACGGCTTGCCCGTTTCGGCCGAGCGTTTGGCATAATATTCATGCCACTCGTCCGGATCGAAATTGTCGATGGCGGTAAAAAAGATCTCCTGCACGCGGGCGGGATCGTCCGGGATCGTCAGTTTCTCGACCCCCAACGCCAATGAGCACTCCGTGGCGCCGCTTGCCACGTCCTTGAAGGCGCCGTGAAAGGCCATCGATGCAGTAGCACAGCCGCCTTCCACATTGATCATCGGCACCCGTTCGGGGAACAGGCCATCGCGCACCAGGGGTGTAAAACAAACCTGTCCGCGAATGCCGCCCTGTCCCCAGGTGCCCATGCCGCAATTGCCGAACCAGCCCTGTTCAATGTCCAGACCGGTTTGCATCCCGGCATCATCGACGGCAGCCAGATAAGCCTCCCGCGTCAGATCCTTGAAACTGTCGCCCGGGCGCTTGCCGAATTTCGTGCAGGACGTTCCCAGAATATAGACGTCGCGCATCCTATCCCTCCGTCAGCATGATCTTGCCGTCGCGCCCGGCCCGCGCTGCGTGGGCGACGGCCTCGTGAACCTTTGACAGAGAATAGTGCGCCTCGACGCCCACATCCAGCTCGCCCGCCATCAGCTTCGCGACAAGCATCTGGTTCAGGTCCTTCAACCTCTCCGGCGCGGCGGTGCGATACCAGGGTGCAAGCCAGAACCCCGTCAGGCGCACATCCCGGAACACCGTATCGCGGGCTGGCATCCGGCTGTCCTCGCCAGACAACAGGCCATAAAGAACAACGGTGCCGCCATCGGCGACCGCCCCGGCCAGATCGGCTGTCGCCTGCCCGCCAACGGCGTCCAGAGCCAACTTCGGTTGCACCCCGCCCGTGGCCGCGAGGATTTCGTCTGCCCCGCCGCCGATCACAACGGCATCGGCGCCATCACCTTCCAGCATCTCGCGCACATCCCTGCGCACAACATTGACAGTCTTCAACCCCTTCTCGCGCGCGAACCGGATCACCAGCCGCCCGACCGACGAATTCGCCGCGTTCTGCACCACCCAATCACCGGGGGCGAGGTCCACGAACTCGGTCAACATCAGTTCGGCGGTCGAAGGATTGGCGCGCATCATTGCCGCCTGATCGGGATCGGCGCCTTGCGGCGCAGGCGGGCAGAACCGGGCAGGAACAATGATCGTGTCCGCCCAGAACCCGCCGCCCGCAGGCAGCACGGCCTGCCCGACAAACAGGCGGTCAACGCCCTCGCCGACCGCATCGACAAGACCATAGGCGCCAAAGCCCGGTGTCGCGGGCAACGGGATGGGCTCTGCCCCATAGCTGCCTTCGATCGATAACAGGTCTGCCGGATTGATCGTCATTCGCGTCAACCGGACCCGGACTTCACCTGGCCCCGGCTCCGGGTCGGGTGCCTCGACAATCTCCAGAACCTCCGCGGGATCGCCATGGCGGCGATAGACAACTTTCCTCATGGCGCATTCCTCTTTTTCAATGGGCGCAGATCGACGATGCCAGGCGCATCGCGCGGGTCGTCCAGATCGGGAAAGATCAGGCCCTTGCGCACTTTTTGCGTGCCCGTCACCGGCAGGTCATCAACAAACGCGATCCATCCCGGCAGCTTGTAGTAGGCGACCAGATCGCGGGCGTGGTCAAAGATCGCGCGCGCCGCGTCGGCATCTCGGCGGCCGGTTGGCACGATACAGGCCATCACTTCCTCGTCGCGCAATTCATCGCGAACCGACAATACCGCAACCCCGCCGACATGCGGATGGCCGATCAGCGCATTTTCGACCTCGGCGGCCGAGATGTTTTCGCCAGACCGGCGGATGACGTTTTTTCGCCGCTCGACAAAATGCAGCATCCCATCCGGTTCCTGGGTCACGACGTCACCGGTGTGGAACCAGCCGCCCGCCCAGGCTTCGGCTGTGGCCTTGTTGTTCTTCAGATATCCGCGGAAAAAACCACGCCGCGGGTCGTCCCCTGCCGCGCGCACGACAAGTTCGCCTTCCTGTCCGCGCGGCAACTCGGCCATCGCTTCATCGACCACTTTTGCCTCCAGCGCGCCAAACGGCTTGCCGAAGGCGCGGGTCGTGATCCGGCGCGGATCGTGATTGTCTGCCAGGAACCGCCCGGTTTCGGTCATGCCCCAAACCTCGACCATCGGCACATTGAAACGCTCCTCGAACGCCCCGTGCAGTTCGGGATCGATCCCGGCGCCAAGACCATAGCGCAGCTTATGGCCTGTCTCCGACGGCTCGGGCGGGCGTTTTAACATCAACGGCGGAATGACACCTAGATAGTGCATCGCCGTCGCACCGGTTTCGACGATATCGCGCCACCAGGTGTCGGGGTGGAACCGATCCGGCACGACCAAAGCATTGCCCGTCAGGATAATGGTGGCCAGCGAGTTCATCCCGGCATTGATGTGAAACAGCGGCAGCGGCGAGAAAATACGATCGCCGCCATGTTGCAGCGCCAGCCACCCGCGATGGGCGGCATACATCGTGCCGACCGCGAAATGATGCTCGTGATCGATGATACAGCCTTTGGGCCGTCCGGTGGTCCCGGAGGTATAAATGACGGCTGCCTCGGCGCCGCGGCCAGTCTCCGACACCCGGGCCGGGCCATCTGCCAAAGGAATATCGTCAAGATCCGCCTCTGCCACGGCAGGCGTGCCCAGCGATCCGGCAACCCGGGAAAGACGGTCCATATGATGCGGCAGGCCCAGCGCCAGATCGGCCTCGGAATGTTCCAGAAGATAATGCAGCTCGTGATCCAGATAGTCCGGATTTACCGGCACCTGGCTTGCGCCGACCGCATAGAGAGCCAGCTGGCAAAAGAAGTGCTCCGGCCGGTTGTCCAGCATCAGCGCAACACGCCGCCCGGGCCCAAATCCTTTGGCGCGCAGGATCGCAGCGCGGCGCTCAACCTCTTGCAGGGCCTCGCCATAGCTGATCTCGGCCCCCTCGGGCACATAGTTGCGACCCTCACGGCGCGGGATGATCATGAAGGGATCGCTTGCGCGCTGCCCCGCGTTGGCGGCAAAGGCGTCGTATAGCGTTGCGCTGCGCGCGGCCAGATTTTCTGCCGCCTCAGCCGCCGCTTGCCCATCGACCTGACCGCTCATTCGACCTGACCGCTCATTCGACCCGCTCGATCAATATCGCCATGCCCTGCCCGGCCCCGAGGCACATGGACAGGATCGCGCGCCGACCGCCGGTGTCCGACAGATGCTGCACCGCATTCATCGCCATGCGCACACCGGTCAGGCCGGGCGGATGGCCCACCGATATCCCCCCGCCATACAAATTGTGAATGTCCCGCGGGATGCCCAACTGGCGCTCGGCATGCAGGTTGACAACGGCAAAGGCCTCGTTCACCTCGAAATAATCGATGTCTGAGATTTTCAGCCCGGTCTTTTCCAGCAACCCGCGGATCGCAGGCACCGGCCCGTGTCCCATGATATGCGGCGGCACCCCAACACAGTGCCAGTCGACGACCCGGGCCTCGGGGGCGCAACCTTCCGCCTCCATCGCCGCCCGTTCGCCAACAACAACGAACCCGGCGCCGTCGGTCACGCCAGACGAGTTGCCAGCGGTCACTTTACCGCCGTCACGAAAGGCCGGGCGCAGGCGTTGCAGTTTTTCCAGCGTCGCATCGGCGCGCGGGCTTTCGTCGGTTTCCATCATCCGCGTTTCACGCCGCTCCGTCACCTCGACCGGGGTGATTTGACGACCCAGGAACCCGCTTTCGATGGCCACAAGGGCACGGGCCTGGCTCATTGCGCCCCACTCGTCCATTGGCTCGCGCTCGTACTGAAACTCTTCGGCCAGATTTTCGGCGGTTTCGCCCATATACTCCTGGCTGAAAGGGCATCGATAGGCCCAATCCAGCGTGTCTTCCAATTCCATCGGCCCGCGCGTGACGCCCCAGCGGGCATTCGCAACGGCGTGCGGCGCACGCGAATAACACTCTGCCCCGCCCGCCAATGCCAGACGCGAATGCCCGCTTTCGATCTGCTGGCCAGCCGACAGGATCGCCTGCAGACCGCTGGCACAGGCGCGCACGACCGCCAGCGCGCCGGCGTCTTCCGGGATGCCTGACTTGACCCCGACCACACGGGCCGCGAACAATGTATCGCGGTCGGTCGGCACCGTTGTGGTAAAGACCATGTGATCGAACCGCTCGGGCGCGATCTTGGACTTCGCAACCGTGGCGCGCGCTGCGTGTCCCGCAAGTTCGGTCAGTTCGATCCCCTTCAAGCTGCCGCCGTAATTGCCCAGCGGCGTCCGGGTCCCCGCGGCGATGGTGATTTGCATCTCGATCTCCGTTCGACGCGCTTTGCGTTATCCTGCGGACAAGATCGCGGTATCGACCTGTTTTGCTGTGACCCACGGCCCGACTTCGGCATCGAAGACAATGAAATGGAAACTGGCAAGATGGGCATCGAATGCGGCGCGGTCGTCATAGATTTCGAACAGGAAAACCCGCGCAGAATCCCCCGGATCGCACCACACATCAAAACGGCGGCATCCAGGTTCGGTCAGGCTGTCGGCGGCCTGTTGCTGCACACGTTTTTGAAAAGACGCGGCGTGTTCCGCACTCACCTGAAAAACGACTGTGACCAGATACATTCCCGCCCTCCTGTTCGACGGGTCTTCATTGCATGGCACCAAGGATGCGCCAAGAGCGGCCGGGCGTTGCAACGCCGCTTATCCGTCTTGTGCGATTGCAGGCCGGGCAGGCTGTATCGGGCAGCACCGGGCGGCAAAATGCCGGGCCAGGACCCCGCTCAATCTTCGTTCCCCAAGTCCCGCGCAAACCAGCCTTGCATTCCCGCCCTTGTTCCCCGGGCTCAGCCCGTGTCATCTGACGGTAAGGGAGGAACCAGCCATGACCAATAATTCGGACTTTCACATCGCGGTCCTGCCCGGTGACGGGATCGGCGACGAGATCACAACCCCGACGGTCGCGCTGGTCGAAGACGCTGCAGCCCGTGTCGGCGGCCTTGGGTTCCGGTTCGACACCTGTAACGCCGGGGCCGCGCATTATGCCGACCAGGGCACATCCATGCCCGACGTAACCCGGGATATCGCCGGAAAAGCCGACGCGATTCTGTTGGCGGCCATGGGCCTGCCGGATGTGCGTTACCCCGATGGCCGTGAAATCGCGCCGCAATTAGAGCTGCGCTTTGACTATGGTCTTTACGCCGGTGTTCGGCCCGTCTGTCCGATCCCCGGCGTCCGCCATGTGCTGGCCGAAGAACGGGCGCATGATGTGAACTATATCGTCGTGCGCGAGTCGACCGAAGGGCTTTTCGCGCCGTGGGCCGAAGGAGAGATTATCGAGGACCGCGAAGCGCGCGAAACCATGGCGTTGACGCGGGAGACATCGGAAAAGCTTTACGATTTCTGCTTCGGACTTGCCCGCGACCGCAAATCGGCGGGCACCGGGCCGGGCAAGGTTACGCATGTCGACAAGGCCAATGTCTTTCGCGCCTTTCACTGGCAGCGGGGCATTTTCTACGAACGCGCCGCCGACCACGATGACATGACCGCCGACCACGCCTATGTCGATGCGTTTGCCATGACCATGGTGCAAAAGCCCTGGACCATCGATGTGGCCGTCACCGAAAACATGTTTGGCGATATCCTGTCGGATTTGGGCGCCGCGCTGATGGGCGGGCTTGGCTATGCGCCGTCCGCCGATATCGGCGCGGATCATGCGGTCTTCCAACCTTGCCATGGCTCGGCCCCTGATATCGCCGGAATGGGGTTGGCGAATCCGACGGCCATGATCCTGTCAGCGGCGATGATGCTGGAGTGGCTGGGCGCGCGCGAAAGCTCGGCCGAGGCGTTGAGAACAGCTTCGCTGATCCGGCGCGCGGTCGAATCAGCCTTTGCCCCGGGCCAGCTTGTCACCTGCGAGTTGGGCGGCAATGCGGGCACGGCGGATGTCTTTTCGGCCGTGCGCAGCGCGATGGCCGGGCTGGACGCCTGAGCCATGCGTGTCGGGGTCATCGGCGCCGGGTATTTCGGGCAGTTCCACCTGGACGCCTGGACCCGGATCGAAGGGGTAGAACTGGCCGCAATCCTAACGCCGCCGGGCGGCGGCGATGTCGAGGCTGCCGAACGCTGGGGGATCGAACATGTCTGCCGCAGCGTGACGGAGTTGCTCGAGCAGGTCGGTCCGGAGATCGTCGATATCACCGCCCCTTCGGCAGCGCATTTCGAGCTGGTGGATCAAATCTCCAGGTTCGATAATCTGCCCTTTGTGATTTGCCAGAAACCCTTTTGCCGCAATCTGGCCGAGGCGCGGAAGGCCGCGGCGCTGATGCCGCAAGGGCGACTTTTCATTCACGAGAACTTCCGGTTCCAGCCGTGGTACCGCCAGATCAGGCAGTTGATCCAGCAAGGCCTGATCGGCGAACCATGGCAGGCAACCTTTCATCTGCGGCCCGGCGACGGTCAGGGGCCGCAAGCCTATCTGGAACGCCAACCCTATTTTCAGAAAATGGAGCGCTTTCTGGTCCATGAAACCGCGATCCATTGGATTGATACTTTCCGCTATCTGATGGGCGAAGTCACCGCCGTCAGCGCCGATCTGCGCCGGCTGAACCCAGCCATCGCCGGGGAAGATGCGGGCATGATCCAGTTCGCCTTTGCGTCCGGAGCGCGCTCCGTTTTCGACGGCAACAGGTTGTCCGATCACGCTGCGACGAACAGGCGCCTGACCATGGGCGAGATGCAGATCGAAGGACCGGACGGCACCCTGAGGTTGGATGGTTACGGTCAGATCCATCACCGCGCACACGGGAGCGATGGCTGGAGTGCAATTGCCTATGACTGGCAGGACCGCAATTTCGGCGGCGATTGCGTCTACCTGACCAATCGCGCCATTGTCCAAGACCTGCGCGCCGGCAAGATGCCGGAGACCGAGGCGAACGCTTATTTGCGCAATCTGGAAATCGTCGAGGCGGTCTATCGAAGCAACACGGAACGAAGGTGGATCGATGTGTGACGCTGAACGCCTGTTGGGGCGCTGGTCGTTGACCGGATACAGTTTGCACTTTGACGATGGCAGCACGGCCCAGCCGATTGGCGCGCGTCCCTTTGGTCTGCTGATCTATACGCCCGGCTGGATGTCGGCCCATCTGGTCGCCGAAGGGTGGGACCGGTCCTATATGTCTTATTGCGGGGAATGGGCCGTCGAGGGCGCGTTGGTCCGCCACCGGGTCCATGCCTGCGACTGGCCGGGCTTGATCGGCAAGACATTGACTCGCGGCATCGACTGGGACGGTGACGCGCTGGTTCTAACGGCGCGCGGTGCGCCCTATGGCGAACGGCGCGGCGAAGGGCGCCTGCGGTGGGAGTTGCAGGCCTGAGGAATTTGGCCATGGAGGATGTTCGATGACGCCATTGCTGGGCGCTGTTGCCGACGATTTTACCGGGGCGACCGATTTGGCCAACATGCTGGCGCGGGCCGGGATGCGTACCGTTCTGGTGTTGGGCCGTCCCGGCGCAGACGCACCGCTGCCCGCGGCAGAGGCGGCGGTTGTCGCGCTGAAATCGCGGACGGCGCCCGTCGATCAGGCGGTCGAAGACAGCGTGGCGTCCTGGGCCTGGCTGGCGGCGGGAGGCGCCGAGCAATGTTATTTCAAGTACTGCTCGACCTTTGATTCGACCCGGCAGGGAAATATCGGCGCGGTTTCAGCCGCACTGATGCAGGCGACCGGCGCCGATTTTACGGTCTATTGCCCGGCCTTTCCCGAGGCCGGGCGCACGATCTATCAAGGTCATCTTTTCGTGCAGGGACAGCCGCTGCACGAAAGCCCGCTAAAGGACCACCCGTTGACGCCGATGACCGACGCCAATCTGATGCGCTGGTTGTCGCCGCAACTGGGCGGTGAAGAGGTCGGATTGATTGGGTTCGACGCGGTCGAGGCTGGCGCCTCCGGTATCCAGGCGCGCATGGCCGAGTTGCGGGCGAACGGCGTCCGCCACGCCGTCGTCGATGCATTGACCGATGCGCATTTGGCGGCCTTGGGCGCGGCTTGCGAGGGTATGACGCTGGTCACGGCAGGTTCCGGCCTGGGCCTCGGCCTGCCCGGTAATTTTGCGCGCGCTGGCCGGTTGGCCGGGGGCGCAGCAGATACGCTGCCCGCGGTTGGTGGCGACGCGATCCTGTTGTCGGGATCGTGCTCGGCTGCGACGAACGCTCAAGTCTCCCGGTGGCAGGGTGATGGCGGCGCCGTTTTGCGGCTGGATCCTTTGGCATTGGCCGAGGGCAGTCAGAATGCCGAAACCGCCTGGGCCTGGGCCACGGCTCAGAACGGCCCCGCCCTGATCGCCGCAACAGCGCCACCCGAAACCGTTCGCGCGGCGCAGGAAATGCTGGGCCGTGCGCGCGCCGCTGAGATCGTCGAAGAAACCCTGTCCGCCATCGCGGTTCGGGCGCGCAGCGCCGGGACACGGCGTTTCATCGTCGCTGGTGGAGAGACTTCGGGCGCCGTTGCATCGGCCCTGGGCATCGAGCGGCTGTTGGTCGGCCCACAAATCGCCCCCGGTGTACCATGGTGCGCAACGCAGGACGCGGCACCGGTTGCGCTGACTCTGAAATCGGGGAATTTCGGGGGAGAGACGTTCTTTTCCGATGCGCTGGCCAGCGCGCCCTGACGGCCGGGCACCGGGGACTGAACCCCCAGGCGCGCAACCCGTGTCAGCGCGGGCATTCCAATCCTGCCTCTGCCGCCGCAGATCTTGCCTTGCCCGGATCGCGACCCTATCACCGCGGCAAAGCGCGAGGTTTCATGTCCGATCCCCTGATCTATGACGCTGGCGACCCGGCCGTGATGGCAAATCCGTTTCCGGTCTATGCACGCCTGCGCGCGGAAGACCCGATCCATTGGTCCCTTGCAATGAAGTCCTGGGTCATCACCCGGTATGACGACGTGAAGACCCTGCTTTTGTCCGATGCACTGTCGGTCAACCGGCTGGTTAAGTTTTATGACACCTTGCCGGGCGAGCAGGCTGAAACCCTTTCCGAGATCGTCCACTATCTGAATCGCTGGGTCGCCTTTCGGGATCCGCCGCAGCACACGCGGATGCGGCGCGTGATGCGCCATGCCTTCACCACTCCGGCGGTCGAAGCAATGCGCCCGAGGATCGAGGGCATTGTCCAGCACCTGCTGGACCGGTTGGCGGAAAAACCGGCAGGAGAGACCGACCTGATCCGCGAGTTCGCGCTGCTGGTCCCGGCCTTTGTCATCATGGATATGCTGGGGGTGCCACGCGATCGGCTGGACGAAGTGAAAAGCTGGTCTGACGGCATGGCGACATTCATTTCCGGGTCGCGCAATGTGGTCGATAAATACGACCGCGCCGCCCGGGGATGCCAGGCGATGGCGGCCTATTTTCGCGAACTGATCGAGGAGCGGCAGCAGAACCCGCGCCCGGGATTTCTGACCGATCTGATCGAGGCGCGCGACGAGGGCGACAAGCTGTCCCATGACGAATTGATCGCCACCTGCATTTTGGTGCTGTTCGCGGGGCACGAGACGACCACCAATTTGATCGGCAATTCGGTGCTGGCGTTGCTGAAACATCCTGCCGAACTGGCGCGGCTGCAAGCCGATCCCAGCCTGATCGACAGCGCAATCGAGGAAGTCATGCGTTGGGACGGCCCAACGAATGGATTGGTCCGCGTGATGGCACGCGATGTCGAAATGGGCGGGCATGTGCTGAAGGAAGGCCAGCGCATATTCCTGATGATCAACGCCGCCAATCGCGATGCCCGCGCGTTCGAGGACGCCGACCGTTTCGATATCGGTCGCCGCCCGAACCGGCACATGACCTTTGGCCTGGGAATTCATCTGTGCATCGGTGCCCGTCTGGCACGCGATGAAGGGCGGATTGCAGTCGGTGCGTTGGTGCGACGGTTCCATAATCTGTCATTGGTACCGGGCATCGAACTGGAATGGATCGACGCGATGGTGCCGCGCGGGACCCGGGCATTGCCGGTACGGTTGTTGGGCGAGACGTCTTCCGGTCAGTCCGCGGCGGGCTGACACTCCGTAAGAGCGGGCGCGGCGCTGCCCGGAACGCTCGACCCACTCAATTCGGGCTGAACGGTGTCCGGCGCCTGACCGCCGCCTATTTGGACTTGCCGCGATAGATCAGCCTTACATTCCCCTCGAACCGGATAATCACATCGCGTGTGTCCGCCCCAGCCGGGCGGATCTGCATGCGGTCTGCGCGGATCGAACCGAGCGGACCGGCAGCCGAAACCTCGCCCGGCGCCCGGGCCGTTTTGGCGTCCAGGTTCATCTCGACCAGCGCCGTTTCAGCACGATAGCCTGTTGAGGTGGTCAGCGTTACGTCGCCGGTCAGGTGCAATTCTTCATCCTTGCGGAACATGCGCCCATCGGCCGCCCGCACCTTGATGGTGGTGCCGTCCTTCAAATGGATCTCGCCCGCCGGTTCTTCCAGATCGACCAGATCGGGCATGGCCCCGTCGGGCAGGGCCGACAGCGCGGTGACAACGAACGGATCGCTATCGTCGGTCGTTCCGGCGAAGCGCGGATTTTCCAGCTTGAGGCCCGCGCCCAGAAGGGCCGCATCGCGGGTTTCGCCCAGATCGATGACGGCGCCCCGGTCCTCGCCCGTCAGGAAGATCAACCCGATCAAAGCGATGGCCCAGATCGGAAGTGCGATCTTCATCCACCTGACCGAGCGGGAATACTGCCGCATCTCGGCCTCGCGCCGGGCGCGGTGGTTTTGGGCAGCAGCCTCGGGTGTGACCCCCACCGTCATGGATTGGCCCCGCCGTCGACACCGGCCCGCAGGCAATCATGGACATGGAGGATGCCAACGGGGCGGGCCCCATCTTCTGCGGCCAATACGAATAGGCACAAGGCCCGGCGCGGTGCATTCATCAGCGCCAGCGCCTCGGACGCCAGGGCGTCGGTTGTGATCGTCTTGGGGTCAGCAGTTGCAACATCGCCCGCGGTGCGATCCAGCAACCCGTCCATGTTGCGACGTAAATCCCCATCGGTGACAACACCGGCCAAGCGGCCTTGCGGATCCAGCACACCGACAATTCCAAAGCCTTTCGCCGACATCTCAACCAGCACCTCCGGCATCGGCGTGTCGGCGGCGACGATCGGCATTTCCTCGCCTTTGTGCATCAGATCATCGACGGTCAGAAGTTGCGAGCCGAGCTTTCCGCCTGGATGAAAGACACCGAAGTCCTGCGGCGTGAAGGCACGCCGTTCCATCAACGCAACCGCCAGTGCGTCGCCGAGTGCCATGGTCATTGTCGTCGAGGTTGTTGGCGCCATGCCGACGGTGCACGCCTCGACAGCCGATGGCAGCGTCAATGCGATGTCGGCAGCTTTCAGCAAAGTCGAACCGGGCCGGCCGGCCACGCCGATCATCGGGATCGAGAAGCGTTTGCAGTGATGGATCACGTCGGCCAGCTCACGCGTCTCGCCCGAATTCGACAGGACCAGCGCCACGTCGTGACGGGTGATCATGCCCAGATCCCCGTGGCTGGCCTCGGCCGGATGAACAAAGAAGGCGGGTGTTCCGGTGGAAGCGAGCGTTGCTGCGATTTTGCGCGCCACATGGCCGGATTTGCCCATGCCTGACAAAATGACCCTTCCGCTGATCCCCAGAATCAACTCGACCGCAGAGGCAAAATTTTCGTCCAGCGCGTCCGCGAACTGGGCCAGCGCCGCCGCCTCGGTGCGCAACACCTCGCGCCCGGTGGCGATGACTTCGCCGGTATTGACCTTCGGTCTGGGGTCAGTGAGCAAAGATGTCCTCCTCGGGCCATCCATTCAGGTCCAGCATCGCACGATCGGGCAGAAAACGGAAACACGCAGCGGCAGTTTCGGTGCGCCCTTCCCTCTCCAGCCTTTCGTCCAGCACCGCACGAATCCGGTGCAGGTAAAGAACGTCCGAGGCCGCATATTCCAGCTGTGCCTGGCTGAGTTCCGGGGCGCCCCAGTCTGATGACTGCTGCTGTTTCGAGATATCGACCCCGATCAGATCATGGCAAAGATTGCGCAGCCCGTGTCGGTCAGTGAAGGTTCGCACCAGCTTGGAAGCGATCTTGGTGCAATAGACGGGACGCGAAACTGTGCCGAAAGCATGGGCCAGGACGGCGATATCGAAGCGGCCAAAATGAAAGAGCTTCTCGACCTTGCGGCTGCGCAGCATCCGGCTGAGGTTCGGTGCCTTTTTCTGTCCCTTGGCGATCTGGACCAGATGGGCCGTGTCGTCGCCCGACGAAAGCTGGACCAGGCACAGCCGGTCGCGATGCGGGTTCAGGCCCATGGTTTCTGTGTCTATGGCGACGACCGGACCAAGATCCAGGTCATCGGGCAGGTCATTCTGGTGCAGGGTAATCGTCATTTTCGCCTCGTTTTCGTTGGCGCGTAACTAGGCCTGTCGGCGGGCGTGTGCAATGGGTCTGTTGCGCTTGTCGGGCTGGCGCGCGCGCGTTAGGCATCGCCGACGTAAGCGTGGAGCGTGAGAATGGCGTTAAGAGCGGTGGTCTTCGATCTGGATGGGACGCTGGTGCATTCAGCGCCCGACCTGCATGCAGCGGCGTTGCGGATGCTGACCGACCTGGGCCGCGGGGCGGTAACATTGGAACAGGTGACCGGTTTCGTCGGCAACGGTGTGCCGAAATTGGTCGAGCGCTGTTTGCGGGCGAGCGGTGGTTTGCCGGACGATGGCGGCGCCGCGGCGCTGGAAATATTCTCTGGGCATTATGGCCGATCACCCACAGAGCTGACCCGGCCCTATCCTGGTGTCACTGCGATGCTGGAGACTTTGGCGAACGCGGGGCTGGCCATGGGGATCTGCACCAACAAGCCCGAAGCTGCGTCGCATCAGGTGCTGGGCGATCTGGATCTGGCGCGGTTTTTCGGCTCGGTCGTCGGCGGCGATACATTGCCGGTGCGTAAGCCCGATCCGGCGCCGCTGGACCGGTGCCTTTCCGAGTTGAGTGCCGGGCGGACCGATGCCGTCTATGTCGGCGACAGCGAGACGGATGCGGCGACCGGCGCGGCCACGGGGATGCGGTTCGCGCTTTACATCGGGGGATATCGAAAGACACCGGTTGCCCACTTGCGCCACGATTTTGCATTTGACGGGTTCGATGCGCTGTCGGATTGGTTGATGGGGCTGGGTCGCTGAAGCGGACTTGGGTGGTGAATCCCTGCCGTCAAAGCACAGCGATTCTGCGCCGACAGGTTCTGCCGCGGGTTCAATTGATGCTCGCTTGGTGGTTTGACTCGAACCCCGTCAAGCGGGAGAGAGCTGGGTGCCTTCGCGCTGAAAACGCAAAAAGGCAAAAAATACGTGGCCGCGACCACGGTAGTTCCTTTCAGCCCTTTTGGGGCCCCGGAAGCATCGGCTGTTGCCGAAGACCGTCGGTCTGACCTTGGATCGTGCCTCTGACACACGACCCCACATGCAGGACCGTGTTTAGGCGTAGAACGTTACAATTTGGTTTAAACTGCTGGCAATGGATCGGAAGTCGTCCAATCTATGGCGTGGTCCCGATCAGATCGTCGAATTCATCGAAGACCTGGGTATAGGTGTCACGTTTGAACGGAACGATCTTTCGGACCAGTTCCGCGTGATCCATCCAGACCCAGGCCCGGAACTCCGGCTCTTCGGTCTGGATATCAACTCCAGCGTCGCCGCCGAGATAGCGCAGCGCGAACCAGCGCTGGGCCTGACCGCGAAATCGACCGTTCCAAAGACGCCGGATCAATGCCGGCGGCAGGTCATAGCGGTGCCAATAGGTGCTTTCACGCAGGATCTGAACGTGCCCCGGATCAATGCCGGTTTCTTCGCGCAGTTCGCGAAGCGCCGCATCCTGCGGCTGTTCCCCGTCGTCGATTCCGCCTTGGGGCATCTGCCAAGCATCGTTCGAATTGTCGAGGCGCTGGCCCGCGAAGATCTTGCCTTCGCGGTTCAGCACCATCAGTCCGACGCACGGCCTGTAAGGCAGCGCGTCCAGACCAGCCGTTCCGTCAGTCACGGCTATTTTTCGTCCTTGGCATAGATCGCCATGCCTGCAAGAAGATCGAGCGCATAGGCGAGCTGGAAGTCTTCAGACCGCAGTTTCGCCGTTTTTTCGTGACGGCTGCGTTCTTCCTCAAGCTGCTTCTTTTCGTCTTCGGTCAGCTCGTTTTCCAGACTGCCGCGCAGATCTGCTTCGGACCGGGTCCGGCGCGGACGGCCGTCTTCTTCGGCCTCGGTGATGCGGCGCTTTTCGACCAGAATGTCAGGCTCGATGCCCAGCGCCTGGATCGAACGTCCCGACGGCGTGAAATAGCGCGCCGTGGTCAGCTTCATCGCGCCCTTTTCGCCCAGACGCATGACCGTCTGCACCGAGCCCTTGCCGAAGGATTTGGCGCCAAGGATGATCGCGCGGCGCTGATCCTGAAGCGCACCTGCAACGATTTCCGAAGCAGATGCCGATCCTTCGTTGATGATGACGACAATCGGCTTACCGTCGGTCAGATCGCCTGGCCGCGCATTGACACGGTCGGCTTCGTTCAGGTCACGACCGCGGGTCGAGACAATCTCGCCCGCTTCCAGGAAACCGTCGGCGACATGGATGGCCTGCGACAGCAGCCCGCCCGGGTTGTTGCGCAGATCGACCACATAACCGACCAGCTTGTCCTCACCGATTTCTTCCTTCAGCTTGACGATGGCGTCTTCCAGGTTCTTGAACGTCTGTTCGTTGAACGTCGTGATGCGCAGAACGCCAATATTGCCTTCGGCACGGGCGCGTACGGCACGGATTTTGATGGTGTCACGCACGATGGTGACATCAAAGGGTTCCTCAACATCTTCGCGAGTGATCGTAATGACGATCTCCGACCCGATCGGCCCGCGCATCTTGGTGACAGCATCGGAAAGGGTCAGGCCCAGAACGCTTTCGCCATCGATATGGGTTACGAAATCGCCAGCTTCCAGCCCGGCTTTGGCAGCGGGCGTGTCATCGATCGGGGCAACGACTTTGACAAAGCCGTTTTCCATCGTGACCTCGATCCCCAGACCGCCAAATTCGCCTTTGGTCTGTTCGCGCATATCCTCGAAATTCTTCGGTGGAAGATATGAGGAATGCGGGTCGAGCGAGGACAACATGCCGTTGATGGCCGCCTCGATCAGCTTTTGTTCGTCGACTTCTTCGACATAGGATCCGCGCACACGTTCAAAGATCTCTCCGAAAAGATCGAGATACTCGTAGGTTGTGCGCGCCTTGTTGTCCTGGGCCGTCGATGTGGAGACCAGCATCGGGACCATCGCCCCGAGTGCCGCGCCTGTCATAAGTGCCGTGATTGTCTTGCGCATTATCCGCCGCTTCCCTTCCTGGTCAAATCGAACCATGGCGCGGGGTCAATCGCCGCGCCGTTTCTTCTAAGTTCGATATAGAGCTTTTCTGCCGCGATCTGATCACGATCTGCGGAGGCTTCAAGTAAAAAGTCTTCCGAGGCGGGAATCGGCCCGCCAAGATCCCCCAACCGTTCCCCTGCGAGCACGGTTTCACCAACATCCCGGTCGACCCGGGAAAGACCCGCCATCACGATCAGGGTGCCCTTTTCCGGTTCCAGCACAATGACCTGGCCATAATCGATCAGCGGACCTGCATAGCGCACGGTCCCGTCCCACGGCGCCGTGACCTGCGCATAGGCCGGTGCAGCGATTGTGAGGCCCTGTCCTTCCCGGCCCCAGGGGTCGTTCTGACCGAAGGTTGCGGTTACCTCACCCGCAACAGGCAAGGCAATCAGTCCGCGGGCTTCGGTAAAGCTGACAGCCGGTTTGGCGGCGGCATTGGACGCAGCTTTCAGGGTTTTCGCCAGGGCCGAGAGCGTGCGGGCCTTGCGCGAAGCGGCCTTGGCTTGCTCGGCCAGTTCTTTTCGGTTGGGCAGATCGCGGCTTCGTTTTCGGCGCACCGCCCGGATCGTAATGGCGCGCAGTTCCTGCAACGCCGCGAGAGCGCCCTTGACCTCGACCCTGGCAGCGTCCTGTTCCGAGCGCAGGCGTCTGAGCTGTTCAACGCGCAACCGAAAGGCCGTCACGCGCTGGTCAATCAACGGCAGAATTTCGGCCATCAGCCCGGCACTGCGGGCGGCCGAGACCGGGCCGGTCGGGTGGACCAGCAGGGCCGACCGGGGCGCCTGCGCGATGGATTGCAGGGCCGCCGTCAGCTTTTCGAGGCGCGCACGGTCAGCAGCAACGGTCTTCTTGGTCGCTGCCTCGGTCGCCGCCAGACGGCGAAGGCCGGCGCGATAGGCCGCAAGCGCAACTTCATGCGCAGTGACGGCCTTTGAAAGGGCGGCAAGCCGGGCCTTGCCTCCGCCAGCTTTGGTCAATGCATCGGCGGCCCGGTCCAGCAGTGTCTTGGCCCGGGCGATTTCCGGGATGTCCTGCGCCATCGCAAAGGCCGGAGCGGCCAGCATCGACAGCGCAAGAACGGCGCGCCAAAGGGATGAGCGTATCTTGGCGCAGACTGGCTTCATGCCCGAGCGCTTCCTTCGGGCCTGCGCAGCAGCGACCGCCCGGTCATCTCGGCGGGCTGATCCAGATCCATCAAGTGCAGGATGGTCGGTGCAAGATCGCCCAATCGGCCGTCGACCAGCGCGCAATCGAGCGATTGATCGCCGTATTGCACAAGAATGACAGGTACGGGATTGGTGGTGTGCGCTGTGTGGGGGCCGCCGGTTTCCGGATCGGCCATAAGCTCGCAATTGCCATGGTCGGCAGTGACGATCATGGCCCCGCCTGTTTCTTCGAGCGCCGTCAACGCCTGGCCGAGACCCTCGTCCACGGCTTCGCAGGCAGTAATTGCCGCCGCCAGGCTGCCGGTGTGCCCAACCATGTCCGGGTTCGCAAAATTCACCACGATCAAATCATACCGCGCCCGGATCGCGTCGGCCAGCTTATCAGCAACTTCACCAGCGGACATCTCGGGTTGCAGATCATAGGTCCGCACTTTCGGTGACGGCGCCATATGTCGATCCTCGCCGGGGTCAGGATCTTCGATGCCGCCGTTCAGGAAAAACGTAACGTGTGGATACTTTTCGGTTTCTGCCAAGCGAAACTGGGTTTTGCGCTGGATCGCCATCCACTCGCCCAACGTATTGATGATTTCCTGGGGCGGAAACATTGCCGGCATCCACTGGTCGAGTTGCTCGGAATAGCTGACCATGCCCAGTGTCGCGCCCAGCACCGGGCGGTCAGAGGCATCAAATCCGTCAAAAGCCGGGTCCAGAAAGGCGCCCAATATCTCGCGCATCCGGTCCGCCCGAAAATTGGCCGCGATCAAACCGTCGCCATCCATGATGCCGGGGAAGCCGCCGATATTGACCGGTTCGATGAACTCGTCAGTAACTTCGGCTTCATAGGACGCCTTGATGGCATCGACCGGGGCGGTATGTGCTGCGCCTTCGCCGTCGGCAAGCAGACGGAACGCTTTTTCAACCCGTTGCCACCGCTTGTCCCGGTCCATCGCATAAAAGCGGCCACAAACGGTCGCGACGCGCACGCCGTCCATCGCGTGGGTGTCGTTCAACAAGACCTGCATCGCATCGGCGCCAGAGGTCGGGCCAACGTCGCGACCATCCATGAAGGCATGAATTGCAACGGCAATGCCCGCGCCCGAAAGCACCCGGGCCAGCATAGCGATATGGCGCTGATGGGAATGAACGCCGCCCGGCGAAATCAGGCCCATGATATGGGCGGTGCCGCCTGTTGCCTTCATTCTGGTCATAAACTCGAACAGGGCAGGGTTTGAAAAGAAGCTGCCATCTTCAATGGCGCTGTTAATGCGGGGAAGGTCCATCCAGACAATCCGCCCAGCACCGATATTCGTGTGCCCGACCTCGGAATTGCCCATCTGGCCGGGGGGCAGGCCGACATCCTCGCCGCTGGCCGACAATTGTGCGCTCGGCCCCTCGGCCCAAAGCCGGTCGAAATTCGGTGTTCGAGCCAAGGCGGGCGCATTATCGGCGGTTTCGTCGCGCAGACCCCAGCCATCCAGGATGCATAGGACGACGGGTTTAAGGGGCATGTGCGGTCTCCCGGCTCGATGATGTGGCGCTCGTTCGTGTGGGCAGGCTTTTAATCATGCCCAGCACCTGCCACCAAGCTCAGATCGCCATACAATTCAGAAATCGAAGATCCAGTGCCCCACAGTCATGCGCGCATGGGGCGGCGCGCCTTTGGCGACCCGATCCGGCCCTGAACTAAGCCCGGTGATAGGGTGTTCCGGCCAGGATCGATATCGCACGATACATCTGTTCGGCCAGCATGACACGGGCCAGCATATGCGGCCAGACCATGGGGCCAAACGACAGCCGGTATCCGGTGGCAGAACGGACACTGTCGTCATGCCCGTCGGCGCCGCCGATCAGAAAAACAATGCTGGGGGCGCCGCCATCGCGTTCGCGCGCAATCAGTTTTGCGAACTCGCCAGATGTCAGGGCGTCGCCACGCTCGTCCAGCGCGATCGCGGTCGCGCCGGGCGGAATCGTGTCGAGCAGGCGCGCTGATTGCGTGTGCTGATCGCGGGCTTTGCGCTCATCGATCTCGATCAGCTCGACCGGTCCCAGGGCAAGCGGGCGCCCGGCCTTTCCGGCCCGTTTCAGATAGTCATCGGTCAGCGATTTTTCGGCACCGGATTTCATCCGCCCGACGGCCGCAATGGTCAACTTCAAAGCTGTATCAGGCCTCTGCCCGGGCTGTAGCGTCGGGCGTCGTCAGCCACATCTTCTCCAGCTGGTAGAAGTCACGGACTTCCGGGCGGAATATATGGACGATAACATCGCCTGCATCGATCAGCACCCAATCGGCCGCGTCTTTGCCTTCATGCCGGGCAATAACGCCGCCGTCATGCTTCAAACGGTCAATCAGTTTTTCCGATACGGCCGAGACATGTCGGGTCGAGCGCCCGGAGGCGACTACCATAAGATCTGCTTCGGAAGACTTTCCCGCCAGTTCGATCGACACAATGTCGGTCGCGCCGTCGTCATCCAACGATGAGAGGATCAGGGTGTGGAGAGCTTCGCTCCCCAATTTGCCGGCCTTGCCTTTAGTGGTCTGTGCCGACGTCTGGACGCGCTGTGCATCCGCAACTGCCAATTCGCTCAGAACGCTCTCCTCTACGGCCCAATTGCCCGGTCACCATTGACGGGATTTGTGGCCAGAACTGCGAAACTTAGAGGAATTTACATTCATAACCTGCGTAAGACAATGGCATTACAGATATGGGACAATGCGTCCTTCTGCGCCCGGTCACGCAACAAGAACCAGCATCGGCAAACCATCCAGCGTCCGATCAAAGGTCCCGGTGTCGCCGGTTGCAACGGCCATCATCATCGCGCCCTGCAGCATCGATACCATCGCCGTCGCGCCGGATCGGCGCTGATCAGCGCTGTTGCCGTCTTCGTTCGCCGCGACAAGCCAATCGACATTCGCCTGAAAGAAACCCGAAACCGCCTTTGCCAACCGATCCGGCAGCCCACCGCTTTCGGCACCAAGCATTCCGCAAAGGCAGATCCGATCGGCACCGCCAAGGGCCGCACGGTAAGTGGATTGCATCGCCAGGACCCGTTCGCTCCATCCATCGGGCGCCGCCACCGTTTGTTTCAGCGCCTCAAAAAACCTCTGGCTGTAGCGCTCGACCAATGCCAGGCCCAGGTCTTCCTTCTGGCGGAAATGATAATGGACCGACGCGCTTTTGATCCCCAGGGCGTCGGCCAGGTCGCGAAAACTCACGGCGTGGTATCCGCGAAGGCGCATTTCAGCCTCGGCGGTATCAAGCAATTGGGATCGGGTATCGGTCATCACGGCCTCGAGCATCTACCTACCTATAGATAGGCTTGACGAATCTCTGTGGCAAGCGCATATAACGTCTACCTACTGATAGATAGACAAACGGAGCACTGCGATGAAGATCTATGACTTTCCCGGTTTCCCGAACCCGCTTCGCGTCCGCATGGCATTGGCGGAAAAAGGCCTGACCGATCAGGTCGAATTTGTTCAGGTCGATGTGCCTGCGGGCGAGCATCGCAGCGATGCCTTCCGCGCAAAAAACCCTGCGGCCGCTGTTCCCGTCCTGGAATTGGACGACGGCACCACGATTGCTGAATGCACCGCAATTACCGAGTATCTGGACCAAAGCGCAGGTACCCCGTCGTTGACCGGACAGTCGGCGCGTGACCGCGCGGTTGTACACATGATGCAACGCCGGGCCGAAGCGGGTCTGCTGGATGCGGTCGGTGCCTATTTTCACCACGCAACGCCCGGATTGGGCCCCGATATCGAAACCTATCAATGCGCTGAATGGGGCCAGCATCAGAAGGGCCGCGCGGTCGAGGGCATGCGCTATCTGGATGGGGTCCTGGCGCAACAACCCTATCTGGCGGGCGAGCAATTCTCGATGGCCGATATTACCGCCTTCGCGGGCCTGGCTTTTGCCGATTTTGCCGAGATCGAGGTTCCCGCGGACTGTACTCATCTGGCAGAGTGGCGGGGCAGAATTGCCGCGCGGCCGTCCGCCAGCGCCTAAAGGGAGACAGCCATGGATCTGAACGCCAACTTCTCGGAGCGCGCCGTCGTACACGGCGCGCAAACCGAATGGGTGCCCTCGCCAATGGCGGGGGTCGACCGCCGGATGCTGGATCGCATCGGCGACGAAGTGGCGCGCGCCACGTCGATCGTTCGCTATGCTCCCGAAAGCAGCTTTAGCCCCCATATTCACACGGGCGGCGAGGAATTTCTGGTCCTGGAAGGTGTGTTCGAGGATGAGCACGGCGCGTTTCCCGCCGGGACGTATATACGCAACCCGCCGGAAAGTTCGCACACCCCCGGCTCGAAACCGGGCTGCACGATCTTCGTCAAACTCTGGCAGTTCGATCTGTCCGACCGAACCCATGTGCGCATCGACACGAATAAGGCGCGCTATCTGCCGGACCCGTTGCGGCCCGGGGTCTCGGTGTTACCGCTGTTTCACGATGCACGCGAAGATGTGGTGATGGAGCTTTGGGCGTCGGGCGCCGAAGTGGCGTTGGAAGCGGCTGACGGATTGGAAGTGCTGGTCCTGGAAGGTGGTTTTTCCGAGGGCGGCGAGGATTTCGCACTGCAATCCTGGATGCGGCTGCCGCGGAACGCGGCTACACAGATCGTCACAGGGACCGGTGGTGCGCGTGTCTGGATCAAACGTAACCACCTGGCGGAAGAACCGGCGGCGCCGAAAACTTAGAGGCAGTCGGCTTACTGGCAACGCGCGGTCAGTCGGCGCCCTACTCCTCCGGCGTCACCACAAGGCCCAGTTTGACGCCGGCCGCGTCCATTGTTTGGATGCACGCCGCAAGTTCGGCGCCACTCAGGTCCTGGCCGCCGCCGCCGCTGCCATATGGCTCGACCCGGACAGACTGGACAAAGCAGGAGTGCGCGCTGCCATCCTGGCCAGGGTAAAGATCATAAATGACCGAGCCTGGGGAGTAATTCTGGGTGGATTGGCATGTCAGCCGCCGCCGGTTTTGGTCGGTCGCGCCGATCAATATCGTCGTCGCATCGGCGTCCGGACGCGGGCAAAGGGCCAAGATTTCCTTCGCTGCAAAGCAGGGACAAGCCTCGCCTGCGTAGGTTCGCTTCAACCCTTCACATCCCGCGGCATCTCCATTCTGACAGGCAATGCGATAGAGGTGGCCAGCCTTGAGCGTGTCTTTCTTGACGTCCTGGCCGTCCTCATAGGCTGCTGCCGCGGCCAAACACGCGTCCTCGTCGCCATAGCTGCAGGCAAGCCCGGTGTACCGAACTGCCTCGTCCATCGATTCCTCGACGGCTGAACCTGTGAGATGCATCTCGGCCAGGTTCGAGCAAGCCAGTGCATCGAAACTCTCGCAGGCGGATTTGAAGAGCGCCGCCGCTTTTACGGGGTCCTCGTCAACGCCCATGCCGAGCCAATAAATCTCGCCAAGACCGGTGCAGCCCTTGGTTTTTTGTCCGTCGCAGGCCGAAGTCAGCGCGGCCCTGGCTTTGGAAAAGTCTGCCTCGACATCCTCGCCTTCCAGATAGATCCGTCCAATCCAGGCGCAAGCGTCTAACTCGCTTAGATCGCAGGCTTTTTCCAGAAAGGAGATCGATTTGGCGGTGTCCTTTGTGGTCCCCCAATGGCCCTCGTCCATGGAATGCCAGATGCCGAGATTGTAACAGGCATTGCCACCGCCGGCATCACAGGCCATCGTAAAATATCGCAGCGCCTCAGCATCGTCTTGCTCGACGCCTTCGCCGGACTTGTAGGCGAAACTCAGGTCATCACAGCTCTGCGCATCACCTGCCTCGCATTTGGCACGCCATTCTTCGATCTCGGATGCCATCGCCATCGGCGTGGTCAGCAAACAGAACGAGAGGGCGGTCAGCCACGTTTTTACAGCCTTTCTCATCGCTCAAACCCCTTGTTCGCCAAGTTCCGTTCCTGCCTACGATGCAAGTCGAACGAAAGAGAAGAAAAATTTGGCCGTACATGGTGGCGGAATGACGGGCGTTGACCGCCAGGTTTGAACTCAGAATAAGAATTCCGGGCCCTAGGGGCGGCGCCTGCCCGGAGCCCGGTCAGATAATCGCCAACAACGCAGTGGAATTACCGGTTGCCGCGCACCAGATTCTCATAGTCCTGGGCGATATCGCGGGTCAGGGCGCCGACTTCGAAATTATAGTCGCCAATCTGGCCTACCGGCGTGACTTCCGCAGCGGTGCCGGTCAACCAGCATTGCTCGAAGCTTTCCATCTCGTTCGGCATGATATGGCGTTCGTGGATGGTCACGCCGCGCTCGCGCAGCATGCCCATGACCGTCTGGCGGGTGATGCCGTCCAGAAAGCAATCAGGCGTGGGTGAGTGCACTTCACCGTCCTTCACGAAGAAAATGTTGGCGCCGGTGGCCTCGGCGACATAGCCGCGATAGTCCATCATCAGAGCGTCCGAGCATCCTTTGGCCTCGGCGGCGTGCTTGGACATGGTGCAGATCATGTAGAGACCGGCGGCCTTGGCCTTGCAGGGAATTGTCTCCGGGCTGGGACGTTTCCATTTCGAGATGTCGAGTTTGGCACCCTTCATCTTTGCATCGCCGTAATAGGCGCCCCATTCCCAGACGGCGACCCCCAGATGGATCGGGTTGCCAGCCGAAGCGACCCCCATATCTGGCCCGGCGCCGCGCCATGCGACGGCGCGGACATAGGCGTCGGTCAGACCGTTGGCTTTCAGCGCCTCATACTTGGCCGCCTCGATCTCGTCGACGGTGTAGGGAATTGGAACATCCAGTTGGCGCCCGCTTTCCAGCAGGCGCTCGGAATGCTTTCGGCTCTCGAAAATCGTGCCGCCATAGGCGCGCTCGCCCTCGAAAACCGACGATGCATAGTGCACCGCATGGGTCAGGAGATGTACATTTGCGGCGCGCCAGTCCACCAACTGGCCATCCAGCCAGATACTGCCATCGCGGTCGTCATATGCGCCTTCAGCCATGTCTCTCTCCTGCGCGGGTCCTCACCCGCGTCCGATTATTACGTTTTCGAGTGCTGGGCCGACCGAATCTTACGCTCAACCCGTTATCCGGCTAACATCGGGCTTGAGATGTGTCAACAACACTGACATAATTCGTGACCGAAGCAGCGAACCGGTGCCTGCGGCGGCGACAGTTGCCGCAAGGCCGAACAGAGAGGACGCCAATGCAGGGACAGCCCACACTGGAGGGCACGGCAGCGGCGGCGATCGAAGATCAGGCGCTGCGCGAAGCGATCGAACTGCTGTTCTTTGCCTATCGCGATTTCACCGGCGACCCCGATGCCGTATTGGCCGATCGGGGTTTGGGCCGGGCGCATCACCGCGCGATCCACTTTATTCGGCGGCGCCCGGGCATCACGGTGGCGGGTCTGCTGGATATCCTGCAAGTCACCAAGCAATCGTTGAACCGTGTGCTGCGCCAATTGATCGAAGACGGGCTGGTCGACAGCCAGATCGGAAAGCAAGACCGGCGCGAGCGAAATCTGACGCTGACACCAGCGGGCGAAGCGTTGGAGGAAGAGATGTCTCAGTTGCAGCGCCGACGCATCCGCGCCGCCTATGGCTGCGCAGGGCCCGAAGCGGTCGCCGGGTTCAGGGCGGTCATGCAGCAAATCATCAACGCCGAGGACCGCGACCGCGTTCTGGCCATGATCGGAAGTTCTGCCCCATGAGCATTGCCGACGCCGCCCATATTCTGGTTATCGACGATGACGAGCGCATCCGGGATCTGCTGAAGCGGTTTCTGGCCCGAAATGGCTATCTGGTCAGTGTTGCCCGCGACGCTGCGCATGCGGGCCGGCTGTTGGAAAGCCTTAGCTTCGATCTGATGATCGTCGATGTCATGATGCCGGGAGAGGATGGGTTGAGCTTCACCCGCAGGGTCCGCGAAACCAGCGAGACGCCGGTTTTGCTGCTGACGGCCCGCGGTGAAACCGGCGACCGGATCGAGGGGCTGGAGGCAGGTGCCGACGACTATTTGCCCAAGCCGTTCGAGCCGCGTGAACTGTTGCTGCGCGTCGCCGCGATCCTGCGCCGGGCGGCGCCGGTGATCCCCGATGAAGAGGTCGTAAAAAGCCTGACACTGGGTCAGAAGCGCTATGACCTGATCCGCGGCGAGTTGAGCGAAGGCGAGGTGGCGGTACGCCTGACATCGACCGAACAGGCGCTGATGCGGGTCTTTTCGCGGCAACCTAACGAGCCGGTCAGCCGGATGCGCCTGGCCGAGGAGTTGGGCGGTCCCAGCGGCGATGTGCAGGAACGGGCTGTCGATGTGCAGATCACTCGTCTGCGCCGCAAAATCGAGATTGACCCCAAGAACCCGCGATACCTGCAAACGGTTCGGGGGGCAGGGTATATGCTGACGCCTGATTGATCCAAAGCAGCATCGCACCAGAAAGAACCGCGGCACCGCGTGCCGGGCTTATCCGTCGGCGCCCGTGTCCATCGCCTGCAATGCCAGTTGGGCAGCCCGAGCGATGTTTGATCCACGCGCAAGATCCATCACTTTCAGGAACGACTGGCGCGCGTTGTGGCGGTCTTGCACCGCGGCCTCGGCCCGGCCCCGTTCCAGCCAGGCATGCGCCGATGCCGGGTCTATCTCGGTTGCCCAAACAGCATCGTCGCGTGCCGCAGTTGCGCGGCCCAGCCGCCGCTTTGCCGAGGCACGCAACGTCAGGTAATTTGCCTGCGGACCGCCCAGCTTGATCGACCGGTTCAGATCGTTCAACGCACCGGTATAATCGTCGGCCTTCAGTTTAACCGCACCCCGCAAGCCGATGGCATCGGCACTGTTCGGGGACAATTTGACCGCTTGTTCCGCGGCGATGGCCGGGCTGAGGTCTTCGCCCGCATCTAAAAGGATCTCGCCTGCCTGCACGAACAAACGTGACCGTTCGTTATCGGTCAGCCCCTGTTCCTCGGTCGCGGCTGCCATCAGTTCGTCCGCCGCGCTCAGCGGTGCGCCCGAGGCAAGCAAAGCAAGTGCATAACAATGCCGCGCCGGGGTTCCACCATTGCCATAACGCGCCCAGGTGCCAGCTTCGGTCAGAGCCTTTTGCGGGTCCTGTTCGATCAAGGTCAGACAGGCTTCATAATCGTTCACGGCCCAGGCGGGGCCTGTTACCAAACCCACGCCCAGAACCGCCACGATGAAAGCCGCCGCACCGGGGACGATGTTGCCGAAGGCTTTGCGTCGCATAAATTGGCTCCTCCGCCCGCGTGCGTTCCCATCTGTCCAGGGAACACGCTTTTAAGTCCTTAATCGGTCACATTTTCCTGGTGCCTGAGCGGTTTAGTCAGGCTGGAAAATGCACTAACTTGCGCGGTTCTATATTCTGACAGGGACGTTGACCATGGGCGATGGCGCCACGCTTTTGAGTTTCGGCCACGGCTATTCGGCCCAGGCATTGACGCCGCGATTGATCGCTGCGGGCTGGCGGGTCATCGGCACGACGCGCAGCGCGGAAAAGGCCGAGGTGATCCGCACGACCGGCGCCGAGCCGGTCGTTTGGCCGGGCGGCGAACTTTCGGAAATCTTGGCCAGTTCAAGCCATCTTCTAATTTCGGCCGGACCGACCGCAGCCGGCGACCCGGTATTGAACGCCTTGTCCGCCGAAATTACGGCGCAAGCCCGGAAGATTGAATGGGCTGGATATCTTTCGACCACCGGTGTCTATGGCGACCGGCAGGGCGGATGGGTCGATGAATCCTCGGATTGCCTGCCCACGACCCGGCGGGGGCAATGGCGTCTGGCGGCCGAACGGGCCTGGCAGAGGATCGAGGGCCTGCCGCTGCACATCTTTCGGTTGGCCGGGATTTACGGCCCCGGACGCGGACCATTTGCGAAGGTCGCCAGTGGCAAGGCGCGGCGCATCATCAAGCCGGACCAGGTTTTCAGCCGCATCCATGTTGACGACATTACAAGCGTCCTGGCGGCGTCGATTGCCCGGCCCGAACCTGGGGCAATCTACAATGTTTGCGACGATCTTGCGGCGCCGCCCCAGGATGTGATCGGCCACGCCGCCGAATTGCTGGGCCTTCCTTTGCCCCCCGCAGTCAACATCGACGATGCCGAGATGAGCCCAATGGCGCGGAGTTTTTATGCCGAATCAAAACGCGTTTCGAACAAGCGCATTCGTGAAGAATTGGCAGTGGATTTGGCCTACCCATCCTATCGCGAGGGATTGGCCGCATTGCTGGCGCACGAACGCGCTGGTGACCGGCGATGATTGGCAAAGTGCTGGCAACTTGCCGCGCAGATCCGGCGGCGACGGCGCTCAAGTTGCTCAGCTTTCGGCTGCGTAACTTACCAGCGCGGTGCCCGCCAGCATATCTGGCCCGGCACGATCCAAACGCAGATGTGCGAGACCCTGCCCGTCCACGGTCGTGAACAGCGTTCCCGCGGCCTTGCCATTCGCCTGTATCAGCGTTCCAGGCTGGGCGCTGCCCTCGATCTGAACCTGAACCAGGCCTTTGCGCAGTTCGGTCTTGTGCTTCATGCGCGCTGTGACCTCTTGGCCGACATAGCACCCCTTGCGAAAATCGACGCCGGACAGACGCTCGAAACCTGCTTCCAGAATATAGGTGTCGTCAGGCTGCAACTCGACGCCCGATTGCGGGATAAGATGGGCGACCCGAAGGGCATCATATTCAGCCAGTGCCGCTGAAGTGATCCCGGCCGGAACGGCGGCGTTTGGCGAATAGAGGCGCCAGCCGATCGCCGTAGACCGCGGGTCAGGGATCGCACCTTCAGGCGTCGCCCCTTCGCCCCAGACCAGGGCAACGAACATCCCGGTTTCAGGCTCGATCGCCGCATCGCGGCGCAGGCAATACATTTTGAAGCGCTGCGCCAGTGCAGCCGCGCGTTCGCTGGCAACATCGACAAGGATCGTGCCCGTTGGCCAGCCAAACCCGACCCCATCCAAGAGGAAAAAATCGAACAGATATTTTCCCTGCGGCGTCAGCAGCGCAGAATAGACGGCAACCCCGGGCGCGACCGCATCAACGTCATTGGTCACGACGTTTTGCAGGACAGCGCGCACATCGGCGCCCGTCATCGCGAAGACGGTTCTGGTCTTGTCGGTGTAACCTTGCAACGCCATTGCCGCCTCTCCTTCGTTTCCCCGGTCCGGGTTCGACCAATCATATAGTGGTTTGCGGGCAGCAGGAAAGAATGGACGCACAAAGGTGCCGCGCGCCCGGTCGAACTGCCGCGACGATACCTCTGTCGCCGCCGGGTTGGCGAGGTTATATGACGGGCTTGCCTGATCCGAGGTCCGAATGCTTCTGCCTTCCGACGAGGACCGCGCCCAGGGGCACGCGCCGCTGGGGCTGGTCATTTTTCTGGCGCTGATGACCTCGGTCGTCGCGCTGACGGTCGATGCTATTCTGCCGGCAATGGACGCGATCGCAGGCGATCTTGGGTTCAGCGCCATCGACGAAGCACCTTTTCTGGTCATGATCGTTTTTATTGGAATGGGGCTGGGCCAACCGGTGTTTGGCCCGCTTTCCGACGCGATCGGACGTCGCAATACGGCAATGATCGGTTGGGCGATCTATCTGGCAGGCACGCTGATCGCAGTTTTTTCAGGCGGGTTGGCTGGCATTCTGATCGGGCGTCTCTTGCAAGGGATCGGCGCAGCCGGGCCGCGAATTGTTGCGATGGCCATTGTTCGCGATCTCTATGAAGGTCGCGCGATGGCGCGCATTCTGTCGATCGTGATGACGGTCTTTATGCTGGTGCCGATGCTGGCGCCGCTGATCGGGCAACAGGCCGAACGCTTGGGTGGCTGGCAGGCGATCTTCGTGCTTTATTTGGCGCTGTCGCTGGTCTGCATCGTGCTGCATTACGCGACTGTTCCTGAAACTCTGCCCGAGAAAAACCGCCAGCCGTTGAGTTTTCGCCCGCTCGGCCAGGCATTTGCCGAGGCGCTGACCACCCGGATCACGATGATCTACACAATGGCGCTGGTCGCGATATTCAGCTCATTCGCCGCCATGCTGTCGACCGCGCAGCATCTCTATGAAACATTGTTTGGTTTGGGCGACGACTTTCCCTTGGTTTTTGCCCTTGTCGCGGCCCTGATTGCCGTCGCTCAGATCACGAATGCCCAGTTGGTCATGCGTATGGGGATGCGACGCCTAACGACGATTGCGGCCGTCATGGTTGCCGTGTCCGGCGCGCTGGCAGCGACGGTTACCTGGTTGGTTTGGGGGCTGGTGCCCCCGGTCTGGGTCTATGTCGTGATGATGGCGCCGGTTTTTGTGGGATCCGGGCTGATGTTCTCGAACCTCACGGCTTTGGCGTTAGAGCCGCTGGGACACATTTCAGGAACAGCCTCGGCCGTCGTCATGTCGGTGTCATCGCTGTTGGCGGTTCCGTTCGGATCGTTGATTGCACTTGGCATGGACCAGTCCGTCATACCCCTGATGGCGGGCTTTGCGGTGTCGGGGGCAGCGGTTCTGGTGCTGGTGATGCTGGCCGAACGGTGGCGCTGATGGCGCCGGTTTCCGTCGTCATTCCAACGTTAAATGCGGCAGACAGCCTGGGCCCGTGTCTGGGTGCACTGGGCGAAGCGCTGTTCGACGGGGTGGTCCGTGAAGTGATCCTGGCCGACGGTGGATCGTCTGACGCGATCGCCGAAGTCGCCGAGGAGGTGGGTGCAGTCTTGATTACGGCGCCGCGCGGGCGCGGGTCGCAATTATCGGCCGGTGCCAGCGCGGCGAGCGGCCCCTGGCTGTTGTTTCTGCACGCAGACACCGTCTTGTCCGAGGGCTGGGCACACGCAGTTCAACGCCATATCGCGCAGTGCCCCGACCAGGCCGGTTGGTTCCGTTTGGCCTTTGACTGCGATCGCTGGGCCGCACGCCGGGTTGCGGGATGGGCCAATTGGCGGTCCCGTTGGTTAGGGTTGCCCTATGGCGACCAGGGTTTGCTGGTCCCGCGAGCGCTTTATGCAGCGGCGGGCGGTTTCCCGGAGATTCCGTTGATGGAAGATGTGGCGCTGGTCCGACGATTGCGCGGGCGGTTGCGGCCGCTAGAGGCCGTCGCTGTGACGTCGGCCGAGCGATATCTGCGTGATGGCTGGGCACGCCGCGGATGGCGCAATCTGGGCACGTTGGCCCGGTATTTCTTGGGTGTGCCCCCTGAACGGCTGGTCGAGTGGTACCGACGATGACGCCGACGCTGATGATCTTCGCAAAGGTGCCCATGCCTGGGCGCGTAAAGACACGGTTGGCGGCGGATATTGGTCCCGTCGCAGCAGCCGGATGGTCGCGTAGAACACTTGCCGGGTTGGTGCGGCGGGTCGGGTTTGACCCGCGTTGGCGCACGGTTCTGGCCGTCGCGCCAGACATCGCAGGCATGGTGTCACCGTTGTTGCCGCCGGGTATCCCGCGTTGGCCGCAGGGCACCGGGGATATCGGTGCTCGTATGGCACGCGCGCTGCAGCGGATGCCGCCCGGTCCGGTCATGATTGTCGGATCAGATATCCCCGCAATCAATACGCGCGAGATTGCGCGAGGCTTCGAAGTATTACGCGGACACGATGCGGTGCTGGGTCCTGCCGAAGACGGCGGCTTCTGGTTGATCGGTCTGCGTCGCGGCGGGCGCCCATTGCCTGCGGACCTTTTTCGCGGGGTCCGATGGTCTGGGCCGGACGCGTTGTCTGATACGTTGCGGGGCCTGCACGGACTGCGTGTCGGCTTCGCCCAAAGATTGGCAGATGTCGACCGGGCAACCGACTTGCCGATAGGTAAGATCAGGTAGGCGTAGTCGCGCCTGCCTCGGCCGCCGCCCGGGCGTGCATGCGCATCGCCCAGACACCGACAGCGGGACCGAGTGCCATCAGAGCCAGAACCGGCGCCCAACCAAGCCAGTCGGCAAGCAGCGGTGTCATCTGCACCGTCGCAGATGTCAGCAGGAAACCAATGGCATTCTGCAGGGTCATGATTGATCCTGCACGTTCCGGCGGTGCGGCGTCGGCAACCATCGAAGAGAACAAGGCCGAATCCGGAATGACCATGATGCCCCATAAGATCAGCGCAAGCATCGCCAGCCAGACCGGCCCGCCAAAGGCCAGCGCAGCGAACACGGCCAGCAGACCTGAAGCGGCCAGGACCCGTGAAGCGACCGGGCCCTTGCCGGTACGATCCGCCAGTCGTCCTGCCGGAATGCAGGCAAAGGCGCCCAACGAAATCGCCAGGAACGCCGTCAACTTGGCCAGATCGCCCGCATCGGTCAGCCCGGCGGCAGTAAAGGACGCCCCGGCAATGACGCCGATCCACGCCCAGCAGGCATAAAGCTCCCACATATGGCCGATATAGCCGATGATCGCGTAGCGAATGCGCCTGTTTGTCCAGGCCAGGGTGATGGCCGAGAGGTCGAGGCGCGGCGCCCTGGCATGATAAGGTCCAAGCCCGATGAACAGCATCGCAACGGCCCCGACACAGGCAATCGCGCTGGTCGACAGGATCGTCCATCGCCAATCCGCCCCCCCAGTCAGCGCGATCAGGTGGGGTAGGGCCGAGCCGAGCGTCAGTGCGCCGACCAACGCCCCGACTAGCAAGGCCCGGTCACGCAATGCCCAACCGACGGCGATTTTCATGCCGACCGGATAGACCCCGGCCAAAAAGGCACCAGTCAGGGCCCGCAGGACAATGGCCTCGGTCCCACCAATCGGAACGGCAAGCATCAATGCGTTGGACCCGGCCGACAGGAACGCAGAAATGGTGAAGACAACCCGCGGATCGTAGCGGTCGGCCAGGCCAATTGCAGCATAGATCAGCGCACCGACGCCGAAACCGACCTGCGTTGCTGTCGACATCCAGGCCAGTGTCGCCGTGGTCAGCCCGGCTTCATCCTTCATCTCGGCAAAGACAGCGGCGGATGAAAACCAAACCGCAAGGACTGCGATCTGGCTGAGAATCAGAACCGCGATCGATAGAGGTTTCGCAAGCATCTGCACAACAAAATGGGGGCGGCGCCCGATGCACCGCCCCCTGTCGCTAGGCCATGGGCCGTTTACTGTCCAGCGCTACGACGAATGATCGTAGGCGCGCTCGCCATGCGAGGAGAGATCAAGCCCGGTGTATTCATCCTCTTCCGAGACACGCAGACCGAAGATTGCCTTGCAGACCAGGATCACGATCACGGTCACGACGATGGTGAAGGCACCAACGGCTGCCAAGGCTGTGATCTGAGTGCCGAAGCTTGCATGCCCGAGGATTGCGATCATCAACGTGCCGAAGATGCCGCCAATGCCGTGAACTGCGAAAACGTCGAGCGTGTCATCGATTTTGATAACGTTCTTCACCAATCCGCAGGCTTCCTGACAGATCACACCGGCGACGCCGCCGATCAATAGCGCCTCGACCGGGCCAACCGAGCCGGAGGCAGGTGTGATCGACGCAAGACCCGCGATCGTGCCGGTCACCAAACCGACCATCGACGACTTTCCGTGCTTGATCTTTTCCCAAAGCGCCCATGTCAACGACGCAGTCGCTGCCGAAATATGGGTAACAACCAATGTCATGCCCGCCGCATTGTTGGCGGACAATTGCGAGCCTGCATTAAAGCCGAACCAGCCAACCCAGAGCATGCAGGCGCCCATCATTACCATGCCGGGATTATGCGGCGGTTTGGACTTGTCCTTCCGGGCGCCCAGCATGAAGGCCAAAACCAGTGCGGCAAGGCCCGCGGTTTCGTGAACGACAATGCCGCCCGCAAGGTCAACGACACCCATTTCGAACAACCACCCGCCAGTCGCCCAAACCCAGTGCACGACCGGCGCATAGCAAAGAAGCATCCAAAGCGCCGAAAACGCCATCACAAAGCCAAAGCTGATGCGTTCGACATAAGCCCCAACAATCAGCGCAGGCGTGATAATGGCGAACGTCATCTGGAAGGCGAAGAACACCGTTTCCGGCAACGTGCCCCAAAGGCTGTCTACCGTGACGCCTGCGAGAAAGGCCTTGTCCAGACCGCCCCACCAGCCATTCATTTCGCCGCCATTGCCAAAGGCGATTGTGTAGCCGAGCGCCAGCCAGAGAACCGACATCAGGCAGGCGATGGACACGCACTGCATGAGCACGCTGAGCACGTTGCGTGCGCGTACCAATCCGCCGTAAAAAAGTGCCAGGCCTGGCAAAGTCATGAAGAGGACCAGCGCTGTCGCAACGATGATCCATGCGGTATCCGCACCGTTCATAATACACCCCATCTCTTACCCGCAGGTCCTTGCGCCCGCGTTGCGTGGTCCGGATAGGAAAATTTTGCCTAGTCTCCAATCATATCGAATGGGAGGTGCGTTCGTTTTTTGGAGTTTGCCTATTTTATGGGCAAAAACTGAAGATCGTGGTTACGCACTGCCCACCGCGCCAGAGCGGGCACGCCGCGCCTCGGACGGGCGCGTGCCGAAGGCGCGTTGATAGGCCATGGCGAAATGCGAGCCGGACGAGAAACCTGCCAGACCCGCAACTTCGAGCGTCGGCAGGTTTGTGTGGAGCAACAGATCCCGCGCCTTTTCCAGCCGGAGACGGCGATAAAACTTGGCCGGTGCCGCATCCAGATGGGCGTTGAACAGACGTTCCATGCGGCGAAGGTTCAGCCCGGCAAGCGAGGCCAGTTCATCCATTCGCAGCGGTTCCTCGATATTTGTCAGCATCAGATCGACAGCCGCCTGAAGGGGGGCAGGCAAGTTCTCCAACCGCTCCAGTTCGCCCGGGCGCTGATGGATCCGTGCATTTCTTATCCGGTCGATTTGAAACTGATTGCCAACCGAGCGCGAAAGCCCCGTGCCGTGATCGCGCTCGATCAGATGGAGCATCATGTCCATTCCGGTGATCCCGCCCGATCCGGTCCAGCGGTCGCGGTCGATGACATAGAGACCGGGAGACGTTTCCAGCTCGGGAAATTCCTCGGCAAAGGCCGGTTGGAATTCCCAATGGATTGTCGAGGCATATCCTTCCAGCAGACCGGCGCGGGCCAGTATTAGGGTTCCGGCGCTCAGGGATCCGACAATCACGCTCTGGCGCGCGATCCTTTGCAATCCGGCATTCAGCCGACTGCGATAGGGCGGATCGGCGTCAAGACCGGCGCAGACGAACAGAAAATCGGTCGCACCCGGAGCCGCCAACGATCCTTCGACTGATATTGTCATCCCGTTCGACGCGGTCAGCGGTCCGCCATCATGACTGATCAGACGCCATTGATAGGCGTCGCGGCCCAGCAACCGGTTGGCCGCCCGCAACGGCTCGATCGCCGAGGCGACAGACAACATCGAAAAGGCTTCGATCAGCAGGAAAGTTACGACTGTGGTGCGCTCATCGCTCATAGGGCGCGACTATGTCGGTTTTTGGGATGGATTCGCGACAAAAAAGTGGGGCCGACCGATTTTCGGGGCGCAACGGCGGCCTCGAATGCCAGAGACCGCATTTTACACTCGCCGCTTTGCCCGACCGAGTGGCCGATCCGCCACCGGCCCCACAATTTCGTGACCGGAAAGGCAACGGATTGTTCGTGGCACGGCGTTGAACCATCACCAGGCCGAAATACCGGTCGGGCAGCAAACGGGTTGCAAGAATCCCCCTCCCTGCAATCCGCCCCCCTTCGCCACCAGGTGAAGGGGGAAGCTGCCGGGGATCAGACGGTTTGCGGATCTAATACGAAGACCCGGCTGGGATGCAGCATTCCACCGCGATAGGTCACGATCGCAATTGGTTGGCCATCGCAACACGCCCAGGCTTCGTCGCCATATTCCAGATCGGTATATGTGACTGGCGCAGGATTGCCGTTTTTAAGCCTGCTCGCCTCTTGCAGTCGGATTTGAACCTTCGGCAGATCGACGAGGCCTGCCTCCAACGGAAGTAGAAGGTCGTCACCACCGGTTTCGCGAATGCCATCAAGTTGGTCGAACCCGATGGCCCTGTCGAAAGTGAACCCGCCCGATTTCGTCCGCCGCAAATCCGACACATGCCCCCCGCAACCAAGCGCAGATCCAAGATCGCGGGCAATCGAACGCACATACCCGCCCTTGCCGCAAACAAGCTCCAACTCGACATGATCAGGGTCGGGCCGGGCGATGAACGCGAGGCTTTCGACCCAAAGCGGGCGGGCCGCCAGATCCATTTCGACCCCGTCGCGGGCCAGATCATAGGCCCGATCGCCCGCAACTTTCACGGCTGAAAACTGTGGTGGAACCTGTTCGATCTCTCCGATGAACTGGGTCAATGCGGCCTGGATTGCATCATCGGTCGGGCGGACATCTGTGGACGCGATGATCTCACCTTCCGCGTCATCGGTGCTGGTCTGTTGACCCATGCGAACGGTGAAGAGATAAGTCTTCAATCCGTCCTGCGCGATTGCAACAGTCTTCGTCGCTTCGCCAAAGGCAATGGCCAGCAAGCCGGTCGCAAGCGGGTCGAGGGTTCCGGCATGACCTGCCTTCTTAGCCTGAAACGCCCAGCGCGCCTTGTTGACGACGGCGGTCGACGTGATGCCTGAAGGTTTGTCGATGATCAGCCAGCCATGCAAAGGCCGACCGCGGCGTTTCCGAGCCATGGGAGCACCTTGGTTCGCGTTGAGGGCGCGCTGATATCAGGATGGCATGGATGGAGCAACGGCCTATAGCGGTAGATATCAGCGCCCTTCGCGCATCCAGCCGACCAACAACAGCAGTCCAATCGCCAGCGCCGCCAGCCATGCGGGCATTAACGGCGTCAGGCGAACGCCGGTGACGCGGTAAGCCTCCCGCGCTTCCAAGCCGATCCAGCCGCGCCCACCTGCCCGGCGGTCTTCGGCCACGGCCCGGACGGCAGGCATCCCGTCGGCCAACCAGCGGCTGGAACCGCGGGTGGCTTCGATCAAGCTTGCCAATATTTCTTCGGTCGCCAGGGGATTTTTGTATTCGGCGGGGCTCGGCGGGCCGACCGCGGCAACCGCGCTGGCTTCGCCATCGCCCAGCCGCCACAATCCCTCCGCCGCCCCTTCGATGATGGCCTGCCATCGTCCGGGCGCGACCTGTTCATAGCGCACGGCGTCTGTGTTTTGACCGTCGGGCGAGATGGCCTGCACGGAATCGGGGCCTTCCTCGGACAGAGACCGGCGCTCGATCAGGATGCGGTCGCCGTCGACTTTCGCGAAGAGGGCCTCTTCCTCAAGCTCCGGTTCCTTCATCAGCCAATGGGCAACGCGGCGCAATAAATCGGCCTGCGGGCCGCCACCGTCATAGCCACGCGACCAGAGCCAGGCGTGATCAGAAGCAAGCAGCGCCACGCGGCCTTCGCCGACGCGGTCGAGCATCAGAAGCGGCATCTCCTCGGCTCCCTGCATGACGATCGAGCCCGAGCGCGGCGTTACCTCGATCTGGCGCAGCCAACGCCCCCAGGCCGGATCGCCCGCGGGGGCGTGCAAACCCGCAGTGACAGGGTGGCGCTGTCCCAGATCGGTCACGCGCGGCAGAAACGGGGCCTCTATCACCGAAACCGCGGGCTCTGCCGGAAGCACCTCTGAAAGCGGAGTGTTGTAGAGGCTCTCGGCCCCGGCAAAGGCCGGACCGGACGCCACCAGAATCGCGCCGCCGCCCCGAACATAGCGCGCGACATTGGCCAGATAGCCGGACGAAAGCACCCCGCGCCAACGATAGCGGTCAAAAACGATCAGATCGAAGCCGGTGATTTTCTCAAGGAACAGCTCGCGCGTCGGGAATGCGATCAACGACAACTCACCGACGGGGGTACCGTCCTGTTTCGAAGGGGGGCGCAGAATAGTGAAATGGATCAGTTCTACTGTCGGATCGGATTTCAGCAGATCGCGCCATGTCCGCCCGCCGGGATGCGGTTCGCCGGACACGAGCAAGACCCGCAATCGATCGCGCACGCCGTTCACCGTCAGAATGATCCGGTTGTTCCGCGTCGTCATCTCGTCCGGATGCGGAAGGATCTGGATATCGACAACCGTCGGCCCACCGTGCTCGATCTTGATATCGAGATCGTTGATGTTTCCAAGATCCAGCAATACCGGGCGCGGAATACCGCCGTCGATTGCGACGGTCGCCGTGACCCGTTCGCCCAGGTTGGCCGGTTTCTGGCCTAGTGCATCGGCCTGCAATTGGAATGTCACCGATTCGCCGACAATCCCGTAAGCAGGCGCAGTTTCCAGGCCAAGCCGCAGATCGAACGCCTGTTTTTCACCCGCAATAATAGCGTGGACCGGTGCCGGGAAGGTTTCGATCCGGTTCTGATCGTGGATCTGACCGTCGGTCAGCAGCATTGCACCTGCGATTTGCCCGGGAGAGACACGGGCAGATGCTTCGTCCAATGCAGTCAGCAGCCGGGTTCCGCGGTCGCTCTCGCCGTCCTGGTCGCCGACTTCAACCGTGATCAACTCGAACGGAGCGTTTGGCTTGCTGATGTCCGCCACACCGTCGGACATCGCCTTGACGGCAGCCACGATCTGCGCGCGACGATCTTCCAAATCGGTCGACGCCGAGCGGTCGACAACCAGGAACGCGACATTCGGCAGGCCATCGCGTTCCTCTTGACGCAATTGCGGTCCGGCGAGCGCCAGGATCAGGACGCAGAAAGCGAGTAGACGAAGCCACCAGCCGGAAAGCCGGAAAAAAAGCGCGGCGGCAACGCCAGCAACCGCGGCGGCGGCAAGGATCCAGATAAGCGTCCACGGCAGAAGTGGCACGAAACTGATGTTCAGGTCGCCCATGTTCTGCTCCTACTGCCCCAGCCGCTTCAGAACGGCAGGGGCGTGAACCTGATCGGATTTGTAGTTGCCGGTCAGTGCATACATCACTGCATTAACGCCGAAGCGGATCGCCATTTCACGCTGCCGGTCGCCGGGACGCCCGACCGGAAACATTGGATACCCGCGCTCGTCGATTGCCCAGGCTGCAGCCCAATCGCCCGAGCCGACGATCACCGGCGAGACATTGTCATCGATGCGATCGAATTTCGGGATATCTGCGTTCTCCGGACTGTCGTGTTCGCCGGATGGCGCGGCCTCGGCCCAGATCCGCGCACCGCGCCAACGCCCAGGAAAGGAATTGAGCAGATAAAAGGTCCGGGTCAGAACATGATCTTTGTCGACCGGCGCCAAGGGCGGCAGGTTCAAAGCACGGGCGATTTCCCGCATCTGGACAGCCGAAGCGCCGCCAAACCCGGATGTGCCGTTCTGGGTATCGATGATCAACATTCCGCCCTGCTGAAGGTATCTGTTCAACGCCTCCAGCGCTTTGCGGGACGGCAGGGCTTCGGCCACCAGCGGCATATAAAGCACCGGATAGAAGGCCAGTGCGTCGGTTTCAGCATTCACGCCGACCGGCGGGCCAGGTTCGATGGCGGTGCGCAGCGTCAATTCAAAACCCAGTCCCGCGACGCCGCGTTCGCTGATAGTGTCGATCCGGGAATTGCCTGTTTTTACAAAGCCAAGCGTCGTCTCGGCAGTTGCGGAAACGGCCGCTGCCGGAACCTCTGTTTCATCAGACTGCGCCGATGCATCCGGCGCCGGCAGGATTAACAGCGCCGCGACAGCCGCCGCCGCCGCTACGCCGCGCGACCCCATGCGGCCAGAGACAATCAATGTGCCCAGAATATCGAGCAGCACCAGGATCACAGCCAACGCCAGCAGCCAGGGGCCATAGCGTTCCGCTTCAACACCGCCCAGTGTTTCGACGACGGCTGCTGTCGGCGCATCCGGAAACGGTTTCAATTCGGCATCGGGCGGGGTCAGGTTAATCACAACGCTTTCCGCCTCTCCCGCTTCTGTGGCCGTCCGGTTCGCGCGTTGATAGATGCCGGGAGGCAGGTCCGGGCCAGCCGCGCCTTCGGCAATCCGCTCACCCGCCACGGCTTCATCCCGATCAGTGACCGCGCGCGGGGCACCGAAGGCCGCCATCAACAGATCGGCGCGCCAGACCGTGTCCTTCAGATTCTCGGAGTCCGGCAATCCGGCCGAGCGACCCGGCGCCAAAGTCATAAGACGGCCAAGCATTTCAACAAAAAGACCGGACAGCGGCAGCGATGACCATTCGGCATCGGCAGCGACATGAAACAAAACAACCTGCCCCGCTTCACGCCGGGCCGCTGTCACCAAGGGCGTGCCGTCATCCAGCGACGCCCAGACTTTACCGGCGAGGTCGGGCGAAGGTTCGGCCAGGACCTGGGTTCGAACATCGACCTCCTCCGGCGTCTCCAACCCGCGGAACGGGCTGTTGCGGGTGAACGGCCCCAATGCGCGCGGGGTCGACCATGCAAGCGCCCCACCAAGCACACGGCCACCGCGCCGTAGCCGGACGGGCAGCAGCGGATCATCGATATTGAGCGACCCGAACCCCTGTGCCCCGATCGAAGCGGCAAGGCGCGGTCCGGCAAATCGGATCAGCAAACCGCCCTCCTCGACCCATTCGGTCAGAAGTGTCCGCTCTTCCTCGGGCATGTCGGCATAGTCAGACAGAACAATGACCGCGGGATCCGCGGCTACAGCAGCGCTCAGGTCGCCGCGGACAATGTCGGCCCATGGCGCCAACGCCTTCTCAATATAGTGTGTCGCCGAGGTTAAAGTGGTCACAGGGCCTGCTTCTGCGCCTGCGACCAGGCCGACTTTCACTCGCCGGATCGCACCATCGGCAAAGGCAGCGCCTCCGGCAGAGGGCCGGTCAGCCAAAACGATCCGGGTCACGCTGCCCTGCAATTCCGGCGGCAGATCGAATGTGAATGTGGCGCGTCCATCGGCTTCGGTTTCCACGTTCGCAACCGCGATCCTGCGTTCGCCACCCTCTTCGGTTCGGGCAAAGGCAACAATTTGTGCCGGACCGAGTGCGCCGGTCGTGATGACGTCGGCGGTCAGCAAACCGTCCTCCAGTCGCGGGGAAGTCAGGGCAAACGCGGGTGCATCAGCCGTGACAAGGCGCAATGGGCCAAATCCGCTTACGGTCGCAAGCAGATCTTCGGTTCCGTCGCGGGAAAGGCCATCGTGAAACCAGATCGTCTCGCCGATATCGCGCGGGTCAGCGGCCAGTTTTTCCGCCATGAAAGCATGGCGCGGCGCCCATGGTTGCGGTTCCAACGACGCAAGGATTTTTCGAGCCTCGTCTGCCGCAAGAATGGCCGGCACATCTTCGATTGACGCAGGCCACAAGATCACTGCTCGGTTGTTCTGGGTGGCTTCGTCCAAAACCGCGCGCGCCGTCGTGATGCGTTGATCCCATTCCGGTGCGCTGGCCCAGCCTTGATCCATGATGATCAACAAGGGGCCAGAGCGATTGGCGAGACGCTCGGTCAGGTTGGCAACCGGCTGGCTGAGGCCGATGAGCGCGGCCGCGATGGCCAGACAGCGTAACAACAATAGCCACCAGGGCGTTTTATCCGATTGGCGTTCTTCATCCTCCAGCCCAAGCAGCAGGCGCACCCCGGGAAAGGTCTGGGTGCGCGGGCTGGGCGGGATGGCGCGCAAGAGCCACCACAGGATCGGCAGCGCGATCAGACCGGCCAGGATCCACGGGTTCAGGAAAGAAAGCGCACCGAGCGAGAGCATCAGGTTCCCCCGAGAATGGCGTGCAGCCGGACCAGCGCCTTGCGCGGGCTTTCGTCGGTGCGATGGACGATGATCTGCCAGTTCGACCGTGTGGCGACGGCGGCCAGATCCTCTCGCCGCTCTGCCAAGCGCGCCAGATAGGCCTGGCGCAGGCCCTTTGCCTCGTCGGTTTCGTGGCGAACGGCCTTGGCAACCGATTCGAACCGGGTGCGGCCCGCAAAGGGAAACTCCATCTCGACCGGATCCAGGATCATCACAAAAATACCACCTGTTCCCTGCCCCGCCGCATTCAGCAGTGCCGGAAATATCGCGTCGCGCGGCCCCATGAAGTCCGAAAAGAACACCGCCTTGCCCGCCTTGGGCAATTCTGTCACGGGCGGCGCCCCATAATCCGGCGGATTTTGAGTCTCGGCGTTCAAAAGGGCAGCCACATGCATAAGCTGAGTCTCACCCGTGCGCGGACGCTCGGCTTCGGTGCCCAGCAGGCCAAAGCGTTCGGCGCCGCGGTTGAGCAGAACCGCGGTCGAGAGAGACAGGAGCCGGGCACGGTCACCCTTCGTCCATTCGAGATCGTCCGATTTGAAGTCCATGGCACGCGCGCGGTCGCACCAGATCAGAACGCTCTCGGCTGCCTCCCACTCTGTTTCCCGCACATAGAGCCGGTCTGACCGGGCCGAGCGGCGCCAGTCGATCTGGCCCAGATTGTCGCCCGGCTGCGCCGCGCGGTATTGCCAGAATGTCTCGCCCTGCCCCGCCCTGCGGCGGCCATGAACACCGATGGCGAGGGTCGCGACCAGGCGTTCCGCTTCCACCAATAACGGCGGCAGCGCGCCCGAGATCTTTTCCGCATCACGGCGGAGGAGGCCTGCGCGGGGTTCTGTCATTTGGGAAGACCTCTACTACTGGGCCGCAAACATCTCAGCCCTCCCGCTCGACCGAAAGGCGAGGCAGCATCCGACCGACCCGCGCAGGCTCTTTGCTGCCCCCCTGCCCCAGGCGGTGTCTTTGATTCGTGTTTCAGCCGATCGATCATTTCGATCCATCTGAAGGTGTAGCAGCCACGTGCAGGATCGGTCCAAGCGGCGGCTCGGATAAAAGCAATATGACGATCCCATAGCCGTTCTGATGGTAACCCCATATCGGCTCGCCGCCCTCATCCGATTGGATGTTCCAAGAACGATCGCCGATCGCCCTTTCAACAGCACCCGACAACGGAGCCGCGAGCGCAGTGATGCTGTTTAGGGGTGCTCGGACCATGCAACTCAGAGAATTGTGATCGCCCTTTAGCACCGAAGCAAGAACGAGCCGATCATCTGATTTGTAGAGCGCGTCGCCGATCCTTTTGAGGCCGTGGGAACGAAAAACATCACTGGCGCCATTGAAGAGCGGTAAGGTTTCAAGGCATCCGCGTTCGAACACCGTGATTGGAAACGTTTCGCCCGCTTCAGCATCAATCGAGGGGGAAATACCGACGAACGCGAGGCTCAGAAAGACCGCCTGCAAGAAACCCCGTCCGCCCCGCCAAAATATTGCGAGTTCGAACCTCACGCCGCGTCCGCCATCCGCTGTCCGGCTATCAATTGCTCGATCACACCTGCAATCGACGCCCCTTCGGCGCGGGCGGCAAAGCTCAGCGCCATCCGGTGGGTCAGGGCGGCGGGGGCCAGGGCAATCACGTCATCCATTGTGGGGGCCAATCGCCCATCCAGCAATGCGCGGGCGCGGCAGGCCAACATCAGGGCCTGGGCCGCGCGGGGGCCGGGGCCCCAGGCGAGGCGGGTGCGGGCAATGTCTGCAGCGTCCGGACCATCTGGGCGGGCCGAGCGAACAAGCGACAGGATCGCCTCGACCACGCTTTCGCCGACGGGCATTGCGCGGACGGTTTGTTGCATGGCGATCAGGGTCGGAGCATCCAGAACCTGGGCAGATTCCGCTTCCTCGACACCTGTCGTCGCGATCAGGATGTCGCGTTCTTCATCGCGATCAGGGTAACCGACATCGATTTGCAGAAGGAAGCGGTCGAGTTGCGCCTCGGGCAGCGGGTATGTGCCCTCCTGCTCGATCGGGTTTTGTGTGGCCAGGACATGAAAGGGTTCTTCCAGCCGCCGGTTTTCGCCTGCGACCGTGACCACATGCTCTTGCATGGCCTGCAACAGGGCTGATTGGGTGCGGGGGCTGGCGCGGTTGATCTCGTCGGCCATCAATAGCTGGGTGAAGATAGGCCCTTCGATGAATTTAAAGGCGCGTCCGCCGTCGGGGCCGTCCTCCAGCACCTCGGACCCTAGAATATCGGCGGGCATCAGGTCGGGCGTGAACTGGATGCGGTTGGCCCCAAGGCCAAGGACAGTCCCCAGCGTTTCGACCAACCGGGTTTTGGCCAGGCCCGGCACACCGACCAGAAGCGCATGGCCACCAGAGAGAATTGCTGTCAGGCTGAGCGAGACGACATCGTCCTGACCGATGATACGCTTGGCAATCTCGGCACGGACCTGCGCGAGACGTTCGCCTGCTTGTTCGATATCGGCGACGGGGTCAGTCATAAACGGTTCTCCGGTTGACGCGGTTAGATTTGGCTCGACAGATTACACTACATATGGCGCAAAGCTGAAAGCCAAGGATCGAAGGGTAACAAAAATGTCGGACATACGCCCAGAAGACCAAAAAAAGCCCCCTCATGACCCCGCCGCAGCCGATAACCTGGCAAAAGCCGTGGCTTCGGCGACCCGGGGCAAGCGTGGTCCGGCACCCGTTCATCTTTGGAACCCACCCTATTGCGGTGAATTGGACATTCGCATCGCGCGGGACGGGATGTGGTGGTATCTGGGCACCCCGATTGGCCGAAAGGAACTGGTGAACCTGTTCGCCTCGGTTCTGAAGCTTGAGGATGATCGTTACTATTTGGTTACTCCGGTGGAGAAGATCGGGATCACGGTCGACGATGCCCCGTTCGTCGCGGTGGATTTCGAGGTGGCCGACCCCGGCCCGACGCAGGTTATGACCTTCGAGACAAATGTAGGCGAATTCGCAGTCGCGGGGCCTGACAACCCGATCCGGGTGGAGCGCGACGCCGAAACTGGTGAACCGTCGCCTTATGTTCACATTCGTTCCGGCCTGGAGGCGTTGATCGACCGGAAAAGCTATTATCGGCTGGTCGAGATCGGCGAACACGATCTGGTTGATGGCACGCGATGGTTTGGGTTGAGGTCGGGCGGCATGTTCTTTGCGATGATCCCTTCGGCCGAGCTGGAAGTCTAAAACGCGCACACCCGCCAACCGGAATTGACAAACCTGAGCGCCCTTGCGAACTTTCCTTTCCCGCGAGCGGGGCGAACGTGAAGGGAGACCGGCTATGAAGATTTCCGTCATCCTACAGGAATTAGGCCAGCGCGATATCGTGACGATCCGGCCGGACCAAACTGTAAACGATGCAATAAAAGTCCTGTCCGACAAACGTATCGGTGCACTGATCGTGTCATCCGATGGCGGAAAGATTGATGGGATCGTGTCCGAGCGCGACATCGTCGGGCGGCTTGGAACAGATGGTGCCGAGGTGCTGACGCGCCCCGTCAGCGACGTGATGACCGCGGATGTTCAGACCTGTTCCGGCAGCGACACTGCCATCAGTCTGCTTTCCAGAATGACCCGCGGACGGTTCCGTCACCTGCCGGTTGTCGATGCCAACGATCGTCTGACGGGAATTCTGTCAATCGGTGACATCGTCAAAGCCCGGCTGGAAGAAATGGAGCGCGAGAATCGCGCGATGGCCGATATGCTGGGCCACTGATCGACGCCGAGCCGAGCCGAGCGAAGCAGAACGAAGCAGAACTTTCCATCCCCGGCGGGATCAGTGACGGGATGCACTGGCCGCAGCGCGAATTCCCCTTGACCCCGGCAAGCATATTTGTTGCTTGTGAACGGTCGAAGCACCGAAGGTGATCAAAGGGGGATCGCGTGCGCACAGGACTTTACCCGGGCACTTTCGATCCGGTCACGAACGGTCATTTGGACGTCATCCGCCGAGCGGCCAAGCTGGTCGATCATCTGGTGATCGGTGTTGCGATCAATCGAGACAAGAAGCCGCTGTTTTCGCTGGAAGAGCGGGTCGAGATGATCAACCGTCAGACCGCTCCGATTGCCAAGACAACCGGGATCACCATCGAGCCCAGGCCGTTCGAGAACCTCTTGATGCATTTTGCCGAGGAAGTTGGCGCACAGGTCATCATTCGTGGCCTGCGGGCGGTGGCGGATTTCGAATACGAGTTTCAGATGGTCGGCATGAACCGGGCGCTCAATTCAGAAATTGAGATGGTGTTTCTGATGGCCGAACCGGAGCACCAGGCGATTGCCTCGAAACTGGTCAAGGAAATCGCCCGGATGGGTGGTGATATATCAAAGTTTGTGCCCGCAGACGTAAAGGCAGACTTGCTGGCCAAATTTGGACGCTAGGGTCGGGGCAATTGCGTTCGGACAGCAGGGTGCGTGCGCACCCTGCGTGGTTTTTCGATCAGTTCGCGAACATATAACTGGCGCCCCAACTGCCAAAGCTGGACGTATCGACGCCATTGCGGCTGGTGCCCTGATAGGATTTCTGCCCGGCGACCACGATTATCGAAACATTCCCGCCTTTGGCGTCGATCGCACCCGCGTGCAGGGCCGCCTTACAGACAGCGCTGTCTTCGGTGTAGATGTCCGTCCCCCAGACACTTCCCCGTTGCGCCGCCTGCGATGCTGAACACGAGCAGGTCAAAAGACCCCTCACACCCTGCATATTGCCCGGGCATGCTGACGTCGTAGCCTTTGCATTCAGGAATGAATACGACAATCCGAATTGGCCATAGTTCGACGTCGTCACGCCATTGGCAGAACTGCCGGCATAGGACCCTTGGCCTTCGGCAATCCGCAGCCAAACCGCGCCGCCGCCGGCGGGCACAACCCCGGAATGACGCGCGGCTCTGCAAAGATTGCTGTCGGCTGTGTATGGCCCACTGCCCCAGACCGAGCCGGATGCCGCATCATCAGGACACCAACAGCCCAGAACGGCACCGGCACCGATCGAGTTGACGCTCGCTGGGCAGCTTGCGCTGGCCTCAACCTTCGGAAGCCCATCTGCCACCACCAATTGTGTCGAGAGCGTAAACAACCCGAGCGCCGCCAACGGGGCCTTCAAGGCATAGGTCAATAAATTGGTCGCCATTCGTATTCTCCTAGATCCGTCCGTCCGGCCCAACGCAACGACGAACCTGTTCGCCGGTGTAGCCATCTCGCTTGTTCGGGAAGCCCAATTTTGACCACGCTCCAGACTTGGGCCGCGACCTCGTCGTCTTGACCGGCATTTGGTCTCCCCACACTGAACAAGGATATCACCGCTGTGGGCCGATCACCAAGCCGAACCCTAACGCCCGGTTTGACCGCGTGGGTTCAAGACGCTAGTTGTCGCGCGAACCATTGAACAGGATCGCCGATGTTCCGTGCTCTTCTGGCAGCGTTTGTCTTGTGCTTTTCGGCCTTGTCCGCAACAGCGGCGGACAAGGAGTATTTGGTCCTGAACTTAAAGGACGGCACCGTCGTCATTGAATTGTTCGATGACGTCGCCCCCGGCCATGTCGCACGGATCACGGCATTGGCCATTGAAGGCGCCTATGACGGCATCGCCTTTCACCGGGTAATGGATGGCTTCATGGCGCAGACCGGCGATGTGAAATACGGCCGAGTCGAAGACGACGGATCAGTATCGGAAAATGCGGGATTTGGCGGATCAGACCTGCCCAACCTGGCGGCAGAATTTTCGGATATCCCATTCGACAGGGGGATTGTCGGCGCTGCACGCGGCGGCGACGATGTGAATTCTGCCAATTCGCAGTTTTTCATCATGTTCGCGGAAGGACACTTCCTGAACAAAAACTACACCGTTTGGGGCAAGGTCGTGTTCGGCATGGAATATGTCGACCGGATCAAACGCGGCGCCCCGAACACGGGCCAAGTCACCGGGCCGGACAAAATCATCCGGGCCTGGGCAGAGTAACCAATAAGGAAATCGATCAGTGGACGAGAAATACCTGAATATTGAACTCGCGAACGGCACCGTCAAAATCGAGATGTTGACGGATGTCGCCCCCAAGCATGTCGAACGCATCTCGGCATTGGCCAAAGACGGTGCTTATGATGGCATCGGTTTTCACCGGGTCATCGACGGCTTTATGGCCCAAACCGGCGACGTGAAGTTCGGCAAGGTCGGAGACGACGGCGGTGTCAGTGCCTCGGCGGGGACCGGCGGGTCGGATCTGGGCAATGTTCCGGCGGAGTTTTCCTCGCTGCCCTTTGACCGTGGCGTTTGCGGCATGGCAAGGGCCCAAGACCCGAATTCCGCAAACTCTCAGTTCTTTATCATGTTCGACGATGGTCACTTCCTGAACAATAACTACACGGTTTGGGGCCGGGTCGTCGAAGGCATGGACGTGGTCGACCAAATCAAGCGTGGTGCCGGAGGCAACGGATCGGTGACCGAACCGGATGCCATGATGAAGGTTTCGGTTTCTGCGGAATAATCGCTTGGCGACAGCGAAAATACAGGGCGGGCATGTTGCCCGCCCCTTTCATTTTGCAGCGCGGCCGTCGGTGGGCGATGCACAGGCGCCACAGTCACGACATCGCTTTTTGGCGCGGATCTGGCGCGATTTAGATCAAACGACCAGGTCCAAGGATATTGTTCGCATTTGGACTGGTAGGAGTTGGTTTTGCGCTATCAAGATGACAACCTGGATATCCGCTACGAAATTTCATAAATCGTTTCAAAGATCGACAAACTCGACCCGCCACCGACACATCGTACCAAGCCGGTGGCTGGGCACGGCACATACGCAAACTGGAACTTCTATAAATGCAGCTCAAAGCTTACGGGCTCGGCGCGGCTAGTGTCTTTGAGGGCCCCCAATCTTCAGATGCGAGCAAATGTCTTCGTTGAAAAAAAGTCTCCTGGCTGGCTGATAGGTTGGTCCCAATCGATGACCTATGGCGAAAGGACGGCAAACTACGAGGATGCAAACAGCAAGGTTCACGTTCGCGGATTTCCTTTGCCCTGCCGCGATGCGGTGGAAGATGAATGGCCGTTTACAGATTCGACCAAGGACCTGGGCGGGCGTCATCAGACTTATCTGGTCGTGAAGTCGGAAGACGATCCGACCTGCTATTTTCCGATCCGGCACCCCAAGAGCGGCCAATATATCCAGTCAGTCGATGGCAGTTACAAATTTCAGAGACTGCTGATCGCGTACAACAAGGACCTTGAACAACTGGTCGTGTTGGGTGGGTATGACTGGTCGGTCGATTTCGATTGCGAAATGGATACGAAGAAGAATATTTGCCGGCCGAAGGGCACAGGCCTGTTGCGTTTCAAACTGCCTGATGTTCCAGGGCGCTTTCATTTCGACATATCGACAAGGGTGCCATGGCAGGGCCGATGGATCACGGCGACCGAAAATGTACTTTTTGACCGGCTTCAGGAAAGCTTCGACGGGCATATCTGGCAGAGCCACTATGATCATTTCGACCGCCTGGATGCCAATGCAAGCACGGCCGTGAGTTGGGCGCTGACGACCAGCGGTTTTGGCCAAAACCGAAGCGGACGGACAGGTTTTTCCGCGAAAAAATCCGGCGGTTGGTGGGGGCGAAAGCCTGAAAGCAACGACAATATGGACTGATTGCTGGCATCGGGTCTGATCATTGTGCAAGGAATGTCAGGCGCAATTGTGGACCAAGTGGGACTGCCTGCATGAGATCAATTCATTTCGGCTCGGCCATGATCGACATCATCACATTGGTCGCCCCAGAAGATATCGAACGCGCAACGTTTTCCAATGATGGCAAGGCGTTCCTGATGTTGGAAGCCGGGCGAAAGGTCCCGGCCCAATCGATCAGCACCCATGTCGGCGGCGGGGCCTGCAATACTGCCGTCAGTTTGGCACGGCGTGGCTGGAATGCGGACGCACGCGCCAAAGTCGGCGATGACCTGAATGCCGCCGCCGTTCGGGCACATCTGAAAGAGAACGCAGTTTCGGATCGACTGATCATCGGGACGGAGGCGACCGGCACAGCGGTCATGGTCGCCAGCCATGATCGAAATGCCTCGATCTTCGTCCATCGCGGCGCCAATGAACGCATGGCCGACGCAGACATTCCAGATTTGACCGGGGAAGACCTGATCTATGTCGCGCCGTTGTCCAGCGCCTCGGCTGACTGCCTGCCTGAAATCACAAAGCGGGGCCGTGCGGCGGGGGCGTTCGTCGCGGTGAACGCAGGAATACGCCATCTAACATCACGCGGGGCGCAGGTGCTCAACAGCCTGCACACGGTGGATCTGATCTCGATCAATCGGGTCGAGGCAGACGCAATGGTTCCGTTGCTGGCAGAAAAGGCTGTTTGCCTGGAACCTGCAATTCCAGACGACGCGCCCGAATTGTTGGCCCGCGGGTTAAAAGCGGTCGGCCACGAAATGGGGCTGGTGTGCTTTTTGCGGACGCTGCAGGCGACCGGGCCGCGCTGGGTGTTGGTAACGGATGGCGTCGAAGGCGCCTATCTGGCCGGGGCCGACGGGATATGGTGGCATCCTTCGGTGCAGGCAGATGTGGCAGGCACCGCAGGCGCGGGCGACGCCTTCTGCTCGACGCTTGTGGCGGCCCTGGTCGAAGGCGTTGCGCCGGAAGACGCTTTGGCACAGGCCGCGGTTTCGGCGGCGTCGGTCGTCGCATATGTCGACACGACAACCGGGCTGTTGACGCGGGATCAGCTAGCCGCCGCCGTCGCAAAATCCGGCGGCCCGCAAGCCCGCCCGCTTGCGTGATTGATTGGCGGATCTTTTCGACTGCGCCAAATCGGCTCTGGCGATCAGCGCACAAAGACCGCAGAATTACGCGCAAAGCCGAGTCAGAACCTTTGGGGAGGTAAGGATGTTCGATTCTTTCAAGGGAACATGGGTGACGCTTGTGGCCCTGGCTCTCTCGACGATTGCCGCAGCAAACGTCCAGGCAGGCACTGTCCACATGAACACGGGCGGCATCCACGTCACATCGACTGGCGGAGAGGTCAATGCGATCGGCGCGACGAATGACGGGGCGGTTATTCATGCGGGCAATTTCACGGTTCTGCTCAAAGGGAAACAACTTACGATTGGCGATAAAACCATGGATCTGCCTGCAGATGTTGACAGGGTTATCGCGCGCGTAAACGGCTGGGCGCTGGAGATCGACGTCAACGGCAAGGCTTTCTTCCGGGTGTCCGAATCGGATGGGATCGCCGTGGCCGGCGACAACGTCGAACCCGCAACGTTGAACGACTTGGGTGTGAAATACATGACGGGCGATGGGGTCAAACGGGATCCCAAGCGCGCCATCGAACTCTACACCAAGGCCGCAGAGCGCGGATTGGCATTGTCACAATCGAATTTGGCATTCGTCTATTGGGAAGGCGAGCATGTCAGCCGAGACGCCAAGAAAGCGGTCGAGTGGGCCGAAAAAGCGGCCGATGGCGGCAATGGCCTGGCGATGTGGTTGTTGGGCTCGGCCTATTCGGAAGGCGATGGTGTTGCGAAAGACACCACCAAGGCAATCGCCTGGTATACCAAAGCCGCCGAAACAGGGGACGAAGCGTCGATGAACAATCTCGGCGTTCTCTACTGGAACGGCGACGGTGTCCCGAAAAACCTTAAAACGGCAGTCAGTTGGTACCGTAAGGCCATGGATAACGGTTCGATTGTTGCGGTGTCCAATCTGGGCGAGGCGTACCGCGATGGCGAAGGCGTACCTCAGAACCTGCGCCTCGCCGAACTGTATCTGGAAGCCGCAGCGAACGCCGGAAACAAGTCAGCCACCGAGGCACTGGTTGCCCTGCGGCGCAAGCAGGGCAAACGATCCGGCCTGAACACCGCGGCAGTCGAAAAAAGGAAGTATTGGTTTTCCGAGAATGACGTGAACATCGGACCGCTGACACTGTCGGTGCTCAAGATCGCGATCAGGGCCCAACGTGTGAAGCGCGATGACATGATCTGGACGCCCGCGACCAAGTGGCAGCGGGCGCGGCAGATCCGCGACGTCAACCGGCTGTTCTGAATCACACACGGCCAGCTTGACGCCCGGCGGGGCGGCGGCGATGTTGGCGCCTTCCGCATCGGAGTGACCCCATGAACCTGGCCCCCAATCTGCGCTCGACCGAAGCCTATCAGGCAATGGACGCCGCCCATCATTGGCACCCGTTCACCGATACGGCGGAGCTGGCGAGCAAGGGCGCGCGGGTGATCGTGAAAGCCGAAGGTTGTTGGCTGACCGATTCAGACGGCAATCGGATTTTGGACGGAATGGCGGGCCTTTGGTGCGTCAACGTCGGGTATGGGCGGGAAGACATCGCCGAGGCGATTGGGCGTCAGGCACGCGAGTTGCCCTATTACAACACGTTCTTTCAGACCACGCATCCACCAGCCGCAGAGTTTGCCGAGGCGCTTTGCCAGGCCGCGCCCGCCCACATGAATAGGGTGTTTTTCACGAACTCGGGTTCGGAATCGAATGACACGGTTCTGCGTCTGATCCGGGTCTATTGGGACAGGATGGCCAAGCCGAAAAAGCGGGCGGTTATCGGTCGCTGGAACGGCTATCATGGCTCTACCGTCGCCGCGACCGCTTTGGGCGGAATGAAAGGTATGCATGACCAATCAGTCAGCGTCGCCGACATTCATCATATCGATCAGCCATACTGGTTCGGCGAAGGACGCGGCACAGGTCTCAACCCGGAAGAATTCGACCTCGAACGTGCCCGCCAGCTGGAAGCGAAGATCAAAGAACTAGGCGCCGAGAACGTCGCCGCTTTTATCGGCGAGCCGATCCAAGGCGCGGGCGGCGTCATTATCCCGTCCGACGGATACTGGCCAGAAATTCAGCGCATTTGCCGCAAATACGATGTGTTGCTGGTCGCCGACGAGGTGATTTGCGGGTTTGGTCGAACCGGCAATTGGTGGGGATCGGAAACCGTTGGTATTCAGCCCGACCTCATGCCGATCGCCAAGGGCCTGACCTCGGGCTATGTACCGATGGGCGGGGTTTTCATTTCGGACCGCGTTGCCGAGCCGGTGATCGGGAATGCCGGAGAGTTCATCCACGGCTATACCTATTCCGGACATCCTCTGGCCTGCGCCGCGGGACTGGTGAATCTGCGCATCTTGCAGGAAGAGCAACTGATCGAGCGCGTGCGCGACGACACCGGCCCTTATCTTAAAGCACAGTGGGAGGCGCTGGAAGATCACCCGTTGGTGGGCGAGGCGCGAATTTGCGGGTTTGTCGGTGCGCTGGAATTGGTCGCGGACAAGCACACGATGGCGCGGTTTCCTAACGAAGGCGCCGTCGGAATGCGGTGCCGCGACCTTTCGGTCGCCGAGGGTCTGGTTATGCGGGCGGTGCGCGATACAATGATCATATCGCCGCCATTGATCCTGTCCCGAGACGAATGCGATACGTTGATTGTTCGCGCGCGCGGAGCGCTTGATCAATTGGCTGCCGAGCTGGGCCATGCCTGAAACCGCTGCCATCCGCGCCATGGGAATGGATGACTTGCAGGACGTGGCCGCGCTGTTGGTGTCAGCGTTTGGGCGGCAAGAAGAGGGCAAATTGATCGCTGCGCTGGACAGCGCAGATGATCTGGCGGTTGGCCTGATCGCCGAGTTAAACGGCAAAATGTCCGGGATCGCCGCTCTCAGCCATCTACGCGCGCCTGAAAAAGCGTTGGCACTTGGACCAATCGCGGTCGCCGAAGATGCCCGCCATCAAGGCGTGGGCGGCTCGTTGATCCAAGCGGCAATTTCCTGGGCCAACAAGCGGGAATTGCCAGGCATTTTTGTCTTGGGCCGGCCCCGTTACTATACGCGGTTTGGATTTTCGATAGAGCGTGCGGCGGGGTTTACCCATCCCTACCCGCCCGAATTCATGCTGGCCTGTGAAACCACTGACGGAAAACTGGGCGAAGCCGGTGAATTGATCTATCCGCCGGCCTTTGCCGCACTGGGATAGTCTGATGCGTGGATACGCCTGATTTGACCGGCTTTCTCACAGCCAACGACACGCCTGGTGATCACGCCGCCAGCTGGTATGCGACGACTGCCGGATCTTTGCCCGAGCATCCGCCGCTTCAGGGCGAAATCGAAGCCGATGTCTGCGTTATCGGTGCTGGATACGCCGGATTGTCGGCCGCCTTACACCTGGCCGAACATGGAACATCCGTGGTGGTCCTTGACGCCAATCGGATTGGTTGGGGGGCATCGGGGCGCAATGGCGGGCAGTTGGGTGTCGGCCCCAGGGCCGAGATCGAGGCCTATGAAAAAGCGGTTGGTGCCGACGATGCGCGCAAGGTGTGGGATATTGGCTTTGCGGCAAACGTCCTGGTCCGGGACCTGGCTACTCACTATGGGATTGAATGCGACCTAACCGACGGATTTCTGGCCTGCGGACGGCGGCAAGGTGACGCCGACTGGTTTCGCGGTCATGCCGAGCGCCTCGCGCACAACTATGGCCATCCGTCCATCCGTCAGGTCGATGCCGCCGAGATGCAGGCATCACTCGGAACCGACGCCTTCTTCGGGGGGTATCGCGACGATCAGGCGGCTCATCTGGATCCACTGAAACTGGCATTGGGAATGGCGCGTGCGGCCGAAGGTTTCGGTGCGGCAATTTACGAGAATTCGCGCGTACTTTCGGTCCAGAACGGGCAGGTTCACACTGATCGCGGACTTGTTCGCGCCCGGGACGTGCTGATCTGCTGCAATGGCTATCTGGATGGCTTGTCGATGCGGGCGCAGCGCCGAATGTTGCCGCTGAACAACTTCATCGTCGTGACGGAACCGCTGCCCGAAGAGGTGGCGCTGCGCATCAACCCTGATCGTGTCTGCGCCTATGACAGCCTGTTCGTGGTCAACTATTGGCGACTGACCCCCGATCGCCGTTTGCTTTGGGGTGGCGGCGAAAGTACCGGAAAACGGTTTCCGCGGGATCTAAGAGGCCTTGTCCGGGCAAGAATGAAACCGATTTACCCGGATCTTTCCGAATTTCCATTGTCCCATGCTTGGGGTGGAACGCTCTCGATCACAGGCACCCGTTTCCCGCTGTTTCAAGATCTTGGCAACGGTGTTCGGGTCATTGGGGGCTGGTCCGGTTCAGGGATCCACATGGCAACTATGGGCGGGAAGATTGCGGCAGAGGCATTGCTGGGCGATGTCGGCAACTGGGATTTGTTGGCACGCATGCCCACACCGGCCTTTCCCGGCGGCGACTGGTTCCGATGGCCGCTGCTGCGCCTTGCGATGCTTTGGTACGGCCTGCGCGACCGATTGTGAGCACTCCGCCGTCAAAGGCGCAAGTGCGCAATCATTTTACGAAAAATCGAAGCTTGCGCGCTGTCCAATCCCGACAGCGCGGCACGACTGTTTTGGACGCAGAACACCCGTTAGCCGCTGGCGATCCGCCGCATTGCCACGCGCCCGGCGCCTGTCGGACCCAGGTCACCGCAATTGACTTCGGCAAAGCCGAGTTCAAGCAACCGGTCCACATGGTTCGCCGGGATTTCCCGCACGCATGGATTGGCACATAGAATTTTCAGTGAGGCCTGCTCGCCGTCGGACAGACGGTGGATACACGAATTGGCTTTTTCGGCCATTTTTTAAACTTCCCGCTCTCTACACATCCTCCCCAACGCAACTGATACCGGGGGAGATCGGTATGTCCAGATGGACCGTGCTCACATTTTATGGCGAGTGTGAGACAAAGAACACAGCGTTCTTCATGGGAAATTAGTCAAATTTTCAGTAGATATGCAGGCGTAAGCCACCATTGGGCTGATGCTCGCCGCCCGCCAAGCACGGACGGCGAACGAAGCGTCAGTTCCCAGCCGTCTTTTTGCGGTGGTCTGACATATGCCGTTGCACGATCTGGAACCATGACGCGTCGGCTTTGATCTTGCTCAAACCGTCGTTCAGCGTTGCCAAAATCTCGGTGCCTCGCGGATGCGTTTTGGAAATCACGGCGTGAAGCGTGGCGATCTGTTTAAGATCGGTAAGGGGGACGATCTTGTCTGCTGCATCTAGCTTGGCAATCGCACCTTCAGCAACTTCTGACGCGATGATGGCCACCGAACACCGACCGGAAAGCACCATTTCGAACAGTTCCTGCGTCGTGCCTGGGCGCAGCAATTCGACATTGGGCGCCACCAATTCACGTTCTTCCAGCATGAAAATGGCGTAACCGGCTGGTCGGCAGATGGTCTTACCAAACAGGTCGGAAGGTTTGGTTGGCAGGCTATCGCCCTTCAGCGAATAGTACCCGATCAGTTGTTCGAACAGCGGGTCCGACCAGTCGAGATTGTTACACCGAAACTTCGATCCATCGCCAAGTCGTTCAACCAGATCGCAGTTTGGCCGGAACCAGGCAATCGAAAGATCATAGGCATGGTCCGAGATCAACGGGCGCAGGTGGGCGCCCCAGTCATTGATAAAATCAATCTTGAAGTCCGGTTTCCCATCGGCGCGGGTCAATGCGACGTTGACGATCTCGTTCAACATTCCGCCTTGTTCCTGGCTTTCGTCCGTAAATGGTGCCCAGTCGGTCCCGGTCACAACCCGGATCAATCTATTTTCCGGAGCAGGAAGCGACTCGGTGGTTTTAACTTCGCGGATGTTGGTGGTGTCAGCAGTTGAAGGCGCACCGGTTGCGTCCAGGCACGGGATCAACAGACGCGCACCGACGCCGATGATCGACGGATCGCGGCCAACGACAGCGGAATTGGCGCTGAAGATAATCTGAAAACTGGATACCGAGCCGTAGGCACGCTGAGCAATGCGCGAAAGCGTATCACCAGGGGCGACGGTATAGACCTCTCCGCACGTGATTGATTGTGACTGTGCCGGGGCGGGCAGCCCGAATGCGGCACCGACAAAAGCCGAAGCGGCTATCGTGGTGGTGACAGATCGTCGGAACATGTTTCTATCCCTGCATATTGGTTTTGGTGAGTTGCAAGCAGTCATCCCCCACTGCCTCCCTTACGTTCAGAGTGGCTTGATCCAAATCTCCACCCTTTGGTTCACCGCCCGTTCGATGGCTGATCCACTGCATAAAAGCGGCGCGATGCCGCCAAAGCCTATCGTGGAGAACCGGACGCTTTCGTTCGATGCAAGCGCAGGATACGCTGCGAGAAAATCTGCCAGCGCCCGGCTTGCGGCTTCGGTCGATGCATTTCGACCCGCCGTCACCGCAATGCCTGCATCGTTGAATCCAGCGAATATGATTTCGTTCCCGTTATACTGTCCACTTTCGATGGCAGCCGCCAACCGGGCAAAATCACCAGTTGCCGCGGCTGCCGATGCGCCTTACTCGAAGACGTACCGAACGGTGACCGACAGGCGTGCTGCATTCGCTGTAACCTGGATAAGTTCCTGCAGGTTGGCCGACGAGTTGTTGCCGCCGCCCAAAAACTCGGAAAGTTTCGCAGCGCTCGCAATCCAATCTGCCTGATGATCAGCGCTGGCGCGGATGATGCTGAGACCAACCAACCCCGTTGCTGAAATCGCGCTCTGTGCGCTCGCATCGTTCAGGAATGACAGGAAATGAGTAACCGCCGGTGGGATATCTCCGTCGCCAAAGGACAGGATCACTTCGTGGATCAGAGGATACTGCCCGGATTTGACGCCAAATTCATCTGCCGTCGTCGTCAATCCGCATTCGCCACCGATGGCCGTGGCCCGCAAGGCGCCCTTGGCGGACCCTCGCATCAAGGCAAGCGAGCCGGGGCTGGAAAGGATAAAACCAGCGACATTTTCGGCCCGGCTCACAGACGCCGCGATATTGCCTTGACCACCGAAAATCGCGCTAAGGAGCGTGCTTTCAATCACGTCGTCCCGAGAGGGTATGACTGGAACAATTGGCCGTGAGCGAACACCAAGTTCGCCCCAGTTTGTTAGGCCGCCAGAGAAGATCGCCGAGATTTCGGCCAATGTGAGCGAGGCAGGGCGGTTTCCTGGCCCTGCGACGGCGACAACTGTGTCACGCGCAATTACCTGACGATAGGCACCGGTTGCGCGCCGGTCCCCATCGTCCGTGAAGATCCGACCCTGGGCATCTGCATCATTGGTAGCGATCAGTCTGAATTTTCCAGCAGGTCCTGCGATGACCCATGGCCCAATAGGCGTCTCAGCCTCGACCGTAACGCCTTGCTGGCCCGCATAGGCATTGAGAAGATTTGGCAGAAGCGACGCGGGCAAATCAGGCGCAACGGCGAATGCGATATCATCGGCTTCCGCCGTTTCGGCGGCGTTGTCACCCTCCCCGCCAGGGCAGCCGGGTCCTGAACAGGTCACATCATTCAGCGGGATCCGGATGACACCCATATTCGATTGTACGGTCAGCATTGTACCGTCGAATCCGATCAGATCACCGCTAATCTCGAAGGAACCGTCTTTTGTCCGCAAGGTCACTTCATCGGCCAGAGCAGGTGAAGCCGTTCCGATCGCGAACGCCGCCAACAAAATTCCAACGATGACACCACGTCTTCGAGCCATCCAACCCTCACCCAAGCGCCAGATCTTTTGACGCTTTGCCGTCCCCATTAGATTGCAGTAGATCACCCCATCCACCTCATTTCAACTGCCGCGTGTAATCTGTCAGGTTTACTCGCCAATCCCATAATTCGTTGATGACTACATGAACGCCATTCGCCCCCAAAAGTCGATGCAATCGAACCCCAATGGCCAAACACAACATCGCTACGCGCCACTCAGTGACGGACCCGCCTCCACAGTGAATTGTTCAATCGCATCGGCCAAGTCCCGGTCCTCGATGTTCATGGCGTCGCGCGCGATCCGAATGTGGTGGGCGCGGTGCAACACCTGCGCATGCGTACATCCCTCCGGCGGGTCGAACTTGTAGCAGGCCAGTTCGATGCGGTGTCCCAACGGATCACGAAAATAAATCGACCACATGAAACCACGATCGACCCGCCCGGTGTTCGCGATGCCGCGTTCGTTCAAACGTTCAGCTGCCAGGTTGTAGGTTGCCAGACTGACTTGAAACGCCAGATGATGGGTCGATCCAACCTGATCAGGGACATTCCCGTCCGGCGTCCGGTCATTCGAACAGAACACTGTGATCAGGCGCCCGTCGCCGGGGTCAAAGTAGAGATGGCTCACCTCCGGTTGATCCAGATTGGGTTGCTCGAAAACGAACGGCATCCCCAAGACGCCTTCCCAAAAGTCAATCGATGTCTGGCGATCGGCGCCGTTCAGCGTGATGTGGTGAACGCCTTGCGTCTGAATGCGGTTCATTTGCCCCCCTTCGCGCCAATCGACGTTGGCGCCGACAGGTCCTCTGCGAAATCTTCGCTCATGTAGCGCCAAAGCTTTATGTCGCCAGACCAATGATCCTTTTGCAGCCCGGCCTTGATCTTTAAGCCGTTCAGAAACTTATCAGGCGCATCAAGACTGCCCCAAACCTTTGGCAAAAATGTGCCGCGTTTTCCGGAAGACTCCAGTATCAGTCCGTCCCGTCCCGGAACCAGCTGCGTTTTCAGATCCTCCTCATCCGTAAACTGTATCGGCGCAGGTCGTGACAAAAGCGAGATTTCAATGTGGCAATCAGGAAGTTCTTCGACACTGACGGGATGAAATCGCGGATCGTGGAATCCGGCCCGAACGGCGTTGTCCAGAATGTCCTCGGCAAGCGGGCGGTGCGCCTTCAGCGAGCCGATGCAACCACGCAATCGCCCTTGTTGCGTCAGCGAGACGAAAGCGGCACCGTATCCCTGAAGTGGGTGCGGGAAGCTCGGCAAACTGATCACCGGTGGACGCCCGTTGCGCGCCCGGCTGCTCATCGCCTGCCGCGCCAGTCGAAGCGCGGCGGCACGATGATCCGGTGAGAGTTCGGCATCCTCGGGTGCATGAGCAAGCCAGGCGCCATAGCCAACGACACGCTCCAAGTCTCCGCTGATATTACCCGAATGGGTCAGATCGGCCCGTGTCAGACGCAGCCCGCGGCGATCCGCGCAAGTTAAAAAGGCTGATAATGGTCGATGCCCGCAGGCCTGATCGGACCCGATCTTTGCGGGTTCGATCAGCTCGATGGCGGCGGCGGTTTGCCCGTCAATCTCTTGTGCCGCATGCGCCGCCATAAAATGGGACAGGTCCGTCGAAACCACAATCAGTGTTTCGGCGCCGCCCCACAATATCCCGATGATTTCGGCGAGCCGGGCATCAGAGATCTCACCGACGACCAACGGCACAAGGTGAAAGTCGGTTAAACAGCGTTGCAGGAACGGCAGTTCGACTTCAATCGAGTGCTCTCTTGCGAACGCTTCCGGGATCACCGACACATCGGGGTCGAGCAGCAACGCATCGATCGTGGCCCGATCCAATGGAACTTGCCCCAAAGGCGTTGCCATCGCCCGCATATCGGATACCGCGACCCCGTGAAAAGCATGGCGATGCGACGGGCCGATCACGACGACACGGCGTGGTCCAGGTGAAAGTTGCGCCGCGGCCGCAGCGGCTGTTGCGCCGGAAAACCGGTAACCGGCATGTGGCATGATCACAGCCTTGGGGGCACCGCCGCCGATCTTCGGCGCCTTTGCAAGGAACCCATCAACCGTTCGGGACAGCCCGTCCGATTCGGCGGGATAAAATGAACCGGCGACAACCGGCTCATGAACGCCCATATTTGCCCTCCAAACCCCGTCAACCAGAAATGCCCGTCTTTGAAGGATTTGACAATGGCTGATGGACTATCCGGCACCGTTCCCGGGCGCTATTGGGGCCGGCTGGATGATGGACGCATAGAATGCCAAGTCTGCCCGCGATATTGCCGATTGCGCGATGGACAGCGAGGATTGTGTTTTGTTCGCGCGAGGTCCGGCGACCAAATCGTCATGACCTCCTATGGACGTTCCTCCGGCTTTTGCATCGACCCAATTGAAAAAAAGCCATTGAACCATTTCCTGCCCGGGACACCGGTGCTTAGCTTTGGAACCGCAGGATGCAACCTGACCTGCAAGTTCTGCCAGAATCACGATATTTCCAAGGCGAGAGACATGGACAGGCTGATGGCCGTCGCATCGCCCGCCGATCTGGCAGACGCCGCCGTGCGGTCCGGCGCCGCTTCGGTCGCCTACACATATAACGACCCGGTTATTTTTCTGGAATATGCGGTCGACACGGCCCAGGCCTGCCGGGCCCGCGGCGTCCGGTCGGTTGCGGTAACAGCCGGTTATATCTGCCAGGCACCGAGGGCCGAGTTCTTTGATTGGATGGATGCAACGAATGTCGATCTGAAGGCGTTCACGGAGGAATTTTACTACAAGTTGACCGGTGGGCATCTTCAACCAGTTTTGGAGACACTGGAATATCTGGTCCACCAGACAGATGTTTGGGTCGAAATAACAACGCTGCTGATCCCCGGTGAAAACGACAGCAACGCCGAGATTACACGGCTGGCCGAGTGGGTCGGCGAAAAACTGCGCCCGGACGTACCTGTCCATTTCACTGCGTTTCATCCCGATTATCGGATGATGAACAAATCCCGCACACCTGCCGAAACCTTACTGCGTGCCAGGGCGACAGCGCTGGCCGCCGGTCTGCAGCACGTCTATATCGGCAACGCGCATCACAAGGCGGCCCAGTCGAGTTACTGTGCTGGGTGCGGCGCCATGGTGATCGGCCGGGATTGGTACGAGCTTTCCGAGTGGCGATTGACGGATACCGGGGACTGCACGATTTGCGGCACCGCTTTCCCAGGAAAATTTGATGGCTCGCCAGGCAACTGGGGTCGCAAGCGCCAGTCAGTCCGCATTTCCCGGTGACGACATTGCCGCGCAACTGCCGCAATCACGACAATTTCCGGTTGTAGCCGACCATACACTTTTCGTTAGGCACGAAGCGGCAGAATTCTTTCCGTCGATGCCGTTCCAGCATGAGGCAATGTGTGAACCAACTCGCCCACGACCCGACCGCCTTCGCCGAATATGTAGCGCCACCCTGGTTCATGGAATTGGTGACCGGCCTGTCGATCAGGGCGCAATATGTCATGTCTGGCAATGTTCGCGACCTTTATCCTGTCCCCGGGGTGAACAGGATCGAATTCGTTGGATTTGACACCGCCATCCGGCAGGTGCTGGAAGAAATGGGGGTCGAGGCGCTGTTGATCCACGATCCCGTTGACGGATTGCGGCTGCACGACGCCTGCGATCCACGCTATCGCGATGTCTTAAAGCAGTGCGGCCTTGAATTGGGATCAACGGCGAAGAGCCCGGGTGAAATCGCCGGTCTTGTTGGCAAGGTCATGGACTTGGCCGAACTGCCCATGGCACTGATCCTGGACTATGCATCGTCAATCAGCATCGGCGGCCGGGAATCGGAAGAACTGTTTATTGCGATGGACAAGGCTTGCCGGAAGGCCCCAGCCGCCCGGCCCAATCTGGGCGTGGACTGCCCTGCACGAAATCCCGTCATCTGGCTGGTGGACCGGATCGGCGACCTGCCTGATTGGTTCGTTACCCGCAATCCGGGCGTTCACGACTTGTCGATCGGCCTGCCGGACCTGAACGACCGGCTGACATTTGCGCGCAACGAAGTGTTTGCGCTTTCAGATCATCTGGACATGCCGCTGGAAAAACGCGAACGGCGGATCGAAGACTTTTCCGTCCGCTGCGACGGCATGATGCTGACCGATATGCGCAATGTGGTCGAGATTGCGAAGGTCGAAGGTTTCGGGCTGGAGAATATTGCCGAGGCGCTGCGCGTATACCGGCTTGGAACCACGCGAAACCCTTGGACTTCGTCCGTCGTCAAAAACCGCGTTCGCAATGCAATTTCCGTGCTGGAAGGTCGTGTAAAGGGTCAGCCGCGGGCGCTGGACCGTTCGCACGATATTCTGATGCGTTCGATCATGGGCCTTTCGGGCGCTCAGACAACCAATCGCGGCATGCGGCCGCGCGGGGTGTTGTTCTTTGTCGGCCCGACCGGTGTCGGCAAAACCGAAATGGCCAAAGCGATCGCCGAGGTTATGTTCGGCGACGAAACCACGATGCACCGTTTCGATATGTCCGAGTTCATGTCGGAAAGCGCGATCGGCCGCCTGGTCGGCCCGCCGCCAGGTGCACCTGGTCACGAAAACGGGGGTGAGTTGGTAAATGCCGTACGTGCGCGACCCTTCAGCGTTTTTCTGTTCGACGAAATCGAAAAGGCTCATCCTCGCATTCTGGATGTATTCCTGCAAATCCTGGACGATGGGCGTGTCTCGGATCAGCGCGGTGAAACCGGATATTTCTCGGAAGCATTGATCATCTTCACATCGAATGTCGGGATGGTCGGCGGTAACAGAACCCAGAATGCTGGCCAAAACGTTCTGCCGTCGGACTCTCCAAAAGCGCTGGAAGCCAAGCTAATCCGTGCGGTCAGCGATCATTTCAGATTAGAGTTGAACCGTCCCGAGCTGATGAACAGGCTGGGTCAGAATGTCGTTCCGTTCGAGTTCATCAATCCAAAAAGTGCCGAAGTAATTTTCGACGCCGTGACGGGTCGGGTGATCAACGCGGTGCGCGAAGAACACGGGGTCGAGGTGATCCTTTCCGATCTGGCACGCGAAAAATTACTGGCCTTTTGCACGTTCGAATTGATCGACGGCGGGCGCGGCATTGGCAACCGCGTCGAATCGAACCTGATCAACCCGCTGTCGCGCATCCTCTTCCGAACCGAAGGCATCGATCAGCTCGTGATCTCGGATATCGTCGACAAGGACGGCGAAATTCAACTCGTTACACAATAATTTTTGGCTTCACGCGTGTAAACGGCTCTCGAATAGCTCGGCGTTCCCTAAATGTTGAACTTGCCTGGGCGCCAAGGCGGATCATCTTCCCCGGACCGAGATTTTTGATCGCGTGCGCCCGGGATGTCGAAGCGCTACGAAATCTGTTCGCTGATCGCGGCAAGTGCGGACAGCACGATCACTGTAACTGTTTCCGATCCGGATGCCGACGGCTGCCCGATTGCCTACGTAAATTCACAGCTCGAAGATCTCGTTCACGATCCCTATCGCTTCGTGGTCGGGAAAAGCCTTTCAGACCTGATGAGCGACGAACCTGGCGCGGACGGCAACACGATATCGGCAACCCGGCAGGGCGAGCCAAGCTCCGGCTGTCTGATCGCCGCGCTGCCATCAGGCGAAGACCTAAGACTGCACACATTCATCGATGCGAACCAAGTCGAAAAGCGTCGTAACTTCACGCTGGGCTACCACTATGAAGTCCGCAGCAGCAAGTTCGCCAGGCGAGATGACACAATCGACGGCGATCATAAATGGCATGGGGTGCGGCGTTCGTTGCACGCAACGATGACAATGCAGAAAGAGGCGTTACGCATGCGCTCGGACGGTATGTTCAAGATGGCCAAGCTTATGCTGACACGCCGTCGATCGGGGCTTTGAGGATCGGTGAACGATGTCGTAACCGCTTGAAGGATCTGCGGGACTGACCGCGAAACCTAACCGGCCGTTGACTTCGCCGTTTGCAACCAGTTCCAGACCCGTAGCGGCGTCGCCGGCATATCAAAATGGGTGATGCCGCGATCCCACAGCGCATCCAACACCGCATTTGTAACCGCTGCCAGCGCACCGACGGTTCCAGCCTCGCCGCAACCTTTCATTCCGATATAGTTTGCCGTCGAGTACACTGGTTCGGAAACGAAGGGCACCATTGGTACATCGTCCGCCCGCGGCATCGCATAATCCATGAACGAAGCGCTTAGAAGCTGTCCATCTTCGTCATAGACGACGTGTTCTGTGATCGCCTGGCCGATCCCTTGCGCAACGCCGCCATGGACCTGTCCCTCTGCCAGCATCGGGTTCATCAGGCGGCCAAAATCGTCAACGACCGAGTATTTGACGACGCGCGTCACGCCGGTGTCGGGATCGATCTCGACCTCGGCGACGTGACAGCCGTTAGGATAAGACCGGCCTGGCAATTCCCGTTCCGATCTTTGCGCCAACAGATCGGTAAGGCCGCGCGACAGAACCTTGTCAAAATCGCCCACGTCGTAAGTTTCGCCGGTCGGTGTGGCGTAGGGAAACTGGTCAGGCTTGATGAAATTTATGCGCCGCAACTCATCTGGTGCCAGACCCAGTTCGCGGGCCGCCGTGTCCATAAAGCGTTCCAGCGAGTATTGCGCCTCCGGTCGCCCAGCACCGCGATAGGCATCGGTCGGTATCGTGTTCGTGTAGACACCTTTAGTGTTCATCCAAACGGTCCGGATGTCATAGCTGCCCGTCAAAACACGGCTGTATAGGTGACTTTGCATGATCACGCCGAAGGCGGCGTTATACGCGCCCAGGTTCGAAAACGCTTCGGTCTTGAAGGCCGTGATCCGATTGTTCTGATCGAATCCCATCGTCAGCCGTGTGACGTTATCGCGACCTGCACTGTCACCCAGAATCGCATCGGACCGGTCGGCGACCCACTTGACCGGACGGCCAAGTTTCATCGACGCAAATCCAGCGCAGAAATATTCTGGATACATAAAATTCTTCATACCAAATGCGCCGCCAACATCGGGCGTCAGGGCGTGCATTTGCTCGGGCTTCAGGCCCAGACGGCGCCCGACTTCCTCGGTCCCTCGGTGGACCCCTTGACCGGAAAAATGAAAGCGCAGTTCCTCTCCGGTCCAATCCACGATGCAACCACGCGTTTCCATCGGCGCAACATGGATGCGGTTGTTGACCGCATCCATCGTGACGGTCCGGTGCGAAGCCGACAGTGCGCTTTCCGTCGCCGCGGCATCACCGATGCACCAATCGTATCCGACATTGCCTGGCGCAATTTCGTGCAATTGCGGGGCGTCATCTGCCATCGCATCGACCATATTCGTGACAACCGGCAAATCGGAATAGTCCACATCAATCAATTCGATCGCGTCCCGCGCCTGTGCAACCGTCCCGGCAACAACAAATGCGATCGGATCGCCGACATACCGAACCTTGTCCACCGCCAGAATCGGGCGGCGCGGTTTTGGCGACGTCGTCCCGTCAATATTCGGAAGCGTCAAAGCATCCAGATCATTATCGATTTCAGCGTCTAGATCAGCCCCCGTCAGGACCAGCACAACCCCGGGAGCGCTGCGAGCAGCCGCGGCATCCACATCAAACGCCGCATGAGCCACGGCTGAACGCAGAACAACAGCGCACACCTGTCCCGGCAGCACCAGATCCTCGATGTAATTGCCCTGCCCCTTGAGAAAACGGACATCTTCAACCCGGCGCACCGGTTGACTGATTCCAAATTTTGTCACTGATCACCCGCTACCCTCGTCGTCATATCAGCCACAACCTAGGCGTCCTGCAGCGATACAAAAGGACCTCCGGCACCTACATCATGGATGGGTCACAGATCGGCGAGCTCCGACGATATGGCACGCGCCGCCGCAACAGGATCTTGTGCTGCCCATACCGGCCGCCCGACGACAATGTGATCGGCCCCGTCCCGGATCGCATCAGCAGGGGTCGCGACGCGTTTCTGATCGCCCAAATCGGCCCCGGCGGGGCGCACTCCCGGGGTCACGATCAGCCGATCCGTCGATTGCGGCAGTGCGCGGATCAGAGCAGCTTCCTGAGGGGACGCAATAACGCCGTCGGCCCCGGCTGCCAGTGCCCGCTGCGCTCGCTCTACCGTAAGGTCTTGAACCCCGCCGGGCGGAAACATCATTGCATCCAGATCGCCCCGGTCGAGCGAGGTCAGGATCGTAACCGCCAGAATTTTTGTCGATGCCGCACCGCGTCCACGAACAGCCGCTTCAACGACGTGCGGATCGCCATGGACGGTCAGGAAATCCAGATCAAACTGAGCAAGCCCGCGCACGGCTGCTTCGACGGTCGCGCCGATGTCGAATAACTTCATGTCCAAAAATATGCGCTTTCCCTGGTCCTTCAGTTCATTCGCCAGTGCCAAGCCGCCGCCGGTCAACATGCCAAGCCCGATTTTGTAGAATGAAACCGCATCACCCAGTTTTTCGGCAAGTTCGGCTCCTGCCAGCGCGTTCGGAACGTCGAGGGCAACAATCAGGCGGTCATCGGCGGTCATGGCGGCTCCTGCTCTTGGTTGATTCGCGGATCGTCTTCTACAACCAGGCACACTGAAGCGAGAGAGATATTCCCACGGCTGCGCGCTCCGCAGCAGACCGAATTGCACGATGCCCGGGAACGTCGATGCTGCAGCTAGTCGCCCAGATATGGCAGATTGAGGCGTAACCTTGGGAATACCGCCGCTCCGGCATTTGGCGGGGAAAGCGGAACAAGAATCTCAATTTCCTTTTGCACCGCTACAGCAGGCGGCCCACCGAAATCCCGGCTTGCGCGGGCGAGTGAGGCGTCAACGTCACCCAGGCGCACGATCGTTGCGGCGAGGCGGCATTCTTCACGCTCGACCCGTCGCGCTGGGTGGCGATTTGTGCAAATATCAGATACCCGCTTTGCCCATTCCGCTTGGGCCACGCGATAGCGGGATGCGAGTGCCCGAAGTTCGGACCCGTTGAGCGCCTGCAGCCCGGAAAGCACCTGTTCGATCCGTGCCTGCATCGACACCCGGCGTTGTTCGGTCTGATGAGCCAGACAGATCGAACGCGCTTCATTGCCGCGCTCGACCCGGCAGGGATCCGCGTGGGCGGGCGCCGTCAAAACGATCGCCAGACAAATGGGCAGAAGCACTCTCATATTGGCTGACTGTCCGGTCGCGACTTAAGGGTTGGTAAAATCCGTCTGGTTGACCTTGGCGCTTGCAAGCCCGTTGCATAAACACCACATGACCAAAGCAGCCGCAGGCCGTTTCGGGTGCGGCAAAAGTCAGACCGGGCCGGTGTGCCGATATGGGCACCGGCGAGCGTGCTGGAGGAACAGAATGAACATCGAAAAATTTTCTGACCGCGCCCGCGGTCTGGTTCAGGCGGCACAATCGCTTGCGCTGCGTCAGAACCACCAACGCCTTGCCCCCGAACACCTATTGGCATCGATGCTGGAGGATGACCAACGCCTGGCAACCAACCTGATTGCTGCCGCGGGCGGTGATGCCAGCGCCGCCCGAATGGGGGTCGACGGTGCGCTCGCAGCCATGCCCAAAGTTTCGGGCGGCGGCGATCAGATGTATATGGACCCGTCTTTGGCACGGCTGATGGATGACGCTGTGCGTGTCGCCGAAAAATCGGGTGATGCGTTCGTTACGGCGGAACGCCTGTTGATGGCGATTGCCATGGCCAAGGGCACCGAGGCGGCGAAAATTCTGCAAAACGCCGGGGTCACCCCGCAAGGCCTGAACAGTGCAATCGACGATCTTCGCAAGGGCCGCACAGCCGACAGCGCCACTGCGGAAGAAGGTTATGATGCCCTCAATCGATTTGCGCGCGATCTGACCGAAGCGGCGCGCGAGGGAAAAATCGATCCCGTTATCGGACGCGACGAGGAAATCCGCCGCTGCATCCAGGTGCTGAGCCGCAGGACGAAAAACAACCCTGTTGTGATTGGCGAACCCGGGGTCGGCAAGACGGCAATCGCAGAGGGTCTGGCCGTGCGCATCATCAATGGCGATGTGCCCGAAAGCCTGGACGACAAACGGCTGATGGCCCTGGACATGGGCGCGCTGATTGCTGGCGCCAAGTATAGGGGCGAATTCGAGGAGCGCCTGAAATCGGTCTTGAACGAAGTCACCGCTGCCGCTGGCGGTGTCATTTTGTTTATTGACGAAATGCACACGCTGGTCGGCGCGGGCAAGACCGACGGCGCGATGGATGCCTCGAACCTTCTGAAACCTGCATTGGCGCGGGGCGAGTTGCATTGCATCGGCGCAACGACGTTGGATGAATACCGCAAGCACGTCGAAAAGGACGCTGCACTGGCCAGGCGTTTTCAGCCGGTCTTTATCGACGAGCCGACCGTCGAGGACACGATTTCAATCTTGCGCGGCATCAAGGAGAAATACGAGGTTCACCACGGCGTGCGCATCTCCGATGCCTCGCTTGTGGCCGCCGCAACGCTTTCGAACCGCTACATTGCCGACAGGTTCCTGCCGGACAAGGCCATCGACCTGATGGACGAGGCCGGGTCGCGCCTGCGGATGGAAGTCGATTCAAAGCCGGAAGAGTTGGATGCGCTGGACCGTGAGATCTTGCAAAAACAGATCGAAGTCGAAGCTCTGAAAATGGAGACAGACGATGCCAGTCGCGATCGCTTGGCGAGGTTGCAGATCGAGTTGTCCGAACTGGAGGAGCAGTCGACATCACTGACGGCCCGATGGCAGGCTGAAAAGGACAAGCTTGGTGCTGCCCGTGACCTGAAAGAGGCATTGGATCAGGCCCGCGTCGAGCTCGATCAGGCAAAACGCGAGGGCGATTTGGCCAAAGCCGGAGAGCTTGCCTATGGCACAATTCCGAATCTGGAGCAGCGTCTCGACAATGCCGAGGCAGCCGAGGCCAACGACGTTCTGGTTGAAGAAGCGGTACTTCCCGAGCACGTTGCCAGCGTCGTCGAACGTTGGACCGGAATTCCGGTCGACAAGATGCTGGAAGGCGACCGCGAGAAGCTGCTGCGCATGGAAGAGGTTATCGGCGATCGCGTGATCGGACAGAAAGACGCGGTGCAGGCCGTTTCGAACGCCGTGCGCCGCGCGCGGTCCGGCTTGAACGATCCAAGCCGTCCGATCGGGTCGTTCCTGTTCCTCGGTCCGACCGGCGTCGGCAAGACCGAACTGACCAAGGCGCTGGCCGAATTTCTGTTCGATGATGAGCAAGCGATGGTCCGCATCGATATGTCCGAGTACATGGAGAAGCATTCAGTCAGCCGAATGATCGGCGCACCGCCGGGCTATGTCGGGTATGATGAAGGCGGCGTCCTGACCGAAGCCGTGCGGCGCCGTCCCTATCAGGTGGTTTTGTTCGACGAGGTCGAGAAGGCGCATCAGGATGTGTTCAATGTCCTGCTGCAGGTTCTGGACGAAGGGCGGTTAACCGACGGTCAGGGGCGTACGGTCGATTTCAGGAACACGTTGATCATCATGACATCGAACCTCGGGGCCCAGCACTTGTCCGAACTTCCGATGGGCGCCAAAGCGTCCGAGGCAGAAGGGCAGGTAATGGCCGTTGTGCGTTCACATTTCCGCCCCGAATTCCTTAACCGTCTGGACGAAATGATCCTGTTCGACCGGCTAACGCGCGAGAATATGGATGGCATCGTCAAGATCCAGTTGGGACGTTTGGAAAGTCGGCTCGAGCCGCGCAAGATCACCCTGGACCTGACACCCGGTGCAATGACCTGGATCGCAGACAAGGGCTATGATCCAGTTTATGGCGCCCGGCCGCTTAAACGGGTCGTTCAAAAAGCGTTGTTGGATCCGCTGGCAGAACTGATCCTGGCTGGCGCGATCAAGGACGGCGAAGTTCTGATCGTCGGTGCCGATGAAGACGGTCTTGTTCTGGGCGACCGCGCGCAGGGTGCGACCAGCGACGCTAGGGCGACTGTGCACTGATACCAGGTTTGGCCGGGTAAAACGGGCGCGGCGGCTCTGGATCGGAGCCGCCGTGTCATTACACGCGCCAATGCCCGACGTCTCTCGTTTGCAATAACGGAAAGTCTGCTGGCCGAATTCTGATAGCAGGCGCACTGTCAAAGGCTGAACGGGCCGCTGCAGAATAAATGATACAGATCGCCATGACCCGGCATCACCGCCTCCACTTCTGGTGGGCGGCGTCCTTAACCGGCGGCGATACGGAAAGTCAGACTGGGGCCTTTAACTTTTCATCCGGGCGAAAATCTGATCACCGTTACGGTTCAGTTCGAAACTGGTTCCGGCGGCCCCGGGTATTGCAACGGTGACCTCTTCGCCGTCATACATTTGCAGGCGAACCGTCCTGACCTGACCTTCTGCGGGCGTTACAGTTGCAGCAATCTCGATCAGACCCCCGGCACCTTCGGCCAAGGTGAATGCAACGCGGCTCTGCTCCGCCGCGAAAATGACAAAGGGATCGGCGCTGCTCAGCGTCGCCGCGTCTTTGTCTTCTCCGGTCGCCACCATTGCCAACAGGGCGATTATCGCAGCCAGTCTTAACATCGGTCTTCTCCCAACCAGTACAGGGGCATTCTGCCTGTCCACGGGCAACCAGTCTGTGACAGGCGTTACACTGATTATGGTTTCTGGGCGGTTACCGCCTCGGTTCGCAGCGATCGGACGAGAGGCCGCGATCAGATCCGATTTTCGGTCGTCTTCGATTTATTTCCATCTCCATTCACCTGATACTGCGCGAGTGAATCAAACGGAGGGGGCCCTATGTGGTTCTGGGAAATCGTCTACACGGGTCTACAGATCATGGCGGCCCTGTTCGTCGCGACCGTCGGCATTCTGGTCTTGGCGACCATCGTCTTCTTCATCGTGGACCGGCTTCAGACCAAGGACGCCGTAAGGCGCAATTACCCGGTCCTGGGGCGGTTCAGGCATATTTTCAGTGAACTGGGTGAGTTCTTCCGACAATATTTTTTCGCGATGGATCGCGAGGAAATGCCTTTCAATCGCGCCCAGCGTAACTGGATCAAGCGCGCCTCCGACGGTGAAGGCAATACCATTGCGTTCGGGTCGACACGCAATATCGGAATCACCGGCACGCCCATATTCGTCAACGCCGCATTCCCGCCATTGGATGATGAATACGCATCGACCGAGCCGCTTGTGATCGGTCCCGGCTGTGCAAAGCCCTACCACGCGCCATCTTTCTTCAACATCTCGGGTATGAGCTTCGGCGCGCTGTCGCGCCCTGCGGTCAAGGCCCTGTCGCGCGGCGCAAAGGAGGCCGGGATCTGGTACAATACCGGCGAAGGCGGTCTAAGCGACTGGCACCTCGAGGGCGGATGCGACGTTGTCTTTCAGATTGGAACCGCCAAATACGGGGTGCGGGACGGCGAAGGAAACCTGTCCGATGACCGGCTGAAAGCGATCGCCGCGCACGAACAGGTTCGAATGTTCGAAATTAAGATGAGCCAGGGGGCCAAACCCGGCAAAGGCGGCATTCTGCCAGCGGAAAAAGTAACCGAGAAAATCTCTGAAATCCGCGGCATCCCAGCCAACAAGGCATCGATCTCGCCGAACCGTCACCTCGATATCGCAACGACCGGCGATCTGTTGGATATGGTCGTCCATATCCGCGAGGTCACCGGTAAGCCGGTTGGGTTCAAGACCGTTGTTGGCGGCCCGGAATGGCTGACCGAGCTTTGCGAAGAGATCAATCGCCGCGGCACCGAATGTGCACCCGATTTCATCGTGTTGGACGGCGGTGACGGCGGTACCGGCGCAGCCCCAATGCCATTGATGGACCTGGTGGGCCTGACGGTGCGTGAAGCCCTGCCAATGGTTTCGGATATCCTGCATATCCACGGACTGCGCGACCGCATCCGGCTGATCACGTCGGGCAAGCTGGTCAATCCAGGCGACATCGCCTGGGCCCTGGCGACGGGGGCGGATTTCGTGACGTCGGCGCGCGGGTTCATGTTCAGCCTCGGCTGCATCCAGGCGCTAAAATGCAACAAGAATACCTGCCCGACCGGGATCACGACCCACGACCCGCGCTTTCAAAAGGGGTTGGTTCCGCGAGAGAAATACAAGAACGTCGCCGCTTACGCGAAACAGATCATCAAGGAGGTCGAAATGATCGCCCATAGTTGCGGTGTGAACGAGCCACGGCAACTGCGGCGCCATCACGTTCGTCTGGTCCAGTCCGACGGGCGCGCCGTTCGGATGCACGAGCTGTATCCGCGCCCGGAGGCCGCAGCGTGACCATACGCGATCTTACCCAAAACGATCTCGATTGGGTGTTGGAGATCAATCGCGAGCACGAGGCACTATTGTCAGTCGTCGATCGTGCCGAGTTGGCCCGCCTTTTTTCCCTGGCAACCTTTGCCCGCGGAATAGAGGGCGAGGCGTTCCTTTTTGCGATGGCCCAGGGCGCCGCCTATGAAAGCTGGAACTTTCAATGGTTCACACAGCGGTATCCACATTTCATCTATGTAGATCGGATTGCCATCGCGTCAGCCGCCGCAGGTGGCGGTCAGGGAAAACGGCTTTACGCCGATCTGAATTCCCTCGCGACAGAACGCGGATTTCCCATGATCTGCGCAGAGGTGAACACCATTCCGCCCAATGACGCCTCGCTGATCTTTCACGAAAAGCAAGGCTTTGACGCCGTCGGTGAGGCCGAAATTCCGGGCCGCAACAAGTCGGTTCGCTTTTTTGCCCGTGAACTGAAGTGATCAGCGGGTCCGAGATGCCCGTTTTGCACATCACCAATGGCGACGGCGCGGCCGACATCCTTAAAGCCAGCGATATCGCTGGTGACGTCCTGCCATGGCGCGATCCGATGCACCATGGCCCCTTCCCTGCCGGTTTGCCATTGCCCGAATGCAGCGCGATCCGCGCCGAATATCTTGCTGGCCCGTACATTGATGCCGAAACCACTGCGCGCGATTTCTGCGAACGTGACCAAAAACTTCAGGGTTCGGACCGCTATGGCCGCATAATTCTTTGGTTCGAACATGATTTGCTTGATCAGCTCCAAATCCTGCAACTTCTCGATTGGTTTGCCGCTGCAGGGCGCGATTTGGGGCAGATCCACATCCTTTGCATCGACCGCTTTGACGGGGTCGAGCCATTCCGTGGTCTTGGCCAATTGAACCGCGAACAAATGGCGACACTGCTGCCCCTGGCGCGGCCTGTCACTGCGCCGATGGTCGAGCTGTCGGTCGCGGGATGGGCTGCATTTCGATCCGATGATCCCGAGAACCTGCTGGGTTTTCTGAAAGGCGATACATCTGCGCTGCCCTTTCTGGGTGCTGCACTGCATCGGCATTTGCAGGAATATCCGGACAGCAAGACCGGCCTGACACGAACCGAGGCTCAGATATTGCGCCTGATCGCTGACGGCACCAGTGGGCCGGTCAGCATATTCCTGAAAAACATGGACCTGGAAACGGTACTTTTCATTGGCGATTGGCCAAGCTTCACCATCATCGACCGCCTATGCGCCGCCGAACTTATCAAGGCAGAGGCACAGCCCTTCTGGTACGGGCCGCTATCTCCGCAAACCAGATCCGCGTTCCGCGCGCAAAGGCTGCGCCTGACCGACCTCGGCACAGACGTTCTTCTTGGGCATAAAGATGCCTTCACTGCCGCCCAACGTGATCTGTGGCTCGGCGGCGTTCATCTGCAATCGGACAAGCCGATGTGGACTTGGGATAGAGTTGCGCAAACGCTGCTCTTACGGACTCCATAACCACGCCTGCAACGCCGGTCGCGGCGCCAAATGTAAATATCCAGCACTTCCAATGCTCTGCGATCTTCAAACGCGAACTCGGATCGACCGATGTAAATTTGCGCGCGAATCCGCTAGTCTCCGATCATGCCTGCGCTCTGCCGCGATTGCCTGACTTGGTTCGAAACGCCGCCAAACGGACGGTGCCCGGAATGCCGCCGGCCCAGAATGCTGTCGCATCCGGAACTGGACCAATTGTCGATCGCACATATGGATTGCGATGCATTCGGCGGATTCAACCGGTCGTCGCAACACCTTCGATCATATCCTGTTTGAGCAACTGGTCGAGTGCTTCCGCGGGCGTTCGCCATCCGAGCGTTTTGCGTGGCCTCGTATTCAAGGCATGGGCAACGGCGTTCAACTCTTCATTGCCATGCTGACTTAGATCGGTGCCTTTCGGAAAGTATTGGCGGAGCAGGCCATTGGTGTTTTCATTGCTGCCGCGCTGCCAGGGACTCTGAGGGTCGCAGAAGTAGACTTCGAGACCGGTGTCGATCCGAAGCTGAGCGTGCTGTGCCATCTCGGCTCCCTGATCCCAGGTCAGTGATCGTCGCAGATGTGCCGGAAGATCCATTATGGTTTCGGAAATGGCATCGCGGACGGCTTCTGCACCATGACCGGCAAGAGCCGGACCGTTCTTGATCGGTTTGGTCGTGCCGTGGCTTTCCATTCGCGGCAGGTGCAAAAGCATAGTGAAGCGCGTGGTCCGTTCGACCAGCGTCCCAATCGCTGAACTGCCAAGTCCGAGAATGAGATCGCCTTCCCAGTGGCCTGGCACCGCTCTGTCGTCAATCGCGGCCGGGCGGGCGCTGATCATCAGCGCATCCGAGATGAAGGACTTGCCTCGGTTTCGGGCCCGTTCTCGGGGCAGACGCAGTGCCCGTCCAGAGCGAAGACAGGCCGAAAGCTCCCGCTTCAGGGCTCCGCGCCCTTGGATGTAGAGCGCCTGATAGATGGCTTCATGACTGATGCGCATGGTCGGGTCCTCGGGGAAGTCCACCTTCAGGCGCTGTGCGATCTGTTCCGGGCTCCAGGCGCAAGACCAGCGTCGGCTTTGCCGATGAACGGACCGCCGTTTCCTCCATACCACGACAGGCCCGTCGAAGGAGATGCCGTCTGGCGTGGCGATCAGGCCGGCAAGCCGGTCCTGCACATAATCTCGCAAGGCAGGATTGTTCGTCAGCTTGCTGGTCTTCGGGCGGCGGGATGCGCGATCCGCATGCCACTGCGCTGTGAGAGCCCGGTAGTCGAAGTCTCCGCCTCGTGTCGCCGAGTTGCGCCTGATCTCGCGGGAGATCGTGCTGGGTGCCCGCCCCAGTTTGCGCGCGATTGCACGCACACCGGTGCCCCGAGCGCATTCCAAGGCGATTTCCTCGCGTTCCGCGAAGACCAGGTTGCGGTTCTTGAGGAAAGGCGCCGAGGGCGCGAGATGTTTGGGAGGCATTCCACCAGAACTCCGAAACCATCGGCTTCCGACAGGGGCAGAGACACCTGCTTCAACAGCGGCTTGCTCACTTGAAAGCCCTACCGCGATACCCTGCCAGAACTGGCACAGTTGCTCGCGCTGCCAGACAGGGGGCCGTCCGGGTGAGGACAATTTGCGCCGCGTGGACCTTTCTGATTTTCGTCTTCCCGTCGTCATCTACACCTCCTAGGTTGGGGTGTTGCGACGACCGGTTGAATCCGCCTTCTACGCCTCGGTTGAAAAGCGCGACGATCCCGAGTTGCGAGACAAGGCATTGATCGTCGGCGGCGGCAAAAGAGGCGTCGTCTCTACCTGTTGCTACATTGCCCGTGTTGCCGGTGTCCGGTCCGCGATGCCAATGTTCAAAGCGTTGAAACTTTGCCCCGAAGCGGTCGTCGTAAAGCCACGGATGGAGGTTTATTCCTCGGTTTCAAAACAGATTCGGGCGGAAATGGAACTGCTCACGCCGCTGATCGAACCGCTTTCGCTGGACGAGGCATTCTTGGATCTTACGGGAACCGAGCGGCTGCTGGGCCAACCACCGGCCGCGAGCATGGCCGCCCTGGCGCGAAACATCGAAGCCGATCTCGGCGTCACCGTCTCGGTGGGCCTCAGCCACAACAAGTATCTGGCCAAGATTGCCTCCGATCTGGACAAGCCGCGCGGGTTCAGCGTGCTGGGCCGCGCCGAGACTTTGGATTTTCTCGCGAACCGCCCGGTCCGGTCGATCTGGGGCGTCGGCGCGGCGATGGCCCGTAAACTTGAAGCGGATGGTATCCATACGAATGCCGATCTGCGCCGTCAGGAACCCGATGAGTTGATGAAGCGCTATGGCGGCATCGGTCGGCGACTGCATGAACTGGCGCATGGTCACGATCTGCGCCGCGTCGATCCCGGCCTTGGCGCTAAATCCATATCGTCTGAAACGACGTTCAACGAGGATATCGGTGATATCGATCAACTGATCGGGCACCTTTGGCGCCTGGCTGTCCGAACGTCAGACCGCGCAAAGGCCAAGGACCTTTCCGGCCATACGATCACCTTAAAGCTGAAGACCGCCAGTTTTCAGTCTCTGACCCGGCAGAACGCCCTGTCCGAGCCGACGAACCTGGCGGACACAATTCATGAAAGTGCCGAGCCTCTCTTACGCCGGATGGCAGAAAAAGGTCCGTTCAGGTTGATCGGTGTCGGAATATCGGCATTGGTCGGAACGGGCGAACACCAGATCGCCCCACAGCTTTTTGCCGACGCAGGCGCACAACGCGCGCGCGCCGAAAAGGCAACTGACGAAATCCGCGCCCGTTTCGGGAAAGACGCAATTCTCAGGGGCCGGGCGCTGCGTTAGAATTGCTGCATCGCACGATGACCGCACATCTACAGGTTGCGCAGATTTGGTGCTTCCAGACGCCAACCTCGCCGAATATGGTGGCAAAATTGCATCGCCCTCTCGCAGTGCAGCAAATTTTGTGCACTGCCGCATTGATTTACTGCAGTGCAGCGTTATCTTGATCAGCAGCGATACACTGTATTGCGCGCCCTTTCCGGGCGTTTCCTCCCTTTAGACTTTGGCCGTGCTTGCACGGCCTTTTTTTTTGACTGCTATCGGCACCCGCAGATCATCGATCTCGGCACATCTCGCGCGCTACTCTGCGGCGACGGCGGACAGATCCGGGGTGATTTTTGACAAACGCGCAATGACTTGGCGCAGCCGGTCATGAACCCGGTCAAATTCCCGCCCCGGGCAAACCTTACGCTGATCCAGGTACAGCCCCCGGTCAATCTCGATTTGCACCGCGTGCAGTCCCCGGGCGGGCCGTCCGTATCGCTGGGTGATATATCCGCCAGCGAACGGAGCATTACGGACAACCGAGAAGCCCTGTTCTTCAAAGGCTTCTTGCGTCTCGGCAATGATATGCCGGGCCGCTGCGGCGCCGAACCGGTCACCAAGAACAACATTCGGCACCTGTCCGCGCACGCGCGGCGCAGCGCGCAGCGCCTCGGACGGCATGGAATGGCAATCGAACAAAACCGCCAGCCCATGCCGATCCCGTGCCCCGATCATCAACTCGTCCAGTTTTCGGTGATAGGGACGATGCACATCGCGCACCCGTGCCTCTGCTTCTTCCAACCCGATCTTTCGGGCATAGATCGCCCGCCCCTCCGAGACGACGCGCGGGACAACACCCAAACCGGCGGCGATCCGCTGATTGATTCCGGCGGTGACAGCGCCATCGATCAGGGCCGGATCCATTTCTCCGGGCCCTCGGTTCAGATCCAGCCACGCCCGCGGATAAACCGCAAAAAGCAAAGGCGCGCCAAAATCGGGCGCAGCGGCAAATAGGCGGTCGACATAGGCATCTTCCGACGCGCACAACGTCAACGGATCAAGCCGAGAACTTCGAACGAATTCAGGCGGATAGTAGCTGCCTGAATGCGGCGAGGAGAAAACAACGCCGCCCACCAAGCCCTCGGGCATTGTCAGATGATATGGTGTCCGCTGCGTCATTTAGGATGATCTTAAAAACATGATGGCGTCGTTGCACGGAGTTTTTTCAACCTTGTGGTGAACGGGGCCAAAAACGCTTGCGCGGGCGTGCCGGCGAACCTATACGCTTGGCACCCACCGGTTGGGGCGCGTAGCTCAGTGGGAGAGCACCTCGTTGACATCGAGGGGGTCGCAAGTTCAATCCTTGCCGCGCCCACCATTCCAAGCCGTACCAAATCAGTCCTTCACGCACAAATTGTGCGTGTTAGGGTTCGCATCGATTTCAGCAGATGGAGCTCAACGATGATGCGAAAACCCTTGGTCCTTGCGCTGCTTGGTTTGTTGTTGGCCGCTGGTCAACCTGCGTTGGCCTCCAACTGGTCATGGTATGTCATTCCTTCAGATCAGGGCGATTGCGGCGACGAGTGTTACACACCGCCAACTGCCTGGATCAACGAGGCGGACGGGTCCTTCAGCCTCGGCATAACATGCGAAGGCGAGATGCTTATTGAAGGTCCCGTCAACAGCGATGGTACGGTCCCTGACAAGCTCGAAATGAGCATTGACGGCAAGTCCTTCGGGTCGTTCGAAATCATTTCCGGGCTGAACGACAATTTTGTCCGCAGCGATCCGGAAAAGCCCGGTGCAACGGGTACGGTCCGGTCCGCGATCCTCAGCGGCAGCGAGATGACCGTCGCGATCGGAAAGGTTCACCGCTTCACGCTCGGTGGCTCGCGCGCCGCAATCGATCTTATGGAACGCCTTTGCCGCGAAGAATAGACCCAAGCTAAACGGCGCATACAGGATAAGTTCAAGGGTCCCCTTGCCGCCGGTGCGGGTGCCCTTCAATGTGGCGGAAACCAGATTTGGGGACTGCCTGTGACCGACGCAATCGAAGCCCTTGCCGCGCATGTGACCGGCGCCCGGTCCGCGGACATGGCACCCGCCATGCCTGCTGCCCGAGCATTCATTCTGGATACGCTTGGCGTCGGGATCGTTGGATCGAACGGACCCAAGGCGCGTGATCTGGTGTCCGCGTATGCAGCGATGGGGGCAGGTACCGACGCCCGGGTTTGGAGCACCGGAGAGCACCTGCCAACGGCGATGGCCGCTGCCTGCAACTCTTATCAGGTACATTGCCAGGAATATGACTGTGTCCATGAAGAGGCCGTCGCTCATGTCATGACGATCGTGCTGCCCACGGCGCTGGCCATTGCCGAGCGTGATGGCGGCGTGACGGGACAGTCACTTGCCGAGGCGGCAATCATCGGCACCGACATCGCCGCAACCTTGGGTGTCGCGGCAAAATCGGGGCTGCGGTTCTTCCGTCCCGCGACGGTTGGTGCTTTTGGCGGCGTCGCAGCGATGGGACGATTACTCGAACTCTCGCAAGACGAAATGGTCCAGGCATTCTCACTGGTCTATGGACAGCTCTGCGGGACAATGCAGGCCCACACCGAAGGATCCGGCTTGCTGGCCATGCAGATGGGCTTCAACGCACGCAACGCCGTGACTGCCATCGACCTGACCCGTGCCGGTTTCACCGGTCCAGTGAACATCCTGGAAGGCGATTTCGGATATTTCCGACTGATCGAAGATGGCGGCACCATCGGCGATCTGGCAACGCGGCTGGGCGAAAGCTGGCGTATTGCGGAAATCGCCCACAAACCGTTTCCCTCCGGCCGCGCGACGCATGGAATTATCGATGCCTGCCTGGCACTACGCGCTCCGGAAGGCCGGGATAATCCGGTCGATCCGGCCCGCATCGCACATATTCGGATGACGGTGCCTCCCCTGATCAATCACCTGGTCGGGCGCGAGCCCAGGGAAGAAATGGCGATCAACTATGCCCGGCTTTGCGCGCGCTATGTCGCCTCCTGCGCACTGATCGGCGGCACCATCGCACTCGACGACTTCAACGATGCCGCCTACCGGCGGGCAGGCCATCAGGCTCTCGCCAACAGGATGGCAATCAAGGTCGTTGGCGATGATCCGAACGCGCTGGCGCCGATTTCAGTCGATATCGTCATGGATGATGGCTCCGAATTGTCCAAATCCGTTTCGGACGTCTACGGCACGCCTGCCAATCCGATGAGCCGCAACGCGCAACTCGCAAAATTTCGCGGCAACTGCGCCGGTGCGGCGGCGCCTCTCTCAGCAAATCAGGTCGAAGCACTTATCGCAGCGGTCGAGACCATAGAATTGCTGCCGGATGCCGGGCGCCTGGTAGACCTCTCAATCGCGCAGGAGGCCTGACATGACCGCCCCGAAACCTGGCTGGCCGAACCCGCGCGTGCCCTATTCCATGTCGTCCGAACGCGCGCGGCTTGAACCTCCGCAAGGCAAGCCGATCATCGTAAACCTCGCCATGAATATCGAGTACTGGCCCTTCGATCGGCCCATGCCGCGCGGTGTTCTGCCTGCGCCCCATGGTGCACAGATCCAGCCCCCCGACATTCCGAACTATTCATGGGTCGAATACGGCATGCGCGCTGGAATGCCACGCTTTATGGACATTCTGGCGCGGCGCGGCATTCGTGCCTCGGCGCTCCTCAATGCTCAGGTGGCCGATGTCTACCCGACGCTTATGGACCGGATCATCGCTGCGAGGTGGGAACTGGTCGGTCATGGCTGGTTCCAGCAGTCGCTGAAACAGGCCGATGACGAGGTCGCGGTGATCCAACAGTCTCTCGACCGGTTAGAGGCAACAGGCGGTGGGCGCCCCCGTGCCTGGCTGGGTCCGGGCCTCGGTGAAACCGAAGCGACCCCCGATCACCTCAAGGCACATGGCATCGACTTTTTGCACGATTGGGTGATCGACGACCTTCCGTTCTGGATCCGCACCGAACATGGCCCGATGGTCGGCCTGCCCTACGCGCTGGATCTTAACGATGTGCCGATGTACGCGATCCAACATGCGTCATCGGACGAGATGTTGAAGCGTCTTGAAGCCACGCTCGCGGTTTTCCTGCGCGAGGCGGAAACTCAGCCCCGTGTCCTGACATTCGGCCTGCACCCGCACATCATCGGCGTCCCACACATCGCCTATCAGTTCGAGAAAGCCCTCGATCTTTTGATGAGCCGCTCTGAAACGATCTTCATGACCTCCAGCGAAATCGGCGATTGGTTCATCAAGGCCGATGGCACCGACGGGACCGAGGTTATGGTTCCATGACGTTCCGCGCCCGAACTTCTTTGGTCCTGAAATTTACCGATCAGGTCAGGCCGCCAGACCTGAACGGGGCAGAGCCCCAATGGTGCTGGTCCGTAATATTCGCCCCGCCTCTGCCGAAACAGTTGGAGCCAACATGACAGAGATCCATTTCAAATCCGCAACAGACCTGCTCGCGCTTCTGAACACCGGTCAGATCGGCGCCCGGGAATTGCTCGAGCTCTATGTGGCCCGCATCGAGCGTCACAATCCTGCGCTAAACGCGATTATATGGCAGGACCTGGATAGTGCCCGGACGGAAGCCGATGCCTCAGATACTCGCCGCGCCCGCGGCGACAAAATCGGGGCGCTCGAAGGGTTGCCTGTCACGGTCAAGGAAAGCTTTGATGTCGCTGGCGCGCCGACCACCTGGGGCGTGCCTGAATTTGCCGATAACATCGCAATATCGGACTCGGCCATTGTTGAAAAATACCGCGCCGAAGGCGCCGTGGTCTTTGGTAAAACCAACGTGCCGCTGATGCTCGCAGACTGGCAAAGCTTCAATGCGATCTATGGCACCACGAACAATCCCTGGGACCTGACGCGCACACCCGGCGGGTCGTCCGGCGGATCGGGCGCGGCCTTGGCGGCGGGGTTGACCGCGCTGGAAGCGGGCTCAGACATCGGTGCCTCGATCCGTAACCCTGCCCACTATTGCGGCGTGACCGGGCACAAGCCCACATTCAACATCATCTCTGGCCGTGGACAGGCGTTGCCAGGCGACAATGGCGGTGTCGATATTGCCGTCGTTGGGCCGCTGGCGCGTTCCGTCGCCGATCTGAAATTGGCCTTCGGTCTTTTGGCAGGCTCTGACGGTCCCAACGCCCGTGGCTGGACACTTTCGTTGCCCCAACCGCGCCGCGCCGCTCTCAAAGATTACCGCGTCGGGGTGCTTTTGTCCGACCCGCAGGCCGAAGTCGAACAGTCCTATCAGGACCAAATCTCGGCGCTTGCGAAGTGGATGGACGGAGAGGGCGCCACAGTCGAGATCGGCGCAAAGCCAGCCTTTTCGACCGAGGAGGCGATGGAAGTCTACACAATGCTGCTGCGTGGCGCGACGTCCAAGCGCCTGACGGATCAGGCAGTGGCTGACGCGCAGGCTGCCAAAGCCGCAATTAACGCGGAAACCATCATATACCGACAGCGCATGCTTGCCGGTCAGACGATGTCCCACCGCGAATGGCTGCGCTGGGACGACCGCCGACACGAGCTGATGCAATTATGGGAGGCCTGGTTCGATAGCTACGACCTCCTGCTCTGCCCCACCACCTGCTCTGCCGCCTTCCCACACGACCAAAACGGTGAACGCTGGCAGCGATCGATCACCGTCAACGGTAAATCCGTTCCCGAGGTCGATCAGTTGTTCTGGGCAGGTTACCCTTGCGGCTATTACCTGCCCTCAACCGTCGTGCCTATCGGGCTGACAGATGGTCTGCCCGTGTCGGTCCAAATCGTCGGCCGCCAGTATGACGATCTGACCTGCCTGCACATGGCTGGCTTGATCGAAGAGGGATACTACCGTTTCATGCCCCCGCCTGGATACTGACACCGTCGTTGCGGCGCCCTGCTTACGCCCACCGTAAACGCGAACCCTGGCGATGTTGCCCAAGGACCCTGAATGACCCAGATCGTTGAAACCACCCGCACCTTTGCCCAAGCACAGATCGACCCGAATGCTGCGAATTGGGAACGGGACCGTCGTCTACCCACAGAGGCAATCCACGCTGCCGCCGATGCCGGGCTCTGCAACCTGCTGGTGCCAAAAGCCCAGGGCGGAAAGGGCCTTGGCGTCAGCGATCTGGCGGCGGTGATGGAGGCACTGGCCGCCGCCGACATGGCCTTCGCCTTCTCGCTGATTTGCCACAATAACCTTGCGGGCGGGATCGCAGCGCGCGGCAGCGCCGAGCAGCAGGCCGCCTATCTTGGCCCCATGTCGCGCGGTGAGATGCTCGGCGCCTTTTTGTTGACCGAACCCGGCGTCGGAAGCGATGCCGCCGCGATTGCAACGACGGCAGTTGGTGACGGCGATGGTTGGGTGTTGAACGGCGAGAAGGCGTGGATCACGAATGCAACCGATGCCGATGTTCTCAGCGTCTATGCCCAAACAAATCCCGGCAGCGGCGCGGGCGGGATCGCGGCTTTCCTCGTCCGTGCGGATCAGCCAGGCGTCGCTCGAACGGGCCCCTATCAAATGTTCGGCGCCCATGCGACCGGGGCGGGCGGCTTCACGTTTACCGATGTGCGCCTGTCCGCCGATCAGCTGTTCATCCCGCCAGGACAGGCCTTTCGCGCCGCAATGGTGGCCATCGATGTTGCCCGGATTGTCGTCGCTGCAATGTGCACCGGCATGCTGCGCCGCGGCCTCTCAACGGCGATCGACTATCTACAGAAGCGGCCTGCCTTCGGATCTCCCCTGTCCGAAAAACAGGGGTTGCAATGGATGCTGTCCGATGTCGCCACCCAGACCGAAGCGGCCGCGGCACTCGCGGCAGAAGCGGCCCGCGCCATCGACGCATCCGAACCACGCGCAGGCGTTCTTGCCGCCCACGCGAAAAAATTCGCAACCCGTGCTGCGATGTCCGGGTTGGCCGAATGTATGCAAGCCATGGGCGCCAATGGTTATCGCCACGATTGGCCGATCGCCCGGCATCTCGCCTCGGCAAAAATGGCCGAATACCTTGACGGCACCAGCGAGGTCCAAAATATCGTCATCGCACGAACCCTGTTCGGCAGGTGACATCGACCAAGTTAACGGCTTGGGAAAGAGCGCGTCCGGGGTGAAACGCTCCGGATAGAATGGTCGATCCGCGTCAGCCGGTCCGACGTCCGCCTCAGTTCGCCGGTGCGATCGCGACATTTTCATATCTGACAGATGCCGGGCTTTGCAATATCACCACATCGCGCGGCGCTGGCTTCGGCGGCGGGGGCGCCTTCTTCTGAAAGGCATCGAAGCTGTACTCATTCACTTTGAAGCGCTAATTCTTGGTGACAGCCTGATAGAGATCGTCCGGCGAAGTTGTCGCCGAAAACGTCGTGATCGAACGCCCCAACTCGTCATAGATCCACGTCGCAACCGATGTGCAGTTCAGGTTGGGATACCCATCCACCAATTCCCGGACCGACTGTATCCCGGCATTCACCGCCTTGCCGAACAACCGCAATTGTTGCGCGACCGGATTGATCTCTTTCGGCAGGATCGGCATCTCGAAAAAATGGACGCCAGCATCAATTAGTGCGTAGGCAAAGGCGCCCAGAACTGAATAGCCTTCGGTTCGCTCGCCAGTCTTGGTTTTCGCCATCGCAAACAGAATGCACCAAAGACGCATGCGCCGGATTTCCTGAACCGTGAGTGCTTTGACCGGCGAGACATGGCAGATCTCGTAACATTTATCCCGTTCAAGAACCTGAGAGATGCCTTCGCACCGGATCGGCAGCTCGAAGATCGCCCGCTTTTCCGTTTTCTTTGGGAACTTCATCACGAACCCGGACTTCGTCTTGAACTCCCGCTTCCCCATTTGACCGAGATAGATCATTCCGTGGCCATACTTGCTGCCGGAAAGCGATCGGACGGACGCATTGGCCTTCGTTTGGCTCGCGGTCAGGAAAAAATCGCCCGGCTTGATCTTGGCCTTGCGAAAAAAGGCATCCTCCATATGGCTCTTATAGAATACGGGCGTGGTGCTCATCGCGTCCTCGATCATTTCAATCGGTTTGGGGAAATAGGGCCTCCCCTTGCCAAAGAAATGATCCCGCAAGCCCGAAAGAGCGACAACCTATCAATATTGATAGGTCCGCCAGCCCAAGACGCGCGCTCGGTCCTGGAAAATCACGGGATGTGGCTATCGCGACGCGCGAAAAATAATTATCTTCTCGACCGCCCGCTTCGTGACCCGAACATCGACGGTTTTCGTCTGACCTTCGAAAGTCGAGACGACCTTGTAGGTTCCGGGGTCGACATTCAAGAGCATCCAAGGACCATCGCAGGTCCCCTCAAAGACGGTTTGCCCGCCCCGCGATACCTGAATTGCAACATTCCCAAGATAGCTGCCCTGCGGAGCCGCATAGACGAGCTTCAAGGTATGCGGGAACGCCGCCGCCTCTTCCCGCCCGTCCAATCCAATTCCGGTGCAAAGATGTATGGACTGGGCATTGGCATAGAACGGCAAGGCAATCGCCGCGGCTAAGATCAGGCCTGAAAATCTGGTCATCATATCCTCGCTTCGAGTTTGCAATCAGAAACGGACGGGCGGCGGATCTCTCCACCTCCCCATTCATACGGCTCGGAACCATACTACCGCCGCGACGCCGTTCAATCGTTAGACGGATCGGCAGATGGTCAGGCGCGGACGCACAGTACCTGGAGCGGTTGAGATCGGCATCGCAATCGCGCGGTGCATTCAGGCAAAGACCCTAGGCCGCCCGCCCGGGCTTGCGCAGCAATCGGGCCGCGACCCTCGGGTCATTGTCGAACAGCGCGGCAAGCTGCTCGGTGATTGCGCCCGCCAGTTGCTCGGCATCCGTGATTGTCACCGCGCGCTGATAGTACCGCGTCACGTCGTGCCCGATCCCGATGGCAACCAATTCGCAGGCCTTCTTGCGTTCGATCATCGAAATAACTTCCCGCAGATGTCGTTCCAGATAGTTCGACGGGTTCACGGACAGGGTCGAATCGTCTACCGGAGCCCCGTCGGAAATGACCACCAGAATCTTGCGCGCCTCGTGGCGGGCCATCAGGCGCCGATAGGCCCATTCGACCGCCTCGCCGTCGATGTTTTCCTTCAGCAGGCCCTCTCGCATCATCAGGCCCAGATTGTTGCGCGACCGGCGCATCGGCGCATCGGCTTCCTTATAAACGATGTGGCGCAGGTCATTCAGGCGTCCCGGATTGGGTGGACGTCCGCCTCCCAACCATTGCTCCCGGCTTTCACCGCCCTTCCAGGCGCGTGTCGTAAAGCCCAGGACCTCGACCTTGACTTGACACCGCTCCAGCGTGCGCGCCAGAACATCCGCCGAAATCGCCGCGATAGAAATCGGCCGCCCGCGCATTGATCCGGAATTATCGATCAACAGGGACACGACAGTGTCGCGGAATTCGGTATCTTTCTCGATCTTGAACGACAGCGGTGTCGTTGGGTTCACAACGACCCGGGCCAACCGCCCGCAGTCCAGCATCCCCCCTTCCAGATCGAATTCCCAGGTCCGGTTCTGCTGTGCCTGCAGGCGCCGCTGCAACTTGTTCGCCAAACGGCTCACCGCACCCTTCAGCGGCTCCAGTTGCTTGTCCAGATAATCGCGCAGACGCTGCAGTTCCTCAGGCTCTGACAGCTCCTCGGCGCTGATAATCTCGTCATACTTGGTCGAATAGACTTTGTAGTTCGGGTCAGCATCGGAAATCGGGCCGTCGGGGCGGTCCGAAGGCGGGGCGTCGTCCTCGGCCTCCATCGCCTCCATCTCGTCCATATCCATGTCCGAGTCTTCCAGGCTCACTTCCATCTGCTGCGATTCATCCTGCTCGCCGCGCATATCGTCGGGCAGGTATTCGCTGTCATCCTGATCGTCGTCGCCGCCGTCCTGGCCCTCGGTCTGCTCGTCGTCTTCATCGGCATCGGGCTCGGCGTCGGTCTCCTCGGGGTTCTCCTCGTCCGGATCGTCGCCAAGCTGGTCGCCATAGCCCAACTCGTCGATAATTTCCCAAGCCTTCTTTGCAAAGACGGCCTGGTCCTCCAGCAGATCGCCGACATCGTCCAGCGTCTGATCCGCCATGTTGTCGTCGAAATATTGCTGCCAGACGCCCAGCAGATGCTCGGCACCCTCTGGCAACTCGCGCCCCGTTGCCGTTTTGCGCAGCAGCATCGAAGCCGCATCGGCCAGCGAGCCATCCGCCGGCGACGTCATGGCGCCCCAGGCAGCCTTATCGCCCATACTGGCGATCCGCGCATCCAGGTTGTCGGCAACACCGGGCATGGCCCGTGCACCGATGGCCTCGCAGCGCGCCGTCTCCAGCGCCGAAAAGATGTTCCGCGCCATCTCGCCCTGCGGCATGTAGCGCGAATTGATATCCGGATTATGGAACCGCTCGCGCAGCGCAAACGCATCTGCGGTGCCGCGGGCCAACAGAACCTCGGACCGTGTCATGCGCCGGCTGACCTGCGGCAGGCGCACACCGGTGTTCGTAGCGCCCGGCGGATCGGCGGAATACGTGACTTCCAGCTCGGCTTCTCCAGCCAGCGCGCGGGTTGCCTCGGACAATGCCTTCTTGAAGGGATCGGCGGGATTGTCGACTTTGTTGCTCATGATCTGCTCCGCCAGCCTGCCATCGCGTCCTGTTCCCAGGCCCGACATCAGCTTATGTCTTCCAGTTGCACTTGCCCTACGGCCAGACGGGCCAAAAGGTCAACATGCACGTCCAGGGCATCAATCACGCGATATCCGGGATTCTGTCCATCAAAGGCCAGGTTTAGGTCAGTCCCGGCCAGTACGACCGCATCCGCCCCCTGCTCCTCGACCAGACGGCGCCCGGCATCCAGAAAGAAAGCGCGCTGCTGATCTGTGCAGCGCCCGGCAACGGCGATATCGGTATAGGTCTGGCCGACCTCGTCAATCTCGCCGTCCAGTGCGACGCCCTCGGTTTGCACCAATTGCCCGTAAAGCCGCGTGCGCATCACGACCCGCGTGCCCAGCAATCCAACCCGCTTCAGCCCCTGCCCGGCAAATGCGGCATCCAAGGGTGCGATGGCCGAAACCAGCGGCAACGACGACAGGGCCTTCGTCTCGGCAAAACAGAAATGCCCGCCCAACGACGTGATCGCCGCGCAATCGGCCCCCGCCGCCTTCAGCCGGTCGATCAGGGGCGCATAGATCGCCGCCTGCTCGTCACGCAGATCATTGGTGTTGGTGCGGAGCAAATCCGTCACCTGGGCATGGACGATCGTGCACTCCAACTGCCCGCCCAGCTGCGTCACCGCCTGGGTCAGCCGTTGATAGTAAACCAGAGTTGCCGCAACACCGATGCCGCCGATCAGGCCGATATGCATGTGTTCATCCTTCCGGCACTGCTCAGGGCGTCTCCCGAAACAGCCCGTTTCGCATCAGCTGCTGGTGCAGGTCGCTGCACCCTTGCACAATTGTATGCAGGTCATCGTCCGAAAGCCCAGGCCGGGACAATGCTTCCTTTCCGCGTCGGCGTTCTTCGTGCAGAACGGCGGCAGACGGACGACCAGCCGTCCGCCGGGCCAGCGTCATAAAGATATGCGCCTGATCGGCGTATTCATCGAGATATTCTGCGTCGCCTGCCGCGCGGTCACTGTCGAATGTATGATCGGCAACACCCGAACAATAGGCCAGTTCCCGGGCATCATCGGCCCATGCAGGAGCAGCGATCAAAGCCAATAACCCTGCAAAAACAAGGCGATACATTACCCCAGGCTCACGCTCGCGGCGCTTTCGGGCAATTCTTCGCCAAAACATTTTTGATAGATCTCGGCGACGGTTTCGCGCTCCAATTCGTCACATTTGTTGAGGAAGCTGAGGCGGAAAGCGAAGCCGATATCCTTGAAGATCTCGGCGTTCTGGGCCCAGGTGATGACGGTCCGGGGGGACAGCACGGTCGAAATATCGCCGTTCATGAACGCGTTGCGCGACAGGTTCGCAACCGTGACCATCTGCTTGATCACGTCCTCGCGACCCGAAAATTCCGGGCACTTCGACAGAACGATACCGACCTCGTCGCCATGGGGCAGATAGTTCAGCGTGCTCACCACAGACCACCGGTCCATCTGGCCCTGGTTGATCTGTTGCGTACCGTGATAGAGGCCCGTCGTATCGCCCAGACCAACCGTGTTCGCGGTCGAGAAGATACGGAACGACGGGTGCGGGTGGATCACCTTGTTCTGGTCCAGCAGCGTCAGCTTGCCGTCAACCTCCAGCACGCGCTGGATCACGAACATCACGTCCGGACGGCCTGCATCGTATTCGTCAAAGACGATCGCTGTGGGCGTGCGCAGCGCCCAGGGCAGGATCCCCTCCTGAAACTCGGTGACCTGCACCCCGTCCTTCAGCTTGATCGCATCCTTGCCGATCAGATCGATACGCGAGATGTGGCTGTCCAGGTTGACACGCACACATTGCCAGTTGAGGCGGGCGGCGACCTGCTCGATATGGGTCGATTTTCCGGTGCCGTGATAACCCTGGATCATCACGCGGCGATTATAGGCAAATCCCGCCAGGATCGCGAGCGTGGTGTCGCGGTCGAACTGATAGGTCTCGTCAATGTCCGGCACGCGCTCGGTGCGCTCCTCGAACCCCTTGACCGTCATGTCGCTGTCAATCCCGAATGCATCCCGCACCGAGACATCCTGCGTCGGTTTTTCCGCCATCGTCACACCACCGTCAGCCATGCCTTCACCGTCCTATCTGGTCCGCGGCACGGATTGGACCATCGGGGGGGGATTTGCAAGGGGGAGGGTCGACGCGGTGGAACTGGGATCAGAGAGGTGATCAGCGCGTCCATCCTGTCGAAACAGAGGTAACGGGCGGTCAGCATGGAGCGTTTTGGGCGCTTTAACCGAAGTGTCGGAAAATGCGCGACCCCGGACGTACGCGACGACGATGCAGTCCAGAGCGAGACTGATCTTTGGATCGCCCTGGCGCTCTGCAATCATCGCAAAACGTAATGTCTCAATCGCGGTATCGCTAACAGAAACCGTCGGAGATCAGCTTGGCGTCCGACGCAGGAGTGAAGTCGGGGAATGGCAATTGATCTAGAAAGCCAATTCGTTGACTGAAGACATCGAAAATCTCGCGCCTGACCTTCCCCCTATTATCCATCCATCATATGTGGGTACTGCGTAATAAGGAAAAATGAAAAGCGGATTGCTAGCTCATTTTCGAACCTTATCATTGTAATCTCGCCTTTTTCACCAGAAGAAACCCACCTTTCGATCAAGATACCCTGATAACTATTGCTCCGCTCGGGAATTCCCAGCAGTGCATGAGCGGACGTGCGGTTGTCGGGAAGATCCCAGAGTTTTCCAAATTTATCTATAGATCGTCCCTCAATTATTATTGCTTTTAATATTTCAGACTTCGTGCAATGCAATTCAAAATTGAATTCCGAGCAAACATACCTAATCTCTACCTCGTCCAACTCATCGTCGACAGACCGATTCCAGCGGAAATTCTTAATTGGCTCGATGCTCATAATGTAATGAATGCCCCTCCCTAAATACTTACTCAGGATTTTATCCACGGGACGTTTACTCCTTATCGGAAAAGGTGACGCCACTCTTCGAACAGCTAGCCAGTATCGCTTCCGACGTCATAGGGCGTTGTATATAGTTCATGGTTATACGGCGCTATTCTGGATGCCCACGAGATCGCAAGGCGGAGCTTGCCCAGCACTTTGGCGGCTTGCGGTCTTCGTATTTGTATAAGATCTGGGTGAGTTCAATTCCTATTAAGCAGATGTCAGAGCAGGACGATGATGACGAACATTTCGATGACTGTTGCAATCGAGAAGTATGAAACTTTGAAGAAGGCGTGGCCCATTGACGGTCGGCACATTCTTGCGAGCTACGACGATGATACGATTATTGTGTACCAAGCCTACCGACCGGAGATCGGAAATTTTGCGATTACAAACGGCTTCTTTGGCGGCGCATTTTCATACGCGCGAATGAGTTGGATCAAACCAAACTTTCTGTGGATGATGTTTCGGTCAGGGTGGGGCACGAAATCTGGTCAGAATGTGATCCTTGGCCTTCGAATATCGAGAGACTTCTTTGAAGAGGTGCTTGCTGGCGCGGTCGCTTCAAGCTTCGAACAATCTCATTTCGAGGATCGCGAGGAGTGGAAATCTGCGATCGCGCGTTCAGAAGTAAGGCTGCAATGGGATCCGGATCATGACCCGAACGGAAGATCTATTTCACGAAGGGCAATTCAGCTTGGCTTGCGCGGCGGGTTTCTGGAAAGGTTCGGCAAGTCGGAGATTATTGAGGTCATCGACTTTTCTGAATTCGTTGCCGCGCAATACCAAAGCTTGAAAGTTGCAGGTCCGTCTTCGATTAAGATACCTGCGGAACGAGTCTATACACCAAAGAATACCTTCGGCCACGCAATGATCAACGCTCAATAAATATGATATACTATTGCAGTGCAGAAATCATATTCATGCGAACTTTATTGAGATATCAGGTGCTGTCGCGAGTTTCAAAATCTATGGCGAGCAACGGTTCCTCTCATAATTTGACGAATCCAAGACAGTATTGACCTATCGCTTGCCCTTGTATGGGCAAGCGCGAGGGGCTTTGATCTTCAATCGTATCTTGTTTGCTTCTCTCATTGCTCCGGCCCCATGCCTACGTCCACATTGCACCTGTCGTGGGGTCAAACGGCGTCGCCATCAGAAACGTGGTGTGAACCGTGCGCGTCGGTTCCATTGGCAACGGGGGTTTGGTGGGCTGAGACCCCACCCTACGATGCGGCTGCTTGAGAGTACCGCCGAGGTCCAGTGGTCATTCGCCGGGTGGGCGCTGCGACCGATGTGGTCTTTGCTTTATAATGACATACCGAACTCGCGCCAGCCTTGCGCAAATGTCGGCAAAGCACCCATCCGATGGGCGTCGGAGCGCCCGGAATACGATCCGGTGGATCGGAGTCAGCGACGAAGGCGCGGCAGCTTATCTGATGGGCGCTGGCCCGGCGCCGCTGGGCGGCTTGAATCCGGGCTGGGTGCGTAGGTCGGATGTGGGATCGATGGGCTGACAGCCCACCCTACGGTGTCACCCGGTACCGGCCCCGCCCCACCCTCTTCAAGTACCCGTCTCTCGACCGGCGGGCCAGTTCGGTGCCGCAGAGTTCGCGGGGGAAGTGTTCGCCCGCGGCCTTCAACCAGATGTGCAGGTCTTGCGCGCCGATTTCCAGGTGACGGTGCACGGACAGGAAGGTCTCGATCGCGCGGGTGCGCGGGGTTTGCGGACCCTGGGTGCGCTGCGCCAGGGGCGGCAGCAGGGTGGCGAATGCCTCCTGCCGGGCGCGGGCGCGGTCCGGCGCCAGGGTGAGGGTCAGCTTCATATAGGTTTCCTGCAAGGTGGCCAGGCGGGTCTGAACCTCGGCATGTTCGCGCATCAGTTCGGCGGCCCAGTTGTCCTGGGTGCGGTATTCGGCGGCGATGTGATCAAGCGCGGCCTCGACGGCCGGGGTCGTTTGGTCGGTCATGGGGGATCTCGGGCACTGATCGGGTGCCGGGCGGGGTGAATCCCGCGCCGCGGGCACCTCGCTTTTCACGGGCACCTCGCTTTTCAAAGGGCGGCGCCTCGCTTTTCGGGCGCCCGCACTTCTTCTCTCAAAAGCGATTAAAGATTACGTAAAGATATCTCGGCGAATGTCGCGTGAATGCCGGTTGTTCTGACCGGGCGCAATGCAACCCCGCCACATTCGCGCCACGCCGCGCCGTGATGCGCCCCTGTTCCGCCCAAGACTCGCCCCTTTTAACCGCCATGCACGCGGCAAGAGCGGAGAGGGTTTATGGCAGAAGTCACAATTACACCGGGACCGGGCGGCATCGGATTTGATGTCTCACAAGTTTTCGGTATCGCGTTCGCCGATATCACGAACTACATCATCGATCCGGCCTATGTCTATTTCGCCATGCGCGGCGGCGACAGTATCGTCTTTCTGGGCGAGAACATCCAAGGCACGCGCGGCGGAATTTCGGGCGGCACGCTGACGACCTATGAGCGGCGCGAAGGCGGTGTGCTTGTCGAACGGATCGAGGGGCTGACGCTGCAGGCCAACGAGCTGTTGCCGTTGATCTTTGCCGGTGGCGCGACAAATTTTGCCGAATGGCTCTATGCTGAAAGCGATGTCATCACCGGCACGGATGCCAACGATACAATCTATGGCTTTGACGGCGGCGACACGATCGATGGCCGGGCGGGCAGTGATCTGCTGGTCGGCGGCGATGGCGGCGATACGATAATCGGCGGGTCCGGCAATGACGTGATCCGGGGCGAAGCCGGGGCGGACGTGTTGAACGGCGACGGCGGGGCCGACACGATCGAGATCGGCGCGGGCGATAACGCCACCGGCGGATCAGGCGTCGACCGGTTCGAGATCGCGGGCAACGGCGTGAATTTTGGCGCGACGATTACGGATTTCATCGACGGTGAAAGCATCATCGTGACCGGTCAGGTGCTGGCGCAGGCCAATCTGTCGGCGACGGTCGGAAGCAGCTCGGCAACGTTGAGCATCGACACGGACGGCGATGGCGATACGGATGCAACCCTGCAACTTTTGGGTGACTTCACCGGCCAGCAGTTCGCGGTCAGCGAGGGGCCGGCGGGCAGCACAACGATTCAAATTGGCGAGCCGGACACCGGTGGTGGTGGCGGCACCGGCGGAGGTGGATCGGGCGGCGGCGGCTCAGGCGGGGGCGGTTCTGGCGGCGGCGGCTCAGGTGGTGGCGGCTCCGGTGGAGGTGGCTCGGGCGGCGGCGTCGTTATCCCGCCCGACCTGAACCAGATCATCGACAGCCCGAACGCGACCCGGGACATTCTGTACGGAACCGCAGCCGCTGATGCGTTCGTGATGACCGACGATGGCCAACGCGACCTGATCCGTGATTTCGCACTGAACGAAGACGTCATCGTCGTGGCTGACTTCGCCGCATCGATGTCCAATCTGACCATCACCGAGTTGCTGCGCAGCAATGGGACTGTCAGTTGGATCCGCGTCACCGATGTCTCGGGCGAGGATGAATTCCTGCTGCGTTACGCCGATGGCGCCGCGTTGGATGCCAGCGCGCTGCAGGCCGACCATTTCATTTTCTCGGACGGCTCGGGCCCGACCCAGACCGAGAATGTGATCCTGGACAGCGCCTCTGCCACGCGGGACGATCTGAGGGCGACGGCTGTAACGGACCGGTTTGTCATGCTGGATGATGGCGTGCGCGATCTGGTCCGCGGCTTCGATGTTGGTGTCGACAAACTGGACCTGTCCGACTTTGCGTCCGGTTTTGGCAATGTCTCGGTTTCGAATCTGCTGCGGGCCGATGGCACGACCAGTTGGGTTGTCGTCGCCGATGCAGGCGGTCAGGATGAATTCCTTGTGCGGTTCGACGCTGATACCGCGTTGGACGCATCGGCTTTGACTGTCGACGACTTCGTCTTCGCCTGATTCTTAAGGCCGCAACCGCGGCGACAATTGTTCTGACATTTCGAACGGGCGCACATCAGGTGTGCCCGTTTTCTTGTCCTGCGATTGTGCCGCAATTCCGCGGTGCATAATCCAGTGCCGGGTCACGATTGTGGGGTGCTGTTTCGAAGCTTTCCACATCGGCGAAAGCGCACACCCACCGGCCAAAAAAATCGCCCCGGACCGAGGGACAGGCGGCCGGGGCGATCTGAAGGAGCAAACTTTGGATCCGGCCCCCCCGATCGGGGTGGGGGCTGATACTTGGGGGTACCGGACCCATGGAACTTCGAGGTTTCTCTCTGCTCCATTGATTATCAATATAAGTGTTATTTTGACATTTACAATGATTCTTTTCAGAATCCCAGATCTTGATCCGCACCTGCGCCGGGTGTCGAATTCACGGCTCTGAGACCACTTCAGAGCGCTGAGGCGAAGATTGACGCGTTCACGCGTCCATCGGTCAGGTTCATTTTCCGGGGGAGGTTGGGAACCGGCGCCCCCCGATCGGGGTGGGGGCTGATACTTGGAGGGCGCCGGACCCAAAGAGCTTTGAGGTTTCTCTTAGCTCCTGTGATTCTCAATATAGATATCATTTTGAGATTTGCAATGACTTTTTTAAACACCGCGCAACTTTCTATGCGACCGGATTTCTGCGCGGATGGAAAGGGGGAGGGTTTGAAGTCCCGGCGCCCCCCCGATCGGGGTGGGGGCTGATTCAAGAGGAGCGCCGGGTGCCGGGATGGCAATCACACGCCGCCCCAACAACACTCAATATAAATGTCATTTTGAGATTTGCAATGATTTTTTATTCGAGCGCAGCTCTTCCGCTGGTGCAGCGCAGCAATTGCCTTGCCGGACAGAACGACCGCGGCTATTGCGTTAGTCGGAAAAGGGAGGTCCCACATGCCCGAATTCAAGAAAATCCTGATCGCCAATCGCGGCGAGATCGCGATCCGCGTGAGCCGCGCAGCGAACGAGATGGGTAAGGCAACCGTTGCGGTTTATGCCGAAGAAGACAAGTTGGGGCTGCACCGGTTTAAGACCGACGAGGCCTATCAGATCGGCAAGGGGATGGGACCGGTCGAGGCTTATTTGTCGATCGACGAGATCATTCGCGTGGCCAAAAAGTCAGGGGCCGATGCGATCCACCCGGGTTATGGACTGCTTTCCGAGAACCCCGACTTCGTCGATGCCTGCGCGCGCGAGGGGATCACCTTTATCGGCCCAACGGCCGAGACGATGCGGATGCTGGGCGACAAGGCATCGGCCCGGCGGGCGGCGATTGCGGCAGGTGTCCCGGTTGTGCCTGCCTCGGAGGTTTTGCCCGATCCCGAAAGCCCGGGTGCAATGGACGAGATCCGCGCGATGGCTGAAGCAGTCGGCTATCCGCTGATGCTGAAAGCGTCCTGGGGCGGCGGCGGGCGCGGAATGCGCCCGGTCATGGGCCCGGAGGATCTGGAGGACGCCGTGCGTGCCGGGCGCCGTGAAGCGGAAGCTGCGTTCGGCAATGGCGAAGGGTATCTGGAAAAGCTGGTCGGGTTGGCCCGGCATGTGGAAGTACAGGTCCTGGGCGACAAGCATGGGACATTGGTACATTTGTGGGAGCGGGATTGTTCCGTTCAGCGGCGCAACCAAAAGGTCGTCGAGCGGGCGCCTGCGCCCTATCTAAGCCAGGAACAGCGCAACGAGATTTGTAACCTGGGCCTAAAGATCGCGGGTCATGCGTCGTATGAGTGCGCCGGGACGATCGAATTCCTGATGGATATGGAGACCGGGGCATTTTACTTCATCGAAGTGAACCCCCGCGTGCAGGTCGAGCATACGGTCACAGAAGAAGTGACGGGCATCGACATTGTCCGTGCACAGATCCGCATTGCCGAGGGCGCGACGATCGCCGAGGCGACCGGCGTTGCCGGGCAAGAGGCGATCAAGTTGAACGGGCATGCCCTGCAATGCAGAATTACGACCGAGGATCCGCTGAACAACTTTATCCCGGACTATGGACGCATCACGGCGTATCGCGGGGCGACCGGGTTCGGTATCCGTCTGGACGGTGGCACGGCCTATTCCGGCGCCGTGATCACGCGGTATTATGACAGCCTGTTGGAGAAGGTCACCGCCTGGGCACCAACCCCGGAGGAAACGATTGCGCGCATTGACCGGGCATTGCGCGAATTCCGCATCCGCGGTGTCGCCACCAATATTGCGTTCGTCGAGAACCTGCTGAAGCACCCGAGCTTTCTGAACAACACCTACCATACCAAGTTTATCGATCAGACGCCGGAGCTGTTCGACTTCAAGCGGCGGCGCGACCGGGCGACGAAGCTGTTGACATTTATCGGTGACATCAGCGTCAACGGAAATCCCGAGGTGACCGGGCGCGCGCGGCTGGCCGATGATGTGCGCCCCCCTGCCCCCCCGCCACTGGTCAGCCACACGCCGCCCGATGGCCTGAAGCAGAAGCTGGATGCTGAAGGCCCCAAGGCTGTGGCCGATTGGATGTTGGCGCAGGATCGTCTGTTGATCACCGACACGACCATGCGCGATGCACACCAGTCCCTGCTGGCAACACGGATGCGGTCCTTGGATATGCTGCGGGTGGCACCAGCCTATTCCCACTATATGAGCGGGCTGTTTTCGATGGAGTGCTGGGGCGGGGCCACCTTCGATGTGGCTTACCGTTTCCTGCAGGAATGCCCATGGCAACGCCTGCGAGAGTTGCGCCGGGCGATGCCCAACCTGATGACCCAGATGCTGCTGCGCGCATCGAACGGGGTTGGGTACACCAATCCGCCGGACAACGTGGTCAATCTGTTCATCAGGCGCGCCGCCGAAACCGGGATGGATGTCTTCCGAGTGTTTGATCCGCTCAACTGGGTCGAGAACATGCGCCTGTCGATGGACACGGTGCAGGAGACGGGCAAGCTGCTGGAGGCTTGCATCTGCTATACTGGCGACATTCACGATGCCGGACGGGCCAAGTACTCGCTGTCCTATTATGTCGGTCTGGCAAAAGAGCTGGAGGCGGCGGGTGCGCATGTCCTGTGCATCAAGGATATGGGCGGTCTGGTGCGGCCCGCCGCGGCCAAGGCGCTGGTCGGTGCCCTGAAAGACGAAATCTCGATCCCGATTCACTTCCACACCCACGATACATCGGGGATTTCATCGGCATCCATTTTGGCTGCGGCCGAGGCCGGTGTAGACGCGGTCGATTGCGCAATGGATGCGTTCAGCGGTCTGACATCGCAGGCGCCGATGGGATCGATCGTCGCCGCGCTGGACGGGCAACCGCGCGACACCGGATTGAACCGGGGCGCCATCCGCGAAGTCAGTTCCTATTGGGAAGGTGTGCGCGCGATGTATGCGCCGTTCGAATCGGACATGCGCTCGCCTTCGTCGGATGTCTACCTGCACGAGATGCCGGGCGGTCAGGTTACGAACCTGCGGGCGCAGGCCCGGTCGATGGGTTTGGAGAACCGCTGGCCCGAGATCGCCGAGACCTATCGCGAGGTGAACGATGCTTTCGGCGATGTGATCAAGGTAACGCCGATCGCCAAGACCGTCGGCGATCTGGCACTGACCATGGTTGCAGGCGGCATCACGGCAGCGGATCTGGCCGATCCGGCTAAAGAAGTCTCGTTCCCGGATTCGGTCGTCACGTTCTTCAAGGGCGAGGTGGGCCAGCCGCCGGGCGGCTTTCCCGAAGCGTTGCAGAAGAAGGTATTGAAGGGCGGCGATGCCCTGACCGAGCGCCCCGGCGCGGTCCTGGCGCCGATTGAGCTGGATACGCGCCGCGCCGAGGCCGAGGAACTGATGCCCGGGATCACCGTGGACGACGAAGATCTGAGTTCGTACCTGATGTATGAAACGGTCTATCTGGACTATATGGGACGGCGGCGCGATTACGGGCCGGTGCGCGTCCTGCCGACACCGACCTTTTTCTGGGGCATGGAACCGGGCGAAGAGATCGCCGTTGACCTGGAGCCAGGAAAAACGCTGCAGATCCGGTTGCAGGCCATGGCGGAGCCCAATTCTGAGGGCGAGGTAAAGCTGTTCTATGAATTGAACGGTCAGCCGCGGGTGATCCGGGTTCCGGACCGGGTGCACGGCGCGTCGGCCCGCAGGTCCGAGAAGGCCGAGCCTGGAAACACAGCCCATGTCGGCGCACCGATGCCGGGGTCAGTGGCGTCAGTCGCTGTGTCTGCGGGTCAGTCTGTGGCGTCGGGCGAGGTTTTGCTGACGCTGGAGGCGATGAAGATGGAAACGGCCATCCATGCGGAACGCGACGGCGTGATCGACCGGGTCGTTGCCGGACCAGGCACGCAGGTCGATGCCAAGGATTTGCTGATCGTCTTTGCGGACTAGGTTACCTGGGCCAGTGGCGTGTCATCGGGCGACCCGGCTGACAGGGAAATTTTGGCAGTCGGCGTCCGATCGACGGTGACTTAAGGGTAAATTAACCAATCCGTACTCTGGAACATTTCAACTATACAATATGACCCGTCAATTAGTTGTAGAGTCAGAAACCTGAATAGAAATTCAAAATAATTCCTGTTGAACAGGCTATTTCACGTTGTTACTGATGTGTTGTGATTAGCGGGCAACACTGAAGGGTCACGATGAAATTCACTTTGATTGGGCCTTTGGCCGCTTTGCTTTTGGGCGCAGCATGCACTCAAACTCAGCCAATTCCAGGCCAAAGAGTAGATGTCGACTTTATCTCGGGCGGGTTCCAGTGGAACTCCGGTTCGGCAGTTTATGTGTTCGCCAAGACTTTCAACTATCAGGGTAAAGTTGCGGTTTGTGGCGCGTGGGCTGCGACCCAGGGCAGCGGTCGTAGTAATCTTTATAACGAACAGGTTCTGGGTGCCGGATCAATTGCGCTGGATGGCACCCTGTTGGTCAACGGGCTCGGGTTCTTTCCCGAACATCCCGACCCAAAGGCGATTGGCGGACGACAGGCTGCCTGCGTTGCGACAGACCGCCCCTGGCTGCCGGAATACGACGACAAGAAACCTAATATTCGCTTTCCGCCTATGAGCTTCAGTTGACGGCCGCCCCGTGATGGCGGGGCGCTGCGGAACGGATTGGCGGCGGATAGGCCGGAACCGAGTTTCGCGAGTGTTCTGAAAACGGCATCCGCCCAAATGGAAAAGCCCCGCGGTTTGGTGGCCGCGGGGCTTTTTGTCAGGCGATGTTTATCGGATCAGCGTCGCGACAGTTTTGTGTGGCGGCGGTAGAAGATGTGACTGCCGATCTTGGCGGTGCGTACCAGCTTTTTCGACCAACGCGGTCTGACTGATGTGTTGTGGTAGAACAATGCTCCGCCGGTCAGCTCGCGGTCGGCGCCCGCGAGCATTTTTGCAGCGACCCGGCCCAGCGTGTTGAAGACCTTGCGATTGCCGATGTTGTTCTTTCGGCCATCGCAGTTGTACGAGAACTGGCAGGCGTTTTTGCGGTGGGCACCCTGCATGACCACATCGCAGACATTGTTCGGATAACGGCGGCTGTCGACGCGGTTCAGGATAACCTCGGCGACGGCAACCTGGCCCAGCGGATCTTCGCCGCGGGCTTCGAAATAGAGTGCTTCGGTCAGGCATTGCCATTCGCGCGAGCGCGTCCCGGTGGTGACAGTTTCGATCATCTTTTCGGTGATCGGGGTCTGGCGTTCCTTGCTGACATCGCGGGCCGGCAGAGCGGCCAGCTTGCCTTTGGCGTCATCAGCGTCGGCGTCATGGCCATTGTGATCGTCGATGGCATCGCGCGCCGTGCCGGTATCCTTGGCCTGATCCGTGTCGATGCGTTCCAGACCCGCGGCACGGGCAAAGCCCGGCGTTGTCGCAAAGGCCGAGAACGCGGCACGTTCACCGCCCAGCGCATCGGCCAGCGCGCCCTTCAGCGGCTGCAATGGACCGGATGTTCCGTTGTCCGTGTCGGCAATTGCCAATGCGGAAGTCAGCGCGATGGCAAAGCCGAGCGCAAGAGTAGATGTCACGCCCACCCCAGGGCGCGAAAATGACGTTGGCATTATCGTCTCCGTCCGTCTGTCGATCCCACGCCTTCTGCCCGGCTTCACAACCCCGACCTGGCAGTGCGAGGATTCTTTGGAGTTTGTCTCCGTCGCCCATTTGGGGCGCCGTTGAGGGATGGCAAATTCAATCACACACGGGCGAGTCGAACCCGACGCGATCGGTGCAGATTCCGTGCAGGCGTTACCTAAAAGCCGCACTCAGCGCGGCGCTCAGTCGCGCTTGACGTGTAAGTGCGGCGCGAAAGGGTGATTCGGGAGGAGTCTCCGATTCCGATTTTGCAACAAAACGGTGTCCCTCTGTCCCAAATCGGGACCTAATCTGCCGGTTCGCCCAGTTCTGCACCTGCTGCCACCGCTGGTTCGCGAATCGTGGCGAGAATTGGTCAAGAAGATTGCAGATTTCGTGCAGAACCATGTCGACGTCTTGGCCTGAGGAAGCCGCACAGGCAACAACCGGCACATCACGGCCCGGTGTCAATGACAGCGCCCCGCGCAGATCGGCGACCGTTCGCCGCGCGATTATACCCATATCGGATTTGGTCACGATCACCAGATCGGGAACCTCCATGATGCCAGCCTTCATGTATTGCAGGGCGTCGCCGGAACCCGGCTGTGCAAGAAACGCGGTAAGGTCCGCGATTCCAGCGATATCGGTCTCTGATTGCCCGATGCCGACCGTCTCCACGATCACCAAATCGAAAAGCGCGCGCATCAGCACTGCCGCGGGGAACGTGATTTCGGCCACGCCGCCCAGACGGTCGCGCGCGGCCATCGACCGAACAAATACGCCCTGATCCGCCGGGTCCGTGGTCAAACGTGTCCGGTCGCCCAGCAAGGCACCCCCCGTCGCGGCGCTGGACGGATCGACGGCGATAACGGCAATCGTCTGCCCGGTCGCGCGCCAGGCACGGATCAGGGCGTCGATCAGCGTCGACTTGCCGACACCGGGCGGGCCGGTCAGACCCAAGACCGCGCCTTGTGGGTCGGCAAAGGCCTGATCCAGAAGATCGGCGGTCTGCGGATCATCAGAGGCCGCTTCAAGATCGGCCAAAGCATCCGCCAGGGCGCGCTTTCCGCCCCCGCGCAGATGTGCCAGCGCGGCGGCTGGTCCGCCCGCCCGCGACGTCGAGCGCCCCGGATCGGTCATTTTGCTGCGCGGATCGCCGCCTGCGCCGCGGCCAGGCGGGCGACGGGCACGCGGAACGGCGAACAGGAGACATAGTCGAGGCCCATCTGCTCGCAAAAATCGACCGAGGCCGGATCGCCGCCGTGCTCGCCGCACAGACCAAGCGAAATGCCCGGCGCCGCGCTGCGCGCCCGTTGGGTGGCGATGGCCATGATCTCGCCCACCCCTTCAACATCCAGGGAGTGGAAAGGATCGTGGCGGAAGACGCCTTGCGCGACATAGTCGGGAATAAACCGACCGGCGTCATCGCGGGACAGGCCGAACAGCATCTGGGTCAAGTCATTGGTTCCGAACGACAAAAACCCGGCAGACCTGGCAATATCGGAGGCGCGCAGACAAGCGCGCGGCGTTTCGATCATCACGCCGATTGTGAAATCGACCATGTTGCCCTGCTCTGCCTGAACCGCATCGGCAACCGTCTCGATCGCTTCCGAAAGCACCTCAAGCTCGCGCACGGTCGAAACCAGCGGGATCATGATCTCCGGGCGAACGGGCGCGCCGGTCTGTTGCCCGGCCTGGATCGCGGCCTCGAAGATCGCACGGGCCTGCATCTCGTAGATTTCGGGATAGGCGATACCGATCCGGCAGCCGCGTTTGCCCAGCATCGGGTTAAATTCTGCCAGTTCATCGGCGCGTTGCGCGACTTTGGCGACGGGCAGATCCATGGCCGCCGCCATTTCGCGAAGCTCGGCCTCGCCATGGGGCAGAAACTCGTGCAACGGCGGATCGAGAAGCCGGATGGTTACCGGACAGCCGGGCATGGTTTCGAAGAGTTCGATGAAATCGCCGCGCTGCATGGGCAAAAGGTCGGCCAGCGCTTCGCGCCGTTCTTCGCCGGTTTCGGACAGGATCATCTCGCGCATCGGTGCGATGCGGCCACGTTGAAAGAACATGTGCTCGGTCCGGCAGAGGCCGATGCCTTCGGCGCCAAATCCCTGGGCCAGCATCGCATCATGTCCGGTATCGGCATTGGCGCGCACGCCCATGCGCCGGGCATCGTCGGCCCAGGCCATCAGGGTGGCAAAGGCGCCGGTTGCCTCTGGCTGTATCGTCGGTACGGCACCCGCCAACAGCTGACCGGTCGTGCCATCGACCGTGACCATATCGCCTTCGGTCAACGACTGACCATCGGCGGTCGTCAGCGTGCCCGCCTCGCGGTCCAACACCAGATCGCGGGCACCGACGACACAAGGCTTGCCAAGACCGCGCGCGACCACAGCGGCGTGCGAGGTCATTCCCCCGCGCACGGTCAGAACGCCGCCCGCTGCATGCATGCCGCGAATATCTTCCGGCCCGGTTTCAATCAGGGTCAGAATGGTTGTCTTGCCCCGGGCCGCTGCGATTTCGGCAGCGTCGGGGGAAAAGACGATCGTGCCCGAGGCCGCGCCGGGCGAGGCAGGCAATCCCTGTCCCAGCAATGTGCGCGGCGCATTCGGATCGATGGCCGGGTGAAGCTGTTCTTCCAAATGGGCCGGATCGACGCACATCAAAGCCTGACTGCGGCTAATGGCGCCGCTTTCCGCCAGATCAACGGCGATCTGAACCGCACCGCGCGCCGAACGCCTGGCCCGCTTTGCTTCCAGAATCCATATCCTGTCATCAGCGCGCGTGAATTCCAGGCTGACCGCATCGCCGATGGTTCGCTCCAGGATCTCACCGGCACCGCGCAGCGCAGCGATTGCCTCGGGCGCCTCCTCCTCCAATGCCGGATGGTGCAGGCCGAGGGCATCGCGTTCAGCGCGGGTCAGAACGGTCGGTGTGCGCAGGCCCATCAACGCGTCCTCTCCCTGTGCATCGTCCAGATAGCGCCCGGTCAGGCGCGGCTCTCCCGTCGCCTCATCGCGCAGATCGGCAAATCCTGCTCCGGCATTGGGGCCAAGACCAACCGCCATTTGCTGCACGACGATGGCGATCGGCGCATCCGGATCGGCACCCATGGCCTGACGGCGCAGGCGTGCGCGGCGCGACGACCAGGCCGCGCGGATACCGTCAATCGCCTGAGCCAGCTGGGCCTTTGCATCTTGTGGGAACGGCTCGCCGGTTTCGTCCTGTAGCAAGCCAAGGCTGGTGCGGGTCAGTTCGATCAACTGGTCCGAGGTCAGTTCGGTTTCCGATTGGGCACCGGCATATCGAAGGGCATCGTGGAGCGCGTACTCGAATTCCTCGCCCTCAACCTCTTTCGCCCCGGCGCCCCAAGAATGGACAAGCCGCCGGTAGAGGTCGTGGGCAGTGCGTTGGTCGAACCGCACGACCAGCGCGGGCAATGTTAATTCGGTGATGCCGATATCGAGGATCGCGGGGGCGACACCGCCTGCCCCGAACGGTGCCGATGGGCGGACGGACAGCAGCAGCGGGTCGTCGGGGCAACCAAGACGCTGGCCTGTGTGATCTTCGAGACGGGCGAGCGGCCCGGCGAAATCGGTGTCATCCTTCACCAGCACAAATCCGGGCGGAACATCCAGACCGGCACTGGCAGCGGCGGCAAGCAAAGCGGCCTTTTCCCCATGGGTGTTCGCCATGGGGGGCGGGCCATCGAGGCCGATCCAGCCGATGCTGCGCTCTGTCATGGCTGCGTCATAAATCGGCATTGTGCAGCGCACAAGGGGCAGCGCGGTCGCGGGTTTGACCGCGTTTTCAGCCTTCGATCGCATCCCAGACGGCGACCTGCGCCATGGCCTTGCGGATGCGCGCCAAAAGGCAAAGACGGTTACGGCGCTGGATATCGTTGTCGGTGTTCACCGTGACCTTGTCGAAGAACGCGTCAATCGGCGCGCGCAGGGCCGCCATATGGGTCATGGCGGCCGGGAAATCTTCGTCGCCCAGCGCGTCGGCGATGGCGGGTTCAGCGGTATCGAGCGCCTGAAAGAGCGCCGTTTCTTCTGCCTGGTTCGCAAATTTCGGGTCGGCCAGGTCGGGCGAGAATTCGACGCCGTCCTTCTTCTCCTCCGCCGCCACGATGTTCGAGGCACGGCGATAGGCGGTGAGCAGGTTTCCGCCATCCTCGGTTCCGAGAAACGTTTGCAGCGCACGGACACGGTTGACCAGAAGGACAAGGTCGTCCTGGCCGCCCAGATCAAAGCAGGCCTGGATGACATCGTGGCGAATGCCCTCATCGCGCAGGTGGACCTTCAGGCGGTCGGCGATGAAGGAGAGGAGATTTGATCGAAGTTCAGTCTCGAAATCGTTTGCTTCTGATCCGTTCGCAATCGCGGCTTCAAGATCAATGAGGCTCCCACGAGTACCGACTAAATTCGCATCTGCGTTCTCGTCAGTCGTTCCTCGTTTGACGTACTCGTTGACATGTCGTTGCGCGACATCCACCGCTCGCTGTATTCTTCGGCTGTGATGGTAACGTGTGCCCGTCAGCGCCGACTTGCCAAACCCGATACGAGAACGCCCCTCCAATACAATCCGAATTACCCCCAGCGCCGCTCGCCTTAGCGCATAGGGGTCCTTGCTCCCCGTCGGCTTTTCATCAATCGCCCAGAACCCGGTCAGCATGTCGATCTTGTCGGCCAGTGCTACTGCAACGGCGACCGGTTCGGACGGTACATCATCCGAAGGCCCCAGCGGCGCGTAGTGGGTCTCGCAGGCCTCGGCCACGTTCTCCGGCAGTCCGGCCTTCAGCGCATAGTATTTGCCCATGGTCCCCTGCAATTCGGGGAACTCGTAGACCATTTCCGAGGTCAGATCGGCCTTGGCGATCCTCGCGGCGAGGGCCGCCGCATCCGGGTCGGCGCCGACAGCGGGCGCAATTTCGCGGGCCAGCGCCTCGATCCGGGCGATCCGCTCGGCCTGCGTGCCGAGTTTGGCGTGGAAGGTGACATTGGCAAGCGGTTCGGCCAGCGCCTCCATCCCGCCGCGTTCGACGGTGCGCAGATCGTTTTCCCAGAAGAACTTGGCATCGGACAGACGCGCGGTCAGGACCTTTTGGTTGCCTGCCAGGATGGTCGCGCCATCGTCCGGCGTCTGGGTGTTGGCGACCGTAATAAAGCGCTCGATCCGGTCCGTTTTGGGGTTCCGGACCGAAAAGAATTTCTGGTGCTCCTTCATCGAGGTGCGCAGCACTTCTGGCGGCAGATCCAGGAAGTCGGCGCCGATTTCGCCCATCAGCGTCACAGGCCATTCGACCAGCCCTGCGACTTCGGCCAGCAGGCCCTTGTCCTCGACCACCTCCAGCCCGGCGGCGAAGGCGAGGTTCTTGGCATCCGCCTCGATCCGCCCCGCGCGATCGGCGGGGTCGAGCACGACATGGGCCACTTCCAGCTTCTGGACATAGTCGTCGAAGGACGTGACCACGAAGGGATCGGGCGCGTGGAACCGGTGCCCCCGCGTGGTGTTTCCGGCCTCGATCCCGTCGACAGACAAGGGAACGGTGCGGGCACCGGCCTCATCCGACAGGATGCAGAGGATCGAGTGCAGCGGACGGACCCAGCGCAGCGACCCCGCGCCCCAGCGCATGGATTTGGGCCAGGGGAAATTCCGAATCGCATGTTCGACAGCCTCGGCGATCACCGCTTCGGCGGCACGGCCCGGCTTACGGATCGTTGCAAACCAGACCTGGCCCTTTTTGTCGTCGCGCGCTTCGAGATCGTCGCGGGTCAGTCCGGTCGACCGCAGGAAGCCGTCCAGCGCCTTTTCCGGCGCATCGGTGCGCGGGCCTTTGCGTTCCTCGACCGTGTCCGGGGTTTCTGCAGGTAAGTCGGCAAGCGTAAGCGTCAGGCGGCGCGGCGTGGCGAATGCCTGACCGCCGGAATAAGTCAGGCCGTTGTCGACCATGTGGCCAGTGACCAGACGCATCAGATCCTGCGCCGCGCGCGATTGCATGCGGGCGGGAATCTCCTCGGAAAAGAGTTCGAGCAAAAGGTCGGGCACGGGCTTGGTCTTTCCAGGCTTGGGTCGGTCAACGGTTGCGGCCAGCGCGGGTCATAACGCCCGGTGCTGGAATGGGGAAGCCCCCGATTGGATCAAGGCGGCAATCGTGGAAATGCACCGGTGATCGGTAGGGACGGCGATAGTCGCGGGTGTGCGACGACGACCTGAGCCGATCCGAGCGCCGATCAATTGCGCCGAACGAGACAGGCGCCGCCGATGCGTTTGATCCGGGCGCAGAGCCTGCGCGCGGCTGCGCGCGTCGGCACGCCGATGCGGGCCGAGTAGCCGCGCCGGCCACCGATTTTCCGCGAGCGCACGATGATCGCGCCGCGCCCGCCGATAACCGAGCGCAGGCGCGCCCGGGCGCGCTTGAAGGCGCGGCGGGCGGCGCGCCGGGTAATGCCAGCGGCAATTTGCACGCCCCACGGCGCACCGCCCGCGGTTGCGCCCATGGCGCGGGTGTGAATGACAGGCAGGCGCCTGCAGGCTTCTTCGAACGTTTTGCCTGTTTCAAGAGGGCGGGGTTCGACCTCGCGGCCCTTTTCCTTGAACCATTCGACCGGGCGAAAGGTAATGGACTGCACGTAATTTATCGTCTCGGACGGCAGCCGGCCGCCCTTTACAACCCAGTTGGCGACACGGTCCGGGCCGCCATTATAGCCTGCTGCCGCCAAGCCGAAATTTCCGAGGCGGGCCTTGAGATCAGCCAGGAAATGCGCCGATGCCGGGATCGCCTGTTCCGGGTCCCACGGATTGGCAAGCCCGCGGATACGGGCCGTGCCCGGCATGAACTGGGCGATGCCCTGTGCGCCCGCCGGGGACAGCGCGTGAATGTCGAAACGGCTTTCTTTCCAGATCAGCCGGGCAAAGAACGGGCGCGGCAAACCATGTTCGTCGGCGGCCCGGGCGATCAGCGAACAAATCCGGGCCGTGCCCGACAGTGCAGCGATCGATTCCGGCCGTTTAAGGGGAACCGGCGGCGCGCTGGAGACGCGCCGGTCGCAAATGGGCGGCAGCGTCAAACCCATCGACGGCGGGCACCAGTCGGCAATCGCCGCGGCGGGCATCAATGTGATGAGAAGGGCCGGGACCCAGCGCATGATTGCGGGTCCCGGGCAGGTTCAGCTGCGGGCGCGGGCGCGGTCGCGGCGCGACGACATCGGCTGGAACGCAACGGCCACATGGTATTGGCAATAGGGTTTGCCAGGCACCGCCTCCAGACCGCAAAAGGCAAAATCGTCCTCGGTCGGATCGCCAATCGGCCATTTGCAGGTGCGTTCGGTCAGATCCAGCAGGTCGATGCGCTTGGCGATCTTTTCGATCTCGGCCAGGGTCGCGCGGGCGGCTTCTTCTTCCGGTGTCGGGGCGCCCGGCGCCCGGGGCTGGGTTGCATCGCGGATCACCGGGGGCGTGCGCCGTGCAACAGGGGCCGGGAGAGGTGCAGGAGCCGCCTCTTCCGGCACAGGCGCCGGTTGCGGTTTTTCGGCGGCGGCGGCCGGTTTGGCGGCAGGCTTTGCGGCCTTTGCCTTGGGCGCCGGGGTTTCCTTGGTATCCTCGCCCGCCGCGGCCGGGCCGCGGTTGGAAAGGCCCAGACGGTGGACTTTGCCGATCACCGCATTGCGGGTCACACCGCCAAGAACCTTGGCGATCTGGCTTGCGCTCATCCCTTCGCCCCAAAGCTCTTTCAGCTTCTCGACCCGTTCGTCGGTCCAGGACATATATGTCTCCTTGGCAATTCGTGGCCGGGATCACCGGCACTGGCGGGTGTCGACGCCCCGCGGCTGACTGCGCTCTATCATAAGCACCGTTCGCTGCGATACAAGACGGGGCGCCGGAATGGCGCAGGTCCAGCGATACCTAGAGGGGCGGGCATGACGACCGGGACATCTCTGCAAGCAATGGGTCAGCGGCGCTTTGGCCGGGTAAACTGGTTGGGGCTGTGGACCCTGATTGGGCGCGAAGTGCGCCGGTTCCTGTCGGTCTGGACACAAACCGTGATGGCGCCGATCGTAACGTCCCTTTTGTTCATGGCGATCTTCACGCTGGCCTTCGGCGACAGGCGCGGGCCGGTCGGCGATGTGCCGTTCGAGCAATTCCTGGCCCCCGGCATTCTGATGATGGTGGTCATCCAGAACGCTTTCGCGAACACGTCGTCGTCGATCATGATCTCGAAAATCCAGGGTAACATCGTCGACACGCTGATGCCGCCGCTGTCGCCGGGCGAAATTTTGACCGGATACATCGTGGGCGGCGCCGCGCGCGGCGCGGTCTGTGCGCTGGTGGTCGGGCTGGTGGTTTTTCCATGGGTCGGTGTGTGGCCGGCGAACCTTTTGTGGATGATCTGGTTTGTCGTGGCCGGATCGATCATGCTGGCATTGATCGGGCTGATCGCAGCGATCCACGCCGACAAGTTCGATCAGATGTCGATGATCACCAATTTCGTGATCACGCCGCTGTCGTTCCTGTCCGGCACATTCTATTCGATCCAGGTCCTGCCGGGCGCCTTTCAGGCGGCAAGCCAGGCCAATCCGTTTTTCTATCTGATTGATGGTGCGCGATTTGGTGCGCTGGGGGCGGGCGACGCAAATCCTTGGGTCGGATTCGCAGTTACTCTGATCTTGGATGTCCTGTTGTGGTTGTGGGCGTGGACATGGCTGAAGCGGGGGCACAAGCTGAAGGCGTAACGGAACCTTACGCAAGGCGGCGCTGCCGCGGACCCCGAAGTATTTCAACTCTAAAGAAAGCGCCCGGGTTCTGGCTCTCAGTCAAGGATGCGTCAGTCGGGGATCTGGGTTCGGACCGTCGCGCCCAGCCCACCGGCAAGTTTTGCCGCGCAGCGGCGCCAGGGCGATTGCGCGGCGCGCCGGTTCAGCGTTAGATCGCCGATATGTACTGGACCTATAGCATCTTGCTGATCGCGGTCGTGTTCGAGGTTATCGGCACCACTGCGCTGGCCGCTACCGATGGTTTCACCAAGCTGGTCCCGTCGATCATTTGCATTGCGGGTTACGCTTTCGCTTTTTTCTTTCTGGCGCTGGCTGTCCGGTCAATGCCGGTCGGGGTGGTTTACGCGATATGGTCGGGCGCCGGGGTCGTTTTGATCGCCATATCGGGTCGGGTTTTTCTGGGCCAGATTTTGGATCTGCCCGCAATGATCGGCATCGGCCTGATCCTGGCCGGGGTCGTGGTGATCCAGCTTTTTTCGAGTTCGGTACAGCACTGAACCGGGTGATCTGCGTTCAGGCCCCCGCGGCGTCTGATTTTGCCGGGCCGTGACACATCAACTCGCCATCGACGACGAGGCGTTCATAGCGCGGCAGGTCATCTACCATGTCGAACCAGGAAATCCGGTCTGCGTAATAGGAATGGTGGGTCGGGACCATCGCGTCCGCATCGTCGAAGGTCGAGATGTGTATCGCGCAGACCCGGCCATAGCCGCGCAGGTCCGTTTCGAATGTGATTGACGTGCCGCATTCGGGGCAGAAGGCGCGTTCAGTCCCGGGCGACGATTTATACGCTTTTCGGTCGGTGCCGCTGAAGGAAACCTGTTCGGCGCCATAAACGGCAAGCGTGGCAGCCGGGGCGCCTGTATGTCTGCGGCAGTCCTCGCAATGGCAATTGATGATACGGGTCGGCGCGCCAGCTGTTCGAAATCGAACGGCGCCGCACATGCATCCGCCCGTCTGGTCGGCGATTTGGTCGGTCATGGCATCACTCCCGCTGCAACAGGCCAGGAAAAGTCTGACGCAACCCGCGCGGGACAGGCAGGCCGAATGCGCATCAAACCGGCCCGATCGCGACGCGGCAAATCAAAAATCGGCACCAGCGCCCCGGATTGACACAATCACTGCTTTCCCGCATAACGCGCAGACCGCCCCGGTGGCACCTGCCTTCGGGGCGTCTTTCGTTTTGGAACACAGAGGAGAAGACCCGTGATCGCGCCCGTTATGCCGACATACGCACGGGCACCGCTCGAGTTCGAGCGGGGCGAGGGTTCGTGGCTGATCGCAACCGATGGCGAGAAATATCTCGACTTCGGTGCCGGGATTGCCGTGAATTGCCTTGGCCATGCCCATCCGAAGCTGATCGAAGCTTTGGAAGGGCAGGCGCGACGAGTTTGGCATACGTCGAACCTCTATAACATCGCCGGGCAAACTGCGCTGGCGGATAAGCTGGTCGAGTACACATTTGCCGACACTTGTTTCTTCACCAATTCAGGTGCCGAGGCGATGGAGATGTCGATCAAGATGGCCCGCAAATACTGGTCCGCCAAGGGCGAGAACCGGTACCGGATCATCACGTTCGAGGGCTGTTTTCATGGCCGGACGCTGGCAACGGTTTCGTCGGCGGCCACGAATGCCAAATTGGTCGACGGGTTTGGGCCGCTGCTGGATGGGTTTGATATTGTGCCCTTCGGCGATTTCGAGGCGCTTGAAGCCGCAATCGGGCCGGAAACGGCGGCCATTCTGATCGAACCGGTGCAGGGCGAGGGCGGTATCCGACCGTTCCCGCACGCCGAACAGCGCGCCATCCGCGCCCTGTGCGATCAACATGGCCTGTTGATGATGCTGGACGAAGTGCAGTCCGGCGCGGGCCGGACGGGGACGCTGTTTGCCCATGAACAGGCCGGTTACACGCCGGACATCATGGGGATCGCAAAAGGGATTGGCGGCGGCTTCCCGATGGGGGCATGCGTTGCAACGGCACAAGCCGCGGCAGGCATGACGGCTGGAACCCATGGATCGACCTATGGCGGCAACCCGCTGGCCATGGCCGTCGGCAATGCGGTGATCGACGAGTTGACGGCGCCGGGCTTTCTGGACGAGGTCAAGCGCAAGGCGGGATTTCTGCGCCAGCGCCTGGCCGAACTGGCCGATACGCATTCCGATCTGATCGACGATGTGCGCGGCGAGGGTCTGATGCTGGGCATCCGATGGAAGGACACGACGCCGGTGGGCGATGCCGTCGGCGCTGCCTATGCCCAGAATATGCTGACTGTCCCTGCGGGCGACAACACCATGCGGGTTCTGCCGCCCTTGAACTGTTCGGATGCCGATCTCGGCGAGGCGGTGAACCGGCTAGATGCGGCCTGCCAGGCCTTGAAAGCCTGATCAGATGTCTCATTCCGGCCGGCATTTTCTGGATTTGGACCAGATTCCCCCGACGGAACTTCGGGGGATCCTGGATGAGAGTTCGCGCATCAAGGCGGAGCGGGCCGGATGGCCAAAGCTGCGCCCTGATCCCGAGCAGCCGTTCAAGGACCGCATCGTTGCTCTGATTTTCGAAAAACCTTCGACACGCACGCGCATATCCTTCGATGTCGGCGTGCGTCAGATGGGCGGGCAGACAATGGTTCTGTCTGGTCAGGAGATGCAGTTGGGTCATGGCGAAACCGTGGGCGACACCGCCCGCGTGTTGAGCCGGTATGTCGACGCAATCATGATCCGCACGTTTTCGGAAGAGACGCTGACCGAGATGTCGGAAGCGGCGACCGTCCCGGTCATCAACGGGCTGACAAACGAAAGCCATCCCTGCCAGATCATGGCGGACGTGATGACCTATGAAGAGAAGAAGGGATCGATCAGCGGCGCCAAGGTGGTCTGGACCGGTGACGCCAACAACGTCTTCAATTCGTTCGCGCACGCGTCATCGGCGTTTGATTTCGAATTGGTCTTTTCGGGGCCGGAGACGTTGGACCCGGCGCCGGGTGTCATTGCGGCTGCGGGCGGGCGTGTCACTGTGGATCGAGATCCTGACCGGGCCGTACAGGGTGCCGATCTGGTCCTGGCCGATACCTGGTTGTCGATGCACGACGATATCACCGCGCGCGACCGCCGTCATAACCAGCTAAAGCCCTATCAGGTGACGACCGATCTGATGGCCAAAGCCGATGACGAGGCGATCTTCATGCATTGCCTGCCGGCCCATCGCGAAGAAGAAGTTACGTCAGAGGTTTTTGACGGCCCGCATTCCGTGGTCTTCGATGAAGCCGAGAACCGGCTGCACGTCCAAAAGGGCATCCTTCGATGGTGCATGGGCGGATAGCGGTTTGAGCAGCGATCTGACGACGGATTATGTGATCGTCGGCGCAGGGGCCGTCGGGCTCGCCTTTGCCGATGTATTGCTGACCGAGACGGATGCGGACATCGTGATCGTGGACCGCAGGCACATGCCGGGCGGGCATTGGAACGATGCCTACCCGTTCGTCACGCTGCACCAGCCGTCGGCGTTCTATGGCGTGTCGTCCGTCGAGTTGAGCAGCGGGCATATCGACCGGGTTGGGTTAAACGCCGGAATGGGCGAACTTGCCTCCGGCCCGCGGGTTCTGAGCTATTTCGACGAGGTCATGCATCGGAGGTTTCTGCCCAGCGGACGGGTGCGATATCTGCCATCGACCGAATTTCTGGGCGATGGGCGGTATCGGCGGATCGCTGACGGATCAGAATTTACCATCAAGGCAGGCAAAAGGGTCGATGCCACCTATTACGGGACCACGGTTCCCGCGACCCACACCCCCGCGTTCGAAGTCGACGCCGGGGTCAAGTTTTGCCCGCCCAACGATCTGCCGGGCAAATTGGCGCCGGGCGCCGACTATGTGATTGCGGGCGGCGGCAAGACGGCAATGGATGCCTGTCTATGGCTGTTATCGCAGGGCGTCGCACCTGACCGCATTCGCTGGGTGCGTCCGCGGGAAGGCTGGATGATCGACCGCCAACACACCCAGGCCGGAGCAGACTATTTCGAGCAAACAATCGGCAACCAGGCCGCCCAGATGGAAGCCTGCGCGGCGGCGGACGGCGTCGAGGACCTGTTCGACCGGTTGGAGGCAGCCGGATGCCTGGTCCGCATCGACCCGGATGCCCGGCCCACCATGTTCCATGGCGCGACGGTTTCGCAGGCCGAACTGGCAGAGATGCGCAGGGTACGCGATGTGATCCGTCTTGGGCACATTCGGGCCATTCGGCGGGATCTTATCGTGCTGGACGCAGGCGAGGCTCCGACAACGCCGGATACGGTTCACATCGATTGCACCGCGCGGGCCGTCGAACTGCGCCCGACCGTTCCGGTTTTTCAGGGCGATCTGATCACGCTGCAGACCGTGCGGATGATCCAGCCGGTCTTTTCCGCCGCATTCGCCGCCCATGTCGAGGCCGCCTACGGCACCGACAAACAGAAAAATCACCTCACACAGGTCGTGCCGCTGCCCAATCACGATGTCGATTGGATCAGGGCGCAGGCCCAACAGATGATGAACCAACTGATTTGGTCGCAGGACAAACCCCTGCGCGAATGGCTGGCGGCCAATCGGCTGGACGGCTTCACAGGGTTCATCCGCACCGCAATCGAAATGGATCAGTCGCGCCAACAACTGCTGGACCGCGTCCGCGCCGCAGCGCCCGCAGCCATGCAAAACATCGTCAAGATGAAACTGGCCGTCGAAGCACGCGCTGCGTGACATCCGATTTCCGGCGTCCGCGGTTCATTCCTGCGGCAGTGCAAAGTCCTTCGTTAAGCATTCAGCGTTTGAATGCCCCAGATATTCGACAAGAGATTGGATGTCCGTGATTATACACTATCACCAAGCCAATAAAACGTTGGAAATGGGACGGAGCGGACCTTCGCTCTATTGGCGGAGGCGGCGGCTCTGAGTCATTTCCATAGCCCCACCTTACTCAACCTGTAACCTTGTTACTTGTAGATCGCGACTGGGTCGCCAAGCGAGTCGTAGTCGGGCTCGACGCCCAATCCCGGATCGTCTGACGCGAATAACTTGCCCTGACGAACACTTGGACCTCCAAGACCGGTGGAGCGGCTGTTGTAGTTATGAAGGTCAGTTGAGTTAACCAGATAATCCTCTGGCGTAGAGGCTGCGAAATGGGCAACTGTTGCAGAGGTGATTTCGCCTCCCCAAGTGTCTTCGGAAACGACGGGTATGCGATTTTCGACCAGGAAATCCCGGACATTTCTGGCTTTAGAAAGACCACCGAGGTTGGAGATTTTCAAGCAACAGATTTCTGCCCCGCGGTCGTGTACGATCCGTTGCGCAGCCAACATGCCCGTGACGCATTCGTCCAGCTTCATGGGTTGGGCGACGTGCGGGCGCACATGTTGGCACTCTTCATAGGTTCGGCACGGTTGTTCGAATATGTAATCGAGGTCATGCGTGGCCCGCGCAACGCGGATTGCGTTGTCAACGCGCCAACCTTGATTGGCATCCGCCATAACTTTTTCACCAGGCTTCAGCAGCGGGACGGTTGTGCGAATCCGCTCGATGTCCTTTGCCCAGTCCGCGCCCACCTTGATCTGGAATTGGCGATAGCCCGCCGCACGATGAGCCTCCATCTCCAGAGTTGTTTCTTTGACGCTTTTTTGCGGGGCAACTCGGTACATTGGCGCACCGTCAGTCAGCTTCCCGCCTAGCAGCATCCAGACAGGTAGTTCGGTGGCCTTGCCGAGAATGTCGTAACATGCGGCAATGATCGGCGCTTTTGCGTAGCCATGTCCCTGAACGGCAAGATCCATTCTCCGATCGATCGCATTGATCTCCCGGGGGTCCTGACCGATCAATTGAGGTACCAAGAGCTTGATCGTTGCCAGGGCACCCTCAGAATGGGCGACCATGTAATTCTCACCGCATGGTGTAAATTCACCGCAACCTGAGAGACCGCATTGGGTTTCCAGGACGACAACTGTGGCCTGCGCGACCGAGATCGAGTTGCCTGCTCCCCAATCGTATGTTCCACCGACATAGGGAAGCTCAGTTCGGTAAATCCCAATCTGGCTGATCTTCATGATTCTCCGTACCCGAATATTGAATGCTCCGTCCCAAATGTTGATTGCAGGAACGGAATTGCGCAAGAGCAACGCTTCGCCGCTGGGCGTCAGTTTGGCAATCAGGGCTCCAAACAGACAGCCGGCGGCTTCAGTCGGCAGTAATGCCGCTGGCCTTTTAACTCTTACCAAGCCTCTAAAAGGCGGAGCGGCCTGGCGGGCAAAATGGGATGTCCACGCCCGTCTTCACCCTCACCCATTGGCCACCCCTCGGCGCCGCTCGGGCATCGCCCAAACCCGTCTTCGCGCAACCCAGGCGACCGCTATCTCTTATCCAGCGAGTCGCGCACGAAAGTGGCCAGGGCCGCCCGCGTGAAGGGTTTTCGCAGGACAGGGGCGCTGACCTTCAGCGCGCCCATTGGCGATGCGTTGGCAGAGTAGCCGGACATATAGGCGAACCGCTGTCCCGCCGCCTTGGCAGACAGGTCATAGCCGGTCATGCCGTTCGACAACAAAACGTCGGTCAATACCAGGTCCGGCGACCCGTTGGCGGCCAGGCAGGCAAGGGCTTGATCCAGGTTTCCGGCGTGAAGGGCCGTATATCCCAGGCTTTGCAGGTGATTGACCGTCGCGTGCCGAACGTCGGATTGATCTGCGACAACCAGAATTCTTTCGCCGCGCGCCAACGGAACGGTCGATGCGACGCCGTCATCGACCACGGTGTCCGCGACGGCCGGAAGATAGATCGAAACCCTGGTGCCCTGCCCGGCCTGACTTTCGATCGTCAACCGTCCATTGGATTGTTCGGCGAACCCGTGAACAGCGGACAGGCCCAACCCGCCTGCACCGAACTGCCGGGTCGTAAAGAACGGCTCGATCGCACGCTCGCGGATATCCTCGGACATGCCATGGCCGGTGTCTTCCATCGATATGCACACAAACGGCGCGGCCGGCAGGTCGAGCGACCGCAATTCGGCATCCGTCGCTGCGACCCGGCGGCACGCAATCGCCAAGCTGCCCCCGTCCGGCATGGCATCGCGTGCGTTCAACGCCAACGAGAGCAGTGCAGCGTCCAATTGCGCGCGGTCGGCAGTGGCGAGGGGCATGGCTGGCGGCACATCTGTCCCAATTGCAATATTGGGCGCCAGTGTTCGTTCCAGCAAGGACGCCATCCGGGCGATCAACCGCCCCGGATCAAGGTTTTCGGGTTTCAAATGCTGCCGCCGGCCGATGGACAACAGCTGCTTGACCAGATCTGCCCCGCGCTGCACCGACCGGAGAATCGCATTGACCGGTTCAATTTGTTGCTTGGTTTCGATCTCCATCAACTCGGCATGTCCTTGAATTGCCGCCAGCAAGTTGTTGAAGTCATGCGCGACGCCCGCGGTCAACTGACCGACGGCCTCCATTTTCTGCGCCTGGGCCAACCGAAGACGGGACCGGGTTCGTTCCTCGTCCGCCTCGGCCCGGGCACCCTGAAGCAATTCCTCGATCATCTGTTTCTGTTCGGCCAGGCGCACTTGCCCGGTATATTCGGCGACGAACAGCGCAGAATGGCGTTTGATCGCCTGGGTGACAGTCCAAAGAAAACCGATGCTGACCAGAAAGAAGCCGATACTCGTCGAATCGCAGAACGTCGCAAAGCCGATCATGCCGCCAAGCGAAACGGTGGCCGCGTATACGGTGGCCGCCGCGGCAATCGGATAGAGCGCCATCGTTCCGCCAGCGATCAATCCGGCCATCATGGCAACGACAAAGGCCTGCGCGGATCCGGATGTATAGGGCAGCAGCAATGGGCCGATCATCGCCCATATCGCCGCCATGATCGCAACGTTGCCGACAAGACGGCGAACCGTGTGTTCGCTGATCTGATCGGGCAGTGAATGCGCGCCGAGACGGAACCACCGCCACAAGGTGTGCAAAGCCGCGGCAATCGCAATGGCAGCCCAGATCGCGGCGACCAGGGAAGACTGGCCGGTCAGACCAAGGACAATCAGAAAGGCCAGCGCGCAAACGATATTCCCGGCCATCAGTGCCGGCGTCATCTGAAGGATGGCCTGAACCTGGCGGGCCCGAATCCGAGCCCGCGCCGCAACGGTCAGGTCAGCCTTGGCGACCGGATCACCAATGGCGCCGGACAGCCATTCGGCAGCGTGATCGAAGCTGTTCAATACGGTCGCACGCATCATGGGCGCACCTTTCGTGACGCAGTTCGGCTTGCTTTTGCAGCAGCAGCCAACCTCAAACCCTTGCGTCCCCGATTGATTTCAGCTTGAAGCGATTCCGTTAACCAACTGTTAACGCCAAAATCGACTTTAAGACGTTGAAAATTATGGAATATTTCTCTCAAGATCATTGTTCCATCTTGATCTGGTTTGGACGACCAGCCTGGTTCTGGTTGGCGGCGGCGCGCTGTCTCTGGCGATGAGCGGCGGCTTGGGCGGGGGTTGCTGAACGCCCGATGACCCGGCCGCCCGGTCATACGAATTGCAACAGATCCCGGTTTAGCCGAATAGTGTTGCTGGCCGCCACGGCCCCTTAACGTTGCGAGGCAAGACGAATGGTTTCCAATCTGGTCGATGGTCTGGTCGAAGAGGTCACGGGCTGGCGCAGGCACCTGCACCAAATTCCCGAACTGCAATATCAGGAGGTCGAAACAGCCCGTTTTGTGGCCCAGAAGCTGCGTGCATTCGAATTCGACGAGGTTCACGAAGGCATCGGTGTCACCGGCCTGGTCGGCGTGTTGCACGGCCGCGACGGGCCGGGCGGCAAGGGGATCGGGCTGCGCGCCGATATGGACGCACTGCCGATCACTGAACTGGGCACCCCGGAATACGTTTCCCGCAATCCCGGCGTTATGCATGCCTGCGGGCATGACGGACACACGGCCCTGCTACTGGGCGCTGCAAAAGCATTAGCCGAAACGCGGTCGTTTTTGGGGACGGCCTATTTCATCTTTCAGCCCGCAGAAGAGGGTGCTGCCGGGGCGGCACGGATGATCGAAGACGGCCTTTTCGAGCGGTTCGAGATGCAGGAAGTCTATGGCCTTCACAACGCACCGGGCCTGGATGTCGGCTGCTTTCAAATTCGTCCCGGTCCGTTACTGGCATCTGCCGACATGTTTCATATCAAACTGCTGGCCAAGGGCGGGCACGGGGCCGAGCCCTATTTAACAGCCGATCCGGTTCTGGCAGTGGCGCAAATCGTTGTGGCGTTGCAGGCTCTGGTCAGCCGGGAGACGCGGGCGCTGGACGCGGCGGTTTTGTCGGTGACCCAGATTGCCGGGGCCAATGCCCACAATGTCATCCCGCATGAAGCCTCGCTGGGCGGTACCGTGCGTACCTTCCGCACAGAAGACCGCGACCGCATCGAGCGGCGCATCCGCGAAGTATCAGAAGGGATCGCCTCGGCCATGGGCGCCAGGGTCGAGATCGATTACGAGCGCGGATATCCCACGACCCGAAATCATCCTGCCGAGACCGTCCACGCCGCCGATGCGGCAAGGGCAACCGTCGGCGCGGCGAATGTCGACCCGGATTGCGAACCGATCATGCCCGCCGAAGATTTTGCGTTCATGTTGGAGGCAAAGCCCGGTGCCTATATTTTCATGGGCAACGGCGATACCGCAGAATGTCATATGCCGACATATGACTTTAACGATGCCGCCGTCCCCGTTGGCGTCGCCTATTGGATCAATCTGGTCGAAGGGCGAATGCCGATCGAATGATGCTGGCCAGGGCGGCGCCTATTTGCGTGCGCCCTGGACGATCCGATCCAGGATCATGGCACAGAAGAGAATTGCAAATCCCGACAGGATCCCAAGCCCGACATTAGCGTATAGCAGCGCTTCCAGCACGTCCTCGCCCAGTCCCTTTGCGCCGATCAGCGACGCGACGACCACCATGGCCAGCGACAGCATGATCGTCTGATTGATCCCGGCCCGGATCGACGGGCTGGCCAGCGGCAGATCGACCTTGGTCAGCAGATACCACTTCGATGCGCCGAAGGAGATGGCTGCTTCGCGCACATGTTCAGGTACACCGCGCAAGCCGAGGACCGTCAGGCGCACGACCGGTGTGCCACCGAAAATCATCGTGACAACGACCGCGGCAGGTTTGCCAACGCCAAAGAAGGCGATCACCGGGACCATGAAAACGAAAGCAGGCATCGTTTGCATGAAATCCATGATCGGCTGGATAAAGGCGTAAAGACGCGGACGTCGGGCGCAAAACATGCCCAGCGGGATGCCGATGGCAATCGACAGGCAGGCGGCTGTTCCCAAAAGCGCCAGCGTTGTCATCGCCTTTTCCCAGAAACCAAGCAAACCCATATAGGCCAGGAAGGCACCGGAGAAGATCGCGGTCCGCACACCGGCGGTCAGCCAAGTCACCAGGATGATCACGGCGGCGATCACCATCCAGGGGGTCTGAACAAAGATGACTTCAAGCGAATCGAGCAGCACGCGAATGCCAAAGGTCAGGGCGGAGAACAGCGCTTCGGTGTTCAACACCAGGAACTCGATCACAGCTTCGACCCAGGACGTCCCTGTTAGGCGAATATCGCGATGGGTGGGGAACTCGGTCAGGATGGGCACGGCACCGGGAAAGCTGTAATGCACCATGGCGGTGCCGGTAATAACCACCATAAAGATCGCACTCAGCAATATGTGTGGCATCGACATGCCCGACGCAAAAGACCGGTCGGACAACCAGTCCGAGAATCTATTCTCCAGCGCGGAGTTCGCGACCACTGCCTGGATCAGCTTGGCAACGATGAGCGCCGCAAAACCGGTCAGTGCGATGGTTGGACCCATTTCTTCCATCCGACCTGCTTCATCGCGGAAACCACCGATCGCTCCCTCAAGCGATTCCACTGTCCGTTTGTAGACATCGACTTTGTCCGACCCTTTCTCGATCGCAGCTTCCAGCTGCTTACGGCGCAGCTCCAATGTGCCTTCGATCGACGCGATCCGGTCGCGCGCGTCCGCACCCAGATCCCCGAACAGGCCCCGTGCGATCTGGACGAATGCGAAAGTTTCGATGATAAGAAAGGCGACCGCCCATTTCCATAAGCCCCTGGCACCGAACCAAATCGGGCCAAACAGACCGGCAAAGAGGTTGAATGTGGGCGTAAAGCGCGACTCGCTACCGATCTTGTCGAACTGTTTGTAGTAGTAATCTGGGCTGGTGCGGGTGAATTCCTCGACTTCTGCCCGGCGGGTTGCCGCCATTTCGGCGACCTTACCGGGGTCTGTCTCCATCAGCGGGTTGTCGGCCTCGGTGCTCATGAAACCTCCGTCCCTTCGATGACCGTGCGCAACAGGTCCTGGCGCCGGATCACGCCGACATCTGTGCCGCCATCCTGGACCACGATCGGCGCATCAGTGTCGATCGCAAGTTGGATCAGGGTGCTGAGGGTCTCTCCCTCGCCCACCCGGGGCGCATCGGCGGGCACCGGACCCGCCTCGGCCTGATGCTGGTCGACGGGACGCATGATCGCGTGGGCACGTACAACCTTCAGGCGCGAGATACCGGCGACGAAATCGGCGACATAGTCATCGGCCGGGTTCATCACAATTTCTTCCGCCGTGCCGATCTGCACAACCCGCCCGTCGCGCATGATCGCGATCCGATGCCCGATGCGGACGGCTTCGTCCAGATCGTGAGTGATGAACACCGTTGTCTTCTTCAGGATCTCGGACAGGCGCAGAAATTCGTCCTGCAACTGGCGCCGGATCAGTGGATCGAGCGCGCTAAAAGGCTCGTCCATCAGCAAAACGTCGGGGTCTGCCGCCAAAGCGCGGGCCAGGCCGACACGCTGCTGCATTCCGCCCGACAATTCGTGCGCGAACTTGTTTCCCCAGGCGCTCAGCTCGACGATATCCAGGATTTTGGTCGCCTGCTTCATCCGGTCATTCTTATTGATCTTCCGGATCTCGAGCGGCATCGCCACGTTGTCCAGAACTGAGCGGTGCGGCAGCAGGGCAAAGTTCTGAAAGACCATTCCGACCTTTCGGTTGCGGAACTCCTGCAACGCCTTTGGCCCCAGGGCCATGACGTCAGTGCCTTCGACCATGATCCGGCCTGCAGTCGGTTCCAACAATCGATTGAAATGGCGCACCATCGTGGACTTTCCGCTCCCCGAAAGCCCCATGATGCAGAAAATTTCGCCGCGCCGGACATCCAGACTGACATCTGCGACGCCCACTACGGCGTTGTATCGTTCCAGGACCTCGGACTTGGATAGCCCGTCTTTTTCGATCGCCTTCAGCGCCTCGCGCTCGCGATCGCCAAAGATCTTCCAGACGTGCTCGATCTCGATGACCGTCTCGCCAGGTTCAGCAGTTGAGAGATCGGTCACTGGCGTCCCCGCTTTCGCCGTGATGGATGGCCCAGCAACAGGGCCATCCAAGTCCGTTCAGGATCGGATCAAAGACCCAGCCACGCGTCAACGCGGTCCGAGTTGTTCGCAACCCATTCGGCAGCGACTTCTGCCGGATCACGGCCCTTGCCCGAGATTTCGTACGCAAAGCCGCTGACGTCTTCGGCAGTCAGCTTGAAGTTGGCGAAGAACTCGGCGATCGCCGGTGACCGTTCGCCAAGCGTTTTGGACCAGGCGATCTGAACGTTCTTCAGCGCATCCTTGGTCGCAACCGAAGATTCGTCATACCAGTTGGGCGAGTCGGACGGCTGAACCATCTTGTATTTTGCCGGATCATAGGTCGGCTCGGACAGCATCACGACGTCGAACATGAACCAGATCGCGTGTGGTTTGTAGCAGTAGAAGGCATAGCCTTCGTCCTTGGCGATCGAATCTTTCACCCGCGCATTCTTAACGCTTTCTTCGGCGCGCACTGGCTCGATGAAGTCCAGAAGCCCATAGTCGCGGACTTTGACCTCGTTCACATTGGCCGACGCCCAGCCCGGGGCACCAATCCACATCTCGCCCTTACCGTTGCTGTCGCCGTCCATCAGCTTGGCAACATCCGGGCGGCCGAGATCTGCGATATCGGTGACTTTGTGCTTTTCGCCGAAGTTCTTCGAAACGCAGAAGCCCTGGTTTCCTTCATAGGCGTTGCTCGACAGCACCACCGTCCCGGCACCGTCCACATACTTTTTGGTAAAGCTTTCCTGGTTCGGCAGCCAGACATCGGGGTGCACGTCGATATCGCCTTTGCCCTGGTCCATCGCCTGAAAGATCGTGGCGTTGTTACCGGGGACCAGCGTCGCCGTGCCGCCGATGCGGGTTTCGACAACCACTTTCAGCAGGTTGGCGATGGCCTGGGCGCCGGTCCAGGACGGCACGCCGATTGCGACCTTTTCTTCGGCGATCGCCGGGCCAGCCAGACCGACGGCAGCGGCGACGGCCAGAGTTGCAATACTACGTTTCATTATCTTCTCCCTGTTTTAGATCTTTGTCGATCTGTGTTTGGACGCTAGCCGGTACCACCCATCAGCCAGATGACCAAGTGATTGGAACCGGCCGGGCAGTCCCCAAACGGACAGATAGCGCGAATTGTCATAAACCCAACGCCTTACGGCGCTCTTCGGCGAAGCCCTGAACCAGCCGGTCTGCAACCAGCGCCAATATCGCCATCGCGCCGCCCGAGGCGATCCCAAGGCCGATATCGGCCTGTCCCAACGCCAGATAGATCGATTGCCCCAGCCCGGTCGTTCCGATCAGGGCCGCAATCACAAGCATTGCAAAGGCATAAAGGATCGTCTGGTTCAGCCCCAGCAGGATGGTCGGCGCCGCATAAGGCAGGCGGACATCGCGCAGGGTTTGCCATTCGGTCGCGCCGGACGCTGTTGCCGCCTCCAACAAGTCAGAAGGCGTCGTCGTCAGGCCGTGCTGCGTGTAACGGATCATCGGAACGACCGCATAAAAGCAGATCGCCAGAAATGCCGAGAACTCGCCGATCTGAAAAAACATCAGGACCGGGATCAGAAACACAAAAAGCGGGATCGTCTGCAACATATCGCAAACCGGACGGACAAGCCGCCAGGCGAATGGGCTGACAGCCGATAAGATCCCGATCGCACCGCCAACCAGGGCACAGGCCAGAACCGCGGCGCCTGACAGGTAAAGCGACAGCAGAGCACGGTCCCAAAGACCAGAAAGCAGGATCATGGACAGCATCAGGACCGCAAACAGTGCCAGACGCCGCCCGCCCGCGACCCAGCCAAGCGCACCGGCGCCGAACAGCACGAAAGGCCACGGCAGTTGCGAGACGCCTGTCTCGATCACAACCGCGAAAAGAAAGACGCAAGCGCCCAACGTCACCCCTGCCCGCCAGGCGATCAGGGCACCGATCGCCGCCGAGATGGCCAGGAACCATGCGCTCATCGCTACAGTCCACTGAAAACCCCAGGTGAAGGTCAACACCGCCTCGTCCAGGCCGATGCGCAGAGGCAGCAGGCCATAGAACATTACCCCGTTCTTCACTGCATCCAGAGTCTGTCCGTTTTCAGCGGTAAACAAACTCAACCCCTTGTCGACCCAATCGGCAGCAGGTTGCAGCAGCTTGTGCTCGGCGGGGTCAGGCAGGCGGCCCCAGGTCACGACCGCTGCGACGACTGCCACGGCGAGGATGCCCAGCATAATCCTCGGGTCCTGGCGTTCGCGTTCGGTCGCAAGGCGCCCGCTCATCCGGTCGATCACTATGGCAAAGACGACAATCACCAACCCGGCCAGCAACGATTGGCCGAACTGCGCCTTGCGCATCGTCAGCAGCACTTCCCAACCGATATCGTTGAAACCGCCGATTACGGCGGCGATGATCACCATCGACAACGCGGCCATCAGGCACTGATTGACGCCGACCATAATTTGCAGCTTGGCGGCGGGAATTTCGACCTGGAACAATTGCTGCAGCCGCGTGCTTCCGGCCATGATCGCAGCTTCCTTGATCTCCGGCTCGACCCGTTCCAGCCCCAGGATCACATTGCGCGCCATTGGCGGCGCCGCATAGATCGCCGACGCGATCAAGCCGACGACCGGGCCAAATCCGAACAGCAACAGCAGCGGCGTCAGATAGGCAAAGGTCGGCACGGTCTGCATGACGTCCAGGACTGTCTGAACCGCCGATTTGACCCGCGGAACCTCGTTCGCCAGGATCCCGATACTTCCCCCTGTCAACAAGGCCAGCGGGACCGACACCGCAACCAGGGCCAAGGTGTTCATGCTGGGCGTCCAATAGCCGGACGCCAGGACAAATCCCACGCCCGCCAGGCCCAGTAACGCCATGCGCCAGCCGCCCAGATACCAGCCGATTGCCGTGACGACACCCGCAATCAGCGGCCAGGGCGACGAGACCAGGACCCAGTTCGCCCCCTGCATCGGAAAGCCCAGCAACCAGGAAAACCACCGCGCAACCGGTTTGACGGCCTCCAGAACCCAGGTCAGACCGCTCCCGATCCATTCGGTCGCGGGCAGTGTCAGCTCGGTTGGCCAGGTGATCAACCAGGGCAGATAGGGGCCCAGCACCAGACAAATCAGCGCCACAACAACGGTCGCCAAGGCTGCCCATGCGCCGGTCGAGAGAGCAGGCGCGCGCAACGTCGCCTGACTGACCTGATCGGTCACGCGTCGTCCACTTGCAACGCCGCGGCCAGGTCCTTGGGATCGACAACGCCGCAGACCCCGCCCGCTTCATCGTGGACCGGCACCGCATCATAAACCGAGATGCACGACGCCAGCGCGGCATCCAGGGTCATGTCGCTGCGCAGATGCGGACCTTGCGGCAGCCCCGCCGCACTATCAGCAGCGCGCATAACCGACGCCACCCGTGCATGTTTGCCCTTGGCGACATCCTTGGAAAACTCGCGGACATAATCGTCGACCGGGTTCAGCACGATATCGGTGGGGGTCCCGATCTGAACGATCTCACCATCGCGCATGATCGCGATCCGGTCGGCCAGTTTCAGCGCCTCGGCGATGTCGTGGGTGATGAAAACGATCGATTTCTGCAATTCAGCCTGGATCTTCAGAAATTCGTCCTGCAACTGGCGCCGGATCAGCGGGTCCAGCGCGCTGAAAGGTTCGTCCAGAAACCAGATATCGGGGTTCACCGCCAGGCTGCGCGCAATGCCGACACGCTGACGCTGGCCACCCGACAATTCGCGTGGATAGGCTCCTTCGCGCCCGTCCAGTCCAACCAGGCGGATCACCTCCAACGCCCGTTCATGACGCGCGGCGCGGCCCTGCCCCTGCACTTTCAGCGGATAGCCGACATTCTCGACCACCGTCATATGCGGAAACAGTCCGAAATGCTGAAAGACCATGCCCAATTTCTTGCGCCGCAGTTCGATCAGGCGCTTTTTGCTGGCGGTCAGGATATCCTCGCCGTCGATCCTGATCTCTCCTGCCGTGCCTTGAACAAGGTGAGAAATGCACCGGATCAGCGTCGACTTACCGGACCCCGACAACCCCATGATCACGAACAACTCGCCCGGGGCCACATCAAAGGTTGCGTTTTGGACTGCCGGGATCAGGCCGCCATCGCGCAGACGGTCGGCGGCGCCCCTTGGGTCGCCGCCGGAAGCTGACAGGGCATCTTGCAGTTGCGCCTTCGGGTTTTCACCAAAGACCTGCCAAACGCCCCGGCACGATATCGCCGGTTCCCCGGCGTGTTCGTTCATCGTGCAATCAATTCACGGCTGCATCGACAATCGGTTTCCACGTCGCCTCGTTTCCGGCCATCCAGTCGGCGACGACCTTTTCAACCGATCCGCCATCGACATCGACAGCGCCCATCATCGGCTGCTGGTCTTCAACGGACAACTGATAGGCTTTCAGGATCTCGTAGGCGGCAGGCCATTTCTTTTCCATTCCCGCCCAGGCGGTCTTGAAAATACGCGACGGGGCGAAATCGCAGTCATGGGTCGCGTCCTTATTGGTCCCCCAGGCCGGGTCGGTGAAACACTTTTCATTCCCAACCGGCAGGTCGACGAACTTCACGTCATAAGCGGACATCGCCCAGTGCGGCTGCCAAAAGACGATCAGCAGCGGTGACTTGCGCTCGGTCGAGGCACGCAATTCTGCGATCAATGCGCCTTCCGATCCGGCAGGAACGGCCTTGAACGGCAAGGCCAAACCCGTCATCCGATCAGCGCCGGGCGTGCCCCAGTCAGCCGGATAATCGACCAAGCGACCGTTCGGGATCGTCTCGGCGGTTGCGAATTTGCTCGCACATTTCATCAGCGCTTCCCAGGCGGGCAGGCCCGGGCACATCTCGGCCACATGCGCGGGATAGGCGATGCCTTCCTTGGCAGCCAGGCCAAGATCGCCGACCTCGATCACGCCGCCCGCTTCGACCTTTTTGCCATAGTCCTCAGAAACGTTCGAAGACCAGACCTCCAATGCGGCATGAACCTCGCCGTCCGACATCGCCTGCCACATATTCATGTATCCGGCGGTGACATATTCGACCTTGTATCCGGCCTTCATCAGCATCTGGCCTGCGATATGCGTGGTCACATGCTGCCCGGTCCATTCGTTGACGGCCAGTTTGATCGGCTCGTCAACTGCGCCGAGTTCGGCGGCCCAGGCGCCAGGTGCAACGGCAGCGGCCAGCATGGCCGCAAAAATTGTGCGTTTCATGGATTACCTCCCATTTTTCCCTGAACGGACCATTCCGAGAAACAGCCCGCATGGCAAGCCGTTTGAACGGCATTTTGCGGTTTACATGATGTTTTCACTGCATGTCCGCGGGATATTGTCCGGCCGACCGCGTCGGCGCGGTTCCCAGGGCATCAATTGGACCGGTGATCGGGCTAAAGCACCGCTGTCGCCTCGATCTCGACAACCGCTGCGTCTTCGACCAAGGCGGTCACAACGACCATTGTCATCGCGGGGAAATGGCGGCCGATGATCCGTCGATATGCCTCGCCGACCTCGCGCTGATGCGCCAGGTATTCGGCCTTATCGGTAACGTACCAGGTCAGGCGCACCAAATCTTCGGGCTTGCCCCCGGCCGCTGCCAGAATATCAGCGATATTCTGCAGGGCTTGCTGCATTTGGCCGACAAAATCGTCCGAGACCAGCCGCTTTTGTGCGTCCCATCCGATCTGGCCGCCGATCCAAAGTGTTTTCCCCTCGGAAACCACGCCGTTGGCGTATCCTTTGGCCGGCGCCCAGCCGTCGGGGTGGATAATCTGATGGCTCATGTTTTGGTCTCCTCCAGATGCCGCGAAAATTCGGTGCGCAGTGGGTCTGGCCACGGCGTTGGCTGCCCGCCCAATTTGGTGAACACAATCGTGGACTGGGCCTCGAACCTTGGCCCGTCCGCGCCGCGTGCCGCGACCCGCAGGCCCAGGGATGTGCGGCCAAGCTTGGTGCAACTCAGCGTCAGGTTCAGATCGTCCCCCAGGCGGCAGGGCGCCATAAACTCGGTCGCGATCGCAACGGTTGGAATGGCATTGGCCTTGTGCAACCGGTCAAACGGCAGCCCGCATTCGGCAAAGAAGGCTTCGACCGTGTCATTGATCATCTCGAAGAACCGCGGGTAAAAAACCATCCCGGCGGGGTCGCAGTGTTTGAACAGGACTTTTTGGGGATGATCGAAGCTCATGGCGCACGCAGTCTGAAGCGTTGGATCTTGCCCGTCTGGGTCTTTGGCAACGCCTCGGCAAAGATGACCGAACGGGGGTACTTGAAGGGGGCAATCACCGCCTTGACATGGTCCTGCAGAGCGGTTCTGGTTTCGTCACTGGCGTTCCAGTCGGCAGTCAAGACCACATGCGCCTCGACGATCTGGCCGCGCGCATCGTCAGGCTGACCGATGACCGCACATTCCAAAACGCCTGGGTGCATCAACAGCGCGGCCTCGACCTCTGGTCCTGCAATATTATAGCCCGACGAGATGATCATATCGTCTGATCTGGCCGCAAAATACAGATACCCGGCGGTGTCCATCGAAAAGCTGTCCCCCGTCAGGTTCCAGCCATCGCGAACGTACTTTTCCTGCCTGTCATCGGCCAGATAACGGCATCCTGTCGGGCCGCGCACAGCCAGACGGCCAACCTCGCCCTCGGGAACATCCTGCATATCGTCGTCGACGATCCGCACCTCGTACCCACTGACGGTCTTGCCGGTGCAGCCAGGCCGGTGATCGTCGAACCGGTTCGAGATAAAGATATGCAGCATCTCGGTTGCGCCGATCCCGTCCAGCATTGGCTTTCCGGTCTTTGCCATCCAATCGTCATAGACCGGGGCGGGCAGCGTCTCTCCCGCTGACACCGCGGCGCGCAGCGACGACAGATCCGCGCCCTCCTCCATCGCTTGCAGCATCACGCGGTAAGCCGTCGGCGCCGTGAAACACACGGATGCCCGGTGGGTTTGGATTATCTCGATCAGGTTGGGGGGCGACGCATCTTCCAGCAGGACGGCGGTGGCCCCGAAGCGCAGTGGAAAAACCGCCAATCCGCCCAGACCAAACGTAAAGGCCAAGGGCGGCGAGCCGACAAAGACATCTTCCGGCACCACACCAAGCACTTCGCTGGCATATCCATCGGCAATGATCAAAAGATCCCGATGAAAGTGCATCGTCGCCTTCGGCGCCCCTGTCGTGCCCGACGTAAACCCAAGCAACGCAACATCGTCGCGCCCGGTCGCCACCGGGTCGAACTGCACCGGCTTCATCAACGCCAGACGATCCAATTCAGCATCATGGTTCGACGTGCCATCAAATCCCACAACCTGCGTCAAGTGTTGGCTGTCCTTGGCGCAGGCCACCACCTCATCCATCAGCCGCGTATCGCACAGCGCCAGTGTGATTTCGGCCTTGTCGACGATCTGGCCCAACTCCCCCGCCCGCAGCATCGGCATGGTGTTCACGACGACGGCGCCTGCCTTGGTCGCCGCCAGCCAGCATGCTACCATTGCCGGGTTGTTTGCCGACCGGATCAGCACCCGGTTGCCCGGGCGCACACCCAGATCATCGACCAACGCATGCGCCAGGCGGTTGGTCCAGTCGGCCAATTCCTTGTAGGTGCGTTGCCGCCCGTTACCGACCAGGGCCGTATTGTCACCGAACCCGCGCGCCACCATCGCATCGGTCAGCTCGGCCCCGACATTCAGCCGCTCAGGATATTCGTATCCCTCCAGACTAAATTTTGGCATCCGATCGTCCGGCGGCAGCCGGTCGCGAGTAAAGGTATCCTCGTGCGATGTCGGGCCCAACATCTCAGTTCCCCTCGAAGACCGGCTTCTCCTTGGCGACGAAAGCGCGATAGGCCCGTTCGAAATCGGCGGTCTGCATGCAAATCGCCTGTGCCTGCGCTTCAGCCTCGATCGCCTGTTCCAAGCCCATCGACCATTCATGATTAATCTGCGTCTTGGTGATCCCATGGGCAAAGGTCGGTCCGGCGGCCAACCGCCGGGCATAGTTCATGGCCGCGTCATCCAGCGACCCCGCATCATGGACGGCGTTGAACCAGCCCCACCGCTCTCCCTCTTCGGCCGAGAACGAGCGCCCCGTATACAGAAGATCCGCGGCCCGGCCCTGTCCGATGATCCGCGGCAGCATTGCACACGCCCCCATATCGCACCCGGCCAGGCCGACGCGCGTGAACAAGAACGCCGTTTTCGCTTCCGGCGTTCCCAATCGTATATCCGACGCCATGGCAATGATGGCCCCTGCGCCCACACATATTCCGTCGACTGCCGCCACGATCGGCTTCGAACAGCCCAGCATCGCTTTGACCAGATCGCCGGTCATCCTGGTGAATTTCAGCAGATCTTTCATATCCATAGCGACCAGCGGCCCGATGATATCGTGGACATCCCCGCCCGAACAAAAGTTGCCGCCGTTCGATGCAAAAACGACAACGTCGATATCATCAGCATAGGCAAGCGCCCGGAACGTATCGCGCAATTCGGCATAACTATCGAAGGTCAAAGGGTTTTTTCGATCCGGACGGTCCAGTTGGATCACAGCAACCCGGTCGTGCGCCCGCCACAAAAAATGTTCCGGTTTCAGATCAGCCATCCTGCTCATCGCTTCCTCCCTCGATCCGTTTCGTCAAATCGCGCAACACGGTCAGGTCCGCAGCGTCCAAACCGCCGAACAGCAGGTTAATCTCGTCCGCGTGTCCAAGAGCCTGCGCTTCAAACTCTGCCCGCCCTTTTGCGGTCAGATCGACCATGACCACCCTGCGATCGTCCTGACCGGGCGCACGTGCGGCCAATCCGTCTTTTTCCAATCGCTCAACTACGGTTGTCGCGTTGCCGTTCGACACCAGCAAGTGGCGGGAAAGATCGCTCATCTTCATCGGGGCGCCTGCCCGGTGCAGCGCCGCCATCACATCGAACCGCGGCAATGTCGTTGCGTGGTTCACTCTCAGATATTCGCGCAAATGGTTTTCGGTTTGCCGCGCCACGCGCAACATCCGCAGCCATGCCCGAACCCTGCGGCGGGACAGATCGACTTCATCCCTCATATCTCGCCCCCGGCGATGGCCACCGCCTGGCCGTTGATCCCTTCCGATCCCGGCCCGCACAGCCACAGTGCCGCTGCCGTCACTTCTGCAGGCTGGATCAGGCGCCTTTGCGGGTTGGTCGCGGCCAGGGTTTCACGGGCTTTTTCCGCGGTCATGCTGGTTTTAGCGACGATATTTGCGACTGATCTGTCCGTCATCTCGGTGTCGAGAAATCCAGGGCACAGCGCATTTACGGTGATCGGCGATTTCGCCAGTTCCAACGCCAACGACCGCACCAATCCCACGACGCCATGCTTGGCCGCCGCATAGGGCGCAACATAGGAATACCCCTTCAGTCCTGCCGTCGATGCAACTGCGATTAACCGGCCCCAACCATCCATCCGGCTCAAACCTTCGCGAAAGGTCAGGAAGACCCCCGTCAGATTGACTGCCAGCATGGCGTTCCAATCGTCCAACGCGGTCTTGTTGAACGGCCCGCTGACCGATGCGCCGGCATTAGCTATCACGATGTCCACCGGCCCGGATTGATCGAACATCGAGGCAACCGAAGCTTCGTCGGTCACGTCAGCGATCACCGGTGTTGCACCGCATTGATCGGCGACGCTCTGTAATGGCTCGAGTCGCCGCCCGGAGACGATCACATCGGCGCCTGCAGCGGCGAAACCGCGGGCCAGATCCGCACCGACGCCCGTACCGCCGCCGGTGATCAGAACACGATTGCCGGTCAGGGTCATACTCTGATCCACTCCTGGGCGCGGCGCTCTTGCAGACGATAGGCCTGGTCCCGGCCCGCCAGATAGGGGTCTGGCCATTTCTCGGCCTCGTCCTGCAATTCGACCGCCGCATGCAGGGTCCAATACGGATCGGACAGATGGGGCCGGGCAAGACAGACCAGATCGGCGCGCCCGGCCATCAGGATCGAATTCACATGATCCGGCTCAAAGATATTACCGACCGCCATTGTGGGCAGATCCAGCTCGTTGCGGATGCGATTGGAAAACGGCGTCTGGAACATCCGGCCATAGACCGGTTGTCCCTGAATCGAGGTCTGGCCCGCCGATACGTCGATGATATCGGCCCCGGCTGTCTGAAATGCACGGGCGATCTCGACCGCCTCTTCCGGCGTAACGCCGCCCTCGTCGACCCAATCCGTTGCCGATATTCTGACCGACAACGGCCTGTCGCCCGGCCAAACCTCGCGCATCGCACGTAACACCTCGACCGGCCAGCGCAATCGGTTTTCAAGCGTTCCGCCAAATTGGTCGGTGCGCGTATTGGACAGGGGCGAAATGAAGGACGAGATCAGATATCCGTGTGCCGCGTGCAACTCGACCATGTCAAAGCCTGCCCGCGCCGCCATTTCGGTCGCCGATACGAACTGATCGCGAACGGTGTCCATTTCGGCGGCCGAGATTTCTCGCGGCACCGCGTTCCGTTCCGACCAAGCGATCGGGGACGCCGACACCAGATCCCAATTGTCCGCGGAAAGCGGGGCATCCATTTCCTGCCATCCAAGCTGCGTCGAGCCTTTGCGTCCAGAGTGCCCGATCTGGCAGCAAAGCTTTGCGTCGGTCTCGTTGTGGACAAAATCGACCAGACGGCGCCAGGCCGTCTCATGATCCGGCGCGTAAAGCCCGGGACATCCGGGCGTGATGCGGCCGGTCGGCGACACACAAGTCATCTCGGTATAAATCAGCCCGGCACCGCCTTTTGCGCGCTCGGAATAATGCACAAAATGCCAATCGGTCGGACATCCGTCGACGGCCTTGTACTGGGCCATCGGCGATACGACGACCCGGTTTTTCAGCGTCATGTCCCGCAGACGAAAGGGCGCGAACATCGGGGCGCGCACAGGCTGATTGGCCGAAACGCCCGCCTGCGTTTGAAACCAATGCTCGGCACTCTCCAGCCATTTTCGGTCGCGCACGCGCAGGTTTTCGTGACTGATCCTCTGCGACCGGGTCAGAAGGTTATAGTTGAACTGAACCGGGTCCTGATCCAGATAGCGTTCGACTTCCTCGAACCATTCCAGAGAGTTGCGCGCCGCTGATTGCAAGCGCAGCACTTCCAGCCGCCGCTCCTCCTGATAACGTTCAAACGCCTGATCCAGGGTCGGTTCTGAATGCAGGTAATCGGCAAGCGCAATCGCGCTGTCGAACGCCAGTCTGGTGCCGGAACCGATCGAAAAGTGCCCGGTCGCAGCGGCATCACCCATCAGAACGACATTCTTGTGATACCAGCGCTCGCAAATCACCCGGGGAAAGTTCATCCAAACCGCGGCACCGCGCAAGTGCGCGGCGTTCGACATCAGGTCGTGACCGCCCAGCGAGCGTTCAAATACCTTGCGGCAGGTCTCGACGATATCCTCCTTGGACATCGCCTCAAAACCCCAGTTTTCCCAGGTATGCTGGCTGCACTCGACGATGAACGTCGCCGTTGTCTCATCGAATTGATAGACATGCGCCCACATCCAACCGTGCTGGGTCTCCTCAAAAATGAAGGTAAAGGCATCATCGAACTTCTGATGTGTGCCCAGCCAGACAAACTTGCAAAGACGCGTGTCGATATCAGGCTGAAACACGTCGGCATATTCTTCGCGCACCCGCGAATTGATCCCGTCGCAAGCGACGACCAGGTCGAATTCGGCCCGGCATTCTTCGACGCTGGTAAACTCGGTTTCAAACCGCAGCCGAACACCCAATTCGCGCGCCCGCTGTTGCAGCAGGACCAGCATTTTCTTGCGCCCGATCCCGGCGAACCCGTGACCGCCGGACACCGTACGCACGCCGCGATGCTCGACCGCGATGTCGTCCCAATAGGCGAACTCGGCACGGATCGCCTTTGCACTTTCGGGGTCGTTGTCCTCCAGGTTCTCCAGAGCATCATCGGACAGAACGACACCCCAACCGAAGGTGTCGTTCGCGCGGTTGCGTTCGATGACCGTGACGTCATGGGCCGGATCGCGCAGCTTCATCGATATCGCGAAATAGAGGCCCGCGGGGCCACCGCCCAGGCAAAGGATCTTCATCATCGTCTCCCTGGAATCGTCTCCCTGGAATTATCTCCCGGGAATCGGCTCCCGAGAAATCAGATATCGGACCGTAGGGCGGGTATTCATATATTTCAAGCTTGAAATTTTAAACTTGAACTAAATCTGCGGCCGTTCCTGCTGATGGGACATTGATTGCTGTTCTCCCGGCTGCTCCGCGCTCAGGCGTCGGCCGCCGCGGCGATCGGATCGTAGCCATATATCCCGTCGAACTGGCGCATCGCCCACGCCGCCGGCAGAAATCTTGCAGCTGCCAGTTTGAAGCGGGCAACAGATCCGCCCGGCCCCTGCGAGAGGTGAAAAAGCCCCGCATTATTGCGGGACTTTTGCTGTAGCGCGGTCGCGCGCGGTTTGCGTTCCGCCTGAAACGACGCGAGCGCCTGCTGTAAGTTTTCAATCGATGCAACGCGTTGGGCGAGGCACATCGCATCCTCCAAGCCCATCGCAGCGCCCTGCGCCATGAACGGCAACATCGGATGACAGGCATCGCCTATCAGGACCGAACGTTCGCGATGCCAGATCGGTAATTCAGCCCGATCGAACAACGCCCAAAGGTGACAGGTTGTGACCTTTTCCAGCAAGCCGGTCACAGAGGGATGAAACCCAGCGAACGCAAGCCGAAGTTCGCCCGCATCGCCCAGATCCGACCAACTCTCCGATCGCCAAGTATCGCGCTCCTCGACCGCCACAAAATTCGCCAATGTTCCGCCGCGAAGCAGATAGGTCACGAAATGACGGCCCGGACCGGCCCAGACAGTCGCATCGGGCGGGACCAATCCAGGCGGCAGCCGGTTCACCGGCACAGTTCCCCGCCAGGCCACCTGACCGGTAAACCGTGGCTTGTCGGTCCCCAACATCGTCGCCCGGACTGCCGAATGCAGACCGTCGGCACCGATCAGCAGATCGGCTTCCTCCACCCCGCCGCAATGACGAACGCTGACAACGCCCGGGGCGTCATTATAGTCCAGAACCGCACTGCCCAATTTGATTTCAATGCCCTCCGCCAAGGCCTGGCCGGTCAGAATCTCGTGCAGATCCGCCCTGTGGATGTGGACATAGGGCGCGCCATATCGCCCGCGGCAGGTTTGCCGCAGCGGCAGGCTCAAATGCGCCCGGCCAGACCGGTGATGGCGGATCACCGCCTGTTCGGGTTCAAATCCCGCCGCATTGACCTGACGATCCAGCCCCAGCGCTGCGACGACCTTCATGGCGTTCGGGCTTAGTTGTATCCCGGCCCCGACCTCGCCCAACTCGGCCGCTTGTTCCAGGATCTGGACCTCTACGCCCTGACGGGCAAGCGCCAGTCCCGCCGTCAACCCGGCCAGCCCGGCCCCGGCGACGATTGCGGTTCTAACCACGGACCCTGCCCAACCGCTTCAAGTCCTGGTCACTTACCCTCCGGGGTGCCGTCGAACTTCTTCTCCAGATCCGTCCAGCAATCGATATAGCCGTCCTGCATCGGCGCCTCGTTCACCGCGAATTCGGTCAGGTGCTGGGGAAAACGCGTCTCGAACATAAAGGACATTGTGTTCTCCAACTTACCGGGCTTCAGCTCGGCATTCGATGCGCCTTCGAACGCATCGCGGTCCGGTCCGTGCGGCAGCATCATGTTGTGAAGGCTGATACCGCCGGGCACAAACCCCTCTGGCTTGGCGTCGTAAATGCCATAAATATTGCCCATCAGTTCGGACATGATGTTCTTGTGATACCAAGGCGGGCGAAACGTGTCCTCGGCCACCATCCAGCGTTCCCGGAACAGGACAAAGTCGATATTTGCCGTGCCCGGAATGCCCGACGGTGCGGTCAAAACGGTGAAAATCGACGGGTCCGGATGGTCGAATAGTACTGCACCGACCGGGCAATACGCCTCAAGATCATATTTGACCGGCGCGTAACTGCCGTGCCATGCGACAACGTCCAGTGGGCTTTGGTCAATCTCGGTCTCGTGAAACTGGCCGCACCATTTGATGGTGACGGTCGACGCGACCTCGCGATCCTCGAACGCCGCGACCGGCGCCTTGAAGTCGCGCGAGTTGGCCAGGCAGTTTGCCCCGATCGGCCCGCGCGCGGGAAGCTCGAACTTCTGGCCATAATTTTCACAGACAAACCCGCGCGCGGGGCCGTCAATCATCTCGACACGGTAGACCAGACCCCGCGGAATGATGGCGATTTCCTTTGGCGCCAGATCCAGGATCCCCAGTTCGGTATGAAACCGCAGCCGACCCTGTTGCGGAACGACCAGCAATTCACTGTCGGCCGAGTAGAAATAGGCATCGATCATCGATTCCGTCACCAGATAGACATGTGCCGCCATGCCGGTCTGCGTGTGAACATCCCCTGCGGTCGTCATCGTGCGCATACCCGTGATCCAGGTCAGCGGGCCGTCGCCCGGCGCGACGGGGTCCCAGCGATATTGACCCAGGCTGACGAACTGATCCTGCACGCACGGGGCGGACTTCCACAGCGGCACATCAATCCGGCGATAGCGCGTGGAATGTTTGACCGACGGGCGAATCCGGTAACACCATGTTCTTTCGTTCTGATGGGTCGGCGCGGTGAACGGAGTGCCCGACAATTGCTCGGCATAGAGACCATAAGCGCATTTTTGCGGGCTGTTGCGCCCCTGCGGCAACGCATCCGGCAATGCTTCCGTTTCGAAGTCGTTGCCAAATCCCGGCATGTAGCCCGGCACTGTTCCACCGGTCACGCGGTCCTGCACGATGCGGCGATCGGACTGCACATTCATGACTGCCTCCGTTGCTGATGAACGGCGTGCGGCAGGCACTTGCCCGGCGACACGCTGTCTGCATGTTCCGGGATGATAGGTGGAACAGACCGCGCCGTCACGCCCTGCGCAACGCCGATGTCTACCGCCCGTGGGCGGAACAGCGATCCTGCCGGTCAGCGAATGTCAGTGCAGTTTGGCCGAGGAACGGGGAAATCTGATCATGACGACGCTTCCGACGCCGTCCGCATCTGCCAATCGCAATTGCCCGCCGTTCAGCTCCGCCAGTTTCTGGCAGATCGACATCCTGGTCGTCCGGCCCGGCAAAGCAGTGCCGTTGTCACCGACGGACTGAACCATCCCTGCGAAGCTTTGTTTCCGGTCTTCAAGACTGGCACCATTGTCAGTGATGCAAAGAATCGGGTTGTTTCGCGGATCGGCCCCGCAATGGACACGGACGTGGGGCTTTCGGTTGGCCGGAACACTCGTCAATGCCTCGCTCAACAACTCCCGCAGCAGCATTTCAACCTGAGTACGATTGCCGGCAATCGTCGGAAAATCCTCCGGGTCGGCAATATCCACAAAATCTGCAATCTCGGGCGTGTTGCTTGTCAGGTCGCTCAGCATCTCACCCAGATCGAGCAAGCGGCGCGCACCATCGCCCTCAGCAGTGACTGAATCGATCAGCGTTTCATCAAGAAATCCTGTCAATCGCTGTGTGATCTTCATCAGCTTTCGCGCTTCGATGCCGCGCCTGTCGCCTTCCAGAGAATTGACAGATCGCCAGGCATACTCGGCCATCGGCATCATGAAGGCGCGGGCCAGTTGCATATTGCGGTTCGTCGTCTCACAAAAGGCAGACAGCTTATGATTCACCCGGTCGACCTCGTTCATTAGGTCGGACTTGTTGATCGGTCTTGCCGACAGGCAGCGTTGAATGGACGCGTCGAACGCGTCGCTGGAAAGCGAATCTTTCGCCAGATAGTCTGCAACACCCGACCGCAATGACCGGATCGCTGTGCGTTCATCCCCCTCGCCCGTAATAATAACGATTGGGGGGGCGTTCTGCTGAAACTCCGATACGATCTGGGTCGAAAATTCGATCCCATCGCCGTCCGGCACCCGATAGTCCAGGAACATCAGGTCGGGCTTCTCCTGCACCATCATGGCCCGGGCGTCGGCGATCGACTCGGCTTCGACCATTTCGAGATTGAAGCGGGACTTCCGTGTCAGCCGCGAAATCGCGCGGCGATCGAAAGAACTGTCATCCATGACAAGCAGCTTCAGCTTGTCGCCGGGCATCGTATAATTGAGATGGGTGACCGCCGCATCGCTGGCATCGGTGTGAGTTTCATGCATCGTTTTCATACCACGCAAATCTGATCAGTTTGTTCCCGGCCCCGAGGGCAGCTTTATGAGGCGACCACGATTTTCGAAGGCAAATCGATCTCGATCCGTGTGCCGCGGCCAATCATTCTGTCGGTCGCGCGGATCGTGCCGCCCAGGCTGTCGACAATCTTGCGGGCAATCGAAAGGCCCAGCCCGCTGCCGGGGCATTCATCGCGCGAGCGCAAGGTCGCCATCATCTCGAACACCCGGTCGCGGAAACGTTCGGGAATTCCAGGGCCGTCATCCTCTATCGCGATCTGCATGATGTTTCCGTTGCTCATCGCAGAGACGTCGATCCGGCCCTCCGGTTGATCATGATGTTTCACGCAATTCGACAGGATCGCCATCATCAACACGCGGCATTCGTTGCGCGGCGCAGACACAACGGGAATCGCTGAATTCACATTCAGCACAAATCTGCTTGGCAGACCAACGCGCGAGGCCGCATCCGCCAACGCATCGCCAAGGGGGACAGTGGATGCTTCATCTTTCAGCCTGCCGATCCGCGAATATGTCCGCAGATCCAAAAGTATTCTGTCTGCCAGCTCAGCCTGCCCCTCGATCATCTCAAGAATGTCGACGACAGACGTGCTGAGGGCAGCGCCATTTTCCGTCAGGTCCTCTCGCAGCCAGCCGGGCAGCGACTTCAGCGCACGCAAGGCCGCCCGAACATCGTGCGTAATATGATAGAGGATCTGATCGAATTCCTCGTTTGCTGACCGAGGCGCTGATCCGTGTTGGGACCCGCTGATGTCAACATGCGCGTGGTTCATCTGATCGCGTTCCGCTGAAATGGCTGGTTTGCGGCTTTTTTCGCCACTGCCAACATGCGTCCTGAGTGTTTAAGATAAGAATAACTCGGAATATATCGAATTAAGTGCAAATTGTAACTAATGAACGCTGCAAATCGGGAAGGCCACTTCTTTCGAATAGCAGTCGATCATCGCGATCTTCCGCAGTAATTCACCGTGCAACTGATCCTTCGACAGATAACCCGCAACGTTTCGATCATAGGCCGCTTGAATGTCATCGGGGGAATCCGACGTCGTCAGCACGAATACCAATGCGCGCCTCAGGCGGGGATCGCTGCGCAGTTCCGAAAGCAACTCGTGGCCATTCATCCGCGGCATGTTGATATCCAACAAGATCAGATACGGGCCGAGCAAAGGATCTTCGCCGCCGGTCCCGCGCAAAACATCCAGCGCATGGGCACCGTCCCCGGCGACGCGCGTTTGAAACCCGAGCGACAACTTTTTCAACGCCCGTTCAATAGCCATAACGCTGACATGATCATCTTCGACGATCAAAATCGTAATGTCTTTTCTTGCGAACTTTGCCACAGCCGCACTTTCCATCGTTCAATCCTCAACGCTGCCAGAGTTCATGCCGCCAGCCTTCCTGATTTCTCTTCAACTGCGATCGGCCAACTGAAAACGAAACTCGTCCCCCGTTGATTCGCCGGATCCGATCGCACCGAAATCGTGCCGCCAAAGTGCTCGATCAACTTTCGGATGATCGCCAAACCCATTCCGCTTCCTTCGACATCGTCGCGAGACCGCAATGTCTGGAAAAGCTCGAAGATGCGATCATGGTACTTCTGTTCGATGCCCGGACCGTCATCCTGGATCACGATCTGCACCCGGTCCTGCAACGATCGGAAACCAATCGACAGATGACCATGCCCGCGGTCGTGATGTTTCACGGCATTGCTGATGATATTCAGGAAAACCCGGCGCAAAGGCGCGGCATAGGTCAACATCGTGCCAGGATCGCCGTCGACTGCAACGCTGAAACGGTTTTCGGCACCGATCAAGCCAAGTGTTTCGGCGGGAAGGGAGGCAAGATCAATCTCGCCGAGCGATGATTCGTCCTGGCCCACGCGAGAATAATCCAGCAGATCGCCGAGCAGCGTCGACAATCGGTCGACGCGCGACGTCAAGCGACCCAGATTTTTCCTGCATTGATCCGGCAGTGCATTGCCCGCGTCCTCCAGCGTCCATTCCGCCAGATCTCTGATGCCGCGCAATGGCGACCGCAGGTCGTGTGCCGCCGCATTTGCAAAACGCGAGAGCTCCGCATTTGATCGTGCTAATTCGCGGGCGTTCATGCGCGAGGTCTCCAGCGCGGTCGCCATCTCTCCGATCTCGTCATCACCGTCAATGAACACCGGGGTGTCGTGCCGGCCGGCCGCGATGCGTCTGATATCTTTCGTGAGCAGGCCAAGACGGCGAATGATCCTGCGCTCGACCAGCAAAACCGCGGCGGGGCCGATTACCAGAACAATCAGGCCGCCGATCATCGCAAGCTCGGTCATCTTTGCGCCGACGGTTCCGTCGATCTGCGCCGCCGCCAGGGAAATTCCCGCCTCGGCCCGCGCGACGTCAGCGGCAGCATCTCGAACAATTTTCGACATCAATGCGGCCCGGCGCTGATTGAGATCTGAAACCTCGGCGACAGCAGCAATTTGGCGTGCCCGTACTGGAATTAGCCCGCTGGTGCCCAGCGTATCGTCGCGCTGTTTCGCGATCGTTGTGGCGAGCGATCTGTGTTCGGACAGATCCCTGATCTGGATCAAACTTCCAGCCGAAGATCGCAAGTTAAACGCCAGGCGCTCCGAAACCTCTGCAATTTCGATGGGTGACCGGGCCAGCATCGCGGCGTTGAGATGTTCACCGGCCCTTTCGACCAACCCCCGAAGGTGCGTCAGCATGCTTAGACGGGCAGCGCGCACCCCAAGCCCGCGGGCGGTCGCCTGCCCGAGTTCGCCAGCGGACCGGAGTTCCAGCTCCGTACCCAATCGGACAATCAGGTCCTCGAGCTCGGCCTGAATGGCAAGATTGCCGCTGCGCGCGGTTTCCAGCCGCAGCGTGATCAGTTTTTCGCGCCTGCGCACCTCTTGGCCAAGATCCGTCAATCGCGAGACCATGATTGCAAGATTGGCAATTTTTACCGCGAACCGATCAACACTTGCTTCCTCGACGACCAGCTTGTCGATCAAATCCTTCGCACGTTGAGAGGCGCGCCAATGTTCATCGGCGCCTTTTGCGCCGTTCATCTCGGTGAAAACATCCTCCAGCGCGGACAAATGGACGTTCAAACGCTGCAGGCGTTCCAAGCTGGGCAGTGCCTGGGACCCAAGACGATCCTGAACCCGCTGAACATCTGCCAGGCCAAGAAAACTTCCAGCCAGCATGACCAAAACCAGACTTCCCAATATTCCCAGGCCCAGGCGCAATTGCCTGCCGATACCCAGCCTGATTCCAAAAATTTTCATGGTCTGCCCGAAGCGTCCGAACAATTCGCCCATCCCGAGTCTCGGTGTTGTCCGCTAAATTTCTATTAAGCTATCGGTGGCAAACCCAACGGCGCACGTTCGCTGGAGCATGGGGTAGGTGAAATGACATCCAATTTCGCGGCGGCTGCCGGTAGTGCCGCTGCGCCTTCAAAAACTACGCCAAATCGGCGTCAGGTTGCGCTCGGCATTGCGGCTTCGCTTTGCTTGCCGCGGCCGGGACTTGCAAATGCCGGGTTTCATCGCGACGTGGCAGCACGCGCACGGGCAATCGCCAGCCCCGGAACCAAACTGCACCTGCTTCTGCCCGACGGATCGGAGGCGAATGTCCGCCCGATCATCGAGGCCTTCCGACAGGAAGCGGGCATCGAAGTTCGCCTCGAAGCAGAAGCTGTCGATGACATAAACGCGCGCCTGATCCTCGACAGTTTCAGCGAGCAAACGACCTATGATCTTGCATTACCGGCAACATTCGGCATTCCCGATCTGGCCGCGGGCGGTGTGATCCGCCCACTTACTGAGTTTGCCAAGCGCCACGAACCCGAAGGGTTTCGCGACACCATTCTCTATGGCGCAGGCGATCAATTCGATGGCGAGACCTACGGGTTTCAAACCGATGGCGATGTCTATCTGATGTTTTATCATCGCGACTGGTTGAACGACCCGGACGAAAATGCGCGATACGCCGATCGATATTCGACACCGCTGACGGTCCCGACGACGTGGCAGGAACTCGACCGCCAGATGGCCTATTTTCATCGACCGGAACAGGGCCGATTTGGTGGTGCGCTGTTTCGGACGCCTGGATATCTGGCGTGGGAGTGGTGGATTAGGCTGCATTCCAAGGGGATCTGGCCGATGTCTGCGGAACTCGAACCGCAGATCGCGTCCGACGAAGCCGTCGAGGCATTGGAGGAGATGATCCGCGCGACCGACTCGCTTTATCCCGGCGCGCGAACGACTGGCCTCTTTCAAAACTGGTCAGAATTCTCCAAGGGCCAGATTTTTTGCAATATCGGCTGGGGCGGGACGCAAAAATTTCTGAACAGCCCGAAATCGGCGATGCGTGGCCGCCTTATCCACGCCCCGCCGCCCAGCGGTATCGTCGACGGTGAACTGATAAGCCTGCCCTACTTCAACTGGGGCTGGAATTATGTAGTCACGTCGGCCAGCCGAAACCCTGAACTTGCCTATCTTTTCGCATTGTTCGCATCGACGTCCGAGATGTCGACATTGGCGGTGCGCGAGGCAGACGGCTTTTTCGATCCGTTTCGCCCAGAACATTACGACGACCCGGTCATTAAGCGCACCTATTCGCCGGACTTCCTAAAGGTGCACCAGGCCAGCATGACGGCGGCAATGCCAGACCTCTATCTGGCCCACCAAAGCGAATATTTCGCGGTCCTACAGCACTGGCTCACCGAAGCGGTGACGGGGCGGATGCGTCCGGAAAAGGCGTTGCGCCGGGCGGCCACGCAGTGGTCGATGCTGAGTCTGCGCGCAGGCAAAGACGTGCAGCGACGCAGATGGATCGCCTTGCGAGACCACTATCCGGCCAACACAAAGCGGCTGTTGCGCGATTTGTCGTGACGGGCCCGGGCTGACAGGAACGTCCGCCCAGCCGAGGCCATCAATCATCCGATCGGAACAAATAGACCGGCGACGTCCAGCCCTGATAGCCGTCCTCGGTCGTCACGCGAAGCCATAGCGGTGTATCTGCGCCGTCGCGTACCGGAACATGCCGGCGTAATGACAGCGTGCGCGGCAGCGGGTCATCCGGCATTCGGAAGATCCGCAACCTGCGGTCCAACCCGCCGGCCTCCATGACGACATCGTCCAGACCAAGGTCGCCGACGGCGACCGTGATGCTCCCCAGATTGGTCGTGATCCCAAGTGTCCCATCCGGCGCACGCCCCGCCCCGTCCGGGTCCAGCCAGGCATCGAACCCCATGAAGTTCCCCGTGGTAATCGTATCCCAGACGACCTGCGAGGACCCGCGCTGCTCGAACAGCCGTTCCGGGTTCCACAGATTGATCTTCTGCATCTTCCGGATCGCCGCGCTGGAAAAGTCCGCACGACCCTGCCACCGCGTGTCACGCCCGCGCCCGCGATATTCGGCGCCGCTCCAGATTACCCGGATACGCTGGCCTAGGTCATCGGCGCCATAGGGCCGATATGTCTCGATGACCCCCGATCCATCCAGCAAATCGACACGTTCGATCCCCGCATGGGCACAAAGCTCGGCAGCGAAGCTGACAGAGTCACCTGCAACCTGAACGATATCGCCCATTGCGGCGCTGTTGGCGGGCATTGCCGTCGAATCTGCCGCGCCAGCCGGGTTCCGGTCGAAGACGACCGAGCCATCGGGCAGATCAACCTCCACCTCGATCTGCATCCGGCAACCTGTGGTCGCAAAGTGGTGGCGACGGCGTTGCGCCTCCATAATCGCGCCGCGCGTATTTTCAGGCGCCAGAAAACAGGTCAGTCCGCCATACGCGCCAAAGGTCGAGGCGCCGGGCCAACTCGCGCCCGGACGGCCCTTGTGACCGTCGGAATTCGCCACAACGCCGACGCGGCGTCCCAGCGGGAACCCGTCGGTCAGCACCCATTCGAAAGTGCCCCAGGCGGAATGTACTTCGACAGCCGTCTCCAACACCGGGTCGTGATAATAGCTGATATCGGCATACCGCCCGCCGACATGGGCATAGATGACGGCATCCTGACTGTGCAGCGCTGAATACAGATCCGTCAAAGTATGGGCATCGCTGTCAGCTTCCGACCGGTCCTCCAGCAGCGCATGGGAACAACGCCGGATCGCCTGGCCTTCCTCGGCGAAAAAGACATTGTGATCGCCGCCGACCGCCGTGTTGCCCGACCACTCGTAGCCGGGGAAGACGGTGAACCGTCCCGGTTGGTTCTCCTCCGCAGTCAATGCGTTCAGATGCTGCCAGAACGCCTGGTTGATCTGAAAGTCGTTTCCCTGATGCGCCGCGACATCCAGGAACGCCTTGTTGCGGGCGAAATCGAAGTATCCTTCAATCGTGTTCACACCGACTGTCTCTCCCGTCTGGCCGTGCAAATCGCCCCAATATCCCGCAACCGTTCCTGGTCGGATCACCAGTGGCCCGGCCTCGGCGACAGGCTGACCGTCGACCAGAACCACGATGCGCAACTCGCCTTCATCGGCACTCAATCCCTCCAGCATCAGCGCCCGGTCCTCTGGCGCATAATCCAGTGTCGCTGGCAGTCCCGCGACGGGCATCGATGGCCGGAACTCGACCCGGCCCCGGGCCTGCGCCGTTGGATTTCCCCACAGATCTTCGGCCTTCAGGCCCAGGTGAAACGTCTCGCCCGGGCGCCGCAGCGTCGGCAGCACCGCAACCCAGCGCACAGGCGGCCCCGCGACCACCGGGAACGTAAAGTCACCGGCCAGGGGCTGATAATTCCCGGTTGCCTGCACATCGGCGGCGACCTTCAGCGCATACCCCCCCTCGGCGAAGGTTTGCATCGCCATGCCGGGCGATCCACCGGAAGTATCGCCGAAGGTCAGCACGATCTCGTCGCCCTCGCTCAGATAGCCACCGCGCAACTCGGCCGTCACCGCAAGAACCCAGGGGCGCTGGCCGTCGGGGCCGACACGCAGCGCGATCCGGCCCCTGCCGGAACAGCGCGCCGAAAGATAGTTTGGCGCCGCCGCATCGGTGATCTGCGGCTTACCTGCGTCTGACACGATGCGGGTTGCCACCCGGATCGACCCTGTATCGTCCAACCCGATCCGCCCGACGGTGTATGACAACGAATAGGTCTGAAAACTGCGCACTTCAGCAGGTTGTCCCGCATTCGACAGCACGGCTTGACCATAGAGCGAGGGATCATCGCCGGGCCGGACAGATGGCCCATTATCGCCGATCAGGTCCTGGCGAACCGGCCCGAAAATCGGTTGTCTTGCCAAGGTCTGTTCCCTTCGTTCCGAACCGCATTCGCGCGTGCCGATAACACCCGCCGTCCTACCGCTAGCATTCCGCGTAGTTCCCGCAAAACCTTGCTGTGATCGCCATTGCTCGCAAGCGGGGTTCATCACAGGCTTGTCAGAAATCTTTCGGTCCTGCGGCACTGGAGACACGCCTCCACAGCGTTGATCTGATAGAGTGCGCGCCAACGGCCCGTGCCGACATGTAGAAGACGATGTAGGTTCAGATGATACGACGCGATTTTCTTGCCACCCTGTCCGCGGTGGCCGCCCTTCCGATCCTGACCGCCGATCCGGCAATGGCCCAGCTCAACCGGGCGGATCTGACAAGGGTCACAAACGCTCTGAATGGCATTACCACCATGAAGGGTACGTTTGTGCAGGTCGGTCCGGACGGCGATCTTTCGGAAGGCACCTTTTACATGCGCCGCCCTGGCCGCGTGCGTTTCGAATACAATCCGCCCAACCCGACATTGATCGTCGCCGACGGCTTCTGGGTGGCCGTTTACGATACGATTGACGGCAGCTTTGACCGCTTTCCGCTGTCCGAGACACCGTTGGACCTGCTGCTGCGCGACCGGGTCGATCTGCGCAAGGAAAAGGCCATCAAATCGATTGAAAGCGGTTCCGGTCAGATGCGCATCAAGGCGGTCGATCCGGAAGCCCCTGAACAAGGCTCGATCACGATGGTGTTCACCGACAATCCCCTGGAGCTGACCCAGTGGATTGTTGTCGATGGCGATGGCCTGGCCACGACGGTTGCGTTGTCTGAAGTCCAGCGCAACGTCAAGCTTGATCCGAAGCTGTTCTTCATTGAAGACCCTTGAGAACCACGGCCTGACAACCCGCAGTTCTATCCCGCCGCCGATGATGATCGACTTTGCGGCGTGCGGCGTTGCATAGCGCGGTAAACGGGGTGCGATAGCGGCGCGGCAGCGCCCGATCCGTCAGATATCAAAGCCTGCCAACACCGGGGCATGGTCCGAAGGTTTTTCCTTACCCCGGTAATCCGTCAGCACACGCGACGTTCCGGCAACGTGCAGGTTGCTGCCGCGCTCCCAGATATGATCAAGCCGCCGCCCCTTGTTCGATGCCTGCCAGTCCTTCGCCCGATAGGACCACCAGGAATAGATCCTGGTCGGTTCTGGAATATCGACCCGCGTGGTGTCGGTCCAATCTCCGGCGGTGCGCAAACCGTTCATCGCGTCGACCTCGACCGGTGTATGGCTTACCACTTTCAACAGTTGTTTATGCGACCAGACGTCATTCTCGAACGGTGCGATGTTCAAGTCACCGACAAGGATATGGCTGTCCTTTAACCCCTCGGACCACCGGGTCATCTCGGCGACAAAATCCAGTTTGTGCCCGAATTTCTCGTTCTTCTCCCGGTCCGGCTCGTCGCCGCCTGCCGGGACGTAAAAGTTATGCAAAACGGTTCCGTTCGCCAGCCGCGCCGCGCAATGGCGACCGTCATCCCTTTCACACCACAGCATATGGTCGACCGGGTCTACCGGGACCCGGCTCAGGATTGCGACCCCGTTATAGCCCTTAAAACCGCGGGCCGAGATCAGTTTGAACCCAAGCGCCTCGAAAACACCTGCCGGTATCTTTTCGACCGGCGATTTCGTCTCTTGCAGGCACAGGATATCGGCGCCCGAATTTTGCAGAAAATCCTCGACCAACGGGGCGCGCAGACGCACCGAGTTGATATTCCAAGTCGCAATCGTCAGTGGCATGGGTCCTCCTTTGGCCGTGCCACTCTGGCGCGCCGCCGCCCCTCGCTCAAGCCCGAAACATGCGGTCGGACGACGAATTTACAAAAGGACACCGCGGGCCGTTTACGCCGCCGGTTTGCGCGCTTCGGCAAAAAACCCACTTGCCTGAACCGTGTTGCGCCATTTCGATGTGCGGACATCGACCAAACGGTTGATCCCGTTGCCAAAGGGCTTCTCGACCCGCTTCTTCCAAAACTTCATCATGTTCAGGATCGACGAGTATTTGCCGCGGATCGGGTACAGGACGACATCGTCGAAATCGCGCAAAAGATAGGCCATGCCATCACGGCTGAGCCGCTGATAATCCTGAAATATCAGGTTCTTGGGGGCATGATAGCGCCACATCCAGGGCACATATAAAAAAAGCCGCCCGCCCGGTTTCAGCGCAGCCGTGAAATTCGCCATTGCCGCGGGCGGGTCATAGACATGCTCCAGAATGGCCATCGCGATCACGGCATCATAACGCCTATGCATCCAGTCCGGAAATGGCTGGCAGACATCGCCCAGAATGTCCGGCGGCACCAGGTTTTCGTCTTCGGCATCGATATCGTTCAGATCCAGGCTTTCGGCCCGGCCCGTCAGCGCTCCGCGGTGCCCGCGCATGCCATCGCCGACATCCAGAATACGTTCGGCCCCGGCGACCTGCTGAAGCACATAATCGCGCGTATGATCATCATGCAGAAACCGCAGATCCGTGCGTGCCCGGCGGGTAATGTCCTGAAGCCGCGCATTCAGCCCTTCGACATCATGGGCGGATTCAACCGGTCGTCGCAACACCTTCGATCATATCCTGTTTGAGCAACTGGTCGAGTGCTTCCGCGGGCGTTCGCCATCCGAGCGTTTTGCGTGGCCTCGTATTCACGGCATGGGCAACGGCGTTCAACTCTTCATTGCCATGCTGACTTAGATCGGTGCCTTTCGGAAAGTATTGGCGGAGCAGGCCATTGGTGTTTTCATTGCTGCCGCGCTGCCAGGGACTCTGAGGGTCGCAGAAGTAGACTTCGAGACCGGTGTCGATCCGAAGCTGAGCGTGCTGTGCCATCTCGGCTCCCTGATCCCAGGTCAGTGATCGTCGCAGATGTGCCGGAAGATCCATTATGGTTTCGGAAATGGCATCGCGGACGGCTTCTGCACCATGACCGGCAAGAGCCGGACCGTTCTTGATCGGTTTGGTCGTGCCGTGGCTTTCCATTCGCGGCAGGTGCAAAAGCATAGTGAAGCGCGTGGTCCGTTCGACCAGCGTCCCAATCGCTGAACTGCCAAGTCCGAGAATGAGATCGCCTTCCCAGTGGCCTGGCACCGCTCTGTCGTCAATCGCGGCCGGGCGGGCGCTGATCATCAGCGCATCCGAGATGAAGGACTTGCCTCGGTTTCGGGCCCGTTCTCGGGGCAGACGCAGTGCCCGTCCAGAGCGAAGACAGGCCGAAAGCTCCCGCTTCAGGGCTCCGCGCCCTTGGATGTAGAGCGCCTGATAGATGGCTTCATGACTGATGCGCATGGTCGGGTCCTCGGGGAAGTCCACCTTCAGGCGCTGTGCGATCTGTTCCGGGCTCCAGGCGCAAGACCAGCGTCGGCTTTGCCGATGAACGGACCGCCGTTTCCTCCATACCACGACAGGCCCGTCGAAGGAGATGCCGTCTGGCGTGGCGATCAGGCCGGCAAGCCGGTCCTGCACATAATCTCGCAAGGCAGGATTGTTCGTCAGCTTGCTGGTCTTCGGGCGGCGGGATGCGCGATCCGCATGCCACTGCGCTGTGAGAGCCCGGTAGTCGAAGTCTCCGCCTCGTGTCGCCGAGTTGCGCCTGATCTCGCGGGAGATCGTGCTGGGTGCCCGCCCCAGTTTGCGCGCGATTGCACGCACACCGGTGCCCCGAGCGCATTCCAAGGCGATTTCCTCGCGTTCCGCGAAGACCAGGTTGCGGTTCTTGAGGAAAGGCGCCGAGGGCGCGAGATGTTTGGGAGGCATTCCACCAGAACTCCGAAACCATCGGCTTCCGACAGGGGCAGAGACACCTGCTTCAACAGCGGCTTGCTCACTTGAAAGCCCTACCGCGATACCCTGCCAGAACTGGCACAGTTGCTCGCGCTGCCAGACAGGGGGCCGTCCGGGTGAGGACAATTTGCGCCGCGTGGACCTTTCTGATTTTCGTCTTCCCGTCGTCATCTACACCTCCTAGGTTGGGGTGTTGCGACGACCGGTTGAATCCGCCATGGATGCGCCGATCCGTCATGATCCGGTCCTCTCCTGCAAAATACGTTCGATCCGGTCGATGGCCCCCTGCCCGGTATCGACCGACTGACCGGACATCGCACGCGGCGGCCCGGCGGCCAGATCGTCGGCCATCCGGGCAAGCAAGTCAGGCATCGCACCGGCCGCGTCAAGCACCTGAAATCCGGGCAGGGCGGAAAAAGCCTCGGCGCGCAGGCTCTGTTCCTGATCGCCAGCTTCGGTCGATGGCACCAGTATCGCTGGTGTCTGGCATTGCAGCAGCTCGACCGCCGTATTGTATCCGCACAGGCTGATCGAACAGGCAGCACCCGCCAAAAGCGCCGGAAAGTCCGGGCGCACCGGCTCGATCGTCAGATTGCTTGCGGAACCGGCCAGTTTCATCGTCGCGATCACCTGCGCGGCATCGGCGCCCCCGATCAAGACATGCCACGGTCTTTCAGAATGGGCAGCGGCGCGCACTGCAAGCTCGGTCAATTGCCGCCCCAGAACGCCCCCGCCGCAACTGACCAACACTGTCTGGCCCCGCGCGACCTGCGGCATCGACCGGCCAACATATCCGGTGTGATGCACCATCGGCGCCAAATCGTCCGGCAGCGGCCAGGTTCGCGACAGTGGCAGAAACCGCGCATCGCCGTGAACCAGAACGCCGTCATAATCAGCCGTCAATCTCGCCGCCACCCCGGCCAAACGTTTTGGCTTCGGTTCAGGAACATCGCGCACGGAACAAAGGATCGCAGCGTCTGCCCTGGTTTGGCGCGCGGTTTCGATCGCGGACAGAAACTCGCCGGAAAGAACCCGGCGTCCAAACGGAAACAGCTCGGTGATCAGCGCATCGGGCTGATGGTCGGCCAGCGCCGCAGCGATCGCGGCGCCCCGGGCCGCCATATATCCTTCATCGACCGGCATGCCATCGGGGCGGCGCAATACACCAAATTCCAGCCCGCGAATGGTGACGGGTGGCAGATCAATCATTGCAACGCCGTCGGCAGACAGATGCTCCAGCCTGCGCCCGCCATTCAACACCAAGACCTGATGCCCGCGCGCCGCCGCCGCGCGCGCCAATGTCAGCACCCGCACCAAATGCCCCGTGCCGCTTAGGTGACAGCTCAAAAAGGCCAACCGGGCCATCAGCGCGCCACCAATCTGACCGGCACCTCCGGACAGCCAGGCTCGCCGCTCTCGGACACCGACAGGGGATAGAGCCGCCCGCGCTTGATCTCGGGCTCAACCACCCCGGCCCGGCGCAGGATCAACCGCATCAGGGCCTTGTGGGTTACGATGACCGTCGCCTCGCCGATAGCTGCAATATCGGCCAAGGCAGGCAGCGCGCGCGCCATAGCCTGATCCGGGCTTTCGCCGCCCGGCGCCCGATCTGCCCCGGACCAGAGATGCGTCGGCCGAAAACCGGCGTCGGGATCAGCCTCCAACTCCGCCGCCAACCGCCCCTCCCAATCGCCCCAGCTCAATTCAACCAGGCGCGGTTCTTGCTCCACCGTCCGCTCCGCGGCCAGCAACCGCGCCGTCTTTGCCGCACGCGAAAGCGGGCTCGCGATCAGACGCGCCGCCGACCATGGCGGCGGCATCGCCAGCCCGCTTAAGGTCTGGCGCGCCGTATCGGTCAGCGGAATATCTGCCTGCCCCTGCAACCGCTTCTCGACGTTCCAGGCTGTCGGATAATGACGGATCAATGCAATCGGCGTCATCGAACCAGACCCCACAAAGTTTCCCGCAGGATCTGTGCTGCGGCGTCTACGCTATGCCGCGAGACGACCTGCATCCGTGCCATCGTGCCCATGACCTCGCGATTGGCAACGGTCGAGCGCACCCCCTCCGCCAACGCAGCAGGATCGCCCGGGCGATAAAGCGGCGCGGCAACGACATCGCGCTGCGCACTGTGGTCTTCGGCGACAACCGGCACCCCGGCGGCCTGCGCTTCCAGATAGACCATGCCGACACCCTCGCCGACGCCGGGCCACAACAACACGTCAGCATCGCGATAGGCTGCCTTCAAGGCGTCGCCTTCGCTGACGCCGTGAAATGTCACTTGATCGGGCCACCGGGCAAACAACGCCATGACTTCGCCCTGCGCAGGCCCGCCGCCATGAATGTCCAGACGCCATTCGATGATTTCGGATGCCGGGCCCGGGGCATCGCCCACGCTGGTGCGGACCCAATCATCGCCGACGGGCCGCGCCTGCGCCGTCAACGCCTCCAATGTCAGCGCAATACGCCGATAGCTCTCGACCTTGTCGCCGGGGCGCATCATTGCCACGGTCAACAGCCGAACGGGGCGGGATGCGGGCCGTGGCCGCGCTGCCTCTCCACCGATCGGCAAAAACGGCGGCAGGTGAACCATCTTGTCCGAAAACCCGGCGTCTTCCAGCGCCGGACGATCCCGCGCCGTTGTCCAAAACAGGTGATCCGCTGCGGCGATTGCCGCCTCCGACGCCGCCGCAAACTGTGACCAAGGCCCCTGCCGCCGCTTGGGCGAAATCGATGGTTCGGATATCACGTAAGGTATGCTGAATGCCGCCGCGATCTGCGGCCCCAACAGGTCCGGCGCCTTGTAATAGGAATGATACGTGAACCAAAGATCCGGCGGCGCATCGGAATGGACGCCGATCAGCCGGGCGGCTTCTGCTCCGGCCTTGGCGATCAACGCGTCCTGCGCCCGGCCGTCCCCGGCGCCGTCCCAAGTCCTCAACTCCGAAACAATTTCGACCTCGAACCCCGCCAGTTTCAACGCCGCCACTGTCAACCGTGCAATTTCGCGGTCCCCTGATGGCACGGGGTGGTCAGGCGCCTTCATCGGCGCATAAAAGGCAATCCGCGGGCGGTTCTGCGTGGGGCAGCTCACGCTGGGGCCATCGCCGCGCGCAGACGCGCATCCAGCAGATCGATCCCGCGATCCATGCCAAATTCGTTGCGCAAACGCTCATAGGCGGCCTCCGCCATCGCGGCGCGGCCAGCAGGGTCAACGGCGAGGTCCTGCAATGCGCCAGCCAGCGCCGCGGCATCCCCCGGGGGAACCAGACGGCCGTGAACGCCATCCTGAATGAACTCCGGGATCGCAGACACTTTTGTCGTCAGGATCGGCAGCTTTTGCGATGCCGCCTCCATCAACACGTTCGGCAAACCGTCACGATCGCCGTCTTCGGCAATTTTTGACGGCAGCACGAACAGATCTGCGGCACGCAAAGCCGCAATCACCTCGGTCTGATCGCGCTTGCCGCACCACTCTATGCGGTCCGACAATCCCATCTTCGCCGCCAGTTCTGCGAGATCCTCCGACAATTCACCGCCGCCGATATGGGTCAATTTCCAATCCAACCCGTTCGGCAACATCGCCAGCGCCGTCAGAAGATCGTCATACCCTTTCTTGGCGACCAAGCGCCCGACAGAAACAAGATGAAATGGGCGCGGCTCCCCGCCCGGGTCAGCCCGCCCCGCCGCCGGGTCCGGAAAGCGCGACAGATCCAATCCGTGATAGACCAACCCTATCCGCCCTTCAGGTCCCAATCCCGCCAGATGCTCGGCGCCGGTTCCCGTGCAGGTCACGCCAAACTCGGCGTCGGCAATCTTCTCGCGCTTTTCCCAGTCCGGGATCGTCCAGATATCCTTGGCATGGGCCGAAAATCCCCAACCAATTCCGCGGATCAGCGCCGCATACCGGGCAACGGACCCTGGCGTATGCAGAAAATGCGCATAGATAAAACCGATCTCTGGGGGCAATTCGGCGGCCAGAACCAGCGCCTGCCCCCAGCGCCGCCCCCGATTCGGCGTGCGGTCCCGGCGGTAATCGCGCCAAAAGGCCTTGCGCGCCTTGGCATATCCCGGCAACCGCCGGACCTTCCACCACGCGCGCAGAACGCGCAGCGGCTGCTGATAAAGATATTCCGGCAGATATCGCAGCCCCGCCCGGATCCGGTCGTGGATCGGGTGCGTGCGCCCGCCGTCATAGGGATGGCGCAAAGACCAGATATCGAAATCCCAGCCGCGCCGCTCCAACGCTTCGAGCTCTTGCGCGATGAACGTTTCCGACAGACGGGGATAACCCTTGACGACAACCGCCATCCGGCCCGCAGGCGGTGCAGTCTTCATGGCTACTCTCCGGCCACCGCCAATGGCTGTTCACCCTCGACCAGTTGAGTGATCGCCGACAACCCTTCCAGAAGGCCAGCAACCTTGTGCTCTGACGGACGGCGTTGATAGGCCAGCGCCTTGATGGCTTCGGCCATCACCTCGGATGTCTTGCCATCACGTTCAGGCAGCAGCATGCGAACCAGGCCAAGGCGCTCCGCCGCCTCGGCCCTGATCGCCTGCTCGCGCCGCGGGCTTGTTCGCGGCACGATGATCGCAGGTGTATCCATGGTCAGAATCTCGCAGAATGTATTATAGCCGCCCATCGCAACGACGCCGCTGGCGCCCGCCATCAGGCGTTCGAACCGCGAGTGGAAGCTGATTGCCGTGACGCGCCCGGCCAGATCTGCGATGCGCGCATCAAAGGCTGCGCGATCCGACGCCGCCATGAACGGCCCATAGACGACCAGCGCATGCTGGCGCAGCGACCGGTCAGCCTCATAGGCACGCAACACCCAATCGACCAACGCCAAGCCATCGCCGCCGCCACCGGTCGTCACCAGAACATAAGGTTGCTCGGGAATATCCTGGGCCGACTCAGCGGGCCAATCCGGCGTCTCGCGGCGCAGATAGCCGGTATACCGGATCCGCCGTTCCATCTGCGCGCTCAGGCACAGCCCGGACAGGGGCTGGCACATCGCCGGAATGCCATAGACCCAGATCTCGTCGTAATATCTTTCAAGCGCCTCCAACGCGCCCTTGCGCTCCCATTCGGCAGTCAGGTCGTCTTCGTCGTCCAGTACATCGCGCACACCCAAAACAATGCGCGCACCTGCCGACTGCATCGCCTGCAGCGTCTCGCGCAACTCATGGCGGAACCCCCACGGCTCCTTGTCCACAATCACCAGATCGGGCGCGAACTGGCTGGCCGTCGCGGCGATGATGGCACCGCGCAAGCGCACCATCTCGTCGATTGGCATCTTCAGGTTCAGCGACGTGTACGACCCGTCCGGCTGTTTGACGACGCCGGGCAGCCGGACATGGTCGATACGTTCAGCAAAATCAAATCGGCCAGCAATCGGCGAGCCGGTCACGATCAGCGCCGATCGGTCATCGCTCGCATCAGTCAAAGCTGTCGCAATCGTTCGCGACCGTCTCAAATGGCCCAGACCGAACGTGTCATGGCTATAGAGCAAAACACGGTCTGCCATGCGGCGCCCGGTGTAACCGTTCGGATCACCCATAAGAACCCCGTTTATGAACCCTGTAGACTTCCGGCCCACGCGCCCTGACTGCCCGATCTTGGGCATCACTGCAAGGCGTCGTTACGCCAATGCCTTTCGAGATATTCAACGCATGTGCCCACGAAAACCGGCGAAACCCAACCGTTCCAGCCACGCCGTGACCAATATCATGGGCGCGGACATAGGGCCATATCCAGCGCCCCGCGCTGCGCTGAAGCCCCGGCAAATCAACGGTCTGTAACGCATCGCTAAAATGGTTAGGATCGTACTCCGTCTCGGGGCAGAATAGGGTGGTCATGGCCGTCAAGATCACAACTCAATTGCGGTTGGCTGCAGGGCTTGCGCTACTCGCGCTCTGGCTGGCCGCCTCTCCTGTCCTCGCCCAATCGTCCGGCGACTATGGCAAGATCCTGGGCGGCGACAGCGAGGAAACCACCTCGACCCCGCTTCGATCCCTGCCCGCCGGTGCGGCGGATGACACGTCCGGGACCAGTTCGACACCGACAGCGGCGGACTACACCCGCGTCGCCGAAACCTCGACCGGCGAGCCGATGCTGTCGCGAACCCGCCAGGCCGTAACCCTGTTTCGCGAGCGTTTGCGTTCGATGATCCAACGCATGCCCCAGGCATGGGAAAAGATCGAAGCCGCCCTCGCCGCCGCCAGTCCGACCGGAAAACCCAGCTATTTTATTGGCGTCGCGGTTTTTGCCGCCCTCCTATTGATCATTGGGCGGGCCATAACAATGACATTCATGGTCTATATCGTGCGGCGCATTCTGATCGGCATGCAGCAGACCGAGCGCCACGGATATCGCGGCAAACTGCCGGTTCTGGCCAACCGCTTCATTTTCACCGCCGTCGGCGTCGCAATCACAGTCGGTGTCGCGGCATCGGTCGGGCTGTTCTTTTATCAGGAACACGAAGCAACCCTTGTGACCGTCGTCACGGTCTTCGCGACTTATGCAACCATCCTTGTCATCGACACAATCTGGCGTATGGCCATCGCCCCGTATTTCTCGGAATACCGGCTACCGCAGATCCCGGACGACAAGGCGCGGAACCTCTATCGCTGGCTCTCGGCGACCTCCGTTTTCGCCATATTATCAATGGCTTTCGGCTTCTGGATGCAGGCGCTCGGCCTGGCCGCCGAGGTTCATACAACACTGATCGTTTGCCTCTCTTTGATCACCGTTATCCTGGCGGTCGTTCTGATCCAACGCCACCGCTCGACGATCTCTGGCGCCATCCTCGCCGGGCGAAAACGCGAGGAAGCCAGTTGGCTCACGCTGGCCGCCACAACGCTCTGGGCACCGCTGGTAACACTCTATTTACTGTTCACCTGGGCGGACCTCTCGTTTCGGCTCATAATGGGGATCGAGAGTTCGCCGCTGCGTCTTGCGGCGCCTTATGGGATCTTTATGGCTGGGCTGATTGTCTATGCGATCGCCAGCTATCTGATCGAACGGATCTTCACCCGCACGCGCGAGATCCAGGTGATCAATGCCGAGTTGGAGGCCCGCCGCGCGGCTGAAGAGGCGGCCGAGGCCGAACGGATGCGCGAGCTGGCCTCGCACTCGGCGGCCGACACGGACGGCGACACCGACGGGGATGGCGACGAAGGCGCGCCGCCCCAGGCGTCCGAGGACGACTTCAAACCGGTTCATGCCCGGCGGCGCCATTCCATGACGACGCTCGAGGATCTGGCCAGGCGCACCGCCTCGCTGTTCGCCATTGGTGCCGTCGCCTATGCTCTGGTGCGGTTCTGGGGCGGCCCGGGCGTTTTCGAGCGCATTCCGGGCCTGGATATCGCCGAGGATCTGATCGACACCCTGCTGATCGGGTACATCCTCTACCACGCGATCAGGATCTGGATCGATCAGAAGATTGCCGAAGAGATCGGCGACGAGGAAGACGGCGGCCCGATGGAGGGCGAGGGCGGCGGCGCTGGCGCCACGCGGCTGGCCACATTGCTCCCGCTTTTTCGGAACTTCCTGCTGATCTCGATCGTTGTCGGCACGGCGCTTTGGGTCGCGGTCGAGATGGGGGTCAATGTCGCGCCCCTGTTCGCCGGTGCCGGGATCGTCGGTCTGGCCATCGGTTTCGGCAGCCAGGCGCTGGTGCGCGATATCCTGTCGGGTGCCTTCTTCCTGATGGACGACGCCTTCCGCAAGGGCGAGTATATCGATGCTGGCGACGTCAAGGGCACGGTCGAGAAAATCTCGCTGCGCTCGTTCCAACTGCGCCATCACCTGGGCATGCTGCACACCATCCCCTTCGGTGAAATCGGCTTTCTGACCAACTTTTCGCGCGATTGGGTGATGATGAAGCTGCCGCTGCGCCTGACCTACGACACCGATGTTGAACGGGTGCGCAAACTGGTCAAGAAACTGGGGCTGCGCCTGTTGGAAGACCCGGAGATCGGCGAGAAGTTCATCCAGCCCGTCAAATCCCAGGGCGTCATCCAGATGGACGATTCAGCGATGATCGTGCGCATCAAATTCATGACCCGCCCGGGCGAGCAATGGGTGCTGCGCAAACGCATCTATGCCGAGATCCGCGAACTGTTCGAAAAAGAAGGCATCAAATTCGCCCACCGCGAAGTCACGGTCCGCGTCCCGGGTCTGGAGGACCACAAGGGCGATCTGTCCGAAGACCAGATCAAGGCAATCGGCGCAGGCGCAAAACGGGCGATCGATCAGGCGGACGAAGAGTTGGTTTCGGCAGGAGGGAAGCAACCAGTTTGACACCACTTCTGGTCGAATTGCAGGCTGGTATTAGTTGGCTGAATTCGCCCAGGTATCTTTGACTTTTATTGGGCGGAATGGCAAAATTCCAACTCAATCAGGTAGCGGAAATATACCATGCGAATTCTTACGTCGATTTTTCTCATACTAATCACGTCAAGCGTTGCGCGAGCGGATTCTGACCGCGTAGCGCTTATTATTGGGAATAATTCGTATCCAAATTTTAGCAAAGAAGAGCAGTTGGCAAACGCTGTGAATGATTCCGACGCCATTGCCACTTCGCTGCGATCCAAGGGATTTGATGTTACCCTTCTTCAAGATGCAACGCGGATCGAGACGCTGCGTGCTCTAAATTCCTTTAGGAATTCACTAGATTCGGGAAAGATCGCTCTTGTATTCTATTCTGGCCATGGTGTCGAAGTAGGCGGCTCAAACTATCTTTTACCAAGCGATACTCCCCAACTTGCACCGTCCGAGAAGTTCTTGGTAGATGCTGCCGCAATTTCGCTCACGGACGTCATTGCAATGCTTAGCCACGCACGTGCAAGTGTCCTGATCGTCGATGCCTGCCGGAACGACCCATTTGAGGAAGCGGCAGCCCGCGAAAGGGCTTCGCGAGGAGACACGAGAGGGTCGGTGAACCGGGGGTTGGCTGGTATCAGCAAGGAACCGAGCGGCACATTCATCGTGTACTCTGCCGGGGTGAAGCAGTTTGCTCTGGACCGGTTGGGCGGTGATGATACAGATCCAAATAGCGTCTTTACGCGTGTTTTTCTGGATGAGATCGAAGTTCCGGGTCGTTCCATCCGTGAAATAATCGTCCGTACAAGAAGTCGCGTCCGCGATTTGGCGCTGACCGCCGAACCGTACCCGCACGACCAGTTTCCTGCGTATTATGACCAATTGACTGACGATTTGATTTTGGTTCCAGAGAAGTCCGACCCAGTTGGTCTGGCGTTTGACGCAGCCATTGATTCACAACGAATAGGCGATCTGATAAAGCTGGTTCGACAATATCCGGACCACCCGAAGTCTGCTTCAGCACAGTTGGTGATTAAGAGCCGCCGGGTTGAACTGTTGAACCGCAGAATTGACGAAGCTTTGCGCTCTCAAAATCGCGCTGCGCTGAAAAGCGTCGCCGATGACGCCGAGGGCCATGCACGTGAGAATGATGTGAAGGTCGCGCTTAAACTCCACGAAGACATCGACACAAGCATTCGACAATTGGATCTTTCAACGTTAGAGGCGCTGTTTTCGCGGCTCTCTGGTCATCCGAGGCAGGAACAGGTTCGCCAGGCGGTTCGGAATGGGCTGTTTCGCGACATATGTGGAAAGCTGCTGAGTTACGGATTCGCGTGCCGAAACGATCTTTTGGCGCAGCTTACGGATAGCGGCACGACAACGTCGGAAACTGCGCCGATATCGTCCACCGAAAGTGAAGTGGAATTAGGGCCAACTGATGGTTCAGATGGCACCGATGATGAACGAAAAGCGCGTTTGGCGGACGCCGGCGAGGCGGAACTAGCTGCGGCCACTGACGACTCCGCAGTTTCCGACGACGGCGACGATAACGTTATCGAGACCGAAATCTTCACCGGAACGCGTGTCCAGATCCGAGATATTCAAGCCCGCCTCTCGGTTCTGGGTCACGATGCAGGGAAGCCAGATGGGATCGCTGGTGGAAAAACGCGCAGAGCGATATTGGCATATGAAAGAGCACGCGGCCGCTTGGAAACCGGCCAAATCACTCAAGATCTATTCTCTCGCTTGAAAACCGAAATTTCGGATGAGAGGGTCGAACGCTTTTTCTCCGATCAGGCTGCACATGATAGTCGCGCCCGCGCCGCACGGCTAAATCGCGATCGCAAAGCCCGCGAAACTCAACTCCGACGGCAGGAACGAGCCCGCCAGCGGAGACTTCAAGCAGAGCAGGACGCACAAAGACGACGGGACAGCGCGGCGCTGGAAAAAGAAGTAGCGCGACCTGCAGCTGACACGACTCGCCCAGATCGGGAATCGACCGATGCTGCGGCAAGAAAACTGGCAGAAGAAAGAGAAGCCGACCGCCGCCGCGAACTCTTGGAGTGGTCTTGCAGAACAATTACAGTACAGAACGCCGTTGGCGACTGTAATTACTAAATTTCAGGTCTTCGTAGATAGGAGTTTTTTATGAGCATGGGCGATCAAATAGCATGAAGTCGGAGCATGCAGGTATTCCGACAGATTGCTTAGCTTGAAACTCTAACCCAACCCCGCCAACGCCCGGTGATCCCTGTTGATATGGAACCAGCCAGGTCCCTTTCGGGTGACGATGCCGCGTTTGCACCAGTTGGAGGTGCTGGCCGCCATGATCGAGGCGCAGAGGGGGAAGCCCTGCGCGTTGAGATAGGCGCGCAGTTCGGAGGAGCGGAAATCCGGGCGGTGCTGACGGGCGATCCAGGTCAGGGCGGCGCGCGAGCGCGGGGTGGATTTGTGCGGGTTGACCTGATGGCGCCCGCGCCCGCCGAGCACCTGGCGCAACCGGTCGGCCCATTCGGCGCGGTCGGTATGCGCCAGGGTGTCGATCGTCGCGCGGACCGAAATGGTCAACGCCTCTGTGCGGGCCCGCGCCCGCGCCAGTTCGCCCTCGACTTCGGCCACCCAGTTCTGCGCCTCGTTCAATTCGGCCAATAGGGTTTCGAGCGCGCCAGTGAGGCGCGGCGGCGGGGTCATATCCATTCTCCTGATACCGGCATCGGGCCGCCAATGGGCCGCCGATCTTGCCTTGGGTTTGATCATGGCAAACCCATGTCAACAATTCGCTAACGATATCCGGGCGAACCTGAAAAGAAACTTTTTCGGCCAGCAGGCCCAATTTTGCAGCGGGCCGAAACCGGAAATGGGTAATTTACCCATTTTGTCCGGGACGCCCGCACCGGCAATATGAAACGGACGTGAAGGTTACCCTTCACGCCCGCTCGCCCCTCCGGCCACAGACCTACGAGGCCGGACGGAACACTGAGAAAGACCCCCCGGATGAGAGGGGCTTCCGGGTTCCGGCCGCCAGGCGGTCCGTCACCGGAAATCGCGGATTGGCTCACCCCGAGCCGCCCCGCAAGACGGGTGCGTACGCAAACAACAGAGCGCGCGGACTGTCTCTCAGGTCTCATTAAATAAGTCAATATGAGATTTAAATTGCCTCTCTTTTCGCGAATCAGCGTTTGCGAGATGCACATATCACGGGGGCAGTTTGACGCCGCATGGGCGGGCCGGGACATTATGGGCGAAAAACTGACCGACCAAGAACTGTCCGGCGAAGAGGAGACCGCCATGCCCTATACCGTCGCAGATATGATCGCCGAGTTCTTGCAGGCGATCGGCGCCGATACCGCGTTCGGGATCGTGTCGGTCCACAACATTCCGATGCTGGACGCGGTGGCCGCGCGCAATTTCACCCGGGTGATCCCGACCCGGGGCGAGGCAGGCGGCGGGCACATGGCCGACGGGTTCGCCCGGGCGGCGGGGCGGCTGGGCGTCTTGATCACCTCGACCGGGCCGGGCGCGGCAAACGCCTGCGGCGCGCTGGTCGAGGCGCGGTTCGCCGCGACGCCGCTGCTGCACCTTACCGGGCAGAACAAGGCGGCGGTGATCGGGCGCAACACAGGCCCCGCGCATGACGTGCCCTTGCAGCGCGAAATGCTGGAGGCGTCCGGCAAGGCGGCCTATTCGGTGAAGACCGCCGGGACCTGTTTCGGGGTGCTGGTCCACGCGGCGGCCGAGGCGCTGTCGGCGCCCTGCGGCCCGGTTTCCGTCGAGATCCCGATCGATGTGCAAAGGACCGAGATCGCCCGGCCGCGCGCACTGGACCATCTGGTGCTGCCGGTGCCCGCGCTGCCTGTGGCCTCGGACGGGGCGATGGCCGAGTTGATCGCGATGGCCAAGGGCGCGCGGCGCCCGGTGCTGTGGCTGGGCAACGGCGCGGCGGGGGCCACCGATGCGGCCAGGCGGCTGGCCGATATGGGATTTGCCTGCGTGACCAGTTGGGCCGGGCGCGCGACGGTGCCCGAAGACCATCCGATGAGCCTGGGCGCGCTGAACGGCGGCGGCGTGCCGATGATCGAGCAATTTTATGCAAGCTGCGATCTGATGATCGTCGCCGGATCGCGGCTGCGTGCACACGAGACCATCGATCATTCGGTGGCCCTGCCCGCGCGCCGCGTTCAGATCGACATCGACCCGGAGGCGGACGGGCGCACCTATGGCGCGGACCTGTTCGTTCTCGGCAATGCGGCGGCGGCGCTGTCGGCTCTGGCAGATGCGTTGCAGGGCTGGGCGCCAGGGGACGGCTTTGCCGCGGACTTTGCCCGGCTGAAGACGGAGGCGCGGGCCGGGTTTGCCGAAACCCTGGGGCCCTATTCCGGGTTTGCCCGGCAGATGCAGGCAGCGTTGCCGCCGGGGGCGATCTGGGCGCGGGATGTGACCGTGAACCATTCGACCTGGGGCCAAAGGCTGTTGCAACTGCAGACGCCATCGCAGTCGGTCTATCCGGTCGGTGCCGGGATCGGGGTCGGATTGTCGCTGGCCATCGGGGCGGCGTTTTCGGGCGCGGGAAAAGCGATCTGCATGACCGGCGATGGCGGATTTTTCCTGCAACTGGGCGAGCTTTGGACGGCGATCCAGGAGAACATCGACCTGACGATCCTGGTCATGAACGATTCAGGCTATGGCGTGATCCGGCATATCCAGGATGCGACCGGGGCGCAGCGGCGCTATGAGAGTTTTGCGGCGCCTGATCTGGAAGGGCTGGCCGGGCTGGCGGGCATCCCGTTCTGGCGGGTCAGCGAGGCGGACCTGTTCGGCGAGGCGGTATCGGAAGCGGCGGCCCATCAGGGCGTGTCCATGGTCGAGGTCGATATGACCGCGATCGGCCATCACCCGCCGTATTTTCCATACGGGCCGAAGGTCGGCGGCGCGTTTGTAAGCGGATAGGTGGGGGCAGCGGGAAGCGGGCCTTAAGCGACTGCCGTAAGCGGCACCGTCTCAACCGCGAGAAGACTGCGCAGTGATGATTCCCTGCCCGTCGCACGCCAGCACGATCGCGAAATCCGGCCTAAGTGCACTATTGCCCCGGTTAACGCCCCGCCGTGAATTTTTCTTGCAACACCGTTGAAGGAGTGGGGTTTTTCACGATTATGCAGCGCCTTTTTCTGGTGATGCTGTTGCCTATTTCTTGCCAATATCAAATCGCCCCTTCGTTGAATTGACTTTTGGTGCTACCTTTTTGCGATAGTTGATTTCGGTGGGGACGGCGTCCGTCATTTTGCGGACCGATAGCCGGATCAGTGTATTTTGGTGGGTAGTATGGCCGTTATGAGTTTTCTCTTTGCCGACATGGGTCAGGGTGACTGCACCCTGATCAAGGCGCCAAACGGTCATGTTTTCGTCGTCGATTGCGGCAGCACCGGTGGATTGGATTCGGATACTTTCGCAACCCTGAAAAGCGCTTTGCGCGAGGCCGCTAACGGCGACCGGGTGACGGTTGTTCTCACCCATCCCGACCGGGATCACTATAACAAGCTGATCGACCTGCTATACGACGGTGTCGCAGGCCCCAATGTCCGGGTCGACAAGCTGTATTTCAGCCTGAAGAGCAGCAATAACAGCCCGCTTGGCAACTAGAGTCAAACGATGCTGGGCAGCAATCTCAGCTTTATCGGAAACCCCGACATTTACGAAGTCACGATCAACGCGACCAGCAAGCGACGGCTGAAATGGCGGGTGGGCAAAGACTATAAGAACCCGATCTCGATCGATATCCCCGATGCCGGCTTGGTGTTGGCCAGTGGCACGACCGGGACCGACGATATTCCGTGGAGCATCAAGATCGTCGCCGGGAACGTCCCGGCAGATACCGAATCCTGGACCGACATCTCGAACACCGCCAGCCTGGTAACAACCGCAACAATCGGAAATGACCGTGTTGTCCTGACCGGCGATTCGACAGTGACCACACTGAATTACGTGCGCGCAAACTATGGGACCAGCGTTTACAATCCGACAATCTTGCAGATCCCCCATCATGGAAGTCTCAGCAGCTATCCGACGGACGCGATCCTTGCCGCGTTCAACCCGACATCCGGACTGATCAGCGTCGGCTTGCTGAACGATTCCTATCGCCTGCCGCGCAAGAGCGTTGTCGACAAATGGCTGACGGCGAGCCGCCTTGCGAATTACGACCGTGTTGTCGATTACTGGTCCGGCGATGTTGGCGCCTATGACACCCACACCAAACTGAAGGCCATCCTGACCGGCCCATGGAGCGGGTACGATGTTCTGCACAACAATTCGGAAAGCTTTTATTGGTTGAAAGACCCCGATGACGCAGAAAAATCAGGCACCGGCTTTTACGGATTTACGAATAACTTTTTCTTTTTGTATCGCAAGAAGATAGGGAAAGATATTGTAGAGACCGGTATTTACCCGGATGTCCTGAAAATCGATTTTGACGGCAGTTAAGATGGATATTGGCACCCTAAAGACACTTGTAAAAGCGGGACTGACCGACGGTAAGTATTCGCTGGGCATTGCCAGCCTGCAATCCGCCGATTTGAACACGCTGGCAACAAAGTTTATCGCCAACGACAAGCTGAACCTGACGCCGGGCGAGACCCCTTTCAAGGAAACCGAAAACTCGATCACGGTTGTCGGAACCGGGATCGACGCGCCGTTCACGGATATGGCGGTCGAGGCGGAGTTCTATCTGGACACCGGCAAAAATGCGGCGCTGACGCTGTCGGCAAAGGGTGGTGCCGAATACCGGTTCGATCAAAGTTTCGCGGTTTTCAAAGGCAATCTTGGCGCCGAGCTGCCGTTCAAGGGCACGCCGGTGATCTGGTTGTTGTCGGGGGCGCAGAACCCGCACCCGGCGGGCATGAGTTTCGAAGGCACGCTTGATTTCGCACAGCTTTCGAACGGGATTGCGACGCTGTTGGGGATAACGTCGGAAGACCTTTCCGGCACGATGGATATGCAGGGCGGCGGCAAGACATTGACCAAATTTGCGCTGGATGGGCCGCCACTGGCGAATATCGATCTGTTCATCGCCAAGGATGTCGCCGTGACCTTTGGCCTGAACGCCTATCACATTCAGGCGCCCGCCGCGACGCACCCGACGCTGATCCCCTATATCGCCCTGGGCGCCGATATTCCGTTCACGGCGGGCGGCAAGAAACACAGCCTGCCACTGTCTGTCCGCGCCTCGTCCTTCAATGCGCCGATCCGGTTCAACGCCGATCTGACCGACGTGATCGATGCGACGCTGGACGAGTTGGGCGGTCTGGTGGGCGGCGCCGATCTTGGGTCGACCCTGCCGCCGCCCAGCACGCTGCCGGTCGGCAAGGATGTCGCGTTCACCAGTCTTTACATGGATATCGCGCCGGATGGATCGGCAGTGACCGATGTCGGGTTGCGGGTCGAAAGCGCGGCGGTCTGGGATGTCGTCAAGATCGAGAGCACCGGACGCACGCTGACGGCCAAGGATGTCTATCTCGATTTTCTGGTCGTTGCCCCGTTTTCCGACCCGTCGCCCTATCTGCGATTTGGCGGCACCTTCTCGATCACCCCCAAGGCCGATCTGGTCATGGCGGCCCAACTGCCCGACATGCAGATCGGCGGGTATCTGACCGAAGGGTCGGTTCTGACCCTCTCTGATTTCGTCGAAGAGTTCGTCGGTCCGGTTCAAGGGTTGCCGAGTATCGAGGTGCGGGAAATCTCGTTCTTTGCCTCGAAGGCCAACTATCAGTTTTCGGTTGCCGTTGGCGGGTATTGGGCGATCAACACCGACGCGAATTTCGGCCTGATCGTCAATGGCCTGGGGTTTGAGATCAGTTATCAGGGCGGTGATGTCCAGGCCAATCTGACCGGGATGTTCCAGATCGCCTCGATCCCGCTGACGGTCAGTGCGGCCTATGTCAGCGATGATGGCTGGACCTTTACCGGGCGAACGGAACCTGGCGCGGAAATCGCGATCGGCAAGTTCATCACCTATGTCGCCGAAACATTCACGGTGCCCGAGCCGCCGAAATGGGTGCAGCAGACGACGCTGAAGGACGTCGCCACCAGCTTCAAACCGTCGAAAATGAACTTCAGCTTTACGGTGACGGGGGTCATCCCGATCGGCGGCGCCGAGCCGTTGGAGATCACGCTGGGGTTCAGCCTGGAATCCGTCAACGGCGGATACCGCAAACATGTTTCGGGCGAGTTGGATGTGGCGGGGCAGATCTTTACGCTGGATGTGGAAGGCTCGCCAACCGACATGTCGGTCACCGGGGCGTGGAGGGCGGCATCGCCGGATCACTATCTGGAGTTTTCGACGATCGCGCACGCCTTCGCACCGGCGAGCGATATTCCGGAATTGCCCAACGGGCTGAAGCTGTCGATCAAAGAGATCGCGCTGACCTATGACTTCACGCTGAAGAGCCTGACGCTTTCGATGTCATCGGCGACCTATGGGAACGCGGCGTTCGTTGCCCTGCATGACGAGCAGGCCGGAAAGTGGATTTTCTATTTCGGGCTGGCAATCGACCGACCGCTGAGCCTGTCGAACCTGCCGGTTCTGGACCATGTGCTGTCCGGCGACGAGACGATTGAAGTGAGCGCCTTTCAGGCCCTGGTCGCATCGTCCCCGCTGGACCCGAATGACGCGGCGCAGAAGGCCGAGATCGAAGCGATCAACGCGAAGATCCCGCAAGGATATCCCACGATCCCGGCACCCGGATTGCCCGGGCAGGTTGCGGTGTCGGCCGATTTCAATTTCGGCGGCGATATCTATCCCCTGAGCATCGGAACGCCCGCAGCGGCGAACGCGGTGACATCGCCGTCCAAGGGCAGCGCAGGGACCGGCAGCGGCCCCAACAAGGGAACGGTCCCGCCGCCCGGCGACGCGGCGGACGGCACGACCTGGTTCAATGTTCAGAAAAGCTTTGGGCCGGTCAATTTCGAAAAGGTCGGAGTGCGCTATTCCGACAGTATTCTGTGGTTCCTGCTGGACGCATCGATGACGGCGGCGGGGTTGTCGATTGCGGTCGAGGGGCTTTCCGTCGGCTCGCCCCTGACCGATTTCGAACCGCATTTCAATATCGAGGGGCTGGGGATCGAGTATTCCGGCCCGTCCTTCTCGATCGGCGGCGCGTTTTTGAACCTGCCGCCGGAAGCGCCGATCACATTGGAATTCGGCGGGATGCTGACGGTCGAGGCGTCGGTTTACGGCGCAACGGCGATGGGCGGCTATGCGCAGTTCGATGGCCAGACCTCGATGTTCGTTTTCCTGAATGTCGATGCGGTGATCGGCGGGCCGCCCTATTTCATGATCGCCGGGTTCTGCGGCGGGTTCGGATACAACAATCTGCTGCGCATTCCGGCGCAGGACGAGGTTTATCAATTCCCGTTCGTCGCCTCGATGAAGGACGAGGGCGTCTTTGGCAAGAACCCGACGCCGTTGTCGGTTCTGAAAAAGATGATGGCCGGCAACGACCCATGGGTGCGCCCGTCGGCCGGGGACTTCTGGCTAGCGCTGGGCATCAAATTCACGACGTTCGAGGTCGTCAATTCAACGGCGCTGGTGATCGGCGAATTCGGCAACCGGTTCCTGTTGGCGCTTATCGGGTTGTCCAAGGCCCGGTTCCCGATGGCGGGGCCCGAGACTTACGCCTATGTCGAGTTGCAGTTGGAGGCAGTGTTCGACCCGACCGATGGTTTCTTTTCGGTCAGCGCCGTGCTGTCGCCGAACTCGTACCTGCTGGACCCGAACGTCAAGCTGACCGGCGGTTTTGCTTTTGAGGTTTGGTATCCGCCCAACGAGCATTCCGGCGACTTTGTCGTGACCGTTGGCGGGTACAGCCCGTTTTTCGATGTCCCCGATCACTATCCACAGGAACAGCCGGTCGGTTTCAAATGGTCGATCGACAACACGGTTTCCATCGAGGGCGGTCTTTATTTTGCGATGACCCCTGCCGCGATGATGGCGGGCGGTACGCTGTCGGTGAACTATCAGTCTGGAAATCTAAAGGCGTGGTTCGATGCCCATGCCCATATCATCGCCTGGTACAACCCGTTCCACTTCGTGGCCGATATCGGCGTTTCGATCGGGGCGTCCTATAAGGTCGATCTGCTGTTCGGGTCCAAGACCTACAAGGTCGAGCTGGGCGCCGATTTGCAGATGTGGGGGCCGGAAACCGGTGGCACCGTGACGGTGCACTGGTTCATCATCTCGTTCACGGTCGATTTCGGCGCCGGTAAGTCCGACACGCCGCTCCGGCAGGATTGGACGACGTTCGCGAACGTGCTGCCGACGCCGGACAAGGTGGTCAGCGTTGTGGCCGCGCGCGGTTTGCAGGCCGAGCCACCGAAGGAAAGCAGCCCGCAGATCGAGGACCGGAGCGGGATCGACGAACCTGTCGAGGAGGCCTTGCCCTGGCTGGTCCGGGCCGATGCATTCGAGTTCACAGCGGACAGCAAGGTGCCGCTGACCCATCTTTACATTGGTGACGGCGCCGATCCGTTCGCGACCGGCAGCCAGTTGAACATCAAGCCGATGGGCGCCGAGGACAAGACCTCGCGCACCACGCTGAAGGTCATTTCGGAAGCGACGCAAGAGAACGTCCTGACCGCCGACTGGCCGGTCGAGGCGACAAGAAACGCCGTTCCGGTCGCCTTGTGGGGCACCGGTCCGAACAACGAGTTGCCGGAGGGCAATGGCCTGCTGCCCGATCAGCTTGCCGGGTTCAGGATCAAGCTGCCGCAGGCCAAGCTGGGCGCCGGAACGGGCGCCATCAATGTGCGCGACGATCTGCAATACGACTGGCTGCCGCCTGGCCCGAACCCCTTTAAAGTCGGTCTGCCACCGGTCGGGCCGGTGCCGCGCCAGTCCGATCAGGCAATCAGCAACATCACCCATATTATGGACCAACCGGTTCTGGATGCGCGCGATGCGCTGCATAGCACCTTTGCGGAACTTGGCCTTTCACCGGTCGAGAACGGATCGCTGAACGATCTGGCGGCCCGGGCAGGCGAGCTTTTCGTCAACGAACCCTTGGAAATCGGAGACGGGCAATGACCGCCCCGGAACTGCCACCCGGCGACGTCGCCTTTTATGACGATTACCAGACGTCGATTGATGACGGGATCTACCGTATCGAAGCGAAGACCGAGATCGAGGGCGTCGAAACCGGCACCTATTTCGATGATCCGATCACCCAGCGCTTCGAGATCCGGGGGCCACAGTTTTCGATCCCCTCCAGCGCGATCCACAGCGTCTATCCGCCCGGGCAAAGCAATTCGATCTATGGGCAGAACCTCGCGAATGTCGTGATCTCGCGCCGGGTGCTGCCCTGGGAACGGCGGATGGACGCGAACGATCCGGCCATGCCCTGGTTGTGCCTTTTGGCGTTCCGCGAGGGTGAAATCCCGCTGGACACCAAAACCAACCAGACGATCAAGACCAACAAGGTCAGCGCGCTTCTGGCGCCCAAGGGCGACGTGGTGAAACCGGACATTCCGGTGTCGGGTATCCCGGAGCAAGTGCTGGGGTCGACCTGCGCCCATATCCAGATAACGGCGCCGATCTTTCAGGCGCTGGCGCCGAAACTGGCCGAGCTGCGGTATCTGTCCCATGTGCGCGAAGTCAACATGTCGAACCAGGCGTTCATGCAGTTGGACGAATCCGGTTGGTTCAGCGTCGTTGCGGGCAACCGGCTGCTGGCAACCGAGGGAAACCGCGGCACCCGGTATTTTGTGCACCTTGTGTCGTTGGAGGGGTATTTCGCCCTGATGAATGACCCGGCGAGTTGGCCGAAAAAGGAAAGCGATCCCGCGCAGGACAAGGATATTGCGCTGGTCTCGCTGTATAACTGGACCTTTCTGTCACAGCCGCAACCGCTGGATTTCCGCCAACTGGTCGAGAACTTTGCCAATCAGGCGGGCGGCGATGCCGATAATCTGTTGTTGCGCCGCAAGGTCGATCCGCCCGAGCCACCGATTGATCCGCCGACGCAGCAGACCCTGGACCGGTTGAACCATGGATATGTGCCGCGCACCTATCGCGCCCCAAGCGGCGAGCAAACCTATGCCTGGTATCGCGGTCCGCTTTGCCCGGTGATCGCGCAGCAACTGCCGCGCCCGACACCCGATTATCATTATCCATCGGCATCCTCTTTAATGATCTATGACAAGGCTGCCGGGGTTTTTGACCAAAGCTATGCGGCGGCCTGGTCGATCGGACGCGCAATGGCGCTGTCTGACAGCACGTTCGGGACGGCGCTGATCCGGTTCCGCAAATCGGCCTATCGGTTGCTGGTCCGGTTGATGGACGCGCTGGATGCGGTGGGCGACAACACACCCGCGGATCTTGCCGCCATCGTCAAAAGCTCGGCCGTGCGGGATGCGTTCCGCAAGGCGGTGAACACGGATCTGGGCGGCCAGATCGCGAAATTACCGCAAGCGGCATCTGGCGTGCCCGCGCGCAGGGCCGATGCGGGGGTCGCTGAGCCCGATCCGGTGGCCGTTGCCAAGGCGTTTCTTGCGGAACCTGCCGTCACCGAATTTCTGAAGGAGAAGGTGGCCAGCGATCTGTTGCCGGTCGCCGAAGGGCTGGCCCGGTCGCGGCTGTTATATGACGTTCCGTTCAACCATCTGGTTCCGGACCAAAAGGCGCTGCCGGTCGAAGCGATGCGCTTTTTCTATGTCGATCAGAACTGGTTGGACGCGCTGACCGACGGCGCGATCAGCGTCGGCATGCAATCGTCGAAGGACAGCTTCTTCACCCAAGCGATGCGCGGCGTGCTGGACGAGGCGGTGGCGGCCGAGGTCGCCCTGCTGCGGTCCAGACTTTTGGGTCAGGCCGTCGGAGAGCACGAAGGCAACGATCCGCGCGAGGCGATGTCGGGCGTTCTGATCCGATCCGCGGTCGTCAGCGGATGGCCGGGTTTGCAGATCAAGGGCTTCAAGGGCGATCCGACATCCGGAACGGCGCTGAAGCTGCTGCGCATGGACCGGCTGGCCTCGAACGTGGTGCTGGCGCTGTTTTTGGATGTCCCCGACACGGTGATGCTGGCCGAGCCGCAACAAGGGTTGGCGTTCGGGGTCGAGGACGGAATGGTTGTCAGCCTGCGCCAGCTTGCCGATCCACCCGGACGGCCGCTGGGCAAGGACATGCCAGCGGTTTTCAGAACAACCGGCGGGCAACTGGGCGACACGGTTCTGAATGTGAATGACGGCGCGGCGGCGATGGTGCCGACCATGCAAAGCGCCCCCTATCTGGGTGCCGCGATCGGACCTGCACAGTTCGGCATGCAGATGATCCGGTCGCCCGAAGCGATCACTTTTGTGGCGCCTGCCAATCAGGGAGCCGGGAAATGACGGGCGGGAAAATGAGTGGGCGTGAAATGAGGGGCCGGGAAATGAGGGGCGTAAAATGAGGGGGCTCGCGTGACCATGAACTCTGCACTTCTGGTTCCGATCAGACCGCACGCGCTGGTTGTGAACGATCAGGTCCGAAAGGGTCAGAACTTTCAACGCTGGCAGATGAATTACCGCAAGCTGGAAGAATATGCCTCGCCCATGCCTGCGGCGTTCAGCGGCAACACGGCCCAGGACTGGAACAACCAGCCCGATGCGAACGGGATCTATCTGCATTGGGTGCTGCCCAAGGCCCTGCGCCACGGCGTGCAGCAAACAACACCGCCCAGCAGCGGCGGGGCAGTTGCCAGAACCGACGGCCCGCTGCACGGGCAGACGGTCTATCCGCTGGTGCCGAACCGATGGCTTGTCACGCGGTTTTCCGGGCCGCCGACGGAGCGTATTGCGACGGCCTGGGTGATCGAGAGCGATTTTCTGGATCCGAACGAAGGGACGACACCTTATGTCGATCCGTTCGACACGCAGTCGCTGAAGGTGACGGCGCTGGGTCGCAAGGTCGACGCTGCGGGCTGGTCCGAGCCGGGAAGCGATAAGTTGTTTCTGACGGCGACAGGCGCGGGCGACATCACGTTTTCGGCCTATCAGCCCTATGTCGAGAATGTCTTTTCCATCCATGACCCCCTGACCGATATCGACGCGGGCACGGTCAGCTATCTGGTGTCGGGGTGGTATTCCGATCCGGCAAAGGATGCGTTGGCCGGGGTTACGGATCAGCCGTCCTTCGATGCCCGGCTGACGAGCTTGGGCTGGTCGGTTGCCGGTCAGGCGCCGGGCGTTTGCGATACATCGCTTTATTCCGGCGCGGCCACCGCGATCAAATGGGACCCGGACGGCCCGATCCCGCCATCGGACCGGCCCGACACCGCCAAGCTGGCGGTCGGCAATACTTCGATCGATGCGCTGACGGCGCTGATCGACGAGCAGTCCGCGGGCGACCCAAACATCGAGCCGCAATTGCTGGAGGCCTTTCAATACGGGTTGTTGCCCAAGCTGGATCAGCCGAACGGCCCGATCCTATTGAAACACGCCATTCACCGTGCGTGGTTCGGCGCAGGCACCGGGCGGTTCGAATGGGTCATCCTGCGCGATCCCGACGATCCGAACAGCAATCCCGAAGATCCCGATTACCCGGACACCCCGATTGACTGGGACAATCCGATCCTGATCCCCGACTGGCTGGGCAAGTTGAATCAGGCGCAGCAGGCCTTTGACATGGCCGTTGCCGAAAGGGCGTCGTTGCAGTCGGATCTTTACGCGATGTGGTGGACAGCGGGGCTGTTCGCCAACCTGCCCGAACAGCAGCAACAGGACCTGACCGATCAGGACCCGGCGTTCACCGAGGCCAACTTCCAGGCACAGCTGAACCCGGCAACCGATGGGTCGATCGCCAACCGGCTGGCAGCCCAGGTCACCCGGGTCCAGGCCCTGGCCGAAACGGTGCCGCAGGGGACGACGGCCGAGGACCTGAAAAAGGCCGCGGCGGCCTATGCGGCGGACAAGGGATTGCCAGAGGGATATCGCCTGAACCGGTACAATGGCGATCCGTTCTTTTCGGCCAATGACCCGGTCGCGCTGATCGCGGGGGCCAAATCCGACGATGTTCTGGTCGACGACGATATCCTGGTCTGCCGGATCGACAGCCAGATGGTTTCGGGCCTCACCTATAACGGGACCGAAGTGACAGCCGAAACGATGGGCGGTAAAATTCCGACCATCGACACCGCTGCCATGCCCATCGTGCCGCCTGCGATTTTTGTCGATGCGTTCTTTCAGGACAGCGCCAGCGCGACCATGATCGCCGCCGCCCTGGGGGACACCAACCCCGATATCATCGCGGCGATTGCCAAACAGATCGCCGAGCAGGACGGGTTGAGCGGCACGCCCCCGTCGATTGCACGCACCCCCTGGCAGCAGCCCTGGGTCCCGCTGTTCGTGCTTTGGATGATCCGGTTTTATCCCATCGCCTACGAACATGAAGGCAAGCAAAACTGGTCGTTCAATGGCGAAAAATACGAATTGGTCGATGACGATCTTCCGGAAAACGACCCGGAAAGTTTCGTGCTGTCGGGCACGACCTTCCTGACCCCGCAGGCCAGTTTCAACTTTAAACGGCGGCTGGAGGATTTTCGCAATAACCATCCCAATCTGGATGCCGCCGAGTTGAAGGCTCTGGACGATTTCATCATCACGACCGACGATTGGGACTTCCTGTCGCAAACGCTTGACGGGTTCGCCGAGCAATTGATCCGCCGCGATAACGAGGCGAACGTAACGCCCGGCGCGACGTCGGCGATCGGCAAGGACATCGGCACGATGAATTCCATCGTTCCCATTCGGGGCGCCGTGCCACAGCCGTTCAATGGCTGGCCGGCCAGCCGGTTCCAGCAATACCGCTCGGGCCAGTTCTGCTTTGAAAAGCTGTCCGTCGTCGATCTTTTCGGCCAGACGATCGAGGTGGTAAAATCTCAGGATTATCTGCAATTCAAACCGGTGCGCGCGCCCGATTTCATTCCCAAGCACACGGTGCTGCCGGAAGAACCGGACCGGTTCCTGCAGGTCGGGCCGCGCATTCTGCAACCCGCCCGGCTGGACTTCAATTTCGTGTCCGCGACCGACGACCACAAGATCATCAATCAGCACAGCGGCACCAACCCGGTCTGTGCCTGGGTCCTGCCCAATCACATCGACCGTGCGCTGTCTTGTTACGACCCCAAGGGGCGTTATCTGGTCGAATTGCGTGTTGTGACGAACGCCGATGACCAACAGGTGGTGAATTGGACCTTCGGGCCGAACGCCCCCTATTCCGACCTGCCCGCCCTGCGCCGCGCCCTGCCCCATCTGGGACAGATGATCGACGGGTTGATTGCCGCCGGGCCGGTCGCCTTTCAGGAGTTCTTCGAAACCATCGATCAGACGCTTTGGGCGATCGATCCGCTGGGATCGCGCGGCGACCAGTCGCTGTCGGTTCTGGTCGGGCGGCCGTTGGCCCTGACCCGGTCCAGATTGCAACTGGAACTCTTGGGTCCGGCGGTCACGGACCCATCCTGGCAGCACACTTTCGATCCGGCTGCGGCTCTCTTTGAAGACTATGTCTTCCCGGTGCGGCTGGGCGAGATTGCGCTGAGCGACGATGGGCTGATCGGCTATTTCGCGGCCAAGGACTATTCGCAGTTCAACGCCGTTCGCCTGCCGGGCGGTGGGATGGAGCCGTTGGGTTCGGACTATGTCAAGCACATCGCGCCGGGCAACTTTATCGACCTGAAATTCTCGGACACGTCGAACGCGTTCGTCACCATGCTGGTCGATCCGCGGGCGTCCGTTCACGCCACGACCGGGCTGTTGCCGCAGAACCAGGTCACTGTTCCTGCGGGCTTTGTCGAACCGGCGTTTCAGGCGATGGAAATCACGTTCTTTGCCGGACCTCTGTTGTCGACTGCAACGACAGTAGAAGCCCCGGCAGAGGTCGACGACCGGTATGGCAACGCCGCCGAACCAATACAAAAGACATCGGTGATCATGCCCAAACCGTCCGAAAGAAACGGAACCTGGAGCTGGCTGGATATCGGCGACACAGGCGACGGGGTTGCCATTCTGGACAGCGACCAATCGGCCGATTTCTCGAACGCCCAGGCAGAACTGAGAACGGGGTTGATGCGCCTGAAAGGCGCCTTGGGCAAATAGCGCTTATGAAACGGGGGTAGCCATGTCGCATGTCGCGAAAGGGACCAATGAGGGTCTTTTGGCCTATGGCATCACGTCCAGCCCGGTTCCGATCCGGGTGGCGCCGGAAGATGGCAACCCCTCGCTGGCCGCCTTGGTTATAACGGTGTCCAACAACAGCAGCACTGCGGTCTATTGCGACGAGATCAAGATCAGCATCCCAGTCGGCGAACTGGCCCAGGACCTGACCGACGATGCCTCGGGCATTCTGGTCAGCGCCAATGCGTCCGATCACTGGCAGATCGCACAAAGCACGGACGGCGAGTTCGTAGTGACGCCGCAGGCGCCCGCCAATCGCAAGATCGCGGCCGATGGTCTGAGCTTTCAGATCTATAACATCCCGGTGAACAACCAGGTCGGGACGTTTACATTGAGCGTTACCGAGCGCTCGTCGCACACCGACAACGGTTTTCAAGAGCGCAAGAACGACTTCGATCTGTCGAAGTTCCCCTATGGCTTTTTTGTCGGCGATTTCGCAGCCTCGGCCCCGCAGGTTGCGCATAATGGACAGGTAACGCTGACCTGGAATGGTGCGGACACAGCCACGTATACAATCCTGTTCGCCACTCAGGCGGTCGATGTGACCAACCAGCGGCGATGGGTCTCTCCGCCGTTGACGGCAACGACGACGTTTACGTTGAAAGCGAGCGCGCAGGAGGAAGGCGAAACCGTCGATACACTGCTCTTCGTGACCGTGATTGTCGAAAAGCCCGATCTGGTCGCCTCATCACTGACGGTTTCGGGGGCTGGCGGTGTTCAAGGCGAACTGACGGTTGGATCGAACGTGACCGTCGCTGGCGACACCGCGCTGCAGGGCGCTGTTACAACCGGCGCGCTGACGACTGAGGGCACGTTGACGACTGAAGGCACGTTGACAACCAAAGGCAGATTGACGGTGGCGGGCGCATTGTCGGCGACCGGATCCGTCGGGTTCCTGGGAAACGCTGCCCTGCTCGCCTCTGGCACGGGGGGCGATCAGCACTTCTATAACGCCAAGACCGATGGCTTCCTGATCGTGTATCTGGAGGCGATCAATCAGGTAAAAAAGTCTGTTTCGCTGGCTTTTTTGCTGTCGCACACAACCTGGTTCACCCAGACCGGCGGGCAGTTTTGCTATTGCAAGACCGAGAGTAATGGCGACTCGAGTTGGTGGAGTTGGGTCAACAACAATGTCGCCACGATCCCGGTTGCCCGCGGCTCGAATTTCGGCTTTCAGTTACAGCAGTTTGGCGCCAATGACGTCGCGTCCCCGGCGCATTTTTATTGGATGCCGCAAGGGACGGATGCCGCGCCAGAGGTGACATTTACAACGCTGGACGGCATCCCGGACGGAACGCCGGAACCGCCGCGCGTTACCGCAGATGACACCCTGAACATGCCGGGCCGGAACCCGGAGCGGGCCGGTGCATTTCTGGACCGATTGACCAGTGCAACCGGCCAATCAATCACCGCTGAAGATCGCGCGACGCTTGCGGACCTGTTGATGCGTATCTGAACGCAGCATTTTTTGATTTGGTTTAGGGGGGAAGACAAATGTCGCATATCGAAAAAGCCGGGAACGAGGGGCTGCTGGCCTATGGATTGTCAACCCATCCATCGCCGTTGCAGATCAGCCCCAAGGACGGCAATCCGTCGATGGCCTCGATGGTTGTCACAGTGTCCAACAACACCCACAAGCCGATTTGGTGCAACAAGCTGACCTTCGGCATTCCCATCGGCAAACTGGCGCAGGATCTGACCGACGACGCCACCGGCATTCTGGTCAGCGCCAATCCGTCAAGCGAATGGCAGATCTCTCAGACCACATCGGGCGTCTTTGTCGCCACCCCGACGAAACCTGAATACGAAAAGATCGCCGAAGGCGGGATCAGCTTTCAGATCTTTAACATCCCGGTCAACAAACAGGTCGGCACGTTCACCCTGGGCGTCACCGAAAGCTCGTCGACAAACGGCTCTGACTTTACCGACAAGAGCAACAAATACGATCTCGCCAAGTTCCCATATGGTTTTTATGTCGGCAATTTCGCGGCGTCGTCCCCGCTGGTCGGGCATGGGGAGCCGGTCACGCTGACCTGGAACGGGGCGGACATCGCGACCTACACGATGATCTTTGCGGACAAGACCGCCGATGTGACCAATGTGCGAACCTGGGAATCGCCGCCCCTGAAACAGCCGACAACTTTTTCGTTGAAGGCCAGCACCCAGCAAAACGGCGAAACGGTCGATACCTATCTGTTCGTCACCGTCATGGTGTCCCAGCCCGATGTTACGGCGACCAGCTTGTCGGTTCTGGAGACGACCGACCTGACCGGTCCGGCGACCCTGGCCTCGACCCTGAATGTGGCCGGGGTGTCAACAATGGGCGAGATAAACGGGGGCGGGCTGTCTCTCAGCGGCGGCGCCACGGTCAACGAGTTGGTCGTGTCCGCAGGCGCCCAGATCGGCGGCACGGCGGCGATGGTCAATGCATCGCTGTCCGGTTCGCTGTCGGTCGACGGATCGGTCGGGTTGATGAAGGGGATGACGTTGCTGGCGTCCGGCTCGTCGATCCCGCAGAAAAACTATACGGCGAATTCCGACGGCTTTCTGATTTCGCAGATGGGCTGGACTTCCGATCCGACGACCCTCGCATTTGCCTGGGCGCATCTTTACACGGGATCGAATTGGTTCCTTCAGACCGGCGGCAACACGCTGAACTATAACGGGTGGAACAACTATTACGGATCGAACCCGCAGATTGCCTGCCTGCCGGTCGCCCGTGGATCGACATTCGCCTACAAGTCACAGCAATACGACGGGAATGACGAAAACCCGACGATGAGCTTCTATTGGTTCCCCAATGGCGGTGGCGGCTATGGCGAAACTTACGAAGAACTGGCCGAAGCACCTGCCGACATACCGCCGTCGCCCGTGGCTTACGGCGCGACCATGGACAGCCGAGAGGAACGCACCGAGCGCGCGACGGTCTTCGTCCGGGAATTGGAGCGTGCGATGGGTCGCGAGCTGGATGGCGGCCCGCGGCTGGCGCTGGCCGCCAAGCTGGCCGAGGTATAGGCGCGGCGGGTCCGTCAGAGCGCGTTTCGATCTGATTGAATCAGATCGGGCGCCCTAAGTCATTGATTGGTCGCACTTTCGCGACACCTGACTGATGCAGTCAGGCTGGAAAGTGCGCTAGCCTTTGAGGATGCGGTCGAGTTCGTCCTTTTCCGTGTCGCTGAGGCCGTCAGGCGCGGCCTCGGCCATGCCCGGTCGGCGCCCGCGCAGATAGATCAGCGAGGCGATCAGTCCGATCACGAAAAGGACCGGCCCGGCCAGCCAGAGCATCGCATTGGCGAACGAGAATTGCGGGCGCAGCAGCACAAATTCGCCGAACCGGTCCACCAGGTAGCCTCGCACCTGATCGTCCGTGTCGCCCGCCACCAGCCGTTCGCGGACCAAGAGGCGCAGATCCCGGGCCAGATCGGCGCTGGAATCGTCGATGCTTTCGTTTCGGCAGACCAGGCAGCGGATCTCCTTGGATATATGGCGGGCGCGGGCTTCCAAACCGGCATCGGACAGGATTTCGTCCGGCTCGACCGCATGGGCGGGGACTGTCGCAGATAGGGTGCCGGTCATGATCAAGGCGGCCAGCAGCAAGGCGAAAACGGCGCCTGCCGGGCTGATGCAACGCGAAACCACGGCCGATCCCGTCATTCTGCGGGAACCGCCGCCGCCCGGCGGCGCGCCGCGCCAACCCGGTATCGCCGGTCGGTCAGGCTGACCATGCCGCCGATTGCCATGATCAGCGCCCCGAACCAGATCCAGTTCGCCAGGGGTTTGTAATAGGACCGAACCGCCCAGGCGCCGTCATCGGACTGATCGCCCAGCACCAGATAGATATCGCGCGTCAGGCCGGGATCGATCGCCGCTTCGGTGGTCGGCATTCTTTGCACCGCGTAGATCCGTTTTTCCGGGCACAGATGGGTCACCAACGCCCCGTCGCGCAACAGCCGCATGCGTGCGAATGTGGTCTCGAAATTGCGCGGCTCGCCGCCCTTTACGATGCGATCTGCGGTGCCGCCGCAGGTCAAAGCATCGAATGACGCGCCCAGCGGCAGTTGTTCGACGCCATCGAAAACGACCACATAAGGACCAAGCGGGATCTGATCGCCCGGGCGGGCCAGCCGGATGTCCTCGACCTCCCACGCCGAGACGGCGGCAATGCCCATGGCCGTCAGTCCAAGCCCGGCATGGGCGATAAGCTTTCCCCAATCGGCGCGCGGCAGTCCGGCCAGACGGCCAAGACCCTTGGCGAATCCGACCCGCGCAAATCCCCCGCGCTCGATCATTTCGGCCACGGACCCCAACACCAGCCATGCCGCCAGCGCGAGACCGATCGGGGCCAGCAACGCGGCGCCCGATTGCAGTCCCCAGGTGATCCCGCCGACCAGCAGCGCGCCCGCCGCAACCCACCAGAGCCGCGAGAGGACCTTGCCGGCATCGCCGCGCTTCCAGGGCATCAGCGCGCCGACCGGCAGGGCGACAAACAGCGCCACCATGAAGGGCGTGAAGGCCAGATCGAAGAAGGGCGGGCCAACCGAGATTTTGGCGCCGTCAATATATTCGCGCAGCAGCGGCGACAGGGTTCCGGCAAACACGACCGCCGTGGCAACCGCCAGCAGCAGGTTGTTCAGGATCAGCGCGCCTTCGCGGCTGATCGGCTGGAACACGCCCTCTGACTTCAACTGCGGCGCGCGCCAGGCGTAAAGCGTCAACGCCCCGACCACGGCAATGAACAGAATGCCCAGGATGAAGATCCCCCGCTCGGGGTCATTGGCAAACGCGTGGACAGATGTGATCACGCCCGAGCGTACGATGAACGTGCCGACCAGGCTGAGCGAGAAGGCGAGGATGGCCAGAAGGATCGTCCAGGATTTCAGCGCTGAACGCTTTTCGACGACGATTGCGGAATGCAGCAGCGCACCTGCGATCAGCCAGGGCATGAAGCTGGCATTCTCGACCGGGTCCCAGAACCACCAACCGCCCCAGCCGAGTTCATAATACGCCCAGTACGAGCCGAGCGCGATCCCGATGGTCAGGGCGACCCAGGCAGCCAGGGTCCAGGGACGGACCCAGCGTGCCCAACCAGCATCGACCCGCCCCTCGATCAGGGCGGCAACAGCGAACGAATACGCCATCGAAAGGCCGACATAACCGACATAGAGAAACGGCGGATGGATCGCGAGACCGATATCCTGCAAGAGCGGGTTCAGATCGGCGCCATCCGCCGGGACGTTCACCAACCGGTCAAACGGGTTCGACGTGAACAGGATAAACGCGAAAAACGCGATCCCGATCATGGCCTGCACCGCCAGCGCCCGCGATTTCAGCGACAGCGGCAGATCGCGCCCAAAAGCGGCGACCATCCCGCCGAAAAGCGCCAGGATCAGCACCCAAAGCAGCATCGAGCCTTCGTGATTGCCCCAGGTTGCCGAGACCTTGAAGATCATCGGCATGGTTGAGTTCGAGTGGTTGGCAACCAGCGCCAACGAGAAATCGGACGTCACGAAACCATGCAGCAGGGCCGCGAAACTGAGCCCCACCAGCATCAGCTGAAGAAGCGCCGCAGAGGAGGCGAGGCGCATCCAGTCGGACCAGCCGCGATGGGCGCCGATCAACGGTACGGTCGCCTGCACGCACGCAACGGCAAGAGCGAGGATCAACGCAAGATGTCCAAGTTCAGCAATCATATCGAGACTTTAGAGGCCCCAGGCAGGTCGAGGCAAGGCAACGGTTATCACGGTTTCGCGTTGCTTGCGATCACGATGGACGAAAGTCGGAGATCGAAACATCCCCGGGCGTCACGGCGATGAACTGGCCGGGTTCGACAGTATTCCAACCTTCGCCGTCGCCCCCCAATGGTTCCGAGACCACAGCCTGCCCGCGGCAGGTCGCCCCCGTATAGAGCGACGGCGCGTGGTCATCGGTCGCGTACCGGGCCGCGTAGAGCGTCGCCCCGTCGCTGAAGGCAACGGTCATGCGCACATGCGGCCGTTCGCCATGGGCGCGGCTGAGGTCCTGCAGGCGCCCCGTCGCGCGCTGCAGCGCGCCGCGCGGGTCATACTCCAACCCTTCGCCAAGCGAAATCAGGAACAGGGCTTCGCTGTCGGTCGTGCCCTGGCGATATTTATAGCAGCGCTGATCGATCATCATGTCGGCCTGCCTGCGGAAGGCGTCGAACCCGCCGAACTGACCGTTGTGCATGAAGGTCCAACGCCCGGCCTGGAACGGGTGGCAATTGGTTCTGCTGGTCGCCGTGCCGGTCGAGGCCCTGACATGCGAGAGAAAACAGCCGGACCGCACCTGATGGGCCAGGCTGTCCAGATTGGCATCGGCCCATGCCGGCATAACATCGCGATAGACGCCCGGCCGGTCACGTTCGCCGTACCAGGCAACGCCGAACCCGTCGCCGTTTGTCTCGGTCTTGCCCTCGCGCGCATGCAGGCTTTGGTGCATCAGCGATTGGCAGGGGGCAGAGACAACCTCCTCCAGAAAGATCGGTTGGCCGATATAGGCTGCCCAGCGGCACATCGCAGATCCTAACTCCGCAGATCCTAACTCCGCAGATCCTAACCCCGATTATGGGTTCGTTCGTAAAGCCGTTCGATGATCCGCGATGCAGTTTTCCGAAAGGTGAACGGCAGCAGGGCATGGCAGAATGCCGCGCCTGCGGCGAGCGCCAGACTGCCCGCAAACCAAAGCGCAAAGCCCGCATGTTGCAGATAGCTTTCGCCGACCGAGCGGGGATGGTCGGTGAAGGCGCGGTTGAGGATTGCAAACATTGTCGTCTCCCTTGATGTTGGGAGTTTATGTGGCAGAATCAGCGAGAAATGTTCCCATAATCTTACAGATATGCTAATATCTTGGGAACTTATCCCAAGGATTTCCCGATGTTTGAGCTGGATGCACTTGATCATAAAATTCTGGCCGCGCTGCAGCGTGATGCCGGACAGCCGATCGAGGCTTTGGGCCAAAAGATCGGCCTGTCGCGCAACGCCTGTTGGCGCCGCATCAAACTGCTGGAAGAAAACGGCGTTATCCGGGGACGGGTCGCCTTGTGCGATCCTGATGCCTTGGGCCTCGGGCTGACGGTCTTTATCGCGGTCCGGACCGACCAGCACGATGCCAAGTGGCTGGAGGCGTTTTCCCAGGCGATCCAGTCGATACCCGAAATCCTCGGCGCCTATCGGACATCGGGCGACACCGATTATCTGCTGCGCGCGCGTATCGCAGATGTGCGCGCCTATGACCGGCTTTATCAGCGCCTGATCCGCAGGGTTTCGGTCAAGGATCTGTCGGCGAGTTTCGTGATGGAGGAGTTGAAGGAAACGACGGCGCTGCCGACGACTCTGCCGACGACTTTTTAATCGGGCGGGCGCCCGGCCATCGGGGTCGAGCGGTCGCTATTTCGCCGCCACCTTGCCGTCTGCCTGCGTCCAGCCGACCCAGCTTTCCGGGTAGAGCGTCGCGGTTGCGATCCCCGCGATTTCGGACAGCACGAACCAGTTGGTGGCCGCCCAATGGCCGGTGTTGCAAAAGTTCACAATCGGCAGCGACGGGTCGATCTGATGTTTTGCCAGTTCGTCCATGACCCCGGCGGGCGTTACCGAAAGCCGCGCGCCATCGAACCAGACCGCGTGGACCAGATTTTTCGCGCCCGGCAAGGTTCCTGCCGCCGCGGCCCTCTCATGGGTCTTGCGCCCCTCGAAAAACGTCGCCGGGCGCGCGTCGAGCAATGTGACCGGTCCACCGGTCTTCAGAATTCGCGCCAATGCCTGCCGCCCGGTTTGCAGGGCAGGATCGAACGAGAATGCCAGATCGCTGGGAAAGTTCGCGCCTTCCGCCATGTCGAGCGGATGCCCGGCGGCAACCCAGGCCCGAACGCCCCCGTTCAGGATTGCGATGCGCTGAACGCCTGCCGATTTCAGCGTCCAATAGACCCGCGCCGCACTGCCAAAGTCCAACGTGCCCCTGCCTTCATAGGTCACGACAACCGGGACATCCGGCTCGACGCCCGCTTCGCTCAGGATCAACGAAAGCTTGGCATCGTCAATCAAGGCGCCGGGGCTGGCTTCGGGTCCGCGCCAGGCGTTGTAGGGGACATTCACCGCACCCTCGACATGGCCCGCCGCGTAGGCGGACGGGCTGCGGATATCCAGGATCACCGGCGCTTCGTCTGCGATGATCCCTGGCGCCTCGGTTGCCTCGACCAATGGCGACCAGGCATGGGCGATCGAGGCGGACAGGCAGATCGCGATTGCGCCAAGAACGGATTTCATCGGGCGTTTCCTAATCGGTATCATCAGGTGCGTCTTGAAGGGATTGTCTGCGTCTTCGCGCCGTTTCGGGGCGCCGCACCGGTCAGGCGCCAAGACAAACAGCCTGACCGATGATCGCCTATTTTCGGGTGACGACCGGCTGATCGGCATTGGTCCAACCGACCATGCTTTCGGGATAAAGTTTGACGTTCCGGATCCCGGCCAGTTCCGAAAGCGCGAACCAGTTGGTCGCGGCCCAATGTCCGGTATTGCAGAAACTGGCGATAGGGCGGGTATCACCGGTTTCAACCCCGGCCTCGCGCGCCAGGCGCACGACGCTTTCGATCGAGCCGACTTTGCGGTCGTTGTCTTTGTCAAACCATGTCGAATGGGTCAGCTGTGCTGCGCCGTCGATGGTTCCGGCAACCTTGGCCGCGGGATGTTTGCGTTTGCCTTGCAGGAAGGCGACAGGACGGGCGTCGATGATCTGGGCGTCGGCCTTGCCGTCGACAACGGCGCGAACACCGTCGCGGGTAATCGTCCATTCATCGGACAGAGTATAAGTGTCCGACGAGCGCGCCCATTCCGGCGGGGTTTTGGACAGCGCATGGCCATCCTGGATCCAGGCGACCAACCCGCCGTTCAGGATCGCAAGTTCGGTCAATCCGGCCGATTTCAATGTCCAGTAAACTCGTGCCGCTGCGCCGAAATCGGTCGCGTCCTTGCCATGATAGGTCACGACGACCCAGTCGGTTTTGCCAATGCCCAGGCCCTGCAACAAGTCGGTCAGCGCGGCGTCCGACAGCACCAGGCCCGGATTGTTCTTTGGCCCGCGCCAAACCGGATAGGGCGCGTTGCGCGCGCCTTCCACATGGCCCAGCGCATATTGCGAGGGCGAGCGGATATCCAGGATCGTGACCTCGCCGCGGATTGCCGCCAACTCGCCCGGCGCCAACAACTTTTTGAAGTCAGCCGCCAGCGACGGGCTGGCAAAAGCAACAACCGCCAGGGCGGCAACAAGGAAAGCGCGCATTTTTCAGCCTCCGATTTCTGAGTCGTCCCAGATATAGCATCGGTTGTGTTGTTTTTCAATTTTAACACAGATTAATTGTGTTTAATGCCGTCGCGCCCGCCATGATCGGCCAACACCGGCATTACGCCGCTTTTCACTCAATCACTGCCGCATGCAGGCTGGCCACTGGCGCTGTGGCGGGTTCTGAGGATAGAGAGGAAATTCTGCCGAGCCACGGGACGACCAACATGACCAAAACTCAAGAGCCGCTTGTCATCTTTACGCCGTCCGGCAAGCGTGGCCGCTTTCCCAACGGCACACCGGTCCTGCAGGCGGCCCGCTCGCTTGGGGTCGATCTGGACAGTGTCTGCGGCGGACGCGGCATTTGTTCGAAATGCCAGGTTCAACCCAGCTATGGCGAATTTTCCAAACATGGCGTCACGGTCGCCGACGATGCGCTGAGCGAATGGAACAAGGTCGAGGAGCGCTATAAATCCAAGCGCGGCCTTATCGACGGGCGCCGTCTGGGCTGTCAGGCCCAGATCCAGGGCGATGTCGTCATCGACGTGCCGCCGGAAAGCCAGGTTCACAAGCAGGTCGTGCGCAAGCGGGCCGAGGCCCGCGAGATCGTCATGGATCCCGCGACCAAGCTTTACTATGTCGAGGTCGCCGAGCCTGACATGCACAACCCGCAAGGCGATCTGGAACGCCTGCTGGATGCGCTGTGGGACCAATGGCAACTGGCCAATATTATTGGTGATCTGCGCACATTGCAGATGCTGCAACCCGCCCTGCGCGAGGGCGAGTGGAAAGTCACTGTCGCCATCTATACCGGCCGCGGACGGTCGGACGGCCGGATCATTCAGGTCTGGCCCGGCTATTACGACGGCACGCTTTATGGCGTTGCCTTCGATGTCGGATCGACGACCATTGCCTGCCATCTGTGCGATCTGCAGACCGGCGAGGTTCTGACCTCGTCGGGTCTGATGAACCCGCAGATCCGGTTTGGCGAAGATCTGATGAGCCGCGTCAGCTATTCGATGATGAACCCCGGCGGCGATCAGGAGATGACGAAAACCGTGCGCGAGGCGGTCAATGCCCTGATCGGCCAGGTCGCGGCAGAGGCGATGATCGACCGCACCGAAATCGTCGAGGGCGTTCTGGTCGGCAACCCGGTGATGCACCACCTGTTCCTGGGGCTGGACCCAAAGGAACTGGGCTGGGCGCCCTTTGCGTTGGCCACGTCGAACAGTCTGACGCTGTGGGCGAACGAAGTCGGCATGTCGATGCACCCGGACGCCCGCATCTATATTCTGCCCTGCATTGCCGGTCATGTCGGCGCCGATGCGGCCGCCGTTGCCCTGTCAGAAGCGCCGCACCGCCAGGACGAGATGACACTGATCGTCGATGTCGGCACCAATGCCGAGATCCTTCTGGGCAATCGCGAACGGCTGCTGGCCTGTTCTTCGCCGACCGGGCCGGCTTTTGAAGGGGCGCAGATTTCCTGCGGTCAGCGCGCCGCCCCCGGCGCCATCGAACGGGTGCGGATCGATCCCGAAACCAAGGAGCCGCGCTTTCGCATCATCGGCGCCGATCACTGGTCGGATGACGCCGTTTTCGCTGCGAATGCCCCCGATGTCACCGGGATCTGCGGGTCCGGCATCATCGAGGTGATTGCCGAAATGCGTATGGCGGGGATCATCAATGAAGACGGCGTTGTCCTGCCGCCCGATCTGTCCGGCACCGCGCGGGTCGTCCCCGATGGCCGGACTTTTTCCTACATTCTGCACGATGCGACCCCGACCGGCGGGCCGCTGATCACTGTCACCCAGGCCGATGTACGCGCCATTCAATTGGCCAAGGCGGCCCTGCATGCCGGTGCCCAGTTGCTGATGGACCGGTTAGAGGTCGAAACGCTGGACCGGATCGTTCTGGCCGGGGCGTTCGGCGCTCATATCTCGCCGCTGCACGCGATGGTCCTGGGCATGATCCCGGATTGCGAAGTCGACAAAGTCTACTCTGCCGGGAACGCGGCAGGGACAGGGGCAAGGATTGCGCTGTTGAATTCAGCCGCGCGGCGCGAGATCGAACATATCGTGCGCACGGTCGAAAAAGTGGAAACCGCTGTCGAGCCGAAGTTCCAGGACCACTTCGTCGGCGCCATCGCCGTGCCGCACAAGACCGCCGCCTATCCGAAACTGGCAACCCAGGTGACGCTGCCCGACGCCCCGGCCATGCCGGCGCAGGGCGAGGGTGGCGAGGGCCGCCGCAGACGCCGCAGACGCTGAACCCTTGCCCGGGCCGCGAAGCTGCCCCCGGAGCCGATCCGGGCAGAGATGCCGGTCACGGAGTATCGGAACCGCGCGCGTCTCCACCAAGACTGGATCGCAGTTCCGGTAACTCGAACCTGCCGTTCAGATCGATCCAGGTCCAGAATATCAAAACCGGATCATCGCCGGTGCGCATGGCATGCCATTCCCACGGGGCGTGGACGATCGCCGTTCCCGGCAACACCTGATGCCACCCGCCGCCTTCGGTCCAATAGTCCGCTGTTCCGGCCAGGGGCAGGTACAGCTCGCACGGCGCATGGCGATGGTCGTTGTAATCGACATCGGCCCCGACGGCGAAGAATCCCGCCGCCGTGCTGTTATGGGTGATCGGCGCGTTGGGGCCGAAGATCTGCGCCGCCCTCGTCTCCTCGTTAAACCGTCGCCCGGTCTTTGGATCGCCGCGATAGGGCAGTAACCAGTCCAGCCGGTCGAAAAGCGCCACGGCCGCATCGGCGGCGGCGGTGCTGGCCAAACTCGCCAAGGCGGCCCAGTCACGCCCCGGCAGGGGAACATCACTGTCCCGGGCGCCCAGCCGCCCGATCTCCTGCTCCGGCAACCCGGCAAGCGCCGTACCAAAGGCAGCCGAATGCGCCTGTTCCGCCAGCAATTGCCGGACCGCCTCGATCAGCCCGCTGCCGCGCTCTGACATGATCAAACCCCATCAATTTGAACCGTATTCTCGGTAAAAGATCCCACCGCCTTAAGCCGGGTGCAACCCGGCGCGCGCAGTCTCGCACCTCCGGCGCCGGGCATTGGTTCGCCTGCGCCACAAACGCCCAAGGACTGGGCTTAGTGTGAGTACATATCGATGCGTAGCGTTGCTTTGCGCGTCCTGCAGGCCACGACGCTTGCCCTGCGGGTTTCCGCGTGCTCCGGCCATATAGGCCGAATCGAGACAGCCGATAACGGCTTTGTCTATGAACGAATCTTCAACAACCTGGGTGGCAACGTGTCCACCGAATTCGACAACTGGCGCGCCCGTCAGCGCGCCCATGGGATCACCCATTATGTCATCGACGGAACATGCGCCTCGTTCTGTTCGTTCGTCGCGCTGACCTCGCCAAAGTCGTGCTACACGAAAAGCGCGCGGCTGGGTTTGCACCCGGCGTCGATTGCCGGGGTCGCGCAAACGCCGGAAACGCGGCGCCTGACCGCACATCTGGTCAAGCAATGGCCGCAGGGTTTGCAGGATTGGTGGGCCGCCAACCGGCCCAGCGTCTTGGGCCACGATCTGGTCTATGACGATCTGAAGCGGATCATCCCCGAACGCGAATGCGGGCCGAACTATCAGACGGGTTAGCGTGTTCTCCGGCCGGGCCTATTCGGTCATGCGCCGTAACATGGGATCGCTCAACTCCCGAGAGCGTTTGACCGGATTCGAACGGGTTGAAACCCGCTCCGGAGAGATGGTCCGGCGGGCCCGGTCGGCGACTGACCGCTATCCCGGTGGCAGCACCACATCCCGGTCGCTGTCCGTCAGGTTTATGCGAACCGACAGATCGGGTGCCCGCCAGATCGAAATTGCCATCAGCGCCTCTTCGCCCATATCAGCGGAGTGGATTGCCCCGGCAGGCGTGTGAAAGATCTCTCCCGGGCCAAGCGGCCGCCACGCATTGTCGCCCAGACGAAACCGGGCACCGCCGGCGAGCACCAGATAGTGTTCCTCGGGCGGGTGCGAGTGATCGGGATAGCGCAGGCCCTGCCCCCAATACCCTGCCATGATCCTGATCCCGTCCGCCTGATACGGACCTTCGGGGCCTGCGATGTCGAACCAGCCATAGCGGTCGAGATAGCTGCGGTCGAACCCGTCTTCCTCGCGATAGGTCTGGCGCCAGGCCAGATGATCGGCAGCATCGATAATGGCATCAACCACCTCGGCGGTCCCCGCGCCCGCACGGCCGCGCATTGCGTCCAGAAGCGACAAAACCGGCAGGCGGGCCGGTTCGACCGGGCCGCGGCGCCGGATCGATTGGATCTCTGCCGCGTCCAAGGACAACACTGCCGCGTTGGCAGACAACAGCTCAACGGTCACCGCACGCAATCGCTCGATGGGCGCGGGCAGATCACAGCTCATAGCCGTATCTCTCCAGCAAAGGCGCGAAAGCCGCATTCACCGTCTCGTGCTGATCCCCGGGCAATTCGCCGCGCCAGCGCCCGGACGCCCCAGACTGAATATGGCGGTCGTTTATCAGCGTGCGCCGGTCCTCGCGCAGCACCCGCTGCTGGTTTTGACGTTCCGCGATATCGGGAAGGGTCCCGGCCTTGACGTCCTGCATGACCTTGCGATGACGCTCGACCGATGTGGCTTCAACCACCTCGGCGATCTGGGCGAATGTCGGCCAAATCCCGATCCGGCGGGCGATCTGAAATGCGAACGCTTCCTTGGCGTTGATCAGTAACTCGTAGGGGATGACCATGGCGTTCAAGGCCCGGACCATCGCCTCGTATTGCTGGAAATAGCCGCTGACATTGCTGATCGCGTTCTCCAGCGAATGATCGTGCAGCTTCATCAACGAAACACAGATATCGCGGGGATCGCGATAATTTCCGAACGCAACGACATTTTCGTCACCGGCCAGGACGCGCTCGGCATCAAAATCCCAGGAATGCGAATGGACAAGAACGACTTTCACGCGATGATCACCGCTGCGGATCGCCCGGTGCCCAACCTGCGCCAGTTCGCGGCCATGCGGATTGGCCTGCAGGATCGGAACACCCTTTTGCTTCAGCAGCGCCCTGATCATCGCGTTGACCAGGACCGTCCCGGACCGCGGCACACCGGCATTCAGGATCAGCATCTCGGTCCCTCGTTATTCATCTGCTCTGCCGCGTTCGCCGCTAGTGTTCGATCTGCACGCAATCGTATTTAGCCAGCCACAGCACCGCCGCCGAAACAAGTGTTGCGGGCATTTCCTGGTCGACCAGATCGCGCACCCGGACCGGTCCGGCGGCGCAGATGGCCGCATGAACCCGGGCCAGTCTTGCCGCACTGGTGACATACCGGCGGATAAAACCGGCACCGGTCAGCTCCAGCAGCTCTTCAATCTCGACCTGCGTCATTTCCCGGTCGGCGCTGACCAGCGCTTCCTGCGTCAGCCGGTCCGACGGATAACCGCGATAGAGGGTAAAGGGATCCATCGCGGCCGGGTTGGGCGGCTCGTCGGCTTCGCGCGATGATGTTTGCAGACCGCCCTGGCGGCGCACAGACTGTTCCGCCCACAACGCCTGGTATTGCGGGATCACTGCCGACCAGTCGTAAAGCCGGCGCGCCCGCGCGACACCGGCCGCGCCCATCTCCGCCCGCCGTTCGGGCGAGACCGCAAGGGCAGACAGCGCGCCTGCCATCTCAGCAACATCGACCGAAGTGCGCATATGGGCAAAGGCCAGATATTGCAGATACTTGTCCTTTTGATCCTCGAACCGTTCGGCAATCTCGGCACCGGAATGCGGTGCGCTCATGACGGTGCGCACCAGAAATCCCGTGACGTCATGCTCGATCGTGTCGCGAAACCCGTTCCAGTCCGAACAGACGACCGGAAGGCCCGCCGCCATCGCCTCGACCGGGGCCAGACCGAAGGTTTCCTGCAGGTTATCGACAGGAAAGACGAAAATATCCGCCGCCGACCACAGGCCCGTTCGCAGCTCCGGGTCCTTGCCGTCCGGAAAGATCACCGTGACATCGGGCGCGAGGGCCTTGGCCGCGCGGTCGTGCAGCTTTTCCTGACCAGCGTCGCTGAACCAGCCCGCCATCATCAGAACAATGCGCTTGCCCGAAGTTTTGGCGGCCTTCTGGGCGGCGATGAACAGCGGGGCCGGGTGCATCTTTTCAAACACCGACAGACGGCCCATGGACAACAGCACGATATCACTGTCGGCCACGTCAAAGCGGTGGCGCAGCTTTTGCCGCGCCGCCGGATTGTGGGCGAAACGCGCCGTATCGATGCCCAACGGAATGATCGGCAGCATCGGGCGCGGAACGCGCCGCGCCCCGAAACGGCGCGCCATGTACCGCACGGTTTCGGTGATCTGTTGATCGACCACATCGTGAACCGCCCGGGACGTGCAGATGATCGCATCCCACGCCTCGACCGGGGCGGCGATCATGTTGAACAGCCCCTCCATGATCCGGCGCGTCGACACGGTGTGCGTGATCCCGCAAAGCGAATAGGCGGCTGTACCGACCCGGCGCCGGACCCAGGCCGGGCCTTCCAGCCCCGGTCCCGGCAGCATGATCGTCCCGGGCACCGACAGATCGCGCGGGCGGCTGATCAATGCCCCGTCAATCGGGCCGGACCAGTCATAGGATTGCATCAGAGCCCGAAAATCTTCGATCACCTTGGGCGTATCGGCCACACAGTGCAGCCGGTCGGCTTGGACATGCCGGGCATAACCCTGCAAAAATGACTGTCCCGCCGCGCGGCGTCCGGCCAGCGGCGTATCCGCCCGTTCGATGGCGTCCGGGTGGTGATAAATCGATGCGGTGGCGTTCATGCCGTCCCCTGCTTTTCGCCCCGCCTATCATTGCACCGGCGATGCGACAAACACCGGATCGCCCGCTGCCACGCCCAAGACCGCTTGGTGGCCGGAAGGGCACAGTGGCGCTGCACGGTTAACAAAGACTTCTGTTTTACGCAGTTTTGCCAGGCTGTCGCCACCCGGCGCCCCGGCCCGAACCAGCCCGAACCGCAACAGGTCCGGACGTCCACCCCACCGCGGACGCCCGGTTTCCCGGGCAGAGGAGGAGTCCGCCCCGGAACCTGCAATTTCTGCCCGGCGAAGATGGCGAAATCATCGCCGTCTTCGGCTCATTTCGCCAGAATTCGACCAATAATCGCGTCGATCGGACCCCAATCCTCCGGCTCCAGACGGACCTGCAGGCTGACCACTTCGCGCCGCAGCTGCGCTGGCAGACGCACGGCATCCTTTTCGGTCGTCACCAGCATAGCGTTCTGGGCATGCGCCTCGGCCATCATCCGGCGGATCATCTTGGGCGCGTATACATGGTGATCGGGAAACGAACGTGTCCCGACCAGATCCGCACCCATCGCCTGAAGCGTTGCAAAAAACTTCTGCGGATAACCGATCCCGGCAAAGGCAAAGACCGGATCGCCCTCGACCACCATGCCTGCTGCCATGGGCACCAGCTGCGCCTCGACCAGCGGGGGGCCATTCAGCTCGGGCCAGATCTGGCGCGCGCGGGCGCGGTCGTCAGGCTGGCCCAGCAGCACGACCAGATCGGCGCGTTTCAGACCGGCGGCAACCGGTTCGCGCAACGGCCCGGCCGGAATGACCCGCCCATTGCCGAACCCTGCAACGGCATCGACCATCACGATCGCCGCGTCTTTGACCAGCCCGGGATACTGAAACCCGTCATCTAGCAGGACCAGCCCGGCGCCGTCCGCGGCGGCGGCCCGCGCGCCGGCAGCACGGTCCTTGGCGATCCAGACCGGACCGTGCGCAGCCAACAAAAGCGGTTCGTCCCCCACATCGGCCAGCTTGTTGCGGGTCAGATCGACCTTGTGCGGTCCGGCAATCCGCCCGCCATACCCGCGGCTGACAACGTGGACGTCGTGATCAGCCGCTTGAAGACGCCGCAGCAATGCGGCGACCATGGGCGTCTTGCCCGATCCGCCCGCGATCAGATTACCGATGCACAGCACCGGAACCGGTGCAATCTCGGCCTTGGCGCGCCGGTCCCGCACGCAGGCCCCTGCCTGCCACAGCCAGGACAAAGGCGTCAGCGCCCGGGCCAGCAGGCCGGGCCTGCCGGGCGCCGTCGACCAATGCGCTGGCGCCCTCACCGGAGGCGCTCCGGCGCGCCTTCGCCTGCCTGCATAAGGTCCAGCAAGACCCGCGCCATCGCGTCCACATCGGGCTTCATGTCGAAATGCGCCTCGGCGGCGTCCAAGATCATCTGCGCGCGTTCCTCGTCGTCTGACAAAAGACGCGCGACCGCCGCGCCCAGCTCCTCGGCACCGCTGACCTTCTGCGCGCCCCCGGCCACGTCCAGATCCACATATGTCGGTGCAAAATTTGCAGTCTCCGGGCCGTGCAGAACAGCCGATCCGATCATCACCGGCTCGAACGGGGTGTGCCCGCCCATGGCGACCAGCGACCCGCCGACAAAGGTCACGGGCGCCATCCGGTACCAAAGTCCCATCTCGCCCAACGTGTCGGCCAGCCAGATGCTTGTGCCCGGCGTCGGCATTTCGGCCGCTGACCGCCTGGCCCAGGCAACCCCTGCCTCGGACAAAAGTCTGGCGATCTCCTCGCCGCGGCCGGGATGACGCGGCGCAAGGATCAACAGTGCATTGGGATGTGTGCCCCGCACCGCCGCCTGCGCCGTCAGCATATCGGCCTCCTCGCCGGGATGCGTCGACGCCGCAAGCCATATCTTGCGGCCCGACAGGCGCAGGCGCAACTCGGCAAGCACCTGATCCGAACAACCGGGCGGCGGCACCATCGATTTCAGGTTGCCGCCATACTGGCCGTCGATGCCCAGCGTTCGCAGCCGCTCCAGCGTCTCGCCATCCTGGGTCAGGATCAGCTTGAACGACGACAGCAGCGCCCGCGCCATCTTTGGCGCCTTTTGCCAGCGCGCATGGCTGCGCACTGACATCCGCGCATTGACCAGAGCCATCGGCACGCCGCGCCGCCAGGTCTGGTGGATCAGTCCCGGCCAAAGCTCGCTTTCGACCCAGACCGCAAGATCGGGGCGCCAATGGTCCAGAAAACGGCGCACGGCTGGCGCGGTGTCGACGGGAACATATTGATGGATCGCACCATCCGGCAGAACATCGGCCATCCGTTCCGCCGCCGTCACTGTCCCGGTCGTCACAAGACAGGTCAGACCCGCCGGGCCGGATGCGCAGATCGCCTTGACCAGCGGCAGGATCGACATCGCCTCGCCGACGCTTGCGCCATGCAGCCAGACAACGATGCCGCCGGGCCTGTCGACCGATGCGCGGCCCAGTCGTTCGGGCAAACGGGCGGCGTCCTCCTTGCCGCGCGCCCGGCGCCGGGCCAGCAATGGACCGGCAATCGGCGCGGCAAGCCGGCTGGCCACCAGATAGGCCAGCAGCGCCCCCGATCCACCCATGCCGGACTGCCCGGCCAGAGGCTCAGTCGCCCAGCGCCTTGCCTTCGGCGCTGTCTTCCTTTTCCTCGTCCCGCAAACGGTGCAGGTGGGCAATGAAATACCGCATATGCGCATTATCGACCGTGCGCTGCGCGGCGTTTTTCCAAGCGGAATGCGCCTTGGCGTAACTCGGGAAAACGCCGATTACGTCGATATTGTCGGGGTCTCGAAATTCGGTGGATTGCGGATCAACAAGCTCGCCGCCAAAAACCAAATGCAAACGGACCATGGACTGTCTCCTGCCGGTGTTTCGGGCGCGACCATAGCCATGGCCGCGATCAGGTCAATCGGCCTCTGGCTGCCGATAACGCATCAACGCTGTATGCAGTGCCTCAGGCGCCGCGACGACCCCCGGCTGCATATGGTCGGGATTGTTAAAGATCAATGACCGGCCCTGCCCGTCGGTCACGCACCCGCCTGCCTCTGCCGCGATCAACGCACCGGCCGCGATATCCCATTCGAAACTGCTGCGAAATGTGACCATGCAGTCAAAGCGGCCCTCTGCGATCAGACACAGGCGCCAGGCCAGCGATGACCGGAAATGGCGGTCAACGGGCGGTTGGCCGCCCGGCCAGTTGGCATCGCGCATCTGCACCTTGGCGGCCAGCAGGGTTGCCTCCTGCAGCTTTCGGCGCGTTGACACGGCGATTGCGTCGCCGTTCTTGGTCGCCCCCGCGCCCAGCGCCGCGGAAAACAATTCCTGCCGGGCAGGCAGGCCGACCGCCGCGGCGGTCAGCTGCCCGCGCTCGGCCACCGCCAACGCCGTCGAAAACCCCTGCTCGCCCGCGATGAAGGCGCGCGTGCCGTCAATCGGATCGACGATAAAGACCCGTTCGCAGGACAGGCGCGCGGCGCCGTCCTCGTCCTCCTCGGACAACCAGCCATAGTCCGGGCGCGCGCGCTGCAAGGTCTCGCGCAGCATCGCGTTGATCTCCAGATCGGCCTCGGTAACCGGTCCCATGCCGTCGGATTTGTCCCATTGCTTTGGATCCCGGCGAAAATGGCGCATGGCAATTTCGCCCGCCGCTTCGGCAGCCTTGGCCAGCAATTCGCGATCATCGGCGGGATCAGGCGCCAATGGTCAGTCCCTGAACCAGTAACGAGGGGACAACCGACGCGCGGTGCGGATCGGCATCGTTGGCCGGGCGCAGTGTCTTGATCACCTCGGGCAGGCTTCCGGCAATCGTGATCTCGTTGACGGGATAGGCAATCTCGCCGCCTTCGACCCAAAACCCCGAGGCGCCGCGGCTGTAAGTGCCGGTGGTCGCATTGATCGAGGCGCCGATCATCGAGGTTACGATCAGCCCTGTTCCCATCGCGGCGATCAGATCGTCGCGGCTGTCGGGCCCCTGGGTCAGGCGCACATTCGTAACCCCCGGTGCTGGCGGTCCGGTCAGCCCGCGCCGCGCATTGCCGGTGGTCTCCAGCCCCAATTTGCGGGCCGACGCCATGTCCAGAACCCAGCGCACCAATCGCCCATTGGTCACAATGGGCCGGGTCGCCGACGCAATTCCTTCGGCATCAAAAGGGCGCGATGCCATTGCCCGCGGGCGCGACGGTTCTTCAATCAGATCCAGACCATCGGGCAGGATCGACGCGCCCATCTGATCCATCAGCCAGCTCGACCCGCGTGCAACCGAGGCGCCGTTGGCCGCGCTCAGCACATGGCCGATCAGACTGGCTGCGATCCGCCGATCGAACAGAACGGGCACGGCCCCGCCCGGCGCCTTGCGCGGATTAAGGTTCGCGACAGCCCGGCGGCCGGCGCGCTGGCCAACCTCTTCAGCGTCCGGCAAATCGGCCTGATGACGGCGTGCTTCAGCGGCATAGTCGCGTTCACGCCCCAGCCCGGCACCGGCAATGGCCGACGCCCCGACCGAGATCGAAGTCCGCGCATAGCTGCCCGCGAAACCGTTGCTCGCGGCCACAGCAATCTCGTTTCGGTCATAGCCCGCATGGGCCTGCTCGACCTGGGTGACACCCTCTACCGACAAGGCCGCGTCCTCGGCCCGGCGCGCCATCGCCTCCAGCGCTTCCGGCCCGGGCGGATCTGATTTGTCGTCCAGATCCAGTGCCGCCAGATCTCCGAACCCGCCAACGCGTTCCGGTTCGGCCAGCCCGCACCAAGGGTCCTCGGGCGTCTCGCGCGCAATCGCGACGGCGCGGTCCGCCATTTCGGCCAGGGCCGCATCGCTTAGATCAGAAGACGCTACAGATGCCTGATGCTGTCCGATGATCACGCGCAAACCGGCCTCACGCGCTTCCGCCCGCTCTGCTTCCTCCAGCGCGCCGCCAGCAGTCCCGACAAAGACGGATTGACCTTCCAAAACCAACGCATCCGCCGACACGGCGCCCGCCTTTTGGGCAATCTCGATCAATTGGGCGGCAATATCGCCATTCGTCTTCACAGGCCGAACCCGTGGCGAATCAGATCAAGCGCCAGCACCGCGGTGGTCAAAAGCGTCAGCAGCATCCCATAGAACCGCAACCGGAAACCGTCGCGGATCTTCAGAAAGTGGACCCCGTGCAACCCCCGTCCGATGGCAAACGCCATCGCAACCGCATAGAGGAACCCCGGCGGCGATTGCAGCCCCTCCGCCAATCCCAGCAGGATGAGAAACAGTGGAATGGTCTCGGCGGCATTGCCATGGCCGCGTATCAGCCGCTCGCCCAACACGTCGCCAGCCGATCCCATCGAGACCTTGTTGCCCCGGCGAAACCGGACAACCGACATCGCCAGGAACAGAACCCACAACGCCAGCAGACCGGCGAAAAGCGCGGTGATCGGCAATGCCATAACGTCCCCCCATGATCCGGGTCAGTCCCGGGAATAGACATCCTCATAGCGCACGATGTCGTCTTCGCCCAGATATGCACCCGACTGCACTTCGATAAGATGCAGATCGACCTTGCCGGGATTTTCCAGCCGGTGAACCGCACCAAGAGGGATATAGACTGACTGGTTCTCGGACAATAGGCGCACATCGTCGTCGACGGTCACTTTTGCCGACCCGGCAACGACCACCCAATGCTCTGATCGGTGAACATGGGACTGCAGCGAAAGCTGGCCGCCCGGTTTGACCATGATCTGCTTAACCTGAAACCGCTCGCCCAGCGCCAAGGTCTCGTACCAGCCCCAGGGCCGGTAGCAGCGCGGAAAATCGGTCGCTTGGGCGGCGCCGCGCGCGGTCAGTGCATCGACCGCCAGCCTCACATCCTGGGTGCGGTCCATATCCGCCACCAGAACAGCGTCACGCATGGCAATCGCAGTGATGTTCTTCAGACCGATCCCGACCAGTTGAATGTCCGAATGCTCCGAACGCAGCAGGGTCGTCTCGCAATCGATTGCAACGGTATTGTCGCCGCTGGCAACGCCTGCATCGTCCCGCGGTGTCTCCTGCCAGACCGTCGACCAGGACCCCAGATCGTTCCATCCGCAATCGACGGGCACGACCTGACCCTGCACATGCTCCATGACCGCATAGTCGATCGAGATATTGGGGCTGGCGCCATAGGCATCGCCGTCGAGCCGGAAGAAAAACAGATCCTCGCGCCCCGCCTCGACCGCCGCGCGGCAGGCGCGATCGACATCGGGGGCGTGGGTCTCGAACGCCGCCAGAATGGCTGGGGCAGAAAAGACGAACATGCCCGAATTCCACAGGAACCGTCCGTCCGCCACCATCTCCTCGGCGCGCCGCAGGTCCGGCTTTTCGACAAAACGCACGAAAGGCCGCGCACCATCGGCGTCATCGGATGCCATCTCGATATAACCATAGCCCGTCTCGGGCCGGTCGGGGCGAATGCCGAAGGTCACCAGATGGCCATCGCGTGCCGCCGCGACCGCCTGCTGTGTCGCCGCGGCAAAGGCAGGCTCGTCCGCGATCAGGTGATCAGAGGGCAGCACCATCAGAACGCCATCCGGGTCGATCCCGGCGATCATCCGGGCTGCGGCGCAAACCGCGGGCGCCGTGTTCCGACCGACCGGTTCGACAACGATCCGGGTCGCGGCGCTGCCGATCTCGTCCATCTGTTCGGCGACGACGAAGCGAAAATCCTCGTTCGTCAGCAACAGCGGGTCGGCGTGCCCCTGCCCCTGCAGCCGCGTTAGCGTCCGCTGGAACAGTGACCCGCCGGGAAACAAGGAACTGAACTGTTTCGGATAAGATTTGCGCGACAGCGGCCACAGCCGTGTGCCGGACCCGCCGCACATGATCACGGGGTAAACGCCGGCCTTACTCATCGTGCGCTCCTGGCTGCGCGCCGCCTGCGCACCGTTCGGTCAGTGGGTCCAAGCCCCCCGCCGGTCGTACGCGAAATTGCCGCCATATCCGCGCGGGCGCACATTGGGCCGGCGCTTTTTCGCTTCCTCGACCACATAGGCAATGCCATTGCGCTCGGCATAGTCGATGGCCGCTTCCTTGCTGGAGAAGTCCATCCGCACCTGGCCGCGCATATCGCCCGAACCGGTCCAGCCCATCAACGGATCGATACGCTTTTGCTCCTCCGGTGCGAACTCCAGCACCCAGGAACGGGTATTGCCCTGTCCGCTGGTCATCGCGCTTTTCGAAGGTTGATAGATCCGGGCCTGCATAAATCTTCTCCGCCATCCGCTTTTATATGCCGGTACTGGGTTGATATCGCGTGAACGGCGCCGATAGGCAAGAGGCCAATCAGCCGAAACCGCTCAACAAATGGACCGATTTCCGCTCGGCTTGCCGCGATGCCAACACGGCCCCCCGCGGGCGCCGTAGGATCAAACCGCCGTCAGGCGGGCGCCATGACCCGGTCCGGCATCAATGCAACGCCGCGCGCCAGGGGGCCGTTCATGCGGCCCGCTGAAAACCAGCGCGCCAGCAACCCCTTCGCGCGCAGATCCGGATTGCGGGCGAGGAAATCGTCGGCATCGGCAAAATCCCCGGTCGCACGGCGCTCTGCGATGATGCTCATATAGGCCATCGTCACCGTCGCGTTGAACTTGTCCGCCGCACCGGACCGCGCTGCGGCGCCCTGGATGCCGCGTGCAAACAGGGCCAGCGCCTCGAAGAACGGCTCCTCCTCCAACGCCTGATAGGCAACGGCGATATGTTGCCCGTGCCCGAAATCGCAGGTGTGAAGGGTATCGGTGCGCATCTGGTCCAGCATTTCGGCATATTGTTTGCTCAACTGTCATCCTCCGTCAGTCGGTGGCTGTCTGCCGCCGTCAGGTCCAGATCATAGACCGCGCACAGCCCGGCAATCTTGCTGCGGGTTTTCTCCGAGAACGGTGTCTTCCCTTCAAAGGCATGCAACGCAATGCCCTCGACCAGCTCGCCGACCGGCATCTCCAGATGCTCGGCCAGCCCCTTCAGGACTTTCAACAACTGCTTTTCCAGCCGCATGCCCGTTTGGGTTCGCTCAATCGTGCTCATATTGTTACATTGGTAACAATATACCGTTCTGTCAAGCCGACAGCCCGGCCCTCCGCCCCGAAAACAGGCACCCGCCCAGAAATGTGCCCTCCAAGGCGTTGTACCCGTGATACCCGCCGCCACCGAAACCGGCGACCTCTCCGGCGGCAAACAACCCCTCGACGGGCGCCCCGTCTGCCCCCAGGACCCGGCCAGACAAATCAGTCTGCAATCCGCCCAGCGATTTTCGCGTCAGGATGTTAAGCTTCACCCCGATCAGCGGTCCGGCCTTGGGGTCGAGGATCCGGTGCGGTTTCGCCACCCGGATCAGCTTGTCGCCCAGATAGGCGCGGGCACCGCGCAGCGCGATGATCTGCGCATCCTTGGCGACCTTGTTCGTGATCTGGGCATCGCGCGCCACGATCTGGGCGCGAATACGGGCCGGGTCCAGAAGCGGCTGATCGGTCTTGGCATTCATGCCCGCGACCAGCGTTTCCAGATCTCCGGCGACGGTAAAATCAGCCCCGTGTTGCTTGAACGCCTCGACCGCCTTCGGCGCGCCCGACGACAAACGATCCGACAACAGCAGTTTCCAGCTTTTCCCCGTCAGGTCGTCGTTCTGCTCGGACCCTGACAGCGCGAATTCCTTTTCAATGATCTTCTGGGTCAGCACGAACCAACTGTGCCCACGCCCCGTCGACAGAATGCGCTTCAGCGTTGAAAGCGTGTCGAACCCGGGCAGGCACGGCGCCTCCATCCTGTCTCCAAGCGCATCGAACCACAGCGAGGACGGGCCCGGCAGAATCCGGATACCATGCTGCGGCCAGATCGGGTTCCAGTTTCGCAACCCTTCCGTATAGTGCCACATCCTGTCCGTATTGATAGTGCGCCCGCCCGCTGCCTCGGTGATCGCCAGCATGGCGCCATCCACATGCGCGGGCACGCCCGAGACCATAAAACCCGGGGCCGCCCCCAACCGGTCCACCGGCCACTTGGCCCGGACCAGATCGTGATTTCCGCCGATCCCGCCAGAGGTGACGATCACGCTTTCGGCGCTGACCTGGAAATCACCGATCACGCCTTGCGGCGACGACACGCCGCGTTCGACCTCGGACGGTTCCAGAACATCCCCTGCCGCGCCGACGACCCGTCCGGCTTCGACAGTCAGCGACGTCACCCGGTGGCGATACTTCATTTCGACCAGCGCGTGCCCGGCCACCGGCAAAAATGGCTCCAGCACCCCGGGCCCGGTGCCCCAGGTCACATGAAACCGCGGTACCGAATTGCCATGCCCGCTGGCCAGGGCGCCGCCGCGCTCGGCCCACCCGACCACCGGAAACCAGCGCATTCCCAAACCGTGCAGCCAAGGGCGCATCTCGGTCGCAGCAAAATCCAGATAGGCCTCGGCCCATTTGCGCGGCCAGGCATCCTCGTCGCGGTCGAACCCGGCCGATCCGGCCCAATCGCGCCCGGCAAGATCGCGCGAATCGCGCACACGCAGACGCCGCTGTTCAGGCGTGTCGATCATGAACAGCCCGCCCAGCGACCAGAATGCCTGACCGCCCAGCGATTGTGGCCCCTCCTGATCGACAATGATCACCCGCCGCCCGCGCGCCACCGCTTCGTGCGCCGCGACCAGCCCGGCCAACCCGGCCCCGATAATCAGAACATCCGCTTGCATTCCCGCGCCCTCGATCAAACCAGAATGTCAGGGTGAAGCAGACGAATGGACGAGACAACATCGCTGTTGCGCCCAATGTGCGTGTTGGTGTTGTGATTCTTGGTGTCAGGAAAGTCGCGCCGCCATCCAGATGCAGGGAGCGAGGGTGGGGTGGATGTTGCACCCGGTTGGCGGCGCTCTGCTGCTTGCGAATCCTCGATACACCCTAAGGGAGAACGCCGTCAACCTCCTCAATTCGCGAATCACTAAATAAATTTTTCAGATTGCAAAGATATTTGCATTCCGCAAAGTGCAAGAGGGTAATAGCGATATTGCGCTGGATGTACTACCTTTGTTCGACAGGCCCAACGGATGACCAGATGCTGACCGAACCAGACACCGCGAACCGACCCGGATCGGAAAAATTGGAAGGCGGACACCGCCTTGTGATGCAGACCGAGTTCTCGCCGGCGGGTGACCAGCCGACGGCGATCGACGAACTGGTGGCCGGCGTGACCGATGGCGAACAGGATCAGGTCCTTCTGGGCGCGACCGGCACCGGCAAGACCTTCACGATGGCGAAGATTATCGAGGCAACCCAGCGGCCCGCGATCATTCTGGCCCCCAACAAAACCCTGGCGGCTCAACTTTACGGCGAGTTCAAGAATTTCTTCCCGGAGAACGCAGTCGAATATTTCGTCAGCTACTACGACTATTACCAGCCCGAAGCCTATGTCCCGCGCTCGGACACCTATATCGAGAAAGAAGCGCAGATTAACGAACAGATCGACCGGATGCGCCACTCTGCCACCCGCGCGCTCCTCGAACGGGACGATGTCGTGATCGTCGCCTCGGTCTCGTGCATCTATGGCATCGGCGCGGTCGAAACCTATGGCGCGATGACCCAGGATCTGTCGGCGGGCAAGGAATACAGCCAACAGACCATCATCCGCGAACTGGTTACCCAGCAATACCGCCGGAATGACAGCGCATTCGCCCGGGGCTGCTTTCGTGTCCGCGGCGACAGTCTCGAGATTTGGCCCGCGCACCTGGAAGACCGCGCCTGGAAACTGTCCTTCTTCGGCGAGGAACTTGAGCGGATCGACGAATTCGATCCCCTGACCGGCCACAAAACCGATCGTCTGGAGCGTATCCGCATCTATGCCAACAGCCACTATGTGACGCCGCGCCCGACGCTGAACCAGGCCGTAAAAGGCATCAAGGCCGAATTGACGGAAACACTGGACCGTCTGATCGGCGACGGCAGACTGCTGGAGGCGCAACGCCTCGAGCAGCGCACGAATTTCGATCTCGAGATGATCGAGGCGACCGGGGTTTGTAACGGGATCGAGAACTATTCGCGCTATCTGACGGGCCGCAAACCCGGCGAGCCGCCCCCGACCCTGTTCGAGTACATCCCCGACAACGCAATCGTCTTCGCGGATGAAAGCCATGTCTCGGTTCCGCAGCTCGGCGCGATGTACAAGGGCGATTACCGGCGCAAGTTCACCCTGGCCGAGCACGGGTTCCGGCTGCCGTCCTGCATGGACAACCGACCGCTGAAATTCGAGGAATGGGACGCCATGCGCCCGCAGTCCGTCTTCGTCTCTGCCACACCGGGCAACTGGGAAATGGATCGCACCGGCGGTGTTTTCACCGAACAGGTCATCCGCCCGACCGGCCTGATCGACCCGCCGGTCGAAATCCGCCCCGTCGCCAGCCAGGTCGACGATCTGATCGACGAGGTCCGCCGGGTCGCCGCACAGGGCTACCGCTCGCTGGTCACAACGCTGACCAAGCGCATGGCCGAGGATCTGACCGAATACATGCACGAACAGGGCATTCGCGTGCGCTATATGCACTCGGATATCGACACGCTGGAACGGATCGAGATCCTGCGCGATCTGCGCCTGGGCGCTTTCGATGTGCTGATCGGGATCAATCTGCTGCGCGAGGGGCTGGATATCCCCGAATGCGCCCTGGTCGCAATCCTGGATGCGGACAAGGAAGGGTTCCTGCGGTCCGAAACCTCGCTGGTCCAGACCATCGGCCGCGCGGCACGCAACGCCGACGGCAAGGTCATCATGTATGCCGACCGGATCACCGGTTCGATGGAACGCGCGATGACCGAAACCGACCGCCGCCGTGAAAAACAGGTCACCTATAACGAGGCGCACGGCATCACGCCCGAGACGGTGAAGAAGAATGTCGAGGACATCATGGACGGCACCTACAAGGGCAGTGTCGACATGGAGCGTGTCACGGCAAAGGTCGACCGCGCCAAGGTCGGCGCCAATCTGACCGCCGTTCTGGAAGGTCTGCGCACTGACATGTTCAAGGCCGCCGAGAACCTGGAATTCGAAGAAGCCGCCAGGCTGCGCGACGAGGTCAAACGGCTGGAAGCCGTCGATTTGGCCATCGCCGACGATCCCCTGGCCCGCCAATCAGCAATCGAGGACGCCGGCGGCGCCCCTGCGCCGAGGTCAACCTCGGGAAAACCGGGTACGCGCGGATCGAAATACCGGCGGAAGAAGGGTCGATAAGGGCAAGTTAGACGCAGTTCGTATTCCCATTTCATAGCGTTTCTCGTCGCCGGCAAGCCCGGGCGCCATGCCGGTCATTTCCGCTTGCATAATGGCCTGCACGGCCGCAGCTTCATCAGCGTAAGGACACTTGAGGGGCGCTATGGTTCACCGCAAATTGCTCGCGATACCGCTTTTTGCGACCTTCCTGTTTGCTGTCGGGGACGCCCGCGCGCAATCTTCTGGCTCTGCTAGCGCTTGCGCTTCGCCCGAAGTCACGGCGGTAGTTCCTGACACGTCAGGCGAGAATCTTTTTGTGCGCGGCAAATGCCTCGGTGATCTGCCAACAGTAATATTGAGTGATTCCACGGGTTTCCGGCATCAACTGGCAGCACATACCAGCGTGGCCGACGCTCGAGTTCGCTACCGTTTGCCGGAGGGAATTAAGCCCGGCAACTATAGGCTTTCCGTTACTCCGAGCGGCCGCGCGGAAATTCCTTGGGTGATAACGATTGGCGCGGTTGGCCCATCCGGTCCGCGGGGGAGAACGGGCGCGGCAGGTCCGACCGGTGAAACGGGACAAAGGGGTCCGAGTGGGCCTCAAGGCCCGATCGGCGAGACCGGGGCGGTTGGGCAGCAGGGCCCGGCGGGGCCGGTTGGTCCGACGGGGCCCGCGGGACCCGGAATAACCACAAAGGTCCAACGCCTGATCGCACTTTTTTCCGCTCCAGATATTCCAATCAAACCCAATGGTTTTGCGATTCTGGACATTCCCTTCAATCGCCTCGAAGCCAGCCCGCCGATTTCACCAACGATCTTTGATGACGCCACTTATCCAATCGGTCCTGAAGCGGTTTTCTATCGAAAGGGCCGGGGCATCGCGATCGGTCGCGACGGTGTTTATCAGACCGCCTTGTCAGTTCTGATCAGCCATGACGGGAACGCTAACGCGTCATCGGGAAGCAGCGTCGCCGCTGCCTATATCGTGACATTCAAATGTAACATCGATACTTCGTCCGACCGGTACATGGCGCCCTTGATGATTGAGGCAAGACGAACACTGCCGTCTGGTTCCGGCGAAGAAACACTCAGCGGCATGTCGGTCATCACCGTGGGGCGCGGGCTGCAAATGCGTAGCGGCCGCTGTTTCGGTATTGTCGTCAGGGAACTGACGGGAAGAGGACAGGGCTTCAAGGTCCACGGAGCGCGTATCTCGATCGTGCGCCTCGGCGATCTTTGAAACAGCGCGAGCTGCAATGCATCGCGAAATCGCGTTTTTGCTGAGGCACAGTATCTGCAGGCTGGCACGGATCATTATTCTACATCCGAGCACAGAAGCGCACCCGGTCCATCCAGACCCCTTCAATCATGATACACTCCCCTGCCCGCCACCATAAACCCAAAGAAAGCCCCAACATGCGCTGGTTCTTCCGTACCTTCTTCCCCGGTCTTTTCGAACGTATGCGCGCCGAGTCGCTGACTTGGATCATGGCGTGCCCGAAATGCGGACAAGAAACATCGGTCTGGGATGCCGGCGGAATCCGATACAAGGCAAAGGGAGAACCCATCTGGCGGCGCCGCTGCGAGGGGTGCGGCGAAGTCGCAAACCTCAAAGTCTCCCGTCGCCAATAGCACTGATCCCTTTGCCGCGACGCGACGTTAACTCCGCCCACCCTTCACCTGCCGTAGAAAACGCGCTAGCTCCACCTGCAACTGATCCACCACCGAGCGCCGCGCATGAAACTGTCTGACCGCCTCTGGCGCTTCACCAAAACCGTCGAGGCGCGCTTCCCGCCGCTCGGCGAGCAAATCGGCGGCGTTCATGCCTTCCAATCAGGCTCGACTGGCGGCATCCCCATCGTTCTGATCCACGGCGCCAGCGGCAATGTCAGGGACTGGTCCCTGTCGATCATGCCCGGCCTGGCCCGGCGACACCACGTCATCGCGCTCGACCGTCCCGGGTTCGGCTATTCCGCATCCCTGCCCGGCCATGGCTGGCGCGTCGCGGATCAGGTGGCGGCCCTGCGCGCGGCGCTTCACGCCCTCGGCCACACCCGCTATTTTCTCGCCGGACATTCCTATGGCGGCACGGTCGTTCTGCGCTGGGTGCTGGACCATCCGGACGAAGTTGCGGGCGTTCTGGCGCTGTCGGCCCCGGCACTCGACTGGGGCGGCGGCGGTCTCGGCATCCATTACGAGATCGGCGGACGCCCGGTCATCGGACCGGCCCTGGCCCAGGCCGCGAAAATCCTGGCCGGACCGGACTGGGTCAAAGCGTCGGTCGAGGAGGTTTTCACCCCGGATCCGGTCCCGCCCGCCTACCTGCCCGGGGGCGGCGTCGAACTTGCCCTGCGCCCGCACACCTTCCGGGCCAATTCGGTGATGATGCTGCGCGTCTATGACCAGGTCCTGCAGCAACAGGACCGCTACACCCAGATCACCTGCCCCGTCGAAATCGTCCATGGCACAGCCGACATCATCGTGCCCGCGCCGATCCATGCCGAACGCCTGACGGATATCATCGCGAACAACCGACTGACCCTCTTGCCCGGGATCGGGCACATGCCCCATCATGCCGCCCCGGACGACGTGATCGCGGCCATCGACCGGCTGGCCGCCACCGTCGCCGCCTAGAGGGGCCGCCATGCAGATCGTCAAAGCCGATACCGTTCAGCTCAAAATCCCGTTCCAGGACCCCGGCGACGGCGGCGGCCTGTTTCCCGGCAACTGGCGCGCCTTGGACTTTGTCCTGCTGCGCCTCGAGACCGATACCGGATTGGTGGCGTGGGGCGAAGGCTTCAGCTATTTCTGCGCGACCGCAACCCGCGCGATGATCGACGAGACGGTGGTTCCCACGCTGATCGGACGCGACCCGGCGGATATGGACACGATCCTCGCCGAGCTGCGGCATAAGCTGCACATTCTCGGGCGCTACGGCATCTCGATCTTTGCCATCTCTGCGGCCGATATCGCGCTGCACGATCTGGCCGCCAAGGCCGCCGGTGTCTCGCTGGCCACCTATCTCGGCGGATCGCGGCGCACGGACCTGCCCGCCTATGCCAGCCTGATCCGCTATGGCGACGCCGAGATGACAGCCTCGGTCGCCCGGTCAGCCGCCGATGAAGGCTATGGCATGATCAAGCTGCACGAGATCGAGCTGGACCCTGTTCTGGCCGTGCGCCGCGCCATCGGCCCGGATCTGGCGCTGACCGACGACGTGAACTGCAACTGGACCGCCGAGCACACGCGGGCGCTGGCCCCGGCCCTGCGCGACGGGGCGAATTTGCTGTGGCTCGAGGAGCCGACCTTCCCGCCCGAGGATTTCGCGGCGATGGCCGCGCTGCGCGCTGACACCGGGTTGGCCATCGCGACCGGGGAGAACCTTTGCACCCACTACCAATTCGCCGAACTGATCAAGGCGGGCGGCGCCGACTATGTGCAGCCCAGCCTGACCAAGATCGGCGGATTTGCCGACACGATGGAGGTGCACCGCCAGGCCAGGGCCGCTGGCACCCGGGTCGCCCACCACACGCCCTATTTCGGACCCGGCCTGCTGGCCACGATGCAGGTTCTGAGCGCGGTCGAGGACGATGACGAGGACGGGGGCTGGCTCGAATGGCTCTATGTCGGGCGCGAAGCCACGCTGTACCCGGGACTGGCCGAGCCCAAGGACGGGCGCATCGCCATCCCCGACGGGCCGGGCCTGGGCCATGATCCCGATCCCGGCGTGATCGCAAAGTACCGGGTGTGATCATATCAGGTGCGACAGGGCGCGCGCTGACCCGACCGGGTTTCGGCGCTCAAACCCGTCGCCATCCCGGCGCAGCCCCCTCGATCACCAGTCGCGCCGCAAATGCGTTTGACCCCCTGGCGGTGAACGGTCCTGTGCCGCACTGCCACGCGGGCGCACGGCCAGGCTGGCGCCAAAGCTGTTCGAGCTGATGGAAATAGGCACGCTGATCCTGCACATCGCTGCCGGTATCGCCGCGTTTTTCCAATCGGTTACCGGTATCGGTTTCGGCATGATCGCCGGGCCGTTCGTGCTGATGGTGCTCGACGATCCCGCCGCTGTGGTGATCTCGACGCTGATGTCGTGGATGATCGCGCTTGTGCTGTTCCCCGTGGTCCGGCGCGATGTGAACTGGTCCCTGACGGGCCGCCTGATCGGCGGCGCCGCCCTTGGCCTGCCCATCGGTCTGGCGCTGCTGGCTGTTGCCGACATTCAGACCCTTAAACTGGGCGCGGGCCTGGCGATTGCGGCGCTGACGGCGCTTATGGTCTTCGGCGCGCCCGGCACAGACCGCCCCGGCCTGCCGGGCGACTTGATCTTCGGCGGGCTTGGCGGGGTGTTTGGCGGCGCGCTTGCCATGCCCGGCCCGACCGCAGCAATCCGCGCCAGCGCGCTCGGCCATCCGAAAACCACCGTTCGCGCATCGATGATGGGCTTTTTCGTCGGTGTCTGGCCGATGATCTTCGCCGGGCAATGGATCGCCATCGGGATCACGCAGGAAACGCTGTGGAATGCAGCCGCACTGGTCCCGGCAACGCTTGCGGGGCTGGCTGTCGGAAACTACGCTGCGTCGCGCGTCTCCGAAGGGTTTTTCCGCCGTGTCGTGATCGTGCTTTTGTTCGCGACGGCCATCAGTCTTTTGGGCGACGCGATCCTGGGCGGAAGGGGCCAGACATGACATTGGGAAGACTGGCCGAGCTGCCGCGCTGCCGTGTGGCGACGATCGAGACGCCTTTGGAGCCGCTCGACCGGCTGACATCGGTCAACACGGGCGCCCGCCTCTGGGCCAAGCGCGACGACATGCAGGGTCTCGCCCTTGGCGGCAACAAGGTCCGGCAACTGGAATACTATTTCGGCGAGGCCCAGGCCGAAGGCGCCGACACCGTCCTGATCACCGGCGCCGTACAGTCGAATTTCTGCCGTCTCACCGCCGCCTATGCCGCCCGGCTGGGCATGGAATGCCATCTGCAACTCGAAGAACGAGTCGCCTCGAACGATCCGCTCTACCGCACCGGCGGCAATGTCCTGCTCGACCGCCTGATGGGCGCGCATCTGCACAGCTTTTCGGTGGGCGAGGACGAGGAAGGCGCCGACCGCGCCTTGGAAGACCTGGCGGACAAGCTGCGCGATGACGGCAAGAACCCTTATGTCATCCACCTCTCCGGCGGGCATCCGCCGCTTGGTGCCCTCGGCTATATCGACTGCGCGCGAGAGGTTATTGCGCAGGCCGATGACCTTGGCCTGACCTTCGACCATGTCGTCGTCTCCTCGGGCAGCGGCGCCACCCATTCCGGGTTGCTTTTCGGCCTGCGTGCGCTTGGATCGAACGCTCCCGTCACCGGCATCTGCGTGCGCCGCGATGTCGGCCTGCAAGGCCCGCGTATCCGCAACCGATGCCAGGATATCGCCGATCTTCTGGGCGTCTCCAACCCGGTGGCCGACGCCGACATCGTCGTCAATGACCGCTTCTTTCCACCGGGTTATGGCCGCGCGAACGCCCCGACCGAACGCGCCATCCGCCTGGCCGCCCGGACCGAGGCGCTGATGCTGGACCCCGTCTATACCGGTAAATGCATGGCGGGTGCGCTGGCCATCGCGGGCAACCGGCCCAAGGACGAGAACGTTCTTTTCATGCACACCGGCGGCACGCCCGGCATATTCGCCTATGCCAACAGCCTCGAGCCGATCCTGAGCGAGGCATAGACCCCATGAGGAGGCATAATAGGCGCGCCGCGTTGGCGCGCCGCAAGATCAGGCTTCGCGCCCCATAATCTCTGCCGTCTCGGCCAGGGCGTTGTTCACCTGCGCCAGCTCTTCGCTTCCCAGCGCCAGATGGGTGTAGATCTTGCCCGGTGGCTTCAGAATGCCGCGCTCGCGCATCAACTCGTTGTACCGGCCCTCCGCCGCCTTGTCGGACTTCAGCACATCACGGTAATTCCGCACCGGGCGATCCGAGAAGACCAGCTCGAACAAGGTCGTATCCCCGACAATCTGAACCGGAATACCCGCCTTGCCGAATGCCGCAACGGCCGCGTCCATCATCGACTGGCCGTTCGCCCGGATCTGGTCATAGGCCCCGGGCCGGCGCAGCACGTCCATTGTCGCCAAGCCTGCGACAGCGGCGATCGGGTTCCCCGACAGCGTGCCGACCTGGAAGGTGAACCCCTCCGGCCCGACCAGCGCCTTGTCGAAATGCGCCATGATTGCGTCCGACCCGGCAATCGCCGCCAACGGAAATCCGCCGCCGATGATTTTGCCCAGCGTGCACAGATCCGGCACCACGCCATACTTCTCCTGCGCCCCGCCATAGGCCAGCCGGTACCCCGTCACCACCTCGTCAAAGATCAGCACGATGCCGCGCTTGGCCGTCTCGGCCCGCACCAGTTCCAGCCATCCATCCGGCGGCGCGATAATCCGCTGCAACGGCTCGATGATTACCCCCGCTATCTCGCCGTCATGCTCGTCCAGCAACTGCACGAACACCTCCGGATCGGCCCACGGCGCCACGATCGTCGTGTCGCGCACATGCTCCAGAATGCCCGCGCTGTCGGGCACGGCGACGGGGAAGTTGACCATCACCTGCGGTGCCAGGCTCATCAGCGCATGGTCCGACATCCCGTGATATCCGCCCTCGAACTTAAAGATCTTCTCGCGCCCGGTATGGGCGCGGGCCAGCCGGATCGCATACATATCCGCCTCGCCCCCTGTCGAGACGAATCGCACCTTCTCGGCACAGGCCATGTCGCCAACGATCTGCTCGGCCAATTCGATGCCGCGTGTGTTGTTGGCAAAAAAGGTCTGGCCCAGCGGCAATTGGGCGCGCACGGCCTCCAGAACCTCCGGGTGCGAATGCCCGATCAGCATCGGGCCGGACCCGATCAGCAGATCGACATACTCAACGCCGTTCTCATCCCAGACGCGCCCGCCATCACCGCGCGCGATGACCACATCCGCCGCGTAATTGCCGAATCCGCCCGCAGGCAGCACACGGCGCGCACGTTCCAATATGGCCGATTGCGGGTTCGATTGATCTTCGGGCATGGCGGTCTCCATCGCTTCGGGGCCGGGCGATGGTACACCTATCTCGCAGAATGTCCAGAATGGTTCACTTGTACCATTTCTGCGCGATCCGGTGCCAATCCGTCCCGCGCCCGGCGGTGGTTCCGCCCGGGCTCAACCCACGCTAGAATAGATCGAACAAAAGGGGGGACAGAATGAGCGCGAACCACGCAGACGCTCTGACGCTGATCTGGCAGGCCTGGCAGAACGGCACCACAATCGACGAGCTGCCGCCCGGCCTGAAACCGGACACCCGCGCCGACGGATATGCCATCCAGGCGCATCTCGAAGCCCAGTCGTCAAAGCCCCGCGCGGGCTGGAAGATCGCGGCGACCTCGCGCGCCGGTCAGCGCCATATCAATGTCGACGGCCCGCTTGCGGGGCGGCTACTGGCCGAAACGCTGCTTGATGATGGGGCCGAAATTCCGATCGGCTCCAACCGGATGCAAGTGGCCGAACCGGAATTCGCGTTCCGATTCGCCGCCCCGGTCCCGGCGCGGACCGATCCCTACAGCGTCGATGAAGTCATGGCCCTGACCGGTGATCTGCACCTGACGATCGAGATGCCCGATTCCCGGTTCACCGATTTCGCTGCGGTCGGCGGCCCTTCGCTGATTGCGGACAATGCCTGTGCCCGCGAACTGGTGGTCGGCCCGAAAGTGACCACCGACTGGCGCGCTCTGGATCTGTCCGCGCACCGGGTCCGGTGCCGGGTCGGTGCGCGTTACGACCGCGAAGGACTGGGCGCCAACGTGCTCGGCGACCCGCGCGAGGCACTGACCTGGTGTGTGAATGAACTCTCCCAACTTGGCGTCGATCTCGCGCCGGGCGAGCTGATCACCACCGGAACCTGTGCCCGGCCGCTGGAAGTCGAACCCGGCGATCTGGTCGAGGCCGATTTCGGCGCCCTCGGCACGATCACCGCCTGGATCACCACATAAGGGCGCCCCATGACGACAGAAATCCATGGCCACAAAGTCGACCGCGTCATAGACGAGGCATCCCAGATCAGCGATCTGGTGGGCCAGCCAAAACCGCGTGTCAAAGCCAAGGTCACGGACCATATCGACGACACCGCCCGTCGTTTTATTGCCACGTCGCCATTTGCGGTCCTGGCCACCCGGCGCGCCGATGGCGGCGTCGATGCAACCCCGCGCGGCGACCCGCCGGGGTTCGTGCACGTACTCGACCCCCAAACGCTTGCGGTGCCGGAACGCCCGGGCAACCGGCGCACCGATGCCTTGCTGAACATCCTGGCCGATCCGAAGGTCGGCCTTCTTTTCCTGATCCCGGGCCACGGCGACACCTTGCGCGTCTCGGGCCACGCCACCATCGTGCAGGATGCCGCCCTGTCGGCGCGCATGACGGTGAACGGCCACGAACCGGACCTGATCGTGCTGATCAAGGTGCAGCGTGTTCTTTCGCATTGCCCGAAGGCGTTCATCCGGGCCTCGATGTGGAAACCCGAAGGCTGGCCCGACACGTCCGGCGTGCCAACGCTGGCCGAGCTGATGAAGGCCCATGGCGATCTGGACACGCCGCTCGAGGAGCTGGCCGAAGCCATCGCGCATGACCGCGTCACGCGGCTTTACAACAAGTGATGATCGCGAAATTTGCGTTGGGCAGGCCTTGGCCCGTCACAAGGGCCAAATCTGCAATCCTTGCGCGGCATTCCTAAAACGGACAGGGCGCTTCCCACCGGTGCCAGGCCCCGCCGTTCGGGTGGCGCAAATCCAGTGCCAGTGCATGCAATTGCAGCCTGGGCGCTGCCCTAAAAACATCCTCGGGCGCATAGAACGGATCGCCCAGGATCGGATGCCCCAGTTCCTTCATATGCACCCGCAACTGGTGGCTGCGCCCGGTCTCGGGTTTCAATTCAACCCGTGTCACACCGTCCTCCCGCTCCATCACGCGCCAAACCGTCCGCGACGGCTTGCCCGTCTCGCGACAGACCTTCTGCATGGGCCGGCTCGGCCAGTCCGTGATCAGCGGCAGATCGATCTCGCCCGCGTCGCCCGCAACAACCCCGGTGACCCGCGCGTTATAGGTCTTCTTGATGATCCGCTTTTCAAACTGCCGGTTCACCGCCTTCTGCGCATTTCGGTTCAACGCAAAGACCATGATGCCCGAAGTTTCCAGATCCAACCGGTGAATCAGCAACGCCCCCGGGTGATCGGCCCGCACCCGCGCCTCCAGACAGTCGGCATGCTCGGCAGGTTTTCCGGGCACCGACAGCAGGCCGCTGGGCTTGTCGACCAGCAATAAGTCGTCATCGCGATGGATCACCACCACCGGCCCGACCGGCGGCACATATTGGGCCATCAGGCGGGGCTTCATCGGCACAGACCGTTCAGTCCCGGCATCGGGCGTCGGCAAATCCTCACCGCAAAATGCCGCGCCCCGCATAGATCGCCTCGCCGCCAAGTTCTTCCTCGATCCGGATCAACTGGTTGTATTTGGCCAGCCGGTCCGACCGCGCCAGCGACCCGGTCTTGATCTGTCCGCAGTTTGTCGCGACGGCCAGATCGGCGATGGTCGCGTCCTCGGTTTCGCCGGACCGGTGAGACATGACCGCGGTCATCGCGGCGCCATGGGCCATGTTGACGGCGTCCAGCGTTTCGGACAGCGACCCGATCTGGTTCACCTTGACCAGGATCGAGTTCGCAGCGCCGTCCTTGATCCCGCGCGCCAGGCGCACCGGGTTGGTCACGAACAGATCATCGCCGACCAACTGACACCGGTCTCCGATCTTCTGGGTCAACTCGATCCACCCGGCCCAGTCATCTTCGGCCATGCCATCCTCGATCGAGATGATCGGATAGTCCGCCACCAGCGCCGCCAGATAGTCGGTCATTTCGGACGACGACAAAACCTTGCCCTCGCCCTTCATGTCGTATTTGCCGTCGGCATAGAATTCGGTCGAGGCCGCATCCAGCGCCAGCATCACGTCATCGCCCGGCGCATATCCCGCCTTTTCCACCGACCGCATGATGAAATCGAGCGCATCGCGGGTCGACGCGATATTGGGCGCGAAACCGCCCTCGTCGCCCACATTCGTGTTGTGCCCGGCGGCCTTCAGCTCGCCGCGCAGCGTGTGGAAAATCTCGGACCCGACCCTCACCGCATTGCGCAACGTCTCGGCACCGACCGGCATCACCATGAATTCCTGAATGTCGATCGGGTTGTCGGCATGTTCGCCGCCATTGATGATGTTCATCATCGGGACCGGCAGCGTGCGTGCCGCAACACCGCCGACATAGCGGTAAAGCGGCAGCGTCACCGCCTCGGCCGCCGCCTTGGCCACGGCCAGCGAAACCCCCAGAACCGCGTTCGCCCCGATCCGTCCCTTGTTGGGCGTGCCGTCCAGATCGATCAGCGCCTCGTCGATCTCGCGCTGGCGCGTCGCGTCTGCCCCGGCCAGTGCCTCGGCGATCTCGCCGTTCACCGCATCGACGGCCTTCAGGACACCCTTGCCCTTGTACCGCGCGCCGCCATCGCGCAACTCGACCGCTTCATGCGCCCCGGTCGATGCGCCCGACGGCACCGCCGCCCGCCCCATCGAACCGTCTTCCAGGATCACATCGACCTCGACCGTCGGGTTTCCCCGGCTGTCCAGGATCTCTCGTCCGATGATATCGATGATGGCGGTCATGGGGGCCTCCGGGCTGGTCTGATGCTTTTGCCGCGTCCTAACCGCCAACGCCGCCCCCCGCAACCGCGCGGAATGGCGCGGCGTGCCTCACTCGCCAGGCCGCGAAATCGCCCGAAACAGCGCAATCGTCTCCAGCCGCGCACGCGCATTGTTGTCCCGGAAGGCCCGGTTGGCGGACGTCTTGACGATGATCACGCCCGCCTTGCGGTCGAACCAAAGATACTGGTCGTAGACCCCGACCCCGAAAACCTCGTCATCGGCGCCGGGCGGCAACCACCACTGATAGCCATAGCCATAGATCCCTCTCGAATTGCTGGCATCGGCCTGCGGCGCCGATTGCGCTGTGCTTTCGCGCGCCCAGCCTTCGGGCAGCACGCGAACCCCGTCCAGCACCCCGTCCGCCAACATCAACCGCCCGAACCGTGCGTAATCGCGCGTGCGCATGTTCAGCCCGCCCAGCACGAACGCCGCGCCATGCCCATCCGTCAGGTAATAGGCATCGTCCTCGGCGCCGATCTTCGACCACAGCTTTTCGGCCATGTAGTCGGCCACCGGCTGACCCGTCGCCGCCCGCAGCACCATGCCCAGCACATGCGTGTCGATTGAAACATAGACCCATTTCTCGCCCCCCGGCCCGATCCGTTCGGACAGGCGCGCCGCAAATTCGTCCAGCGACCCGCCCAGCGCCAGCTCGCGACCCATCTTGTTGATGTCGGAATTATAGTCGGCATAGTCCTCGTTGAACTTCACGCCGCTCGCCATATTGGCCGCCTGCCGGATGGTCACGCCGTCATAGGCACTGCCCTTCAGCGCCGGCACATATTTGATGACGGGATCGTCCAGGCTCTCGATCTTGCCCTCACCGACGGCGATCCCCAACAGCGCCGACAGGAACGACTTGGCGACCGACCAGGACACGCGCCGGTCCTCGGCCTCGGTTCCCAGAAAGTACTTTTCGAACTCGATCGCATCGGCGCGAACCACCAATAACGACGTCGTCCTGGTCCGCTTCAAAAACGCCGCCGTCTCCAGAACGCCGTCCGGCCCGGTAAAGCTTTCCGGCAATGCACGCGCCGCCGCGCCAAACTCGAACACATCGCCGGACCGGGGCACATCGACGCCCAGGAACATGGTCCGCATGTTCGAGAAATTGCTGACGATCCGGTCTTCTTCGAACAGCGTGTTGACCCGGTAAAGCCGCTCCAACTCCTCGCGATAGATAAACGCCGCCACCGCCCCGCAAATGGCGGCAAACCCGATCAGATAGGCCCCGCGCTTCAACCACTTTCGCATCCTCAGACCCCTTACCCTCAGACCCTCTACTCTCAGACTCATTAGCCTCAGATACCGGCAACCGCCCGCGCATCGACCTTCAACGGTCGGCGCATCGCCAACAGCAGTGCTGCCTGGTCGCCCTGGCCCTGCTGCAACAAGGCGTTCAGCAGCGCGTACTCGATCAGGTCGCGCTGCGCTTTTGACCCGCCGATGCGCGCATGATCGGCCATGGCCTTGGTCAGCAGACCCACCGCCTCGGCCCAGCGCTGCCCCGCGATCGCGCCGAACGCCTCGGCCAACCCGGCAACCAGATCCGCCGCCGGTCCCGCCGCCTCGACCCGCAGCCGCTCCAGCGCCTCGGGCCGGCCCGCCATGGCGTGGGCGATCGCCGCATGAACATCGGCAAATGCAATGCCCGGTTTCGGAAAGAACTCCGACGCATAGTCCGACACCGCCTGCCAGCGCTCCGGCGCCACGTCGACCCCGGCCAGACCGGCCCGGAACAGGATCGACGCCGTGTCCGACAACACGTTCAGGGGCGGACCCCAGGCCGAACCCGGGCGCACCGCATCATCCACGGTCGCCCACATCAGATCCACATCGCCCTGCTCCAACGCCCACAGCGCAACATGCCACGAGACATGGCAATGGATCATGCCGTCCCGGTCGTAATCGCGCACCCAATCGCGGATATATCCAAACCCCGCCTCGGTCTCTCCGGCCTCGTAATGGATATGGCTTTTGACATGCGCACCATGGGCCGATCGCGGGTTCCCGGCCAGCGACCGCTCGATCGTCTCGACCGCCCGCGCCGTCTGCCCGACCTCGGCCTGGGCAAAGGCATGCATCGACAAAAACCACCAATCATCGCCGTAATGGGGCAACAGGGCGGCGGTATAGGCAAGTTGCTCCGCCTCCCGCCCCGGCTGTCCGGAAAACCCGATCAACCCAAAAACCGATGTGCAGGTCTGCGCCGCCATCGCATCACGCGGGTGGGCATCGACATGCTTGCGGATCGCCGGATACGCCTCGGCCCCGCGCCCCTGAACCTGCCGCGTCCGCGCCAAACCCATATGGGCCAACGCAAAACCGGGATCGGCAGCGATGGCCGCTTCAAAGGCACCATCGGCACCCGCATTCGCCCCCAGAAACCGGTCGACACCGTCGATATAGGCATCCCGCGCCGCCGCGGCTTCGGTCGAAATCGAATTGTCATAACGGTCGGTCAGCATGCGCGGGTCTCCGGTTGATCAGATCGCCGACCCTAACCACGACGAAGGCCAAGGGCAATTTCGCTGACCGGCCACCTGCACGCGCTTGAACCGGCGCCTTCACGGCCGGCACTGATCAGGCGTCGCGGCGGTAAAACTCGAATCGCACAAAAGTAATTCACCCATAATCCGAAATACTCATCTGTGGCCTAAGCCACATAATGCCTTCCGAATTCATGAGAGAATTTGACGTCGCCAAGTTAGCGGCAAGCACCTGACAATCAATCAACAGACATCGCAGGAGGAACAAATGAGCGACCAGAACAAACCCGGGGGCTGCGCGCACGCTCAAGCGCACGGCACGCACAAGAACGCGATGATCGTCGGCGAAGGCACCGCGAACGATCGGGAACAGGGCTTTCGCTTCGGGCGCATCGTTCCGAACGGCAATTTCCAGCCGATGATCTTGAAAGGCACGGCGGCGACCCGGATCGGCGACGAAATGGTCAAGGCGACCGAAACCGGCGACAGCCCGATTCCGGCCGGGTACACATATTTCGGTCAGTTCGTCGATCACGACATCACCCGTGATACGTTCGAGGCCGAAAACGAATCCGACGATCCCAACACCGACCCGATCGAAGCGACCCCGGATTCCGCGTTCGAAACAGCGCAGGGCCGCTCGCCCGCACTCGATCTCGACAGTCTCTATGGCGCACCGCACCGGCGCGACGACAGCCTTTTCCGTGCGGGCGGCGCGTCCTTCAAGATCGGAAGGACCGTGTCATCGCCAGGTGCTGGCCACTCGGGCAAAGCTCACCCGTTGGACCTTCCGCGCGGACCGGACCGCGGTGTCCGCGGCGGGCTGATCGCCGCCATCCCCGATCAGCGCAATGACGAAAACCTGATTGTCGGACAGACCCACCTGATGTGGATGCTGTTCCACAACAATGTCGTCGGGGCCATCGAATCGGACGATCCTTCGAAAGATCCGGCAACCGTGTTCGCCGAAGCGCGGGCGCTGGTCACCAAGCATTACCAGTATGTGGTCCTGCATGATTTCGTTCGCCGCCTGATCACCAAGGAAGTCTATGACGAGGTCATCGTCGGCGGCAAACGCACATTGCTGCAACAGGGCACTGGCGAAGTCGCCTTCATGCCGCTTGAATTCTCGGTGGCGGCCTACCGGCTCGGCCACTCGATGGTCCGGGAAAGCTACGAGTGGAACCTCAACTTCTCGACCGGCGGCGCGATCATTCCGCAACCGTCCGGTTTCCGGCTGATGTTCCAGTTCTCCGGCCTTTCCGGCACGCTGACACCGCCGGGCAGCCCGCCGGGTGATGCGCTGCCGTCGAACTGGATCGCCGACTACCGCAGGCTCTACGAATTGAAGGGGTACAAACCCAACCACCTACAGGGCGCCACCCCTGTCAGCGGCCCGAACTTTGCGCGCAAGATCGACCCCTATCTGGCACCCGATCTGGCCTCGCTTCCGGCGGATGCCAACGGCAATCTGGCGTTCCTCAACCTGCGCCGCGGCTCGCTGCGCGGCCTGCCCTCGGGCCAGGACGTGTCGCGCTTTATGTCGAATGTCAAAGTGCTGTCGCGGACCGAGATGAAGCGCGTTCTCAAGGGCGATCCATCCTTCGATCAGGCGATGGAAGCCTCGGGCTTTTATGACCGCACACCGCTTTGGCTCTATGTTCTGATCGAGGCGGCAGCCCGCCAGAAGGGCGACCGTATGGGCGAGATGGGCAGCCGCATTCTTGCGGAAACCTTCCTGACGCTGGTGCTGACTTCGCGCATCTCGATCCTGCACCCACTCAAGAAGTGGACGCCGAAGGATGCTGTCGGCATCCTCAAACCCAAAGCGCCGCTGGAAACGATGCCGGACATTCTGAAGTGGATCGACGGGGCCGAGCCGATCGTCAATCCGCTGGAAGACAAGCGCGCCTGACTGCGGTCAGTGACCTATCCAAGCGCGGGACCAATTCCCCGTGCTTGGGCCTCAACGCCCATGGCCCGATCCGGTCATGGGCGTTTCCGGCGTTGGGCGACTCCGGTGATATGCGACCCTGGCGACCGGCATTTCCTCCATGGTTAACGCCTGCCCAAAAAACGGGCATTAACCTTGGTTAGGTTAATTTAACGAAGTCACGCGGAACGCGGCCGACTTTTTGTCGGCACGGGTGCCATACACCTGCCATACGCGGTGCCGTACACATGCCGCACCGGTGCCGTACGCGTTGCCAACAGCGCAAAAGAAAACCCCCGCGACGCCGGTCGCGGGGGCAAAGGGTCTGCCGGATGGGGCGCGCCCCACCCGCTGAAAGACCTCAGACGGAATAGTACATCTGGAACTCAACCGGGTGCGGCGTGTGCTCGTACTCGTAGATCTCTTCCCATTTCAGCTCCATGTATCCTTCCAGCTGATCGCGGGTGAAAACGTTGCCTTTGAGCAGGAATTCATGGTCAGCCTCCAGCGCGCCGATGGCCTCGCGCAGCGAGCCACAGACCGTCGGGATACCCGCCAGCTCTTCCGGCGGCAGATCATAAAGATCCTTGTCCGCAGCCTCGCCCGGGTGGATCTTGTTCTCGATCCCGTCAAGACCCGCCATCATCAGCGCCGAGAAGCACAGATACGGGTTCGCCGCCGGATCGGGGAAACGCGTCTCGACCCGCTTGGCCTTCGGGCTTTCGGTCCACGGAATACGGATCGAGGCCGACCGGTTACGCGCCGAATAAGCCAGCAGAACCGGCGCCTCGAACCCTGGGATCAGGCGCTTATAGCTGTTGGTCGCCGGGTTGGTGAAAGCATTCAAGGCCTTGGCATGCTTCAATATTCCGCCGATATACCACAGCGCTTCTTCGCTCAGGTCGGCATATTGGTCACCCGCGAACAGCGGCTTGCCGTCCTTCCAGATCGACTGGTTCACGTGCATGCCCGTGCCGTTGTCGCCTTTGATCGGCTTGGGCATGAACGTCGCCGATTTGCCATAGGCATGGGCGACATTGTGGATGACATACTTGTATTTTTGCAGGTTGTCGGCCTGTTCGGTCAGGCTGCCAAAGATCAGGCCCAGCTCGTGCTGGCACGACGCGACCTCGTGGTGGTGCTTGTCCACTTTCATGCCCATGCGCGCCATCGTTGACAGCATTTCCGAGCGGATGTCCTGGCCCGCATCGGTCGGGTTGACCGGGAAGTACCCGCCCTTCAGACCCGGGCGGTGGCCCATATTGCCCATCTCGTATTCGGCATCGGTGTTCCAGGACGCATCCTGGGCATCGACCTCGTAGGAAACCTTGTTGATCCCGACCTGAAAGCGCACATCGTCGAACAGGAAGAACTCGGCCTCCGGACCCCAGAACGACTGGTCCCCGATACCGCTATCCTTCAGATATTGCTCGGCTTTTATCGCTGTGCCCCTCGGGTCGCGATCATAAAGCTCGCCTGTATCCGGCTCGCAAACCGTACAGAAAACCGCCAGTGTCTTCTCGGCATAGAACGGGTCGATATGGGCCGAGGCGCAGTCGACCATCAGCTTCATGTCCGACTGATCGATCGCCTTCCAACCGGCAATCGACGAGCCGTCGAACATCCAGCCTTCTTCGAACCAATCTTCGTCAATGATGTCGGAAATTGCAGTGACGTGCTGCATCTTGCCACGCGGATCGGTGAAGCGGATATCGACATAGGCGATCTCCTCGTCCTTGATCCGTTTCACGAGTTCTGCGGGTGTGCTCATATTGGTGTCCTCTTCTGTCGTAGATTGGTTGCTGGGTCAGAGGGCTTCCGGCCCATCCTCGCCTGTGCGGATTCGAATGGCCTGTTCGACCGAGCTGACAAAGATTTTGCCGTCCCCGATTTTGCCGGTCTTGGCCGCGTTCACGATGGCCTCGGTCACCTGATCCAAGAGGTCGTCATCGACCACCACTTCGATTTTGACCTTGGGCAGAAAGTCGACGACATATTCGGCACCGCGGTAAAGTTCGGTGTGCCCCTTTTGCCGGCCAAAGCCTTTGGCCTCCAAAACGCTCAAGCCCTGAACGCCGATCTCCTGAAGGGCCTCCTTCACTTCATCCAGCTTGAACGGCTTGATGATCGCCTCGACCTTTTTCATCTGTCGCTTCTCCCCTTGTGCCCGCGCAGGCGCGCGGAAGTGGTCCGGGCGCACCCGGTTGACAGGGCTCTTGCACGGGGCGTGCCAAGTTGGGATTCAGCTCGGATTCAGCGAATAGGCCCGAAAATCGCGGCAAAGCTGCCCATTTTTCCGCCAAACTGGCGAAAATTTGGGCACAAATGCGGCTTTCTCGGCGATCCTTGATCTGTGGGCCGGGGCCGGTTCAGATGGTCGCGGGGGGTGATCCATGAGCTATCAAGGCCTTAAAAACGACCTGAACCGCGGCGCGGTCGTTCTGATGGATGGTGCGACCGGGACCGAGCTGCAACGCCGCGGCATCCGGATGGACCCCGAGGCATGGTGCGGCACCGCGGCTCTGCAAAACGCGGCAGCGTTAGAGGCGGTTCACCGCGACTATCTGGCCGCCGGGGCGCGGCTGATCACTGCGAACACATTTGCCACATCGCGCGTGGTCTTGAACGCCGCGGGCCTGGGTGCGCGGTTTGACGAGATCAACCGGGTTACGCTGGACGCCGCGCGGGTGGCGGCGGCAGATTACCCGGGCGCGGTCGTCGCTGGCTCGCTGAGCCATATGATCCCCGACCCGGCACCGGCACCTGCCGCCTTTGCCGAGAGTTGCGAGGAGCTGGCGAGCACTTTGAAACAAGCGGGATGCGACGTGATCCTTTTGGAAATGATGTTCGCGCCCGAGCGGATGGAGGCGGCCTTTGCGGCGGCGATCCGGACCGGATTGCCTGTCTGGGCCGGGTTTTCGGTTCGCCGCGGCAAAAGCGGCGGCAGCACCGAAGTTCTGAGCTTTGCCCAGACGCGGGACATTCCCTTTGCCGAGATCCTGGCAATCCTGAAGGATCAGCCGGTAGACGCCGCCGGGATCATGCATTCCGAACCGGAGGTGACGGGCGACGCTTTGGCGATGCTGCGCGGCGCATTTGACGGCCCGCTAACCGCCTATCCGGATTCCGGTCATATGACCGACCACAACTGGCATTTCGACCAAGTGATCGCCCCGGCGCAGTTGCACGATTACGCGGTTGGCTGGATTGACCGGGGCGCACAAGTTCTGGGTGGATGTTGCGGACTGGGGGTTGCGCATGTTGCGGCTTTGGCGCCGCTGCAACGACCCCCGACCGGCACATAATCCCGGGGACGCTATCCCGGCCCCGTGCGACCGGTTAAGAGTGGTTGGCCAAGAATAGGAGCCCACCATGACAAAACGCGCGTCCTTCCCGACCGGGGGTGCAACCTGGGACCAACTGGCCACGCAAATGCGCGGCCGGTCCGATGGCGACATCGATTGGCAAAATGGCCGCGCGGCGCTGTTCGTTTTTCAGGCGGATCGGGAAAGCTATGAAATTGGCAAGAAGGCCTATTTCGAGTTCTTCACCGAAAACGCACTGGGCCGGACACGGGCGTTCCATGGCATCGGCTCGATGGAGCGCGATGTTCTGGACTATGGATTGTCGCTGCTTGGCGCGCCCGACGGCGCAGCAGGGGCGTTCACGACCGGGGGCAGTGAAAGTCTGTTTTTGGCGATGAAGGCCGCGCGCGATGCCCTGCGGGCAAAGCGCGGCTATGGCCCGGGTGACGGGCGGTTGAACATCGTGATGCCGCTGACCGGTCACCCCGGCATGGACAAGGCCGCCGATGTCATGGATCTGGACATTCGCCGCGGCACGGTCGGGCCGGACAAACGCTGCGGCGCCGATGCCTTGCGCCCGCTGATCGACGAGCGCACGATTGCCATCGTCGGCTCCGCGCCCTGTTTCCCGCATGGTGTCATGGACCGGATCGATGAATTGTCGGATCTGGCAGTCGAAACCGGCACCTGGCTGCATGTCGATGCTTGTGTCGGGGGCTGGATCGCGCCCTGGTTCCAGCGGATCGGGCGCGTTGTGCCGGTTTTTGATTTCAGCCTGCCGGGCGTTCGGTCGATCACCGCCGATCTGCACAAATTCGGGTTCACGCCCAAACCGGCTTCAACTGTGTTCTATCGAAGTGCCGACGACCTGGCCCGCGCCACATTCAAGGCCGACGCCTGGCCGAACGGACGGTTCGAGACCGCGACCCTGGCCGGTACACGGCCCGGTGCTGCGGTTGCTGCGGCCTGGGCCGTTCTGAACCATCTGGGGGAAAACGGGTACCGGCGCATTGCCGAACGATTGGCCGCGATGACCGATTCTTATGTCGTGGGTATCGAGAAGCTGGGCCTGCACGCCATCGCCCGGCCCGATCTGACAATCTTGAACTTCGGCGCCAAAGATGTGGATATCTTCCGCGTCGCCGAACGGCTGCACAAGCGCGGCTGGCTGCCCGGTCTGACCCGCGATCCGAAGGGGCTGCATCTGATGATGTCCCTGCTGCACGAAGGCGCGCGCGAGGATTATCTGCGTGACCTGGGCGATGCGGTCGAAGAGGTCCGCAGCAGCGCAGGCGAGGCCGAGATCGAAGCGGTCTATTGACCGGCAGGCCACCACGTTCCGCGCCGGAAACTTGCTGCGCCGCCCGGTAAAGCGCGGCAAGGGCAGCCGGGCTTGCCCGCCGCGGTCTTCAGGCTGTCAGCCAAAGCCCCAGCAGCGCCAGGGCGGGCGGAACCCACTGAAGCGCAAAGGTGATATAATTCCGGATCGGCGAGCGGCGCGGATGATGGACGGTCAGGGTGCCGAAAATACCGGCCACAACAGCGCAGCCGAGCAGGAAGACTTGCAGCACCAAATTTTGACCGTCTGGCACCAGCGGCGTGAAGCTTAACAGCAGTCCGGCCGCGATAAAGCTGTTATAGATGCCCTGATTGGCCGCAATCGACGCCGTTAAATCAGCCTGATCCTTGCCGAAACCCAGCAGCCGGTTGGACATCGAGCGCCAGAAGAAGATTTCCATCACCATCGCCGCGGCATGAAAAACAAACGTCACACCGATCCAGAGGTTTGGCGTCAATACTGTTGCCAAGAAATCCATGTCCCCTCCACCGTCACTATTGCTGTTACCGAGACTCTGGGACCCGAGCGTAACAGTTCAGGTATCCTTTTGCGTCTCTATTACAGTTTGGCGGTAAGTGTACGTTGGACTGCCGACCTTCGTCACCCCTCCATAATACCGGCGATAGTATAACCACCATCGGCGGCATAGGTATGGCCGGTGACGAAACTGGCATCGTCCGACGCAAGAAATGCAGCGACCGCGGCGATTTCCTCGGGCCGGCCAAACCGGCCAAGCGGCATTCTGGCCTTGACCGTCGGCCACGGCTCGTCCGGGATATGCGGCCCGGTCTTTGTCGGTCCGGGCGCAACCGCATTGACAGTGATCCCGTGCTCGGCCAACTCGATCGCCATGGTTTGGGTCAGATTGATCAGCCCGGCCTTCGATGCGCCGTAGGCCGCCCGGCCGCGGCCCCCGAAAATACCGGAATTCGACGCAACATTGACAATCCGCCCGCCCGTGCCCTGTTCGCACATCACTTTTGCCGTTGCCTGCCCGCACAAAAAGGCGCCGCGCAGATTGATGCCGGTGACACGGTCCCAGAAGTCCGGCGTCATCTCCAGAAACGGCATTCGATCCATGATCCCGGCATTGCTGACCAGAATATCGAGCTGCCCGCAGGTCCGGGCAGCCGCGTGAATGACGCTTTGAACCGCCTCGGGATCCGCCACATCCAGGTGCACGGCATGGGTGCGTTTGCGATCGGGTTCAATCTCGTCCGCGGCTGCTTCGGCGGCTTGCAGGTCAATATCGGCAATGACGACATTGGCGCCGTCATCGGACAGGCGTTTTGCAATTGCCTTTCCAATGCCCCGCGCAGCCCCAGTGACGATGGCCACCTTGTCTTTTGTTGGCTTCATGAGCTTCCCCCTGCGAACAGCGTGCACGCTTGGGGGTGGTTTGGCAAAGAATATTGGGACGCCGGCGGGCCGTGTAAGCGGTCTGTCCACGGTCAGGAATGCTGGCGTCGGGCCGGATTCAGCAATGTGCCGCCAGGGCTATATTTTCAGCATTCTGTTGATTTCGGGGATCAACGCATCGGCCGCGCGATGGTGTGTCTCCGGCGACGGAAAATTCCGGTTCATCTCGATCGGTTCGCCATTTCCACGGAACAGAACGGGTTCGCCATCGACGCGCAGATCCTGGGGCATACCGTCACTGGTGACGCATTGCACATAGCCTTCCGTGTCTTCTTTGACCGAGTCGATCATCGATTGATTTACGAAATTCGGATAGTGCCAGAAATCAGTCGTATCCTCGCCTTCCTGATGCGGTGCGCGTTGTGAAAGCCAGAACAGCAGAATTGGCGCCTGAATGGCCGCGATCAGCGTTCGCGTCCTGGCGATCCAGGCATTGCGCATCTCGTTCACGATAAGACGAAAACGATTGTCTTCGATGGATGACAGATGCCGCAGCATCGCGCGCGCATACGAAAAGCGGTTGAAATCAATCTCCGGATAGATGCCGGTCAACATTTCAGACACGCCGTGCAATCGGGCATTGCGCCGGGGCCGGACAATGAACATCCGGTTGGAAATGCAGTTCGCCGGCATTACCTGCAAGACGCAAATGCTCGACTGGGACGCGACATTCAACACCACCGGGTCCAACAGAAAGAACCCGGGACCGGCGCCTTCGGTCCCCAAATTCGCGATGGGCCGGCCGGTTTTCTGCCCGACCAGTTCTGCGAACGGATGATCGGTAAAGCGCCCGAAAGTTCCAGATCCGCCGATAAAGGAGATCGAACCCGTTGTGAACTTGGGCTTTGGCCCGCGGAATATCTGCCGCGTATGCCCGAACCGATAAAGCCTGTAATCGAATAGCGGACTGTCGAGTTCGATACGGGCCATGTTTGTTCCGTGCCTTACCTGATGATTGATGCCAGATTCGAACCCTCGCATCGGAAGCTTGAGGAACAGCTAACGGCAGGCCAAATTGACGGCCTGTCCTGCAAGAGGAAGCACAATGACGTACCGCACAATTCTGAGCGAAACGGTCGATGATATCGCGACGATCCGGCTGAACCGGCCCGGGCAGATGAATGCGCTGAACACCGAGATGCGGGCCGAATTAACCCATGCCTTGAAGAATGCCGGAAAATCCGCCCGTGCAGTCCTGTTAACCGGTTCAGGCAAAGGCTTCTGCGCCGGACAGGATCTGGGCGATGTCGGGCGTCTGGGCCAGGTGGATCTGGAACAGACCCTGACCGAGGAGTATGGCCCGCTATTGGCCGCATGGACCGATTGTCCTGTGCCGACGATAGCCGCGGTCAATGGTGCAGCGGCGGGCGGCGGTGCCAATCTGGCGCTGGCCGCAGACATTTGCATCGCCGCACATTCCGCAAGCTTTCTTCAAGCGTTTGCCCGGATCGGCCTGATCCCCGATTGCGGCGGAACCTATTGGCTGCCACGCCGGGTCGGCATGGCCCGGGCGCTGGGCCTTTCGATGCTGGCCGAGCCGATTACCGCCGCCCAGGCCGCCGACTGGGGCCTGATCTGGGAGGCGGTTCCCGACGGCGATCTGCAGGTCCGTGCGCACCAGATTGCCGGAAAGCTGGCCGCCGGTCCGACCGCTGCCTATTCCCGGATGAAAACCGCCCTGCGCAGCAGCATTGGCAATTCGTTGGAGGATCAATTGCGGCTGGAAGCCAGGTTGCAGGGCGAGATGGGACGCAGCCACGACTTTAAGGAAGGCGTGATGGCCTTTCTGGAAAAACGTCCTGCGGCCTTCCGGGGCAAGTGAAGTTTGAACCTGGCGTCACGGATAACCCGCCACCCGTTACCGGCTGATCCCGTGCGCGCGGATCGCGTTCTGACGGAACTGGATCCGGACATGCGCCAAGGCGCGGTCGGCGATCTGTTGCGCGGAACGGCGGGGTCCAGCCCCTATCTGGCGCGGCTGATTGGACGTCATGGCGCAGAGTTGCATCGACTTGTCAGCGAGAGCCCGGAGGCAACGATCGAGGCGCTAGCGGTCGAGATGAAGGCTGCGACACACGATGCACCGGGCCTGTCTGCGCTGGGCGATCGTCTGCGCGAGATCAAATCGCGCGCAGCGCTATTTATTGCGCTGGCCGATCTGGGCGGTGTCTGGGGGCTGGAGGAGACCACCGGTGCGTTGACGGACATTGCGGACAGCGCCTGCGAAGCGGCATCCGGATGGCTGCTGGCGCGCGAAATCGACGCCGGGCGGTTGCCGCAAGACCATGGCTATGTGCTTCTGGCGATGGGAAAAATGGGCGCGCGCGAACTGAACTATTCGTCGGATATCGACCTGATTGCCCTGTTCGACGACGAGCGCTACGGACCCGAAGAAGCGTTGAAGGCGCGCCCGTTGCTGATCAAGCTGACCCGCAATCTGGTCAAGTTGCTGTCCGAAAATACCGGTGCCGGTTACGTCTTTCGCACCGATCTGCGCCTGCGCCCATCACCATCGACCACGCCGGTCTGCATGGCGATGAGCGCCGCCGAGCGATATTATGAATCCGTCGGGCGAACATGGGAACGGGCGGCGCATATCAAAGCCCGCCCACTGGTCGATCGCGATGCGGGGCAGGCTTATCTGCAATCTCTGGCGCCTTTCGTATGGCGGCGGCACCTGGATTTCGCCGCCATCGACGACATCCAGGACATGCTGCGCAAGATCCGCGACAAGCATGCCCAATTCACCGTCGGCGCGCTTCCGGGGCATGACTTGAAACTGGGGCCGGGCGGAATTCGCGAGATCGAATTTTTCGCCCAGACCCGGCAGTTGATCATGGGCGGGCGCGATCCGTCATTGCGCGCGCGAGGCACATTGGCGGCCCTTTCGGCACTGACCGATGCCGAAATCATTGGCGAGGAAACCCGTGCCCGTCTGAGCGAGGACTATGAGGCCCTGCGGACGGTCGAGCATCGTTTGCAGATGATGGAAGATGCCCAGACCCATTCGGTTCCCGTGCAACAGGAAGCACGCACGCGATTGTCGATGTTGGCGGGCGAGGCCGACCAAGCGGCGTTCGAGCGGACGCTGGCGGACCGTCTGGCGCGGGTCAATGCCAATACCGGCGCATTCTTTGGCAGCCCAACCCCTGCCGCGGAGAAGCGCGAACAAACTGAATTCGACGAGACAGCTCTGGCCGCGGCCGGATTCGAACGGCCTGCGGATGCCGCCCGCAATATCGCCCGCTGGCATGACGGACAGATCCCGGCCACGCGGACATCGCGGGCCCGCGCCCTGTTCCGCGGCCTGGAAGGACAGATCGTCAAGGGATTGGCCGGGGCTGCGTCCCCGGATCAGGCGCTGGTGCAGTTCGACCGCTTCGTTTCCGGTCTGCCAGCCGGGGTGCAGGTTTTCTCGCTGTTCACCGCCAACCCAAAATTGCTGGATCTGATCATCGCGATCTGTTCCGCAGCACCCAGGCTGGCGGCCTATCTCGGGCGGCGCTCGCAAACTCTGGACGCGCTGTTGGATCGCGACTTTTGGGAGCCACTGGCCGACAAGGAAACACTTGTCGCCCAGTTGAACGACCGGATCGGTTCCGGGGCGGACTATGAAAGCGTCTTGGACAGCGTACGCCGTTCTGCTCGCGAATTCAGGTTCCGCGCGGGCGTGCATGTGTTGCGCGGGATCGCCGACTGCCGCGAGGCAGGACGCGCCTTCACAAGGATCGCCGAGGCATGCCTGACCTGTTTGTTGCCCCATGTTGCCGCGAATTTCGCCAAGCGCCACGGCCCGATGCCCGGCAACGGGATGGCGGTCATGGCCATGGGAAAACTCGGATCGCACGAGATGACATCGGGATCTGACCTGGACCTGATCCTTGTCTATGACCCGGCGGACGCCGAGATGTCCGACGGACCCCGCCCGTTGCCGCCGCGCACCTATTATCCCCGGTTGACACAGGCCCTGGTCGCCGCGCTGACGGCGCCAACCGCCGAGGGCGTTCTCTACGAAGTCGACATGCGCCTGCGCCCGTCCGGACGGCAAGGCCCTGTGGCCGTTTCGATCGACGCCTTTGAAAGCTATCAGATCAAGGACGCCTGGGTGTGGGAACATCTGGCCCTGACCCGGGCGCGGATACTGTCCGGCCCTGCGCCCCTGACCGCGCGGATGGAAGAGATCATCGACGCTGCGTTGACCAGACGGATCGGCGGCGCGCAGGTCCTGACCGAGGCCCGCGACATGCGCGTCCGGCTGGCCTCTGCGAACGCCGCGGATCGCGACCGGCTGTGGGCGCTGAAACTGGGCGCCGGCGGGTTGATGGACATCGAGTTTCTGGTCCAGATCGGCGCGCTCTATACCGGTTGCCGAACCGCGCGCCCGGTGCCGGAAACCATCGGCGATCTGGTTGATGCGGGGTGGCTGCAGGCCGCCGACGCGGCCACCCTGCGCCAGGCCTTCGATCTCTCGGCAATATTGCAGCAGATCGAACGGGTCGCCCTGGATGCACCGTTCGACCCAAAGATGGCGGGCGACGAGTTGCAATCGGTCATGGTGTCGGCGACCGACCATCCCGGCTTCGATGTCCTGGAAGCCTCGCTGGCCGATGCCAGGGCCGAAGCGGCCGAGATTTGCGACCGCGTTTCGTCTTTGGGTCAGCAATAATTTTGAGAAGGCCGCGCGCGTTGACCCGTTGGCACCGCAAATCCGCCTCCGCGATCATGGGGCGATCACGGAGCGTGCACGAAATGGTAAAGATTTGCGGTTAAACAAATTTCTGGATGACGCCAAGGAGCCATGGCATCAATCACAGGATCGCATTTAACTTGCGGCATATGCGGTGATATTGACGCCAATGAACATTGGAAACCTGTTGTGAAACGCCTCATAAGATATAGCCTTATCCTGCTGGCCTTGGCCATTTGGGCTGGCCCGGTGTCCGCAAATGACGCCGAACGGCTCGCGGATGCCAACGAAATGCTGCGCGATGGAAACAATCGCGCCGCCTTTGATGCCTATACGACGGCCATCATCGCCGATCCGGCAGATGCAAACGCTTTGAACAATCGTGCATTGGCTGCAATCGGGCTGGGCGACTTGGAAAAGGCGTTGGTCGATCTGACTGTGGCGCTTTCTCTCAAACCGCAAAACGGCGCAATCTGGAATAACCGGGCGAACTTGAATTGCCTGCTGAAGCGCTATTCCGACTCGATCGGCGACAGGCTTGCGGCGATGCAAAGGGGGCGCTTCACCGCCGCTGCCGCGCAATCTGGATTGCGAAGATCCGGTTACTATCGCGGGCCCAGCGATGGAATTTGGGGATATGACTCGGATGATGCCCTGCGCGATTGGACCGAAGCAGGCTGCCCCGACGCACCGAAAAACCGCCCGATCTGATGGCTGATCCCCGTCTGGCCCCAACGGTTCGTTTGAACTGGGGCCATATGGGCCAATCGACCGGCGTTGCTGCGTCCCAGCGCCGCTGGCGAATAGCTTTAGCGTGCTATAGACCACGCCCATCGCGGGGTTTTAAATGACCATCTACCTCCCCATCGCCGAAGTTTCCGTCAACGCTTTCATCCTTATTGGATTGGGCGGTGGTGTCGGCTTTTTGTCGGGAATCTTCGGGGTTGGCGGTGGCTTTCTGATGACCCCGCTGTTGATTTTTATCGGCATTCCACCGGCCGTCGCGGTCGCGACGGAGGCGAACCAAATCGTCGCCTCGTCCTTTTCCGGTGTCCTCGGCCATTGGCGGCGCGGAAATGTCGACGTCAAGATGGGCGGTGTCCTGTTGGCGGGCGGCCTGCTCGGATCGGCAGTCGGTGTGCAGATTTTTTCGGCGCTGCGCGCCCTTGGCCAAGTCGATCTGCTGGTGGCGCTCTGTTACGTCGTTTTCCTGGGGGCAGTCGGTTCGTTGATGTTCATCGAGTCGCTATCGGCGCTGCGCAAATCACGCAAGGGCGGCGGCCGGGTTCAACGGCGGCGGCACAACTGGGTGCACGGGCTGCCGTTCCGGATGCGCTTCCGCCAGTCGAACCTTTATATCAGCGCCATCCCGCCCTTTGGCGTCGGCGCACTGGTCGGTGTGCTGGCGGCGATCATGGGGGTCGGCGGCGGCTTCATCATGGTCCCCGCAATGATCTATGTGTTGGGCATGGCGGCGACCGTGGTTGTCGGCACGTCGCTGTTCCAGATCATGTTCGTTACCGGCGCGACAACGCTGATGCACGCCATCTACAACCAGACGGTCGACGGCGTCCTGGCCGTCATCCTGCTGGTCGGCGGCGTCGTCGGTGCCCAGATCGGGGTCCGCGTCGGACCGCGGTTGAAGGCAGAACAATTGCGGATCCTGTTGGCCATGATGGTGCTGGCGGTCTGCATCAAGCTGGGCTTCGATCTGGTCACCACGCCAGACGAATTCTTCACCCTTTCGGGCGGCGGCGGCGGACATTGACCCGTTTGCTCGCATCGCTGGCGCTCCTGATGGCGGCCATTGCAACGCCGACGCATGCTGCCGAGCAGGTGGTCGCCGGGCTCTCACAGCATTCCGTGTCGCTGACCACGAACTTTTCCGGCTCGCAGATTTTCGTCTACGGTTCGGTCAAGCACGTCGCCCCGGCCGAGGAAGAAGCGCCCCTGCAGGTGATCGTGACAGTGATCGGCCCGGCGGCACCGGTCGAGGTGCGCAAGAAGGAACGGACCTACGGGATTTGGATCAATGGCAGCGCCGTCAGGATCGACAGCGCGCCCAGCTTTTATGCCGTCGCAACGACTGGCCCGATCCGCGATATCCTGAGTTTCACCGACGAATTGCGCCACCGTATCGGCCTCGATCATGTCATCAAACTGATCGATCCGCCGGAATGGGCCAAGGATCAGCGCGAGGATTACCGCAAGGCTGTGGCACGGATCCGCGAGGCGGAGGGGCTTTACTCGATCAGAACTGGCACTGTGAAACTGATCGAGAACGAGCTTTTCCGCACCGAGATCAAGTTGCCCGCCGATCTGATCGAAGGTGACTATTCGGCCCGGATTTTTCTGTTGCGCGATAAGTCGGTCATCGATGTGTTCGAAGATACCATCGAAGTGCGCCGCGCGGGCGTCGGGCGCCTGATCTACACATCGGCCCAGGACTATCCGGCGCTCTACGGCATCATCTCGATCCTGGTCGCGCTGGCCGCTGGGTGGTTGGCATCGGCGTTCTTCCGGACCTTTTTCCCGAACTGACAGACATTTCGCGCGGTTCTGCGTGGCGCGCTATTGGCGGCGTAGCTGTAGCAAGCGCACCAATTCCACGCTGCACGCGGACCAATCGTGAACTTGCTCGGTTGCGTGCGCGCAATCCGGGAACAGTCTGGCGATATGCTCCGATCCCGCGAAATGCAGGCGCACCGAATCTGGTACATGCTTTCGCGCGCTTTCCATCTGACCTGTCGAATCGTCGACCAGTGCGACCGGCGCCTGGGCAGTTGCCGCCAACCAGGCCAGCGCCTTGCCCTTGCCGCCGGAATTGATGACCAGCGGCTGGGCAAACCCCAGCGCGTCGAGATTGGCGCGCCGCCCGTCCTTGGAATGTCGCGGCACATTGGTCAGGATCACGATCTGCGCCATTTCCGACAGGTCGGCGATTGCATCGACAGCGCCGGGGATCGCCTGCTGCGCTTGGGTCTCTGCGCGGAAAAACCCGTTGATCAGCGCAATGCAATCTTCGAACGGCAGCGGAATATCGCTGCCCTCTTTGAACATGGATCCTTCCAGTTGATAGCTGTTCAGGCGCATCACAAAGCCCTGCCCGGCCATCCAGCGGGCCAGGTGATCGACAAACCAGACCAACGTATCGTCCACGTCAACGGCGATCACCGGTCGGCCGGGCTTGATGCCGGCCGCCCGCAATTCGGACAGCGTCTCGGGCGCCAGCGCCGCTTCAATTTCACCGATTGCAGTCATCTTAAGGCAGTCATCTTCACGTCCAGTTCGGCAGATCGCCGCCCGGCAAACCGGCCCGCGCCCGCATCGGTGCATCAGGCGTCACGGTTTCGTCCTGGCAGAACGCCAGCAAGGCCGCCTCGTCGCCGAGCAGAAAGTCGAGCACAAATCCCAGAAATTCCGGATCGGATGCCCGGTTGCGGAGATCTTCGGCGCTGGCGCCCGTCGCGCCCAGAAAAGCCCCGGCCAGATCCGGTTGCGCCGCGATCCAGCCCAATGCCCGGATCGCCAAAAGCTCTGCCTGCTCGCGCGGAAGCGGGTGTTGTTCTGCCATGTTCCGCCTTTCCCAGACCTCGCGGGCAGTTCTTTCCTAAGGCCGCCGGAAAGACAATGCGGCGTGCTGGCTTTCCCCATTGCGCGGCGTTGCCACCGCAGCCATGGTGCGCCATGCATTTGACCAGATTTCCCGAAACTTATGCGGTGTCCCGGGCGGCCCCGGATGCAAAGGTCCCGGCGGGGGTGCTCGACACCCCAAGCTTTGTGACCGTATCGCGCACCGCAGACGAATTGTCGGTCGTGGCCCCCGAAGCCGCGATCACAGGCATGGAAATCGTCGAAGGGGGTTGGGCTCTCTTCAAACTGCACGGCCCATTCGCCTTCGATCAGGTCGGCGTCGTGGCCGGTTTGTCGCGCCCGCTGGCCGCGGCGAATATCGGGATTTTCGTGATCTCGACCTACGACACGGATTATATCCTGGTGAAGTCGCAAGACGCAGCCGCCAGCGCCGCGCTTTGGCGCGAACAGGGTCACGAGGTTGAAGAGGGACCGTAATGAAAGCACTTGTCTACACCGGCGCATTTTCGATGGAGATGCAGGATCTGGAGCAGCCCCAGCCGCGCCCGGGTCAGGTGGTTGTCGATCTGATCCATTGCGGGATATGCGGGTCCGATATGCACGCCTGGCATGGCCATGACGACCGTCGGGTGCAGCCCTTGGTGCTGGGCCATGAAGCGGTCGGTCATGTGCGTGACGGCAGCCTCAAGGGCGAGCGGGTCGCGATCAATCCGTTGATGAGCTGCGGCGCCTGTCCCGACTGCCTGTCCGGGCAGGTCCAGCGCTGTGCAGACCGCGCCCTGATCGGTCTGTTCGATCACGGCGCCTTCGCCGAGGCGGTTGCAATCGACGAGGCCAATCTTTCGGTTCTGCCGGGCGATCTGGCGTTCGAAAGTGCGGTGCTGGCCGAACCCCTGGCGGTTTGCGTTCACGCCGCACGCCTGGGTCATGCCCGCCATGACGGCCCGCTGGATGACCCTTCGGTGGTGGTTCTGGGCGGCGGCGCCATTGGATTGCTGGCGGCCCTGACCTACAAGGCCATGGGCGTTCGCAAAGTGTCGATTGCCGAACCGAACGCGACACGCCGCAAGATCTGCGCCGATGCCAGCGGCGCCAATGCCTACGATCCGGCCAGCGGCGGGCCCGAGAATGGCACAATCGACATTGTCTTTGACGCCGTCGGATCGGGGATCACCCGCCGGGCGGCCTCCGCGCTGGTCCGCACCGGCGGCACGATTGTCCATACCGGTCTGCAAGACAGCGGGGAAGGTTTGGATATTCGCCGCCTGACCCTGCAGGAGGTCACGCTGGTCGGGACCTATTGCTATCAACCAGCCGACTTCGCCGAAGCACTGCGCCTGCTGCGCGTGGGCGAGGTTACGGGTGCAGGTTGGACAGAATTTCGCCCCCTGGACGCGGGGCTGCAATCGTTCCGCGATATCGATGCGGGCAGTGCGCCGCCAAAGATCATTCTGAGCATCTGAACAGGCCGCTCATCCGCGTGACGCCGCGATAAAAACCGATACCTGCCAAACCCCGAAGAGGAAGTGTTCCATGAAGTATACCGCTGCGATCGCCTGTGTTGCGCTGTTGGCAGGATGCCTGACCCACGCAGCCGCCCAAACCCAGCGCCCGCCTGCACCGTCCCCAGCCGCCGCGCCGACCGCCACAGCAGCGGACCGGCCTGTGATCGCGGTCGCCGATCAGACCATGATCGCATTGCGGGCCGAAAGCTCGAACGCCATGGGCGTCACGGGCAACATCCAATTCTATTCCGACCGGATTGAGTTCGCGACGGGGGCCAAGCTGTCGATCCGCGAGGTCGCGCCAAAAGTCTATCGCGTCACCAAGCAGCTGGACCGCAAGCTGGTCGAGGGCAACACGCTCTGCGGGCGGTCCGCGGTGCAGTATATCACCCTGCACACGGATCCTGCCGGTTTGTATCTTCTGAACATCGTGACCGAAGACCGCCAACCTGCGACGCCGCGCCCGGATGAATTTCTGATCGATGGGACCTGCGCGGTCTATGTTTATGCGCGCACGAACTGAACCGGTTGGTTATCGGCCGCCAAGCCCCCGGTCCCCCGGAACAGTTGCAAACCAAAGATGTGCGGCAGGTCCCGGACATCGGCGTCGATATGTCGAAAGGGCACTCCGCCCCTAGACCGTCAACCCTTGCGGACAACTGACGCCCGTGCCCCCGACACCGCAATAGCCGCCCGGGTTCTTGGCCAGGTACTGCTGGTGATAATCTTCGGCGAAATAGAATTCGGGCGCATCGACGATCTCGGTCGTTATTGGCCCGTACCCAGCGGCTGACAGCGGCGGCGCGAAAGCTGTGCGCGATGCCTCGGCGGCGGCTTTCTGTTCGGGGGAATAGGTATAGATGCCGGACCGGTATTGGGTCCCGACATCGTTGCCCTGGCGCATGCCTTGCGTGGGATCATGGCCTTCCCAGAAGATCCGCAGCAGGTCATCATAGCTGATCCGGTCAGGCTGAAAGACCACCAGGACCACTTCGTTATGTCCCGTCCGGCCAGAGCACACTTCCTGATAGCTGGCGTTGGGTGTGTAGCCACCGGCATAGCCGACGGCAGTGACCCAAACCCCGGGGCGGGTCCAGAACATGCGCTCGACTCCCCAGAAACAACCCATGCCGAACATCGCCATTTCGGCGCCTTCCGGATAGGGGCCTTTCAGGGGCCGCCCATGGATGAAATGTTCTTCTGCCGTCGGCAACGCGAACGCGCGGCCCTCCAACGCATCGGCCGCGCTGGGCATCGACGCCTTTTTCATGAAACCGAACATCGGCACCTCCTTGGGTTGCCCTACAAGATGGCGTGTTCGCCGTGGTTTGCAAGCTTGGGCAACAGGCAGCGCCGGCACGACCCTGCGGGGGCGGCGCCTGCAACCATCACAGTGCTGTCTTGCCCACCGCACGGGGGCCGGTAAATAGTCGCCGCGATGCGCGAGGCGCGAAGAAAGGGGATCTTGATGACCACACCGCTTTTGTTCACGGCGATGGATGTGCGCGGCGTCACTTTGAAGAACCGGGTGATGATCTCTCCAATGGCGAATTATTCTGCGGTCGATGGCACCGTGAATGACTGGCATCTGGCACATTTGGGCCGGTTTGCCATTGGCGGCGCGGGCACCGTGATTGCCGAAGCCACAGCCGTGACCCGGCAGGGGCGGATCACAAACGGCTGTGCGGGATTGTATGATGACAGTCATATCGAACCCTGGGCGCGCTGCGTTGATTTTATCCGCAGCCAGGGCGCCGTGCCCGGCATCCAACTGGGCCATGGCGGGCGAAAATCGGCCATGCAGCGGCCCTGGGACGGCAATGGCCCGTTGACGCCCGAAAATATTGCAGCCGGGGAGCAAACCTGGCCGATCGTGTCCGCCACCACCGATCCGGTCGATCAGGGTTGGATCGAACCCAGGGCACTCGGCACCGGCGAGTTGCAACAGATGACCGATGACTGGGTCGCCGCGGCCCAGCGCGCGCTGAAAGCAGGTTTCGACTGGCTCGAGATCCACAACGCCCACGGATATCTGGTGCATCAGTTTCTGTCGCCGCTGTCAAACACCCGCAATGACGGGTATGGTGGCGATTTCGAAGGACGGGTCCGTTGGCCGCTGGAGTTGGCGGCGGCCCTGCGCGAAACATGGCCCGCGGACAAGCCCGTCTCTCTGCGCATCTCGGCGGTCGATGGCGATGCGATGGGCTGGCAGATGGAAGATTCGGTGGAATATGCCCGCCGTCTGAAGGACATAGGCATCGATATGATCTGCACGTCCTCGGGCGGTCTGCGTGGGTCTGCGACCAATGCCCGGGTCAAGCGGTCTTATGGGTATCAGGTCCCCTACGCGGCCCAAGTTCGCCGCGAGGCGGGCATCCAGACCATTGGCGTCGGGCTGATCCTGGACCCCCGGCACGCCGAACAGATCCTGCAAGAAGGCGATTGCGACATTATCGCGATCGGGCGCGAGGCACTGGTCAATCCGTCCTGGCCGCAGATGGCCGAAACCGCGCTGGGCCGTCCGGTGAACGAGGCGCTGGACGACTGGCCGCTGCAATACGGGTGGTGGTTAAAGCACCGCGAGCACGCCTTGCAGGACATCCGCTCGGGCGGCTGAAGTCGAGACACGCCCACCAAAGGGCGCGTCAGTTCGGGTTCCCGGCGTCCGGCGTCAGAGCGGCCCCAACTTCACGGCACCTGACTGATGCAGTCAGGCTGGAAAGTGCTCTAGTTGTCGAAGCCGGTTTCTTCGACCAGGCGGACGGCAGCGGCGCGCTGTTCTGCGATATCGATCAATCCGATCGTATCGCGCTCGAACCCGCCCCAACCGGCGACCAGATCCGACGCCGCGACGCCTTCCAATGCCGGATATTCAGCGACGATCTCGGCATAGATCTTCTGCCCTTCGGCAGAGGCGAGGAACTCCATCAGTTTCAGCGCGTTCGCCGCGTTCGGGCCCGACCGGGTCATCGCCATGCCGGATATGTTCATATGCGTCCCGCCATTGGAAAAGCGCGGAAACACGATGCCTACTGCGTCTGCCCAGGGTCTTTGCTCGGGCTTGGCCAGCATCGCTGCCATGTAATAGGTGTTGCCGATGGCGATATCGCATTCGCCCGCCCAGATCGCCTTGACCTGGGCACGGTCATTGCCCTGTGGCCTGCGGGCCAAGTTGGCCTTCAGTCCATTCAGCCAATCGCGGGTCTTGTCCGTGCCGTGATGTACGATCATGGCCGACGTCAGCGCCAGGTTATAGGCGTGCGCCCCGGACCGCGTACAAATGCGGTCCCGCCATTTCGGATCGGCCAGCGCCTCGTAAGTCGTCACTTCGCCGTCGCCAACGCGTTCGGTCGAGGCATAAATCACGCGCGCGCGCGCCGTCAGACCGAACCAGTGGCCCGCCGGATCGCGCATTTCCGCCGGTATGTTTGCCGTCAGAATTTCGGACGTCACCGTCTTGGTGACCCCCGCCCGAACCAGTTCGGCCAACCGCGAAATATCGGTCGTCAGGATCAGATCGGCAGGCGTCCGGTCGCCCTCGGCCTGCAAGCGTTCCAGCAATCCCTTCTTCAGGAAAACCACTTTCACGTCGATCCCTGTGCTCTTGGTGAAGGCATCGGTCAGTGGGCGGATCAGGTCCGGCTGGCGATAAGAATAGACATTGACCTGTTCGGCCACAGCAGCGCCGGACAGCAGGGTGGCGAGGGAAAATGCAACGAGTGATCGCATCGGAAGATCCTTTGGGTGAGTCGCGGTGTTCATTGTCGTCGATAGATACCCGAGTGTTTTACTATGTCAATTGCCGATAAAAAAACTCGGGTTTTATCGGCACCCGTTTGACAGAACGCCCAACGCGAAATACGCCCTGACGATCGCCAACGACAGGGACCGGGTGCCGCATGCAGGATATCGCCGAAAAATTGCGCGCCGCCCGGGTCGCCCCGGTGATCCGAACATCGACCGAGGCGGCTGCCCGGCATGGCGTGAAGCTGTTGGCCGAGCAAGGCTTCACGCTGTTCGAGATTACGCTGACCACACCCGGCGCCCTCTCGATCATCGCCGACCTTGCGCGCGAACCTGCGTTTTGCATCGGCGCGGGAACGGTGCTGGACCTGACAATGGCTGAAAAGGTGATCGATGCCGGCGCAGCGTTCGTCGTCTCGCCCGTTGCCGTGCCCGGTCTGGTCGCCGCAACGCACAAAGCCGGGGTGGCCGCTGCCATGGGCGCCGCCACACCGGCCGAAATTTGGCAGGCCCATCAGGATGGCAGCGATTTCGTCAAGATCTTTCCGGCCCGGCAATTGGGCGGACCAGCCTATCTAAAGGCCGTGAAATCCGTCTTCCCCGATATCGCGCTAATGCCGACCGGCGGCGTCGAGCCCGGCGAAATGAACAGCTATTTCCAGGCCGGGGCGGCCTGTCTGGGCATGGGCGGCAAGTTGGTGAATGATGCCGCCCTGCAAGCAGGTGACGACGAGGCGATCCGCACGGCGGCACGCGAAGTGCGCGCAGGACTGGAAAAGTGACGATGCCTGCCGATAAGCCTCCCGAAACGGCAGGCGCGCCACCGTCGATCCTGTGCCTCGGCGAGGCGATGGTCGAGTTTGTTCGTCAACCCGATGGCCGCACCTTTCGCCAAGGCTTCGGCGGCGACACGTCGAACGCCGCCATCGCGGCGGCCCGGCATGGCGCGGCGGTCGGATATGTCACAGCCGTCGGCGATGATCGCTTTGGCACCGATCTGATCGGGCTTTGGCAGGCCGAAGGGATCGCGACAGACAGCGTGAAGCGGTCGCAAAACGCGGCGACCGGGATCTATTTCGTCGACCCGGATCCCGCCGCCCGTCAGTTCACATATTTTCGCAGCGGATCGGCGGCCAGCCGGATGGTTCCGGCGGATCTGAACCTGCAGAATCTGGCAACGGCAGAGATCCTGCACATCAGCGGGATCACCCTGGCAGTGTCGGAAAGTTTGAGCCAAACCGCCATCGAAGCGGCTCAGCAGATCCGCAGCCATGGCGGATCGGTCAGCCTGGACACCAATTTGCGCCTTCAGCTTTGGACCGCCGAACAGGCATTGGCGTCGTTGACCACAGCCATGCACCTGTCGCACATCGTATTCACAAGCATCGACGATCAACTGTCGTTGACCGGACAGGACGACCCCGCCTCAATCGCGGACCGGATGCACCTGCTGGGTCCTGAAATCGTTATTGTCACGCTGGGCGGCGACGGTGCCTATCTGTCAGTTTCGGGTAAAGGTCATGCGATACCTTCCGCCCCCACCGATCCGGTTGATTCGACCGGGGCGGGCGATACCTTTGCCGGGGCATTCCTGGCATGGTGGCTGGAGACGAGCGATCCGCGTTTGGCGGCAACGATGGCCAGTATCGCCGCCGCCGCAACGGTTTCCGCCATGGGCGCGGTCGATGCGATACCGGACCGTGCCGCTGTTCTGGCCGAAGCCGCGCGGATCGGACACAAGTTGCCATCGCGCTGACCCCCGCTCGCACGCCATCACATCCAGAGTTGCCCGCCCCGTCCGCGCCGGGCAGAAAGACCGCCAATCATATCAATCGAAAGGAACCGCCATGCAGGATCTGACAGGAAAGCTTGCGTGGATCACCGGCGCCGGAACCGGCATTGGGGCAGCGGGCGCGGAAAAGCTGGCCGCTGCGGGGTGCAGGGTGGTCCTGTCAGGGCGCCGCCCCGAGCCGTTGCAGGAAACCGCCGACAACATCGCCAAGGCGGGCGGAACAATTGCCGGGATCGAACTGTTGGATGTCGCCGACCGCGAACAGGTTGCGGCGGCCGGCGCAAAGATACAGGCCGACCACGGCACCGTCGATATTCTGGTCAACAATGCCGGGATCAACGTGCCAAAGCGCCATTGGCCCGAAGTCAGTCACGACGATTGGGACGCGATCATTCAGATCGACGTGAACGGCGTCTTTTATTGCACCCAAGCCGTCTTGCCGGCGATGCGCGCACAAAAAAGCGGGACGATCCTCAACATCTCGTCCTGGGCCGGTGTCCATGTCAGCTTCCTGACCGGCCCCGCCTATACGGCGGCAAAACATGCGGTCTGCGCCATGACCGAAAGCCTGAACATGGAAGAATGCGTAAACGGCATCCGCGCGACGGCAATCTGCCCGGGCGAGGTTTCAACCCCGATCATGGACAAACGTCCTGTGCCTATCGCGGATGACGTCCGGGCGCAGATGAGCCAGCCGGACGAATTGGGCGAGACCATATTGTTCTGCGCCCGGCTGCCACAGCGCACGGTGATCAATCAGTTGGTGATCGGCCCGACCTGGAACCGCGGCTATGTCGCACACCATGGTGGCGGAGCCATCGGCTAGGCGCCGCGGCCTTGCCGCTGTCGCTGCCATCGAGAAACGACTGGTTCGTCTGGGTCGCCGCCATCGCCATCGCGGCGGTCGGCGGATATCTGGCAACGCTGATCGGAACACCGCTGCCCTGGCTGCTGGGCGCCATGGTCGCGACGGCCATTGCGATGGCGATGGGTTTGAAAGTTGCGGGCCAGCCGCTGAGCTTTCCGCAAGTGCCCCGCCTGGCCTTCATCGCGATCATCGGCATCGCAATCGGCGGCACGGCAACACCGGGAATGTGGCGCCAGGTCGGCGAATGGTGGCCCTCACTGCTGGCGGTTGGCGTGTTCGTCGGCGCTGCGCAATTCCTGAACTATCAGGTTTTTCGCCGGATCGCGGGCTATGACCGGCCGACGGCCTATTACTGCGCGACACCGGCCGGGCTGATCGAATCCGTTCAATTGGGCGAGGAAGCGGGCGGCGATGTCATTTTGCTGACCATGCAGCATTTCGCGCGGGTCACGATCACCGTAACCGTTGTCCCCCTGCTCTATTGGGCCCTGCGGGGCGAGGCGGTCGGCAGCGCCGCCGGTGTGTCGATGGACGCAGGCGCGGCAGTCGGGGTGTTGGATGTCGCAATCCTGGGGGCCTGCGCCTATCTCGGGTCGTGGGGCGGACGCAAGATCGGGTTTCCCGCTGCGATCATCACCGGTCCGATCCTGTTATCGGCGCTGGTGCACTCGATCGGGTTGACCGATGCACAGCCGCCCGACTGGCTGATCGCGGTGGCTCAGTTGGTGATTGGCCTGGGTTTGGCCACGCGGTTCGGTGGTATGACCCGCAGCCATCTGGTCCAGGGGATCGGGTATGGCGCGCTAAGCGTCTCTGTGATGCTGGCACTGGGCGCCGGTATTGCCGCGGCATTGGGCGCCGCGGGCGATCATTCGTTTCAGATTCTGCTGATGTGCTATGCGCCCGGCGGCGTGGTCGAGATGGGTTTGATCGCCCTGTCGCTTGGCGTCTCGCCGATCATGATCACCCTGCACCACATTGTCCGGATCGGCTTTACCGTGATCGCGGTACCGCTGATCGGCCGGCGCGTTCTGGCCAGCCCTTAATCCCTGCCCGGCCCGAGATCCCAGCCGACGTCCTAGCCCGCGCTGACCGCGGCGGCGATCAGTTCGGACTGTCTGACAACCACTTCAGCCTGGCGGATCGAAGCGAGGTCGATCAATTTTCCGTCCAACGTGACGGCGCCCTGGCCCGCTTTATCCGCCTCGGCCATAGCCTCCAGAATCCGCCGCGCCTCGGCGACCAATTCGTCGGACGGCGTGTAAATCTCGTTCGCCAGCGCGACCTGTTTGGGGTGGATCGCCCATTTGCCGACGCATCCCAACGTGCGGGCGCGCAGACCCTGCGCCCGAAACCCGTCATCATCGGAAAAATTGCCATACGGGCCGTCGACCGGCAGCAGGCCATGTTTGCGGCAGGCAGCGACCATGCGCACGATGGGCCAATGCCAGGGATCGCCAAAATGGCGCGCCCGTTCCGACCCCGGCTCGCCCGGGACCAGCGCATAATAAGGGTCCTGTTCTCCCCCGATCCCGGTGACCTGCATCCCCATCGAGGCGGCATAATCCGCAACGCCGAAACTCATCGCCTGCATGCGGGGCGAGGCCGCGGCGATCTCATCGGCATTCGCCGCGCCCTGCGCGGTTTCGATGATCACCTCGAACCCGATTCGCTTCTTCTTGCCGACCTTGGCCTCGCAGGCCGAGACGACAGCATCGACCGCATAGATATCGCGTTCATTTCCGGCCTTGGGGATCATGATCAGATCCAGACGCTCGCCACCGCGTTCGATCAGGGCTGTCACATCGTCGACCCACCAAGGCGTGTCCAGGCCGTTGATCCGGGCCGAAACCGTCTTGTCGCCGAACTCCACGGTCGTCAGCGCCTCGACAATGTTTTCGCGGGCCATGTCCTTGTCCGCAGGCGCCACCGCATCTTCCAGGTCCAGGTTGATGACATCGGCCGCACTGGCGGCCATTTTGGGAAACAGGGCCGGGCGCGATCCCGGACCGAAAAGCTGGCAACGGTACGGTCGGGCCGGGGCAGCAGGTTGAACGGCGAAAGACATCTGGGGCTTCTCCGGAGCATATGGGTTTCCGGCGTTGGATAGGGCCGAGGCCGCGGCCGGTCAATGCGGCCTTGCGCGCCAGCGGACCATCGACCAGAAGAGGCCATGGACCGCGAGGACGCAAACGGCATTGCGCTGGAATGGATGACCTTTCTGGCCAAAACGATCGCAGGCGGGACCGTCGATATCGGCGGCGAGATCATCACCGATCTCACGTCCAGCGCCGGGCACGACTATCATGTCGAAATCACGTCGGCCCCGGGCGAAGACGGTGCCATTGCGATAACAGGCCGTGTCACGGCAATCGGCACGGGGACCGAAACCGAGACCGGCACCGAAGGCGACGAAGTTCTGGAAACGCACGCAGAATTCACGCGCCCCGTGCCTGATGAATAGAGGCGTGTTCGCCCGACCGGCTTGCGCGGCGCGGCGCGGCTGATAGTTTCGCCTTCCAATCACCCGCAGGAGCAAGCCGCATGACAACGACAATTTCCCATCTGCTGTGTCAGGGTCTGATCGGCGCGGGCATCGATGCGCTCTATTGTCTGCCGGGCGTGCAAAACGACGACTTCTTCAATGTTCTGGTCGATTACCCGCAATTGCGGCCCTTTGCCGGACGGCACGAGCAGGCCTGTTCCTATATGGCCACCGGCGCCGCGCTGGCGACGGGCAGGGCACAGGCCTATTGCACGGTCCCGGGCCAGGGCGTCCTGAACGCCGCGGCGGGGCATTCGACCGCCTTCGCCACCTCGTCCAGGGTCTTCGCCCTGCTCGGCCAGAACAAACGCGAATATATCGGCAAGATGCACGGCCAGTTGCACGAATTGCCGAACCAGATGGCTGTCGTGGATCAACTCTCGAAACACGCCGTTGGTCTGCGCGATGATGCGGCAGCACCTGGCCAGATTGCCGGGGCGATATCGGCAGTCCTGGGTGGGCACCCATCGCCGGTCACGCTGGAATGCCCGCTGGATATGTGGAAAGTCGAAGGCGCCGAGGTGTCAACGCCCCAGCCGGAATTTGCCGAAGTGGATATGGATGCCATCGAAGCGGCGGCGGATCTGTTGGCGGCGGCGAAAAATCCGATCATCTGCCTGGGCGGCGGCGCCCATGACGCCGCCGAAGCGGTGGCCGAGATTGCAGCAATGCTGTGCGCACCTGTCTCGGCGCTGCGTCAGGGAAAAGGCGCCTATGACGAACGCGAAGATCTTTATGTCCGCAGCTATGTCGCGCACGAGTTCTGGAAAACATGCGATGTCGCGCTTGGCATCGGCACGCGGTTCATGTGGCATGAAATGGTCTGGGGCGTCGATGACGATCTGGCCCTGATTCAGATCAATGCCGACCCCGGCGAAATCAACAGGCGGGGCAATGTCCAGGTACCGATCTGCGCGATGGCCGAGCACGCTTTGCCGCTGTTAATCGAAGCGCTTGGCCGGAAACTGGGGAAGGTCGAAAACCGGCGCGACCGGATCGCTGAACTGAACGGTGCATACGACAAAAAGCTGACGGCCGAGATCCAGCCGCAGATGGCGCAACTGGGTGTCATCCGCCAGGTATTGGGCGAGGACGGGATCTTCGTCGACGACCTCACCCAGGTCGCCTACACGGCCCGGTTCGGCTATCCGGTCTATCGCCCGCGCGGATATGTGTGTGCAGGATATGCCGGTACGCTCGGCTGGGGTATCCCGGCGGGGATCGGCGTCAAGATCGCCTGCCCCGATCAGCGGGTCTTGGTGGTGCAGGGCGATGGCGGGTTCCTTTACAGCGCCTCCGAACTCGCCACGGCGGTCAAGTACAAGGTGCCGCTGGTCGTGCTGGTCTATAACGATTCGGCCTATGGCAACGTAAAACGCATCCAGCAGGACCGGTTCGGCCACAACCGGACAATCGCCAGCGATCTGGTCAATCCCGACATCGTCAAGTTTGTCGAAAGCTTTGGCGCCGCGGCCTTCCGGGCCGAACAATCGCCAGAAGGGTTGAGAGCAGCGCTTGAGGCCGCGTTCGAGGTTGGCGGCCCGGCGGTTGTCGAGATGCCGGTCCCGGAAATCTATCCTTCGCCCTGGGGCCATATGTTTCTGCCCACCGTGCGGGGCCCGGCACAACCCCCGATGCTGGCCAATCCGGATTAGGGTCAGGACCCATCGCCCGCACACCGCCAGAACGATTGGCGGGCCGGAGGGAGTTACGATCCGACCGCCCCGAGCCGATCACCCTGTCGGCTCAACCGCCCCCCTCCCGGCGCCTGTTCAGGTCAGGCAGGCCGCAAAACCCGCTAGATCCGGTTGCGGATGCGGCGATTGTCGCCGGGTTCGCGTTGGCGAAAGCGCGGCGCACCATCGACCTCGGTCCCCGCCATACCGACGGGCGAGCCGGTCCATTCGACCTGGCGCATGATCTCGGCAATATTCAGATACTGATCGCCCAGGCCTGCCAAGGCCAGTTGTCCGTTCATTTCGTCGGGCAACCCGGTTCCGATATCCTGCTGGCCGGGGTTGAAATTATACCGGTCTTCAATGCGAACCGTAAAAGTCATGTCGAATTCAGGCTGTCCGGGTGGGGTGTGCGATACGGTGACATCGCCGCTGATCCAGAAAAAATGCGCCCCGATCGCCTTCTGCCAGTTTTCGGTTTCCGGATAGGGAAAGGCGCGGTTGCCCGAACTTCCCGCGGGCAGATGCGTGCCGGTGAACTGAAAAACCGGTAATGCCCCCGGCGGACGGCTGGAATAAAGGTGATGCGCGGCCAGCTTGGCTTCGCGGATCAGATTGCGCAGATATCGCGGCCCGACGGGATCGCCGGACAAAAACCGCTCATAGTTGATCTCTCTCGTCCGGCCATTGCCTTCCAGAAAATGCCGGTAAGCGGCCAGCGCGTCGGGGATATCATTGTGCGGCAGCATCGGCACCGACTGTCCGGCTTCGGCGGCCTCCAGAACCGTGCGCCACAGCGCCAGCCGCGCATAATCGCCTGCCGTCGGATCGCGGCGCTCGAACCGGTCCAGAAATCCATTGTCATGGGTGATGTTCGGGCGTTTGGGCGGGCCAATCGTATAGGTCCCGCGGGGATCGGGCATGCTGATGCTCCCTTCAATCGAATATTGCTGTGGCACAATGGCCATAGGATAAATCCTGGGCCGCTGATTTCAAAGCGATATGAAATCCGGCCCCAAGGTGCAAACGCAGGCGTCTGCACTTTGGGGCCGGAATGGGCGTTATCAGGCAAGCTCGCCATGGGCGTTTGCAACCAAGCGGCCCAGCAGGTCGGACAGACTGGAAACCTCCTCTGCCGTCCAGCGGTCCTGAAAGATCCTTTCCGCCTGCGCGGCCAAGGTCGTTCTGACTTCGGACACTTTGGTTTTGCCCGCTTCGGTCAGGACAACAAAGGCCAATCGCGCGTCCCGCGCATCGGCTTCGCGCGCGACCAGGCCGATCTTTTCCAAGGGCGCTGCCATGCGCGTTACGGTCGAAGCACTCATGTGCAGGCGGCGAGACAGATCAACACGCGTCAGCTTGTGTTGCGGCTCGTTTTCCAGATGCATCAGCAAAAACGCCTCCTTCAAGCCCAGACCATGGACAGAGGCAAGAGCCCCCGAAACACGTTCTTCGAGCAGGCTGGCGGCGCGCAGCAAGCGCAGGGTAGAGGTAAGGGATGTATCGGTCATAGGCCGCATTTAGTGCGAACTGCTTTCACATGCAAGTACTTTGCAATTTTATTGCACTGACCGACCTCCATGGCGTTGACACCGCCCTATCGCCGGTGCCGACTGCGGCCCGGATCAAATTGGCCGACGACAGATCTGCTGTTCAGGGAACCTTGATCATGTTGATACCGTTCTCGGCAACGACCTGACAGGTACAGGGCGGGTCGCTCCGCTTCTCGACTTCGCAGTCGCCAAGGGCCTGACGGCGCAGGTCAGGCGTCGGATCACGGTCAACGGCCCAGCCGGAATCAATATAGTATCCATTGACTGCCGAGTACTCCAACGGCCTGGACCCATCCCAGGCAATACACGCGACAAGCGATGAATAACCGTTCTTCAGATCAGGATGTTTACCGGGAACGATCTCGGCGTAAAGACTGTCGGCAATTGCCTGCTTTTCCGGCGATTGCTGTACGCTGGGCGGCAGACATGCACCAAGCAACAGCAAAGTCCCACCGACAAATAAACAACGCATCAAAACCTCCACCAGTTTAACGCCCCGTTCGGCAATGAGCCTAGGAAACCACCCGTCTTTACGCAACACCGGTTCATGCGGCGAATTCCTCAATACAACGTGAATAAACCAGACTGATCAGCCCGAATCACAACCAAGAAAATTTGTAGGTCTTGGGCTATTTCTTCTTATCGTAGGGGTTCTCGCCCGAGCGCAACATCAGCCGGATCGGCGCACCGGTCATGTCGAAACTGTCCCGCAAGCCGTTCACCAAATACCGGGTATAGCTGTCCGGCAGATCCTTTGCCCGCGAGCACATCACCACGAAGGATGGCGGGCGCGCTTTCACCTGGGTCATATACCGCAACTTGATACGGCGCCCGCCAGGGGCTGGCGGCGGGTGCGCGGCAACCTGATCTGCAAGCCAGTCATTCAATCGCGAGGTCGAAATCCGGGTGTTCCAGATCCGATGCGCTTCCTGGACACCCTCGGCCAGGCGGTTCAGACCGCGCCCGGTCAATGCGGACACCGTCACCATCGGCACGCCACGCAATTGCGGCAACAGACGGCTGCACATCTCGCGCAGCTCCTTCAGGCGGGTGTTCTTTTCGTCCTCGAGATCCCATTTATTAACCGCCAGAACGACGGCCCGGCCTTCGCGCTCGGCCAGATCGGCGATGCGCAGATCCTGGCTTTCGAACGCACTGTCGCCATCCATCAGGACGACAACCACCTCGGCAAACCGGATCGCGCGAAGGGCGTCCCCGACCGAAAGACGTTCCAATTGCTCCTGCACCTTGGCCTTACGCCGCATCCCCGCGGTATCGAAGATACGGAAATTCCGGCCCTGCCACTCGGTTTCGACCGCAATTGAATCGCGTGTGATCCCGGCTTCCGGCCCGGTCAACAACCGGTCTTCGCCCAAAATCTTGTTGACCAGCGTCGACTTGCCCGCGTTCGGGCGCCCGACAATCGCGATTTGCAGCGGGCGGTTTTCGGCCAACGGATCATCTTCGATCGACGTATCGAACGCATTCGCATCGGCCTGGGCCGCCAACCGTTCGGCATGGGGCAGCAACGCCGAATAAAGCTCTCCCAATCCCTCGCCATGCTCGGCAGACAACCCGATCGGCTCACCCAGACCCAGCGAGAAGGCCTCCAGCACCGATGGCTCGCCATCACGTCCCTCGGCCTTGTTAACGGCCAGGATCACCTCGGCCCCGGCCTTGCGCAGCAGGTCGGCAAACACATAATCGGCGGGCACCAACCCGTCCTTCGCGTCCGTCAGGAACAGGCAGACATCCGACTGGGCAACGCCGCGTTCGGTCAATGCACGCATCCGGGCGGGCAGCGATCCGTCGGACGCCTCCTCCAACCCGGCAGTGTCGACAACTGTAAAGTTAAGATCACCCAACCGTGCCTCGCCCTCACGCAGATCGCGGGTCACACCGGGTTGATCGGCGACCAATGCCAGACGCTTTCCAACCAGCCGGTTGAACAGGGTCGATTTGCCGACATTAGGCCGGCCCACAATGGCGAGGGTAAAGGACATGGGCGCGGGCTATAGCCGTGGATGCAGCAGACGGCAAGCTGGGATCGTCGGATCAGCCTGCATCCATCTCCTGATCCCAGAACGTCGCCTCGATCTTGTGTCCGTCCAGGTCGCGCAGATAACAACCATAGAACGGCGCGCCATATTCCGGGCGCGCGCCGGGCGCACCGTCATCAGTTGCGCCGTGCGCCAGGCCAGCGGCATGGAACGCATCCACCTCGTCACGGCTGCGGGCAAAAAAGGCCAAATGGTTCCCGTTGGCCGGTTGCGCCTTGCCGTCATCAAGCGGAACGTTCAACCAGAATTCGGGAAACATCTTGCCCCACGCAATCGCTTCGCTGTGCTCGATAATGCGCTTAGCGCCGATCGCGGCCAGAACGGCATCATAAAACACCGCCGCCCGCGCCAAATCATTCGTGCCCAGCGACACGTGGCTCATGATCGAGGGATTTTCCATTTCCGCCTCCGCTCTGCCCGGCCCGGTTCCCAGCCAAACATCAGTCTGCCTGCGTTCGCGCGCTGCGAGCCGTCTGTCAATCGTGAAATTCCTGCAACGACAGACAGGGCGAAACGGGCTAGCCACCGCCCCGGCACCCCTATATAAGCCCTGCCCAGCGCCTGGAAGGGTGCGAAAAATATGAACTCAGGGAGAGACATTTATGGACCGTCGTAAGTTCATCGCCGGTGCCACGCTGGGGACGGGCGCTGCTGCACTCGCCGCCCCCGCCGTCGCACAGGGCACCAAAGAGCTGACCATCGTATCGACCTGGCCGCGGGACTTCCCGGGCCTGGGCATCTCGGCGCAGCGCCTTGCGGCGCGGATCGATCAGCTTTCCGAAGGCCGCATCAAGACCCAGTACTTCGCCGCAGGCGAAAAGGTCGGCGCCTTCGACAGCTTCGATGAAGTCGCCTCGGGCAACTCGAACGCCTACATTGCCGCCGACTACTACTGGAAGGGCAAGCACCCGGCGTTTGCATTCTTCACGACGGTGCCGTTCGGGATGACCACGATCGAGTGGAACGCCTGGATCAAATTCAAAGGCGGCCAGGCACTCTGGGACAAGGTCTCGGGCGAGTTCGGCCTCAAAGCCATCACCTGCGGCGCCACCGGCACCCAGATGGGCGGTTGGTTCAACAAGGAAATCGAAAGCGCCGACGACCTCAAGGGTCTGAAAATGCGTATCCCGGGCCTGGGCGGTGACGTCATGGCCAAGCTGGGCGCCTCGCCGGTGTCGCTGCCGGGCGGCCAGATCTATGAAAACCTGGTCTCGGGTGCGATCGACGCAACCGAATGGGTTGGCCCGTACAACGACTATTTCATGAAGTTCTACGAAGCCGCCAAATACTACTACTACCCGGGCTTCCACGAGCCGGGCGGGGGTCTCGCATTCGGTTTCAACGCTTCTTACTGGAGTGCGCTGTCCGATTGGGAAAAAGCCATCATCACAGCCGCAGCCATGGAAGAGCACGCCGCTCAGTACGAAGAAGCGCAGGCTTTCAACGGCGAGTATCTTGCCAAGCTGGTCAACGAAAACGGCGTCGAGCTGAAAACCTTCAGCGACGATGCGTTCGATGCGTTCGGCGAAGCCACGGCAGAGGTCTATGAAGAGACCCGCGGCCACTCGGCGCTCGCCGCCGAGGTCCACGACAACTACATGACCAACCTGCGCGAGATTGGCGGCTGGCAGGCGATTGCCGAAATTGCCTTCTCGAACCAGCGCAACCGCGTTCTGGGCATCGGCGGCTAATTTGCTGCCTGACGAATGCAGGGGCGGCGTTCGCGCCGCCCCTTTTCGTTTGCGGCCGCAAGAAACAGCGGTCTTTGCCCTTGCAAGCCGCGCCGTCGGGCGGCACCCTTGTCAAAACAGTAATTTCACCGGAGTGAGAAATGCGCTGGACCGGATTCGCGCTGAGGATCATTTTCGCAATCGTCCTCGTTCTGCTGATATTTAACCCGTCGGGTAATTCCTACTATCATTGGGTCTACAATACCGGCTGGGAAAACGACCTGCCCATGAAGGTGCTGGCCGGGCTTGTGCTGCTGATCGGCATTCTGGTCTGCGGGCGGGCGACCTATCGCTCGATCAAGATCATCGGTGTCGTGCTGGTGGCCGCCCTGATCGCGGCCATCGTCTGGGTGGCCTCCGATGCCGGCATGCTGGATGTGAACGATTCCAGCGTCATGCAATGGGTGATCCTGCTGGCAATCGGCTTCATCCTGGGTGTCGGGCTGTCGTGGAGCATTGTGCGCCGCCTGATCACCGGACAGCTTGATGTCGACGACGCAGATGTCGACCACCACCACTGACCCTCGCCTGATACGGCTGGCCGCAGGGGACAATGTATTGATCCTGGCAACCACCGTTCCGGCCGGAACGGTGGTCGAGGTCGGCGGGAACGGTGTTGCCCTGGAACGCGACCTGACCCTGGGCCACAAGATCGCGGCCCGCGATATCGCTGCGGGCGAGACGATCCTGAAATACGCCTTTCCCATCGGCATCGCGACCCAGGCGATTGCGGCCGGCGCCCATGTTCATGTGCAAAACGTCCGATCGAACTACACGGCGTCTTATGTGGTGGAGGCAGAATGATCACCGGTTTTCCCAGATCCGACGGGCGCAAAGGCATTCGCAACACGCTGATCGTCGCCTATCTTGTCGAGTGCGCCCACCATGTCTCGCGACAGATCGCCCTGCCCTTTGGCGACCGCGATGTGCACGTGATCGGCTTCCCCGGTTGTTTTCCCAATGAGTACGCTCAGCGGGTTATGGAGGCCCTGGCCACCCATCCCAATGTCGGCGGCGCCGTGCTGGTCTCGCTCGGCTGTGAAAGCTTCAACAAGTACCAGCTTGCCCGGGTGGTCGAGGACAGCGGCCGCCCCGTCACCACCGTCACGATCCAAGGCGTCGGCGGCACCAAAAAGGCGATCGCGGCCGGGCGGGCGTTTATCGAAGAACACCTGCCCCGGCTGGAACAGGCCCAGCGGGTCGCGATGGGCGTCGACGAGCTGGTGATCGGGACCGTCTGCGGCGGATCCGATGGCACATCCGGTCTGACAGGCAACCCGGCTGCGGGACTGGCCTTTGACCGGCTGGTCGATGAAGGCGCGGCCTGCCTTTTCGAGGAAACCGGCGAGTTGATCGGTTGTGAACATGTCATGGCCGACCGGGCCGCGACACCTGAACTTGCAGGCGAATTGAAAGGTGCGGTCGAAAAGGCCGCGCGCTATTACGCAACGCTGGGCTACGGTTCCTTCGCCTCGGGCAATGCCGATGGCGGGCTGACCACCATCGAAGAAAAGTCCCTCGGCGCCTATGCCAAATCCGGGTCGGGCCAGATCCACGGCATGTTGAAACCCGGCGACGTTCCACCGCGCGGCGGTCTCTATCTGCTCGACGTCATCCCGGACGGAGAGGTCCGTTTCGGCTTCCCGAACATCAACGACAATGCCGAAATCGCCGAACTGATGGCCTGCGGCTGTCACCTGACCTATTTCATCACGGGCCGCGGTTCGGTCGTGGGGTCCGCCATCGCGCCCGTGATCAAGATCTGCGCGAACCCGGAAACCTATGCGCGGATGGCCGACGATATGGACATCGACGCCGGGCGCATCCTGCAGGGCACGCCGCTTACCGAAGTCGGCACTGAAATTTACGACCTGACGCTGTCCGTGGCGGCAGGCGCGCGCACGAAATCGGAAGAATTGGGGCACCGCGAGTTCATCCTCGGCTATAAAACCTTCGAACCTCTCGGTCCGGCCTGCCTGCCCGCCGCATGATGGCGCTTCCGTTCTTTGGTCCGGAAATATCGCGGGATTTCAGGGGCAGCGCCCCTGAGGGCCGCACCGGCGGTCCCGCTGACCCAAATCACAGGAGGCGCGGATGAGCGCAATCGACGAAATCTCGGACCGGCTGGCCAAGTGCTATACGGGCGTTGTCCACGACGTGATGCGCAAAATGGGCAAACGCCGTTTCACGCTGCCGCCGCGCCTGCGTCCCCTGATGCCCGAACGCGCCATGGCCGGACCGGCCTTCACAATCGAGGGCAAGGTCGATCCACGCGCCGATGCGCACGAGACATTGCTCGCCTGGACCGGTCTTCTCTCGAAATGCCCGCATGGCCATCTCTGGGTGAACCAGCCCAATGACAACACCATCGCCCATATGGGCGAGCTCAGCGCCGAAACGCTCCAGGACAAGGGCGTGCGCGGGGCCGTTGCCGATGGCATGATCCGCGACAGCGATTTCCTGATCGAGATCGGGTTCCAGACCTGGCACAACGGTTTTACCCCCCGCGACATCGTCGGCTGGTGGCTGCCCGCAGCCGTGGGCGAGGAAATCCGCATTGGCGAGGTCGATATCGCCCCAGGCGATTACATGGTCGGCGACCGCGACGGGCTGATCTGCGTTCCTGCCGCAATTGTCGAAGACGTCATCCAAGCGGCCGAGGTCGATATCAGCACCGAATCCGAAATCCGCTCTGCGATCCGCGGCGGCATGGACCCGCAGCAGGCCTATCTGAAGCACGGAAAATTCTGATCGACATCGCCGGTCCGTAGATCAGCGGAAACGCTGGCTCCCGGGCACCTTCCGGCCGCACCGAACCTGTCCGGCGCGAAAGTGCAGCCGGGCAAGAACGCGGTGTGATCGGCCCGCCTTCCTCAGAACGAAGCGCATTCCAGGGCAAGGACCCTAATCCACGAACGCCCGCTCGACGACGAATTCCGCGGGTTTGGAATTCGCGCCCTCACCCATTCCGGCGTCTTCCAGCAGCTTCTTCGTTTCCTTCAGAAACTCCATCGACCCACAGATCATGCCACGGTCAATCGCAGGATCCAGCGGCGGCAAGCCAAGATCGTCGAAGACCTTACCTGACCGGATCAAATCGGTGATCCGCCCCATGCGCGCACTGTCTTCGCGCGTTGTCGTGGCATAGTGGATCAGCTTTGCCGTTGCCTCCTCGCCGACAAGCGGGTCGTCCTTGGTCGCGGCGACCATCTCGAACCCGTATTCCAGCTCGGCGACCTCCCGGCAGGTATGGCACAGAATGACCTGCTCGAATTTCTCATAGGTCTCCGGGTCCCGAATTACGGACGCAAAAGGTGCGATCCCGGTCCCCGTTGAAAACAGCCACAGCCGTTTTCCGCCGATCAGCGCATCATTGACCAATGTTCCGACCGGTTTTTTGCGCATCAGCACAATGTCGCCGGGAACGATCTTTTGCAGATGCTCGGTCAGCGGGCCGTCCGGAACCTTGATCGAGAAGAACTCCAGTTCCTCGTCCCAGGACGGCGAGGCAATCGAGTAGGCCCGAAACACCGGCTTTTCGGCGTTCGGCAGGCCGATCATCACAAACTCTCCCGACCGGAACCGAAAACTGGCCGGGCGCGTGATCCGAAACTGAAACAACCGGTCGGTATAATGCTTCACCGAAACCACGGTTTCGGCAAATACACCGGCCGGGATGGCAAAGCCCGTCGCCGTTTCAGCTGTGGCGGCGGTGGTCGTGGCGGCGGCGGTTGCGGTGTCGTTCATCGGGCCGGTCCCTCAGAGCCTGTTTGTCTATAGGTGCATATCGGGCCGCAAGGCTTGCCGTGCAATTGGCGAATTGACGCCGGGCGCGCAAAGCCGCCATGCCGAAACAGAAAATCGCGCCGCAATATTGTTTCAGGCCCGTCGGATCGAAAGTTGTCTTTCCACGCCGCGGAACGCCGCGCGTTGGACAAGCGCCTGTTCCGGCTCCACCCTTGCGGGAAACGGGAGGACACGAACATGCCTGGACGCGATATCTTGATCATGGGCGCAACATACGGGTCGTTGCTTGCCTCGAAACTGGTGCTTGCGGGCCATAACTGCACCCTGGTTTGCCTTCCGGCAGAGGCCGAGGTGATCAATGCTGATGGTCTGCGCCTGCGCCTACCGATCCGGGGCAGAGAGGCGCCGGTCGAGATCCACACCCGCGCCGATGCCCCCGGCAAAGTCCGCGCCTGCTCGCCGGACGAGGCCAATCCCACCGAGTTCGATATGGTCGCCCTGGCAATGCAGGAACCACAATACCGCCTGCCGGGCGTGCGCGATCTGCTGGGCCGTGTCGCCGCCAGCGGCACACCTGCCATGTCGATCATGAACATGCCGCCCTTGCCGTTTCTCGCCCGTCTGCCCGGTGTCGATGCGGCCAGCTTGCGCCCGGCCTATGCCGATCCCGCGGTCTGGGACGGGTTCGCCCCGGCGGCGATGACACTGGCCAGTCCCGACCCGCAGGCCTTCAAGCCGGAGGATGAACCCCTGAACATGTTGCAGGTCAGCCTGCCGACAAATTTCAAGGTCGCAGCGTTTGAAAACGCCGCGGACACAGAAATGCTGCGGGAACTCGAGGCAGATATTCTGGCCGTCCGGCACGATCCCGGCGACGGCCCCATCGAACTGCCCGTAAAGTTGCGGGTCTTTGACTCGCCCTATGTCCCACTGGCCAAATGGGCGATGCTGCTGACCGGCAATTATCGTTGCATCACGGCCGACGGGCCACGCCCGATCCGGGACGCGGTGCATTCCGATCCCGCAGCGTCGGCCGAGATCTATGAATGGGTGTGCCAACTCTGTGTCGCGCTCGGCGCCGATCCCGGCGATCTGGTCCCGTTCGAGAAATATGCAAACGCCGCCAGCGGCCTGTCAAAACCGTCCTCGGCGGCGCGCGCACTCTTCGGCGGCGCACCCTTTATCGAGCGTGTCGACAAGGTTGTCCAAATCCTGGGCGCACAACGTGACCTGCGCCACCCCAGCGTCGATCAGACCGTCCGCCTCGTCGATCAACAATTGGAGAAAAACCGCGCCGCAACTTGAGCGTCCGCTGGATGGGGCCTGGCCCCAGCCTACCCGATCTCGCGCGCGACGATCCCGGTTAAACACCCGACTGCACCCGCCGCCTTGCGCAATTCGGTCATCGGCGTCTCGGTCACGTCGATCCCCAACCCTTCATAGAACGCGCGCATCGCGGTGTTACCGCCGGGCATAAGGATGCGTCTTGGCCCCATGGTCACAAAGTTCAGGCCGCGATTGGCCTGCGCCTCGTCCTCGTCCGGCAGGAAAGCAACCTTATATCCCTGCGCGCGCAGGGCCTCGACAGCGCGGTGCGGCGTACGCCTGGGCCAGCAAATCGCCAGATCGCGATCGGCTATCCGCAACATTCCCATCAGGTGCATGGTCCCAAAGGGCATGTCCGCGGCCAACAGCCGAGTGCCTATCTCGGCCAGCGACGCCGCAATCTGGGCTGCTGCGCTGTCATTGGTGCGCAGTCCCAACCCCAGAATCGCGATATCCGGCGCCAACCAGATCAGATCGGCGCCTTCAAACACCGCCTCGCCAGTCAACATGCGCAAGATCGGGACCCCGGCCCCGGCTAATGCCGCAGCCACCGCAACTTCCTCGCCCGCGCGCACGGTCGAGGCAGGGCGCGCCAAGATCACGCCTTGCGGCGTCATTGCAAACAGATCCGCACAGAACATCCGGTTCGGTGTGGGTACCACCGTGCTGCCGACCTCCAAAACTTCGACGCCCGCTGCGCGATAGGCGTCGGCCAGTTGATCGTGCTCTTCTTGTGCCCGGCCAAGGTCCAACGGTGCCAGTTGTTGGGCGGCATCGATATCATCGACGACGATCTCGGCACCGGGACGGCGCAACAGAACCGTTTTCAGGGGCCGCCACTCGCTGTCGATCCCGCCCCGCCACAAAGCACCCATTTCGTCGCTGTGCGTGGCTGTGCGCGGCGACCAGCCAGAACCGCCATACGCGGATGTGCCGAAGGTCGAGGTCATTCGACCCGCCACGTATCCCGGTGGGACCCGGCCTCGACAAGCCCCGCGGCCAATGCAGCGACGGAAGCCCGCTTCATCCGAACGGCAGCTTGAAACCCGGCGGCAATGGCAGACCCTCGGTGACCTTCGCCATTTCGGCCTGCCCGGCCTCTTGCGCCTTGGCAACCGCGTCATTGATCGCCGCGACAATCAGGTCTTCCAGCACTTCCTTGTCCTCGGCCGATCCGAACAGCGACGGATCGACGGAAATCGATTTGACGCTGCCCTGCGCCCCGGCCACGGCCTTGACCATTCCGGCTCCCGCAGACCCTTCGGCCTCGATTTCCTGCATCCGCTCCTGGACTTCGGTCATTTTCGACTGCATCTCCTGCGCAGCCTTCATCATCTTGGACATATCGCCAAGTCCCTTGAACATCAGTAGTCCTCCTCGAAGGGGTCATCATCGTCAAGCAGGTCCCCATCATCTTCAGGGATCTCGGCCAGATACTCGGGTTCGGGCGGCGCGGTCAGCGGCCTCACAGCCGATATGGTGGCGCCAGGAAAGGTCGCAAGGGCGGCGGCCACCAAAGGGTGATTTTCCGCCTCGCGCTTAACCTCTTCGTCAGCGGCGCTCCGCTGTTCGGCAATCGTCGGCTGGCCGTCTTCATCGGACACCAAAACCGACCAGCGTTCCCCTGTCGCCGAGCGCAAAACCTGCCCCAGACGACCGGCCAGATCGTTGGGCGCTCCAGGGACCGGATTGAACTCGATCAGGCCCGGGCGATAGCGAACCAGCCGCAAGAACGCCTCCGCCTGATCATGCAGGCGGAAATCGAGCGGTTTGATTATTGCCAGAGCGTCATCGAAACTCGCAACGGCCAGCAATGCCTGCGTCGGCTGCCCTGCCGGTTCCGGGTGCAGACCGGCCTCTGGTGCCAGTGCCGCGGCGCCTTCCACCACCGCCAGCGCCCTTGTCGCGCCACCACCGCCGCCACCGCCGCCGCCACCGCCGCCACCTTGCGGCTGGGGCCGCCCGGGTGCGCCTGCGCCCTCTTCGGACAGCTTTCGCACCAGATCCTCGGGCGACGGCAAGTCGGCCACATGGGTCAGGCGAATGATCGCCATTTCCGCCGCCATCATCGCATTCGGCGCGATCGCCAGTTCTTCCAGTGTTTTCAACAGCATCTGCCAGGATCGCGTCAGAACCCGCATCGCCAACCGGCTGGCCAGATCACGCCCCCTGTCCCTCTCGGACGCCCCGACCGTCGGGTCGTCGGCCGTATCGGGCGCAATCTTCAACACGCTGATCCAGTGGGTCAACTCGGCCAGGTCGCGCAGGACGACGCCCGGATCCGCACCGTCCGCATATTGGCGGCCCAGTTCTTCCAGCGCCTCGGCCGCATCGCCGCGCATGATGGCCTCGAACAGGTCGATCACCCTGCCCCGGTCAGCCAGGCCCAGCATCGATCGCACCATCACCGCGTCGATCTCGCCATCGCGCCCATGGGCGACCGCTTGGTCCAGCAACGACAGCGCATCGCGCACCGACCCTTCCGCGGCCCGCGTGATCAGCGCCAAGGCTTCGTCCGACAGCGCGGCGCCCTCCTTGGCGGCGATCCCGCGCAGATGATCGATCATGACCTCCGGCTCGATCCGGCGCAGATCAAAGCGCTGACAGCGGGACAATACCGTCACCGGCACCTTGCGGATCTCGGTCGTCGCGAACAGAAACTTCACATGCTCCGGCGGTTCCTCCAGCGTCTTCAACAGCGCGTTGAACGCATTGGTCGACAGCATGTGAACTTCATCAATGATATAGACCTTGTACCGGGCCGACGCCGCACGATAGCGCACGCTTTCGATGATCTCGCGCACATCGTCGACCCCGGTGTTCGATGCAGCGTCCATCTCCAGCACATCGACATTTCGCCCTTCACTGATCGAAATACAGGCGTCGCAGTCCCCGCAGGGGTCAATGGTTGGACCGTCGCCGGATTGGCAATTCAAACCCTTGGCAATTATTCGCGCCGTCGTCGTCTTGCCGACCCCGCGCACCCCGGTCAGAATAAAGGCGTGCGCAATCCGGTCATGCGCGAACGCGTTGGTCAGGGTTTGAACCATCGCATCCTGCCCGATCAGGTCGCGAAAATGCGCCGGACGGTACTTGCGCGCCAGGACCTGATAGACGGTGTCGCTCAAAGGGCTTTCCTTTTCAGGATTCGGGTTGGCCGAGACTAAAGCCCGCCCCGGGATGCGTCCAGCGGAGGGTGCAGTGCAGATCTACAATGTCGATGCAGCCCCGGGTGTTTTGGGGATTTCCGCCATGCCCGGGCTGGCAAACGGCCTGAAGGCCGATGTGCAGGTGATTGCAGCGTGGGGCGCAGGGCTTGTCCTGACGATGACGGCGCAGGGCGAGATGGAACGCCAGGGGTTTACAGGCTTCGACCGCCTGCTTTCAAGCCATGGCATCGCATGGCGCCATCTTCCAATTGCAGATTTCGGCGCGCCGCCCCCTGACACACAGGCGCTGTGGCCCGCCGCCGCCGCTGACGCACATGCGATCCTGGATGCCGGCGGCCGGGTTCTGACCCATTGCAGGGGCGGTTGCGGGCGGTCCGGTATGGCCGCGTTGCGCCTGTTGGCCGAGCGGGGCGCAGACCCGCAATCGGCCCTCGATCAGATACGTCAGACGCGCCCCTGCGCGGTCGAGACCCAGGCGCAATACGCCTGGGCCGCTTCTGCCGGTTAGAGCACTTCACAGCCTGATTGCATCATTCAGGCGTCGCAAAAGTGCGAACAATCAATGACTTAGAGCGCCCGATCTTATTCAATCAGATCGAACCGTGCTCTAGTCGTAACTGACGATTTCGTACTCGACCTCGTCGTGATCACTGAAATAGAACCGGCGCCCCGGCTCGTAATCACCATGGTTGTGCGGCTCGTATCCCAGGCCCCGAACCCGCGCCTCTGTCGCATCGATATCGTCGACAACGACGCCGATATGGTTCAATCCCGCCTTCTGCTGATACCGCGACAGAGGGCTTTTCTGGGGGGCACCCTCGGAATAGATCGCCAGATAGGTGTTCTTCTCACCGACATGGTATGTATAGCCGCCAATGGCCGACTGGCCCTCCCAGCGGATTTTCCAATCGAACAGTTCGCACATCAGGTCAGCCGTGCGTTTGGGATCACTGACGGTGAAATTGACGTGTTCTAAGGTAGCAGGCATCTCGGCATCTCCTTACGCAATTGTCTTGACGAGTGATTCCTAATTCCTCAACCTAACTTGAGGTCAAGGTTTATTTTCGAGGCATGCATGCCGTCCTCACTTCTCAGCATCGGGCAGTTGGCCAAACGCACCGGATTATCGGTCTCGGCCATCCGCTTTTACGAAACCAAGGGGCTGGTCGCCCCGCTGCGCAACCAGGGCAGTCAACGGCGATTCGCCCGCGCGGATATCCGCAGGATGGCGTTCGTTCAGATTGCGCAGCGGCTTGGGTTTCAGCTTGACGAGATTCAACGCCAGTTGGAACGCCTGCCCAAAGGGCGCGCGCCGACAAAGGCCGACTGGGCCGAAATTAGCGGCATGTTCCGCTCCGTTCTGGATGCCCGCATCCAAACGCTCGAACGTTTGCGCGACCGGCTGGACGGTTGCATCGGCTGCGGGTGCCTGTCGTTGGAGAATTGCGCGCTCTACAATCCGGACGACCGCGCGGCCCGGCTGGGCAGCGGTCCGCGCTATGTCCTGGGCAGCGATGGCGGGCCGCCGGACGACCCGTCAACGCTGGACAGGATCGATGATCGCTAAATCAGACCGCCAGCCCAAAGACCATTTCACCCGGCCCCGTACCTCTGCTCAGGGTTTCAGATCGCCCACGGCCCAGTCCATCAACATTGCCCGGGCAATCGCATCCGGCAGCGGCGGCGAAATCTGCGGATCGCGCCCGGCCAGAATTTCAGGCATCGCCGCCCGCCCAACCCATCTGGCATCTTCCAGTTCCTCGCGGTCGACGATGATTTCGTCTGTCTCGGCCACACCGACACATCCGATCATCAAACTGCCCGGAAACGGCCAGGGCTGACTGCCCGCATAGCCGACTTTTCCAACCTGAACTCCGGCTTCTTCCAATGTCTCGCGCCGCACCGCATCCTCGATGGTCTCACCCGGTTCGACAAACCCGGCCAACAGCGAATAAACCCCCGCAGGCCAAATCGCCTGACGGCCCAGCAATGCCCGGTCCTCCGACACGATCAGCATGATGACGACCGGATCGGTGCGCGGAAAGCTTTCAACGCCGCAGTCCGCGCATACCCGTTTCCACCCGGCATCGCCCAGGATCGTCGGGGCCGCGCAGCGCGCACAATAGGGGTGCTGCCTGTGCCATTCGATCAGCGCCCGCGCAGTCGCCGCCGCCGTCGCCGACCCGGCTGCCAGTTCGCCGCCGATCGATCGCAGATCGATAAACTTACCGCCAGCCGCCGCCGCCATCTGGTCAGCGATCTGCTCGGGAATGTTCACCGCAAAGCGCGGCGCGTCGTCAATGCGGCCCAGAAACACCGGCGGCTCGGTCGCCGCTTCGCGCCAGATCGAATTCGGGCTGACCCAGGAAAGATCCGGGGCACTGCCCGACAGATCGATCAAAACCTTGCCGCCGGATACCACCGCAAAGACCGCCTGGCGGTGGGACAACAGATCCCCCGCCATTTCCCGCAAATGGGCCGCCCGGTCCAAATGCCGGTTGCCGGACGCAAATGTGACGTTTCGGGTCTGACGCATAAATCCCCCTTGGCGTTGGCCCAGCATTGCCTGATCGTCCGGCCCGGGGCAACCGGGCCAAACCCGTCAGTCATGTGTTGTCAGCGCGACAGGTGACGATTATATGTCGCCGCGAGAGGTTGGCGCGGGCGAGCACCTCGCCAACCCGGTCAGATCCGGAAGGAAGCAGCCGTAACGAGTCCCGCTTGGGTCGTTGTCCAGCCTCTCACCCATTCTCTCTTGCAATCGCGACGTTCTGACGATAGCTCCGCGCGCCTGAGGATTGGAGGCTATGATGCCCATACGCGCCCTGATTGCCGGTATTGCCTCGATGGCGACGATTGTCGTCGTCTCGAACATTCTGGTGCAGTTCCTGTTGGGCGACTGGCTGACCTGGGGCGCGCTGACCTATCCGTTCGCATTTCTGGTCACCGACGTGATGAACCGCCTGCATGGCCCTGCCGCCGCGCGCCGCGTTGTCTTTGTCGGTTTTCTGGTGGGCGTCATCTGTTCGTTCATAGGCACCCAGATTCAGGGCGAATTCGGGCCGCTCGTCACCTGGCGCATCGCCATGGGCTCGGGCATTGCCTTTCTGATGGCCCAGCTTCTGGATGTCGCGATCTTCGACCGTCTGCGTAACGGCACCTGGTGGCGGGCGCCTGCGGTGTCCTCTGTCCTGGGGTCTTCGCTGGATACGGCGCTGTTCTTCACCATCGCCTTTTCCGCGACATTGATCTTTCTCGAGCCGTCAAACGATGTCAGCTGGGCGAACGAGATTAAGCCCGTTCTGGGCCTTGGACCCGTTGCGCCGCTTTGGATCAGCCTGGCAATCGCCGATTTCGGCGTCAAGCTGGCCCTGGCCATGGCAGCGCTGGTGCCGTTCCGCCTGCTGGTCATCCGCCTGTCCGCCCGGGCCTGACCGTCCGGGCCTGACCGCCCGGGCCTGACGGCCAAAATCCCGGCTGCCTGACAAAGCACCAACCAACGACGTTGACCGCCAAGCCTACGGCGTCGGCCCCCAAGGCGCGTCAAATATCAGCTTGTTCTGCTGTTCCAGCACCAGGGGCCTGAACTGCCCGGCAAAGTCCATGAAACCTGCATCGCCGAACACCTTGGCCCACCAGGCCCGGCGATCGGCATCGTCGTCGAACCGCCAGATATGGACGATCTGGTTCATCGCGCCGATATCGCCGGTGAAATACCCGACCAGCTTCTCGTTGGCGCCCAACCGCTCCAGCGCTGGCCAGGCTACGTTCTGATAAAGTTCGACCGCCTGGGCAATCTTTCCAACCTGAAGTGTATATGTACGCAGTTCATAAAGGGGCATCGGGTTCTCCGCCAAAGTGTCGCCGTTCAGACCAGATTAATCCCTGACCCGGTAAATGCCAGCCCGGCGCACAGCGATCCGGCAGAACTTCGATCCTTTGCGCTTGCGCCTCGCGTCCCGGACGCATCGGCGATAGACCTGCCTGAAAGACTACCACCCGGGGCCACATGACCAAACCGCGCCGATCAATAAGCATCTTTCAGGCCATGCGCCGGGCGCGCGCCGACTCCGGCCTCGGCAGACGGGCCTTGCTGCGCGGATGGTGGCGTTTACGCCGGTCCGGGCGGCGATTGCTGCTTTCCGAATACCTTGCCTTCGGTCTCTACCGCGAAGACGCCCGGCCCGGCGACTTTCTGGGCGTGATCGAGGCGACCAAGCTTTCCCTGGCCATCAACCACCGCAATCACCGCCGCGCCTTGGTACGCGACAAGCTGCTTTTCGATGCCATGCTGCGCGGCCTCGGGTATCCGGTGCCGGACCTGCAGGCCGTGCTCAGCCCGCTGGAACTGGGCGGCGGATTTGCATCGCTGCGAACGGCGGCGGACCTGCGCGGGTTTCTAATGGACCAGGCGCGCTTTCCACTGTTTTGCAAGCCGGTGCGTGGACAGGGCGGCAAGGACAGTTTTGCGATCACCGAAGTGTCGGGCGGCGCGGTCGCGTTTCTGGATGGAACCGAAGAATCGCTGTTCGAATTCTGCGACCGGGCCGCCGCCCAATTCGGGGCAGGAATGCTGATCCAAAGCATGGTCGATCAACATCCCGCGCTGACCGAAGTCTGTGGCCCGGTCGCCGCAACTTTGCGCCTTTTCACCTTTTTCGAAGTGCCGTATGTGCATGTTCTGGCTGGCGGCTGGAAAATCCCCACGGGCGGCGGCATGGCCGATAACATTGGGTTTGGCAGCTATACGGCCAATGTCGGCATAGATACCGGGCGCGTCGGCACCGTGCGCGCGGCGCCCGCCCCCGGCGCCGAAATCGTCACCCGCCATCCGGTCAGCGGGGCCGCGTTCGACGGGCTGACAATTCCGTTCTGGGAAGAGGCGAAAGACCTCAGCGCCCGCGCCGCCCGGCTGCTCTACGGGATGCCGCTGGTCGGCTGGGACATCGCGATCGGCCGTGACGGGCCGGTGATAATCGAGGCGAACTCGGTCCCGGGCCTGGAAGCGATCCAGTATCTCGATCTGGAAGGGTTCCTGCGGGGCGGCATGCTGGACCGGATGGAACGCGAGGTCGCCCGGCTTAAATTCGCCGCAAAATCCGAGGCGCGCGGCCGGCGTAAAAAAGTTCGCGGCCTGGTCATCGACCGGGTCCTGACCGGCATCGGCTTCGACCGATAGATGCCAACCCCCTCAATCGGTGGTCACTTCCTTTGCATCGACGCCCCAGATCGCGGCCTTTTTCACCCATCCGGCATATCCGTCCGCCTCGACCTCGCACCAATGCAACTCGCACCGGCGCAGCCGGGCGACGACCCCGCGTTCGGCCTGCGCCGTTGCCGCCGCGGTCTCGGAGGGCGCCTCCCGAAAGATGGCCCGTTCCGCTGTGACCAGGATGGTCCGCCGCCCGGTGATCATGGCGTGGTAAACCCAGCCGCCCGCATCGTCATGATCGACGATCCGGCGCCAGTCACCATATTCGTCGACCACGCGAACAGGCAATCCTGCACGCTCAAAGACCCAGTCCTTGCGATAATCCAGCCCCGGCCCGCGCCGCACATTGATCTCGTTGGACCGCAACGAAACGTAACGCGGGATCGGCAGCTTCGTGACCGCCCCGGTATTGGTTTCGTCTGCACCTGACGGGGCCGCAGCCCCGATCAGCAACCCCAAAAACAGCCCTGCAATTGCCCGCATGGTTCTGCTTTGCTCCTCCACGCCATCCGGCGCCCCCGTCCCGCTGCCCTGCGCAGTTCTTACAGCCATCTTCGCCGCAGATGCTATTCACTCTTCCCTGGCGGCTGCGGGGGTTTTATCACGGCGCGATCAGACATGGGAAGGACCCAGAAATGCCGCCCACGCGCCCGAAAGTCGTTGTCACCCGCCGCCTGCCGGAACCGGTCGAAACCCGGATGCGCGAATTGTTCGATGTGACCTTGAACGAAGCCGACGTTCCGATGTCGGCCGAAGCACTTCGTGACGCCATACAGCAAGCCGATGTTCTGGTCCCGACACTGACGGACCGCATCGATCAGGCCCTTCTCTCCGCCGCCGGACCGAGCCTGAAGCTGGTCGCGAATTACGGCGCCGGTGTCGATCATATCGACGTCGAAACGGCCCGTTCGCGCGGGATTCTGGTGTCGAACACGCCCGATGTTCTGTCCGAAGATACCGCCGATATGACCATGGCGCTGATCCTCGCCGTGCCGCGGCGCCTGCGCGAAGGTATAGCGCTGATGCAGTCGGGGGATTGGGGCGGCTGGTCGCCGACGGCGATCATGGGTCACCGGATCTGGGGCAAGCGGCTGGGCATTGTCGGCATGGGCCGCATCGGACAGGCCGTCGCCCGGCGCGCCCGCGCGTTCGGAATGCAGGTCCACTATCACAACCGCCGACGGCTGCACGAAGAGATCGAGGCCGAATCCGAGGCGACATATTGGGAAAGCCTGGACCAAATGCTGGCGCGCATGGATGTCGTGTCGGTCAACTGCCCTCACACCCCCGCCACGTTCCACCTTTTGTCCGCCCGGCGGCTCAAGCTGCTCAAGCCCAGCGCCTATATCGTCAACACCGCCCGCGGCGAAATAATCGATGAAAACGCCCTGACGCGGATGCTGGTCAAAGGCGAAATCGCAGGCGCAGGGTTGGATGTACTGGAATCGGGCGAAATCTTCAATCCGCGCTTACAGGGATTGCCCAATGTCGTGCTTCTGCCGCACATGGCCTCGGCGACCGAAGAAGGTCGCCTTGAAATGGGCGAGAAGGTCATCCTCAATATCAAAACCTTCGCCGATGGGCACCGCCCGCCCGACCAGGTCGTCCCGGCGATGATCTGACGGCTACCGGCCCGCCGGGTTTCCCGCTATTGTCCGCACCCATATGTGATCGGGAAAGCGGCAATGGCACGAAGACCGGATCCTTGCTGCGGCATGGCGGCAACCGCCGAAAGTCATCGGCACCGGTGCGGGGCGCAGAGTGAATAGCGGGTTCGCCAGCATCCTTGCCGGGTGGCAGGAAACGCAGCGCGTCTTCTGGACCGCCGCGGCGGGAAAGCCCGCTTTTGACAATGCCAACGATTTTGCGCCGCCCGATTGGCAGGCGTTCGACGGATTTGCAGCGACGCTAATGGAACAGGTTCTGCCCGTCGCGGACCACGCCGATACCCAGCGGGCGCAGGCTGCGCTGATTTCCTGGCGCGATATGGTCTCGGCCGCATGGCAATCGATCCAACTGGATTTCGATGCGCAGCGCCGCGCGCTATGGCACCCGGAAACGCCGCCCGATTGGCGCCTGTTGCGCGGCAGATGGCTTGCCACCGCCGAAGCCGAGTTTCTGCGGCTGCAACGTCGCGGCGACTTTCTGCAGGCGCAAGGCGCCCTCCTGCGCGCGACCGTCGATCTCCTCGAAAAAATCCCGCCCCAGACCCGGCAGGCGCTGGCAGCAACCCGTGTCGCTGCGGGCAGCGCCGCCACAACCCTGCGCGATCTCGGGCTCGACGGGGTGCGCATTGCCCGGACAGACCGCGACATCATCCGCCGTGAAGGCAAGCGCACCCTGTCGCGCTATCGCCCGCTCGACGGGGCCGGGCGCTCTCTCGGTCCCGTTTTGATCTGCCACGGCCTGATCGGGCGCCAAACCATGACCGACCTCCTGCCCGAACGCTCGGCTGTGCGTCAGTTGCTGGCGGCAGGCGCCGACGTTTTTGTGCTCGACTGGGGCAGCGCCGACATCGCCGACCATCAAATCGGCCTGAACCACATTGTTCGAACGATCTTGCCAGAAATGATCGAAGCTGCCTGCACCGAGGCAGACACCGAGCAATTGGTTCTGATGGGGATCTGTCAGGGCGGTACGCTCGCGCTTTGCCATGCGGCGCTGGATGCGCGGCGCCTCAAGGGCCTGATCCTGGCTGTCGCCCCGTTCGATTTTCATGCCGATGTCCACGACGCCGACCCGGCCCACGGGTTGATAAACCACTGGCTCCGCGCGCTGGACCCGAACGATCTGGAACGCTTGGTCGCGCTGGAGGGCAATCTGTCGGGCGAACTTTTGGGCGCCGTCTTCAACCAACTCAATCCGGTCAGAACCCTTTCGAAATACGCGGTCGAGATGTTGCAGACAGCAGCAGACCCCGCCGCCTTCCGGATCTTCATGGCCATGGAAAAATGGTTGGCCGACAGGCCGGACATTCCGGGCAGGCTGGCGCGCGAATGGCTTATCGATTTCTATCAATTGAACGTGCTCGCCCGGAACAATCTGCGGATCGGCGGGCAACCGGTTCGCCCCGGCGATATCGATCTGCCGATCTTGAATATCTTTGCGACCGCCGACCATATCGTGCCCCCACCCTGCACCCGGGCGCTTGCCAACATCCTGCCGGATGGTTCGAACTATTCCGAACTTGCGCTGCCGACCGGGCATGTCGGGCTCTTCGTCTCCGAGCGTGCGCAAACGCTTCTGGTGCCTCAGATCGTCAGATGGTTGCGGCAGAACGCGTGACGGCGACCCTCACAACTGTGGGACGATTTTGTTGAAGAAGTCGTTTTTCGAGAGGCTCCTGGCCTAGGCTGATGACGCTCGCCGCGCCGCTCAGGCCGGGTTCGGCACGAGTTTCGCGAGCTTCCTGAGGTTTTGCGCTGTTGCTGCCATCAGGAATTCGTCGCGGGCGCCGGATGGTCCTCTGAGCCGGAGACGGTCGAGTTTCAGGATACGTTTGAGGTGAGCGAACAGCATTTCGACTTTCTTCCTGGCGCGCATTGCATCGACATATGCGTCCGTTTTGGCGATGTCGCGGGCCATGTCTCGCGCGCCTTCGTGAACAGATCGCAGGATTTTCCGCGCATGCTCCTTGGGCGTGCAACACGGCTTGAGTGGGCATGCGTCGCAGTCGTGTTTGCTGGCGCGGTAACGGCGCTGGCCGTCGTCATCTACTGCATCGCGGGCAATCTTGAAGGGGCGACGGTACTGACGGAGCCAGTGACCGGCAGGGCAGCGATAGGCGTCCTCGCCGTGGTCGTAGGTAAAATCTGACCGGGAGAAGATCTCGTCTGATCGTCTCGACTTATCGATGACGGGTATGAATGGCTCTATACCCTGTTCCTCAACCAGCCAGGCGAGCATCTCCGCATTGCCATATCCCGTGTCGCCGACAAGGCGCTCGGGATAGAGGTTGAATGTCTGCCGGGTCCGCTCAATCATATCCCGGGCGGCCTTGTTCTCGGCCTGACGGATCGGTGCGGTTGGCTCGACATCCACGATGATCGCGTTGTCGAGGTCGACGAGATAGTTCGTGGAATAGATGAAGTGCGCCTTGCCGCGATCGGCAGCAGACCAGCGCGCCGCCGGATCGACAGGCGAGATGTATTTGGGCACGACGGGTGTCGCTGCACCGAAAGCCGCATCGTCCAGTGTCGCAAGATATTCGGACGTCGCGCGGCCGGCGAATTGCTCTGGCGACCAGTCTTTCGGCGTGATCCCGTCTTCCCGGTTCGCATCAGCCTTGATCAGGGATGCGTCGACACCGAACGCTTCTCCGCCAACAAGACCTTCGCGGATGCATCGAGAAAGAACATCCTCGAACAGGAACCTGAACAGATCACTGTCGCGGAAACGGCCATGCCGGTTCTTCGAGAACGTGGAATGGTCCGGCACCGGATCGTTCAGATCCAGCCTACAAAACCAGCGATAGGCGAGGTTCAGATGCACCTCTTCGCAAAGTCGTCGCTCTGAGCGAATGCCGTGAGTGTAGCCGATAATCAACATCCTGATCATCAGTTCGGGATCGATAGATGGGCGACCAATCCGGCTATAAAACGGCTCGAGCCGACGCCGGACGCTCGAAAGATCGACGAACCGATCAATGCTCCGAAGCAAGTGATCCGCGGGCACGTGGATCTCCAGGTTGAACTCGTAGAACAGGCTGTTCTGCAGCACTTGCCGATCGCCCATCATCGCAGAAAACCTCCGTCACCACAGAGATCTTGAATCAGTGCTGGACCGTTCTTTCAACCCGGCTTTTTCAACAAAATCGGACATTAACGGATATTCAATTGCAATACCGGGCGTCACCTCTATTTTGGCAAGTAGATAACCAAAAACGTCGATCACCCGCAGGCCCAGAGGACCGAGCTGTATGACCAAACGAATTTTCTTCGTTGCGCTGGGAACGGCCCTGGCGATGACCTTCAGTGCTGTTTCGACGGCCGGGGCTCAAGGGATTGCCGGACCGTATTTGGCGGCAAAACAGGCTGAAACCCGGGGCGACGTTGCGGCGGCAGCACGCCTATACGCCCAGACGCTGGCGCGCGACCCGGAAAACCTGTTCCTGCTGGAACGCACAATGATCCTGCAGATCGGCGCGGGCAAGGTGGCAGAGGGCGTCGCCGTTGCCCGGCGCTATCAAAGCGTTCGTCCCAACCATCATCTTGGCATTCTGGCGATCGCGGCCGATGCGATGAACAGCGGCAACTCAGCTGCCGCCCGCGAGGTTCTGGCGGACAACCCGCCTTATGTCGGCAAGATCATGGACGCCTGGGCGGCGTTCGGCGACGGCCGCGCCGACGAAGCGAAGACTATGCTCGAGGAAATCGAAAACTCCGACGACAATGGGGCCCCAGGGCGCATCATCGCGGCCTATCATCTGGGTTTGCTGGCCGCGGCTCAGGGCGATGACGAAGCTGCCGAAATCGCCCTCTCCCGCGCTGCGGGTCTGGCCAATGGCGGCACGCTTCGTCTGGCCCGGCTGCGTGCCGGTGCACTGGCGCGCCTTGGCCGCACGGACGACGCGGTCAAGGTGATCCGCGAACGCCTTGACGGCACCTATGGCGATATCGGCCTTTCTTCTCTTGCCGACCGGATCGCCGACGGCTTCAAGCCGCCAGTGCTTGTCAAAGACGCACGGCACGGCTCGGCCGAAGTACTGTTTGGCGTTTCCGGCCTTCTGGCCCGGGGCCGCAACCGGATGATTGCGCTGGCCTATTCCAGATTGGCGACCTTCCTGAACCCGGACCTGACCGAAGCCCAACTTCTGATCGCGCAGATGCTGGACCAGGATCGCCAGTTCGATCTGGCCATCGCCGCTTACGAGGCGATCCCCGACACCGCCCCGCAGGCGCTTTCAGCGCGCATTGGCCGGGCCGAGGCAATGCAGGCCACAGGCCGGACTGACGACGCGGTCGCCGACATGCGTGCTGCCGTCAAAAAATTCCCGGACGCGCTCGAAGTGCACACCTCACTTGGCGACATGCTGCGCCGCGAAAGCCGGTTTGAAGAAGCCTCGATGGCCTATGACAGTGCGCTGACGCTGATCGATGAAATCAAACCCTATCACTGGGGTCTCTTTTATCAGCGCGGCATCACGTTCGAACGGTCCAAGAAATGGGACCGCGCCGAGGCCGATTTCCGCAAGGCGCTGGAACTGGAACCAGATCAGCCGGACGTTCTGAACTATCTCGGCTACAGCCTGGTCGAACTTGGTTTGAAGCTGAACGAAGCCGAAAAGATGATCGAAAAGGCGGTCGAGCAAAAGCCCGACGATGGCTACATCGTGGATTCGCTTGGCTGGGTCCTCTACCGGTTTGCAGATTTCGACCGCGCGGTAAAACACCTTGAACGCGCCGTCGAACTGCGCCCGGTCGATGCCGTGATCAACGACCATTTCGGCGATGCACTGTGGATGGTAGGGCGCAAGACCGAGGCGCGCTTTCAGTGGAAACGCGCCCTCAGCTTCGAGCCAGAAGACGATGTCGCCGAACGTATCCGCGCCAAGCTGGACACCGGCCTTGATGCGGTCCTGGAGAAGGAAAAGGCCGACGGCCTGCCGGGCATCATGGGACGCAGCGAGGAAGAGGCACCCAAGTCGGGCACGAATGACGGCGGCTGACGACCCGGGCTTTGCGCCTGCCAAGATCAATCTGACATTGCACCTGACCGGACGGCGGCCGGACGGATATCACTTGCTCGGGTCTCTGGTCGCCTTCGCTGGCGTCGGCGACAATGTTCGCTGCGCGCCCGCAACAGGCGATCCGGCGACGGCAATCACACTGACCGTTACCGGACCGCACGCCAGCGGCCTGAACACCGATGACAATCTGGTCTTGCGTGCTGCCCGGGCATTGGCACGCCGACATGGCGTGACATCCGGCGCGGCGCTCTCACTTGAAAAACACCTGCCTGTCGCTTCCGGCATCGGTGGCGGGTCCAGCGATGCCGCGGCGGCGCTGCGCCTGTTGGCATGCAAATGGCAGGTCGGTGTGCCGCCTGACCTTGCGATTTCGCTCGGGGCCGATGTGCCGGCCTGCATGGCGGCGCCCGCGCCCCAACTGATGTCCGGCATCGGCGAAATCCTGGCGCCCAGCCCGCCATTGCCCGATTGCTGGACCGTTCTTGTCAACCCCGGCACCGGTGTCGAAACCGCCAGCGTGTTCGCCAAGGTGGGCGGCAACGTGGGCAGCAAGTTGGCCGCCACGGCCTCTGCGTCAGATCAGGCCACCGGCACCGCTTTCCCCGGCGGCCCCTTCGCAACCTTCGCTGATTTCTGCGGCTGGCTGCACCAGCAGCGCAATGACCTGCAATCCGCTGCACAGGAAATCTGCCCGCCAGTGTCCGAGATACTGCAAGCGCTCTCGCCCGCACCGTTCGCCAGGATGTCCGGCTCGGGCGCAACCTGCTTTGCGCTATTGCCCGATCGGTCCACAGCCCAGGATTTGGCACAGCGCCTTGCGCGCCGCGCCGATTGGTGGGTCGCGGCCGCACCGATCCTGCGGCCGCGCGATCCAAACTGACCCGTTCATCACGATGGCGTGCCTGGCACGAATTTGTGGCATTTCCCACATATTGGGGCTGAATTCTCTGCCATCTCTCGATACGAATCGCAGTCAGACGACCTGCCGTCAGGGGTGAGACCGAGGCCGTCGACCAATCAGAGCCGCAGCTTTTGCCGCTCGATGGACGATGACGCGATAGAGTGGGGATCGAATCGGGACATCGATCCGGGGGGAGCGAATGAACCAACGAGAATTGACGCGTACGCCTTCAAAGGCGTTGGGCAACACAACGGAAATCGCCGTGCTCGCACCGATCCGTTTGGGCCGGGTTCCGGGCGAACGCCGCACCTTTGAAGAGCGGCTGGAATTCGTCATCCGGAACATTCAGAACCGGGCAGAACGGGGCATCCCGACCCTGCTCAATCAGATCCAAACGATTCATTTCGGGCGCCTGATCATCCTGCGCCCGGAACACTACCTCCACTACTCCGACGTTCCGGGTGTCGCGTATCTGGAAACCGAAACGGGCAAGATCCCCGCACCGATCGACGCTTTCCGCGAAACATTGCTGGGCATGCCGGGCGGCGCCGCCGGGGCCCCGCCCGAGGCACCTGTCCAGCCGCCGGTCCTTCGATCCTACTTGATGACGCTGGTGACATTCGACGGCGATCTGAAGGTCTATTTCCGCGACATCGCGGACCTGCTGAAACAGGACTTCGACCGGGTGTTCGAGAACTGCGAAGACTATGGCGGCACGTCGAATTTCGAGGTGTTCTGGTCCTGGATACGCCGCTACCAGATCTCGGTGAACCTCTTCCATTCGGCCTATCCCGATCTGACCGTGGTCGAGATCAAGCGCCTGCAATATTTCAAACGGCGCTTCGACGAATTCGTTGCCCGTGTCCGCAAGCCCGGCGGGCAGAACGACACGGATATCAACGAATTGTTCGATGACTTCCTGCGCGAAACGCAGCAGTTCGAATCAGGTTTCCCGTCGCATGGCGGTGTCTTTCAAGGGGACCCGGAGTAATGGCAATGGATCACACAGACCGGAAAGCCTACCCCGTCTCGAACGTTCAGGCCAATCTGATCAGCGCGGTAAAGTCCGATGCCGGGCTGGCGCGAAACCGTGCGTTTTATGTGTTCTTTCGCAAGATGGGCCTCGCAGAACAGGACCGCGCCAAGATCACCGTCGCAGCCCTGATCCGCGACGCGCTGCGCCCTGCGCCCGCGGACACGCAGGGCGCGCTTGAAGATGCCGCCAACGAAATTGCAAGTGACGAAACCGCGGGCCGCGAACACCCAAATTCCGAGGACCAGGGCCACTGGAAGGGATTTGACCGCAATCTGGCTTTAACGACCGAATATCTCGGTGGCGCACTGCCGACATCCGAAAGCGCGCAAGCGCCGGAAATCCATGCCGATACCCCGGGCGAGGACCCGGCAGACGGCCCGCCGCAAGACAGCCCACCACAAGACCGTGCGCCGAACCAGCCGCCCCGCGACAGGTTCCTGATCTGGCTGGCAATGCTGGTCAACCCCGAGGCCGCCCAGGCCGCGATGCAGGCAACCGGCGGCCTGAATGACAATGCGACCGGCGGTGCTACCGGCGGCGCTGCTGACCTGGCCGACATGATCGGCCCCGACATGGCCGCCGTGCTCGGTGAAAACGCCGGCATGGTTGCCGGGCGCATCGCCGAAATCATTCGCGCCGCGGGTCCGGGCGCCGTGCTCGATCCCATGACGCTCAGCGAACCTGTTACCGGTATCCATGCGGCGCTCGACCTGATCCTGCATCCCGATGCACTCTTTCAAGGCGGCGATGCCGGTCAGGCGCCGCCACTCTTTATGGCGCCAACCCATTTCGATCATCTGCTGACCGGCATTGCGCTGCGCGATCTGTCCTCGCCCAACGGTCCGCTGAAAGGCACCGTATTGGCCGCGATCCTCGCATCGGCATTGGTCAGGGCAACCCTGGAGCCGGACACCCTGCCAAAAGTGCTTGCCGCCTTTGGCAGTGCCGAGGGCGAACGAGGTCTTTTCGCCTTTCGCGGCGGGCTGATCCTGGCCAATCTCTACCAGATCCTGCGCGACGCCAAACGCGCCTTCGCCGCCAACACCAATTCGCCCGCGGTTCAGGCGACGACCTCGACCCTCTCGGCCGACGATGGCGGATACCGGGAAGACGACGGCTCGCGCATTCCGCCGCTCAACATCGCCTTCACGCATAGCGGCCTGAAAGCCCTGAACATCGACGCCGAAACGCTGGCCAGTTTTCCGGATGCGTTCAAAGACGGCATGGCCATGCGCGCCGAGCGCCTGGGCGATGTCGGCCCCAGCGCCCCCGAATACTGGGACGGGGCACTTGGGCTGAAGCTGATCCACGGCTACCTGAATTTCTCCTACCCGGTCGGCGACCGGACCGGCGCCGGAACGCTGGTCCCTGAAACGGTCCTGACCGCCTTGCGCCAGGACGTTGCGGCCCACACCGCCGCTGCCGCAGGGCGCGGTCAGTTCCTGCGCGTTATCTTGAATGCCATCTACACGCTGGCGGGCCTCAAGGTCATCCATGTCGAGTTTGGCGAAGACCCCTACCACCTGTCCTCCGGGTCCGCGGACGGGGAAGGCGAAGGGCAACTGGCAAAACCGCTGGACTACAGGATCGAACATTTCGGCTTTCGCGACGGTATCAGCCAGCCATTCGTCGATTTCGGCAAACCAAAACCCGGCGCGGGGACGCCTTCGCGCAACAACACCTGGGACCCGGTCCCTGCGGGCGAAATGCTGCTGGACGGTAAAGATGTGGATGGCAATTCGCACATCCAGCCGATCAACCAGGACCTGCGCGAAGGGTCGACCTATGTCGTTTTTCGCAAGCTGGAACAGGATGTTGCCGGGTTCCGGTCGTTCCTGAAAACGCAGCGCCCCGAAAACGAGAAGGGCCAGAACCTATTGGCCGCACAGATGGTCGGCCGCTGGCAGTCGGGCGCTTCACTGGTGCAATCGCCCAATGACCCGGTGACCTATGGCGCCGATCAGAACGACAAGCTGAACGACTTTCTTTATGTCCGCGACGACCCCAAGGGCGCGAAATGCCCGCTCGGCGCCCATGCCCGCCGCGCCAACCCGCGTGATATCGGCCGCGATGAAATGATCCGCCGCCACCGGCTTTTGCGGCGCGGCATTCCCTATGGCGGTGCGCTATTGCCGAACGATTCGACCGACCGCGGAACGCCGCGCGGTATGCTGTTCGTCGCCGTGAACGCCAGGATCGAAACCCAGTTCGAGTTGATCCAGATGAACTGGCTGAACAATGGTGACTTTTTCGGCCAGGCCGGGCTTGGCAAATGCCCGCTAACCGGCGCCAACAATGGGACCAGCCACGACCGCTTTTTCGAGGCGGGCGAGGCCGCCCCCGTCACCGGCATTCCCAGTTTCGTCCAGACCAAGGGCGGCGACTATTTCTTTGCGCCCGGCGTCGCGGTTCTGAAAAAGATCGCAGCGGGCCACAGCTTTGCCCCGGACGAACGCAACCGGACGGGCGAGCACCGCAAACTGGGATACGGCGATGTCGATACCCCGGCGCCGTTCGAAACCGATCGGATCACCCGCTATGTGCGCACAATCGCTGGCCGAAAAAGTGCCGCGATCAAGGTTGACCTGCCCGGGATGGCGGCGCATTTGTCCGGAAATCCGGACATCGCCCCGACAGAGGACCCGGCGACCGCAAAGCCAGTCGTTTTTGTCGGCAGACATGCCGACGTCGTCAATGCGTTGCAGATGCCGGAACAGGGCTCCGGCGATACGCTGCATTTTTCGGTCGAGCACTATCGCCAGACCGGACGGCGCATTTCCCGCGGTCACGAACTGCTGGTCGGCACCGAGTTCGGCGATACAGAAGGCGAAGATACCGGTCCCATCCGGGTTCGCATGTTGAAAATCCTGGAGGACGCGTGGAACGGGTCCGGCGCACAGGACCCCGGCTTTCCCGGACCGAACGAACCCGGCCACCTGGCCCCGCCCAGCATCGAGGCCGCGGTCGAAGCGCTATTGCAGACGACCAAATCCCGGACGGCAACCTCCGGCTGCATCGATCTGGTGCATGATCTTGCGGTCGAAGCGGTCTATTCGGTGGTCCGGGATGTGTTCGGCGTGCCCGGGCCAGATTGGCTGACCGAGCTGGCCATCGCCATACCGTTCGCAAAACAACATGTCGGTCAGATCCACCCCGATTGGCTGGCCAGCCTTTCCGGCGGTCTGCCCGGCGAAGCAGGTCTCAGAACCATGCAGATCTGGTCACTGGTTCAATTCGCCGACATCATCGGCAACGTCAGAAGTCAGAACGATCTCAAGGCCCTGTCATTGCAGGCGGCCAGCGAGATGCAGACCCATATAGACCTCTTGCTGCACAAGGCCCGCTTGCTGCGCAGCACAGCACAACCCGCCCGGACCCTGCTGGAACGCTTTGTCCAGAGGGAACAGGCCTTCCTGCAATCGGGCGGCTTGCCTGCCGGGTACGGATCGGAAGAATACTATGCCGACGTTCGGATGCTGCTGATGGAGATCATCGGCACGTCCTTTGCGGCAATCCCGTTCACCTTCGGGTCGGTCATGAAATTCCTGATGACACATGACGTCGACCTGGCGGCATTGCCCGACAAGAAATTCGGCGACGGCACAACGATCATTCAACGCGTGGTCTACGAAGCGACGCGGTTGGATCCCAATATCAAGATGCTGATGCGTCGCTGCGTCGCCACCTACCCGCCCGAAGGCTCGGACAATGCGGCCGATTTCAAGATCCAGAAAGGTGAATGGGTCGGGGCACTGATCGCGGCGGCAAATCTGGATCACACGGTTTTCCCCAATCCGCTTGAATTTCTGCCCACACCCGTAGATCCCGCCTGCGAAGGGCCGGGCTGTCCGATCCTGCGCCATTCATCGGATTACCTGCTTTTCGGGGCCGCAAAGGTCGATCCGGCCACGAAGAAGGTCATCGACCGCAACCGCAGTTGCTGGGGCCGGGACAAGATGGCAATGCACATCGTGACAGCCTGCATCGATGCGACCCGCGATCTTGGCCGGATGCGCCGCGTCCCCGGCCCGAACGGAGAGCCGCGCGAATTCGCCGGCGTGATGATCGGTCTGCCCGCCAAGTTCCCGCGCGCCCGCTAAAAAACATGCTGACGCCGCATTCATTACAAAGCTAAGGTGGCCCCATCGCGCTGACGTCGCCGGGTGAGGCCATTCGATGAACGAAAAGAAGACCGTTCGGTTTGGCCTAACTGTGCCGTGAGCGCCGTAAGCACCGCTTCCGAACGCAGCCTGGTTTCGATTTTGATCGTCGACGCCGTTGATTCGACTGGGCGGATTGCCGGTCTTGACCCGGATGTGGCCGAGCATATTGCTGATGCAACGCTCGATCTGATCAGACGGCCCATCGAACAGATGGGCGGCATTCTGGTCACGTTTTCGGGCGATGGCGGCGTTGCGATGTTCGGCTGGCCCGGGGCGCTGGAAGATCACGCCGATCGCGCTTGCGAAGCGGCCTGGAACATTCAGGCCGCCGCCGAAAAGCGGCGCCAGAAAACGCCGCGGGCCGAAGCACCGATCCACCTGCGCTGCGGCATCCATTCCGGCCTGGTCGGACTGCGGGAACTGTCGCTGGACGCAACCCGTTCGCTCGACCTTATCGGCGGCACTGTCCATCTGGCCGCCCATCTCGAACGCCTCGCCGAACCGGATACAATCACCGTCAGCTCGGACACGCTCGCGCTCTGCCAGTCGATCATTCAGACCCAGCCCATCGGCCAGACCGACGCGCTGGCGAAAATCAACGCGACCGCGCACCGTCTGACCGGACGGCCAAGGCGGCGGACGGGCGCCGAGATTTTTGACCGGTTCCGCAATGCCCTGGTCGGGCGCGAAGAACCGCTGGGCGCCCTTCAATCCGCATTACCAGGGGCAGGTACCGGCGCTGCCATTGCGATCGTCGGGGAACCAGGGATCGGCAAAAGCCACCTGCTTGCAACAGCGCTTCAATCGGCGCGCGGCGCGGATCAATCCCTGCTGATCGCACCGATCGTCGCCAATCAGCGCAATATCGGCACGCCCTTCTCGACGGCGCGTGCCATTCTCAACCGCCTGACGGATCTTGACGCAGGCGCGTCCACCGGCGAGTTGCATGAACGCCTTGGCGAGATAACCGGGATTGCAACAGCGCATCCCGAGCTGTTGGACTATCTCGAAGAAAACGCAGCGGGGTTCGACACAACCCTCGACAGCAAGATCAAATACCGCCTGATGCAGGGATTTGTCGGTGCCGCCAACCTTCTGACTTTGCGCCACCCGACCTGCTGGCCATCGAAGATCTGCACCTGGTCGATCCCGAATCTCAGCTTTTCCTGCGCGAACTGGCCCCGTCGACCCGCCAGGGGCCGCTTTCGATCATTGTCACCGCAAGGCCCGAAGCCGCCCGGGAATGCGAAGCGATTGCGGACGAAATCATCCAGTTGCAGCCGCTTGGGCGCAGCGAGATCGTCGAGATGGCCAAGGGGCTGGACCCTGAACAACCGCTGAGCGAAGCCGAACTCGATGCGATCGCCGCCCGCTCCGACGGTCTGCCCCTGGCGATCGAACAGTTCCTGCTGGCCCGCGATCTGCTCTCGACCGGCGCCCGCAACAACATGCCCCACGGTGTTCAATCGCTGGTCCATGCCCGGCTGAACACCCTCTCGCCACCGGTGAAAGCCATCGCCCAGGCTTTGGCGGTCATCGGCGAGGACGTCGAGTTCGCCATTGCCACCGACGCGCTGGACATCACGGCTGAAGACCTTCTGCGCGGCATCGAACAGTTGTCCGGCCTGGCCATCACCCATCCGTTCATCGGCCAGTCGATCCGCTTTCGCCATGCCATCGTCGCAGACGCCTGCGCCAACACAGTTCCGATTGGCCGCCACCGTCAGTTGCACGAACGCATGGTCGGGGCGCTGCTGTCCGGCGATCATGACAGCACCCCGGACAACGCCCGGCTGGCCTTTCACGCACAGGGCGCAGACGATCATTCCAACGCGCTGGAATTCCTCTGGCTCGCACTTCTTCAAGCCCGCGAAAACTTCGCTTCGGCCAGCATCGTGCGCATCCTTGGACAGGCATTCGAAAGCATCGCGCAGCTTGACGATCAAGCCGACGACCGCTTTGTCGATTTCGTTCTCACATCCTTTGAATCGGTCCTGCAAATGGGCGAACTCAGGATGCTGGTCGATCACATGCCGCGCGTCCTCGAAGTCGCACACAGCCGCAACCGCCCCGACAAGATTTGCCTTGCGACCTGTCAGCTTGCCGTCTCCCGCTGGTTCGAAGGCAATCCGCAGGCCGGGATGGATCTGGCCCGGCAGGCACAGGCCAGCGCCGCCGCAATCAAGGCGGTGCCCCTGATCAGCTATGCAAGCTTTGCTCTTGCCCTCAATCTGCACGCCGCGGGCAAGATCCGTCCTGCCATCTCGGTCATGTCGGAACTGCGCGACGCGCTTTCCGGTGATCTCGAACGCCGCCGCCTGGGCAGCGCGGGCGTCTTCGGCGCCATGGTGCGCAGCTTCATCGGCTATTTCCAGGCAGATACCGGTGACTTCGAAGACGGCCTGCAACACGCCGAACGCGGCCTTTTGGTCTCGCGCGAGGAACAGGAGCCCTATACCCAGCTTTTGTCGCGGCTGGCACTGGGCAAGCTGCATGTCAACGCCGAACAATTCGACGAGGCGATCCCGCATCTGGAAGAAGGGCTGGCGCTGGTGACGCGCCACGGCTATTCGGCGCCGCGCCCGCACCTGACCGGCCTGCTGGCCTCGGCTCTGGCAAATTCCGGCAACACCGCGCGCGCGTTAGAGGTCTCGACCGCGCGTTGGACCGATGAAGATCTGGCGAAAAGCGGCGCCCTCGAAGCCTGTGTTCTGCAAATCGGCCGCGCCGATGCGGCCTGGGCCGCGCAAAAACACGACTTGGCCAAGTCCGCAACGGCGGCGGCGCGGAAAATCGCCGAGGATATCGGCAACCCTGCCCTTCTGCTGCGCTGCCTGGAACGCGAACGACGTCAAATCGACGGTGCCGGACAGGACCGCGCAAACCAGATCGATCAGGAAATGGCCAGCCTGAGAGAGGCCCATGGCCTCGCCAGCCCGCTCCACGGCGCAACCTGACCCGCCCCGGGCCGTTCGACATCAAGCCGACTTTATCACCGGCATGCTTTGCAAAATGCTCAGAAAGTGTGAATGTCTTCAGGGGACAGCCACCGGCATCCCTGAACCGTGCAGATCAATTCAAGGCCGACGCTGATGACCAACGCAAGTTTCATCGACAGTTTGCCATCGCAAGAGCGGGACACCCTGATGACCCTGCTCAAGCTTCACGACCATGACCCGGGCGAGATCGTCATCTCGCAGGAAGAAAATTCGAAAGACGTCTACTTCGTCATCGGCGGCAGCGCCCGCGCCACGATCTTCTCGGACGAGGGCAAAATCGTCGCTTACCGCGATATCCTGGCAGGCGCCATTTTCGGCGAGCTGTCGGCCATCGACGACGCGCCGCGTTCGGCCAGTGTCGTTGCCGTCAAAAAACTGCGGGTCGGTCGCCTGCCGCAGTCCAGCTTCCGCGAACTCATCGAAAACAGCCCGAAATTCACGCGCGTTCTGCTCGAATACATGACCGCCCAATTGCGCGGAATGACGGCCCGCATTTTCGAGTTCAGCACGATGCTGGTACGCGAACGCCTGCTCGCCGAACTGCTCCGCATGGGCGAGGCTGCGACCGGCGAAATCGATCCGGGCGCCAGCGCAACCTCCGGCGGCACCATCGCCCGGATCAACCCCCCGCCAACCCATTTTGACCTCGCGACCCGGATCAGCACCCACCGCGAAGCTGTCTCGCGCGAGATGAGCAAGCTGACCAAGCAGAACCTGATCTCAAAAGGCGATGACGGCAGTTTGGCGATCGATATGGATGGTCTGCGCGCGCTGCGGGAAGCTGGCCTAAAGTAGCCGCGCGCACCCGTACAGCGCCCGCCCGGACGCCCGTTGCAACCACCCTAACGCTTTGCCGCGCCGCGAAGTGCGCCCCGTCACTCTCCAAATCGACCAATTACACTCTTTGGATCATAATTGGTTCAAAAAAACGATTATCTGCCCCTAATTGGTATAGTGTAGGGTCAGTTCGTTGCCCTTGCGGCAGCCTTGCAAAAACAAACAGTCACAACGACAGGGTAGGGACATGGAGGAAAAACTCGCAGAACTGGCGGAAAAAGTTGCGGCGCTTGAAGGCGCGGCGACGAACACCGTCTTTGCCGAGACGTACTACTATCTGACGATCCCTCTGATGATCATCATTCACGCAGGCTTCCTGGCATACGAAATGGGTGCTTCGCGGCTGAAAAACGTGCTGGCCTCGGGCGTTAAGAACATTCTTGCATTCGCGTTCATGGTGCCGACGTTCTACTTCTTCGGCTGGTGGATCTACTGGGCGTTCCCGACGGGCATCACTTTCAGCGCAGGTCCCGCGGGCGTCAGCGGTTGGGATGTTGCAAATGCTGTCGCGCTCCCGTGGGTCGAACTCATGGGGCCACACGTCGGTGACAATGCGCAAGGCGTGTTCTGGGGGGCGTTCACCTTGTTCGCCGCGACAACTGCATCGATCATGTCTGGCGCGGTAATCGAACGTATCCAGGTCGTGGGATTTGTCATCCTGGCAATCGTGCTCGGCTCCTTCGCATGGGTCGTTGCAGCAGCCTGGGGCTGGAATGCAGACGGTTGGCTGGTGACCGAGTTCGGGTTGCATGACTTCGGTGCGGCGGGGCTGGTCCATGCTGTGGCGGGTTTCTTTGCGCTCGGGGTGCTCATCAATCTTGGTCCGCGCATCGGCAAATTCAACGCCGATGGCTCGGCCAACCATATCGGAGCCCACAATCTGCCGTTCACGGTGACCGGCCTTATGCTGATCATTGTCGGCTTCTGGGGCTTCCTGATGGCCTGTCTGATCGTACCGGGCGAGACCTGGAGCTGGTATCCTGACAAGTTCGCGACGATCTACGGCACGCCGATCACGCTTTCGGCGCTCAGCTTCAACATCCTGATGGGGCTGGCTGGCGGGATCATCGGCGCCTGGATGATCACGCGCGATCCGTTCTGGATGATGTCCGGCGCGCTTGCCGGGATCATTGCAACGGCGTCGGGGCTCGACATCTACTGGCCGCCATTGGCCTTCGCCATGGGCTTTGCCGGGGGTGCCCTGCTGAAACCTTGTGCCGGGTTCCTCGAACGAATGGGCATCGACGACGCTGTCGGCGCTGTCACGGTTCACGGCACGATCGGCCTCTTTGGTCTGATCATGCTCGGGATCTGGGGGGCCGGTTTCCCCGCGCTTCCAGGGGCCGATGCGCCGACGATCTCGTTTGTCGGTCAGTTGATCGGTGCTGTCGTCTTCTTCCTGCTCGGCTTTGTCCCCGGTTATGTGGTCTCGTTGATCCTCAAGATCTTCGGGTTGCTGCGTGTCGGTGAAGCGGCCGAACGTGCTGGTCTCGACATGGCCAAGGTGCCGGTGGCAGCCTATCCCGAAGGGATCGGCACCTCGGCAACGCCAGCGGAATAAGGGAGAGAACTGATGGGAAGCCATATCAAGGATTGGGCCGAAGCCTCTGGTGCAATGTACATGGGGGCCAACTCGTCCTGGGAGGTGATCTGGACCTGCGTCGCCGCAGCCCTTTGCGTCATCGCCCTGATCGTGGGCAGCCGGCACGAGCTGGACGCCTACAAGAAGCTTCAAAACGGCGAGAAGAAAGACTGACACTCGTCCAGCTTCTGATCTGAAGACAATCGGGCCGTCCTTCGGGGCGGCCCTTTTCTTTGGGCGCTGGCGCGCTGGGCACCCGGCCGATAGGCTGGAACAAGGCCAGCAACAGGACCGCGATGTCAGACCACGACCTGCCCTATCTCGACATTACCGCGCCCGGCTTTTCGACCCGGTCAAAACAGGTGATGGCGGCCCGCGCACAGCATTGGTGCGCCCGCACGCCCTTCGGTCTGGCGGTTCTGCGCCATCGCCAAGCCGGTCTTCTTCTGCGTGACAGACGCCTGCGCCAGGGCAGCTATGCCTGGCCGGAAACGGTTGGCCTGACCGGCTCGTTCGCTGACTTCTGGCGGCGCAGTCTGATCTCACAGGAAGGTGCGGCGCACCGGTCGCTGCGCCGGATCGCACAAGCCGCGCTGTCCAATGACTATGTCCAAACGCTGTCCAGCGCGTTCGAAGCGGTGGCGCACGACCTGCTGGCCCCGGCCCGCCGCGCGCCACAGGTGGAATTCATGACAGGGTTCAGCGAACGCTTTGCAGGGCGCGCCGTAACCACACTGCTCGGGCTGGGCGCTGCCGCGGCCACAAAGATCGCCCGCGACGCCAGCACGCTCGGCTTCTCCATGGGGCTGGATGCAAGGTCCCATCAGGACGCCATCAACGCCGCCCATGACAGATTGTCCGATCTCGCGGCCCAATTGATCGAGCGCGCCCGGCGCGGCAAGGGCGCAACCGGACAGGATGCAAGCGGCCAGGATGCAAACGAACCGGGCCACGAAAACTATGTCGCCCGGCTGTTGGCGCACGCAGAAGCTGTCGGTCTGAACGACGACCAGTCCTTAACCGACCTGATCGTAATTTCGATCTTCGGCGGGGTCGATACCACGCGCGCACAACTGGGCTTTCTGATCGCACTGCTGGCCGAGCAGCCCGAGCAATGGGCCTGGTTGCGCGCCGATCCGGCCCGCATCCCCGATGCGGTGGAAGAGGCAGTGCGCACCCGCCCCACTACCACCTGGTCGACCCGTGAAGCGGTGGAAGATGTCGAGCAGGACGGCATCACCATCCGGGCCGGGCAAACCGTGCACATCCTGGCCCATGCGACGGCGACGGACCCCCTGATCGGCGACTGGCAGGGCTTTGATGTCCGCGCCCCGCGTAAATCGCATTTCGGCTTCGGCGGCGGCGCGCACCACTGCCTGGGCCAGTTCGTTGCACGGACCGACATGGCCTGCGCGATGCGCGTCCTGCTGACCAATTGGAAGACAGTGCGACTGATCGGGTCGCCGCGCTATCTGCCCGAAAGCGGCAATACCAGCCCGGTCGAACTGACGATTGAACCGGATTGGGAATAGAACGCCGTTGCGCCGGACCGCAGCCGTCAGGCGCAGCAGAATAGCGGTGGCTCAGAAACAAAAGATCGACCCCGGCCTATCGGATCAACACGCGCGACCCCGCCCGCGCCGATCCGCAAGGCAGCAAGATCTTCCCGACATTCGCCCAGATTGCATTATACTGCGGCGCAATGACTCGGACTCACGGAAGGGGATTTCCGGCCCGATCTTGATCTGATTCACCATGGAAAACAGAGGAGTTTTTGCCATGGGGTCTGCTGTTCAGATCAGATTGGATTATACAGGAACGGATCTTCGACGTCTGGCGCGGAAGAGCGATGAAGCGGATCAGACGCGGCGGCTTCTCGCTCTGGCAGTTGTCCTTGACGGAGGCTCGCGGAGCGATGCGGCGCGCACGGGCGGGGTTGGCCTTCAGGTGATCCGGGATTGGGTGTTGCGGTTCAACGACGGCGGCCCGGATGCGCTGACGACGCGGAAGGCACCGGGCAAGGCACCGCTCCTGACGGCTGAGCAGCGCACCGCGCTCGCGGCGGCGGTCGAGTCAGGCCCGCGTCCCTATCTCGATGGGGTTGTGCGCTGGCGCCTCGTCGACCTTGCGTTCTGGCTATACGAAGAGTTCGGCGTTTCGGTCAGCCGTCATACCGTTGGCCGCGAGTTGCACGCCTTGGGATATCGCAAACTCACAGCGCGCCCGCAGCACTACGCGCAGGATGAGGAGGCGATCGAGATGTTCAAAAAAACTTCGGCGACGTCGTCACAGCCATCCGCATCAAGCGAGGCTGGCCGCCCGTAGAGGTCTGGTTTCAAGATGAAGCCAGGGTCGGCCAGAAGAACAAGATCACACGACGTTGGGCGCGGCGAGGAACGCGTCCCCGTGCGCCACACGATCAGCGGACGAAATGGGCGTATATCTTCGGCGCAATCTGCCCGGCGGAAGGCAAGGGTGCCGGCCTCGTCATGCCGTTCTGCGACACCTATGCCATGGTGGAGCACTTGAAGCTGATCAGCGCCGAAGTCGCCCCAGGCGCACACGCCATCCTGCTGCTCGATCAGGCCGGATGGCACACGACACCGAAGCTCGATGTGCCGGAAAACATCACACTCGTTCCAATCCCGGCCCGGTCGCCAGAACTGAATCCAGTCGAAAACATCTGGCAATTCATACGCGACAACTGGCTCTCAAACCGGGTCTTCAAAAACTACGACGACATCGTCGCGCACTGCTGTGACAGTTGGAACAAGCTCATCGAACAGCCCTGGCGCATCTCATCAATCGGTAGCCGTAAATGGGCCCATGAGTTCTGATCAATGCACGTTAGTATTAGCGATAAGTTAGCGAACAATCTTTCACAAACTGATCACCACCAATTTCACAAACAGATCACCTGCGAAATCCTCGAGCAATCTCTATCGAAATCACGAACGGGTTCGCTAAAGGATCATCGATCAATTCAATCGCCCAGGCGCCGTCTACCAGGCACCGTCTACCAGGCACCATCTCGCCCAGGTACCATCGCCGCCGCATCAGCGACCGGCATCATTCAGTCATAGCTGCCCTTAACCCGTTCCTTCTTCGGGTCGAAATGCGGAAACCCGACAACCCGCGCGCGCAGGCGCTTCTGCTGGCCATCCAACTGACCGATCTCCAGCTCCGTGCCCACCGCCGCGTGGGCCACGGCAACCCGGCCCAACGCGATCACCTTGCCCAGAACCGGCGATTTCATCGCCGACGTCACTTCGCCGACCTGCGCCTTGCCCAAACGGACACAGTCGCCGGGGCTGGGCACGATCCCGGGTTCGATTTCGAAGCCGACCAGATGGCGCTGCGGGTGCGCCTTGCGCTCGGTCAGCGCGGCGCGCCCGATAAAATCGTCTTCCTTGGTCTTCAACGGCACAGTGAACCCAATCCCCGCCTCGTACGGGTCGGTCGTGTCGTCAAACTCGGACCCGGCAAAGATCAGACCGGCCTCGATCCGCATCAGATCCAGCGCCGCCAGACCCAGGGGCGTCAGCCCAAACGCCTGTCCGGCCTCCCAGACCGCATCGAACACCTCGACCGCGTCCTTGGGGTGGCAGAAAATCTCGTACCCCAATTCGCCGGAATACCCGGTGCGCGAGATGACGACCGACGTGCCGCTAAAATCGCCGATACGCGCGATGGTCAGCCGGAACCAGGGCAGCTCCTCGATCGTCGGCTGCGTCGGCGGGGTCCAGAACACTTTGGCCAGAATGTCCCGCGAATGGCGCCCCTGCACGGCGATATTGTGCAGCTGATCGGTCGAAGGACGCACCCAGGCGTTCAGCCCGCGCTTTTCTGCCTGTTCCTTCAGCCATAATCCCGATGCGTCATTCCCGCCGATCCACCGGAAATTCATGTCGCCCAGCCGGTATATCGTACCGTCGTCGATCATCCCGCCATGCTCGTAGCACATGGCCGTATAGCTGACCTGCCCGACAGACAGCTTCTTGACATTGCGTGTCACACAGGCCTGCAACAGCTCCTCGGCATCCGGACCCGTAACCTCGTATTTGCGCAGCGGCGACAGGTCCATGACCGCCGCCTTTTCGCGCACGGCCCAGTATTCCTCGATCGTGCCATGATTGGTGAATGTGTTCGCCAGCCAATAGCCGTTATACTCGACAAAATCCCGCGTGTGCCGTGCGAAACAATCGTGGAACGCTGTTTTCTTGGTCTCTTCCACATCCGCCTCCGCCGATTTCCGATAGCCGATCGACCGCTTAAAGTCTTCGTTCGCCTTGTAGGTACGAACCTGAATATCCGTTGGATTCCAACCGTTTGCCGGATCCACGTCGCAGGGGCAGCCGGTCGAGACACAGACCAGATCGCTCAGCGCCTGCAACAACACATAGTCGCCGGGCCGTGACCACGGATCGTCCATGCCAATGGCATTGGTGTCATCCAGCATCGTGTTGAAAAAGAAGTTGATCGCGGGCCAGCCGCCGCGCGGACGCACATCGAACCGGCCAAGTTCAATGTTCATATTGTCCGAGCAATTGACGTGGCCGGGATAGCCCAGATCCTCGTAATACCGCGCCGTACAGGCCAATCCGAACGTGTCATGGCGCCCGCAGGTGTCCTGCACGATCTCGACCAGCGGTTCCTGATCGACGCTCCAATACTTGGAGAAAATGCCCGGCATGGGATAGAGGCTGCCCATCAGGCTGCGTGTCGTCGTCGGGTCGATTTCCCGCTCGATACCCTTGTCCAACGCCCGGCGGCTGAACGCCTGAAAGTCCGAGCACTCGCGACCCTTCACATCCAAGATCTGGATGTATTCGCCCTTTTTGACCTCGAAAGCCGCGGCATTACCGGGCTGAATGTTGATGTCCTTCAGCGGGTCGGCCAGCGGGTCTGGCGGGCCGATCTCGGCCTTGGGGTCGCCCGGCGCGGCGCGGCGGACATAGAGGATCAGTTCAGTCGGCGCATCCTGATCTTCCGGGCTCATCGGGCCACCAGGGGCCGCACAGATCAAAAGCCCGTCACATTCCGCGGCGAATTGCTGATAGTCGCCGGCGCGCGAGCCACCGGCAAAAACCGGCACCGCATCGCCCTGGTCGATCTCGAACCCGGCAGCCGCCAGCGCCCGCAAAACCTTGGCGCCCGAAGGGGAACCGTTCGCCAGCGTCGCAATCGTCGCCTCTGGCCTGCCGGTGCCTGTGGCGCCCAGCATCGCAGCGTCCGATGACCGGTCCGGCGCGAAGAACACCAACTCGCCCCGTTGCAACCCCTCCCGGTCCTGCACGATGATCTCGTCGCCTTTGTGGATGGCAACAGCACGCGATCCGCCGCCGGGCACCGGATGGCGTTCGACCCCGTGCGGCAAGATCGGCAGGCCAGGCTGGATCACGCCCTTACGCTCCCACGGAACCTCGAAGACGGGTCTTACATTCATGACAGCCCCAATGCAGCCTTGCGTTTTTCGGCCCAAGCCAGGATCGCCAGATCAAAGGTCAGCGCCATCAGCGAGACGTTCAGCCCCAGCACGATATTCTTGCCCAGATCGGTACCGGCCAGCGTGCGTTGCAGCTCCTGCCCCAGATCCTGCGTGCCGATGAACGCCGCGATGATGACCATGAAAAACGCGAACATGATCGCCTGGTTAAAGCCGACGGCCATGGTCGGCAGCGCCAGCGGCAACTGCACCGACACCAGTTTCTGCCAGCGTGTCGCGCCCGACATATCCGCCGCCTCGGTCGTTTGCGGCGGCACCGTGCGCATCCCCTCGATGGTATAGCGCGTCAGCGGCACGGTCGCAAAAATCAGGATCGAGAAGACAACGGCCACATCGTTGACGCCGAACAGCATGATGGCCGGGATCAGGTAGATAAAGCTGGGGAAGGTCTGGGCCGAATCCGCGATCATCAGAACAACGGTATCGCGGGGCCACCGCCGCACGACCCACCAAAGTGCCACGAAAACCGCGATTAAAACCCAAAGCGATGCGCTGGACGGGCTGAGGAACGCCTGTTCGGTTGTCGAGAAGAGATGGACACAACCCGCGACGACCAGGGCCAGCAGGGCAATCGGCAGGCGTTTGACGGCCAAGCCCAGCAAGCCGGTCACGATTTCCATCGGTCCGTCGCTCAGCGAGATCGGCCGCCCTGCCCCGCGCGACGCCCAGATGCCCAGCGGAATGCCAATCAGCATGGACAGGAACACCGCCGCGATGACCGTATAAAGCGTGATCACCGACCGGTCCCACCAGCCCGAGAAGGCAACGATTGTGAAGAAGATCAGGCCATAAATCCCGGCTTTCCGCCCGCCCAGCCAATAGGCAAACGCCGTGATTGCCAGAACAAACGCAGGGGTCGGTATCCAAAGCAGGGCGTTCCGGAACGGGATCAGAATTTCAACGTTCAGGAAGTATCGCAGCCACTGCGTGACCGCCTGCACGCCGTCGATGTCCAGGAAGGTCTTGATCGCCGTGTCGATTTCCTTGCCCTTTGACAGCGACTGTTTGCGCCCGACCTCGTCCAGAATGCCGATGAACTGCGCCGCAATAAAGAACAGCACGAACCCTCCGACGGCCATCAGCAAGAACAAATGGCGCTGCCACCAGGGTGTGCCGCGTTCAAAATGTTCGGGCTGTTTGACGACCCAGGCCTTGGACAGGCGGTCCAGCATGATGGCCAGCAGAACAATGGTGATGCCGATTTCGAACGACCGGCCGATCTTAAAGCTGCCCATCATGGCCAGCAGCTTCGCGCCCAGTCCAGGCATCCCGATGAACGCCGTCAGAACAACCATGGCCAGGCACAGCATGATGACCTGATTGACGCCGACCAGCAGTTCAGTGCGCGCAGCAGGCAGATAGACCCGTGTCAGCATCTGCCAGCGCGTACATCCCGACATCTTTCCCGCCTCGATCACCTCGGGGCTGACCTTCTTCAGTCCCAGCGTGGTCATCAGGATCATCGGTGGAATGGCGTAGACGATCGTCGCCACCGCGCCTGCGGTCGGTCCCACTTTGAAAAAGATCACGGCGGGCAGCAGATACGTAAAAAACGGCAGTGTTTGCAGGATCGAGAGGATCGGTTTGATCGCGATGTCGACCCAACGGTATTTCCAGGCAGCAATCCCCAGCATGATGCCGATTAGAAAGGCAAACGGCGCAGCCACCACCAGCACCGACATGGTCTGCATGGCCAGTTTCCATTGGCCGACCAGCGCGGTCCAGGCAAACGTGCCCACCGCCAGCGCAGCCAGGCGCCAGCCGCCCAGATAGTATCCAACGACGGCCCCGGCGACGGCAATCGCCGTCCACGGGATCGGACCCAGGAACGGCCAGCGGCGTTTGCCGTAGAGCAGGTTGGCGGTCGCATCCAGCAGGTATTCCAAACCACCCGCAATCGCGCGGGTGAAGTGGATCAACCCCAAGTCGTTCTGAACAAACGAAAAAACCGCATCCAACCACTCGGCCGTCGGTGGGATCGCGGCCTCGGGAAGACGGTGCAGCCAACTTGGTAGAATTCCGGCCGCATGCGCAAGGATCAGGATCAGCACGGCTGCCAGCAGGCCAATCAGAACGTTGTCGCGGGGCTTTCGCTGTGACCCCACGGCATCGATGTCCTGGGCGGCAGTCACTGCCATCAGTCTGTCCCCAACAACACGCCCAGCGCTTCCTGCCGGTTCATGACGCCAATCAAAGCGCCGGATTTATCAGCGACAGGGATTGCCTCGCGCGGGTCGTTCACCAACAGGCGCGCCAGATTCTGGATCGTGGCCGATGCATCGATCGGCACACCGTCGGCCGGGGCGCCGTTCGCAGGCTTTGCCAGGACACGCGCATGCACGACGCGGGCCTTGTCAATCTCTTCGGTGAATTTGCGAACGTACTCGGTGGCCGGGTTCAACACGATCCGGTCCGGCGTATCGCATTGCTCGACCGCGCCGTCCTTCATGATGGCGATCCGGTCGGCAAGACGCAGCGCCTCGTCGAAATCGTGGGTGATGAAGACGATGGTCTTGCCAAGCAATTCCTGCAAGCGCAGGAATTCGTCCTGCATCTCGCGCCGGATCAGAGGATCGAGCGCCGAGAACGGCTCGTCCAGAAACCAGATGTCGGGTTCAATCGCCAGCGAGCGGGCAATGCCGACGCGCTGTTGTTGCCCGCCGGACAGCTCGCGCGGGAAATAGTCCTCGCGCCCCTCCAGACCGACCAGCTTGACGACCTCCAGCGCGCGCTCGCGCCGGGCGTGGCGTTCCTGACCGCGCATTTCCAGCGGGAAGGCCACATTCTCCAGCACCGTCCGGTGCGGCAGCAAGCCAAATGACTGGAACACCATGCCCATTTTCGAACGGCGCAGCTCGATCAGCTCGCGTTCCCTCAGGGCCATGATATCCTGGCCTTCGACCTCGATGGTTCCACCGGTGATATCGTGAAGGCGCGAAAAACAGCGCACCAAGGTGGATTTTCCCGACCCCGACAGCCCCATGATCACCAGCATTTCGCCGCGCGAAACCTCGATCGAGACATCCTTGACGCCCGCGATATACCCATCGGCGCGAATGTCGTCGAACGACCGTCCCTCGGTCATCTTTGCCAGATAGCGTTCCGGATCCGGTCCAAACAGTTTCCAGACATTCCTGGCGGCGATGACGGGTGCGTCGGTCATTGATTTGTTCTCTTTGATAAAACTCCGCCCCGAAGGTCATCCGGGGCGGAGCCATTGTCAAATCGCGCTGCGATTAGCTGGTGCAGGCGCTGATCCAGGGGTCAACAACCGCCCGGTTTTCTTCCAGCCACTGTGCGGCTGCGTCTTCCGGCTCCATTTCGTCGGTGTCGACGTATTTCGCCATCTGAGCGATCTGCGGGTTGGTGAAGCTGATATTCGACAGCACACAGTAAGCCGACGGCCACTTCGCAGTCATCTCGTGGTGAGCGACTTTACGCAGATAACCCTTGGCCGGGTTGCCGCAATCGTAGAGCGCGTCCTTGTTCGGGCCCTTCGACGGGTCCTTGTCGCAACCATTTTCCCATTCCGGGAATTCGACAAATTCGCCGGGCCAGACGGCTTCGGCGAAGTTCGGGGTCCAGTTGAAGACCAGAACCGGGCGTTTGTCTTTTTCCGCGGCACCGATTTCGGCCCACAACGCTGCAGCCGAACCGGCATTGATGACGACAAAGTTCAGGTCCAGAGCTTCGGCACGTTCCTTACCATGCTTCAACCAATCAACAGGTCCATCCAGATAACGGCCCTTGTCACCGGTCTCGGCGGTCTTGAACAGGTGCGCACAGTCGTTCAGCGCCTTCCAATCGGGCAGACCCGGGCAGGCTTCCTTGGTCCACATCGGGTACCACCAGTCTTCCCGAGTGACTGCGTCGTGGGCACCTGCGTCGACCATGCCACCTTTTGCCAGTGCGGCGCGGTAGGATGCGCCAAAGGCACCTTCCCAAACTTCCAGTTCCAGCGTCACGTCGCCCAGCCGGACCGACTCGTAGACGGCCTGGCTGTCTGTCGTCACGAATTCGACGTTCAGGCCCATGCCTTCATACATCTGGCCGACCACATGGCTCATCACGATCTGGCTGGACCAGTTGTGAATTGGGATGATGATCGGGTCTTCGCTGTCGGCCGCCATGGCCATCCCCGGCATCACGGCAATTGCCGCGGCACCAAGGGCTTTGGTTAGAGTTTTCATACTTCTCTCCCTTTTTTCGGTCACATGACCGATACTTTCGTCGTCATTCCTTCGCGGGTTGACCCCGCTTGTCGTTCAGTTTTTGAGATAGTCTTCCATGCTGTCATCCAGACAGTCCTTCCACACGGTGTGGTGGGCCGGAGCGACAGTGCCGGTCATTGGCGACACGTAGCCATGGTCGCGGAAGGTCATGATGTTGGCCTTCTTGTGCTTCTTCCACTGATAGAAGGCTTCGTTCGATGCCTTGATGTCAAAGCTGGGATAGTCCGTCTCGGCGATCAGCTCTTCCGTGTAGGCGCCCTGATAGTCGATGCAGGCATAGTCGTCGGCCAACGCGGCCTCGGCGGCCATGCGGGCGTCAATATCGGCCTGCATGGCGGCGCGGTCGGGGGTGCCGATCTTGCCCATCATGACGTCGCGGGCCCACCAGGCCTGGGCGTCGAACATGTTGAACGTGTACCACTGGTCCTGCATGCCCAGATACATGATCTTGGGATTATCGGCGAAGGCAACGCCCTTATAGAGCATCGGCGTTGCCAGCACATTCGGGCATTCCAAACGCAGCTCTTTGGGCATGAACGGGAAGTGGTGCTTATAGCCCGTGCACAACAGAATGGCATCGACATCCTTGGTGGTGCCGTCCTTGAAATGGGCCGTGTTGCCCTCGACTTTGACCAACGCCGGCACTTCCTGCCAGTTGTCGGGCCAGTTATAACCCATCGGCGCGGTACGGTGCGCGACGGTCACCGACTTACAGCCGTATTTCCAACACTGCGAGCCGATATCCTCGGCGGAATAGGACGTCCCCAGGATCAGGATATCCTTGTCTTTGAACTCCAGCGCATCGCGGAAATCGTGTGCGTGCAGAACGCGCCCCTTGAAGCTTTCAAAGCCGGGATAGTGCGGCACGTTCGGGGTGCTGAAATGGCCGGACGCCACAACCACATGATCGAAGTTTTCCGAATATGTATTGGCGTTGGGCAGGTCCTCGACAGTTACCTTGAAGGTGCCGTCGGCATTCTCTTCGACGTGGCGGCAGACAGTGCGAAACCGGATCTTGTCGCGCACACCGGCCTTTTTGATGCGGCCTTCGATATAATCGTACAGCACCGCGCGCGGCGGATAGCTGGCGATCGGGCGGCCGAAATGTTCGTCGAACGTATAATCGGCGAATTCCAACCCTTCCTTCGGGCCGTTCGACCACAGATAGCGATACATCGAATTATGGACCGGCTCGCCATACTCATCGACGCCGGTGCGCCACGAATAGCGCCACAACCCGCCCCAGTCTTCCTGCTTTTCAAAGCACACCACCTCGGGTACCTCGGCGCCGTTTTCGGCCGCCGACTGGAAAGCACGCAATTGCGCCAGGCCGCATGGCCCTGCTCCGATAATGGCCACCCGTTTCGTCATTCAACTCTCCCAATTTGAACTTTCGCGATCGATTTCGCAGCGCGGCACTGGCGCCGCCGAAGGGTATGTTTCCGCGCACTGATCATCCGATCATGCCTGACCCGGATCGGCCGACGACGCGTCCCAATCCGGCTCGAACCCCAAGATCACCGTCTCGGCAGACAGCGACGGATTGAACAGGGCGTTGTGCCAATAGGTTGCCTGCCAAAGCGGGTTCTTCGTTGTCAGTTTCCAGACCCGGCACGCCAGATCATAGCGCTGGCTGAAGGCTTCGAAGGTCAGCGTGCACCTCTCGGCCCGGCGAATGGTCTGCGCGCCGTCCGAGCCCGGTGGAAAGGTGGCGGTCAGGATATCCGAAAACTCGGCCGCCTTTTGGAAATGGCCAGCGGAGAGAAACTTCAGCGCCGCATCGCGAACCGCTGCCGGATCTTGCGTGCGCTGAACCATATGGCGCATCTCGGGCACGACTGAATACCCTGGCAGTTTGGACAGGACGGTGATGATGTGCCCCATGGGTGCGGCCGCCCCAGCCAGTGTCAACGATGGCATGACGGCGTCTCCGGGCCGGCCCATTTCGTCTCGCATCATCATCTGCCGGACACGGCACTGCCAGCGCAGAAAGGCATCACGCAGCGGGTGCGCGTCAGCTATTCCCAACAATCTGGCAGTCGAACTCTGCATGTCCGTGGCCTGTCCCCCGGGGCTCAGAACTTCATATACGCCTTGCGCAGCGTCACCAGCGGGTGACGATCCGACATCTGGAACTTCAACAGCAGTTCGCGGGCAATCATGTCACGATCCTGCTGATTGTCCGGCAAATCGATCGTGTCCGGAATTCGGACCCAACCATTGATATTGCGATCAAAGACGGCGGGTCTGCCGTCCTCGTATCCCATGTGAATGTCTTCCAGCCAGTTCAGATCGTCCCAGCCCATATGTTCCAGGTAAGATTTAAGGAACGGCGTGATCCGATCGTAGTCCGGCACCAGGTTGACGTCATAGCGATAGCCGATGTGCTGGCCGATTTCCTTCTCACGCTCGGATTCCAATCCGGCCGCGTCGTTCAGGAACTGATCGACGTCCTTGATTTCCGAGCCGCGATATTGCGTGCCTGCCATGTTTTCTCTCCTCGACGATGCGCTGAAGCGCACCCTACGGTCGGCGGGTAGGGTGCGCTTCAGCGCACCGCCAACCCTCAAAGGTGATGGTAATCCTCGATCCCCACGGTGTGACTGGTACCTGCCAACGGGACACCGGCCATGGCGCTTGCCTCCATGGTCAGCGCCGCCAGATCTTCCGGCTCCAGGCTGTGCAGATGTGTCTTGCCGCAGGCCCGCGCGAAAAGCTGCGCTTCGATCGTCAGCGTGTGCAGGAAATTATAGACCCGCTCGGCAGCTTCGTCCGGATCCAGCCGCTGGCGCAGCGCCGGGTCCTGCGTTGCCACGCCAACAGGGCAACGGCCGGTGTGGCAGTGATAGCAATATCCGGGTTCGGCACCGATTTCCTCCGCATAGTTCGCCTCTGGGATATCCTTGTTGCAGTTCAGCGCCATCATGGCCGAATGACCGATTGCGATGGCATCGGCGCCCAGCGCGATGGCCTTGGCAACGTCAGCGCCGTTGCGGATACCACCAGCATAAACCAGCGAAATCTCGCCGCGCTTGCCCAGGTCGTCGATGGCCTTGCGGGCCTGGCGGATCGCAGCCATGCCCGGCACACCGGTGTCTTCGGTCGCCAGGTGCGGGCCCGCGCCGGTGCCGCCTTCCATACCGTCAATATAGATGCTGTCCGGGTCGCATTTCACCGCCATCCGCACATCGTCATAGACGCGCGCCGCGCCCAGCTTCAGCTGAATCGGAATCTGCCAGTCAGTGGCTTCGCGAATTTCCTGGATCTTCAGGGCCAGATCATCCGGCCCCAGCCAATCGGGATGCCGGGCCGGGGACCTTTGATCGATCCCGGCGGGCAACGAGCGCATTTCAGCGACCTGGTCGGTCACCTTCTGGCCCATCAGGTGCCCGCCAAGGCCAACCTTGCAGCCCTGGCCAATAAAGAACTCGCAGCCATCGGCCAGAACCAGGTGGTGGGGGTTAAAGCCATAACGCGATTGGATGCACTGATAGAACCATTTGGACGAGTAACGCCGCTCGTCCGGGATCATTCCGCCCTCGCCGGAGCAGGTCGCGGTCCCGGCCATGGTCGCACCGCGCGCCAAGGCTGTCTTGGCTTCATAGGACAGCGCGCCAAAGCTCATCCCGGTGATGTAGACCGGGATATCCAAGTCCAAAGGCCGCTTGGCGCGGGGGCCGATGATCGTGCGCGTTTCGCACTTCTCGCGATAGCCTTCGATAACGAACCGGGTCAGCGTGCCCGGCAGAAAGGTCAGATCATCCCAGTGCGGGATTTTCTTGAACAGCGAAAAGCCGCGCATTCGATACCGGCCAAGTTCGGCCTTGATATGGATGTCGTCCATGACACGGGGCGGAAAAATGAAGCTGTCGCCAATGCGGTTAACATCGCGGTCGAGCGGCTTTTTGGTGGTCGGGCTGCCGTCAGGCATGGATAGTCTCCCTTCGAGTGGCGGATTGGACATCCGCCCTACGGCCGCGCCGCAGGGCAGGATCCCACCCCATCCATCACAGAATCAGTTTCTTCTCGTTCGGCTCGAGGTTGTCGTAGTTCCACAGTTGTTTGCCTGCGACGACCTTGGTGAAATGCCCGACGCCTTGTTCCGGCATCAGCCCGTATTGCGTCAGTTTGCGGGTTAGCCAGTGCTGGTCCAGCTCGGTCAGTTCCGCCTCGACGGCATCAACACCCAGCGACTTGGTTGAACCGCCGACATAGATCGTGCCGTCATACATGCTGTCGCCCAAGTTCTTGCCCGCATTGCCGCACACGACCATGCGTCCGCGCTGCATCATGAACCCGGACAAAGCCCCGGTGTCGCCACCGACGATGATTGTGCCGCCCTTCATGTCGATGCCGGTGCGTGATCCGACGGACCCGCGGCAAACCAGATCGCCGCCTCGGATCGCGGCGCCGAAGGTCGAGCCGGCGTTCTTTTCGATCACCACTGTCCCGGACATCATGTTTTCGCCGCAGGACCAGCCGACGCGGCCATTGACGCGCACATTCGGGCCGTCGATCAGACCGACCGAGAAGTATCCCGTCGATCCTTCGATGATCAGGTTCAGCTTGTTCAGGATGCCGACGCCCAGCGAGTGTGCGCCGCGCGGGTTCTTGATGACGATCGAGCCATAGCCTTCAGCCATCAATGCCCGGATCTTCGAGTTCACTTCGGTCGTGGTCAGACCGTCGCAATCCACCTCGGTGCGTTTATTGAAATCGACATCGTCGGCCCAGGGATAGATGAACCGCTCGGTCGCATCGGGATCGAACTCCATATACATCGACCGGCCAGTCAACTGGTCTGTCGTCATGCCCAATGCCTTGACCCGGTCTTCCTGGGTCATGGACTTCAATTCGGCGTCGCTCACGCTTGCCATACGCGAACCTCCTCGTCGTAGGGGTCGGTGGTGTCGATTTCGTGTGGCAGGATCGCGCGGATCGAAACCTCTTCCGAGGCCATGGCGATCAGATCGTCGGATTCGTACAGAACCAGCGGCTTGGCCGCCATCGTGTCCTTGGCCATGCCCAACTGGTCCTTGGTGCAGACCAGATATGTGAACACCCCGTCGATTTCCTCGATCGACTGGCGCAACGAATCTTCCAGCGAGACGCCATTGGCCAGGTTGTGCGCGGTATAGACAGCCAGCAGTTCCGAGTCGCAGTTCGACATGAAACGATGACCCCGGCGCTCCATCTCGCGGCGCATGATCCAGTAGTTCGTGATCTGGCCGTTATGCACGACGCTGACATCGTTGTACGGGAACGCCCAATAGGGGTGCGCCGATTTGATATCGACATCAGACTCGGTCGCCATGCGGGTATGGCCGATCCCATGGGTGCCGGTAAAATCGTGCAGGCCATAGGCATCTGCAACAACCTGCGCGTCGCCCAGATCCTTGATCAACTCCAGCCCGTTGCCCATCGACAGAATTTCAACGTCCTGAATTTCCTCGATATGGCCGGCCATTTCGCCTGTGTCCCCGCCATGGGACAAGACATAACGCAGCGCATAGGGGCGCACGCGGTCCTTTTGTTTCACGTTGGCGCCATGCTCACCGAGGATCGAGTCGACCTCGGCGATCCGTTCCTCCAGTACCGCATGGATGCCACGGCCGCGGTCCATGTCTTCGGCTTCGGCGATCTTGACGCGCATGATGTAGTCGCCATCGGCCTTGTCGCTATAGACCGCATAACCGGTCGAGTCCGGTCCGCGGTGCTTAAGGGCTTGCAACATTGCAGTCATTTCGCCGCCGACATTCGAGCTTTTGCCCTTATGGATAAGTCCTGCAATTCCGCACATTCGCGGTGTCTCCATTGTTTCGGCGCGCTGAAGCGCACCCTACGATTTGGTGGGTAGGGTGCGCTTCAGCGCACCCCGGACGACCTTATGGCAGGCACTCCATATAGGTTTCCTTGTCCCAGTCGGTGACGGTCGACATGAACCGCGCCCATTCGTCCGACTTGTACTCGTGGTACAGGCGATACATCTCGCCGGGCATCCCGCGCTTGACGACTTCGCTGTTTTCCAAATGCTCCAGGGCTTCGCCCAGCGACATCGGCAGCTTCTTGACGTCTTTGCCTTCCTTGATGGCATCGTAGATGTTGCGCTCTTCCGGCTCACCGGGGTCCAGGCTGTTGTCGATACCGTCGTCCATGGCCGCCAGCAGCGTGGTGCCCATCAGATAGGGGTTCACCATACTGTCGACCGAGCGATATTCGAACCGGCCGGGGGCCGAAACCCGCAGCCCCGTTGTCCGGTTCTGGAAACCCCAATCACTGAAGACCGGCGCCCAGAAACCCGTATCCCAAAGGCGGCGGTAAGAGTTGACCGTCGAGCACCCGATAGCCGTCAAAGCCTGCAGGTGATGGACAACGCCGCCAATGGCTTTCAGACCCAGCTTACCCGGCATCTGGGGATCTTTTCCGTCCGGCATGAACGTATTCGCTCCGCCTTTGACGTACATATAGTTGTCTTTCATGCCCGGCAGGTTGTCCGGGTCATTGCCGGTTTTGACGAACTCGTCCTTGCCGCCTTTCCACAGGCTCATGTTGTGGTGACAGCCCGAGGCGGACACACCCATGAACGGCTTGGTCATGAAGCAGGCGAAGATACCGAATTCACGCGCGACCTGCGCACAGATCTGGCGATAGGTCGTCAGGCGGTCGGCATTGCGCAGGACATCGTCGAACATCCAGTTCAGTTCCAGCTGGCCCGGCGCATCCTCGTGATCGCCCTGGACCATGTCGAAGCCCATCTTACGGGTGTACTCCATGACCTTCATGGTCACGGGACGCAGGCTCTCGAACTGATCGATGTGATAGCAGTATGGCTTGGAAAAACCGTCTTCCGGCACGCCTTGCTCGTTGAATTTCAGCCACATCATTTCGGGCTCGGTGCCCATCCGCAATTGCAGCTTGTGCTTCTTTTGGAATTCGTCGTGCATGCGGCGCAGGTTGCCCCGGCTGTCTGCAGTCAAGAACCCGCCCGGATCTTCCTTTTCTTCGCGGTTGCGAAACAGCGTGCAATAGAAGCGTCCGATTTTGGGCGCCCAGGGCAATTGCATGAAGGTTTCCGGCTCGGGGATGCCAACCAGCTCGGCAGCTTCCGGGCCATACCCCATATAGTTGCCCGAACGATCGGTGAAGAGATTGACCGTGGCGCCATAGACAAGCTGGAAGCCCTTCATGGCGACGTTTTCCCAATGGTCGGCGGGAATGCCTTTGCCCATGATCTTGCCGGTGACCGACACGAATTGCAGGTAGAGATACTCGATCCCCAATTCGTCGATCTTCTTGCGCACGGCCTTGATTCTGGCTGAACGGCCCTTGGCCTCGACGAAGCCTTCGAGATCGGTTTTTGCCACTTGTCTTACTCCCTGTCGTCGTTTCGTCGCCCGTTTCGGGCCGTTATCATTTTTGCGCCTTTTCGCATCGCGGCCGACACCGCGTCTGCATACTCTCAACAATTTCTTTGTGCGCGCTCTTGACCAGATGTCCGCACCCCGGGAGCAGAACAGAACGCATCGCTAAGATCGTGTGAAAGCTCCATTTCCCAATGCCCCCGATTCTGAACGAACAGGGCTGATCCAATTCAGGGCCAAACCGAAGCATAATTCAACCATTTTCTGATCCAATTTGTTGCCATTCTACGCATTCTGATTATATTGGATCGAAATTGGATCAATCTCTGGAGAAGCCATGGCCAGGAAGGGCGCTGCGGACGTCGCAAAGCAAATGCGTCGATCCATCGAGAGTGGCGAATACCGGCGATTCGAGCGCTTGCCGGCGTCGCGCCAACTGGCCGAGACTTTTGGCGTCGCCAGAAACACGCTGCGCGATGCGCTGTACCAACTCGAGCGCGAGGGATTGCTGCAAACCAAACCCGGAAGCGGCACCTATGTCACCGCGAACGAGCCGGCCGCAATTCCGAATGCGTTGGAACAGGCTGCGCCATTGGAACTGATCGATGCCCGTTTTGCATTAGAGCCGCATATTTGCAGGCTAAGCGTCCTCTATGGTCGGCGCGAAGAATTCGAGCGGCTGGATGAACTGACGCTGCAAATGGAACATTCGATCGCGGATCCACAAAAATTTGCGGAATCAGACACCGCATTTCACCGGACGCTGGCGACGTCCACCCGGAACAACCTGCTGATATGGCTGATCGAACAGATCAACACGGTCCGGTCGTTGGATGAATGGACCCGGATGCGGCGCCTCACTTTGGACCCCGAAATCATCAAACTCTATAATCGCCAGCACCGGGTCATATTGGATGCAATCCGCACACGCGAACCTGAATCCGCGGCGATAGCGATGAAAGATCATCTGGAAACAGCGCGTTTGTCGCTGACGCGGGCTTCGGCCACATAGCGAGCCCTTAAGTCTGCGCGACGGCCTGCATCCAATTGATATAAACCCGTTCGGCCGCGGTCTGAAATTCGCCCAACCGCGCATCCACCGCTGCGGTCATCTGAGCAACGCCACTTGCACCCATCGCGGTTTGCAATGCCTCGCGATATTCGGCGATCTCGGACCAATTCGAAACGGTATCCGGCTCGACTTCCAAGTGAAATTGCACCGAATAGGCCCGTGTTCCCCACTTCATCGCCTGAACCGCACAGGCCGGAGAGGTTGCGAGAACCTGTCCGCCAACCGGCATGCGCGTTATCTCGGCAGAGTGCCATTGCAGGCAATGAAACCGTTCCGGCAGACCGTCGAAAAAGACACCGCTGGCGCCGTCTTCCGTCAACTGAACATCAAGAACCCCAATCTCGGGCACAGCGGATGGCCCGACGGCCCCGCCCAATGCTTCGGCCAAAAGCTGATGACCGAGGCACAACCCCAAGAACGGCATCCCCTTTCCCTCGACCGCTTCACGAATGAATTCTTTTTCGGCGCGCAACCAGGGGTGCTGGTCCTCTTGCCAGACATCCATTGGCCCACCCATGACCCAAAGCGCATCGTACCCTTCCGGCGAAGGCAGCGGCTCGCCCGCGTCCAATTCGACCGCGTCATAGCTGTGGCCATCCTCGTGCAAGAAGGTTCGGAAGCTGCCGGGATGTTCAACTTCGGCATGCTGCAGCACCAGAATTTTCATGACCGCTCTCTTCCCGATCGCGGACAGGCCGCAATCTATCTGGTTTCGTTATCGATCCGGGATATTGCGGTTGTGCTGGGATGCCAAGCCCAAGCGGGGATCGATCGCCGGCAACGCAAATGCGCAAGGCTATTCCAGGAAACCGCGCTGTTTGAGGGTCGCCAGCAGGTCGTCCAGGACAGCATTTTCGCTGCGTCCGGACGTATCCAGAACACAATCGGCACGCGCGTACTGCGCCTCGCGCCCCGACAGGATCGCCTTTAATTCATCGATTGCTAACGGGTTGCCGGCCATCGGCCGCTCGTCGCCCTGGGCGCGTACCCGGTCCATGTGATCCTGGGGGGCCGCCTTCAACCAGATTGTGTGGAACCGGTTCAACAAAACCTCAAAGGTATCTGGCGCGCTGACAATACCGCCAGCGACGGCGAGAATGACGGTCTCGTTTGTCTCGACAACACGGGAAAGCGCCCGGTTTTCCAGCGCCCGGTATCCCTCCTGCCCGTAGAGCGCCATGACATCGGCAACCGTCATCCCGGCGTCGCTTTCGATTTCGTCGTTCAACTCGGCGAACCTTGCGGAAAGTTTTGCGGCGGCCCGCCGTCCCAATGTCGATTTACCAGCCCCGCGCAATCCGATCAGCGCGACCCGGTTCGCCCGGCCTGGCCCCGCCTCGCTCGCTTTCAGCATCCTCATCACCGCATGGCGCCGCGCGCTCTCGGCCTTGCGGTAGAGCGTGGCCACCTGACTGGCCTCGGCAGACAGCGGATCGTTGTCGGCCAAAAACCAATCAACCGGGCAGTCCAGTGCCGCCCCCATCTTCAGAAGCAAGGCTATCGATATGTTCCCGGCGCCCGACTCGACCTGTGCGATATAGCGTTGCGAAACTCCCGAACGTTCGGACAACTCGCGCCGCGACAAACCCGATCCTTTTCGCATCTCGCGAACGCGCTGCCCGACCAGCTTGGTCAGATCGGCGATACGCTGATCGATATCCGTCGAGTGCGAATCCACGGCGGGTGGTTGCGGTTTGGCTGCCACTTCACTCATCGGGCGAACACATCATGGTCGAGGCGCGGCGAACGGCGGCGGCTGCACCGGTACCTGAAATCTGCAAACGAAAGCGGATCAGTAGGTCTCGACATGGTATCGGCCTTCATCCAGCATCCGGTTGCGGATCTCTTGCCAGTTCAGCCCGTGCTGGCGTGAGACATCTTCCAGCGCCTGCTCGACACCCGCGTCCATCGCCTTCAATCCACAAACGTAGAGATGCGTATTCTCGTCGCGCAGCTTATCGGCCAGCGCCTCGCTCTCCGCTCGCATCCGGTCCTGGACATATTCCTTGGATTGCCCGTCGACCCGGCTGAATGCGAAATGTTTGGCCATGAACTTTTCCGGGACTTTCTTGAGCGGGCCGAAATAGGGCAGCGAGTCCGGTGTCCGCGCGCCAAAAATCAGGGTCAGGGAACCTGCCGATTTCGGCATCGTGCGTTGCCGGCGCATGGTGAATCCGCGAAACGGCGCCGATCCGGTTCCGGTGCAGATCATCACACAATGGGCCTGCGGGTCGTCCGGCATCAGGAACGTCGAGCCAAATGGCCCGGACAGCGCGACCTGATCACCCTTGGCCAGATCGCAGAGATAGTTCGATGCCTTGCCGTGATCCTCGCGCTTGACCGTCAGCGACAGATTGTTTGTGTTCGGGCGCTCGCCATCGCGCGGTGAAGAGACGGAATAGAGCCGCGGCACGGTCTCTCCCGGCGGCGTGACACCGACCGTCTGCCCCTCCAATACGGGGAAGATCGTCGATCCCAGATCCAGAATAAGATGCCGTACGTCGCTGTCCGCACCGTCCGCTGTCAGACGGTAATTTCCCTGAACCGTGGCCATCGCAGGTTTCGATGGCGCGAAGAGATTAACCGAAGGTTTTGCGGAAGAGACGGGCGCTTTGGTTTGGCCGCCTGCCCCGGCATGCGCCTCGGCGATCAGCGCGGCGACAGCATCGTCCAACGCTTCGACCGACGTATCGGCGGCGTTGTCGCCCGCGGCGATTTCCTCCTGCTCCGGCAGTTCCATCCACTCGAACTGCTCCTCTAACGAATAAGGTTCAAGCACGACCCGCCAATTGTCGATCGACCCGGTCGGACAGGGTCCGATACAATCCATGCAGAAATTGCACTTCGACGCATCGACGACGACATTGTCGTCATTGTGGGTGATCGCGTCGATCGGGCAGGCTTCTTCGCAGGTGTGGCACCGGATACAAATCTCGGGATCGATCAGATGCTGCTTAATGGGTTGGTTCATGTCGGACACCCCGGCGGTCACGCATAGGCCAGCTTCACATACTCGAAGTCACCTGGCTTATTGTCGATCCCGACCTTCGGCGGCGCGATCCAGGTGGCGTATTTGCCAGGCTCGTAACAGGGTTTCATCAGCGACTGGATGAAATCGCCGTCGGCTTTGGACGGCAGCCATCTGTCTTTGTTAGCCTCCCATTCAGCGTCCGAGATCACATTGCCGTCCGGGTCGAATTTGGCGGCGGAAAAGACGCCGATCTGACGGTGGAACGCTTCGTGCGGCAGGGCCAACGAAAAGGCGATTCCAGCCTTTTCGATCACTTTGTTCCAACGCCCAACACCGCCCGATGCGTCTTTAATGTAATCATCGCGCAGCCGCATATTCACAGCGGTCAGCGCAGGCACCTCCTGCTGCACGACCGCGCCGTCAACCAGGCTCCAAACGTTGTAGGTCGCGCCGTCCAGCTTGTGATCATCGCCGATGCGGTGCTCGTGATAACGCCCTTTGATGCCAGAGTTAAACGCATTCGCCGCGTTGGTCGAGACTTCCTGGCCAAAAAGATCCAGCGATAACGTGTAGTGCAGGTTCAGCTTTTTCTGGATCGTCGGCAGATCGATCACACCGAGATCGCGGATCTTAATGACCTCGTAGGGATCGGTGATCCCGGCGGCATTCATCGCGTTGACCGTTGCCTGGATCGTGCGGCCAACCCCTGTTTCGCCCACGAACATATGGTGGGCCTCCTCGGTCAGCATGAACCGGCAGGTGCGCGAGAGCGGGTCGAAGCCAGATTGCGCCAGACTTTCCAACTGCATCTTGCCGTCGCGGTCTGTGAAATAGGTGAACATGAAAAATGACAGCCAATCCGGGGTTTCTTCGTTAAAGGCGCCCAGCATTCTTGGCGCTTCCTCCGATCCCGAGGACCGGCGCAGCAGGTCATCTGCTTCTTCGCGCCCGTCACGACCGAAGAACTTTTGCAGCAGATAGACCATCGCCCACAGGTGTCGTCCCTCCTCGACATTCACTTGGAAAAGGTTGCGCATGTCGTAAAGGCTGGGGGCTGTCAGGCCCAAAAACCGTTGCTGCTCGACCGAGCCCGGCTCGGTGTCGCCTTGAATCACGATCAGCCGTCGCAACATTGCGCGATACTCGCCCGGCACTTCCTGCCACGCCGGTTCGCCAAAATGTTCACCGCACGGGATGCGCCGATCCTCGACCTGCGGGGCCAACAGAATGCCCCAGCGGTATTCCGGCATCTTCACATAGTCGAACTTTGCCCAGCCTTTGGGATCAACGCTGATTGCCGTGCGCAGATAAACCAGGCTTTCCTGGAAGTTCTGCGGGATCAGGTCGTTCCACCAGGTGATATAGCCGGGATGCCATTTTTCCAGCGCCTTCAGGACGCGCTTGTCCTCGCTGAGGCCGACATTGTTGGGGATCAGTGTGTCGTAGTTGACATTGATCAGATCCAGCATGGGTTTCCTCCGTTCAGACGGTGTGGCGGACGAGTTGGCCCAGCGTCTCAACGCAGGCCGAGATTTCGTCCTCGGTATTGTAGTAATGCGGCGCGATGCGGATCAGCGTCGGCAAGCCGCGCTTCTCGAAGTCCAACCGTGTCGATGTGGGCGACGACGTCCCAAGCGCGAAACCCCTTGCCGTCATTTGGGCAACCAGGGCGCCTGCATCGCCGTCCACTTCAACACTGACGATCCCGCAGCGCCGCAACCCCAGATCGCGCACTGTCATTCCCGGCTGATCGGCGATGGCATCACGGCAGAATTCAGCCAGCGAAGCGACCCGCGCTTCTATCCGGTCGATACCGATCCGGTCCGCATATTCGATCGCCGCGCCCAGCCCCGCATGCAGCGCATAGGCGTTTTCCCAATTTTCGAACCGGCGCGCATCGGCGCGCAGTTCGTATTGATCGCGCGCAACCCATGTGGCCGAATGCAGATCGACGACCGCAGGTTCGAGCTGCGCGATCCAGTCTTCGCGAACATAAAGAAACCCGGTTCCCCGCGGCGCGCGCAAAAACTTGCGTCCCGTGGCAGACAGAAAATCGCACCCAAGTTCTTCAACATCGATCTGCAGTTGCCCAACCGCCTGGCAGGCGTCCAGCAGGTAAGGCACGCGATGCGTACGGGCGACCTGCCCAACCTCTGCCGCCGGGTTGACCAATCCGCCACTGGTCGGCACCCAAGTGATTGCAATCAGACCAACATCGCTTCCCATCGCCGCTTGCAGCGCCGCGATATCGACGGCGCCCGTTTCGTCCGACGGGATCACGTCGATCACAACACCATCCCGCTTTGCCCTCTGCAGAAACGCAATGTAGTTCGACGCATACTCCGACTCGCAGGTCAATATGCGTTGTCCGGCTTTCAATGGAATGGAATAAAACGCCTGGCACCAGGCGACGGTCGCATTCTCGACCAAAGCAATTTCTGCGCGTTGCGCACCGATATGACCAGCGACGGTATCATAGACAGCTTCCAACTGGCCCAGCCGGGCCGCATGTGCCTCGTATCCGCCAATCTCGGCTTCCAGGTTCAGATGATCGGTTACAGCATCCAGCACCGGGCGCGGCATCAGCGCCGACCCGCACGCCAACAGGTGGACCTGCTTGCCACCGACGCCGGGGGTCTCGGCACGGATTTGCCGCAAAGTGACTTCGTCGATCATGTCACTTGCCCCTTCAAACCCGCTTCATGTCCAGTTCCGCCCGCTTCCCGCTGCCATAACGTTGCAACGCACCTTCTTCGCCAACCGCATTGGGCCGTTGAAAGATCCAGTTCTGCCAGGCTGTCAGACGCCCGAAGATCCGTGTCTCCATTGTCTCCGGACCGGCAAAGCGCAGGTTTGCCTCCATCCCGGTCATCGCATCCGGGCTGAAAGAGGCACGCTCCTCCATAAAGATGCGCACCTCGTCATCCCAGTCGACTTCGTCAAAAATAAATGTGGTCAGGCCCAATTGGTCCGCATCTGCCGCCTCCAGCGCCTCGCCCGCACGCGCCTTTGCATCGTCGACACGCCCTTCCTCGCCTAGAAAACGGGTCTGCAAACGGGTCAGATCGTTGGACATTTGCAAAGGGCCAAAATTCGATTCCGACAACGTCACGGTCGCCATCGGCCGATTGTCGCCCTCGAACTCGTCCTCCATCATATAGGTCCGGTCGACCGCGAACAGGATCTCGGCAAGGACGCCTGCAAAGCACGAGCCGTGTTCGACAAGCGCGGTGAGCGAGCGCGATGTCATGTCGATCCGCTTCAGCACCCGTTTCCAGAACAGCAGCACCTCGTTGGCAAGCCAGTGATCCTGGTTCGCGAGCAGCAACGCCTCATGCGCCAAAATCCTCTCCGGGTCGCCCTGCGTGCGAAACACAATCAGACCCAGCTCCAACTCGTTCAGGCGCAGATGCAAGATGGCATCGTCCAAATCGCGGGCCAGGCGCAGCATGAACGCCTCGGCGCCCTGCGCGGCGAAGGCGTCCATATCCTTCGGCGCCGGATCCTTCGGGCCGTTGATTGTGACAGTCGCCTTGCGGCCTGCCCGGTCCAGTTGCACTTCGACGGTTGAATAGGTGATGGATCCATCGTCTGCGATCTCGCGCTGCAATGGCGTCAGCTTGACGCCAGCGGCATCCGATGGCCGGCTGGATCTTGCGGCAAACTCTGCGGCTCGATTTGCGACCGTTTCGTCGAAACGTGAATTCGGGACGACATCATCGACAAGGCGCCAGTCCTTGGCACGCTTGCCTTTGACCCCCTCCTCGATCGAACAGAAGACATCTGCAAGATCACGGCGCACCTTGCGTTTGTCGCTTACCCTGGTCAGTCCGCCGGTGCCCGGCAGAACCGCAAGAAGGGGCACCTCGGGCAGGGCGACCGATGATGACGCATCGTCGGCCAGGATGATGTGATCACAGGCCAATGCCAGCTCGTATCCTCCGCCTGCGCAGGCGCCCTTGATCGCCGCGATATAGGTCTGGCCGGACTCGACGCCCGCGGCTTCGAAAGTGTTGCGTGTTTCGTTTGTGAATTTGCAGAAATTGACCTTGTGGGCATGTGTCGCGCCGCCCAACATGCGGATATTCGCCCCGGCACAAAACACCCGTTCCTTGCCCGATTGCAAGACGACCACTTTGACTTCGGGGTTCTCAAATCGCAGCCTTTGTACGATATCCGCCAACTCGATATCGACGCCGAGGTCATAAGAGTTCAGCTTGAGTTCATAGCCATCGAATAGGCCGCCATTCTCGTCAACATCCATGAAAAGGTCGGCGCGCTGCCCGTCAATCGCCAGCCGCCAATGGCGATATTGCTCTGGCTCCCGTCGAAAGTCGATCATGTCAGACATTGCGACGGTTCCTTCTTGCCGGTCGGTGGGGACGTTATCTTACAGCGGGTGCGAGTCAACGATTTGGTGCATGATAATTCGTTATAACACTCTTTCCAGTGCCATCTTTCTCGTTTTTCGAGTATTTTATGCATTATAAGTCTATTTTTACCCGTGCGAGCGTCGCCTTTATGGAATCCCGCGCAGCGTTACTTGCATTGCGGCCACGCTTTGCGCCGCAATCACTCCAATCCGGGGAAGCTGTCGACGAACTTCACCTTAAAATCGGGAAAGCTTTCGACAATTTTCCATTTCCCGCACGCGTCCGGGAAGCTGGAGACTTTCTCGACATTCAGATCAGGAAAGCTGCTGACAATCTGGACCTTGATGTCGGGGAAGCTCTCGACGACTTCAACATCGCCCCAAAGCTCGATGCCGTTCCACTTGCAACCTGTAAGTTCGGCCCCGGCAGAGACGCCGGATGTCAGCAACAGTATTCCCGCTGCGCCCGCGATGATCGACCGGAAGGGTCCAGCTGCTATCGGCGAAAACTTTGGCTTCATTCTGCAACACTATCCTGCCCGCGGCCGGGTGGCGAGGGCTGTTAGAATGTCTGATCGTAGTCGCCCACGGATGGTTCGGTCCGGATCACCGCATCCAGCGCCTGAAAAATCGCACGCAACTCGACTTCGGACCGGCTGCTTTCGCAGACGACAACCAGATTAGGCGTATTTGACGACGCACGGACCAAAGCCCAGGCACCGCCGTCCAGAATGACCCGGGCACCGTTCACCGTGACGACTTTCTCGATCGCCAGTGGGCCGAGATTTTCGCCCGCCTCGGCCATCGCAACCAACCGTGCCTGAAGGCGGTCGATGACGTCATACTTCTCTTCGTCGGCACAGTAAGGCGACATGGTCGGGGTGGCGAAGGTTTCCGGCAGGTCGCGGCGCAGGTCGGCCATCGACTTTGATGGGTTGCGATCCATGAGCTTGCACAGCTCCACCGCGACGCGCAGGCCACAGTCGTATCCTTTGCCGATCGGCGGTGCCAAAAAGTAATGGCCCGATTTCTCGAACCCGGCCAGAGCCCCCAGTTCATGAACCCGGCGTTTCATGTGGCTGTGCCCGGTTTTCCAATAATCGGCCTTGGCACCCCCGGCGATCAGCGCCGGGTCCGATGCGAACAGCCCGGTCGATTTCACATCCGCGACAAACGTTGCGCCGGGGTGCAGCTTGATCAGGTCGCGCGCCATGATGACGCCGACCTTATCGGCGAATATTTCCTCGCCGTCGTTATCGACAACACCGCAACGGTCCCCGTCGCCATCGAAACCCAATGCCAAATCGGCACCGCTTTCGCGAACGGCGCGCGCCATGTCGTGCAACATTTCCATCGCTTCGGGGTTGGCGTTGTAATGTGGGAAATCATAGTCCAGATCGGTGTGCAGGGGCACGACCTCGCAACCGATCCGTTCGAGGACCTGAGGCGCAAAGGCACCGGCAGTGCCGTTGCCGGTGGCGCAAACCACCTTCAATGGGCGGGTCATCCGAAAATCGCCGACAAGATCGTCGATATAGCGCTCCTTAACGCCGTCGGCTTTCAGGTATCGGCCGCCGTCCCGCAGGACCCCATTGCCGCCGAGAACGATTTCGCGCAGCTCTGCCATTTCGACCGGGCCATGTGTCAACGGACGCCCCATACCCATTTTTACGCCGGTCCATCCGTTTGGATTATGGCTGGCGGTGACCATCGCAACCGCTTGCGCATCCAAATCGAACTGCGAGAAATAGGCCATTGGGCTGAGGGCCGTTCCGATATCCCGAACCTCGGCGCCGCCAGCCATCAGGCCGACCATCAAGGCCTGTTTGATCGACGCGGAATACGAGCGGTAGTCGTTTCCGACCGCCACGACCGGCGGCAAACCGCGGGCATGCAACTGCGTTGCCAGACCCAGACCCAGCGCCTGAATGCCCTCCAGATTGATCTCCTCGGGAAACCGCCAACGCGCATCGTATTCCCGAAAGCCGGTGGGCTTGATCATCGGGACCGTCAGGCTGTCGAAGCTGTTGACCTCGACCTCTGCGCGCGGCGTGGGGACCGTTGTCATGAAGGGTACCTCTTGTCAGTCGAATAACTTACGCAAGCGAAACGGGTGCCGCCTTTGCAGGCGCGTCAATTGATTTCAGAATGTCCAGAACAGCCTCCATCTGATCCAGCGGGATCATATTCGGGCCATCCGAAGGTGCGCTGTCCGGGTCCGGGTGCGTTTCGATGAAAAAACCGGCGACGCCGACGGCTGCCGCCGCGCGTGCCAGCACCGGTGCAAATTCGCGCTGTCCGCCAGATGAGCCGCCCAGCCCGCCCGGCTGCTGCACAGAGTGGGTGGCGTCAAAGATCACGGGATAGCCGGTCGCAGCCATCTGCGGCAGCCCGCGCATATCGGTGACCAGGGTGTTGTACCCGAAACTGGTGCCACGCTCGGTCAGCAATATGTCCTGATTACCGGTCGAGGCGACTTTTTCCGCAACATTCGGCATATCCCATGGCGCCAAAAACTGTCCCTTTTTGACGTTGACGGCGCGGCCTGTTCGTCCGGCAGCCAACAGCAAGTCTGTCTGTCGGCACAAAAAGGCCGGGATTTGGAGGATATCGCACACCGCGGCGGCATCGGCGCAATGCTGCGGCAGGTGAACGTCGGTCAGGACCGGGCAACCTATCTGATCTTTGACGGCGGCGAGCGCGGCGAGCCCCTCGGCAGCACCAAGGCCACGCTTTCCCGTCACCGATGTTCTGTTCGCCTTGTCGAAACTGGCTTTGAAAACATAGCCGATTTGCAGCCGCGAGCAGATCTCGGCCATCGTGCCGGCGATGTCGACCGAGTGCTGGATGCCTTCGGCGGCGCAGGGGCCAGAGATCAGGGCAAAAGGCAGTCCGTTGGCGAACCGGACAGCACCAACCGCAACCGTCCGGTCATGGATCTCGCTCACAAGGCGTCTCCCAAATCGTCAGATGCTGGCCTGTTCCCGGATCAGCGAGATGGTCAGCGACGCGATGATGTAGAACCCAAGGAAGGCCAAAAAGGCAAGTGCCGTCAGTTCGAGTTTTTTGGGATAATTTGCCTCGTCCGGGCGCGATGGGCTGGAGACGACTGCGAGATATCGGTGTTGGCGCGATGCCTCGGATCGCGCGATTTCCAGGCGTTCCAACGCTGACGTAAAAATCACGCCTTTCGTCTCGACATCCATCCGTGCCGACACCAGCCGGGTGTTCACGTCTGCCAATGTCGCCTCGGAATCTGCACTGCCTGCGATCTTGTCACGCAACGATTTGATCTGCGCGTCCAGCGTCTCGATTGATGCTGTGACGCGTTTTACCCTGGGGTCTTCATCGCTGGTGACCCTCAGCAAGCTGGCCAGCCGCGTTTTTTCAGCCTCTCGCTTGCCCTCAAGCTGGCTGACAAGTGCCATCTGAGCCGACACTTCGGTTTCGATCGAGAAGACTTCGCTCTGCTTTTGTGCATCGGCCAGGGCCAACTGGGCGCTGCGCAGGTTCTTCTGTGCTTCCTTGAAGTAGACTTCGGAATCGCGCAGCGAATCTGCCCGGATCCGATCCGATAATTGATCCACCATCTCCTCGGCATATCCGATGATTGCGAGGCTATAGCGCCGCGCATCTTCCGGCGAGGACGCAACCAGCGACATTTCAATGATGCCTTCGGTGGGGTCAAAGCTGACCTTCACGAACCTTGTGTAATGATCGAATGCCTCTTCGAAGGTCGCCGTCGGCTCCAACTGGTGCCAGAAATCCAGTTCCGGATCCTGGAAATGCGCAATCCATCCGTGCTCGGCGTCCAATCGCTTAAGGACATCGCGCGAGTTGATGAACGTTTGAACGGCAATGGGATCGTAGATCGAACCACCGCCGCCGCCCAGCATCCCCAGCAGCCCGCCTGCGCCGCCGCCTCCCTCCGAGCTTTTGACCGAGAAGGTCGCTTCCGACCGATAGAGACTGGACGCTTGAGTATAAAGAAAGGCCCCGACTGCAATGGTTGGCAGGATCACAAACAGGAGCAGCTTGAACAGCGTGCCCATGCCCTTGCGGCGGCGTCTGCGGACCAAATCCCGGCGAATTGCCTCGACCCGCTCGGCGCGCAGGGCAGGTGTGTCCGGCTTGATATCAGGCCGCAACGCCGGCAGGGCCGTTCCGCGGCCTGGACGGCCACCCTGACCGCCCCCGCCGCCGGGACCACCAGGTCCGCCTGCACCGCCACCGGCATTGCCAGTGATTGCCTCTTTCCGGCGCTTCATTTCTTCGCGCCGTTTGCGGACCCGTTCCTGCTTGGCAGCGCGATGTTTTTCGACCGCATCCTCGTCGACTGTGTCATCGCTTGTTTCGCGATGTTCTATCTGGCCACGGCCCGACGCACCGCCGGCAGGTTGCGAAAACATGTCAGACATGTCCCCGGGAGCCCGTCCCCGTTCATCGTCACGGCGTTGATCTTCACTCATAATCGTAGAGCTCTTTCGCCTCTTCCAGGCTGTCAAACAGATAAAGCTGTCCGTCCTTCAGTACCGCGGCCTGGTCGCAATACCGTTTCAAGTTTTCTGGATCGTGCGAGACCATGACCAGCGTGGAGTATTCCAATCGCTCGCGGAACATCCCCGCCGCCTTTTCGTTAAAGTTCCTATCCCCGGCGGACGCCCCTTCGTCCACAAGGTAAAAGTCAAAGTCGATCGCCATCAGGATGGCGAAGATCAAACGTGACCGCATACCGGACGAATACGTCTGCACCGGCATGTCGATATAATGTTCCAACTCGGCAAAATCGATGCAGAACGCCAATGTCTCGTCTTCATCGCGGTCATAGAGGCGGGCGATGTAGCGCACGTTTTCCGCCCCCGACATCGTACGCACAACACCGCCGTTATAGCCGACCGGCCAAGAAATCCGGCCATGACGGGTGACTTTGCCGTGATCGGGCTGCTCCAACCCTGCCATCATATTGATCAACGTCGTCTTGCCGGTGCCGTTCGGCGCCAGAATTCCCAGATTGCGTCCGACATCCACATTGAATGTGGCATCATGCAGAACCATCTTTTGATGGCCGCCGGTCCAAAAGGACTTGCTGACGTTGTCAAACTTTATCATCGCGGTGCCACAGCCTGATACCTTCGCTAAAATCACCGTGGACAGTTTCGCTCAGGATTATCCCGCCGAATAGCGCATTATTGGTTAATTCCATAGCATCACGGCGAAATTTCGGCCAGTTTTCACCTGTTTGGCGATGATTCCACACGTAAATCTCGCAATCCGTGAAAATTGAGGCTATTGGGGCGGCATGATAGACGCACTTTTGAAACGCCTTGCGCGGCCCGCAACCCAAGAGCCAGAAGACCATAAAGACGCGACGCAAACCGCGATCGCGGCGATTTTGGTCGAAGCAGCCCGTGCAGACGGGGTCTATTTGGACAGCGAACGGACGATGATCGATCGTGTCCTGGCCGACCGTTTCGGCCTGTCCGAAGGCGTGGCCGCGGAAATTCGTGAGGCCGGCGAAATCGCGCAGGCCGAGGCTGCGGACATCGTTCGATTTACCAGAGTTCTGAAGGACGCAATTCCGGTTGAAGAACGTGTCAGCGTGATCGAAGCGGTTTGGCGCGTTGTCTATGCTGACGACGACCGCGAGGCGCACGAGTCCAATCTGATCCGACGCCTTTGCGGATTACTTTATGTCCAGGACCGAGAGGCCGGATTGGCCCGGCAGCGGGTCACCGGCGGCGGATAGCCATTTGGTTCCGGACCGTCTGTCGACCCGGCCTAACCACCCTTTGGCCAGGCAAGCCAAGCGCCTGCCAGGCTTGCAAGTTCAGTTGGGTCAAATCCGATCAACAGTGCCAGACGGTTTCCGCCGTCATCCTTCGCATAGATGCGTTCTGCCAGCCGCCCACGTCGGAAACCGACCTCGATCGACCGTCCTTGAAAGGCAATTCGTTTAGAGCCCAAGATCACCGTCACCCGGTCCGCATCGCCCCGCTCTACTTGACCAACCACACCAGTCAGATCTCGCAGCAATACGTTGCCCTCGACGTCCTCTTCCGCGACCAGAAAGCCGTCGATCCCCAGTGACGGCGCCCGGACCCGGGCCGCAATCGCAGTTGCATAGTTCACCTCCGTACGTGGAACCAACAAGACCGATCCCGCCGCGACCACCTCGCATCCGCATTTCTCGGACGATTGGTTCAAGCACTTGGACAATGCGCTTGCGGTAAGATCCGAAACGGATGCAGAGCCCGACTCAACCAATGCGGTAGGACAAAATTCGCGCGGCGCCCCCCTGACAAGGACCCGGGAACGGTCGGTCGACAAAAATTTTCGACCGATCGCCGAGCCGGTCAGAAAGGGCAATGCATTGGCACTTTCGACCTGCGATCCTTCGCGTTCCTGGAGCTGCGCAGGGCGCAATCCGGCGATCTTCCGGCGCATCTGAGGAACGTCGTTCGCAGTGTACGCTGCAATCTCTGGTGGTGCCGTAAGTATCAGGAATTGCTGCAAATCTAAGGCCTCGGCGTTCGCCGATCTTTGCGATCCGGCGCTGGTGCCAGACATCGAACACGATGCCAAGAGCGTAGCAACGCAAAGGCACATGCCATGCGTGCCAATCTGTGAAATCGAGAGCTTCAAGTTGGCTTCTCCGGTCGTGTCAGGGCGCTAGAGTTCATTGTCTTTCTTCACTTATTCCCTTAGCAGACGATATACATAATGCTATCAGTGTATTCGACGGGTTTGGACAGGGGGTACATGTTGAAAGACGGAGAAAGCAGCGAGGTTGCGCTTTCCGGTCGCGTCAAGTGGTACGATGCGGTGAAAGGGTATGGCTTTGTGGTTCCTGATGATGGTGGGGCGGATATAATGGTCCACGCGTCCTGGGCGTATGGACGTGTCGCACTGAGTGAGGGGGCAGAAGTTCAACTAATCGCCGTGACAGGGGCACGCGGCCTCCAGGCGCAAAGACTGGTCGATGTTCAAGAACCAGCACCCGTGGCAATGCCACCGGGATTTGCAGAAGAAGCAAGACCGACAGAGTTCCTTGGACCGGAGGCGGAGGCCGGCCCATTGCAACCGGCGCGGGTAAAGTGGTTCGACAAACAGAAGGGCTTCGGTTTCGTCAACGTGTTCGGCAGAGATGAAGATGTCTTTGTCCACATGGAGACAGTTCGCCGGTGCGGATTTCAAGATTTGTCCAGCGGCGAAGGTATGGCCGTCAGGACATTTCGCGGGCCGCGCGGGTTGATGGTGGCCGAGCTGAGATTGTGGGAAACTGCAACTCAAAGCTGAAGACCAGAATCGCATCGCAGCGATTAATGAAGCATGTATCGCCCGGGCTTACCGGGCGATCTTTGAATATTTCGCGCCTTCAAGGCTGACCCCCGCCAAGAAGCCATCCTGGCCGAAGACATAGCCGATGATCGGTTTCTCCAGCAGTGTGCTGTTGACCTGAGCGTTCAATCCCGCTTCTGGGAAGGTAACTTCGGCATCGGCTCCAACCTCCCATCCATCGGCGCGGCGGAAGTCCGACAGTCCGCGATCGTTCATGAAAATGAGCACATGGCTCGAGGTCTGAACGCCAATCTGCAGCCCCAGAGAAGCAGCTGCAACCGAGTAGTATTCCGTTGGCGCGCCATCATATTTGCCCGACCCGTTGTTCAGGACCAGAGCCCCTTCGCCATAGGACCCACCAACGATCAATCCGCCTTTGACCACATCTGGCATTACCAACATTCCGCGCGCACGCGGCGCCAATTGTTTCGCGGCAGGTATCGCAGCATAGAGTTGGGTTATCGCAAGGCGGACCCGAGCATCGATCACGGCCCTGTCTTCCGCCATGACCGAACCCGTTGCAGATGCAATCGCGGCCCCGGCGCCCATTGCAGTGAATTGACGTCGTGTCAGCATGGTCGACCTCTTTTCTGCCTGTTGGCGGCTGTCCCGCCCTTTTCGTTCTGCTATGCAACGATATACTCCTGTTGTTCCGTCAGCGCGAGGCACTTGCATGTCAGAAATCGAAATTGCTCCGTCGCTCAATGTCCTGGGCGAACCACTGGCACCCTGCTCGACCGATCCGATAACCGGCTTCTTTCGTAATGGGTGCTGCGATACCTGTGAACAGGACGCAGGAAGCCATACTGTCTGCGCGATCATGACGGATGAATTTCTCGAGTTTTCACGCTCGGTCGGCAACGATCTATCGACAGCCCATCCTCAGTTTGGATTTGCTGGGCTCAAAGCCGGCGATCAATGGTGCCTTTGCGCAGCGCGCTTTCTTCAAGCCTGGCAGGCCGGCAAAGCGCCAAGAATCAAGCTGTTATCAACGCATCAACATGCGCTGCAGATCGTGCCATTGGACGTTCTTCGAGCAAATGCAATGGAGCGGAACTGAAGGCTAGGCGTCTGGTTCAACCCCTCGGGTTTGAAACCGGGCGGCCTTCCAGCATAATTTCAACCCCAGGACCAACGACACTATAGCCCCCAAAGATATCGTGGCTGGCCCCGCTGCCGGGTTGGCCATCGGCCGCATTGGCATCGACCGTGCCTCGCTCGCCAGCGTCATCATCGTGCATGTTTCGATCCTGATCCTGCCACCCCTCGCATTTGATACTAATTCACTTTCGCGATTCCTACAAATTTGCTTTTTTCTTTGTTTTCAAGTGGATGCGTCCACTGGCGAAACGATGATGTTCCACTTGACGCCCCGCTGCATTGCAGCCAAACAGCCCCCAACCTAAGTGGGAGCGAAATTATGGCCATCGAATATCTCAAGAGCGGCAAAAGCCAGGACCAAATTGCTGCGGACGATGCAAAGATCCGCAACGTGGTCGAGGCAACGCTTGCCGACATCGAGAAGCGAGGCGACGCGGCCGTTCGCGAGCTCAGTCAGAAGTTTGACGCCTACGCGCCCAAGACATTCCGACTGACCGACGCCGAGATCCAGGCACTGATCGCCAAAGTTCCGGCACGCGATCTTGAGGACATTAAGTTCGCCCAGCAACAGATCCGTACTTTCGCCGAGGCACAGCGCGCATCGATGACGGATATCGAGATCGAAACACGCCCTGGTGTCATTCTGGGACACAAGAACATCCCCGTTCAGTCGGTCGGTTGTTATGTTCCGGGCGGCAAATACCCCATCGTTGCCGCGGCTCATATGTCGGTGCTGACCGCAACGGTTGCAGGTGTCCCGCGCATCGTCGCTGCGACCCCGCCGCAGGATGGCAAGGCGCATCCCGCAATTGTTGCGGCAATGCATCTGGGTGGCGCCCATGAAATTTATGTATTGGGTGGAATCCAAGCCGTCGGCGCCATGGCGATCGGGACTGAAACCATCGATCCGGTCCACATGCTCGTCGGCCCGGGCAATGCGTTCGTTGCCGAAGCCAAACGCCAACTCTTCGGGCGGGTCGGGATTGACCTTTTCGCTGGCCCAACCGAAACGATGGTGATCGCCGACGAAACCGTCGACGCTGAAATGTGCGCAACGGATATCCTGGGCCAGGCTGAGCATGGCTATGACTCGCCGGCGGTTTTCCTGACCAACTCTCGCAAGCTGGCAGATGAGACGATGTCCGAGATCGAGCGGCTGCTGCAAATTTTGCCGACCGCCGGAAACGCTTCGGTTTCCTGGCGCGACTATGGCGAGGTGATCCTTTGCGATACCTATGATGAGATGTTGCAAGTCGCCGACGACATCGCGTCCGAGCATGTTCAGGTCATGACCGATCGTGATGACTGGTTTCTGGAAAACATGACCAGCTATGGCGCCTTGTTCCTGGGCCCCCGTACGAATGTCGCCAACGGCGATAAAGTGATCGGCACAAACCACACTCTGCCGACAAAGCGCGCCGGTCGGTACACGGGCGGGCTTTGGGTCGGCAAGTTCCTGAAAACCCATAGCTACCAAAAGGTGCTGACCGACGAAGCAGCAGCCGAGATAGGCGCTTACTGTTCCCGTCTCAGCTATATGGAGGGCTTCATCGGCCATGCTGAACAGGCAAATGTCCGTGTTCGGCGGTATGGCGGCAAAAACATTCCTTACGGCGGGGCCGCTGAATAGCAGGCGCTCGCCAGTGTTACTCTACCAAACCGAATTCTGATTTCGCCTAATACACGCCTAGATTGCATCTTAAATATTGACACCTCTTAACGGCTGCGGCCTGCTGTGGCAGGGGTGATTCGATATTTGTGTGGGGATGGGATTTTTAGACGGATTTGAATTCCGGACGCTGATCGCGCCTTGCGACGTAGAGGCGTTTTACGGCTCGTTCTGGAATCATAGCGCGATGCTGGAACGTAGGGGCCTCTTGGGTTTCTATGACGACCTTCTATCGATTACCGATATCGATGCTGTCCTGGCGGGAAACTCGCGAAACGAGAACGATCGTGACCTGCCGGACCTGGATATCGACGCCGCGTTGCGCCGTCTTGAACAAGGCGCCTCGCTCATCCTGTCACATGCGCAGCATCAGGTTCCGTCGCTTGCGCTAGTTTGCCGAACGCTTCACGCGGAGCTTGGATTTCGCTGCAACGCATCGATCGAAGTCACCATGCCGGGCAACAAACCCCGCGCACCCGGACCGGTCGAAAGCCACCAGTTTTTCTTACAGATCCGCGGGCGGCGGCAGTGGTTGCTGGACACGCCCGATCAAAGCTCATCGCCTGAACAATCCGAAACCCCGGACGATTTCATCACGGAAACAGGCGATCTGCTGTACTTGCCACCCGGACGGATTTCTCAGCATCGCACGACGGGCGATGACTCGATCATTGCGTCGATCTCATTGGATGTGCCTCGCTGGGTCGATATGACCGGGAATGTGGCCCTTGCAGACGACCCCACGCTTTCAGAGCAATTGTCGGAACCGCTGCCACCCGGTTGGTTGCATCAACCCAGAGAGAACCTTCTCCTCGAGCTCAGCCGACGATGGCGGCAAGCGGAAGATATGAACATGGTCGAAGTTGCAGTGTCCCAAATGGTGGGAAACGAGGTGCGAGCTTTCCCTCTTGATCTGCGGGGTCGTCTTGCCGCCGTTCTTGAGCCCGGTGAAATTGACAGCGAAACGGTATTTGGCGCACGGCATGACCTTCTTTGGGTTATCGAACAAACCGATGGCGCCGACCGGTTGGTAGCGGGCCCATTGACGATCGACCTTGCAGACGACATGCGCGCCGCGATCGAATTTTGCCTCACTCAGAAACGATTCATTGCCTCGGAGATCCCCGGTCAGATGACAGCGGCCGAGCGCCAAGTCCTGCTCGACCGGCTGTCGAGGACGAAATTAATTCGACGAATATCCTCAGGTCAGAAGCGGGATCCCTGACACGACAGGCAACACCACCGCATTAGCTCTCCAGCACCAGGCGCATCCGGTACGCATTCGAGATATGGATTTCCGCCGCCTGCTGCGCCGCCAGTTCATCTCGCGTTTCGATAGCAGTGACGATCTGGTCATGCTCGGCAACGGCGGCTTCTCCCCGGCCGATCTGACCAAGCGTGGTGGTCGAGATCAGCACCAGCGACCGGCGCATACTTTCCAGCATCTTGCTCAGATACCGATTGTGCGAAGCCTTGTGGAGTTGCAGGTGAAACCGGCGATTGGACAAAGCCAGTTCAACCGTATCGTCGATGCGGCCACGGTCCGCCTCGACCATCTCGCGCAAAACGGCAATTTCCTCGGGCGCCGCGTGACGGGCGGCGAGTTTGGCGGCCAATCCCTCGACATGCCCTCGGACCTCGTAAAGCTCGCCCAATTGGTCATGGTCCAGTTGCGCGACCCGCAATGACCGCCCGTCGCGCGCGGCGATGCCGTGTGCCTCCAGCCGTTGCAAGGCTTCCCGCACCGGTGTTCGCGACACGCCCAATCGTTCGGCCAACTCAGTTTCGACCAGCCGATGTCCCGGCAACAGATCGCCGCGGTCAACCGCTTCCAAAATCAAGGAGTAAGCATCCCGGTTTTCGGGCCCGCCGGTCACCGGAATTCTGGCAGTTTGTAATCCTGGTGGTCCAGCATCCGCCTGAGCGACAATTTCGAAATTTTCCCCGTCGCCGTGTGGGGGATCTCGTCCACAAAGATCACATCGTCGGGCAACTGCCACTTCGCGAAAAGTGGCTTCAGCAAGTCGACAATGCTGCCTGGATCGGGTTTCTTCTCTGGCTGCGGGACCACCACCAGTATTGGGCGCTCGTCCCATTTCGGGTGCGGTACCCCGATGGCTGCGGCCTCGAAAACTTCCGGATGCGCAACGGCGGCATTCTCCATGTCGATGGACGATATCCACTCGCCGCCGGACTTGATGACATCTTTGAACCGGTCGGTGATCTTCACGTAACCGGCGGTGTCGATGGTTGCAGCGTCGCCAGTATCAAACCAATCGTCGCCATCAGCGGCATCTTCGTCTGCCTTCAGATACCGCTTAACGACCCCCGGCCCGCGGATCATCAGCCGGCCTTGGGCTTCACCGTCCCAAGGCAGGTCATTATTGTCGTCATCGCGGATCGTCAAATCGACCGTGAACGGGCAGTGCCCGACCTTTTCTTGCGTGTCGAGTTGCTCACTCTCGGACAGCGCAAGCACTTCGGGCTTGGGCGAACAGAGCGTGCCCAGCGGCGATGTTTCTGTCATCCCCCAGGCATGCAGAACGCGGACGCCATAGTCGTTCTGGAACGCTTCGATCACCGCGCGCGGGCACGCCGAACCGCCGATCACCACACGGTTGAGATGCGGCAGTTTCAGGTCATTGGCCTGCAGATAGGACAAGAGGGGCAACCAGACAGTCGGCACCGCTGCGGTAACTGTCACGCCCATATCCAGAAGTTCATAGCAAGACGCCGGGTCCAACATCCGGCCCGGCAGGACGCAACCCGCGCCAACCATCGGGATACCGAACCCGGTCGACCAACCATTTGCATGGAATAACGGGACAACCGGCATAACAATGTCTGTCGAAGACAGGCCCAGCATGTCCTTTTGTTGCATGATCATCGAATGGATCACGTTCGAACGGTGTGAATAGAGAACACCCTTGGGATTGCCGGTCGTGCCAGATGTGAAACAGATCCCGCAGGCATCGTCCTCGGACCCATCGACCCAGTCGCCCTGCCCATCTTCCGCCGCCAGCAGTTCTTCGTAACACATCGCGTTGGGCAGCGACGTGTCCGGCATATGTGCCCGGTCGGTCATCACGATAAAGCCCTTAACCTTGGGCAACTTATCGGCCACGGCCTCCAGAACGGCTACGATGTCGTGATCAACGAAGACCCATTGATCCTCGGCATGATCGATTACGTAAACAAGCTGATCCGCCGATAAGCGCGGGTTCAGCGAATGTAGAACGCCGCCCGCCCCCGGCACGCCGTACCAAATTTCCAGATGCCGGGTCGTGTTCCACGCCATGCAGCCGATCATATCGCCGGGTCTGACACCCAGACGTGTCAAAGCCTGCGCCACCTTAATCGCACGGTCGCGGGCCTCGGCCCAATTCGACCGTTCAATCGGACCTTCGACCGATCGCGAGATTATCTCGCGCGAGCCATGATATTTCGCCGCGTGGTCCAGGATATGCGTCACGCGCATTTTCCAGTCCTGCATCAAACCAAGCATTGACGTCTCCCTCATTCGTTTTGCCGCGAAACTAGCATCGTTCGCGCCTATGTGAAGGGGACTGATTTCTCGGCCCGGGCAGTGCCGCTACCGGCCAAATCGCATCAAGAACTGAACCGCGTTTCAAGAATTGCCACCAAGTTGTGGCGTATTTTAACTATAAAAACCGGGTATTTCGTAAATGAACAGACGGTTAACACCACATTATGGATGTTTATTGATCAGTAAGTAATCACCATCGCGGATCTTGCTGCCTATCCGATTGGACTGGTGGGGTTAGGCATGGCTGCGGGATCGAACGGCAATCACCACGATGCACATCTTGATTTGATGCCAGTGAATGCACAAGGCAACGCAACCACCGCGACCCACGTGGCGGTCAACGATGGCGATTGGTTCGACCCCGGCACATGGGAAGGCGGCAAGGTCCCGTGGCATGGCGCGCTGGTCCATATCAAAGAAGGCGTCTCGGTCGACTATGATGGTGCGAATAATGCCGAGTTGTTCATCGTCCGGGTCGATGGGAACCTAACAATCACCGCCGAGAATGGCGGCATGACCAAGATGATCGTCGACACGATGATCACATCGCCGACGTCCACGTTGATTGTCGATGCCCGTGATCCCTCTGCCGGGACCATCGATATCGAATTCAACGAAGGTACGCCGAACGCGTTCAAGGGCACATATACCGATGATTCCCCCGGTGACGGCGTGATCGGACGCCACGATTGGGATCCGGAACAATTGTCGCTGGGTCTCGTCGCCTCCGGCGCCGTGGATATCAAAGGTCACGATATCGACTCGAACGCACAATTGGCAACCGGGCCGAACGCAGGCGCGACAGAACTGGTCCTTGATCTCGATCTCGGCTCTTCGGGTTGGGAAGTTGGTCAGCAGATTGTTGTTGGCGGTGTCAAATTTTTTGACCGCGAAGACGGCCAACCGATGCAAACGCAGGACGAAGTACGCACAATCACCGATCTGCGCATGGAAGCTGGTAAGATGGTCGTTGAATTCGACCAGCCTCTGGAATTCGATCATTCCGGCCCCGTCGATCCACGGACAGGTCTGGAACTGACCGGTCAGGTCGGCAACCTGTCCCGTAACGTCACGATCAAATCGGCGGTGGCCGACGAGAACGGCGATGGCCTGGTCGATCGGGGTGTCTCGCTGAACGAGACATTGGGACCGGACGAGCACTACGTCACCGAGCGCGGTCACATCATGTTCATGCACAATGACAATGTCACGGTGCACGACATCGCCATTCAGGGGCTGGGCCGCACCGATAAATCCGTGCTGGTTGACGAAGTTCAGACCGGCGGCCTGCATACCGCGCCGCTGCGCGAGATCGGCGGCGAACGCAATGTCTTCGAAGAAGAGCTCGACACCGTCCTGATGACACCGGCGGACCAAATCGAAAACCATCGCGGACGATATGCACTGCACCTGCATATGGCCAATGGCCACGGGGATCATGGCGACCACGACGATCATGACCACCACATGACCGACGGCGTCATGGGTCCGTGCCCGGAAACGGGCGGCCCGATGTGCTTTTGCGGCGATCAGGACGGCGACGGGATCGAGAACTGCATGGACGACGACGTCTTTGATGGCGCGTGGATCGAAGGCGTCGCCGTCTGGGGCACGCCCGGCTGGGGGATTGTCCAGCATTCGACCGACGCCGTTCTCACGAACAACGTAGTTTTCGACGCCGCCGGGTCAGCCTTTGTCTCGGAAACCGGAGATGAAACAGGCCGGTGGGAGGGCAACTTGGCCGTCGGCACCTACGGTGCGCGCCAGTTGCAGGACAACAGCGACTCGGAACATTTCAACGGCGATGGCGGCGCCTCGGGGAACGGCTTCTATGTCAAGTCCCGGGCGATCGAGGTCACCGATAATGTTGCACATTCCTCCGCCCGCGCCGGGTTTATGTGGCACACGGAAGGCGGCGAAGTCATTGATCCGGACGCTGACAAGCTGGGCGACTTCGAGGTAACGGCGAACCACACTGAAAAGGTCGAGGCCGAGCGCGTGCCGATTGTCGGGTTCGAAGGCAACAGCGTCATCGCGGCCCAGCAGGGCATCCGTTTGCTCGCCAGCCCATCGGATTCAGTGCGGAAATTCAACGACGTCTATAGCCACCTCAAGGACTTCACCGCCTGGGAGATCGACGCCGAAGGTGTATCGATCACCTATTCGTCGAAATACATCTTCGAGAATTTCCTGCTGCTCGGAACCGAGGTAAAGCAGACCGGTGAAGCGCAGCTGACCAATAGCGGGTTCTACTTCAAGGCGTCGGTTGCGGACATAACTGTCGTGGACAGCCACGTTGAACACTTCAATCACGCTGTCACCAACTGGTCCCAAGTTGGCGACCGGCAGGAATATCGTCGCGGTTACTGGGATCCGAAGTTTCCATCAGACCACCATGCGGTCGAGGAATATGAAGGCATGGGCTATGCCGAAGGCATTACCAATGTCGCGCACAATTTGTGGAACACAAACATCGTCGGCCTGACATATGACGATATCCAATACGGTGCCATTCGGGTTCCCTCGATCAACATCGATATGCCCGACGGTTCGACAGTTCGCGAACGTGGGCTTCTGGTCCTCAACGACAAAGACGACGCCGACCCATCCGGCGCAATGATCGAATTGGTCGGTGACAGCCGCGATGGCGGCTTGGTGGCGCTATGGCGCGAAGACATTGCCGACCACCCGAACCAAGAGTTGATGCTGCATCAGCACATCCCACTCGCCTACCAAAACAACGTCTATCTGGACCAGATCCAGCGAGAAGACGGCACATTGCTGGCCCGGTTCCACTACAACGACTATGTCAAAGGCATCAATGATGACATCTGGTCCGGCACCATTCTTGAATTTGCCAAGACCGACAGCCTGGGTCGACAGGTCTTCACCTATGGCGATTTCTCGCCGATGGACCCCGGGGGGATCACACGCGCTGTCTCGACAAACGAACGGTTGGTCTTCTCGAAGGATGAAATTGACGCGACCCTGAAGGCCGAAGGCTACTATCAGATCCGCGGGATTGACGACGTCAAATTCGTCGTCATCCGCGAACAGTTCTCGGACCGTCTGACAGGCGAAACGGATACGGTGGAAATCCTTGTCGCGCTCGATCTGGCCTGGCAGTTGCCAGAGGGCGCGCAGAACCGTGGATTGCTCTACATCCATGACGAGATGCTGATCGCGACACAGTACAATGTCTTTAACAATGGCGTTCTCGTTGCCGATCGCCCGCCGATTTTGCTCGGCCCACCGCGTAACTCGGACATGGAATATGAAAGCGGCTTTGGCGGGTTTGCCACTGATGGCGCGGACAACCTTTCATTGGGGACGGGAACCGACGTTGTGTCCGCAGGCGACGGGGACGACATCGTTCGCGGCTTCGCTTCGGCTGACACCCTTGACGGTGGACAAGGCCAGGATGCGCTGTTCGGGGGTGCTGGCTGGGACCGCCTGACAGGCGGCGATGGTCATGATTTGCTCGACGGCGACTCTCAGCGCGATGCCCTATTTGGCGGCAACGGTGACGATCAGCTTCAAGGCGGCCTTGGCCGGGACATGCTGGACGGCGGCGCGGGCAATGACATGATCTCGGGTGGCAACGGATCGGACCAGGCCTTTGGCGGCCTGGGCAACGACACCATCGACGGCGGGTCGGGCGGCGACAAGTTGCAAGGCGGCGAAGGCGACGACCACATGTCGGGCGGCCTTGGTTTTGACACCATGGAAGGTGGCAGCGGCGACGACATCATTTCCGGCAATCAAGGTAATGATCTGTTGTATGGCGGCGAGGGCACCGACCTGATGAACGGCGGCGCGCGCGCTGACCGGCTGTTCGGCGGTGATGGTGCTGACCTGTTGTTGGGCGATGCGGGCGCCGACAGGTTGCATGGCGATGATGGTGACGATGCTCTCTTCGGACAGATGGGGACCGACCGGCTTTTCGGCGGATCGGGCGATGACGGTCTTTCAGGCGATGCGGGCGACGACCGTCTCTTCGGCGGCGACGGCGACGATCGCCTCGCTGGCGGCGCAAATGACGACCGGTTGTCCGGCGGGGACGGCATCGATACGTTTGTCTTCGAAGAAGAGAACGGGAAAGATGTGATCACGGATTTCGAGGATGGCGTCGATGCGATCGAATTCATGGTCCAAAGCTTCGGCTTCGATGATCTCGAAATTCTGCGCGACGGCGACGACACGGTGATCGTCTATGGGGATAACAGCATCCGCCTTTTGGATACCGATTCGTCTACAATCACCATTGACGACATTTCGTTCATCGGATCGGGATAGCCGGGCGGCGCAGAATGCTGCCCGCTCAGCTCAATCATCACATTCCGATCTGGCATCCCCGCCCGGTTCCCGGCAAATTGCAGGCAAATTCTTGCCGGAGGACCCAATGCCCGATTTCGACTTTACCCCGCATCTGGCGGAAAATCTGCCGCCCGCTGCCGCACCTTGGCCGGGCTATCCCACACACAACTTTGTGGGCGGCCACAATGACCGCGAGGCGATCCCGGTCGAAGATCTGATCGCCGCACTGACCAAGCAGATGCGCGAGAAGGGCCCCGAGCTGGCCAAGTACTTCATGGAAGGCGGCCCGCAGGGACTTGGCGATCTCCGCAAATTTGTTGCGACCAAGATGACCCGCGACCGCGGCGCCCCGACCGATCCGGATCAGGTCTTGATCACATCGGGTTCGTTGCAAGGTTTGGATTTGGTCAACCAGGCACTGCTGAATCCCGGTGATACAGTGATCATCGAAGAAAATACCTATGGCGGCATGCTGTCGAAAGTTGCCCGTTTCGGGGTCAAGGTTGTCGGCGCCCCGTTGGACGATGACGGGATCGATGTCGAGCGCCTTGGCGCTATTCTTGATGACCTGAAATCCCAAGGCGTCACGCCGAAATATATCTATACGATCCCAACCGTGCAGAACCCGACCGGATCGGTCATGCCGCTTGACCGGCGCAGAGAATTGCTTTCCCTGGCGCAGTCGCACGGCGTCCCGATTTTCGAGGACGAATGCTATGCTGATCTGGTTTGGGAAGGCGATTGGCCGACCGCGATCCGCGGGTTGGATGATACCGGTTCGGTTATCCATGTCGGTTCGTTCTCAAAGTCGCTCGCCCCGGCTTTGCGCCTTGGTTATCTGGTCGCGGACTGGTCCATTCTGTCCCGGCTGATGCCGCTCAAAGGCGATGCCGGCACCGGCGTCATCGAACAGATGCTGGTGGCCGAGTATTTCGGCAACAACTTCCAGCAACATCTGGCTGCGCTGAAACCCCGGCTTAGGCGCAAGCTGGACGTAATGATCGAAGCGGTGGAACGCGAATTCGGCACCGCGGCCGATTTCACACGCCCAAAGGGCGGGATCTTCTTTTGGATGCGCATCCCGGGGGTCGACACCTCTGCGCTGTTCCAGGCTACAAATGCGCAAGGCCTGCAATTCAACCCGGGTGCGGAATGGTCCACATTGGGCGCCGATGCCCAGGATTGCCTGCGCCTTTGCTTTGCACTGACGACCGAGGACGAGATCCGCGACGGCGTCGCCAAGCTGGCCCAGATATGCCGCGATGAAACCGGCATCCCTGCGCGCAGCGGCAATGTCGATCACGGATAGGTTTGTATAGGGCGGGCCACGGCCCGCCTTCGGTTCAGGCAGCTTCCGTCTCTGCCGCTATGAACCGCCCGTCCCGGCAGGCAGCCTGCCAGGTGATCAACTTGCCACGCTTGTTCTTCAACGCCTCCCATTGCTGACCGCCCGGACCCTGGCCAGGCATCGGCATGCACATCCATCGCGTCTCGGCAGCGTTGTTGCGCAACCGGCCTTCTGGGATCAGGCACAATCCGCGGCCACCCCCTGTGCCGACCGCCAGTTGCAGGCGTCGGCTGGCGGTCAGGTCCGGTGCCTCGGGCAACTCGGCCACAACCAAAGGCGCAGCGCCGCTTCTCAACGCCTCCTCTGCCGCCTGCAAAATAGCAACCGCGCCCGCCGCCTGCACCAAGATCAGCCGGGCCGGATCCAGAATCGCAGCAATCCCGGGCGGGTACAGCGGATCAACCCGGGCGTTGTCATGTATCCAAAGCACCGCACCCGGCAACTGCCCTGCCAGCGCCAGTGCAAACGCACGCCGTCCCGGCCCCACAGCCTCGTGCACCCGCGCAGACATCAGCGCCCCCGGGTCAGGCAGCGCAGGTTGGGCAAGCGGGGTATCGGAAAGCAGGGAATCCGGCATATTCGGCCCTCTGACAGATGAATGTTCCTATTTTGCTCACATTGCCTTTCAAAATCGATTCTGTCGAGTCCGGCATACGCGGCGCGCAGATCCCGTGCGCAGCCGCACCCGATCGTCTTATGCGCCGTGGCCAGAACCCCTAAATCCCGCAACGCTGACGGGTCAGGTGTTCAATCCTCGCCGCCGGACAGAACCCGCTCGTTCAGTTCCGGGCGCCGGATACGCACGATCTCGACCCCCAGGGTCGCGGTCCCATCCAGACGGTCGAGCTTCTGGATCCGGATCCGTGTGCGCCGGGCCCGCGGGTCAATCAGGCAATCTTCGGCAAGACGTTCAGCAAATGTCTCCAACAAATTGATCCGCGGCCCGGCAATCAGCGCATCGATGGCATCGACAATATCGCCATAGTTCATCACCCGCGCTGGCCGGTCATCAATATGGGCCATGTTGCGTGCCACCTCGATCACCACATCAAAGCGCAGCCGCTGGGTGACGCCGCGTTCTTCAGTATAGGCCCCGATTTCGACGGGGCGAACATAGTTCGACAAGAACACCCGGTCCGGCGGTTGATCCGTGTCAGTCCGGTCCAACGCAGAATTGGTAAAGCTATCAGGACGATCCGTCGCCATTGCCGACTCCGCTTTGCAACAGGAGGCACAGACCATACCTGTGTGCACCTCGCCCGGCCACGCGAAAGCGACAGATCAGGTTACGCGCACCGTCATCCCGGCTTTGTTGCCAGATAGACGCTGGCCTGAAACGGCAGTTTCACCGGCGGTGGACCGAAGCGGTCCGCCAGTGCCACCAAAGCGGCTTCAACCACATCCTCCGGATCCACCGCGCCGCGTTCGCGCAGCTCCAGAATGATCGGATTGCCGGTGATGAAGCCGCGCGCAGGCCGCTGAAAGTCCGGCACATCGATCTCGGCGCGAACCGTTCCGATTTCGACATTTGTCAGCCCCGCCTCGGCGAACAACGCGCGGCCCTGATCATGGCTGACTGTCCCGAACGGCACCTTCAGAAAGCCTGGCGGGTCCTGGTCAAAGAAACCCTTGATGACGTCATTGATCACTCCGACCGCCGGATTGGTGTCGAAACCGTCCCAGATATTCAGCGCCAGCAACCCGCCCGGGCGCAGCACCCGCGCCATCTCGGCCATGCCGCGGGCCTTATCCAGAAACAATGCGACCCCAAACTGGCAGGCGACAACATCGTACGCGTCGTCAGAGCAAGCCAGATCCAATGCATCGGCAGTCGCAAAGCTGACATTCGGCAGTTCCGACTGCGCCCTCTTGGAAAATTCGACCATCGCAGCATTCAGGTCCGTCGCCAGAAACGACGACCCCTTGGGCAATGCCTCGACCAATCGGCGCGTCGAGATCCCAGTGCCACACGCGACTTCCAAAGCCGCGACAGGCCCTGTGATCCGCGCTGCAACGCGTTCAGCCAAATCCCGCGCCGCGAAATCGAAGGCCAGCGGTACCAGATACCGGTGATAATTTTCGGGGATTGTATCAGTGAACGCCCCATGGATCGGGTGCATGCAAACTCCTCGGATCGCTTATCGTGGTCAAAATCCTAAGTGCGGCGGCGGCCCCAAGACAACGAAAATGGCAACCATTCGGAGTCCCGCAGGCGCTGCCCCAGGCCAGTAATGAATATTTTTCAAAAAATTCACCCTTCAAGATTGACAGAATCACAATCTTCCCTGAAGAATTTCGGAAATTTTCATTCTTCAGCGCGAAAGGTGGGATTATGAGTGCCGAAGCGAATGGACGAGCAGCGATCTTTGCGAAGCTGGCAGACCTGATTGTCCGAATGCGCTGGGCCTGGCTGGCCACGTCTTTGGTGTTGGTGACATTGTCGGTGATCCCTCTTGCCAATATCTGGCCGCCAAATCCGGATGCCCGGATCTTCTTTGACGAAAAGAACCCCGACCGGATCGCGCTCGACAAGTTCGAGGCAACCTTCAACAAGAATGAAAACCTGATCATCGCCCTCGCCCCAAAGGACGGCGAGGTGTTCGACCCCACGGTCCTGGCCGCAATCGGAGAGATCACCGAACGCGCGTGGTTGTTGCCCTTTGTGCGCCGGGTCGATTCGCTGACAAATTTCCAACACACCTACGCCGAAGGCGACGAGATGATCGTCCGTGACTTGATCACGGACCCGGCTGCAGTAACGCCGGAGGAGGCCGCCGCCGCCAAGAAGATCGCGCTCGACCGGATCGAACTGGTCAATCAAACCATCTCGCCCAAAGCCGATGTCACTATGGTGCAGGTCCTGTTCACCCTGCCGCAAAAAGACCCGATCAACGAAGTTCCCGCGATTGTCGCCGAAATGAAGGTGATGCAGGCCGAAATCGAGGCGAAATATCCCGACGTCAAGCTGCATCTTACCGGCGGCGTGATGATCAACAACCAATTTGCCGTTTCCGGGCAAGAGGATGGACAGACCCTGATGGGTCCGATGTTCCTGATTATCCTGCTGATCGTCGGGCTGGCGATCCGGTCAATCCTGGGCACGGTGGCAGTGCTGGTCATCATCATCTTGTCTGCGCTGGCGGGTCTTGGCGGGCTTGGCTGGATGGGCGCGCCCCTCAACTCGGTCACGGTTCTCGCGCCGCTCCTAATCATGACGCTGGCGGTTGCGTCCGCGGTACACATACTATCGGCCTGTCGGCAGAACATGGTTGAAAGTGCGGACCGCAAAGAATGGGTGCGCAAGGCGCTGACCGATCACATGGGCGCAATCATTATCGCCTGTGTGACCACGGCGATCGGCTTCTTCTGTCTGAATTTCTCGATCTCGCCACCGTTCCGCGAGCTGGGCAACACCGTCGGTATCGGCGTTCTGGCAGCCCTTTTCTACACGCTGACCCTTTTGCCCGCGCTGATCATCTTCTTGCCGATCAGCCGCAAGACGACGCCGCCGATCGCCGGACGTGCGATGCAACATCTTGGGGAATGGGTTATTGCCAACCGTAAGGTCTTGCTGCCCACCTCTGCCGTCACCGTCGTTGCCCTGGCCGCCGGGATCACGCAAATCAAGTTGGAAGACGATTTTCTGCGCTATTTCGACGAGCGCTATGAAATGCGTCGTGACACCGACTTTATTGAAGAGCGCCTGACGGGTGTCTCCAATCTCGACTTTGCCCTTCCGGCAGGCGAGGCGTCGGGCATCAACGAACCGGCCTTCCTGGCCGAAGTTGCCGCCTTCGCAGAATGGCTGCGTGCCCAGCCCGAGATCGGCTATGTCCGTTCGCTGACCGATACCATCGCGCGGCTGAACATGAACATGCATGGCGATGACCCCGCGTTCATGAAACTGCCCGAAACCTACGAAGAATCGGCCCAATACCTGTTCCTCTACGAGTTGTCTTTGGGGTACGGCATGGACCTGACCGACCAGATTGATATCGACCGGTCACAAATGCGCCTGTCGTTATTCATGCCCAACACGACGACCGCGCAGATGCGGGAGGTCACTTTGCGCTCCGGCGCCTGGCTGAAAGAAAATTCACCCCTAATCCAAACGGCTTGGGAAAAGGAAAACCCTGACCTGCCAGAGGTTACACCGACCGGCGTTGTGCACGTATTTAACCTGATCTCGTTCCGCGATGTCCGGTCGATGATGTCCGGCACGCTGATCGCCATCGTCCTGATCTCGGGGCTGATCATGCTGACTTTGCGCAGCCTGCGTGTTGGAATGATCAGCCTGATCCCCAATTTGATCCCCGCCGCGATGGCCTTCGGGATTTGGGGTTATTCCGTCGGGGCCGTCACGCTGGCGATCGCTGTCGTTATCGCTGCAACCCTGGGGATCGTGGTCGATGACACCGTGCACTTTCTATCGAAGTATCAAAAGGCCCGTGAACGCGGCGAAAGTCCGGAAGATGCCGTCCGCTATACGTTCAAGACAGTTGGAATGGCCCTGCTGGTCACTACTCTCAGCCTGGTTGCCGGCTTTGCGATCCTGGCCCAGTCGGGTTTCGCGGTGAACGGCGATATGGCCAAGCTGACAGCGATCACGATTTCCCTGGCACTTGTTGCCGACTTCCTGCTGCTGCCCTCCCTCCTCATCTGGCTCGACAAAAGGAGTTCCAAAATGTCCGTTGCAAAAACCGCCACTGCTGCAATTGCCGTAATCGTCGGCGCAGGTCTGTTGGTGAACGAAGCCCGCGCCCAAAGTCCTGAAGACAAGGGGCTGGCGATCGCAATCGAAGCCGACAAACGTGATCTTGGATACGGCGATTTCGAAGCCGATGGCGAAATGGTCCTTAAGGACAAGGGCGGGCGCGAAAGCAGGCGTGCCTTTCGCAACATGACGCTGGAACGCGCTGCACCGGGCAAGGGCGATCTGGGTGTCATTGTCTTTCAAAAGCCCCGCGACATTCGCGGAACCGGCTTGCTGACCCACGCCAATATTGAACCGAACGACGATGACCAATGGCTGTACCTGCCAGCCGTCAAGCGGGTGAAGCGCATTTCCTCGTCGAACCGGACCGGCAAGTTCGTCTCCTCCGAGTTCTCCTACGAGGATCTCGGCAGCCAGGAAGTCGGCGATTACAGCTATAAGTGGCTGCGCGACGAACCATGCCCGACCGATCCGTCGCTGACTTGCTTTGTGACCGAGAGCTATCCGAAGAATGCCAAGTCCGGGTACTCCAAGCGCGTTGGTTGGATCGACCACGGCGAGTACCGGCTGCAAAAGATCGACTTCTACAATCGCCGCGGCGACTTGGAGAAGACGCTGACGATGAAGGAATATCAGCAATATCTCGGTAAATACTGGCGCCCTGGCCGCATGGAAATGGTCAATCAGCAAACCGGCAAGTCGACCGATCTGCTTTGGTCCAACTACAAATTCCGGACCGGTTTGTCCGAGACTGATTTCAAATCCTCGCGCCTGAAATCATTGGCGCGCTGATATGTCGTTCGGTCTGGGAAAGGGCCGGGTTTGTACGGTGATCTCGGCCGTGCTGCTTGGCATTGCGGCGACGCTGGCCCTGGTTGCCGTCGCCACCGCCGACGATGAAACAGAGATCGAAATCTTTGGCGAAATCGAATTTGAGGGCACGCTCTTTGCCCTCGACCCACAGTTTGCGGCTCAGGAACGCGACAATGCCTCGGTTGCTGGCAAAGTCACGTTCCAGGCGCAATGGTGGGGCGGGGATCTGGCCTTCCGCTTGACGCCCTTTGCCCGTCTTGATCTTGTCGATGACCGCCGAACACATTTCGATCTGCGCGAGGCGAAATTCGATCTCGTCGCTGACGAGTGGTCGGTCACGTTTGGCGTCGATACAGTCTTTTGGGGCAAAACCGAAGCTGTCCACCTGGTCGACATCATCAATCAGGATGACGGGGTCGAGGATATCGACGGCGAAGAAAAGCTGGGCCAGCCCATGGTGCGCATCGGTTATACTAGCGATTTTGGCGACTTCTCGGTCTTCTATCTGCCGTATTTCCGCGAACGCACCTTTGCAGGCGCCGAAGGCCGGTTGCGTCTCAACCCTGTTGTGAATGTCTCTGCGCCGGTCTTCGAAACCGGTGCCGAAGAATGGACGCCGTCTTTCGCCGCCCGCTATACGGGCGTTTTCGGGGATGTCGATCTCGGTGCCTCCGCCTTCCATGGCCTCAGCCGCGACCCTGCCTTCTTCTTTGACGGCACCAACCTTCGGCCTGTCTATGAACGGATCACGCAAGTCGGCGTCGATGTTCAATACACATCCGAAGCGACGCTGTGGAAGGCTGAAGGCATATATCGCTGGGGTCAGAAGAATGCCGCATTCAACGAGGAAAACTACCTCGCCCTAACTGGCGGGTTAGAGCACACGCTTTACTCGGTTTTCGATAATGCCGATCTCGGTCTTATCGCCGAGTACTCCTGGGACAGCCGGGGTGAGGATTCCCTCTCGGTCTTTGAAAATGACGCGATCCTGGGGATGCGGCTGGCGTTGAACGACGAGGCAAACACCTCCGCCCTGCTGACCGGCGCGGTCGATTTGGATGACGGCGCTGTTGGCGTCCGATTGGAAGCCGAACGCCGAATTGCCGACAACTGGAAACTGGGTCTTGAGGGCCAGGCATTTCTCAACGGCACACGTGCGGGGCCGGGCGGCTCTTTCGCCGACGACCACTATCTCCGGGTCAAACTGACCTGGTTTTTTGGGATCGAGTGATCGCTATGTGGGCCAAAGAAAACATCACTGCCGATCCGGTCGATGCCGCCGATGCCATACGCCACGAGATCATTTATCAATCGGCCGAGTTGTTCGCCCATTATGGTTTCGGGAAAACAAATATAGGCGATATCGCCACCTGTTGCTGTATGTCGCCCGGCAATCTCTATCGATACTTCCGTAATAAGCAGGCCATTGGTCTGGCGGTGCTGCGCGCCCATTTCGAGATGCAGCAGGCCGCCATGGACACCGAACTTATGTTCCCCGAGGGCACGGCCGAGGACCGCATCCGCCGCTGTCTCAGCGTCGGCATCGGCCATATGGCGCAGCAGGTCGAGCAATACCCCAAGATCGTCGAATTGGCGGATTTCATGTGTGAAAACGAGGAAGGATTGGAACTGTTGAGCAGTCACATCGCCTATAAGCGCCTCAAGATCGCTGCCGAGATCGAGAAAGGAATTGCGACCGGCGAACTTCAATCGTGCGAGCCGGAGAAGACTGCAGCCACAATTCTGACCGGCCTGAAGGTCTTTTTTATTCCGATGACGTTGATCCGTTGGCAGGACCGTTCGACCATTTTGCCGGAGATGCACCGGGTCCTCGACCTAATGTTTCGTGGCATGCGGGCGCGCTGACGAGAGGCGGCCCGACGCCGCCTTATCAAAGGTCGGCGCCCCGTTCATGCCACAGCAGGTGCCATGTCACATGCCCATCGCTTGACCCGGCCCCGGCTGCCTGCCAAAAATACCCGCAAATATCCGGCTGATCTGATGGAGACTGAAATGGTTTGGACTGTCCCTGTGATCGAAGAATTCACCTGCGGCATGGAAATCAATATGTACTTTCCGGCCGAAGACGAAGGTGAGCTGTTCTGAGCGCCAGTCCATCGGCGTGCTGACGTGACCTTGCGTGCCCTGGTTTTGGGTGCCGCCGCCGGCGGCGGCCTGCCGCAATGGAACTGTAACGGTTCGAACAGCGCCAGCTTCTGGCGCGGCGACCGTCTGTTGAAGGCCGCATCGCAGTCTTCGCTTGCCGTATCGTCAAACGGTGCGGATTGGGCGCTTGTGAACGCCTCCCCCGATCTTCGTAGCCAGATCATGGCGCACCGCCAACTACAACCGCGCGATCCGGCACATCACGGCCTTCGCGACACGCCAATCTCGACCGTCTTGCTTACAAACGGCGATATTGACCATATTGCCGGTCTGCTGACGTTGCGCGAAGGGCAGGCGTTCCGTCTCGTAATGACCTCGAGCGTTGCCGCCGTGCTGGCCGCCAACCCGATCTTCAACGCACTCGATCCGGCGACCGTCAGCCGCGAAATCGCCGCGATCGACGCCGAGTTTCCGCTCTCGCCGGGCCTCACCGGAAAACTCTTTTCAGTGCCGGGCAAAGTCCCCCTTTTTATGGAGGGGGCGCAAGGCGATGACGCGGTTCAAACTGATGTCATTGGCGAACAGACCGCCGGTGTCGAAATTTCAAACGGCAGCTCAACCCTCTACTACATCCCCGGTTGCGCCCGCGTGACGTCATCGTTGGCCGATCGGCTGCGCGGTGCACAAGCCGTTCTGTTCGACGGCACATTTTGGCAGGATGACGAGATGATACGTCAAGGCGTCGGTCAAAAGACCGGTCGCCGCATGGGACATATGCCAATCAGCGGCCCCGATGGATCGATGGCCGCCTTCGCCGGCCTGGATATTCGCCGCAAGATCTTTGTCCACATCAATAACACCAATCCCATTTGGCGCGACGGCCCCGAACGCGCGGCAGCCAACGCCAAGGGCTGGGAAATTGCCTATGATGGGATGGAGATCATCCTTTGATCCGCAGTCCCGATCAGATGGAAGCCGCCCTGCGCCAGATCGGTAAACAGCGCTATCACATTCATCATCCATTCCACAAAATGCTGCACTCCGGCGGCTGCACGATTGATCAGGTCCGTGCTTGGGCTCTGAACAGGTATTGTTATCAGCGCACCATTCCGATCAAGGATGCGACGATGTTGGCTCGGCTCGACAGTGTCGAGATGCGCCGCGAATGGCGCAGCCGCATCGTCGATCACGACGGCGAGGTCGATGATCACCCCGAAGGCGGCCTGCGGCGTTGGCTGGCTCTGACCGACGGGCTGGGTTTCGATCGTGACTACGTCACGTCGATGCGCGGCGCCCTGCCCGCAACACGCTTTGCGTGCGATGCCTATGTCGCCTTTGTGCGCGACCGCAGCGAATTGGAAGCCGTTGCCTCCAGCCTGACCGAGTTGTTTTCGCCAACGATCATCCAGCAACGCGTCTCGGGCATGCTCACCGATTACGACTTTATCTCCGAAGATGTGCTCCGCTATTTCGGCTGTCGCCTATCTCAAGCGCCCCGCGACGCGGACTGGGCACTGGCCTATGTCAAGGAACATGCGCGAAATCGCGAGCAGCAGGAGGCTGCGCTCGACGCGCTCCGGTTCAAATGCGCAATGCTCTGGAGCCAACTCGACGCGCTCTACCATGTTTATGTCAACAGCCATGATTTCCCCGGCGCATGGCAACCGGGCGAGGGGATGGCGTGATCCAATTCAGAACCCAGGCGCAATCTGTAACTGTGCCCGACCATGGGCCGTTCGGGTTTTACCCGGCTGCGCAGCTCGCCGCGAAATCAGACCGGTCGCGCACATCCCCTGTTATCAATTGATCGACCCGGCCTCGATCCCATATCTGCCGCGAGGCGTGCGCCTTCATCACTGTGAGGTCCGTGGTGCATGGCTGCTGCTCGCCCCGGAGCGCGCCGTTAAACTCGATACCGTCGCCGCCGCGATCCTTCAAAGCATTGACGGGGCCCGGTCCCTCGCATCCATCGTCGATCATCTGGCCGAGGCCTTCCAGTCCACGGACCAGCAAATCGCCGCTGATGTTCAACAGTTTCTGACTGACCTGATCAACCGGCGCATGATAGAAATCAGGCAATGACCGAGCAAACCGATGCAATGCGCGCCGCGCTGGATGCGGTCCCGATCCCAATGGCGATGCTGGCCGAGCTGACCCATCGTTGCCCGCTTTCCTGCCCCTATTGCTCCAATCCGATCGCTTTGACAGGGCGCTCCGACGAACTCGCCACTGAAGAATGGATCGACGTCTTTCAGCAGGCTGCCCGCATGGGCGTTTTGCATCTCCACCTCTCGGGCGGCGAACCCGCCGCACGGGGCGATCTCGAGCAACTGGTTGCGGGCGCGTGCCAGGCGGGACTTTACACCAATCTCATCACATCGGGCGTGGGGCTGACCGGAAAACGCTTCGCCGATCTGGTTGGGCGCGGGCTGGATCATGTCCAGCTTTCGATCCAAGGCGCCGATGCCGAGACGGCAAACCGGTTCAGCGGATATCGGCGCGGGTTCGAGCATAAGAAGAGGGTCGCGCGCTGGGTCACTGCATCCGGCGTGCCGCTGACCGTCAACGCAGTGATGCACCGTCAAAATCTCGACAGCCTGACCGGGGTCATCGACATGGCCGTCAATCTCGGCGCGCGGCGGCTCGAGATCGCAAATACGCAGTACCACGGCTGGGCGCACAAGAACCGCTCTGCGCTGATGCCCACAATCGAACAGGTCAGGCGCTGCGCAAAAACTGTGGCTGAAGCCCGCGAACGACTGAAGGGCGTTCTGGTCATCGACTATGTGCCCCCCGATCACTTTGGAACCTATCCCAAGCCATGTATGGGCGGCTGGGCGCGCACCGGGTTTTGCATCACGCCGAAGGGCACGGTTCTGCCCTGCCATGCGGCGGAAACCATCACGACCCTTGAGTTTCAGAATGTCCGCGACCGGGCGCTCGCCGATGTCTGGGCTACGGGCGCAGCGTTTACAGCTTTTCGCGGTACCGGCTGGATGCAGGATCCTTGTCGAGATTGCGATCGGCAGACCCGTGACTGGGGCGGCTGCCGGTGCCAGGCTTTTGCCTGGACAGGTGATGCTGCCGCGACAGACCCGGCCTGTACCAAGTCGCCGCGCCACGCGGACTTGCGCGCCGCCGCCATCACTGAGGCTGATGATGCCAATGATGACTTTGAGTATCGGAGATTCTGAATGACGGTCCTGATCGCTGGCGCGGGGATCGGCGGGCTTTCCCTTGCACTGTCGCTGCACCAAATCGGAATCCCGGCGCGTGTCTTCGAAGCCGTGTCCGAGATCAAACCGCTCGGCGTCGGCATCAATGTCCAGCCGCATGCCATCAAGGAACTCGATGCCCTCGGCCTGCTGCCCTCGCTGGATCAGGCGGGGCTGCGTACAGCGGAGGTCGGCTACTTTTCGACCCATGGCGCGAAGATATGGGATGAACCACGGGGTCTCGCCGCCGGGTATCGTTGGCCACAATTCTCGATCCACCGCGGGAAGCTGCAATTCCTGCTGCTTGAAGCGGTGCGGTCCCGCCTTGGCGCGGACGCCGTGCAAACCGGCATCGCGGTAAATGGCTGGACTGAAACCAGCGATGGGATTCAAGCCGACCTCTCAAATGGCGAAACCGCACGCGGCAGCCTGCTGATCGCTGCCGATGGCATCCATTCAACTGCCCGCGCTATACTTTACCCAAATGAAGGGTCGCCGCTTTGGAACCGAACCCTGATGTGGCGCGGTACAAGTTGGGGCCAAAAGTTTCTGTCGGGCCGGACCATGGCCATGGCAGGGTGCAAGGCCCGTAAATTCGTCTGTTATCCCATCGCCGAGCAGGGCGAGCAGGTCTTGATCAACTGGATCGCCGATCTGACATACCCTGCCGATCACGAATGGAAGCGCGAAGACTGGAACCGCCCGGGCGATGCCCGGGACCTGCTCCCCCATTTCGGCAGTTGGTCCTTTGACTGGCTGGACGTACCTGCGGTAATTCAGAATTCCGAAGCCATATTCGAATGGCCGATGGTCGATCGCGATCCCCTGCCAAGCTGGACCCATGGCCGCATGACGCTGATGGGCGACGCTGCGCATCCGATGTATCCCATCGGCTCGAACGGGGCGTCTCAGGCCATCCTCGACGCCCGGACACTTGCGCGTGAGATCCGTGATAAGGGCACTGCCTCGGCCGCGCTCACCGCCTATGAAAACGACCGCCGCCCTAAGACCGCGGCGCTGGTCAATGCCACCCGCGGCGACGGACCTGACAGGGTTCTGGACATTGTCGAAGATCGCGCGCCAGGCGGCTTCCGGGACCTTGGCGACGTAATCGCCAAGTCCGAACTTGAAGAAATCGCTTCCGCTTACAAGGCAATTGCAGGCATGGATATCGACCGGCTGAACGCCGAACCACCGATCCTTTAAGGAACGCCCATGGCATTCGACCCGCAGGAACTCGACCGCTACGCGCGCCACATCGTGCTGCACGAAATCGGCGGTCCGGGCCAGCAAAAGCTGAAGGCAGCGCGCGTTCTGGTCATCGGTGCCGGCGGTCTTGGCTCTCCCGCGATCCAGTATCTGGCCGCGGCAGGCGTCGGGACGATCGGCGTGGTCGATGACGACGAAGTCTCTCTCTCCAATCTGCAAAGACAGGTCTTGCACGCGACATCTGATATTGGCCGCCTCAAGACAGAAAGTGCCGCCGATGCCGTCGCTCGCATCAATCCCCACGTCACCCTGAACGGCCACGCGCACCGGTTGACGCCGGAAAATGCCGACGCGTTGATCGCCGACTATGACCTGGTCCTTGATGGCTGCGACAACTTCCCGACCCGCTATCTGGTCAATGCTCGCGCCGCCGCCGCGCATAGACCCCTTGTTTCAGCCGCTATCGGGCGCTGGGAAGGTCAAATCTCGGTCTTTCGCCCCTGGTCTGGCGGCCCCTGCTATCAATGCGTCTTCCCTGAAGCGCCCGCTCCGGGACTGGTTCCGGCCTGTGCCGAGGCAGGTGTTTTGGGTGCCCTGGCCGGCGTCATGGGTGCGATGCAGGCTGCCGAGGCGGTCAAGCTGATCACGGGAGCCGGCGATCCGCTGGACGGGCGCTTGATGATCTACGATGCGCTGGGCGCAACGTCGCGCGTATTCTCGTTCGGCAAACGCCCCGATTGTCCGGTTTGCGCTGCATTCTGACGACCATGTGACGATGCAGCTCGGATTTCTGGCGTATTCTGATTGGCGGACCGGAATGAGGTCGCCGATGCGCATTCTTATCCAATCGCTCGCAACTGCCCTGATCTTCATCGCCCTGCCCGTGATGTCAGCCGAGATACCGGATCGATGGAAACGGGCCTGGCCGAACACCGATTTTTCGAAGATCAGCGTCGATCCAGGGGAAATTTTCTCCGGCGGCCCGCCCAAGGATGGCATTCCTGCGATAACGGGTCCAGAGATGCACCCCGTTGGCGCAGAATCGGCGCTAGGCGGTCGAGAACCCGTCATGTCCGTCAAGATCGATGGCCACCCGGCGCGCGCCTATCCCGTGCGTTACCTGATCTGGCATGAAATCGTTAACGACCGGATCGGCGAAGTTCCGGTCTCCGTCACCTTCTGCCCGCTTTGCAATTCCGGCCTGATCTTTGACCGTCGTCTGCATTCGGTCGAGGGGCATATCGAGCTTGAGTTCGGCGTCTCGGGCCTTTTGCGCTTTTCAGACATGGTTATGTATGACCGGCAAACCGAAAGTTGGTGGCAGCAGTTCACCGGCAAGTCGATTGTCGGCGAGTTGAACGGCGCAAAGCTGACCGCACTGCCCGCCCTTCTGGAAAGTTGGGATGCCTACAAGGCCCGCGAACCGGACGGTCTGGTCATGGCCGAACCGACGGGCCACTCACGCCCATACGGTCTGAATCCTTACGAGAACTATGATATTGGGACGCCATTTCTCTATCGGGGCGACCCGCCGCCCAACATGTACCCGCTGACCCGGGTTGTGCGCGTCGGCGATCGTGCGTGGCCGCTTCCGCGTCTTCGCGAAGCGGGCCGTATTGAAGAGGCTGGCGTGGTCTTGACCTGGCGGCCGGGGCAAGCATCTGCCCTTTCTACTCAGGAAATCGCAAAAGGGACCGAAGTCGGGAATGTGACAGTCACAACGCCGGACGGCACTCTGGTCGTGCACGAGGTCGTCTTCGCGTTCGCCTTCCACGCCTTCGCGCCAGAAGGGAAATGGATGTTGGGCGAAGAATAGACCAATCTGGTCGACGCTATATCGTGGTGAGGCAACGCGGGCCACGGGCCCGCGTCTTGACCCGGTAAGAACGCCTATCCGCGGCCCTTCCAAGGGATCAACCAGCGTTCCAGCATGCGCATCAGAATGTCGATGCCATAGCCGATCACACCGATCAGAATGATCCCCATAATGACAATGTCGGTCAGCTGGAACTTCGATGCGACCATGATCATCATGCCTGCGCCTTTCTCGGCTGCGACCAGTTCCGCGGCAACGACAGTGCCCCAACAAACGCCCATCGCAACCCGCGCACCCGTAAAGATTTCCGGCAACGAGTTGGGCAGGATCACATGACGCAGGATCTGCCATTTCGATGCGCCCAACGAATACGCGGCATGCACCTTCGAGATTCGCACACCTGAAACACCGGCCCGCGCCGCAATGGTCATGATCCACAATGCCGCCAGGAACAGCAGGATCACTTTACCGACCTCGCCGATACCGGCCCAAATGATGACCAGCGGGATCAGTGCCAGTGGCGGCACCGGGCGCATGAACTCGACGATCGGATCGAACCAGCCGCGGAACCAGCCCGAAAGTCCCATCGCGTAACCAAGTGGAATGCCGACCAGCGCCCCGGCGATAAATCCAGCGACGACACGGAACAGCGACCAGCCCAGATGCTCCAACAATGTCGAGTTCTGGTAACCCTCTGACGCGATATCGATGATGCGGCCGGCAACGGCCTCGGGCGCAGGCAGCCAAATCGGCTCCATCTGCCAGCCCTTGGCGGGCTTATAGTTTGGCGTTCCCTTCGCCGATAACGTCACCACACCGGATTCGATATCAACCGATCCCCCCGGCGCGATCGGTTGGCCGTCGATGGCGACCACTTTCGCGCCATCGTTCTTGGTGATCTCGTCGTTCTTATCAACACTGACCAACGCAGATCGCCAAGCGCCGACTTTCAGACTGTCGTTCTTGGCAAATCCATCGCCCGGCTCGACAATCGGCGCCTCGACATCGGCCCCAACCTTAAAGACGGTAACTCGAACCGTCGCATCATCCCGCGTCCCGTCAGGCGCTTCGGCGGTATATGTGAAGCTAGCGTCGCCCACAAATGGTCCAGGCATGTGAATCGGCACCCATTTCGACCCGGTGAACGCACCCCAGATCAGAAAAATCGCGACGACCGAGATAATCGAGGCCGCCCGATCGGGCCGCACCGCACTTTCATCTCCGAATGTGACGGTCTTCAACGAGGTGAAATCCCGCGCCTTTGCCAGTTGGCTTGTGACCGCTCGAACCGCAAGGAAGGCACCAACGAAGATTGCTATGTACATAACCAGGATAATCATGCCGCGGACTCCGATCTGCCCATGATCTCTTCTTCCATATCCCAAATCATGGTCAGGATCTCCTCGCGCCGCGGGCCGAATTCAGCGTGGTTCTTGACCTCACGCAGATCGGCTCCGACGCCGATCTCCGCGAACGGCAATGCATATTCCTTGTGGATGCGACCCGGTCGGGGCGCCATGACCAGAAGGCGCTCGCCCAATAGCAACGCCTCTTCGACCGAGTGAGTGATCAGAATGATGGTCTTCCCCGTCTCTTTCCACAGTTTCAGAACCAGGCCCTGCATTTTTTCTCGTGTCAGCGCATCCAATGCGCCCAGGGGCTCGTCCATCAAGATGACTTCGGGGTCGTTGGCCAGGCACCGTGCCAAAGCGACGCGCTGCTGCATGCCGCCCGAAAGCTCGTAGATTGCCTTTTCCTTGAAATCCTGCAGTCCGACGACGTCCAACAGATGGTCGACGGTCTCGTTCATTTGGGCGCGTGCCATGCCCTTCATGCGCGGGCCAAACGACACATTCTGTCGTACGCTCATCCATTCGAACAATGCACCTTGCTGGAACACCATACCGCGCTCGGGGCCCGGCCCATTGACGGTGCCGCCGCCCAAGGCGACCGTGCCTTCGGTCGGCGCCAAAAACCCCGCGACGATGTTCAAAAGCGTAGTCTTGCCGCAGCCCGAAGGGCCCAGCACGCTCATCAACTCGCCTTCTTTGATATCCAGCGTGACGTTCTGCAGCGCCTGCACATGATCGCCGTTCGGCAAATCAAAGCGCATCGAAATGTCATCGATCAAGAGCCCGGACATGACCTGTTCCCCCTTTTGACAAAAAGGCGACCTGCCATCGCAAGCCGCCTTCCTAATTCTCCCCCTGCTGGGGGAGGGAAATGTTTGGGCCGCCACCTCGGCTTCGGCCCTTCGCCTGCTTATTTCACATCGGAAAGCGGAGCAGTGTTGACCGCGTTGTCATAGGTGTCCAGAGCCTTATCGATTGATCCGGCTTCAACAAAGATGTCAGCGACGCCTTTCATGAACATCTGGGCGCCGCCGCCCAGCCATTTGGCCGACTTCTGATCTTCAACCGACGGGAAGACAAATGTTGCCATCGTCGCCTTGGTCGCTTCCTCGTCCATCCCGGCATCCTTGGCAATCGCAGCCAGGTCCGAATGATCACCCGAGTTCCACTTGGCGTTTGCCGCAGCAGTTACTTCAAGGAACTTCGTGACCAGTTCCGAGTTTTCGGCGACGAACGACGCCGGTGCCGTGGTCACATCAAAGACCAGGATGCCCAGCTCTTCCTTTTCCGCGCCCGTCAGCAGGACGTTGCCGTGCTCGACCATGCGGCGTAGCGAACCACCCCAGCCGCAAACCATGTCCAGATTGCCCTGAGCGAATGCCGCAGCACCGTCCGGCGGGGCCATGTCAACGATTTCCATCGAGCTGATATCGACGCCGAAATGGTTCATCTGCGACAGGAACCCATAATGTGCGGCGGTACCGATCGGTACACCGACCTTCTTGCCGTTCAGTTCCTTGGCGCTGTCCTTATCGATCTCGTGCTTTGCCGCCACGACGCAGTTGTCGTTGTCGGAATAGCTGACCGCCACATCCAGGATCTGCAGATCCTGTCCGGCCGACGTCGCGACGACGAAGGGCGGAACGCCCTGGCTGACCGAGATGTGCACGTCACCCGAAGCCATCGCTGCCGACATCGCCGTACCGGTGTCAAAGCTGACCCAGTTGACCTTGATCCCCAGCGCTTCGTCATAAGCACCGGAAACCTTAGCTGCTTGGAACGGCATCGGCCATTCCAGGAAGTATCCAACAGTAATCTCGTCCAACGCCTTTGCAGGCAGTGCCGAGATCGCCAGAACGGCTGCCGCAGCGGCCGAGGCAATAAATTTTTTCATCACATTTCTCCCTGTTGATGAAGTCTTGGTTATCGTCGTCTGCACCGTTGACCGGTGTTTGGTCTTATTTATGACCTGGGCATCGATCCTTTAGCAGCGCCCAGCTGAAGTCAAACACGCCTGTACCTGCCCGGTCGAAAATTGCAATCTGGACCGACGCTGGCGTTCGGGCTTCAGGCCGCGATGTGAAGGCAACCGGGCGCTCTTTGGCGCCCGGTTGTTGGCTCGTCCAGACACAGATCCCCTACGGCTATCCTGCCGCCATATCTGCAGCGTCAACGCCTGCGACCGCAACAGGCTTTTTCATCGCATCGCGTCGGAATGGCTCGCCCAACTCCTGGTTGATCATCGCCTCGATCAGCGTGGTCTTGCCGTGGTTCATTTGATCATCGACCGCTTTTTCCAGCGCCGCCGTCAGCTCATCCATGGTGCGCGCCACAACTCCCTGCAGACCGCACGCCTTGGCAATCCCCGCATAGGACACCTGCTCGTCCAACTCGGTCCCAACGAAATTGTCGTCAAACCACAGCGTCGAATTCCGCTTCTCTGCACCCCATTGATAGTTGCGGAAGACAACCTGCGTGACTGCCGGCCATTCGCCACGGCCAATCGCCGTCAGTTCGTTGACCGCGATACCAAAGGCACCGTCACCGGCAAAGCCGACCACTGGCACGTCCGGGCGTCCGATCTTGGCGCCGACAATCGCAGGCAGGCCATAGCCGCAAGGGCCGAACAGGCCAGGCGCCAGGTATTTCCGGCCCTCTTCGAACGACGGATAGGCGTTTCCGATCGCACAATTGTTGCCGATATCCGACGAGATGATTGCCTCGCGCGGCAGGCTGGCCTGAATCGCACGCCACGCCATGCGCGGGCTCATCCATTCCGGCTTTGCGGTACGGGCACGCTCATTCCAGGTCGTGCCTGGATCGTCGTCCTCATGATCCATGCTGGACAATTGTTGCGCCCAGGCCGACTTCGTCTGAGCAATCTTGCTCTTGCGCTCGGCCCGGCCTTCATCACCTGCGGATCCTGACAATTGTGCCAGAATACCGTTTGCGACCTTGGCCGCGTCGCCAACGATCCCGACGGTTACTTTCTTGGTCAGCCCGATCCGGTCGGCATTGATGTCGACCTGGATGATCTTGGCATCTGCGGGCCAGTAGTCCATTCCATAGCCCGGCAGGGTCGAGAACGGGTTGAGGCGGGTGCCCAGACACAGCACCACGTCGGCCCCTTTAATCAGATCCATTCCAGCCTTTGATCCGTTATAGCCCAGCGGCCCCGCAAACAGCGGGTGCGAGCCAGGGAAGGCGTCGTTGTGCTGGTAACCGACGCAAACCGGTGCATCCAAACGCTCCGCCAGGGCCTTGGATGCGTCGATCCCGCCTTCTGACAACACCACACCTGCGCCGTTCAGGATCACCGGGGACCGCGCGTCTGACAGCAGCGCCGCGGCGGCGGCCACCGAATTGGCACCACCCGGCGAAAGTTCGAACTCGATCGGGTCGGGCAGATCGACGTCGATCACCTGCGTCCAGTAATCACGCGGAATGTTGATCTGTGCTGGGGCAGATGCGCGCTTGGCCTGGCTGATCACACGGGTCAGCACCTCGCAAACGCGCGACGGATCGCGAACCTCTTCCTGATACGCAACCATGTCTTCGAACAGCTTCATCTGCTCGACTTCCTGAAAACCGCCCTGCCCAATTGTCTTGTTCGCCGCCTGTGGTGTCACCAGCAGCAGAGGCGTGTGGTTCCAATATGCAGTCTTCACAGCGGTCACAAAGTTGGTGATGCCAGGTCCGTTCTGGGCGATCATCATCGACATCTCGCCGGTCACGCGGGTGTAGCCATCCGACATCATCCCGGCGCTGCCTTCATGCGCGCAGTCCCAAAACTGGATTCCCGCCTTCGGAAAAAGATCCGAAATCGGCATCATCGCAGAACCGATGATCCCAAACGCATGCCGTATACCATGCCGCTGCAGGACTTTGACGAAGGCTTCCTCGGTGGTCATTTTCATCGCGCATTCTCCAAGATTTTCGCCGTCGCCGGATCGGCGTTTCGGCGCGTAACTAGCCGATGCACTGACCGCTAAGCTAGGTCCAATTTCACGACATGCCCGCTGCCACGCAGACCGGCCCGAAGAATTCACGACGGAATAACGGTGGTCTCACGCTGCCGTCACGGCTCCTCTCTACAGCTGGTTGCAGTGCCGAACACGGCATGTTGGAGCGATATGGGAGCCGCGGAGCCTCGTCTGCGGAAAAACAGAGATATGACACGTAATACGCCTGAAGGCGGCCTCTTCGACGGCCTGACAGTCGACCTGGCAACGCAGCAAAACGATCTGGAAGAAGTCTTTGCGTTGCGCTACCGCGCCTATTTGAAGGGGAATTATATACCAAAGTCACATTTCGAGCTTGCTTTTTCCGTTGTGACGGTTTATATTAAAGTCACAACAGGGGACGATACATGGCGCACAAGGCACCCGGCAAGTCAGATCGTGAAGGCATAAGCCTGATCCAACTTCTTCGCATGTTCCCAGATGACGCAGCCGCCGAAAAGTGGTTTGCGGACAAAATATGGCCAGACGGCCCCTATTGCCCTCACTGCGGGTCTTTTGAAGTGCAATCAAACATCGCGCACAAGACGATGACCCATCGTTGCCGGGATTGCCCTGACCGCCCGATGTTCAGTCTGAAAACGGGCAATGTAATGCAAGGGACGAAACTTGGCTATCAGACGTGGGCAATTGCCATCTACCTTGTGACAACCAATCTCAAGGGCGTGTCCAGCATGAAGCTACATCGTGACCTTGAAATCACCCAGAAAAGCGCTTGGCACCTGGCCCATCGCCTTAGAGAAGCGCACAAGGCGGGAAAGCCTTTGTTCAACGGCCCTGTTGAGGCCGATGAAACCTACATAGGCGGCAAGGAAAAGAACAAGCACACCAAGAGGAAGCTAAAAGCGGGTCGTGGCGCTGTAGGGAAAACTGCCGTGGCCGGAACAAAAGACCGCGAAACTAACCATGTTGTCGCCAAGGTTGTCCATAAGACGGACGCAGAAACGCTTCAAGGCTTTGTCACCGATCACACCGCCGAAGGGGCACAAGTCTACACGGACGAAGCCAGCGCCTACAAAGGGGTCAACAGACCGCACGAGGCGGTCAAGCATTCGGTGGGCGAATATGTCCGCGACATGGCGCACACCAACGGCATGGAAAGTTTCTGGTCCGGCCTGAAACGCGGCCATGATGGTGTGTACCACAAGATGTCACCGAAGCACCTTGACCGCTATGTGACTGAATTCTCCGGACGCCACAATATCCGGTCCAAAGATACCGCTGACCAGATGGGCCAGATGGCTGCCGGTATGGTTGGCAAATGTCTTCGGTATAGAGACTTGATTGTGCAGACAGGATCGGCAAGCGGTGCAAGGCCACCGGCATGACCGCGAACTTCGCCAGCGGCACAATCTGGACCGGCGACAATCTGGCCGTTTTGCGCGGCATGAACGATGCCTGCGTGGACCTGATCTACCTCGATCCGCCGTTCAACTCCAACCGTACCTATGAGGCCCCGATAGGCTCGAAGGCGGCGGGTGCCGCGTTCAAGGATACCTGGACACTGGATGACGTTGATGTGTACGAACACGGCGAAATGGCTGATCGCAATCCGGCAGCCTATGCCGTCATTGGGGCGGCGCGTCAGGCGCACAGCAAATCGATGCAATCATACCTGATCTTCATGGCCGTGCGTTTGCTGGAGATGCATCGGATATTGAAGTCAACAGGCTCTATCTATCTGCATTGTGACGATACTGCCGGACACTATCTTAAACTTCTCATGGATGGGATTTTCGGCGTCCATCAATTTTGCAATGCTATCACTTGGCGGCGGGCGGTGTCCCACAATGATTCGAACCGCTACGGAAGGATTTCTGATTATCTTTTGTTCTACACTAGGAGCGAAAAGTGGAGATGGAATGTAGTTCGTGACAATCTTGATGATGAGCAAGTTGAAAAAGCTTACCCACGAACGGATGAGCGCGGGCGTTACCGATCCGACAACCTAACTGGCCCCATGCATGGGAGAGGTGCCGGTGAATCTGCACAAGCATGGAATGGCTATGATGTAGTATCACGCAATCGTGTTTGGTCAGCGCCAAAGAAAGGGAGCTATGCCGATTATATTGAGGAACACTGGATACCGGGCTACAAGGCTATCAATGGCGTCCACGCTCGATTGGATGCATTAGATGCCGCCGAACTGATTGTCCACCCAACGGAGGGGTTTTGGCCGAGTCTGAAACGTTATGCGGATGCAGACCAAGGAAAACCGCTACAAGATATTATCTTCACACCAACCGGATTGACCAATTACTCTGGATCGGAACGCACTGGCTACCCCACACAAAAACCTCTTGCACTCCTTGAGCGCATCATCAAGGCCAGTTCCAATCGTGGCGATCTGGTGCTTGATCCGTTCTGTGGTTGCGCGACCACGTTAGTTGCTGCCGACCGGTTGCAACGGGAATGGGCAGGAATCGATCTCTCACCACTCGCCATCAAACTAGTGAATGAGCGGATCAACACAGACCGTCCAAAATCTGCTGACGGAAACCCGTGGAGTCTTTTCGCTGGCGCGACGGCTTTGACGGACCCGCCAAAACGCACCGATCTTGGCGAACTTCCCAACTACCGAACCCACCGGCATAGGCTCTACGGGGAACAGGAAGGCGTATGCGTCGGATGCGAAACACACTTCCCGTTTCGCGTCATGGAAGTTGATCACATTCTTCCGCGTGTAAAAGGCGGCACGGACCATTCTGATAACCTGCAACTGCTCTGCTCAGGCTGCAACCGAAGCAAGGGTGGGCGCACCATGGCCGAATGGAGGGCAGCGCAATGAGTCGATCCAAGCCGGAATTGCGATTGAAGCCAACCACCTATCAACCGGGCAAGGCGGAAATGCAAGATGATGTCCGGATCAATGCCACGCCTGACGAACTCGCGGAATCTGTGCTTAAGCCTGTCAATCTGGTTCGGGATGACGCAAGAAAACAGGATTGACGTGCATTCAAGTGTCTCCGAGGCCAGTATGTTTTTGGAAGCAATGATCTGTCCCGCTTAGGCATCTGCGTTTCCGGTGGAGCGGACGGAGGGAATCGAACCCTCGGGGCCATGGATGGAAAGCCCGACCCCACACCAAGTCGCCCGCTTGGGAGCAGGCCTGGGAACTTCCCCGGCCTGCTCTGTCCGTTACTGACCAGAACGCAGAGGGGTCACGTTGGGTCCATCTTCCCCCTGCGGCACAAACTCTTTCACGTAATATCGACCTCTTACAAAAGCCAAAGCGCCATCGCTCTTCAATCGGGAAAGTACCGACCGCACGGTGTCTTTCGCAACTTCGGGAATAGTCCGCTCAACAGCATCGCGCATTTCTTCAGTTGTAACTCCCTCTCCACCAGCCTCGAACGCAAAGTTCAGGACAGCCGATTTGACGCCTAATGCACGGTTTGTGGGTGGCTTCTTCGCGTTGTTGTCTCCCATGCGACGAAGCATTTTCGTAAGCAACGCTTCCTCGATTTTCAATTCAGCAATTTGGTTACGAACACGTTCCAGTTCGGCATTCAGCATTTTCAGATGCTCCCGTGCATTAGCCATTTCCTTCCCTTTCGGTAAACAATGATCTTCGTACCCGCAGCCGGATTCGAACCGGCACGTCCCGCTTAGGACTTCGGCTTACAAGGCCGCTGCGTCTACCAATTCCGCCATGCGGGCACAGTCGAAGGATGCCGCACCAGGAGCGATCTGTCAACCGTTTGTGACTTTGGTATATAATTCCCATTTGAAGGACGGCGCGATCACGCCGCGACGTGAGCCGGTCTTCATCGACCGCTACGACCTGACCCGCACCGCAGCGATGATCACGGTCAGCGAAAAGAGCCAGGGTCTGGTCGGCGCGCTGAGCATGGCCGTACAACCACCGCGCACCTCCGGCATCAGCGATTTTGTCAGCTCGCCAGAATTTGCGATCTTCCCCGAAGCGGTTTCGGCTCTCTCAGATCCCGACAAACCGGTGGTCACAGGGTCGCGGTTTTGCATCGAACCTGACCATCCGTTGCGCAGTCAAATTGCGCTCCTGATCCTGATCGCCCAGGTTTGTGCAACACGGACCGTTGGCGCCCGATGGGGTTTGGCCTCCGCACGCGGCTCGCACCTCGCCTTCTACAAACGCATCCTGCACATGTCCGAGATTGCGCCGCCCCGCCCGATGCCAGGACTGACCCGGGAATATGCTCTGCTTGCAGGGGATGTCATTCAGGGGTTCCGGTCGATCATCGCCGGCTTCCCGGAAAGCTGCCGGGACCACTTCTTTTCAACATGCCCGAACTGGTCCGACATCGTGCGGACCGCATTCCCGTCGATCTCAATGGCGGAGGCCGCGTGATGTCTAACATTTTTCAGGAGCCCGCCCACTTGGCGCTGTTGTCACATTTGGTCTGTTTCGGTGCGATTGCCTGGGCCTCGAAGAAAAACTTCCGGGCCGATCGCGACTCTTCCGGAATGGCCCTGCTTCGCGTTCTCAGCGTCGGCGTGACAGCCGGGATGACGATGATCGTGCTTATTGGCTCTCCTCCTTCGTGGCCAAGCTGCATGATCGCCACGCTCGCCGCCGCGATATCCGTTCTGTTGCTCAGATCGGCCCTTTCGGCCGCCGGGGACAAAACCCTCGATGTGGCGTTCACCAGTGACGGGCCCGACCGCCTGGTCACAGAGGGGATCTACGCACATGTCCGAAATCCGCTCTATATGTCTTACCTGATCTACTGGGCCGGTTGGGTCGCGCTGACCCGCGCCCATCCGCTGGCCATCGTCGGTTTCGTGGCCTTCGCCGGTATTTACTGGCTGGCGGTCCGGCAGGAGGAGGCGTTCCTGAAACAGCGGTTCGGCGATCTTTTTCTGTCCTACCGCTCGCGCACAGGCCGGTTCTTGCCACTAATCCCAAATCTGCGCCGGGCCTGACCGGCAAGGCGCTGTTCGCGGCGGGGCGGCTGCGATCAGTCGCCCGCCCCCACATGACCAACGATTTTTACCTCGCCGCCGCGCATGGCCAGACAGATCTGCGGTTGCGGTACGGCCGATAACGCAATCGCGTCACCGGGATCCAGCGCGACAAATCCGCCAGGGCCTTCAGACGGCACGACATAGACCCAAGTATAGGTCTTGCCGTCCTCAAAGCTCTGATAGTTGTCTACCGGCGCAGGCAGAAAGACCACCTCGCGCTCAATTCCATTCACGACCTCGGCGTTCACGGTGGGTTTTGCGCGGACCCGGTAACGACCATTGACGGCTATGAAGTTATCATAAGCTTCCAGCATGCCGGCACCGTCAGGTCCCAACATCGCCGTCATCACTGCATCTAGGTCGGGCGATACCTCGCCGATAGCTGGAACGCAGTGATTGGCTTCGCCGCTGGCGACAACAGTTGCGTGGGTGACATGACGAAAACTGATGGACAGGCTCCTCATCCCACTCTCGGTCAGCAAACTGGACGTTCCATCATAGGTGCGCCAGCCATCGTCATCTAAGAAGTTCAACAGGAAATGCTGACGCGGATCGCCATCGCCGCATATCCCGCCAAAATCGCGCTCACACCAGAAATCTGCCGCAACATGGTCGATCAGCCACTGCTTGGGCGAACGCCCGCCCAAATCATCGCGCCGGTCCAACCCCGCATCCGAATAAAAGGCACCTTCATTTTCCAGCGATTTCAGCGTCTCCAAGAAGGCCCGGATCGGCGCCGGGGTATCGTGGATCGAGCTTTCGATGATGGCTGCACGCGGGAATCGAACGTCCTGCGCATCTGCCGTCGTGCCGATCAGCACAGCCAAAATTCCGGTCAATAAGGTTCGCAAGTCAGCCTCCGTTCATTCAAATGCACCAGCGTTCGAGACGCTGTCGCCAATCTCGGCCATTCTGATCCGCACAGCCGGGTCGGTGCGGCCGGGTCGGTGCGGCCGGGTCGGTGCGGCCGGGTCGGTGCGGCCGGGTCGGTGCGGCCATAATAGACGCAGTCCGTCATGCAGATCAGTATTGCGTTAACGGCCGCACAATATTCCACAGCCAGTTCTGCGGCCAATACAATCACCCATCAGCGAATTCTCACGCGCCTTTGTGCGCAAATGCCCAATAAAGATCCCGCGCGCGCCGCGCCACGGGACCAAAGTCATACTGCCGGTCATCGAACCGCAGAATCGGCATAACCTTATTGGCATTACCGGTCGTAAAGACCTCGTCCGCCGCCCGCACATCGTCCAGCGTCAGGGTCGTCTCGCGCGCCTCGATCCCGGCATCTGCCAACAGCTTCAGCACCCGCTGGCGTGTGATCCCGTTCAGGAACGTTCCATTGGCGATCGGCGTCAGCGCCACCCCATCCTTCACGATCCAAATATTCGCCGTCGCCGTCTCTGCCACATTGCCCAGCGGGTCCAGGGATATCGCATTGTCGAATCCCTTGGCCCGTGCAGCCCGCAGCATCCGGGCGTTGTTGGGGTAAAGACATGCAGCCTTGGCATCTGTCGGCGCCATCGACACCATGGGCCGGGTGAATTCGGTTACCGTGACTGATATTCCGTTCGGCTCGGGCATCGGCAGGTCTTCAATACAAAAGGCAAAAGCGGTCGAGTCGGGATCTGCCAGGACAAGGCTGGGCCCGGCTTCGCGCGACCAATACATCGGTCGGATATACAGCCCTGTCCCGCTCGCAAACTTCGCAACGCCTTCCTTGGCGATCTCCAGAATCTCGCCATCGGAATGCATCGGCTCCAAACCCATGGTGCGGGCCGATTTGTTGACGCGCGCACAATGCAGGTCCAGATCGGGCGTGACGCCTTCAAACGCGCGGGCACCATCAAACACCATCGTACCCTGCCAGGCGCCATGATCGGCGGCCCCCAGGATCGGATAATTTCCCTGATGCCAGGACCCTTCGAACCAGGTCCAAATCGTCTTGCCGAATGCCATGCGTGTCTCCCTTGATCGCGCGCACGTTATGACGTTTCAACGGCTGCGCCAATGGGGCAACGACAACACCGAATGACCGCGCGAACAGCGGCGATAATCGGTCAAATCTTTGGAAGTTATATGCGCCTGGACCAGGCTTTTCGGCACAGTAAATGCGGCGCATCACCGGCGCTGTTTAACCGGCCAGCTTGCTCAGAACCTCGACCCCTTCGGCGATCCGCTCGGCCGGGATCGACGAAAACCCGAGCCGCAAGTGCCGCACTCCGGCAGTGGGGTCGGCAAAGAACGGATCGCCAGGCTCGATGATGACACCCTTCGTCAACGCCTGCACAGCCAGTTCGCGGCTGTCAAATCCCTCCGGCCCGGTCAACCAATAGGCCGAGCCACCGAACCCGGGCGGCGCAGACCACCCCGGAAGATGTTCGTCCAGCGCGGACCCCATGATCTGCCAGCGGTCGCGATAGGTTCGATGAATGCGCCGCACCAAAACGTCGAAATGTCCGTTGGCCAAAAACAATGCAGCAGCGCGCTGGTTGTTGCCGGGCGGATGGCGCAACATCAGACGGCGCAGCGCACGCAACTCGGCAACCAGATCACGGTCGGCAACAATAAACCCTAGGCGCAGGCCAGGCATAAGCGATTTCGACAACGACCCGACATAGAGAACCCGCCCATCCTGATCCAGCGACTTCAGCGCTGGATGCGGTGTGCCGGAATAGTTCGTTTCGAATTCGTAATCGTCCTCGATGATGATCACATCGCGTTCGCGGGCCTTTTTCAGAAGGGCCTGGCGGCGCTCCAGCGGCATCGTCACAGTCGTGGGAAACTGGTGCGACGGGGTCGTGAATATCAGGTCCGCCCCCTCCATCTGGCCTTCCCATTTCGGGCCATCAGGACCAACGGGGATGGTGCGCACATGATCTGTGCGAAGGCCCAGAATGTTGCGCATATCCGGATAGCCCGGGTCCTCGATCACCGCGACAGTCTTTGGTCCGACCAGCATGGCGGCAATCAGGTACAGCGCGTTTTGCGCCCCTAAAGTGACCAGGATCTGATCGGGTTCCGCCGCGATGCCGCGCAGCGGCAGTATGCGCCGGGCAATCTCGCTGACAAGCAGAGGATCGTCTTCGGCAAACCGGTCTTCGGTCCAGGCATCGATCCAGCGTTTGCCCATGGCTTGACGCACGCAGTCGCGCCACTCGGCGATCGGAAAAACCTCGTGATCGACCTGGCCATAGACGAATGGGTAACGATAGCTCTGCCAATCGGCCGGTTTCGACAGATTACGCTGTGCGCCGGGTCGTTTCGCCAGACGCGGCCCCCAATCGATGCATCCTTCAGCGGTTGCAGACACCGGGCGTCGGGCAATCCCATCGGTTGCTGAGGGATCGACGTAAAACCCTGACCGTTCCCGCGATAAAAGAAATCCCTCTGCCACCAGCGCTTGATAGGCCAGCGTTACGGTATTGCGCGATACTGACAGCCTCCCGGCCATTGCCCGGGTCGAAGGCACCGGATCGCCAGGCGCGAGTTGCCCCAGCCTGATCGAATCGATCAGAATTTCGCGAATTTGCGCCTGAAGGCTGGCCGGTTTAGACCGTTCGAGGTGGTAGAGGGCATCGCGCAAGGGCGCCTCGCAGACTCTGGACTCATGACTTTCGGAACCTATGGTGCCAACCCGGCAGGAGCAAGCGATTCCGTGCCAGTGCAACAGCGGCGTTCCGGCACGCGAAAGCCAGGGTTAACGCCCTGTTTACGGCATTCGGCCATCCCGGCAGGCGGAGGCCCCTATGCTGCACCCCGCCTTTTCGGCCATCGATTGCTATCAACCCGGGCTTTTGTCCGAGGCCCCGTTCTGGCGCGGTCACCTTCCATTTGCCGGGGTGATCGTGGCGCTGCTGCGTCCGCGGTTGATTGTCGAGTTGGGCGTTCAGCATGGCGATTCGCTCTTCACATTTGCCGAAGCAGCGGGGCGCCATGCGCCCGCAACAATGGTCACGGGCATCGACGCATGGCAGGGCGACGCACATGTTGGCGATCAGCCGCACTGGATTCATGCCCGAGTGTCGGCGCGGGCCGCCAAGTTTCCCAATGTGCGACTGATCCGGAAACGATTTGCCGACGCGGCAGATCAGATCGAGGACGGTTCGGTGGATCTGCTCCATCTGGACGGCGGCCATGCCGAGGAAGATGTTCGCGCCGATCTTTCTGCCTTTCTGCCCAAGCTTGCGCCAGATGGCGTGATCCTGATGCATGACATCACCGCCTATTGCCAGGGCTTCGGCGTCTGGCGTGTCTGGCAGGAACTGGCGGCAACCCACCCCGTCTTTTCGTTTGCTCACTCCGCCGGTCTTGGCGTCCTGGCGCCAAAGGGCGTGCCCTCTGCGCTGGCCCGCGTGCTAGCAGGCGATGACAGCGAAAATCACGCGCTTGCCACCACGTTTGCGGCGCTTGGGCGCGGCGTGCTGACGCGGTTTTCGACGCCCGACCAGATTGCCCGGGCCGAACGGATCGGCAAGTTGCCCCTACCCGCCGATCTGGCGCCGGACACACAATTGGCCAAGGCGCTCGCCGAGGCACGTTGGTAACAAGGCACGCCGCGCCAGCCATCTAGCCGAACCTCCAACATTCAATGTCGGATAATTGCGGTGGTTCCCGACAAAACCGCCTCTGGACCTATCGGGCCTGCCCGTGCGTCCTGTATGAGAAGTGCAGACTGAATGGCTGTGCCCGGCCGAATGGGCCTTCATTGGAAAAGGGACCGAAGAAGATGCACGATCTGAATATCGGCGATGCCGCCCGCGCAAACTCGCTGGAAGAGCACTGGATGCCGTTTTCGGGCAACCGCGACTTCAAGGACAACCCGCGCCTCTGCGTCAAGGGCGAGGGGATGTACTATACCGATCAACGCGGCGGATCCGTGATCGACGGTTCTTCGGCGTTGTTTTGCTCGCCCGCAGGTCACGCCCGGCCCGAGATCGCCGAGGCGGTCTACAAGCAGTTGCAAACCAACAGCTATACCCCGCCGTTCCAGATGGGACATTCGGCCTCGTTCGAACTGGCCCGCAAGGTCTCGGCGCTGCTGCCCGAACCGATGAACCATGTGTTCTTCACCAATTCGGGGTCGGAATCGATCGACACCGCTCTGAAAATGGTCATGGCCTATCACCGCGCCAATGGTGACGCACAACGCCTGCGTTTTGTCAGCCGCGAGCGCGCCTATCACGGCGTGAACATGGGCGGTGTGTCGCTGGCCGGCATGGTCAAGAACCGCGAAACCTTCCCAGTCGTGATGCCGAACATTGTCACGATCCGTCACACCTGGTCGGGCGACGAGCTGTTCTGCGATGGCCTGCCCCAGCAAAACGGTGTTGAACTGGCCAATGATCTGGAACGCCATTGCGCAACCTATGGCGGGACCACCATCGCTGCGGTATTTGTCGAACCGGTCGCCGGTTCGACCGGCACGCTGGTGCCACCTGTCGGCTATCTCGAGCGTCTGCGCGAGATTTGTGATCAACACGGCATTTTGTTGGTTTTTGACGAAGTCATCACCGGTTTCGGTCGCCTCGGCGCGCCATTTGCCAGCCAACTGTTCGGCGTCCTGCCCGATATCTGCACCATGGCCAAAGCGTTGACCAATGGCTCGATCCCGATGGGCGCCGTGGCCTGCCGCGACCAGATCTATGAGACCGTCACCAATGCCAGCCCGGACAAGGCGATCGAGTTCTTTCACGGCTATACCTACTCGGCACACCCCGCGGCCTGCGCGGCGGGTATCGCGGCGCTGGACGTCTACGAAAAAGAGGGGCTGTTCGACCGCGCAGCGGCCATGGCGCCTTATTTCAAAGACGCGATGATGTCGCTGCGCGATCACGCCCTGGTCAAGGATATCCGGACCATCGGCATGATGTCCGGTCTGGAGGTTCACGCTCAGGACGGCGCCCCTGGCCTGCGCGGGCAAGAGATGCAAAAGGCCCTTTTCTGGAACGGCTGCCATGTGAAATTCACGGGCGATTGCGGCATCGTTGCACCGGCGTTCATTGCCGAGAACAGCCATATCGATGAGATTATCGACAGGCTGCGAATGACGATGGACCAGTTTAGCTGAGATAATGAGCGGCGGGCCCGGTGCCCGCCCCTCGCCCATTAAATGACATCTCCTTTCTCCCAGCACCGACCTTCCGAAAACCTGCGCCGGGCGCTTGCCAACAGTTTGCGTCGCCGGCTTGATGGTGATGCTCAACTGGCGCCGCTGATCACCGCACTGGATGAAACCGTCTCTATCCAGCCGACGACCGGTGAAGGGGCATTGCCCGGAGAACTGGCACAATTGCTGGCAGGGCTGGGCGGTGATGCGGACCTGAACCAGGCGATCCGCGAATTCGCCCCGACGGTGCAATGGTACCGGATCTTGGAAGGCGCACCGGTCGAACCCACGCTCGGCGACGGGCTGATCGTCGGCCGCCCGGACCTGCCCGAACATACCAGCGCAAGATTAGGTCTGTTCCTGCTGCGCCTGGGCATCTTTTATCCGCTGCATCAACACGCAGCGCTCGAAGTCTATCACGTCGTCTCTGGCAAGCTGACGCTGCAACATTATCGCGACGGCCAGCCCTTTGATCTTCTGCCCGGCGACCATTCGGTGACGCCGTGCAACCGACTGCACGCACTGAGGACCGGCAGCGAGCCCTGTCTGCTCGCCTATGCCTGGACTGGCGACATGGCTGCGCCGGGTTGGTGGTGGGAAGAACGAAACGACGGGTGGTGGCGGATCAAGTGGGACCGCCGTCCCGATGGGCGCTGGGTCCGCCTGGACGGCGAACGTGTTACCAAGGTTACGCTGAAAGAAGCTGGCGAAGCCTGAGGGGCGCCACCCGAACGGCACGCCCGGTTGCGAGTTTATCATGATTGAGAGATCGTCGGCAGTTGCCAACAAAGGATCGAACCAATGCTGTCAACCAAGCCGATCGAGGCCCCGGCGGCCCTGTTGGACCGCGCCGCGGGCCGCGCCGCGGTGCCTGCCCTTATCGTTGGCGCTGACACATCTGTTGCCCTGGAAAGCGCACGCCTGGCCGCCGATCATGGTTTGATCGAGCCGGTGTTAATCGGCGACCCGGCGCGAATAACGGCAGCGGCAGAGCAAATCGACTGGGACATCGGCGGGTTGAAGGTTATCGCTGCAGCCGGGGAAGAGGCGCTGGCCGACGCCGCGGCGATTGGCGTCGCGGACCCTGCGATCCGCATTGTCATGAAGGGTCAGATACACACCGACGCCTTGATGGGCGCCATGCTGCGGCGCGACGCGGGCGTGCGAACCAATCAACGCATGAGCCATGTCTTTCATATGACGGTGCCCGGCGAAGACAAACCGTTGCTGATCACCGATGGCGCCCTGAATGTGGCACCTGACCTGCGCACAAGGCAGTCGATCCTCGCCAACCTGGTTGGTCTCTGCCACGCAATCGGTCTGGACCGGCCCAACATCGCCATCCTTTCGGCAACCGAGGGGCCGATGAAGTCTATGCCGACCAGCCTGGATGCCGCCGAGTTGACCGAATGGGCAGCGGGACAGGATTTCGCCGCAGAAATCGACGGCCCGTTTGCTTTTGACAACGCCGTCTCGCCCGAGGCCGTTGCGATCAAAGGCATGACAGGGCGGCCCGTCGCCGGAAACGCCGACGCGCTGCTGGTACCGGCGATCGAGACGGGCAACGCCCTTTTTAAGATGATGGTCTACTTCATGGGCGCCTGCGCCGCAGGCGTCGTTGTCGGCGGGCGCGTGCCGATCATCATCACCAGCCGCGCCGATCCGCCCGCGGCCAGACTGGCCTCGACGGCGTTGGCGTCATTGGCCGCTGACATCGCCGCGCCGAACGACCCGTAATCCCGGCGGGACCAACCAGATCGCCGCCGTCAGGCAGCATCATCCTGCAACCCGCGCTGTGCCAACAACGCCTCAACCCCCGGCAAGCGGCCCCTGAACCCTTCGTAAGCCGCCTCGGGCGGCACAGATCCGCCGACAGAATAGATCTGATCGCCCAAACGGCTGGCGGTTTCGGGATCGAAAACATCGCCGGTCTCTTCAAAGGTTTTGAAGGCGTCGGCATCCATCACCTCGGACCACATATAACTGTAGTAACCGGCCGAGTAGCCGTCGCCCGCGAAGATATGGGCAAAATGCGGAGAGCGATGGCGCATGATGATCGCCGCGGGCATGCCGATCCGGTCCAGAACCTCGCGCTCAAATGCCGGGCCGTCGAAACCATCCGCATCGTCCAAAATATGCATTTCCAGATCGACCAACGCCGAAGACGTGTATTCGACGGTCTTGAAGCCCTGATTGAAATTCTGCGCGGCAATCAGCCGGTCGACCAGATCACGCGGGATCGGCGCACCAGTCTTGTGGTGACGCGCATGCTTTTCCAAAATCTCGGGCACGGCCAGCCAATGTTCGTAGAGTTGGCTTGGCAACTCGACAAAGTCGCGCGCAACCGATGTGCCCGAGATATAGGGATAGGTCACATCCGACAGCAGACCATGCAAGGCATGTCCGAATTCATGAAAGACAGTGGTGGCATCGTCCCAGGACAACAACGCAGGATCACCGTTGGCGAAGTTGCAGGTATTGGTGATGATCGGGCGGCCCGGCTCCCACAGCTTTTGCTGCGGGCGGAAGCCGCTCATCCAGGCGCCTGAACGCTTCGACGGACGGGCAAAATAGTCGCCGATAAAGATCCCGATATGCGCGCCGTCGCGTGTCACCTCCCACGCCCGGGCATCAGGGTGCGGTACCGGAACATCAACCTCGCGAAATGACAGATCGAACAGCCTGCCTGCCACGTCAAAGGACGCCTGGATGATATTGTCCAGCTCCAGATAAGGTTTCAGTTCGGCTTCATCCAGATCGTGATCGCGTTTGCGCACCTTCTCGGAATAATAGCGCCAATCCCATGGGGCGAGTTCGATGTTCGCGCCTTCCTCCGCCGCAAGATCCTGCAGTTTGGCAGCCTCCTGTTCGGCCCGCGCGCGCGCCGGTGACCAGACCGCGGTCAAAAGCTCCCGAACGCCGTCCGGCCCTTTGGCCATTTCATTTTCCAGCTTGAAGGCCGCGAATGTCGGATAGCCAAGCAACTGTGCCCGTTCGATCCGCAAGGCCACAGTTTCCTCGATCAATGGCCAATTCACACCTTCACCACGGTCGGCCCAGGCGCGAAACGCCTTTTCACGCAGATCCCGCCGGTCCGAAAAGGTTAGAAACGGCTCGACTGACGACCGCGACAGCGTAATCGTCCAGTCTTCTTCTCCACGCCGCTCGGCTTCGGTTTTGGCCGCAGCAATGGAACCCTCCGGCAGGCCAGACAAATCATCGGCCGTCAGGTTCATCGACCAATCCGTCTCGTCCTTCAGCATGTTCTGCGCGAAAGATGTGCCCAGTTCCGACAAGCGTTTCATCAGTGTGCCCATCCGGGCCTTGCCGTTTTCATTCAGCCGGGCGCCGCCGCGCACGAAATTGCGGTGCAACAGTTTCAGGACACGGGCCTGTTCAGCGGTCAGGTTTTCATTGCCTTCGGCAACTACCGCCTCCAAGCGCGCGAAGATGCGCGGATCGGTGCCCTGCCGGGTGCCGAGTTCAGCAAGCCTGGGGCCAATTTCGCGCTCGATCTCCTGAACCAGGTCATTGGTGTCAGACCCTGCCCGACTGAAGAAAATCGCGCAGACCCTGTCTAGCAGCAGACCATGACATTCCAACGCATCGACCGTGTTTGCGAAGGTCGCAGGCGCGGGATTGGCGCAGATCGCCTCGAATTCGGCCTCCTGCGCTGCGATCGCCGCATCAAAGGCCTCGCGGAAATGCGTATCCTCGATGGCTGCGAAATCAGGCAGGCCATAGGGGCCGTCCCAGTCCTGCAATAACGGGTTGGTCATTCTTGCCTCACTTCAATTCGGTCGATGGGCGCGCTTTCATGCGGGCATGCCATTCGGCCAAGGCTGTCATTTCATCCGGGATCAGCCGCTTGATCAGCCGCAGAAAATCGACGGCCACAACGCCGGTGATATCGGCAATTGTCAGACGGTCAGCAGCGATCCATTCGCGCCCCTGCAATTGGCGGTCCAATTCGGCCAGGCGCGCATCGATGCGCCCGGCATTCACTTCGCCCCAATCCGGGCACTGATCCTCCAATGCCGCCATATGGGGATTGGTGTGACGGAAATACATGGCGATCGTGAACATCAGGCGCAACTCGATCCGGCGCTGCCACATGTCGATCACCGCCTGTTCCAGCGCATCGCGGCCCATCATGTTGGGTTCCGGATATATCGCCTCCAGATATCGGCAGATCGTCGGGCTTTCGACCAGAACCGTGCCGTCATCCAGTTCCAGCGCCGGAACCTGCGGGCTGCCCGTCTTGGTCAGGTATTCCGGCTGTTTGTGGTCCCCTGCCATGATCGAGATATCGACATATTCGATGTCGATCCCCTTCTCATCCAGAAATATCTGCACCCGGCGCGGGTTCGGTGCGCGCGCGGCGTGGTAATAGCGCACAGGTTTCGGCAACGATGGGGTTCCGGACATCTTGGGGCTCCGATAAAGGCTCTCGCGGATTCGGCCAGAGGCTAGGAGATAGCGCGCCATTGTCCAACCCCGCCGCCCCTCTGCCCTTTCAAAAATCGCAAGCCGCCGGGTCATACGACCCGCTTGGCGGCAGAACCCCACGTTCTGCAGCGCCGGTCTTGGGTGTGGCGTGCGTTGAAGAGCTTGGGTAGTATGCCTGTGGGGGCTATTCAGTCCAGGAGGCCAGGGAACATGCTTCGTTTTGCCCGCGCCGCGCTTTTCGCGCTCAGCGCCACATTCATCGTAACTGCCTGCGCACCGGTGGCCCAGAACACGCCGCAATCGATTGCCCAGGAACAACGCAACAGCGCCAAGCTGGTTCAGCAACTCGAATCGAAGAACAAACTCTATAAGGATCGGCGCCTTCAGCGCTATTTGGACGGCGTCGTCGCCCGTGTCGCGAAAACCCGCCCGCCAGGATCAATCCCGGTGCGTGCCTATATCGTGCGGGATGCCGATGTTAACGCCTTTACCACGGGCGGCGGTTACCTGTTCTTCAATGCCGGCATGCTGGCAGCGATGGAAAATGAAGCGCAACTGGCGACCGTTGTCGCTCACGAGATTGCCCATATCGATCGTGGACACATTCAGGCCAGCCAGGCCAATCGCACCGCCGTCGGAATTGGCGCCGCATTGGCGACGATCGGCGCCGCGGCGGCCGGGATCGATCCCAATATCGTGCAGCTCGGCGTCGGTTTGGGTGCCAATGCCTATGCGTCGAATTTCAGCCGCGGACAGGAATCCGACGCCGACAATGTCGGCATCCGTTACCTCGCCGCTGCCGGTTACAACGCGGTCGAGGGCGCAAAATCCTTTGCGGTCCTGCGCCGTGTCCATGGCGGGCGGGGCGGCGCGGCCTCGTTCTTCTCCTCTCACCCGGCACCGGGTGACCGGCAAGCCAGCCTGACTGCGCAAGCCCGCCAGTTGGGCGCAACCAGGGGCCGGATCGGACGAAAAAGCCACTCGAGTGCCACCCGAAAGCTGCGCCGCGAGATCCTGAAATTCTATGACAAAGCCGGACGTACCCGCGAGGCGGCGCAAGTCAGACGTAATCTCAGGTAAGCCTGCAATGCACTCCGTCGGGCGCAGCCTCGCGATCATGACGGGTGTCTACTGTCCGGCCGCATCAGCGCACGGCCGGGCGGTTTCCAAAGGCACAGCCCACAGCGGTTCCGGGCCGGGCAGTCAAACCCGGCCCCGAAAAGCCGCGATGGTTTAAGACGGTCCAACCTGCCCCCTTGCCGCCCCGACGCCATCCCCCTAAAAGGCCTCCGACCAAGGGGGCCCGGGCCATGTTCCAGCACCGCCATCTACTGGGGATCGAGCATCTCGCGCCCGGCGATATCACCGCCATTCTCGATCTGGCCGACCGCTATGCGGGATTGAACCGCCAGCGCGTCAAGCATCAGGACGTGCTGAACGGCCTGACGCAGATCAACCTCTTCTTCGAAAACTCGACCCGGACCATGGCCAGCTTCGAACTCGCGGGAAAACGCCTCGGCGCTGATGTCATGAACATGGCCGTCCAGTCGTCATCCATGAACAAGGGCGAAACGCTGATCGACACGGCCGTCACGCTGAACGCCATGCGCCCCGATCTGCTGGTCGTGCGCCATGCGTCTTCGGGCGCCGTAGCGCTGTTGGCCGAAAAGATGAACTGTTCTGTCTTGAACGCAGGCGACGGACGGCATGAACATCCGACGCAGGCACTGCTGGACGCGCTGACGATCCGCCGCGCCAAAGGGCGTGCGCATCGTCTGACCATCGCAATCTGCGGCGACATTGCCAACAGCCGGGTCGCGCGCTCGAACATCCTGTGCCTCAATGCATTGGAGAACCGTGTCCGCGTGATCGCACCGCCAACCTTGTTGCCCCCCGGGATCGACCGGTTCGGGGTCGAGGTTTTCACCGATATGGAAGAAGGACTGCGCGGCTGCGATGTCGTGATGATGCTGCGCATTCAGAACGAACGGCTGACCGGCGCTGCGGTCCCGTCGGTGCGCGAGTATTATCACCTTTATGGCCTCACCCGCGAAAAGCTCGCTTTGGCCAAGCCGGATGCCATCGTAATGCACCCGGGTCCGATGAACCGCGGCGTCGAAATTGATGCGGATGTGGCCGACGATCTACAGCGCAGCGTCATCCGCGATCAGGTCGAGATGGGCGTCGCCGTGCGTATGGCCTGCATGGATCTGCTGGCCCGCAATTTCGAGCGTGACGCGGCATGACCGCCGCGCCATCCCCGTCGCCATCCCCGTCCCGGGCAGACGCCGAGAACTGGGCGTTCTACCTAAAGGACAATGAAAAGCTCCTCGGTGTTTGGCGTCCGGATGACGAGTTTCGCGTCTACGGCATCGGCAAAACGATGATGCTCGGCTGTTGGGTGTTGGCCGGCGTTTTGATTGTCGGGCCGCTCTTTCTGATCAACTACACCAGCACATCCAATGTCCTTCTACTTGGCCTCGGACTCGCCGCGCTCGGAACCATCCTTGGCTATGGTCCCGCCTGGCTTGACCAGAAAGGCCGGCGTGCCCGCCGCTATGCCTTGTCGGACCGCCGTGTCCTGGAATTCCAGGACATCCAGGCCGGGCGCCTGCGATCCGTACCGATCGACCAGGAACTGAGGGTCATCGAAATCTACAATGACAAACTGGATTCCTATGAACTGTCCTTCGTTACGCTGGATCAGCACGGGCGAGCCGGGCGCTCGGTCCTTTTCGAGCGGCTGACCGAGGAACAGTCTGGCCAGATCCAGTCCATTTTGCACAATTCCGCGGGAACCGAAGGATCGGGATCAGGACCGATAACTTTGCGCAAGCGCGGTTTGGATCCTGATCTGTCATGACCGCACCCGTCACTCCGATCAATCCGGGCGGGTGGGCACCTTATCTCGACCCAGATGAACGCCTGCTATGGGAAGGCACGCCGCGCGCGGGGCTACGGTTCAAAGCCTCGGACGCCTTCCTAAGTTTTTTTGGCGCGGTGTTTTTCGGCTTCTCGGCGTTCTGGATTGCAATGGCCGGTTGGCTCAGCGGCGATGACGGCGCAATGGGCATCTTGTTCCCGCTGTTCGGCCTGCCGTTTCTTCTGGTCGGCGCCTATTTGATGGCCGGGCGATTTTTCTGGGACAGCTACGCGCGATCCAGGACACGATACGCTTTGACCAGCAAGCGCGGCATCATCGCCAAAGAGGCATTGGGCCGAAGTCTGAAATCCTATCCGATCCGCGACGACACCGAGATTGATTATCAGCCCGGCCCCGAGGCGATCATCTATTTCGGCAAGCAAGTCCGGCGCGGAAAAAACGGCACATATGTCACCAATCACGGGTTCGAATATATCCAGGGTGGCGACGAGGTTTACCGCCTGATCCGCGCCGTCCAGCAGAACCGCATCGAGGTCACCGAATGATCCCGCCCGCCACGACCTATTTCGTAAATGCCCGGCTGATCGATCCGGGCGCAGGCACGGACACGCCGGGCGCGTTGGTCGTGCGCGGCGGCATGATCGAGCAGGTCATCAAAGGCCCCTTCACCTTGCCGGACGGCGCCGATCAGGTGATCGACTGCCGCGGCCTCCCGCTTGCCCCGGGCATCGTCGACATGCGTGTCTCGATCGGCGAGCCGGGCGCGCGCCATCGCGAAAGTTTTCGCTCGGCTGGGCAGGCAGCGGCGGCGGGCGGTGTTACCACTATCGTCGCCCAACCTGACACCGAACCCCCGATGGACGATCCGGCGCTGGTCACGTTCGCCCTCGCCCGCGCGCGAGAGGTCTGCTCTGTGCGTGTTGCCACCATGGCCGCGATCACCCGCGGTCTTCGGGGGCAAGAGATGACCGAACAACGGTTCCTTCTGGACGCCGGCGCCGTCGCCCTGACCGATGCGGATCATGCCATTGCCGATGCCAAGATCATGCGATCGGCCATGACTTATTCGCGCTCCACCGGTGCGCTGATTGTGCACCATGTGCAGGAACCCTCGCTCAGCAACGGCACCTGTGCGACAGGTGGAGAATTCTCCTCCCGCTTGGGCTTGCCTGCGGCCCCCGCAATTGCCGAGCGCATGATGTTGGAACGCGATATGGCGCTGGTTGAAAGCACCGGCGCCAAATATCACGCCGATCAGGTCACGACCATGGGCGCGCTGCCGGCGCTGAGCCGGGCCAAAAAAGCTGGGCTCGCTGTCACGGCCGGGATCTCGATCCACCACCTCACGCTGAATGAATTCGACATTGCCGACTATCGCACCTTTTTCAAAATGACCCCGCCACTGCGCTCGGAAGATGACCGGGCCGCAATGGTCCAAGCGCTGGCCAGCGGCCTGATCGATGTCGTCGTGTCCGGACATCTGCCGCAGGACGAGGAAGCCAAGCGCCTGCCGTTCGAGGAGGCCGCGACCGGCGCTGTGGGGCTGGAGACATTCCTGCCCGCGATGCTGCGCCTGGTGGCAGAAGGACATATCGACCTGCCGACGCTGTTCCACCGTATGTCCCTGAAACCTGCCGAAATTCTGGGCCTGCCCGGTGGCCGCATGGCAGCGGGCGCGCCTGCCGATCTGATCCTTTTCGATCCGGAAGTGCCGTTCCTGTTGGACCGTGATACGCTTCGATCCCGATCCAAGAACACGCCCTTTGACCGAACCCGCATGGCAGGCCGGATCCTGGGCACCTGGGTCGGCGGCGACCGCGTGTTCGGAGACGACTGATGTTCCACGACCTTCAGCTCATTCAGGTGTCGCTGTCCTGGCTGGGCTTGGCGTTCGCGGGCGGTTATCTGATCGGCTCGGTCCCGACGGGGGTTGTCCTGGCGCGGCTGTTCGGTTTGGGGGACCTGCGCAAGATCGGGTCCGGCAATATCGGCGCCACCAATGTGCTGCGCACCGGTAACAAGGCGGCGGCGGCATTGACGCTGTTGCTGGACATGCTCAAAGGACTGATCCCGGTCCTGATCTTCATCAACTGGGGCGATCTGGCGGCGCAGTCCGCCGGCATCGGCGCCGTATTGGGTCACTGCCTGCCGGTCTGGTTGCGGTTTCGCGGCGGAAAAGGCGTTGCGACCTTTCTCGGGGTTATCCTTGGGTTTTACTGGCTGGCCGGGGTGCTGGCCTGTGCGACATGGCTGGCGGCGGCGGCCTTGTCGCGAAGATCGTCGGTCGGCTCGTTGGCAGCGGCGGTATCGGCACCGCTTTGGCTCTGGATTCTCGTTCGGCCCGAAGCCGTCCTGACCGCCGCGGGCCTCGCGCTGTGGATCTGGTTGCGCCACCACGCAAATTTGCGGCGACTGGCCAAAGGTGAAGAACCCCGGATCGGCAAAGGCGGAAATTAGAACCGGATTGCCGAGGTTTCACTTAACTGCGGATTAACCAGAACGGGTCCTAGATTGAGCGTCCGAAGGAGGCGCCCATGTCCGTTGTTCAACCGATTCTCCCCGAGCTACCATCCCAACCCACGCCTTCCCGGGCGATCACTGGTGATCGGTTCGCACGGTTGCAACTGGCGCGCAGCCAGAATGTCGGACCCCGGACATTCAGCCAGTTGTTGCGCCGCTACGGCAGCGCACAAGCGGCCCTCAGCGCGTTACCTGCCCTGGCCGGGCGCGGCGGCAAGGCCGACTATATCCCATGCGACCAGACGACGGTCGAGGCGGAGGTCGAGGCCGGGCACGAAATGGACGCGCAGCTTCTGCTGCTCGGCGACCCCGATTACCCACCGATGCTGCAATCCCTTGACCCGGCACCGCCAGCGCTCTGGATCAAGGGCGACATCGGTTTGTTGACCCGGCGAACCGTTGCGATCGTCGGGGCCCGCAACGCCTCGGCTCTGGGCCTACGCACGGCAAGGCGGCTGGCACGCGAATTGGGGTCGACCGGTCACGTCATCGTCTCGGGGATGGCGCGGGGGATTGATGCCGCAGCGCACGAGGCCGGGCTGATCAACGGTACAATCGCGGTGCTGGCGGGCGGTCTGGACAATCCCTATCCGCCGGAGAATGTCGACCTAAGCGAACGGATTGCCGAGCAAGGTCTGCTTTTGACTGAAATGCCGATGGGCGTTGCGCCGATCGCCAAACATTTTCCGCGGCGCAACCGCCTCATCTCGGGCCTGGCGCGCGGCGTCGTGCTGATCGAGGCGGCCGCAAGATCCGGCAGCCTGATCACCGCGCGCTTTGCACTGGAACAGGGACGTGAAGCCATGGCCTGCCCCGGCGCGCCCGAGGACCCCAGATCGGCGGGCTGCAATGCACTGATCCGCGAAGGCGCTGCACTGATTCGCCATGCCGGTGATGTCGAAGAAGCGTTGGCCGCGCCGCGCACCCTGCATCTCGCCGAAGAAGGTTATGATTTCGAATTCGATGCCGAGGTGTTTTCCGAAGACACCATGCGCGACGACTATGATGCGCTCGCCGATTTCGACGAAGAAGGCGGGTCGGACGACCGGGCGCTTTCCGATCAGATCATGTCGCTGCTTGGACACTCCCCGGTCGAGATTGACGAAATCGCCCGGTTGTGCGGAACGGCGACCTCCGATCTCTCGCTGGCAATCCTGGAACTCGATCTGGCAGGCCGCGTCGAAATTCGCCCTGGCGGGATGATCGCGCGGCTGGCGGATGATTGACACCGGCCTTGTCAGGGCATGTCGTTTTTTGCACACCGCCTTGAACCAAGACCGTCGCCGAACCCTTGCCGCAACGATCGCCAGGCTGTGACCCGTACCCTCAATCGCGGCCAGACAAAAAAGTTGGCTTGCGCCGTCTCCCCTCCGGCCGCGGCGCACCCAGACCGTGCCTCTCGCACTGCCCGCCCGCTGACCGCGACGGTCGGCATCATCCTGTAAATCAATACGATCGATCGAACGCGACCGTCTGACCGTTGACAGCGGCCACCCCCTGAACCATGTTCCAGCGCCGTCCGGGGGCTGGACAATAATAGTGACCCGACCGGATTTCTGGGAACCACCCGAATCCGGCTCGATCAAGCCAACGCGCGGCGCCACGCCGCGCAGGTAAGGAGACAGGAATGGCCGTTGTTGTCGTCGAATCCCCGGCCAAGGCCAAGACGATCAACGGCTATTTGGGCGAGAATTTTACGGTTCTGGCCTCGTATGGTCACGTCCGCGATCTGCCCGCCAAGGACGGCTCTGTCGATCCCGATCAGGGTTTCGACATGAAATGGGAGGTCGATCCCAAATCGCAAAAGCACGTCCGCGCAATTGCCGAAGCGCTGGCCGACGATCCCGACCTGATTCTGGCAACAGACCCGGACCGGGAAGGCGAAGCGATTTCCTGGCACCTTTTGGAAGCGCTGCGCAAACGCCGCGCGGTCAAAAAGGACACGTCCGTCAGCCGGGTCGTCTTTAACGCGATCACCAAGTCGGCCGTGACCGACGCCATGCGAAATCCCCGTGATATCGACATGGAACTGGTCGAGGCCTATCTGGCGCGCCGCGCTCTCGACTATCTGGTCGGCTTTACGCTCTCACCCGTGCTCTGGCGGAAACTTCCAGGCTCGCGGTCTGCCGGACGGGTTCAATCGGTTGCGCTGCGGCTGATCGTCGAACGGGAAATGGAGATCGAGGCGTTCAAGCCGCGCGAGTATTGGAGCGTCAAGGCGCTTCTGACCACACCGGCAGGCGACGAGTTCGAAGCGCGGCTGGTCATCGCAAACGGCAAAAAGCTGGAACGCTACGACCTGGCAACGGAAGCGGACGCGACCCGCGCCGCCGACGCAATTCGCTCGGCGGCCCTCAAAGTCACGTCGGTCGAAGCAAAGCCGCAGACCCGCAATCCGGCGCCGCCCTTTATGACCTCGACCCTTCAGCAAGAGGCCAGCCGCAAACTCTCGATGGGCCCTCGCGATACAATGCGCACGGCGCAGCGCCTCTATGAGGCAGGCCACATCACCTATATGCGGACCGACGGCATCGATATGGCGCCCGAGGCGGTGACGGCAGCGCGAGACGCGATCAAGTCACGCTATGGCGACGCCTATTTGCCGGGCAGCCCGCGCATCTACAAAAACAAGGCCAAGAACGCCCAAGAGGCGCACGAGTGCATTCGCCCGACCGTCCTGGACAAGGCGCCGGGCGATCTCAAGCTGGAACCCGATCAACAACGTCTATACGAGCTGATCTGGAAGCGCGCCCTGGCCAGCCAGATGGAATCTGCCCGCTTCCGGCGCACCACAGTCGAGATCGGCGAGGCAACGGGCCAGACCGGGCTGCGCGCCACCGGTCAGGTTGTGACCTTCGACGGCTTCCTCAAGGTCTATGATGAAGGCCGCGACGACACCGGCCCCGTGGTCGACGACGACGACAAGCGCTTGCCGAACATTCCCGAAGCTGCCGATCTGGGACAAAAAGCGGTCACTCCGGAACAGCACTTCACGCAGCCGCCGCCGCGCTATTCCGAAGCGTCCCTGGTCAAGCGCATGGAGGAGTTGAGCATCGGGCGCCCCTCGACCTATGCCTCGATCATCTCGACCATCCAGGACCGCGAATACGTCATCAAGAACAAGGGCCGCCTTGTGCCCGAGGACAAGGGCCGCCTTGTCGTCATTTTCCTGGAAAACTATTTCAGCCGCTATGTCGCCTACGACTTCACGGCGGGGCTGGAAGAAGAACTCGATGACATCTCGGGCGGACGGATCGACTGGCAGGATGTGCTGGACCGGTTCTGGAAGGATTTCCGGGCAGCGGTAGACGAGACGGCGGATCTGCGGATCGGCGAAGTTCTGGACAAGATCAACGAAATCCTGGCGCCGCATCTGTTCCCGGACCCGGGCGACGGAACCAATCCGCGGCTGTGCCCGAAATGTGCCCTTGGCCAGTTGGCGATGAAGACCGCGCGATCGGGCGGGGCGTTTATCGGCTGCTCGAACTACCCGGAATGCCGCTATACGCGCCCGCTGGGCGGTGATGGCGAGGACGCCGATCTGTCCGGCGACGGGCGTCTTCTGGGGCACGATCCGCAAGGGCTGCCGGTTCGGCTGCGCAAAGGCCGGTTCGGCCCCTATGTCCAGTTGGGTGACGAGGACAAAGAGGCCGAGACCAAACCCAAAAGATCGTCACTGCCCAAAGGCACCGACCCCGAAAATGTCACGTTGGAAATGGCGCTGGACCTGCTGTCGCTGCCGCGCGAGGTTGGGAAGCACCCCGACGATGGCGAGCCGATCGAGGCCAGTATCGGGCGCTATGGCCCTTACGTTCGGCACAACCGTACCTATGCCAACATCCCGCAGGGCGAAGATGTTCTGACCATCGGCATGAACCGTGCCATTGACCTGATCGCGCAAAAGGCCGCCAAACGCGGCGGCAGCGCTGCTCAGAAACCGTTACGCGAGTTGGGCGACCACCCCGACGGCGGCGCGATGAACGTCATGGACGGTCGCTACGGTCCCTACATAAAATGGGAAAAGGTGAACGCCACCATTCCCAAGGAACAGGACCCGGCCACGATTACGTTTGACGAGGCGGTGGAACTGGTCAACGCCAAGGCGGCGACCAAGCGAAAGCCGCGCGCGGGTGCCAAACCCAAGGCGGCCAAGTCCAAGACCGCCAAGTCCAAGGCCGACAAACCCAAGGCTGCCGCTAAGAAAAAGACGGCCAAAAAGGACGCCTGACCCCCCGCATGGGCAAGCGCTGCCCCCGGAGATTCTGAATGCCCGGCCTGCCCACCAAGGACGCTCTGATCGCCTGGATCCGTGACAATCCGGAACAGGCCGGAAAGCGCGACATCGCACGGGCTTTCGGCCTGAAAGGCACTGAGCGGGTCGAATTGAAACACATGTTGCGCGAATTGCAGGAAGCAGGCGAGATCGAACGGCGACGGCGCAAGGTGCGGCCCGCCGGGGCATTGCCGCCCGTCACGGTTCTGCGCGTGGTCAGTGTCGACGACCAAGGCATGATCTTGGCCAGACCATCGACCTGGGACAGCACCGAAACACCGCCGGTTATCGAGATCCTGCCGCGCAAGCGCGATGCTCTCGGGAAAAATGACCTTGTCTTAGCAAAGCTGACCCTCCGGCCCGATGGCAGTTACGAGGCGCGGCCAATCAAGAAGCTCGATCAAGACGGCCGGCGGATGCTGGGCGTGTTTCGCGCTGGCCGCAGGGGCGGACGGATCGCGCCCGTCGAAAAGAAAGCCTCCCGCGAATGGACAATCCCGGCGAGCGAGACCGGCGATGCCAAGGATGGCGAATTGGTCGAGGCCATCGCCATCGACGGCCCGGCGGGCCGGGGACTGCCCCGCGGGCGCATCGTCGCCCGGCACGGCGACCCCGAAGCCAGTGGACAGATTTCGCTGATCGCGATGGTCCAGCACGGCATCGCCCTCGATTTTCCGCCGGAGGTCGTCGAGGAAGCGGAAGCGGCAGTGCCGGTCGATCTACGAGATCGCGAGGATTTGCGCGATCTGCCTCTGATCACAATCGATCCGCCCGACGCCCGCGACCATGACGATGCGGTCTGTGCCTTCGCCGATGACGATCCGCAAAACCCGGATGGGCACGTGGTCTGGGTTTCCATCGCCGATGTTGCGCACTATGTCCGGCCCGGATCTGCGCTGGATGCCGAAGCGCGCGAACGCGGCAACTCAACCTATTTTCCCGACCGGGTCAGCCCGATGCTGCCCGAAGAACTCTCAGCCGACCTTTGCTCGCTGGTGGAAGGTCAGGACCGGCCCTGCATGGCGGTCCGCATGGTCCTGGATCGCGACGGCAATAAGGTCGGCCACCGGTTCACACGCGGGTTGATGCGGTCTCCGGCATCGCTGGATTATGCGTCGGTCCAGGGGGCCGTAGATGGCGAGGATAACGGGATCGCACCGGAAATCGTCACCGATGTCCTGCGCCCCCTATACGCCGCCCACAGCGCTGCGCACAAGGCGCGCGAGCGGCGCCAGCCGCTGGACCTGGACCTGCCCGAACGACAGATCAGACTGGCCGACGACGGCAGCGTAGGGTCCATAGATCATCGCGATCGGATGGACGCCCACCGGCTGATCGAAGAATTCATGATCCTGGCCAATGTCGCTGCCGCCGAGACGTTGGAAGCGCGCAACGCACGTCTGGTCTACCGCGTGCATGAAGAGCCGAACCCGGAGAAGCTGGACGCCCTGCGCGAAACGGTCGAATCCATCGGTCTCACCCTGGCGCGCGGCCAGGTTCTGAAAACCAGGCATCTGAACCATCTGCTGAAAGCCGCCTATGGGACCGATGCGGCCGAGACAGTGGCCATGTCCGTGCTGCGCTCGCAGACACAGGCCTATTACGCACCGCAGAACATGGGTCATTTCGGACTGTCCCTGCCGCGTTATGCGCATTTCACCTCACCGATCCGGCGGTATGCCGACCTGATTGTCCATCGTGCCCTGATCAGCGCGCTGGGCCTGGGTGATGACGGTCTAAGCCGCCAGGAAATCGCGGCGCTGCCCGCCACTGCCGAACATATCAGCCAGACCGAGCGCCGCTCGATGGAGGCGGAGCGCGACACGGTCGACCGCTATGTCGCGTCATTCATGGCAGACCGCGAGGGCGGCGAGTTCGAAGGCATGATCGCCGGCGTCTCGCGCGCCGGATTATTCGTGCGGCTGGACGAAACCGGCGCCGACGGTCTGATCCCGATCCGCAGCCTCGGCTCCGACTACTTCCACCACGACCGCGAATCTCAGACCCTGACCGGAGAGCGGTCCGGCGCAGTCCTGACCCTCGGCCAACGGGTCACAGTCCGCCTGATCGAAGCGACCCCCATCACCGGCGGCCTGATCCTCGAACTTTTGCTGTTGGAAGGATCGCCCCTGTCGCGCGGCGCCAGCCGCAGGGGCAGCCCAAAACGAAAGTCGCCGCGCGGTAAGATCAAGAAATCAACCCGGCGGCGGCGATAGCGCACGCAAGTTCCCCGGGATAAAAAGCGCCCTAATCGACGGCCCGGATCAGCTTTGGCTCGAAGACCTTCAACACCTGACCCAGGTCGCGGCCGCGTTTCAGCGTCCCGCCCGCAGCGCTGACCACCGACCAGGCGCCCTGCCGGTTGGCATCCTTCGGCCGTTTTTCGACCCGGTACAGCGGCGTCTCGGACGCACGCCGAAAGATCGAAAACACGGCCCGGTCGCGCAAATGGTCGATCGCATAGTCACGCGCCATCCCGCAGGCCAGCATCCGGCCATAGATGTTCAGGATCAGCGTCAGCTCGCGTCGGTGGAAACTGGTGATTGTGTGCTGCCCTGCCCGCCCAACACCCGGGGACAGGGCGACTACAGAGTTTTCATCGCTCGGTTGATCGAGGCTCATGTCAAAAGCATGACACCGCGCATGCGCGTTTTGCAACCCCGAAATACGCCGCCCACCCGCCGGTCAATGGCACTGCGAAGGATCGAACACATAACGGTCGCCGTCATAATCGTCGAACACCTCGCCGATATTGGGGTGATCGACCGGCTGGCCGGTCTCGTCGCGCAGCAGGTTCTGCTCCGACACATAGGCCACGTAATAGCTGGTCTCGTTCTCGGCAAAGAGATGATAAAATGGCTGATCCTTGCGCGGGCGCATTTCCTCGGGGATCGAAAGCCACCACTCCTCGGTGTTTGAAAACTCGGGATCGACATCGAAGACAACACCCCTAAAGGGGTGCAGCCGGTGTTTCACGACCTCGCCGATCCTGAACTTGGCATTGCCACTCAACACACCGCTCTCCACATCGCCCGCAGTCAGCACTATCTTTTCCTCGTTTCTGCGCCCGGGCGCATTTGCTGACGCCGCACATATCGCTATTCGTCACCCACTTCAATTATCGTGCGCGCCCACGCCGCGGTCAATGCTGCGCGCGCGAAAACCGGTTCCGCTAGGTGATTGTGCGAAAGGGGCCGTTTCTGGTACAATAATAAAAAATAAATGGAGGCAGAGCAGTGATCCTCCCTATCAAACGACGCGCCGCGGCATTGCTGGCGATCTTTCTGGCCGTCGGATCTTGTTCCAGCGGCGGCGGGAGCTATTCGGAAGCGCCGCGAAATCAGCGCGACCTTTGCGCGATATTTGCCGAACGTCCGGAATGGCGCGATGCCGCGATTGCATCGGCCCGTAAATGGGGTGCGCCGGTGCCCGTGCAGATGGCCATCATCTGGCGCGAATCCAGTTTTCGATCATCGGTCCGTCCGCCCAAGAAATATATCATCGGGATTATCCCTGACGGGCATATCTCCTCGGCCTATGGCTATGCCCAGGCCATTGACGGCACTTGGAACTGGTACCGCGAGGACACGGGCAACCGGCGGGCCGATCGGACTAACTTCGCCGATGCCGCCGACTTCGTGGGTTGGTACATGGCCAAATCCTACCGGCAGAACGAAATCGGCATGAACGACGCCTATAATCAGTATCTCGCTTATCACGAAGGCCATGCCGGACATCGCCGCGGATCGCACCGCAAAAAGGCGTGGCTGCTGCGGGTTGCCGACAAGGTCCGCGACCGGGCAGACGACTACGCGGCGCAGTTCAGGGGCTGCCGCTAGGGCATTATCGCGGGGCCTACGGGGGCTCCTCCCCCACAGCTCCGGGATACTTCAGGACCAAAGCAAGAGGCTCTGGCCTTACCCAGAGATTTTCTTCCACTGCCGTTTCCACCAACCCGCACTTTGATCCAGTTCCTCGTCGATCCGGGCGACAACGGGATCAACATGGCGGCGGCGCAGAATGATCATGATGCGCACCAGCATCAGCAGGATCAGCGTCAGAACGCTGAGGAAGATGATGTTGAACAACGGCAATCCGGCCTCGGACGGGCCGCTGGCCGCGCGGATGCCCGTCGCGTTCGGATACATGCTCATCATCGGCCAACGCCAGCCGTAATGCGTGATGACGACCCAGCGCGGCTGATCCTTGGTTGATTTGAAATCCGCGGCCTTGTTCTGCAGCCGGTCGCTGTCGAACTTGAAGTACCATGGGAACGCCCAGCCGGTATCTTCGTTGCGGTACTCCATCTCCCCGCCATCGGCATATTTGGTGTAGATCAGGCGCACATCCCGGGTTTGCGGCAGGCTGGGATCACCGCCGGCCGCGTCCATCCGCGCGACTTCGGTATCGACGATCCGCGCCACATCATGCTGAGGCAGCGAATAGTGAAAGAACGCGACGATTGCCGCGATCACCGCCAGTATCAGGGTCCATTTCACATAACGCATCGCCACCTCCTGCGCGCCGATATAACCACGGCGCAGGCCAATATCTATTGCGGCGACATGCCCCGCATGCGTTCAGACCGGCGGCGCAGCAGCTCGACCGTTGTCAGCAACAGGATCGAGATGAAAACCATGATCGTGGCAACAGCGAGAATGGTCGGGCTGATCTGCTCTCTGATCCCGCTGAACATCTGGCGCGGGATTGTCCGCTGTTCCGCCGTGGCCATCTGCAGCATCACCACGACTTCGTCGAATGACGTGATGAATGCGAAAAGCGCCCCGGAGATAACACCCGGCAAGATCAGCGGCATCTGCACCTGAAAGAACGTCCTGATCGGCCCGGCGCCCATCGACTGGGCGGCGCGCACCAGCGACTGGTCAAATGACGATAAGGTCGCCGTCACGGTGATGACGACAAAAGGCGTCCCCAGCGCGGCGTGCGCCAGGATCAGACCGGCATAGGTATAGGACAACTGCCAGCGCGAACTGGGCGGCTGCGCGCCGTCGATGAACCAGTTCACGACGTTGAAGTCGTTCGAGAAAAAGAAGAACATCGACGCGCCGATGATGACCAGCGGGATGATCATCGGGCTGATCAGGATCGACATGATCAGCTTTTTGAACGGCATCTCGGATCGCGACAGGCCGACCGCGGCCAATGTCCCCAAACCCGTGGCCAGCAATGTCGCCGGGATACCGATCAGGAAACTGTTCTTGATCGCACGGACCCATTGGGCATTCGCCCACATGTCCGAGAACCAACCCTCGGTCGCCTCGGGTGCGGCCATGCCATTCTTCAGGATGTCCCAGTACCAGCGGGTCGAATACCCTTCCGGCTTGAAGGCCAACATCTCGTTGGTAAAGCTGAAATAGGGCTGGCTGTTAAACGACAGCGGCAGGATGATCAGGATCGGCGCGATCAGAAACAGGAAAATCAGCCCGCAGAGGACCCGGAACGAGTAATACCAGGCACGCTGTCCCGTGGTCGCATATGGCGGCAGTTCGCTCATCAGCCCAGCTTCATCTTGTCAATGCCAACGACCCGGTCATAGATCCAGTAGAGGAACATGACAAAGATCAGCAGGACACCTCCCAGCGCCGCCGCCAATGACCAATTGAGCGACCTGCGCATGTGGAAGTCGATGAAATTACTGATCATTTGCCCATCCTGTCCGCCGACCAGCGCGGGCGTGATATAGTATCCAATGGCCAGGATAAAGACCAACAGACCCCCGGCGCCGATCCCGGAAATCGTGTTCGGGAAATAGACGCGCCAGAACGCGGTCCAGTTCGATGCACCCAGCGATTTGGCGGCCCGCAGATAGGTTGGCGGGATCGTTTTCATCACCGAATAGAGTGGCAGGATCATGAACGGCATCAGGATATGGATCATCGCGATCAACGTGCCCAGCTTGTTATATATCAGGCTGAAACGCTCGTCGCCAAAGCCCCAGCTTTTCGACTGCTCGGCCAATCGTTCTGCCTCGGCAACGCCCGCTTGCGCGCCTCCGGCCTGAAAGGCACTGACCATGCTCGCAGCGCAGGAAGTGCGCCCGTCTTCGGCCTGGCCGCTCAACGATTGCAACGCCTTCTCGCCGCCCGACATCACCCCGTTGACGTCATTGGCGCACAGACTGGTAACCGTCAGGTCTTTGTATTCGTTGAATATCAACGCGATCTGCAACACCACGTCATTGGCGCCGGAAAAAACCATCAGATCGTTAACGACACCCTGACCCTGTAGCATTGCGATCCAGGCGGTCGTGCGCACCAGGATCGACGTCCAGAACGGCAACAACACCAGGATCAACAGCAGATTTGCATGCCTTGCCTGCAGGTTCGCCAACAGCCAGGCAACGGGATAGCCCAGAACCAGCGCGCCCAGCGTCACAATCGCCGCAATTTCCAGCGTTCGCAGGAACAGGGTGACGTGGATGCGCCGGTCTTCGTGCTGACGGCTGACCGATCCATCGCCGCTGTATTTGAAGTCCAATGCCGCAAGGTAATAGGCAGGCGTGACAGACGTCGCCGCAACACGGATCGCCTGCCAGGTTTCGATACTCGCCCATTTCTTGTTCGCATCGATCAGGCCTTCCAAAAAGGGCGGCTCAATCTTTTGCGCTTTGCGGGCGGTCGAGGTGAACATCGACCGCGTACCAGACAACTCCTGGTTCACCCGGGTCGCGACCTTGCCGATGGTCTTATCCTCACGGGCCACAACCAGATCCGCGACCATCGCCGCGGCCATCTCTTCGGTCACCGGGCTGTTACCGTCCCAGGCCAGGATCGCTTCGGTCGAGGCGGGCATCCGCTCGGCATAGACCGGGTTATAGGCGCCGCGCCCCATGAAGATGATGATCGGGATGATCAGAACGGCCAGAATAAAGGCCAAAAGCGGGGCCACCAGACCGAACGCGCGCCAACGGCTGACGCGCATGGCCTGATCCAGCCTGCGCTTGAGCGGCGTGCCGTCGGCAGCGACAAGGGGCCCGCTGGGCTTTTGCGCCGCCGGTTCCGGGCGCGTCCCTGTCACAACTGGGGCTGTTTGGTCCACCATGCTCCGGCCGCCGTTAAAACTTTGTTAAGCAGTTGACAGCTGTCAACTTTTTGAGGTGCGTGCCCCCGGCAAGGGGACCCGCAATTGGTATCAGTTAGCTGCCAGCCAGGTGTTGAACCGCTCGTTCAACTCGTCCTGGTTGTCGGCCCAGAATTCAAAACCGTTCGCGATGGCGGTTTTGAAGTTTGCCGGGGCTGTCGGCATGTGCGGCTTCATGTCCAGATCAGGCTTCGAATGGTACGAAGCGACCAGAGCATTCGAAGACAGGCGGGCCGGACCATAGCTGATCCAGGCTGCCTGGGCTGCCAGCTGCTCGGTCGCCGTCGAGAACTTCAGGAAGTCCAGCGCCAGATCTTTGTTCGGCGCGCCCTTCGGGATCGCCCACAGATCAACGTCGAACACCTGAGCATCCCAGACGATGACGAACGGCTTGTCTTCGCCAGCGATGGCGTTGAAGATACGGCCGTTATAGGCAGTCGTCAGGACAACTTCACCGTCGGCCAGCAGTTGCGGCGGCTGAGCACCGGCTTCCCACCAGACCACTTCCGATTTGATCTTGTCGAGCATCGCGAAAGCCCGGTCGACACCTTCCGGCGTGGACAGAACTTCATAGATCTTGTCGGCCGGAACGCCATCAGCAGACAGCGCCATTTCCAGATTGGCCTTCGGGCTCTTACGCAGGCCGCGCTTGCCGGGGAACTTGGCGAGATCGAAGAAGTCACCGATCGTTGTCGGGCCTTCCGGCATAACGCTCGAATCATAGGCGAAAATCGTCGACCAAACGATGTTGGCAACCGCGCAATCGTGCAGGGCAAGGCCGATGAAATCTTCCTTGGCCGGGGTGCCGTCAGCGCCGGCGGGCAAAGAATCGTGATCGATTTCTTCGAACAAGCCTTCGTCGCAGCCACGGATCGCGTCGCTGAGTTCGACGTCAACGATGTCCCAGGTCACGTTACCGGCTTCGACCTGCGCCTTCACTTCGGCCAGACCGCCATTGTAGTCTTCCGAGATGATCTTGTTGCCGGTATTGGCCATCCAAGGCTTGTGATAGGCTTCAACCTGGCTCTTGGTGTAAGCGCCGCCCCACGAGACGACGGTAATCGATTCCTCCGCGATCGCGGAACCCGCTGCGACGGCTGCAGCAGCAGCGCCCAGCAGGAGTGTTTTGAGTTTCATGATCTACACTCTCCCTTGTTTAACCCGATTTGATCTTGTTGGCGCTGCCCCCGGGCCAGGGCCGCGCTCAGCCCCCTTACGCCGCGGCGTCTAGTGCGCGGCAATCCTCGGTCAGCCAGCCGACGGGTGTGTTTTCACCCACCTGCAAGACGGCGTGACGTGCGGAATTCGGTACTTTCACGATAAAGTCGTCATGGCCCGCGACTTCCATCCGGCAGCGGATGTGATCGCCCAGATAGATCAGCTCCAGCACCCGGCCTTCCATGGCGTTCGGCATGTCGGACTCGCCCACCAGGACGCGCTCTGGCCTGATCGACAACATGGTCCGCTCGCCTGCCCCGCCGCAGTTCACAGCCATTGCTGACACAGGACTGCCGCCATCGACGTCGATCTGTGCTTCCGAGCCATTGATCGCCGTGACGCGGCCGCCCAGCTTATTGTTTTCGCCGATAAATTGGGCAACGAACGCGTTGTCCGGGCGTTCATAAAGGTCTGCAGGCGGGGCCAATTGCTGAATGACGCCGTCGTTGAACACCGCGATCCGGTCCGACATGGTTAATGCCTCGGACTGATCATGCGTGACATAGACCACCGTGACGCCCAGGCGTTCGTGGATGTGCTTGATCTCGTACTGCATATGCTCGCGCAGTTGTTTGTCCAGCGCGCCCAAAGGCTCGTCCATCAGGACCAGTTCGGGTTCGAACACCAGGGCCCGCGCCAGTGCCACCCGCTGCTGCTGTCCGCCCGATAGCTGTGCAGGGCGGCGCCCGGCGAACTCGCCGGTTCCCATCTGCACCATATCCAGTGCGCGCTGCACCTTTTGTGCAATCGCGGCCTTGCCCAGCTTGCGGACCTGCAAAGGGAAGGCAAGATTTTCGGCGATCGTCATATGCGGGAACAATGCATAGTTCTGAAAGACCATGCCGATCCCGCGTTTGTGCGGCGGGATATTGTTGATCGGTTCACCGCCCAGACTGATTGTACCGTGCGTCGCTGTCTCGAACCCGGCCAACATCATCAGGCAGGTCGTTTTGCCGGAACCCGATGGCCCCAGCATCGTCAGAAACTCTCCCTTGCCGATCGAGAGATTCAGGTCTTTGACGACGAGCGATTCGCCATCATAGCTCTTCTGCACGCGTTCAAAACGTACGAAGGCATCGGCTGGCGATGCTTCCAACATAGATGCTCCCTGCGACCAATTATTGGTTCTTTTCGCAGTGCAACGTAATCACAGGTTTTTTAGCTGAGACAAGCCCTGAATCGCGGCAATCGCGCGCAGTCGGCCCGGAAAGATTGGATTGGCAGTGAATTCAGGCGCGATCACGCGCTATCGCGGTGACCGGGGTGCGACTATCCTAATCCGGCACTACGAACTGCGAAGGCTGCCAACAGGACAGGAGCCGGTTTCCGGACCGGTTTGGAAGGGATCGAAAGGGGCCGGAAGGGATCGGCGAGCCGCCCCGCGAAGGGACGGCTGATCGATTGCGAGACTTATTTGCTCGGCAATGGGGCGGCGATATCCGCCGTCTCGATCTCTTCATCCGCGGTTGCGACGGCGTCGCCGTTCAGACCTACCAGGCGCCCGGCTTTTTGTGGCGCAGACAACTCCGTCACCTCGATAGCGCGAGTGTCGGTTGCGTCCGGCGGCAAGATCGCCCGGACCTCGTGGTTCCGCTCTCGGTTAACTTTGGCGGGAAGAATTCCGCCCTCAGCTTCCGGTAGCTGCCAACCTTTCGCGATCATGCGCACCAGCGGTGCGTTTTCGGCGGTTATCGACCCCGCCGCGTCGGTTTGAGGGGTCACTGTTTCGCATGCTGCCAACAGCGGAATTGCTGCGACAACGGCCAGGGCCGTCGCCGCGCGCTTGGATAGGAAATGAGCCAAGGCCAGTTCTCCGGTCTTTGTTGTGTCCCCGTTCGACCTGATCCTTAACCGGGAATGGTGGTTTCTTCCTTAACCGTACCCGAAATGTTCCCACTTTCACTTCTGGGCTTGACGCCCGCGCTGCGCCCGCGCATCACCCGCCGCGGCAGCCGGAATACGAGGGCAGGATGGCATTGTTGTTGGGTATCGATACGGGCGGGACCTATACCGACGCAGTTCTGATGGATCAGGATGCGCGCGCGCCCGGTATCATCGCAAAGTCTAAAGCCCTGACAACGCACGACAATCTGGCCGTCGGGATTGAAGGCGCAATCAATGCTGTCACCCGTGATACCGACCCGGCGGCGATCGGAATGGTTTCAATCTCGACCACATTGGCGACCAACGCGCTGGTCGAGTCCAAGGGCGGCGATATCTGTCTGTTGTTGATCGGATTTGACGAAGGCGCTTTGGACCGTGCCGGATTGCGCGACGCGCTGGCAGGGAACCCGCACGCCATCATCGCCGGCGGTCATGGCGCGAATGGTGTGCGCCAGGCGCCCTTGGACAAAGACGCCCTTCGTGCCGCCGCCGTGAATGCCCGGGATGTCGAGGGGTTTGCGATCGTCGCCCATTTCGGGTCGCGCGACCCGGTTGACGAGATCGCCGCCCGCGACCTGATCCGGGACGAGACCGGGCTGCCGGTGACATGCGGCCACGAACTTTCCGCAGAACTTGGCGGGCCGAAGCGCGCGCTGACCGCGGTCTTGAACGCCCGCCTTATCGGCATGATCGATGGCTTGATCCTGGCCGTTCAGGACACGATGACCCAAACCGGTATCGATGCACCATTGATGATTGTGCGTGGCGACGGATCGCTGGTGTCAGCCGATTTCGCCCGTAAACGCCCGATCGAGACGATCCTGTCCGGCCCGGCGGCCAGCCTGGTCGGCGCGGCCCATCTGACCGGTCGCGCAGATGCCGTCGTCTCGGATATTGGCGGCACCACCACCGATATTGCCGTGATGCAGCACGGGCGGCCATTGATCTCGCCGCGCGGCGCCGCCGTCGGCGGGCATCTTACGATGGTCGAAGCCGTGGCGATGACCACGTCGGGGCTGGGCGGGGACAGCGAAGTTCGCGTGGACGAAACCGTCATGACGCCCAGGGTGCTTTTGGGCCCGCGCCGGGTCGTGCCGCTATCGCGTTTGGCAGTTGAGACACCGGAGGTGATTGCGGCGTTGGATGCTCAAATCGCATCGCCATTGCCCGGGCCCCATGACGGGGTCTTTGTTCTGCGCACCGGACGTGCGCCACGCGGCGATGGATTGCGCAAACTGGACCGCGCATTGCTGGACCGGCTGGGACCAGTGCCGGTGCCCGCCGCCTCGGTCCTGCGATCGCAATTGGACCGCAGCGCGCTTAACCGCTTGATCGCCGCGGGGCTGGCGATGAAGGCCGGGTTCACACCAACCGATGCCGCCCATGTGCTGGGCGATCACACCGTTTGGGACCTGCGCGCCGCGGAACTGGGCGCGGCGCTGATGGCGCGGCGTCGAACCGCCGCCGGACAGCCTGTTGCCAACGGCGCCCAGGCGGTCAGCCGCCTTGTGCGCGATGCGGTGATCCGGCGTTCGGCCGAAGCGGTGCTTGCCGCGGTCTGGGCCCATGACGGCCTGCCCGCCCGGACGGTTGCGACTGACCCGGTGGTCGCGGCGGCATTGGATGGGCACCAAGGGGTCGCCCGCGTCGATCTGGGGCTGGCATTGCCGCTGGTCGGGTTGGGCGCCGGTGCGCCGCTTTACTATCCGGGTATCGCCGAAATGCTGGGCTGCGAGGCCGTTCTGCCCGACGCCGCCGATGTCGCAAATGCCGTTGGTGCGGTTGCGGGCGGTGTGCGATTGAGTTTCCAGGCGGTTCTGACGCAACCAAGTGAAGGGCTGATCCGGGTCCACCTGCCGGACCGGGTTTCAGACCACCCGACACTGAGCGCAGCGCGCGATATGGCTTCCTGGGCGCTGCGTGAACATTCCACCGTTGCCGCGCGCGATGCCGGAGCGGACGCCCCGGAGTTGACGGAATTCTGGGAAGAGCGTGTGGCGACGGTCGAGAACCGAAAGGTCTTTATCGAGGCGACGCTGACGGTGACGGCGACTGGACGACCGCGTGTCGCGGGCGGCGGTGCCTAAAACGACAGCTTTGGGGGGACGTTGCGGTTCGCAGTTTCCACCTCGCCTTGCGCACCGAAACCGCGCATTCGGCCGCGTTAGCCAAAAAGCTCGCGGCACAGTTCCAACGCTTCGACCAGCACGTCAATCTCGCCAACCGTGTTGTACATGCCGAACGATGCACGGCAGGTCGCCGTCACGCCCAGATGCGTCATCAGCGGTTGAGCGCAATGGTGGCCCGCCCGCACAGCAACGCCTTTGCGATCCACGATGGTCGAGATGTCGTGCGGGTGTGCACCGCCTTCGATGTTGAACGAAAAAATCGCGCCTTTGCCGGCCGAGCGGCCATAAAGTTGCAGCCAGTTCAATCCTTCCAGCCGCTCGCGGGCATAGTCGCGCAGCGTATTCTCATGCGCCGCGATCCGGTCCATGCCGATACCCGTCACATAGTCGATTGCCGCACCGAACCCGATCATCTGCACAATGCTGGGTGTCCCGGCCTCGAACCGCATGGGCGGATCGTTATAGGTGATCTCGTCCTTGGCGACGGTCCGGATCATGTCGCCCCCGCCCTTAAAGGGGCGCATCCCGTCCAGCATTTCCGCACGGGCGTAAAGCGCGCCGGATCCCGATGGTCCGTAAAGTTTATGCCCCGTGATCACATAGAAATCGCAACCGATTTCGCGCACGTTCACCGGCATATGCACCGCGCCCTGGCAGCCATCGATCACCGTGGCAATACCGCGTTCGCGGGCCGCGGTGCAGATGGCGGTCACATCGACCACCGTCCCCAAGACATTCGACATGTGCGTCACTGCGACCAGTTTGGTCTTCGGCCCCATCGCATCGATCATCGCTTGCGGGTCCAGATCGCCATTCATGTCGACATCGACCCATTTCAGGACCGCGCCGAAACGTTCGCGCAGGAAGTGCCACGGGACGATATTGGCGTGGTGCTCCATCACCGACAGAACGATCTCGTCCCCCGGCTCGATCCGGGGCATGGCCCAGGAATACGCGATCAGGTTCATTGCCTCGGTGCCGTTCTGCACAAAGACAATCTCGTCTTCGGATCCGGCGCCCAGAAAATTGGCGACCTTGCCGCGAACGGCCTCATACCGTTCGGTTGCCTCGTTCGACAGAAAATGCAGGCCCCGGTGCACGTTTGCGTATTCGTGCGAGTAGGCCCGGTTCACCGCGTCGATAACCGCATTGGGTTTCTGGGCCGATGCACCATTGTCCAGATAGACCAGAGCGGTTCCGTTCACCTCCCGCGACAGGATCGGGAAATCTACGCGAATTGCTTCGACATCATAGCTCATTGCCCGATCCCCTGTTGTGATAGGGTCGAAAGTGCGCCGACCGCGTTGAACATAAACAATCCCAAGCCAGCCGGGACACCAATCACAACCGCAACGACGCCCCAGAAATTGCGAAAGCGATGCGCGACGGTGATATAGTTCGCAAGCAACCAGAACGACACCAGGACCGCCACCACACCGATCATAAGCGTCATCGTGTCGGGCGAATGGATCAGCGGCGGCAGGTTCTCGCGCTCTTCGAACGTGAAGCCGTCGGCAACCATCTGAACCGGAACGTTCAGCGGGGCGGTCACGACGGCATGCCAGGCGACGATCATCTGCGAATCTTCCCGCGTTCCCGTGCCGCCCGAAACCCGGCCGAAAAAGGACACCAGGCCAGAGTAGATAAAAAAGCCGACAAAGACCGAAATCAGCCCAAGGACATGGCGCCCGACCGGGTCGGTATCGTTGTCCAGATCGACCCCCGGCGCCAGCATCAGACAAATCATCGTCAGCGCATAGCCCAGCACCACCAGTTGCGCCGCGTCGATGAAATTACCGCGCGCGGACAGGATCTGCTGCGCCGATGCGCGGGGCGCCACATAGCCATTGGCAAAGGCCCGTAGGAAATCTGCGATCATTCGTTCTCTGCCGTTCTCAGGTCGATGTCAGGTCAATGTCAGGTCGATGTCAGCGCCCAGACCAGACCCAGCGGCACCAGCGCGATCAGGACGATCACGGCCAGAACCTTAAGGGTGCTGGGAAATCCGAAGGCTTCCGCATAGCAGTTGGCCAGCGCCCAGGCAAAGAAGATGGACCCGCCCTGGCGCAACAAATCGGGAGCAAGCCCGGCCGGGCCCGCCGCAATAGCGGCCAGCCCGGCCGCCAGGATAACCGGAGCGCTGACCAGCGCCGCCCAGAAGAACGCGGCGCGGCCCTCGAGCCATGAACCCTCGCCGCCAAAACTGCGGGCGATCCAGGCGCCCAGCGCCGCGAACGCATAGTAGACGAGCGGCAGGAAGAAGATCAGGCTGACCACCTGTTCCATCACGCGGGCGACCATATCGGTGCCCGGTTCCGCTTCGGCCATCAGCCGCAGGATACGCTCGGCCAGCAGAATGACCGTCGCGAGCACCGCATAGGCCAGAAGCCTGGCTTCGCGGGGCCGACTGTCCAGCATGGCGCGCATCGATCCGCGCGGATCGTGAAAGAACCGGGCAATTCCCAGGATAGCCCCGGGATGTACGCCGGTTCCGGCCGTATCAGCCACGACCGGCCATCCAGCGTTCAACCTCGGCCCGCATGGCATCGGCAAGATTGTCGTCGTCGATCTCCTCGATTGCCTCCTCGGCAAAGGCCGCGATCAGCATCGCCTCGGCTGCTTTTTGCGGCACCCCGCGCGAGCGCAGGTAAAACAGAGCCGCCGGATCCAGCGCCCCGGTTGTCGACCCGTGCGAACAGGCGACATCGTCGGCATAGATTTCCAGCTCGGGCTTGGCACTGAACTCGGCGCCATCGTCCAGCAGCACGGCCTGGCTGATCTGATAACCGTCGGTCTTCTGGGCACCATCGCGGACAAAAATCTTGCCCTGGAAGATGCCTTTCGCGCGCCCGCCCAGCACGTTCTTGAAGACCTGACGGCTTTCACAAGCCACACCGTCATGGGTCACAAAGACCGTGTTGTCGATATGGCTTTCGCCCTGTGCCAGAACCGCACCTGCGATATGGCCGCGACCGTTGTCGCCAGTCATTTCGATAACAACCTCGTTCCGGGTCAGGCCGCCATCGGCAGACAGGGTGAAGGTCTTGAACTCGGCTTCCGAGCCGATTTTTGCGAAGAGATGTGTCGCAATGGCGACCCGGTCCTCGTTCTGCAAACGGATATGGCGCAGCTTGCCGCCATCGGCGATATCCGCCTCGATCACCGTGTTCGCCGCAACGCCGCTTTCCAGAACGGTCAACTCGGCGCCTTCCTCGACCCGGATCAGGTGGCGCACCATCGCTGCACCTTCGACGACATTGTCATAACGCAGGTGGATCACGCCGCCCGGTCCGGTGGCCTGCAGCGCCAGCCCCTCGGTCGACGCCGCGGTGTTCAACGATGCCAGCGGGCGGTCGACCTTTTCCTGGCCTGCTGCCTCCAGCACGCCATAGATCTCGCGCATGACCGAGATGTCCTGCGCCAAAGTCTCGCCCAGCGTCGCGACAGCCAAGCCGGGCTGGCTCAACGGGGCCGAAAGATCGGCGCGGAACTTGCCCCCGACAAACAGGGCGACCCGGTCGGTCAGGACCGTGAACGGATCGCGTGACCGGTCGGCAGCGACACCGCCATCGGCCAGCCTCAGCGGCGTCGTCAAAGCGGCGGGATCGGTGTATTTCCAATACTCGTCGCGCCGCACCGGTGCACCGGATTCCAGCAATCGGGTCCGGGCGGCGGCCCGGGCCTCGCGGGCCCAACCCGCCTCTCCGGCCGGTGCGGGCATTGCTGACAGCATCTGCTCGGCGGCGCTGCGCTTGGCTTCGGTGACCATCTCAGGCCACCGACTTCATGATGTCGGTATAGCCTTCATTTTCGACCTTGCGCGCCAATTCCGGCCCGCCGGTCTCGATGATGCGGCCTTCGGCCATGATATGCACCACATCGGGTTCGATGTGATCCAGCAGGCGTTGATAGTGGGTGATGACCAGAAACCCGCGCCCCTCGGACCGCAAGGCGTTCACGCCGCGCGAAACCAGCTTCATGGCATCGACATCCAGACCGGAATCCGTCTCGTCCAGAATGCACATGCGTGGTTCCAGCAACGCCATCTGCAGGATCTCATTGCGCTTTTTCTCGCCGCCCGAAAATCCGACATTGACGGGCCGCTTCAACATGTCGGCGTCGATGTTCAACTCTTTCGCCTTGGCGCGGATCAGTTTCAGGAAATCCGGAGCCGAGACTTCCGGCTCTCCGCGTGCCTTGCGCTGCGAGTTCAACGCCGTGCGCAGGAACGTCATGTTCCCGACGCCCGGGATCTCGACCGGGTACTGAAACGCAAGGAAGAGCCCGCTTGCCGCGCGCTCTTCCGGGTCCATTTCCAAGATGTCTTCGTCGTCCAGCGTTGCTGAACCGCCGGTTACTTCATAGCCGTCACGACCCGCCAACACGTAGGACAGCGTGCTCTTTCCCGACCCGTTGGGTCCCATTATTGCGTGAACGGCCCCCGCGGGCACTTCCAGATCCACGCCCCTCAGAATTGTCTTGTCCTCTTCCTCCAGCCGAACGGCCAGATCCTTGATCTTCAGCATCCGTCTCTCCTTCCGCGGTCTGTGCCGCTTCTGTCTCGGCCCCGGCCGCAGTCAGTCCCGCCGCCAATTCCGCGGGACCATCGCGCAGAGCGGTGGCCATTACCTCGAATTCGTCCGCCAACTCGGCGGTTTGATCGCCAAACTCTCGTGCCAATTGCCCAGCGAAGCTGCGAATTGCGACCCGGGCCAGCGCCAGCCGGATGATCGGGTCGTTATCCATTGCCCCGATCCGGTCATTGGCCTGATGCAGCGCCCCTGCAATTTCGGCCGACACGGTGTGCTTTTGGGTTTTGCCGTCAATGATAGTTGTCCTGGTGTCCGTCATATCTCGATCCTTTCTGGCTGAGCCGAACTGATGGCTAGACCGAGATTTCCCCGTAAACTCCTTCCAAAGAATTAAGGTTGACCGCCGTTTACCGTTTTCGCCGTCCGGCGAAGCGGAATGCGACCGTTACGGCAAGGATCGCAAAAAGACCCATTGCAATCGAAAAGACGATGTTGATCAGCAGCGACCCCACCGCCAGGACGATGTGCCCGACGAAGAAAATCGCCAGCGCCATGATCGCGCCATAGATCAATTTTTGTTGCATCGTCATGGCTTGTTCCACCGGTCAAAGTCGCCATCGGCCTTCGCCGCTTCGATCCGCTTGCGGGTATGGTACCGTTCGTTCGCACGCGCTTCGTTCAGCGACGCGGCTTCTGCCGCCCGGCGCGCCGCCTTGGCCCGTTGGCGCAGCCAGCCCGCGGCGACGAAGATCGGCAGGATCAGCGCCGCGGCAATCAACGCTTCGGTCAGGATCGGCAGATCCAACCCTTCCATCACCAGCCAACCGATCAGCAGTGCCGCAAGAGCGGCGCCCAGATACAGCGGCTCGCGCTCTCGGTGCGCAGGCAGTGTCGGGTCACGCATCAGCGCTTCTTCAATCTGATTTGTCATTGGCGCCTTCCCGGCCAAAGGACCAGCGGCCTTCGGTCTTTTTGCGGACGATGACCAGCAATCCGATCGTCAGGATTGCTGCCATTGCGAACCACAACCCGACCTGCATCTGCTCTGGCGCCGCCGTGTGGCGCAGCATCAGGAACCACGTGACCGCCCCCATGGCCAGCACATAGCCCAACACCACAGCCCAGCCCTGCCAGCCTGTCGGCTTGGCGGCCAGTCCTGTGCGTTCGACTTTGAACCAGGGGTGTTGGTCATCGTTCTCTAATGCTCCTGCATTCTTGACAGGCGTCTTTCAGGCGTCGCCGGTATCCAGTATCCCTGCCGACAATGAATGGCACCGACCATGACCAATATCGACCGTTGCGTGCCCATCGGCGCTCCTCGCGCTGATCAAAGGACCCATCACCCCACGCTTCCTTCCAAGCTGATCGCAACCAGGCTCTGCGCTTCCATGGCGAATTCCATGGGCAGTTCCTGCAGCACCTCCTTGCAGAAACCGTTGACGATCAGGGCAACCGCGTCCTCCTCGCCAATGCCGCGCTGGCGGCAATAAAAGAGCTGATCGTCGTCAACCTTGGAGGTCGTCGCCTCGTGCTCGGACCGCGAGGTCATGTTCTTGACCTCGATATAAGGCACGGTGTGCGCGCCGCACTTGTCGCCGATCAGCAGGCTGTCGCACTGCGTGAAGTTCCGCGAACTGCTCGCCTTGGGGTGCATCGAAACCAGCCCGCGATAGGTGTTCTGCGCACGGCCCGCGCTGATTCCTTTCGACACGATCCGCGATTTCGTGCGCTTGCCCAGGTGCACCATTTTGGTGCCGGTGTCGGCCTGCTGGGCGTTGTTGGCGATGGCGATCGAATAGAACTCGCCCTGGCTGTCATCGCCGCGCAGAATGCATGACGGGTATTTCCAGGTCACCGCGGAGCCGGTTTCCACCTGGGTCCACATCACCTTGGACCGGTCGCCCCGGCAATCGGCGCGCTTGGTCACAAAGTTATAAATGCCGCCCTTGCCGTTCTCGTCACCCGGGTACCAGTTCTGAACGGTCGAGTACTTGATCTCGGCATCCTCCAGCGCGACCAGTTCGACCACGGCGGCGTGCAACTGATTGGTATCGCGCTGGGGCGCGGTGCAGCCCTCCAGATAGCTGACATACGAGCCTTTGTCCGCGATGATCAGGGTGCGCTCGAACTGGCCGGTGTTTTCGGCATTGATGCGGAAATAGGTCGACAGTTCCATCGGACAGCGCACGCCTTCGGGCACATAGACAAACGATCCGTCCGAGAAGACCGCACTGTTCAGCGTGGCATAGAAGTTGTCCGACTGCGGCACCACGGTGCCCAGGTATTTCTTCACCAGTTCGGGGTGCTCTTTCAGTGCCTCGGAGATGGAACAGAAGATCACCCCGGCCTTGGCCAATTCGTCCTTGAACGTGGTGCCCAGCGAGACGCTGTCGAACACCGCGTCCACGGCGACCTTGCGCCCCTCGACCGGCGCGCTTTCCGCGCCCTCGACACCGGCCAGGATCATCTGCTCGCGCAGCGGGATGCCCAGCTTTTCATAGGTGCGCAGCAGTTCGGGATCGACCTCGTCCAGTGACTTCGGCTTTTCGGCAAAGGATTTCGGCTGGGCGTAGTAATACTGGTCCTGAAAGTCGATCTTGGGATAGTCGACCATGGCCCATTCCGGTTCGTCCATCTGCAACCAGCGCCGGAAGGCGGCAAGGCGCCAGTCCAGCATCCATTCCGGCTCGCCCTTCTTCTCCGAGATCAGACGAACGATGTCCTCGTTCACACCTTTGGGCGCGAACTCGGTCTCGATGTCGGACTCCCAGCCGTATTTGTACCGCTCGCCCACCGTGCGCACGGCATCGACGGTTTCCTGATCGACGCCCTCTTTGACGTTCACATCCAAAGCGTTCATTCGTCTCTCCCATGCGGCGGAACTCAGCCCGCCCTGTCCGTTATCCGATGGGCGGGGTCTTGACCCGCCTCACTTATGCCGCCCGGGCTTTTCGCCGCCGGTAGGCCTCTTTCCATGCATCTGCAAAGGCCATCACCTCTGCCTCGGTGGTTGTCGGTCCCATGCTGACCCGGATCGCGGACGAGGCCGTGACCTCATCAAACCCCATGGCCAGCAACACCCGGCTTGCCTTTTTCACCTTGCCCGACGAGCAGGCCGAGCCTGCGCTGATTGCGAACCCCGCCAGATCCATTTGCATTACCTGCGTCTCTCCCGCCCAGCCGGGGACGGCAAAGCATGACGTGTTGGGCAGACGCGGAGCCTCTTGTCCAAAGAAGATGGTATCGGGCGCCGCGGCGGCAAGGCTTTCCTCGAGTAAATTTCTCAGGTTTTCGATGGGCTCCCAGACACCCGCCTCCAGATCACGCTGCGCCGCCGCGGCAGCCGCGCCAAACCCAGCGATCCCGATCACGTTCTCGGTGCCCGATCGGCGGCCTTTTTCTTGGCCGCCGCCCAGCGAACCTTCGTAGTCTGGCAATTGAGGAAGGTGATCCCCGTGCGCACGGGAGATCAATGCGCCTGCCCCTTTCGGAGCACCGAATTTGTGACCAGAAATTGAAGCAGTCGTAACACCTTCGGCGAGAGCCCTATACGGCACCTTGCCGATTGCCTGTGTCGCGTCGCAATGGCAGAGCATTCGAAGCCTGTGCGCCTCTTCGGCATATTGCTGAACATCAGTCATCACGCCGGTCTCCGCATTCGCCGGAGACAGTGCGAGAGACCCTTCACAATGATTTTCTCGGATTGTAAAACCAGTGAAGTATGGGTTGGTCGGCGTTGGAGCAGGTTCGAGCGCAACACTGGCAAGCAAACCTTCGGAGGTCAGTGGAATAACCACAATGTTTCCGCCTTCCCCAAGCGAGGCATAGACACTTTCATGCTGCCCATCTGAGATATACATGTCGATGGCGCCACCGAGTACGATATTGTTTGCCTCGGTCGCCCCACTCGTGAACACCACCTCATCTGGCTCACACCCAACCAGCGCAGCGACCTGACCGCGCGCCTTCTCGACAATCGCCTTGGCCGCGCGGCCCTCGGCATGAACCGATGACGGGTTGCCGACTACATCCATTGCCTCCAGCATCGCCGCCCGGGCCTCTGGCCGCAGCGGCGCCGTGGCGTTCCAGTCTAGATAGACGCGCTGTCCGTTCAGGCCGGTCATTGCGGCATCGCCTGTGCCCGCGAGGAAACGGGCATAAATCGAGGCACATGACGATCTGTTTCTGCGCAACCGAGGGCCAGCGCCCGTCCGCCGGGTGGGCGCCGCAACCTGCGTGGTCGCCCCTTTATCTCAACGTACCGAATTCGCTCCGGCCTTCCGCAAACGTCCACATAGCGCCCATCCGAGGGGGCGGATGGGCGCTGGCCCGGCGGCACTGCGTGCCTTGATTCCGGGCTGGGGTGCTTAGAATGGGCCGGTACGGTACTCACGGCGTCACCACCTCGGCCTCGTCGATGAACTCGATGAACTGCGGCACGGCCCGGCACGGCTGCACGCGACCGTCGGTAATGTCGGCAATCGTCTTTTGGTTCAGGAACACATGGACATGGGCCGACAACTCTTCCCATACCCCGTGCGTCAGGCAGGCTTCGTGGCTTTTCCCGCAGCCCTTGCCCTCTTCATACCGGCCATTGCAGCCCATCGCGCTCAGGCGTTCATCCACGGCGGCCATGACGTCGGACAACCGCGTCTCGCCCGGCGCACGCGCCAGCATATAGCCGCCGCCGCGCCCGCGCACCGAATCGACCAGACCCGCGCGGCGCATCTTGACAAAAAGCTGTTCCAGATAGGCGACCGAGATGTCCTGGCGTTGCGAGATATCGGTAAGAGCAACCGGGGTTTGGCGCCCGTTCAAGGCGATATCGGCCAGCGCAGTCACCGCATAACGGCCTTTTGTGCTCAGCTTCATTCGTCCCTCCCGACCGGTCCCTGTCGGTCGCAGGCATTGACGAATGCGCGCTTCGTCGCTACCTCGCCACAGCGCTATGCTTCTGACCTTAGATTTAGAATTGTTCTAGGATGCCTGACTAAAGTTGTCAAGCATTCGCCGGAACGCCGCAGACGACAGGATACGCATGCCAGAGGTTCATTTTCCCGGCCCCGAGGGTCGACTGGAAGGCCGTTATCACCCGCTGCCGGAAAAGGATGCGCCCATCGCGCTGATCCTGCATCCGCATCCGCAATATGGCGGGACGATGAACAATCCGGTCACCTATAACCTGCACTATGCGTTCAGGGACCTCGGCTTCACCGTATTGCGGTTCAATTTCCGCGGCGTCGGGCGCAGCCAGGGCGAGTTCGATCAGGGTATCGGAGAGCTGTCGGACGCCGCGTCGGCGCTCGACTATCTCCAGGCCATGCACGAAAGTTCCAAGGTCTGCTGGGTCGCCGGGTTCTCGTTCGGCGCCTGGATCGGAATGCAGCTGTTGATGCGCCGGCCCGAGATCAACGGTTTCATCTCGGTGGCGCCGCCTGCGAACATGTACGATTTCAGCTTCCTCGCCCCCTGCCCGTCATCGGGTTTGATCATCAATGGCGAGGCCGACCGCATCGTGCCGATGGAGGACGTGACCCGCCTCAGCCAAAAACTGAAGGATCAAAAGGGCATCACGATCACGCATGATACGGTGCCCGAGGCAAATCACTTCTTCGAAAAAGGCATGGAGCCGATGATCGAGACGGTCAAAGCCTATGTCAAACGGCGCATGGTCGAAGGCGGGCGGTAGACCGGACTTTCCGATAACTTTGCAGGGCGGTAAAGCCGCGCCGCCCCGCACCGCAATCTGCGCGTTCGTTCGCTTCGGGCTGGGACCCTAATCCGCACGAGCGGACGCTCCGAACTTGGCGACCTTTTCAACCCCTGCGACCGCGGAGAAGGCCTCGGCCTGGACCGCGCCTGAAATGGTGTTTCCGGGCACTGCTTCCGCGATCCCCGCAGCGATCCCCTCTGCCGTTACCAACTCGGGACAATCCGTGCCTTCGCAGTAGACGGCATCGCGAATGATCGACATCTCGCCAAAGCGCGTCGCCAGCGTGATGTGCTGATCGCCGATCGCGACGATGCGGCCTGTCACCCAGGACTTACCATCGCGCGATTTCAGGACAATTTCGTGGGCGGCGGCGCGCCCGATCTCGAACGCAAACAGGGACAGGACGACACTTGCAGCAACCAGTGGTTTACGCATTCTCTGGAACTCCGGTTTTGATCAACTCATTAAAATTCTTTCTGCCATTCATATTAAAGTTTCACGAGACGTTTTGCGACAGCTTTCTGCGCTAATCTGACAACCTCCTCGCGGTGCAATGCCGCTGAGAACCATCAGTCGCTGGCGGCCAGATCGTGTTCACCACTCAAGACCGGATCACGCTTGTGCGACTGGAATTGCCCGCGCTCGGCCAAAGACGTTAGGGTCCGGCGGTTTGAAAATCGGAAGTCACCACATGAGACGACTTATTGCCGTTCTGGCGCTTTTGGCACTCTTCGCGCCGGTCAGCGCCCAGGCCGATGATTGTGGCGGGCCGGACGCGCCCTGCACCGTGGCACTGGGCAGCTATTTTGCCGTCCGGCCCGATGGCGACGGACCGCACCCGGTGGTCGTTTTCTTTCACGGCGGCGGCGGCTGGGGTTCGCGGATCTTTAAACTGCGGGCCCAGATGGCCGCCGACATGACAGCGCGGGGTTATGTCGTCATCGCGCCCAATGGCAAGAAACGCCCGGGCAGCAACTTTGGTCCGGGCTGGTCGTTCATCCCGCAGTTCCCGGCAGTTCGGGACGAGGCCGCATTTACGCGCCAGATCCTGACCGACGCCCGGCAACGCTTCAACATCGACACATCCCGCGCCCTGTTGACCGGCTACTCCATCGGCGGCTCGCTGGTTTCGTACCTGGCCTGCGCGGACCCCGGGCTGGCAAATGCCTACGCGCCCGTCGCAGGCGGTTTCTGGCGCCCGCTGCCGACCGATTGCACTGGTCCCGTGCGGCTGCTGCACACCCATGGGTGGCGCGATCAGACGGTGCCGCTGGAAGGGCGTCCGCTCAGGTACCCGGGGATCGAACAGGGAGACATTTTTCAGACATTGGCCCGCTGGCGGATTGAAAACGGCTGCGCCAAGTACCGGGCCGACAAATTTGTCACCGACGGTCCGTTCTGGCGTCGGATCTGGACCCATTGCGATGCCGGCGCCCTGGAATTCGCCTTACATTCCGGCGGTCACAAAGTGCCGCCGGAATGGGCCAATTTGGCACTGGACTGGTTCGAAGGGCTACCGCCCGCCACACCCGAATAGAGCGCTGGGGCCATTGCCGCGCCAACACTGACGAAATCAGGCATTCCGGCGTCGGAAATCCGAACCCGGGCCTGCAATCCCACTGCTATGAGAAGCCCAGGGCGGATTCAACCGGTCGTCGCAACACCCCAACCTAGGAGGTGTAGATGACGACGGGAAGACGAAAATCAGAAAGGTCCACGCGGCGCAAATTGTCCTCACCCGGACGGCCCCCTGTCTGGCAGCGCGAGCAACTGTGCCAGTTCTGGCAGGGTATCGCGGTAGGGCTTTCAAGTGAGCAAGCCGCTGTTGAAGCAGGTGTCTCTGCCCCTGTCGGAAGCCGATGGTTTCGGAGTTCTGGTGGAATGCCTCCCAAACATCTCGCGCCCTCGGCGCCTTTCCTCAAGAACCGCAACCTGGTCTTCGCGGAACGCGAGGAAATCGCCTTGGAATGCGCTCGGGGCACCGGTGTGCGTGCAATCGCGCGCAAACTGGGGCGGGCACCCAGCACGATCTCCCGCGAGATCAGGCGCAACTCGGCGACACGAGGCGGAGACTTCGACTACCGGGCTCTCACAGCGCAGTGGCATGCGGATCGCGCATCCCGCCGCCCGAAGACCAGCAAGCTGACGAACAATCCTGCCTTGCGAGATTATGTGCAGGACCGGCTTGCCGGCCTGATCGCCACGCCAGACGGCATCTCCTTCGACGGGCCTGTCGTGGTATGGAGGAAACGGCGGTCCGTTCATCGGCAAAGCCGACGCTGGTCTTGCGCCTGGAGCCCGGAACAGATCGCACAGCGCCTGAAGGTGGACTTCCCCGAGGACCCGACCATGCGCATCAGTCATGAAGCCATCTATCAGGCGCTCTACATCCAAGGGCGCGGAGCCCTGAAGCGGGAGCTTTCGGCCTGTCTTCGCTCTGGACGGGCACTGCGTCTGCCCCGAGAACGGGCCCGAAACCGAGGCAAGTCCTTCATCTCGGATGCGCTGATGATCAGCGCCCGCCCGGCCGCGATTGACGACAGAGCGGTGCCAGGCCACTGGGAAGGCGATCTCATTCTCGGACTTGGCAGTTCAGCGATTGGGACGCTGGTCGAACGGACCACGCGCTTCACTATGCTTTTGCACCTGCCGCGAATGGAAAGCCACGGCACGACCAAACCGATCAAGAACGGTCCGGCTCTTGCCGGTCATGGTGCAGAAGCCGTCCGCGATGCCATTTCCGAAACCATAATGGATCTTCCGGCACATCTGCGACGATCACTGACCTGGGATCAGGGAGCCGAGATGGCACAGCACGCTCAGCTTCGGATCGACACCGGTCTCGAAGTCTACTTCTGCGACCCTCAGAGTCCCTGGCAGCGCGGCAGCAATGAAAACACCAATGGCCTGCTCCGCCAATACTTTCCGAAAGGCACCGATCTAAGTCAGCATGGCAATGAAGAGTTGAACGCCGTTGCCCATGCCGTGAATACGAGGCCACGCAAAACGCTCGGATGGCGAACGCCCGCGGAAGCACTCGACCAGTTGCTCAAACAGGATATGATCGAAGGTGTTGCGACGACCGGTTGAATCCGCCCAGTGGACCCGGATACCTGTGGTGGTATACTAGGGCCCGATACGGGGCCGAGCGTGCGGCCTGGGAGGCAAAGACATGAACAACCCGATCAAGTTCACCCTCGACGGCGTCGAGGTCGAGGCCCAGCCGGACGAGACGATCTGGGAGGTCGCCAAGCGTCAGGGCACATTGATCCCGCATCTTTGCCACAAGGACGCCCCCGGTTATCGCTCTGACGGCAATTGCCGGGCCTGTATGGTCGAAATCGAAGGCGAACGGGTGCTTGCTGCCTCGTGCATCCGCACTCCGTCGGACGGCATGATCGTCAACTCGCAGAACGACCGCTCGACCCGTGCGCGCAAGATGGTTGTCGAGATGCTGGTCGCCGACCAGCCAGCGCGCGACACGGCTCACGACAAATCCTCGCATCTTTGGGAAATGGCCGATGCTCAGGGCGTCAGCGAGTCGCGATTCCCCGCGATCGAAAAACAGCGTGTCCCGCTGCTGGACGACAGCCATGTCGCCATGCGGGTCAATCTGGACGCCTGCATCCACTGCAATCTTTGCGTCCGCGCCTGCCGCGAGGTTCAGGTCAACGATGTGATCGGCATGGCCGGGCGCGGCCACGATGCGCAAATCGTCTTCGATATGAATGACCCGATGGGCGCCTCGACCTGCGTGGCGTGCGGGGAGTGTGTCCAAGCCTGCCCGACCGGCGCGCTGATGGAGGCGACCGCGCTGGACGAGGCGCAGGTCGGCGATTCCAAAGACTATGACCGCGAGGTTGAAAGCGTTTGCCCCTATTGCGGCGTCGGCTGCCAGTTGTCCTTCAAGATCAAGGACGACAAAATCGCCTGGGTCGACGGCATCGAAGGCCCGGCGAACGAGAACCGCCTGTGCGTCAAGGGCCGGTTTGGGTTCGACTATGTCGCCCACCCGCACCGTCTGACCAAGCCGCTGATCCGGCGCGAAGACGCCCCGGCCAAGGGCCTGAATGTCGACCCCGCCGACTGGCAGACCCATTTCCGGGAAGCAACCTGGGAAGAGGCGCTGGACGCTGCCGCGGGCGGTATGGCGCGCCTGCGCGATGACCATGGCGGCAAGGCGATTGCGGGCTTTGGCTCGGCCAAATGCTCGAACGAAGAAGCCTATATATTCCAACGCTTTATCCGCGAAGGCCTGGGCCACAACAATGTCGATCACTGCACCCGCCTGTGCCACGCATCGTCGGTCGCAGCGCTGATGGAGAACGTCGGATCGGGCGCGGTGACGGCGACATTTAATGAGATTGAAAACGCTGACGTGGCCATCGTTATTGGGGCCAATCCCATCGAGAATCACCCGGTAGCGGCGACTTATTTCAAGCAGTTTACGAAGCGCGGCGGCAAGTTGATCGTCATGGATCCGCGCGGGGTTGGGCTTGGCCGGTATGCCGAGCACCGGATCCAATTCCGCCCGGGCACGGATGTCGCCATGCTGAACGCGCTGATGCATGTCATCTGCGAGGAGCGCCTTTACGACGAGCAGTACATCCAGGCGATGACCGAGGGTTTTGACGAACTGAAGGAGCACCTCAAGGACTTCAGCCCCGAAAAGATGTCCAAGCTGTGCGGCATCGAAGCCGACGTTCTGCGCGACGTGGCCAGAACTTATGCCCGGGCCGAGGCCGCGCTGATCTTCTGGGGCATGGGGATCTCGCAGCATATCCACGGCACGGACAATTCGCGCTGCCTGATTTCGCTGGCGCTGATGTGCGGTCATGTCGGGCGTCCGGGCGCCGGGCTGCATCCGCTGCGCGGGCAGAACAACGTCCAGGGCGCGTCCGATGCCGGGCTGATCCCGATGTTCCTGCCCGACTATCAATCGGTCAAAACGGGCGAGGTCCGCGATCTTTTCACCGGAATCTGGGGCGGCGGCGAGATCGATCCGGCGCCCGGCCTGACCGTCGTCGAGATCGTCGACGCGATGTATGCCGAGGACATCAAGGGCCTTTATGTGTTGGGCGAGAACCCGGCCATGTCGGACCCCGATGTCGAGCACGCGCGCGATGCGCTGGCCAAACTGCAGCATCTGGTCGTGCAGGATATCTTCCTGACCGAAACCGCGAACTTTGCCGATGTCATTCTGCCAGCGACCGCCTGGGCCGAAAAAACCGGTACCGTGACCAACACAAACCGTCAGGTCCAGATGGGCCGCCCGGCCGTGCCGCCGCCCGGCGATGCCCGCGAGGATTGGTGGATCACAACGGAAATTGCCAAACGCCTGGGCCTGAACTGGGGCTTCACCCATCCGCGCGAAATATTTGCCGAGATGAAGAAGTCCATGAAATCGCTGGATAATATTACCTGGGACCGGCTGGAATCGCAGAACGCTGTTACCTATCCGTCGCTGTCGCCCGAAGATCCGGGCCAGCCCATCGTTTTCGGCGACGCCTTTCCGCGGGCCGACGGACGGGCCAAGTTCACCCCGGCCTCGATCATTGCGCCGGCAGAAACGCCGGATGCAGATTTCCCGATGATCCTGACGACCGGACGGCAGTTGGAGCATTGGCACACAGGGTCGATGACCCGCCGCGCCAAGGTGCTGGACTGGGCCGAGCCGGAAGCCAATGCGTCGCTGCACCCGCGGACCTTGCGCGCCCTGGGCGTCGCCCCGGGCGAGATGATCCGCATCGAAACCCGCCGCGGCGCCATAGAACTGATGGCCCGGGCCGACCGCGGCGTCGCCGAAGACATGGTCTTCGTGCCCTTCGCCTATGTCGAAGCCGCCGCCAACACCCTGACCAACCCGCAACTGGACCCCTATGGCAAGATCCCGGAGTTCAAATTCTCGGCCTGCCGGGTGGAGAAATCCGGTGCAGGCGCGGTGGCGGCGGAATAGGTTGCCGCCGGGTTTCGTCGCACGACACTGACTGTCGGCGGGCCAAGGCCCGCCTTACCATTCCGGATCATAGAGCCCGTTGCGGTCGGTTTGCCGGGGTGAGTACGGCCCGGTGGCCGCATGTGCCCGCGCTTCCTCGGCTTCGGCCTGTTGCTCGGCTTCCAGTTCCTCGGCCAGTTCGCGTTCGATGCGGGCACGCAGGCCCGGGATATCCTCGAACCTTTTGACTTCATTGCTGTTTTTCCCGGCTTGCCGATCTTCGGCAGCCGCCTCGGCCGTGCGCCGGGCGCGTTCGTGTTCGATGGCGCTGCGGCGGTCATGGCGAAAACGCAGTAACCGGAGTTTTTCATGGTCGTGGGCGATGGTGTATTCGCCATAGCCAGAACGGAGCAGCAGTCCTTCGCCCGCCAGCTTGTAGACCATGTTGCCAACATAGCTGGGCGTGTCCTGATGGCCCAAGCCCTTGAGATGTTTGCGGATATCGGCGTTGGTAACGCGGCCATGACCCTTTTCGGCCAGGAAGGTCAGGACCGCATCGCGGCGCCCGTCGGTCGGGCGGCGGCCAATTTCACGCCGGTCGATCTGCAGGCGGCGCAGGCGTTCGATAAACGGGCGGCGGTCGGTCCATTCCAGCGCCGACAGCGCACTGTCAGCGGCATTCAGAAGATGCCCGCAGCGTTGTTCGACCCGGGCAACGTCGGCCTTGAGGTCGGAGAGCCATTTATGTTCGCGCTCTAACTCGGCAATCAGCGTATCGGCGGCGTCTGGAACAGTGGGCACAGCATTCGCGTCCATGGGAAACCCCTTGGCAATTCGGCACGACAATCTCTTGGTGAACCTAATTGATACCGAATTTTCGCTAACTTTTCGCTAATGCTATCCGAGAGAACCTGCTGTGAATGTTGCGCCTGTGAATCGTCGCCAATCGTTCAGGGACGCGGTCGGACATGGGTTTTTAACCCATCTTTTTGGCGGCTGCTTCCAGGAAGTTGTCGATCAACAATCCCACAAGATCACCGGCCTGTTGAGAGCCTGCAACCCTGCCCGCGCCTTCCAGCGAAATGATGCCATGGACGCCTGCCCAAAGAACGCGCGCCTGCGCCTCGACCTCGTCCCGGTTTGCCGAGGGAAGCGTCGGCGCAATGGCTGCCTCGACGATGTGCAAAAGGCCCGCGACCTTATCATGGTACCAATCGGGCGGACGGCTGCCCATGGGGTGCTGATGTTCGAACAACGTGACGTAGCGGCGGGGGTGCGCCGCGGCAAATTCGATGTACTGCCGGGCGAGTTGGCGCAAGCGCAACGCCGCGTCTGCATCCGGGTCGAGGCCGTCGCAGGCGGCCTGTAACCGGTCCATCGTCTGGCCGTTCAGATGATCGATCAGATCGTCAGAATTCTTGAAAACATTGTAGATCGTACCGACCGTGTAACCGATTTCGCGTGCCACCCGGCGGGCCGAAATACCGCGCAGGCCTTCTTCGGAAATGATTCGTCCAGCCGCGTCGAGCGCCAGATCGTAGAGTTCTTCCCGGCTGTGGTCTGAACGGCGTGCCATGTTGGGCCCCATGGTTAAGGTGTTGTGATCTTGAGGCAATTTCCCGTTTTGATCAACGATCAATTATTTATTGATCAGTGTTCAGTTATTGGTCATGCTAATTGAACGGTGATCAATTACTGGTCATCGCCGCAAAGTGGAGGCTTGCAATGACAAAGATGAAGCTGATGAGTGCACTGACGGCTGCGGTCGTTTTCCTGGCCGGATGCGCGCCGCCGCACAGCCGGGCGGTCCACCCGGCGGAAGCCGTGGGCGTCGGTGTGGGGTATGTGGCGGTCTCGCCGATACTGATCCTGAAGGGATTGGCGGAAGGGATCGCGGCGACCCCCTATTTCCTTGAGGCCGACACCAGAGAAATGAATCAGGTGATGGTCAGATCGGGCGCGCGGGTCGATTTGGATCGGACATATCGATACGCTTACGGCGCCGGATTGGAACAGTCGCTGGCAGAGCGCGGCAGAGGCCGCGTCTTTCGCGAGATGCGCTCAGCCACGCAGCACTTTCAAAAGGTCCTGCGCGGCTATGGCGTCAGGAACGCCCGCGAATTCCATCTGACTGCGGTGCGGTCGGCGGACCAGTACGGCTATACGCTTTATGCGGTGGTGTATCGGCCTGCCGGACGGATCAATGTTCAGGCGGCGACCGGCGAAGCGGTGACACTGACGAAACGAAATACGGGCTTTTACCGGCCTTATGAGTTGGACGCCCGGGGCCGCCCGTTGGATCTGGTTCTGGATTGGGCGGCTGTGCCAAGGACAGCGATCGGCACGCAAAAGGGTCAGGCGCTGCTGATGACCATCGCGGCAAACTCGGTTCTGATCAACCGGCGCAGTGACGAGTTCTGGGACGCGGCACGGCGGTGGCGCGCCGGTGAGTTCCGCGAGATCACAGCGGGGCGGCGCACTGCCATGGCCGGGCGCCTGCAATAACCGACAGGCGTCCAAGGGCGGGCCGCTGGTCCGCCCTATTTGGCCCATTTGGTTGGGTAGTCGTCCTCGTCCGCCACTTGGCGCATGCCCTGGACGGTGGCCTTTGTCTCGGCAGGGAGTGCAAAGACGTTGCGCGAGACGATGCCGGGGAACAGATTTTCGGTCTTGCCGAAGTGATTGTCCGGGCTGAACATGTAGGGCTGATGCCACCACGCCTTGTAATCGAGCGCAAAAAGGTGGCGGAAAAGGCCCGGGGCATCTTCGAGATGCGCCTCGAGATAGAGGACAGGGCGGTGCTGTTTGATCAGCCCGTCGGCGCCCTTGAGCACATCGACTTCCATCCCCTCGACATCGGCCTTCAACAGGTTCAGCCGCGGCGTGTCGATCACGTCGTCCAGCTTTTCGATCCGGATTTTTGGCCCGCCTTCCGCCTTTAAGGCTTCGAGCGGGTAGCCGCCGAAATTATCCCTGGCCGCGGGTTGCAGGCGGCGCAGTTCCATCATCGCGCTTTCGGCGCCGCAGCCTGCGTTGAACGCCTGCACATTCAGGAGGTCGTTCAGCGCAAGATTGGTGCAAAGCTGCTGGAACACGGAGAGCTGAGGCTCGAACGCGAAGAGCATGCCGCGAAGGCCGATCTTCTTGGCCAGCGGGACCGTGAAGATGCCCATATTGGCGCCTGCCTCGATGACGATCGATCCCGGTTGGACCAGACGGGAGAGAAAGTTCCATTCGACCTCGGAAAACTCGCCGTATTCGATCATCGAACGGCCGAGATAGAGGTCCTGCGGGTTGCACAGGAACCGCCCATGGCGGGCCTCGATCAGCTTGTAGAGATCGGTCGCGAGAAGCTGGGTCATCGGTCCACCTTATTGGTCCGCTTCATGGGTCCACCTTGATGTCTATCCAGACCAGCCGGTGGTCGGAACTTGTGTGCTTGCGGCCCTTTTTTGCCGTCAGACGCGCCAACGGATCGCCCGGCGCGGGCCAGAAGACGCCGGAGCCGGTCACGGTCAGACCGCGGGACGGCAGAACATAGTCGACGCGCATGTTGCCGGGGCCTTTCTTTTCGGGCCAATCGGCAGTGTCGCCCGGACGGCCCGCGTCAGCGGCACCAGGCGAGGCCGGGCGCGGGTCGGTCAGGGCAGGGTGCGCGAGAAGCGCGGCGATGGCCGTTCGGTCGCTGTCGCCACGTTCGGGATCGGCGTTGAGATCGCCGAGGATCACGAAATGGGCGCCGTCGGGCAGTGCGCCGGTCTGCCCCGCATCGTCGGTCATCCAGCCCTGCCGGTCGATATAGTCGGCCCAGAAACGGATTTCGGCGGCGTTGCGCAGGCCGTTGCGGTTTTCAGCGCCGTCAAAGACCGGGGGCGTCGGATGCGCGGCGAGAAGGTGAAGGACCCGGCCATCGGGCAGCCGCACGCTGACATCCCAATGGCTTTTCGAGGAAAGCGGAAGCAGCGCCCAGGCCTTGGCGCTGTACCAGGCGCTGCCGTCCGGGTTTTTCGGGGCTTCGGCCCAGGGGGCAGCGGACCAGGGCAGGTTCTGGAAGGTGCGCGCCGCGTCGAGTGGAAAGCGCGACAGCAACGCCATGCCGTACTGGCCCGGAAAGCGGCCATAGCCGAGCGCGTCGCCCGGCCCCATGGTGCGCCCGTCGCGGTCGAGGTCGATGCGGCTGGGAATGCCTGTGTTGACCGGCGCGTGGAAGCTGTGCGGATATCCTTGGGCGCCGGGTTGGCGGGACAGCAAATCGCGGACCAGCCCGAGTGCGATGCCCGCGGGATCGTGGTCGATTTCATTGATCAGCAAGATATCGGGGGCGACGGCGGCGATGATCCGGGCCACGGCATCGGCCTGCCGGTCGCCTTTGCGCAGATCCTGGATCAGAACGCCAGCGCCCTTGCGGGCCAGCGCCGCGTTGAAGGTGGCAATGCGGATCGTGCCGTTTGGCTTTTCCAGCGCAAGGGGTTGGGCCGCGGCAGGGGTGGCTGCCGCCAGCGCCGCCGTCAGCGCCGACACTGGTCCCGCCACTGGTCCCGCCGTCAGGGCCACTGCCAGCAGGGCGGCAAGGCGCCTCACCCGTTGGCGGCGTTCAGCCAGGGGGTCGCAGCATCGCGCTTGGTTTCATGCGCCGTGATGGCGTCTGCCTTTTCCATGCTTTGGCCGATATCGTCGAGACCGTTCAGCAGGCAGTGCTTGCGGTGCGCGTCCATGTCGAAGCTGATCTCTCCGCCGTCGGGGCCGGTGATGGTCTGGCTTTCCAGATCGACCGTGACGATGGCATTGGCACCGCGGTTCGCGTCGTCCATCAGGGCGTCCAACTGTTCGGGCGTCACCTTGATCGGCAGAATGCCGTTCTTGAAACAGTTGTTGTAGAAGATGTCGGCGAAACCGGTCGAGATGACACAGCGGATGCCGAAATCGAGGATCGCCCAGGGCGCGTGCTCGCGGCTGGAGCCGCAGCCGAAATTGTCGCCTGCGACCAGGATCTTGGCTTCGCGGTAAGCGGGCTTGTTGAGGACGAAATCCTCTTTTTCCGAGCCGTCTTCGTTATAGCGCATTTCCGAGAAGGCGTGCACGCCCAGGCCCGAGCGTTGGATGGTTTTTAGGAACTGCTTGGGGATGATCATGTCGGTATCGACATTGATCATGTCCAGGGGCGCGGCAACGCCGGTCAGCTGCGTGAATTTATCCATCGGCTCTCTCCTGCAATTGGCAGCGGTAAAGCACGGGGCGGGCGCGGGTTCAAGGATGGGATGGAACTGATCCCCATAAAAGAAGAAGGGGGCCGAAGCCCCCCTCTGATCCTGGTCTGCGGGCGAACGATCAGAAGCTGAGGCCGATGCCCGTGCCAATGACCCAGCCGCTGCGATCGTCCGGCGTCGTTGTCATGCCGTTCAAATTCGGGTTGTCGAGATCGACATAGGCCGCGAAGAGGTTCAGACGAACGCCCTTGGCCAGCTTGTAGTCGACAGCAGCGCCAAAGGTGTCCTGCTCCATCGTTGCGCCGCCCGGTTCGCCGTTTTCACCGTGGAAGTAGGTCAGCGAGAAGGTCCACGGACCGGTCGCGTAGCTGACGCCGACATCGTAGGCCCTGCCGTCGTCAACACCGGCGGCGTGCTCGTTCGATTCAGCGAATGAACCACCGATGGTGAAACCGGCATAGCCAAGGTTCACACCGAAGGCGTAAACGGTCGGTGTGTCCGGACCGGCGGCCAGGTTGGCCTGGCCAACACCGTAGCGCGCGGAAAGGGCAACGTTGAAATCGCCGAAGGTCTGCACATAGTTGGCGCCGACGTCGAAGATGTGGCCCAGGGTACCCGTGCCGCCTGCGATGTTGGTCGGACCGAAGTTGTCCTGCAGACCGTCATGCGCGTAGGAAACACCCAGCTGGAAACCAGCAAAGCGCGGCGTGAAGTAGGTGATGCGCTTGGCATCGTTGTTGCCGCCAACTTCCAGGAACGTGGTGCCCAGCGTGCCGCGAAAGACGGAGTCGACGCCGGTTGCGCCCGTCCAGGCAATGTAGTCACCGGTCGACGGCGAGTTCAGCGAGATGATCGCGGCGTTAGGCGCGCCGTAGGTCATCTTGTAACCGGCCGAGTTTTCCGAACCGATCAGGATTTCACCGAACGAACCTTTGATCTGCACATAGGATTCATCGATCTGGTCGCCGTTCGTTTCGCCTTCCAGCTGGATGTTGGCGCCGATCTTGATGCCGTTGTCCAGAGTGATCGACGGCAGGAAGAAGATTTCCGTGTTCGTCGAGACGTCGACACCGTCGAAGTCTGCGGTGCCACCAGGCGGTACATCGGTGGTCGCATAGGCAACCATTGCGTTATAGTAGCCGCCGACGCGAACGTCCCATTCGGCTGCGGAGGCCGGAGCGGCCATAGCACCGGCGACCGCGATGGCGCTGGTGCTGGTGCTGAGGAGAATCTTTTTCATTTGTCCCTCATAGAGTTCAGTTTCACACGTGCGAATTTGGACGGAAGGAGCCTGTTCCCAAATTTCCCATCCAATGGGGGTACACCCTGCGTGGGGTTTTCCCGCTTTCTGCCGAGACCGCAACCGCGTACTTCCCGGCACACCCGATGAAGTTGGGCAGGGTGTATTTTTGCAACAATTCTGCTGTGGGACCGGTCGATATTGACGATCCAGCGGCGATATCGCCGGTCAAATGACCCTTTTCACGGGGCCGGATGGTGATCGGTCAAGTCCTGCACCGACGACAAACTGCTGAAGTTGCAAGTGATTGCCGGGCGCGGCAGGGTCCGGATCCGGGACGCATTGACGAGATTGCGGCAGGTCCAGGCACGGGCCGCGGGCGTCCGCGTGCTGGCGCCGTCGGGATGTACAAACACGGCGGCCTCCGCGCTTTGGTCAGTTGGGTGGCAGCCCCTCGGCCATCTCGGGCTCGAGACCGCGGATCATGTCGCTTGCCTTATCGGCAATCATGATCGTCGCGGCGTTCAGATTGGCCGACAACATCATGGGCATGACCGACGCATCGACGACCCGCAGGTTGTCGATGCCGTGGACGCGCAGTTCGTCATCGACCACGGCGGCCGGATCGGTGGCCGGGCCCATGCGGCAGGTGCCCGCGGGGTGAAAGGTTGTGGTGGCGCGTTCGCGTGCCATTGCCAGCAGTTCTTCATCGGATTGTATGTCCGCGCCGGGATAGGCTTCGTGATCGTAATAGGGCGCAAGCGGCGCCGATTGCGAGAGCGTGCGCGCCAGTTTGATCCCGGCGAGCAGAACCCGGCGGTCGCTTTCGACGCTGAAATATTGCGGGTCGATCAGCGGTTGCTGGAACGGGTCGGCGGAACGGACCAGGCAATGACCGCTGCTGTCGGGGCGCTGTTGCCAGACGGCAAAGGTCATGCCCGGCTTGCCTTCGAGCTTTCCCTGAACACCGTCATCATAGCTGGCCGGTGTAAAGGTCATTTGCAGATCGGACTGTTCGACCGCCGGGTGCGAACGCCAGAAGCAATAGACCAGCGTCGGGCTGAGCGAGAGGGCGCCCTTGCGCGACAGGGCATATTTCATCACCTGACCGATCAGCGACAGGCCGCGGGTCGTTTCGTTGATCGTCTCGATATCTTTGACACGCACCGTCATGCGCGGGGCGAAATGGTCGCGCAGGTTCTGGCCGACCCCGGGCAGTTCGTGCCGGCACTCGATCCCGGCGCTGCGCAAATGATCCGGGTCGCCGATGCCGGAAAGCTGCAGAAGCTGTGGGCTGTTGAAGGTGCCGCCCGCAAGGATGACCTCGCGCCGGGCGTGAACCTCTTTCGCAGCGCCCATGCGCCCGCCGCGGCGATAACGCACGCCGGTCGCCTTTTTGCCGTCGAGGATCAGGCCGGTTGCGTGGGCGTTGGTGCGCACGTCCAGATTATTGCGGTTGCGCACGGGATGCAGGAAGGCATCGGCGGCGCTGACCCGGCGCCCGCTCCGGACATTGCGTTGAACATAGCTGACGCCCTCTTGCTTGGCGCCGTTATAATCGGGATTGCGCGGGATGCCGTGCTGGACACAGCCTTCGATGAAGGCTTCGGTCAGGGGATGGCGCCAGTCGAGATCGATGACCGGGATCGGACCGTCATCGCCGCGGTAAACCGGATCGCCGCCCGGGCGGCTTTCGATGCGCCGGAAATAGGGCAGCACATCGGCATAGCCCCATCCGCGATTGCCGCGTTGCGCCCAATGATCGAAATCGGCGGCCTGACCGCGGTTCCAGACCAGCCCGTTGATCGAAGACGAGCCGCCGAGGGTCTTGCCGCGCGGGGCGAAGATGCGCCGCCCGGCGGTGCCTTCGGATGCCTCCATCTCGTAACACCAGTTCACGGATTTCATGGCGAAGGTCTTCATGAAACCGGCCGGCAGTTGGATATAGGGATGCCAGTCGCGCCCGCCCGCCTCCAGCACACAGACCGTGACGCCGGGATCGGCGCTGAGGCGGTTGGCCAGAACACAGCCCGCCGATCCTGCGCCAACGACGATATAGTCGAATTCGTCCATGCCGTTTGCCCCTTGGTTCCACAGGGATTTAGAGGCTGGAGCAGGTCCTGTGAAGGGGCCGTGGATCGGCAGGGCGATGATTGGCGCGCGCGCCACGGCCCCGCCGGGCGGTCTTTCGCGGTGTCCGGGCCTGGGCACGCAGCGCCGTCTTGTTACCGGCACCTCACCAAACCGTCAGAGCAAGTGAACGGAACGTTAGAGAAATTCAGGCCGGGTTCGTGGATAGTTGAAACGCATCCAGACGCGAATGGGGAAGGCTGAATGAAACGCCGCAAATCGAACCAGAAATCCCAGGGCAAGCGGCAAGCTGCTGCCGGGGCCGCCCAAAAGAAGAAGTCGATGTCGCGCCGCGATTTGCTGGGTCTCGCCAAATTCGGGGCGGTGGCGGCGGTCGTCTTTGGCGGCGGCGGCTGGTATGTGGTCAGCAAGGTCCAGGCCAGCATGTCCGAGGGCGATCTGAGCAAGATCGGCAACGGCATCCCGGCGATTGTGCAGGTACATGACCCGCAATGCCCGACCTGCAACGCCCTGCAGCGGGCGGCGCGCGATGCCTTGGCATCTTTTGACGACGCGAAAGTTCAGTACCTGGTCGCCAATCTGACCGTTCCCGACGGACGCGATTTTGCGCGCGAGCACAATGCCGGACGCGTGACGCTGTTGCTGTTCGACGGCGAGGGCCGGCGGGTTCGGAGCCTGACGGGCCGGCGCACGAAACACGAGCTGGAGGCGTTGTTCCGGGACCATCTGGACCGATATGGCGCGAAGGATGCGGCCAGCGGCTAGCCGGTTAAGCTGACAGGAATTCGGCGGCGCCGGGCGGCCCCTATCGGGGGTTGACCGGTCTTGCCGCATTTGCGGATCTGTGATCGTCTTTCGGGAACGGAGGATGGATCATGCCAAACTCGGCCAAGCCAAATTCGGACAAGACGAATTCGGAAAAACCAAAGCGGGCGCTGATTGAAGGGCGCCCTGCATTGATTGTCATCGATATTCAGGCCGGGACCTTTCTGGACCAGCGCGAGGAGGGCCGGTCGATCCCGCATATGCCCGACTATGCCGCGCGGATGGCGAAGGCCCGCAAGGCCGTCGACAAGGCGCGGGACTGCGCGATCCCGGTGATCTTCATTCAGGAAGTGCACAGGCCCGACCTGATCGATTTCGGGCGCGAGTTGGATGGTGACGAGGATGTCCACTGTGTCGAGGGCAATCCGAACACCGAGATTGCAGTGGCCGAGATGGGCTTTCGCGCGGACGATTATCTGATCCGCAAGCGCCGGTATTCGGCCTTTTTCGGGACCGATTTCGAGATTTTGCTGAAGGGTCTGAAGGTCGACACGTTGTTGCTGACCGGCGGGCTGACCGATGTCTGTGTGCACTATACCTTCGCCGACGGCCATCAGCACGACTATTTCTGCCGGGTGATCGAAGACTGTGTCGCCGGATCGAGCGAAGCGGCCCATGAGGCATCGCTGCGGGCGATGGAGTACCTGCAAACGGGTGCGCGCCGGTCGTTGGCGGAGGTTCTGGCGGCAATGGACGAGGCATCGCTGCGAACGCAAAGCCCGGCCGCCTGATCGGGCGGCTGGGCTGATATCAGACCCGGGCGGCTGCGGTTTCGACGAACGAGAGGCCCGTTTGCGGACGAGCGTTGAGCGCGGTTCAACCCGATAGTCGCGGGTTGAACACTCTTAGCTCGAGCCCTCCTGTTTTCAGGGCGTCTGACCGGGTCGGTCAGACGTGCAGATGCCCTAGCAGGACGCCCTGCCGGTTGGGACGCAGACCTGACCTGTTGTCACATAGCGCCCGCCGCTGTCATAGATATCCATGGTCTTGTTCCGGCACGGCACCGGACGCAGCTGGTTGTTGGCCTTCAGGTAGAGTCAAAACTGCTCGCCGTCCGCCGTGAACCTTTTGGAGTTCATTTTGCCGACATGGCAGCCGGTGCATGACAGACCCGTTTCATTGGCAAATTGCGGGATCGCGTCCGCACGGTCGGTCGAGAACACAGTCGCCGAGAACACGGCGACGAAAACGATTGCCCCAGTCACGGTGGCGGCAATGCCTATCTTCTTCAACAGGCTCGAAAAAATGGACATGGTCTACTCTTCCCTTCATCCGGTAATACAACTCCGCAAATCACCCTCGAATCGCGGTTGTCCTTTTAGGGTCTGTGGACATTCATCTTGACGCGATGAGCGCAGCAGCGAGGTTCCAGCAGGCGGCGTAGCTGCAATCAGTTTTGTCGTACCGCGTGGCTATGCCTCTGAATTCCTTTATCTTTGCGAAGTAGTTTTCGACGAGATGCCGCCATTTGTAGACCTCAATGTCGTAGGCGCGCTTTATCTTTCGATTGCCCTTAGGCGGGATCACGGCGGTTGCGCCGCGCGCATCGAGTTCTTTCAGCAGCCAATTCGCGTCAAATGCCCTGTCCGCGAGCAGGGCATCGAACGAAACATCTTTGATCAGCGGCGCGACACCCTTCATATCGTGCGCCTGTCCCGGCAGAAGCAGGAACCGCACCAGGTTCCCAAGCGCATCGACCAGCGCTACGATCTTGGTCGTCAGCCCGCCACGCGAGCGTCCGATGGCCTGAGCCTGAGCCCCCCTTTTGCGCCGGTGGCTTTCTGGTGAACCTGAACAATGGTGCCATCGATAAGCGCATATTCAAGGTCGGGGTCATCACTCACCGCCTTGAAAAGACTCTCGAAAACACCTGCTTTGGCCCATCGCCGGAAGCGCCGGAACTGGCTGTTCCAATTTCCAAAAGCGGGCGGCAGGTCACGCCACGGTGACCCCGTGCGCACACGCCAGAACACAGCCTCCACAAACAGCCGGTTATTCTTCGCGGTCACGCCGCTGTCGCTGGCTTTGCCTGGAAGGTGGGGTTCAAGCCGCTGCCACAAAACATCTGTCACCACAAACCGCTGCTCGTTCATTCAAACCTCCGTTTCGAAAGTTTGAATCAGAAATCAGATCAAATGGGAATCCTGATTGTCCACGGACCCTAGTACGGATAGACGGTAACAATCTTGCGCACATTTTCAAGAATTCTTAGTTTTCTTGCGAGGGGGGCCACGCAGCCTGTGACCGTCAGGGCGCGTTCCGGGCGCCCATGATCATCCATTCGATTGGAACGATGTGGACACCATGCGAGAGTTTCGGCCGAATTGAGAGCCGGAGACCAATGCGATGAATGTCCATGAAGCCATCATGTCCCGCCATTCCTGCCGCCGGTTCAAGCCGGATCCGGTGCCCGAGGAAGCGTTGCGGCGCATTCTGACCGGCGCAGGCCGGGCGCCGTCGGGACACAATACCCAGCCCTGGCAAGTCCATGTGGTCCAGGGCGCCGTCAAGGACCGGATCACGGAAAAGGCGCTGGCCGCATCGGCCGGGCGGACGTCGATGAAAGCCAGCGATCCCGAGTTCGATTACTATCCCGTCGAGTGGTTCGAGCCCTATCTGTCGCGCAGGCGCGCCACCGGGTTCGGGCTGTACGGGGCATTGGGGATCGGACGCGATGACAAGGCGGAACGAACCGAACAGATGAACCGGAACTACAAGTTCTTTGATGCGCCGGTCGGTCTGTTCATCACGTTTTCACGGCGCATGTCGGTTGGGTCGTTCATGGATGTGGGCATGTTCATTCAAAACATCCTGATCGGAGCGCGCGGCGAGGGTCTGCACACCTGCGGGCAGGTTGCCTGGTGCGATCACCATCAGATGGTGCGCGACGAATTGGGAATTGACCAGGACCAGTTAATGGCCTGCGGCATGTCGATCGGATACGCGGTCGAGGATGCGCCCGAGAATGTGTGGCGCACGGAACGGGCGCCGATCGACGAGTGGGTGACGTTTCACCAATAGGTCGTTCAAGGACACGTTGCGCCGCGCCGTTCAGTGTGTTGCTGAAATCGGCGCAAGCCTCCCCGGCGGAAGCCGGGGCGGTTGCCGGTCCGGGCCCTGTTACTTTTTCTTCTGGGCTTCTTCCTGCGCCTTGAGAAACGCCTCGATGTCGATTTCGCCGCTGTCCATCACGCGGCGCTCGACATTTGGATCGTCGAGCAATTCTTCGACCGAGACATCGCCGTTGGCAGCAGCGCGGAGTTCGGCCTCGTGCTTTCTCATGAGCCGGAGTTCCACGTCTATGTCCTGTTCGAGACGGTGCCAAAGCTGTTGAAGTTCGGTTTGGCGCTGCTCGATCGATCTGATCGTGTCCGCATCACTTTCCGAGGACAGTTTGGATTTGCTGCGCAGGAACACACCACTTCGCAACTGGCTGCTCAGTTCGAGGAAATCCTGCAACTCCTCGCGATATTCCTGAACGACGACGCGCGACTGGTCGATCCACTGCTTTAGTGTCCGGGTTGCAATCGTGTCGTCCCCGATGTCTTCCAGGCCATCGATCAGCTTGCGCAGTTCATCAACCTTTTTTGGCGATCCCGACGCTTCGAGGAACTGATCGACATCTGACTGATAATCGACAAGCAGTTCAGCAAGCTTTTTGACGGCCTTGTAGACCTTTTCCAACCTGCCGAAATTCTCGGCCAGGACCGCATCCTTCATTCCGTCGAGGATGCCGGTCGCCTTGCCCAGCATGTCGAGATAGTCCGCCCAATGACGCTTTCTGGACATCAGCAATTTGTCGTCACGGATCTTCAGGCCAAACTCGGCATAGCGCTGATCAAGATGTTTGGCGCGAATCTTGCCGTAGATCTCGCTGAGGCCCAGCTTTATCGCCCCGAGCGGGCCCGAGACCGGAAGCCCCAGGACCGCCAGCAACCGCCGGAAATCGGTATCGTTCTTGGCCGACTGATCCAGTATTTCGTTCGCTTTCTTGGTGTATTCGACCTGCGTTCGTTTCAGTTTACCGATATCTTCCAGAACTTCGCTTAACTGGTCGGCGAAGCCGGGTTTCGAAATCTCGCGCCAGATCACGGTTTGGTGTTGAAAGTATTTTTCACTGGTCAGTCGAAGACCGTCATTAATCTCGGGATCGTTTTCGTTTTCATCCGAGCTTGTCTTCAACTGGTCGGTGACTTTTCGGCAGGTGTCCTCCCAATCGTCGAGGCCATCCATTTTTCCGCCGATGGTTTCCTTCACCCCGGCGCTCAGGTCTTTCAAGGTCTCGACGGCCAGTGCATCGAACTCGGCAACGTGCGGATTACTCTTGATCAGCTGTTCCAGCGTCATCGTCATCGTTTCAGATTCCTTTGGTCAAAATCAGACTGGGAAGCCTTCCCAAATTCGCCACGGTCCGCCGTCCTCGCTGCGCAACCAAACGGGCGCTGGCGTGCCTTCCTGCTTGCCGCGCTCGTTGTAGCGCCGGACGCGAACCTCGGCCTCTTCGACAAGCGGATCGGCGTGGGCGATAATGTCGGTCTTGTCTTCGTCGGTCAGGAAAAAATCCTCGTCGTCATCAATCTTCTCGCCGCGCAAAACGCGGATGACCGGGTCGGGTTCGGGTTCCACATGGACGTAGAACTTTGCGAACCGTTCCAGGTTCCGGTCGTAGCGGTAGTAAAAGCGGGCCTCGGCGATCGGGGTTACAAACCAGGCGTCGTGCATCGTTTTGCGCAGCAGTTCGATGTTCTTTTCCTTGACGGCCATGGCACAGACCCGGACGACCTCTTCCGGCGGTGCGTCATCGGCCAGTTCGGTCACCGTGAACCCGCTTTCGATCGCGCTTCGGGCAGCTTCTTCACCGGCGATGTTGCCTTTTCCGCTGTCATCGGCGATCGCGGCGCAGCGGCCGGGGATATGGATCATCTCGACATCGACGCGCCAGCCGGTTTCAAGATTTCTGGTCGGTTGCGGGCTGGCGTCAGGGATCGCCATCATCGACTTTTCGATTTTACCGACAATCTGCCATTCGCCCGCGATGTCCGGCGAGATGGTCTTGGCGTAGCGTTGAATCGCTTTATAGGCCGACCGGAAAGCCCGATCGCCCAGGTCCAGGAAATAGAACCCGGTGGACGGCTGGCCGACATAAAGAAACTGTTGCCCGGTATCCTGAAACAGGTTGTCGGGGTAGCGCACGCCGTCAAGAATGACATGGCGCCCTTCGATCTCGCCGTCATCCCACGGGTCGGCGATTGGAAAGGCTTCCGCGATCAAACGATCATCGGATTTCAGTTCGGTCAGGCGCGCCTCGAACGCTTCGGCGCCTTCAGCGCCAACGATCTCGATCGCCCTGTTTTCGCTTTCGCGATAGGCGAGCATTTCGGGCGTGATCTGGAACGTGTTGCCCTTTGATCCGCGCAGCGCGTTGCGCACACGCTCGACCAGCGCCTTGACCGCAGGATCGTCGGGGTGCGCCTTTGCCAGTGTTTTTACGCGTTTCATCGCGGCCTTGGCTTCGTAGGTCTTGCCGATGTCTTTGCCGCGCGCACGCGAAACGCGTTTCTCGAACTGCTCTACGTAATACTCGGCCTTTTTCACGTCATTTGGGTTAGCGCCCATGAAATCCCCCACCAATTTTATGAGATTCAGTCAATCTGTTGTTCTGCACCTTAAGGGTATCGCATCATGGGACACCCCACAAGCGCAGGTTGTGGTACGGCGATGCCCTCGCTGGCGCCGGGCGGGCGGTAATGGGCGCGGCCGGGCCGATTTCTATGCTTGATTGATCCTTGCAGGCATAGTGCCCCATCCCGGCTCTTGACCGCCAAGACCGTGTTAGGCACCGTTCCGGCAGGAGGACGCCCGATGAATATCCAAAGCCCGCTTGATCCGGTTGCCGAGTTGAAGGCCATGGCCGCCGCGCCGTTCGAGGCCGCGCATGCGATCCCGAAATCGGCCTATACGTCCGATGCATTTCTGCGCCGCGAGATCGATGATGTGTTCAAGCAGGATTGGGTCTGTGTCGGGCGCACGGACATGCTGGCCGGGCCTGGTGATTATCTGACCTACGAGCTGGCCGGGCAGCCGATCATGGTGCTGCGCGACGGCGATGGGCAATTGCGGGCGATGTCGAATGTCTGCCTGCACCGGATGTCCACGCTGCTGAAGGGAACGGGGTCCACCACCACGATCAAGTGCCCCTATCATGGCTGGATCTATTCGCTGAACGGGTCGCTGCGCGGTGCTGCCGGGATGGGCCTGAACACGGCATTTGCCAAAGGCGATTACTGTCTGCCGCAACTGCGCTGTGCCGATTGGCTGGGCTGGATCATGGTCAGCCTAAACCCCGAGGCCAAGGACCCGTCGGTCCAGTACGCCGCGGTCGAGGAAATGATCGGCGATTTCAATATGGCCGGGTATCGCCAGCTGTTTCACGAAACCCATGTCTGGAACACGAACTGGAAGGTGCTGGCCGAGAATTTCATGGAAAGCTATCACCTGCCGGTCTGTCATGCGGGCACGATCGGTGGGTTGTCCAAACTGGAGGAAATGGACTGTCCGCCCGGGCTGCCCAGCTTTAACTATCATTACATCCTGAAGGACGACAGTTTCCGGCTGGCCTGTGCGCATCCGTCGAATACCGCCCTGAAGGGAGAGTGGCGGCGTACGACCATCTTGCTGGCGATCTATCCCAGCCTGCTGATCACGCTGACGCCCGGCTATTTCTGGTATCTGTCGCTGCACCCGCGGGGGGTCGATCACTGCCACATCACCTATGGCGGTGGGCTGAGCGCCGACTTTATGCATGACCCGGAAGCGGAAGGCCTGTTTGCCCAGTCCAAGGAACTGCTGGACCGCGTGCAGGTCGAGGACAAGGAATGCACGGAAGCCGTCTATCGCGGCCTGTGCGCCGACATGGCCCGGCCAGGGCATCTGAGCCATCTGGAACGCCCAATTTATGATTTTGCCGGGTATCTGGCGGGGATGATGGCGTAGACCGGCAAGCGCGAGGATCGATAGGATGGAGTTCCGACCGCTTGATGCAGAGGTGCGTGCTGCGCTCGGCTTGGCATTCGGCGAGATGATCCGGAAGCGCCTTGACGATGCTGACCCGCGGGATCGGTCCGCGTTGGCAGACAGGGTGGCCGCACAATTTCAAATGCAAATCGATGATCTCGGCACGTTGCGACATTAGTCCTGTTCGGCCCCGCAGCGGTGTCCATTCCGGATCGCTTGGGCCGGGATCGCGCCGATGACTGCGGCTGCTTGGTTGATCATTGGTGGCGGGCTTTTTGCCGTGAACCTTCTCGCCTTTGTCTTGTTCGCCTGGGATAAGCGGTCGGCCCGGCTGGGGCGGCGGCGGATATCGGAAAGGACGTTGCTGATGACTGCACTGGCCGGGGGCAGTGTCGGGGCCAAGATCGGACAACAGTGGTTACGTCACAAAAGCAGCAAGCGGTCCTTCATCTGGCGGCTGAACGCGATAGCCTTGCTGCATCTGGTGTTGATTGCCGGAATAATCTGGGTGGTATGGGTCCGATGATGCGGAAAACGAGGCTGACGTGAGGGCGCCAATGAAATTGCTGCACATTGGCATTGCCGCCTGTTCCTCGGAAGGGGCAGCTTTGTGTTACCGGACGATCTGTGCCGAGGCGATGGAGCGGCTGGGCGGGCATCGGCATCCTGAGATTTCGATGCATTCGCCGCCGCTGTCCGACTATGTGTCGGCGCTGAGCGCGGGAGACTTGGGAGGTGTGGCCGAGTTGATGCTGACCTCGGCCGAGCGGCTGGCGGCAATCGGGGCGGATATTCTGATCTGCCCGGACAACACGGTTCATGCGGCGATGGAGCAGGTGCGGGCGTCCTCTCCCCTGCCCTGGCTGCATATCGCCGATGTGGTCGCGGCGGCCGCCGAGGCGGCGGACCTGATCTGTCCTGCCGTGATGGGCACGCGCTGGCTGATGGAAAGCGATGTCTATTCCGCGGCCCTTTCGACGCGCGGGATTCGCCATCTGATCCCGGATGCACAGGCCCGGGCCGAGGTCGATGCCATCATCATGGACGAATTGGTGATGGGCCGGATCACGCGCCCGGCGCGGGCGACGCTGGACCGGATTTTGGCCGATCAGGTCACGCGCGGCGCGGACGGCGTGATCCTGGCCTGCACCGAATTGCCGATGATCATGACCGGCGATTTGCCGGTGCCGGGCTTGGATTCAACGCGGCTGCTGGCGCGGGCCGCGTTAGACCGGGCGGTGGACCAAGCGGTGGACCCTGCGCTGGGCGACAAGGCTTGACCGGCGGCGGGGCGCCCGCCACTCTGGTTGCAACGCATTCAGGACCTGCTGGCACATCATGACCCCCGACACAGATCTGCGCGCCCGGTTTCTGACCGGCATGAGCCAGGCGGCAGCGACTGTGAATGTCGTCACCACAAACGGGCCTGCGGGTCGGGTCGGCGTCACCGTGTCAGCCATGTCCTCGGTAAGTGCCGATACCGAAAGACCGACGCTGTTGGTCTGTGTGCACGAGGCCAGCCCGGCCGCAGCGGCGATTGTCGAAAACGGTGTTTTTTGTGTGAACGTCCTGCGCGACGACCAATCATATATTTCCGACAGCTTTGCCGGGCGGTTTCGCGAGCAACTGTCCGACAAGTTCGATTGTGCCGATTGGGAGGTTATGGCGACAGGCGCGCCGCGTGTGATCGACCCGTTGGTGGCGTTCGACTGCAAGGTCGTCTCGTCCGAGAAGATCGGCACGCACCATGTCATTTTTGGCGAGGTTCAGGACATCTTCGTCGCGGCCACCGGTTCGCCGCTGATTTACGCGCGCCGCGCTTACGGCGCGGCGGCGCGGATCGATACGCCCGCGTCGATCGGTGCCGGGCAAACGATGGCGGAAAACCAGATGGTGCTGGCGTCGTTTTACACGATCTCAGCGTTTGTCCTGCCGCCGCTGCTGGGCCATCTGAAGACCGAAGCGCCGGAACTTCAGATCCGTCTGATCGAAGGCGACCAGTCGCGCATCCACGCGGCGTTGGCATCGGGCGAGGCGCCGGTTGCGCTGATGTATGACGAGAACATCGCCGAGGATCTGAGCAAGGAAGTGTTGCTGGAGCGCGATCCCTATGTCCTGGTCGGGCGGGATCATCCGTTGGCGGGGCGGGGGCGGATCGCACCCGGGGATTTGGCGGGGTTGGACATGGTGTTGCTGTCGACCCCGCCCAGCCCGGACTATTTCCTGGGCTTGCTGCGGGCGCAGGGTGTCGAGCCGAAGGTCGTTCTGCAGTCCAGCGCCGTCGAGACCGTGCGTGGGCTGGTGGCAAATGGCCTTGGCTATACGCTGTTGGCCTCGCGCCCCGCGAGCGGGTTGAGTTATGACGGCAAGGAGACGGTCGCGATCCCGCTGGCCTGGGAGGCGGCGACATCGCGGGTTGTCATGGTACGCCGCCGGGACGACCGGCTGACCGGCGCGGCCGAGCGTTTCGCCTGGTCGTGCCGGGCCTTCTTTGGCGCCGATCTGCAGTGAGCCTGGCGGGAGTTTGAGATGACACACCGACGCATTCGCCCGTTCAACACGCGCGATACCTATCCCGAACAGCAACTGGACAACGATCTGGCCCAGGCGGTGGTCGCGCGGGGGACGATGGTCTTTTTGCGTGGACAGTGCCCGCAGGAGCTGGACGGCGGGGCCAATGTCGGCGTCGGCGATGCCGAGGCGCAGGCCCATAAGGTGATGCAGAACATCCGCCAGTTGCTAACCGAGGCGGGCGCCCGGATGGAGCATTTGACCAAGCTGGTCGTCTATCTGACCGATGTGCGCCATCGCGAGACGGTTTACCGCGTGATGGGCGAATATATCCGCGGCGTGCATCCGGTTTGCACGGGCCTGGTCGTTGTCGCGCTGGCCCGTCCGGAATGGCTGGTCGAGATCGACGCCTCGGCGGTGATCCCGGACCACGAGGGCGGGCCGTGACGTTCGCCTGCCTCGGCCCGCTGCCGGAATTTGCCCCGGTGGTCTTCGGCGTGCCTGCCGGTGCGACGGATACGCATTCGCATGTGATCGGGGTGCCGCCCGATTATCCATTTGTGGCCGAGCGGTCCTATACGCCGCCCGAGGCACCGATAACGGCCTATCGTGCGATGCACCGGGCGTTGGGCATTGACCGCGCGGTGATAGTGACCCCGTCGGTGCACGGCACGGACAACCGGATCACGGTCGAGGCGATTGCCGGGTATGGGCCGGGCGCGCGCGGCGTTGCCGTGGTTGCGCCCGAGATCACCGACGACGCTTTGCAGGCGCTGCACCGGGGCGGGATCCGGGGCATCCGGCTGAATGTGCTGTTCGGCGGCGGTGTCGGCCTGGCGGCGTTTCGCGAGCTTGCGCCGCGTATTGCGCCGATGGGCTGGCATGTTCAGTTGTTGATCGATGTCAGCCGCGATCTGGCCGATCTGGCGCCGTCGATCCGCGCGGCCGGGCTGCCGCTTGTGATTGATCACATGGGCCATATGCCGGCCAGCGCAGCGCTGAGCGATCCGGGGTTCGGCCTGATGCTGGACCTGGTTGGCGAAGGGCATGTTTGGGTGAAGCTGTCGGGATGCGACCGGATATCGGACCGGCATCCGGATTATGCCGATGCGGTGCCGGTTGCCCAGGCGCTGATCGCGGCGGGACCCGATCAGATGATCTGGGGCACGGATTGGCCGCATGTGTCCAAGGCGGCAAACATGCCGGATACCGGTGTTCTGATGAACCGGCTTGCAGACTATGCACCCGATGCGGACCTGCGCCGGGCGATCCTGGTCGACAATCCGGCCCGGCTTTATGGGTTCGAGGGGGCGGCATGACGTTTTCGATTGTGGCGCGCTGCGGCGAGACGGGTATGTTCGGCGTGGCGATCTCGTCGTCGTCGCCCGCGGTCGCGGCGCGGTGTTCCTATGCCCGGGCCGGTGTCGGCGCAGTGGCAAGTCAGAACATCACCGACCCGGCGCTGGGGCCGCGCGGATTGGATTTGATGGCGTCCGGTGCCAGCGCGGCGGACGCGGTGGCGATCCTGGCCCGTACGGCGGCCTATCCGGAATATCGTCAGGTCCTGGCGATTGATGGCGCTGGCGGCGCCGCGATCCATTCCGGGCCGAATGCTCTGGGCATCTGGGCCGAGGCGCGCGGCGTGGACTGTGCGGCAGGGGGTAATCTGCTGGCCGATGGCGACGTTCCGGCGGCGATGGTGACGGCGTTCGACGCATCACGGGGGCATCTGGGCGACCGGCTGATCGGCGTTATGCAGGCCGCCCTGGCCGCAGGCGGCGAGGCCGGGCCGGTTCATTCTGCGGGGATGAAGCTGGTGCGCGACGTGCCTTGGCCGGTGGCCGATCTGCGCATCGATTGGACCGAGGAATGTCCGATTGCCGCGCTGGCGGCGGCCTGGGATGTCTATGCGCCGCAACTTGAGGCCTATGTGACGCGGGCGTTGAACCCGACCGATGCCCCGAGTTACGGCGTTCCGGGGGACGAATGACCAAGCAGATTGCGATTGTCGGTGCGGGTGTTTTGGGCAGCGCCATTGCGTGGCGCCTGGCCGAGGCGGGGCACGACGTAAAAGTCTACGATCCCTTGCCCGGGATCGGTGCGTCGGGCGGCTCGCTGGCCTGGCTGAACGCCAGTTTCGCCCAGGATCCGGTCTATAACCGGCTGCGCCATGACAGCCTGAAGCTTTGGGCGGGTTTGAAATCGGAGCATCCGAACCTGCCGATCGTCTTTTCGGGCGCGATCCTGTGGGAACAGGACCATTTCGATCTGCCCGCCGTTTATGACGCACAACAGCAGTTGGGCCGGCCGTCGCGAATGATGGACCGGGCGCAGCATCTGGCGCAGGAACCCGCTGTGCCCGAACCGCCGGATGAGACGCTGGCGCTGGAGGGTGACGGTTACGGCGATCCGTTGGCGATCACGGACTGGTTTCTGGACCGTGCCCGCGCGGCGGGGGCGGAGTTTTCCGGGCTGGATGTCGTGGCGATCGACGTTCAGGAGGGCCGGATCGCGGGCGTGCGGACGACGGCAGGATATGTTCCGGTCAGTGCTGTGGTTGTTGCCGCTGGCGTGAAGCTGCCACGATTGCTGGCGCCGCTGGGGCTGACCATGGCGATGGACAATCAGCCCGGGTTGTTGGTGACAACCTCGCCCGCGCCGCCGCAGATCAAGACGATGCTGGCGACCCATAAGCTGCACGGCTGGCAGGGTGAAGACGGCCGTTTCCTGATCGGGGCCGATTTTGGCGGTGGGGCGGATTTCAGCAACCCGGAGGCTTTTGCAGAACAGTTGGTTGCGGATTTGGGGCGGCTGATCCCGGGGGCTGCCGGGTGCAAGGTTGAAGGGATTACGGTTCGCGAGCGGCCGATGCCCGCCGACGGGCGCCCTGCGATCGGCCCGTTGGGCCCGCAGGGGCTTTATGTGGTGTCGACCCATTCGGGGATGACGCTGGCGCCGGTCATTGCGCAATGCGTTGCGCAGGAAGTCGGAGGCGGCGCCGAAGAACCGCGGCTGGCGCCGTATCGCCCGGATCGGGCGGCATTGCGCGGGGGATAGGGCGTCGGGTTTGCCGGGCTGTCGAGGCTGTCGAGGCTGTCGCGGGTAGATTGCGTCGGAGTACTTTGCGGCGCTGCTATTTCCGGCGGCGGAAGGCGGCGCGGATGCCTGCGCGTTTAAGCCCGGCGATGGACGCGGTCGGGCTGAGTTCATTCGGGCAGAAGCGGGCGCAATTGGCCATCGAATGACAGCCCTGACAGCCGCCCGGACCGGTAACGGCGGACAGACGTTCGGACTGTCCGCCGTCGCGGGTATCGTTCACCAGGGTCCAGGCGCGGTTCAGGGCGGCAGGGCCAAGATAGTCGCCATCCGCCGCGACCTGATCGCAGGCGGCATAGCAGATACCGCAATTAATGCATTCGATGGCGTCGTCAGCGGTCCGGCGCGCCGGTTGATCCGGCTGGATGGCGGCCATGGGGTCCTCGCGGGTTTCAGAGGGCTCGAAGACGGCCCCGGCACGCACCCATTTGTCGAAGAAATCGGCCATGTCGACGGCCAGATCGCGAATGACGGCCATGTTGCGCAAGGGGCCAATGCGCAGGTTTCCATCTGCTGCCACGCGCCCGACATGGGTGCGGCAGGTCCAGCGCGGTGCGCCGTTCACCGTCATCGCGCAGGACCCGCACATGCCGACGCGGCACGCAAACCGGTAGGTCAGGGTCGGGTCCTGGTTGCGCTGAATCCAGGTGACAACGTCCAGCACGGTCTGGCTGGGCTGATGCGGAACGGTAAAGGACTGGAAGGCCCCGGTCTCGGACCGCCAGACCTGAACTGAAAGAGCTTGGCCATGTTCGCCGTCTTGCGGCGTCGCGTCCTGCATTTCTGTGCGCCTTTCTGCCCGCTGCGCGATCCTCGCAGTCACAGCGGGCGGGCGCAATGGCGAAGGGCTTTGCCCGCCGGATCAGTCGCTGCCGTGGCCCGAATGACCGGACTTGCCGCCATGACCGGAATGGCCACCGCCGCGTTTTTTGACCGGGGCGGTGACGTCGAGCTTGTGACCGCTTTCGAAGACCAGCGTCAGGGTAACGTTGTTGCCGTCTTTGATCGCTTTTCCGCCGAACAGCATCAGATGCATTCCACCGGGTTTGAGTTCCGCCATGGCGCCTGCGCCGATCTCGATATTTGCAACCGGGTCCATGTGCATAACGCCATCGACCAGACGGCTTTCGTGGATCTCGATGGTCGCGAATTCCGGCGATTCGACCGCAACCAGCCGGTCCGCTTTGTCTGTGCCGTTCATCAGCATCAAGTAGCCCGCGGTCGGACGGCCCGGCAGCGCGGCGCGGACCCAGGCACCCTTGACTTCGATGGCGCCGCCATGTCCACCGCCATCCCCGCCGCCATGCCCGCTGTGTCCCGTATCGCCGGCCTGCGCCAGGGCCGGGGCGGCAAAGAGAAACAGTGCTGCGAACAGCGTGCGGGGGGTGATGCGCATGGCTGCGGTCCTTTTTTACGGGCCGGAAAGAACGCCCGGCGCAAAAAGAAGTATGGCCCAGACGTGACCGCAACAACCGCGGATCCCGCGACCCATGGGCGCGGGTTTGCAATCAGATCTGCAGCGCGCTGCTGTCAACCACACGCACGCCCTTGGCATCCATGTCCGACAGGGCAGCGGCAAGCGAGCCGTCCAGATCGATGGCCCGGCAACAATCGGACAGGACCGCCGCGCCAAAGCCCTGCGCAACGGCGTCGACCGCCGAGTAGTAGACGCAGAAATCGGTGGCCAACCCGGCGAGGACGACGTGATCGACACCGCGTTCGCGCAGATAGCCAGCAAGGCCCGTAGGCGTCGTCTCGTCGTTTTCGAAAAAGGCCGAGTAGCTGTCGATTGCCGGGCGGAACCCTTTTCGGATCACCAGATCCGCGTCAGTGCGCAGATCGGTGTGAAAGGCGGCGCCGGTCGAACCCTGGACACAATGGCGTGGCCAGAGGACCTGCGGGCCATAGCTGGCCTGAATGACGGAGAAGGGTTCTGCGCCCGGATGGTTGTCGGCGAACGAGGCATGGGCTGCGGGGTGCCAGTCCTGGGTCAGAACACGGATGTCGAAATGCTCTTGCAGGGCATTGACGCGCGGCACGATTTCGTCGCCGCCGGTCACAGCCAGCGCGCCGCCCGGGCAAAAGTCGTTCTGGATGTCGATCATCAGAAAGGCGGTGGCCATCATGGGGTTCCTTGCTGTGTTTGCCGTTCGGGATAATGCCCGATCGCAACGCCGTTGCCAGCCCTGCGTTGCCAGCACTGCGCCGCGGTCCGCAAAGCGGGTTTGCGGGCGCATCAGGGCCGGAATTGTTGAATTGGCCGCGTTCGGTCCGTTCCCGGGCGTTTAGTCCGGAAAGAAGCAGGCAACGCCTTCGGTCAGTTCGGGGCGTTCGGCAGTGCAGCGCTGCTGGGCGCGCGGGCACCGTTCGGCGAAGGCGCAGCCGGGCGGCGGATTGATCGGGCTGGGCGGATCGCCCTTGAGCTGTTGGCGTTTAGCGCCGCCCGCCGATTTGCGCCGCGCCAGCGACGGGGCCGCATCCAGCAATGCCTGCGTGTAGGGATGGCGCGGGCGCGCAAACAGCGCCGCCCGCGGCGCCTGTTCGACGATCCGGCCCAGATACATCACGGCTATTTCGTCGCAGACCTGCCGGACCACGCCCAGATCGTGCGAGATGAAAAGATAAGAGAGGCCGAACTGCTGCTGAAGCCGCCCCAGCAGGTTCAGGATCTGCGCCTGAATGGCGACGTCGAGGGCCGAAACCGGTTCGTCGCAGACGATCAATTTCGGATGCGTCGCCAGTGCGCGCGCAATCGAGATGCGCTGGCGTTGGCCGCCTGAAAACTGGTGCGGAAAGAGATTGAGCTGATCCGGGCGCAAACCGACCAGGGCGAAAAGCTCGCGCACCCGTTCGTTCTTTTCGTTGTCGCTTTCTGCGCCGCCGAGCAGGTCCAAGGGTTCGCGCACGATGTGGCTGACCCGGTCGCGGGGATTGAGCGATGAATAGGGGTCCTGAAAAATCACCTGCATATGGCGGCGGCGGGTGCGCATCGCCTCGTCGTCCAACTGGAAGATGTCGTCGCCTTCAAAGCGCACGGCGCCGGTCGCCGGTCCGGTCAGCCGGATCGCCGCCATCGCAGTTGTGGTCTTCCCCGATCCGCTTTCGCCGACAATCCCGAGGGTGCGCCCTTCGGGCAGCGAAAACGAGACATCGCGCACGGCTTCCAGATGCTGGCGCGGCCCGAACAGGGACGTCTTGGGCATCGGAAAGCGGACGGTGAGGTTTTCGACTTCCAGAATTGCGGTCATATCCGCCCCTCCTCGGCGGCATGACAGGCAACCGGGTGGGCGGTGGCGTCGGTCAGCACCGGGATGCGGGCATCGCAGGGGCCATAGCGGTGATTGCAGCGGTCCTTGAAGGCGCAGCCATCGCCGAGCAGGTGCAGGGGCGGGACGACCCCGGGGATTTCGGCGAGCGGCGGCGGCCGCCCTTCCTCATCTGTTTCCTTGCCGAGCGCCGGAATGCAGGCGATCAGTCCGCGCGAATAGGGGTGCAGGGGCTGGTCGAGGATATCGTCGGCGCGGCCTTCTTCGATCACGCGGCCCGCGTACATGACAGCGACCCGGTCCGCCATTTCGGCAATGGCGCCCATGTCGTGGGTGATCAGAATGATCGCGGTGCCGAATTCCTGCTGAATGTCGTTGAGCAGTTCGAATATCTGCGCCTGCACGGTCACATCGAGCGCCGTTGTCGGTTCGTCCGCGATCAGGACCTTTGGCTGACAGCTGACGGCCATGGCAATCATAACGCGCTGGCGCATACCGCCGGAAAGCTGGTGGGGATAGTCCGAGGCGCGGCGGCGCGCTTCGGGGATACCGACGCGGTCGAGCAGCGCGATGGCGCGCTCGAAAGCTTCGGACTTTGAGACATCCTGGTGCAGCATGATCGCTTCTGCGATCTGGTCGCCCGCTGTGAAGACCGGGTTCAGCGATGTCATCGGTTCCTGGAAAATCATCGCAATTTCCGAGCCGCGCAGATTGCGCAGGCGCCGGTCGGGCGCACCGATCAGTTCTTCGTCTGCCAGCCGGATCGAGCCGCCATCGACCGAGCCAGGCGGCGACGGCACCAGCCCCATCACCGAGAGGGCGGTGATCGACTTGCCGCATCCGCTTTCACCGACAACGCCGAGGGTCTCGCCCGCCTCGAAATGCATCGAAACACCGTCCAGCGCCGTGACCGGGCCATAGCGGGTGCGAAAGCGGACCTTGAGATCCTGGATTTCAAGCAGTGCCATCAGACGGCCGACGCCGCGGGTGCGGCGCCCTCTGGTTGGTGGTCCTTGGAGAGTGTGGCGGCAGATTTGCCCGACGGGGCACGGAGTTGTTCGCGCCGGGGGCGCAACCGGGGGCGCTGCCCACAAGGCCGCAGGGAGTTTCGCGGACCAAAGAAGGAGGGGGCAGGCATATCAGCGCTCCCTCAATTTCGGATTGAAGGCGTCATTCAGGCCATCGCCGATCAGGCTGACGGCGAAGACGGTGAGGAAGATCGCAAGCCCGGGGAATGTGACCGGCCACCAGGCCTGTAGAATGTATTCGCGGTTCGAGCCGATCATCAGGCCCCAACTCATCGTGTTGGGATCGCCGAGGCCAAGGAAGGAGAGACCCGCTTCGAAGAGGATCGCGACACCGACGGTGAGGGTTGCCGACACGATCAGGGGCGGCAGCGCATTCGGCAGGATGACGCGCCACATGATCCGCCCGTTCTTGGCGCCGATGGCCCGTGCTGCCGTGACGTATTCGAGGTTCTTGATCTTGAGGAACTCGGCCCGGGTCAGCCGGGCGGTCTGGGGCCAACTAACAACTCCGATCGCGATCGCGATCATGGTCAGGCTGGGCGAGAACAGCGTGACCAGAACCATGGCGAAGAGGAGTGCGGGCAGGACCTGAAAAAATTCGGTGAAGCGCATCAGAAGATTGTCGATCCAACCGCCGAAATAGCCGGACGTGGCGCCGATCGAGACGCCGATCAGCATGGTCAATGCCGCCGCCGAGGCGCCGACGACCAAGGTTGGTCCGCCGCCGACAAGGAGACCTGCGATCAGATCGCGGCCGAGATAGTCGGTGCCAAGCGGGAATTCGGGGGTCACGCCGGGCGGTTCGTGCGGCGCCCAGACGATATCGTAGGGATCGCCGGTATAAAGGAAGCTGCCATAGATCGTCACGATGATGATGACGAACAGGATCGCGGTACCGACCAGGGCCGGGATGTTGCGGCGGAACATGCGCCAGGCTTCGCGCAGGGGCGATTGTGCCTCGGCGCTGCCGGTGCCCTGAAGAAGATCAGGGGCGCTGGTTGCCGGATCGGTCATGCGCCACCTGTGCGAATGCGCGGATCGGCCAGCCGGTAGCTGAGATCGGTGATCAGGTTGGCGATCACCACCATCAGCGACGCGAAGAAGAGAACGCCGAGGATTGTCGTGTAGTCGCGGCGCAGGATCGCATCGAAGGCCAGCGTGCCCATGCCGGGCCAGTTGAAGACCGTCTCGACCAGCAATGCACCGGAGATGAGGCCGCCGAATTGCAGGCCCGCGACGGTGATGATCGGCAGGGCCGCGTTGCGCAGCGCGTGCTTGAAGAGGACCGAGCCTTCCGATGCGCCCTTGGCCCGGGCCGTGCGCACATAGTCGGCGCCCAGAACGTCGAGCATCGAGGCCCGGGCCAGACGCGCATAGATGGCCAGATAGATGATCGCCAATGTGAACGCGGGCAGGGCCAGGTGATAGAGGATATCGATGGTTTTGGTCAGCCAGTCGGCGCTGTGCAATCTGGCGTCCAGCATCCCCTGGACCGGGAAGACCGGGAAGATCGAGGCGAGCAGGATCACCAGCATGATGCCCATCCAGAAGACCGGCACGGCATAGCCGATGGTCGCAAAAACGGTCACAAAGCCCGAAAGGATGGAATTTGGCTTGCGCGCCGCGAAAACACCCATCGCAACGCCGATGGTCACGGCCAGAACCTGCGCCGCGATCACCAGAAGGATCGTCGGCCAGATGCGCAGGCCGATCAGCTCGGTCACCGGCCGGTTGAAGAAATAACTTTGCCCCAGGTCGCCCTGCAGCATGTTCGAAAGATAGATCCAAAGCTGGGTCAGGACCGGTTTATCCAGCCCGTAGGTGGCCCGGATCGAGTCCATCATTTCCTTGGTGGCGCCGCCCATCTCACCGGCAATAACTTCGGCCGGATCACCGGGCGCCAGGCGGATCAGAAAGAAGTTCAGGACCACAACGCCCGCCATCAGCAAAATGCCGTAGAAGATGCGCCGGATGATGTAGGCGGTCATGAGCTGTAAATTCCGGATCCAGGTTCGGGGATCTTGCAGTGCTGTCCCGGGCGTGACCCGGGACAACAATCTTCAGCGCGAAGCCGTTTACTTCGTTTCTTTCCAGTAGACGCGGTCCAGCGGGTGCATGGCGCCCCAGATACCGGTCGGTGCGTTGCCCAGCTTTTTGTTGTGCGCCGTGTGATAGGGCAGCGAATTGATCCAGTAGAGCGGCAGATCGCCCGCAACGATGGTCTGGAATTCGGCGTAAAGCGCTTTGCGCTTGTCCTGATCCAGCTCGACCGCTGCGGCGGACAGAATCTCGTCAACCTTCTCGTTGCAGTATTGCTGGGTGTTCGACCAGATCACGCCTTCACGGATGTTCGAGCAGAGATAGGACCGGTGCACGCCGATCACCGGGTCGCCCCAGTTGAAGACGATGTCCATGGTCAGCTCGAAATCATAGGTCGAGATGCGCTTGGCCCAGGTCGGGAAATCGGGAGCGGCGCGAACCTCGACATTGATGCCGATCTTCTTGAGCTGCGATTTCAGGTATTCGGCAATATTCTTCTGCTGCTCGGCCGGGCCGGGAATATAGTCGACAGTCAGATCCATTCCGTCGCCGAATCCGGCTTCGGCCATCAGTGCCTTGGCCTTGTCCAGATCGACATTGTACGCCTCGACGCCGTCATGGAAGAACGGCGAGGATTCGATGATCGGGCCGCGCTGCGGGCTGGAGAAGCCGCGGTGCAGCGCCTTGACGATAAAGTTCCGGTCGACAGCATAGGCGATCGCCTGGCGCACCTTCGGGTCCGAGAGCTTTTCGGATTTGGTGTTAAAGGCCAGCCAGTTGATCGCACCGACGGCGGCATAGCCTTCGCGGGTGACGGTCAGGTTGTCGGCCTTTTCAACCCGGCCGATCTCGGTCGAGGAGGCGATGAAGGGATACATGTCCACTTCGCCGTTTTCGAGTGCGATCAGGAGCGAATTGGTATCCTTGATGACGCGGATGATGATCTCGTCCAGTTTCGGATAACCTTCCAGAAAGAAGTTCTCGTTCTTGGCCAGAACGACCGATTCGCCCTGGGTAAAGCTGACCAGCTTGAACGGGCCGGAGCCGACCGGTGCCGAGTTGGCCGGATGGCTTTTCGCGTCCTGGCCGTCACCATAGACGTGCTTTGGCATAATCGGCGCCAGGGCCGGCGACAGCGCCAGCAACAGGGCCGGGTGCGGTTTCGAGAGCCGAATGATCGCCGTATGCGGGTCCGGCGTGTCGATTTTCTCGACCGGATCGAACATCGACGTGAACGGGTGGTTGGCCTTGACGGTCATGATCGAGAACGCAACGTCCTCGGACGTGACCGGCGTGCCGTCATGGAAGGTCGCGTTGTCGACCAGGTTCAGCGTGACCGAAAGGCCGTCATCGGACACCTCCCAGGTCTTTGCCAGATAGGGTTGTGGCTGCCAGTTTTCGTCATAGCGCAGCGGCGATGCAAAGATTTGCGTCGACGGGACCGCTGTTGCGGTTCCCGATTGCACTGCGCCGTTCAGGTGCCGGGGGACCTGCGTCGAGGCGATGACCAGTGTCCCACCGGACTTTTCATGGTCATCAGCCAGCGCCGGGGCGCTGATCGCTGCGCTGAGGGCAACGGCTGCGGCGCCGCGCAGAAGGGTGTGAAACGACATTATAGGAAGGCTCCCTGTTTTTGTTGTCTTGTCACACAAAATCAGTAAGCGGCGGCGCGAGTCCAGCGATTAATCTTTCGTGCGCCCGCGCCGGGTGGTGGTAACCCCCAGAAAAAGGTAGGTCCTATTCAATGCCGCCTTGTCCTTCAGGGCGAGAGACAGCGACGTTTTCACGGTGTCGTATTCACGTTGGTGGAAGCTGTCGGGGTGGTTGACAGGCTGGCGCGCGGATTTGGCCGGTCTTGCCGACAAGCAAGACCGCAGCCGGGTATCGAGGGTCGCGAATGCCTCGGTCGCGGCAGCGGATCGATAGGGAAACGCCCACGCGCAGTGCAGGCTGTGCGCCCCGCCCAGTTGCAGCGAACGCTGACAGCTTTCAGCGCCGGGCGGCAATGGGGGCGCGGAGTTGGCCGCGCCATCCGGCGTCGCCGCCGCGGTGAGTGCCAGCAGGTCGGTGCAGGTTGGCAGCACTTGATTCTGAGCATTTGCCGGGGGTGGAATGAGCAGCGCGGCGGCGAGCGCCGTCGATAACGCCCAGGCCTTAAACGGCCACAGCGCGCCTGAGAGAGATCGGCGCGGATACCTGCGGGATTGGGTTGCGGGATACGCCATCAGCATTTGTCCGCCTCAACCCGGCTGCGGTCCGAAAACCGAGGATAGACCCCGCGATCCACCTGGCGCAGCGCGGCCCTGCTACCGCCCGCGATAACGACGAGCCGGGCAAGAATGATCCAAGGCCAGGGCATAACAGTCTCCCGATTTCTTGGCGTCCGGGCGATCAGAGCCATGCTGATCACAGGCGGACCCCTTGCGCACCCGGGCCGTGGCCATAAGGTGCATGATCCAAAGCCAGGGGACAAGAATGACCGACACCACCCTTTTCCGAGCCAAGAAAATCATCACGATGGATACGAACCAGCCGGAGGCAACCCATGTTGCGGTCCGTGACGGGCGCATCCTGGCGGTTGGCGGGGCCGGTTGTGCCGATCAGTGGGGCGGAGCCACGCTGGACGAGACCCTGGCCGATTGCGTTTTGATGCCCGGATTTGTGGAAGGTCATGCGCACATGATGGCCGGCGCGATGTGGCGGTATCCTTATGTCGGCTATCACGACCGGATCGATCCGCAGGGCAAGCTGTGGAAGGGGTTGACGAATATCGACGAGGTGATCGCGGGTCTGAAACAGGCCGAGGCAAAGATGGACGACCCGGACGCGCCGTTGTTCGCCTGGGGGTTCGATCCGATCTTCTTCGATGCCGAGCGTTTGAACAAAGACCACCTGGACGCCGTGTCAGCAACGCGTCCGGTTGTGGTGCAGCATTCGAACTTTCACCTTCTGACGGCAAATTCGCCCGCATTGAGCCTGGCCCGGTACACCCGCGAGACCAATGTCGAGGGCGTTGCCAAGGATGAACGGGGCGAGCTGAACGGCGAGTTGCAGGAAATGGCCGCGATGTTCCCGCTGATGCGCCGGGTCGGGGTCGATTTCCGGTCGTTGTCGGCGCACCGCGAGACGGTCGACGCCTTTGGCTGGGTTTGCCGCCGGGCCGGGGTGACGACGATTACCGATCTGCATGCAGGCCTGCCGCCCGAGGATGTCTCGGCCCTGTTGAAGGCGACGGTAGGCGATGACTATCCCGTGCGGATCGTGCCGATGCTGGGCGCCGCGATGATGCCGCCCCGGGACGTGGCGCCGCGGGCGTTGGAACTGGCGGCCCAGGCGACGGACAAGCTGCGCCTTGGCGGCGTCAAGCTGGTGCTGGACGGTTCGATCCAGGGATATACGGCGCGGCTGCGCTGGCCCGGCCATGTGAACGGGGCACCGAACGGGTTGTGGGTGATTGCCCCGGATCAGGCCCGCGAACTGATTGAAAGCCTGCACGCCGCCCATGTGCAGATGCATATCCACACCAATGGCGACGAGGCTTCGGTCGTGGCCATCGACGCCATCGAACGCGCGATCAGCCTGCACCATTGGCCCGATCACCGCCATGTTCTGCAGCACGGCCAGATGATCGATCGCGCCATGTTCAAGCGGATGAAGGCGATGGGGATCTGCGCCAATCTTTTCGCCAACCACATCTGGTATTTCGGCGACATGCACGCGGCCAAGTCGATTGGCGAGGACCGTGCGGCGCGGATGGATGCCTGCCGCACGGCGCTGGACGAAGGGGTGGCGCTGACGATCCATTCGGACGCTCCGGTCACACCGCTTGCGCCGCTTTATACAGCCTGGGTCGCGGTGAACCGTTTGACGATGTCGGGCCGCTGTCTGGGGCCGGAGCAGCGGATCGGTGTGGACGAAGCCCTGCAGGCGATCACCCTGGGCGCGGCCTATACGCTGAAGCTGGACCACGAAATCGGGTCAATCGAGGCGGGCAAGAAAGCCGATTTCGCGATCCTGGGCGATGATCCGACCGGCGTGGCGCCGGAGGCATTGAAAGATGTGCCGGTGCACGGGACGGTTTTGGGCGGAAAGGTGTTCCGGCATTGAGGGTGAGCGCAATGAAGCAGCGGGACGCCGCGCCGAGCTTTCGCGTTTGGTCAGTGGGGGCGGGGTCGGCAAATGACCGGTATTGATGCCCTGCCCGCGCTGCCGACCACGGTGATTTCCGGCTATCTTGGCGCAGGCAAGACCAGTTTGGTCAACCACATGCTGCGCAATCCCGGCGGGCGCCGGATCATGGTGATGGTCAATGATTTCGGTGCGCTGGATATCGATGCCGATCTATTGGAGAGCGCTGACGAGGACACGGTGACCCTGTCCAATGGGTGCATCTGCTGCACAATGGGGACCGAATTGATGTATGCGCTGGCCGATGCCTGCGACCGGCGCCCGCGGCCCGATTGCCTGGTGATCGAGGCATCGGGCGTTGCGCAGCCCGAAAAGATCGCCGCCGCCGCCCATGCCGAGCCGGAGATGCAGTATTCCGGCGTCGTGACCCTGGCCGATGCGGCGAATATCGCCGGACTGCTGGACGATGCGGAAATCGGCGCCCAGATCCGCGGCCAATTGGTCGTGGCCGATCTGGTGGTATTGACCAAGACCGATTTGGGCCGCGGGGACGAGGCGCGCGAACGGATCGCGTCGGTCAGCGCTGCACCGGTGATCGAGGCGCCGCATGGGGCGATTGACATCGACTTTCTGCTGGAACACCCGGCGAGTATCCCGGCGACCATCCCGGCAAGCGTCCAGGTGCCGGGCGGCGCGGACGAGGCGCATAATGCGATGTATGCAAGCTGGCACGGCACCGGCGGCAGGCTGTGCCGCGGTGCGTTGAAGGCGCTGTTATCCGACCCGCCGGAGGGGCTTTACCGGTTCAAGGGCCGGGTCGAGTTGGACACGGGCGACTGGGCCGAGGCGCACCTGGTCGGGCGCACCCATGCGCTGACACCTTGTGCGCCCGCAGGTCAGTCGCGGGCCGTTGCGATCGGGCTGAAGGGCCGTTTCGATCCCGAGGCGTTCGAGGCAGTCTGGCAGGGCTGTATCGCCAGTCATGTCAGGGCCGAATGATCATCGCGGCGTCGCTTATCGCCAGCCTGATGGAAAAACCGTTGCCCTGAGCGCCCGGGCACCTGAGTGATGAGAGACGGCCGTGACGGCCAAAAGGTTCGGGAGGAGACGATATGGAAAACGGATTGCGCAAGCTGTGGGCCGGGGGCGGCAAAGCGATCAACGCCTGGTGCGGGATCCCGTCGCCGGTGGCGACCGAAAACATGGCCCAGGCGGATTGGGATTCGATGACCATCGACATGCAGCATGGTCTGGTCGACTATTCTGACATGGTCGGCATGTTGCAGGCCATCGATACGCGTACATCGACCCCGATCGTGCGCGTGCCCTGGAACGAGCCGGGGATCATCGGAAAGGCGCTGGACGCGGGCGCGATGGGGATCATCTGCCCGATGATCAACACCGCCGAAGAAGCAAAGGCGCTGGCCGATGCCTGCCTTTATCCGCCGCTTGGATTGCGCAGTTTCGGCCCGGCCCGCGCCCTGTGGCGGTATGGCCCGGACTATCCCAAGCATGCCAATGATCAGATTCTGGTGATGGCGATGATCGAGACGGAACAGGCGGTCTCGAACCTGGATGCCATCCTGGAGGTGCCGGGCATTCATGCGGTTTATATCGGCCCGGCGGATCTGGGCCTGACCCATGGTTTCGTGCCCAAGGGCGACCGTGACGAACCGGAATTGCTGGCCGTGATCGATCAGATCCTGCTGGGCTGTAAGCGCCACGGCAAATTTGCCGGAATTCACTGCATGGACCCCGGATACGCAGCCGGGATGTTGGACAAGGGCTTTGATCTGGTAACGATCGGGGCGGACAATATGTTCTTGAACACGGCAGCGAAGAACGCCGTTGCGCAGGCACGCGGCGCGTCCGGTAAGGCCGGTGGCGGGCTTTACTGACGGGGCCAGACCAGGGGGCTGCGATTGCTGAGTTCAGCGACCGCGCGGCGTAACGCCGGGCGCCGCCGGGCAGGGCCCGGGCGCGCGCCGCGCGGTTGGCTGGACCGGATCGAGACATGGATCAAGCGGATCGGTCTGGCCGCCGCCCTGATCTTGCTGCCTGCAATGATGATTGCGCGGCTGACCGAAATCTCGACCCGGTCGCTGAACCTTCCCGGCTCGCTTTTCAATGCAATGGAAGCCGAGTTCTTCCTGCTGTTTGCGTTTCTGATCGTCGGGTCCGCCGCCGTCACCGATGCCCATGTGCGCGTCGATATCCTGCGCGACCGGTTCGGTGCGCGGGGACGGGCATGGGTTGAAATTCTGGGCACGGTATTTTTTGTGGTGCCCTTTACGGTCGTGGTCATCTGGTATGGTGCGGTTCTGGTTGAAAGCGCCTGGTCGGACAACGAACGGGCGGCGTTTGCGTTCGGTGCACCGGTGCGCTGGATCGTCGTGCTGGCAACACCGGTGGGTATCGCGCTGCTGGGCCTGGCAATCGGCTGCCGGGTGACCCGCCATATCGCGTTTCTGAGAGGCCGGGCACCAGCGCCATGAGCGAAGAGCTGATCTATCAGATCGCCGACGCGATCCCGTTTGTCATGCTGGGCTGTCTGGCCGTGCTGTTGTTTTCCGGCCTGCCGGTGTCAGTGGTGCTGTTCGGGCTGGGCACCTTCTTTTGCCTGGTCGGTATCTTGCTGGGCGAAATGCCGGTTCCCGCGTTGCGGACGATCCCGTTGAAACTGTCCGATGCGGTGCGCGGGTCGCTGTTCTATCCCGCGGTGGCCATGCTGCTGTTCATGGGCGTGGCGTTGGAGAAAAGCGGGATCGCCCACGACATGTTGCGGTCGGTCCACCTGATCACGCGGCGCCTGCGCGCCGGTATGATCGTGGCCGTTCTGCTGATCGGTGTTGTCCTGGCCCCGGCGGCGGGCATTGTCGGCGCATCGGTGGTGACGATTTCGCTGATCGCGCTGCCCGCGATGTTGCGCGCCGGGTATTCGGCCCCGGTGGCGACCGGCGCGGTTGCTGCGGCAGGTACGGTGGGGATCATCCTGCCACCGGCGGTCATGCTGTTTTTCCTGGCCTATCAGTTCCAAGTGCCGTTCGGGTCGATGTTCATGGCAACGGTGGTGCCGGGCGGGCTGCTGATCCTGCTTTATGCCGGATGGTACATGATCACGGCGCCGCGCGGGGCGGGCACCGTTGACCAGCCGGGGCCGGGAACGCTGGCAGGTTGGGCCTTGCTGCTGATACGCGGTCTGGTGCTGCCGGTCGCGTTGATCGCACTGGTTCTGGGATCGATCATCATGGGATGGGCGACGCCGTCGCAATCGGGGGCGGTCGGGGCCGCGGGGTCACTGGTGCTGGTGGTGATCTCGGGCCGGTTGTCCTGGCGGCTGATCCGGGAGTTGGTCGAGACGACCGCGAACCTGTCGGCGATGGTGTTTCTGATCATCATGGCGGCTGCGGTCTTTTCCTATCCGTTTCGCTATTTCGACGGGGATTCGGCGATTGCCGATGCCTTGGCGGCGTTGTCGATCGGGCCGTGGGAAACGCTGTTGCTGATCACGGGGATCGTCTTTGTCCTGGGGTTCTTCATCGACTGGATCGAGATTACGATCATCACGCTGCCATTGTTCTTTCCGGTTCTGGCCGGGCTAGACTTTGCCGACCATGCCGGGTCGGACAAAGCGCCGATGTTGTGGATCGCAGCGATGATGGCATTGGTTCTGCAAACATCCTTCCTGACCCCGCCCTTCGGGTTTGCGTTGTTCTTTCTGAAAGGGTCGGCCCCGCCGGGCGTGACGCTGGGCGATATCTATCGCGGGATCGTACCGATTGTTGCAATCCAGCTGGCGGTGATCGCGCTGGTCATGGTCATGCCCGGGCTGATCACCTGGCTGCCCGAGCAGCTTTACGGGGTGCCGCGTTAGGGCATTTTCGGATCGGAATGAACCGGACAGCCTCCGTTACTGAGCAGGTTGATTGATCCGAACTTGCTCTTATCGCCCGTTTCTAACCGCCCGTATTGGCCTTCAGAAACTCGATCAGATCGGCACGGTCCTGCGGCGAGCGGATCTGTTGCATGGGCATTTTCGAGCCGGGGGTGTAGTGGTCGGGCCCAAGTTCGAACAGCTTGTCGATCGTGGTCGCCGCCCAGATGAGATCGGAGCCATCCAGAGCGCTGGAATAGCTATAGCCCGGCACCGTTCCGGCCCGGCGGCCGAAAAGCCGGTGCAGGGTCGGGCCTGCCTTGCGGCTGTGTCCCGGGTCCAGGGAATGGCAGATCGAACATTTGCGCAGAAACTGCCGCTCGCCATTGCTGACCTTGGCCGGATCCGTGTGGAAGGCACGGCGGCGTTCGGCCATGCGCGGTGCGTCTTCCGACCCCAATGGCCAGATATAGGCGTCATCCTCGATCCCGCCTGCGATCAGCGAGCGGCCGCCATCCGTAAAGGCCAATGCCCAGATCGGTCCTTTCACGGCGGCGCGAAAGTCGTGGCGGACGGTCCACCCCTCGGTCTCGACGACCATGATGTACCCCTCGCCATCGCCCACGGCGATCAGCCCGCCATCGCTGCGCCGCGTCATGGCCAGAATGGGCCTGCGGTCAAGCGTCATATCGGCGAGTTCGGCCCCGTCCGACAGGCGCAACACCCGGGTTCCGCCGTCGAGCGCGCCATATGCCAGCCAGTCGCGGGATATGTCGACCAACAGTGTGTTCACCCCAAATCCGTGGCGCGCCAGGATACGGGTGCCCGTGCCATCGGACAGGCGCCATTCGCGCACCGTTCCGTCATATGCTGCGCTGTAAAGAAAGCCCTTTGGCCCGAAGGCGACGGCATTGACGTTGCCCTGATGTCCTTCGATCCAACGGATCAAGGTCCCGGTTTCGCTGCTCCACACCCCGATCCGCCCATCCCAGGCGGCTGATGCTATCTGTTTGCCATCGGGGGACGCGGCCAGTGCAACAACCTTGGCCCGGTGGCCTGTCAGCCGGTGCAAACGCGCACCGGTTGCCCGGTCCCAAAGGATGATTGCGTTGTCATCGCCTGCCGATGCGATCCGGTTCCCGTCCACCAATGCAACGGTTTTGATCGCCGCTTCGTGCCCGTCGAGCCAGACCGGCGATCCGCCTTTCCAGACGCCGACTGCATTGTCGAAACTGCCGGTTACGACACCGGCCGCGTCAGCGGCCACGGCCATGACGGGTCCGCCATGCCCTTTCAGTTTGCGAAACCCGTCGGCAGCGGCAGCGCCGCAAGACAGCGCCGCCAGCAGGATCAGACCGGTCAGACGCATGGGCTATTCGGCGGGCGTGGCCGCCGCCCTTTGCGCTGATTTCGCCTCTTCTTCCTCGACCCACAGATTGTGGTGCTCTCGCGCCCAATTGAGATCGACCTGACCCTTGCCCATGGCATCGAAGGCGCCTTCCATACCGACCGAGCCGAGATAGATATGGGCGATGATGATCGCCATCAGGATGAACGAAACGATCGCGTGCCAGAGCGACGCCAACTGCATTTCGGCGTGCGGTGTCAGGACGGTGGGGAATTTCTCGCCGCCATTGAAGTGATAAAAGCCGAGATAGTTCAGAGCATCGAAGGTCTTGGCGAACATCGGAAACTCGAACGGCATCAGCAGCGACAGGCCGGATGCCGAGATTGACGCGCCAAGAACGATGACCGACCAGAAGACGATCTTCTGACCGGCATTAAACTTTTTCGCCGGCGGGTGGACGCCCTTGGAGAACAGACCCCCGCCTTTTGCCAGCCAGACCAGGTCGTGCCGGTTCGGGATATTGCGCAGAACCCACATCAGGAACACGATCGCCAGCGCTGCAATAAAGGCCCAGGCAATCCAGTTGTGGACCCATTTCGAGAGCGCGGCGATAGGCGCAAAGCTTTCTTTGCCGAGCCAGGGGATCAGCCAGACCCGGCCGAAAAGTGTGATCAGGCCGGTGATGCCAAGGACGATGAACGAGACCGCCAACAGCCAGTGCCCGGCGCGTTCCAGCAGATTGAAGCGCAGGATCGTTTGGTCAGAGCGGCCATGTTCGATGCGGATCTTGCCGCGGAACAGGTAGAAGACGGCCAACAGGCCAAACATACCCAGCAACAGATACCCGCCATAAGTGCGCAACGGCCCTTCGCGGAAATTGAACCATGCCATCCCGCTGTCCTGGATCAGAACGGTCGAGGCCGGACTGCCATTCGAGGCCGTCACATTTGCCTTGCCGTAGCGCAGCTTTTCCCAAAGCTCGGAATCCGAGGTGCTGCCGCGTGTCCCCAATTGCGCGCGGATTGCAGCGGCGGCGTCGCTGGCGCTGTCGCGTTCGCGGGTTTCAACCTCTTCGCCGCGTTGGCGGCGCATGATGTCGTCGCGCGTCTGCGCGCCTCCGGTCGCGGCGCGGGCTGCGTCGTCGGGGGGGGGCGTGCCGCCCTCCTGTGCGAAAGTCTGGCCCGGAAGCACGAAGGCAGCCAGGATCAACAGGATTGCGAACAGGCGCATGGGTCGTCTCCGTAAAGTGGCGGGTTGCTGCCCTTTCCCGCTCCAGCGACGGGAAGGAAGCAGGTTGCACACGGCACCGGGCCAGGCGCTGTCCCTAAAGCAGAACGGGCGGACCCTGTCAAAGGCCCGCCCGCTCTTTCGTCTTTCGGCCGGGCCTTAGTTGCCCTTCTGGCCGTAGGCCGTGCCCCAGCCCCAGGCGCCGGTGCCAAAGCCGCGGGCCACGACGCGCTCGCGATAGATTGCGGACACATCGTCGCCATCGCCGGCCAGCAGCGCCTTGGTCGAGCACATTTCGGCGCAGATCGGCAGCTTGCCTTCGGCAATCCGGTTCCGGCCATATTTCTGCAGTTCGACCTTCGAGTGGGTTTCTTCCGGGCCACCGGCGCAGAAGGTGCACTTGTCCATCTTGCCGCGCGAGCCATAGTTGCCCGCCTGCGGGAACTGCGGCGCGCCGAACGGGCACGCATAGAAGCAGTAACCACACCCGATGCAGAGGTCCTTGGAGTGCAGGACCACGCCATCGTCGGTCTGATAGAAGCAATCGACCGGACAAACCGCCATACACGGTGCGTCCGAGCAGTGCATGCAGGCGACCGAGATCGACCGCTCGCCCGGTTTACCGTCATTGAGCGTCACCACCCTGCGGCGGTTCACGCCCCAGGGTACTTCATGCTCGTTCTTACATGCCGTGACACAAGCGTTGCATTCAATGCAGCGTTCGGCGTCACAGAGGAACTTTGCTCTAGCCATTGTTCATCCTCCTCAGGCTGCACTGATTTTGCAGAGCGTGGCTTTGGTCTCTTGCATCTGGGTGACCGAGTCATAGCCATATGTCTGCGCGGTGTTCGAGCTTTCGCCCAGGACATAAGGGTCGGCCCCAGAGGGGTACTTGTCCCTCAGATCCTTGCCTTCGAAATGCCCGCCGAAGTGGAACGGCATGAAGACGACGCCCTCGCCGACCCTTTCGGTCAGCATGGCCATCACCTTGACCTTGGCGCCTTCGGCGCCTTCCAACCAGACCTGTGCCCCGTCACGCACGCCCAGATTGTTGGCATCGCGCGGGTTGATCTCGACGAACATGTCCTGCTGCAATTCGGCAAGCCAGGGGTTCGACCGGCTTTCCTCGCCGCCGCCTTCGTATTCCACAAGCCGACCACTGGTCAGGATCAACGGGTAATCCTTGGAGAAGTCGTTCTTCTGGATCGAGGCGTACATGGTCGGCAGGCGGTAGAATTTCCGATCTTCATAGGTCGGATAGTCTGCCACCAGATCACGGCGGTTGGTGTAGAGCGGCTCGCGGTGCAGCGGCACCGGATCCGGGAAGGTCCACACCACGGCCCGGGCCTTTGCGTTGCCGAACGGCGCACAGCCATGGGCAATTGCAACCCGCTGGATCCCGCCCGAAAGGTCGGTTTTCCAGTTGGTCTTGGGCCCGGCAATGCCGTCGATCACGGCCCGCTCTTCCGCGGTCAGATCGCCGTCCCAACCCAGATCCATCAACATCTGCATGCTGAATTCCGGATAGCCATCCGGAATTTCGGACCCGGCCGAGGCAACGCCTTCGGCCAGCAGGTTGTCACCATCCCTTTCCGTGCCGAACCGGGCGCGGAAGGTCAAACCGCCTTCGGCCACCGACTTTGACATATCGTAGAGGTTCGGTGTGCCCGGGTGGCCCATTTCAGGCGGACCCCAGCTTGGCCATGGCATGCCATAGTATTCACCGTCATTCGGGCCGCCCACAGCCTGCAACGTCGTCTTGTCGAACGTATGCTGGTTGGCCATGTGGCTTTTGATCCGGTCGGGGCTTTGGCCGGTATAGCCGATCGTCCACATCCCCTTGTTGATCTCGGCCGTGATGTCTTCGACCTTCGGCTCGTCGGTTTCTGCGTTTACTTCGATGTTGCGGAAGATCCGGTCGGCAAAGCCGAATTTCTTCGAGAATTTGGCGATGATCGTATGATCCGGCAGGCTTTCCCAGAGCGGCTCGACGACTTTGTCGCGCCACTGTATCGAGCGGTTCGACGCGGTGACCGAGCCATAGGTTTCGAACTGGGTCGAAGCGGGCAGCAGGTAAACGCCGTCCTCCCGATCCGGCAACACAGCCGAGACCGTCGGATAGGGATCGACGACCACCAGCATGTCCAGCTTTTCCATGGCCTTTTTCATTTCAGGACCACGGGTCTGAGAGTTCGGAGCGTGGCCCCAAAGCACCATGGCCCGGACATTGTCCGGCTGATCCATGTTGTCTTTGTTTTCCAGCACACCATCGATCCACCGCGACACCGGGATACCGGCCGATGTCATCAGCTTTTCGTCGCGGAACTGGCCCTTCAGCCAAGCCATGTCCTCTTCCCAGACACGGCCCCAGTGCGCCCACGAACCGGCTTTGACGCCGTAATAGCCCGGCAGCGTGTGCGACAGCACACCCAGATCCGTGGCGCCCTGAACATTGTCATGGCCGCGGAAGATGTTGGTGCCGCCGCCCGACGTACCCATGTTGCCAAGGGCCAACTGCAGCACGCAGTAAGCGCGTGTGTTGTTGTTGCCGTTGGTATGCTGGGTGCCGCCCATGCACCAGATCACGGTGCCGGGGCGGTTATTGGCCAGTGTCTTGGCAACCCGCTTCAGCTGTCTGCCCGGTGTGCCGGTGACACGCTCGACCTCTTCCGGGGTCCATTTGGCCACTTCCTCGCGGATTTGGTCCATGCCCCACACACGGGTGCGGATGAACTCTTTGTCGTCCCACTCGTTTTCGAAGATGTGCCAAAGGATGCCCCAGATCAGCGCAACGTCGGTGCCCGGACGGAACCGGACATGCTCGTCGGCATGGGCTGCGGTGCGCGTAAACCGCGGATCGCACACGATCAGCGGGGCGTTGTTTTCTTCCTTGGCCTTCAACAGGTGCAACAGGGAAACCGGGTGCGCCTCGGCCGGGTTGCCGCCGATGATGAAGATCGCCTTGGAATTGTGGATGTCGTTATAGGAGTTGGTCATGGCGCCGTAGCCCCATGTGTTCGCAACGCCTGCAACGGTGGTCGAGTGGCAGATCCGCGCCTGGTGGTCGACGTTGTTCGTGCCCCAGTACCCTGCGAACTTGCGGAACAGGTAGGCCTGTTCGTTCGAATGCTTGGCCGATCCCAGCCAATAGACGCTGTCGGGTCCGCTTTCATCGCGGATCTTCATCATGCCGTCGCCGATCTCGTTGATCGCGTCGTCCCAGGACATCCGCTGCCATTTGCCGCCGGACAACTTCATCGGGTATTTCAGCCGGCGCTCGCCATGGGCGTGCTCGCGTACAGCGGCGCCTTTCGCGCAGTGTGCGCCCAGATTGAACGGGCTGTCCCAGCCCGGTTCCTGGCCGACCCAGACGCCATTGGCAACTTCGGCCAGAACGGTGCAGCCGACCGAGCAGTGGGTGCAAACCGATTTGATGACTTCCACCGCGCCGTCCGTCGAGGCGGCAGCCTGCGCCTTGGTCACGGTGCCGCCGGTGGCGCCCAGCGCCGCCAGGCCACCAATGGCAAGGCCGGAATTGCGCAAAAACGCGCGGCGGTCGAGGGATGTTTCGGCAATCTGGCCGACCATCGACCCGGTCGAGGTGCGTCTTACCCCGTTGGTCTTTTTCCTGAGCATTCTCTTCTCCCTTGAGCCCGCAACTTGTCGGACCGCTTCAGGTTATGGGTGCCTGCCGGAGGTCGGGCGTTTCGCAACCGGTTACCGGCGTTGGCAGGATCTCGCCTCAGAAGCGGGCGCTGTCCAGATAGGCCTTTACATGGGCCGTCTTGCGCAGGCCCTCGCCTTGCGTTTCGGGTGCCGCTTCGGCCTCGTCGGTGGTCACGACGGCGGCGGCTGCCACTGCCGGGGCCGCGACGGTCGCAAGCTTTAAAAAGCTCCTGCGGCCCTCATCGGTTTTTTCTGTCATCAAGCGTCCTCCCTGGTTGCCGGTCCTGTGCACAGAACCGTTCGCTTGCTTGCTAGTGCGGACCGTCGCCCGCCATCCGGAAAGCTTCCTTCTCGATTTCCATAAAGATGCGCCCGACCGAACCGACCGGCGCATAAAAGACCGAGGATTTCGCCCCCTCCAGATCCGTGAAAAAGTGTTTCGCCCATGGGGCGATGTGCGCGTTGAAGAATGTGCGCTGGCGCTCCAGCGCCGCGGGCATATTGAACCGGCCGCGGATCATTCCGGCCATCATCTCGCACAGCGAGGCGATGTTGTCCTCCGGCTCGTAGACATTCGGCGCACGCTCGATGCCCAGCCGGTTCATGTCATTGCGCAGAACGGCGAGCGGTTTCTCGTTCAGGAAACCGGTCATGTAATAGCTTGCATAGGGCAGCAGCTCGCCGCGACCGAGGCCGATGAAAAGCGCTTCGAACTCGACCCTGACCGCGCCGGGGCCAGCCGCCCTGGCGATCCGGGACAGCGCAGAGATCGCCCGCCCAAGCTCGGTTTCATCGCCTTTCAGTTCCGCAGCCTGTTTCAGCACGGCCCCTTCGGGCGGAAACGCCAACAGCGCGCCCAAGAAATCATAGAGATCCGCACGCAGCAGATCTTCATCCGGGATAAAATTGTTCATGGCAGCTTCGGCCAAGTTCCTCCCCCGACCGCCTTAAACGGCGATTCATTGGTTGATTGCGACACACTACGCTACGTCAAAACAATATCAATCGGATTCGGCACACCGGCGCCCGCTTTCCACGTAGTGGATTATCCGGGCCGCACCGCATTCGGCGGCGCAGCCGGGTTGGCGCCCGTTATCGGCCCAGAATCTCGTCGATTTCGGCTGCGCTTGCCGCCGCCGACAGGACCGATAGATCGCCGCTGCCCAAAACGGCCCGGGCGCCGTCCAGTGCAGCCTGCTGCGTCACCCGCGCCAGGGTTCCGCCCAGCGAGATCCGCCCGGCGCCCATCGCGGCGATTTCCGCAACGCTGTGCCCGGTCATCCGGCCCGCCGCCAGCACGTTGACCGCCGGTCCGATTACGGCCAGTTCGCGAATGGTGTCCTCCTTGACCAGGGGGGCGTAGATGACTTCGGCCCCGGCATCCGCAAAGGCCCGGCAGCGGCGCACCGCCTCGTCGGCATCATAGGCGCGGGTCATCCAACCGTCTGCCCGCGCGGTCAGAACGATGTCGACGGCGCGGGCCGCTTCGACCGCTGCCTCGATCCGCGCAACCGAAAGCTCGAACGAATAGGCGGCGCTGCCGGGCAGATCGATGTCCTCGATGGAAACACCGGCCAACCCCGCCTCCGCCGCCATGCGCACTGTTTCGGCGACAGTCTCGGGCTCGGCGCCAAAACCATTCTCGAAATCGCCACTGACCGGAACACCCAGTTCTGCCAGTTCTGCCGCGTGCGCCAAGGACCGGTCGCGTCCGTTCAAGCCGCCATCCGGCAGACCCAGCGTGAACCCATACCCCGACGAGGTTGTGGCAATTGCCTTGGCGCCCGCATGGATCATCACCTTGGCCGAACCGATATCCCAAGGGTTCGGCATCACCAATGGGTCGCCGGGGCGGTGCAGCGACCGGAACAGGGCGACTTTCTTGGATCGGCTCATTCGATTGCTCCTGTAAGCTCGCTAATGACATCGCAGGCCAGTCGGATATCCGCCTCGGTCGTTTCGAACTGACCGATGGTCATGCGGATGACGAAACGGCCTTCATGGGTCGTCTGTGTCAGGTAGATGCGGCCATCGGTATTGATCGCGTCGATCAGGCGGCGTGTCGGGTCGTCGCCGCCGCGATGGGCAAAGCTGAACAGTCCCAGGATCGGCTCGGTCGTGATTTCCAGATCCGGTTGGGCACGCACCGTATCGGCGGCCAAAACCGTCCAGGCGACGTGATTGCGAATGCGGGCGCGTAACCCGTCAAGACCGTAGGCCCGCAGAAGGAACCAAACCTTCAGCGCCCGGAACCGGCGGCCCAAGGGAACCGACCATTCATTGAAGTTGACGACTTCGTCCTCGCCGATGGTTTGCAGATAATCGGGGCGCAGGCCCACAGTCCGGATCAAAGCGGCAGGATCGCGGATCAGATGGGCGGTACATTCCACCTGCGCCCCCAGCCATTTATGAGGATTGAAGACGATGCTGTCGGCCCGTTCCGCCCCGGCCCAGAAATGGCGGTATTCGGGACAAATCATGGCCGAACCGGCCCAGGCGGCATCAATATGGGTGTAGATATCTTCAGCCTCGGCGACATCCATGACCGCTGCCACCGGGTCCATGGCACCGATCGAGGTGCCGCCAGTGCAGATCACGATCCCGGCCGGCAGATGCCCCGCGGCCCGGTCGTCGGCAATCGCGGCTTTCAGGGCGGCGGGGTCCATCCCGAAATCATCGGTTACCGGTATCTTGACCAGATTGTCCTGGCCTATTCCGGCCAGCCTGACGGCCTTGTCGATCGACGAGTGGGTCTGGGCCGACGCATAGATCCGAAGGCACGGTCCGCCCGCCATGCCTTCGGTCAATCCCTTCCAGGCCAAAGCCCGTTCGCGCATGACCAGGACCGCGCACAGCGTCGCCGTTGTCGCCGAATCCTGCAAGGTGCCGGAAAACCCTTCGGGCAGGCCAACCGCCTGACGCAGCCAGTCGATCATGACCTGCTCGATCTCGGTCGCTGCGGGAGAGGTTTGCCACAGCATGCACTGCGCCGCCATCGCAGTCGCCAACTGATCGGCAATCATACTGGCCGGTGCAGCATTGGCCGGGAAGTAGGCAAAGAACCGCGGATGCTGCCAATGGGTCATCGCGTCCGGGACAATGCGTTCGAAATCGGCGAAAATCGCCTCCATGTCCTCGGCGCTTTCCGGCGGTGCGCCTGGCAGCAAGGCGGCAACCTCGCCCGGCAGGATAGGCGGGCGTACCGGACGATTACCCAGACCGTCATGATAGTCCGCGCCCCAATCGGCGGCGCGGTGCGCCCAGTGGCGATAGTCGTTCCGGTCCATGGTCGTCCCCAACAAATCCCATCGCGAACACTGTCACCGGACGGCGCGGCGTTCCAGCCCATTGAGCCTCACGCCATACGCCGGTCCTGGCAAGTGTTTTGGCGGGCCGTACCACGCCCAGGCAATCTTGAAGGTCAGCGCCCCGATCAGCGGCGCGGTGCGCCCGATGGCGGCTCGCAGCGTTTCCGTTGAACACCTATTCCGATCATCGCCCCGGCAAAACCAGATTGCAACACAAACCAACAAGCTGACAGATACCGCCCGAACGGTAACAACTGTTACATACTAAAGTGCATTTCGCGCGCTCACTGACCTCACTAACATAATAATGCACTGCTTTTTTGCCGTTTAGTACTTGTATGAATATTATTGGTGGAGTCCAAAATGCCCGGCCCTGTCACGAACGCAATTCGCTTACAAAAACCCGCCACAATGAACCACGAAATCTACTCTTTGGCGCTTATTCCGACTGCACACGGATTTCCGGCAGCAGGGGTTCAGATCCTCGCCGACTATGTGGATTCGCATATCTACACCGCCTGCCACGATATCGCGGCCGCGCTGGTCAACGTGCTGAGAGCCCCGGCCGGGGTCATGCACGGCCCTTCGGTGGGTGCCGCCGCAGTGCACACCGCGAACAACCATTTCGGTGACAATATGGCGTTGAAGGTCGACTATGGCCTGCACTCGTTCACGCTGATTGCGCGGGCCGGGCGGCTCGAATGTATCGAGGGCTGGGCTGGCGGAAACGCCGTATACAGAAATCCGGTCCACAACTCAATTTTCAACGATGAAAGGGCAAGTCAGGTCTGGGACGCACCGGGGATCGGCAACGACCCCATTGTCATACCGCAATTGGCCGGACAAACGACCGTCGTCGCGGCGCGGGCCGCAATTGCCGAACTGCTGTCGCCGGTTCAGGCGACGCGCGCGCGGGGCTGCAACAGGATAAGCCGGGCCGGACTTGGCGGCTTTGGACCGATCAACGCTGTCCCAAATCTCTCGGTTGAATGCTATGCGCTGGATACCGACCATGCGATCGGCGCGCGGTATGCCGCGCTTGCCGAAATTGCTGCCGATTGGGGGCAGATGGCCCGCCAGCACGTCACGCAGCGTTGGACTTGCTCTCGGTGTTTGGCGCCGCACGGATACTTTAGTTCCTGGTGGAACATCTGGGGCCAGTGCGGGGGCAATTGCGCACGCGTTTATTGCCCGACCTGCCGCGGTCAGTTACCGAATTTCGTGTTCGCCGGTGCAACCCACCGCTCTTGCTGTGGTCAGGCGACGGATGACCTGGATGGATCGGGTCCCTAAGGGCATTTTTCAGCCTGAATGATCCAATCGGGCGCCTTGAAAGCGCGGCCCGCGAATGGACAACTGCCATTCGCGGGCCAGTGTTCTAAACCTTTGTGCGCTCGGATTTCGGATCGTATATCGGGCGCAGGCTCGCCTCGGCCATGACGCGCACCCCGGCGACTTCGATCTCATAGCTCGACGCTGTCACCTGGTCTGCGCTTTCCCCAGCACAGGGCACATAGCCCATGCCGATCGCGGCGCCCAGATGGTGCCCATAATTGCCCGAGGTCAGATAGCCGACCATCTCGCCATCGCGGATGATGGGTTCGTGGTGGTAGAGCAGCGGTTCCGGATCGGTCAGGCGGAACTGGACCATGCGATTGGCCAGACCTTCCTCCTTTTTGCGCAGAACCGCGTCGCGCCCGATGAATTCGGGTTTGGATGTGCGCGCTGCGAAGCCGAGGCCTGCCTCCAAAACGTGGTCCTCGCAGGTGATGTCGTGGCCGAAATGGCGGAAGGCCTTCTCGATCCGGCAACTGTCCATGGTGTGCATCCCGACCATTTTTAACCCATGACCTGCGCCCGCTTCTTCAAGCGTCTCGAACACATGACCGGCCTGATCGGTGGGCATATAGATCTCCCACCCCAGCTCGCCGACATAGGTGACGCGGTGCGCGCGGGCCGAGCCAAGCCCGATTTCGATCTCGTGCGCCCAGCCGAACGGGTGATTTGCGTTCGTCCAGTCATGGGGCGAGCACGCAGACAGGACCTCGCGTGCCTTTGGCCCCATCACGGCCAGACACCCTTCGCCCGCGGTCACATCGGTATAGGTCACGCGCTCTTCGCCGGTATGCCGGGCCAGCCAATCCATCTCGGCGCGCAGCGTCGCCGCCGGGGTCACGATCAGATAGCGGTCGGCAGCAAGGCGGGTAACGGTAACATCGGCCTCGATCCCGCCGCGCCCGTTCAAAAACTGGGTGTAGACGATCTTGCCGACGGGCACAGACATCTCGGCGCCGCAGATCCGGTTCAGTACCGTTTCCGCATCCGTGCCCTGAACCAGAATTTTACCGAAGGACGACATATCGTACATGCCGACGCCGGTACGGATCGCATTGTGCTCCGCAGCCCCGTTCTCGAACCAGTTCTGGCGCTTCCAGGTATATGCGTATTCCGGCTTCTGCTCCGGATTTGCGAACCAGTTCGGACGTTCCCATCCCGCTGCCTCGCCAAAACAGGCGCCGCGGGCCTTCAGGTGTTCATGGAAGGGCGAGCGGCGCACACCGCGCGCAGTTTCGAACTGGCGATACGGGAAGTGGTCGGCATAAAGCAGGCCCAGGCTCTCGCTGACCCGGTCTTTCAAATACCGGCGGTTGCGCTGGAAGGGCTGCACCCGGCGGATATCGACATCCGACAGGTCAAAGGGCGGTTCGCCATCTTCGATCCATTGCGCCAGCGCGAACCCGGCCCCGCCGGACGAGACGATCCCGATCGAGTTATAGCCCGCCGCGACCCACATGCCCTTCAGTTCGGGATGCTGGCCCAGGTAATACCGGTCATCGGGCGTGAACGATTCCGGTCCATTAAAGAACGTATGGATCCCGGCCTCGCCCAGCATCGGAAGTCGGTTGATCCCCATCTCCAAAATCGGCTCGAAATGGTCGATATCTTCGGGCAGCTGGTCGAACTCGAACGCTTCCGGGATGCCATCCATCCCCCAGGGCTTGGCATTCGGCTCGAACGCGCCAAGCATCATCTTACCGGCGTCTTCCTTGTAGTAGGCACACTCGTCCGGCACGCGCAGCACCGGCACCTGCGCCAGTCCCTGGATCGGCTCTGTGACGATGTAGAAATGCTCGCACGCATGCAAAGGCACGTTGCAACTGGCCAGTTGACCGATCTCGCGCGCCCACATGCCGCCGCAGTTGATGACAACGTCCGCCGCGATGTGACCCTGCTCGGCACCGCGCGCCCAGGACACGCCCGTAACGCGGCCATCCGATTGCGCGATCGTGGTGACTTTCACGCCTTCCTCGATCTGCGCGCCTTGCTGGCGCGCGCCCTTTGCCAGTGCGTGCGCGATATTCGCCGGATCGCACTGCCCGTCCAGCGGCAAGTGGACAGCACCGACCACACCGTCGATATTGAGATGCGGGTAAAGGTTCAGCGCCTCGGACGGGGTAATCTCGTTCACCTCGACGCCAAAGGCCCGGGCCAATGACGCCGTGCGCAGGATCTCCTCGTGCCGCTCCGGCGTCAGGGCGACCGTGATCGACCCGTTCTGCTTCATGCCGGTGGCAACGCCCGTCTCCTCCTCCAGCTTCACATAAAGCTGGGCGGAATACCGTGCGAGGCGGGTCATGTTTTGCGATTGGCGCAACTGCCCGATCAACCCGGCAGCGTGCCAGGTCGTGCCACAGGTCAACTGCTTGCGTTCCAGCAGGACGACATCTTTCCAGCCCAACTTGGTCAGGTGATAGGCGACCGAGCAGCCGGAAACGCCGCCGCCGATGATGACGGCACGCGCATGGGTCGGTAGGTTGGCCATTCTCTCTCTCCGTGTCGTAAGGATGGTGTTGATATCCATCCTACGGGTCTGTCGTACTGGCCGGGTCTAAGCGCCCGGTCCTTGCGGGGGGTGGCGGAATGGGCAGGCCCCATCCCGGATCAGCTTTGTGTTTTGAACCAGTGTTCCTGCATTGCGGCGAACCGCGCCATATAGTCCGCGCGCAACTGTTTTTCGGTGGCGCCGACATCGTAGGCCGGTGTTGTCAGCGACTTGACTGAAACCACGTCGATCACGACGAAACCACTGGACCGGGCCATGAGGCCATCGCCAAAAAGTTCGATCCAGCGGGGGCGCAGTTCTGCCGCCGTCTCGGTGTTCGCAGGGTGGAAGGTCGCGTTGCCGCGGAACCGCGCGCCTTTGCGCGCGAACACATCGACCATCGCCACCTGAACGCGGTTGTCCTGTTCGATATTCGCCATCGATTGCGGCGAGCGGAGTTCGGCAAACGCGATGCGGTCGCCATCCAATGCCTGGAACGTGCCTTTGGGCGAGACGTTCGGCCCTTCAGGGCTCATCGTCGCCAGATCGCCGAGGCGCCATTCGTTGACGAATTCCTGTAAGGTGCGGGTAATCATGCGGCTCTCCCAATTGTCCGGTGGCCAGCTTCCGCCAATTTCCTTGATATTTCGGCAATATGCGCCGGATCGGTTTCGCAGCACCCGCCGATGATCGTTGCCCCTGCCGCGATCCAGTCCAAGGCGCGGGCGGCATAGTCATCTGGTGAAAGGTCGTGGCGTTTGCCCAGGACATCCACCGTTTCGCCCGGCGCAAAGTCGGACGTGATCGGCGTGAACGCATTGGCATAGCCGCCAAAACGGCGGTCCTGCCCGGCCAGGGCAGGCAAGCCCGCGTCGATTGCTTCGGGCAAGCAGCAATTGAAGAGATATGCCGAGACATCCAGCCCGTCGAGTGCTGCGATCGCTTCACCAACGGTCTCGCCGCTGCGCAGCCGTGCGACACCGTCGGCGCCCGGCTGATCCGCAAGGGTCCAGGACACCCAGACCGGCTTGCCATGACCCGACGCCGCGGTCGCCGCAGCTTTGGCTTCGGCAGCCGTCGACATCGTCTCGCAGATGAACAGGTCCACATGCGGGGCCGTAAACTCAACAATCTGGCGGTAATCGGCCAGGTTCGTCTCGAAGGCCTCGACGATGTCCGGCCGATAGGACCAGTTCAGCGGCGGCAGCGATGCTGCGATGTCGGCCTCGACACCCACTGTCTTGCGCGCCGCGTGCGCCAGTTCGATGGCGCGGCCCGCCCATTCTTCATAGTCCGCCCGGTCCCGGTTGCCGTTGGCATCGGTGCAGGTGCGCGGCGTCGTCACATATGTGTTCAGTGTGATGACGCGCGCACCGGCGCGAAGATAGTCCTGATGCAACGCCTGAACCAAATGGGGTTCGTGGCGCATGACCTTGTCGCCCCAATCTGGGTGCGGCGGTTGCGCCGAGCGGTTGACCAGTTCCTGGCCCATGCCGCCATCCATCAGCGTGATTTCCATCGAACGCTCCTATACGGCGGTGATGCGGTGGCCATCGCCATTTAGCCGCCTCGCGATTTCGGCAATATGGGCAGGCCCGGTTTCGCAGCAACCGCCGACGATTGTGGCGCCGCTGTCGACCCAGTTTACAACGCGCTCGGCATAGGCGGTCGGGTCCAAGTCGGTTCGGGCCTGCAAAATATCGACCGTCTCGCCCAGCACGAACTGCTGCGGGATCGGTTGAAACCCATTCGCATAACCGCCGAACGGGCGCCCGTCGGTTGCCAGATCTGCCAGACCGGCTGCAATTGCCTCGGGCGGACAACAGTTGAAGAGGATCGCCTCGACCGGCAGCCCCTCCAACGCCGAAAGCGCCTGGGCAATCGTTTCGCCTGATCGCAAACGCGGCTTGCCGTTATCATCCAGTTGTTCGTTCAGCGACCATGCCACCCAGACCGGTTTGCCGGTTTCCGTGGCCGCAACGGCGGCCGCCCTGGCTTCTTCGGCCTTCGACATCGTTTCGCACAGGAACAGGTCCACATGCGGCGCCTCAACCTCGGCGATCCGGCGGTACTCGGCCAGCAATGTGTCATAGCCGGGCAGCAATTCAGGATGATACGACCCGACCAATGGCGGCAGACAACCGGCAAGCCGGGCGTCCTGGTCAACGCGATCCCGGGCAGCCGAGGCCAGATCGATGCCGCGTTGCTGCAAGGGCTTGAACTGCTCGGGGTTGCCGAAATTTTCCAGGCGCGTCGGCGTGCTGGAATAGGTGTTCAGCGTGATGACCTTTGCCCCCGCACGCAGGTATTCTTCGTGAACTGACTGGACCAGATCCGGCTCGTTCATCATCACCCGCGCACCCCATTGCGGATGCGCCGCTTCCTTGGACCGGTGGGTCAGTTCCTGACCCATGCCGCCGTCCAGCAGAATTATGTCGCCCATCGCTTCGGTCCTTGGTTCTTGGTTCTTGGTGTTCATCGCGGAGTTCAAGTGATTAACCAAGACCCCTCACCCTTCAGCAGTGCCCTGGCGGCCGCCCGGACGGCCGCCAAAGCCAAATTTAAGCCCGCAATCTTTCGTTCTGCGGGTCCCACAGCGGTTGATCGGGCTGGACCACGGCGCGGCAGCGCTGGCCGAAGATTTCGACCTCCAGCTCGGTTCCCGGCTCGGTACAGTCGGCGCGCACCGTCCCCAGGGCGATCGAGGCATCGACCCGGTATCCCCAGTTGCCGGATGTCGTCTCGCCCACGACTTCGCCGTTACGCCAAACCGTCGACATATAGGGCGCATCGGCATCGCCTGCTTCGACGATCAAGGTCACGAACCGCTTGCTGACGCCTTGCTGTTTTTGCGACAGGATCGCCGCCTTGCCGGGAAAGTCTTGCGGCTTGTCCAGCTTGACGAACCGGTCCAGCCCGCCTTCCAGCATGGTGTAATCGGTCGAGAGATCGCCCTTCCAGGCGCGATAGCCCTTTTCGATGCGCAGACTGTCCAGCGCGAACATGCCGAAGGGCTTGAGGCCCAGCGGCTGGCCTGCCGCCATCAGCGCGTCCCAGATTGCGGGCGTGTCTGCGACCATCGAGTGGATTTCCCACCCCAATTCCCCGGCAAAGGAAACGCGGACCAGTTGAACGTGCTTTCCGGCGATCTGAGCTGGCTGATGCGTCAGCCAGGGCGCCGACAGATCGGCATCGGTGATCGCCGACAGCACATCCCGCGATTTCGGGCCGGTCACGATCTGGCACGAGAACGCCTCGGTCATGTCGCGCAGGGACACGCCGCCGGGCTTGGACTTCTCCAGCCATTCACGGTCATGCCATTCGGCGGTTGCCGCCGTGATCAACATGAATTTGTCGTCCTCCAGCCGCATCAGCGACATCTCGGTCACGATCCGGCCCTTGTCGTCGGCAAAGTATCCCAGGCCGATCCGTCCGGTTTTGGGCAGGGCGCCGGTGATCGTGCTGCGCAGCCACTCTGCGGTGCCTTCGCCTTCGACCATGAATCGGCTGAAGCCCGGCAAATCCAGTACGCCGCAGGCATCGCGGACAGCTTCGCATTCCGCGCGCACCCTCGGCGCCCACGGACCCGAGCGCGACCAGGTCTGGGTTGCCTCTTCCGATATGTCGTCGCCCTCTTCGGCATACCAGAGCGCGCGTTCCCAACCGTTGAACGCGCCCATCTGACCACCCAGTGCGAGAACCTTGTCGTGAACCGGGCCCAGTCGCTTGTCGCGGCCCGCGGGCCAGGCGTGGTGGGGGAAGTGCATGGCGTATTCGTGGCCATAGACCTCCATCCCCTTGGCGATGGCATAGTCCTGATCGCAAAATCCGGTAAACCGGCGCGGATCGCAGGCCCACATGTCCCACTCGGTGCCGCCTTCGGTCATCCATTCGGCCAACACCTTTCCGGCACCGCCCGCCTGACAAATCCCGAAGGTAAAGACGCAAGCTTCGAACGCATTGGGCACGCCCGGCATAGGGCCGATATTCGGATTGCCATCAGGCAGATAGGGGATCGGGCCATTGATGATTTTGTAGACGCCCGATTCCTGCATCAGCGGCACACGGGCCATGGCGTCTTCCAAATACCACTCCAGCCGGTCGAGATCGTCAGGATAAAGCTGAAAGCTGAAATCCGCCGGCATCGGGTCGTCGGGCGTGATCCAGTGCGCTTTGCAATTGCGCTCATAGGGCCCAAGGTTGAAGCCGTTCTTCTCCTGACGCAGGTAATAAGAGCTGTCGACATCGCGCAGCAGCGGCAGCTTTCCGCCGGTCCGTTCGCTGCGCTCTTTCAGCTCGGGCAACTCGTCGAACAGAATGTATTGGTGGGACATGCTGACCATCGGGATCTGTCGCCCGAACATGGCCCCGATCTCCTGCGCCCGGTATCCAGCGGCGTTCACCACGTACTCGCAACGGATTTCGCCCTGTTCGGTTGCAATGACCCAGTCGCCGCCATCGCGCCGTGCACCTGTGACCGAACAGTTCTGGACGATCTTTTGCCCCAGATCGCGCGCACCCTTGGCCAGCGCTTGGGTCAACTGGGCCGGATCGATATCGCCGTCATAGGGATCGTAAAGACCGCCTTCCAGATCATGCACTTCCAGGAACTCGTAGCGGTCCTTCAGATCCTGGGTCGAGCACATCTCGATATCCATGCCCTGATAGCGGCCCATGCCGCGGACGCGTTCGAACTCCATCATCCGTTCGCGGTTATGCGCCAGACGGATCGAGCCGGTGACGTGATAGTTCATCGGGTAATCGACCCGTTCGGCCAGATCGCGGTAAAGCTCGCACGAGTACCGCTGCATGTTCATAACCGCCCACGACGCGCTGAAGGTCGGAATGTTACCGGCCGCATGCCATGTCGACCCGGCGGTCAGCATGTTCTTTTCGACCAGGACACAATCGGTCCAGCCCGCCAGCGCCAGGTGGTAAAGGGCCGAGGCGCCGACGGCGCCGCCGCCGATGATGACCACACGGGCCTGCGATGGGATATCAGCCATTTGGGGTTCCCTCAGTTAACTGCCAGACGGGCGGCAAGCCCGCAAAAGTATGCCGAAACGAAGTACACCGATCCGGGTCATGGTCCGGACCGCGCGGCGCAAATTGCCGGTGCTTGTTCCCCGCGCCCGTACCTGTCCCGCCGCCCGGCGTCAGGTACAGCGCAATCGAGGCCGCCATAAAGGCCATCAGGGTTATCAGCTCGAACTCGGGCATCGGCGGCTCAATAAACCGGGGGCGCGATGACCCAGATCGCAATGCAAGGCACCGAACCGGGGTTGCGCCAGCGATAGGGTTCGCCCGCGAAGCGGAAACTGTCGCCGGGGTGCAGGTGAAAATGCCGATCGCCGATCCAAAGGTCCAACACGCCCGAAAGAATATGGCCCGCTTCTTCGGTCGGACGGGTTGCCGACTGTTTCAATTCGGCGCCCGGGGCGAATACCGACCTGACAATTTCGAACGAGCCGCCGAGATCCGGCGACAAAAGCTGTTCTTCAAGCCCGGCCTCTGCCGTGCCCAAAGTGCGCCAATTGTCGGCGCGGACAATATGGCCGCGCTCGTCAGCGGGGGCCTGCGGCGCGCCGAAGAACAGCGACATGGGTTGATCCAACGCCTCGGCAAGGCGGCGCAGATCGTCAATGCCGGGGGCGGAGAGGTCGCGCTCGATCTGCGACAACCAGCCGACCGACCGGCCGACCTTCAACGCAAGCTCGGCCAATGTCAGCCCACGCGCTTTGCGAAGCGCACGCAGATCGCCGCCGATCCGCCCCGGCATTTCGGTCGATTGCTGGACTTGCAACATGACGTCTCCCAACCCGCGAATCACCTTCGCGGGTCACCTTTCGTGAAAAAACTGGTGATTTTTTCACGAAAGGTCCAGCGGAAAGTCACTTGGCGGCAACGCAGGCGCTTTTGCGCACGCAAAAACCGCTGGTTTCCAATGCGAACCGGTCCTCGGACAATCAGAATTGGATCAAAAATCCGGTCAAAGAACCCGGTCGAGATCGGACAACAGGTCTTCTGCGTCCTCCAGCCCAACCGAAAGGCGGAATATCCCCTCACCGGCCCAGTCGCGATAGGTATCGGCCGCAGCGCCGGTCAAAGGGAAGCTGGAGGACAACAGATCTTCGGTCGGCAGCCAGACCACCAGACTGCGGTGATGTCCAAGGCTGACGGCATAGTGAAGAATGTCCAGATCCTTGCCCATGCGTTGCGCCACCCGCAGCCCCTCGGCGGCGCCGCCGTTGACGCGAAAGTTCATCATGCCCGAGTAGTTGGCCATCTGGCGGCCCGCCAGGTTGTGTTGGGGGTGGCTGGGCAGGCCGGGATAGAGCACCCGTTCAACCTTTGGATGCGCCTCCAGCCCGCGGGCAACGGCCATGGCGGTTTCTTCATGGGCGCGCATCCGGATCGGCAATGTTGCGCAGCCCCGCGCGATCAGCCAGGCGTTGAACGGCGAAAGGTTGCCGCCATAGTGAACCGTCGCTTCCGCCACCAGCTGGCGGATAAGATCGCCAGCGCCGCAAACGATCCCGCCCATCGCATCGCCATGACCGCCCAGATATTTGGTTGCCGAGTGCATGACCAGATCGGCGCCCAGCGCCAGCGGCTGCGTCGCAACCGGCGAGGCGAACGTGGAATCAACGGCCAGTATTGCACCGCCCTGATGGGCAATCTCGGCAGCCCCGGCAATATCCGTCAGGCGCATGATCGGGTTGCAGGGCGTATCGATGAACACCAGACGGGTCGCCGGGCGCATGGTCTGGGCCAGCAACGAAATATCCGATGTGTCGATATAGCTGGTCTCGATCCCAAAGCGTGGCAGCGTATTCTGGGCAAGCTCTGCGATCCCGGCGTAACATACCTCGGACAGGATCAGGTGATCGCCCGCAGAAAGATGGGTCAGGCAGATCGCCGCCGCCGCGCCCATGCCCGAGGCAAAGGCCGCTGCATCTTCGGCGCCCTCCAGCGCTGCAACCTTTTGTTCAAGCTGCCGGACGGTCGGGTTGCCCCAACGGGTATAAATGTTGGGGCTGTCATCGGTGACTTCACTGGCGGAAAACCCCTCCGGCCCGTCGGTCACAAAGGTGGAAGACATGACAATGTTGGGGCCGGACGCGCCGGTCGCCGGATCCGGTGCCTCGCCCGCATGTATGGCCAGCGTTCGCGGACCGGCTTTGGAGGTGTCCAGATTGCGCGCCATTCTGTCCTTCCTTCTATCCTTCCTTTTGTCCGCCCTGCCGGTTCAAACGCGCCAGTATGCGCCGATCCCGTCGATATCGATGATATCGGCAATGATGGCGTTGGCGTCCCGGTAATCATGCGTCGCCCGCCGGGCAGGTTCCAACGCGCCGTAATCGTCGATGATCACAAAGCCGCCTGGCGAAACCTTCGCATAAAGCGCCTGAAGTGCATCCATAGTCGAATCGTAGTAATCCCCGTCCAGACGCAGGACCGCCAGCGTGTCCACCGGCGCTGTTTTCAGCGTGTCAGAGAACCAGCCCTTCAGAAAGTGGACCCTGTCATCCAACAGACCGAGCCGTTCGAAAATTGCGCGCACGCGCTGTTCGGATATCGCCAGCATGGGATACTTGCTGGTTTGCAGGTCAACGGTATCGGCGGCGTTCGCGGGCGGTGGCAGTCCTTCAAAACTGTCGGCGACCCAAACCGCGCGATCCGATCCATGGGCCGTCAGAACAGCCTTGGCAAACGCGCAAGCGCCGCCGCGCCAAACACCGCACTCCATGAAGTCGCCGGGAACATTATCGACCAATGCGGTCTCGAGACAGAAGCGCAGGTTATCCAGACGCAGGCGCCCGACCATCGACGCACCGATTGTCGCGAATTTCAGCATACCGTCCATATGGCGGCCGCCCTGATGGGCCTGGTCGATTGCGGCCAAGACGCCCTGATCCGCAGTGGCCCCGGAATGAAAGGCCGCCGCATCGAACGCCGCCGCACCTTCGGCGACGCGCAGCAAATGGGCACGTTCGGCCTCGGCCTCCGGGTACAGATCGTTCAGGATCGCCGCCTTGACGGTTTGGATGTATAGATCGGCCAGATCGGTCATGCCGGGTTCGAAACCTCGACCAGATTGCCGTCCGGATCGCGAAAATAAATCGACACGATTGGCCCGGCAGCCCCGGTCTTTGGCACCGGACCTTCCAGCACCTCTATTCCCTGCCCCTCGAGATGTGCTTTGACCTCTGCCACCGGAGTCTCGCTCAGCAAGCAGAAATCGCCGGATCCGGCGGTTGCCAGGCGCGCGCGCGGCACAAATTCCTTGCCGACTTCGTGCAGGTTGATTTTCTGGTTGCCGAAAGTCAGTGCGGTCCGCTGTTGCGGGCCGAACACTTCGACACCGAACCCCAGGGAACGGGCATAAAAATCGCAGGTCGCCCTGATCGAGGCGACTGTCAGCACAAAATGATCGATGGAGTTAACGACGGGCCTGGTCATAGCCCTATGGGTAGTGTCGCCTGTACAAGGCAGCAAGCCGTTTGTTTGCCGCCTGCAGGCCGTCGCGGCGGCAGGATCGCGTTGCCCTGCCGCCAGGGGTCGTTCAAAGGATCGGCGATCCGGATTGGTCAGACTTTGGGGCGCAGAATAAAATTGTACTGCGATCCCTTATGCTGCCAGTTCCGATCGTTCTTGGCATCCTGGTGCTTGTTCTTCAGGCGCACCAGATCGCCGCTGAGGCAGGCCAGACCCGTCGAGCCCCGGCTTTCTGCGCTTTCGATCCAAATCCGGTTGCCATGGGCGACACCGACCCGGTTGATCATCGCGACATGCCGGCTGCCGCCAGCCGAACATTTGATCATGATATCGCCCTGGCGCACTTCGGCGGGATCATCGATCCGTCTGAACTGACCGCCGTTCTTGTTGATGTGAAAGCTGGCCGGACCCTTGTTATAGCTGTCGATGCTGAAGGACATGTCGTTCTTGGTGTCGCGGATATTCGGGCGCTGCTCGTTCAGATAGGCCCCGACAAAGCCGCGGCAGTCGATCCCCAGCAGGCTATCGGCGAAATGCTGAACTTCCCACGGGGCGCAGTACCAGTTCTCGTCGGTTTTCTTGCCGTCCTTGTCGCGGAAAACGAATTTGTCCCAGCCGAGCTTCTGGAAATGTTCCTCGTCGATCCATGCGCGCGTCAGATAGACGTCGATGACCCGGAAGAGATCGCGGAAATCGCGAGGGCGGCCGACGCCCTGAAACATTGCCTGCAACATTGACATGTCGATCTTGACCGACGGCAACGGCTTGAGCAGATCGGAGAACATCGTTCCGTCCTCGGTGAAAACATGCGTCGCACCGTTTTCGCCGTCTTTGTAGCGTTTGCGCTTAAGAATGAAATTGCGCAGGTCGTAATAGGTGCTCTTCCGGGATTCCTCGGTGTTGGCATCGCCCTTAAAGCTGGACCGGTATCCGGTCAGATGGATGTTCTTCCGCCCGGTGACGCCATCGAATGGGATGGCATTGTAGTACCGCAGATAATCGCCTGGTGACGTCGGCATAATGTGCTCCTTGTTGTGACTGCCCCTGGTAAAATTCGGAAAGACGGGGCTGTTGTTTTGAAAAACGCTTTGTTTTGTTGACCTGAGCGTCAGATAGAGGCGGCGAATAGCGATCACAACACTGTGAAAACCAACTGATACAATCTGCACAAAATCCCCCGAACCCCGGATGTCGCCAATGCGACGTTTGGACGGCGGAAAACCGATGCATGCCTCGTCAAACAGGGATACCGTTGTCGCGGACGTGAACGAGCTTCGGGGATCAGCATGGGCCGCTACAACGCCTTCAATGTCTTCTGGCAGGGCCTGACCGGCAATAAGGGATGGGAGCGTGCTTGGCGCGACCCGGACCCAAAGGTGAAATACGAAGTCATCATCATCGGCGGTGGCGGACACGGCCTGGCGACAGCCTATTATCTGGCCAAGAACCATGGCATCCGCCGGGTTGCGGTGCTGGAAAAGGGCTGGATCGGCGGCGGCAACTCGGGCCGCAACACCACGATTGTGCGGTCCAACTATATGATGCCGGGCAACAACGAGTTTTATGAACACTCGTTGAAGCTGTGGGAAAATATGAGCCACGAGCTGAACTATAATGTCATGTTCAGCCAGCGCGCCCATGTCAGCCTGGTCTTCTCGCCCGGCCACCGCGACGCCGGGGCACGGCGCTATAATCTGATGCGAACGAACGGGATCGACGGCGAATACTGGGACCTCAAACGCCTGAAGAAAGAGATCCCCTACCTCAACTATTCCGACGATGCGCGCTTTCGGATCGAGGGCGCCTTTGTGCAGCCGCGGGCGGGCACGGCGCGGCACGATGCGGTGAATTGGGGATATGCGCGCGGCGCCGACCAACTGGGTGTCGATATCATCCAGAATTGTGAGGTTCTGGACTTTGTTCACCGCGAAGGGCGGATTGCAGGGGTTGTCACCAATCGCGGCGAAATCAGCGCCGACAAGATCGGGCTGGCGGTTGCCGGGTCGACGTCGACACTGGCGCCGAAGGCCGGTCTGGGCAAACTGCCGATTGAAACACACAAGCTGCAGGCATTCGTCAGCGAACCGATCAAACCGCTGATCAACCATGTCATCGTCTACGGCTATGGCCACGGCCACTATTATATCAGCCAATCGGACAAGGGCGGGCTGGTCTTTGGCGGTGATCTGGACATGTACAATTCCTATGCCCAGAAGGGGAACCTGCCGATCTATCAGGACGTGATGGGCTGCACGATGAACATCCTGCCGATGGCCGGGCGGATCAAGGTGCTGCGCCAGTGGGCCGGGATCATGGACATGTCGATGGACGGCTCTCCCTTCATCACCCGCACCGATGTGCCGGGCCTCTATCTGAATGCCGGCTGGTGCTATGGCGGGTTCAAGGCGATCCCTGGCTCGGGCTGGTGTTTCGCCCACACGATCGCCAAGGACGAGCCGCACGAGGCAAACCGGCGCCTGACGCTGGACCGGTACAAGCGCGGCTTTCATATCGACGAGACCGGCGGCGGCCCGGTCCCGAAACACCATTGAGGAGGCAGACATGATCCGTATCCCCTGCCCCTTTTGCGGCATGCGCGACCACACCGAGTTTTCCTATGAAGGCGACGCGACCGTCGAGTATCCGCCATTGGATGCATCGATGGACGATTGGTATGAAGCGGTCTTCCTGCGCGACAACCCGCGCGGTCCGCACCGGGAATACTGGCGCCATCTTTATGGCTGCGGGTCGTTCCTGGAGGTCGAGCGCAACACCGTGACCCACGAGATCGGCGACGTAAAACTGGCCCATCCCGGCATGCGGGAGACGGTCAAATGAGCGGTTATCGTCTGGATCGCGGCGGCCGGGTCGATCGCACAAAATCGGTCAACTTCACCTGGGACGGCACCCGGCATATCGGCTATCGCGGCGATACGATTGCCTCTGCACTGATGGCGCATGGTGTTCGCACGCTGGGCCGGTCGTTCAAATATCACCGCCCGCGCGGCGTCTCGACCGCAGGGGTGGAAGAACCGGGCGCGTTGGTATCGCTTTATTCCGGCGAAAAGCGCATCACCAACGCCCGTGCCACGACGACCGAGATTGTCGAAGGACTTGAGGTTCACGGCCAGAACGCCTGGCCATCGGTGCGCTTCGATATCAGCGCCGTCAACAATCTGATGGGCCGGTTTTTCAGTGCAGGGTTCTACTATAAGACCTTTTTCGGCATCACCGGGCGCGGCACCTGGGAATGGATGCAGTTCGAAAAGATCATCCGCAGGGCGGCAGGCATGGGCCGCGCGACGGACCGGCCCGACCCCGATCACTATGAAACGGTGCATGATTACTGCGATGTGCTGGTGGTCGGCTCGGGCCCAGCCGGGCTGGCCGCGGCGGAAACGGCCGCGGCGGCCGGTCTGGACGTCATTCTGGCCGAACAGGATTTCGAATTTGGCGGCACGCTGCTGAACGGCATCACGCCGTCGGTCGGCGATCTGGGCGCGCAACAATGGCTGACCGAACGTCTGTCGGCGCTGGGCAGCGCCGGGGCGCGTCTTTGGAAACGCACCACCGTTTTCGGCCTTTACGACCACGGCGTTGCCGGGCTGGTCGAACGGGTCACGGACCACATGGCCAATCCCGGGCACCTGCCGCGCGAGCGCTTGCGCATCGTGCGGGCCCGGCACATCGTCCTGGCCACCGGCGCGGTCGAGCGGCCCTTTACCTTCGGTAACAATGATAAACCCGGGGTGATGCTGGCATCAGCGGCGCAAACCTATGTAAACCGGTTCGGGGTCGCGCCGGGGCGCGAGGCGGTGATCGCGACGAACAACGACACGGCCTATTCAGCCGCGATTACGCTGGCCGAGGCCGGGATCAGAACCACCTTGCTGGACAGCCGCAGCACACTGCCCGGCGAAGCTGCGGAACGCGCCAAGGCCGCTGGCATCGCCATCCGCAACGCCATGGTGCCCGTTCAGGCCAATGGTCCGCGCGGGATCGCCAGCCTGGACTATGGCCGCCACCAGACGGACCGCGATCTGTCCGAAGACAGAATGCCAGCCGAAGTCGTCGGCATCTCCGGCGGATGGACACCGGTTGTCAGCCTGATCTCGCACCGCGGGATCAGACCGGTTTGGAACGACGCGCTTTCGGCGTTTCTGGTCGAAGATACTGGCTTGGAGCCAGTGACAATGGCCGGGTCCGCAGCGGGACATTTTTCCGCCGATGCTGCGCTGAACTCCGGCGAAAAGGCGGGTGAGGCCGCCGTCGCGGCTCTCAAAGGCCAGGGCACCGTTGCGATGCCTGCGCCCACCGTTCCCTGGGACGAGCCGCTGGAGCCGCTTTGGGAGGTGCGCGACCCGGGCCGCAAACTGAAATGCTTTGTCGATCCGCAAAACGACGTGACGACCTCGGATGTGCGCCTGGCCCATCGCGAAGGGTATGTCTCGGTCGAGCATCTGAAACGGTATACGACGCTGGGCATGTCCACCGATCAGGGCAAGATGGGCAATGTCATCGGCCTTGCCCTGATGGCCGAAGCAAGCGGTCAGACGATACCCGAGACGGGAACAACCACCTTCCGCCCACCCTATACGCCCGTCTCGATCGGTGTGCTGGCTGGGGACGCGCGCGGAAAACACTGGCGCCCGACCCGGCACACGCCGATGCGGGCCGAGCACGAGAAACTGGGCTGTGTCTTCGTCGATGCCGGGTTCTGGTACCGGTCCTGGTATTATCCCAGGGGCGGAGAGGCTTTGGGCGCCGCCGCGATGCGCGAGGCCACCACTGTGCGCGACAATGTCGGCATGGTCGACGTCTCGACCCTGGGCAAGATCATGGTGCAGGGACCGGATGCGTCCGAGTTTCTGAACCGGGTCTATTCCAACGCTTTTGCCAAGCTGGCTGTCGGCAAGGCACGCTATGGCCTGATGCTGCGCGATGACGGGATCGTCTTTGACGACGGCACAACATGGCGCCTTTCGGAAACCGATTTCTTCATGACCACGACCACGGCGAATGCTGGCGGGGTGATGCTGCATCTGGCGAACCTGCTTCAGACGCGCTGGCCGGAAATGAAGGTTCACATCACGTCGGTTTCCGATCACTGGGGCGGGGTGGCCGTTGCCGGACCCAAGGCCCGCGACGTGCTGGACGGCGCGTGCCCGGACATCGAATTTACGGACCAGGCGTTCCCCTTCATGGGCGTGCGCCAGGGCCATATGACTACCGATGAAGGCAATATCCCGGTCATGGTCGGGCGCCTGTCCTTCTCTGGCGAGAAGGCGTGGGAGGTCATGACCCCCGCCGACTATGCGCCTGCCATGTTCAGGTCGCTGCACCAGCGGATCGCCGCAGTGGGCGGCGTTCTATACGGTCTGGAGGCGATGGACTGTATGCGCGTCGAAAAAGGCCACGTCACCGGGCGCGAACTGGACGGCCGGACCACGGCCGCAGATATGGGGTTGGGCGGCATGGCGTCCAGAAAGAAGCACTATATCGGCCGTGTTCTGGGCGAACGCGAAGATCTGGTGCGCGATGACAGAGCGACCCTGGTCGGACTGATCGCCAAGGCACCGAATGCGCGGTTCAAGGCCGGGTCGATCCTGTTCCCGATGGGCGAGACCGAGGGCCATGGCCTGGGCCATGTCACCTCGGTTGCGGACAGCCCGCAGGTCAAATCGTGGATCGGACTTGGTTATGTCCAGGGCGGCCTGGCCCAATGGGAAGGCAAGACAATCATGGCGGAAAGCCCTGTGGATGTGCAGTCCTGCGAGGTGACGGTCGTCTCGCCCCACTTCTTCGACCCGGATGGAGGGCGGATGCATGGTTGATCGCAGTTCACCCTTCGCAGAACCGGTCAATGACAGCCGCGCCGGGATTACGGTGTCCGCCGCGCCGCGCGGATCGCTGTGGCAAGTGGCCTGCTGGCCAGAGACCTTCACATCCGTCGAGGCGGCGCTGACGGCTGCCTGCGGCTGCGAGCCTCCGCCACCGGGACACATGGTCAGAACCGCCGACGGCCGGTTGCTGGTGCGGGTCGAGCCATTGAAATGGTGGATCATGGGACCGGACGGCGCCGAATGCCCGCTGATGCCCGGCGCCGATCAGGGTGCCTGGCTGGATATGTCCCACGATCAGGCGGCCCTGACAGTCGAGGGCGCGGATGCGGCCGAACTTCTGAAGCGCCTCGTTTCGATCGACCTTCGCGAAGGCAGGTTCCCGAACCTCAGCTTCACGACAACCGAAATGCACCACATGATCACGCGGGTCCTGCGCGACGACGCTGACGGGCCGCGCTATCAGATCATGGTGATGCGGTCCTATGCCGACTTCCTGCACGAGGCGGTCGAACATCATCTGGCACAGTTCGGGATGCCGGCCTAATCGCCCCCTTGGTGGGGTCAGGCCGCATCCTACCGGGCGGTCAACAGCCCGGAATGCGTCGGCGGGGCGTGATCGGGACGGACTTCGTTGGCGGCAGATCCGCGCTTGAACTCGTACCCCACCAATCCGTTTTCGGCCCAGGTGCACATCACCAGGCCATGCAACACCCGCTCGTCGCCCAGGAAGATATCGGTGAAGCCGCGCAGCGGTGGCGGGCGATCAGCTTCGATCACAAAACCATCGGCGGTCAGTTCCAGAACCGGCAGTTCACCGTCCTGCCAACGCACGGAATAGCGCGACCGGCGCCGCGCCCCAGCGCGGCGATCACTTTCGATGGCGCCAGCCATTTCGGATGGAATCACAGCGTCCATTGAAACCCTTCCCCTCTCGCGGATCGTGCTTGCAGCAGACGCTGATTGAAAGCCCTATTTTGCGAAGAAATGGTAACCATCCGGCGGGGATGGCCCGGAGTGGCAAATTTACGCGATCGTCCACACCCGGATCGTGCCTTCGACGCCACGGATCGTGACATTCTCGTGCGAAGTCATCCCGTCCAGCACCGAATCGCCCGGATCTGATTGGGCCGTCGCACGATCCTTCAGCGAATCGCTGACAACAATTTTGGCCTTCAGTTCACGGCTCATCGCCTCCAACCGGCTGGCCACGTTCACTGTGTTACCGATCACCGCAAACTCCAGTCTGTTGGCGCCAATATCGCCCAGGACCACCGGACCCGCGTGCAGACCGAAACTGGCGCGCATAACTGGCTCGCCCGCTGCTGCCCGCGCGCTGTTCCATTTATCGACCACAACGACCATGTCGCGGGCACAGGACAGAGCATTCAGCGCATCGGTTTCGCCTGCAATCGGTGTTCCAAACGTCGCCATCAACCCATCGCCCAGATACTTGTCCAGCGTGCCGCTGTGGCGGAAAACCTCCCTTTCCATCATGCCGTGAAACTCGCGCAATGTGCGGATGACGTCCTGCGGCGAACGATCGGCAGCATAGCTGGTGAACCCGACGATATCGACGAAAAGCACCGCGATCTCCTGCTCGGTGACCTGCTTCAACGGGTCGTCGTTTTGGGACAATTGGTCGACGACATTCGGCGAGAAATAGCGGGCCAGATTTGTGCGCTCGCGCTCGACCGCCGCCTGTGCCAGGACCAGGTTATTCGATCGCCTGACCGATATCGCCAGGATGACGGCGCAAAGCCCGAAAACGATGATCTCCTGAATGCGAATATCCCACTGCATCTTGGTCGGATCCATGAACTGCGCCAGGATCGGAGAATCCGCGTAGACCTGTTGGACATCGGCAGAAAGCTGCGCGTGTTCATCGCCGAAATACCAGACGCCGACCATCGCGATCAGCCACAGGCCCGTTGTCCATGTTCCGACCGCAAAGATCGTGCGCCAGGAATAGGCCAGCGTCGCCATCGCCAGCAGAACGAAGAAATATTTGTGAACCTCGAACTGATAATGGAAAACGGCTGGAAACTCGGCCGCCGCAAACGGGTTTGGCAGCGCCGCGACAATCGTCATCAACAACAAATCGCAAAACAGCAGAACCAACTCGACGCGCGACGTTCCGACCCGGCCATACCGGTGCTGCGCGACACCGATCAGGATGAACAGGACCGAGATAATCAAATAATATGCCGCCTCGGGCCACGGCGTCAGGATCGACACCGTCAGTCCAATGACGACCATCGCCACGACCCGCGCCCGCACGGCCAGTTCCAGCCCCTGGCGCTTGTGCCGCTCCAGCGCGTCCTCGGTAAATTTTGATCGGTGCCGGGTAGTGTCGGCGCGATCGTCGTCCGTCGAAAATCCAAACAGATCGGTTCCGGCTTCGGCAGTTGTCGACATCGAAGGCTCCTGAGCACGGTTAAGTCCCGACAAGATGGCGCCTGTCGGGCTGTCAGACCAGCTTTTGAGCAACGATTTCTCTCAAATTGGTCAGATTGCCTCTAAAAGTTTACTCTCGGCGTTGCCGGTTGTAACGGAAATCATCGCTGTTCGGCTGCCGGGCGGGGCCGAGGCGACGCTGGACGGGCCCGGTTTCGACGTCACGTCATTCGGCGGACGTTTCACCGCAACCATCGGGTTCTGATTTTCGCTCGCCGCCGCTTGTCCATGGCGGCGGGATCGGTATAACCGCGCGCAGTCTTACACGAATAGCCGAAGGGCGGGCGCCTTGCGCGCACCGCTTGCGTGCGCCGGAGAGCGAAATGCCGAAACGCGACGATATTTCCTCGATCATGATTATCGGGGCCGGCCCGATTGTGATCGGACAGGCCTGCGAATTTGACTATTCGGGCGCTCAGGCCTGCAAGGCGCTGAAGGAAGAGGGCTACAGGGTTATCCTGGTGAATTCGAACCCGGCAACGATCATGACCGATCCGGGCATGGCCGATGCAACCTATATCGAGCCGATCACCCCGGAAGTCGTGGCCAAGATCATCGAGAAAGAGCGCCCCGACGCGCTGTTGCCGACAATGGGCGGGCAGACCGGGTTGAACACGGCCCTGGCAGTCGCCGATCTGGGTGTGCTGGACAAGTTCGGGGTCGAATTGATCGGTGCCAAACGCGAAGCCATCGAAATGGCCGAGGACCGCAAGCTGTTCCGGGAAGCCATGGACCGGATCGGCCTGGAAAACCCCAAGGCCACCATTGCCAACTCGATCGAAGACGCGTTGGCCGCTATCGGCCATGTCGGCCTTCCCGCGATTATCCGGCCCGCGTTCACGTTGGGCGGGACCGGCGGGGGCGTTGCCTATAATCGCGAGGAATACGAGGAGATCTGCCGCGGCGGGCTCGACGCCTCTCCGGTCTCGCAAATCCTGATCGACGAAAGCCTTCTGGGCTGGAAGGAATTCGAGATGGAGGTGGTCCGCGACCGCGCGGACAACTGCATCATCATTTGTTCGATCGAGAATGTCGATCCGATGGGCGTACACACCGGGGACAGCATCACCGTCGCCCCTGCGTTGACCCTGACCGATCGCGAATACCAGATGCTGCGCAATGCCTCGATCGCCGTGCTGCGCGAAATCGGGGTCGAGACGGGCGGATCGAACGTGCAGTTCGCCATCGAGCCGGAGACAGGGCGGATCGTGGTGATCGAGATGAACCCGCGCGTGTCGCGGTCGTCGGCGCTGGCGTCCAAGGCCACCGGGTTTCCCATCGCCAAGATCGCGGCCAAGCTTGCGGTCGGGTACACGCTGGACGAGTTGGATAACGATATCACCGGTGTGACCCCCGCCTCGTTCGAGCCGACAATCGATTATGTCGTCACCAAGATCCCGCGTTTTGCCTTCGAAAAATTTCCGGGCGCCAAGCCGGAACTGACCACTGCCATGAAATCAGTCGGCGAGGCGATGGCGATTGGACGGACTTTCCATGAAAGCCTGCAAAAGGCGCTGTGTTCGATGGAAACCGGTCTGACCGGTTTGGACGAGATCGACATCGAAGGCGTGACCGCAGATCAGAGCGCGGACGAGCGCAAGCGCGCCGTTATCGGGGCCTTGAACCGCCAGACGCCGGACCGGCTGCGCGTGATCGCACAGGCGATCCGCGAAGGGCTGTCGCTGGACGAGATCCACCATGCCACAAAATTCGATCGCTGGTTCCTGGAGCGGATTGACGAGCTGCTGGATGTCGAGGCGGACCTGGTCGCCAACGGCCTGCCGCAAAGCACCGAAGGGCTGCGCCGCTTGAAGATGTTCGGCTTCTCGGATGCCCGTCTGGGCGCATTGACCAATCTGACCGAGGACGGCGTTCGCCGCATCCGCCATGCCCACGGCATTCAGGCAGCCTTCAAACGGATCGACACCTGCGCCGCAGAATTCGAAGCGCAGACGCCTTATATGTATTCGACCTACGAAGCACCGGTGGATGGCGAGGTCGAGTGCGAGGCACGCCCTTCCGGGAAGAAGAAAGTGGTCATCCTGGGCGGCGGCCCGAACCGCATCGGTCAGGGGATCGAATTCGATTATTGCTGTTGCCACGCCTGCTTCGCGCTGACCGAAGCCGGTTTTGAAACCGTGATGGTCAACTGCAACCCGGAAACGGTTTCGACCGACTACGACACGTCGGATCGACTGTACTTCGAGCCGTTGACCCTGGAAAACGTGCTGGAGATCCTGCGCGTCGAGCAACAGGCGGGCACTCTGCACGGCGTGATCGTCCAGTTCGGCGGGCAAACCCCGCTGAAACTGGCGCGCGGCCTGGAAGCGGCGGGTATCCCGATCCTGGGAACCAGCCCGGACGCCATCGATCTGGCCGAGGACCGCGAACGGTTCCAGCAACTGCTGCACAAATTGGACTTGCGCCAGCCGGTCAACGGCATTGCCAGTTCGGGCGAACAAGCCCTGGCGATTGCCAACCGGGTCGGTTACCCGGTGGTGATCCGCCCGTCTTATGTTCTGGGCGGGCGCGCGATGGAGATCGTGCGCGATGACACAGGCCTGCGGCGGTATATCAGCGAGGCCGTCGTTGTGTCCGGTGACAGCCCGGTCCTGATCGACAGTTATCTTTCCGGCGCGGTGGAAGTCGATGTCGATGCCCTGTGCGATGGCGAGGGTGTTCACGTCGCGGGCATCATGGAGCATATCGAAGAAGCGGGGGTTCATTCCGGCGACAGCGCCTGTTCATTGCCGCCCCATTCCTTGCCGCCGGAGATTATCGAAGAACTGGAGCGCCAGACCGAGGCGCTGGCCCTGGGGTTGGAGGTCGTCGGCCTTATGAACGTGCAATTCGCGATCAAGGGCGACGACATTTATGTGCTGGAAGTGAACCCGCGCGCCTCGCGCACCGTGCCGTTCGTGGCCAAAGCTGTCGGATCGCCGATTGCATCGATCGCCGCACGGCTGATGGCGGGCGAGCCGCTGGGGAACTTCGATCTGATCAGCCCGCAAACCCCGCACACGGCGGTCAAGGAAGCGGTTCTGCCGTTTGCCCGTTTCCCCGGTGTGGACACTTTGCTTGGCCCGGAGATGCGCTCGACCGGCGAGGTTATGGGCCTGGACACCAATTTCGCACGCGCCTTTCTGAAAAGCCAATTGGGCGCCGGGGTTCCATTGCCCGAAACCGGGACGGCCTTCATTTCGGTTCGCGACCAGGACAAGCAGACAATCGTCGAAGCGGCCGGTGTTTTGCAGCGGTTGGGATACGAAATCATCGCCACCGGCGGCACGCAGCTTGCCCTGGAAGCGGCAGGCATCCCGGCAAAGCGCATCAACAAGGTCTATGAAGGCCGCCCGCACATCGTCGATCGCATGAAGGATGGCGGGATCACGCTGGTGTTCAACACGACCGAAGGCGCCCAATCGGTTCGCGACAGCTTTGACATTCGCGCCATGGCCCTGCGCCAGAAGATCCCCTACTACACGACCGCAGCCGGTGCGTTGGCGGCAGCCCAGGCGATCGACACGCTAAGCGATACCGAGCTGACCGTGGCGCCACTACAATCTTATTCGGTTTCGGCGCGGGCACGTTAGACACCGGCGCGAAAGACACGGGCGCGAAAGACACGGGCGCCGAATTCACCCCAAGCTTGCATTTCGAGGATTCTGGGCCCTAATATGTCGCTTGGGCTGCGCAGTACGCGCGGCCCCGTGCTTTTCTGGTCAATCGGTGCATTCGGCCCGGACTTCCGGTGGAGTGAAAAGAGATGGATAAAGTTCCGATGACGCGTCGCGGCTATGATGCCCTGGGCGTCGAGCTGAAAGAGCTGAAAGAGAACACGCGCCCCGCCGTGATCAAGGCGATCGCCGAGGCGCGCGAGCACGGCGATCTTTCAGAAAACGCCGAGTATCACGCCGCGCGCGAAAAGCAGAGCTTTGTCGAAGGCCGCATTCAGGAACTGGAGGGGTTGATCGGGCGCGCCGACGTCATCGACCCGACCAAGTTTTCGGGCGAAACGATACGCTTTGGCGCCACGGTCGAGATCGTCGACGAAGACACCGACGAAGAACGCACTTATCAGATCGTGGGCGAGGCCGAGGCCGATATCGATAACGGACGCCTCAACCTGCGCTCGCCCCTGGCGCGTGCGCTGATCGGTAAGGATGTCGGTGACAGCGTCGACGTAAACACCCCTGGCGGCGGCAAATCTTACGAGATTTTGACGGTCAAATATATCTGATTGCCAAATCACCGTCTTGGTGCGATTCTCTCCTTATGGTGGAGAGGCCAATAGACGAGCAGTCGGACTTTCAGCCCTACCACCGAACGCGGGCAATGCTGACACCGGCGCTGGATCGCCTTCGGGGGGCTTTTGGTGGATTGCTGACGCGGACCGTGTCCGCGCGCGAACGGTCAGGCATGCGTGCCTGGCTGGACCAGAACGGCTTGCCGCTGGCGGTCAGCGTGCTTTGGATCCTGGCCCTGGGCACCTATGGCATCGGCTACTATGTGCGCATGGCCGCGCAAAAGGGCGGCTTCCTTCCCAGCCTGGACCTGATGTTCTTCTGCTTCGCCGTCGCGGGACCGGTCGCGATGATCTGGATCGTGGTTGCATTGCTGCGCCGGTCGGAACGTCTGACCAGTACAATTGCCGATCAAAATGAAACAGTGCTGGCCCTGGCCACGTCCGTCTCGACGCTGGCTGCAAATGTCGATGCCGTCAGCGCCGGCACGACCGACCGGCTGGATGCCGCTTGCCGGCGCATGGAACAGGACACAATCGCCAGCGCCCAGAAACTGGACCGGACGCTGGAAGATGTTCTGTCCAAGATCGACTCGACCCTTTTGGACAGTGTGATCCTGCTGGACCGGTCCACCCGCGACCGTACGGCCCATGTCGAAAAGCTGCTGGAAAACGACCGCGAGCTGTTGATCAAACGCCTCGACGCCGATGCCGAAACGCTGGCTGGCCGGATCGACGGAATTCTGGGGGGGATTGACGACCGCCTGGGCACGTCATTGACCCAGGCCCTGGAAGATCAGCGCAACCGCGTCGAAGCGGCCACCGGCAAGATCGAAGCCGCTCTGACCGCGCTGGCCACCGAGATTGAAGGCGCCTCGAAGAACCGCGCCGATATGCTGGACGAAAGCGTCCGCGCAAACATCAAGACGCTGAACGATGCCGTCGGCATGGCCACAGCGATGCTGGAAAGCGGGCTGGTCCAACCGGTCGCCAAAATATCCAAGCGCTTGGAAGAGACGGCGAACTCTATCGCGGCCCACCCCCCTGCGTCGGCCGATGAACTGGCCCGGCTGCTGGGCGATGCGGCAAGTGATATGGTCCGCGACGAGCGAAAGATGCTGGCCGAGAATGTTGGCCGCCTCGGCGCGCTGGAAGAAAAGGCGCAATCCCTGCTCAAACAGATCGACCGGACATCACGCCTGAACCCGCATATGGGTCCGCAGGTGGAGATGACTGCGGCCCCTGTCGCAGGGCAGGATATCAGCCTGCCGCTGGGCGCGATGCCCGCCGCCACCCCGCGCGGGGCGCTCAACTGGACCGCGCTGGTGCAGATCCTCGAGGGCGATCTGGATCGCCCGGGCACAAGGCAGGTCGTCGAGGCAACGCTGTCCGATCCCGATGTCGCAGATCTGGCCGAAACGGGGCGCGAGATTCTGGACGGCCTGATGGGCGAAGCGATCCATGTCGAGGATATGCACCCCGAGCATGTTTCCGCCAGCCTGTGGCACTGGTTCGGGCAAGGGCAGCGCGGCGACGAAATCGCCAGGCTGGCCGGGATCGACGACGATATAACTTTCGCCATTCTGCGCGCGCTGCTGCGCCGCGATCCGGCCTTCCGGGCGCAGGCATTGCGCTTTTCCACCGCCTACATCCGGCTGGTTGTCCGGGCCTCCGATCAGATCGGCATCGACCCGCGCCTGATCGAAATGGCCGACACGGCCTATGGGCGCGCGTTCCTTCTGATCGCACAGGTCTTCGGTCTGTTTGACAAGTCGGCCGCGTCACCAACCGGATAGACTGGCAACACCCGGCACCCGCGCTGGCGGCTGCCTCAATCACCCCGGCCGTACTCCTTCAAGAAACAGCGCGGGTGATCGCCAGAAACTCGTCGATTGTCAGTGTCTCGGCCCGGCGTTTCGGGTCGAGACCCAGGCTTTCCATCAACCCAACCGGATCCGGCACCACCGACTTCAGGGATTGGCGCAGCATCTTGCGGCGCTGACCAAAGGCCGCGGCGGTGACGGCCTCCAGCCGTGCGGGGTTGATGCCGGGTGGCTCCGCAGCGGGCCGAATGTGAACGACCGACGACGTCACTTTCGGCGGCGGCGTAAAGGCCCGGGCCGGAACGTCAAAGGCGATCCGCGCCGATGATCGCCACCCGGCCAGAACCGACAGACGGCCAAAGGCCTTCGTGCCCGGTGCCGCGACAATTCTCTCGGCAACCTCTCGCTGAAACATCAATGTCAAACTGTCCCACCAGGGCGGCCACCGCCCGGACAGCCACCCGACGAACAAGGGCGTTCCCACATTATAGGGCAGGTTGGCGACGATGCGTGCCGGGCCGGTCAGATGCCGGGCGGGATCTACCTCCAGCGCATCGCCCTCGATCACCTGCAAGCGTCCGGGCCAGTGGGCCGCAATTTCGGCCAGCGCCTCCAGACAGCGGGCATCGCGCTCGATGGCGATAACCCGGGCGGCCCCCTCGAACAGCAGCGCCCGGGTCAATCCGCCGGGGCCAGGCCCCACCTCGATCACTTCGACGCCGTCCAGCGGACCGGAGGCCCGCGCGATACGCCGCGTCAGGTTCAGGTCCATCAGAAAGTTCTGGCCCAGCGATTTCCGGGCGCTGAGGCCATGGCGCGCGATCACATCGCGCAGCGGCGGCAGGCCATCTTCTGAAACGTCGCTCACGCCGCGCGGCCGCGCGCCCGGGCCATCGCGCCGGCCATCTTCAAAGCCTCGATCAAGCTGGATGGGTCGGCCTGCCCGGTCCCCGCGATATCATAGGCCGTCCCGTGGTCCGGCGAGGTCCGCACGAACGGCAGGCCCAAGGTCACGTTTACGCCGCGGGCGAAATCCAAGGTCTTGATCGGGACCAGGCCCTGATCGTGATACATCGTCAGCGCCACATCGTACCGGGCGCGGGCCGCAGGGTGGAACATCGTATCCGCGGGCAAAGGCCCGGCGACGTTCAGCCCCCCGGCCCGCAATTCTTCCAATGCCGGGATGATCACGTCGATCTCTTCGCGCCCCATCGCGCCGCCCTCGCCTGCGTGCGGGTTCAACCCGGCAACCGCCAGACGCGGTGACGTGATTCCAAGATCCCGGCGCAGACCCTCCGCCGTCGTCCGCGCCGTCTCGATGATCAATTCCCCGGTCAACGCCGCCGGAACATCGCCCAGCGGAATGTGGATCGTGACCGGCACCACCCGCAGTCCTGGCGCCGCCAGCATCATCACTGTTCTGGGCACCCCGCCCAGATGTGCAAGATACTCGGTATGGCCGGGCCAACCGAACCCGGCACCGTCATACAGCACCTTCTTGTTGATGGGATTGGTGACGACACCGGCTGCCTGACCGGCCTGGGCGAACCCGACAGCGCGGTCAATGGCATCGATCACGGCGGCGGCGTTCCGCGGCTCTGGCTGTCCGGGCACTACCGGCGCCGTAAAATGGTGCTGCAATACCGGCAGAGCATCGGGAAAGGCCGCTGCCGCCTCGCCGGGCGTCTCGATCAAGGCAACCGGCACATCGCCGGACAGACCGGCGATCCGCGCGGGATCGTCGATCAGGAAGAACGCCGAAAGATCGGCCCGCCGCCGCCAGGCCGCAATCGCAATTTCGGCGCCGACCCCTGCCGGGTCGCCCGGCGTGACCGCAAGCGGCCCGCTCACCGGACGTCGATCAGGGCGTCGCGCCTCAATTCCTGCAACAGACCCTCGGCAAACCGCGCGCTCTTGCGGGCAATAAGCTGGGCACGAACCCGTTCGCGCAACTGCACGTCATCACCTGTCGCAGCCGGCGACGCCCGCCGGTTGACCATCTTCAGGATCGACAGTCCGCCGGGGACCGAAAACGGCGGCGAAACCGAGCCGACGTTCATATCGACAATCACCGCCTGCAATTCGGGCGGCATCCCAAAGGTCGTCACCCAACCGGTATCGCCCGCACGCACGGAACTGGGCGCTTCGGAGTACTTACGCACGGCGGCCTTAAAGTCGCCGCCCCGGTTCAGTTGCGCATAAAGCTGCTCGGCCAATGCTCGCGTCCCTTCCTCGGTCCGGCCACGGGAAACCAGCGGCAGGCCAACTTCCAGAAACCGGTATTCGAACTCGCCGCGGTTCTTCAACAGCGCAATCTCTGAATCGATCTCGGCTTCGCCCGGTTGAACGCGCTGGGAAAACCGGGCCCGGACAACCTGACGCCAGACTGCCTCGGCGCTGGCAAGATCGTCCAGCGCCATATCGGACACGCCCTGATTGTTCATCACGGCCTTGAATTCCGCCGCCGACAGATCGCGCCGCTTTGCAAGCTGATCCAGCGTTCCGTCGATCATCTCTTTCGACGGCTTGATCCCCAGCGCCTTGCCCGCCTGCAGCTTCAGACGATCCTGCACCAGTTGATCCAATGCCGCGGCCCGCAAGGCATCCGGGCTGGCCGCCGAAAAGCCCAGCGCAACCATAATCTGTGCGCGCTGCGCCAGATCGAACCCCGTGATCGCCGAATCGTTGACCACCGCGATAGGCCGAAACCGGGTTTGCGCCTCGGCCAAGGGCGCTGAAAGCATGGCCGCCAAGGCACCCAGACCCAGAATTGTCTTCAGAAAGCTCGTCACCGCTCCACCTCCACCTACCGATCGTTGCCTGCACCCAAGGTGAACAATCTGATTTGAAGGTTCACGGATGTCGACGCCGGATCATTCTCCGAGTCGGTCGCCTGTCGCTTCACCACCAGATCGACCGCACAGCATTCGTTTTCATAGCTGATCCCACCACCGAATTGTACAAATTCGCCCGCATCAAGATTGCGCTGGGCAAAGGCAGTCAGCGACCAGTTCTCGTCGATCCCCAACCGCATGGTCCCGTTGACCTCCTCGCGGTCGGTTGCCGTTCCGATCGTCGGATCGGCTTCGAAGAAGACATAGCCGACCGTCATTTCAAACCGGCCATAATCGACTTCGCCGAACAGCTCGTTTCGTGTGATCCGGCCATCGTCGTCGAACCGCATCCGGTGGCGCACCTGGAAATAGGGATCGTATCCGGCCGACCAGGCCGCGACGAAGTCCGAATCCGCCGCCTGCAAGCCCGAACCGATGGAAAATGCCTGCTGGCTTTTAAAGCGGAACACCCGGCCCAGCGCCGCGTCGAAACGCAGCCCGTCACCCGACAGCCGCTCGTACCGAACCAACATATTGACCCGCGGCCCTTCCTCGACACTGTCCAGGCCGGAAAAGTGATTGCGGTCGATCACATTCGTCTCGTCGAACTCGGTCACCAGGCTGTCTTCGACCGGAATGTCAGGATCGTTGCCGCCATAGGGGGCCAGGATCGCCTGTACGACCGGCTCGATCACGTGGGTCACGCCGTTCGTGGTGTCCGTCACCAGGGGGAATGCCGCCTCGAACCCCACCAATCCCGTGAACCGGGCGATGGTGTCCGACCCGAATGTCGGATCGTTGTTCACAAAAAAGACGTCGCCGCGTGCCTCGGCAAACGCGGTCAGCGACAGGCCCCAATCGGTGATGACCTGCTTTTCCCAATCCGCCCCCAGGCTCATCCGGGTGACATCCCGGCCCCGGTTGCGGAACAGCGTATAGCTGGATGCGATCAACCCGACGCGCCCGCCCAGCAGGTCTTCATCGAAATTGTACCGCGCCTCGATGACCGGCAGCGCCCGCGGAATATCGCCCGACGGCTCGTTGTCGCGCAGACTTTGAAAATAGACGCCCGAGACATCGAAAAACCCGTCGCGGCGGTAACGGCGCAGAAAGATTTCGCTGCTCAGGCGGTCGCCATAGGCATAGTCGAAACGGCTGAGATAGGAATCGTCCGAAGTAACGGTGATGTCCCAACCCCATTCAATCTCGTCCGTCAGATTGAACCGGCCTTCGCTGTCGAAATGACCGTGGAACCGGGTGTTGCCCAAATAATCGTTGACCGTTCCCGATCCCGACACACGCAGGTCGCCATCGGCAAACGCCCGGCGATATTCCAGCTCCATGATCAGACCGTCATTGGTCATGAAGAACGGCGTGACGGTAAGATCGGAATAATCGTCGATCACCAGGAAATAGGGCTGTTTCACTCCATAACCGAAGATCGAAGATGAAAAGAAGGACGGGACCAAAAACCCGCTCATTCGTTTTACCGTCGGGTCGGGATGGCGAAAATACGGCAGCCATGCAATCGGAACGCCCAGCACGTCGAACGTCGCGTTCTCATAATGGATGACCCGCTCTTTTTCGTCGTGGATTACCTTGCGCGCGCGGATGCGCCACAACGGCGTCGGATCGTCCGCGCAAACCTTGCACGGCGAATAAACAGCTTTCGACAGCGTGTTATAGCGTTCGTTGACCCGGCGCGCCTCGACAGCGGCCAGGCGCGTGTGCTCGCCCATCACCGAACGCGCGCCTTTGACCAGCCCATCGATCAGATCGGCATCCAGTTCGGCGGCATCGGCAAAAACGGTCACGCCCGAAGGGTCGCGCAGGACCAGCGATCCTTCGGCAAAGATCCTGCCGGTTTCGTCGTTATAGACGATGCGGTCCGCGGTCAGGGTCCGCTCGCCGTAATAAACCTCGACCGATCCTTCTGCCACAATGGTCCGCGTCTCGGAATTCACCGAGATCGTATCAGCGACCAGCGAAACCGGCTGATCGCCGCCGGGAAGCTTGATCTCCTGCGCCCATGCGCCCGGTGCCAATGCGATCAGCATGGCAGCCAGCCAGGCCGCAAGCAGCACGCCAGCCTTTCCCGGCCAGCCCCTTATCTTCCCCACGCCATACGGCGTCCTCCCCATTCTCGCGGTCCGGAACGCCGCGCGGGCGTCGCGGCCCGTTCGGACCTTTTAGCCATCCTCAAGATGGAGGAGCAAGCCGAGAGAGAACAGCACCGCCGAGAATGGCGGCGCCCAAGCCGCCAGCAGCACCGGAACGGCGCCAGAGGCGCCAAGAGCGCTTGAGATATCCGACAGAAAGAAAAATCCAAAGCCCGAGATCACGCATCCCAGCGCCATGAACCCCAATCCGCCGAATCGGGCATGGCGCATCGAAAAGGCGGCACCGATCAAAACCATGGCCATGAAGACCACCGGTGCAGAGATAAGGCCGAACCAGTGCATCCTGTGCCGGTTCGATGCAAAGCCGGATTCTTCCAACAGCGCAATAAATCCGGGCAGCTTCCAGAAGCTGATCGTCTGGGGCGCTGCGAAACTGTCCTGGATATGCTCGACCGTCAGATCCGTGTCGATGGTTGTCTCTTCCATCGACACAGACCGGGTCTCGACAATCGCCTTTTCCGCGTCGGTGCCCGCGCCGGTCAAAAGGTCCCAACGGGTCACGCCGCCCAGGCGCCAGGCACGGTCGCCCAGAACCGCCGTCCTTGCGTCCAAGCGGCGATACAGCCTGTCCTCGGCATCGAACTGAAAGACCGAAACGTCCCAAAGCCGCTCGATCGAGGCGCTCGCCCGCGTGGCACGAATAACCGTTTGCCCCTTGACCCCGCCCTGGCGCAGCCACAACCCGCCCGACGCGACCGCCAGGCGCGAGGAAGGCCGCTCGAAATAGCGGCTCTCCAAGGTTTCGAAGCGCGCGGCAAAGGCTGACGCAATCGGGTTGTAGACAGCGAACGAAAACACGCCAAGCAGGGCTGCAACCACAAGCGCCGGCATAATCAGGCGCCAGACCGACACCCCCGCAGCACGGGTCACAACCAGTTCCGAGCGCCGTGCCAGCACGGCAAAGGACACCATCGCCGCCAGCAGAACGGTAAACGGCGCGGCCGCGATGGTGATTGACGGGGCGTGCAGGAAAGCCATGCCCAACAGGTCCAGAAACCCGGCGCGCCCGTCTTTGTTGGACCGCAGCAACTCGACCATGTCGACGATCACAACCAGCATCAGCACGGCAAGAAAAGCGGCGCCGACAGTCCACAGAAACCGGCGAGCGATGTAAAACCACAGCGTCCACCGCATCAGACCGCCCCCGCCTTGCGCCGCCGCAAGGGCCAGCGCAGCCCCGACAGCATCCACAGCGCGACCACGACACCCAGGATCGGCGGCACATACATGATCGGCCAAAGCGACGGCTCGCCCGAAACAGCGCTTTTCGCTGCCAATCCCGCAAGGCGCAGCCCCATCCCGGCAACCGCCGCGGCCAGAATCCGCCCCGTGAAACCTTGCCTCCTGAACCCTGCACTGATCACGAACGCAACCGCCAGCAATGGCAGCGCTATGACATATAGCGGCCCCGACAGCACCTCATGCGCCTCGGCCCGAAAATCGCCCAGCGTCCGTGGCGCGGCTTGCTCGGGCGTTACCGCCAAAAGCTCGGGCAGAAACATTTCCGACGGCTTGCGCGCCCGAACCGCTCCGGGCTCGGCGAATTGCGTCAGATCATAGGACAGCCGCTCGAACCGCAGGATCGACAGATCCTGAGCCAAGGGTTGCGCAGCGCTTTGCGCAATCCCATTGAACATGATCAGCCGGGTGTGCCCGGAATCGCGGACCAACAGCGCCCGCTCGGCCGTATAGGTGACAACCTGCTCGGGGTCGCGCTCGTCCTGGACAAAAACCCCGAACATCTCGCCCGACCGGCCCGTTTCGCGCAGATAAATCGTAACGCCGGTAATCGGGCTCAGGAACGCGCCCTCGCGCACGAAGGCGGCCGCGACGTCGCCCCTGATTTCGGATATCCGGTCGCGCATCTCGCGCTGGGCGGCTGGCATCAGGTAAAGCGTGATGGCATAGACCGCCACCAGCACCAGCAGCGAAAAGGCCGTCACCGCGCGCAGCAGCGACATGCCGGAAAGACCGGACGCCAGCATCACGGTAATCTCGGAATCGGTAAACAGCCGGTTGATCGCGTAAAGAACCGAAGCGAACAGCGCCACCGGCAGCACAATTGACAGCACCAGCGGCAGCAGCAGAACCGTAAATTCCAGGAACACCCGTGCCGACTGACCGTTATTCACAACGGTATCGATCACACGCAGCGACTGGGTCAGCCAGATAACGCCCGTGAACACCAGCACAAAGAACAGGAACGGCCCGGTGATCTGGCGAAAAATATAGCTGTCCAGCCGTCGCACGCGTCACTCCCTAGCGCATTTTCCTGCCTGACCTATCCCGTCAGGCGCCCTGAAAACGGGGCCGCTCAAAATCTTAAAGCGTTCGTCCCCAATCATCCGGTTAAAACGCGCCCCAACCCACCCCCGCACCTGCCCGACACGGGCCAGACGGTCAAGTCCGGCGCAGGACGTGTCGGCCACAGGCGGGCGTTCAGCCATCCTCACGCAACAAAAACCGCTGGATCTTGCCGCTCGGGGTCTTGGGCAACGCTTCGGCAAAGGCAATCTCGCGCGGATAGGCATGGCCGCCCAGCCGGGCGCGCACATGCAGGCGCAATTCCTCGGCCAATTCATCCGTGGCCTCGTGACCTGCATTCAATACCACATGCGCCTTGACGATATGCCCCCGCTCGGCATCGGGCTTGCCGACAACGGCGGATTCCAGCACGGCCTCATGCTCGATCAGGCAGCTTTCCACATCGAACGGCCCGATCCGGTACCCGGCTGACGAGATCAAATCGTCGTTGCGCCCGACAAAGCTGTACGACCCGTCTTGTGCCCGCTCGACGGAATCGCCGGTCAAATAGAGATCGCCGACCCAGTCGGCGCCTTCGCGGCCCGAATATCCGGGGAAATAGAACAGCGAGGACTTTGCGCGATTGACCGCCAGAACGCCGGGCTGGCCATCGGGCACCGGCGCCCCCGCCTCGTCCACCACTTCCAGGCTGTATCCAGGCATCGGCAGTCCGGCGCTGCCGGTACGGACCGGATGCGCAAGGCCGTGATGGTTCATCAGCACCATCGCGATTTCTGTTTGGCCATAATGATCGCGCAGCGGGCATTCCAGCTCGTCCGCAAACCAGCGCATGACCTCGCCGTTCAACGGCTCTCCGGCGCTGGACGCAACGCGCAGCCGCCCGCGAATGGCTTGCGGCACCACGCCGCCCGCCGCGATCAACAGACGATACGCGGTTGGCGCACCGGCCAGATTGGTGATCGCGCGCTCGCGGATCAGATCACAGGTACTCTCAACCGTGAAGGGTCCGTCATAAAGCGTCGTTGCACATCCCAGCATCAGCGGCCCGATGACAGCATAATAAAGGCCATAGGCCCAACCGGGATCTGCGATGTTCCAATAACGATCGCTGGGGCGCAGATCGATCCCGTATTTCATATAGGCGGCAAAGGACGGCAGCGCCGCCAATGGCACCCCGACGCCCTTCGGCTCGCCGGTTGTGCCAGACGTGAACAGCATCATGAACAGATCGTCGCCCGTGCGCATAACCGGGTCGAACTGATCGGACTGCCCGTCCAGCCCTTGGTGATAATCGATGTCGCCGTCATCCGCCGCGCCAATCGTCACGATCTGCGGGGCGTCCGGAACATCGTTCAGTTTCGACCGGTTGGCAGCATCGGTGACCACAACCTTGGCATCGGATCCGGCCAGCCGCTGCGCAACGGCCTTGGGACCAAATGCGGTGAACAATGGTTGATAAACCGCACCAGCCCGGAAGGTGCCCAGAATGACCGCAACCAATTCAGGAATGCGCGGCAGCATCGCGGCAACGCGGTCGCCGGGCCCGACGCCCTGTGCCGCCAACACATTGGCAAATCGTGCCGCGTCGCGCTGCAATTCGGCGAATGTAACATCCCTGCCGCCGCCATCGGCCCCGACCCAATGAACGGCAACCGCATCGCTGTCGGCATACCTGTCGCAGCACTCGACACAGGCGTTCAACCCATCGCGCAGGCTTCCGGCCAGTTCGGCCTCCAGCATCGCCGGTTCGAAGGCATCGTAGAAAGCGGCATAATCCGGTGTTTGGCTCTGTGTCTGGGTCATCCTAGTGCTTCCTTGCGGCCCGGTAATCCGATGTTGGCGCCACGTTAGCGGCGACATTCGCAATCGGCCAGACCCGAACCGACGGCGCGCAGAGGTCGCACGACAGCGCACCACCTCTCGCGTTAGGCTGTGCGCCGAATCATATCTGCTGCCGGAGAGCTCGCCGATGACCACCCCCTGCCCTGTCGATTTTGCTGCCGAAAACCTGGAGAAGCTGTCCGCGCTGCCGGGCACAGTGGTTGTGTTCTGCGATGGCAAGGCCGCGCTGTCCGCCGCCGCCGCGCGGGCGGATGCACTGACCGGCGGGCAATTGTCCCGCGTCACCGGTCAGGACGATTTCAAACCGGCCGTACGCAAGGTGCAGGTCCTGAACTATCCGAACGGCATGGCAGCGGACCGCCTGGTTCTGGCCACCATGGGCGAAGAACCGGACCGCGACGCGGCGCGGCGCGCCGGGGGCGCCATCGCAGGCGCATTGGGCGACGGCCAATCTACAATCTGTACCGCTGGTATCGGCGATGCCGCCCTGGTCGCAGAATTGGTGTGCGCCAGCGTCCTGCGCCTCTACCGGTTCGCCGACTACAAGAAAGCTGGCGAGAACGGGAACGGTGCGGACAAAACCCACGCGCTGACCGTCACCAGCGATGCACCCGAGGCCCTGGCCGCCGCTTCGGCGCCGTTCGCCGCGCTGGCAGAGGGCGTGTTCTTCACCCGCGATCTGGTTAACGAACCGGCCAACACGCTGACCACCGATGAATTTGCCGCGCGCCTGGCCGCGATGGGCGAAATGGGCCTGGATGTCGAAATCCTGGGCGAACAGGAACTGGCCGACATGGGCGCCAATGCCCTGCTGGGCGTGGGTCTGGGGTCGGACAGCGAAACCAAACTGGTCGTCATGAAATGGATGGGCGGGGGCGACGAAGCACCGCTCGCTCTGGTCGGCAAGGGCGTCGTCTTTGACACCGGCGGTATCTCGCTGAAACCGGCAGGCGGCATGGAAGACATGACCATGGATATGGGCGGCGCGGGCGTCGTCGCGGGCGTCATGCGCACGTTGGCGCTGCGTAAGGCCAAGGCGAATGTGGTGGGGATTGTCGGCCTGGTCGAAAACATGCCCGACGCACGGGCGCAGCGCCCGGGCGATATCGTAACGTCGATGAAGGGCGATACGATCGAAATCATCAACACCGACGCCGAAGGCCGCCTGGTTCTGGCAGATGCCCTCTGGTACACGCAGCAGACCTTCAACCCGTCCGGCATTATCGACCTTGCCACGCTGACCGGCGCCATCATCGTGGCGCTCTCCAAATCAACGGCAGGTCACTTTTCGAACGACGACAAATTCGATGCGGCCTATCAGGCGGCCTGCGCTGCTGCTGGCGACAAGACCTGGCGCATGCCCTTGGACCAAGCCTATCACGACCAGATTAAATCGACCTTTGCCGACGTCAAAAACACCGGCGGGCGCAATGGCGGATCGTGCACCGCGGCGGCGTTCCTGGAAAAGTTCATCGAGGACGGCGTGCCGTGGATCCATATCGACATCGCCGGTGTCGCAACGACCACCTCCGCCACGCACCTGGCCCCCAAGGGCGCAACCGGCTGGGGCGTCGCGGCGCTGGATCAGTTGGTCAAAAGCTACGAGAAATAGGACCCTTCCGGCTGCATGACCGGGTTTCCGGCAGCCTTCCGTCTGGAACGCGAAAACCGCTTACCCGTTCCAGTGCAGGCATGAAATCCTGCGCTGACCTTCGATCCCGCGCAGCGCGACACTGATCGGGTCGTCAAACCGGAATTCGCCGCGTTCCCCGGCCAGATCGCCCATCCGACATCATTCATCTCGAACGCTTCGACGATTGTGCCGCTGGCGTTCCAGTCGGGGACTTCGGAAATATGTTGCGCAAGGCCCGGGCGCAGCAACGATCCCGCCCAATACTCGTCCGGTGCAAATCCCAGATACCGCAGAGGCTCGGACTTCGAGAGCATGTTGATCAGCGGGCGGCCCTGCTTGCCGCTGTGGGCGGCCAACCAACGCTCCACAACCGCTTCAATTTCTGGGGACCGCTTGAGCATCGTTCCAACCCGTCGGTTTGCGTCCGCAAGCACATCTACCCGGTAGACCGACGCGATGTTGCCCCGGGACCGGGTTTCAAAAAAGTCAGCCCGGCACATGCCGGTGATTTGTGCGCGCGAAATCACTCCCGGCCTATTGACGCCAGGCATCGCGGCCTCCAAGCCTTGGGGCATGTCCGAAGTCCGCTTCTATCACCTGACCCGGATCCCCTTGGAACGCGCCTTGCCGACCATGCTGCAGCGCACGCTGGACCGCGGCCAGCATGCCGTCGTCCGCAGCAGCCATGCCGACCGCCTCCGGTTCCTCGACGCGCAGCTCTGGACCGCTGACGATGCCGGCTTTCTGCCCCACGGCATCCTGTCTGGCTGACAACCTCGGACGCCAAACCCAATGGCGCCCGGGTCCTGTTCCTGATCGATGGGGCCGAAGCTGACCTGCCCGAGATCGAAGCCATGCAGACCACCGCGATCCTGTTCGACGGGCACGATCCGGCGGCGGTCGAGGCCGCGCGCGATCAGTGGCGCACCATCACCGGGGCCAATCTGGCCGCGGTCTACTGGGCACAGGGCGATGGCGGCCGGTGGGAAAAACGCCACGAGGCCAAGCCCGGCGCAGATTGATGCCCCGCCTCACCGCGTCAGGTAAAACCTGTCCCCATCGCGCCGGAACCCGCTGAACAGTTCAAGATACCGCATCCCCAGGAGCGATTTGTTCAGATCGCCGCCCGCGATCAAGGCGCGCACATCGCGATCAGTGTAGGGACCCAACTCGACACTTTCCAGCCTGACCACCGCCGCGGTCGATTCGCCGTTCGCCGTCTGCGTCTTGACCCAGTAATCCAGGCCATCCGTCTCGATCCCCGCCGCCTCGGCATCCGCCCGGCGCAGAACCATTTCGCTGGCGCCGGTATCGATCAGAAACTGCATCGGCTGGCCGTTGATCTGCAGCGTTGCATAAAAATGCCCGTCCCGCGCCTGGCGCAACTGAATGGTCCGGTCGTCAATCGCCTGCGGCTCGTCATTGAACAGCGATTGCTTCAACGGTTCCAAAAACGCCACCGCCAGAATGACGCCGACAAAGATCAGCCCCCAGATCGCAGCATGTTGTACCGCCTGACCCATTCGGTGGCGGTAGACCGAAAAAACACCGACCGCCAGCGCAGCCCCCAGCAGCGCAAGATAAATCACCCGGGCCTGGATATCGGGATCGTCGGGCAAATGCTCGCCTCCTCACTTGTGCAGCGCCGAATATCGGTGTGCGCGCGCACCGGCGCAAGCCCGTGTTCAATTGGGGGAACATGTCCGTTGTACCGTGACAGTGGCGCATGACGGTGGCGCATGACGGTGGCCCGGCACACCGCTGCCCGTACCGCTCCGCTGCTGCCAATCAATCCTTGCGAAAGCGCGATCGCACGAAGATCCAGCGCGTCCGAGCTGGCACGTCCAAACCGGCACGCGCGACCCGGCACGTCCGACCCGGCACATCCGACCCTGCGCCACCGCACCGTAACGCATCCTAACCGCCCGCGGCCTCCAGCCGTTCCTGCGCGGCGATCCAAAGGTCTTCGGCCCGGGCCTGTGCGCCCAGGATCTCGGATCTCTTCTTTTGCAGATCTCCGATTCGCCCGGCAGCACTCACGTAAAGCTCCGGGTCCGCCAGCCGCTCCTCGATCTTTCCCAGCATGGCGGCGAGCTTCTCGATCCGGTCCTCGCAGGTCCGCACCTCCGCCTTCAGATGGGTGACGGTTTTGCGATCCGCCTTGATCACCACCTTGCGGTCTTTGGGTTTTTCGACTGGTGCCGGTTCGGATTGACCCAGCAGCAACCGCCGGTAACTGTCCATATCGCCGTCATAGGGGGTAACCCGCCCCCCATGCACCAACCACAACCGGTCAGCGACCAGCTCGATCAAATGGGCATCATGGGTGATCAGGATCACCGCACCGGAATAGTCGTTCAGCGCCTCGACCAAAGCCTCGCGGCTTTCGATGTCCAGGTGGTTGGTCGGCTCGTCCAAAATGATCAGATGCGGCGCATCCAGCGCCGCCAGGGTCAGAACCAGCCGCGCCTTCTGACCACCGGACAAATGCGCAACCTTGGTCTCGGCAATATCGGCACCGGTCCCGCCCGCTGCCAGCATCGCGCGCAGCTTGGCGGGCAAGGCCTCGGGCCGGCGCCGGCGCAGATGGTCCAGCGGCGTCTCCTCGGCCACCAACTCTTCGGCCTGATGCTGGGCAAAAAAGCCGATCCGCAGCTTGCGCGAAGCCTTGCGCGCGCCGGTCATCGGCGTCAGCCGCCCGGCGATCACTTTGGCCAATGTCGATTTGCCCTGCCCGTTCGCGCCCAACAGGGCGATCCGGTCATCCTGGTCGATCCGCAGATCCAGCCGCGACAGCACGGTCTGATCGCCATACCCGGCGGACGCCCCATCCATGGTCATCAAGGGCGGCGCCAGGTCTTCCGGCTCCGGAAACCGGATCGGCGCGACCGATCCTTCCAGCGATGCTGCAATCGGTTCCATCCGTGCCAGCATCTTCAGCCGGGACTGCGCCTGGCGCGCCTTGTTTGCCTGATACCGGAACCGGTCGACAAAAGACTGCATATGCGCCCGGCGCGCCTCTTGCTTCTTGGCCATGGCACTGGCCAGCATCAGCTTCTCGCGCCGCACCCGGTCGAACGTGTCGTAACCGCCCGAATAGGTCGTCAGCTTACGCTCCTGCAGGTGCAGAATGCCGTTCACCGCACGGTTCAGCAGACCGCGGTCGTGGCTGATCACCAGCGCCGTGTGCGGATACCGGGCCAGATAATTCTCCAGCCAGACGGTGCCTTCCAGATCCAGATAGTTCGTCGGCTCGTCCAACAGCAGAAGATCCGGGGCCGCGAACAAAACCGCGGCCAGCGCCACGCGCATCCGCCAACCGCCCGAAAACTCCCGGCTCGGGCGCCGCTGCGCCGCCGTATCGAACCCAAGACCGGACAGGATCGTCGCCGCCCGCGCCTCAGCCGAATGGGCGTCGATATCGACCAGCCGCGTCTGGATGTCTGCGATCCGGGACGGGTCGGTCGCGGCCTCCGCCTCGGCCAGCAGGGACGAACGCTCGATATCAGCGGCCAGAACCGTCTCGATCAGTGTCCGCCCGTCTCCCGGCGCTTCCTGCGCAACCGTGCCGACCCGGGCGCGCGGCGGCAGCGTAATTCCGCCCGCATCCGGGGTCAGCTCGCCCAGGATCAGCCGGAACAGAGTCGTCTTGCCCGTTCCGTTGCGCCCAACCAGGCCCAGATGCGCCCCTGCCGGGATCTGTGCCGAGGCACCGGCAAACAGCGGCTTACCGGCAATCGAAAAACCCATCTCGTGGATTGTCAGCATCACACCATTCCACTGGCACGCCGCAGCGCACCTTACCCTTACCGCCGTAGGGTGCGCTTCAGCGCACCGCCGCCCGCGCCTCTATCAAACCCGGACGCGCCGGTCCATCCGCTTGCCACGCCGCGCGCGCCGTGCCACATCGACCGCGCCATCGCAGGAGACGACCATGCCCGACATCTGGCACACCCGCCCCACGACCGAACAGGTCAACCAATCGCATATCGCCACGGCCTGCGAGCATCTGGGCATCGACTGCATCGAGGTCGGCGACGACTTCATCCGTGCCCGTATGCCGACGACGGAACGCACCCGCCAGCCCTATGGCACCATCCATGGCGGCGTGAACATGGTCCTGGCCGAAACCCTGGCCTCGGTCGGCGCCGCCTATTGCGTTGACCGCGAAAAATTCCGAGTCTTCGGGCAGGAAATCAACGGCAACCATCTGCGCCCGAATTACGAAGGCTGGGTCGTCGGAACCGCCCGCCCGGTCCACCTCGGCCGCACAAGCCAGGTCTGGTCCATCGAAATCCACAACGAAGACGGCAAACTGACCTGCATCTCCCGCATGACCATGGCGGTCGTCGCCATAGGGCGGTGATATCGCGCGCAACCGATGCGCCTTGCGGCGATAACAGGATACGTCGTCCCAGCCGCTTTTAGACCGCGGCCTTTCTCAGCAGGTGCCAAACAGCGGTCCGGGACGATCGGCAACGCAGCGCACGGCGCAAGAAAGACACTCGCAATAAGATCTCACCGACTGCAGCGGATCGAAGGCGAAATGCAGACCACGACGCTCGGATCATTGACCTGACCCGGAAACAGCCGCTGCGTCCACGTGGTCGCAACAGGTTACTCTTGCGCGGCGACCAAAGGCGCCGAGGCCGTTTCCTTCGCAGTGTCCTTGATGAACCGCGACCGCTTCAGCGATGCAGCTCCGCCACGGGTTTCCGAGACGATCTGCATGTCTTCCAGATGATCGTCATCGACCGGTGTTAAAGACAGATCCGTAAAGGCCATGCGGTTCGGATCTCTTTTGATCCGGTAGCCTTTTGGCACCATACCAAGGAAGATCTTGGCCCAGCGCGCGTGCGTCGCGAGAAGTTCCCACCAATACTTCGGATAGAAACGCCAGCGCGGCTCAATCGGCATGCCGCCACGTCTGTCCAGCCGATGCTTACGGCGCAGGAACCCGCCTTCCAGCGGATGAACCCCGTGAATAGGCACACAGCCCTTGAACCAGATCAGCAGCCAAAGCACGTTCAACGGGTTCCGGCCTGACGTCGCGAAGCGCTTCATCACGGTGACCATGTGCTCGGGCGTATAAAATGCGGCCCAGGCATCGCGATAGGCTCGCTCCCATTCCTCATCCGACATCTTTTCGTGATGGGAACAACGATGGTTCAGGTCATATTTGTTCATATCGGGGTCCATCCAGACCCCGGCATTCAGCATCTTCTGGTGATCTTCTGATCCGGGAAGCGGCGTCAAAAAGAAGAACTCCAGCATATCCAGCGGCAGTTCTTTCTTGATGATCTCGATATCCTTCATGATCGAGTCATAGGTGTCGCCCGGAAAGCCCAAGATATACCCCGCATAGGTCGTCGCCCGATGCGTCTTCCACATCTGCAACATGTCGCGATATTCGGCGATCTTATTCTGACGCTTCTTCGCGGCGATCAGATTGTCTGGATTGATGTTTTCCAGCCCGATAAAGACCCGCGTCACGCCAGCTTTGGTGCACTTTTCCACGAACCCGGGGATCTTGTGGCACAGTGTGTCGACCTGAATGATCAGCTTGATCTTCATGCCGTGGTTCCACCTCAGATCGATCAGGCGGTCGACGAATGCCTCCCAGTCCTTGTTCCGGGCAAAGTTGTCATCGGTGATGAAGAACTTCTTGATGCCCTGGGCATAGTTTTCCCGAATAATCGCTTCCAGATCGTCCGGCGTACGAAACCGGGATTTCCGGCCCTGCACGTTAATGATCGTGCAGAAACTGCATTGAAACGGACAGCCACGGCCAAGATCGAAGGACGAATGCGAGCCTGCGGTGCGGCTGATATGCTTGGCGGGAAGGATCGGCGCCGGTTCCCCGGCGATTGTCGGCAGATCATTCATCCAGTTGTACAGAGGCTTCAACTGACCCGCATAGGCGTCCTGCAGAACCTCGTCCAACCGCTGTTCTTCCGCTTCGCCTGCGAACAGCGAGATGCCCAGATCTTCGGCTTCCTTGATGTCCTCGGGCAGTTCTTTCAGCATCGAAATACAGCCGGATATATGGAACCCACCGATGGCGACCTGAAACCCCTCGGCGCGGAACTTCCGGGCCATGTCCATCGCGCGCGGGAACTGGTTCGACTGAACGCCCACAAGCGCGATCAACGTCTTGCCGCCCTTGCGCCGCGCCTCCTTCATGACCTTCGGTGGATAGACCCGGGCATTCGTTTCATCATAGGTTGAGATGTGCAGATCGACATCCGCGCCCAGTACGGCCCGGTCGCGGCAATCCTCTGCCAGACCATTCAGAGCGGCCAGCGTATTAGACGGCAGCGCCGAAATTAGCCATTGGATAGGATAGCCATCGTCGTCGTAGTCCGTTGGCTTTATCAGAACAAGATGCATGCTGCCGCTGCTCATGCCACCCCCTTGCGCTTCGCTTCATAGGCGCTCGGGAAGAAAAACTAGCATAAAATGCCGTCGGCGCTCAGAAAAATCGTGCGGGGGCCGAAAAGCGTTCTGTGTGCATGCGGTTCTGTGGATCGGCCCAAACTAATAATTGGCATCCAAACACACGGTTGCCCGCTGATTTTGTGCACGCTTACTTCAAAGACATTAGGCCGTGAACACATAAACGCGCAACCAAAGCCGGATCGCAGCGAGTTTGACGAATGCGAGGAAGTTGGCCGCGCGCTTTTCGGATCGAGTGGCGATGCGACGGCAGTGCTTGATCCGATTGAAGAAGCGTTCGACCAAGTTCCGATCCCGATAGAGCAACGGGCTGAAGCAAATCGGGTCTCGGCGATTGCGCCGGGGCGGGATGTTCGCCCGGCCGCCTTGTGACGACACCAGTTTTCTGATGGCATTCGCATCATACGCCGTGTTGGCCAGCAGCATCCGGCTTTCCGGCAGTCCGCTGAGCAGACCGGGCACACCACCGCCGCACGAACCGGTTTTAGCAGGCCGAGTAGGGCCGATGTCGCTCTGGCTGGTCCCGCCAGAGCCTGCCCGATCTCAACGCCCAGAAGATCCCATTCAGGACCCGCCTATCGCCCACACGCTGGACGCCTCGCGGTTTGCACCGGAGAATAGGTTCAATGAGACACCATTCAACTCCCGCGAGAGCATAGCGCATTCGAACTGCTCCTTCTCGGATCTTGGGTCACGCCAACAGCCCCTCGTTCAAGGCCTGCTTGGATGGTGGAACCGGACCTTGTCGTCAGCAGGCCGATCACCGCACCAGAGCCCAATCGGACCCTCGGTTAGAAATAGGCGTTCGGCAGGTGTGTGGAGCAAACAGACGTCCGCCGGCGGCCCATGAAGGCGCCTTACCTCCCTGGAAGCCCTCGGGTTGCTATCCGCGCCCATTCAGCCCGGCGAAAGACGAACACAACAAACCGGGAAGGGTTTGATGCCACCCTACGCCTTGCTCGCAAAGCCGGGCTGCAGGGTCGACGAACCTTGTAATAGCCTCCATTGCGACCGTCAGACCACCCCGGGTGAAGTGAAATCCTAGGAAGTCAAAGCCGCGCTCAATCGCCAGCATATCCGATCACAAGATCGATCGCATAGGCGAACTGATGCCTTGGAGTTACGCTGCCGAGGCAGCGCAACCAAACGCTTCGCACCACGAAAGAGAGCCTTCACGGGACGGGTGCTGAAGGTGTGCGGAGCTTCCTAGAGAAGTCAGGCTGGAAAATGCTCTAGTGAATCGACTTCTCGCAATCCTTCATGGCCTGAACGACGCCGGCGTGCAGGATCCGCCGTTTATGGGTGATGCCTGCGCCGGTTCCACCCTGGCCGGATGGACCAGCAGCATGCGGTAAGTTCATATAGACATTCCAGGTCATGGCGAACCTTGGGTCAGCCCGTTTCATGCGTGCCAAGACCTCGGAATACCCACAGCCCCATTTCTTGTTGTCCGGGCCCCAGTTAACGACAACGGGGCGCGTTTCTTCCTCTGGATCTTTCGCGGTTAGTTTTGACATTTCCGCCAGCGCGGCGTCCCCGAGCATCGGTTTGTACGGGCCGTCGTCATCCATGATGCGCTCTACCGCATAGGTGAAGAAATCGGCCAGGCGTTCGTCGGTGGATGCGCCGGTCTTGAATCGATCTGCCTCGTATTCGCCTGCCACCTTTTCGATGATCCCATCCGGCACCAGAAAAATGTCAACCATGCCGGATTTGATCCGCGCGATACTTACGGCGCGATCATGCGAAATGGCTCTTTGATCAATATAGCCGCCGAACTGTTCCCAAAGATGATGGTTCTTGGCGTCGCCGTCGCGAAAGTAATCGGCGATTGCGGTCGACCATTCATCATCGGTCAGGTCGTATTTGTCCCTCAGCTCTTTGGCCCATCGCTTCACGTCTTCCTCGCTGGTTTCGTAGGGGTGTTTCTTTATGGCGCTGTTCCGAGGGTCACCATCTTCGATGAGCGTTTGCGCGATTGTGTCGATCGGGTGCGGGGCGCCGGCGTTTTCAGGTGCGCGTAGCGCACGAGTGAGAACAACGGTGTTCCATTGGTGCCCGTTCGGGTCTTCGGTGTTTTCCACGGTGATGCTGCGTCCATCGGTGTCGATCACAGCTTCGAAGTATAATCTATGCTGACGGTCGGCGGCGTTGCGGGCCGAGATGTGCCGCCATGTGCCTTGAATTCTTTGGCCACGCAATATTGCGTCAATTTCGTAGTGAGGCCCGGCAACACTGCTGGCTGTCCATGTTGCCGTCATGTAAAATTCGCTGCCGGTGTGCGCAATCCTGGCAATGCCTGCACCCAGATACTGCCACTTACCCGATAAACTTTGTTCGGCCTTCGAAACGGCCGGCAGCATACCAATCAAAAGCAGCGTCAGAATGGCGAGTCCTGTGCGGGCAACTGAGTAAATTTCGCGTTTCAGGCGCATTGTTTTCTCCAATTCATTCAGTGGCTGGTCGGGCGCAATAAATGATTGGTCTGAAATCTGTGACGAAACCCGCCCGAGCATCTTCGGGATTTTACCACACCTTCAGTCGACCTGCCGGCAGAGTTGGCAGGGCGCCAACATGAGATAGATCCGCAACACTTGATGCGCATCCGGTAGCATTGATCCTGCCGATGAACGCCTTGCTTTGGTCAGGAGCGGACCTTCGACGCGTTTGACAAAGGCAGCTTTGTCCTCGATTGCTGACCATCCAGATCGCCGAACAAACGGCAGCTTCCTCCCGATTTTGTTGAAAAAGCCGGGTTGAAAGAACGGTCCAGCACTGATTCAAGATCTCTGTGGTGACGGAGGTTTTCTGCGATGATGGGCGATCGGCAAGTGCTGCAGAACAGCCTGTTCTACGAGTTCAACCTGGAGATCCACGTGCCCGCGGATCACTTGCTTCGGAGCATTGATCGGTTCGTCGATCTTTCGAGCGTCCGGCGTCGGCTCGAGCCGTTTTATAGCCGGATTGGTCGCCCATCTATCGATCCCGAACTGATGATCAGGATGTTGATTATCGGCTACACTCACGGCATTCGCTCAGAGCGACGACTTTGCGAAGAGGTGCATCTGAACCTCGCCTATCGCTGGTTTTGTAGGCTGGATCTGAACGATCCGGTGCCGGACCATTCCACGTTCTCGAAGAACCGGCATGGCCGTTTCCGCGACAGTGATCTGTTCAGGTTCCTGTTCGAGGATGTTCTTTCTCGATGCATCCGCGAAGGTCTTGTTGGCGGAGAAGCGTTCGGTGTCGACGCATCCCTGATCAAGGCTGATGCGAACCGGGAAGACGGGATCACGCCGAAAGACTGGTCGCCAGAGCAATTCGCCGGCCGCGCGACGTCCGAATATCTTGCGACACTGGACGATGCGGCTTTCGGTGCAGCGACACCCGTCGTGCCCAAATACATCTCGCCTGTCGATCCGGCGGCGCGCTGGTCTGCTGCCGATCGCGGCAAGGCGCACTTCATCTATTCCACGAACTATCTCGTCGACCTCGACAACGCGATCATCGTGGATGTCGAGCCAACCGCACCGATCCGTCAGGCCGAGAACAAGGCCGCCCGGGATATGATTGAGCGGACCCGGCAGACATTCAACCTCTATCCCGAGCGCCTTGTCGGCGACACGGGATATGGCAATGCGGAGATGCTCGCCTGGCTGGTTGAGGAACAGGGTATAGAGCCATTCATACCCGTCATCGATAAGTCGAGACGATCAGACGAGATCTTCTCCCGGTCAGATTTTACCTACGACCACGGCGAGGACGCCTATCGCTGCCCTGCCGGTCACTGGCTCCGTCAGTACCGTCGCCCCTTCAAGATTGCCCGCGATGCAGTAGATGACGACGGCCAGCGCCGTTACCGCGCCAGCAAACACGACTGCGACGCATGCCCACTCAAGCCGTGTTGCACGCCCAAGGAGCATGCGCGGAAAATCCTGCGATCTGTTCACGAAGGCGCGCGAGACATGGCCCGCGACATCGCCAAAACGGACGCATATGTCGATGCAATGCGCGCCAGGAAGAAAGTCGAAATGCTGTTCGCTCACCTCAAACGTATCCTGAAACTCGACCGTCTCCGGCTCAGAGGACCATCCGGCGCCCGCGACGAATTCCTGATGGCAGCAACAGCGCAAAACCTCAGGAAGCTCGCGAAACTCGTGCCGAACCCGGCCTGAGCGGCGCGGCGAGCGTCATCAGCCTAGGCCAGGAGCCTCTCGAAAAACGACTTCTTCAACAAAATCTCCCCACACCGGACATCGGCGTGTTCTGCTGCATCTGGGAGATTGGGCTCCCAGCGGTCGCTCGCTGCACTCCGCGCCAAGGTCAGCAATCGGGGACGAAGCGGCCGTTGGAAGTCCAAATTTAATGACTGCTTTCGCTTCAAGATGTTACATTGCAGCTTGGTCAGAGTAACTTGGAATGTTTTGCGGCAGGAGGCTACCCAGGTGTTTGTGTTGATACCCAGGATAATCTCTCATGTTATCAAAGTCGCCCTGGCATAGTCATGTCTACGACATTTGATGTCATTCCCGCTTCTAGAGCCAACGTCCAATTTGGTGAGGTTCTTGAACTTGCCCAAGGGCACGTAAACACGTTTTTGGCTGACTTTGAGAGTGAGCGCCCGTTGAACCCGACCAAACGTGCCTGGATAGATGCGGATAGTGTCCACCATCGTTAGTGGGCACCAAGAGGCACTCTATGGGCAGACGGAAGAAGCGATCTTGGTCGGACGAAGAGAGGCGTGAGATTTGCCAGCAGACTGCTGTCCCGGGTGTTTCGGTTGCGCAGGTTGCGCGTCGGTACGCGGTCAACGCCAACCTGATTTTCAAATGGCTGAAGGACCCTCGATTTGCTCCGGCAGTCAACGATTGCGATGATGACAAGATCGAGGCTGGCGGATTGGCACGAGGCTGGGCCTTGGAAATGGCTCACCGCTGTGATCCCGAGAACCATCCCAAGGGGTCTTTGCGGGGCAAAACGATGCTTATCATCGGCGTGCCGATTTGCCGTGGCATAGGGCGCTGCTTGGAAGTGGTCAACCGGGTGTCGGCGAAAGTCCGTCCCGCGGGCTAATCGGTCCAAACTTCACCAAAAGTCGTTCCGCAGGGCCCTGTTCAGGGCCCTGCGGAAATCATTCACATTCATCGTACAAGGGTGACAACCCAAAGAAACTATGAGAAAAATTCAGTGAGCTTTGTGGGTCTCTCCTCGCAATTCCTGGATTTGACACGGTGATCGTGGTTGGGCGCAGGGGGTTGCAGTGCACCGACGACGATCGTCGAGCACTGACCGTAGACGCTTCGGCCTCTCAGGTTTTCACATAGCGCAGGAACAGTCTTGGCAATGTATGAAGCGGAAATTTCCGTTTGGATCGCTGAACTTGTTCGCGATCAGATTGGATGCTGGTGGACGGAGGCTCGATTTCAAGCAATGCCTGCAGGGCCTTGGCCCGACTTGGACGCTCTCGTTGCATGATGTCTGGGTCTCGGTAGATGTCCAATTCGACCCCACCACGCAAGAGCGCCAAAGATTGAAAGAGGCGCGACATTCCATAGGTTAATGCCGTTGGAGCAAGCGAAATTGCTTTGGCGGTAACAGTGGTGTCTGGCCATCTATCGCCGCCGCGATACTGCTTGCGGACCAAGGTAAGAAATTGCGACATGCCTTTAAAGTCCACATTCATATCAGTTACGAACCGCGCGTCGACAAACATTAGGCGACCCTTTCGATAACCCCTGAATTTTGGATAATCAGCTTGGACCAACAGCATCTCGTCAAGTGTTATGCGCCCCCAACAAAATGCGTGCGTGATGTCCAGTTCTTCGTCGATTCTAATCTCAATCGGCATCGCAGTCCCCTTAGTTGCGCTGTCGTTCCGGTAAACGCCGATAGAGCGTTCACACCGCCTCACTCATTTGGTCAGCGCATACCTGACGTTTACGTAAGCGTCAATACATATAGTATCACCGATTGGCGAGCGCCTAAAGCCGACACCTGTGCAGCTCGCAGCATAGGTGCCTTTGGGCTCGAAGCGGGAGTTCGTTACAGGTTGAACGAACGTCGTGCTTTGGTCAGGAGCGGTCGTCCGACCGCTATTGTCAGGCATCCACAACTGCTACACCGCTGATTGTACGGGGCATGTCCGCTCAATGGCAGAAACCGGACGTCACCGTTTATTAGTGCACGGCCTAATGGTGCAGCGGATCGCCCGCAAACGGCCTACCTCTGATGCTTTGACGCATAACCTTCATTATCCGAAGGTCAGATCCTCACACTTAACACCGGTACAACCGGGCCATAAAAACCGGTGAGCACTGCCTGACAGGTGCAGTCTCTGCAGGCCGACGGAATGGTTGAAGCTGGCGCAGACACCGCACCGAAAAATGCCGGTTCTTGTTTGTCGGCCGCGCTGATCTGGCTCACCTCAAATGGCGGTGACGTCGCGCCGGACAAGCCTGTCATCACCTTAGCCGTCAGATCAGCGTTCACATACAACCAGCAGTTCCGGCTAACGTCCAGGCGCAATGCTCTGCCCGATCACAACCGCCCCTTGCAGCAACCCGCCCCCACCTGCCAGACTGTGCCCGAAATCGGGAGGGCCGGAAGATGACCGACTATTATGACTTGGGACCATATAGCCGCACGATCACCTGTGCGAATGCCGAGGCGCAGATGTGGTTCGACCGCGGCCTCAACTGGACCTTCAATTTCTATCACGAGGAAGCGGTCGCGGCCTACAACAAGGCGGTCGAGGCTGATCCCGATTGCGCGATGGCCTATTGGGGCATCGCCTATGCGTTGGGTCCGAACTACAACATGCCCTGGATCCTCTACGACCCTGCGGGACTGAAGCAGGCGCTCGGCGGGGCCTATGACGCGATGGAAGCGGCGCTCGCGCGCATCGATGGCTGCACCCCGGCAGAACGCGCGATGATCGAGGCGCTCGGCGCCCGCTATCCCCAGCGCGAGCCGCTGGAGAACGTCAAGGATATGCGCGACTGGGACAGCGCCTATGCCGACGCGATGCGCGCTGTGCACCTGTCCGCCCCGAACGATCTCGACGCACGGTCAGCCTATGTCGAGGCGATCATGAACATCACGCCCTGGCGGATGTGGGACCTGAAATCCGGCGCGCCCTATAAATATGCGCGAACCGACGAGGCGATGGCCGCATTGGACGACGCGTTCGACAATGACCCGGCGGCCTGGGACCATCCGGGCCTGTTGCACCTGCATGTCCATCTGATGGAGATGTCGCCCTTCCCGCAAAAGGCATTGCGCACCGGCGACCGGCTGCGCACCATCATGCCCGATGGCGGACATCTGGTGCACATGCCGACCCATATCGATGTGCTGTGCGGCAATTATCACGACGTCGTCCATTGGAACCAGGCGGCCATCGACGCCGACAACAAGACCGTCGAAAAGAACGGGGCGATGAATTTCTACACGCTCTACCGGGTGCACAATTTTCACTTTGTGATCTACGGCGCCATGTTCCTGGGCCAGTACAAACCGGCCATCGAGGCAGCCGAAGGGCTGATCAACACGGTCCCCGAAGACCTCTTGCGCATGGAAAGCCCGCCCATGGCGGACTTCATCGAAGGGTACCTTTCGATGAAGCAGCACGTCCTGATCCGCTTCGGCAAGTGGGACGAAATTCTCGCTCAGGACCTTTTTGCCGATGCGGACCTCTACTGCTCGACCAATGCCATGATCGTCTACGCCAAAGGGGTGGCGCATGCGGCCCTGGGCAATATCGCCGCCGCCGAAGCCGCGCGGGAAGACTTCCGCGCCGCCCGCGCCCGGGTGCCGGAAAGCCGCACGGTGCACAACAACACCTGCTGGGACCTCTTCGATATCGCCGAAGAAATGCTGACCGGCGAGATCGAGTACCGAAAGGGCAATCACGACATGGCCTTTGCCCATCTGCGCAAGTCGATCGAGCTGGACGACAATCTGCCCTATGACGAGCCTTGGGGCTGGATGCAGCCCACGCGCCACGCCCTTGGTGCGCTGCTGCTGGAACAGGGCCGCGTCGACGAGGCCGAGGCCGTCTACCGCGCCGATCTGGGGCTGGACCCGACGCTCAGCCGCGCCTGCCAGCACCCGGACAATCCCTGGTCGCTGCACGGGCTGCACGAATGCCTGACGCGGCGCGGAGAAAGCGCAGAGGCCGCGATCATCAAGCAACGCCTCGACCTCGCGGGCGCGCGCGCCGACATCCCGATCACATGCTCCTGCTTCTGCCGGATGGAACGGGCGGCCTAGGCAGCCAGGGGAGTAGACGTCTTGAAGCGTAAACTTGCCGCAATTCTGGCGGCGGACATGGTGGGATTTTCGCGCCTGGTCGAATTGGCCGAAGAACAGACGATCGGGCGGCACAAGGAATTGCACCGGACGATCTTTGAACCGCGAATTGCCGGGTCCGGCGGCGTGATCATCAAGTCCACGGGCGACGGCTTTCTGGCCGAGTTCGCAAGCGTGGTCGACGCCGTTCGCTTTGCCATCGCAGCGCAGCAAGAGGTCACGGCCGCTGTGGCGGACATGCCGGATGACCGCCGGATCCAATACCGCATCGGTATTCACCTGGGCGACATCGTGGTCGATGACGGCGATATCTACGGCGACGGTGTCAACCTCGCCGCGCGGCTGGAAGGGATTGCGCCCCATGGCGGCATCTGCGTCTCGGCAGCCGTCCACGACCAGATTTCGGGCATTATCGAAGACCCGTTCACCGACATGGGCGAGCAGTCGCTGAAAAACATCTCCCGCCCGATCCGGGCCTTTGCGTGGGGCGGCGCCGCGCCCCAAAACCAGTCCCCGGCCAAACCGGCGCCAGCGCCGCAGCGCAAGACCACAATCGCATTGGGCAGCTTTCAGGGCCTTGGGTCCGGTGAAAGCGCCCCGATGTTTGCCGAGGCCTGCCAAAGCTCGGTCGAGGGTGCGCTCTCGAACCTGACCGGGCTGGATCTGATCGACCAAAGCGCCGAACCCGACCATCTGGCAACGGCCGTGTTCCAGATCTCGGGGACACAGGCGCGCGCCACCGTCAAACTGCAGAATACCCGCACATCGACCACCTATCTGACATCGCGATTGGGCGCCGATATGTCGGACCCTTTCGAAGCCGAAGATTCCATCTCCACCGAAATCGCGACAACGATCCGCTACGGAATTTTGGAACACGAGGCCGAGCGCGCTGCCGAAACAGGCTCGGACGACCCCGAAGCGATGTTGACGCTTGCCGGGCACTACATGATGGGCTCGGACATTGGTGAATGGCAAAAAGCGGGTGACTTGCTGGACAAGATTTTGGAACAGCAGCCCAACAACTTCATGGCAATCACCATGAAGGCCAACACGCTGATCGGCGAAATTATCTGGGGCTATCTGCCGATCAGCGCCGACGACGCTGCCAAGGCCGAGGCTGGCCTGCGCCTGGCCACAAAGCTGAACGAACGAAGCGACTATCTGCACGTGATTTCGGCGATCTACCAATACGGGGTTAACGGCGACCTGAAAGCGGCTGTCCGCAGCTTGGAACGGTCGGCCGAGATCAGCCCTAACTTTGCGCAGTTTCACCTGGTTCGGGGCTGGGTTCACAACTTGCAGGGCCAGCCCGATCAGGCAATGGAATGCAGCCGCAAAGCGACCTTTTCGCTGGCCAAGAACCGGATTTACCACCGTATCCATCAGTCGAATGCCTTCACGTATCTGGTGCAGGGCGATTTCGATGACGCCATCGAGGCTGCCGACCGGGCACTGCAACACGAACCGGACCTGTTGATCGTATTGCTATATCTGGCCAGCGCCGCCGGTCATGCAGGCTATGCTGACCGGTGCGAACGCGTCCGCGAGACATTGCTGGGCGTGCGCCCGGATTTCCGGATCGGCCATGTCCGGCGGTTTGCGTTCGATGACCCCGCAATCTGGGAACGGATCGTCGATGGCTGGCGCAAGGCCGGGTTGCCGGAGTAACGGCAAAGCCGGGAAACACCGGGCACCGCCGGGCGCGGTCTTGCCAACCCGCAACGGATTGCAGATTTTCGCATCGCTGGCCTGTTCAGTTACCCGCCACAATATTCTACGATGCCCGACAGCAAACCCATCCCGTCTTGATGCGACAAGGACCACATCCATGAAATTCGGAACCGGCCAAGCGCCAAAACGCACCGAAGACCCAAAACTGCTGACCGGTCAGGGCCGCTATACCGACGATGTGCAGGTCCCGGCAGCGCATGGCTATGTTCTGCGCTCGACCAGCGCACATGGCACCATCACCGGCATCGACACGGCCACAGCCCTTGCCGCGCCGGGGGTGCTGGCCGTGCTGACCCGTGACCAGATCGAAGCGGACAGCGTCGGTCCCATCGCCTGCCTGACGGACATCAAGAACCATGACGGCTCGGACCATCACCGCACGCCGTTTCCGATCCTGGCGACCGACCGGGTCCGCTTTGCCGGGCAACCGGTTGCGTTCATCGTCGCGGACACGCTGGCGCAGGCCAAGGACGCGGCCGAACTGGTCGAGGTCGAGATCGACGACCTTCCGGTCGTCACCGACACGTTCGCCGCCGCCCAGACGGGCGCCGATCAGGTCTGGGACCATATTCCCGGCAATGTCGTGTTCGACTATGCCCGCGGCGAGAAGGCTGAAGTCGATGCCATTTTCGACGCCGCGGACCGGAAGGCGACGCTGAAACTGGTCAACAATCGCCTGGTCTCGAACGCCATGGAACCGCGCGCCGCCGTGGCCGAGGTCACGCCGGAGGGCCGTTTCCAGCTTCACATGCCCTCGCAAGGCCCGTTTTTTGCGATGAACCAGCTTGCCGGAATGCTGAAGATCGAGGCAAAGGATCTGCGCGTTCTGACCGGCAATGTTGGCGGCGGCTTCGGAACCAAGGCGTTCCTCTATCCTGAACCTGCGCTCACGCTCTGGGCCGCCAAGCGCCTCGGCCGGTCGGTGCGCTGGACCGGCGAGCGCATGGAAATTTTTCTCTCCGACGTTCATGGCCGCGACAATGTCACAATCGCCGAGCTTGCGATGGACGCCGATGGCCATTTTCAGGCGATCCGCGCCACGACCTATGGTGCGATGGGCGCCTATCTTTCAAATTTCGGCCCGCTGATCCCGACCGACGCCGCGGTCGGCATGTACACGGGCCAGTACCGCATTCCCAAAGCGTATATCAACGTGAAGGGCGTCGTAACCAACACGGTTCCCGTCGATGCCTATCGCGGCGCCGGGCGGCCCGAGGCGTCCTATATGGTCGAACGGCTGGTCGAGGTTGCAGCGCGCGACATGGGCCTCAGCTCAGAGGAAATCCGGCGGCGTAATATGCCGACCGCCGACCAGATGCCGCACACGATGGGCCTGGGCGATGTGATCGACAGCGGCGACTTCCCGGGCCTGATGGAACGGGCCCTGGACGAGGCCGACTGGGCCGGTTTCCCGGCCCGCAAGGCCGCCTCCGAAGCTGCGGGCAAACTGCGCGGTCAGGGCCTGGCCGCCTATATCGAACGGTGCGGCGGCGGCGGCATGGCCGCAGCCAAGATCCGGTTCGAGGACAACGACACCGTAACCATGCTGATGGGCACAATGGATTCGGGTCAGGGCCACGATGTCGCCTACCGGCAAATCCTGTCGGACAAGCTGGGCCTGGACCATGACGCCATCCAAATGCTGCAGGGTGATACCGACCAGGTTCCGGTCGGCTTCACCGGGGGATCGAAATCGATCCCCGTGGGCGGGGTCTCGCTGATGCTGGCGGGCGACAAGGTGATCGAAAAGGGCAAAGCTATTGCGGCCCATCTGCTGGAAACCGCCGAGGCCGATATCGTCTTTGCCGATGCCGCCTTCAGTGTGACCGGCACCGACCGGTCGATCGGTCTCTTCGACGTCGCGCGCGCGGCCCGCGATCCGTCCTCGCTGCCCGACGGGATCGAGCCCGGCCTCGATGCCGATCACGACCACACCGCCGAAGGCCCGACCTTCCCGAACGGCTGCCATATCTGCGAGGTCGAGGTTGACCCGGAAACAGGCGCGACCCGCATCGACCGGTATCATGTCGTCGACGATTTCGGCATTGCCCTGAACCCGATGCTGCTGGAAGGCCAGATCCATGGCGGTATCGGTCAGGGGATCGGACAGGCCAAGACCGAGCACACGGTCTACGAGCCGGAAACCGGCACCCTGCTCGCAGGGTCGTTCATGGACTACCAGATGCCCCGGGCGGACGATTTCCCGGATATCGGCCTCAGCTTTCGGCACACGCTGTGCCAGAACAATCCGCTGGGGATCAAAGGCGCGGGCGAGGCCGGGGCGATCGGCGCCCCACCCGCCTTCATGAATGCCGTCGTCGATGCCATCAACGCCCGCACCGGCCTGACCCATCTTGACATGCCCGCAACACCTGAGCGGGTGTGGGCCGCCCTGCACCAAGGATAAACCGCCGGCCCCGAGGCGTGCAACGGGCGGGCGGGCGCCGGATCTATTCCCCGGCGCCCAGCTCCTGGCGGATCTGGCTGACAAGTGCCACCAGTGCCGAAGCTGCCAGCCCGAACGCCAGCATGCCGTTTGCACCCGCCATGGCGCCCAGAATCCGCCATTCCTCGTCCGGCAGCTCATCCCCAAAGCCAAGCGTCGTATAGGACGACAGCGCATAGTAGAGGGCCGGCTCCAGGGCGTCGAACGCCCCAATCGCCAGCAGCGCGGCGGTCCAGACCCAGACACCCAGCGTCTGACCAAACAGCAGCCAAAGCGCAATCGCAGTGACCAGCACAGTGAACGGCCAGACCCGCGGCTGCCCGATCCGGCGGACCATATGCGGGCGGGCCGCCATCGCCATGGCGATGCCTAACGTCTGAAGCCCTGTCGCGACGGCCATCAGGGCGCTGCCCAAGGCAAGCTGCAGGATCAACTGGCCCATGCATCACCCCGTTCGGCGGCACGGTTCTGCGCGACCAAAAAGCCCGAAGATTGCCGCAAGATTTGCCGGGATAGCGTTAGCGATTTCTTAGCGATGGTTCTTCTCCAAAAAGGTTCTCGATCAGATTTACACGCAGATCTTCAAGCAGATCTTCAAACAGATTTACCGGAACATTCCCCAAAATCCGCCCCCGCGGCGATTATTGCGACTCGGCCTTCCGGCCGCCCAGAACCTTCCAGATCCCGCTGGCCTGCATCACTTTGCGCCCCCCGGCCCACAGTTCGCAATCCATGAACATCACGCCCGACACGGCACGGTTAAGGCGGGATCGGCCGACCAGCCACTGGCCCTCCTTGCCCGCCGCCAGAAAATGCGCGTTCAGATCGATGGTGGCGCATGGCGCCCTTTTGGCCGAAGAATGGGCGCCGATCCCCATGCACACATCCGCCAATGCCATGTAAACACCGCCATGGCAGACACCGCCAAAGTTCATATGCCGTTGGTCCAGTTCAATGGCGCAATACCAGCAGTCCTGGCCACGGGCGAACTTCATGGGGCCGACATGGCTGTTGAATCCGCCGTCGCGGACGTCCTTCCAATCAAGTGACGGATCATAGTCCATTGGGCTGCCCTGCTCTGCTGACGGTGCGCTGAAGCGCACCCTACCCCCGGATCGACCGGCCCGAGTAGGGTGCGCTTCAGCGCACCGTCATCAAGGCCGACCATGCAACAATCCATCGATCATCTCACAGTCACAACCCCCGGCCCTGGCCTGCTGTCTATCGACCGGCCCGTGCGCGACTGGTTGGCGGCCCAGCCCATCCGCGAGGGTTTGCTGACACTTCTGGTCAAGCACACCTCCGCCTCGTTGACCATCCAGGAAAACGCCGATCCCGATGTGCTGCCCGACCTGCAGGATGCGATTGCGGGCCTTGCCCCACATGGCGGCGCGGAACGCTATCGCCACCACGCCGAAGGCCCTGACGACATGGCCGCCCATGTCCGCACGGTGCTGTCGGGCGTCCACCTGGCCGTTCCGGTCAAAGGCAGGCAACTGGTGCTGGGCACCTGGCAGGGCCTCTATCTTTCGGAGCATCGCAACCGTGGCCGCGCGCGGCAGATTGCACTGCACCTGCTCGGCACCCCTTGATTGCCCGGCCCGATTGGCCGAACATCGGGAACAAGGTGGGCAGGAACCGGCATGGAATCCAGATTTTTCAGGTTTGTCTGGAAATACTCGAAGCGCGATCAGCTGATCATTTCAGCGCTGACGATCGTGTCGTTTCCGCTGGTCTATGTCAGTCTGGAAGTTCCCAAGATTATCATCAACGAGGCGATCTCGGGCAGCGATTTTCCTAAGGAATACGTGGGCTTAGAGTTCGAGCAGATCCCGTATCTGCTGTTGCTGTGCGGGCTTTACCTGTTTCTGGTCATCGCCATCAACGGCATAAAATGGCTGATGAACATCCAGATCGGCATGACGGGCGAGCGCATGCTGCGCCGTTTGCGCTATATGCTGTTCGAACGGGTGATGCGCTTTCGCATCGTGCGTTTCCGGTCGACCCGGCCGGGCGAGGTCATCCAGTCCATCCTGGGCGAGATAGAACCTTTGGGCGGTTTTTTCGGCGAGGTGATATCAACGCCCTTCTTCCAGGGCGGGCTGCTTTGCGTCTATGTGACGTTCATCTTTGTGCAGGACTGGATCCTCGGGCTGGCGGCGATCTCGCTCTATCCGATCCAGGCATGGCTGATCCCAAAGCTGCAAAAGAAAATCGTGCGACTGAACAAGGAGCGCGCTGCCAATACGCGGGCGCTGGCTGACACGATCGGCGAAGCGGTCAACGTCGTGCCCGACATCCACACCAACGACACTGCCCGCTGGCATCTGGCCCAGTCGTCAGCCGGTCTCTACTCGAACACGAAAATCCGGCTCGAGCTCTTCAAGCGCAAATTCACCATCAAGTTCATCAACAACTTTATGAACCACCTGACGCCGTTCTTTTTCTACTCGGCGGGCGGTTATCTGGTGATCAAGGGCGATCTGGATTTCGGCTCGCTGGTCGCTGTTTTGGCCGCCTACAAGGACGTGGCAGCGCCCTGGAAAGCGGTTCTGAACTATGTCCAACGGTGGTCCGACTTCAACTCGCGCTATCTGTTCGTGATCGAAGCCTTCTCGGGCGATGACGTTCTGGATGACAAGCGCGTCTATGCCACCGGCGCCGATGCCCAGCCGCTGAAGGGCGCGCTGGAATTTCGCAATGTCGAAGGCGGCCCAGGCACCGGCGGCCTGACGGTTCCCGAGCTCACCTTGGACCCGGGCGCAATGATGGCCGTCACCGGCGGCGCCAGCGGCGCGCGCGAGGCAATGCTGAAACTGGCAGCAGGGCTGGCGATACCGGTCAGCGGACGCGTCGCCATGGGCGGAAAGGCCCTGACCGACGCGACGCTGCCCCAGGTCGGCCAATCCATCGCCTATGTCGGCGCCGAACCCGGCATCGTTTCGCACTCAATCCGCGACAACCTGCTTTACGGCCTTTTCCGCGGCAATCCGGATCTGGCGACCGAGGGCGATGCAATCCTGGCCGACATGCTGCGCGAGGCGCGCCTGACCGGCAACACGACCGCGAATGCCGATGGCGATTGGGTCGATTACGGTCAAGCGGGCAACGACGCCCAGGCCGTCGACGAACGCCTGCTGGAACTGGTCGAAATGGTTGGCCTGTCGGGAGAAATCTATTCGGCTGCCTTGGAATCCCGTGTCGATGCCTCGCAGACCGAAGTTTGGACCGGGCGCATCGCCGAGGCGCGCCGTCATCTGGATGCGATGGGCGAGGATTTGTCGGATATCCTGGAAGACTGGGATCCGGGCCGCTTCAACACAAACGCAACGATCTTAGAAAATGTGCTCTATGCCCGCCCGGTCAAAATTCGGGACGATATCGCCGACTACGTGCAGGAAAACGCGGTTATGACCGTTCTGACCGCGATCGGCGCGGTCCCGAAGCTGATCGAGTTGGGACGGGGTATTGCCAGCGAGTTTGCCGAGTTGGTCGAAGCCGTCGAGGCGGACAGCGCGGTTCTGGACAGCTTTGCCGGGTATGCCCGCACGGATATTCTTGCAGCCAGCGAATTGGTGGTCGCGCTCTCATCCAGCGCACGCGGCAAGGATGCATTGAACGCCGAGCAACGCGAGCTGCTGCTGCGGCTGGCCTTTGGCTTTATTCCCGCCCGCGACCGGCTGGACGTCTTGGACGACGACCGCATTGCCAAGATCCTGGGCTGTCGCACGCAGGCGCGCGAATTGCTGTCCCAGCACAAGGACTTTGTCACCTTCGAGGAGGACAAGTTCAACCCGGCACGCAACATCTCGGGCAACCTGGTGACCGCAAAACGGCGCTTTGACCGGCGCAATGCCTGGAAGCGGCTGGATGCGATGATGGAAGACGCTGTCACCAAGGCCGGTTTCCGCGACGACCTCATCAGGCTGGGCCTGACCCGCCAGGTCAGCGCCAGCGGCGCGCTGAGCGGATCATCAAAACGCCGGATCGGGCTGGTCCGTGCGCTGATCAAGCGCCCGGAAATCCTGATCCTGGATGGCATCGCCGGGTCTGACAGCCCCGCCGATATCGAGTTGCGCAAGGCCGTTCGCGAAGAACTGCCGGACGCCGCCATCCTTTATGCCGCCAGCGAAGACACGGCCGTCGAGATCGCCGAGCACGTCGCAGTGATCGCCGAAAGCGGGCAAGTTCGTTGCGAAACTCGCGCAAATCGGGCAGGAAATGTCTAAGAACAGGGAACGGAGGACCTCATGAGCCTCAACAGAACCGTCGAAGCAATGCGCGAAGTCCCCATGTTTCGCAATGTGGACCCCAAGCAACTGAAAATGTTTGCTTTCATGGGCGAGACGCTGACTTACCGCACCGGTGAGCGGATCTTTGAAAAGGGCGACGAAGGCGATGCGGCCTATATCATCATCGATGGCGCCGTCGATGTCCTGGTGCCGACCGATCAGGGCGAAGCCTCGGTCGCGGTGCTGAAGGCAAAAGAAATTTTCGGCGAGATGGCGGTGCTCTGCGATCAACGGCGCAGCTCGGCCATTGCGGCGAAAACCGAACTGACGACGTTGCGGCTGGATCGATCGACCATTCTGAAACTGTTGCAGGAATTTCCGGATATCGCATTGGAACTGATCCGTGTTCTGGCGCACCGATTGGAAATCACGACCCGCGATCTGGCCGAGGAACGCAGTTAGCGCAATTTCCGGCCTGGCTTATCCAGACAGGACAGAAATTGGGACCATTCAACACTCGGACCGCTTCGTTCGATTTTGTCAGATTGAAACGCGTTTTTTGGCGCGGGGCCGCGCCATCGGGCGATTTTTACTCCGCCGCAGCGTCGTCTTTCATCAGTTCCTGTGCCTGCTCGATCCAGCGGTCCCGGGTCATCCGTCCCGGAAGGCCGCCGATGGCATTGCGCACCCATGCACGGTCTTCCTCGGTCATCGCCGCGATCTGACTGAACTGCCAAATCCCGTTGCCATTCAAGGCGCTTTCGGTTGCCTTGCCGATCCCCTTGATTCTGGTCAGATCATCGCTCGCCGCGGGTTCAGAACCGAGGATAAAGCTGGGCCGGGCGGGGTCCGCATGACCTTGTGGCCCGCTCTCTGTGGCATCGGCGTCATCTGTGCCGGGCGCTGCGACGTCGTTTATGCCCCGCGTTTCGGGGGCTCCAACGTCAGCAGCAGCTTCATCCCCAGCGGCATTGATCGGTTCCGCCACGGGATCGGAACTGGAAACGGCCTCCGTGTCCGCATCTTCCGGCCGCCCGCTGTTCAGAGTATCGGCAGCCGCCGCAAGTGGACCGGCACCCGCCGCGATCAGCGCATCTTCCGCCCGGTCAGGTATCTCTACGCTCAGCCGATCTGCGCCGCCCAGGGTATCGGATTGCGGTGCGCCAGTATCGCCCTCGCCCGAATCGGTGTCAGTGTCAGTGTCGGATAAAACCGCGTCGTCACCAGCAATCCGTTCCATTCCGGCATCCGCGGGATCGTCAACCTGATTGTCCTGCGCAAGCGCCTCGGCATGCCTGCGCTGGAAAAGCTTGCGCTGAGGGGATCTTTGCGGCTCGACATCCTCGGCAGTGCCCTCCCCGGCTTCCGCGCCAACCTCTTCATCCCGGTCTTTCTGGTCGCCATCCTTGTCCGTTGCACTGGCCGCAGCCAGATCCTCCGCATACTCATCAAAGATCGAGGTATCGGGCGCCTCAGGCTCCGGTGCCGCGGGAAAAGACGCCGCGGCCACGTCCAGCGCATCCGCCGCCGGCTTCTCAATCTCGACATTGACGGTGCCGAGAGCGGACTCGACCTCGTCCATACTCATCGCAGCGCCGTTGCTCTCCATCATCGACGCGACCCGCGCGCTCAGCACTTCAACGCGATGTTCCAGCCGATCGCGCTCACGCGTCAGATCTTCGATCTGTGTGCGCAACGGGCTATCGCCGTCAACCGACGTGCGAACCGCAGCAGCGCCAGCGGCACGCGCGCTTTCAATCCGGCGCCGCTGTCCCAGCCCCCAGATCAGATAGGCAAGCAAAAAACCCAGCAAACACGCCAAGCCCAGATAAATCGCGATCTCGGTTATCAGTTCCTGCATAGGTCATCGTTCCCCGAGGTCATCTCGTTAGTTTTCACTGTCACGCCAACGAAAGGCAATGCGCTCGTTCTGTGCCCGGCCTTCGGCGGTGTTGTTCGACGCAACCGGATCGTCTTCGCCCCGTCCGACAGCAACCATCGCTCCGGGCCTGACGCCGCGTTCCGCCAAGGCAGCGACAACTGCTGCCGCGCGCTGCGCGCTCACTCTGCGGTTCTCGTCATCATTCCCGACAGACGCCGTGTGCCCGCTGACTTCCAGCACCAGCGCCGAGCTGTTCAGGCACCGGATCGCGATTGCCGACAACCGGTTCAACAGCGCCCGGTATTTTGCATCGATGCTGAAATCTTCTTCAGCAAAATCAATCCTCTGCGTATCCAATGCCGTCTTGAATTGCGTCTCGCACTGCGCTGACGAGACGGTGAAGGATACATCCGGCAGCCAATGACCATTGCGATAGGTTTCCTGCGCGCCGGTCGTCAGGTCGCGGCGCCGGTCACCCTCGTTCGCAGTGATCCCGTTGACCGAGAATTCCAGATCCCAGTCATCGCCGATCTGCCCGGACAACCGCGATTGCAGGTCCTCGGGCCCGTATCCCGGGCGCAATGTTCCAGTGATCGCAACCCTCTGTTCGATGACCTCAACGGCCATATCATCGAATGTCGGAATCAACCCGGTGACCGCTGTCAGCACCTTTTTCCAGTCATCTGTATTACCCTCGCCACCACCCGTCAGGCCCATAGCGCGGGCGCCGGGTCCAGCCATCGCCAGGACCTCTTCGGTCGAGATCCCGACCGGCACAACTCCGCTAAATTGAATCTGATCGTCGACGAATACGATGGTCAGTTCGGCAAGTGGGCGCCGTTCCAGCACTGAAATCCGCAGCGCCCAGACCGGCCCCACCGTATTGCGCAATACGGCCTCGACGCCGCGTGCATTGAATTCCCGCTTCAGGATTCCGCGCGCCGTTATCGTCGTGGCTGCAATCGCAACTTCAAGTTCCTCGAACTGCGGCAGGATAATCGACAGACCATCCAGCGCACCGGTCCAGTCGGCGCGGCGGCCGCGCAACACCGGCTCCAAACCGGTGGTGTCTGCGCCGGGCAATACCTTTGCGACCGCTTGAGGCGACAACCCTTCAGGCAGCAGCCCGTTGACCTTCAACGAGCCGTCCATTCCAAGCATAAGCGTTATGTTGCCGGGCGGGGTCGGGTTGCGAACCGTGATGGCAACTTCCCAATCTTCACCTAACAACGGGGTCAGCTTGGCCCGGTCGTCGTCAGTGTCGACCGTTCCCTCGATTCGCAACGCCCAGTCACGCAAATCGATCGAGCCTGCCTCCAGCCCCTGATTGACCTGTTCGGGCCATTTGGGGCCGGGCATTCCCTTTGCCGTCAGCAACGCCCCCTCCACTGTGCGCCCGGTGATCGTGGCGGCGGCTGTCATCAGCGTCTTGGCCGTTGCTGCATCCGGGGCGTTTCCGTCGACAAGAACAGCACCGTCCAATGGTTTCGAGGCACGAAAAATATAACCGTCGGCGGGGCGTGCGGCGATCAGATCGTGCGACCAGGTGCCCATCGGCGCCGCCGCAATGGCGGCATCAACTTCGGATTTGCGCGCCGCGTCTTCCACGACACCGCTCAGTTTGGCCTCGGTGCCGGAAATCTCCAATGTCCCGGACATCATTGCGCCCAGCGCCTGCATCCCGGTCGACACCATCCCCGGCCAGTTCCCATCCGGGGCGCCGGAGGCAAGCTCCAGCTTCGCAGACACACCCTCGCGGCCGCTGATTTCACGCGCCTGGGCCAAAAGCCGGTCCTCGGCGCGGCGATTGGGGACGAACCCTTCCACCGACACGCCGCCCTCTGCCGATTTTTCCACCTTCAGCGTGAATGGATCGGCACGCTTCAACAGCGTCATCTCATCAGAAAGACCGCTGACCAGCCGGATCGCGCCAATCCGATCGAGCAAGTGATCGCGCCGGTCTTTGCTGTCGATATGTCCGGTCAAAACAACCTGACGGCCCGATGTCCTGATCTCGACCGGATCTCCACCAAGATCGGCCATGATCTTCAAAGCCGCACGGTGGATCTCACGCTCGATCTGCGGCGCACCCTTCATATTGGCATAATCTGTGCCGTTGAACGCCGCATGCCACGCCGTTGCGAACAGCGCGAGCATCACCAGCACGATCAAAAAGAAACGCATGTCCTGACGCTACCCTGTCCAACGGCACGCTGCCAACCAGCGCCACTGTGGCATTTTGCAACAATCTAAAGGCTTTGCGCCCAGTGGGTAAGAAAAAAAGTCACAAGTGACGGCGATACTCTTCTCGCCCCGGCTACAACGCCCTATACTCGCGGGACGGGGGCGGAGGAGTTTATCAATGATCAGGCCAGCCGGCGTCCTTCTGGCAGTGGCGCTTCTTGTTCCCGGAGCGGCCCGCGCCGACCTGCAAACTTATGTCGAGATGTGCAGCGGGGCCACGTCAACCCCGCATCAAGTCATCAACTTTTGCCAACGGGCTATCGACACGGGGCAGTTAAGACCGACCGCCCGGGCACAGGTCTCGGTCAACCTGTCGATCGGCTATCTCGATTTGGGCGAGTACAATAGTGCCCTGAAAGCGGCGAACCAGGCGGTCAAGGCCAAGCCCGATCTCGTCGTCGGTTTGCTGAACCGCGCCAGGGTTTATGAAAAACTGAAACGCCTCGATGAGGCTGCTACAGACTATCAGGCCGCAATCCGCATCGACCGCAATTCAGCCGAGGCCTATTTCGGCCGCGGGGTGATGCTGCTGACGCATGGCGACCCCTATCGCGCGGTCAAGGATCTGACCCAGGCAATCACTCTGGCACCGGACTGGGGTCCGGCGCGATTCAATCGCGGGCTCGCCTATCTGCAGATCGGTCAGCATACCCGCGCCGATGGCGACTTTTCAGAGTTGATCCGGCGGAACGGGCGCGACGCCGAGGCCTTTCTTTACCGCGGTCAGGCCCGTGCCGCCTTGAACCAAACGGCTGCCGCAGACGATTTCGACCAAGCCATTGCGTTAGCCGAGGAATGGCCATTGGCATGGTTCGTCCGGGGACGTTACCGCGACCGGAAAGGTGACCGGGAAGACGCAAATGCCGATTTCCTTCGCGCCTGGGAACTCGGTCATTCAGACCCGTGGCTGCTCGAGCGGATGCGCGAAATATCGCGATAGGCCAGATCGGATCGCGATCAACCACTTAGATGGTAAAAAAGCCTGCGACCCGGAACCAATTGTTAAGTCCAGTGCGAACAGTATGTCGGCGATTCACCACTTCTGATCGCGAGGAACCCCATGAAAATCCGTCTTGCTGTTATGTCGGCCTGCGTCGCCGCAATTGTGTCCGTCGATGCCCAGGCAAACGATATGGCCGCCGCCGCGCGCGCCTTTGTCGAAGACCGTTTTGCGGCGGTTCTCACAGCTCCGCAGGTCGTCTCGGCGATCGAGGCGCAGAATAAGGAACATGAAGGTTTATCTCCGGACCGCATCATCGAATTGGACAATGCTTGGCGCGCCGGTGACGCCTCCCTGATCGACGGCATCCTTTCGAACGCCTTGTCAAAATATCTCGAAACCGTAGTAGCAGACAGCGAAGGGGCATTTTCCGAAATTTTCGTGATGGACTTCAAAGGCCTGAATGTCGGCCAAAGCGCCAAGACATCTGATTACTGGCAGGGCGACGAAGCCAAATGGAAGGAAACCTTCGTGAACGGCACCGTCCATATTTCGGATGTCGAGGAAGACGAATCGACCCAGACGTTCCAGGTCCAGGTCAGCATGCCGATTATGCATAACGGTACTGCAATCGGCGCCATCACCTTCGGTATCGACGTCGCCGCGCTTGAATAGGCGCGGCCCAGCCGGACTTCGGCGTTGAATCAAGGGAAAAACGATGTTCTGGCAACGATCACTGACATTTCGCATTCTACTCTGCCAGTCGGCAATCATCGTTTTGGGCGTCACAGCGCTGATCGCGGTGACGACGGCCCTTTATGGTGACACCCTGCATCGAACGGAATCCCAGGCAAAAGCCAGTGAATCAAGTTTGCTGGCTGGCCAGATGGCATCGGCGGTGAAGTGGAAAAAGCCCGCGAGCGTCGAGAAGATCTATGCCCCGTTCACCAAAGAGGAAAGCGGATCAAACCTCTCAACGCTGATTGTCGCGACCATAGATGGCACGGTGCTTAGCGAATACTGGTCCAGCCATCTTCCGGTGCCGGAACTGGGCGACATCGTCGGCACGGCATCCCAGCAATTGTCCGAAAACTCTGTCATCGACTTATCGACGACAGAACACGTGATCTTTGCAGTTCGTATTGACGACCCGAAATCCGGTGCCGCAATCGGCGTCGGGATTTTCGCGTGGAGCGAGTTGGAACTGAACGGTCTGATCTCGGAGATTGAAAAGATCTCGATTGGGACTGGGGCGATCGTGGCCCTTATCTGTGTTCTCGTCACATTTATCATGATCAGGTTCCAGGCATCGCGACCGCTCACCGCAATTCGCGGCGCGATGCAACAACTGGCGGGCGGGGATACAAGCGTTGATATCCCCTACGACAAACGCCGGGATGAAATCGGCTCGATGGCGGAAACGGTCCGGGTCTTTCGTGACAATGCCGATCAGATGGAAAAGCTCAGTCTCGAACGCGAAGAAGCGAAACGCAGGGCGGAGGAAGAGCGCGAATCTGCGCGTCAACGTGAAGCCACTGAACTGGCTGAACGGACCGCCCGCGAAACGGCCCGTCAGGAGGAGGGCATGCGCCGCGAGCTGGAAGAAACCGAGCGAGAACGCGAACGCGAGAAGGCCGCCTCCGCAGATCGCGCCAAAGCGCGCGAAGTCGCCGAACAGGAAAAGCGTGCCATAATGAAACGCCTGCGCGACGGCTTTGGTGAACTGGTTGGTGCCGCAACGCAGGGTGATTTCTCCAAACAGATCGACGGTGATTTCGGCGACGAAGTTCTGAACAAACTGGCGGAAGACCTGAACACCATGGCCGGCACCGTTGCCGCCGGGCTCGGGGAAACACGCGAGGTCTTGGGTGCCGTCGCCCGGTTCGATCTGTCCCGACGGGTCAATGGAACCTTTGCGGGCGACTTCGCCGAGCTTAGCCGCGATGTGAACAAGACCGCGGACAACCTCTCACAGATCATGGGTCAGCTGGGTATCGCAGCCCGGCATCTGCACGAGCGAACCGACGCGCTCTCGAGCGGGTTCAACGATCTGTCCCAGCGCACCGCAAATCAGGCCGCCAGTGTCGAGGAAACGTCAGCAGCCGTCACGATGCTAAACGAATCGGTCGATCAAGCCGCAAAGCGCGCGTCCCAAGCCGAAATCCAGGTCAAAGCGGCAAAATCTGCCGCCGAGCAAAGCAACGAGATTATGGAGAGCGCAACCGGCGCAATGGAACGCGTCGCCAAATCTTCGGATGAAATCTCCGAAATCGTCGAGATGATCGAAGGCATTGCGTTCCAAACCAACCTCTTGTCCCTAAACGCCAGCGTCGAGGCCGCCCGCGCCGGCGATGCAGGCGCAGGGTTCGCCGTTGTCGCCGCCGAGGTTCGCAACCTCGCCCAGTCGGCTGCCGAATCGTCAGGAAAAATCCGCACACTTATCGACCGCTCCCGCACCGAAGTCAGCGAAGGTGTCGACAGCGTTGGCGAAGCCGCGAAAACTTTGACGACGATCATCCAAAGCGTCACGGAAGTGTCCGAACTCATGGATGACATTTCGCAACAGGCAAATGATCAGGCCGGCCGACTGTCTGAAATCAGCAGCACCGTGCAGGAGTTTGACGGCGTCACGCAAAGCAATGCGCAGTTGGTCGAAACGGCGACCGGTATCCTTTCTGACGCAGTCGTCGGGGTGCAGCAGATCGACAAGATCGCTAAGACGTTTGTTATCGAAGACAATCGCCGTTCAGCGCCAGCGATGCCGAACGCCGCCTGAACCGATCTGACCGGCATCCGGTCCGGCAGCGGCCTTCCACCGGGCACTGATTGTGCTTGGGTTAGCAGGCAGCGGGTGAGCCCAAGCGCACCGGGGCCGTAGGAACGCACCAGGTCCCGATCGCAAGCGGCGGTTAGAGCGGATTTGAACAAGATAAACCCGGCCCCGTCGGCCCATGCCGTTCACCGGCCGCATTTTTGCGCCGCCTTGTCAGTTCAGTCCGGGCGAGAAACGCTCTGATCTCGGGCGAGAGGATGCTTTTCCAGGACCAGCGACTTCAGCCGCTCGTCCAGGACATGCGTGTAGATTTCGGTGGTCGATATGTCTGCGTGCCCCAGCAGTGTCTGGATCGTGCGCAGATCGGCACCGTTTGCCAGCAGATGGGTGGCAAACCCATGGCGCAGAGCGTGCGGCGAAACACGGGCCGGATCTAACCCTGCACGCGCTGCGAGCGCTTTCAGCGCTTGAAAGAATGCAACCCGCGTCAGGTGACCGGCCTTCCCGCGGGACGGAAACAAAAACGGTGAGGCCTTGTTATCCGCGGAAACCGGAACCGCATCGTCGGCATCGCGATGGCGCAGCCAATCCGACAGGGCAACGCGCGCTGGCGCGGACAAAGGCACCATACGTTCATGTCCGCCCTTTCCGCGCACCGAAATCATCTCCGGGTCGCCGCGCACCGCCGCAACCGGCAAACTGACCAACTCGCTGACCCGCAATCCCGTGGCATAAAGCAGTTCAATGAGGCAGTGCATCCGAACCCGACCCAACACTCGTCGCTGTGAACTGGCCCCGCCTGATTGATCGGACCGCGATACCGCATCCGAAGCGATACCCATGTCTTCCTTCGGAACCGCAGCGGCCGCGAGCAGCCGGGACGTTTCCTCTTCAGTCAGCGCCGCGGGCAGCATGCGTCCCTGCGCCGGCCCGGAAATCCCCGCCGCCGGATCGTCTGCGCGCCACCGTTCTGACAATTGAAACCGAAAGAACTGCTTGAGGGCAGACAAACGGCGCGCCCGTGTCGATGGTGCAAGCCCGCGTGCAGTCAGGTCACGTAAGTAAGCCTCGATCTCGGGCCTGCCGGGATCGGCAATGGCGGTTCCACGGAACTTCAACCATTCGGCAAAGTCCGACAGATCGCGCGAATAGGCGCCAAGCGTGTTCGCCGCGGCGCCCCTCTCGGCCTGCAAGGCCAGCAGAAACGCCTCGATCCGGCCAAGCATGATCAGTCTACCGGTCAAGGACCGGCAGATCGACCACGATCTCCCGGGTCGGCGGCGGAAGGTCGGCGAAAAACGCATATCCCGCCATCCCGATCGCGGCCAGGACCACGATTCGGAAAAGATATTTCAGGGCTCGGCCCATTGCTCGTCTCCTGCCTCGCGGCTCTCTTTCCTCCAGGTCGCGGCTGGTCTAGAACCGCGGCCCGGGGTGCGGCCATTGTGTCAGGGTCGTCCGGAGACAATACCGCAATCACGGGGGGTGGCGCAATTGCGCCGCGCAATGAAAACGCAATGAACCGCACCGACCAATCCCGGCGGGATTTCAGCGCACCGCCCCGGCTGTTGCGACCGGTCGTTCTGATCGGCCTGATGGGCGCCGGTAAAAGCTCGGTCGGTCTCAGGCTGGCCGCTGCGCTTGGAGTACCCTTCGTCGATTCGGATGACGAGATCGTCGCTGCCGCAAACATGCCGATTGCCGAAATTTTCGAGCGGTATGGAGAGTCGCATTTCCGTTCGGGCGAGCGCCGAGTGATCGATCGGTTGATCGGCGAGCACCCGCAAGTGATCGCAACCGGAGGCGGCGCCTTCATGGACCCCGAGACCCGTGCCAGCATCAAAGAGCGTGCAACCAGTGTCTGGCTGAGCGCGACTTTGGATCTGCTGGTCCAGCGAACCGCAGGCCGTTCACACCGCCCGATCCTGAACAGCGGCGACCCAAGGCAGATCCTGAGCAATCTGATCGAGCAACGCTATCCCGTCTATGCAGAGGCCGATATCGAGGTTCCCAGCCGCGCCGGCCAGACCCACGAGGATATGGCGGCACGGATCATTAAGGCATTGGTCCAGAACGGATATGCCACCCAATGCGAGGCCGGATAATGCAAACATTGGAAGTCGGGCTTGGCGCCCGGTCCTACGACATCCATATCGGCGGTGGGCTGATCGAGCAGACCGGCGAATTTCTGGGCTCGCGCCTGCCGCGCCCCTATACTGTCATCGTGACCGATCAGACGGTTGCCGACCTGCATCTGACGCGGCTGCAAAAGAGCCTCGCAGATGCTGAAATTTCATCGGAAGCGATCGTCCTGCCCGCCGGTGAGGCGACCAAGTCCGTGGCGCATCTCGCCAATCTGACCGAACGGTTGTTGGAATTGAAGGTCGAACGGGACGATCTGATCATCGCGTTCGGCGGCGGCGTCATTGGCGATCTGGCTGGCTTTGCTGCGGCGGTACTGCGGCGCGGGATCGGTTTCGTGCAGATGCCGACAACATTGTTGGCCCAGGTCGATAGCTCGGTCGGCGGGAAAACCGGCGTGAACTCGCCCCATGGCAAAAACCTGATCGGCGCCTTCCACCAGCCGCAACTGGTCCTGGCCGATATCGATCTGCTCGGCACTTTGACCCGCCGCGATTTCCTGGCCGGATATGGCGAGGTCGCGAAGTACGGGTTGCTGGGCGACGAAGAATTCTTCTCGTGGCTGGAAGACAACGGGCCAGCTCTGCGCGACGGCGACAGCACGTTGCGGGCGCAGGCGGTTTTGCGATCCTGCCGGATGAAGGCAGACATCGTTGGCCGCGACGAAACTGAACGCGGCGAACGGGCTCTGCTGAACCTGGGGCATACTTTCGGCCACGCACTGGAAGCGGCGACGGGGTATTCGGATCGCCTGCTGCACGGCGAGGGGGTCGCCATCGGCTGCGCGCTCGCGTTCGAAACCTCGGCGCGCCTTGGCCTTTGTTCACAAGAAACACCCAGCAGGGTGCGGGCTCATTTGGGCAGGATGGGCATGAAAACCAAATTAAGCGAGATCCCGGGCGATTTACCGGACGCAGATGGACTGGTCGAGTTGATGTATCAGGACAAAAAGGTCCGGCGCGGTGAACTGACATTCATCATGGCGCGCGCTATTGGGCAGGCGTTCGTGACGCGCGATGTAGATCTCGATATTGTGCGCGGCGTTTTGAGAGACGGGTTGGCGGGCCGTTAGGCGAATGCCTTCGGGGCGCGGTCTACGCTCGTGCTGCCGCCTCCTGGAACCGCCGGGCGATAATCGCACCGTCCTTTTCCGGCAGCGTCAACTCGTCCTTGGACAATGCGATCTTGGCGACGGCCAGAACCGGACCAGCCTCCTCGAACAACATCGAACAAAGCGCCGGAACCTGATCCATCGCTGTCACCAGCATCGAGCGGCGAAACCCGGCGGCCATGGCCATTGCACAAAGATCCGTGGTTCCGGCCAAGCCCGGCTGACGCCCGGTCTCGCCAAAATGCTCGTTATCCAAAACCAGGACCGACAGATTGCCGGGGGCCTGGGCACCTACCACCGACAACGACCCCAATCCCATCATCAATTCGCCGTCCCCCGTCAGGCACATTACCCGCCGCGCGGGCCGCGCGATCGCAACGCCCAGCGCCGTCGGCAGCGCCAACCCCATTCCGCCCCAGGAATAAAGATAGTCATCCGATCCACCTGCAGCGAAACAGTCCCAGGTCGGGCTGCCCAGCCCCGGCACAACCAATGCGCCTTCACGGCGCCCGAGGACATCGGCGGTGAGAGACCGGCGATCCAGGTAATTTCCGCTCATCGTCCAAACCCCTTCGCGCCGATCACCCGCTGCGACACCAGAACGGCGCAGGCGAACCCGCCAAAAAATGCCATATCCGCCGCCGCCCCAAAGGTTTCACCGACGTCTTCGGCCTGATCGACCGGGAAACATTTGACGCCGACCGCCTCCAACACGGATTGGGTCGCTTGCCCCATCGGCACCTGCCACGGATTGAACTCGCCCCATTGACCGCGCATTGTCACCAGCATCAGACAGGGCGAGCGCAAGGCGGCAGGCAAACCCAGAGCATTGATACAGTTGCCGACGCCCGAGGATTGCATGGCAATCATGCCGCGTTGGCCGCCCAGCCACAGACCCGCCGCAATGCCAATGCCTTCTTCCTCGGTCGTCAAGGTGACAACCCGCGTTTCGGCATCGCCGCCGCACATCAGAAGAAAATCGGTCAATCCGCCATCGGGAATGGTCGCGACCGTCGATATCCCGCGCGCCTTCACGGCATCGAAGACATCTTTCGACCAATTGTGAACGCTCATCGGCAAGCCCTTGGAAATCTGTGACCGGCGGGAGACTAGCGAGGGCATGACATAACGAAAAGCCCTGACGGCACCGGTTTCACCCCGTCAGGACGATCATCAGAATGGCGGTGACGATCAGCAGAATTCCGATAATTTCGGACCGGCGCACCGCTTCCTTGAAGAAAAAGACCGACACGGCGAATGTGAACAACAGCTCGATCTGTCCGACCGCGCGCACATATGCCGCGTTTTGCAGTGTGAACGCGGTGAACCAGCACATCGATCCCGCAACCCCGGCCATGCCGACAGGCAGCGCACGGCGCCATTCGCGGAAGCACCGCCCCAATTCGGGCCGGTCGAACAGAACGAACCAGGCACCCATGATCAGCGTCTGCATCATCAGGACGACAACCAGCGTATAGGCCGCCGCGACCAGGAAATCGGGGCCGTTCAGCGCCAGCGCAGCGCCGCGGACAAATACGACCGATGCGCCCAACAACGCAGCACATAAAAGCCCGATCAGCGTTGCCCGTTCGCCCAAACCGCGCAGCAACCCGCCCAGGGTCAGTTTGGTCTCGGTCATCGCCAGCAACACGGTTCCGACCGCACCGATCGCGATCGCCAGGATCGCCCATGGCCCGACGGTGTCGCCCAAAAGGACCGCGCCCAGCGCCGCAATCAGAACGACCTCCAGCTTGGAAAACGTCGTCCCGACCGCAAAGCTGCGAAACGAAAAAAGCCACAGAATGACGACTGTGAACAGGATCTGTGCCAACCCGCCGGCCAGACACCACAACCAGAATTGCCAGGGTGCCGGTGGAATGGCATAGCCCGCCGGTCCGTTCAGCGCCCAAAGATAGACCACCGCAAACGGCAATCCGTACAGGAACCGGGCATAGGCCGCCCCTGTGGTCGACAACCGCCCCTTGATCGCCTTTTGCAACGCCGATCGCAGATTCTGCAGAAAGGCGGCGGCGATCGTGACAGGAATCCAAAGGGCAATCATGCGCCCTCGTCGCCGCAACAACACGTGTGGTCAAGTCCTGTGAGGCCTTCCTTCAGCCCGATTCTGGCTGTATCGCCAGGGTGATGGCAGAAAGTCGCAACAAGCTGGTCCTGCTGGGCGTCGGCATGGGCGCGCTTGGTGCCGTTGTTGCCGCAGCGTGGATCATCGGGCTGGTCAAGGAATTGACTGCGCCCGGATATGGCGGTCAGGCGCTGGATATCGACTTTGCGGTTTTTGGGGGGCAGCGAAGCTGACGCTGGCCGATGGGGCGCTGACGCCGTTCGATCTGGACAAGCTTAACGCAGCGCGCGCCCTGCCGCCCGATCACAAGACGTTTCCGATGTTGTGGCTCTATCCGCCGGGTTGGCTGGCATTGATGCTGCCGCTCGGGCTTGTTTCCTTTTTGTGGGGCTGGATCATCTTTGCTGGAACATCCTTTGCTGGGTTCGCCGCAGCGATCAGCGGGCCTGCGCGCAAGATCCCCGGCCTCTGGCCACTGATGTTGGCAGCGCCCGCCGTTCTATTGACATTGGCGCTGGGCCAGACCGCATTGATTTTCACAGCGCTTCTGGTCCTGGCGCTGGAGGCGATCAGGCGCGAGCGATACCTGCTTGCCGGGCTGGCCATTGCGGCGATGACACTGAAGCCTCAGCTTGGTCTGGCGATCCCCGTGGCGCTGATCGCAGGTGGTTACTGGCGTGTCATCCTATGGGCCACGGTGGGCACCGCGCTTATTCTGGTCAGTTCGGCGATCTGGCCAGGGGTCGATTACTGGCCGCATTTCTTCGACGCGATGCGAAGCAGCGTCCAGCATATGCGTGCCAGTATTCTGCCTGCCATGATGGTGACGACCTATGGCACAGCGACGATGGCCGGGCTGGAGCATGACGCAGCGCTGACGATCCAGATCGCGATTTCGCTGGCTGCCGCCGGGGCGCTCGCCTGGATCTGGGCCTCTCGCGCCGCGTTCGATGTGAAGGCCGCAGCGCTTGCCTTTGCCGTGTTGCTGGTGACGCCTTATGCGATTTACTACGAACTGGTTTTTGCGATCGCCGGTCTGATCTATCTCGCGCGTGCGGGCTCACTGGACACCCGTGCGCCGCAAGTCATGGCCGCGCTGATCTGGCTGGCACCCGTTGCCGGGCTGGCGATGTTGCGCGGACCGGGTTTCGCCTTTACGGCACCGCTAATCGCCGCTGCGTTCGCCCTTACGTTGAGCCATCATCGCCGTCCCGCATTGACCTGAGGTTGCAATCGGCGTCTAACCTCCCCGAAAAACGGAAGGACCCCCCGGAATGGCCCAGGCCGCGCGACTGTCCCTGATCGTGCCCGTGCTGAACGAGGAAGCGACGATTGCCAGCTTCCTCGACGAGTGCGGCGCGCCCATCGACAAGGCGCTGGCCCTGATGCCGGATGGATCCGATGCGGAATGGGTCTTCGTCAACGATGGCTCGACCGATGCGACAGAGGTCGTCATCACGACCCGTGCCCAGTCGGATCCGCGCATCAAGCTGGTCAATCTATCACGCAATTTCGGCAAGGAAGCTGCGCTGGCCGCAGGCCTCGACCACGCCACCAGCGATGCCGTCATCCCGATCGATGTCGACTTACAGGACCCGCCGGAAGTTATCGTCGACATGGTTCGTGCCTGGCAGGCGGGTGCACAGGTCGTTAATGCGCGCCGGGTCGACCGGTCGACGGACAGTATGTCAAAGCGAGTATCGTCGTCCTGGTTCTACAAATTTTACAATCGCATTGCGGACGAACCGATCCCGGAAAATGTCGGTGATTTTCGTCTGCTCGACAAGCAGGCCGTGGACGTGATCCGCAAATTGCCCGAGCAGTCGCGCTTTAACAAAGGTCTTTTCAATTGGGTCGGCTTCAAGGTCGAAACGGTGGACTATGAACGCGCCGCCCGGTCGGCAGGCGAAACCAAGTGGAAGCCTTGGAAACTTTGGAACCTGGCCATCGACGGCATCACGGCCTCGACCACTGTGCCCTTGCGCATCTGGATCTATGTGGGCGCAACAATAGCCGGGATTGCGTTCCTCTACGCGCTGTTTGTCATCGTCTACACCCTCGTTTTCGGCGCCGATGCGCCGGGCTTTGCATCGATTATGGTCGCGGTTCTGGGTTTGGGCGGATTGCAACTGCTCAGCCTGGGCATCATGGGTGAATATGTCGGACGCATCGCCAAGGAAGTGCGTGGCCGGCCGCTTTATGTCGTGTCGTCGACGGTGGGATTCTGAGGGATTAGGCATGGATCGCGCTGTTTTTCAGGCCATGGCAGCCGAGGAAGATAAGCATTGGTGGTTCGCCAGCCGCCGCCGGGTTCTTTCCGGGTTGATCGCGCGCTGCGCGCGTCCGGCACGGGAAGGCAGGGTCTTGGACATGGGCTGCGGCAGCGGCGGCAACATGGCGATGCTGGCCGAGTTCGGACAGCTTGAAGGGATAGAATACGATGCCCCGGCGCGCGAAATCGCGGCCGAACGCGGAATTGCCCCGGTCGTCGCTGGCGGCTTGCCCGATGGGCTGGGCGTCGAAGATGGGCGGTTCGCATTGATCGGGTTGTTCGACGTGCTGGAACATGTCGAGCAGGATGTGGCGTCCTTGGCCGCGCTCGGGCAGAAGCTGTCGTCCGATGGGAAACTGATCGTCTCGGTTCCGGCCTTGCCGTGGCTCTGGTCCGACCACGACGTTACCCACCACCACTATCGGCGATATACCAAAGCCAGCCTGCGGGCCGCGGTGGCCGAGGCCGGATTGCAATTGGACGGCGTTGGATATTTCAACACGCTTCTCTTCCCGCTCGCGCTGGCGCAGCGACTGGTCCAGAGGGCAACAGGATTGGGCAAAGGGGCGGCGGGCTTGCCGTCGCCGCCAGTCAACGCCGTGCTGCGTACGATCTTTGGTTGGGAGCGGCACCTGATCGGTCGCGTACCGCTGCCCATCGGCCTGTCGGTTTGGGCGGTAATCCGCAAATGAAGGATCTGCTGCGCGAGGCGCTGCGCTTCGCGTCGGTGGGCGCGGGGGCGACCATTGTCCATCTGGCTGTCGCCTGGATCGCCAACCGTCTGGGCGGTATTCCGCCCTACACCGCCAATTTCTGCGGGTTTCTGGCGGCCTTCAGTTTGTCCTATCTTGGCCATTTCTATTGGACTTTCAGCAAACTGTCCGGCCATGCACACCACTTACCGAGGTTCATCGTCGTCGCCTTGTTCGGTTATGCGCTGACGAATGTGATCGTCTGGGCCGTGGATGATCGCGGCGGATACCCGTTCGAAGCGGCTCTGGGCGTTATCCTGTTTGCAGTTCCCACAGCAACATGGTTGCTTTCGCGGCTTTGGGCGTTTCGCTCGGGATAGCGCCGCCACAGTTAGCATCGTTATTCCAACAGCCCGCGCCCGCGCAGCTCGGCCGCCGCTTCCGTGGCCAAACGGTCGGCGCCCTCTTCGATCCGCCCGCCGATCTGATCCAGCAATCCGGCGGTGGGCCGTCCCGCTTCGATCTTCCCCAGGAATTCGACCACCACGGTGCCCGGCGTGCGCCGAATGCCTGTGCGCGGCCAGAACCAACCGGTGTTCAGCGCCACCAGCACCAATGGCGCGGCGGTCGCCTCGTAAAGGCGGACAACGCCGGACCGAAAGGGCATATTGGCGCCGGGGCGAACCCTTGTGCCCTGCGGATAGATGATGATCTGGCGGCCTTTCGCCTGTTCCATGGCCCCGCGCAACATCACATGCATCGCTTCTTTTCCGGCGCTGCGGTCGATGGGAATCGATCCCAGCCGTTCGGCATAGGCGCCAAGAACCGGAACATATCGAATCGATTTCTTCATCACAAAAGCCGGGCGCGGCAGCACGCGTGTCAGTGCAATAATATCCAGAAAGGACTGATGCTTCGAGGCAACGATACACGGGCCTTGCGGGATCTCGCCGCGATATTCGACGCGGGTGCCAACGATCACCCGCAACATCCACAGCACCGCTTTGCAATAGGCATGGATAAAAATGATCGAGCCCTCGCGCGAGAGCAGCGACGGGATCAGGCACAACAACCCCATCACCAGCAACAGGCCATACATCCCGGCAATAAAGATCAGTCCGCGCAATGCGCCCAGCGGCCCACCCAGGCTTTCTGGCGGTTTCGGCGGTTGTGACGTGCTCATTGCAGCTGCCGCAGCATGGCGCCAACCGCCCAGCGGGCCGTCAGCCAAGCCACCAGCGCACCCAACGCAGGCACCCCGACCGCCATCACCAGCCATCCGGTCCAGCCCGGCGACAGAACATCGCCCAGGCCGATTTCGCCATCGACTTCCGGCAGCAACAGCAGAATCAGACAGGCCAGCAGAGCGCCTGCCAACCCGCCAAGAGCCGCGCGCATGGCCAATGCCGGAACAAAGGCCTGCACCAGAAACTGTTCCTCGCCACCGATCAGGCGCACGGTTTTGATGGTTTCGCGATTCGCGATCAGTGTCGCGCGGGCCGCAAATGCCACCATTGCGATGGTGGTCAGCAAAACCAGAACGGTCGCTGCCAGTGCGACGCGCTCCAACGCATTTGCAGCGGCGGCAAGCGGTCCGCGCCAGGTTGCGTGATCGTCATAGATTGCGCCGCTTACGGTCAGATCCAAGCGCCCTTGCAACGCCTCGCTGTCCGGCCCTGCGCCCTGGATCGTGACATCGATCAGGCGCGGAGCGGGTAAATCGGCCAAATCGCCCTCGCCGCCAAGCCAAGGCGCGATCAACGCCGCCTGTTCGGCGTCGCTCAGCGCACGGGCCTCTTTTACACCAGGTGTCGTTCGCAACACCTCCAAGACTGCTTTGACACGGTCCTCGACATCGCCTTCCAGTGCCGAGATTCGGACGGTCGCAACCCCTGCCAAATCGGTCCGCCAAGCGTCCGCCAAGTTGCCCGCAGCGAACGAGGCAGCGACCGTCAGCACAGCCAGAAACGCCATGGCCGCAGCAATCAGGGCCGTTAATGGCGCTGTCCAGCCGGTGCGCGGCAGGATCATGGGCCGCGCCGAAGGGCGGACGGTTGGGCCGGTTTCACCGCTCACAATGCCGCCGCCGCGCGTGACAATTGTCCATCAGCCAGCCGCAGGACATGGGCCTCGACCAGAGATTTGGCCGTGCGGATCAAACCCATGTCATGCGTGGCCAACAGGACGGTTTTACCCAACCGGTTCAATTCGATCAGCAGACGCAGGATCCGGCCGCCCATCTCCGGGTCGATATTGCCTGTCGGCTCGTCCGCCAGGATCAACTCGGGCGAGTTGATCACGGCACGGGCAATCGCCGCGCGCTGTTTTTCACCCGCCGATAGCTGTGGCGGAAAGGCCCCCGCCCGGTCTTCCAGACCGACCCAGCGCACCAATTCCATGACATCCTCGCCTTGGTCCGCAACCGAGACGTCCGCGGCGCGCAGCGGCAAGGCGATATTGTCGATCACATTCATATGGTCGAGGAGACGGAACTCCTGAAAAACCACACCGATCCGGCGTCTGGTCCGGGCCACACCCGAGGCATCCAGACCCGCAGGATCCTGCCCGAACAGGCTGAATGCTCCGGTGTTCGGACGATGCTCGAGATACAACAGCTTCATCAAGGTCGTCTTGCCGGAACCGGACGGCCCGGTCAGAAAGTGAAATGACCCCGGTTCGATATCGACGCTGACATCGTCCAACGTGGACCGGTCGTCATACCCGAAGGAAACATTCTCCAGCCGGATCAATTCTTGCCCCGATTTCTGCCTATTTGCGCTGCGCCGCGACATTGGCAGAGCTTGCCGATTGCTTCAATAGACGCCCGCAGCTTGGCGGCGCGGCAAAGGCAGGATAAGATCGCCTCAAAGCTCGACAGGGAATGGGCAAGGAACAAACCAAAATGGAACTGATCTGTCCCTCATGCGAGGCGCGCTATCAACTGCCGGAAGGCTCGATTTCCGGCAAAGGTCGCCAGGTCTCGTGCATGAATTGCGGCAATAGTTGGCATGCCTATCCGCCTATGCGGCTTGGCGATCCGACTGCGGGCGGCGAAGCGCGGCCGCAAACAGACCCCAAGGGCATCAGGTATGAGCCACCCGCAGGCGCGCCGCGCCCGGGAGAGCGCAGGGTACAAGAACCGCCATATTCCGAAATGGGCGGTCCTGCACCGATGTCGCCGGTTACGCCGCCTGCGCACGACGCACCTGTCGAGGCGATCGGTGCAGGTGGACGGAATCGGGCTGACAATTCGCGCAGTGAACAAATGGCCGAGATTCGACAGATGCTGGCCGAAGTTCAATCCGATGAACGAAATCAGGACGCTTCGCGCCCCGAAGCAGAGACAACCCGGATCATTCCGGCAGGTGCAGCGCGGTTGTCGCCCGCCGAGGAAGAAGCCGACCGCGCCCGCCAGCGGTTGATGGAGGAACGCGCCGACGCAGAACGTGCGGCGCGCGAGGCAGAAGCGGCCCGCGACGACACTGTCGATGAAGGCGATCTGCGCCGCCGCATCGACCGCCATCAGGATCGGGATCAGCCGAAACAGACTGACGTCAAGAAAATCCGCCGCAAACACGACCGGCGCGTTAATCAGAAAAAGCACGCCGCCAAGGCGGGGTCAGGTGCCTTCCTGACCGGTTTTCTGCTGGTCGCCGTAATCGCTGCAACCATGGTTTCGCTTTACGTATTGACACCGCAGATCGTTGCCAGGGTGCCTGAAGCGGAACGTCCCATGGAAGAATATCGCGCCACGACGGACCGCCTGCGGGTCGGCGCTTCGGAAAGCATCGCCGGGCTTCAGGAATGGATGGTTGAGAAGTTTGGCGACAAGGAAGAATGATCGAAGTCATTCCTGTCTGAACGCAAACGGCCCTGGATTATTCGGTCGTTTTCAGACCGACAGGCTTACCGACCACAACAATCGACAACGCCTCTGGCTTCAGGATGCGGGCCGCGGCGCGGTTGGCATCCTGCAGCGTTACGGCTTCAATCAGGCCATTGCGCTCGTTGATGTAATTGGCATCCAGACCATCCTCCATCTGAATGAACAGCAGATAGTTTGCGATCTTGGAGTTTGAATCAAAGCGCAGAGGGAAAGACCCGGTCAGATAGGTTTTCGCTGCCTTCAGGTCTTCTTCGGTCAGGCCCTTTTCAGCCATCTTGGCCCATTCAGCGCGGATCACGTCGATGCTTTCGGCGATCCGTTCGTTCGCCGTCTGGACGCCGCCCATCCACATATGCGTTTCGTCATAGACGCGCGGATAGGAGTAAACGGAGTAGGCGAGGCCCCGCTTCTCACGCACCTCCTCGGTCAGTCGCGAAATAAATCCGCCACCGCCCAGGATATAGTTCATCACAAAACCGGGGATAAAATCCGGATCGTCACGGGGCAGGCCAGCGTGGCCAAAGATCGCCACCGATTGCGGGATGTCCTGATCGACCACAAAAATTCCGGCAGGCGGCGTGTTCCCGGCAAATTCGGATCCGTGCTTCTCGCCTTCGGCCAAACCTTCCAGCAAACGATCGACCATGCGCCCGGCTCGGTCAGCGTCGATGGCACCGACGACGACAACAGCCGAGTTGGCCCGCGTCATCAGGCGGGCATGGGCGCGGCGAAAGTCATCCGGGCCAAAACCTTTGACGGTCTCGACCGTTCCGTTCGAATCCCTGCCATAAGGATGATCGGGGAAGGCCCGCGACCACCATGTGTTTGATGCGATGCTGTCCGGGTCAGTTTCGGAACTGGCGATTGAGGAAAGAATCTGACCGCGAACCCGCTCGACCGGAGCCGTATCGAATCGGGGTTGCGTCATGGTCATCGCCAGAAACTCGATCCCGTCGTCCAAGGTTTCCGCAAGGAATCGGCCGCTGACCTCGACCCGGTCGACCGTCGAGCCAAAGGAAACCTGCGCCGAGATTTCATCGGCGCGGGCCGACCATGCGGTCGCGTCCAGATCGCCGGCACCTTCGTTCATCAGCGACATCGTAAAGTTCGAAAGGCCGACTTCGGCGGCGCTGTCCAACCCGGCCCCGCCGTGAAAGCCCAATTCGACCGAGACGATCGGGATTGACGGTTCTTCAACCAGCCAGAACAGCTTTCCACCCGGACTTGTCACTTCCTGAATGTCGAACGCCCGCGCCGGTAAAACCAGCAGCGGCAGAACCAGAAGAGCGGCGCCAAGACGCTTCATGTTCGTCTGAAGACCCATCACGATTTCCCTTCCTTGCGCTGCAACCAACCGGTCACGGAGCGTTCGATCTTCAGATATTTTTCAGCCACGGCCTGAACGTCGGCCGCAGTGACCGCGTCATAGGTTGCAGGCCAGTTGTGAATGTCTTCGATCGTTCGGCCGGTCGACAGCACCGAGCCGTAGAGGCGTGCCAAAGACGACTGATCGTCCTGTCGAAAGATTCGCGCGGCACGGGCGACGCGCTTGACCCGCTCCATCTCGGCTTCGGTCGGGCCATGTACGATAAAACGTGCGATTTCGGCGTCAAGCGCCGCCTCGACCTCTGCCAAACTGCTGCTCGCGCCGGGAACCGCATAAATTGTCATGCTGGTCTGATCGCGTGGCTGCGACGAATACCAACCGCCCGTCGAAATTGCGATCTTTTGCTTTACCTGCAGGCTTTGCGAAAATCGGGATGTGATTCCGTCGGACAGAATTTGCGACAGGATCGACAAGGCTGCCGACTCGCCAGCTTTGTCCGCGCTGTAGGACGGCACCAGATAGGATCGCATGACATAGGGCTGACGCACCCGGGCGTCTTCCATCTCGATCCGCCGCGCCGCCAGGTGCGGGGGTTCTTGCGGGCGCGGATCGGCAGGACGGCCCGACGGTTTCAGCGGCCCATAATATTTCTTGGCCAGTTCTTCAACGCGTTCGGGCGTGACATCGCCCGCAACCACCAGGATTGCATTATCGGGGGCATAGTAGCGCTCGTAAAACTCCAGCGCATGGTCCAGCGATAGCTGCTCCATCTCTCGGCGCCAGCCGATAATCGGCACACCATAGGGGTGGTTCAGGAACAACGCGGCGCGCATCTGCTCGGAAAACAGTGCGTCGGGCGAATTATCGGTGCGCGAGTTACGCTCCTCGATGATCACTTCGCGCTCTACTTCGACGTGCTCCTTGGTGATGACGACATCGACCATCCGGTCGGCTTCCATCTTCATCACCAGTTCCAGCCGGTCGGCAGCGATCCGTTGGAAATACCCGGTATAGTCCCACGAGGTGAAGGCATTGTCCCGTCCGCCATTGGCGGCGATGATCTTTGAAAACGCACCGTCCGGAATCTCGTCGGTTCCTTTGAACATCAGGTGTTCCAGAAAGTGCGCAATTCCGGAAACACCGCGCAATTCGTCCGCCGAACCGACACGGTACCAGACCATATGGGTGACGACGGGCGCACGGTGATCTTCGATCACCACGACGTCCATTCCATTGTCCAACTTGAACGACGTTACGGGCGGATCTGCAAACGCGGGCACCGCGGCCAAAATGGCCAGCGCTGCCCCGAGAATGGTTCTGATCATCAGGACCTCCGAGACATGACTTCGTAATAAATAGGGGGAATGCGGCGCCGGACCAGTAACCGGCGCTCACACCATTGCGAGTTTATCAGGAACTGCCCTTCTTCTGGTTCCCATAGGGGAACTTGGGCGAATATTCCTCACCTGGGCTGATATAGCCTTCCTTCGCGGCGTCGGGATCGACCGTTGGTTTGTCGTCGGGGTCGACCGGCGCCGGTGCGACACCGGTTGTACGCAGCCGCCGCGATTCGGCGTTGGGATCCAAAACGTTTTCGGCCTTCTCGCCGTCCAGGTTCAGCAACTCCAGGACCGTCGGCGCATCATAGGGTTTGTTGCGCGTCAACTCGGCCTCGCTGGCCTCGAGCGCCGTACCCGATTCACCCCTGGTCGAACTGGCCGTGGCCGCGGCGACCAACGCCGACTCGCCTGACGACCCGGCCCCCGATGCATCGTTTGGCGTCCCGGTCAGCGCTGTACGGGCATCGCCGTAGGGGTCCAACTCCAACGGCGAGCGTTCGCCCAGCCGGGGCTCCGGCAGGTTGGTATTGTTTGGCATGTTCAACGGCTTGCGGGTGGTGACGCGGAATTCATCCGGCGGCGGTGCGCCGCCCGACAACGCTTCCAATGGGCTGCCGATTCTGTCGCAGGCGGCCAGGGCCGCTGTGGCTGTCCCGCAAATCAGCAGGGTCTTGATCGCTTTCATCGTCGTCGGACCTCCGGTCTCGTCTCCAACCCCTCCGGGCGGCGCATTCTGACGGCTTGGGCCGTCAATGGCAATCGTCATGCTTGTGGCGTCTTGTGGATCGTCAGGCCTTTAACGCAATCCAGACCGCACCCAGGAATATCGCAATGTCGGCGACATTGAACGAATACGGATTGTGAAAGCCGCAACAGCTCATGTTCAGAAAGTCCGCGACCGCCTGCCAATGGGTTGCGCGGTCCCAGGCATTACCGATAGCACCGCCCACGACAAACCCGGTGCCCCAAGCCATCGCCCGGCTGCCACGCCGCATCGTCCATACGATCAGCGCCAACGAGATGACAACGGCGATGCCGATCAGGATCCATGGCGATGTGCCGCTGCCCAGCCCGAAATTGATGCCTTTGTTCCAGGCCATGATGAAATTCAGATAAGGGTCCCAAACCTCGATCCGGAGCGAGGTTTTCAGGTCCAGATAGTCGACAACGTACCATTTCGTTAAACGGTCCAGTGCCAAGATCACCAGTGTTACCGGCAGGATTATTCGGGTCAGCACGCGCATATCGGCGGACATAGTCACAAACTTCGCGCGGCGCCACCGCCCAGATGCCGCAATGCGAACAGATGTGTCCCGCTCAGATTTGGAAATCGAATATCTTGGCTGTTTCGCGCTTTCGCGTCATACTTATTTACATCTTGATATGGAGGACTATCGATGCGCCGTTTAATCCTTTTGCCACTGCTCTTCGCTCTTTTAACGGCCATGACAGCCCCGGTCAGCGCCGACACGTATCAATTCCGCAAATTTGGCTTCATGTTCGATGGGCCGCCAACTTGGAAGGTGCTGTCGGCCCGGGAAATGAAGCGCTACGCGGATGGCATGGACTTGGGATCCGAAGGATTTAACGAAGCGATCAGGTCCCGCGATCCCGCTCTTTTGTTGCTGATTGCCGACACCGCATCTCCGCGGGGTGTCAAACCAGGCGTCCACATCTTTGTACGCGATGGCAGGGTCGATGACCCGCAGGCCTATGTCGACTCGGTCATGACCAACATGCGGCGCGGCGTGCGCGGTTTCAAAAAAGTCGAGGACGCAACACCGGACCGACTCGGTGACTACGACGCAACCCGTTTTTCGGCCCAATATGTCGTCGTTTCGGGGGGCGTTCGGTTGGATGTGGTCGACGTCGCCTGGGTCATCCCAATGGGCGATCGCCATCTTCTGATCAGCTCGGGCACTGCACCCGATGATCCCAAAGGCATCCGCGAAGTTCGCACTGCTGTTGACACGCTGCGCCGCGTCGACGACTGACCAGTCCAATCAGCGCCCGGGAAGTCAGCCCTCGGGCGCTGTCCGGTTGATAATTTGGCCCAGGATCGTTTTCACGGCGTCGCTGTCCCACTCCGCCTCGCCCTGCAATCGCGCGATTTCGCGTCCTTCGCGGTCCAGAATCAGTGTGACTGGCAGGCCGATGACAGCAGACGACCGCGCAACCCTGCTGCGCTTGTCCTGGATCACCGGAAGGTTCTTGATACCCACATCTTTGAAGAAGGACCGCACCCGGGCGATTGACCCGCGGTCCGTCGACAATGCCAGCACAGTGACGTCCTGCCCGGCCATATCCGCCGACAGGCGGTCGATAGATGGCATCTCGGCCCGGCAGGGCGGGCACCAGGTCGCCCAAAAATTCAAGACGATGACCTTCCCGCCAAAGTCCGAAAGCGTCATCTTCTTTCCGTCGATATCGGCAAAGGCGTCCTCGACCCGGGACTTCGGCGCATCATGAACAACCAGCTTTGTCATATCGCCGGTCCGCGCGTCCTTGATCGCGGTGACATCGTCGGCCGTCATATCGCCCGCAAACGCGGGGTTTACCGCCCAAGCGGTGACACCGTATAGCAGGGCTGCAAGGCCCAGTGTGGCCAGGTTACGCATCTCGGACTCCCAATGAACTTCAAGTGTGCTCGATGACCGAAGATAATCAGAATACGGGCGCAAACCAGCCCGGTGCGAACACAATGTGGGGAGGGCGTTTTGCCGCCGGTCCCGCCGCCGTGATGGAAAAAATCAATGCGTCCATTGGCTTCGACGAACGCATGGCGGCAGAGGATATTGCCGGGTCTCGTGCTCACGCCGCAATGCTGGCCAGGCAAGGCATTATTTCGCAGGAAGATCAAACGGCGATCGATGCCGGTCTGGATCAGGTGTTGGCAGAAATTGCGGCCGGGACCTTCGTCTTCTCGACCGCATTGGAAGACATTCATATGAATGTCGAGGCGCGCCTGCGTGAAATTGCCGGCGATGCGGGTGCACGGCTGCACACCGGACGGTCGCGCAACGATCAGGCCGCGGTCGATGTGCGCATGTGGGTCCGTGCCCGCTGCGACGAGATTGACACAGCATTAGGGCGGTTGATCGAAGCCTTTGTCGACCAGGCCGAGGCAGGTGCCGATCTGGTGATGCCCGGCTTTACCCATCTGCAAACAGCGCAGCCCGTGACCTGGGGCCATCATATGCTGGCCTATGCCGAAATGTTGGACCGGGACCGTGGCCGGTTTCTGGACGCACGCGGGCGGATGAACGAATCCCCGCTGGGCGCGGCCGCGTTGGCCGGAACGTCGTTCCCCCTGGATCGGGTCGATACTGCCCGGGCGTTGGGTTTTGACCGGCCGATGGCCAATTCGCTGGACGCGGTCAGTGACAAGGATTTCGAACTGGAGTTTATGGCGGCAGCGTCGATCTGCGCGATGCATCTGTCCCGCTTTGCCGAGGAATTGGTGGTCTGGTCCTCGGCCCAGTTTCGGTTTGTACGGCTTTCTGATGCGTTCACCACCGGGTCCAGCATCATGCCGCAAAAGAAGAACCCGGATGCCGCAGAACTGGTCCGGGGAAAGATAGGTCGTGTTGTCGGGCACTTTATGGGCCTGATCATGGTGATGAAGGGGCTTTCGCTGGCCTATGCCAAGGACATGCAGGAAGACAAAGAAGCGACCTTCGACGCCGCCGACACGATCCAGCTGATGATCGCGGCGATGGAGGGGATGGTCCGCGATTTGCAACCTAACCCGGATGCCCTGCGCGCGGCAGCGGGGCATGGGTTCTCGACCGCTACCGATCTGGCCGATTGGCTGGTCCGTGTGCTGGGCATGCCCTTCCGCGACGCCCACCATGTGACCGGGTCCCTGGTCAAGATGGCCGAGGATCGCGGATGCGATCTGGCGGATCTGAGCCTGACTGATATGCAGGCGATCGAGCCGGGGATAACGGACAACGTCTTTGGCGTGTTGACTGTAGAGGCCTCGGTCGCCAGCCGGACATCTTATGGCGGAACAGCGCCGGTCCGGGTGCGCGAACAGATTGCGCGCTGGCGCGACAGATTGAGAGGGTGAGATGAAGGCGGCTTTGATTGTGGCGTTGGCATTGGGACTGGCCGTTGCCGGGTGCGGAAAAAAGGGCGACCCGATCACGCCGGGTTCGGAGAAAGTCGAAAAGAAGAAGGAATAGCCGGGAACCAACCGCCCTGACCCGGGGGAGCAAAGACGCCTCGTTCGACACCTAACTCACAATTAACCCTGTTCTGCGACGCACGCCCATGGACCTGACACGAACCATCTTTCTGGGCCTGACGATCGCCGCGTTGGCGTTTCCGGTGCGGCGGATGATCCTTTGGTTGTCGGACCATGGGATGGATCTGGACAAGCTGATTGCCGATCTGACCGTGAACGAACCCGCAATGGCCGTGACCGGGGCGGTTCTGATCGCCTCTGCCGCGCTGATCGTATTTATCATTGGCGAAGCGACGATCCGGCGGGATTGGCTGTCGATGGTTTGTATTCCCGTGACACTGATTTTCGGGGTGGCGGTCGGCCTTCCACTTTACCTATACCTGCGCCTTCGACCGATTTCCTGAGGATCAAGGCCATGGATCATTTTACCTATCGCGATGGCCGGTTGCATGCCGAGGACGTATCGCTGACGGACATTGCGGCCGACGTGGGTACACCGTTATATATCTATTCGACCGCCACGCTGGAGCGGCATCTGGAGGTGTTCAATCAGGCGCTGGCTGGCACCGACCATTTGGTTTGCTATTCGGTCAAGGCCTGCGGAAACATCGCGGTTCTGCGCACCCTGGCCCAGAAGGGCGCCGGTATGGATGTCGTGTCCGGCGGAGAGTTGGCACGCGCCATGGCGGCAGGCGTGCCGGGCGAGCGCATCGTCTTTTCCGGCGTCGGAAAAACGCGCACCGAAATGCGTGCAGCTTTGGAAGCAGGCATTCGCCAGTTCAATGTCGAAAGCGAACCGGAACTGGCGGCCTTGTCAGAAGTAGCGAACGGCATGGGTGCGACAGCGCCTATAACGATCCGCGTGAACCCGGATGTCGATGCCAAGACCCACGCCAAAATCGCGACGGGCAAGGCCGAGAACAAGTTCGGCGTGCCGATCGAGCGGGCGCGGGAGGTTTATGCCCTAGCTGCCGGATTGCCGGGGATCGAGATCGTCGGCATCGACGTGCATATCGGCAGCCAGTTGACTGATCTGGCCCCGTTCGAGGCGGCATTTACCGCCGTTGCCGACTTGACCCAAACTCTGCGCACCGATGGCCACACGATCCAGCGCCTGGATCTGGGTGGCGGTCTTGGCATCCCCTATCAGCACACAAACGAAGCGCCGCCCCTTCCCTTTGATTACGGCGCCATGATCAAGCGGACCTGCGGTGATCTGGGTTGCGAGATTCAGATTGAACCCGGACGGCTGATCGCCGGGAATGCCGGGCTGCTGGTCGCGTGCGTAATCTATATAAAGGAGGGGCAAGATCGCCGTTTCCTGATTCTGGATGCCGCGATGAACGACCTTATCCGGCCTGCCATGTACGAAGCGTGGCACGATATCGTGCCGGTCGCCGAGCCCGGCAAAGACGCCGCCATCGGCCCGGTCGATATTGTCGGCCCGGTTTGCGAGACCGGCGATACCTTTGCCCGCGCGCGCCCGATGCCACCGGTTGCAGCGGGCGAATTGGTCGCATTTCGGTCGGCAGGCGCTTACGGAGCGGTCATGGCGTCGGAATATAATGCCCGTCCGTTGATTCCAGAGGTCCTGGTGAACGGCGATCAGTTTGCCGTTATTCGCGCCAGACCCACATATGCAGAGATGCTGGGCCGTGATAGGCTGCCTGACTGGTTGGAGACGGACGATCAAGACTGAAGGCGCGATTGCGCCGGAAAGGGCCCGAATGAAAAATTTCATGGGCAAAGGATTGACCGGCGCCGAGATGCGCCGACTGAAAGGCCAGCTGAACCGGACACGCTGGGCGATGCGCGCGGAGCGAGTTGCTCAAGCGTGTTGGCCGCTGTTCGTAGTTGTTTGTCTCTTGATTGCCGCGGCACTGCTGGGCTGGTTCGATGCCTTCGGGCCGGTGGTGCACCGGGTCCTGTTGGGCGTTGCCGGGCTGGCGATCGCCGGGGCGCTGGTTCTGGGCGGGCTGTGGTACCGCCACCCGACCGATGCCGAGATCGAGGACCGCCTTGATGAAGCAGACCGGCGCCGCCCACTCGCGACGCTGCGCGATCAGTTGGTCGTTGGTAAGGGAACCCGCGATACTGAAACAGTTTGGGCCGCGTATCGTCAGCGTGCCCGATCCGCGGCGGCGGCGCTGATGGCGCGGGCGCCGGATCTACGCCTCGCCTCGCGCGACCGCTGGGCCTTGCGCCTTTTTGCACCTGTGCTGCTGATCGGCGGGCTGATCGCGACGGGCGGAAACATTTCAGACCCGATTGCCGCGGTTACCGATCCGGCGCCGGTGGCGGGAGAGACAGCAACGCTCGCCGAGCGCGCGCCGTCAGCAGAAGCCTGGGCGATCCCACCGGCCTATACCGGTCTGCCGACGATCTATCTGGAAAAGCAGGCTGCCGACGCCGCACCGATCAAGGTTCCCACCGGATCCCAGATCACGATCCGCGTCACCGACTATGACGGCACGCCGGGGATCGATGGCGGCGCGCTTGCCGGTATCGAAGGGTTTTCGTTGCTGGGCGGCGGTTTGGCCGAAGCGAACGGCGAACTGACCCGGTCCGGCGAAATTGCCATCAAGACGGGCGAAGACCGTTTGGCCGCCTGGAAAATCGAGATCATTCCAGACGAGATCCCCGAGATTTCGCTGACCGAACCACCGGGCGCGACCGTGACCCGTGCGCTGAACCTGACCTACGAGGCGACGGATGATTATGGTGTCACCGCCGCCTGGGCCGAGATCGCGCCAGAAGGATATGACCCGGAAAAGCCGAAAGGACTGCCTCTGGAGGTCATCGCGCTGGGTCTGCCGCTGCCACTGATGGGCGACAACAAGACGGCCGCTGAAACCTCGATCAACGATTTTACCGCCCATCCCTGGGCCGGGGCGGAAGTTGTTGTCCGGCTGTTTGCTGAAGACGGCGCGGGGCAGCAGGGCAAGGCCGATCCGATCACATTCACTTTGCCGGAACGAATTTTCAATCACCCACTGGCCCGAGCATTGGTCGAACAGCGCCGGGAACTGGCCATGGATTTCGGCCAGTCCGAACGGGTGCTGGATGTGTTGCAGGCCATCACGCGGCGACCGCATGAGGTATTCGGCAAGCGGCACGGCCCCTATTTGACCACGAAAATCGCGATCCGCCGACTGGCCATCGCCGTTGGAACCGAAACCATACCGGATGCAGCGCCCGAGATCGTTGAGCTCTTGTGGCAGGCAGCGTTGGGGTTGGAAAACGGCAACCTTTCCAGCGCGTTGGAGCGCCTGCGCCAAGCTCAGGAAAACCTGCGAAAGGCGCTGGAAAGCGGCACGGACGAAGAGGTCCGCCGCGCAATGGACGAGTTGCGCCAGGCGATGAATGAATATCTGCAGCAACTTGCCCGGCAACAACGCGAGCGGGGTCCCCAGGATGGACAGCGCCGGCCGAACGAGCAGATGCTGTCGCAGCAGGATCTGCAACGGATGCTGGACGAAATGCAGCGCCAGGCAGAGAGCGGCGCCCGCGATCAAGCCCGGCAGATGCTGTCCGAACTGAGTCGCATGATGGAAAACCTTCGGGCGCGTCAGGGCGATCCTCAGCAGGGACCCGGGCAACAGGCGATGAAGGATCTGCAGGACCTGATCAGGCGTCAACGCGATCTGGCCGATGAAACCTTTGATCAGATGCGTCAGCGCCGCCGCGAAGAGGGCCGCCAGGAAGGGCAACAGGGCCAGCAGGGCCAACGCCCCGGCGATGAGCCGGGCTTTGGCGACGGTCAAGGCCGTGGCAACCAGCACGGACAACGCGGCGAAGGCGGCGAACCCGGCGAAGAAGGCCGCCCGGGAGAGCGCGGATCGAACTCGGGACGCCCGGGCGCCGGTGGCGGTCTGGCCCAGGAACAAGAGGCGTTGCGCCGCCGGTTGGAGGCGTTGTCGCGTGGCATCGGGTCCGATGAGGCGGCACGGGCCCTGGAAGAAGCCGTTCGTTCGATGGGTGAAGCGCGCGACGATCTGCAGGGCGGCAACAATGGCGAGGCCGTGCGCGACCAGATGCGCGCCCTGGATGAGTTGAACAAGGGCGCCGATGCGCTGGCCCAGGAGATCCAGAACGGTCAGGGCGATACGGCAGCGCGCGGCAATCGCAGGGGTGAAGGCCAATCGCGCGACAGCGAAACTGAAGATCCCTTCGACCGCCCGACCGCCACATTCGGCACGATGGACGGGCGTGCGACCAAGGTTCCGGACAAGGCGCTGGTCGATCGGGCCCGTGAATTGATGGAAGAGTTGCGCCGCCGGTCCGGCGAACCGGAACGCCCGCAATTGGAGCTGGACTATTTGGACCGGCTTATGGAGCGTTTCTGAGGATCTGGAGCGGCGGGCGCACAGCCCGTCCTGCAGTCCCCTGGGCAGGCAAAGCGCCGAACGGCCTCTATCCTTCGGCAAACGAGCGCTGATAGAGGCCCCAGTCTTCCGGAAATTCCAGCCAGGATACTTTCTCGGATACGTAAATTGCAGTCGTCGGCTGTGGCACTTCCGTTGTCAGGCAACCAATGGCAACGCCATGATGATCGGGGCGCATCTCGGGTGACCAATAAACGGTCGTCCCGCAATCCGGGCAGAAATGGTTGGTCAGTTTGCGCCCAGCGGCCGTGTCGCGCGTCCAATCCTTTTTCACACCCGATATCGTGACCTTATCGCGCCGGAACATCGCGGCATACGCGAACGCCGATCCGGTGCGCCGTTGACATTCAATGCAATTGCAGACGCCAACAATGTCGGGATCAGCGGTGGCTTCAACAACAAGCTGGCCGCATTGGCATTGGGCTTTGTGTTTCATTTGAAGGCCTTCCATTGCAGTTGTGCCATAGCCTTATCCGAGGGCCGTCCCGTGTTCGGTCGGTTGCCGCAACACGGCAACAGATCAACGCAGGCCATTGGAGAATCGGGAAAGTCCTGCTATCTATTGTATCATGAATGCGCCACGACACAACATATCGCGCCCAATCCAAGGAATTCGGCGTCTTTCCGATGCCGCTGCGAACCGGATTGCAGCCGGCGAAGTTGTCGAACGCCCGGCATCGGCCGTAAAAGAGCTGGTCGAGAACGCGGTCGATGCCGGGGCGACCCGCATCGATGTGACGATCGGCGATGGCGGCAAGACGCTGATCCGGGTGTCCGATAACGGCAGCGGCATTGCGCAGGCCGAACTGGCGCTCGCGCTGGAACGTCATGCCACATCGAAAATCGATGGCGAGGATCTGGTCAATATCCGGTCGTTCGGGTTTCGCGGAGAGGCCTTGCCGTCAATTGCGTCGGTTGCCCGTCTAACCTTGATATCCCGCCAACAAGGGGGCGAGGCCTGGGAAATCAATGTCGCCGCCGGTCAAGCCGCCCCATCCCGCCCGGCGTCGCGGGCACCCGGCACCACAGTCGAGGTGCGCGATCTTTTCTATGCGACACCCGCGCGGCTGAAGTTCCTCCGCAGCGACCGGTCCGAAACGCAGGCCATCGGCGAAGTGATGCGCCGTCTTGCCATGGCCGAACCCGGGATCACATTTACCCTGTCCGATGATAGTCGAACGATGTTTCGGGCCGACGCAGCACAGGGCGATCTGTTCGATGCCAGGCTGGCGCGGGCGCGGACGATCCTGGGGGCCGATTTCACCGAGAACGCCGTTGCGATCGATGCAGATCGCGAAGGTCTGCGATTGGAGGGGCATATTGGATTGCCGACTGTCTCTCGCGGTGCAGCGGTCGCGCAGCACATCATGGTCAACGGCCGTCCTGTCCGCGACCGCCTGCTGATCGGGGCGCTGCGCGCAGCATATTCCGATTTTCTGAGCCGCGATCGCCACCCGATGGCGGCCTTGTTCCTGACCTGCCCGCCTGATCGGGTCGACGTTAATGTGCACCCGGCCAAGGCCGAAGTTCGGTTCCGCGAACCGGGTAACGTGCGCGGGCTGATTATCTCGGCGATCCGTCATACGCTTGCTCAAAACGGGCACCGCGCGACATCAACTATCACGGAAAACGCCCTGGGCGCATTCCGTAGCGAGACCCCAGCGCCGTCTGGCCGTACCTGGACTGTCCCGCGTCCCTCGGGGCAGGCTGTTCAGGCGGCGTTGGGGGCACAGGCGCCGGTTGGCTTTGACGAACAATCGCCAGGTTGGACCAGCGCCCGGGTCGAAACCGAAATTTCCGAGCAGGAGGCCGCAGAAACAACAGCGCTGCCGCTGGGTGCTGCCCGGGCACAACTGCACGAAAATTACATTCTGGCCCAAACCGATGACGGCGTGGTCCTGATCGATCAGCATGCAGCCCATGAACGATTGGCCTTTCAACGCCTTAAGGCGCAGATGGCCGAAAACGGCGTTGCGCGCCAGGCGCTCCTGATCCCGGAGATTGTCGAACTTGGCACCGATGCGGCGCGCGTATTGGAGCAGACCGAGGCATTGTTGGAATTGGGTCTTGCGATCGAACCGTTCGGCCCCGGCGCCGTGGCTGTGCGCGAGGTGCCCGCGTTGTTGGGCCAGCCGGATGCCGCGGCACTGCTGCGCGATGTTGCCGACGAGATCGCTGATTTGGGGTCCAGTGACGCTGTTCGTGCGCGACTGGACGCCGTACTCAGCCGGATCGCCTGCCATGGATCGGTCCGGTCCGGGCGCCGCTTGACGGGACCGGAGATGAACGCATTGCTGCGCGAGATGGAGGCCACACCCCATTCAAGCACCTGCAACCATGGCCGCCCGACCTGGGTGAAGCTGAGCCTCGCCGATCTGGAGAAGCTGTTCGGGCGGCGGTGATGACGGATTTTGATTTGTCCGATCCGTGGGTCATTGCCGCAACTGTAGGCGCCGCCGGGTTGTTTGCATTGATGCTGGTCCTGTTCGCGGCCGTACGCGCGGCGCGCCGGTCAAGCGAGGCCGCTATACATTTGGAGTCGGTTGCGCAGGGTCTGCGCGAATTAGACGCCGGACAGCACCAATTGGCGGGCGGCTTGAAAATGGTCACTGAACACCAAGCCGGCAGCCAGGCACGGATCATGGAGACGGTCGAGCGGCGTATGGAGGACGTGCAACGCGCAATGGGCGAGACGTTGCACGGTACTGCGACGCGAACGGCCCGTTCGCTGGGTGCCTTGCAGGAAAGACTGGAAGCCATCGACCGTGCGCAGTCCAAAATCGAGAAGCTGTCGGGCGATGTACTGGGCTTGCAGGACATTCTGGCGAACAAACAAACGCGCGGCGCGTTCGGCGAAATCCAGATGGCCGACATTTTGGCCAATGCATTGCCGCCGGATGCCTTCGAGTTGCAGGCGACCCTGTCAAACGGCAAACGGGCGGACGGGTTAATCCACATGCCCAACCCGCCCGGCGCAATCGCCATCGACGCCAAGTTCCCGCTGGAACCCTATGAAGCCCTGCAACGTGCGCAGGACGATCGTGCTCGGCGCGAGGCTGCAAGTGCGCTTGGACGAATGGTTCTGACCCATGTGCGCGCGATCGCCGAGAAATACATCATCGAGGGCGAAACCGCCGACAGTGCGTTGATGTTCCTGCCGTCCGAGGCGGTCTATTCAGAACTGCATGCCAATTTCACCGACGTTATCCGGCAAAGCTTTGATCTAAGGGTCTGGATCGTCTCTCCCACCACGCTGATGGCGACCCTAAACACAGTACGGGCGGTGTTGAAAGACGTGCGAATGCGCGAACAAGCGGGCGTCATTCGTCGCGAATTGACCCTGCTGCACAAGGATGTCGAACGGTTGGAGGCGCGGGTCGGCAATTTGGACCGGCATTTCGGGCAAGCGGTGAAGGATGTCGAAGAGATCCGCATCTCGGCTGGAAAAGCCGGAGGCCGTGCACGGCGGCTGGAGGCATTCGAGTTCGAAACTGCCGCAGAAGCACCGCAGATTGAAGCCGAGGCCATTGAAGCGCCGCGGACTGCTGCGGAATAACCGTGGCCGCCGCCTCAGCTTTGCGCCCGGTTCATCCCGGATACGCTGCCGCCGATCGGCAGACGCCGGCCCTTCTTGACTGCCGGGCGTTCAATTCCCGGAATGGCTGTCGCAGATTTCCGCGCCGCTAGCGCCGGTAGTACCAGAACCACCGTCAGGGCCGCGCAGATCAGGGCCATTGCAGAAAGTTCGGGCCAGCCGACCTGCTCGCCCAGGATCAGCGCGCTGGAATAGACGCCGACGATTGGGACCGACAGCGTGCCGATTGCGGCAATCGCGGCGGGGAAGAGGCTGACGACCTTCAGATAGGCCCACTGGCAGTAGACCATCGGAACCGCAAAGAGATAGGCGATCGACAACCACGCATCGGTCGAGAGGGCGGCAATGTCCGGAAAGGGCTCCAGGATTATCGCCCCCGGCAAAAGCACGGCAAAGCCAACTGCCAATTGCCAGCCCATGATCGCGGTGATCGGGCTGTCCCAGCGGAAACGTTTGAACAAAACCGTCCCGATGGCCCAGGTCACGGCAGCGCCCAACATATAGGCAGCGCCAAGAGGAGCAGATTGCAGGACGACCAAATCCGGCCCGATCAAAACAGCCAGACCAGAGATGCCCAGGATCAGACCAATGATTTTCGCCCGGGTCATCGCCTCGCCCAGGATCGGAACGGCCAGAAGCGATGCCCAGACCGGCATCGTGAAGGCGATGATCGAGGCCCGGCCTGCTGGCATCTGCGAGACACCGTATCCCGTGAACAGGTGCCAGCCTACGATAGCGAAGACCGCGACCAGCAGAAGCGGGCCGACCTCGCGGCGGCGCAGCCACAAAGTGCCGTTCGCCAGTTTGGCCAGCGCCAGCAGTCCGATGCACCCCGCCGCGACGGAAAAGGCGCGAAACCACCAGACGGTCATCTCGCTCAGTACGATCTTCATGCCTGGCCAGTTCAGCCCCCAGAAAAGACCAAGCGAGGCCAGCAAAACAAAGCCGGTCGCCGGCAAGCGGGTCGATTGAACAGTCGGCATGAACGGGCGCTCCTGCCGGTGCGTTTATCACGAGGACTAGACCGGTCAATGGATCAGGGTTGCGCCACCCGGATCGGTGTCAGAACTTCCAGCCGAACCGAACGCCTGCATTGTCCAGCCCCGGATTGCGGTCGGCCAGAAAGGCGTTCGATTCGTGGTCGAGATAGAGCGAGATCGAGAATTTCTCGGTTATATCGACGCCGATCTCGGCCGAAAGACGAAAGAGCACATCAGACCCCAACGCCTTGCGGCTGAGGCCCACATTGGTCGTTTCGCCATTATGGAAGGCGCCGCCGACAGATGCACCAAGCCACACCTGTTCGGTCAGATCGAAGGTCCAGGTCAGACCTGCGTAAACCTGGCTGGTCCGGCCGTCGGCATTGATCTGCACGCCGATATGCGGGCGGGGCGACCAAATCGGTTCGAAGAAATCGGGCGAGACGAACAGCAGTTCGGCATTGATGTCGATGCCCTCTTCAACCGGGCTGGCCGCGATAAAGCGCAGATCATGGGCCAGGATGCCCAGCTTGACCTCGGAAAAGATGCTGTCATCGGCGCGCGCTGGAAGCGCGGCGAGAAGCATGAAAAATAGTGCTGCGATGCGCATAAGACTGATCCCTCTTTCGGCACTGAGCATTCTAACGCATTCACGCGCATACACCGTCGCCCCTTTCATCGGAGCGCTGAACGGATCACGGCCCCGCGCCGGTGCGTCGCGTGCTCACCTTGCCTCGGTCCGCCGGACCCTGGCATCCGGGCGGTCAAAGACTTCCGGTTTCAGTTCGGCGATCATACCGGTGCCTTCAGGCAACCAGATCTGACCATCTTCGACAACCGGCAGATTCTGGGCCAGTTCATTGTACCAGCCCGAATAAAACGCACGCACGCTTTCTTGGACCAGAGCGTTTGGCGCGTTGATCGTCAAATTGGTGCAGGCAGCCCATGCCAAAGGCCCGGTGCAGTCATGCGGCGCGATCGGCAGATGAAAGGCGTCGGCCATCGAAGTGATTGCCTTCGCCTCGGTCAGCCCGCCGCACCAGCCAAGGTCCATGATAACGACGTCAAGCGCGCCCGCTTCCATAAACGCACGAAGTGCAGCCCGGCTGGCCATCGTTTCGGACCCGGCGATCTTTGGGCGGACCTGCCTGCGCAAATCTGCCCAACTCGATGGCGCCGTTGCCGGCATGGGGTCTTCGATCCAATAAATGTCGTAGGGTTCGAGCGCGCGGGCAATCTCGGCCATGGCGTGCGGCTGCCACAACAGGTGCATCTCGGCCATGATCTGCATTTCCGACCCGACGGCCTGGCGGATTTTGACAAAGGGCTCGACGGCTTCGGCCAACTGATCCGGCGTAATCGCGGCGCCGTGGGACGACTCGGCCGCGTAGTCAAAGGGCCAAATCTTCATCCCCGTGATCCCTTCGGACAACAGGCTTTCGGCGACCTTACCGGCGTCTGTCAGGAACCCTTGCAAATCCTCGTAAGGTCCTTCCTGCGTATCCAGGCCCCAGTTTTCAGTCAACTGACCGACACTGCCGCGCACGTACTGATACCCGGCGCAGGTATTGTAGGTCCGAATTGAATCGCGGCTGCGCCCGCCCAAAAGACGCCAGACCGGTTGATTCAAAACCCGCCCCCAAAGGTCCCACAACGCCATGTCGATGGCAGAATTGCCCCGGACCTCGGCCCCTGCACCGTTATAACCGACATAAGGTTTCAGCCGTTTCTGAATCAGCTCACGATCGCGGGCATCCTGGCCCATCAACAAACGCGCCGCCGTGTCGTGCAGATATGCTTCGGTCGCGGGCGCAATGAAAAAGCTTTCACCGGTTCCGCGCGCACCGTCATCGGTTTCAATCGTGACCCAAAGCAGATTGGGGAACTCGGCGATATGCAATGTTTCGACTGCCGTGATCTTCATGCGTTTCCCCCAGTTTGCCTGTGATCGGATTGTTAACGCTGGAGCGGGAAGTGTCTACAATTGTCGTCCGTCATCGACACGCCCGGCAACCACAGACGCGATAGCCCGCGCGATCCGGTGACCGACAATCGTCGACTGTCCCGCTGCCCACATATGCACCCGCTCGCCACGCCGACCGGGATCGCGGCGATGCGCGCCTTCTGCTGCCATGATCCTGGCCACGTCGGTGTGATCTTCATTCTGAAGCGCGGCGATAAGCGGGTCCAGCCGTCCGGCTTCCTTCATTCGTGTCGCCGCAGCATGGGTGCGCCGCGGTAAAATATAGTGGTCGATATTCGGCCCTGTTGGAAACCGAAGATAATGTTTGCGATCACGCCCCGCCCCGCCGTGCAAAACATAGAACCGGGTCGGCCCGGCCATACAGTCGGCCAGCGAGGGTACAGAAAAGTCCGTCATCTCGGCCTTGTAATTCTGCCAGCGCTTTTCGCGCAGCACCCGATCATCCATCGTGAATTGAGGTACGAAGGAGATCGCCCGATCGGCGCCCAGCGGCGCCGCAAACAGGATCGCTGCATAACCGCCCATCGAATTTCCAAGCGTAACGATCCGCTTGATGCCGACCTGCCGCGCCCTGTTCAGAACCGCGTCGGCACTTCGGGCAACCAATCCCGGCCGATTGAACCATGAACGGCGGCGATCTGTGACGAAGGCGACATGGTTCAACCCGCTGCGCGAGGCGGTCCCGGGAAATTCGTGCATCTGCTGTGGCGGATCCTTGATGCCGATCCCGGTAAAGGACACCACCAATGTATCGCTGCGCCCGTCTTGCCAGACAACTTCAAGCTCGGCATCGTCGATCAGGGTTTCGGGCGTCATCCGTCACCAGCCGCGTTTGGTGATTTGGTCATGCGGGCCCCATCCAGCCAGCGGCGCTTGCATTGGCGCCGGCCCCCCGTCTAAAGCACTGACATCAACAATGACGGGGGATGCGATGCGGCTCAAGGGCAAACGGATATTTATCACGGCAGCTGGTGCCGGGATCGGGCGGGCAAGCGCCGAGGCATGCATCCGCGAAGGCGCGGACGTGCATGCGACGGACGTAAATGCCGATCTCTTGGCCGGGCTGGAATGTGAGACATCGGTTCTGGATTGTCTGGATTCCGGCCAGATCGCCGATCAGGTCGGCAGCGCCAACGCGGATGTGTTGTTCAATTGCGCTGGTTTTGTCCATGCCGGAACCGTCTTGGATTACACCGAAGAAGAATTCGATTTCGCCTTCAACCTGAACGTCCGCGCGATGTTCCGCACGATACGCGCAGTAGTGCCGGGAATGCTGGAGCGCGGCGGTGGCTCGATCATAAATATGGCGTCGGCAGCCTCGTCAATAATGGGCGCGCCGAACCGGACGTTGTACGGATCGTCAAAGGCGGCCGTCATCGGACTGACCAAAGCGGTTGCCAAGGACTATGTCGAGCAAGGCATCCGCGCCAACGCGATCTGCCCCGGAACCGTCGATACGCCGTCACTGCACGACCGTTTGCGGGCCACTGGCGACTACGAGAACGCCCACAAGGAATTCATTGCGCGCCAGAAGATGGGCCGCTTGGCGACGGCGGACGAGATCGCAGCGTTGGTGATTTACCTAGCGTCCGACGAGAGCACCTTCATCACGGCACAGGAATTCGTCATCGACGGCGGCTGGTCGGCTTAAGGGCAGAACACGTTAGAGTTCCACGGTGGGCGGCACGCCCACCGACCCAATTGGCAATCATTCGGCGGCAATCGTCGTGACGCCGCCGCGGGCACCGCGGTCGATACGGCGGCGGATCACTTCGGCGATCAGGATGCCAGCAGGCGCAGACCCCCAGATGCAGATCAGGATTGCGACCGCTTCCGCGTCGCGGAAAAGCGGATCGATGACGAACAGCACAACGCGGAACAGCCAAAACGACCCCCACATCGACCCCGCAAACCGCCACATCCAGATCCGGTGCTTCGCATGGTCGCCGCCACGGATTGCGACAACGCCCATGATCGCGCAGATCGAGACGAAGAACGACATGGAATAAAAGCCATAAGCCGACATCGACGATCCATATTCGACAACGCCGCCATGTTCCGATGCCAGCCAGATGGCGCAGAAGACACCGATCGACAGGGCCATCAGCGTGCCCCAACCCAACAGACGATGCCCGCCATGTTGCCCGCCAGGCCGCACCATTTGGATGTGCAGCAGCAGGAAGGCCAGCGAATTGCCCGCGATATGTCCATAGAGCAAGGTCGAGCGGAACTCCGGCCCCGTCGCGAAACGATCATAAAAGGCAACGCCCCAGGCCGAATGAAGTTGGTAACGCTCGCCCCACACAGTGCAGGCGTTGTCTGGACAGGCCATCACGGCCGCCCTGGTATCGCCCGGCGCCAATCCGATGTTCATCATGACGTCATAGATGCCGATGAAAAAGGCGATCCCGTCGGTCGCGCCCTCTAATAGATACCTCACGTTCAGGAACAGCATCAGGGCCAGACCAAAGATCAGGAACGGTCCGAACGATCGGCGCATGACACCGAGGACAAACAAGCCAATCCAGACGGCCAATGCGCCAAAGAAGATCAGAATGCCGGTCGCTGCTGTCATATCCATGCCCCGAATTGCGGCGCCCAACTATGGGTGCGGGTGCCCGAGAATGTCAGTCTGCTGCAACGGCTGCAAGCCTTTGCGGAAAGCAGCGCAGCCTGTCTGCGCAATGGGCGCTCGACAAATCCCGGGTGCTTGGGCAAAAGTGCCGACAAATCAGATCGACAGGAGGAAACAATGAAACTCATGCGCGTTGGCCCGGCTGGCCAGGAGAAACCCGCCCTTTTGGATGGCGCAACAATTCGCGATCTCAGCGCCCATGTCGACGATATCTCGGGTTCGATACTGGACGATGCGACAGTGGCCAAGCTTGCAGCGCTGAACCCGGCCAGCTTGCCCGAGATCCCGGCCGGTCAGCGCATTGGCCCCTGCGTCGGCAATGTCGGTAAGTGCATTTCGGTCGGACTGAACTATTCCGACCATGCGAAAGAGATGAACAATCCAATTCCGACCGAGCCGATCCTGTTCGGCAAAGCCGTAACGTCGCTTTGCGGGCCGAACGACAATGTCGAAAAGCCGCGCGGCTCTACGAAACTGGATTGGGAAGTCGAGTTGGCCATCATTATCGGCAAACGCGCCAAGTATGTCGACGAGGCCGACGCGATGAATTATGTCGCCGGTTTCGCGGTATTCAACGATGTCAGCGAACGTGAGTTTCAGACCAACCGGCCCGGCGGCCAATGGCTGAAAGGCAAAAGCCACGACACGTTCGGGCCACTTGGGCCGTGGATGGTGACGCGTGACGAGGTCGCCGATCCAGGCAACCTGGCCATGAAACTGACGGTGAACGGCAAGACAATGCAGGACGGATCGACCGCAACGCTGATCTTCTCGGTCCCGCATCTGGTGCACCATATCAGCCAATACATCACGTTGGAGCCGGGCGATGTGATCCCGACCGGGACACCGCCAGGTGTCGGTGCAGGCATGAAGCCGCCGGTATTCCTCAACGTCGGTGATGTGATGGAGCTGGAGATCGAAGGACTCGGACGCCAACATCAAGAAGTGGTCGCGGCTTAGCGGCAATCTGAATTTGGCGGCACAAGCCGCCTTGAATTGGCCGCCTCGAACCGGGCGCAGGGCTTGAGTTTGCGCTATGCCCGGGTCGGCAAAAGCACGGGCTGACCGTGCGGCGTTGACAGATAGGCTTCGGTCCAGGCGCCTTTAAGGTTGGCCAACGCCTGGCCGCCAGCCAGACCGCGCGCGGTCAAAAAGCTTTCGAAGGCGTCCAGCCAAATCTCGTAATATGTCGACCCATCCGTCGGTGCCCCCTGCTTGTCGGCGAACGCCAGCGCCTCGCCAAAATGTGCGGCCCAGTCAGTCCAGGAAAAAACTCCTGCTTGGGCCAGGGCGTGGGTCGTGGCGAACAGTTCGGCGTGCCACGGCGCAGCGAAGGGGCGATCCGGTACCGGTATGTCTTCACTCGGCGGCAAGATAACTTTCCCAGAGATCAGCCGTTATCTTGTGCCCGGCATCACCGTCCGACCAAAGATCGCTGGCGCGAAAGCGTACGGAATAAAGGTGTTCGGGCGCCTCGCCAGTCATCGTTGCAGAGACGTCGGGCAGCACATGCCCACCATGGTGCAAGACGATTTCACCGGCCGCATCGCGCAGATAACGCGGCAGGCGGGTGTGACCAGAGTGGCCGTGACGCGCGGTACGAACGCGCGCGCCAATCTGAAATGCCGGGCCGTGAGGCAGATCGCGCGCACTGGGCCGGCCAACGGGGATCGCGGCGCGAATACCGGCTGCATTCACAGGCGGTTCGGTCTTGGCAACGGACGGGTCCGGGCGTCCGGCGCGGATCTCCTCCAGCGTCAAAAGCCCAGCATCGACCGACAGGCCGACCACCGATGCCAGCCACTTTTCGTAATAGCTGAGACCCAAATAGTCGGCGGGTGGTAGCTTCTCGATCGAATGGCGTCCGGCATCGATATTCCATTTGCGCCAAAAGCCCATCAGCATGCGCATGGCCTTCGCTCGGCTTTCCCAATCATGGTGAAAGACCGGCTCGTTCTCCTCCAGCGGCAGGCGGCCGAATCCCTCGACACCGCCCAGATCGTGCACACCGTCCATCATGTACCTCCTGGCGATTGGGCCAATCCAGTACCGATCATGGAATCGCGCGTGACCAATTCCGCAAGAGCCTTTTCGGACAGGCCATCTGTCCCCGTCGGCAGTTCCGGGATCACCAGATATCGTATCTCGGCGGTCGAATCCCAAACCCGGATCTCGGTGCCGTCCGGAACGGTCAGCCCGAACTCGGACAAGACGCCTTTCGGGTCACGAACGATCCGGGCGCGATATTCCGAGGACTTGAACCAGACCGGCGGGATGCCCAACACCGGCCAAGGATAACAGGAACACAAGGTGCAAACGACGACGTTGTGCACGCCGGGGGCATTCTCGACCGCCACCATATGCTCGCCCTGCATGCCAGAAAAACCCAACTCGGCGATCGCGGCAGTTGCATCCGTACGCAACCGGTCCAGATAGGCCGGATCGGACCACGCGCGGGCCACGACCCGTGCACCGTTCCGCGGGCCGATCTGATTGGAATACGCTTCGATCAACGCCTCGATCGCAGCGGGATCGACCAGACCTTTTTCGACCAGCAATGTCTCGATTGCTTTGACGCGCAGCGCCGGGTCGGGCGGCAAAAGCGAATGCGGATGGTCGTGATCATGATCATGGGGCATCGGCGATCTCCTTGCCCCGCAGGATTGCGGAAGGCTTTCCGGACGGTCAAGGGCTGACTTCCCGAACGCCGCCCCAAATACGGGCGCGCGACGGCGTCCTATACGATGAATTCGTTCAAAACCCGGGCCGTTGCCTCGCGCGAGCGATCATCGATGTCCAGCGCACCGTTCCAGCCGCTGATCGAGATGGCAACAACATCATTGATCGAGCAAAAGACGCGGCAGGCCTCGGCCAATTCGTCGACCGACGGACCGCCTGCAACCGGATAGTTCATCGCAGGCGCCTCCGCCGCGTTCAGAACATCGATGTCCAGATGAAGGTGGATGGGGCTTTTCTGGTATTCGTAAAGGTGCAGCGTTTCCAAGCCCTTCACCCCGGTGCGCCGGATCGCTGAATTCTCCAGCGCCTCTTTCTCCAACGGGTCGAGATCACGCCCATCGATCAACCAGACCTTATTTTCATGGAGCGGCCAAAGATCGAACCGCTCGCACATCTCCTGCGGACCGCGTCCTGTCAGCATTGCCAAGGGCATCCCGCCAAGGAACTGAGACGGCGACGTCTCAGGCGTGTTGAAATCACCGTGAGCATCGATCCAAACCAGTTTCAAACCGTTCGTTTTCGATTGCGCCGCACTGGTGACCGGGATCGCAGCACAGCAATCACCCGCCAGCGATACCGGGATCTGGTGATCGTAAAAGCACTCCTGCGCAAACTCGAAAATAGGTTGATGCAACACGCCCATGCTTTCAGGAGAACGATCCGGAATATCGTGCGGTCCGTTGATGACCGCATCCGGCGGCGCAATGTCCACCAGAGCGGTTTCGTGCACTTCGAAATAGTTCGGCGTGACGATCCAGCGGTATTTCGGGCGCACCATTTATGCCATGCCCTTTTCGGACAGTTCTTTTTCGGCCTTTTCCGTTTTCTCCAAGGCCATACCCATGCCGCGCTGAACGGCCTCGGTCTTCGAGTACTGGATATCGCGGTACTCGAGTACCTGAATGAAGTTGCCCCACGGGTCGATGATGTCCAAGGCCCAGCTTTCCGGCACTTCGGCACCGGCAGCTTTGGCGAGTTCGCGAACCTTGCTGCGATCATCGACGACCAAACCGAAGTGGCGGTGTTCGTCGCGGTGCGGCTGGTCGGTCTTCATCAAGGCGATGAACTGATCACCCATGTCGATGAATGCGGCGTTGTTGGATCGGCTGCGCAGATCAAATTGGAAAATCTTTGCCCAGAATTCCAGCGCCGCATCGATATCCCCGACCTCCAGCGCAATATGGTTCATGCCGATCAGGCGCGCGCGTTCGTCGGAACCGTTATCAGCATGGTCTTGCGGCATCTTCCGTCTCCTTGCTTGGTGTTTGGGCGGCAGACATCAGCTTCGCGCCAAGCTGGGGCCGGCGCAAGGGCAGCGGCCGAAAGATAATGATGCCCCCAAATCGGGACCCGATTCACCCGCGCATCAACAGCCAGGTAATCAGCGCACCAATCGCAACACCAAATGCAATCCAGCGAACCGGGTTTGGACGGTTACCCTCCGACGCGCCTTGATTGGCCCGATGCGTCCGGATTTCCTCGGCCCGCATCAATATCTCGGATGCCAAACCGGGCATCCGCGGACCAAGGCGCGAGATGACGCGTGCCGTTTCCGCCAGATCGCGGGCAATGGCCCGTGGCCCCAGATGGCCCCGGATATAATCCTCGACCACCGGGCGGGCGGATTCAAAAATATTTGCCTGCGGGTCCAATGTGCGGGTCACGCCTTCAACAACGACCATCGTGCGCTGCAACAGGATCAGTTCCGTGCGCGTTGCCATACCGAACCGTTCCGTTGTTTCCAGCAGATAGGTCAGCACTTTTGCCATCGAAATCTGGGATGCGTCCTGCCCGAATATCGGCTCTCCGATGGCGCGCAATGCCTGGGCGAAGGCCTCGACATTTCGGTCGGGAGGAACATAGCCTGCTTCGAAATGGACTTCCGCCACGCGGGTATAGTTGCGGGTCAGAAAGCCATGCAGAATTTCGGCATAGTGCCGCCGCGTGATCGGATCCAGGCGCCCCATGATACCGAAGTCCAGCAGGATCAACGTCCCGTCATCGCCGACCCGAAGATTGCCTTGATGCATGTCGGCGTGGAAAAAACCGTCGCGCAGTGCATGGCGCAGAAAGGTGCGCATCACATGCTCGGCAACCTCGCTCAGATCCAGGCCAACCCGCGCCAATGCCTCGGCGTCGACCATGTTTCCTTCGACCCACTCCATGGTCAGAATTCGGCGCGACGTCCCTTCCCAAACGATTGTGGGAATGTGCAGGCCCGGATCATCGCGGGTGTTTTCGCGGTATTCCGAGGCCGCAGCAGCTTCCAGCCGCAAATCCAACTCGGTCAGCACGACACTTTCGAAATGGGCGACAATGGCGGTCGGGCGCAGCCGGCGCGTCATCGGGACCAGCCGCTCGATCAACCCCGCAATGAAGAAAAAGGCACCGATATCCCGGCGGAACTGGGTCCGCACGCCCGGGCGCAGCACCTTGACGGCAATTTTCTCGCCAGTCGGCTTCCACATTGCAGGATGGACCTGGGCGATCGATGCCGCGGCGACCGGTTCACCGAGTTCGTCCAACTGATCCCATATCTGCGGGCCAAATTCATCCTCGATCTGGGCATGCGCCTCATCGCGCGGGAACGGAGGCAGCCGGTCTTGCAAAAGCCTCAACTGCTCGACCAATTTGTCGCCGACAATGTCGCGTCTGGTCGACAGGATTTGCCCAAACTTGACATAGGCCGGTCCCATGGCCTGCAGGGCCCGCGCAACGGGGGGCAGCGTTGAATCGCCGCGGCGCCCGAACATGCCAACCGGCCAGGCAACCGACCGGATCACGGCGCGACGCCAACCGGTGATCTCCAACGCGTCGAGGATCTCGCGCATTGCGCCGGTCCGTTCGAACGTCGCCCCTGTGCGCAACAGACGCCAAAGATGCGACGGCGCGGAAAGGATGCTCACAGGCGCCAGCCCGAATGGATCGCGGCGATGCCCTGGGTCAGGTTCTGAAATTTTGCCCGCCCAAATCCTGCCGATGCAATCATGTCGACGAATGTTCGTTGATCTGGGAATTTGCGGATCGATTCGACCAAATATTGATAGCTGTCGCGATCCCCGGTGACTGCCTTGCCCATCGCCGGGATCACATTGAACGAATAGCTGTCATAAAGTTTGCGCAATAGCGGCACCGGGACACGCGAGAATTCCAGGCACAGAAATCGGCCGCCGGGCCGCAAGACGCGATGTGCTTCGGCCAAAGCGTCCTCGACACGGGTAACGTTCCGAATTCCGAACGCGATCGTATAAGCGTCGAAACTTTGATCCGGGAACGGCAGTGCCATGGCGTCACCGCAGACCCAGTCGATTCCGTCCCGACCAGCTTTCGCGGCGCGGGCCTCGCCCTCGACCAACATCGCTTCGGTCATGTCGCAGACCGTTACCTGCCCGCTGCCCTTCAAACGGTCCATAAATCGGAACGCGATATCGCCGGTCCCGCCCGCGACATCCAGCAAACGCATACCCGGGCGCGGGGCCATCCAGTCGATCAGCGCCTGCTTCCACAACCGGTGGATACCGCCGCTCATCAGATCATTCATCAGGTCATAGCGGTTTGCGACCGAAGAAAAAACGCCGTGAACACGGCCCGCCTTCTCGTCCTCGGGCACGTCTTCGAAACCGAAATGGGTTGTGCGCTGCTCGCTCATGACGCGCAGGATAGCGCGGCGGCGGCGGACGCGGACTAGGGCGCGGCGTCACAGGCGGGCCCTGCTGGACCCGGCGCCGGTGGCGCGGCTCACGGGCGCGGCGGTTGATGCCGCGCTGCCCACATGGCATGGCAAGTGGCCGCATGACGAATAAACAGGTTTAAGATGCCCGAGTTGCCCGAGGTTGAAACTGTCCGGCGGGGACTGGAACCGGTGCTGGCCGGACAAACCTTGTCCAAGGTGATCCAGCGCCGTGCTGATTTGCGCTGGCCGCTTCCTAACCGCTTTGCCGAGCGGCTGCAGGGACGCAGGGTCGATAGCCTTGGGCGGCGGTCGAAATGGCTGCTGATGGGGTTGGATGACGGTCAGACATGGATGGTGCACTTGGGCATGTCCGGGCGCATGCTGATTGATGGCGCCGCAAGCGCCCAAATGCATCACGAACGCGCAGTGCCAGGAAAACATGACCACATAATCGTGACGACCGATGCCGGGACCACGATCACCTATAACGATGCCCGCCGGTTCGGGGCGATGGACCTTTGGCCGACCGATGATCTGACCGGGCACAAAAACCTGGCCGGGTTGGGGCCAGAACCGTTGGGCAATGATTTCCACGCAGATGCACTGGCCCGTGCAATGAAGGGCCGGTCAAGCCCGATCAAGGCGGTCCTTCTGGACCAGCGCACAGTTGCGGGGCTGGGCAATATCTATGTTTGCGAGGCGCTTTACCGGTCTGGCATACGTCCCGATCGGATTGCCGATGGGATCGGCGCCAAGCGGATCGCCCGTCTGGCGACCGAGATCGTCGCAACGCTGAGCGAAGCCATCGCCGCGGGCGGCTCCAGCCTGCGCGATTATCGTCAGGCCGACGGCGAGCTTGGCTATTTTCAGCACGCGTTTCGCGTTTATGACCGGGAAGGAGAAGCCTGCGCGACCGAAGGTTGCAAGGGCTGGATCAAGCGGATCGTGCAATCGGGACGATCCAGCTTCTTCTGCCCCCGATGCCAGAGGTAACGCCAAGCGACGACCAATTTTTTCGTTACCAACGCTCGACCGCACGATCAGCACGTTATGGAGGAACTCGTCTCAGGCCCGGCATAGGGAATCAGCCGCCTCAACGTCACGGCCCACCTCAGCACTGGACCCGACCGCAACCGCAGATAGACTTGCCGACCGAATCGGCATTAATGGGGGACCTGCCAGATGGCCTATACTTGCATCGCGACCGAGACCCGCGACCACGTCGCGCTGGTCCGGTTGGACCGGCCCAAGGCATTGAACGCGCTGAACGAGACATTGCTGTCCGAGTTGGTCGACGCATTGCAAAAGTTCGATGCCGATGACGCGATTGGCTGCATCGTCATCACCGGTAACGAAAAGGCATTCGCTGCCGGGGCCGACATCAAGCAGATGCAGCCGATGTCCTATGTCGACATTTTCAAGCAGGATCTGTTCGCCCCGGAAGTCAACGCGATCGAGCAGATCCGCAAACCGATGATTGCCGCAGTTGCAGGTTATGCGTTGGGCGGCGGCTGCGAACTTGCGATGATGTGCGACTTCATTCTGGCCGCCGAAACCGCCAAATTCGGCCAGCCAGAGATTAATCTTGGCGTCATCCCCGGGATCGGCGGCACCCAGCGCCTGACCCGATTTGTCGGCAAGTCGAAATCGATGGAGATGAACCTGACCGGGCGCTTCATGGATGCAGAGGAAGCCGAACGGTCCGGGTTGGTCAGCCGCATTGTTCCAGCCGACGATCTGATCGACGAAGCGATGACAGTCGCATCAAAGATTGCCAACAAGGCACCGCTGGCCGTCATGGCAATCAAGGAATCGGTCAACCGTTCCTACGAGACAACGCTGGCCGAAGGCGTCAGATTTGAACGCCGTCTGTTCAACGGCTTGTTCGCGACCGAAGACAAGCGCGAGGGCATGGAGGCGTTTGTCGAAAAGCGCGAAGCCAAGTTTAAGGGCGTGTGATTTTTCCCACAGCGCGGGACTGCCCGGTCGTGGCCGCATAAGCAGTGCCGAAACAGAATTCCTTGGTGACGCCGGGGAGCGGGCCAGTGGGGGAGGGGAGCAATGGAAATCACACGCCGATCATTGTTGAACATGACGGCCGCAGCCGGCGCGATGCCGTTGGTGGCAGGCTGCGCAGGGTCGCGATTGCCGAAAGGCCCGGCTTTTGCCGACGCGGTCGATATCCACGCCCATTGCTTTAACGCTGCCGATCTGCCGACACGCGAGTTCATTTCGCAGTCGGTGCTGGGCCGCACCCAAGGCACCGGGTCTGGCTTTATCGACCAGACCGCAGCTTTCGGAGAGGTCCTGGGAACCATAGCGCGTGAAGTTGCGCCCAGCGCCGAGGCCGAATGGAAGGTTATGCGCGGAATCTCGACGCTGTCCGAGGCCGAGACTGAGGGCAGGCTGCTGACCGAGCCGCTTGAAGACCGCCTCAACCGGGCTGTCGCCCGCGCTTTGCACGTCATCCTGCGCACCGAGGACCGTTTCGACCAGACCTATGCCTGGGTCGATCCGCTGATCAAGGGAAAGGGATTTCGCCGAACCGCAGAATTCTTCAAACCGGCGGGCTATCCACACCGCGGGTCTCGCAAAGCAAAACGGATCTTCCTGGACGAGTTGACGGGCAAGCTGTTGAACGACCGGGGCCTCTTGAAGAACCACGGTCCCTGGGCCCGCGGCGTCGTGCGTTCGCGCATGGACATCATGGCCGAGATCGCCCGGCTTTACGGTGGATCGCGGGTCGGCCTATTTGTGCCGCTCCAGATCGATTTCACCAAATGGCTAGGTGACGAGTTGCCCGAGGCATCCTCGCTCGACCGGCAGATTGACGTGATGCAGGTACTGCAAGACCTTTGGAGCGGGGCCGAGAAAGGGCCATTGTTTCACGGTTTCGTTGCCTTCGATCCGGCCCGCGACATGGCCGACCGCGGCGCCAGCCTGGCGCGTGTTCAGCGCGCGGTACAGGAACGGGGGTTTCTGGGGGTCAAGCTCTACCCGCCTATGGGTTTTACGCCTTGGGGCAATCAGGATGGCCGCGAAAACTATCACCAGTCGGTCTTCGATGCTGCCCGGGACGGCGGTGTTTCACCCGACCGGATCGGCAGCGCACTTAACGCATCACTTCGCAGGCTTTATGAATGGGCCGACCGCGAGGGCGTGCCAATCCTGGCGCACGCCAATTCCAGCTATTCCTCGAACGGCAATAAAGGCTATCGCGCCCGCGCCCATCCAGCAGGCTGGGACCCGGTCTTCGATCGATATGACAATCTGCGGGTCTGCCTCGCCCATTTCGATGATTTCAACAATGCCAATCGCGACGAATGCCTGGTCGAAACCGAGGAACGTGACGGCTTTCGGTTCGCACTCAGCCGTAAGAAGACCCGGCGCTGCGACGAGCCTTGGGAACTGACCACGATCAATCTGATGAAACGCTATCCGTTCCAGGCCTTCGCCGATGTCAGCTATCACCACCTGGCACTGCTGGAAAAAGGCAAACACGCTTGGGAAAGAACGATCTGGCCAAAGCGCGAAGCGTTCCGTCAGTATTGGCGCCGGTTTGTCGAAAGTGCCCCGCATGGGGCTAACCTGGTTTTCGGCACCGATTGGTTCCTAAGCGGTCAGGAAGCAGGCCATGCCGGAATGGTCGAGGCGGTCGACCGGTTCATGATCGGCTTTAAGATGCGGGAAGCAGCCCGGCGCCGCGTCTTCCGCCAGAACGCCTTGCGCTTTTTGGGCTTGGTTCCCGGGGCAAAAGGACCCGCTGGGGCCAGTTATCGCCGCCTTCGTGGCTATTACGATACGCACGAGCGGCTGAACCCGGTCCGGTTGGATCAGTTCCTCGGCGCCAGCGTCTGAGGATGATGCAAAAACGATAGACTTTGCCATGGCGCTGCGTTGCCGCCGCAAATTTGGCCAGCGAGGCTTACGTGCTCATATCCTTGGCAACGACCAGACCTGCCTGATTGCGGACTTCGACCAGCCCCGTTGACGCGCAGGGCCGAATCCGCTATCTCCGCGCGTCTCGCGAAACCGCTACGGGAATTGAAGTTACATGGCCAATTCGCCACAAGCCAAAAAGCGCGTGCGTCAGATCGCCCGCCGGACTGAAGTCAACAAGGCTCGCCGGTCGCGGATCCGCACGTTTATCCGAAAAGTCGAAGAGGCTATCGCCTCTGGCGATCAGGGTGCGGCCCGCTCGGCCCTGCAGTCAGCACAGCCCGAGATTGTTCGCGGCGCGAACAAGGGCGTCATGCACAAGAATACTGCCAGCCGGAAGGTTTCACGGCTGAACCATCGCATCAAGGCGATGGCCTGACCTAAACTTCGGACGGCTCGCCGCTCGGCTCGCGGTCCGAAAGTTCGGCTGTCGAAAAATTCGGTGCGATAACCGCAGCCGGGCGCCGCTGCGGCATTCATCCGTTTGTGCTGTCACACAACCGACAAATTTCTTTCATGTTCACGGTTTCGCCCCGTTGAGAATCCCTTTGAGCGATGGCAAGAATGAAACGTCCGGGGAGACCCAGCGACAATCAAATATTAGACGCTCGTAAGTGGTCTTTCGCAAGTAAATCCTTCGAAAGACCTGATCTCTATTGTAAAATCGAAACTCCCTTTACTATAAAGTCGACCCATTTTTCTTGAAAGTCGGGTCGGATTTCTCTTGTCCCGAATCTGTGCTGCCGACTAACTCTTGAACCGAGAGCAACGGAGGCGGGTGAACCACGCGATGAGCGAAAACGTTCAGATCGACGAGGCCGCCCCAGTACCAACCTTTGACGTTCTTGAGGCGTTGGATGATGCCGTTCTGATCGATGTCCGCACTGCTGCGGAATGGGATCAGACAGGTGTTCCCGACATCTCTTCCACGGGTCGCTCGCTGTGGTGTGTCGAGTGGATCAGTGGGCCGCAAATGGCGCCGAATCCAGCTTTTTTGGACGAGGTGCTGGCGCACGCGGAGGGTGTGCTGCCCGGGCGGATGTTTTTCATCTGCAAATCGGGGGCACGTTCGGCATCAGCGGCTATCGCGGTTGCAGCGTTGGCAAAGCATATGGGCGTCAGCGTTCATTGCACCAATGTCATCGAGGGGTACCAAGGCCATCCAGCGGCCGGACCGCAATCAGGCTGGAAAGCCCGGGGGTTGCCATGCAAGCCGCATGGTATCGGGCGGGGCAAGACGTGAGAACGGAAACAACAACCTATTGCCTGCGGGGATGGTATGAACGTCGAACGAGACGAGGGTTATTCAAGAAGCACAAATCTTGCACCGGTCTGGACCAGGGTGATCGGTTCAGCTCGGGCAGAACTGGGCGATGAAGCGGTCGATCAATGGATCTGCAAGGTTAAGCTGGCCGAAGTCGGCACCGATGTAGCGACATTGACAGCCAGATCGGCCTTTCATGCCGATCGGGTTGAACGGGATTTCGGACTGCATTTGTTGCGGTATCTGAAGGACCAGTTCCCGGGATTGCGCAGGATCGCAATGACCACTGCGTCTGCGCCCGGCCCATTGGCAACATCGCCAGCAAGCAAATCGTTTCAGCCCGCCCGTGGTGACATCGACCGGACAGCGGATACACAATTGACCCAGCCCGAGATCTCCTCCGCCCCGCTTGAGCCACGCTTTACATTTGACGGCTTCGTTGTCGGAAAACCGAACGAATTGGCCCATGCTGCTGCACGCCGCGTCGCTGAAAGTCCGGACGTCACTTTCAACCCGGTCTTTTTGCATGGCGGCGTTGGCTTGGGCAAAACGCACCTGATGCATGCGATCGCCCACCGGGTCAGCGAGCTGCGCCCGGGCACCAAGGTTCTGTATCTGTCGGCCGAGCAGTTCATGTACCGCTTTGTCCAGGCACTGCGGTTCCGCGATACGCTGACGTTCAAGCAGCAATTCCGTGAGGTCGATGTTCTGATGATCGACGATGTCCAGTTCATCGCCGGAAAGGAATCAACGCAGGAAGAGTTCTTCCATACCTTCAACGCACTGATCGACCAAAACAAACAGATCGTGATTTCCGCCGACCGGTCACCGGACCAGATCGAAAATCTGCAAAACCGGATCTTGTCGCGCCTGCAATGGGGGCTGGTCGCCGACATCCATCCAACCGATTATGAATTGCGGCTCGGAATTCTGCAGACCAAGGCCGAGCGGATCATGACCGAGGATCCGTCGATCCATATCGATAAGAAGGTTCTGGATTTCCTGGCCCATCGCATCAGCTCGAACGTGCGGGTGCTGGAGGGGGCGCTGACCCGGCTTTTCGCCTTCGCCACGCTGGTCAACCGGCCGATCAATATGGAAATGGTTCAGGAATGTCTGGCTGATCTGCTGCGGTCGTCGGAACGCAAGGTGACGATCGAAGAGATCAAGCGCCGGGTGGCAGAGTATTACTCGCTGCGCATGACCGATCTGATTTCCGCACGGCGCGCACGGGTCGTCGCGCGGCCCCGTCAGGTTGCGATGTATCTGTGCAAAATGCTGACCTCGAAAAGCCTGCCGGAGATCGGGCGTGGCTTTGGCGGGCGCGACCACACAACGGTGATCCATGCCGTGCGCAAGATCGAGGAGCTGATGTCGACCGACGGGCAATTGTCGGAAGATGTCGAGAATCTGCGCCGCCTGCTGGAACAATCATAGGGCGCAGCCCACCCGGCTTGTCGCGCCGGACAGCCCGTCAGCGCCGCGCGACCCCATGATCGTGCGGCGCGTTGGCCAAAAACCCCATCATATTGGGTGGAACACCGGCATATCGGCATTGATCGGCGCCGGGGATGGGTTAGTCTGGTTTCCCGCGGGCGAACGGGCGCGCGGGCAATAGTGAATCAAATAGACGGGCGGGCGGTGCCATGAAGGTGACGATCGAGCGGGCGCAACTCCTCAAGGCGATGAGCCGCGCGCAAGGCGTGGTCGAGCGAAAGAACACGATCCCGATCCTGGCGAATGTGTTGCTGGATGCCGAGGGCGACAAGCTTTCGCTGCGCGCCACCGATCTGGATATCGAAGTGATTGAAGAGCTGCCGGCCATGGTCGAGCAGGCCGGCGCCACAACGGTTGCCGCGCATCTGCTGCACGAGATTGTGCGCAAGCTGCCCGATGGCGCACAGCTGTCGCTGAATGCCGATGGAACAACCGGACGGCTGGATGTCATCGCAGGCCGCTCGCGGTTCTCGTTGGCGACTTTGCCGCGCGAGGACTTCCCGGTGATGGCGTCGAGCGAATATCAGTGTTCATATGCGCTGCCCGCACCGATCGTGCGGCGACTGTTCGATAAATCGAAATTTGCCGTCTCGACCGAAGAAACCCGGTACTACCTGAACGGTGTCTATCTGCACGTCGCCGATGAAGACGGGCCAAAGCTGCGTGCAGTGGCGACCGATGGCCACCGGCTGGCGCGGATCGATGCCGAACTTCCCGATGGCGCCGCCGATGCACCCGGGGTGATCGTTCCGCGCAAGACCGTGAACGAGATGCGCAAACTGCTGGAAGATGACGAGGCCGAGATCGCGATATCGGTCAGCGAGACGAAGATCCGCTTTTCCGCGGGCGATCTGGTTTTGACTTCGAAGGTGATCGATGGCGCCTTCCCGGATTATTCCCGGGTGATCCCGGCCGGAAACACACGCAGAATGGAAGTCGATGCCGCCGAATTCGCGCAAGCCGTCGACCGTGTGGCAACCGTCAGCCAGGAACGGTCCCGCGCCGTCAAACTGGCCATGGAACAAGACAAACTGACCTTGTCCGTCAATTCGCCCGACGCCGGATCGGCGGCCGAGGAACTGGTCGTTGCCTATGCGGATGAAGCGATGGATATCGGCTTCAACGCCCGTTATCTCTTGGAAATCGCCAGCCAGGTGGACCGCGAAAACGCAGTTTTCCTGTTTGCGGACGCGAACGCACCGACACTGGTGCGCGAGGGCGATGACGCATCGGCGGTCTACGTTGTCATGCCGATGCGGGTTTGACGCAGACCTTAACCGGATCGCTGGTGTTGTTGTCTTCTCAGCGGGCGCTCGGCCCCTGCACCGCCGAGATACTTAAAAACCAAAGAAGCGACGCTGGGCGGGGCTGATGGCAGTACGCGCTACGATCCGGTCGCTGAGGCTATCGCATTACCGATCCTGGCTGGGCGCGTTGATCGACACGAACGGCGCCGATATTGCGCTGTTCGGTGCCAATGGTGCCGGAAAGACGAATATCCTGGAAGCAGTCTCGATGCTGTCGCCGGGGCGTGGTCTGCGCCGTGCTGGAACCGACGAGTTGGCGCGGCAGCCCGAAGGGCTCGGCTGGAAGGTTGCTGCCAAAATGGACGACGGTGACGGAGAGGTCGAAATCTCGACCGCCGCCGAAGGGGCAGAGGCAACGCGCCGGTCGGTCGTCATTGATGACAAGCCCGCGCCGCAACTGGCGCTGGGGCGGCTGCTGCGCATCGTCTGGCTGACCCCTGCAATGGACAGGTTATGGACCGAGGCTGCAGGCGAGCGCAGGCGATTTCTGGACCGCATCTGCCTGGGCTTCGATCCTGCACATGGAGAGCGTTCGCTGGCTTATGAAAGGGCCATGCGCGGGCGCAATCGACTGCTGAAAGAGCCGGGCTGGGACGACGCCTGGCTCTCTGGACTGGAAGCCCAGATGGCCGAGGCGGGCGCCCGCATTGCCCGGGTTCGTGCCGAAGCGCTGGAACGGCTGAGCGCAGCGCAGGAAACGGCCGAAACAGGGCCGAAATCGTTGTTTCCGCGGGCGGATCTGGCTATTTTGGGCGACATGGAAACACGTTTCCACCGGGTGATTCGCAACAGTTCAACACCCGGTGACGATCTGGACTTTCTGGAGCATGAGGAAGTCGCAGCCCTGGGCCTGCGGCTGGCCGAACAACGTGGCCGCGACAGCGCGGCTGGCCGAACGCTGGAGGGGCCGCACCGGTCCGACCTGGACGCGGTCTATGCCGCCAAGGCGATGCCGGCCCGGGCATGCTCGACCGGGGAGCAAAAGGCCTTGCTAATCTCGCTGTGCCTGGCCAATGCCCGCGCATTGGCGGCAGCAACCGGCACCGCGCCGATCGTATTGCTCGACGAGGTGGCGGCGCATCTGGACGCTGACCGCCGCCACGCGCTTTATGCCGAGATTGAGGCTCTGGGCTGCCAGGCATGGATGACCGGAACCGGACCCGAACTGTTCGAAGGTTCGGCGGCCAGCCGGTTCGAAGTGCGCGAAGAAGACGGCGCATCGATTTTGCAGGCCGCTTGATGGATCAACGTGTCAGCATGATCACTCTGGGCGTGGCCGATCTCGCACGCGCCGAGGCGTTTTACACCCGGCTGGGTTGGCGCAAGGCTGCAGAAAGCCAGGAAGGGATTGTGTTCTTTCAGATGCCCGGTCTGGTGTTGGGCCTGTTTCCGTTGGCTGAGTTGGCAAAGGATCAGGGGCGCCCGGGCGCAGAATTGGGGACAGGCGCGATGAACCTGGCGCACAATCTGTCCAGCCGCGAGGAGGTCGACGCCGTCTATGGCGAAGCAATCGCTGCCGGAGCGGCGGCGCTGAAACCACCCGAGGAAGTTTTCTGGGGCGGTTATTCCGGTTATGTCACCGATCCCGACGGGCACCCGTGGGAGTTCGCTTACAACCCGTTTGCGCCCCTGTCTGCAGATGGCACATTGACCCTGCCAAGCGAGACCGCATGACAATCACGTTGACCGAGATTGCGCTTTACGCCTTTGCGCTCGCCGTTCTGGTGATGACGCCGGGACCGGTTGTTGTTGCGACAATTGCAAAGACGCTGGCGTCGGGCATGCGATCGGCGATGCCGTTGGCGGCAGGAGTTTCGGCGGTCGATGTTCTGTGGCCGCTGCTGGCGATCCTTGGTCTTTCCGCCTTAGTCGAAGCCCATTCCGGCACCTTGCAGATCATGCGCTATGTCGGCGGTGCCATCCTGATCTGGATGGGGTGGCGGTTGATCATGAAAGCTCGCGAGGGGCTGGACACAGCACCCGATCCCAGCCTGATGCGCCGCACGGCCTGGCAGGGCTTTGCCGCCGGGGCATTGGTCAATCTGGGCAACCCCAAGTCGATCGTGTTCTTCATCGGCATTTTGCCTGCGCTTTTTGATCTGTCGGCGCTGACGATAGGCGATATCCTGGTCATCCTTGCGATGAGCGGAGCCGTGCCCTTTTTGGGCAATGTCGTTTGGGCGTCGGCGGCGCAGCGTGCCAGGCGATATCTGTCGTCGGTGCAAGCGGTGCGCCGGGTCAATCAGGTCTCCGGCGGAACACTGATGGGCGCCGGTGCGGTGATCGCTGCGACATGACGATCGAGTGGCATCAACTCGCGCTTTATGCTGCGGCGTACTGGGCAATGGTGGTCACGCCCGGCCCTATGGTCGCGGCTATCGCCGCACGCTCGGCGGCGTTCGGCATGAAAAGCGCAGCCTCGCTTGCGGTTGGTGCCTGGGTCGCTGAAAAAGTCTGGGTCGTTGCTGCTATCTTCGGGCTGGCACTGATCGCGGACTATTACGCCGATGTACTGATCGTTCTGCGCTATGTTGGTGCTGCCTGGTTGATCTGGCTTGGCGCCAAGCTGATCTTTGGCCGGTCCGGGATGATCGATGCCGAAGCCGGAATGGTCAAACGCGAGCCCTTCTGGCACGGCGTTGCCACTGGCGCGTTGATAAATCTGGGCAATCCGAAGGCCGCGTTGTTCTTTATGGCATTGTTCCCGGGATTCTTTGACGTCGCCGTGATGACCTGGGTCGATGCCGTGGTGATCATCGTGGTATCCGCGCCCATCGGACTTGGTTCGGACTTTATGTACGCATGGTTGGCTGATCGCGCACGGCAATTGCTGGGCCAAGGCCGGACGGCGCGCCGCATCGATCAGGCAACCGGCGGGATATTGGCCGGTGCCGGTGTTGCAATTGCAGCGGCGTGAGGGTGGTGGATGAGCTTCCTTCAACGGGCATTGGTCCTGCTGATCCTGGCGGGAGTTGCCGGTCTGGCCGGGGTTCCCGTGCTGGCGATCATGTTCGCTGTGGCCGGATTGTTATTGCTGGATGGCGTGGTGATCGGCGCGATCCTGCGCACGATCTTCCGACGAAAATGAAAGTGAGCCGGTAATGGCCGATGACGAGCAGACGAATGAACAGCCGGAATATGGCGCAGATTCGATCAAGGTCCTGAAAGGACTGGAGGCCGTGCGCAAACGCCCGGGAATGTATATCGGCGACACCGATGACGGGTCAGGCCTGCATCACATGGTCTACGAGGTCGTTGACAACGCGATTGACGAAGCGTTGGCCGGGCATGCGGACCGGGTCCGGGTTGTGCTGCACGCCGACGGGTCGGTGTCGGTCAGCGACAACGGGCGCGGCATTCCGACGGATATTCACGCCGAGGAAGGGATCTCGGCGGCCGAGGTCATCATGACCCAACTGCATGCCGGTGGAAAGTTCGATCAGAATTCCTATAAGGTTTCCGGTGGCTTACACGGGGTTGGCGTGTCGGTCGTCAACGCATTGTCGGACTGGTTGGAACTGACGATTTGGCGGAGCGGTAAAGAGCATGTCGCACGGTTCGAGCACGGTGAGACGACAGAGCCGCTGAAAGCCACAGGCGATGCAGAAGGACGGACCGGGACACAGGTCAAATTTCACGCTTCTTCCGGAACGTTCACGAATCTCGAGTACAAATACGCGACGCTCGAACACAGACTGCGCGAATTGGCATTTCTGAATTCGGGCGTCCGGATCGTTCTGCGCGACCAACGCTCGTCGGAGATCCGCGAGGAAGAGCTGTTCTATGACGGCGGCGTCGAAGCGTTCGTGCGCTATCTGGACCGATCGAAACAGCCCCTGATCGAGGACCCGATTACGGTCGACGGCGAGCGCGAGGAGATCGGCGTTGAGGTCGCGATGTGGTGGAACGACGGTTATCACGAGAATGTCCTGGCCTTCACCAATAACATCCCGCAACGCGATGGCGGCACGCATCTGGCGGGATTTCGCGGGGCGCTGACACGAACGATCAACACTTATGCGGCATCTTCCGGCCTGGCCAAGAAAGAGAAGGTCCAGCTTTCCGGCGACGATGCCCGCGAAGGGCTGACTTGTGTTTTGTCGGTGAAAGTGCCGGACCCAAAGTTCTCGTCGCAAACAAAAGATAAGCTGGTGTCCTCGGAAGTCCGCCCTGCGGTCGAGAGCTTGATGAACGAGAAGCTTTCGGAGTGGTTTGAGGAGCATCCCACCGAAGCGCGCATGGTCATCGGAAAGATCGTCGAGGCTGCACATGCCCGCGAGGCGGCGCGCAAAGCGCGCGAAATGACACGTAAATCGGCGATGTCGGTTGCCTCGCTGCCTGGCAAGCTGGCCGATTGTTCAGAAAAGGATGCGGCCAAATCTGAACTTTTCCTGGTCGAGGGCGATTCGGCAGGCGGATCCGCCAAACAAGGACGCAGCCGCCACTATCAGGCTGTGCTGCCCCTGCGCGGTAAGATCCTGAATGTCGAACGCGCGCGATTTGACCGGATGCTGTCTTCGCAGGAAATCGGCACGCTGATCACGGCGCTCGGCACCGGGATCGGGCGGGACGAATTCGATATCAACAAGCTGCGCTATCACAAGATCATTCTGATGACGGATGCAGATGTGGACGGCGCGCATATCCGGACACTGCTGCTGACCTTTTTCTATCGCCAGATGCCCGAACTGATCGAGGATGGTTATCTCTATATCGCGCAGCCGCCGCTTTTTAAGGTCGCGCGTGGAAAGTCCGAGGTTTACTTGAAGGATCAAAGCGCGCTGGACGATTATCTGATCCAACAAGGGGTCGAAGGCGCCGTGCTACGTTTGGGATCGGGCGCCGAAATTGCCGGGCCCGATCTGCTGCGGGTGGTCGAAGAAGCGCGTTCAGTACGTACGGTTTTGAATGCGTTTCCGACTCACTATCCGCGATTCGTTCTGGAACAGATGGCCATCGAGGGTACGGTCGAGCCGAACCCGGCGGGCGACAGAATCGCCGCCGTGGCCGCCCGGCTGGATGGTTTGGCCCCGGAAACCGAGCGCGGCTGGTCCAGTGATGTGACGGCCGATGGCGGGGTTCGGTTTACCCGGGTCGTGCGCGGCGTCGCCGAAACGCGGTCGATCGATGGGCTGGCGTTACGCTCGGCCGAGGCGCGCAAACTGGCATCGCTGACCGAGGCGTTGGCCGAGGCCTATGGCAGCGCATCGACCTTGTTGCGCAAGGAAAAGGAAGAACCGATCCATGGTCCGTTGGCGCTGTTGGATGTGATTATGTCCGAGGGAGAGCGTGGAATTTCGCTGCAACGCTATAAAGGGTTGGGCGAGATGAATGCCGAGCAGCTTTGGGAGACCACGCTGGACCCTGAAGCGCGGACTCTTCTTCAGGTCCGCATCGATCATATGGCCGAGGCAGATGAGATTTTCACCAAGTTGATGGGCGACGTGGTGGAACCGCGGCGCCAATTCATCCAGGAAAACGCGCTGAGCGTCGAAAACCTGGATATCTGAGACAAGGATGGGTCTTGAACCCATCCTTCCAGTTTGCAACCGGATGTGTACCCGACCGCGCTACATCACTTTGTGCCGGGCCGATTGACGCTCGATCGATTTTGCGGCGATTTCAGGTGTGATGCCAAAGGTATGTACCTCGGGCACAGGACGGCGATAGACATTCAGATTGTACTCGCCCTGCTCGATCCCGGCGCGTTTGGCCAGACGGTCGCAATTTTCCTGGCTGATTTCCCAAAGGCAGGCGGAAATCTCGCCATCATTGCCATCGCGGCGCGAACCGATCACTTCCGGCGGCCATCCGCAGGCGGAAAAGACGCGGACCATATTGGCGGCGGTGACGCCGACGTAAAACTGCACGCCGGCTTTCAGGCCCAATTGGCACCCTGCCCACATCAGGGCGGCCGCATGACGAATTGACCCCTGCCCCCGCCGGGCGATGAAGACCCGGGTAACCTCCCAGATCAGCGGCGATTCAATTTCGACACCATCCGTCATGTCGGCGAAATGATCAGCGATCATTGTCGGTCCTGTTGTGGGCATCAGACGCCCCGAACCCAGATGCCGCCCCTGATCATCCTGAAGAATGACATAGAGCGGGTTCATCAGATCGTATTGGTCGATCTCGCGCCCTAAACTGTCGATATTCAGGTCCCATCCGAAATCATCGTGAAACTGTGCCCGTCTGTCTTGAAACATCTGGTTATACTAACGTGCATTGATCAGAACTCATGGGCCCATTTACGGCTACCGATTGATGAGATGCGCCAGGGCTGTTCGATGAGCTTGTTCCAACTGTCACAGCAGTGCGCGACGATGTCGTCGTAGTTTTTGAAGACCCGGTTTGAGAGCCAGTTGTCGCGTATGAATTGCCAGATGTTTTCGACTGGATTCAGTTCTGGCGACCGGGCCGGGATTGGAACGAGTGTGATGTTTTCCGGCACATCGAGCTTCGGTGTCGTGTGCCATCCGGCCTGATCGAGCAGCAGGATGGCGTGTGCGCCTGGGGCGACTTCGGCGCTGATCAGCTTCAAGTGCTCCACCATGGCATAGGTGTCGCAGAACGGCATGACGAGGCCGGCACCCTTGCCTTCCGCCGGGCAGATTGCGCCGAAGATATACGCCCATTTCGTCCGCTGATCGTGTGGCGCACGGGGACGCGTTCCTCGCCGCGCCCAACGTCGTGTGATCTTGTTCTTCTGGCCGACCCTGGCTTCATCTTGAAACCAGACCTCTACGGGCGGCCAGCCTCGCTTGATGCGGATGGCTGTGACGACGTCGCCGAAGTTTTTTTGAACATCTCGATCGCCTCCTCATCCTGCGCGTAGTGCTGCGGGCGCGCTGTGAGTTTGCGATATCCCAAGGCGTGCAACTCGCGGCCAACGGTATGACGGCTGACCGAAACGCCGAACTCTTCGTATAGCCAGAACGCAAGGTCGACGAGGCGCCAGCGCACAACCCCATCGAGATAGGGACGCGGGCCTGACTCGACCGCCGCCGCGAGCGCGGTGCGCTGCTCAGCCGTCAGGAGCGGTGCCTTGCCCGGTGCCTTCCGCGTCGTCAGCGCATCCGGGCCGCCGTCGTTGAACCGCAACACCCAATCCCGGATCACCTGAAGGCCAACCCCGCCCGTGCGCGCCGCATCGCTCCGCGAGCCTCCGTCAAGGACAACTGCCAGAGCGAGAAGCCGCCGCGTCTGATCCGCTTCATCGCTCTTCCGCGCCAGACGTCGAAGATCCGTTCCTGTATAATCCAATCTGATCTGAACAGCAGACCCCATGGCAAAAACTCCTCTGTTTTCCATGGTGAATCAGATCAAGATCGGGCCGGAAATCCCCTTCCGTGAGTCCGAGTCATTGCGCCGCAGTATTAGCCAGATTCGGGAAGTCGAAGAGATCGTCGCCATAGACCAGTTTGAACATGCGAAAGGGCTCCATCAGCTTTGCTGACAGAGTTATTGGTCCAAGACCGTTAAAATTTCGTTCAAATGGTCAATGTTTCTTTATGCTGGCGGTATGATCCCTCTGTGCGCCGCCAGTGCGATGGCGTGCGGAATGTTGAGTGCGCCAAGTTTGTGCCGGGCGCTATCGATATAGACGCGGAACGTGTTTTCCGAGATCCCGAGGCTTTCGGACGCCCGCGCCCTGCTTAGTCCTTCTGCAATCAGACGCATGGCGTCGCGTTCCCGCCCCGAAAGCGGGCGTGTCGTGTGCAGCTGTTCCATTCCAGCCAATGCGAGAACGCGTTGATGGACATAATGCGCCAGCAACAGGAAGTCAGTGCGCGCGCCGACCAACAGAGTTTGCCAGACATCCAGACTGCACTGCTTGTTGATGGTGAAGATGGCGAGTTGGCCGCCCGGTCCGCGGACAGGCACCGTATACCCCTGATTACCGATACCGAAGTCGACCGCTTCATGCAGGAACTGAGCTCGGTCGGCGCTGCGCCAGTCGAGTTCGGACCAATCGATCGGATCGAAGCTGGCCGTCGCCGTGGACAGAACAGGATCAACGCTGAAGAATTTTGCTTCGAAATATCGTTTGATCCAATCCGGCGAATAGGACATCGCGGCAAGTTGGCGGCCTTTGCTTTGGACAACACCGCCGACCGGATCCAGGCTGCTGGATTTTCGCTCGCCCAGATCCCGAGAGTCGAGACCGAGAGAGAGCGCATAGTAGTAGACGTGATCGACATCATAGATCGCTCGGATCGCCTCAATGATAGCGGCGAAGCTGCCCATGTCGGGCAATGTGCTGAGACGCTCCAATATGTCGTTCAGGCGTGTCGGCATGTACCGTTCCGAGATTTGATGTTTCCCGCTCGTGACTTTCGTTGGAAGCCACCAGGATTGCGACGTCCATCTCTTCAGCCAGTGCGACCATTCCGTTCTTAGCGGCCATGTCGCGAACCGAGATCAGTACATTCACAAACCAGTCATCCATCTGCACTCTCCCGCAGTTAAGGTTAACGAAGTGTTACCTTGCGATGCTTTGAGACTTGCAGATTCACGCATGCCGGGAAATTCACCAATTCTGCCTCCCCATAAACTGTGAGGTGGAGCTTCTGCCCGCCGCAAATCGCAGTCGTCGAATGCTAATTAGCGGTATGGAATCCTTGTTTTTTCCTTCTCAGGCGAATTACATACAGATTATGGGAATTAGCGAAAAAGGCACCCCGGATGATGGTTGGCGCATGAACGGAAAACGTATTCTGCTGATCGTCGGCGGGGGCATCGCGGCCTATAAGTGTCTCGAATTGATACGCCTGCTGCGCAAGGCGGGCGCGAATGTCAGCACGGTCCTGACCGATTCGGGCGCGGAGTTCGTGACACCGCTGTCACTTTCGGCCCTGACGGGCGAAAAAATCTATCGTGAACTGTTTGATCTGACAGATGAAGCGGAGATGGGACACATCCAGCTGTCGCGTTCTGCCGATCTGATTGTCGTTGCGCCGGCAACCGCAGATCTGATGGCCAAGATGGCGCATGGCCTGGCGGGCGATCTGGCTACAACCTTGCTGCTGGCGACCGACACGCCGGTTCTGATTGCGCCCGCGATGAACGTTCGAATGTGGGACCATCCGGCGACACGGCGCAACCGCGCCATAATGCGCCAGGACGGAATTGCCGTGGTCGGACCGAACGAAGGCGACATGGCGTGCGGTGAATTTGGTCCTGGCCGCATGGCCGAGCCTGCCGAGATCATGGCCGCAATTCAGGACAGGCTGGGATATGACGGCCCGCTCACCGGAAAACGCATCCTGGTCACAGCCGGGCCGACGCATGAGCCGATTGATCCCGTGCGATATATTGCCAATCGTTCGTCGGGCACTCAGGGGCTGGCAATTGCCACGGCACTGCGCGATTTGGGGGCCGAAGTTACCCTGATTTGTGGCCCCGTCGGCCTGGCGATGCCGACCGGCATGGATGTTCAACCGGTCGAAACCGCCGAAGCGATGATGGCAGCGGTCAGTGCAGCCCTGCCCGTGCAGGCCGGGGTCTTTGCCGCCGCAGTTGCGGACTGGCGGGTGGTTGGCAGTTCGGGCTCGAAAATCAAGAAAGACGCATCGGGGGCCGCGCCGCCGCTGGATCTGGTCGAAAACCCCGACATCCTTCGCACGGTCTCTGCCCTGCCGTCCGGACAGCGCCCCGTGCTGGTTGTGGGATTTGCCGCCGAGACCGATGATGTAATCGCTAACGCGACGGCAAAACGCGCCCGCAAGGGCTGCGACTGGATTGTCGCCAATGACGTTAGCCCAGAAACAGGAATCATGGGCGGAGCGTCGAACACCGTGACGTTGATCACCGATCAAGGCACCGAGGCTTGGGCGCCGGATACCAAGGACGCGGTCGCCCGTAAATTGGCGGCGCGGATGGCCACCGCGTTGACAGACGAGGCCGTCGCATGAGCGCCGTGCAAATTCAGGTGTTGCGGCTGGCCGGCCACGACCCGCGTCTGGCCCTGCCCCGGCACGAAACAGACGGCGCAGCGGGTTTGGATCTGCGGGCCTGTCTGGCTCCGGCAGACCAAGAGCAAGGGTTGGTCGTTGCACCAATGGGGCGGGTGCTGGTCCCCACCGGTTTGACGTTTGTTTTGCCAGACGGCCACGAAGGCCAGATACGTCCACGGTCTGGCTTGGCCGTCCGCCACGGGATCACCGTTTTGAATGCCCCCGGGACAATTGACTGCGACTATCGCGGCGAGGTGAAGGTCGCCCTGATCAACTTGGGCGCCGAAAACTACCGCGTCTGTCATGGCGACAGGATTGCCCAACTGATCGTAGCGCCCTATTGCAAGGTGACGTTAGTTGAGGTTGCAGAAACGGCGGCAACGGCCCGCGCCAGCGGCGGTTTCGGGTCCACCGGCGGCGGCGCCTGATGCTGCGCCTGTCCCGCAAAACACTGCTGGCGCTGGAGGCCGTTCTGGACGTTGCCTATAATGCGCGCCCCGACCCAGTACAGTCCAAGGACATCACCAAACGCCAGGGCATCCCGCAGAGGTATCTGGAACAGGTGATGCAGCAACTGGTGCATCAAGGCATCTTGAAAGGCGTTCGCGGACCGCGCGGAGGTTATACCTTGGCGCGGGAACGGCGCAAGATCACGGTGGGCGATGTCGTTCGCGTCGTCGATGAATTGGACGCCGAGACCGAGAGCGATCCGATCAGCAAGTCCGAATTGGGCGAGACCGTGATCGGACCGCTTTGGGAGGAAACCCGAGGCATCGTCTTGGATCGGCTTGACCGCGTGACGATGGAAGATTTGTGCCGCCAGGCCCGAAAACGCGATGTCCCCCACGGCGCCAAGGACGCGCCGGATTTCACGATCTGAACGGGGCGGCTGGCCATTCAAGGCCACGTGCCGGGCAACAATGACGAGAAGGTGACGGCAGCGGGCCGCCCGCATTTGCATTGCTCCGGGTGCGCGGTCATTATCGCCCGCAAATCAGCCAGGAGAACGAGACATGACCCAAGCCCATCCGCGCGGACGCATCTATGACGATATTACACAGACCATTGGTTCGACCCCCTTGGTTCGGTTGTCGCGCCTGACGAAGCATCTTGGACTTGGCGCAGACATTCTGGCCAAGTTGGAGTTTTTCAATCCGATTGCGTCGGTCAAAGACAGGATCGGTGTGAACATGATCGAGGTGTTGGAGGCTGATGGCAGTATCAAGCCCGGCGACACACTGATCGAGCCGACATCCGGAAATACGGGAATTGCACTGGCCTTTGCCGCCGCCGCAAAGGGATACCGATTGATTTTGACGATGCCAGAATCGATGTCGGTCGAACGCCGTAAGATGCTGGCATTGCTGGGCGCCGAGTTGGTTCTGACGGAAGCTGCAAAGGGCATGAAAGGCGCGATCGCAAAGGCCGAGGAGCTGCACGCCGAAACGGCCGGATCGGTCATTCCCCAACAGTTCGAGAACCCTGCGAATCCCGCGATACACGTGGCCACGACGGCCGAGGAAGTTTGGACCGACACAGGCGGCAATGTCGACTATTTCGTCTCCGGTATCGGCACCGGCGGCACGATCACCGGTGTCGGCACAGTCCTTAAAGAGCGCAAGCCGGACGTGAAGATCATAGCGATTGAGCCTGAGGACAGCCCCATCCTGTCGGGCGGCGATCCAGGCCCGCACAAGATCCAGGGCATCGGCGCCGGTTTCGTGCCCGGAGTTCTGGACCGCGACTTGATCGACGAGGTGCTGACGGTCGCGAATGAAACGGCCTTTGAAAATGCCCGGCTTCTGGCCAGGACGGAAGGTATCCCGGGCGGCATTTCATCCGGCGCGGCAATCGCCGCGGCACGGGAATTGGCGGAAAGGGATGGCATGGACGGCAAGCAGATCGTTGCTATTATTCCCAGCTTTGCCGAACGTTATCTGTCGACTGCGCTGTTCGACGGTGTCGGTGCCTGATGATATGGATTTTCGAAACAGCCGGCATGGCGGCGCTGGGCGGGATCATCTGGGTCCTGTTCCGTGCTGCCAGCGAACGGCCTGATCAATCGGGGTTGCGAACAGCGGCATGGATCGGGCTGATCGCATGGGTTGGTTTCGGTATTCTTCTGCTGGTTCGAAGCGGCGCATTCGATAATCCGATCGCGCTGGTCACGAACGCATTGATCGTCGCGCTGATATTGGCGGTTGTCCTGGGATACCGCCGCATTCTGGGCAAACTACGCGAACGGGCCAGCAGATAGACGTGTCCGATTTCCAGATCGTCGAACCTGATATGGACCTCTATGCCGAGATCATTCGGCGCTTCGAGGGTTTCAACCGCGCGCACACAAGTTGGGGCGCGGAGGTTTTCTCGGTTGTTAAGCGCAGCGGCGAGCGCGCCGTTGCAGCCGCCCGAGGCGTTGTGAATATGGGCGTTGTCGAGATCCGCGGCGTCTGGATCGATGATAACTTGCGGGGCGCCGGGTTGGGCCGCGCACTGATGGCCGTCTTAGAGGCCGAGGCGGTCCGGCGCGGCGCCGCGCGTGCGGCCCTGGATACCTATTCCTGGCAAGCGGTGGGGTTCTATCTGAAGCTGGGTTACAGCGAATTCGGCGTCCTGGATTATCCGAACGGGACGCGGCGGCACTATATGATCAAGGATCTGGCATGAGACCCCGTCGCAGTTCATTTGCGCGGACCTGCGACTTGCAGCCCGTTGGGATTCGGTATCTGCTGACATCATCAGTTGCAACAGAACGGGGCGACCATGGACGCGCGCGCAAATGAGAGAACCGTCTGGATGAACGGCGAGTTCATTCCAGAGAGCCAGGCCCTGGTCCCTTACCGCGACCGCAGCTTTCTGTTCGGTGATGGGGCCTTCGATCTGACCCGGACGTTTCAGGGGCGCATCTTCAAACTGGACGAGCATATCGAGCGGCTCTACCGGTCGTTGAAAGCACTGCACCTTGATCCGACGATGACGGAAGAACGGATGAAGGAAATCACCGAACAGGTGGTTGACCGTAACCGTCATCTGCTGGGCGAGAAGGACGATTATTGGGTTGGTCAGCGCCTCACCCGCGGCGTGATGAAGGTCGAAGGCGACAACTGGGATCACTATGGGCCGACGGTGATCGTCGAATGTTCACCGATGCCGATTGCTGAACGCGCGCACATGTACCGTGACGGCATTCAGGTGGTAACGCCATCCGTACGCCGCACCCCGCCCGAGTGCCTTACACCGCGGGCGAAGACCCACAACTATCTGAACTTGATCATGGGCGATATCGAAGTGCGCGCCCAGAACCCCGTTGGCTGGGCAATCCTGCTGGATATGGCGGGCAACCTGAACGAAGGCCTTGGTTCGAATTTCTTCCTGGTCAAGGACGGCAAGATCCGTACACCACGCGAGAAATTTGTGCTGCCGGGTGTCAGCCGCGAAACCGCAATCGAATTGGCCGATAGTCTGGGTATTTCTTGCACCGAAGATGATCTCGATCTCTACGACGCCTATAACGCCGACGAGTGCTTTATCACCTCGACCTCGCTTTGCATCTGTCCTGTTGCATCAATCAACGGTGTCGAAATGGGTGCCGGAATATATGGCCCGGTGACGCAGAAGCTGGTCGATGCTTATGTCGATCTGGTCGACTGCGATTTCGTCCAACAATATCTGGACCGGCTTTGAGTTGACGAGAGGCAAGTGGAAGGGCCATCGCGAGGTGGACCGCGGGTGCCGAACCCTTGACGGCGTGCCTACGAACAATCGGTGACGAACCTGGCGATCCGTGTTTCTGGCGAGATTTTCTTGAAGGTAACCGTGCAAGCCGAGCCTTTCGGGGAAAAGCCCTCGCCCATTTTCAGCGAACGCTTTTCGCCATCAACTTTTACGTCTACGAAATATCCCCGTATTTTCAAAAGTTTGAAACTAGGCGGATTCAACCGGTCGTCGCAACACCCCAACCTAGGAGGTGTAGATGACGACGGGAAGACGAAAATCAGAAAGGTCCACGCGGCGCAAATTGTCCTCACCCGGACGGCCCCCTGTCTGGCAGCGCGAGCAACTGTGCCAGTTCTGGCAGGGTATCGCGGTAGGGCTTTCAAGTGAGCAAGCCGCTGTTGAAGCAGGTGTCTCTGCCCCTGTCGGAAGCCGATGGTTTCGGAGTTCTGGTGGAATGCCTCCCAAACATCTCGCGCCCTCGGCGCCTTTCCTCAAGAACCGCAACCTGGTCTTCGCGGAACGCGAGGAAATCGCCTTGGAATGCGCTCGGGGCACCGGTGTGCGTGCAATCGCGCGCAAACTGGGGCGGGCACCCAGCACGATCTCCCGCGAGATCAGGCGCAACTCGGCGACACGAGGCGGAGACTTCGACTACCGGGCTCTCACAGCGCAGTGGCATGCGGATCGCGCATCCCGCCGCCCGAAGACCAGCAAGCTGACGAACAATCCTGCCTTGCGAGATTATGTGCAGGACCGGCTTGCCGGCCTGATCGCCACGCCAGACGGCATCTCCTTCGACGGGCCTGTCGTGGTATGGAGGAAACGGCGGTCCGTTCATCGGCAAAGCCGACGCTGGTCTTGCGCCTGGAGCCCGGAACAGATCGCACAGCGCCTGAAGGTGGACTTCCCCGAGGACCCGACCATGCGCATCAGTCATGAAGCCATCTATCAGGCGCTCTACATCCAAGGGCGCGGAGCCCTGAAGCGGGAGCTTTCGGCCTGTCTTCGCTCTGGACGGGCACTGCGTCTGCCCCGAGAACGGGCCCGAAACCGAGGCAAGTCCTTCATCTCGGATGCGCTGATGATCAGCGCCCGCCCGGCCGCGATTGACGACAGAGCGGTGCCAGGCCACTGGGAAGGCGATCTCATTCTCGGACTTGGCAGTTCAGCGATTGGGACGCTGGTCGAACGGACCACGCGCTTCACTATGCTTTTGCACCTGCCGCGAATGGAAAGCCACGGCACGACCAAACCGATCAAGAACGGTCCGGCTCTTGCCGGTCATGGTGCAGAAGCCGTCCGCGATGCCATTTCCGAAACCATAATGGATCTTCCGGCACATCTGCGACGATCACTGACCTGGGATCAGGGAGCCGAGATGGCACAGCACGCTCAGCTTCGGATCGACACCGGTCTCGAAGTCTACTTCTGCGACCCTCAGAGTCCCTGGCAGCGCGGCAGCAATGAAAACACCAATGGCCTGCTCCGCCAATACTTTCCGAAAGGCACCGATCTAAGTCAGCATGGCAATGAAGAGTTGAACGCCGTTGCCCATGCCTTGAATACGAGGCCACGCAAAACGCTCGGATGGCGAACGCCCGCGGAAGCACTCGACCAGTTGCTCAAACAGGATATGATCGAAGGTGTTGCGACGACCGGTTGAATCCGCCCTATATGCGCCATCCAGAATGGTGGCGACCGCGCGCTCGCGGACAACGATCGTGCGCTCAAGCGTGTCGGCCCGCGCAAAGGATCCGCCGGTCGCGATTGTCATTGCGAGAAGCGCTGCGAAGACCACCCGCGAGCGCGGTAAAACTTTCATCAACGCGAAACTGGATTGGCTCCAAAGGGATGGTTTGCGGTTCCACCCGCCTTTTTGCGATCGGTCCATGTTTACCGCCTGCCGATGCTGTCGGCGATCACGCATGTTAATTCGAACATCAGATTTGCCGCAGTGATCGACGTGATCCCCGTCGGATCATAGCAGGGCGCGACCTCGCAAATATCGGCACCGATCACATCACAGCCCATCAGGCCCTGGATGATCTTTTGAACATCGCGCGGGATAATGCCACCAATCTCCGGCACTGGCGTTCCAGGGCAAAAGGACGGATCCAGACCGTCGATATCGATGGTAACATATATCGGGCCGGTCCCGACGACTTCGCGGATCGTTGCAATGGTGGCAGCGCGGCCAATATCCTCGTAGTCGTCCATGGTCAGCACAGTGAAACCGGCATCATAGCTGTATTGCAGATCTTCCGGCACAAAGCGGGATCCGCGCAGTCCCAGTTGCACAACCCTGGCGGGGTCAATCAGACCTTCTTCATGCGCCCGGCGCATAAAGGTCGCGTGATTCACCTTGGTTCCCCACATCTCGTCCATAACATCGGTATGGCTGTCGATCTGCAACAGACCGACAGGCCGTTCCTTGGCCAAGGCGCGCAGAATCGGGGTCGGAACCGTGTGGTCGCCGCCAATGGCGACGGGACGGATATCCAACGCTTTCAGGTTGGTGAAGAACGTCTCGATCATATCGATCGACGCATCCAGATTCAACGGATTGACCGGCGCGTCCCCGACATCGGCAATGTTACAAAGCTTGTAGGGTTCAACATTTGTCGACGGGTGCGCCATTCGGATCAATCGGCTCGCATGGCGCACGGCGCCCGGTGCCTCGCGCGGGCCAGAACGGTAGTTTAGGCCGAGATCGAACGGGACCCCGACTAGACCAATATCCAGTTCTGCCGACGGTTCGACCCGCTTGGTGCGCATAAACGTTGCAACATCAGAGAAGCGGGACACCTCGGTTGCATCGACCGGTTCATATCTCGGATCTGCCATGATGCCGTTCCCGTCGTCAGAAGCTGTCCTTACGGCGCCGGACCTCGGCGAATGTGCTGGCATCATCGGCCCCGTCCAGCCCGACGGATTTCTTGACCGACGGCTCGACTGCACGCAGGAACGGATTGGTCGCCCGCTCTTCGGCCATTGACGCTGGCACAATCGGTTCACCTGCCTCGTCGGCGGTGTCGATCCGGGCGATGCGTGCTTGAAGATCGGCGTTGTCAGGCTCGATCGACAATGCAAAGCGCCCATTCGCCTTGCCGTAATTGTGGCCGGAGTAAACCTGCATATCGTCGGGTAGTTCCAGGAATTTGGACAGGCTGTCCCACATCATCGCATGCGTTCCTTCGAATACACGCCCGCAGCCCAGCGCCATCAGACTGTCCGCCGTGAAGGCAGCTTTGTCTGCATCCAGAATAAACGCAATATGCCCGATTGTGTGACCTGACACATCGATCACGCGCGCATGGGTATTGCCCAGCACAACAGTGTCGCCTTCGGAAACCTCTTTATCCAGATCCGGCAGCCGGGCACGATCCTTGGTGTGGCCAACGGTCTTTGCGCCGTATTTTTCGACAAGCGCCGCGACGCCATCGATATGATCCCCGTGGTGGTGCGTTATCCAGACCACGTCTGCGCGCCACTCGCGCTCCTCCAAAGCCGAAATGATCGGTCCGGCTTCTGGCGCATCGACGACGGCAACCTGCCCCGAGGCCTGATCTCGGACCAAGTAGGCATAGTTATCTGACAGGCAGGGAACAGTGACAATTTCGACGGGCATGGGAAAATCTCCGATTTTGGGTTAGTGTGATCCTGTCCGATCGACCGGGCGGTTGCAATGCAGGAGCAGGCATGCACCTCGACGTCGTCGAATTGCGGCGCTTTTATTCCTCGACTCAGTTGGGCCGAATGGCTCAACGCACAATCCGTGAACGGCTGCGCGGGTTCTGGCCCAATGTTAAGGGACAGACTGTTGTTGGCTTTGGATACGCTGCGCCGTTTATGCGCCCGTTCCTGGACGAAGCATCGCGCACGATGTGTCTGATGCCGGCGCAGCAAGGGGTGTGCGCATGGCCCAGCGAAGGGCCGAACTTAGCAACACTGGTCGAGGAAACGCTGTGGCCGCTGCCCGGCGGCTTTGCTGATCGGCTGGTGGTTGCGCATGGTCTGGAGACATGCGAGCGCCCGGCCGCGCTGCTGGACGAAATTTGGCGCGTCCTGGCGCCGGGCGGGAAGGCTGTAATCGTCGTTCCGAACCGGGCGGGGATCTGGGCGCGGCGCGACGGAACGCCGTTCAGCTATGGTCGGCCCTATTCGGTTGGCCAGCTTGACGAAACACTGGCGGCACACAAATTCGCGCCAGAACGACATGCTGGCGCTCTCTACATGCCGCCCAGCCATAAGAAATTCTGGCTGCGCGTCTCTCCCGGTCTGGAACGGATCGGACAACGGCTGGACGCCCGCCGATTTGCAGGCGTCCTGATGCTGGAAGCGGAAAAGATGGTCTATATCACGCCGAAATCCGGTGCCCGGTCCGCGGCACGTGATCCGATCCGGGTGTTAACAGGATTGGGTGCGCCGGCGCCGAAACCGGCGGGGCGCACCCTGCGCGAATAAACCCGTCTCAGCGCTTTTGTCGGCCCCCGGTCATGAATGACCATGAAAACTTGTCCAGCAGGAACAACCCCGCCAGAACGGCGGCAACGATGACGACTTCATTGATCATCGCAAACTCGCCTCCCGCTTCCTGAACCATGTTTACCTGTGCTGGCGCGACCGATGGAATGACCGAAGCCACGGCAAAGGCGACAGGCGAAAGCATCATATGGACTCCAAATGCACCAAACACGCTCGCCCCTTTCCACCAGTTGCAAAATGAATATAGGAACTAAGATATAATTGTCAATTTGAATTTTAACATTAACTTTTGATTAAGGAACCTTAAACCTTCGATTAAGAGAAATTAATCGCTCGAGCGGGTTTTTCGTCGGCCTGCCAACGGCTTGGCCCGGCACGCACGAAACGTGTTAACCGGCGCTGCCGAAAATAGCCCGAAAATCCACAATGGGTTAAGACGAATCACCCACAGGTTGCACTCTGCAAAGCCCTGTGGTTTCGCGTTTTCGAACTGGGGTGGAAACGTCCTGTCAGAGCAGGTATGCACCGCCCACTCAGTGTGCTCCGCCCATTCAGACGGAAGGATCGGCCATGACCGAGACCGCTATCAGGCCCCGGCCCGGAATTCTGGACATCGCACCATATGTCGGCGGTGCTGCCTCCATCGACGGTGCGAACCGGTCAATAAAACTGAGTGCAAATGAAAACCCCTTCGGGCCCAGTGACAAGGCGGTTCAAGCCTATCGCGACCATGCCGGTTTGCTGGGCCTTTACCCGGAAAGCCATGCGCCGGTCTGTCAGGCGATTGCGGATGTTCACGGATTAGAGGCCGAACGCATCGTGTTGGGCAATGGCTCGGACGAGCTTATCTCTTTGCTGACCAAGGCCTATGCCGGGGAAGGCGACGAAGTGCTTTTTTCGTCCCATGGGTTCCTGATGTATCGACTTTCGGCGATGGCATGCGGGGCCACGCCGGTAACGGCGCCCGAACGGGATCTGACCACTGATGCCGATGCGATGATCGCGGCGATGACCGATCGCACAAAACTGGTCTTTGTTGCCAACCCGAACAATCCGACGGGCACGATGATCGGCAATGGCGAACTGGTCCGGTTGGCGGACGCATTGCCGCCGCAGGCTTTGATGATCATCGACGCTGCCTATGCGGAATTTCTGCGTCCGTCCGAGCGTGACGGCGCCGAAGAATTGGTTCGCGCTCGCGAAAATGTTGCGATGACACGGACCTTTTCCAAAATTTACGGACTCGCGGCGTTACGGCTGGGTTGGTGTTATGCGCCAGAGCATGTCGTCAGCGTTTTGCATCGGGTTCGCGGCCCGTTTAATGTGACGGCACCGGCGCTGGCGGTAGGTGAAGCCGCAATACGCGATCAGACATATGTCGAAGATTGCCGGGTCAAGAACGAGGTCTGGCGTGACTGGCTGTCCCGCGAGATCGAGGATGCCGGACTCCCGGTCGTCCCTTCGAAGGGAAACTTTTTGTTGGTTGAAGGCGGTGATCGCGTTGCGGCGCTGGATGAACACCTCAAGTCACGTGGCCTGATAGCACGCAGGGTCGATGCCTATGGTCTGCCCCACCATATTCGCATCTCGATCGGTGACGAAGACGCCTGCAAGATGGTTGCAGAGGCGATACGCGCCTTCACCGGGGCAGGTTGATGGCCGAGCCAATATTTCAGCGCGTTGCGCTGATCGGGCTGGGACTGATCGGTTCTTCGATCGCCTGGGCTGCAAAACGCTCGGGTTCGGCAGGCGAGATTGTGGGCTATGCCCGCTCGCCCGAGACGCGTGAACGCGCCCGCGAACTGGCTTTTTGCGACCGGATCGAGGATAGCGCAACCGCAGCCGCCGCTGGCGCCGATCTGGTAATACTGTGTGTGCCCGTAGGCGCCTGCGGCGCCGTCGCGCAGGAAATTGCCGAGGTTCTCTCCGAAGGCGCGACGGTCAGCGATGTCGGATCCGTAAAGCGGGCGGTGATCGATTCGGTTGGCGCTAAATTACCAAACCATGTCCACTTTGTTCCAGGCCACCCGTTGGCCGGAACCGAACATTCCGGTCCCGATGCCGGTTTTGCCGAGCTCTATGACAACCGCTGGTGCATTCTGACCCCGGTTCCTGGAACCGACCCGAGTGCTGTTGACCGGTTGACCCGGTTTTGGGAATCGTTTGGTGCGCGGGTTGAATGCATGGACGCCGACCACCACGATCTGGTGCTGGCCGTAACCAGCCATGTTCCGCACGCCATCGCCTACACGATGTGCGGCGTCGCCGATGACATGAGCCGCGTCACAAATCAGGAAGTGGTGCAGTATTGTGCCGCCGGCTTCCGCGATTTCACCCGGATCGCGGCGTCCGATCCGACGATGTGGCGGGACGTCTTTCTGACCAACAAAGATGCAACGATCGAAATCTTGGGGCGTTTCGTCGAAGAACTTATGGGCCTGCAACGAGCGATCCGGACCGGCGACGGTGACCATTTGCATGACTATTTCACGCGCACCCGTGCGATCCGGCGATCGATCATCGAAGCAGGGCAAGACACCGACGCGCCCAATTTCGGGCGCGGTAAAAAGGGTGACTAAGATGCTTTTACGCGGTTTTGCGGCGATTGGTCTTTTGGCCGCCACAAGTGGCACTGCGATATCGGCGGAAGTTCCGCTGCCGCCACAAAGGCCGGGCGCGGCGGCCAGCGCGGCCGCGCCAACACCGCCGCCAGTGCGGCCGACTGATCTGATGCGCAACGAGGCACCGGCAACCGCCCCCACCGCAACCGAGGCCGCGGTCCCGCAAGAGGCGGAACCTGATGCAGAACGCGAGAAAGACGACGCTGCGGAAGCAGACGCAGCGTCCGATGCCAGTGCCGCCGACAAATCCGACACCGCGGCCAAAACCAAGCCGGCCCCGAGAGAAGACGGATCTGCGGCATCTGACGAGGAGGTAACGAAGCCAATCCCACCCACCGGCGCACCCGTCGTTTCAACAAAGCGGTCGGTACTGCCCCCCGAAAAGCCGGCGACGCCTGCACGGCCCGGCGAAAAGGGCGCTGCCGCGACAAAGGAAGCCTCGGCGAAAGATGCCCCTAAACCGGGCAATGCGACCGCAAAAGACGCGGCTGACGAGGAGGCAGGCACCGCTGCTGCCGAACGCCACGCCGCCGCCATTGGCGATGCGGATACATCGACCGAAGAGGCGCGCCGCGCCAATCAGTTCATGGCATTGCCACCCTCAGAAGCCACTGTCAGCGAGACGGGCACCGGATCGGCGGCATCGTTGTCAGGCGCTGCAATTGTCCCGGTGCCGCCGACAAAGCCAGCACCGCCGGTCCGAACCGCGATGGTGACGGCGCCGTCGTCGGGCGCGCTGATCTGCAATGATCCGCGGCTGACGGGTAAGCCCAAAGTTTCGGTTGTTGGGCACATTACCGGCTGTGTCATCGGGCGACCGGTCGAAATCACTGCGGTTTCCGGAATTCGCCTTTCCACCCCGGCGACATTGGACTGCCACACTGCCCGAACATTCGCAAACTGGCTGACCGGGGTTGCGGTGCCTGCGGCGAAAAAGGTTCTGGGCAGACGCATCACCGGGGTTTGGGTCATGGGCAGTTATTCCTGCCGAACCCGCAACAACCGACGTGGGGCGCGTTTGTCGGAACATGCCGGCGGCCGGGCGATCGACATCGGCGGTGTTACGCTGGGCGATGGGCGCAAGGTGCGCGTGTTGCAGGACTGGGGTAAAGGCAACAAAGGCACGTTCCTGCGCCGCATCTGGAAACAGGCCTGCGGCCCGTTCAAGACCGTTCTGGGACCTGACGGCGACCGCTTTCATCAGGACCACCTGCATTTCGACACGGCGCGCCGACGGTCAACATTCTGCCGATAGACCCGACGGCCCCTAACCGGGCGCTTGCTGCACCCGCCCCTTTAGGCGTTATTGCCCCGGCGGCTCCAGTCGCGGGGCATCGGCAATCGCAAACGGTCCAAGCCGGATCTTACCGCCGCTTAACGTCAGGGGTGCGCGCAACTCGTCCCGTCCACCCGCCAACGCGTTTACGAACTCGATCGCCTGCACCACCGTGTCGCCGGTGTCCTTGTCTATGACACCGGCACGGACAGTCAGGCGCACCATTTGGCGCCATTCATGTGCCTCGACGTGGATCTTCCCTTCAGGATAGCCTTTGGCGTTCACCGTGAACGCACCGGTAACGACCAGGCGCATTTCGCCCCATTCAAACCCCGCTTCGCGGATCGTCGCCTGCGTAAGGACGCTGCGTCCACTTTCCATTGTCCGGCGCCCGAGAGGTTCCTCGAACGCTCCGTTGGCTTTGATCGTGAACCGGTCGATCTGTGGGCGCAGCCAACCGGTCGGGTCGATCCGCTCGATGATCTGTTTCGGCAGTACCAGATCGACGGCTTCGGCGGTCAGCGAGTAACTGTTTGGCGGCGCATCATCCAGCGATCTTTCCGAGACATCGACAGACACCAACTTGGCACCGGCAGACCAACCCCGCCGTCCGGTAACGCGCAGCTTCTTCAGATCGGTTGCCGCCTGGCGCAGCTCCATATCGGTGCCTGGACGCAGATCCAGAATAGTTCCCGCGCCTTCTGACCGGATATCGATGTGATCACCAGGCACCGCGACCGTCTGATGGCCGGGCCAAGAAACGACGATCCGCGTCGGCTCATAGGACAGGCTTCGGGCACTTAGCTTGGGCGCTGTCCAATACCATCCGCGCCGGGGATCTGACAGGTTCAGATCGGCCGCACTCAGGCGAAACTCCAACGGATAGCCATCGACCACGAGGGACGCAGCTTCGGCGACCCAGCCACGTTTGCGCTGATTGTCCAACCACGCCTCGATCCCGGCTTCCTGCCCGCGGGCGCCGGCAAACCACCAAAGCGACCAGCCGCCGGCCGAAAGGGCGATCAGGATCACGAACCATCGGATTGCACGCCACATGGCGGGGCCTCTCTTGAATGCGCGGCGTCTTCCCTGCATAGGTGCAATATGACCTCTGCAATGAACGATCAACCTCAAGACTGCTGGGTATTCGCCTATGGCTCGCTTATCTGGAAGCCTGGGTTCGACCCCGTGGAAAGCCGGATTGCCCGGTTGGATGGTTATACGCGCCGCTTTGGACTTACGTCGGAATATTATCGCGGAACACCGCAAGACCCCGGCCTGGTGCTGGGTCTGGACTGGGCGCCCGGCCAGTCGTGCACTGGATTGGCGTTGCGCGTCAGGCCCGAAGAAGAACGCCGTGTGCGCGATTATCTGGCCGAGCGGGAGCTTGTTTCTTATGCGTATTTTGAGACGCTCTATCCCGTGACATTGCTGTGCGACGGTCCTGGCCAGGGTCAGACCCGGCCCGCGATATGCTATATTCTGGATCGCAGCCATACACAGTATCGGGGCCGGATGAACACGGACGATCAGGCCGACATCATCGCCCGGGCGGTCGGTCCGTCGGGCCCGAACGTGGAATACCTGGAAAACACGCTCGCACAATTGCGTGCGCACGGTATCGACGACCCGCATTTGGAAGCGATGTCCGAAAAAGTTGCCGCCAGACAGGCAGCGTGATGCAATCGACTGGGCGCGACCTAAGCGGGCTGGAACATGTCCCTGAAACCCGGGAGCAGGTCGGCGTCATTGCCTGGCTACCGGATCTTTCGCCCGTCCGTTTTGCAGTCGTGACCTCGCGGCGCACGGGCAGGTGGGTCTTTCCGAAAGGCAGCATTGACGAGGGCATGACGCCAGTTCAAGCCGCCGCGCAAGAAGCCCTGGAGGAAGCCGGCGTCATCGGCAAACCCGAGGACAAGCCATTCGGCAGTTATCAAACGGTCAAGATCCGACCCCCGCATTATTGGTCAGTCAACGTCGCGCTTTACGCCATGCAGATCGACCGGATCCTGAACGTCTGGGACGAATCCGCTCAGCGTTTGCGCCGGTTTGTGACTTTGGAGGAAGCTCGCGATTTGTTGGACGAGGACGATATGGTCCGCCTGGCAGAAGAATTCTCGGTCTGTGTGAAGGACCGCTCTGCATTGAACGAATAGCCGCTCTGCACGGCGCAGGCATTGTCTGACACCGTGCACTATGGCAAGGCGCACTCAATCAGCCGTCTCAGGAGTGTTGTCATGCGTATTGCGATGATTGGAACAGGTTATGTCGGCCTGGTGTCGGGGGTCTGTTTTTCGGATTTCGGGCACGATGTCATCTGCGTTGATAAGGACGCGCGTAAGATCGAACGGCTGAAAGCGGGCGAAGTTCCGATTTATGAACCCGGGCTGGAAGATCTGATGGCCCGCAATGTTGCTGCGGGGCGCCTATCGTTTACAACCGATTTGGAACACGGGCTGGCAGATTGCGATGCTGTTTTTATTGCCGTTGGGACACCAACCCGGCGCGGCGACGGTCACGCAGATCTGACCTATGTCTATGCGGCAGCAGAAGAAATTGCAGCGACGTTGTCGGCACCAACTGTTGTCGTCGTCAAATCGACTGTGCCCGTCGGCACCAACCGCGAAGTCGAGCGCCGCATCCGGGCCGCGCGCCCCGATCTCGCGATCGAGATCGCTTCGAACCCTGAATTTCTGCGCGAGGGCGCCGCGATCGAAGACTTTATGCGCCCGGACCGCGTTGTCGTCGGGGCCGAAACGGACGCCGCGCGGACTGCAATGTCCGAAGTCTATCGCCCGCTGAACATTCGTGAGACGCCGGTGGTCTTCACAGCGCTGGAAACTGCCGAGATGATCAAATATGCGGCAAACGCTTTCCTGGCCACCAAGATCACATTTATCAACGAGATTGCCGATCTGTGCGAAAAAACCGGCGCGGACATCCAAGACGTGGCGAAAGGGATCGGCCTGGACAACCGGATCGGCGACAAGTTCCTTCATGCTGGGCCCGGCTATGGCGGATCATGCTTCCCGAAGGACACGTCGGCTTTGGCCCGCATCGGCCAGGATCATGCCAGCCCAATGCACATCGTCGAAACCGTTATTGCTGTCAACGATGCCCGCAAGCGCGCGATGGTCGACAAGATCAAGGACGCATTGGACGGCGACCTGTCCGGCAAGCAGATTGCGGTTTTCGGCGTCACCTTCAAACCCAACACTGATGACATGCGCGACGCGCCATCTTTGACGATTGTGCCCGCATTGATCGGTGCGGGCGCCCAAGTCCGTGTTTGCGACCCCGAAGGACAAAAGGAAGGCGCGGCCCTGTTGCCCGGTGTCGAATGGATCGACGATCCATACATGTGCGCCGCCGACACCGATGCCCTGGTCGTGATCACAGAGTGGAACCAGTTTCGCGGTCTGGATTTGTCGAGATTGGGCGACACGATGCGCGCAAAGGTGCTGGTTGATCTACGCAACATCTATGACCCTGTCGAGGCGGAAAATTCCGGCTTTGCGTACACAGGGATCGGTCGATAGCGAACATGGCAAAATCTGGGGAACGGATCTTCATAACAGGAACTGCCGGGTTTATCGCCTTTCATTTGGCCAACCTACTCACGGCCGACGGGTATCAGGTGGCCGGGTATGACGGCATGACCGACTATTATGACGTCACGCTTAAACGCCGCCGCCACGGGATCCTGATGCAGAAACCGAACTTCTTGGCGACCGAAGCGTTGTTGGAGGATCGAGACACGTTAGACCGTGCCATCGACGACTTTGCGCCGGATGTCATCATCCATCTGGCCGGTCAGGCAGGCGTGCGCTACAGCCTCGAGGCACCGCGGTCCTATATCGACAGCAATGTCGTCGGCACATTCAACGTTATGGAAGCTGCCCGGCGAGCCGAAGTACGCCATCTGCTGATGGCCTCGACATCATCTGTGTATGGCGCGAATGAGCGAATGCCGTTTGCCGAGACCGACAAGGCAGACACACAGTTGACCATCTATGCAGCGACCAAGAAGGCAACGGAATCGATGGGCCATGCCTATGCCCACTTGTGGAACCTGCCGACCACTATGTTCCGGTTTTTTACGGTCTATGGTCCGTGGGGGCGCCCGGACATGGCGCTGTTCAGCTTCACGGATGCGATCCTGACCGGTCGACCGATCGACATCTATAACAACGGCGAAATGTATCGCGACTTCACCTATGTCGAGGATCTGGTTCACGGCATAAAGTTGCTGATGGATGCTGCACCGGTGCGGCCAGAAGACCCGTCCGATATACCAGAAGGCGACAGTCTTTCGCCCGTCGCACCCTATCGGGTCGTAAACATCGGCAATTCGCAAAAGGTTCATTTGATGGCCTTTATCGAATCGATCGAAGAAGCGATTGGAAAAACAGCGATCAAAAACTTTATGCCTTTACAAAAGGGCGATCTCACGGCGACCTGGGCAGATGCCTCGCTGTTGCAAGACCTGACCGGGTATCGTCCCCAGACCGATTACCGCGATGGGGTTGCCCGGTTCGTCAGCTGGTTCAGGAACCACTATCAACGGTAATCACCGGCCTTGCGGTCTGACGATCCGCAAAGTGATCTGTGTTCACTTTCTGTCAACCAAAGCCCTGCTTAATGACCGCCGAAATCAGAAGCGTTTCGCGAGTAGCAGGAAGAATTGTGACAGTCCTCATGGAGCAATCCGTCGTTCTTGGAACGGCGCGCCAAGTTGAACCCCGTTCCGCTTTGGATCGCCGGGCAGCCAAGCCATTGACCCGTCTTGCCGACGGAGTTGTTCAGGTGCGGGCCCGGGCACGCCGGCTGCGTCAACATGTCAGCTCGTTGGGAACGAGCAACGAAAAAAACGAGGTCGGGGGATTTGCTGCCAATGATCGCGGCGCCCGCCTTACCCCGGTGCAACAGCGTCCTGCAGACCGCCTGCTGGCCGGAAACGGGATCGAACGTCTTCAGGACCTCTGTGTTATTGGGCTGGGGCATATCGGGCTGCCGACGGCGCTGTTGTTTGCTGATGCCGGATTGACCGTCACTGGCGTCGATACCGACGCCGAACGGGTTGCCCAGTTGAACGCAGGTAACAACCCGTTGATCGAAATTGGACTGGACGCACTTTTGACCGGCGCGATCGCTGCTGGACGTTTCACTGCCACAACGCAGCCGGTACATGCCCGCGCATACATGATTGCTGTTCCGACGCCTTTGACACCGGGCAGGCGTCCCGATCTCTCGCACCTGTGGGCAGCCGCAGCCGCCTTGGCCGATGTCTTGACGCCCGGGGCCTTGATTGTTTTGGAATCGACATGCCCCATCGGCACGACGGAACGTCTGACGGCGTTGCTCGCGCGCTTGCGCCCCGATCTCGGATTTCCGGGCCATCGAACGGCCCAGCGTCCCGTGATGGTCGCCTACTGCCCCGAACGCGTGATGCCGGGTCAGATCGTCGATGAATTGCGGATGAACGACCGGGCCATTGGTGGCCTGAACCCGGAAAGCGCGATCGCCGCAACCCGACTGTATGCGCGGATTGTACGTGGTCACTGCCACCTGACCGACGCCGCAACCGCCGAGATGACCAAACTGGCGGAAAACGCGTTTCGCGACGTGAACATTGCCTTTGCGAACGAACTCGCAGCGATTGCAGAGCGCCATCAGATCGACCCAAGAACCGTTATTGGTTTGGCTAACCGCCATCCGCGCGTCGATATTCTTGACCCTGGCCCAGGCGTCGGCGGCCACTGTATTCCGGTCGATCCCTGGTTTCTTGCCGAAGCCGCCGGCGATTCAGCCCGCCTGATCCCTGCCGCCCGCGCGGTTAACGATGCTCGCCCCGGTCAAATCGCCAACCGGGCCGCCGCAACCTGCAGCAACGTTCATGATCCGGTGATCGCCTGCTTTGGGCTGACCTACAAACGCGATGTGGGCGATCTGCGTGAAAGCCCGGCTGTGCAGGTTGTCCGACATCTACTGGACCGCAAAATCGGCCGGATCCTTGCCGTGGATCCAAATGTCGACCAATTACCGTCTGAAATTGCCAGAGCCGTGCTGGTCGAGGCGGGCGATGCTTTGGTTCAAGCCGATCTGTTGGTCTTGCTGGTCGACCACGCGCCGTTCAAGCACCTTCCGGTCCATGCGGTCGAGGGATTGCGCATTCTTGACACGCGCGGCCTCTGGACATTGCCGGATCGATCGATTGCGGGCGAAGAGAGTGTTGGCGCGCCTGTTACAGGTAATTTTAGACCGCCGACCGGCCCGACCAGGCACACTGAAAAATCTGGTGCCACTCTGCGGTTCGACTTCACTTCAGGTCAGCCTGCCGCCGGCCCGCCGACCAAGATTTAGGGCCCAGCTCCCCAAAGCTGCGGGGTCCCAATGCTGTGCCTAAGATAGGCCGTTCTTAGTCCAGCGCACCCGTCAAACAATATTTCAGAACAGCGACCACCTGTTCCGGCGTCTCGGCCACCGCGTTCGCGGCTTCATCGACTTCCTTCAACGCATGGGCATGATCCGGCCCGTGCAGGATAATCAGCGGTTTGCCAAGCGCCGAGGCGTAACCCGCGTCGAACGCGGCGTTCCACTGTTTGTATTTTTCGCCAAACCGAACGACGACGAGATCGGCCTTTTCAATCAGCGTCCGGGTCCGGATCGCATTGACACCGGCCCCTTTGCGGTCGTGCCAAAACTTGTTCGCCTCGGCCCCCAGAATATTGACGCCGCAATCGTCCGACGCACCATGATCCGTTACCGGTGCCGTAAACTCCGCATCCAGACCCAGCGCCTTTGCGCCGGACATGATCCGCTCGCGCCAATCAGTGTGAATCTCTCCGCTCAGATAGACTTTCCAGCTCACGTCGCTTTCCCCGTCACTTCCTGCCGATAGAAAACGGCGCCCCCGGAATGCGAAGGCGCCGCCAATGAAGTATCCTCACTTAATCCGGCCTTCCGGATCAGGCAATAACCGTGTCCCAATCTGATCCTAGCACCGCATCCAGCGGAGGCAATTCGCGTTGATCGGGACAGTCCATTCCACAAGGAACTGTCGCGCGCGCATCCAGCGCCGATTCAGCCAGGCGAAAACGTTCCAGCAATCTCCATCGACGGCCCCGACCCGGGTCGCCCATCAAGGCCAAATCCGACAACACATTCGGTGCCGACAGGAAACCCGCGACCCGCGGCCTGATCAGCGCGGCCATATCACGGGCTTCGGTCCCGGGCATCCGATCGGTCAGCGGCAGCACGAATGACGGGATCACCGCAGCGCCCGGAATGGTCCCAATCGGGACCGTCGTGCCGCACGACGCCAGCATCTGCTTGGTCAGTTCGCGGCCGGGGCGGGTCGCGACCAGATGCACGGCGTCGGCAATACGGCCCTGCAGACGATCCACAGCACCGGGCATATGGCGCGGTAACAGAACGATCCGGTCCTCGCGCACACCGATATCAAAGCCGCTGATCTGAATGGCCGGGATTGTTTTCGCAGCCGCGCGTAAGGCATCATCCAGCCGCCAATATGTCCGCCCAGGCGCCAATCGAAATGGCTGTCCAAGCGTTCCGTGCAGGCCACGCAGCGCCGTTTCCCAGTGCTTTCCCGAAATCCCAAGCTCACTGCGGCGGCGCCAGGCGCTGTTCGCCTCAGGATCATCCTCACAACCAACCCGTCCAACTCTTGCCAAAGCGCGCTAGAGGAGTTCCAGCTTGTGGAACCCAGGCGATCGCGTAGCGCAAATAGTCGCTGTGCACCGAATTATCCCCTTCCCTGTACCGACAGCACCGCATTACAGCGACTCGCAGCCGACGAATGTACCATACGCTACAATTCGCTGAATTTTTAGACTTTCCTTTGGGCCGCGGCACGTTGATTAACTGGCACCAGACAGACCAACCAGAAGATGGCAATAAGGCGCCGAGCCTACAACTGGCGTGACTATCGATCCCCCGCAGAGGATGCCCATGGCCGACGATATATGCATCTTGTTTAAGGCATGGCCGCAAGAGTTGAGCCAGATCACAGACATGGTGAAATGGTGAGTAGGTCTCATATGATCCCCAGCTGCGATGGTGCCCGCCTCTATGTGCGCGATACCGGCCCAGAGGATGCCCCCGCCATCGTCTTAATCCATGGATGGTCCCAGCATCACCTCTGCTGGGCTCGTCAGGGTCCGTTGACGGATCTTTTCCGTCTGATCGCCTTCGATCTGCGCGGCCACGGAGCGTCGGACAAACCTGAAGACGCGGCGGCCTACGACACCTCCGCCCCATGGGCAGGCGACGTGGCTGCAATCATCGGTCAACTCACGCTGTCCAAGCCGCTTTTGGTTGGGTGGTCGATGGGCGGACGGGTGATCGGCGATTACCTGTCGCTGCACGGCGATGGCGACATTGCTGGCGTGGTCACCATCGGCTCACCCGCCGCGGGCGGCAAGTTTGCACCGGCCGAGGGCATGGCCCTGCGCAGCGACGCCGTGAACGCCGTAGACAGTTATTCCGAAGATCAGGCCAAGGCCCTGCCCGCAATCATTGCCTTTCTCAAAGAGTGCTCGAACCACCCGCTGACCGCCGATGAACTGGCATGGATGACCGGGCTGAATATGCTGGCCACCCCGCTGGCCCGAAGGGTCAGCCGTCTGCGTGAATACGATCATCGTCCGGTCTGGGGCGCGATGACGAAGCCTGTGATGCTGATACAGGGCGCTCAGGAAAAGCTGGCGGTTCCGCCAAATTTCCAACAGATGGTTGACGCGTGCAACGACCCCGTTATCCACATCTATGAAGACGACGGGCATATGCCGTTCTGGGAAAGCCCGGCTCGGTTTAATCGCGACCTTGCCGCATTTGCCGAACAAACGATGGGAACCGGATAATGCAGTACAGGCAGCGCAAAGCCGTCTATCGCAACGCCAACCCGGGTCGAGGCGCTCGAACTGCGCAAGTGTTTCCAACCGTTCGCGAACCCGGCCCAGGACAGAAAACTGGATTGGAACGAGGCCTATGACCACGCTTCCCACCAAGACTGACAAGAAACTCGGCCTGGTCATCGATCTCGACATCTGTGTCGGTTGTCATGCCTGCGCTGTGAACTGTAAGGAATGGAACACTGGCGGTTACGGCGCAGCGCTTTCGGATCAGGACCCTTACGGCGCAGACCCGGCGGGGACTTGGCTGAACCGCATTCACACTTTCGAAGTCCAGCCGCCAGCGGCCGAAGCCGCCGTACCGGCGCAGATCGTCCACTTCCCCAGGTCCTGTCTGCATTGCGAGGACGCGCCCTGCGTCACAGTCTGCCCGACTGGCGCCAGTTACAAGCGCGAGGCAGACGGCATCGTTCTGGTCAACGAAGATCACTGCATGGGCTGCGGCCTGTGCGCATGGGCCTGCCCCTATGGCGCCCGCGAGATGGATGCAAATGCAGGCGTGATGAAGAAATGCACGCTTTGCGTCGACCGCATTTACAACGAAAACCTTCCCGAAGTGGATCGCGTCCCCGCCTGCGTGCGCACATGTCCCGCGGGTGCACGGCACTTTGGCGATCTGGGTGATCCCACCTCGGACGTCAGCCAACTGGTCGCTGATCGGGGCGGCATCGACCTGATGCCGGAACAGGAAACCCGGCCAGTTAACAAGTACTTGCCACCGCGGCCCAAGGACCGCCCTGTTCCCGGGCCAGCATTGGCGGCGTTGGCCGATCCACAGGAAAAAGGTTTCCTCGGATGGCTTGATCGAACGCTGGACAGGCTCGGCTGATGCACCCGGCACCATCGATCATTCTTTTCACCGTCCTGTCGGGTCTCGGTTTAGGTCTTATCGCCACGATCGGATTCGGTTTTGGCGGTCAGGGACACCTGTTCGGCTGGATCGCCGGACCGGTTGGGCTGGCGATCACGGCGGCGGGCGGGCTTGCCTCGCTCGGCCATCTCGGCCGGCCTGACCGTGCGTGGCGCGCACTCAGCCAATGGCGCTCCTCCTGGCTCAGCCGTGAAGGAGTGCTGATGCTGGGAACGATGACACTGTTCTCGGTCTATCTCGGATTGTGGTTGCTCTTTGGCCTGCGGATCTCGTTGCTTGGTTGGATTGCTGGCGGCCTTGCCGCTGTAACGGTCTATGCAACCGCCATGATTTACGCCCAACTGCGAACCGTTCCTCGGTGGAGCGGCACGCCAACACCCTGGATGTTCCTCGGTATGGCGGCAACGGGTGGTTTGATCGCGAACGGCGCCATCGCCGGATTGGTCGGCAGCGACGGTCCGGGTTGGCGGGCGATCCTGATGCTGATCGTCGGCGCGGCCGTCGCCATCTGGTGGCAAACCCAAGCCGCGGGTGCGCGCCGCGGGCTGTATGGGTCATCGATGGAAACGGCCACTGGCCTCTCGGCATTGGGCCGCGTGCGCCTGCTCGAGCCGCCGCACACCGGTTCCAACTACCTGTTGAAAGAAATGGCGTTCGAGGTTGGGCGCAAGCGCGCCTACCAGCTTCGTTTGATCGGCGCTGTACTGGGTTTCCTGGCCCCAATTTTCCTGGCGCTGATAGCGCTGATCGTCGGCGGCTGGTTATTGATCCTGGCATTGATCAGCCACATCGCCGGGATGCTCGCGCTGCGTTGGCTTTTCTTTGCAGAAGCCGAACATGTGCAAGCGCTCTACTACGGTCACAGATAGGATTTTGGGTCGGTGCCGGGCTTTGCGCCAGGGTATTTCGCGTGGCAATCTGAATCGTTACAGGCCCTCTTAGCGTCGGCACATGCCGGTGTTGCGCGTGAAATCGTAGTTCAGCGATATAACGTCGATAGGCGCGCCCAAGGCGGAATCGCTCAAGCCATCCGGCACGGCTGCACCCCGCCACCGATTACGCTATTCTTGGTCTATGCGCGCGTTTGCTCAATTGCTGGAAAATCTGGTCTTCACGCCAAGCCGAGATGCCAAGCTTGCGCATCTGATCGACTACTTCCGCCAGACCCCGGATCCGGACCGCGGTTGGGCTGTCGCTGCTCTTACCGGCGATCTGTCGCTGCCATCGCTCTCGCCGTCGCGGATCCGGGGGCTGGGCGAAGAACGCGTCGACCCGGTCCTGTTCCAGCTGTCCTATGACTATGTTGGCGATCTGGCCGAAACCGTCGCGCTGATATGGCCCGATGCTGACCCGGGCAACATGCCCATGCTCGGCCAGGTGATAGACCGGCTTTCGGAAACCGGGCCGGTCCAGGCAGGTACGGCGTTTGCTCAGCTTTGCGACCAACTTGGCCCGAACGAGCGACTGGCACTGATCAAACTTACGGGTGGTGCGATGCGGGTCGGCGTCTCGGCCCGGCTCGTTCGAACCGCCCTGGCGCGCATGTCAGACGATCCTGCCCGTACGCTTGCGCGGCTCGAAGAGCTTTGGGCCAGCCTCACACCGCCCTACAGAGATCTTTTTGCGTGGCTGGAAGGCGGTCCGGAGCCTGATATCGATCTTACATTGGCCTTCAAGCCGGTAATGCTTGCGAACCCGTTGGACGAGGCCTGTCTCAAGTCCCTCAGACCTAAAGACTTTCTGGCCGAGTGGAAATGGGATGGTGTCCGGGTTCAAGCAACTGCGATTGATGGCGAACGCCGCCTTTACACCCGGAACGGCGACGAGATCAGCGCAGCATTCCCTGATGTGATTGCCTCGATGACGTGGTCCGGAACTGTAGATGGCGAGCTTCTGGTTGTTCGCGACAGCGTTATCGCGCCGTTCGCCGACCTGCAAAAGCGCCTTGGACGAAAGCGCGTCGGCACCAAACTGTTGGCGGAACACCCCGCCCATCTGCTGCTCTATGACATCCTGCACGACGGCGAGGCCGACCTGCGCCCGCTGCCGCTGACCCGCCGCCGCGAAGCCCTGGTGGAATGGCTTTCTCGGCATGGCCCCACCAGGACCGATTTTTCAGCCGATGTCCCCTTTGGCAGTTGGGACGATCTGGTAAAGATACGCGCGAGGCCCCGTGCGGCCGGGCAGGAAGGGCTGATGCTGAAACGTGCCGATGCTTCCTATTCTGCCGGACCCACAATGGGCGGCTGGTTCAAATGGAAACACGACCCGCTGTCCGCAGACTGTGTTTTGATCTACGCCCAACGCGGACAGGGGCGACGGTCGTCCTATTACTCCGACTTTACAGTCGCCGCCTGGCGCGACGGTGAAACTGGCCCCGAATTGGTGCCCGTGGGCAAGGCCTATTACGGATACACAGATGACGAACTTTTGGAGCTGGACCGCTGGGTCCGGGACAATACGACCGACCGCTTCGGCCCGGTGCGCGCAGTCACGCCTGAAATCGTTCTGGAAATTGCGTTCGACGCTGTACAGCTATCAAAACGTCACAAATCCGGCATCGCCATGCGCTTTCCAAAGATCAAGCGCATCCGCTGGGACAAGCCAGCCGCCGAAGCGGACCGGGTCACGACAATTGCCGCCCTGATCGATGGTGGCGAAACGCAATAACACCGACAGTGTTCCGCCGATTTGGCGAAACGCCATCTGCCATCCTACAGCACTTCAATCGTCACCTTGTCTTTATAGAAACCCAAATGTCCCTGAATTTTGGTTAAACCCGGCAATGGGTTTTCATAGGACCAGGCCGCATCGACGATCTGACCCGATTTGGTGACCAGATTGAAATGGCTTGCGTCACCTTTCCAAGGACAAGTCGTGACCTTGTCCGACCGATCCATAAACTCGATCCCGGCATCCTCTCTGGGCAGATAGTAGACCGGGGGTTTGTCGCCTTCGGTCAGCACCAATGCGCGATTGCTCTCGGCGACTACGGCCCCAGCGGCGCGAACTACGACTGTTCCATTTGCCGGAACTATCGTGATTGTCGGCGCTGCTTTTTCGGGTTCGGATAATATCGGTGAACAGGCCGCAACCAACCACTCCGACGCGGCGCCTTCAACCTGCGGTCCGATACGCGCCAAAACCCCGGCGTGATAGGCATCGAGCCACGCCACTTCGTCTTCATCCAACAGCCCCGCCCCGATCAATCGGCGGTCGATGGGCACCCAGGTCAGTGTCTCGAAACTCAGCATCTCGCGATCACCCCCTGCGGGCACAGCGGCTTGATTAACGATCACCAAATTCTCGATCCGGATGCCATGTGAGCCCGCGACATAGAAACCCGGTTCGTTCGACACAATCATTCCCGGCAGCAATTCGGCCGTTCCACGCCGTGACAGTGATTGCGGCCCTTCGTGCACGTTCAGACAGGCGCCAACGCCGTGCCCGGTACCGTGGTCATAGTCAAATCCAGCCCGCCACAGCGCAACGCGCGCCAAGGAATCCAGATCACGCCCATTCAGGCCGCTTGGCCACCGGGCACGGCTGAGCGCAATCATCCCTTTTAAGACCAGAGTGAAATGCCTGCGATGCTCCTCGCTCACCGGGCCTGTCGGCGTGGTTCGGGTAACATCGGTCGTGCCATCAGGATATTGCGCGCCGGAATCGACCAACAGCAGATCGCCCGGAACGATCATCCGGTTTGTCGCCCGCGTGACGCGGTAATGAACAATCGCGCCATTGGGGCCAGAACCGCAGATCGTCTCGAAGCTAATGTCCTCCAAATCACCGCCCGCACTGCGGCATTCCTCCAACCGCGTGACGATATCAATCTCGGTTAGCGTCTCGCCCGCAGACAGTGCCTGGTCCAACCAGCACAGGAACTGGACCATGGCCGCGCCATCGCGAAGATGCGCGGCCCGCATCCCTTCCAGTTCCGCTTCGTTCTTCGTCGCCTTGGGCAGAACACAAGGGTCCTGGCCCCAAATCAATTCGTTCCCCGAAACCGCCAATTGTTCGGAAAACCACAAGGGACAGCTTGCCTTGTCGAGCAGAAGCGGCCCATTGATCGCCTGCAACAAGCCCGGCAGCGCCTGGGCGTCGTGCAGGGCGACCTCATTGCCCAAATGCGCGCGGACATCACCGCCGATTTTGTCCGGCTCGATCACCAGGTCAACCCGACCGTCGGCATGGGCCAGTGCAAAGCCATGCGCCACAGGGCTGCGCGCAATGTCGGATCCGCGAATGTTCAAAAGCCACGCAATACTGTCTGGCAGGCTGAGAACCGCAGTGACCGCGCCTTCGCCGCCAATCGCCGCGCCGATCCGCGCCCGTTTGTCCGCTGCGTCTTCCCCGGCCACAGTGGCAGAGTGAATGCGAACTGCCCCCGAAGGTACCGGTGGCTGATCGGTCCAGATCAGATCAACCAGATTGTCCGATACGCTTACCAGCGCGGCGCCACGGTCCTTACCGACCCGGCGCAGCTTATCGATCTCGGTCTTGCCATGCAGCCACGGATCATATCCCAACCGGGCGCCGCCTGGCAGCACGTCGGCGAGCCACTCATCGACGGGTGTTTTGTGGATTGGCACGATCTGGAACAAAGATGTGTCGACCTGATCGGCAGCCTGCAAAGTGTAGCGCCCATCAACAAATATTGCCGCCTTATCCTTCAGAACCACGGCGATGCCAGCCGATCCGGTAAATCCGGTCAGCCAGGCCAGCCGTTGATCATGCGGCGAAACGTTCTCTCCCTGATGCGCATCCGCCCGGGGGATCAGGAACCCGCCGATCCCTTTGTCCTGCATCGCGGCACGCAGGGCGGCAACACGCTCGGCGGTGCCTTCTCGAGAAGCGCTTTGGTCGAATGACTGAAACATGGCCTGCCATTTGTTACCGGACCGATCCGCGGCCCAGCCCGAGCCTTAACCGACCCGCCAAAGGCTGCAAGTCCGAAAACAGGACGCCTTCCTGTGATCACACCCTTGCACCCCCTGCACCAAACGCCATATGGCCAAGCATGCGTTGCTTTTTTGCGATCCCTGTTCTGCTCGCTCTGCTGCCTGCCCTGGCGCCCGCCACGGTCAAAGCTGATGAACGCCTGATCGGTTTCTGGTTAACCGAAAACAAGAAGGCCATCGTCAGGACCCGCGTCTGCGGAACCAAAATCTGCGGTGATATGGTCTGGATCGCCAACCCGCTCGACGCTGCGGGCAAGGCAAAACTGGGCGCCGACGGTAAACCACTGTGCGGCACCCAGTTGATCGGTGACGTTGTGCCAGGGACCGACGGCTGGATTTTGGACCCGCGCAGCGGAGACAAGTACTCGGCCGCCATCAAGGTGATGTCGCAACAGGCGATCAAGGTCCGTGGCTATCTGGGGATCAAACTTTTCGGGTCCAGTCAGATCTGGACCCGCGTTGCAGATGACCGCAGCGGTTGCTAACGGGCCCTGCCGGAAGGTTCGGCAGATTGCAGGTTCCGTTTTCTAGCGTCAGACCCCTAGAAGAAAGACGTGACCAGGAACATCAGCAACAATACGGCCATCCAAATCGCCATCGATCCCGTGGGCCGGGTGCGCGCCAATGTGCCGGTTGGTCCGTGCTGGCTGTAAAGCCCCTTGGCAATCCGGGCTGAAGCGCTCAACCCGCGCTGACCCAGCGCCGCCCATCCTGCCAACACGCCGGTCAATGTTCCCCACGCAGCCTTTGCCACAGGTCTGCGCCAGAACCAGTCGCTGTCCAGATTGGTCGACTTCAATTCGGGCGGGTACAAACCGGTTCGCATCAACACGGTGAACGCTAGCGCCGAGAAGATCAGCAACTGCAATTGCGTCACGACGTGCTCGACCGTGTAAGAATGATATGTCACGTCATAGGGCAGGATCGAATACAGCAGACCCGGCAACACACCGATCCCGATGCACAGCGCCGATGTAATGCCCATTGCCACCAGCATGTTCTTGGGCGCCTCTTTCGGCCGCATCCCAGAGTCGTGGGCAAAGAACGCAAAGAACGGGATCTTGATCCCGGAATGGTGAAAGACCCCGGCGCTGGCAAACAGCAAGATCATCCATGTTACGAAATATTCGCCTTTCAACGCCGCCGAGATGATCAGCGATTTCGACACGAAGCCAGAGAACAGCGGAAAGGCCGAAATCGACGCCGCACCGACGGCGCAGAACGTCGCTGTCCACGGCATCGTCCGGAAAAGCCCTCCCAATTCCGAACCCTTGGCCGTGCCAGTTCTTAACAGGACAGCCCCCATCGACATGAACAGCAGTGCTTTATAGAGGATATGGCAGAACGCATGCGCCGCGGCGCCTGCAATCGCCAGATCGGTACCGATGCCGATCCCGACCACCATGAAACCAAGCTGGTTGTTCAGAGAATAGGCAAGCACGCGCCTGAGGTCGTTTTCGATCACGGCATAGAAAATCGGAAATGCAGTCATCGCCGCGCCGATGGGCACCAGGACTTCGGTCCCGGCGTAACCGCGCGCCAACGCATAGATCGCCAGCTTGGTCGTAAAGGCCGACAGCATCACCGTGCCGGTCACCGTCGCCTCGGGATAGGCATCCTGCAACCAGTTGTGCAGGAATGGAAAAGCGCACTTGATCCCGAACGACAGAAGGATCAGCAAACCTGCCGTTGTCTGATAGTCGAAACTGTCGAAGGCGATCGATCCGGTTTGTCCATAGTGAACCATCGTGCCCGCCAGCAACAGTACGCCCGAGCCGATCTGAACGATCAGATACCGCTGACCTGCTGCCATGGCCGCAGGTGTCCGGCTGGCCCAGATCAGAAAGACCGAACTGATCGCCGTGCCTTCCCAGAACAGGAACAATGTCACCAAATCGCCGGCGAAAACCGCGCCGATCGCGCTGCCCGCATAAACCAGAGCAGACGCTTCCTGCACCCAATCGCGAATGTGCAGGGCGTAAATCGTGTTCAGGAACGCCGCCAACAGGAAAATATAGCCGAAGATCAGGCTGAGGCGATCGATGCGTACCGTTGTCAGCTCCAGCCCCATCAGCGGCATCGCACCCATCAGGCCGTGTTCCAGGCTGAGCAGTTGCAGGAATGCGACCAGCGGCAACGCGAGCAAATAGACCTTACGCAATACGCCGGGCAGAAATGGCACCAGAACCGCCCCGAGAATCAGGACCAGACCCGGTGACAGCTCTCCCAGCAATGGCGTTGCCAGAAGGTCAGTCATCATAGTAATCCTCGCGGCGCATCACCATTTTGCGCAGCTCTTTCGCGGCCAGCACCAGGAACACACAGCCGACAAAGCCATAGATGCCGTAAAATCCCCACCAGTGTTCGATGGCGAACGGTCCGTGTTTGTGGACGAAAGGATCAATCAGCAGCAGCAGCGCACTGACCCCGTAAAGGACGAAGCAGATCAGATTGACATTCTTCTTTTTGTCGAACCAGGTCGGCTGCTCGTCCGCGTCTTTCATCGGCACTTCGGGTGGCTCGGGCGTGCGGTCAGTTGGCATCTGTGCCTCCTGTCACTGCGACGATCGGGTCCAGCATGGCCTGGACATGGTTGGCAAAGAAGAAGAGGACAAAGCAAAGCGCAGCCGTCACGCAGATTGCGATCAGACTGGGCAGCGGCGCCTCGGCCCAGGCAACCTTCTCACCGGGCTCGGCCCCAGGCAGCGGCCGATAAAAAGCATTGCGCAGGATCGGCATCAGATAAGCCACATTCAGGACCGAGCTGATCATCAGGATCGCGACGACCCAAGGATCGGTCGCCGCCGCGCCAATGCCCATATTCCATTTGGACCAGACTCCTATCATCGGCGGCAGCCCGATGATCGAAATCGTGCCGATCAGGAAAGCGCCGAACGTGATCGGCATCTTTCGCCCCAATCCGTTCAATTGGCTCACTTCTGTCAGATGCGCGGCGGTATAGATACAACCGGCGCCAAAGAAGAGGGTGATCTTGCTGACCGCGTGCGCCAGGATGTGCATCGCCGCACCGATGATCGCCAACGGCGTTGCTATCGCTGCCGCCATGACCACATAGGACAGCTGCGAAATGGTCGAATACGCCAGCCTTTTCTTCAGATTGTCCTGGGTCATCGCCACCAACGAGGCTGCAACCACCGTGAAACCCGCCAGATACGCGACGACCTGAGACGCCCCGGTTTCGCGCAACAGGTCCAGACCAAAGACGTAAACCGTGATCTTGACGACGCAGAAGACACCCGCCTTCACGACCGCGACTGCATGCAGCAATGCCGACACCGGAGTTGGAGCCACCATCGCAGCAGGCAGCCAGAAATGCACCGGCATCAGCGCCGCCTTGCCGATGCCATAGACATAAACGGTGTAGAGAACTGTCAGCATGACCCCCGACAACCCGGCCCCTGCCAGAATGCCGCCCGCCGCAAAGTCAGCGGTTCCCGCCGCAACCCAAGTCCAGATAATCGCCGGCAGAAGCAGCGCCATCGACGTCGCCATCAGCAAAACAATATAAACCCGGGCCTTGTCGCGCGCCTCGCCGGTCCCTTTGTGGGCGACCAAAGGATAGGTGCTGATTGTCAGAACCTCGTAGAACAGGAACAATGTGAACAAATTACCAGCAAACGCGATGCCGATGGCCGACGCAATTGCGACGGCAAAACAGACATAGAACGGCGTCTGTCGCGGCTCGTTGTTCCCGCGCATGTATCCGATGGAATAGATCGAATTCACGATCCACAACGATGAGGCGACACAACCGAACAGCATCCCCAAGGGTTCGATCGAAAAGGCGATGCCGACGCCTTTGACGACCTCAAGCGCGTCCCATTCAGGCCGCCCGCCATCCAACACCATCGGCAGCAAACGGATGACAACGACCCAGAACAATGCCGCTGCCGTGACCAGCGTTACCGCCTCGCGCAGGTTGCGGTTCCACCAGGTCAGCGCAATGCCCAATGCGCCAAGTGTCGGTATCGCCAGTGCCAATTGGATCAGGGTCTCGCCGGTCATTCGCGCCACCCCGCCAACAACGACCGCGCTGCTTCGCCAGCGATCCCAGCGTTCAGTTCAGTATCGATCCCGAACCAGATCACCGCAGCGGCCAGCGCCCAGGTGATCAAGACCATCTCAGGTTCCGGGCGGCGCACCACTTTGGCGACCGGTTCGCGGAAATAGGCAACCTCGATCACACGTCCAACATAGACAACCGCCAGAACCGAACTGACGACGATCGCAATCACCAACCACCAGTGCCCAGCAGCCGCAGACGCCTCGATCAGGTACCATTTCGACACGAACCCGGCGGTGCCAGGCACGCCGATCAGCCCCAGCCCGGCAATCACGAATGCGCCCAGCGTCAGCGGCATCTGACGGCCCATCCCAGCAAGGTTTTCGATCCGCGTGACGCCCGAGGAATAAAAGATGCAGCCGACGGCCAGAAACAATGCTGCCTTGATGATCGCATGGTTAAACAGATGGCTGATCCCGCCGGTCAGCCCCGCTTCAGACACCAGCGCGATCCCAAGCAGCATGTACCCGACTTGCGCAACCGACGAATACGCCAGCATCCGTTTGACATTGACCTGGTAGATCGCGCTCAACGACGCAACGATCATGGCCAGCACGGCCAGCACCATCATGATCTCGGCCGCTGGTGTCAGGCCGAAGGTGTAATCCGTGCCGAAAACCGAAAACAGGAACCGCAGCAGCAGATAGACAGCAACCTTGGTGGCGGTCGACGCAATAAAGGCGGTCGCGACTGTCGGCGCATAGGCATAGGCGTTCGGCAGCCAAAGGTGCAGCGGAAACATTGCCAGCTTTAGTCCGAAGCCGATTGTGATGAAAGCCAGACCCGCGATAACCGGGCGCACATGCTCGCTGTCCCAGACCAGTTGCGAGATGTCGTAGAGGTTCAGCGACCCGGTCATCGTAAAGATCAGGCCGACGCCGATCACATAGAATGTCGCCCCCAGCGTTCCGATCACCAGGTACTGAAACGCCGCGACCAGCGCACGGCGCTCGGACCCAAGCGCGATCAGCGTGTACATGGCCAGCGAACTGATCTCCATGAACACAAAGACGTTGAACGCATCGCCGGTGATTGCCATGCCCAGCAAACCGGCCAGGCACATCAGATACATCGAATAGTAAAGGCCCTGCTTTTCCGGTGCGATTTCGTTCGCAATTGACCGCGGCGCATAAAGCGCAACCAGCGCGCCCATGATCGACACCAACAACAAAAGATAGGCGTTGACGACGTCAATCCGGTATTCGATCCCGACAGGAGGCTCCCAACCGCCCATGGCATAGGAAATCGTCCCGTGTTCGCGAACGATCTCCAAAAGCAGGTAGGCAATCACCGGCATAGCCACCGAGCAGGCAATGGTGATTGCCGCCGCCAGATGGCGCTGACGAACAATTGCACACAGGACCGAACCGACCAACGGCACTGCGACCTGCAATGCAGGCAGGTGCTGGACCAGGCTCATCCCTTCCGAGCTTACGGCCATTTCGTCGCCCCGCAGATCATTCGGCATAATCCTCGCGGTCGACGACGGCTGTGATCTCGTCCTCTTCGATGGTGCCATAGGCTTCGTGAATGCGCACGACCAGGGCCAGTCCCAGCGCCAGTGTCGCAACGCCCACAACAATCGCAGTCAGGATCAGAACATGGGGCAGCGGGTTAGAGTAGCTTTCGATCCCTTCCGCCATGATCGGCGGCGTCGCGCCGAGGATCTTCCCAGGCGACAGATAGAGAAGATAAACCGACGTTTGGAAGATCCCCAAGCCCACCAGCGTCTTGATCATGTTCGACTTGGAAACAACGATAAACAGGCCCGAGACCATCAAGACGATCGTGATCCAATAATTGTAGTTTGTCGCCAGTGCCTCCAGCAACGGGCGGTCGGCAAGTTCGGTCATTCCGCCCGTCCCCTGCCCGCGAAGCTGTAAAAAATCGTCAGCATGGTGCCGGTGACCGTTACCAGCACGCCGATCTCGACCAGAAACACACCCCAGTGCTGGCCGTGAACAGCGTCATATTGGCTGACCGGCGGCGCGTGGAAAATGACGTTGTAGTTCAGAAACTCGCCGCCCATGAACATCGACCAGACACCGACTGCGCAGAAGATCAGGACGCCCAAAGACACCATCAGTTCGACAACCCAGACCGGGACAACGCGCACGGCAGCGTCCTTGCCAAAGACAATGGCGTACAGGACCACTGCGGCAGCGATGATCACACCCGCCTGAAACCCACCACCCGGTCCGAAATCGCCGTGTAGGTGCACGTAAAGGCCAAAAACCAGGATGAACGGAATGAACATCTTGGCGCCGATGCGCAGGATGACGTCCAAAATCATTGGGCAACCTCCTGCAACTGATCGACCGCGGCGTTCACGCGCTTCTCCAGCGCTTTAGCAACAGGATCACACCTATCCCTGCAGTGAAAATCACCGTGGTCTCGCCCAGCGTATCAAAGCCGCGATAGCTGGCCAGCACCGATGTGACGACGTTCGGGATGTCCGTCTCGGCCATATTGCGTTCCAGATAGGCACCTCCGACATGCATGTTGACCGGCTGTTCGGCGATACCGAATGCAGGCAGGTCATAGGTGCCGTAAATCAGCATTGCCCCGACGCCCAACGCCACCAGCAACGGCATGGTCGCCGAATACCGGGCCGGCGCTTCTTCAACTTTTGTCAGGTAAAGCGCGCCCAGCACCAAAACGGTCGAAATTCCGGCACCGACCGAGGCTTCGGTCATCGCAACATCGACCGCGTCCAGCACGATCATGACGCTGGCCATCAGGAACGAATAGGCGCCGGAAAGAACGGCGACCGCAAAAAGATTGCGCACCCGGATAATACCCATCGTGATCACCGCAAGCAGCGTGAGCACGACCATGTTGATCAGGAGTTCGATGGGGCGTCCTCCTGTTCTTCCGGAACCGACTCGTCGACCTGTTCTGATGTCAGCGGGGTGGCAACCCGTGCTGCCAGTTCAGCATCGACAACACCGCAGGCGGTTTCGGCAAGCTTGCCGTCAGCACCCGCCAATATCGGTTTCGCGCCGTCATGCAGCGCCGCGCGGGCCAGCGCGTGGCTGGCCACCGCGCCGGTGACGTAGAGCACAATCACGATGATCACGAGGCGCACGGCGACAGTCCAGTCGGTCGTTTGGCTCAGCATGCCCAGAGTCAACAAACCGACACCCATCGTGTCGCTCACGGAAGTTGCATGCATTCGGGTGAACACATCAGGCATCCGGTGCAGGCCAATGGCGCCAATCAGGCAGAAGAAACCTCCTGCGACCAACGCACCCCACCCAAGGATGTCCAGAACCACACTCACCCTTTGTGCTCCGTATCACCTTCACGGTGATCATAGCCAAGCCAGCCGTAGCGGAAGAACTTCAGCACTGCGAGCGTACCGATCATGTTCAACAGGGCATAGGTGATCCCAAGATCAAGAAATTCAGGCCGCCCGGTCAGAAAACCGAACAGCGCCAGCAACATGATCGCAAAGGTGCCGATCGAATTGACCGCCAAAAGCCGGTCAAACGCCGTCGGTCCCAGGACCGCCCGTGTGACTGCCAATGTCATAGCCGCCAAGACAGCGATGATTGCGACGCTGAACATCATGATCCCGATCCTTCGAACCAGGTGACTTTCCGGTCCATCGGATCATCGGCGAACCCTTCGGCTCCAGCCTTCTCGATGGCATGAACCCAGATAGTGGCGGATTTCTCGGACGCTTCAATCGAAATCGTACCCGGTGTCAGCGTGATCGAATTCGCATAGGTTACAAGTCCGACCGGTGTCTTCTGAGACGACTTCACCCGGACTATCGTTGGTGAAATCGGCAGCCGCGGATCAACCAGCAACCGCGTCACCCGCAGCGCCGAAAGCACGATTTGCCATAGCAGCCAAGGCCAATAAATCAGCCCGCGCCCGGTCAATCTGATGGGAAAACCTTCCGCATCCGCGATGCCTTTGGCCCAGCAGAATAGGACAACCAAAGCGCACAATACGCCGCCCGTGGCGACCATCCACGTCTCGTAGTGGCCCGACAACATCAGCCAATAGCCGAATAGCGCCCCAAACAGTAAGACCAGACGCATGCCTGTCTTCCCCTTCCACTGTCGCTTTTGCACCTAAGGCCGTAATCAAAGGCTGACAAGACCAAACTCGGGGCAAAGTCCGAAGGATTGCCAAGGGCAACAACAAGCGACAAATTCACGTCGATGAACGACACACTCGACACCCTGGCCCAGCAAATCGTCGACTGCAAGCTGTGCGCAGAAAAGTTCGCGAAAACGCAGACTTCGCATACGCCGCGCCCTGTTGTCCGGCCGTCGGCGACGGCGCGGATTCTGATTGCAGGCCAAGCCCCCGGCGCCCGGGTTCATGCCTCTGGCGTTCCGTTCGACGATCCGTCCGGCGACCGACTGCGCGATTGGATGTGCATCGACAGCGACACGTTTTATGACACATCAAAGATATCCATCATCCCGATGGCCTTTTGCTTTCCTGGCTATGACGAACGCGGCAGCGATTTACCCCCGCCGCCGATTTGCGCGAAAACTTGGCGCGCGGATCTTTTGGCAGCAATGTCACAGGTCGAATTGACCCTGCTGGTTGGACAGTACGCCCAGCGATGGCATATGGGTAAGGCACGTAAGTCCTCGCTGACCGAAACCGTTCGTAATTGGCAAGAGTATGGCCCAGCATTCCTTCCCCTGCCCCATCCCTCCTGGCGCAATTCCGCCTGGCTGCGGCGCAATCCATGGTTCGCCGAGACGGTGCTGCCATGGTTGAAGCAAGAGGTCGCGCGGCTGGTCTGATTCTGCTGATCGCGTTACTGACCGGTTGCGCGGCAGGCGGGCCCTTTCCAGCGCGCATTGCGCCCGTGTCGCCCGAAACCTCGGTGAAGCTGTCGGCTGCCGATGGATCGCAGGTGGCCGCATCCGAATGGCTGCCGCAAGGAACACCCAAAGCTGTCATCCTGGCATTGCATGGGTTCGGCGATTACGGCCATTCGACATTTGATAAAGCGGCGCGCGACTGGACCCGCCGCGGCATCGCCGTTATTGCACCGGATCAGCGCGGATTTGGCCGCAACGGATCGCGTGGGCATTGGCCTGGCGCTGACGGTCTGGTCGCAGATGCCCAGGGTTATGCCCGGCAGGCCCGCTACCGTTTCGGATGCGCGCCGCTGATCGTTCTGGGCCACTCCATGGGCGGCGGTGTCGTTCTCGGCGCTGCTGGCGGCGACCTCGCGGCAGACGGGCTGGTTCTTGCGGCCCCGGCGATTTGGGGCGGTGACCGACTAAATCCCATCCATCGTCTCGCTGCATGGCTGGCAGCAACGGTGGTGCCGGAGAGACGGATTTCGGGACGCGGCGTCGTTCGAATTCAGGCCAGCGACAATATCGAGGCGTTGAAAGCGTTGGCCCGCGATCCGCTTTATCTTTCGCCGCCCTCGGCGCGCGAAATTTTCGGCCTGGTGCGGATCACTGACCAAGCGCACGATGCAGCGCCCCGGGTTGCGACGCCTGCTCTGCTGCTGTTGGGGGAAAATGATCAGATTGTCCCGAACAGCACCGTTCGCGGCGTGTTTGAGCACTTGAACGGGCGAAAAGCGGTGATCTCATATCCCGATGGCTGGCATCTTCTGTTCCGCGACCTACAGGCCCAGCGCGTGTGGACAGACGTGGCGGACTGGACACTCTCGGTTCCGGGGCCGTCCTGCGACAATGTTGGAACCGAATGAGCCGCCTTACAGAATTGCGCGACAGTGCCGAGGCCAGCGATGCGCGTGCAGACTGGCTGAAACTATGGCAGGGCGTGGCCGGGACCCGTTTGGCCGTACCTGTTGCAGACTCCGACACCAACACCGACACCGACAAGGTTCTACCGCAGGTTATCAGCCATGCCGGGATGCCCGCGGTTCAATCTTACGAAACGATGGAGGTCTTCGCGGCAGCGCTCCAACAGCCGGGCGCCTGCGCCGAATTGGACGGGGCAGATTTGGCGAAGATGCTCGCCGGATCCGACCATGGCCTGCTGATCACCGTGTCCAAGGATGAAGAACCCGTTTTTTTGACACCTGACGTCCTGGACTGGATCGCCCGGACCTTCCGGGCCCATGTTGACCGCTCGCAGGCCGAAGGCGTCCGGATTTCTGCCCCGGAACTGCCGTCACCCGAAGCGATCGAGTTGATGGGCCAAACGATCGCGGCGTTGGGCGATGACTGTCCCGAGGCGTGGCTGGTCGCGATGACCGCCGACGGTGCGGCACCCGAACCTGTCCTTGTCCTGGGTCTTTCTGACCGGGTTGCGCGCATCGAGGCCGAAATCGCCGAAACAGTGACACGCGCCATTCAGGCGGGCCTGCCGAAGCCGATATCTGTCGCCTGTGCGGCGCGCGGTTCCCCGCTGATGCATCATGCTCGCAATTGCGGCATCGGAATTGGTTAACCGCGGCGTCTAACCTTCGATCAACTCGCGGGACAGCGCCCGGTGTTGTTCCAGGTGCATGGGCAGATCCATTGTCGTCAATTGTCCGTCCTGAACGACCGGACGGCCCTCGACCCAGACCGCACTCGGCCGATGCGGGCCTGACAGGATCAGTCCCGTAACAAGATCACTAACCCCTGCCATCGCCGGACCATCGACTGGCCACATCGCGAAATCGGCACGCTTGCCAACCTCCAGCGACCCAAGATCAGGGCGCCGCAATGTCCGGGCGCCGCCAAGCGTTGCAATTTCCAGCGCTTCGCGTGCCGACATAGCACTCGCACCGCCCACCACCCTTTGCAACAGCATCGCCTGGCGCACCTCGGCCATCAGATCGCCACCATCGTTCGAAGCTGACCCATCGACACCCAAACCGACGCGCACGCCGGCGTCGCGCATGGCGCGGACGGGTGCGATCCCGCTGGCAAGGCGGCAGTTTGAACAGGGGCAATGCGCAATACCGGTCCCGGTGCGGGCGAAGAGGTCAATCTCGGACCCGTTCAGCTTGACGCAATGCGCATGCCAAACATCGTCGCCGACCCATCCCAGATTCTCTGCATATTGTCCCGGGCGGCATCCGAACCGTTCCAGCGAATAGGCGACATCTTCGTCATTTTCGGCCAGATGGGTGTGCAACATTACGCCCTTGTCGCGCGCCAGATTGGCGGTCTCGCGCATCAGATCTCGGCTGACCGAAAACGGCGAACAGGGGGCCAGGACGATCCGCACCATTGCGCCCGGTCCCGGATCGTCAAATGTATCAGCGACCCGAATGCAATCATTCAGGATATCTGTTTCGTGCTCGACCAGCGCATCCGGCGGCAGGCCGCCCACGCTCTCACCGATGCTCATCGACCCACGGCTGGCATGCAGCCGAACGCCCACCAATCCCGCCGCGACAATCGTATCGTCCAGCCGCGCACCATTCGGGAACAGATAAAGATGATCGGACGAGCAGGTGCAACCCGACAACGCCAGTTCGGCCAAGCCGGTGATCGCAGACACCCGCATTTCGCGAGGACCCATTCTGGACCAGATCGGGTAAAGCGTCTTCAGCCACCCAAACAATGGTAAGTCTGCCGCCAACGTGCGCGTCAGCGATTGGAACAAATGATGATGGGTGTTGATCAGGCCCGGCGTTACGACATGCCCGCGCGCATCAATCACTCGGTCAGCAGGTTCATCCGGTAAAGGATCGTCGCGTCCGCCGACGGCCGAAAGAACGCCATCATCGAAGCAAAACCAGCCGTCTGAAATCTCGCGCCGGTCCTCGTCCATTGTGACCAGAACGTCGGCGTTCTTTAACATTACGCGGTGCAAACAGACCCCCTACGCAACTCGGAAAATTGAAAGCCAGCCGCAATATTACAATAGGCCGATGATTCCGTGAAAAGATTCCTGACAGACGGGCGGCATTGGCTGCGCGGTTCAGTCCTGCGCCCGCAGCCAGGCACCCAGGGCGCCGCGTTCGGCGTCGGTCATTCCGGACTCGTTACCCAGCGGCATCGCGTTGGTTGAAACCGCCTGCAGAAGAATCTTGTCGCGATGGGTGCGTAGGGCCGCGATATTTTCCAGCGCGACACCGCCTGGCGCTTCGTCGAAGGCCTCGTGCATTGGAACCGCTGCATGGCAGGCCGCGCAATGGGCCGCGACGATGGCCATGACTTCGGTGTCGCTGGGCGCGGCGATCTCCGGTCCGGCAGGCCGCCAGGCCGTCAACATGACCAGCCCGGCAACCAACACCCCTGTCACTGGCCACTGCCAGGCGATCTGCGCACCGTGAACGCCGCCTTCGTGCAGATTGAACCAATGGCGCACGACCACCCCGATCAACAGAACTAACGCGACGACGGCCCATGCAAACGAATGGCCGAATGTCATCGGGTAGTGGTTCGACAACATCAAAAACAGAACCGGCAGCGTCAGGTAATTGTTGTGGGTCGACCGAAGTTTGGCGATTTGCCCAAATCGTGCGTCCGGCACACGGCCAGCCTGTAAATCGGCAACGACGATCCGTTGGTTCGGAATGATCACCAGAAAGACATTGCCCGTCATGAACGTCGCGATCGTCGCCCCGACCTGGATAAACGCCGCGCGGGCTGAAAACACCTGCGCATATCCCCAACTGGCAACGACCAGCGCCACGAACAAAACGGCAAACATCACCTCGGGGCGAGTGCGCAGCGGCGACTTGCACAATAGATCATACAGCAACCAACCCGCCGCCAACCCAAGCACCGAAATGCCAATGGCTTGCCAGGGCGTCAGATCCGCGACCGATCGATCTATCAAATAGGCCGAAGCACCCCAGTAATAGGTCACCGCCATCAGCGCGAAGCCCGACAGCCAGGTCAGATAGCTTTCCCACCGGAACCAATGCAGATCGGCGGGCATCTTCTCGGGCGCCACCAGGTACTTTTGCGTATGGTAAAACCCCCCGCCATGGACCGTCCAATTTTCGCCGTTGACGGTCTCGGGCATCGCCGAATGACGCTTGAGGCTGGAATCCAGCCACATGAAGTAAAACGAAGACCCGATCCAGCCGATCCCAGCGACAATATGTGCCCAGCGCAGCAGCAGGCTCGACCAATCTTGGATTATGGCGGTGTCAATCATCACACCACTATTGCCCCAGCCCGCCAGACAAGGAAAGTAGGGGCGCGGCTGGCGGGTGGGCCGGGGCGCGCAACAACGCGCACGGGGCGCCCAAAAAGCCCGCAGAGCGGGAGAGTGGTATTGCAAACGCGCAGCCGAACAGATCCGGACAGCAATGGCGGGGCACCGATCGGTGGAAGTTCCAGCGATTTTGTCCAACGATTCGCCGGCGTCTATGAACATTCGCCCTGGGTCGCAGAAGCGGCCGCCGAAGGGGGGGGGCCGCACGATCCGGCAACGGCGCTTCGCGAAGCGGTCGAGGCAGCGCCTAAGGAGCGCCAGCTGGCGCTCCTGCGCGCGCATCCCGATCTGGCCGGCAAACTGGCCCTGGCCGATAACCTGACCGATGCGTCCTCAGCCGAACAACGTGGCGCGGGACTGGATTGCTGCTCATCAGCCGAACTGGCCGCCTTTCAGGGCCTAAATGCCCGATATCAGGAACGGTTCGGCTTTCCGTTCATCCTTGCTGTCCGCGGCCATGATCGCGCGTCGATTCTGGAACAATTCCGGCGCCGCGTCGACAACGATCCCGAAGCAGAATTCAGAACTGCGCTGGATCAGGTTCACCGTATTGCGGTGCTGCGCATTGCAGACCTGACTGGGGAAACGCCATGACATCCTATGCCGGTCCGCCCGGCGGCCTGCCGCCGCAAAGCGCACTGATGACCCAACGCGCGGTCTTTACCGAAGCTTACGCCGTCCTGCCCCGGGGCACGATGCGCGACATCACATCCAGCCAATACCCGGGATGGCAAGGCGCACGCGGCTGGCAGCTGGCAAGGCCGCTCACCGGATTTGCCGAAACATTTGCGCAGTCGATTATGGAACTTTCTCCGGGCGGCGGATCGGACAACCCCGAACCCGACCCCGGCGCCGAAGCGGTTTTGTTCGTCACCGATGGCTCGCTGGATCTGACCATTGCCGGTGCCGACCATACGCTCGGGGCAGGCGGATATGCCTATATCCCGCCAAAGGCCCGATGGACCGTCCGGAACGGCGCGATAGCACCGGTGCAGTTCCACTGGATCCGCAAACGATATGAACCGGCGCCGGACCAGTCACTGCCCGACCCGATCGTAACGAACGAGGCCGAACATCCGCCCCTGGCGATGCCGGACACGCAGGGACGGTGGGCAACAACGCGGTTTGTCGAACCGGACGACTTGCGCCATGACATGCATGTCAACATCGTGACGTTCGAACCGGGCGGTTCAATTCCGTTCGAGGAAACGCACGTCATGGAGCATGGACTTTACGTTTTGGAAGGGAAAGCCGCCTACCGGTTGAACCGCGACTGGATCGAGGTCGAGGCTGGCGACTTCATGTGGCTACGGGCCTTTTGCCCGCAGGCCTGCTATGCGGCGGGGCCGGGACGGTTTCGCTATCTCCTCTACAAAGACGTAAACCGTCACCCGAAGCTGGTCCTGCCGTGACCCTGGTAATCGAGCGCCTGACCCGCGAGGCCTTTTCTCCGTTTGGCGAGGTGATCGAAACCGAAGGGGCCGAGCAGTTCACGATTAATCAGGGCACGACAACCCGGTTTCACGCATTGGCTGGGGTCGAAGCCGGACCCGATGCGCGGGCGATCCTGTCAATTTTTCGCGGAACACGCCGGCCCAGCCCGATCGCCCTGAAAATGCTGGAGCGCCACCCGCTCGGCAGCCAGGCCTTTTTCCCGCTGACGCCGCATGATTGGTTGATCGTCGTTGCCGATGCCCCGTCGGCGGATCGGTTACGGTGTTTTCGTGCCCGTGGGGATCAGGGTGTCAACTATGCCCGCGGCGTCTGGCATCACCCATTGCTGGTGTTGGAACCGGTCCACGACTTCCTGATCGTCGATCGGGACGGACCAGGCGACAACCTCGAGGAACGGAACCTGGACCGGAATGTACTCCTGACGGTCTAAATAGCTCTATCAGGCACGCACCTCGTCCAGTGCTGCATCAACATTCGGTCGGGTTGTCAGCAACTGATCGATCCCGCACATCTCCACGGTTTCCAGCACAGTGCCCTGCATGCCGACTGTAACCATCTGTCGTCCATCTTCGATCAACGCTCGCTCGAACTGGACAAGCAGGCTCATGCCAGCGCTGCAGATAAATTCCAGCGCACTAAGATCGACAATCAGTGATGCGGTATGTTCCCCCCGCACAGCCTTTTCCAGAACGGCGCGGAATGCCCCGCAATCCGAATGGAACATCGGCCCGCTGATTTCCAGCAGGCCCGCGCCCATCGAAGTGCTTAAAACGTACTCCGCCAAGTTGGTATCCTAGATAGTCCCAAGGTCTGAATGACTATTAATTCATATAATGAGCAACAATGGTTTCACAATTCTCAATATGTCGAGCAAACGCAAAAATAGCACGCCTTGCCACCGCAATCGACCCAAATTACCCGATGAACTTAGGGGCTTGGCCCTAATCCTCTTCCAGAACCGTTGCTTCAAAGACGTTGCCGCCTTCATCCGTCCGATAATCGAGACGCGCGGACAACCCCCGGATCAAGCTGATCCCCTGGCCCCCGATATCGCCGGATTTTCGGACCAGATGCGTTGTAGGATCAAAGGCTGACGCGCTGTCACGGATCGAAACCATCGCACCGCCCGGGACAGACGTCAGGTCCACATGAAAGTAACTTCCGGAATTGACCGCTTTGTCATGACGGATGAGGTTTGAACAATACTCATCGACAATTACGGCCAGCCGGTGCGCAATGGACCGGGCCACGCCCGATTGGTCAGCCGATGCCAAAAGCGCGTCAAGACCAGCGCGAATGCCGTCATCGGAGATTGGAAACTTCATTTTTTTGGCAGTCATTTCAGAACAGTGCTAGTGTCCGGGCTGGGGGCCTGACAAGTCCGCTTGCGATGCAGGCGGCCTAGGAATGGAAGTGTGAAAGTGCTCATTCGACATATTTCCGGAATGATAGGCGTCATTCTGATTCTTGCAGGCCTGACGATAGACAGCAAGGCAGAGGACCGCATCGGGATGATCAAGGTCGTCTCGGGCGATGCGACAGTCATCAGCAAAGGCACCGAGACACCGGCCAAGGCGGGCACGCCCCTTTTCGAAGGCGACATCGTCCGCACAGGCGACAACAGCGCCGTCGGCATGACTTTCTCGGACAATTCGCGGTTGTCGATGGGACCGAAATCTGAAGTGTCTATCGAGAGTTACGCCTACAGCAGGCCCGGACGTAAAGATTCATTCGACGCACGCCTAAAACGGGGCAGCCTTACCGCAACATCCGGGCAGATTGCCAAATCGCGACCGTTGGCGATGCGTGTCCTGATGCCAACAACCGTTCTGGGTGTCAAAGGCACGACGCTGGCAGCTAGGGTCGGGGGCGACGCTTGAAACGGCTTCTTCTGGTCGGTGCGCTTGCCTGCATGGCGAGTTGCACCGCGACTGAACGTGAACAGGGTTGGCTGAATGGCGATGCGTGGAGCGTCGAATCAGCGCAAGCCCTGCCGGCGCCGCAGGACCCCTATCTGGCCGCCCTGCGCGAAGGATATCTTAAGCTCGCCGCAGTCGAACTGGCCGAATACGACTGGAACGACGCCGCGGAGTTTCGCGGCCGCGCCGTAAGAGCATCGAACGGCCAGCGTTTTGGCCCGCTTGATCCTGGCGCGATGCGAATTCCACAGGCCGCAGGCGAAGGTCTGACAACAGCCTATGTCGAGATTACCAACTATGTGGCCAGTGAAGGTGCGATGTTGCGTGCTGCCCGGCAAATCGGCGAGGCGCAGGTCCAGTTCGATTGTTGGGTAAAAGAAGCCGAAGAAGGACACCAAGTCGACGATATCGCCGCGTGCCGCGATGCTTATCAATTGATGATCGTCTTGATCCGCGATCTTGCGCAACTGCCCGATAACATGGCGGTCGTATTACCGGAAGAAGGCGGCGGTGCCCCGGGCGGTATCGAACTGGCACAAGGTGGCAAGAAAATCTTGCTGGACCGGCCCTACGCAGCGGCCGGCATTGGCGAGGCGTTCGGCGATCTGCCCGTCGCTGAAGGCGAAATCAAAGATGCTTTTGCCGGTGCCCTCGCGGCCCGTCCCAAGCCGCCGAAAGAGTTTGTGATCACCTTCGAATTCAACTCGACCGTCGTGGACGACCAGGCGTTCGAGGCGATCTTGTTAGCGGCCGCCGATGCGCGGAGCCGGCCTGCCGCCGAAGTCATCGTAACCGGGTTTGCCGACGCGGTCGGGGACGGAGCGGCCAATCTCGCCATATCCCGGCGCCGCGCGGCGATCGTTGCCGAGACGATCGAGAACGAATTGCGCAATCACGAAGAGGTCAGTTTCCAAAGCGGGGGCAAGGGCGAGCGCGAGCTGGTCGTCAATAAGCCTGGCCGCGAGGAGGAAAACCGGCGAGTCGTGATCCTGGTCCGGTGATCCGTTGCAGCAAAGTTCAATGGCTATTCTACAAACACTGAACGCACCGCTCGTCAGGCTGTCGAACGATATTCAGGCTCGCGTGCTGACCAGTCATCCAAAAAGGCAGGCACCTCTGCTGCCGGGATGGGTTTGGAGAAAACGTAACCCTGCAGCACGTCGCAACCCAGCGTTCGCAACAGCTTGGAGTGGTCGGTCGTCTCGACACCCTCTGCGACCACCCTCACATCCAGCGATTTGCCGATCTCAATAATCGACCGGACAAGGTCGCGGCGGGCCGGGTCGGTCGTGACCGTGTGCACCAGTTCACGGTCGATCTTAATTGCATCCGGGCGCAACTTGACCAGTGAAATGATCGAGGCGTGGCCCGACCCAAAATCGTCCAACTCGACATCGATGCCCATCTCTTTCAGCATATCGATATGCCAGACAATCGTCTCGTCCGCGTCGTCCAGAAAGACCGATTCCAGCAATTCGAAGGCGAGCAATCCCCGCGGCAAGTTCATCGCCTTAAGGTTTTCGATGAGGCCGACCTCACGAAGGCGCCTGGACGACACGTTTACCGAAAGTCGCGGAACCCGATACCCGGCGTCGGTCCAGCGGGCATAATCCGCCATCGTCGCCTCCAGGATCATCCGGTCGATATCAGAGACGACGTTCAACTCCTCCGCCATGCCCAGAAAAGCTACCGGGGGCAGCAACCCGTCATTGGGGTTCTGCCAACGCGCCAGCGCCTCGAACCCCGCAATCTCCATCGTCTGCGCATCGATCTGTGCTTGATAATGCGGGATGAACTCGTCGCGCTTCAGCCCGGCGCGAATGCCATCTGCGATCAATTTATTCTGGATGATCTCGGCCTGAAGCTCGGTCGAGAAATATTCCAGCCGCCCGCGGCCATGGTTCTTGGCACGGTAAAGCGCAATATCTGCATTGACCAGCAAATCGCTCGGGTTGATTTGTCTGCCCCGTGCGGTGGCGATCCCGATGCTGGCGCCAAACCAGTAATCGCGGCCTTCAAACGGAAAGGGAATGGCGGTTTGGGTCAGAATGCGCTCTGCGATCTGGCCTGGCATGTTGATGCCGCCTGACCCCGTGCAGACAATGCAAAACTCGTCGCCGCCGATGCGGGCCACGAAGTCTTCGGCACGGACGTTTTCCTTGAGGATACTTGCGACACTCACCAGCAATGCGTCGCCCGCCGCATGGCCTGCGGTGTCGTTGATCTGCTTGAAACGGTCCAGATCGATATGCAGCACCGCCAGCCAATCGCCGCTGCGGTGGCAGGCGGCTGACAACTCGCCCATCCGCTCATCCAGAAATCGTCGATTTGCGATCCCGGTCAATGGGTCGTGCAATGCTGTGTGCTGAATTTCGGCCTGCACCTGCAACATTGCCTCGGCCTGTTCTTCCAGCAGGGAATTGGCCTGCTGAAGCGAAATCATCGCTTCGGACTTCTCGCGATTGGCCGCTTTCAAGTCGCGGTTCGCCCGCTGGAATTCGGCGTGCTTCTTCTCCTCTTCCGTGACATCGCGCCCGAATCCGCGATACCCTTTGAACGCGCCGTCCGAGCCAAAAATCGGCTTTCCGGTACTGGAGATGCACTTTCTGACACCGTCTTTTCCTATCAACCAAAAGCGAAAATCCTGAAACGGCTTGTGTTGATCCAGCCATGCCAGATGCATTTCCATTTCCAGCGACAGTTCCTCGTCACCGATTAGCTCTAGGCGTGTCAGGCCGATGATTTCTTCCTTTTTGGCCCCCAACGCCGCTTCCAGTTGGTGCGAAACATAAGAAAATCTCAGATCCGGTCCCATTTCCCACAACCAGTCGAGCGACATTTCAACAAAGTCGCGCTGGCGCTCCGTGGCATAGGCCAGTTCGCGTGCAAGACGGTGATCTTCGGTCGCATCTTGAATGACACCCAAAATACCGGTCGTACGCCCATCGTCCCCGACCTCGCATTCGCCGACCAAATGAAAGTGCCGCGGCGCTCCATCCGGGTGATCGTAATCGACATCCAGGCTGAAGCCTTTCTGTTCGATCACACTGCACCTAATCAGCGCGCTCAATTCCGTCTGTCCTGCTTCCGGCAGGATACTAAGTGCCTCCGACAGCGCGCCGCCCATCTGACCGTCGGTCAAACCGAACAGATGCTGCACCTCGGGCGACCATTCCACCCGGTCGCCACCAACCGCCCAATACCAGTGACCAAAACGTCCCAGCTTTTCCGCCAATTCGTATTGGCGCAAGTTCCTGATACTCGGCAGGTCGTGCTCTCGCAGATCCATGCTTTTTATCCCTGGGTCAGCATTTGAAGCATCAGGAAACGTCGCACAGAAACAATAATTGTCCGTTATGCTGTGATTTAGCAGATCTGAAATGGCTAACTTGCGCTCAGGCTGCCCCCGTGCCGTCGGTCGGGCCATCCTGTGGCCCCTGCCCCTCTCCCGGCACTGGATCGTATCCGGATCCGCCACCAGGCCGGCAACGCACGATCCGGCGCAGCGACAACCAGCCGCCACGAAAGGCGCCATGGCGTTCCAGCGCCTCCAACGCATACGCCGAACATGTTGGCTGAAACCGGCAATTTGCACCCAAAAGGGGGCTGATCACCAACCGGTAGAAATGCACCGGCAGTGCAAATATGCGGGCCAGCAGGCTCAATCCCGCGCCTTCCGCGGGGCATGAACGCGCGCCAGCGCTAAGCGCAGATCCGCCAACAGATCGTGAAAGGAACGCGCTAGGGTCGCCCCAGCTCGGCCGATCAGGACATAATCCCAACCATCCCGTCCACACCCGGCGAAAACGTCCGCTGCAGCGGCGCGCAACCGCCGCTTCGCCCGGCTGCGGACCACAGAATTTCCGACTTTTTTCGAGCAGGTGTACCCGACGCGCAGGCCGTCGACATCCTCATCTGGGCGGCGTTCGCGAGCCTGCAGAATCAAACCTGACGCCGCCCATCGGCGCGCCCTGGCACAGGCCAGGAAATCCCGGCGCTTCTTCAATGTTGGTGGCGGTGCCGGCATGGCCGGCCCGGGCCTCAGGCCGACAGGCTTTTGCGGCCCTTGGCACGGCGCCGGTTCAGCACCTTGCGGCCGTTGCGCGTCGCCATGCGGCTGCGAAAACCATGGCGCGCCTTGCGGACCCGGTTCGACGGTTGGAACGTGCGTTTCATCGCGGTCACTCCCGGGCCTTGCCCGGCCCATTCCTCAGCGGCGCTGCCATCAGGCGCACCAATCATTCCGTTAAGAGAGCGGCGGATAACGTGGTGTGCGGGTCGAGTCAACGCCGCTGACACCCGAAGCGATCATGTTTTATCCGATTTGTTTCAGCAAAATCAGATCCCATCAATCGGGCGTGAACCCTATGGCGTTGTGCGTCAGGGTAGACAATATCATCGGGTAGATGCTGCTCTTGCCCGGCAAGATGCGCCCAAGTTCAAAAATAGGGGCTTTGCATGGCCGAACAGGCGGCTACCGCGAACTGGAAACGATTTGGCCCGCTCGCCGTCATTGCGGTCGTCGCAGTGGCCGCATTCTTTCTGTTTCGCGACTATCTTAGTTTTTCAGCGTTCGCAGAACATTACGACACTCTGACCGGATGGCGCGATCGCAACTACGCCGTTGCGCTGATGGTTTTTGTGGCGATCTATGTGGCGGCGGTCGCAGTTTCCTTGCCAGGCGCTGTTTGGCTGACAATTGCGGGCGGTTTTCTGTTCGGCACCATCATCGGATCTGTCGCCGTTATCGCCGCTGCAACCGCTGGGGCCGTTCTGATTTTTCTGGCCGCACGCACTGCGTTGGGCGACACGCTCAGAAATGCTGCGGGCAGCTGGCTCGATAAAATGGAAAAAGGGTTTCAAAGCGGGGAGGTCAGCTATCTGCTGATCATGCGACTGATCCCGTTTGTACCATTCTTCGTTGCAAATGTTGCCCCCGCGTTCCTCGGTGCTCGGCTGTTTACATTTCTGTGGACCACCTTTGTCGGCATAATTCCGGGAACGGTGGTCTATATCTCGATCGGTTCGGGTCTCGGCGAGCAGCTTTCGCGGGGCGAAGCGCCGGATCTCGGCGTCATTTTCGAATGGCACGTTCTCGGGCCGCTTCTCGGTTTGGCGGCGCTTTCGGCGCTGCCGCTCCTGCTGAAAGGCCGCGCGGTTTCAGGTGGAGCTTCTGATGAGTGACGTGTTGACGCCCGATCTTTGCATCATCGGCGCAGGTTCCGGCGGGCTATCGGTTGCCGCAGGCGCGGTGCAGATGGGCGCATCTGTCGTTTTGGTCGAGGGTCACAAGATGGGCGGCGACTGCCTGAACTACGGCTGTGTCCCGTCCAAGGCATTGATCGCCGCGGCCACGGCCGCGCAAACTTGGCGCAGCGCCTCCAAATTCGGCATCACCCAAGCCGAGCCCGATGTCGATTATGCAGCGGCAATGGAACATGTGCAGGGCGTCATCAACCAAATCGAACCCCACGACTCCCCGGAGCGCTTCGAGGGCTTGGGCGTCAAGGTCATCCGAGCCTGGGGCAGCTTTGTCGGCCCGCGCGAGGTCGAGGCCGGAAACCACCGCATACGCGCCCGGCGCTTTGTAATCGCCACCGGATCAACGGCGGCGGTCCCACCCATCGACGGCCTGGACCGGACACCCTTCCTGACCAATGAAACGCTATGGGAAAACCGAAAGCTGCCGGGTCATCTGATCGTGATCGGCGGCGGTCCGATTGGGATGGAGATGGCCCAGGCCCATCGCCGCCTGGGATCGGAGGTAACGGTTCTCGAAATGGACCGGGCCTTAGGCGGCGACGACCCACAAGTGACGGCTGTAGCACTGGATCAAATCCGGTCCGAGGGCGTCAATATTCGCGAGGGGGCCGCGGTTGCCTCCGTTACCGGCGATGAAGGCAACATTACCGTGCGCCTAAGCGACCGCAGCGGCGTCACGGGGACCCACTTATTGGTGGCGACGGGGCGGCGTGCCAATCTTCAACGCCTTAATCTTGGCGATGGCGAGATCGTGCACGACAATCGCGGCATCACAGTAACGAAAGGGCTGCGGTCGGTTTCGAATTCCCGCGTCTACGCCATTGGCGATGTCGCCGGCGGACCGCAATTTACCCATGTCGCGAACTATCACGCGGGCCTGGTCATCCGGTCGGCGCTGTTCCGGCTCCCGGTCAAGGTCAATCACGATATCATCCCGCATGTCACCTATCTCGATCCAGAGATCGCTCATGTCGGCCTGACCGAGCAGACTGCCCGCGAACAACATGGTGACGTGGTCGAGATCGCCCGCTTTGGTTTGGACGAAAACGACCGGGCGAGGGCCGAGCGGCGAACGGACGGCTTCGTCAAGGCCGTGATCGGCAAGCGAGGCCGTATCCTCGGTTGCTCCATTGTCGGACCCCATGCCGGCGATCTGATCCAGCCTTGGTCACTGGCCGTCTATAAAGGCCTGAAGGTCGGCGACATGGCCGGTCATATCGTGCCTTACCCGACCCGCGGTGAGGTCTCCAAGCGGGCGGCGGGCGCCTACTATACCCCGCGCCTCTTCGAAAGCCCGCGGGTGAAATGGATCGTTCGCCTGCTTGCGCGTCTGGGTTGACGGGCTGTATCGTGCCTTTCGGCTATGGTCAGGCGGGTTAGGATCGGAACACGGACATGAGATTGCTTCGCAGCCTGTCAGGGCGCCTGCTGATCGTGACGGTCCTGGTCGTCATGCTGGCAGAGGTTGCGATCTTCGTGCCATCGATTGCCCAGTTTCGCCAAACCTATCTTCTGGAGCGGGTTCACCGGGCTGAAATTGCCGCGCTAACCGTCCTGGCCGCGCCGAACGGCATGGTCAGCCGCGACCTGCAATCCATGCTGATCCAGCGCGCCGAAGTGCTAAACGTGGTCGTCCACCGCAATGGCGCCCGCGAAATGGTTCTGTCCGGCCCGGATCTGACGCCCCTGACGAACAGTTACGATCTGCGCGATCCTGCCTTTACCGATCTGATCTTCGATGCAATGACCCGCATTATCGACACCGATGGCGGTATCATCCGCGTCATCGCCTTCGCACCCGCCGATATGGGAACCGAGATGGAGATTACGCTCGAAAGCGCTCCGCTCGCCGCCGCGATGCGGGCCTATGCCCTGAAAATCCTCTATCTCAGCCTCGCAATCTCCATCGCCACTGCGATCATGGTGTTCTTTGCTGTCCGCCGCGCCGTCGTGCGCCCAGTCACAAAGCTGATCGAGAATGTTCAATATTTCTCCGAAAACCCCGAGGACGCCAATCGCATCATCGAACCACGCAGCCGTCTGGGCGAAATCGCCGAGGCCGAGCGCGCCCTGGCCGATATGCAGCGCGACGTGCGCGCGGCACTGACCGCACGCGCACGCCTTGCATCGCTGGGCGAGGCTGTCGCCAAAATCAGCCATGACCTGCGCAATATCCTCGGCACCACTCAATTGATGGCCGACAGACTTGAAATGAGCCGCGATCCCATCGTTGCCCGCACCGCGCCCAAGCTGATCGGTTCGCTGGACCGTGCAATCCGCCTTTGCCAGTCGACGCTGACCTATGGCAAGGCCGAGGAAGCCCCGCCCGAACCGCGCGCCGTTGCCCTCGGCGAATTGGCCGAAGAGGTTTGCGAAGGCCTAGGTCTGACGGAAGGCGCAACGCGGATTGTCTGCCTGGTCGATATCGATCCCGACCTGGTGGTCGAGGCGGACCCGGAGCGACTCTATCGCGTACTCGCCAATCTCGCCCGCAATGCTGCCGAAGCGATCCGGTCTTCGGGCAAGCCCGGCAGGCTGACCATCGCCGCCGACGAAATCGATGGCCGGATCGAAATTCGCATCATCGACACCGGTCCCGGCCTGCCTGCAAAGGCGAAAGAACACCTTTTCCAACCCTTCCGCGGCGCCACCCGGCCCGGCGGAACCGGCCTCGGCCTCGCCATCGCCCAGGAACTGGTGACAGCACATGGCGGCACGCTGACATTGGTCAGCAGCACCACCGCAGGCACCGAGTTTCGCATCGACATGCCGGCCCACGCCGCCGCCGCCGCCGCTTAGCCGGCACTCAACAAACCAGCTTGCAATCGAACGCCCAGAGGGCTAGATACCCGGCCTGCCCGTCAGGGCCGCGCGCGCCGATAGCTCAGCTGGATAGAGCACCAGACTACGAATCTGGGGGTCGGGGGTTCGAATCCTCCTCGGCGCGCCATTTCAATTTCCCCCTTTGAATCCCCCTTAAAGCCTTGAACGGTAAGGTCATTTCTGGGGTTCGAAACCCCTGATTCCGATAGTATGGAAGCCGCTCTGCAAACGCCAAACGCAGCACGAGTCGCTTCATATCCAATCGCCCGGAATCCCATATTTTCCAAGGGCTTGAGAGAAACGCCATAGCGGGTTCGAACAATTCGGCAAAGGTGTGCCTGGGTTGGCCTGCATTTTCGAGTTTCTCGGCAGCGATGAGTTTTTGACGCTCCAGCTTCTCGATTTTTGTTTCGTAGGCGCGAATGACTTTTGATGAACTGGATTCCACCACACGATCAAGCAGTTGGTCGATCTGCTTTTCGGTGTTGGCCAACTGACGCTTGAGAGATTTCTTAATCTCGGATGCCTGTGCGATGCGCTGGTCCCACGCGTCACGGAACATGGCTTTCGCCAGCTTGAAGAGCCCTTCCGTCGGCTGCATGGCTTTCAACACAGTCTCAAATTGTCCTTCGAGGTCATCCCGGCGGATCGTCTTTCGATAGCTGGTGCAGGATTTCGTGTGGCACTGATAATACGGGTGACGTTTACCCGTCTTGCTGCGTGCCCAATACGCACTGAGCGGGTTGCAGCAATCACCGCACGTCACAAAGCCGCGCAGTGGGAAGTCCGTATTCAGGTCTTTGCGTGCAGGCGCGGTAGCGCCGCCATTCAGGCGGTCCTGGATGCGTTGATAGGTCTCTAAGCTGATCGAGGGCTCATGCTTTGCCTTGACCATGGAGAGGCCCCATGGCGCGTGATCAATGTACCCCGAATAAACGGGATGGGTCAGAATGTCTCTTGCGCGCTGATTGACGACATCCCCGTTCTTGTTGCGGGGGAATTCTGGAAATTTCGCGAAGTAGCGCATGACCTCGGCCTGGCTTTGCAAGCGGCCCGAGGCATAGCCCTCAAGAGCTTCTTGTATGATCGATGCGATGGGTTCGTCGCGAACCAAAACTTTCCCACTGCCTTCACCCTTGACGAAGCGATAGCCCACAGGGACTGAAAATACCCAATAGCCGTTGCGCATGCGCGATTTCATCCGGTTGAGGGTCTGTTCAGCATTCTTGCGGCGCTGGTGCTGGCTGACCGTTGCCATGATGTATTCCTGCAATTCACTGTCCGCATCATCCGAAAAATCGATGCTGGGCGATTTCAGGACACCGCCTGCATGGGCAATGGCGTCACGCAATCCGATGTGAGCCTTCATCCCCCGCGCAAGGCGAGAGATGTCGTCAATGATAACCACATGCGGGTGGTTCCGATTGCGTTGCAGAAATGCGATCATCGCATCCATTGTCAATCGGCATCCAAACGTGACCCCAGATCGGCGTTCAAAAGTGACCCCCCTGGTGCTGAGCAGGCCGGGTCGCGTGGAGACCTCATTTATCAGAGCGCGGCCCGGCCTGCGCGGTTGAATTAGGCGCGGTTCTTGAAGCGCCAGCTTTCGTTACCGGTCTCAACGATCTCGCAATGATGTGTGAGGCGATCGAGGAGTGCGGTGGTCATCTTCGCGTCGCCGAAGACGGTTGGCCATTCTCCGAATGCCAGGTTCGTTGTGACAATGACTGATGTGCACTCATAGAGTTTGCTGATCAGGTGGAACAGCAGCTGACCACCGGTCTGAGCGAATGGCAGATAGCCAAGCTCGTCCAGAATTAGGAAGTCGAGGCGTGATATCAACTCAGCTGTCCGTCCCTGGCGCTCGGCCCGCGCTTCGGCATCGAGTTTGTTCACCAGATCGACGACATTGAAGAAGCGCCCGCGGCGGCCCTGGCGGATGCAGGCTCGAGCGATACTGACGGAGAGATGGGTTTTGCCTGTGCCGGTTCCGCCGATGAGCACGAGATTGCGCTGATGGTCGAGGAAGTCGCCGGTGGCGAGGTCACGGATCAAGGTTTCGTTGACCTCGGCCGCTTCGAAGTCGAATTCCTCCAGCTCCTTGGCCAGTGGCAGTTTCGCGATGGTCATCTGGTATTTGATTGAGCGCGCCAGCTTCTCGGAGATCTCGGCTGTCAGCAGATCGCCGATAATCTGTTGTGGTTCGTGCTGGCGCTTGATCGCAGCCGTGATGATCTCGTCGTAAGCTGTCCGCATGCCGTAGAGCTTCAGTTGGCCCATGGCGTCCAGCACCTGTGTTCGTTCCATTCGTTGTTCTCCTCAGGCTGTCATACCGGTCACAATTGGCGGCTGGCTCGCAGGTCAGCCGCAATGCATCCGGTGTTGTGATTGTCAGGGGTGGTGGCGGTTCGCGGCGACGGGCGAGAATGTTCAGGACCACGCTTGCGGAAGGGACATTCTGTGACAGGGCTTCTGCACAGGCCGCTTCCACCGCCTCCAGCCCATCGGAGAGGATCGCGCCTAGAACCTCGACCATCTGGCGATCACCACCGGGCTGACGCTCCAGTTTACGCTGCACACGGCGTAACGACGGCGGCAGCTCCCACTCCTTGAACGGCGCTCCGTTGCGCAGGGCGCCAGGTTTGCGCATCAGCACCGGAATGTAATGTAGCGGGTCATAGATCGCGTTATCGCGCCCAAAAACACGGGTATGGCTGCCGACGATCTGCCCGTCTTGCCAGCATTCCAGGCGATCGGCATAGGCGCGGATCTCGACAGGTCGACCAACGGCCCGGGCATTTACCGAGTACTTGTTCTTGTCGAACCGTACGAGGCAGGTTTTGGAAACCGATGCAGGGACTGCATGAAAGCCGTCGAAGGAGCCGACATATGGGATCAAACTCGGCTGCTCTTCTTCGAACACCTCCCAGACCGTCTTGCCTGGAATGTCGGGGTGTTTGTTTGCCTTCGCATACACCAGGCACCGATCTGCCAACCAGGCATTCAGCTCTGCAAAGGATTTGAACCTCGGGCGCGGCACGAAGAAGCGTCTGCGCAGCACGCCAACCTGGTTCTCTACTTGCCCCTTCTCCCAGCCCGAGGCCGGGCTACAGGCAACGGGGTCAACCAGATAATGACCGCACATCTGCTGAAAGCGGCGGTTGTAAGCCCGACCCTTCCCGACGAAGATCGCGTCCACCGCCGTCTTCATATTGTCGTAGATCCCGCGCGCACAAGCGCCGCCAAAGAACGCAAACGCCTTGTCGTGCGCATCGAACACCATCTCTTGGGTCTCGCGGGGATACGCGCGCACATACGGCATTCGGCTGAAGCTGAGGCGAACATGAGCGACTTTGACAGTCACTGTCACACCGTCCAGAATCACGACCTCATGGCTCCAGTCGAACTGGTAAGCTTCGCCCGGATCAAAGCTCAAGGGAACAAACGCGCTCGCCGATGCTGCCTGCGTTCTCTTTGACCAGTTGGATGCGTATCGCCGAACCGCATCATAGCCGCCGCCGTAACCATGGTTGCGCAACTCTTCGTAGATCCGGATCAGTGTAAGGCGTTCCCGCCTCGGCTGCTTGGCATTTGCGGCCAGCATCTCGTCAAGTTCTGATCGCCATGGATCAATCTTCGGGCGAGGCTGTGTCGTGCGGTCATAGCTGAATTCGGTTGCGCCTGAACGCAGGACCTTGCGGACCGTATTCCTGGAAACCCGAAGCTCTCTGCAGATCTGCTTGATCGACTTGCCGTGAACAAAATGCGCCTGCCTGATCTTTGCGATCGTTTCCACAACCAACATCCCCTGATCGCTCCCTCACTCTTTTGAGGAAGCTTCTCGTACGAATTGTCAGGGGGGTCACTTTTGGGCGCCGATTACCCCAACAAGGGGGTCAATCTTGCATGCCGATCCACAACAATAAGCTTCTACAGTTGTGGATGGCCGCTTTTCGGATCGGAGTACAATCCCGAGTATTATACTCGGATGTCCGGTTAGTCCCCGATTGCCGACGTGCGTGTTGGGCTCGACTTCGCACGCGTGGCGAACGGCTGATCTGGTGAACCGGCGGGCTGCATCAAGCGCCGTGGCGAATGTCATCAGTGGAGCGTGCGTGCGATTGGGACACGTCCGCTTCCTGCGCATTGGTATCATTGCTGCAACGCGCAACGAACAACTACAATCCACCAGTCGCAACGGATGTTGAGTCACGAACGGAGGTCTGGAAAAGGCTCGAAGTCGCCATCCAACCAACGATTGCCGACAGATGTGGTTTTGGCGGGCGCGCCGTTAGCCGACCCCAACGCCGTAGTCGAGCCTGTTCAACCCAAGGCTACGCCGGTGATTCTGCGCACACCTGATGACTTCGAGAGGTGGCTGAATGGATCAGCCGAATTCGCGACAGGCTTACTGCGCCATTGCCTGGAAATCGCGCTCTCCGGGGCCAAGGAATATGTCGGTTTTGTTGTCCGGCTTTTGAGGCAATGGCCATAGTGGCAGTTTAGTGGCTCGAAATCATTTCAATTCCGTAACCTGCTGAAAATATTGCTTCAATATGGGATTTAGTGGTGCCCAGGAGAAGACTCGAACTTCCACTTCCTTACGGAAACTGGCACCTGAAGCCAGCGCGTCTACCAATTCCGCCACCTGGGCAGGTCACGTGAGCGGGGATTTAGCGGCGAGGTCTGGGATTGTCAACGCCGCTTCGGCCGGGATCGGGTGTGTTTGCGGAAACAAATTGCAGCCAGGGCCGAGGCGGATGTTAATTGATCGTTAGCCTGGACGGGGCGGGCGGATTTGCCGTATTGCCGGGACATGATCCTGGGCGTAGATTTCCCTAACAGTATGCGGAGAAATGCCATGTCCGATCGCACGCCCCTGGTGACCATTATTGGCGGGTCAGGTTTTGTTGGCCGCTATATCGCGCAACGGATGGCGCGGCGTGGATGGCGGGTTCGGGTCGCTTGCAGGCGCCCGAATGAAGCGCTGTTCGTCAAACCTTATGGCGTTGTCGGGCAGGTCGAGCCGGTTCAGTGTAATATCCGCGACGATGCATCGACCAGGCGGGTCATTGCCGGTGCCGATGCTGTGGTCAATTGTGTCGGCGTTCTCTGGCAGAACGGGCGCAACCGGTTTGACAGCGTCCAGGCCGAAGGGGCCGCTCGGGTTGCTCGCCTGGCGGTGGAAGAAGGGGTGACCAAGCTGGTTCATCTCTCGGCGATCGGGGCGGATCTGGAAAGCGATTCGGAATACGCGCGGACCAAGGCTGAGGGCGAAGCTGCAATTTTGGAAGCCTGTCCTAGCGCGGTCGTGCTGCGCCCATCGGTCTTGTTCGGCACGGAAGATGGGTTCTTCAATATGTTTGCGGGTCTGACACGCTTTGCGCCGGTATTGCCTGTGGTTGGTGCCAGTACAAAGTTCCAACCTGTCTGGGTCGAGGATGTGGCCGAGGCCGCGGCACGCGGTGCCTGCGGCGATATCGCGCCCGGTGTCTACGAATTGGGCGGCCCACGGGTTGCCACACTGCGCGAATGTCTGTCGTTGATGCTGAAGGTCATTCGCCGCCGCCGCTTGATCACGGATGTTCCGTTCTTCCTGGCCCGGTTGAATGCCTGGTTTATGGAAAAGTCGGCCTGGGTCGGCGTGAAGCCGTTGCTGACCGCGGATCAGGTCAAACTGTTGGCGGTGGACAATATCGTCTCGGACAGCGCGAGAGGGTTTTCCGAGGTCGATATCGAACCGACCTCGATGGAGGCGGTGATCGAGAGCTATCTTTATTGCTATCGCCCATATGGTCAGTACACCGCCCTGGCCGAGGATCGCGCCCGCGCGATCTAGAACGCGATCATGCGGGTCCTTCTTTCCTTCCTGTTCTTTCTGTTCGCGCTGACGGGCGCGGCGCAGGCGAAGTGCGCTGGTAAGGACCTGTTCGCCGACCTGCAACGGACCGATCCTGCCATGGCTGAAACGCTGCTGCGCCGCGCGGGCGCGGTCCCCTATGGCGAGGGTCGGTTTTGGAAGATCGAAAAACCGGGTGTCCGGCCATCCTATCTTTATGGAACTTTCCATGTCGGCGAAGCGGTCGAGCTCGTGCCCGAATCGGCGTGGGCGGCGTTGGACGGGGCAAGGATCGCTTTGTTTGAAACAAAGCAAGACGCGCAGGCAGAGCTGCGCCGACGCATGACCCGCGACCGCGCGTTTATGATCGACCAAGACGCCCGCCCGTTTTCGGACCGCATGGGGCCGGATGACCTGAACATGGTCCGCAAGGCTTTCAGGTCCCGCGGCGTCGCGCTCGAAACGGCGGAGCGGTTCAAATCCTGGCTGCAAATCGGCCTGCTGGCCTTGCCACCGTGCCAGATTTTGCACGCCAGCGCCGATGCCGCATTGGATGGCGTCATGGCACGCCGCGCAGCAGAGAAGGGCGTGCCGGAGGACGGGCTGGAGGAGCCGGGCGACGCGCTGGCGGCGTTAACACGTCTGCCCGAAGATATGGTGACGAAACTGATCGTCGCGTCTGGACGCGCTGCACCCTATGAGGAGGACGTCTTCCGGACCAATCTGGCGCTTTACGCTGCCGGGAAGATCGCGCTGATAAAGGTGTATTCCGATTGGCTGGCCGAAACCACGTCACCCGATCTGCAACTGCCGCGCGCCCTTGAAAAAATGTATGCAAGCATCTTGGTTCGCCGTAACCGGGCGTGGATGCCACGGGTTCTGAATGAGGCCGCGAAGGGCAATGCGTTCATTGCTGTTGGCGCGCTGCACCTTGGCGGTGGAACCGGTCTGATTGCTGGCCTGGTGCGCGACGGCTTTACGGCGCATCGAATGGACTGAGCCCGGCTTGGGACCTGTTCCAATACGACTTCCAATACGACTTCCAATACGACTTCCAATGCGACTTCCAATGCGACTGGACACCGGACAATGGAAATGCGCGGCCCCGAAGGACCGCGCGAGCCACTTAAAAATTTTCATCGTATTATTCTCGGGGTGACGATACTTGACGGCCCCTAAAACAGCCCCCGGCAACGCACCGCCACCCTTTTGAAACTGACCCTCTCGGATCGTGGATTAACTTTGGCGTAACGAATCGATCTCATCAGTAACAAACGTCACAATATGATAAATTCCTGCATTCGCAAAGCGGTGGCTGGACGGTTGGCACCTGCAACGGTTAATGCCTCGGGTCATGGTATGGGACCACATGGCAGGCGGGCGAGCATCGTCGATCGCGGCGGACGTTAAGCGCCGGGCGGCCGCGCCATGGCACTGACTTTGGCGGACATACGCACGGCGCTGGCGTTGGCGCCGCTGGGGCCGCGGACGGATTTTGACCTGAACCCTGAAATTCGCGCCCGTCAACTTGGAGAGCATTTGGAACGGCCAGCGGCAGTTCTGTGTGGCCTGCGCCAGCGCGGCGACTGTCTGCATGTCGTTCTGACGCTGCGCTCGGCCCATCTCAGCACCCATGCCGGGCAGGTTGCGTTTCCCGGCGGCAAGATTGACGAGGGGGACGCGACACCGCTGGCCGCCGCGCTGCGTGAGGCAGAGGAGGAGGTCGGTCTGCCGACGGACGTGGTCGACGTGATTGGGTCGCTCGACCCCTATTTCACATCGACCGGCTTCCGGGTGACACCGTTCGTTGGCCTTGTTCCGGACGCTTGGCAGCCCGTGCCCGAACCGGGTGAGGTCGATGAGGTATTTGAGCCGCCGCTGGATTTCCTTATGGATCCGGCAAACAGGCAACGCCACCATCATGACCGCCTGGGCTATCGTCGCTATTATTACGCCATGCCGTGGGAGGGGAGATATATCTGGGGCGCGACTGCCGGGATGCTGAAGGGTCTTTCCGATCGGATCGCCGCTGTTCAGGGACTGGGCTCATGACCCGGCTGACAGAAGACTGGGTGACGGCAGGCGGCCCGCAAGCCGTTCTCGCAGCTTTGGGCGGTCAGGGCTTTTTCGTCGGCGGCTGCGTTCGTAACGCCCTGCTGAATGCGCCTGTTGCGGATATCGATATCGCGACGCCGTTGGTTCCCGATGATGTCACTGTGCGGCTGAAGGCGGCCGGGATCAAAGTGGTGCCGACGGGCCTGCAGCATGGCACGGTGACGGCGGTTCCGCACGGCGAAGGGATCGAAGTCACGACCTTTCGCGCCGATATCCAGACCGACGGCAGGCACGCGGTTGTCAGTTTCACGACCGATATCGCAAGCGATGCAGCGCGGCGCGACTTTACGATGAACGCGCTTTATGCGGATTCGGAAGGGACGGTTATCGACCCGCTGGGCGGATTAGCGGATCTGCTGGCGCGGCGGGTGCGCTTTATCAATCGGGCGGGGGACCGGATCCGGGAGGACTACCTGCGCATCCTTAGGTTTTTCCGCTTTCATGCCTGGTATGGCGCCGATGGGATCGATGCCGACGGCTTGTCGGCCTGTGCGGCGCTTGCAGATGGTCTGGACCAACTGGCGCGCGAGCGTGTGGGGTGGGAGTTTCGCAAGCTTTTGGCAGCGCCCGACCCGGCCCCGGCAGTCGCGTCTATGGCCGCCGCCGGCATCCTGGCCCGCTGCCTGCCCGGTGCCGCTTCGGATGGCTTGGCACCTTTGGTCCATGCCGAACAGACATTTGGGCGCCCGCCAGATTGGATCACCCGTCTTAAGGTTTTGGGGGGAGAGGAGCAAACAGACCGGCTGCGCCTTTCGGGCGCCGAGGCGCGCGCGCTGGATCTGCTTGGCGCCGCATTGGGCGAAGACCGCCCAGCGGTTGCTACTTATCTTCACGGGCGCGAGGCAGCGGAGCGGGCCAATCTGATCCGGGCCTCGTCAACCGGCGAAAATCCTGAGGCGGGTTCGGCGCAGATTGCCCATGGGGCGGCGCAGTCGTTTCCCCTTAAAGCAAACGATCTGATCGAGGCAGGGTTCACGCCCGGCCCGGATTTGGGCGCTGCACTGAAGGCCGCCGAGGCGCTTTGGATCGACAGTCAGTTTCAACTGGACAAGCAAACACTGCTGGGCCACGTTGCATCAAATAGGTCATAACTACTGACTATTTGGTGGCGCATGGAGACCCAAACGCTGATCGCACTCACCGGAGTGGCGGCCTCGATGACGTGGACGCCCGGGCCGAACAACGTGATGCTGGCCGCGTCTGGCGCGAATTTTGGCTGGCGGCCCACGCTTTCGCACAGCCTTGGTGTCGCGATCGGCTTTCCGATCATGCTGATCGCGGTGGTGCTGGGGCTCGGGCAGTTGTTCAGATCCAATCCACAGATCGGGATCTGGTTGGGGTGGGCCGGTCTGTGCGTGATCCTGTGGTTCGCTTGGCGCATCGCAACCGCGGATGCTTCCAGCGATACGGCAAGATCGCGACCGCTGAACTTTGTCGAAGCCTGTGCATTCCAATGGATCAACCCAAAGGCTTGGACCTTCGCGATTTGGACGACTGCCAGCTTCGCGACGAACCTTCAATCGGCGGTGATTGCCGCCGGGATCTTTCTGATTGTCGGCCTCGCCTCGTCCCAGGCCTGGGTGGTTTTTGGATCGGCGATGGGCCGAATTCTGGGAACGGGAAACAAGCTGCGCGTCTTCAATATGTCTATGGCCATCCTGTTGGCCGCAAGTGCACTGGTTCTGATGTTCGCGTGAAAAGAAATATCGCTGAGGCTAGCAGCCGCGGCCTGATCTTGCCGTCACTTTAGTCGTCGTCCGGCTCGATCTGCGACAGGCGCCGCACAACGGTCTGACGCAGGTCCAGAAGGGCGGACAACAGGGCATCCGATTGGGCATCAACCTCCCCGCCGTCGGCTTTGCGGGCCATCCAGTCGGTGAAGCGGTTCAGATCGGCGATAAATTCCTCGGTATGACCTAAGTCTCCGGCCGACAATCTTGACTGCCAGTCGGCCCACCATCGTCCGATCTCTGCCATTTCGGCATCGGTGGGCGTGCGTCTTGGGTGCGGCAGGATCGTTCCGTCCGGCCGGATTGTCGCAATCTTGTTCAACTCGATTCCGCGTTGGCGATTGGCGACTTCGACCCGGAAGACGGATACGTTCTTTTCGCCGTGACGGTAATAGAGTTGCATGTTTCCCCGGGCGCGCGTCCCGGCAACCTGCGACCGGGTCCACTTGGATTAATGCAGCGGGAACCTTGCGAAAAGAACAATCTGGCCCCTCAAACGGAAAGAGGCCGCCAGAAGGCGGCCTCTGAATTCGCAATCCGAATGGATCAGAGTTTGATCGCCCGCGCCTCGTAGGCCTTCAGCGACTGCCGTGCCGACGGACCAAAGCTGTCCGCGTCGTCCTGCAGTTCCGGGAAGATTGCATAGATCTCGTCACGCACCTGTTCTTCCATCCAGCTCAAACCCTGCTCGCCCGGGTGGAAGCTTTCAGATGGCGCACCGTTCGCGGTGACGATCTCGTGCCGGTCGAACAGCATGTGGAAGTACTCCACCTCGCCGCCTTCTTCGACATAGACCGTATCGCCATTGACCAGATGCTTGGCCGTCGCCAGGACTTCCGGCTCGCCGAACATCAGCTCGGCCCGCCAATCGGTGATCAGCATCCGGTGCAACTGGCTGACCCGCAGGTCGCGGTCGTTGCCCAATGCGCCCTTCTTGATGACGACCGGGGCGATCTTGCCAAATGCTGCCATTTTGCGCGATCCGATCCAGCGCAGCTTCTGAGCGCCGTTGTCGCGTGTCTCGACCAGATCGCCTTCTGCCAGATCCTCGATCGCCTTTTCACCATCAGGCGTCATGATCATGGTACCGCGCGTGAAGCAGACAATACGTTCGATCTCGGAGTAGGTGATCGTACCAACCAGGCTGCCAGGATCGTCAGGCAGGCCGCTGTAGATATCAACGGTACCGTCTTCGTCGTCACCCGCATTCGGGCGGACAACAAACGATCCACCCGGCGGAACGATCGGGCCGAGGTTCAGCACATCGTCATCGCCCGGAACGCTGGTGCCGCCATTGTTGCCAGCACCGCCGCCTTCGACGGTGTCGCCAATTCCAGCGAAGATCAGATCGTTGCCGTCGCCCGCATCGACCGAGTCAGCGCCGGTACCGGTCGTGATCCGGTCATTGCCGTCGCCACCGATCAGCGTGTCGTCGCCATCGCCACCGTCAAGGGTGTCGTTGCCATCGCCGCCGCGACCGTTTCGTTTCCGGCAGAACCGGTGAAGGAGTCGTCCCCGGTCGTCAGCGAGAAGTCTTCAAAGTTCTGGAACGTGTCGTCGCCAGTACCAGTACCGGTCGCGGTGCCAGCGGCCACGTCAACCGTCACAGGTGCGCCGGAGTCGGCATAGCTCAGTTCATCGATGTCATCGCCACCGTCCAGGCTGTCATTGCCCGAACCCGCTTCGACAAAGTCATCGCCGGCCCCGGTATCCAGGGTCACGCCGACCGTGTCGTTCGAAGCGTTCACGGCATCTTCGCCCGCGGTAAAGATGATCCGCTCGATTTCCGAGAACGTGTCGGTTCCGGTTGTCGTGCCTGCTGCCGTACCGGCCTCGTCACCGGTATAGCGGACGGTCACACCATTCGCTTCGTTGGAATAGTCGATGACATCGACCGACCCGTCCGGGTTATTGCCGAGCGTATTGTCTTCGCCGCCAATCAGGATGTCATCGCCGCCGCCGGAATTCAGGGTATCGTTCCCTGCCCCACCGGACAACGTGTCGACCCCGTCACCGCCAGCCAGCGAGTTGTCCAGAGCGTTACCAAGAATGCTGTCGGACCCAGTTCCACCGATCGCATTTTCGTAGTTCGTGTTGTTTTCGTTTTCAGTAACGCCGCCAACGATCGTAGTTGCGCCGGTCGCCATATCGAATTCGACAGCCCCGGCGTCGTTGGAGAAATCGATTGTATCGATACCGGCGCCGCCATCAGTCGTATCGACACCCGAGCGTGCAATCACCGTGTCATCGCCCAGACCGGCAAAGATCTGGTCGGTACCGCCGTTTCCGTCAATCAGGTCATTACCACCGACGGTATCGCTTGCGTCGCCGGTGTCACCGTAGATGATGTCGTTATCGTTCGCCGGGTTCGAAGCTTCGATGCCGCCGATGATGGTGTCGTTGCCAAGACCGCCATAGACCGTGTCACCGACAGACGATTCCGTTACGCCATCCGAGCCTGTGGTCGTGATGACATCGTCACCGTCGCCACCATAGACCAGGTCGCCGCCCGCAGTCGGGGAAAGACGAGCAAAGTTCGATGAAATCGTGTCATTGCCGTCGCCACCAAAGATCGTGTCGTCACCTTCATACCCGAAGATGCTGTCATTGCCCGTGCCGCCGTAGAACAACTGAACAACCGGCGCACCCGTCCCCGGGTCAGCCGTTGCGACCAACGGGGCTGCCGTATTGATAATCGGCGCACCGGTTATCGGGTCTGCAGTGACCTGAAAACGGCTGTCCAGCGTATCTTCACCGGCGCCGCCATAGATCGTGTCGTTGCCGTAGTTCGAATAGATCGTGTCGTCGTCGTCACCGCCATAGATCAGATCGTTGACCAGGAAGTTCGGACCGAACGTACCACCACCTATGATAATATCGTTGCCGGCAAGACCCGAAGCGAGATTGTCGTTTACCGTGTCAAATGACAGGCCATTGTCGAGGGTATCGTCATTTGCGGTACCTGTAAGCGTCGGCATTGGTCATCCTTTCGCGTGTTGAGCGCGATCGATGCCAGCGAGTCAGACGGAGTCCGGGTGTAAATTACCCTTCTTCGAACCCTGCAGCGAGCCTTCAGGCTGCGAGCTGCAGATATGTCTTGTCACTTGCGTAGATCACGCATTTGCGACGAAAGAACTCCGTTTCCGAAGCAATGTAAAGCTAAATGCGTTCATTCGTGCTTCTTAACGATATTTTTCCACTTGTGGATGTTTGCCGCGCACATAGATGTCCCGATGCGAAACGAAAACCGCCCGGCAGGGTTAATCCCACCGGGCGGCGTTAACGTTGTTATGGGCTGGTCCGCGGGCGCCGGGGACTATCGCAGATTTCCACAGAATCGCTGGATTCGCGTACAGGCTTCCTCGAGCACCTCGTCCGACGTGGCGTAGGATGCCCGGAAGTTCGGGCTGAGCCCGAACGCCGCACCATGGACAACCGCGACACCCTCGCTTTCCAACAATTCGGTCACAAAGTCTTCGTCGTTCTCGATGACCTTGCCGGACGGCGCCGTCTTTCCGATGCACCCGGCAATCGACGGATACACATAAAAGGCACCTTCGGGCACCGGGCACTGGATGCCCTGGGCCTGGTTGAGCATCGAGCACACAAGGTCCCTGCGGCGCTGAAATGCCTCGCGGCTTTCGCTGATATAATCTTGCGGACCTTCCAGGGCCGCAACCGATGCCCACTGGCTGATCGAGGATGGGTTGGACGTCGACTGCGACTGGACCTTGGCCATCGCTTTGATCAACGCCTGCGGCCCGCCCGCATACCCCATGCGCCAACCCGTCATGGCGTAGGCTTTCGACAATCCGTTCACCGTCAGCGTACGGTCGATCAGCCCTGGCTCGACTTCCGCCACCGTTGCAAACTTGAATGGCGGATAGGCGATATGCTCGTACATATCGTCAGTCAGCACCCAGACATGCGGGTGGCGCATCAGGACATCGGTCAGTGGCTTGAGTTCCTCGGCCGAATAGCCGGCACCCGACGGGTTCGAAGGCGAGTTGAAGATCAGCCACTTCGTCTTTGGTGTGATGGCCGCTTCCAGGTCCTCTGCCGTGATCTTGAAATTGGTTTCCAGCGAGGCTTCGACCGTCACCGGCTCGCCCCCGGCCAGCAGGACCATATCCGGATAACTGACCCAGTAAGGCGTCGGGATGATCACTTCGTCGCCCGGGTTCATCGTTGCGACCAGGGCGTTGTAAAGCACCTGCTTGCCGCCACCCGATACCGATATCTGATTGGTCGCATAGTCCAGGCCGTTCTCGCGCTTGAACTTGTCCGCAATCGCCTTTTTCAGCTCTGGGATCCCGTCAACGGCGGTGTACTTGGTTTTGCCCTGTGCCATCGCCGCAATGGCTGCCTGCTTTATGTGCTCGGGCGTGTCGAAATCCGGCTCTCCCGCACCCAGGCCGATCACGTCTTTCCCCGCCGCTTTCAGCTCATTCGCTTTTGTAGTCACCGCAATAGTCGGTGAAGGCTTCACGCGCGCAAGACTGTCGGCCAGGAATGCCATGATATCTCTCCTAATGCAGGCAAACGCCCAGGATCGGGCGCTGGCGTAATACGCGCTGGCGGACGCCACAGCAAGTCCGGGTTTGCAGGAACGTGCGGATGGCGGGCGGGCCGATGCCCGAAGGGCACGGGCCCCGCCAACAGCACGTTTATCCACCAAAGGCCGGGCGTGCCAACATCAGCCACAAGATCGCAAGCATCGCCAGAAACGCCGGGATTCCGAGGGCAAACCAGATGCGAAACAGTCTTTGGTAAGCATCGGGCAGCGCCCCGGCCTCTCTTTCGGCAGCCAGGGCCAAATCGCGCATGCGCGTCTGGATCCAAACCACCGGCAGCCAGCATGCCCCGACAAACAGGTAAAGCGCGAAAGACAGCACGATCCACCCTTCGGTCAGCGGCCATCCCATCCGATGGGCCAACAGCGCCCCGGTGATCGGTTGGGCCACGGCAGCCGTTGCCGTGAACAGCATATCCGCGATGACGACGATCCGCGCCGTATGGGCGATGATCGCGACCCGCCCGCTGCAATGCGCCATCAACATGAAGAACGCGATCCCGGCGCCGGTGCCGAACAGCACTGCGGCCCCGATGACGTGCAACCAGCGCAGAACAAGATCCCAATCCGCCAGAGCTTCCATCAGCGTTCTTCCAACAGCATCCAGGCGACGATTGCCAGCACCGCGCCAGGAACGACCTTGACCAACGGCCCCAGGGGATCAAGCCAAAGACCCGGTGTGAACACCGTCGCGGCGCCCAGATAAATCAAACTGACCGCGACCATCCCTAACGCGGCGCGGCGAGCCCAGTTCCGGATCAGAACCGCACCCCCCAGAAGCAGATCCACCACGCTCCAGAACAGAACGCTGGACACTGCCGCCGCCTCTGGCCACCCGGTTGCGGTCAGGACCTCTGCCGCCTGTCCGACCCGCAGGAACCCGATCAGGCCGGAAAGCAGCCAGAACGCCGACAAAACGGCGACGACCACTGGCAACATCAACGCCATTCGCGCGGCCAGCCGGTGCTCGACCGTCGCCTCCAACTGCGCCAGAGTTTCCGGCAAACTTGCAATCCGCTTGCCGCTTGCGGCCTGCCAAGGTTCCGGGTCGCCTCGAATCCCATCAGACAAAACCTGAGCCGCGGTTGATCGCAACGGCGAACGCCAGCCGAGCCTTCCCAGCCCGTCCGCCAATGCAGCCACCGGACCAAGCACCCAGGACGGGACTTCGATCTGCCGCCCGGGCCCCAAACCCAGCCATTCGCGGTGCTGGCGGACAATTGCGCTTAGTTCGTGCGGCGCATCCTCGACGAGATCGCAGGCCAAACCCGGCGGCAGCCTGCCCTCGACGGCCAGCGCAACGGCTTCGGCCAGGTCCGGCAACCCGATCGTATGGACCTGTGCCCGCGCCATCGCGACAGGCTGTATCATCGGCATCGCAGCCAGCATTCTGATCAGCGAGGTACCGCCATAGGCGTTTTGGGCCACGACCAGTCCGGGCCGAAAAATCCAGCAGGGCGCGCCACCGTTCAGGATGGCCGCGTCAGCCTCGGCTTTGGTTGCCAAAAAGGGCGTCGCCGCATCCTGTTCGGCGCCCGCTGCCGAGATCTGGACCAGACCGACGCCTGAACCGGCGCAGGCATCCGCCAGCCCCAGAACCGCCTTTACCTGAACCGCCCGCAAATTGTCCCGGCCGGTTTCCTGCAAGACCCCGGCGGCATTGACCACCATATCGACGCCTTCCAGCAGGCCGGTCCAATCAGCCGCCGCCGTCATGTCCCGCAGGTCCCGGATCACCCAATCGACTGCTGGCAGCACCCGATGCGCAGTATCGGCATCCCTGCCCAAACCTTTCACGCTGTGCCCACGCCTGATCAGCGCGCGCGCGATCCCGGCACCGATCAGCCCATAGGCGCCAACGACCAATACGGAACGCGGCGATCGATGCTGAATATGGTCGGTTTGCTGCGTCATTCGGTCCGCCGACTCCATAGTACAATTCTTCTGCAACCAGCGCCTGCCGAAGCATGCGACGCTGCACCCAGTTACGCCCGTTACGGACACCAGATACATACCATGCAACCAGAAAGATTCCGGAGGCCACAATGATTGACGACGCTACGACCGATATCCAGGCCGCAACCGGGGACAACTATGACTGGGATGACGACGTAGCGACTCTGGGCGACCGGCTTGCCCGTGCGCGCGGCGCTGCGGGAATGAGCCAGTCACAACTGGCCCGGCGCCTTGGCGTCAAACTGACCACTCTTCGGAACTGGGAATCCGATCGATCGGAACCTCGGGCGAACCGGCTGCAGATGCTGTCCGGCCTTCTCAATGTGTCGTTTATCTGGCTGATGACCGGCACCGCTCAGGATGAGGTCCAAGCGTCCGAGGAGGAACTGCCCGCCGGCCTGCCCGACATTCTGTCGGAACTGCGCGAACTGCGCGTCGTTCAAGGCCAACTTGCCGAGCGGACCGGCCAGCTTGAAAAACGCCTCAAGGCGCTGATGACATCGTCCTGATCCCGCGATGACGGCACTGCGCGCGGGAATCGATATCGGCGGCACGAAGATCGAAATCGCTGTGCTCGACCCGGGCGACGCAATCGTTTTGCGCGAACGGGTTCCGATGCAAAGGGACTATTCTGAAACCCTCGCTGCGATCTCCGGCTTGATCCGCAAAGTCGAAGGTGAACTGGGCACCGCATTTGATCGCATCGGGGTCGGATCACCCGGATCGCTTTCACCGCGCACCGGACTGATCCGGAATGCGCCCGCGACCTGTCTGGACGGACATCCTTTCGACCGCGATCTGGCAGACGCAACCGGTTGCCTGATCCGGCTGGAAAACGACGCCAATTGCTTTGCACTGGCCGAGGCGACCAGCGGTGCTGCGCGAGACGCCAATGTTGTCTTTGGTGTCATCCTGGGCACCGGCGTCGGCGGCGGGATCACGATCGGCAGGCAACTGCATATCGGCGCCAATCGTATCGCAGGCGAATGGGGTCACACACCGCTGTCTGTCGCCGACGGAACCGATCCGCCCACTTGCCTTTGCGGGCGCAACGGATGCGTCGAGGCCTGGTGCTCGGGACCGGCTCTTTCGCGGGATCACGCCCTTGAAACCGGCATGGACGTGCCGCCCGATATGATCGCCGCCCTCGCCGCCAGCGGCGACGGTCAGGCCGCCGCAACGCTGGAGCGGCACCTGAGCCGCCTTGCCCGCGCGCTTTCGACGGTCGTCAACATCCTCGATCCTGACACAATTGTCCTGGGCGGCGGCTTGTCGAACCTGCCGGGCTTGGCGCAAAATCTGCAAACGGCCGTTCGTCCGCATGTTTTTTCCGACATGTTCCAAACGCCGATCCGGAAGAACGAGCTTGGTGACAGCGCGGGCGTGATCGGCGCCGCCGCGCTCTGGCCGTTGGAAACACCATGACTATCACGGAACGGGAAAAACGCGAAAAGCGCGTGCGGATCAGGGCCTGGCGGCGCGGCACCAAAGAAATGGATCTGATCCTGGGGCCGTTCGCTGACAGGGCACTTACAGACCTGACCGACGCAGATCTCGATGCGTTGGAAGCCCTGATGGATGAAGGCGATAACGATCTTTACACTTGGGTTTCAGGAAGCGAGTGCGCGCCGGACAAGTATGCGGGCACGCTCGCCCTGCTCCGCAACTTTCATAGGATCGCGCCGCCCGAATAACCGCGGACGCACCCTCTTGCGATTGCGGCGCTTTCAACGCTAGGTCCAAGACCATCGCGGACAGAGGAGAACGAACCATGGCAAAAATCGGCTTTATCGGATTGGGGAATATGGGGCTGCCGATGGCCCGGAACCTTTTGCAGGCCGGCCATCAGGTTGCGGGCTTCGATCTCAGCGGCGATGCGCTGGCGGCGCTGGCAACGGCAGGTGGAACCGCCGCTGACAGTCCGGCGGAGGCCGTCGCTGGCGCCGAAATTGTCGTCACCGCCCTGCCCGCCGCCAAGCACGTCAAATCGATCTATTGTGGTCAGGGCGGCATCCTGGATGCGGCCGATCAGGGCACCGTTTTCATCGATTGTTCGACCATCGACACCACGTCTGCGCGCGAAGTGATCGCGGAAGCCGAAGACCGCGGACACAATATGGTCGACAGCCCGATGTCCGGCGGGGTCGGCGGCGCAGCTGCCGGCACGCTGACCTTCATGGTCGGTGGGTCTGAACAGGCATTTGCCGCGGCGAAACCTGCACTGGAAGCGATGGGCAAGAATATCTTTCACGCGGGCGGGCCAGGTGCCGGTTCGGCGGCGAAAATCTGCAACAACATGATGCTGGCAATTCAGATGATCGGCGTTGCGGAAGGTTTCAGTCTGGCCAAGCGCCTGGGTCTGGACGCCCAAAGTCTCTACGACATCTCGTCGACTGCAACGGCGCGTTGCTGGTCGTTGAACGACTATTGCCCGGCGCCAGGTCCTGTCCTGACCGCGCCATCGAACCGGGAATACCAGCCCGGGTTTTCAGCGGAATTGATGCTAAAGGACCTGCGCATCGCGATGGAGGCCGCCCAATCCGCCGGGGCCGCAACCCCATTAGGCGCCCATGCAACCCAGATCTACGGGATGATGGATCTTGCCGGACGGGCCGACCGCGACTTCTCCGGAGTAATCGAATTCTTAAACGGTGTTCGCTAACGCAGGGTCGTGTTCGCACATCAAGGGTCTTTTCCCGGGGGCCGCTGACGCGTTATCGGCCGCGTGTCGACCGCACCGGGCAGTGCGGATTGATCAACTGGATAAGAAATCCTCACAAATTTTTGGCGATTAACCGGTTGTTTGGTGATTCTACCCCAAGGATGTTCCGTGTTCGTACCAGTATCGGAGTACCCCAAACATGAACATGAGCGCCTCGGCACCCGCCTATGAAGACGAGAACGGCCACGATCTATTCGCTGGTTATCTTGAATCCCTCGCCCTCGTTGAACGCCTGCACCGGTTGTTGCTTGACGTCATCAAGGACGAATTCGAACGGATCGGCAAATTTGACATCAACTCGGTTCAGGCCCTCTTGCTGTTCAACATCGGAAACAAGGTCATGACCGCGGGTGAACTGAAAAACCGCGGTTACTATCAGGGCTCGAACGTTTCCTACAATCTCAAGAAATTGGTCGAGCTTGGCTATATCGATCACCAGCGGTGTGAGGTCGATCGTCGTTCCGTCCGGGTTCGCCTGACCCCGGCCGGGATCGAGGTGCATCGTCTTATCGCAGATGTTTTTCAGCGTCATGCGGACGAGTTGGGATCGATCGACCGGCTCAACACCGACGGAATTGAACGAATGAACGAAGATCTGCGAACAGTCGAGCGCTATTGGACCGAAGAAATCCGATACATTTACTGACCGTTCGGCGTTTTCGATGGGCGGGTGCGCCGAACTCCGGCGCCCCTGACCCATGGCAAAAACGCTGGCGTTTTAGCGCGATAGTCCTGCCAGTCGTCTCGCGTCGCCGACAATCGCTCGTCCAGCATCGGCACGCCAGAGACCGTGACCAGGAAAAACCCGATCACGATTGGCGAGATCAACGCCCACCAGGCGCCGCCCTGCAATCCGATCAAAGCGATTCCACACCAGAACAGGATCTCTCCTGCGTAGTTCGGATGCCGGACATATTTGCGCAGCCCCCAGGTCATCAGGGCGCCCGGCTCGTTTTGCCGCTTGAACCGGTCAAGCTGCGCGTCCGCGACGCTCTCAATCGCAAAACCTGCAATCGCGATTGCTGCTCCGACCCACGCCAGCAGGCCAAGTGTTTGCCCGGCCGACGCCGCCCCGGCGATTGCCCCGGACACGATCACCCATTGCAGCCCTGGCTGCAAGGTGAAGACGATGAAGTAGCTCTTCCACCAGAAGCTCAGCCCCCAGCTGTTCCGCATCGACGTATATCGCGGATCCTCGTGCCCCTCGCGCAGGCGCCGCCGGGCCAGGGTAAAGGTCAGCCGCAGCGACCATGGTGCGATCAGCGCCAACAACATCCAGGCGCGCGTGCCGACGCCGTCCAGCAGGAAAACAGCAATCCCCAATTGCGCGAGGAAGCCGGGCGCCCAGACATAATCGACAATGCTGGCATCGCGCAGCCGGACACTCAACGGCCAGAGCAGAGCAAAGGCGCCGAGCGCCACCAACAGCGGTATCCAGTAAATGTCGGGCATCTCTCGTCTTTGTTCGACTGGGCCTGCAATCTGTTACGAGCTAGGCCAATATTTGGATCATGCAAAGACTGGTCCTTACCGTCGCAATCGCACTTGTCCGGAACAGGGTCTCAAACTACTCCAAGGAAGCCGAACGCTGGGCGATTCGCCCCGCGGCTGTGCGACATTCTGAACCGCTGTCAAAAAAAGTCGGATTTGTCCAGTAAAATGAGTAAATGCGTTGAAAATCCGCAACGCCTAGGCAATAGTCCTCTTAAGCGGGGGACGAACACCGCAGGCGACAATGCCAAATTGGCTGAGGTCAGAGCAGGAGCCGCCCCAATGGAACTCCGGGGCTTCGACTCATACGAGATAACGCTCGGCGATGAGATGCGCGGAGAGCGTGCCTCCATGAACAAATCATTGGAGGACGTCGAGCGGGATCTGCGTATCAAGGCGAAGATGATCGTCGCCATCGAGGCGTGCGATCTCTCAGGCTTTACAAATCAAAGCGTTATCGCTGGTTACGTCCGTTCATACACCCGGTATCTGGGCATGGATGTCGAGGATTGCTATCGGCGGTTCTGCGAGACGTCGGGCTATCAGTCACCTGCCGCCATGATGTCGACATCGGGCGACGGTTCCGGTTTTGGGTCGCTGAAGAACAAGGCACCTATTACATCGCGCGCGGGCACTCAGATCAGTGATTCGCGTTTTGCGGCGCCGCCGAGCCGAAATCGTTTTCATGCGCGCATTTCGCTGGGTGCCGTTACGTCAGGATTGGCCTTGATCGCCCTGGTCGCCGGGTTGTCGTATGGCGGATATGCGCTGTTGCAGGATATTCAGCGGATCGGCTTCGAGCCGCTGCCCGAGGCCCCGGCGGTGATCGCCGAAGCCCCTGTGATCGGCGAGCCATCCGCGGCGGCTGCAACCATTGAAACCCGCCCGGCCGCCAGCGACTATGAAGGCGGTGGCGCGCTGGCGGCGACGCCAACACCGACACCCGTCGAAATGGCCGCGGCACCGCGCCCGCGCCGCGACGGTCCGATCTCGGCCATTGATCCGACGCGGTCCAGCGTCTTTGTTCGCCAGGCGCCCGAGCCGCCGGCGGCAGTCGACATCGCGGATACATCGGCCTATGCCGCAGTCGCCGCTGCGGCTGACGAGCCACGCGCCGACCCGAAATCACCGGTCGTTGCGGAACGCGGAACTGTTCTGCTGGCTGCTGGTCCCGCATGGATCAAGGTCACTGAACGGGATGAGTCCACCATTTGGCAGGGCACGCTGAAACCCGGTCAGGAATATCGTCTTCCCGAACAGGTCGTGGCGCCGACAATGCGTTCGGGCAATGCTGGCGAGACCTATGTCATCCTGGACGGCATTGCCTATGGACCATTGGGCGGCGCAGGACGGATCGCGAAGAATATCTCGTTGGTCGCCGACGACATCCGCAAGAACCTGCCGAAAGCCGACCTGGCGGCGATCCGCGAGGAACTGGGCGGAAGCGAACAGGGCGCAGTCGCCCGGGTGAACGAGTAGGCAGCGTCAACGCCGGCCTGACCTGCGACGCTGCAACAGGGCAACGCGACTCGAAACTGACACCATCCCGGACTATCTTGATCCTCAAGGCCCAGCCGAGGAGAGGCAAGCCATGAACCCGATCAGGCCCTGGCGAAATATCGATCGGCGCAAAAGCCGCCAAATTCACGTTGGAACGGTTCCCGTGGGCGGCGATGCCCCGATCACCGTCCAGACAATGACCAACACATTGACCACCGACGCCAAGTCTACGATCGACCAGATCGTCCGCTGCGTCGAAGCCGGTGCCGATATCGTCCGTGTATCGGTTCCGGACCCGGACAGCGCGGCGGCGATGACCGAGATTTGCCGCGAAAGCCCGGTGCCGATCGTCGCCGATATTCATTTTCACTATAAGATGGCCATCCGTTCCGCCGAAGCGGGCGCCGCGTGCCTGCGCATAAATCCCGGCAATATCGGCAGCCAAGAACGGGTGCGAGAGGTCATCAAAGCCGCAAAAGACCACGGCTGTTCCATTCGCATTGGGGTAAATGGCGGCAGCCTGGAAAAGCATCTTCTGGAGAAATATGGCGAACCCTGCCCGGACGCCATGGTCGAAAGCGGGCTGGAGCACATCAAGATTTTGCAAGACAACGACTTTCACGAATTCAAGATCTCGTGCAAAGCGTCGGATGTTTTCATGGCCGCCGCGGCCTATCAGGACCTGGCCGAGCAGACCGACGCCCCGATCCATCTTGGCATCACCGAGGCGGGCGGGCGAACAACCGGCACGATCAAGTCGGCTATCGGTCTTGGACAATTGTTGTGGATGGGCATCGGCGACACCATGCGCGTCAGCCTCAGCGCCGATCCGGAAGAGGAGGTCAAGGTCGGTTTCGAGATCCTGAAATCCCTGGGCCTGCGTCATCGCGGCGTGAACATCATCTCGTGCCCATCCTGCGCCCGCCAGGGCTTTGACGTGATCAAAACGGTTGAAGCCCTGGAGCAGCGTCTTGAGCATATCAAAACCCCGATGAGCCTCAGCATCATCGGCTGTGTCGTGAACGGCCCCGGCGAAGCGCTGATGACCGATATCGGCTGGACCGGCGGCGGGGCGGGCTTTGGGATGGTTTATCTTGGCGGACAGAAAAGTCACAGAATGGACAATGACAGCATGATCGATCACATCGTCGACCAGGTCGAAGCCAAAGCGGCGGAACTGGAACAATCCGGGTCTGCTTCACAGGCCGCAGAATGATCGCCCGCATAATACGCTGGCTGGTGGTCACCGCCGTTGTCGTGACCGTGGCGGGAGCAATTTTCTTCCGCATGGCCGATGACGACCCGGCCTTGTGGCATGTCGATCCGGCCACGATCGAGCGTACCGGCAAGCCGAACGATTATCTGGTGGCGCCGGAAGGCGCGACGAAAGCGGCCCCGGACCGTATCGCCAAAATGCGCGCGGCCGAACCGCGAGATCTGCTGTTCCAGTTCGATGCGGTTGCCCGCCCGTCTGGCGCCACGATTATTGCGGGGTCAGTCGATGAAGGCTGGGTCACCTATGTCCAACGCACCATGATTCTTGGTTTCCCGGACTACATCTCGGTCAAGGCGATCCCCGTCGAAGGTGGTTCCGCGCTGATCATCTGGTCGCGCTCGCGCTATGGCACCAGCGATTTTGGTGTGAACAAAAAGCGGATCGACGGTTGGCTGACGCAGATGGGCGACGATTAAGTTTTTCGTTGCCTGTTTGCCGGAACCGTCAGGTCGTCGGGCAGCCCTTTTGAATGTGCCGCCAGGTGGGATTGTTCAGCGACATTCCGCATTTCGCCAGCACCAGTTGCGATCCGATTCGCAGGCAAGTTGTGCGGCCCAGTTCGATCCGCTGTCCATCGCTGTCCGTGCAGAAGCAATCCGGATACCGGTGCCCGTCTTTGGGTTTCGGTGGCGAATAACCGCCATTTGCCGCCGCCGGTGTGATCTGCGGCGTGATTTGCGGCGTGGATTTATCGTCAGCAGCAGCCGTCAGCGGTGCCGACAGCAATGCGAGAGCAGCGATTACAACGGTGATGCGCATATTCAGACCCTACCCGATATTCCCTAATTTCTCAATTCCTCGCGGCAACCGGAAATGCTGGCGCTTGACTGCCTCGGATCTGGGCGGCAAGGGATGACCATGATCCCCTCTGAACGCCTTGCCGAAATTCTCGACCGCTTTGCTTTTGTCGAAGCAAAGATGAACGATACGGCGGACCCAAGCGAGATTGCCGCGCTTGGCCGCGAATACGCCGGGCTGCGCGATGTTGTTGAAAAGATCCAGGCCTGGCAGGGCGCGCAGGCCGATCTGGCAGGGGCGGAAGAAATACTGGCCGATCCTGAAATGGCCGAGTTGGCAGAAGAGGAAATCGCTGGGCTGCGCGGCGCAATGCCGGGGTTGGAAGAAGACCTTCGGATCGCCTTGCTTCCAAAGGATGCCGCCGACGACCGCCCGGCAATTCTGGAAATCCGGCCCGGCACCGGCGGCGATGAAGCCGCCCTGTTCGCCGGGGACCTTTTCAGAATGTACCAGCGGTTTGCCGAAGCGCAAGGCTGGCGTGTCGACATTCTGGAAGAAAACCCGGCCGAGCTTGGCGGCTTTAAGGAAATCGTCGCGGCAATCCGCGGCGCAGGTGTTTTTGCCCGGCTAAAATTTGAAAGCGGTGTCCACCGTGTCCAGCGCGTGCCGGAAACGGAAAGCCAAGGTCGGATTCACACCTCTGCCGCCACGGTTGCGGTGCTGCCGGAGGCGGAAGAAATCGACATCGACATTCCCACAACCGATATCCGCATCGACACCATGCGGGCCAGCGGCGCGGGCGGTCAGCATGTCAACACGACGGATTCCGCGGTGCGGATCACGCATCTGCCAACGGGGATTGTCGTGACCAGTTCGGAAAAATCGCAACACCAGAACCGCGCCATTGCGATGCAGGTCCTGCGCACCCGATTGTTCGATCAGGCCCGCCAGGACGCCGATCAGGCCCGGGCGGCCGATCGTAAAGGCCAGGTCGGGTCCGGCGACAGGTCCGAACGCATTCGCACCTATAACTATCCGCAAGGCCGCGTCACCGACCACAGGATAAACCTGACGCTTTATAAACTGGACCAGATCGTGACCGGCGATATGACCGAGATTGTCGATGCGCTGGTCGCCGCCGATCAGGCCGCAAAACTGGCAGAGATGGAAGGATGAGCCAGAGCCGCGCCGCCCTGATCAGGGCGGCTACGGAAAAGCTGGACGCAGCCGGTGTCCCGGACGGCGCGCGTGATGCCCGCCTTTTGATGCGCTGGGCTGCGGATCTGGATGGCGCATCATTGGCCGCTGCACTGGGTGATGTGCCCGGGCAGGCAGAAGCACAGGCATTTCAAAGCGCAATTGACCGGCGTGCAGGGCGCGAACCCGTCAGCCATATTACCGGTCAGCGCCTTTTCTGGGGCCGTGAGTTCTTGGTGACGCCCGATGTGCTGGACCCGCGGCCCGAGACGGAAACCCTGATCGCCGAGGCGATCAATCGCGGCCCCTTCGAGCGGCTGTTGGATATCGGCGTCGGCTCGGGGTGTATCCTGCTGAGCCTGCTTGCCGAATGGCCAGACGCATCGGGAATTGGCACCGACACCTCAACCGCGGCGATCCAGATCGCACGCCAAAACGCAGACCGCCATGGTATCGCCGACCGTGCCTTGATGATCGAAACCTGCTGGGCCGACGGCGTGCAGGGCCCTTTCGATCTGATCGTTTCCAACCCGCCCTATATCGCTGCTGATGAAATGGCCGGGTTATCGCCAGAAGTTCAATTGCATGAACCCCATGCGGCCTTATCCCCGGGCGGCGATGGTCTGGATGGTTATCGGGCGATTGCGCCGGTGCTGAGGGGGCTGTTGACGCCGGGCGGCGTTGCGATGCTGGAGATCGGTCCAACCCAGTATGAACAAGTTGCGGCGATGCTTGCATCCGCGCAGTTGAGTGTTGTGATGGTCATTCCCGATTTGGACCAACGGGCGCGTGTAATTGTCTGCCAGTCGTAAACAATTTCTTCAGACTCCGCGTATTACCGGTTGAGCCAAGGGCAAAAGCCGTTATATGAATGGTGCCAGGGCGCTCCCGGGGGGCTGAACATGCCGCGGAGAGGCGCCTGGACATCGCATCAAGAGCGCTCAGAACTGTTTTCCGCCGAGAGTGCGGATCAGGAATGGTAACGGGCTTGCGCTTGCGAACCGCTGCTACGGCAGATCAAAAGAGATCGGTATTATGAGACAACAGCAGAAATCCAACCGCTCGCGCGGTCGTGGTAACCGCCACAAAGGCGGTGGCGGCGGCGGGAACAATATGAACCGCGTTTTCGACAGCGCGGGCCCCGAAGGTAAAGTTCGTGGCACTCCTCAACAGATTATCGACAAATATCTTACCCTTGCGCGCGATGCACAGACATCCGGCGACCGCGTAACGGCTGAAAATTTTCTCCAGCACGCAGAACATTATCAACGCATTCTGATCACTCCGATGTCCGAACAGGAACGCATCCGCCGCGAGAACGCGCCGAGCCATAGTGAAGACCAGCCCGACGAAGGCCAGCAGGCAGCGTCGAGTTCGACTGACCCGCAAAAAGACGACGGCAATGGCGGCGCAGTAAGCGAGGCGAAATCGCAACCTTCCGAGGAAATTGGCGGTATGGCGATGATTGACGCCGGTGGCAGCGAGCCGGAAAGCCTGGTCGCTGCGCCAGAGGAAGCCGCGCAGCCTCAGAAACGCGCGAACGGTGAGGGATCCGGCAATACCCGCCGCCCACGCCGCCGCAGTCCGCGCCCGGAAGGCGAGAATGCGGAACAGCCGCCTGCGCCCACGACGACGGCCGAAGCGGCCGAAGGATAATCCAGCCTGCACTGGCAGCTTCTAAGGTCCTGACCCGAGCTATCGGGCCGCGGCCCTAGTTCCCGGGCAGCGTCTGATCGGCCAAGCGTTGACCGGACCACGTCCGGCGTAATCCCGCCGCGGCGGCCAACGATATCGCGCTCATAACTGCGGCAAACAGATAGGCTGCGCCTACGCCGTGATAGCGCACGATGATCGCAGCCAGCGCGACCGCCGCCGCGCCGATTAATCCCATTGCGATGCCCGACACCAGCCCCTGCGCGCTGCTGGCCAGCCGCGGCGGTACGGCCAGTGCCAGAAACGCCATTGCACCGAGATGCGCCAATGCAAAGGTCAGCGCGTGCAGACCCTGCAACGGCCACAGCCACGTCAACGACGGCTCGAACGACATCAGGGACCAACGAACCACGCCCGCAGCCGCACCGGCCCCGATGGCGGTTGCCGGGCCGATCCGGGTTACAATTTGGCGTCCGGGACCCAGCATCAGCGCTGTTTCGGCAATGACGCCAAACGCCCAGAGCCAACCGATTGTCGAGCCGGACAGTCCCTGGTCCTGCCAGGCCAGCACCGAATAGACATAATAGACACCATGCGAGGCCTGGCCAAACGCCACCGCGACCGCAAAGACCGCGAAGGCAGGGGTTGCCAGCAGCCTGAAGGCCTCGCCCCGCACCGTCCGGTCGGGCCCGGCAGCCGCCGCGCCGCCGCCCGGGTGCATTGCGCCCAACACACTCAATGCGAGAAAACAGGCGGTCACGGCCCAGGTAACGAAATCCGGGTCAAAGCGGTCCAAGGCCCAACCCATTGCGACATTTGCCAGAAGAAAGCCCACAGATCCCGCCGCGCGTATCGGCGCGTAGGAAAAACCGTACCGTCCGGCGGCGCGCAGTCCCAATGCCTCGCCCAACGGGATTGTCGGCGCCATGACCGCAGCCAGAACCAGCGTTGCGCCCAACAGCGGACCGCGGCTGTCGATCGCAAGATGGACCAGAAAGACCGCCGCCGTGGCCAGCGATGCGCCCGCGACGACCCATCGCCGGACTGCAAATCGATCCGCCAGGGCCGGGATGAAGGTCGAACCGACAATTCGCGCTATCGTTGCTGCGCCCAGGAAGAATCCGATATCGGCCCGGTCCAGACCCCAGGCGTCCATCCATGCCGGCCAATAGGGCAAATAGGCGCCGAGCGCCGCGAAGATGACGGCATAGTAACCCGCGGTCAGAGCGGCCGCACGGCGGCGGCTCACCGCATCAGTCCGAAACCCGAATAGGGCAGGTAGCGAACGCCGTCACCGGCGCGCACGTCGGCCGCCTCGTCAGGCAGCTCGATCAGGCCATCGGACCAGCTTAATCCACCAATCAGGCCCGACCCTTCTGAATGGAAGGGCTCGACGGTCCCGTCCTCGGTCAGGCGTGCGCGCAGGAATTCGCGGCGTCCGGGCTTTTTCGATTTCTCGAACGCAGACGGCACGGTAAAGCCGCGCCGTTCCTGCCAGCCATGCCCTGCCATCAAAGCCAAGGCGGGCCGAGCAAAGATCAGTGCACAGACAAAGGCGGCAACCGGGTTCCCGGGCAGGCCGAACACCGGCACACCCTGCCACAGGCCCAAGGCCAACGGCCGCCCGGGTTTGACCGCGATCCGCCAGGTCGTGACCTGCCCTTCGGCCCGCAACAGTCGCGAGATATGATCTTCATCGCCTGCCGACGCGCCCCCGGTTGTCAGAATGGCATCACACTCGGCCGCGCCCCGGTCCAACGTCGTTCGAATGATATTCGCGCGGTCGGGCAAAGCGCCCAGGTCAATCGGCTGATGGCCAAAGGCTTGCACCAGTCCGGTCAGCATCGGCCGGTTCGCATCGAAAATCCCGGGCGTCTCGGGCGGCGCGCCGATCTGCAGCAACTCGTCGCCCGTGGACAGCAAACCGACACGAAGTGGCCGGTGGACCTGGACCCTGTCGATCCCGACCGATGACAGGCGCGCCAACTCTGCCGGCCCGATCCGCCGCCCGGCTGCCAGTGCGACCTCGCCCGAGCTTGCGTCTTCGCCCAGCCCACGCGCATTCGCACCGGACTTTCGAGGCGGCGCGAACCGGGCGCGCCCGGCCCTGACAGTCGTGTCTTCCTGCAGGACAACGGTATCGGCGCCCTTTGGCAGTTCAGCCCCGGTCAGAATGCGCAAGGCATGGCCGGGCGTCAGGCGCCCCTTGAACGGGTGTCCGGCAGCAGCCCGCCCTGGCACCAACGGCAATTCGGCAGCCTCGGTCCGGCCCTTCAGCGATGCCCAGGCGAACGCGTACCCGTCGACTGCTGCATTGGCGGCTGGCGGGTTGTTACGCCGCGCCACAGCGTCAACGGCCAGGATCCGCCCATAGGCGACGTTCAAAGCGACCTCTTCGGTTCCCGTTACGCAGTCCAGGCCATCGCGCAACAGCCGCAGCGCGCGGTCCACAGGGGTCCATTCGACCCCAGGCGGCAGGGCAAAACAGTCGTCGCGCAGCCGCCCGGTCATGCAATCTTCCTCAACGCCATACCCAGATCGGCCAATATGAAATCGGCAATCGCGGGAATGTCGTCCAGTCCGATGACCGGCTGTTTTGTCTTGGGGGCGTCGTTAGACGCCACGGCCCTGATCGTCTCGTCATCGGCGGCGATCAGCGGTTGGCCCGTCTCGGCGCGCCATGCCTCGACCTTTGGGTGATCGTCACGTTTGTAACCCTCGACAATCACCAGATCGACATCGTCCAAATGGGTCAGAAGATCGCCCAGGGGCGCCTCGGCGGCGCCGCGCAGTTCGGTCATCACCGCCCAGCGCGACGATGACGACAAAATGACTTGATGCGCCCCGGCCTGCCGGTGCCGGTGGCTGTCCTTGCCGGGCTGATCCACATCGACCAGATGATGCGTGTGTTTAACGGTCGAGACGCGAAAGCCCCGCGCGCTGATCTCTCCGACCAGCCGCTCGACCAACGTGGTCTTGCCAGCGTTCTTCCAACCGATCACGCCATAGACGTTCATTCGTTCCACTCCCGACCGCGCCGTAGGGGAAAACTTTTCCCCGAAAGTGGGTTCAACCCTATCACCGTCCCGCACGCAAGGACCCCGGCATCAACCGCGCGATCAAGTCGGCGCGAGTCGCCTCGGTGAAGTGATATCCCTGCCAACCGCAGGACACTGCCGCTTGGACGTTTGCCTGCAAATCATCGACGAAGAACATCTCTTCCGGCGTCGAACCCAACGCTTCGGTGATCTGCCGGAAGTACCGTGGATCGGGTTTGGCGACCCCCAAATGGCCGGAGGCAAAGACCCGTTCCATCCGCGCACCCATCGCCATCCGGTCGGCGATATAGGCCGCACGGCGTGCTTCGTTGTTCGTGGCGATCACCTGCCGCACCCCGGCCCGGTTCAATGCGTCGATCAACTGGATCATTTCGCCATCGGGCCGGGCATCGGCGGCCAGCCAATAGTCCAGGATCTCGCGCGCTGTCAGCAGACAGTCCACAGACGCGGTCCATTCTTCCAGCCGATCCAGAATGTCGATCTCGCCGGAAATCACCATCGGGGGTCGGCCAAAGACGAACGCGCCAAAGGCCGATGCAGGCTGTCCGACGCGTTCGGTGAATTCATCCTCCCAGACATAGCGTCCGCCCGCCTGATTACGGTTCAGGACACCGTCAAAATCCCAGGCGATAATCACTTCGCCGACAATCGCTCGGCCTCGGCCAGATCCTCGGGGGTGTTCACGTTGAAAAACGGCATCCCGTCTTCCTCGAACACCGCTCGCGCACAGCCATGGCGCGAGGTCCAGACGATGACCTTGCGCATGTTGCCGTCGGTCAGCGCGTATTCCAGATCGTCGGCCAGATCGACGGGCCACAGCGCGAACGTCGGGTGCTCGCTCAGACCGCGTTCGGGGTCGTTCGTCGCCGCCATCGAAATGGGTAACTGACCCTTTACCGCCCAAAGCCGGTCCACCAGATCGCCCGGGAAAAACGGCGTATCCGCCGCTGCACTGGCAATATGAGTGTGCCCGCGCCCGGCGGCCCAGCGCATACCGGCCAAGACCCCGGCCAGCGGCCCGGCGAACCCTTCGACCGTATCGGCAATGACCGGCAGGCCAAATCCGGCGAACCGGTCCGGATCGCCATTGGCGTTGATCGCAACCTCGGCCACCTGCGGCGCCAGCCGCTCGATCACATGGCCCAGCAGCGGCCGCCCGGCCGCCTGCAGCAAAGCCTTGTCGCCGCCGCCCATCCGCCGCGCCAGTCCCCCGGCCAATATGACACCAGCCGTGCTCATCGATCCTCGCCCAATCTGTCGTTCCCGTCCTGCAATAGTATCCACGGTCCGCAATCCCGCTTGTTGACGACCAGCGACAACACCGCAACAGCGCAAAACAAAACAATCCCCAACGCAGCCCCTGCCGGGCCAAACATCCAACCTGCCGCCAGTGCGAACCAGGCCAGGATCCCTGCGACAAGACCGCAGCCGACCAAGCGATACCGTCTGACGACCACCGCCAGGACGGGATCACGATCTGCGATCGGGATGCCAAAAATCAGCACCCGCATTTGCACGCGGCCGACCGCCCGGTGGTTCAGGTTCAAGGGCCACGCCTGCCATATTGGGCGGCGCTGTGGCCAGCCACGCGCATGCATGGTGCCATCATCGCGCTCCTCGACCACCCGCACCAGCCGGTTCCAGACGACGATCATCCAGATGCCCATTGTGATCAGGGCGACCCAGATCAGCATCGGCGGGAGCAGCGGGAAGTCAAACATACGAAACGCCCTTCACTGCGAAACCTCGTCGATAAGGCGTTTCAGTCCAGTGCGATCAATCTCATCCGGCAAGGCAGCATCCGGGACCGCCAACAACAACCCGCCAAAGCGCAGAATCAAGCCGTCGCGCATATCGACATATTCTTCAAAGGCCCGCCAGGCCAGCCGAACCTCGCCCATGCCGTTACGCTCGCAGACGCCATTTCGATCGATGGTCGTCCGGGTCCGGCCGTCATTCCCGCCTGCCGAGACAATCGTCTCGGACAGGTGGATCAGGCTGGACTGCTGAAGGATTACGACCAGTCCGACCGCGGCCAACGCACCAAAGATCAGAAACGAAAACGACGGTTCGATGTGAAAAAACCGCTCCAGCAAGATGGTCCCTATCGCGACCACCAATGCCAGCACGACCACGCGCAAGGCATTTCGAATATGCAGGCGCCGCGGCATCTTCGTGCCCATCCGGGTCGTTCCGGTCTTGATCACCCGAAACATCATTTCGGGCGAGATGACGAATTCCAGCTCCAGTTTTTCTTCGTCCATCACCCCGCCCCCTTTCGCCGGTGCTTGGTGTCCTCGTCACCCACGGCCCCCAGATCGGCGTCCCAGACCAGCCGTTCTGCGGCGCTCAGACAGTGGAACCTCTGGCCCCGCATGCGTCCGATCAACGTCAGGCCGACCTGTTGGGCCAATTCAACCCCCCAAGCCGTGAACCCAGAGCGTGACGCCAGCACGGGGATGCCCATCAGTGCGCATTTGATGACCATCTCGGACGTCAGGCGCCCGGTCGTGTAGAGGATATGTCCGGCGCCCAGCACGCCCTCGCGAAACATCCAGCCCGCAATCTTGTCGACGGCGTTGTGCCGTCCGACATCTTCCATAAAGACCAACGGTTGGTCCAACCGGCAGAGGACCGTTCCGTGGATGGCCCCGGCTTCCAGATAGAGCGACGGGGCTGTGTTGATCTGTTTGGCCAGCGCATAGAGCCAGGACGTTCGCACTTCGTCGGCAGGCAGGCGCACGTCCTGTACCTGCTCCATCATGTCGCCGAACACCGTGCCGACCGCGCAGCCCGACGTGCGGATTTTTTTCTTCATCTTTTCTTCATAATCGGTTGCCCGTTCGGTGCGCACGATCACGACCTCCAGATCCTCGTCATAATCGATGCCGGTCACCCGGTCGTCGGGCAGCAACATGCCCTGGTTTAGAAGATAGCCCAGCGCCAGATAGTCGGGGTAATCGCCGATCGTCATGGCGGTCACGATTTCCTGGCTGTTCAGATAGATGGTCAGGGCGCGCTCTTCGACAACGCGCAGTTCGGCCTCGGCGCCGGTCTGATCGACGCCCTTGACCGCCCGGGTCAGGCGCGGGGCCGCTGGGTCGGGGGCAATCAGGAAATCGGTCATGTCTTACCCCCTTCGGCGCCGCCGAACCGGCCATGGGCCACAAAATCCGCTGCGTGGGCGGCGACACGGCCCGAAAACGGCAGCAAAGTATGCATCACGCGTACTGTGACATGATCGCCCGCCGCGGCAATAGCGGACTCGAGCCGCACAGTGCCATCGCCGCGCCCGCCGGAGACATTGGGCCAGATGTCGCCAGCCACCGCCCCGATCCGCGGATCGGGCGTAACGGGGCCGTCATGGGGCACGAGCTGCGGCAGCACCGGGCCATAGAACCAGCGCAGCGGCGCCAGCCATCCGGCTCGTAGGGCCTGGGGAGAGCCAAGATTGGGCGAGCCAAGCTGTACGACCCTGCCGATCTGCAATCCGTCTGGATCGCGCAGCATCGCCGCCCCCAGCAGCCCGCCCAGCGAATGCCCGACAATATGAACCGGCCCGTCCGGCATCCGGGCCCGCACCGCGGCCAGCGAGGCATCGAAGCGCTGCGATGTGCTGCGATAGCCGATGCGCCGGACCACCCAGCCGCGCCGCTCAAATCGCCGCGCCATCAGCGCCATGGCCCACGGACCGAGCGCCAGGCCGTGCAACAGGACAACACTATGATCGGGTTCCTGGTGTTCGGATTCCTGGTGTTCGGGTTCCTGAGGATCGGGTTCTTGCTCTGGCAATGTCATTCTTTCAAGTTTGGCAATGACGCGGAACTAACAAGTCCGGTAATCGGTCCCTATCGATTCTGTACCCGGAGACACCGCCATGAAGATCGGCTGCCCGACTGAAATCAAGACCCATGAATACCGCGTCGGCATGACACCTGCCACCTGCCGCGAGGCAATTGCCCACGGGCATTCGGTTGCCGTGCAGGCCGGGGCAGGCGTCGGCGCGGGCTTTCCGGACGAAGTCTATACCGCCGTTGGCGTGCAAGTCATTGAAACGGCAGCGGAAATCTTTGCCAGCGCCGACATGATCGTCAAGGTCAAGGAACCCCAGACGGTCGAGCGTAAGATGCTGCGCCCCGGTCAGGTTCTGTTCACCTATCTGCACCTGGCGCCCGACCCGGAGCAGACCAGGGACCTGCTGGAGAGCGGCTGCACCGCCATCGCCTACGAGACCGTCACCGACACCCAGGGCGGCTTGCCGCTGCTGGCCCCGATGTCCGAGGTCGCCGGCCGCCTGTCGCCGCAGGTCGGGGCCTGGGCCTTGCAAAAGGAACAGGGCGGGCGCGGCACGCTGCTGGGCGGTGTGCCGGGCGTCGGCCCGGCCATGGTCACGGTCATCGGCGGCGGCAATGTGGGCACCCATGCGGCACGCATCGCGGCGGGCATGGGCGCGGATGTCACCGTGCTGGATCGGTCGCTGGCCCGGCTGAAATACCTGGATGACGCGTTCAGCGGCCTGTTCAAGACCCGGTATTCGTCGACCGACGCAACCGAGGAACTGGTGCTGCAATCGGATCTGGTGGTAGGCGCCGTGCTGATCCCCGGCGCTGCGGCCCCCAAGCTGGTGCGCAAGGACCAGTTGGCACGCATGAAGCCGGGATCGGTGCTGGTCGACGTTGCCATCGACCAGGGCGGCTGTTTCGAGACGTCGCGCGCCACGACCCATGCCGACCCGATCTACACCGTCGACGGGGTGGTGCATTACTGCGTCGCCAACATGCCGGGCGCGGTGGCGCGCACATCGACCATCGCGCTGACCAACGCCACCATGCCCTATATGCTGGCACTGGCCGACAAGGGCTGGGCCCAGGCGTGCCGCAACGATCCGCATCTGGCCGACGGGCTGAACGTGCACGACGGCAAGCTGACCTATTTCGCGGTCGGCGAGGCGCTGGGCATCGATGTTTATGCAACGTCGGTGGTGCTGAAAGGGGCGTAGGCGAAGGTTCTCGCGGGCGGTGATCTTTCGGGAACCTGTTCGGTAATCTTGGGCGGTTTTTTGGAGAGATCATTAGGGAATCTGACGGCAAATCCGTTTGCGAACAATCGTTCGCCAACCAATCGCTAATGATATCCCGGAGATTGCTGCGCGGATACTGACCCGTCCCGCAGCCTTTGCTTGACGAGCACCGATCCGCCGCGGGACACTGCCGCCCAAGCTGAATGCAGCGGGGCCGATGGTCGAGATCAGGGATCGCAAGAAACTGAAGCGCTGGTTGGACGACCGGCCACGCGAGGACGGCACGCTGATCGCCGCCCGTGCGACGTTGCGCGTGCTGCCCGCCGTCTGGCCCTATATCGAGAGGGACCGGAAGCGCCACCGTGCCGCCCTGTTGCTGCCCATGTTTCGTGCTATCTCTGTCGCCCGGGTTGCGGGCACATGGCCAACCCGGGCGACAGAGGACCTTAGAGCCGCCTACTCCGCCGCCGCCGACTCCGCCTACTCCGCCTACTCCGCCGCCGCCTACTCCGCCGCCTCCGCCGCCTACTCCGCCTACTCCGCCGCCTCCTCCGCCGCCTACTCCGCCGCCTCCTCCGCCGCCTCCTCCGCCGACTCCGCCGACGCCGCCGCCGACTTCGCCGACTTCGCCGCCGACGCCGCCGCCGCCGTGTGGAACGGCATTTCCAACGACGCTGCAACGCTGGCAAGCGCCGATCACGGGGATCGATTGCAGGGCGCAGCCTTATGGGCAGGGGAAACACCCAAGGCGTTGCGCGACCTTGCCGATCTGTGGCAAGCGATGCGCGCCCATCTGCGCCGGGCGCGGGGCGAGGATTGGCGGGTCTGGACCGATTGGTACGACGATTGTTTGGCCGGGCGCCCGATGGACCCGGACCTGGAACTGAAAAAGGTCCTGATCCCGGACGAGGTCTGGGCGCAGGGACCAAAGGCGCTGAACGCCGAGGTTCGGCGGTTGATTGATGAGCATGAAGGCAAGAAGCGGCGCAAACCTCGTGAGCCACGGCCCGAGATACCAGCAACTGAAGCAGACCCTGTCCCATCGGACGCCCCCCATATCCCCACTGAACGCCCGGCGGCAGTCAGGTTCACCATACACTCGGGCCAGTTGCGTCTGGCCCCTGCGCCGATCGGTGACGAAGCCCCCGTCGGCGCCGATGACGGGCAAGAGGTTCTGGTCGATCTGATTGACGTCATGCTGTCCGGATCTGCCGACCGCAATTCGCCCATCCTGCGCGCACTGGAGATGGCGAAGCACGCGCTTGGCGAGGGCGCCGCCGACTTCAATCCGCTGCGGCTTGGTCTGGTCGGTATCCTGTTGGAACAACTCGCCCGCCGGGCCGACGAGATCTTGCTGGCGGAGGATGCCGCGCAGTTTCAGACTATTGTGGTGCAGCAGAAACTGCTGGTTGCCCAGTATCAAAGCTGGCGCGATTATGCCGCCGCGATTGTCGAGCCGTTGGCCGACCCACGGGTCGAACAGGACGCCGCGAACGAGGCCAAAGCCATCACGGGCGAGATGATCGACGCGCACCCGGAAGCGTTCGACCCCGATGCGCGCAAAGCGCTGATCGAGATGTCGTCGCTGGCCACGCCGGAAGCGACCCCGGACGAAGAAAATCCGCTGGCATCGGAGGAGGCACGCCGCGGCTGGTTGCGCATAATTGGCGACGCACTCATCAACTTTGCTAAAGACGCTGTGTCGGAGGGGCGCAAGTGGGTAGTCAAGGGGATCGGCATCGGCGGGGCGGCTGTGCTCGCGTCGGTCGGCGCGCGGCTGACCGGGCTGGCCGACATGCTGCCAAAAGAGTTCGGGTGGCTCAAGACAATGGTCGACTGGCTGGCGTCGTGGCTGATTTGAGATCGTGAGAGTGCTGAGGATGCGGTCCACACTGCCCGGATAACACCGGATCGCGAACGGTTAGATCAGTCTCTCGGTGGCGGCGTGCAAGATTGGGCAGCGCTTGACCGCGGGTGGCTGCACCGGCGTCATTGGTCAGCAATCTATGGCTGCGTCGCCGTCTCGCTTAAGCCATGCGCCAATGTTGACAAAGCGCCCGCCCATGGGGCGGTCGGGCGCAGCCCGGCGGCACTGCGTGCCTTGGATCCGGGCCGGGTGCTTTAGAAGAAGTGTGCCGGTGGCGGCGTGCAAGATAGGGCAGCGCTTGACCGCGGGTGGGTGCACCCGCGTCAACGGTCAGCAGTTTATGGCTAGGTCGCCCCCTCGTTTAAGCCATGCACCAATGTTGACAAAGCGCCCGCCCATGGGGCGGTCGGGCGCTGCCCGGCGGCACTGCGTGCCTTGGATCCGGGCTGGGTGTTTTAGAGGAAGCGTGCCGTTTTCGGTGGGGAAAGGCGCCCTGCCGCTACCCCGCCTTCTGGATTTCGACCTGGTGGGGATAGGGGATCGAGATGCCGCCGGCGTCGAACGCCTCTTTGACCGTCTGGGTCATGTGCCATTTCAGTTCCCAGTAGTCGTCGGCAGAACACCACAGGCGGACCCCCAGATCGACCGAGCTGTCGCCCAGATTGGTCACGCGTACCCAGGGTTCGGGGTCGGAATGCACCCGGGTATCGTCGATTGCCGCGTTCAGGATGATGTCCTTGGCACGTCCGATATCGTCGCCATAGTCGATGCCGAAGGTCAGATCCAGGCGCCGGGTCGGATGGTGGGAATAGTTGGAAATGATCGTGCCCCACGCCTGCCCGTTCGGCACGATGATCTGCACATTGTCGGGGGTCTTCAGTTCGGTAAAGAACAGATTGATGGTCTGCACCGTGCCCGATGTGCCGCCGATATCGACATACTGGCCGTTCGAATAGGGCCGGAACAGGATCAGCATAAACCCGGCGGCCAGATCGGACAGCGTGCCCTGCAACGCCATGCCGATGGCCAGCGTGGCGGCGCCCATGATGGCAACCAGCGAAGTCGCCTGAATTCCGAAAAGCCCCAGGACCGCGATCAGAACGATCAGCAGGATGATCCAACGCACGATCGAGGCGACGAAATTGCCGATCGTGTTGTCGATGCGCGGGCTTGCGTTGACCCGGCGCCGGACGAACCGGCTGATGATACCGGCGACGATCCAGCCGACGATCAGGACCGCCAGTGCCTTGCCCGCGTTCACGACCACGGGCCACCAGGCGCCGAGTTCGGAAATGACTTCTTCAAGTTCCATGACATCTGCCCCAGGTGTCGATGAACGCCGGGCAGCCCCCTGCTGTCCGGCGCTTCGCTTCTTGACTTATTTGGCGGCCAGCAAGTCCCTGATCTCGCCCAGCAGTTTTTCCTCGGCGCTCGGTTCCGGATCGGCCTCAGGCTCGGGCGCGGCCTCTTCTTCTTTTTTCATCTTGTTCACGGCTTTGACGACCATGAACAGCACCCAGGCCACGATCAGGAACGAAATGATCGCCATGATGAAGTTACCATAGGTGATCACCGCCAGCCCCTCTTCCTTGGCCTTGGCGGCCGAGGCGACTTCGGTATCGGTCAGGTTGATGAAGAGGTTCGAAAAATCGACCCCTCCGGTGAACAGCCCGATGATCGGATTGACGATATCGGACACAAAGCTGGTGACGATTGACGTGAACGCGGCGCCGATGACGATACCGACGCCCATATCGACGACATTGCCCTTGACGGCAAAGTCCTTGAATTCTTGCATCATTCCCATGGGGATCCCCTCTGTCTGGTGTTGCCCCACCGGCGGCGTTTATAGACTTTGCGAATCGCGATTCAAAGAAAATCGGCAGTCGATGCCTACATTTCGCGCTATGGGCGAGCCGTTCCACCAGATTTTGCGCAAGCGTGGAGCGGGGCCATCGACGGACCGGTGGCCTGTGCCTGGGTTGTCGTCAGCGGTCCACACAAGGGACCGGGCGCATGGTTGTGTTCTGCGCGCCATTTCGGTTCGGATTTTTCACAAAGCGCCCGGTCGTCTGGTCGCTTTGCGATGCTTGGACTGCCTGAACGAAGCGAATTTACGCTAGAGCACGTTTCGATCTGATTGAATCAGATCGAGCGCTCTAATACTAACGTGCATTGATCAGAACTCATGGGCCCATTTACGGCTACCGATTGATGAGATGCGCCAGGGCTGTTCGATGAGCTTGTTCCAACTGTCACAGCAGTGCGCGACGATGTCGTCGTAGTTTTTGAAGACCCGGTTTGAGAGCCAGTTGTCGCGTATGAATTGCCAGATGTTTTCGACTGGATTCAGTTCTGGCGACCGGGCCGGGATTGGAACGAGTGTGATGTTTTCCGGCACATCGAGCTTCGGTGTCGTGTGCCATCCGGCCTGATCGAGCAGCAGGATGGCGTGTGCGCCTGGGGCGACTTCGGCGCTGATCAGCTTCAAGTGCTCCACCATGGCATAGGTGTCGCAGAACGGCATGACGAGGCCGGCACCCTTGCCTTCCGCCGGGCAGATTGCGCCGAAGATATACGCCCATTTCGTCCGCTGATCGTGTGGCGCACGGGGACGCGTTCCTCGCCGCGCCCAACGTCGTGTGATCTTGTTCTTCTGGCCGACCCTGGCTTCATCTTGAAACCAGACCTCTACGGGCGGCCAGCCTCGCTTGATGCGGATGGCTGTGACGACGTCGCCGAAGTTTTTTTGAACATCTCGATCGCCTCCTCATCCTGCGCGTAGTGCTGCGGGCGCGCTGTGAGTTTGCGATATCCCAAGGCGTGCAACTCGCGGCCAACGGTATGACGGCTGACCGAAACGCCGAACTCTTCGTATAGCCAGAACGCAAGGTCGACGAGGCGCCAGCGCACAACCCCATCGAGATAGGGACGCGGGCCTGACTCGACCGCCGCCGCGAGCGCGGTGCGCTGCTCAGCCGTCAGGAGCGGTGCCTTGCCCGGTGCCTTCCGCGTCGTCAGCGCATCCGGGCCGCCGTCGTTGAACCGCAACACCCAATCCCGGATCACCTGAAGGCCAACCCCGCCCGTGCGCGCCGCATCGCTCCGCGAGCCTCCGTCAAGGACAACTGCCAGAGCGAGAAGCCGCCGCGTCTGATCCGCTTCATCGCTCTTCCGCGCCAGACGTCGAAGATCCGTTCCTGTATAATCCAATCTGATCTGAACAGCAGACCCCATGGCAAAAACTCCTCTGTTTTCCATGGTGAATCAGATCAAGATCGGGCCGGAAATCCCCTTCCGTGAGTCCGAGTCATTGCGCCGCAGTATAAGTCATTGATTGGTCGCACTTTCAGGGCGCCTGACTGATGCAGTCAGGCTGGAAAGTGCTCTAGCTGCGCAGAACCGCCCCGGTCGCCTTTGCCACATTGGCGACGATCTTCTCGCCCACCGCTTCGATCTGGGCGTCGGTCAGGGTCGTGTCGCTGGGTTGCAGACGCACGGCGATGGCCACCGATTTCTTGCCTTCGCCCAACTGCTCGACCGCCCGCTTGCCCTGGAAAAGGTCAAAGACATCGACACCTGCGATCAATTGCTTGTCGGTGCCCTGCGCAGCGCGCACCAGTTGCGCCGCTTCGACGGTTTCGTCGACCACAAAGGCGAAGTCGCGTTCGACCGCCTGCAGGTTCGACACCTTCAACGCGGGGCGTGTTGTGCCTTTGGCCTTCGCGGCGGGCAGATTTTCGAGAAAGACGGTGATGGCGACGGCGGGGCCGCGCGCACCGGTTGCCTTCAGCGCATTTGGGTGAAGCTCGCCAAAGACCGCAAGCGTGTTCTTCGGCCCCAGTTTCAGCGCGCCCGAGCGGCCGGGGTGGAACCAGTCCGGTGCATCGCGGCTGACCATCAGACGATCGACCGGGGCGCCGAGGGCGGCCAGAACCGCCTCGGCATCGGCCTTGGCGTCATAAAGATCGACCGGGCGCCGGGTTCCCGACCAATGGCGCGGCGTGGAGGAACCGGCGCGCACAGCGATGGCCGTGGCCGATTGCTCGCCCGGCTCGCCGCCATGATACCCGGCGCCGATTTCGAAGAGGCCCAGATCACCGGTGCCTTGCGCCTGATTGCGGGCAACGGCCGTCAGCAGACCGGGCAGGGCCGAGGGGCGCATATGGCTCATCTCAGACGAGATCGGATTGTCGAGGCGCATCACATCGCCGCCGCCGCCGCCGAAGATCGCCGCTTCTTCGCCCGAGATGAACGAATAGGTCACGCATTCATTCAGGCCAAGAGCCGCGAGCCTGCGCCGCGCATTGCGCTCGAGCGTTTGCATCCGGGTCAGGGTCTTGCGGCCAACGCCTGCGGCGCGCGGCAGGGGCTGTGATTGCAGTTTGGTCAGCGAGGCGACGCGGGCGATTTCCTCGACCAGATCGGCCTCGCCCTGGACATCGGGGCGCCAGGACGGCACCCAGACTTCCAGGCTGTCGCCCGTGCCGGTGGCCGAAAAGCCAAGCGCCGTCAGGATCCGCACCTGTTCATCGCGCGCGATTGCCATGCCCACCAGGCTTTCGACCCGGTCGGGACGAAGGGTGTAGGCGCGGCTGGTATTGGGAACCTCACCGGCCAGGACGATGTCCGATGGCTCGCCCCCGCACATTTCGAGGATCAGTTTGGTGGCAAGTTCCACGCCCGGCACGCACGAGGCAGGGTCGATGCCGCGCTCGAACCGGTACCGCGCGTCGGAATGGATCTTCAGGCGCCGCCCCGTCGAGGCGGTCATCACCGGGTCCCAGTAGGCCGACTCGACGAAGACATTGACCGTGTCGGCCTGACAGCCGGTCGGCGCGCCGCCCATGACACCCGCAATCGCCTCCGGCCCCTGGGCGTCCGAGATCATGATCATATCGGGTTCGAAGACGTATTCCTTGTCATCGAGTGCCACCAGCTTGGACCCGGCCTCGGCCCAATGGACATGCAGGCCGTCGCCCTTGACCTTGTCGGCATCGAAGACGTGCAGCGGACGGTTCCGGTCATAGGTCAGGAAGTTGGTCACATCGACCAGGGCCGAGATCGGACGCAGACCGATAGCGCGCAGCCGCTGTTGCAGCCAGGCCGGGCTGGGCCCGTTTTTGACACCGCGGATCATGCGCCCGGCGAAGGCCGGGCAGCCCCTTTGCTGCACGGCCGGGTCGATGGTGACGCCATGAGGGCTGAGATAGGTGCCCGGAACCGGTTCGATGGCGGGAGAGATCAGTTTGCCCAGCCCCCGCGCCGCCAGATCGCGCGCGACGCCTTCGACGCCCAGCGCATCGGGGCGGTTCGGTGTGATGGCGATATCGATGACAGGATCGTTCAGCCCCGCCCAGTCGATATAGCGCACACCCATCGGCGCGTCGGCGGGCAGATCGATAACCCCGTCATGATCTTCGGAGATCATCAGTTCGCGCTCGGAACACAGCATCCCGTTGGACTCGACCCCCCGGATATTTCCGGGCTTGAGATCGACGCCGGTGCCGGGGACATGGGTGCCGGGGGCTGCGAAAACGCCGACCATCCCGGTGCGTGCGTTCGGGGCACCGCAGACGACCTGGACTTCTTCGGACGCGGCGTCCGGGCCGTTCGGCCAGGCCTCGACCCGGCAGAGGCGCAGGCGGTCGGCATTGGGGTGCTGTACCGCTTCGATCACCCGGCAGATGGTAAACGCGCCCAGGGCTTCGGCCGGATCTTCGACGCCTTCCACCTCCAGCCCCAGGTCGGTCAGGGCATAGGTGATCTCGTCAAGCGTTGCCTCGGTTTCGAGGTGCTCTTTCAGCCAGGACAGGGTGAACTTCATCGGGTGCTCGCGCCGGTTTGGGATGGGTCGCGGCGGTGCTTAACGCTTTTGGCGGAAGGTGTGAAGTGGGATGGAGTGCCGCCGGTGGTTGCTGGCCTGCGTGTCGTTCATGGCTTCAGCGCAAATTAGCGCGCAGGACAAGGAGGCTTTAGTCGCCGAGTTCGATCAGGACGTTGTTGCTGACATAGCAGATATTGTATTTCAGGAATGCCCTGTCCCTGATTGGGATCATCGATTGATAGGCCGGGCTTCGAAACACGGCATCGACGGCGTCCAAGCTGGGGTAATCGACCAGCATCAATAACTGCGACGGCGTCTCGCCGACAATCGGATCACCCAGCTCGATCTGCTGCGCGACCGTTGCACCGGCATTTTCGATCAACGGCATGGCGGCGGCAAAATAGCTTTCGAGCGCCTCTGGTTCGTCCGGATTAATCGTAAGACTCGCGACCACCTGGATCATCGTGCACCCCCCTGCTCGATGTTTAGATATTCTTGATTTACGATGAAGCCTTACGGGTTCACTGGACCCTATTCAACTTTAACTTGCATTCGGTTGAGCGCGGTTTCTTACACAATTTCAGGTAGCTAAATCAGCGATCGACCTGCGACGCCTGCGCGATGGCGATCCGGATCTGGAGGCAGACTTTCTGTCATTGATGGATGGGGTGGCTGTTGGCGGTTTGGGGTCCGGTGGATCTTTTCGTGCCCTCGCGCGGTTGAAAGATCGCGCCGTACATCTGGTCCGGTCGTGCCGAAACGGCGCATGGCCGAAGGCCGGTGATCACCAGTCGCAACCAGCATCCGATCAGGCCTTGCCACCGATGCACGAATGCCGGGCCCGGCACTACATCATAAGATGAAGAAAAATTGGAAATTATCGGCAATCAGCAAGATGAGAGTTGTATCCCGCGGCGGTTGCCGAGCATCGTATGCGGATTGAACTATTTACCGACGCAAATTTTGAGGACCGATTTCATGGTTACCACCAAAGACGACGATGGACCGATTGATGCCGATGCCGCAGCGCGCAAGATACTGTCGGATTTTCGGGAAGACTATCTTGAAGAACTGTTCAAGGACACCGAGCTTGTCCACAAGAAAAGCGCGATCGGCAGCACGGTCGGATTGCTGACAAGGCAGGCGGGCGCCGTCATGGGAGCCGCTGGTGCGGCTGCGGGAGGAGCTAGCGGCACCTTTGTATCCGAACTGGCCGAAAAGGTGCTGGAAGCGTTGATGGACGTGCTGCCGGGGATGATCGGTGCGGTCTTCACCGAGCTTGGCCAGCATGTGACGGAGCAGATCCTGAACGCGATTGCATCGGCGATGAGCGTCCTGGGCGCGGCGGCGCCGGGGCTGGGGATTGTCACGTCGCTGGGCGCGATCGGCAAATCGGCAATCCCGATGCTGAAGGACGCGCATCGCCGGTATCAGTTGCGCAATGTGCGCGAAGGGCTGGCAGATGGCGACCCTGCCGCAGCGTTCACCGCAGTCCAACGCATTCTGCGGCGCGATTTTCACCAGCACGCGATCTCGGCCGTGCACACTGTCGGCGGTCATACCTGGGGTATCGCGGGCAATGTGCTGCTGGTGGTCGAAGCCGTTGGCGCGATCCCGTCGCTGGGCGCATCGGCGGTGTTTGTTCCGGTCACAGCCTTCGCAGGAGCGTTGGGGCCGCTGGCCAGCGCGTTCGCCCAACTGATCCAGACTTTGTTCGTCTATGGCCGGAACTGGAAGGAAATGCGCCGGGGCAACGAGCGGTTGAAAGACCCGGCCACGCTGGACCTGACGCTGTTCGAAGACTGTCCGATCCTGGGCTGCTATTACCTGACCTGCGCCGATACCGGCACGATTGTGAACATGTCCTACGAGGAGATGGGCGACGCGGGGTGGATGGACAAAGTCGAGCAGCTTGAGGAAACGGCCCTGAAGCCGCTGCTGTTCCGCGCGAGCCGGATCATCGACGAGCACTCCTATCGCCTGAAGGGGATCGACGGGGATGTCGAGGCCAATATCCGGATGATTTCCAAGGGCCGCGTACTGCGCGGCGACAAGCCCTGGCACAAATTTGCCCGCAAGAAAGCCGGGTTCAAGCGAACCTTGAAGCGCCAGGGCGCCCGCAAGGCAAAAGCAATGTTTGCGAGGTTCAAGTCGCGGGTGCAATAGGGGCGGGGTCGAACCGCTTAATGTAAGGCGGGCTTTGGCCCGCCGTCATGGCGCGGGAACAGTCGTGTTATGCGCTGCCTGCGCGCAGGTCCACCGGTGCGGCGATCTAACCGTCAAGGTCCTGCACGACACGGCTGAACATCCGGCTTTCGTTAGTAAAAAAGCCCAGAACCTTGTCGACTTTTGCGACGAAATACGACCCGCCGACGGCCGCGGCGCGCATTGCCTCGACAACGCTGGTGCCGTCATCGTCGGTCCTGACGGAATAGATGTGATCGTCTGCCGTCGAGACCTGCCCTGCCTGCTCGAGCGATGCTGTCACTTTCTTAAGACGGTCTTGGTCGCCCGTGACTTTGTCGGATACGTAAACGAGATAGATCCCCATTTTCCCCTCCTTCTGTGCTCCCCGCATCGGTCCTGCCGTTGGTAACGACCGGGGGCGTTCAAGTGGTCGGCACTATCTTGGCCGCCAATCCTACCACAGCTTGCTGCGGGGACGGCCGCGGCGGCGCTGGGTTGCGCCCGCCGTGCGGACGGCCTCCGCACTCGCGGTGAGGCTCGGAAAGTGATGAAGTTCGTTGCCGTTCAGGCGCTATCCGCCGGCTCTGGCGCAGCGGCGTCGAGTTGGAAATCTCTCAGGAGAAGCGTTTCTATCCGCAAATCGCTTTTCAGTACATCAGTCTGATCGAAGTCTGCCCGGACTGCGTTCAGTGCAGATAGTAAAGACTTGTTGTACCCGGCTTTCACGTCGTCACCACGTTCGTCGTTATCGGTTGCTTTTCCGGTTATGACATCGTCATTCCAGTTGGACAGCAACCGCGTACCTTCCATTAGTGCAGAGAGTTTAGACGCCGTTGAACTATCCACACGGACCAGTAATTCGTTCAATGCTGCTTTCGTATCGAGAATTGCATCGATCTGCTTTTTCCGTTCGATGGCTGGGTGGTTTATCAATCGATCGATACCGGAAAGTAAACGTACCATTGCATCGCGACGCTTAGTTTCGAGAACAAACTCCCGATCTAACCGTTTCTGGCGACCATAGCTCAAAGAGCCAAACACTATAGCGAATAGCGCTAGCAATACCGGTGCGATTAGATGTTCTAATAATTCTGGCATGGCGATATTCCCCAACGTCTTTGAGCGCTGGAGAATATTCTAAACAATACCGTGGCGACTGAATGTGGTATACCCCACTCAGCCTGGCGTCTGAATATCAGCATCCGGAAATTTTGTGCGACTTGTCTTCTCGCCCCGACCTGGTTTCACCCGCTCAACCCCCCATGCACGCTGGGCCAGTCGAGTGCTTTGAAACCATAGTGGCGCAGCCAACGCAGGTCTGAATCGAAAAAGGCGCGCAAATCGGGGATGCCGTATTTCAGCATGGCGATGCGGTCGATGCCCATGCCGAAGGCAAAGCCCTGGTAGATCTCGGGGTCGATGCCGCCATTGGCCAGCACCTTGGGGTGGACCATACCGGACCCCAGAATTTCCATCCAATCGTCGCCTTCGCCCAGTTTTAGCTGACCGCCTTCCCAGGAACAGCGGATGTCGACCTCGGCGCTTGGTTCCGTGAAGGGGAAGTGCGAGGCGCGGAAGCGCAGTTCGACCCCGTCGACCTCGAAGAAGGATTTGCAGAACTCTTCCAATGTCCATTTGAGCATGGCCATCGAGATGCCCTTGTCGACGGCCAGACCTTCGACCTGGTGGAACATCGGTGTGTGGGTCTGGTCGTAGTCCGAGCGATAGACACGGCCGGGCGCGATGATGCGGCAGGGGGCGCCGTGCGCCTCCATATGCCGGATCTGGACGGGAGAGGTATGGGTGCGCAGGACGGCGCGGGGGCGGTCGTCGCCCACGGCGCGCGCCATATAGAAGGTGTCCATCTCGGTGCGGGCGGGATGCTCGGCGGGTATGTTCAGCGCGTCGAAATTGTACCAGTCGCTGTCGATATGCGGGCCTTCGGCGACGGAGAATCCCATTTCAGCGAAGATCGCGGTCAACTCGTCCGTGACTTGGCTGACCGGGTGGATCGTACCATGGGAAGCGGGGCGGCTGGACAAGGTCACGTCCAGCCATTCGGTGCGCAGGCGTTCTTCCAGCGCGGCATTGCCCAGCGCTGATTTGCGCGCGCCAAGGGCCGCGTTCAACTCGTCCTTCAGCGCGTTGAAAGCGGGGCCGGCGCTTTGGCGTTGTTCCGGCGTCATTTTGCCAAGCTCGCGCATCATCAGGGAAATCTCGCCCTTCTTGCCCAGCGCCGTGACGCGCACGGCTTCGATCGCGGCCTCGTCGGTCGCCTCGGCAATCTGGCTGAGATATTTCGCCCGGATCGGGTCGAGATCCTGCATGGTCGGGTCCCTTTCGGCTGATCGCGCGGGTCCTAGCACGGAGGGCAAATTTTGCAAGCAGGGGCGCCATCGTTAACCCCGTGTCAACCGCGATGGGGGAGTGTTTGCCCATGAGTATTGCAGTCGAGCCACCGGTTGAAAACCGGCCCCGGCGCTGGGCCAGCTCGGTCCCCCGCGCCTTCCTGAATGAGCTTCACAAGGGCACCACCGCCTATACCTATCGCGGTGTTTCGTGCCTGAAGAGCCCGTTTGACCTGGCGCTGTATATGCGCCTCTTGTTCGATTTGCGGCCCAAGACGCTGATCGAAATCGGCACGCATCACGGCGGCAGCGCGCTGTTTTTCGCCGATCAATGCCAGTCGATGGGGTTGGGCACGACAATCCTGTCGCTGGACGCGCATGACCGGCGCAAGGTGCAGGACCCAAGGGTGCGGTTCATCGAGGGCGATGCCCGCGATCTTTGGGCAACCCCGCTGGCGGAATTGGATGATCTGCCCCGTCCGTGGCTGGTGATCGAGGACAGCGCCCACACGCCGCCGGTCTGTGACCATGTTCTGCGGTTCTTCCGCGAGTTGCTGTTTCCCGGCGATGTCATGGTCATGGAAGATGGAATTTTAAACCAGTTGGGCCTGTCCGACCGCTTTCACGGCGGGCCGATTGTGTCGTTGAAAAAGTTCATGCTGGAATTTGGCGACGAGTTCGAAATCATGACCGAATACGCCGATTTCTTTGGGAATAACGTGACCTACAGCCCGAACGGGTGGTTGCGCCGGATCTGATCGACGGTGACGGGCTGCGGTGCAGTCGGCGGGCTGCCGGGCTGAACTGACGGCGCAAGAGCGCGCTTCAACCCGATAGACTTGGACCGGGCACTCCTGGTTGTTGAGTGATCCCACTTTCACGGCGCCGGGCCGGGTCAGTCAGGCTGAATAGTGCTCCCGGTCATGGCCCGCGCAATCTCGGTCAGCATGGCAGCGTCCGAGGGCGGCACGCCGCCAGGCGGCGGGGCGGTGTAAGGGTCAGCGACCCCGAGGGCGGCGGCCAGCAGCATCGCCGCCAGCCAGGCACCGGCGGCATTGGCGTGATAACCGTCGTGCGCGTGCACTTTGATCCCCTGGTCCATCGCCGCCAGCCAAGCAGGCCCGATCGGTGCCAAAGCGGCGTTCATACTGCGGCGCAATGACTCGGACTCACGGAAGGGGATTTCCGGCCCGATCTTGATCTGATTCACCATGGAAAACAGAGGAGTTTTTGCCATGGGGTCTGCTGTTCAGATCAGATTGGATTATACAGGAACGGATCTTCGACGTCTGGCGCGGAAGAGCGATGAAGCGGATCAGACGCGGCGGCTTCTCGCTCTGGCAGTTGTCCTTGACGGAGGCTCGCGGAGCGATGCGGCGCGCACGGGCGGGGTTGGCCTTCAGGTGATCCGGGATTGGGTGTTGCGGTTCAACGACGGCGGCCCGGATGCGCTGACGACGCGGAAGGCACCGGGCAAGGCACCGCTCCTGACGGCTGAGCAGCGCACCGCGCTCGCGGCGGCGGTCGAGTCAGGCCCGCGTCCCTATCTCGATGGGGTTGTGCGCTGGCGCCTCGTCGACCTTGCGTTCTGGCTATACGAAGAGTTCGGCGTTTCGGTCAGCCGTCATACCGTTGGCCGCGAGTTGCACGCCTTGGGATATCGCAAACTCACAGCGCGCCCGCAGCACTACGCGCAGGATGAGGAGGCGATCGAGATGTTCAAAAAAACTTCGGCGACGTCGTCACAGCCATCCGCATCAAGCGAGGCTGGCCGCCCGTAGAGGTCTGGTTTCAAGATGAAGCCAGGGTCGGCCAGAAGAACAAGATCACACGACGTTGGGCGCGGCGAGGAACGCGTCCCCGTGCGCCACACGATCAGCGGACGAAATGGGCGTATATCTTCGGCGCAATCTGCCCGGCGGAAGGCAAGGGTGCCGGCCTCGTCATGCCGTTCTGCGACACCTATGCCATGGTGGAGCACTTGAAGCTGATCAGCGCCGAAGTCGCCCCAGGCGCACACGCCATCCTGCTGCTCGATCAGGCCGGATGGCACACGACACCGAAGCTCGATGTGCCGGAAAACATCACACTCGTTCCAATCCCGGCCCGGTCGCCAGAACTGAATCCAGTCGAAAACATCTGGCAATTCATACGCGACAACTGGCTCTCAAACCGGGTCTTCAAAAACTACGACGACATCGTCGCGCACTGCTGTGACAGTTGGAACAAGCTCATCGAACAGCCCTGGCGCATCTCATCAATCGGTAGCCGTAAATGGGCCCATGAGTTCTGATCAATGCACGTTAGTATCAGACGGTCTGCCTGCTGGCGATAGTGGTCATGGACGATCGCGACCATCTCTTCCGGCCCGGTGGGCATGCCGGGCTGTTTGTAGAGGTGGTGCCCTGCGGCGCGCGGCCAGGTCTCGAACAGAACTGCACCGTCGAACTGCGCCCGGTATGCCGCCATCGCGGCTGCCGAGTGCCGTCTGCCATCAGCCGTCAGGGGCGCGATGGAGTGGTCTTGCAGGACCACGACGCCGGGCACTGGTCCGCCGCGATCGCGAGAGATTGACCGGGCGAAGTCCAGCGAACCAGACAGCCAGGCGCCGTTGGCGGTATGCGGATGGCACCGCGCCGATGTTCCGGACGCCGCCGCGATCCGGCAGACCAGGGCCGGGATCGCATGCTGCCGGGTGAACGAATTGCCGACAAAGAAAATCAGCCCGTCAGGAACAGAATGCGGAAACCGCGCAAAAGCCGGGCTGGTGGCGGCAGCAATCCCGGCGCCAAGGACCCAGCGCCGGGTTTTGCGCGGACCAAACGCAGTTGACCTCCGCGGCGCGCCGCTGACGGTCCGCAGCATCAGTCCATAGTTTCCAATTCGTCGATCATCGAAGAGATCAGTGACAATCCCTGATCCCAGAACGCCGGGTCGGAGGCATCGAGGCCAAAGGGCGCCAACAGTTCCTTGTGGTGCAGCGTGCCGCCCGCAGACAGCATATCGAAATACTTGTCCTGAAAACCGGGATCGCCGTTTTCATAGACCGCATAGAGCGCATTCACCAAGCCATCGCCGAACGCATAGGCATAGACATAGAACGGCGAGTGAATGAAGTGCGGGACATAGGCCCAGAACGTGTTGTACTCGGCTTCAAGATTGATCGCGGGCCCCAGGCTTTCGGTTGCGACAGCCATCCATATCTCGCCGAGTTGTTCCGAGGTCAGCTCGCCCTCGCGGCGTGCTGCGTGAACCCGGCGTTCGAATTCGTAGAACGAAATCTGGCGCACGACCGTGTTGATCATGTCCTCGACTTTCCCGGCCAGCATGGTCTTGCGGGTCCGGGTATCAGGCGCCTCGGCCAGCATTTTTCGGAAGGTCAGCATCTCGCCGAAAACGCTGGCGGTCTCAGCCAGGGTCAGCGGCGTGCGTGACAGTAATTCGCCCTGCCCGGCGGCCAGACGCTGGTGCACACCGTGTCCAAGCTCGTGCGCCAGGGTCATGACATCGCGCGGTTTGCCGAGATAGTTCAACATGACATAGGGATGCGCATCGGTGACGGTGGGATGCGCAAAAGCGCCCGGCGCCTTGCCCGGTTTGACGCCTGCATCGATCCAGCCTGACTCGAAAAACGGTGCGGCCAGGTCGGCCATTTTTGGCGAGAACCCGGAATAGGCATCGAGCACGATTTTCTTGGCATCCGACCAGACAACCGTGCGGTCGTCAGAGTCCGGCAGCGGCGCGTTCCTGTCCCAGTATTCCAGCTTGTCCAGGCCCAACCATTTGGCCTTCATTGCATAATAGCGGTGCGACAGTTTGGGGTAGGCGGCCTGCACGGCCTCGCGCAGCGCATCGACGACCTCGGGTTCCACCTGATTGGCCAGGTGCCTGCCGGCATCGGGGCTGGGCAGTTTGCGCCAGCGATCCTCGATTTCCTTTTCCTTGGCCAGGGTATTCGTGATCAGCGTGAACAGGCGAATATTGTCGCCCAGGACCTTGGCAACCGCCCGGCCACCGGCCTCGCGCCGGTCGCGCTTCTGGTCGGACAAGAGGTTCAGCGTCGCCTCCAACCCCATGGGTGCGTCGGCGCCTTCAACGTCGAAGGTCAGCCCTGCCATCGTCTCGTCGAACAGCCGGTTCCAGGCTGAAGCGCCGACGACCGACTGGTCGTGCAGGAACTTTTCCAGCTCGTCGGACAATTGATAGGGAATTATATACGATAGTGCCCAGATCTCTCAAGTTTCTTCGTCTTCAGGTTCTTGTCGGGTTGCACCGCCTTTCATGACTGCCTTTATCAACCTCTCCGGTTTTACCGGTACACTTATGTCCTTGTTCATATCGGCTTTTGTTGGCTGGTAACTCCGGTCCATGACCTTGTTATAGTAGTCAGACTTCTGTTTGGTCATCGCTTTCTCCAATGCATTCCTGCGTGATCCCGATTGCCAAGACGGGACAACCGCCATTGCGTCCTGCGTCCAATCTGTAAAGCAATTTGCCCATCCATGTTGTTGATGCTCCAAACTTCTTATACACGTATTCGCTGCCTTGGGTTCCATCCTTGTTCAAAACCTTCCCAAGACTCCGAAAGAACTCATTGTCCAGCGAGGAACCGCGTGTCAGTATAACACCAACGTCGATTGCGCCAGCATCATAGAAGGCTGAAAACGCATACAGGTCTCTATCATAAGTCTGGTCTTTGCTATTCCACTCGAAGTCAAGTGCGACTTTCCCGGAAACAAAATCAATCCTGTGACCATCTAGAAAACCTTTTTTGACGTATTTGTGAAGAATATTTCCAATTTGCTTCGCATGTTCCAACCGGACCAGAAGATCAGCGGAAATGCGGGTTTCTATCCAGTCGGGCAACGGGAATAGCGTATCCACATATTGGGCGATTGGCCCCTTGCTGCCGCCCGGTCTCCTTATCATCTCCGTTGTGATCTCAAACGTTTCCAAAGCATCTGTCACATGTGAGAACTGATCAGGAAAACTGTTGGCCAGAATGGACGCTGCGTTCCTATAACTGTGAATTTCAAACTTCTGCCTGACGTTTTTCGAGAACAAATGTCTCTCGCCTTCTGACATGCCTATTCCGCCGCAACTGACGAATTGTATTTATACGTGTCCCATGTCGGCTTATAGTCATCGCCCGCCTGGTTGCCCCAGACCGTCCAGTTTTCACGGCACCCGCGCCCGAACAATTCCAGGTATGGTCCCCAGCTGCAACTTTCGATGATATCATACTGTTCATCCGGTTTACGGGAATGCTCCCGCTTGCGCGTCCCGAACAGATTGATCTGTCGCCGCCCGGGTTGAAGTGTGCGCGCGTTTTTTCCACGTATCCCGAACAACAGGACTTCGGTGACGTTTCGGAAGTAAAACCCAACACCCCGCCCATCAGAGCCACCATCCTTGCGGACCTTGTGCCAGATGATGTTTGACTTGTAAGCAAAGCCCCACTTGGTCATGACCTGTAATCCCTCAGGGAGCAAAGCATTTGGAACCCAAAGGTAACAATGCGCCCGATCTTCGACAAAATCTGAAACGGGAAGAGTGCATATGTCTTCAAGCGTCATTGTCGGATATCTGGCAAGACGTTTATGTTCAGGGGCCATTTTTCCTGTCCGGTTGGCAAAGCGCCAAGGTGGATCGGCCATGATTGTTGAAAACTTTTCAGACCCGAGAAATTGAGAAAGATCATTCGCGACGCTTGAATCACTCATGACCGCGCTCCGCTTGCCAAACCGTTGTCTGCAATCAAATCAACGTAGCGAAGGCGCTTGCCCTCCATGCCAGTAACCACGCCTGACATTTGGTCGATGGTGTTTTGCGGACGGACATTGTGACGGCCTGAGAACTCATTCACATAACGGTTCAGGTGCTTGGGGCTCATTTTGTGGAACGTGCCCTTGTGAGCGCGTTTGAGCGGTGCCCAGAAGCTTTCCAGACCGTTGATGTGAGCTTGTTCCCGAACATACTCACCAACGGAATGGCGAACTGCCTCGTGCGTCCTGTTGATCCCCTTATAAGCGCTGGCATCATCTGTGTAGACGGCCGCGCACTCGGTGGTGTGGTCAATGACAAAGCCTTGCAGCGTCTTCGACGTGGTGTCCCGTACGACCTTGGCAATAACCTGATTGGTTTCCCGATCCTTCACGCCAGCGACGATGGCTTTGCCAACGCCGCCGCGCCCGGCATTCAACTTCTTGCCCTTGTGCTTATTCTTTTCGAGTCCGCCGATGTAGGTTTCGTCGGCTTCCACCGGGCCACCAAAGGGCAGTGCAACACCATCATCCTCAAGCGCTTTGCGCACCCGGTGCGCCAAATGCCAAGCGGCTTTCTGGGTAATCTCCAGATCGCGATGCAACTTCATAGACGAAACACCCTTGAGGCTGGTGGTCATGAGGTAAATCGCAATTGCCCAGACCTGATAACCGAGATTGGACGCTTCCATGCACGTCCCAGTGCGAACTGAAAATCGCTTGCGGCATTCCTTCTCACGGCAACGGTAGGGCATGGTCTTGTGTGCCGCCCCGGACAGCACGCTGGTCGATCCGCAATGTGGACAGTGAGGACCATCGGCCCAGCGTTCCTCGGTAAACCACTTCTCGGCGGCTTCGTCGGTGGGGAATATCTTGAACAGCTTTACGAGGCTGATACCTTCACGATAGTGCTTACCGGGTGCTTTCTGTGCCATGTGTATCTCCCTTGATCTTGGGCACTATTGAATCACCTATGGTCTAGGGCGTCAAGCCCTTTTGGGCACTATCGTATATAATCCCCTTCGAAAAGGCGTTGGTTATTGCGGACAAGATCGGCGAGACCCCGGTGCGGTATTCGATCCAGTACGGATTGTGGGTTGGTGCAGCCGTTAGGGGCCAGTACGCAGATGCGTTGCGTACCGCGGAAGCGCTTGTCGAGCAGACGGCCAGTTCGCTGAACACTGCACCACTGGTGGTCGCCAACCGAGTTGCAGGCACCTCACACTATTGGATGGGTAACTTTGCAGAAGCGCAACGGTATCTGGATGTCGCCCTGGCCAACTATGATCCCATCGCACATGCGGGCCTCGCCAACCAGTTCGGGCAGGACGTCGGCGTCATGGTCCACAGTTTCCAGGCGTTCAATTTGCAGGCACTGGGCCAGACGAGGCGCGCCGCGATCCACATTGAAGAGGCCGAAAGCCTTGTCATGTCGACCGGTCATATCCAGACAATCTGCGCTACGCTGTGTCAGCGTGCTTGCCAGTATAGCCAGGGGTCCGGCGACCATTCAGACTTTGAGCGATGTCTGAACAAGCTGACGCCGATTGCTCAGGAATATAATCTGACGAATTGGATGGGTTATACGTCGGCCATGACCGAAGTTTTGGCGGCGTATAAGGGCGACAACACCAGCGTAGCGAGATACCGGAAGGTTGATGCGGCCATCAGTGCAGCCAAGTTCAAACAGGGTCTCCCGCATTGGCGCGTTGTCGTTGCTCGGTCAGCCTTGTCGATGGGCCTTCGCGAAGAGGCGGTCGAACTGGCCATGATGGCGCAAGAGATGATCGATGAAACAGGTGAGGCCTACGCCCTGTCCGACCTCCACCGGCTGCAAGCGGCCATTGCCATAGCGGCTGACGACACAGAGACCGGGGAAAAATATCTGGTTACAGCCCTCGACGTCGCCCGGCGACAGGGCAGCAAATTCTGGGAACTGCGCGCGGCCATCGATCTGGCGGGCCTTTGGCGGGATCAGGGGAGGAACGCCGAGGCGATCTCTCTGCTCAAACCCGTCCATGACAGCATTGCAGAGGGGGATTGCCCCGAAGATCAGGCGAAGGCGCGTGAGTTGCTTGCGGCTTTGGCCTCGTAAATCGGCTTTAACCACGTCCCGTCGGGTAACCCAAAAGGTGCCGCCTGGTCTATTGGCGGACCACCTCCAGCGCCTGGAAGCCTCGATTGCGGCTGGCGATGATGACGTCTGGATCGGCACGCCAGATGAAGGGCTTCGCCTCGACCTCATTGTGCTCGGCGATGAAGCGGTTGATTGCCGCCTGCAGATCGACGACCGAGTGAAAGACGCCGTGCTTCAGGCGTCGGCGGGTCAGCTTGGCAAAGAAACCTTCAACGGCGTTCAACCATGAACTCGAGGTCGGCGTGAAGTGAAACGTCCAACGCGGATGGCGCGCGAGCCAGGAGCGAACTCTCTCGTGCTTGTGGGCGGAGTAGTTGTCCAGGATCACGTGGACGACCTTTCCGGCCGGTATGTCGCGTTCTAGCGCATTCAGGAACCGAATGAACTCCTGATGCCGGTGGCGCTGCATGTTCCGCCCGATGACTTCACCGGTCAGGACGTTCAACGCCGCGAATAGCGTGGTTGTCCCGTGCCGCTTGTAGTCGTGGGTGATCGTCGCACCCCGGCCTTTCTTGAGCGGCAATCCCGGTTGGGTGCGGTCGAGCGCTTGGATCTGGGACTTCTCATCGAAACTGAGCACCACAGCATGGGCAGGCGGAGAAACGTACAGGCCCACGATATCATGCAGTTTCTCGACGAAGGCGGGGTCCTTCGACAGTTTGAAAACACGCCAGCGATGGGGGCTGAGACCGTGCGCAGCCCAGATCCGCTGCACGGTGGCGACACCGAGCCCCACGGCCTTCGCCATCGCCCGTGCCGTCCAGTGGGTCGCCTCGTGCGGCGGCAATGCCTGGGTCATCCGGACTACCTCGGCTGTCTTGTCGGTTGAGATCCGTGCCTTGCCCGGTGGCCGTGTCTTGTCGCACAGCAGGCCGTCCACCCCTGCCTCAGCAAATCGTTCCTGCCAACGCCAGACCGTTGTCTTCGACTTCCCCGTGGCGGCCATGATGGCGTGGGTGCCGAGGCCTTCGGCGGTTAGCAGGATGATCCGCGCCCGCCAGACATGCTTCTGGGCCGCATTGCGATCGGAGACGATTGCCTCAAGCCTTCGATGGTCCGAAGCTGAAACAGTGATGGAAATTCCCGCGCGCATGACGCAGATTCGCACATATACAATCAGATAGGAATCCCAAATCGGACTCTTCCGTTTGGGTCATTCCACTAGGTAGCAGCCTGACTTTTTCGTCGCCAGTTTCGGCTTTGTCAAAGGACCGCGGAACGGCGACATAGCCGAACATGTTGTTGAAGAGCCGCCCTGGTTGGCCAGTCGACGTCTCGCAAAGCGGCATGATTTTTTGTGCTTTTGCGGGCAGACCAGAAACCGCCAACAGCAAGGCGGCAAACACGGATGTAAGTCTGATCTTCATGGCGATACCCTCTGACTGCTGTCGCAGTTTAACTCGGCCACGAACATGCTACACCACAGTGTTAGCATCGCTCTAGGCACAAAGTGGGAGTTGAACCGGATCGTGGCTGGCCCTTTTCTTGCATGGGATGAACGCCGATATTCGACCAACTACCACCGTTTTTGCAACACGCTAAATCTATTCGCGCAACCAGAGGCAGCAGTCTCAGTGATGCGCTGGAAGGCAAACCAGAAGCGAAAGCAGTTCTACGATAGCCTTCAATCCGAAGCGGACACATGGCAGACTGTTCTGAGTTACTGTTAACAACAGCATCTTCACGAAGACCGTAGCAAAAATGGCGGTATCGATCGCAACGGAGGGAATCACCATGGCCGGTCGTCTTGAGGGAAAGATTGCCGTAATCACTGGTGCCACGACCGGGATTGGCGCACGGACAGCAGAGGTATACGTGGAACATGGCGCAAAAGTCGTTCTTGCAGGGCGCAGCGCTGACCGTGGTGAAGCTTTAGCTGACAAACTGGGCGCGCGCGCAATTTTCGTGCAGACCGACGTTGCACAGCCAAAGGAGGTCAAGGCCTTGATTGACAGGGCCGTAGACCAATTCGGGACAATCAATTGCCTTTTCAACAATGCCGGTTCGCCTGGCCCAGCCGGCCCAATTGAGGACCTGCCGCTCGATGATTACCAAAGCTCCATGGATGTTCTTGTTGGGAGCGTGGTTGCCGGTATGAAGTACGCTGCACCAATCATGAAAGCGCAAGGCAGCGGCAGCATCATCTCCACCGGCAGCATCGCCGGTCTTCGAACCGGTTACGGGCCTAAAGTCTATTCCATGGCGAAGGCAGCTGTCATTCATCTCACCCGTGTCGTCGCGATGGAACTCGGGGAGTTCGGCGTCCGGGTCAATTCGATCTCGCCCGGTGCGATTGTCACACCGATCTTCGCCGTCGCCGCAGGTCTTTCAACCGACGAGGCGGAAGCGCGGCTCGAGAAGACCGAAAAAGCACTATTGCCGACACAGGTGACGCCTTGGGTCGGCCAACCGGATGACATCGCCCAAGCGGCGGTATACCTCGCCAGCGATGAATCTCGTTTTGTGAACGGACATGATCTAGTCGTCGATGGCGGAATGATCTGTGGACGCAAGGGAAGCGATCAGATTGCCCATGCAGAGCGCTTATTCGCCGACATCCTTGCCGACTGATACCGTGCGTCAGTCTGGCAAAGGCTAAAGCCAGATTGTGGCGGTTAGCGAGCATACCCACCAGGAGCCACCGATTTAACACGTAGGTGCGAAAATCACCGTCTGGTTGAGCGCCGGAATCACGGCACAAACCATCGTTTTTGGCAGCGGTTCAATAGTCGCCATTGGCGCGATACTGATGAATGTCCGCTTCGTCCCGATTTTGTTGAAAAAGCCGGGTTGAAAGAACGGTCCAGCACTGATTCAAGATCTCTGTGGTGACGGAGGTTTTCTGCGATGATGGGCGATCGGCAAGTGCTGCAGAACAGCCTGTTCTACGAGTTCAACCTGGAGATCCACGTGCCCGCGGATCACTTGCTTCGGAGCATTGATCGGTTCGTCGATCTTTCGAGCGTCCGGCGTCGGCTCGAGCCGTTTTATAGCCGGATTGGTCGCCCATCTATCGATCCCGAACTGATGATCAGGATGTTGATTATCGGCTACACTCACGGCATTCGCTCAGAGCGACGACTTTGCGAAGAGGTGCATCTGAACCTCGCCTATCGCTGGTTTTGTAGGCTGGATCTGAACGATCCGGTGCCGGACCATTCCACGTTCTCGAAGAACCGGCATGGCCGTTTCCGCGACAGTGATCTGTTCAGGTTCCTGTTCGAGGATGTTCTTTCTCGATGCATCCGCGAAGGTCTTGTTGGCGGAGAAGCGTTCGGTGTCGACGCATCCCTGATCAAGGCTGATGCGAACCGGGAAGACGGGATCACGCCGAAAGACTGGTCGCCAGAGCAATTCGCCGGCCGCGCGACGTCCGAATATCTTGCGACACTGGACGATGCGCTTTCGGTGCAGCGACACCCGTCGTGCCCAAATACATCTCGCCTGTCGATCCGGCGGCGCGCTGGTCTGCTGCCGATCGCGGCAAGGCGCACTTCATCTATTCCACGAACTATCTCGTCGACCTCGACAACGCGATCATCGTGGATGTCGAGCCAACCGCACCGATCCGTCAGGCCGAGAACAAGGCCGCCCGGGATATGATTGAGCGGACCCGGCAGACATTCAACCTCTATCCCGAGCGCCTTGTCGGCGACACGGGATATGGCAATGCGGAGATGCTCGCCTGGCTGGTTGAGGAACAGGGTATAGAGCCATTCATACCCGTCATCGATAAGTCGAGACGATCAGACGAGATCTTCTCCCGGTCAGATTTTACCTACGACCACGGCGAGGACGCCTATCGCTGCCCTGCCGGTCACTGGCTCCGTCAGTACCGTCGCCCCTTCAAGATTGCCCGCGATGCAGTAGATGACGACGGCCAGCGCCGTTACCGCGCCAGCAAACACGACTGCGACGCATGCCCACTCAAGCCGTGTTGCACGCCCAAGGAGCATGCGCGGAAAATCCTGCGATCTGTTCACGAAGGCGCGCGAGACATGGCCCGCGACATCGCCAAAACGGACGCATATGTCGATGCAATGCGCGCCAGGAAGAAAGTCGAAATGCTGTTCGCTCACCTCAAACGTATCCTGAAACTCGACCGTCTCCGGCTCAGAGGACCATCCGGCGCCCGCGACGAATTCCTGATGGCAGCAACAGCGCAAAACCTCAGGAAGCTCGCGAAACTCGTGCCGAACCCGGCCTGAGCGGCGCGGCGAGCGTCATCAGCCTAGGCCAGGAGCCTCTCGAAAAACGACTTCTTCAACAAAATCTCCCGACACCCGACCTTAAGCGCCCGCTAGGACGGAACAATCCCGACGGAAACTGTCAGATGGCCGCTCAGAGCCCAAACCCACGCGCGTTACGACTGCACAGATAGGCCACGCAACAGGTTTACAAGTCCCAAAACAATCAACCAAATGTTCATGCCCCACCATGTTGCGTTGAAATCTCCTGTTAGTGTCCAAAACGAGACGGCCATGAGGCCTGCGCAGAACATCAGCGTCGATGCAATTAACTGGAGCTTGAGTCTGAATTGCCCTGAAAAAGAGCTAAAACGAGCGCTCAAACCAATGACAGCGAAAGCCAGATCAATGGGAAAGAACGACCAATTCCAAGCCACGACCAAGGGATTTTGATAGTCGGAATACATTAGTGAGGGGTCAATGTAGATCAGGTCGAGCGCCATTGCGCCAGCCAACAGCCAATAAAGGAGCATCAAAATCTCAGTGACTGTGGTCAAAATTCTTACCATGTAGTCCCTTACATAACGTAGCTTGTATCATCGATGGCCAATCTTATGACAATGTCGGCTACGTCCCGATTGTGTGAATTCGCTTCGCCCTGACCTTCGCACTCGCCGCGAATGTCGGCAAACGAGAACGCGACCGCAACGATCAGAGGAGTTGGCAAACCGCAGTAACGGGCGGTCCACGCTTTCGACCATGTCCGCTTCCTGCGCTTTGCCGAAATTGAACGGGTGCGCGCCGCAAGTCAGCTTTCTAGGGTCTGTGGACATTCATCTTGACGCGATGAGCGCAGCAGCGAGGTTCCAGCAGGCGGCGTAGCTGCAATCAGTTTTGTCGTACCGCGTGGCTATGCCTCTGAATTCCTTTATCTTTGCGAAGTAGTTTTCGACGAGATGCCGCCATTTGTAGACCTCAATGTCGTAGGCGCGCTTTATCTTTCGATTGCCCTTAGGCGGGATCACGGCGGTTGCGCCGCGCGCATCGAGTTCTTTCAGCAGCCAATTCGCGTCAAATGCCCTGTCCGCGAGCAGGGCATCGAACGAAACATCTTTGATCAGCGGCGCGACACCCTTCATATCGTGCGCCTGTCCCGGCAGAAGCAGGAACCGCACCAGGTTCCCAAGCGCATCGACCAGCGCTACGATCTTGGTCGTCAGCCCGCCACGCGAGCGTCCGATGGCCTGAGCCTGAGCCCCCCTTTTGCGCCGGTGGCTTTCTGGTGAACCTGAACAATGGTGCCATCGATAAGCGCATATTCAAGGTCGGGGTCATCACTCACCGCCTTGAAAAGACTCTCGAAAACACCTGCTTTGGCCCATCGCCGGAAGCGCCGGAACTGGCTGTTCCAATTTCCAAAAGCGGGCGGCAGGTCACGCCACGGTGACCCCGTGCGCACACGCCAGAACACAGCCTCCACAAACAGCCGGTTATTCTTCGCGGTCACGCCGCTGTCGCTGGCTTTGCCTGGAAGGTGGGGTTCAAGCCGCTGCCACAAAACATCTGTCACCACAAACCGCTGCTCGTTCATTCAAACCTCCGTTTCGAAAGTTTGAATCAGAAATCAGATCAAATGGGAATCCTGATTGTCCACGGACCCTAGATAGCTAATAGTTAAATCCGAGCGCCGGCACTCAAGCTGTCGGATGTCTGCTCTGGCAGATCTGTCAAAATCGGTGTTGCACGGCATCGAATGCCGGCTTTCCGCTGATTCTGTGGAAAAACAACGTGTTGCAGCGCCGAAGGCGGTTGTTTGTGGTGTGCTCAGGCGCCTTTCTTTCTTACACTATCTGTGATGCTGCGGTGCGGGGAAGATCTTCGCCAGTTTACGTAGGTTTTGGGCGGTTGCGGCGAGGAGGAATTCGTCATTTGCGCCGCATGGGCCACGCAATCGCAGCCGCCCCAACCCCAAGATCCGTTTGAGGTGCGCAAAGAGCATCTCGACTTTCTTCCGCAGCTTCATCGAGACCTCGTATTGCTTGGTTTTTGCCACTCTCGTGCATGTAAACATGCACTGCCGGGCAGTGGATGTCGCGGGCGACCTGTCTGGCGTCTTCGTGCTCTTCGCGGGTGATCTTGCGGGCGTCCGCATTCGGGCAGCACTTGGGCTTTGAAGGGCAAGATTGGCATGTCAGCTTCAAGGCCTGATACTTGGCAACGCCCTTGCCGGACGGGCCTCGGGTTGGGTCCGAATAGTTTCGTCGGAATTGCTTGAGCGCCTCGCCCTCGGGGCAGATGTATTGGTTATTCTCGGCATCCCATTCGAAGTCGGCGCGGGTCCAGGTGCCGTCCGTGCGGCCAGCTTTGTCGATCACTGGTATATGTGGTGCGATCTTGCGATCCACCAGCCAGCCCAGCATAGGTCCAGAACCGTAAGCGGTGTCTGCAATGATGCGCTCTGGATGCAATCCAAACCCGTCTTTGACGCGGTCCAGCATCGTGCGCACAGACCCTACCTCAGCCTGCCGGATTGATCGTGTCGCTTCGACATCGACGATCACAGCATGATCCGTGTCGATCAGATAGTTCGTAGAATAGGCAAAGAATGCTGGGCCTTTGCGCGCCGCAGTCCACTGGCTGGCCGGATCGGAGTGAGACGTAAACTTGGGTTCCACCTCAGACGCTGCACCAAAAGCGGCATCATCCAGCACCTCGAGGTACTCCTTCACAGCACGCGGCGCGCAGTCTGGCTCAATCGCTGCGTGATCCCACTCTTCTTTGGGTGTCGAGTTCTGCTTGTTCGCATCTGCTTCAATCAAACTGGCATCCGCCGCAAAGCGCTGTCCGCTGACCAAGCCGTCGGCAATGCAACGAGCAACGGTTGTCTCAAACAAGTGGCGCAGCAAATCACTGTCACGGAAGCGACCGTGTCTGTTCTTGGAAAACGTGGGGTGATCGGGCACCTGGTCGGTCAAATCGAGGCGGCAAAACCAGCGATAAGCCAGGTTCAGATGCACCTACTGGCACAACCTGCGTTCAGACCGGATGCCCAGGCAATACCCCACCAGCAGCATTCGAATGAGTAGTTCGGGGTCAATCGAAGGCCGGCCCGTATTGCTATAGAACGGAGCAAGATGATGACGAATGCCAGACAGATCGACAAACCGATCAATCGAACGCAGCAGATGATCCTGAGGGATATGGTCTTCGATCGAGAACTCGTAAAACAGTGCGCCTTGCGCCTCTTGCTTCGGCCCCAACATCGCAATCACCCCCCAATTCAATGAGGAAATTGAATCAGCGACCAAGTCTCAAATCAATAAGAGTTTTTCAACGGAATAAGCCAGATTTGACGTTGCCAAGAAATCGCTTGCGGTTCGATCGGAAGCAATGTCTCAGGCGTGAGCTTTGCGCATCAATCGTAACATCATTCGTAACACTGCACTACAAGAAAGGTAAAATTATCTCGTAATAACAGCATCTTAATCGAAAGGAGTGGTGGGGGACCCTGGAATCGAACCAGGCATGAGTCGCCTCGGCGGAGTTACAGTCCGCTGCCGCACCTTGCAGCACGTCCCCCCAGGGCCCGCATGGGCAGGCCCGGCAGGCGCCCGACATAGGGCGCGGCTCTGGGGGTGTCAATATCGAATCCGGCGCGGTATGGCGTGCAGGGGACAGGCACATTAGGCAGACCGGATGACCAAGAAACCGCAATGGGCGATCGACCGCGACAAGGCGCGCAAGGCGGGGCCGGAGCCGGTTTGGTTGTTTGGGCTCCACGCCGTACGCGATGCGCTGTCAAATCCGGTCCGTGTGTGCCATCGCCTTGTCGTGACCCGCAACGCTGCGGACCGGCTGGCCGATGCGCTGGCGCTTGCAAAGATCGAGACCGAAATCGCCGATCCGCGCCGGTTCCCGGTTCCGCTGGACCAGGGCTCGGTTCACCAGGGTGCGGCGGTTCATGTCGATCCTCTGGATTGGGGAACCTTGCCTCAGGCCTGCCGGCCGTGGCCCGGCAAGCCGGTCCCGGTTTGCGTTCTGCTGGACCGGGTGACCGACCCGCACAATGTCGGGGCGGTGTTGCGCAGCGCCGAGGTTTTCGGCGCCCGCGCCGTCATCGCGCCCCGCCGTCACTCGGCCCCGGAAACCGGTGCGCTGGCCAAGGCCGCCTCGGGTGCATTGGAGCGCCAGCCGTATATCCGTGTGACCAATCTGGCCAAGGCGATGGGTGATCTTGCGGGCATGGGATATACGCTGGTCGGTCTGGACGGGGACGGATCCGACGCGCTTCCCTCCATCACGGCACGCTATTCTGACCGGCCTCTGGCTTTAGTGTTCGGAGCAGAAGGCCCGGGAATGCGCGAAAAAACAGCGTCTTTGTGCGATCACCTGGTCCGAATCGACGCGGCAGGCGCGTTTGGCTCGCTCAACGTCTCAAATGCCGTTGCAGTGACTCTATTTTCGGCGACACAATTGCGGGAAATTTTTTCTTAAGTGATTTCAATAAGATACCTTAACAGAGATCACAGGATTGCGACCAAGGGTTACAGATTGTAAACTTTGACACCATATTGGTAGTGAGGAAACCGGAATTGAACGACCCGGTTTCGAAACTCACTGTCCCTCGTTCCGACTTTATGTCCGCTGGTCGTCGCCCCCAAATCGGCACCAGCGGACCTTTTTATTTGTGCGTGCTTGGTGTTTTCTGATCGCAGGCAATGTGACCACAAACGGCAGGACGATGGCAGGGCATCCGTATTCCGATAAGTTTCTGCGCGAGGCGCTGATCCGCGTTCGCTCGATCGCCGCGGTCGGGATTTCATTGAACGACATCCGGCCCAGCTATTTTGTCGGGCGTTATCTTGCGCGAAAAAAGTACCGGATCATGCCGGTCAACCCCCGGTATGCGGGTGCTGTTGCGTTCGGCTCTCCGGTCTATGCAGGTCTGAGCGATCTGCCGGCAGATCAGGATCCGATCCAGATGGTTGATATCTTTCGGCGGTCCGAAGAAGCCGGGGCAGTGGTCGACGAAGCATTGGACGTTCTGCTGGACCGCGGGTTGGAAACGATTTGGATGCAGATCGGCGTGATCGACCGCCCGGCTGCGCGTCGCGCCGAAGCGAAGGGCGTTCAGGTCATCATGAACTGTTGCCCGAAAATGGAATATCAGCGGCTGTGGGGCGAGTTGAGCTGGGGCGGCATCAATTCCGGGATCATCACGTCAAAACTTATGCCATTGCCGGAATGACAGGGCCCGGTTGAGAGGTTCGTCCCGGCCCGGAGACGAAGTTTTAGGAGACAGCCCCCGCCTATTGCGATTTCGCCGCTTCAGGCAGGTCGCGAAGATAGGTCGAAATGACTTCCATCCATCGCCCTGACGTCTGCAATTGTGCCAGACCCGCATTGACCTTTGCGATCAGCGCCTCTGACCCCGGTGCGCTGCGTAAGGCCAGCGCGTGCACAGGTACCGATGCGCCCAGATACCGTGCCCGGATCAGTTGCCCGGAAAAGTCTGCCGACTGCAGCAACCGAATGGCGTCCACCTCGGGCAAGGAAACGGCATCGGCCCGGCCTTCGACCATCATCGCCGCGCAATCCTCGGCCGTAAAGCGGGTCACGATCGTCATTTCCTGCTTCAGGGCCTTGTTCGTTTTTTCAAGATCGACCGCGGGGAATCCTGCAGGGCGGCAGACCGTACGGCCCGCCAACGCATTTGCCGACCGCGCCTGCTCCAGCGGATCGCCTGCCAGTGCAACCGTTGTCATCTGAATTTCATAGAGCGGCGCCGAATAAACAAAACTCGCGCACAGCTTTTGCGAAAGCTGCGTTGGCACCGCGGCGCCGCAATCCGGTCGCGGCCAGGGCAGCGCTAGGTTGAAGGCCCCGGTCGGCATCAGGACCGAAAGGTGGGACTTCCAATCATCGACAACGGCAAGTTCCAGGGTGCGTGTGTCCTTTACGGCGGCAAGCGCCTCGGACAGCAACAGGTTTGCCATGCCGTGCCCAGGCAGATCGCGATGCGACAGCGGTGCCAGACCGGACCCGGTCAAAACCCGCAAGGCAGCAGGCGGCTCGGTCAGCGGGACCGCACTCTTTGCCACTTCGGCAACAGACGGGCCTGCGACCGGAACGTCGGCGCGCGCGCCTGCGCGCCGTGTTCCCAGATTGTCCCGGAAGGTCGGTTTGCGGCCCGCCGCCGCCATGGCCGAGCTTCGGTCGACAAAGGCACCGGCGTTGCAAGGTATGTAGAGAAGCTGTCCAATTTCGATGCGCGATGGGTCGCTCAGAATATCGGTGTTCGCCCGAAACAACCGGTCGTAATCGTCGGTGCCAGTTTCGCGCAAACTGATGGTGCGCAATGTGTCGCCCGCGGCAACGCGATAGAAAACGCTGCACGCTGCGTCGGCCTGCGCCGGCAGCAGAAACAGTGAAAGCAATGCCAAACCGGCAGCCTTCAATCTCAGCTTTTTTGCAATCGCTACAATCATTCAGCCTCAGCCACCGTCAGGATGCGCTTTTTATGATCGCGCCTTGGACCCGAATGCTTATGAAACTCTTCTGCCTCGTCCTCGATACACTAGCGGAAAAAATGGTGGATTGGCAGGGTGTTAGTGCGCGAAATTCGGTATTTTACCAAAAAGGGAAGAGAGTTTCGCGGTATCTTTTCGCGCATGGGTAGAAAATACCGGGATTACGCCCTGCCAGAATGGTTAATTTTTGGTTAACACGCTGTAAGCCGCTACATGATTTTCTGAGAGGGGAGGGCGCGGCATCGGCCAAATTCTGTCCGAACGCCCCGGTTTCGACATCACCGGCCCGGTTCGTTCACTCGATTGTGCAGGCCAGTGTCCGGCTTATAGCGGCCATCGAGCGCCCGGATTGCGCCGACCAGGCATTGAAGGCTTCCTGCACTTTGGTCATGTCGCGCTGCGAGGTCGGTTGCTTGTCGACCACGCCTTCGCGGACCAGTGCGGTGACGACATCCCTGCCGGTCAGGAAACTGTCCTTGCCCATAAAGCGCAGAAAATACTGCCCGGTATTGCCCCCCAACCGGCTGCCGCGCTTCTTCAGTGTTTGCAGCAGCCCGACATAGTCCGTAACCGGCCATTCGGCGAAAAACTTCGCCGCCGACCCGTGCTCGCGGGCCAAATCAGTGACAAAGACGGCGTTCTCGCCCACAGATGACAGCTTTTTGGCGTGGCGGACGACACGGGTGTCTTTCAGCAACGTGTCCAGATCGTCATCCGACATAAACGACCATCGCCCCGGGTCAAAGCCGCTGAAGGCTTCCTCGAACCCGGGCCATTTCTGATCGACGACCTTCCAGCTGAACCCCGCCTGAAACACGCATTTCGCCATCATCGACAGCCAGCGGTCATCTGGCGTCGCTGCCAGTTCGTCAGATGTCTTGATCTGCGGCAACGTCGCTTCGAACGCCTTTAAGCCGCCCTTACGCTCGGCAGCGATGGCGAAAAGATCATCAAAATCGCGCAATCCCGTCATGTTAGTGGCCTCCGATTTTCGAAATATTGCGTAACAAACCCGTGAAAACACCGATGCCAAGGGTCGGAAATGGAATCTTTGTCCCTTTATGCTTTACCATGATGCGCGAAGCGTCCTGCACACGCTAGCCAGTTTGAGCACGAGGAGAGTTGCAATGATCAAAAGCCGGACAGGGGCAGCCTTGCTGCTTGGCGGCGCATTGGCGCTGTTGGCGCCGATGGCGCATCATTCTTTGGTCCCCGCATCTGCGCCGATGGCGGCGCCGACAGCGGTCCTGCCGTCGTTTTCGCCATTGGTCAAAGCAACCCAGCCCGCGGTTGTCACCATTCGGACCGGGCTGCGCACCGGCGGCGGTGATCGCACGGCGCGCGTCGATCCCGAACTGCGCGAGTTCATGGAGCGTTATTTTGGCCAACAAGGCCGGCGCGAGCGCCGCGGTGGTGAACGCCGCCGCCCTCAAGGTCTGGGGTCGGGCTTTATCATCGACGCGTCCGGGTTGGTGGTGACCAACCACCATGTGATCGAAAACGCCGATGTCGTGACAGTCGTACTGACAACGGGCGAGGAGTTCGAAGCCCGGCTGCTCGGGGCCGACCCGAAAACAGATATTGCCGTTCTGCGCATCCGGGCCGGGCGCACATTGCCAACTGTGCCCTGGGGCGACTCGGACAATGTCGAGGTCGGCGATTGGGCGATTGCCATCGGAAACCCGTTCGGCTTTGGCGGCTCGGTCACCGCGGGGATCATATCGGCCCGCGGCCGTTCGATTGATGCCGGACCCTATGACGATTTCCTGCAGATCGACGCCCCGATCAACAAGGGCAACTCCGGTGGCCCGTTGTTCAATCAGATCGGGCAGGTGATCGGCGTTAACACGGCGATTTATTCGCCGTCAGGCGGCAGTGTCGGGATCGGCTTCGCGATCCCGTCCAATCAGGCGCGCAAGATTGTCGGCGATCTGGTTGAAGATGGCCGCGTCGACCGCGGCTGGCTGGGCGTCACGATCCAGCCTGTGACCGAGGAAGTTGCCGAAAGCATGGGCCTTGCGTCCGCTGGCGGCGCGCTGATCGCTGATCTTTCGCGCGACGGTCCCGCGGCCCGTGGCGGCTTGCGCCGCGGCGACATCATCACCGATTTCGAGGGAACAAAAATCGATACCATCCGCGACCTGACCCGGGCCGTTGCCGATACCGCGCCGGGAACGCAAGCCCGGGTTCAGATCTTGCGCAATGGCAGATCGCAAAGCATCACGGTGCGCACCGGCCGGTTCCCGACCTGACCGAAATCACGGGCGCCGCGGAAATGCGGCGCCTGCCATCCTTCAAGACCTCCGCGCCTCAAGGACTCCGCCTAAACCTCTCCGCTCAAAGTTCGCCGCGCAGATCCCACAACTCCGGAAACAGGACGACATCCAGCATCCGGCGCAGATAGCTGACCCCCTCGGTCCCGCCGGTCCCACGCTTCAGCCCGATCACACGCTCGACCGTGGTGACATGGTTGAACCGCCAGCGCCGGAAATAGTCCTCCAGATCCACCAACTTCTCTGCCAGTTCGTAAAGCGGCCAATGCGCGCCGGTATCCTGGTAAACCCGCTGCCATGCAGCTTGCACGCCCGGCTGCGCCGAATGCGGATGGTCCAGGACCGGGTCTGGCGGCGCCCCCGCACCGGTTTCGCGATACAAAAGCGCGGTTGCCTCGTGATAAAGGCTGGGGCGCGCCAGTTCTGCCTCCAGCAACGCAGCATCGTCCGGCCGGTGCGCATGGGGCCGCAGCATGTTTGGATTGCGGTTGCCCAACAGAAACTCGATCAACCGGTACTGCAGCGACTGAAATCCCGATGATTGGCCCAGATCATCGCGAAACGCGGTGTAATCGCTGGGCGTCATCGTGCGCAGCACATCCCAAGCCGAGTTCAGTTGCTCGAAAATCCGCGCCACCCGCGCCAGCATCTTGAAGGCTGCCGGCAGATCGGCCGCTTTGATCCGTTCGCGTGCCTCATGCAGTTCGTGCAACGCCAGGCGCATCCACAATTCGCTGGTCTGATGCTGCACGATAAACAACATCTCGTCATGGGCGCGCGATCGCGGATGTTGGGCCGTCAGGATGGCGTCCAGCGACAAATAGCTGCCATAGCTCATCGCATCGCCAAACGACATCTTCGCACCCTCTTTTCCGGGATCGTAAACGGGGTCATAAACGGGATCGTCGGGGTTGCTCATGGTCCAGCCTTTGTCGTTCTTCGGCCCGGCGATTCGCCGCCTGCTGCAAACCTGCCGAACGGTCTTATGCACCGCCAGTCCATAACGACCACACAAACCGGGTGAAACTTGCGCCATTGCCGGTATGGTGGAGGCACGACAGCCCCGCACTCAGGACACGGGGCCGCAATAATGACAGGGAGAGACCCGATGAAACACCTCCTCTCGCGGCTGGCCATGGCCGGCGCCGTTGCAACGGCGGCATTTGCTGCCCAGGCAGCCGAGATCAAGGTCGCGATGCAGCTTGAACCGCCGCATCTCGATCCAACCTCCGCCGCCGCCGGTGCCATTGACAGCGTGCTCTATTCAAACGTGTTCGAAGGGCTGACCCGCTTTATGGGCGATGGCTCGATCGTGCCCGGCTTGGCCGAAAGCTGGGAAATTTCCGCCGATGGCAAGGTTTACACGTTCAAACTGAACGCGGGCGTGAAATTCCACGATGGCAGCGACATGACCGCCGCCGATGTGAAGTTCAGCCTGGACCGCGCACGCGGTGAAGACAGCGTAAACGCCCAAAAGGTCCTGTTCTCGGGGATCGACAGCGTTGAGGTCGTCGACGATCTGACCGTCAACGTCACGCTGAAAGAGCCGAACGGCAATTTCCTTTTCAACATGGCCTGGGGTGACGCTGTGATCGTCGCGCCCGAATCCATCGACGCGATCAAGCAGACCCCTGTCGGCACCGGCGCCTTCCGCTTTGTCGAATGGCAGCAGGGCGCCCGCATCGTTCTGGAAAAGAACGCTGATTATTGGGGCACACCGGCCAAGCTGGACAAGGTGGTGTTCATGTTCATCTCGGACCCCGCCGCCGCCTTTGCGGCGATGATGGCCGAGGATATCGATGTATTCGCCGGATTCCCGGCACCGGAAAACCTGCCGCAGTTCGAAGCCGATGACCGCTTCAAGGTTCTGGTCGGCTCGACCGAAGGCGAAACGATCCTGGCCATGAACAATAAGGACCAGATCCTGTCCGATGTTCGTGTGCGCAAGGCAATCACTCATGCCGTTGACCGTCAGGCTATTATCAACGGGGCCATGTTCGGATATGGCACACCGATCGGCACGCATTTCGCGCCACATCATCCGGCCTATGTCGACCTGACAGGCGACTCGAACTACGATCCTGAAAAGGCGCGCATGCTGCTGAAGGAAGCCGGGTATGAAAACGGTTTCGATACGACCCTGCACCTTCCGCCGCCATCATATGCCCGGCGCGGCGGCGAGATCATTGCTTCCCAACTGGAGGCCGTGGGCATCAGAGCAAAGATCGAAAATGTCGAATGGGCGCAGTGGCTTGAAACCGTATTTCGCGGTAAAAACTTTGCCCTTACCATCGTCAGCCACACAGAGCCGATGGATATCGGCATCTATGCTCGCCCAGACTACTACTTCCAATACGACAGTCCTGCCTTCCAGGAGCTGATCGCAACCCTGACGGCGACGACGGATCCCGCGAAACGGACCGAGCTGCTGCAATCGGCACAACGCATGATCGCCGAGGACTACGTCAATCACTACCTTTTCCAACTGGCGGCCCTTTCGGTCGCGAAGAAGGGTGTGATCGGATTGTGGACGAACTCTCCAACGCAGGCCGTGGACCTGACGGCGGTTCATTGGCAATAACGGCATGGCGGGATGGGGTCACGCCCCATCCTGCGACGCTGCAGGGGAGAAGCCAGAATGCTTGAGGGGGCCTGTCTTTGCGGCGCCGCGCGGTGGCAGTTCGACGGCGATCCCGGCTCTGCCACAATCTGCAACTGCACGGCGTGCCGCCGGTACGGCGTTCTTTGGATCTATGATTGGGTGGACGAACGTGTCCGGGTCGAAGGCCCGTTAAAGGCCTTCGCGCGCGGCACCGGTCTGACCTTCGAATTTTGCCCGACCTGCGGCAATATTGTCTGCTGGCGCGGCGGCGATCTGCATCCCGGCGGGCGCCGCAGAATGGCGGTGAATGTGCGGCTGGCAGACCCGGACAGCGTCGCGAACCTGCCGGTCAAGCGGCTCGACGGTCTCGATACGTTCGATCCTCTGCCGTCTGATGGGCGCACTGTCCGCGATATGTGGTTCTGAAGGCCGTGGTCCCGCGGCAAAGTCTCGGCCCGGCAAGCCGGTGCAGGAAGACCGGTTGAACGATGCTCCGCTATACTCTTAAGCGCCTCCTCTCACTCGCGGTCTCGCTGGCGATCGCCTCGCTGGTGATCTTTGCGGTGATCGAGGTCGCGCCCGGCGATCCGGCCAGCTTTATGCTCGGCATCAACGCCCAGCCCGACACGCTGGCCGCGCTCAAGGCCGAACTCGGTCTCGATGTCCCGAAATGGCAGCGCTATGTCAGTTGGGTCAGCGGCATGCTGGTCGGCGATTTTGGAACGTCCTATCAGTACCGCACGCCGGTTTCCGAAATGGTCGCCGACCGGCTTTGGGTCAGCCTGCCGCTTGCGCTCTATGCTTTGGCGCTCTCGACACTGATCGCCTTTCCCGCCGGCATCTTTGCCGCAGCCCAGCGCGGCGCGCCGGGCGACGTGGCGGTCATGGGCGCCACCCAATTGGGCGTTGCAATCCCGAACTTCTGGTTCGCGATGATGCTGGTTCTGGTCTTTGCGATCAATTTGCGCTGGTTCTCGTCCGGCGGCTTTCCGGGCTGGGAAAACGGCTTTTGGGGCGGAATGCAGGCGCTAACCCTTCCGGCCGTCGCCCTGGCTTTGCCGCAGGCCGCGATATTGGCCCGCGTCATGCGTTCGGCCCTGCTTGATGTCCTGGGCGAGGATTACATGCGCACTGCCCGCGCCAAGGGGCTGACATCGCGCCAGGCGCTCTGGCGCCACGGGGTGCGCAACGCGCTGATCCCGGTTCTGACGATCATCGGTCTTCAATTCGCCTTCCTGATGGCTGGCGGCATCATCATTGAACAGGTGTTTTTCCTGCCCGGCCTTGGCCGTCTGATCTTCCAGTCGATTTCGGCCCGCGACCTGATCGTTGTGGAAAGCGTCACCATGCTGCTGGTCTTTGCCGTCATCATTGTGAATTTCACCGTCGATCTGGCCTACGCCGCGGTCGATCCGCGGCTGAGGTCCAGAACATGAGCCGCAATCTCTGGATCGGTGCGGCGCTGTCGTCGCTGATCGCGCTGGCCGCGATTGTCTCGTTCATCTGGACGCCGTTCGACCATGTGGCGATGAACATCCCGAACAAGCTGCAAACGCCGAATACGACCAACTGGCTGGGCACCGATCAGTTCGGGCGGGACATTTTTTCGGCGATCATGGTCGGCGCGCGCACATCGATTGCCGTGGCCTTCGTCGCGGTCGGAATCGGCATCGGTCTGGGTGTGCCGCTGGGCCTGTGGGCGGCGGCCAACAAAGGCGGCTGGACTGACGAGATTATCATGCGCGGCAATGATCTGATCTTCGCGTTTCCGTCGCTGGTGATCGCCATCCTAATTACCGCGATCCTGGGGGCAGGGGCGGTCAATGCGATAATTGCCATCGGCATTTTCAACATCCCCGTCTTCGCCCGCGTTACGCGCGGCGGTGCGCTGCCCTTATGGGAACGCGAATTCATCATGGCCGCGCGCGTCGCCGGAAAGGATCGGGCCCGGATCAGCGCCGAGCATATCCTGCCCAACATCGCCAATCTTCTGATCGTGCAGGCAACGATCCAGTTTTCGCTCGGCATTCTGGCCGAAGCCGCGTTGTCTTATGTCGGACTGGGTGCACAGCCGCCGACACCGTCCTGGGGGCGTATGCTGGCGGATGCCCAGACATTGGTGTCACTGGCCCCGCATCTGGCGCTGATCCCGGGCTGTGCGATCATTCTGACGGTGCTGGGCCTGAATCTGTTGGGGGATGGGCTGCGCGACCGGCTTGATCCCAGGCTGCGGGTCCAGCGGACATGACACTTTTGTCGGTTCGAAACCTGTCGCTCGATATTCATTCGGCATCGATCCTGCACAATGTATCGTTGGATATCGCCCCCGGCCAGATCGTCGCAGTCACAGGTGAAAGCGGGTCCGGCAAATCAATGACCGCGTTTTCGGTGATGGGGCTTTTGCCAAAGGGCGCGCGGCCCAGCGGCGAGGTTCAACTGGATGGCACAGATCTGCTGACCCTTTCAGAACGTCAGATGTGCGCCCTGCGCGGCAATGATATCGGCATGGTGTTTCAGGAACCGATGACGGCCCTGAACCCCGTGCAGACCATCGGAAGCCAGGTCGCCGAAACGGTGCGTATCCACACCGGCGCCAGCCGGACCGACGCCCTCGCAACGGCTGGCGAAACCCTGGCCCGCGTCGGACTGCCGCCGGGCCGGTTCCCGTTGTCACGCTTTCCGCACGAGCTTTCCGGCGGGCAACGCCAGCGCGTCGTCATCGCCATGGCCATCGCCTTGCGCCCACGCCTTTTGATCGCCGACGAGCCGACAACCGCCCTGGACGTCACGACCCAGGCACAGATCCTGGATCTGTTGCAGGATCTGGCCCGCGACGACGGCATGGGCCTTTTGATGATCACCCACGACCTGGCCGTGGTCGCCGACATGGCCGACCGCATCATCGTCATGCGCCGGGGAGAGATCGTCGAGCAGGGCGAGACAAAGGCGCTGCTGGCGAACATGCAGCATCCCTATACCCGAATGCTGTTTGCCGCATCCAGCCATCAGGTCGATCTGCCGGATGCACCATCCGACACCGCGTTGCTGGATGTGCGCAACGTGACCCGCGACTATCGCTTGCCGCGCACCCGCCTGTTCCAGCCGCCCGGGCATTTTCGCGCTGTCGACGATGTCAGTTTTCAGATCCACCGCGGCGAACGGGTCGGGTTGGTTGGCGAGTCGGGTTGCGGAAAGTCCACTCTGACCCGGGCGATCCTCGGGCTGGAGCCGACGCAAGCAGGGACCATCACCCTGGACGGTGCCCACGTTTATGCTGATGGGCGCCCCAATCTGGATGTCCGCCGCAAGATGCAGGTGGTTTTTCAGGACCCGTTCGGCAGCTTTAATCCGCGCCACCGGGTCGCGCGTCTGATCACGGAACCCTTTCACCTGATCGCCGATGCCCCCATCGGACGTGCCCGCGACGCCGTGGTGGCCGATATGCTGGAAGCCGTTGGCCTGTCGCTCGGCGACGCACAGAAATATCCGCACGAGTTTTCAGGCGGTCAGCGACAGCGCATCGCCATCGCCCGGGCGCTGATCATCCGCCCCGAATTGATCGTGTTCGACGAGGCGGTCAGCGCGCTCGACGTTTCGGTTCGTGCGCAGATCCTGGACCTTCTCGCCGATCTCTGCCGCCAATACGACCTGACCTGGCTGTTCATCAGTCACGATCTCTCGGTCGTGCGCACGATCACCGACCGTGTTCTGGTGATGCAGTCGGGGCGGATCGTCGAACAGGGCGAAACCGAGGCGGTCTTTACCGCCCCGCAGCACGCCTATACCGAAAGCCTGATTGCGGCGGCGCCCGTTCTGCCCGATCTCGATCCGGCAATCGGCGCTGCCGCCACCTGATAACGGCGTGCCTCAGGCGACTTGCACCTGATTCTGGCCCAGCGCCGCGTCGACCGTTTCGACCGTGTGGTCGATGGCCGCCAGGTCCAAACCCAACTGCCGCGCGACCAGTTGAACAAGCAGGTCGACCCTTTCGATCACCGGCGCCCCGGCCATGATCGCCCGCGCTGCCGAGGACGGCTTCAACAGGTTCTCTGCAGCGCGCGCATATTTGTCGAACGGCACCTGATCCGCAGCATCTGCGCCCAGGCGCCGGGCAATCGCATCGACATGTTCATAGATCGCCCGCGATTGAACCAGATCGTCATGCACCGCCTCGCGGATCGGCCGCGCGCCATCGCTCAGGATGCAGCGATAGTTGCCGGTCAACAGCATCGACCACTTTGCCAGCGGCACGAACAGCGACGAATGCACCTTCAGCTTGACCGGCACGTCCTGCCCGCCCAGACGAACTGCATCTACATCATCCGCCAATTGTTGCAACAAAGCGGTGTGGGCCGGGTCCGCGAACGCCGCTGCTTTGAAGTTGGTCGGCAGACCGACATGCAGCACATTCGCCTGTTCTTCAGGGGGGCGGAACGCCTGCGGGTCGGGCGAGCACAGCGACACCAGCCCCGGCTCGAACCTGTCCCAGACCCGCGCGTCCGTGTACGCGCTTTCCAGTGTCTCGGCGCTCAGGCCCGGAATGCGTTTCAGATAGGCCAATGGCGGCATGTTCATGATCGACAGGCACGGCACCCGTGCCTCGGCCACGCGGATCATCAGGCTGCGCAACTCGTGCACCGCATATTGCGGCTCCTGCATCGCCAGTCCGACCAGATCATAGTCGCCGGGTTTGGCATCCGCCGGTGTCACGGCATCGATCCGGCCGGGCAGATCGCGGGACTGGATCGAACGGTGAGCCTCCTCACCTTTCAATTTGATCCGGATCTCGGTCCCTTGGTCGTTGATCAAATCGGCGGTCAGACTGCGGCAGACCAATGTCACATCGTGACCGGCCATTGCCAGTTTGGTGCCCAAAAGCGAGCCATACGAGGCCCCCAGGATCAGTATTTTCGCGGCCATGTCTCACAATCCTTCGCAAGAGAGAATCACCTGCCGATATGGTCAGGCGTGCAGATTGCGCGCAATAAAATTACAAAGCGCTGAGACATTTTGTTTCAGTGAAATTCAGCCCGCGATTTTCAGCCAGAAGCGGCAATCACTTTTTGTCATTCCTTCACAACGACCAGCGATACTGACGCCCGCGGGTCCAGACCGCGCGAGATCGCGTCGTCGCGGATTGCGGAAAAGATGTCGCGCCCCTGCTGCGCGGCCTGCCTGTCCGCCGCTGAAATCGGCGAGGACGTGTCGATTGTGACCAAAACCTGCGGTCCGATCGCGGCGGCACGAAGCGACACCGACCACCGATTACCGACGCGTTGCAGGTAATCGGTCAGATCGACGACGGTCCCATCCGGTCCGATCAGCATCAGTGTCAGATGGCGCACCCGCGCAACCGCGATCGAGACGGTGATGACCTCTCCGACCTTGACCGTGCGGTCCTCGTCATCGGTCTCGACAGGGGCCGGGCTGCCATAGGGGTGGGTTCGCACAAAGGCCAGGGCAGGGCATTGCGCCTGCCGGATCAAACGCCCGCCGATCTTTGCCTCGATCCCGACGGTCCCAAGGAACGCTTTGTCGAAGTCGAATATGGGGGCCGCATCATCGGCGAATGTTTCGATCTTGATGCTCGATTCCACGATCTGATAGGGCACTGCCAAGAAGCATTCATCGCCTGTGAATTCGGTCAGAAAGTCTTTGACCTGATGCTCCAACGACTTGGTCCGGGCATCCACAACTTTTGGCTCAACCGGGTCTTTTGGCTCATCGGGACCAACCGGATCCTTGGCATCCACCGGGTCCTTGGTGTCCACAGGGTCCTTGGTCTCGACCGGGTCCTTGGTGTGCACTGGGTCGTCCGGATCGTCCGGATCGGGCGGCAACCCGCCGCCGCCCAGATCGATGATCGAAAGCTTGACCTCCAGGCGATCCTCCTTGCTGCTCTCCGGGGCGACAATCGCAAAGGAAAACTCTCCACCGGCCTCCGGCACGCCCGTTAAAAGCGCATTGCCCGCGCCCCGGTCGATCAGCTTCAATCCCGGCGGCAGATCGCCCGCAACGGCCAGGCGGACGTCACGCGACCGCGCCGCCGTCAGGTCGACCTTGGGCCGCCAGAAATACTTGGTTCCGACAAAACCTTCATGCGCCTCCGCTGATTTACCGAAGAAAATCGGCAACTTAACGGTATCTGCCTCCGGCGCCTCATAGGCGTTGATCTTGGCCAGAGCCGCCGCGTTGTCAGCCAGGACGGCCCGGCAAAATTGCGGCAGATCGTCCAGCTTCAATGTCCGCCGCCCGCCGCGTGTGCGGCCCAGCGCCCTGGTTTTCCCCGTCGTCTTGTCGTCTCCGGCCCATTTGAACTTGCCGCCTTCTTCCTCCTCTTCGGACGGCCCGTTGACCTTCTCGTCCTTGCGCTTGGTCCCGCGCGGGAACCATTTGGCCAGTTCGGCCCCGCACCCGGCACCCGGCGGCGGGGCACCCTGATTGCGGCAATGGGGCGAGCCGACCGGGCATTTCAGGCGCACATGGAAATGGGCGTTGTGGCCCTTCCAAGGCCGGATCTTGCGCAGCCACGGCGCATCGACCCGCCCGTCCGCGCCGCGTTCGTAATTGCACATCCAACGCTTGATGGCAGCGTTGACAAAGATCCGCGCAACCGCCGTGTCCTTGGCCGCCGCTTTCAGCACCAGGTGGTGCGAAGGTGTCCAGTGCCTGTTCAGATCGATCCCGTTCTTGGCGACAACCACATGGCTGCCCGCCGCATTCCGTTCCTTGCGGCTCATCTGCCGCCAAGTGGTCGGGCGGCGCAGCCAGACATCGACATCCAGTCCAATTTGATGCGACCGGTGCCCCGACTTCATCGGCCCGCCGCGCGGCTGCCCGATATCGCCGACAAAAAGCCCCGGCCATCCCGACTGCTGGGCCGCCGCCGACAGGCGCTTGATGAACTCGATCATTGCCGGGTGGCCCCAATTCCGATTGCGGTGCGGGCGCATCGCCTGCCAACGACCGCCCCATTCGGCCAGCTTGGCACCCCCGGCCAAACAGCCGCGGGCATACCCGCCAAACGAACCGGCCGTGCTGGCGCTGGGAATTTTGTGTCGGCCGAACAGCGCATGCGCCGGTTCCTGCGCGGCGGCAACAAAACCGGATGCTGCCAGGAACACGCAGCCCACAACCCACAAAGTCAGTGATCTGGCAATCATAGACCCTCGCACTCTCACCTCAGACGCTTTTCGTTCCTCATTGGGTCCTCGTTGGGCGCCCATTGACCGAAACGCCCAGAACCCCCATAATTTTGTCATTGATAGCGATATAACGGAACAAGGTCATGCGTACACTTCAAGCACTTATGATTGCCGGCGCGCTTGCGCTGCCAATGGCAGCAATTGCGCAGACTGACTACACCGATGAGGACATCATCGAGCATTTCAAGGAAAAAACGAATACCGAAGGCGGCACCCGGGGTCTTGGCGCCACCAAAGGGGTGACGCTGGGGGCGACCGGATTTGGCGGCGACGACAAGCCGGAAGGGGCAAGCGAGCCTGCGGTGCTGTCCGAGGACGCGTTCAACCTGTCGGTGACATTTGCCCGCGATTCCGACCGCCTGACGGGGCGCGCCGAGCGCAACCTGCGCGAATTCGCCAAGGCTCTGAAACGTCCGGAGCTTTCCGAATTGCGGTTTGCGGTTGAAGGACATACCGACGATCTGGGCACCGACGACTATAATCAAAGCCTCAGCGAACGGCGCGCCGATGCGGTTGTCCGTTTCCTGGCTGGCGAAGGGGTCGAAAGTGAAAGACTGCGACCGCGCGGTTATGGCGAATCGCGCCCTATGCGTCCTGAAGGCGATCACCCCGACAATCGCCGCGTCGAAACGCGTCTTTTGCAATAGCCAGCGGCTCAGACTGATCGGGCGGTGCCGCTGCCGCCGGTTTGCCGCGACGCTTTGGCCCGGCCCGCCATCTTGGCGGGCCTTTTTATTTAGCCGATGCTGGCGGCATGCAACCGCCACGCTTTCCCCCGCCGCCCACCCGGGCCATTCCGGCCGAAACTGAAATCGTCGTCATCGGCGGCGGCGTCGTCGGTGTTACCGCGGCTTTGACACTGGCCGAATGGGGCGTGCCGGTCGTACTTTGCGAAAAGGGACAAATCGCGGGCGAACAGTCATCCCGCAATTGGGGCTGGATCCGAAAGCAAAGCCGCAACCCCAAAGAAATGGAACTGATGATCGAGGCTCAGGGCCTCTGGCAGCGCTTTGCCACCATGTCCAAGACCGATTTCGGGCTGAAGCGAGAAGGCATCACCTATGTTGCCGAGACCGCCGAAGAGATGGAGGCACACGAAGACTGGTTCGAAAATGTCCGCCCGTTCCAATTGGACACCCGCCGCCTGTCGGCGGCCGATATCGGCGCCATGATCGGCCAGGACGCGGGCCGCTTTCAGGGCGGCATCCACACCCCATCCGACATGCATGCTGAACCGGGCCTTGCCGTGCCTGCCGTGGCCGAGCTTGCCGATGCCGCCGGGGCCCGGATTTTCGAGCGGACTGCCGTGCGCACGGTCGAACGCCAGGCCGGGCGGATCACCGGTGTTGTCACTGAACATGGCCGTATTGCCTGCCAGGGCGTAATCTTCGGCGGTGGTGCCTGGTCCCGGCCATTTCTGGAAAACATGGGGCTCTCGTTGCCGCAACTCGCCGTGCGGTCCTCGGCCCAGCGCACCGAAAAGGCCCCCGCGATCACCCCCGGCCCGATCGGTGTGCGCCGCGCGTCTATCCGTCCGCGCCTCGATGGCGGCTATACCGTCGGGCGCACCCTTGCCGCCCGGTTCGACATTATCCCGGCGGCCTTTACCCATTTCATCAAATTCATGCCCGTCCTGAAACAGCGCTGGCGCATTCTAAAATTGCGCTTCGGCCCCGAATTCTTCGGCGCGCTCGGCCGCCACCGCTGGGCACCGGACCAACTCAGCCCGATGGAGCAGGCCCGGATGCTGGACCCTGAGCCGGACCAGAAACTTCTTGCCGACACGCTGGCCCATGCGGTCGACATGTTCCCGCAGTTGCGCGGCATTCGTTCGGCTGAAAGCTGGGGCGGCATGATCGATGTCTCACCAGACGAGATACCGCTGATCGGCCCGATCCACGGGGCCGAGAACATGATCCTGGCCTCCGGTCTGTCCGGTCATGGTTTCGGGCTTGGCCCGGGCGTTGGTCTGCTGGCCGCGCAACTGGCCACCGGACGCGATCCGGCAACCGATTTCCGCCCCTTCCGGCTGGACCGGTTCAGCCGCGGCGCCGGCGCAGAGGGACGTCAGGACGGCAAGCAACTCTAACGCGGCCGAACCTTGGCATTCACAGCCGCGCTGCTAAAACGGCATCCAAACAGCAGAGCAGAGAGCCGATGGCCGCGAAAAATATCCTCTTCATCATGTTCGACCAACTGCGCTGGGATTATCTCAGCTGCTATGGCCATCCCCATCTCGCCACGCCGAATATCGATCGGCTGGCCGCAAAGGGCGTGCGCTTTACTCGTGCCTATATTCAATCGCCCGTCTGCGGGTCGTCGCGCATGTCGACCTATACCGGGCGTTACGCGCAGTCGCACGGCGCCTCGTATAACGCCATTCCCCTGCGCGTGGGCGAGATGACCATGGGCGACCATCTGCGCCCCCTTGGCATGTCCACATGGCTGGTTGGCAAAACCCATATGCGCGTCGATCATGTCGGCATGGAACGCCTTGGGATCAGCCGCGACAGCATTATCGGCGCCCGGGTTGCCGAATGCGGCTTTGATATATTCGAGCGCGACGACGGCATGCTCCCCGAAGGCCCGGATGGCCATTACGACCCTGAACCGCCGCAAAAGTATAATGAATACCTCGCCCAACGCGGCTATCCCGGCGACAATCCCTGGCATGACCATGCAAACTCGGCGATCGGTCCGAACGGCGAGGTCCTGTCCGGCTGGTTCATCAAGAACAACCCGCTGGCCGCCAATATCGACGAAGAAGACAGCGAAACCCCGTATCTGACGCGCCGGGGGATCGAGTTCATGCAGCAGACCAAAGGCCCCTGGTGTTGCCACCTGTCGTATATCAAACCGCATTGGCCTTATATCGTGCCCACGCCCTATCACGACATGTATGGCCCTGAACATTGTCTGGCGCCGGTGCGCAGCCAGGACGAGTTCGACAACGCCCACCCGGTGATGAAGGCCTATATGTCGAACCCGGTCTCCAGCGCATTTTCAAAGGACCATGTGCGCGAAGCCATGCTGCCCGCCTATATGGGTCTGATCAAACAATGCGACGACCAGATGGGCGTTCTGTTCGACTGGATGCAGAGTGCAGGCCGCATGGACGACACGATGATTGTCGTCACATCGGACCATGGCGATTTCCTGGGCGATCACTGGATGGGCGAAAAACAGTTCTTTCACGACACGTCGACCCGCATTCCGCTGATCGTCTACGACCCGTCGCAAGAGGCCGACGGAACGCGCGGTTCGACCTGTGATTCACTGGTCGAATCCATCGACCTTTTGCCGACCTTTATCGAAACGGCAGGGGGCAAGCCGCCATCGCATATCGTCGAGGGCCACACGCTGTGCCCGATCCTGCACGGCGCGGCGGATGAAACGCCGCGCAAGTTCGCGATCTGCGAGAACGATTATTCCACAACGATGCTGGCAGAAAATCTGGGCCTCGATCCCGATCAGGCGGTGTCTTACATGGTGACGACCAAGAAATGGAAGCTGACCCATTTCGAAGGCGGTTTCCGTCCCATCCTGTGGGATCTGGAAAACGATCCCGACGAACTGGTCGATCTGGGCGACAGCCCGGAACATCAGGAGACCATCGCCCTGATGTATGGCCATCTGCACGACTGGTCGCGCCGGATTTCACAGCGTGTGACGATCTCGCAGGATCAAATCCGCGAAGCCCGTTTCAAAGGGCGCCGCAAGGGGATTGTCATCGGCGTTTACGACGAGGCCGATATCGATGCCGATCTGACGATCAAATACCGGGACCGGACAACCGTGCACCACCAAAAGCGCGAGAGGCCCCAGGACACCTGATCTGGCGCTGGTCAAGACTCGGTGAACGCCATAGTCTTTGCTGATCACGCCCACAGAAGGGCGGAGCAACGGAGGCTATCATGCGCATTCTCAAAGCCCTGGCCGCCACGGCGGCGGCGCTTACCTTCAGCGTTCAGGCCCAGGCGGCCGAGTTCGAATTCAAGATGCACCATCTGCTGCCCGCAAAGGCGCCAGCCCATTCCAAGATGCTCGAGCCATGGGCGCGCCAGGTCGAGGCGAATTCCGGCGGTCGGATAAAGATCGAGATTTTCCCGGCGATGACACTAGGCGGCAAACCGCCAGAGCTGATCAGCCAGGCCAGGGACGGCGTGGTCGATATCGTCTGGACGGTCAACGGCTATACGCCCGGCCTTTTCCCGGCGACCGAGGTGTTCGAGTTGCCCGGCGTCTACAAGAACGACGTCCGCGCCACCAATATGGCGATGTGCGAGATGTTCGACACCGATTTGCGCAGCGAAGGCGGATTCAACCGGTCGTCGCAACACCCCAACCTAGGAGGTGTAGATGACGACGGGAAGACGAAAATCAGAAAGGTCCACGCGGCGCAAATTGTCCTCACCCGGACGGCCCCCTGTCTGGCAGCGCGAGCAACTGTGCCAGTTCTGGCAGGGTATCGCGGTAGGGCTTTCAAGTGAGCAAGCCGCTGTTGAAGCAGGTGTCTCTGCCCCTGTCGGAAGCCGATGGTTTCGGAGTTCTGGTGGAATGCCTCCCAAACATCTCGCGCCCTCGGCGCCTTTCCTCAAGAACCGCAACCTGGTCTTCGCGGAACGCGAGGAAATCGCCTTGGAATGCGCTCGGGGCACCGGTGTGCGTGCAATCGCGCGCAAACTGGGGCGGGCACCCAGCACGATCTCCCGCGAGATCAGGCGCAACTCGGCGACACGAGGCGGAGACTTCGACTACCGGGCTCTCACAGCGCAGTGGCATGCGGATCGCGCATCCCGCCGCCCGAAGACCAGCAAGCTGACGAACAATCCTGCCTTGCGAGATTATGTGCAGGACCGGCTTGCCGGCCTGATCGCCACGCCAGACGGCATCTCCTTCGACGGGCCTGTCGTGGTATGGAGGAAACGGCGGTCCGTTCATCGGCAAAGCCGACGCTGGTCTTGCGCCTGGAGCCCGGAACAGATCGCACAGCGCCTGAAGGTGGACTTCCCCGAGGACCCGACCATGCGCATCAGTCATGAAGCCATCTATCAGGCGCTCTACATCCAAGGGCGCGGAGCCCTGAAGCGGGAGCTTTCGGCCTGTCTTCGCTCTGGACGGGCACTGCGTCTGCCCCGAGAACGGGCCCGAAACCGAGGCAAGTCCTTCATCTCGGATGCGCTGATGATCAGCGCCCGCCCGGCCGCGATTGACGACAGAGCGGTGCCAGGCCACTGGGAAGGCGATCTCATTCTCGGACTTGGCAGTTCAGCGATTGGGACGCTGGTCGAACGGACCACGCGCTTCACTATGCTTTTGCACCTGCCGCGAATGGAAAGCCACGGCACGACCAAACCGATCAAGAACGGTCCGGCTCTTGCCGGTCATGGTGCAGAAGCCGTCCGCGATGCCATTTCCGAAACCATAATGGATCTTCCGGCACATCTGCGACGATCACTGACCTGGGATCAGGGAGCCGAGATGGCACAGCACGCTCAGCTTCGGATCGACACCGGTCTCGAAGTCTACTTCTGCGACCCTCAGAGTCCCTGGCAGCGCGGCAGCAATGAAAACACCAATGGCCTGCTCCGCCAATACTTTCCGAAAGGCACCGATCTAAGTCAGCATGGCAATGAAGAGTTGAACGCCGTTGCCCATGCCTTGAATACGAGGCCACGCAAAACGCTCGGATGGCGAACGCCCGCGGAAGCACTCGACCAGTTGCTCAAACAGGATATGATCGAAGGTGTTGCGACGACCGGTTGAATCCGCCGAATACAAAGGCGTCGAAGTGATGTGGCTGCATGTGCATGCCGGTCAGGCGATCATGATGGTCGATGCACCGGTGCGCAGCCCCGCCGATCTCAAGGGCAAGAAAATGCGCATTCCAACGCGCACGGGGGCCTGGGTGATCGAAACCCTCGGTGCCTCGCCGCTGGCGACGCCAGTGCCGGAAGTGCCGCAGGCCCTGTCGAAAAAGACCATCGACGGGACCTTGCTGCCTTGGGAAATCGTGCCGCCGTTGAAGCTGCAAAACCAGATCAACTATTTCATCGAAGGACATGACAAGACGCGCCTGGGCACAACATCCTTCCAGGTATCGATGAACCAAGCCCGTTGGGACGGTCTGCCTGACGACATCAAAAAGGCGTTCAAAGACGCCTCGGGCTGCGATTGGTGGGCCAAGGTCGGAGAGATCTGGCGCGCCGGTGACGATTTTGGCATCGGTCTGGCGACCAAGGCCGGAAAAGAGCACATCACGCTGACCGAGGCTGAAACCAAGGTCTTCATGGACACGCTCGCCCCCGTCGTCGACCGCTGGATCGAAGAGGTCAACGGCAAGGGTCTGGACGGTGCGGCGCTGGTCGAAAAAGCGCGGGCGCTGATCGCCAAGCACGCCGAATAGGTGCGCCGAACAGTGTGATTGGCGGCGGGGCTGGCACCGCTTTGGCCAGGGTCCCGGACCAAACAGATCCGGTGTCCGCTGCCCGGCCCGTCTGAAACTGAAAGGGCCCCGGATCACCTCCGGGGCCGAAACTTTGAGCGGGCCAATCAGCGTCCATGACCGACACGCCGCAATATTCCGGCCCCGCCGCCATCGCCGCCCGCATCATCACGGCTTGGGCGCTGTTGGGCGGTATCGTGCTGCTGGCCGTCGTCTGCATGAACACCTGGACCGTGATCGGTGCCAATTTCGGTATCCCGCCGGATGCCGCCGAAACCGGCATGATCGCCGATCTTCGCCGTTGGATCGCCGGGATCATCCCGGGGCCGTTTCCCGGCGATTTCGAGATGACCGAGGTTGGCATCTGCATCGCCGCGTTCAGCTTTCTGCCCTATTGCCAACTGACCGGCGCCAATGTGTCTGCGGACATCTTCACGGCCCGGGCCAGTCCGCGCTGGATCGGTTTCTTTCAAACCCTCGCCTCGGTGGTCGCGCTGTTCTTCGCCGCATTGCTGCTGTGGCGCATGTATGCCGGGCTGCTGGACCAGAAAGAATACGGCTACACCACCGCGATCCTGCAATTCCCCCATTGGATCGCCTTTGTGCCGATCCTCGTTTCGCTAGGCCTGCTGGCAATGGCGGCGGTGATCAGCCTGTGTGACAGCCTGCGGCAACTCTCCCGAGGCTCTGCGTGACCGAAGCGCTGATGATCGGCTTTGCGGGCCTGGGCATTCTGATCGCCCTGATCGCGATCAGAATGCCCATTGCCTATGCCATGATCCTGGTCGGCGGCATCGGTGTGACGATCCTGAACGGCCCTGCGATCTTCATGAATCAATTGAAGACGCTGGCCTATGGGCAGTTCTCGATCTACGATCTGGCGGTGCTGCCGATGTTCATCCTGATGGGAAACATCGCAACCAAAGCCGGGCTTTCGCGCGACCTGTTTCGCGCCGCAAATGTCTGGATCGGCTGGATGCGCGGCGGCACGGCGATGGCGGCGATTGCCGCATGTGCAGGGTTCGGCGCCGTTTGCGGGTCGTCATTGGCCACAGCCTCGACGATGGGGCAGGTCGCGCTGCCGGAACTGCGCCGCGCAGGCTATTCCGGCTCGCTCGCGACCGGTACATTGGCGGCGGGCGGGGTGTTGGGCATCCTGATCCCGCCTTCGGTCGTTCTGATAATCTATGCCATCATTGTCGAGGCGAACATCGTCACCATGTTCGCCGCCGCGATGATCCCCGGCCTCATTGCCGTTATCCTGTTCCTGATCACGATCGCGGTTTACGTGCTGATCCGGCCCGGGGCCGGGCCTTCGCACGGTGCCCCGGAACGGCGCGAGTTCTTTTGGGCAACGCTGGGTGTTGTCCCTGTTCTGATCGTGTTCGCCCTTGTGATCGGCGGGATCTATGCCGGTTGGTTCAATCCGACCCCTGCCGCCGCCATCGGTGTGGTTCTGGTCTGGGTCTACGGCCTGCTTCGCGGCCGCCTGGGATTTCGGGCGATGGGCGAGGCGCTGCTGGATACGGCCAAGACGGCGGGCATGATCTATTTGATCCTGCTGGGCGCCGAGATGCTCAAGATCTTCATGTCCCGGGGCGGCGTTCCACAGGCCGTGGCCGAGTGGATGGCCAATTCCGGCCTGGCGCCGATGACGGTGCTGATCCTTCTTCTTGCCGCGCTGATCCTGCTCGGCTGCCTGATGGATTCGCTGTCGATGATCCTGCTCGCGATCCCTTTCTTCTGGCCGGTCCTGGTCGAGATCAATGGCGGCGACTATGTCGATGCCGAAAGTGCAGGCTTTGGCATGACTTCCGAAGACCTCAAGATCTGGTTCGGGGTGTTGGCCCTGATCGTGGTCGAGCTTGGCCTGATCACGCCCCCGGTCGGCATGAATGTCTTTGTCATCTCTGCGTTGGCAAAAGACATCCCGATGATCGAAACCTTCAAGGGCGTCGGACCGTTCTTTGTGGCCGAATTGGTCCGCGTCGCGATCCTGATCGCCTTTCCGGCGTTGATATTATGGCTGCCGCGGGCATTGGGCTATGGCTGACCGACCATGAAATAGGTCACCATCCACTGAAATTGTGAATGGACCCGGCTGTGTCCGGGGCCTAGCGTTTTCACCAATGCTCGCAACGGGATACACGTATAAATGAAGCGCCGCGCCTTCCTCGCGACAACCATGGCGGCCGCCGGTTGCTCGGTTGTCCCGCGCCTGCCCAGCGAGCAGGTTCTCTATGCCTATACGCGCGATACCGACCCGGCGACGCGGCGGCCGATCGTGACGATCCCCGGCATTCTGGGCTCGCGCCTGCGGGTCGGGCGTGATGGCGAATATGTCTGGGGCGGCCCGACGCGCCTGTCGCTGAACACCAACAGTGCCGAAGCGCTGCGCCGTCTGGCCCTGCCGATGGGCGACGGGACCGAGCCGCTGTCCAGCCTGCGCGACGAAATTCGCCCGGATGGGGTTCTGCGACGGGCCAATGCCGAAATATTGGGCACAACCGTTGGAGAGGAAATCTATGATGGTCTGGTCACGTCGCTGAACGCAGGCGGCTATGAATTCAGCCGGACCGAGGAGGAGGAGCGCGCGCGCAGCGGACAAAACCCCGGCTCGCTCGAATTTCCCTATGACTGGCGCCGCGATATCGTCGAGGCGGCTCGGGACCTGGACAATTTTGTCGAGCGCAAGGCCGAGCAAGTCCACCGGGTGCGCAAGGAACGGTATGGCAGCGCGCCCGATCCCGAAAAGATCCGGTTCGATTTTGTCGCGCATTCAATGGGAACGCTGGTTCTGCGGTACTGGCTGATGTACGGCGCGCAGGACATGCCGGCCGATGGCAGTATGCCCCGGCGCAACTGGGCCGGGGCCAAGCGGGCTGCCTGCGCGATCTTTGTCGCGCCGCCCAATCTGGGGTCCGTCACGGCCATCACCAGCCTGGTGAACGGGCGCAGTTTTGGCCCCCTGCAACCCGAATACCCGCCCGCATTGATGGGCACGCATGCCGGGACCTATCAACTGATGTCCCGCCCGCGCCATAACCGTGTCCGTCTGGACCAACCGGACGGCGACCCGATCGGTGATCACTATGACGCGGCCCTGTGGGCAGATCGCGGCTGGGGCCTGCTGGCCGCCGATCAGCAGGACCTTTTGGCTGCACTTTTGCCGAAGGTTTCGACGGGCAAATCGCGCAGGGCCATCGCCCGGCGCCATTTGGAACGGGTCCTGGCCCGCGCCAAACAGTTCCATTTGGCGATGGACCGTCCCGGCACACCGCGTGGCACCGATATGTTTCTGGTGGTCGGCACTGGCCTTGACACACCGGCAACCGCGGTGCTGGACACCGATAACCGGGATCTCGAGATCGCCCAGAACGAAGAAGGCGACGGCACGGTTTTGCGGGCCAGCGCTCTGTCCGACGAGCGCCAGGGCGGCAACAAAATCGCAGGCCCGGCCCGGCCGATCCGGTATCGCACGGTGTTGCTTTTGCCAGGGGAGCATGTCGAACTGACCCACAGTCCGGTCTTTGCCGACAATCTGCTTTACTGGCTGCTGGACACGCCCCGCGCGCGGTCGGGGTGACGGGCATGCATGTTCTGACCGTCCTTGATCATCCGGGCCCGGCGTCGTTCAGCCGGGCGGTTGCCGAGTATTTCAATGAAGGTGCCTGGGCCGCGGGGCACAGTGTCGAATTGGCCGATCTGCATGCCGAAGGCTTTGATCCGCGTTGGTCGCTGCCTGATCTTGCGCAGTTCGATGACCGTCCGCTGCCGCCCGATATCCTGGCAGAGCAGGCCCGGATCGAACGCGCCGATGCGATTTGCCTGGTCTTTCCGCTGTTCTGGTGGGGGATGCCCGCGATGTTGAAAGGCTGGATCGACCGCGTCTGGGCATGGGAATGGGCCTATGATCAAACCGACGATCCGGAAAAATCGCTTTTGCGGTCCCGCACCGGTGTTCTGTTGGTGCCCGCCGGTCAGTCCCCGCAGGCGATGGCCGCAGAGGGCTGTGAAGAGGCGTTGGACGCCATGTGGACCCGCGGTACTTTCGGGTATTTCGGTTTTAACCCGCGCAAGCTGGAGATTTTGCACGGTGCCTCTGGGTCCGCGCCCCGGCGCGAACGCCTGCTGGACCGGGCCTGGCAGATCGGCAATACGCTGCCGCCGCCACAGGAGGATGCGCTTGGCCGCAAGGGCACCGGGACAGAGGTATAGCGCCTGCCCGCCACCCTGCCTGCCACCCTGCCCGCCACCCTGCCATTGCGCCTTTGTCCCGCCCGGTTATTCTGCCGGGCAATAACGGGCCGGATGAACCGCCCCGCCTTTGGGAGGAATTCCGATGCCGACCCCTCCATACCGCGCCGATCATGTCGGCTCGTTGCTGCGCCCGCCCGCTGTTGCCGCTGCACGCAAAGCGCTTCAGGACGGCGCCGGAACCGACGCGGCGCTGCGCGACGCCGAAGATCAGGCAATCCCGGATCTGATCCGCATGCAGGAAGAGGCAGGCCTTCAGGCCGTGACCGATGGCGAATGCCGCCGCTCGTGGTGGCACTACGACTTTATGGGCATGCTTGACGGGATGGAACTGGTCGAACGCGATGAGGGTGTTCAATTTGCAGGGATCAAGCTGCGCCCGATCTTTCCGACCATCACGGCGCCGCTCGATTTTCCCGACGATCATCCGATGTTGGACCACTACCGTTTTGTTGCGGCCAACACCAATGTGACGCCGAAAATCTCGATCCCCGGACCGTCCTGCGTGCATTTTCGCATCGGCCCGGACGACACGACTGTGGACGAGTACAATGACCCCGAAGCGCTGTTTGCCGCCATCGCGCGGACCTACAGAAAGGCGGTTTCGAAATTCTACGAGGCCGGATGCCGCTATCTGCAGATGGATGACATCTTTTTTGCCTATCTCTGCGATCCGAAACACCGCGCCGACAAAGAAGCGATCGGCCTCGATCCGGACTGGTTGATCGATCGCTATGCCTGGATGATGAACGAGGCGATCAAAGACCGCCCCGATGACATGGTGATCGGCATGCATATGTGCCGGGGCAACTTCCGCTCGACCCATGCCGCCGAAGGCGCCTATGACCCGGCCGCTGACGCGGTGTTCAACAAGACTGGCGTCGATATTTTCTTCATGGAATACGATACCGAACGGGCAGGGGGGCTGGAGCCGCTGCGCCTTTTGGCCAAGGGAAAACAGCGCGTTCTGCCCGGCTTTATCACCACGAAGACCGCCCCGCTGGAGGCCCTTGACGATTTGCGGCGTCAGTTCGACGAAGCGGCGAAATATGCCGATCTCGATCAGCTTGGCATCGCGCCGCAATGCGGTTTTGCCTCGACCGAGGAAGGCAACAACATCACCCCCGACGATCAGCGCCGCAAGCTGGATCTGGTTGTCGAAACGGCCCATGCGATCTGGGGCGGGGTCTGATCGGGATGGGATCTATGCGTTTTCAGGGAAAATCAGTTCTGGTCACCGGGGCGACCCGCGGCATCGGCCGGGCCGCGGCGCAGGCCTTTCTGGCCGAAGGCGCCCGGGTCGCAATCAACGGGCGCACGCAGGCTTCGGTCGCGGCGGCGATGCCGGATTTCGGCGGCCAGATCGTCGCTGCCCCTGGCGATGTTGCAACCGTTGCGGGGTGCGATGCTGCGGTCGGTGCGGCCTTGAACGCCTTTGGCGGTCTGGACGTTCTGGTCAACAACGCAGGCATCTTTTTCCGCGCCAATGTCGAGGACACGGTCGAGGCCGAATGGGATGCGCTGATGGCGGCGAATGTCAAAAGCGTGCTTTTCTGCACCAAGGCGGCGCTGCCATCGCTTCGGGCCGCGAAAGGCTCGGTCGTCAATGTCGCATCGGAAAGCGGGCTGAACGGCTATCCGGCGACCACGGCTTATTGCGCATCAAAGGGCGCGGTCGTGAACCTGACCCGGTCCATGGCGATGGAGTTTGCGCCCGATGTGCGGGTAAACTCGCTTTGCCCCGGCGTCGTTGAAACCGATATGGCCCGGGCCGGTTTTGCCATCGAGGGCGACGAAGACGAAGGCATCCGGCGCCAGCACGGCGCCTATCCATTGCAGCGAATTGGAACGCTGGAACAGGCCGCCGCCGCCATATTGTTCCTGGCCGGGCCGGAAGCCGGGTTCATCAACGGTGCTGCCCTGCCGATGGAAGGGGGCGCGACTGTTGGCAAGTGGTAAGGCACAACCCGCCTGAATGCCGTCAGTCGTCGATCCAGCTCAAGCTTGCCACCAATTGCCCGTGGTCCGAGGCGAGCTTGTTATAGGGCGCCTCTTCGAACGACCCATCGGTCAGGTGGTCGTTCAGGCACGTCAGATATTCGAGCTGCGCGATGCAATCTGCATGGCCGTCCTGAAAATGGCGGGACAACAGGATCAGATCGATGGATTCGTAAACCCCGTTGAATGCGGCGGTATAAATCATGTCGCGCTGTGCGCGCCGCACGAACATCCGCTCGGCGCTTTCCAGCAGAACATTGCGGACCGATGCCTGGATCTGGTCGTTTTCCTCGGGCGTATAGCGGTCGTGCTCCTTGGCCGCATCATGGCGGCGCATCCAGGAATAGTTCTTGAAAGGCAGCTCGCCCGACAGAATTTCCGAGGACACTGAATTCACGCTGTCATTCATATCGCCCAGCACAATCACCGGGCGCCCGGTCTGCAACTCGGCCAGCGCCATTTCGCGCAGCACCATCGCCTCGCCCATTCGGCGCAGGGCCGCGCGCAGGCTGCCCATTGCCCGCGCCGCCGGGTCATAGGCCAGCAGATCTTCGGCGGCCCGGGTTCCGTCAGCGCTGCGCGCGTGCTCGCCATGCTTTGATTTCAAATGCGCATTGAAGACGGCAACCTCTCGCCCGTCGATGTCCAGCACAGCCCGCAGGACCGGTCGCGACAGGGACCGCAATTGCCAGGACCCGGCATCGGCGCCGGTCAGGTCCTGCAAATCCGTGCTCAGGGTCATGCCGGTCAGATCCTGAACGACCGTGCTTTCGATCACGGGAAATCGCGACAACAGCGCGACGCCGGGACGGCGCCGCCCATCTTCCTCGCGCGAGTGCATGTTCGGCGCAAAAATCAGCTCGGCATCCGCGCCGTAATCGCGGTAGCGCAGGTTCCGATACAGCGCACGGCGGCGGTATTTCTTGTCCCGTCCGGGCTGGCTGACCCGGTTGATCTCCAATCCCTTTTCATCGCACTCGGTAATCACATCGCGCAGCGCCGCCTCGTCGAAAATCTCCTGAAACCCGACGATATCGGCGTCCAGGCGCAGCAACTGGTCCGAGGTCCAATCCTGTTTCCAAGCATAGGCCTCGGGCGTCAGATATTCGAACGGATAGTACACCTTGTCCGGACTGATCAGGTTCTTGGCGTTGAAACTGGCGATTGTGAAGGTCATCCGTTCAAAGTCTCCAGCGCCCGCATGAACATTGCCGGATCGGTATTGCCGCCCGAAATGGTGCAGATCACGGCGTCCCCTTCAACCTGATCGCCATGGAACAGGGCGGCAGCAACGGCAACGGCGCCGCCCGGTTCAGCGACAATCTTCAGGCGTTGAAAAATCAGCGCCACGGCCTTCAGCGCCTCGTCATCCGACACGCGCACACCAGGCCCGCAAAGACGTTTCATAACCGGAAAGGTAAGCTCGCCCGGTGACGGCGTGACGATCGCATCGCAGATCGAGGTGATCGGGCCTTCGTTCTCGAGCCGCTCTCCCGCTGCCAGCGAGCGGACCACGTCATCGGAAGTCTCCGGCTCGACCGGGCGCACGCGCAGACCGGGCGCGTCGGCCTCCAGCGCAAGCGCAATCCCGCTGGTCAGCCCGCCGCCGCCGCAGCAGACCAGAACATCGGCCTGCTCGACCCCGGCATGGCGCGCCTGGGCGGCGATCTCCAGCCCGCAGGTGCCTTGCCCGGCCATGACCATCGGTTCGTCATAGGGTTTGATCAGCGTCAGGCCGCGCGCCTCGGCAATCTCGGCGCCCAGCGTTTCGCGCCCGCCGGGCTGGTTGCGATCGAATGTGATGACCTCCGCACCATGGGCGCGGGTATTGGCCAGTTTCAGGGCAGGGGCATCTTCCGGCATCAAGATCACGGCAGGACATCCATGCAGTTCCGCCGCATGGGCGACACCCTGGGCGTGGTTGCCAGATGAAAAGGCGATCACCCCGCGCGCCCGCGCCTCTGGCGCCAGCGCTGAAACCGCTGACCAGCCGCCGCGAAATTTGAACGATCCCGTACGCTGCAAACATTCGGCCTTCACCAGAACGCGGCGCCCGGCCATCTCGTTCAAAAAACCGCTTTCCAGCACCGGCGTGATCTGGGCATTGCCGTCCAGACGTCCTGCCGCGGCGCGGATATCGTCAATCGTGATCGCCTCGGTCATGCCCCTGCGATCCCTGCGATCCCGGTCAGATCGCTGACAATATGGGTTGGCTTCCAGGGCAGCCTGTCCAGCGGCTCGCCCGCCCGGTTCGCCCAGACCGAGGTGAACCCGTAACCCGCCCCGGCGCAGGCGTCCCAGCAATTGGACGAAACGAACAGCACTTCGCCCGTGGCGCAGCCGAAATATTCGCCGACCAGGCCATAAACCGCGCGCGCGGGCTTGAAGACCCCCAGCGATTGCACCGACAGGCTGACATCCAGCACATCGCCGATCCCTGCCGCCGAGACGGCGCCGGACAGCATGTCGGGCGTTCCGTTGGACAGGATCGCGGTGTTCATACCTGCGGCCTTCAGGTCGGCCAGCATCCCGGGGACTTCCGGATAGCACGACAGCTCCCAGTAAAGTTGCAGCAAACGGGCGCGCAGATCCGCATCGTCCAGGCCCTGTTCTTCCAGCGCATAGTCCAGCCCGTCCTGCGTGATGGTCCAGAAATCCTGATGCACCCCGGCCGTTGCACGCAGCCAGGTGTATTGCAATTGCTTCAGGCGCCAAGTCTTCGCAATCGCGGGCCAATGCGCGGCAAAAGCCTCGCGCCCCGGCTCTGCTGCCGCCTCGCGTGCGGCGGCTGCCACATCGAAAAGTGTGCCGTATGCGTCAAAGACACAAGTGGTGATTGCCATAAAAGCCTCCGCAGGATTCGTTGCAGCGCACCATGGCGCGGTGGCGGCTGGCGATCAATCAATGATCGTTGTCTATTCATGGACCGCAGCGTCGATGGTAAGATATGCGCAAATAGGGGGAAACTGATGCCCGTTTGTCCGCGCTGCGCTGAAGAGGTCGAGCGCTCAGATGATTTTTGTCCGAGTTGCGGAACGGCCGTGCGAATTCGCGGCGCCCCGGCCAGGCGATGTTGTTCTGGTGCTGGACCGGAATCTCTACCAGTTCGGAAAATTCGTCGTGGCGATTCTTGCGATCATACTGGTGGTCGGTGGATTCGTGGTTGGGTTTGACCTGAAGAAACTTGTCGCTGAAATGGGTGAGCGGCGCGGCGAACTGGCTGCCGCCAGCAAGCAGGTAACTGACGCTACAGAACATACAGTAAAATCGGTTGCAGATCTGGATGAGCGAGTTGTCGAGGCTGCGAAGAAAATTGCGGATTCAACGCGTGAATTGGACGTCAGATTAAATGAGGCAGAAGAGCAAATCGCCGACTTACGTATGAAGCTCGGGGAAGCGAAAGCGGCACTCGCCGCGATTTACCGCGCCAAAGGCGAGGCAGAGGTCGCGGTCTCGAACCTGCTATCGTTGAATGCCGAGGAACTTGCCCGCGCCGAGAAGGTGGCAACAAAAGGATTTGGTGATCGCGTCGGTGCTGGTAGCAACTCAGGAGCGGTCGGCACCAGCAGCGGGGCCGGCGACCGGCCGAGCCAGGAGAAGCTTTTCCTACCGGGTTCCGAAATCACCTTCGCGTTTCTGGGTGACCCGAGCGATGCCGAGCGCAACGCGGTCAGAAAAGCAATCGCGGTTTGGAAGACATACGTAAATCTGACTTTCCGCGAGGTCGAGAGCGCTTCTGGCGCGGTGATCAGGGTTGGTTTCCGCCCGGGCGATGGGTCGTGGTCCTTTGTCGGACGGGATGCATTGCAGGTAAGCGAGGCCGATCCGACCATGAATTTTGGTTGGGACATCACGGCACCTGATCAGGAAAATACGGTGCTTTCTGAAATTGGACACGCGCTTGGTTTTCCGAACGAACATCAAAACCCGCGAAAGGGTATAGAATGGGACCGGGACGCAGTTTTCGAACACTTCAGCAGGCCGCCATTAAATTGGTCGGCGTCGCAGGTAACGTTTAACATATTGCGCAAGTTGGACCTCAGCGAATACCCATGCACCCGGGATTTCGACCCCAATTCTGTGATGATGTACCCGTTTCCCGCCGGTTTGACGAAGTCGGGTGACGCGATTTCTCCCGAGCCCGGCCTTTCGGCTTCTGACAAAGCATGTGCTCGCGAGATGTATCCGCGGGAATAGGTCCACGAACTCCAGAATTTGCTTCAAGTCGCGACTTGATCCCGGCACTCGGCCGGTCAGATTGATATGGTGACCGTATCCGGCCCGCAGTAGCCACCTGTCAACGCCGCCGCCAGGGCGAGGGCTGCTCTCACCGAGAAAAGCACCGTTTCAGGTCCTGTTCGATGGTCATCGGCCCGGCGCGGCCCGACAGGCGGGTGCGATAGACATAAAGGCCTTCCATCACGCGCTGCACATAGTTGCGGGTCTCGTTGAACGGGATCTGTTCCATCCAGTCGATGATGTCGATCTGGCCAGTGCGCGGGTCGCCGTATTCGGCAATCCAACGGTCGACCCGGCCTGCGCCCGCATTATAGGCGGCGGCAGCCATCACATACGAGCCGCCGAACTGATTGGTGCGCCGGGCCAGATAAGTCTCTCCCAGCCGGACATTATAGCGCCAGTCGGTGATCAGGCGGCCGCGGGAATATTCCTCGCCGATCCAACCGGCCACTTTGCGCGCCGTCGCAGGCATCAACTGCATCAGCCCGCGCGCGCCTGCGCGGCTGATCGCTTTGGGGTTCAACTCGGTTTCCTGGCGCGCAATAGAAAGGGCGAATGCAGGCTCGACCTTGGTCGCATACCGCGCGATATCGTGAACGGGATAGTAGGCGGGATAGATCAGAACGCCGCGCCGCGCGGCCTTCTTGGCCAGGCGCACCGCATAGTGGGGTTGGCCAAGATCCAGCGCCAGACGGGTCAGCGGCGCCAGCGCGCCGATCGGGGCGCTTTCGCCCAACCGGGAAAACGTCGCCATGGCCAGACGATCCTGACCGGCATAGAACAGCGTTGCGGCCAGCCGCACGCGGTCATCGTTTGCCGTGCGCGGGTGGCTTTTCCAATCGGGCAGCGTCGACAGGGTCAGTTGTTTGTCACCCGGCAGGCCGAAGCGCGCGGCCGACAATTGCCCATAGAAGCTGGTCTGATACTGCGCGCCGTCAGCATACCACCGGCGCGCTGTCTTCATGTCGCCCGCCGCTTCGTAGGCACGGCCCAGCCAGTACCCGCCGCGGCCCAGGCTGATTGGGGTTTCGACTGAATCGCGAAACTTCCGGAAATGTGTGATCGCACGTTTTGCGTCGTTCAGCTTGCGCAGGGCGACCCAGCCCGCGACCCACTCGCTGTCGGAAAAGCTATAGCCATCTGCCGGTGTCATGAAATGCTGGCTGGCGATAGCATAGGCGTTCTGGTGGCGCCCTTCGCGCGCTGCCCGGCGCGCTGCAGACAGGCGCCGTTTGGCCCAGGCTTTGGGCACGCCCAAAGCTGCACGCGACGAAGAGGCCGCGATCAGCAGCGCCTCGGCTTCCTCGTATTCGTCAGCCCGCTGCGCCCGGCGAAACGCGGCATAGCTTTCTGCCGCAGGTCCCGACAATCCGCCGCCTGACCCGCCGCCGCTGCGGTATCCGAACACCCGGCCCAGCGCATCGCCGCCCGGCCAATCAGCGCGGCGCGACCGGTAGGCGGCAAATTCCTCTTCGGTTCCTTTGCCCGCGCGCAATTTGCGCCACACGACAATGTCCTGCACGACGGGATGGCGCCCGGCGACCAGGGCATGGGCCGCTTCCCAATCGCCGTCGGCGCCCAGTTGCAGCGCTTCGGCAACGATCAGGCCATCGGCCTTCAATTCGCCGATCTCCAGTGCACCTGCGGGCCGAGCGGCCATCAGCGCAAAGACCAGCATTACCGTCGCCATCCAAGGCATGTGTTTCAATCCGCGCGGCACTGCTCGCTCCTTTTTCCCCGACATCCTACCCCCGGGAGGCCGACAGTATCACAAGCGCTGATGGCGCCATCATAAACTTTCACGTACCGGACAATCATTTCACGTCTGCGTTCCCTTGCCCCAGACCGCACTGGCGGACTATAGGAAGCAGGCGTGTAAATCGCGAACGGGAGGATGAGATGGGACTGGCAAACGGCGCCGCGATCCGGGGGTCTCTCCCCGCTATGGTGACACCATTCAAGGACGGAGAGGTCGACGAAGCCGGTCTGCGCGCCCTGGTCGATTGGCACATCGCCGAAGGCAGCCATGGCCTTGTGCCGTGCGGTACCACCGGCGAAAGCCCGACCCTGTCCCATTCCGAGCACGAGCGCGTGGTCGAGATTGTCATCGATCAGGCCGCGGGCCGGGTGCCGGTGATCGCGGGTGCAGGATCCAACAACACGACCGAAAGCATCAGCCTGATGCGCCATGCCCAGCGGGTCGGGGCGGACGCGGCCCTGGTCGTGACACCGTACTATAACAAACCGACGCAAGAGGGGCTGTTCCAGCATTATAAGGCGCTGCACGATTGCTGCGAGTTGCCGATCATCATCTACAATATCCCCAGCCGCTCGGTCATCGATATGAGCCCGGAGACGATGGGCCGTCTGGCCGAGATGCCGCGGATCATCGGCGTGAAAGACGCGACGGGCGATGTCACCCGCGTCAGCCATCAGCGCGCGACCTGCGGCCACGACTTTGTGCAACTGACCGGCGAGGACGCCTCGGCGCTGGGCCATTCGGCCCATGGCGGCGTTGGATGTATCTCGGTCACCGGCAATGTCGCGCCGCGGCTGTGTTCCGAGTTTCAGGAGGCCTTGCTGTCCGGCGACCGGGCAAAGGCACTTGCGCTGCAAGACAGGTTGCTGCCGCTGCACACCGCGATTTTCATGGAGCCGGGACTTGCCGGTGCCAAATATGGCCTTTCGCTGCTGGGCAAGGTCGAGAACACGACGCGCCTGCCGCTGGTTCCTGTGACCGAAGTTGTCGAGGGGCGCATCCGCGCCGCGATGGTCCATGCCGGGCTGATCAACTGAGCCGATTTTTCTGCTGGCGGGCCGCGGCTGTCATGGCCGCCCCGCCAGGAGGTCAACAATCAGGGACAGCACCCTGGGGTCGCCGTACGATCCTGCGCGGAACACTGTTCGGATAGGTGATCGCCAGGTGACGGCAGGTGACGGCAGGACCGCTAGCGCCCGATCAACGGTAGATATGATTGGTTACGAAAGATGCACCCGAACCCTGTTTTCCATTCCGATGATCAGGCCACCGGCATTGCCTTTGTCCGCTCGCGCGGGTTTGGCGTTCTGACGGTGCAGGGCCCCGACGGTATCCTGGCCAGCCACCTTCCGTTTGTTACGGAAACCACGCGTCTGGACGCGCATGTTCCGCGTTCGAATGCGATCGGGCGTTTGTTGCGCGCCCAGGGCGCGATGCAGGGGATGATGATCGTATCGGGCCCCGATGGCTATATCTCGCCTGATTGGTATGGCGCGGAAGAGCAGGTGCCGACCTGGAATTATGTTGCCGTTCATTTGCGCGGCACCCTCGATCTGCGCCCGGATGCGGATCTGCGTGCGCATCTGGACCAGTTGTCCGAGGTCAACGAGCAGCGTTTGCTGCCGAAGAAGCCCTGGACGCTGGACAAGAACTCTGCCGACGGGACCGCCAAGTTGATGCGGATGCTGGTACCGCTGCGATTTACGATCGAGACGGTCGAGCAGACCTGGAAGCTGGGGCAGAACAAGGACCAGGACATGCGCGCCGGGGCTGCCGACCGGATCGAGGCCGATGGTTTCGGGCAGGAAACCGCAGCGTTGGCCGGGCATATGCGGCGCTGGGAAAAGCAGTAAGCCGGGACTTGCTGTGCAGAGCAGGGTGCATCGGCGCGGGGCAGTCACGGACGGGCGCCGCAATTTGCCGGTTTCTTGCCTTGCGTTGCTGCGGTAGCGTCGCGGGCCAAGCCCGAGGAGCCGCCTGATGCCCGCACCGACCCAAATGATCGTCACAGCCCAGCCCGAAGCGTCGGAGGCAGGTGCCCGTGTGCTGCAACAGGGCGGCAATGCGGTCGATGCCGCCATGGCGGCGGCCCTGGTTCAGGGGGTTGTCGATCCCCAGATGTGCGGAATTGCCGGGTTCGGAACCTGCCAGATCTTTGACCCCAAGCGCGGCATCCATACCGTGATCGATTTTCACGGCAAAACGCCGTTGGCCGCGACACCGGACATGTGGGAGGACAAGCTGGACGGCGAGACCCGCGACGGGTTCGGGTTTGTCCTGAAGGACAATGCCAATGATCTTGGTTATGGGTCGGTCACGACGCCTGGGTCCCTGAAAGCGTATTTCGAGGCGGTGACCGAATTCGGAACCTGGAACTGGCCGGATGTCGTCGCCCCGGCGGTCGCGCAGGCCGAGCAGGGGTTTCGCGTGCGCCCGCATGTGGACTTCTGGTGGCGGCACGGGGCCGATCATGGCCGGGTGCAGATCGCCGACCGGCTTGGGTTCTCGAAAACCGGCCGCGATGTCTATTTCCGGGCCGATGGCTCGGTGAAGACCATCGGCGATCATGTTCACAATCCGGATATGGCCCGAACCCTGGCGCGGATCGCGCGCGACGGGGCGGATGTCTTTTATACCGGAGAGATCGCCGAGCAGATCGATGCCGATTTCCGCGCCAATGGCGGATTAATGACGGCGGCCGATCTGGCGGCCTATCGCACGACGTGGACCGATCCGTTGCGCGGCACCTATCGCGGTTATGACATTGCCACCAACCAACCGCCCGGCGGCGGGATCATGGTGGTCGAGATGCTCAATATTCTGGAGCAGTTCGACCTGGCGGCAATGGGCCATAACGGAACAGAATATATTCGCCATGTGGTCGAGGCGATGAAGGCCGCGACGGCGGACAAAGATGCCCATGTCGGCGATCCGGCCTTTGTCGATATTCCCGCCCATCTGACCGACAAGAATTATGCTGCCGGGATTGCCGAGCGCATTCGCGGCGGCGAGCGGATGTCGGTTACCCGGCTGGGTCAGCCCGAGCCGAAGGACACAACCCATGTGGCCGTGGTCGACAAGGACGGGGTCTGCGTGACGATGACCCACTCGCTGGGCATGCCGTCGGGGGTCATCACGGACGGGTTGGGCTTTATGTTCAACGGCTGCATGGCCGTCTTTGATCCGCGCCCGGGCCGTGCCGGGTCCGTGGCACCGGGAAAGAGCAGGTTTTCATCGGTCAGCCCGGTGATTGCCTTCCGGGATGGCGTGCCGCGCATTGTCATTGGCGCGCCGGGTGGAACGCAGATCGCCATGGGCGTCTTGCAGGCGATCCTGAACATCATCGATTTTGACATGAGCGCGGTCGAGGCTGTGTCGGCGCCGCGTTTCTCCTCGACATCGAACGCGATCGACATCATGAACCGGATCCCTGACTATCTGGTCGAGCCGCTGGCGGCGGAGGGGTACGAGATCATCCGCTCGCCCCTGACCTTTGGGATTGCCGCGGTTCACGGCATTCGCATCGATGGCGCACGCCTGACCGGAGGCGCAGATCCTGGGCATGATGGTGTGGCGCTGGGGGTCTAGGGTTCCGTCCAGAGGCGCGCCGGGCTGCGACGACGCACCGGACCAACCGCATCAGGCCATACCTCGTTTCGTTGATCGACTGTGACAGGCAGGGGCCAGCCGGGTTCTGCGCCTGAGCGCATCAGGTTGCAGCAAGACACACGAATTTGCGCCTCCGCTTGGAATGGCCTTGGGATCGGGACGGTTTCGGGCATTCTCTGGCGGGCCGGGCGGTGCGGGGACCTGTGCCGGACCTGGGGCGGACAACCAAAAGCGCGACCGGCGAAATGCCGGGCGACCAGAGGTCTGCGATGCAGCTTTTCCGGGCGGACCCGGCACCGGTCCCGCCACGGGGGTTACCGGTCTTTCACAAAAGCTTTCGCGGTCGCCGGGGCGTCGCGATCCGCCGAACAGACGCCCCGCTTGGGCGAAAGTGACAAAATCCGGATCGAATCGGCCACCGGCCGCTTTTGGGATATTGGAAGGAATTGATGAAAATTCCATGAATAATCAGTCGTTTCCTGTTCCCGGCCACTCGGTGTATCCTTGTCGGCGAACGGAAAAAGTGGAGCGATTTCGATGAAGCGGATTTCAGGAATTTTGGCGGCTGCCTGCCTTGTGCTGGGCGCCGGATTTGCGGCGGCGGATGACAATGTCGGCGGCTTCTATCTGGTCGCGGGCACGAATTTCGACGGCACCGCCTATGACGGCGCGGCGCGGATCACGATGATCGGCACCAAAACCTGCGAGATTGTTTGGGAGACAGGCGACACCTCGTCGAAAGGCAACTGCATGGTGCAGGGCGACGTTGTTGCGGCGTCGTACACGCTCAGTTCCGGCCATGTCGGGCTGGTGATCTATCGCCAGGTCGAGGGGGTCTTGCTGGGCACCTGGACTGTCAACAATGCCGATGGCGAGGGAACCGAGGTCCTGACCCGGGCCGAGTGACGGCCTGACCCTCGGGGACATGATCGCGCTTGGCCTGTTCGGTTAGGTACGGCGAAGATATTGTTTTTAAACGATTTCTTTGGAGTCTGGCCTGCCGCTTTTGCGGCGGGAACTCGCTTTAACCGCGGTGCGCCAGAATGTTAAGGAGCTTGCCCGCCGGGTCAGAGATATAGAAGCGGCGCACGCCCCAAGGCTCGTCCGTCAACTCGTACTCGATCCGGTGACCCAGGTCCTTGGCCCGGCGATAGATGGCGTCGACATCGTCGACCTCGATCGAGAGATCCGGCACCGGAGTGCCGGACCCGCCTTCGGACGCGATGCTGATCTGGGTCGCCGCCGTTTCACCGGAAGTGAGCGTTGCGATCCAGCCCATGTCCATGGCCACCGTCAGATCGAACAGCTGGATATAGAAATCCCTAACCTCTGCGACCGGGTCGGCGGCGATGTTCGTTACGATGCGCTTGATCGTCATGGCCGTTCCTCCCGCGGTCGCACCAGCATCAATCCAAGCATCAGGACCGCGATTGCGGCCCACAGCCAGATCGACAAGACGTCGCCAAAAATGACAATGCCCCAAACCACCCCGGCGATGGTGACAATATAGGCAGCCTGACTGGTAAAAACCGGCCCGGCCCAGACGATCAATAGGGTGATCAGGAAGTAATCCAGCAATGTGACGCCGCTGACACCGACGATGGCCAGTTCCGTGGTGCCGACGGGCCAACTGGGGACAAAGAACGAGCCGGTTGCAAGCGTGACGGGCAACAACAGGGCCGCCGCCGCCAGGAACATGACGAAAAGCAGATGATCGATCGCGATGTCCTGCGGAAGTTTTATCTCGATGAAAAGATGCTCGCCCGCATAGCAGGCAGCACCGGTGAAGGCGAGGGCAACGAAGAAGACGCTGCTTTGATCGGGCAGGCTGGTTTCGGGGATCAGGATCAGGCCGACACCGATTGCGCCCAGCGCAATGCCCGCCGCCCGGCCCGGCGTCAGAATTTCGCGCCGCAACAAGACCGCACCGGCCAGCGTCAGGATCGGGACCAGTGCGATCCCAATGGCGATGACGCTGGGCTGGACGTTGGTTGCGGCATAGAAAAACAGAATATTCGGCAGGATGACGCTGATGATCGCCCATGGAATGCAAAAGCCGATATGCCTTTTTTCGAGATGCTTGAACCGTCTGAAGGCAGCCAATTCGACGGCCAGGATCGCCGCCGCAATTGCTGCAAACCAGAAAACAAGGCCCAATGGGCTGGCCCGGCTGCTGCCGGGGTCGCCATCGACGGCCAGCTTTATCCAGGAGAATGAGCTGCCATAGAGAATGCCGGACAGCAGAAGAATGCCCCAACACAGCAACCGGCTTGGTTTGAATTTGGCGGGGGCGGGGTTCATTGCAGCTTTCGAAGTAAGGCGCAGAGGCGTGCGCAGAAGAGTGGAGCAGAATAGAGGCGCAGATTGGGGATCGCCTGCACGCACAAATGCCATTTACTCTGTTCAGGCCGGTTTCTATTCCTTACCGAGGCGCCGGTCGAGATCCCGCGAGAGCGGGTGTTGTGGTTGCGGGGCCGTCGGCCGTCAAAGTCGAGACCGAAAGCGTTCAAGAACGGGGCGAGTATGGGAATTTCGAAGGCAACTGTCTCCTATCTGATGGCGGAAGGAAAAGAGCGGCCGTTCTCGGGCTCGGTTCTGACCCTGGGCGTGCAGAATATTTTTATGACCGAGCCGCAGATCGAGCGTTTGGCGGAAAAAATGGGGTTTGCGCTGGCGCCGGGTCCAAGCGATCCGGTCCAGCGCCCGAACCTGGAAGGATATGCGACCAGCGAGTATCTGTTTCGACGCCTCGGGTTCGACAGGATCGTCACAACCGATGTGAGCGATTTCGAAGATGCCGATCTGATCTTCGACATGAATGCCCCGGCGATCCCGGACGAGCACCGTAACGCCTATGACCTGGTCGCCGACTGCGGAACCATCGAGCATGTATTTCATGTTCCCAACGCGCTGAAAAATATGATCGACTTTGCGAAAGTCGGGGGGCGGATTGTTCATATGTCGCCGTCGTCCAATCATATCGATCACGGGTTCTACATGTTCTCGCCGACGCTGTTCTGGGACTTTTATTCTGCCAATGACCTGGAGATCACGGCCTGCGATTTGGTCCGTTATATGATGCCGGGGCATGACAGAGATGATTGGCTGTTCGGCAAATATCGCCCCGGCAGTTTGATTCGGCAGTCCTTTGGCGGGTTGAGCAGCGGATGCTATGCCGTCGCCGCCATTGCGAAAAAGACGCGCGATCTGGACGAGATTGTAATCCCGCAACAGGGCATGTACTCGCAAGCCTGGGCTGCCGCCGCCAAGCCGCGGAAAGTCAAATCGCAGGCGCCGCTGCGTGTTTTCGGGCGGAAATTCGCGAAAACGTGGAAGCGCGGATTGACCCGGACCTACTTGCTGATCCCGGTTTTCGCGCGCCTGAAATGGGAGGCGCTGACGGCGCGGTTCCCGCTTAAGGTCGATCGCAGGTACTGATCTTAGGAGACAGGGCCGGTGCCCAGGGCGCCTCAAAGATGAGTTCACCCCCGAATTCGTTTTATGAACTTCTGCCGCCCGCTCTCGCCAATGCGTTCCAGCATTGGATAGAGGCGGCCCAGAAGACCCGGCCATGCGCCCGCGATCCGTCCGGTAATACCCTCTGATCCGGGGACGTAGATCTCTAACCGGGGTTTGTCCAGGGCGCGCATATAGGCGTTGGCGACATCGGTCACGGTGACCGGATTGCCGACAAAATTCAAAGCCGAGCCGCCGTGAAACGCCTCGTGGCGCAACATTGGCGTGTCGACGCCTGCCGGGTAGATGCCGGTGACATGGACGCCCTTGGGTTTTAGCTCATCCCGCAACGCCCACAGCAGGCCGCGCAGGCCGAACTTGGAGGCGGAGTACGCGGTCGAGCCCTTGAGCGAGACGATGCCGCCCATCGAGACGGTCGAAAGGATGTGGCCGCGCCCTTCGCCCGCCATTCGGCGCGCCATCGATTGGATGATCATTGCGCTGGAGGTCAGATTGACGGTGATCTGGTCGGTCAGGCTGGCGCGCCCGATCTCGGTCAGATTGCCGATCCCCAGCATGCCTGCATTGATGATTGCGGTTTCCACGAACTCGCCTTCGGCGATCCGGATGTCGCAAAACTCCTCGACGGCGGCCAGATCACGCTGGTCGAGCAGGAATGTCTCGCTGCCGGAATAGTGCGGGGCCATCCGGTCCAGACGGTCCCGGTCAAAATCGACCAGCAGCAGCCGGTAGCCCCGCCGTGAGAGGTGCATGGCGATTTCCTGACCAATGCCGCCGGTCGCGCCGGTGATGAGAGCTGTTTTGATCATGGTCCTACTCCGCAGCGACCAGTTGCGCCTGCTGCGCCACCTTCGTGGGCGCGGCGCTGTTGGACATGACCGCGGGATCCTTGGTGGGCAGGGTCCAACCGAGGCGTTTGAAGACGCGCTTGACATAGGCCTGCCAGGTATCGCTGTCGAAATAGGCGGCATGCCGGTCCGAGGCGATGAATTTGATGCCGCCGGTCAGATCAGGATCGTCCGCGGCGATCATATGCGCCATCTTCGACGCGCCGGCCGTGCCGTCGATCTGGTCCCTGGTGTGGTTGGCGATCGCAAAGGCCATCATGTCAAAAAGCTTGAAGGCGCCCGAGTTCGTTTCGATGAAACTGGGGGAGAAGAGGTTTGCATGCTCTCGCGAGAAGAGTTGCAGATAAAGGTTGGGCCGACCGCCTTCGTAGCGGAAATAATCCCGGGCATAGGGTTGGACCTGATTGTATCCGGTGGCGCAGATGACGACGTCGACTTTTTCGCGCGTGCCGTCTTTGAAAACGGCTTCGTTGCGCTCCAGCCGGTCGATATCCGGCTTTGGCAGCAGATCGCCATGCTGGATATGATGCAAGACCTGCGTGTTCAGGATCGGGTGCGATTCCAACAACTTATGATCGGGTTTGGGCAGGCCCAGCCGGGAAACATCGCCCACATGCAATTTAAGCAGCGCGCCGAACACAAAGCGGTTGAGCCAGAGCGGCAGCTTTGGACCGGCAGCGGCAAAGACGTCGGATGGCTGGCCCCAGATATGCTTGGGAATGAAGTGATAGCCGCGCCGCACCGATAGGAACGCTTTGTCTGCGCCGATCGCGGCGTCGCACGCGATGTCGACCCCGGAATTGCCGGCCCCGACGACGAGAACCCGTTTCCCGGCGAATTCGCTTGTGTTTCGGTAGGTGCTGGAATGGCGCAGATCGCCGTCAAAGCTGCCTTCTATTTCCGGCATCCGTGGGTGCCAGTTCGATCCGGTGGCGCAGATCACACCGAAGTATCGGCGCCGCTCGCCGGTGCTGAGGGTCACGTTCCAACCGCCATCGGGTCGCTTTTCGATATCCGTGACGCGGGTTTTGAAGCTGATGTTCTGGCGCAGCCCCCACAAATCGGCAAAGGCGCGGATATAGTCCAGGACCTGGGCATGTGAGGGGTAATCCGGATAGTGGCCGGGCATCGGGAAGCCATCGAATCCGGATTTGGTTTTGGACGAGATAAAGTGCGCGCTGTCGTAAATGGGTGAGCCGTCATGCTCGATGTCCCACAATCCGCCCACATCGTGATTGGCATCGAATTGATCGTAAGCGATGTCTTTCACCCGGCAGGCCCGGGCAGCGGCAAGTCCAGCGGGACCCGCGCCGATGATGCAAAGGCGGTTGGTGGACATGATTTGTTACCTCCCAAAGGGCCGTTTTTTTGAGGCGGCTCCAGACGACTGTGGGTCTCGAATATAGTTCACGCTCGTGCGTCTTGTTTGTGCGTTTCGGTTCAAGATTATGCGGGCAGGATCGCCGTTTCGGTGCAATTGATGGAGGACGGGTTCGGCCCAATGGTGGACAGTTTCGGCCAAATCCGGTAATTTTCTGTCCGGTTTGGGCAGGACATGTGCCGACGAGGGCTGCAGGATGCGGGACAGGAACGACGACCGCCTGACGCGCACCACGATCACCCCGCAAATTCTCTATCACACCTTTCAGGAAGTGCAGGGGCGCGGGATCGATCTGACAAAGGACCCGGACTGGGGCGCGGTGCGCTATGACATCAGTTCGGCCCGGCGCCAGCGCTTGACCTTTCGGCAAAGTCAGAACCTGATTTTACGGGCCATGTCGTTGGCGAATGACCCGGACCTCGGCCTTGCGGTCGGCTTTAGGCAAACCTTCGCCTCGGTCGGGTTGCTGTCGGCGGCAATGTTGGCGAGTGCGACGTTGCGCGACGCCTTGGAGGTCGGCATCCGGTATCACCGGGTAACGGGATCGATGCTGGAGTTTGAAAACTCCGACTATGACGGCGATCACTCGGCCTTGGTGATCCGCTCGCGCTTTGCCGGATCGCCGATCCGGCGGTTTCTGATGCAGGAAGCCTTGGTGCTGATCCTGAAGTCCACTGGGTTCCTGGCCCCGAAAGGCAATCCGATTGTCGAAGTCAGGACACCGTTTCGACCGAAGAACCGGCAACAGTTGGAGGCATTGTGCCGGTGCAAAGTCGATTATAACGGCGATACCCAGATGATCCTGTATCGCAAGTCCGATCTTTCGATCCGGCTGGAAACGGCTGATCCATTTGCCTTTTCGGAAACGCAGGCGGTTCTGGACCACCTATTGCAGCAAGAGCTTGCCGAGGTGGATATCCTTCAATCGGTCGAGGCGCGGATCATGCGCCGGTTGCCCGAGGTTGAGAGCTTGGGCGAGATCAGTGCGGCACTCGGCCTTAGTGAACGTGGGCTGCGCCGGCGACTTGCTGCGTGCGGCACGACGTATCGCGCGTTGCTAAAGCAGCTTCGTCTGGACCGGGCGCGCCAACGTCTGGAGGAGGGAACAGCGTCCCGAGACCAGATCGCCAATGAGGTCGGGTTCAGCGATGCCCGCAGCTTGCGCAGGCTGCTGAAAAACTGACCGGCTTTCAGCGAACGACCGGCAACGCGTGGCTTTGCCGTGCGAAGGGCCGCCGGACCCGTTGCAGTGGATGCAGGCCGGGCGCCAATCGCAGAGTTCTTTGATGCCTATCCGGCGCCGCCGACCGTCAGACCGTCGATCAGCAAAGTGGGCTGGCCGACCCCGACCGGGACCCCCTGGCCGTTTTTGCCGCAAGTGCCGATGCCGGGGTCCATGGCCGGATCGTTGCCGACGGCGCGGATCTGGTTGAGCGCAGACGGCCCGTCGCCGATCAGGGTTGCGCCTTTGACCGGGTGCAGGATCTTGCCGTCTTTGACGCGGTACGCCTCGGTGCAGGAAAACACGAACTTTCCGTTGGCGATATCGACCTGGCCGCCGCCAAAGTTCGTGGCGAAGATACCGTCCTTGACGCTGGCCACGATGGCGGCGGGGTCGTCCTGGCCGCCTTCCATGATGGTGTTGGTCATGCGCGGCATCGGAATATGCGCATAGCTTTCGCGCCGTCCGTTCCCGGTCGGATCGACGCCCATCAGGCGGGCGTTCTGGCGGTCCTGCATGTATCCGACCAGGACGCCGTCCTCGATCAGGGTCGTGCGATTGGTCGGTGTGCCTTCATCGTCAACCGTCAGCGATCCGCGCCGGTCCGGGATCGTGCCGTCGTCGACCACGGTGACACCGGGTGCTGCGATGGGTTTGCCCATCAGTTCGGTGAAGGCCGAGCTGCCTTTGCGGTTAAAATCACCCTCCAGTCCGTGTCCGATCGCTTCGTGCAGCAAAATGCCGGGCCAGCCGGACCCCAGCGCCACCTCCATCACACCGGCGGGGGCATCTTCGGCGTCGAGATTGACCAGCGCGACGCGCAATGCCTCCTCGGCCTGTTGGCGCCAGGTGGCGGGGTCGAGCAGGGCGCTGCTGCCGTAACGTCCGCCCATGCCGACCGAGCCGGTTTCGCGGCGTCCGTCCTTTTCGACGATGACCGAGATGTTCAGACGGGCCAGGGGCCGGTGATCGGTGACGCGGCCGCCTTCGGGGCGCAGGATCTCGATCTCCTGCACATTGGCAGTCAGCGACGCTGACACCTGGACAACACGGGGATCGCGCGATCGCAGGAAATCGTCGATCTCGCGCAGGACACCGATTTTGGCGGCAAGCGCGGCGTCCCCAACCGGGTCGGCGGCCTGATAAAGGCGCCGGTTGGTGCGCGCAGGGGGGCCGGCAAGGGTGCCGCCGCCATCGCGGGCGGCCAGACGCGCGGTATCGGCCGCGCGCCGCATCGCCGCCTCGGACAACTCGGACGCATGGGCATAGCCTGCGGCCGCACCCAGAACCGTTCGCAGCCCAAAGCCCTGATCGGTGTCGTAGGACGCGTTGCGCAGGCGTCCGTCGTCGAAACTGAGCACTTCTGACCGGCGCCGTTCCAGGAACAATTCGCCGTCATCGGCACCTGCAACTGCATCCCGCAGAATGGAAAGTGCGGCCTCTTCGTCCAGATGCGTCGTAAAAGGGTCGAACGGGGCGATTTCGGTCATCGAAAACCTTCCTGAAACGGCGAGAGCGGCGACATGCCGCAAAGCCAATCGCTTGCGTGAACTAGTCGTTCCATGGTGATAGACAGATCAGGTGACGGACTGTCAATGGTCGAGGGACCCATGCGCCCGGCCGAGGGAAAGAGGCAATCGATGACCCGATTTAAATCCATGGCGCTGGCAGCGCTGATGATGATGGCCGCTGGGCCTGCTTTGGCAACTCCGGAAGGCGCAGGCAAACCGATCGATACGGGCCACCATTTCCAGACCCCGGTTACGGCGGTGATGGAAAACATCGTGTGGCTGGACAACTTCCTGCACATCATCATGGGCGTGATCGTCGTGTTCGTGACGGCGCTGCTGCTGATGGTGGTCTACAAGTTCAATCGCAAGAAGAACCCGACCCCGGCAAGCTGGACGCACAACACCGTGCTGGAGGTTGCATGGACCGGTATCCCGGTGGTGATCCTGGTAGTGATTGCGATCCCGTCCATGAAGTTGCTGTTCCAGCAATTGGATGTGCCGCCTGCAGACGTTGTCATCAAAGCGACCGGCAGCCAGTGGGCCTGGACCTATGATTATCCAGACGAGGGGATTTCGGTCGACGGGATCATGATCGGCCAGGGATCGAACGGGCTGACGGACGAGGTCAAGGCCGAGCTGAAGGAAGCGGGCTATAACGACGACGAATACCTGCTGGCGACCTATGACCGGGTTGTCGTGCCGGTGGACGCGGTTGTGCATGTTCTGGTGACGGCGTCCGATGTGATCCACGCCTGGACTATCCCGTCCTTCGGATCGAAAATCGATGCCATGCCGGGCCGCATCAACGAGACGTGGTTCAAGGCGACAGAGATCGGAACCTATTTCGGCCAGTGCTCGGAACTGTGCGGCAAGGACCATTCCTACATGCCGATCGTGGTCGAGGTGGTCAGCATCGAGGATTACGACACCTGGGTTCTGGAACAGCAGGCCAAGGGCGGCGAAGGTACGACCCGCGTGGCCGAGAAAAACTAGGGCGCCGGAGTGCCGGGCCTCAGGGCCGAAATGTTAGGGCAGGACAGGATCTGAATTGACCGATCTGACCGCAGAACTGGAGACCGCAAGCCGGGTTGGCGCAGATCGCGCGCACGAGCCCGGCTTTGGTGACTATGTCGCGTTGATGAAGCCGCGCGTCATGTCGCTGGTGATCTTCACGGCCCTGGCGGGGATGGTCGCGGCGCCGGTTGCAGTTCATCCGGTTGTCGGACTGGCAGCCCTGATCTGCATTGCGGTAGGGGCCGGCGCGTCCGGCGCGCTGAACATGTGGTACGACGCCGATATCGACACCAGGATGGCTCGGACCCAGGGCCGTCCGATCCCCGCGGGCAAAGTCGAAGCGGGCGAGGCGCTGGCGATCGGGCTGGGGCTGTCGGGCCTGAGCGTGATGATGCTGGCCCTGTTTGCCAACTTTGCGGCGGCAGCGCTGCTGGCCTTTACGATCTTCTTTTATGCGGTCGTTTACACGATGTGGCTGAAACGCTCGACCCCGCAGAACATCGTAATCGGCGGTGCGGCAGGCGCCTTTCCGCCGATGATCGGCTGGGCTGCTGTGACCGGAGACGTGACGATTGCCTCGGCGCTGATGTTCCTGGTCATCTTTCTGTGGACGCCGCCGCATTTCTGGGCGCTGGCGCTGTTTCGCAATGGCGATTATGCGCGCGTCGGTGTGCCGATGATGCCCGTTGTGGCGGGCGAGGCATCGACCCGGCGTCAGATTTTCCTTTATGCCGCAGTGCTGTTCCCGGTGACGGTTTTGCCAGCCTTTACCAGTGCGGGCGGCCCGATCTACCTGACGGTTGCGGTGCTGGCCGGGGGCAAGTTCCTGCTGGACGCGTGGCGCGTATCGCGTCGCACGGGCAGAGAGACCGATGCCTATGCCGCCGAAAAAAGGCTTTTCGGCACATCGATCGTCTACCTCTTCGCAATCTTTGGCGCGTTTATTCTGGATGCCCTTTTGAGGGCAGTGGCCGGGCCGCTCGGCTGGCCGGTATGGTTCTGAAATGATGGCGATCCGCGCAGAGCATGACATGCACCAGACGCGCAAAAGCCGCAATCGCGGTGTGTTGATTGCGCTTTGCCTGCTGATTTGTCTTCTGTTTACGGTCACGATCGTCAAATTGGGCCCGAACGCCAAGAACCCAAGCGCCGATGTCAGTTGGGGCGAACGCCTGAAAGTGTGGTTGAGCGAATGAGCGAGAGTACACACAAACCCACGCACAAGCGCACCCATAAGCGCACCCATAAGCGCACTGTCCTGAAGCTGGTGGCAGTTGTTGCGGGCATGGGGGCTTTGGGCTGGGCATCTGTCCCGCTTTACGATCTGTTCTGCCGTGTTACGGGTTATGGCGGCACGACACAGGAGGCTTCGGCCGCCTCGGCCGTGGTGCTCGACCGTGATGTCACCGTGCGCTTCGATGCCTCGACTGCGGGAAGTATGCCCTGGTCGTTCAAGCCCGCCCGAAACAAGATGACCGTCAAGATCGGCGAGACGGGTCTGGCCTATTACGAGGCCTACAACCCGACCGACCGGCCGGTGACCGGTACGGCCAGTTTCAATGTCACGCCGTTGTCCGCAGGGATTTACTTCGCGAAGATCGACTGTTTCTGCTTTACCGAGCAGACATTGCAGCCGGGCGAAAAGGTGATGATGCCAGTGACGTTCTATGTCGATCCCGAAATGGTCGACGACGCCGAAACCAAGAAAATTCACACGATCACGCTGTCCTACACGTTCTTCGAGACCGAACCGGACGAGGCAGCGGAACTGAAAACGCCCGACAATGCCGCAAGCGGCGGCTGACCCCGGAGGAACCGATGGCCCACGAGAAGAACCACGATTATCATATCATCGATCCCAGCCCGTGGCCGTTCCTGGGTGCGATGTCTGCGATCGTCATGCTGATCGGCATGATCATGATGATGACACCGCGTCTGCCCGAGCTGAACCAGCCCTTCGTGTTCATGGTCGGCCTCGCCGGTGTGCTTTACACCATGTATGTCTGGTGGCGCGATGTTCGGGCCGAGGGCAATGGCATCGACCATACGCCTGTTGTGCGCATCGGCCTGCGCATGGGCTTTATCATGTTCGTTATGTCCGAGGTCATGTTCTTCGTGGCCTGGTTCTGGGCGTTCTTCAAATTCGCGATCTTCCCGATGGTGCCGCTGGGCGCCGAATTGGCGGATCTGCAGGCGATTGGGCTTGGTCCTGATGCCTTGCTGATCGCGACATCGAACGGACCGGAAGGCGCATGGGGCCCGCTGCAGGGCGAGACCTTCGATCCCTGGACCTTGCCGCTGATCAACACGCTGATCCTGCTCTTGTCGGGCTGCACCGTGACCTGGGCGCACCATGCCCTGATCGAAGGCGGAACCGGCAAGCTGCGCACCAGCATGATCTACGGCCTTTTGCTGACCTGCCTTCTGGGCGGCATTTTCACGGCCTTCCAAGCCTATGAATACAGCCATGCATCGTTCGGCTTCGCGAATGACGTTTATGGTGCGGTCTTCTTCATGGCGACGGGCTTCCACGGCTTCCATGTCATTGTGGGGACGATCTTCCTGTTCGTCTGCCTGATGCGGGCGCGTGCCGGGGACTTTACGCCTGAACAGCATGTCGGTTTCGAGGCTGCTGCCTGGTACTGGCACTTTGTCGACGTGGTCTGGCTGTTCCTGTTCGCCTGCGTCTATATCTGGGCCGCCTGACGGGCCGCCTGCATAGAGGATTTCGCCGCCGCCCCAAGTGGGCGGCGGTTTGCATTCAGGGACCTGGGTGGGCTCGATCCACCGGGAAGTCTCTGCCAGAGGAATGGACGCGATGACCAGCCTGCGCCGCTCGTGGATCGTGCCTGCATTGTTCGGTGGCATCGGCTTTTGCATCCTGATCGCGCTTGGAACATGGCAATGGCAGCGTCTGGCCTGGAAAGAGGCGATCATCGCCGAGGCGGCGGAAAAGATGAAAGCGGCGCCGGTGGCGTTGCCTGCAGTGATCGACCCAAAGCGCGACAGCCTGTTGCGGGTCAGCGTGACCGGATACCTGGAACGGCGCGAGATCCATATTCTGACGTCGACCAAGGCGGCTGGGCCGGGATTTCGGGTCATCACGACAATGGCGTTGGCCGAAGACGACACGCGCACCGGGCGGCGGATCATGGTGGATCTGGGCTTTGTGCCGGAACATCTGAAAAGCCTCATGGATCGCGATCCGCCCAGCAGGCGGCTGCAAAAGCGCCATCCCCGCGACAAGGTCACCGGTCTGTTGTACTGGCCCGATGAACGCGACGGTTGGACGCCCGATCCGAACCGCGAAAAAAATATCTGGTTTGCTCGGGACGTCGCGCAGTTGGCCGAGGAGTTCGGCGTCGAGCCGGTCCTGCTGATCGCCGAAAGCCATCCGGACGGCAAGGTTCCGCAACCCCGCCCACCCGGCCACAATATTCCGAACCGGCATCTGCAATACGTCTTCACCTGGTACGGGATGGCCCTGATATGGGCGGTTATGTCGATCATATGGATGCGGGCGACATTGCGCGAGCGCCCCGCGGATCGTTGATCGGTCCGCGCTGTCGTTTACCGTGTCTTGGTCGGCCGATAGGCCCACCGATAAGGCCGCCGATAGGGCAGTTGGGCCTGTCGCCGGCCCGCATTTACGTTTCACCGCCGGTCGCTGCCAGATCGCGCTGGCCCTGACCGCCCGTGCGCGATAGAGAGCGGGAAAGACTGACCGAGGCCCTCAATGCGCTATATCTCGACCCGTGGCCAAGCCCCCGCGCTCGATTTCGAGGAAACCATGCTGACCGGGCTGGCCCGCGACGGTGGGCTTTATGTGCCGGAGCATGTGCCAGTGCTGGACGCCGAGACACTGGCTGGGCTGCGCGGTGCCTCCTATGAGGACGCAGCCTTCACGGTGATGCGCCCTTTTATCGGCAATTGTTTCACCGATGCCGAGTTTCGCGCGATCATCGAGCGGGCCTATAGCGGTTTCGGCCATTGCGCGCGTTGCCCGCTGGTTCAGTCTGGCCCGAACGAATGGATTCTGGAACTGCACCACGGCCCGACCCTGGCCTTTAAGGATGTGGCACTGCAACTGATCGGTCAGATGTTCGACACGGTCCTGGCGCGGCGCGGCCAGCAGGTGACGATTGTCGGCGCCACATCCGGTGACACGGGTTCGGCTGCAATGGAAGCGTTTCGCGGCGCCGCGAATGTCGATGTCTTTTTCCTGCATCCTGCGGGCCGCATCTCGGAAGTGCAGCGCCGCCAGATGACAACGCCGGTCGAAGCAAACGTCCACGCCATCGCAGTTGAAGGCACGTTCGACGATTGCCAGGCGCGGGTGAAGGACATGTTCAACGATTTCGTCTTTCGCGACGAAATCCGGCTGGCTGCGGCCAATTCGATTAATTGGGGACGCGTGCTGGCGCAGGTTGTCTATTTCGTGACGTCGGCCGTTGCGCTTGGCGCGCCCGGCAGGGCGGTTTCGTTCTCGGTTCCGACCGGAAACTTCGGTGACATTTTTGCCGGGCACATCGCCCGGCGCATGGGTTTGCCCATCGACAAGCTGATCGTTGCAACCAACGACAACGATATCCTGCACCGGACGCTGGTGACAGGCTTCTATGAAAAGCACGGGGTCAAGCCGACCCTGTCTCCGTCGATGGACATCGAAGTCAGCTCGAATTTCGAGCGACTGTTGTTCGAGCTTTACGACAAGGATGGCGGGGCTGTGCAGCAGGTGATGGAGGAATTGTCCAGCGCCGGCCGCTTTGCCCTCTCGCAGGGCGCGTTGGCGCGGCTGCGGGAAGGCTATGCATCGGCCCGCGCCGACCGGGCGCGCACAATTGCCGTGATGCGGGCCGCGGCGGCCGCGAACGGCATGATCGTCGATCCGCACACGGCGGCGGGTCTGGCAGCCGCCGAGGATTGCCGAGGTGACCCGTCGGTCCCGATGGTCACGCTGGGCACCGCACATGCGGCCAAGTTTCCCGATGCGGTCGAGGAGGCGACGGGTCATCGTCCACCCTTGCCCGCACGGATGGCCGATCTCTATGATCGCAACGAACGGCTGGTCACACTGCCGAATGAACTTGGCGCCCTTGAGGCGCATATCAGGAAGGAACGCCGCGCATGACGGTACGAACGCACGCTCTCTCCAACGGCTTTCGGGTCGTGACCGAACGGATGGAGGGACTTGCGTCCGCTTCGATCGGCATTTGGATCGAAGCCGGTGCCCGGCACGAAACCGCCCCGCAGAACGGGATTGCGCATTTTCTGGAACATATGGCGTTCAAGGGCACGTCGCGGCGCACGGCCCTGCAGATCGCCGAGGAGATCGAGGATGTGGGCGGCTATCTGAATGCCTATACCTCGCGCGAGCGGACTGCCTATTACGCCCGGGTCTTGTCCGACGATGTGCCATTGGCGCTGGACATCATTGCCGACATCTTGCGTGATCCGTCGCTGGCCGAGGCCGAGATGGAGACCGAGCGCGGCGTGATCCTGCAGGAAATAGGCCAGTCGCTGGATACGCCCGATGACATCATATTCGACTGGTTGCAGGAAACCGCATTTCCGGACCAGCCCATGGGCCGCGCGATCCTGGGGCCGCCCGAGCGGGTGCGCGCCTTCTCGCGCGATGATCTTTCCGGATTTATCGGCGCACACTATGCGCCAGAGCGGATGATCCTGTCTGCGGCGGGGGGGATCGATCACGACGAAATCGTGCGCCTCGCCGAAGGCCTTTTCAGCGATATGGTGCCGGGCGCTGCCGCGGTCACGGATCCGGCGCGCTATACCGGTGGCGAACGGCGTGAGGTCAAGTCGCTGGAGCAGGCCCATTTCGCCCTGGCGCTGGAGGCACCTGGGTATCGCGATCCCGATTATCATGCAGCGCTGATTGCGGCCAGCGCGCTGGGCGGCGGCATGTCCTCGCGCCTGTTCCAGGAAGCACGGGAAAAGCGCGGGCTTTGCTATACGATTTTTGCCCAGGCGGCGGGCTGGAACGAGACCGGGATGCTGACGATTTATGCAGGTACTGGCGGGGGCGAAGTTGCCGGACTGGCCGAATTGACGGTGGATGAGCTGGCCCGCGCCGCGCGGGATCTGAGCGAGGCCGAGATCGCCCGGGCGCGCGCCCAGTCGAAGGCCGGAATCGTCATGGGTTTGGAAAGCCCGGCCGCGCGGGCCGAACGTATGGCGGCGCTGCTGTCGATCTGGGGTCACGTGCCACCGATCGAAGAGACGATTGCAAAGATCGAAGCCGTCGATGCGGCCCGGGCGCGGGCCGTGCTGGACCGGATCCGGCTGTCGCCGCCGACGCTGGCGCTCTATGGCCCGGTCGAAGCGGCAGGTGCAGCCGCGACGCTGGCCGGACGCCTGGCGGCCTGACCGGCACATGTTCAAACGGCGTGGCGCCAACCGGGTCGAGCTTGAGACCGACCGCCTGATCCTGCGCCCGCCCATCGCGCGCGATTACGAGGACTGGTCCGAGCAACGCCGCGTCAGCCGGGACTTTCTGACACCTTGGGAGCCGTCCTGGACGCGCGATCACCTGACCCGCCGGTCGTTTCGCAATCGTGTCGTCTGGGCCGAGCGTGCAATCCGTCAGGGCGATGCACTGCCGCTGTTGCTGGTCACACGTGACGGGCGGGTCGTCGGCGGCGTCACATTGTCGAACATTCGCCGCCACCCGGCCGAGATGGCGACATTGGGATACTGGACCGGGGTCGATCACACCCGTCGCGGCTATATGGCCGAGGCGCTGATCGCGCTGCGCGACTATTCCTTCACGACGCTGGACCTGTCGCGGCTGGAGGCGGCCTGCCTGCCGGAAAACACGCCATCGCGCAAATTGCTGGAGCGGTGCCAGTTCAAATATGAAAGAGTGGCGCAGGCCTATCTTCAGATCAACGGGCGCTGGCGCAACCATGTGCTTTATGCGTCGCTGCGCGCCGACCGGCGGGGCCGCGTCAGCGAGGAGTGACATCCGCAGCCCTCGACCTCCGGGATACTTAAAGACCAAAGAACGGCGGCACGGCAGGTTTCAACAGAATATCTGGCCGCTTGAAGCGATCCAAAAAGAGATTAGGCGTGCCCGCCCGCTGAAAGGAGCGCCGGGTCGATCCCGAGCTTGGCCATGGCCTGATCCCATTTGGCGTCATTCTCGTCGCCGAACAGCATTTCAGGGTCCGGATCGCATGTGAGCCAGCCGTTGACCTGCAATTCCGCCTCTAGTTGCCCCGCCGCCCATCCGGCATAGCCGAGCGCGACCAGCGCGCGGTCAGGGCCGATGCTTTTTGCGATTGCGTGCAGCACATCAAGCGTCGGGGTCATCGAGACAGTGTCATCAACGGTCAGCGTCGCTTCTTCGGCGTGGTAGTCGGCCGAGTGCAGAACAAAGCCGCGCGCACCTTCGACCGGGCCGCCGTAATGTACCGGGCGGGGGGCGTTATAGGACCCGATGGGGATGTCGAGTTTCTTGAAGAGATCCTTCCAGACCAACGTATCGGCGCACTTGTTGACGATCAGCCCCATGGCGCCATCGGCGGAATGCGAACACAGATAGACAAGTGACTTCGAGAAACGCGGGTCCTGCATTCCCGGCATGGCGATCAGGACCTTGCCCGTGAGGAATTCAGCGTCTGGCGAAATGTCTGTCGGATCCATAACGCAAGAGTGACCGGTTGCGCCGCAAGGATCAAGAATTCGCGATGCGGCTTGTGCAATTCTCTGCGTTTGGCCAAATGGGATCGATGAGGTGGATGCCAAACTGGATAGCCGCGGCGCTGATCGCGACGATACCTGTGACGTTGCCCGTGACGTCGCTCACTGCTGGGTCGGCGGCGGCACAGTCGGTCGTGTCCAGCGGACAGTCCTTTGTCAGCGGGCGGCTGTTGCCGGGCGCGGTCGAAGAGGGCGGGACGCGCCTGGCCGGACTGCGGCTGGAGCTGCGCGAAGGGTGGAAGACCTATTGGCGGGCGCCGGGCGAGGCGGGGATACCGCCGCGATTCGATTGGTCCGCCTCGAAGAATATCGGCCATGTCGAGGTGCTGTGGCCGCGCCCGGAAGTCTTCATCAGCTTTGGCCTGCAGACCATTGGGTATTCGGGTCAGTTTGTGCTTCCGCTGCGGATCACGCCGGTTGATCCGGCCAAGCCAATACATCTGGCCGTGACGGCCGATCTGGGTGTTTGCCGCGAGATTTGTGTTTTTGAGAAATTTTCGCTCGAAGAAGCGATTGATCCCGATCAGCGCCCGATCGGGCACCGCCAGATCCGCCGCGCCGCAGCAACAGTCCCGCCGCCCGGCAGCGAGGCCGGATTGGAGGCCGCGACATGCCGGATTAGCGGCGCCGGGGCCGAGCGGTCGCTGGAGATGACATTGCGCTTCGGCGCTGCCCTGGCCGATCCGGTCGTGCTGATCGAGGCCAAGGGCGAGATTTGGATCAACAAGATCACCAGCAAGCAGGTCTCGCCGGGCGCGCTGGATGTGGCAGCACGGATATCCTTGCCATCGGAAAATACCTGGATCACGCGCAAGGATCTGCGAATGACGGTGCTGGCGGGCAATCTGGCCGCCGATATTCAAGGCTGCACCGCACCGGCCGGATAGATCTGAAAATGCCGGGCGGGCCAGTGGCCCACCCGATGTTCTAGCGGCTGGCGGCGCGCCTATCAGCCTGCCGGATTTTCGGATGCCGGTGCCGGGGTCATCATGCCGACGGTCGCACCGCCCGGATCCTGTATCATCGCGATCCGTCCGACCCCGGGCACATCAAAGGCCGGGCGAACAACCTTGCCGCCACTGGCTTCGGCCTCGGCCACAACCTTGTCGATATCGTCGACAGCGATATAGGTCATCCAGTTGGGGGGCACGTTCGGATCGCCGATCTGTGCCAGATCCATCATCCCCGCGACTGGCTGGCCGCCGACCATCGCAAGCCAGTATGTACCATCAGGCATCGGCATTCCTTCGAATGCCCAGCCTGCCTGGGCGCTGAAAAAGGCCTTCGAGCCTTCAACGTCCTTGGTCGCGAGTTCGGACCAGTGAATTTGTCCGTGATCTGCCATTTTTTGTCCTCCTGTTGGTTTTGGTCAGTCGTCGTATTGATCGCGGCGGCGCAGCCACGCCATGGGATAGTCTAGCCCGCCCTCGTTCCGGCCTTTCGGTGTCAGGTCCAGAAGATGATAGGCGGCGTTCATCATGTCCAAACCGCGGGAATAGGCCGAGTAGCTGTGGACAATGGTATCAGGGTCCGGCCGAAAGAAAACCGAAAGGCCGGGCGCTTCGGTCGACGGGAAGCTGCGCTGCGCATAGTTGTAGACGACCCGGCCGGCCTGCAGATCTTCCGGGCTGAATGTGACATGGAAATCGCGGTTGAAGTCCGAGCCGAGCGATGAAACCCAGGGAAAGGTCCAACCCATGCGGCCGCGATAGGCATTGATCTTTTCCATCGATGTGTTCGATATCGCGACAAAGGCTGTGTCACGGTGTGCAAGATGATCCTCCAGCCCGCTATAGCCATCGGCCCAGAACGAGCAGGATGGACAGCCTTCGTCCCAATCCGGGCCGAACATGAAATGCTTGACGATCAGTTGCGAGCGTCCGGCGAAAAGGTCGGCCAGGCTGACCTCGCCATCTGTGGACTGAAAGCGGTAATCCTGTTCGATGCGCACCCAGGGCAGGTTGCGCCGGCGTTCGGCCAAAGCATCGCGAGCGCGGGTGAACGCCTTTTCATCATCGAGATGAGCGCGCCGCGCTTTCAGCCATTCTTCGCGTGATACGATATCGGGCATTCTCTCCTCCTTCAGTCGGTGATCCAGGGCACCAGTTTGTCGAGCGCACCATTCCAACCCTGACCATGCATATCGCGGCTCGTTTCGCTGGGCAGGCGGGAATGGGTCAGTGTCAATGTGGTTCCGGCGTCCGACGGCGTCAGGGCATACCGGACATGGCTGACTTGCGCCGGTTCGTTGACCCAGGCCCATGTGAAGGCGACGCTGTTGGGCGGGTCGACTTCCAGATACTCACCGCCGACATTGTGGGCGTCGCCCTCCGGGCTTTCCATCTCGATCACCCATGCGCCGCCGACACGCAGGTCACTGGCGGCACGGGTGACGCGAAACGGACCGGGGCCGAACCATTGGCGAATGGCCTCGGCGCTGGTCAGCGCCTCGAAAAGGCGCCCGATTTCGGCAGAGAACGTCCGGCGCAGCATCAGCGTGGCGGCGTCAGGTGTTTGGGTTGTTGCGTCACTCATCCGTGTTGTCCCGTCAGCCAGTCACCGGTCAGCCAAGATAGCCAGCCAGCTGTTCCAGTGTTCCGCTCCAGCCCATCGCGTGGCTGTCCCGAACGCTTTCGTCAGGCAGGCGTTCATGGGTTAGCAGCAGCGATGTCTGGCCACGCGTGGCGCCAGGCGAGAGATTGTAGGTAACAAGGCTGTCGCCGCGGCCCGGCTCGGCTTCCCAGCGCCAAGTAAACGAAACGCTGTTGGGTTCGTCCACCTCGACAAAATTGCCGTTCAGCACGATCTGATTCCCGCTTTCATTGCCGCGCATCTCGATACGCCAAGCGCCGCCGGGCGTCAGGTCTGCATGGGTTTTAGTCGGCGTCGCATGTCCGGCGCCAAACCACTCCATCCACGCAGCAGGGTCTGTCAGTGCGCGCCAAAGGGTTGCCTGATCGGCGTCGAAGACGCGCCGGATCATCAGCGATGTGGCGGTTGGTTTTTCGACAAGCGGCGCGTTCATCGGTCTTCCTCCTTTTGACGGGCAAGATAGGCGTCGAGCGCGTCGAAGCGCCGGTTCCAAGCGTCGAGATTTTGCTGAAGCCAGGCATTGGCCTGATCCAGCGGATCGACATTCAGCGAACAGACCACGGTGCGGCCTCTTTTTTCCCGGGTGACCAGACCGGCATCGACCAGTTTGGCGACATGCTTCATGATCGCAGGCAGGGACATATCGTGGGGTTCGGCCAGATCGCTGATGCTGGCTTCTCCGGTCAACAGCTGCGCCACCATGGCGCGCCGGGTCGGGTCGGCCAGCGCGCCGAACGTTTGATCCATCGGGACATGTGATTCTGATTTAACCATGTGGTTAAGTATAAGAACGCATCGATCCCAGTCAAGATGGATGTCCGGGCCGGGTTGCAGCGGGAATGCGCCGGATTAGGATTGCGGTTGTCTGACAGGAGAGTTCGAATGTTGCCACCCGAAGTGATCGAACACCCGGCCGCCTGGACCGGTGCCGGGATGGCGGCCGCGCCGGAGATCTGGTGCGAGACATTGGCCGCGCCGGAGATCGCCGAGGTCGAGGGCGTAGCGCGGCGGTTTCTGGATGCTGGAGGTGATTTGGGTGCCCTGACCAAAGCGGATTTTCCGCTGCCGACTTTGGGGCCGAAACTGCGCGAACTGCGTTCGGTATTGATGCAGGGGCGCGGCTTTCACCTTTATCGCGGTCTGCCGGTCGAAGCGTATCCGATCGATTTGAGTGCCGCCATCTTTTGCGGAATTGGTGCCCATTTGGGATCTGCCCGTTCGCAGAACGGCCAAGGCCACATCCTGGGCCATGTCAAGGATGTCGGGCTGGATCTGGCCGACCCGAATGTCCGGATTTATCAAACGACCCGGCGGCAGACCTTCCATACGGATTCGACCGATGTGGTTGGTCTGATGTGCCTGGCCGAAGCGATGGAGGGTGGCGACAGCCTGCTGGTGTCGACCGTCACGCTTTACAACCGGATGCGCCGCGACCATCCGGATCTGGCGCCGCTGCTTTTTGATCCCGTTCCGACCGACCGGCGCGGAGAGGTGCCGGAGGGGATGAAGCCCTGGTTCGAGATCCCGGTGCTGAGCTGGCACGAGGGCAGATTGTCGGGGCTTTACCAGCGCCAGTACATCAATTCGGCGTCACGCCATGCTGGGGCACCGATGTTGTCCGGGGCCCATATCGCAGCGCTTGATGCATGGGATGCCTTGACCGATGACCCGGATCTGCATTTGAAGATGCGTTTGCGACCCGGCGACATGCAGTTCGTCTATAACCACCACCTGATGCACGACCGCACCGGATTTCGCGATTGGCCCGACCCCGAGCGGCGACGTCATTTGCTGCGCCTGTGGCTGGCCCTGCCGGGCGACCGGGCGCTGCCGCCGGTTTTTGCACAGCGCTATGGATCGATCGAAGTGGGAAACCGGGGCGGGATTATCCTGGACGGGACCAAACTATGCGTGCCGCTGGCGCCCTGAGCAGGTCCCGGACGTTTCCGTGCCCGGATGTGGAATGGCATTAGACCCGGCTTTCGGGTTGATGTTCGATCAGGCGCCTTTGGCACCGTGTTTGTCCCGATAGGCGGGAAACCCGGCAATCCCCTCGGCCTCGAAGACACCGCGTGCAATCGCCCGGGCGGCTGCATCCGCGGCCAGCGTGCCCAAAGCGCTGATACCGTGCCAGGGGTCGGGACGGGGCGCCCGTCCTGTGGAAAGGACGAAAACCGTATCGCCGTCAAGCGGGCTGTGGACCGGCCTGATCGCATGCGCCAGCCCGTCCTGGGCCATGATCGCCACCCGCAATGCGGTGTCGCGGTCGAGTTCGGCGTCAGTGGCGATCACGACAAGCGTTGTATTTTCGCCAGGCTTCGACTGCGGCGGGGTGTAGAGCATGGGCGCCCGGCCCGGCGGGGTCTGACCGCCAAGCTCGCCATCTTGTTCCCGCATCCAGGCCCAGAAAGTGTCCGTGCCGGGGATGACGCACCCGCCGACAGGGTTGGCAACCGCCAGCGCGGCAACCGTGTAATCGCCCGTCGCAAAGGATGCCGTGCCAAGCCCGCCTTTCAATGGCCCGGCCGTCGCGCCCAGCCCGGCACCCGCATTGCCAAGGGCGAAGTCCATCCCGGCAGAGGCCAGGGCCTCGGCCCCCAGATCCCACCAGGGCGGGTGATCCCAGTCGTGGCGCCCGACCATCAGATCGAAAATGATCGCCTGCGGCACAATCGGCACCACGACATCCGCGATTTGGAACCCTGTGCCTTGCGCGCGCAATCCGTGCATGACGCCGCCCGCCGCGTCCAGCCCATAGGCCGACCCGCCGGAGAGGCAGATCGCGTGGACATGACTGCCGACCGAGCCGGGCATCATGGTAACGGTATCGCGGCTGCCGATGGCGCCGCCGCGATGATCGATCGCGCAGATTGCAGGCTGGTCGGGAACGATCACCGTGGCGCCGGTCGAGAACTGTTGGTTTTCGGCGTTGCCGACCCGAATACCGGGCACATCGGTGATGGAATTTCGTGGTCCTGGGGACGGCATAGGGATCCTCCGCTGCGTCCATCACAGGACTGCCTTGCATTCGGGCCACCCTGCGGGGAAGGTCCGGGAAAATTCAAGGCGGTATATTCAGGGAGAGTGACATGGCGGGACCGTTGAGCGGTATTCGAGTGGTGGAGTTCGAAGGGATCGGTCCAGCGCCCTATTGCGGAATGCTGTTGTCCGATCTGGGCGCGGACGCGATCCGCATCGCCCGCCCACGCGCGGACCGCGGGCCTTTTATTCAGCACGATGGGCACCAGCCGATCGACCGGGGACGGTCATTGGTGACATTGGATTTGAAGAACCCTCAGGATCTGGCGGGCGCGCTGGATCTGCTGGAACGGGCCGATGCGCTGATCGAGGGCCTGCGCCCCGGGGTGATGGAACGATTGGGCCTGGGACCAGCCGATGTGCATGCCCGCAATCCCAAACTGGTTTATTGCCGGATCACCGGCTGGGGGCAGCAGGGGCCTTGGGCGCCGACTGCGGGGCATGATCTGTCCTATATCGCACTCTCGGGCGCGCTTGCCGCCATGGGGTCGCCGGACCGGCCGCCCTTGCCGCCGCTGAACCTGGTGGGCGATTATGGCGGCGGCGGGCTTTTTGCGGCCTTTGGCATCTGCGCTGCGTTGCTTCATGCGCGCACGACCGGGCAGGGGCAGGTGGTGGATGCCGCCATGATCGATGGCGCGGCCAGTCAGATGGCGCCGCTCTATTCGATGTTTCAAAAGGGCGGATGGCAGTTGCAGCGGGGCGCCAATCTGTTGGACGGCGCCGCACCTTTCTATCGCTGTTATGAATGTGCCGACGGCAAGTACCTTGCGGCCGGGCCGATCGAGCCACAGTTTTTCAAGGTGTTCATGGAAGGTTTGGGCCTGGATCCGTCCAGATGGGACCAAACCGCCCGTGCCCGCTGGCCCGAACTGGCCGAGGCGATCGCGTCGGTTATCATCAAAGAACCGCGCGACCACTGGGCCGGGGTTTTCGCTGGAACCGATGCCTGCGTTGCCCCTGTTCTGGACATGGGCGAGGCGCCGTCGCATCCGCACAATTCAGGGCGCGGCACCTTTCTGGGCGACCCGGCACAACCGGCACCGGCGCCGCGGTTTTCCGCGACGCCGGGTCAGGCGGGACCGGTCGAGGACCTGGCCTTGGAGGCCGCATTCGACCGGTGGGGATAGAGCGGGGCACTGCCCCGCCCAACGTGCAAACTTGGGTTAGAACCACACCCTACTGCCGCTGTAAGGCCTGTGCGGTTTTCGCCTTGCGGACCAGTTGCACGAACTCGCCGCGATAATTGAACGGGTCGAGCCCTTTGGCGCCATTGGCCAGACGGATCACGTCGTCGAACGTGTAGGCGCCGGTGTAACGCCCGCCTTTCAGCATCTGGCCGAATGCGGCGACAGCGGCAGCAAAGCGGGCATCGTCATCGGGGTCGATCTCGTCCGATTTTGTGACCGGCCGAGTGATCAGCTTTGATTTGTCGGCGTCGGGGTCCTTGTAGCGGATCTTGACGAAAGCGTACTCGTTCGAAAAGTCGCTATCGACATCCTTCCTGGCCTCGGTGTCATAGCGTGACGGCTCGACCAGGCGCGCACCTGATCCGACCGGCGTGATCTCGTAGATCGCGGTAACCGAATGTCCTGCGCCGACTTCTGCGGCATCGACTTTGTCGTTGTTGAAGTCTTCGCGCTTCAACGCCCGGGTCTCGTAGCCGATCAACCGGTATTCGGCGACAACGTTCGGGTTGAAGTCGACCTGGATCTTGACGTCCTTGGCGATGGGGAACAGCGACGAGGTGGCTTCATCGACCAGCACCTTTTGTGCCTCGGACACCGAATCGATATAGGCCGCGACGCCATTCCCGTTTTGGGCCAGCACCTGCATCAGCGCGTCGTTATAGTTGCCGCGACCAAAGCCCAGCACCGAAAGGAAAACACCGGTATCGCGCTTGCGCTCGATAAAGCCTTTCAGTTCCTCGGTGTTGCGGATGCCGACATTGAAATCGCCGTCGGTGGCCAGAATGACGCGGTTGACGCCGTCCTCGATCTTGTTCGCTTCGGCCAACTCGTAGGCGCGGCGAATGCCCTCGCCGCCCGCGGTCGAACCGCCCGCCCGCATGCGTTGCAGCGCCTGACGGATCGTGTCCTTCTCGCTGGCCTTTGTCGGCTCCAGCACGACTCCTGCCGACCCGGCATAGGCGACGATCGAAACAGTGTCGTTTTCGTCCAATGTGGACAACAGCATCTCGAACGACTGAATCAGCAAGGGCAGCTTGTCGGGCGAGTTCATCGATCCGGACGTGTCCATCAGGAACACTAGGTTCGAGCGTGGCCGCTCGGCATTCGTGATCTCATAGCCCTTGATGCCGATGCGCATCAGCTTGGTGCCTTCGTTCCACGGCGTGTCCATCACGGCCACATTGGCCGAGAACGGCGTTTCGCGGGTTTCGGGCGGCGCGTAGTCATAGGGGAAATAGTTGATCAGCTCTTCCAGCCGGATCGAGTCCTTGGCTGGCAGAACGCCGCGGTTCAGGGCGCTGCGCATGAACGAGTAGGACGCCGTATCGACATCGACCGAGAAGGTCGAAACCGGTTCCTCGCTGACCAGTTTGATCGGGCTTTCTTCGACCGCCTCGAATTTGTCGCGGCCCGTCTCGCGGGTATCGGGGGCCAGTGCCTCGTCTGCTACTGGGGCAGGGGCGCCCACCATTTCGCCAAGCGGCGCGGCCCGTGTTTTGGATTGGGGCAGTGTCACCGAATTCGGCTTGATGTCGAAATCCTTTGCACCGATGGACGCACCGCTGCGCGGGCCCAGCGTGCCGCTTTCGCTTTTCGCCTCGGCAGCCCCAATTTCGCTTTCCTTGCGATCATCACCTGCGATGACGATTCGCTCGCGCCGCCGGGCAGCCTCTTCCGGGGCCGGGGCGCTATCGTCGCTTTTTAGGAAACCGTCCTTGCGAACAAGATCGTCGTTCAACCTTCCGGTCGCGAGCGTCCCATCAGCGGCGGCGGGTGCCGGTTTTTCCTCAACCTCGGCGGCCTCTTCGGTGACAACAGGTGCCAACGCGGCGCGGTCGTCAGCCTCGAGATCGGCGGGGCTGTTACCGGCGTCGGCGCTTTCCAGTGTCTTCAGCGCGGGATCGGTGGCGCGTTTCGGCTCAGCCTCGCGGATGACAGATTTGTCGCGGACAGTTTCGCCGCCCGCAGCAGTCTCGACTTCGGTTTTTGTCCCACCGGTGCCGGATCTATTGCCGTCGCCCGACAATGTCAGATCGCCGCCGGAAGGGTCGATCGTGAAATTCTGGTTCTGGACAGCAAACACCGCGATCGTCAGCACGGCCAACGATGCGCCGCCCATCATAAGTTGTTTGGTCGAAGGGAGTGAGAAGTTCATCAGACGTCTCCGTATCTGGGTCATCAGGCCCTGTTGCCTGTCCCTCTGACGGGTGACGTCCGGCGATCCTTGGCGGATCGTGGAAGTTTTTTCCTCTTCGATATGATCAGCGGCCGCAGTCGCCGCGTTGGCGGCCTGATTTGCCGCCGCGCCCTCGGCCTCGAACGCCGCCGTCGCTGCCGCCGCCGCGCGGGTGCGCGCAGCCGGATCGGGCGCTGGCGGCGGATTTGCCTGCAACAACGCTTTCAGATCATCCATGTCGTCGCGATCCGTCATGCGATCGACCTGCTTTCCTGTTCCAGTGTGGCGCGTAGCGCCTTGCGAATTTCCATCAACCGCCAGGATATCGTCGATTCCGCGACATCCATGATTTCGGCGGCCTCGGCGTGGCTTAGCCCTTCATCCAGAACCAGAACGGCCGTCTCGCGCAGATCCGACTTCAGGTCCAGAATCCGGGCGCGCAGCCAGTCGGCCTGGCTGGCCCTGTCGGCATCGGCGCCGCGGCGCAATTCGTCGACCTCGGCGAAGGTTGCCGTTGCGGCGGCGCGTGTCTTGTTGCGGCGCATTCCGTCGCGCGCTGAATTCAAAACCACCTGATAAAGCCACGTGGTGAACCGTGCGTCGCCGCGAAACGACCGGATCTTGCGCCCCAAGGCAATGCAGACATCCTGGGCCAGATCCTCGCTGTCGGGCGGGCCGCCGGTAAACTTCCAGGCAAGCGCATGGATCCGGTCGTAATGCCGGGCGATCAACGCCTCGAAGGCGCGCGCACTGCCTGCTGCCGCATCCATAGCCAGCCTTTGGTCATCTTCGTTTTGCACTTCTGTCCCTTCAGACGCGCGGGCCGGTGGATTCCTTGGTGTTGATCACAGAAAGTGTACCACAGGCTTCGCTACGGAGCGCAAGGGGGTGGTGGGTGCACCTGTTCATGGGGATTTGGAGGTGTTTGGGGCGCCAGGCGGCCCCGTCGACCGCCAGTGGCAGCGGTTATGGGCGCCGCGCCGGATGTCAGTGTTCCTTCAAGAGCCGCCCGTATCCGTCGATCCGATCCTCGACCCCGGCCAATCGCAGCGCATCCCAGGCCAACGCCTGGTTCGACGTGATCACCGACTTACCAAGACGCGCCTCCAGATCCTCGATAATGTCGACCGAGCGCAGCGCACCGCACGAGATGAAAATCGCATCGGCGTCCGGCCGATCCAACGCCGCGGCCCAATCGGCCAGGAAGGCGGGCGCGACGCGGACCATATCGCTGTCTTTGGCAAGGTTCAGGCCTTGGATATCCAAAATCTCGAACCCGCGGTCGATCAGATAGTCGCGCTCGGCCGTGTTGATTTCGTCCAGATAGGGCGTGGCGACGATCAGACGCCGGGCGCCGATGGCCTGTAAGGCCCGGACCACGGCCGCGATGATCGATGATGGCTGTGCGTTCGGATTTCCGGCGCGCAGCAATTCCTCGACCCGTTCCTGCCCCAGAACCAGCGAGCCGGACGTGCAGGCATAGCTGACCACGTCCAGTGTCCCGTCGGGCAGGAACAGGCGCGATGCGTCGGTCAGGCTGGGCGCAATCGCGGCCAGGGTTTCGTTGGTGATATCGTCGGGGATCGGCACGCGGGTGAAGTGGACACCGACCCCGGCGGGACAAATCCGGATCATATCGTCCTGAACGGTCTGCTCGGTTGCCAGCAGCACGAACCCAAGTTTTGCCTTCGGGTGCCGGCCTGCGTCGAACACCGCTGCGACAGGGTCGGACCGGACCGCCGCACTCACAACTCAACCAGATCGAGCGGGTGGCGGGACAACCGCTCGACCCCGGTTTCGGTCACCAGCACGGAATGCCCCCAACACATTGCCAGACCCGCATCGGAATCCATCAGGATCATGTGCAGGAAAAACGCCTGGCCCGGATGCATGATCAACGGGTTGCCTTCATAGAACATCGGGAATTCGACCCAGATCGGGTTATAGGCGATACCCATCCCGTATCCGCAGGCCTGCAACCGGGCATGGCCGAAACCATGCGCGTCGAAGGCCTTGGCGTGGGCGTCAAAGACCCGGCCCATCGGATCGCCGGGACGGATGGCGGCTTCGCACGCCTCCAACGCTTCGACGCAGGCCGCGTGCATTGCGCGCTGGGCCGTGTCGGCCTTGCCGACCACCAAGGTGCGCATCATCGCGGCGTGATATCGGGCATAGGCGCCGGACCATTCCAGGGTCAGTTGATCCTGGGGGTCCATTTTGCGCCGGCCCGAGTAATAGCGGCAGAGCAGCGCGCCCTCGCCCGAGCCCACGATAAACTCGTTCCCGGCATAATCACCGCCGCCCTTGAAAACGGCGCCCTGCATCGCGGCCAGCACATCGCCCTCGAAAGCGCCTGAACCGGTCGTATCGATTGCGGCGTCCAGCGCATCATCCGACAGCTCTGCCGCCCGCCGGATCATCGCGATCTCTGCCGGGGTTTTTATGCGGCGCAGGTCACGGAAGATGTGATCGGCGGGGATGACTTCCCGCCCGACGGCCGATCGCAGTGCTTCCCAGTTCTGAACCGTCAGGCCCTTGGATTGCGTCTCGATGCCGATCCGCTTGTCCGCCAGACCGCGCTCGATCAGCAGCGATTGCAGGTCGGCGGCAGGCTGGGCGCCTTCATATTCCGGCCAGACGTGGATTTGATCGTCGCGCAGGATCGACGTCAGTCGGGCCTGGCGCAGATCCGGCATCCGGGTCAACAGATCGACGCGCCCGTCAGCGTCCAGAACCATGCACTGAAACATCGCATAGCCAAATGTGTCATACCCGGTCAGCCAATATTGGCTTTCCGGTGCGAACAGCAGAACCGCGTCCAGACCTTCAGACCTCAGCGCTTGGCGCGCCCGCGCGATGCGCCCGGCATATTCTTGATCGTCGAAGTGCATCGGCATGTTGTTTCCCCAGATTAGATGGACCGGACCCGGAACAGGATCGAATAGATCGCCGGTGCGACCACAAGCGTAAGAACCGTGCCGACAACCAAGCCGCCCGCGATCACGACGGCAAGGTCATAAAACAGTACATCGCGAGAGATGATGATCGGCGCAAGGCCCAGTGCCGTTGTGCAGGTTGTCATGACAATCGGGCGCAGCCGCCTGACACAGGCCTCGACCACGGCATCGAAATGCGCGCGACCTGCGGCCAGCTCGATCTCGATCCGATCAATCAGGACAATGGCGTTGTTGATGATGATGCCCGCCAGCGCCAGGAAGCCGAGAATCCCCATGAAACTGAAATTTGCGCCGGGGAAGATCAGCAACGAACCGGCGACCCCGGTCAGAACGAAGGGGATGGTCGCCAAGATCACGGCGGGTTTGCGGAAACTGTCGAACTGCCAGATCAGCACCAGCACCATCAGCGCGAACGCCATTGGCAGCGACGAAAAGAGGTTGCCCTGGGCATCGGCGGAACTCTCGATCTCTCCGCCCTTCTCGATGCGGTGCCCGGGGGGCAGGGCCTTTTCGATCTCGGCCAGCTTGTCTGCGATCACGGCGTCCAGGGCCGCTGCGGTCAGGGCGTCGGACTTGCCCGAAACCGTAATCACCTGCTCCAGATCGCGCCGTTTCAGACGGGAATAGTGGGGACGCCCTTCGAACCGGGCGACCTGCAACAGTGGCACCGGCGACGATCCGGCAACCGCAATGTTCAGTGTCCGCAACCGGTCGATATTGCGCCGTTGTTCGCCCTGGGCGCACATGACGACCGGAATGACGATATCGCCTATCCGGAAATCGGTGACTTCGACCCCTGTCAACTGCGAGTTCAGGGCGTTTGCAATGTCTTCGGACGAGATCCCGGCGCGGCGCGCGGCGTTTTGATCGACGATCACCTGGATCGCCACGATGGGGTTGTCCCAATCATGTTTGATATTGCGCGCGCGCGGCGCGGTCCGCAGCGCCGCCTCGATCTTCTCCGCGGCCTCGGTTACAGCGCCGGTATCGGGCCCGATCACACGGTATTCAACCAACCCGGCCTCGCCCGGACCCATCGACATCGGTTTGGGTGTGACCCGCGCCTCGGGCACATTGGCCAGGGCCCAGGTCCGCAAACGCGAACGCACTTTTCCGACATCGGCCGGATCCTTGACGTTGACCAACATATAGGCGGCGTTTGGAAAGCCCTCGATCGGCTCCAGCGCCAGATAGAACCGCGGTCCGCCTGACGCGACATAGGCCGCTGTATTCACAATTTCCGGATTGCGTTCGCGGTCCAGCAAGAACCGGTTTAGCGTGACGACCGCCGCCTCGGTGGCGACGGAGTTTGCGCCGACCGGCAGATCGATGACCACCTGCAACTGTGTCCGTTCCGAATTCGGAAAGAACGTCTTGCCCGCAAACTGGAACAACCAGCCGCCGAAGACCAGAAAACCGATGGCTGCCGCAATGGTCAGCCAACGAAGCCGCACGGCGCCGCGGATCAAACTGCGGTACCGGCGGTAATACCACCGGTCATAGGCGGCGGCCTCGTCAACCGGATCACCGGTTCGCAAAAACCAAACACAAAAAAGGATCAGGGCGGTCAGCGCAACGATCCATGACATGATCAGTGCAATGGCAATGACCAGACTGATCGATCTTGTGTACTCGCCAGCGGCTCCCGCCGCCAACATCAGGGGCATGAAGGCCAAAATTGTGGTTACTGACGCAGCAGCCAACGGGGCCATCAGTGCTTCGCCCGTTTTTCGTGCCGCTTGCCAGCGGTCTTCACCGCGCTGGATCCTGCCTTGCAGTTCCTCGGCCACGACGATGCCGTTATCGATCAGAAGGCCAAGCGCGATGATCAGCGAGGCCAGTGACATGCGCTCCAGCTCGATCCCCATCTGGCGCATCACCAGGGTCGAGATCAACATGACCAGCGGAACCATCGCCCCGACAATCAGCCCGGTCCGCAGGCCCAGAAAGGCAACGACGACCGCCAAAACCACCAGGATCGTCTGCCAAAGATTGTTGAGGACGCCGAAAACCGCCGTCTCGATTTCGTGCATCTGGAAGGTGACGTAATCCAGCTCGAACCCCCAAGGCAGGTTCTTGCCGAACTCCTGAACCACCTTGTCCAAGACCTGGCTAAAGCGCCCGGCATCGGCCAGATCGACCATCGACACCGAAATGATGACCGCGGGTTTGCCGTTGTAGAATGCGCGCTTGCCCGGTGGTTCTTCATACCCCACGCGGATCGTCGCGACATCGCGCAGATAAACTGTCGTGGGTGGATCGCCTTCAATGCGGACCGCGATCGAGGCGATGTCATCGACGCCGCCGAAATCGCCGGTCGGCTCGATCGTCATGGTGGTGCCGTCGGCTTCGATTTTTCCGCCAGGCAACACGATATTCTGTGTTTGCACGGACGAGATGATCCGGGCCGGGTCCAGGCCCAATTGGCTTATCCGCACATTGTCGAACTCGACATAGATGCGTTGTTCTTCAACACCGAAAAACTCGACTTTTCGCACATCTGGTACGGTCGCATAGATATGGCGGCGCAGTTCTTTGGCCGCCTCGCGCATTTCCCAGTTTTCCCAGCCCTCGCCGGTCAGGGCAATCGTGGCCATCGCGACGTTGCCCTGATCGTCATAGACAGTGGGGCCGACTGTCCCGCTGGGCAAATCGCGTTTCAGATCTTCCATCTTGTTGCGCAGATCGGCCCAAATCGGTCCCATGTCGTCATAGACTTCGCGCACTTCGACCGTGACGGTTGTCGATCCGGTCGAGGAGATCGATTCGATGTGCCAAACCTCCGGTATCTCGCGGATCTTTTCTTCCAGCTTGCGGGTGATCAAATCTTCGACCCGGTCGGCGGGCATTCCCGGAAACTGCGCAACGACCTTGGCGCTGCGGATCACGATTTTTGGGTCTTCGCGCGACGGGTGCGATAAGAAGCTTACCGGGCCGGCAAACAGGCAGGCCAGCATGACGGCAAGCACCAGCGTGCGGTTGTCGAGCGCAAATCGGGTTAGCATCGGCTCTACCTAGCGCAGCGTTTCAGCGTTGAAGAGCGTCACTTTCATGCCGTCGTGCAGAAAGCTGACACCGGCAGTCGCAATGATCGCGCCTTCGTCGAGGTCGCCGATAATCTCCAGGCTGTTGTCCTCGACATTCGCAATCGTGACTTTGCGTTGCCCGACCGTTTCGCTGTCCGGGTCATAGACGAACACAAAGGCCTCGCCGTCTTTGTCGATGATGGGTTTGACCGCCGCCAACGGAACCAGAAACGCCTTGCCCGTCGCTTCTGTCGCAAAGCGAAAGGTCAACTCGGCGCTCATGCCCGGGCGCAGTCCAGCGGGCGCGTTCGAAAGTATGACCTTGATTGGATAGGCGTTGGCGTCCCCGGTAAGCGGCGAAATTTCGTCGACCGTGCCGGTGACTTTCGCATCACCCAATGGCGGGAAGCTGATTTCGACATCCGAGCCGAGCGAGATCTGGTTGACCAGCGTTTCCGGCAGCGATGCCTCGATCTTGCCGCGCCCGTCGGTCTGCATGGCAAAGATAGCCTGTCCGCCTGTGATTTCCTCGAACACTTCGACCGAGCGCCGCGCAATGACGCCTGCGAACGGCGCTTTCAGATCGGCGCGGTTCAAATTGCGCTCGGCACGTTCGTTTGCACTGCGGGCGACGGCCAGGGCACCTTCGGCGTTCTTCAGATTGGCTTCCGCCGTATCAAACGCACTGCGCGTGGCAAAGCCACGGTCCAGCAACTGCTTTTGCTGATCGTATTTCTTGCGGGCGTCATCGGCCGAGGCGAGCGCACGATCCAACTCACCCTTGGCTTGATCCCGTGCCAGCGTCAGCGGTTCGGGATCGAGGCGCGCCAGCAATTCGCCTGCATCGACCCGGTCGCCGGTCTTGCGCAGCAATTCGATGACCTGTCCGCCGGTTTCGAACGCAACATTCGATGTGATGTCTGCTGCAACCACGCCCGCGATTTTCCGCGCCTGCAACCCTGCGCGCTTGTCCAGGGTCGCATGCTTGATCGCGCGAATCGGGTCGGGGCCGGTTTCAACTTCGTCCTCGTCGCATGCAGCCAGGAAAAGGGCCGAACACATCAATATAATCAATGGGACTCGGTTGTTCAGCATGGTGCGCGCTCCGGTGGGCGAGAGAAAATGTTATCGGCCTGGCCTTGCGATCAGCCGAATCTGTCCCATCTTGCTGCAGAATTGCATCAGCTTGAAGCGGTAAGGTATTGTGTGCAAGAGAACGTTCACCACTTGGGAACCATGCGGTGACATAATTGGCGTTCTGGCGGAACAGGCCAGGGACGGGAGAAACCGATGATCCGCCTTCGTCTGCTTGCGATTGCGTGTGTGCTGGTGCTGACTGCTTGTTCAACGGCTGAAGGGCCGCGGGACGGTTTTGCTGCGACAGATCCTTATGAGTCCTTCAATCGCTCGCTTCTGCGTGGAAACATTCGGCTGGACACCTATGTTCTGCGCCCTGCGGCGCAGGCATACGACACCGTCACACCGGAACTGTTCCAGCACCTGATCTCGAACGGGTTGTCACACCTGGCGCTGGTGCCTGATTTTGCGAATTATGTCCTGCAGGCCGACGTGGACGGATCGCTGAATACTTTGGGACGGTTCACGATCAACACCGTTATGGGGGCAGGCGGGTTTCTGAACCCGGCAGACGAGTTTGGCCTGCGCCGTCAACCCAACGATTTCGGGCTGACAATGGCGCGGTATGGTGTGGGCGAGGGTCCTTTTCTGGTCCTGCCGATCATCGGGCCGACGACACTGCGCGATGCCGGCGGGTTCGCTGTGGACCGCGTTTTCCAGCCGACAACCTATCTGGGCTATGTGACGGCCGCGGATGCGGTGGGTCCGTCGATTACGGTTTTGGGCTTTCTGGAGGCGCGAAACAGTAATTTCGATGTGATCGACAGCGTGCTTTATGAATCCGAAGATCCCTATGTCACGCTTCGCGCCGCCTATCTTCAGCGCCGCCGGTCACAGGTAGCCGGGGAAGACGATCCCGGCTCGCGTCTGCCGGACATCTTCGATGACGAGGATGCCGCGACCAACTGATCCGTGAAATGTCACCAGATGATCTGGGTGAATGATCAGATGCCGTGAAGTGTGCAGGCACCCACGATGCGCCTGAATTCTCTTACATTTCAGGCTGCCGCCATCCCCTAGGTTGAATTCGGTGCACAGGCCATAATTGCTGGACAAATAATAAGCATGCTTATAATCAGCAGGCATGAAGGTTCTGGACCCCGAAGTTACCGTTGGTTTTCTGATCCACGATGTCTCGCGGATGATGCGCAGCTGGTTTGACATGCGGGCGCAGCATCTTGGGCTGACCCGGGCGCAATGGCGGGTGTTGATCCAGCTTTCGGCCCGCGAGGGCGCCAGCCAGCGCGAATTGGCCGAAATTCTGGAAATAGATACGGTCACACTTGGCCGTCATATCGACCGGCTGGAACGTGACGAGTGGTTAGAGCGCCGACCCGACCCGAACGACCGCCGCATCTGGCGGCTGCATCTGACCCCGGCCGCACGTCCGACACTGGATGAAATGGAGGCGCTGGCCATCCAGATCCAAGAGGTTGCACTGGATGGCTTGTCCGGATCGGAACGCGGCGCCCTGACCGCGGCGCTGACGCGCATCAAGGCGAACATTGTCGCTGCCAGCGCTGATGACGACGACGAACTGCAGGCGGGCTGACCGATGCGGGTCGTGAAACGACTGCTGCGCTGGTCGATCCGGGGCCTCTTGCTGATCGGCGGACCGGTCGCCGCCGGGTTCATCGGCCTAAACATTTATATATCGACGGGCCGGTATGTGACGACCGAGAACGCCTATGTGAAAGCCGAACTGATCACCATTTCGTCCGAAGTCTCGGGCCGGGTGACAGAAGTTCTGGTACGGGACAATCAGGCGGTCACGAAGGGCGATGTCCTGTTTCGTATCGATCCGCGACGGTTCGAGGCCGAGCGCAATCGCCGGGCGGCCGAACTGTCGGTGGCGCGCCAAAGGGTCGAGGCTTTGCGCGCACGCCATCGCACCAAATTGGCGGAGCTGGCGGCGGCAGAAAGCGATCTGACCTTCCTTCAGGATGAATTGCAGCGGTCGGAACGGCTGCGCGCCAACGGAACGATTTCACAGTTTCGCTTGCTGGAAGTGCGCCGCGAGACGGCAAAGGCCGAAACCGCGATCCAGGTTATCCGCGAAGAGATCACCGAGGCGTTGGTCGCATTGGCAGGCGATCCGGCAATGCCCGCCGACAGCCACCCGGATGTTGCCCGTGCCAGGGCCGCATTGGACGAAGCCCAGATCGAGCTGGCAGCCACGATCGTGCGTGCGCCTGCCGATGCAGTGACGGCGAACTTGCGATTGCAGGTTGGCGAGTATGTCGCCGATGAGACGCCGATCCTCAGCCTGGTGTCCAATGTCGGCTATTGGATCGAGGCCAACCTGAAGGAAACCGATCTGACCCACCTGATTGTCGGGCAAGAGGCGGTTCTGACGGTCGACGCCTATCCCGATGTCGAGTGGCGCGCGTCGGTAGCGTCGCTGTCACCGGCGACGGGAGCAGAGTACGCGCTGCTGCCACCGCAAAACGCATCAGGCAACTGGGTCAAGGTGGTCCAACGGGTGCCGGTTCGATTGGAGATCCAGGTTCCGGAAGGCGCACCGCCCTTGCGCGCGGGGATGAGCGTCTCGATCAGCATCGACACCGAGCATGAACGCCCGCTGCCGGAGGTTCTTTCAAAGGCTCGTGCCTGGATTTTGCCGGACGAAGATAAGTGACCACCGCAGAAGCGGTTGCCGAGGATCGCCCGAGTTTCTTCAGCCAGGCGATGTTGTTGGCGACGGTGACGTTCGTCACGATGCTTTATGCGATGACCGTGACCATCGCGAATGTGTCTTTACCGCAGATGCAGGGATCGCTGTCGTCGACCCCGGATCAGATTGCCTGGATCGTCACCTTCAACATTGTCGCAACCGCCATCGTGACCCCGATCGCGGGGTGGCTGGCTGCGCGGTTTGGGCGGCGGCGGCTGATGATCTGGGGGATCGTCGGGTTTGGCGCGTCGTCCGTTTTGTGCGGTTTGGCGACTTCGGTGTCTGAACTGGTTATCTACCGCATTGGGCAGGGCGCCTTTGGCGCGCCATTGGTGCCGCTGTGCCAGGCGATCGTCATCGAGCGCTTTGACGAGAAAATCCGCAACCGCGTCATGTCGATCTGGGGCACCGGCGTGATCATGGGACCGATCCTGGCGCCTGCCATCGGCGGCGTCCTGTCCGAGGCTTATTCGTGGCGCTGGGTCTTCTTCATGCTGGTGCCGTTCACTGGCATCGCCCTGATCGGCGTGATGGCGTTCATCAAAAAACGCGGCGGGCCGCAGCCTGAAACGAAACTGGACTGGATCGGTTTCATCGCACTTTCGGTGGTCATCACCGCTTTGCAGTTGATGCTGGACCGGGGCGAGCGGGCCGGTTGGTTTCAAAGTTTTGAAATTGTCGTCTACGCCTGCGCACTGGGCGGTGCGTTGTGGGTTTTCATCGTGCGCAACATTCAATCGCCCAAGCCGTTCCTGAACCCGTCTCTGCTGGGCGACCGGAACTTTGTGGTCGGTCTGATCCTGATTTTCATCTTCGGGATGCTGAATTTCACTCCGATCACATTGCTTCCGACGCTGTTGCAATCGGTTCAGGGATATCCGGATTCGATCATCGGACAAATTCTTTCAGCGCGCGGTGCAGGCACCTTTGTCGGCTTTTTCCTGATGTTCTTTATCGGCAAGATGGATCAGCGCATTCCGATCGCGATGGGGTTGGTTTTGCAGGCTTGGTCCGGCTGGATGATGGCCGGGTTCAACACGCAGGTGATGACGTCAGATGTACTCTGGGCCTCGGCGCTGCAGGGGTTCGGGGTCGGGCTGGTTTGGGTGCCGCTTTCGATCGTGACCTTTGCGACACTGAACCAAAAACTGATCCCCGATGGCACTGCGATCTTCCATTTGCTGCGCAATATCGGCAGCTCGGTCTTCATCTCGATCTCGATTGCCCTTGTGATCCGGCAGGGGCGTATCAGCTATGCCGAGATGGTGCCCCATATTTCGCCCTATGCCGACGCCTTGCGACAGCCGGGCATGCCGGTCATTGACCCGAATGACACAGCGGGCATGGCCCGCCTTGCAGGAGAGATCGGACGCCAGGCAACGATGATCGGCAATATTAACGGCTTCTTGCTGTTCACCGTTACCGCATTGGCAGCCCTGCCACTTGTCGCATTGGTCAGGCGTCAGCGCGGCGGATAGGGGCCGGCCGGCTTCGAGCGCCGGGCACGGGCTGCCGTCAGCTCGGGTACTGCGCCTTTAGGTTTTTCATCTCGCGAAAGAAGGCTTCCAGCGCCTCGTACCCTGACACGCCCTTTTCATCGGCGACGGCCATCCAGGCTTCCCATCCCAGGCGCGCACGGTCCTGCAATTCCGCCAGCACCTCGAAATCGGCGCGCGCGATCTTCAGACCTTGGCGCAGCATGTCTTCCTTGTGACCATTGTCGAACGCATCCCAGGCAGCCGATCGCAGGGCCAGCGCCTCGCCGGTCAGGCGTTCGATCGTCGCTTTGTCGGCCTCTCCGATTTGGTCCCATTTCTGACGGCTGATAAAGACCGAAAAGGTCGGAACATAGACGCCGCCATCGATCTCGGTGACAGTGCGCGCGTCGGTCCAAACGCCGACCGCGCGCGCCGCGCCATGGGCCAGCGCATATGTGGCAGGGGGCAGGCCGGGGCGTTTGTCCAGGCGGTCGATCCGGTCAGCATTCTCGTCGCGGACGGCTTTGGCACCCTTTGTGTCCAGCCCGTCGAAATAGGGGATCGCCCAGGCATTGTTGCCGATCAGCTTTTCGCGTTCGTCCACCGGGGCATCCGAGACGCGCCAGATATGGGCGGGCGGGGCACCAATGAAACCAAGCAGTTTGACTTCGCTGAAACTGCCCGTCTGTTCGAAATGTTGTTTATAGACGCGCCACAGAGCGATCGCAGTTTGCTGCGCCGTGCCGCCGATCATCGGGTGCATCGTGATCTGCACCAGCGGATGTGTTTTGTTCAGGTGGCCGTTAAAGACGTAGGCGCCGTCCGCGCGACCCTCCAGAACCAGGTTCAGCTGGTCATGCGGGTCACGATCAACGACATCAGGGTCGACAAACGTCACGCGCCCACCTGTCTCGCGCTCGATCTCGGCCAATAGCGGGTCGATGATGCCGACATTGATGATAAATTTGGGGGCGGACGATTTGTTGAAGACAATTTCGACCTTGGGCTGATCGGACAGCGCGGCTTCCTCGCCGGCGGTTGCCAGTTCCGGTGCCGGTTCAAAATTTGCACCGCCGATCGACGTGCGGTCTGTCCGATCACGGACGGCAGCGCGTGCCCCGGAAAGGCATGGAATGGTCAGCCGCGAGCCGACATTGATCTGGTTCGGGTTGCGTCCGATCAGACGGCGGTTCGCCCGCCAGATGCCGCTGTAATCGTCCTTGCCATAGGCGCGCAGCGCGATCGATCGAAGCGTATCACCAGCGCGGATCGTATAAGGCGCGGCGCAATCAATCCGGCTTTGCGCCTGGGCGTCCGCGCCAAACAGCGTCAACGCACCGGCGAATAAAACGACATGTCTCCAACTACGGACCATGGTCGGCACTCCAAATATTTCAGCCCGTCCACCACAGGCTGACAGGTACCTCGATACAGCGGCCAAGTCGGCTCAAAAATTAACAGATGGTTAACAGGCGCCTACGATCCGCGGCTGGTCGTTGCAAATTCGGAATCGCGCGTCGAATTGCACAGATCGGGGTCAGCACTTTGCAAAATGAAAACCGCCGTCTGACGCGAACGGACGGTGGTCGAATCAAGCTCCTGCAGCGGAACCATCCAGACGTAAAAAGGCCCGGGGCCTGACGGCACCCGGGCCAATGTTGGAGTTTAGTCGGCGCCTATTTCGGCAGATCGCCGTTCACGCCTTTCACGAACCAGTCCATGCCCAGCATCATGCCGTCGGCCGCGGTTGCACCGGCGGCGACACGCTCTTTGCCGTCACGGTCCATGATCGGACCGGTGAACGGATGGACATCACCCAAGCGGACGGCTTCTTCGGCTTCCTTGGCCATCAGCGCGACTTCGTAGGGCATGTTCCAGTAGGGCGACATGACAACTTCGCCTGCGTCGATCCCGGCCCAGCTGTCACCGGACTTCCAGGTTCCGTCCAGCACAGCAGCGACGCGTTTGACATAATAAGGCGCCCAGTTGTCCTGGATCGCAGTCAAATGAGCGTTGGGTGCAAACTTTGCCATATCCGAGGCTTGGCCGAAGGCCAGAACCCCGGCGTTTTCCGCGGCTTGTAGTGCAGCCGGGCTGTCAGTGTGCTGCATGATCACATCGGCGCCCTGCGCAATCAGCGCCTTGGCCGCATCGGCCTCTTTGCCGGGGTCATACCACGTGTTCACCCAGACAACCTGCACTTCGATGTCCGGATTGATCTGCTGTGCGGCCAGGGTCACGGCGTTGATACCGCGAATAACCTCGGGGATCGGAAAGGAAGCGATATAGCCGATCTTGCCCGTCTTCGACATCTTGGCCGCAATCTTGCCGATGATGTGACGGCCCTCATAGAAACGGGCGGAATACGTGGCGACGTTGTCGGCTTGTTTGAAGCCGGTCGCATGCTCGAACTTTACGTCCGGAAACATCTTGGCGACCTTGATGGTCGGGTCCATAAACCCGAACGACGTGGTAAAGATCAGCCCGTGGCCGGACGCCGCCAACTGGCGGATCACGCGTTCGGCATCCGGGCCTTCGCTGACGCTTTCGACAAAGGTTGTCTCGACCCGGTCGCCAAAGGCGGCCTCAACGGCCTTGCGGCCTTGGTCATGCTGATAGGTCCAGCCATGGTCGCCCACGGGGCCGACATAGACAAAACCGACCTTCAATTCAGGTTCGGCCCAGGCCGGCGCCGCCATCATCAGTGCGGCCGACAGGCCCAGGAAAGTTCTGCGGATCATGTGTGTCTCCTCTGTCTATGTCCGGCGGATTGCCAACCGCTTTTTTCAGTTTGGTAGCCGAAGCACGCCTCGCTCACAAGCGCCCGCAATTAATCGAGCATCGCGCTGATCAGTGCTCTCAACATCGTTTCGAATTCCTTTCGCAGGGTCCGGTCTGTTCCGGAAATTTCTCCCGCCTCGAAGAGCAGTGGCGCGGCATCTGTCAGGCCGCCGCCAACATTCGCAATCTTGTTCAGCTCGACCTTGATGATGCCCGAGCAATCCTGCCCCGTGGTGCCGGTCATGCTGACCAGTGTGATGCGGAGGACGGCGTGATCAATAGATGGCGGCGCATCGAGGGTTCGAAATCCGCGGCCATTCAAAAGGGCATTTACGAATGTCAGCGCCGCATCGCGGTTGGACCAGCAAGCTTTTGCATTTTCGTCGTCGATCTGGATGACGACCGGGCCGATATTCCGCAGATCGGCCCTGTCGGCTTGTACCGTCGTGGAAATCTGCGTCAGCAGGAACAGAGCTGCAACAAAGCGGATCGGCCAGGTGCGGATCACGCGGTGCCCCGATAGGGTTCCACATATTGCAGAGCCATGTCCCAGGGAAAGAAAATCCAGGTATCCTGGCTGACTTCCGTAATATAGCTGTCGACCTGCGGTTTACCCTTCGGCTTGGCATAGACCGTCGCGAAATGGGCGTTGGGATAGAGCTTGCGCACGACTTCCAGCGTGCGACCACTGTCAACCAGATCATCAATTACCAGAATGCCGGTGCCATCGCCCATCAGGTTGCCGTCCGGCGATTTCAGGACTTCGGCGTCCTCTTGCGATTGATGATCATAGGATTTGACCGAGATCGTATCGACAATGCGAATGTTCAGCTCTCGCGCAATGATACAGGCGGGCACCATGCCGCCGCGGGTGATTGCGATTACGGCCCGCCAGGATCCTTCCGGCCCCGGTCCCTGATGGTCCAGGCGCCACGCCAGCGCCCGGCTGTCGCGATGCATCTGATCCCACGAGACATGAAATCCTTTCTCATGCGGCAGTGTATCGTTCATCCTGATCCCCCCGGTCGGTGCCCGGCAATTGGGGAACTTTCTAAGGATGTGCGTGCGCGGGGTCGAGCCGTTTCTTGCTGCCGGAACGGCGTCGTCGCTGCCGGATGCCCAGTGGGCCAGAACTGTCCGTCGAAGTTAGAGCCAGGGTTAGAGGCCGAGACCGCGGGTCAAGGCCCTAGCTGCGCACCGTCACCTCGACCACAATGGCCGAATAGAAAACGAAGGTCGCCAGCAGGACGAACAGGTGCCAGATCGCATTTTGATAGGGCAGGCGGCGCCATAGATGAAAGAGAACGCCGACCGTGTAAAGCCCGCCGCCCACCAGGATCAGCACCATCGAGGCTGTCGTGATCGCGTCCGATATCGGCCCGGCGGCGAAAACAAACAGCCAGCCAAGCGCAAGATAAAGCAGGATCGACGCCTTTTCCCATTTGTATGGAGCGAAGAGCTTACCGGCCAGGCCCAACAGCGCACCCGACCAGACACCAATCAGCAGCCATCGCCCGACCGGGCCGCCTGCCAGAACAGCGTAAGGCGTGTAAGTGCCTGCAATCTTGACATAAATCGCAGCGTGATCGGCCCGGCGCAACCATTCCAGCAACCGCCCGCCGCGGCGGCGCAGAACCGAAAAGTTATAGCCGGCCGACATGCCCAACATCATCAGAATGCTGGCACCATAGACGGCGACCGCGGCAATAAAGCTGCCCTGGTCATCCCAGACGGCGGCCAGCGTGATCAGCACAGGAACCGCCAGAAGCGCGCCCAACAGGCCGACGGCATGGACCGTCATATCGGCGATCTGCTCTGCCCGGGAATAGGTTGGTTGGGTTTTCAGGGTCATGGATGGTTTCTAACATCTTTATGTTAAGTCTTAGTCAACGCTTTCGCATCATCGTTAGCAAGCTGTTTACCATGGTGGTCCATGGTCGCGAAGGATTCCGTTATCACCTTTGGGTGCAACATGAACGCAACCACTGCCGAACCCGAAGACCGCCGCGTCGTGACCCTTACAACGCCGCGGCGCCACACACCCGTCGATGATGCCGATGACGACCCGGCGCAGGACCTGGCCGCCCTGCGGCGGGCCACATTGCACAATATGCGCTTGCTGAAATCGCAAATTGTCCCGCTGATCGGTGCTGCCCTGCGAACGGGCGGGGCGACGGAAATCGGTGTCGCGCAGCGTGACCGCTGGATGAAGACGGCATTGGGCATGATCGACGATACCCTTATCGCCGCGGCGGTCCCGCCGGAACGCGTCGCGGAAATTGACCTGGCAGAACTGATCCGCACAGAGGCCGCGGAAAACCTGCCTGGGGCCGGGGTCTTGGTTGCAGAGCTGCCGCGCCTTTGGGCGAGGGTGTCGCATTTTCAGCTGTTGGTGCGTGAAGCGTTGAAAATTGCCGAACGGTCGATTTCCGCGCGCACCGCAGGGATTTGCGTCCAGTCGGTCGGGTACCACGACGGGCGCATGATCCTTTGGCTGACCGCCGGGAAGGAGCAGAAAACGCCGCGGGATGTCGACGAGCCCGGCTCGGCATTGCCTCATGACTGGTCGCTTTGCGATCGGCTGATCCAGCAGGTCGGCGGGAAATTGATCGCGCCCTGCAACGGGCGCGGCGGGTTTACAGTCGGACTGTTGTTTCCAGCCGGAATGGTGGTCGAGACGCGCGACGAACCTTCCGCCTCAGACAGCATGGCCGAGATCGAAGGCTGAACGCGTTCCGACCGGTCTGCCGCAAATCCGTGACGCTACCGACCTTGCTCGGCGAACCGTTCCCGCATTTTGACTCAGGCCTGACCGAATGTGCCGCAAAAGGCCATTCGCGCCAGAATGCGATGCGCTCTAGAAGTCTGAGAGTTTGTTTTCCAGCGCGTTGAGATTGACGATCGTGATCGTCTTGCCCTTGCGATGAACCAGACCCTGATCCTTCAGCTTTGACATCTCGCGGCCGACGGACTCGCGTTGCGATGAAATTATCGTCGCAAGCTCCTGCTGGGTCGGAACCTGCTCGATCACCGCCTGGTTTGGGCCGCTCCGGGTGCAGATCCGCAAAAGTTGTGCGCATAGGCGTTGCTCGGTCGACAAAGTCGTCGCTTCGGTCACGCGGTTGGACAGGTGCCGGATCAGCCCGACAAGATAGGTCATAAAGGCAAGGTTCACATCGCGGTTCGAATTCAGAACATCCAGAAACTTTGCCGCTGACATGCGTGCGATACGGCTGTCGTCTTTGGCAAACACATTGGTTGATCGCGGTTGACCGTCGATTGCAGCGAAGATCCCGAAAGACGAGCCCTTCGGCAGATCGGAGTACATCACCTCGCGCCCGTTATCGGTGAATGTGGCTGCGCGCGCGGTCCCGTCCAAAACGAAGAACACGTCGTCGTCGGTGTCGCTCTCGCTGACGATGACTGCGCGCGGCGAATAGCTGTTCACTGTCCAGAACTTCGCCAGCGCTGCGCACCCATCCGGCCCGCACAAATGCATTGTGCTGCCTTCAGGATAGTCGTGTCGTTCCTTTTGACCCATTTCCTGTCGTGAACCCGTCTCCGATACCCTGGCGAAAAACTGTTACATTTGAAGGGCTTTGTCTAGCCCGATGCCTCTGGCCGGGGCTGCTTTCGATGCGTGCATCAAAATTCGGATAATGATTGTGAGAAATGTCACAGCCGTAGGCCAAGACGATTCGCTAGCTTCATTTTGCTTAGGCACAAATGGAGCGGTATGGATCCGAACCCGTCTCAGCCGCGACAGCCGAAGCATGCTTGTGTTGTGTATCCCGGGTACTCTTACCGGCGGGCGATCTTCTCCGGGATCGCCCGTCATACTTTCTGCGTCGTTTAGATGTTGACGTGTGCAAAATGCCCGCGCACGGCGGCCTGAGCGTTCGTGCAACGGAAATCACCTCACAACCCGCAGATCGGCAAGAACGAATGGCAGCGGCCGGACCAATGGTCCGGTGCGCCTTTGGTCAGCCCGCGGTCAACAGCGGTGTCTTCTCTTCCGGCAATTGCGGTTTGCCGGGGGGCACTGTTTCCAGGTGCAGTTTGCCATCCTTGACAGAAACACGCACCAATCCGCCCTTGGAAAGCGCGCCGAACAACAGCTCTTCCGCCAGCGGCTTCTTGATGTGTTCCTGAATGACGCGCGCAAGCGGGCGGGCGCCCATCTTGTCGTCATAGCCCTTCTCGGCGATCCATTCGGCAGCCGGGCGGGTCAATTCGATGGTTACACCGCGCTCCATCAACTGGGCCTCAAGCTGCATGACGAACTTCTCGACGACCTGAAGGATCACCTCGCGTGGCAGCGGCGCGAAGGACACGATTGCGTCCAGGCGATTGCGGAACTCAGGCGTGAACGTGCGTTCAATCGCCTGGGTGTCCTCGCCTTCGCGGCGTTCGCGCGCAAACCCGATCGCTGCCTTGGCCTGTTCAGCGGCCCCGGCGTTCGACGTCATGATCAGAATGACGTTCCGGAAATTCGCTTCCTTGCCGTTGTGATCGGTCAGGCGACCATGATCCATGACCTGCAACAGGATGTTGAAGATACTTGGGTGGGCCTTTTCAATCTCGTCCAGCAGCAGCACACAGTGCGGATGCTGGTCGACGGCATCGGTCAACAGACCGCCCTGATCGAAACCCACATATCCCGGCGGCGCGCCGATCAGCCGGCTCACCGAATGCTGTTCCATGTATTCGGACATGTCGAAGCGTTTGAACTCGACACCCAGAATCGACGCAAGCTGCTTGGCAACCTCGGTCTTGCCGACGCCTGTCGGGCCGGTGAAGAGATAGGAACCGATGGGTTTTTCCGGCTCGCGCAGACCGGCGCGGGCCAGCTTGATCGCCGACGACAATGCATCGATCGCCAGTTCCTGCCCGAAAACGACCCGTTTTAGGTTGCCTTCCAGATCGCGCAGCGCCTCGGTATCGGTTTTGGACACGGATTTCGGCGGGATGCGCGCAATCTTCGAGACCACGTTCTCGATTTCATTGGGCGTAATGGTCTTGCGCCGTTTGGATTCGGGCACCAGATGCTGCGCCGCCCCGGCCTCGTCGATCACATCGATCGCCTTGTCGGGCAGCTTGCGGTCGTTGATATACCGGCTGGACAAATCGACTGCGGTTTTGATCGCATCGGCCGTGTATTTGACATCGTGGTGATCCTCAAAGAACGGCTTCAGGCCCTTCAGGATTTTGATCGAGTCATCGACCGACGGTTCCTTCACGTCGATTTTCTGGAACCGGCGGCTCAGCGCGCGGTCCTTCTCGAAATGCTGGCGGAACTCGTTGTACGTTGTCGAGCCCATGCACCGCAGCCCGCCCGATTGCAGCGCCGGTTTCAGCAGGTTCGACGCGTCCATCGCACCGCCCGTGGTGGCGCCAGCTCCGATCACAGTATGAATTTCGTCGATAAAAAGGATCGCGTCTTCGTGATCCTCCAACTCTTTGATTACGGCCTTCAACCGCTCCTCGAAGTCGCCGCGATAGCGGGTTCCGGCCAAAAGAGCGCCCATATCCAGCGAGAAGATGGTCGACTCTGCCAGGATGTCCGGGGTCTCCCCCTCGACGATTTTCTTTGCCAAACCTTCGGCGATGGCGGTCTTTCCGACACCAGGGTCGCCGACCAGCAGCGGGTTGTTCTTGCGCCGGCGGCACAAAACCTGAATGCAGCGCTCGACCTCGTCACCGCGCCCGATCAGCGGGTCAACCTTGCCGTTGCGGGCCTTGGTGTTCAGGTCGACGCAGAATTTGCCAAGCGCCGTCTCTTCCGACACTTCCTCGGCGCCCGAGGCGACACTTTCTTCGACAGCCTCATCTTCGTCGGCGCCGCGCACCGGGCGGCGTTCACCGAATGCCGGGTCCTTTGCGACCCCGTGGCTAAGGAAATTGACCGCGTCATAGCGCGTCATATCCTGTTCCTGCAGGAAGAAGGCGGCATGGCTTTCGCGCTCATTAAAGATCGCGACCAGCACATTTGCGCCCGTCACTTCCGACCGGCCGGAGGACTGAACATGAATGGCGGCGCGCTGTATGACCCGTTGAAAACCGGTCGAGGGGGCAGCTTCTGACCCTTCGACATCGAATATCAGCGATTCAAGCTCGTTGTCGATAAACTTGGTCAGCGTCTTGCGCAGCTCGCTCAGGTCCACCGAACAGGCACGCATGACGCGCGCCGCGTCCGGCTCGTCGATCAACGCCAGCAAGAGATGCTCCAGCGTCGCCAACTCGTGACGGCGTGAATTCGCGAACCCGATCGCGCGGTGGATCGCGTCTTCCAGCGTATTTGTCAGAGACGGCATCGTCTTCTCCTTCGCGCAGCGGCGGGCGCACCACACAGCATGACTTCTACCACCCGTTCCTGCAAGAGCAGCCTAGGGCATGAAAGGTTATTTTGGAGTTGTCTTAGGCGCCTTCAAGGCAGGAACGCCGAAGTGATGATATTTGTTGGACAGGCTCGGGCGTGTGCAGAGGCCGGGAATTGCCAAGGGTTCCCGCCGTTTGCCCGCGCCCGGGCTATTCCTTCTCCATGGTGCATTGCAGCGGATGCTGGTTCGACCGGGCGCAATCCATGACCTGCGTGACCTTTGTCTCGGCAACCTCGAACGGGTAAACGCCGACAACCGCCAGACCCTGATTGTGTACGGTCAGCATGATGTCGACCGCACGTTCATGGCCGATGTTGAAAAAGCGCTCCAGGATCAGAACGACGAACTCCATCGGCGTATAATCGTCGTTCAAAAGCAGCACCTTATAGAGCGACGGGCGTTTTGTTTTCGGCTTTGTTTTCGTAACGACGCCGATCTCGCCATCGGGGTCGTTGTGCTCATCGTCGCTGCCATTGGCCGTGCGTATACCGGGCCACTCGGCGGTCCGGTCGGCGCGTTCAAGGCTGTATCGGTTGCGTGCGATCATAGACCATCATGCCTGGGATTCTTGAGAGAGCCTGCGACTCTGTCCGCCCAATATAATCCCTTGGCGCAAATAGAAAAGGGGGGCCGCAGCCCCCCAAGATCTTCACGTTCACATCGAACCCGATCATCCTGCGCCAAAACTGGCGCACAGACGGTCCGGCAGATTAGGCGCGGTAGGTTTTGACCATGTCAGCAGCTGCCGTGAAGCGCGCATTGATCGGTGCAAAGGCGTCCTTGGCGGCGGCAGCGTACATTTCGTTCAGCTTGGTGGCTTCGGCAACAAAGCCTTCGAACGACGTTTTGGCCAGCGAGGTCTGCATTTCGAAGAAATCCGAGGGCGACTTGACGGCGCCCATTTCCTTGGCAGCGGCCATGCTGTCTTCGTAGTTCTTTTTCGAGAACGCGACGATTTCGGCGTTCATCTCTTCAGCGGCCTTGGCCATCACTTTGCTCGAGGCGACAACGGCTTCGACATTGTCCTGGCCGAACTTGCCTGCGTCTTCAAAGCCCTTCGACATCTTTTCGACGCCTTCTTCCATGGCTTTCTTGGTTTCGGCGGTGAACTCTTCAACCTGCTTGGTGGCGGCTTTCGTCATCGTTTCTCTCCGTTTTCGACCGGTCCTGCCGACCGGGAGGGGGTGACCGCGCTCAGCGGTCGAATTCGTTTGTGACGCTTAGATAGGATTTATGCTGCACTGCGTCAAGGGATTATTTTGCAGTGCACAATAAAATTGTTTGCAGTGCGGAATTGCCCCGGCGAAAGATGCCCGAGAAGCGCGCCCGCGAGATAACGCACCGTTAACCAAGTTTCGATTCTCAAACGATTCACAGTGTGTTACGATCGACTCTTAGAGCAGGGCTTCGTGAGGTCGAAGCAGAGGCTTTGAAGATCGGCAAAAAGATCGGTCTCGTGGCCATAACGCAGGCAAGGTTTAGGGATGTTATCGCTATACAGATTCGCGTTTGCCACATGCGTGGCGATGCTGTGCGTCGGCGTCATCGGCGTTGAACCGGCCATTTCCGCGCCAAAAGCGTCGATCGTGGTCGATATGCGGGACGGCAAGGTGCTTTATTCGCGGTCGGCCGACCGCAGGCTGCATCCGGCCTCGCTCACCAAGATGATGACGCTTTATATGACTTTCGACGCGATCAAGCGGGGAAAGCTTCGCCTGAACCAGAAGATTACCGTATCGCGTAAGGCGGCGCGGATGCCTGCCTCGAAACTTTATCTGCGTGCAGGGCAGCGTGTGACGGTCAAAAGCCTGATCCGGGCGACCGCGATTAAATCGGCGAACGACGCCGCAATGGTGTTGGCCGAGGCGATCGGTGGGTCACAGTCGGGATTTGCACGCATGATGACGCGCCAGGCCAAGCGTCTGGGCATGGGAAACACGCGTTTTAAGAACCCGCACGGTCTGACACAGCGCGGGCACTATTCAACGGCGCGGGACATGTCGATTCTGGCGCGGCATCTCTTTTACGACTTCCCGCAATACTACAACATCTTCAAGCGCCGGTCGGACTATGCGGCGGGCAAGCGGATCTGGACGACCAATCGTTTGCTCTCCAGCTATCCTGGCGCTGACGGGATCAAGACCGGCTACACCCGGGCCGCGGGCTATAACCTGGTTGCCTCGGCTTATCGCAAGGGTAAGCGGATCATTGCCGTGGCCTTCGGCGAGCGGAGTTCAGCCGCGCGCACGGCCAAGGTAACACGGTTGCTGGATGTCGGTTTCAGCAAGGCACGTAACGGCGTGCGGACCAAGCGGCCGAATGCTGTGGTCGTGGCAACCAAGACAACGCCGCGCCGGGGACGGGTGCGGGTCAAGACAGCGCCACTGCCTGTGCGGCGGCCAAGCATGCGGATGAGCGTCTCGGCAGCCGTTGCCGAAGTCCTGGCAGCGCCAGCATCGGCCTCGACCTTGAGCCCGGAGGAGCGGCGCACCAAGCGGTCGCGCTACGCGCCCCGCGTTGCGCGCCTGCCATTGCCGCGCAAGCAAACCGGACGGCGGATCGCGGCAGACACTAAGTCGCCGAAACTGCGCCCGGCGCCAACAGCATCCAACGTTCCGCTACCGGTGCCTAAGCCGCTGAAGCTGGCATCGCGCTAGAGCATTTTTTCGTGACCGATCCGGTCGGGCGTCGTGAAACTGCGACCACTCAACAATTTTGAGCGCTCGACCCGAGCCAATCGGCTAAACGCGGGCTTCGGGCGTAAAGATCACGCAAAACTAAAGCGACCTCGCCGCCATCCCGGGCGCGAACGCCGCGGATTTGTCGGATGGCACCCGCATCACCGGTCCCAAAAAAACAGCCCGGCCTGTTTCCAGACCGGGCCGCAATACCGTCAGACGGGGGTGTCTATTTCCCCAGCGCGTCCAGAATGCCGCGAACCACGTCTGCGCCGTCGATCGTTGCGCCGCCGCGGCCACGATTGCTGTCGCGCACAAGGCGCACAATCGTGGGACGGTTCAGAAAGCCGCTGACATTGATGCCGCGGCTCTTCTGATAGCCGCGGATTGCCGACCGGGTGCGCCGGTCGAATTTGCCGTCCTGCGGACCGACGTCATACCCCAAGAAGCGCAACCGCATCTCGACCGAGATCCGGTCATTCGGCGACAGGCCCAGACCGTTTTCAATTGCACGCAGGCGCCGCCGCTCGGCCTTTTTGCGTTCGGCCCCCTCGATTTCATCGAGCCGCGCCAACGCGCGATCGCGGAAGATGCCATTGGGATACTGGCCCAGGTAATCGCGATAGGCTTCAGCTGTATCGCGCCGTTTGGCACGGCGGAAGGCCCGGCGTTCATCCCGCGCAAGCGTGTCGGCCTCTGCTTCCGCCAGCTTTTCCAGCGACTGACGGGCATCGGCGGCATGCAGCCCCTCCGGATACTTCTCCAGATAATTACGCAGATCATTGGCCCGGCCCGTCGCCCCGGTGACATTCCAATAGGCGTTGTCTGCAGCTTCCGCCTCACGCTTCTTGCGTTCGGCGTCCAGACGGGCCTGCTCGACCGCCGCCGATCCTTCGCGGCGCAATTGGCGCAGTTGCGGTCTGGTCAGGAACCCGGTTTCTTCATATCCGCGATCCAACTGCCAGCGTGCCAGCGCGCGCCGGGTACCCTTGCCGAAGATACCGTCGATACCGCGCGGGTTAAAGCCCAAAACGTTCAGGAACTCCTGCACCTTGCGCTTGCGAATGCGGCTGAGGTTCAGGTCATTCTCGGCTTCAACATTGGGATCGACATCGGGCACATCGTCGTCCCGCGTGCCATCGTCTTTGACACCCAGCCGCTGTTTGGCCAGTTCGACAAAGAACCCGCTAGGGTATCGCTTAAGATAGGCTTCGTAGTCCTCGCGACGTCCAGACCGCTCTGCCGTGCGCCAGAAGGTGATTTCGATTTCCGTGTCCAGACCGCCAGGATCGTCAGCGGGCTTTGGCGGATCGACGAGCATAAAGTCGTCATCGACCGAACCGGTCACATATGTCGGCCCGCTTACGCTGCCAGCGACCTTTTCGACCGAAACGCCCGGCTGTAGAAACTGGTCGATGATCAGTCGCGCAAACCGGCTGTCCCGCCAACGCGACCGACGCACGGCCCGTCCGGGGGCTGCCGCCGAGACGATCATCACACCGTCGGGTCCTTCCAGGTCAGCAAGGCCCGGTTCGACGAAGTCTTCCGGCCGGAAACCGCGCAACTGCGCACCGTCCAGGAAGACAACCGCGTCGCCAGGCTTTTCTGCCGCCAGTTGCATCAGCAAATCCAGCGGAACGCCGTCGAACAGAACATCGGTCAGGCTTGTCGCCCTGGCATCAACGGGGGCCAGAAACGTCTCGCCACCGGTCCGCAGCGCGTGCCCGGAATAAAAGATCAGAATGCGGTCGGCCTTGTCCAAGGATTCGGCAAAGCCGCGGATCGTCTTGCGCATCGATTGGCGATCAAGGTCGGTTCCCTTGACCACGGTCCAGCCTGCTGCCTCCAGGGCCTCTCCAACCGCTTCGGCATCCCGCGCCGCCGTTTCGGCAACCGAAGTGTTCTTGTATGCACCGTTCCCGATGACCAGGGCCATGTCATCGGCAAAAGCCGTGCCGAACATGCCCAATGACAGAAAAGTAGTTGCCAGCAATCACTTCATCGAAAGCCTCCCAGTTATCGACATCCGTTACCTAAACGTTCGGGGGCGGATATCCGTCCCTTCAACATCGGCAGATTTGTTCATCTTCGTTGCAGGATTGCCTGTGCGGCGGGCGGGCGCAACTGTCGTCGTCCACGAACTGGTCGATTTTTTCGCCCTAATTCTGCGCATCGGCGTTTGATCCCGTATCGCGCCGCCACCCCCGTAGTGCGCTCAACACAATGCCCGATGCACTGGGTTTGTCCAGTGCATTGAACGGCAGCGGGCGGCAGACTTCGATCGCCGAGACGCCGACCCGGGCGGTCAACGCACCGTTCAGCGCCCCTTCGCCAAACCGCCGGGACAGTTTGGCCAGAACGCCGCCCCCGACCAGCGGACCCAGCAAATCGTCGGCAACAGCGACCGCGCCGGTCGCGATCAGATGGGTGGCGACTGTGCGCATCAGGCGCCACGACCCCAGCCACCCGGCGCGTCCGCCATAGATCTCGGCAATTTCGCGCACCATGCGCAGGTTGATCGCCAGTGCGGCCAACACGTCGATAAAGGCCAGCGGGATCAAGGCGGTCGCCGCCGCGACATCGCGGCTGGCACGCGAAATGGCCGCCTCGGCGCGCCGATCCAGCGGCGCCATCAACTCACGCTCGGCAAGTTCCATCTGTGCCGCGATGTCCGGGGTATCGGCTTTGGCTGCGTCCAATCGCTCGCGCGCCCATTCCAACTCGGCGCGTCCGCGATAAAGGCGTCCCAGCCCGTCCAATGCGATCTTTCCTGCCTGGTTGGACCCGGTATCGATTGCCTCGACGGCGCGGTCGCGCACGGATCCGATACGGGCCAGCCGCGCCAGCGCCAGAACTTCGCGCAGAACAATCGCCAGCAGAATCAGAACCGTCAGCCCGGCCAGAACCAATGCGGCCCATCCAAGCCAGCCATGGCGCGTCATCAATCCCGCGACAAAGTCCGAGACGGCAACGCCGATCCAAAGCAGGATCAGCGCACCAAGTGCGGTGGCCAGCAATCGGCCGAGGCCAATCCCGCCTTGCCCGCGGCCCGCGGCAGCGATTGCCCTTGCTCCGGCGCTGCCTTGGGCGTCCGGTCGCCGCGCCGGTTCGGCGGGGGGCGGCGGCGCGTCGGCCGGGCTCGGTGCTTCGGGCAGATCGTTGTCGCCGATCTCCAGGACGACGGGTCCTTGCGGCTTGCTCATGCGCTCACTCCAACCTGTCGCCGATCAGGAACTCGATTGCACGGTCCAACCGAATGTGCGGCGGCCCTTCCTGCGACACGGCCCAGCGCGGCGGCGCCAAGGCCGGGCGGGTAAATCCCGCATCATCTGTCCAGTCGGCCTCTGCCCCCGCGGCCGATGCCAGCAGCGCTGCCGGATCGTCGGGCAGGGCGCCCGGGAACAGCGCAACGTCCTTTCGGTCATGCTGGCGCACGCCGCGGACCACGTCCAGTGACTGACCGTCATGGGCGATCGTCTGCTCGGCGCTGGCGCGTATCGCCGCGATCGCCATGGCATTGGTTTCGGCACCGCTGAACGCGGCCTGCTGGGCCGCCTTGGCCAGCATCGCTTCGACCAAACGGGTCAGTTGCGGATGCTGGGCATGGTGCAAATGGTCGGCCTTGGAGGCCACGAACAGCAAGCGGTCGATCCGGCGCCCGCCCAAGATCCGGTCCAGCCAACTGTTTTGTCCATGGCGAAAACAACGCAACGTTTCGGCCATGGCGCCCGTCAGATCGCCCAGTGCCCGCGGCCCGCCCGCCAAGGCGCCCAGCGCGTCGACCAGCACGACCTGACGGTCCAGCCGGGCAAAGTGATTGCGAAAGAACGGGCGAACGACGACCCGTTTATAGGCGTCAAACCTTTCGGCCATCTGCGCCCGCAACGATCCGTGCCCGGCCCGGCCCGCTGGCGGCAGCGGCGCAAATGTCAGGGCGGGCGATCCGTCCAGATCGCCCGGCATCAGAAACCGCCCCGGCGCAAGCGCAGACAGACCCGCGATCCGGCAATCGTTCAGATAGCTGCGATAGGCCTCGGCCAACGTCTCGGCAACCGCTTCGTCATGCGGGGCGCCATCGGCCACATTGCCCATCAGCTCCGCAAACGCCGCGCCGCGTTCGGCCCTTCCTGGTACATCTAAAAGGCGCAAGGCCTCCTCGGACCATGTCTCGTAGCTCTGGTCCAGCAGCGGCAGGTCCAGCAGCCACTCGCCTGGATAGTCGATGATATCCAGGTGAACCGTGCGCGGACCAGAGAGGCCCCGGATCATCCCCGTCGGCTTGATCTTCATGGACAGCCGCAATTGGCTGATCTGGCGCGTCGATTGCGGCCAATGCGGTTGCGTGCCGGACAAAGCGGCCAGATGAGCTTCGAAGGCAAACCGCGGCACATCGGGATCAGGTTGCGGGCGCAACACTGCGGCCAGAATTCGCCCGTCCGCCTCGGCCCGCAAAAGCCGCATTCGCGACCTGTTCAACAGGCTTGCGACCAGTGCGGTAATAAAAACGGTCTTCCCGGCGCCCGACAGCCCGGCAACGCCCAGCCTGATGCGCGTCTCGAACATCTCGCCAGCGCCGTGCCAGACCTGACCGGCTTCGTGCCAAATATCGTCGGCCCAGTCACCAATACTCAAACGCGTTCCTCCCGGCTCGCGTCATCAGATATGAGCGCCGACCCGCTATGCAAACATTTATTCGGTGGTGTCGCACTGCTGGCAGCCAGCTGGGCCGTCTGTTTCAAGCCGTTCCGTAGGCTTCCTCGATCGCGATACCCAGCGCGTCTTGCGGCGAATAGTTTGACCACCCGACCAATTGGAAGGCGGGATAGAACCGCTCAGAATAGCCAACGCTGGTCAAAACCATCGCTTCGATCTGCTCGGGCGTGGCTGTCGCGCCGCCCGCAAGCGTCAAGCCATAACGAAAAGCCATCATCTTATGGTCGGGCCAGAAACAAAAATTGCCGCACCAGATCTTGTCGTTGGCCAGATTGACCAATGCCAGCATCTCGTCGGCGCGCTCTTCTGGCGGGGTCAGCTCGAAACTGCAGACCATGCGAAGCATATCGTCCCGGTCCGACCAGGCCAGGTTCAGCGAATAGATGCGCCAGGCCCCTTCAATAGCCATCGCGATTTGATCTTCGCCCAGGCGGTCGAATTCCCAATCGGATTCTGCCGCCAGCGATTCGACCATGTCGATCGGGTGGATCTCGGTGCTTATACTGCGGCGCAATGACTCGGACTCACGGAAGGGGATTTCCGGCCCGATCTTGATCTGATTCACCATGGAAAACAGAGGAGTTTTTGCCATGGGGTCTGCTGTTCAGATCAGATTGGATTATACAGGAACGGATCTTCGACGTCTGGCGCGGAAGAGCGATGAAGCGGATCAGACGCGGCGGCTTCTCGCTCTGGCAGTTGTCCTTGACGGAGGCTCGCGGAGCGATGCGGCGCGCACGGGCGGGGTTGGCCTTCAGGTGATCCGGGATTGGGTGTTGCGGTTCAACGACGGCGGCCCGGATGCGCTGACGACGCGGAAGGCACCGGGCAAGGCACCGCTCCTGACGGCTGAGCAGCGCACCGCGCTCGCGGCGGCGGTCGAGTCAGGCCCGCGTCCCTATCTCGATGGGGTTGTGCGCTGGCGCCTCGTCGACCTTGCGTTCTGGCTATACGAAGAGTTCGGCGTTTCGGTCAGCCGTCATACCGTTGGCCGCGAGTTGCACGCCTTGGGATATCGCAAACTCACAGCGCGCCCGCAGCACTACGCGCAGGATGAGGAGGCGATCGAGATGTTCAAAAAAACTTCGGCGACGTCGTCACAGCCATCCGCATCAAGCGAGGCTGGCCGCCCGTAGAGGTCTGGTTTCAAGATGAAGCCAGGGTCGGCCAGAAGAACAAGATCACACGACGTTGGGCGCGGCGAGGAACGCGTCCCCGTGCGCCACACGATCAGCGGACGAAATGGGCGTATATCTTCGGCGCAATCTGCCCGGCGGAAGGCAAGGGTGCCGGCCTCGTCATGCCGTTCTGCGACACCTATGCCATGGTGGAGCACTTGAAGCTGATCAGCGCCGAAGTCGCCCCAGGCGCACACGCCATCCTGCTGCTCGATCAGGCCGGATGGCACACGACACCGAAGCTCGATGTGCCGGAAAACATCACACTCGTTCCAATCCCGGCCCGGTCGCCAGAACTGAATCCAGTCGAAAACATCTGGCAATTCATACGCGACAACTGGCTCTCAAACCGGGTCTTCAAAAACTACGACGACATCGTCGCGCACTGCTGTGACAGTTGGAACAAGCTCATCGAACAGCCCTGGCGCATCTCATCAATCGGTAGCCGTAAATGGGCCCATGAGTTCTGATCAATGCACGTTAGTATTAGAAAGTCGTGTTCGAGTGCTGTCATGCCTCAATGGCCCCATATTGTGGTGCTCTTTTAGGCGACGCCCAAAGGAAGCACCTAGGGTTGTCATGTCGTAGGTCGCTGCTCTCGACCCGCTAGATATGGTGGCAGCAAGACAAGACCGGGTAAAGGCCTAATTCGGAATTGTGCAAAGAATCGCCCGGAAATGGCCTGCGGGACAGGCGGTCGGGCAGCCCCGCAGCGCATATGACGACGGCGATGCCAGACAGGGGCGCCGGAACCCGCCCTACGGTCGCAGGGAAGGCAACAGCGCTTATCCGTCGCTCAGCTTGGCTTCCAATTCGGCAAGCCGGGCGGACAGCGCCTCGTTTTCCTCGCGCGCTTTGACAGCCATCTCGCGCACCGCTTCGAATTCTTCGCGCGTCACAAGGTTGCGGTCGGCCAGAAACCGGTCAACCACGCCGCGCATGGCCGCTTCTGCCTCGTCACGGGCACCTTGCGCGACGCCGGCCGCGTTCGTCATCAGCTGGCTGAGATCGTCCATGAATTTCGAGCGCGTCTGCATTTCCCATATCCTGTCATTCGTGGCATCCAAAGATGCACTGTCGTCGCATTATGTAGTTCGCCGATGGGCTGTTCGCCACCCCTGGGACGTTCTGCGGGTTCATTGGGCTTTGGGATAGCGTTTTCGGTAAATCCACCAAAGCGGCGAGGCAATCGAGCCACCCGCGAACATTCCACCGATATAGAAGACGACCGATTTGTTCCCGTGATACCCGAAATACTCGTGCACCACCCAATAAGCGGCGACCCCGCCCGCAGCCGCCAAAATCGCCGTGACCAGATAAAGCGGCGCGGCCAGCCACCAGTTCTCGCGCTGCGTTTCCATGAACTGCACTCCCGTCGCACCGGCGAAACGGTTTGTTCGCCATTGCAGGCAGTTTCAGCCGGAAGCCGGGCGTTGCCGATGACGGTTCGCGGCGTAGTTCAGGCAATTGCGTGCAGTTTCCGCACGGCGTTGATCCAGGCCTGCTTGCGCGCCTAATCGGTTCGTGTAGGGTGATCGAATACATTCCATGGCGCCGCCAGAATGCGCCAGGTTCCGAGGTCGATCGAGTGAACGCGCGACGGAGGAACTGTTATGGGCAAATGCATCGCAATTCTTGGGGCAAACGGCATTGGTAAGTCCGAGCTGGTCGACGGTTTATGCGGGCTGGAGGGCGGAAAACCGCCAACAGTCACCCCGCACGAAATGCGAATTGCCGAGTTTTCCTTCATGGACGAAAACTGGACCGTTCTGGACTGTCCAGGGTCATTAGAATTCCTGCAACAATCGATGGACGCGCTGCTGGTCGCCGATATGGTGGTCATCGTCGTCTCGCCCAACCCTGACTATGCGGTCTTGTCGGCGCCGTTTATCCGGCTGGCCGAGCAGGCCGGGGTGCCGTCGATGCTGTTTGTCAATCGGATGGACGAAGCCGAGGCCCGGGCCCGCGACATCGTCAGCGCACTGCAAGGCTATTCCGCTCATCCCGTTATCCTGCGTCAGATCCCGATGCGCCAGGACGGCACCATTGTCGGGGCGGTCGATCTGGTCTCCGAACGGGCCTGGATATACAACCCAGGCGCGCCGTCCGATCTGGTCGAAATTCCCGCCGATCTGGTTGATCGCGGGGAAGAGGCGCGCGGTGCTTTCCTCGAAAACCTGTCTGAATATGACGACTGGCTGCTGGAAGAGTTGATCGAAGACCGTGTTCCGGCGCGGGACGAAGTCTACGGCATCTGTTCCCGCGTTGTCGGCGCCAGCACCGTCACTCCCGCCTTCATCGGATCCGCCGAGAAGGGCAATGGTGTTTTCCGGCTGATGAAGGCGCTACGCCACGAGGCACCGGATGTCTCGGCCTTGGCAGACCGGATGGGCGGCGCGGCTGCCGCCAGCTTTCTTGTCCGTCACCGCAAACATGTCGGCAAAACCACGTACATGCGCGCGCTGTCGGCACTGAAAACCGGTGATGTTTTGGGTGGCGACGCGCTGGGCCCGATGTCGGTTGCCGCCGCGGGCGGTTTCGAGAATGCGTCCGAGATTGCGCCCGGGCAGGTTTTTTCTGCCATCAAATCCGACCATCTGAGTGTCGGACAGGTCTATGCCGAACAGCCCCTGGCCACGCCGTCCTGGTACAAGCCGTTCGGCCCGTTGGTGCGCCATGCGGTTGTTGCCATATATGATAAAGATGAAGCCAAGCTGTCCGAGGCGATCAGTAAGCTTGCCTCGGAAGATGGATCGTTGACTGCGGGCCACGATGGCGAAACCGGCGCGCATGTTCTGTCGGGGCAGGGCGCCCTGCATCTGCGCCGTGCACGCGACACGCTGGCCGAGATCTATGGCGTCGAAACCGAGGAGCGGGTTGTCACGCCTGCCCTGCGCGAGACGATCACCAAAAAGATCGAGGTTCATTACCGCCACAAGAAGCAGTCCGGCGGCGCCGGGCAATTTGCCGATGTGAAGATGACAGTCGGTCCGCAGGCGCGTGGCACCGGGTTTAGTTTCAGCGAATCGATCCACGGCGGTTCGGTGCCGAGGAATTATATTCCGGCGGTCGAATCCGGTGCCAAGGAAGCGACCGATCGCGGCCCGCTCGGCTTTCCCGTTGTCGACATTGCGGTGGACCTGGAGGACGGTCAGTATCACAGCGTCGACAGTTCCGACATGGCCTTCAAGATCGCCGGTCGCGGCGGTGTCCGGCAGGCATTGGACGAAGCAGGGTCGGTCCTGCTGGAGCCGATCCATCAAGTGCGCTTCCTTGTCCCGTCGATTTTCACCGGCGGCCTCAATCCCATGGTCTCGTCCCGTCGCGGTCAGGTTCTGGGATTTGACAGGGTCGATGGCGCCGAAGGCTGGGACGAATTCCGGGCGCTGATGCCGGGCGGAACGCTGGACGATCTGATCGCCGAGCTGCGCTCGATCACGCAGGGGGTCGGGCGATTCGAATCGAAATTCGATCACTACCAGGAGTTGTACGGCCGCGATGCGGACCAGATGATCGAGAGCCGTGCCAAGGCGCTCGAGGTTGCCTGAATGTAACAGGTCGGCGCCGTAAGACTCTGAAATGGCACAGAATTAGTGCGAATCGCCACGGAATCTGCACGCAAGAGCAGAGGAATCATAAGTCACAGAAGCTATTCTGTGGCCAAGCTAAGATCGTACGCAAAGGGGTAACTGGTTTCTGCGTAGACTGAACCCGGTTGAAGTGAGGAGGGAAGAAACTGATGCTTGCTATTCGTTTTAATAAACTTTTCGCAATTGCAGCTATGGCTGGATTGCTTGCGGGATGTGCCGCCAACAATGCTGCCAAGCCATTGCCTGATGCGGCGGGCCGCGCAGCGGCCCACGAAGTTGAACTGCCGGAGCTGCCAAAGCCCGAGCCGTTTCTTTGGGAATTCGCCGGGGTGCCGCGCCGCGGCAGGGCGATCCTGGTCAATATTCCGTCTTACGAGCTGATCGCGTTCGAGGATGGCAAGCCTGTCCTGCGCAGCCGCGTGATCGTCGGCTCGCGCCGCAATCCAACACCGGTCATGCGCACCGAAACTTCGGTTGTTCGCTTCCGCCCGACATGGACGCCGACGCCGTCGATGATCAAGAATGACGGTATCCGTCCGGGCACCCGCCCCGGCGGGCGGCGCAATCCGCTCGGCCTGCTGGCCGTCCGGCTGGAGCCGGGAATGCTGATCTACCTGCATGGCACGAACAAGCCGCGGCTCTTCAGCCGCGACCGGCGTGCCCTCAGCCACGGCTGTGTCCGGGTCGAAAAATGGGACGAGGTTGCGGCCTGGGTTCTGTCCACATCCGTCGACGAAGTTCACCGGCACGCCAATGGCCGCCGGACCTTTGACATGGACACCAACAATGTCCCTGTCATCCTGGGCTACTTCACCCAATTCCCGGATGCGGCCGGTGAATGGCAGACCTATGCCGACATCTATCGCCGCGGCCATGATGGCCCGGCCCCGGTTGCCGAGGTTGACGACCGCGTGCTGGAAGCCGCGTTCGAGAGCCGCGAGATCCGGGCTGTCGGGACGACCGACACGACGTTCAAGCTGGAATGATCGATTGATCACCAGAGGTGCGCGCGATCCACTGCGCTCCTTTCATGACCCTTGAAACCGCCCCGGATGACGGGGCGGTTTTTCGTTTGTCCCCCGGCTTTTCCGGTCCTTGGGATGGGTTTTCCGGAATTTCCTGAAATCGGCCCCTCTGCGGCAAGTAGGACAGTTGCCGGTTCGCGGCTGGCGGGTTAGTTCTTGCGCAACCTGCGGGCTCCTGAAATTCGGGCGTCTGTATGTCTGATCGACCGCTTTTTGGGGAGCGATACCATGGCTGATGCGGCGGCTCACGCCCACGATCATAAGGTAGGGTTCTTTACCCGCTGGTTCTGTTCCACGAACCACAAGGACATCGGTGTCCTTTATCTGTTCACTGCTGGTCTGATGGGCGCGCTCTCGGTCGCCTTTACCATGTACATGCGGCTGGAGCTGATGGAGCCCGGCGCGCAATTCATGGTTAACGAGGATGGCTCGCCCAATGGCCACCTCTGGAATGTGATGGTGACGGGCCACGGCATCCTGATGATGTTCTTCGTGATCATCCCCGCGCTGTTCGGCGGATTTGGCAACTACTTCATGCCGCTGCAAATCGGCGCGCCGGATATGGCATTCCCGCGCATGAACAACCTGTCCTATTGGCTCTATGTCTCCGGCTGCACGATGGCGCTGCTGTCGGTGGTGATGCCGGGGGGCAACGGACAATCGGGGTCTGGGATCGGATGGGTGCTGTATGCCCCGCTCTCGACGACCGAACAGGGCATCTCGACCGATTTCGCAATTTTTGCCGTCCACCTTTCGGGTGCGTCGTCGATCCTGGGCGCGATCAACATGATCACGACCTTCCTGAACATGCGTGCCCCTGGTATGCGCCTGATGAAGGTGCCGCTGTTCCCATGGTCGATCTTTGCCACCGCATGGATGATCCTGCTGTCGCTGCCGGTTCTGGCGGGCGCCATCACCATGCTGCTGACCGACCGCAACTTCGGCACCGCATTCTTCAATCCGGAATTCGGCGGCGATCCGCTGCTCTACCAGCACCTCCTGTGGTTCTTTGGGCACCCCGAGGTTTACATGCTGATCGTTCCGGCCTTCGGTATCATCAGTCACGTCATATCGACCTTCGCCAAGAAACCGGTTTTCGGATATGCGGGCATGGTCGCGGCGATGCTGATCATCTCGGCGCTCGGTTTCGTGGTCTGGGCACACCATATGTACACGGTGGGCATGTCCACGAATTCTCAAGCCTACTTTATGCTTGCGACGCTGACGATTGCCGTGCCCACCGGCATCAAAGTCTTCTCGTGGATCGCGACCATGTGGGGCGGTTCCGTGGACTTCAAAACACCGATGCTGTGGGCGATGGGCTTTATCTTCCTGTTCACCCTTGGCGGCGTCACCGGGATCGTACTGTCGCAGGCGGGCGTCGACCGCGCCTATCACGACACATACTATGTCGTGGCGCACTTCCACTATGTGATGAGCCTTGGCGCCGTCTTCGGTATCTTTGCCGGGATCTACTACTGGATCGGCAAGATGTCGGGCCGCCAGTACCCGGAAACCCTGGGCAAGATCCATTTCTGGATGATGTTTATCGGGGCGAACATCACGTTCTTCCCGCAGCACTTCCTGGGCCGTCAGGGCATGCCGCGCCGTTATATCGACTATCCCGAGCAGTTCGAGTTCTATAACTACATCTCGTCGATCGGGGCCTTTATCTCGGGCGCCAGCTTCCTGTTGTTCCTCTACATCATCTTCCGCACGATCACGGCCGGGCAGAAGGTCGAGAATCCGAACTACTGGGACGATCAGTACCCGGCGCTGGAATGGTCTCTGCCGAACCCGCCGCCGGCCCACACGTTCGAAATCCTTCCGACCGAGGACGAGTGGGACAAGCAACATCCATCGCATCATTAGGCACCATGTCAGATGCTTTGACGAATAGACCGGCCGGGGGGAAACCTCCGGCCGCGCTCGTTCAGGGGCCGAATTGGCGCATTCGGCGCGACCGCCCGGTCTATCGTGTCGAACTTTGGCCGAACCAGTCACTGACCCGAACCGGGTACAAGGTCTTCTTCGGGGTCAGCGGTGCTATGCTGTGCGTGCCGTTGGCCGCAGTTGTCGGAACACCGGTATTCTGGGGCCTGTTACCGTTTGCCGGTCTGGCAATCGCGGCGGCATGGTGGGCGCTGCGCCAGAATGGCCGCAACCTGAACCTGTCAGAGACATTGTCGATCTGGCGCGACGAGGTTCGGGTCGAACGGCGCGATCCGGGCGGTAAAATACGCCGTTGGATGGCCGAACCGTTCATAACCCGTGTACGGCTGCACAAAGACGCCCGGATCGAGGATTACCTGACATTGACGGGCGGCGGGCGCGAGATTGAACTCGGCGCCTTTCTGGCGCCCGAAGAACGTGTCGCGCTGGCGGCGGAAGTCGAGGATGCGCTGACCCGGGCGATGCGGGCTTGAGGCAATTTCCCCGGTGCTGCGGCGCTTTGGGTTTAGATAAAGCGACCTGAAAGCACGCTCTGGCGGCTGCACCGGATGCGATCAGATCACACCGGTCAACATCTCGATCACCTGCCGGCTGGCCCATGGGCCAAAGGCCGCGATGGCGGTCAGTCCAATCAACAGAACGATCGTCTGGCGGTCGGAAATCATGTCCAGGTCCTTTTGCCGCCACGTGCGATGGACATGTTCATACAGCAGCCATCGCGGGGGTTGCGCGGCCAACCTGTCCAGCGCACGCTGAACGGCGATACAGATCGGCCTGCGCAATGGTTGATCCGAGTGCATTACTGTGTACTGTATACAGTATCCAAAGAGCCCCAAGGGCCACCACATCAGGGAGTTGGACATGAAAAGGTTCGCAACGACATTGGGGGCGCTGGCAACGGCCACGCTTCTGGCCGCGTCTCCGGCGCTGGCCCAGACAAAGGTGGGCTTCATCGGCTCGCTGTCCTCGGACACCGGTCTTTCGACGCTGCGCGGCGCCGAAATCGCCATCGAGGAACTGAACAAGGCCGGCGGCTGGGGCACGCCCATCACGCTTGTCAGTGCCGACACCGGCGAAGACGTGACCGAAGGCATCAAGGCCTATGAGTATCTCGCAGAGAGCGAGGAGGTCGATTTCATCATTTCCGGCTCGATCGATGATGTGTCATTGGGTTGGATGCCGCGCCTGGTCGAGTATCAAATTCCGACGCTCGACACCTGGACATCCTATATCGGCATCATCGACATGCTGGTGAAGGACTATGAAAGCCACAAACCCTACTTCATGAACATCGCCTCAGACGAAGCGCTCGCAACGCTCTATATCGACTTCGGTAAAGACGTTCTGGCCGACAAGATGGGCTGGAAGTCGGTTGTTATCCTGCAGGAAGACACAGCCTTTGGCGGCGCGATCAACGGTCTGGTGACCGAGGCATTGGCGCCAAATGCCGGGATCTCTGTTGCTGAAACCATCGTCTACGATGTGAATACCGTCGATTTCGCGCCGATCTTTGCCAAGGCACAGGCGTCAGGCGCGGACTTCATCTATCTCATCGCGTCGGTGAACAGCCAGGTCGTCTCGTCGCAATATGTGAAGCTGCAAGTGCCGATGGGCATGACCGGCGTGAATGTCTCGGCGCTGGGCCAGGAATACTGGGAAGATACCGGCGGTGCCGGTGGCGGCATCTCGACCCTGTCGCCGGTTCCTTCGGTCGGGTTTGAACTCGATCCTGCATCGGCCGCCTTTGTGGATACCTATCAGGCGAAATACGACACCCGCCCGAAATTCCCGCACTTCAACGGCTTTAATGCCTTCCATGGCTTGAAGCAGGCATTTGCCGCTGCCGAAGCCGCCGGTGGCTGGGATGTCGGCAAATGGGCGCCAGAGATGCTCAAGCAGGATCTGGTGTTGAAGAAGGACGGCGAGATGTGGCTGCGCTATGCCTTCTGGAAACCGGGCGAAGTTGAAGAGCGCACGGGCCGTACCTATCCGCACAATGCCCGTTTCGATATCACGGCGCCCTATGACGACGGCGCGCCGTCGATGGTCGTGATCCAATGGTACGAAGACGGCACGGCAGCCGTGGTCTATCCGGAAAAGTTCAAAACCGGAGAGTTCACTGTGCCGAGCTGGGTGCCGAAGAAGAAGTAGGCACAAAAACCGGCAGGATGGGCGCCAAGCCCGTCCTGCCTTCGCCGCGATCCCGACATGACCCAGATCATCATCCAGGGCCTCCTGCTATCAGGCCTCTATGCGCTGATTGCCATGGGCTTCACGCTGATCTTCAGCGTGGGGCGCGTTCTCAATCTGGCCTATGGCGCCTATCTCATGGTCGGCGGCTATACGTTTTTCTGGATCAGCCAGACGCTGGGGGCGCCGACACTGATCGGCGTGATCGCCGCAGGCCTGATTGGCGCTGCCTTCGGTGCGATCAAATATTTCGGGATCGTGCGCACCTTGCGCGGCAACCACGTTGCGATCGAAATCTCGACCCTGATCCTGGCGGTCGTGACCCAGGCCGCGGTGGTCCTGGTCTTCGGCGACTCGTCCAAGATCCTGCTGCCGATCCTGCCCGGCGTCTGGCAGGTCGCCGGTGCGTCGGTCACGCTGAACATTCTGACCGCGGCGATTGCAAGCTGGGTGATCCTGATCGGTCTTTGGCTATTTGTAACCCGCACCCATACGGGCCGCGCCATTCAGGCCGTTTCGATGGACCCCAAAGGGGCGGCGCTGTCCGGCGTCGATCCGGATCGGATGAACCTGATCGTCTGGACGATCTCCGGCTTTCTCGGGGCGCTCGCGGGCGTTTTCTTTGCCTCATACACACAACTTTACCCCGGGATGTGGGTCGCCCCCTTGATCATCTCGGTCGCCGTCGTGATCGTCGGCGGCATCGGCTCGATCTGGGGCACGCTGGTCGTCGCGCATATCATCGGTTTCCTGGAAGTGCTGGTGCCGTCGCGACTGATGGCCGATCTGATCGGCGTCGACACGTCCAGCCTGCGCGGCGTCGTCACGATGCTGCTGATCATCGGGGTTCTGGTCATCCGGCCCCGCGGCCTCTTCGGGCGGGCCGAACTTTGATGCGCCGGGGGGATGCATGATCCGTTGGCATCATGTCCTGTTATGGGTCGTCTTTCTGGCCGTCCTGATGGCGCTCCCGCCGGTGCTCGAAGCACTAGGTTTCAAAAAGGGACTTCTTCGCACGCTGATTTGGGGCGCCTATATCGCCGTCTTCGCGATGAGCTGGGACTTTCTGTCAGGGCGCACCGGATATATCTCGTTCGGCCATCCGTTCCTGATCGGGATTGGCGCCTACACGACGGCCATTCTCAGCTATCGGTTCGATGTCCCGGTGGCAGCGTCGATTCCGATCGCAGTGGCCGTTACAGTCGTCGGCTCGATTTTCTTTATCCTGCCCGCGCTGCGCGTTCGCGGCAGCTATTTCGCGCTGGTGACGCTGGCGTTCATGGAACTCATGTACCAGTTGACCCAGGTCATACGCCCAGATCTGACCGGTGGCACACGCGGGATCTCTGGCATCGAGACGCTGACCCGCGGGGCCGTCAACGGTTATTACCTGGCGATTGTCGTGATGTTCTGTGTCGCTCTGGTATTGTGGACCCTGAACCGAACGCGGCTGGGCACCGCTCTCTCTGCCATCGGGCAAAACGAAGATGCGGTCTCCGGCTCCGGCCTCGACCCGACTAAATTGAAACTGTTCGCCTTCGCAATCTCGGCCGCGGTGGCGGGGCTGGGCGGCGCTTTTCTGGTTCACTATCAGGGGTCGGTCGCGCCGCGCGCGCTCTTTGACATCAATTTCGTCTTCACCATCATCGTGGCTGCGCTGATCGGCGGGGCAGGAACCATTCTGGGTCCGATGGCCGGGGCCTTCTTTTTGATAGTTTTGCTCGAGTATCTGCGTCCCTGGCTGCCCGGCGCCGAGCGGTATCTGATCTATGGCGGTATCGCGCTCGTTCTCTACATGATCCAACCCAAGGGCATCCACGCGATCATCAGACATCTGGCCCGGCCGAACCCGGCGGGGCAACGATGACCGCCATTCTCAGCCTGCAAAGCGTGGTCAAACGCTTCGGCGGTCTGGTTGCCACGAACAATATGTCGTTCGATGTGGCCCCGGGTGAAAGCCTGGGCCTGATCGGGCCGAATGGGGCAGGCAAGACGACGATTTTTTCGCTGATCATGGGCGAGCACCGCCAGAACGCCGGATCGATCAGTCTGAAGGGACAGGAGATCAGCCGCCTGCCGACCCATGCCCGGATCCGACGCGGGATCAGCCGCACCTATCAGGTGCCGCGCCCCTTTGCCGAGATGACGGTCGCGGAAAACATCCGCGTCGGTCTGATGCCGGAAAGCCTGGGAGCCATGATTTTCAAAGGGGCCGATCTTGACGCCGAGCGCGATCTGGCACTTTCGGTCGGGTTCACGCCCGCCGATCTCGACCGGTTGCCGTCCGAGCTTTCAATGGGCGATCTGCGCAAGCTGGAGCTGGCCCGTACCCTGGCGACGGGTGCCGAAGTATTGCTGTTGGACGAAGTCTTCGCCGGTCTGACCGCGGGCGAGATTGCTCAGATCTCAGAGCTTTTGAATGCAAAACGGGACGAGGGCATGACATTCGTAATTGTCTCCCACGATCTCAAGGCGCTCGAGCCTCTGGTTGACCGTGTCGTCGCCATGACCCAGGGCGCACGCATCGCCGACGGTTCCTTTTCAGATGTCATCGCGGACGAGGCGGTGCGCGCCTCTTATCTGGGGGGCTGAGCGGTGGCGCTGCTCCAGATCGACCGTCTAAGCGCCTTTTATGGCCGGGCACAGGCGCTGCACGACGTCTCGATGTCGGTCGGCGAGGGCGAGATCGTCGCTGTCATCGGCGCGAACGGCGCCGGTAAGTCGACGCTGCTCGATTCGATCATGGGCTTTACCAAAACAACCGGGTCCATCCGGCTGGAAGGCGCGTTGCTGGACAAAAGCCCGGCCGAGGCCGTGCGCGCCGGGGTCGGCTACGCGCCCGAGCGCGCCAATCTCTTTCCCTATATGTCGGTGCGCGACAATCTTCTGGTCGGCGCCTACACCGCGCGCGGCGAGATCGATAGCAATCTCGACTTGGTGCATGGGCTGTTCCCACGCCTTCTGGAACGCACCAATCAGGAAACGGCGACCCAATCGGGCGGCGAACGCCAGATGGTTTCGGTCGGGCGGGCACTAATGACCAGTCCACGCTTGTTGATGGTCGACGAACCCACCATCGGCCTGGCCCCGAAAGTCTGCACCGACATCGCCGATGCGCTGCGCCGCTTGAACGCCGAAACCGGCCTGACAATCCTGATCACCGAGCAGAATGTGAATTTCGCGCTCACCCTGGCAAGCCAGATCCATGTGCTGGAAACCGGGCGCATCCGCATGTCCGGCACCGCGGACGAACTCGCCTCCGATCCCGCCGTGGCCGAGGCCTATTTCGGGCATTGAACGCACGGATTTCAGCCGGGATGTGACCGGCGGCATCGCAGCGGTCCCGGTTACAAGTCTTTACTTTTCACCCCAGCGCCGACATCTGCAGATCGAACCCATTCTGGATGTGCTCGATAAAGACGTCCAGCGCCGCGGTCTTGTCTCCGGTTTCGATCGCATCGACCAGCGCCATATGATCGCCCAGTGAATTGGACAGATCGATCTTTTCGATCGCGGCAAACAGCTGAAATGCGATCCCGCGGTTCCAGATATTGTCGAACATCTCCAGCAAGTACCGGTTTTCCACCAGTTCGACAAAGCGCCGGTGGATGATCCGGTTGGCATTGAAATAGGCCTCGACCGATGTGGCGGAGATATTTTCTTCGCGCTCGATCGTGGCGCGCAGCTCCGAGTTTTTGAACCCGTCGTTCTGCGAGGCAAGGATGCGCGCGGCCTGACTCTCGACCGCTGCACGGGCCTGATACAGCTCGCGGATCTCGCCTTCGCTGATCCGGTACAGCACAAAACCGCCGCGCGGCGACGTGGTCAACACCCCCTCCTGCTCCAGCCGCATCAGGGCTTCGCGCACAGGCGTTCGGCTGATTTCCATTTCGGCGGCCAGCTTCTCCTGGACCAGACGGTCGTCAGGCCCGATCTCTCCCGAAAGGATCGCCGACATCAGTTGCTCATAGACCTCGTCGGCAAGACGGCGGCGTTCGGATTTTATACTCTTCAGGGCCAAGCGTCTGCCTCGTCTCATCGGCGCGGCGAAACCTGCTTCGCCGGTGCATTGCGACCGATCCCGCTTGCGCGGGTTTTGGATACTGGATACAGTATACACACCAAAAGGGAGATGTCGAATGTGTGGCATTGCAGGACGCATCCTGGGCGCGCCAGGCCGGGTCGGAGCCGATCTGGTCGAGATCATGGATGCACAGGAACATCGGGGCGCGGATTCGACCGGCTTCGCAATCTATGGCGCACCGCGCGACAAGGGCTATGTGCTGCGCGGAATGGGCTTTGACAAGCAGGGCATGGACGCCGACATGGACGATTTCCGGGCGGTCCTGCGGGCGCACGGATCGGACCTGCTGGAAGATCCGGTATTCGTGACCTCCACCGCTGCGCATTACTGCGTGCGTATGGTGATCTCGGACCCGGCGGATCTGGCCGCATGGGTCAACGATGCCGACACCATCTCGCATCGCTTCGAGGTGCAGTCCTGTGGGCGCAGTCTGGAAATCATCAAAGATACCGGGTCGTCCATGGACGTGGCCGAAAAACACGGCGTCCGCGATCTGATCGGCTCGCACGGGCTTGGTCACGCGCGCCTCGCCACCGAATCTTCGGTTCTGCCCAACGCCTCGCACCCTTTCTGGGCACGGCCGTTTTCTGATGTTGCCATCGTGCACAACGGTCAGATCACCGACTATCATTCCCGGCGCGAACGGCTCGAACGGCAGGGCTACCGCTTCCTGACCGGTAACGACAGCGAACTGATCGCGGTCTGGGTTTCCGATCAGATGAAGCACGGCCTGACCATGGATCAGGCGCTGAAGAAATCGATCACATCGATCGACGGCGTCTTTACCTATATGATCGCGACGCCGGACGGGATCGGATTTGCCAAGGACCGTTTCGCGATGAAGCCGCTTGTGGTGGTCGAACAGGGCGGCGAGCTGGTCGCCGCAACCGAGGAACAGGCCGTGCGCCGGGTCGTTGCCGAGGAATCCGATGTCATCAACTATGACGGCCCGTCCCTGACCGGCCTCTGGGGTGTCGGCAATCGGAGGATGGCCGCGTGATCACCGTCGATGTGGGGCAGCGGCCCCTGAAGGAAGTCCACAATGACCTGCGCGCCGCCTATGGGTCGGGTCAGCCGATCCGCGTCGTCAATACGCTCAGCCGTCACAATCTGGGCGTCGCATTGCCGCCGGATGTCGACATTACCTTCGAAGGCTCGGTCGGTTATTACTGCGGCGGCCTGAACACCGGCGCGACCGTCAATATCGAACGCAATGCCGGTTGGGGCCTGGGCGAGGGCATGTCGTCAGGCCACATCACCTGCGGCGGCTATGCGGGGATGTCCGCTGGCGCCGCCATGACCGGCGGCACAATCCATGTCAAAGGCGATTGCGGTCCACGCTGCGGCGTCGGCATGAAAGCCGGGAACATCGTGGTCGAAGGCAAGATCGGCTATCAGTCCGGTTTCATGGCCCATTCCGGCAAGATCATTGCGCTCGGCGGTGCGGGCGATAGCTGCGCCGATGCGCTTTGGGAAGGCGAGGTCTGGGTCGCGGGCGACGTCGACAGCTTTGGCGTCGATGTCGACGTGGTCGACCCGACCGCAGAAGAAGTCGCCGAAGTCGATGCGATCCTTGAACCTATGGGGCTGGCCGACAGCTCTCGAAACTGGCGCAAAATGGTCTCGGGCCAGCGTCTTTGGTATTTTGAAGCGCGGGATGCGAACGCATGGCTGATGATCTGAACGGCGGCGACGCCCCCTACGAATATCCGTTCGAGATGCCGTCAGAAGACGCCGTCAAATTCGGCGACGGCGCGATCCAGGGGCGCCCGCCGGGTGTCCCGTCGTCCTATGACCAGGGTGGCTCGACCCGCTGGACGCCCGACGCGATCGCAGAAGTTCACGCGCTGTCCCAACTCGGCCGATATCAGGTGCGCGGTTACAATACCTTCAACAAGCGTATGCCCGATTTCGACGACCTGACTTTCGTGCCCGCCACGATGACCCGACTGCCGCTGGAAGGGTACCGCGAAAGCTGCGATTCAACGACGGTGCTGGGCGCTGGGCGCGGGCTGGTTGAAAAACCGGTCCAGCTGAAAATCCCGATCTACATCGCCTCGATGTCGTTCGGCGCGCTGTCGGCATCGGCAAAGATGGCGCTCGGCTACGGCGCGTCCAAGGTCGGCACCATGACCTGCACGGGCGAAGGCGGTATGCTGGAGGAGGAACGCGAAGCCTCGACCCAGTTGCTCTACCAATTCACGCCTGCCCGCTATGGGCTGGATCTGGAACATATCCAAATGGCGGACGCCGTCGAAATCGCTGTCGGGCAGGGCGCCAAACCCGGCACCGGCGGTTTGCTGCTGGGCATGAAGGTCAGCCCGCGCGTCTCCAAGATGCGCACATTGCCGGAAGGCGTCGATCAACGCTCGACCGTGCGTCACCCCGATTTCCTGGGCGCTGACGACATGGCTGTCAAAGTCGAAGAACTGCGCATTGCCACCAATTATCAGGTGCCGATCTTCCTGAAAATGGGCGCGACACGGCCGCGATATGACGTAGCCATTGCCGCAAAGGCCGGCGTCGATGTCGTTGTCGTCGACGGTGCCGAAGGCGGAACCGGCGCTTCGCCGGAACTTTTGCTGAACCACACCGGTATTCCGACCATGTCCGCCATTCGCGCGGCGCGCGAAGCCTTGGACGAATGCGGCATGACCGACAAGGTCTCGTTGGTCGCCGCGGGCGGGATTCGCACCGGTGTCGATGCTGCCAAGTGCCTGGCCCTGGGCGCCGATGCCGTCATGATCGGTAATGGCGCAATGATGGCGCTCGGCTGCAATTCGCCGCGCTATCTGGAAGATTACCAGAAACTCGGCACGTCGCCCGGCGCCTGCCATCACTGTCACACGGGCATGTGCCCGGTCGGCGTCGCAACCCAGACACCGGAACTGGAAGCGCGCATGGATGTCCATGCAGGCGCCGAACGGGTGGCGCGTTATCTGACGGCGATGACAATGGAAATCACCGCGCTGGCGAAGGCCTGCGGCAAGTCCAGCGTTCACAACCTCGAAGTCGAGGATCTGCGCGCGCTCAGCTTCGAGGCATCAGCCTTCACCGGTGTAAAGATGGCGGGTATCGACCGGGCATTCGATTGGTAGGCGGGGCCATCGGCCCGCCATATACCTGGCGCTGATCCGCTAGAACACTTTCCAGCCTGACTGCATCAGTCAGGCCGGAAAGTGTGACCAAACAATGGCTTAGAGCGCTTGATTTGAGTCAATCAGATCGAAGCGTGCTCTAGCAATGGCAGGTCAAAAGGGTTGTGTCGTGCACGGCAAAATCCAGATCGACCCAATAAGGATACCAGACCGGCGCCTTGCCCAGCAGGGTCGAAATCCCAAAGATATCGACCAGGTTGAGCGGTTCGTATTTGTGGATCTTAAGCGGTGCGGAAATCATCGGTCCGGCGCCGCGCAGCAAGGACGGCGTCGAAATCGCTGATATCCGCGCCTGATAGGCCGCCTTCTGCGGCCCGGGTTGCAGGAACGTCGTCGAATCGATCTCCTTCAACGCTTCGACCGCGATATCCTTGTGCACGATCGGCATTGCGGCATGGTCGAACAACATCGACCAGGCCACTTCGTCCAGCGCAAATGGCGGGCGCCCGTCATCGACCTGATCCTGCCCATCTTGCGGCCGAAACAACTTATCGACCGGTCCGAACGGCCACAGGGACCCCGCCTGTTCCGGCGGCAACCCTGGCGCCAGGTTAAGCCCTGACTGATCGATCAGCGGATGTTCGGCATAAAGAACGTTCCGCCCCGACCGCGGTGTCAGCCAGTTCGTGATGCTGATCCCGGTCGATTGGAAGGTGAACGATCCATAAGTCTTCGGGTACCCAAAGACCTCGCGCCCAACGGTCATTGACAGCGGATTGTCGACGACCAGATAGGCGGAGAAGAACCCGACCCGCGGCCCCTCTTCCTTGAACGGCGAGATGATCGGGATGTGAAATACCAGCTCGTTTTGCCGGATATATCCGTCATTCGCATAAGGCTCGGACGTCAATCGGTCGTATTTCAGGACCTGAATATACAGCACCGGCCCCAGCGGCCGCCATCTATCGGCGCTGGGCGCGGGATCATTCAGATACTTGTCGCAAAGGCCGTTCAGCTTGAAATACGAGGCTCCGACCGGAAACGCGTAAAGCTGAACGCCCGAGGCCAGGAATGGCGGCACCGACCGTGTCCCATCCAGATTGCCGACCAGATCGGCAGGATCGCAACAGCAATCCGTGGCCTTATCACTTTCGTCCGTGCTCATGATTTCTTCCCCCGCTGCCCGGCGGGAACAACCCCGCCACAGCGCAACCCTATCACGCGGCAGATCGCACCCCCAGAAGGGCGGCCAAAAAGGCAAGATGTTGGATGGGTCGACCGCCCCCATCGCGAGGAACGGCGCATAGCGGTGGCACGCCCTACGGGACTCGAACCCGTGTTTTCGCCGTGAGAGGGCGATGTCCTGGGCCACTAGACGAAGGGCTCGTCTTTTTGGTCAGCGGTTGATCCAAGGACTGCCCGTCCACCGATCAGCGGAACCAATGCGCGCCCCGCAAAAGAAAACGGGCCCCGCCGCTAGGCAGGGCCCGCCCTAATCTTGGCGTGTTCCTCAGCCGCGGTCGCGCCAACCGGTGCGATGCCTTTTACATCGCGGATGGCGTCGCGGATCGCCGCTTTGGCCAGTGAAAGGCACATCAACATCATGATGAACATGAACGCCAACGCCCCGATGATCGCACCACCGGCACCGCCGTTGACCTCCAGGTCGGTCGTACACAAAACTTGGGGCGGGGCATATAACGCACCCCGCCCCCCACGCTCCGGCCCACATACCCAGGCCGGATCACCAAGCAACTCCGGGGATAGAAATCTAGCCCGGCACCGGTTTCGGCCCGGCGCCGGACCAATCCTCGCCGCGGGTCATCAGCATCGCCAACGCCACCGCGATAAACGCCAGAACCGACCCGGCCAGCAGCGCGTAATCGGTCGATCTCAGGATCAGGTAGAGAACACCGTAAAGCGTAACCAATGCGCCGATCAGAACCGCGGCGCGCCTCCCCAGCGCCAGTCCGGAATATCCGTAAAGTCCGATCAGACCGATTGTCGCCGCAGCCGCCACCAGATAGGCGGGCGTAAAGCCAATCTGCTCCGCAAAACTCAGAAGCAGCAAAAAGAACACGCATTGCGCGATCCCGATCAGCACGAACTGCGCCGCATGCACCGGCCGGGCGGCAAAGCGCTCGATCAGAAACACGGTCAGGAAGGTCAACGCGATGAACAATATGCCGTATTTCGCAGCCCGTTCCGTCTTTTGGTAGTGATCCACGGGATTGTAAAAACTCACCCCGAAATCGGCGTCCGACCGCCACATGCCCCGGGCCACCTGCAGGACATCGCGGGCCAGATGCGGGATCGACCAGTGCGCGGCGAAGCCTGTCTCTGCCACTGTGCGTTCCTTGGGCAGGAAAGCGCCCTGAAAGCTTGGATGTGGCCAGTCCGATTCCATCTTGATCTCGGTCTGGCGGCCCACCGGCGCGAACATCAGCTCTCGGGCGCCGTTCAGCCCCATGGTCAGGCGAAAGTCCGTGCGCCCGCGCGGGTCGCCCAAAATCGCCTGGATGCCGGATTTTCCGCGCAGCGGCGTGCCCGGCTCCAACGCGATGTCCGCCTTGATACTGCGCGTGCGCCGGGGCGTTCTATCAACGCTATCGGGCAGCGGCGTTCCCGGATCCAGATCCAACGGCTTGCCATCGGCCGTCAACACCGCCTTGCCCGAAAACGACCGCGTCCCCGACATCAACACCGCCAAACGGGCCCGGTCCCACAACACCGTCTCGCCTTTGCGGACATGCAAATCGACCCTCGCAAAATCGAACCGCGCGCCGATTTCGAAATCGGTCGTGTAAACCGGCACCTCGAAAATCCCGCGCTTGCGGACCTGCGAGACACTGTCCGCCGAAATCTCGAGCGTCTCGGGCATCAGAATGATCGGCTCCGCCATTTCGCGAACCCGTTTGTGCCTTTTTGTGCCGTCCTCATCGGTGATGACACGCTCGACCTCGTGCTCGACCGGGATCACGATGACCGGCCCTGCCATGCGGATCGGCCCGCCCCAGCGTTGCGACACCTCGCCGACGGCCTGGCGCTGATACCGCGCCCGCTCGTCGATCAGCCCCGTGACCATCAATAACGGGATGCCCATCAACAGCGTCAGCAGGATCATCATGGCAAACCGCCAGCCGCGCGACGCAAAGAACGCCCGTGCGCCCGAGGGGCGGGCAGGCGGCACATAGGGCGGCGAACCGGCGCCGCCAGGCGGCTGGACCGAAGTGTCGGACATCGTCAAATCCTTGATGTTATCTTGCAGAACCAAAGCCAGATTGCCCGCCGCCGCGCTGCAGATCGCCCGCCAAACCCCCGGATAACTGTGCAGAAACAGCGGGATTCCGGCGGGTTTCGATCGATTTTCCTTGCCCTGCACCCCTTGCAGCGGCGCCCCCGGCAACCCATAACCCGGTTCATCTGCAAACAATGGATGGACGTCATGGACGCCTGGCTCATCTGGAGCATCGTGATTCTCGCCCTTCTGGGGCTCTCGGCCTTTTTTTCGGGCTCGGAAACCGCGCTGACCGCGGTCGACCGCAGCGCCATGCACATGCGCGCGGCCCAGGGGTCGCGCGGCGCACGGACCGCGCTTGGTCTGATGGACGACAATGAACGCCTCATCGGCTCGATCTTGCTCGGGAACAATCTGGTCAACATCCTGGCGGCCTCGCTGGCCACCGCGCTATTTACTCAGGCGTTTGGCGAGACCGGAGTGGTCTGGGCGACCATCGTCATGACCTTCCTGGTCCTGATCTTTTCCGAGGTCGCGCCCAAGACCTATGCCATCACCTATCCCGAACGGGCCGCGGTGCGTGTCGCGCCGGTTATCCGGCTTTTGGTCCGGGTCCTTGCGCCCGTGGTTGACACGATCCGCGCTGTCGTGCGCGGTGCCTTCAGTGTGATCGGGATCGATGCCGACCCGAACGCGCACATGCTGGCCCCGCATGAACAGATCCGGGGCGCGATCGATCTCCACCACTCCGAAGGCGGCGTCGACAAAATCGACCGTGACCGCCTGCTGGCAGCGCTCGACCTCAAGGATCGCGAGGTAGCCGAGGTCATGCGCTATCGACGCGATATCCAGTCGATCTCGGCCGACGAGTCGCCCGAAGACATTCTCGCCTTCTGCCTCTCCTCGTCGCACACCCGCATCCCGCTCTGGCGCGGCGAGCCCGAGAACATTGTCGGTGTCATCCACGCCAAGGACCTGCTGCGCGCCGAATATCAGCGCGTGCGCAATGCCGATGATCCCAAGGCTGCTCTGAAATCGCTTGATGTGCTCGACGTCGCCATGCCGCCCTGGTTCGTGCCCGACACGCGCCCGCTCGACGACCTGCTGCGCGCGTTCCTGCGCCGCAAGTCGCATTTCGCGCTGGTGGTTGACGAATATGGCGTTCTTCAGGGCCTGGTCACGCTGGAAGATATCCTTGAAGAGATTGTCGGCGACATCACCGACGAGCATGATCTCGACGACGAATCCGTTGTGCGCGAAACCGACGGGTCGCTGATCGTGCCGGGCCAGATGACAATCCGCGATCTCAACCGCGCGCTCGACTGGTCACTGCCCGATGACGAGGCAACGACCATTGCCGGGCTGATGATCCACGAAGCGCAGACAATCCCGAACGAAGGCAAAGTCTTTGCCTTCCACGGCCTGCGCTTCGAGGTGTTGGAGCGAACCCGGCAACAGGTCACCCGCCTGCGCCTCAAACCGCTCCACGGACGCACCCGAAAAAGCGGATAGGGATCTAGCCCCAGGCGGCACTCCCGTGTTCGCCTGGCCGCGGCCACGCCCGGCCCATACCGACATTCGCAGTCGCGATCTCAATTTAGGGTTTGACCTTTGAAGCTGACCCTTGCTGTGCCCGCGGCTTGCCTGCTTCAGGGTCGCAGACGAACGCTTGCGCTTTGGCAGAACGGATCGAAAATCATAACTTCACCTTCGACCGTCGGCTTCCAATGAAACTCCAATTCTGGTCCCGGCGGCCCAACTCATTGCGCAGGTTCCAAACAAAACCTTCTCGTCAGGCTTCAGTGAAGTCTTCCAAGAGCCATATATGACGCCAAGCAATATCAACGAACCCACGGACTGTCTCGACGGATATACATGCGTGTAAACGCCCGGCAGATTAGCATCTCGAAAGTCTGGAAGAGATTTTCGGCCCGAACCGGCAGCGCACGATGAAGTGAGCGAAAAACTGGTGCGACGGGCGCGGATTTCTTGGATTGCGCTGCCCATCGAGGATACCGTTGCGCCATCTCTTGTTGGTTTCGGGGAAGATTATCAGTGCCGACCCTCACCCTGACGACGAATGACGATTTTCTGGATCTCAGCGGCACACCTGCAGGGGGCGAGGCGACAACAGTCGCGGCGTTGGACGGAAACGACACGATCATCGGAACCCAGGGCGCCGATGTTATCTATGGCGGCGTGGGCAATGATTGGCTGGACAGCCGTGGAGCCGACGGCACGCTCTATGGCGGCGTCGGCAACGACGTTCTGGTCGCAGCTTTCGGCGATACGGTTTATGGCGGCGGCACATCGACCGTCAGCCTGCCGGGTGATGACGACGTTCTGAATGTCGCCCGCCTGATCCCGCCCGGCGGGTCCTTCCGAACAATCCCAAGTCTCACGGACCCGGACGATGGTATCGTCGAAATCCTTGATGCTGCCGGCACGGTCATTGGCGCGGTCACCTACTTCGAAATCGAAAGGCCGCCCGGTTTTCCCTGTTTCGCAGCCGGTACCCAGATCTCGACCCCCGCCGGGCCGCGCGCGGTCGAGGATCTTGTTCAGGGTGACCTGGTGCGTTCGTGGGATGGACGAACATTGCCGGTTCGCTGGGCCGGGAAAAGAACACTGCAAGGCTATGGCAAGATGGCGCCGGTCCGGGTCCAGGCCGGAACACTGGGCGCCAAAGCGGACTTGGAAATCTCGCAACTCCACCGCCTGTTGGTGATTTCACCCTGGGCCGAGCTGATGTTTGGAACGCCTGCGGTACTGGTGCCTGCCAAACATCTTGTGAACGGCACCACGGTCCGGCTGTCCCCGGCGCCTGCGGTGACTTACTGTCATCTGCTGTTCGACCGGCACGAAGTGGTCGTTGCAAACGGCGCCCCAGCCGAGGCTTTTCACCCCGGACAACAGGGTCTGAACTGGCTTGGGCACGAGATGCGCGAAGAGATCTATGCAATCTTCCCCCAGCTTCGGGCCGATATTACCCGCTATGGCCCTGACTGTTTTCCCACCCTCAAAGGTTACGAGGCTGCAGCGCTGGCCAACCGCATCCTGACCGCCGGAAGGACCTGATTGTCGGATCGGCCGTACTCTTGCGACAACACTGCGAGCGCCACTGAATGAACCGGGTTCTCATCGAAAAGCATTCGAGTCTCCGGCGACCCAGATCCGAGCGTTGGTCCGGTACATCTGCGTCAAAGTCTGCTGGTCGCTGCGCGTACTTAACTCGGCGGCGATCCGGTTAAAAATTCCAGGCCACCTCTAGAGATTAGGCGGGTAACTAAATATATCTGACCTGCTTGAAACTAATAAGGGCCGATCCACGGGAACTCGATTGACGTCTACACCCAAGCCAGCCGGAACATTCGGCGTTCTCGCTCCATAAAGTGCGCAGCATGTTCAGCTTGTGAATTGGATACGCAGTATGATGCAAAAAGCCAGGCAAACGTGGTTTCAGGCACTCCTTTGCCTCGTGTGGTTTGCATCGCATGCTCATGCCGACGCAGAGCCGTCAGATGACTACACGCACCTTCTGCGCATCCAAGTAGCCGTCGAACTCGACGGAAAGCGGATCGATCTGGACAACACAATTTTCTGTGGGAACCGGCCTTACGGGACTGACGAAATCAGGAAAACGAAGAAACCGCTGCCAATTCAATATCGCGTGTTGCACCCGGCCGGAGAGGCCGGATTGATCATATACAATGTGAGTTGGATCCTGTGCAGCCTCGGCCAATCGGTCTGGCGTCCGGGCATTACGCCGGAACGGGAGTTCAAAGCGCCAGAAGGATATCTGCCGGTCTTCTCTTGGTACAACTCAAAGGATCTATCGGACGCGACATTCGGCGAGATGTACGTCTCAGAAACATCTGTAACGGCGCCGAATGCAAGACTGCGGCTTTTGTCGCCGATGCGGTTCTCCATCCCAGATCACCCGCCGACGAGGCAGCAGGTTTTGGATGCGGTCCGAAGGGCGGATATCGCTGTAGATCACATGCGGAAACGAAAATTGGGCGTCAGCGGCATTCTGATCACGATTGACGAATCCGATTGGAGCGATGCCGGTGAATTAAGACAGCAAGCGAAGAAATTGTGGACAAACAAAACAAACCCGGACCTGTTTATAAATTCAATCATGTCAATCGCTGAGACGGATGAATTAGTAAACATTACATACTTAAAGAAGCACGATTGGTTTTATCCGACATTAGGCCTTTTAATTAGGCCACTGCGCGCATCTCTGAGCGAAATGTTCAAATTCGGCGTCCCCAGACGAGGATTCCAGAATGATGGCCGCTTCGGAGGACAAAGACGAAATCAGTGGTCTGATACGATCCGACCTATGACCTGCGGTCCAGATGACACCGCAATACCGCATCCAGATCGTTTGGGATATCGGATCGAACTTCGACGATCTGATATCTGTCTTCTACCCGGACGCGAAGCAATCGTGGAACTTCGCGGTCAAAGATTTCGAATGCCACGCAAGGACGCATTAATCGTTCTCTATTCGCCATCAGAGAAGCGAATTTATCTCATTCTACGACGGAAGAAACCCCGAACGAAATCGCCCGCCATTCCCACTCGCACATACCACCACCAGCACACCCGCCGGACCGAAGGCGGCATCGCGCGTCTGACGGCACATTCCGCCAGCACGCCCTAAGTCAGCAGACGCCCTTCCAGTCGCCCTAATCGAGCGCTTTGGCGTGCCAGATCTCGGTCGCGACATCGCCCTCTCCGCAGGTCGTCATGGTGACATAGCCGTAATATTCACCCTCCTCCGAGACTTGCGTCAGGCAGACATTCTGCGCCATTCCGGCGTTGTAAAGCCGCGCGGTCGAGTCGCCTGCTTCCTCGGATCGCCAATCCTGCAACCGCTCGCCCGGTACACATGGGGCCATCGCCGCAATCGTGCCCAGCGCAACGTGCGGCACCAATGTCAAACAGGATCCCGCGCCCAGGGATTTGACGTGGATCTTAAACCAGTCGCCTTCGCCGGACTGGGTCCAGGCCGAATGGGGTTCCTCGTCGCCTCCGAAAATTCTGACCAGTTGCGGGGACGAACCGGACATATCGACACTCATCGAGTTGCCGGGCCAACTGAAATCCGCCCCCAACGCATAATAGTCGTCGGCCATGGCAGAATGCCCCGCCATAGCAAAAACAGCCGCAGCGGCTGCACCCATCACAAACTTTCGCATCGCTCTTCCCACTTTCAGATCGGATCTGTCTGGACCTAACGCAATTGCGCGGCTTCGACCAACGCATTTGACCGCCGAGTTTCAGAAGGCGAGACCATGATTGCCTGGTTGCGGCGCCTATATCCTCGATCTGCGCTCAGAAACCGCGCATCAGAAATTGATCGTTTGGCGGGCGGCAAGCGCGGCACCAAGGGGCGCGGCGCCATAGGACACCGCGCCACGCGCGTCAGGCCGCGGCCAGCAATTCGACGACCTCGTCGGTCGACCAAACAGCGTTTGCCATATAGCGGAAATTGGTCAGCGCGGCGAGATAGCCATCGCCTTCAGGCAACATGGCGGCAGCCGTCGCATCTTTGACCACCGCGACCTCAAAGCCCAACTCCAGCAACTCGCGCATATGGCTTTCCGTGCACAGATTGGCCGACATGCCAGCCAGAATGATCTGATCGACCCCTGCTTTTCGAAGCTGCAAGCCCAGATCGTTCGACTCGTTTCCGTAAAGCTTGTGCGGCGAGGTAACGATCGTCTTCCCGTCATGGATGTATTTCTTGTACTGCGGCATGAAATCGGCGCCGGAGTTCTCGAAGCCTTCCGTCGTCAGGGCGCCCTTACGGTCGAACATGCCGATTTTGTGCATCAGCTTTTCCAACGCGCCTTCAAAGCGCCAACCGTGATCGGTCGGGTAATAATAGTGCGGCGAGACCGCGACGGTGATGTTCTTGGCCTTTGCGGCAACGAACAAACGCTCGATATTTTCGACCGTATTGTGGTGCGTTACGCTCTTGCCGACAACGCCCCAGGTGACACCGTCAGGGCTGAGGAAATCGATCTGCGGATCGGTCACGACCAGGGCGGCCCTGGCCAGATCCAATTTCATGTCGCTCGGCGGCAGCGCGGGCTCGGCGGGCTCGGCATAGGGATCTTCGCTGGCCGCAGCGGCCGTACCACCAGCGGCGGCAACGGCAGTGGCTGCGGTCACGGCAAGCGCCCCGCGCAATGCATCCCGCCAGCTTAAATGATCGTGATCCTGGCACATTGTCTTCTCCTGATTGTAACCTGCATCAGGCCATGACGCGCCGATCGATGTCTCTTTTGGTCCAGAAATGGTGCCCATCGGGCATTATGCGTACCCATCCGTCCAAAATGTGCTCATAGAAGACATGGATCTCGAAAAGCAATTGGACCTCAAATCAAACTTGGACCTCGAGTTTCTGCTCGACGAGATGGAGATCTCGACCGATCCCTTCGCGCTTTGCGAGCTTTATGGCCGGTGCGATCTGGGTCTCGGCCGGGACCCGTCGGCAACGCTGCATTATGTGCTGGCGGGGCAGGGAGAGATCGTGTTGCACGACCGGCCCGCCGTTCCGGTCCGGCGCGGCAGTCTGGTTTTGATCCCGGCGCTCAGGCACCACACCCTTCGGTGCTTTGGCGATCATGTCGACCCGCTGCCGGCCTGCCGCCCGGCGGGGCTGGATCTCGTTCATCTGATCCACGGCGACACGCCGGACCCGACCGGCGGGCGGCTGATCGCGCTCTGCGCGCGCGTTACGCTCGGGCTGCGCAGCCTGCAGAATGTCATCGATCTGGTGCGCGATCCGATTGCCGCGACGGTTTACGACGGCAGCGCGCTGGCGGCGTCCATCGGTGGAATGTTGCGGGAAATCTCGGCCCCGGGGCCGGGCAGCCGGGCAATCATCCGGTCGCTGCTGCTCATCTGCATGATCGAGATGATCCGTCAGCGGCTTTCCGCCGGGGATGCAAGCCTTGCCTGGATGTCGGCCCTGCGCGATCCCAGGCTCTGGCCCGCCCTGCGGCGCATGACGGACGCACCAGGCGAGCCGCATTCCGTCGACAGCCTTGCCGATATTTCCGGGATGAGCCGGTCAGCGTTCGCCAAACGATTTACCGAAGCCTATGGCAAAGGTCCGATGGATCTGCTCCGCGATTTGCGCATGCGGCTTGCATCCTCATTGCTCAGCAATTCGGACCTGCCCGTGAAACGCATTGCCGAGATCGTTGGTTTTCGCAGCCGCAGCGCCTTTACTCGCACGTTCGAGGGCGCGACCGGAATGTCGCCGCAGGAATTCCGCGGACATCGCCCGGACTATTGAAACGGCCGATGGCCGCCCGCCGCTCAAGCCAGGGCCGCACCCGGCAGCCACGCCCCCGCACTTCCGGGGCGCCATGAACAAAGCGCCGTCTTGACACCCCCGACGCCAAGCCTGACGCTCCGCGAAACCGGAGAATGCCCATGACCGACCTCGTTCCCGTCTTCGATGGCCACAACGACACGATCCTGAAACTCGAACTTGCGGCTCGCGCCGGGCAGCCGCGTGATTTTGCGCAGCCCGGCGAGACGCTCGACATCGACCTGCCGCGGGCCCGCGCCGCCGGGTTTGCGGGCGGTCTTTTTGCGATGTTCGCGCCTGGGCATTCGATGGTCGACATCGAGAACTTCAACCCGAACGACCCCGCGCATTTCGAGCCGATCGAGCAGGATTACGCCCTCGCCTTCACAACAGCGATGTTCGCGCGGATTCGCCGGTTGCAGCGTCAGATGCCAGACGATGTCGCCCTTTGCTACGATGCCGCGCAAACCCGCGCGGCCATGGATGCGGGCCGCATCGCGATTGTCCCGCATGTCGAGGGGGCAGAATGCATCGACACCAATCTCGACGCGCTCGACATCCTTCATGCCGCCGGTTTGCGCTCGCTTGGCCTGGTCTGGTCGCGCCCGAACGCGTTCGGCCACGGTGCCCCGATGGCGGCGCAGCCCACGCTCGATCCGGGCCAGGGGTTGACCGATGCAGGCCGGGCGCTGGTGCGCGAATGTGAACGGCTCGGCATAATGGTCGATCTCTCGCACCTGACCGAGGCGGGGTTTTGGGATGTCGCGGCCATCGCCACGCGCCCCCTGGTCGCCACCCATTCCAATGCCCACGCCGTCAGCCCCAGCGCCCGCAATCTGACGGACAAACAATTGTCTGCTGTGGCCGAATCGGGGGGCATGGTCGGGCTGAATTTTCACGTCGGATTTCTGCGCGAAGACTGCCGTTTCGACGCCGACACGCCGCTGACCCAGATGTTGCGCCATCTCGATCACATGATCAGCATCCTCGGCGAGGATCACGTCGCCCTCGGTTCCGATTTCGACGGTTGCACACTGCCGCTGGAAATCGGCGATGTGACCGGTTTGCCCAAGCTTGTCGCCGCGATGCGGCAATCAGGTTACGGCGAGCGCCTGATCGCGAAGATCTGCCGGGAAAATTGGCTCACAGCGCTGGATCGCGCGGGCCTGCAAGCCTGAGCGGGCCTTGCCCGCCTGCCTGAAAGAGAAATGGTACGCCCTACGGGACTCGAACCCGTGTTTCCGCCGTGAAAGGGCGGCGTCCTAGACCGCTAGACGAAGGGCGCGCCGGAGGGGTGATGTAGCGGCAGATCCCGAAGCTGGCAAGGGGAAAATCGCCCCGATTGCCGACCGATTGCCGACCGATCGTCGGCGCTGCAAAGGACGGGCTTTTGCCGCCCGAACGCAGCCTCACTGGCGCGCCAATCCGCGCCGTTATTCTTTGCTGCGCGTCACGATCAGACCATCCACAGCCAGGATCTCTGCCCCCCGGCAGATCACCGGGTTCACATCCAATTCGGCAATCAGATCCGGGAAATCGGCAAGCAGATCCGACACGCGCGCAACCGCCTGCGCCAGGGCCGCACGATCCACCGCGGGCAGGTCGCGCACCCCGTTTAGCATGTCTGACAGCCGCAGACGGTCCAGCATCCGCAGGGCCTGCGCCCCGGTGACAGGTGCCGGGGCGGCGACCGTGTCGCGCAAGACCTCGACCAGGGTGCCGCCGATCCCGACGACGACAACCGGGCCAAAGACCGGGTCGGCCTTGCCGCCGATGACGATCTCGACGCCCTTCTCCGCCATTCGCTGGATCAAAACGCCGTGGATCACGGCCTCCGGCGCCGCTGCTTTGGCGCTTGCCATCATCGCGGTGAAAGCCGCTGCAACCTCGTCGCCATCGCCCAGGTTCAGTGCAACGCCCCCGGCCTCGGTCTTGTGCGCCAATCCATCGGCGTCCAGCTTCATGGCAACGGGATATCCGATCTCGTCTGCTGCTGCCCGCGCGTCCCCCGCGCTTGACGCTGGCGCTCCGCCGACCGTCTCGATGCCGTAAGCTGCCAATACCGGTTTCGCCGCGCGCTCGCCCAGAACGGTGCCGTCCGCCGCCTTCAACAATGCCGCCGCCGCGGCGCGCGATCCCGCTGGCGCTGCCGCATCGGCTGTGGCTGTTAGATCGCCGCGCGCCAACCACCGGCGCCACGCTGCAAAGGCAGCAAAACACCGGTCGGTCGAGCGGAACAATGCGGTGTTCGGCGCCGCGATCAGTTCCCGCGATCCCGGCGCCTCGGGCCAGGGCGACAACCAGATTGTGCAGATCATCTTGCCATGCTTGCCGCCCAACTCGTCAAAAATCGGGATCCGGCGCAGGGCCACGTCGTTCGAAAACAGGTGGAAATTCACCAGTGCGCCGTACTCGCTGCGCTCCAGAAAACCGTCCGCACATTCGATCAGCGACCCCATATCGTTCAGCACCTGGGCCGTGACATCGCAGGGATTGGCCGTGGCGCCGAACTCGGGCAGACGCGCCTTCAGCCGTTCCAACAGGTCCGGTGCCGGTTGGGGCAGTGCGACGCCATGCGCCTCCGCCGCATCCGCCGCCATGATCCCGGCACCGCCCGATCCGGTGACGACCGCGACACCCGCGCCTTGATTGGGCCGGGCTTTTGCAAAGAAGGCGGCGGTCTCCAACAGCGCCTCGTATTCGTCGACCATGACCGCGCCCGCGTGCTCGAACATGGACCGGTACGTCTCGTGCGCCCCCGCCAACGAGCCGGTATGCGATGCCGCAGCAACCGCACCGCTTTCGCCGGTCGCCATCTTGAAGACAACGACAGGCTTGTCGGCATCCGACGCGATCTTGCAGGCCGCTTCGACCCGGCGTGGATCGGCATGGCCCTCGAAGTTTACCGCAATCACCTTGGCTGCCGGATCTCTGGCCAGATAGGCAATACAATCAGCAATATCGACATCGCAGGAATTGCCGCAGGTCAGCGCGTGGCTGAAGAAATGCCCGATTTGCATGGCTTGGGTGATCCCGATGCCCAGCGCGCCGGATTGGCTGACCAATCCGATGCTCCGGGTTTCGGGCGCCGCATCGATGCCCAGATCCAGATAGATCCCGTCCATAAAGGTCAGGCCCGCACCGATGCCGTAATTGATGTGCCCGATTGTGTTGGGCCCGGCGATCCGCAGTCCGCCGGTGCGCGCCTTCGCGGCGATGCGCTCTTGCAGCGCAACCAATTCAGGGCGCCCGACCTCGGAAAAGCCGGACGCAAATATCACCGCAGCGCCCGCGCCGCGGGCAATGCATTGGTCCAGCACCGGCTCGACCGTCTCGCGCGGTGTTGCGATGATCACGCAATCGGGCGCAACGGGAAGATCGGCGACCGTCGGATAGCAAAGAACGCCGTCGATCTCTTCACGCTTCGGGTTCACCAGATAAAGATCGCCGGTAAAGCGCGCCAGGTTGGTCTGCGTTCGCTGGCCGAACGATCCGGCCCGGTCCGAGGCGCCAACCAGGGCGATCGAACGCGGCGCTACCAGTTTGTCCAATCCGCCGCCAAGGCCCCTTGTGCCAAGGTCTCCTGTGCCAAGGTTTCCTGTGCCAAGGTCACCTGCGCGCGGAAATCCTACATCTGCCATGGTCGTCTCCTTTTTCCGCAGCCTTTGCCGCGCCGTTGGCCGCGGTCAAGCATCGCCCTGCCACCAACGTGATTTCACCAATGCCCGCGCCCTTCGGTCCGGCCAGACCCTTGACGGCACGGCGCACGCGCGCCCAACTTGTTCGCAGCCAAGGCCGCGGGAAGACGGCCCGACATGTCAAAAGGGAGATCGAGAATGTCCGACAAAAATCCAGCCTTCACCCGCCGTCATGCGCTTGCTGGCGGTGCGTTCGTACTGGCCGCACCAGCCCTGATGGGCAAGGCACAGGCCGCGGGCGAGGTGACGTGGAAGGTGCAATCGCATTGGCCCAAGGCGTCGGCCTCGTATGGCGACAGCCTTCAGGTGATCGCCGACGAGTTGAAAGAAATCACCGGTGGACGCTTCGTGCTTGAACTGCACGGCGCAGGCGAATTCGCCAAGGGCGCCGAAATTTTCCAGATCGTGAAAAAGGGCGTCGTTGAAATGGGCACGATCTCGCCCGGCTATGTCCTGGGCGAAGCGCCGATGGCGGGCCTCGCATTGGGTGTGCCCGGCACGTTCCGCGAGCCTTGGGAGTTCCAGCACTATCTCAAGAACATGGGCGCCGAAAAACTGTTCAACGAAGAACTGGCCTATCACGGGATCGTCGCGGCGGCAGAAAAGGTCTATCCGACCGAGCTTGTCGTCTCGAAAGAGATCGCCGAATCCGGTGATTTCTCGTCCATGAAACTGCGCTCTTCCGGCTCGTATCTGAAATATCTGGAAGCTGCAGGCGCATCGCCGCAATACATCGCAGGACCCGAGCTTTACCAATCGCTCGCATCCGGCGTCGTCGATGGCGCGCACTGGGGCGCGGCGCAAGGCGCCAAGTCCATGTCGTTGTGGGAGGTCGCCAAGTTCCACATGAAGCCGACAATGGGTCTGGCGATGGACACGCTGATCATGAACAAGGCTGCGGTCGATGCGCTGCCCGATGATCTGCGCGAAACCCTCGCGAACCACCTGGAAGTGCGTTTCTGGAAACGCTGTGCCGAGTATCAGTACAAAGAGATCACGGCACTGGCCGCCGGGATCGCCGAGCAGAATGTTCAGGTAAAACAATTCCCCGACGGCGTGCTCAAGAAGTTCTCGGAAGCCTCGGGCGCGATTCTGACCGAGGAGCGCGGCAAGGGCGGCAACGCTGAAAAAGGCGCCGACATGCTGACAGACTTCCTGAAAGTGCTCGGCTACGTCTGAGCCTGCTGACTGGGATGGGGTTCGGCCCCATCCTGCCCCCCACACCGTCCAAGGAGGCCCGAATGGGCGCCGTGACCGGCTTCGCGCGGATCATCACCACAACAAATATCTGGGTCGCCCGTGTCATGAACTGGGGCGTTCTGGTCCTGTTCGGCCTGCTGCTTTGGGACGTGTTCATGCGTTACTGGGTCGGCTCGCCGATTTCCTGGTCACAACAGGCGTCAAAACTGGTGTTCGGCGTCTACGCGATCCTGGGCGGCGGCTATCTGCTGGCCCGGCGCGACCATGTGAACGTCGATCTCTTCTATGGAAATTTTTCCAAACGCCGCAAGGCGCTGGTCGACGTGCTGACCTCTGTCCTGTTCTTTGCGCTGTTGCTGGTGCTGCTGCCGAAAAGCTACGAAATGGCCTCGGACTCGGTTTGCATGGGTGAAGGCCACCCGCCCTGGTGCAAATGGGAATTGGAGCAGAACCAGCCCTGGAAGGCGCCCCTTTGGCCGTCGAAATGGCTGATCGTCGTGGCGGCGGTGCTGTTGATGCTGCAGGGCATCGTCAAACTGATCGCCGATATCATGATCCTGGCTGGGATCGAGGTGGACGAAACCGCCTTCGGTCCGATTGATGAAGATGACGGGGGCAAGGTCGATGTCTGAGATCGTCGAACTTTACACCGCCGTTCCCATCGAATGGAAAACGCTGCTGTTCTTCGGGCTGCTGTTTCTCTTCATCATGCTGGGTGTGCCGCTGACCTTCGTGCTCGGCGGTCTCAGCGTTCTCTTCATCTCGCTCGAATTCTACAACAACCCGACATCCGACGGGCTCTATCTGGTCGCCTCGAAAATGTGGGACCTGATGGAGACATCGTCCCTCATTGCGATCCCGCTCTATGTCTTTATGGCCATGGTGTTGGAGCGATCCGGCGTCGCGCACGATCTCTACCGTATGATGCACCTCTGGTGGGGCGGTCTGCGCGGCGGACTGGCCATCGGCACGATCCTGATCTGTACGATTTTCGCCGCCATGTCCGGCATCTCGGGCGCTGCCGTGGTCACGATGGGCACCATCGCACTGCCGCAAATGCTAAGCCGGGGCTATGACAGCCGCCTGGCACTAGGCGCGATCAACGCAGGCGGCGGCTGGGGCATCCTGATCCCGCCCTCGATCCTGATGGTCATCTACGCGCTGATCACCGAGGTTTCCGTGGGCAAATTGTTCGCCGCAGGCGTTGGCCCGGGCCTGCTGCTCTTTACATTGGTCTCGATCTATATCGGCGTGCGCTGCTGGCTGCAGCCCGAAATGGGTCCGGCTTTGCCCAAAGAGGACCGCGGCGACTGGAACGAAAAAATGGCGGCGCTCCGGGCCGTGATCCTGCCGATCATGATCATCATCATGGTGCTTGGCGCGATCTTCAGCGGATTGGCGACCGTGACCGAGGCGGCTGCGGTCGGCGTCTTGGGCGCCCTGATCGCCAGCGCCGTGAACCGGCGCCTCGATTTTACGCTGCTTCGGATCGCCTCGATCCGGACCTTCCGGCTGACAACCCTGATCACCTGGATTGTCTTCGCAGCGCACGCCTATTCGACGGCCTATACAGCCATGGGGGCCGAACACTTCATCACATCGCTGACCGAGCAGATCCCCGGCGGAAAATGGGGTGCGCTGGTCTTCATGATGTTCGTGCTTTTCTTGCTCGGTATGGTGCTTGACCCGGTTGGGATCATGCTGATCACGCTGCCGGTCTTCCTGCCGCTGGTTAAATTCCACGGCTTCGATCCGATCTGGTTCGGCATTCTCTTCGTCGTAATGATGGAAATCAGTTATATGACGCCGCCCTTTGGCTTCAATCTCTTCTACTTGCGATCGGTGACGCAGTCCGACCCGGCCATGCAGCATCTGACGATGAAGGACATCTACTGGTCGGTAGGTCCCTACACACTTGTCGAACTGACCGGGCTGATCATCATCATCATCTTCCCCGCCATCGCGCTTTGGCTGCCCGAGTTGCTCTTCAAACCGGATTGACCTGCGGGTAAGATACGGTCGATCGCCTTTCGGCGTTGCATGTCTCCTCCCGACCGGGAGGGATAAGGAGGGGGCAAGGCCCTGAGTATGTTGACCATGACCGACAGCCCGACATTCGACACAGCGCCCCAGGCGATCGCGCATCTGGTCGCAAACGATCCGCGTTTCGCCGTCGGCAAAGCCGTGATCCGGGGCATCGACTGCCGCGTCTTTGCGAATGCTCCCACCAATCTGCGCGATATGATGCAGCGCGCTGCCGCCGATCATGGCGACGGCGATTTTGTCGTCTATCAGGGCGAGCGCCTTGCCTATGATGCCTTTTGCACACGCATGAACCAGATCGCCCATGGCCTGCTCGCCATTGGCGCACGTCCCGGCGACCGGATCGCAATCGCCATGCGCAACTATCCCGAACTCCTTATGGCGATGATGGCAATCACGACCGCCGGGATGGTCGCCGTCCCCCTCAACGCCTGGTGGACCGCGGACGAACTGGCCTACGCATTCTCCGATTCCGAAGCGCGGATCTGTTTCGCCGATGCCCCGCGCGCCGAGCGTATCGCTTCCTTTGCCGGGCGCATGGGCATCACGATGATCGGTGTGCGCGACGGTGTCGATCTGTGCCAGACAACGCTGGCGGACCTGATCGCCGGACAGCCCGGCGATTGGTCCGATGCCCCCATCGCCCCTGACGACGATGCGATGGTGATGTACTCTTCCGGCTCGACCGGGCACCCCAAGGGCGTGGTGCAAAGCCATCGCGGCGCCATCTCGGCGGTCTACACATGGGTCCTGGGCGGTTTGGCGGCGCAGATGGTCACGCCTCCTGCTGAAACACCGCCTGCTGATACACCGCCTGCTGACACGCCGCCCGGCACAACTCCCACAACCGAAGTCCGCCCGATCGTCCTGGTCTGCACGCCGCTGTTCCATGTCACGGCAACCCATCCGCTTTGGCTGCAGGGGATTGTCGTCGGCGCAAAAATGGTTCTGCTGCGAAAATGGGATGCCGAAGAAGCGGTGCGCACGGTCGAACGCGAACAAATCACCCGCATGGTCGGCGTGCCGACCCAGACCTTTGATCTGATCGCCGCGGCCAAGACATTGGGCAGCAAACTCGAAACCCTGCATTTCGTCGGCTCCGGCGGGGCCAAGCGCCCACCGGCACAGGTCAGCGAAATTGCCAATGCCTTTCCCAGCAAGGTCGTGGCGACCGGTTGGGGGATGACCGAAACCAACGCGGTCGGCCTGGGATTTTCCGGCCCCGACTACGTCGCCCGCCCCGGCGCCGCGGGCCGTCTGCAACCGCCTTTGCAGGACATGAAAATCTGCGGCAGCGACGGCAACGAATTGCCGGATGGCGAGGTCGGCGAGATCGTCGTCAAATCACCGGCCAATATGCGCGGCTATCTCAACAAACCCGAAGCAACGGCCGAGGTTCTAAAGGACGGCTGGCTCTTCACCGGCGATCTGGCCTGGCGCGATGACGACGGTGTCTACACCATCGTCGATCGCAAGAAATCCATCATCATCCGCGGCGGCGAAAACATCTCGGCGCAGGAGGTCGAGGAGGCAATCCACCGCCACCCCTATGTGCTCGAAGCAGGCGTCTTTTCGGTCCCCGATCAGCGGCTCGGCGAAGTGCCGGGCGCCGGGATCGTCCTGCGCCCCGGGCGCAGCCTCAGCCGGGCCGATCTGCGCGAATTTCTGGCCGCGTCGCTCGCCCCTTTCAAAATTCCCGACCATATCTGGTTGCGCGAGGCGGCCCTGCCGCGCGGCGCCACCGACAAAATCGACCGCAGAGGCCTGCGCGCCGAATGCCTGGCCAACCTGCAAGAAATCGGAGAGACCGCATGAACCAGCCGACCCAGCAAGAGATTGCCGACTATATCGCTCGGGCGGGCCGTCTGGCCTGGGAAGTTCCGGGCATCGACGACGCCTCGCCGCGCCGCACCATTGCCAAGGTCGGCGTCCTGGGCGCCGGAACCATGGGCGGCGGGATTTCAATGAACTTCCTGACCGCAGGCATCCCTGTCACAATCGTCGAGACCAGCCAGGACGCGCTGGACCGCGGCATGGGCGTGATGCGCGGCAACTATCAGCGCAGCGCCGGCCGCGGCAGATTCCCACAGGACGAGGTCGAGGCCCGCATGGGCCGTCTGACCGGAACGCTCAAGAAATCCGACCTCTCCGATTGCGACCTGATCATCGAGGCGGTGTTCGAGAATATGGACCTGAAGAAACAGATATTCGCCGAACTCGACAAGGTCGCCAAACCGGGCGCGATCATTGCCACGAACACCTCGGCCCTGAACATCGACGAGATCGCCGCTTGCACCGTCCGTCCGCGCGACGTGATCGGCCTGCATTTCTTCTCGCCCGCCAATGTGATGAAACTGCTCGAGATCGTGCGCGCCCGCGAAACCGCCGACGATGTGGTGGCGACCTGCATGGATCTGGCCCGGACCATCAACAAGATTGCCACGCTGGTCGGTGTCTGTCCGGGCTTTGTCGGCAACCGCATTCTCTTTGAACGCCAGGCCCAGGCCCAGGCCATGGTCTTTGAAGGCGTGATGCCGTGGGATGTCGACGCCGCCCTGACTGCCTTCGGCTTTCGCATGGGACCGTTCCAGATGTCCGATCTTGCCGGTCTGGACATCGGCTGGTCCAAGGGCGCAAAGACGCAAAACCCGATCCGCGACGCGCTGTGCGAACTGGACCGCCGCGGACAAAAAACCGGGGCCGGGTTCTACGACTACGATCAGGCCCGCAATCCGACGCCCTCCGACGTAACCGCCGGGATAATTCGCGACATCACCGGGGCGGACCCAAAGACACTTGCGCCCGACGAAATTCTGGCCCGTCTGGTTCACCCGATGATCAACGAGTCGGTCAAGATCCTCGCGGAAGGCAAGGCCCAGCGCCCGACCGATATCGATATCGTTTGGCTGAACGGGTACGGCTGGCCCGCCGACAAGGGCGGGCCGATGTTCTATGGCGACATGATCGGCCCGGCAGCAGTCCTGGCGACGATGGAACGCCTGGCCCCTGCCGATCCGCGCTATGAACCCGCCGACATGCTGCGCGATCTGGCCGCAACTGGCGGCAAATTCACCGAAATCGACACGGGCGGCCTGAAAGTCGCCTGAACCTGCCGCCTGAAACCGCCGCCTGAACCTGCCTGAACCCGTAGAGCGGGTTTCAACCCCGCCCGACCAGCATGGGAGCCGAACATGACCTACGAATACATCACCACCGAAACCGATGGCCGCATCCTGAAAGTGACCTTCAATCGGCCCGAGGTTTACAACGCCATGCATCCCCCGATGCACCACGAACTCAGCGATGCCTGGGAAAAGTTCGAAGCCGACCGCGAGCTTTGGGTCGCGATCTGCACCGGGGCAGGGGACAAGGCCTTCACCGCAGGCAACGATCTGAAATTCACCGCCAGCGGGCAAAAAATCGACCCGCCCGATACCGGGTTTGCCGGGCTGGCGAACCGGTTGAACCGCACCAAACCGATCATCGCCGCCGTCAACGGGGTCGCCATGGGCGGGGGCATGGAAACGGCGCTGGCCTGCGACATCATCCTGGCCGCCGAAACCGCCCGCTTCGCCCTGCCCGAGGTCAAGGTCGGCTTTATTGCGGGCGCTGGCGGCATTCAGCGCCTGTCCCGGCAGATCGGGCGCAAGGCGGCCATGGATATGCTGCTGACCGGCCGCCATGTTCAGGCCGCCGAAGCGGTCAGCCTCGGCATCGCCAATGCCGCCGTCCCGCAAGCCGATCTGATGGATGCAGCCGTCGCCAAGGCGCACGAGATTGCCGCTAATTCACCGTCCTCGGTCAAGGCGACGATGAAAGTGCTCGAAATGATGGACGAGCAGGAAGAGACGCTCGCCGCCCTCAATTTCTCGCGCCCCGTCCTCGCCGATCTGCGCCAGACCTTCGATTTTTCAGAAGGCGTCAACGCGTTCGTCGAAAAGCGCAAACCTGAATGGCGCAACGAATGATTTCTGCCTGCAAGCCCGCCTTTGGCTCGAAAACATCCCGGGCCGCCAACGCGGCACGCGCCCATCCACAGGAGCGGCAATATGACTGAACTCGACCAATTTCGGGCAGAAACCCGCGACTGGCTGCAAGCCAACTGCCCCGCCAATATCCGCGCCATGAGCGCCGAGGACTATGGCCTTGTCGGCGGCGGCACCAAGCAGGTTTGGAAACCTGGCCAGAAAGAATGGCTGGGCGCGATGGCCGCCAAGGGCTGGACCGTGCCCATGTGGCCCACCGAATATGGCGGCGGCGGGCTAAGCAAAGCTGAGAATAAAATTCTGCAGCAGGAAATGCAGGCCATCGGCGCCAAACAGCCGATGTTCTCGTTCGGCATTCACATGCTCGGCCCGGCATTGCTGAAATTTGGAACCGAAGAACAAAAGCGCGAACATCTGCCCGCCATCGCGCGCGGCGAGTTTTGGTGGTGCCAGGGCTATTCCGAACCGAACGCAGGCTCGGATCTCGCCTCGCTTCAGACAAAATGCGAAGACCGGGGCGATCACTACCTGATCAATGGCCAGAAGGTCTGGACCTCCTATGCCGACAAAGCCGACAAGATCTTCATGCTGGTGCGCACCGATCCCGACGCGCCAAAACGTCTCGGCATCTCGTTCATTCTGGTCGATATGCACCAGCCCGGGGTCGAGGTTCGGCCGATCAAACTGATCTCCGGCATCTCGCCGTTTTGCGAGACGTTCTTTACCGATGCCCGGACCGAAAAACATAACCTGGTCGGCGAAAAAAACCGCGGCTGGGATGTCGCGAAATATCTGCTGACCCATGAACGCGAAATGATCTCGTCCGCCTTTGGCCGGTCCGGCGCGGCGCGGTCTCTGTCCGAAATGGCGGTCCTGCAAGTGGGCCTTGACGCTGGGCGCCTGGCCGATCCCCATCTGCGCACCGACATCGCCCGGGCCGAAATCGATCAGCTGGCCATGAGCGCCGGGATCGAGCGCGTGACCGACGAGGCCAAAGCCGGGCAGGGCGTCGGCGCCCATTCCGCCATGCTGAAATATGCCGGGACCGAGTTCAACAAGCGCCGTTACGAGCTGTTGATGGACTGTGCCGGGTCGGATGGCCTGGAATGGGATGGCCAGGACGATGTCGCCCGCCACTGGCTGCGCACCAAAGCCAATTCGATCGAGGGCGGCACGTCCGAGGTGCAGCTGAACATCATTTCCAAGCGCATCCTCGGAATGCCGGACCGGGGGGTCTGAAATGCCGCTGATCCTGACCGAAGAACAAGAGATGCTGCGCGACGCTGCGCGCGGTTTTCTGTCCGAGAACGCCCCCATCTCGCAGTTGCGCGCCCTGCGCGATGACGGCAATGGCGACGGTTTTGACCGCGCGACATGGGCGCAGATGGCCGACATGGGCTGGTCGGGCGTTCTGGTGCCGGAAGAACAGGGCGGCGTCGCGCTTGGCCATGTCGAAGCCGGGCTGATCGCCGAAGAAATGGGGCGCACGCTGACGGCCTCGCCCTTTCTGTCCAGTTCGGTCCTTGGCGCGGCCGCGCTGACCGGCAGCCCGCAGCATGCAGACCGGCTGCAGGGGATCGCGTCGGGCAAAACCATCACCGCGCTGGCCATCGACGAGACGCGACGCCACGCCCCCGCCCGGGTCGAAACGACCGCCGAACGACATGGCAACGGGTTCCGGCTGAACGGCGCCAAGACTTTCGTGGTCGAGGCGCATGTCGCCGACGCCCTGATCGTCTCGGCCCGCACGTCGGGCGCGCCCGCCGATCCTGATGGCATCACCCTCTTTCTCGTTCCCAACGACGCCGCGGGCCTGACCGCTGACCGCACCGCAATGGTCGACAGCCGCAATGCGGGCCGCGTTCTGCTTGAGAATGTCGAGGTTACAGCCGATGCCGTCCTCGGCGAGGTCGATCATGGCCATACGCTGCTGACAAAGGTCCTCACCACCGGCCGCGCTGTCCTGGCCGCAGAGATGTCCGGCTCGGCGCAGGAAAGCCTCGGCCAGTCCCTCGATTATCTCAAAGACCGCAAACAGTTCGGCCAGATCGTCGCCAGCTTTCAGGCGCTGCAACACCGTGCGGCTGATCTTTACACTGAAATCGAAATGGGGCGCTCGCTGGTCCTGAAGGCACTTCAGGCGCTGGATGCGGGCGATGCTGACGCCGAATTACTCTCCACCGCTGCCAAGGCCAAAATGGGCTGGGTCGCCCAGCAGGCCACCCAGGAAGCGATCCAGTTTCAAGGCGGGATCGGGATGACCGACGCCGCAGATATCGGCTTCTTCATGAAACGCATCCGCGTGGCCGACGCCTGGATGGGAGACGCGAACTACCACACCGAACAGTTTGCCAGGATGCAGGGTTACTGACCGGTACTTTGGCGGGCCTCGGCCCGCCCTATACTCAACCGAATGTGGTGGGCCTCGGCCCGCCCAAGCCCGCAACCCGCCAGGTCCGCGCCGACCTGCCAAACCTGCCGAGGACCCGATGCCGATACATCTCCGTCAGATCTGCCTCGTCGCCCGCGATCTCGCCCCCGTGCAGGCTGATCTGGAACAGGTCTTCTCGCTCAAACCCGCCTATCACGACGATGCGGTGGCGAAATGGGGGCTGGAGAATGTCCTGCTCCCCATCGGCTCGCAGTTCCTGGAAGTCGTCGCGCCGACCGAACCCGGCACGTCTGCCGGGCGTTATCTCGACCGGCGCCGGGGCGATGGCGGTTACATGGTCATCACCCAGGTCCCGACCCGGGCCGATCAACAGGCGGCGCGTGCCCGGGCGGCGCAACAAAACGTGCGCGTTGCCTATGAACAGGACCGGGAAAGCTGGACGATCATGCAATTGCACCCGCGCGATCTGGAAGCAGGCTATTTCGAAATCGACTGGGATCAGCAGGCGGACATGACCGGCAATTGGATGCCCGCGGGCGGTACCGGCTGGCAGCAGGCGGTGGCAACGGACACGATCGATGCCATCACCGGCGTCACGCTGCAATCCGCTGACCCGCAGGCCACCGCGGCAAAGTGGGCGGCGGTCGCCGACTCCCCGGTTGTGATGGATGGCCAGGTGCCCACGGTCCCCCTAGCCAACGCCACCCTGTTCTTTGTACCAGACACCGATGGGCGCGGCCCCGGCCTTTCCGGCCTTAATGTGCGCGCCACCGATGCCGACCGCCTGAACCGCCAGGCCGACGCCAGAAATTGCCGCGGGCCGGACGGAACGATTACCGTCTGTGGAACCCGCTTCGACATCGCCCGCTAAAAGGGGCAAAGGAGGACCATATGAGAGAGACCGTCGATAGCGCACTGAACGACCTGCGCATGTCCGAAAAGACCAAGCCGCTCTACGAGGCGGTGATCAAGCACATTCAAGAGAATGTCGACCCGATCACCGAGGAATATTTCCGCCTCGGCGAAGGCCGCGCCGATATCTGGTCCTATGCGCCCGGCCAGCTCGAACTGCTGGCAACCGCCAAGCAAAAGGCCAAGGATGCGGGACTGTGGAATTTCTTCCTGCCGAACGCCGAAACCGGCGAAGGACTGCCGAACCTCGATTACGCTTACATCGCGGCAGAACTCGGCAAGAACCCGCTCGCCCCTGAATCGCTGAACTGCTCGGCCCCCGACACCGGCAACATGGAAGTGCTGGAACGGGTCGGAACGCCCGCGCAGAAAGAGCAATGGCTCAAGCCGCTCCTGAACGGCGAAATCCGGTCGGCCTATGTGATGACCGAGCCGTGGACACCGTCATCGGACGCCAAGCAGATCAAGACCGAAGCCGTGCTGGACGGCGACGATTGGGTCATCAATGGCGAGAAATACTATGCCTCCGGCGCCGGCGATCCGCGCTGCAAGATCATGATCGTCATGGTCAAGACCAACCCGGACGCCGAAACCTTCCTGCAACAAAGCCAGATTCTGGTGCCCAAAGAGACCGAGGGCGTCGAAATCCTGGAAGGAATGCAGGTCTTTGGCGACCCCGATGCACCCCATGGCCACATGCACATCCGGTTCAACAATGTGCGGGTGCCCAAGGAAAACGTACTGTGGGGCGAAGGCAAGGGGTTCGAGATCAGCCAGCTTCGTCTCGGCCCCGGACGCATCCACCACTGCATGCGTTCGATCGGCCAAGCCGAAAAAGCGCTCGATCTGATGATCAACCGCGGCGTCTCGCGCGAGGCATTTGGAAAGCGCATCATCGATCTCGGCAAGAACATGGAACTGGTCAGCCGTGCCAAGATCGATATCGAAGCGATGCGCCTGATGGTGCTGAAAGCTGCCCGGGCCATGGATGTCCTGGGCAACAAGGAAGCGCGCACATGGATTTCCATGGTCAAAGCCATGGTGCCCGAGCGTGTCTGCCAGATCATCGACGAGGCGATCCAGGTTCACGGCGCCACCGGGATCAGCCAATGGACGCCGTTGGCGAATATGTACCACAAACAGCGCACCCTGCGCCTGGCCGATGGTCCCGACGAGGTGCACCACCACGTCGTTGCACGCAAGGAAATCAAGGATTTCGAGAACTCGAACGACCGCCGCGCTGCGGTGGCCGGCAAGGTTCGCGGGTACTGATATGGATTACACCAAACTCTTCGATCTGACCGGCAAGGTGGTGCTGACAACCGGCACCTCCAAGGGGATGGGCAAGGCCATGGTGCAGGCCATGGCCGATCACGGCGCCACGGTGATCGTCTCGTCGCGCAAGCTCGATCAGTGCGAGGAAGTCGCCGAGGCCATTCGCTCGCAGCACGGCGCCGGGCGCGCCCATGCCATCGCCTGCAATATCGGACACAAAGAAGCCTTGCAGGAACTGGTCACCAAAACCCGCGAGGCCGCCGGACCGATTGATGTCGTCTGCGGCAACGCCGGGGTCAATGTCGCCTATGGCTCGATGTCCGATATCGACGATGACGCCTATGACCGGATCATGGCCTCGAACGTCAAATCGAACCATTGGCTGGCGCAGATGGTGTTGCCCGACATGCACGCAAAGGGCGCAGGCTCGTTGTTCTTCACATCGTCCATCGGTGCCTTCCGGGCCTCGCCTGTCCTCGGCACCTATTCGATCTCAAAATTGGCGCTGATCGGTCTGATCCGAAACCTGGCGCTGGAAAACGGCCCCAAGGGCGTACGCGTCAACGCGATCTGCCCGGGCCTGATCCGCACCGATTTTGCCAAGGCGCTGTGGGAAAACCCGGCCGCCGAACAGCGGGTGAACGAAGAAACGCCGCTGCGCCGTCTGGGCGAGGCGGATGACCTGGCGGGCGCGGCGGTCTATCTCGCCTCCGACGCGTCGAAATTCATGACCGGCCAATGCATGACTGTCTGCGGCGGCAATCAGATGTGGTCCTGACCGGCCCGAACCTGGCCAAGACACAGTGCGGGCGGCGGCTTTTGAATGGGCCGCCGCCCGCTTCTCGTTTGTGCTATCATTTCGGGATCGACAGGGGGGACTGAGCATGGAGCGCCGACTTGCAGCCGTTTTCGCCGCTGACATGGTCGGATTCTCCCGGCTGATGGAGGGCGACGAAGACGGCGTCCTTTCGCGCCAGAAGACGCACCGGAAAGAACTGATCGACCCAAAGATCGACCAGTTCCGCGGCCGCATCGTCAAGACCACCGGCGATGGAATGCTGGCCGAGTTCGGCTCGGCCCAGGACGCTGTCAAATGCGCGATCGAGATCCAGGACGGGATGGATCAGCGTGAAAGCAATCAGGATGAAGACACCCGGATCCGATATCGCGTCGGGATCAATCTGGGCGACGTGGTCTTCGATGACAACGATATCTTCGGCGACGGCGTCAACGTCGCGGCCCGGCTCGAGGGGCTGGCCGAACCCGGCGGGGTCTGCATCTCCGATATCGTTCACCAGACCGTGCTCGAGCGGCTGAACCAGCCCTTCCGCGATATGGGCAGCCAGCGCGTCAAGAACATCTCGCGCCCGATCCGGGTGTGGCAGTGGACACCCGACGCACCCCCCGAACGCGCAACGCCCGAGATTGCGCTGAAACAACGGGTGCAGTTCTGCAACTCCGCCGACGGCACACAGATCGCCTGGGCCAGCGTCGGCGAGGGATATCCCGTCCTCAAGGCCCCGAACTATCTCAATCACATCGAATATGAATGGGGCGCCCCGTTCTGGGGACCGTTCCTCTCCGAATTCGCCAGCCAGAACCGGCTGATCCGCTTCGACCAGCGCGGCAACGGCCTGTCGGACTGGGATGTCGAGACCATCGCGACCGACAAGATGACCGAGGATATGGAGGCCGTCGTCGCCGCCTCAGGGCTCGACAAATTCGCTTTGTTCGGCATCAGCCAGGGCGCAGGCTTTTCCGTCGAATATGCCGCAAAACACCCGGACCGCGTCTCCTGTCTGATCCTTTTCGGGGCGTCCATGCGTGGGCGGATGCGGCGCGGCAACACAGAGGACGAGACCTTCTACAACACGTCGCGCCTCATGATGCGCGAAGGCTGGGGATCACCCAATCCGGTCTACCGGAACTTCTTTACCTCCAGCTTCCTGCCCGACGCCTCGCAGGACGTGCAGGACAGTTTCGACGAACTGCAACGGCTCAGTTGCTCGGTCGAAAATGCGATGCGCATTTGGGAGATGAACAACACCACCGAATTCTCCGACCTGGCGCGCCAGATCAACGTGCCGACGCTGGTGCTGCACATCAAAGGCGACCGGGTCGTGCCGCTGCGCGAGGGCCAACTGACCGCCCGTCTGATCCCCGGCGCACAATTCGTCGAACTTCCCGGCAACAACCATGTCGCCATCGAAGGCCAGCCCTGTTTCGGGATGTTTTTCGAGGAGGTTCGCGCCTTTCTTGCGGAACATACCGGCTGAGACCGCCCGAGTTCGCCCGCCCAAAATCGGCCTGACCAACCCGTGGACAGGTGCCGCCCCGCCCCGTCCGTGTTAAACGCTGACCAGAAACCGGGGCCTGCTGCACGCCCGCACCCCGCCACGAAAAGGAGACATAAATGACCGAAATCCTCGAAGGCGGTTGCCTGTGCGGCCAGGTCCGCTACCGGGCCGAGGCCGAAGAAACCCTGCACTATCTCTGTCATTGCACCCATTGCCAGCGCTGGGGCGGCGGCGGATACCACTCGGCCATCGTGGTCGCAGCAGATGACCTGACCGTCACGGGCAAGCCCAGCGTTTTTACCCGTCCGGCCGATAGCGGGCGCACGATTGCCCGCTATTTCTGCGGCGATTGCGGCGGGCACCTCTACACCTCGCCCTGGCCGGAAGCGACCCGGTTCTCGATCAAGGCCGGCACCCTGGACGACCCCGGCCTCTATAAACCGGCCCACGAAATCTGGTGCCAAAGCAAAGCCGATTGGGTGGATCTGGGCGAACTGGAAAGCTTCGACCAAGGCTTCACCCGCCCCGTCGCCATCGGCACAGCCGCCGTCGACCCCAACCAGGACAAATTTTAATCGCGCCGCGGGATCGACATCTGCCGACGGCGCCGCCTCCCGAAGCCGGACAGACCAAATCACTCGCGAGCAGGGCGCACGGCGAAGACCCCAAAGACACCCGGCGTGAAGTTCCCACGGATCACGGCGGCGCCCCCCTGGGACAATCCGCGCCTCACGGGCAGGTCAGGTCAGGTTGGACCAGATCTCGGATCCAGAAATTGGCGCGAACGGTGAGTGGCGCCGCAAGGAGGCCTACTTCAGATTGCAGCGAACGTCGGCAATGAGCCGATTTTGTTGAAGAAGTCGTTTTTCGAGAGGCTCCTGGCCTAGGCTGATGACGCTCGCCGCGCCGCTCAGGCCGGGTTCGGCACGAGTTTCGCGAGCTTCCTGAGGTTTTGCGCTGTTGCTGCCATCAGGAATTCGTCGCGGGCGCCGGATGGTCCTCTGAGCCGGAGACGGTCGAGTTTCAGGATACGTTTGAGGTGAGCGAACAGCATTTCGACTTTCTTCCTGGCGCGCATTGCATCGACATATGCGTCCGTTTTGGCGATGTCGCGGGCCATGTCTCGCGCGCCTTCGTGAACAGATCGCAGGATTTTCCGCGCATGCTCCTTGGGCGTGCAACACGGCTTGAGTGGGCATGCGTCGCAGTCGTGTTTGCTGGCGCGGTAACGGCGCTGGCCGTCGTCATCTACTGCATCGCGGGCAATCTTGAAGGGGCGACGGTACTGACGGAGCCAGTGACCGGCAGGGCAGCGATAGGCGTCCTCGCCGTGGTCGTAGGTAAAATCTGACCGGGAGAAGATCTCGTCTGATCGTCTCGACTTATCGATGACGGGTATGAATGGCTCTATACCCTGTTCCTCAACCAGCCAGGCGAGCATCTCCGCATTGCCATATCCCGTGTCGCCGACAAGGCGCTCGGGATAGAGGTTGAATGTCTGCCGGGTCCGCTCAATCATATCCCGGGCGGCCTTGTTCTCGGCCTGACGGATCGGTGCGGTTGGCTCGACATCCACGATGATCGCGTTGTCGAGGTCGACGAGATAGTTCGTGGAATAGATGAAGTGCGCCTTGCCGCGATCGGCAGCAGACCAGCGCGCCGCCGGATCGACAGGCGAGATGTATTTGGGCACGACGGGTGTCGCTGCACCGAAAGCCGCATCGTCCAGTGTCGCAAGATATTCGGACGTCGCGCGGCCGGCGAATTGCTCTGGCGACCAGTCTTTCGGCGTGATCCCGTCTTCCCGGTTCGCATCAGCCTTGATCAGGGATGCGTCGACACCGAACGCTTCTCCGCCAACAAGACCTTCGCGGATGCATCGAGAAAGAACATCCTCGAACAGGAACCTGAACAGATCACTGTCGCGGAAACGGCCATGCCGGTTCTTCGAGAACGTGGAATGGTCCGGCACCGGATCGTTCAGATCCAGCCTACAAAACCAGCGATAGGCGAGGTTCAGATGCACCTCTTCGCAAAGTCGTCGCTCTGAGCGAATGCCGTGAGTGTAGCCGATAATCAACATCCTGATCATCAGTTCGGGATCGATAGATGGGCGACCAATCCGGCTATAAAACGGCTCGAGCCGACGCCGGACGCTCGAAAGATCGACGAACCGATCAATGCTCCGAAGCAAGTGATCCGCGGGCACGTGGATCTCCAGGTTGAACTCGTAGAACAGGCTGTTCTGCAGCACTTGCCGATCGCCCATCATCGCAGAAAACCTCCGTCACCACAGAGATCTTGAATCAGTGCTGGACCGTTCTTTCAACCCGGCTTTTTCAACAAAATCGGCCCTGAGCCGACCTCCACGAACTGGTTGAAATGCTGCGGCGCAGCCCGTTGAACCAGCCATTCGCGGCAAATGCAAAATCTGAAGGGTGGCGAGTTCGCGCTGCGGCGACATCTTGGAATTGCCGCGCGGTTCACTGTGTGCCAGCGTCCTGTCATGATCGAGTTCCGCACCCTCGCCACGGACCATCCCGACCTCGCACATTCACCGCTGCTGAGGGGCGCTCTACTGACCATGCGATATGTGCAAGAGCACGGATCGATCGGCTTGACCAAAACCAAGGCCTTCAAGCGCTTCTTTGTGCACTGGGCTGTTGAGCATTTTGATTGGCCGGGGATGAGCGCCGCTGAGATGTTTCGCTACAACAAGGTAGTCAACGAGTACGAGTTCCCCCCACTCGAGGTTCTCCATTTTCTGCTGATATCGCTGCGCCTGGGACGGCACTTCAAGGGTGAGTTTAGGCTGACCAAGCAAGGCGCAGATCTGTCGCAAGACCCAAGCCGACTGTTTGCCGAACTGATCCCGTACTTTTTGTTTCAGATCGACCACGCGTCTTATGGGCGCTTTGACGACCGTCCCTTCGGAAAATGGGACGTTTGGATGAACGTGATTAACGCAGAGGCCGATCACGGCACGACCGAGGCAGCCTTGTTTGAAACCTTCTACGGTGAGCCTGAAGATTGGCACACTGCGGGATGGCGAGAGATGGCCGCGTTCTCGTCTTGCGTGCTGCGACCGCTCAAATGGGCGGGGCTTCTGATCGAGACCCGCGAAGACGGCGCTAGCAAGCACGTATGTCATGTATTCAAAACCCCGCTCTGGCGCAGCGCGCTCAAACTGGACACTGACGACATGCTGCGACCGATGTCCGTTCAGTGAGATTGTTTTTCGCGGCTCCCAAAACACGTTGCCGATCGGGTGTGACGGCCCCAAGCTGCCATTGGAAATCATCCAAAATCGTTGCAGCAGCATTCCCCTTTGCAGACATTCATGCGCAACTGTTCGCTGGCGCCATAATCATGGAATCGCCGGACGTGTGATAGGTTTTCCTGCATGATTACTTTAGACGAATATGGGGTCTTCGATGGCTGATGGAAATCCTCTCTCCGAGCGGGTGAAGACGTTTTGTGCGCTTTGCACCTCGAGATGTGGGGCCATTGCGACAGTTGAAGACGGGCGATTGACTGCCTTGTCTGCGGATCCTTCGCATCCGACCGGACGGGCGTTATGCATCAAGGGCAAGGTTGCCGCAGAGCTAGTTTATGCTCCTGACCGATTGCTTCATCCGATGAAGCGTACGAACCCCAAAGGGGCTGACGAGCCGGGGTGGCAGAAGATTTCATGGGACGAAGCGTTGGACACCGTTGCGACCCGAATGAACGATCTGAAAGACTTGCACGGTCCCGAAACCGTCGTCTTCAACACGGCGTCGCCATCGACGTCTGCATTATCGGACTCGCGACATTGGGTTCAGCGCCTGCGCCGTGCCTTTGGCAGCCCCAATCAGGCTGTGTCGTTCGAGCTGTGCGGCTGGGGTCGCTACATGGCGAACGTCTATTCTTATGGTAGTGCATTGCCGGCGACTGTCATGCCGGACCTAGATAACGCGGGCTGCATCCTGTTTTGGGGTTACAATCCATCGGTATCGCGCATCGCCCATGCCACAGCGACCGTTACCGCAACTGCGCGCGGCGCCAAGCTGATCGTTGTCGATCCCCGCAATGCGGGACTGGCGCATCGCGCGGACGAATGGCTGCAAGTGCGCCCGGGTTCGGATGGCGCGCTGGCCTTGGGGCTGTCCCACGTAATGATCCAGAATGGCTGGTATGATGCCGAGTTTCTGCGGGCTTGGACCAATGCTCCGTTTCTGGTTCGCGAAGATACTGGCAGATTACTACGAGCAGGCGATGCGGATCTGGATGGTCCCGCCGACGCCTATGTCGTTTGGGCGGGTCGTCCTCTTGCCAGCCAGCTCGGCAATGCCAATGCGCATATTGCTTTGTTAGGCTGGATGGACGTTCAAACGCCTGATGGACCGATCAGCTGCAAGACCGTTTTTCAGCATTGGCAAGAAGTCTGTGCACAATACCTTCCGGCCGATGTCGAAGAATTGACGGGCGTTTCTGCGGATCAGGTTGAGCGGACTGCGGCTCTGCTGTGGCAGGCGCGCCCGGTCGGCTACATGGCGTGGAGCGGGCTGGAGCAACAGTCGAACGCTACCCAAATCGCACGGGCCATTGGGCTGCTTTATGCGCTGACCGGCAACTATGATCAGAAGGGCGGGAACGTCGAATTGCCCGCCGTGCCAGCCGGGGATGTCACCGGGCCTGAATTTCTATCGTCGGAACAACGTGCCAAGACCCTTGGCCTGGACCAGCGCCCTCTCGGCACTGCCCGGTTCGACGAAATCACATCTGCCGATATTTATCGCGCGATCCTGGACCAGGATCCTTACGCTGTGCGGGGCTTGGTCAGCTTTGGCTCGAACCTGATTATGGCCCACGCAGATGGCGAAACGGCAGCCCGCGCCCTGAAGGCGTTGGAGTTCCATGTGCACGTCGATCTTTTCGTAAATCCCAGCGCGAACTTCGCCGATATCGTGCTACCCGCAGCCACCCCGTTCGAAACCGAAGGGCTCAAAATGGGTTTTGAGATTAGCGGAGAAGCTTGTTCGTTGGTGCAACTGCGCAAACCTCTGGTCCCTGCCGAGGGGGAAAGCAGATCCGATACCCAGATCATTTTTGATCTGGCCGATCGGCTTGGCTTGGGCGACAGGTTCTGGAACGGTGATATCGACGAAGGTCACCGTGCGATGCTGGCGCCCAGCGGTATTATGCTCGAGGATCTTCGGGAAAATCCTGCGGGCATCCGTGTTCCATTGGAGACGCGGCATCAAAAATATTCAGACCTGGTCGACGGAACACCAAAGGGATTCAAGACGCCTTCGCAGCGAGTTGAGTTCTTCTCAGAGACATTGTTGGATCAAGGGTACCCTCCCTTGCCGGACTACGAAGAACCCCTGGTCAGCCACCGCACTCAACCCAAACTTGCCAAGCGATTTCCACTGACGCTGACGTGTACGAAAGATACGCTTTATTGCGAAAGCCAGCACCGCAGTCTTCCCAGCTTGCGCCGCAGGGCCTTGGATCCCCAGATAGATCTGCATCCCGATGCCGCCGACGCCAGAAACATCGCAGAAGGGAGTTGGGTGCGCATCTCGACACCCAATGGCACGGCACGCGCACGAGCGCGATTTGATGCATCGCTATCGCCGGACGTTGTTTGCGGGCAGCACGGGTGGTGGCAGGGATGCGCCGAGCTCGACGCTCCCAGTTACCCAGCAACCGGGCTGAACAATTCAAACTTCAATGTCCTGATAGGCCACGATGCTGTTGATCCCGTAAGCGGATCGGTCCCCCTACGGGCCTACATTTGCGATGTGATCGCGGACGAGGGCACTTAACGGCCGATTTTGTTGAAAAAGCCGGGTTGAAAGAACGGTCCAGCACTGATTCAAGATCTCTGTGGTGACGGAGGTTTTCTGCGATG
>CATOTJ020000003.1:0-927500 GCA_951813525.2 uncultured Limibaculum sp.
ATTGGCGCACTGTTACAAAGAGGGCCAATTGCCTGGCGATCTGTCTGTTGCACGCGCCGCGCAATCCGGCTCACGAATTGCGGTTGAGAGAGATCGGCAGCCGAAGTTAACGACCACATCGAAGTTGTGCTGTCTCATGAAGTCTCGCCGGAACCCGGCGAAACCGATCGAACGCTCGCAACGGTTATGACGGCGCAGGCTAAAGCGGCGGCGGCGAAACAACTGACAGCGGTCACAGCCGGTCTCGGTGCTGCCCAGATCAGCCCGAAGATCGAGATTGCACAATCAACGGCAGATCGAACCGGCGCCACATTTGCTGTCGAGGCCCCTGCCCGCATATTGGCGGCGACAACCGCTGGCGGCGCAGCAGCCGCAGCGCGAAGTGCCGCCGCGGCTGGATACCCCGATGCGATCGCTCTGGACATTGGCGGCGGCGAGGCGAACGCCGCCCTGATCCGGCGCGGCAAGGCCCGCGTTTCGAACGAGACGGCGTTGGGGGCCGCCATCATCAAGCTGCCCTCGATCGATGTTCGCCATCTTGGGCCAGGTCTGAATGCCGCCGTCACTGCGCCGCTGGATGGCGTGATCAAAGTCGGTCCGGGTTGCGAGAAACCGGCTTGCGTCGGCGGCAGCGGTCATCTGCCAACGGTGATGGACGCATTGGCCGTGCTGCACCGTTTTCCAAGCGACCGGCTCGGCCTCGATGTTTCGGCGGCAGATGCTGTGCTGGCAAGTTTCGGCAGTGCGCTTGGTATGGACAGGCACCGCGCAGCGGATGGAATTGTCCATGTCTATGCCGAGGCGATTGCAGGTAATCTGCGAAACATCGCAGCACAAAAGAGCGAAGACACCGCGCAATTGGCCCTGGTGGTCGGGGGCGGTGCGGGTCCGCTTCTGGGATGTGCCATTGCCAAGAATTGCGGCGCCGGGCCGGTGATTGTCCCGCGCAACGCAGGCGTGCTCTCGGTTTTGGGCTGCCTTTCGTCCGGGAAGTCGGTGCAATTCGCAGCAGCCCTTGGTCAGACAGAAGGCGAGTTATCGGCCAGCGACATTGTCAATTGTGCCACCGGTCTGCGCGCCCGCGCCGATGCGTGGTTGGCGGATGAAGGCACCGGCGGCGAAATTGCGTTTCGGGTTGATGTTCGTTACCGGCGCACCGATTTTCGCACATCGCTGGAGGTCCCGGCGGAAGGATTGCAAGACAGCGATATTGCCGCCCTGGCTGCGAAGGCGGCTCAGGCCTATCAGCGCCGGTTCGGTCAACGGGCCGATCAACCGCTGGAATTCACGACCCTGCGGGCAATCGCGACCGCCGAGCCGGAAGTGGCCGCCCTGCCCGCCCAGTCCACGGGTGAAGCCGATCCGCGCCCGGCATTGTTGGAACAAACCCAAGCCCATTTTTCAGGCGGTTTCAGAACAACCTCGGTCTTCGACGCCGATAAACTGTCTGCGGGCAATCAGATCCCTGGCCCCGCTCTGATCGTTCAGGCGGATGCAACGATTGCCGTTGTTCCCGGCTTTTCGGCCCGGGTTGATGCCCATCAGAACGTTGTGATGGAAGCCGATGCCAACGCTGCGGCAAGGCGGGCCTGATCGATGAGCACATCCGGTAACAGCAAGCCTGCCTCGCTCGACGCGTTGCTTTCAGCCAATCGCGAAAGATTTGACCAACTTTACACACGTCAGATGCAGGGCGGCGCTGTGATCAAACCGCCCGCAGGTAATGCGTCGCCTGCGGCGCCATCGGCAGATCATTCCGACCCGCGGGCAGCGGCACCGGTCGCGGGCGCAGCGGACAGCGTGATCGCCGAGTTGAACAAGCAATTCGGGTTCGATTGGTCCGCCGAGATTGTCGAGCGCCGGGCCGTGGATGGCCGCGCAGTGGTGACTTGCGACCTGAAAGCCGGGGGCGATGTCCGGTCGGCGACCGGCAGCAGCCGGATCGACCAGGATCGCGGCGGCGATCAAGACGCCGCGTTCGACCGTGCGCACGCAAAGGCGTTGAAAAAAGCCGCAGAACAGATCGGGAGCGCGCCCGCTGCGACAACTGCAGACCGCAAGACCGATCCTGCAACTGCCGCACCGGTCGATGCCGCGACGACAAATCGCTTTCGCGTCGCGGTGGCCAATGTGCGCAATGAAATGGCGACGGTTCTTGACCGCCTGACCGTCTCTCCGGCGCTTGCCGGGACAGGAGCGGCTGCGGCGATGATCATGGATGGCCGCGGGCAGATGATCTCGGGCCAGTCCGGCTCGTTTCTGGGGCACATGCTGGGGTCGCAGGGCCTCGGCTTCGCACCTGGCGATGTGGTGTTGCAGAGCGACCCGTACGCGTCAGCGGGCGCAACCGGCAATCTGCGCACCTGGCTGGTAATCGCGCCGGTCCACTCTGGCACGGATCTGATCGGATTCGTGTCCATGCGCGGACAGATGACCGATGTCGGCGGAACGGCGCAGGGCGCCGGGGCGGCCGATGCAAGCTCGATTTTTGCCGAAGGCGTGCGCATTCCGCCGGTTAAGATCCACGAGGACGGAACGCTGAACGAAGGTGTCCTGGACTTGATCCTGGCCAACAGCCGCGCGCCCGAGTCGAACCGCAGCGATCTGATGGCGTTGATCGCCGCCTGCCGCGCCGGGGCAGCGCAATTGGCCCACCTTTGCAATCGGATGGGCAATGAAGTTTTCCATCGGGCCAGCGCCGGATTGCGCCAGCAAACCAAAGATGCGTTTCGCAAGCTGATTACCGCTTTTGTGCCGGAAGAGCCGCAATCCTTCGAAGACGTTGTGGACGATGACGGTTGCGGAAACGGCCCGTTCAGCTTGCGTTTGACTGTATGGCGCGAAGACGATCACGCCTATTTCGATTGGACCGGCACGTCCGCGCAGGCGCCCGGCCCGGTGAACTTTTTCCTGCATGTCGGATCGGCGAAGATGTTTGTCGGACAATACCTTACGCGCCATCTGGGGCCCGGTGCCGTTTCCGATGACGGGTTTTACGATCTGATCCACGTGACATTGCCGCCGGGGACATTGCTGAAGCCTAACGACCCCGCAGCGCTGGGGCACGGCGATCATACCCGCGACCGCCAGTTGGAGGTTTTATCGGCTGCAACAGGACGGCATCTGCCGCGGCAACTTGAGGCTGCCGGATCAGGCGCGACACCTGTTTTCATCTATTCTGGCAACGGCTTTCGGCTGTCCGATCCGGTCCATGGCGGCGCGCCAGCGTCCCCCAACGGCGATGGCCGTGACGGGCGAGGAGGGGCAGAGGGCCCAGCGACCGGGTCTTTCGAGGATCTGGAGGCCGACTATCCGGTGCTGATCGAGGCACATCGCAGCGTCGCCGATACCGGCGGTGCCGGGATGCATCGCGGTGGGAACGCAACCGAAAAGATCTACCGCCTTTTGGAGGCAGGTCATGTGTCGATCCACGACGACCGGCATGCATCGCGCCCCTGGGGCGTGAACGGCGGGAAACCCGGCGCGCGCTCGAAAAAATGGATCGAACGGGCCGATGGCGGGCGCGAAGCGCTGCCCTCGAAAGTCGAAGGATTAGCCGTGCAACCGGGCGATCGCGTCATTTTCCGCACTGCGGGTGGCGGCGGTTGCGGCGATCCAAGATCCCGTGATCCGGAACTGGTTCGGCAAGAGGTCGCCAGTGGACTTCTCAGCGTCGAGGCCGCGGCAAACGGGTACGGCGTCGTCGTGGACCGCAAGACGTTAAAGATGGACCAACGCGCGACCGAGGAACTGCGCGGCGGCCCGATGCGCGACGCCAAAACACCAAGATTGTTTGACCGAGGCGAATAGGCTTAGGATCGAACGCTAAACAAAGACCAGGGACGGGACACAAGCATGTTGGAAGTCTGGATTGGGGTCGTTTTCACGGCGATTGTTATCATCGCCGTTCTTTATGTGATTTCCATCTGGGTCTATAAACGGGCCCCGGCAAATATGGGTTTCATTCGAACGGGCTGGGGGGGCACACGGGTCTGCCTGGGCCGGGGTGCGATGGTGCTGCCGGTTTTCCACGAAGTAACGTGGATCTCGCTGGAGACGATGAAGCTGGTCGTCAACCGCTCTCGCGAACAAGCCGTTCTAACTGCTGACAAAATTCGCATCGACGTCGTGACGGAAATGTACACGCATGTGGGCCATTCGGAAGAATCCTTGCTGATCGCGTCCCGGTCCCTGGGAGAGAAAACCTTCGACCCAGACGCCGTTCGCAGCCTGCTGGAGGCCAAGGTCGTCGGTGCCATTCGGTCCTATGCCGCCACCAAAACGCTGTCCGAGTTGCATGAGGATCGCAACGGATTTGGGCGTGCGATCGAAGAGGCAGTCGTCGAGAGCTTCAAGGCAAACGGCCTGGAACTGGAAGAAGTGACCATCGTGTCGCTGGAGCAGTCGGCGAAAGAATTCTTCAACGCCAACAACATCTTCGATGCCGAAGGTTTGAAAATCATCACCGAGATAACGTCGGACGCCAAACGAAAGGTCCACGATACCGAAAAGAAGACCACCGTCGCGATCCGTCAGAAGGATCTGGACACCCAGTTGGAACTGCTGGAGATCGAACGCAAGGAAGCCTTCGCCCAGGCCGCCCAGGACAAGGACGTGGCGAACGAGCAGGCCCAGCAACTGGGCGAGAAGCAAATCTTCCTGTTGGACCGGCGCCGTGCGGTCGAGGAACAGGAACTTGCCAACGAGGTGGAACTGGAGCGCCAGCGCACCGATCGCGAGCTTGCTGTCACCGAGGAAGCAAAGAAGCGCGAACAGGCTGAAATACGCCGCCATTTGGCCGTCGAGGCCGAGGAACGGGAAAAACAGATCGCCCTGATCGAGAAGTCCCGCGAGGAAGAGCTGGCCAATATTCATCGAAACCTGGCGCTGGAACAGGCCGAGAAAGACCGTCAGATCGCGATGATCGAAAAGGCCAAGCAGGAAGAACTGGCCGATATCGACCGCGACCTGCGCCGCGCACAGGCCGAAAAGGCCCGCGATATCGAGCTGGCGACCAAGGAACGCGAACGCCGCGAAGCGGAAATCGCGCTGGAAACCGAAGTTCAGGCTGCCGAAGAGGCAGCGCGCGATGCCCGCAACAAGGTCGCCGAAGAAATTACAATCAAAATACGCCAGCGCGCCTTGGAGAACCGCAAAACCGAGTTGGGGATCGAGCAGGACGAAGCGATTTCAGTTGCGCAGCAGGAAAAGGCTGTCGCTGAGGAAAAGGCCCGGACATTGGCCGAGAAACAACGCATCCTGCTGGAGCACCGCAGGGAGGTTGAGCTGGAAGAAATCGCGAACGAGCGGTCGATTGATGAGGCACGCATTCAGAAAGAGGCTGAAATCATTGGCATTTCGGCGGCGCGCGAGACGGCTGAGATCCGTAAGCAGCTTACCCGCGAGGCCGAAGAGCGCGACCGCGATATCGCCCTTGTCGGCAAGGCCGAGGAGTTGGAGAAGGCCGAGATACGCCGCCACCTGGCCCGCGAAGCCGAGGAACGCGATCGGGAAATCGCCCTGGTCGCCAAAGAAGAAGAGCTGCGCAAGGCCGAGGTTTCCCAACGCGCCGCGGTCGAGTTAGAGGCGAAAGAGACCGAAATTCGCGTGATTGCCAAGGAGCAAGAACGCGAAAAGGCCGATATTCTGCGCTATCAGGCCCGCGAGATGCAGGAGCGCGAGCGCGAAATTGCTCTGGTCAACAAGACGGTCGAATTGGAGCAGGTCGAAATCGAGCACCTGAAGGTCACGGCCGCGCGGGCGAAAGCAGACCGCGAGGTCCATTCGGTTCGCGCCGTTGCAGATGCCGAGCAGGACCGCGCGGTCGCGCTGATCGCGGCGGAGAAGGATGCGAACACAAAGAAGATCTCCGAGCAGACCGCCGCCGAGGTTGCGTCGCTGCACATGGTCTCGGACGCCGAGGCGCGCAAAGACAGTGCTGTTCGCGAGTCGGAAGCCATTGTCACCCGTGCCAAAGCCAACAGCGAGGCACAGCGCATATCCGCCGACGGTATCAAGGAGGAGGCCGCTGCGCGTGGACGTGCCGAGGCCGAGGTCGAAGGCCTGCGCGTTGCCAACACCCAGGCGATGCTGGAAGCCGAAGCCACCGGGATCGAGGCCAAGGCCGAGGCATTGGCCAAGTACAACGAAGCCGCCATGTTCCTGGAACTGGCCAAGTTGCATATCGAAGCCGAGCGCGATGTTCACATCGATCAGGCGAAAGCGATGGGCACCGCTCTGTCGGGCGCCCAGATCCGCATGTTTGGCGGCGACGACGGCACCGTCAACACGATAAGGGGCATGTTCACATCGGGCTTTTCGATGGGCGAACTGCTTGAAGGCGTTGCAGAATCTCTGCCCGCCGGTATCCGTGAGCGTTTTGCATCCAACGGCATTCGCGGCATCTGGGGCACCCCTGGGCGCAGCGGTCAGTTTGTCGAAATGGCGGGCCAATTGGCCCAGATGGTGCGCGATAACTTCAGCACGAAGAAATCCCGTGAAGTGCCATTTAGCGAGGCGCTGACCATTCTGGAGGCGAGCGCCGAGGGCAATGAGGCGCAGGAACAGGCGCTTAATTTGCTGAAAAACGCCAACGAGGACGGCGTCTTCGACAATGTGCCGTTCGAGACCGTCTGGTCGCTGTTGCAGGCAACTGCCAAGGCCACCGACTGATCAGGAGCGCGGGGCGATGGCCGATCTGGACGTCGTCTTAACGGGCGTCAACAAAATCTACCCGGGCGGCGTTCACGCGGTCATCGACTTCAATGCCGAGATCGAGCACGGCGAATTCGTCGCCATGCTGGGGCCGTCGGGCTGCGGAAAAACAACAACATTACGCATGATCGGCGGGTTGGAAGAGACGACGACCGGCACGATTTGGATCCAGGGAGAGGACGTCACCGACCTGCCGCCCAAGGACCGGGACACGTCGATGATGTTCCAGTCCTTTGCGCTGTTTCCGCATCGCAACGTTTTCCAAAACGTTGAATTCAGCCTAAAAATGCAGGGTCAGCCGTCGGAAATCAGGGCGCCGAAGGTCTGGGAGATGATCGACATGGTCGGCCTGAAGGAGTTTGCAACGCGCAAACCCGCCGAGCTTTCGGGCGGTCAGCAGCAGCGTGTTGCGCTGGCCCGCGCATTGATTTCGAACCCGACGCTGTTGCTGTTGGACGAACCGCTTGGCGCGTTGGATTTTTCCCTGCGCCAGACGATGATGATCGAGTTGAAGCGCATTCAGCGCGATCTGGGCATGACGTTTATCATGGTCACGCACTCGCAGCAGGAAGCGATGGCGATGGCCGACAAGGTCATCGTCATGTCCGATGCCCGCGTGCAGCAGATCGGCACGTCGCGCCAGATCGCAGAGTCGCCAAAGACCAAGTTTGTGGCGCAATTCATTGGAAACAATAATCTTTTCAGCGGAACCGTGAAGTCGAAGAGTGGCTCGATCGTGTTTGTCGAAGCTGGGCAGCACTTTTATTATGTCCGCGTCCCCGAGGGGTACCGCCATATCGATATCGGCACGCAAGTCGATTTTTCGGTCCGGGCCGATCTGATGCATACCGGCGAACATCCGGACATGGCCAACAGCGTTGAGGGCGTCTACGTCAACACCGAGTTTCTGGGCACCCTGGAGACGGACGTCTTCGAAATTGCGCCTGGCCACTATGTTTCGGTCGAACAACACCGAAAGGTCGAAAAGCGTGAACGCCGGATGGGTGAGCGCCAGATCATAAGCTGGCCCGCCGAGGCGGGAACGCTGCTGGAAGAGATTTAGCGCGCGCCGGTTTTGCGAGATTCTTAGAGATCCTTATAGGCGATCTGCCTGAGAACCTGATTGAAGACAAAAACGTTCTCGAGAATCCCGAAGGATATCCGCGTAAACGATCCGAATATCTTGGGTGATCTTGGGCGAGTTTCCCCCGCGCTATTGCGACCGTTTGATCAGCGCGGTGTAGACCAACAGAAAGACGCCGATCATCATCAGCGAGAAGATCGTCGACGCCGTACCGAGAGCGAAGAGCGTCGGGCGGATGCGCTGGGTCATCGAGGCGTTGATGTCCAGCGGCAGCGTGTTGTATTCGCCCGCCAGCAAGGTCGTGCGGGCAAACTCGTCATAGCTGAGCGTAAATCCGAACAGCCCGGCAGCGACGATCCCGGGCAGGATCAGCGGCAGTGTCACTTCCTTGAACACGGTCCATTCGTTGGCGCCCATGTCGCGGGCGGCCTCCTCAAGGCTGCTGTCGAAGCGGTTGAAGACAGCCATCATGACCAGGAACCCGAAAGGCAGCGCCCAGACCACGTGCACGGCCAGCGCCGAAGTGTACCAGCTGGGGGACAGGCCAAGCTGACGCATCAGGGTCGCCAGGCCAAGGCTGAGGAGAATTCCGGGCACCATCAGCCCGGCCAGGATGGTGTAGAAGAGGACACCGGAAAACCGAAACTTTTTGCGGAACGCCATGGCCAGCATCGTCGAAAACAGCGCGGTGATGACCATGACCATCAGCGCGAGCATGATCGAGCGGCCCATTGCGCCCTGAAGATCGCCGACGGTCGATGGCTCGATCAGTTTTTGCCACCAGTGCAGGCTCCACCCGCGCATCGGAAAGCTGGTCCCGCCCCGCGGACCCTGAAAGGACAGGATGAACATCGCGATCATCGGGCCGTAGATGAACAGCAGGAAGACGAAGAAATAGACGCTGAAGCCCGCGGTCACGCGGGCCTTGCGGCGGCGTTCGGGCGTCCAGCGGCGCACTGCTAAAGCTCCTTCCTGATGTCGACCAGGCGCAGGATCACGATGATCCCGATCACCATGGCAATCATCAGCATCAAAGCGTTAACGGCCGCAAAGGGATAATTTGCGATACCGTAATAGTTCAGGATCACGGTGCCTGCCGTGGACGTCTTGCCACCATAGACGACGACGGCGGTTGCAAATTCGCCCATCAGCATCACGAACAGGAAAATCATGCCGATTGCTACGCCCGGCAGCGACATGGGCGCGATAATTTCGCGGAAGATCTGGAACGGGGTCGCGCCCATATCGGTCGCCGCCTCGATCGTGTCCTTGGGGATTTTGGCCAGCGAGAAGAAGATCGGGCCGATGCACAGGACCACATAGATCTGAACCAGCGCCAGCACATAGCCGAATTCGGAATAGAACAGAAAGTTCGCCGGTTTGTCCAAGATGCCCGATCCGACCAGCGCCTGATTGATCAGGCCGCGCCGCCCCAGCATGGGCAACCACGCGACCGCCCGGATCAGATAGCTGGTCCAAAACGGAACCATGCACAGCAGAAACAAGGCCAACTGCCATTTGAACGCCGTCACCCGCATCGCCAGGAAGTAGGCGATCGGATAGCCGACCAGCAGGCTGAGCGCCATGACCAGCAGCGTGTAATAGATGGTGCTGCCCAAGGTCGTGACGAAGACGCTGGGCTTGAGGAACCGCTTGGCTTCGGGGTCGAAGAAGCCTTCGACACTGAAATACTCGCCATAGTTCGAAAGCGAGAAATCCGGTCGCATACCCTGCGGCGTCTGCGACCAGAAGCTGAAGACAATGATCGATGCCAGCGGGACCACCAGAAAGAGGATCAACCACAAGGCAGCCGGAGCGACCAGCCAGCGGGTTGCAAACCCTTCCTCTTCCCGGATCACGTCGGCGCGCACGGCGGCTGGATCAGGCGTCGGCTGACGCCCGATCAGGCCGGGATGGTGATCTTCGGACTGATCTTTCATTGGCCCCGTTCGGATCCGCGGGTTGCGTTTGTGGTCCGCGATGCCTCACTCTTTCACAGGAAATCAGGGAAGGGAACAGAAGGCTGGCCAAGCCATTGTCCGGGGCTTGGGGACGTCGGCGAGCTGCGCTGACTGTGACCCGTGCCGGAAGCGCGTGGAAGCGGTTTGCCGGGGCCAGCCGTGACCGGAATCGCTGTTGAGATATTACTGGTTTCGGAACAGGGCGTTGCCCGCCACGATGGCGGGGGGCGCAAGAGAAGGGGAGTTTCAGGCGTGATAGTCATCATTCGTGCGCTGCTTGGCCGAGTGTCCGCCGCCATGGCGGTGGCTTGCATCGGGTGCGGGTATGCGTTGTCGGCCAGCGGCGACCTGCCCGTGCGGGAAGGACCAGCGATCGAAACCACGCCCGGCGTTCCGCATGAGCAGATCGGTGTGCAACCGGTGCCGGAGCTTTCGGCCGAGCTTTTGCGCCGCGTGGCCCTGTTGCCCCGGCTGGACATCCGGCCCACCGTGATCGGAATGTTCGGTGCCAAAGGGTTCTGGTTGCTGGAAGACAAATCGTTGGCCCGCCCGGAGGTGATCTTTCATGCCCGGGAGTTTGCCCATCTTCACACGGATGGCAGCCTGCACGCATCGCTGCCGCCAAAGCGCGCGTTCGAAGCAATCGCGAACGGTTGGGGGGTTCGGCACCCGTCGGCGCAATACCATGCGCGGCTGGAGGGGTTTGTCATGCTGTTCACGCCGCAAACGAAAGCCGAACTGGATGTGGTGTTCGGGCTGGTCGTCGATGGGTACAATTTCGTGGTGGGATCGGACCTGCGGGCCGAGGATTATAAGTAGCGCCGCCGCGCGGATCGCATCAGCGTCCGGCCAATCTTTGAAACCGTGCGCCGCACGAAAAAAGGCCGGGACCCTGGGGCCCCGGCCGTTGTCTGCAAGTTCGCGCGCCGATCAGGCGTTGAGGAACTCGGTCCAGCGTTTCACCAGATAGTCGTTTTCCGACATGATCGAGTTCCAGACCGCGATGTTCTTGAACCGCGCCTCGTAGGAGCCGCCGTCGCGGATGGTTCCTTCGGCCACAAGCGGCGAGCCGAACGGATCTGGCAATTCGGACGCTGCCGGCTTGCCTTCATACCAGTAGTCCCACTCTTCGGCAGGAAGCGACGCCTTAACCGGTTCGGGTGCCGACATGTAGTAACCCTGGCGGGCGACGAACGCCCCGGCCCAGCCGTCGAGCCACCAGTTCAGGTATTCGTAAGCGTTGTCCAGAGCGGCGCCTTCGACTTTGCCTGAAATCGCCAGACCGCCATGCCAGCCGCGCATGCCTTCCTTGGGCGAGGCATAGATGCAGGGCACGCCTTCGGCGTTCACGGCGGTGACGGCGGGGGACCACATCGACTGAAGAACGACCTCGCCCGAAACCATCAGGTTGACCGACTGGCCGAAGGTTTCCCAGAAGGCGCGGAAGTGGCCCGCTTCCTTCTTCTCGATCAGGAAGTTGATCAGGAAGTCGATCTCTTCCTTGGTCATGTCGCCTTTGTCTTTGAACTTGATCAGGCCCAGCGCTTCGACGCCCATCGCGGCATCCATGGCGCCGATCTGCGGCACGTTCAAGAGCGCGACGGCGCCTGCGAAGTCCTCGTGGAACAGTTCGGCCCAGCTTTCGATGGGGCGGCCGGTGTCTTCGGGGTTGTAGCCGAGCGAATCCGCGTTGTGGATCGACGGCAGCGCCGAGATATAGCGGGACGGCCCATCGACCGGCTTGCCGTTTTCGTCGACATAAAGCTTGGTGACAGGGGCATCGCCCTGCCCGACCGACGACCCTTCGGTGAGTTTGCCGGTCTTGGTCAGGTTCGAAACCTTGTCCCAGTTTTTGATCCGTGTCGTGTCGATCGGCTGGAAGACGCCAGCGGGCAGCATGACGTCGAACATGTCGAAATAGCATTCCGACACTTCGTACTGGTCATTCTGGTTCAGCGTTTTGCCGAAGAGTGCGCCATAGCCGAGGGCCTGACCGCGAACTTCGAGATCAAGGTCTTTCGACGCCTTGCTCTGGATTTCGTTGATGATGCTGACACCCAAGCCGATTGTGCGGACCGGATCCGCGGCACGGGCGACATAGGGCGTACCCAGAACGGTGGTGGCCGCGGCAACCCCCGCAGCACCGCCTACGAATTTGCGGCGGGAAAGGCCCCCGCCCGGCAAGATAAGTTTGTCCTTGGACATCGTCGTGCTCCCTGTTGCGGCGCCTGATATTTCGATGTCACAGCGGGCGGCCGCAGATGCCCGCCAATGCCGATCCACGCTTTACGGTCTGAAGTCCGCCGCATAGTGCGCAGTATCGCGTTCACTGTAGAGGGAGAATCAGTGATATCGCAAGGATCGGTGCAGGGCCGCCGGGCCAAAGCCCGCTTCGAACGGGCGGGCCGGTGCGGATCGCTCGGTTCGGGTGCCAGGGTATCCTGTCGGGGATAATTCAGCGCAAGATTGTTCTCGCATCGCATCGGGCCAGCAACGATAGTCAGCGCTGGTCGATAACAATTCTGCGAGACAAGCATGCGGGTCGGCGTCGAGGTCGGCGGGACGTTCACGGATCTGGTGTCCATCGGGCCGGAGGGCGTCACGGTCACCAAGGTTCCGAGCACACCAGTGCGCCCGGACGAAGGGGCGTTCGATGCGTTGCGGCAAAGCGGATTGGCCTTGCCCGCGATCACTGATCTGGCGCACGGGTCGACCGTTGCGACCAACGCGGTGCTGGAGCGAAAAGGCTTTCGCACGGCGTTTATTACGACGGCCGGGTTTCGCGATATCCTGTTTCTGCAGCGCCATGGGCGCAGCCGGATCTATGACCTGGAGTTTCAAAAACCGCGCCCGATGGTCGATCGGGCGGATTGTTTTGAGGTTACCGAACGGTTGGGGGCGGCGGGCGAGGTGATCACGCCATTGGAGATGGCGGGCGTTTCCGCGGCGTTGATCCCGGCGCTGACAGCGGGCGGCTATCAGGCGGCTGCGATCTGTCTGCTGAACGCCTATGCCAACCCGGCCCACGAGATTGCCCTGGGCGAGGCGCTGGCCGGGGCGTTGCCCGAAATGGCGGTGTCGCTGTCGCACCGGCTGACACGCGAGTTCCGCGAATACGAGCGGGCATCGACGACGGCGCTGTCTGCCTATGTGCAGCCGGTTATCGACCGGTATATCTCGCGGTTCGAGCAGACATTGCATCAGAACGGCTTTGCCGGGCGGTTTTCCGTGATGCAGTCGAACGGCGGACGCCTGCCCGCTGCCGCGATGCGGTCGAACGCGGTCAATGCGCTGTTGTCGGGACCGGCGGCGGGTGTGATCGGGGCGGCGCGCCAGGTTGCGCGGTCGGGATACCGCAACCTTCTGACTTTTGATATGGGAGGCACATCGACCGATGTGTCGGTTGTCACCGATCAGCGACCGCAATTGACCAACGAGTTTGAGATCGACGGGCTGCCGGTGCGCATTCCGTTGATCGACATTCACACTATCGGTGCCGGTGGCGGGTCGATTGTCTGGATCGACGATGGCGGAATGCTGCGCGTCGGGCCGCGATCGGCGGGCGCGCAACCGGGTCCGGCCTGTTATGGGCGCGGGGGTGTGGATGCGACGCTGACCGATGCCCATGTCATTCGCCGGACCGTGCGGACCGAGGCGTTTCTGGGCGGGCGCATGGCCATTGATATGGACCTGGCCCGCACGGCGTTCGCGCCGATTGCGGACCATTTCGGGATGAGCCTGGAAGACGCGGCCGACAGTGCGATCAAGCTGGCGAACGCGAATGTGGTCCGGGCGATCCAGTTGATCTCGACCGAGCGCGGCCTTGATCCGCGCGACTATGTTTTGACGCCGTTCGGGGGCGCCGGGCCGCTGCACGCGGCCAAGGTTGCCGAGGAACTGGGCGTTCGCCGGGTCGTCGTGCCGCCCAGCGCAGGCGTTATTTCGGCCTTTGGGTTGATTGCCTCGGATTTCACGCTGTTTTCCAGCCTGACCCGGCGGGCCGTGCTGGACGGGAAGGCCGCCGATGTGCTGCGCAAGGCCTTTGCCGAGTTGAAGGCCGAGGCAGAGGGCCGGGCGCGGGACATGCAGTTGGACGGCGATCTGAGCATGGCGTTGATTGCGGATATGCGTTTTGTCGGCCAGGCCTTTGAAGTGCCCGTTCATTTCGATCCGGCAGAGCTGCCGGGCATGACGGCAGACGATGTCGCGGCCCGGTTTCAGGCGGCGCATCAGTCGGTTTACTTTTTCGGCGGGGAGACGGCGAAACCGGTCGAGTTCGTGTCGTTCCGCCTGGGCGCGACATTGGCGCTGGGCGACATTCCGGAGCTGTCCGAGACAGAAAGCGCCGCGACCGAGGAGCGGGAGATCGAGCTTTTCGATGACAATCGATGGCAGACAGGCCGGTTGATCAGCCGCGCGCAGTTAAGCGCCGAGAAGGTCCTTGGCCCGGCCCTGCTGGAGGACCCGACATCGACGGTCTTTCTGCCGGAAGGCTGGGCCGCGACCCGCGACGGGGCCGATAACACCGTTATGACCCGGAGCGAGAATGTCTGAGGGCTTGGATATCACCTTGGACCCGGTCGACTATGCCGTGATCAGCCAGGCCTTGCTTGCCGCGGGGCGCGAGATGGGCGTCAAGCTGGTGCGCTCGTCCTATTCGAACATCATCCGAGAGGCGCAGGACGGGTCGGCGGCGCTGTTCGACCGGCACGGCAATGTGGTCGCGCAGGCCGAGTTGATCCCCATGCAACTGGGACCGATGTCCGATATTTTCCGCGCCTGCGCCGCCGTTATCCCGCCCGAGACGCTGCGCCCCGGGGATTTCTATATCAACAATGATCCCTATAGCGGCGGGCAGCATTTGCAGGATGTGTTCATCTATTCGCCGATCTTCGTGGATGGCGTGCTGGTGGGGTTTGCCGGGTCGGTGACCCATCACCTGGACCTGGGGGGTGGCAATCCCGGCCTGACGCCGGATGCCGTCGATGTGCACGCCGAGGGGATCATCTTTCCGCCGTCGGTTTACAATTTCGAGCGCGATTGGAACGGCGGGCCGTTGGAGCGGTTGGTGGCCGCGAACATACGCGCGCCGGACCAGACGATCGGCGATTTTTATGCCCAGTTCGCTGCCAATGCGATTGGCGAGGCCCGGATACAGCAGCTTTGCGCCCGGTACGGATCGGCCAAGGTCGGTCAGGCGATGACCGATCTGATCGATTATTCCGGGCGGCGGTTCAGGGCGGCTCTGTCCGAGGTGCCCGACGGCGATTATGTCGGCGAGGATGCGGTTGACGATGACGGGCTGACAGATGACCCGCTGACGGTGCGGGCGACCGTTTCGATCCGGGGCGATACTGTTTCGGTGGATTATTCAGGCACCTGCCCGCAGGTCAGCCGGAACCTGAACTGCCCGTTTGCCTCGACGATTTCGGCAACGCTGGCGGCTGTGAAGTCGGCACTGACCAGCCCGGATATACCGTTCAACGAAGGCATGAAGACCCCGGTCACAGTCACGGCGCCACGCGGTTGCCTGGTCAATCCGACTTATCCCGCGCCGGTGCGGGCCCGCATGTTAAGCGCCTACCGTTGCTTTAATGCGGTGCTGCGGGCGCTGTCGCAGGTTGTGCCCGAGAAGGTGACGGCGTCGGGCAACGATTCGACCCATTCGGTGGCGATTTCGCATCTGGGTCCGGAGAAATACCGGGTTTACCTGGAAATCTATGGTGGCGGTTTTGGCGCGTCGGTCCGGGTCGACGGGTGCAGCGGGGTGGATTCGCCGCTGTCCAATTGTACCAATACGCCGGTCGAGGCGACGGATATGGATTTCGACCATTTCCGGATCACAGGCTATGGACTGGTGCCCGACAGCGCCGGTGCCGGGCGCAGGCGCGGTGGGCTGGGCCTGTGGCGGCGGTTCGAAATCTTGAAGGACGACACCAATTTTGCCTGCTACACGGACCGGATGCGCATTGCGCCCTGGCCGTTGCTGGGCGGGCTTGAAGGTAAGAGAACACGGATCGAGCTGGAGCGCGGCGGCGAGGTGATCGTCTTGCCGTCGAAGAACCGGCTGGATCTGAAAAAGGGCGATGTGCTGACGATCTTCACCGCGGGCGGCGCCGGATACGGGGACCCTGCCGGGCGGGACGGGGCGCTGATTGCCGACGACATTCGGGACGGAATGGTGTCCGAGGCAGCGGCGCAAGCCGATTATGGGCGCGTCGAGTGAGCGTCTGCGGGCGATAGGGTCAGGCCGGAGAAGGCGGGATCTTTATGTTTCCCGGCGCCGGTACATGATGGTTGCCTCCATCTCCATGACGACCTCGCCGCGTTGGTTCAAAACACGGCGGCCCAGCGTGACGATCCCGCGATCGGGCTTTGAGGTTTCACGTACCGACAGGACCTTTTGCACCATGTGGACCGTGTCCCCATGCTTGACCGGAACCTTCAGGCGCCATTTGTCGATCCCCAACAGGGCCAAGATCGTTCCGTCATTGATGCCCGAGGCGTATTGCAGCCCGCCCGCGATGCCATAGACCATGGGGCCATGGGCGATGACCTCGCCGAATTGCGTATTGCGGGCATATTCATAGTTGGTGTGGATCTCGTTGAAGTCGCCGGTCAGGCAGGCGAAATTTACGATGTCGGTTGAGGTTATGGTGCGCGCAGGCGTTGTCAGTTCCTGTCCGACGCTGAAATCTTCGAAGAACATGCCGCGGGGTTCTGGGGTCATATTTTACCTTTCCTGGCCGGATTCAGACCGGTTCGCGGGTGAAGATCGCGGTTGTGTGGTTCGACATGATGCCGCCTTCGATATGGCTGAGGCCGACATCATGCCGGGCGACCTGACGCGCGCCCTGATCGCCGCGCAATTGGCGCACTGTCTCGTTGATGTTCAGCAGCCCGCCCGCGGCACCGGCATGGCAATGGCTGAGCATTCCGCCATGGGTGTTGATCGGGAACCGCCCCTCGATCCCGGCCTGACCACCGATCCAGAGCGACCACCCCTCGCCGCGCTCGGTGAGGCCGATTTCTTCGGCCAGCAGTGCAGGCGTGATCGTAAAGCAGTCATAGAGCTGGGCGAAATCGATGTCGTGGGGCGCGAGACCTGCCATCGCGAAGGCTTGGCGCGCGCTTTCTTCGGCGCCCGATGCGATCAGGTTGTCGGCGGCGATGAGGTGTTCGTGGGTGAAGCGCTCGCCGACCCCGGCCAGCCATGCGGCGGGATGCGGCAGATCGGCGGCAAGCCCGGCGCGGCTGACCACGAAGGCCCCGGCCCCGTCCGAGATCAGACAGCAATCGTAGAGGTGCAACGGCTCGGAGATCGGGCGGGCGTTGAGCACATCGTCGAGGGCCAGCGGATCGCGTTTGTGCGCATTCGGATGCAGCGCGGCATTGGCGCGCGATTGCACGGCGATCGGGGCAAGATGGGACCGGTCGAGGCCGTATTCCGAGAAATATCGCTGTGCCACCAGCGCGTAGAGCGACGGGATTGTCACGCCGTAGGGGTCTTCATAGATCGGGTGGCCGAAGGCCGAGAGCATCTGAACGACATTTTGTGTGCCGAGGCCCGTTGCCCGGTTGTCCCCGGCCACGATCAGCACGTTGTTGAGCACCCCGGCGGACACCGCCAATGCCGCCTGGCGCAGCATGACCCCGGGCGTGCCGCCGCCTGCGGTCAGGGTGGCACCAGTGTCCAGTTCGAGCCCCAGATATTCGGCCAGCGCGCCGTAGAACACGAAATAGGGCGCCGACGTATAGGCGGTCATCAACCCGTCGATATCCTTGACGCCCAGGCCTGCATCGGCGATTGCGGCGAGCGCTGCGTCAGCGCAAAGGTCCAGCGCCGACTTGTCGGGCACCAGCCCGATTTCGCCGTCGCCGACACCTGAAATGATCACCTTGTTCTTCAGCGTCATGCGGTGACCTGCTTGAAGACTGGCATTCCAGCTTCGCCTGCCGGTCCTTTGGGGAAGGCGATTTTGACGGGGTCGCCAATCGAGATGTCGAGCGCGGTCTCTCCGACAATGATCGAGGTGACGCGGGCGCCTTCGGTGAGATCGACCATGGCGAGCACATAAGGCGTCAGATGCTTCAGCGCCTTGACCGGAGCGCGGTGGACGATGGTGAAGCTGTGGACGGTCCCGGAGCCTTGAGCGTCAACCCAGTCCCAATCATCGGAACCGCATCCCGGGCAGACCGGGCGCGGATAGTGCCAGTGGGAATTGCAGGCGCCACAGTGCTGCACCATCAGGCGGTCGTTGCGGATGCCGTCCAGATAGACCGCAGCCAGCCCCTGCCCGGTCGGCAGCGGGCGGAACTGGGCGGTTGGGTCAGCCATTCTCTGCCTTGTCCATGGCTTCCCAGTTAAAGGCCAGGGGTTCCTTGTCGATAAACCGGCGGACCGCGTCCTTGTGATAGTCGGTCTGGAAAAAGACGGCCTGCGCCGCTGCCTCCATCTCGATCAGCGCGTGGGCGTCGAGATTGTAGCTTTGATTGAGGATGCGCTTCGTGGCGCCCAGAGCCGGGGTCGATGCGTGGACCAGCCGCCCGGCCAGCGCCAGAGCGGCGTCGAGCAGATCTTCGGGCGGGTGCACCTCCATCGCGATGCCCAGAGCTTTGGCTTCATCTGCCGGAATGGGCCGCGCGGTGTAGGCGATTTCCTTGGCCTTTTGCAGCCCGACGATGCGCGGCAGGGTGAAAAGGCAGCCGACATCGGGCACCAGGCCGATGCGCGAGAACACGCAGCAGAACCGTGCGCGGGTCGAGGCGAGGACGAAATCGGCCCCCAAGGCCAGGCCGAAACCGCCGCCATAGGCCGCGCCGTCGACGGCTGCGATCACCGGGACCTCCAGGTTCAAAAGAACCTGAAACCAATCGTGCAGCTGGTACATACGGCGCCGGTCGGCATCGGCCGAGCGTGGGCCGGTGTTCATGCCCTTGAGATCGCCGCCAGCGCTGAAGGCGCCGCCCGATCCAGTCATTATGACCGCGCCCAGCGTGTCGTCGAACTGGATCTGGCGCATCAGGGCCAGGAGATCGTCCTTGAACGCCTGACTGAACGGATTGCGCTGTTCGGGCCGGGTGAATGTGATGATCCCGATCCGGTCGCGGACCTCCCATGACAGCGTTTCGAACTGGTGCGACATGCCCTTGCCCCCTTTGATTGCTGCAATCTTGATAGACTGCAATCTTGATAGACTGCGGCGCGGCGCGCGGAAAAGGGGGCGGTCTTGCGGGCGGAAAGATATCGCGTTCTTGCGATCAGGCGGGATCGGCGACCAGGATCTTGCCCGGGATGGACGCGGCGGTCGCAGCGGTGACCTGCACCTCGCCTTCGTATCCGGCAACGACGATTTCACCGGCAGCGCTTGCGGACATTGCCAGCCGGGTCAGCGGGTTGAGGATGGGCGGCGTCAGTCCGTCGGGCAAAGGTGCGCTGGGCGCCTGCAAGATCGCCTCTCTGCGCCCGGAGCTGTCATGGCCGCGGGCGCGCCATTTTGCCAGGCCGCTCAATTCGGTTGCGAAGTGATTGGCGGCGGCAGGCTGATCGGTGGTTGCCCAGCTCGTCTCGGTTCGCTCGATCGTGCAGGCCTCGCCGGGCCGGGTTCCGGTCAGGGTGAAAATCACCGGTGCCGCGACCGGGGTCAGCGACAGCATTTCGCGGGCAGCGGCATAGTCGGGCGCCGTTTCGAACACCTGGCGCAGCAGATGCGCCGGGGGGATGGATGTTTGCGCCATGAACCTGCGTTTCGAGGCGATCCAGCTGCGCATCCGGCCGCCGCGCGCGCGTTCCGGTGCCTGATTGAGCGCGGCAGCGAACCGGCCCGGTGCGGCGCCTTGCAGACAGCCGACAACGCCGGGCCAGGTCACGGTGATCCAGTCACCGGCATCGCCCGGCAGGATGACAATCTCGGCCAGCGAGCCAAGGCCATGGAAGGGCCAATCCAGCGTCCGGAACAGGGTCGGCGCCGCGTCTTTTTCTGCCGCGTCGAAGCCGCGGGCCGTGCAGCCGAACTCGTAGGACAGACTGAACGCAAGCGGACCCGCCCGGCCGACCGCGCGGCGCACGTTCCGGATTTCGGTCTGATAGGGGTCCATCATCAGGGTCAGGCGCCGGTCGGCGATCCGGTCGGCGAGCGGGAGCAGCGGGCGCCCGATCCGACCCAGAAAACCCAGCCCAGACAGGACCGTATCCATCACGGTTTCGGCGCGATCCGCGCTTTTGCGGATATAGCCCAGCATCCCGTCAGCGCGGTGATCATGAACAGCGATTTCGGGTAGCGTCATGGGCGACCCCTTTTGCGTGCGCTTGTGCAGTATTAATCGCCTTAAGGGCGATTTCAGGGCAATTGCGCTGGCCGCAGTTAGAACGCAAGACTGTCGAAACGCAAGGAGGATGGATCATGGCCAATATAGTGCTTGCTCATGGTGCCTGGAACGGTGCCTGGGCCTGGAAGAAGATGCGCCCGTTGTTCGAAGGCGCGGGGCACAGGTTCATTGCGCCGACCTATACCGGGTTGGGAGAACGTCGGCATCTGGCCCATCCGGAGATCGGCCTGGACACGCATATTGCCGATGTGACCGGTGTCATCGAGGCCGAGGAGGTTGATGCGGTGACGCTGCTGGCCCATTCCTATGGCGGCATGGTCGCGACCGGTGTTGCGGACCGGTTGCGCGGCCGGATCGCCCGCGTGATCTATGTCGATGCGATCGTGCCGCGCGATGGGCAGGGCGTGAACGACATCATGCCATCGCTGCGTGTGCCGGATGCCGATGCAGGCCCTGATGACGCTTGGCTGGTGCAGCCGGCGCCGCTGTCACCGGACAATTCGGATGCGGATCGCGACTGGATCCTGCGCCATCGGTGTCCGCATCCGGCAAAGTGTTTTACGCAGAAGATCCAGCTGGCGGCGGAGCCCGACTGCCCGAGGCATTATATCTATGCGCTGCAATACGGGCCGGTCGATCGGTTCGGGCCGTTCCGCGACCGGGCACAGGGCGAAGACGGTTGGACATTGCGGATGATCGACGCCACCCACAGCCCGAACGTCACAGCGCCGAACGCACTGTTTGGCATTGTTCAGGATATTTTGGCGGCTTGCGGGGACGGCTCCGGCGCCGGTTCGTAAACGTGGCCGCACGGGCCGACGTCACCCACAAAAAAGGGCGCCGGACCCGAAGGCCCGGCGCCCAAAAATTTGCTCAAGCAGACCTTACTTGATCAGTTCGGCTTCCCACTTGCCGTCTTTGACGACGGATTTCGAGAAGTTACCGGCCACATCGCCGTTTTCGTCGAAATCCTGCGGGCCGGAGCCACCGACATAGCGGATGTCCTTGCCTGCCGCGATCAGGGCCTTGGCTTTGGCCCACTCGCCCGGCAGCACGATTTCACCCGGGCCGTTCGCGATGGCGCGCAGCGCCGCCGGGATCAGCTTGGGATCGGCAGAGCCGGCCTTTTCGATGGCCAGAGCCATCATGAAGGTGGCGTCATATGCGTTGGGCACGAACGGATCAGACGGCGGAACGCCAGCGGCTTCGGCAACGGCCTTCCACGAAGCGAACGCATCGGTCGAGGCGTCCGAGGCAGACGTGGTGAACGTCGCTTTGCCGAGGTTTTCGGCGCCGATCTGATCGATCACTTCCTGTGCCAGCATACCGTCGGCGCCCAGGAAGGTATCGAAAGCCCCGGTTTCCAGCGCGTTGCGCAGGATCGTGATGCCGCCCGACCCGTAATAGGCAAACAGCGCCAGGTTCGAGGTTTTCTTGCCAAGGGTCGCGACCTCGGAGCGGTAAGAGGCCTTGTTCGGCTCGTGCGCTTCAATCGCGATGACCTTGCCGCCGCGCGCCTTGAATTCGGACTCGAAGACCTTGGCGATGGCGGCGTTGTAGTCGTCGTTGGCATAGGAGATGGCGAGTTCGGTCATGCCGCTGGCCAAGGCCAGATCGGCGAGGGCGACGCCCTGATAGGCGTCAGACGCCGCGGACCGGAAAACAAGATCTGTTCCGTCTTCCATCGTCGAGATTGCAGGCGACGAAGCCGAAACGGACAGGGTTACGATGCCTGCCGGGATCGATACCGATTCTGCCTGGGCAATCGTCGCGCCCGAGCAGACCGGGCCGACAAGACCGACGACGCGGTCGACATTGATCAGCTTGGTCACGGCATCAACGGCTGCCGTCGGGTCGCAGGCGCTGTCGGCGCGCACGATTTCGAACTCTTCACCGGCAGCGAACATACCGCCCTGATCGTTGATATGCTTGGCCGCCAAATCGACGGCTGACACCATCGGCTTGACCAGATCCGGGATTGGTCCGGTCACAGCCATTGGGTTGCCGACCTTGACCTGCGCCGAGGCACTGGTCGCGATCGCCGCCGCCGCTGCGGCAAGAAGAAGCTTTTTCATTATTGTCTCCCTGTTTTTCCCGCTTAAGTCGCCTTGCCGGGCGCGGCGGGGCGCGTTTCCGGCAGAATTCCGTTTGGATAACGCTGTAATATCACCTGCAACAGCAGTCCGATCAACAGCATCCGCAAAAACCCGGCCCGGGTTTGCAGAATACCGATGTCGATCCCCTGCCAGAGATCGGCGATCAAACGGATCGATCCGTTGATCACCAATTCGGACGCTGACCAGATAATCCAGATCAGAAAGGCCCCAAGGATGGCGCCGCGGTTGTTTCCAGAGCCGCCGGCGATCAGCATCACCCAGACCAGGAACGTCATTTTCGACGGGTCGAAAGTATTGGTCGGCTCGATCAGGCGCAGGTGCTGGCCCAGCAATGCGCCCGCCAATCCCATGATGACGGCGCCCAGAATAAAGGCTTCAATCCGGCGGCGGCGCACATCCTTGCCTGCCGCCCCGGATGCGGCCTCGTTTTCGCGGATTGCCGTCATCATCCGGCCCCACGGGCTGACGCGCGCGCGCTCGAGTCCGAGATAGGTCAAACCCACAAAGAACAGCACCGTTGCCGCGAAGAACGGCTGCCACCACCAGTTCGGCAGGTCGGCAAAGAAAGCGTCCCAGCCTTCGGGCGTGTCGAACCACGACATCGGCCAGCTTTCCTTGAACCGTCCTTCGGTGAAATGTTCCCAGGTTCTCGGGATCTTGTTGATCCCGCGCGGGCCGTTCGTGATGTCGGTTTCGTTTTTCAGGACCAGTTTGATGATCTCGGCAATACCGATGGTCGCGATGGCCAGATAGTCGGCGCGCAAGCGGATGCAGATAACGCCGATGACCCCCGCGACCAGGCCCGCGGCCAGCATCGCCGCGATTTCGCCGACAAAAAGCGGCAAGCCCAGGCCGCCAAAATGCAGCGGGCTGTCGCCGGTGGTCAGCAAGGCATAGGTATAGGCGCCGAGCGCTGCGAACCCGGCGATGCCTGCGTTGAAGAGCCCCGCAAAGCCCCATTGCGCGTTCAGACCCAGTGTCAGAAGCGAATAGATCCCGCCCATGGTCAGCAGCGACATCGCATAGAGGAAATAGCCGGTGATTACCGGGTCCATGACATGCCCCCCCTCACTGGAACACCCTGCCCTTGAAGAGGCCCGCCGGGCGTACGATCAGCATGAAGACCATGATCGTGAACGCGACGCCGGATTTGTAACCCGGAGAGATCAGCGGCGCATCGCCGATCCAGGGATAGGCCACCAGTTCCTCGGCCAGACCGATGATCAGCCCGCCCGCGACGGCGCCGAACGGGCGCCCGATACCGCCCAGGATTGCTGCGGCGAAAATCGGCAGCAGCATCTTGAAGCCCATGGTCGATTCGATGAATTGCGTGTCCATCGCCATGAAGACCCCGGCGGCAACCGCGCAGAAACCGCCGATCACCCAGGTTGCGCGGATCACCGCCTCGACATCGATGCCGGTGGTGCGCGCCAGATCCGGGCTGTCGGCGACGGCGCGCATTGCCTTTCCGATGCGCGTGCGCGTCAGGATGTAGTTGAAGACCAGCATGATCAGGATCGTGCCGCCGATGATCCAGAGATGCTTGTTCGGCATCAGGATCATTGTGCCCCAGCTGTCGGTCAGGTCGCGCACGGCCTCGTTCGGTTTTGCGATGCCTTTGACGAAAGTGATCTGGTTCGGCCCCCAGATCACCTGAACGAGGCTGCGCAGGATCAGCATCATACCGAACGAGGCGATAACGATGATGATCGTCGGGCTTTCGCGGAACGGCCGGTAGAAATAGCGATCGACACCCATCGCGAGCGGAATGGTCAGCGCGACCGCGGGGATCAGAGCGAACAAGGGGTGGATCGCGATCCCGGCCTCGCCCATCGCTGCCATGATGGTCCAGGTCAGGAAGGCGCCGGTCATCATGACCTCGCCATGGGCGAAGTTGGCGAATCTGAGGATGCCGAAGGTCAGCGTGACGCCGATGGCGCCCAAGGCGTAGATGCATCCCAGGATCAGGCCCGGGATGAAGTAGTAATTTACAAAATCGAAGCCGAAGCTATCCCACATGGTTCAGCCTTGTACCGCCGTTTTTGCCGCCATTTTCGCCGCCGCCATTTTCGCCGCCGCCATTTTCCTCGCCAGCATCGGCCCGCGCGCCCAGGAACATGCGCGCAACTTCGCGGTCGGCGATCAACTCGGCACCGGTTCCGGTGTGCCGGTTTTGCCCGTCGACCAGCACATAGCCGCGATGCGCGACGCCCAGCGCCTGCTTGGCGTTTTGTTCGACCATCAGGACCGGCACCCCCGCGCCGTTGATGCGCTGAACCGTCTCGAAGATCTGGCCCCGGTATTTCGGCGACAGACCCGCGGTCGGCTCGTCGAGAAAAAGAATGTGCGGATCGACCATCAACGCCTTGGCCATGGCGACCATCTGGCGCTGTCCGCCGGAGAGCGATCCGGCGGGCTGGCGCCGTTTCTCGCGCAGATCCGGGAACAGCGCATACATCTCCTCCAACCGCTCGGCGATGCCTTCGCGCCGGGTCCAGGCGCCCATTTCCAGGTTTTCCTGAACGGTCAGCGACACAAAGACATTGTGGGTCTGCGGTACATAGCTGACACCTTTGGTGACAACGTCGGTCGGCTTGGTTCCGGTGATCTCGGCCCCTTCCAGCGTGATCCGGCCGGAGCGGATGTTCAAAAGCCCGAGCACGGCCTTGAGGGCTGTGGACTTGCCCGCGCCGTTCGGGCCGACGATCACCACGATCTCGCCCGGCTCGACATGGATATTCAGGCCGTGCAGGATTTCTGTCTCGCCATACCCTGCGTGCAAATCCTCAAGGGTCAGAACCGTCATGTCGAATAGGGTTCCAGTTCGGCTTCGATCTCGGCCCGGCCGCCGGTGTAGAAAATGCGAAGCGCTTTTTCGACCGCACCCAGCGTTGCACCGTCGACGCCCAGGCTGGCATCGGTCTGCCGGTCGGGATGTTGATAATAGATCGACCACCGGCCTTCTTCGGCGGGGCAGGCATGGAAAAACTCGATGCCGCCATCGGCAGGCCGGGTAAAGCCGATGCCCGGCGCACAGCAGTCCTCTCCGCGCTGTTCCATCGACACGAACCGGGCGACTTCCCGTGCCCAATCGTGACCGCGGATCGACTGACAAGCCTGCTGATAGTCCACCGGGTCATGATCGACTGCCGAATAATCCGCGCTCTGGATCCAAAACCCGATTGCGTTGCTACTCATACCAACTCACCTCCGAAATACGCATCAATCACTTTCTCGTTCTGTCGAACGGTGTCCATCCGCCCTTCCGTCAGAACCTGGCCCTCGGCCAGAACCACCACGTTCTCGCAAAGGTCGGCGACCAGATCCATGTCATGCTCGATGATGCAGAAGGTATAGCCGCGTTCTTCGTTCAGACGACGGATCATATCGATCACTTTCAGCATCAGGGTCGGGTTCACGCCTGCGCCGGGCTCGTCCAGCAGGACCAGGCGCGCGTCGGTCATCATCGTGCGCCCGAGTTCCAGCAGCTTTTTCTGCCCGCCTGAAAGGTTTCCAGCCAATTCGGTCGTCACATGGGTCAGACCCAGAAATTCAAGCGTGTCGTGAGCTTTGTCGATGACTTCGGCCTCGCGGGCACGGACCCGGCCCCGCGCGAACCAGTTCATGAAGAAATCTTCGCCCGGCTGGTCCGATGCCGCGACCATCAGATTTTCCAGCGATGTCAGTTTTTGGTATTCCTGTGCCAACTGAAACGTGCGCAGCAGCCCGCGCGCGTAAAGCCGATGGGTCGGCACACCGGTGATGTTCTCGCCATAGAGAAAGACCTGACCCGCCGTCGGTTTTTCGGCGCCTGCAACCAGGTTGAATGTCGTCGTCTTGCCCGCACCGTTCGGCCCGATCAGGCCGACAATGGAGGCCTGCGGCACCTGAAAGGACACGCCGCGAACGGCCTGCACGCCGCCATAGTGCTTGACCAGGTCCTTGACCTCGAGCGCAAGGTTATCATTCCGATCCGTGATGGGACCCCTCCCTTTTGGCTGATGGCAACTAGACCAAAGGATTGCAGGCGGCAACAAGGAAAAATCGATTGAAGCGGCGCGCGAAATCGAAATGGGCGCTGGCGGGCGACAACGGAAGCGGTCCGTGGGCGCGGGAGGGCGGTGGCCTTTCTTGGCCGCCGCCGTTTATTTGCCTGGACCCTGAATTGCTGAATATGTCGCCATCGCCTGAACATCTGACCGATCTGGCGAAAGCAGAAATGGAACAGATCAAACATTGGAAGCCGTCACGGCTGGGCGACATAATCTTCAACGACTGAGACTGAAGTTCCCCCGGTTTGACGGACACTTTTCTGACTTTGATGAAAACGTGTTCGAATGGCGGGTACGAGGAACCCGTACCCATGGAAATTCGCGCCCGGCCCGTCCGGTCAGACCGATGTGCAGAGGTATTTCATTTCCATGAATTCTGCCATGCCGTGACGGCTGCCTTCGCGGCCCAGGCCCGATTGTTTGACGCCGCCGAAGGGGGCGACTTCGGTCGAGATCAGGCCGGTGTTGATGCCCACCATTCCGTATTCCAGTGCTTCGGCAACACGGGTGACACGGCCGAGATCACGACCGTAAAAGTATGCGGCCAGCCCAAAGATCGTGTCATTGGCCAAATCGATGACCTCGTCATCGGTGTCGAAACGGTAGAGCGGCGCCAGCGGCCCGAACGTTTCTTCTTCCGAGAACGCCATCTCGCGGGTCGCACCGGTGATGATTGTCGGCTCGAAGAACGTCCCGCCCAAGGCGTGTGATTTGCCGCCGGTCAGGATCTGCCCGCCTTTCGCCAACGCATCGTCGATATGTTCGCGGACCTTGTCGACAGCGTCCTGGTTGATCAGGGGACCAAGCTGGGCCCCGTCGGTCAGGCCGTCGGCGACAGTCATCTTCTCGACCGCTGCGGCCAGCTTCCCGGCAAAAGCATCGTAAACGGCGTCCTGCACATAAATCCGATTGGCGCAGACACAGGTCTGGCCATTATTGCGGTATTTCGAAATGATCGCGCCCTCGACCGCGGCATCCAGATCGGCATCGTCAAAGACGATGAACGGAGCGTTCCCGCCCAGTTCCATCGAGCATTTCATCACCTGCTCGGCCGCCTGGCGCAGAAGAATTCGGCCAACCTCGGTCGAACCGGTAAAGGTCAGCTTTCGCACCATCGGGTTTTCGCAAAACTCGCGCCCGATATCCGACGACCGGCTGGAGGGCAGAATCGAGAGAACCCCTTTCGGAAGACCCGCGCGATCAGCCAGGACGCCGAGTGCAAGGGCAGAAAGCGGCGTTTCCGATGCCGGGCGGGCAACAAACGCACATCCGGCGGCCAAAGCGGGGCCGACCTTGCGGGTGATCATCGCGTTCGGAAAATTCCAGGGTGTGATCGAGGCGGCAACACCGATCGGCTGGTGGATCACCGTGATCCGCTTATCGCGCTGGTGGCCGGGAATGGTCTCGCCATAGATGCGCTTGGCTTCCTCGGCAAACCATTCGATGAACGAGGCGCCGTAAAGGATTTCACCCTTCGCCTCGGCCAGTGGCTTTCCCTGTTCGGCGGTCAGGATCGCCCCCAGATCATCGGCGTTTTCAACCATCAGGTCATACCAGCGGCGCAGGACCGCCGCGCGTTCCTTACCGGTCCAGGCAGCCCATTCCTTTTGCGCCTGATACGCCGCCGCGATCGCCCGTTCGGCCTCGACGCGTGAAACATCGGCAACCTCGGCAATCACGTCACCGCGCGCAGGGTTGGTGACGGCGAACGACGCGCTGTCATCTGCGTCACACCATTCACCGGCAATGTAGGCGCGGGTTTCAAGCAAACCGGCGTCTTTGAGATGGGCTGCGAGGTTCGTCTGAGTATCAAGCATTCGGTTCAATCCTTTGCGTTCGGGGCGCACCGGCCCGGATAATCTCAAACAAGCATGCACCGGGTCCGGCGTAAACTGTAGGCGGTCGTAGCATTGGCCCTTGGTCAGAAAGGTGGCCGCGTGATCACATGGTTTTAACCCAGCCTCCGGTCTCTGCCAATCCGGACGTCCAAGCGCCCGGACACCCCAAGGTCCTTGGCTTTGCTTTGCCTGCTAAATCTGGCGCAGTCCGGCAACGATTCGACGACAGATTACGCAAAGGTCAGGTTCCAATGCTTGCGAAAGGCGGTAGAGTTCCCAAAGTTGCTGTGTGGGGTCAGATGAAGATGGAAGGCGAACAAATGAGCGCGGCCGCGACGCAGGCCGTCCGATCAGGATCACGCCCGGCTGATGGGAATGTTTCCGATTAGCGTGGCAAGATGGTTGGTTCCGCCGTCTGACCGGTTAAAAGATATCAAGGAACACACGAGTCTCTAGGGAGGACCACAATGCCAACAGTGAATATGACCGTAAACGGCAAGGCCGTAAGCGGAGATGTCGAAGGCCGCACCCTGCTGGTGCAGTTCCTGCGCGAAAACCTTGGTTTGACCGGAACGCATGTCGGATGTGACACGTCGCAATGCGGCGCCTGTGTTGTCCATGTCGACGGCGAAGCGGTGAAATCCTGCACGGCGCTGGCGGTTTCTTGCGATGGCGCGTCTGTCGCGACCATCGAAGGTATGGCCAATGATGACGGCTCGTTGGGTCCGATTCAGCAGGCCTTTCAGGACAATCACGGCCTGCAATGCGGGTTCTGTACCCCTGGCATGATTATGTCGGCGGCCGACCTGCTGAAGAACAATCCAAACCCCAGCGAGCAGGAAATTCGCGATTATCTGGAAGGCAACATCTGCCGCTGCACTGGGTACCACAATATCGTCAAGTCCATTCAGGCTGCCGCTGCAGCTGGCGCCTGAGAAAACGGACAAGGGAGGTCAACACATGCCTAAAGATGGAATCGGCGCTGCCGTCGTCCGCACAGAAGATGTGCGATTTACAACTGGCAAAGGCCGTTATGTCGACGATTTCAACGTCGCCGGTCAGCATTATGCTGCATTCGTCCGCAGCCCACATGCCCATGCAAACATTGTCGGCATCGACAAATCGGCGGCGATGGCCGCCCCGGGCGTCGTCGCAATCTATGATGGCAATGAACTTGTCGGCGACGGGATCGGCAATCTGTTCTGTGGCTGGGCGGTCACATCGAAAGACGGCACGCCCATGAAGATGGGTGCCTGGTCGGCCTTGGCGACCAGCAAGGTGCGCTATGTCGGTGATTCTGTCTGCGTTGTCATTGCCGATACGCAGGCACGTGCCCGCGATGCAGCGGAAAAAGTCGATGTGACATACGAAGAACTGCCGGCGGCATCCACCGTCGGCGCAGCGCTTTCTTCGACTGCCGCACAGATCCACGACGAAGCCGAAGGCAATCTGATTTATGATTGGGAACTGGGCGACGAAGCGGCAACCGATGCGGCCCTGGCCAGCGCAGCCAAGGTTGTGGAACTGGATGTCACGAACAACCGCCTGGCCCCGAACCCGATGGAGCCGCGCGCAGCCTTGGCGCAATACGATTCCGGCGAGGATCACCTGACGCTGCACACGACAAGCCAGAACCCGCATGTTGCGCGGCTGGTCATGTCGGCGTTTTTCCAAATCGCGCCAGAGCACAAACTGCGTGTGATCGCCCCAGACGTGGGCGGCGGTTTCGGTGCCAAGATCTATATCTATCCGGAAGAGACGGTGTGCGTTTGGGCGGCCCGCAAGGCCGGGGTCCCGATCAAGTGGACTGCCGACCGGTCCGAGGCGTTTTTGACGGATGCCCATGGCCGCGACCATGTCAGCACGGCAAAGATGGCCTTTGACGCCAACAACAAGATCACCGGGTTCAAGATCGATACCACGGCCAATCTGGGCGCATATATGTCGCTGTTCTCGTCAGCGGTTCCGACATATCTTTATGCGACCCTGCTGTCGGGCCAGTACGCGATCCCGTCGATCTACTGCAACGTCAAGGCGGTCTATACCAACACGGCGCCAGTCGACGCCTATCGCGGGGCCGGACGGCCCGAGGCCTGCTATCTGGTCGAACGCATGATGGAGAAAGCGGCGAAAGAGCTGGGCACGTCCCCGGCAGCCCTGCGCCGGAACAACTTCATCACCGAGTTCCCCTATCAGACACCGGTGATCATGGCTTATGACGCAGGCGATTTCGATGCGACCCTGTCTGCCGCCGAGGCAGCAGCGGACGTTGCCGGTTTCGCAGCGCGCAAGGCGGCGTCCGAAGCCGCCGGTAAAAAGCGCGGTCTTGGCTATAGCTGCTATATCGAAGCCTGCGGGATCGCGCCTTCGGCAGCGGCCGGTTCGTTGGGTGCCGGAGTTGGCGGTTGGGAATCAGCCGAGGTTCGCGTGAACCCGGTTGGGACCATCGAGGTCATGACTGGCAGCCACAGCCACGGGCAAGGTCACGAAACGACATTTGCCCAGGTTGTTGCCGACCGCTTCGGCGTTCCCCACGACTCGGTCAAAATCGTCCATGGCGATACCGACAAGGTTCAGTTCGGAATGGGTACCTACGGGTCACGTTCCGGCGCCGTTGGTATCTCGGCGATTGTTAAGGCGCTCGACAAAGTCGAAGCTAAGGTGAAGAAGATCGCCGCCCACGTCCTGGAGGCGTCAGAGGGCGATCTGGTCATCGAAGAGGGCGCCGTTAAGGTTCAAGGCACTGACAAGCAGATGCTGTGGCACGAAGTCGGCCTTGCCGCCTATGTTGCGCACAATCTGCCTGAAGGTGTCGAACCGGGGCTGAACGAAAGCGCCTTCTACGATCCGACCAACTTCACCTTCCCCGCAGGTTCTTATATCTGCGAGGTCGAAGTCGATCCGGAAACCGGTGTTGTCGATATCCAAGGCTTTGTTGCCGCCGACGATTTCGGCCGGGTCATCAATCCGATGATCGTGGCCGGTCAGGTTCACGGCGGGATTGGACAGGGGATCGGCCAGGCGATGCTGGAACAGGCGGTCTATGATGCGGATGGTCAGCTTCTGACCGGGACCTACATGGACTATACCATGCCCCGGGCCGACGATGTGCCGTTCTATCAGGTCTCGACGCACGAGACGCTGTGCCCCGGCAATCCGCTTGGCATCAAGGGCTGTGGAGAGGCCGGAGCGATCGGATCGCCGCCGGCGCTGGTCAATGCGGTCATCGATGCGATCGGAACCGACAATATCAACATGCCCGTTTCGCCTCAGAACGTTTGGGCGGCAATGAACAGCTGACACCTGTCGTGAACCGCTCCCCTGCCCCGTAATTGGGCGGGAGAGCGGTCCACAGACAGAATGGGAGATAACTCATGTACAACTTTAACTACATCAAACCCGGCTCGGTTGACGAAGCGGCCGCTGCACTGACGTCTGGCGACGCCATGGCGCTGTCTGGCGGTCAGACCTTGTTGCCGACCATGAAAGCCCGTTTGGCGGAAACGGACACGGTCGTGGATCTGACCGGGTGCCTTTCTTCGTCGATCGGGATCGTTCGCGATGGCGATCTTGAAATCGGCGGCGCGGCCCGTCACGCTGCGGTTGCCAATGACGGAAATGTGCCGGGTTGGTTGCAGAATGTCGCCGCCCATATCGGCGATCCGGCGGTCCGCAATCGCGGCACCATCGGCGGCAGTCTGGCCAACAACGATCCGGCTGCCTGCTATCCGGCTGCGGTCCTGGGCACAGGCGCTGAAATCACGACGAACAAGCGCACCATCGCTGCAGACGACTTCTTTCAGGGCATGTTTACGACGGCTCTGGATGATGGCGAGATTGTCACTGCCGTGACCTTCCCGACCGGAGCCAGCGTTTCGCAGGCGAAAGTGGAATCGGCGAACTATCAGAAGTTCGTCCAACCGGCATCGCGCTTTGCACTGGTCGGTGTCTTTGTCGCCAAGAAGTCGGACGGCGTCCGCGTCGCGGTGACCGGTGCATCGGAAGAGGGTGCCCACCGCTGGGCGGCGGCTGAACAGGCCCTGTCGGGCAACTTCTCGCCCGATGCCGTTCCGGCGGCGCCTGCGGCTGATGGCATGATCGGTGACATTCATGGATCGCCGGAATACCGGGCCCATTTGGTCGCCGTGATGACCCGCCGCGCGGTCGCAGCGGCCTCGGCCTGATCAAGGGAACGTCCCGGCCACAGCAGGTCTGGATTTGACTAAGGCGGGGCGACTTTCGGGTCGCCCCTTTTTTATGGTCTCATGCCATGCCGACCGGGGTGCGAACCGGACCGGCATCGTCAGGCCGCGTGGCCAACATCTCTGTCAGGTCCCTGCGAACTGCCGATGCGGTGGGATCATTGTAAAGATTGAACAACTCGTCAGGATCGGCCAGCAGATCGTAAAGTTCACCGGCACCTGACGTCATATCGACCGTCATCTTATGCGTCCGCGTCCTGACCGTGCGCAATGACAGGGCGACCCCGGCCCGGCCGGGCAAAAGCTCCCACTCGTTCAGGGCGAAATCCCGGCTGGCGCCATATTTGACGACCGGCACAAGACTTTGGCCATGTTGGGTTTGCAGGGCATTCGCCCCTGAGAGGTCGAAGAGCGTCGGCGCAATGTCCAGCGTTGAAACAGGCTGATCTGAAACTGCGCCCGCAGGAATACCAGGGCCGCGCACGATCAGCGGGACACGCAATAGTCCCTCGTAATGCATCGGGCCTTTCAGAACCAATCCATGATCGCCCAGCCAGTCACCATGGTCGGAGAAATAGATGACCACGGTGTTCTCGGCCAATCCGGCTTCTTCCAGCGCGATCAACAACCGCCCGACCTGATGGTCGATCAGCGAAATCTGCCCATATGTGTTCGCGATGATCTCACGAAGTTGCTCATCCGATTGCTCGGCGATCCGGGAATAGGCCTTTCGGATTTCGGCGCTTTCCTTGCTGCCCTCCGGCTCGGCGGTCAGCACTTTCTCGTGCCACCAAGGCCGCCCCTGGAATGTGCGTTCGCGATGCTTGGGCAGATCGACCTCGGCTGGATCGTGCAGGCGCGACCAGGGTTCGGGACAGTCGAATGGATGATGCGGATCGGGAAAACTGATCCAAGTGCAAAACGGTTGGTCATGGTCCTGTTTCAGCCAGTCAATCGCCCGATCAGCGGTCCAGGTCGAATTGTGCCACGCAACCGGCAACTGCGAATGCCAGGTCTGAGCCGCCTCTTTCGTATCCCCGGCGTTCGCCCAATAGGCCTTCAGCTTTTCGGCCCCTTTGCCATCGGCATGAAACCAGCGTTCGTAATGTTGGCCGCGTGGCGGCTGTTCGGGCGGGAACCAATTATGGCCGACCAACATCAGTTCGACATGCTGGAAACCCATATAGGGACCATACCAATCAGGGCCGTACTGGGCCGATGACTTCAGGCATTCCGGCGTGCCAGTTTCTTCGAACGTGTGGTAGGTCGAAAAATGTGCCTTACCGAAAAAGGCGGTCTCGTAGCCCGACTTTGCCAACGCCGCGGCGAAACCTTTTTCACCGGCGGCGGGGTCCAGATCGATGCCGTTGTCGTGCACGCCATGGGTCCGGCAAAGTTGCCCCGTCAGGATCGACGCACGCGCAGGCTGGCACACCACGCAAGGCGTAATCGCTGCGGCAAACCGGGTGCCTTGCCCGGCCAGTTCGTCGAGATGCGGCGTCTTGATGCGACGTCCCTCGACGCCGAGGCAATCGCCGCGCTGTTGGTCAGCGGAAATCAGAACAAAGTTTGGACGGGTCAATTGATTTCTCCGGTCAATCAGAAACGGCGCTCTTTCGGCGCGAAAACAGAAGGACGACTGCGGCGCTGGCCAGCAGAAAGATCAGGGCAAGCGGGCTTTTGAACAGGAACCAAGGATCGCCACCGCTGGCGGAAAACGCCTGGCGGGCCGTTTCTTCCAGATTCCCCGCCAGGATAAAGGCGATCACGAAAGGCAGCACCGAGATCCCCAGCTTGCGGAACAAATAGCCCAGGACACCAAACCCCAGCGTGAACCAAATCGCTGCCATCGACGTTTCCTGGACATAGATTGCAGTCAACGTGACCAGCAGCACCGACGGCAATAGGATCTGTTTGGGCACCCGGATCATGACGCCCATGGCCCGCATGATGCGCCCGCCCAGCGTCCAGTTCAGGATGTTGCCGACGACCATGACCGTGAAGATGCCGAACGCCAGCACCATCTCGGAATTCACGCCATCAGACGGCACACGAAAGACCGCAGGGCCAGGGTTAAAGCCGCCAATACTTTCCGTTGCCAGGATCAGGAAAACCGCGGCAGCGTTGCCCGGAATGCCCAAGGACAAGACCGGGATCAGATTGGCGCCGGACACGGCGGAGTTCGCCGCTTCCGTCGCCGCCACGCCCTCTGGCGCGCCGCGCCCAAATTCAGGCCCGCCGCCGCGTCGACGCTCGTGCATCTTGCGACCGGACGCATAACCCAGCGTTGCCGCCAGCGTCGATCCGATCCCCGGCAGCGCGCCGATCGCCGTTCCAATCACTGCCGAATTGGCAATGAAGGGCAGAAGCCGTCGGCGCTCGTGCCAAGTCAGGCGGTTATCACCGGCAATCGGCGTTTGCTTGATCGCACCGGTCTCGCGCCGTTCGCGCATAAGGTCTTCAAGGCTTTTGAAGATCTCGCCGACGATCAAAACACCCAGGATTGCCGATGTTATCGAAAACCCCTGCGCCAACCAGGACACGCCGCCGGTCAGGCGCGGATAAAACTCTTCCCCGGTTCCGACATAGGCCGCCAGCATCCCCAGCCCCATGGCGATCAGACCCTTGGCGACCGACGACCCGACGACCGCGGCGATGAAAGAAAGTGACAACACGATCAGCGCCGTCTTTTCAGGCAGATCGAGATACCGCTCGACCAGCACTGCCAGAAAGGGCGCGCAGATGAACAGGACGATATCCGACACCGTGTCGCCAGAAACAGACGAGAAGTGCGCGACCCGCAATGCCTTGCGCGATTGCCCGGCCCGGGTCATCGGATATCCGTCCAGCGTTGTCATCACGGCATCAGGCGTTCCGGGCGTGTTGAACAGGATCGCAGGCACCGCGCCGCCGACGGTCGCCCCCTTCATGATCCCGATCAGAAACCCCATCACCGGCAGCAGGGCAGAGGTGTCGAACCCAAAGATCGATATCAGGATCGGCAGGGACACGGCCATCGCCATTGGTCCGGCAAGTCCAGGCGTCGCCCCGACCAAAACGCCCAGGACGAACCCGGCTGCAACCATCGCCAAGGTGACCGGAAGTCCGATACCGCCAATTTCGAACAGGACCGGACCCTGAAAAACTGCCAGCACGCCAAGCCAGACATGGTCCAGCATGTCCATCAGACATCACCGTTCGGCGGCAGGATAAGATTGTCGAACGGCAGATCGTAAAGCATCGCCAGAACGGAGGAGACGCCGAGCGCGATCAGAATGCGTGACCAGTGCAATCGCCGCTCGACCAGAAAGATCAACCCGGCGATCATAACGGTCCCGCCGATCAGGTACCCGGCGTATTTCCACGGGGGGGTGTCCCGCTGCGGGCGATAATCGGCGCCGGTCACGGCCTCGACCACCGCCGGTCCGAACCAACGCATCAACGACAAGGACAGTCCCAGAACCGCCAACAGCCCGATCAACCAGGCCACGTTGCCCCGGCCTATCGGCACGCTGTTGCCGCCTGCGACGATCAGCCAAAGCCCTGACAGCCCGATGATCGTTCCGGCAACCGATGGCGCCATCGCGTCACCGATGGCGCTGCGCCCGCGCACACGCTCGACCAATCCGGTTTCGGAATCGACCGGTGCCCAATAGAAGACCAGGACCAGCCCGACCGCCAACGCGATCAGGCCAAGAACACGGTCCTGGTTCAGGACGAATTTCATCGACAGTTCCTCACCGCACCCCGCATCCTGGATGCGCACGGCTCAAACCAGCGACCGCGAAGAGCCCCCTCACAGCGCGGGGGAATGTCCGGCAGGCGACATTTCGGCCCGGGAGGTCGGGCGCTACTGATCGACCAAAGACATCAGCTTTTCGGCTGCCGCTGCGTCCTTTGCCAGAACCTCCTCCAACGCGGCGCCCTTGATCACAACCGGCCCGCCAAAGCCCTTGGTTATGAACGCATTCGCCTTGCTGGATGGGTCTGTCACAATCTCGGCAATCGCCTCCGAAATCGCGGCGCGCGCGTCGTCCGGAATGCCAGCAGGGGCGGTGAACATGAAATAGCCCTCGGCGTTCATATCCATGCCGATTTCGCCCAGCGTCGGGGCATCGGGGGATGCATCCAATCGCTTGGTCAGCGCCGACAACAGATTGACCATATCACCGGCCTTGACCGCCTTGGTCTGGATGCCAGCGCCCCAACCGATGTCCAGATCCCCGGCATTCAGGCCGTTCATCACGCCCTTACCGCCTTTGACCATGACAATGTTGAACTCGAAGCCCGCATGTTTGCCCAGCAGATAGGCCATGTCGGCCAGTTTTGGCGACATCGCGCCAAATCGCAGTGCCTCGCCGCCTTTGGCCGCCTTGACCACGTCATCCCAGGTTTTCCACCCTTTTTTCGAGAGCACGACCAGGCCCATCTGAAAGCCGGCAGTCGTCGTTAACGGGGTAAAATCGGCCTGCGCGTAGGCCGCTTTCTTGGCCGAGATCATGTTGTAACCGAAGGTTTCGGTCACAACGATCCCAATGACCGATCCGTCATTGGGCATATCCTTCATGGCCGCGGCCAACACGGCCCCGCCCTTTCCGGTCAATTGCTCGGGTACAATTTTCCAGCCTTTGCGCGCTTCCAGTTCCTCGGCGATAAGGCGCGCTTGCGTATCCGCTCCGCCACCCGCCTTGAACGCGATCAACAACTTAATCGGCCCGGGCGGGGTCCACTCCGCCGCCTGCGCCTGCATCGAAAATGCCAGCGCCGCGGCGCCGATTATTGCCGATTTCAGAAACTTTCGCATGGAATCCTCCCAAATTCTTCCAACCCAAGGGGGCCATGATAAAGTTGACGTGTCAAGTTACCTGTACGAACATGTCGGCGGAGGATAACATATGCTCGACGCCGATGACCCTGAATCGCCCGACCAGGATCTGAAATTACGCCAGTTCTTGACGTACCGGTTGGTCCGATTGCAGTCGCGATTGAATGTCCAGGCATCGCGCTATTTGGCGGAGCATGCCGGTATCACGCTCACGGACTGGCGGATCATCGCAATGATCGATAGCCTCGACAACACAACGTTGACCTACCTGAACCGCGAAACCGGGTTGGACAAAGGGCAACTCAGCCGCAAGCTTAGATCTCTGACGTCGCGCGGTTTGGTCAGCAGCCAACAAGACAACCAGGACAGCAGGGTTCAGCACTTGACGCTGACTGCAGAAGGCAAATCAATTGTCGACGCGATGCTGCCCCGGATGCGGGCACGGCAACGGTTTCTGACCGGTACTTTGACAGAAGACGAGCTGTCGGCTCTTCATAGATCCATCGATAAGTTGGAACGGGCCGCCGAGACGACGGAGTTCGAAACATGACCGCAGACAATCTGCTGGTCATCATGTCCGATGAACATCAGGCCCGCGCGATGGGCGCCGTCGGCCACCCGTTCGTCAAAACCCCTCATCTGGACGCTCTGGCGGCCCGCGGCACGGTGTTTACAAATGCCTATACGCCCAGCCCGATCTGCGTTCCCGCACGGGCGAGTTTTGCAACCGGCCTTTATGTGCACCAGACCCGGCTGTGGGATAACGCCATGCCCTATACCGGTGCGATACCCGGCTGGGGCCATGCCTTGCAGAATGCAGGTGTGGCGGTCGAATCCATCGGCAAACTGCACTATCGGGCACAGGAAGATCCGGCAGGTTTCGACGTCGAACATATTCCGATGATGGTCGCCGATGGCGTCGGCATGGTTTGGGGATCGATCCGCAAAGAAGACGAACGCGTCAACATGCCCGGCCGGATGTTGGGCGATTACATTGGACCGGGCGATAGCAAATATACCGACTACGATGCCGCCGTGGTTCGCCGGACCCGGAGTTGGCTGGCCGAGCACGCCGGGGACGACCGTCCATGGTGCCTTTATGTGGGCCTCGTCGCGCCGCATTTCCCTCTGGTCGTCCCGCGAGAGTTCTATGACCTCTACCCGCCTGGAATCATGCCTCCGGCCAAACTGCATCCAGACGACGGGTATGCCCGTCATCCCTGGATCGAAAAGCACAACGCCATGGCCGACACGGAAGGCGCGTTCCGAGATGGCGAGGAACGCATCGCCGCGATGCGCGCCTATTTCGGATTATGTACCTGGATGGATCACAATGTCGGGCAGATCGTCGATGCGGTGGCCGCGGCGGGCCTCGGCGATCGGACCAGCATTGTCTATACATCCGATCACGGCGACAATGTCGGCGCCCGCGGATTATGGGGCAAATCCAACATGTACGAGGAATCAGCGGCGGTCCCGCTGATCGTCGCCGATCCCCGGCAGCAACCTGCGGTCTGCGAAACACCTGTCAGCTTGCTGGATCTCTCGGCAACCATTCCGGACCATTTCGGTGTCGATTGTTCCAATGACGGTCCGGGAAAGCCGCTTACCCAGATCGCCGCAAAGCCGACCGACCCGGATCGCGTGGTCTTCAGTGAATATCACGCGGTCGGCGCCGTCAGCGGCGCTTTCATGCTGCGCAAGGGCCGCTGGAAGCTGATCCACTATGTCGGCTTCGATCCGGAGTTGTTCGATTTGCAGTCCGATCCGGAAGAGGTGCGAAACCTCACCTCCGATCCGGTTCATGCTGAAACGCTGGCAGCATTGACCGCCGAACTCTCGTCGATCTGCGACCCTGCGGCGACGGACGCCTTAGCCCATGCTGACCAGGCAGCGATGGTCGAGCGCTATGGCGGGCGCGCTGCCGCCCTAAAATTGGGCGCACCGGCAGCGACCCCGCCACCCAAAGTCGATTGACCGGCCATTATTCTTGACCTTCAACGCCACGCGCGTACTGCATAATCAACCAATATGCGGAGCGCCAAATGCCAGAGACCCTGAAGACCCGACGCGATGGCCATGTGCTGGAAATCACGCTGGATCGCCCCAAAGCAAATGCCATCGACCTCGCAACATCTCGCGAAATGGGCGAGTTGTTTCAGACCTTTCGCGACGACCCGGATCTGAGGGTCGCGGTCCTGACCGGTGCAGGCGACAAATTCTTCAGCGCAGGTTGGGACCTGAAGGCCGCTGCCGATGGTGATGCTGTCGATGGCGATTACGGCATCGGCGGATTCGGCGGGCTTCAGGAACTGGGAAATATGAACAAGCCGGTGATTGCGGCGGTGAACGGCATCTGCTGCGGCGGCGGGCTCGAGCTCGCGATTTCCTGCGATATTCTGCTTGCCGCAGATCACGCCAGCTTTGCGCTGCCGGAAATTCGGTCCGGCACGGTCGCGGACGCCGCATCGATCAAGCTGCCAAAGCGAATGCCCTATCATGTTGCCATGGACCTCTTGCTGACCGGGCGCTGGTTCGATGCTGACGAAGCCGTGCGATGGGGTCTGGTCAAAGAGATGGTCCCAGCCGATCAGTTGATGGACAAAGCCCGCGAGTTGGCGCAACTGATCGCCTCTGGTCCGCCGCTTGTCATGGCTGCGATCAAGGAGGTGGTGCGCGAGGCCGAAGATATGCGCTTTCAGGACATGCTGTCGCGCATCACAAACCGGCAATTGCGAACGGTCGATATCCTCTACGGTTCGGAAGACCAATTGGAGGGCGCCCGCGCCTTCACCGAAAAACGCGATCCAGTCTGGAAAGGACGCTAGGGCCATTGCAGGCAAGCCCGGATGAGATAGTCGTCAAAAGAAGACGCTGAGATGCGTTGGAACGACCGATCTCCGACGCTGGGCCGTTGAGAAGACAGACAGAAATTGACTGAGAGAACCTTATGAAACGCCTCCTTTTGCTTCCAGTGCTGTTAATCGCCGCTTGCGCGCCCGTACCCGGCAGCGACGACGACCCGGTCGGAAATGACGTTCTTCTGGCCTATGCCAGGCCGGGAACGGTGATCGAGCTGGAAAACAAGGTGAACGGGGAGACCAGTCGCACGCGGATCACAGCCGGTCAGTCCCGCGGCCCGCGCGGCGCCTATTCCGACCAATCCGGCAAGGCCGGCGGTTTCTACCCCGGGTGTTGGGGTTGCGGCGGCGAGATGGTCATCGACGAGGCCTCTTATGCCGCGCTCTGGCCGCTGGAAAAAGGCAAGCGCGTTGCCTTTCTGCGCACTGCGCCCGACGGCAAAAAATCACGGATGGTGATCACGGTTGCGGGGACCGAGCGGATCACGACGCCAGCAGGCACCTTCGACACATGGATCCTCGACGGGCGTCTCGAATCCGTCGATGGTCCGACTTATTCGGCCCAGGTCCGCGCCTGGTGGGCGCCGGGGCCTGGCTGGGTCATCCGCGCGAAAGGCGGCGACAGCCTGGGCAATACCCTGGCCAGCGAAGTGGTGGCCTTCGAATAACGGGGGTCGGTTCGTCTGAACACACGCCAATATGGCGGCGAAGTTCTACGCCGCCTTACAAGGCCGCCCGCAGGTCCTTCATCACCGCGCGAAACGCCGCCTCGACCGGCGCGCCTGCGACGTGCTGGCCATCTTGGACAACATGGCGCCCGGCCGACCAAACCTCGGAAACCGCGTTATCATCACCGGCAAATATCCAACCGTCCAATACGGCATCGCCGCCCGCCCCCGCCAGGGCCAGGTTACCGCCATCCAATGCGACAAGATCGGCCCATAGACCCGGCGCGATCGCACCCGACGCCCGGCCCATTGCCCGCGCGCCCCCGGCCAGAACCGCGTCATAAATCGCCCGCCCGGTCGATCCGCCTGGCGCAGCGAGCACATTGCGTTGCCGCATCTTCAGGCGTTGACCGTATTCCAGAATGCGCAGTTCTTCGGTCAGCGAGATGCGCACATTTGAATCAGAGCCGACGCCATACCGCCCACCAGCGGAAACAAAGGCAGCGCCGTCAAAGATCCCGTCACCCAGATTGGCCTCGGTGATGGGGCAAAGACCCGCGACGGCCCCGGACTGCGCCAGCCCCTCGGTTTCCGCGGGCGACATATGCGTCGCGTGGATCAAACACCATCGCTCATCAACATCCATCACCTCCAGCAGCCACTTGACTGGTGTCGCGCCGTGGGTTCCCAGAATTTCGTTCACCTCGGCGATCTGCTCTGCAATATGCAGATGCACGGGCGCGCCGGGTCTGAGCGAGACCGCGTCGGTCAGCGCTTCGATCCCGACGGCGCGCAACGAATGCGGTGCCACGCCAACCACGGCATCCGGCAGTGACGCTGTCGCCTGCTCGGCACCGTCCAGCAGCCGAACAAATCCATCCAGATCCGACCCAAACCGCAGCTGCCCGCCCGCCAAAGGTCGTTGGTCAGATCCACCCTGCATATAGAGCACCGGCAAATGCGTCAGCCCGATCCCGGTGTCAGCCGCGGCGGCTGCAACCCGCGCCGACATCTCGGCAGGATTGTCATAGGCCGCCCCGCCGGGCGCATGGTGCAGATAGTGAAACTCGCCGACGGCCGCATATCCTGCCTCCAGCATCTCAACCTGCACTTGGGCCGCAATGGCCTGCACCTGCCCGAGCGTCAGATGTTCCAGAAATCGGTACATCAGTGTGCGCCAGGTCCAGAAACTGTCATCGCCGGTTCCGCGCCGCTCGGTCAGGCCTGCCATTGCGCGTTGAAAGGCATGGCTGTGCAAATTGCTCGGTGCGGGCAGCAGAATATCCACCAGCTGGGCGTCACTGGCGTTGGTCGCGGTGTCGGCGGTGTCGGCGGTGTCGGTGGCGCCTACGCTGGCCGATGCGATCCGCCCATCAGCGATGCGCACCGAAACATTCTTGGCCCAACCGGTCGGCAGCAGCGCCTGGCGCGCGAAAATCGTTCTGGTCATCGGTTGCACTCCGCCCGGATCGAGCCTGCTGCACGAGTGCCAAGTTCTGCCCTGCCGGGTGGAACAAGCCAAGCCCGCAGAACCAACACCGCTCGCCAACCGTGGACAGCCGCCGAACCATCGTGCAACTTGCGGCCCATGATTGAGGCTCTTGGATATCTCGGGGTGCGTACAACCCGCCTGCAGGATTGGGCGGACTATGCCAGCGGCCAACTGGGGATGCAGGTCCTGGACCGCGGCACCGGTCAACTGGCGATGCGCATGGACGACCGCAAACAGCGTTTGATGGTGACAGACGAACCCGGCGACGCGTTGGCGTGCATGGGCTGGGAAGTCGGCGGCGCCGAGACGCTCGACGCCCTCGGCGCCCGTCTTTCAGATGCAGGGATTGCCATCGAAGCGGGTGGCCGGGACCTGGCTGACCGGCGGTTTGTCGCCGATCTGATCGTCACCCACGATCCGGCCGGCAACCGTCTCGAATTCTTCCACTCGCCGATGGTCGATCGCGATCCGTTCAGCCCGGGCCGTCCCATCTCGGGTTTCAAAACCGGCCCGATGGGCATGGGCCACGCAGTTCTGCACGTATCCGATGTCGAACCGCTCGTGCCCTTCTATCGGGATATCCTCGGGTTTCGTCTCTCGGATTATGGCTTAAAGCCGATCCCGCTCTACTTTTTCCACGTTAACGGACGGCACCACAGCTTCGCGATGGTTGGCACCGGCCATGCGGGCTTTCATCACTTCATGGTCGAATACACCAATCTGGATGATGTCGGTCAGGGCTATGACCTGGCGACCATGAAGAATGACAATGTGGCCTATACACTGGGCCGCCACACGAACGACTGGATGACGTCCTTCTACACCCACACACCGTCGGGCTTTTTTGTTGAAACCGGGTGGGGCGGGCGCGTCATCGACCCTGAGAGCTGGCAGGCTGAAGAACTGCATGACGGCCCCAGCCTTTGGGGCCATGATCGCCCGTATCTTCCCGAAAAAGCCCGTGCTGCCTTCACCGATTTGCGCCTCGGCGCCGGGGAAAAGGGGCTGCAAGCGCCGCCGCCGACCGACTGCCCCTGGCTTTGGGGCGTATTAAGCGGGGAGCGGACGTCCTGAGCGAACCGGACTTCGACGTTGCCGTAATCGGGCTTGGCCCGACCGGGGCCGTACTGGCCAATCTGTTGGCGATGCGCGGGATCTCGGTCGTCGTCTTCGAGCGCGATGCAAAGCTGCACGATCTGCCGCGCGCCGTGCATTTCGATGACGAGATCATGCGGGTCTTTCAGACCATCGGCGTGGCGGAGGAGGTTGCAACGGTCAGCCGGGTCAATGCGGGCATGCGCTTTGTCGATCAGGATGGTGCACTTATTCTGGACTGGCCCCGCCCGCAACAGGTCGGCCCGCAAGGTTGGCACCCAAGTTACCGGTTCCATCAGCCGGACCTCGATCGGATCTTGCGCGCGCGGTTGGCCGAATGGCCCCGGACCGAGATCAGGCTGGGCGTCGAAGCGGCCGAACTTCATCAGGACAGCGACACCGTCACTGTCACCGATGCCAGCGGGGCGACGGTAACCGCCAGCTATCTGGTTGGCTGCGATGGCGGACGGTCCCGGGTTCGACAACATATCGGCGGCGCGACCGAGGACCTCGGTTTCCACGAACGTTGGCTGGTGGCTGATCTGATGATGGCCGCCGAGCGCCCTGATCTTGGCGATTTCACGATCCAGCACTGCCACCCGGAACGGGCCGTGACACAGGTCCGCGGACCGGGCCTGCGCCGACGCTGGGAAATCGCGCTGCGCGGTGAGACGGACCAGAAGGCGTTGGCGCCCGGCTATCTGTGGGACCGGCTGTCCGCGTGGATCACGCCGGACGAAGCCGACATCGAGCGCGCCGCTGTCTATACCTTTCATTCGGTCATCGCCGGGCAATGGCGAAGCGGCCGCATGCTGATCGCAGGCGACGCAGCGCACCAAATGCCGCCTTTCATGGGTCAGGGCATGTGCGCCGGTGTCCGCGATGCGGCCAATCTGGCGTGGAAGCTGGCGATCTGCACGCGCAATGGCCACGACGACGCCTTGCTGGACAGCTATCAATCCGAACGGCACGCCCATGTTCGCGACTATATCCAGAACGCCGTGCGCCTGGGAAATCTGATCAATGCAACGGACCCGGAGGCGGCGCTGAAGGATGCCTTTCGGCAACCCGACGGGACCTACAGGATGGGGTCAGCCAAGCCACGGCTGGGGCCCGGCCTGATGCAAATAGAGCGAGAAGGCACCGGGACGTTGTTCCCACAGCCGCGCCTTTACGATGGCCAGCTAGCCGACGAGGTGGCCGACTATTTTCCGGCGCTGTTTCTGAGGACCAAGGTGCTGACAGAAGATCTGTTGGCGCTGGCGGCCGCCCAAAACATCCAAATTTTTTCGCCAAACGAGGCCCGCGAAATTACGGAATGGTTGGATGACCTTGGTGCAGACGCAGTCCTGGTCCGGCCCGACCGCTATGTTTTTGGGACCGCCCGGGGCAAGGCAGAAATCATCGCGCTGATCAATGCCCTGCCAACGTGACCTGAAGCCCGCCTATCTCTGCCCAATCCCGGGACCCAAATACCGGGAAAGCGCACAGGTGATCAGTCCGCCCCATACCGCTCCCGCATCAAGGCAACCGATTTGGCGACCAGATCCTCCAGGACCGCAAAGTCGACCTTCTCCAGCCGAGAGATGTAAAGGCACGACCGTCCCAGCTTGTGCGGCCCCAGCTTGTCCATCAACTGTGGCCACGGTTCGAACCCCGGCATGATATAGACCGTCAACGCCTGCTTGCGCGGCGCCGCACCGGTCAGAAACCAACGCAATTCCTTGCCCTTGGTGTTGGTGTACCGATAGTTGCCGAACCCGATGATAGACGCACCCCACATGCGCGGCGGCGCGCCGGTCACGCGCTCCATCATTTCGACAACCTGCCGGGTCTCTGCCTGGCGCCGCTGATCGGTGATCGTTGCCAGATAGTCCCCGACATCCGCGTCTGTTGCTTTGTTCTTCAGCTCGGCCATTGCGCGGTCACGGACAGGCAGCGATAACGACGAATTCGACCATGGTGTATTTGTGAAGGGGGGCTTCGACACAGGCGCGCTGCGGCCAGTGGGCTGGATCGTCACCGATCCATTCCAGCCATGCCTTTTCCATTTCGTCTTTCAACTGCATGTTTCCGACATAGACCGTGACGTTGATCAGACGGGTCCGGTCAGTCCCCAGTTCCGCCAGCACCCGGTCGATCTCTGCCAGCGATATCCGGGTCTGTTCGTACATCTCCGCACTGTGTGACTGGTCTGTCGCCACTGCCCAGGCAAAGCCGTTATACTTGGTGCCCGCGTTCCGGCCCTGATACCTGCCGCGTACACGCGTGATGTCCAGCATTGGCTCCTCCAACAAAAAAGGGTGGGCGAGACGCCCACCCTATCACAGCTTGCGATGGCCGGACCCCGGGTCCGGCCGACGTGCGGCTTACGCCATCCACCAACGCTCCATCCAGCGCTCGCCATCAAGATCCCAGTTGGAACCCATGGCTTCAGAATGACCGATCGCATCCGAAGTCGCGAAGACATACGATGCAAACATCGGAATGATGATGCCACCGTCATTGTGGACCAGTTCCTGCATCTCGAAATACATTTCGCGACGCTTGGCTTCGTCCAGTTCGGCACGCGCCTCACTCATCAGGCTGTCAAAGCGCTCGTTGCACCAGAAGCCGTCATTCCAGGATGCCCCGCACTTATAGGCTGTCGCGAACATCTGATCTTCGACCGGACGGCCCGACCAGTAAACGGCGGTGAAGGGTTTCTTCATCCACACGTCCGACCAGTACCCGTCTTTCGGTTCGCGAACCGGTTCCAGCTCGATGCCGGCCCCTTTCGCGCTGGCCTGGAACAGAACCGCCGCATCGACAGCCCCGCCAAATGCCGCGTCCGAAGCGGACAAGCTGACCTGCAGGCTGTCCAGACCGGCCTTCTTCATGTGGAACTTGGCCTTCTCCGGATCATACTCGCGCTGTGCCAGATCGGAGTTGAAGAAACGCTGGCCCGAACCAATCGGGTGGTCATTACCCAATGCGCCATACCCGAACAGGATTTTGTCGACCAGTTCCTGGCGGTTCACAGCGTATTTCAGCGCCAGACGTGCATCGACACTGTCGTACGGCGCCTGCTGCGAGTTCATCGCGAATGTATAGTGCTGAGTACCGGAAATCTGCTGAATCGATACGCCCGGATTACGGGCCATCAGGCCAGCGGTCTTCAGGTCCAAACGGTCAATGGCGTGGACATCGCCCGACACCAGTGCCGTCGTCCGCGCGTTCTGATCGATGATCGAGATCATCTCGATTTCATCGAACCAGCCGCGGTTCGCGGCATCCCAGTGGTCGGCGTTTTTCACAAAGCGCGCAATCACGCCCGGATCAAACTCGACCATCTTGTAGGGACCGCAACCGATGCCCGAACCCCAATCGGCGGCGCCGTCCTTGGATGGCACGACCGGCAGGTGATAGTCGCTCAGGATGAACGGGAAGTCAGCGTTACCGCCGGTCAGTGTAAAGACGACCTTATCGCCATCAACGGTCATGTCCTTGATCGGCTCGACAATCGGTTTTGCTGCCGATTGCGAATCTTCGCCGCGGTGATGGTTGATCGAATTGACGACGTCCGCGCCCGTCACTGGCTGACCATTGTGGAAGGTCTGTCCAGCACGCAGTTTGAAGGTCCATTCGGCAGCGTCCGCAGATGCTTCCCAGCTTTCCGCTACATTCGGCACCAAACTGCCGTCAGCCGCAACTTCGGTCAGATAGCCGTGGATCCCAAAGCCCAGTGCAATGGTAAAACCGTTCTCCCAGGTGCCCGGATCCAGCGAATCCGTGGTCTGGCCGTGCGCTTTACCCATGCGCATCGTGCCGCCCTTTTTGGGCGCCGCCATCGCAGGCATGCCCGCGCCCAGCACCATCGCGCCAGCAGCAGCACCTTGCATCAGGCCGCGCCGTGTCAGGCCGCCCTGTCCGATAAGTTTCGACATTGAATCCTCCGTGTCAGTTTACACATGGCCGATATTCGCTCCGGCCCCTGGGCCATTTGGCGCAGAATTGCTCGAGATTGTCAAAACGGACGTAAGATTATTTCGCATTGCAGCGCCGCTGGGCGATCATACCGACGTGATTTGGCCCCATTGCCAACGATCGCCCCGGTACAGTCATGGCCCCGGCTTGGCCCCGGAAACCCGGTGTTCTATCAAAACCCAACGGACCCAACGCAAAATTGCTTCGATTGCGGCTAGGCCGCAAGGTTCCGCAAAACGTAGTGCAGAACACCTCCATTCTCGACATATTCGATTTCAACTTCAGTATCGATCCGGCACAAAAGATCGATCTCTCTGACCGCGCCATCGGGGTAGGTGATCGTCGCTTTGACCGTCTCGCGCGGTTTTACATCTTCCAAACCCGGGATCGATACCGTTTCAGCGCCGGTCAGACCCAGCGTCGTGCGATTGTCACCACCGGTAAACTCGAAGGGCAAAACACCCATCCCCACCAGGTTCGACCGGTGGATGCGTTCGAAACTTGCCGCAATAACGGCCTGCACGCCCAGCAACGCCGTTCCTTTTGCGGCCCAGTCACGCGACGACCCGGTGCCGTATTGCTCACCGGCAATCACAACCAGTGGCGTGCCATCGGCAACATAACCCATGGCCGCTTCATAGATCGACGTCTGTTCGCCATCGGGTCCTTTGGTGTAGCCGCCTTCGACGCCTTCCAGCATCTCGTTCTTGATGCGGATATTGGCAAAGGTGCCGCGCATCATCACTTCGTGGTTTCCACGCCGCGACCCGTACGAGTTGAAGTCGCGCGGGTTAACCTGCCGCTCCTCCAGATACTGACCGGCGGGGTGATCCTTACGGAAAGATCCGGCGGGCGAGATGTGATCTGTGGTGACCGAATCCCCAAGCAAGGCCAGGATACGCGCATCTTGCAGATCGCTGATCGATCCGGCGTCTTTTCCCATCCCCTGGAAGTAAGGTGGATTCTGCACATAGGTCGATGTCGAAGGCCAATCGTAGGTTAAACCACCACCGGCATTGATGGCCTTCCACCGTTCGTCACCATCAAAGACATTGGCGTATTTAGATTGGAACGCTTCGCGCGTGACGGTTCTCGCGACCAGCTCGGAAATTTCCGCCTGGGTTGGCCAGATGTCCTTCAGATAGACATCTTTGCCATCCTTATCCTGTGCCAATGGCTCGGTGGTGATGTCGATGTTCATGTCGCCAGCGATGGCGTAAGCAACCACCAACGGCGGCGAGGCCAGGTAATTTGCGCGCACATCAGGGTTCACCCGGCCTTCAAAGTTCCGATTGCCCGACAGCACCGAACAGGCGACCAGATCGCCTTCGTTGATCGCCGCAGACACCGCTTCCGGCAGCGGCCCTGAATTGCCAATACAGGTCGTGCACCCATAGCCAACCAGGTTAAAGCCCAACGCGTCCAGATCATCCTGCAACTCGGCGGCTTCCAGATATTCCGAAACAACCTGCGATCCCGGCGCCAGCGAGGTTTTGACCCATGGCTTGCGCTTCAGGCCCAACGCATTGGCCTTGCGCGCCACCAGACCGGCACCGATCATGACATAGGGGTTCGATGTATTTGTGCAGGACGTGATCGAGGCGATGACCACCTTGCCCGAGGACATGGTGTAATCTTCGCCCGCAACCGGGACCTGCTTGTCCAGCGGGCGCTTGAATTCGGTGTCCATGTGCCCCGCAAAGGTCGGGGCCGCTTCAGTCAGCAGAATTCGGTCCTGCGGGCGTTTCGGCCCGGAAATCGCCGGCTCGACCGTCACCATATCCAAATCCAGCGTCGACGAATAAATCGGATCATAGTCCGCGCCGCGCCACATGCCCTGCGCTTTGGCATAGGCTTCGACCAGTGCGATACAGCCCTCGTCCCGCCCGGATGTTTTCATATAGCGCAGGGTCTCGCCATCGACCGGGAAGAACCCGCAGGTCGCCCCGTATTCCGGTGCCATATTCCCGATTGTCGCCCGATCGGCCAACGGCAACGTGTCCAGTCCCGGGCCATAAAACTCGACGAATTTGCCGACAACACCATGCTGGCGCAGCATCTCGACCACACGCAGGACCAAATCTGTCGCCGTCACACCTTCCTTCAGGGCCCCGGTCAGCTTGAAGCCGACAACTTCCGGGATCAGCATCGACACAGGTTGGCCCAGCATCGCAGCTTCCGCCTCGATCCCGCCGACCCCCCAGCCCAGAACAGCCATGCCATTGACCATGGTGGTGTGCGAATCCGTCCCGACCAATGTATCGGGATAAGCGATCTCGACCCCGTTCTGATCTTTATCGGTCCAGACACATTGCGACAGGTACTCAAGGTTCACCTGATGGCAAATCCCGGTTCCCGGCGGCACGACCCGGAAATTGTCGAATGCGTCCTGGCCCCATTTCAAAAACTGATACCGCTCGCCATTGCGCTCGTATTCGCGCTCGACATTCAACTGAAACGCCCTCGGATGGCCGAATTCGTCAATCATCACCGAGTGGTCGATGACCAGGTCAACGGGCGCCAGCGGGTTGATCTTTTCCGGATCACCGCCCAAGGCCACCATCGCATCGCGCATCGCCGCGAGATCGACCACCGCAGGCACTCCGGTGAAATCCTGCATCAAGACGCGCGCCGGGCGATAGGCAATCTCGCGCGGGTTCCTGCCGCCCTTGGCGCCCCACTCGGAAAACGCCCTGACATCGTCCTGGTCCACGGTTTTGCCATCCTCGAACCGCAGCATGTTTTCGAGCACGACCTTCAGCACTGCCGGCAGTCGCGAAAAATCGCCCAGACCGGCCTCTTCGGCCGCCGCAATCGAATAATAGGCGACTTTCGATCCCCCGGCTTCCAACTCGCGACGGGTTCCTGCACTGTCGGTTCCAACGGTCACTGTCATGGCAAGGTTCCTTTCAGGTGGCGGCTTGTGGCGCAGCGCGATCGGCCGCGCGTTCAGCTTTCAGGCGATTTTGGCGGCGTTTTGCCGCCAAACGGGGGCCATGTCCATGCTCCTATCTGCCGCAACAGGCCGGCACAGATCATCCAAGGCCGCATCCACCCTTTGACAGGGCCTCCACACCCAAAGAAGATGCCTCCAAGCAGAGAGACGCCATGACCGACTCCCACAAGGCCGCGGAGGCCATCCTTCAGCGCATCCGTAACGACCCGTCGCCCCAGGTGTCGGTTGAAGATGCACGCGTGCTGGAGGCGACACCATCGCGCACGTTGATGATGGAGAAGTTGCTGGCGATTCATTACAATCAGTCTGGTGATGCCTTAAAGGCGCTGCTCACCGCTCAGGAAATCTTCGGCCGCGAGAAATCTCCTGAAAACGCCAAAAATGTTGCCTTGTTGTTGCGCCGCATGAAGCGCCATGCCGACGGCATCGCATTCTGCCGGGACCACCAAGATCAGTTCAGCCCGATCGAATGGAACGATGCCATGGCGATGCTGCTGAGCGAATCGGACGATTTGGATGGCGCCGCCGTTCACGGAACCAGATCGCTCGAACTCAAGGATGCCGCCTGTGATCCGGCACCGGCGCTGACCCCTCAGGTCAAACCAATCGACCTCAACGCGCCGCGGCGAAACATAATCTCGTTCTCGCTCTGGGGTCAGAACCCGCGATATCTGACCGGTGCGATGAAAAACGCCGTCGTTGCGCGATATCTCTACCCGGGCTGGACCGCACGGTTTTTTATCGATGACAGCGTGCCGCAAGCCTGCCGCGACTACATCGCGCAACAGGGTGGCCAGATCATCCTGGCACCCCGCGAGTGGCCCGCCGAGCGCTATGGCCTGTTCTGGCGGTTCCTGGTCGAGGACGACCCCAATGTCGATCTCTACATCATTCGTGATGCCGACAGCGTGATGAACATAAAAGAGCGCGGAGCCGTCGAAGACTGGCTCGCCTCGGGCCGTGCCTTTCACGTCATGCGCGACCGGCCGACCCATTCCGAACTGATCCTGGCCGGCATGTGGGGCGCCCATCGCGGCAATATCGGACGAATGGCCAGCCGCATTACCGATCACGTCAACACCGCGATCAAAAAACTCGGCAATCGCATCACTGATCAGGAATTTCTGCGCTGGAACATCTGGCCGATTGTCCGGCAGGACGCCATGGTCCATGACCAGTTCCTGAACTTTGGCAACCCGACCCGTTTTCGCGGAGAATTCGTCCTGCCGTCCAACATCCATATCGGCCAGAACGACTTTATTCACCGGCGCGTGCACCAACCCCGCAAGGCCACCGGCAATGCATCTTAAGCTTGACGGCCTTGCCTGCCGCCGTGGTGGGCGTGTCGTCTTTCGCGATGTCTCATTCACGGTCGAACCCGGTCAGGCAGCCCTTGTCCGCGGCCCGAACGGCGTTGGCAAATCCACCCTCCTGCGTGTTCTTGCCGGGCTGATCCCACCGCTTTCCGGCGCGATCCGGTACAACGGAATGGACATTGCAGCCGATCCTGGCGCCTTGCAGGAAAACGCTGCTTATTCAGGGCATCTCGATGCCATCAAGCCCGCGCTGACTGTGCGCCAGAACCTCGATGTCTGGGCCGGGATATTCGCGACGGGGGCGAACCGGGTCGATGCCGCGCTGGCCTTTTTCGGCCTCGACCAGATTGCCGAACGTCCGGCGGTGCAATGCTCCGCAGGTCAAAAGCGCCGCCTCGGCCTGGCCCGTCTGATGATCATGGACCGCCCTCTTTGGCTGCTCGACGAGCCGACGGTTTCGCTCGATACCGCGTCGGCGGACCTGGTCGCAGAACTGATCAAGGACCACTGCGATGGCGGTGGTGCTGCCATGATCGCAACCCATATCGATCTTGCCCTCCCCGCCGGGCCTGTTCTGGAAATGACGCTGTCCGGTCGGGCCCACAGCCCCATCGAAGATGTCACTGACAACGATGCTTTCTTGGACGGGAATTGGGCGTGATCGGAACCGTCGCATGACCCCGCTCTTGCGTCTGATCCGCCGCGATGTCGCGCTCGCCCTTCGCCTTGGCAGCGGGGGCGGTATCGGTGTCGCCTTTTTCGTTCTGACTGTGATTCTGGTGCCGCTGGGCGTCGGTTCTGAAACCGGCACGCTTTCGCGCATCGGCGCGGGCATACTGTGGATCGCGGCTCTGCTGGCGGCTCTCTTGTCTCTCGACCGCCTTTTTCAGGCAGACTTCGAAGACGGCTCCCTCGACCAGCTTATGTTGGCGCCGATGCCGCTTGAGCAGGTTGTGCTGGCCAAGGCCCTTGCGCATTGGCTGACGACCGGTCTGCCAATGACCCTCATCGCGCCAATCCTCGGCGTTACCTTGGCTCTGCCGCCTGCTGCCCTGCCGGTCCTGACCCTCAGCCTTGCTATCGGCACCCCGGCGCTCAGTCTGATCGGTGCGGTCGGCGCGGCCATTACCGTTGGTGTCCGCCGCGGCGGGCTGCTGCTCTCGATCCTGGTGCTTCCACTCTACATCCCGACGCTGGTCTTCGGTGCCCGCGCGACCCAGGCGGCCTTGTTCGATCTCGACCCTGCGCCTGCCCTGGCGCTAACAGGTGTGATCACATTGATCGCCGCCGCCATCACACCTTTCGCTGCCGCCGCCGCGCTGCGGATCAACGCCCGGTAGGTTTCGGCCCGCGTCCTTCAACAGGTTCAGTCAACCATTCCGACAACCGCATCGCCGCCCATACCGGCCGCGCCGTATCCCAGTCCGGGAAAGTCCAGCACGCCCAACAATCGCCCGGCCCCGGTCTGCCGGTCAATCACGATCAGTTCGCGTGCCTCGGTCAGGCCCAGCAGAACGCCCAGCTTCGAGCTCCAGACCAAGCCATAGACATTTCGGTATCCGATCGCCCCAACCGACGAAAGCACACCATCACGGCCCATCCTGAACAGCGTGTCCTCGGCGGCAGGCCCGGGCGATCCGGTTGCATACATTTCATCGCGCGGTCCAAAGGTCATATCGCCTGACGACGCAAATCCAGGATAGCGCCCGACCAAACGCGTCGTTCCGTCGACTGCAGAAATACCGACAACCCGGTTGTGCCCGGCGCACATCAACACGCCGGATCGATCAAACTCCAACGCATTCACAAAAACCTGAATGCGGGCCAGCGGCAAATGCCCGCCGGCCGGATCGACCTGCCAGATTTGTCCACCCGACGTGATCCCCAGAATATCGCCTTTGGGGCTGACAGCGATGTCGAAAAACTGGGGAGTTATATACGTGAGTAACAATGTCGAGTGTGACAGATGTGATGGACTGGGCGGCGAAAAAACGTTTGCAAACCAGGCTTGTATGCCAATTAATGGCCGCGTTCAATGTATCGACTTTTGCATACACCAGATTGTTGCCGCATTGAATGCAGGGGGTGTCGCTACAGTGGCCTCATGTTGTGGCCATGGCGAGATGCCCGGCAACATCCTACTTGAAGATGGGCGGGTAATTGCAATATTCCCCGATCGTCAAACAGCTAGGATGTGTGACAGAGAGGAGAGCAATGAGCACAACCATTCGACTTCGGGTAATGTTTCTTGGCAGCCGCCACGGCTGGAGGGCACGAGATAAAATCACCTAACCGGATACGATTATGTATCAGGTCTAGCCAGGGACACCCTTCCTTGTGTACTTCGTGGTCACCATTTGGTTGCGCGTTCTTGTTCACATAGTAATCTGGCATTGCTTTAGTCCTTTTCCACAATATTGAATGGCCTGAAGAAGACATCCCGTATCTGGTCCTTTGTCATGCTAGGCATATCCTGTTTTTCTTCAAGTTCAGTCTTAGTGGGTTCATAATTTCGAGTTTTAACTACAAGTGTTCTGGGTGTGGGAATATCTTTTTTCTTCTTTGTCATTGGTCAATCTCTCCGAATTTTCGTTTAAGCCAATTCAGTACGGCCTGCTGATCGTCTATAGATGCCCGCCGTACATTTGATAGCAGCCAAGTCCAACTGGGCGGTTCTAAAACCAGGTCTTTTGCCCCCTGGTTGCACTCGCTGCAAAGCGCCCGAAGATTGGTCAACTCATTCTTTCCGCCGTGCTCCCGATCCACAATATGGCCTACATGGAGCCGCGCCTTGCGGCCATCGTCCATTATGTCCCCAGCGCCAATCCCGCACATCTGGCAGGTATAGCCGTTCCGCTCGATTACTTTGGAGCGCAAGCCGCCCGATATAGCTTCCTCAAATTCGTATTCTCCAGGAGTCGGAGGTTCTTGCTCCAACACATACTCTCCGGGCTTCAAGTCGGCTCGGTCGTTATGGGAACTGATTCTCCATCCTTCCTTGCGTAATTCCCGCAATCTCCGTGCCCATTCCGTCGCGGGAGTCGTGACCTCCTGAATCTGCTTTGCCGTAACGACCTCACCCACGCGCGGCTTTAGGAATTGGCGAATACGCTCTTTGACGCTGAGTCTTGCCATGCGATATCTTCCTCAGATGCTTCAATAACTGCCGCCCAACGTATTCGGTATAAGCGGGGGGGATCGCCTCGTTAATTTCGCGCTTAACCATCCAGTCGATACCCATGGCGTCTCTAGCTGCCGCTATCGAGCAGTTTCCGCCGCCGTTGACTGAAACAAAGTCCGCCCATTCGCAGGTCTTGCCGTAGTGCGATTTTCTCTTGTCCAGCGTATGACAAAGCGGGTGTTCACGGTGTGAAATATGCGGCGGTGGCGTAATTGGGAAGCTGGATTCAAAGAGCCGGTGCCGAATGACCCGAAGGCCGGGGAACATCGTCCCACATAAAACCACTGGCGAGCGCATGGGCGCGCCCTCAACATTCTCTATCACCCAGGGTGTCCCAGTTGCTTCCAGTATTGAGCGGGTCGCGTCCACCAGGTCTGGCCAATCGTCGGCATTGCCATTGCGCTTGGCCAGATCGGAGTAGTGTTGGCACGGCGGGGAGGCGTGAATGGCGTCAAAACCGGCGATGAATGACTGATCGAGTTTTAGTGCGTCTGCGTGGACAAAAGTGAACGGGTAGTTGGTTTGCTGGATAACATCGACACCAGTGACCGAAAACCCGGCCCGGTCATATCCAACAGCAGCACCGCCAGCGCAGCAAAACAGGTCCAATAACCGCGGGCGGGTCACGCTACCAAGCCCTGATAAGTAAGGCGTTTTCGGGCCATACCAGTTACTACCCTGGCCATCTGGTCTATAGTGTCCCGTTCCCTGATGTTATGTCGTCCGGCAAACTCGGTCACATAGCGGTCAAGATGTTTCTCGCTCATATGGTGATAGGTGCCGTGGTAGCCCCGTTTCAACAAGGCCCAAAAGGATTCAATGCCGTTCGTGTGCGCCATGCCGTTGACGTATTCGCTCACCGAGTGATTAACGGTCTCATGTTGACGGGGAAGCCCCTGATAGGCCCTGGCTTCGTCTGTATAGACCACAGCATCTGATTCCGTATTCGCTGTTACAAAGCTTTGTAGCGTCTCTGCATCCGTCCTGTTGACCACCCGAGCCTTGACCTTGTTTGTGGTGCGATCCTGGACCCCGATAACGGCGGTCTTACCTACTGGTCCACGACCTGCTTTCAGCTTCTTGCTTCCGTGCTTGTTCTTTTCCTTGCCACCGATGTAAGTTTCGTCAACTTCTACGGGGCCAGTAAAGGCTGTGTTCGATACTTCAAAGGCTTTGCGAAGCCGTTGCAGCATGAACCATGCTGACTTCTGAGTAATACCCAATTCTCGATGAAGCCGCATGGAGCTAATGCCCTTGATATTGGTTGTAAAGAGATAGATGCCGATGCCCCATGTTCGAAAATCCATTCTGGTTCGCTCCATAACGGTTCCTGTACGAACGCTAAACATGGGCCTGCCATCACAATCACGGCACCGGTGGGTCATTGTAGGGTGTTTGATATTGCTTTGGACATTGAAACCGCCGCATTTTGGGCAATAGGCTCCGTGCGGCCAGCGTTGGTCTTCAAGCCATTTGAGAGCAGATTTTTCTGTGCTAAACATTTCCGCGACCTGCAATAGCGTCAGCCCTTTGCGGTGCGATTTCCCCGGTGCTTTACTCATCGAACTCCTCCCGTATTCCCATTTATAGTAACAATTCAGAAGGATATGTCAACATTCTCGTTTGACATTGTTACTCACGTATATAATTCCCAAAAACTGCGGCGCCTGGGCGATCTCGGTCACCGCAAGCGTTTCAACTTCGACCACATAGATCCCACCAAAGGACGAATTTACCATGATCGTCTCGGCACGCGCGAACCCTGTGCTCATCAAGCCCGCTATCACCACAACGCCCAGTCGCTTCAAAAACCGTCGCATCACTCACCCCGTGTTAATCCGTTCTCCACCATGATAGCGCATCTGTGACCAATCGACATTCGCAGATCCTGTCCCATTGCCGGAAGATGTGTTTCGGCTTAAATCGCCTGCATCGTGCTCGGACAGCCGGGCGAACCGCAGCAGCGGAGGAAACTTGTCGATCTGGCGCTATGCAAACCCTGCGGAATTCATGCGCATCACCGGCCCGTTGGTGATGCCGCTTTGGATTTTGGCGGCGGTTCTGATGGCCGTTGGCATTGGCTGGGGCCTATCGGTCCCGCCCGATTACCAACAGGGCGCGACAGTGCAGATCCTCTTTATCCACGTTCCGGCGGCCATGCTGGCGATCAACACCTACTTCATCATGGCGGTCGCCTCGATCATCGGGCTGGTGCGCCGCCACCATGTCTCGTTCCTGGTCGCCAAGGCCGCGGCGCCGATCGGCGCTGCCTTTACAGCAATTGCCATCATCACCGGTGCTGTCTGGGGACAGCCGATGTGGGGGACCTGGTGGGTTTGGGACGCCCGACTGACGGCGGTGGCCATCATGTTCTTCTTTTACCTTGGTTATATGGCTCTCTGGTCCGCGATCGACGAGCCGGAGAAAGCCGCCGATCTCTCCGCCGTCCTCTGCCTTGTCGGCGCGCTTTTCGCGGTCCTGTCGCGCTATGCCGTAATGTTCTGGTCGACGCTACATCAAGGCAGCTCTCTTTCGGTCGAAAGCGGGCAGCGCATCGATGACGCGTTCCGCACGCCGCTCTACCTTTGCATGGTGGCATTCTATGTGCTGTTTGCGGCGATCCTTCTGGTCCGTGCGCGCACCGAAATCCGTCAACGCCGTGCCCGGGCACTGCGCCTGGTCGGGGCCTAGGCGATGTTCACGGGCGAATACACCTCGTATGTCCTGGCCGCCTACGCGTCGACCGCGCTTATCCTTGGTGCGCTGATCTGGTGGACCGTCGCCGCCAGCCGCCGCGCGCGCCGCGATCTCGACGATATTGACCGGAGGGGACGGAAATGAAGCTTTGGATGATCATCCCGGTTCTCGGGGCGCTCGCCGTCCTGATCGTGTTCGCCGAGCGGATGCTCGGCTCGACCGCGGGCCAACGTGACACGCTGCCCTCCGCCCTGATCGGGCGCGAAGTGCCGGGGTTCGAGCTGCCAGGGCTGGGCGACGGCCCCGGCCTTTCTGCCGCCGATCTCAAAAGCCCGGGCGTCAAGATCGTCAACATCTGGGCCAGTTGGTGTGGACCCTGCCGCCTGGAACACCCGAAACTGGTCGCGCTGGCGGCGGACGGCGTTACCGTCCATGGCTTCAACTACAAGGACACGCCGGCCAACGCCGCCGCGTTCTTGAAAGAACTCGGCAATCCCTACACCCGCATCGGCGTTGACCCGACCGGGCGCGCCGGGATCGAGTTCGGCGTCTACGGCGTTCCCGAAACCTTCGTCATCGATGGCCAGGGCAAGATCCGTTACAAATTGGTCGGACCGATCCTGGAGCGTAATATCGGCAGGCTTCGTCAGGCCATCAAGGATGCGGCCGACCCCTGACCGGCACGTCACTCTCTCAATCCGGCCCGGGACCGTCGCGGACAATCCCGACGAACAGCGACAACAGGTCAAACTCCTCGTCGAAGGCCAGCTGATCCTCACATCGCCAACAGATTGACAGCGCGCATTTGACAGCGGCCCATTCGATTAACCGCGTTGGCGCAACCCGAAACTCGCGGCTCCAGAAATCGCACAAATATCGCGCACGCTTCGGATTGCGAACCAGATCCGGTACACCGCGCGGGTTGCGAAAAGCATTGGCCAGCTCGAAACAGCGTTCTCCCACAACCCCTTTGGCGTCAAAGGCACAGGGTCCCCGATCGGTCAGGCGGATATTGTCGTGATGCAGATCCCCGTGCATCGGCCGGACGTCCTGCTGATCATCGCACAACCGTCGCGCGGTCTCTCGGCAGAACATCAGATCACGACGGGTGGCTGGCGGACAGTCCGGCGCAAACTCAATCTTGAAAAGCGCATCGAACCAATCCGCCAATACCGGCAACTGCTCGGAAACTTGCCTTGGCCGCGCGTGAATGCGGTTTGCAGCCTCGACCAGCTTCGTGGCCGCGCGCTCGTCTTCGCCGCGCCGCGTCAGATCGCCCAGTGACGGCCCGTCCAACCACTCGATCAGCGCGGCATTGCCGGAAACCTGCCGGACCCGCGCTGCACCATCGCCATTCAGTGCTTCCAGAAACGCGAAGCCAGGGCGTTCATTCGCCATCCCGGCATCTTTGTAGATTTTCAACGCCGCCGAAGCGCCGTCAGCAGACCGAACCTTATAGATCACCGCAAGCGCGGTCTCTTCAACGAACTCAGGATCAGAAACCGAAAACGCACGCAAAACCGTTATCGGCGGATCAAGCCCGCCCGTCATCGCCCAACCAGGAACCAGGCGCAGTTCGGCCCTACGTCAGGGCAATGATCATCACGGCAAATGACGTGGCTCTCGGACATGCCTTTTCACGCTCAATGGTTCCACCATGCCTGATCCGAAAAGGCCCGCAAGTCGAGTTCGTGCGTCCATGCGGACCGGTGCTGGCGGTGCAGGTGCATATAGGTCTCCGCCATCTGGGCCGGCACCAACAACCCGTCATGGTCGCCGCCTTTTTCTGTGCGCAGCGCCGCAAACCGCTCTTCGCCCAGCATTTTACCCAATGTGTCCGGCGCATCGACCGACCCGTCGATGACAATATGAGCAATATGGATCCCCTGCGGGGCGAACTCGGCGTTCAGCGATTGGCACAGCATCCGCCGCGCCGCCATTGCCGCCGCATGGGCATGTTGTCCGCGGTTTCCGCGCATCGCCGCAGTTGCCGACGTGACCAGCATCGTGCCGCCGCCGCGCGCGACCATCGCGGGGAACAATGACTGCGCTGCCCGGAACACGCCCTCGCACCCCAATCTCCAACACCGCTCGAACGCCTTGGCGGATGTTTCGGCAAGCGACCGGTCACCGATCTGGGCGCCCAGATTATAGACCAGCACCTCGATCGGCCCGATTTCTGCCTCGACCGCAGCGATCCGCTCCTCGATCGCAAGCGGCGCGACCGCGTTCAGCAAATAGCCGGTCGCCTCACCGCCTTCGTCTTTGATCCCGTCGACCAGCCGCGCCAATCCCTCTTCATCGGATCTGCGGCACAGGACCGCGTGATACCCTTCCCGCGCGAACCGCGCACCGACCGTGCCCCCGATACCGGCGCCTGCGCCGATCACCATGCAAACTGATTTCATGCCGCATCCCTCCGTGTTTCAGGCAACATCGCAGCACCGCCCACGACCGCGCAACCCTGACGAACCCATCACCAGCCGACGGATCGTAAATCACATATGTCCGGGTTTCGGCATCCGGGGGGCCGCGTGAACGACGCCGCGGCCCTATACCGACCCATCCGCCGATTGCGGCCAAATCCGCGGCCTGCTAGCGTCGCACCAACCCAATTCCGCCAGCCCAATTCCACTCAACATCACGGCCCGGCGAGCAGATTAAGACAGGACGGTCCCGACAAGATGGTTCCCGACAGCGCTGAACCGATGGACGCTGCCTTGGGCATCCTGCGCACACAGTTCGGTTTCGATGCTTTCCGCCCCAATCAGGCCGGTGTCGTCGCAGCGTTGCTGGCGGGGCGCGATGCGTTGGCCGTCATGCCGACCGGCTCGGGCAAATCGCTTTGTTATCAGGTGCCCGCCATTGTTCTGGGCGGGCTGACCGTCGTTGTCTCGCCGCTTGTCGCATTGATGGAGGATCAGGTCGCCGCCCTCAATCTTGCAGGCGTTCCGGCAGGCACCATCAATTCGGCGCGCGATCGCGATAATAACGTTGAAACATGGCGCCGTGCATCGGCTGGGGAACTCAGCCTCCTTTATCTCTCGCCCGAGCGGCTGATGACGGCCCGGATGATTTCGGCGCTGCAACGCCTCTCCCCGGTCTTGTTTGCGATCGACGAAGCACACTGCATCTCGCGATGGGGTGCCGCTTTCCGTCCGGAATACGAATTGCTGGGCGATCTCGGCCGTGCCTTCCCCGATGCCCGCCTCGCCGCTTTTACGGCCACGGCAGATCCGGCCACGCAGCAGGACATCGCGGCGAAACTGTTCAAAACGGCCCCTGCCACGTTCGTCGCCGGTTTCGACCGTCCCAACATCACGTTGTCGGCTGCACCGCGCAGCAGTTGGAAGACCCAACTTGAAATCTTCCTGAAATCACGGCCCGGCGCGTCTGGTATCGTCTATGCCCTGTCGCGCCGAAACGTCGACGATATCGCCGCTTTTCTTGCGAATCAGGGCCTGAACGCGCTGCCCTATCATGCAGGGATGGAGGCTGAAAAAAGAGCGGCGAACCAAGATCGATTTATGACGGAAAGTCCCGTCATCATGGTCGCAACAATCGCGTTCGGCATGGGGATCGATAAACCCGATATCCGGTTCGTCGTTCACACCCATCTGCCTGCCACGATCGAGGCGTATTATCAGGAGATCGGACGCGCCGGACGCGATGGCGCACCGGCCGAGGCGTTGATGCTCTATGGTCTCGACGATATCCGCATGCGCCGCCAGTTCATCGATCAGGAAGCGACCGAACCCGATCATAAACGCAGAGAACACAAGCGCCTCGATGCGCTGACGGCCTTCGCCGAGGCGTCAACGTGCCGACGGGTAATGCTGCTTTCCTATTTCGGTGAAAACGCTGCAAGCTGCGGAAACTGCGATATCTGCCTCGACCCGCCCGTTATGGTCGACGCAACCCGGCCTGCACAAATGGCTTTGTCAGCGGTCGCCCGGACCGGGCAGCGATTTGGCGCATCCCACATAATCGACATCCTGCGCGGGTCCGAAGGCCAGCGGATCAAGGATCTCGGCCATGACCGGCTGCCAACGCATGGGGTCGGTCAGGAAATGGCGAAGCCCTGGTGGCAATCGTTCCTGCGCCAACTCGTTTCCGCCGGGCATCTCGAGATCGATATCCAGGGTTTTGGCGGCCTGCGCCTAACCGATACCGGGCAGGCAATTCTAAAGGGTGATCGCACATTCGAATGCCGCGACATGCCTGCCGATGGCGCAATGCCCAAACGCAGCCGTTCGCGAAAACGGCCCGATGATGCGCCAACGCTGGATACAGCGGGCGAGCATCTGCTTGCAAAGTTGAAGGCGCACCGTCTCTCGCTGGCCCGCGCGGGCGGCGTGCCGCCTTATGTCATTTTCCATGACCGGACCTTGATCGCGATGGCGGACAAACCGCCTGTCGACCGACCGGCATTCCTCGCCCTGCCCGGCGTCGGAGAGGCCAAGGCCGAAAAATTTGCCGACAGTTTCCTGGGCGTTCTTGCCGAAACGGTCGCCGAATGACGCGGTTGATCCACGGCGGTGTCGGCGGGCCGGTCCGGTGAAGGTTGCAATTGCAGGCGCCGGGATCGCAGGCCTTTCGACAGCGGCGCTGTTGTCCCGCTCGGGCCATGATGTCACCGTCTACGACCAATTTCCCGAACCAAGCCCGGTGGGGTCCGGGCTGATGATCCAACCCGTCGGGCTTGCGGTAATGGCCGAACTGGGCCTGGCCGATGCGGTGCGGCAGGCCGCCAGTCCAATCGCCCGGATTTTCGGGCAAACCGATATTGGCCACACGGTTCTGGACGTCGTCTACCGTGATCTGCGTCCAGATATTGCGGGTCTGGCGATCCAACGGGCCGTTCTCTTCGACATGCTGCTGCGCGCCGCGCAGCAATCGGGCGCCCGGCTGATCCCGAATACAATGATCACCGACGCGCAGCAGGACGGCCAAAGCGCCAGCTTGATCGCGCAGAACAACGATATCGGCCCATTTGACCTGGTTCTGGACGCGCTTGGCGCCTATTCGCCGCTTTGCCCGCGCGCATCCAGGCCGCTCAGATATGGCGCGCTTTGGGCGTTGCTGGACTGGCCCCAGGGCGCCGATCTTGCGGTTGACCGGCTGGAACAGCGCTATCGCCGCGCCAACCGCATGGTCGGGGTTCTGCCGGTGGGCCGCGGCGCAGACGGGCGGGAAAAGCTCACGTTTTTCTGGAGCTTACGCGCACAGGATCATGCCAGCTGGCGCGATGCGCCGCTGCCCGGTTGGAAGGCTGAAGTAACGCGCCTCTGGCCGGAAACCGCGCCGGTCACCGATCAGATTACGTCCCATGACGACTTGGTCTTTGCCCAATACACGCACCACACCGTGCGCAATCCAGGCCGGGGCCGGATCGCGCATCTCGGCGACAGCCATCATGCGACCAGCCCGCAATTGGGCCAAGGCGCGAATACCGCACTCCTCGACGCAATGGCTCTGGCCCGCGCGGTCGAGATGCATGGCCACCCGATCACGGCAACCGCTGCCTATTCAAAAGCAAGGCGGATCCATGTGCGCACCTATCAGACCCTCAGTTGGCTGTTCACGCCGCTTTATCAATCGGACAGCCGCGCCCTGCCGCTGATCCGCGACTGGATAGCGGCGCCTGCATCCCGGCTGCCATTGGTCCCGCGCTTGTTGGCCAAACTCGTGGCCGGTGAACTGGTCTCCCCTGGCGATCGTATCGGCGGCTGATCCAGTCAGGGCGCCATTCTGAACGCCCTTGCAAATCCGGCGCGATCTTGTTAATTAATATGTGAAATAATCATATCGAAACAAAATATGCCCGCTTTTCGCGAAACCCTGCCGATGATCCTGAACGTCACGCTCGACGGTGTGATGCCGGTCTATCGCGAGCTATTCGCGCGGCACGCGCTGACCGAACAACAATGGCGCATTCTTCGCGTTCTCTGGGCTGAAGGAGCGGTGACGACAACGCATCTGTCGCGCCAGACATTGTTGCCCGCGCCCAGCCTTGTCGGAATTCTCGACCGCCTGGAAAAGCGCGGCCTTGTCACGCGCCAACGCTCGGATCACGATCGGCGCAAGGTTCATGTGACCGCGACCGATGCCGGGCTGACATTGCACAGCCAGGTTATGCCCGCCCTCGAACGCATCCATGCCGCCGTGACCAACGCCATCAACCCGGCCGAGTGGCAGGCGATGCAGGATGCGCTTGCGAAAATCACCAACACCATTTCGGACCAGACCCTCGACGATCTGCTGGCCGAACCCGAAACAACCTGAGAAGGATCCACCATGGACAAGCGTGCCCTCCCCCCCGATAGCCTGGGCAATGGCATCCGCACAGGTGCGGAATATCTTTCGGGCCTGCGCGACGACCGCGAAGTCTGGACACGCGGCAAACGCGTGACCGACGTTACTGAAGACCCCGGCATCGCCCGCGGTGCAAAAACCCTGGCCGATTTCATGGACCGCCAGCACGATCCAAAGCGCAGCGAGGCCATTACCTATCTGGACGACGACGGCCGGCGCTGCCCGATGGCCTTCAAGATCCCGAAATCGGCCGACGACATCAAAGCCCGCGGCAAAGCCTTCTACGAATGGGCAAAATGGTCCGCTGGCATGTTCGGGCGCACGCCCGACTATAAAAACGCCTCGCTTACAGCCTTTGCCGCGGCGCCCGGCTTTCTGGCGCAGGGGACCAAGGGCCAGGCTGATTTCGCTGCCAATATGCAGCGCTTTTATGATCACGTCCGCACGAACGATAAAGTGCTGACCCATACATTGGTCAATCCGTCGGTCAGCCATCAGGTCGCAGCCGCAGGCAACTTTTCGAAAGAGGTTGCGCTGCATGTCATCAAGGAAACCGATGCCGGGCCGATCGTACGTGGTGCGCGGCTGCTCGCGACACTCGGCCCCTCGGCCGACGAGATCGAGGTCTTTCCCTCGACGGTCCTGAAAGCCGCGCCCGAAAACGTGCCGTTCGCGTTTGCCTTTGCCATTCCGATCGCCACACCGGGCCTACGGCTTTTGTGCCGCGATACCTATGATGAAGGAAAGTCGCGCTTCGATGCACCATTGGCCTCGCGATTCGAGGAAATGGACGCCGTCGTCATCTTCGACGATGTGCTGGTGCCATGGGAAAGGGTCTTCATGTATGGCGACCCCGGCCTCTGCAATCAGGCATTCGGCGCGACCAACGCGGTTGTTCATATGGCCCACCAGGTTGCGTGCGGCAAGCTGGCAAAAGCCGAGTTTGTCACCGGCCTTCTATGCAAGATCCTGGCGTCCACCGGGCGCGACCGCGATATGGCGATGAAGGGCATCATCTCGGAAGTCATGCTGATGACCGAAACCGTGCGTGCTCTGCTTTTCCAGGCCGAAGCCGAGGCGCATCAAGACGAATGGGGCAATTTCATCCCATCCCGACGCCCGCTGGACACGTCGCGCAACCTCTTCCCGAAGTTTTATCCCCGCATGATCGAAATCCTGCAGAACATGGGCTCCTCTTCGCTGATGGCGACACCGTGCGAGGCAGATTTCGAAGGCGAAATCGCAGGGGACATCGAACAGTATTTCCAGGTCGCCAATCTGGGTGCACGGGACAGGGTCGCGCTCTATCGTCTGGCCCATGATGTTGCCGTATCGGGCTTTGGAAGCCGCCAGGCCCTTTACGAGCGGTTCTTTTTCGGCCCGCCGCACCTGATGAACGCAGCCTATTTCGACCTATACGACCGCGCCAGCGTGATCGATCGCGTCGATCAGATGCTCGAAGAAAATGCGGCGCTCTAACACCGGGACATCAGACGGCCACATCGCGAAATGCGGGATGGCCCTTGACCTCGCCGTCGCTGGCGCCGTCGCCCTGGACTCAGGCTGACTGAAACTGATCCCGCACCGCCGTACGCGCGGCGACAACGCGGCCACGACCGGTCTCTTTCGCGCGATAGAGGCTCTCATCGGCCCGTGCCAAGATCGTCGCAGCACTCTTGTCGCCCGCATTCGCGACCGTGACGCCGCAGGAAAGGTTCAGGCAAAACATTCCGTCCATCTTGGGTAAACGGTGTTTGGCGCATTCACTGATCAGGCGGCGGCAGGCATCGACCGCTTCGCTCAATCTGGTCTCCGGGAACATGATGGCGAACTCGTCCCCGCCAAGGCGCGCAAAGTGATCGAACGACCGCAAACCCATCGCCATGGTTTGGGCGACTTTCCGCAAAATCCGGTCGCCTTCCGCATGGCCCAACTGGTCATTGATCTTCTTGAAGTAATCGATATCCAGCATCGCCACGGCAAGCGACGTGCGATGGCGGCGATACCGGTTCAATTCCGCGTCGACTGTCCGCAGAAAACTGCGGCGGTTGGCCAGGCCGGTCAACTCGTCGCTATCTGCCTGCTCCTTCAATATCCGGCAGGCCGCTTCGAACTCCCGCACAGTCAAAACGCTGACCGGAACGCCTTCCTCGACGACAAGAACGTGATGGACACCCTCGACGCTCATCCGGTTCAGCATCTCCGACACGTCATCGGCCAATGTACAGGTCACCAGGGCCCGGTTCATCGAATCCCCGACGGTCATCAGGGCAATCGACGCCCCCTTTTCCGCAACCGAATTTACCAGATCCCGTTCAGACAGAATGCCCAGAAGGCGCGAACGGGACATAACCACCAGCGCCGTCGCATCCAAATCGCGCAGCATCGCCGCAGCCTCCAGCAGCGGCAGGTCTGTTCCGACCGTTATCGCAGGCAGGCAATTGCCCCCCTGCAGCAAATCACTGATCATCATGACCGGCCTCCGATCAGTTTACTCGGGCACTCAACAAAACCTCCAGACCGGCCCGATTTCCGGAACCAAGCCCTTACAGCCGCAAGTTTGAATAACTGGCAGCGAAGATCGCTCCACTTGGTTAACAGAGTACTAATCCCGGAGGCTGCGAACGCCCGCAACTGTCGGCCTGAATGGGTCAGATCCGATACCGCGGTTGCGCGGTCGCTGACTGGCCCGGCTACGTTGGAAAAACCTTAGCGCCCCCCGGACACGTCGATCATCGTACCCGTCACATAACTGGCGCCGTCACCGGCCAGCCACAAAATGACCTTGGCAACCTCATCGGCCGAGCCTGGCCGGGCCATCGGCACCCCGCCGACCAGACGCTGGACCCGGTCCGGCGCCCCCGCCGAGGCATGAATGTCTGTTTCGATCAGGCCGGGGCGCACCGCATTGACCCGCACGCCGTGTGGCGCCAACTCCTTCGCCAGGCCGATTGTCAGCGCATCGGTCGCGCCCTTGGAACCGGCATAATCGACGAACTCGTTCGGCGAGCCCAGGCGCGCCGCTGCGCTTGACGAAATGACAACCGCACCGCCCGGGCCGCCCTTGTTGGTCGGCATGCGCCGCGCCGCTTCGCGAGCGACCAAATAGGCACCCAGCACATTAACGTCGAACACCCGCCGCATCCGGTCGACCTCCATATCCGCGAACGTGGTGATCGGGGCGACGATCCCGGCGTTGTTGATGACGGCCGTCACCGGCCCCATCGCCTCGGCAGCGTCATACATCGCTTTGACATCTGCCTCGTTGGCGACGTCGCCCTGTTGGGCGATGGCCTGCGATCCGATGGCATTCACATCCGCAACGACCTGATCTGCCGCCGCGCGGTTCGAGGTATAGTTCACCAGAACCTGCCAGCCTTCCTTTGCCGCCAGACGGCAGGTTGCCGCTCCGATACCCCGGCTGCCGCCGGTCACCAGCATTACAGACATCTTACTCTCCCCAATTTCCGATCCAGGCGTTCGTGATCGCGCTTTCGGGATCGGTCAGCGCCTCTATCACATCGAAATGGTGTCGTCCGGGTTCTTCGATGCAGCGGGTCACCGCACCCAAACCTGTCCAGATATTTGCCAACAGGGCGTTCTGACGAACAAATTCCGGGCGCTCGTCGGCGCCGACCCAGCAGGTCACATGGGTGCCCTCGCGCGGCTCCAGCAGTACCGGGCTTTCGGCGGCCGCTTCGGGGCCGTCGATAAACAGGTTCGTGTTCATCTGGGTGCGGCGCAGCGGGCGCAGATCGTGAACGCCGCTAATCGACAAGGTATGCTCGATCCGCGCGGCAGTACCGGCATCCAAGGGTCCGGTGTCACAGATCATCCGGGTCACCAGATGCCCGCCCGCCGAATGGCCGGCCAAATGGATCGGGCCATCGACCAGCCCCGCGGCCAGCGTGACCGCCGCCGCGATCTCTTGCGTGATGTCGCTGATCCTTGCGTCTGGACAAAGTGTGTAACTTGGCAGTGCGACGGCCCATCCGTTGCTCGACGCGCCCGCAGCCAGATGGCTCCAGGTCCCCGCATCAAAGCGCATCCAGTATCCGCCATGCACAAAGACGGCAAGGCCGAGCGGTGCAGTTTCGGGGTGGAAAACGTCCACCTTGTTGCGCGCGCCGGACCCGTAGGCGTGGGTTTCGAACCTGTCCGCCTGTGCTTCCCTGAAGGCCAAAGCCTGCGCTTCCCAGCGCGGCGGATAACCCTCTGCGCCAGGAATATGGGCGCCGTTGGCATAAGCATCGTCCCAGTTCATCTGAACCCCTCCTTGGATAAACGCACCATAAGTGGCCACCAGAATATGTCCAATCGCCCCGCTGGAATTCGCGCGCGCCTTCGGGCAAGCAAGGGGGATGGAGCAATCTTCCTTTCTGGGCGTCGCACAGTCCTTATCCGGGCGGCGTTGGGTCGGCCTGACGGCAGATGTCGAGCGCGCGGCAGAGGCCGTCGCGCAAGTCACGGGCCTGCCCGGGATCGTCGCGCGGCTGCTGGCCATGTCCGGGGTTCCAGCCGATGCGGCAGAGGCGCATCTGGCCCCAACGCTGCGCGATTTGATGCCGGACCCGTCCACGTTGACTGGTATGGACGCCGCAGCCGAGCGTTTGTGCACCGCCGTTCTGCAAAGCCAGCGCGTCGCGATTTTCGGCGACTACGATGTCGATGGCGGTGCGTCCGTTGCGCTGTTGTCGGGCTGGTTGCAAGCCATGGGCCTCACGCCGACCAGCTATATTCCAGATCGGATCGACGAGGGCTATGGCCCGAACGTGCCTGCAATGCAGAGCCTCGGCACGGTCCATGATCTGGTTATTTGCGTCGATTGCGGAACCTTGAGTTTCGAGCCGATCGCCGCAGCGCGCCAGGCCGGTGCGGACGTGATCGTGGCCGACCACCATCTGCCGGGCGAGGAATTGCCAAAGGCGATTGTCGTGAACCCGAATCAGGTGGGTGACCAATCGGGCCTCGGTCACCTTTGTGCGGCGGGCGTCGTATTTCTGATGCTTGTGGCCGCCAACCGCGAACTGCGAACTGGTGGATATTTTGGCGATCAACGCCCGGCGCCCGATCTGTTGGCTGGCCTGGATCTGGTCGCTGTCGCCACGGTCGCCGACGTCGCGCCAATGATCGGGCTGAACCGGGCCTTTGTTCGCCAGGGGCTGGCGGTAATGGCACGGCGCGCCAGGCCGGGGCTGGTCGCGCTGGCGGACATCGCCGGGTTGACCGCCCCGCCGACCGCGGGCGATCTGGGGTTCTCGCTGGGACCGCGGATCAATGCCGGCGGGCGGATCGGGGCCGCCGATCTGGGCGCCCGTCTGTTGATGACCGGCGATCCGCACGAGGCAGCGGCCCTGGCCGAACGGCTTGATCAGTTGAACATCGAGCGCCGCGGGCTGGAGGCAGGCGTTCTGGAGGCGGCAATCGACCAGGTCGAGGCGAAGGGCGCCGACGGGCCATTGGTGTGGGCCGCGGGCGAAGGCTGGCATCCCGGCGTCGTCGGGATCGTTGCCAGCCGTTTGAAAGACCGGTTCAATCGTCCCGCGGTTGTCATCGGCCTCGACGGAACCGAAGCCAAGGGGTCGGGCCGCTCGATCCCGGGGATCGATCTGGGCGCCGCGATTGCCGACCTTACGGCCGAGGGGTTGCTGGACAAAGGCGGCGGACACCGGATGGCCGCCGGTATGAGCGTGACCGCCGACCGGGTAGACGCCGCGATGACAGCGCTCGGTGCAGCGCTCGACCGTCAGGGCGCAGCTGCGCAAGGTCCAAGGGATCTCGTGCTGCTGGGCAGTCTCGACCCGGCGGGCGCAACCCCGGATCTTGTCACTCAGTTGGATGCCGCCGGTCCCTTCGGGCCGTCCAACCCGGCGCCGCGCATCGCCCTGCCCAGCGTGATCCCAACCGGTGTTCGCATTGTCGGCAACGGGCACGCACAGTTCAAAGCTGCCAGCGGCGCAGATTCGGTGGCCGGGATCGCCTTTCGCGCCAGCGACAACGGCTTTGCCGACCGGTTGATGGCAGCCGCAGCGGCGCGGGCGCCAGTGCACCTGGCAGGGCGCCTTGAAATTGACGACTGGGGCGGACGGCGCAAGGCCAAGCTTCGGCTGGAGGATATCGGCGAGGTCTGATCCGGCTTGGCGCGGCTGAGGCCACTCACCGATCCTCGCCGGGTTCGCGCCTATCCGGCCCTCACCGCCAGGACCGGCGGGTCCGCTACTACGCGGCGGACACCGTCCGCGGTTGCAATGTCCACGGGTCAATCACCGAATCCCCGGCAATCAAAACAAAGGCCGATTCGTCACGGCGCAGCCAGTACCGCCGCTCGCGCACGGTCATCGACATCCCCGCATCGCGGGCAACGATTTTCAATCCGTCACGCAAATCGATGCCGCCGCGCAGCACCCGGCGCACTATCGCCCCCAGGCACCGGTACGCGCTGCGCGGATCGCCGGGGCGCGGCGCCAATTCCAGCTCGTGACCTATGAACGGGCGCAGCCCATATGTCACCATGCCGGTGGCATCGGCGGCAGGATAACCCTGCGCAACCACCGGTGCATAGCTGACCCAGCTGCTGTGCGGGATCGTTCCCGTCAACAACGTCTCCGCCGCCATGGCATGTTCACCAGGCTCCAGCAACGCGCGTGCAGGTCCCCAAAGAATGGCAAGCGGGTGCACGATCGCCGCAATGCCCGTCGCCACGAAATGCGTTGCTGCCGAATAGGCAAGCGCACCTTCCAGGCCCGCCAGATTTCCGCCGCAGGTTATCGTCAGATGCGCCTGATGACTGCGTTGCGCGGGCGTCGGGTTCCAAGTGCGCAATATCTTTAACGGCGGCAGAATATCGCCCCGTTCGACCGGATGATCGTGCGATTCGATGACGACATTTGCGTGATCGATCGTCAGCAGGGCGCTGTCGCCCTCGCCGGTGTTCCCCGGCAACGCATCGACCGCGCCGATACCTGGAAAACGCTGCGCCAAAGTCCGGGCGATCCGGTCGATATCGAGCGGCCAGGGGCTGCGCAGCAATAGCGTGGCGGTGAAATAACGCGACATTCCGCTGTCCGGTCCTTTCATCGGATCGTGTTGGCAGACCCGAAAGAATGAGTGCCTCAGCTATGCCAGATGCGGGTGAAGGTCAGGTAAATCACAGCGCACCGCACTCCTGCGCACTCATGCAGGACCGGCTCGTTATTGTACCGGCGAGGCCAAAGGGTCCAGCAAGGTCCGGCCACCATCGACCGAGACGATCTGACCCGTGATATAGCTGGCATGGTCCGACGCCAGGAACAGAACGGTTTCAGCCGCCTCCTCGACATCGGCCAAACGGCCTAGCGGCGTGACACGGATCATATCGTCGCGCAGGCTTTCGTTTTCACGCATCGCGTCCTTCAGCCGATCGGTCAGGACCGAGCCGATTGCGACACCGTTCACCCTGATCCGTTCGGGCGCCAGACTGACCGCCATCGAACGGGTCAACTGATCAAGCGCCGCCGACGACACCGAAAGCGCGATCAGCCCCGCAACCGTCCTGCGCGCCGCGATCGAGCCGACATTTATGATCGTGCCGATCGCCGCACCATCCTCGGTGCGCTGTTCAATCATGCGCCGGGCAACGGCCTGGGACAGCAGAAACGGCGCCCTGACATTCTCGCCGAAGGCGTTGTCGAACACGTCACTGTCGATTTCCAGAAACGACCCCGGCGCACCGCCGAACTGGGCGGCGTTCACCAGAATATCGATCCGGTCATAACGGTCGACGGTTGCTGCGATCAGGTTGGCCGTCCCTAATCGATCCTGAGTTTTATAGTTGAACCTCTTGCAGGTCCCTTCGCCATCGCCGGGCAGGTCGTCTGCACGTTGCGCGCTGCGCTCGCTGCAATCGGCCAACATGACATTGGCACCGGCTGCGACCATCCGGGCCGCGATGCTGCGGCCAAGATCCTGTGCGCCGCAGGTGACGATGGCCGTTTTGCCTTCAAGCGATATCGCCATGGTATTCCTCGTTTTATGACCTGCGACCATAGCAGGTGCATCGTGGCAGGCGAGACAAAACCAGAAACCACACTCAATCGGGTCAGAGGCGCACAATCGCCTCATTCCAGCGTTTAAATAGGATGACGGTTGCTGTTCTCTCACCGTAGAGTTGTGCATTCCGCAGTCCCGGAGGGTCCCTATTGGCCGAAGTCCCGACCAACTCGACTGATGACCGTGCGCTGGCAACCGCGTCGCTAGAACGGACTCGAAATGCGGCGACGAACGATCAGGACGGGACGCTGATCCATATCGGTGGCGGCGTCTACCTGACCGCTGGGCATGTCCTCTACCAGTTTGTCAGCCCCGATACAGTGCGGTTTGCCGAAGACTACCGGATCGTCGCGGGCGACGGATTGGATAACCCGGTCACGACAATCATCGACAGCGCAGGTTTCGGCACGTCCTTCCACAACTTTGGCTGGGGCACCGTTGGCGGGCCGGATATGGCTGTGGTCTTTGCGGGCGATGCCGGGCTGGCGACACAGACGCTTTGGGCCGCCTCGGACCTGAACGGGCTTGGCGGTGATCTCGTCACTTTCGGTTATCCCGCGAACGCACCCTTTGACGGCAGCACTCAGGTGCAGATCGACGGATCACTCGGCGCAAACGCCTATCAGACTGTCACGACCACGGATGGCGACGCGACGGTTCTGATTTCACAGCCCGGAATGCAGGTCGTCTCCGGGCAAAGCGGATCGGGCGTCTGGCTGGATGCAGCCGGCGCCAATGCGGACCAGCAAAGCTTTCTGACGGGCATCGTCACGCTGGATTTGACCTTCAACGACGGCAGTAAGGGGACAGGGTTCGAACCGATTGCCGAGATATATGTGGCCCTCGCCGCGCTCCTCGACGCTCGCGGCTATGATCCCGACGATTTCGCCCGGCAGTATGTAACGCTGTCCACGGCTGCGGGCAGCATCGAACTGGACGGCACATTCTTTAACGAAGACATCGTCGGTACTGCGGCAGACGACACGATCTCGGCGAGTGGCGGGGACGATTTGGTCACCGGCGGCGGCGGCGCAGACACAATCAGCGACGGCACCGGGATCGACACGCTTTATGGCGGGATCGGCGGGCCAACCAGCAATGCCGATACATTCAGAATGTCCGCCGACAACCGGTCCGACAAGATTTTTGACTTTCAGGACGGTATAGATGTCATCGATATCACCGCATGGGGCGCTCAAGGCATCGGCGATCTCACGCTGTCCGATCACGGCTCGGGCCGCGTGATATTGCGCCATGGGCGCGAGGCGATTGTCATCGACGATGGTGCGCGCGGGTTGCGCGCTGCCGACTTGGACACGGCGGATTTCATATTTACCGCTGGCGGCACGCCGGACCCGGTGGTCGGCACAGACGGGCGCGACCTGCTTTACGGCACTGATGCGGGCGAGGTCCTGCGCGATCTGGGCGGGGTTGACCGGATCTACGGGCGCGGCGGTGCCGACACATTTGAAATGGCGCTGGACGGGGTCGCCGACCAGATCCGCGATTTCGAAGATGGGCTGGACGTGATCGACATCGCTGCCTGGGGCGCCACCGGCATGGCAGACCTGACCATTGCCGCGCACAGCGCAGGCCGGGTGCGGGTACTCTATCAGGACGAAGTCCTCGTTCTGACCGGACATGACGGCGATCTTCTGACGACCGAATTAGACGCCAGCGATTTTATCTTTGCGTGACGGACCACACCGGGTTTGACAGCCGGGCAGGCAACGGGTTTCTTCGAGTTCGATCGAGGAGAGACCCATGACAGACGCTTATAATCGCGACCTGGACCGCAACACCGCAAACCATCAGCCTCTGACACCGCTGAGTTTCCTGGCAAGGTCTGCCGCTGTCTTTCCCGAAAAGCTGGCAGTCGTCCACGGCCCGGTGCGCCGGAACTACGCAGATTTCTATGCCCGATGCCGCCAACTGGCCAGTGCGCTGCAGGGTGCCGGGGTCAAGCGGGGCGATACCGTTTCCGCGCTGTTGTTGAACACGCCGCCAATGCTCGAGGCGCACTACGGCGTGCCGATGATGGGCGCCGTTCTCAACGCGCTGAACACCCGCCTGGACCCAGCCGGAATTGCCTTTATCCTGGACCATGCCGAAGCGAAATTTGCGTTGGTAGACAGCGAGTTGGCGCCATTAATGAGCGAAGCGCTGGAGCAGATGAACGGGCCGCGCCCGCAGGTTGTCGAATATACCGACCCCGCCGTCGACATTCCGGCCACCGGACTTGGGACCGACTATGAAACCTTCATCGCCGACGGCGATGCAACCTACGAATGGCGTATGCCGGACGACGAATGGGATGCGATCTCGCTGAACTATACATCCGGCACCACGGGCAACCCGAAGGGCGTGGTTTACCATCATCGCGGCGCCTACTTACTCGCCACCGGCAATGTCGTGCACACCGCCATGCCCGGCAGCGCCGTCTACCTTTGGACGCTGCCCATGTTCCACTGCAATGGCTGGTGTTTTCCCTGGTCGATCAGCCTGGTCGGCGGCACCCATATCTGCCTGCGCGCCGTGCGGGCGGGCGACATTTTCCGCCTGATTGACGAAGAAGACGTCACCCATATGTGCGGTGCGCCGATTGTCATGTCGACGCTTCTGGCCGCGCCTGACAACGAGAAACGCGATCTTGTCCGTCCGATCCGGTTCCTGACCGCCGGTGCCCCGCCGCCCGCGGCGGTTCTGGGTCAGATGAAGGAAGCAGGCTTCGACGTCACCCATGTCTATGGGCTGACCGAGGTTTACGGCCCTGCCGTGATCAATGACTGGAAGCCCGAATGGGACGCCCTGCCCCCCGCCGAGCAGGCCGAGATGAAGGCCCGCCAAGGCGTCAACTATCAGCAACTGGAAGGCATCGACGTCATGGATGCCGAAACCATGACCCCCGTGCCGCGCGATGGCGAGACCATCGGCGAAATCATGTTGCGCGGCAATGTGGTGATGAAAGGCTATCTGAAGAACCCAAAGGCCACCGCCGAGGCGTTCGAAGGCGGCTGGTTCCATTCGGGCGATCTGGCTGTGATGCATCCGGACGGCTATGTCCAGATCAAGGACCGCGCCAAGGATGTCATCATCTCGGGCGGCGAGAACATATCGTCGATCGAGGTTGAAGACGTGCTGTTCAAACATCCGGCTGTGGCCATGGCCGCGGTTGTTGCCAAAGCAGACGAAAAATGGGGCGAGACGCCCTGCGCATTTGTGGAAGTCAAACCGGGCGCGTCGGTGACAGACCAGGAATTGATACAATTCTGCCGGGACAACCTGGCCCGCTTCAAATGCCCTCGCCATGTCGTGTTTGGTGAATTGCCAAAAACATCAACGGGTAAGGTGCAAAAGTTCGAGCTTCGCGCGAGAACGGACGCGATCTAAACCTTCGCCGGTCTCACCGGGCGGGCCTTGGCCCGCACTTGACCCATAAGGCGGGCCAAGGCCCGCCGTTGACCCGTAAGGCGTGCCAAGGCCCGCCCTACGAATGCTCGAAAGTCAGGCCTCGTCCATCAGCTGGCCCTTGGCCGTGGCCATCAACTGGCTCATTTTGGCACGGATATCGTCCTCGGACACATTCGCACCTTTCGCTGAAAGATCGCCCGAGACTTTACGATAGACATCTTCGTCGCCGGCTTCCTCGAAGTCCGCCGCAATGACTTCCTTGGCATAGGCTTCGGCATCGTCGCCGGTCAGGCCCATCTTGTCAGCGGCCCAAAGGCCCAGCAATTTGTTGCGCCGTGCTTCGGCCTTGAACTGCATTTCAGCATCGTGGGCGAACTTGCGTTCAAAGCCCTTTTCACGGTCGTCCATCGTGCTCATGGGTGCTCTCCTGCCTTAGGCTGTCTGTTGAGGCTGATATAGGGGCTGCGGGCGGCGCGCTGCAAGATACAAGACAGCGCAGGCGCACGCGTCTTGGCAAAGGGATAGACGCTCTTTATATGCGGCTCTTCCGGGCGCCACCGTGGGGAGGCGCCCCTGATCTATTGGAGATGCGAAATGGCGCGCCGCAGGATGGTGTACGAGGGCAAGGCCAAGATCCTTTACGAAGGACCCGAGCCGGGCACTTTGGTCCAATATTTCAAAGACGATGCGACCGCTTTCAACGCCCAGAAGAAGGACGTGATCGACGGCAAGGGCGTGCTGAACAACCGGATCTCTGAACACATCATGCAGGCACTGACCGGGATCGGCGTGCCGAATCACTTTATCCGCCGCCTGAACATGCGCGAGCAACTGATCCGCGCCGTCGAAATCGTGCCGCTGGAGGTGATCGTTCGCAACGTAGCCGCCGGAACGCTGTCCAAACGGCTGGGGATCGAAGAAGGCACGCCGCTGCCACGCCCGATCATCGAGTTTTGCCTGAAAGACGACGCGCTGGGCGATCCGTTGGTGACGGAAGAACACATCATCGCCTTCAACTGGGCCAATCAGCAGGACCTGGACGACATCGTTGCACTGGCGCTGCGGGTAAACGACTTTCTCTCGGGCCTCTTCATGGGTGTCGGCATCAAACTGGTCGACTTCAAGATCGAGTGCGGACGCATCTTCGAGGGCGATTTCCAGCGCATCATCGTGGCCGACGAGATCAGCCCGGATAGCTGCCGTCTGTGGGACGTGAAGACCGGCGAAAAGCTGGACAAGGACGTCTTCCGCCGCGATCTCGGTTCGCTGTCCGATGCCTATACGGAAGTTGCACGTCGGCTTGGCATCATGCCGGAAAACGGCGGCGCTAAGACGGGCCCGAAACTGGTGCACTGACGGCAGGGCAAGGCGATGAACACCATTGTTCGCTTTGTCCCTTATGCCGTTATCGCGCTTGGCCTTTTCTTCATCACCATCGGCGTAGTTGATCTGGCAGGAACGCTCAAATTCCGTCTCTCCGCCAATACGGCGATGGCCGAAATCATCCGGATCGATGTCGAAAAGGTCCAGGCCGAGGAAGATCACCGGACGATCGATACCTACCGTCCGGTCGTTCAGTACACCGACGCAGGCGGCACGGTGCGCCAGGCAACATCGCCCATTGCCAGCCAGCAATACGCCTTCGACCCGGGCGACGAGGTCCAGATTTACTATGACCCACATGCCCCTGGCGACATTCGAATTGCGGGATTTATCAGCAGCTTCCTCTTTCCGCTGGTGCTGACAATCATGGGCCTATTCACCATCGCGATGGCATCCGTCGCACGCTGGGCCATCCGCGGCGACAAGCCCGGCTGATCGTTGCCCCCGTCCTGCAAACGGCTCGTTATGCGCCGCCCAAGCAGTCGTCATTTGTGATAGAATGGTGCCGGAATGCGAGAGGGCGCATCATGGATGGCGGTTGGGAAACCTATCTGATCTATTTCATGCTGGGGGTATTGCCCTGGCTCTTTGTCGCCATCGGCGGCTGGCTCTTGTGGTCGGCACATACCTTCATGAAAAAAGCCGTCCCAACCCGGGGCATCGTCGTGAATGTAAAGCGCAAGATATCCAGCAGCTCATCGGAAAATTCCTCGGGACCCACAACGACTTATTGCCCGGTCTTCGAGTTTTCAACGCCGGACGGAGACACCCGCCAGGCGGAAACATTTCTCTATTCGACCAGCTACAATTTCGAGATCGGATCGCTGCACGATATCCTGGTGGACCCGGCGGGCGGCAAAGCCCGAATGCCGGGCTTCATGATCTATGGCTTTGGCGCAATATTCGCCGGAATCGGCCTGCTGTTCGGCATTGTCGGCATCTTTGCCCTTGGCGCCATGTAAGCTTGTGCTACCTGTCGCGAAGGTATTGTAAGGCAGGCAAAAATGGCAGATGACGGCGCGGCAGATAAAGGCATAGAATTCTCCCGGCAGATCGACGGGTATTGCGAGCGCACTTCGCCCGAGTTTTGGTCGGAACCGATCAACGCGATCACCAACGGCGCCTTCCTGATTGCCGCCGGGATTGCCTTTATCCTCGCCCTGCGGTCCGGGCGCATGGACGGGCCTGTGATCTGGCTGATTGTTTTGATGACGATGATCGGCATCGGGTCGTTCCTGTTCCACACATTTGCGACGGTCTGGGCTGCAATTGCCGATACCGCACCAATCGCAGTCTTTATCCTCAGCTATTTCACAATCTCGATGCGGTACTTCGCCGGATACAGCTGGGGCTGGTCGGCCTTGCTGACGGTTGTGTTCATCGCGGTTCTGGTCGGGATGTCAGGGGTCTTGAACCCGCTGCTCCGTGATTTGATCGGCGGCTCGGTCAGCTACATGCCCGCCTTGTTGTCACTGCTGGCACTCGGTTTGTGGCTGCGCTCTCGATCACATCCGGCTGGTAATTGGCTGATCGCGGTTGCGATCCTTTTCACCGCGTCCCTGACATCGCGGGCGCTGGATCTGCCGCTTTGCGAAGGGCTGCCGCACGGCACCCATTGGCTGTGGCATATTCTGAACGGCGCGGTTCTGGGTACATTGACGGTCGCGTTGATCCGTCACGGGGAGGTCCGCCGCGCTTGAAGACCGGTGGGCTGCCCCCTAGAAGGGGCGCGAACATCAGCCCTGCCAAGGAGCGACCATGAAAGCGCGTGTCCATGTCACCCTGAAACCCGGCGTTCTGGACCCGCAGGGCCAGGCAATCCAACACGCTCTTGGCTCGTTGGGTTTTGACGGCGTCCAGGATGTCCGTCAGGGCAAGGTTATCGAACTGGACCTGAGCGAAACCGACCGGGCAGCGGCTGAAGCCGCCGTTGCCGAGATGTGCGAAAAGCTGCTCGCAAACACCGTGATCGAAAATTATCGCGTCGAGATAGCTTGATCTGGGGGGCACCATGAAATCCGCTGTAATCGTATTTCCCGGATCGAACTGCGACCGCGACATGGCCGTCGCGCTCGAACAGGCAACAGGCCGCCCCGCGTCAATGGTCTGGCACAAGGACGCGGCACTGCCGGGCGGGCTGGACTTGGTCGCAATCCCGGGCGGGTTTTCGTTCGGTGACTATCTGCGCTGCGGCGCCATCGGTGCGCGCTCGCCGATCATATCGGCAGTCGCCGATTTTGCCGCGCGCGGCGGCTTGGTTCTGGGCGTCTGCAACGGGTTTCAGGTCTTGACCGAATCCGGGCTTCTCCCTGGCGTCCTGATGCAGAATGCCGGGCTGAAATTCGTCTGCCGCGATGTGCATCTGCGTGTCGCGACCACAAACAGCCCGTTCACGAACAGGTACGGCAACCAGGGCGTCATCCGCATCCCCGTCGCCCACCATGAAGGCAACTATATTGCCGACGAAGACACATTGGCGATGCTGGCCGACCAGGACCGGATCGCATTCACTTATTGCCAACGGAACGGCAGCAAGGGCGGCAACCCGAACGGCGCGATGGCAGACATCGCCGGCATATTGAGCGACAATCGCCGGGTCCTGGGAATGATGCCGCATCCCGAACGCCTCAGCGACCCGGTCCTGGGCGGCAATGACGGCGCCCGTCTGTTCCAAAGCCTGATCCAAGCGATGGAGACCGCATGATACGCCCTTTTCTGTCTGCCTTCATGGTTCTGGCCGCCCTGTCGGCCTGTGCCCCGATCCCGCTTGGCGGACCGGTCGCGCCGCCCCGTCCCGCGGTCGGCCCGGAAATCATCGTGCGCATCCCGCAACGCGGACAGGCCGCGCGCGATCTGATCGAACATGTCGGTGCCCGTTGCTGGCTCGACGGCGTGACCCGCGGCGCCCAGATGATCGTCAACCGTCAAACCGGACGGATCGTGATCGTCGACGACACCAAGGACCTGCTGGCCGCCGATTTTCTGCGCCCGAAAGATGGCCGCAGCCGGATCAGGCTGTCCGGGCCAGCAATCGGCGATCCGGTCAAGAAACAGAAGATCGTCGCCTCGCTGGACAAGGCTGCCCGCACCGGCGAGACGAGTTGCCCCATCGCAGCAGGGTAGAGGGCTAAGCGGGCGTGGCTTTTGATCTCCGCCCGTTCCTCGCCGCGGCGGACGCCCGCGCCGAACGCATCGTCGCCGCAATCCGGCTGCTGATCGGTTTGTCGCTGTTCGGTGTCCTGCTGGTCACATTGCCCGGCGCAGCCGACGCCGCCAACTGGATACCCGGCAAATTGATCGATCAGCGCACATTGGCGGTGATCACCATCACGACCTATCTGATGATGGGTGTCGTCACGCTCACGATCTGCCTGACCGGGTTCTATCGCGGATGGATGGTGTGGCCGTTCGCAACCGCGGATGCTCTGGTCGCATTGGCCAGCCTCTGGATGGGGCTCGCCAATATGGGACTGATCGGCGCCTATGCCCCGCTGATCCCGGCCAGCTGGCTGATGGTCATCGTGCTCGCCTTCGGCACATTGCGGTACAATCCATGGCTGCAAGTCTGGCTGACGGCATTGATCGGGACCGGGCTGATCATCGTGATCGGGATGACCGGTGGTTTGGGGGCCGACCCGGTTCCGGGCGGGGGGGGCATTTTCACGACTGCGCCGCCCACGGTGATGCGAATTGTCATGCTTTCGGCGGCGGGGTTGATCATCGCACTGGCCGTCTGGCGATCGCGCCGGAACCTATACGAGGCGATCGAGGCGTCGCAGCGCCGCGCCAATCTTGGCCGGTATCTGCCCCGGCAGATTTCTGAATTGCTTGAAACAGGCGACATCGCGGACCTGCGGCGCGGACGCAGGGGGCGCCTTGCCGTGTTGTTCGTTGATCTGCGCCAATTCACGGCACGCGCCGAACAGATGACGCCAGATGATCTGTCGGCCTTTATGACCCGTTTCCGCCAGTTGATCACACGCATCGCCGATCAGACAGGCGGCGCCGTCGACAAATTCGTCGGCGATGGCGCGATGCTGATCTTTGGCCTGGAAGCCGAGCGAGAGGACGATGCGGCATCTGCATTGGCAGCGGCGCGACGCCTGACAGATGGCATCGCAACATTCGAAGACGGCGATCTGCGCCTGGCCATGGGCGCCCATTGGGGCGAGGCGTTCTGCGGTGTCGTCGGCGATGAAAGCCGGTTGGAATTCACCGTTTTGGGCGATGTCGTGAATGTGGCCGCCCGGCTGGAGGGCCGGGCCAAGACAGAGAATGCCAGCCTGGTCGTCAGCGCCGCCCTTTTGCAACGCGCCCATGAAGACAGCGCGAACTGGCACGCTTTGGGTTTGTCTGAAATCCGGGGGCGGCAAGAGCCGGTCCAGTTGTTCGCCCGCCCTTGACCTCGCCCCGACGCTGCGGCAAGGCGCAGGACAGACGGGCAGCCTCTTGCGGCCCGGACTGGCCAAGCTTGACCCGGGATCACTGCCATGACGCGCAACACGCCCCCTGCCCCTGCGACCCTGCTGGCACAGGCCGGACATTTCATCGATGCCGAAACACGGGCCATTGTTCCGCCGATCCACTCGTCGACCACCTTTGCGCGGGACCAGGATTATGCCCTGGGCCGTTATATCTACAGCCGCGACGACAACCCGACCTTTGCGCAGGCCGAGGAACTGATTGCCGGGCTGGAAGGTGGGGCCGCATCGCTGCTGTTCGCGTCGGGCCTCGCCGCGGCCTCCGCGGTCTTCGAACCTCTCCGCCCGGATCAGCACGTCATCGCGCCCATCTCGATGTACTATGCTTTGCAGGCGTGGCTGAAGATCCTGACCGAGCGCCGCGGCATCGGTCTGACGCTGGTCGACCCGACCGACCCCAAAAACGTTGCCGACGCCATTCGGCCGGGTGAGACGGCAATCGTCTGGGTCGAGACATTGTCCAATCCGACATGGGATGTCGCCGATATTCGCGCGCTGGCAACCATCGCCCATGACGCGGGCGCCATTCTGGGGGTCGATGCAACGGTCACGCCGCCACTCACCTGCCGCCCGCTGGACCTGGGCGCCGACATCGTCTTTCACTCAACGACGAAGTATCTGAACGGACATTCCGATGTTCTGGGCGGCGTGCTGACCACGGCGGCCATGGATGCGAACTGGACCGATATCCTGGGCGTGCGCAAATTCGTCGGCGGTGTCATGGGTCCGTTCGAAGCCTGGTTATTGCTGCGCGGCATGCGGACCCTGTCGGTCCGCTGGGAACGGGCCAGCGAAAACGCCATGGCCCTGGCCCGGCATTTTCAGTCCCATCCAAAGATCCAAGCCGTGCGGTATGCCGGGCTGACCGATCACCCCGGACATTCTGTCGCCGCGGCCCAGTTCACCGGCGGCTTCGGCGGTATGATGTCCATTCTGATCCGGGGCGGGGCCGAGGCTGCGCTGACCGTCGCCAAATCTGTCCGGCTTTTCGTTCCGGCCACTTCGCTGGGCGGGGTCGAAAGCCTGATCGAACACCGGGCCACGGTCGAAGGGCCGGGCAGCGCAACGCCAGACAGCCTTTTGCGCATCTCGGTCGGGATCGAAGCGGTCGATGATCTGATCGGTGATCTGGAACAGGCGCTGGAAAAAGTCTGACGACGGGCTGGCCACGCCGCCGCCGCAACGCGCGGCCAGGTTCGGCCTATTCACCGATCCAGCGTCTGAAGACACCGTTGACCGCAGCCACGCCCAGCGACGAACACGCAACGGCGACCCAGTCCAACATCGTCATGCTTTCACCCAACAGCACCAACGCTGTGATCGCCGCGCAAACCGGGACCAGCGCATTCGCCGTCGATCCGCGCAGCGGCCCCAGATGCCGGATCGCCAGCCCATAGGCCAGGACTGCGAACAACCCGGTTATCACCCCCTGCACCAGGGCCTGAAACCCGATATCACCGGCGCTCATCCCATCGAAGACACCCGGATTCAGCACCCAGGCCAATGCCAGAAACGGCATGGAGTAGAGGCAGATATAGGCCGTTCCTTCAACCGGGTTCAGGCCCGATCTGGGCAGCATGACCGTAAAAATCGAAATCCCCAGACTGGCCGCCAACAAGAACGGCGCCCCGCCCATTTCCGCCCAGCGTTCGGCAGCCACCCATTGCCCCAGAACACAAGTCAGCGCGACAGCCATCAACAACAGCCCCAACGCCGCCCCGCGCCCCGGCACCCGCCGGAACAAGGCCCAGCCAAGCCCGGCCACCAAAAGCGGCGCCAGCCCCGGCACCAACGGTCCGAACAGCGACGCCGGCACACTGGACAGCCCGGTGCCAACGGTCAGCGTAAACGGCATGCCCCATCCCAGCGTCATCATCAGGATGGCGCCGATATTGGCATCGCGCGGAATAATCCCGCGCCGCCACCAAACCGGCAGCAGGATCAGCGCAGGCAATCCGTTGCGGCAAATCGCCAATACCAGCGGATCGATGCGCTCGACCATCGACCAGCGCGTCGCCGCGATCCAACCCGCCCAGATCAGGACAGCGGTTCCACCACCCAACAGGCCAAGCCAGATCTTTTCGCCTGTTTGGTCGTCCGTCAAATGACCCCCGCGCCAATCGCCGCACACGGGTTCCCCGGCGCGCATGGCTTCGCTAGAACACACCCCGCCCACTACATGCAAGCAGTCGAGGATCCAGCATGAGCGCCGAACCCCAGGTGAACCAGGAACTGGCCGCCGATCACGGGCTGAAGCCCGATGAATATCAGCGCATCCTGGATTTGCTGGGCCGCACACCAAGCTTTACGGAACTGGGCATTTTTTCGGCGATGTGGAACGAACACTGTTCCTACAAGTCGTCCAAGCTGCATCTAAGGACCCTGCCGACAGAAGGGCCGCAGGTTATTTGCGGGCCGGGAGAGAACGCCGGGATCGTCGATATCGGCGACGGCCAGGCGTTGGTCTTCAAGATGGAGAGCCACAACCACCCCTCCTATATCGAGCCCTATCAGGGTGCGGCCACGGGTGTGGGCGGTATTTTGCGCGATGTCTTCACCATGGGCGCACGGCCCATTGCGGCCATGAACGCCCTTTCCTTCGGCGACCCGGATCACCCGAAAACCCGATCGCTGGTTGCAGGCGTCGTGGCGGGGATCGGCGGATACGGCAACTGTTTCGGCGTGCCGACAGTGGGCGGCGAGGTTCGGTTTCACCCGGCCTATAACGGCAACTGTCTGGTCAATGCCTTCGCCGCGGGCCTCGCGGATGCCGACAAAATTTTCTATTCGGCAGCCTCGGGTGTCGGAATGCCCGTTGTCTATCTGGGCGCCAAAACAGGGCGCGACGGGGTTGGCGGCGCAACCATGGCCTCGGCCGAATTCGACGAAGATATCGACGAAAAGCGCCCGACCGTTCAGGTCGGCGATCCGTTTACCGAAAAACGCCTGCTCGAAGCCTGCCTTGAATTGATGGCCACCGGCGCCGTTATCTCGATCCAGGATATGGGCGCGGCGGGTTTGACCTGCTCTGCCGTCGAGATGGGCGACAAGGGCAGCCTGGGCGTGCGGCTGGATCTTGAAAAAGTGCCCTGCCGCGAACAGGCCATGACCGCCTACGAGATGATGCTGTCCGAAAGCCAGGAACGCATGCTGATGGTCCTGCGCCCCGAAAAGGAGGCCGAAGCAAAAGCGATTTTCGATAAGTGGGATCTGGATTTCGCCATTGTCGGCGAAACAATCGCCGAGGACCGGTTCCTGGTCCAGTTGAACGGAGAGACCAAGGCCGACCTGCCGCTGAAGGCGCTGTCGGGGGCGGCCCCGGAATATGACCGCCCCTGGGTCGAAAGTCCCGATCCCGGCCCGCAGCCCGACCTGCCCGGTATCGCGCCGATCGAGGCGCTAAAGGCCCTGCTGGCCTCGCCCAATCTCTGTTCGCGGCGCTGGGTTTGGGAGCAATACGACAACACCGTCATGGCGGACACCATTGTACGGCCAGGTTCCGACGCCGCCGTCGTCCGCGTGCATGGCACCGAAAAAGCGGTGGCCTTCACCTCGGACGTGACACCGCGCTATTGCCGGGCCGATCCGGTCGAGGGCGGAAAACAAGCGGTGGCCGAGGCGTTTCGCAACCTCAGCGCCTCGGGCGCGCGCCCCTTGGCATCGACGGACAATCTGAACTTCGGCAACCCGGAAAAACCCGAAATCATGGGCCAGTTCGTCGGTTGTGTTCAGGGCATCGGCGCCGCCTGCCGGGCGCTGGACATGCCGATCGTGTCCGGCAATGTCAGCCTTTACAACGAAACCGACGGGCAGGCGATCCTGCCCACCCCGACAATCGGCGCGGTCGGGCTGTTCGACAACCTGGACCAGATCATCCCGATGGCCCCCGGCGAAGGCGAGACGGTGATCCTGATCGGCGACACCGTGGGGCATCTGGGCCAATCCGCCTATGCGTGGGAGCTCTACGGCAACGACGAAGGCGCCCCGCCACCCGTTGATCTGGCGCTCGAACGCGCGGTCGGCGAACTGATCCGGTCCTTGCATGGCGATGGTCTGATTACCGCCGCCCACGATCTTTCCGATGGCGGCCTGGCGATTGCCGCCGCCGAAATGGCGCTGGCCGGCAATACCGGGATCGGCATCGATGCGAACGAAGAAATTGACCAAGCCAATTGGTTCTTCGGCGAGGACCAGGCCCGGTATCTGGTGACCTGCAACCGATCCGCAGCCAACCGGATCGGCGATTTGACCAAGGCGGCCGGTACCGTCGCCAGATGGCTCGGCGAAACCGGCGGCGACGAAATCCGCTTGGGTCAGGCAACCTGCAAGCTGGTCGATCTGCGTGCCCGCCATGACGGTGGACTGGCCGCGATGATGGGCGAGTAACGCCGCGAAACAGGCCAAGCCCGCTTTGGCGAAACCAGCTATTGCCGTCTGAACCGATCCAGCCGGGCCTCGGCAAAACCCCAAGCCCAGGGTGACTTGCGCTTTTCAGACACCGGACCGGTCCAGGGCAGATCAATTCGGCCTGAAAATCGCCCTGATTTTACGATAGAAATTCACCATGAAGAGATTCGGTCGTGCTTCTGAATGCTCTGCCACGCGCGGTGACCGGTGATGAACTGGTCCGCGCGTCCGCTATTCCTGTCAGCGTTTCTACTGCTGATGCTGGGCGTCGCGTTGGCCTGGTACGGTCGGCTTCCACCCGGCGGGCTTCTCGGCGGCAACGGTGAACCGTTTGGCCGATGGCCGCTCATCTCGGCCTGTATGTGGCTGTCGATCGGTTGGTTTATCTTGGTTTTGCCCTGGTCGCTGCTGTTACGCCACCGTTTGAAGGCACGCCAGCGTCTCATCGGGCTGGCCTTTATACCGGCAGTGCTTTCCGGTCTGGCGGTGATCATAATGGCCGTCGGCGCGGCGGTGTTCGGCACACCGGTCGTCCCGGCCCAGATCGTCGATCAGATGGCATTGACCAACCACGATTTCATTCTGCTGGACAGCATTCTGACAACGGCGACGGCCATTGCATCGCTGGCACTGGTATTGTCGATCTCTCTCAGCGTGGAAGCTCTTCGGCCCGATGCGAAGGGCATCGAACAGGTTTTTTCCTGACACAGACGCGAACTGCAATACATACAAACGTGCACCAAATCCTCGACGTACCAATCTTGCCCAAATGACCCGCCCCGCGGGGGACACTGCGGGGCGGGTCTTTCCGGCCGTGGAGGGGACAGGGACAAGTTGGCCGGAAATCTCGTATTCAACGGGCCGCGGCCTTGGGGGTAAGGACAACGCTGGCCGCGACCCGCGACCACATCAGGCGATCACAAGATCGTCGATGTAGAAGTGGGTGGTGTCCGGCGCGCTGCCGACCTGTGCCTGATAGTCGGTGTTTAGCGTGCCGCCATAGCTGACGAACACCACTTGATCGACACTGTCGAAGACGTTGTCGTCCAACAGCAGTTGGGTGGACGCCGTCGAATCGACCGTCACGAACTGCTGGCCGACGAACTGACCATCGTCCATTCCGACGATCCGGACCGTCATGCCGTCATTGTAAAGTGCACCGATTTCGACCTCTTCGAAATCGAAATTGTCCTGGGCCGAAAACCAGACTTCCGCGCCAAACCCCGCCATGCCAAAAACATTGTCGGTGCCAACACGGTTCGAATGACCACCGATCAGCCCGGCCGAAGCCAGATCATCGTCTTCTGCGAAATAGAACTGCTCGGACCAGTCCATGCCGCCATAACCGGGATGAACAATGTCGATCGGCGCGCCATACCGCGGATCGGCAATCGACAACTCTTCAAAGTCGATGACCTGCGGCGGCGTCGGCGCAAAGATGAAGTCGTCCACGGCAAAATCCGCCTGGGTCAGCGTGCCGCCACCTGCCTTCTTTATCTGCAAGACCTCGTCGCCGAAGGTCAGGCGAATCTGACCGTTGTTCAGCGTCTGAAAGGTCAGGTCGGCCATCGACGTGACGCCCCAGTCCTTCAGATCGATCACGTCGTCGGTGGACCAGTCCTTGATCCAGTCCTTTTCGCCATCGGCGACCAGGCGGAATGTATCCGACCCGTTGCCGCCCCACATTCTGTCCTGGCCCGTACCGTCGATGATCACATCATCTCCGCCACCGCCTTTCAGCCGATCATCGCCATCCCAACCATGGATATAATCGGCACCACCCTTGCCGCGGATCAGATCGGCGTCGAACGTGCCGAAAATCTGGTCCGCGGACCCGGTTCCATCAAGTGTTGCCATCATTCTTACTCCTCAAAGCTACATGCAGGCCGGAACATCCGGCGTGCCAGACTGGGCCCGCGGTGGCGCACCGCAGGCCGAACGCATCAGCCGATCACCAGATCGTCGATGTAGAAATGGGTCAGATCACCGCCCAGCACGAGATTCGAAAACTCGGGGTGCATCGTGCCGCCCGTCGACGAAAAGTGGACCTCATCGACCTGGTTAAAGATGGCATCGTCCATCGCCAGGACCTGGCTGGCCTGACTGGACAGCGTGAAGGTCTGCGAACCCGTCACCTGCCCGTCATCCATCCCGGTCACGGTCAGGGTCATCCCTTCCATGTAAAGCGACCCCGCCGACATCTGTTCAAAATCGAAGTCGACAGCCGACCGGAACGAGACATCGGCGCCGTAACCGTTCATCGCGACATTATCTCCGGACGTGGTGCGATGATTGATGCCGGTCAGGATATTGTCCGCGACCATCTCGTCATGCTCGGCGAAATAGAACTGATCGGACCAGGTCAGGCCGTCATGCCCGGCGTCGATATATTCAATCGGCGCACCATAGGGCGCCAGGTTTTGATCCAGACTTTCAAAATCGACACTGCGATAGGTCGGCGTCGGTGCAAACACAAAGTCGCTGGCGTCGAAATCCGCTTGTGTCAGCGCTTGCTTGAACCGGCCTTCGACCTCCAGTTCCTCATCCCCGAATTTGATCAGCACATCGCCGTTCGAAAGCTGCTGAAACGTCAGTTCCGAAATGTCCTGCACGCCCCAGTCCGACAGATCGATCGTGTCCTGATCTTCCCAATCGCGAATGCGTTCGCGCTCGCCGTCGCCGCCGACAAGAACGAACGTATCTGCGTCCGACCCGCCCCAAAGCTGATCCGCGCCTGCACCATCGGTCAGCGTGTCCAGACCGGACCCGCCTTTCAGCCGGTCATCGCCGTCCAACCCGTTGATCTCGTCGTTGCCGCCGCGTCCCCGGATCAGGTCGCCGCCCGGGCCGCCGGTCAGCACATTATCTTGGTTGTTTCCATTGATATTCGCCATTGCTCGCTCCGTTTTTCGAGTTGTTGCTCGAGGGCCCGTTCGCCCCTCCCGATCGACTATGCCCAGCGTTTTCAGAGGGTTGCAGGGGGTCCGGCGCGAATGCTGCGTCCTTGCGGCGCCTTTGCCGGGTTTCTGCACAGATCTGCCCGGGCCGCAGAATCCCTGCACACCGGAAATCGCAATCCGCAACGTTGCAAAGCCCAAGCGGGCTTGATCGGCGGACGAATCGCATCAAAGCTCCCACCCAAATCCGGGAGGGAATCGCCATGCGCCACGATCTGAGCGGGATCGAGGGAATCTATCCGATCATCTATGCTTTCTTCGATGGTGACGAGCGGTTGGACGAACCGGCAATTCGCCAGCAGATCCAGGCCTGCCTCGCCCACAACCCGCAAGGGATCGCGGCGCTGGGGCTGGCAACCGAAACCGCCAAGATGTCAACGGCCGAGCGCCGCGAGGTCATGGATTGGCTCGCTGAAGAAACAGGCGATCAATGCCCCATCGCGATCACCGTCGCCGAACCCACGGTCGAGGGACAGATCGCCTTTGTGCAGGCAGCGGCCCGGGCGGGCGCCGCCTGGGTGATCCTGCAACCACCGCCGACAACCGGGTTGTCCGAGTTGGAGTATCTCAGGTTCTTTGGCCGCGTCGCCGATGCCAGCCCGATCCCCGTGGCAATCCAAAACGCCCCCGGTTTGATCGCAACTTCGCTGTCCATCGATGCGCTGCACAGGTTGAATCGCAATCACCCGAATGTCTGCCTGCTCAAGGGCGAGGCCTCTGCCGTCGATATCGCACGGCTGATCGAACAGACCGAAGGCGCGTTTCGCGTCTTGAACGGCCGCGGCGGCATGGAACTGCCGGACAATCTGCGGGCGGGCTGTGTCGGCATGATCCCTGCGCCCGATTGTTTCGAACGCCAGCTTGCGATCTGGGATGCCTGGCAAGAGGGCGATCAGGCGACAGCCGATGCCATCTATTCCGACATTGCACCGGCCATCGTCTTTGCAATGCAATCGATCCCGCATCTGCTGTGCTACGGCAAGCGGATCACTGCGGCCCGGCTGGGCATGGATCCCGCGGAACTGTTTGACCGCGCCCCGGCCCTCAGACCAACCGAATTCGGCCTGGACTGCGTACGCCGTTTTGCGGCAAGGCTTGGTCCGCTTTAACGATTGGCGGCGACTGGTTTGTAACGCAGGCTCACAACCGCTCGAACGCGGCTTGTCCCGCCCCACCAGGATGCGTAATAAGCTTCAAACGGCTGACGTCTGAAAAGGGATTACAAATGCTCAACCTAATGCGCCGCGGCGTGAAAACCTGGGTTGCAAAAATCCTGCTGTTTCTGCTGATCATCAGCTTTGCGGTATGGGGGATCGGCGATATTTTCCTGGGCGCCAATCTGGGAACGGTTGCGCATGTCGGCGACACTGAAATCGACGCGAACCGGTATGCCCGCAATGTTCAGCGCCAGCAGCATCAGATCACCGTGCAACGCCGGCAGGGCGTCACGCTAGACGATATGCGCGCCGCCGGGCTGGACCGCCAGATCCTGGCCAGCCTTGTGCGCGAAGCAACCTACACGGAAGAACTTGCAAAGCTTGATATCAGCGTCGGGCCGAACGAAGTCGCCAAGATGATCCGCCTCAACCCGGCCTTCCTGACCAATGAAGGACAGTTCGATCTCAACCGGTACCGCGAACGTCTGACACAGCTTGGCTATGATGGGCCGGGTTTCGAAACCGCAATGCGGGCCGCCTTGGCGCAGGGAATTTTGACCGGCGCCGTGCGCGTCGGCACAATGCCGGACGGCACAGCCGAGGCAATTGCCAAATGGCAGGGCGAATCGCGCGGTATCACCACGCTCGCGCTGACGCCCGACAAGGCACCGGACCCGGGCGAGCCGTCTGATACCGACCTGTCCACATTCTTCGAGGCAGATAAGGAACCCTTCCGCGAACCCGAACGCCGTTGGGGCCGGTACATTCGCATCAGCGCCGCCGATCTGGTCACCGGCATCAAGCCGACCGACGAGGAGATCGAGGCCGAATACAACGCCCGGATCGAGGCCTATACCGCACAGCCCAAACGCACGGTCGAACAGATTGTCTTTCCGGACGAGGCCCAGGCGAAAGCAGCGGCAAAGCGCATCGCCGACGGATCGTCCAGCTTCGCTGAAATCGCCGCTGAACAGAATATATCGGTCGCCGATCTCTCGCTGGGCGAAGTTGGCCAGAACGAACTGGCCACCGCGGTCGATACCGCGGTCTTCGCATTGACCGAACCTGGCATCGCCGGACCGGTTCAGGTCCTCGACGGCCATGCGCTGTTGAATGTCACGGCTGTGACAACCGGTGGAACCCGGCCCTTTGCCGAGGTGAAAGACGAGGTAGCTGCCGGGCTGGCCGTTCGCCACGCAACGGGCCTCGCCTCGCAAAAGGCAAGCGAGATCGCCGAACTGCGCGCAGGCGGTGACAGCCTCGAGGATGTCGCCAAAAAGCTGGGCGTCCCTCTGCTGGAAATCGGTGGTCTGGCCGTCGACGGTTCCGCCGCAGAAGGCGAGCCGCCGATGATGATCGCCGATCCGGTCTTCATGGCCGAGGTCCAGCAAGCTGGTCCCGGGCTGGAACGCGACGTGATCGAACTGGCCACCGGCGGTTTCGCAGTGGTTTCGATCGACCGCGTGGCCGAACCGCACCTGCCCAAGCTGGAGACGATCAAAGAAAAAGTCACCGCCGCCTGGAAAGCTGAACAGCGCATCAAAGCCCTAGAAGCGCGCGCCAAGGAACTGGTTGAAAAGGCCGGAACCGAAGGCATGGCCGCAATCGGCACCGAACTGGGCGACACGCCCGTCGAAATGCCCGCTGCCCTGCGCAATCAACTGCCGCCCATTCTGGATCAGGATCTGCGCGTCAGGATCTTCACCGCCGAAAAGGATGCGATCCTGGTCGACCGCAGTGCCGGCGACCAGTCCGTTGTGATCATTCTGGTTCGCGAGATTGTGCCGCTGGCGGGCGAAACCCTGACAGAACGGGTCACCGCCGTCGAACAGGCAATGTCCGGCAGCCTGGCCGATGACACCCAGGAATTCTTCGCCCGCGCGCTCGAGGTTCGCCACGAGGCGCAGGTCAACCAGGGCGCCATCGACGGGGTCTTCGAACGGCTCGGCCACACCGGGTACTGATCGGGACATGCAGATACATCCCGAACAGGACACCTTCCTTCAGGCCTATGCCGAGGGGAAGAACCAGGTCGTCTGGACCAGTTTGATTGCCGATATGGACACGGCCGTCAGCCTGATGCTGAAACTGACGGCGGCCGAAAAGAACAGCTTTATGCTGGAATCCGTAACCGGGGGAGAGATCCGCGGCCGGTACTCGATGATCGGCGCCAAGCCGGACCTGATCTGGCGCGCGCGCGGCGAAAAGGCCGAAATCAACCGCGCCGCCCAGCACGACCCCAAAGGATGGCGCGCCGAGCGGGCCAACAGCCTGGACAGTCTTCGCGCGCTGATCGCCGAATGCGAGATGCAGATCCCGGAAGAGCTGCCGCCGATGGCCGCGGGCATCTGGGGCTATCTGGGATATGACACGATCCGCTGGGTCGAAAACATCCCCAGCACCAATCCCGACCCGCTCGGCCTGCCCGACGCAATCATGATGCGCCCGTCCATCATCGCGATTGTCGATAACGTGCGCGATATGGTGATCCTGTGCGCCCCGGCCTGGCACGATCAGGGAACCGACGGCGCCAACGCCTATCGGCTTGCCTGCAATCGGTTGGAAGACGCACTTCTGGCGTTGGACCGGGCACCGGCGCTGACACCGGTCACGCCCGCCCCGCACGATGCCGTGCGGGCGATCAATCCGGTCTCCAACACCACCCGCCCGGAATATCTGGCGATGGTCGACAAGGCCAAGGAATACATCCGCGCCGGTGACGTCTTTCAGGTCGTGCCGTCTCAGCGCTGGTCCATCGATCTCGAAGTGCCGCCCTTCGCGCTCTACCGCGCTTTGCGGCGGCTGAACCCGTCGCCCTATATGTTCTATTTCGATTTCGACGGCTTTCAGGTCATCGGCGCCAGCCCGGAAATTCTGGTGCGCGTCAAGGATGACACGGTGACAATCCGCCCCATCGCGGGCACCCGGCGCCGGGGGGCAACCCCCGCAGAAGATCAGGCCCTGAAGGACGATCTGCTTTCGGATGAAAAGGAACTGGCAGAACATCTGATGCTGCTCGATCTCGGCCGCAATGATGTCGGGCGGGTCGCAAAGATCGGGTCGGTCGATCCGAACGAACAGTTCGGGGTCGAGTTTTATTCCCACGTCATGCACATCGTTTCGAATGTCGATGGCAAACTGCGCGACGGCGAAGACGCGGTCTCTGCACTGTTGGCCGGATTGCCCGCGGGCACCGTTTCCGGTGCCCCGAAAATCCGGGCGATGGAGATCATCGACGAGTTGGAAAAGGAAAAGCGCGGCGTCTATGCGGGCGGCGTCGGCTATTTCTCGGCGGGCGGCGATATGGACACCTGCATCGCGCTCCGGACCGGCGTCGTCAAAGGCGGAAAGCTCTATGTGCAGGCAGGCGGCGGTGTCGTCCATGACAGCGACCCCCAGGCCGAGTTCCAGGAAACCGTCGACAAATCGAAGGCGCTGACAACCGCCGCCGGGATCGCGCGCAGCTTCAATTAGTGGTTTGACCCAAACGGAAGAGTCCGATTTGGGATTCCCATTCGGTCGCGACCGTGCGATTTCGCGCCATGCGTACGGGAGTCTCGATCACTGTTTCTGCTGCGGATCGGCGGCTGCTTGAGGCCATCGTTGCCGTCAGGAATACGGCTCGGAAGCATGTCTGGCGGGCACGGATCGTGCTGCTGACGGCAGATGATCTTGGCACGCATGCCATCATGGCGGCCACAGGCACGTCGAAGACCACGGTCACGCTTGCAGGAACGGTTTGCAGAGGCCGGGGTTGAGGGCCTGCGCTCCAACAAGACGCGGCCACCGGGCAAGGCGCCGATATCCGCCGACAAGACAGCCGAGGTGGTTCGCTTAACTCAAGCGCCGCCACAGCATGAGGCAACCCACCGGACAGCCCGGGCACTGCAGCCTCGTGCCGGAATATTGCGCTCGATTGCCGAGCCGCCTGTGTCAGCTGCGCAGACGCAACCGGGCTCACCCGCAAGACCGCTGCCTGATCAAATAGAGGTGTCGTCAGGGCGGCGTGTGGCAAGCCGAGGTTCGAGGCCGCGGCCACGCAGCAGGACAGGGCTACTTGCAGGTGCCGATTGATCCCTCGGCGCATATCCTGGCGTCGGCCCAGGTCCCGCCGATCATGGCGTCGGTCACCGTCGCGCCGGAAAAGTTCGCGCCCTTCACGCCCACAGTGGTCAGGTTCACACGGGCCAGGTTCGCACCAGCCAGGTTCGCGTCGGTCAGGTTCGCGTCGCGCAGGTCCGTATGGGTCAGGTCCGCGCCGGTCAGGTTCGCGCCGGTCAGATCCAAGCCGCCCAGGCGCATTTTTGGTTTGTTGCATCCACTCCAGTCAACCTTCGGAGCTGGCGTGTCCGTGCAGGCGGCCCTGGTGCCCGGTGCGGTGATCAGCATCAGGACAAGGGCAATCCCGGCAAGCAGCGAAGCGCGGGCAAAAACCAGTCGGTTTGTCATGTGGCATTTCCTCCTCTGCTATGGGGGCGCGGCGAAGGACTCGCCCCCTCGCGCACAGCCTATCAGATGGCGTCACCTACAGCGAATGTGCGGGAACGGGGTGTGGGGCGCGGTTTGTCCCGGGGAACTCGATGTGGGTTCGAACTGTCTGAGTCTGACCACTAGCCGCCCTTTCCAGCCCGACCGATCCAGCCGGGCGCCGTGAATTAGGGCCGCTCAATACCTTCGAAAGCCTGAACCAACTCCATCGGGTTGAAACGCGCTGGGCTCTGCCGGACCAAATCGGTCGCCGGCGGGCCTGCGACCGGCTCATCGAACACAACGCCCCTCAAACACAGGGCCCATCAAACACACAGCCCGCTCAACCGAATCGCTTGACCGCGGGCGCGCCGAGGCGCAGCAATTTCTCATGAACGGATATTGCTGCGATATTCCCCAACTCGGCCGCAGGGCCACGGGGTGCGATCTGGTGGCGTGCGGCAGGGCATAGTCCCGCCACCCCCCTGTCCCGAAAAATATAACGTCTGATCCTATGCCATCGCCATTTCGTATCGCCATCGACATCGGTGGAACCTTCACCGACGTCGCGCTCGGCCGGGGCGCCGACATCCTCGCAACTGCAAAGGTTCTGACCACCCATCAGGACCCGTCGCAGGCCGCCTTGTCGGGCGCCGCCGAACTGGTCTCTGGGGCTGGTCTTTCCATGGCCGATATCTCCGGCGTGGTGCATGGAACCACGCTGGCCACCAACGCGCTGATCGAACGGCGCGGCGCCCGCGTCGCCTGCATCCTGACCGAAGGCTTCCGCGATATCCTGGAAATCGCCTATGAACGGCGCTACGCGCAATATGACATCAATATCGAAAAACCGGACCTGATCGTCCCGCGCTCGCGCTGTTTCACGGTCCCGGAACGTGTCGATGTGCGCGGCAGGACTGTTCAGCCGTTGGACGAAAGCGCCCTGCCCCGCCTGCTGACCGAACTGGACAACAGCGGGGCAACCGCCGTCGCGATCTGCCTGCTGCACGCCTATGCCAATCCGCGGCACGAACGGCGATTGGCAGACTTGATCCAGGCCGCCCGCCCCAAGCTCTCGGTCTCCCTTTCAGCCGAGGTCAGCCCAGAGGCCCGCGAATTCGACCGCCTGTGCACGACAGTCGCCAATGCCTATGTCCAACCCTTGATGGCGGGCTATCTCCGGGCGTTCTCCGATGCGTTTCGCGCGGCCGGTATGACCGCCCCGGTCCTGATGATGACCGCTGGCGGCGGCATGACAACATTGGAAACTGCGGCGCGGTTTCCCATTCGCCTGGTGGAAAGCGGACCTGCCAGCGGCGCCATCCTGGCCGCGCGCCTGGCAACGGCCTGCGGCGCAGACCAGGTTCTGTCGCTGGATATCGGCGGAACGACGGCCAAGCTCTGCCTGATCGACCATGGGCGGCCCCAGACCTCGCGCGCCTTCGAAATCGCCCGGGCCGAGCGGTTTACCAAAGGCTCGGGCATGCCGGTGCGAATTCCCGTCATCGAAATGATCGAAATCGGCGCGGGCGGCGGGTCGAAGGCCCGGGTCGACCGCATGGGCCGCCTGACTGTCGGGCCGGACAGCGCGGGGTCCGAACCCGGACCCGCCGCCTATGGCCGCGGCGGACAGGACGCAACCGTCAGCGACGCCGATATCGCGCAAGGACTGGTCGATCCCGACCGGTTTGCCGAAGGACGGATATCGCTCGACCTTGCCGCCTGCCGCTCGGCAATCGATCGGGCGATCGGCGCGCCGCTGGGCCTGGACACCGCTGCCGCGGCAGCAGGGATCAGCACCATTGTCGACGAAAACATGGGCGCCGCCGCCCGGGTCCACGCCATCGAATCGGGCAAGGATCTGGGCCAACGCACCATGATCGCCTTTGGCGGCAACGGTCCGCTGCACGCCACCCACGTCGCCGCGCGCGCCGGAGTGCGCCGCATCATCGTGCCGCGCGATCCCGGCGTCGGATCGGCAGTGGGCTTCCTGCACGCCCCCGTCGGGTTTGAAATCGTGCGTTCCCTTCACATGGAACTGGACGGCATCGATCTTGGCGCTGTGAACGGCCTGCTCGACGCCATGCAAGACGAAGCTGCCGCCGTCGTTGCCATGGGCAGCGCCGAGCCATCTGAGACCCGGCGAACCGCCTTCATGCGCTATGTCGGCCAGGGTCACGAGATCGAGGTCACATTGCCGGTTCAGGCCTTGACCGACGGCGATCTCGGCGCCCTGCGGGCAACCTTCGAGGCCGAATACCGGCATCAATTCTCGCGCCCTGTCCCGGGGATGCGGATCGAAATCCTGAACTGGGCCGTTCACGTCACGACACCCGACCAGCCGCCGGATCCGGTCGCGCCGCCAGCGCCGACAGCGCCGCCAGCGCCCGGTGCCCATATCGCCCCGAACCGCCGCCGCGCCATCCACTGTGACATAGCCGGCGAAATGGTCGCGGCAGCGGTCTTCGACCGCACCGATCTGGCATCCGGCAACTGCATCGATGGCCCCGCGCTGATCGTCGAGCCACAGACCACCACCCTTCTTTCAACCGGATGGCGGGCAGTCGTCGATGACGCAGGAAATCTGGTGTTGGAGGATCAAAGATGACCGACCCGATCCGCCTGCAGGTCATGTGGAACCGGCTGCTTTCAGTGGTCGAGGAGCAGGCCCAAACCCTGATCCGCGCTGCCTTCTCACCGATCGTGCGAGAGTGCGGCGATATTTCAGCCGGGGTCTTCGATCTTCAGGGCCGCATGCTGGCCCAGGCCGTCACCGGCACGCCGGGTCACATCAACACGATGGCTGCCGCCGTGCGTACCATGCGCGCCATGGTGCCACATCAGGATATGACGCCCGGCGACATCTGGATGACGAACGATCCCTGGATCGCTTCCGGACACCTGAACGACTTTCTGCTGATGATGCCGATCTTCCATTGCGGACAGGTCGTCGGATTTACCTCGTGCACCTCTCATCTGGTCGATCTGGGTGGTCAGGGCATGGGGCCGGAAGGCTCGGACATCTTCGACGAAGGGCTCCGTCTGCCGCCCTGCAAGCTGGTCCAAGCGGCCGAGGTCAACGCGCTGCTGCTGTCGATCATCAAGGCAAATTCCCGCGAACCGGTGGCCAACGAGGGCGATATCTACGCGCTGATCGCGTGTTGCGAGGCAGGCGCTGCGCGCGTCACAGAAATGATGTCCGAATTCGCCCTCGACGATCTCGACGGGCTTGGCGAACATATCATTCAGGTCTCGCGCCACGGCACATTGCAGGCCGTCGCTCAGATCCCGAACGGCACCTGGTCCTCGACCCTGATGGTTGACGGCTATGACGAGCCGATTGAACTGAGCGCTGCCCTGACGATTGCCGACGACCATGTGGCCCTCGACTTCTCCGGCACGTCCGGTTGCTCGCCAAAGGGAATAAACGTACCGCTGAACTATGCCGCGGCTTATTCGGTCTTCGCCCTGCGCTGCATCATCGGCCCCGATATCCCCAACAATGCTGGCTCGCTGGATGTCTTCAGGGTGACCGCGCCGCCGGGCTGTATCCTGAATGCGCAGGACCCGGCGCCGGTCGCCATGCGCCATACACTGGGCCAGATGACACCCGATCTGGTCTATGGCTGTCTGGCCCAGGCACTGCCCGATCAGGTTCCGGCCGAGGGCGCATCGGCGATGTACGATCTGCCGCTTCGCAATGTGCCCGGCGCCGCCGATGCCGGCGATCCCGCCTTCGCGGTCGAGTTCGTGCACAATGGCGGCACCGGCGCCCGCGCCACCTCTGACGGGCTGTCCGCGACCGCCTTCCCGTCGGGGGTCTGGGGCACGCAGGTCGAAATCGCCGAGGCGTCGGCCCCTGTTCTCTTTCATTGCCGAGAGTTGCGCCCGGACAGCGGCGGGGCGGGCCGGTACCGCGGCGGTCTGGGGCAGCGCATCGAGCTGACCCCCACCAACCGCACCGGCGCGCTTTTGTTCCTGTCGGTCGAACGCATCCGGTTCGCCGCCGCCGGGCGCCATGGCGGCGGCGGCGGGGCGCCCGGCCGGGTCCGCCTGGCGGGTCAGCCCGATCTTGGCCCGAAGGGAGAGGTTCTGATCCCTGCGGGCCAGCGGCTGATCTTTGAAACCCCGGGCGGCGGCGGCTTCGGCCCGCCCTCGGATCGCGACCCCGCGCTGATCCGGCGCGACCAACAGGAAGGCCTGACCAACAAGGTTTGATCACGAACAAGGCTTGATCCTGTCCGATCCGGGCCGCACCATCGCCGAGAAGGAGACCGCAGCATGATCCGACCCAATCCATTGGTGGAGGCGATCGAGGCGTTCCCCCTGGCGGATATGCGCGCGCCAGCGGGCAAACGCGTCATTCGCCTGGCACAGAACGAAAGCGCGTTTCCGCCATCGCCGAAGGCGATCCAGGCCGCGCGCACAGCCATGGCCGATCCCACGGCCTATCCAGATCCCGGCTGGGCAGCATTGCGCACCGCAATCGCAGAGGTCTACGGCGTCGATCCTGCCTTGATCCTGTGCAGCGCTGGATCCATGGACGTGATCGGCGCGCTGATCCAGGCGTTCTCCGGCCCCGGCGCCCGTGTTCTGTCCACGGTGCATGGTTACGGCTATTTCCGCTCCTCCGCGATCCGCGCCGGGGCCGATTTCCATGCGGTTCCGGAACCGGATCTGACCGTCTCGGTCGATCTGCTGCTCGACGCTCTCACGCCGGAAACACGGATTGTCTGTGTCGCCAACCCCGGCAATCCCACCGGAACGCGAATTTCCCGCGCCGACCTTCTTCGCCTGCACACCGGTCTGCCTGGCGATGTGATCCTGCTGATCGACGAAGCCTATGCCGAGTTCACCGACCATCTGGGCCAGCAGATGTTTGACCTGGTCGGCCGCGGCAACGTGGTCGTCACCCGCAGTTTCTCAAAGGCCTACGCGCTGGCCGGTCAGCGGATCGGCTGGGGCCTGTTCCCGGCCGAAATCGGTCAGCATGCCCGGAAACTTTTAACCCCGGGCGGTGTCACGATGGCATCGCTCGCGGCGGCCGAGGCAAGCGTGCGCGACCGCGAATATCTGGATTGGCTGATCCACCAGACAACCGCCCTGCGCGAAGACTTCACGCAAAAGCTGGCGGCCATCGGCCTGCCCGGCATCCCCTCTCACACCAATTTCGTCCTGGTCCCGTTCGCCGATGCCGATACGGCGCGATCCGCGCAGGCCGCCCTCCACGCCGAGGCGATCATCGTCCGGCCCATGGGCGCTTATGCATTGCCGAACTGCCTGCGCATCACCATCGGGCAGAAAGCGGACATGGACATGACAATCGACGTTCTGCAGCGCTGGGCGGAGGCAAATCGATGAAAAGACGCGGCACCGCCCGGCTGGGCGTTCTGGTCCCCTTCACCAATACAAACCTTGAACCGGACATGGCATTGCTGGCGCCGGGCGGCGTCACGATCCACACCGCCCGGATGGGCGGATACGACGCCGATCAGGTGCCCGATGCCGAACAGATGGCGGGCCTCGGCTCTGCCGATCTGGACGAGCCGCTGCGCCTGTTGATGGGTGTGTGCCCCGATGTCGTGCTTTACGGCTGCACCTCGGCCACGCTGACCCATGGCCCGGCCTTTGACCGCGACCTTGCGGACCGCATCGCCGCCATCTCGGGCGCGCAGACGGTCACCGCCGCCGGTGCGTTGGTCTACGGGCTGCAAAGCCTCGGTCTTCAGAACATCGCCTTCGCCTCGCCCTATGTCGGCGCAATCAACGACCAGGCCGTCGATTTTCTGGCGCAATCCGGCATCCGGACCGTCCACCGCGCCGATATCGGCAGTGTTCTGGACAATGACGGTCAAGGCTTGCTGACACCGCAAGAGGTCTTCGACCTGGCACTGCGGGCCGATGCCCCCGGGGCCGAGGCGATTGTTCTTTCCTGCACCGATATGCGCAGTGTCGAAACGGTCGAGCGGATCGAGGCCGAAACGGGTAAACTCGTGATTTGCTCGAACCAGGCGATGATGCGCCAGACGGTGGATCTGCTCGGTCTGGGCCGCGCCCGGCCCTGCGGCAGATTGCTGGCCGCATGACCCGCCTTCTCGTTCACAGCGATCAGCCGCAACAGGCCTGCGGGATCATCTCCGCACGCTATCCAGACATCGAGATCGAAACGTGCACTGACTATCCCGGCCTGGCCGCCGCGGTGGCCCGCTTCGAACCGGATGTGGTTTTCACCAGCCGGTTCGACCCCGGAACCTTCCCGCGCGATGCCCTCATCGGCGCCTCGTCGGTCCGCTGGATCTCGAACGCCGGATCAGGCTGTAATCACCTGGTACCGTGGGACCCGGGCACCCAGACCGTGACCAACTCTGCCGGGGTGGCTGCCGAAGCCATGGCGAATTTCGCCATCGGCGCGATGCTGCATTTTGCCATGGATGTGCCCGGTCTGATCGCCGACCAGAAAGCCCGCGACTGGACCTATCGCGAAGTCGCGCCGCTGGACGACAAGACCTTGCTGCTGATCGGCGCTGGAAAAACGGCGCTGGCCACCGCGCGCATCGCCAAGGCAATGAAAATGCGGGTCGAGGCTGTCCGCGCCCGCCACCGTCCGGCACCGGACCTCGACGCCGTCCACGGACCCGACGGGCTGACCACGGCGATCGCCCGGGCCGATTACATCCTGGTCTGCCTGCCGCTGACTGACCTAAGCCGCGGCATGATCGGCCAAACGGCCCTGGCCGCAGTCAAGCCAGGCGCCATCCTGATCGATCTTTCGCGGGGCGGCATCGTCGATCACGACGCCCTGATCCCGGCGCTGGACAGCGGGCGTCTTGGCGGCGCCGCCCTCGACGTTTTTCCGACAGAACCGCTGCCCGCCGAAAGCCCGCTCTGGTCCCGTCCGGACGTTCTGATCTCGCCCCATTGCTCTGGCGTCTATGCCGGGTGGGAGGCGAAATCCGCCGAAATGTTCGCCGACAATCTGGCCCGGTGGCTTGCGGATCAGCCGCTCGAGAATATCGTCGATCCAAAAGCGGGGTACTGAACCATGGCCCAATCTTTCACGACGCGTCCAGAGATCCGGGGAACCTTCGGCGCTGTGACATCGACCCATTGGCTGGCCTCCGCGGTCGGGTTCGGCGTTCTGGAACGCGGCGGCAATGCCTTCGACGCCGCCGTCGCAACCGGGTTCACGCTGCAAATCGTCGAGCCGCACCTGAACGGCCCGGGCGGCGAGGTGCCGGTGATCGCGCAGGCCCGCGACTGGCCCGCACCGCGGGTCCTTTGCGGACAGGGGACCGCCCCGGCGACAGCGACCATCGAACGCGTCCGTGCCCTCGGCTACACCCGGATGCCGGGCCAGGGTCTTGTCCCGGCGGTCGTCCCGGGATCGTTCGGCGCCTGGATGACGTTGCTGCAAGACTGCGGAACACTGCGCCTGCGCGATGTTCTGGAACCGGCCATCGGATACGCCCGTCACGGCTATCCGCTGGTGCACCGCGCGGCCGAAGCGATCCATGCCGCCGCCCCGCTTTTCAACCGCGCCTGGGCGCATTCCGCCGAAGTCTGGTTGCCGGGCGGCGCACCGCGCCCCGGCGCGCGCGTGGCACAACCGGCAATCGCCGACGCCTATGAACGCATCCTAACCGAAGCCGAGGCCAAGGGCACCAATCGCGAAACCGAAATCGAAGCGGCCCGCCATGCCTGGTATCAAGGCTTCGTCGCACAGGCCATCGACACGTTCTTTCAAACCGAGCAGGACGACGGCAACGGCCGCGCCGTTCCGGGCTTTCTGGCCGGACAGGACATGGCCGAATGGCGCCCGGAATGGGAGGAAACGGTCAGCGCCGAATTCGCCGGTCTGACGGTCCACAAAACCGGCCCGTGGGGCCAGGGCCCGGCCCTCTTGATGGCCCTCGGCATGCTGACCACTCTTGGCATCCAGTCCGTCGAACCGGGCAGCGCCGAGTGGATTCACCTGTCCGTCGAAACCCTGAAACGGGCACTGGCCGATCGCGATGCCTTCTTTGGCGACCCCGATTTTGTCGATGTGCCGCTCGACCAGTTGCTCTCCGCCGACTATCTGGCCGGGCGCGCCAGCGGCATCGGTTCAGATGCCGATCTGGCCTTATCGGTTGGCGACCCATTGGGCGACGGCATCGACCGCGCATCCCTTTTGGCCGAACTCGCCGCCGACAACTCGGTGTCCGAGATCGGCGAGCCGACCTTCGCCGATCTGCCGGAAATCGAAGGCGACACCTGCCATCTCGACGTTGTCGACGCAGCGGGCAACCTTGTCTCCGCGACCCCGTCCGGCGGCTGGCTGCAATCTGCCCCGGCTGTGCCCGGCCTCGGCTTTAACGTCACGACCCGTGGACAGATGTATTGGCTCGACGACCGGATGCCGGGCGTGCTTGCGCCGAAACGGCGCCCCCGGACAACGCTGACGCCCACAGTTATCACCCGGGGCGGCAAGCCGGTTCTCGGCCTCGGCTCGCCCGGCGGCGACCAACAGGACCAATGGGCGCTGGGTCTGATCCTGCGCCATCTGGTCCAGGGGCTCGGCATTCAGGCGGCAATCGATGCCCCGCTCTTTCATACCGGCCACTACATCAATTCCTTTGCGCCGCGCGCCTTCACCCCGGGCGTTCTGCATATCGAGGGGCGGGTCGCCCCCGGGATCCGCGCCGACCTCGCCGCACGCGGGCACCGCCTGGCCGTGCAGCCGGATTGGGCCTTGGGCCGCCTCTGCGCGGCGGGCTATACCCGTGACGGCCTGATCCGCGCCGCGGCAACGCCGCGCTTCATGCAGGCCTATGCGGTGGGAAGGTAGAACATGCACACAACCGGGATAATCGGGCTTGGCATCATGGGCCGCCGGATGCTGGAACATATGGGTCTGCACAGTGAATTTCAGGTCACGGCCATGTGGGACCCGGACCCGGCCGCCTGCCGGGCAGCAAGCGCAATTGCACCGGAAACCCCGATTTCCGCCTGCGCCCAGGACGTGATCGCGGCGGCAGACGTCATCTACATCGCCTGCCCGCCCGCCGCGCGAAAAGCCTACGCCGTGGCGGCTGCGACCGCTTTGAAATCGGTCTTTCTGGAAAAGCCGCTCGGCATCGACCTTGCCGACAGTCAGGACCTGGTCTTCAACCTCAACAATTACGGCGTCAAAGGCTTCGTCAATTACACCCAGGCCGCTGGCGAGGCACTCTACACCGTTCAGAACCGCAGCGATCTTGGCACCCTGATGGGGATCGACATCGTCGTCACCTACCCGCAATGGCCCCGCGCCTGGCAAGCCGACGCCGACTGGTTGCGCTACGCCGCAGAAGGCGGATTTACCCGCGAAGTCATCTCGCACTTTATCTTCTTTGCCAGCAGCGTGCTCGGCCCGCTCGAATTCCTGTGGTCAAAGGTCGAATATCCAGAAGGGTCCGACCTTTGCGAAACCCATGTCGCCGCGCGCCTCGAAAACGTCGATGGCGTCCCGGTCTCAATTTTCGGCTCGGTCGGCGGCGCCCAGCCCGACCGCCAGGAAATCACCGTCAAGGGCAGCAAGGAATCCTGGCGCATCAGCGAATTCTACCAGCTCTGGCGATCAGATGGCGGCCCGTTCGAACGCGTCGATCAGGACCCGCCCGACCCGCGCGCCGTCTCGCTCAAGGCCCAGCTCGACGATCTCGACCGGGCGCTGCGCGGTGAACCCTACCGCCTGGCCACGCCCAGCGCGGCCCTGTCGGTCCAATATCTGGTCGAGAAAATCCTTACCCGCTCACAACCGGAATAACCGGGTTTCTGGTCCCGCATCACACAAGGCGGGTGAGGTCCGGCCAAGGCTTGACCGAACACACCGTCATGGCCCATTCCAAGGCAAGAGGAGCGCGCCATGACGCCAGAACAGACCCAAGAACAGACCCAAGATCAGACCCTTGCACTGACCATCACAGACATTCAGGACGCAACCCCGCGCGTCCGGGTCTTCCGCCTTGAAGGCAGCGCCCCACTCCCCCCCTACACGCCCGGCGCGCACCTCGATTTCCAGACAGAGGCCGGGCCAAAATCGTATTCGCTGATCGATTGGGAACCGGCGCCCGCCGCACCGGAATACTACCGGATCGCCGTTCAGCGCGAAGATGATGGCGCTGGCGGATCGCAGGCGATGCACAACTTGCAAACCGGCGACCGGTTGCAGGCGGCCCCGCCCAAGAACGACTTCCCGCTGGCCGATCACGATGGCCCGGCCCTGCTTTTGGCGGGCGGCATCGGCATCACGCCGCTCATCTCCCACGCGTGTGCGCTAAAGGCCGCGAGCAGACCCTATTCCTTTCACTATTCCGCCCGCAGCCGCGATGTTATGGCCTTCGGCGATCGCCTTGCCGACCTCCATCAGGACCGACTGACACGCTGGTACGACGCTACCGCCCCCCTCGATCTTGCGGCACTGCTCGGCGCCGTCGACCCGGCGACATATCTTTACATCTGCGGCCCGAAAGGAATGATCGAGGCGGCAAAGGCCGCAGCGCCGCTGCCCGAAGACCAAATCCACTTCGAACTTTTCACCAACGCCGCAACCGAAAGCGGTGATGGCGCGTTCGAGGTCGAAATTGCCGATGGCCGGGTCTTTACGATCCCGCCCGGGCAGACCATCATCGAGGCACTGGAAGCCGAAGGCGTCGACCTGATCTATGACTGCCAGCGCGGCGATTGCGGGATCTGCCAGACCGACGTGATCCAGGGCGAACCCGATCACCGCGATGTGGTATTGTCGCAATCCGAACGCGACGGCGGCAAGGTCATGCAGATCTGCGTCAGCCGTGCGAAATCGGCGCGACTGGTGCTGGATATCTAGGGGGAGGAAACCATGCCATATGACACGCCCCAATCGGTTGCTGCCCTGGTGCGCGGCCATCAGGTCCACCGCGATGTGTATACCAGCCAGGAAGTCTACCGGTTGGAAATGCGCCACCTCTTCGCCAACGCTTGGGTCTTCGTCGGCCATGACAGCCAGACGCCGAACAAGGGCGATTATGTTACGACCCAGATCGGCGATCAGCCGGTCATCCAGGTGCGCCATTCAGACGGTCAGATCCACGTCCTCTACAACCGCTGCCCGCACAAGGGCACCAAGATCGCCATCGACCGCGCGGGCAATACCGGCAAATTCTTTCGCTGCCCCTATCATGCCTGGTCGTTCAAAACCGATGGCTGCCTGCTCGCGATCCCGCTGAAAAAGGGGTACGTGGACACCGGGCTGGACCGGACCGAAAGCGCCAAGGGCATGAAGCCGGTCGGCGCCGTCCACGTTCATCGCGGCTTTGTCTTTGCCCGGCTCGCACCGGAAGGGATCAGCTTCGCGGATTTCTTCGGCGACAGCCTCTCGACCATCGACAACATGGCCGACCGCTCGCCCCAGGGCCTGCTGCAGGTCGCAGGCCCGCCGCTGCGCTATATGCATCAGTGCAACTGGAAAATGCTGGTCGAAAATCAGACCGACACCTGCCACCCGATGGTCGCACACGAATCGTCCGCAGGCACTGCTATCCGGCTTTACGAAGAAATGGGCAGCCCCGACCCCAAACCTGCCGCCATGCAGATCATTGCGCCCTTCATGTCGCCTTATGAATTCATGGAAGGCATGGGCATCCGGACCTGGCCGAACGGGCACGGCCATACCGGAACCAACCACTCGATCCACTCGGACTATGACGCGATCCCCGGCTATTTCGACGCCATGAAAGACGCCTACGGCGAAGACCGCGCAAAGGCCATTCTGGACGAAAACCGGCATAACACCTGCTATTTTCCCAACATCATGATGAAGGGACCGATCCAGCAGCTTCGAAACTTCATTCCGCTGGCCGCCGATAAAACGCTGGTCGAAACCTGGATCTACCGCCTGGTCGGGGCGCCTGACGAATTGCTGGCGCGCACCGCGCTCTACAACCGCATGATCAACGCGCCGACATCGATGGTCGGTCATGACGATCTGGAAATGTACGAACGCGCACAGGAAGGCTTGCTGTCGAACGGGCTGGAATGGGTCAACATCCAGCGCCTCTATGAAGAAGACGAAGATTTCAGTGCAGAATACGTCACCAACGGCACGACCGAGCGGCAGATGCGCAACCAGTTCGATGCCTGGGTCAAGTTCATGACCGTTTCCATGGACGAACCGGCGCAGGAGGCGGCCGAGTGACCAACCGCGAGGACGTGATCGACTTCATCTACGCCGAAGCGCGGATGCTGGACGAGGGGCGCTATGACGAATGGCTGGCCCTCTGGCTGCCCGATGGCCATTACTGGATGCCGCTGGACTGGCAGCAAACCGACCCGCGTCTGGTCACGTCGCTGATGTACGAGGACATGTTCATGCTGAAGCTGCGCGTCGAGCGTCTGAACGGCGCCCGGACCTTCAGCCAAAAGCCGAAAAGCCGTTGCCATCACGTCATCCAGCGCCCGTTCGTCGATGAACACGACCCGGATGCGGGAAGCTGGGTCACAAACACGTCGATGCATTACGTGGAAACCCGGCTGGACGAGCAGCAATTGCTTGCCCTGACGGCCCGTCACCAGTTGAGCGAAGTCGACGGTGCGCTGCGCATCGCCAACAAGCGCGTCGATATCCTGAACTGCGATGCCGCGTTCGGAAACATCCAGCTTCTGCCATAGGGCCGCCGCCCGCCCGCCGGGCACTGCAATGGCAGGCCGACGCCCGCCCTATCCCGAAGAGCACAGAAAAACACCCACAGAAAAAAGACACACAGAAAATGACGAACCGACCATGACCCACACAACCCTGATCACCGGTGCTGCCAAGGGCATCGGCGCCGACCTCGCCCGGCGGCTGTTGGATGCCGGCCATTCGGTCGTTGGCCTCGATATTCTTGACGACCATGAAACCGCCCATGACCGCTATCACCCTGTTGCCGTCGATCTTCTGGACCCCGCCGCGACCGCCGCTGCCGCGGCCGAAATCGCCGCCGGTCACAAGATCTCGCACCTTGTCCACAATGCCGGGCTGATCTGGCCGAACCTGCTGGAAGACGCAGCGCCCGGCGACATCACGGGCCTGGCGCAGCTTCACCTCGGCTCGGCCCTGCAACTGTTCCAGGCCGTCCTGCCCGGCATGAAGGATGCAGGATTTGGCCGCGTTGTCTTCAACGCCTCGCGCGCCGCGCTCGGCGCCCCGACGCGCAGCGCCTATGGCGCAACCAAGGCCGGGATCATCGGCATGGCCCGCACCTGGGCGCTGGAGCTCGCGGGCCACGGCATCACCGTCAACGTCGTGGCGCCGGGCCCGGTCCTGACCGACAACTTTTACGGCATCATCGACAAGGGGTCCGAGCGTCAGCAGAAGCTCGCCGCCAGCATCCCGGTCGGGCGCATCGGCGAAGTCGGCGACGTATCGCGCGCCATGATGTTCTTTCTGGACCCCGAAAATTCGTTCGTGACCGGGCAGACGCTGTATGTCTGCGGCGGGGCCAGCGTGGGGACATTGTCCATCTGACCGCCAATTGTACCGGTATCGGCGCAAAGCAGGAACCAGAAGCGCAGCCCCAAGATCTTCCCGACCTTCACCGGGATTGCGTTAGCGATAGGTTAGCGAACGATCTCTCCCGATCAGGTTCCCCGCCGGATAGTCATTCAGATCGACAGCAAGGTTCTCAATGGGGTTCTCTAAGAACCGGCCATCCAGAGAACCCTCAGCAACAACCCGCATAGGCCGCAATCCCGGGAAGTCAGCGCAGCGATCCAGGGACGCCGCACACAAACCCGCGGCCGTCCTTACATCGTGTTCGGCAGCACCATCACCAGCCAGGGCACCAGCACCAGCAGCGCCAGGCGGAAGATATCGGCGATCCAGAACGGCGTCACGCCGCGAAAGATCGTGCCGGTGGTCACGTCGGGTACAACCCCCTTCAGAACAAAGACGTTCAGTCCGACCGGCGGCGTGATCAGGCTGATCTCGGTCACGACGACGACGATAATGCCGAACCAGACCGGGTCGAACCCCAACCCGCCTTCGGCCACCGGCCCCGTCACCAGCGGAAAGAATATCGGCACGGTCAGCAACAGCATCGAAAGCGATTCGAACACACAGCCCAGCGCGATGTAGATCGCCAGAATAAACAGCATCACAACCCACGGCTGGACCGCGTAGGCCGTCACCATCTCGCGCAGCCCCTCGGGCAGGCCCGCCAGATTGACGAAGTTGGAAAAAACCCAGGCGCCGATCAGCACCGTGAACAGCGTCGCGGTGGTGAATGCGGCCTCTTTCAGCACCTGCCAGGTGTCGCGCCAACTCAGCGACCGGCGGGCCAGCGCGATCAGAAACGCCCCCATCGCGCCCATGCCTGCCGCCTCGGTCGGCGAGAACGCCAGGTTGATCGGCCAAAAGTTCAAGGCGCCGTAAAGCCCTCCAATCACAAGGAAAAACAGCAGCAGAACCGCCGCAACCCCGCGCACCGCCGCCCAGCGTTCGGGCCAGGGCGTGCGTTCCCCCGCCGGCCCCGACCCGGGCTTGCGCGCGACCGTGAAAAACACCGCGCCCAGGTAAAACAGCACCCCGATCAGCCCGGGAATGATCCCGGCAATGAACAATTTGCCGATCGAGGTTTCGGTCAGCAGCCCATAGATCACCAGGATAACCGAGGGCGGGATCAGAATGCCCAGCGTGCCCCCGGCAGCGATCGACGCGGTCGACAGCGCGTCGTCATAGCCGTATTTGCGCATTTGCGGCATCGCGACCTTGGACATCGTCGCAGCGGTCGCCAGGGACGATCCGCAAATGGCGGAAAATCCGGCACACGCACAGATCGTCGCCATGGCCAATCCGCCGCGCAGATGGCCCAAAAAGGCGAAAGACACCTGATAAAGCTCGCGCGACAGGCCGCCCTTGTTCACGAACAGGCCCATCAGAATGAACAGCGGCACGACAGACAGCCCGTAATTCTGCGCCGTGTCGATGATCAGGCGCGCGACCATGGATACCGCGCCGCGAAACGAGTTGAGGTGCATATAGCCGACCATGCCGACCAGCCCCATCGCGAACGCAATCGGCATGCGCAGCAGAACCAGCACCAGAACGGCGCCAAAGCCGATCAGCGCCTCAATCATCGCGTCCCTCCGGCGCCGGTCCATCGGGCGCAGCGGCCTCCAGCGCCCGCGGCTCGACGATCAGGATCAGCCCGCGCACGATCAGTGCCGCCATGGTCAGATAGGTAAAAACGGCCACAAACCAGGCGATGTAATGCTGCGGAATCGCCAAATATTCCGTGACGTCGCCGTAGCTCTCGGCCCGTTTGGCCAGCACAACGACCCGCTCTGCCGGCCACCAAAGCATCGCCCCGCAAATCAGCGCGATTGCCGCGTCGCGCAGCCGCGCTGCCGCCGGTTTGAAATACCCGTCCATCAGGTCAACCGCGATGTGATCGTTGCGGGCCGAGATGACCGGCAAGGTCGCAAACACTACAACCGCCATCATAATCCGCGTCAGCTCGGTCGCTGCCTCGATCGGTGTGTTGATGGTCGAGCGCAGCACAACGTCGAAAAATGTCATCACCATCATCGCGAACAGCGCCAGCACCGCCAACGCCGTCGGCGCCAAAGCAATGACCCCAGCGATGCGAATCAACGACGACATGTGACCCCTGAAAAAGATGTCCCGGGCCTGACCCGGGACCTCGCTCACTTGTATCAATCGGCCCCGGATCGCCTCCGGGGCCAGTGCGACGCAGCCTCAGTTCGCGGCCATTTCCTTTTTGACCATGTCAAAGGCAGCTTTGGAATCGATGCCCTTGGCTTCGATCTCGGCCAGGACTTTCTGGCGGACCTGCTCGGCGATCTTCGCAAAGCCCTTAACATCGACCTCGGGAACCGAAACGATCGCGTTGCCGTCTGTGGCCTCGGTTACCGCACGGCCTTCCTTGTCGATTTCGTCCCAAACCTGCCCGGCCATGCGCGAAAGCGCTTCGCCAAAGACCTTGTCGTCCAGCACCTTCTGAATATCGGCAGGCAATGCGTCGAAGGCCTCCTGGCTCATGATCAGGGCGAACGACCCGCGATAATAGCCGCCGGGCATTTCGAAGACGTTTTGCGCCACTTCGGTCAGTTTGAAGCCCTTGCGCGCCTCCATCGGCATCACGACACCATCGGCCGCGTTCGAGGCCAGCGTCTCATAGACCTTGGGGGCCGGCACCTTGATACCGGTTGCGCCAAGCGCCGCGCCGACATCGCCGCCAACACCGCCCGGGACGCGCAATTTCATCCCCGACACATCCGCGAGCGAACCGACTTTCTTGCCCGAGTGCAACTGCGCCGGACCATGGGTCATCAGGCCGATAACCTTCACGCCCTTGTGCTCGTCCAATTTCGCAAGATGCGCCTCGTGGACACGCCAATAGGCGACCGAGGCCGCTTCCGCGCTGCCTTCATAGCCCGGCAATTCGATCAGTTTGGTGGCCGTGAACCGCCCTGCCGAATAGCCATGGAAGATCCAGGTCATGTCGGCGGCGCCGTCCATCACCAGATCCATCATCGCAGGCGGCGGGGCCAAGCGGTACTTGATCTCGCCGGTTACTTTACCGCCGGTCGCCTCTTCGATCTTGGCGATCAGACCAGGCCACATCTTGGCGTTCATGCCATGCGTCGGCGGTGCCCAACTGGCAATCGTCAGTTTGTGATCTGCCGCGAACGCCGCGGTGCTCAACAGCACGGCGGCAAGCCCGCCGGTTATCGACTTCAACAAACGCATTTCTCTCTCCCTTATCTTTTCTTGTCAGCCCGTCAGGACCCTTCTGTCTGAATAGACGATTCTGACCGCTCTGAAACCCCGTTTCTGACCGCCCGTCCTGCACGCCGGGATCAGCATCTTGGCGGGTCCGCGGGGCGCCGCGTCTTGAAACGTCGTCAGGCCCGAAGCCGGACGGCACAGCGATCTTGACAATCCGATCAGCGGCAAACGCTAATGGCGCAAACCTGAATTTGCGCAACAGGACAATCCATGACCCTGACAGTCGTTCCATCCCTGCCCCGCAATCTTGGCGTTCCTTGTGCCATTGCGGCGGCCTTGATCTTTCAGGCCACGCCGCAGGTGGCGGCCCAGGACTGGAACTGCTCTGACTTCGATAATCTGCCGCAACAAGGCATGAATTATTGCGTTCAACAGGAATTCGTTACGGCAGATGCCGAGCTGAACCGGGTCTATAAGCGTGTCCGCACGATATTGCGTTCTACCGCCTATGACGCCGCCCGCAGCGATGGGCGAACCGAAGCCGAGGCACTTCGCGACGCCCAACGCGCCTGGATCGCCTATCGCGACCAGGCCTGTGCGATGGAGGGCATCCATTTCCGGGGCGGCAGCATGGAACCGCTTTTGGTTGCGGCCTGCCTTAGACGCTTGACCGAACGGCGCACCCAGGACCTGTGGCTCTTGGTTGAAACAGGCGCAGGCGAGCAGTAGCCGGGTGGGGGTCGAGGCGCCGCGCCGGGCGGCGTTGCGCCGGTCAACCCCCGGACGATCCCCCGGTAAATGACGTAAGTCATTGATTTATTGACTTTATGACGCTGAGCCGTCAGCCCAGTGGCGCCGATCTCAACGAGACCGAAAAGAAGTGATGGGTGGTCACAAAGTGACTGACCCGATATTCGACCGCGCGCCCGGTCAGATCGCGGGCCACCCGCTCGGCGCGCAGCAAAGGCGCATTGGGCGCAACCTTCAGGCGCCGCACCAGCCGCTGCCCCGCCCCGATGGCCGAGACCCGGTCATCGGTGTTCAGGACGCTCACTCGGAATTCGGTTTGAAAATGCGGGTACAGCGCATTCGGCAATCTGGGCCCGTCGAGCAGACCGGGCATCAACGCCGCGGGGACGGCAACGATCTCGTCAATCACCGGGTCGTTGCCGATCGTACGCACCCGCTCGATCACATGGACCGGCGTGCCGGGGTCCAACTCCAGCGCCGCCGCCTGCGGTCCGGTGGCCGGGACAGTGGCGGTCTTTTGGCGCAAGAGCGCGGGCACCACACGCTCTCCCCTGCGGTCGATCAGGCGGAAAAACCGGAAGTTTTCCATTTCCGCCGTTTGCTCCGCAACAAAGGTGCCCCGCCCCTGGGACCGGACCAAAGCACCGGTTTCGCAAAGATGATCAATCGCCTTGCGCGCCGTTCCGGGGCTGACGCCGAATTCGATCGCCAACGCGGTTTCCGACGGGATTGCGGTGCCGGGCGTCCATTCGCCATCACTGATCCGCTGGATCAGCGCATCGCGGATCCGCGCATATTTAGGACGAAACTCAGTCATCTGGGCAAATCGGACTCGACAGGGGCATGCAGGTCTTATAGTCTTATATAAGACTTCCTTCAAGACATGAGGTAAACGGATGAGCAACATCCCGCAATTGCTGGTCCACCACCCCGACGATAATGTCGGTGTTGTGGTGGTCGAAGGGCTGACCGCAGGCACGGAAATGCTGTGCGTCGTCACCCACGACAACACCGATTTCCGCTTGACCGCCAAGGCCGATATTCCCATCGGCCACAAGGTCGCGCTGAAGGATCTGACCGAGGGCGATACCGTTTTCAAATATGGCGAGGACATCGGCAAAATGATCGGTGGCGCCGGGACGGGCGCGCATGTCCATACGCATAACTGCAAGACCAAGAGGTGGTGAGATGGCGCTGGACGCAACAAATGTGATGATCAATGCCTGGCGCCGCGAAAACGGGCGCGTGGGTGTGCGCAACCATGTCGTGATCCTGCCGGTCGACGACATCTCGAATGCCTGCTGCGAGGCGGTTTCGAACAATGTCAAAGGCACGATGGCGATTCCGCATGCCTATGGGCGTTTGCAGTTCGGCGAGGATCTGGAACTGCACTTCCGGACCATGATCGGCACGGGCGCAAACCCGAACGTGGCCGCGGTCGTGGTGATCGGGATCGAGCCGGAATGGACCAAGGTGATTGCGGACGGGATTCGCGAGACCGGCAAGCCGGTCGCCGAATTTTCCATCGAGCAGAACGGCGATTTCGAAACCATCCGCAAGGCATCGTGGAAGGCCAAGGAATTCGTACACTGGGCGACCGAACTGCAAAAAGAACCTTGCGCGCTCAATGAGTTATGGGTTTCGACCAAGTGCGGCGAGTCCGATACCACAACCGGATTGTCGTCCTGCCCGACGGTCGGCAACATGTATGACAAGCTGATCCCGCAAGGCCTTTACGGCTGTTTCGGCGAGACATCGGAGATCACCGGAGCCGAGCACATCTGTGCCAAGCGCGCGGCAACGCCGGAGGCTGGCGAGAAGTTCATGAAGATCTTCCAGGCCTATCAGGACGATGTAATCTTTGCGCACCAGACCGATGACCTGTCGGACAGCCAGCCGACCAAGGGCAACATTCTGGGTGGTCTGACGACCATCGAGGAAAAGGCCATGGGCAACCTGGAAAAGATCGGCCGTACAAGCACTTACATCGACGCGATGGGTCCGGCAGAGACCCCGGCCAAGGGGCCCGGGCTGTATTTCATGGACAGCTCTTCTGCTGCTGCGGAATGTGTGACGCTGATGGCCGCTGGCGGCTATGTCATTCACACCTTCCCGACGGGTCAGGGCAATGTGGTCGGCAACCCGATCGTTCCGGTCATCAAGATCTCGGGCAACCCGCGCACATTGCGCACGATGTCCGAGCATATCGATGTTGATGTGACCGGCGTTCTGACGCGCGAGATGACGATCGATCAGGCTGGCGATGCCTTGATCGACATGATCGTGCGCACGGCAAACGGGCGGTCGACGGCGGCGGAAGCGCTTGGCCATGTCGAGTTTTCGATGACCAAGCTTTACCGCAGCGCCTGACGATTGCGCTGCTGAAATCCCTGTCTGGCATCGGTATGGCCCGGTGCCCGACCCTGTACCGACTTTGTATGGCATGTGTACGTACAAATTGTCGGGTACGGCAGGACACAGATCGGCGGTGCCCATGGGCGCCGCCGCACCGATCCCGAACCATGCGCGCCCCCGGATGAATGGGATGAGACGATGACGCAGATCCTTTCCCAATCCCTTCCGCTTTCCCTGGCCGAGGCGCATACGCTGGTCGTCGAAACGCTGGGGCGTTGCCGCACATCGCCCGTCAATGCCAACCATGTCGCCGATGCGCTGGTCGCTGCCGAACTTGCCGGGCAGGCCGGGCATGGGCTGCGGCGCGTTCCACCCTATGGCGCGCAAGCGCTGAGCGGGAAAGTCGATGGCCAGGCGGAGGCCACTGCCCGCGTGACCCGCCCGGGTACGATGCTGATCGACGCGGCGCATGGGTTTGCCTATCCCGCGATGTCGTTGGCTATGGCGGCACTGCCCGGCATGGCGCGCACGCAGGGCATCGCGCTGGCCGGGATCTGGCGGTCGCATCATGCAGGCGTTGCGGGCTGGTTCGTCGAGCGCCTGGCGCGGGAGGGGCTGGTCGCCATGATGTTCGCAAATACGCCTGCGGCGATGGCGCCGACCGGCGGGACGCGGGCGCTGTTCGGCACGAACCCCATTGCCTTTGCCGCCCCTGTTGCAGGCGCCGAGCCGATTGTCGTCGATATGGCGCTTTCGAATGTGGCGCGCGGCAAGATCCTGGCCGCAGCGCAAAAGGGCGAGGAGATCCCGCCCGACTGGGCCACCGATGTGGACGGGTTTGCAACGACCGATCCCAAGGCTGCGCTGAAAGGGTCGATGCAGCCCGCGGGCGGCGCCAAGGGCGCCGCATTGGCGTTGATGGTCGAGGTTTTGGCGGCGGGGCTGACCGGGGCCACCCTGGCCGCTGACGCATCGGACTTTTTCGGGCCGAAGGGTGCGCCGCCGGGGACCGGGCAACTGTTGCTGGCGATCGATCCGCGCGCGCTGGGCGGGGGCGATCAGATCGCTGCTCTGGCGGGCCAGTTCGAGGGCAACGGAACCGCCCGCCTGCCCGGCAGACGGCGCCAGGACGTGGCCGAGCGTGTGCGCCGCGACGGGATTGCCGTCGATCCGGACCTGATGGCCGAGATCGAGGCGTTGGGCCGGTCCTAAGAGGGCTGCACCGTCATCCCGTTGCTGGATTCCATCGGCATTTGTTGGCTGGTGCCTGGGGATGTCGCCACGGAAAACCCATGGAATGCAGCAGTTGACCTGCCGCCGTTGCGGGGCGCAAATCGCGGCTTTTGACGCCGTTCCGAAGGGCTTTAACACAAGGTATCGAAGCTTGGTTTCGGAAGGTCTTCAGCCCCCTTGCCCTCTGCCCTTTTTCGCGATAGGTCCGCGCCATCGGGGCATGGCGCAGCTTGGTAGCGCGACGGTTTTGGGTACCGTAGGTCGCAAGTTCGAATCTTGCTGCCCCGACCAACTACAATCCCCTTATCACCTTGAAACTCAATGGAAATTTGGGATGGCACCACTTTGCCAAAAAATTTCAGATGCGCAACCATAGGCAGCAGAGAGGGCGGAATCGTGCAGCACGGTCCGTCCACTAGTCCCTTCACTAAATCCGGTTTTGTTCCTGTCGAGAGCCGAAGTGCTGGCCGCGCTCCTGCTCTCGACATCGCCGGACTGCATCACCGGGCTGCATCACCGGATTGCATCACTGGGCTGTGAAATCCACTTGCGCGGTCCCCGGCGCCGGGATGGTTCCCACGCCATTGGCTGGGTTCAGCCAGACTGGACCGCATGACATCAGCGCGATATCGTTTCGGCGCCGGTCCGTTCAACATGTTGGCTTGCATTGCGCTGTGGCCGGCAGGCGCGAACTTAAGGAAGAAACTATGAAATTTGGAAAAAACAGTCTGCTCGCCGCCGCGGGTTTTGCGGCAGCGCTTGCGATTTCGACGCCTGCCTCGGCGGATTTTTGGTGGGAAACCGAGATGGGAACGCTGTATTTTGACGGCGCCAGCGGCAATTATGGTGTCTTCCGCTTTCTGAACAAAGAAACCGGGCAGACGTTGCCGGGTATGGCCCTTTTCCTGAACGGCGTGGGACCGCAATACAGCAGCACCGGCGTTCAGCCCGGGACATATGATGCGCAATGGTTCGACTATAACGGCGACGATTGCGAGTATGAGGCGGTGGATCCGGACGGTAAGGCTGCGGGCGAATGGGGGACGATGTCGTTCACAGTCCATGACGACCGGAATTACTTCACGGCCGAGGTTTACAACTGCGCAGATCAAACGCCAGTGGCGACCTTCAAGGGCACACCAGGGAAGTGATCGAATAATCTGATTGTTGGCTGCCGCAGTTCGGGCAACCAGCGATCGCACACCGGTCAGAAGCGGATAAAGCCGCCAAAGGCGCGCGCGGGCATTTCGTGGACCGTCGCAGCCGGTGCTTCTTTGGGGCCTTCAAGGGCTTCAAGGAAATCCGGATAAAGATTAGCCCGCATCACGACCCCGCGCAGAATCGAACGGGCGGCGGCTTTTTCTTCTGGGGACCACAGTTCCACACCGTCGATGCGGCGGTACTCCGCGATGAGGGACTCAAGGAGTTTCATGCAAGCATTCTCCGTTTAACCGGCTTGCGCCGGCATCTGACTACGCCCCCTGGATGCTCTGCCTCGATCCTGCGCCCTGTCTGGTCCCACCATTCTAAGCGTCTCGCGATCAGTTAACGTATATTTAAGAATTGTGACCGTTTCTCGGCACAATTGTGTCTGATCGCTAAAACATCGATGAACAGGGCGCTGCTGAGGCAGCGAATAACCGCCTCAGATAGCCAGATATTCCTGACGCAGTTCGGCGTTGTCGAGCACCTCTTGCGCGGTTCCGTCGAAGACGACTGTTCCCATGTCCAGAATGATCGCCCGGTCGGCCAGATGCAGCGCCGCAATCGCGTTCTGTTCGACAATGATCGTCGTCATGCCGAGGCCCTTAATTTGTTCGAGCGTCTTCTCAATCTCTTGCACGATGACCGGGGCGAGACCCTCGTAAGGCTCGTCCAGCAGCAGAAGTTTGACATCGCGTGCCAGCGTGCGCCCGATCGACAGCATTTGCTGTTCGCCGCCCGAGAGGGTCGTGCCCTCTTGCTTGCGCCGCTCGCCCAGACGCGGGAAGAGTTCGTAGATCCGCTCGATCGACCACCCGACAGGGGGAGCAATCTGGGCAAGTTTCAGATTCTCTTCGACCGTCAGACCCTGGATGATGCGCCGGTCTTCCGGCACCAGACCGATGCCCAGGCGCGCGGCTTCGAAGGCCTTCATCCTGTGCAGCGGCTGATGGTCGAGCCAGATCTCGCCCTGGCGCAGCGCCGGGTCGTCGACCCGTGCGATCGAGCGCAGCGTCGAGGTTTTACCCGCGCCGTTGCGGCCCAGAAGCGCCACGATCTCGCCTTCACGGATGTCAAAGCTGACGCCCTGGACGATATAGCTTTCGCCATAATATGCGTGAATGTCGTGGGCTGAGAAATAGGCTGCCTGCCCGCCCTTGCTGGTCACTGGCTCCATGCCCGGTGCCACCCCCTGAAACTGTTCGCTGCCCAGCAGCGTATCAGTCCGGCCGGTGTTTTCCATCTCAATCTCCGACGGTTTTAGTGCTGCGTTCACAGATGCGCCCCCCCGAGGTAAGCTTCCTGAACCTTTGGGTTGCCCTTGATCTTCTCCGGGATGTCTTCGGCGATGACGGTTCCCTGGGCCAGCACGCTGATCTTTTCGGCCAGCGAGAAGACGACGTGCATGTCGTGTTCGATGACAACCATCGTGATGCCGGTCGAGGCGATGTCGCGCAGCAGGTCGATGGTGTTGTTTGTGTCGGCCCGCGCCATGCCTGCGGTCGGCTCGTCCAGCAAGAGAAGGCGCGGGTTCTGGACAAGGCACATGGCCAGTTCCAGGCGCCGCTTGTCACCGCGCGAAAGCTGGCTGGCCGGATCATCCTTTTTGGCGTCCAGATTGACCTCGGCGAGGCGTTCCATGGCCCGGTCATGAATGCTGGACTGGCCCCAAAGGCCGCCCCAGGCGTTCATGGTGAAGGCACCGTCGCGGCTGGCAAAGGCCGGGATCATCACGTTTTCCAGGAGCGAGAGGTCGCCGAAGATCTCGGGCGTCTGGAAAACCCGGCTGACGCCGGTCTGGTTGATCTGGTGCGGCTTGAGGCCCAGCAGGGATTTCCCGTTGAACATCACCGATCCGGTGTCCGGGATCAGCCGCCCGACAAAGCAGTTCAACAGCGTCGACTTCCCGGCCCCGTTCGGACCGATGATGGCGTGAACGGTGCCCTCTTGGACTTCCAGGTTGACCTCGTCCAGGGCCTTGAGACCGCCGAAGCGTTTGTTGACGTTCTGGACTTTCAGGATTGTCATGGTGTCCTCCCTCACTCGGCCGGAACGGATGCGGTTTTGCCGTCTTTCGGCTTGCGCTTGAAGAGGCGGACCAGACGGTTGATGCCTTCCATCAGGCCGCCGGGCAGGAAGATAACCACCAACATGAACATCACGCCGATTGTCAGGTGCCAGCCGTCACCGACAAAGACCTGGGCGACCGAAACGAAGGCCTCCTGCAGGCCGCTGGGCAGGAACGAGAAGAACTCCATCAGATCGTTTTCGTTCTGTGCGGACAGGCGCGCCTCGGCGCCCTTGATGATGCCAGCGCCCAGGACCGGGCCCAGAAGGGTACCGGTGCCACCGAGAATGGTCATCAGGACGACTTCGCCCGATGCGGTCCAGAACATCCGCTCGGCCCCCGCAAGCGGATCGGTGACAGCCATCAGGCCGCCAGCCAGGCCCGCATACATGCCCGAGATGACGAAGGCGGCCAGGGTGTAGGGCTTGGTGTTGAGGCCGGTATAGTTCATGCGGTTCTGGTTCGACTTGACCGCGCGCAGCATCATCCCGAAGGGCGAGCGGAAAATGCGCATCGAAATGTAGAAACAGACGATCAGCACGACGGCGCAGAAATAGAAGCCGGGATAGCCCGTCATCGTGATCCCGAAGAGGTCCGAGGATGGCAGCACGGCGCCGTAGTCGCGCCCGAACACGGATGTGTCCAGCCAGCGCGGGTCGCTCTGGACCAGTTGCAGCCCGGTTTCACCATTGGTGATCGGCGTCAGAACAGAATAGGCCATCCGGTAGCTCATTTCCGCGAAGGCCAAAGTCAGGATCGAGAAGTAGATCCCGGACCGGCGCAACGACAGAAATCCGATGATCAGCGCGAAGATGCCGCCCATGACGACCGCGAAGATGACGGCGGGGATCGGGTTCATCGAAAAGAGCTTGAAGGTCCAGACGGCGGTGTAGGAGCCGACACCGAGGAAGGCCGCGTGACCGAAGGAGAGGTATCCCGTCAGGCCGAAGAGGATGTTGAAGCCGATCGCAAAGATCCCGAAGATCGCGAACTTCTGCAGAATATCCGGATAGGACAGACCGAAAGGTTGCAGGATGAACGGACCCGCCAGCACTGCGGCGGCAAAGCCCAGCAGCAGCAACAGATCGAGCGTCGGATTTGCTTTGGATTTGGTCATGGGTCAGGTCTCCATCACGCCCTTGCGGCCCATCAGGCCACGCGGCCGGACCAGCAGGATGATCATGGCGATGAGATAGATGATGATCTGGTCGATCCCGATGATCAGGTTCATCAGCAGCTCGAAGCGCAGAAATTCGGGAATGACGCTGATCACCGCATCCTTGAGTTCGGTCATTGACGCGAAGGATTGGACAATGCCCAGCAGGAAGCCGGCAGCGACCGCGCCGCCCAAGGACCCCATTCCGCCGACGACCACCACAACGAAGCTGAGGACCAGGAAGTCCATTCCCATGTGATAGTCGGGCGGCAATATCGGGGTGTACATGACCCCCGCCAGACCCGCGACGACCGCGGCGATGCCGAAGACGGTGGTGAACCGCCGGTCGATGTTGATCCCCAGCAGACCCACGGTTTCGCGGTCGGCCATACCGGCGCGCACGACCATGCCGTAGGTCGTGAATTGCAGGAACCCGAAGACCGACGCGATCACCAGCAGCGAGAAGACGAAATAGACGAACCGCCAGGCCGGGTATGGAATGGCACCCGCGTCAAATCCCATCATGACGCCGAAGTCGATCATGCCGGTCGCGATCTCGGGCGCCGATTGCGGGATCGGGTTGGCGCCGTAAAATTTCTTGATGATTTCGCCCAGAACGATCGCCAGGCCGAAGGTGACAAGGATCTGCTCGGCGTGCGGGCGCTTGTAAAAGTATCGGATCAGCCCCCGTTCCATGATGATGCCCAGCACCAGCATGACGGGAATCGCGATCACGATCGAGACGGGGACCGAATACTCGATCATCAGCTTACCGAAATCGCCGAACCACGATTCCACGAAAGGTGTTCTAATCTCGGTCGGAGAGCCCCAGGCAGTCAGGTTCTCGTGATCCAACACGACCTGGTCCAGGCCCAGAACAACATTGACGGTCACGGCAACGAAGGCGCCCAGCATGAACAGCGCACCATGGGCGAAGTTCACGACACCCAGCGTTCCGAAGATAATAGTCAGGCCCAGCGCGATCAGCGCATAGGCACCGCCTTTGTCCAGGCCATTGATCAGTTGCAGAAGGATCTGGTCCATTGCCCACTCCGAATTTGAAAAGCCGGCACCCGGTGGGGTGCCGGTTATGTCTGCGGCGTCAGATCAGGCGCCGTTGTTGTACGGGCCGAGTTCGCCGCCCAGCAGCTGATGCGAGTACATCACATCCCAGGCCGGAGTTTCTTCGACGACGGTCAGCAGATCGAACTTGGACGCCGGGTTTTCGTTGCCCTGCACGACCAGAACGTTCTTGAAGCACTGGTGGTCCGACGCACGATAAAGCGTCTTGCCGTTGCCCATGCCGTCGAAGACAAAGCCTTCCAGGGCTGCTCCAACCGCGGACGGCATGAAGGTGCCAGCGCGCTGACAGGCATCTGCATAAAGCAGCGTCTGGCAGTAGCAGGTATGTGCGGCCTGCGACGGCGGGAAGCCGTATTTCTGACCGAACGACTTGACGAACGCCTTCGAGCCTTCGTCCTGCAGCGACCAGTTCCAGTTGGTCGAGCCGAAGATGCCCTTGATGTTTTCGCCCGCGCCCTGTGCCATCAGACGGCTGAACAGCGGCACGACGACCTGGAAGTCCTTGCCGTTGACCTGCTTGTCGCGCATGCCGAACTGGACCGCCTGGGTCAGCGAGTTGACCATGTCCCGGCCATAGTGGTTCAGGACCAGAACGTCGGCGCCCGAGTTCAGGACCGGTGTCAGGTACTGCGAGAAGTCACCGGCGCCCAGCGGCGTACGGACAGCTTCCTGCGTTTTCCAGCCCAGATTCTCGGTGTACTTCTTGATCGAGCCTTCCTGCGACCAGCCCCAAGTGTAGTCGGCGGTCAGGTGATAGGCGACGCGGTCGGTGCCCATGTTGTTCTTCAGCACCGGCGCCAGAGCTGCGCCCGACATTTCGGTGTTGAAGAAGTGCCGGAACCCGTTCGCCCGGCGATCCTTGCCGGTGGTGTCGTTCGAGTGGGTCAGACCGGCCATGAAGATGACGCCGGCATCCTGGCAGAGACCCTGGACAGCGATGGCAACGCCCGAGGACGAGCCGCCGGTGATCATCACCGCGCCGTCTTTTTCGATCATGCGCTTGGCGCTGGCGCGCGCGGCGTCCGATTTGGTCTGCGTATCGCCGGTGACGAACGCGACCTTCTTGCCGTTGATCCCTTCGCCTTTGAGTTCCTTGGACGAGAAGGTGTTCAGCATACCGCCGTCGCCTTCGCCGTTCAGGTGCTCGACGGCCAACTGATAGGCGCGCAGCTCGTCCGCGCCCTCATCGGCATAGGCACCCGTCTGGGGCACGTTGAAGCCCAAGGTCACGGTGTCGCCTGTCGGCTCGTTCGTATAGCCGGCAGCCATGGCAGCACTGGTGAAGACCGTCGGCGCGGCGAGACCGGCGCCGATTGCGGCCGAGCCTTTCAGTAGGCCACGGCGGCTGAGTGTATTGTCGCTCATGTTTCTCTCCCTGAGAGTTTCTGCTGTGAGACCGGCCCCGTCAGCAGTTCGCTGCCGATCTTGGACTTCTTCGTCCGTCAATGACCTTGCGGCAGTTCGGTCAATTTCTCAAGATCATACTGATATTGTTGAATTTTTCTGTCATTTTCTCTTCGCGTTAACTGCGCTTTTTGTCAATGATTGACATTGCAGTGCAAAAAATCGAGGCGCGGGGAAGGGTTAATCCGATGGTAGACAGCGTCATTGGCACCAGGATCAGCGAGATGCGGCGCCGGATGGGGGTCACGCAGGCGGAGATGGCACGGCGAATTGGCATCTCGCCGAGTTATCTGAACCTGATCGAGCGCAACAAAAGGCGAATCGCGGGGACGTTGCTGCGCCGCACAGCCGAAGAGCTGGACGTACGGGTCGACGATCTGGACGGGGCGCCCGAACGGCGCCTGGCCGAGGCATTGACCGAAATCGCCCATTTGCCGACCCTGGACGGGTTGGGCGCACGGGCCGAGACCGTGCCCGAGTTGATCGCCCGGTTTCCAGGGTGGGCGCGGGCGACCGCAACGCTGGCCCGGTCGCAGCAATCGGCGCAGGAAACGGCGCGCGCGCTGTCGGACCGCCTGACACATGACCCCTTTCTGGGCGAGACGGTTCACCGGATGCTGACCCATGTGGCGGCAATCCGTTCGGCGGGCGAGATTTTGACCGAGTTTTCCGACCTTGAGGCCAGCCAACGCGCCGAATTCCACCGGATCGTACGGGACGGGTCCGAGAGATTGACTGAAACCGGCGAAGCCTTGGCCGCCTATTTCGACCGAACGGACGAGACGGAGGCCCGGCTGACGCCACTGGATGAAATCGAGGCGCTGTACGAAGCGCAAGGTAACCATTTTGCCGCGCTGGAGGCCGCGGAGGACGTCGACAGCGCGATCAATGGGATCTTGGCGGCAGCGCCGGAGATCGAAACGGATGCTGCCCGGCATAGGGCCGCCGATCGATTGCGTGATTATGCGAAGAATGCGCGGGCCATGCCAGCCGACCGGTTCGCGGCGGATGCCGCGAGGCTGCGCTGCGACATCGATCTGCTGGCAGAAGAATACCGCACCGGCGTCGATGCGGTGTGCCGCCGTCTGGCGACGCTGCCCGGCGCAAGCGGTCTGCCGCGCTGCGGTTATTTCCAGGCCAATGCGTCCGGCACGATCATCGAGATGCTGGGCGTCGAGGGATTGTCCCTGCCCCGCTATGCCGCGACATGCCCGTTATGGGTACTGTTTCGCGCCCAGCAAATGCCGGGCCAGACAATGTGCCAGCCGGTCGAGATGCCGACGGGCGCAGGATTTGTCTTTGTCGCGCGGGCCCGGTTGGTCGGGCCGCCGGGATTTGGGCAGGCCCGGCATTATGTGACCGATATGCTGGCGATGCCCGCAGCGGATGCAGGCGCGACGGTTTATGCATCGCGCCAGACGCCCGAGCCGGTCGGTCCCGCCTGCCGGATCTGCCCGCGCACCGAATGCCTGCACCGGGTCGCTGACCCTTTGGCCGGGTGATGCGCCGGATCGCCGATACCTGGGAGGGGACGGGGGGAGCCGGGGCGAGCCGGTAACTGGGCTATTGCCAGACCCTGCGATCTGGCCCTTACTGGTGGAAAAAGCGGCAGGGAGGGCCGCAGCGCATGAAGAAGCGCGTCTTACTGGTCGAGGACGAGGCGAATATCGTGGTCTCGCTGCGCTATTTGCTGACCCGTGCCGGATTTGAAGTGGACGTCGAGGAAAACGGCGCAACGGGGTTGGCGGCTGCATTGCAGAACCCGCCTGATGTGGCAATTCTGGACGTCATGCTGCCGGGATTGAACGGGTTCGAGATTTTGGATGCGCTGCGGGCAGATGCGCGGGGCGAGACGTTGCCGGTCCTTATGCTGACGGCAAAGGGACAGCGCGAAGACCGCGAGCGTGCCATTGCCGGTGGTGCCGACCGGTTTGTGACCAAGCCGTTTGCCAATGCCGACTTGGTCGCGGCTGTCCGCGAACTGGCGGCAAAGACCAGCCCTGCGGGTTCGCAATGAACGACCGCGCCGGAAGTTATGTCCGGGCCCGAAAGACCCGCGACCGGGCGCTGGTATTGGTGGTGATCGGCCTCTTGCTGTTGATGCCGCCGGTGGCCGGGATCTTCCAGGTCGACGGCAAGCTGTTTTCGCTGCCCGGGACACTGATCTATCTGTTCGCGGTTTGGGCGTTGCTGATCCTGGGGGCGGTGCGGCTGGCGCGGGCTTTGGCCAACAGCGAAGACACCGAAGACACCGAGGGAGACCGCCGGTGAAACTGTCTGGCGATATTCTTCTGATCGTCTGTTTCGCCTACGTGGCGCTGTTGTTTGCGATTGCCTTTTATGTCGACAATCGCACGGCGCGCGGCAAGTTCACGTGGTTGCGCTCTCCGGTCGTCTACACGTTGTCGATCTCGGTCTATTGCACGGCATGGACCTTTTATGGCGCCGTCGGATCGGCGGCGCGCAATGGGCTGGAGTTCATCACGATCTATCTGGGGCCGACTTTGGTGTTTGTCGGCTGGTGGTTTTTGTTGCGCAAGCTTGTGCGGATCGGGCGGGCGCACAGGATTACGTCGATCGCCGATCTGATTTCGTCGCGTTATGGCAAAAGCCCCAGCCTGGCTGTGCTGGTCACGATGATCGCCGTGACCGCCATCACGCCCTATATCGCCTTGCAACTGCAATCGGTGACGCGCAGCTATGAAGTCATCTCGGGCAGTGCGGACAGCACGACGACGGCCTTCTGGATTGCGGCCGGGCTGGCGCTGTTCGCGATCCTGTTCGGCACCCGAAATCTGGACGCGAACGAGCGCCACCACGGCGTTGTCGCGGCCATTGCGGTCGAGGCGATTGTCAAATTTCTGGCGTTGATCGCAGTCGGCATTTTCGTCGTCTTGTCGATGGGCGGATTGGGCGAGATTTTTGGCGATATCCCGGCAGAGGCGGTTTATGGCGGCGCCAACATCTTCGACGCGCGCTGGGTCGCGCTGACGTTTTTGTCGGCAACCGCGATCATCTGCCTGCCGCGGCAGTTTCAGGTCACCGTGGTCGAGAATGTCGACGAGCGCCACCTGGCGACCGCTTCGTGGCTGTTTCCGCTTTATCTGTTCGGCATGTGCCTGTTCATCGTGCCGATCGCGATTGCGGGCGTAAAGCTGATGCCCGAAGGGTCGAACCCCGATCTTTACGTTCTGACGCTGCCGCTGTCGCAGGGTCGCGAAGAATTGGCGTTGCTGGCATTTTTGGGCGGGTTTTCATCCGCCACGTCGATGGTGATTGTCGCCGCGATTGCGGTGTCGACGATGGTGTCGAACCATATTGTCATGCCGATCGCCCTGCGGATGATGGCGCCCGGGCAGGAAGTGTCGGGCGATGTGCGCAACCTGCTTCTGACCGCGCGGCGGGTTTCGATTGCGGCGGTGCTGGGACTGGGTTTCCTCTATTTCTGGATCTCGGGCGGGGACCAGCTGGCCCGGATCGGGCTGATTGCGTTTCTGGGGGTCGCGCAGTTTATGCCGAGCCTGATCGGCGGCATATTCTGGCGCGGCGCCACGCGGTTGGGCGCGTTGTCGGGTCTGATCATTGGCGGGGTCTTGTGGGCCTATACCCTGTTTCTGCCCAGCTTTGGCGGCGGATTGCTGCCGCCCGAGATGATCGAGCATGGCCCGATGGGGATCGCGGCGTTGCGCCCCTATCAGTTGTTCGGGCTGAGCGGGTTCGACCCCTTGATGCACGCTTTGATCTGGAGCCTGTCGGCGAATGTGCTGGCGTTTCTGGTCGTCTCGGTTCTGACCGAGCCGAACACGTTGGAGCGGCTGCAAAGCGCACAGTTTGTCGACATATTCCGGACAGGTGCGGGCGGCCCGGCCCAGTTCGACGCCGGCACTGCAAATTCAGAGGACCTCTTTATCCTGGCGCAGCGCATTCTGGGCGCTGACCCCGCGCGCGAGCTGTTTGAACAGTTGGCCCGGCGTCAGGGCCGGGCGACGGGTCTGCCCGCGCCGACCCAGGACATGATCACCCAGCTGGAGCGCGTTCTGGCCGGTTCGGTCGGCGCGCCATCGGCGCACGCCATGGTCGGGCGGGTTGCGGGGCATGCCCAGATCGGGGTCGATGCGCTGATCGATATTGCCGACGAGACCCAGCGGCTGATCGAAACATCGCGCCAGCTTTCGGAAAAATCGTCCGAGCTGGAGCGCGCCGCAGCGGAATTGCGCCAGGCCAACCAGCGCCTGCGGGCACTGGATATTCAAAAGGACGAGTTCCTGAGCCAGGTCAGCCACGAACTGCGCACGCCCATGACATCGGTGCGGTCGTTCTCGGAGATCCTGCTGGACGAAACCACAGCGCCGGATGATCGCACGAGGTTCTTGCAGATTATCAATGAGGAGAGCCAGCGCCTGACGCGGCTGTTGGACGAGATCCTGGATATCTCGCGACTGGAAGCGGGAACCATGGTGATGGAGACAGCGCCGGTCGATCTGGGCGAGGCCATCGAAGCAACCGTCGCCTCGGTCGCCGGGTTGACGCAGGAGCGCGGGGTGAGCGTCGAGACGCCCCTTTTGACCGGCATCATGGTCGAAGCAAATTCAGATCGCCTGCGTCAGGTTCTGATCAACCTGCTGACCAATGCGGTGAAATACAACGACACAGAGAAGCCGGTGATCCGCATCGAGGCAAGAACGGTTGGCGGTCTGGCCGAGATCGATGTGATCGACAATGGCGGCGGTGTGACACGGGACGAGGCACTGATCGTCTTTGACATGTTTGCCCGCGGCGTCCGGGCCAGCCGGGATCACGGCGCTGGCCTGGGCCTGCCGATCAGCCGGGCGATCATGCGCACAATGGGCGGCGACCTGAAAACGGTGTTTCTGCCGGATGGAAGCAGCCTCTTTCGGGCCAGCCTGCCGCTGGCCGAGGTGACTGTCCCGGCCTAGCCCAAGCGGCGTTGCGCAGACTGCGCCTGCCCGCTGTGCCTACCGGCAGTGTTGCAGCACTTTCCAGCCTGACCGCATCAGTCCGGCGTCGCGAAAGTGCGACCAATCAATGACTTAGAGCGCTGGATCTTATTCAATCAGATCGAAACGTGCTCTAGCGAATAAATGTCCCCTGCTGGAGTTGGTTCACCGCATCGCGCAACTCGTCCTGCGTATTCATGACAATCGGCCCATACCAAGCGACCGGTTCTTTGATGGGCTTGCCCGAGACAAGCAGGAAGCGGATGCCATGGTCTCCTGCCTGAACCACGATTTCGTCGCCCTGATCGAAAAGGACAAGGCTGCGGTTTCCGGTCGTCTCGCGGATCAGAAGCTCCTCACCGCCCGGGCCTTCCTTTTCGGTCAGCACGCCAAACGGGGCAGAGCTGTCGCGAAAGGTGCCGGACCCTTCGAAGACATATGCGAAGGCGTGCCGTTCGACTTCGACCTTAAAGCGCCGTTTGACGCCCGCAGGGACCGAAATATCGAGATAGCGCGGATCTGCGGCCACGCCGTCAACCGGACCCTTGGCGCCCCAGAAATCGCCGCAGACGACACGCACCCTGGTGCCATCATCCTCGGTCACTTCGGGTATCGCGGTGCTTTCAACATCCTGATATCGCGGATCGGTCATTTTGAGGCCGGACGGGAGATTGGCCCAAAGCTGGAAGCCGTGCATTCGGCCCTGCGCATCACCTTTGGGCATTTCCTGGTGCATGATCCCGCGGCCCGCGGTCATCCATTGCACATCGCCCGCACCGAGCGTGCCCGAGTTGCCGAGGCTGTCGCCGTGATCGACCTCGCCATGCAGGACATAGGTGATCGTCTCGATCCCGCGGTGCGGATGCCACGGAAAGCCGTTTGCATAGTGATCCGGCACATCATTGCGAAAATCATCGAACAGCAGGAAGGGGTCTGTCAGGTCCGTCTCGCCAAAGCCGAAGGCACGGTGCAGATGGACGCCTGCACCTTCCATCGTCGGTTGCGCCGGGGTTTGCGATTTCACAGCACGTATGGACATGGGTTTCTCCTGCTCGGGGTCGACTATGTGGGGTGTTGGCGCCGGATCGCAAGGGGACACAAAATTGACATGACGGCCCACGATGGTGAAGGTCGCGACCTGAGCGTGTTTGGGAAGGAACAGCACAATGAAATCTGTAACGCGCGTTGGACTTGCTGGAGTTTTGGCTGTTGGCTTGGTGGCCGTGACAATAACGGCCGGAAATTTGTCAACGGCGCCAGGCGCCTATGCCGGTAATGGGAATGGCGGCAATGGCGGCGGTAATGGAAATGGCGGTGGCAACGGCGGTGGCAACGGCAACGGCGGTGCGGGGCACAGCGCGGATCGTGATGAAGGCAACCGGGGGCGAGGTTCGGTTGCGTCAGAATTGGGAAAGGCCAATGCTGCGAATGCATCGGATCGGGCACGGGATCGGGCAGCGTCGCATTCGGCTGTCGGAGTGATGTCCGACTATAAGAGCGCCGTCGAGGCGGAAATGAGCCTGGGCGCTTCGCTGACCGAGGCCCACGAAGCCGTTGCAAAGGACTTTGATGACGCGGTCGATGGCATCTCGGACTTTAGCGAAGACGCGGTCGACACGCTGGGCGATCTGTTGGGCATCGACAGCGAGGACTGACGGCCGGACTGCGGCGCGCCCGTGGCCCAATCTTGCAAGGCGGCGGCAAACGTCTGAGGATGCCGCCGATGAACCCCGATCTTGATATCCGACCGGTCAGCGGCGCCCTTGGGGCCATTGTGTCAGGTGCCGACCTGACCGATGCCGAAGCCGCGCACCTGGTTTTGTCCCCGCTATTGGACCGGTATCTGGTCGTTTATGTTCCCGATCAGAACCTGGACCGTTTCGCGCTGTCCCGGCTGGGGCGCAGTTTTGGGCCGCCCTTTCTGCATCCGCTGGTCCAGAACGGGTTTCCCGATTGCCGGGAGGTGCTGGAGCTGCGCCGGGAGCCGGATGACCCGGTGATGTTCGGCGGGCAGAGCTGGCACGCGGATGTGACGTGGCAGGACCCGGGCGCCTATGTTTCGATCCTGCATGGGCGAGAGGTGCCGTCCGTGGGCGGTGATACGGCGTTCTCGTCGACGATTGCGGCGTTTGCCGCGCTGTCGCCGGGTTTGCAGGACAGCCTGCGCGGGTTGTCGGCGGTCCATGCCTATCACTGGTCCGAGGGGCGGGAGGACGCGGATTGGCGGGTTGTTCGTCCAGTTGTCCGGCGTCACCCCGCGACAGATGCCGAGGGGCTTTATGTGAACCGGATGTTCACGTCGCGGTTTGAAGGCATGTCGGTCGCGGAAAGCCGCGGGCTGCTGGGTTATCTGTTCGCGCAGATGGAACGGGTCGAGCATTGCTGCCGGTTCCGCTGGCAGGCTGGCGGTGTGTTGCTGTGGGACAACCGCTTTACGCTGCACTATCCGGTGAACGATTTTTCCGGCGTCCGCCGGGTGATGATCCGGACGACAGCTTTGGAGGGATGACGGGATGCTGGGTTCTGACCGGCACCTTTGTTCAGCTGCTGATGCTTGTATCGCAGGGTTTCCACGTCTCGCGTTCACCGGCTTCGCTGCCACCAGCCGCGGTCCAAACCGTGCGCAGCACGGCGTAATCGTTCAACTGCCGGAACGCCAGCAGGCGCCCCGCGTCGCGCTCGCCGTCGGGCGCCACATAGACGGCATTGTGGCGATCGATTTGCGCATCCGGACTGGCGCCGCCGGGGGTGACGATCCGGGTATGTTCGACCTTCAGTTCCTCTGCCCCATTGGTCCAGCAGCCATAGATCGCATCGGCCTGTGCCAGGGTCGGGAGCGAGAAAACAGTGGCAGCGAGGAGTAGCTTGCGCATCATTGGTGCATCCCCCTTTCTGTGCGCGAGAAGGATGGTGGAGGAGGTGCCCCTTTGTCGAGGGGCGTTGCGGGGTTGTGAAGGAGTGCGCTGCGTCAGATGGCTATTTCAGGTGCTTTCGTCCGATAATTCGAACCACTCGACGTGCAGAAGCCCATTTTATCCCGGCTTCACCCGCACTTCGAATGGCCGCAATCGAGGCAGGTCTCGCACCCCTCCCGGATTTCCAGTTGGAAACCGCCGCAATTCGGACACGCGCTGGGCGCCAGTCCGCCGGTGACGTCGCCGACCACTTTGCGATCGGCCGCCGGGTCTTCGGTCAGGCCCATGCCCTCGCCGGCAATGAAGCCGATTTCGATCATATGGCGCTCGATCACATCGCCGATGGCGGCCAGGATCGACGGGACATAGCGCCGGTTCATCCAGGCGCCGCCGCGCGGGTCGAAGACGGCCTTCAACTCCTCGACCACAAAGCTGACATCGCCGCCGCGCCGGAAGACCGCCGAGATCATGCGCGTGAGCGCGACGGTCCAGGCGTAGTGCTCCATGTTCTTAGAGTTGATGAAGATCTCGAACGGGCGCCGCCGTCCCGCGGCGACGACATCATTCATGGTGATGTAAATGGCGTGCGCCGATTCCGGCCATTTCAGTTTGTAGGTCACGCCTTCCAGTGTTTCCGGGCGTTCCAGCGGTTCCGAGATGTAGACGACATCGGCATCGGAGCTGACCGTGGCAAGCGCCGGGGCTAGGGCGTCCTTGCGCGCGGCCTCGGACACCTCCAGCACGCTGCCTGTCACGGCGTTCGGGCGATAGGTCGTGCACCCTTTGCAGCCCGAATTCCAGGCGTCGAGATAGACGTCCTTGAACGCTTCGAAGCCGATATCCTCCGGCACGTTGATGGTTTTCGAGATTGAACTGTCGACGTATTTTTGCGCCACCGCCTGCATTGCGACGTGATCCGCCGGGGTCAGTGTCTGAGCGGTAACGAATGCAGGCGGCAGGTCCGCATCGCCGTTCAATTCGCGCCATTTCGCGACGGCATAGTCGACCACTTCTTCCTCGATCCGCGAGCCGTCCTTTTGCAGCACTTTGCGCGAATAGGAGAGCGCGAACACCGGTTCGATCCCGGACGACACGTTGCCCGCATAGAGCGATATTGTCCCGGTCGGCGCAATCGAGGTGAGGAGCGCGTTGCGGATGCCATATTCCGCAATGCCTGCGCGGATATCTTCGGGCAAAGTCTGGATATGTCCGCCTGCGAGGTAGGGTTCCGCGTCGAAAAGCGGGAAGGCGCCCTTTTCACGAGCAAGATCGATCGAGGCGCGGTAGGCAGCGTTCTGGATTGCCTCCATCCACTTGGCGGTCTGGGCGACGGCATCGTCCGACCCATAGCTGAGACCAGCCATGATCAAGGCATCGGCCAGCCCTGTGACCCCGAGACCGATGCGGCGCTTGGCCAGCGCCTCGGCCCGTTGGGCATCGAGGGGGAAGCCGGACGCATCGACCACATTGTCCATCATGCGCACAGCCGTTGCGACCAGATCGGAAAGCTCTGCGTCGTCTATGTACCCCGCCTGGAACGGTTGGCGAACTAGAGCGGCGAGGTTGATCGAGCCAAGAAGGCAAGCGCCGTAGGGCGGCAGCGGTTGCTCGCCGCACGGGTTTGTCGCCGATATCTGCTCGGCGTAGTGCAGGTTGTTCAGCCGGTTTATGCGGTCGATGAAAATCACGCCCGGCTCGGCCTGGTCATAGGTCGAGCGCATGATCTGCCCCCACAGATCGGCGGCGCGGACGGTGCGATAGGTGCGCCCGTCAAAGACCAGCGGCCAATCGGCATCGGCTTCGATAGCCGCCATGAACGCGTCTGTGGCCAGAACCGAAAGGTTGAACATGCGCAGGCGGTTGGCGTCCTGTTTCGCGGAAATGAAATCCTCGATGTCTGGATGATCGCAGCGCATGGTCGCCATCATTGCACCGCGGCGCGAGCCTGCGGACATGATCGTGCGGCACATGCTGTCCCAGACATCCATGAAGCTGAGCGGACCGGACGCGTCTGCGCCAACGCCTGCAACCGGTGCGCCTTTGGGCCGGATCGTCGAAAAATCGTAACCGATGCCGCCGCCCTGCTGCATGGTCAGCGCCGCTTCCTTCAGGCCGTCGAAAATACCCGACATCGAATCGCTGATTGTCCCCATGACAAAACAGTTGAAGAGCGTGACTGTCCGTCCGGTCCCGGCACCTGCCAGGATGCGGCCGGCCGGTAAAAAGCGAAATCCTGCGAGCGCGTCGTAAAAGCGCCCTTCCCAAGCGGACGGATCTGCGTCGACACTGGCCAACGATTTCGCGACGCGGCGCCAGCTGTCATTAACCGTTTGATCGCAATGCTTTCCGTCCGCAGACCTAAAGCGGTACTTCATGTCCCAGATCGATTCCGAGATCGGTGCTGCGAACGTGTTCATGGCTGGCCTTACCATATTTAGTATGATCGAAGCCGTATGCTTCTATATATAGACCCGCAAACATAGCGTGGTAGCATTCATTTCGCAATGGTGCGCTGAATTGCCAAACGTGTGCATCGTTTCGCGGATGCAACCCTAAGAATATCGCATAAGTGCCTGTCACCGCTGCAAATGCTTGTAGTGAAATTTCGTTACGCGTAGTGTCCGCAGCGAGGCAGGAGGAATGCGTGGTACAACCTCACGGAACCACCGCGAAGTGGGCGGCGTTGCTATTGCTGGCAGCGGCAGCGCTGGGCGTTCCGGGTGCCGCACATGCCGAAGAACCCTACGAGCCACCCCGCCCAAGCCACAATATGTTCGGAATGACGGGGCTGATCGACACGCCAACCGCGGATATGCAACCGGATGGCCAGATTTCGATCACCAGCGGTTTCTTCGACGATCAATTGCGCACAACGCTGAGTGCGCAGTTTCTGCCAGGTGTCGAAGCAGCCTTTCGATACTCGTTTCAGGGGCAGTTTTTTACCGACGGCAGCGACAACTTTGACCGAAGTTTCGACGTAAAAATTCGTATCATATCAGAATCCGAGCGCTGGCCGGCACTAGCGATCGGCCTGCAGGATTTTCTCGGAACAGGCATCTATTCGGGCGAATACATTGTAGCGACTAAGGGATTCGATGCAGGCGGTTTTGGGCATCTCAGATTTTCAGGTGGAATCGGTTGGGGACGCTTTGCATCAGGCGGCGGGGTACCGAACATCTTTCGTGGAATTGATGCTGGATTTCGGAATCGCGTAGGCTTCGGCGAGACCAGTGGTACAGTCAATTTCGGCCAGTTCTTCCGCGGCGACGAAATGGGCTTCTTTGGCGGGATCGAATGGCTGACGCCAATCGATGATCTGCGCCTGAAGGTCGAATATTCCGCCGACAATTATGCGCGAGAATCGCGCTTTGACGGTGACGGCCCTGACCTGCCGATCAATGTTGGGCTTGAATATCGACCCACCGCAGGGATCGAGATCGGCGCCTACTATATGTATGGCGATGCGATCGGTGTCCGCCTTTCCCTTTCGGGTAATCCGTTCCGGCCGCTGACGGATCTGGATGCGGAAACCGCGCCGCAACCGCTCTTGTCCCGGGCGCCGTTGTCGAACGGTGCGGTAATCGCCCGCTTAGGCGAAGTTCGCAACATTCAGGCGCGCGCGGGCGCGCAGGCGCAGTTAAACGATGCGCGACTGGGCGCGGTGACCGTGCACACCCGCCTTGGCAATGTTCGCTGGGCGGATGCCCTGCTGGCGCGCGATCCGAACCATTGTCCCGAAGATCTGGCGCGGGCCATCGACGGTGCGTACGGCACAATCGACCTTGTCACGTTCAAAGTTGCAGGGGGGACAGTCTATTGCACGGTCGCCCTGCGTCCGGCGGGCGAGCATGCGATCCGGATCACGTCCCGCAGCGCTTCTGAATTCCCCGTTGATTGGTATGAAAACGAAGCGGTCCGGGCCGAAGTTGTCGAGGCCGTTGTCAAAGAACTGGATGCTGATGGCATAGGGCTTTACGGGATCGAAATCGGACCGCGTAAGGTCGCGATCTATATCGAGAACCGGAAATACTATGCGAATGCGCGGGCGATCGGGCGGACGGCGCGGGCGCTGACCAGAACAAATCCAGCGTCGATCGAAAGGTTCGAGATCACACCGATCGAGGGATCGCTGGCGATCTCGACAATCATTCTCAAGCGCTCGCAGCTTGAGGAGCAGGTCAACCGGCCAGATGCGGCCAGGCGGGCCTGGCTGACAGCGAAAGTTACCGAAGCAGGTCCTGTTCCCTGGGACCGCATTGAAGCGCCCGGTGCGATTGCCTACCCGCGGTTCAGGTGGTTCCTGTCCCCTGCAACTCCCTTTAACCTGTTCGACCCAGATCAGCCTGTTCGTTTTGATCTGTCGATTGTCGCAGGCGGGTCGGTCGAGTTCATGCCGGGCCTGTCGATAAACACGGCGATTTCGAAGCGCTTGTTCGGTCAACTTGATGATATTTCGCGCCAATCGAACTCGCAGGTGCCGAACCGGGTCCGATCGGAAATTGCGCAGTACCTGCGCGATGGCGATCCGGCACTGGTACGTCTCTCGGCGGATTATGTGACCAAGATTGGGGATGATGGCTTTTATGCCCGGGTCTCTGCCGGGTATTTGGAGCGCATGTTCGCCGGGATATCGACGGAGGTACTTTGGAAGCCTGTCGATCAGTCTTGGGGCCTCGGGCTGGAGCTGAACTATGTCAAACAGCGCGGGTTCGATACGCTTTTCGATTTTCAGGACTATTCGGTCATCACAGGACATGCCAGCGCTTACTGGAACACCGGGTATTATGGACTTTATGCTCAGGTTGATGCCGGGCGATACCTTGCGGAAGATTGGGGTGCGACGTTCACGCTGAAACGAAAGTTCTCGAACGGATGGGAGTTTGGCGGGTTCTTCACGTTGACGGACATTCCGTTTTCGCAGTTCGGTGAGGGTAGTTTTGACAAGGGCCTGTTCCTAACAATCCCGTTCAACTGGATCGCACCGTTCGAGACACGTGGCCGGTATCCGTTGTTGATCCGGCCATTGACGCGCGACGGCGGGCAACGTCTGGACGTGTCCAACCGGCTTTGGGGGGTTGTTGAAAGCGCCGACGAACGCCATCTGCGCGATGGGTGGGAGGATTTCTGGGAATGATTGGGCGCAGGCTATTCCGGACGATCCTGATCCTTGGCAGCGTCGCGGTAATAGCGAGTTGCGGCGGCCGGCAGTCGAATTTCATCGAACAAGTTTTGCGCAGCGGTCTTGGACCTGTGTTTGAGGGCGAACCGGAGCCGCAGACGCTGCCAACACGCGCACAGTTGGATGCGATTGGCCGGCCCATTCTCTCGATCCAGCGCGAGGATTCTCCCGCGACGGGATTTGTGATAGCGGTCAACGCAAATTCTGACGGGTATGTCATCTACCAAGATCAGGCCCGGAACAGTGTTGTTGTGCGCGGCGGGTTATTAACCGGCACGCAGGGGTTCGAATACGATCTTTCGGCGATCAAGGTGCAGGGGAACGATCCGGTCGTGCACCGCACCCCGATCGCCTCCTGGCCGAAAACGCTTGTCCGGAACTATCAGTTTTCACTGCAGCATGCTGCCGATTTCCAGATCTCTGTCAGCTGCGTTCTGCGGACCGTGGTGCGTGAGCAGGTCGAAATTTTCTCGAAATCCTACGACACGATGAGGGTCCAGGAAGATTGCAACAACACGACACGGCGGTTCACCAATCTTTACTGGGTCGACGCAAACTCGGGATTTATCTGGAAATCCAAGCAGTGGATCGGGCCGAAGGTTTCGCCGGTCATCGTGCAGAATGTGACGCCGTATCGTCGCCCAGACGCCAGATAATTCCGGCACGAAGCGGAGAGCATCGCAATCGCGAAACAGAAAACACCGCGGCTTTGCTGGCCGCGGCGTGAATTCTCGGTCTGAAATCTCGGCGAATTGCCGAGCGGAAAGACGTCAGGGAGTGGTTCCGGTTGTCCCAGTTGCACCGTCTCCACCGCCAGACCCAAGTCCGACGCCAAGTCCTGCACCGACAAGCAAAAGCGCTCCAACGCCAGCGGCGACCGTCCCATCCGGCACCGGCGGAAGGCCAGTCGGCAGCGGGTCTCCCGGCGGGACGCCGACAAACTGGTCGTTCCGGTTATTGTTTGGGCCGTCTTCCTGGGCGACAGCGGTCAGCGGCGAAAGCGCAAGGGCGGCGGCCGCAATTAAACTCACATATTTCATCTTTGCCTCCTTAGAAGCGGTACTGTTAAACGGGTCGATCGCTTAGAGATCGAGTCTTTCGATGTTGTTCTGCGCCACCGCGGCAACGGTAGATTCGCTGGAGACCTGCTGGCCATTGGCATTGACGACCTGAACGATCGGCGAGTCTTTGCCGTTTTCGATTGCCGCCAGATAGAAGGCAACAGCGGAATCCTCGTCACCCTGGATCGCTTTGAGAACGCCCATGTTCAAGTTGGCGTAGGGATCTGTTGGATCGTCCGCCAGGACCTTTTGAAACGATGCTTCAGCCTCAGGATAGTTTCCGGCCTTGAACGAGTCGATCCCCGAAGACAGGGCCGTTTCCCCGGCCGCGGCCTGTTGTTCATTGCCAGTGCTCGCGGGTTCAGCGCAGGCGCCCAGCAGGGCCAGGCCGACTATCGAAGCAACCAAAGATTTACGCATAGTTTTCTCCCGTACCTCACATCCCAGTCGTTGCGGCTGCACACAGACCGGTACTAATCAGCGTCACTATGCACAAACGAGCGGCGGGAGGCAACAAATCACATCAATTTTGAACTGGATTACACCTATCGCGCGAGTACTCGCTGGGCGCCGTTGGGCCGACGGTGCGACGGGTGGCCCAGATCACCCCATAACCCGTCCTATTTTGGGGCAGAGCGCTGTTTCTGCACGCTTTTCCGAGTCCCCAACTGATCGGCCAGGACGCGGCCCTTGATCTCGGAGACGTCACCGCGCGCCAGATCTCCGAGTTGAAACGGCCCATAGCTGATTCGGATCAATCGATTGACCGGCAAACCAATCGCCTCCATCGCGCGGCGAATCTCGCGGTTGCGGCCCTCGCGCAGACCGATCGTCAGCCACGCATTTGCGCCCTGTTGCCGGTCCAATTCGACCTGCATCGGGCGAAAGTTTTCACCGTCAATCGTGATGCCGCTGCGCAGCCGCTCGAGCGCGCCATTGTCGGGCGTTCCGTGCACACGGACCCGGTAACGCCGAAGCCAGCCGGTCGCCGGGAGTTCCAGACGGCGTTTGAGTGCGCCGTCATTGGTCAAAAGCAGCAATCCTTCGGAATTAAGATCAAGCCGGCCAACCGAAACGACCCGCGGCATCGTGGCTGGCAGTTTGTCGAAAACCGTCGGGCGGCCTTGTTCGTCGCGCTCGGACGTGACCAGGCCGGTTGGCTTGTAATAGCGCCACATGCGCGACGCCTGCGGTGGTTCGACCGGGCGGCCATCAACCTCGATCCGGTCACGGTCCGTCACATTGATCGCGGGAGTGTCCAATCGCTTGCCGTTCAGGCGAACACGCCCGGCCGTGATCATCCGCTCGGCTTCGCGCCGCGACGCGACGCCCGAGCGCGCCAGAAGCTTGGCGATGCGCTGTCCGGCTGGTGGATCGGTTTTGTCCGTCATCCGCGTCGCATACGGGCAAACGGGCTGGTCCGCCAGACCTTTCCGCCGTATGGAATGGCGATGTTTGCAACGCAGATGCCATTGGCGCTGGATCAGGCCCGTGCGGCGGCGGACCGAGGCGAAACGCCCGTCGGCGCGGTTCTGACGGCGCCCGATGGCCGTGTTTTGGCGGCCGATGGCAACCGGGTGCGCGAATTGTCGGACCCCACCGCGCACGCTGAAATACTGGTTCTGCGCGCGGGCGCGAAAGCATTGAGAACCGAACGGCTGATCGGCTGTGGTCTGACCGTGACTTTGGAGCCCTGCCCTATGTGCGCCGGTGCAATTTCGCACGCGCGGATCGAACGCCTTTGGTATGGCGCGCCGGACCCCAAGGGCGGCGGTATCGACCACGGCGCGCGGATTTTCGGACAGACGACCTGTCACCACCGCCCCGAAGTCTATTCCGGGATCGCCGAAGCGGATTGCGCGGCCTTGTTACGAGACTTTTTTCAAGCGCGGCGCGACTGATGCGGCCCGATTGATGCGGCAATGACGCAGTCAGCACCGATTGAGCAGGCGCCGGTCCGCCGTTAGGGTTCCGCCATGAGCGGCACAGGCACATTGTCAGCGGATATCCTGATCGCAGGCGGCGGGATTGCCGGGCTGTCCGCCGCGGCGCGGCTGGCGGCAGATGGGCACAAGATCGTTGTTGTCGATCCGGCACCGGCGAGCACGCGCACAGCCGACCATCGCACAACGGCGCTGCTGCAACCCGCCATTGCAACATTGAACCGGGCCGGGGTGTGGCCGGCGCTGGCCGCGACGGGAGCAGAGCTGCGGATCATGCGGATCGTCGACGCCGGCGGTGTCGAGCGAACCGTGCGAGAGACGGCCGATTTCGATGCAAGCCCGGCGGGCCATGATGGTTTTGGCTGGAACGTGCCGAACGCAGCGGCCCGTCAGGCGCTGCTGGAACACCTGTCGGGCCTTTCGACCGTCGATCTGCGTCAGGGGCAGGCCGTCACTGGTTATACCGGCCGTCTTGACCGCGCCTTTGTGCGGCTGTCGGGCGGGCAATCGGTGTCGACCCGCCTGGTCGTTGCGGCGGACGGGCGGGCGTCCTTTTTGCGCAAAGCCGCGGGTATCGCCGTGCGGCGGTGGGAGTATGGGCAGCACGCATTGGTTTTCTGCGTCGAACATGACCGCCCACATGACGGGGTATCGACCGAAATTCACCGAACCGGCGGCCCGCTAACGCTGGTGCCGATGCCTGATCGCGATGGCCGGGCGGCCTCCTCGGTTGTTTGGATGATGCCGTCGGCCCGCGCGATCGCGCGGGAGGCGCTGGATGACGCCGCATTGGGCGCCGAGATCACGCGCTGCACTATGGGTCTTTTCGGCGCGCTAAGGGTAAGCGGCCCGCGGGCGCGTTGGCCGATTGTGACGCAGTTTGCGCGGCGTTTGGCGGCGCAGCGTCTGATCCTGGTAGCCGAAGCTGCCCATGTGATGCCGCCGATCGGTGCCCAGGGCCTGAACACATCGCTGTTTGATATCGAACAGGTCGCCCAATTGATCGCCGGACAACCTGATCCTGGCAACGCCGAATTGTTGCACCGGTATGAACGCAAAATGTTGCCGCGAACGCTGGCCCGGCTGGCGGGTGTCGACATACTGAACCGGGCGGCGTTAACCAAACTGCAACCCTTGCGGGACCTGCGCCGGGCTGGTTTGGCGGCAATTTCGCGCTTCCCGCCGCTGAAATCGCTGGCCGTGCGCGCCGGATTGGGTGGCCGCTAAAACAGTCGGTTCTGCTGTTGGTTGTAACAAAATCGTCAAAAATCTTAGTTTTCCGTGTTGGGTATGATATTTTGTGGGCAGCAGGATTGAATTGATCCGGCTGGAGCAACCGAGGGGCAATTGGAATTGGATTGCCCAGGGGGCTGGAGAACCGGCCATCAACGTTTCAGATGTGTTAAATGTCGAAGGAGTTTTCGATGACGAACGTGAATATGAAAAGCTATGTCGCTGCCGTGATGGTTGCCTGTCTTGCAATCTTTGGACTGACCGTAAGCGCATCAGCGCAGTCGACGCTTCCGGACGATCATATTTTTGCGAGCCCTGACAGCAGCGAAGGCCCGAGCGCGCCGGAAAGTCCCGAACCTGAAGGCGAACCAGAAGGGGAACCGGAGGGCGAGCCCGAGGGTGAGCCGGAAGGCGAGCCGACCGACGGTCAAAACGGGCCGACCGATGGCCAGCAGGATGCGACCTGAGCGGTTTGGATCAAGGAACCGGATTGGGGCAGCGCGGCGGAGCGATTGCCGCCTGAACAAAAAGAGGGGCGGCCTGGGCGGCCCGTGTCGTTTCGATTAACTGCACCCGCTGGTCGCGCCGCAGGTGTCGCACTTCATGCAGGTGCCATTGCGAACCAGCGTGAAGTTGCCGCAATCGCCGCAGGCGTCACCTTCATAGCCCTTCATGCGGGCTTCGGTCCGGCGGTCCATGGCAACTGCGCCAGCGGCGGCAACAGCGGCTGTTGCCGGGATGGTAGTTGGTGCCGTTGCTGATCCGGACGCAGCCCCGGTCGCCACCGGGCCAGACATCATCGCCGTATCCGGCCCTGTGCCTGCCGCTTGCCCGCCATTGACGACCAGCAATTCTTTGGGAAGGCGGCGGCGGCTGAAACCGGTCGACGCCATCTTCTTGAAGATCGCAATCGCGTCGTCGGCGGCCTCGCTCTCGGCCGCGGCAACATTGCGGACACCCTCGTCGGCGCCTTTGCCGATCTCGTCGAAACGATGGCCTTCGGGTTCGATATGGGCCAGGTCGCTGCGGTCGAGATAAGAGACAGCAAGCTCGCGGAAGATGTAGTCCAGAAGCGAGGTTGCGTTCTTGATGTTGTCATTGCCGGTCACGATGCCCGCAGGCTCGAACCTGGTGAATGTGAACGCCTCGACAAATTTTTCCAGCGGAACGCCGTATTGCAGGCCCATCGACACGGCGATGGCGAAGTTGTTCATCATTGCCCGAAAAGCGGCGCCTTCCTTGTGCATGTCGATAAAGATCTCGCCAAGGCTGCCATCTTCGAACTCGCCAGTGTGCAGATAGACTTTGTGCCCGCCGACGATGGCCTTCTGGGTATAGCCCCGGCGGCGGTGCGGCAGCGCATCGCGCTTGCCGCGCACTTCTTTGTAGACGATTTTTTCGACCACCTTCTCGGCCACGATCTGCGCAGCTGCCGCCGGTGTCGCCTTTGCCAATTCGTCGTCGATATCGTCGATCAGGCTGGAGGACAGCGGCTGGCTGAGTTTCGAGCCGTCGCGATAAAGCGCATTGGCTTTCAGGCCCAGGCGCCATGACCGGAGATAGGCCTCCTGACAAGCTTCGATGGTCGCGTCATTCGGCATGTTGATCGTCTTCGAGATCGCGCCCGAAATGAACGGTTGGGCCGCGGCCATCATGTCGATATGCGCGTTCACGCCCAGATAGCGTTTGCCGGTCTTGCCGCAGGGATTGGCGCAGTCAAAGACCGGCAGGTGCTGATCCTTCAGCCCCGGTGCGCCTTCCAGCGTCATGGTTCCGCAGACATGGATATTCGCAGCTTCGATCTCTGCACCGGTAAATCCGACGGCCTTCAGAAGATCGAAGCCGGGGGTCGCCATCGCCTCGGCCGACAGGCCGAGCGTTTCCGTGCAGAACGCTGCGCCCAGGGTCCACTGGTTGAAGACGAACCGGATATCGAAGGCCGACCCAAGCGCACCTTTCAATGCCTCGAACTCGTCCGGGCCAAAGCCCAGCAGTTTGAGTTTTTCGATCGTGACGCCGGGGGCTGAGTCAAGCGATCCCTTGCCGACCGCGTAGTTGATGATCGCCTGGATCTCGTCCTCGGCATAGCCCAGGTTTTCCAGTGCGCGCGGCACGCCGCGATTGATGATCTTGAAGTAGCCGCCACCGGCGAGCTTCTTGAATTTGACCAGGGCGAAATCGGGCTCGATCCCGGTTGTGTCGCAATCCATGACCAGGCCGATTGTGCCGGTCGGTGCGATGACCGAAGACTGCGCGTTGCGGTATCCATGCTTGTTGCCCAGATCGACGGCCAGATCCCAAGCCGCCCGGGCGCGTTCGATCAGGAAGCCGTCGGGGCAGTTGTCGGCGTCGAGCGCGACCGGCTTTGTTGCAATGTTTTCATAACCGTCCTGCGCCGACCAGGCCGCACGGCGGTGGTTGCGCATGACCCGAAGCATCTGGTCAGCGTTATCGGCATATCCCGGGAAGGTGCCCAACTCTGCCGCCATCTCGGCCGATGTTGCGTAGGAGACGCCTGTCAGAATTGCAGTCAGCGCGCCGCAGATCGCACGCCCTTCGACCGAGTCATAGGAATGGCCGAGCGTCATCAGCAATCCGCCGATATTGGCATAGCCCAGACCCAGAGTGCGGTAGCGATAGCTGAGTTCGGCGATCTCCTTGGATGGGAACTGGGCCATCAGGACACTGATTTCCAGCGTCACCGTCCAGAGGCGCGTTGCATGTTCGTATCCGGCGACGTTGAACCCTTCCGCATCCAGGAACTGCATCAGGTTCATCGACGCGAGGTTGCAGGCCGTATCATCAAGGAACATGTACTCGGAGCACGGGTTCGAGGCCCGGATCGGGCCCGAGTTCGGGCATGTGTGCCAGTCGTTGATGGTGTCGTGGTACTGCATGCCCGGATCGGCGCAGGCCCAGGCAGCGTGACCGATCTGTTCCCAGAGATCGCGCGCCTTGACGGTCTTGGCGACCGTGCCGTCCGTTCGGCGGATCAGCTCCCAATCGGCATCTTCTTCGACGGCCTTCAGGAAGGCATCCGTGACCCGGACCGAGTTGTTCGAGTTCTGTCCCGAAACCGTCAGATAGGCCTCAGAATCCCAATCGGTGTCGAAGACCGGGAATTCGATCTTGGCGAAGCCCTGTGCCGCGTATTGCAAGACCCGTTTGACATAGCTTTCCGGGATCGACGCCCGTCGCGCGTCTTTGATCGCCGCCTTCAGTTGCGGATTTTTGGCGGGATCGGCAGCATCTTCAGCCGTGCCGTCCCAGGCCCGGATCGCGTCCATCACATCGTTCAGCTTGGCCTCGTGCATCTTCGAGCCTGCAACGAGAGCCGCAACTTTCTGTTCTTCCCGGACCTTCCAGTTGATGAAGGTCTCGATATCCGGGTGGTCCATATCGCAGATCACCATCTTGGCGGCGCGGCGCGTTGTGCCCCCCGACTTGATGGCGCCGGCGGCACGATCCCCAATTTTCAGGAAAGACATAAGGCCCGAGGACCGGCCGCCGCCGCCTAACGACTCGTTCTCGGCACGCAGGGAGGAGAAGTTCGTGCCGGTGCCCGAGCCGTATTTGAACAGCCGCGCCTCACGGGTCCAGAGATCCATGATCCCGCCTTCGTTCACCAGATCGTCGGACACGGACTGGATAAAGCAGGCGTGCGGCTGTGGATGTTCGTAGGCTGTGGACGAGCGTGTGAGCTTGCCCGTCTTATAGTCGACATAGAAGTGACCCTGGGACGGGCCATCAATGCCGTAGGCCCAGTGCAGGCCCGTGTTGAACCATTGTGGGCTGTTCGGAGCGGCCATCTGCGCGGCCAGCATATAGCGCATTTCGTCGAAATAGGCCGAAGCGTCTTCTTCGGTGGTGAAGTAGCCGCCCTTCCAGCCCCAATACGCCCATGTTCCGGCCAGGCGGTCAAAGACCTGCGCCGCGGATGTCTCGCCGACGATCCGCTGGTCCTCCGGCAGCTCTTTCAGCGCCTTCTGGTCTGCGGTCGAGCGCCACAGGAATTCCGGCACGCCTTTTTCACGGACCTTTTTCATCCGCGCCGGGACACCGGCCTTGCGAAAATACTTTTGTGCAAGGACATCGGCGGCGACCTGGCTCCAGGATGCGGGGACGCCGAAGTTCTTCAGTTGAAAGATGATCGAGCCGTCCGGATTGCGGATCTCGGATGTCGCCTGCCTGAAGGCGATAATGTCATAGGGGGATTTGCCGGCCTTGGTGAATTTGCGGTCGATCTTCATTTCTCTGTCACTCGATCCGGTCGCGCTTGGGCGACTCTTCTTGCACTCGGCGGCGTTCGCCGCCGGGACCGCCGGTCCCGCGGCGGTGTCCCTACGTTTTGTGAGTTCTTACCCCAGTTGGGGCCCCTCGGCATCGGCAACCACAACATCTGGTGTTTCGCTGGCCGATCGGGCGACTGTCCACAGAGAAGGGGGACCCGTCAACGGGTTTTTTGAGGAAGTCGCTATATTTTGCGGTTGACTGGTAAGTTTTTTCTAAATGTAGCAGGAACGAATTAGGAACATATACTATGATATGTGCATAAGCCTGTGGATAAGCCGACGCAACCGGGTTCAGTTGTTGCTATATCTTGTGGCGGCGACATGCGGTCAGCAGTTCTGGGGTCGAGGCGGCAAACGATTCCCGCCAGGTGGATCGAATGGATTCCAGGTTGTGTTCAGGTTGAATTCGGCGGGCAGGATCAGCTGCCGAATTTGTCTGCCAGCCGTGCGCCGAGTGAATTGGCCGGGCCATCGCCGTTGTTCCAGACGGCCTGAGTACACCCGGCCTTTTGCATTGCGCGTGTCAACTGGGCCGCGTCGTCGAAAAACGCGCCGCCGGGCAGTTGACGAAGATAGCCGCGGGCGCGGTCCATGATCTTGGCATCGGCAGCGCCGCCCATCAGCGGCAGCCGGTTATGGAAGAAGCCGGGCGGTGCGTCGCCAAAAACCGGCAACGCCGCTTCGAGCGCCGAAACGGCATCTGCATCAATATCGACCCTTACCTGAAGCAGACGAATCCGGTCGCTTAACCAGGCGCGCTCGGCGTCGTCGCCGTCGCCGCCGCACCAGTTGTCGACTTGAATGATTTCGTGCACTGCAACGACGCGGTTCGACCAGATGGCTTGCGCGATCTCGGGCGGCAGATCGGCGGCCCAGCTATCGCCGAGGCGCGGGCGTTCCTGAAGCCGGGGGTCGTCGAAAAAGAGATACAACAGCATCCGGGTTGCGGGCCCCGTCCCGTGCGGTGGGGCCTGCGGCAGGTCAGAAAGGGCCGCGCGGTCCGAACTGTCAAGCGCTGCCAGAGTGGTTGCAGCGGTGTCAGGAACTCGCAAAGCACCGCCGTTCGCCGGAGCGCTCGCATCTGTCAGAACCGGTTCGGGCTGCCCGCGCAGAAGAGGAAGCACGGAGAGCTGTTGCCGGGTCGAAGCGACAGGCGTCCGGCCGGTCGCGGCGCCGTCTGCCGTTGTCGGCCGGGTCAGAGCGATCAGGCGATCCCCGTTTGGAAGATCATCGTGCGGAAGCGCGTCGTTCATCGGATCGGTTTTTGCCCGGATGTCTTCGCGCCCTGCGCGGCTGGCCTGTGCGTGCATCCACGCAGGTTCCCCGGCGCGGAGCGCTGCAAGCATCACCGGGTCCAGCAAATTGGCCCGCGGGCGGGCGCCATTGTGCCGGTCAGCGGTCGGCGGCGCCGCGAGGGCGGCAGTCACGGGGGTGCCATCTGTGCTGATGGCCGCAACCGCAAAGGGAGCATCAGGGCTGCGCGGACTTGGCGCGGCACTCGGGTCCGGGACAGCGTCTGCGCGTGCTTCCGGGGTATCGGCGATCGGGTCGGAGATTGCCTGTCTAAAGGCCAGGATCGCAGGGGCGCCGGCCGCGCCGGTTGCCCCGTCTGCGATGCTGCCACTGACCGAACCATTGCCAGTGCCCGCACCCAGCATGGCGATCTGTGCTTGCATCCAACGGTTGCCGCCCGTCGTTCGGTCCTGCAGAGCAACCGGATCGGGCGAACTGCCAAAATCGAGCTCAGGCCCGACCGCGGCGACCGTTGGGGCAACGCCTGCCTGCGGAACGGTCCACCCCTGATCCGCGACGGCAACGCGCATCTCACCGTGGAGAACCGCCAACAATCCAGGGGCTGTCACAGAAGATGAAGCCGCCGGCCGGCCGGGATGCGCCGAAGCCGTGACCGCAATCGGTGATGCCGCCGACAGCGGCGTACTTCCGGCGTCAGCAAGAACGGCTGCGGCTGTGTCCGGGGCGCCTGTATCCTGCGCCGTGGTCGCAAGCAGCGTGGCGGGGGCGCGCAACCGGCCCGGAACATGGGGTTCGATCTCGCCGCCCGCATCCAATCCGGGGGCTGCGGTGCGGGCAGTCGAGGCCAGACGCTTGCTGGCGTCGCTGACCGCCGCGACTTCGTCGACGGATCGATCGGACAGAGCAATGAGAATGGGCGCCGGTGCGGGGCGTGCGACATCGCCGGGGGTGGTCTGCGGTGCGCTTGCTGCGGCCACCGGAACAGCCCCGGTTCCGGCGGTCGCCGTTTTCGGCAGGTCAGCCAGCAGCGTTGCGGCCGCGGCGCTTTCGGCAAGATCCAGTGCCAGAGCAGGTTCATCGACCGGGTCAGTCAAGATCGCTGCGGCCCGCGATGCCACATCCGGGGCGGTGCGCGAAACGGCGGCAAGGCTGAGCAATGTCTTCGCGGCAGGGTCCGGCAGATTGCGCGGCAACGGCGCGAATTGGCCCAGAGCACCGGGGACCTTGGCCGCGGCGGTCGAATTTTCGATCGCGCCAGGCTTGGGAACATCGCCAGGCGTCACGGCCGGCAACGGATCACCCGGGGTTCGCGCCGGCAGGGCACGGTCCCACGACCGCACGCCGACATTGTGGGCCGTTACCCGGTCGCTGCGCGGCGGAATGGCGCCCGGCGTCACCGTCTGCGGGAACGGTATCAGGTCGGTCTGGCCTGCATGAACGCCGGAGGCCAGAACGGTGCGCGGCGCGTCCGGAGCTTGCCCCGGCGGGAGGCCGGTTCCACCTTTTCCAGCGCCGGAGGCGGCACCATCGTCAATCTTTGCCAGGGACGCGGCATCGCCCGTTGCCGCACTGTTCGCATCGCCGGTGCGGTCGCCGGTACCATCGCCAAACGGCAATTCATCGAGCGCGCTGCGCAACACCGGCCCGTCGCCCGTCGCATCGGTTTCGGCGATCACAAAGTCGGTCGGAAACATGACCCGGGTGAAAAGAACCCCCGTGGACAGGATCAGCCAACTGATCGCGACCAGCCGGACCGTCCAGCGCGGCCATCGTCCAGATGCGGGCATCAGGAAGATCGCCATCAGGAAGGCGACGGTCACAGCAATTGCGACCATGAAGAAGATTTCCGTCTGGCTGGCTTTGCCCCCGAGCGAGCTGAAGACAGGAAGCAGAAGGAAACAGGCCATGACATAGATTGCGATCGCCAGGGCCGGTTTCAGCCAAGCGTAAAGCAGGTCCTCGCCATAGTCGGGAACGTCATCCTTTGGCAGGTCGCGCGGACGCAAATCGCTGCCCGCTGCGTCGCCGTGTCGGGCCTGCGCCACCTGATCGGCGCCGAGGCCGAGCATCGACCGGCGCTGACCGGCCTTGGCAACATTCAGTGCCGTTTCGTCGACATTCAGAATGAACAGCGGGTCGCCGGCAATCACGCCGTCGCCAGCAGAAACCAGCGGGACCGCGCGTCCGCGGCGCGGTGCACGGATGACCTGATCGCCGCTGGGGCCGGTGACGGTGACCACGGGCGTTCCTTCACGCACAGCTCCGCCAGGGTCGATGTGGACAGCAACCACTTCGGCCCCGCGCAGTTTGCGCGTATCCGGCATCCGGATTGTCAGTTTACGCCCTGTAACGCTCATCCGCGGGTGATCTTTCTCGTGTTCTCTACCCCGGAAGCCCTTTCCTCTCAGACTGCTCGCTCCCGGGTTAAGATCCTCTTGTGCGACTCTTGTCGGACGGGGACGAACCCAGCCCGTTGATACATTTGCAATGCTCGTGGATGGTCGAGCGTGTTGGTGTTTACCGTCATGCGTTCGATACCTGGCCTACTCCAGCCCATCTCCACGGCCGTGGACAAAAGCCAGCGCCCCAAACCACGCCCGATTGCTTGTGGAACCAGCCCGAAATAGGCCAAATCGCAGATTCCGCGTTCCGAAGCGTCCAGCATGAAGAAGCCACCCGGCCATCCGTCTAGAACTAAAGTATAGAGCAATACGGCATCATTGTGGATAAATTGTTGCAACTCTCCCTTAGGGCGAACCAGCCAATCCGTCCACTCGTATTCGGCGCCAACTGCCTGATAGAGATAGAGGAAGTAATCCGCCGGTGGCGCTTCGGCCAGCAAGAGCGCGGTGTTGAGATTCGCCGGGCGCGGCAATGTCGGCGTTCGGGGCCGCTCGGTCATCTCGAGAAAGGTCACGACATAGTCGACCGTTTCACCCGCCGCGCGAATGTCAGGCATCGGCGGGGCCGGTCGCGATGTCGAGATCGGGATAGGCGCCCCATTCGACCCATGATCCGTCATAGACAGCATTGCGCGAGTGGCCGATCCGGTTGAGAGCCAACGTCAAAACGCAGGCCGTGATACCCGAGCCGCAGCTGGTCACAATCGGCCGGGTCAAATCGACGCCCGCGGCTTCAAAGACCGCCCGCAGATCGTCGGCATCCTTCATCGTCTTGTCGTCGTTGAGAAGGGTGGTGAACGGCACATTTCGAGCGCCCGGAATATGCCCCGAGCGCAAACCTTTGCGCGGCTCTTCAGCATCGCCCCGGAACCGTTCTGCCGCGCGCGCGTCGACGATCTGTTCATCGCCCAATTTTACGGCACGGGCCATTTGGGTCACGTCGCGAACCATGGCTGCGTTGCGCCGGGCCGTGAAGTGGCGCTCGCGCGGGTCGATCGGTTCATCGTCAACCGGGTGCCCCTCGGCCTTCCATTTCGGCAGACCGCCGTCCAGAACGGCGACATCCTGATGGCCGAACAGGCGGAACATCCACCAGACGCGGGCCGCAGAATAGATGCCCTGCTGATCATAAACGACGACCCGGTGCCCATCACCGATCCCCATACGGCGGATGCGGCTGACGAACTTTTCGACCGGCGGCAGCATATGCGGCAGCGGCGAGTGATCATCGGCAATGCCATCGATATCGAAAAAGCGCGCGCCGGGAATATGTTCCTGGCCATAGATCTCGGCGCCGTTACGTCCATCGGTCGGCAGATAGAGCGAGGCGTCCAGAATGCGGATGTCCGGGGCGTTCAGCCTTTCCGCCAGCCATTCGGTCGAGACCAGAATTGTTGGATCGCTGCTTGGCATGATGTCACCCTCTTGCGCACTTTTGCGGTGTGGTACGCAAGGCGCGCCGGATTATCAACTCCTGCCCATCAACTGAACCAGACCGATACCGCCCAAAACCAACAAAAGCGCGGCGCCATGATACCAGGCGAAAGGTTCGGCCAGGATCATTATGGCAAGACCGGCGGCAAAGATCGGGACCAGATTGGTGTAGATCCCTGCCCTGCCCGGTCCGATCATGTCGACGCCCCGCATGAAAAACTGTTGCGCCAGTGTTGCCGGAAAAACCGCGACAAAGAGGGTGATCAGCCATCCGTTCAATGTCGGCCATTCCACCGTTTGGGTTGCAGTCTCCCACACCAGCGGGGGGAGCGCCGTGATCGCAGCAATCGGCGCCATCATTGTAAAGAACACCGCACCCGGCATGGGCGGGCGCGTTTGCAACATCACCGCATAGATCGCGTAGGAGAGACAGGCGAGCAACATCATCAGATCGCCGAAATTGAAGGCAATCTGCAGAATCAGCCAAGGCGCCCCGCCGGTTGCGACCAGCGCCACCCCGCTGAGCGTCAGCAAGATCCCCGCGCCCTGCATGGCCGTGATCCGGGTGCCGCGGAACACAAAGGCCAGGATCACGACGATAACCGGAACCGAGCCCTGCAGAATTCCGATGTTCACCGCGGTCGTGTTGAACGAGGCGACGTAGAAAATGATGTTGAAAGCCGTGAACCCCAGCATCGACATTGCGGCGATCTGAATGGGATGCTGTCGCAGAATATGCAGGTGCGCCATCACTTGGCGCCCATAAAGGGGCCAGACAATCGCAGTGACGAGCACCCAACGCAAAAAGACGTGCTGCATCGCGGTGATTTCACCGCGGGCCAATTGCCCTGCGATGGCGTTGCTGGCCCAAAAGAACGCCGTCGCCGCCAGTAGCATGTTCGGCCGGTTGTAAAGCCCCGCGGTCAGCGATTTGGCGATGGCGATCATCGACCGGCCATAGGCGGCGGGTTTGCGTTCATTGTCTGGCTGTTCAAGTCAGGTGCATCGAGACGCGGCGGTTCTGTTTGCCCTTGTTCTCGATCTTGCCGAGACGCAGTTGGCCGATCTCGGACGTTTTGCGGACATGGGTGCCGCCGCAAGGCTGCAAGTCGACCGGATGGTCGCCGCCGATACGCACCAGGCGGACCTGCCCCTGCCCCATCGGCGGCTTTACGGACATGGTCTTTACCATCTCGGGCTTGGCGGCCAGATCGGCGTCACTGATCCATTCGTCGGTGATCGCATGATCGCCCGCAACCAGCGCGTTAAGGGCGTTCTCGATTGCCTCTTTGTCTTCCGGCGCTTCGGGCATGTTGAAGTCCAGCCGTCCTTTTTCGGCAGAGATCTGACCGCCGGTCACGGGCAACGGGATCACAACGCTGAGAAGATGCAGGCCCGAGTGGACCCGCATATGCCGATAGCGGCGGTCCCAATCGAGTTCTGCCGTAACCACAGTTCCTACCGGGGGCACCGGTGCATCATCGGCAGGAACATGGACGACCTGATCGGCGTCCTCGCCCTTTATGGCCACAGCGACGATCATCTCTCCACCATCCCAAACCAATCGCCCGGTGTCGCCGGGCTGTCCGCCGCCGGTCGGATAAAAAACGGTCCGGTCCAGCACGACACCGCCCCGGTCATTGATGGCGGTCACAGTGCCCGTGCATGCGCGCAGATAGGCATCCTTGCGGAACAGTGCCTCGGTCATGTCTCTCACTCCCCGGCGACGCTTTCGGCCAGCAATTTTGCACGCACAGACCATTCGGCGGACAGCTTTGCGTTGGCCGCTTCATACCGGAAACCCAGCACATCGTAACGTTCGAAAATCGCGTCGCTGGGGCCATCACGCCAAACAGTCAATTCCAACTCGCCATAATCCTTCAGGACGCCGATCATTTCCTGGGACGCGGTCGCGTGGCGTTCGAGGCTGGCCATAAAGATGTCCAGGGCGGTATCGGCGGTTGTCTGATCGCAGGTCAGTGTCAAAAAGAACGGCGCCAGCGCCAGGCGGTGGCCGTCCAGCTGTTTCCGCATTTCGGCGAGATCACCGGTCATCGCCTCGGCAATATCGGTGTATTTGCGCGCGACCTTCAGGGACACGGCACGGTTCTCGGCCATCGACCGCGCCGATTCCCGCTCGACGCGCAGATCGCTCATTCCCTGCCAATGTGTCCGCATCCGGATCAGCCAGAATTCGGGATGTGCCTTGGGAACCGAGCGCAGCATTTCCTGGTCGAAGGCGTTGAAAACGCCCTGAAAGACGCCCATGTCGGCGGCCCGGGCGATCGCGATGCGCGCAGCTTCCTCGCCATCGCCTCGTGCATGAGCCTCGGCCTCGGCGGCCAGCGATTCAGCCTCCAACCGGATGGAATCGTTCACGGCGCGCGCCATTCGCTTCCAGCCTTCCGGCCAAAAGAAGATCGGCGGGAATTCCGGTCCCTTGTCCGGCATCGCGTCCAGTTGCGCCTGAATATTCGGGACCTTTTCAAGCACCAGCTTGGTCACGCGCCTGGCGTTGACCACGGCCTCGGCGACGTCCTGCGTGCGATAGGCCGAGGCTGCCAGCCAATCGTCGGCGCCGGAAAGACGCCCGGCCAGATCATCCCAGGAACGCCCGATCGCATCCGCTTTCAGGCCGTCGTTCACATAGAAAATCAGCTTTTCCCGGTCGATCCCGGTCTCGAGCCCCCGGCACTCGGCGGCGCCTGCCTGCGGCGCCGTCAGGGTGAACAGTCCAAACAGCGCGCAGAAGCCCGCTGCCTTAATCGCGCGAAGTGCCATCGGCGTCTCCCTGGCTGGGCGCCCGCAGGTCGCCGATATTCCGGATTGTGATATCGCGTTGAACGAACGGGATCTCGATCCCCTCTTCGGTGAAGCGTTGATAGATCGAAAAGCGCAACTCGGACGGCAAGCTGATGATCATGTTGACGTCAGCCATGACACCGCGCAGTTCGAAGTCCAGGCTGGAGGCGCCGAAATCCTTGAAGATCACGAACGGAGCCGGGCTGCGCAGCACCATCGGGTGGCCTGCCGCGGCCTCGAGCAGGATTTTTTCGACCTGGCGCACATCCGAGCCATACGCGACCCCGATGGGCAAAACCAACTGCCCTTCGCCCTGGCCGTGATACATGTTGGTGACGGTGCCGGAAATCAGGTCGGCGTTCGGCACGAACATGGTCGAACGATCGAATTTCTGGATCTGGGTCGAGCGCACATTGATGCGCCGCACCATGCCATGGGTGCCACCGACCTCAACCCAGTCGCCGACTTTGATCGGGCGTTCGATCAGCAGAATGATGCCGGAAACGAAATTGTTGACGACATTCTGCAGGCCGAAACCGATGCCAACTGACAGCGCACCGAAGACAATCGCGAGGTTGGAAAGATCGAGCGCCGTGGTCGAGATCGCCACCAGCGCACTGATTGTGATCCCGGCATATCCGAGCCCCGCGAGCAACGCCGCTTTTGCGCCGCTGTCCATTCGCAAAACAGGGAAGACGGACCGGCGCAGCACGCCTTGAACGATCCGGGTGATGAAGAAGCCGACCGCGAAGACGATGGCGAAGACGATGAAATCGATTGGCGAAATCTTGATTTCACCGACCTGGAAGCCTTCGACAACCACTGTCCAGGCGCTGGTAAGATCGGTGGCCTTGGCGCCCCAGATGACAGCGAGCACCGGGATCGCCAGAACCAGAAGGGTGAACCCGATGATGACCGGAAGCGCGGAAAGCGGGGTATCGCCGTCGGAGGGTTCCTGGTCGTCGGCATCTGTGCCAACCCGTTCGGACGTCGAGACGGCAACGACCCAACGCTGGAACATCAGGGCGATACCGATCACAGCGGCGGAGTAAATTGCGGGGAAGAACAGGAAGCGGGAGGCGACGTAGTATCCGGCAAGCGCGAGGAGCGGCGCAAAAATGGCGATTGCGTGGGCCAGGAACCGAATGATCTTACCCATCGTCCGGAAGTTCGATGGTTCGATATCTTCAGGCCGGTCCGTGCCTTGCTGAGACTTGGCGAAAGCGCGCACGAAACGCCAAAGGGCATAGCCGCCGATCACCAGAAGGATGGCATTCATGACCGACAGGGCTTCGACTGCCAGGCGCAGGTCCCGGCCGGGCGCGACAACGAACTGGTCGATGGCGGCAATCCCGGCCAGAATCATGTACCAACGATAGGCACGGCTGGCCTGACTGTCGTCCATGTCCGAGATACGCAGCGCGCGCGACATCGGTGAAAAATAGGCGGACCCAAAGGCGTAGGCCGCAATCAAGATCGTACTGGCGATCCCCAGATTGACCGTCAGGGCCATGCCTACGGGACCCAGAAGTTCGCTCTGGCGAAGACCGATCAGGGTCATTGCAATCCCGACGGTTGGCAGGATCAGCCGGACGAGCGTCACCCCGCCAGTCAGCATGGCACGGCGGGTCGCGCTTGCCTCGTCATCGACGCGGACACGGATCCAGTCGACGATCCTGCGCCGCAGCCAGATCGCCAAACCAAAGGCGAGCAATGTCAGAAAAAACGGCAGCGCCAACCGGTCGATCAGGGTTTCGGTTCCGATCGAGCCAATGCGCGCCTCGATTTCGCGCCGCACCGTGGTCGACCTGCTTTTCAAGGACTTCCAGGCCGCATCGATCTGGGCCGGACCCACGGGCGATGGCTCGCGCGCCAAAAGCTTCTGGGTGAACTGTTCGCGCCGGAATTCGACCAAGCGATCAGCGAGGCTCTCGACATGGGTCAACGAGCTTTGCGCTCGTTTCCGCGTTGCATCGAGGACGCCAATCCGCGTTGAAAGATCGGTGCGTTTCGCAGCGATCTCCGGTGCCTCGGTCGTGCCATCGTCGGGTGCGGCGCCCAAGGCGCTCAACTCGGCCTGAAGCGGGGCGATCTGATCCGCGATCGTCTTCACGATCGCCGCCAATTGCTGGCGCCGGGCCTCGAGCGTGGCGCGGTATCCTTCGATCCGGGGTGCGCTCAGCCGTCCAAGCTCGAGCGCGACTTCGATCTGCTCGGTTTCCTCCGACAGCTCGGACAGCACCTGATTTGCATCCGGCGCAGCGGATTGGGCGGCAGCCGGTTGCGCCAGGCCAATGAACAGACAAGCTGCGACCAGTGCGGCCAGAAATCGTTTGTCGAACATGGATGCTTGTCTCTCAGCAGTCGCGCGGCAACGGTAGCAGATCAGTCTAACCCATGCACCGGTGGCGCGAAACGCGAAACCCACTGACGAACGAGGCCCGTTCACCGGCCTCAGCGCGCTTGGCGGTCCTTCGCATTCGTCGCCTCGATCGCTTCGCGGGCAGATTGCCACTGATCGTCGCCCCATTCGCGCAATTCATAGAAATTGCCGCCGGTCGCCAGCCCCTGCGCCCCGTCCAAAGCAATCATCTCGCCATTGATCCAACCGCATTGGCTGGACAGCAGGAAAGCCGCGAGATTGCCAAGCTCCTCCATCGTTCCATGACGGCCCATTGGATTGCGCTGGATCGTGCGTTCGCCGGGTTTTTCACCGGGGCTGAGGCGTTTGTTCATGCCCTCTGTCGGGATCTCTCCGGGTGCAATCGCATTCAGCCGGATCTGATACGCGCCCCATTCGGCGGCCAACGACATTGTCATGGCGTGAACGGCAGATTTCGACATCGCCGAGGGCACAACGAACGGACCGCCATTGCGAACCCAGGTCACCAGAATCGAAACGATGCTGCCCGGTTGCCCGGTTTCGATCCAGCGCCGCCCGACCGCATGGGTCATGTAAAATGTCCCATGCATCACGATATTCGCGATGGCATCGAACCCGCGGGGCGAGATGTCCTTGGTCCGGGCAATGAAGTTCCCGGCGGCATTGTTGATCAGCCCGGTAACGGGGCCGGAGGCAAAGGCTTGCTCGACCATCTCGTCAACCGCTGCCGCGTTGCGAATGTCGACCGGCAAGGTATCGACCTTTTGTCCATGCGCGGCCTCCATCTGTTGGGCGGCCTCCTTCAGGACATTTTCGCGCCGCCCGCAGATGACCAGATCGGCACCAAGCTGCATCAAGCGCTCGCCCATCCCGCGGCCAAGCCCGGTGCCGCCGCCAGAAATCAGGATGCGCTGGCCTTTGAACAAATCTGACTGAAACATATTCTCTCTCCGATTTGCGGTGTTGCCTGGCATTGCGGTGCTTGCTGACAATACAAGCGGCACATTGCGCCAGGCGACAATTCGTTATTCGACCAAATGCGCAGACACGACGTCTTCGTTCCAGTCCAGGCCAAGCCCCGGTTTGTCCGGGATGAGCAAGTTTCCGTCCGCCAGCGCATAGGGTTCCTGCAAAATCGGATCGGCCCAGCTTTGCCATTCCAGCCAGTGCGCCGTTTCGGTGACGCGCATCACATGGGCACCGACCTCGGGATAAAGGTGGGTGGACATCGGGATGCCCCAGGCACCGGCGATCCCGGCGGCGCGCATCCACCCGGTCACACCGCCGATCCGCATGAAATCGGGCATGACCAGATCGCAGGTGCCTGCCTGCAAGGCCTGGTGCATTTCACGCGGGCCATAAAAATTCTCGCCGATCATCAGGGGTGTCTTCAGATCCGACCGCAGGGACGCATAGCCGTCGAAATTGTCATAGACGACCGGCTCTTCGATCCATTCAAGGCCCTGATCGTCCAATTGACGGCAACGGTGCAGGGCCTCGGCCATGTCGAGACCCTGATTGTAGTCGACCATCAGGGCCGTCTCGGCGCCAACCGCCTGGCGCACCGCCGCGATCGTTGCCACATCCTCGGCCGGGTCTTCGCGGCCCATGCGTACCTTCAGTCCCGGAAAGCCGGTGCCATTGCCTTCCGCCTTTAGTTCGACGGCCTCGGCGGCGACTTCTTGCGGTGATTTCAGCCAAAGCCCGTTCGAGTTATACGCCTTGACCGGACCCGGTGTGCCGCCCAGCAAGGTGCAGAGCGGAACGCCAGCGGACCGGGCCAGCGCGTCCCAAACCGCCATGTCCAGACCGGCGACGGCGATCATCGACAGCCCGGAATAGCCGACAAAATGCAGCGACTTTCTGGCCTTGTCATAAATTTCGGCTGGGGCCAGCTGGTGGCCCTGCAACATCTCGCCCAGATCGTGCAATGCGGGAACCAGATACCGCATCGACTTTGGCACATAGGGTTCCAGATAGGCCCGGCCCGGCACGCCCTCCTCGGTCTCAAGATCGATCAGGATCAACGGCCAGGTTTCGATCGTCGCGATGCGCGCGGTCACTGGCCGGTCCAGCTTCAAAAGAACCGGGCGCGCCCGAAGGTTTTTCAGCGTCAGTGTCATTGCGCTTCTCCCAATTTTCTGTCGACTGCGATGGACCGGTTAATATGCTTCACACCCAAGGTTCCATCTCGTGGCGCTGCACTTTTCCCGATGTCGAGCGCGGGAAGTCGTCAACGCCGATAAACCGCACCTCGCGCGGGCGCTTGTATCCGGCGAGATTGGCGCGGCAGAGGTTCATCACGTCTTCTTCGGTCAATCCGGCATCATCACTGGCGACAAAGGCGACCGGCACTTCCGACCAGCGGTCGTCCTTGGCTTTCACCACCACGGCCTCGGCGATGCGCGGATCGGCCAGCAATACCCGCTCTATCTCGGCCGGATAGACGTTTTCGCCGCCGGATTTGATCATGTATTTCGCCCGATCGACAAAATCATAGGTCGCATCCGCGTTGCGCCGAAAGAGATCACCCATCCGGAACCAGCCGCCGCGAAAATCCTTGGCATTCGTTTCGGGTGCGTTCCAATAGCCCGAGAATACCGTCGGGCCGCGAACGGCCATTTCCCCCGGCTGTCCATCAGGGACTTCGTTGCCCTCGTCATCCACCACACGTATTTCGCACAGGCTGGACTGACGCTTGGACAGGGAGAAATCTGTCTCGCCGCGCTGGATCATCGCCAGCGAACATGGCGGCATTCCGGTTTCCGTTGCACCGAACGTGTTGCAATAGGGCGCGCCGACGACCTCGATCAGGTCCAGGATCTGTTGGCGCGGCACCAGATCGGCCATGGCGCCGACGACGCCGACACCGACCGGCCTGCATCCGCGTTCCGCAACCCGGGCCAGGAACGGCTCGATCGCGCCGGGGATCATGATGAAATGACCGGTTCGATACCGCTCGAGCGCGTCAATGATCGGATCGGATTGCATCCCATCGATCACAACGACCGTGCCGCCGGACATCAGGCAATTTAGCTGTTGATCGGTCGATGCCATGTGAAACATCGGCGCCCAGGCGATAAAGGCATCGTCGGCACGCCAATCCGTGTCCATCCGGCAAACGGCCATGCGCGCAATCATGGCGCGCTGGCTGATCACTGCGCCCTTCGGCAATCCTGTCGTGCCGGAGGTGTAAAGGATCACCAGCCCATCTTCGGGATCAACCAAAGGGTCGGGGTCGGCGGGCTGCGCAGCGGCGATCAGAGGATCAAGCTCGGCGCCGATTTCTATCGTCGGCAGTTCCTTCAAATCCAACGCCTGCTGTTTTGAAACATTGCTGGGGGAGACCAACAGCGCCTTGGGTTCGACCAGACGGATACAGTGCTGCAACTCTGGCACCGCAAGCCGCCAGTTTTGGCAGGCGAGGATGACACCGGTCATCGCTGCTGCAAGTTCGGCTTCAATATATTCCGGGCAGTTTTCAGACAGGATGGCGATACGATCACCGCGCCCGGCGCCGAGATCGGAAAAAACCTGCGCCAGGCGCCGGGCCCGGTCGGCCAGTTCGGCATAGGTCGCAGTCTTGCCCATATGATCGATGGCAACCGCGTCTGGCTGACGCCGCACCTGCTGCGCGAACAGTCCCCAGACTGTCGAGCGGCCAGACGCAAAAACAGGATCAGCGCTCATAGTCTCCCCCCAGCCTGACTGAACGATGCAAGGCTGCGCGATCCTAGTCCGCCGCGCCCCGCGTTGGGAATAGGCAAGACGCTGCTTCGGATTGACTTGGCGGCGGCGAGGACCGAGCGTCGCCTGGGATCACTCAAAGGGGGAGAGGCCGAGATGAAAGTTGGCGTTGTGGGGGGCGGGATTGTCGGCGTCTCGACCGCTTTGTGGCTGGTCCGCGATGGCCATTCCGTCACGCTGTTCGACCGGAACGATCCCGGGACGCCTGCGCAGACCTCGTTCGGCAACGCCGGGATGATCGCCAATGTCGGCATCGTCCCCGTCAACACCCCGGGGCTGATCCGGAAAATACCCGGCATGCTGTTCAGCAAGGATGGGCCGCTGCATCTGAAATGGTCGTATCTGCCCCGGTTGGTGCCTTGGTTGATCCCGTTCCTGCGCCGGGCAAATCAGGCCGAGGTTGAACGCACCGCAGCAGCTTTGGCCGACTTGTTGTCTGGCACCGTTGATCAGCATCAAACGCTGCACAAGGGCACCGCTGCCGAGCAATATTTCCGCCATAGCGATTATGTGTTCCTCTATCGGTCCCGCGCCGCGTTCGCCGCAGATGGCGTCGGACATGCCCTGCGCCAGAAGCATGGCGGCGAATTGCACCAATGGGACCGGGCGCAGTTGGAGGCGCGCGACCCCAATCTGGGGCAACATTATCAACATGCCGCAGTCTATCCGGGCAATGGCTGGGTCAGCGATCCGGGGGCCTATGTCGCCGGGCTTTTTGCCGCCTTCCGCGAACATGGCGGGATCTTTCATCAAGGCGAGGTTGATGACATCCAACCCGCCGCAGACGGCGCCGCCATAACGGTCGCGGGCGAGGTTCTGACCTTTGACCGCACGGTTCTGGCAGGCGGTGTCTGGTCCGACAGGCTGGCGCGCCGGCTTGGCCACAAGACGGCGATGGAGAGCGAGCGCGGCTATCATCTGGTTTACCGGAACCCGTCGATCATGCCGCCCCTGCCCTATTCGCTGACAGATGCCAAGGTCATTGCGACACCGATGGCGGGCGGCCTGCGCTGTGCCGGACAGGTCGAGTTTGGCGGATTGAAAGCGGGCATGTCCGAGGCGCCGTTCCGGCTGGCGCGCCGGGTGCTGGCACGCCTTTACCCGGCCCTGGAATGGGACGGCGAGGAGCGGTGGCTGGGGCACCGGCCCTCGACCATCGACAGCTTGCCATTGATCGGCCCCAGCCCCGCCGCACCTGCAATCCTGTTCGCCTTCGGCGCGCAGCATATCGGGCTGACATCCGGGCCGCGCACCGGCCGTCTGATCGCCGATATGATCGGCGGGCGTAATCCGAATATCGACATCCGTCCGTTCAGGGTCGGGCGCTTTGATTAGCAGCGCTGCTGGACCGCTTTGGCGGGTGTGCGGTATCCTTGCACACTCGCGCCGCCAGAATGGCGGCTGATATGGATGGCGGCAGGGTTGTCTGGGGGGCATGATGGTAGACTATTACGGCAACAGAACCTGGCGTCGGGGCGACGACGACAATCTTTATGTGAAACGCCTGCAACGCGACCTGGCTGCGGCAGGTTTCGCGATTGTCGGCCGCGCCGACGGCGATTATGGCCGCCGAACGTTCTGGGCCGTGCGCGAGTTTCAATCCTATGCCGCGGGCGAAGTGGTCGCGACCGTCGACAGCGGACCCGGACCAGTGTCGGAACGTTTGTCCGCGCAGGACAATACTGGCCAGATTTATGGCGGTCCGATCAGCGGCGTTGCGGACGAGGCAACGCAGGAACGCCTGCGCCATTGGGTGGAAAACGACTGGCACTGTCCGGTCGTTGTCGACGCCTGCAGGATCGACGGTCAGGGCCGCCGCGGCGCGCTGGTCCGCGAGAATGTCTGGTATTATACCAGTGCGATCCCGGGGACCCGTACGGTCGGCCATTTTGCCAAGGATGTTACGGGCCGCTACGCCGATATCGAGGACGCCGATGGCTGGGTCCGTCTCGGGCCTCATATCAAGTGGAGCCGGTACCGCGGTGTGCAAAGCCTTCCACCGAAATTCACACAGCCCGATGCCGAGATTTTCCCCAAATCGCTTACCGGCGACGACTGGGCGGATCTGAACGATGCCCAAAGATCCAGTTTCCGCGTCATTCGGGCCGTGTCCGAGGTCGAGTGCATCGGGTTTTTCGACTGTCTGAACACCTATGACAACGCCTTCGTCTCGATCGGTCCGTGCCATTGGACCCTTGGGATCATCTCGAATTCGAGTTCCGGGGTTCAGGTCAGCAAAGGCGAGCTGTGCGGAACCCTGGCTTACTTCGAAGAAACCCAATCCGACGCAGCCGCCAAATTTCTGGGTGCGAGCGGTGTCACGACAAGCGGGCCGTGGCTGGATGCAGATGGCGAGCCGACCGGCAAGCTGCTCTACAATCGCCGCTCGGCAAAATATGCAAGCTGGCTGGCCTTCGAGCAGGAGGACGAAAGTTTTGAAACCGTTCCATTTGTCGAGGCAGAGGGCGACTATTTCAAAACGTGGCACTGGATCTATCGCTGGGTTGCCGAATTGCGGACGTCAACGGGTCTTCGCCAAGCAATCTGGGATATGGCCCGGGTCAGATTGCGGGATCTGCTTGTGCAGCCGATCACGGTGGGGGCCGAAACCTCGACGATCGGTCAGGTCTTTACCTCCGAGTTGGCGACCGCTCTTCTGATGCGCTGGCATGTGCGCTACCCGGCCTATGTCGTGTCGGGCGGCGCCGGTATCGATGTCCGCCGGGCCTTGGAAATCGCCCGCGGCACGTCTGTTCCCGGCGGGTGGAACCAGCCCGTGGCGAATTGGGGCGATCGGCATGAAAGAGCGCTGGTGCGGGCGCTGCGTAGGCGCGCCGAAGTGCGTAGCGACGGATTTCAAACAACATTGGATCAGGTCCTGCGGTGGCCTGCCTGGGCCAGCGGACCCAACCCGCGGCGCTTTCAGTTGGCCGACGGTCTGACCAAGCTGAGCGACAAGCGCGGATCGTTCGAATTGCACGGCGCAGGATTGCCGCCGCCGCCATATTAGGCGTGAAACGCCAGCCACGCAGCCAAAAACGAACGACCGCCGGTTACACGACCGTGCGAAAGTTCCTCGCCCACTTCTCGGTCCGCATCGTAACGCGGCGGCAATACATGATGCGGATGTCGGCGGCGATCCCGACCCGGGCATCCGAACTACATTCTCAATTCTCCAATAAAACACTGTGCTTTTACAAACCGGCACTGCAAACTCAATAACGAGAGAAGGCGATTCCACGCCTCGCATGCGAACGAAAAGACCCAGGGAGACACCAATGAACATCCGGCCAGATCCGACATTCCACGCGACACCAAAGATGGCGATGGACGCGCCTGTCGAGAAGTACGCGTATACACTGATGCTCAGCCCCGATGGCTCGAAGCCCGACGGGCTGGCTGTCGTTGATGTCAATCCACGCTCCAAGAAATATGGCGAGATCGTCCACACGGTGATGATGCCGAATGTTGGCGACGAATTTCACCATTTTGGCTGGAACGCCTGCTCGTCAGCGCTGTCGCCCTTAACCGGCCACACCTTTTACGAGCGCCGGTACCTGATCATACCGGGCATCCGGTCTTCGCGGATCTACATCATTGACACCCACCCAAGCCCGACCGAGGCGAAGATCCACAAAATCATCGAGCCCGAAGAGCTGTTCGCGAAAACTGGCTATTCCCGCCCGCACACGGTGCATTGCGGTCCAGAAGGCATCTATGTCTCGACACTGGGCGGCGGCGGCAAGGATGGCACCGACGGGCCTCCCGGTATCTTCATCATGGACTGCGAGACCTTCGATATCCGCGGGCGTTGGGAAATGGACCGTGGGCCGCAGCAAAAGCACTATGACTTCTGGTGGAACCTGCCCCGCGACTACATGGTCTCGTCCGAATGGGGGCTGCCGCCGCAATACGAGAACGGCATCGTCCCCGAGGACCTGCTGTCCAACAAATACGGACATTGCCTGCACTTCTGGGACTTACGCGGTCGAAAGAATGTCCAAACCATTGATCTTGGCGAGAACCATCAGATGGCACTGGAGGTTCGCCCGGCCCACGACCCGTCCAGAGAATACGGTTTTCTCGGCGTCGTGATCGACACCACAAATCTGGAAGGCTCGATCTGGACCTGGTGGCGCGAGGGCGGCAAGTTCCATGCGGAGAAGACCGCAATCATCCCGCCGGAGCCGGCGAAGAAGGGCAAACTGCCGCCGCTGCTAAAAGGGTTCGAGGCGGTGCCACCGCTGGTGACGGATATCGACCTGTCGCTGGATGACAAATACCTCTACGTCGCCTGCTGGGGGACGGGCGAGCTGCGTCAGTACGATGTGTCTAATCCACGCGACCTCAAGTTCAACGGTTCGGTCCATCTGGGCGGAATTACCCGTAAGACGAAACACCCGAGCGGCAAGACCTTCGGATATGGCCCACAGATGCTGGAGATCAGCCGCGACGGCCGCAGCGTCTACTGGACCAATTCGCTCTACTCCACATGGGATGATCAGTTCTATCCAGGCGAGCGCGGCGGGGCGATGGTGAAGGCCAAGATCTCCAAGACCGGCAAGATGACGCTGGACGAGAAGTTTTTCGTCAAGTTCCCCAAAGGCTACCGGTCGCACCAGATACGGCTTGAAGGCGGCGATTGCTCGACGGACAGTTTCTGCTATCCGAACGTCTGACCGTTGAGCGCTGATCCGTCGTCGCTGGCAGGGCTTTGGCTGGCCGTTGTTTTCGTCGGCCTCTACCATGGACTGAATCCCGGCATGGGATGGCCGCTGGCGGTTTCTGCAGGGCTGATGGGGAATGGTCGGCGTGATCTTCTGAGGTCGCTGGTGCCGCTGGCGGCCGGTCACTTGCTGGCAATGCTGTCGGTGCTGTTGCCGTTCGCGTTTCTGCTGGGGCTTGTCGAATGGCAATGGGAAATCCAGGTGGGCGCCAGCCTGCTGCTGATCGCGATCGGCCTATATCTCTACTTCAATCGGCGTCATCCGCGCATGCTGGCGCGGATCTCGCCCAATCGCCTGGCGCTCTGGTCGTTTGCCATTGCCACCGCACATGGTGCGGGGCTGATGCTGGTGCCGATCTATCTTGGCATCTGTCAGATCGCAGAGACGGATGTCGGCCATGTTGCGGCGGCCAGCCTGATGGCGACCAGTATCTGGGCGGCCTTGGGTGTTGGTCTGGTGCATGCCTGTGCCATGATCGCCGGTGGCGGCGCCATGGCGCTGCTGGTGCACGAGTGGCTGGGCCTGAAGTTTTTGTCGCGCTCGTGGTTCAATCTGAGCGCAGTTTGGGCGATTAGCCTGGTCCTGGTCGGTATGGTTGGGCTGTATATGGCGGGAACTGCGGGCGAAAGCGTGTAGATAGCCCGCACGAAAGACCCTGAAGTGCCAGAATACTAACTGAGTGCTTGGGTATTCATGATGCAGCCAAATGCGCACGCAGTTTCTGCGCTGCAACTGAATGTGTAAAAAATGCCATTCCCGGGGCTGGCAATGTAACGTCCTTCCGGGTCAGGGCATGCAATCTACTCAATAGTTTTCGATGCGTGGAATTGGCCCGCAAAATCGGGCGTCAGTGCATTTGCGTGCACGACCTCTTCAGCACGCCATAAAAAACGCCGCCGAAACGATCCGGCGGCGTTGGTTTGGCGGTGTATTTTTGTGGATCAGCCGACGTCGGCGGCCTCGCCCACATTGTCGATACCGCGCTCTTCCAGAAGCTGTGTCAGCCAATTCGGGTCCATCTCGGGCACCGACGAGAGCAGAAGGTCGGTATAGGGATGGTGGGGCGGTTGGAACATCTCGCCCTTCGGACCCGCCTCGACCACCTTGCCGCGCTGCATCACCACAACTTCGTCGGCAATCGACCGGACCGTCGCAAGATCATGGGTGATGAACATGTAGGCAAGGTTCAGCTCGCTTTGCAGCCGGTCCAGCAGCCTCAGAATCCCCTCGGCAACCAACTGATCGAGGGCCGATGTCACCTCGTCACAGATGATAAAGCTGGGTTCCGCGGCCAACGCCCGGGCGATGCCGATGCGCTGTTTCTGACCACCTGAAAGCTCCGGTGGATAGCGGTTATAGTATTTGGACGGCTCCAATTCGATCAGATCGAGCAATTCATCGACGCGGTTCTTCAACTCCGGCCCGCGCAGCCCGCCATAAAACGCAGCAGGGCGTCCGATGATTTCCGAGATCTGGACCTTCGGGTTCAACGCCGTATCCGCCATCTGGTAGATCATCTGTGCCATGCGCAACTGATCACGATTTCGGCTGCGATAGTTGGGCGGCAGCACATCACCGTTGAACAGGATCTCTCCTTTGGTCGGTGGCAGCAGACCTGTAATGCACCGTGCGGCAGTCGACTTGCCGGATCCGGACTCGCCCACGACCGCAACCGTCATCCCGGCATAGATGTCCATCGAAACATCTTCCAGAACCTTCACGTCGCCATAGGCGGCGTCGATGTTCTGAACCGAAATAACCGGCTGTCCGTCGGTGGGACGATGCTTTTGCTCGCGCTGGAATGACCGAACCGCCCAAAGCGATTTGGTGTATTCCATTTGCGGGTTGTCCAGCATTGATGCCGTGTCGGCTTCCTCGACCTCGTCACCTTTCAGCAGCACCTTGATCTTGTCGGCCATCTGGGCAACGACCGCCAGATCGTGGGTGATATAGATGGCCGCCGTATCGAATTGCTCGACGATATCGCGGATGGCCGCCAGAACCTCGATCTGGGTCGTCACATCCAGTGCCGTTGTCGGCTCGTCAAAGATGATCAGATCAGGGCGGCACGCCATCGCCATCGCCGTCATCGCGCGCTGCAGCTGCCCGCCCGAAACCTGGTGTGGATACCGAAAGCCGATTTCCTTCGGGTTCGGCAGGCGCAGGCGTTCGTAAAGTTCCTTCGCATCCTCATAGGCGTCGGCCTTGTTCTTGACCTTGTAGTGCAGCGGGGCTTCCGCGTACTGGTCGATCAGCTTGTGGGCCGGATTGAAGCTGGCCGCCGCCGATTGGGCCACATAGGCGATCCGCGATCCCCGCAGGCGGCGGAGATCGGCAGGCGGCGTCGTTGTCAGCTCCATCCCGTCGAACTCGATCGAGCCGTCCGAGATGCGGCAACCGTCCCGGGCAAACCCCATGGCGGCCAGCCCGATAGTGGACTTGCCCGCCCCGGATTCCCCGATCAGACCCAGAACTTCGCCCCGATGAAGGGTGAGATCGACACCATGGACGATCTCGTTCCACTTCTCGTCGGAATAGCCCTCGATCTTCAGGCCTTTGACTTCCAGCAAAACTTCCTTGTTCGAACTCATCTCACATCTCCTTCAGGCCAGAGGACCGGAACAGCATCCAGTCGACCACGAAGTTGACCGCAACGGTCAAAAGCGCAATCGCTGCGGCAGGGATCAGCGGCGTGTAGTCGCCAAACGAGATCAGGGTCGCATTGTCCCTCACCATCGAACCCCAATCCGCAGTCGGCGGTTGAATACCCAAGCCCAGGAACGACAGACCGGCGATCAGCAGGAACACAAAGCAGAATTCCAGCCCGAACTCGGCGACCAACGGTGCGGTCGAGTTGGGCAAAATCTCCTTGCGGATCAGATAGCCCGTCCCTTCGCCCCTCAGCTTGGCGGCTTCGATATAGTCCATGACCACCACGTTCCCCGCGACCGCTCGTGTCAGGCGGAAGACCCGCGGCGAGTAGATGACGGCAACCACAACGACGATGACCTCTAGTCCGGTGCCGAAGATCGACAGGATCAGCAGGGCAAAGATCAGGGAGGGAACGGACATGATCACGTCGGCGAACCGGCCCATGAACTGATCGAACCAACCACCTTTGATCGCGGCCATCAGTCCGGCGCCAGCCCCCATCACGAAGGCAAGCGTGGTCGCAACCAGTGACAACCCAACCGAGTTTCGCGATCCGTAGACAATGCGGCTGAACATATCGCGGCCCAACTGGTCCGCACCCAGCAGCATGTTGTCATCCGGCGGCGCAAACGAATCCGAGATGATTTCTGCCTCGCCAAACGGTGCGATATATTCGGCAAAAATCCCCATGATCGCGTAGGTAAAGATGATGAACATCCCGAACGCTGCCGTCAGCGGCGCCGTCCGCAATGCCTTTGCAGTCTGATCCGTCAAGAACGGCAGGATCAGCCAAACGACCAGCATTGCGAAGAACACGGCAGGATTGAACCATTCCAGCATCCATCCGCCAAAGATCAACACGACCAGGATCAGCAGCACCGTCCAATACATGACCGAGCCGCCGCCAAACGCCTTGCCGACATTGCTGTCCGACAACTGAACCAGAAACTCTCGAAACCCATAGGAAATCCCGGCCGCAAGGGCCAGGATCGCCGCCAGCGTGGTGACTGTCAGCAGCGCGCCCTGGCCGCCGATGATCCCCATAACGAACGAGAACAGCAGCAGCGAGAACAGCAGCAAAAAGATCGACCGCTTGTTGAAGTAAGCAGCCAAGCACGAAGCCCCGATCAGAAGGGCGTAGTAGCCAATTACGAAAATGCTCATGTTCGCCCCCCTTATTTAGGATGCCGCAGCCGCGGATTGGTGAGGATAGACCCCACATCCGCAAGCAGGTTCAACAGGATGAATGTGGCCGCAAAGATCAGGCAGCAGGCCTGCACGACCGGGAAGTCCCGTTTGGAAACTGCATCGACCAGCGCCTGACCGATGCCCGGATAGACGAACACAACCTCGACCAGGACGACCCCTGTGATCAGATAGGCCAGGTTCAACGCAACCACGTTGATGATCGGCGCCCAGGCGTTGGGCAGCGCGTGGTGGACGATAACCTTCCAGGCCGGTGTGCCCTTCAGGTTGGCCATCTCGATATAGGGCGATGCCAACAGGTTGATGATCGCGGCCCGCGTCATGCGCATCATGTGCGCAATCACAACCAGCACCATGGTCAGTGCAGGCAGGAACGTGCGCTCCATCATGTCGACCAGGCTCATGTCCGATTTCAGGCTGGCAATTGCCGGGAACCAACCCGCCTTGACGGCCAGATACAGGATCAGGATGTAGCCCAGGAAAAATTCCGGGGAGGAAATCGACGTCAATGTTGCAACGTTCGCGACCCGGTCGAAGATCGAGTTGCGCAGCAGAGCAACGATCACGCCCAGAATGATCGCCAGCGGAACAGCGATAATCGCCGCATAGGCCGCCAGGAACAGCGTGTTGCCAAATCTGGGGCCGATTTTCTCGCTGACCCGGTCGCCGGTCACCAGCGATGTACCGAAGTCACCGGTCACAGCACCAGCCAGCCAATCCAGATAACGAACGATTGCCGGGCGATCGAGGCCCAGTTGATCGCGCATCGCAGCTACGGTTTCTTCGGTTGCACTTTGACCCAGAACGGCCTCTGCCAAATCGCCAGGCAGCAGTTCAACGGCGAAGAAAATCAAAATCGACACAACGAATAGTGTCAACAGCCCGAAGCCAAGTCGTTTAGCGACCAGACTTAGAATGTCCCCCATCGGTCCCTCCCAGTATGGGTGCCGGGGTTTTTCCCGGTCCTAGAATTGTCGGCACCCGATTTCCCGGATGCCGTCGGATTTTGCAAAAAGGACCCGGGATTAACCCGGGTCCCCTCGCTTATTCGTCGAACCACCAGCGCGAGCAAGCCCGTGCGCCGTCCATCTGCCAGGATGGCGCCAGATCCGGCCCGTGTTTGACTTTCTTGTGGTGGGCGTAAACGAAGTTCGGGAACATCGGAATGACGGTCTCGCCGTCGTCATGCGCCAGCATCGCCATCTCGCGATACATCTCGGCCCGCTTGCCCTGGTCCAGTTCGGCCTTCGCCGACCGGAGCAGTTCATTGAACCGCGGGTTTTTCCAACGGCTCTCGTTCCAGGACGCATCGTCCTTATACGCCAGCGAGTACATGACATCCGGCGTCGGACGCGAGCCCCACTGCACCGCACACCACGGCTTCTTCAACCAGACATCCGAGTAGTAGCCATCGTTCGGCTCGCGCACGACATTGATCTTGATGCCTGCAGCTTCGGCATGGGCAGCATAGAGCACGCACATATCCACGGCGCCGGAATAGACCGAGTCTGCGACCGAAAGGTTGACTTCCAGGCCTTCTGCACCGGCTTCCTTGAGAAGAGCCTTTGCCTGGTCCGGGTCGTAATCATGCTGAGGAATGTCGTCGGGCCAGTACGGCATGGCCGGCGAGTGGTGGAAGTCGTTGCCTTTTGTCGCCGTTCCGAACGCGATCTTTTCGATGATCTCGTCCCGATTGATCGCCAGCTTCAGGGCCTTGCGCACTTTGACGTTGTCGAACGGCGCGGTATCGACATGCATCGGCATCGTGATCGCCGAGCCGGACGGCACATTGTCGATCTCGATATTCGCGTTACGCTTCAAGAGAGCCAGAGTCTTCAGCTCCAACTGCGTCACACCATCGACATCACCCGTGACAAGAGCTGTCTGGCGGGCGTTCGGGTCATTCAGAACCGTCAATTCGACTTCGTCGAAATAGGCGCCTTCCAGATGCCAGCCGTCATGGCGCACAAGGCGATAGCCGACACCAAAATCAGCGTCTGTCAGCTTGTATGGCCCCGAGCCATTGCCGCTTTGCCAGTCGATCGAGCCATCTTCATTGGCAGGCAGGATCGGCAGGTGATAATCGGTCAGCAGCCACGGCAGATCCGCATTCCCCGAGCCGAGGACGAATTTGACCGAGTCATTGCCAGCCGGAACGAGGTCGACCACATCCTTCAACAGCGCGTTCGCTGCCGATGTGTTGCCCTCACCGCGGTGGTGGTTCATCGACGCAATCACGTCATTGGGTGTTACGCTGCGGCCGTCATGGAACGTGGCTTTTCCATTCAGCTTGAACGTCCACTCGGTCGCATCGTCTGACGCTTCCCATTCGGACGCGATGTCGCCGCCATTGGAACCGTCGGAATTGATCATCGTCAGATAGCTGCGGAACGTGTGCGCAAGCTGGATCATCGAAAACGTGACATATGTTCCCGGATCGTGGTTGTCCGAGGTATTTCCGTCATGGGCACCCAGCTTGAAGATGCCGCCATTTTTCGGTGCAGCCAGTGCGCTGCTTGACCACAGACCAGTCGCAGCGCCTGCCGTCAAACCGGCAGCCGCAGCAAGGCTGAGGAAGTCACGGCGCGAGACGCCGCCCGTCTTCGCAGCTTCGGTGACCCGATGCAAAAGCTCGGGGTTTTTTATCGTTGTCATGATTGTTCTCTCCCTGTGTTCTTCTGGACCGACTATTGCAGAGCATTCAGGCCATGGCTAGGCCGATCCCGTTTTTCGCACAAATGCCATGGCCGCACGCATTCAGAGGCCTCTGCCGTACAAAAGCGGCATTCAACAGGCGATTGGCGACGGGTCGGCGATACGGTTCTCCAAAGAAAATCCGAAAGGGCGCCATCGTTCCAAATTCCGCTTGCCAACTGGTCTCCGCGCAAAATATGTATACACATTGTATACGAATTGAAACGAGAATCTGACGCGCCCATGAAACCGAACCGCAAACAGGACTGTCTGGCCGATCTGCGCTACCGCATTCTTACCCAGGACATCGTGCCCGGCGCCGATCTGGATGAAACGGCACTGGCGCAGTTTTACGACTTGTCGCGCACGCCGCTGCGCGAAATTCTGCAACGCCTGTCAGGCGAGGGCTTTGTCGTCTTGTCCGAGAACCGGGGCGCCAAAGTCGCGTCGATGGATCTGGGCGCGATGCGCAAGTTCTTTCAGACGGCGCCGCTGATCTACTCGTCGGTCGCCCGGCTTGCGGCCGAGCACCGGACCAGCGCACAGTTGGACGAGTTGCGATCGGTGCAGCAGCGGTTCGCAGCCGCGGTTGCGGCGCGCGGCGCACCTGCCATGGCGCTGGAGAACCACCGGTTCCACGAACTGATCGGCGAGATGGCCGCGAACGAATATCTGATGCCCTCGCTGCGCCGGCTGCTGATCGATCACACGCGGCTGGGGCAGATGTTCTATCGCCCCGCCTCACCCGCCGAAACCGTGGCCGTGCGCCAGGCAAGCCAGCACCATGACGCCATGATTGCGGCCTTGGAGCGGCGTGAAGCCGGGTTGATGGTGTCTCTGACCCTCGAGCATTGGGATCTGAGCCGGGACCGGATCGAACGCTTCGTTCGCCCGGACCCCCTTCCATTGGACGTGATCGATTTCGCGGAGAAGAAAAATGCAGTTTGAGGGCATCATCACGCCCGTCGTAACGCCGCACTTTGCGGATCACTCGATCGATGAAGACCGTTTTGCCGAGGTGCTGGAGTTCCTGATCGGCGCCGGGATCAATGCGGCGCTGATCGCCGGAACGACGGGCGAATATTATGCCCAGTCACCGGAAGAGCGCCTTCGCCTGATGAAGCTGGCAAAAGAGATCATCGGCAACCGCCTTCCCCTGATCGTTGGAACGGGCGCGATGCGGACCGAGGACTCGATCGAATATGCCCGCGCCGCGCGCAAGGTCGGCGCTGACGCGATCCTGATCACCACGCCGCCTTACGCCTATCCGACAGGGCGCGAGATCGCGCTGCACGCGCTGGCCATCGACCGCGCCGCCGATCTGCCGGTCCTGCTCTACAATTATCCGGGCCGCATGTCCGTGAACATGGACGAAGAAACCCTCGACCGTCTCGGCCGGTCGCCGAATTTCAAATCCATCAAGGAAAGCTCGGGCGATCCGGACCGGCTGCACATGCTGGCCCGCGACTATCCGCATATCGAACTGAGTTGCGGCATGGATGATCAGGCCTTGGAGTTCTTCGCCTGGGGCGCGACGTCCTGGACCTGTGCCGGATCGAACTTCGCGCCGGAAGCGCATCTGGCCATGTACCGCGCCTGCGCCATCGAAAAGAATTTCGACAAGGGGCGGCGGATCATGTCGGCCATGCTGCCGTTGATGCGCGTCTTGGAGCAGGGCGGAAAGTTCGTTCAGACGATCAAATACGGAATGTCAGGGCGCGGCATCGACTGTGGTCCACCCCGGCGGCCGTTGCAGGCCCTGAACAAGGACGACAAACGCGCGTTCGACGAGGTCGTGCGCACCATGAACACAACGATTGCCGCGATCGAGCGCGAACATAACCGGGGGGCCGCGTGATGGATCTGTTGACGCGAGACGAATATGCGGCCCTTGCCGCCAGTATCGACTGGCCACGGGCGGCCTTTATCGACGGCAAATACCGCAAAGGGTCCGGCAAGAAGTTGACAGCTGTCAACTCGGCGACGGGCGAAGCCCTGGCGACGATTTCGGCCTGCGGACAGAAAGATGTGGACCTCGCCGTGACGAAGGCGCGCGAGGCGTTCGATCAGGGCAGTTGGGCGAAAGCACACCCGGCGGACCGCAAGGCCGTGTTGATCCGCCTGGCCAAATTGATGACCCGCAATCGCCGTGAGCTGGCGGTGATGGAGTCGGTCGAGGCGGGCAAGCCGATTACGGATTGTGAAACCATCGACGTGGAAGAGGCGATCAACACGATCAAATGGCACGCCGAGGCCATCGACAAGATCTATGATCAGACCGCCCCGGCGGGAGACAACGCCCTTGCGGTGATCGTGCGCGAACCGGTTGGCGTCGTCGGCGCCGTTCTGCCTTGGAACTTTCCGATCCTGATGCTGGCGTGGAAAATCGGCCCGGCGCTGGCGGCCGGATGCTCGGTGATCGTCAAGCCTGCCGAGCAATCGTCGATGACGGCGCTTCGGGTCGCCGAACTGGCGGCAGAGGCCGGGGTCCCGCGCGGGGTTCTGCAGGTCCTGCCCGGTGATGGGCCGAGCGTCGGCGAGCCGATGGGTCTGCACCCGGGCATCGATATGATCAGCTTTACCGGGTCGACCGAAACCGGGCGGCGGTTCCTGCGCTATTCCGCAGACTCGAACCTGAAAAAGATCGTCCTGGAATGCGGCGGCAAAAACCCGGCGGTTGTGCTGGAGGATGCCGAGCATCTGGACCTGGTCGCCGAGCATATCGTGAATGCGGCATTCTGGAACATGGGCGAGAACTGCTCGGCCGCGTCGCGCCTGATCGTCCATCGCGCGGTTAAGAAACCGTTAATGGAGCGGATTCTGGCGCGGGTGAAGCTGTGGCGGGTCGGCGATCCGCTGGACCCGGCAACGAACCTGGGCGCCTTGATCGATGCGGAGCATCTGAAGAAGGTTAAGGGATATCTGAAGAAGGGCGCTCTGACAGGCGGCAAAGCTGACGGGCCTTATGTGCCGCCGACCATCTATCATGCGAAACCCGGTGACAAACTGGCCAAGGAAGAGGTTTTCGGCCCGGTTCTGGCGGTCCTGGAAGTCGCCTCGGACGAAGAGGCCATCGCGTTGGCCAATGACACCGAGTACGGCCTGACCGCCTCGGTCTTTTCGGCCAATGGCCGCCGGGCCTTGACGGCGGCCCGGGAGATCAAGGCCGGGACAGTGACGGTCAACTGCTATGGCGAGGGCGATATCACCACGCCCTTTGGCGGCTACAAGGCCTCGGGCTTTGGCGGGCGGGACAATGGGCTGCACGCACATGACCAGTACACCGAGTTGAAGACCATCTGGATGGACCTGAGCGACCCGGCGGCGGGGGATGATTTGGGATGATCGTGCCCTGCATTGGCTGGCTGACGCCCGCCTTACGATGGCCGGGCCTGCGCACCCTGCCCGGAACAAAGGCGCACAGCGCCGCCGGGCTGCGCCTGACCGCCCCTCGGGCAGGCGCAATTTCAACGCTCGCGCGGGGCTGGAGCCTTGGGAGGCCATGTCACCATAAAGAGGGGACCATAATCGTTGATGCGCCGACCTGCGGCCAGGCTCCGCCCTCGGTTATACATCCAATCGCACATCAGTCCCGAGCACAGGGAACGAATGGCGGGCTTGATGGATGGTGCCGCGATCTCCGAGCAGGGTTATGCGATTGGCTTCGCCTTCGCCTCTCACCACGCCGAAAACCAGATCCTGCGAAGAAAACGAACTGTCGGTGGGGCGTCGTCGGAATGGAAGCTGTCTGATGGAGTTCAGAGTTGCACATTTGCTTACCGACTTTGAGAGCACGAAGCAGTCGTTGGTTTTAGAGCCGGAGGTTGATTTCGCCTTCGATGTGCCCGTCGACTTGATCAAGGGAATTGCCGGTTTTCGTTACGATCAAATTCACGAGCGCAAAGACGTCGATAGCTTCCGGATTTTGGCTGAAGCGAAGACGCCCGATACCTGCAGCGGCTTTTTTGGAAAACAACAATGACCACAACCACTGAAGCCCCCCGCGCCCGCCGAGGTGGCCGGGGCAGCCGCCGCGAGATTCGCACGGCCATTGACGATACGATGCTGCCTGCTTTGCGCCGCCGTTTGCCGTTGACCGAGCCGATGACACCAGAGCAGGTCGAGCGGATCGACAATGCCTCGATGGACATTCTGGAGAATGTCGGCGTGGTTTTTCGCGACCCCGAGGCCATTGCGGACTGGAAACGTGCAGGTGCGGATATCCGCGACGGTGACCGGGTGCATCTGGACCGGGGGCTGGTGCGGGAGTTGATCACCACGATCCCCGAAAGTTTTACCTACCACGCCCGTAACCCTGCCAAGTCCCTGCCCTTCGGCAATGACCATTCGATTTTTGTACCGATGACCGGCGCGCCCTATCTGCGCGACCTGGACGATGTGCGGCGCAATCCGACGCTGGACGATCTGGCGAATTTTCACAAACTGAGCCACATGCTGCCCGCGCTTCACTCCAGCGCGCACCATATTGTCGAGCCCTATGATCATCCGATCAGCCAGCGGCATCTGCGCATCACCTATTCGTCGATGAAGCATTCCGACAAAACCTTTATGGGCATGACCACCAGCCCGAAGAATGCCGAGGATGTGCTGGATATGTGCGCGGTCCTGTTCGGGGCCGAGTTCATGGAGACGCACGCGGTTGTCACCGGGAATTGCAATGGCAACTCGCCGCTGGTTTGGGACGAGGTCATGCTGGGCGCAATGCGGGCTTTCAACCGGCGCAACCAGCCGGTGCTGTGCTCGCCCTTTGTGCTGGGCGGCGCGAACACCCCGGCCTCGACCGCACCGGCGGTCGCTCAGTTGAATGCCGAAGCGCTGAGCGCGTTGGCCTATACGCAGGTGGTGCGCAAGGGCTGTCCTGCAATCTACGGCCATTATCTAAGCACCGTTTCCATGCGGTCCGGTGCACCGATGGCCGGGACACCCGAGATCAGCCTGATGAACTTTATGATCGGTCAGATGGCGCGGTATTATGGTGTTCCGTGGCGGACCTCGAACACGTTGGGCGGCGCGAAAACGTTCGATGCACAGGCCGGTTACGAATCCGCGATGACCCTGAACGCCGTTCTGATGGCGGGCGCCAACTATATCTGGCATTCGGCGGGCTGGAACGAGGCCGGAATGCACTGTTCGACGGCCAAGTTCATTGTCGATGCCGAGATGTGCGCGATGGGATACCGGATGGCCGAGGGTGTCCGCTGGGACGATTTCGACGAGGCGCTGGCCGCCGTCGGGGATATCGGGCCTGGCGGTCATTATCTGGGTCATGCGCACACGCAGGAAAACTTCCAGCGCGCGTTCTTTATGCCCGAGATGTTCGACAACAACTCGATCGAGCAATGGGCCGCCGAGGGGTCGGTCGAGATCACCGAACGGGCCTTGACCAAGGCGCGCGAGCTGTTGGCGGCCTATCAGGAGCCGAAACTCGACCCGGGCGTCGATGAGGCATTGCGCGATTACATCGCGCGCCGCGAACGCGAGATACCGGCGGAAGATGCGCTGAACAATGAGTTCTGAGCCGCAGTTTACATGGTGTGACCTCAGCACGTTTCGGCCCGAGGTCACGCAGCCCTTTTATGGCACCGTTCTGGACTGGACATTCGACGGGCCAGCGGATGGATACGGTCCTGACAGCGTCTTTGCGCGTTCTGGCCGTGACGCCGTTGCTGCAATCTACCCGATGCCGCAAAAGTTTCGTGACATAAACATGCCATCCTTCTGGATGTCATACGTGACGGTTTCAGAGTTGGGAGAAGCGCTGGAGCACGTTGCCGCAACCGGCGGGCGGGTCGAACTGGCGGATGAACATTTCGCACTGATCCGTGATCCGTTGGGTGCGGGGTTCACCCTGTTTCGGGATCCCGGAACCGGCCCGGCGGCTAGATATTGTGCGCACGGGCAGCGGGCGGGGCATGGATATTTTTGCTCGGACTTCTCGGCTGTTCGAGACTTTTACAGAACACTGTTCGGGTGGGAATTCGAGGGGAGCGCGCTGGACACGGCGGTCATCAGAACCAAGGACGGAGCGAGCGTTGCATCGGCCTTGCAGTTGCCCGAGCAAGTGCGCGGCAAGGAGCAATATTGGGCCATCCGCTTTGCGGTGGACGATCTGGTGGGCGCGGCCGACCGTGCGCGGGATGCGGGCGGCGCGTTGGTTACGATGACCGACCTGCCTGAAGGCCCCGCAGCGCTGATCCGCGATCCGGACGGCGCGGCCTGTTTCCTGACCGAGGCAACGGCAGGATGAGCGCGGCCCGAAAGGCCCTGGTCACCGGTGCTGCGGGCGGGATCGGGCAAGCCATCGTCGCCCGGCTGCAATCCGACGGGATGGTCGTCACGGGCACCGACCGTATCGACGCTGACGCCGATCACTTTATTGCAGGCGATCTGATGGACCCGGCGTTCTGCGATGCGTTGCCCGGCGCGGCGGCGGCGCAGATGGGCGGGCTGGACGTTGTCGTCAACAATGCGGGCATCATCACGCGCGGCCTGATCACCGAGGCGACGGACGAGGATTTGGCGCGGACGATGGCCATCAATGTCGAGGCGCCGTTTCGCATCTGCCGCGCGGCCATCGCGATCATGGCGGCTGCGGGCGGCGGTGCGATCGTCAATACGTCGTCCTGCTGGGGCGTGCACCCGGGGCCCGCGCATCCGGTCTATGTGATGTCCAAGGCGGCAGTTGCGTCCTTGACACAATGCCTGGGCCGCGATCACGCACATCAGGGCATCCGGGTTAACGCGGTCTGCCCAAACGAGGTCAACACGCCGATGCTGCGCACCGGATTTGCCGTGCGCGGGCTGGACCCTGACCGGGCGGTGGACGAGCTGAATGCCTCGGTCCCGCTGGGGCGCATCGCCGAGCCGCGCGACATTGCCGATGTGGTCGCCTTCCTTGCCTCGGACGATGCACGCTATATGTGCGGCGCGCTGGTCGAGGTGAATGGCGGGAAGCCGGTCGGATGAGCCGGTATGACGGCAAGGTCGCGCTTGTCACCGGCGGCGGGCGCGGGATCGGGCGGGCAATCGCCGAACGGCTGGCGGACGAGGGCGCCCGTGTTTTCACGGCGCAGCGCGGGTCCGGCCCGGGCGAGGCAATCGCCGCCGATCTGAGCGACATGGCGGCGCCGGAGGCTGTGATCGCAGAGGTCGCCGATCGCGCGGGTCGTCTTGATCTGTTGGTCAACAACGCGGGCATCATGCGCGAAGGATTGGCTGCGGATATGGCCATTGAAGATTGGACGGCGACCTTGGCCGTGAACTTGACGGCGCCCTTTCTGATGATCCGCGCCGCCCTGCCCCATCTGAGTGCGCCCGGTGGAAGCATCGTGAATATCGGGTCCATCGAAGGGCTTGGTGCGAACCCCGGTCATGCGGCCTATTGCGCGTCGAAGGCGGGGCTGCACGGGCTGACCCGGGCCATCGCCGTCGATCACGGCGGCGACGGGGTCCGGTGCAATGGCGTCGCGCCCGGCTGGATCGACACCGGTCTGAACGAGGATTTCATCCGATCCCAGCCCGACCCGGCCGGGTTTCGCGCGCGCATCGGCGGCATACATCCGGCCGGGCGCACGGGATCGCCCGGCGAGGTCGCGGCGCTGGTCGCCTGGCTGGGGTCGGATGAAGCAGGTTTTGTCACCGGTCAGATCTGGACGATCGACGGTGGGCGGACGGCGAAGTTGAGCCTGCCATGAAGGTGCGCCGCCTGCCGATCGACCGGGGCGTTTCGGGTTGGGACGCAATCCTGCCCGCAAAGGCCCCTGCCCGTCTGCTGCAGGAGCAAATTACCGCCGATTGGCTGATCATCGGGGGAGGTTTTGCAGGGCTTGCGGCGGCGGAGCGCCTGCAGGCGGCCAGACCGGGTGACCGAATTGTGCTGTTGGATGCGGTCCGCGTCGGCGAAGGCCCGGCCGGGCGCAATTCCGGCTTTATGATCGACCTGCCGCATCGTTTGACATCGGACAATTACAGCGGCGGTGCCGCCCAGGATCAGGGCGAGATCGCGGTCCATCGCGCCGCCATCGAGTTTGCGCTTAACGCCGCCGAGCGGCACGGACTGCCGAAAGAAGCAATCATCAGGTCCGGCAAGATCAACGCCGCAGCGACGGAGAAGGGCCTGGCGCACAACCGTGATTACGGGGCGCATCTGAAGGGCCTTGGCGAGGCGCACGAACATCTGGACGCCGCCGCCATGCGCGATCTGACGGGCAGCGATTACTATCTGGGGGGGCTCTTCACGCCGGGCACGGCGATGTTGCAACCTGCGGCCTATGTGCGCGGCCTGGCGGCGGGTCTGGGCGCCGCGGGCGCTGCGGTTTTTGAGAACACGCCTGTGACGTCGTTAACCAAACAAGGACCGGACTGGGTTGCCCGAACGCCGCAGGGCGCCGTCACGGCGCCCAAAGTCGTGATGGCCGTGAATGGGCATATCGAAAGCTTTGGCCACTACAAACGGCGTCTGGTGCATGTGATTTTGTATGCGTCGATGACCCGAGCCCTGGACCCGGTCGAAATTTCAGCGCTTGGCGGTCAGGCACAATGGGGGCTGACGCCAGCCGACCCCATGGGCTCGACCGTTCGGCGGGTCGGGGGCACGAGCGGCACCAGGATCGTTGTTCGCAATCGCACCAGTTATGCGCCCAACATGGAGGCATCCGGCGCTCGGATCAGCTCGGCTGCGGGCAGTCATGACCGGTCGTTGCGCTCGCGTTTTCCGGCCTTGGCTGATGTGGGCTTCGAGTATTCCTGGGCCGGACGGCTTTGCCTGTCGCTCAACGACGCCCCGGCGTTTGGCGAGATCGATGCAGGCCTGTTCTCGGCCTGCTGCCAGAATGGCTTGGGGGCGGCAAAAGGCACGCTGGCGGGTATCGCGGCGGCCGATTTGGCGCTGGGGGCGGATAACGATCTGACACGTCACTTCAGCAATGCCGAGCCCCCAAAACGCCTGCCCCCGGAACCGATTGCTGCGATCGGTGCGGGATTGCAGATCTGGTGGGGAGAAAAATCGGCCGGACGCGAGCTTTAGCCCCTTCCAGACACTTCGAATTAACCCGGTCTAAAGCGATCAGCCTTATCAGAAGGCTCCGCAGGGATTGAAAAGCGAGTCTGGAAATGGGTGTCAAAGAGCAACTACGCGTCATGGTCGTTGATGATACGTCCGTCAGCCGCGGCTTGATCATTCAATCTCTCGAGGAACTCGGGATCACGAACATTTCGCACGAAGCGGATGGGCGCGCCGCGTTGAACGCAATATCGAAGGCGCCGGTTCATCTCGTCATTTCCGATTACAACATGCCGGAGATGGACGGCCTGCAGTTACTGGACGCAATGAACAAGTACGGGATCAAAAAAAAGACAGGTTTTATCTTGATCACAGGCGCGACCAACTCTGATGTCATGAAAAAGGGCAAAGCGCTCGGCATGAATAACTGCCTGCGAAAACCATTCAGCACCGTTCAAATTAAATCCTGTATCGAATCGGTGGTGGGCCGACTGTAAACATTCCCGGGGGGGAATATGTCCAGCGAAATTCCGAGAGACACGATCCTGACACGGATCGCGAATGAACTGCGCGATCTTTCCGTGCAGACCGCGCTTGTCGAGGACGCCTTGGCGGGCGATTCGGCGCGCAGAAACCAGCTCAACCGCTCGCGCGAGATTGTGCAGGAACTGGACCGCGTCCGGCAAACACAAGATTGCCTCGCAGATTGTCTCGACGCCATTGCCGATCTGGAACCTTTTGAATGCATGGTGCCAGTTGCGACATTGATGAATGGCACACCGCTGCCATCCGTTGCCGACCGGTTGCGGACAGGCGCCCGTCATGGGGATGTGACGCAGGACCAACGCGAACCAGAAATCTGGTGATCGGCAGATGCGGATACATCATCGAAATCCGCCCCGGCCTTAACCCGATCTTCAAATTACACCGCGAATAGTCGGCACGCGCGCAACCTGGCGTCACCATCAGCAAAGCTGATTAGCCCGACGTTCAGGCCCTGCCTTGCAAAACGCTAACGCACGGAGTTTTCGGATGACGGCCCTGTTTTCCCGATTGAAGCCAAGCCAAATCAAGATTTCGGTAAAACTGCCGATGTTGGTTGTCCTTCTTGCACTGATCGCCGCCACCACGACCGCGGCGGTTAGCTATCTCACCATGCAGGCATCGACCTATAAGCGCGGGACCGAAGTCCTTTCTCGCGATGCGCATGCTGCAGAGCAAGGCCTGGAGCTTTGGCTGAAGTCGCTGGATTCGGACCTCGTCTTCATCAGCGATAGCCCAGCCGTCAGCGCAGCAATTCAGGGGATTAGCGGGACCTGGGAGGCGCTTGGCACAGACGCAGGATCGCATTTGCAAAAGGCCTATGTTGACAACAATCCCTATCCTGCCGGCGAGCGACACAAACTGAACGCCGCCGATAATGGGACCGATTACGATCGAAAACACGCCGAATTTCACCCCCATTTTCTCAGAATTGCTGAAATAAAAGGACTTAGCGACCTGTTGCTCTTCGACGCCGAAGGCAATTTAATCTACTCGGTTCGCAAACGTCCAGATTTCGCGACAAATGTCGTTTCCGGCGAATGGTCCAGCAGTCATCTTGCCGGGGCTTTCAACTCCGCGATAGCAGCCGGTGCAGGAAGCGAAACAGTGTTCGTTGACTACGCACCATTCGCACCATCAAACGATGCACCAGTCAGTTTCATTGCACGACCGGTTGTCGGGCCCAGTGGTGATGTGATCGGGGTCATTGCGTTTGAACTAGCCGGAGCGCCGATCAACGCCGTCCTAAAAGGACTCGGCCGAGCACATGATGGCGAAAGAATCTACGCAGTCGGCCCAGACTTGAAAATGCGCGGCGACCTGGATGCAACCGAACCCGGAGACGGGCTGCATGGTGAACCCGACAATCCTGCCGTTAAGGCCGCGCTGCGCGGTGACACCGGCATCACTGAATTTCGCCGATCTGATGGCACGCTAGTCGTTGCCGCATATGAGGCGTTGACATTTCACGGAACTAATTGGGCGATTGTGAGTGAAGAGAATATTAATACTGCGGCGCAATGACTCGGACTCACGGAAGGGGATTTCCGGCCCGATCTTGATCTGATTCACCATGGAAAACAGAGGAGTTTTTGCCATGGGGTCTGCTGTTCAGATCAGATTGGATTATACAGGAACGGATCTTCGACGTCTGGCGCGGAAGAGCGATGAAGCGGATCAGACGCGGCGGCTTCTCGCTCTGGCAGTTGTCCTTGACGGAGGCTCGCGGAGCGATGCGGCGCGCACGGGCGGGGTTGGCCTTCAGGTGATCCGGGATTGGGTGTTGCGGTTCAACGACGGCGGCCCGGATGCGCTGACGACGCGGAAGGCACCGGGCAAGGCACCGCTCCTGACGGCTGAGCAGCGCACCGCGCTCGCGGCGGCGGTCGAGTCAGGCCCGCGTCCCTATCTCGATGGGGTTGTGCGCTGGCGCCTCGTCGACCTTGCGTTCTGGCTATACGAAGAGTTCGGCGTTTCGGTCAGCCGTCATACCGTTGGCCGCGAGTTGCACGCCTTGGGATATCGCAAACTCACAGCGCGCCCGCAGCACTACGCGCAGGATGAGGAGGCGATCGAGATGTTCAAAAAAACTTCGGCGACGTCGTCACAGCCATCCGCATCAAGCGAGGCTGGCCGCCCGTAGAGGTCTGGTTTCAAGATGAAGCCAGGGTCGGCCAGAAGAACAAGATCACACGACGTTGGGCGCGGCGAGGAACGCGTCCCCGTGCGCCACACGATCAGCGGACGAAATGGGCGTATATCTTCGGCGCAATCTGCCCGGCGGAAGGCAAGGGTGCCGGCCTCGTCATGCCGTTCTGCGACACCTATGCCATGGTGGAGCACTTGAAGCTGATCAGCGCCGAAGTCGCCCCAGGCGCACACGCCATCCTGCTGCTCGATCAGGCCGGATGGCACACGACACCGAAGCTCGATGTGCCGGAAAACATCACACTCGTTCCAATCCCGGCCCGGTCGCCAGAACTGAATCCAGTCGAAAACATCTGGCAATTCATACGCGACAACTGGCTCTCAAACCGGGTCTTCAAAAACTACGACGACATCGTCGCGCACTGCTGTGACAGTTGGAACAAGCTCATCGAACAGCCCTGGCGCATCTCATCAATCGGTAGCCGTAAATGGGCCCATGAGTTCTGATCAATGCACGTTAGTATAACCAGGTGATGGCGCCACTTGCCGAATTGCGCACACAAATGATTGCGGAAATTGCAATTGTGATCGGCGTCGTCGGGTTGATCGGATTCCTGGCTGCGCGGGCCATTGCAGTTCCAATGATCCGCATCGGCAGTGCCGTAAATCGGATTGCCGATAACGATTATCAGACCGAAATACCATACGCTGGCCGTGGTGACGAAGTCGGCACAATGTCGAAAAATGTCGAGATCCTTCGAAATCGATTGGAAGCGGATTTTGCCAACCAAAAAGAATCGGCTTCAAAAGGCTCTGCGTTCAACGCTGCTTCCGCCGCCATGATGACGATTGATCTCGATTTCAAGATCACCTTTGTAAACAACGCGCTGATTGAGCTTATTCGCGAAAACCTGCCAGAACTTCAAAAGAAGTTTCCAGAACTCGATCCTGATTGTTTGATCGGTCGGCAGTTCGAAGGTTTTCATGACGATCCGCAGCTACGCCGCCGGACGATGTCGGCACGGGACAACCTACCGATCGTGCAAGACCTGATCATGGGAGAAGTGCGCCTCGCTGAATGTATTTCGGCCATCTTTGATCGCAGCGGTGATTTCGTTGGATGGTGCGTTGAGTGGGACAACAATATCATCGCCAACACGAATGCCAGTGTCATTGATGCGCTCGGGCAGAGTCAGGCCATCATTGAGTTCTCGCTGGACGGCATCGTTCTGAATGCCAACGAGAACTTTTTAAATGCCATGGATGTCAAAGCTAGCGATATCATAGGCAAGTCACACGGACTCTTCTGCCCAAAATCTGATCATGAAGACGGCTCGTTCGCACAGCACTGGAGCAATCTACGACGCGGTGAGTTCTTGCGAGGGAAATTTCATCGCGTAAATTTAAAGGGAGAAGAGGTAATACTACAAGCCTCTTACAATCCCGTTCTGAACAGCGAAGGAAAGCCGTACAAAGTTGTAAAGATCGCGACCGACATTACTGAAACTGAGCAGACATCTTCCTACCGGAAGAAGACGCTCGATGCGATCGGCATTCACCAAGCCGTCTTTGAACTCTCGCGCGACGGAAATGTTATCGGTGTGAATGAAGTCTTCGTCGATCTTCTGGGATACTCATCCGACGAGATCATCGGCGAACACTACAATACTCTCATCAATGACGAACGGCGTGCGGGGAGCGAGCATCACGCCTTCCTGGCAGCGCTGGAAAACGGCGAACCGCAAATCGGCACCTACAAACACGTCGCCAAGGACGGATCCGAAGTCATCCTGCAGGCCATGTTCAGCCCGGTCACCGAATCTGACGGATCGGTTGCCCGCATCGTTGCCTGTGCATCGGACGTCACGGCATCTGAACTTGAACGCCAACGCCGGGGTGCCGAGCTTCGCGAAAAGGACGCAACACAGACCAAGGTCGTCAACGCCCTCACTTCGGGCCTGGGCGCCCTGGCTGCCGGCGAATTGACCTTCCAACTCGATGAGCCTTTCAGCGCGGAATACGAACAACTGCGGACAAATTTTAACGCGGCTGTTGGCGGGCTTTGCTCGACGATGATGGAAGCCGTGCTGAAAGCACAGGGGATCCGCGGCGGCACGATGCAAATCAGTCAATCGTCGGACGATCTTGCCCGTCGCACCGAAAGTCAGGCCGGTTCTCTGGAAGAAACCGCCGCGGCGATCGAAGAGCTTACCAGCAGCGTCAAGTCTGCGTCCGAAAGGGCGGGCGTTGCCGAAACAGCGAGTAAAAAGGCGCAAAACGACGCCGAATCCGGCGAGATGGTCGTGCGCGACACGATCGAGGCGATGACGGAAATCGACAAATCTTCCGGGAAAATCTCGGAGATCATCGGCGTCATTGATGACATCGCATTCCAGACCAACTTGCTGGCGTTGAACGCCGGTGTCGAAGCCGCGCGTGCAGGCGAGGCCGGACGCGGTTTCGCGGTCGTCGCATCCGAGGTGCGCGCCCTTGCGCAGCGCTGTTCGGACGCCGCCAAGGAGATCAAGGATCTCATCTCGGAAAGCGGCGGACACGTGAAGCGCGGCGTCGACCTAGTCGGCAAGACCGGCGCAGCTTTGGAAGAGATCAACAAGTCGGTTGTGGAAATCAGCGGCTTGGTGACGAGTATCTCGACGTCTTCCAAAGAACAATCTTTGGGACTTACCGACATCAATTCATCGGTCGCCCAGCTCGACGAGGTCACGCAACAGAACGCGGCAATGGTCGAGGAATCGACCGCAGCCAGCCACGAATTGACGACAGACGCCAATGAGCTGGTCGCCATGATGGAGCACTTCAAAATCGAGCCAGGCGACGGCGAAGAGGTCAAATGGCGCGACGCCGAAAGACCCGGCAAACCGGCCGCGGCTCCGCGCCCAAAACGGCCAGAGAAGACCAGAGCGCAGCCGGTCGATGAGGCAACGGCCACGATGGGGACGACTGCGATGGGGACGGCCGCGATGGGAACGGCGGCATTGGATCCGTCGCCGATCACAGAAGACGACGGTTGGGAAGATTTTTGAGAGCGGGGTCGATCAATATAAGATGCGTACACAGCTATCACCGAAACAACTGACCGTCGATGGATCTGCTGAGGCATCCGGTCGATCCGGAGTAACGCGGGTCCTGGTTGTCGACGACAGTCCAACCATGCGCCGGTTGATCACTGCCGAACTTGACGAAGACCCACAAATTCAGGTTGTCGCGCAGGCCGCTGACGCTCTGAGCGCAAGGGATGCGGTGGTCGCACATAGACCAGACGTCATAACTCTGGACGTCGAAATGCCGGGGATGGATGGGCTCGAATTTCTGCGAAGACTGATGAGCCGAAGACCAACGCCGGTGGTAATGGTCTCGTCTCTAACGGCTCAAGGGTCCGAGAAGGCGATCGAGGCAATGAGCATCGGCGCGGTCGATTGCGTCGGAAAACCGTCGATGTTGGAACTCGACGACGCGTTCGCACAACTCCGGCAAAAGGTCAAAACCGCCGCGAACGCGCGAATTGAAGCGTTATCACGCCCTGAAGTTCTTCCACCGAAGACTGGTGAACTCCGCCACAGTACGGACTTCGAGCCGAACGACCGAGTGATTTTCATCGGATCGTCGACGGGCGGCGTCGATGCGATCGCCAAGCTTTTATCCAGTTTTCCACCGAACTGCCCGCCCACGGTGATCGTTCAGCACATGCCGCGCGGGTTCACTCAGAACTTTGCAAAGCGTCTCATGAGAATAACTGCGCCCGATGTCTTTGAAGCAAAAGACGGCGACATCTTACGTCCTGGCCTCGTGATGATCGCTGCCGGCGGCGAGCAACATCTCGAGATCACAGGAAGAAGCCGACTTGTTTGCAGCTATCGCGACGCCGATCCTGTCAGCGATCACCGTCCGTCGGTTGACGTTCTGTTTCGCTCCGTCGCACGCCTCGGCAGCAGGGCAATCGGGGTCATCCTGACCGGCATGGGCCATGACGGCGCTGAAGGACTTCTCGAGATGCGGAACAGCGGCGCGGCCACAATCGGCCAAAACAGCCAGACGTCTGTTGTCTATGGAATGCCAAAGATCGCGGCCGAAATGCAGGCAGTTGAGCAGGAAATGGCCTTGGACAGGATCGGGTCTCGACTTTTGGAGTTGTGCAGTGAGGGCTAGCGAGAACGAACCACGCGTCGCGTTTGTCGGTCAGTCGACCTTTAAAGTTTGCAACAGCAACGACACCATCCTGTCAACCGTTCTGGGATCTTGCGTGGCGGCCTGCATCCATGACCCGAGACGCAGGATCGGCGGAATGAACCACTTCTTGCTTCCGTCGGATGTCAATGGCGGCGGAGAGAATTCCCGTTACGGCGTCAACCTGATGGAGCAGCTCATCAACGAGCTTCTGAAGCTGGGCGCCGCCAAAACGTCCATGGTCGCCAAGGTGTTCGGCGGGGCAAATGTTGCCGTGGGCGGCTCGACGGTCGGCGCCAGAAACGGAGAATTTGTGAAGGCCTTTCTCGAATGCGAAGGCATCCAGTGCATGGCGGCATCTCTCGGCGGCGAACGCGCGCGGCGAATCAGATTTTGGCCGGCCTCCGGGCGTGCATCGCAACTTCTGTTGAACCCTGCCGATGTCGGAAACGAGATTGCACCGGTGCGCCCGATAATCGCCTCGGACACCAGCAGTGTCGAACCGGAAATCTGGGATTGAGGACCGCGGATCATGCCCGACATTTGGAGTCATCTCCACATTCTGTTGCAGAGCGGTCCTTGTGGCAGCGGTTTCTTAACAGTTTCGCGTCAGTCTCCCCAAAAGGCTGAAACAACTCGCCGGCCGGCAAGTTGAAGAACAATGACAGATCTTCGAATTTAGGAACGGCAAATGGTTAACGCTGGCAACAACACTCTGATCCGGCTGCCTCGCTCGCTGAACGGCGCGTATTTACCTGATCTTTCTGAAGCGCTTGAAGCGAACCGCGGAGAGGCAGTCGCCCTCGATGCCGAAGAGGTTGAACATCTCGGCGGATTGTGCCTGCAAATGCTCATCTCGGCATGGAAAACTTGGCAGTCCGAAGACCATTCATTTGAAATTCTGAATCCCTCGGAGGGGTTCTCGAGGGATCTCAGGCTCCTTGGTTGCGAGATCGGCTTTTTCAATGGTCAGGAGATGCCAGCATGATGATGAAAGTTCTCGCCGTCGATGACTCTGTCACAATGCGTGACATGTTGCGCATGACCCTGACGGAAGCGGGTTTCGACGTGTATCTTGCAGAAGACGGTCAGCACGGTCTCGAAGTCCTCGATGATCTGATGCCTGATGTCATCATCACCGACATAAATATGCCCCGGCTGGACGGTTTCGGGTTCGTCGATGCGGTTCGGAAACGAGGAAATCTGCGAGGTGTTCCGATTCTGGTTTTGACGACGGAAAGTGGCGCGGCGCTGAAACAACGCGCACGAGCGGCCGGAGCGACCGGTTGGATCGTCAAACCGTACGAAGAAACCAAGCTGGTCCAAACGATCCGGCGGGTCGCCGCTTAGGCCAGGAGGAATATGGATGTCCCGGGACGAGTTAAGAGAATCATTCTTTCTGGAATGCGAAGACCTTCTTGAGGTCCTGGATACAGGACTGAACGAAATCTCAGATGGCAGTGCGGACGATGAAACAATCAATTCCGTTTTCCGGGCAGTCCATTCGATAAAGGGCGGCGCAGGCGCCTTCGCGCTAGACGAGCTTGTTGCGTTCGCACATCTATTTGAAACTGTCCTTGACGACGTCAGGTCAGAGAAGCTGGCACTCGACCGCGAACTGATCGCGCTTTTCTTGAGATCTTTGGACATGTTGTCGGATCTCGTTGCTGCTTCGCAAACCGGTTCCGGCAGCGATCCCGATGCAATCGAGCGGACCTGCCAAGAGCTCCGGGTTTACGTGACCGAGGAAGAGGAGGAGGAAGAAGACTACGAACCGATGGCTATCTCCCTCGATCTGGACTTGGAGCCGATCGAACTGGGCTCGCCTGAACGGGTGTTCGAGATCCGATTCTTTCCCGGTCGGGAATTCTATGGGCGTGGCAACGAGGCGACGCTTTTGCTCCGAGCCTTGTCGGAACTCGGAACCTTAACGACGGTGTGCGATCTCGACGACGTGCCTCTTCTCGACGATTACGATCCCGAGGAAGGCACGCTCAAATGGACGATAACGTTATCGACCGAGGCGTCCGAATCCGACATCGCAGAGATTTTCGAGTTTGCTGCCGATGACTGCCAGTTGGTAATCGAGAAAATCGAGTCAATCGAAGATGAGACAATCGCCCCTGGACCGATCGAAGCGGTCCAGGAGGCCATCGCCGTTGCCCTTCAGGAGGACGAATCTCCGGCGCCGTTGCCGACACCGACTGCCGAGCCGTCGAACGAAGAACCACAAATTGAGGAGGATGCAAAATCCGCTCCACCCGTAGCTGCCTTGAAGGATGCGCCGGAGAAGACAGCTGATGCTCCGCGGGCGACGATTAGGGTGGACCTCGACCGGGTCGACCGATTGATAAATCTTGTCGGCGAGTTGGTCGTTAATCAAGCGATGATCGCTCAAAGTATCTCAGCATTCGAGCATCAATCCGGGTCCGACATCAAAGACGGTCTGGATGACTTTCGTCGGCTGACGCGGGACATTCAGGAAAGCGTGATGGCGATCCGGGCGCAGCCCGTCAAACCGCTCTTTCAGAGAATGTCTAGAATCATTCGCGAGGCTGCCCAGGCGACTGGTAAGGACGTTCGGTTGGTAACAGACGGTGCGGAAACGGAAGTCGACAAAACCGTTGTCGAGCGCCTCGCCGATCCGCTGACCCACATGATCCGAAATGCCGTCGATCATGGCCTTGAGAGTCCGGAAAAGCGCGAAGCCGCCGGCAAGCCGCGAGAAGGCATTGTCCATCTCGTCGCTGCGCACCGTTCGGGCCGCGTCGTCATCGAGATCAGCGATAACGGCGCAGGGATTAACCGGGAACGTGTTCGCGAGATTGCGATCGAAAAAGAACTGATCTCCGCAGATGCATCCTTGGCCGACAATGAAATTGACAACTTGCTCTTCCTGCCTGGGTTCTCGACGGCGAAAGAAGTGTCGAACCTTTCTGGGCGCGGCGTCGGGATGGATGTGGTTCGCAAATCAATCCAATCGCTAGGCGGTCGGATTTCGATTGCCTCGACCCCAGGCCAAGGCACGAGTTTGACGATCTCGCTCCCCCTGACGCTGGCTGTCGTCGATGGTATTGTCGTTAGCATTGCTGATGAAGTCTTCGTAGTCCCATTGACCAGCGTGATCGAGACGCTAAAGCCAACCTCAGACGATGCGTTTCAGATAGACCCGTCTTCCTGGGCATTGAGATCACGCGGGCAAGTCATCCCGATTATCGACATCGGCCATCAGTTGGGGATGCGTGGGCCGGTCACGGACATGGACGACAAGGTCGTGCTTGTGACCGGAAACGAAGACGGATCCAGAAGCGCCTTGATAATCGACAGCGTCGAGGATCAGCGCCAGGTTGTCATCAAGAGCCTGGAGAAGAACTACGGCGATGTTCCCGGCATCGCGGCCGCGACGATTCTGGGCGATGGCCGGATCGGTCTGATCCTTGACGTTGATATCCTTGTCGAAGGCGCCCAGGGCGGCTCGACTCTTGGCAATCATATTGCAATGGCTGGATAGTATGATGAGTGAAACAAACGCCCTCGCAAGTGCCGCCTCACGCGAATTCATCACCTGCCGTATCGGAGATGACGAATATTGCGTGGACATCATGGCCGTCCGCGAGATCCGCGGCTGGACGCCGGCAACTAAACTTCCACATGCGCCGAGTTTTGTATGCGGGGTCATCAACTTGCGCGGATCTGTTCTACCTGTCATTGATCTTTCCGCGCGTTTGGGGATCGGAGCGACGGCAGCGAGAGAGCGGAATGTCATCATCATTGTTCAATTGCGCGAACAAACGTTGGGACTGTTGGTAGATGCTGTATCGGACATTCTTTGCGCATCTGAAGAGGATATGCATGTCACGCCTTCAGTCGCCTCGGAGACGGCCCGGGAGTTCGTGGAAGGCCTGATAACGGTAGGGAAACGCATGATCCGTATCCTGAATCTGGATCGCCTCGCTCCACCTGCTCTCGCCGATACTGCCTGATCAGATCGGCGCGAGATGCAATCAAACCCGCTCCAGTCTGGTCGTTCGAACCCAATTCTCAGCCCGTCGAATTTGCGTCAGATCGCCTCCTTAGTGCAGGACGAGACGGGGATTGTCGTCAACGAAGAAAAAGAATCGCTGGTTCAATCTCGGCTTACGCGCAGACTTCGCACAACGAAATTTGCTGACTTTGACTCCTATATTAATTTTGTCCGTAGCGCTGATGGCCGTGACGAATTTATGGAAATGCTTCGCGCACTGACGACAAATGTGACAAAATTTGATCGAGAGCCACACCATTTCAACGACTTAAGGGAAAACGTTCTCCCGAACCTGGTCGATCGAGTTAAGGCGGGCGGAAAACTGCGAATGTGGTCGTCGGCCTGCTCGACCGGCGAAGAAGCGTATACGATTGCGATGGAGCTCTGCGATTTCTTTCCAGAGATAGAACGCTACGACGTTAAGATCCTTGCAACGGACCTCGATAGCAACGTTGTCGAAAGTGCGAGGAGTGCCGTTTATCTGGGCCGCACCATCGGCGAGCTGTCAGCTAAACGTCAGAAGTACTTCCCGCCGGGGGCGGCAGATCGCCCAACAGAAAAATTTGCGATCAGCAAAGTTGCCCGCCGTCTCGTCAAATTCAATGTACTCAACCTTCTTCACCAATGGCCCTTTCGCGGTCCGTTCGATGTGATCTTTTGCCGTAACGTCATGATCTATTTTAATCGCGAAACTCAGGAAACATTGTTGAAACGATTTTCGGACGTGTCATCCAAAGAAACCCGGCTTTATATTGGCCACTCCGAACGACTCGTCGGCCCGGCTCAATCGAGATTTAGAAGCGTCGGAACGACCACATACGCATACAATTAACTCGAAAGATGGCAATTTTATACGACGGACGATAACGCATGTAGGCCTCACCGCGTATCTGGTCCGGGCCGATTTTGTTGAAGAAGTCGTTTTGGAAGTATTTGTTAAGTATGGTTGAGTGGCGCTCGCTCACTGCATAGTGCTGGTGCCGAGACGAGCTTTGTCGACCCGTCCCGGATTTGTGCCGCTCCTTTGACCACGTATCGTGTCGCAAAGGAGAACAGAGATGTCGTCACGATCGACCAAGGAATTCCGCGCCGAAGCAGTGCGCGTGGCTTTGACCAGCGGGCTGCCGCGCAAGCAGGTGGCCGCAGATTTTGGGATCGGCTTCTCGACGCTGATCCGCTGGATACAGCAGGATCGGCGCAACCCTGAGAATCCGACGGTCCGGTCCGATCTGGAAAGAAAGATCGCCGAGCTGCGGAAAGAGAGATCAAACCGATGGGTCAGGTGATCTAGATAGATGAGGCACGAATCAAGGATCAACTTAATGAGATGGTCCGCGGCACGGTCGAGGAAGCCTTGAACGCGATGCTGGACGCCGAGGCGGATCGCTTGTACGGCGCTAACAGATACGGGCGCAGTGAATGCCGCCAGAACACCCGCGCCGGGCATTATGAACGCCCGCTTCACGCCAAGGCAGGCGATGTCAGCCTGAGAGTCCCGAAGCTACGGCGCCAGACGTTCGAGCCGGCAATCATCGAGCGCTATCAGCGCCGCGAGAGCTGTGTCGAGGAAGCGCTGATCGAGATGTACCTGTCGGGTGTTTCAGTTCGTCGCGTCGAGGACATCACAGAAGCGCTCTGGGGCACGAGGGTCAGCCCCAGCGCAGTCTCGAACCTGAAAAAGAAGATCTATGCCAAGATCGAAAAATGGCGGAACCGGCCAATTGAAGGCCAGCATCCGTAGGTCTTCCGCGACGGCATCGTCACAAAGCGCACGTGGGCGGGCAAGGTGCGCAATGTGTCTCTGCTGGTCGCCATAGGTGTAACGTCGGATGGGTATCGTGAGATGCTGGGGATCTGTGAGGGCGCCAAGAAGGACAAGCCCGGCTGGTCAGCATTCCTGAGCCACCTCGTGGACCGCGGTCTTAAGGGCGTGGAGCTGATCACCTCGGATGCCCGCCGGGGCTTGATCGAGAGTGTGACCGACCCCCTTCCCGACGCGCGCTGGCAACGCTGCACGGCCCACTTCTATCGCGATGTTTTCAGCCACGTCCCGTCGACCAAGATTCGCGAAGTCGGTCATATGCTCAAAGCGATCCATGCACAGGAGAGCCAGGCGGCGGCAACCGAGAAGGCAGAAGCCGTGGTCACTGAATTACGCCGTCAGCGTATGACAATGGCCACTGAATTGGCCGAAGAGACAGTCGACCAGACGTTGACCTACTACACCTTTCCGGACAGCCACTGGATCAAGCTGCGTACGAACAAATCCTTGGAGAGGATCATGCGAGAGGTCCGCAGACGCACCCGCGTGGTCGGCGCATTCCCCGACGGACAGTCCTGCCTAAATCTTTCAGCTGCCAGGCTCCGCCACATCGCTGGAACCCAGTGGTCGATACAATATACATGAACATGGACCCGCTACACGCCGCGAGAAACAACCAACCCGGAGCCGCCGTCGCATGACAAAAGTGCGGAAGATTCTGGATACTACCAAATTCGCTTCAGGCTTGGGTCGCTTGTTCGCGATTTCTGGTCCTCCGTACTCATAAACATCGGGCGGACCACTTCATTGGGAGAGGCTCAGCTCGCGCACATCTTCGGACAACTTCTTCGTCGGCTTGCTCGGGACGCCCGGAATTTTGGCTCAGGTTTCACCGTTGCCACCGCAGGAATTGCAGAAGCCTCTTCCAAGGCATCTCGGGCAATCCACGTCGGGAATGACATTGATCCCGCGCCCGCCGCAATAAAAGCAGGATCCGGTGCCCGAACAGGAATTGCAAAAGGCTCCAAACGCCGCTTCGCCGGGCGCAGTGGCCGGCTCGCCAGAGAGCTCGGCGCGCAGGCGGGTGGCTGTTTGTTTGATGCCGGCGGTGCGCTGATCCATCTCGGCCCGAAGGCTGGCGCCGATCTCGTCGCGCAATTCGCGCGCCGTGGTGCCGAGCTTGCGCGTTCCAAATCCCGCGATCTTCTGTTTCTGCTCTTCGGCGCTGTCCTGCAGGGGCCGGATGACCGCGAAGTTGCCCTTCGGCTCTAACGCCAGGATGATCCAAAAGGTTTCTGGCGGCGACCAATAGGCCATCTCGGTGAACGGGATGTCGCAATATCCGCCATTGCCCCACCCGGTTCCCCAACTGTTGCGAACAATGAAGATCTGCTGATCCAAATCATAACCGACGATCAACATGCAATGCCCGCCGCCGGGGCGGCCCGTCCGCTCGTCATAGGTCGTCGCGGGGATGCGGCCCGTGCGCCCGGCTTCCTCGTAACAGCGCTGTGGCATGAACGTCCCATAAACAACGGGCATGCCGTTTGCCAACGCGCCGATCGCACCCTGGGCGCCGCCCACGCGGGCATACTGAACGGCTTCGTGCTTCAAGCCGTCGGCATAAGCCGGTTGCGGTGGCTCCTGTGCGAACAGGCTGACGTCGTAGGGCCAATGTTGCGACTCGCACGCACCGAACGCCATGACCGATGCCATGGCCTCGTTGATCATTGCGCCTGTGTCCTGTTGGATCGTGCCCTTTAACCGGCGGGTGTTGTAGTAGACAAACATCCGGCTTAGATCCGGAGCTGTGCCGTCGCGCTTGATATAATGATATTCCAACGCGCCAACGCAGGCATTCGCCGTGCAACTTCCGATTTTCCCCTGATCTTCGACGGGTGAGCAGTGCGGGCGCAGATCCACTTTCTTTGGAAGGGTCTGATCCCCGAATTCCATCCGGTAGTCGGCGTCGGCCGGCTCGCCGAAAATGCAGCCATCCAGGCGGTTTCCATCATCTGTCAGCATGATTGACTCCTACAGTCAGAACAATCGGGACAAGCGAACACAGGCCACATCAATGCGGGGCATCGAGGCAGCGCATGTGCAGCACCCCCGCGGTACCTGCGTCAGAAAAGCCACCGCGCCTTCTAATCGGCAATGACGTTAGTGAGCGGCACACGTTACTTTGATCGTCGCGGCGCCCTGTCCCGCGTTGCCTGGTCTGGCTCAAACCGAACTCGCGGCGATCGCGATGATAATATAGAAAACAACGACGGATCCGACGACGATAATGGCCAACTTGTGTCCGCGGTCGTCCTTCTTCTTCCTGTTCTGTCCGCCCCCGCCCCCGCCCTGACGCCGTTCCCATTCTTCGCGTTCGCGTTTGCGGCGTTCAGCATCGGTTTCGCGGCGCCGCGGCGGATCATCGATCCGCGATCTCTCCCGCTCGTCGCGCTCCGGTTCGGGCGTGGGCGGCGGAACGGGGATCGGATCGACCAGCGGCTTCGGCTCGCCGCTAAGTGCTGACAGCAGTTCTTCGCGAAAATCCTCAACCGATTGTTGGCGCGAGCGCGGGCGGTTCGAAAGGCCACGTTCCAGCAACGAGTCGATGGCTTCCGGCACATCGGCGCGGTGCTTGGACGGCGGCTGCCAAACCCCATCGGGCAGCACATCCATCAAAAATTCGTAGAACATTCGGGCCAGCGAGTAGATGTCGGCGGCGGGACCGGCCGCATCGGGCGTCGTGCGCTGCTCGGGGGCCATGTATAACGGCTTGCCCATCGCGCCCGCCGCCGTTTGCATCAGCGACATATTTGCCGCCCTGGCAATTCCGAAATCCAGCAGTTTCAAGCGGAAGTCGCCTTCATTCGGGTCGCCCATCAGAATGACGTTTTCCGGAGATAGATCGCGGTGGACGATCCCCATGTCATGCGCCGCCTGAAGGCCGTCGAGAATTGCCAGGATGATCCCGACCGCGGCATCCAAAGTCACCTCGCCGCCGGTGCTCAACTGTCGTCCAAACCAACCGCGCAGCGATTGGCCTTCCAGAAACTCCATGGTCAGATAGGGACTGTCGCCTACCTTGGCGACATCATAGACGGCAACGACGTTCGGGTGCCGGATGTCACGGGTCAGCAGTCCTTCGGAAACCAGCCGTTCGACCGAGGACGAGCCAACCAGCATGCGGCTGTTGATGACTTTCAGGGCGATCGGGCGATTGGCGATTTTGTCATGGGCCCGGTAAACGACGCCCATGCCGCCAGCACCGATCTGGTTTTCGATCACATAGCGGCCGTCGAATTCGCTTCCCGGTTCCAGACGCTCGCCACTGTCGCCGGTCGTAATCCGTGTGCCGCCCGGCATAAATTCGGTCATCGACTCGGGCGCGGCTGCGGCGACGCGGGCCCCGCATTCCGAACAAAATCCGGACCCCGGCGCCAGGTCAGCGGAGCAGTTCGTGCATTTCATATCTTCTTCTCCAATTCCCGGCGCTTACTCGCGCCCCTGCCCCACTTGCCGCCCATCAGCCCGCTTGCAGCCGCTCGATGCGAACCGTCTCGACGATCCCGTCAGGGCGTGCCTCGAACGCCAGACGGATCGCCAGCGCTTCGGGGTTGCCAATCAACGGTTGGATGATATCGCCATCGTTCAGATCATGCAGTGTCGATGTTGTCACCTGCTTGCCGTTCACCAAAACACCGTAAGAGCTGCGCACAAAAAGACAGAGCCGGTTATTCAGGTTCATCAGGTCAAAATGACGGCGTGACACGGCAAAGCTGGCTTCGCGGTCCGTTTTGCCTGTTCGCGGGTCCGTCACCCGCAAGACGACATCCGACGGGTCTGGATTTTGTTCGTCGTCATAGTCTCGGCTGTTGCGGCCAAAAACCAGAACCCCGCGCGATCCGATCGAGGCTGTGGATGGCGCATGGCGGGCCGGAAACCCGATGAGGCGGAAGTCTGCCGTCCGCGGAACCAGCCGCCCGGTCGCCGAATATCCGCGCAAACCCCATTCAACTTCACGCCGCTCGTACCGGTCGAACGGCACGCGAACCCGGTCGGTTGACGCAGCGCTGCCCGCGCTGGCCGGGCTATCCATCCGGGTCGGGACATGGACCATGCCGCCGGTTCCGAATTGGGCGCCGGAAAGATCGATATTCTGAACAATCTGACTGTCCGACGGCGTGTCCGATGAAAAGCGGATCGCCCCGCCATAAAGATATTGCTCCTCATACCCTTTGTACCGGGTCCCGAACGCCATTTCGATTTCGATGACCCCGGTGCCACCGGCCTCCAACGCGCCGGTTTCGACAAAAAAAGCCCGCTCGTCGCCTGCGCCAACCCGTTCCCACGGCAGGTCAAGCGGGCGGAAATCATCCGAGCCCCTGCGCATCATCGCCCGCGTCGCCCAGATCGGCCGTTCAATGGAAGACGTATTCCGCAGGACGAGCGGGATCGTCAATTGATGCCCGACACTGGTGTTCGTCACGGCGTTCTTGTCAATGTATAGTTCCGGCGCTACGCAGACCCGGCATGGTGTCAAGGGTTCGACCAGACTGAAACACTCGGCATAGGCCAAGCATCGCAAAAAGCTCGCGCCGCAATCGGCGCAAAATGTCGCCGACAGGTCCAACGCATTCTTGTGGCAGCATTCGCTGTATTTACGCCATTCCATCAGATCAGCTACGCATCTGGTGGCCGCAGTGGCGACAGAACCGCGCCGACACCGGGATCATTTTCCGGCATTCAGAGTTGGCACATTCAACTTCCTGCGCGTCACCGCCGCCGCCTCCTATACTGCCGACCTGCGCGCCCGAACCGCCGCCCGATCCCTGCGCGACACCGACCGCACCCTGCATCCCGGTTTGGAAAAAGGTCTTGGCCTGGTCGGCCGAATCCACTCCGGCTTGCTTTACCGAATCGATATGTTCGCGCATCAGCGCCATCTTCTCCGCTGTATCACCGGACTGGGCTTTGGCCTGTTCGACCAGCACCTCGGCGACCGCAGGCGAAACGCCGGCATTGATGGCCAGGACCAGTTCGGGCGACATATCGCCCATGGCCTTGAGTTTTGCCAATTCGGCCTGGGCGTCGGCGTTCTTGGCGTCCAGCTCGCGCCGGGCGTCGCCATCCTTGGCCATCCCGTCAATTTCAACTTCTTGTCTGCGCCCTTCGTTTTCGACATTTTGCAGGCCGCGCACCGTTTCGATCTGCTGCTTGTGGGCAGCGTCGGAGATCTCCAGTTCCTGCATCTGCTCCAACTTGCCCAGACGAAGACGCTGTTGGGTCTCCAACTCCTCGGTATCCAGTTGGATTTTGCGCAGCTCGTTTTGCAGCTTTGCCTTTTCGATATCGCCGGTGGCATTGTCGATCCCGGCTTCGATCGTCGCCATGCGCTCGGTGCGCAGCTTGTCGATCTCGTGGTTCAGTGACTTCATCTCGGCGACGCGGACACCGGTGTCGTGCGCGTCGTTGAACGTCAGTTCCTGGTTCAGCACCATCGTGCGCAGCTCGTCCTCGCTGGCCGATTTGATCTTCTCCTCGTCCAACTCGGTGCTGATTTGCAGGGCCGTTACGTCGGCCGACCGCGCAACTTCGCGCTTCAGGGCGGCATGGCCGGCATCTTGCCGGGCTTGCTCGCGCTCCATATCGCGCTGTTCCATGGCCGCGATTTCTTCGGCATTGAATTCCCAACGCAGCGACGCGGCGCGTACCATCAGGCCCAGATCGCCCGCGACGCGCTCGACTTCCTTCATGACCTCGGCCTGGATTTTATCCTGGATCATCGTCGATCCGCGGATCTCCTCGGCGTCGACCTGGCCGATCACGGCCTCCAGCACACGGTCACCGATATGGGGGGCAATCCGGTCCAGCACTTCACCCTTATAGACGGCGGAGTGTTCGCGCATCAGACCCAAAACGCCGCCCGGGCGTTCCGGGTTGATCTGCAATTCGAACGTGATCTCACCGGCGACCGGCACCTTGTCGCGGGAAACCGCGCCAATGCCCATCACCTGTTGAAACGGCTTGAGATCGGCGATCAACAGACGCAGCGCGTGTTTGCCGCCGATGGCGTCTTTGATCGACCGCCAGAAGCCACCCATGCTGAAATTTCCACCGGCGCCCGCCGATACGACTTTACCGTCGCGGATCACCATGCCCATCAGATCCGGCGACACGGCCAGACGCTTTTCCAGGACACCTTTGAAGTCTTCCAACGAGACGAATTCACCCAGTAGCTCGTCGTCGGATAGCTGAATGTTATGTGCGCTCAAGGTCCCTACTCCCAAATTTGTTCGCCTGCCGGGCGGGCCCGGCCAGACCGGTCATGCGGTGCGCAACGACCGATAGAAATTGAAGCCGACGATGCAGATGACCGCCACCGCGACCGTAAAGCCGACGGGATATTTAGAAATCAGCGCCGTCAGGTTGTCCCAGGCGCTGTACTTCTTGACCGCCTCGTCATAGGCCTCGACCCGCATCAGCGCGCCGACAATGCCAGTCGCCAAGCTGGCGATCGCCAGCGTGATGGTCAGCGCCTTTGCCAGCAAACAGCATTTGTGCGCCGCCTTGTCCGCGGGCGGGGCATCGCGCTCGGCGACATATCTGTCGAATGCCTCGCCGCCATTCAGCGCGGCCTGGCGCTTTTCATGGTCTACTTTCAGAAAGTCCGGCTGGACATCCGTCTGATCCACCTTCTGCATGTCCGTCAGGTTAAGCGACTTGGCACGCAACGTTTTATAGATCCACAGCAGTAACCAAAGGATCGCAAAGACAATCAGCGCCGTGGTCGCCCAGAAAAGTATCGTGTCCAATGTTTCGGCGTTCACATCCATCCCCCAAACTAGGCGGGCAATTGCCTTGAAAATCGTGTTTGCAAGTGCCCCTCTCGCTGAAAATTGTCTCGCACCCGGATTGAGACGTCAAGCGCCCGCTGAAAGATGACCGGATTACCGTGCTCTATACGGCGAGCCCGGGATTGGCGCCGCAACCCTGCATTGCGGCACGGATCTGCCCCTTCCTTCTGAACGGCGCATCGGTATATCTGTCGCGCCCGGCGCGGCCATCCGATTGGCCAACGATGACGAAGGATGCCCGATGAAAACCAGCCAACCTTCGCCCGTTCGGATCGGATTGATCGGTGCGGGCGTCATCGGGCGCAAACATCTGGAGAAAATCTCGAACGATCCCGCGGCGCAATTGGTCGGGATTGCCGATCCGCTGCCGGCAGGTGCCGATCTGGCGATAGCCCAAGGGGTCCCGCATTTTCACGATGTCACGGCAATGCTGTCGGCTGTCTCTCCCGACGGCGTCGTTGTTGCCACACCGACTGAGTTTCACCTGGAGCCGGTCCTGGCGGCGCTGCAAGCCGGTGCCCATGTGCTGGTCGAAAAGCCCATCACCGCGACCGATGATGAGGCGGCCAAGATTATTGCGGCATCGCAGCACGCCGGGCGCCATGTTCTGGTCGGGCATCACCGTCGCTATTATCCCGTGCTGGCGCGCGCGCGCGAAATCCTGACCGGGGGCGAGATTGGCAATCTGGTCGCGGTGCATGGGCATTGGACGTTGCTGAAGGAAGGCCGCGGCTATTGGGACCCGAATTGGCGAAAGCGCCGCGGCGCGGGTCCGGTCCTGACCAATCTGATCCACGAATTTGACACACTTCGGTTTCTGTGCGGTGAGATCGCGACAATCCAGGCCGAGATTTCCACGAGCGTGCGCCGGTGGAAAAAGGAAGATGCCGCCGCGGTCACCATGACCTTCGCCAATGGCGCTATCGGGACATTCCTGTTGTCGGACGGATCGCCGTCGCCCTGGGCGTGGGAGTTGGCGACCGGCGAGAACGAGGCGTTTCCCGCCAGCTTTCGCAACACGCACCGGTTCATGGGAACCGAGGGGGCATTGGAATTCCCCGATCTCGCGATCTGGCGCCAGTCTGAGGGCACTGGATGGAACAATCCCATCGGCCGAACTGAAATCGCGGTGGAAGCAGCAGACGCCTATGACCGCCAGTGCGCCCATTTTTGCGCGGTTATCAGGGGACAGGCATCGCCGATCATCACGGCCGAGGACGGCGCCCGCAGTCTGCGCGCCGTCACCGCGGTCTTCGAGGCCGCCGAAACCGGGCGAAGGGTGACATTGTGACGGACCGATATGCCGTTTTCGGCAACCCTGTTGTCCATTCCAAGTCACCGCAAATACATGCGGCCTTTGCCTGTCAGACCGGACAGGATCTGGACTATGGGCTGGTCGAGGCACCGTTGGGCGGATTCGCAGACGCGCTGGCCGACTTCGTCACCGCAGGTGGTCGCGGCTGCAACATCACAGTGCCCTTCAAGATCGATGCTTTCGAGGCCGCGACCGAAACCCGTCCGGGGGCTGAACAGGCCGGTGCCTCGAACTGCCTGAAGCTTCAAGACGGGCGGATCATTGCCGAAAACTTCGACGGAATTGGCCTGTTGAAGGACATCGAACAAAACCTTTCGACGCCTTTGGCCGGAAAGCGGGTTCTGCTGTTGGGAGCAGGCGGTGCGACGCGCGGTGTTTTGGTGCCCTTCCTCTCGGCGTCACCAGCGCAGGTGACAATCGCCAACCGCACGGCGTCAAAAGCCGCCGATCTGGCGCAGGGTTTCAGCGCGCACGGGCCGATCGAGGGCATTGGCTATAACGCCCTGGCGGGCCAGGCCTTCGACATTGTTGTGAACGGCACGTCCGCCAGCCTGAACGGCGACCGGCTGCCCCTGCCCGATGGCCTTTTTGCGCCCGGCGCGTTGGCCTATGAAATGGTCTACGCCAAGGGCCTGACACCATTTCTGAATCAGGCCCGGGCTGGCGGCGTTACCAATCTCGCTGACGGCGTCGGAATGCTGGTCGAACAGGCAGCAGAGGCGTTTGCCTGGTGGCGCGGCATCCGCCCGGAAACCGCCGCCGTGATCCGCGACATAACCGTGCCGCTCACATAGCAATCCTTGCGGCCTCGAACAGTGCCAATTTTTCGCCCGACAAGCCGCGCTTGACACCGTGAATTCAGCGATTCCGGGTCTCGACGGCCACAACGGACAAATGATGGCTAAGGTCGTGTCGTTGGCGACCCCTCCAGGACTCGAACCCGGAACCTGCGGATTAGAAGTCCGCTGCTCTATCCAGTTGAGCTAAGGGGCCTGTTCAACGGCGTCGCTGCACGGTTTTCAACGAAACGATTTGCCCGTCAAGTCGCAATCCATGTCGACGGGCGTTCAGCCTATAGCTGGTTTGTGCGGACAGCGAAAGAAATCGCAATGTCGACGGTGCGGCAGCGCCGGACGCCACCGGGGGCCCATTATGGCGGTCTGGAGCTAGTGCTCGGATCGGTCGGGCGACCGAAACGCCGGTTTCAACTGCTGTCCGCCGCGCCCCGCACGATCGGCGAGCAGTACGCGCGGCCATTGACGCAGACCGCCCGCACAGCCACCATCGCGCCATGCAGAACCAATCATCAGAACCGCAAGGACGCCAACCCGTATTGGCCGTTCTGATCGATGCCGACAACATGCCGGCAAAATACGCAGACGCCGTCCTGAAGGAGGCCGCAACAATCGGCGAACCGGCCCTGCGCCGTGTCTATGGTGACTGGTCCAGCGATTTGCTGAAATCCTGGGTGCCCCGCATTCGCGAACTGGGTCTGGTTGCTCATCAGGCATCGGCCAATACCCGCGGCAAGAACGCATCCGACATCCAGTTGGTAATCGACGCCATGGACATCCTGCATTCCGGGCGTTTCGACGGTTTTGTCCTGGTGTCGTCGGACAGCGATTTCACGGCGCTGGCCAACCGGCTGCGCGAAGACGGCAGGCTGGTGATCGGGATCGGGGAAAAGAAGGCGCCTGATGCGCTGCGCAATGTCTGCAACCGGTTCATCTTTATCGAAAACCTTTTCGAGGAACCGGCCGGTAGCAATAAGAAGGCCAAAGATGCGCCATTGCAGGCCATTCCGCTGTTCATCGAAGCGATGCAGGCCATCGATCAGGAAGACGAATGGTACAGGTTGGGTCAGCTTGGCCAGGCAATCAGCGCGGCGCATCCCGATTTCGACACCCGTACCTATGGAACACAAAAACTGAGCGATCTGGTCAAACAACTCGCCCGGTTCGAGACGCGGCGCGAGGGCAATCAGCTGTTCGTGCGCGACAAGGCTTAAGGGACGGGCCTTGGTCTGCGATTTGGCCGCGATGTGGCCGGGATGCCGTCGCTCTTTGGCAAGCGGGCGCTCTGCCCCCCAAGCGGCCTGCCGTCCGCCGCCCCCGGGGAATTTTCGAACCAGATAGGATCAGCGCCCGGCCTTAACCTCGGCCAGCACGAAAAGCCGCATAGCGCTGGCCAGGGAAGCCGGGGGCGTGCGCCCGGCATCCAGTTCGGCGGCGAGCGCGTTGACGGAAAGGCCCCTGCCCGCGGCCAGACGGCAAAATTCGTCCCAGAACGGCGCCTCCAGCGAAACCGATGTCCGGTGACCCTGCAAGGTCAGCGAGCGTTTGACCGGCCGGTTATCCGTCATCGACTGCATCCGGCGCGTCGGGGTACCCGCCGTCCCGCGCGCCGCCGGGCCCATCCTCGCGGCGGTGGCCTTGGTGCAGACGCTCGATCCGGCTGTTCTCGGCCTCGGTCAATTGGCGTTGTTCTTTGGTTCGTCCGTGGCGGTACGCGTTGTCATCTGCCTCGGCTTTTGCGGCCGCGCGGGCCTTGCGTTTGCGTGCGCTGCGCAAATTGATTATTCGGGCGTTCACGAAGCCTCCACCATGTTTGGGGCATCATGTGCCTAGCGTAGCGAGAGTGGGAGAACAATCGACTTGCCGTCACTCGACCGGGCATACGGACTACGGGGCGCGGCCATCGCGCTGGGCATGGCGTGCGTCGCCGGCGGCGTGCAGGGCGTGCTGGCCTGGCAGTTCGATCATCTGGCCGTGAAAATCGTCGTCGGGCTGTCGGGGACCCTTGTGCTGATCATGGCGGGCGCGATCTCGGCGCGCCAATCGCTGACCTCGGCGCTTGGGCTTGGGTTGATGATGGGTGCGGGCTTTTTCCTGGCGCGCTGGATCGGCTGGGCTCTGATGGATGGTGGCTTTGGCGCGGCGCTGGACTTTTTGGCGACCGGCCCGCCGGGCTGGCCTGCCTGGCTCGATGCGCGCGGGATCAGCGGGTTCTGGAAATTCGAGGCCGTGTCGATGTTCGTGCCAGCGCTTCTTGGCTGCTATTTCGGGCAGGAGCGGGCGGAAACCGCGTGATCACCCACACTCTGAACGACCTGCCGCATTGCACGCCGTGGCGCGATAGGGTCTGATCGGCACCGATCAAAGATGGAGAGAACTGTAATGCGTCTGCCCTTGTTTATTGCCGCTGCCCTGATGGCAGCCCCGGCCCTGGCCGACGGCCTGCAACTTCCCGATCCCGCGCCGGATGGCGCGGCGGTTATGGCGTGTGTGACAAACGGCGGCATCACGGACGAGCAGCGTCTCGCCTGTAGCGAGCCGATTTTCGAGCTTTGCCGCACCGAGGCCGAAGCTGCCTATCCCGACGAGCACTGGCGCGTCATTCACCTGCACTGCGCCCAGCGCGAGCACAATGCCTGGGATGTCGTGCTGAACGCCGCCTATCGCGACCTGAAACCAAAGGCCGAGGCCGAGGGGCTGGGCGATGCCCTGAAGACGACCCAGCGCAATTGGATCGCCTATCGCGACGCAAATTGCTCGTGGAAAGAACCCATTCTCTTTGGCAACAACGCCGACTTGGACAAACCGACCTGCCTGAAGCTGATGACCGCCCGGCGCGCGGTCGAACTGCTGGACGATCTGGCGTACTTTCCCTAGGGCGCGTTCCAACCCGAAAGACTCGGGTCAAGCGTTCCAGGTTGTTGAGAGGCCCCATATTCAGGGCGCCTGATCGCGACTTTCAGGGCCGGAAGAAACCCTATCCGTCCAAGCGCTTTTCGTAATGCACCCGCGACAGTCCCTTGCCCTCGGTCCTGCCGACTTCACGGTAACCTAGAGCCGGGTAGAGTGTCAGGTTCGCGGTCATGTGAACATTGGTATAAAGTACCACGCGAGCAAATCCGCGCCGCGCGCCTTCCGCCTCGGCAAACCGGATCAAGGCCCCGCCATGGCCCTGTCCCTGCGCATCGGGTGCGATCGCGACATTCTCGATCAGCCAGTCCTCGCCCTGCGGCCGGGCAACGATATAGCCAGCAGCCGGATCGCCGACGACCCAGACCGCGCTGTCGGCAATATCGGCGGCAAAGTCCTGCAACAGAGGCGGCGGCTCGAACCCGATGGCCGCGACGTAAGGCATATAGGCCGCGCGCGCGATCTCGCGCAGCTGGTCCGTATCGGCGGGCGCGCCGGGCCGGATCATTTCGGCCCCAGCATGCCCTTCGGCTGAACGACCCGGTCGAACGTCGCGTCGTCGACAAAGCCCAGGCGTACCGCCTCCTCCTTCAGCGTGGTGCGGTTCTTGTGCGCCGTCTTGGCAACCTTTGTGGCGTTGTCATATCCGATTTCCGGGGCCAAAGCCGTGACCAGCATCAGGCTTTCCCACATCAGCTTCGAAATCCGGTCTTCATCGGCCTGGATGCCGTCGACACAATTGTCGGTGAACGCCAACGAGGCATCGCCCAGCAGTTGCATGGATTGCAGCAGGTTATAGATCATCATCGGCTTGTAGACGTTCAGCTCGAAATGCCCCTGCGATCCGGCAAAACCGATGGCGGCATCATTGCCGATGACATGGGCACACACCTGGGTCAGCGCCTCGCACTGGGTCGGGTTCACCTTGCCCGGCATGATCGAAGATCCCGGCTCGTTTTCGGGCAGCATCAACTCGCCCAGACCGCAGCGCGGCCCGGACCCAAGCAACCGGATGTCGTTGGCAATCTTGAACAGCGACGCCGCGACTGTCTTGACCGCCCCTGACATCTCGACAACCGCATCATGGGCCGCCAGCGCCTCGAACTTGTTGGGCGCAGTCTTGAACGGCAGGCCTGTGATCTCGGCAATGCGCGCAGCGACCAGCTTGTCGAACCCTTTTGCGGTGTTGAGGCCGGTGCCGACCGCTGTCCCGCCCTGCGCCAATGGATAAATGTTCTTCAGCCCATGGCGCACCCGCGCGATGCCCTGTTTGACCTGAAATGCATAGCCGCCGAATTCCTGACCCAAAGTCAGGGGCGTGGCGTCCTGGGTGTGCGTGCGCCCGATCTTGATAATGTCCTTGAACACCTTGGCCTTAGCATCCAGGGCGGCGTGAAGTTTCTCCAGCCCGGGCAGTAAAACGTCGTGCGCCATGGTCGCCGCCGCGATGTGCATGGCGGTTGGGAACGTGTCGTTCGACGACTGGCTCATATTGCAATGGTCGTTCGGATGCACCGGGTCCTTGGACCCGATCTCGCCGCCCAAAATCTCGATTGCGCGGTTGGCGACCACTTCATTGGCGTTCATGTTCGATTGGGTGCCCGACCCAGTCTGCCAGACAACCAACGGGAAATGATCGTCCAACTTTCCGTCAACGACCTCTCCGGCTGCTTTGACAATGGCATTGCCCAGCTTTTTCGCCAGCTTGCCCTGCTCCACATTCGCCTGGGCTGCGGCCTTTTTGATGACGCCCAACGCCCGGACCAGGGCGACGGGCTGCGTTTCCCAACCAATGGGAAAATTTATCAGACTGCGCTGGGTCTGCGCGCCCCAGTACTTCGCGGCCGGGACATCCAACGCGCCGAAACTGTCGGTTTCGGACCGGGTCGCGGGCGCGTTTGCCGGATTGCTGGCCGGTTTGCTTGCCGGTTTCCTTTCGGCGGCCTTCTTCTTGGATTTCTTCGCGGATGCGGCCTTTGCCATCGCGGTCTCCTATTCTGATTTGCGGTCTTGATCGCCGATTGCGCGTGCGGTGTGCGCAGGGACCGGGCTCGGAACCCGGTTTCAGGTTTTTCGGAACTGATCCAGGCTGACGACCTCGGCACCCTCTTCCCGGTCACCGGTGCCATCCTCCCCGCCAGGATCCTCCAGCACCAGATCATCGGGATCGTCGGGAACATGCTCGTCGAATTTCAGACCAAATTTGACGGATGGGTCAACAAAGGTGCGCACGGCCCCGAACGGGATCACCAGGGTCTGCGGCAGGTCGTTGAAGTTCAACGTCACTGAAAACCGGTCATTGGCGACCGCCAGATCATCGAACCAGTCCTGCAAAACAATCGTCATCTCTTCGGGATATTTTTCGTGCAGCCAGTCAGGAATATCGACCCCGGGATGGGACGTGTCGAAGCAGATATAAAAGTGATGCTCGCCCGGCAGACCGTTGTCGGCGACGCGGCCCAAGACATCCGACATCAAAGAGCGCATCGCCCTTTGCATCAGTTGCCCATAGTTAAAGCCGTCCCGTTCCGTCATCGCCCCGAAATCCTTCCGATCTGGTTCGGACATAATCCGATTCTCGCGGTTAAGAAAGCTGTAAGTCGCGTAAGGGTTGCAGGTATCTCTTACCTGCGTCTTCCGGTTATTCGTGCGGTATTCGTGGACCGGTGATGCCCAGCCGCCGCAACCGCGCGCCAAGCCTTGAAAGGCTTGCGTCCGGCCCGTCGGGCGCGCTGCCAAGCGCGGCGTCCAATCGGGCAATCTGCGCAGGCGCGACATGGACCGGGCCACAGCGCCCGGCCAGGCCGTCGACCGGGATTGGCCCGGGCCCCGTTGCCGCTGCCGCCGCCAATCGGGCATTGAGTGCGTGCGCGGCACTGTCATTGTCCGATGGCGGCGCCAAGGCCAGCAAATGGCCCACTGCCAAAAGCTGCTCGACCGCATCCAGAACCGGCCCGCCTCGATCCGGTTCGCCACCAAGGATTTCGGTCAAAGAGAGCGGGCCGTCGACCAACATGGCCAAGACGCCCGCGACAACTGCGGGATCGGGCGCGGCGCGCTGTCCGGGCGTTTCGATCACGGCCCGCGCGCCGGGTTCTGCCACCGCGCCCAGCCAGACCGACTTGCGCAATCCGGCAGGATCATCGCGCACCGGCGCACGCGCATAAAGATCGGACCGGAAGACCACATCCAAGCCCATATCCACCAACAGATCCATCTGCCCTGCTTCCGCCGCCTCGGCAAACGCGGCCTGTGGAAATGTCAGGCACAAATCCGGGCGCATCCGCAGAAAGTCGACCGACCCGGCAAAGACCAAGCCGCGCGCTGCGAATTCGGCCTTAACATCGGCGGCCCAAAACGGTGTCCATCCGTCATGCATGTATTCGTGCAGGAAATATTCGGTCGGGGCCTCGGCGGCCAGATCGGTCAGACGGCGCAGCACCTCGGGCTGGATCGCATCGAAACCCGCATCGGCCATCTGGCGCACCTGCCCGAACGCCGCGCGGAACCGCGCCGCCGGGTCGCAGAAACCGTCGCCAGAACCGCCGTGGGACCCGCCGTGGGACCCGGCTCGGGCCAACGCCCGGATCATATGCTGAAAGGCCAATTGCCGGGCGCCGCCCGGCAGCGCGTTGTAACTGGCGGCCAACAACCCGCCCGGTTTCAGCCGCGCCGCCGCCAGGTCCATCGCCTGCTGGCGCGCGGTCGGTCCGGCCCAGCTTAGAACCCCGTGCATGACGATCAGATCGGCGTCATCCCGGGCCGAGGCCAGGGCTTGGTCAAATGTGGCATGTTCCAGGGTCAGGTTCGGCAGGTCCCCGGCAAACGCCTGGCCCGCCGCGATATGGCTTTGCATACCGTCGATCCCCTGGAACTGTCCCGACGGATGCGACGCCGCCGCCAGCGCCAGTGCCGCGCCTTTGCCGCAACCGATATCCAGCATCCGGAACGGCCCGGTCAGATCGGGCCCCGCCACGCCCTGCCAGGCCGCAGCCGCCACGATCTGCGCAGGTGTCATCTGTTGCACCAGCTGCGCGGGATAATCCGTGCCGGTGAAATAGCCGTCCATGCCCGGGTCTGAAACCATTCGCCGCCCCCTTGCGCGCAGCATAGAGCATTTTTCAGCCCGGCTGATCCAGTCAGGTGCTGTGAAATTGGGGCCACACAACACTTGAAAGCGCTCGACCCGTTTCTATCGGGTTGAAACGCGGTCTTGCCGCGCAGCGAAAACAGTCTTTCGATTTCGGGATGAAAGTGCAGGCTTCTGTTGCCAGGTGCCTGCGAACCCCGCCCTAGGCGGCTAGGCCCAGGGGCTTAAGTTTCGATGGTTAGCACTGCTTACGCAGCGAGCGCCACCGGAGCACGGTTGTCATTAGCAACTGTACAATTTGGACCGATATCGGTGGTACCTCACCGAGTGAAAGCTAACCCCTTTGAACGTCCGTCGATCCTATTTCGGCCCCAACTGCCTGCTAAGACAGGGTTTTTGGTGGAGCCGCCGGGTACCGCCCCCGGGTCCGATCCATCTATTACGAGCGCGTTTATCACCATAGTCCCCGAAGGAACGCCCTCTATATAGGGCGCAATCCTTAGCAATGGAAGAAGGGAGGCGGACCGCGCGAAGCGCATTTTTGCCAGGCCGCGCGAAGCGCATTTTTTATCATTCCGCACGGTCCAGGCGCCGCCGCCGCCTTTTTCACCGAACTTTAATCAAATCTGACCATTCTTCGTTATGCGGCCGGTGGCCGATTCGAAGGGTTCGGCGCAGCGATCAAAACGCCGGCAACCTGCGGATCGCGGCGCCCCGGCGGCCAACCGAGATCTTGTGTCAAAGACCGGCAACCCGTGGCGGGACCGGTGCCGGGTCATGCCGGAAAAGCCTCGAAGACGACCCTGGCCCCGACCGGCGATCCGCCGGCCGCAACCCGCCAAGGTAAGCCAGGACGGGGCGAACGCTCCTCCCCCAGAGGAAAAACGATGAAAACGGCGCCCTGACAGGGCTGGCGACGGGATCGCCGTTGCCATTGGCGTTGCAGGATTTTCAGCAAACCGCGCGGTGTTCCGCCGCCAAACGGATCACCCTCTTTCGGCGTTAACGACCCGGGCGCAATCGCCACTGCAATATTCCCCCAGCCATCTACCCAAATCCTGCCGTCCCCCCTATCGTCGCCGCAAAGAACCGGAGGGACACAATGGCCACCATCGCTGACATTTCGATCGATCTATTCCGCGTACCCCTGCCAGAACCCATGGAGGCGTCGGCATCGGGGGTCATGCGCGGGTTCGACATGGTCATGGCCCGCATCACCGATGCCGACGGCGTCACCGGCTGCGGCTATACCGTGCTGCACGAAGGCCAGGGCGCAGCGGTCGCGGCCATCGCCGATATCCCGTTTCGCGAGATATTGATGGGCGAGGACGCCGACAAGATCGAATGGATCTGGCGGCGGTGCTGGAAGGCTCATCATTACTCGGGCCGCGGCGGGCCGGTCAGTTTTGCACTTTCAGCCATCGACACAGCGCTTTGGGATCTGAAAGGCAACCGCCTGCAAACACCGCTTTGGCGGCTGTTGGGCGGATATAACGACAAGGTCCGGGTCTATGCCGGGAATATCGATTTGAACTTCCCGGTCGAAAAGCTGGTCGAGGGCGGCATGCGTTCGGTCGAGCAGGGCTTCCGGTCCGTCAAAATGCGCCTTGGCCGCCCGACCCTGGCCGAGGACCTGTCCCGTGTCGAAGCGATGCGCAATCATCTGCCGGACGAGATCGAGATGATGGCCGATGCGAACGAGGCCTGGCGCGTCGATCAGGCGGCCCGGGCCATGCAGGGGCTGCGTCCGTTCGACCTTGTCTGGCTGGAAGAACCGATCAGCCCGGACAATTTCGAAGGCTATCGCCATCTGCGCAGTCTGGGCGGGCCGCCCATCGCGGCGGGCGAAAACCTGCATACGCTGGCCGAGTTCACGGCGTTGATTAATGCGGCCGGTGTCGATTTTCCCGAACCTGACCTGACAACCTGCGGCGGGATTACGCCCTTCATGAAGATTGCCCGTCTGGCCGAGGCGCATGGACTGCCGGTTATCAGTCACGGCGCCCATGACGTTCATGTCCACCTGCTGGCCGCCTGCCCGAATGCCGCCTATTTGGAATGGCATGCTTTCGGTTTGGACGATTACATGGCCGAGCCGCTGCTGGTAAACAACGGCTATGCCGATGCCCCCGAACGCCCGGGGCACGGGATCAGCTTCAACTGGGACAAGCTGGCCGCGCACGCGGTCTAGGATACGCCGTTCGAGATGGCGGGCCTGGCCGCTGCAGGTTCCTGCATGGCTGCCAGGCCAAGGCGGCCAGCAGCATTGATCCGCGCGGAGGCGGCGCGGACCCGTTGCCGCTACCCCACCCAACGGAAAGCCATCCACGCAGCCATTGATCCCGGCGCAGAATCCGGCTCTATTCCCGCGCAGAGCGGGGCGGGACCAAAGGCCCTGCCGCAACAGGGAGACATCAATGCTCAAAACAGTCACCAGACTGGCTGCCGGTACAGCGATTGCGCTGGGGATCGGGGCCACCAGCGCGCAGGCGGTCGAAAAGATCAGCGCCGTGCACGCCTTTCCGCCGTTCCTAGTCTACACCCAGACATTCCTGTCGGTGGTCGAGGACATCAACAAGCGCGCCGACGGTGTGTGCAATATCGAAGTACGCGGCGGTCCGGAAGCCATCGGCATGTTCCAGCAGCCTGCCGCGGTGCGTGACGGTGTTGTCGACATGGTCCACACACCGGGCAGCTTCTATGGCAAAAACGTGCCCGAGATCGACGCCATGGTTGCGTCAAAGGTTACGCCGATGGAAGCGCGGGCCAATGGCGGCGCGGCCCTGATGGACAAGGCCCATCAGGATCGGTTCAACGTCAAGCATCTGGGATGGATCGACGGCGGCGTGAAGTTCCATATCTATATGAACCAGGCGCCAAAATTCGATGAAAACGGCGTTCTGGATCTGACCGGGGTCAAACTGCGCGACAACCCGATCTATCACGCCTTCTTCGAGGCTTTGAACGCGACAACCAACTCGATGCCCGCAACCGAGGTTTACGCGGCGTTGGAAAAAGGCGTCGTCGACAGCGCGGCCTGGACCGAAATCGGTCTGATGCAGCTGAAATGGGACAAGTTTCTGCGCTACCGGGTCGATCCGCCGTTCTACTCGACCGATCTTGGCATCATCTTCAACCTCGACAGCTGGAACGCTTTGTCCACGGACTGTCGTGATATCATCACCAAGACGGTGATCGATTGGGAAACGAAGTCCTATGAAGACCGCCGCGCTGATGTCGAGGCCGAGGGCAAGTCACTTGCCGAAGGCGGCATGACCTTTGTGCCGATCGAAGGCGATGCCGCGGCTGCCTATATCAAGCTGGCCGATGACGCCGCCTGGGCCCGCATGCATGGGCGTATCGATGGCGACGGCGACGGTGCCGACACCTACAAGGCGCTACGCAAGCACTACTTCCTGGAAGAGTGATCCATCGCCTGAAATCCGGGGCCGCGGTTGCAATCGCAATCGCGGTCCTCTTTGCTTCCGGGCCTTCGGGGCCGGATGCACGGGCGGACGGCGTTTGCCCGGATGCGCCTTTGGGCACCGAATTTTCTGCACAGGTTCCCAAGACCGGCCGTCACGATCCCTGGCTGGTCGACGCGGCGGTGCTGCACTATACCAATGTCGAACGCTGTAAGGCCGGGCTGGTCCCGTTGTCCGCGGTCGAGACGTTGCGCAAGGCCGCCCGTACCCAGACTCGCGATATGGCCCGATTGGGTTTTTTCGATCACACATCGACCGAGACGGGCCGCACGTCGCCGTCGGACCGGGTCAAGGAAGTCGATCCCGGCAACAGCTATCGCGTCATTGCCGAAAACCTGGTCGAAAGTTTTTTTGTCGCCTACCAGAACAACACGCCCTACCGGGTGGTCGATGCCGATGCCTGCAAATTTCTGGACGACAAGGGCCGCGAGATGCCGCGCCAGACATATGACAGCATGGCCAAGGAATTCGTCGACCGTTGGATGAACAGCCCGGGGCACCGGCGCAATATCCTTGAGCCAAGCTTTCGCTTTCACGGTGCCGGAATGGCACCGACCGACCGGGGCGACCTGTGTGGCGCGCTGTTCGGTGCACAGGTTTTTGCGGGATGAGCGACGCCCGCACCACCGCACAGCTTCCCGCCTCGATCCCGGTGCGCATCCTGGACACCGTCTGCACCTTTCTGGCGATCCTTGCCGGGATCTACATGGTCGTGATCATGTTCGGCATCGTCTTTAACGCGCTGGCCCGGACGGCAGGATATTCGGGGTCCTCGCACATCTTCACGTTCTCGGAATTCGGTCTGCTCTATATCGTCATGGCCGCCTCGCCCTGGCTGGTCCGCGAAAAAGGTCACGTCTTTATCGAACTGGTCACGGCAGCGGTGCCCGATCTGATGAAACGCCCGCTCAGCCGCGTTGTTTCATTTCTTTGCTTCGTGATCTGCGTGATCTTGGTCTGGTACACATGGGGCGCGACCGCAAATGCCTATAAGTTCGGCGACGCTGAAATGCGATCGATCGACATGCCGAAATTCCTGCTGCTGGGCGCCATGCCCATCTGCTTTGCCCTGATGGCGCTGCAGTTCCTGCGGTATGTATTCGGCTCTGACACACTCCATTCCGGAAAGGCAGGGGTCCATGAATGACTTCGACATAATGAACGAGATCAACAAGGTTCTCGACATGAACTCGATGACGGATTTCATCATCATCGGCATGATCCTGGGGGTCTTTGGCTATATCATCTTCCAGATGTCGCGATCATCGATACCGGGGATCGCAGGACTGATCCTGCCCGCCCTGGGCGGCGCCATTCTGGGCGCCATGGCATATATCTTTACCCTCGGAACCGCCGGCGGCTGAGACGTGGAATGGTACGAGGCACTCGCCTTTCTGCTGGGCATGATCCTGTTTTTCATGGCGCTGGGGGTTCCCGTGGCGCTGGCCTTTCTGGCCGCGAACATGATCGGCGCCGCCTATTTCATGGGCGGGCGCGGCCCGTGGGATGTTCAGGCGGCAAGGGGTATCGGGCAACTCGCCAACAACGCGATTCCCACCGTGACCAGCTTCAATCTGATGCCGGTGCCGATGTTTCTGTTGATGGGCGAGATCTTCTTCTTCACCGGTCTGGCCAACCGCATGTTCGGCGCGGTCGACCGTCTTATGGGGCGGCTTCCTGCGCGCCTGTCATTTGTGACCGTGGCCGGCGGCACCGCCTTTGCCACCTTGTCCGGGTCGTCGATGGGATCGACCGCATTGCTGGGATCGCTGATGGTCCCGGAAATGGAAAAGCGCGGCTATAAAAAGCACATGGCGATCGGCCCGATCCTGGGCACCGGCGGGCTGGCGATGCTGATACCGCCCTCGGCATTGGCTGTTCTGCTTGCGACACTGGCCGATCTGGACATCGGGGCGCTGCTGGTCGCCGGGATCGTGCCCGGACTGATGCTGGCCGTCTTTTACGTCATCCTGATATTGGTCATGGCGCTGACCGACCCGGATGCGGCCCCGGCCTATGAAGTTCAAAGCGCCGGTTTTCTGGAGGTCCTGAAGCTGTTGTTCCTGGACATCCTGCCGATGATTTCCATTGTCATCGGCGTGATCCTGCTGATCATGATGGGCGTCTCGACCCCGTCGGAAAGTGCTGCGTTCGGCTGTCTTGGCGTGATGATCCTGTCCGGGATCTATCGCAACACCACGAACATCTTCGAACGCAAACCCAACGCCGCGTTCCTGACCGCGACGCTGATCGCTGTCCCCTTCGTGGCGGTCGCGCTGACCGTCATCGTTCAACAGACCGGCGTGGTTGCTTCAAGCGGCGGATATCTGGCGCTTTATCCCAAATGCCTGTTGCTGGCGCTCTCGCTTTGGTCGGTGCTGGGTTTCGATCTGGGCGCGATGATCAAGTCGGTCACGGGCGCCTTGCGGGTCACGACAATGGCGCTGCTGATTATCTTCGGCTCGGCCACGTTTTCGGCTTTGCTGGCCTTTTCGGGCGCATCGTCGGGCCTGATCAACTGGGCAACCGGCTTTGGTCTGGGCCCGATGACCATGCTGCTGATGATGTTTCTGATCCTCTTGGTGCTGGGCATGTTCATGGACCAGCTGTCGATGATGCTGCTGACGGTGCCGATCTTCTTCCCGCTGGCGCAGACGCTGGGGTTCGATCTGATCTGGTTCGCCGTCATCGTGCTTCTGGCGCTGGAGATCAGCTTTACCACCCCGCCCTTCGGCCTGCTCTTGTTCGTGATGAAGGGCGTCTCGCCGCCCGAGACGACCATGCGCGACATCTATGTGGCCGCGCTGCCCTTTATGGGCTGTGCGATCCTGCTGGTCTTTTTGCTGGTGATCTTCCCCGGCATTGCCCTGTGGCTGCCGGGGTTGGGCGGCGGATAGCGCGCGTGGTCAAAGCCCGGGTTTCGGCGGGTTTCGACCCGATTGATCCGGGTCGAGCGCTATAAGGTATTAGGTGGCCCGACTTTCAAGGCGCCTGACTGATCCAGTCAGGCCGAAACATGCGTCAGTAACCTAGTCCCGGCCCATTATAGGCGTTGGCCAGAACAGCACCCTGCAAGCCCGGATTGTCGATATCGACCCCGCCCGCGGCAAAGTATTCGCGGATCTTGCGCAGGAATCCCTGCTCGTTCGCCGTGCCCGCGTCGCGCAGCGCCCGGAAGATCAGTGAAGCGCGATAAAAACCGAAACTCTGATTGTACCGCAGCCCGACAAAATTGGCGCCCTGTTGCACCAAGAAAATACCGGGCGGCTCCATCCCGCGCGAGACACCGACCAGTCCCGGAACGGCCGCCGTCATGACCGGAACAGCGTCACGGAAGTGGTGGGCCTTGGTGCGTTGATAGTCGGTGATGATCAGAACAACCTCGTCCACCGCAGCCTGATCGAAGAGGTAAATCACAATCGTGTCGCGGCGATCCTGTGGGCCCAGCGGTCCGTCGACCTTCGCGTTCAGGAAACCGACGACGTTCCAGATCCGCGAGACGATTTCCTTGAACACCTCGCCCCGATGAACCAGTGCCGCGTTAATATAGATCCGCTCGCGGCAGGCAATCGCACTGGTTTTGCGGTAATGCACGAAATCACCCGCCGCCTCTTTCGCCAGATCGATCGAGGCGACCTGATTTTTTGTGCGAATTCTCTTCCAGGTCTTATAGGCCCTCTGCGCATCACGGTGGACCTGATCCAGATTGTCGATATCTTTGCGATAGCTCTGCAATTCGGCCGTTGCACCGGTCAGCGCCTGCAGTCTTGCCAGGCTTTCGACAAAGGGTAGCCAGGTTGAATGGGGGATCTTCGCAACCCGGTCCTCGGCCGCGGTATAGATTGCGTAGATCATCCAGATCGCGTCGTTTTCATCGGGATCGGCTGCAATATCGCCAAGATAGATATCACCGGCCTCCGCCATAATTTCGACTCTGCGGGCCCAGACTTCGTCGAGAACATCGATTAAATCCTGATGCATAGGAATTCCCCTTGCGCAATTGATCGTCAAAAAATCGAGTTTACTAAAGGTAGTCCATTGGTTCTACGCGACACCCCATTGACGCGCAACATCACTGGGGACAGGTGGATCAGCGCACAGCCCTGCAAGATCCGCCTGGCTGGATTAACCCGCCGCGATCAGCGCGCCAACATCGACCGTCTGACTTTGCCCGCATCATCGCGCACCGGACTGTCGACAAAAGCGTAACTTTCCGGGCACTTATAACTGACCAGCCGGTCAGCCATATGGGCGCGCAAGGCGCCTTCCTCGGCCCCGCCCGGCGCATCGACAATAGCGTGGACGCGCTGGCCCAGGTCGTGATCATCAACACCGATCACGGCGCAGGACCGAACGGCGGGGTGTTCCTCCAGCGCGGCCTCGACCTCGGCTGGATAGATATTGGCACCGCCGCGCAGGATCATGTCCTTGCGCCGGTCGGCCAGGAAAACAAAACCGTCGGCGTCGATCGATCCCATGTCGCCAAGGCTTTCCCATTCGGTGCCGGCAAGGCGTTTTGCCTGGGCGCCCAGATAACGATAGGTGGTGTTCAAACCGCCTTCGGCCCGCATATAGATCTCGCCGACCTCGCCCGGATCGGCTGAGCTGCCATCGTCGCGGAACACTTTCATTTCGCCCTGAACGACCTGGCCCACCGTTCCCGGATTTTCGCGCCACTCGGCACCCGTCAGCCAGGTCATCGCCTGAATTTCTGTTCCGGCGTAAAGCTCGCACAGCACGTCCGGCCCGACCCAGTCGATCCAGGCCTCCTTCAGCCAGGGCGGACAGGGCGCCGCCATGTGCAGCACCATGTTCAGACAGCTCATATTGGTCGCCGCCCGGCGTTCCGGCGGCAGTTTCCAGATCCGGCCCATCATCGTCGGAACCATATAAAGAAATTCCGGGCGGTGCCGGTCGATGGCGCGCAGCACGGCTTCTGGATCGAACCGCGGAAAGTGGATGACATGGTTGCCGCAGATCAAGGCGCGGGCCGTAATGCTGAACGGCGCATTGTGATAAAGAACCCCCGGGATCATCACGACCGACCGGCCGACCATGCCCATGACCAGCTCCTCCGGGTCAAAGGCTCCCGGTTCCTGCGACAGGATGATCTTGGGCCGCCCGGTTGATCCGCCCGAGGTTGGGGCCTTGAAATGGGTCGCAGTCCGGTCGGGCAGATCGGTATCGGGCAGATCGGTGGCGGGCGAACGGGGATCAGGTTCGAACCCGGCAGGCAGCGTCGCGCGGTCCGGAAAGTCCGACGGGACCGCGCCCACCACCAGCCGGGCATCCGCCAGCTCGACAATATCGCGGAACTCCCGCCCCGGCAGTTTGGCCGAAACCGGTTGCGGTGTTGCCCCCAGCTTCCAGATCGCCAGCGCGGCTTCGAAAAACGCGACCGAATTCGGCAGCGCAACCGTCACCAGATCATCCTGCCCGACGCCAAGATCTTGATAAATTCGCGCCAACCGGTTGGTGCGTCGATGCAGATCGCCCCAATTCACGGTGTCCGGCCCGCAGGTCAACGCGGGCGCATCGGGGCGTTGCTGCGCATGCAGCGCGACGGCGGCAGAAATCGAGACGACAGGCATCCTGGCCCCCTATCTGACCGGCGGGCGCAGCAGACCCATATGGCGCAGCATCCCGACAAAGGCCGACAGGCGCTCGCGTCGATAGGCCGGGATATCCCTATCGGCATAGTCCAGAAATCCGGAGCCGGTGGACAGACCGATCCGCCCCTCGGCCATATTGCGTTTGACGATTTCGGGCGCCTCGAACCGGTCCTCGCCGGTCGCATCGGCCATATACCGGCTGGCGTGATGCAGAATATCGCCGCCGCCCCAGTCGATAAACTCCAGCATCCCAAGGATCGCAAACCGAAAGCCCAGGCCAAAGACGGTCGCCTTGTCGATATCCTCGGGCGTCGCCACCCCTTCCTCGGCCAGCCGGGCGGCTTCGTTCATGGCCAGCGCCTGAATACGGGGCACAATAAATCCGGGGCTGGGTTTCATCACAACCGGCACCTTGCCAATCCGTTCCAGAAGTGCTTTCAACCGCGCGGTGACGCCCGGATCGGTCCCGGCGCCGGGAGAGATCTCGACCAGCGGCACCAGAAACGCCGGGTTCAGCCAATGGGCGTTCAAAAACCGCTCGGGCTGCGTGACCATGCCCTGCAATTCGCCCGACAAAATCGTCGAGGTCGTCGAGGCGATGATCGCATCGGCCCGGGCCGCGGCAGCGATCGCGCCCAACCCTTCGCGCTTTGCCTCCAGTGTCTCGGGCACCCCCTCGAAGATCACATCCGCATCGCCCAGGGCCGCCGTTGCCGCCGCGGCATCCACGTAAGTCACCCGGGCGGCGATCGTATCCACATCGCCCACCTCGATCATGTCGCAGGCGACCAACGTCTCCAATGTTGCGCGGATCTCGTTGTTGGCACCGGCCAGCCATTCGGCGGCGTCACCTCGTGGCTTCAGGTCGACCAAATGCACTTTGTGCCCGGCATAGGCAAAGACGATGGCCAGACCACGGCCCATCCGGCCCGCACCAGCAGCGGCGATGATCTCGGTCATAAATCCCCCTTAACGCCCCGGCGCCCTATTGCTTGCCGGTCAAAGCCCGCCTTGCAATAGTTCCGTCATCTCGCCGCGCGAATACCCGCTCAACCCAAGGCTTTCCAATGTCCGCCCGCTTTCGCGGAAATCCTCGCCGCAAATCGCCCCGCCCAGCGCCAGAAGGCCGCGCGCGACCGGGCAGGGAACACCGGCCCAGTCCGCGACCGACACCAGGAACGCCAGCCCCATTGCAACGTCTTCGCGCATATACCGGTGCTGGGTCAGAACCAGATGCTCGCGCCAGTCGCCACTGTCGGTCAGCTTGTCATGCGCCAGATTGCCGTACATCCACTGGTCGGTCGTGTAATGTTCGATCAACGGGAAATGCGGGGGCCCATAACCCAGCACCTGGCGCGCCGCGATCCGTTCGGCGTCCAGCGCGTCGGTTACACGGCGGATCGCGGGCTGGGTGCCTTCGTTGTGAATGTCCCAATGGTCGAAATGTTCGATCGGCCCGGCATTCATCAGGATCAGCGGCGGGTGAATGATCGGCCCTGCATTCATCAACGCCCCTGAAAGGGCATCTCCCGCATCTTCGACCGCCGGAAACGCTGTCCTGATCACCACCAGCGCCCGGTCCTTGGCCGACAGCGGCAGAACCCCGGTCGGCAACCGGCTGGCCCGGGTCGTGATGACGATTGTGTCCGGCCCGTGTTTGCGGGTCAGCCAGGGCAGCGTCCCGGCTTCGGCAAAGGCGGCGTTGGCCGTGTTTCCGGCCTCGCGCATTGCGCGCATCATCAGATAGCTGCCGAAGGTGCCCGGCGGCAGGAAAACCACCTGTCCATCGGTCAGCAACGGCGCGAGGCGCGCTGCGATGTCGGGCTGCGCTGTTGCCGGCGTCGGGCAGACAATCAGCTCGACGCCGTCCAGCGCGGCGCCCAGATCGGCCGTAACCATGGCAATCGTCACAGGGCGCGTTCCGGTGTGATCGGCCAGCATCAGCGGGTTCGCCATGGCCGCCACGACATCCGGCGACCGGCGCCACAGGCGGACATTGTGGCCCTGCTCGGTCAGATCCAACGCTGCGGCCAGCGACCCGTTTCCACCGCCAAGGACAGTGATTTCCATGTGCGTCCCCCTGATGCCACGGCGCCTGTGCCAAGGCTTAACGGACGCAAAGACAGAAGCAAGGGTCGCTTGTGGCGCCCCGGCGGCGAAAAGCGCCGCCCAATGCGCCGTTCTTGACACAGGACCGCACGGTCCGATCCAAACCCCTTGACATTCAAGCGAAAAACTTCCACTTGCCGCACACAAACATTTCCCGCGACAGCGCGGATCCCTGCCCAGTGCAGGGCCTTTCCTGGGAACTGATCTGAAAATCGCCGCGACCGGGCCGCGCCCGGACCCGGGGCATGCGTTGGCCAGACGCGATGCGACAAGCTCGCCGCCAGCGTTCAAGGAACCTGATTTGACTTCGACGACTTTTTCCGAGTTCGGCCTGGCCGAACCGATCCTGCGCGCACTCAATTCGCGCCAGCATACCAAACCGACCCCAATTCAAGCCCAGGCGATCCCGATCCTGAAGGAAGGACGCGACATGCTGGGCATTGCCCAGACGGGAACCGGCAAGACCGGCGCGTTTTCGCTGCCGATCCTGCACCGGTTGATCGGCATCGATCCCTCGGTTTCGCCGCGCCGGCCAAAGGCGCTGATCCTGGCGCCGACGCGCGAGCTGGCCATCCAGATCGGCGATGAAATCCGGGCTTATTCGAAATACCTGCATCTGCGCCATGCCGTGATTTTCGGCGGTGTCAAGGAAGGCCCGCAGATCGCCGCGCTGTCGCGCGGGCTGGACATTCTGGTCGCAACGCCTGGGCGATTGCTGGACCTGGTACGGCGGCGCAAGGCCGATCTGCGCGGTGTTGACTGCGTTGTCCTGGACGAGGCCGACCGCATGCTGGACATGGGGTTCATCCGCGATATTCGCGCCCTGCTGGCCGAGTTGCCACAGGACCGTCAGGCGCTGCTTTTCTCGGCCACAATGCCCAAGGAAATCGCCAAGCTGGCGGAAAGCTTCCTGTCGGACCCCGCGCGGGTCGAGGTCGCGCCACAGTCAACGCCGATCGAGCGGATTGCGCAGTCCGTTCACCATCTGGGCGCCAACGACAAAAACGACCGGCTGACCGATCTGCTGGCCGATGCCGCACTTGACCGGGTGATTGTGTTCACCCGGACCAAGCACCGTGCCAACCGGGTGGCTGAACATCTGGACAAGGCAGGCGTCGAGGCCCAGGCCATTCACGGGAACAAAACCCAGGCCGCGCGCCAACGGGCGTTGAAAACGTTTAAAACCGGCCAGACCCGTGTTTTGGTTGCGACCGATATCGCCGCGCGCGGCATCGATATCGACGCCGTCAGCCATGTGATCAACTATGACCTGCCGAACGAGCCGGAAAGCTATGTGCACCGTATCGGCCGCACGGCGCGGGCCGGGAAATCGGGATTGGCGGTTTCGTTCTGCGATCCGGCGGAACGCGGTTATCTGGGCATGATCGAAAAGCTGATCGGCCTGCGGCTGGAGGTTGTCGGAGACGGCCCGAAAGGTCCGGCCGAGGCACCGCCAACCCCGGGGCGCCGTGCCAATCCCACCCGGAAACCGCGCAATGGCGGACATGGTCCCAATGGCAAGTCCGGCGGAAAACCGGGCCAGAAACCGGCAAAACAGGGCAGTGGCGGCAATCGGCCGGACGGCGCCAAACCGCGGCGCAGACCCCGCCGCCGCAAAGCGGCCTAGCCCGGAACTGGCCCAGATATTGTGCCGACCGTGCTGCTTACGGTCGGTGCCCTGCCCGGCGCCGGATCGGTATTCGCGCTATAAGCCTTTGGGATGGCTTATGAATTCATCGATGACTTCCGGCGGCGCTTTGACATAGTCGCCGGTGCGCGAAACGCCCAGGCCGGTCAATCCGCGCAGTTCCACCGCCATTTCAGCCATCTTCACGGCGATGGGAATGCCGTTGATGACCGGCGCAGCGCCGACCCGGTGGTCGCGCAGGGCCGAGAACAGCAGCATCGGAATGCCGCCAGCCGGGATCAGGATATCGCACCCCTGCTCGACCAGCGGCAGACCCTGGTCCTCGAACATCTTCGCGACCCCGGCCAACCGGTCCTCGTCGCCGATCGCGCTGAGGATCTGGCCAGGCTCGAACGTCATCCCGTGAACACCGGTAACGCGGTGCTCCAACCCGTATTTCTTGATCTGATGGCGATGGCCGGGCACGAACCGCGGATTGATGGTGATCAATCCGATATGCTGCCCCAACTGGCAGGCATACAGCATGGACGCCTCGCCCAATGCGATGACCGGAATTTCGACCATCGAGCGGACCTCGTAGAGGCCGCTGTCCTGAAAATGGCCGACGATAAACGCATCATAGCCGTCCTTCTCGGCGCGAACTGCGTTGACCATCATCTCGCGCGCGCAACGCCATTCAACGACCGGATGGGCATAACTGTCGAACGGGGTGATGCCGATAATGTCGATCCGGGTGCCGGGGGCCTTGATGTCGTTCAGGTGACTGCCCAGCGCCTCCCAATACGCGGCGCCATTGGGATAATCGACATAGGACTGATAGGCGATTTTCATGCGCTTACTCCCTTTGTCATGCGCTTACTCCTCGTCCTCCGGCAGATTTATCAGGCCGCCGGGTTCGGACAACGCCTTCTGGATCTCGTCCGGGATCGGAATGGCTTTCAGGTTCCCGTCCTCCTGGATCTGCGCATAGATGCGGATCGCGCGTCCTTCGGTGATCACCGCCCCGTCGCGGGCCTGCACGGCTTTGCAATCCCAGTGCAGCGTCGATCCGCCGATTTTGACCAGCTTCATCGTGGTGCGGACCTTGTCGCCATACGCCGCCGGGCCGATGAACCGGAAATGCACATCGCCCATGACAAATGCGGTGCGCCGGGTCTTGATCAGCTCGTTCGTGCCGAACCCCAGACCGCGCAGCAACTCGTGCTCGGTTTCGTTGAACCAGGTGAACATCATCGGGTAGTACACCAACCCGAAAGGGTCGCTTTCACCCCAGGCGACGGTCAGCTCGCGCGAATACATGATCATGGCGGGTCCCCTTCTTTTTTGCGCACCGTGACGCATATCGCGCGGTTGTCCAGCCCTCGCGTTGACAACCGGCTGGGCCGCGCGGAAAGTCCCAGCCGATGACCGATGACCAAACAGTCTATGATCGCTTTGCGCGCGTTGCCGCGCGTTGGCCGGGCCGTGCGTTTTTCAATGTTTTGCCGGAAACGGCTGACATTTATGGAATAGATGCAGGTGCATGGACCTATGGCGCCGCTCTGTCGGTCGTGGACCGGCTGGCCGATGCATATGCAAACAATGGCTATGGGCCGGGCCACCGCGTCGGACTGTTGTTGGAGAACAGGCCCGATTTTCTGTGGCACTGGTTGGCGCTGAACAGGGTCGGTGCCGGGATTGTGCCGATCAATCCGGACCTGCGCCGGGGCGAGCTGACCTATTTGATCGAGCATTCAGAAATGGCGGCAGCGATCGCCATACCGGGGCGGGCGTCGGATCTAAACGCAGCAGAGCCGGGTTTGAAGGTTGTCGCACCGGACGAGGTGCCGCCCGCCGTGACCGGCGCCGGACCCCGCACCGACGATCCGGAATGTGCCCTGCTCTACACCTCGGGCACGACCGGGCGTCCGAAGGGCTGCGTGTTGACGAACCGCTATTTCCTTCGGTGCGGGGATTGGTATGCGGGCGTTGGCGGACATCTGAACATTGCCGAAGACCCCCAAGAGCGGATGCTGACCCCGTTGCCGCTGTTTCACATGAACGCGCTGGCCTGCTCGGTCATGGGGATGATGACGGTGGGCGGGTGCCTTTCGGTGCTGGACCGCTTCCATCCCAGAACATGGTGGAACAGCGTGCGGGCGGCCGAAGCGACCTGCATTCATTACCTCGGGATCATGCCTCCGCTTTTCATGGCCGAGGCGCCGGGGCCTGCCGATCGGGACCATTCGGTGCGCTTTGGCTTTGGCGCCGGGATCGATCCGGCGATCCACGCGGCCTGCGAAGAGCGGTTCGGCTTCCCGTTCGTCGAGGGCTGGGCCATGACCGAAACCGGGTCGGGCGGTGTCATCATGGCAACCCATGACCCGCGCCCGGTGGGCCAGGGCAGCTTTGGCCGCCCGCGCGGCGGGGTCGAGGCGCGGATCGTGACCGATGACGGGCGCGAGGCAGGCACGGACGAGCCGGGAGAGATGCTGGTGCGCCGGGCGGGCGATGACCCGCGCTGGGGGTTTTTTCGCGAGTATCTGAAGAATCCGGAGGCAACGGCGGAGGCCTGGCAGGACGGCTGGCTGCACACGGGCGATGTCGTGCTGAAGACGGCGGACGGCGATTTCCGGTTCGTCGATCGCAAAAAGAACGTGATCCGGCGGTCGGGCGAGAATATTTCAGCCGCCGAGATCGAGAGCCTGCTGGGGCGGCATCCGGCGATAGATGCAATTGCATGCACTCCGGTCCCGGATCAGATGCGGGGCGAGGAGGTCTGTGCGCTTGTCGTCTCGGACAGGCGCAACCGTAAGGCAGCCGAGGCACTGGTGCGCTGGTCGCTGGCAGAGATGGCCTATTTCAAAGCGCCGGGCTGGCTGGCCTTTGTCGACGACATTCCCAAGACCGCCACCAACAAACTGCAGCGCGGGGAAATCAAGACAATCGGTGCCCGCCTGGTCGCCGAAGGATCGGCCTTTGACTGCCGGGCGCTGAAGAAAAGGACGGCCTAGGGTGCGGGCGCGCCAATCCTATGAAGGGGTCGCCGTCGCGGTCCCGGTAAGCATCCCTTATGTCCGCTATTCCATTGAATCAGCACATTGGTGGATCGCGCGGGCCTTGCGGACGTTGTGCGATCGCGCCGGTGTTTCGCACCGCGATCTGGATGGGTTGTCGATTTCTTCCTTCACGCTGGCGCCTGACACTGCGGTCGGGCTGACCCAACATATCGGCGTGACACCGCGCTGGTTGGATCATGTGCCGATGGGCGGCGCGTCGGGCGTGGTTGCGCTGCGCCGGGCGGCCCGGGCGGTCCAATCGGGTGACGCCGAGATGGTTGCCTGCGTTGCCGGCGACACCAATCATGTGGACAGCTTTCGCCGTCTTCTTGGGTCGTTTTCGCGCTTCGCCCAAGATGCCAGCTATCCCTATGGATTTGGCGGGCCGAATGCGTCCTTTGCCCTGCTGACCGATCACTATATGCGCATGCATGGAACCAGCCGTGAACAGTTCGGATCGATCTGTGTCGACCAGCGGACCAACGCTTTGGCCTATCCCCAGGCGATCATGAAAAAGCCCCTCAGCCTGGAGGATTATCTCGGAGCGCGCCCGATCTCTGACCCGCTGCATCTTTTCGATTGCGTGATGCCGGTGGCGGGATCCGAGGCGTTCTTGGTCATGACGACCCAGAAGGCCGAGGAACTGGGCCTGCCCCATGCAAGGGTTTTAAGCGCCATCGAACGCCATAACGCCTTTCCGGACGATCCGATCCAGATCCGTGGCGGCTGGGCCATGGATGTGGATGAGTTCTGGCAGATGGCCGGTTGCGGCCCGGACGATATGGACTGTGTGCAGACCTATGACGATTATCCCGTCATCGTCGCGATGCAGATCGAGGATCTGGGCTTTGCCCCCAAGGGCGAGGGCGCCACATTCATGGCGGCGCGCGATACCACGGCGGCCGGAGAGTTTCCGCACAACACATCCGGCGGACAGTTGTCTGCCGGACAGGCCGGGGCGGCGGGCGGCTATCTGGGCCTGGTCGAGGGGCTGCGGCAGGTAACCGGGCAAGCCCTGGGCCTGCAGGTCCAAGGCGCTGAAAAAGCGCTGATTTCCGGGTTCGGCATGATCAATTACGACCGAGGGCTTTGTTCGGCATCGGCGGTGTTGGAGGGGGCATGACCGATCCGATCAAAGCCCCGCCGCGAAAGGACCCGCAACTGCGCACAAAATCGCCGCTGCTGCCACCAGCGCCGCGCAGCCGGGCGGCGGTGCAGATGTCGGCCGGGGCGGCGCGCGGTGCGCTGTGTCTGCAACATTGCGCCGAATGCGCCAACGTTGCCTATCCGCCGCGCGATGCCTGCCCGTCGTGCCTGTCGCATCGGTTGATCTGGCGCGAGACACCAGGCGCAGGTCAGGTGATCGCAGAGACAACCGTGCAGACCACGCCGGACAGCTATTTCCGCGAACGCATGCCCTGGCGTGTCGGCACAGTTCAGCTGGACGCCGGGCCGATGCTGATGGCCCATCTGCACGGCGATGTGACTGTGCCCGGACCCGTCCGCGTTCGCGCCTATCTGGACAAATCCGGCAATGGCGTTCTGATGGCCCTGCCTGTCGAGGAGACCCCGAACATGGCCGATGATGTGCAATTGCGCGAATTGACGGCGAGCCCCAGGCGCCGCCGGGCCCTGGTGACCGATGGACGAACGCAGCTGGGCCAGGAAGTTGCCAGGGCGTTAATAGATGCAGGTGCATCGGAAGTATTCGTCGGCGTCGCAACACCCTGGATGCCCTTTGATGGCCGCGACGCGCTGCACGAGGTTGGCGGGATCGAGATCGTCGCACTGGATATCACCGACGCCAATTCGGTGCGCGAATTGGCCGGAGAGATCGGCGGCAAGACCGATATTCTGATCAACACGGCAGACCATGTGCGCCCCGGCGGTGTGATGGGCCGGCATGGGCTGAGTACGACGCGCGACGAGTTTGAAGTGAACGTCTTCGGCCTGCAACGCCTGGCCCAGCAGTTCGGCCCGGGCATGGTCGGGCGCGGCGCCGACGGTGTCAGGGCCGCCGCCGCCTTTGTCGACATCCTGTCGGTCTATGCTCTGGCCAACTGGCGGGATTTCGGCAGTCATTCGGCGTCGACCGCGGCCCGTCTTTCCATGTTGCAATGCCTGCGCGGTGAAATGCGGGCGGGCGGCGTGCGTGTCCTGTCGGTCTTTTCGGGCCCAATCGAAGACGACTGGCACCAGCCGGTCCCGCCGCCCAAAGTGGCGCCCGGCGCAGTCGCGCGGGCGGTTGTGACCGCGTTGGAGCAGGGCATTGAAGAAAGTTTCGTCGGCGACATTGCCAAGGATGTGTTGGCACGATGGCAGAACAATCCCAAGGTTCTGGAGCGGGAGTTGCAGGGATGATCCTGAACGATTTGATCGCCGGAATTGCCGGGGGAGCGGTCCGGATCGTCGATCTGACCCACGCGCTGACGCCGGATTTTCCGGTGATGGTTTTGCCGCCGGAGTTCGGCCAGTGCCAGCCCTTCCGGTTGGAAGAGGTGAGCCGATATGACGAGCGCGGCCCGGCCTGGTATTGGAATAATCTGACGATGTCTGAACATGCGGGCACGCATTTCGACGCGCCCGCCCATTGGGTATCGGGCCGACAATTGCCGGCGAACACCGTCGATCAATTGCCGTTGGACAATCTGGTGGCGCCGGCCTGCGTTCTGGATTTTTCGGCGGAAAGCGCGGCTGATCGGGATTTTCTGCTGACGGTCGATCACATTCGCGCCTGGGAGGAGGCCCATGGCGCGATCCCGCCCGGGCAGTGGGTCCTGTTTCGGACAGATTGGGCCAGGCTGGTCGGGACCGACGCTTATCTGGGGATGGAACGGGACGGCGCCCATTCGCCCGGGCCTGCGCCGGATGCGGTCAAGTTTCTGGTCGAAGAGCGCGACATAATCGGCCTGGGCACCGAGACGGTCGGCACCGATGCGGGCCAGGGCGCGCACCTGTCGCCGCCCTATCCGGCGCATTACATTTTGCACGGCGCCGGGCGCTATGGGCTGCAATGCCTTGCCAATCTGGACCAGTTACCGGCCAAAGGGGCGGTGATCATCTGCCCGCCGCTGAAGGTTCTGGACGGGTCCGGCAGCCCGTTGCGGGTTTTGGCCTTGGTTGAAGAGCGGCGCTGAGGGCGCGAGGGTTGCTGCGGAGCGATCTCTCATAGAGCGTTAGGTGAAGCTGGCGACTGTTTTCAAAGCGCCGTCCAGTGCCTCGCCCTTTTCGTCCTGCAGGGCGGCTTCGCGCAGGCGGCGCAACCAGTCCGCAGCATCGTCGCGGCCCTGCAACGCCGGAAGGACACCCAGAACACGGTCGAACTTCGATGTGCCGCGATCATGGGTATCGGAATACCCCTTGATCAGACGCCGCGTTGCCAGGATTTCGGTGGCCAGCGCCGGGTTCGTCTGCGCGGTCTTGCGCGCCAGGGCCAGCCATTCGTTAATGTGCTGCATTTCGATCCGGTGGCGCAGGGTGCCCCGGCGCCAACGGCGCAGACCACCGACCAGATAGAGTTGCGTGAACCCGAGGACCGTGTCCGAGCGCACACGCCGTCCGCGATTGATCAGCCGGTCGATCAGACGGACAAGTCGGGGGCGTGCCTCGATCCAGGCGCCCAGGCGGGCCGGGAGTGTGCCGCAAAATTCCTGCGCGCGCGGGTGCATGAATTCGGTCAGGTGCATGTGGCGATCGCCGGTCCCCATCTCGTCACGGATGCGGTCAAAGCGGCTGGGCCGGGTTTTAAGATCGGCGACACGGATGACATCGTCATAGGCCATGGCGTTGGCAATATACTTGGCCGCCGTGACCGCGAGTTCGCCGTTGGCATCGCCATCGCCATCGCCTTCACCGCTTTCGGTGAATGGTTTCAGACGGTCGAGATATTCGCTGCCATAGGCCGCGTCCTGAAAGTCGGTCGTCTTGACCAACCCGGCGCGGGCGATGTCCTGCAAGCCGGTCGCAAAGCCTTCAATGCGCGCAACGTTGGAATTCCAAATTGCGAGTTCATTTTCGGGGCCGGTGGCGGTTGCGGCAGGCTGCGGCGCCGCCGTGTCTTCGGCGCTTTCATCAGGACCGTTGTGGCCTGCGCGGAAGGCGGTCAGGCTTGCCTCGACCCCGCGCCCGCCCGCGCGGATGACGTTCTCGAAACTCGCGGCATCGAAGGGCAGCGCGCCTGAGCCTGCCAAGGCCCCGAAGAGAGTTGCTGAAATGACCGACCCCGCCGCCGCCGCCGGGCGTTGCATGTCGAACGCGATAACGCGGGCGGCAGCGGCGTCGAGCGCCGCCGTCACCTCTTCGCCGTCAACCCGGCCGTCGCCAGGCACGATCTTTTCGCTGACCGACAATGCCCTGTGGGTCGAGGCGATCAGAGTGGTCCGGTCAGGTGTCACAAAACCGCGCAGAACGGCGCGGCCCGCCTCCATCCACTCCGCAGCGATCAGGATATCGACATCGCCAGGCGCCGGGGCCAAGGCGAACACCGGATCGCGGCCGGTATCGGGTGCCATCTCGACATAGTAGATCGTGGCGCCGGTGCGCTGGGCGACACCCGCAACAGCGGTGGATTGGACGCGCCAGCCCTGGCTTTCTGCCAGATCGACGATCCAGTTGGTCAGCACGCCGCCGCCCTGCCCGCCGACGGCAAGGACGGCGAGTTTGATCACGCGGGTTTCGGTGAAGATGGCCGCCGGGGCGTTCATTCCGCTGCCTCAAGCGTTGGCGCGGCGGGCGGGATCGCCGGAACGCGCAGGACGCGCCTGCTTCGCCGGGCCTGCAGCCAACCGATAATGCGCCCGCGCCAACGGGCCAGAAAGCGGTCCCAGCCAACCGGATTGTCGATTACTTCGGCGCGGTAGAAGGAGGGGCAGAGCACCGCGGCATCCGCCACCTCGCCGCAATTGCCGCAACCCACACAGGTTTCATCGATGGCGGCGACCGGGTCATCGCGCAGCGGGTCGTCCAGATGTTTCAGTCCCAGAGACGGGCAGCCCGACAGCCGCATGCAGGCGTGGTCGCCCGTGCAGATGTTCTCGTCCACACCAAAGCGGGGCGTGGCAAGGCGGTGCCCGTCCTTTTTCAGCTTTACCCGTTCCGGGCGCTCGCGGCGCTGGCGGTTCAGCATGCACTCCGACGACGCGACAATGACCTTTGGGCCCTGCACCTCGGTCGTTAGAGCCTCTTTCAAAACCGCACGCATTTTCGGCACGTCATAAGTGCGGTCGATCTGACGGACCCAGTTGACGCCCATGCCCCGCACGGCGTTCGCGATCGGGTGTTTGGTCGACTTCGACTGATTGTCGGCGCGCGAAGACAGGATGTCCTGGCCGCCGGTTGCGGCGGAATAATAGTTGTCGACAATGACGATGACGCCGTCCTGCTTGTTGTAGACCGCATTCCCGATGCTGGACGTCAAACCGTTATGCCAGAACCCGCCGTCGCCGATGAAACTGATCGAGCGGCGGGCACCGTCGGCCTTCAGCGCCGAGGCCGACGCCGGTCCGAGGCCGAACCCCATGGTCGTGCCGCCGATCTCGAAAGGCGGCATGATCGAAAAGAGGTGGCAGCCGATATCAGAGGAGATATGGTGCGGCCCAAGCTCCTGTTCGACCAGCTTTGTTGCGGCAAAGATCGGGCGTTCAGGGCAACCGGTACAGAACCCGGGCGGGCGCGGCGGAACGGTGCCGGAGAGGTCAGGGATCTGCGCCGCAGGGTCGGCATTCGGTGCGCGGGCGGCATCCGGCAGCAGGGCGGGCCCGTGTTGGCGCACAAAGGCGCCGATCCCGTCGAGCATGATCTGACCTGTGTATTCGCCCGCCATCGGTAAAACGTCCTTGCCGGACAGATGGCATCCGGCCCCTGCCTTGAAGAGCATGGCGCCGACCGCTTCTTCCAGATAGGCGGGCTGGCCTTCCTCGACCATCAGCACGGCTTTCTTGCCCTCGCAAAATTCAACCAGTTCCGTGTCGAGCAGCGGATAGGTGACGTTCAGCACATGCAGCGGAATCTGCGTGTCGCCGTAGAGGTCGGCGAGGCCGAGGCGTTGCAGCGCCCGGATCACGGAATTGTACATGCCGCCTTGCAGGATAATGCCGATCTCGCCATCCGCCGGGCCAAAGCGTTCGTTCAATGCATTTTCCGTGATGAACCGGCGGGCCGCCGGAAGGCGGTGTTCGATCTTTTCCTGTTCATGCAAATAGGACGCGGGCGGCAGCACGATGCGGTCGGTCTTGCGGCGCGGCGCCTCCAGCGCGTCGCGCACGGTGAAGGTAGGCGCGACATTGTCGGAGGTCTGGAAATGGCCATGGACATGACAGGCGCGGATGCGGACCTCGAGCATTACCGGGGTGTTCGATGCCTCGGAAAGCGCAAAGCCGTCCGAGACGGCCTTGACGATCGAGGGATGATTGGGCCGGGGGTCCAGCAGCCAGACTTGCGACTTGGTGGCGAACGCGTGCGAGCGTTCCTGCATGATCGAGGACCCCTCGCCATAGTCCTCTCCGATGATCAACAGAGTCCCACCGGTTACCCCGCCCGACGCGAGATTGGCCAGCGCATCGGAGGCGACATTCAGGCCGACCGTGGATTTGAACGTCACGGCGCCCCGGATCGGGTAATGCACCGAAGCGGCCAGCATGGCGGTGGCTGCCGCCTCGGACGCGGACGCTTCGAAATGAACGCCAAGCTCGCCCAGAATGTCCTGAGCATCCGAGAGCACATCCATCAAATGGCTGATAGGCGCGCCCTGATAGCCGCCCACATATCCGACGCCCGATTCCAGCAGCGCCTTGGTGATCGCCAGGATCCCCTCGCCGCGAAAGGTCTGACCCGCGCCCATGCGCAGTTTCTTGACCTCTTCTTTGAATGACCGTTCGGCCAATGCGCTCTCCTATAAATCTGTCTTCTAGCTATCAATCCCGCCTCGAACAGGCAACGCACAGACGAAGCACTGTCGTTCAAGATTGGGATATCGCGCGGGCCGGTCTTGCATTCCCTGCCTTGCCCCCCTCTAAGGGCGGCAAGGAGTCCTCCGAATGCCCAGCCCTGACCCGTCCTATCCCCGCGGCCTGATCGTTGCCGGTGCCTGCCTGGTGCAGTTCACCGTGATCGGACTGATGTTCGGCAACGGGTTGTTCGTGAAAGTGTTCGAAACCGAGTTCGAATGGTCACGGACTTTGGTCGCCACCGCCTCATCGCTGACAATGCCGATGATGGGTGTTTTCGCCATGGCTGCGGGCCGGTTGAACGATCTTTACGGACCGCGGCTGGTTTTGGCGATCTCCGGCGTGACCTATGGCATCGGGTATATCCTGCTGGGTCAGATCGATGCCGCCTGGCAGCTTTTTGCGGTCTTCGGCCTGTTTCTGGCCATGGGCATGAGCACGCATGATGTTGTGACATTGTCCGTTGTTGCACGTTGGTTCGAGGCGCGGCGCGGGATCATGACCGGAGTGGTCAAGGTCGGCACGGCCTGCGGACAGATATCGATCCCGCCATTGATGGCGGTGATGATCGGATGGCTGGGCTGGCGCGAGGCGGTGATGGTGCTGGGCGCGATGTCGATTGTGCTTTTGCTGATCGCGGCGGCGCTGATGCGCCTGCCCGTCAGGCCGGCCGGGGCAGGCCCCGCCCCGCCGCAAGAAGGGATCAGCTTTGCCGACGCCAAGTCCGGGCCGATCCTGTGGCGGCTATGCCTGACCCAGTTTCTGTTCTTTCCGATCCTGTTGACAGTGCCCTTTCACATTGTCGCGCATGGCATGGATATGGGCCTGTCGCGCGAACTGGCGGCGGTGCTGTTGTCTGTTTCGGGCGGCGCCAGCATTGCGGGACGTTTGGTGGTTGGAACATTTACCGACCGGATCGGCGGGCGGCGGGCCTATATGCTGTGCTTTGCGCCGCTGATCCTGGCCTTGATCGGGCTGCTTTTTATCGATGTGCCCTGGATGCTGTACGCGGTGATCGGGATCTACGGGTTCGGGCATGGCGGGCTGTTCACCGTCGTTTCACCGACGGTGGCCGAGTATTTCGGAATGCGCGCACATGGTGCCATCTTTGGGCTGATCCTGTTCTGCGGAACGGTCGGCGGGGCAATGGGGCCGATCCTGGCCGGATGGGTGTTCGACACAACCGGCAGCTATGCAATTGCGTTCGCGACCCTGGCGGTTTTCGGTTTCACAGGCCTGGCGCTGGTTCTGTCGCTGCCGCGGCGGATTGTGGCGCCTGGCTGATCCTGCGCGTGCCCGAAGGCGGGCGCGTCGTTCCGAACGGCGGGCGCGCCCTGCGCCCTTGCAGGCCGCATCGCCCTGCACATCCCCGCTTGTCGCGAAACGTCCTTGCCGGTACTGTCGCGGTCCGCAATGTGCTTTTGAAAATTCCCCGTGAAAAACACGGTAAATTAAGACGCCCGAAAGGACTGACATGGCCCAGAAGAGCTTTGGTTTCGACACCCTGCAAATCCACGCCGGCGCCCGGCCCGACCCGGCAACGGGCGCACGGCAAACGCCGATCTATCAGACCACAGCCTATTGTTTCCGCGACGCCGATCACGCCGCCGCGCTGTTCAATCTGCAGGAAGTCGGCTTTATCTATTCGCGCCTGACCAATCCGACGGTTGCCGTGTTGCAGGAACGGATCGCCACGCTGGAAGGCGGCGTCGGCGCGGTTTGTTGCTCTTCAGGTCATGCGGCGCAGATCATGGCGCTGTTCCCGCTGATGCAGCCGGGCTGCAATGTTGTCGTCTCGAGCCGGCTCTATGGCGGGTCAATCACGCAATTCAGTCAAACGATCAAACGCTTTGGCTGGAGCGCCAATTTCGTCGACATCGACAATGCCAAACAGGTCGAGAAGGCAATCGATGGCGATACACGGGCGATTTTCTGCGAGTCGATCGCCAATCCCGGCGGGCATGTCGCCGATATCCCGGCGCTGGCCAAGATCGCCGACAAGCACGGCCTGCCGCTGATTGTTGATAACACAACCGCCTCGCCCTATCTGTGCCGCCCGATCGAGCACGGCGCGACATTGGTCGTGCACTCGCTGACGAAATATCTGACAGGCAATGGCACGGTCACGGGCGGTTGTGTCGTGGACAGCGGCAAGTTCGACTGGTCCGCCAGCGACAAGTTCCCGTCCCTGTCCGAGCCGGAAGCTGCCTATCACGGCATGAAGTTTCACGAGACATTCGGCCCGTTGGCGTTCACGTTCCACGGCATTGCCATCGGTTTGCGCGATCTGGGCATGACGCTGAACCCGCAGGCGGCGCACTATACGTTGATGGGGATCGAGACGTTGAGCCTGCGCATGGACCGCCATGTCGATAACGCGATGGTCATCGCCAAATGGCTGGAGAACCACGGCGCCGTGTCCGAAGTGACCTATGCCGGGTTGAAGTCGTCGCCCTATTCCAGACGTGTAAAGAAGCTGTATCCGAAGGGCGCAGGGGCGCTGTTCACAGCGCGGCTGAAGGGGGGCTATGCCGCCTGCATGGCCTTTGTCGACAGTCTGGAGATCTTTTCCCATGTGGCGAACCTGGGGGATTCCCGTTCCCTGGTGATCCATTCGGCATCGACCACCCACCGTCAGTTGACCCCCGAACAGCGCGAAGCTGCCGGAGCAGGCGACGATGTCGTGCGCTTGTCGATCGGGATCGAAGATCCGGAAGATCTGATGGCCGATCTGGACCAGGCGCTTAAGGCAGCCGCTGCCGCCGCCAAGCCTGCGCGCAAACCGCGCCGCAAGAAGGCGAACTGACCAAGGATCGCCGACTGTTGCGCGGGGGGCCGCCCCGGCGCCAACCTTCCTTCGCAGGAACGGCGCCCGACGGGCAACGCATCGGATGTTTCAGGGCCAGGGATGGCCGTTGCTGACGGTCCTGCCCGCTGAATGCAATCGGCGGCCCGGGCCGCGCGATATGAGTTGGCATGAACCTCGACGATTTTGATTTCGATCTGCCCGAGAATTTGATCGCGCTGCGGCCTGTGCGCCCGCGACCGGCCTCTCGCATGCTGGTGGCCGACGGGGCGAAGACCGTCGATGCCCACTTTTCCGATTTGCCGGACTGGTTGCGGCCCGGCGACATGCTGGTCTTCAACGACACGCGGGTTATCCCGGCGCGTCTGTTCGGGGTGCGGCGGCGCCAGACCCAAGAAGGCGAAAGTAACGTTCAGGTCGAGGCGCTGCTGACCCAACGACTGGCACCCGGCACCTGGCGCGCGATGGCGCGTCCAGCCCGCCGCCTGAAGCCGGGCGACACGGTGGATTTTTCCGGGCTGAGCGCCGAGGTCACGGCCCGCGATGGCGGCGAGGTCGATCTGCGGTTTGCCTTGGACGGCGCAGATCTGGATGCGGCCATTGCCGGGGCGGGCGAGATGCCCCTGCCGCCCTACATCGCCGGGCGCCGCCCGGCAGATGCCCGGGATCGCGAAGACTATCAGACGGTCTTTGCCACCCGCCCCGGCGCGATTGCTGCGCCCACGGCAAGCCTGCACTTCGATCAACCGCTGTTGGATCAGCTGGCGGCGGGCGGCGTTTTGTCGGCGCGCCTGACATTGCATGTGGGGGCCGGAACGTTCCTGCCGGTCAAAGAACGGATCGAAGATCACCGGATGCATGCCGAGTGGGGCGAAATCACACCAGCGGCGGCCGGGGCGATGAATGCGGCCCGCGCCAATGGTGGGCGCCTGATTGCCGCGGGCACGACCGCGCTGCGCCTGATCGAAAGTGCGGCGGGCGAAGACGGTCAGATCCGGCCATGGCAGGGCGAGACGGACATTTTCATCAAGCCCGGCTATCGGTTCAGGGCCGCCGATGGGCTGATTACCAACTTCCACCTACCGAAATCGACCCTTTTCATGCTGGTCGCAGCGTTGATGGGAACAGCCCGCATGCAGGCGCTTTACGCCCATGCGATCCAATGCGGGTACCGGTTCTATTCCTATGGCGACGGTTCGTTGCTGCTGCCCGCGCCCGACGCGGCCCGAAAGAATGGCTAGCCCGCCCGGGCGGCCCTGCGTCCTGATCCCGACACGTTGTGCCGGTTCCGGGCGAGACCCGCGCGAACCACCTGATCAGAGTGCCCGCACGTTTGGCGACGGAGACAGGTCATGCTGAGTGCGATCCGCAATTCCTGGGCATTGCTCATGGGGATGATGCTGCTGATGATCGGCAACGGTCTGCAGGGCACGGTGCTGGGTGTGCGCGGCGATGCCGAGGGCTACTCGGCATCCGTTCTGGGCTTTATAATGTCCGCCTATTTCGTTGGCTTTCTGGGCGGGGCGCAGATTACTCCCTATCTGTTGCGCCGTGTCGGGCACATCCGGGTCTTCGCGGCGCTGGCTTCGCTGATTTCCGCAGCGTTCATCCTTTTTGCGGCCATCGTTGATCCGATCGCCTGGCTGGCGCTGCGGCTGGTCATCGGATTTTGTTTCTCGGGCGTTTATGTGGTTGCCGAGAGCTGGCTGAATGACAGCGCCACGAACGAGAATCGAGGCCAGACAATGTCGGCCTATGTGTCGGCACAGATGGTTGGTATTGTGGTGGCCCAAGCGCTGCTGAACGTCAGCGACCCGGCGGGCTATGACCTGTTCGTCATCATGTCGGTCATGGTGTCGGTGTCGTTTCTGCCGATCCTGCTGTCTTCCACCCCTGTCCCGGTGTTCGAGACGACTCGGCGCATGTCGTTGGGCGGATTGTTCAAGACATCGCCGCTGGGCTGTGTCGGAATGTTCCTTTTGGGCACGACTTTTGCGTGCCTCTTTGGCATGGCGCCCGTTTATGCTGCCGATCAGGGGTTCAGCCACGGCGAGATTTCGCTTTTCGTCGGCGGGATCTATCTGGGCGGAATGATCCTGCAAATCCCGATCGGGTGGTTTTCAGACCGCATGGACCGGCGGATCCTAATCATGGGGACCACGACGATCGGCGCAGTCGCCGGTGTGCTTGGGATGCTGGCGGGTGGCAACTTCATACTGCTGCTGATCATCGGCTTTGTGATCGGCGGCGTCGCAAACCCGCTTTATTCTTTGCTGACGGCCTATGTGAACGATTTTCTGGATCACGAGGATATGGCCTCGGCTTCGGGCGGGTTGATCGTGATCAATGGCGTCGGTGCCATGGGCGCACCGATCGCCGTGGGGTTCGTGATGGACGAAATCGGGGCTGGAGGTTTCTTTTTGTTCATTGCCGTCGCGATGGGATTGATCGCCATTTATGCGATGTACCGAATGACACAGCGCCGGGCGCCCGGCGTTGACGAAACCGGGCCCTGGGTGCCGATGAGCCCGACCGCCGCACCGGTCGCCGCCGATGTTGCCTGGGAACTGGCGGCGCAAGAGGCCGCCGAGCAGGCAGAGGTGGACATATCGCCGGAAGAAGAAATGAACGGATCGGAAACCGCCGGGCTTGAAATGGGCGCGGATGCGGGGGAGGATAGAGGTCAGGGCGCATCCCAGATGCCCGGCGAGCCTGCGCTGAACAGGCCCGAATGAGGAAGCGGCATGAGCGATATCGAGCGGATATTGGATTTTTGGCTGACCGAGATCGGGCCCGAGGGCTGGTACGCGGTCAGCGATGAAACAGACGAACGGATTCGCAACGAATTCGGTGATCTTTGGGATCAAGCAATGGCCGGGTCGCTGGACCAGTGGACAGTCAGCCCGCGCGGCGCGCTGGCCTTCCTGGTCCTGACCGACCAGTTTTCACGCAACATGCATCGCGGCACCGAGGCCGCCTTTGCGGCCGATCGGCTTGCGTGCCGGGTCGCGAAAGCGGCAATCGGGCGGAGCATGGATCTGGCGATCCCCGAGCCGGAACGCCAGTTCTTTTATCTGCCATTGATGCACTCCGAGGTGTTGTCGGATCAAGAGCGATGCGTGCGCATGTTCATGATGCGCCTGCCGGAAATCGGGCCGGAACAGCTTTCGTTTGCGGTCGACCATCGCGCGGTGATCCGTAAGTTCGGGCGCTTTCCCAGCCGGAACATGGCCTTGGGCCGCACGGACAGCGAGGCCGAACTGGCCTATCGCGCCGGTGGCGGGTATATGAGCTGACCGGCACCCATCCGGTCGGCACCCGCGCCAAGTGCATCACTGAAATGCGCGTCGGCGCATGAATTTTCCCCTCGGGCCGCGTGATCCGCACATTTGTTGCGACAGGTTTCGTTGAAAATCATTGGATGGCGCCGTAGCGTTACGAAAGGGGATTATGTAGGAAAGTGCCGAAACGCAGGGGTCATTTTCCCCGCGTAGGCCGGTCCACGTACTTGATTTTGACCGGCTTGGTTAGAGCTTGGACAGCTTCATCGAAGGTCGCATTGACCCGCGCATCTGCTTCTAATTGCGCCTTTGAGGGCTGGTAATCGGATTGAACGATGTTGACCGTAACCGTGTGGGGCTCGGCCTTGCGCTTGGGTTTTGAGGCGGTCATTTACGGCTCCATTCTGCGTGTATAATACAAGCGGTGAGTTTTATTCCCCGGACAGTGATTTTAGCGTCGGAGCGGTCTATTGCTACGGTGGCAACAACCTTTCCACCCATGACGCATTCTATGCGCGGAGCGTCCCGCTCAAATAACTCCAAAGGGGCCGCCTGGATGGCGTCAAAGATATTTCCCGGAATTTCCACAAGCTGGTAAAGGTCTGGCGCGCGGTCATTAGTCGTCCGAAAGGCCCGCAGCATAATGATGTCACTTACCGCTTCTTGAAACTCACGGAATAACTCTAAAGTCTTGGCGCGGCGCGAGCGAGCGGTGCGGGTGTCTTGAATCCATGCCGCCTCAGTCAGTTTTGATATGTGTACGGCGTTCCTGGACATATTTCGCGCTGCACTCGATTTTAACGAGAGTCGCCTATCTGCATCCGATGCTACTTGGACGGTCAAGTCTACGAACCGCCGTGTGGGTGACCCTGGGAGGTCAACTGGCCAGTCCAAATGTTTGCAAGCATTACGGAATACTGATTCGAAGGCTTTTAGACCTAAAGGCTCAATCGTTGCGCTATGATGGACAGATAATGCCAAGCCGAAATACTCAATCCATGCGGGGTGAGCAGTGAGCCATGTTCCAGTCTGTCGAATATCGGCACTCGGCGCGTTAGTCAGAGAGTCCATGACCTTTGCCACGAACTCGACCTGGACGGGCGAGAACTTATCTAACCGGGTCTTCAGGTCATCATGCGTCATGCGCTTAGTCGACGTTCTATCAAATCAACGAAGGACGGTTTGATCTCAGAACCTACCCACGGCAAGCCGTGTTCAGCCGCTGCGAGCAGAGTCGTTCCAGCGCCCGCATATGGGTCAAGAACAACACCATTCTTGCGACCGGTAATTGCAAGACAGCGTGACGCAAGAGCGAATGGCATCATAGCAGGGTGATCGTCTGACCAATCTTCAAGCCGCCTTACCGGCTCAGTAGGCAAATCCCACACGGAGCGAAGTCTGCGACCGCCCGGACCATGGACGGCGTTTATGTCATAGTAGTAATCCTGTGATTTCGATAGCAGAAATACCGTCTCATGCGCTTTTGTCGGACGGTCTCGGACTGACTCGGGATGACCATTAGGCTTGTGCCATATAATCTCACTACGAACCCACCAACCCGCGTCCTGGAGCGCAAAGGCAAGACGCCACGGAATGCCAATTAGGTCTTTGGGCTTCAGCCCGTCTGGCGTTGGAGGTCTTACGGTCATTGCCCGAGCGCGATTTTTTTTGTCAGGCGCTCTGTATCGGCGGTTCCCGGAAGTAAACACGTCTCCCACATTGAGCCATACGGTGCCGTCTTCACGGAGGACCCGGGATACTTCAGAAAAGGCTTCGACTATTGCGCCAATATAGCCCTGAAGGCTCTCGTCTCGCCCGGTTTGATTTTCCACCCCATAGTCTCGAAGAGACCAGTAGGGCGGTGAGGTAAGGACTGTTTGTACCGATTCGTCTGGTAGAATAGACAGTGCTGCCTGAGCATCGCCACACAACAATAGGCACTCTGAAATCTCTGAGAAGGGGTCGCGATCTAAGGTATTTATTCGTTTGAAGGCTGGGTACGGTGCATCATCATGCCAAGAGTGCTGCGCCGCACCGCTCACGACCGTGCTCCATTCGACAGCCCGTTATCCGCGATCAATTCCCGATAACGCAGCCGCTTGCCAATCGCCCCGCTGGCAACCGCAGCCATAATGTCGATTGTGTCTTCCTCACGGAGATTATGGCGGGCGGCAAACTCTTGAACGTAACGGTCCAGGTGTTTCGGACTGAGCTTATGGAACGTTCCCTTGTGGGCGCGCTTGAACATACTCCACAGCGACTCAATCCCATTGGTATGAACGTCGCCCCGGACGTATTCGGACAGCGAGTGAGTGACTGTTTCGTGATCAAAGGGCAGGCCCTGATAGGAAGCGGCATCGTCCGTATAGACCGAGGCGTTCAGTGCCGCGTGATCGGCAACAAAGCCGTGCAGGGTTTCGGTGTCCGTCCGTTCTATCGTCTTGGCCGCAACCTTGTTGGTTTTGCGATCCTTGGCTCCGATGATGGCGGACTTGCCGACCGGACCGCGCCCGGTATTCTTGAGCGCCTTGCGCTGCTTGTTTGACATACTGTGCCGTTTTGATCCCACGTAGGTCTCGTCAACCTCAATCGGCCCCTCAAACACCCCACCCTTTTCAGCCAAGGCAACTCGCAGCCGGTGCGCCAAGAACCAAGCGGAACGCTGATTGATATTGAGATCACGGTGTAGCTTCACGGAGGACACGGATTTAAGGCTTGTGGAGAGCAAATAAGTGGCGATCATCCATACTTGAAAACCGAGCTTTGACCCCTCCATCACCGTACCGGTCTTTGCGCTGAAACGCTTGGCACATTCCTTCTCACGGCAGCGGTACGGCATGGATTTGTGTTTCGCGCCCGTTTGAACGTTCAGAGATCCGCAATGCGGGCAGGCTATGCCATCGGGCCAGTGCCGCTCGATATACCATGCCTCGGCGGCTCTATCGCTTGGGAATTGGCGGAATAATTCGACCATTGAGATTCCCTTGCGATTGGACTTTCCTACTGTACGATGTTTGGCCATGAAACTGTCCCCTGATTAATGTGGCCAATTTACAGGAAAGTGCCGAAACTGTCAAACACTTTTCGGCACTTTCCTACATAATCCCCTTACGAAACCCGAACAGGAGGATGCCCCATGTCCGCTTATGATGTTGTCGTCATCGGCGCCGGTCCCGGCGGTTATGTCGCCGCAATCCGGGCCGCGCAACTGGGCCTGAAGGCCTGCGTCGTCGAGCGCGAACATCTGGGCGGGATCTGCCTTAACTGGGGCTGCATCCCGACCAAGGCGATGCTGCGCTCGTCCGAGGTCTTTCACCTGATGGAGCGGGCCAAGGATTTCGGTCTGAAGGCAGACAAGATCGGCTATGATCTTGACGCCGTCGTCAAGCGGTCGCGCAAAGTGGCGGGTCAACTGAACTCCGGCGTCGGGCATCTTCTGAAGAAGAACAAGGTCGACGTCGTCATGGGTGACGCCTCGATCCCGGCCAAGGGCAAGGTGTCGGTCAAGGGCGACAAGCCCGCGGAACTGACCGCCAAGAACATCATCATCGCCACCGGCGCACGGGCCCGCGAACTGCCGGGTCTGGAAGCAGACGGCGAACTGGTCTGGACCTATAAGCACGCCTTGGTCCCGCCGCGGATGCCGAAAAAGCTGTTGGTCATCGGGTCGGGTGCCATCGGGATCGAATTTGCCAGTTTCTACAACACGCTGGGCGCCGAGACGACGGTTGTTGAGGTCATGGACCGCATTCTGCCGGTCGAGGACGCCGAAATCAGTGCGTTCGCCAAGAAACAGTTCGCAGCCCAGGGCATGAAGATCATGGAAGGCGCCATGGTCGAAAAGCTGGACCGCAAGGCACCGAAGGTCACGGCCCATATCAAAGTGAATGACAAGGTCGAGCAGCATGAGTTCGATACCGTTATTTCCGCCGTTGGGATCGTCGGAAATACCGAGGGGCTGGGCTTGGAGGCCTTGGGCGTCAAGATCGACCGCACCCATGTCGTGACCGACAAGTTCTGCCGCACCGGAATTGAAGGGGTCTTTGCCATCGGCGATATCGCAGGTGCGCCCTGGCTGGCCCACAAAGCCAGCCATGAAGGCGTGATGGTCGCCGAGTTGATCGCCGGAAAGAACGACGTTCATGCGGTCGATCCGGACAGCATCGCCGGATGCACCTATTGCCAGCCCCAGGTCGCCTCGGTCGGGTTGACTGAAGCCCAGGCCAAAGAAAAGGGCCTGAAGATCAAGGTCGGCCGCTTTCCCTTTATTGGCAACGGCAAGGCCATCGCGCTGGGCGAGCCGGAGGGGATGGTCAAAACGATCTTCGATGCCGGCACGGGCGAGCTGTTGGGCGCCCATATGATTGGCGCCGAGGTGACCGAGCTGATCCAGGGCTATGTGGTCGGGCGTCAGCTGGAGACGACCGAGGAAGACCTGATGGCAACGGTCTTCCCACACCCGACCCTGTCCGAAATGATGCACGAAAGCGTTCTGGACGCCTACGGCCGGGCGGTCCACTTTTAGGGGATCGCTTCGGTGGGGTGTTGTCGCTTGTTGCAATTAGTGAACGTTTGTTGAAAGGGCAGCGAATGTCGGCAAGGAGCCCATTTTGGCCGAAGCTGCAGCATGCACGAATGACTGTTCTCAGCTAGGACTGCTACTAGCAAAAGAACAAAGTTACTTTTGCAAACAGTTCAATCGTGTCTGAATAACGCTTCTTTTTGTTGTTATAGTTTTTATATGACTGAGAGATCCAAACTAGCCATCGGGAAACTGTTGCGAGGTATTTCGACGGATCATGTCGAGACCGTTCGGGATGCATGGCGGGAAGCTTTGAACGACCGCGATGCGTCCGTCCGCCAGGTTCAAGAAAAACTGGCGTCGTCAGCATGGTTTGAGAACCCTCGCGGACCTCTGTCCAAGTACTTTGGCGTACTACTTGTCCTCTTGGATGAAATTGATGCATCTGCATTTGAACAGGAAATCGCAAGGCTACGAAAGCGCAATTTGCATCCCATGCATGTTAAGACGTTGGAAATTCTTTCACGGCGTGTTCTCGAAAATCCTGCAGAGCTGATAGCCGACAGAATACCTTTGTTTGTTGCCTCTGACATTACGGATCGCGATGTTGTTGTCAAAAATGTAGAAACTTGGTGCAAGACTAAAGGCCTGACGCTAGACAACGTGACCCGCATAGACGTTATCGCGCGCCAGCCCGGCCTTGACTATCTGGGCAAGTACAATTTGTTCTTCTCCGGCATCATACTGACATGGCCCGCTAGCACACCCAAGGGTATCAAGCTTTGGTGGTGTCGTCTGGTTGCGGAGTTCACCTTCTACCATGAGGTTGGGCATCACGCATCTGGTCACATTGAGGGCGGTCAGGTAGCTGAACAGGAAAAGGAAGCAGATGAATATGCCCGGACAATGATGCGGAATTCGAGGCCAGTCTTGACGCTGATTGGCAGGATACTTCTTTGGCCGCTCAGACCGCTGCTCAAGCGAATTATCGCAGCGTCTGATCGAGCAGCAGTTGATGCTACTTAGTCAATCTCACCGATAGCGGCCATTGGTGCAGCCGCATCGAAAGCTCACTTCGTCCCCGACTGCGGATGCCAACAGGAGTTGAATCGAACCTCTGCATTCGCGCAAACCCTGCCACGAGACAGAAGCCGCAAAAGCTACTCAATTTCGATGAAAATCCGTGGGACCGGGGATAGAGTGGCCGGTGAAACGGAGGCGCTTTATGCATCGAACACCAGACATTCTGATCATCGGGGCCGGAATGGCCGGTATCGGGGCCGCGGCGCGGTTGGCGCCACATGCGAAGGTTACGTTGCTGGAGATGGAGGAGCGCCCCGCATATCACACGACCGGGCGATCGGCGGCGACGTTTATTCTGAACTACGGCAACGATGTTCTGCGGGCGCTGAACGCGGCGTCGGTCGATGTTTTGCGTTCGGGCGGCGACCTGGCCGAGACGGGGTTTTTGTCGCCGCGCGGTGTCCTGCAGGTCGAAGAACCGGGCATGGCGGCGGCATTCGAAGAGTATACGGCCGGGGCCGAGGGGCTGGAGATCGTGTCGGGCGAGGAGGTCTGCCGTCTGTTCCCGCCGTTTCGGCCCGAGCGGGCAGTGCGCGGTGCGTTGGAACCCGATGCTTCGGATATCGATGTCGACGCGCTGTTGCAGGCCTTTATCCGGACCCTGCGGGCCGCGGGCGGGCAGATCGTGCCCAAAGCCGAGGTGACGGCATTGTCGCGCGTCGGCGATCTTTGGCGCGCCGAGACGCCGGCAGGCGAGTTCGAAGCGCCCGTGATCGTCAATGCGTCGGGCGCTTGGGGCGATCAAGTGGCCGCGCTGGCCGGGATCGCGCCGGTTGGCCTGACGCCAATGCGCCGAACCATCGCCGTTTTGCCCGTGACCGAAGATACAAGCGGATGGTGCCTGACCGCGACCATGGCCGAGACATGGTATGCCAAGCCGGAAAGCGGCCGCCTCTGGGTTTCGCCCGCCGACGAGGACCCGGTCGAGCCGCACGATGCCTATCCCGACGACATGGTGTTGGCCGAGGGACTGCACCGGTTTGAACAATCGACAACGCTGGAGGTCACGAGGGTCGAGCGGTCCTGGGCGGGTCTGCGCACCTTTGCGCCCGACCGAACCCCGGTAAACGGCTTCGAACCTGTGGCGGATGGGTTTTATTGGCTCGTCGGTCAGGGCGGCTATGGCATCCAGACCGCCCCGGCGATGAGCCAGCTTGCCGCCGATCAGATCCTGGGCAATGCCCCTGCCCTGACCCCGAATGTGATCTCGGCCCTGTCGCCTGAGCGGTTTCGCTGAAAATTGCGGGCGGCGCGCAGCCCGCTTCGCGCCATCGAAGACACAGGGCCCTTAACGGCGCGCGCCCCGTTCCTCCGCCAGATTGGCCCGGGTCGTGCGATAGCCTGCATCGGCGGGGATTGTCAGCCAATCGATGCCTTGTTCGTCCTGTTCGATCAACGGCATCACTTCGGCAACCGGGCGTTGGCCAGCTTGCGCCAGCGCCTGTTCAACCGTTTCTGCGTCGCCCAACATCTCGAGGTTCAGCCGGGTCGGGAACAGGATCGTCGCCTGTCCTGCCGCAGCGCGCGCAACCGCATCGCCGGGTGCGATCCATTCGGACGCGGTCACTTCGCGCCCGTCATGTTCGGCAATCTGGCCCTGCGGCACAAGCGCGAGGAAAAAGTGTGTGTCGAACCGTTTCGGCATGAATGTCGGCGTCACCCAATGGGCAAACCGCACCAGCCGGTCGAGTGCAACCACCAGCCCGGCCCCGGCGACCAGATCCAGAAAACTTTGCTCGCCCGTGTCAACGGCGGCGCGGTGGGGCGCCAAGGCCGCTGCGGTGTCGGCGCCGGACAAAGGCTGGCCCGCTCCGCGGGCATCTGCCGGTCGGCAGAGCAGAAGGCCGCTTTCCTCGAATGTTTCGCGCACTGCGGCTATCCCGGCAACATTCAAAGCGCCCAGATCGCCATCGACATGATCTGCCCAGTCAGAACGGCGATCGTCATCGGCACATTTGCCGCCCGGAAAGACCAATGCGCCGGACGCAAAATCGATCTGATGATGGCGCCGGGCCATGAAGACCTGCAATTTCGGCGCTTCCCGGATCATAAGAATGGTCGCGGACAGGATCGGCTCGGGAATATCGGTTTTCACGCTGGGCAGCCCTTTCATTGTCCGGGTCTGATAGGTCACCGATCCGCCCCCGGCAATTCGCCCTGGTGATACCGTCACATGCCCGGCCCGCGTTGGTGTGATGTCTGCGGCAATCCAGCATGGTATTGCCGCGCCATGTTCAACCGGTTTGCCACCCGAATCGAAGCGATCCCAATAACGATCGTGATAATCGCGACTGCGTGCTTTATGTTCGCGGTCTTCGGTGACGGCGTCTTTACTGCCGCCGGAGGGCCGCTGGTCGATTATGCCTTGGCCTATCCGAACATTCTGCGCCACGGCAACCCAGGGCATTTGCTGGGCAACGCGATCATGCTGGCTATTGCTGGGTTGATGGTTGAACCGCGCGTGCGGCGCCGTGATTATCTGGTGCTGATCGCCCTTTCGGCGGTCTGCGCCACGACGCTTGAATTTCTGATGACGGACCGCCCCTTTGTCGGCCTGTCCGGTGTTGCCCTGGGCATTGCCGTTTTTGCTTTGATCGGTGGGGCAACGGGGCCAGGTCTGGTATTGTGGGGCTGCCTGATTCTTGCCGCTTTGTCGGTGGATTTCTGGATGATGAAGGAAGTGCTGGCGGTCTATGCCCATGCGGGCGGTGCCGCTGCCGGAGCGGGGATTGTAATGTTCAACAAGATGTTCGGTCAAAAAGGCCCCAAGCTGATCCCGATGGGACCGGAACATCACGCCTATGTCATTGCCATCATTGCCGAAACTGACGAAGACGACGCCGAAGAGGCCGAAGCCCAGTTCCAGGAAGACGGCTATGACGGCATGTTCGTTCTGGCCGAAGGGCGCCAGGTCCTGGGTGTCACCGGCGCGCATCTGGCCGAAAACTCGGAAGATGTGGTCTGGCTGTCCTGGACTTACCTGTCCGAAGATTGTCAGGGCGAGGGGATGGGCCAGATGATGCTGGACGGCCTGCTGGGCCAGTTGAACGAGCACGGCGTTCGTAAAATCTTCATCGCGACCAGCGACTACAAGGAAGATGGCGAGGAGATTTACGCCGACGCCATGGCCTTTTACCGGTCGTTAGGGGCCGAGGAGGAAATGCGCATTCCAGACTATCACGACACGGGCGAGACCAAGATTTGCTATGGCCTGATCAACCCGTCGATCGACCCCGAACCTGCACCTGAAATCGGCGTGATTTCCGGCGTTCAGTTCGGCCGTCTGACACCGGCCAGCGAGTCGATCGGCGGATTTGGTGTCGCGTGGGACCTTAGCGGCGAGGGGATTCACGGTTTGGATGTTGCGATCGAACAGGCGCGGCGTCAGAATGGGCGGGCTGTCTTTGTCGCGTTGCCGTCGGATGCATCCGAGTTCGCCACCTCGGAACTTGAAGCCCAAGGCTTTACTTGCTACGGCCACCTAAAGGATTATCACGCCGTCGGCATCGATGATGTCTGGTGGTCGAAGCCGCTAAACTGAACCCAAACGATAACGAAACTCCCAAGAGGACCCCATGCGTAACATTCAGATCGTCATCGTCGTCGCCGTAGTCGGATTTCTTGGCTACAGTTTCCTGGGTGGCAGCAGCGGTCCGCAGTCCGCTGATCTGGGACAAGTTCTGGACCGCACCGCGTTCGCGCTGGAACGCTATGACGGCTACTTGAAAGAGAACAACGTTACCGAACCCGGTGAAGAGGAAATGGCAGAGCTGACCAAGTTCATGCATGCTGTCTTGAACTCGGACCCGAGCTTTTACGATTCCGCCATCGGCGTCACCATGCAAAAGGACGCAAGCTTCCTGGGCTTTGCCGATGCGAATGCCAACAATGTCCAGGACAGCGGCGAGGGCAAGTTGTTCACCGTCGAAGTCGACAGCGAGAACAAGCGCCTGATCGCAACCGACACGACCGGCGCCGGTGCGCATTACGGCTTCTCGGGCACCGGTTTCCTGGCTGGCGCGCTGATCGGTTCGATGCTGTCGCGCCAAGGCGCAGCGGGCGTTCGGCCCGGGTCTTTCAACAACCGTCAGACCACAGCGCGGTCGTCCTACAAGGCGCCCTCCAGCGCCCGGTCGCGTGCCCGTTCGGGTGGCCTCGGCCGCGGAAAGTAAGACACGGAAATCCCACCGGGGTCGCCTGATCGGCCCCGGTTTTTTCGCGGGTTCGCGCTTGCCATGAGAAAACCCTCTGCATGAGCAATTCTTCCGAGGCCCGCACCTCCTATGCCGACCTGCCCACACTTCAGGCCAACGTTTTGCTGGCCTCGATCCTGGTGGTCGCGTTGTGCGGGATCGTCTACGAGCTGATTATCGGGACCGTCTCCAGCTATCTGCTGGGCAATTCGGTCTATCAGTTTTCCCTGACCATCGGCTTCTTCATGTTCGCCATGGGCATCGGATCGTATCTGTCGCGCTTTATCGGACAGAATCTGATCGAAGCATTCGTCTATGTCGAGATGGCGTTGGCGATTGTCGGCGGCCTTTGCTCGATCGCGCTGTTCATGCTGTTTCCGTACGCGCCCTGGTTTTACACCACCGCGCAATTTGCGTTTATTCTCCTAATCGGCGCGCTCGTCGGGTTGGAGATCCCGCTCTTGACGCGGGTTTTGGCCGAGCGCCGCGGCACACGGAGATCGATCGCCGATGTCATGTCGCTGGATTATGTCGGCGCGCTGATCGGATCGGTCGCGTTCCCGCTGCTGTTGCTGCCGTCGCTGGGGCTGATCACGTCATCCTTTGCGATCGGGCTGATCAATATCGCGGTGGCCATGCTCAGCGTGATCTGGCTGCGCGACCATCTGCGCCGCCCGCGCGCGATGATGGTCGCGGTGCTGACGATTCTGGCGGCACTGATTGCCCTGACGGTTGCGGCATCTTGGCTCACCGCCAAGGCGCAGCAGCATCTTTATTTCGACCGCATCGTCTGGTCGAAACAGACCCCCTATCAGACCCTGGTGGTCACGCAGACCTGGCGCAAAAACGATCTGCGCCTGTTCATCGATGGGCATCTTCAGTTTTCCGAGTATGACGAGCACCGGTACCACGAGGCGCTGGTTCATCCCGCGATGGCGTCGGGGCCGGTGGCAAAGAATGTTCTGGTACTGGGCGGCGGCGATGGGTTGGCCGTGCGCGAGATCCTGAAATACGACCAGGTCGAACGCATCGATCTGGTCGATATCGACCCGGACATGACAAAGCTGGGACTGGAATTTGCACCGCTGGTCAGGATCAACAAAAGCAGCCTGGCCTCGCCTAAGGTCACGATCCACAATGCCGATGCATTCCTGTTCGTGCGTCAGACCGATGTGAAATACGACCGGGTCATCATCGACTTTCCGGACCCGCATAACGAAGCGATCTCAAAGCTTTATTCGATTGAGTTTTATGCGCTGGTTTCCGGCGTTCTGGCCGAGGATGCGGTTGTCGTCACGCAAAGTTCTTCGCCCTATATCGCGCGGCGCACGTTCTGGTCGATCCGCCGAACGATGGAAGAGGTGTTCAGCCGCACAGGCTCGTTCCATATTACGGTTCCGGCGTTCGGCGTCTGGGGATTCAACATTGCCTATACTGGCGCCGCAGGTGAATTCGGCGCGGTTCCCGATGGGTTACACTATGTCTCGCCAGAGATCTTTGCTGCGGGCACTGTCTTTCCCGCCGATATTTCAAGGCCCGATGAACTCGTGCCCAATTCGATATTTCAGCCTTCTCTTTACGAAGTCTATCTTCGCGACCTGGACGATGGCCCGCTCTCCTAACGCTTCAAGGCCAAAAGATTAGCCGGCCAAATTTACGATCCCGGGCCGCTGCGATCATTCCGCCAATTCGCTGTGAATTGTGCTGTCAACCAGCGGTTAATCCCGACGTGTCAATGAGCGTGGGATGGCTTTTCACAACAAGGAGAGATCGATGAAATTCACGTGTATCGTGACCGGTGCAGCCATGGTGGCGGCGCTGACGGGACTGGCCGTGGCGAACGAGCCGGCCAAGCAGGGCATCAGCGCCACCGAGGTGACTTTTGCGCAGGTTGCTGCGCTTGACGGTCCGGCCGGCGCGCTGGGGACAGGTATGCGCCAGGGTATTCTGGCCGCATTCGAAGAAGCCAACCGCAATGGCGGCGTTCACGGCCGTCAGCTAAAGCTGGTGAGCTTCGATGATGGGTACGAGCCGGATCGTTCGGTCAAAAGCGTGCGCGAGGTTATCAGTGGCGATGCACATATAGGGTTCATCGGCCCGGTCGGAACACCGACCAGCAAGGCTACCCAACCGGTGGCAAGCGAAGCGGGAATGCCGTTTATCGGCCCGTTCACCGGCGCCGGCTTCCTGCGTGATGCCAGCCACGGGAATATCTTTAACGTGCGCGCGACCTATGCCGCGGAAACCGAAGCGTGGATCGCCCATCTTGTCGACACGAAGGGCATGAAGAACATCGCGATCCTCTACCAGGATGACGGCTTTGGCCGGGTCGGTCTGGCCGGTGTTACCGCGGCGTTGGAAAAACGCGGCATGAAACTGGTGGCGGAGGGGACCTATACCCGCAACACCGTCGCAGTGAAAAGCGCCGTTGTTAAGATCCGCAAGGCCAAACCCGATGCGGTGGTGATGGTCGGCGCATACAAGCCGATCGCGGCGTTCATCAAGCTGTCCAAGAAGCTTAAGTTCAATCCGACCTTCGTGAATATCTCGTTCGTCGGATCAAAGGCCTTGGCGGGCGAATTGGGCGCCGATGGTGAAGGTGTGATCATTTCGCAGGTTGTCCCGTTTCCCTGGGACAGTTCGCTGAAAGTCGTTGCCGACTATCAGGCTGCGCTGAAGGCAGCCGACGCCGCTGCCGAGCCGGGCTTTGTCTCGCTGGAAGGATACATGGTCGGACGCTTGGCCATTGCAGCCTTGGAGAAGGCGGGTACCGATCTGACCCGCGAAAATTTCCTGGCGGCGATGGGCGCAATGACGACGATCGATTTTGGCGGCGCGACGATGACCTTTGGCGCGGGTGACAATCAGGGCATGGACGATGTGTTTCTGACCAGAATCACCGCCGACGGCGGCTTTCAAGCCATCACGGACTGAGCATTCGAAAACCCAGGCCCGCCACTGCGGCGGGTCTGATTTTGGCTGAACACTCTGCGCGACGCACTGAATTGGGGTTCGACATGACAGCGGCAATCTCCAGATTTTTTGGTCCGATTATCACAAAATTTGCCTTCATCATGGCCGCTCTTGCAGCCTTGACGATCGCTGCGATCGCGATTTCCTACCTTGTCTTTGTTAACTTCGCCGAGGAACTCTCGGTCGTCACCGATCGGCATGTCCCGTCCTTAAGAACAAACACAGCGATCATCGCGTCATCGAACAAGCTGGAAGACGGGCTGACCAGGGCCCTTTTGGCGGGCGATCAGCAGAGCCTGGGCACCGCAATCGCCATGATCGATGCGACGATCGCCAAGATCGACAAGCAGATTCGCGGCCTGGAAGCCGAAGAAGCAGCCCGGATGACAGGTCTTTTGAAGAGCGTGCGCACCGCGACCCGCAATCTGCAGGAGGCGCGCACCACCGGATTTAACAATGACCGCACACTGAACGGGATGCTGGCCCGAGTGGACGCGCTGAGACGCAGCGTCGATGCCACGATCCTCGAGGTCAAAACGGAGCTGAGCGCAGAGGCCGCCAAAGGCGCCAAGGAAACCATCGATGGCGTCGACGAAAATCTGACGAAGTTAGTCGAGGCTGATTTCGCCAGCATTCAGTTGGTCCTGCAAATCCAGGCGGACATCAACCTTCTGTCGGGCGCCGTCATTACGCTGTCACAACGCCCCGACGTGGCCCTGACATCTATCCTGCGCGATCTGGCCGACGCCGGTGCCGGACGTCTGGCGGAAAATGTTCCGAAGATGAAGGACCTCGAGGTAACGGCCGGCTATCACGAAGCGATTGAGACCGTGCGCACCACGCTGGTCGAACTGCTTGCCACTGACGCCAACACACTTTCCGGCATGGCCGACAGGATCCTGGCCGCACGTCAGTCGGCGGACAAAACCCTGGCATCGGCGATCGACGATATCTCGTTCGAACTCATGATCCGGTCCGGCGATGCGATCGATGGAACCAAATCGGCCGTCAACGACTTGATCAATGGCCAAGTCGCCAGTCTGCGGACGATTTCGCATATGAACGCTGCGTTCGGAAACTACCTTATCATAGCACTGGAGGTTGCAGCGTCCAGCGATCTTACCTTTGTTAAAACTGCGCAAACCGAACTGGATAAAGCGGCGACAACGTTGATCGAACTTTCTGCCGCGATCCCGGGATTGGAAGGATTGGCCGAGGAGGTGCGCATTGTCGCAGATCCACAGACCGGCGTTGTGCCGGTCCGCCGCGCTTCACTTGCCTCGCGCTATGCGGCAGAAGACATCTCGCGCAGCAGCGCGAACAGCGTCTCTGAACTGGCGCTCCAGGCGGCGATCCTGGGCGACGAGACGCTGGCGGCGGTTGTCCAATCAAGCGGTGAGCTGCAGGAAAGCGTCGCGACGGCGAAGCTGTCGATGTTGGTCATCACCGCGGCCAGTGTCGTGATCTTGTTGATCACCATGGCGATCGCCTACCTGACGATCGCCCGTCCGATAAAGCGCCTCACGCAGCGGACCGAGGCGCTGTCCCAGGGTGATTTGAGCGAAATTCAGATGCGCTCTGACGGGTACGGCGAAATCGGCAACATGGCGCGCGCGCTCCATGTCTTCCGGGACGGTCTGATCGACAAAATCAGGTTGGAGAAGGAAGAAAAGGAAGCCACCCGCCAACGCGCCGAGGCAGACGCACGTCAGGAACGCGAAGCGCGCGAGCGCGAAAAGCAGGATGCGGAGCGCATTGCCGCCGAGGAAAAACGCGACCACGACGAACAGGAACGCCGTCGCGACGAAGAGGCCGCCCGTGCCAAGGAAGAACACGCCAGGGAGGCCGCTCTGCAGGCCGCGAAGGAACGCGAGGAAGCAGAACGTGCTGACCTGCGGCGCGCTGCCGAAGAACAGCGGGCCCAACAGGCCGCAGAGCAATCACGGATCGTCGAAGCGCTCGCCGAAGGACTGCGTCAGCTATCCGCCGGTAACCTCGATGCCGATATCGACCACGAATTCGCAGAAGGCTATGAAAAGCTTCGCTTGGACTTCAATTCCACGCTGGACAGCCTGTCGCAGACCGTGCGCTCGATCATGAACAGCTCGACACGGATCGGTCTGAATGTGACCGAAATCGATCACGCCGCCAGTAATCTTTCCAGCAGCACCGAAAACACCGCGGCGACGCTTCAACAATCTTCCTCCGCTCTCAAGACCCTAACGGGGTCTGTCGAATCCACCGCGAACGGTGCGAAAGAGGCCGAAAAATCAGCGGCCACCGCGAAAGCCGAGGCAGAGGCCGGAACCAAAATCGTCGCCGATGCCAACGCAGCAATGGAAGCCATCAAGAAATCGTCCGACAAGATCAACAACATCACTGGCCTGATTGAAGAAATTTCCTTCCAAACCAACCTCTTGGCGCTCAACGCTGGCGTTGAAGCTGCCCGCGCCGGTGATGCCGGGCGCGGATTTTCCGTTGTCGCCTCGGAGGTTCGGGCATTAGCGCAGAAATCTTCGGAAGCGGCCAGCGAGATCAGCCAGTTGATCACGGAAAGCAGCCGGGAAGTTCAGAACGGCGCTGCCAATGTCGACCGGACGGGCGAGGCGCTCAAAGCGATCTCGGGAAGTGTGTTTGAAGTCTCGGAACACATCGTCCAGATCGCCGACAGCGCGAAGCGTCAAGCCGAGGAGATCGCAGAGATCAACGGGGCGGTTGAGAACCTCGAATCCTCTACACAAAACAACGCGGCAATGGCGCAGGAGATGTCGGCCGCCAGCAAAGAAATGCGATCGGAAGCCGACAGCCTGACCGACGCGATCTCCGCCTTCTCGACCGGCGGCGACGGTTTGGGCGGCGCTGATGGTCCAATCGCCAGCAGGAATGCCGCCTAGGAGTTGGGGAATTGCTCATCTGATTTACCGGAACCACTCCGAACAAATTGGGAAGTGTCAGCAGATCCAATACTTGAGCCTTGGTGAGCCACCTGTCAGCGGCACATACAGGCGGCCGCTCTGATCGGTTGAGAGAATTCTGCGACGCGGGCCCGACGTTACACGGCAGCATCGGATCACCAGAGGCTACCCTGAAAAACGCCTACCGGGACTTCGCGCCAAGAGACCCAGGATCGCCCTAAGAAACGACGCCGTCGGCCATCAGTTGTTCGATCGCTGCACTTTCATAGCCAAGATCGTGCAGGATCTGGCGGGTGTGTTCCCCAAGACCTGGCGCTGCCGCACGCTGCGTGCCATTTTCAAGGCGCGCTAGGCCCGGCACATTCGGCACCGGCCAAAGCTGATTTGTACCGCCCTGATCAAGCCAGGCGATGGCATCGACCGCCTCGGTTTGGGGGTGCTCGGCGAACTCACGATAGGTCTGAACCTTTTCGTTCTGCACCCCTGCCTCGGTCAGTACGGCCTGCCAATGCGAAGTCGTTCCACCGGCGAACAGGTCTTGGGCGGCGGCACGCAGAACATCTGCCTGCTCCCTGCGCGCGCTGTTCGTCGCAAAGCGGGCATCGATAAGGAAACCGGTCCACCCGACGGCTTTGCACAATCGCTCGAACTCATGGTTCTTGACGACGATCATCTGCAACCAGCCGTCCATTGTCTTGAAGGTCCCGCTGGGAGCCGAGGCAGCACGGTAGGGCCCCTCGAGATAGCTATCCATCAGCCGCACCGCCTGAACGGCGGCCGCTGCCTCCATCAGGCTGACGTCGATTTTGCGCCCCACAGACTGATCGCGAACGGCGAAAAGCGCGGCGGCAATTGCCTGCTGGGCATAAAGTGCGGTCGACATGTCGATCATGATCAACGGCGTCCGGTGCGGAATATCATCGCCACCGATATTCTCGGACATGAACCCGGTAAACGCCTGAAGCAGAGGGTCCATCGCAGGGCGCTCCCGCATCAGTCCTGCCTGTCCAAACCCAGAGACCGAAACATAGATCAGCTTCGGGTTCACTTCCTTCAATCGCTCGTATGAATAGCCCAGCCGGTCGGTGACACCGGGCCTGAAGCCTTCGATAAAGACGTCGGCCTCGCGGATCATCTTGTCCAGAACCGCCCGGCAGCCGGGATGTTTCAGATCCATTGAGATGCTGCGCTTGCCGAGATTTGCAGCGACCGTAAAAGCCGATTGATCGCCATATTCCTGCCCCAGCTTGCGCGCCCAGTCGCCGTCCGCCGGTTCGATCTTGATGACATCGGCGCCATGCTGCGCCAGCAACATGGCGGCATACGGCCCGGCCACGCCTTGCGACAGGTCGACGACCCGCATCCCGGCATAGGGTTGATCGAAACTCATCGCTATCGGCCCTCGCACTGCCCCGCGGGATATCCTTTTGGCCCGGGATCGGCGCAGCCCCGCGGTGCCGCGAAACCAGCCGATCTGGCGCCCCTTGTTAGCATGGCCGGTTGGGAAAACGTAGGTCGAGCGTCGCGGGATGCGAAACCAGCCGGATCAGCGCAGGCGCGAACAAACCATACGAGCCGAGGATATGCGCAGCAACCGGCGGATCGACAAGGTCGTGGGATCCGGCCAAGTACTGAACCGCGAAGACCAGACCAGCAGGATGCCAAGCCGAATACGGGGAATAGCCTAATCATTTCACGGAAAAAATGCGCCGTGAAATTTGCCCGCGCGGGCCGGGTTGCCGTCTTCGGTGATCCAGAACGCGGTCTGTCGGCTGTGCTCTGCCGCGGTTCTGGCGGCTCCGTTCTCACAGGTTAATTTGCGTTTGTGGCGGCGTAAGTGATGTCGACAATTTACGGCGGATCGGACAATGAGAGCCTGGCCAGCGGCGGCGGTGACGAACTGCTCGATGGGATAAGCGCCGACGACGTCCTCTCGGGATCCGGCAGCGCCGATCTCGTCTATGGCGGCGAAGGCGACGACCTTATCGTTCTGGAAGATGACTTTGGTGCGGACACCATTTATGGCGGCGAAGGGCGTTCGGACAGCGACACCCTGGACCTGAGCGCCGTTACCACGGCCACGGATATCACCCTGTCCGGCGCCAAGGCTGGCATTGTTCAATGCAGCCAACACCGCAGCATTCGCCCAGATCGAACCCCTTATTCTTGGCGCAGGCGGGACCGATGTCGACGCCCGACCCCTGATCACGGGCGTCAGCGTACGGCGCGTCAATGGTGACAATCAGCTTCACGGCGGATCGGGTAACGATACGCCGATCGGCGGAAACGCTGCGGACAGATTCGCAGCCTATGGCTATTTTGGGAAAGACAGCTTTGGCGGCGCCGCCGGGATCGGCGATCTTGGCCTCTATGGCCCGCCTTCTGCAGTTACGCTGACATTCACAAACGCAACTGACGGGGTCGTGACAGACCGCACCAATTCAGTCGTCTTCGTGAATGTCGAGGCGTTCGAGATCGGCTCGCATAACGATGTGATCGATTTTTTGAATGCCGGATCCGGCGTCAATTTGTTCGGCAATGGCGGCGATCACAGCGTCATCGGATCGAATTTCGACGACAGCATTTTCGATTTTGACTCGACCAGGGGGCTGACCGCCGACGGTGGCCTTGGCAACGATTGCATCCAAGGCGGTGTCGGTTCGGAAATTTTGGATGGGGGCAAAGGCGAAGACTATCTGAATGGAACTTCGGGCGCCGGCGACGATGACCTCGGCGGCGACGGTGGCAAAGATGTGGTCTATGGCGAAACCGGCAGCGATACCGTCAGGGGTGGCACGGACGTTGACACCATGTACGGCGGAAGTGATGCAGATAGGCTCTTCGGCGGCGGCGGATCGGACCAGATCTTGACCTTCCCCAACGGGGAAACCATCGCGATCCCCGTCGGAACCGTCGGTACATTGACGCAGCAGACCCAGTTTGCCTCGTTGGTGGCGATGGGTGTGCTGCCCTGCTTTGCACCGGGCGTTCTGATCATGACGACCAGGGGCGAGGCACCGGTCGAACGCCTTTGCATCGGCGATATGATCGTGACCGCGGGCCACGGCCCGCAACCGCTGCGCTGGATCGGCAAACGAACCGAGACGGTCGAAATGCGCGATGACAAGCATTTGCCGGTCCAGATTAAGGCAGGGGCGCTGGGCACGGGTCTGCACCATCGTTTGTTGATCGTCTCGCCCCTGCACCGCATTGTACTGTCCGGCCGGAACGTCCACCAGACATTTGGCGAACCGGAGGTCTTGGCACACGCCAACGCGCTTACTGGCGATGCGCGTATCCGGCGCAAGCGGGGCAATGCGCAATACGACGAATTTTCTCTCTGGTTCGACCGGCACGAGATAATCATTGCCGAACGTATCGGGACGGAGAGTTACCGCCCCAGGAGCGTCGCAATGGCTGGGTTCGAACCCATGTTCGCGAGGAGATCTATGCGATCTACCCGCGGCTGCGCCACGACCCGGATGGCGGCCCCCGGCAGATGGCTCGACCCATCGTTGGGGGGGCGTAACCGAAAACTTCGTTCGCAGTTTCGAGCCGCGCGGTAAACAAGCCGGGGTCCGGCCGGTGGCGGCGGGCCGGTTTGCACCATCGTGTAGTCCGATCGAAAATGCGAAGTTTCCGGGGTATGGCACCGACGCCGGACCCGCCCGAACGCGGGATTGGTCAGCGCAATCCCTGCGACAGGTCCCACTGTTTTGGCGGTGATTGGCACAGAATCGCGCGAAATAGTTCGATCCACCGGGTTTCAACGCCCATCGGAATTGAAACTTTCGAGCACCGGATAAACGTTTCTTTCACCCAACACGCATATCCGTGTCCGTGAATGTCGTTTTGTCGCGAGACGCAGCATGCCGGTCGAAGACCGTCCTCGGGTTGCCGACCCGAACCTGTGGCCTGCGTTTGCGCACTGCCGAACCGGACTTTGGGAGCATCGAACCGATGAAAATGCCGATCTCACGGAAACTGCCGATCCTGATGATTTTCCTCAGCCTGATTACGGTCGCAGCGACAGCAACAGTTGGTTACATCGACAGCCGCATTTCTCTCATCGCCGCCAGCGAGGCGAAGCTATCTCTGGCACTGAAGGCACGGTCTGAAGGGCTGAAAGCACTGTTTCAAAAAGTGAAACGCGACCTCGAAGTTCAGGCCATAAGCCCGACGGTGCTGACGGCGATGACCCACTTTACCGAAGGTTGGGAACAGATTGCAGCAGATCCGGAAAAACATCTGCAACAAATCTACATTCAGGAAAACAGACACCCGATCGGTGAGAAGCATAAACTGGATCAGGCAGATAGCACCAAGGAGGCAGTGGACGCTGCCTACAATAAAACGCATGCTGAGTATCATTTATACTTTAGAACGATTATGGAACATCATGGGTACTACGATGTTTTTTTAATCGACACCGATGGGAACATCGTTTATTCTGTTTTTAAGGAAAATGATTACGCGACCAATCTAAAGACCGGCCAGTGGAATGCTTCGGACCTCGGCAGGGTTTTCGAAGGTGCGATCAAGGCCGCCCCTGGTAGCGAACCGAGCTTTACGGATTTTCATCCTTACGGGCCCAGCGCCGATGCCCCGGCCAGCTTTATGGCCGTTCCACTGCGTGACCCGGATGGGAAAGTTCTGGGTGTGCTCGCCTATCAAATGCCGGTTGGGGCCATCAACTATCTGATGCAACAGAGCAATGGATTGGGTGAAACCGGCCAAACCTTTGCGGTCGGGGGCGACATGCTGATGCGGAACGACAGTCTTGAAAGCGAGGAAAACGATCTTCTGACGCGTTCCTTGGAATCCGACGCCATCCGTGCAGCGCTGGGTGGTGAAACCGGCATTGCAACCGCTATGAACTTTGATGGTAAGGAAGCGTACTGGGCCTACGCACCTTTCGAGTTTTTGGGCGTCACCTGGGCAATCGTAGCAGAGCAGAGCAAGTCCGAGGTTCTGGCCCCCGTCGCCAACCTACGGGATCACATCTTGATATTGGCAGTCGTCGTTACGATCCTCGCCTCGATTACGTCGATCCTTTTTTCACGATCGATTTCGACCCCGCTTACCCGGCTGCAAACCGCCATCGGAAAAATTGCCAGCAGCGATTATTCTGCCGAGATCCGGTCGACGGGCCGAAAGGACGAAATCGGTGGCATCTCACGCATGCTCTCGGAACTCCGCGACCGCCTGAAGACCGCGGATGAAGCCGCGCGGCCCGCGCTTTTCAAAGGCGCAGGCTTCGATACATCTGCAGCTGCGATGATGATGGTCGATCGTGAATTCACCATCACCCAGGCGAACGATGCGCTTCAAACCATATTTCGCGAACACAACGTCGCCTTCAGAAAGAAATGGGCCGGGTTCAATATCGAGACGATCATCGGCACATCCGTCGACATATTCTTTGACGACCCTGCCTATCACAGGGCCGTTATGGCCGACATTTCTCAGTTGCCGACGGACGTGGATCTGACAGTCGGTGAGATAAAGTTCGAGTTGAACATATCACCGGTTTTCGATGGTGATAACGAACACATTGGAAATTCGCTTCAGTGGAAAGATGTCACCGAATTCCGCACGAAAGCCGGAATTATGAAGGCCATCGGCGACAATCAATGCATCGTTGAATACGACCCTGACGGAAAGATCCTGAAGGCGAACCAAATCTTTGAAAAACTGATGGGCTGCCAACCTGGGGCGTCTGCCGACATGCGTTTCACTGACTTCGTTGGCGAGGACGTAAAATCAATCTCCGGGGCGTCGGAATTTTGGGAGACGTTGAAATCCAAGGGGTTCGCCGCAGGAAAATTCATCCGCTACAGCCTGCCGGGCGATGAACTAGCGGTGCGTGGATCGTATAGCACGATCCTCGATGGCAATGGCGATCTGTTCAGGATCGTCGAGATTTCAAATGATGTCACTGAACTTGATCGGGCGGCGGACCGGGGGCGCCTGACCCTTAACGCGATCGGGCAAGAACAGGCTATAATCGAGTTCAAAATTGACGGAACCATCCTGCAGGCGAACGAGAACTTCCTTAACGCCGTCGGGTATTCGGAAAAGGAAATCGTCGGTAAAAGCCACCGCATGTTCCTACCGGAATCAGACAAATCGAGCAGCGCCTATCATGTCTTCTGGAAGAATCTCGCTTCCGGCGAGGCGCAAATCGGTGTCTTCAAAACGATCGCCAAGGACGGCAGCGAAGTCTACATGCAATCCGTCTTCAACCCTGTCCCCGATCGATCCGGAAAGATCGATCGCATCGTGAATTACGCCTCGGACATTACCCAAAGCGAACACGAGAAGCAGCAGGCCGCCGCGCAAAAGCTGGAGCAGGAAGCCGCGCAAGCGAGAGTCGTCAGCGCTCTCAGCGCCGGGCTCGGGAAGCTCTCCATCGGCGATCTGACCTCCCCTATCCAAGAGCCGTTTGCAACTGACTACGAACAGCTTCGCCAGGACTTCAATCTCGCATGCGAAAACTTGCGGGAAGTGATCGGGACCGTCGCGATCAAAACACAAGGTATTCGCGGCGGCGCGAACGAGATCAGTCAATCCGCCGACGATTTGGCAAAACGAACCGAGGCTCAGGCGGCATCGCTGGAGGAAACTGCGATCTCGATCCGGGAACTCACGGCGAGTGTCGAACTCGCGACCGAAAGAGCGGAAACGGCGGAAACCGCCACCGAGGCCGCGAAAGACAACGCCGAAAAGAGCGAAGGCGTCGTGAAAGACACCATCGAGGCGATGACAGAGATCGACAGCTCGTCGGAGCGAATTTCTCAGGTCCTCGCCGTGATCGACGATATCGCCTTCCAGACGAACCTGCTTGCGCTGAACGCTGGTGTTGAAGCGGCGCGAGCCGGTGAAGCTGGACGCGGCTTCGCCGTCGTTGCGTCGGAAGTAAGGGCACTCGCCCAGCGGTGCTCGGACGCGGCTCGGGAAATCAAAGGACTGATCTCCGAAAGTGATGAACACGTTAAACGCGGCGTCGACCTGGTCGGCAAGACCGGCACAGCCCTAGAAGACATCAAGAACTCGGTGAACGAAATCAGCGACATGGTGTCGGAGATCTTCAAATACTCCAAAGAACAGTCAATCGGGCTCAATGAAATCAACGGCGCGATCTCATTGCTCGACGAGGTGACCCAGCAAAACGCCGCTATGGTCGAGGAATCGACCGCCGCAAGCCACGAGTTGACCTCCGATTCAGAGGAACTGACGACGCTGATCGATAGGTTCCAGGTTGATGAGGACGCCATCGACAGTACAGGTCGGGGGCACGGTGATGGTCAGGACACCAACCCGTCATATCAACAGCACGCCTATCCGATGAGCGGGAGCGCAGCGTAATGCCTCCCGCCTACAACCTGGGTCAGGGATTCCCGGACGGTGTTAGGCTCGAAATTCGGGCGGCTAAATTGTATAACATCTAGCTTGATCTGACGAACAGTTACTCAGCGGCGCTGAGAACGGGTTCGGCGTTGTCCGGCAAGTCCGGTGTTCTGATAGTGAACTCCACGGCGATATGCAGCGTCTCGCGGAATGTTTGCATGGGTGTTTTTCCATAGCAAAACCTGCCCGAATGCGGGCGCCGCTCATTGTACTTGGTCAGCCAGTGATCCAGGTCGGTCCGTAGTTCCTCGACCGACCGGTAGAGCTTCTCGCGAAAGGCGATGTCGCAGAACTCGTCCTTGATGGTCCGGTGGAACCTTTCGCAAAAGGCGTTGGTTTGCGGGCTGTTCGCCTTGGTCTACTTGTCGTCGATGTCCTCGACGGCAAGGTAAAACTGGTAGGCGTGGTCCTCGACCTTGCCAAAATACTCGGTGCCTCGATCCGTCAGGGCGTGCTGACCCGCAATGCCGTGTTTCGCGTAGAAGGGAAGAACCCGGTTGTTCTGCATATCGGCTGCGGTGATTGCCGTGTTCTCGGTGTAGAGCTTGGCCTGGGTGACGCGGACGTAGGTGTCGATGAAGGTCTGCGGGTAGATGCGCACCAGATGAACGGCTTTGCGTCCATGGTGTTGTGCGCGGTTATGAAGCGATGGATCGCGGCGTGCAGATCGGCGACCGAGTGGAAGACGCCGTGCTTGAGGCGGCAGCGAGTGAGCTTGGCGAAGAAGCCGTCGACGGCGTTGAGCCAGGAACTGGATTTCGGGGTAAAGTGAAAGGTCCAGCGCGGGTGCCGCGCCAGCCAGCGTCGGACCTCTGGCGTCTTGTGCGACGAGACGTCGTCGAAGATGGCATGGACCAGCTTGCCGGCGGGGATCTCGCGCTCGAGCGCATTGAGGAACCGCAGGAATTCCTGATGCCGGTGCCGCGTCATGTTGCGCCCGAAGACCTCGCCGGTCAGCGTGTTGAGCCCCGCAAAGAGCGTCGTGGTGCCGTTGCGCTTGTAATCGTGGGTCATGGTGGCCCCGCGGCCCTTCTTCAGCGGCAGACCCGGCTGGGTGCGGTCGAGCGCCTGGATCTGGCTCTTCTCATCGACCGAGAGCACCACCGCATGGGTCGGCGGATCGACATAGAGCCCGAACGTCGACGAGCTTCTCGGCGAAGGCGGGGTCTTTCGAAAGCTTGAAGACACGCCAGCGATGCGGCGAGAGCCCGTGCGCCTTCCAGATGCCCTGAACCGTCGAGGGCGCGATGCCGACCCGCCTGGCCATCGCACGCAGCGTCCAGTGCGTCGCCTCGCCGGGCGGTTCCTCGAGGGTCAACCGAAGGACATCGGCGACGGTCTCCTCAGCCGTCGGCGCAATGCCGGGCGGTCTTGTCCTGTCGCGGAGAAGCCCCGCGACGCCTTCGGCCATGAATCGCTCCTGCCAACCATTGCCCGTCAGACGATGCGCAGCATCGGCGAGAGGGGCCAGACGCAGGTCTTTGAGACGCCCGCCTCGCGCATGATCACGGTCGTGCCAAAACCGTCGGCAGTGAGAAGGACGATCCGCGCCAGCCAGGCATGCTTCTGGGCACTGTTGCGATCGGCGACAATCGCTTCGAGGCGCCGAAGATCGGCGGGAGAAACCGTGATGGATATTCCGCTGCGCATAGCGCAGACTCGCACAGCCAATCGCTCATGGAAATCCGCATTCGGACTCTTCCGATCCGATCAATCCACTTGGGCATTCACTCAAGGCGATGCACGTTCGCACCGGACCTGAAGTTTCGGCGTCAGCGCCACGCGCTGATCGATGGTACTGACACGCAACCCCAGAACCCCGTGCTATCGCTGACGGTCTTTACAGTCACCCGCGTGCCACAATTGGGGCAAAACGTCAGCGCCCGCTGTGTGCCAACAGGTATTGAACGATTGCACCGCTTTCAAACGGCGTAACGTCGCCATCTTCCAGTGCAGGCACATGTCCGCCCGCGTGGATCGCGAGGTGCTCAAGCGTACGCATGGCCTTTTCACCCAGTTGAGTTCGGTGAGCAAATGCACCCATAAAACTCCTTCGAAAATTTGCAGATCATGATTGCAACTGGACGGTCCTGCAGTTCCGCGCATCGTGCGCCCTGCCCAACGCAATCCGAAGTGGATATTGCAAGGCGCCCTGTAAGGCAGCGCATTCTGCGCTGCGACCGGATGGAAGGGAGCCAAAACCGGTTTTTCGAGTTCTGAATGCAGCCAATAATTCCTGACCGCCCGAACCGATCGCGTCAGATCGGGAGGCCTTCGAGCTGGATTGGTCTGTCTGTCTGCGCGCCTGAGCGCTGTGGTCTGTTTGGTCGTGCCCTAGCCCCGGTAGATGTAGCGGCCCAGTTCGCGCGGGTCCGTACAGCCGATTTGCAGCATCGTGGACGACAGTTCCTGCTTCAGGATTTCCAGCGCATGGACCGGGCCGCGTGCGCCCATCGCGGCGACGGAAAACGCCATGGGTCTGCCCATCAGCACAAAATCGGCGCCCAGCGCCAGATACCGTGCGATGTCCAATCCGGTGCGCACGCCGCCGTCTACCATAACGGCCATCGATCCACCGACTGCCTGGCGGATGTCGGGCAGGACGTCGATGGCGGTTGGCGCCGCATCCAGTTGCCGCGCGCCGTGGTTCGACACGATGATCCCGTCGGCCCCGATTTCCTGGGCGATGCGGGCATCGTCGACGCTGAGCAATCCCTTGATCACCATTTTTCCCGGCCACAGTTCGCGGTAGCGTTTCAGACGCTCGGGCGGGTTGTGCCCGCCCAGCACACGGCTCAGCAGAGAAGCCGTAGTCTCGCCACCCGCCGTATCTTCGTAGCGTGTCAGCGTCTTGAAACTGGGTATACCTGTCTTCAGTGTCTCGATGGCCCAGCGGGGGCGCATGGCGCCTTGCAGATAGGTCGTCCAGTGACGTCGCGGCGGGACTGCCAGGCCGTTTCGGATGTCGCGCGCGCGCCTCGTTGGACCGGGGATGTCCACCGTGACCAGCAGTACTTCGCCGCCGGCAGCCTTGTAGCGGGCCAGGATGTCTTCCTCGATCGTCGGGTCGCGCATCGGGTAGAGCTGAAACCACAGCCGGTCGCCCAGCACGGCGCTGACTTCCTCGAGCGAGCTCGTGGCGACCGATGACAGGCCCGCCGGCAAGCCGTGCGCCTTGGCGCCGCGCGCGATGTGGAGCGGTGCATCGGGCCACATCAGCCCGGTGAGCCCGACCGGGCCGGGCGCAAAGGGGGCCGCGACCTCCTGACCCAGAATGGTCGTCGTCAGGTCGACGGCTCCGGGTTCGGCCAGGAAGCGGGGCATGAATTTGACCTGGGCAAAGTCCGAGATGTTGCGTGCCAGGCCTTCCTCGGCCCCGATGCCGCCCGCCATGTAGTCATAGGCAAAGCGCGGCGTGCGCCGTTTGGCGGCTTTCTCCATCGACGCGATGGACGGAAATCGCTGATCGTCTGTAAGCGGCCCGAACAATTCACCCAGAAAGCTCATTTCAATGCCCGTACTGCTTTGGATTGCGCGGTCGCCCCCGCCATCATGAACGAGAAATCAGAATCCGCCAAGATCAGGCGCATCCCCATGTCGATGTATTGCTACACCCCGAGGGGGCAGAGACACCGCCCATCTCCGCATGTTGGCCGTGGCGGTTACAAGCCGCGATAACGGTGCGAAATGCCTCGACATCTTGCTTGAATCGAAGCGGGAACGGAAAGCTGCGTTGAAATTACTGCGGAAACTGCTGGAGCGGCAAAGTTACTTCCCCGATAGCGTCGTCACGTATCGGCTTCGGTCGTAAGGCGCCGCGCTGCGCCACCTCGCTCTAACCGATGGTCACGTCACCCGCGGGCGCTTGAGCAATCGAGCCGATGTTTCTCACCAACCAACTCGGGAACGCGAACGGAAACGCGAACGTCAGCGTCGGCGCTTTCGATCGCCCGGGTCAGCGCAGCAATTACTGGCTATCCATCCAGCCGGCTACAACCGGTTCAACCACCAACGCCATTTGATATCCCGCCGCACACTGAAGACCTTCAGAGCCCAAGCGTTTGCGGGATGGCGCCTGGTTGTTGCAGCCTGATACTTTGATCGGAAACCTTTTCTCGGCCTGGGCCCGGGCTTGTTAATGTGGCAATGCCTCCGAAGGATTTCCGCGGGTGCGCCGAAAATGACAATATGGCCTGCCCCACGATGATCGTGGTCGCCGCTGGCAAGTTTACCAAGGGATCGCCCGAGGGCGAAGCGGGTAACCCTGGAAACGAACGCCTGCAGCACGACGTGACGATTGCGCCATTCGCCATCGGTCGGACCGAGGTAGCTCACGACGAATGACTGGCTTGCGTGGACGGCACCGATCGGGCCGCGCTTGTGGTCGCTCGGCAGGACGAATCCGCCGCACCGTTGATCGGTTGCACGCCCGTCTCGGTCGCCGGCTTTGGCGCCGGCGACCGGCCAGTGATCAATGTCAGCTGGCGTGATGTGCCGGGCTACACAAGGTGGCTGAATGAGACGGTTGGGCTCGATCCGGACGATCCGGCGGCGGGCGCCTATCGCCTGCCAACCGAGACGAAATGGGAATTTGCCGCGCGTGCGGGCAAGGATACAGCTTATACTAACGTGCATTGATCAGAACTCATGGGCCCATTTACGGCTACCGATTGATGAGATGCGCCAGGGCTGTTCGATGAGCTTGTTCCAACTGTCACAGCAGTGCGCGACGATGTCGTCGTAGTTTTTGAAGACCCGGTTTGAGAGCCAGTTGTCGCGTATGAATTGCCAGATGTTTTCGACTGGATTCAGTTCTGGCGACCGGGCCGGGATTGGAACGAGTGTGATGTTTTCCGGCACATCGAGCTTCGGTGTCGTGTGCCATCCGGCCTGATCGAGCAGCAGGATGGCGTGTGCGCCTGGGGCGACTTCGGCGCTGATCAGCTTCAAGTGCTCCACCATGGCATAGGTGTCGCAGAACGGCATGACGAGGCCGGCACCCTTGCCTTCCGCCGGGCAGATTGCGCCGAAGATATACGCCCATTTCGTCCGCTGATCGTGTGGCGCACGGGGACGCGTTCCTCGCCGCGCCCAACGTCGTGTGATCTTGTTCTTCTGGCCGACCCTGGCTTCATCTTGAAACCAGACCTCTACGGGCGGCCAGCCTCGCTTGATGCGGATGGCTGTGACGACGTCGCCGAAGTTTTTTTGAACATCTCGATCGCCTCCTCATCCTGCGCGTAGTGCTGCGGGCGCGCTGTGAGTTTGCGATATCCCAAGGCGTGCAACTCGCGGCCAACGGTATGACGGCTGACCGAAACGCCGAACTCTTCGTATAGCCAGAACGCAAGGTCGACGAGGCGCCAGCGCACAACCCCATCGAGATAGGGACGCGGGCCTGACTCGACCGCCGCCGCGAGCGCGGTGCGCTGCTCAGCCGTCAGGAGCGGTGCCTTGCCCGGTGCCTTCCGCGTCGTCAGCGCATCCGGGCCGCCGTCGTTGAACCGCAACACCCAATCCCGGATCACCTGAAGGCCAACCCCGCCCGTGCGCGCCGCATCGCTCCGCGAGCCTCCGTCAAGGACAACTGCCAGAGCGAGAAGCCGCCGCGTCTGATCCGCTTCATCGCTCTTCCGCGCCAGACGTCGAAGATCCGTTCCTGTATAATCCAATCTGATCTGAACAGCAGACCCCATGGCAAAAACTCCTCTGTTTTCCATGGTGAATCAGATCAAGATCGGGCCGGAAATCCCCTTCCGTGAGTCCGAGTCATTGCGCCGCAGTATTATACGTTTGGTCATCAGATCACGCCGGAGCATGCGAAGTTCGGCTCAAACCGCGCAGGCGGCCTGACCGTCCCTGTGGGGCGGCACCCGGCAAATGCCTTCAAGCTGCACGACATGCACGGCAATGTCTGGGAACCGGTGCAGGATTGCTGGCACGGGACCTACGGGCGTGCTCCGAAGGACGGATCGGCCTGGACCGAAGAGGCCGACGGGGACCGGACCAAAGCCGTTCCGCGCGACGGCACACGGCTCAATAATCGGGGGGGCGTGAGATCCGTCAACCGCCACGGGCTCCTATGCGAGTTCCGGTACAACCTGCACGCCGCTGCAAAATAAATCGGCCGGGAGCAGTGCCCCCGGCCGCAGATCTCAGATCTCAGGCAACTACTGCCAGCGTTTGATGATCTCGTCGTATGGGATCGTCTCGCCTTTTGGCTTTTCGTTCTCCAGCTTGGCTTTCGGGCCGTCGGGCTTGCCCAGCCATTCCGAGGGGTCTTTTTCCTCGTTCAGACGCGGACCGCACCCGCCATAGACGCCGTTGGATATATCGGCCCGTTCCATGCGTCCCATGATGGTATCCATTTCGGCGGCCAGACGGTCCATCGCCTCTTGCGGCGTGAACGCGCCGGAATTGACGTCACCGATCTGCTGCCACCAAAGCTGGGCCAGCTTGGGATAATCAGGCACGTTGACACCTGTCGGCGACCAGCGCACACGGTCCGGCGAGCGGTAGAACTCGATCAGACCACCAAGGTTCGCCGCACGTTCCGAGAAGCTCTCGTGCCGCACGGTCGAGTCCCGGATAAACGTCAAACCGACATGGGACTTCTTCACATCGACCGTCTTCGAGACGACGAACTGGGCATAGAGCCAAGCTGCCATCGCGCGATCGTTCGGTGTCGACTTGAGGAATGTCCAGGAACCGGCATCCTGATAGCCGACCTTCTGGCCATCTTTCCAGTAGGGGCCATGCGGGCTGGGTGCCATGCGCCATAGCGGCTTTCCGGCATCGTCGACGGTGTTGTTGCCGTCAGCCTTCGAGGCAACCATCGACGCGGTAAACGCTGTGTACCAGAAGATCTGCTGTGCAACGTTCCCCTGCGAGAGCGCCGGCAATGACTGGTAGAAGTCATAAGACGCCGCACCCGGAGGCGCATATTTCCGCAGCCACTCGTCCCATTTGCGGATCGCATAGACCGCAGCCGGACCGTTGGTGCCGCCACCGCGGCTGACACTGGCGCCCTGCGGTGTACAGGTGCCTGCTTCCATGCGGATGCCCCACTCATCGATGGGTACACCGTTCGGCTCGCCGATCGAACCGGCGCCGGCCATCGACAGCCAGGCATCGGTCATGCGCCAGCCCAGGTCAGGTGCGCGCTTGCCATAGTCCATGTGCCCATAGACCTTCACACCGTCGATTTCCTTGACGTGCACGCTGAAGAACTCGGCAATGTCCTCATAGGCCGACCAGTTGACCGGAACCCCCAGGTCATAACCGTAGATTTCCTTGAACTGTGCCTGAAGCTCGGGCTTGTCGAACCAGTCCTTGCGGAACCAGTAAAGGTTCGCAAATTGCTGGTCCGGCAACTGATAGACTTTACCGTCCGGACCCGTGGTGAACGTGATCCCCATAAAGTCTTTCAGATCCAGACCAGGGTTCGTGACATCTTTCCACGGGCCGTCCATCTGGTCGGACAGGTTATAGGCCAGTTGCAGACGTGAATGCGTCCCGATCAGATCGGAATCGTTGATATAGCCGTCATAGAGGTTACGGCGGGTTTGCATCTGGGTCTGGACGGCCTGAACGACCTCACCTTCGCCAAGGAGCTGGTGGTTGACCTTGATCCCGGTGATCTCTTCGAACGCCTTTGTCAGGACTTCGGATTCATAGACATGGGTCGGAATCGTTTCCGACAGCACGTTGATCTCCATGCCCGCAAAGGGCTTGGCGGCCTCGATGAACCAGGCCAGTTCTTTCAACTGGTTCTCCCGGTTCAGTGTCGAGACAGTGAACTCCGAGTCGACCCACTTCTCGGCGGCGGCCATGTCGGCTGATGCCTGGCCTCCCCAGAGAAGTCCGAGCGCGGCGACTGTCGCCGTCAGTGACTTCTTCATGTTGTCCTCCCTAGAGGTTCGTTGATCCGGCATGTGCCGGGGTGAGCTGCGCACGAATGTGCGCTACGGTTCCGGCCAACAGGCCAGAAACGATCTTTTGGGGCCGTTAGACCCATCGAAACACGATTGCCGCCCAGGCCAGCGCGATCAGCGATGCCCACCAAAGCGGACCGGATGCCAACGCCAGCCAGGCGAGATGAATGTAGGCCCCGCTGAGAAGCGAGATGAAAAGGCGATCGCCTCGCGTGGTGTCGATGCCAAATAGACCGGGCGTGCGCGGATTGCCGCCGGGCCGTGCGATTTCCCAGATCGTCATGCCGACCAGAATTAGGGCAATCGTCCCGAAGAACAGGCCGGTCTGCCAGGTCCACGCCATCCAACCGAGGAAGGGTTGACTGATCTCGTTCTGCGCGTGGGCAGTGGTCGAGAATGCCAACAATGGCAGAGAAATCGCGACACTCCGCATTGACTATCCTCTCTTAACCGCGGTGAGATTCATTGTAAGACGCAGCCCGGGCTTCGGTAATGCAGCCACCTGAAACGCCGTCCGGGCAGGGAGATGATCGGTAAATACGGAAGAATACGCCGCGTTCATCTGGTCGAATTCGCCAATGTCTTTCATGAAAATGTTTACATGAACCACATGTTGCAGATCCGAGCCGACGGACTTCAACATCCCCTCGAACGAAAGCAGGATCCGGCGGGTTTGCGTTGCGACGTCCGACCCGGCCAGCAGCCCGGTTTCGGGGTCAAAGCCCGCGACACCTCCGATCGTTATGTGGTCGCCTACGATCGCAACGTGGTTGTATGGCCCGATCGGCGTTACGGAACCTGGTGGGATCAGTGTCTCGACTTGAGGTGCCATCAAACTCTCCCCATCGCGAAACCCTTCGCGATATAGTTGCGGACAAAATAGATCACGATAGCCCCGGGGATGATCGTCAGGACACCTGCGGCTGCCAGCAATCCCAGCTCATATCCGGACGTCGATGCGGTCTTCGTCATCACGGCGGCAATCGGCTTGGCGGCAACGGTGGTCAGTTGCTTGGCCAGCAACATCTCGACCCAACTGAACATAAAGCAGAAGAAAGCCGTCACACCGATGCCCGATGCGATCTGCGGCATGAAGATCTTCACAAAGAAGCGTGGGAACGAGTACCCGTCGACATAGGCGGTCTCGTCAATCTCCTTCGGCACGCCCGACATGAACCCTTCCAGGATCCAGACCGCCAGCGGGATGTTAAAAAGGCAATGGGCCAGCGCGACGGCCAAGGTCGTATCCAAAAGCCCCATGGTCGAATACAGTTGCAGGAAGGGCAGGACGAACACAGCGGGCGGGGCCATCCGGTTCGTCAGCAGCCAAAAGAACAGATGCTTGTCGCCCAGGAACCGGTACCGGCTGAACGCATAGGCCGCAGGCAACGCCACCGCGACCGACAATGTCATGTTGATCAGGACGTAAATGATCGAGTTGATATAGCCCCAGTACCAGGTCGGATCGGTGAAAATCTTGACATAGCTTTCGGTCGTGAACTCGGCCGGGAACATCGAAAACCCGCCCAGGATCTCGTTCGTCGTCTTGAATGACATATTGATCAGCCAATAGATCGGCAGCATCAGGAAGACGATATAAAGGGTCGGAACGATCCAGCGGGTGTTCATGATCTGGGGCTCCTATTTCGCAGTCCCGGGCGAAGATGCCGGATCGCAACGGTCTGAATTGGAACGCTCATTTCTTCTCCCCCTGCATCGTCAGGGTATAGAAGAGCCAACTCACCAGCAGGATCATCAGGAAGTAGATGATCGACATTGCTGCGGCATTGCCGAGGTCCTGTTGACCCAGCGCCAGTTTGACCAGGTCGATGGACAGGAACGTGGTCGAGTTACCAGGGCCGCCGCCGGTCAAAACCGAAGGTTCGGTATAGATCATAAAGCTGTCCATGAACCGCAACAGGATCGCGATTGTCAGTGTGTGCTTCATTTTGGGCAGCTGAATGTAGCGGAACACGGCCCAACGCGACGCACCATCGATGCGGGCGGCACGGTAATAATTCTCGTCGATCGATTGCAGCCCAGCATAGGCCAACAGGACGACCAGCGAAGTCCAGTGCCAGACGTCCATCAGGATCACCGTAAACCAGGCGGCAACCGGTTGTTGGGTATAATCGAACCAGGGGCCCGTCGATGGGTCATGGCCCAGCAGATTGCCGAACTGGTTCAGCACATATCCCAGAAACCCGATATCGGGCAGCGAGTAGATGTTCCACATCGCGCCGACCACGTTCCACGGGATCAGCAATGGCAACGCCATCAGAACCAGGCAGATTGACGCCCAAGCTCCGCGCTTGGGCATGCTCAACGCGATTGCGACGCCCAACGGGATTTCGATCGCCAGGATCGCGCCGGTAAAGGCGAACTGGCGCAGCAGCGCGTTCTGGAACCGCTCATTTGCCAAGGTATCGGCGAACCATTGAAAGCCTACGAAAGAAAATTCGCCGTAGAACTCCTCCTGCACCGAAAAATTCACCACGGTCATCAAGGGAATTACCGCGTTCATGGCGACCAGCAGCACGACCGGCGCAACCATCCACCAGGCCTTGTGGTTGAGGGTCTTGTTCATACCGCACCCCCGATTCGCGCTTTGCGCTCGGCGCTGTCGATGATCCGGCCATCGACATAGATATGGCTGTGCTCGGGCGCGAAGAGCATCTGCGTCTGATCGGCAGCGATCTCCGCGCCCTCGGGCAAGATCGCATTGATCTCGGTCCCTTCGAAATCCGCACGGACGACCTTGTGACGCCCGACATCCTCGACCCGGACGATCCGGACCGGCAATCCGCCCTGCGCGACCAGCGATGTGAACTCTGGCCGGCACCCCAACGCAATCTCGCCGGTCGCATCGGGGAAATGCCGTCCCAATGGAATCTCGTGACCGTTGACCACGGCACTGGCACCGTCATACCTGCCGTCCAGCACATTCATGCCGGGCGAGCCGATGAAATAACCGACGAATGTGTGCTCGGGCCGATTGAACAACTCCTCGGGCGTGCCAAGCTGAACGACTTCTCCGTCCAACATCACAACAACCTTGTCGGCGAAGGTCAGTGCCTCGGTCTGGTCATGGGTGACATAGATCATCGTGTGCCCGAACTGGCGGTGCAGTTCTTTCAACTGCGTTCGCAGTTCCCACTTCATGTGCGGATCAATAACGGTCAGCGGCTCGTCAAAAAGGATTGCCGAAACGTCCTCGCGGACCATCCCGCGGCCCAGCGAAATCTTTTGCTTCGCATCCGCGGTCAGCCCGCGCGCACGCTCGGTCAGACGATCTGCCAGCCCGATCATCGCCGCGATCTCGCGCACCCGCGCGTCGACATATTCAGGCTTCGCGCCGTTGTTGCGCAAAGGAAAGGCCAGATTGTCGTAGACCGTCATCGTATCGTAGACGACCGGGAACTGAAAAACCTGGGCAATGTTCCGGTCTGCCGTTGGCAGGGACGTCACATCGGTTTGATCAAAGTGAACCTGTCCCTCTGTCGGAACAAGAATGCCGGAAATGATGTTCAGCAATGTTGACTTACCGCAACCCGAAGGGCCCAGCAGCGCATAGGCTTCGCCATCTTCCCATTTGTGGTCGATGCTGGGTTTGATCTGATAATCGTCGCGTGTCGCCGGCCTACCGCCGTAGCTGTGCGCAAGTCCCTGAAGGGTGATGCTGGCCATCCCGCCCCCCTTACGCTGCAACGGCATAGGAGGCGGCGGCAACAAGCCGGTCATCCTCGCTAAAGACATAGATGTGGGCCGGGTCAACGAAGACATCGCTTTCGCTGCCGCCCGCCAAATCGCGGACACCATGAACCAGGGCGACCCAACGCTGGTCGTCATGGGCGATGTGAACATAGCTCTCACCGCCCGTGATTTCCGTCCCGATGATTTGACCCTTGAACTGGATGGCATTTTCTCGCGCATCGACATGCAGATGATTGGGCCGGAAACCGGCGATATAGGCGCCGTCGGGCAGGCCCGTAAAGGCGCCCGCAACGGATGCCACCCCATCGGCAAACTGGATTTCGCCGCCGGATTTCGTGATCCGGCAAAAGTTCATTGGCGGATCCGAGAAGACACGCGCCGTCACGGCATCCGCGGGCTGCCGGTAAACCCGAGGCGTTTCTCCAAACTGGGTGATCCGACCCTGATAGAGGCAGGCCGTGTTTCCGCCCAAAAGCAGCGCCTCGTGCGGTTCAGTCGTCGCGTAGACAAAAATCGCACCGGATTCTTCGAAAATCTTGGGAATCTCGGCCCGCAACTCTTCGCGCAGCTTATAGTCAAGATTGGCCAGCGGCTCGTCCAACAGGACCAACCCCGCCTCCTTCACCAACGCGCGCGCCAGCGCGCAGCGTTGCTGTTGGCCTCCCGACAATTCCAGCGGCCTGCGACCAAGCTGTTCATCCTCCAGCTTCATCAATTCCGCCGCCGCACGAACCCGCCGGTCGATCTCGGCCCGATCCGCACCCTGTAGTTTCAAGGGCGAGGCGATGTTGTCATAGACGGTCATCGCCGGATAGTTGATGAACTGCTGGTAGACCATGGCGATATCGCGGTTCTGAACGCGTATCCCGGTGACGTCCGTGCCGTCCCACAAAACCCGGCCGCTGGTCGGCACGTCCAGCCCCGCCATGATCCGCATCAGCGTCGTCTTGCCTGCCAGTGTCGGGCCCAGCAGAACGTTCATCGTGCCGCGCTCCAACGTCAGAGAGGTCACATGTATGTGCGCCTCTGCCCCAACCACCTTGGCGACGTTATTCAGTTCCAACGTCATATCAGGCGCATCCCCCCGACATCCTCATGCTGCTGCCTCGCTCGCACCTTCAACACGCATCCAGTCCGCGAACGCCTGCACCTCTTCCTGGGTCAGACGCAGCCCCAATCGGGTGCGACGCCACAAAACATCATCAGATGTTCGCGCCCATTCGTTTGTGATCAGCCATCGAACTTCGGCCTCGGTCAGCGTCGCACCGAAGTGATGGCCCAGATCTTCCACCGCTTTCGCATCGCCCAGGATCACCTTGGCCTCGGTCCCATAATGCCGGAACAGACGCTCGGCCCAGGCCTGGTCCAGGAATGGGTAGCCGCTCAACAACTCGTCAATTCGCTCTTCAGCGGCGTTCACCGGAAAGTCGCCCCCCGGCAACGCGGCATCGCGGGTCCAACGTTTCTTGGCGTCTGGAAACCATGGCTCCAGCTTTGCAATCGCGGCCTCGGCCAAACGGCGATAGGTGGTAATCTTGCCGCCAAAGATGTTCAAAAGCGGCGGCTGATCGCCCGTCCCCTCGACCTTCAGCACATAGTCCCGTGTCGCCGCAGTCGCCGACTTTGCTCCATCGTCGTAAAGCGGGCGCACCCCCGAGTAAGTCCAAACGACATCGTCCCGGCTGATCGGCTGCCGAAAATAGCCGTTCACGGCGTCAATCAGATAATCGGCTTCTTCATCGGTGCATTGTGCATTTGCGGGATCTCCGTCGTGTTCGGCATCCGTCGTTCCGATCAGCGTGAAATCGTTTTCGTAAGGTATCGCGAAGACGATCCGCTGGTCCGACTGCTGGAACATATACGCCCGATCGTGCTCGCACAGCTTGCGAACCACGATGTGGCTGCCGCGAACCAGGCGAATGCGATCTTCAGTGTTCAAACGGACGGTCTGGCTGATGATCTGGTCCACCCAGGGACCGCCGGCGTTCACCAAAGCTTTGGCTTGGACAACCCGCTCGCGGGATGTCTGAACATCCTGGACCGTCAAGGTCCAACATCCAGGCTCGCGCACGGCGGAAAGACATCTTGTGCGCACCGCGATTTCGGCGCCGCGAGATTGGGCATCGCGGGCGTTCAAAACGACAAGGCGCGTGTCCTGAACCCAACAGTCAGAATACTCAAATCCCTTGCGGTAGGCGTCATTAAGCGGCGCCCCCACAGGATCCGACGAAAGATCGACCGTGCGGGTTGCAGGCAGCAGTTTCCGACCGCCCAGATGATCGTAAATGAACAAGCCCAAGCGCAACAACCAGGCCGGGCGCAAGGCGCTATGGTGCGGCAGAACAAATCGCATCGGCCAGGATATGTGCGGCATCGCCCGCAACAGCACTTCGCGTTCGATCAGCGCTTCGCGAACAAGGCGAAACTCGTAATACTCCAGATACCGCAGCCCGCCATGGAACAGCTTGGTCGAGGCGGAAGACGTCGCCTGCGCAAGGTCGCCCTGCTCGCAAAGAAACACCGACAATCCGCGCCCGGCGGCATCGCGGGCAATCCCGCAGCCGTTCACACCGCCACCTATGATGGCAACATCGATTGGCGCCGACTCGGTCATGTCCCTCCCCATTGAGCGTTCATTTTTGTGCGGTTTTTTCGAATTACTGTCAAGCGGGGGCCAATATGGTTGAAAATCGATATTCGCTTACGGAGAATCGCCGCTGATTTCTCGGAACATGCTCGATAAATGGGCGGTAAGCGCTTGCTTTACGCGCTGAATCGCGTTGCTCGCGAAAATGTTCAATAATGTTCGTTTGCGCAGAAACTGCGCTCGCGGCGCTTGATCCGCACCGGGTTATCCAACTAATGTCGCAAGAATCCATCCGACGGGCAGGAATTTTTCAACGGCAGGATGTCCATGGCGTTTCAGATTCGTCACAAAGAAATACTCGAGATTGCCCGCACAACCGGGCGTGTTCTGGTCGATGAGCTCGCGCTGCAATTCGACGTGACGCATCAGACGATCCGCCGTGACCTGACGGACCTTTGCGACCAGGGCTTGTTAAAGCGGGTCCATGGCGGCGCGATATTGGAATCAGGGGTTGCGAACCTTGGCTATGAAGCACGCCGTGGGATCGCGGCAGACGAAAAAGACCAGATTGGCCGCCTCTGCGCGCAGGCAATCCCGGATAACGCGTCGCTCTTCATCAATATCGGCACAACGACCGAGGCCGTGGCGCGCGCGCTGGTCAACCACCGCAATATTCTGGTCATCACGAACAACATCAATGTCGCCAACACGCTTTCGGTCAACGGACACTGTGAAATCATCGTGGCCGGCGGAATGCTGCGCCGGGCGGATGGCGGCCTGATCGGCGAGGCGACTGCCGATTTCATCCGCCAATTCAAAGTCGACATCGCCGTTATCGGGGCGTCGGCGATCGATGAAGACGGTACGTTACTGGATTTCGATTACCGCGAGGTCAGCGTCGCCCGCGCAATTGTCGACAATTCGCGCAGCACCTTTGTCGTCGCCGACAGCACCAAGTTCAATCGCTCCGCCCCGGTCCGGATCGCAGGGCTGGATGAAATCGACGCGATATTCACCGACAGCATCGATTCCCGGCGGCTCCGCGACGCCTGCGCGCACAACGATGTCGACATGTACACGCTCGGCGGCGAAAGCCCAAAACACCCGCGAGCCACGAACACGGCTGCCGATTAGATCGGACAGCCGGGGCCTTTCCCCGACCACTACCTTCAACAGCGGTCGCACTCAGGGCGCGGCGGTGACTTGAATTTCGACATCGAAACGCGGGGCCGCCTGCTTCAATTCAACACAAGCCCGCAGGCGCATTCCCGGGCGCCACGCAAGTATCCCGAACCGCGTTCATCTTGGCGAACTTGCTGATTTTCGTCGGCCAGATCGTCGCTGAAATCGCGCTCTCCGTGCTGGTCCCTGCAGCCGCCAACAACGCTTCGATGCGATGCAGGATGTCTTTGGTCTGATCGGCGACTCATCAGACATCGATGTGCGATCACCTGGGCCAGCACTGCAGTGTCAGTTTCGGCCGCGAGTTTTCGCCCGCCGTGGTCAGTTCGCTGCGCAGTTCACGGAAATTTTCGATGATGCCCTTGTGCACGACATGAACGGGTCCGGTGGTGTGCGGATGAAAGTTCTCAACCGTCGGTCCACCATGACTCGTCCATCGTGTGTGCCCGATCCCTGCTGACCCAGGACCCAGACGATACCGCACAGTCAGCCGGTTTCTTCCTGCCCTTGACGCTTTCGCGCTGCAAAACGTCAGCTTCTCACTGACGGCGGGACTGGGCCGTTTTTCCGGCAGGTCAGCTGCGTTGCTCTCAGACGCCGTTCAGGTCATTCTCAGTATCTTCGCACGCTTCCTGGCCGAATGAGACTTTGTCACCCAATGCCATTTGCAGATTATGTCTTCCGTCATGCGCCTTCGCTAAAGGGCCTTGTTACGCCTCCAGACGCATCCGAGATGCGGTTCGATCATCAACGCTTCGCCGAGCTTGATGCTCAGGCCGATGAAGAAAACTGGCCACCGGGTTGGCGTATGGAGCATGATGCTCGCGAAGCGAACCGCCGCAAAGTCCTCTCAGATCGAATGTCGGAAGATCTGTGGGTGTTCGCCTATGGCTCGCTTATCTGGGATCCCGGAGTGTACGTCGAAGAGTATCGCTTCGGCCGCCTGCATGGCTGGCGCCGGACGTTTTGCATGCGGATCGAAGGCGGGCGCGGGAGCCGCGATCAGCCCGGTCTGATGGTGGCACTCGAATCCGGAGGGCAGTGTGAAGGGATCGTCTTTCGACTGCCCGCTGCGCTCGTGGATCAGGAAACGGAATACATGTGGCGGCGCGAAATGTTTGCGGGGGCGTACCGCCCAATCTTTCAGGAAGTCGCGACCCCTCAAGGGCCCGTTGATGCTTTGGTGTTTGTAATGGAACAGGACAACTATCGATATGCACCAAACATTCCCAACAACGATGCCGCCAAGATCATCGCCACAGCCCATGGCCGCCTCGGGACAAACTTCGAGTATCTGGACTCATTGGTGCGCAATTTCAATGACCTGGGCATCGAAGACGTTGAGATGTGCCGGCTGCATGCACTCGCAACAAAGGTGCTGAACAAGGAATAGCGACCGGTGCTTCAGCATCTAGATTTGAAGTGATTGCAAACTTCTCGGCGCAATCATGTCCGTCGCCAATGCTACATAGTCCGCCCACCCACCTGCCGCAACTTCGAGACAATCTCTTCGGGCTTGGGTCGCTTGTTCGCCATTTCTGGTCCTCCATTTTCCTAAACATAGGTTCGGACCAGCTCAAAGGGGGAGGCTCACCAAAGCGCGCATGGTCTGGGCGCGCTCAAGGATGGGCTTTCAAATAAAGAGCGGACCAGCGCACGGATTATCGACTGCATCACTGATGCTGCCAACGATACCGCCATCAAAGCCTAAGAACGCAAGCTGGACCTTCTGGAGCGCGAACGCATTGTAGCCGAAGAGAAACTGGAGAAATGCAGCAAACCGCTGCGCAGCTTCGAAGATGTTTTCGAATTTTCGATGCAGTTTCTTTCAAGCCCTTGGAATTTCTGGGAAAAATCCGACTCTAACCTTCGCCGCATGGTGCTGAGAATGGCGTTTTTGGAGCACTTGCCATACACCCGAAAACAGGGTTATCGAACACCAAAAACCACCTTACCCTTCAGGGTGTTAGGTGGCTTTAGCAGCCAAAAAAGGAAGATATGGTGCCCGGAGAGAGACTCGAACTCTCAAGGTGTTGCCACCGGCGGATTTTGAGTCCGCTGCGTCTACCAATTCCGCCATCCGGGCAGGCGGGCGCATCATAGGCAGACGGCGGCGGCGGTCAATGTCGATCTTGGCGCGTTCGCAATTTCTACAGCCTGCTCGTTTCGAAGGTGTTGCACTGGCCAGGGTCACCGGTGTCATAGCCGCGCCGGAACCAGCGCATCCGTTGCGCCGATGTGCCGTGCTGGAAGCTGTCGGGCACAACCGCGCGCCCGGCACTGCGCTGCAGTGTGTCGTCTCCGATCCGGCTGGCGGCATTCAGCGCCTCCTCGATATCGCCTGGCTCCAACGTGCCGAACCGAGCCTGCACCTGCCGCGCCCAGAGGCCCGAGTAACAATCGGCCTGCAATTCGATCATCACCGACAAGCGATTCGAATCGCGTTTGGACACGCGCTGGCGCTGCGCATTCACACGCGGCAGCGTGCCCAGCAGGTTCTGGACATGATGGGCCACTTCATGTGCGATCACATAAGCTACGGCGAAGTCGCCGCGCGCGCCCAGCCGCTCGGACAGAACCTGGAAAAAACTGGTGTCCAGATAAGCGCGCCGGTCCGCGTGGCAATAAAACGGCCCGGTCGCCGCGCCCGCCCGGCCGCAGGCCGAATTGACCTGGCCATCGAACAGGACCAATTTCGGCGCTTCATAAGTCAGACCGCTCTGGCGAAAGATATCGGTCCAGATCTCCTCGGTATCGGCCAGGACGACGGCAATGAATTGTTCTGATTCGTCATCGATCCGGTTCGGTGCGCCGGACGAGCTGGTCGGGTCGCCCGCGATCCCGCCCCCGCTATTGCCCCCGCCCAGAAACGGCGAGACATCAACGCCCAGAAAAACACCTAGCGCCACCACGATGATCGCGCCGACGCCGCCAATTTTCAGACCCGGTCCGCCGCCGCCCCGGCGACCGCCGCCACCACTGCCACGCCCTCCGCGCTGATCGATAATATTACCGCTGGTGCGGCGACCTCGCCATTTCATGTCCGGCCTCCCTCAAGACGCGATGGTTAACAATCCATACCGGTCTTCGCTGCATATGGACAGCGCTGCAGACCGATGATAGGCGGCGCCGATGCTAAGACGACTTTATGATTGGACCCTCCGCCTGGCCGAACACCGGCTGGCGTTCTGGCTGTTGGCACTCGTCAGTTTTGCCGAAAGTTCGGTCTTTCCGATCACGCCGCTGGTCATGGTCGTGCCGATGGTTCTGGCGCGCCCCGACCGGGCCTGGATCATCGCTCTGGTCTGCACGGCGGCCTCGGTTGCGGGCGGTGTTTTCGGGTATTGGATCGGATACGCCCTGTTCGAACAGGTCGGCCAGCCGGTCCTGGAGTTCTATGGCAAAGCCGACAAATTTGACGAGTTCACCGCCTGGTTCCGCGAGGTTGGGACCGAGGCTGTTTTGATCGCGGCCATCACGCCGTTCCCCTATAAAGTTATCACAATCGCTTCAGGGGCGACCGGTCTCAGTCTTTGGACCTTGATCGGCGCGTCTGTATTGGGCCGCGGCCTTCAGTTTTTTGGTGTCACAGCGGTGGTTTGGTATTTTGGCGACCGCGCCAAGGCATTGATCGAGCGGCACATGACCAAGGTTGCGATTGCGACAGCCGCGCTCTTGATCGGCGGCTTCGCACTTGTGAGAGTGGTCGGGTGATGAGTGTTTACGGACGCATACTGCTCGCTGGCTTCGGGTCGCTGATGCTGCTGCTGGGCGCGCTGGGCTTCCAGCATATCGGCGAGCTTGCGCCGTGCCCCATGTGCATCTGGCAGCGCTGGCCGCATGTCGGTGCCGTTCTGATCGCGCTGGCCGCGCTGACGCTGATGTGGCGCCTGCGCCGTCCGTTGGCGGCGCTCGGCGCCGTGGCAATGGCCGGCAATGCGGCGCTGGGACTGTTCCATGCGGGCGTCGAGCAAAAATGGTGGGAGGGGCCTTCATCCTGCTCGGGCGTCGACCCGTCCAGCGCATCGGCCGAGGATATGCTGAAAAGCCTCGAGGAAAGCTCTACCCTGGTGATGTGCGATCAGATCGTGTGGGATCTGTTCGGGATCTCGATGGCGGGATGGAACGCAATCATCTCGCTGGGGCTGGCCCTTTTGTGGATTTTTGCAGCCCTGCCCAAGACGCCGACCCGTTATGTGGCACCGACCTGACCAACCGCGCCCGCTGCTAAGGCCGTGCTGATCTGGGCGAGTTGGACCTGGCCGTAAGCTGCATTGGCGTGCAACAGATCGCCCTCGCGCTGATGGCGCTGGGCGACCGCCAGCATCAGCGACCCTTCGCTATAGGCAGGCGCCGTGCAAAGATCGCGGATCACCGTGTCGGGAGGTTGGTGCAGAACATCGGCCAGCCCGTCGAACGCGGCGGCGCAGGCCCGTTCATAGGCCGCGGCGACCCAGGCGCCGCGTTCATCTCGCGACACGCGCCGGAAACCGGCGAACCGGCTTTCGGGAAACAGGACGGCCGCATGGGGTCGCGGTGTCGGCAACAAAAAGATCGGCGCCTCTGTGCCCTGCCGCAGCAATGATGCCAATCGCCAACCGGTCGTCTCGCGCAGCGCATCGGCGAGCGCCGCTTCAAAGCAGGCGGCTGAGACCAAGGGGCGGTCTCCCGGCTCCTCCGGCCAAACGGCCATGGCCAGTGATGCATGAACGGCGCGGAAGATGCTGATCTGACAACCAATAATCAGAAAGAAATCGTACTCGTCCAGTTGAAAGCTGCGGCGCATCCGCAGCTTTTTCAACGTCTCGCGCAGCGGTTCGGTGCGGGCAATGGCCCGGCCCCTGGCGATCTCCAGCCCGTCCAGCTTGTCAGCATGGGCGGCGACGAAATCCAGGGAAAAGGCGCTGCTTGCGCCCGCCTCCCAAGCCGCCCGCAGACAGGCGACGTGCGAATTGCCCAGAACGCATCCCCGTACTGTCATGGCCGGAAAGCGTCCAACAGGCGCTCCTCGCAGACAAGATCGTCTTCCGGCTCGTCGCATAGCGGCGAAGCAGGGCGGTCCGGCGGTGCGCTCTCTTCTGACGCCGCGCCCGGTTCGTTGGCTGCAAGCTCAGGGTGCGCCCCAAAGAAAACCGACATCGCGGCCTCGACCCCTTCGTGCGTCACTTCGCGCAGGCCCGGGGCATAAAATCTGGCAGCAGACGGGGCACCGGTGATCACCTCAAAGGACGGCACATAGTCGACATCGTCATGGGCAGCAGCCATCGCACCGGCAGCCGCGCGCAGGACCGATTTCGAATAGGTCGTCGCAGGCAGAACATGGCCCCCTGTTGCCGTCGCGGCCAATGGGACCGGAGAGACGGTCAGCACCAGCTTGGCCCCTGGCCTCTGCGCCCTGATCAACTGCCGCGCCTGCTGCAGGTCCGAAAGGACCGCAGGATAGTCCGCATTCTCAAAGCCATGCTGATCGGCATCGAACCGGCCCGCAATGACGCCCGGGCAAGTGGGGTAGGCACGCCCGGTCGCCTTGTGCACCCACATCTCGGTCAGCCCCAGGGTGAAGACGAAAACCTCAGCCTCGCTCAGCATCTGGCGCACGGCAGCCAGATGCTGGCGGCGGTGGGCAGCGACCTCTTCGGCGCTGTCCAACCCATCGGGCTCGACACCCGGGCGCAGCGCATCCCAAAATCGCCCGTCGCGCTGCCAGATCGCGTCGGCATGCACCGCTGTTGCGTCAGCATCGCGGATCAGTTGAACCAATTGGCGCGCGGTATAGACATTGCCATAGCGCGCCGAGAACAGGCCATAGCCGAACCGACGCGCGGTCCCCGCCGACATCATGGCCGGCGCCGGCTCGGCATCGATCAATTCGGCCCGCGACCGGCGCAATCCGGCGCCGACATGCTGGGCGAAGCAGCTTCCCGCCGTCGCGATCCGCATCCCGGCCGTAATCGGGAAGGCGGGTTGATAATAGTCGCTGCGCCCAAAGTCAGGCGCATCCGCACAGTGGCGCCAAAAGCTGCGGCCCGGCAGATCGCGATAGGGATGGGACATTGATCAGACTTCCCGGATGGCGCCGTCAGGGTGCAGGCTATCGCCGGTGCAGCGGACCGGCAAGAACACAGAATGGCAAGAATCCTGAACGGCGGGCCGCAAGATCGGCGCTGTTTGCCGCCACGACCCTGTCAGGCAAGGGTCACCAAATGGTCAACCGTAGCCGCAGGCCGGAGCCGCCGCCGATGCCGGGCGTTAAGCCTCCAACTCGGCATCCCAGTAGAGGAAGTCCATCCAACTTTCATGCAAATGGTTCGGCGGGAATTTGCGTCCCCGGTTCTGCAATTCCGACGACGTCGGGCGCTGCGGCAGGCGGCTCAGCGTCATGCCGGCCTGGCGCACGGTCAGATTGCCCTTGCGCAGATTGCACTTGCCGCAGGCCGCGACCACATTTTCCCAGGTCGTGCGCCCGCCGCGCGAGCGCGGTATCACATGGTCGAACGTCATCTCGCCGCGCGCACCGCAGTACTGGCAACAGAACCCGTCGCGCAGAAACAGATTGAACCGCGTGAATGCCGGGTATCGCGCCGGTTTGACATAGTCGCGCAACACGACGACCGATGGCAGCTTCATCGAAATCGAGGGCGAGTGGGCGGATTCAACCGGTCGTCGCAACACCTTCGATCATATCCTGTTTGAGCAACTGGTCGAGTGCTTCCGTATCGTATTCGGCAACGATCGAAACCCGGTCCAGAAAGGCCGCCTTGATCGCGTCCTGCCATGGCCAAAGCGACAGCGGAAAATAGCTGAGCGGTCGATAGTCGGCGTTCAGAACCAGGGCCGGATGCTCGCGCAAAAAGCCCGGTTTTCTAACGAACGCTGTCTGAAATTCTCCGTCCATGACTCTGCCCCGTTTACTGCCCTACCAAACGTGGACGAGCCGAGGCGGTGTCAGGTTCGACGATGCCCCGAACCGCGCTCACTATATCTGGCGGCGAAGTTCTTACAACCCCCTAGATACGGAGGCCTCGCCAGCCAACCAGCGCTGTAACAAAGGTTTGCAACGGTTTTGTGCCGGGCGTCAGGGCGCTGCGATCCCCAGCTTGTCCATCAGAAACCGCAGGGCCAACGACAGACCGTCCGGAGCGATGCCGTGGCCGATCCCGCGGCTGATATGACTTGCGACCTCGAATCCGGCACCGCGCAGCGCCGTCTCGGCGACAGACATCTCGGACACATTGATCATTTCATCCATATCGCCATGGATCAGTTGAACCGGCGGTTTGGTCTTTGCATCCGCCGCCAGACCCTCATCGACCAGGCGGCCCGAAAAGCCGACGATCCCGGCAAGCTGAACCTCGCGCCGGGGGGCGACGTAAAGGCTCATCATTGTGCCCTGACTGAACCCGATCAACGCGGTTTGCCCCGGGGTTACGCCCTCCTCATCCATCGACCGGTCCAAGTAGGCATTTAGCAGATCAACCGACCGGGCAAAGCCTTGTTTCATCTGATCTTCGGTCGAATTGTCCAGCCACGGGATCGGGAACCATTGGTATCCCATCGGGTTCATTGCACTGCGCTCGGGCGCATTTGGCGACCGGAAGGCCGTGTCCGGCATATGGTCGGACAATGGATCGGCCAGCCCGAAAAGGTCATTGCCGTCAGCCCCGTACCCGTGCAGCAGAATGACCAGAGAGTTGGTCTCGCCCGATTTCGGGGCAGCGCGTGGACCCTCCAGGCTGGGATGTTCCGGCGATGACATGCGGCTACTCCGATATACCTTCACGATTTTTGATGACCCGGTAGTAGGCCCACAGGATGCGCGCCGCAACCGCGCGCCAGGGCGACCACGCTTCGGCCAAAGCGCGCAGTTCCTTGTCGGTCGGACGGGACGGCAGATCGAACAAGTCGCGGGCGGCCTCTTGCAGCGCCAGATCGCCCGCCGCGATGACATCGGCGCGCCCGATGGCGAACATAAGATAAATCTCGGCAGTCCAGCTTCCGATGCCCTTCAATGCCGTCAGCGTGGCCAGCGCCTCGTCCTCGGGCATGTGAACCAGTGCGGCGTAATCGATGCCCGCATCGGCAAGACCGCGTGCATAACGGATTTTGGGGCGCGACAATCCGCAGGCCTTCAGGGCGTCGTCATCCAGGGCGGACAAAACCTCGGCCCGGTCGGCCCCCGCTTCGCACAGACGGTTCCAAGTCGCCGCTGCCGAGGCGACGGAAAGCTGCTGTCCGCAGATTGCCTGCAACAGCGCCGGGAACCCGCCGGATCGGCGGCGCAGCGGCAGCGGACCGGTCTGGGTCAGGGCATCGGCGAAGCGCGGCTCTCGCGCAGCCAGCCAGGCCGCGCCGTCGGACACATCAGCGTCGTTCTCGATCAGACGGGTTGTCATGACCGCGAACCTGACCCGCCCTGCGTCCGGGCGTCAACCCGGCACGGGTCACCGGGCCGACCGTCCGTCCGCGCTGACAGTTGGCGTCAGTCCTTGAAGACCTTCAGACCATAGTGATCCGCCAGGCGTTGCAGCGCCAGCTTAAGCACAACCTTCGCAGATCGCGCCGACCAACCCATACGCCGCTCGCAAGCCTCCAACCCTTCCAGGAAGCAACAGGTGCGCAGGGCCACATCCGACAGACCCGGCCCCAATTCGGACAACGCTTTCATCATCCGGTCGCGCGCGCCCATCGCGCCCTCGCCCGGAGAACCGCCGATCGGTGTGCCCGCCAGCCGGTCGCCTGGCGTCAGAAACTTTCGCCAGTCCTGAGCAACCGACGGCCCAATCTGCGCCGCTTCGAAATCCGAGCGCAGCTTTTCCGCCGCATCGACTTCCTCGATCGTCAGGAACGGTTTGCCATCCGGTCCCTTGCGCCGCGACAACCAACCAATCGGGCTCTCGCCCAGATTGACCTGCCGGGTTTCAGCGCCGCCATCCAAACCGGCAAAGACCTTTTCGCTCATTTCCTGGTGCTGGGCGGCAAAGGCGGTGGGCGCCTCGGCCATTCCGGGGCCGCGATTCTCCTCGGCCAGGGTCCGGCGCAGATAGGACCGCCCCACATCGGTGACCCGGTACCGCACACTGGTCGATCCGCGCGACTTGGCCTTGATCCAGTCGCGGCGCAGGAATTCGGCAGCTATGCCGACCTGCAGCATGGCGATTGGCCGGGTATAGTCGTTCGCCGAACAGAAGATCCCGGCTTTGTCTGTGCCCTGCGCGATCAGCAGGAAGGCACCGGGTTCCGACAATCGGCGCAGGTACCGCTTGGCCTCGCGCCGGATCACATCTTCGGGGACCGCGTCGGTCTTGGCCGGAACGATCGGCCGGTTTGCTTCGTTCGCCGTATCGGGCGCGGGCGCGTCTTCTGCCGCACTCAGCATCCGGTCGAATAACGGATCATCGCGCATTTGTTCGACCCGGCGTACAGCGCGAGAAATTGTCGACGGGTGGGTTCCCGTTGCCGCCGCCAGCTTGCGAATACCTTCACCTTCCGAGGTATGCGCAAGATACAGCGCCGCATCGCGCGCCGCCGTCTGGTTTGAAGCATTCGAAAAGGCCTGCTCGGCCTTGGCAACACAGCTATTCAGGATGTCTTGCGTCTGGTCCACGAGAGATTGCCCCATTTGTTTCAAATTGTTCGTATCTCTTCTTACGGTTGATGTTTAAAGAGATCGTTAACATATAACGCGATCCATTAGTCTTTCTTATCAATAAGTTAAGGGAGTCTGAAGATTCGTAGCCTGCAGGAACGCTCCTAAACCATTTACCGCAACACCCTTCGATCGGCCCGATGCTTTCCCCATGAACGTGGTGGAGAACCTGATGGCAGAGAGTGCCAGGCTGATCGAGGAGATATTTCCGATGGCAAGACCCAGAATTCTTGTGACGACGGCGCAATTCGGCTCGAAAAGATATCATCGCAGCCGCGATTTGCCGGGCGCCGTGCCCGGGCTGCTGGCCGAGCCGGACGATAAAATTCTTCCGCGGCTGGCGGAAGCAGAAGCGAGGTGCGAGGCCGACCGCCGCGCCAAATCTGCGGCCTATCGCCCGGCCCGGCATGTCCAGGTTCTGGCGGCGCTGCTTGCGGAAACCCGCATCGCTCAGGCGAATGCGTCGGGCTCGGCGGCCTTGCGCTGGGCAACATAGGCCTTCAACGCTTCATCGATTCCCGGGTCGATGGCGGGCGCCTGATAATCGCGCATCATCCGCTCGATCTTGTCTGCAGCCAGTTGCGGCGCCTCGCGCGCGCCTTCATCGGCCCAGGTTTCGAAAGGTTTATAGTCCAGCACATTCGTGCGCCAGAAGGCTTCTTTGAAATTGGCCTGGGTGTGGGCACAGCCCAGATAATGCCCGCCGGGCCCGACCTCGCGGATCGCATCCATCGCCTGGCCATTCTCGGACACATCGACGCCTTCGGCGATACTGTGAAGAATGCCCAACTGGTCGGCATCCAGAACAAATTTCTCGAAGGACGACACCAACCCGCCTTCCAGCCATCCGCAGGAATGCAGCATAAAGTTCACGCCGCCCAGCAAGGCTGCGTTCAACGTGTTCGACGTCTCGTAAGCGGCCTGCGCGTCCGGCATCTTGGCGCCGCACAAACCACCCCCGGACCGGAACGGCAGGTTCAAACGCCGGGCCAACTGACCGGCGCCGAACAGGATCTTCGATGCCTCCGGCGTGCCAAAGGTCGGCGCGCCGGAATTCATGTCAATCGATGTCACAAACGCCCCGAAGATCACCGGCGCACCGGCGCGAATCAACTGAGAGTAGGCGACCCCGGCCAGCACTTCGGCCAGAACCTGCGTCAATGTCCCGGCGACCGAGACCGGCGCCATTGCGCCCCCAACGATAAAAGGCGAGATGATCGACGCCTGATTGGCGGCGGCGTATTCTTCCAGCGCGCCCATCATCACGCCGTCGAAGGTGAGCGGCGAGTTGATATTGACCAGCGAAGTCATCACCGTTTTACCGGCCGTGACCTCGCCTTCGAACAGGATGTCCGACATCTTGATCGAATCGACCGCACGATCCGGGTCAGTCACCGAACCCATATAGGGTTTGTCGGTATAGCGCATATGGGCGTACAGCATGTCCAGATGGCGCTTGTTGACCGCCACGTCAGTCGGCTCGCAGACCGTTCCGCCGGAATGGTGCAGCCATTTCGACATATAGCCCAACTTCACGAACTTCTCGAAATCGGCGATCGTTGCATACCGCCGCCCGCCATTAAGATCGCGCACGAAGGGCGGGCCATATACGGGCGCGAGGACCAGGCTTTTTCCGCCGATTTCGACGGACCGATCAGCGTTCCGGGCATGCTGGGTGAACTTCGACGGCGCACTTGCGCAGATTTTCCGGGCCAAACCGCGCGGAATGTGAACACGGTCGCCGCGGACATCGGCCCCGGCATCGCGCCAGCGATCCAGCGCTTTGGGGTTTTCAACAAAGCAGACGCCGATTTCTTCCAACACCGTTTCGGCGTTGTGCTCGATGATCTCGATGGCCTCGTCCGACAGGATTTCCATATTGGGAATATTGCGCTCGATGAACCGCGCGGCTTCGATCCGAACCGCCGTGCGCTCGGCCCGCCGTGCAGCACCACCCCCGCCCCTTGTACGGCGGCGCCCGCCGGTTTCCCCATCGACCATGCGTAGATCCTCGCTCTCTCAAAAGCGTATAGCGCAGCAATTCTGCCCGTTCTCTCTTTGCTATAGCGTTTGACAGCAGTTGCGCCGAACCGTTTTCGCCCCCCCGTCCGTAGATTCCGACATTCCCGGGCGCAGACGTGATCCCTGGCGCCCTTCGCCTGCCTGCGCCACCATGCCCATATCAAGAGGGCCTGGCGGCAGCGACACGCCATCGCTTGCCGCCGACACGGGCTTGCCGCACCGCGGCCCCTTGGCTAGGTATCCTCATCACGACCCAGCCGGGAGCAGCGCCTTGACCCACTCAGACCACGAGCTTTGCCTGATTGTCGATTTCGGCTCGCAGGTCACGCAGCTCATCGCGCGGCGTCTGCGCGAAGCCGGGATCTATTGCGAGATCCATCCCTTCAACCGCGTCGATGCTGCCTTCCTGTCGGCCAACCCGCCCAAGGCGGTCATCCTGTCCGGCGGTCCGGCATCGGTCGAAGACACGGACAGCCCGCGCGCTGCGCCCGAAATATTTGAACTTGGTTGTCCTGTCCTGGGCATTTGTTACGGCCAGATGGTCATGGTGCACCAATTGGGCGGCCAGGCCGAGGGCGGACACCACCGCGAATTCGGCCGGGCGTTTGTGACACTGGAAATCGAATCGGATCTGTTCGCAGGTGTCGCGGCGCCGGGCGAAACCGCCGAAGTCTGGATGAGCCATGGCGACCGTGTGACAAGTCTGCCGCCGGGATTTGGTGTGCAGGGCGCGTCGGCGAATGCACCCTATGCGGTTTTGGCAGACCCCGAACGCCGGTTCTATGGACTGATGTTCCACCCAGAGGTCGTTCACACGCCCGACGGTGCTAAAATCCTGCGAAACTTTACGCACCGCATCGCGGGAATGACCGGCGATTGGACCATGGCGGCCTACAAAGATCAGGCCGTCGCCGCCATCCGCCAGCAAGTCGGGGGCGAGCGCGTGATCTGCGGCCTGTCCGGCGGGGTTGATTCGTCGGTTGCCGCAGTTCTTATTCACGAAGCCATCGGGGATCAGCTGACCTGCGTTTTTGTCGACACCGGCATGATGCGTGCAGGCGAAGCCGGGGAGGTCGTGAACCTCTTTCGCGACCACTACAATATTCCCCTGATCCATGCCGACGAAACCGATCTGTTCCTGGGCGATCTGGCCGGCGTGACGGACCCGGAGGACAAGCGCAAAACCATCGGGCGGCTGTTCATCGACGTATTCGATAAACACGCGCAATCCATTGGCGGTGCGTCCTTTTTGGCGCAAGGCACGCTCTATCCCGATGTGATCGAATCCGTCTCTGTTTCGGGCGGGCCTTCGGTCACGATCAAGTCGCACCACAATGTCGGCGGCCTGCCCGAGCGCATGAATATGAAGCTGGTCGAGCCGCTGCGCGAACTGTTCAAGGACGAAGTCCGGGCCTTGGGCCGCGAGTTGGGATTGCCCGAAAGTTTTGTCGGCCGCCACCCGTTCCCGGGCCCGGGCCTTGCGATCCGCTGTCCCGGCGAGATCACGCACGAAAAACTGGACATCCTGCGCCAGGCAGACACGATCTATCTGGACGAGATCCGCAAGTCAGGGCTCTACGACGTCATCTGGCAGGCATTTGCCGTGCTGTTACCGGTGCGCACGGTCGGCGTAATGGGCGACGGCCGCACCTATGACCATGTCTGCGCCTTGCGGGCGGTCACATCGGTCGATGGCATGACGGCCGACTACTATCCCTTTACCCATGATTTTCTGGGCCGCACCGCCAACCGGATCATCAACGAGGTGCGCGGTATCAACCGGGTTGTCTATGATGTGACGTCAAAGCCGCCGGGAACAATCGAATGGGAATGATGCGCAAACTGCGGCGCGTGATCATCGTTGGCACGGCAATCTATGCTGTTACCTGTGCCAGCGTGCTTTATCAGCGCATCTCGATGATCGAGCAGTTTGGGCCAAACGTCGCACAAATCGGTTCGGCGAATGTGGCGATCGTCCTGGCGTCCGGGCTGACGCGCAACGGACAGGCCTCGTTGGAATCCCGTCTCAGGATGATCCGCGGCGTTCAGCTTTTGCGAGCGGGCGCCGTCAAGCAACTGATCGTGACCGGCGGACCAAGTTTCGACCGCCCCGACCTGATCATCGCCGAAGTCATGGCCGACATTGCCTTCGAGCAAGGTATCCCCCGAAACAAGGTGATCATCGAGGGATCTGCACGAACTACGCTCGAAAACCTAAGGTTCTCGTTGCCTCTCGCCCGCGAACACGGCGTTCGCGGTGACGGAAGCGGTTTGATCATTGTGACCGATGCACTACAGGCGGATTCAACCGGTCGTCGCAACACCTTCGATCATATCCTGTTTGAGCAACTGGTCGAGTGCTTCCGCGGGCGTTCGCCATCCGAGCGTTTTGCGTGGCCTCGTATTCAAGGCATGGGCAACGGCGTTCAACTCTTCATTGCCATGCTGACTTAGATCGGTGCCTTTCGGAAAGTATTGGCGGAGCAGGCCATTGGTGTTTTCATTGCTGCCGCGCTGCCAGGGACTCTGAGGGTCGCAGAAGTAGACTTCGAGACCGGTGTCGATCCGAAGCTGAGCGTGCTGTGCCATCTCGGCTCCCTGATCCCAGGTCAGTGATCGTCGCAGATGTGCCGGAAGATCCATTATGGTTTCGGAAATGGCATCGCGGACGGCTTCTGCACCATGACCGGCAAGAGCCGGACCGTTCTTGATCGGTTTGGTCGTGCCGTGGCTTTCCATTCGCGGCAGGTGCAAAAGCATAGTGAAGCGCGTGGTCCGTTCGACCAGCGTCCCAATCGCTGAACTGCCAAGTCCGAGAATGAGATCGCCTTCCCAGTGGCCTGGCACCGCTCTGTCGTCAATCGCGGCCGGGCGGGCGCTGATCATCAGCGCATCCGAGATGAAGGACTTGCCTCGGTTTCGGGCCCGTTCTCGGGGCAGACGCAGTGCCCGTCCAGAGCGAAGACAGGCCGAAAGCTCCCGCTTCAGGGCTCCGCGCCCTTGGATGTAGAGCGCCTGATAGATGGCTTCATGACTGATGCGCATGGTCGGGTCCTCGGGGAAGTCCACCTTCAGGCGCTGTGCGATCTGTTCCGGGCTCCAGGCGCAAGACCAGCGTCGGCTTTGCCGATGAACGGACCGCCGTTTCCTCCATACCACGACAGGCCCGTCGAAGGAGATGCCGTCTGGCGTGGCGATCAGGCCGGCAAGCCGGTCCTGCACATAATCTCGCAAGGCAGGATTGTTCGTCAGCTTGCTGGTCTTCGGGCGGCGGGATGCGCGATCCGCATGCCACTGCGCTGTGAGAGCCCGGTAGTCGAAGTCTCCGCCTCGTGTCGCCGAGTTGCGCCTGATCTCGCGGGAGATCGTGCTGGGTGCCCGCCCCAGTTTGCGCGCGATTGCACGCACACCGGTGCCCCGAGCGCATTCCAAGGCGATTTCCTCGCGTTCCGCGAAGACCAGGTTGCGGTTCTTGAGGAAAGGCGCCGAGGGCGCGAGATGTTTGGGAGGCATTCCACCAGAACTCCGAAACCATCGGCTTCCGACAGGGGCAGAGACACCTGCTTCAACAGCGGCTTGCTCACTTGAAAGCCCTACCGCGATACCCTGCCAGAACTGGCACAGTTGCTCGCGCTGCCAGACAGGGGGCCGTCCGGGTGAGGACAATTTGCGCCGCGTGGACCTTTCTGATTTTCGTCTTCCCGTCGTCATCTACACCTCCTAGGTTGGGGTGTTGCGACGACCGGTTGAATCCGCCACATGCCTCCCGCTCATATCAGCTGGCGAAATATCTCGGACATTCGAAGGCAAGATTGGCCGTGTCGGATGCGATGCTGAAGTACGGCACCCGTAGCGCCATTCGCAGAGTTGCGAGAGAGGCCGCGTCCTGGTGGTACAATCTGGCGAAGGTCGCCGGGTGGGAGCTGCTCGGCGGCCTCGGTTATTCCGAAAAAGAACGCGGGCAATGGATCATTTGATCGTCTCAGATGATATGCGCGGACGGCAATCGTGACCACTTCGCATTTGACGCGAAGCAATCCTGATGCACCGCTCCACGCCGCGTTCTGGATGACTGGTGCTATCGCCTCGTTCTCGCTGATGGCCGTCGGCGGGCGCGAAGTTTCGCCCGATCTGGATACGTTCGAGCTGATGTTCTACCGCTCGATCATCGGTTTCGTGCTGATCGTCGGGTTTGGTCTTGCGACAGGCCGACTGGGACAGGCGCGCACCGATCGGCTGGGGCTGCATCTGATCCGCAACCTTTGCCATTTCACGGCGCAAAACCTATGGTTCTATGCGCTTGCATACATCTCGTTGGCGCAACTCTTTGCCATCGAGTTTACCACACCGATCTGGATCGCGCTGCTGGCGCCGCTGCTGCTGGGCGAGCAGATGACTGCCTGGCGCCTGATCGCCGTCGCCCTGGGGTTTGCCGGCATTCTGATGATCGCCCGCCCTGGCGTGCAGCCCCTGAATGTCGGCCATCTGACCGCGGCCTTGGCAACCTTTGGGTTTACGGCGTCGATCATGATGACCAAGGCGTTGTCGCGCACCGAAACGATCTGGGGCATCCTGTTCTGGCTGACGGCAACGCAGGTTGTTTATGGCGCGATTGCAGTGGGTTGGGACGGTGATGTCACCCTGCCGACGCCGAAAAACATTCACTGGGTCGCGCTGGTCGGGCTCTGCGGGCTGACAGCCCATATCTCGCTGACCAACGCGTTGATGATTGCACCGGCATCTGTCGTGGCCCCTATGGACTTCGCCCGTTTGCCGGTGATCGCGATCGTTGGCTGGCTCGCCTATTCCGAACCGCTCGAGATCGCGGTGGCCGCCGGTGCCGCCCTGATCCTGGCGGCCAATGTGCTCAATCTGCGCGTTGAAAACCGCACCAAAACCGACCTGCCCGAGGTATTCAAATGACCGACTTTCTGCCACGCCCGGTATCGGATGCACTGGTCTTCAACCGCGAACGCGGCGTGGACAGGCTCTTGGAAATCATGCGCAGGCTGCGCGCGCCCGATGGTTGCCCATGGGATCGCGAGCAGGACTTTCGATCGATCGCACCCTATACGGTCGAGGAAGCCTGCGAGGTCGCCGATGCGATTGAACGCGGCGAGATGGGCGAGTTGCGCGACGAGCTAGGTGATCTGCTGTTGCAGGTCGTCTATCACGCGCAAATTGCTGAAGAAGCGGACCTATTTCGGTTCGAAGATGTCGCGCGGGCGATTTCCGACAAGATGCTGCGCCGCCACCCCCATGTCTTTGGGACCGAGCTGGGCGGCCCGAAGGCCGACCCCGATCAAGTCGACTGGGAAGGGATGAAAGCTGAAGAACGGGCGGAAAAAGGCGAGGCCCGTGAAAGTGTTCTGGACGGCGTTCCCGTGACGTTGTCCGGCATGACGCGCGCCGTCGCGCTGACCAAACGGGCTGCACGCGTCGGGTTCGACTGGACCGATCCGGCCGATGTTCTGGACAAGATCGCCGAGGAATCGGGCGAGTTGGTTGCCGAAATCGGTGCCGCCGATCAGGAGCGGATGGAAGAGGAATACGGCGATTTGCTGTTCGTGATGGCGAACCTGGCCCGGCACCTGAAGGTTGACCCCGAGTCCGCCCTACGCAGGGCCAATGCCAAGTTCGACCGCCGGTTTCGCGGGATCGAAGATGCGTTGAAAGCCCAGGGGCGGACGCCGCAGGATGCAACCCTGGCCGAGATGGATGGTCTGTGGAACCGCATGAAAGACCGGGAGAAAGCGCCGACCCAAGGGTGCGAATAAGCAGGGCGCCGGGCCTAGTCGGTCCCGGCGATCAAGGCCCGTGCCGCCGCCCGTGCCTCGTCCGTCACGGTGTCACCCGCCAGCATCCGGGCGATCTCGGCCTCGCGATCATCGGCGCCCAAGGCGGCAACGTCCGTTCGGGCAATCCCGGTTTCGGCGCTTTTTCGGATCATGAAATGGCGATCCGCCGCCGCCGCCACCTGCGGCGAGTGGGTGACGACCAGAACCTGACCGCTGGCCGCCAAACGGGACAGGCGGCGGCCAACGGCATCGGCGGTCGCACCGCCGACACCCCGGTCAATCTCATCGAAGACCAGGCTGAGCCCGTCCGATCGCGCCGCCAGTTGCACCTTCAAGGCCAGCAAAAATCGCGACAATTCTCCACCGGACGCGATCCGGTCGATCGGCCCTTCGGGCGTACCGGGATTGATCGCCGCCGTAAATCGAATGGTGTCCACCCCCTCCGGCCCGGGGTCTGACGCCGTAATACCGGTCAGGAACCGCGCATTTTCCATGCGCAGCGGCACCAATTCTTCGGTAACGGATTTGTCCAGTTGAGTGGCAGCGCGGCGGCGCACCGTCGAAACCGCATCCGCCGCCGTGCGGTACGCCGCCTCGGCTTCTTGTGTCACCGATGCCAACTCGGCAATACGCCCCTCGCCATGATCGATCGCATGCAGCCGGGCCGCCATATCCTGCATCAGTCTGAGCAGGTCATCTGGCCCGACGGAGTGCTTTCGCGCCAACCCGCGGATCGCGAACAGACGTTCTTCGACCCGGTCCAATCGGCCGGGATCGAAATCGAGCGCTGCCAGAACATCGGCCAACGCCTCTTGCGCCTCTCCCAACTCGGTCATCGTGCGGTCAATTGCAGAGATTGTCGGCTCCAACCGCCCTTCGGCCCTGTCGGCAGCATGGGTCAGGCGCGACAGGGCGTCGCCGATCATGCGTTCCGCCCCATCTCCCGACAGCGCCTGGGCCGCGCGCGCCAACTCTTCGGTCAGCCCGGCAGCCTGACGGATCAATCGGCGTTCTGCGTCCAACGCATCGTCTTCACCGGGCTCGGGCGTCAGCGCCTCCAACTCATCCAGACTGTAGCGCAGAAAGTCGGCATCCGCCGCGGACTTTTTCAGCGCCTCGCGTGCGTCTGCAAGATTGGCCGCTGCGCCCTGCCAGTTGTTCCATGCCCGGCGCAAATCGGTCAGATCATCGCCAAGCCCGGCATAGGCATCCAACAGCGCCCGATGGACCCGGGGGTTCAACAATCCGCGATCGTCCTGCTGGCCATGCACTTCGACCAGCAACGCACCAATCCGGCCCAGAACGTCGCCCGAAACCCGCTGATCGTTGACAAAACCACGCGAGGGACCATTGGCCGACGTGATACGGCGCAGGATAATCTCGCCCTCACCCGCTGGCAGGTCCAGATCGGCAAGCGCCGCGGACACCGGGTGATTGTCACCAATCTCGAATTCCGCCGTAGCGCTGCCGGTTTCGGCGCCTGCGCGGACAAGATCGCGACGCACCTTGCGGCCCAAGGCAAACCCCAAAGCGTCCAGCAGGATCGACTTGCCCGCCCCGGTCTCGCCCGTCAGCACATTCAGACCCGGGCCAAAGTCCAGGTCCAGACGTTCGATCAGAACGATATCGCGGATCGAGAGTGCGCGCAGCATCCCCGCCCCCGGCGGTCAGCCGCTCAGAGCCACCGGCCCTGGATCACGCGGCGGTAAATGCGGTCAAAGAAGCCACTTTCCGACCGCTCCGGACGCAGATCGCGCGATGTCAGCAGGGCAAACGACGCGGCATACCAGTCAGACCCGACAAAGTTCTCGCCCAGCACGGCAGCAGCAGTCTGCGCCTCGCGCTGCAATCCCAGCGACAGGTACGACTCGACCATGCGGTGCAGAGCCTCCGGGACATGGCTGGTGGTCTGATAGTCCTTGATGACCAATTTGAAGCGGTTCGTGGCCGCGATATGGTGGCCGCGCTTGAGATAGTAACGCCCGATCGTCATTTCCTTGCCCGCCAGGTGATCGCGGGTCAGGTCGATTTTCAACTGCGCATCCCGGGCAAAATCTGACTGCGGATACCGGCGCACCACTTCGGTCAGCTCTTTGAGCGCGGACCGGGTTGTCGCCTGGTCGCGGCCAACATCGACAATGTTGTCGTAATAGGTCAGCGCGATGAGATGCTGGGCATAGGCCGCATCCTTGTCGGTCGGATAAAGGTCCAGATACCGCCGCGCCGATGACCGCGCCGCACCATATTCGCGGGCCTGATAGGAAGCGAATGCCGAGTTGATCATCGCGCGTTTGGCAAGCTGAGAGAACGGGTAAAGCCGCTCGACCTCATCATACATATTCGCAGCGGCCGCCGGTTCACCGTCGGCCATCAAGCTTTCAGCTGCCGCATAGATCTCACTGGCCGAGCGATCCTCGATTTCAGGTTCGCTGCTCTCAAAAACGCTGCCGATGCTTTCGCATCCTGCCACCGAGAATGCCAGCAGCGCCATGCCAGCCATTCTGAGCCCGATCCGTCCGATCATGCTAAGTCTCCGGAAATCCACCCGCCTGCCGCGGTTCTACGCCTCGGGCGCACCTTATTCGCGATGAACGGGAAGGGAAAGGGCCGAAGGCCCTAATGGGCGGTCAGACTGCCAGTTCTTCGGCATCGCCAACCGGCTGGCGCACCGGCAGTTCGCCGCCCAGGCCCTGTTCCGGCGACATCACGTCCCACGCCCAGGCATCCGGTTGCGCGAACAATGCGTGCAGCAACAGGTTCGTCATCTCGTGACCGGCCTTGTCGCCGCTATACCGTCCGATGATCGGGGCGCCTGCCAATGCCAGATCGCCGATGGCGTCCAGCATTTTGTGGCGCACGAACTCGTCCGGCCGGCGCAAACCTTCCGGGTTCAGGACACGGCCCTGATCGACAACGATGGCGTTCGTCAAGTTGCCGCCCCGCGCCAAACCGGCTGCGCGCAACATCTCGACCTCGGCCAGATGGCCAAAAGTGCGGCAATCGCTCAACTCGTCGACAAAGGCACCGTTGACCAGCGCCATTTCGTTGTTCTGGATACCAATCGCGCGATCGTCGAAGTCGATCCTGAACGACATTTCGAACCGGGCGGCGGGCGCCAGTTCGGCAAAGCGGCCTTCGGATTCAACCGATACTGTGCGCAGAATGCGGATCGCGGCCAATGGCTCGCCGTTCGAGACGACACCCGTGGTAACGAACGCATCGACAAAGCCTGCCGACGATCCGTCCATGATCGGAACTTCCGGGCCGTCGAGCTCGACCAGAGCATCGGAGATCCCGCAGCCAGCCAATGCGGCCATCAGATGTTCGACCGTTCCGACCGAGACACCGGCCTCGTTCGTCAACTTCGTGCAAAGGCGGGTATCGGATACCAGATCGAACCGTGCAGGGATGCGCCCATTGGCAACATCCGAGCGGTAAAAGACGATACCATGTCCGGCCGAAGCGGGCGTGACGGTCAAGTGGGCAGATTGCCCGCCGTGCAAACCTGTCCCTTGAAACTCCACCGGCGCTGAAAGCGTTCTGCGCATATTCCCTGTCACCTGTCCCAGCGCCAACCCCGCCCCCAAAGTCATCCGGTCACACTGCTCGCGGATCGATAGGCGCATGTCTTCATACGTAATGTTGCTTAATCTCTACAATTCCTCGGCGACCCGCTCAATTCACTGTTTATGACGCTTTGCAACATGACCGGCGTATCAGGCGCCAAAACAGCCACTGCGCTCGCGAAAGGTTGTATTCGCCGCCTGCGGTCGATCTTCGTTACGTTTGCTGGCGCGATCCGCCGACCCGGCCTGGCACTACAGTCTCGCTGCACTGCACAAAAGAAGGGCCGCCCCATTGGGACGGCCCGGTCAGTGTCGCGATGTCCCGCCTTCAGTTTGCCTGGCGGCGCAGGAAAGCAGGGATTTCGTTGGCGTCATCTTCCGCTTCCGGCGCCGCCGGTTCGCGCCGCACCGTTTCCGCCGGGGGGGAGTTTCCGGCCACCCGATGGATCAGCTTGTTGATGGTGAACAGCCCGCCACGGCCGGATTCCGCCGCAGGCTGCTGCGGCGCCGGTGTTGCTGGCATTGCTTCAGTCGCCATGGACCCTTCATCCAGATCGAACAGTGCGGGGTCATCAACGATCTGGGCCGGGTCAGGCGTTTGCGCCTTGTCGCGTGCTGCCCGCGCGGCCAGGGCGCGCTGACGGACTTCGTCGGCACGCGCCCGAATGTCGTTGGGTGCTGGCGCAGTGGCATAGCGTTGCTCCGCCGCTGTCGGACGTGGGGCGGGTTCGGCCTGCGGGCGCGCGGCAGGCGCCCGGGCAGCGGGTGAAGTGGCCGCGGGTGCAGCAGCGGCAGGCACACGGGCGGGTTGGCGAACCGGTTCCTGGTCGCCAAATCGCGGATCCTTTTCCATGGTTCCGTCTTCTGCCGCCGGTTCTTCGGTCACCTCTTCCGCACGCAGCTCTTCAGCGCACGGTTCGGTCGCAATTGGCTGCTCGACCACCGCTTCGGCAGCCATCGGCTCTCTTGCGACTGCAACGTCTGCTTCGGCAACCTCAGGCTCGGCCTCGATCTCCTCCGGTTCCGCCCCGGCAGGCGCTTCTTCGACACGGCGGCCGCGAATGGCCGTTACAATATCCGGGTCGGTTTCGACCGGTTTGCGGCGCAACGGCTCGCCCATTGGCGGGCGCGCCGCGGCGGCTTCGGCATCGATGCCGGTTGCAACGACCGAAACCCGCATTTTGCCTTCCAGGTCCGGATCGATCGCCGAGCCGAACTTGATCATTGCGTTGGGGTCGACTTCTTCCTTGATGCGGTTGGCCGCTTCGTCCATCTCGAACAATGTCAGATCGTAGCCACCGGTAATGTTGATCAACACCCCCTTGGCACCCTTCAGGCTGACCTCGTCCAGCAACGGGTTGGCGATGGCCTTCTCGGCGGCGTCGATGGCGCGGGTTTCGCCCTCGGCCTCGCCGGTGCCCATCATGGCCTTGCCCATCTCTTCCATCACCGACCGGACATCGGCGAAATCCAGGTTGATCATACCTGGCCGCACCATCAGGTCGGTCACGCCCTGCACGCCCTGATAAAGGACGTCGTCGGCCATCTGGAAGGCTTCCACGAAAGTGGTACGCTCCGAGGCCACCTGGAACAGGTTTTGGTTCGGGATCACGATCAGCGTATCGACCACGGCCTGCATCGCATCCAGACCGTTCTCGGCCACCGTCATGCGGCGCGTGCCTTCAAAGTGGAACGGCTTGGTGACAACGCCGACGGTCAGGATACCCATCTCGCGCGCAATCTTGGCGACAATCGGTGCCGCCCCTGTGCCGGTTCCACCACCCATTCCGGCGGTGATGAAACACATATGTGCATTTTCCAGCGCCGTAGCGATTTCGTCGATGGTTTCCTCGGCGGCCCGCTGGCCGACCTCGGGCTTGGACCCGGCCCCCAGGCCGCGGGTCACACCATCGCCCATCTGGATCGCGCGGGGCGCCAGGGTATTTTGCAATGCCTGCGCGTCGGTGTTCGCGGCGATGAAGTCGACACCTTCCAGAGCCTTCTGGATCATGTTGTTGACAGCGTTGCCGCCGGCTCCGCCGACGCCAAAGACTGTAATGCGCGCCCGCAGGTCGTTTTCTTCAGGGCCTGCCAGATTCAGTGCCATTGCTCGTGCCTCTCGCCATTTTTTCTTTTACTGCCTCGGGTTGTCCGGTTTTCTTCGCTTTTTAGTGGAACCGGATCTCTCTTTCTTGCGAGGAATCTAGCTGATTTTCATTGAATCGTCACGATTTTTCGCCCCCGAACGGCCATATTTTGTCGCCGCCCGGTTTGCATCGCCGAGATGTCGTAAATTTGTCTTGATGTGGCAGTTCGCCAGGCAGTGCTATCCCACCCGTTGAATCTTCAGGGGCAGAAGAACGCCGCTACCAGGCGCGACGCAGCCAGCGGAACATCTCGCCCGTCCGGCCCTTGGCGCCGCGCGGCGCTTCAAAGTCCCAAAGCTCGTCATGGGGATGCAGCGCATAGATCGCCAGCCCGACGGCAGCCGCGAAATCGGGGCCGGACAACGATTGCGGCAGACCCGCGATGCGCAGCGGCCGCCCGATCCGGGGACGGCGCCCCAGAATACGCGCGACCAGTTCGTCAATGCCCTGCGTCTGGCAAACGGCACCGGTCAGGACCAGACCGGACCCCGGCATCTCGCCGATACCGATCTCGTCCAGGCGGGCCCGCAACATCAGCAGGATTTCCTCGATCCGCGGGCGGATCACGCCGATCAACATTCCGCGGCTGATCTGACGGCGTTCCGGCAGATCTTCCTCGCCCAGCTTGGGGGCATCGATCATCTCGCGGTCATCGACGCCGGTTGAAATCACGCCGCCCTGCAGCGTTTTAATCCGCTCGGCCGTCGACTGGCTCATCATCAAACCGGCGGCAATGTCGTTGGTGACATTGACGCCGCCATACCGGACCTGATCGATACAGACCAGATGATCGCGCAGGAAGATGCCTGCCGACGTCGAACCGCCGCCCATATCGATACAGATGGCGCCAGCGCGCTGTTCATCTTCGACCAGCGCCGACATGGCCGATGCATAGGGCGCCGCAACGACGCCCGCCAGGTCCAGGTCACAACGGCGAATGCACTCCATCAGATCCGCCAGGGGCTTGCGATCCACTGTCACAACATGCAGCGCGACCGACAGTTTCCGGGCCATCATGCCGCGCGGATCGGTGATGCCGGACTGATAATCGACGGTGATCTCGCAAGGCTGCGCATGCAGGATCTGCCGGTCCGGGCCGACCTCTGGTGTCGGACAGGCGGCCAGCACCTGCGACAGGTCCTGATCCGTAATCTGCCCGGTTTCGGTCTCGATTTCAGCCTCGGTCATATGGCTGGCCGGGCGGCCGCCAGAGAACGAGACAATCACATGATCGACCCGCTCGACCCGGGGGGCTGCCATCTTCTCGGCATTCAACAGCGCCAGCCGGATGGCCCGGCAGACCTCCTCCATGTCGACAATCTCTCCGCGCCGGATGCCGCGCGACTGTACGGTCCGCGCACCGGCCACCTCGACAGCGCCCAGCAAGGCGGTCCCGCGCTGCCCCTCGGCTTCGGCCTCGGCCATGCGGGCCTGATCGATGCGCAGCACCATGCAGGTGATCTTCGAGGACGCGATATCCAGAACGGCGATGCGCCCGCGCTTGTAGGCGCTCATCAGGCGCCCGCGCATGGACCGGAACATCTCGACATCTGCGAAGTTCATGTCTCCTCCCCCGTGCCTTGGCGCAATCGATCCGTCAGCGGACGCAATTCCAACGCCCGCGGCGTCAGGCGCAGCGTCGGGCGTTCGGTCAGGCGCATGTCGATATGGCTGAGGCCTTTGTTCAGCAATTCCTCGCCCATGTGCCACGCCATGACCCGGGCCAGCGCGGCGGGCGCTTCTGCTTCCGGCAGCATGATCGTCATGTCGCGGTCCAGCGCCACGTTCCAGCGGCGTTGGCCGACACGGACAAAGGCGCGGATGCGCGGCTGCAGACCCGGGGCCGCAGCAATCAACTCCAGAGCCTCTGCAACCGCCTTGTTGGCATCCCGGCCAAGGATCAGGGGCAGACGCGGATAATCGGCGCGCGCCAGCGCGGGGCCGACCTGAACGCCTTCGATATCCACCAGCCAAAGAGTGTCATCGCCGTCGCGCCACAGCGCATTCGGCAGACGTTCGGTGACATGAATGTCCAATTGCCCATCGGTGGCCAGGGTCACGCGGGCGCGTTTGACCGCCGGCAATTTGTTCACAGCCGTCTTGGCCGCCGCCACATCATAGTTCAGCGTCGAGGCACCGGACGGGATCGCCACCAATGCCTCGATTTCGGCTCGCAATTTCGGCGAAGCACCGGCGATGCGCGCACCGCGGATTGCAAACTCGGGCCGTGCAGACAGCCGTTCGACAATCGCTGTGCGGGTTTCGGCGACAAAGGTATGAACACCGGGATCAGTGGCGCCGCGCACGACCAACCCGCCGAGGATGGCCGCTGGCAGCACGACCAACACCATCCGCCGCACCCACTGCTTTTTCCAAAGCCGGGTCATCCGGAACGACAACCGCGACGGTCCTGGGCTGCGCACGGGATCTGCGCGCACCGCGGTGAAATCGAAACTCTGCTGCGCCGGTTTTTGCACCACCGCCCTGGGCGGCGCATCGACAGAGGGCGGGGTCACCTGTCGCATGACGCATCCTCGACCAACCAGGAACAAAGTTCTTCAAAGGACATGCCGACATGGCTGGCCTGCTCGGGCGCCAGCGAGGTCGGCGTCATGCCGGGCTGGGTATTGGTCTCCAACAGCACCAGACCCTGGGTGCCTTTACTGTCGTCCCATCTGAAATCGGTCCTGCTGAGGCCGCGGCACCCCAGCGCCTCATGCGCGGTTTCGGCATAAGACAGACAGGCAGCACGGATTTCCTCCGGCACCTGGGCGGGCACCTCGTGGCGCGACCCGCCGGCTGAATACTTCGCGTGATAATCGTACCAGCCGGACGAAAAGATGTCTGTCACCTCCATCGCCTTGCCGCCCAGCACCGCCGTCGTCAGTTCGCGCCCGGGTACGTATCGCTCGACCAGCAGCATGGCCGGGGCATCGTCCTCCAACCGCACTGGCGTATTCGCACTCTCCGACACGATATAGACGCCAACGGACGAACCCTCGTTGTAAGGCTTGACCACATAGGGCGGCGCCATCGGGTGCTCGGTCTGAACAGTATCGCGGTCGACAAGCAGCCCTTCGGCGGTTGGCAAGCCATGCGCCTCATAGACCGCCTTGGTACGCTGTTTGTCCATGGCCAGAGCCGAGGCGAGCACGCCTGAATGGGTATAGGGGATCTTCAGCCATTCCAGCATTCCCTGGACACAGCCATCCTCGCCCCACCGGCCATGCAGCGCGTTGAACACGACATCAGGACCGGCAGCCGCCAGATCCGCCGCCAGGCCGGAACCCGCATCGATCTCGGTTACGTCGTATCCCGCGCGCCGCAGCGCCCCTGTGCATTCAGCGGCCGAGGCCAGCGAAACCTCTCGCTCGGCCGACAGACCGCCCTTCAGGACCACGACGCGGTTGAATGTCCTGCTCGACATCCGCGTCCTCAACTATGTTCGACCCCCGGTTTATCCGAGTGATTCGCCACAACGGCATCATTCGTGCCGCTGATCCTCCAGAAATACCCCGATGCGTTGTATTTCCCAAGTCAAATCGTGCCCGGAGGCAGATTTCACCCGTGCCCGCACCTCTTCACCAAGCATTTCCAGATCATGCGCCGTCGCATCGCCGGTGTTGACGAGAAAATTCGGATGTTTATTCGACATTTGCGCGCCGCCACGGCGCAGGCCGCGCCCTCCCGCATCGTCGATCAGCTTCCACGCTTTCAGGTCCACCGGATCGTCCGCGGCACCTGTCGACGAATATCCGGCCGGATTGCGGAATGTGGATCCGGCGGACCGGTCCTTGACCGGCTGGCTGTCTTCGCGGCGTTGAATATACTCGGCCATCAGGGCATCGCTGGCCCCGGGACCACCCGGCTTTCCGGCCAGTACAGCCTCCACTACGACGGCGCCGTCCGGCAGGTCCGAATTGCGATAATCGAACCCGATCTCGGCGCCCCCGATCTGCCGGATCTGGCCATCGCGGGTGACCATCGTAATGCTTTCGACGACATCCGCCGTGTAGGAGCCATAGCACCCGGCATTCATCCTGACGGCCCCGCCGATCGCGCCCGGAATTGTTCGCAGAAACTCCAACCCCGCGACCCCGGATTTCGCGGCCCTGATTGCCACATGGGCGTCAAGCGCCGCTGCGCCTGCACGTACACGGTCACCCTCGACCGCAATGGTGTTGAACCCGCGCCCCAACCGGATCGCGACCCCCGGCAGACCGCCATCGCGAATGATCAGATTGGACCCGACCCCCAGCGGTGTCACCGGTATGGCGGGATCCAATGCACCGAGAAATGCCGCCAGATCCTCGCGGTCCGCCGGTTGGAACAATACCTCTGCCGGACCGCCAACCCGCAGCCAGGTCAGATCGGCCAGCGGACGGGCGCGGTGCAACTTGCCGCGCACTTCAGGCAGGCGGATCAACGCGGCCGCTCGGTCGGCAACGGGGCGCGCACCGGCGCGGCGCCTGTCTTGCCCGGTGTCACAACAGCCGCCTTGTCGGTCGCGGGTCCTGAAAAGAAGTTCGCGCCGTGAAACCAAACCACGCCCACCAACAGCACAATCAGCATGATTGGTGAAAACAGGAACAGCATCCGCATCGCCAACCGGACAAAAAAGCCGACAAACGGGATCTGGCGCAGCATCATTGTCGCCAGGAACAGCAGCGCCGCTCCAACCGCAATGTTCTGCGCAATCGCCTGCATGACCTACCGCCCTTCCAACGCCGCTGCCAACCCATTGGCCCAGGCGGAAATCGTGCCCGCCCCAAGGCAAACGACAATATCGCCGGGAACGGCATGTTCCGCGACAAAGCTCGCCAGCCCGTCTTCACCGCTGATTGCATGAGCCGCCCTGTGACCGTGGGCGCGCAACCCGCCGACCAGCGCGTCGCGGCTGACACCTTCGATCGGCTCCTCGCCCGCCGCATAAACGTCGGTGATCGCCACCGTATCCGCGTCGTTGAAGCAGGCGCAGAAATCCTCGAACAGATCATGCAGACGGCTGAACCGGTGCGGCTGATGGATCGCGATCACATTTCCTTCGGTCGCGGAACGGGCCGCTTTCAGAACGGCCGCAATCTCGACCGGGTGATGGCCGTAATCGTCGATCAGGGTGGCGCCGTTCCAGACCCCGACGCGGGTGAACCGGCGTTTAACGCCATTAAACCCGGCCAGGCCGGTACGGATATCGTCAAACCCGATGCCCAGTTCCTGTGCCGCACCGATGGCTGCAAGCGCGTTTAAAACGTTATGCTCGCCCGGCATGGGCAGCGTCAGCCCATCATGGCGGCTGCCGTCGCGCAGCACGATATCAAACGCCATCGCGCCGTCTTTATATCCGACGTTTTCCGCCCGGATGTCGGCCTGACGGGAAAAGCCATAGGTCACGACCCGGCGGTCGGTGACACGGCCGATCAGGGTTTGCACGCCGGGATGATCGATGCACGCCACCAATGCGCCGTAGAACGGAATGTTCGAGGCAAACGCTTCGAACCCGTCGAACAACGCATCGATCGAGCCGTAATGATCCATGTGCTCCGGGTCGATATTGGTCACGATCCCGACAGTCGCGGGCAGCTTGACGAAGGTGCCGTCGCTTTCGTCGGCCTCGACCACCATCCATCGGCCCTGCCCCATCCGGGCGTTCGAGCCATAAGCCTGAATGATCCCTCCATTGATCACGGTCGGGTCCTCGCCGCCCGCATCCAAAAGGGCCGAGACCAGCGACGTCGTCGTGGTTTTCCCGTGGGTCCCGGCAACCGCGATGTTCCAGTTCAGGCGCATCAGCTCGGCCAGCATCTCGGCACGGCGCACGACTGGCAAAGCGCGGGCACGGGCCTCGTCCAGTTCGGCGTTCCCGGGTTTGATGGCCGAAGAAATCACCACCACGGCAGCATCACCCAGATTGCCCGCCGACTGCCCGATATGGACGGTCGCGCCGAGTTCGCTCAGGCGCCCGATAATCGGACTTTCGCGCAGGTCCGAACCCTGCACTTTATACCCCAAATTCAACATCACCTCGGCGATCCCGGACATGCCGATACCGCCAATCCCAACGAAATGGATGGCGCCGATATCCAGCGGGACCGCGGTGATTTTCTTGTCCATACTCTCTCTCCTGCCTGGGCCGGCGCGCCCGGTATCAGCCACTGCCCGGCTTGGCAACACCGGTCCCTGCAAGCTCTTCAACCAGATCGGCCAGGCGTTCCGCGGCATCCGGGATACCCTGCGACAGCGCGGCCTCGGCCATCCCGGTCGCCAGATCGGCATCGGCCAGGATCATGTTCATGGCATCGCGCAGGCTGTCCGGCGTGAACTCGGTCTCGCGCAACACGATGGCGCCGCCTGCCGCAACCAATCCATTCGCGTTTGCCTCCTGCTCGTTGCGTTTGGCGACGGCCAGCGGGATCAAAATCGATGGGCGCCCGATCGCTGCAATATCGGCAACCGAAGAAGCGCCCGATCGCGAGATCACGAATTGCGCCTCGGCCAACCGGTCCGGCACGTCGTCAAAAAACGCCTCCACCGTCGCGGTGATACCGGCCTTGCCATAAACAGCGCTTACGCGGGCGTTGTCTTCGGCCCGGGCCTGATGCGACACCGTCAGACGGGCGCGGATGTCTTCCGGCAGACCGGCAAGGGCGGCAGGCACGACATCGGACAGAATGCGCGCGCCCTGACTGCCGCCCATGACAACAATCTTCATCGGCCAGTCCCCGGGCGGGGTGTAAGGCGACGCTGCACGGTCCAGCACCGCCGAGCGGATTGGATTACCTGTGTGCACATGGATCGTGCCGTCCGGCAACGCAGTCGGCCAGGTCCCGCACGCAATCCGGTCGACGCGCTTGGCGAAGATCTCGTTGACCTTGCCAAGAACACCGTTTTGTTCATGGACCAGCCGGGGCCGCTTCAACAGCCAGGCGGCAACCATGGCAGGCAATGCGGGATATCCGCCGAACCCGGCGACGCAAGCCGGTTTCTCGCGCCGCATACGCCAGATCGCGGTCACGATGCCTGCCGCAATCTGGAACGGCGCGAGCAGTTTCGAGATCCCGCCGCGCGAGAAGGTGCCCGCGCTGACCACCTGGCGCCCGACCGCGGCCGGAAATCCGCCCGCATAGCGCGCACCCCGGTCATCCGTGGACAGCCGGACGCGCCAGCCGCGGCGCAACATCACTTCGGCCAACGCCTGCGCCGGAAACATATGCCCGCCGGAGCCGCCTGCGGCGATTATCAAAAGCGGCGCCGTCACGCGGGCCGCATCAGATTGACCGGGTCATGCGGGCGCTTGCGGGTCATGGCCAGCAAACCGCCGACAACCAAGGCACCGGCCAGCATCGATGACCCGCCATACGAAATGAAGGGCAGTGTCATGCCCTTCGCGGGCAGCAGCCGGATCGCAACCGAGAAGTTTACGAATGCCTGCAATCCGAACAGCACGGCCAACCCGGTCCCGGCAAGGCGAATAAACGGATTGCGCTCCTCGACCAGCCGCGCCAGCGAGCGCAAGGTAATGAAGAGGTAAAGGCCCAGAATGCAGAGCGTCAGGACAAGGCCGAATTCCTCGGCCGCCACCGCAATGATAAAGTCGGTATGGGCATCCGGCAGCGCCCATTTCACCTGGCCCTGCGCTGCACCGGCCCCGAAGAAACCGCCCTCGCGAATGGCCGATTCCGCATAGCCAAGCTGCGAGCGTGGATCGACGCCTTCGGACAGGAACGCATCGATCCGCCCCGCTACATGGGACGAGTTGAAATACGCGATCACCAGGCCGCCAGCGACAGTTCCGCCGAACCCCAGCAGCAACATGACCGGCGCGCCCGAGACAAAGAGCATCGCAGCCCACAGGCTGAGGATCAGCATCGCCTGCCCGAAATCGGGTTGCAGTGCCAGCATGACCGCGATCACCAGGGCCGTGATGCCGGAAATCGTGCGTCCCGGCGGGCCCGCCTTATCCATTGCACCGGCCATCAGCCAGGCCGCGAAAAAGGCGAAAGCAGGTTTGAGGAACTCCGATGGTTGCAACCCGACGATCCCCAACGAATACCAGCGCGTGGCACCCTTGCCGAAATCGGTGCCCAGAACCGGCAGAAGAGCCGTGGCGGTGAACGCGATCAGAAACAGGACAACGCCAAGGCGGCGGATCGACACGTTGCTCATCATCGACAGCAAAATGATGCCGGACAGACCCATCGTCGCGAATATTCCGTGCCGGATGACATAGTGATAGGTCGCCAGCCCGTTCTTTTCCGCAAGCGGCGGCGAGGCCGCCAGTCCCAGGACCATGCCGGTGATGAATAGCGCGACGACCGCCCCCAGCGACCAACGGTCGACCGAATGCCACCAATTGCCGATCACCGACCCTTCGGGCCGTTGCTGCATCAACATCGAACGGAAGGTGAGTTCAGTCATCGAAGTGCTCCTGTTCCGCGCTGGCGCACGGGTTGGGGCGCGGCCCCGTCCGGCTCTGACGGGCCTATCCCCCCGCGAGATGCTCGGACCAAAGAAGATCGGACACCGGTCATCTCAATCCCCCAGATATTTCGCGGCCAGGGCGCGGAACGCGTCGCCGCGCGCCTCGAAGCTTTTGAACTGGTCAAAGCTGGCGCAGGCGGGCGACAGCAGGATCGTCTCTCCCGGCTGCGCGTCTGCCGCTGCCGCGGCCACCGCGCTTGCGATATCTCCCGCGACCTCGTTCGGGGTCTCGCCCAATGTACTGCCGAGTGTCTCTGAAAAGGCCTCGCCCGCTTCGCCAACCAGATAGGCCTTGGCGATCCGGCCGAAGAGCGGGCGCAAGGGTTCGATCCCGCCCGCCTTGGCCTGTCCGCCCGCGATCCAGCGGATGTTGTCGTAGGAAGACAGCGCCTTTTCGGCGGCATCGGCATTGGTGGCCTTCGAATCGTTGACCCAGGCAACGCCATTCGCAGTGCCCAGCAGCTCCATTCGGTGCGCCAGCCCCGGAAATGTTCGCATCGCCGCCTCGATCGGGCGCGGCGCAATACCGACGGCCCGGGCCGCGGCCCAGGCGGCGCAGGCGTTCTGGTGATTGTGGCGCCCGACCAGTGTCGGCATGTCCCGGATATCGACGGCGGCGATCTGTTTGCCGCGCCATTCGGTCAGAAAGGACTTGTTCATAAAGACCGAGCGGCGATCGCCGCGCAGGCGTTCGCGTACCGACACCATGACGGGACTGTCCAGGGTCGAGGCCAGAAACCGGCCTTCCGCCTCGTCCACACCGATGATCGCGGTTTCGGGCGCGCCGGTTTCGAACAACCGCTTTTTCGCCGCGAAATACCCACCCCGCCCCGCGTGGCGATCCAGATGGTCGTCAGAGAGGTTGAGAAACACCGCAACATCCGGCGCCATCAGCCGCGCCAGATCGGTTTGATAGGACGAAAGTTCCAACACATAGACCGTGCCCGGTTCCGGCGGGTCCAGATCGAGCACGCCGCGCCCAATATTGCCGCCCATCTGGGCCCGGCGTCCCGCCTCGGTCAGGATATGGGCGGTCAGCGCCGTGGTCGTCGATTTACCGTTCGATCCGGTGATCGCAATGACCTTGGGGGCGGGATCGTCGTCCGGTTCCAGATCCGGCAGCGAGCGGAAGAACAGACCCACGTCGTTGTCGACCGGGATACCGTTCGCCTGGGCGCGCAAAATGGCGTTGTGCGGTTCTGGATAAAGATGCGGAATGCCGGGCGAGACGATCAGTGCCGCGATCTCCGCTGCCTCGCGGTCCCGGGACAGATCGGCGACCTCGAACGGACAGTCCGCCCGCGCCGCCTCGCCATCGTCCCAACAGACCGGAACCGCGCCGCCCGCCTCCAGCGCCCGCGCCGTCGCCAGCCCGGACCGGCCGAGGCCCAGGACGCCGACGCGTTGGTCGGGATATGTGGTGACGGGGATCACGGCAGCACCCACGCCGCCACTTTTTCTTCAAGATCAGGCGTTGCTTTAAACAACACATCGTGGTGCCAATAACACCCGGCCGATGACGGCAACTCTCCAAAAAAATCATAGGTTGGATCGCCGCGCAGGTCCTTACCAATCCGGCTTATCGCTGCGAAGTATAACTCGCCTCTTTCATACGCAATTCGTGAACCGCACCGCCAAAGAACTTCCCACTCATCATAGATTGGACCCTTCAGCGTATCGGCAACGCGAAGCGTCAGTATGACTGTTCTCGAACAATCTAGTCCACCGATCGGACGAGCACGGTTTTTCGGCAGGCGCGGGCCGGACCTGACTTGAACAAGCTCGGCCTTGATCACCGCCATCGCTGCATCGAACAACCACTTCTGCGGCATCGAGGGAGCCGCCGACATACAGGCCTGCGCTTCAACAGCCATTGTAGCCGAGATGACACCGGCAGCGATGAACCGGGTCCACCTCATCTCAGTTTCAAACTCGCAAGACCGACCAGCGCCAGGATCACGGCGATGATCCAGAAGCGGATGACGATGGTGGGTTCCTGCCAGCCCTTTTGCTCGAAATGGTGGTGGATGGGCGCCATGCGAAAGACGCGTTTGCCGGTCAGTTTGAACGACGCGACCTGAACCATGACGCTGACGGCCTCCAGCACGAACAAACCGCCGATGATGGCCCAGACGATTTCGTGCTTGGCAGCGACGGCGATCGAGCCGAGGCAGGCCCCCAGCGCCAACGATCCGGTATCGCCCATAAAGACCATGGCGGGCGGTGCGTTGTACCACAGGAACCCCAGCCCGGCACCAATGATTGCAGAGGTGATGATCACCATCTCGCCCGTGCCTGGGATATAGTGAACGCCCAGATATTCGGTGAAATCGGTGCGCCCGACCACATAGGCAATGATGCCCAGCGAGCCTGCCGCGATCATCACCGGCATGATCGCCAGGCCGTCCAGGCCATCGGTCAGATTGACCGCATTGGCGGATCCGACAATCACCAGCATCACGAAGGGAAAGTAGAACCAGCTCGCGTTGATCAGGGCCTCTTTCAGGATCGGCATGGCGATCTTGTTCGAAAGGGCTTCGGGTTGGATCGACGACAGATAATATCCCGCAGCCAGGGCGATGACGAACCCGATCGCCAGGCGCAGCCGGGCCGAAAGGCCGCGATGGCTGTGTTTGGTGACTTTCTGATAATCGTCGATGAAGCCCAGCACGCCGAATGCCAGCGTGACCAGAAGCACGGTCCAGACAAACCCATTGTCCAGCCGCGCCCACAGCAAACTGGCCAGCAGCATTGCCGCCAGAATCAGGACACCGCCCATTGTCGGGGTGCCCGCTTTCTCGACGATGTGACGCTCCGGCCCGTCATCGCGGATCGGCTGGCCGCGCTTTTGCTTGCGGCGCAGAAATTCGATGATCGGGCGGCCACAGAGAAATCCGAAGATCAAAGCCGTGAAGAACGCACCGCCCGCACGGAAGGTAATATAGCGAAACAGGTTGAAGGCATCGCCGCCATCGGACAGCGGGGTAAGCAGGTGATAGAGCATCAGTTGTCCTTATCCGTCGCGTCGCGCGCCGTTCCCATTGCCCTGATCGCCCCCACAATCACGGACATGCGCGCTCCGAGCGATCCCTTGACCATGCACACGTCGCCGGGTGCAAGCACAGATCGCATCGACTGGGCCAATCCATAACTGTTGTCTGCGCAGATACCGCGCACTTGCACCGGAAGTTTCTCGTAGAGGTTGCGCATCAGCGGGCCGCAGCAGTGAACCTTGCCGATTGCCTCCATTGCCAACAGCTTTGAAAGCTCGGTGTGAAAGGTCACTTCGTCGCGGCCCAGCTCCAGCATATCGCCCAGAATGGCATGGCGTTTCGCCTTGCGCTCGCCGGTCACCGCCAGCACACCCAAGGCCGCCTCGACGCTGGTCGGATTGGCGTTATAGCTTTCGTCCAGCAACAGGATTTCGCCGCCGTCGGCCAGATCGATGATCACGCGCCGCCCGCGCCCATCGGGCGGGCGCCAGTCTTCCAGCGGTTTGGCAGATGCCGCGGGGTCGGCCCCGGCGGCGACGGCAGCGGCCATGGCGGCGATGGCGTTCAACGCAATATGGCGCCCCGGCGCCCCGATCCGGAAGGTCATCGCGTATTCGGTCGCGTCCAGGTCAACCAGCGTTCGCGTCCCCTCGATCAACACATGGGCCAGGTGATATTCGTGGTCGCCCTCGCCGAAGGTGACGATCGGGTGCTTACCCGCCGCCGCCTTCAGACGGTCGAAGGTTGCAATATCGCCGTTCAGGACCGCGGTCCCGCCTGGCTCCAGCCCCGCGAAGATTTCCGCCTTGGCATCGGCGATCTGTTCGATCCCGTCGAATGCGGCCAGATGGACAGGTGCGACGGTCGTGATCAACGCCACATGCGGGCGCGCCATCTCGGACAACGGCGTAATCTCTCCGGGGCTGCTCATCCCGATTTCGATAACCGCCCAATCCGTCTCTGCTGGCATCCGCGCCAACGTCAACGGCACGCCCCAATGATTGTTGAAACTGCGAATGGCGGCATGGACGCTGCCCTGCCCGGCCAGCATCGTGCGCAGCATATCCTTGGTCGACGTCTTGCCGACCGACCCGGTCACGGCAATGACCCGGGCGTCCGTCCGCGCCCGGGCGGTAACCGCCAGATCACCGAGCGCCTTGAGCGTATCGGCAACGATCAACAAAGGCGCGTCCGCGGCGACACCGTCAGGCACATGGGTGACCAGCGCGGCACCGGCACCCGACGCCAATGCCTGCCCGACAAAGGCATGGCCGTCGCGGTTCTCTCCCGCCAGGGCCACAAACAAATCGCCGGGTTCGATTTCGCGGGTGTCGATCGAAAGGCCGTCGACACCGGACCAGTCCCCGTTCAGCGTACCGCCCGTCGCAGCGGCGGCATCGCGCGCGGTCCACAACATCAGCCCGCCTCCTCGCCATCCAGAACGCTGACCGCCGCCCGCGCCTGTTCGGCATCGTCAAACGGGATGACCGACCCAGAAATCTCCTGCCCCTGCTCGTGCCCCTTTCCGGCGATCAGCAGACAATCGCCGGGCGCGCGCAGGGCGTCGACACCGGCCAGGATCGCCTCGGCCCGGTCGCCGATCTCCTCGGCCTCGGGCGCGCCTTCTCGTACGGCGGCCCGGATGGCAGCCGGGTCTTCGCTGCGCGGGTTGTCGTCGGTGACAATCCCATGGTCGGCCAGCTCGGCGACCGCCTGCCCCATCAGCACCCGTTTTCCCGCATCGCGGTCGCCCCCGGCACCAAACGCAACAATCAATCGGCCGCGGCAATGCGGGCGCAGGGCAGTAATCGCGGTGCGCAGAGCGTCAGGCGTGTGGGCATAGTCGACATAGATCGCGGCGCCGTTGGCGCGCACCGCCGCCCGCTCCATCCGGCCGCGCACACCGGTCAGGCCCGGCAGCACGGCGAACACCTCCTCGGCCCGCTCGCCCGTCGCGATGGCCAAACCGGCGGCCATCAGCACATTGTCGGCCTGAAACCCTCCGATCAACGGCAGGGCGGCCTTGTAGACCTCGTTCTTCCAGACAAACGCGATGTCCTGTCCATCAGCGCGGTAGATCGTCTTGGTTAGGCGCAGCGCCGCCTTTCCCGTCCGCCCGACGGCAATCACCGGACGCCCGGGCGAGGCCATGCGCGCCAGCCCGAAATTCTGGTCATCGGCATTCAAAACAGCGACAGCGCCCTGCGGCAGAACATCGTGAAGCAGCCGCAACTTGGCGCCGACATAATCGTCGTGGTCCGCGTGATAATCCATGTGATCACGGGTGATATTGGTCAGGCCCGCCGCGGACAGGCGCACGCCATCCAACCGGTGTTGCGCCAATCCGTGCGACGACGCTTCCATCGCCGCATGGGTGCAGCCCTTTTCGGCCAAGCGCGCCAGCAGGGCGTGCAGTTCCAGCGGTTCGGGCGTCGTCATCGCCAGCGGCTCGGCAAAGCCCTCACCTTCGACCCCCGCGGTTCCAAATGCCGCCGCCGGACGGCCCAGCGCCGCCCAGATCTGGCGCAGGAAGTGCGCAACCGAGGTTTTCCCGTTCGTGCCGGTGATCGCCACCATCGTGCGCGGCTGACGGTGATGCCAATAGGACGCCAGCCGCGCCAGCAAGGCGCGCGGATTGCGATGCAGGAAAAACGGAACCGGCAGATCGCCGATATCGCGCTTTGCGATCTCCAAACCGGCCGGGGTCACAACGACACCGGCCGCACCCTGGCGCACGGCATATTGCGCAAAATCCGCACCGTCCAGCTTGGTTCCCGGCATTGCGACAAACAGAAATCCGGGGCGAACCTTGCGGCTGTCGACCGCCAGACCGGTGATTGCCGTGTCCGGATCAGGATCTGGTCCGGCATGACGCAACCGGGTCAGCCCCAGCATCACCAGCGTCATCTGATCCTCAACCAAATCTCTCACTCCGATTTTGCAGCCCATGTCGTGCCGTCACCCTCTTCGGTCGGGAAAAGCGGGCGCAAGCCCATTAACGGGGCGACCCGGCGGATGATCGCCGCCGCGACCGGTACGGCTGTGCGCCCGGCACCGCGGATATACCGCTTGCCCGACCGGTCTTCGGCTTCGTCCAACGACACGACCAGCACATATTCCGGCGCATGATGCGGAAAGACCGAGGCAAAGGTCGCGATCACCTTCTTGTCGGAATACCCGCCATCGACCGCCTTGTTCGCGGTCCCCGTTTTGCCCGCCACATAGTACCCTGGCACTTCGGCCCGTTTTGCGGTTCCGCGCACGACAACTTCGCGCATGATGCGCAGCATCTCGCGGCTGGCGTCCTGCGAAAACACCCGCTCGCCGGACCTCCCGCCCCCTGCAACCAGGGTGGGGTGAATTCGAACGCCGCCATTGGCGATGGTCGCATACGACGCCGCCAAATGCACCGGCGACACTGCCAGACCATGACCATAAGCTGCTGTAACAGTTGACAAATCCGTCCACCTGGCAGGCAAAAGCGGGCGCGCCTTGGCCGCCTCGGCCAGCTCAATCCCACTGGCCTCGAACATCCCCAGCTTGCCAAGATAGTCCTTAAACCGGGGCGTGCCGACCAACATCGCAATGCGCGCAGCACCGACATTCGATGATTCGACAATGACGTTTTCCAAGGACATGCGCGGGTCCATGCGGTGCGACTCGCCGATCCTGTGGCGTCCGAACCGCAACTCGCGCGGCGTCTCGAAGATCGTGCCCGCATGGGCCAGCCGCTCTTCCAGGGCCATCGTCGCCGTCAGGACCTTGAAGGTCGAGCCCAACTCGTAGCGCCCCTGCGCCGCGCGATTAAAGCGCGGATGATAAGCCGGATCGCCATTATATCTTTGGCGGCGCACATTGGGGTCGAAATCCGGCAGCGACACCATGCCGACAACTTCGCCGGTTGCCACTTTCATCAGAACGCCCGCCGCCCCCTTGGCGTGCAACGCCTTCATGCCCAGCGCCAGCTCGGTGCGCATGATCTGCTGCACCGTCAGGTCCAACGACAGGCGCAGGGGTTCGTCAACCAGTTTGGGGTCACGCAGGCGCTGATCGAAATACTGCTCGACCCCGCCCGCACCGGCCAGTTCGGCAAAGCGCACGCCTTCCGTCACCGCCTGCACACCGCCCATGATATGCGCAACGGCGCGCCCCGCCGGATAAATCCGCATCTCGCGTTTGCCAAAGAACAGGCCTGGCTGCCCCAGGTCATGCACCAGCTTTTTCTGTTGCGGTGTGATCGGGCGCTTGATCCATTCGAACCGGTTCCGGCTCGACAATTTGCGCACCAGCGTGTCGCGATCGATTTCCGGAAAGATCGGGTCCAGCGCCGTCGCCACCGCGACCGCATCCTTGATTTCATGCGGGTGGACATAAAGCGACCAGGCCGGAAGATTGGCGGCCAACAGCCTGCCGTTGCGATCCACGATCTCGCCGCGAACAGGCCGGTTGCCGCTGTCGCTGCGCTCGGTTCGCGGCTCGGCCGGATCGGTCGCCGCCATCTGCCCCATTTTCAGGCCAACCGCCAGATAGCCGACGCAAAAGCACGCCATCAGCAGGATCAGGCGCCAATCCGAACGGGTCGACAGCTTGGAAACCGGGGGGGCCAACTCGGTCATTGCGGCCTCCAGTTCGCAGGCCTTGCCCGCGGGATCGGCACACCGCCACCACGGCGCACGCGCGGGATCGTGTCGCGGATCTCGGGCGGTGCATCGACGGCGCCCAACATCTCGGGGACCACCGGGACCAACTGCAACTTGTCATTGTACCGCGCCACCAAAGCTTCCAGCCGCCCCGGTGCATTCAGATAGGCCCATTCGACGCGCAGCACCTGCAAGGCCTCGCGCTCGTTGGCAATCTTGATGCGCAACTCCTCGACCCGGTCCAACGTCGTGCGCGTGTTGTAATTGACGTTATAGGTCCACGCGGCGATCGCGATGATCGACAGGCCCAGCAAGGCAAATCCGTGCCGCTTCATGGCGCGAATCCCGCAATCCTGGGCAGCCCCAACGCATGTGCGTCCGGCGCAACCGGCGGCGCGGCGGTTCTGACTGCCGACCGCAATCGTGCCGACCGCGCCCGCGGATTGACGGCCATTTCACTTGGATCAGCGGCCACCGCCTTGGCCGGGCGCCCGAACCGGGCCGGTGGAACAGCGCGGGGCGCCGCGTGACGCGACCCGCCGCCAACCGTGGCCGATGCGGCCTGCAGGAACCGCTTCACGATACGGTCTTCCAGCGAATGAAACGTCACGACCGCCAGAACACCGCCTTCGCTCAGAACCTCCTCTGCCGCCGCAAGCACAGCGACCAGTTGGCCCAACTCGTCATTCACGGCGATGCGCAGCGCCTGAAAAGTCCGGGTGGCCGGGTGGATCTGACCGGGCTTGGGCCGCGGCAGTGCGCCCGACACAACATCGGCTAATTGCAATGTTCCGGTGATCGCGCCATCGCTGCGGGCACGCACAATGGCCCGCGCGATGCGCCGCGACGCCCGATCTTCGCCGTAACCGAAAATCAGATCGGCCAAAACGCTTTCATCCAGCCCATTAACCAGATCGGCGGCGCTCGGCCCAGCCTGCGACATGCGCATGTCCAACGGCCCATCGCGCAGAAACGAAAATCCGCGCCCGGCCTGATCCAGCTGCATGGAAGACACGCCGACATCCAGCACGACAGCGTCGACTTGTGGCTGCCCCGCCGAGCGCGCCAGATCGGCCAGATCGCCAAACTCGCCTTCGCAAAGGACAACCCGCGGATCGTCCGCGGCCCAATCAGCCGCCGTAAAGACCGATGGGTCCCGGTCGATGGCAATAACCACCTTGGCCCCATCTTCCAGAAAAGCGCGGGTATACCCGCCAGCACCGAACGTGCCGTCGATGACATGGCGTCCTGCCAATGGGGCCACTGCCGCGCGAACCGCATCCAGCAGAACCGGCACATGGGGCATCTCGGCCACTTTCGCGGCCGCCGCCATCAGTGCAGCCCCCGTCGATTGATAAAGATCGGATCGTCCGCGTCATCGCGCGCCAGATCGGCGTCGAAGTCATCGCGATGCCCGGGCTGCCAGATCTCAAAGCTCGACGCATTGCCGACAAACCGGACCATTTTACCCAGGTCGATCATCTCGCGCAGATCCTTGGACACGACAATCCGCCCGATATCGTCGACACCGACTTGCTTGGCGCGGGTGATCAGCCGCGCCTCCATCCGTTGCTGCGCGCGCAGCGTCGGGTATTCGCTTTCATTGTGGCGATCGATCAGGCGCGAATACGCCTCGGTCGTGAACACCACATGGGCGCGGGCGTCGTCCAGTTGCGGCACAATATAAAGCGCGTCTTTAGAGCCGACCGCATCCAGGACACGGCGGAACTCCGACGGCAGGGACACGCGGCCCTTGTCGTCGATCTTGTGGTCATGTGTGCCGGTGAAGTGTTTCAGCACGGCGCGCCACGTCCCCTCGCTCTAGACGAGCAGCGACCCCGGAAATGGAACGGGCGGCCGGGCCATTTTCGGCTTCCGGTCCGCCCGCCGTCCCTCGGAGTGCTTTCAGCGGCTTGGCCCATTTTCGGGTCCTTTGCTTTGCCGCCCTTGTGCTCTCGCCTTCTTCTTTTGTGGGCCCCGCCAGGCCTGCTCGAAACCTGCTCTTTTATGGTTAAGCCGACGGGGCTCCGTGCCTCAGTGTGTACGGGAAAGCATTCGCCCACTCAATGACAATTTCCTCCACTTTATAACATTTTTTACCCTAAATCTACATATAGGGATTTATTACCTATTACCCACAACATACAGATTGCGGTATTCACGACGAGCCAGCCCGAATCGACATTCAGGCTTAGCTGTGGCTTGGTAGGCCGCAGATTTCGGAACCAAATCCACTCGAAGGGCACAGATATGGACCACTTCAAAGCCGGAACCCGGCCGACACGCTATGGCCCGGCCGAGTATTTCACCGGCACCGTCATTCAGGACCCGATTGTCGAGGCGCCCGATCCCGCACGAATACGCGCCGTGCGCGTAACCTTCCTGCCGGGCGGGCGGACCAACTGGCACACGCACCCGCTCGGCCAGACGCTCTATGTCGTCTCGGGCACCGGGCGGTATCAGACCGAAGGCCAGCCGCCGGTCCAGATCAATGCGGGCGACACAATCTGGATTCCGCCGGGCGAGCGGCACTGGCACGGCGCTGCACCTGACAGCGCCATGTGCCACATCGCCTTTCAAGAGGCCGAGAACGGCAAACATATCGAATGGGAGGAACCGGTTTCCGAACAAGACTATTCAGCACCGCTACCGCCCCGGGCATAAACGCCGCCACAGCGTGCACAAAAGTGCCGAAAAGACCGTTAAAATTGTGCGCGATGACTTGCCTGTTCAGACAATCAACGAAATAAAACCCGCGCCGAATGGCCAGGTGCCCGGCTGCCGAGCCGCGCACCGAAGGACTGTGCCCTGCCGGCATCAATGACTAACCCAGGTGATGGAGACGAGCATGCAACATAACAGATTCGGGCGAACCGAACTTCAGATCCCGGCCATCACCTTTGGCGGCGGATGGGTCGGGGGGGTGTTGATCCACCATGACGAAGCGACGGCGAACGGCGCGCTTGACCGTGCGTGGGGTGCCGGCATCGATTGGATCGACACCGCCTCCAGTTATGGAAACGGCGTCTCGGAAACCGTCATCGGCCGCTGGCTAAAGGGCCGCGCCGCGGACCAGCGCCCGTCAATCTCAACCAAGTTCCGGCTGGACCCGACAGCTGGTGATCTTTCCGGTCAAATGCGGGCCAGTGTCGATGACAGCCTGGCCCGGCTTGGCGTTGACCGCGTCGATGTCGTCATCCTTCACAACCAGATCGGCGACGAGTTTGGCTTCAATGCCCGCGACGCGCTTAGCGTCGCCAGCGCCATGGATGCACTGCGCGCCGAAGGAATATGTGATCATCTGGGCATGACGGCGCTGGGCGATCCGACCGCCGTCGCCCAGGTCGTCGATGCGGGCGAATTCGATGTCGCGCAGGTCTACTACAACATGCTGAACCCAACCGCATTGCAGGGGCGCAAACCGTGGAACTCAACGAATTTCAACAGCCTGCTGACCAGCTGTCAGGACCAGGATATGGGGGTTATGGGCATTCGCATTTTCGCCGCAGGCCATCTTGCCACCAATGTCCGGCATGGCCGCGAGATCCCGATCACGGAACGGTCCGGAAATTCGGACGAGGAAGCCCGCGCCCGAATCATTTGGGGGCAGCTGACGCCGGAAGACGGTGCACCCGCTCAGGCCGCACTGCGCTACGGCCTCGCCTGCCCGGCCCTCTCGACCATCGTGGTCGGATTGGGTCAACCCGCCCATCTTGATCTGGCGATCGACGCCGAAAAAATGGGTGGATTGCCGCCAGACCGGGTTGCCGCGCTGACGGCGGTGCTGTCCGACCCGGCCTTCACCAGCTAGCGCACTTTCCAGCCCGACTGCATCAGTCAGGCGTCGCAAAAGTGCGACCAATCAACGACTTATAGCGCTCGATCTGATTCAATCAGATCTAAACGTGTTCTAAGGCATCTTCCAGCCTGACGGACACAGTCGTGCGCCGTGAAAGTGTGACCATTAAATGCGTAAAAGCGCTCGGCCCGATCCCGTCGGGTCGAAACGCGAACCAGAACGCAGTCCGGTTACCATTGATCCCGCCCCCACACCGGACTGTTGGGTCAGATCAAAAGCAACTTGAACTCGACAATCGTGCCGCCGCCCGGCGCAGGCCGCGATGCCAGGTCTCCGCCATGTGCTCGCACGATACGCCGGAACAGTGTCAATTCCGGTTTCTCGGCTGCGAACGCCGCCCCCGCGGATGGCGCCTTGGGTTTTTTGTCCCCGACAACTGCAAGCGCAGGGCGTGCCGATTGATCTGGCTCCGGGTCACTGCCCGCGGCGGCGGCCCCTAATACCGCCCCAGGTTCTATGCCCAATCCCGCTCCGCCGCCCAATCCACCGCCCGTGTCGCGAACCGAAATCGTGATCCGCCCGTCCTGATCGCGGCCACCGGCCAGGATTTTCACGACCATTGGCCGTCCATCCGCGGGATTGCCCAACGCAGCTTCGATCAAACCGCGGAACAGGCATTGCAGCAACTCAACCTCTCCGCGCACGATGGGCATTTCCGACATCTCGATCGCCGCGCCCATCGCGGCAACCCGGCTCCGGACCCTTTCGGCAACGCCCTGTACCACTTCGGACAGATCGACGGCGCGCGAAGGCGCCCGCATTTGCGCCGCGTTGCCATACGCACCAATATCGACCGCCAGCGCGGCGACGCGCCCGGCGGCCAAAGATGCCCGTTCGGCTGCATAATCGCCGCGCAGCGGATGCACGACCTGATCGCGCCATTCGATGGCGGCGACATCCTCCAAGGCAAAGCAAAGCGCCTCCGCCGGGTCTCGCAATTGACGCGACATCTCGGCGGCATAAGCGGCTTGTTCCCTGCAATCACTCTCCAGCCGCGCATTCAGTTCCTTCAGACGGCTGACCTCGCGCGCCAGATCCGCACCTGCGTCGCGATGTTTTGCGATCTGCCAGGTCAGGGCCGATCGCGTCGCCGCATCCTGGTCGCGCGCATCATTCAAGGCACCTGCAATCCGTTCCAGATCATCGCTGACACCCAGCCACCTGCGGTTAAGGCGAACCGATTGACGCCGCTCCAACCAATCGCGTCCACGCACTTGCCGGGCAATTCCGCGCAAATGGCGAACCACCATGATCTCGTAGACCCCGGCCATCGTTCCGGCGATCAGAAGGGCCAGCGTAAAATGCCCCAACGCAACCGCAACAAGATCCGGCAGGTGAAACCCCTGCCCGGCCCCGGCAACGCCATCAAAGCCCGACGCCATGTCGGTCCACCAAGTCTGGACCACAGCCGCCCCCAGCGCCACCACCGCCGCCGTCCCGATCAGAACCAACAGGATCCGCAAAGACAGATTCCGGTGCCGGATCGCAGCTTGCACATGGCTCATCGTCGCCTCTGTCATCAACGGGCTCATCGCGAATCCGCCGGACTGTTCCCGCCCAATTGCGACCGGCCGGCCGCCGCCCGGCCCTTCCGGCAAGATCTGAACGTCTCCATCGACCACCGCACCTTTCACACATATCCGCCCGGGCGCAGGCGCGCCGGGCAGTTCACCCCACCGGCCAGTACGCCCTAAATCCGTTAGCATTTCGGAAACGCGCCATGCGCAGGACTGGAAAGCCGAGCGCAGGCCTGGAAAGTTGAATTGCGGATGGCCTGTAAGCCGGGTTCTGTTCCGTGCAGAGGCTCGACACCCCGGCGCGGCGATGACCATTCATCTGGGGCCGACGTTGCCGGCGGCCTCGTGCAGTCTACCCGGGGAACGGGTCGAAACAGACCCTGCGGCCGAGGCCGCGTGCTCCCCCTATCTGACCTTGCTCCCGGTGGGGCTTGCCATGCCGCCGCTGTTACCAGCAGCGCGGTGGGCTCTTACCCCACCGTTTCACCTTTTCCGCGTCATCAGCCAAGGCTGCCGCGGTAGTCTGATCTCTGTGGCGCTTTCCCTGGGGTTGCCCCCGCCGGGCGTTACCCGGCACCGTCACTTCGTGGAGCCCGGACTTTCCTCGCCCCGAAGGGCGCAGCCATCCAGCCATCCGCCCCCGTCAGCTAGCCGCGCAACCCTTCCACGTCAACTGCTTGGCGCCGTGACCACCATCGGCCACTATCCCGGCCTTAGGGTGCGGCAACCGGCCAGCGCGTGGCCAGAGCCTCTAAATGTGCGACACCCGCGTCCGTTGGCCCCTCGGCAAAAATCGGCGACGGCACCAGAAACCGAAGCGCATACGACCGCCAGACCTCATGCAGTGCGTCCGTCCACCCGTTAGCGTCATCGACCGGAAATCCAAACGCCCGTGCCGCCACGCGAAACCGCCCGGCATCGGCGCCGCCTTCACCCGGGGTCAGCGGCGGTGTGCGCCAGATCGCAAGACCACCCAAGGCCAGCCTGCGCCAATCCAATTTCGGACCGGGATCGATCTTGCGCCCCGGCGCAATGCACGAATGCCCAACAACCCGTTCAGGTGCGATTCCCCAATCACCGCAAATCTCGGCCAGCACCGCCTCCAGCGCAGTCATTTGCGCCTCTGGATAGGGCGGCAGCTCCGCCAGCGGGCCCGCATTCGCCAACTCGATGCCAATTGACCAGGAATTCACATCGACGACCGAGCCCCACCGCGACTGCCCGGCATGCCAGGCCCGGTCGCGGATATCGACCAGTTGCTCGACACGGCCGTCCGGCCCGATCAACAGATGCGCACTCACCTGCGCTGCCGGATCGCACAATCGCCCGCGCGCCGCCTGGACCGTCTCCATTCCGGTATAATGCAGAACCACCAGCGACGGCCTGCCACCACCCCTGCGCGCCGTGAAGTTCGGCGAAGGGTGCCAACAGCAGTTTCTCGCCTTAACCCGCCCGTTCGCTTTATCCATCCCGCCCGCCGATCCTGCCGCTGCGCAAAATCATACTTAACGCATCGCGCCACTAGTGATATCTACCCTGCGGGTAAGTCGGGCAAAATCAACAGGAGCCATCTCATGGCCACGCGTAATTCCGCCCTTTGTGGGGCGCTTGCCATTGTTGCGGCAACAATCACTGGGGCATGTTCGACGATCTACACTTCTCCTGACGTCGACGACGGCTCGATCTTCGGATACGCAAATACCGACTTGGACGTACGCGTTGTTTCGATGACTTTCGAGAGCACAACCGCAGCCAATTTGACCCCATATATCCCGGCACGCTTACCGGTCGGGCTTCAAATGGGGGCAACCGGCAAAATTCAGATCGACCGGACCTTCCTGCCGCGGATCGAGGCACCGCCAACGCCCACACCCCCGACGCGCGCTGACCGGCGGCCGGGATTTATCCCGGACAATCTGCCCCCGATCACCCCGCCCGAACCCTACAGGATCGGAATTACAGACGTTCTGCTTCTGGCGGTGAATAACGCCAGTGCAACACTCGAACAACTTCCCGGCCTGATCACCGCCCAATCAAAACGGCAGGGTTTTGTTGTCCAGGATGACGGCTCGGTGGCGATCCCGGATGTGGGCCGCGTGCGTGTCGCCGGTATGACGGTGCAGGATGCCGAGTCCGCCATTTTTCAGGCCCTGGTCAATGCCGGGGTCGATCCGTCTTTTTCGATCGAGATTGCCGAATTCAATTCGCAGCGCGTGTCAATCGGCGGCGCCGTTCGGCAACCCAGCCTGGTCCCGATCACCCTGAAACCGCTCTATCTGAACGAAGCAGTCAACACCGCCGGCGGTTTGGCGGTTCCCGATCCCAAGGTCGCAAAGGTTCAACTTTTCCGCGGCGGGCAGACCTATCAGATGAGCGTCGAACGCTTCTTGTCCGAACCCGCACTGGGTCAGATTGTATTGCGTGACGGTGACAGCATCTACGTGATCACCGAGTTCAATGCCGATGACGCCCGGTCGTTCTTCAATGAACAACTCGCGGTCCGCCAACAATTGCGTGCCGATGTGCAATTGCGCGAACAAATTCGCCAGCAAGCGATCACCGCAGAAACAAACCGCAAGGCATTCGAACTAAACAGGCTCAGGGCCGAGCGTGAAATCTTCGCAGAGCGGCTCGAGCTCGGCGCGGTGCGCCGCGACTACGCCTATCTGGCCGGTGAAGTTAAAAAGTCCGTCCGGTACGAGTTGCCGTTCGAAAACAAGGCCGTGCTGGCAGATGTTCTGTTCGACGATAACACAATCGACATCCGAACCGCTGATTTCGGCTCGATCTATGTTCTGCGTCGCTCAACTGACCCAGAAGAGGCGTCTGGCGTTACGGCCTTTCATCTCGATGCCAGCAATGCCGCCAATCTGGCGCTGGCCGGAATGTTCGAGGTCCACGCGGGCGACATCATCTTCGTGGCGGAACAGCCGGTAACCGCCTGGAACCGTGCGATCAGTCAGGCGTTGCCACAGCTGTTCCTCAGCGCCGCCAATATCGCCTCAGGCATCTGATCCTATGAATTGGCGGTCCGTCACCGGCGCCTGCCTAACTATCGTTCAACGCGTTGCTTCGGGTTGAAATCGCCCTCCTGGCTCAAAAAGCGCAGGACGGTGCCGTTGATCTTCAAAGCCGTCAGAACACCTGTAATATAACCACCGGTATCCAGTGATATGCGGTTTCGCTTGACCACCGGTTTTTCAACGATTGTGTGGCCATGCACGATCCACTTGCCATCCTTGCGCCGCTTGCGCTCGAATGCCTCGTGACCCCAGATCAGCGTTTCGGGCTTTTGTATTGAAATCGGCAACTCGGGATCGGCCCCCGCATGGACAAAAGCCAGATTGCCGTCTTCATGCCATGGCACGGCGCCTTCGATGATCTCGATATGATCGCCCATCGCGTCGCGCAGCGCAGCGCCGATCCTGGCCAACTCGTCCGGATTCTCCAGATCGCCAATGCGGCCAAGCCCATAGCTGACCAGCATTTCATAGCCGCCATATTTCAACCAGCGCCGGTTCGGCACAGGATCGTCCAGAAAGTTCAGCAGCATTGCTTCATGGTTGCCCATCAGCAGGATCGGCGCAATCTCGGGCCACTCGCGGATCGCGCACATCAACTCCAGAACGCCGCGGCTGTCCGGACCCCGATCAATTACATCGCCCAGGAAGATGACCGGCGGACAGCTTTCGCCGGTGCGGTCATGCTCGCGCAGGGCATCGACCAGGATCTTTTCGATCAACACTTCCAGCAGATCCGAACGGCCATGCACATCGCCAATCGCATACAGCAACCGGTCCGAGCGCGGCTTGCGCCCGTCTCCGCCAAGCCCAAATAAAGAGCTTCCGAGACTACCGAACAATCCGCTCATGCTTTTGACCCGCGCACTCCGAACCCCGCTCAGCCTTGTCCCATTGCAGAGAATTCCGCCGCAGGCAAGGATACAGGTTCATATGTGTCGCAACGGTTGCCGGACCAAACCCCGGCGGCAATTCGTCCGGCGTCAACCTTTCCGCACGATCAGCGCATCGACAGCAACCGCACCGTGCGCCGTGGCCATAAGCGGGTTGATGTCCATCTCGATCAGCGACCCGGCCTCGGCAATCGCCAGCGTCTGAATACCCATGATCGCCGCAATGACCGCGCCGCGATCCGCTGCGGGCTTGCCGCGCCATCCGCCCAGCAGACGCGATACACGCAATCCGTCAAGCGCTGCCGCGATCTCGGGTTCACTCGCTGGCAGACACAATGTCGCGCGATCTTTCAACAATTCGGTCAAAACGCCACCTGCGCCGATGGTCAGTGTCAAGCCACAGACAGGGTCCGTCACAACCCCCACGATCAGTTCTGCCACAGGCTCGTCGACCATGCGTTCGACCAAATATCCGTCGGCCCCGGCCATGGCTTCGGCGCGCGTGCGAACTTCTTCCGCGCCGGTTAACCCCAGCGCGACCGCCCCCGCCTCGGTCTTATGGGCCAGCCCCAGCCCCTTCAAAACCAGCTTGCCGCCCAATGCGGCTGCCGCCTCGCCTGCGGCGCACGCCGTGGCGGCGCGCCGTCCCTCGGGGACCGCGACGCCGTGGGCGGCCAGCATCGCTTTGGCGGCGCTTTCGTCCAACACAACCCCATCGCCTGCGGCGCCCGGCAGAACGGGCGCAGGCGTCTTCGCGGCCCAGGCGGCGCCGATTTCGGCCGCCGCCGCAGCCGCGTCCAGCGTCTCCTCGAACCCCATCATCGGGGCGATCCCGGCGTTCATCAGTCGTTCGGCGCGCTCCTCGGGCAGGTTCTCCGGCAGGCTGGCCACCATTGCGGCCCGCGCGCCCGTGCGCGCAACCGCGGCCTCGAACCCGTCGATGGAACAGGCCCAGGCGGCATCGTCGCATCTGTCGGTGCGCGGAAAGTCGCAAATCAACATCGACAAATCAAAGCCGCAGCCCATCATGGCCGCAAAGGTCCCGGTCATGCGCTGGACATCACCCCAGATAAACGTGTGAAAATCCAACGGATTGACCACAGTCACCAATTCGCTCAGGGTCGCGGCGACCTTCTGGCGTTCGTTCTCGGTCAGCGGCCGGAACCGGATGCCCCGCCCCTCCGCCGCGTCGGCCATCAAACTCGCCTCGCCGCCGGAACAGGACATTGAACAAAGGTCCCGCCCAGGCAGCGCCCCGTGCACATGCAACAGTTTCAACGCCTCCAGAAAACTGGCCAGCGTCGGCAGCACCGGCACCCCGCAGCGCGCCAGAAAGGCCTGCCCCGCCGCAGTGCCCCCGGCCAGCGATGCGGTGTGCGACAACGCCGCCGCCTGCGCCGCCTCGGTGCGGCCGACCTTCAGCGCAACAACGGGTTTGCCCAACGCGCGCGCCCGCGCCGCCATCGCCTCGAACGCGCGAACATCGCCGATGCCCTCGATATGCAGGCCAACCGCAGTGACCCTCGGGTCCTCCATGACGGCCATCGCCATCTCGGCCAGCCCGATCTGCGCCTGATTGCCCGCCGCCATGACATAGGCCAACGGCACGCCGCGCCGCTGCATGGTCAGGTTGATCAGAACATTCGAAGATTGGCCGACAATCGCAACGCCGCGCTCGACCCGGCGCCCGCCATGCTGGTCGGGCCACAGCAGCGCGCCGTCCAGATAGTTGATCACCCCGTAACAGTTTGGGCCGATGACCGGCATATCGCCCGCCGCCGCGACCAACCTGTCCTGCAACTCAGCCCCCGCCGCGGCATCGTCCGCCGCCTCGGCAAACCCGCTGGCAAAGCAGATTGCCCCGCCCGCACCGCGCGCCGACAGCGCGGCCAGCGTCTCGATGCTGGCATGGCGATTGACACCGACAAACACTGCGTCGGGTGCGGCAGGCAATTCGTCCACTGTCCGGTAACACGGCAGACCGCCCAGATCCGCACGCGTCGGGTGAACGGGCCAAACCGGACCGTCGAACCCCATCTTTTGGCACTGCTCAATCACGGCTGGGGCCCAGGCCCCGCCCCCGATCACGGCAATGGACCGCGGGCGCAGCAGGCGGGAAAGATCAAGCATCGCAGCAGGCTCTCGCAACATCTCGGCGCCGAGGATTGGCCCGTTCCGCCGCCGCGTACAAGCCTGCAATTTCGGGTGCAAATCCGCTTGCGACATCCCCCTGCAAAGGCCGCAACACGGCCCGACTAACAGCATCGCCCGGCTTGGCAGAAACCAGCCAAACGGCACAGCTCAATTCACTCATTCGAGTAGACATCTTCCAGGTTCGGCTGCAGAGGTAAAAATTCCGGGTGCGGCCCCTTGATCAGCATGCCCCGCCGCAGCACCCAGCGCTCGGCGCTGCCATCTGTCCAGTCAACGCACGTAAATTCGCCATAAGACCCTTCCGCGTTTTCGGACAGAAATTCCAGCAATGCCTCCAGGCGGGGGCGCACGCTCGCCGGATGGTTCCGATCGCCATAAAACACAACACGCTGCGATCCATTCTGGTTCAGCACGGCGGCAACTTCATTGTCCGGCACGTTCAAACCGTTCACATGCAACGCCAGAACGTCCTCGAAACCTTCGGGATAGGCCGCATCGTCATAGCGGTCGGCGTTCAGATACGTCGCCCGCAGCGTCACCCATCCGTTGTACTCGAACATTACGCCCCCAGCGGGCGCAACAGGTCCCGGCTGACGATATGGCGCTGGATCTCCGACGTGCCGTCCCAAATCCGTTCGACCCTGGCATCCCGCCAGAAACGGGCCAGCGGCAGGTCGTCCATCAACCCCATGCCGCCATGGATCTGGATCGCTGCATCCGTGACCCGTGCCAGCATCTCCGAGGCATAGAGCTTGGCCGATGCAATTTCGCGGTTGGCCGGCAATCCCTGATCCAACCGCCAGGCGCTCGCCAAGGTCAGCCAGTCGGCCGCATCGATCTCGGTGATCATGTCCGCAATCTGAAAGGAAATGCCCTGGAACTTACCGATCTGCTGACCGAACTGCCGCCGTTCGGCCGAGTAATTCAGGGCATAGTCGAACACACGCCTTGCCCGACCGACCGACATGGTCGCGACCGTGATCCGGGTCGCATAAAGCCACTCGTTCATCACGGCGAACCCGCCATCGACCCGGCCCAGCACCTGCGCATCCGGCAGTCGGCAATCTTCGAACCGCAGGATCGAGTTCTTGTAACCCTTGTGCGACACCGACGCATAACCGTCGGCAATCTCGAACCCCGGCGTGCCGCGGTCGACCAAAAACGCCGTTATCCTTTTTTTCGGACCCTTCGGTGTCTCGTCTTCACCGGTTGCGATAAAGACGATGACAAAATCCGCGTGCTCGGCGCCGCTGATGAAATGCTTGGTGCCGTTGACGACCCAGTCCCCGCCATCGCGCCGCGCCGAACATTTCATGCCGCGCACGTCCGATCCGGCATCGGGTTCGGTCATCGCCAGCGCATCCATCCGCTCGCCACGCACCGCGGGCAGCAGATACCGCTCGATCTGCTCTCCCTCACACGCCATCAGAATGTTCTGCGGACGGCCAAAGAAATGGTTCAGCGCCATCGACGCTCGGCCCAGCTCGCGCTCGACCAGCGCAAAATCGACATGGCTCAGGCCTGCCCCGCCAACGCTCTCCGGGAAATTGCAGGCATAGAACCCCAGATCGATCGTCTTTTGCTTGATGCGCTCGGCGATCTCCATCGGGACCTCGCCGGTGCGCTCGACCTCGTCCTCGTGGGGATAGATCTCCTCCTCGACAAACCGGCGCACGGTGTCGACGATCATCTCCTGCTCTTCGGTCAGCCCAAAGTTCATTTGCCCTCCATGGCGGCAAGGTAGGTTTCGTGGAAATGGCGCATCGCGTGTTCCGAAATGCCGTGGTCGTCAGGGTCCAGAACGTACCACCCTTGCTGGAACGCGGCCTGGCGCATCCCGCGCTGCACGTTCTCGCACAGCGCCCGGTCCTCGCGGCTGACCACATTCACCGACCACTCGCTGCGCAGATCCCGGCGCTGCATTGTTGCAGCATCCGGCCCGGCTACGGTCAGCGACCATGTCTGGCGCACGGTCCGATGCGGCCCGTCCGGCTCCAGACGCGAGGCATAGAACCCGGGCACACCGGGAAACTGCCCCAAAACGATATTTGGAAACAGCCACCAGAAATGGCCAACGGTCACGTCGTTCTTCAGGTCCAGCGGAAAGGCCCGTTTCTCGGCCTTCATCGACGTCGGCGCAGTCTGAAAGCAGTAATTTGCGCCCAGTTCAAAGCGCGACTTGCTCAGATCCATCATGTCGTCGAAAGACTGGTGCGCGACCCCGCAGTGGTGGCACTCCAGATAGTTGTCGATCAGCACTTTCCAGTTCGCGTCGCACACATAACTGTGCCCCAGCGCCGGACCGTCCTCGACATGATAGGATCCAAGATCCGGGCAAGCCGCCGTGATCTGCTCTGAAAGGCCCGGCGCGAATTCCCGCAACGGCGCCGCCGTGCCCGATGGGTTCACAAACAAAAACCCCGCCAGCCGGTCAACTGCCACCGGAAACAAGCCGATCCTATTCCGGTCAGGTGCGGCGGTACTGTGCCGCCGCTTCAACGACAGCAACTCGCCCGACCGCGCAAAAGTCCAGGCATGATAAGGACAGGTGATCCGCGCCCTGCCCCCCCGTCCTTCCACCAGCCGGTGCCCGCGATGGGGGCAAACATTGCAATATCCGCGGATCTCACCGGCATCATCCCGGATCAGAAAAAACGCCTGATCAAAGATCTCGCACGTCAGGAAATCGCCAGGTGCCGGGATCTCGGCCTCGTGCCCGGCCAGTTGCCAGCTCTCCAGCAACAAGGCCCGCTCGCGCGCATGAACGGCGTCCGAGATATACCACTCCGCCGCCAGCGCCCTGTCGCTGCCCGCTTCGATCCCAGCTCCGTCCATGCCGGACCTCCCCGACGATCCTACGCGCCACCGGCGCCGCACCAACTCACCGCGATCAGTCCCGATGCGGATCCTGATCAGGCAATATCCCGCGGATATAGTCGCGTTCTTTCCACACCGGCCTCGCCAGCGTCTCGCCTGTTTGCGGCAAATAGGGTGACGGGGTGTCGTTTCTCATATCCGGCACATATCGCGGACAATTGGGAAAGATCTCGCGCGCCTCGACGGCGATCATCATCTTCGCCCCGGGATAATCAGCCAGCCGCGGGTGTGTGTCCGCCAATGTTGCCTGGCCGTTCACCCGCAGCTTGGTCGATGTGCCGTCCATACGCAGAAAAAGCATGCCGACACCGGGCGAGCGCAGAATGTTGCCCAGGCTGCGATACATCGAATTGCCGTCGAAATCCGGCCATTCCAATGTCGTCGCACCGGTCACGCGGACAAATCCCGGCGGACCGCCCTTGTACGAACAGTCGACGGCGCCGTCATGGGCCGTCGCCAGGAAAAAGAAGGCCGCACCCTCGATCAAGGCGACGTCCTCAGGTCCGAACGCCTCTAACCGGCGGTGTTTTTCCAGTGCATCGGCAACCCGGCGCCCATCGAACCGGTCCTGCAGGGTCCGGTGCCCGTCGTGGAACATGGATTTCAAAGCGCTCGCTCCGTTTCAAACTGGTCCTTGCTGAAGAAAAGCTGGCCCTCCACAAAAAAAGGGCCCCGCGACACTGCGGGGCCCCATGTCGTTACACGGTGCAGGCCGTCAGCGCTCTTCGGTCTTCAATGCGACATACAGACAATAGCACATCGTCAAGACCACCAACGTGAAGGGAATCCCCGTCGATACCGCGGCCCCTTGCAAGGCGGCCAACCCGCCACCCAGCAGCAGCGCAATCGCGACAAGCCCCTCCAATGTGCACCAAAAGACCCGCTGAACCACCGGCGCGTCCATCTTGCCGCCCGCCGTGATCGTGTCGATCACCAGCGATCCGGAATCCGATGACGTGACAAAGAAGATCACGATCAGAATCAGCGAGATCGGTCCAATGATCTCGTAAAGCGGATACTGATCCAACAGACGGAACAGGGACAGTTCAGGCTTGTAGGAATCGATCACAACGCCCGTGATCCCCTGACCGGTGCCATTCTCGATCATGTCTATGGCCGCACCACCGAAAGTGGTCATCCACAGCGCACAAACCAGCGTCGGCGCGATCAGCACACACAGCACGAACTCGCGAACCGTCCGGCCCTTCGAAATGCGTGCAATGAACATGCCGACAAACGGCGACCAGGCAATCCACCAGGCCCAGTAGAATGTCGTCCAACCATGGAAGTATCCGGTATCCTCACGCCCGAACGGGTTCGAAAGCGGGATGAGTTGAGCCATGTACTGCACCATGACATCGCCATAACGCGTCATCGTGGCGCCGACACCTGCCAGGAACAACACGAAGAAAAACAGACAGATGGCCATGAACATGTTGATCTCGGACAAACGCTTGACGCCCTTGTCCATGCCCAACATGACCGATCCCAATGCGATGATGGTGATTACCACGATCAGGATGACGACCAGCGTCGGTGTATTTTCAAATCCGAACACATCGTTCAGACCGGCGGCGATCTGCTGCGCTCCCAGACCCAACGACGTGGTCAGCCCGAATAGCGTCGCGAAGACAGCCAGCGTGTCGATGACATGCCCGGGCCAACGCCAAACCCGCTCTCCCAACAACGGATAGAACGCAGACCGCAACGTCAGCGGCAATCCTTTGTTATAGCAGAATATGGCCAGACACAGACCGACCACAGCATAAACCGCCCAGCCGCCCAGGCCCCAGTGGTGAACCGTCCCGACAATGCCGATATTCGCGTTACCTTCCGACTTAGGGTCGATCCCCAGCGGACGTCCGGCAGCATCGGCATAGGTGTAGAGCACAGGCTCCAACACACCAAAGAACAGCAATCCGATGCCGATCCCGGCTGCGAACAGCATCGCGATCCAACCGGCGTAAGAATAGTCAGGCTTTGCGTCCTTGCCGCCAATCCTGACCCCGCCGATGGGCAGGAAAATCAACGCCAGACAGAACACCAGCATAATATTGACCGCGATCACCAGAAACCAATCGAACTGGCTGGTCAGAAACGGCCTCAGCCATCCGAAAAAGTCCGCCGTTTCTTTTTGAAACGATAGCGCGAAGATCACGAACAGAGTGATCACGCCTGCAGAAATTGCGAAAACAGGGTTGTGAATGTCCAGACCCAAGGGCCGGATATTGTCTGAACCGAGTTCGTAGTCCGTCATCGGTTCATTTTCGTCGGGTCGATCCACGTCGCTCATTGCGTGTCCCTCCTCATCGATGGTGGGCTGACGCCACCGGACCATTTCCGGGACGCCGCCCCGGCAACTCGTTTTGTGGTTGCCGGTGATTGAATGTGGCCGAAAAAATTCAGGTTGTCGCGCAATATATTGCGCAATTCGATGCAAAAACCCCCAATTAGCGGCCCAAAAAGCACGGTTCGACGCGGCTCTTGCAACCCAAGGTTTTTTGTCTGATCGCCGCCGAAACACCGATACCGGGCCAATTCCAGGCCCGTTTCGCAGAAAATCGCGCAGCGCAGCTTTGCGGCTTTCGCGCCGCAATCCATCGCTATGACAGGCTCTAGCTGCCGCCCGCCGCCCAGACCATGGCGGCGTATTTGCTCACGCCCGCTGGCCCACGGCCCGACCCGCGCCGTCCGGCATCGGCAATTCGGAATGAAGCCCGGCGATCTCCTCCAACCGGGCCGCGACCGCAGGCGCCGGCACGCAGCTCGCCCGCGTCTCCAGCGATACATGCAGCAGCATATGTTCGCCGGTCGCCAGCATGCGGCCATCGCCATGGCGCATCACATGGAACAGGCGCATCTTCTTACCTGCCCCTTCCAGCACCTGCGTGTCGACTGTCACCGGCTCCAGCGCCGCGACCTCGTCCAGATGCCGGATATGCGTCTCGACCGTGAAATAGGACATCCCGCCCGCAATATACGCGGCATCCGCCCCGATCAGCCGCATGAATGCATCGGTTGCATCGGCAAAGCACTGCAAATACCGCGCCTCGTTCATGTGGTTGTTATAATCGGTCCAATCGGGCGGCACCGCACGCTCGACCGTGCGGATCGGGCGGCTCAGATCTTCCGCAACCTCACGCGCACCCAGATCGAACAAATCCTTCTCATACGCCGCCAGGGTCTTCCCCGCGCCCCAATCGTTCACCTTCAGCGCCTGCATGATCGCAACCAGATTGTCGTCGCGGATCGCCTCCAGATCCCGCGGCCCCAGATCGCCCGCCTGCACATCGCACTGATCGCCCACCATCTCGACAAACTCGTCGGTCAGTTCCGGCACATCCATCAACTTTGTCCACGGCCATTTCAGACATGGACCGAACATGGCCAGCATTCCGCGCATCCCGGCCTCGCCGCCCGCCAGATGAAATGTCTGCATCGTCCCCATCTGGGCCCAGCGCAGCCCAGGACCATACGCGATCGCCGCATCCAGTTCCTCGGCTGTCGCCACCTTGTCCTTCAACAGCCACAGCGCCTCGCGCCACAGCGCTTCCTGCAACCGGTCCGACAGAAAGCCTTCAATCTCGACCCGGCAATGCAGCGGATGCATGCCGATCCCGGCATAGAACGTCTTTGCCCACTCGATATGTTCGGGATCGGTCTGCGATCCGGCGACCAATTCGACCAATGGCAGCAAATATACCGGGTTGAACGGGTGTGCCACGATCAACCGGCCCGGCGCCGCCAACTCGGCCTGCAGGTCGCTGGGCATGATGCCCGACGTGGACGAGGCGATCACACCTCTTTCGTTGGTCGTTTCGATTTCGGCATAAACTACGCGTTTGACCTCCAAGCGCTCTGGGACAGCCTCGATGATCAGGTCGGCCCCCGCCGCCGCTTCGCCCACCGATCCCGCCAGCGACCAGACGGCTTTCTCGGGCCGCGGCGCCATTGTCAGTTTCGCAAAAGCCCGGTCGGCGGCGCTCAGGACCTCGCCCAACCTGCGTTCGGCCTCCGGGTCTGGATCAAAGACCCGGCACTCGACCCCGTTTTCGATCAGGCGGGCCAACCAGCCACCGCCAATCACGCCGCCGCCGATAATGGCTGCCTTCATTTCACATATCCTTGCCTTGAAGGGCGGCACCGATGATGCCGCAAATCGCAACCTTGCCGATCGCTGACATTCAGCGCGAACAGCTCTTCGTCAAAAACCCGAAACTGTTCGAGTAATAGGCGATCAGCCCGCCCTGTTCGGTCGCCGCGAAAATTGCCGTCTCGTTCCAGCTTTCACCTTCGCCCGAGCAGCTCATCCGCAGAAAATAGGCATTCCCAACGCCCGTTGCCTGCGGCGGTGCCGAAAAATCGCAGCCCGATTCGTGGAACTGGATATAGCCGTCGTGGATCGTGAAATCGGCGTCTGAATTGCAGGTCTGGCCCGCAGGCGTCCAAGACCCTTTCAGTTTGGAAAAATCTGCCATCGCCGGCAGGCAAATCATCGCCGCCGCAACCGCCAAAGCCGCTGTCTTCAGACTGCCCATCCCGGTTCTCCCCTGATGCTCCAATTCCATTCCCGCGCGGGCCCGCGATCTGCGAAAACCGGCACATCCGTGCTGTCGCAGATTTCGTTCGGGGACAAGCCCAATACGCGGCAAAAGTTTGGATTTTCTGGACACCGACAGGCGGCTGACCGCGGCGTCGGGCACGCTGCAATCAGGCCCGCGGGATCAGTTCCGGCAACGCCGACCGAAAAAGCCGACCGCGTCATCGCGCAGGATCATCAACGCCTCGGTGATATCCAGGCCCAGGACGACTTTTTCGCGCCAACGCTGTCCCTCGCCATCGCAATCAAGCGTCGCGATAACCGACCGCTTCAGACCAATACCCTTCACGTCGACAACAGTGCAGGACCATTCATAAAACGTCATCCGCCCCGCCTCGATCACCACCGGCGCGTCCAGCGCGGCCACTGATCCTTCGCAAAATTCAGGTGACGCCGCCCACTTTCCGGCGAACAATTGCAAGTTCAGTGCCCCGGCAGGCTGGATGCCCAGGCTCAGAAGCGGCATCAAAAGCATCCCGGCAATCGCGATCTGTTTTATCCGCATGAAATCACCCGCTCCTCATCGCTCGCCCCAAACTTCTCGCACCCGACGACTCTCACCCGACGACTCTCACCCGACGACTCTCACCCGACTTCTCCCATGGTATCACTCACCGGGTCACTCACTGGGTCACTCACCGGGTCACTTACCGGGTCACTCACACCGCGTGAACGCCGCAGGTTCCGACGCCCCGTCGATCCACCAAAGACGGCCGTCGCGGTTGACCGCCACCAACATCTCGTCGTCATAAACCGATCCTTCCGACTGGCATTCCAATTTCAACAGCCAGGCCTGCATCGATCCGGGCTGCACGACCTTCGTGATGGTACAGGAATTCTCGTATCCCAGAAATTCGGTCGGCGTCAGTTCGACCGGCGCCGGGGTCTTACGGCCGATCTTGTCGGCATCGGCGCACCATGCCGGGTCGGCTGCCCACTTCCCGACCCAGGGCGCATTCCGATCAACCGGCACCGGCAGCGCCTCATCGGCCTGAACGGGCGTGAAAAGCACCGTGCAACAGATCACCGCGCAGCCTATCAACGCGCAACGTATCAACAGGCCGCCCAGAAACAGCCCGCGCAGTGCCGCGCCTATTTCGAACACCGCGAGGCGGTAAACCCGCCGCCGACAGCCTCGTAAAGCGCGATCTTGTTTTGATCCAGGGGCACCAGCATCGTTTGGTCGCGCCATGTGTCCCCTTCGCCCTCGCAGTTGCGCTCGATGATCACGGCCGCGCCGATCCCTGCCGAGCGCACGGACTCAATCGCGCAGATCGCTTCGTAATAGCGGATGCGCTGGCGCTCGATGACAAAGACGCCGTCGCCGTTCGGATAGCTGCAATCGTCCGATGCCGCATCCCACCGGCCCAAAAACGGCGACATATCGTCAGCGCCCGCCAGCCCGGGCAGCGCCGCGATCGAACCCGACAGAACCGCTGCCGCAACAATGGCGCGCAGCCTGGTCGAGCGCTCTACCCCGCGCCGCGTCGCAAATAATCCAAACATTCGATGTTCCTTTCACCTGCCAAAGGGTCCGGTACCAAAAGGCCCGATCCCAAAAGACCGGATACCGCAATCAAGACCGGGGAAAGGTTACCATCAAATCTATGCAGCGACACTGTGTCGGTGCACGCCGCGAAATTGCCCGTTTCCCGATCGATCTGCTGGGCACACGCAGCGGCACCCCCGAAAAACGATCCCGAAACGAAGCACCGTCACGCCCCCAACCGACGACGCTATTCCGTCGCCTGCGGCGTCAGCGTCATTCGGCTGGTGTCGTACCCGTTACGGCGCAACACGGCATAGGCCTCTTCCAGCCGCCCGGCGGACAGGACCGGCGTTCGCGCCAGAACCCAACCGGTCGTGCCGCCCGGATTGCCGATCACCGCGACCTGATAGCCGTCGTCCAGGTCCAGGATCCAGTAATCGCCCGAGGCGAACGGCAACCACGACACAAATCCGACCTGCAACCGATCGCCGTCCGGCCCATCAGGCGCGCCGCGCCCCTCGGCCACGTCAATCGGGCCGTCCAGCGCGCCTTCCCGGCAGGTATTGACCACTTTGACCGATCCATCCTCGTTCAGCGAGTAATCCGCCGTCACGCCGACACAGCCCTCCTCGAACCGGTTCGGAAAGCGCGCGATCTCGTACCAGCGGCCCATATACCGCTCAAGATCAACCGCGCCTTCGGTCGTCATCGCAATGGCAGTGTCCCGGTATTGCGGGCTGGCACAGGACGCCAATCCGGCGGCCAGCAATCCAAACAAAACCCCGGTAATCCAGCCGCGGCGCGGCCGCGATAGCGACGCCGGTTCCCGGCTATCTGTTGGCCGGGACGTCCGGTGCCCTTCCGGCGGGTTTGGTTGAGGTTCCATAAAGCTATTCTCCCGGCTTGGCCCGCCCCGACCCGTCTGTATTCACGCCCCTAAACTGGGGCGCGTTTCTCGACCTTCAACTTCTTTCGCACCTCGTCCGGCCCAATCACCCTTGCGCCCATGCGCTCGATGATCCCGACCGCACGCTCGACCAGAGCCTCGTTCGTGGCCAGAAAACCGCGGTCCAGATATAAATTGTCCTCCAGACCGACCCGGACGTTCCCCCCGGCCAGAACCGCGGCGGCAACATAGGCCATTTCATTGCGGCCCAACGCAAAAGCACTGAAAATCCAGTCCTTTGGCACATTGTTGACCATCGCCATGAACGTGTTCAGATCGTCTGGCGCGCCCCAAGGCACGCCCATACACAACTGAACCATGACCGGGTCGTCGATCAGCCCCTGCGACACCAGATTTTTTGCCAGCCACAGGTGCCCGGTATCGAAGGCTTCGATCTCGATCCGAACACCGCTTTCGGTCATACGGCGCGCCATGTCCTGCAGCATACCGGGCGTATTGGCCATGATATAGTCGGCCTCGGCAAAGTTCATGGTCCCGCAATCCAGCGTGCAAATCTCGGGCCGACTCTCCAGCACATGGACCACCCGGTCTTCGCCCGGGATCATATCCGTCGAATTGGCCAACGGCAGCGGGGCCGAGGCCGGACCCGTGATGATATCCCCGCCCATCCCCGCGGTCAGATTGATCACCGCGTCGGTCGCGGAATCCCTGATCCGCTCGACAACTTCGCGGTACATCGCCGGATCGCGCGCAGGTGCACCCGTTTCAGGATCGCGGACATGGCAATGGACAACCGCCGCCCCGGCCTTCGCCGCCGCAATGGCACTGTCGGCAATCTGCGCCGGGCTGCGCGGCACGTTCGGGCTTTTATCCTGCGTGCCGCCAGACCCCGTAACAGCACAGGTGATGAAAACTTCGCGGTTCATTTCCAAAGGCATCGCTTGATCCTCCCTCTTTTCGGCACCGTCCTTTTCGGCACCGTCCTTTTCGGCAACCTCGCGCCGCAGCCCGGCCCGGTCCGTCCCCTTTCCGTCCTCCCCTGACTGCTTCGCGACACTCCGAGAAATCGTGAAATTTTGGCAAGCCGCCCTTACGAACATTCTCCACCGATGTCAGCAGCGGTTCATCTACAATTAACGACTTGTTCACCATTGTCGGATATCAAAAAATGATCGCTCGGTTGTGTCAGGTCTTGCGATGACTTGGTCGCCGCCCGGTGTCTGCTCTGCCCTGCCTTACGCTGGAACCGACACCGGGCGTGCGCGCCTTTCGCCCGCAGTTCATACCCCCCTGTTCATACCCCCCTGTTCATTCCCCCCTGTTCATACCCCCCTGTTCATACTCCCCTGTTCATTCCCCCTGTTCATACCCCTCTTCATACCCGCCGGTCATTCTCGATCCGCGCGCGGCGCCATCCGCCGGGTTCAACTCACGCTTGGCAATCTCGCGCACTTGCAGGCAATGTCAGTGATCCGACCGCATCCCGAAAGGCGCTGACCCAAGTGATCGACATTGCCGAACTGCGTGCTCAGTTGCCCATCACCGGCACCTGCACCTATCTCAACCATGCGGCCGTTGGTCCGGTGCCCCAAGCCGTCGCGCGTGCCTCGGGCGAGCCTGCATTGCTGCAATCGCAGGACCCGGCCCGCATGAACGCGGTGCTGGCCGACCGCACAGCCGACCTGCGCCAGACCGCAGCCCGGCTGTGGGGCGCCGCGCCGGACCGTGTCGCGATTGTGCAGAACACATCGCACGGCCTGTCGCTGATCGCCAACGGCATCGATTGGCGCCAAGACGACAATATCATCGTCTCGGATCAAGAGTTTCCGTCGAACTACCTGCCCTGGCTTCGCCAGACTTCACAGCCGCAGACTTCACAGCCGCAGACTTCACAGCCGCAGACTTCACAGCCGCAGACTTCACAGCCGGGCCCCGGCGCCCAGATCCGGAACTTCCCGCTGCAAAACGGCCGACTGACAGCAGACACTCTGTCCGGCATCATCGACGACCGCACCCGCGTCGTCGCCCTGTCCCATGTTCAGTTTCACAACGGCTTTCGGGCGGACATTGCCGCCATCGCCGAAATCGCCCGGGCCCATGACGCGCTGACCGTCATCGACGGCACCCAATCGCTGGGCGTCATGCAATTCGACCTCGACGCGTGGGGCGCCGATGCGCTGGTCTTCTCGGCGCACAAATGGATGCTGTGCCCCAAGGGGATCGGCCTGATGCTGCTCTCGCCGCGTGCGCTCGATCAGATCGACGTCACCGTCGCGGGCTGGCAAAGCGTCAACGACCGCTTCGCCTTCAACCGCACGCTCGACTTTTGCGCCACCGCCGCCCGCTTCGAATCCGGGACCGAACTTGCCCCCGGCATTTTCGCGATGGCCCGGCGTTTGCAGCAGATCGAAGCCATCGGCACCGCACCTATGGCCCGGCGGGCCATCGATCTTCGCAATCGCGCCGCCGACGGCCTGCGCAGCCGGGGCTGGGACATTACATCGCCGGGCGAACAGGACGCACACTCATCCATCCTGACCGCCCGCCATCCGACCGAAGATCCAGAGGCAATCGTCACGCGACTGGAACAGGCCGGGATCCGGACATCGTCGCGCGGCGGCGCACTCAGGATCAGCCCGCACATTCACAATTCCGAGGACGAGATTGACCTTCTGCTCGACCACCTGACTCTGTAAGCGCCCCAAGAGACGCAACCTTGTAAACCCCGGCCACGGCTTTAGGTTGCCGGGCAAGGAGAAACGCATGACCGAAAAAGCAGGACAGGACGAGCTTTACGCGCTCTTCGATCAGAACGGCATCGTCTATGTGCACAACACGCACCCGCCGTTGCACACGGTCGAGGAATCCAAACAATTGCGCGGCGACCTTCCCGGCGCCCACGTCAAGAACATGTTTCTCAAGGACAAAAAGGACCGCCTCTGGCTGGTCACCTGCCTCGAACACCGCAAGATCCGTATCCGCGACCTGGAAAAACAGGTCGGCGCCGCCAAGGCCAGCTTCGGCAAGCCCGAGCTTTTGTGGGAAGTGCTGGGCATCCGCCCCGGCGCGGTGTCCCCGTTCGGTCTGATCAACGATACCGGCCACCTTGTGCAACCGATCCTGGACCAGCAGATGCTGGATGTTGACCCGATCAACGCCCATCCGCTGCACAACGAAGCAACGACAACCATCGGCGCTGCCGATTTCCGACGGTTCTTTGACCTTACAGGGCACGATCCGCTGATTATCGATTTCGATGCGCTCGAAGAACTGGAACGCGCCCGCAATGCGGCCTAGACATTCTGGCTGACCGCACAGACGACACGGATAACGCCGACCACACCGACCGCACAGGCCACACTGACCGGCCATTCGCACAGCCACTAATTGCGTCCCGCCAACACAGGCTCTATGTCAGCCGAAGATATTCGCCGAAAGGGGCATCAGGACATGACCATCGAACTTGGCGCTGCCGCCGGACAGGGCGCTGCCCCCGTCGTGGACGTAACCGACCAAACCTTCGCGACGGACGTTCTCGACGCTTCGAACGACGTTCCGATCATAGTCGACTTCTGGGCGCCCTGGTGCGGCCCGTGCAAGACCCTCGGCCCGATGCTGGAAGAGGCCGTCGCCAAGACCAACGGCAAGGTCCGCATGGTCAAGGTAAACGTCGACGAAAATCAGGCCATCGCCGGACAGTTGCGCGTTCAGTCGATCCCGGCGGTTTTTGCCTTTTCCGAAGGCCGCCCGGTCGATGCTTTCATGGGCGCCCTGCCCAAGAACGAGATCGACGCCTTCATCAAACGCCTGCTCGACGGCGCCGGGGCCGGCTTTGACGAGGCCTTGCAGGCCGCCGAGGAAATGCTGGCCCAGGGCGCTGTCCCCGACGCCCTTCAGACCTTTGCCGCGATCCTGCAGGAAGACCCGGAGGAGCTTCGCGCCAAGGGCGGGCTGATCCGCGCAACCCTGGCCGGGGACGATATCGAACAGGCCAAAGTCATGCTGGCCCAGGTGCCTGAAGACAAGGCCGACGATCCGGCAATCGCCAAGGCGCGCGCCGAGATCGAATTGGCCGAGCAAGCCGCAGAAGCGGGCGAAACCGCCGAGCTGCGTGCCAAGCTGGACGCCGATCCCGCAGATCACCAGGCCCGGTTCGACCTGGCCGTCGCCCTGTCCGCGTCCGGCCAGAGCGAAGAGGCCATCGACGAGCTGCTCGACCTCTTCCGCCGCGACCGCGAATGGAATGACGGCGCTGCCAAGGACCAGCTTTTCAAGATATTCGACGCCCTCGGACCGCAGGACCCGCTTGGCCTGACCGGGCGGCGCAAACTTTCCTCGATGATCTTTGTCTGACCCCGACCAGAGGTGACATCTTGCGGCGTTTCTCGCATGCCGACCTGCCCGAAACGGTTCCCGTCTTCCCCCTGCCCGGGGCGTTACTGTTGCCCCGGGGCCGACTGCCGCTGAACATATTCGAACCGCGGTATCTGGCGATGCTTGACGATGCCTTGCGCTCGGATCACCGGCTGATCGGCATGATCCAGCCTGCGGACGACGACCGCCCGCCCAAACTGCACCGCATCGGCTGCGCCGGGCGGATCACATCGCTGACCGAAACCGAAGACGGCCGCTACCTGATCGTCCTCAGCGGCGTCTGCCGCTTCCGCATCACCGCGGAACGCGAAGGCTTTACCCCCTATCGCAGGATCGATGCCGATTGGTCATCCTTCGGCGCCGATCTCGACACGTCGGACGAATTGCACGGCTTTGACAAGGACCGTTTTTTGGAACTTCTGCGGCGATTTTTCGAGATCGCGAAACTGTCGTCTGACTGGGACACAATGCGCGAGGCAGAGCCCGAGATGCTGATCAATTCGCTGTCGATGATGTGCCCGTTCGAAGTCGAGGAAAAACAGGCCCTGCTCGAGGCACCGACAATGCCGGACCGGGCCGAAACGCTCGAGGCCCTGATCCGCTTCGCCATCGTCGAAAGCAAAGGCAGCGCTGGCCTGCAATGACCGAACGCTCTGAAACCCCGCCGGTCTCGGCCCGTATGCTCGAAGCATTGGTCTGCCCCGCCACAGGCGGGCGCCTGACCTACGATCCCGACCGCCAGGAACTCATCTCGAAATCGGCAAACCTTGCCTACCCGATCCGGTCGGGCATCCCGATCATGCTGATCGACGAGGCCCGGACACTCGAAGAATAGCGACCCAAGAACGACGTTCGAAGGATAGCGACCGAAAAAGCGACTGCGGTAACGCGCCCGCCCGAACACACCCGCCGGGAATTGACGCCCCGGGAATTGACCCCCAGCGCCACAGCAGATATTCAGGACCCGGTTGCGTGCCCGGCGATGGCGTCGTCTGGGGAGCTGCGCGAAACCGTCTTCACCCGAAGACCAATTGTCCTGCACGCCCGGATTATTGGCCGGGTGTCACCGCATCCGGCTGCTGAGCCAAGGATGCTAACCATGCTCGATACGATCCAACGTCCACAATCCTTCACCTGCCACAATGGCCAGAAGGCCAAACTTCCGTTCTCAGGCGCCGAATACGCCCGGCGGCTGGCCAGCTTGCGCACCATCATGGACCGCCACGATCTGCCCGCCGTCCTGCTGACGTCGATGCACAACATCGCCTACTATACAGGCTTTCTCTACTGCAGCTTCGGACGGCCCTATGCCTGCGTCGTGACCCCGGACACCTGCACGACAATCAGCGCCAATATCGACGGTGGCCAGCCCTGGCGCCGCGCCCACTGTGACAATGTCATCTACACCGACTGGCAACGCGGCAACTACTGGTCTGCTGTCGCCGATCTGACCGGCCAGGCCCGGCGCCTGGGGGTCGAGGGCGACCACCTCACCCTCGCCGCCCGCACCGCACTCGATGCCACCTGCGGCGCCCCGGACCTGATCGACATCGCGCCCGGCACCGCCGCCTCGCGCATGGTCAAATCCAGCGAGGAAATCGCCCTTATCCGGGAAGGCGCCCGCATCGCCGATCTTGGCGGCTGGGCCGTGCGCGACGCCATCCGCCCCGGCACCCGCGAAATCGATATCGCCATGGCAGGCCGCAATGCGATGGAGCTTGAGATCGCCCGCGCGCACCCGGACAGCGAGCTTCGCGACAGTTGGGTCTGGTTCCAGTCCGGCCTCAACACCGATGGCGCCCACAACCCGGTCACAACCCGCGCCCTGGCCCACGGCGACATCCTCAGCCTCAACACCTTCCCGATGATTTCGGGCTACTACACGGCGCTGGAACGCACCCTGTTCCTGGGCCAGCCGGACCCGGCCAGCCTGCGCCTCTGGCAGGCCAACGTCGCCGCGCACGAACTTGGTCTCTCTCTCATCCGGCCCGGCATGACCTGCTCCGCGATCTGCGCCGAGATCAACCGCTATCTGGCGGGCGAGGGCCTGCTTCAATACCGCTCCTTCGGGTATGGGCATTCGTTCGGCGTGCTCTCGCACTACTATGGGCGCGAGGCGGGGCTGGAGCTGCGCGAAGACATCGATACCGTGCTGGAACCCGGCATGGTCGTCTCGATCGAACCCATGCTCTGGGTGCCGCAGGGTGCAGCGGGCGCAGGCGGTTACCGCGAACACGACATTCTGGTCGTGACCGACGAAGGCGCCCAGAACATCACCGCCTTCCCCTACGGACCCGAAGCCAACGTGATCGGCTGACAGGAACCGTCCTTGTTTCAACGCACCGACGGGTGGGCCGATGGCCCGCCCAACGCGCCGACACGGCGCCGCCGCCCGGCTCATTGGGCACCAAAACCCCCGTTTCGCCCCGTCAGGACGTCTGCACCGCCCGAACTCCGGCGCATCCCCCATTTCCCTTCCGTCCGAACCATGGCACCATAGGCACATCAATGCAGAACTCATTTGCCAGGGGTGGATATGACGGATGCCGAATTTCGAAAGGCCGTATACCGGATCAAGACCCAAGTTGCCGCGCGCGTCGAAAGCAGCCGGAAAACGCGCCAGGTCGCCGTAGAGGCGGTCACCAATCAGAACTATTGGAACAGCTGGGCCGAAATCTCGGGCGGTATCGGGATGACCGCCCTGATCTCGGCAGGCTTCATGTTCGCCGGTGCGTTGATCGCCAAAGGGATCGGCACGCTGGCGACTGCAATCGCCGAGGAACTGATGCTGGCAACGCGCGGCCTGGCTGTCCGGCGCGCGATGGTCCACGGCACCGTCACGGCGTTTCGCGGTCTCAGCCAGGTCTTCGGCCGGTTTGCGACCTTCGGTCAGGGCCTCAAGATTTCCGCCGAAAACGCCCCTGCTCTGATCGCCGCATCCAACGGATTGATCGCCCGCCTCATGGTCGGCGGCACCTCGATCCTTCTCAGCGAAGCGTTCAAATCGAACGCCTTCCGGGCCGAGGGGATCCGCATCGAAGACCGGCGCTTTTTCAAGACCGACCTGCAATGGCGCATCCTCACCATGGTTGCGCTGGCCTATATCGGTCGCCCGGGCGCCCCCAAGAACACCAGCTTTCTGACCATCGTCAAACAACTGCCCGGCATGAAAAGCATGCAGGGCGCCGTGCAGGGCGCCAATCTTTTCAACGAAATGCGCAAATCCGCTGGCAGGGACGACCCGCTGGGCGTCGTCTGGCAGGACCTTGGCGACAAGCCCGACGCCATCAACGCCGCGATCTCGGCCGCCGCTACGATGACACTGGAACAACTCCTCGCACAGGCCGTGTCGCTCGAAGACGACTATCTCGAGTTCTACTACGAAAAGATCAAGGACAAGGACTATACCCAGCAGTTCAGCTGGTACACGCGCTTTGGCATGACCGGGTGGCCCGCAGCGACTGCGAACGCGATGACCGGCTCGTGGCTCTGGGGCAGGCTGGGGTTCTTCAACTCGGAAAACACGATCGATACCTACAACTTCCTGTGCCGCACGATCATTCTGGAATCGGCCAAGCTCGAATTCTGGTGCCGCGTCGGAAAATCGATCGATGTCGCGCTTGCCGAAACCGAGATGGCCCGTAAAACCGCCGCGCGCCGGGCCGCACTCTGGAAAGCGCAGGGCCAGGGCAGCGGCACGCCGTCCCGGCCACTCGAACCGCACGAGATGCTGCGATAGCAGTGCCTTGAAAGCGCGCCACTGCGATGGCGCACGCTTAACCCTTCAGTGCGTCCAATCCCAGGACCGCACGCGGAAATCGTTCTGGCCGCTGGCATCCTGCCCGCGCATCAAGAAAATCGAGTGGTGGCGCATGTTCAGACCGCCCCGCTCGGCGTGCAGACGGTCGGCGACATCGCGGTCATAGACCGACGTTGTCGGCATCATCCGCATCGTCATGCCGCGCCGCGGCTGATCCGACCGGTTCGGCCCCGACCCGTGAGCCAGATAGACATCGTGCAGCGCCATCTGCCCCGCCTCGATGATCAACGGCTCGGCGGTCGCGGCATCATACTCGTCGGGGCTCAAAACCTGGTTCAGCGTAAACTCGTCGCTGTCGTCCTGATAATGCCCCATCAGCCGGTTCGTCCTGTGGGACCGGGGGATGTATTCCAACGGCCCATTTTCAACTGTGCAATCGTCAATCGCGATCCAGACCGTGCAGGTCGCCAAAGGCCGGATCGGCCAATATTGCCCATCCTGATGCCACGGCGTTTCCTTGCCGTTAAGTGCGGGCTTGGCGAAGAAGCTCATATTCCACAGGCAGATATCCGGCCCGATCAACTGCTCGACCATGTCCAGAATGGCCGGATCACGCGCGTAATTCAGGAACCCGATATCGTGGGACAACAAAACGGACGCATTGTCGCGAAACTCGGGATGGCGTTCCAGCAGGCGTGAATGGCGGTTCCGGATCTCCTCCAACTCCGCCTCGGGCAGGCGGTAATCGGGGATCACGTATCCCTTGTCATGATACTCGGCGACCTGGGCGTCGGTCAGCATGGCGAAATCTCCCTCTTTTTCCGCACTATCGCAGGGTTGGCGCCCAACGGGTAGAGGCTGTGTGTTCAGTCTGATCTCCGAGCAAAAACCGGTTTCGCGATCCAAGGCTCGCGCCAAGGAACAAACGATAGCTTGCACAACAACCCTGGGCTAAGCTTTCGCCAAGGGGACACCGCATTTGGAACGCCGACTAGCCGCAATTCTGGCCGCCGATATCGTCGGCTACTCCCGCCTGATGGGCCAGGACGAGGGGGGCACCCTTGACGCTTTGCTACATTTCCGGGCCGAACTGCTTCAGCCGGAAGTCGCATCGAACCGTGGCAAGATCATCAAAAGCATGGGCGACAGGTGGCTGATTTCGTTTGTCAGCGTCGCCGAGGCAGTGGCCTGCGCCTTTCAGATCCAGGACAAGCTGGCGGCCCACAAAACACTGAAACTGCGCATCGGCCTGCATACCGGCGATGTGGTTTTCCGCGACGAGGACCTTTTTGGCGATGGTGTCAACGTCGCAGCCCGCGTGCAGGAGTTTGCCGACCCGGGGACGGTCACGGTTTCGGATGCGGCCTTCGGCAGTCTGGATGGGTCGCTGGCCCCGTCATTCGACGATCTGGGCCAGCAGAAGTTCAAGAACATCTCGCGCCCGATCCAGGTCTGGCAGCGCCCGGCACCATTGCCCCCGGCGATTTCAACCGCAGCCGACGGCTTTGCGGATGAACGCCCCGTACTGGTCTTCCGTCCCGTCATCACGTCAGACGACCGCGCAGAAATACGGGATCTGGCAAACGCCCTGACCGGCGACATCGTCACCTGTTTTGCATCAGTCGGTTGGATGAACGCGCAGACGTCTTCTGTAGATGACCTGCCGGACGGCGCCTATTCGATGGCCGCCAATCTGCGCGTGGGCGGATCGCGGTTGCGCTTCGAAGTCTCGATGCTGACGCCTGATGGTCAGCCCTTGTGGTCCGCCAAATACGATGGCGATCTGAACGATGCCTTTGACTGGCAGGACCAGACGGCTCAGGCCGTCGCGATCGATGCCATCGCACAGGTCCTGGACCGTGAACGGATGCGCCTTCGATCCCTCGGGCTGGCCGATATGTCGGCCGAGGAATGTGTCATCGCCAGTTTCATGGAATTCGAAGCACTCGACGAGGCGTCGATGACCGCCAACCTGGCATATCTGGCCGCCGCAATCGAAAAACGCCCCGACTACGCAGAAGGTTATGGTCACGCGATCGCCAATTTCGTTGCGTGTACGTCGATGAACTTAAGGGCGGTCATCACCCGGTATGGCGACGCATTTCCGAAATGGGTTGAAACAGCCTCCCAGCTGAAAGATCCGACGCCGATGTTGACGATCAGCCTCGGCCTCGCCGCCTACAGGTTCAACGATGATGCGCCCGGGCTGCGCCGCGCCATCCGCGACGCGCTGCGCCAGGCCCCGTTTTCGGTCGAACTCGTCTGCTATTGCGGTTTCGGACACATGTGGATGAGCGATCCGGAAGCCGCGCTCGACTGTTTCCGCTCGGGCGAAAAACTGATGGAGTTCAACCCTTATGCCACGGCAATGCTCGGCGGCGCCTCGATTGCCAGCATCATGTCAGGCGACGACGATGCCGCAATCGCCTTTGCAAAGAAGGGATTGGAAACGGCCGAGGGATATACGGCGCTGCACAGCAGCCTGGTCGCCGCCTATGGGCACAAGGGCGAATTGGCTGCGGCCGCGTACCACATCGCCCGGATCGAGGAACTGACACCCGGCTATTCAATCTCCAGCCGCCGGGCCAACTCGCGATATGCCGATACGCCAGGCAACCGAAGGCTCGAAGAAGGCCTTCGCAAGGCGGGTCTACCAGAGTAGACCCACGGTCCAGAGTAGACCAACAGTCGCCCCAGGGCCGCGCCGCGGCCAAACCACACTCGTCCGGTGCCGTGCCGCGGCCAAACCACGGTCGCCCGGCGCCGCAGGGGTATTTCAATTCAAAGATCCCCCGCTCCGGGTCCCGCACGAACCCTCAGCTCGGCACAGTCACCGTGATTTCGGGAACGCAGAAAGCGAAATCAACGCCGTCCTCGGCCTGCAGCACCTCGTCGAGATAAAGCTTGCGGTACCCCCGTTGCGCACCCAGCAAATGGCCCGGCAAAACGGCTTCCCGCGCGGCCAACTCCTCCGCTGCAACCAACAATTCCAATGCTCGACCTGGCACGTCCAGCCGTATTCGATCGCCGGTGCGCACCAGCGCCAGCGGCCCGCCATCGGCGCTTTCCGGGCTGACATGCAGCACGATCGTGCCCGCCGCCGTGCCCGACATACGCCCGTCGGATATGCGCACCATGTCTTTCACACCCGCACGCGCCAGTTTCTTGGGGATCGGGATCAGACCCGCCTCCGGCATCCCCGGTGCGCCCTTGGGACCGATGTTTTGCAAAACCAGGATGTCGTGGGCGCTCACATCCAGATCCGGGTCATCGATCCGCAGTGCCAGATCTTCAAGCCCTGCGAACACCACCGCGCGGCCTTCATGCACCATCAGATCGGGCGACGCCGCCGATTGCTTTACGATCGCCCCGGCAGGCGCCAGATTGCCGCGCAGAAAGGCAATCCCGCCTTCGGGATAGATCGGCTCGGCCCTTGTGCGCACCACATCCTGCGGCCAGTCCGCCGCGCCCTCCAGCACCTCGCCCAAAGTTGCGCCCGTCACGGTCACCGCATCCAGATGCAGCAGATCTTTCATCTCGGCCAGGATACGGCGCAGCCCGCCCGCCGCGTGCAGGTCCTCCATGTAATGCGAACCTGACGGTTTCAGATTGACCAGCACCGGCGTCTCGCGCGCCATCCTGTCGACCGCCTCCAGATCGATCCGCATTCCCAAGCGCCCGGCAATCGCGGTCAGGTGAATGATCCCATTGGTCGACCCCCCAACGGCCAGCAGCACGCGCAGCGCATTTTCCACGGCGCGCCGGTCCATCACGGCGGCGGGTGCAACGCCGCGCCCGGCCAGGCGCACCGCCTCGACCCCAGTCGCCTCGGCGATCCGGCGCCGCTCGGCGCTGACGGCAGGCGCGGTGGCCGACCCGGGCAATGCCATGCCCAACCCCTCGGCGATCAGCGCCATGGTCGAAGCGGTCCCCATGACCGAGCAGGTGCCGACCCCCGGCACCAGTTGCTCGTTAACCTCGGCGATCTCGGCCCCGTCGATTTCCTCGCCGCGATACGCAGCCCAAAACCGGCGGCAGTCGGTGCACGCACCGACAACGCCGCCCCGGTGGCGCCCGGTCAGCATCGGACCCGTGACCAGTTGGATCGCCGGCACCCCGGCAGACGCCGCCCCCATCAGCTGCGCCGGCACCGTCTTGTCGCAGCCCCCGATCAGAACGACAGCATCCATCGGCTGGGCGCGCACCATTTCCTCGGTGTCCAGGCTCATCAGATTGCGCAAATACATCGATGTGGGGTGCGAAAAACTTTCGTGCAGCGAAATGGTCGGGAACGGCACGGCCAGCCCGCCCGCCATCTGAATGCCGCGTGTCACCGCCGCGATCAGATCGGCCATATTGCCATGGCAGGCGTTAAAGCCCGACCCTGTGTCGGCGATCCCGATCACCGGTGCCGACAGCGCCGCCTCGGAATAGCCCATCCCCTTGATAAAGGCCCGGCGTAGAAACCGCGAAAACCCGGCATCGCCATAGCTGGTCAGGCCCTTGTCCATGCCCATGCCCTTCTGATCGCTATCCGCCATGCTCCGGCCCCCGTCCACATTCCCGCAAGGTTTTCTCAAATAGCATTAACGAGAAATTAGCGGACATTCTTTCGCGAACAGATCACGCTGCAGATTTGCAAAGAGGTTCTCCAAAAGAATCTCCCGAAATGCCGCCCGCAAAGAACCTTCAGTTCGGCGTTGCAATTGGCCATCTGCACCCGGCGTCTGTCCGCGACCGGGACTGCACTTGATCGCAGCACATGGTCACAACACATGATCACGTTTCGGATGCAATGGACCTCGTCTGCCAGCCACCTTGAAACCGGGTCTGGAAGGCTCTACCCAAAGGAGAGAGAAGCCCGCAAAGGGCCCCCAGCCACTCATTCAACGGAGGAAACGAATGGCATTTCATCATATCATCAAGGGCGCCTCGGCCGCAGCGGTTGCGCTGACCCTCGGGTTCGGCGCCGACATCGCCGAAGCGAAAAAGCTGAAGGTCCAGGCCTCGTCCAAGGCCGGTGACTGGGCGCACCGTTTCATGACCGACAATTGGGGCCCAAAGCTCAAGGCCATCTCGGGCGGCGCGATCGAAATCGAGGTTCTGCCGACCAAGGCCGTCGTTCCGCACCGCGAAACGATCGACGCCGTGGCCAACGGCATTCTGGACGGCGATCTGAACGCCGTCAGCTACTTCTCGGGCCGTGACCCGGCCTTTGCCATTATCGGCGATCTGATCGCAGGCTATGACACCGTCGACCAGGTGCGCACCTTCTGCATGCATGGCGGCGGCAAGGAAATCCTGCAAAAGCTGTATGACAAGTACACGGGCGGCAAGGTCCATGTGATCGGCTGCGGCCCCTATGCCAAGGAAGCCTTTGTCTCGACCATTCCGATCAAGACGGTCGAAGACATGAAGGGCGTCAAAATCCGCTCGCCCGAAGGTCTGGCCGCCGAGGTCTTCAAGCGCGCAGGCGCCGCCCCGGTGTCGCTGCCGTTCTCCGAGGTCTACACGGCGCTGGAAAAAGGCGTGATCGACGCGGCTGATGCATCGGCCCATGTCAACAACAACGCCTCCGGCATGTACAAGGTTGCCAAGTACCCGATCTATCCCGGCATCCACTCGATGGCCGTTCTGCAGTTCATCGTGAACAAAAAGGTCTGGGACAAGATGAGCGCGGACGAGCAGGCCGCGCTGGAAGTCTGGTATTCCGCCGCCTATGACGCGATGCGCCGTGAAGCCGATCTGCAGGATCGTGCAATCGCCGCCGAGCAAAAAGCCGGTGACGACATCACGGTGATTGACTGGACCACGGCCGAACGCGCCAAGTTCCGTCAAATCGCGGTCGAGGCCTGGTACGACTTTGCCGAAAAGTCGCCGCTGGCCAAAGAAGCCTTGGACGCGCACATCAACTACATGAAAAATATCGGCCTTTTGAAAGAGTGACCGAACTTCATGGCTGACAATAGCTGACTAAGAAGGGGGCGCCCGCGCCCCCTTTTCCATCTCCGCCAGCATGGCGCCAAGACCATGCGGCGCCGCGCCAGCGACAGGGGAACACGCCGATGGTCGACGTCACGCAAGCCGACGTACCCGCGCCGGCAGGGGCCGGTTTCAATCGCATCGTCGATCATATCAGCCGGTTCACCGGGCTGGCGGTCGGCAATCTTTACCTGATCGCGGCCGCCTGCACCCTGTGGGAAGTTATCAACCGCTACGGCCAGAATACGTGGTTTTCCAGACTGTTAGAGCCGCTGGGCCTGAACTTGCAGCCCACCCAATGGGTCTTCGAAGTCGTCATGGTGCTGTGCGCCACCGCCTGGATGATGTCGGCAGGGTTTGTGACACTGCGCAAACGCCATATCGGCATCACCGTCTTCTACCTGATGGCCTCGGACACCGTGAAATGGTGGCTCGACCTCTTCGCCATGGTGGTCGGCGTCTTCGCGCTCTACATGCTGGTCGGCGACACGCTGATACGCGCGCTGGAATCGATCGATCTGACCGAACGGGGCGGCACCGCCTGGAACTCGCCGCTGCCATTGGTGCTGAAGACCGTGCTCGTCACCGGTCTCTTCCTCTATCTGGTGCAGTTGTTGGTCAACCTGTCCCGGCATTTCCAATCCAAACCCTTACAGGTCGCAACACTGGCCTTGTTGGCCCTGATCACGGCACGTTTGCTGCTGGCAATCGCGGCCCACTACGGCGGATACGACAGTTCGGCCGGACAGCTTGAAGAGGCGATAAACACCTCTGGCGGCAGCCTTGTCGAAAATTTCAATGTCGACCGCGATGCCGTCGGCATCGGCCTGATCTCGATGGCAATCGTCGCCGCCCTGTTGATCCTGATGATGACCGGCATGCCGCTGGGCATCGTGACGCTGATCATCTCGGTCGTCTGCGCGCTGATCTTCTACGGCAATACCGGCCTCTATCTGGTGTCGGTCAACGCGTTGGATCTGCTCGAAAAATACCCGCTGGTCGCGGTTCCTTTCTTCGTCCTGATGGCCTCGATACTGGAGCGGTCCGGCATTGCCCGCGATCTGTTCGACGCGATGTCGATTTTCGCCGGTGGCTTCCGCGGCGGCGTCGCGCTGCAAACAACCATCGTCGCCGTGATCCTGGCGGCCATGTCCGGCGTCATGGGGGGCGAGATTGTCATGCTGGGCCTCGTCGCCCTGCCCCAGATGCTGCGCCTCGGCTATGACCGCAAGCTGACAATCGGGCTGATCTGTGCCGCGGGCGCACTGGCCACTCTGATCCCGCCTTCGATCGTCATGATCGTCTACGGCCTTTCCGCCAATGTCGGGATCGGCGATCTCTTCTCGGCGGGGTTCATTCCGGGTCTTATGCTGGCGACCTTCTACGTCATCTATGTGCTGGTGCGCGTGAACCTGAACCCGGCGCTGGCGCCAACGGCCAAGGAAATCGCCAAGTTGACGGGTGAGGAGACCAAACTCGGCCGCCACCAGGTCGTCGCCGTCATCCTCTGCATCATCCTGATTGCCGCCGTAATGGGCTCGATCTATGGCGGGCTGACCTCGGTCACAGAAGCCTCCGCCGTCGGCGTTTTCGGCGCGATCATCGTCTCGGCGGTCAGGTTCAAATTCAACTATGCACTGATCCGCGACTGTCTGGCGAACACCATGACCATTGTCGGCACGATCATCTGGCTGATCCTGGGCGCGGTCGCCTTTGTCGGCCTCTACAATCTGATCGGCGGCGCCGATTTCATGCGCTCTCTGATCGAGGGAACCGGCCTGGGCGCCATCGGCACCATATTCCTGATGATGGCCATTCTGGTGGTTCTGGGCACGTTTATGGAGTGGATTGCGATCATCTTCATAACCGTGCCGATTTTTGCCCCGGTGGTGGTCGGCCTGACCCCCGATCTTGCGTTGGAATTCGGTATGCCGGTCTGCGATGGCGACATCAAAACCGGGTGCCTGTCCGAATACTGGGTGGCAGTCTGGTTCGGTGTTCTCTTTGTGATGAACATCCAGATCTACTTCCTGTCGCCACCCTTCGGCCCGGCCTGTTTCTGGCTGAAATCGGTGGTTCCGGCGGCCAAGGACATGCCCGATGGCCGGGAAATCACATTGCAGGAGATTTTCCTCAGCGTCCTGCCCTTTATCGCTCTGCAAATTACCGGCATGCTGCTGGTGCTGTTCTTCCCGTATATCGCGCTGGTCATGCCGCAATGGCTGGGCGCCGGATAGGAGATAGGTCATGCACGACGACGAAGGTGAAGAGGACCTTGGCGACATCGGCGCCTATTACGGCGTTGCGCCCACGATTGCGGGCATCCTGATCGCCGGTGGCGTGATCTGGTTCATGTTCGAACTGGCCGACGGGTTTGCGTGATCCCGCGCCATGGCAGGCGGTGTTGAAATCTGTCGGATCCGGGATCGATTGCCCGATGACATCGGCCTGCTTTGCCAAGAGGCCGTCAAAGAAGGCTATACGCATCTGTCGCGGCTGATGGCCGAATGGGAAAACCATACGGTCCGGTTCGATAATGCGGGCGAGTGCCTCTATTGCGCGACAGCAGCCGGAACAACGATCGCGGTCGGCGGCTTGACCCAGGACAACAATGTCCCGGGCGCACTGCGGGTCAGGCGGTTTTATGTCTCGCCCGCTCATCGCAAGACCGGGCTGGGTCAACATCTGGCCAGATCGGTTCTATCGTCCATCGAAGGCCCGCAAATTCTGACCTGCAATGCGCCGACGCCCGGCGCCAAGGCATTCTCGCGCGCCGTAGGCTTTCGGGACTGCGCCGCGGATCACCACAACATGACGCTGACATTGCCGACCGGAAAGGGTCCGATATGAAAGATCCCGCCACGTTCCGCTCCGCACGCTGGTTTGCCCCCGATGATCTGCGCGCTTTCGGGCACCGGTCGCGGTTCATGCAAATGGGTTACGGGCCGGACGATTGGCAGGGCAGGCCCGTCATCGCGATCCTGAACACATGGTCCGACATGAACCAATGTCACGCCCATTTCAAACACCGGGTCGAGGATGTGAAGCGCGGCGTGCTGCAGGCGGGCGGTTTTCCGCTGGAACTGCCTGCGATCTCGCTCAGCGAGCCGATCGTCAAACCCACCACGATGCTCTATCGCAATTTGTTGGCGATCGAAGCCGAGGAGCTTTTGCGCTCTCACCCGGTTGACGGCGCCGTGCTGATGGGCGGCTGCGACAAAACCACGCCGGGGCTGATCATGGGCGCCATATCGATGGGTCTGCCCTTTGTCTTTTTGCCCGCCGGTCCGATGTTGAACGGCCGCTGGAAAGGACAGACATTAGGGTCGGGTTCGGACGGTTGGAAGTACTGGGATGAACGCCGTGCCGGAAATATCACCGACAATGACTGGCAGGATGTCGAGGGCGGCATCGCCCGGTCCTATGGCCATTGTATGACGATGGGAACAGCCTCGACCATGACAGCGATTGCCGAGGCGCTGGGCCTGACTTTGCCCGCCGCGTCCTCTATCCCGGCGCCGGATGCCAACCATATCCGCATGTCGGCGGCGTGCGGGCGCCGCGCCGTCGAAATGGTGCACGAGGATCTGACACCGGACCGCATCCTGACCCGCGCCGCGGTGGACAACGCTGTTACCGTCGCAATGGCCACCGGCTGCTCGACCAATGCGATCATTCATCTGGTCGCGATGGCCCGGCGGGCCGGCATCGACCTGACAATGGACGATCTGGACAGAGCGGGCCGTAATGTGCCTGTGATCGCCAATATCCGCCCATCGGGTCAGCGCTATCTGATGGAAGACTTCTACTATGCCGGGGGCCTGCGCGGGTTGATGGCCCGGCTCGGCGACCGGCTGGATCTGTCCTGTCTGACGATCTCTGGCGATGATCTGGGCACGACATTGGACGGCGCCGAAGTCCACGACGACGATGTCATCCGCCCGATGGACAATCCGATCTACCCGGAAGGATCGCTGGCCGTGTTGCGCGGCAATCTTGCCCCGGACGGCTGTGTGATCAAACCTGCGGCGATGGAACAGCGCCTGATGGTCCACGAAGGCCCGGCACTGGTCTTTGACAGCTATCCCGAGATGAAGGCTGCCGTGAACGACCCGGATCTGGATGTGACGCCCGACCATATCATGGTCTTCCGAAACGCCGGACCAATCGGCGGGCCGGGCATGCCGGAATGGGGTATGTTGCCGATCCCGACCAAACTGGTGAAGCAGGGCGTGCGCGACATGCTGCGCATCTCGGATGCGCGAATGTCCGGGACCAGCTATGGCGCCTGTGTCCTGCACGTCGCGCCGGAAGCCGCCATCGGCGGGCCGCTTGCCTTGGTGCGAACGGGTGACCGCATCCGCGTCGATGTTCCGAACAGGTCAATCGCCCTGATGGTCGACGATGACGTTCTGGCAGAGCGCAGCTCTAGCTGGACCCCGCCTGAACCCCACGCCACCCGCGGTTACAACTGGATGTTCGCGCGGCACATCCAACAGGCCGACAAGGGTTGCGATTTCGACTATCTCGAAACCGCCTTCGGCCGGACAGCGCCCGAACCGGACATATTCTGACAAGCGTTCCGGGTCGCCATTCCGGGTCGGCGCGCCGCGTGTTAAAATATGCACCAAAGGGCCCTGAACCGTTACCATTCCGAGGAAAAATGCATTTTTGGAAAACACTGGCCGCCGCCGCCATCGCCGTCTTTTCCGTGATCCCCGCACAGGCCGACGATATCGCCGGCGTCTATAAGGGGATGATTTACTCGGGCGGCGACCATCCCGGAACAACGATCATTACGGTCTCGGACAACGGCGTCATCGGCGCGACCTATGTATATTCGACGGGCGCGGGCGTATCTGCGGGCGAGTTGACGGCCTGCTCGCTGGATGCCCACATCCTGCGCTGCACCTGGGTCGATGAATACGGAGAGGGCGACTTCATGGCCGAGTTCCAGCCGGACCGCCGCCGCTTTATCGGTGCCTGGTTCGACGGCAAGGCCAAAGGTGCGCGCACCGGACTGGAAGGCGGCTATCCATGGACGGGCAAGCGGGCAGAATAGCCCTTCCCCGGGCCTGACGCGTCGATACCCGGCGTTGTTGCCGGTTGAACAACGCCGCAATCAGCGCAATGAAATCTCGCGGCCTATTCCATCGCCGCTCTGATCTTGTCTGCGTTGGCCATCAGTACATCCGGCGATTCCATTTCCCCGGCCGGCGGTTTCAGCTTTTCACCGTCATGGCGCGGGATGATGTGAAAATGCAGGTGAAACACCTCCTGCCCGGCCGCCGATTCATTGGCCTGCAGCAACGTCACACCATCGGCACCGAACGCCCGCATCGCTGCGCCAGACAGCTTTTTGACAACCGCCATACACGCGGCCAGATCCGCCTCGTCACAGTCCAGCAAATTGCGCGCGTGGGCCTTTGGGATCACCAGGCAATGTCCGGGCGAACGCGGCATGATATCCATGAACGCCGCGGTTCGCTCGTCCTCGTAGACGATGGCTGCGGGCAACTCGCGGCGCAGGATTTTGGCGAATATGTTCTGATCGTCATAGCTCATTTCGGCCTCTCCGGATAACGGCTTTGGCCCTCAGTCTACCCGCCCAGGGATTGTGGACAACCCGGCGGCCTGCCCCCTATCTTCGCCGCAAGAGGAGGCTGCCATGCTGACCGATGCCCAGAGTGCCGGCGATCGCGACAAAGGTTGGGCGTTGGGTCGGCAGCAGCACACTGATCATCGCGCCCCGGACAACTCGGCGCTCGAACTTGAACTGCTTCGCGGCAACACCAATGAACCCCGCAACGTCTATTCGGAGCTTTCAGAATGACCCACCAAGCCGTTTCCCGCGCCCTGGCCTTCGCCGAAAGCCAAGGCATCCGAATACCTGTGCTGATGGCCCCGATGGCGGGCGCATGCCCTGCATCACTGGCGATTGCCGTGGGCCAGGCCGGCGGCATGGGGGCCTGCGGGACCTTGCTGATGGGGCCGGAGGCCATCGGCAAATGGACCGCCGACGTGCGGGCCGGATCGAATGGCGCCTTTCAGCTTAACATCTGGATCCCCGACCCCGCTCCGGTCCGCGATCCAGAGCACGAGTCGGAACTGCGCACATTCCTCGGCCAGTGGGGACCGGAGGTGCCGGACGACGCGGACGACGGTGTCGTTCCGGATTTCGAGGCCCAGTGCGATGCCATGCTGGCGGCGGGACCCGCCGTCATCTCATCGATCATGGGCGTTTATCCGCCCGCCTTCGTCGCCCGGATGAAGGAACGCGGCATTCGCTGGTATGCGACCGCCACAACGGTGACCGAGGCGCTGGAGGCCGAAGCCGCGGGCGCCGATGTCATCATCGCACAGGGGGCCGAGGCGGGCGGACATCGCGGCGCCTTTAACGCTGACGAGGCCGCATCGAAGGCCATCGGCCTCTTTTCGCTGCTGCCCGCGATTGTCGATGCGGTTCCACTGCCGGTTGTCGCGACCGGCGGCATCGCCGATGGCCGCGGTGCGGCGGCGGCCTTGCTGCTGGGCGCATCTGCCGTGCAGATCGGAACCGCGCTGCTGCGCGCGCCCGAAGCGGGAACCGCGCCCGCCTGGGCCGATGCGATCGCCGCCGCCCGGCCGGAGGGGACCATCCCGACCCGGGCCTTTTCCGGCAGATTGGGCCGGGCGATCCGCTCGGCTTATGCCGAGGCTGCGGCGGCCCCGGATGCACCCGAACCCGCCCCCTACCCGGTTCAACGCGGTCTGACCGGTCCAATGCGGGCTGCGGCCGGAAAAGCCGGGGATATCGGGGCAATGCAGGCCTGGGCCGGGCAGTCGGCGGGCCTTTCACGCGCCGCGCCCGCCGGTGATATCGTGACCGGGATCTGGACCGAGGCGGAGGCTCTGCTTTCCGGCAGTTGACCGGGCAACTGGATATCGCGGCAACAACACATCCATCCACGCGTTGTTCACCCGCCGATTGCCGTCCCGGCGCAAGCGGCGCTATGGTCGAACAAGCTGCCACAGGACCAACCGATGCCAGAATGTTTGCGCCCCGACCAGATCGCCCACTACAGGGACCAGGGATATCTGCTGCTGGAAAACCGCGTTCCGGGCGACGTGATGAATGGCATCCGCGCTGAAATCATCCGCCTAAAGGACCAGGCGCGCGGTATGACCGCCTCGGACGAGCGCATCGACCTGGAAGACAGCCACACGCCAACGGCACCGCGCGTGCGCCGCGTCAAACGCCCGGACCTGCAATCGCAGGCAATCGCAGCGTTGATGTATTCCGATCACATCCTGGCCCCGGTGCGCGACCTGATCGGCCCGGATGTGCGGCTGCAAACCACCAAGCTGAACATGAAGTCCGCGGGGTTCGGCGCCGCGGTCGAGTGGCACCAGGACTGGGCCTTCTATCCCTACACCAATGACGACGTGCTGGCGGTCGGACTGATCATCGACGACATGGAACTGGACAACGGGCCCTTGATGGTCTTCCCCGGGACCCATAAGGGACCGGTCTTCAATCACCACAATAACGGCGCGTTCTGCGGCGCGATGGATTTGGCCGCCGAGGGGTTGGACCTGGCCGATGCGGTGCCCCTGATGGGTCCTGCCGGATCAATATCGATCCACCACGCCAGGATTGTCCATGGCTCGGCGCTCAACAGCTCCACCCGGGACCGGCGCATCATTTTTTACGAAATGATGGCAGCCGATGCTTTTCCAATCGTCGGCGGGCGCGGCGGGTTCAAGGACTGGGGCGAGTTCGAAGGCCGAATGGTCTGCGGGCAGTCAACGCTCGAGCCGCGCCTGACCCCGGCGCCCGTGCGCGCGGCCTTTCCGAATGCACCGACCGAAGGGTCGATCTACGAGATTCAAAAGTCGATGGGCCGGCGCAGTTTCACACTGACCGACTGAAACCGGCCCATTGCGCGCCATGACCGATCCCCTGCCGCGGTGGATTGGCAAGGGACACCCGGTCAACAAGAAAAGGGGACTAAACATGCCGCTTTCCGATGCAACCCGCGCCAAACTTGCCGCAGTCTCGGTTGCCACAATCTGCACCGCACTGTTCAAGCGCGGCCTGCACAATCAGTTCATTCAGGATGTCCGCCCGGTCAGCCAGTCCGGCGCCATGGTGGGTGAAGCTTTCACGCTGCGCTATATTCCGGCGCGCGAGGATCTGAACGGGATCGAGGTTTTTCAGGACCCCAAACACCCGCAGCGCGATGCCATCGAACGCTGCCCGCCGGGCTCGGTCATGGTGATCGATTCCCGAAAAGACCCGCGTGCGGCGTCGGCAGGTTCGATCCTTATCACCCGAATGATGGTGCGCGGCTGCGCCGGGATCGTCACCGATGGCGGTTTCCGCGACGCACCCGAAATGGCGGCAATGACCTTCCCGATCTATCACAACCGCCCATCGGCCCCGACCAATCTGACCCGTCATCAGGCGATTGGCATCAACGAGCCGATTGCCTGCGGCGACGCCCCGGTCTTCCCCGGCGATACGATTGTCGGCGATGGCGAAGGCGTGGTCGTCATCCCCGCCCATCTGACTGACCAGATAGCTGACGAAGCCATCGAAATGACCGCCTACGAAGATTTCGTGACCGAGCAGGTCCAAAACGGCCGTTCGATCATCGGCCTTTATCCGGCAACCAACGATCAGATCCGCACCCAGTTTGCCGCCTGGCGCAAAGCGCGCGGCCGGTGATATCAGCCAACCCCGAACCGACCCCAAGGACCAGACTTCCCCATGACCGAACCCATATCTTATGATGACTTTCTGACCGTCGACATCCGCGTCGGCACCGTCACCGACGCCCAACCCTTTCCCGAAGCCCGCAAACCGGCGATCAAACTTTGGATCGATTTCGGCGACGGGATCGGCGCCAAAAAGACATCGGCGCAGATCACCGAGCACTATGACCCCGAACAGCTGATCGGCAAACAGGTCATGGCGGTCGTCAACTTCCCGCCGCGCCAGATCGGCCCCTTCATGTCCGAGGTGCTGACCCTTGGCGTCATGGACCACGGCGGCAATGTGGTCTTGATCTCGCCCGATCAGCCGGTGCCGAATGGCGTGCGCATGCACTGATAGGCTGGCGCCAACCGTCTCTGGTGCAAGTCATCAAGGCCCCGCGCGACCGGCATGACCTTGGGCCGACCGCCCGTCAGCGCGGGATCGACAGAACCGCGCGCAAGCCGCCCATCCTCGCGCTCTCTTCCAGAACCAATGATCCACCATGGCTGCGCGCAATATCGACGGCAATCGACAGGCCAAGCCCGGTTCCGGATGCCGTGTTCTGGTTTCGCGCAGCATCAAGACGTGTGAACGGCTTGACCGCTTCAGCCCGTTGATCCCCGGGAATGCCCTCGCCGTCATCTTCGACCGCGAACTCGGCCAGCCGCCGGGTCAGCCGCACCGATACTTCGACCCGCCCGCCATAGCTGACCGCGTTCTCGACCAGATTGCTCAGGGCACGTTTCAACGCGCCTCGGCGCATTTCAACCATGGGCCGGTTCGGCGTCTCGATCTGGGCATAGACAGACACGGTTCCGCCGCGCTTGCGCGCATCGGCGGCGACCTCCTCGGCAAGAAGGACAGCACTGGCGTCGGCCGACTCTTCGCCTTCCTCCCCGCGGGCAAACGCCAGAAAGCCGCCGATCATGCGGCCCATTTCATCGACATCGCGGCTCAATTCGCCTGCCTCCGGCGTCGCCTCCCCGACCGCCAGCGCCAATTTCATCCGCGTCAGCGGCGTTTTAAGATCATGGCTGACGCCGGACAACATCCGCGTGCGCTGTTCCACATGCCGCTCGATCCGGGTGCGCATATCCAGAAAGGCCGCGCCTGCCCGGCGAACCTCCTCGGCGCCCGACGGCCTGAACTTCGGGCTGCGCCCGCGCCCAAACGCCGTGGCCGCCCAGGCCAGCTCGCGGATCGGGCGCACCTGATTGCGCAGAAAGACAATCGCAATCCCGGTCAGAAACACCGATGACACAACCATCCAGACCAGCATCAGATGCGGGTTGGCGGCGTTCACCCTGCGGCGCGGGATCAGCGCCCGGATCACACCTTTGGACGTGCTGACCCGTGCATCGACATATTTCGGCAGACTGAGCAGATCCATCGCGATCGGCGCCCGCACCTCGTCGCGCAGGGTCTGGGCAATCACGCCCCCGGTCACATCCAGCCGCGAGCGGACAGCGCTGGGCGCGACCTTCTCACCCTCTGCCAACCCCATCTGAATGGCCAGCGGGCCTGACATCTCGATCAGGATTTCGCGCGCACGCTCGGCATCGGGCGCCGCTTCAACCTGATCGATGGCAAAATTCAGCTCGAACGCAATCGACGCCGCCATCTGTGCCGTCACCCCGTCATAATGGCGTTGGATAAAAACCAGTGCGATGATCACCTGCAACAGCACGATCGGCAGCACCAGGATGATCAGCGCCCGCCGAAACAGGCTTTTTGGCATGTAACGCTTGAGAAGGCGGCCGAGCGATTGCATGACAAAGCAATATGGCGCCCGGCAGGATGACACAAGCCGAGCACGCCATGCAGGGCAAACAAGCCGCGTCACCGCAAACGGCAAAGCAATCGGGGGAAGCCGACCATGTCCGATCCGTTCAACAAGGACCCGGCCGTCAGTTACGGCGTGGCAGAGGCGGTCGCACCCGGCGTGCGCCGTCTGACCTGCCCCAATCCATCGCCTTATACGTTTACGGGAACCCAAACCTATCTGGTCGGACAGGGCGATGTCGCACTGATCGACCCGGGCCCCGGCAATTCCGACCATCTGGGCGCGGTTCTGGGCGCTTTAGATCCGGGAGAGCGCATCAGCCATATCCTGATCACCCATTCCCATAACGACCACAGCCCGGGCGCCCGCCATCTGGCGAAAGAAACCGGTGCCCAGACCTATGCATGGGGCGCCCATGGCGCGGGCCTGTCGCCGACCATGCAAAAGCTGGTCGAACAGGGCGCCGAAATCGGCGGCGGCGAAGGCGGCGATACCGATTTCGCGCCCGATATCGTCTTGCAGGAAGGCGCGCGGCTGGAAGGCGGCGATTGGGGGGTCGAGGTCGTTCACACACCCGGGCACCTCTCCAACCATGCCTCGTTTGCCCTGACCGGCACCGGCATCGTCTTCACCGGCGATATGATCATGGGGTTTGCAACGACGCTTGTGTCTCCGCCCGACGGTGACATGGCGGCCTTCATGGCCTCGCTGGATAAATTGGCGGGCCGAGAAGGCGACACGCTTTATCTGCCCGGCCATGGTCATCCGGTCGAAGACCCGGCAGGCATGGTTCGCCATCAGATCGCCCACCGCCAAAGCCGGTTCGATCAGATCCTGGCGGCGCTGGCTGACAACGCCAGCGATGCAACAGAATTGACGCAAGCAATCTATACCGATGTCGACCCGCGCCTATTGCCTGCGGCAAGGCGCAATGTTCTGGCCAGCCTGATCGGTCTTGCCGATCAGGGCCGGGTCGCTTGCGCTGGCCCTATTTCTGCCGATGCGGTGTTCCATCTGGCCTGAACCCGACGGACCAGGCGCCGGACTTGGCTTGAGTGGGGATCAGAAAGTCGCGGCCTTTCACCCCCGGTTAAATGGGACATTCAACAGGCCCGGGTTTCGGCGCCGCAACGGCGCCGGACATCGGTTAAACCGCCCGGCCCTGCAACATCTTGGGCACATCGCCGGTCGTTCCTGCCGCCATCCCCATGAACCCGCGCCGCGCCGCACCCGATCCGGCCACAGCGCCCAATCCCATATTTCGCAGCGCCTGCGCCGGCGCCGCCGACGTCGAAAAAAGCCTCGTCAACCCGTCCATTCCCAAGGCCATCAGGCTGGCGTCCGGGCGACGCCAAATCTGATAACGCTCCAGCACATCGACCGCGCCAATGTCTTCGCCCCTTCGTGCCGCCTCGGCCAGAACCTCGGTCAACGCGGCCACGTCGCGCAGGCCCATATTCAGCCCCTGCCCGGCAATCGGATGCACCCCGTGCGCGGCATCGCCCGCGACCGCCAGCCGGTGCACGCAATATTGCGCCGCCAGCGACAGACCCAACGGATGCGACCACCGTTTTCCGTCCAGTTCAAGCCTGCCGAGCCGCCCCCCGATCCGCGTGGCAATCTCGGCGCAATAATCCTGATCCGGCATTTCCTGAACAATGGTCGCACGCAGCGCACGCTCGGACCAGACCAATGACGAACGATCGCCCTGCAACGGCAGAACCGCGAACGGGCCACCGGCAAAAAAGGACTGATGCGCCAGGCCGTCATGCGCGCATTCATGCAGGATTGCTGAAACCAGGCCGATCTGATCGTAACCCCACTGCAGATACTCGATCCCCGCCGCCCGTGCCGTCGCCGACATCCGCCCGTCGCAAGCGATCACCAATCTTGCCCGCACATCCGCGCCATCGACCGAAACGTGTGCCCAACCGGTGCCGCGATCCAGAACATCGCCGCGCCCCGGCGCACGATGATCGATGCTGCTCTGCCCCAACGCTGACAACAGCGCCGTGCGCAGATGCCGGTCCTCGACGATCCAACCCAACTCTGATTGGCCGATCTCGGCCGGGTCGAAATGCAGCGCAGCGGGCGGGTGCGGATCCGACTGCACGTCCTCCACAACGATCCGCCGCACCGGTTGGACGTGTTCGGCAATCCCGTCCCAAACCCCCAAAACCTGCAACAGCCGCATGGAACCCGGCGCTATTGCATAGGCTCTGCCGTCAAAATCGGCGGCCAGGTGGCGTTCTGGTGCAACGGGGTCGACCAGGACAACCGAAAAGCCTGTCCCTGCCAAGGCCAAGGCCAAGCCAGTCCCGACCAGCCCGCCGCCAAGAATTGCCACGTCATATCCCGAAGTCATTGCTTTACTATTGGGGCGGGCTCGGGAATTGTCCACGTCACCGCTGACGCAGGGAGGGGCCCAGTGACCGAATGGATAGATAAATCCGCATCCGATCAGGGCCGCGCGATCCAGGCCGGCAAATTGGACCCGCGCGCCCTGACCGAGAGCTTTCTCGACGCGATCGAAGCTCATCCCGATCGCGATCGCATCTATGCAAGGACAACGCCGGACCGCGCCAGAACCGAGGCCATGGCTGCCGCTGAACGGGCTCGCACAGGCATGCGCGCCGGACCGCTCGACGGGGTGCCGATCTCCTGGAAAGATCTCTACGATGTGGCCGGGGTCGGGTGCGAGGGCGGCACAAAACTGCTGGCCGGACGTGTTCCCGAAGCCGATTGCACCGTCGTGCGCCGCGCGACCCGGGCCGGAGCGATCTGCCTTGGCAAAACGCACACGACCGAGCTTGCGTTTTCAGGCCTCGGCGTCAATCCGATAACGGCGACACCGCCCAATGCGGTGGAACCGGCATTGTCGCCCGGCGGGTCGTCCTCGGGCGCAGCAGTCTCGACCAAGCTGGGCCTGGCCGCGGCGGGCATCGGATCTGACACCGGTGGGTCGGTCCGCATTCCGGCAGGCTGGAACGATCTGGTCGGCCTGAAAACCACCGCCGGCCTGATCCCGACAGAAGGTGTCATTGCCCTGTCGCGGACCTATGACACCGTCGGACCGCTGACCCACAGCGTCGAGGACGCCGCAAATCTTTTCGCGATCCTTGCCGATCGCGCCGTCGCCGATTGGGACGGCGGCAGCTTGGGCGACGAACAGTTTCTGGTCAGCGAAACGGTCGCCTTCGACAACGCAGACCATGGCATCGCCTCGGCTTTGGACGAGGCGATGGCCACGCTCTCCGCCGCCGGGGCCCGTATCACGCGCGGCGCGGTTCCCGAGTTTGCCGACGCCTTCGATGTCACGTCGCGGATCAGCTCCCTTTTGCCGGGCGAGGCCTGGGCCGAATGGGGCGAGCAGATCAGTGCCAATCCCGGCACGCTGTGGCCCCCGATCGAAAGCCGTTTCCGCCAAGGCGAAGGCGGCGATCCGGAGCGCGATGCCGAAGCGCACAGCGAAATGGATCGTCTCTCGCAGTCCCTACAGGACCGGATCGCAGCGCAAGGTCTGATCGTGCTGCCGACATCGCCGATCCACCCGCCCGATGCCGAGCGTCTGATCAACGATCAAGCGTACTTCTCCGAGCGCAATCTATTGGCGCTGCGCAACACCCGGCTCGGCAATCTCTTGACCCTGTCGTCGATCACAATCCCGACACGCACCCCGATGTGCGGCCTGATGCTGTTCGCCCCGCCCCATGCCGAAGACCGCCTTCTGCGCATCGGCCGGGCGATCGAAAAGGTCATGGCGGGCTGACAGTTCAATCCATTTGCGACGACCCGGCCAATCGGGCGCAATCGCAACGCCCAACTACGCCGATCCGCTGAGTGCCGATGAACTCGCCGCGAACCGATCGCGTAAGAGAAGGACCCTTACCGGTGCCCGAAAACAGGCGCCCGATAACAGTCATCGGAAAAACAGGCATTGGAAAAACAGGTGTAGGGAAAACAGGCATAGGCAGGCACCCAAATGTCAAAATCGCGCGAAGTCCAGCCGCCCTACCGCGCTCTCTCGTCGAGCTGAGAAAGGATATCTGGGACCCAGGCCAATTAGCTCGACGAGAATTGCCGCCAAAAACAGGCATCTGCCGCCCTTTTGGCCGAGAATGGCAATGCCGCATGCACATGTGTCCCGCCAATCCACCGGCTGATCTCACGCCCCACCGGCAGATCTCAAATGCCATGGCAGATCTCAACGGCGACCCCGCCACCTTCGGCAGCACCCGTGAGTGACCCAACCTAGCGCCCGCCGCAGATCCCATCGGCAAGAAACGCGCCGCAACCAACGCTGTCTGCAACCCAAGGCATGTCAGCTTGCGCCCGCAACTTCCTTCAACAAGCCCTGCAAGTTCTGCGCATCGTCGTCTTTCAGCGTCAGCCCAATCGAAGACAGCAATGCCGCCCGGAAGATCGGCCAGGCACGGTGACACATTTTGCGCCCGTCATCGGTCAGCAAAACTTCGATCGCGCGGCGGTCGCCCGGCAGGGGCCGTCGTTCGATCAGCCCGGCATCCGCAACGCGCTTCAACAGCCGGGACAGCGCATATTGCGGTATGGAAAGGCGCCGCTCCAACGCGGCAGGGCGCATCCCTTTGGGGTCGCATCGGCGCAGTTCCATCAACAGCTCATGCCAGGCAAGCGGCGGCAGATCGGTCTCTTTCAATGCGTGCTCCAGACGCGTTTCGATCACGTGATGGGCGTGCCTGGTCGATAACCAAACCGCGATATCAGGGGCCATTTTGGCGACCATATGCTGCTCTCCTCCTCGCCTTCCGCGGCGCCAATGTCTTTTCCCCGCCGCCTCCGGCATTCGGTGGGTGCGGAACTGATCTATGCGCGCGCATCTATGCTGATGCCGATGCATTAAAATTTTCTAACCGTTTCAGGTCCCAGGCCGGGGTCAACCGGATGGCCGCCGCCGTCCAAATCCACCCAAAATCCGGATCGGGCAAACAGGCAACAGGTCGCGCAGAACCTATGGGGCGAATCGCGAACGCTGGACCTGAACGAGGCGAATTGGTAGTGTCCGGACCAAAGGCGCGTCAGACGCCATGGAGCCGAGGCCATCATGCAGTATCCAGCAAGGTATGCTGACCTGCCGGAATATGCGTTTCCGCGCCTGCGGAAACTGCTGGGCGATATTGCGCCCGGCGGTCCGGAAATCGCCATGTCGCTGGGCGAGCCTCAGCACGCCGTGCCGGATTTCGTCGGCCCGATCATGTTGCAACACTCAGAAAAGCTCTCGAAATACCCGCCGAACGAAGGGTTGCCCGATCTTCGGGCGGCCATTTCGGACTGGCTCGCCCGGCGATATGGCGTGCCGGACGGCTATCGCGACCCCGACACGCAGATCTTCCCCCTGAACGGTACACGGGAAGGATTGTTCGCAGCCTGTCTGGCGCTGTCATCGGAACAAAAGAACGGACAGCGCCCGGCCGTGTTGCTGCCGAACCCTTTTTATCAATGCTATACGGTTGCCGCGATCACAGCGGGCGCAGAACCGGTCTATCTGCCGTGCGGGCCGGAAACTGGGTTTCTGCCGGACTATGCCGCCCTGCCGACCGACCTTTTGGACCGCACCACGGTGGCCTATATCTGCTCGCCCGCCAATCCTCAGGGCGTTTGCGCCGATCGGGCCTACTGGACAACGCTGCTCACCCTCGCAGACCGCCACGACTTCAGGGTTTTCGCGGACGAATGCTATTCCGAGATCTATCGCGACACGCCGCCCGTCGGCGCCCTTCAGGTCGCAGCCGAGATCGGGATCGACCCGGAACGCCTGGTCGCGTTTCATTCGCTTTCGAAACGCTCGAACCTCGCCGGGCTGCGCTCGGGCTTCGCGGTGACAGGACCCGAAAACCGCGCCCGAATGCTGCAATTGCGTTCCTATGTCGGGTCGCCGCTGCCAATCCCCGCGCAATTCGCTGCCGCGGCCTGCTGGGCAGACGAAGACCATGTCGCCGCCAATCGCGCGCTCTATCATCAGAAATATGCAATCGCGGACGAAATCCTGGGCAATTCACCGGGCTATATGGCGCCCGAGGCCGGATTTTTCCTGTGGCTGAAAGTCGGCGACGGAGAAGAGGCGGCCCTACGCCTGTGGCGCGCGGCGGGCGTGCGATCCCTGCCCGGCGCCTACCTGTCCCGGCCCGTACCGCCCGAATTGGGCGGCGGCGATCCCGGCACCGAATACCTGCGCCTTGCGCTGGTCGCACCGGCCGATCAGGTGCGCCAGGGCCTGGAAGCGGTGCGCAGCGTGTTGGCATGACCCAAAATTGCCCGGATTGCACGCCATGTTAACAAAAGACCCCAAAACGGGCAGAGGCCGAAGCTGATGGCAGTATTCTCGAACGAAGGTGCAAAAACGCCCTTGATGGACGCCAGCATGAGCGCCGCGATGCGCCGGCGCCTCACCGAGCTGTGGGGCATCGGCTTCCTGTTGCTGGCCGTGTGTCTGGGCGCTGCGATCTGGTCCTATAATCTTGGCGACCCCAGCCCGTTCAGCGCGACCTCGGAACCGGCGCTGAACTGGCTTGGCACACCCGGCGCGCTGATCGCCGACATGGCGATCCGTCATATCGGCCTCGGTGCCTGGGCGCCGGTGGTCTTTCTGGCCGTCTGGGGCGTGCGGCTGTTGATGCATCTTGGCGAACAGCGCATCTGGGCGCGGCTTTTGGTGGCAATCCCCGCCTTCGCCATCGCGCCGGTCTTCGCGTCGACCCATGCGGTTCACGACGCCTGGCAACTGACGGGCACCGGTCTCGGCGGCAGCCTGGGCGATGCCGGTGCGCGCATGTTGCTCGACGCGATCCCGCTGTCCGACATTCAGGCGCTGCCGCTTCTCTCTATCCTGCTGGGCGCGGCGCTTTTGATTTTCGGCGCCGCGGCGCTGGGCGTGACGCTTGGCGAAGCCTACCGGTTTATCGGGTGGCTCGCGCGTTCGCTGCGTCACACGGTTGGTCTGGTCAGCGGTACGCTTTGGCGCAGTGGCCGCAAAACGGCGATTGCGACCCGCGACCGCGTCCGCGAATACCGCAGCCGCCCACGGTCCGAAAAACTGGCCCCGGCAGAACCGACCGGAACCTGGCGGGACCGCATGGCCGGATTGAAAATGCCCGCCCTGAAGGTCCCGGACATTCAAATGCCCAAGGCCCCGGCAATGCCGATCCTCTCGCGCAAGGACCGGCGCGATCCTGAACTAAATCTCGACCGCATCACCGGGCTCGATGACGACACGGCAACGCCCGAAACCGCGGGCAATGACAGCTCGCTGCGCGCCGTTGTCGGCCGTCTTTCCAACGAAGAGGCTGCCCGCGAGACACCGGTTCCGGCCACCACGGCAGATCCCGGCGCCCCGCGCGCCGCGGTCGAACGCACCGCGCCGCCGCCGCCTCGCAAATCGCGCCGGGCCGAGCGCGAAGCGCAACCGACACTGGCCCTGGATGCCGACGCCGAGACAACCTATGCCCCACCGCCACTGGGCCTCCTGCAAAAACCGGTCGCCGTCGTACGTGGACAAACATCCGATACCGCGCTCGAAGAAAACGCCCGGATGCTCGAGGCGGTGCTGGAGGATTACGGCGTGCGCGGCGAGATTGTCGCTGTCCGGCCCGGCCCGGTCGTGACGCTATACGAACTAGAACCCGCTCCGGGTCTCAAGGCAAGCCGGGTCATCGGGCTGGCAGATGACATTGCACGGTCGATGTCGGCGCTGGCAGCCCGCGTCTCGACCGTGCCGGGCCGCTCGATCATCGGGATCGAGTTGCCCAATCCCGAACGCGAAAAAGTCTGGCTGCGCGATGTCTTCGAACGGCGCGAATATGGCGATGCCAAATATCCGCTGGCCCTGGCGCTGGGCAAGGATATCTCCGGCGTTCCGATCATCTCGAACCTCGCCCGCATGCCGCACCTTCTGATCGCAGGTACAACCGGGTCCGGTAAATCGGTCGCAATCAACACGATGATCCTCAGCCTGCTCTACCGGCTGACGCCGGATCAATGCCGGCTGATCATGATCGACCCCAAGATGCTGGAACTCAGTGTCTATGACAACATTCCGCATCTGCTGGCCCCTGTCGTCACCGATCCCAAAAAAGCGATCGTTGCGCTGAAATGGGTCGTGGCCGAAATGGAAGAACGGTATCGCAAGATGTCCAAGATGGGCGTGCGCAATATCGACGGCTACAACACCCGCGTGCGCGAAGCGATTGAAAAGGGCGAAGATTTCAGCCGCACGGTGCAGACCGGGTTCGAGGAAACAACCGGCGAGCCGGTCTATGAAACCGAAACGTTCGAACCGGAAGAGATGCCCTTCATCGTCGTCATCGTCGACGAGATGGCCGACCTGATGATGGTTGCGGGCAAGGAAATCGAAGCGTGTATTCAGCGCCTGGCCCAGATGGCGCGCGCCTCTGGCATTCACCTGATCATGGCGACCCAGCGCCCGTCTGTCGATGTGATCACCGGCACGATCAAGGCGAACTTCCCGACCCGGATCAGCTTCCAGGTCACCTCGAAGATCGACAGCCGCACCATCCTGGGCGAACAGGGCGCCGAACAGCTTCTGGGCATGGGCGATATGCTTTACATGGAGGGCGGCGGCCGGATCCAGCGGGTCCATGGCCCGTTCGTCTCGGACGAAGAGGTCGAAGAGGTGGTCCGTCACCTCAAGACCCAGGGCGTGCCGGACTATGTCAATTCGGTCACCGAAGGCGTCGACGAGGAAGCCCAGGCGAACATCGATCTGAAACTGGGACTGGCCCCGGCGGGTGACGGCGAAAACGCGCTTTACGACCACGCCGTCGCCATCGTCGCGCGCGACCGCAAATGCTCGACCAGCTATATCCAACGCAAACTCGCAATCGGCTATAACAAGGCCGCACGCCTGGTCGAGCAGATGGAAGACCAGGGCGTCGTCACCGCCGCCAATCAGGTCGGCAAACGCGAGATTTTGATCGAGGAGCGGTAGGCGGTCAGCCGCGCACGCCCGCCAATTGCCGGCGCAGCGACCGCGCCTTTCCGGCGCCGCGCTTCGAACTGCTCACCATCGTGCTGGTTCTTTTAGGCGCCGAATTCCGCCGCCAGCGCCAGCAGGCCGCGATCCATCCCCGCGGCCCCTACGATGCTTAACCCGACCGGACCGCCTTCGACTTTGCCGGCGGGCATCGAGATCTGCGGCAGGCCCGCGTGACCGGCAGGGCAGAGCATCTCCAGCGCCCGCGCCCTGTAATCATCCAGATCGGCCTGGGCTTCATCGCGGAACGGCGCCGGACCCGGCACCGTAGGCATGACCAATGCGGTGCCAGGGGTTAGTACCTCCGCCATTCGCGCCTGAATGTTCGCCCGCTCGGCGGCGGCCCACGAAAATTCGTCTTCTGTAATCTCGCTCGCCATCTGGAAACGCGCCGCGATCCCGACGCCGAAAGTCGGGGCGGTCTCGGTGATCCACGGACCATGCACCTCCCAGATTTCGTGGCCCTGATACAGCCGGAACGCCTCGCGCCACTGCACCAGACCCTCGTCCGCCAGCAAGACCGGCCGCGCCGATCCGACCAACGCTTCGATCTCGGCCATCCGGTCCGCCATGGCGGCCACCGTCGCCGAACCGGCGCGCGCCCAGATGTCGACAGGCAGCAGCAATCGCTCGACGCCATCGCCGCCCTCCAGGCCCAATGCCGGACCGACCGCGGCCAGCGTCGCCGGGTCGCGGGTGAACCAGCCCGCCGTGTCGAAGGACGGCGCCAACGGCATGGTCCGGTCGATCGCTATGCGCCCATGGGTCGGTCTGATGCCCCACACGCCGCAGAACGAGGCAGGTGTCCGCACCGACCCGCCCGTATCCGATCCCAGACCGATATCGACCAGTCCGGCCGCAACCGCCGCCGCCGAACCCGATGAAGATCCGCCGGGAACGCGGCGCGGATCGCCCGAATTCACCGGGGTTCCGAAATGGTCATTCACACCCATCAGGGAATAGGCCAGCTCGTCCGTATGCGTTTTGCCGATCAGCGTCGCCCCTGCGCCCAACAGCGCCGCCACCGGTGGGGCGTGCGTGTCCGCCGCCGGGTGCGTCCGCGCCCAATCGGGGTTACCGCACCCCGTCATGTGGCCCGCAACGTCATAGAGATCCTTGGCCGCAAAACTCAGTCCAGAAAGCGGCCCGCCGTCGGCGCCCTCGATGGTGAAAGTCGAAACAAAGGCGTTCACGGTGTCATCCATGCCGGTTCCTCACTTTATGCACTTGCATGGATCGCGCAGACAGTCCTGTCCGTCCAAACCAGGCGGTTTCAGGTGTTTTTGACCGAGACCTCGTCGCAGGTGTGCAGGATCACATCGCCGTCCAGCAAAGGCTTTGCAACGTCGAAAAACGCTGCGACCGTGTCAGAATTATTGTGCGTATCCATCGCCGCCTGATCGTCAAAACGCTCATAGGTCGTGAAAACGCATGGGTCCTTGTCGTCCTGGCAGATAAAGAACCCCTTGGTCCCCGGCTCGTTTGCGGCGACATTCGCGGCAACGTCCAACAAGGCTGACTTCATCCGATCGACACTTTCGGCGCGGACCCGGATCACGGCAGTAATCGTCTTCATATCGGCCTCCTCCTCATCGCCAACAGGGTTATCCTGCTGCGCCTTTTTTGCCAACGCCGCCGCAAACTCGCCGCTGCAATTTCGCTGCCCAGACGCTAGCCTGCAAGATCCCGGTAATGTTCCGGCCGGCGGTCACGAAACAGGCCCCAGGCCTGACGGGTCTTGCGGATCGCCTCCAGATCGAGGCGTGCCAGGGCAAAGCCCTCTTCTCCATCCATCTCGGCCAGCAACGCGCCGGTTTCATCCGCGATAAAGCTGCCGCCATAAAAGGTCAGGCCATCGCCCACGGTTTCGGTTCCCACGCGGTTCGACGCCGCCACCGGGCACATATTGGCCCCGGCATGCCCTTGCATAACCCGGCGCCAATGCGCCTGGGAATCAATGGTCGGGTCTTGTGGCTCGGATCCGATTGCCATCGGGTACAGCAAAATCTCGGCGCCCATAACGGACATTGCCCGGGCGGCCTCCGGAAACCATTGATCCCAGCAAATCCCGACCCCGATCCGGCCAATGGCCGTGTCCCAGACCCGAAACCCGGTATCGCCGGCGGTGAAATAGAACTTCTCCTGATAGCCGGGACCATCGGGAATATGGGTTTTGCGATAGGCGCCCAGATTGCTGCCGTCCGCATCGATCAATGCAAGTGCATTAAAAAACGTACGTTCAGTCCGCTCGAAAAAGCCGATGGGCAAAACGACCCCCAACTCCGCCGCCAAGTCCGAAAACCGCGCCAGCACCGGATGCCCCGCGAACGGGCGCGCAAGATCCAGGTGCTCGGGGTCCTGAACCGCACAGAAATAGGGTGTCTCGAACAGTTCCTGCAACAGGATCAGCGTCGCGCCCTCGCGCGCCGCCTGGCGCACGGCTGCCTCTGCCCGGTCCAGATTGTCCGCAAGATCCCATGTGCACTTCATCTGGGTCACGGCCAGGACGACTTCGCGTGTCATTCGCTCTCCCCCTCGGCGGCCGCGCGCTGCACTTGATCCGGCTTATGGCATCAATGCCCGGGCCGCTACAGCCCCAGTTCATCCACCATCTGGTCGCGCATCACGAACTTCTGCGGCTTGCCGGTCACGGTCATCGGAAATTCGTCCACAAAGCGAACCAGCCGCGGCACCTTGAAATGGGCGATCTGGCCTTTGCAATGATCAAGAACGTCCGCCTCGGTCAGCCCCGGAATACGGGGGACAATCCAGGCACAGACCTCCTCGCCCATCTTCACGTCCGGCACGCCGAAAACCTGGGCCGCCGCAATGTCCGGATGCGTCATCAGAAAATTCTCGATCTCGGCTGGATAGATGTTTTCGCCGCCCCGGATCAGCATGTCCTTGATCCGGCCGGTGATCTTGCAAAACCCGTCCTGATCGATCACAGCCAGATCGCCCGTATGCATCCAGCCATCGCGGATCGCATCGGCGGTCTTTTCCGGCTCGTCCCAATAACCCTGCATGACAAGATAGCCATGGGTCAGCAATTCGCCCTGCTCGCCGACCGGAACCGTCTTGCCCTCGCCATCCACGACCCGGCATTCGACATGCGGCTGAATGCGCCCGACAGTCGAAACTTTGTGCTCCAGACTGTCATCGACCGTTGTGTGAAAGCTGACCGGGCTGGTCTCGGTCATGCCGTAAGCAATGGTCATCTGATCGCAATGCATCTCGTCGATCACCCGGCGCATCAACGGCACCGGGCACGGCGCGCCCGCCATAATGCCCGTGCGCAGACTGTTCAGATTGAACTTGGCAAAGTCCGGATGATCGACCATTGCCTGGAACATCGTCGGCACACCGTGCACGCCATTGCAGCCCTCTGCCTCCAGCACTGTCAACGTCTCAAGCGGGTCAAACCCTTCGCCGGGAAAGACCATCTTCACGCCGTAAGCCGTCGCCGCGATATTGCCCAGCACCATGCCAAAGCAGTGATAGAACGGCACCGGAATGCACAGCGCCTCGCCCGGCACCAGACGCATCGCGCGCGCGACCGAGATCCCGTTGTTCAGAATATTGTAATGGGTCAGCGTCGCGCCCTTGGGCGCCCCCGTCGTACCCGACGTGAACTGAATATTGATCGGATCGTGCGGGTCCAAACCGGCCGTGATCCCATCCAGCCGTGCAACCCCGGCCTCGCGCCCGCGCGCCATCATCTCGTCGAAATGAATGCATCCGGGCGCAGGCCCGTCGCCCAGTTGCACGATCGTGCGCAGATACGGCAACCGCGCCGCCTGCAACCCGCCCGGTTCGCAGCCAGCCAGTTCCGGCGCCAGTTCCTGCAGCATCTGAATATATTCCGAGCTTTTGAACCGCGTCGCCGCAATCACCGCCTTGGCACCGGTTTTGTTCAGCGCATATTCCAGCTCGCTCAACCGATAGGCCGGATTGATGTTGACCAAGATCACCCCGATCCGCGCCGTCGCAAACTGCGCCAGCAACCACTCCGGCCGGTTCGGCGACCAGATCCCGACCCGGTCCCCCTTATAAAGCCCCAGCGCCAGCAACCCGGCCGCCATCTGGTCTATCTTGTCGGCAAATTCCTGAAACGACCACCGCTCCCCGCTCGCCTGAAAAACAGCGGCCGGACGGTCCCCATGACGCTTGACCACCTCGGCCAGAAAATCAGGAATGGTCGCTTCCAGCAAAGGCCGGTCCGTCGGCCCCGCAACGTGCGAGAGACCGTTCACCGGGGTCACGGAGAGAGTTGGTGCGTCCATGATGTGCTCCGTCGGGCTGGATTACTGGACCGGAGTTTGCGGGATGGGGTCGCAGGGAGCAAGGCTTAGGAAACGATCGCGGGCTTACGCGCTTACTGCCATTCGTGGCCGTGGCACCAGATGGCCGTTGTCGGGAGATGGTGTTGAAAAAGCCGCCTGTTTAGCGAGAGGATTGCACGGATTGATCGGGCTTCTGTGTGCGTCATGCAGGATTAGGAACGAGCCTTGCGAGTTTTCGGAGGTTCTGAACCATTGCGGCGAGGTGGAATTCGTCTTTGGCGCCGTTGGGGCCTCGTAGGCGAAGGCGATCGAGGCCAATTATTCGCTTGAGGTGCGCGAACAGCATTTCGACCTTCTTCCGGGCGTGACTTGACGAGACGTAGGCATCGGTTGTCGTGACGTCCCTCGCCATCTGCCGTGCGCCTTCATTTTTCGAACGGGAGACTTTCCGCGTTGCCTGTTTTGGCGTGCACTGCGATTTCAATGTGCAGGCGGCGCAGTCCTGTTTGCGGGCGAAGTACTTCTTGAACCCGTCCTTACCGAACGCGGGCCGTTCTTTCTTGATGGATCGCCAGTATGGCTTCAGGGTCTTGCCGCCTGGGCAGGTGTATTCGTCCACCCCGTGATCATAGATAAAATCGGTCGCCGGAAACGCGCCATCCTTCCTCTCGGACTTATCAAAGACCGGGATATGCGGCTCGATCCCTTCGTCCTCAACCAGCCAGCCCAACATGTCGGCTGAGCCATAGGCCGTGTCGGCAGCCAGCATCTCAGGATAGAGGCCGAAGCGCTCTCTGGCCCGTAAGATCATCTCCTGCGCCGCACCAACTTCCGCTTGTCGGATCGGTGCGGTCGCTTCGACATCCACAATCACGGCATTCTCAAGGTCTACCAAATAGTTGGTTGAGTAGGCGAAGAATGCCCGATCTCCATTGGCTCGTGTGTAGCGCGCTCCCGGATCGGAAGGTGATAGCGTCTTCGGCTTCACTGCCGTCGCGCCGCTGAAGGCTGCGTCATCCAACGTGTCCAGATATTCCCGGACAGCGCGCGGCGCATCCACTGGTGGTGACCATTCCTGCGCCTCGACCTTTGTGTATCGGCTGGCGTCGGCTTTGATCAGCGAAGCATCGACCCCGAACTGATCACCCCCGACCAGTCCTTCCACAATGCAGCGCTCCAACACCTGTTCGAAGAGGTGACGAAATAGGTCGCTGTCGCGGAACCTACCGTGGCGGTTCTTCGAGAATGTCGAATGATCTGGAACCGGATCGGACAGGTCGAGACGACAGAACCACCGGTACGCAAGGTTGAGATGAACGTCTTCGCAAAGACGCCGTTCAGACCGGATGCCCATACAGTACCCAACGATCAGCATCCGGATCATCAACTCCGGATCAATCGAAGGACGACCAGTCGAACTATAAAACGGTGCGAGGAAACCACGAATGTCTGATAGATCAACGAACCGGTCGATCCGTCTCAGAATGTGATCGCTGGGAACGTGATCCTCGATCGAAAACTCATAAAACAGCGCGCTTTGCGCCTCTTGCCTCGGACCCAACATCGCAGCCGCCTCTTCCTATCTGCGAAGATTGAATCAGCAGGCAACCGCTACTTCAAGGAGGAGTTTTTCAACACCATCGGGACAGAGCTGTCGTTCGACCAACGACGTCTTTCGGGCGAACGTCACCAACCATGAATTTTCGCGGGTCCGCGGGTCGAATAAGTTCAACGCTTCGGTCGTTCAGAATTCGGCCCAAAAAGTGACGACTGACATCCGGTTTCTCTTGGAAATGAGGCAACATCGGAAACCAAAGAAGCGTCAGGCATTTTGGTGTTTTGTTTTAAGCCGTTGAATTATACTGCGGCGCAATGACTCGGACTCACGGAAGGGGATTTCCGGCCCGATCTTGATCTGATTCACCATGGAAAACAGAGGAGTTTTTGCCATGGGGTCTGCTGTTCAGATCAGATTGGATTATACAGGAACGGATCTTCGACGTCTGGCGCGGAAGAGCGATGAAGCGGATCAGACGCGGCGGCTTCTCGCTCTGGCAGTTGTCCTTGACGGAGGCTCGCGGAGCGATGCGGCGCGCACGGGCGGGGTTGGCCTTCAGGTGATCCGGGATTGGGTGTTGCGGTTCAACGACGGCGGCCCGGATGCGCTGACGACGCGGAAGGCACCGGGCAAGGCACCGCTCCTGACGGCTGAGCAGCGCACCGCGCTCGCGGCGGCGGTCGAGTCAGGCCCGCGTCCCTATCTCGATGGGGTTGTGCGCTGGCGCCTCGTCGACCTTGCGTTCTGGCTATACGAAGAGTTCGGCGTTTCGGTCAGCCGTCATACCGTTGGCCGCGAGTTGCACGCCTTGGGATATCGCAAACTCACAGCGCGCCCGCAGCACTACGCGCAGGATGAGGAGGCGATCGAGATGTTCAAAAAAACTTCGGCGACGTCGTCACAGCCATCCGCATCAAGCGAGGCTGGCCGCCCGTAGAGGTCTGGTTTCAAGATGAAGCCAGGGTCGGCCAGAAGAACAAGATCACACGACGTTGGGCGCGGCGAGGAACGCGTCCCCGTGCGCCACACGATCAGCGGACGAAATGGGCGTATATCTTCGGCGCAATCTGCCCGGCGGAAGGCAAGGGTGCCGGCCTCGTCATGCCGTTCTGCGACACCTATGCCATGGTGGAGCACTTGAAGCTGATCAGCGCCGAAGTCGCCCCAGGCGCACACGCCATCCTGCTGCTCGATCAGGCCGGATGGCACACGACACCGAAGCTCGATGTGCCGGAAAACATCACACTCGTTCCAATCCCGGCCCGGTCGCCAGAACTGAATCCAGTCGAAAACATCTGGCAATTCATACGCGACAACTGGCTCTCAAACCGGGTCTTCAAAAACTACGACGACATCGTCGCGCACTGCTGTGACAGTTGGAACAAGCTCATCGAACAGCCCTGGCGCATCTCATCAATCGGTAGCCGTAAATGGGCCCATGAGTTCTGATCAATGCACGTTAGTATTAGCCGCCAGATTCCGCTTTCAACGCAAAGCGGAATCTGGGTGCTGATCAGGGCGCCACCGGTCGAAGGGCTGCAACAGCTGCGAGCGGTTGGGCTTCTTCCTCGGCCAACTGGGCCACGTACTAGATGTGTAGCCATTGCAGCCACCCCGGGTCGGGCCTGCTAGCGCACGCTCTGGTGTCAAAATACGCTGATCATCTACCGTTGTATCGTCAGTCTCAGATAAGCACCCTCATGGGCACAAATCTGAGCCGGTTTCTCGCCCGCCATGTAATGCTCGCAGGCCGCGACCACGCTACATGCGACCGTTCACAAACACTGTTCCGTCGCGGAACATTGCACCACATGCTGCAGTGTTGAACAGAACTACCGAGCCGGCGCTTCTGAAAAACTTGGATTCTGCAACCGTGGTGCCGAGCAGTTGCATCTGACACATTGGGGTCCAATCTCTGGGACGGAAATTGATCAAGCCGTCAGCATCCACATTATCCTGACATACTACTGACTCGGTGCAGACGTCAAAAGACTGAACGATCGGCAACTTTTCGAATATTGGGGTCAACACTCCTCCGGATCCATACGGAACAACGATGCAAAGTGAAGTCGTCGTCAAAGAATCTTGATCAAATATTAAACTAGATCCGCAAACAATCAGACCCCAGTTTGCGGTTACGTTTACCACCCTGACCGATTCGGCCTGTGCATTCAGATTGGTGGACATTCCAGCCAGCCCCGCAAACAGAGAGCCAATAATCAATCTTCTCAACATTTTTCGTCCTTACCACCGCTGCACCCGATCGCCTCTTATCACAAAACTCCAGCCCGGCACCGAACGCCCACGGTCTATGTCCCCGGTCCGCAGTTGGAATGTCATATGGCACCCCACTGAGACAGATACCATTAGGCTTGCGATTCCCTACCCCGCTGAGCGCGTTTTGGCCGTTAGGTTCCGTTTTTGTGACAGAGCAGACGCTGCAATCCGTATAGTTTTCCTGTTCTTTGCACGCCGAGGCTCACCGTTAGAACAGCTTAGCAGCCAATCGCGGCAATGCGTCAGATGACTTGAACGGGCTCATCGCCGGCATTCGCTGCGGGTTCGATCAATGATCGCAACTGGCGCCCTGCGGCCCTGGATGATCATCAACAGGGCCGTCACGGATGCCCCCCGTTACATCCCCTTCCAATCCCCCGCCGCTTCGAACGCCCCGGCGGCCCGGTAGACGGTCGCTTCCTGATACCGCCCGCCCACCAGCATCATTGAAACCGGCAGCCCGTCTGACATTCCGCACGGCACTGCCATGGCGGGATGTCCCGTGACATCGAATGGCGCGGTATTGCCCAGCATTTCGAACGCGCGCTGGCACCACAATTCCAGCGAGGCATCGGCAGGCGGGATCGGCGGGGCCTTCATGGGCGTTGTCGGCATCAGCAGCAGGTCATAGGCCTGCAGGACCTTGTTATATTCGGCCTTCAGTTGCCGCGACAGGTTCTGCGCCTTGGCATAGTAATGCCCGCGGTGGTGCTTCAGATAGTACTGTCCGATGAACATCGAGATTTTCAGCGTATCCGACAACTCGTCCGCGCGCTGGCGCCAGTTGGAATGAAAGTCCAGCAGGCTGGTCGTGTACATCCCCTCCCAGCCGGTGCCCATGCCGTTGCCGTGCATCATCTGGTTGGTAAGCCCTTCCAGCGCGATGGGCGTCCAGATCGCCGTGCCCTTGTCGTGCCACGGGATCGAGATTTCATCGACGGATGCCCCCATCTGGCGGAACATCGCGGCGGCGGCCTTGTTCTTGGCATCCACGTCCGGTTCGGATTCCGGGCGCCCAAAGCCTTCCTTGACAACCCCGATCTTCAGACCGGAAACGCCGCGCGTGACGGCCGCCGAATAGTTGTCGGTTTCCACATCGTATTGGCGCGGGTCCAACCCGTCGGCACCGGCCAGAACCTCCAGCATCAGCGCATTGTCAGCCACCGTCTGGGTCATCGGGCCGGTATGGTCGATGGTCGCCTCGATCGGCATGACGCCGGTATAGGGTACCAGCCCATGCGTCGGTTTCATGCCATAGCAGCCGCAGAAAGAGGCCGGCATGCGGATCGATCCGCCCTGATCGCCGCCGATAGCCATATCGACGAACCCGCCGCCGACCAGCGCGCCCGACCCGGACGACGAGCCGCCCGCCGTAAACCCCATGCGGTGCGGGTTGTGGACAGGACCGGTCGCGTTGGTGTGCGAGCCGCCCGACAGGCAGAAATACTCGCAATGCGCCTTGCCCATGATCGTCGCGCCCGCGTCCAGCAGGCGCGTGACAATCGTCGCGTCTACATCCGGGGTATAACCTTTCAGCGTCGAGGCACCGTTCATCATGGGCACACCGGCCAGGCAGACATTGTCCTTCAACGCCACCGTGCGCCCATGCAGCGGCCCGCGCGGGGCGCCCCTGATTTCGGTTTTCACATACCAGGCGTTCAGCGGATTTTCCTCGGCGCTGGGCCGCGACCCGGCCGTGCGCGGATAAAGCACCGGCGGCAGATAATCCGGCAGGCCGTCCACGATGTCATAGGCATCCAGCGTGCCCTGCATGACCTCGTGAAACTCGCGGATGCGCGCATCCGACAGGTTCATGCCCAGTTCCAGCGTGATCTCTTTCAACTGGGACAGGGTCGGTCGTTGAGCGGTCATATAACTGATCCTCTCGTTCAAATCAGAGGGCGCCGGGCTTCGGGCCTTGTCTCTGACGGAAATCGGGGTTTCTGTTTTGAACTGCGCGGCTGTGGTCTGCGCGGCGCTCGGCCGACCTGCCGCCTTCGCAGCGGCAGTCGGCAGGGGCGTGACCCGCGTGCCGCCAGCGCCCGCACCAAAGCCAGTGAATTCTTCGATCAGGGCCGGGTCCGCGGCTTCAGACCCCGACATCTCGCCCTCGATCACACCCTTTTGCAGCAGCAGCACGCGATCGCTCAATTCGGTGATGAAATCCAGGTTCTGTTCGACCAGGACGATGGTCAGCCCGCGGTTCTTGTTCAGCCGCTTCAACTCGTCGATGATCTCATCGATGATGCTCGGCTGAATGCCTTCGGTTGGCTCGTCCAGCAACAGCAAATCCGGTTCAGCGATCAACGTTCTGGCAATCGCCAGCAATTGCTGCTCGCCGCCGGACAGCGCGCCGCCTTCGCGGTCCAGCAGACGCTCCAGGCGGGGGAACTCGACCAGAATGCGGCGGATTGCGTCTTCTTCGTCGGCTTCGTGTGCCGCAATTCCCATGCGGATATTGTCCAGCACGCTCAGGCCGGGAAAAATCCCGCGCCCCTGCGGAACATAACCGATGCCCAGCTTGGCCCGCTCGCTGACCCGTTCCCGCGTCAGGTCCAGCCCGCCATAGGTAACAATCCCCCCGCTTGCCGGAACGATCCCCATGACGGTCTTCAACAGCGTCGTCTTGCCCATGCCGTTATGGCCCAGGATGCCGACGATCTCGCCATCATCGACGTGAAAATCGACCCCATGCAGCACCGGCACCCGGCCATAGCCCGAGGCAAGCCCGCGAACATCCAGGAGCGCGGTCATCCGGTGATCTCCCCCATCGTAACCCGCTCACCATTCAGAACTGCGCTCAGGCAGGATGCACCCGTCCGGTGAAAGCCAACGGGCAACGTCCGTGGCACTGAACTCTGCAGCTTCGCGCCTGGTGTTCTGATGTAAAAACTGAAGCTCATGCCCGCGTCCCCAAATAAACTTCACGGGCTTTCGGGTCGACGGAAATTGCCTCCATCGTGTCTTCCATCAGGATGCGGCCCTCGTGGAACAACGTCACCTTGTTCGAAATCATACGGATGAACTGCATATCGTGCTCGACAACGATCAGCGTGGCCGTGCGATTGATCTCGCGGATCAGTTCGGCGGTCCGGACCGTCTCGTCATGGGTCATTCCCGCCGCCGGTTCGTCCAGCAAGACCAGCCATGGCTCGGCGGCCACGACCATGCCCAGTTCGACCCATTGGCGCTGACCATGGGCCAGGCTTTCCACCATCTCGTTGCGAATGTCGCCCAGTTGCAGGCGCTCCAAGGTCTCGGCCGTCAGCGACCGCGACCGCGCCGGGCCATGCCAGCGCCGGCAGGCCAGCCATATATTCTCCTCGACACTCAGACCGTTGAAGACGTTGGGAACCTGCGTCTTGATCCCGACACCCAACGCCGCGACCTCGTGCGGCTCGCGCCCTGCGACATGCACATCGCGGATCACCACTGATCCCGCGGTGGGCACCAACTGCCCGGTCAGGCATTTGAAGAAGGTCGACTTACCGGCACCGTTCGGCCCGATCAGACAGCGCAACTCGTGGTCCCAAAGCGAAAAATCCACCCTGTCGACGGCCTTGACCCCGCCGAAATGCATGGCCAGCCCGCGCGTCTCCAGCACGATCTCGCTCCGGCTCATGCCCGATCCTCCGGGTCGCCGGAACCGGCCCGCGACCGGCGCATGCGCATCCGGCGCTCGCGCGCCCGCATCGCCCGCGCCCCGCGCCGTTCCGCCACCCAATCGGTCACAGTCGGCACGACACCTTTGGGCACCAGCAGGACAAAAAGGATCAGCACGCCGCCCAGAATAAGGTTGTTGTTGATCGATGCCGTTTTGCCCAGCCATTCGGTCAGGTAATAAAGGCCAAAGGCCCCCAGGATCGGCCCGATCAGCGTGCCGCGCCCGCCCACGATAACCCAGATGATCGTCAGCGACGCGGTATAAAGGTTGAAGACATCCGGCGTGACCCGCGTAACCCCGACGCAGAAAAGCACCCCGGCCAAACCGGCCAATGCCGCCCCGACGACAAAAATACCCAGCTTGTAAAGCCGGGTATCATACCCGATCAGCTCGGCCCTCAGCTCGTTCTCGCGCACCGCCACACAAACCCGCCCGAAATGCGTGCGCACCAGCCAACCGCACACCAGATAGGCCAGGATCAGCGCCGCGAACGCAGGATAGAACAGCTCGATCCGGCTCAGCGTCTCGCCGGAATCCCAGGGCAGGTTTATCTTGGGCGACTTGACCCCGTTGAACCCGCCCAGCAGGGCATCGCCGATCTTATAGTCAGGGCCGGACGTGCGCCGCATCAGGCTGTAAAGGATCAGCGTCACCGTCAGCGTGATCACCGCCAGATATACATCCGACACTCGGCCATAGAAAATCACATATCCCAGCAGCGCTGCGACGGCGGCCGCGACCAGCACAGCCACCAGAATGGCCCAGGTCGATCCGCCAAAGTTCAGCGCCGCAATAGAATAGGCATAGGCTCCCAGCCCGAAAAACGCCGTCTGTCCAAAGCAGAGGATCCCGCCAAATCCCCAGACCAGCGCCAGCGACAGCGCCAGGATCGCCAGCGCAATCGGCACGTTCAGCTTGATGATCGTGACTTTGGCAAAAATCTCCGGTGCCGCCAGCAGGAAGATCACGCCCAAAATGGCGACAATCACGGTCCCGCGGAAATCGAGGCTCAGGCGCATTCTATCCCCACGCCCTCACAGCTTGTTCCGGAACCAGGTGCCGGTGATCCCACGCGGCATCAGGCGCAGCAGGATGATCGCAGTGACCAGCAGGGCGACCTCGCCAATGGTCGGCCCGGTCAGGAAATCGACAATGCCGTTCACACCGCCCAGCAGGACCGAGGCGGACGTTGTCCCCGCCAGAATGGCCATTCCGCCAGAGATCACCGTGATGAACGCCTTGGCGATGTAAACCGCCCCGATCGTCGGCAACACGCCGGTGATCGGCGCCAGCAGCCCACCGGCCAGACCGGACACCGCCGCGCCCAATCCAAAGGTGATCATGTAAATCCGGCTGGTCGAAACCCCCAGCGCCTCGGACATCTCGGCATTCTGCATGGTCCCGCGCGCCACAAGCCCCAGCTTTGTGAACTTCAGAACCGCCCAAACCAGAACCAGCAAAGCGACCGTGACCAGGATCAGAAACACTTCATAACCCGACGACGTAAACTCGCCGATCGAGATCACGCCCAGCGGCGGCGAAATCGTCGTCGCGGTCGAGGCGCCGAAGATCGTCGTCACCAACCCGATCATCAGCAGCGACAAGCCCCAGGTCGCCAGCAGCGTGTCGACCATCCGGCCATAAAGCCAGCGGATCAGCAGGCGCTCGACGATCACACCAAAAATGCCGACCACCAGCGGTGCAAGGACCAGGATGGCAATCCAGATATTGACGCCCTCATTGGTGGCAACGACCACCGTATAGCCGCCCAGCATGATGAACTCGCCATGGGCCAGATTGATCACGCGCATCATGCCGAAAATGATCGCAAGCCCCAGGCTGATCAGCGCGAGGTTCGCGATCCCGTAGACGATCTGCAACGCGACGGCAAAGAAGAGGTCCATGAAGGTTCCCGGCGGTGGGACGGGGTGCACCCCGTCCCGATTGCGTAGGGCGGGCCTTGGCCCGCCGTGCTCAGAGCTTGATGCCTGCCGCCTCCAGTCCATTCTCGAACTTGAATGTCGACTGATCCGGATCGGCCACCAGATCGCAGACCAGCAGCGTATCGCTTGGCGGCTGGTTCTCATGCGTCTCGATGATGTTGAAGCTCTGATCCTTCAACTCGGCCAGATAGACGTTCTGCAAGGCATGGTTGGTCTTCGGCTCGATCGTCACCGTGCCGGACGGCCCGTCATAGGACATGCCGCCGCGCAAGGCCTCGATCACCGGCATCCGGTCGGCAGTGCCCGCGGCCTTCACAGCTTCGGCCCACAACATCGCGCCTTCATAGGCTCGCGCCGCCAACTCGTTCAGGGCCGGTGCACCATCGCCGACAAACGCCTTGAACCGCTCCACAAACGCCTTGTTGGCCTCGCTTTCGATCTCCTCGAAGTAGGAATACGAGCAGATCATGCCCTCGCCTTCCTCCGCCGAAATCAACTTGTGCTCGTTCCCGACACCGAACGTGGTCGAGGCAATCGGGATCGACTTGTTCATGCCCGCCGCCGCGTATTGGCGATAGAACGACACATGCGCGCCGCCGACCAGCGCCGACATCACCATGTCCGGTTTGGCGGCCTGGATCTTCTTGATCGTCGGACCGAAATTCGTCACGTCCAGCGGGAAAAATTCGGTCGCAACCGGCTCTCCACCATTGTCGCGCACATATTTCTGAACCCACTGTGCGGTGATCTGGCCATAATTGTAGTCGGCTGCGATGATATAAACTTTCTTGCCCCACTTGTTCATCGTGTGCGGCACCAGCTTTTCAACCGTCTGCGCCGGGGTCGAGCCGGTGCAGAAGTTGTTCATGTCGCAAACACCGCCCTCGTAGAGCGTGTTATAGAAATACAGCGTCTCGAACTCGGCAAAGGTCGGGCGGATCGCCTCGCGCGAAGCCGACGTGATCCCGGCATGGACAACATTCGCCTCGTCGCCCACCGCCGCTTCGGTGGCGTATTGCGTGTAAAACTGGATCGTCGACTGCGGATCATAGACCTTCAAATTCACCATCGATCCGTTCAGACCGCCGGCATCGTTGATTTCCTTGATCGCCATGCGCGTTGCATCGACCATCGGCTTGCCATAAATGTCCAGCCCGCCCGACTGATCCAGGATCGAGACGAACTTGATCTCGTCGGCCATTGCGCGGCCCACAACAGCAGGAGCGGCCAGCGCCACCGCTGCCGATCCCACCAGGAACTTTCTGCGATTAAAGGTCATCTCACTCTCCCTGTTTGATTGTTCGTCACTTGATGTATTCGTCGCTTGATTGTTCGTTGACTATTTTTTCGTCGCTTGATTATTCGACGCTTGATTTATGCGCTCCGGCCCTGCGCCGCTTGCCTTCCCGGTGCAGCGATGCACACAGAATTCACTTGCCGTCCTCGCCGTCGGTTCCAGTATCCCCGCCGTCGCCTTCCAAGGTCTTGCTGATCCCGGCCAATCCATCACCGACATTCAGCCCGACCTCCTCGCCCAGCTTCTTCACCGCGGGCAGTTGCAACGCCATGTTCAAAACACCGTCAACCGCCTGATTAACCGCCGATTTTTCGCCGCCGCCGCTGGTCCCGCCACCACCGGATCCGCCACCCTGAAGGCCCGAGATATGGTTGATTCTGATCGTCTCGATTTTCTCGGCCGGCTTCATCAACTTCTCGACGACGCCCGGCAAGACCCGCAACCGGTCGCGGTCCAGCTTCAGTTTCATCAACTCCGGCGACTGCGCATTCTGGCTCTTGATCACCGCCGCCTCGCCCTCGGCGCGGGCCAGCAGTTCGGTCTTCTCGGCGGCCGCGGCTTCCAGCATCGCCTTCGCCTTTGCCTCGGCCATCGCAACCAGCGTTCCGGCCTCCGACGCAACGCGCGTGTCATCCACTTCGGCCTGTTCGCGGGCCCGGATCAGCGCCAATGTCTTGTCGCGCTCGGCCGACGCCGCAGCCTGCGCCGTCGCCACCGCTTCCTTGGCCTCGACCTCTTGCGTGCGCGCCCGCTCGGCCTCGGCTTCGGCCACTGCCTGCTCGATCCGCTTTGCCGACAACTTGACGACATTCTCGGATCGCGCTGTTTCGGTCGCCAATTCGGCTTCCAATTGCTGACGGCGCAGCGCCCGGTCCTTCTCGATCTCGGTCTTGCGAACTTCCAATTCGCGCTCGATCCGTGCAGCTTCACGCCGCTTCTCCGATGCCGCCTGGCTTTCGGAAATCTCGGCCTGCGAGGACGCGCGTGCTGTCTCGATCTCGCGCTGCTGCACAATGATCGCTTCTTCTTCTTCCTGGGCAATCGTCAGCTTGCGCTTGGTGGCGTCCAGCTCGGACTGGCGCACCGAAACCTCGGCATCCGCTTCGATCGACGCCCGCTCTTTCTTGTTGGTTGCAATAATCTCGGCCAGGCGCCGCATCCCCAGCGCGTTAAAGGCGTTGTTTTCATCTAAGGCGTGGAACGGCGTCTGATCCAGCCGGGTCAGCGACACATTCTCCAGAACCAGACCGTTCTGACCCAGATCGTCCTTCAACGCGGCAGCAACTTCCGAGGTGTACCGGCCCCGCTCGTCCTGCAAGGTGTCCATGGTATAGCCTGCTGCCACCGACAACACCGCATCGACCAGCTTGCCTTCCAGCGTCTCGGCCAACTCGCCCGATCGAAACGTCTTCCCGGCCAGGGCCTGCGCCGCGGTCGCAACACCGTCCCGCGTCGCATCGACCCGGACATAGAACTCCGCGCCGACATCGACCCGCAAACGATCCCGGGTGATCACCGATTTCGGCCCGACCCGCTCGATCTCCAACCGCGTGGTCCGCATGTTGATTTCGGAAACCTTGTGCAGGAACGGCACGGCAACACAGCCGCCGTCCAGAACGACCCGCTGACCGCCCTGACCCGTACGCACCAGCGCGACCTCGCGCGTTGCTTTGCGATAGTATCTGTTCAGGAACAGGATCAGCAGAATGACTGCGATCAGGATCAGAACGATTGTCACGAACCAGGCCAACGGAAACCTCCCACGCCCGGGCGGCGCGCATCCCGCGCTCCCCCATGTCACCCCGGCCTCACGGCTCTTATCGTTCGACTATGGGGGCGTTTCTGCAGTGCGTCAATCACTCTCGCAGCAGACTGCCGGCCCCACTAACCCTTTCAACCGTGAGGGTTTTCCACTTTCGGCCAATAGTCGTCGGTGAAGTTCTCATATGGGATGGACGCAAAATCCGCCGGGATCGACCCGGCGCCCGAAATATACTGGATCGACGCCGCCACAGGCTCGAACCCAGCATAAAAATGCTGGCTCGATTTGACGACAATGCCCTTATAGGCGCCCGGGTCGATACCCAGTTGCGTCATCCCGTTCGGATGAAAAACCTGCGTGCGTTTCGATGTCAGGATCAGGTCGATCCCGCCCTCTTCGGTCAGCCAGACAACCGTTCCCATCGGCATGGTCGCCTCGCCAAAGCTTTGGGTGCCATCGGTAACGATCCGGCGCACCGTCGCTTTCAGATCGACCGGGTCTCCGCTTTCGGGCCCGCACTTGCCACCGACCCGCAGGCGCATCTTGGCCCCCTCGCCCGCTTCCTCGCAGAACCGAACGGCCACCGGGTCCCAGTAATATCCCGTCAAAAGACCCGACATTCCCCGGGCCAGCGCCGCGGCCAGAACGAAGGTTGAATCCGATGGTGCCCCGCCGCCCGCATTGTCGGCGACATCGGCCAGAACCAGGGGCCCCGGCCCGGCTTCGACCGCATCCAGTGCCGCCTCGATCGACAGCATCGGCTCGACCAGATCCTCACGCAGGCCCCAAAGCCGGTCGACGAACCGCTCGGCCACCGACCCGGCTTGCGCCCGGTCCCCGTCTGAAATCACCAGCATTTTCGAGGATGTGCACGCCACGTCCTGCCACGGAAAGCCATGGGCAAACGACACGGACAGGACACCCGGCTCCTGCTCGGCCGCCTGCATTTCGGCAACCACCGTCTTCATCGGCTCCTTGGGCGTGCGCCACTTATTGATGATCTTCAGATCGCGCACCTCGGTCACGGGGCGCACCTCGCCCGCTGCCGCCGCAGCGCAAATGTCAAACAGCTCCGCCGCGCGCTCGCCCACATCGATATGCGGATATTCCTTGAACAGTACCAGCGCATCGGCCTTTTCGACCATGCGCGGCGTGATCGAACAGTGCAGATCCAGTTCCGCACCAACGATCACGGCCAGCCCGACGACCTCCCGCACCCGGGCCAGCAGATCGCCTTCGCAATCGTCATACCCCTCCGCCGTCATCGCCCCCTGCATCGACAGCAGCACGATATCCACCGGCAGCGCCGCCTTCAGATCGGCCAGGATCTCATCGCGATATCCCTCATAGACCGACCGGATCGTAATCCCCGCCGGCTGCGCAAAGGTCGCCAGGCTCTCGACCGCCTCGCCCTGGCGCTCCTCGGTTTTCTGGCGCCAGACATGCAGCGGCAGCGTAAACGTGCTGGCGGTGTGCTGCGTCGCATCCCCGCGAAAAAAGCACGCCTCCTCGAACGTCGCCCGCCCGGTCGGCATCGGCGAAAAGCTGTTCGTTTCAGTCCCCAGACAGGCAATAAAGGTCTTCATGGCCACCCCTTACAAGGGCACGCTCGCCCTTCTTCGTTGGTTTAAAGTATCTCGGGGGTCGCAAGGGCCCGGCCCCCTCAACCGCCAGAGGCGGCTCTAGGCCGCTGCCCCCGCCGCTTCATCATAAAGATGACACTCCGTCAGATGCGTGCCCTCGACCATCGGTTTGGGCGCGACTGACTTACAGATCTCCATGCACCGGGTACAACGCGGATGGAACGAACAGCCGGACGGCGGGTCGATCGGGTTGGGGAACACAGCGCCCAGATGCGTGTCCGGCACGCCCAGCGTCGGATCCGGCGTCAGCACCGATTCCAGCAACGCCTTGGTATAGGGATGGCGCGGATCGGCGAACAGAACTTCGTTTTCGGCTTCTTCGACAATCCGTCCCAGATACATCACCGCAACCCGGTCTGCCATGTGCTGCACCACGGCCAGGTTGTGGCTGATCAACAGATAGGTCAGCCCCAGTTCGTCCTTCAGTTCCTGCAGCAGGTTCAAAATCTGCGATTGCACCGACACATCCAACGCCGATGTCGGCTCGTCGCAGATCACCACTTCGGGCTGCATGATCAACGCCCGGGCAATGGCGACGCGCTGGCGCTGCCCGCCCGACATCTGCGACGGGTAAGACTGCGCGACCCGGCGCGGCAGGCCGACCAGATCCAGCATATCGTGCACCTTGCGGTCGATATCCGCCGGATCCCCGACCTTGTGGACGCGCAAAGGCAGCGAAACGATCGAATGAATTGTCTTGGTCGGGTTCAGCGATGAATACGGGTCCTGGAAAATCGGCTGAATGCGCCGCGCGATATCCTTGCGCGTAAAAGACGCCGCGCTTTGTCCGTTATAGCGCACATCGCCCGATGTCGGCCCTTGCAGCCCCAGCAGGATATTGGCCAGCGTCGACTTTCCGCAGCCGCTTTCGCCGACCAGTCCGACAACCTGACCCTTCGGGATCTGCAAGGAAACGCCGTTGACGGCGCGCAGCGGCTTGCGCCCCTTCATTATCCCCTGGCTGACCTGAAACACACAGCTGACGTCCACTGTCTCCAGCGCGGCTTCGCTCATGCCACGTCCTCCCAGTCGGCGGCAGCGGCCTCGTCCGGTTCCATAACGCAGGAATAGACATGGCCATCGCCCAAGGCCCGCGCCTCCGACAGCCCGGCACATTCCGCCCGCGCAAAGGCACAGCGATTGCGGAACATACAGCCCGACAGATCGCCGACCAGATTGGGCACAATCCCGGGAACCGAACCCAGTTTCGCGCCCCGTTCGGTCTTGCCCGGGATCGGGATACAGCGCAGCAATCCGCGCGTGTATGGATGCAGCGGTCTGCCAAAGACGACCTCGGACGGCCCCTCCTCGACGGTCGATCCCGCATACATCACCTGCACCTTGTCGGCGACACGCGCCACAATCCCCAGATCGTGCGTGATCAGGATCATCCCCATTCTGAACTCGTCCTGCAGTTCGGCCAAAAGGTGCAGGATCTGCGCCTGGATCGTCACATCCAATGCCGTCGTCGGCTCATCGGCGATGATCAGATCCGGCCCGCACATCAGTGCCATGGCAATCATAACGCGCTGGCGCAGCCCGCCCGACAATTGGTGCGGGTACTGCTTCAGCCTGTTGCGTGCCGACGTGATGCCAACCTTTTCCAGCAGGAAAACCGCCCTGTCCCGTGCCTCCGCCCGGTTACGCGACACATGGCGGCGATAGACTTCCTCCAACTGATTGCCGATCGTATAGGCCGGGTTCAGCGACGTCATCGGCTCCTGAAAGATCATCGACATATTGACGCCGCGCAGGCTCGACATCTGGCGCTCGCTGAAATCGCGAATATCCTCCCCCAGAAAGTTCAACCGGTCCGCCGTGCGCCGCGCTGTCTTGGGCAGAAGCCCCATCAGCGACAGCGATGTCAGCGACTTTCCGCACCCGCTTTCGCCGACGATCGCCAGGGTCTCGCCGCGCGAAACCGAAAACGAGATCCCGCGCACCGGATGCAGGATCCCCGCCGATACCGGAATGTCGATCTTCAGTTTCTCGACATCCAGGATGACATCGTCGGAAGCCATGTCGCTCATCGCTCGCGCTCCAGCGTCACGTCCCGCAGCCCGTCGCCGAACATGTTGATGGCCAGCACCAGCATGAACAGACACGCCCCCGGCAAGGCCAGCATCCAGGCCGAGAAGAACATGTACTCCCGGCCCTCATTCAGCATCAGACCCCAGCTTGGTGTCGGCGCCTGTACGCCAAAGCCCAGGAAGGACAAGGCCGCCTCCAGCAGGATCGCGTTCGCCATTTCGACGGTTGCCACAACCGTCAGCGACGACAGCACATTCGGGAAAATCTCGCGCACAATGATATGGGGTGTCGAACAGCCCAGCGCGCGCGCCGCCTTGACATAGTCCAGATCCCGCGCCTGCTGTGTGATCGACCGCATCACCACTGCAAACCGGTCCCACAGGAACAAGCCCAGCACCAGGATCACAACCGTCAGCGAGGCACCGAAGGCAACGACCGCCGCCATCGCGACCAGAAATACCGGCATGGCCAGGCGGGTGTTGATGATGAAGTTCACCACCATATCGACCCGGCCGCCAAAGTAACCGGCCGTCACCCCCAGAACCGTGCCGATAAATCCCGAAATCAGCATGGTCGAAAACCCGATCAACAGCGAAATCTGGCTGCCATAGATCAGGCGGCTCAGATAATCGCGGCCAACCTTGTCGGTGCCCAGCAGATGCGCCTCGTCGACCTTCTTTTCGTGCCAGAACGGGTTCTGCAGCCGCCGCGCCAACTCCTGGTCGTAGGGATCATGGATCCAGCCCAGCGCCTCGAACACCGGCGCCAGCAGCGCCATGGCAATGATGAAGATCAGAACCACCGCGCCGAACAGGAAAGAGTAGTTCTTGAAAATCCGCTTGCGCAGCTTCGAAAACGGCGAAGGCTCCAGGATCTCTTCCGCCGTCTGTTGCGTGCGCAGGCCCAGCGGGCTGGATGTGGTTGTGTCGGTCATCTCATCCAATTCCCGAATGCGCCGGGCGCGGCCACAGGCCGGTCCGCAGCGACAAAGCCAATGGCGTGCTGATAACGCTCATCGCACCGAGATCCGCGGGTCCAGATAAGCGTTCAGCAAATCCGCCGCCAAAGTCAGCACAACATAAAAGGACGCAAAGATCAGCACGATCGCCTGCACCACCGGCAGGTCCGACCGCAGCAGCGCATCATAGGAAAGCCAGCCGATGCCCTTCAGGTTGAAGATCGTCTCGATGACGATGGACCCGCCCAGCATAAAGCCGAACCAGACCGCCGCCAGCGCCACAACGGGAATAATCGCATTGCGCAGCGCATGTTTGAACAGCACCACAAAGGGCGGCAGCCCCTTGGCCCGCGCCGTGCGGATATAGTCCGACCCCAGCACCTCGATCATCCCGGCGCGCGTCAGTCGCATCAATGCCGGCGTCGCGTAATAGCCAAGGGCAATCGTCGGCATCACATAGTTCAACCACTGATCGTGCCCGGAAATCGGCAGCCATCGCCACCAGACGCCCAGCACAATGATCATCATCAGCGCGAACCAGAAGGTCGGCAACGCCTGCCCGAAGACCGCGATCAAAAGCGCGAAACGATCCAGCAGCGAATTCGGCCGCATGGCGGCCAGCGTTCCCAGCGGAATCGATACGATCAGCGCGAACAGAATGGCCAGCGTCCCCAGCAGCATCGTGCGCCCGATCCGCTCCGAGATCATCTCCACGACCGGCTGCTTATAGTGATAGCTCTCGCCGAAATCGCCCGCCAGGGCGCGGCCCAACCAACTGAAATATTGTTCATAAACGGGGCGGTCAAAGCCATAAAGCTTGCGGATCGCCTCGATATCCTCGTCCGACGCCTGCTCACCGCCAATCGTCAACGCGGGATCCGCGGACAAATGCGACAGCGAGAAGGTCAGCGCCGAAACCACGACAAGGATCAGGAAGGCAACGACCGTTCGCTTTAGTGTATAGGCAAGCATCAGGCCCCCCAAAAGAAACAGGACAGGGTCAGCCCCGTCCTGCAAATGGGGCGGACCATTGGCCCGCCCCGGTTTCGCTTACTTCGCCCAGCCGTACTGCCAGAAACGTGGGATCTCATCCTGGTATGGGATGAAGACCAGCCCGTCGCGATAGGCATAGTTCCGGACGTGGTTGAACATCGGCAGCCAATAGACCTCTCCGGTGATCTTTTTGATCGCCTTGGAATAAGCCGCTTTGCGCACCGCCGGATCGGACGACGTATCGCCTTCTTCCAGCCAAGCCGCCACTTCATCGTCCAGCGCGAAATCGTCCGGACCCTTCTTGAAGAAGTGCGAGGTGATCGCCGACATGTCGTTCATCGAATACGAGCCCCAGTCCATCAGGAACATCGGCGTCGTGCCTTCGTTGCGCTGTTTGTCGCGCAGCGCGAAGTACGGCATTTTCGTCAGCGTCGCCTTGATGCCGACCTTGGCCAGATCGCCCATGATCGCCTCGGCCCAGTCAGCCGGACGGAAGGTGTAGAACTCGATCTCGAACCCGTCCGGATACCCGGCCTCGGCCAACAGTGCCTTCGCTTTTTCCGGATCGAACTCGTATTTCACCGCCGCGTCGACATCGCAGCCGAATTGCGTCGGGAAACACGGTGTGTGGATCACACCGGCATCGCCCCGGATCAGGTTCTTGACCAGGCTGGCCCGGTCAATCGCGTGGGCCATCGCCTGACGCACCTTCAGCTTGTTGATCGGCTCGTGCCCGCTGCGGTTGGCCGCATCGAACCCAAGATAACCTGTCCGCATCGTGCCCGCCTGCAAGGCGACAAAACCCGGAACCCCACCGATCTGATCGACATGATCCGCCGTGATGTCTGCGGTGATGTCGATACCACCGGCCAGAAGCTCGGCGATCTGGGTCTGCACATCGGCGATTTCGCGCACGATAATCTTCGCAACCTTGGCCTCACCCTTCGGGCTGCCCCAAGTATAATCTTCATTGCGCTCGAAGACATACTCCTCGGCGGTCTTGATCGAAACGACTTTCATCGGACCGGTACCGACCGGCGCCTTGTGCATGCCGTCCGGGCCAACTTTGGCATAGTACTCGTTCGGATAGATCGTGATCGGTCCCGACAGGAATTCGAATGCCTGCGGGAACGGCCGTTTCATGTGCACGTTGACGGTGTACTGGTCGATCTTCTCGGCTTTTTCGATCCAGTTGACATTGCGCTGGACCTTGACCCCGTTGTCCGGGTTCGAAATCCAGTTCAGCGTGAAGACAACGTCATCCGCATCGAACGGCTCGCCATTGTGGAACTTGACACCCTGACGCAGCTTGAACTGCCAGGTCGTGTCGTTCAGCAATTCCCAGCTTGTCGCCAGAAGCGGCTTGAATTCGAACGTCTTGGGCTCGCGATAGATGAGCTGATCCCAAACCATCCGGCTGAACCAGATACCTGTCCGGTTCGTGTTTACATAGTTGTCGACATGTTCGATCGGCCCGGTCGATCCCCAGGCGATGACAAGACTGTCATCGTCAGGACCGGCTTGCGCCGTCGATGCGACAGACGCACCGATCAGTCCGGCGGCCGCCAATGTCGCGATTCTTTTAAGGGTCATGAAAGCGCTCCCTGCGTGGAGTTGCGTGTCAGACAATGGTCTCCGCCGTTTCAACGCTGCCTTGCCCGGGCAGCCCCCGATCTTCGCCGGGGCAGTTGACCACATGTCGACTTGATGGATGCACCTGCCGGGTGAGGTGTCAACCATCCTGCTCTGCCATTCGGGATAATCACCGACAGGATTAACGCAGCGGCGCTGTCCCGAACCGGGACATGCGCGGCGGGCAGGCGCACAAATCGCCCGCACCACCGCCTCTGGTCGCGCGCAACCAGCCCCCCTTTTCTCGCCTTGCGCCCCGGTCTACGGTCGCCCCAACTCAGGAGCACACCCCATGAAAGCCAACCCAGACCGCGCCCTCGCCGACCTCTACCGCTTGCGCGAGATCGGCCGCTACAAAACCGGCGTCCACCGTCCGACACTTTCGCCCGAAGACATGGAAACCCGGCACTGGCTGGTCGGCGAGCTTCAGGCGCTCGGCCATCAGGCCGGGATCGACGGCATCGCCAATGTCTGGTCCCGCGCCCCGGGCGACGGCCCGTTCGTGCTCGCAGGCAGCCATATCGAAAGCCAGAACCACGCTGGCTGGCTCGACGGTGCGCTCGGCGTCGTCTACGCGCTCGAAGCGGCCCGCGCCGCACACCAGGCCGGGCTGGGCGTTGTCGATGTCATGGCCTTCGCTGACGAGGAAGGCCACTTCTCCGGAGGCTTCATCGGATCGCAAAGCTTCGCCGGTCAGATGACCGAAGCTGAAATCGACACCCTCACCGACCGCTCGGGCCGCGGCACCCTGCGCGAGCTTCTTGCCGCCAATGGTCTGGCGGACCGCGAACGTGTTCAGATCGACCGCTCCAGATACCTGGCGTTCTTCGAGGCGCATATCGAACAGGGCCAAACGCTCGAAGCCTCAGGCAATCAGATCGGTGTTGTCACCTCCATCGTCGCCATCTGGCAGTACCGCCTGATCTTCGAAGGTGCACAGAACCACGCGGGCACCACCACCATGGCGATCCGCCGCGACGCCGCCGCCGCGCTGCAACGGGTGTGGAACCAGATCCAAACGACCTTCCCGGATCTTGCAGGCCCCCATTCGGTCTGGACCGCAGGCAACATCACGCTCGACCCCGGCCAGCCTTCGATCATCCCGGGCCGTGCCGAGATGCTGTTTCAGTTCCGCGATGCCGATCAGGCGACGCTGGACCGGTTGCACGCCCATCTGCAGACACTGGTCACAGACGAGGACCGCACCGGCCCCTGCTCCGCCCGGCTGGAGATCATCAGCCAGACCGTCCCGGCCCTGATGGCCAAGGCACCGCAGGCCGCGCTGAAAGCCGCAGGCGAAGCAATCGCCCCGGGCAAAACCCTGGTCATGCCGTCGGGCGCAGGCCATGACGCGCAGGTGATCGCGCCCCATGTCCCATCCGCCATGATGTTCGTCCCCTCGATTGGCGGCATTTCCCACCATTGGTCCGAGGATACAGCCGATGAGGACATCAAGCTGGGCGTGCAGGTCTATGTCGATGCCGTCCGGCGCATTCTAACCCCGTAGGGTGCGCTTCAGCGCACCGCCCCCGGCACAACATGCTCCGCGATCTCACCCCCTCCGCCCTCTATATGGGCCTGCTCGCCGCTTTTGTCGGCTATTCGGCCTCGTTCGCCATAGTGCTCGCGGGGCTAAAGGGCGTTGGCGCGACCGATGCCCAGGCGGCAACCGGTCTCTTCTTTGCAACCTTCGGCATGGGCGTCTGTTCAATCGTCCTTCCGGCACTCACCCGGACCCCGGCGGCGGTTGCGTGGTCGACCCCCGGCGCGGCCTTTCTTGCCGCCGCAGCCACGCTACCCGGCGGCTTTGCCGAGGCGATCGGCGCAATGATCTTTGCCGCCGCGCTGATCATTCTGACCGGGGCCGTTCCGGTCCTTGGCCGCACCGTTGCGGCGATCCCGCGGCCCGTGGCCAGCGCGCTTCTGGCCGGCGTCCTGATCAAACTTTGCCTGGCACCGGCGCTTGCGCTCGGCGCAATTCCGTTGCTGCTCCTGCCGGTGCTGGCGGCCTGGGTGATCGGCCTGACATTGCATAAACTGGCAGCGATGCCGCTGGCTGTTATCGCGTTCCTGGCGGTCCTGATGCTGGCACCCGACACCGGCCAATCCGGCACGGTCTTTCAGGCAACGCTGCCGCCGTTGTCACCGCTTATGCCGATTTTCACCTGGCAGTCCTTCATCTCGATCGCGGTGCCGCTTTTCCTGGTCACAATGGCTGGTCAGAACATCCCCGGCTTCGCCGTGCTCGAAAACAACAACTACGCCGTCAACCGCCGCCCCCTGCTGGCCAGCACCGGCGCCGCCAGCCTGGCAATCGCGCCCTTTGGCGGCGTCACCGTCAACATGTCGGCGATCACAGCGGCGATGATGGCAGGTCAGGATGCAGGCCCCGACCCCGCCCGGCGTTACTGGGCCGCCGTCACGTCGGGCATCGCCTATATTGCGCTGGCCTTCGCAGCGGGCGCCGTCACCACCATTGCCGCCATTGCACCTGCCGCACTGATCACAGCTGTTGCCGGTCTCGCGCTGATCCCGGCCTTTGTCGGTGCAACGTCCGCCGCCTTCAGCGATCAGCAACAGCTCGAAGCCCCGGCAATCACCTTCCTGCTGGCCGCCAGCGGCATGACGCTGCTCGGCCTCAGCGGTGCGTTCTGGGGCATCGTCGCCGGTGTGATCATCTGGACCGTTAAGGGTCTGCGCCACAAACCCGGGCCATAGCCGATCTTGGGGATCTAGGGGATCTAGGGGATCAGAACCGCCGCCCCGATCGTCGTTCCGCTTTCGATGCTGCGATGCGCTGCAACCGCATCGGCCAGCGGGTATTCACAGTTGATGTCCGCCTTCACGACCCCATCCGCGATTGCGCGGAACAGCCCGTCTGCCGTCATCTCCAGATCCGCCCGCTTGGCTACGTAGTGCATGATCGCGGGGCGCGTGATGAACAGCGATCCGCGCGCGCCCAGGTCCTGAATAATGTCGACCGGGTCCGGCGGACCGGACACATGACCATAGGCCGCGCAAACCCCCATGGGCCGCAGACAGTCCAGTGACGCCTGCAACGTGTCCTTGCCGATCGCCTCATAGACAACGGCAGCGCCCTCGCCATCCGACACCTCGCGCACCACGTCGCGAAAATCCAATGCATTGCGCACGACGGGATGATGGCAGCCTGCCGCGCGGGCGACTTCTGCCTTTTCCGCGGTCGATACGGTGCCGACCGTCACCGCCCCCAGCGCCCGCGCCCATTGGCACAGGATCAATCCCATCCCGCCCGCGGCGGCGTGCACGACGATCACGTCGCCCGGCTGCACGGCATAGGTCCGGTGCAACAAATAGTGCGCCGTCATCCCCTTCATCAACAGCGCGGCAACCTGGCGATCGTCCAGCCCCGCGGGCAGATGCAGCAGCTTGTCCGCCGGATAGGTCCGAACCTGCGAATACGACCCCAGCGGCGGGATGCCGTAACAGACCCGGTCGCCCTCGGCGAAACCTTTAACGCCCGGCCCAACCCCTTCGACCAGGCCAACGCCCTCGAAGCCGATAACCACTGGCGGCGCTGGCACGGGCCATGGGTGGCTGATCCCGCCGCGGTGATAGGTGTCGGCAAAATTGACGCCGATTGCCGTGTGGCGCAGACGCACCTCTCCCGGCGCCGGGTCGGGAACGGACCAGTCCTGCCAGACCATCGCCTCGGGCGGGCCCAGCTCGTGGATCACTTGCGCCTTGGACATGGGGCCCTCCTGTTCCAACCGGCGAAGCCCGGTCATGCGCAATGGATCTCGGCAACTTCGCCAGGATATCATTAGCGATAAGTTAGCGACTGTTTCATCACGAACCGGTTCCCCAAAAGACTTCCGTCAAGAATCTCGAAAAGATCTCCAATGCGAAATCCTTCCCGGCCCGGTCTCCCCAGTTCAATCCGGCGCGGCGTTCACGGTGTTTCCGTTGCAATCATCCGGGCACCGTCAGGCGCTGCCCGCTTGGTCCAGGCAATAGCGCGCAATCTGCTCGTGCGTTGCGAACCAGACGCCGCCGCGGGCCTGAATGTGGTCAATCAATCCTTCCAGAACACCGATCCGCGACCGGTGCCCCGTGATGTGCGGGTGCATGGTCAACAGAAACAGGCCGCCCTCTTCCCGCGCCCCATCGAACTCGCGTTGCCAGATATCCTGCACCGCCCCCGGCGCTGAATGGGGCAGCAGGGACCGCGAGAAATCCATCATCCAATAGGGCGCGTCGTCCCGGATCCACTCGACCGGAAGCTCAACGATTCCAGTGGGTTGACCGTCTTCCAGCAGTTCATAAGGGTCGTCGTCAGCCATCAAGGACGAGTCATATATAAGACCCATCTCTCGGGTGATCGCCAACGTCGTTTGCGAAAAATCCCAGGAAGGTGTGCGGATCCCGACCGGGCGCACACCTGTCACCTGTTCCAACATATCAGCCGCGCGAAGTTGCAGGTCGCGCTCAACCTCCGGCGCCAGTGTGGAATTGTATTCATGGATCCACGAATGAATGCCGATCTCGTGACCTGCGGCGATGACCTGCATTTGCTCGTCTGGATAAAGCTGCGCGGTGACTGCCGGCACAAAAAACGTCGCTGGAATTTTTTTTGATTCCAACAGTTTAAGGATGCGCGGCACCGCAACCCGGCTGCCATACTGGCCCTGCGAAAGCTTCCCGGGAGACCGTTGCCCCAGCCGCAATGTCAGCGTCTCGTGATCCGAATCGAACGACAGCGCAATGGCGCAGCGCGCCCCGCCCGGCCAGCGATCCGGCTTCAGCGACCGCCCGGCGCGGACCTTGTTGACAACCCCGCGCCAGGTTTCCTCAGGCCATTCCCATGGCTCCATTTCCACCCCATAACGACAGCTCGATGGCGCTATTCGCACGCACCGATATGCGGAACCCCGATCTCGACAATCGGGCCGTTCAGATTGTTATCAGCGGTCATGATCGCGACCTCCTCGCCGAAATGCCACCCAATGTCGAACACCTCGTCGACTTCGGCGTTAAAGCCCCATGCCTTCGCGGCCTTGGTATACGGATCGCCCATTTTGATGCCGCCCGGCAGGATGATCTGGTCTGGCGCCGGGCCGCCTGGGATTGCCGATTTCGTTTCATAATCAATACGATAGGTCCAGCGCTCGAATTTCAACGTACCGGTTTCGTCAGCAAAAAACTGCGCGCCCATACCGCCCCAGTTCACAAATCGTTCGTCAACGCCGTTGAGCGGGCAACCTTCGACCCGGCCGTAATCGTCGTTCGGGGCTCCCAGAACTTCGGTTATCCGGGCAACGACGGAACTGGCGTCGGACCCGAATTTGGCACCGAACAGATTGTCGCCGCTGGCATTGATTTTCAGATCTCCGGCAAAGGCGCTGCCTGCGAATAAGGCCGCCGCAGCAACCAGTCCAAATCTGCCCATTCCATATCTCCCGTGCTTTAAATTCCCATGGCCATGCCATCCCCGGAAGGATCGGCCCCGCCATCCATACTGCCATCAACGATCCTGATCGTCTGTACCGTCGGCATCATATAGCTGTACCCGTGACGTTTTGTCGGATAACCGCGCGCCTGAAGCTCTCGCTCGGTTCGTCTTAAGATCCGGTTAGTAAGCTCGATCGTGTCAGACGTCGTGGTAAACCGCGGCGCGTGCACCGACTGCTGCGCATCCATCCCGAAATCTGCAACGTTTAGAATGGCTTGCAGCACGCCCATGGTGATCGTCGTGCCGCCGGGCGCCCCGACCAGCAAATAGGGTTCGCCGTCCTTGAACAGCATGGTCGGACACATGGCCGTGAACCGGGCCTTTCCAGGCGCCAGGCTGCCCGCCCGGCCCGGGCGCGGATCAAAGACCATCATGCAGTTGTTGTACATAAAGCCCAGCCCCTCGGTGATCACGCCGCCGGACGAGCCCAGCGAATGGGTCATGGTTACGCAGTTACCGGCGTCATCCGCGACACAGATATGCGTTGTCTCCGGGCTTTCACGGCCCGAGTTCAGGCGCGGCACCGTGGTCTTCTCGCCCGACCGGATGCGGCCCGCCATGCGCGCGGCAAAATCATCGGACAGCAATTCCTCGACCGGAATGTCGACAAAGGTCGGGTCGCCGATGCGCTGGTCCTTCTCGACCGTCGCAATTTTCATCGCCTCGCTGACCGTCGCAATATAGTCGGGGCTGTTGTGCCCCATCGCGGCGAGGTCGAATTGTTCCAGTATTCTCAACATGATAGCGACAACCAACCCGCCGCCCGGCGGCTGGTTTGTCGTGACCTGATAGCCGCGATAATCCAGCCGCAAGGGGTCCAGTTCAACCGGCTGACAGGCCGCAAGGTCGTCCATGCCGATCAGCCCGCCATTGGCCGCCATGTCCGTGGCGATGGCCTGCGCAATCTGACCGGAATAAAAATCTTCGACCCCGTGCTCGGCAATCCGTCGATAGGTGGCTGCCATGTCCGGGTTCCGCAACAGCGCGCCAACGCCGTGGGGCGTCTTGCCGTCCGGGGTGTAGATTTTGGCGACCGAGGGGTCTTCGGTCATTCGCCGCACCCCGCCGATCCGGCCTGCCACCTCGGGCGTTGTCCAAAAGCCATGAACATGCGGGCGGACCAAAAACCCCTCCTCGGCATAGCCGATGGCAGGGACCAGGCTGTCCGCCATCGACCGGGTGCCCCAACGGGTCAGGACCTGATCGAACGCCCGCAGCGTCATGGGCGTCGTCATGCACTGATAGCCGATTTCGTTAATCTCACCCTTCAATACAAAGCCGAACCCGTCATCGCATTCGCGCACGATCCTGTCGGCCCACATATCGGGCGTGACCGCCGATGGTGCCTTGCCGTGAAAGTCGATGAACGTGTGCGTACCGTCGGCCAACCTGATCTGCGCCGAGCCAAACCCTGCGATCCCGCACATCTGCGGATCGACCGCCGTTTGAACCAGCGCGGCGCCAATGGCGGCATCGACGACGTTTCCGCCGTCCGCTAGTATGTCCAGACCGGCCTCGACCGCTTCGGGCTGTGGTGCCGATACCATCGCTTTCATGGGTGCCTCCTCGTTTGCGGCAGGATTGCAGAGACCGCGGCACCTTCCTAGGGCCGGTACCGTTATTCGCGATCAGGGGGCGGATAGATGACAGTAATCAGGACCGACCGGCTGGTGCTGCGGCCGTTCGAGATTGCCGACATCCCGGCCTATGCCGCCATCCGGCGCCAACCCGGCGTCACCCGGTACCTGCCAAGCCATTCTGACGACCCGGTTCAGAGCGATCGCCGGGCAGCAAGCAACGTTCAGGCCTTTGTCAAACTGTGGCTGGACCCGGGTTATGGCCCCTGGGCCGTCGTTGCGGACGGCCAGTTGATCGGCCACGCCGGGTTGCGCTGGATCCCCGAAGAAGGCGCGACCGAGGTGCTGTATCTGCTGGCGCCATCCGCCCACGGCAAGGGATATGCCAGCGAGGCCGGGCGCGCCGCACTGGATTATGGATTCAAGGTTCTGGGCCTGGAGCGGATCGTCGCCTGGGCGATGCCGGAGAATACGGCCTCGATCGCGGTCATGAAGCGGATCGGGATGCGCCGGCGCCCGGGATTGGTGACGGTCTTCGGCATTCAGGCGGTCGAATATTCGATCACCCCCGAAATGAAGATGGGTTAGCCGCGTCACGGCGATGACCGCGTCTGGCCCAATAGGCAGGACGAAGCGGCAGGCCGAACAGTGCATTTCTGCACGGTGACGCGCCTTGGTGTCTCGACATTCTTGGAATACCAAGCTCTGAGAACGCCGAACCACCCAGCAAGGGGCAGATACCGACATGACCCGTGAAACCGCCATCGCCGCCGCCACCCAATATCTGACATCCGGTGCCTTCGAGGCCGATTTGGCGCGCCGCGTCGCGATCCCGACAGAAAGCCAGGTGCCCGAGGGATTGCCGCACACAAGGCGTTATCTGGAATTGGAGATGATCCCGGCGTTCGAGGCGATGGGTTTTTCCTGGACGATCTACGAAAACCCAAAACCGGGGGTTGGCCCGGTCTTGCTGGCGGTCCGTGACGAAGGCGCGGACCTGACAGTGCTTGGTTATGGCCATGGCGACGTCATCCGCGGGCAGGAGGATCAGTGGACCAAAGGCAAAGGGCCTTGGGTCACGGCGCGGGATGGCGAGCGGCTCTATGGCCGCGGTACCGCGGACAACAAAAGCCAGCACAGCATCAATATGGCGGCACTGAGCGCAGTTTTGGAGACGCGCGGGCACCTGGGGTTCAACGCAAAATTCATCGTTGAGATGGCCGAAGAAAACGGCAGCCAGGGCCTGGGCGATGTGATCGCGGCGAATATGGACGCGTTTTCCGCCGACGTTTTCGTCGCCTCGGACGGTCCGCGCGTACGCCCGGACCGCCCCACCGTTTCGCTGGGCGCGCGCGGCGGCGAAAATTTCGACCTGGTCTGCGACCTGCGCGAGGGCGGGCACCATTCCGGAAACTGGGGCGGGGCGCTGGCCGATCCAGCCATGATTTTGGCCCAGGCCCTCGCAAGCATTTGCGGGCCGACCGGCGAGATTATGGTGCCGGAATGGAAACCGCCCGCGATGTCCAATGCGGTCCGGGCGGCTTTGGCCGATGTCGAATTGAGCCCCGGCGCAGAAGGCCCCGAGATTGACCCGGATTGGGGCGAGCCGGGAATGACGACCGCGGAAAAGGTCTATGGCTGGAACTCTTTCGCCGTTCTTGCGCTGAAATCGGGCAATGCCGACGCGCCGGTGAACGCCATCCAACCGATGGCCCGCGCCCATTGCCAACTGCGCTATATTGCGGGAACGGATGTGGATGACATTTTGCCCGCCCTGCGGCGCCATCTCGATGCGCACGGCTTTGACCGCGTCGTCGTTGATCCGCCGACCGCGCGCAATTTCGCGGGGTTCCTGGCCTCGCGAACCGAGCCGGATGATCCCTGGGCACAGCGAATACAGCGATCGGTTACTGCGACCGTAGGCGAACGGCCCGCTGTGATCCCGCAGATGGGCGGGTCGATCTGCAACGATCTGTTCACCGATCTTCTGGGTCTGCCTGCGATCTGGATCCCGCATTCCTATTCGGGCTGTTCGCAGCATGCGCCTGACGAGCATATCCTGATGCCGATCTGCGAGAGCGCGCTGGCGATTATGGCAGGGCTCTATTGGGACATTGGCCAGCCAGGATTCGCGGAAAATTAGAGCACGTTTCGATCTGATTGAATCAGATCCAGCGCTCTAAGTCATTGATTGGTCACACTTTCGCGACGCCTGACTGATGCAGTCAGGCTGGAAAGTGCTCTTGCGTTAACGCATGCCGCTGATTTGGGCCCATCCGGGTCATGTGGGCAGGATTCGACAGGTCCTGCCGCAATCAGGCTGCGCTTGCGCGACATCCCGGTCGTTGGCGGGCGAGACAGGCCGGGCTTTTCGCGGCACCTTCCGCAAGGAGTTAAGGTTCGTTCATTGTCCGAGGCAGTTATGGCCAACATCACCGCAGGTCTTCCCGCCGCGCCATCCAGGGCCGCCGCGGGCATCGTCAGTATCCTTTTCGGGATGATGCTGTTTGTGGTCCAGGACGGAATGATGAAATCGCTTCTGGGACCGCTCAGCATGTGGGTGCTGATCCTGGCGCGCGGTGTTATGGCACTGATCGTCCTGGTCCCGGTCATCTGGGTCCTTGGCGGGCCGCACAGATTGCTGACGCCGCTTTGGCCCATTCACCTGCTGCGGGCGTCGTTTTTCACGTCCGGCTTTGCATTGTTCTACACCGCCTTTCCGCTAATGGGCCTGGCGGAGGTGACGACGATCTTCTTCGCCGCCCCGCTGATCGTGGCGCTGATGGCAGCGGTGTGGCTGGGCGAACGAATCGGTCCGCACCGGTTGGGTGCCCTGATCGTTGGGTTCGCCGGGGTTGTGATTGCGATGAACCCGGCGGGCGAAAACTTTCAATGGGCTGCGGTTCTGCCGCTGTCCTGTGCCTTTCTTTATGCGACCAGTCAGATCCTGGCGCGCAAGATTGGCGACAGAGAGACATCGCTGACGACCGGGCTTTACACCGTCGCTTTTTCAGGCGTGCTGATTCTGCCTTTGGGCTGGGCGGTCAATCAGGTCTTCGATTTCGGGCCCGAGTTCGCGCATCTGCGTTGGGATCTGGCGGTCGCAAGGGGCCAGTTGGACAACCTGATGCTGCTGGGTCTGGTCGGGCTAGGCGGATACATTCTGTTAAGCCGCGCCTATCAGATTGCACCGGCCAGTCTGGTGGCCCCGTTCGACTACTGCTATCTGCCCATGGCCACGATCATGGCCTGGGCAATGTGGGACGAGGTCCCGGGCATTGCGACCATTGCCGGAATGGTTCTGATCATTGCGAGCGGACTTTACCTGGGTGCACGCGAACTGCGCCAATCGCGAAAGGCCACAGTTCCGGCGCCAACGGCCGAGGCAAGTTTCGCCCCTTCGAACCCGCAGGCGGCGATGACGCTGCATGCCGACATCATCAATCACCGCACAGACAACCACCTGCGCAAACCCTAGAGCATTATCCGGCCCGACAGCCCGGCCAATGACCCTGAAAATGGCCTCACAAAACAACTTAGAGCGCTCTTCTTTGGTTTAATAATATCTCGGGGGGGCGGGCCGAAAGGCCCGGGGGGCAGCGCGCCCAAAGCGCGTGCAGCACGCTGCCGCCCTAAAGGATCAATCCGCCATCGACCGGGATCGTCTGCCCGTAGATGTACCCGGCAAGAGGCGAGGCCAGAAACAGCGCCGCCCCCGCCATGTCCGCGGGCGTGCCCAATCGGCCTGCCGGGATCCGCGCCAGCGACGCCTGCAGCCGTTTCGGATTGTCCGTCGTCACCTTCGTCATCTTGGTCGCGACCAGACCCGGGGCGATGCCGTTGACACGGATCCCCTCGCCCGCCCAGGCCTGTGCCAGCGTGCGGGTCAACCCGACCGCACCGGTTTTCGAGGCATTGTAGGCCGGGTTTCCCATGGTCGCATGATAGGCCGCGGTCGAGGAGACGACGATCAACGACCCGCCGGTCTCCTTTAACGCACCATGATAATGCATCGCGCAGGCCATCAGCGACGTCAGATTGACTTCGATCACCTGCCTGAACCCGTCCAATTCGAACTCGCCGCGGCGATAAAGCACCATCCCCTGGGACAGCACCAACACATCCAACCGGTCCAGTTGCGGGGCAAAGCTTTCGATTGCGCCGGGCTGCGAAAGATCCAGTTGGGAATAATCGAGACCGTCCAGCGAGGCCCCGTCGTCGCCGGGATAATCAGCCGCCGCCGGGCGCGTGCCGGTAACATGAACCTGCGCCCTGCGGTCCCGGAAGGCCCGGGCGATACCATTACCGATCCCACTGGAGCCGCCAACAACCAGGACGGTCTTGCCGTTGAAATCCAGTTCGGTCATCGTGCTCTCCCTGTTGCCGTACAATGGTCACGGGCATCGGGGGAATGTCAATTCAGGGCGCTTCAGAGGTAGACGATGTATCCAGAAACTCAGGCCGCAAAGACACCGGACAAACCGGCCTTCATCATGGCGGCCAGCGGGATCACGGTCACATACCGGGAACTCGACGCGCGGTCGAACCGGCTGGCGCATTACCTGCGATCCGAGGGGCTCGGCCGACTGGCGCACTACTCGATCTACATGGAAAACAATGACCGCTATATCGAATGCTGCGCGGCGGGCACGCGGGCGGGTCACTATTTTACCTGTGTGAATTCGTACCTCAAGGCCGACGAGTTGGCCTATATCCTCAACAACTCGGAATCAGAAATACTGATCACATCTCAATCCCGGCGCGGTGCCGCGTTAGCGGCCGTGGCCGACTGCCCCCGCATCAAGCGGATTCTGATTGTCGATGGTCCAGGCGAAGGCGATCAGATCGTCAATTTCGACGCGGCGCTGGCGTCCTTTCCGGACACGCCGATCCCAGATCAGAGACTTGGCACACCGATGCTCTACTCTTCCGGCACGACAGGCCGGCCCAAAGGTGTTCTGCGCCCGCTGCCCGATGTGCCGCCGACCGACGAGTTGCCCATCATGGTCTTCCTCAGCGGGCTTTGGATGTACCGCGAGGACATGGTCTATCTGTCGCCTGCCCCGCTTTACCATTCCGCCCCGCAGGCAGCGGTGGCTTTGGCGATCCGGGCCGGGGCAACAGTCATCGTGATGGAACGGTTCGACCCTGAAGAATACTTGGCGCTGATCGAAAAACACGCCGTGACCCACAGCCAGCTTGTTCCGACCATGTTCTCGCGCATGCTGAAACTGCCGAAGGACGTTCAGACCAAATACGATCTATCGACCTTCGAAGCCGCGATCCACGCCGCTGCGCCCTGCCCTGTGCAGGTCAAGCAGCAGATGATCGAATGGTGGGGGCCGATCATCCACGAATATTACGGCGCGACCGAGGGGCTGGGCTTTGCGGCCTGCAATTCCGAGGAATGGCTCGCGCATCTGGGCACCGTCGGTAAGGTTATTTTCGGCCAGTTGACGGTCCTGGATGACGACATGAACCGCTCGCCGCCGGGCGAGCCGGGAACGTTGTGGTTTCAGGCGGGGTCGGATTTTGAATATTTCAACGACCCCGAACGAACCGCCAAGGACCGGTCGCCGGATGGGACCATGTCGACGGTCGGCGATGTCGGCTATGTGGACGAGGACGGCTTTTTGTATCTGACCGACCGCGCGACTTTCATGATCATTTCGGGCGGCGTAAACATCTATCCGCAGGAATGCGAAGATCTGCTGATCACCCACCCGACGGTCGCCGACGCCGCGGTCTTCGGCGTGCCGAATGTCGATCTGGGCGAGGAGGTCAAGGCGTGCATTCAATTGATGCCGGGCATCGCGCCCGGGCCAGAGGTCGAGGAAGAACTGATCGCGCACTGCCGGGACAATCTGGCGTCGATTAAGTGCCCGAAATCCATCGATTTCGAGGAAGAATTGCCGCGATTGCCAACCGGCAAGCTCTATAAACGTCTTTTGCGGGACCGCTATTGGCAGGGTCGCAGCGGACAGATTGTATAGGGCCGTGCGGGCCGCCGCGTCACGACGCCCGGCAGACGGGTCAGACCGCCGTCGCGGCCTGACAAAGATGGGTCAGCTTGGCCATCGCCAGATCACGGCCAAGAAAACCCAGACCGCAATCCGGGGCGGCGATCACCCGGTCAGCTGGCATAAGGTCCAGTACCTGGCGCATACGCGCGACAATCTCGTCCACCGGTTCGATCCCGCTGGCAGCGATCCGAACGAACCCGACGATCAGCGTGGATTTGTGGAACAGGCCAAAGAGATCGGGCGGGTTGTGGCGATGGGCGTCCTCGATCGATATCTGATCGGCGACGCCGTCCACTGCGTGTGCGATCTGACGGTATGCATCCGGGTCGGCCTTGGGATAATCGGTTGCGTCCAGCTTGTCCGGATAGCCGCAGCACATATGCACCACACGGGTCACCTCTGCGGGTAGGCCGTGGAAACAACGCTCCAGCGTTTCGACGCCATAGGCCAGCGCCTGTTCCGGCTTTCGGGCAAAGATCGGCTCGTCGATCTGGATGTGACGGCATCCGGCATCGGCCAGTTGCCGGACCTCGTGATTGAGCGCATCGGCCAGATCCCGCGCCAACGCCGCGAGGTCGCCGTAATGTGCATCTACTGTTGTGTCGGAGATCGTCATCGGACCCGGCAGCGTGATCTTGACGGGCCGGTTCGTTGCGGCATCGGCGATCTGCCAATCGCGGACAAGAACGCTGCCGCGCAGCGCCCGGACCTGTGCGCGGATCGTCGGCAGATGACTGGTATAGGCGCCGTTTCGCAACACACGCGGTGTCAGGTTCCGAAAATCGAAACCTTCAAAATGGCGGCATTGATAGTGAACGTAGTTTTCACGCCTGATCTCGCCATCCGTCGGAACGTCGATCCCGCATGCGATCTGATCGGCCACCGCCTCGACCGTTGCGCGGTCCAAAATGTCTTGGCTTTCGCTGGCTTCCTGTTCCCACCGGCGCAGCACATTATCGGTATAGGACGCATCTTCATGGCCAATCTGGAACCAGTCGGTGATCGGTACCCAATCCGGTTTCGGCCAAGCCCCGATACAGGTTGTGGTCAGCGGCATCGCTCGGCTCCTTATCGCGAATCGCGTCTTTGTCATCAGACCTGCGACCAGGCGCAGCGCAAGTTCGCATTTGTGGGTTGGCGCTTGTATTGGCCCAACCCTTAACCCATTGCTGGGGCCGTCCCGACGTCGGACAACCAGCGGAGCGGATCATGGCAAATGATAATTGGGGAAGTATTGCGCGCTTTGGCATTTTCATCGTCGGCAACGAAGTCGTGCCCGAGGCGGAATGGTGGGCCATGGCGCCGCCCGGCATCTCGATCCATGCGGCCAGAGTAACCGCGCCTGCCCCATGGGCGACATGGTCCAAGGAAGGCGGTTCCGTCGAGTTGTCGCCGGACCTGGCACGGGGCGCGGCCCAATTCGCGGGGATCGATCTTTCCGTGGTTACATTGGCCCATTCGTCCAGCAGCATCGCCGGGGGTGCCGGTTGGGACGAGGCAGCCGCCGCCGCTGTTCGCAGCCGCATCGGCGGCAGAGTACAAGTCACGACAAACGGCGCCGATTGCATCGCGGCGCTGCGCAAATTGGCGATCGAGCGCCCGTATCTGGTGTTTCCGCCTTGGTTCGGCGACAAGACCATCGGTGTCGGCACCGAGTATTTTCGCGATCAGGGCTTCGATCCGGTCACGCCGTTCCGGCCCTCTCCCGGCCCGGAATGGACACATCTGGAACCGGGCGCGCTTTATGCCAACCTGATGCATGTTCGTCAGGACATCGCTTTGTTGCAGGACCAAGTCGCGGGCACAGTCCCCGAACCGGCGGACGGTATCATGATCCTGGGCACCGGTGTCAGATGCGCCGGCCTGATCGATCGGCTGGAACAAGCGACTGGGCTGCCCGTCGTAACCGCAAATCAGGCCGGCCTTTGGCGCTGCCTGGAAGTCGCAAAAATCGAGGCCGAAATCATCGGCTATGGCCGTCTTTTCAGCGCGTGACGGCCATGCGACCGCGGACAGCTTTACAATTCTTTACACGGCAGAGAAACGCGCGAAACGCCCCTATCGCAGATTGAGCATCGGAGGCGCAGGTTTAGAGCGCCTCGGACCAACGCAAAGATAGGAGACTTTCATGCCCCTTAACCAGAAACCGCCCATCAAGCCCCGCAAGCGCATCTTCATCGCATTGGCTGCGACCGCGGGGATTGCCTTTGCTGGTGTCTTCACCGTGCAGGCCGTTGCCGACAGCAAAACGTATCAGCACTTCAAAACCGAATATGTGAACAAGGCAGCCTGGAGCGGTCATGGTCACAAGCGGTTTGCCGATCTGAGTGACGCCGAAATCGAAAAGCGCATCGACCGGATCGTCAAACATGTCGCGATCGAAATCGATGCGACCGATGAACAGCGTGCGAAGATCGTGTCGCTGCTGACCGCCGTTGCCATGGACATGAAACCCGTGCGCGAACGGATGCTTGCCAGCCGCGACGAGTTGCATGCATTGCTTGTCGCTGACCAGATTGATCGCGCCGCGCTGGAGGCGATGCGGGTAGAGCGGCTTGCAGAGGTTGATCAGATCAGCAAAAATCTGGTGACAGCCGTCGCCGATGTCGCCGAAGTTTTGACACCGGACCAACGCAAGGTTCTGAATGAGCGGATCATCGAATTGCGGTCGATGTTCCACCGTCGCGGGCGCCGCCACTGACGCCGGGCCAGATCGGCGGGCCGGATCGGCGGGCCAGATCGGCGGAAATGCAGCATTGGGCAAAGATGACCGAGCAAGTTCTGCTGATCGAAGATGATGCCAAGCTTGCCGGGATGGTCAGAGACTATCTCGGCGGTTTTGGGTTTCAGGTGATGATTGCGGGGTCGGGCACGGCGGGTTTGAACGAACAGGCACGCCGGGACTTTGATGCCGTAATACTGGATCTGATGCTGCCTGACATTGACGGCCTGGAGGTTTGCCGCCGTTTGCGCGCGGACAGTTCAGTGCCGGTTCTGATGTTGACGGCGAAAGGCGACCCGATGGACCGGGTCGTCGGTTTGGAACTGGGCGCCGACGATTATCTGCCCAAACCGTTCGAGCCGCGCGAGTTGTTAGCCCGCCTGCGCGCCGTGCTGCGCAGGCGCATCGGCGGAACGGCGGTCGAGGCTGCGCAGCCCGATGTGCTGCGTTTCGGCAGACTGGAATTGGACCGGGGAGCGTTGGAGGCACGCATTGACGCGCGGCGTTGCGATCTGACCGCACATCAATTTCGTTTGCTGGGCATCATGGCCCAATCCGCAGGCCGGGTGCTGACGCGCGACTTTCTGATGGAACAATTGACGGGCGATGCCTTGGAGGCGTTCGACAGGTCGATCGACGTCCACATTTCCCGGATCCGGGCCGAAATCGAAGACGACCCGAAACATCCAAAACGGGTGATCACCGTGCGCGGTGCCGGTTATGTCTTTGCGGCGCAGCAGGATTAGAGGCATGGCGCGCAGGCAAAAATTTAGGAACGGCAGTGCATCATGCTGAGGCGCCGTCTATATCTGCAGATCTATCTGACGATCATCGCCAGCCTTGTCCTGGTCGTGGTCTTGGCCGCTGTTCTTTGGAGCGCCTCGCACCGCGGGCGCCCGGATCGCGACGGATTGGAGATGATCGCACGGCTGGCGTCGTTGTCCTTGCCCGTTGCCGCGGCGCCTGCGGCTCAACAGCAGGCAGCGGTCAGCCGGATGGGCACCGAGCTGACGATCTCGGTCAGCCTATTCGGTCTGGATCGCGCGTTGATTGCGCGGCATGGCGCGCAATTGGAACCGCCCGACGCCCGATTGAACGAAAGTAGCTGGCGACGGCGCAATCACCCGCCAACCTGGTATCTGCGCTTGCCGGATGGCCGCTGGTTGGCGGCTGGGCAACGGGACGGCGGTTGGCGCGGGCGATCGGTTCTGGACGTAATGGTTCTGCTCGGCAGCATCGCGCTCGGAATAGGACTTGGCGCTTATCCGTTTGTTCGTCGACTGACGCGGCGTCTGGAGCGGTTACAGCGCGGTGTTGAAGAAATTGCGACCGGCGATCTGTCGGCACGGGTCGAAATCGGTGGACGGGACGAGGTCGCCGCGTTGGCCGACAGCTTCAACGCTGCCGCGGCCAAGATCCAGGCCCTGCTGGACGCGCACCGTATGTTGCTGGCGAATGCCTCGCATGAATTGCGCACACCATTGTCGCGCATTCGTCTGGGTGTCGAGATGCTGAAGCAGGGCGGCGATCCGGCCCGCGAAGCGGCCTTGCAGGCGGACATTCTTGAGCTGGACGAGTTGATCGACGAAATCTTGATGATGAGCCGCCTGGACGCGGGCACGGATATCGACCTGATGGCCGAGGTAGATCTGACCGCGTTGGCCGCCGAAGAATGTGCCCGTTATCCGGAATGCACTTTGAACGGCACCGCGCCTGTGATCGCCGGCGACGCACGAATGCTGCGCAGGATGATCCGAAACCTGCTGGCAAATGCCGGAACGCATGGCAAGCCGCCGATCCTGGTCGACCTTTCAGCCCAGGCAGACCGCGTAACGATCGAGGTCAGCGACCATGGCCCCGGCATTCCACCCGAAGCGCATGAAAGCGTGTTCGAGGCCTTTTATCGGCTGCCGGGCCGCCAGAACGTCAGAGGTTTTGGATTGGGCTTGGCGCTTGTGCGCCAGATCGCAGCGCGCCATGGCGGCACTGCCGTGATCGCGCGAAATGGAACCGGTCGAACGACGGTTCGGGTGACGGTTCAGGTGACGCTGGGATTTTCTGGGCGCTGAACGGCGGCGCGTTCTCGGCGAGCCTATGGGCGGAGCGGACATTGTGCGCTGCTGCCCCGTTCAATAGGATCGGGCGATGGTTTCGCCGCACAACTGCGAAATATGAACGTCGGTGGGCGATACGCCGTGCGCGTTGTGGCTGCCGCGTCTCTTCTTTCCGCAGTTCTTGGGTCGATCCACGCGTTCTCGGTCTTTATCGAGCCGTTAGAGACGAGATTTGCGGTGTCCAGATCCGCAGTATCGCTGACCTATTCGCTGGCGTTGGTATCGCTGACCGTCGCTGTTCTGCTTGGGCCACGCATATTTGGGCGATGGCCTGCCGCTGTTTTTGTACTGGGCGTGGGTCTGTTCGCGGCATCGGGTTTGATCATCGCCAGATCCTCGACGTCGCTGTTTGAACTTTGGGTTGGCTATAGCCTGATGTTCGGCCTGGCAAATGGCTTGGGATATGGATTTGGTCTGCAATTGGCAGCGCAATTCTGCCCGGGGCGCGAAGGATTGGCCATGGGGATCGTGACGGCCGCCTACGCGCTCGGTGCTGCAATCTCTCCCGTTCTTTTTGACGTCGCGATTGCGGCAGGGGGTGTCGGGACCGCGATGTTGGGCCTGGCCGCGGCACTGGTGGTGGCCAGCGGTGTCAGCGCCGCGATCATGGCGACTGCGCGCGCGCATTTCCGCATTGCCGAAAAGGGCGCCGCCGCCCCGGCGTCCGCGTTGCGTGGCCAGGCGTTGCTGTGGCTCGGCTATTTCGGCGGGGTGCTGGCCGGTTTGATGGTGATTGGCCACGCAGCGGCCCTTGCCAGTTCGCTGAACCCTGGGGTCGCGTCATGGATCGCGCCGATGATTATCGCTGTCTGCAATCTGTTGGGCAGCCTTGTCGGCGGCAGGTTGGCCGACAAAGTGCCAATCGGCATCCTATTGGCCACACTGGCGCTGATAACATCAGCCGCCCTGTTGTGGCTTGCGATCCTGGGGACAGATGGTGGCCTCTATTTCGGATTGGGGGTTGGCCTGGGTGCCGTCGGGTTTGCCTATGGCGGCACGATCACGGCCTATCCGGCTGCAATTGCCAAGCTTTATGGGATGGAGCAGAGTGCAACGGTTTATGGGCGCGTTTTCACCGCCTGGGGCAGCGCTGGATTGCTGGGCCCATTGCTTGCCGGGTATCTTTTTGATCTGGGCGGCGACTACATGATCGCATTGTTCGCCGCCGCAGGGATCGGACTGATATCGGTCGCGGCGGTTGCCACATTGTTCTGGCGTCAAAGCCGCCGGGAGTGCTGATTGCGCACCCGGGATCGGAGGTAATATGATGGAACCCGCAATGACCCCCGCCGACCGGCTGTATCGTATTGTCGAGGACGGCATGTGCATTGGCTGCGGATTGTGTCAGGCGGTTGCCGGTGCAGACCGCGTGCGGGTCCAGCCGGTTGCGAGCGGATACGAGCGGCCGGTCGTTGTCGGCGATATTGATCACGCCACGGTTGATCGGATTTATGACATATGCCCTGGAACGCGGGTCGATGGACTGCCTGCCGATCTGGTGAATGTTGCCACCAGGGTCGATAAGATATGGGGGCCTTATCGGCGCCTATCGCTGGCCTTTGCCAGTGACCCCGATGTGCGGTTCAAAGCGGCGACAGGTGGTGTGTTGACGGCCTTGGCGCAGTATCTTCTGACCAGCGGCGAGGTTGCATTTGTTCTGCACGCCAAGCCCCATCCAAGGCGGGCAACCTTCGGCGCCCGCCATGTTTCGACAACTGTTGGAGAGGTTCTTGAAGGTGCAGGATCGCGCTATGGGCCGACGGCCCCCCTGATCGACGTGACGGAACTGTTAGCGCGCGATCAGCCGTTCGCCTTCATTGGAAAGCCCTGCGATATCTCTGCCCTGCGCAATCTGGCCCGCCAGGACCCGCGGGTCGATCGGCTGGTCAAATACTGGCTAACACCGGTTTGCGGCGGTTTCATGCCGCCTGACGCAATGAACCGGTTTCTGGACGGGGAAGGCATTGCGCCGGAGACGCTGACAGAATTCCGGTATCGCGGCCACGGCTGTCCCGGCAAGATGCGGTACGCAACCCGGGATGGCCGGTCCCGTGAGTTCCGCTATACTGATTTCTGGGGCACGGACGAGAGCCAATGGAGCCTGCCCTTCAGGTGCAAGGTCTGTCCGGATGGTATCGGGGAGGCAGCGGACCTCGCCGCCGCAGACACGTGGCCAGGCGGCTCGCCTGACCCGGAGACCGAGGATCAGGACCTTGGTACAAATGCAGTGATCGTCCGAACGGAAGCCGGAATGCGACTGATAGAGGCGGCGCAAGACGCCGGATTTCTGACCGTCGAGGACGAGATTGCTCCACGCTTTTTGGATGAGGTGCAGCCCCATCAGGTGAAGAAGAAACAAACCGTCTACGCCCGCTGGGACGGGTTGCGCGACGAAGGCAGAACGGTGCCGGTGTCATCACGCCTGCGGCTGGCCGAGTTGGCCCAGCACCTGCCGGACGGCGAAGCTGCGCGTCAGCGTGCGGGAACCCGCCAACGCGTGCGGGACGGAAAGACTTCCGAGCAACGGCCGGTCATTGAACCTGAAGAATAGGGCCGAGATGTAGAGTTGCCAGCAGACCTTGTCAGGTGATCATCCGGTTGGGTCCCAAGCCGATATCGGCGAGACGGCAACCCCCTGTTTCGGTTCGGACCAGTGGGGATTTGGACCTCGCTCTGCAATGATGTTCGGCGTTTCGTTTCTGTGTGCAGCGCCAAACGACTTGAACCGGCGTTTGAGTTGCGAACCCGCGCGCGCTAGACGCAGGTAACTGAACTCCCCGGTGCAAGGCGAAAAATGGGCATTGATCATCTTTATCGCGATGTTCGCCTGCCGCCGCTGGCCCGCGTTCGGCGGCGATTTGAGGTCGATGCCATCCCGGATGTATCGCGCGGTGTTCGGGAAACATTGGAAAGGTCAGGGATTGAAGAACACCTAAAGCCGGGCAGCCAGGTTGCGGTTGGTGTCGGATCGCGCGGCATTCACAACCTGCCGGTCATAGTGTCTGCGGTAATTGCGTGGTTCACGGACAAAGGTGCCAAGCCGTTCATTTTTCCAGCAATGGGCAGCCATGGCGGCGCGACATCGGCTGGCCAGACCCGCATGTTGGAGAGCCTCGGCGTCACCGAAGCAAGCGCCGGGTGCCCGATCCGGTCGGACATCGATGCCGAACCGATCGGGCAGTACCGGACCCGGATCGGCAAGACGCTGGCAGTACATTTTGACCGGAACGCCGTTGCAGCGGATGCCATCTTCTTTCTGTCGCGGATCAAACCCCACCCGGGTTTCGTTGCCCGGCACGAATCCGGTATCTGCAAAATGCTGACAATCGGGTGCGGCAAGCATGTTGCTGCCGAAACCTGTCACCGGTTGGGCTATGCGCATTTCCCCGAAATCATCGCGGGGATGGCAATGGTGGTAATTGAAAGGCTGCCGAGTATCCTGGGCGGCCTGGCAATCGTCGAGAACGCACTTCACGATACGGCATTGGTCGAGGCGGTCCCGCGCGAGCGGTTGATCGAGCGGGACGCGGAGTTGCTGGACTTTGCCCGCACCTCTTTGCCGGACCTGCCCCTCAACATGCTGCACGCTCTGATTGTCGATTATATGGGCAAGAACATCGCAGGTCCCGGAATGGATCCGAACATCACTGGGCGGTATCTGACCGATCGCACCGGCGAAATCGACTTGCGTGGATTGGCAGTGCTGAATCTGACGCCGGAGGCACATGGCAATGCAAACGGCATGGGGGCGGCCGATTATCTGACCCAACGGTTGTACGACCAGATTGAATTCACCGATACCTATCTGAACGGGCTGACAGATCCTGCAACGGTCAAGGACGTCTCGGTCCCGCCCGTCATGCCGCACGATCGCGGGGCCATGTCCATGGCGCTCAAGAAGGGCAACACCTTCGATGACCCGCCACTGATGGTGCGCATCCGCGATACGCTGACCCTGGACAAACTGTTGGTTTCACCCGCCGTGTTGCAGAAGATCGAGAGCGATCCGGCCTATACCATCCTGGAGGAGCCGAGACCGATTGCCTTTGACCGGGATGACAATCTGGCCGACCGATACCGGATCTGGGATGGGTTCTGAGCGGCGCAACTCTACGGGATACAGACGATGAAAATCACCGACATCAAGACCTATCTGGTCGAAGCCCACCGCCGGAACTGGGTCTTTATCGAAGTCGAAACCGATGAAGGCATCACCGGTGTCGGCGAAGCAACGATCGAACCGTTCGAGCGGACGATGGTCACGTTGATCGAAGACTATAAGCGCACAGTGATCGGTAAGGACCCGCGCCGGATCGAGTGGCTGTGGGAAGACCGTTATCGCGGTCAGTTTCTGCGATCCGATCTGTTGGTGAATGTTGCGCTCAGTGCCATTGAAATCGCGTGCTGGGACATCAAGGGCAAGGCGGCGGGCCTGCCCTGTTACGAGCTGTTCGGCGGTCCGGTCCGCGACCAGGTTCCATGCTATGGAAATTATTGGTTCATGAAAACGCGCATGGGCAAAACCAGCGTTGGCGAATATGCCGAAAGCGCGGCGCGCGCGGTCGAGAACGGGTTTCGCGCCCTGAAATGGAGCCCGTTCGGATATGCCGCCCATTCGATGACGCCCGAACAAGAGCACATTACAGTCGAATGTGTCCGCCAGGTTCGAGAGGCGGTTGGGCCAGATGTGTGGTTGATGGTCGACGCCCATGGCCGGTTCGACCTGCCACAGGCGCGGCGGTTGGCGCAGCGGTTCGAAGAGTACGATCTGTTCTTTTTCGAAGAACCTCTGCCGCCTGAAAACCTGGACGCCTATGTCGAGTTAAAACGCAGCACCCGCACGCCGATCGCGACCGGCGAGCGCTATGTTGCACGTCATCAGTTTCGCGAAGTTCTGGAAAAATACGCCTGCGATTACATCCAGCCTGACGCGATCTATACCGGCGGCATGAACGAGCTGCGAAAAATCGCAATGATGGCCGAGGCATATTACTGCCCGGTGATCCCGCATAACTGCAATGGACCGGTCTGCACGGCAGCCACGATCCACGCGGCGGCCTGCATGCCAAACTTTCGGATCATGGAATACATCCCCGTTCCCGAACGCCAGGACGTCTTGATCGAACCGCTCGTGATGCAGAATGGCGCCTTCGAATTGCCGAAGAAGCCGGGGCTTGGCGTTGAACTGAACAAGGACATATTCGACCAGTATGTCTATCAGCCGCGCGACCTTGATCACTTTACCCTGGCCCGTGAAATCGTCCTCTGACGCTGCTGGCGCGCGGCATCAGTTATGTCTCGGCACATAGGGGCCAGTTGGCACCACATCGGCGGTGATGCGATTGCCAAGTACGTCGATCACAAAGTCTGTGCCGGGGCCCGTGCGATTAGCGTCAATGAACGCATAGGCCAGGTTCTGTCCGACCCGATATCCCCAGCCGCCCGATGTGACGGTCCCGACAACGGTATCGCCAGCCATCAAAGACGCACCACCGCGTGCGGGCGCATCGATGCTGTCCAGCCGCAGCGTCACCAGATTGCGCACTGGTCCCGCAGTGCGGCGCGCTGCCAGTGCCGTCTTTCCCACAAATTCCGGTTTTTCCATCCGGACAAACCGGTCGAGGCCCGTTTCAAACGGGTCGAATTCGGTCAGAATGTCAGCCTTCCAATGCAGATAGCCCATCTCCAGGCGCATCGACTCCACCGCCAATCCGCCGAAAAGTTTCAGGCCATGGGCAACGCCTGCCTCGCGGAGCGCCAGATAGGCAGCATAAAGCGAGGCATTCGGGACATGGATTTCATATGCCAGCTCGCCCGAGAAGCTGACGCCCATCACTGTGGCCGGCGCAATACCGATAAAGCATTCGCGAACGGACAGCCAGGGGAAGGCTTCCGCCGACCAGTCAGCACGGCTGACCGATGACAGAACATCGCGCGCTTTAGGACCGGCCAGCACCAATATGGTCTGATCGTTGGTCAGCGATCTTATCTGGACATCTTCGCCCGCGCGCAGATGCGCCGTCAGCCAGTCCATATCGTGAAATTCCGATGCAGCCGCCGAGCCGTACCAGATCCGAGCTGGCCCGCGTTCGGATGCCGGGATATTGGCAATGGTCGCCTCGGATTTCATCATGCCGTGATGATTGAGCAGGTAAGCCAAACCGACCCGCCCCGCGCGGCGCGGCAGGCGTCCACAAATCATGCGATCCAGAAAACTTTGCGCGTCGTTGCCGGTAATCTCGAACCGGTTGAATCCATTGACCTCGCACAGGCCGACCGCGTTCTGAACTGCGGCAACTTCCTGCCCGACCAGATTGAAGCTTTCGTCAAACCCGAACCCGTGCGTGACGTGAAACTCAGGCGTGGGCTTGAAGAATTCTGCCCGTTCCCACCCATTGACGGTCGTAAATTCCGCCCCCTCCGCGGCCAGGACAGGTGTCAGCGGCGTTGTCTTGGCCATTCGGCCAGCCGGGCGATGTTCATTGGGAAAATGAAACCGGAACTCGTTCTGATAGTCCTCGATGGCTTTCAGGGCGGTCAATTCCACATTGGCGTGCCCTGTGAAACGGCGAGGGTCCAGAACCCAGGTATCGTAGCAGGCCTCGCCGTGGACGATCTGTTGCGCCAGTAACCAGCCATGCCCGCCGCCCTCGCCCAAGCCTGCGCGCAGTCCGATGATACAGAATGCGTTGCGCTTGCCAGGGATCGGGCCGACCAGCGGTGCGCCATCAATGGTATAGGTGATCGGGCCATTGACGACCGTATGAATACCAACCTCGGTCAGTGCGGGCATCCGTGCGAAGGCACCTTCAAGAACATCGGTGATGCGGTCCAGATCGTCAGGGCACAACGCATTCACAAAATGCGGATCGATCCCATCCATACCCCAGGTCTTGCACCCCTGTTCGTAGAACCCGACCAGCAGGCCATTTTTTTCCTGTCGGCAGTAGTAATCGCTAATCGGACACCGCAGCAGCGGCATCCGGTGCCCGGCATCACGGATCGCGGGGATCTCTTCGGTCACAAAGTACTGATGTTCCATCGATATGACGGGGTGTTGAACGCCCATCATCGCGCCGACTTCATTGACCCGGTAACCGCATGCGTTCACGATGATTTCGCAGCTGATATCACCTTGGTCGGTATGCACCGTCCAGCTGTGGTCCTGGTGCTGCGTCAGACCGACAACGGGGGTATTGCGATAAACCTCGGCCCCGGCTTTGCGGGCCCAGCGGGCCAACGCCTGACAAAGCTGCGCCGGATCGATATCGCCATCATTGCCGTCCCAAAGCCCGCCGACCAGATTTTCGGATGAGATCAGTGGATGGCGGCGCGCGCATTCGGCCGCGTCGATGACTTCGAACTCGACATCCATACCGCGCGCCATGGACGAAAAATGGCGATACCCCTCCATCTGGGCTTCGGTATTTGCCAGCCGGATGCCGCCATCGCCGAGATGGTAGTTGATCGGGTAATCGGGATCGGCGGCCAATTCTCTGTACAGGTTGATCGAGTGCGTCTTCAGACCCACCATTGTTTGGTTCATGCCAAAATTCGTGACTTGCGCAGCGGAGTGCCACGTCGTGCCCGAGGTCAGCTCGTCACGTTCGACAAGGACCACATCGGTCCAGCCTTCTTGCGTCAGATGGTAAAGTGTCGAACATCCGGCAATACCACCACCGATGACGACGACCCGCGCTTGCGTTTTCATGGGCGGCACCTTTCCTTGGTTAGCCGGACTGACGAAATTCTTTGCCACCCGGTCAATCGCATTCGCGGTATTTCGAAAAACTAGGACATATGCGCCGATTTTTTCGGAATATCGAGAAAGCAATTGTCGCCGACTGTCTTGCCAAGTCCTTTGGCTGATCGAACGGATCGAAAGTGTTCCATGAACGATACTCCCAGAAAACCCCGGCGTTCCGGGCGCAGCGCACGGGTTGCCAAGCGTGCGGCGCCGCCGACCGTCAATCCCGCGCCGCCCGGGCAGGCGGGCGGCTACTACCGGCCGTTGAACTCAACGGATATGAACCAGATCTACTTGGTCGCACTGCGTTTGCTTGCAGACCTGGGAATGGGCGAGGTGCCCGACAGACTACGCCGCGATCTGCTGTCCGCAGGAGCGGTCGCGATGGCAAACGGGCGGGTCGGATTGCCGGCCGCGCTGGTCGAAGATTCTATTGCGAAGGCAGCAAAGTCCTTTGTTCTGCACGGGCGTGACGATGACCGATCGATCGAGGTGGGCGGCGACCGGGTGTATTTTGGCACCGGCGGGGCTGCGGTGAACACGCTGGATCTCGACACCGGGCACTATCGGTCCTCAACGCTTGCCGATCTTCACAACTTCACCCGGTTGCAAGACACGCTGCAGAATGTCTCATGGTTCACACGCTGCTGTATCGCAACGGACGTGCCCGATATCCTGGATCTGGATGTCAACACGGCCTACGCCCTGCTACGCAACACCACCAAACCGGTTGCAACAGCTTTTACAGTCGCGGACCATGTTGATCCCATCGTCCGGATGTTTGATATCGCTGCGGGTGGCGACGGTGCATTTTCCAAACGGCCCTTCGTCAAAGCGCATATCAGCCCCGTCATATCGCCCATGAGGTTCGGCGAGGATGCCGTGGACGTTGTCTACAAATGCATCGAGCACAACATCCCGATGTCTTGCATCACCGCTGCGCAGGCCGGTGCGACGGCGCCGGCCACTTTGGCCGGGTTTTTGGCGCAGTCCTTGGCGGAGACCCTGGCCAGCCTGGTGATGGTCAATATCATCTCGCCCGGGTTCCCGATGGTCTTCTCGAACTGGCCATTGGTGATCGATTTGCGCAGCGGCGCCTTTTCCGGAGGTGGCGGCGAGACGACCCTGCTGAACGCCGCATCGGCGCAGCTTTCAAACTGGTTGGGCCTGCCCTCTGGCGTGGCCTGTTCCATGACTGACGCCAAGGCGATCGATGCGCAGTACGGGGTTGAAAAGGGCATGACCAGCCTGGCAGCGGCGTTAGCAGGCGGCAACCTGGTATATGAGAGCTCCGGTATGACCGCGGCCCTGCTGGGCGCCAGTTTCGAGGCATTCATCTTGGACGACGAAATGCATGCTATGACCTATCGGGTCCTGCGCGGGGTCGAAGTCACCGAGGACAATCTGGGGTACGAGACCATCTGCGCTTCAGTCCTGGGCGAAGGTCACTTTTTGGGATCTACACATACGTACGAAGCGATGGAGCGCGATTATCACTATCCCGACCTTGCCGACCGGGAAGAACCCGGGAACTGGGCCGAAAAAGGAGCGACCGACGCCTGGCAACGCGCAAATGCACGCGCCAAAGAGGTCCTGGCCGAGCATCACCCCACCTATCTCAGCGCGGCAGAGGACCGGGCGATCAAACGGGAATTCAGGATTCTTGAATAGCCGCCGCGTCGTCGATCAAACGAAAGCGATCCTTTAGCCAGGGATATTCTTCGACCGCCGGTCCGATCGCGTGGGTCGACAGCAGGCTGCGCATCGCAGAAGACACAAGTTTAGCGACGCCCTTCGCCTTTTCGTCGCCAAGATAGATCGAGATTGTCCGCGCAAAATCCCGGTACGGAAACGGCATTAACTGGATCTGCGATTGAAATTGTTTGACCCGGACATAGTTGCTTGGCGTCGTTACGGCCCAGCCATTGCCCTGGGCCACCAGCGCCATAATCGACGCCGTGCTGTCCAACTCGAACACATTTTCCAGTTTTAGTCGCAGCCGGGACAGATGTGCCTCGATCATTCCGCCTGCAATCTGGTTGCGATTATAGCGCAAAAGCGGCAGGTCGCTTTTCGCGCTGACATAGTCCTCGGCCGACAACGTACTTTTGACGGGAACCGCCAGGACAAACGGGTCGCGCAGCAGTGGATAGGCGTCGACCTCGGACAGGGCGAATTGCGGTTCGGTGGCCACACCGATATCGATGTCCCTGTTGCGCAGCAGATCCAGGATTTCGTGGCTGAAGCGCGTGTAATGCGTGAACCGGCAATTGGGCAAAGTGCTGGCCAGAAGACGCGTGATCTCGGGCCCGATATCGCTGTCGAAATCCTCGATCATCGCGAAACGTAACTGACGCAGGTCGTGCGGCGCTGCCAGGATCACCTCGGCCTGGGCTTTATCAAGCAAGCCAATCGCTTCCTGCGCGTATCCCAGGAACAACGCGCCCTGCGCGGTCAGTACCATCGGTCGGCGTGCATGGTCGAACAGGCCAACGCCCAACGACTTTTCCAACTCGTGGATATGATGCGAAACGGTGCTGGTCGACAGGCCCATGCGTTTAGCGGCCTCTTTCACCGAACCGGATTGCGCAACGGTGCAGAACGCGTCCAACCATTTCAGAGACAACTGCGAGCGCTTCATCGCCTGTAACACTGTGGGGCCGGATCGTCCCGTCGCATCGAACATGCTGCCCGCGGACCTGTAAGGCAATGCTGCAAGGTCAAGGGTTGATCGCCAATCCTCATGCGACCGGCATCGCTGCGTCATAGGCCGCAACAATCGCCCGGGCCTTCGCACCGACCGTTTCGGGTTCAAAGCCCGGCTTGTACAATCCGGTTCCGACCCCGAACCCCGTAACCCCGGCATCGGCCCATTTCGCAAAATTGTCCGGGCCGACACCGCCGACCGCATAGGTCGAGGTCCCCGGCGGCAACACCGCCCGTATCGCCGAAAGCCCCTGTGGCTGGATCAGGAATGACGGAAAGAACTTCAACCCATCTGCCCCGGCGCGCAGTGCAGAAAAACATTCCGTGGCAGTCATCACGCCAGGGAACGACAACATGCCAGCGGATTTTGTTGCCGCAATTACCTCTGGCGCCGTGTCCGGCGAGACAATCAGTGTCCCGCCCGCGTCCTTCACCTGGGCAACCATTTCCGGCGTCAGAACCGTTCCTGCGCCAATCTGCGCCTGCCCCCCGAACGCGTCCACCAGGGCGCGGATGCTGCGCAGAGGCTCGGGTGAGTTCATCGGAACTTCGATTGTCGTGATGCCTTCGCGGACCAGCGCCGCGCCGACCGCAACCACCTCCTCCGGTGTCACTCCACGCAAGATGGCAATGATCTCTCTTGGCATCGATTATCCTTCCATCGCCTCGAACGCCGCCTTCAGCCCCGACAGGGTCATCGCCTCGCCGTCAGAGATCTGTGCCGCGATCTGCTGCGTGCCGAGGGCAAGTCTATAATTCCTGCACAAAGACGCATCGCCGATCAAATGCACCTCGGCCCCTTCCCAGAAGACGCGGGTCGCGGCCAGTTCGGCACCTGTCAGAAGACCGGACAGACGGGACCGAACAGTCTCTGTTTTTAAGTCGCCGACCAACCCCCCTGCCCTCAGCCCGAACAGCGAGGTCGCGACTGTCTCGGGTTCACCACATGCCTCGGTGACAGCGGCCTGAAAGGCGGGCACGTCCCAACTGTCGGCGACAATCGAATGGCGCAGGACCGATGCTTCCGACAACAATCCGAAGATCTCGCCGGTCATGCAGGTCGTGAATTCTGCGATCTTTCCGGCTTCGACCCGGACCCATTTCGTGTGTGTCCCCGGCAGACAAAAGATCCCGTCCTGAGTATCGTGAGTGCGCAGAAAGCCGAGGATCTGGGTCTCTTCCCCACGCATCACATTTGCCGGGCGGGGCTGCATCACGCCGGGCAGAATGCGCGCATCGCGCTTGGTCGTCGGGACACGCACGGCCTTTCGACCCAGCCCAGCGAGGCTTGTCGGGGCGTGAAGATAGGGCGCTTCGCACCATCCTTGCGCCGCACCTGCCATACCGCAAATGATGACGGGAACATCCTGACCAACCTCAAGATCGGAAAGCGAGCGTTCCAAAACCGGTTCAAATTCTGCCGGCGCCAACCCCAGCATTCCGAACGGACCGCTGCTCGCCGCCACGACGCCGCCGTCCTTATCGATGACCCAAAGCCGAAAACTGGTCGTGCCCCAATCCACTGCGGTAAATGAGATGTCGCTCAACTTCGCTCCTTTCCCGCTGATCCCGATGTGCGTTGGGCCAGTGGCGCCAACAAAAGTCCCCTGCGCCGCAACGGCGTTCCGAATTGCGGCGTCGGCAACGGGCCAATCTTCGGCATGAGTACATTTACACAACCGATACAATTGAAACCCGCCGCGAGGTCAACCGGATACATCCAGAACCCATTCTGTTTCCTGCCAGCAAGAGAGCTGGCGAGCCGGCCAAGAAGGCCAGATTGAAAGGCCCCGCAAGGGCAAAAGGAGATAGAGAAGATGAAACCGATTATGACTGCAATCGCAATTATGACGACTGGCGCCGTGTTGAGTGCAGCGATCCCTGCCAACGCCACACCGTTGATGCGCACTGTCTACTGTGCCGATGGTTCGGTCTTCAAAGTGGGCGACGAACTGACCGACGCCCAGGTTTGTGCCCAACATGGCGGCGTCAAGAAGAACAAGGGTATCGTCGGTAAAATCAAAGCGAACACCGGCACTATTCCGCCGATCCCGAAGCGGACAACGAACCGCGTCACGCGCTGATTGATGACGCCCGGCCAAAAGGTGCCGACCCTCGGACACCCTTTGCGCCGGGCGATCGACCGGCGCTCATCGCAGGCCGGTTCTTTATTGCAACCTGATATTCCGGCCCAACAACAATTTGTCCTTCGATAAGATTACCGTTTGTGACGGCCAGCCCCGCAAATTTCCGGCTGATACAATTGATACAAATCCGCGCCCGCGTGACATCGTTCGCATACGTTGGCAGCATAGGAACAGATTTGAGCACGCAGTCACCAGGCGGTCGGCACGATGGACACACAGATGAACACCCGCAACGCGGCGAACATCGCCAGCGACGATGCGCGTACACAATCCGAGCTGATTAATGCCATCCAGTCGTTGGATGTCGCGATCGTGCTTTTGGACAAAGACCTGAAATTCATCTTCGGCAACCGGTTGTGGCGCGAGATCTTCTTTCCGGATACCGCGCCGCCATCCGGCAGCAGTGCCAATGACATGTTGCGTCGCCAGCTTGGGGCAGGGTTTTACCGATTGCCGGAAGGCGAGACAGCGGACGGCTTTCTTGCACGTTTCTTTGCGTCGATCAGATCATACACCAAGGATCTGGAAGTCGAGCTTTCGACTGGACATGTTCTGAATGCCGCGTCGTTTTCAACCGGTCCGGGCGGGTATCTGATTTCGTTTCGGGACATTTCCACCGAAATTCGCTCGCAACAGGAAGCCGACCGGCAACGGATCAAGACCGAGCGTGCGAATGTGCGCCTGCGCGATGCGTTGGAATCGATTGGCGAGGCGTTCGCCCTGTTCGATCATCAGGACCGGCTGATTCTGGCCAATGATCTCTACAAATCGGCCAACCCTGCGGCCGCGCATCTGATGACCTTTGGCCGCCCGCGCAGCGACATTATCGAGGCGATGGCAAATGGCGGGGACATCATCGGCGTCGATGACTGGGTTGGCAGCTATGATCGCGAGGTCACGGCAGGCGATACATCGTCGCCGCGCCGCTATGAAGTGCACCATTCCGACGGGCGCGTTTTCGGCGGATTCAACCGGTCGTCGCAACACCTTCGATCATATCCTGTTTGAGCAACTGGTCGAGTGCTTCCGCGGGCGTTCGCCATCCGAGCGTTTTGCGTGGCCTCGTATTCAAGGCATGGGCAACGGCGTTCAACTCTTCATTGCCATGCTGACTTAGATCGGTGCCTTTCGGAAAGTATTGGCGGAGCAGGCCATTGGTGTTTTCATTGCTGCCGCGCTGCCAGGGACTCTGAGGGTCGCAGAAGTAGACTTCGAGACCGGTGTCGATCCGAAGCTGAGCGTGCTGTGCCATCTCGGCTCCCTGATCCCAGGTCAGTGATCGTCGCAGATGTGCCGGAAGATCCATTATGGTTTCGGAAATGGCATCGCGGACGGCTTCTGCACCATGACCGGCAAGAGCCGGACCGTTCTTGATCGGTTTGGTCGTGCCGTGGCTTTCCATTCGCGGCAGGTGCAAAAGCATAGTGAAGCGCGTGGTCCGTTCGACCAGCGTCCCAATCGCTGAACTGCCAAGTCCGAGAATGAGATCGCCTTCCCAGTGGCCTGGCACCGCTCTGTCGTCAATCGCGGCCGGGCGGGCGCTGATCATCAGCGCATCCGAGATGAAGGACTTGCCTCGGTTTCGGGCCCGTTCTCGGGGCAGACGCAGTGCCCGTCCAGAGCGAAGACAGGCCGAAAGCTCCCGCTTCAGGGCTCCGCGCCCTTGGATGTAGAGCGCCTGATAGATGGCTTCATGACTGATGCGCATGGTCGGGTCCTCGGGGAAGTCCACCTTCAGGCGCTGTGCGATCTGTTCCGGGCTCCAGGCGCAAGACCAGCGTCGGCTTTGCCGATGAACGGACCGCCGTTTCCTCCATACCACGACAGGCCCGTCGAAGGAGATGCCGTCTGGCGTGGCGATCAGGCCGGCAAGCCGGTCCTGCACATAATCTCGCAAGGCAGGATTGTTCGTCAGCTTGCTGGTCTTCGGGCGGCGGGATGCGCGATCCGCATGCCACTGCGCTGTGAGAGCCCGGTAGTCGAAGTCTCCGCCTCGTGTCGCCGAGTTGCGCCTGATCTCGCGGGAGATCGTGCTGGGTGCCCGCCCCAGTTTGCGCGCGATTGCACGCACACCGGTGCCCCGAGCGCATTCCAAGGCGATTTCCTCGCGTTCCGCGAAGACCAGGTTGCGGTTCTTGAGGAAAGGCGCCGAGGGCGCGAGATGTTTGGGAGGCATTCCACCAGAACTCCGAAACCATCGGCTTCCGACAGGGGCAGAGACACCTGCTTCAACAGCGGCTTGCTCACTTGAAAGCCCTACCGCGATACCCTGCCAGAACTGGCACAGTTGCTCGCGCTGCCAGACAGGGGGCCGTCCGGGTGAGGACAATTTGCGCCGCGTGGACCTTTCTGATTTTCGTCTTCCCGTCGTCATCTACACCTCCTAGGTTGGGGTGTTGCGACGACCGGTTGAATCCGCCTTCATGGCCTCTCGCGGGCGCACCGCCGAGGGCGGCTGCACGATAACCTGGCTGGACATCACCGACAGCAAGAAGACCCAGGCACGCGCCCAGGCAATCGCCAACGACGCGATGGAAGCCTTGGAAGAAGGCTTTGCGTTGTTCGATGCCGAACTGAGCTTTCTGTTCTGCAACCGGAAATACGCCGAATATGTGCTGGGCGGCCAAGAGTTTGTGCCGCGCGCCGGGGCACCGGTCGGTGATCTGGCCAGATCCCTTTACGACCGAAGAATATATCGATTGGCCGACGGAACGACCTATGACGATTATGTTGCCCAGGTCGAAACAATGGCGGTCGACTACCGCAAGAATGTCGAACTTGTCCGCCAGGATGGCCGGATCATCGAAGCGTCCAGCCATGAAACCGAGCTGGGCGGCTATCTGGTCACTGCCCGTGACGTCACCGAGAAACGCGAATCCGAGCGCCGCGAACTGGCTGCGGTGACCGATGCGATGCAAGCGCTGGGCGATGGAATCGCGCTCTATGATCCCCAGTTCAACTTCGTAATGGGCAATGATCGCTTTTTTGACATGTGGTTTACGCAAACAGGGATCGCCCCCGCCTCGCCCGGAGAAAATCTGAGCGAGGTGCTACGGCGGATCATCGACGCCGACTATATCGACGTCCCGCAAGACATGCCGCGTCAGAAATATATCGACCAGTTGCTTCAGCGTGCGAAGGCCTTTGAAAAGAACCTCCCCCTTCCATCAAAAGACCGAATCTATAGTTGCAGTTCGCATCAAACGGGCCTCGGCGGATATTTGCTGGAATGCAAGGATGTCACCGAACAACTGTTGGCAGAAGAGGAGCGCCGGGAAAGCGAAGCCCGGGCCTTGGCAAAGGTCACCGACACTATCGAAACCTTGGACATTGGACTGGCGCTTTTGGATGCCGAACTAAACTTTGTCTTCGGCAATCAAATGTTGAACAATATGTTCCACCGCCGAGTCCCGCCGCCGGAAGCAGGCGAACCGATGGCCGATATCGCCCGGCGGCTGGTAGATGGCAAGTTCTACAAATTGCCGGACGGATTTGATCCTGTGCAAGCTGCTGCACGGGTCGTTCGCCGGGTTGTCGAGTTGGACGCCAACTTTGACACATTTGCAAATGACGGGCGCATTTTCAGGGGATCGGCGAACCGCACAAAGGAAGGCGGATATCTGCTCTCGTTCGCCGACATAACCGACCAACGCCAGGCCGAGTCGGAATTGGAGCGCAGGCGCGAGCACGCCTACCAAAACGAAAAGCTGTCCGCGATGGGCGAGTTGTTGGCAGGCGTCGCGCACGAGTTGAACAATCCGCTATCGATTGTCGTCGGGTACTCGATGATGATGCAGGGTGCGGTCAAAGACCCGAAACTACGCCGTCAGGTCGACAATATCGCACAGGCCGCCGATCGGTGTTCGCGTATCGTAAAAGCTTTCTTGTCGATGGCACGGCAGAAACCGGTCGAAATGCGGCGCTGCTCGCTGAACGAACTCATGATGGCAGCGGTCGATATGGTCGGACACAGGTTGCGCGCGGCCGGGATCGACGTCGAAATCGATCTTGACCCCGACCTGCCCGATGTCGAGGCGGACGAAGACCAGATCATCCAGGTCTTTACCAATCTTCTGGTCAACGCCGAGCAAGCGCTGTGCGATCAGCCAGCGCCGCGCCAGCTGCAACTGAGGTCCTTCTACGACAAGCGTGCCGGAAAGGCCGTGGCGCGGATCGCGGACAATGGCCCCGGAATTGCGCCGGATGTGCTGCCGCGAATATTCGAGCCGTTCTATACGACCAAGGATGTGGGAACCGGCACCGGTATCGGGTTGGCGTTCTGCCACCGTATCCTCGCGTCGCACAACGGGCGCTTAACTGCGCGTTCCAAGCCAGGAGAGGGCGCAAGATTCTACATCCGTCTTGGTCTTTGTGAACACGAAGACCCGGCGATCGGGCTGCCAGATGCCGTGCCTGATGCCGCTGCGGGGCGCATTCTGGTGGTCGATGACGAACCGGTTGTCGCCGAGTTGATCGGTGACGTCCTCAGCGACGCTGGCTTTGACGTGCAGATCCAGCATGACGCTTTCATTGCGCTGGAGGTTTTGAAATCGAGAAGTTTCGATGCGATCCTCAGCGACATAAAGATGCCGGGCCTGGACGGGCCTGGTTTCTTCCATGCAATTCAAGACTTCGATCCCGCGCTCGCTTTGCGGACAGGGTTCGTTACCGGCGACACGCTATCGCGAAGCGTTGCGGCGTTCTTGAATGGAACGGGTCAACCCCATCTGGAAAAGCCGATCACACCCGCCGAACTCTTGTTGTTGGTTGGCGACCTGATGCATGTCCGGAGCGATTGAGATGAATGGTACCGCCGAAGTTCTGATCTGCGACGATGAGCCGGTTCTGCGAGAGATGGTGCGCGACTACCTGATCGGGCGCGGGTTTTCGATATCAGAGGCAGATTGCGCCAAGGCGATGCAGGCAAAAGTTGCCGACAAACAGCCTGATCTAATCGTTCTGGACATCAACATGCCCGGCGAAGACGGTTTGAGCGCGCTGCGCGCCCTGCGGACGGGATCAGATATCCCTGTGATCATGCTGACTGCGGCGGACGATGTCATTGATCGGGTCGTCGGTCTTGAAATGGGCGCCGACGATTACCTTGGCAAGCCCGTTGACCTGCGCGAGCTTGAGGCGCGCATTAAAGCGGCGCTGCGACGCCGCCCAAAGGACACCGTCGACGAACAACGCCCGGGAACTGTCCCGTTCGGCGCTTGTAAGCTGGACCTGCACCGCGCCCAGTTGATCGACGCCGACGGCCGCGAAGTCTATCTGACGGCCATGGAGTTCAACTTATTGAAAGTTTTTGCCGAGAATCGGGGGCGCGTGCTGAACCGCGATCAATTGCTGGAGCAGGCCCACGATAAATCTTGGGAGCCTTTCGATCGTTCGATCGATCTGCGCATCTCGCGCCTTCGCCGCAAGATTGAAGAGAACCCCGCAAGACCAAAAGTCATCCGCACGGTCCGCGGCATCGGCTACGTCTTTGATTAGTCGGCGGCCATACGCCATCGGCGGAACCGGGTCACCTTAAGGAATGTCATTCAGGAACCAGCGTTTTGCGAAGACAGCAAGTCCCGGTGCTTGGACAGGAACGCAGCAGAAATTTTACCGCCCGCGCCATATGTATAATGCTCCGGTCGCATTGACCTGCGAAAATCGGCCTGGCGGGCAGCGTCTGTCAGATCGGGCGGAACGCCCTCCAGCCGGTCAAGCATCTCGATCACTGCGTCAGCAATTTCGTCTGGTGTGTTGTCGATCACATCCAACTCTGCCGAATGGTACTGTTCGGTTTCGCGAAAATCTGCGATCTCGCTCGTGAAAATATCTTCGAACCGCAATCGTTCGCTACCTTTCCGGTGCAGTTTCGGGACGGCAATGTCGCTTGGGTGCGACCCGTAACAGGCGGCGAGCGGCACCATGTTGACCAGCACCGACGGCACGTCAAACGCGCTGGAAAGCGCGCAAAGCCCCGACGTGTTACCAAGGAAAAACCTGCACCTTGCCCCCAGGAACACATCCATCCAGTCACTCTTCCAGCTTGAACGTGCGTAATCGATCGCCCGCGGTAGATCGGGTATGGGCTGCATGGACGGATCGCCAACGCGAATGCACCAACCGCCCCTTTCAGTGATCCGTTCAATCGCCAGCGAATAGCTTGCAATGTCGCTGTTGCGGTGGGCATGAAGATGCTCATCCGCAGGTGAATAGCCACCTTCCCGCGAGTGGACACAGACAAACCACGCGTCCTTGGGAACGCCCATTTCTGCCAACGCCGCGCGCCCGTCCTTTTCCATCTGCTGGGGCAGCGACCAGATTGTGCCCCGGTCTCCCCACTTGGTCATGACGGCCTGAAAGTTGGGAATCCGGGGGTCGGTGCCAACGGCAAGCGCCAAGTCAACGCGAAGACGGGGGTCGTATGAAAACGGCGATAACAACGCGCGGGCCCATGCTTCTTCGACAACGGTGTATTTCTGCCTCAGAACCTCGACGAACGCCCTGTTCGCGACACGCTTTGGCGAGGCCAGTAGGACCGGGCGCCCGGGATCAACGCCGTCCAGTTCTGCTTTGCGCAGATAGTAATCAGGCTCGATCACCAGATGCCCGATCCTGTTGGGGTTCGAGATGACCGGAAACCGCCAACCCCGGCGCACAAGCCAGGTCGCAGGCAGCCAGTAAAGCCACCGCAACGATTGGTTGCGCGCCCGGCGAACCCACAGCCTGAAACGATTGTGGAGCGAGGCATGCTTCCTGCGCCGCCGGTCTGCCATTTCGGCTGCGCGCTCAAAGCTGATCTGTTGCGGCGGTGTGGTCATATCGCTGTCTTCGTCGCGCCATGGGGCAACTTTGGCAAGGGCCGGACCGGAACAACCGGCTGCGACTTGCGGCAATAACGACTCCCGCTCAGATGCATTCTTTGCATCATCAAAGCACGCGCCGCATGTGGCGCAGCACGGCCTTTCTCAGGGGCGCCTGGTCCGCCGCGGCCAGACCGGTTTCTTCGATGCGCCGTTCGCAGAAGGCCAAGTATTTCGCGTGTAATGCAGAATTTGCCGCTGGACCGCGGATCTTAGCTTCGGTTTCCTCTCGCTTCTCGAGCCTGTGAAAGAAAATCGCGTCTTCTGCGCCGGTTACGCGCCCCATCGCGATCGCCGGAAAGATCATCAAGTGGTCCCATCCCCACAACGTGCTGAATTCATCAATTACCTTGTGAATGGTCGTACGGGCGTATCCGGTCTGCATCATGCCATAGAACCAGCCTGGATTTGACGTTCGAAGAAGATCGACCGGGCTGTGCTGAATATCGGTTGCGGTCGGCAGTCGGCTGGCGGTCACGCGCCGCTTTCCGCAGCCGATTCTCAACTGAACACGCCGTCCAACGGCCAAGAGTGCGTCCGGCGCCTGATCCATCGCGAAATTGAGGGTGCCGACATAGTTCAATGAACTGAGATCGTCATCGGCGCGCCAAAGAAACCTGTCCGCATTGGCTGCCTCGACCACCGCTTGGAAGTTATGCAAGGCGCCCATATTCGAAGGCTGCCGGATCAGGTGGAACCGCGGATCGTCGTCGCAGAATTTTTCAGCGATCTCGGCCGAACCATCGGTCGAGCCATTGTCCGAGATGATGACTTCGAATTCGCTGAACGTTTGACCGCGGATGTTGTTCAGCGAGTCCGGAAGTCGATTGGCCCCGTTAAAAACCGGGACACCGATGCTGACGGCAGGTTTCATAGCCCGAGCCGAATTCCAAGATCGGCCAGCCAAGGGCGCAAGGCAGGCGCTGCCTGTGCCCCCCACGCCAAGCTGGCCAATCGTTTGCGCTTGCGGTTTGTTGCTGCTTCATAGGCACGCGTTCGATTGTCCGAGATGAGGAGTTCGCTTTGACTGCCTGTCCGGAAAACCGGCATCGCTGCCCATTCCTCAGGCGGCGCAGCATTGCCTTGCCGGCCTACGACACAAACGGTCTGGCCTGACGCAAGAACTTGCCGTGTCAGGCTGTTCGGACCTGCCTCGAACCAATTGCAGTCGCGTTTGGTCGCAAGCGGTCCAAAATCGAGGGAGAGAAAATCAGGCCGTGCCAACGCAAATCCGTTCGTGCGCAGGTGGACATTCGGAAACGGCGTCGATCCGTTCATAACTTCCCAACTTCCAGTCGCGCCGATTGCACCAACCGATTGATCCTGAAGGCCGTCGACCATTAACCGAAGCCAATTCGGCGCTTCGACCCGGGAATGGGAATTCAAGAAGCAGAGAACATCGTGATCTAATGCCTGCGCCGCCGAGCGGTAGGCCGTGATGTCGAAACCGGTATCGTCGATCTCGTGAAACTGGGCTGCCGGAACCCTGCGCGCGACTTCCGCCCGAACAGCACCCGGATCAGTAAACCCCTTTAAAACAATCACCAGATCGTGGGACATGTCCGGATCATGGGACAAATAGGTGTCCAGGAATCCGTCAAGATAAGCGTCAGGATTGCCTTGCCGTACAAGGTGCACGACGGCGGTTGACCCCGACCCGGTCACCGAAGACCGCTAGAGAGTTCCAATGCCAAACCAACGGTTCAAAAGGTTGACATTCGACGTTCCCGCGCCGGTATAGCGCCAAACCGAAATGCCGAAACGATTGTCGAAATTCTTCAGCAATTCGAAATCCTTGGACACCTTGAGCTCATCGAAAACTTTGCTGCAATCGGGCACCGCCGTTGTGTCGTGAAGCACGCATATGGCGTTCGGCTGCAACAGTTCTTTCATCAAGAACATGTCTTTCTTCAAGCCGCGATAGCTGTGATCGCCATCGACGAATGCAAAGTCGATCTGCCGCGCCCACGGCATCAGCTGCGTACGAACCCGCGACGCGTGGGAATCGTCGATGATCTCGATAACAAACTCGGTCTTGACCTGCGGTTTGACGCGCTTCCAGTGATGATGGTTCGGGTGTAATCCGATATCTACGATGATGGTCTTCTCGACCGGATAGTAGTCGCGCAGGAACTTGGTCTGCCCGCCGGACGCGACGCCAATCTCGATCGACAGCCGCGATGGCGGGCATTCACTGGCCATATAGTGAACAAAATCAGCGTACTCGTCGGGATCCTGTTGCAGAAAAAGGCCATCTTCAAGCACCGGATAGCCAAAGAACTCTTCATCGTCGGACCCGCAAGTTCGAATCGCTTGGATGAGTTCATCTCTTGAAACGATGGATGTGTTCATTGGCGTGCCCGAGTTCCCTATCCAGCACGAGGCGGTCATTCTCGTGTTTTCGGAAGCGCTCTATCTATGTGCGCGAAGCGGTCGCGGTCAAGCAGGTCCGGCGGCGATCCCGGAATTGGCAGCGGGTGACATTGCGGGCGTTTGCCACGCTCCACAGCGCACGCGCCGATGGACCCGGGCATGGGCATGCAGTAGACACTTCGACCACTTCCCAAGGTTGGTTTTAGCTCAAGGTCGCCGTCGTGAAGCCCGTACAAGCAGTGACTACATTCTTGGCGGTGGCCCGGAACTGGCGGTATATCCGCTTTCCAACGCTGACCCGTCCAATGATCGATCCGGGCCCTTTGCCGGTTCAGATTGCAGGCGACAACTCTGATCTCGACGACGAATTTCTAGCGCGAGTGCAAACCTGTTTCAAATCCGCGATGTCCGGCGAAGAACTTCGCGACGGGAACATCTGGAAGGATTACGAGCAGCGCAATTTGCCATTCGTCGAGGCGTTGAGGCATAGCGACCCAAGCCTTTTGCGCCCCTTTGTTGAGACACTTTTCGCCAATGATGTTCTGCTGGGCATGGGGCATGTCCAACGCTTTGTCCGCGGGCGAAAGACAATCTATCCGCGCGCCTATTTTGGGATGAGGGTGCGGGACAGTGTGATGTCGCTGGCCGAGGCGCTGGCAATCACGGGTCCGCACTCGAACCAGCAAACGTCGCTGTCTGCCTATCGCAACGCATTGTCGGCCGAACTGGGTCCGTTGATCGAAAAGATCGAAGACGTGCTGGGCCATTCCGTCGCCACGCCCGAAATTGGCTGCCCGCCGGGGGCCGAGATCGACGGGCGATTGTTCAACCCCGATTTGTTGCGTCATGCTTATGTGCCCCACCGTTTGCGGCAACTGAACGTCGGCAACGATGACCCGGTCCTGGAAATCGGCGGCGGATATGGGGTCGTGGCCCGCTACGGCTATCTTGGCGGGCATCGTGCCTGGACAATTGTCGATCTGCCTTATGTCAACGCGATCCAGATGCTCTGGCTTGGCGCAACGATCGGACCCGACGCCGTAAGTGGCCACGGCGAGGCGCGGGCGGCCATCCATCTTCATCCAAGCACCGATAAAGCCGCCTTGGATCGGCCGATTTCGTTCGCGCTCAACATGGATTCGCTGCCCGAGATTCCGGCGGAGGAGGCGGCGCGTTACCTGGACCTGATTTGCACGCGAGCGGATCGATTTCTGTCCGTCAATCAGGAGGCACGAGCGCGCCCCCGCGGCGGCACGGCACAAAACTCGATCCCAGAAATGATGCGGAACCGTCCAATGCACCGCGCATCACGCCATCCATATTGGATGGAACAGGGCTATGTCGAAGAACTCTACGTCGCCGCGCACGGGCAAGCGGGCGTTTAAGCATTTGCTTTTCAGGGCGGTTATCGTCGCCACCCAGGATCAATGCGCCTCGCCCCTCTGCTTTTGAAGCATCGAGGTCGGATCGGATTCCGGCGACGCCCCGCGCCTGTTTACGCCTGTGCACCGTCCGAAGGACCAATCAGCCTGCTGACGAGGTACCTCTGAAACTGCCAAATGGTCTTTTCTTTTGGCGAAAGGCGCCCTGGTGCTGCCGCCAGAGCCGACGCATTGTGGGCAATCGCCGCAGTAACGGGTTTGTCCTCGCCATTGATGGCGTGAAAACTTGCCTTCAACGCTTCGATCCGCTTGTCACGCTCCGCACCTTGCGGCATCGCATCAGGGTGCATGTCGACGCCCCAGAAAACACGAACGGCGTTTGTTCCAACCGGCATCAACGACATCCAAAACGTGCGCTCGGCAGAGATCGACGCGACATGGGACGGGAAAGCCCCGAACAATGGCACAGAATTCGCTTCGTCTTCGGTCAGAGCGGGGTTTGGGTTCTGCATTGCCTCGCCGTACTCGTAAGCGACGCCTTCGACACGGCCCTGCTTATAAATGCAAAAGCCCGGACCACCCTCTTCGACAAACGCCAAGCCTGTCGGCAGAACCGGCTCGACCGTGCCAGAATGCACCGCGAACAGATGATAAGGTTCCATAAAATTCTGAAACAGGACCTTCCAGTTCGTGTCCCAAACCTCGTCCACCCGAAAGAGCGACTGGTAACTGGAAAGTTTGTAGTTCGCGAACCGCTCGGCAAGCGGCGCGAGACGGGGCGCAAGTGGCGCAGCCCCCGCATCGAGATTGGCGTAAACCCAACCTTCCCATTCCTCGACGGCAAACTGCGGCAGACGGCAGGCCTGTTTCTCGAAATCGTCCGGCATGTGCGCGGCGCCGATGAGCTGTCCGTCCAGATTGTATGTCCACGCATGATAGGGGCAGGTGATCTTGCCTGTCAATCGGCATCCAAACGTGACCCCAGATCGGCGTTCAAAAGTGACCCCCCTGGTGCTGAGCAGGCCGGGTCGCGTGGAGACCTCATTTATCAGAGCGCGGCCCGGCCTGCGCGGTTGAATTAGGCGCGGTTCTTGAAGCGCCAGCTTTCGTTACCGGTCTCAACGATCTCGCAATGATGTGTGAGGCGATCGAGGAGTGCGGTGGTCATCTTCGCGTCGCCGAAGACGGTTGGCCATTCTCCGAATGCCAGGTTCGTTGTGACAATGACTGATGTGCACTCATAGAGTTTGCTGATCAGGTGGAACAGCAGCTGACCACCGGTCTGAGCGAATGGCAGATAGCCAAGCTCGTCCAGAATTAGGAAGTCGAGGCGTGATATCAACTCAGCTGTCCGTCCCTGGCGCTCGGCCCGCGCTTCGGCATCGAGTTTGTTCACCAGATCGACGACATTGAAGAAGCGCCCGCGGCGGCCCTGGCGGATGCAGGCTCGAGCGATACTGACGGAGAGATGGGTTTTGCCTGTGCCGGTTCCGCCGATGAGCACGAGATTGCGCTGATGGTCGAGGAAGTCGCCGGTGGCGAGGTCACGGATCAAGGTTTCGTTGACCTCGGCCGCTTCGAAGTCGAATTCCTCCAGCTCCTTGGCCAGTGGCAGTTTCGCGATGGTCATCTGGTATTTGATTGAGCGCGCCAGCTTCTCGGAGATCTCGGCTGTCAGCAGATCGCCGATAATCTGTTGTGGTTCGTGCTGGCGCTTGATCGCAGCCGTGATGATCTCGTCGTAAGCTGTCCGCATGCCGTAGAGCTTCAGTTGGCCCATGGCGTCCAGCACCTGTGTTCGTTCCATTCGTTGTTCTCCTCAGGCTGTCATACCGGTCACAATTGGCGGCTGGCTCGCAGGTCAGCCGCAATGCATCCGGTGTTGTGATTGTCAGGGGTGGTGGCGGTTCGCGGCGACGGGCGAGAATGTTCAGGACCACGCTTGCGGAAGGGACATTCTGTGACAGGGCTTCTGCACAGGCCGCTTCCACCGCCTCCAGCCCATCGGAGAGGATCGCGCCTAGAACCTCGACCATCTGGCGATCACCACCGGGCTGACGCTCCAGTTTACGCTGCACACGGCGTAACGACGGCGGCAGCTCCCACTCCTTGAACGGCGCTCCGTTGCGCAGGGCGCCAGGTTTGCGCATCAGCACCGGAATGTAATGTAGCGGGTCATAGATCGCGTTATCGCGCCCAAAAACACGGGTATGGCTGCCGACGATCTGCCCGTCTTGCCAGCATTCCAGGCGATCGGCATAGGCGCGGATCTCGACAGGTCGACCAACGGCCCGGGCATTTACCGAGTACTTGTTCTTGTCGAACCGTACGAGGCAGGTTTTGGAAACCGATGCAGGGACTGCATGAAAGCCGTCGAAGGAGCCGACATATGGGATCAAACTCGGCTGCTCTTCTTCGAACACCTCCCAGACCGTCTTGCCTGGAATGTCGGGGTGTTTGTTTGCCTTCGCATACACCAGGCACCGATCTGCCAACCAGGCATTCAGCTCTGCAAAGGATTTGAACCTCGGGCGCGGCACGAAGAAGCGTCTGCGCAGCACGCCAACCTGGTTCTCTACTTGCCCCTTCTCCCAGCCCGAGGCCGGGCTACAGGCAACGGGGTCAACCAGATAATGACCGCACATCTGCTGAAAGCGGCGGTTGTAAGCCCGACCCTTCCCGACGAAGATCGCGTCCACCGCCGTCTTCATATTGTCGTAGATCCCGCGCGCACAAGCGCCGCCAAAGAACGCAAACGCCTTGTCGTGCGCATCGAACACCATCTCTTGGGTCTCGCGGGGATACGCGCGCACATACGGCATTCGGCTGAAGCTGAGGCGAACATGAGCGACTTTGACAGTCACTGTCACACCGTCCAGAATCACGACCTCATGGCTCCAGTCGAACTGGTAAGCTTCGCCCGGATCAAAGCTCAAGGGAACAAACGCGCTCGCCGATGCTGCCTGCGTTCTCTTTGACCAGTTGGATGCGTATCGCCGAACCGCATCATAGCCGCCGCCGTAACCATGGTTGCGCAACTCTTCGTAGATCCGGATCAGTGTAAGGCGTTCCCGCCTCGGCTGCTTGGCATTTGCGGCCAGCATCTCGTCAAGTTCTGATCGCCATGGATCAATCTTCGGGCGAGGCTGTGTCGTGCGGTCATAGCTGAATTCGGTTGCGCCTGAACGCAGGACCTTGCGGACCGTATTCCTGGAAACCCGAAGCTCTCTGCAGATCTGCTTGATCGACTTGCCGTGAACAAAATGCGCCTGCCTGATCTTTGCGATCGTTTCCACAACCAACATCCCCTGATCGCTCCCTCACTCTTTTGAGGAAGCTTCTCGTACGAATTGTCAGGGGGGTCACTTTTGGGCGCCGATTACCCCAACAAGGGGGTCAATCTTGCATGCCGATCCACAATCCAGGCTGTTACCGAAGGTGACGATGGCGCAGGCACTCCGACAGGCTTTGCCACCTGCCTTCTGGCCCTCGCCGCCGAAGGGCATTTCGGAATGCGAGCCAGCCGGGGCGATCCGGTCCAACTCCTTGGCATTTTCCAGAAACACTTTACGCAGCCTGCGTCGCTCCTCGCTCGTCGTTGCTTGCTTGATCTCGTTTATAATTCTCGTTCGATCAGCAAGTAGCCCTAGCCTTATCATACCCGTCAAGCCGATCTCGCTCTCGCGCAACCGCCGCCCACTCGTGAGATTGTCGACAGCATCGTTTGAAAAAAGCGGTGTCGGCTGCGGAAAGGTCGGTGCCTCGAATTGGTGGTCATTCAGTTCAGGAAATGACCAGTAAGGACCAAATATGTTGAGCCTGTTACTGACGTTATCAGCAGCCTCTGATCCGCCAAGACCAATCGTCGACACAATGAGTACGATTCCGAAACTTCGTGTAAACACATTCGCCCTCCTCACTCGTTAGACCTGATATCGACGATCAGAAAATTCGTCAGGTCGGGACGCTCCTCTTCGCGCGGTCGAAGCGCGAAATCGGCAAATATGAACAACCCGCTATCGAGAGGGCTGCTGAGGACGATGGTCGATCCGATAAGATGGGCGAAGTGGCCGACCGGTCTGAGACTTTTCCGGATCGAGCTTGGCAACTCTGTAAGTCGTTGAACGGGTTGGATCGCCGACCCTTCCAACAAGGCTGTAACATCATCAGCGCGGCCATCACGGATTGCCGATCGAAGTTCGTTCAGCCGTGCCCAATACGGTGGATCCTGACTCAACGAAGCGAGCGTCGAGCCGAAGAGTTGTAACCGCGCCAAGACGATCTCCTGTTCGCTCGGGAAGTCCCAGTCGGGCGCGTCGCTAGAATGCGGAGGGAATTTCTCACGGAAACGGGCAATCGTCTTTCGGTGGTTCCTGATCAGCCCAGCCACAATGGGTTGCCCGGCAGTACGCAGCCAGGCGGGAACGCCGTGGAGGTCGCTGGAGCCGCGCAATGCCTCGCCGGTAACCGGCGCAACCCGAACGAGCCGGGGTCGGCTCCGCTCGAAGCGCCAAAGTGTCATCAGCCAGACATCGGTGACCGGATGATAGAATCCGACGAGAGGTGTTTCACTTTTTGCATGACCAATGTCGATGACGGTCCCCTGGAAGAAGTAAGTCCAAAGTCGCCTCGCTTGATCATCGCCACGTGGTACAACCGCACGAAATGCATTGGCTTCATCAGGCGTGAGTAAATCCAGCGGATATCGAGCATCAACGGAAGCATCGATCCTCAGAGCCGCCGCGGCAGAGAGTAGAAGATCGAGCCGCGCGTTTCCCTGGCCACGGCGTAAGAGTTCATCTGTAGCGGGACCGCCTTCGAGCAATCTGACAGAGTTAATGTCGAAGCCTGTGGAGAACCTGTCTTCGGCTTGGGCGGGTGACAAAGCCGCGATCAGGGCGACGACGCTCAGATTTGTTATTGCTCTCATAAAGTTGTCACTTTCGATCACCGACGCTATTCGTCCGACTGCATTTCCAACGCTGTAATAAATGTCATCGTGTCATAGGCGCCTACATTGAGCCGGATGCGACTTCCATCGGCGGCCAGCAAGATGAACTCGCTGTGCCCATCGAAGCTTTCGAAGCGCGCTCCAACAACCTTGGTTGGCAAGTCGCTGGTCGCCATCAAACGGGCAAAGTTTCCACGGGCGTTCAGCCAAGATTCTGTACTCGACTCTTCCGGTTTGAAGAGTGTCGGAGACAAAAGCATGCTGACCGTTTCTGCGTCACGCGCGGCAAGTGCACGTAGAAATCGCTCAGCAGAAAGTCTTGCGAGACGAACAGGATCGCCCGCAGCCGACCGACGTAACTCGAAAATCTCTGGGCTAAGGAGATAACTCCGACGCAACGCTTCGGCGCCCGGCAACACTGCGGCTTGGACATTCGTGAGCGAGGGCGTGAGCAAGCCCCAGAGGATCTTTCGTTCCTGGTTGACCCGAGCAACTTCCAGTTCGGCCCGTAGCTCTGGTCCGATCACGAGAGAGCTGCTGCCGATAAAAGCATCTATATCGAAGTCGAAGCGGAGAACCTCGGCGGAGATGACTGGATTGACAAACACCTGGCCCGGTGAAGCCACGTTATCTCTGGTAGCAATTTGGCCCGACAGCACAGCCACGATCAGGTTTTCGGATGAAGCCGCCAGATAAACCGTGGAGTCTCTAACGGCGCTGAATTCGAGAGAGAAGAAAGCCAGCGAGCCGTCTTCATCGATTCGGGCGAGTAAACCAGTTTCGGTGACAGTCCGTGCGATTTCGGAGGTCGCTATTTCTTCGCCAGTGTCCGTTCGCTGAATGATTGCATGCTGCGCCAATGAAACATCATTGAAGGCAATAAGCAGCGCCGATGATAAAGCAATCATCAGTGCTCGCTTTGGAACCCTACTATTGCTGAACAACCAGTGGATGGTGCAGCTCCTCGAGATTCTAAATCTGTATCAACCAGAGGAGCGCTTTGTCGTACGCGCTCTGGGCATGATCCGCATTCTTTGGTAGATTTAACAGGATGGTCCATACACCAACTGGTGGATACTGGTGGAGTTTCGAGAGGTCACAGACGCCGATTGCCTTCGGATACAAGAGGGTATGTTGGCCATGGAAGGTGCGGATTCCCTAGAGGATACCGCGATGGCCCTTGTGAACACTGCGATGGACTTGGTTGATTGTGATCACGGAGGATACACTGAAGTCGATGTACATTTCGGGCGTACGCGGTTCTTTTCCAGCGAGCCTGAGATCGCCGATTGGATGCAACGCAAATCAGAACTTTGGCATCACTTCATGCCTGTGCACCCGGTCCTGAAGCACCGGACCGAGAACCCCGATGTTACTATCGTCCGGTTGTCAGATGTCACCGATCTGTCCAGCTTCTACAAAAGCGGGCTCTACAACGAACTTTTTCGCGAAGTTGAAACCGATCACCAATTGGCAGTTCATCTCGGTTTTGATCCAAAGAACGCGCTTATGAGTAGAGCGTTACCTCTTACGCTTGGGGTGCCGCTTAATCGCAGCGGTATGGATTTCTCGGACCGAGACCTCCAAGTCTTGTCTCTGATGCAGAAACTGGCCCGCCCAATTCTGCGGCGCAAACGCGCAATTCACCAGTTCCGCTTGTTGGATGCTGCAGAGTTGTCACCTGAGCTTGGCCGAAGTTTCGTTCGATTGGGTCTTAGCCCTCGCCAAGCAGAGGTCGCTTTCTGGATGCTTAAGGGCAAAAGTAACACCGACATCGGTGTGATCTTAGAAGTTAAGCCACAAACTGTGCGCCAGCACTCGATCGAGATATATAGCCGCCTGGGTCTTGACGGTAGGCTGGCCTTGCAACGCGCGGTGTTTCGAACGGTAGCGGGGTTGGATTAACCGCTCTAATCCAAACTTGCTCCTCAGATCGGCCACCAATCTAAACTAGATGGACCCGTCGTGGAACCGCGCCGCTCCTTTGACCGCCTATCGCGTTGTAGGGGAGGGATTACACAGCGTCCCTGAGCATCCCGGAGCTTCGAACAGAGTCTGTGCGCAGTGCCCTGACAAGCGGTCGTGAGGTCAAGTAGTTCGCCGCTAACCTGCGCGTTGGAGGTCGAAGCAGCATTCTCTCTGTCAGCGAGAACGGCGAATGGCGGCTTTCCACTTGGCGAGCTGAGTCTGTCGCGCATGCATCGAACTTCCGCAATCCGCCATTCCTGCTGCGATCAATGTACTAGGCCATTTTTTCGTGGGAATGAATGTGGGAACGAAAATCTCGCCCAGTGATAAATCATTGATATAAAAAATCATTTTTTGAATTCATGGCGGAGAGAGCGGGATTCGAACCCGCGATAGAGTTACCCCTATACACGCTTTCCAAGCGTGCGCCTTCGACCGCTCGGCCACCTCTCCATGAGGGCGGAACCTAGTCTCAGGTCACAGCGCGTGCAAGGCGAAAGCGGGCCTATTGATTGGCAAATCTTGGATGCAGTTGATGCCACTTATAGGCGCGGCCATCGGGGAAGATGGCGAGCCAGGCAACGATCCCGTCCGCGTCGGGGTCCGGCAGTGCATATGCAGCAGCGCCGCCCGCCTCCAGCGCATTGCCGATCATGGCGGCATCGAAACATTCGAACCAACCAGGAGCGGTCAGGGGCTCGGCGCCGTCTCCGGTGCTCTGTTCAGTTGAAATCGCTGACAGGGTTTCCGGGCTCAGCTTCAGGCAGGCCCGCAATTTCAGGGGCGAACTTGTGGCATTGATGCCCTGCCACTCGGCAACCGGATAGGTGCGCTCCCCAATCACCAGGGGTTGCTGGGCCAATTCGCGATAGAATGCATAGGTCTGGAAATACCATAGCCCAGCCGTGAATATCGCCAATCCAACAAAGAATCCGATGATCAGCTTCTTACCGGACATCGCGGCGCCCCATCAGGCCGCCCGGCCCGCGTCGGTTTCAAGGAAGGCGTCGGCACAGGCTTTGGCCAGTGCCCGCACCCGCCCGATATAGGCCTGGCGCTCGGTGACCGAGATCACACCGCGTGCGTCCAGCAGGTTGAAGATGTGACTGGCCTTTATGCACTGATCATAGGCGGGATGCGCCATCACGATCTCGCGCCCGGTCTTCGGATCAAGGGCGGGCTGGTCCAAAATCGACCGACACTCGGCCTCGGCATCTTCGAAATGCTTCAACAGGGCCTCCGTGTTGGCAACATCAAAGTTCCAACGCGAGTACTCCCGCTCGGTCTGACGAAAGACATCGCCATAGCTGAGCGGGATTGGTGCATCGGGCGCGTTGAACGGCATGTCCATGACATGATCGATCCCCAGCACATACATTGCCAGCCGCTCCAACCCATAGGTCAGTTCGCCTGACACCGGGTGACAATCGTGTCCGCCGACCTGTTGGAAATAGGTGAACTGGCTCACCTCCATCCCGTCGCACCAAACCTCCCATCCCAGGCCCCAGGCGCCCAGGGTCGGGCTTTCCCAATCATCCTCGACAAACCGGATGTCGTGCAGGACCATGTCGATGCCGATCGCTGCCAGAGACCCCAGATAGAGGTCCTGCAGATCGGGCGGCGAAGGTTTGATCAGCACCTGATACTGGTAATAGTGCTGCAACCGGTTCGGATTGTCGCCATAACGCCCGTCAGTCGGCCTTCGCGACGGCTGGACATAGGCCGCCGCCCAGGGGTTCGGGCCCAAAGCCCGCAAGGTGGTGGCCGGGTGAAATGTGCCTGCGCCAACCTCCATGTCATAGGGCTGCATGATGGCGCATCCCTTCGCCGCCCAGTAATCGCTTAAGCGCAACAGGATTTCCTGAAAGGATCGGGGCTGGGTCATGGCTCTCTCCCGCGGGTCGGCGCCTCTCTATGCGGTGCCTTGTCAGGCGTCAATCCGCCCGCTGTCTTTACTGCCCCCGCGCGCCGGTGCATGAAGGGGAAAGACGACGGTAGGACACAATGACGGGGAACACGATGGCGGAAGAACGCGTTGCAATCATTACCGGTGCTTCCAGCGGGATCGGCGCCGCCGCTGCCAAGATGATGGCGGAACGCGGTGTGCGCGTCACGGTGAACTATGCGGGAAACACCGCGGGCGCCGAGGCGGTCGTTGCCGCTTGTCAGGACGCGGGCTCCGAAGCGCTGCTGATCCAAGGCGATGTCAGCGACGATGCAACCTGCCGCAGCATTGCCGAACAGACATTGGACAAATGGGGCCGGCTGGACGTGCTGGTCAACAATGCCGGAACCACCAAATCCGCAGATCAGCGCGACCTCGACGCGCTGGATGCCGACGATTTTCACCGCATCTATGGTGTGAATGCCGTGGGCACGTATCAGATGGTGCGCGCAGCGGCGCCTGCCCTCAAAGCGTCCGGGGCCGGGTCCATTGTCAACACGTCGTCCATTGCCGGGATCACGGGGCTTGGCTCGTCGATGGCTTATGCCGCCTCCAAAGCGGCGATCAACACGATGACATACTCGCTGGCGCGCAGCCTGGCACCCGAGGTCCGCATCAATGCGATCTGCCCCGGTTTTGTCGACAGCGAGTGGTGGGCCAAGCAGCATGATGAAGAGACGATCGAGAAGCTGCGCAAGGGCGCGGCGGCCACGACCTTGCTTGGGCGCGGAGCGTCCTCCGAAGAGGTCGCTGAAATTCTGGTCTTCTACGCCCTTCAGGCCAGATCGGTGACCGGTCAGTTGATTGTGATAGACAACGGCACCAGCCTCAATATCGGCACGCCGCTGAAGGCGGTCCATAAGTCTGATTGACATCAAGCCCGCGGCAAGCCGTTCCGGGTTTCCCTGACGGCGCCGATGGCTGGCTACCAGGCGTTCTTCCATTCCCTGTCGAGCCAGTGTTTCATGCCATTTCGCCATATGACCCAGGCTTCGCCATTTGAAATGTCGCCGCCCTTTTCCATCTTCCATCCTCCGTTTGGATAGGCGATCGCGCAGGGTCCTTTGAACGCGCCGTCCGTGCCGAACTGTACTCGGAAGCCTGCCGAAACCGTAACACCCGCCGCTTTTGCGATTGCCACCATGGCGCGGGCGCCGGCGCCATATCCTTCGCCTTCGCTGGCATTCCAACGGGCTTCGACCTCTCCCCATTTCTCGCGTGAGCTTGCGAACAGGCAGGCATAGATCCGTATCTTGGCGCCCGGCAGAAAATAGCCCTTCAGGTCACCGGCAAACTTTGCGACTGCCGACGCTGGCCATGTGCCGCCACCGACCTTGATGGCCCCGCCCCCGGAACCGTGCGTGTTTATGACCAGGTCGGCAATTCTCGCGCTTCGCCCATCGAGATCATCGATGATCGTCGTCGATAGCGGCTTTGGCCGCTTTCCGGGACCCAGGACATAGTGCTGGACCGGTTTTCCACGATGCATCGCGAACGATTTCTTCAGGTCTGGCGCATCATAGCCATGAATATAAATGTTCAATGGCAGGTGTGTCGTCGGCTTTTGCTGCGCCTTTCCGCCCGAAACCGGCTTGTTGGCATAGGTCTCGGCCTCGGTTGCTTTTGGCACCGGCCCTGGCGCCACGTCATACAGCCTGTTCCAGGTGTTCGGGCCGACGATGCCGTCGACTTTCAGAGCGTTGTTCAGTTGAAACAACTCCGCGACGCGGCGCGTTTCCCTGCCGAAAATTCCATCCACTTGCAAGTGATCAAATATACTTTTCGAGACCTGGTTGAGCAGATACTGCAGACAGATTACGTCGTGACCGCGGTTGCCGCGGCGAACAGTCTTGTGATGCATGATATTCCCTGGTTCCGTCAGAAGACGCGGCGCAAAATTCGCCGCATCGCAATCTTTGTCCTTACGAACGAAGTGTCTCAAATCATTGAGACTCCACGCAACCTATCAATTTTGATAGGTTGCCTCGCAGGGACGCATTTCACCCTCGGGGAAGTCGATTTGCAGTGCGAGACGAGTTCACAATTATGCGATAGCTGGTCGAAACTTGCCGGGATCACCGACCCGGAAAGTTTCTGGATCGAAGCGCTGGCTACCTTCGCCCGGATTGGGTTCGATCAGGTCATCTATGCGAAAAGTGCGGCGGGCGGACAATCCCGACAGCACGCCATCCAGATGCGCACCAGTGCAGGACTGGACGCATGGGTCAACGATTATGCAGCGCATGGCGATGCCCGCTTCGATCCGATGTTCAGCCATGGCGTCTTCATGCCCGGCCCGATCTTCACCGGTGCGGACAACCTGCCCGATCATCCCTATTTGACCGCCCGAGAGCGCGAGGTCATTCTGCGCGCGGGCGATCACGGCTTCCGTTCTGGCATCGCGCTTCCAATGCTGTTCACCGAACCGGGCGTTTCCGGTGGCTGGAACTTGCTCTGCTCTGCAGGCCGCAAAGAAACAGCCGCGATATCCAATCACCTCAACGGATATCTTCCCGCCTTCTCGACGCTCGTTCAATCGCGGCTCGAGGCACTCGATGCCCAAAGGCCATCGCCACTGACCGACCGCGAGCGCGAAGTCCTGCTGTGGCTTGGCCGTGGCGAGCGCAGTGACCAGATCGCTCACCGCCTGAACATCAAGCCCGTAACGGTCTCGCTTCACCTGAAAAACGCCCGAAAAAAACTTGGCGCCCGGACACGGGAACAGGCCCTTGGCCTTGCAATCGTGAAGGGTTGGATCGAGCCTTGATGGTCGGCGCTTTTGTTTCGTCTGGCGTCGCGGTGCACACTACTTGCGCTTCAGACGCAGCACCCCTGCTTCTTCCGCCAGATGCAAAAGGTCCGAGTGCACCAACGGCACTTCGAAAAAGGCCCGGTTTTCGTTGACCATCGTGACGGTCACCTCAGTCAAAAGAGGCCATTCTATCTCGCCGTCCGGCTTAACGAGCATTACAACCAATGCAGGTCGATCACCAGGATCGAACAGAGCGTCTGCCGGATCAGTGCCGACTGAAAACCGGACCATGTCGATCGGCAGAGACAATCGCCGCCCGACTGCTTCGCCCGGGCCTGTGAGGCGACGCTTTAGAATGAGTTCTCCAGGGATGTAATCACGGGTCGTGTATCGGACTTGGTCGAGATCTTCGCCGAACAGTCCTTGAGCATCGTGAAATACACCAGTCGGCACGGCTTTCTCGGGGAAAAAGACAAACTTGAGGACTTTCCTCGCGTGTTCGAATGTCATCTTCTCACCAAAGGCGATCGGTTTCTTTGCCGCAACGACGCGCACAAGTTTGGTATTGTCCTTCGTCTTCGGCAGAAAAACTTTCTCAGAACTCTCGCATCGCTCCAAACTCGGTAACTCCCGGCACTCCTCCAGTTTGCGCACCACATCCTGAACGTTCTCGAGCGAGATCACTCCTACGGTCTCATCAGCGACAAGCCGTGCGGCCAGATTGGATCCAGGCATTTTGGCAACGATCAGTTGTAGGTTCTCGTGGACCGATTGTGCCAATTCGAGGCGATCGGGCCATGACAAATCCAGATCACCCGAAGCAGCCTTCTTCCAAAGAGATACTGTCTCGACGAACAGTCGGTTCGCATCCGCGTTTTCATCAGCACGGCTTGATGAGCTGGAGAAGAAGACAAGGGATAACAAAACAATAGGAAAAATCATCCGCCCACATGTCATCATTTCCGCATCATCCTTCCAACTTCTCACAAATCTCTCGCAACCGCTCTGGCAACTCTACCGGTCTGCGTGTCCCGGCATCGACATAGACATGGGTAAAGGATCCAGCCGCAGCCGCCATTTCATCGTCACCGCGGAAAATCCCGACCCCATAACGCACCGAAGACCGGCCGAGCCGCTCGACCCGGATCCCGCCTGTGACACGATCCGGGAAAGAGATCGGGGCGAAATAACTGCACCCGCTTTCCACTGCCAGACCGATAACCGCCCCGCCGTGATAATCGATGGCGCCGGTTTCCAGCAGGTACTCGGTCACGACAGTATCGATATAGGAATAGTAGACGACGTTGTTCACATGCCCATAGGCGTCGTTGTCCATCCAGCGCGTCGTAACGCCGCGAAAAACCGGGAAGTCCGATCTAGCCGGTGGTTTCGCCCTCTCCGCCATCGGTCTCCCCCGCTCAGGCGCGTGCCTTGTGCTCGGCGGGCGTGCCGCGTTCACGGTAAGGGGTGCGTTGGAAATGGTTGCGATAGCATTTCGAGAAGTGGCTGGGCGAGGTGAAGCCGCAGGCCAGAGCCACATTGATCACACTCATATCCGTCTGCAACAGCAGGTTGCGCGCCTTTTCCAGCCGCAGTTCCATGTAATAGCGTTTCGGCGACCGGTTCAGATAGCGCCGGAACAAGCGCTCCAGCTGACGCGTCGACATGTTCACGCCCTTGGCCAGATCGGACGGCGATATCGGATCCTCGGTGTTCTGCTCCATGGTCTGGATAATGTTCACCAGCTTGGGATGACGCACACCGATGCGGGCCGGAACAGACAGGCGTTGTTCGTCTGCATCGGACCGAACCGGCGCGTGAACCATCCCGTCTGCGACCAATGCAGCCAGATCCGAGCCATGATCCTCCGAGATCAGTTGCAACATCATATCCGCCGATGCTGTGCCGCCCGCGCAGGTGAAAACGTCACCGTCCAGACAATAGAGCAGGTTCGAAAGATCCGTTTCGGGAAACTCCTCGGCAAATGCCGCCTGGTTTTCCCAATGTATCGTTGCCCGTTTTCCACCCAGCAGACCCGCCTTGGCCAGCACGTGCGCGCCGGTGCAGACCGCGCCAAGCCGCACCCCTCGCCGCGATTGCGTACGCAGCCAGGAAAGGATCGGGCGTGCGGTCGCATCGCGTAGATTCAACCCCGTGCAAACCACCAGCGCCGTGCCGCGCGACAAGTCGATCAGAGATATATCTGAGGACACGGTACACCCGTTCGAACAGGCGACCGGCATTCCATCCTCTGACGCCAGGCGCCATTCATAGAGTGACCGCCTGGACATACGATTGGCCTGGCGCAACGGTTCGATCGCTGCGGCAAAGGCCATCATCGAGAACTGGTCCGTCAACAAGAAGACGAACTGGCGCGGACTCTCTTCGTTGTTGCTCGCAAGCTCCACCATGAAGTGGCACCACTCCTTGCCGTCACCCTCGACCGAACCGGCCTTGTTCGACCTTTCGACCCAGCGGGCGTTCCCGTCAAGCCGAGAGTGACATCGAAAGTACGGAAATCCCAACATCTTGAGCACATCAGCCGATTTACGCCGGTTCCGCGGAACGAAATCTGTAGCGCTGAAAGGCTCGTGCAACGAACGGATCCGTCAATCCGCCAAAAATCGTGAATTGACCCCGAATTTTGCCCTCCACAACGCTGGAAAGCCAACATCCTCTCCGCTATACCCCGCTCTCCTGACCGAGACGGAGGGCGAAATGAGCGTGATCTGGACCCGCAAAAGCTGGCGCAATCATCAGGGCATGCAAATGCCGAACTATCCGAATGCTGAGGCATTGGATGCAATGACCAGCAAACTGGGGACCTATCCGCCGCTCGTGTTTGCAGGCGAGGCCCGCGATCTGACCGCTGCACTTGGCCGGGTTGCCGCCGGCGATGCTTTCCTGCTGCAAGGCGGCGACTGTGCGGAAAGCTTTGCCGAGTTTTCTGCCGACAATATTCGCGACACTTTTCGTGTTTTGCTGCAAATGGCGGTTGTGCTGACCTATGGCGCCAAAAAGCCGGTCGTTAAGGTCGGACGCATGGCCGGTCAGTTCGCCAAGCCGCGCTCATCGGATTTGGAAACGATCGACGGCGTAGAACTGCCGTCCTACCGCGGCGACATTATCAACGGTTTCGATTTCACGCCGGAAGCGCGCATTCCCGATCCGGCCCGGATGGAACAGGCATACCTGCAATCAGCAGGCACGCTGAACCTGCTGCGCGCCTTTGCGGGCGGCGGCTATGCCGATCTTCAGCGGGTGACAGCCTGGAACCTTGGGTTCGCCAAGGACAGCCCGCAATCCGAACGCTATATGACAATGGCGCAGCGCATACAGGGCGCCGTCGATTTCATGGCCGCCACTGGCGTTACTGCCGAAACGGCAACGACCATGGGCGGGGTTGAGTATTATACCAGCCATGAGGCCTTGCTGCTGGAATACGAAGAACCGCTTTGCCGTCAGGATTCGACCACCGGCCAGTGGGTGGCCGGATCGGGTCACATGATCTGGATCGGCGATCGAACCCGTCAGCCCGATGGCGCGCATGTCGAGTTCTGCCGTGGTGTCATCAACCCGATCGGTCTGAAATGCGGCCCGTCGCTGGCGCCTGATGATTTGATCCGCCTGATCGACCGGTTGAATCCCGAGAATACCCCCGGTCGCCTGACACTGATCTGCCGTACGGGCGCGGGTAAGGTTGCCGATCATTTGCCCGGCTGGATCCGTGCTGTCGAGGCCGAGAACCGGTCGGTTGTCTGGTCCTGTGACCCGATGCACGGCAACACCATCAAGTCGGAGTCAGGCTACAAGACCCGGCCTTTCGATAGTGTCCTGCAGGAGGTGCGCGAGTTTTTCACTGTCCACAGCGCCGAAGGCACTTATCCCGGCGGTGTTCATTTCGAGATGACCGGCCAAAATGTCACCGAATGCATGGGCGGCATGCACGAGGTCAGCTCGGAAGACCTGCGCGATCGTTATCACACGGCCTGCGATCCGCGGTTGAATGCCTCTCAGGCGCTGGAGCTGGCGTTCCTGTTGGCGGAAGAACTGGAAAGCACGCCGTCGGCGACGCAACAGGCCGCGGCAATGTAGGATGGGGTTCAATCCCATCCCGTGGGCGGGCAATGTGTCCGCCCGGTCGAAGTCATGACGCATTTCATCGTTCTCACCGCGGCGCCTGAAACGGGCCTGCTCGACAGCCAGATCGCCGCGGTGCGCGATCAGATCCCGTCGCCCGGCGGCCCGGCCCGCCGCCTGTCGGACGATGCTGCGGAAATACCGCTGCCCGGCCCTGTAAGCGCTGCGGAAATCAATGCAGCCCCGGGCATCGACATCAATTGCATTCCCGCCACCGGTCGCCGCAAGCGCCTGCTGATTGCTGATATGGATTCGACGATGATCCCCGTCGAATGTATCGACGAGGTCGCCGATTATGCTGGCGTCCGTGATCAGGTCGTTGCGATCACCGAGCCTGCCATGCGCGGAGAGATCAGCTTTTCCGAAGCATTGCGGGCGCGCGTTGCCCTGATGACCGGGCTGGATGCAGACCGGCTGGAAGATGTCTGGCGCGAACGCGTGCATCTGAACCCCGGGGCACGGACCCTTGTGCAAACCATGCGGGCAAACGGGGCCCATACCGCGCTGGTCTCGGGCGGGTTTACCTATTTCACCGAACGGGTCGCGCATACCGCAGGGTTCCACGAGCATCATGCCAACCAGCTGATCATCGAAAACGGCAAACTGACCGGAGCAGTCGATGAACCCATTCTTGGCCGCGCCGCCAAGTTGGAACAACTGAAGCGGCTGTGCGCCGAACATCGGATCAACGCATCCGAGGCGTTGGCAGCTGGCGACGGCGCCAACGATCTGGCAATGATCGACGCTGCGGGCCTGGGCGTTGCTTTCCGCGCAAAACCCGTCGTTGCTCAACAGGCAGATGCCGCCATCTTAAACGGCGATCTGACGGCACTTCTTTACCTTCAGGGCTATACCATCAGCGAATTCCGCGATTGATCGGGTTGCGCCGACTGATCGGGCCGGTTGCTGCGTTTGACATGAAACTGACCTGAACGTGATTTTCCTGCTGCTGCTGTAATAACTAACTATGAAAAAAATGGAGCGCACGAATGTATAACATTACTCCGCCGTCTTGGTCTGTACCCGAGCGCCAAGTGACGCCTGAGGAGATCTTCCTGAATCGTCGGCAATGGCTGGCCGGTGCCGGTGCGCTTGTCGGATCGATTGCGACGGCGACCTCGGCGCACGCGCTGGCATCCGCTGAAAGCCCTTGGTCGCCAACGGCGCCGCGCAATCCCGCCTATTCCGATGCTGGCAGGGCGATCACGCCGGAAGCCGACAACACGGCCTATAACAACTTTTACGAATTCGGCTCGCACAAACAAATCGCCCCGGCAGCACAGGCGCTGATCACCGATCCCTGGACGATCACGATCGACGGAATGGTGGAAAAACCGCTCCAGCTCAGCATCGACGATTTGATCGCGAAGATGCCCATCGAAGAACGCGTCTATCGCCACCGCTGCGTTGAAGCGTGGTCAATGGTCGTTCCCTGGATCGGGTTCGAGCTTTCCAAGCTTGTCGAACTGGCCAAACCGCTCTCCGGCGCGAAATATCTCAAATTCGAGACCTTCATGGCACCGTCGATTGCAAAGGGGCAACGCCAACACTGGTACCCCTGGCCTTACACTGAAGGGCTGTCGATGGCCGAGGCGACGAACGAGCTGCCCCTGATGGTAATCGGCGCCTATGGCAAGGTATTACACAAGCAATTCGGCGCCCCGATGCGCCTGCATGTGCCCTGGAAATATGGCTTCAAGTCGATCAAGTCGATCGAGAAAATCACGTTTACCGATACGCAGCCCAAAAGCTTTTGGGAGGAGCTGTTGGGCAACGAATACGGATTCTGGGCGAATGTGAACCCTGCGGTATCGCACCCCAGGTGGAGCCAGGCACGCGAGCGTGTCCTGGGCACCAGTGACAAAATCGACACGCAGATCTTTAACGGATACGGCGATCAGGTTGCCCATATCTATAAGGATATCGATGCGGGCGACCGTCTCTGGCGCTGATCGAGGCGCACCCGTCGATATAATATTGAGGGCGCCGCTCCGGGCGCCCTTTTTTCATTTCAGATTGGCCCGATCGTCGCGCCGCACATGGCTTACAAAGTTGTCAGGATCGAGCGGGCGCACCTTCATCATCGGTCTCGGCACCTAAATCTTCGCTACGCAGCTTTCTGATCCGGCGCTCCAGCGCCCACCACGACATCAACGATGCCAGTGTTAGCAGAACGAAGAATACGATCACCGTCGATTGATCGGCCGCGGCGGTCTTTGCCCGCACTGCGTCCAAAAACAACGCCGATGCGCAGGCATGCACGATGGTCGCAGCAAAGACCACACAGGCTGCGGCAATCGAGGCCGTTTCCAACATCGCGATCTGTTTACGGTTGGTCGATGTTCGGCTGACCACATGGGCCAACATCGCTCCGATTGCCGGATAGGCGATCAACACCCAAAGCGGCGGTGTCACATGGCGTGACAGCAAAATGCCCAACATCAGCACCGCAATTGCGCCAGCGAACAGAAATCTCCAAAAAACATCCCGTCTCACGGCATCTCCCAGGCTTGAAATATCTCGCCGAAAACTTCGGCAGGACAACCAAATTCCCACTGGTCCGCGAATCGCGGATCCAGCAATGAAGTGCCCCCAAATTCAATATTCAGATAGCCACGTAACGCTTTGAAAACAGGTGATACTCACGCTTCGACTTGCACCAAGTCTTTCGTATGACTTGGGCAAAAAAAAGGCCGGGCAATGCCCGGCCAGTTCAACAGGGAGGTATCACAATCTGAAGCGCCGAAGCGCTTCGAGAAAAAACATAAGGTCCGCCTGCACCGTTCGCAAGCGCAACCGGTCAAATCTGTGGCAAAGCTGCTATGCATCTGTTGCAAATCTAACGCATCATTTGTCGATACTGCGGGTGCGAGTGACCGTTAGGCCGCACTTTCCTCGCCATCACGCACGAATTCCGCCACTTGCGCCAACAGGAAATCACGGAACGCAAGTACCCGCTGTGACCTGCGCAATTCCTGTGGATAGCAGAAAAAGATCGTGAAGCTTTCCGACACATCCTCGGGCATCACGTTTACAAGCTCGGGATATCCACGCGTTACATAGTCCGGAAGCGCCGCAATCCCCAACCCGGCCAGTGCCGCTTTCAGGACGCCGAAATAGCTGTTCATTGTCAGATGCGAGTTGCGCTCGTTTGAAAATTTGGAGGACAACCACAACCGCGACTCCTCGGGTTGCGGGGCGTCCGGGCTAAAGCAAATGAACCGGCGCTCGATCAGATCCCTGTCAGTCTCGGGCGTGCCCTTTCCGGCCAGGTATTCCTGTGATCCGTAAAGCCGCATCCGGCTATCCATCAACGGGCGGCGGATCAGATCCTGCTGAGTCGGCGCGCCAAACCTGATCGCGATATCGGCCTCGCGCATACCCAGATCCAAAGTGCCTTCCGTCAGAATCAGGCTGACCGACAAGTCCGGGTAGGCTTCGTCTAGCGCCGGCAGGCGCGGTGCCAGCCAAGTCGTGCCAAAGCCTGCCGTCGTCGTGACCTTCAGATCACCATAGACCTCATCCTTCAGGTCCCGGATGCGCGCCGCCGCATGGGTCAGACGCTTGGTCATCTCGACGGTTGCTTGGTATAGAAGTTCGCCCTGTTCGGTCAGCAACAGCCCGCGCGCATGGCGGTGAAACAGGGTCGATCCCAATTGCTCTTCCAGCCCGCGGATCTGACGAGAGATCGCAGATTGGCTCAGGTGCAGCTGATCGCCCGCATGGGTGAGCGACCCCGCATCTGCGACCGCATGAAAAACGCGCAGCTTGTCCCAGTCCATGATCCGCTATCCGGTTATTGCCTGCCTGCCGCAGCGAGTATCGCAGATCGAGCCGAATGCGAAAAGGGGGGCGGCAGATGGTCCCGTTCTATGCCGCCGGGGTCTTGGCCCGTCAGCGTTCAATCTGATGTTTTGGCCGCACGCCGATCCATAACCCTGTGCACGAAATCGTTTCAGGGTGCGCCGTTTGTGCGTTTGCCTCTGCGCGGCGTCGTGCCTATTCTGAAGTGTCACTTGGACGGGGTCTTATCAAATGCGTTTTCTCTCAATGCTGTGTGTGGTTGCGGTGTGGCTTGTTTCGGTCAGTGCTGCCTCGGCTGCCGATCGGCTCAATGGGCGATACTATGGGATCGACGATGCCACCGGTGCGACGATCATTATCCGCCCATCGGGAAATGGTTATGTCGGCACCTTTTATGACCCCCAGGGACAGAGCGAAGATTTCAAAGCTGAAGCGATCGACGATACCGCCGAGGCCGAGCTGTCCATGGATGGCCGTGTGGTTCTGTTGCGCATGGCCCCCCTGCCTTATGGCGCTCAGGTCTCGATCGTTCCCTACGGACCGGACGGCAAGCTGATCATCGATGCCTCGCGCTCGCTGGGCTTTCTGCGGGAAGGCGTCCGGGTCCCCGAAGCGCCCAAGGACTTTCTTGCCGCGCCGCGCGCCGGGTGCCGACGGATTGCGGCCTACTCGTTCCTGGTCTCCTACGAGTTCTGGGACCCGTCGGGGGTAATGAACGGCTTTTTGTGCCTGCCCGAGCGGGCCCGCACGCTGATGCGGTTCTTTCCGGCGATCAAGCTGGATGTCGTCTGGAAGATCTGCCTTGCACCTGACAACAATGCGGCGCTGTCACTGGCGCTGCGCGGGACGGGCCTGGATTGCAAAACTGTGATCCCAGCGATTGCCGGCATCCAACGCCGGGGCCAATTTGATCGCTACAAAAAGGAAGTCGCGGCCGAGCGTCGGGTGCTGACCATGGCAATGCGCTGCGGCGAGGGATACCCGGAAACCAAGCAAAATTGCGAGCAGGCGGCTCGGGGTATGCAACAAGCGGCGCTGTCCCTGCGCTCGCCGTCGGACGTATTGCGTAACTATCGCTAACCGGTTCGGACTGTCTTACCGGCGCACGGGCGTCCTGCGCCCACTACGACATGGGATCACTGCCCGGACAGCGGTGCGATAGCCGCCCTATTCGCCGCCGGACCGGTCAGGCGCGGTGCCAACCCCCTCCGATGCGTCCGGACCTTCGTCGTCGGCGTTGAAATCATCTTCGTTGCCATCCGCCACAGGCGTTTCGAACATGTCCCCGGTGCTGTCACCGTCATGAGCTTCGGGATCGTCGCCCTCGCCCGGTGGCCGATTTTCCAGAAGGCCAGCCGCGCGCAGTTCCTTGATGCCGGGCAGGTCGCGTGCGGATTCGAGACCGAAGTGATCCAGAAAGACCTGGGTCGTCACGAAGGTAACCGGTCGGCCCGGCGTATCACGGCGTCGGCCGAGTTTGATCCAATCCAGTTCCAGCAGCAGATCCAACGTCCCGCGAGAGACGGAAACGCCGCGGATCTCCTCGATCTCGGCCCTTGTTGTCGGTTGGTGATAGGCAATGATCGCCAAGGTCTCGATCGCGGCACGTGACAGTTTGCGTGTCTCCTGCGCTTCGCGCCGCATCAAATGGCCCAGATCGGGCGCCGTCCGAAAGGCCCAGGCCGGACCGATGCGCACCAGATGAACGCCGCGCCCCTCATAACGTTTTCGCAACGATTCAATCGCGGCCGCCGCATCGGCATTGTGCGGCAAGCGTTCCTCGATCTGCGGGCGGGTCATCGGTTCGGCACTGGCGAACAGGATGGCCTCGACCATCCGCTCCAATTCCGGCAGCGGCGGCGCCTGGAACAGCGCCTCTTCCGGCGCAGCATCGTCGCTCACGCCGGGGTGTCCTGAATGCGGTCGCGCAGAAAGATCGGGGAAAACGTTCCCTCTTGCCGGATCTCGATCTCGCCGCGCTTGGCCAATTCCAACATCGCCGTAAAGGAGGAGGCCATGGCTGACCGGCGTTTGGCCGGTTGCAACGCCCAACCCTCCGGCAGAAAACGCGATAGCGTCTCCCATTCCGGGATCTGACCAACCAGCTTTTTCAGACGCTCCAGCGCACGCTCGACCGGCATGATTTCGGAAAGATCAAAGCTCAACGGGGCGTATTCGGCCTTTGTCTGCACGCGGGCATAGGCCTTCAGCAGATCGGACAACGAAGCGTTCCAGGTGGTCTGACGGCGCACGACCACCGCCTCTTCCATACCCCGCCTGAAGAAATCCCGGCCCAACTGGTCGCGGCCCATCAGCCGCGCCGCAGCGGTCCGCATGGCCTCCAACCGCTCCAACTGGAAGGCCAGATGTGCAGCCAGATCTTCGCCCGACGGGCCGTCCTCATCCTCTTTCGGCAGCAACAGCCGTGACTTCAGAAACGCCAACCATGCCGCCATGACCAGATAATCTGCCGCCAGTTCCAGACGCAGCGTGTGCGCCTTTTCGATGAAGGCCAGATACTGCTCGGCCAGTTGCAGGACCGAGATCTTGGAGAGATCGACCTTCTGTGTCCGCGCCAGCATCAACAAAAGGTCCAGCGGCCCCTCAAATCCGTCGACATCGACATTCAGCGTCTCGGCCGCAATCGCTTCGGAATCCCGGGGCGGCGTGTCGAAAGGGACCGTTTCAATGGACGAATTGTCGATGGCGGCCTTACCGGCAGAAATTTCAGACATGCTCTACCTCGGTCACTGGCGCCGCTGTCACCGGCGCTCTACGCAATGCCAAGGCCCGGTTCGACCGGGCCTCTGCTTCCGGTGCCAGGGCTGAAACCGCACCGGCAATATCTACCATCTCGTCCATTTCGCCATTGCAGTGAAGCACCAGATCGCACCCGGCAGCAATGGCCAAATCGGCGCGCTCGGCCATCGGACCAGCCAAAGCGTGCATCGAAAGGTCGTCTGTCATCAGCAAACCGTCAAAGCCTAATTCGCCGCGGATCAGCCGAACTGCAGCAGGCGACAGTGTCGCGCAGGCATCCGGATCGACGGCATCATAAACAATATGCGCGGTCATCCCCAGCGCCGCGTCACGCATGGATCGGAACGGCAGGAAATCGGCCTGACGCAGCTCGGCCAAGGTCGCGGTGACCCGCGGCAACGCTTCGTGGCTGTCGGCCAATGCACGGCCATGACCGGGAAGATGCTTGATCACCGGCAGCACACCGCCAGCCAGAAGGGCCGCAGCCGCCTCTCGTCCACGCAGCGCGATCTCGCCGGGCGTCCAGCCGAACGCGCGGTCTCCGATGATCGGGTGGGCGTTGGGTTGCGGCACGTCCAGTACCGGGACGCAGTTCACATCGATACCAACATCACGCAGCTCAGCAGCGATCGCCAAATACCTATCGGTAATCGCCGCGTGCAGTGCCATTTCGCCCTCTGCCTCGTCGCAGAGATCGCGCATCGGTTCCCATTTACTCCAATGTGGCGGGCCGAGCCGCTGCACCCGGCCACCTTCCTGATCGATCAGGACAGGTGCATTCCAACCGACCGCGTCGCGCAACGAACCCGTCAGGCGGCGCACCTGATCGGGTGTGTCGATATTGCGGGCAAAAAGGATGAACCCCCAGGGGTCGGCATCGCGGAAGAACGCGGATTCCGCCGGGCTGGGGGCGGTCCCCTCCAGCCCATAGATGGCGGCCTGCACCATAGGCTAGGAATTCCGCGCGACGATGCAGTCCTGATTGCGCGCCTTCAATGCCTGACAGACCGATACGGCCTCGGCCCGGGACGCAAATGGCCCGACACGCAGGCGATAGAACGTGGTTCCGCCGGACACTGTCGTTTGCACAGCCAGGGCGCGGCCTCGCAGGACATCGGCATTCGCCTTGCTGATCCGGCTCCACAGCTTCACAACCGCGCCGCGATCAGGGTCAGCGGCCAGCTGGATCTGAAAGGCCGAAGTCGCGGCCTTGGTAATCAGGTCGGTCTCGGCCGTCTCGGCTGTCTTCGCGGCCGCTTCATTTCGCGCAACCAGGTTGGTCGGGCGCCGCGGCGCTGTCGGGCTGGCATCCGGTGCAAATTCGGTGGAATCCGGAAAGCGGATCTCCTCGTCCGCAATGGTTGCCGTCTCCTCGGTTGCCGCCTCCTCATTCACCTCTGTATCCAGGGCGGCGACCTTTTCGTCCGTGGCTTCCGCCCCCGATTCAGCTTCGGTCGTGGCTGAGGCATCCTCTGGCGAACCCGCCTCAGCGCCCGTTTTGTCATCTGTGACCGGACGCTTCGGGGCGGCGACGGCCTCCTTGGGCGCAACCTCATCGACGGCGCGTTCGATCTCGGCCTTAAGCGGATCTTCAGTGATCGCCTCGCTGTCGGCCTTTTCCTCCGGCACCTCCAATTCGCCCATCGCGATATCTTCTCGCTTGGGTACTGCCGGTTCCGGCGCGATCACGGCAGCCCCGGCACTGACCGAAGCGCCATCCGCGGCGTCATAGCTTGTGATCCCCTGGTGCGGGGTTTTGGCCCCGCCCGGATCATCGGGGATGCGTTTCGCCGCGCTCGCCTCGGCCCGGATAATCGGGACGTTTCGCGCATCGCGGTCGCCGAGGCGATAGAACCAAACACCCATCGCAAAGATGATGCCAAGCGCCGCCGTCGCGCCAATAGCTGTCGATACACCCGCTTTCATACGGGCCATGAACGAAAGGCCGCCAGGCGCTTCGTCAAAATAGTCAGGGCTGTTATTAGTCATTGTTCTGCCTGTCCCTCGCATTGTTGCGAGTATCCCGCCTCAGGCTCCGAACATGCTGCCGTTTGCGGTCTTTACATTTCATCCATCGGAGCCACACCCAGAATACCAAGACCGGCGCAAATGACAACTCTGACGGCCATGACCATGGCCAAACGGGCCGCGGTCAAAGCCGGCTGATCGGGGCGGACAAAACGCAATTCAGGGTTGTCCTGCCCGCGATTCCATTGGGCATTAAACTCTGAGGCCAGTTCGTAAAGATAAAATGTGGCGCGATGTGGTTCATGATGGTTAGCGGCCGTCTCGACCAGCCGCGGCCATTCGGCAAGCTGACGCAAGACCGAAAGCTCACCCGGATCGGTCAGCAGCGACAGATCGGCGGCCGTGACGTCCGGTGTCACGCCCTCTTCGTGGGCACGCCGGAACGCCGAGTGGGTCCGGGCATGGGCATATTGCACATACCAGACCGGGTTTTCCTTGGCCTGCTCAAGTGCCTTGGTGAAGTCGAAATCGAGCGGAGCGTCGTTCTTCCGGGTCAGCATCGTAAAGCGTGTGACGTCCGGACCGACTTCATCCAACACATCACGAAGCGTGATGAAGGTCCCTGCACGCTTGGACATTTTGAACTCGGCGCCGTCCTTTAACAGGCGCACCAACTGACACAGCTTGATGTCCAGCGGCACATTGTTGTCAGACAGCGCGGCAACCGCGGCCTTCATTCGTTTGACATAACCGCCATGGTCAGCCCCCAGCACATCGATCAGCAGATCATATCCGCGGTCGACCTTGTTCTTGTGATAGGCAATGTCCGGCGCGAAATATGTCCACGATCCATCGGCCTTCTTGATCGGGCGGTCGACGTCATCGCCATAGGCGGTCGAGCGGAACAGCGTTTGGGGACGAGGTTCCCAATCTTCCGGTTTTTTGCCTTTGGGCGGCTCCAGCGTGCCGACATAGACCAAATCACGCGATTCGAGGTCCTCCAGGGTCGCCTCGATCGGGCCGTTGCCGAAAAGTGACTTCTCCGAGAAAAACACGTCCATGTGCACGCCAAGCCCGGCGAGGTCGTCGCGGATCTGATCCATCATCGCATCGGTGGCAAAGGCGCGGACCGTCGGCAGCCACTCGTCTTCCGGCGCCGACAACAAGGTATCGCCGAACTTTTCCTTCAGCGCCTGACCCACAGGGATCAGATAGTCGCCCGGATAAAGACCTTCGGCGATTTCGATTTGCTCGCCCATCGCTTCGCGGTACCGCAGATAGGCCGCGCGGGCCACTACGTCGACCTGTGCGCCGCCGTCATTGATGTAGTATTCGCGGGTCACATCGTACCCAGCGAAATCCAGCAATGAAGCCAAGGCATCGCCAAACACCGCGCCCCTTGTGTGCCCGACATGCAATGGACCGGTCGGATTGGCCGAGACGAACTCGACATTGACCCTCTTACCTGACCCCATCGTCGAGCGACCGAAATCGTCGCCGGTGTGCAACGCCGCGGCGGCGACCCGCTGCCAGGCGGCATCGGGCAGACGCAAATTAATAAAGCCCGGGCCAGCGACCGTGACCTCGGAGATGTTGCGGCTGTGCTTCAGCTTTTCGGCCAGCGCATCGGCCAGATCGCGCGGTTTCATCCTTGCCTGCTTGGCCAGCACCATGGCGGCGTTAGTCGCCATGTCGCCATGGGCAGCGTCCCGTGGCGGGTCGACCGTGACATTCGCTGTGTCCAGATCGCCCGGCAACACGCCGTCGGCCGAAAGCGCGGCGACAGCGGCGATCACCTGGGTCTTGATCTCGGCGAATAGGTTCATCGTTTCGATCCCTGATGTCTGGCCCTGAATGCTGTGGCGCGCGCCTAGCACGATTGGGCGAACTTGTCAGCGCGCGAATTGGTCCAGAGCGTTTGCGCCGGAGGGATGGTAAATGTTCATGTTTTATTCTATGCTTGGCGCATGGTGCTGATGGATCAGGTTAAAGAACAGCCCGGCATTCGACTGGCCCGCGGTGTTTGCCGGATGCTGATGGATGAAGGATTTTCGGTCCTGACCGAGTTCCCGGTCAAAACCGGACGGCGGCTGGATGTGCTCGCGCTGGGGCCAAAGGGCGAGTTTTGGTGCGTCGAGGTGAAATCCTCGCGCGCCGATTTTCAGTCGGATCACAAATGGCACGAATATCTGGAATGGTGCGACCGGCTGTATTTTGCCGTGCCGCCCGAGTTTCCCGAGGAACTGTTACCGGTCGAGCATGGGCTGATCCGCACGGATGAGTGGGATGCCGAAATCCTGCGCCACGGGGCGGAGACACCGCTTGTCGCGGCCCGTCGCAAAGCGGTGACGCTGAGATTTGCGCTGCTTGCGGCGGATCGGCTGATGCGCGTTTGCGAGGAATAGCTGAAGGCGGGGGGGGCCGGTTTCTGCGGGTTGGCGGCGGCGCTGGCAGCCGGGTTTGCAACAAATGCACGGCAAGAACAGACGCGGCGTCTAGGCAGCGAACTGGTTGATTGCGCTCTCGTTCTGCGAACCGGCTCTGGCGCTCCAGAGGCCCGCTCCAAATAGTGGTCGGCGCAGAAAATTGTGGCTGGCCAGCCACGAGTGGCACCTTCAACGGTTGATTAGGCCGCATTTGGTACCTTGTTCTCCCGGGAATAGTTGGGGCCGCACTCTGACTTTGGCCCTTGCTAGCACCGCGGGCTTTATCCCCGCAATTTTAAGAAAATGTAAATTACATCAACATGTTGCGCCGAATTGGCACGCTGCGCGCGGTGGCGAAAACCAGCGCTCTCACCCTCGGACGTAATGCAGGCCCTGGAAACGGGAGCGGAAGACCGTGACGTCGCCCGCCACATCTTCCGGCTCGCCATAAAGCGCACGGGCGATCAGACTGGCCAGTTCGGGCATGTCGTCAGCCGTCATGCCGATACGCACGATCTCGGGCGTTCCAATGCGCAGCCCGTTCACATCGCCATCGACCGGCTCCATGGGCAGACCGATACCGCACGTCAATATGTTCGCACGGCGAAGACGCTTGGCCATGGCCTGTCCGCCGCCCCATTTGTGGGCCGGAACCGCAAACTGGTGCGAACGTGTGGCAGTTCCGAACGGCACATAGGGACGGACCCGTTCCAGTGCCAGATTGACGGTCAACGCACGGCTGGTTCGGACCATCGCATCGGCATAGGCCTCGCCATATTCACGCCAGTCCAGCAATGTGCGGGCCAACGCCGCGACGCGGCCGGCATCAAAATTCGCGGTCAGGCCCGGAAAGGCGATGCTGTCCAGGCGTTCGGCAATCGCGGCATCGTTTGTCACCAGCAATCCGCCAGCGGGACCGCCCAGCGATTTGTAAGTAGACATTGACATCAGATCGGCACCCTGGCTGAGCGGATTTTCCCAGGCACGACCTGCGATCATGCCGCAAAGATGGGCAGCGTCGAACAGGACCTTTGCGCCAATGTCGCGGGCGATCTCGACAATCTCGGCCACCGGATGCGGTGTCAGGTTCAAGCTGCCGCCGATGGTGATCAGCTTTGGGCGAACCTTTTCGGCCAGTTCGGCCAGGGCCTTTACATCAACGGTATAGGTTTGCTTCGAGACAGGCGCAGTGTGAATGTCCAGCCCATAAAGGCCTGCAGCACCTTCGCCGTGGTGGGTTACGTGCCCGCCGATATCGGCAGGCGGGACAATCACTGAATCGCCCGGCTGACAGGTCGCCATGAACGCATAAAGATTGCAAAGCGCGCCGGAGAACACCCGGACCTCGGCGAATTTTGCCTGAAATATCTCGGCAGCCAGATCGGCAGCGATGACCTCGATCTGTTCAATGGCCTCTAGGCCCATTTCGTATTTGTCGCCGGGATAACCCAGCGACGGGCGCGATCCTAAGCCCTGCGACAGCATCGCCTCGGCGGCCGGGTTCATGATATTCGTCGCCGGATTGAGATTTATACAATCGGCCTCATGGATACGGCGGTTGTCTGCGATCAGCGTGTCCAGCCAATCGGAGAGATCGGGCGACGACATCTGGCGCGTGCGCGCGGCCAGATCCTGAACATAGTCCTCGAGCGGGCCGGGCACCCAGTCTCTGCGCATATCGTTGGCCATATCAGTCTTCCCTTATTCGCGAACGCGATCTGCACGCCCGATCGATTGGCCCATCGCATCCCATGCTTGCACTGGAACCGCAAACCAGATTTAAGCGAGTCTAGGAATAGAAATTCTACGTCTAGATAATGGCACTCTCACCGCCCCGCCCGTCGCAAATGCCGTTGAATGCCCTGCGCGCCTTTGAGGCTGCTGGGCGGCACGGGAGCTTTTTGCGCGCCGCCGAGGAGTTATCGGTCACACCGGGCGCGATTGCACAGCAAATCAAGAAGCTGGAGGACTGGGTTGGCGGGCCGTTGTTTCAGCGTCATGCCCAAGGCGTTTCGCTGACCGATCTGGGGATGCGGGCATTGCCGCATATGACATCTGCCTTCGACAGTCTGGGTCTCGCGGCGCAAGAGCTTCGCCGGGAGGTCGGCACTGCAACGATCAGGATCGCTGCGCTGCCTGCAATTGCACAGCTATGGCTGAGCCCGCGCCTGTCCGATCTGCACCGCATGTTGCCGGACGTTGATCTTTCAATACATGCGCTGGATATCTGCCCGCCGTTGAACCGGGGGGCCTTTGATTTGTCGGTATATCCATCCGACCTGGCGTTGCAGCCACAGGGGCAGACCCGCGTGCTGGCCCAGAACGCGTTGCTGCCCGTCGCGGCACCCGATCTGGCGAAAACAATATCCCGCCCGGAGGATCTGCAATCCGCGTCATTGCTGCACGATCTGGCCTGGCGCGATGATTGGGAAACCTGGCTAAAAGCGCAGATGATTGACGGGGTCGAGACTGCGCGCGGTCCAACCCATTCACTTTATAGCATCGCGATCGAGCGCTGCATCGAGGGCGATGGTGTCCTGATCGGGCACAGCGCGCTGATCGAACGACCGTTGCGGCAAGGGCAATTGGTGGCAGTGTTCGATAATCGATCTGTTCCTGCCGCACCGATTTGCCTGGCGGCGCCGGATGCCACCGGCGGACGATTGGGCGAGGTGATCGACGCGTTCTGCGCCGCCGCCTGAAGGCGATGCTGTCAGCTGCGGTGCTTCTTCTTGGCTTTGCCAGAGCCACCTTGTCCCTTGTTGGCACCTGCACCCCGGGCGCGCTGGGCTGCGGCGCGCAGTTCCTCAGCGATTTCTTCAGCCTCTTCGGGTTCGAAATCCATCGGCAAGTTAAAGGTCTCTGCTTCGATGTAGAGGCGAACCATGCCTTCCGAGGTCGGTCCGATCTGAAGGTTGGCGGCTTCTTCGGTTTGTCTATTGATGCTCATATCCGGTCCCCGGGCGCTGTTGCGCGGCGGATAACAGGCGGCGGGCGCAAAAGCCAACCCCCCGGGTTGCGTTTTCGCTGTGCCGCAGGCTTGAAATCCGTCTGAACGGGCGGTAGATGGGGCATCCGCGCGCAAGCGCGGTGATGTGCCGCCTTAGCTCAGTTGGTTAGAGCGCTGGATTGTGGATCCAGAGGTCCCCCGTTCGAGCCGGGGAGGCGGTACCAACCACCCCGGCCCCGCCCGTTTGACAAGTCTTTTGCGCTGCGACCATGCGGGCGTTGTCTTCGGCGTTTAGCGTGATCAGCGATTGCGGAAGGCGCGATTTCCAGGGCACCGCCTGGATCGCGGCGCGCGCCATGCAGGCGCAGGTCTCTGCTTCTGTTTCGGTTACGCTTGGCCCGTCGCTGGCACGGCCAAGGCAAAGCGCAAAAAGATCACGGCGAAAGGTGTCGCGATTGAAATCCCCCATCAGCCACAACGCCGCAAGGATTGTAGCCATGCCGACAATACTTTTAATGCGCATGTGCCCTCTCTGCGCGGAATTTTAGCGCACTGATGATCTGCCGCAAGAACGCAGATGCTTGCGATGGGCACATCGGCGCGTTAGCTGTCGCGAAAGGCGAAAGGAGGCCCGGCATGACGCAACAGGTCGATCAGCAGACCATCAATCAGTTCGAGACAGACGGCTGTGCAGTCATTCGCGGGGCCTTCGGGCCGTGGATCGAAGGGCTGAGGACCGGGATCGAGGAGAACATGGCCGCGCCGTCGTTCCGCGAACGCACCTACCATCCGGACGATGGAACCGCGCCGTTCTTTCAGGATTTCTGCAACTGGTCGAAGATTACCGGGTATCGCGCATTGGTCACCGAATCGCCGATGGCCCGGATCGCTGCGGACCTGATGCAATCGCCGACGTCCCGCATTTTTCACGATCATGTACTTGTTAAGGAACCGGGAAATTCGATCGAAACCCCCTGGCATCAGGATGCACCCTATTACCTGGTCGACGGCATGCAGTCCGTGTCCTTCTGGGTTCCGCTGGATCCGGTGCCGCGCGAACGAACGTTGGAATTCGTTGCGGGGACGCACCGCGCGGGGCCGGTTTACCGGGCCGAGCGGTTCGATGGCAGTAATCTTTATGATGGCGATGAAAGCCAGCGCGTGCCCGATGTGAATGCCGATCGCGGTGCGATGGATATCCGCGGCTGGGCGGTGGAACCGGGCGATGCGGTGGCCTTTAACTTCCGATGCCTGCACGGCGCGCCCGCAAACCAATCAACCGAGCGTCGGCGCGTGATTTCCGTGCGCTGGGTCGGCGAAGATGCTCGATTCGCCAAGCGCCCTGGCCGGACCTCGCCGCCTTTTCCCGATTTGGAATACGAGCACGGTGCGCCATTTGGCGGTCCGGACTTTCCGGTGATTTGGCCCGCCGGGGCGGAGTGACAGGCCTGACGCCACTGTCAGCCAAGGGGCGCTGAGTGTCCGACTTCGCCCGCTATGCCGTTTTCTACGCGCCGCCAGCGGGATCCGACCTTGCTCGGTTTGGCGCGTCCTGGCTGGGTTGGGATGCCGAGACCGCAAGTACGCCCGCACACCCCGCAATCGCCGGGCTGAATATCGCCGGGCTGGATATCGCCGGGCTGGATATCGCCGGGCTGGATATCACACGAATTACTGCTGCGCCCAGGAAGTATGGGTTTCATGGGACGTTGAAACCGCCATTCCGGCTGGCCGATGGCACAGATTTCGGCGGCCTGGAGGCGTCGGTGCGTGATCTGGCCAAAAAATGCCAGCCGTTTTCTGCGCCGCGATTGGATCTGCGCCGGATCGGCCATTTCGCGGCCTTGGTTCCCGATACCGGCTCCCCAGAATTGGCGGCACTGGCAGCAGCCTGCGTTTGCGATCTGGACCGGTTCCGCCGCCCGCCGGATGCCAACGAAATGGCCCGCCGCCGCGCGGCCGGGCTGTCGGCCCGGCAGGAGCAATATCTTCAAGATTGGGGATATCCCTATGTTCTGGGCGAATTTCGTTTTCACCTGACGCTGTCCGGGAAGTTGTCTGCGGAGCTTGCCCAGCGTGCAATGTCGGTGCTTGCCACCATCACAAGGGCGTTCTGCAGGGAGCCTTTGCCAGTGCGCGAAATATGTTTGTTCGGCGAGCGGTCGGATGGCCGGTTTCAAGTGATCGGGCGTTATCCGCTAGGGGGATAAGCGCCCGTTCGAATGATCATGACGGCCGCCTGCCCGACTACTCCGCGGGTTTGCCGCTACCGTCTTCGTCTGATCCCGCTTCGTCTGATCCCGCTTCGTCCGATTCCGCTTCGTCCGATCCTGTGCCGCCGGTACCGTCCGTTGCCGCCGCGCCAGATGTGTCCTCGTCAGCAGCATCGCCACTATCGCCAGCCCCGTCCGTTGTCGGGTCCAGCGGAGACGCGTCGTCCGGTACAGAAGACCCGTCGATCGGGCGCCCGCCGACAAGAATGCCGCGATTCGTAAAGGCGACTTCTGTATTGTGGCTGTCGGAGCCGTCTCCGGTACGGGCGTAGACCTGCAGGATTGCGTCGGCCATTTGGGCGCGTTGGTCGTCCAGAAGTCCGATCTGACGCAATTTTCCGATCAGGGCCGTCGCGCCGGTCATTTTAACCTTGATCTCGCCCAGGGGCAGGTTGATGGGTTGCAGGATTTCGACATCTCCGGTCGCGCTTGCTGTGGCGCCCAGCGCATTCAGCTCGAACGCATCCAACGTGACGTTCGAAAATTCGACCGGGATGCCGCCGCCGCCGCCGGCCAAGCGCATGGTTGCTTTGGAATCGAACAACAAGTCCATCGGCTCGCGCCCAAGGGCAGCGGTCGGGTCGACCATCTGCCAACCGGCATCGCCCGGCAGGAAATCTTCGACGGCAATCCGGAAGGCGCCTTCACGCGGCGTTGCGCCGCCCCCGGTCAGCGGAAATTGCAACCGGCGCTGATAGAACAGCGCCGTCGCGTCCACCGTCATGCCCATGGACCGATTGTCGACCACGATCTTCACGTCGCGGTCTTCGCTGTCATAGGTGACGATGCCTTTGTCGATGCTGAAAAGACCGGTTTGCGGACCGGCGGCCCATGTCAGCGTCAGCGGTTGTCCGGCCTGAAAGAAAGAGATGGTAATCGACTGTTTGGCGCTTTGAAATGCGCCGTCGATCAGGTTTTCGGCAAGCGCTTTATAAGCGGCCAGAAATCCATCGACATCCAGCGCGGCGACGGTCGCGCCGATTTGCACATCGGAATACTGCGATACCATCGTCATTGCGTCAGCCTCGGCCACCTGGCGTGTGTCTGATGTCAGTGTCGATGCCTTCAACCGGATCTTGCGGGCCTTGCCGTCGGGTTCCGTGACCAGTTCCAAAGTGCGGGCATCGATGGCCAGCTTCACCGGCGCGTCGTCCTGATCCATTGTCGCCTGGACCAACCCGGCCGTGACGACAATCGCCGGGGGTGCGCCTTCGGACGCCTTCAGGATCATCCGCAGGTCTTCAGAAGCAATGTCGATGATCACACGTTCCGGCAGGCTTGGCATGCTCTGACGCGTGATCCCGTCGATCGGGATTTCAATCGATGTTTTGGCTGGCAGTTCGGCAACCACCGTGCCCGGGGCCGCTTTATCCTGAACCAGCCGGACATCACCCGCCTTGATCAGGATGCCATCTTCCGAGACAAGCGCCGCATCCTTCAGCCGGACGGAACTGGCGACCGGAAAGCCCTCGATCTCCCGGTCGGACCAGGTCAAAGCCCAACCGCGCGCGGCGGCATCGGCCTTGACCACATCCAGTTGCCGGTCGACTTCGCCCTTGCCCATGAACCAAACCGTTGCGGCGCCTGCGCCAGCGACGACAAGGACGACCAATATCCAGATAATGCGTTTCATGCCTGCTCCTGTTTTGGCGGCTAAAGCAATTGTCCGGCGGCGGCGCCCAAAGGCTCGTCGGGACGGGAAATCATGTAACGGCTGACCCAGACCAGACGGTCCTCGGCACGCGTTATGGCGACATAGGCAAGACGTTTCCAAAGCGCCAGCCCAGCCTCGGTCGCACCGACGCGCGCGGCAGCGTACAGGTCTGGGGCAAAAACCTGCACGGCTGGCCACTGCGATCCCTGCGCTTTGTGGATCGTGCAAGCGGCACCGTGCAGAAACAGCGCACCGGATCGTGCCGCCGACAAAATGACCGGCTCGGCCTCGTCGGGGCTCTCGATCTGAATGATCGAGGCGACCGAAATGCCCGGCTCGTCTGTCCCGGCGATATCGACACGGGCGAAACCTGGCTTGCGCCCCGGGCCGAGATACCGCGCCTGTGCGCCTTTGATCAGTCCGCGTGCTTCCAGGTCCATGCGTTGTTTTCGCTGTTTCATCGGCAGCTCCAACCCATCGCAGATCAGTGGCTCGCCCGGCACTAAAGCGTGCTCGGGACAGGCATGGGCGGACCGGAACGCTTTGATCAGACGCATCCTCGTCTTGTTACGCCAGACCAGAACCGGACTTTCACACATCAGTTCGGCATCTGCACGCTGGGCAATGCTGACGCGTTCATCAGAGGCCGCGGCGTTGCGGATTGCTTCTTCGAAATCCTCAAAAGCCAGCGCGTCACTGCCCAGCATGTGAGCCAAGTCCAGGATGGGGTTGTCCGCCGCTTGACGGTGGATACGCGACAACGAGTGATGGCGTTCTTCGGGCAGGCTGCCGAAGATCATCTCGCCGCGTTCACCGACCGGTGCCAACTGGGCCGGATCGCCAAACAGGATAACAAGCCCGAAGATTTCCTTCAGATCCGCCAGTTTTTCAGCGTCCAACATCGAGGCTTCATCAACCAGGGCAATGTCCAGCCCTTCCTCCCGCCGTTTCCAGCCCGTGATAAAATCGGCGCCGCGAAGGCCCGCAGCGGCAAATGCGCCGGGGACCGAGGGTTGCTCCTGATAGAACGCATGTGCGCGATCCAACGCTTCGTCCGCCAACCCCTCGATTGTCGGTCTGGTCGAGCGTTCGCCCTCCAACCATTCCGCCAGTTTTTCGTATTCCGGGTCATAGACCGGCGTGTAAATGATGCGATGGATCGTCGTCGCGGGCACCCCTTTGTTGCGAAGAACCGAGGCGGCCTTGTTTGTCGGGGCCAGAACCGCAAACGACCGCCGGTTCTTGCGCCGTGGCGGCTCCCAATCTGGGCGTATCGCGGCCAATCCGATTTCTTTCAGAACATGCGCCAACTCGGCCAGCAGAACGGTCTTGCCTGAACCTGCTTTGCCGGTGATTGCCAGCACCTCTGTCTTTGCAACCCCCTCGTCGCGCGCGACCGTTGTACCTGTCGAAAGATCGATCCCATAACCAGCCAACAGATCACCGACGGCTTGCCAGGCGGCTGTCTGATCGTCGGAAAAATCAAGGGTTTGACGGATCGGTTCGAACATTCGCCCTGCTTATTGCGTTGGGGCGCCGCACACCAGCCCCGGGGGGCTGGACCCGGACCAATCTCACGCATAAGTGCCGGGGACGAAGGCGAGCCATCCAACCCGTATCCTGACCTGCTGCTATTGCGGCGCCCGTTCGACCTTGCCGCCACGGGTTGCGCACGCATTGGTCTGTCATGGTTGCGGCGCGCCGATCCAACGGATCGAGGCGTTGCAGCCCGAGATCGAGCGTTTGCCCAAGCGCATGGGCGAAAAGCGTCCTGCAATTCCGCACCGGGCGGACAAATACGATGGGCATAAGGCCAAGGACCGGCCGGATCGCCGGCGTAAGGGCAAGTACCGCAAACGCGAACACAAACGGGATGACCGGTGGGATGACCGGGATGATCGGGACGACCGCCGCCGGAAGAGTAAGCGCCGCGGGTTTCGCTACTATTTCGACAAGATCGTCGATGAAGCCGAGGACATCTTCGATATCTTCGACTGAGCGGCTACGCGTTACACGCCTTCGGTGAATTGCAACCGCGCGAGGCGGGCATAGAGGCCACCTTCCGCGACCAGCGCATCATGGGCGCCGGTGGCAACAATCTGTCCGCCCTGCATCACAACGATCAGATCGGCGCGTTTCACGGTTGCCAACCTGTGCGCGATCACCAGCGTCGTGCGGCCTTCGGCCAACGCCTCGACCGCGCCTTGGACCGCACGCTCGGATTCGGCGTCGAGCGCCGATGTCGCTTCGTCCAGCAGCAAGAGCGGTGCATCACGCAAGATCGCACGGGCGATGGCAATGCGCTGTTTTTGGCCGCCGGACAGCAATACGCCGCGCTCGCCCAGCCAGGTATCATATCCTTCTGGAAGGTCCGAGATGAAGTCGTGCGCGGCGGCGGCACGGGCGGCGGACTGAACCCTGTCCATTTTGGCATCGGGATCGCCGAAACGAATATTGGCAGCGACGCTGTCCGCGAAAATGACCGGTTCCTGTGGAACGAGCGCAATCTGGCGCCGCAAATCGTTCAGGCTCAATCGGTCGATAGGGACGCCATCCAGCAGAATTCGGCCCTGATCTGGATCGTAAAATCGCAGCAACATCTGCAGGATCGTGGTCTTCCCCGCGCCCGAAGGGCCGACCAGCGCCACTGTCTGCCCCGGGGCGACGTCAAAGCTGACACCGGCAAGGGCCGGCGCATCCTGCCGTGTCGCGTAGGCGAAGTGCACGTCTTCGAATCGGACTGCCCCTTCGGGCGGGCTTGCCGAGGCCAGCGGATCGGCCGGTTCGCAGATTGGATTGGACATGACCATCAATTCGACCAGCCGCTCGGTCGCACCTGCGGCGCGCTGCAACTCACCCCAAACCTCAGACAAGGCCGCGACCGAGCCTGCGGTAATCACCGCATAGATCACGAACTGGGTCATTTCGCCCGGGCTCATCCGCCCGGCCATGACATCGCGCGCACCCATCCAGACGATGCCGACAATGCCCGAGAAGATCAGGAATATGACAATCGCCGTCAGGAGCGCCCGCGCGCCGATCCGGTCAACGGCGGCCCGGTAGGCGGCCTCAACCCGGTCGCTGAAAACGGCGCGGGAGCGGTCGACATGGGTCATCGCCTGGACGGTCTGGGCGGCCTGCAGCACCTCGCCCGCCATCGTGGCGCTGTCAGCCAACAGATCCTGGCTAAGACGCGACAATCGCCGGACCCTGCGTCCGAGAAACAGGATCGGTCCGATCACCAGGGGAACCAGCAGCAGCGTCAACGCCGTTAGTTTCGGCGAGGTCACAAGCAACAACACCGTTCCGCCGCACAGTAAAAGGATATTGCGCAGCGCGATGGACGCTGTGGACCCGACAACGCCCTGAATAACGGATGTATCCGCGGTCAGGCGGGTCAACACCTCGGTCGTCATCAGCTTTTCATAGAAGGCCGGGCTCATCCCCGCGACATGGCTGAAGACACCAGCGCGGACGTCGGCGATCACCCGCTCGCCCAATCGGCTGACCAGATAAAATCGCAGTGCCGTCGCGAGCGCCAATGCCAATGCAATACCCAGAAAGGCAACAAAGTACCGGTCAATCAGCCCAAAATCCTGATCCGCAAAGCCGTCAATCACGCGCCGGAGCGCCATTGGCAACGATAAAGTCAATCCGGCGGCCAACAACAGCGCCACGGCGACGCCCAGGATTGTCCAGCGATATGGGCGCAGAAACGGAGCCAGGCCGCGCAGCGGACCCAACTGGGCCGATTTCGGGCGTTCTTCGGTCATTTCTGCCATCTGTCTTCGGCCCCTGCCGCCCGAACTGGGCGCCGCGTCATAACAACCGGTACGGTCTGGCTTCAAGGCATCTGCGGGTGCCAAGGGGCCGCAGGCCTGTCCAGTAATCGACAGCATCGGTCGCATAAGAGGGCGACATGGCTATCGAAAGGCGCCATGGTCACGCATCACCGGTCAGGGTTCATGCGCCTTCTAATTTCGTTCGCCGCTCTTTTTCTATCCGCCTTTCTGATTCAGATCGGGTCGGGGTCTCTTGGGCCGTTGGATGCGCTTTCTGGGGCGGCGCTGGGGTGGTCGACACCTCAAATCGGTCTTCTTGGGTCAGCGCATTTCGCGGGGTTCTTCATCGGTTGCTGGGTTATGCCGCGCTTGATCGGATGGTCAGGCCATTCCCGCGCTTTTGCGACGACCGCAGCCATTGGCGCGATCGGCATCATTCTGCACCCCGTCCTGCAGGGGCCGGAATGGTGGGCGGCGCTGCGGGTTCTGTCGGGCATTTCGATCGCCGGGTGCTACACGGTGATCGAAGCGTGGATGCAGGCCAAGATCGAAAAGGGGATGCGTGGACGTGTGTTCGGCATCTATCGATCGGTCGATCTGGTTGGAGGCATGGTCGCCCAGGCGTTGATCGCGTTCCTGGAACCAGCGGCTTATGCCTCGTACAATATCGTCGCGATTTTCTGCTGCCTCTGCCTGGTACCTTTGGCAGTTACGCGCCAGGTTCCTCCGGTTCTCGATCACCCCCCTGTTCTGGCGCCAATCAGGTCTTGGGCAGTCTCGCCGCTGGCTTGCTTTGCGATCATAATCACCGGGGCGACAGGAGCCAGCTTTCGGATGGTCGGCCCATTGGTCGGGATCGAATATGGGCTGGAAGCAGGACAGATCGCGATCTTTCTGATTGCGGCCGTAATCGGTGCCGCCGCAGCGCAGTTCCCGATCGGGTGGCTGGCGGACAAGGTGGATCGGCGTTGGGTATTGAACGGTTTGTCGTTCGCCGCGATCCTGGTCTGCACCGGCGTCACGTTGTTCGTGGATCATGGCGACGCGATGGCGCTGTTCATTGCCTCGGCCGGGTTCGGTGCGACGTCGATCACGATTTATTCGGTCGCCGCCGCACATGCGAACGACTTCTGCCCGGAAGACTTTGTAGTCGAATTGAACGCCTCGCTGATCTTTTACTTCTCGCTGGGCGCGATTGCAGCACCCCTGCTGGTGTCCGAAATCATTGAAGCAGTGGGCGCGCAGGCACTGTTCGTCTTCATCGCGGGCGCGCATGTGTTGTTGATCGCCTTCACCCTCTACCGTATGACCCGGCGGGCGGCCGCGGCAGCCACGCGCTATCGCTATCAGCCACGCACGTCGATGATCTTCTGGCGCCGTCGCGTAAGAAACGGTGGCAACGACGAAGACGATTGAAAGGACAGCGCATGAAGCTTCTCTATTCTCCCGCCTCGCCCTATGTACGCAAGGTGATGTTGACCGCGCACGAGCTTGGATTGGTCGATCGGTTGGAGATGCAGACGGGCGGATCGTCGCCGCTGGACCCGAATCCGGACATTGTCGCGGTGAACCCGGTCGGTCGCATTCCGGCGTTGATCACGGATGATGGTGTCACGCTTTCGGACAGCCGGGTCATTTGCCGGTATCTGAACCATGTGGCCTCCGGCTCGCTTTACGCCGCTGGCGAGGCCGAGTTTCCGATGATCGCGCGCGAGGCGCTGGCGGAAGCGATGATCGATTCCGCTCTTTTGGTGGTCTACGAAGGCCGCCTGCGGCCCGAGGACAAGCAATTCCAGCCCTGGGTGGACGGCCAAAAACGCAAAATCGTTGATGCTTGCACGCGGCTGAACCAACGGATCGATGAATATTCGGGCGACATCTCTATCGACAAGATCGCGCTGGGAAGCGCGCTGGGTTATCTCGACTTCCGGATGCCGGACCTTGGCTGGCGCGATGGGCGGCCGGGGCTGGCCGATTGGTTCGGAGCATTCTCCGAGCGGGCATCGATGCAGGCAACGGCTCCGGCTGGTTGATTTCGCCTGGGCGGGCCCACCCGCCCTGATCCGGCACCTCCCGTGCCGCTGAGAGAGGATGCCGGCGGCAAAGAACGAACCCCGGTGGACCCGCCGCCACCCTGCGGGTGGTCGCGTTGGACGCCGCCGCCGCAATTACGGAGCTGTTCAACCAACCCAAAGTGATCAAGGGGACCCTTCGCCTTCCCTTCACGCCCGAGATGGGGATTGCCGAATGGCCGTCCGGTCTTGGCCGGACAAAGCGGATGATCGTGCCGAGGCTTAAGGCCGCGCGGTCGGGCTTATTCTGATCAGCCGGTTTGACGGGCGCATGTCCCATTGCGGTGACCTCTTTATCGCCGCGCATGATGATTTTCACGGGCGCGGGATCGGCGCGGAATTGACGACCGCCGCAATCGATATCGCCGACAACTGGATGGGCCTGATGCGTCTGTAGTTAGAGGTATTGGTCGATAATCCGGGCGCCCTTCGGCTTTACGAACGACTTGGATTCGAGATTGAAGGGTGCGCAACAGCGGGTACGCTGACCGCGGGGGCCTATGTCGATCATTATAACATGGCACGGATCCGGTCGGCGCCTGTGCGCCGCGCACCGGACGAGGCAGCGACCCGTAAGGCCGGAACCGTCGCTATAATAAGAACGTCGTAAGCTCTGGAATAAACGTCACCAGCATCAGCACGACGAAGATAATGGCGATAAACGGCAAGACCGATAGACAGATCAAGCCGAACTTCTCTTTGAAAGCGGTCATCGCCACGATCAAATTCAACCCTATGGGCGGGGTCAGAAACCCAATTTCCAGATTAATGACCATCATCACACCAAAATGGATCGGGTCGATGTCATAGGCCGTGGCTGCAACCAGCAACAGCGGTGCCAGGACCAGGATCGCCGCGACGACCTCGAACATACACCCGACAACCAGCAGCAGCACATTGACCGCCAGCAGGAACGCAATCTTGTTGTCGACTGCGCCGGTGATGAACTCGGCCAGCGCTCTGGGCACGCCATAAAGCGTCAGGATCGTCTTTAGCGACAGCGCCACGGCAACGATCGGGAACAGCATTCCCAGCATCCGCGACGTATCCACCATCGTCCGGTAGAAATCCTTGAGGCCCAACTCGCGGTGCACCAGCGTTTCGATCAACAAACCATATGCCAGTGCGACCGCAGCAGCTTCGGTCGGCGAAAAGAAGCCGGAGTAGATGCCGCCCAGAAGCAGAACCGGCATCAAAAGCGACCAAATCCCATCCTTGACTGCAACGACCAGCTCTTTGCCGTCGAACGGCTCGGTCGTCATGTTCCGATTTGTCCAAAGCGCGTAACCCGCCAGTCCGACGGTCAACATGACGCCAGGAATGATCCCAGCGATAAAAAGGTCCGAGATCGATTTTTCGGTGACCAGCCCATAAAGGATCAACGGGATCGACGGGGGAATGATAATCCCCAACGTCCCGCCCGAAGTCAGGGCACCCAGCGCGAATTTCTTCGGGTACCCGTTGTCAATCAGCGCCGGATAGAGGATCGTTCCAACAGCCAGCAATGTGACGGGTGACGACCCGGAAATCGCGGCAAAAAGCGCACAAGACAGGATCGTCGCGACGCCCAATCCGCCGGGTAAAAAACATGTGGCGACCCGGGTTATGTTTATCAATCGCCGGGCAATCGACCCCCTGGTCATTAGATTTCCAGCAATCAGGAAGATCGGGATTGCCAGCAGAACCTCGTTATTCAAGCTGATCCACATGTCTTCGACAAGATAGACAAGCTGACCTTCGCCCCAAACCAGGTGCGTGTATGCGCCCACGAAAATCAGGACGACGACGACATTCTGACGGATCGCCAGCAACACCAGAACGGCGACCAGCAGGATAATGGCTTCGGTCATGCGACGGTTTCTTCTGCGACGGGCTTCAGATCGGGCCAAAGCGCAAAGACCCCGTGCCGTATCGCGGTCGAGAAAAATGCATACGGAATAACCATCTGGATCGGCCACAACTGCCAATAAAGGACTGCGGCCTTTTCTTTGTATTCGAGCGATTGCAGCACAAAGAAAACGCCGAAAACACCGGCAGCCGTAAAGAAGGCGAATGCAAAGCCGTCGCCCGCCCGGGTTGCGCCGCGCGCGGCCTGACCCTTAAAAACAAAATCCATGAAGGCGGGACGGATATGAGAGTTGGAAGCGGTTGCCAGCGACAGGCCGATAAATCCGGCAACGATGGCAGCAAAGACGGCCATCTTGGTGGCGCCGAAAATACCTTTGGTATGGAACTCGGACCCGATCATCGAACTGACCAGTTCCGATCCCCAGGCCCCTTTGGAAAGCGGGCCTTCACGTCCCAACACGTCGCCGATCAAAAGTGCCGCCACGATCACATAAGCAATCGCAGCGACGATAGATTCAGCGGCAGTCAGCGTGCGCAGCAGTCGAGCGGCGCCCTGCACGCTAGCCGCCGCAGGCTTTCTTCGCGGCCTCGATCGCCGTCCAGGTGGCTGCCGAATTGCCGCCCATCTCTTCGACGATCTGCGGCTGGACACCGGCGGCAACAGACACCCACTCGGCCATTTCGGCTTCGGTCGGACGATAGACAGGTACACCAGCGCCTTCGATCTTCTTCAACAGCCCGTCGGATGCACCACGAAGCACCGGGCGGAAGCCCTTGAAGACGTCTCCGGCGTCCATCACCCAGCCCTTTTCCTCTTCACTGAGGCTATCAAAAATCTTTTTCGAGATGATGACAGTGCCGATCTGATGGACATGATTGGTCACGACCACATGCGGCGCGATTTTATGAGTGCCGATAGCGATGCCATAAACGGTCGGCCATGTCGCTGCGTTCACATTCCCGGTCTTCAGCGCAGGCATCGAGTCGGTCGTGCCCAAAGGCACCGCACTGGCGCCAGCCGCGTCCAAATAAAGTGTGTCTGTTTTTGTCGGCGCGGCGCGGACTTTCATGCCCTTGAAGTCAGACGGCTTCTTGACCGGGTCTTTCGAGAAGATGATCTGATAGCCCACTTCCAGGAATGCAATCGTGACAACCCCGGCTTCGTCGAAAGCGGCGGAGAAGGTGCTGATCAGGTGATTGTCCGCGACACAGTCCGCCATCTCGAGGTTTTCGAAGGCGTAAGGCGAGGACAAAAGCCCGAACTCGGGGACCAAAAGCGAGGTTGCCGTATTCGACAGTCCGGCCATGTCCAGGCGGCCGCGGGCAACCTGCCGGGCAACGGTTTGTTCGTCGCCCAGTTCGGACGAGAAGTAGGTTTTGATCGTTAACTTGCCGCCAGAGAGTTCAGCCACTTTTGCCGCATAGGCATTCGCAACCTTGCCCCAGGGCGAGGCTTCGGGCGCCGCCGTCGAAGAACGAAGCTCGCGGGCATCCGCGTTCGCGCCGACTGCCATCAAAGCAGCAACCGCGCAGGCCATCAAACGTCTCACTGGTATTCCTCCCAAAATCGGGCGTCTTTGCGCCTCTTCTCGATGTTACCGGCGTTTTTGACCGGCGGTGTTAGGGGTCGCCCCCGCTCATTTATCTTCGTTCTTCGTCCATCCAGTCATCAGAGCGCCCGCTCGGTTCGGGCCACACTTGCCCAGCAAATGATTGCTCTTGATCCACCGGCCATGAACTCTGGTTGCTCCAGGCAGTGCAAGTGAAATCCTTTCACCGCAGGAACGGACAACCGCTGCGGCATCCGCTAGTCCTCGCCCATCAGATATGGGCGCAGCGCCGTTTTGATTTCCTCGCCGAATTTGGCGTCCTCCAATCGCAACGGTCCCGGATCGTGCAGCAGCGCATTCACCATTGTTCCAAACGCCATTTGAATTGCGACGCTCAGCCGGCCCGAATCCTGTTGCGACAATCCCTGGATCATCGAATCGGCGATATGCTGAGCCGAAGCCCGATGCGGTGCCCAAGCGTCGTTCATGCGCGATTCATGGCGCAGGGCCGATGCAATAACACCGCGGCGCTCACGAAAATAATCCAATGTCAGATCCACGGTTAAGGCCATGCGGTCTGCCGCGGATAACCCGGCAACAGCGTCCTCCCGTGTGGCATGGTCAACCTTCGCCTTCAGTTTTTTGTTCACAGATCGCTGTACGGCTACAAAAAACGCTGCCTTGTCGGGAAAACCGCTGTAGAAGGATCCTGTTGAATACCCGACCGAGGCGGTCACGTCGGCGACCGATATATCGTCGAAGTCGCGCTGCATCAGCAGTCGCTCTCCCGCTTCGATCATCGCAGCACGCCGGGCGCGGCTACGCTTCTGCTTAGGCAGGAATTCTTCGATCTCGTTTGGTTGTGTGGCCATCTTTCACTCGTCGAAACTTGAACTCGGATTCAATTTCATGTTCCCTCGGGCTGTCAAGTAATCTTGTGGAGCCGACCTTTGAGCCAGCCTGATGTTATCCTGATCATGACCGACAATCAGCAGGCGAAAACGCTGGGCTGTTATGGCAATGCCGAGGTTCATAGCCCGAATATCGATGCGCTCGCCGAAAGCGGTCTGCAGTTTGAAAAGGCGTTCTGCCCCAATGCTTTCTGCTCGGCGTGCAGGGCCTCTGCTCTGACCGGCATGATGCCCTCGCAACACGGCGTTCATTCCTGGATCGACGATCGAAACACGCAGGATTGGCCGGTCGGCTGGCACGCACTGGGTGGGATTGCCACATTACCCGAGCAGATGCGCGAGATGGGATATCGGACCGGCATATTTGGAAAATATCACCTGGGCGAGACGGCGACCCCTGCCCCCGGCTGGAACCGATGGGTCACAATGGAACACGGCCATGTCCGGTCATTTTATGACAATCAGATCAATGCAGACGGCGTGATCCATCGCGAACCCAGCCACGCCGTCGATTATTTTACGGAACAGACGCTCGCGTTTCTTGGCGGCGATGGCCCCAGTTTCGCTTTCCTGCCGTATCCTGCGCCCTATGGCCATTGGCCGGCGACAAATGACGGGCAGGATAACCGCCATTCGCATCTTTATGCCGACAGCCCGATCGATACCGTTCCGCGTCAGCCATTGTCCGCAGCGGCAGTGGCAAATTATGATCAAGTGAAATCGCAGTCAGGCAGTGGATTGGATTTCTCGATGCTGATGCGGGCACCCAATCACCTGCCGACGCTGCGCAACTATTATGCCCAGATTACACTGATCGACGAAGCGGTTGGCCGCATCGCCGCCGCTGCACCAGAGGCCGTTATCATCTTCACCGCCGACCACGGCCTGTCACTGGGGCACCACGGATTTTGGGGGCATGGCGCATCAACTTCGCCGTCAAATATGCACCTGGCGGCGCACTCGATCCCCATGATCATCCGCACGCCCAGTGGTCCGGCGAGCAGCAGTCCAATTCTGGTCTCGAACATGGATCTTTACGCGACAATCATTGATCTGGTCGGCGGCACGCCCGACCCGGCCCGACCCAGCCGGTCCTTTGCCGGTCTGCTGCGCGGCGAACAGATCGCGGAATGGGGCGACGACGAGGTTTTTGCCGAGCAAGAGGAGACCCGGGTCATTCGCACCCCGCAATGGGCCTTTTTTAAACGGTTTCATCGCAGCGGCGCGCCGCAACTGCGAGACGAGCTGTTCAATACGGTGACCGATCCGGGGGAGACGACGAACCTGGCCGAAGATCCTGCGCATGCCCATGTCGTCGCTGATCTTTCAGCCCGGATCGACGCCTTTTTCGGCAAGCATGCCCGCGCGGAAGCCGATCTTTGGCGGGGTGGCCGCCCGATCCAGAACTCGGTCATGCAGGACTATTGGCGCGGCATCTGGGGCGACGACTGGGAGCCGACCTATTCCTATGAAAGCTGAGCTGTTCGCGGCGATCCCATCGGGCACCTTCCGGATGGGGGCGGAAGACGGCCCGCATCCAGAGGACGGCGAAGGCCCAGTCCGTTCCGTTTCGCTCTCGGCCTTTTCAATCGCGCGGGCAACGGTAACGAACGCAGATTTCCGGGCGTTCGCCGACGCGACCGGATACCTGACTGATGCCGAACGTGCGGGGCAGTCCTTCGCATTTGCCGGGCAGTTGAGCGACCCGGACCGACACAACGCCGCGGTGGCGGCAACCCCTTGGTGGCGGGCCGTCAGCGGCGCGAATTGGAGAGCGCCCATCGGCGACGGTCCATCTGACCCATCATTTCCGGTCGTACATGTTTCTTGGGCTGACGCGCAGGCATACTGCGACTGGTCGGCCACGCGTTTGCCGAGCGAGGCGGAATGGGAACGCGCAGCCGCGCCCGCGCCGGACAACCCGCACATATGGCGCGGCCAATTTCCCGGTGGGCCCGACAATGTTCCGGGGCCTGTGGCTGCAATATCGGGCCAGGAGAACCGACATGGCCTGTATCACGCTTGCGGCAATGTTTGGGAATGGGTCGCCGACCGTTTCACCCGCCTGCACGGCCCCCGCCCGGCGCGCGATCCGACCGGTCCACTGAATGGGACCAGCAGAGTCGTCAAAGGCGGGTCCTTCCTTTGCTGCCCATCCTACTGCGCCCGGTTCCGGCCCAGTTCCCGGCGCGCGGAACATCCGGGCGCGACAGCCTCGAATCTTGGGTTCAGGGTCGCGATTTCGAATTAGGAACGCCCGCCCCGGGGGGAGCGGGCGCCGCATCGCCATGGAGGAGCAATCTAGGCGATGTCGATCGATCCAGAGGTCTCGCCTAACGTTTTCGAAGCCTCTGTAAGTTGGCTGCCCACGGACCGCCGACGCAGGTGAATTGCCCGGCCGCAGTCGTTGCGAGCATCCTGCTATTCGAAAAGCAGTGCGTCATCATCGGTTGCGGTGACGGCACTTCGGTGGAAAAATCGGCTTCATGTTGCCGAGAAATACTGTGTGCAAACTTCGATGCCCACGATGCGGTACATTACAAAACTTGTTGAATTGGGATTTTTTCAGAACGGTTTGCGGCACCGTTCTTAGAAGCGAGAGAATAAAGGACCCCAATTGCATGTAGAGAGGGTGACGCGGCGGCAACAATAGGTCTGTAACAATTGTTACAAATTACAGTTCGACGGCGCCTTCCGCGATGTTCTTCGTGATGTCCGAGGGCGCATGTTTCAGCGCCACACTGTTGGATCGGCTCAAAATCGCGTTGCCATACCCCACAGCCTGAACGCCCGGCTGCGCCATTCGGAAATCATGTCGGGCGGATTGCTTAGGAGATCTCAAAGGTTTGCAACCGGTTACTCGGGCCGGGCGGCGAGGACACCCTTCCAGCTTTCGGGGGGTGCCGCGGCCAGTTTGCGCGCTTCGCGCACCATCGCCCTGGCAATTGGTGCACCAGGCCAATCCAGGTCCATCAGTTTTGTCCAAGCCGCGTCGGCCTCGTCAAACATGCCCGCCTCGAAACGGTCCAGGGCAATGTGATAGGCCGCGATCAAACCGTTCAGTTCGGCAGTTTCAGGGTCATCGAAGGGGGCATAGATGCTGTCCCCGGTAGTCTTGCCCTTCACCTGAATCGTCGCGATACGAAGTAACCGATACCGTCCTTCGACAGCTTTGGCCGTGTGAGGGCCAATCACGATCGGCGTCCCGAAGAGTGATGGCATCCCTTCCAGCCGTGCTGCCAGGTTAACGATCTCTCCGACTACCGTATAGTTGACCCGGTCGCGTGCGCCGACATTCCCCAGCGTCGCAGTGCCGGTGGCGATCCCGACCTTGATGCCAAACGAAACCGCGCCTGCAGCCTGATCTGCCCGGGCCATTTCGCCGATCCGATCCGCGATCTCGTGGCCTGCGGCAACGGCTTGATGGACATGGTCGTCCATGTGCGCCGGTGCGTTGAAGATGGCCATAACCGCATCGCCAATGAACTTGTCCACGTAACCGCCGCGCGTGGCGATAACGCTGGCCATCGCGTCGAGATAGCGATTGAGGACCAGCATCAGATCCGCGCTGCCGACCTTTTCGGATGCGGCGGTGAACCCGCGAAGATCGGCGAACATGACGGTTACATCCCGTTCTTCACCGGCCAATTGCGGCAATTGACCGGTATCAACCATTTGCTGCACCAGAACCGGCGACAGATAGCGTCCAAACTCGCGCCGCATCAAATTCGATTTGCGGTCCAACAGCCGAATACGCAAACCGTACCCTGCCAGAAATCCCACTGGCCCGGCGACGATCGCCCAGGCCACAGGCAGAAAATACCCCTGTTCCAGCGCAGCAACCGATGTCAGGAACACCATCCCTGCGCCGAAAGTCATCGCGGCGATCCCCAACGCAGGCCGGAAATAGATGGAAACCAATGCGGACATGAACCCCGACAGAAAAATCAGGGCCAATACCGGCACCCGGCCCAGTTGTTCGACCTGCCACCCGGCAATAACCGCATCGACCGCAGCCGCATGGATGAACACCCCAGGCATGGTTGGCTCGTCGGCTGCCCGTACAAAGGGGGGATGAAACTGGCAGGCAACCGACGCATCATCCGGTTCGATGTTGCGCGGCGGTTCCGGCGCCCGCTCGATCATCACATCGGGTGCCCGCAGACGATCCTGACCGGGCAGAACCCCACCCAGGAACAGCATCTTACCGCCCAGCAAGGCACGTACCTTCCCAACATCGCCGCAACGCAACACGTCTATCATGGAAACGATCGGCAGGTTCGTGATGGCATCCGGTGGTAACAGGGTCACGATCTCGGTGGTTTCATGCCCCATCAGTGACAGCGCCCGGCCGGAAAGCGTCGGGTGCAGTTTGCCGTCGCGGTCCGGCCATACTGTGGGCACGCGGCGGACAACCCCGCCCGGCCCCTGCGGCACCTCGACCATTCCGATCCCGCGTGCGCCCGCGATTAACCTGAAGCGCCGTGCGGGCAAGACACCCGCGGAACGGCCGAGCACGACGCGGCCCGCCTTGCGTTCGGATTTCAGCAGTTTCAAAAAGGCATCGTCATATCTGCGCAGCGGCGCATCTTCGTCCAGTTGCAGATCCTTGGCGTCATAGGCCAGGATCACATCGATGATCAGCCCACGCGCGCCATGATCCAACGCCTTTTGCGCCAGTTTGGCATAGGCCGGTGAAAACATCGCCTGCGGAATGCGCGACAACTCGGGGCTGTTCAACGTGCGCTGATCCATTCCGATGATCAGAACATTGTCCGCGGTCAGTGGCCGACTTCCAATAATCTCGACTCGCGCCGCAACGCTTGCGTCGGAAATCCAGCCTTGCAAGACATTGGTTGCCGGCAGCGACGTTGCGATTGCCGTCAGGATCGACGCAATAAGCGCGGCAATGCCCGCGCGCTCGGCAAGCGCCAGCAGCCGCGCGCGCGATTGACTCAATTCAGGCGAAACACCGTAACCCGCGGCGCTTTCTCGTCGGGGCTGACACGCGCCGCAAATGTCTGGATGTCCTTGCCGGTCAGCACGATCGTGTATTGCTCGCCAGGAACCAGCTTGGCAGCACCTTCCGGCCAAACAACGCCGCGCCCGGTCAAAGGTGCTTCAAAGATCTTTCCATCGGTCGAATAGACGCCGATGTTCTCGTACTTGCCAGCCTTTGATCCGGCCAGGCCGATCATCAACGGGTCGGTACTGATCCATGGCCGCGGCGTGATCGTGCGGGTGACGATCGACGCGTTCACGACATCGGCAGGCGACAGTTTCACGTGACCGGGGCATTCACCCTTTGTGCGGGTCAGCACTTCGCCGTCCTTGATCGCCAACTTGCCGTCACTGATTTTAAACGTTCCGCCCCGGATCGTCAGATCTTCGCAGGTTGGGTAGAAGGTCATGGCCAATTCGGCCTTGGCCTCCAACTTCACCTCGGCGCCATCGTTCAGTTCGTCAAATGCCTCGATGGCCGGGTCGCTGAAACCGGCAATGTCCATAATCAGTGCGCGTGGCTCGCCATCGCCAATCGGCCCGTCGCGTGTCGGCGCCGCCGCTGTCGCCTCGCCTTCGGCAGTGGTTGCCGCTTCACCTTCGCCACCGGTTGCCCCCTCGGTGTCTGCGGGTTTGGCTGCGTCGACCTTGGGCGCCGTGGCCTCTGCGGTTGGCGATCCCAGCTTGGTGGCCGGCTCCTTCACAGCATCCTGTGCCAGGGCTGGCGAAAACGCAGCAGCCGCGGCAGCAGCAAGAATCAAACGTCTGAACATGGCTCCACCTCAAATCAATAAACAACGTCTAAAATGAGGATGAACCGTGGCAGACGCAAGAGGAACGCTTGCGTTCTTTTGGCACCGTGGCGTTCCAGCCATGGACAAATGGCCCGAAGACCGGACACGGCGCCCGAGCGGGCGCCGCGATGTATGCTGTAATCGGCGCGGCTCTAGGCCTGCTGCGGCTGTTCCGGCCCGGCGGCCTTATCGGCCGTCGGCGCCGTTGTTTCAGCGATCGCAGGATCAACGTCTGCGGAATCGGTGCCAACCGCTGGATCCCGCCGGGTGTCACCGCCGGTCGCGGTGGTCAATCCGTCATCCAGGCTGAGGCCCAATTCCTCGCCAATCTTCTTCATGGCCGGAAGCTGAACCGCCATTCCCAGGATCGAATCGAGTGCCTGATTGATAACCGGCTTGTCACCACCAGCGCCCGTCGCACCGGCGCCACCCAGACCGGACATCTGGTGAATGCGAATGCTGTCGATTTTCTCGGCGGGACGGACCAATTCCGCAGCCAGCTTCGGCATCGTTTCGAACCGGGCAATCTCAACCTTCATGTCGATCAAGCGCTGATCTAACGCGTTTTCAGCGGCGGCAATCGCGCGTTGGCCTTCTGCTTCGGCCAACAGGTCCAGCTTCTTGGCCTCAGCCTTGATGGTAACCGCATCCGCATCGGCGCGCGCCTCCTCGCGGCGTGCTTCGGCCCTGTCGTTGGCGGCGTCGCGCTCGGCTTCGGCGGCGACACGGATGCGGGTGGCTGCTCGCTCGGCTTCGCGTTGAGCTTCAATCAGGGCGACCTGCTTGGACCGCTCGGCTTCGGCAACCTGACGCGCCGTCGAAATGGCTTCCTCGGCTATTGTTGCTTCGGCCCGTGCGGCATCGGCGCTGGCGCGCGCCCGGCTTTCTTCTTCGGATTTCTGGGCGATGATGATCTGCCGCTCCTGATCGGCGACTTCAATTTCACGCTCCTTACCTATCTCGGCTGCACGAATTGCCTGCTCGCGCTCGATATCGGCCGAACGGATCTGGCGTTCTTTCTCGATCCGGGCTTCTTCAGCGGCACGCTCGCCATCGGCGCGCCGCGCCGCAATTTCGGCCGCCTGGGCGGCACGGCGGGTTTCGATATCCTGCTCCTGTCCGATGCGGGCCTCTTCCTGCTCGCGGCGAATTTCAAGCTGGCGCTTCTCGGCCTCCATCGCTGCCTGCGCAACGGCGACTTCCGCCTCGGCATCAATCTCGGCACGCTCCTTTTTGGACTTGGCAATGACTTCGGCCAGCTTTCGCATGCCCACGGCATTGAAGGCGTTGTTTTCGTCAAGCGCCTCGAATGGCGTTTGATCCAGCGCCGTCAATGACACCGATTCCAGCTCCAGCCCGTTCTTCAGCAAGTCTTCGGAAACGGTGTTCTGAACCTCTTGCACGAAGTCGGACCGGTTTTCGTGCAGCTCGTCCATCGACATTTGCGCCGCTACGGCGCGCAGGCCGTCTACCAGTTTGCCCTCGATCATCTCACGTAGCTGATCGACATGGAACGTGCGATCCCCGAGTGTCTGCGCCGCTCGGGCAACACCGTCGGATGTCGCATTGACCGATACATAAAACTCGACCCCGACATCGACACGCATTCTGTCCTTGGTGATCAGCGCCCCTTCGCCGTGGCGCTGCACTTCCAACCGCAGCGTCTTCATGTTGACATGACTTATTTCGTGCAGCAGCGGGATCGCGATTGTGCCGCCATCCATGATGACCTTTTTGCCGCCCGCACCGGTTTTAACCAGGCTGATCTCACGCGTTGCGCGCCGATATAATCGGGCAAGAACCAGCCCGACAAGAACCAAAAAGAACAGGATGAATGCGACGGGGATGATGATGCCTACAACGGTGTCCAACATGTTATCTCCTTTTTATCAGTCTGTTATCGGTATCGCGCCTAAAATCGGGCCGCGACCACGGGTAAGAATTTCGGTGCCTTGGGGTATTTCGACGCCCTCATCGACGGGTTCGACGCGGACATAGTGCCAATTGCCGTAAGCGTCGCGGATCCGGGCCTGTGCCGGGCGGCCGCGGCGGGCTGTGCCTTGCACGATCACGCCGCGCCGATTGCCCAGCGAGCGTATTGAAATTGCGGTCGTTTCCGTCTTTGGCAGCAACTTGCCGACCGCGCGCGCGGTCAATGCGCCAAGCCGCAGACCGGGCAGCAGAGCCAACGCGGCCGCGACAAAGCCGGGAAGCATCGCCCCCCCGATCGACGTGGCGATCACCTGGACCACATAGCCTGACAATCCAAAAGCGGTCAGGATGCCCGCCAGCCAAAGAATGAACGGCACCTCGCCAAAGCCCAACCAACCGGCGAAACCAGAAGGACCGGAAGGACCGGAAGCATCCGGACTTGCGTGCCCGGTATCATGCGCTGCAGCCAGATCGGAAACAGCATCGGGATTCGGCGCATCGAGGTCCGGTCCATCAAGATCGGGCGCATCAAGATCAGGCCCGTCTAGATCAGGCCCATCAATCTCGACGCCATCCAGTTCGATACCCGCGTCGGCTTCCAGCCCGGCGTCGCCGTCGCCCAGCAACGACCCGCCAAGCGCAATCATTGCCAGCTCCAGAAGGACCAGACCAATGACGACGGCGATTGAAATGGTGAATGGAGTCATGCCGGGGCTAAGCAAAAATTCCAACGCCGACATATATCCCCCTTGATCAGTCCAATTTCAGATGTTTTATTCTTTTTTCCTGCATGATATGTCTTATATAGCATATTTCCAGCGAAATGTAAGAGAGTATCGTCTGATAATGATCCAAAGACAGCAGATCAAAGCCGGGCGCAGCCTGCTCGACTGGTCGCGGCACGACCTTTCCGATCGATCCGGCGTGTCAGAGCGGACCATCGCCCGGTTCGAGGCCGGAGAAGGCGATATCACGGTGGGAAAGTTGGAACGGCTGGAGGACGCCCTGATCAGCGCAGGCGTCACATTTGTCGATGGCGGTGTGGTGTTGGAGCAGCTTAAGCGGGCTGCGCGCCGCGCGCATTAGGCGGCCATCGAGGGTCCTGTTTTCATGTCGTCAGCCGTGCATTCACGCACGGGAGCGTTTGAACAAGCCGCATTATGACAACAAAAAACGCCGGCGGCCTTTTCAGGGCACCGGCGTCAATAAGGTCAGGTCGTGATTACTTGCCCGCGTTGATACGCTCTTGCACATCGACGCGCACTGTTTGGGCCATGCCCTTCATATCCTGCATCGACTTGCGGATACGACGGCCAGCGGCCTTGTTGCCCTTGCCATAGAATTCGCTGAAATCCTGCTCCAGCTCGGACACCATTTCTTTCAGTTTCTCGTAGTGTTCCATGCTCGTACTCCCTGCCATGGTTTGCATGACGGGTTTACCCCCGTGACAAGAGGTGAACAAGCGCAGAGGCGCACTTTCCACCCCATTCATCTGTGGATAACCCATGATTTTCGCCCATATGGCCCGAATTTCGCCTATCGGACGTAACCCGGGGCCATATTCAGTTCGGCGAAACTCTTCGTCTCGAATCGGCTGGCTTTGTTGTATCCGGTCGAGCAGTAGAGTGTGACAGCAACGTCAGGCCATGCCGCGGAAACAAGGTCGACCGCCCCTTTCCACCACTGCGGCGGGCGCACCGTGATATGGGCATTCTCGCCGTTTGGCAGCAAGGCGGCAGCCGGATAGCAGGCGACATTGATGACAACCAGTTTTCCGGCCTGCGCAAAAAGATCGTTCAACACATAGCCCACATCGGCCAGATAGATGTGTTCCATCACGTCAAAGCAGACAGCGGCGTCCGCCGAGCCGCGATCGTCGCGGTCCCGGGCAGGCTCGAAAACACGGTAGTCGGAGACGCCCAGGTGGCCCGCCAAGCTGCCACCTTCCGGCACCTGCTTTTCACGCCAGTCGCCGCCGCCGCCGCCATAGTCCAGAACCGAACTGATCCCATATCGGGCGAAAAGCGGCTTCAGTTCCGTTCGGAACTTTACCGCTTCCTGGTCAGAGTAAACTTTGTCGCCGCTGACATCGCTGCCCGACCGCCGTTTGTACCCATCTCGGGCCATTTCGGCGTATTGGGCGATCAGTTCGTGATATTTCGCAGACGGAGTGAACATGGGCGGACCGGTCAGTTTGGATCGCCGCATCAGGAGCGGCGGCCGCCCCGCTTGTCAAGGGAGCGCCCGGCGCAATCGTCGTCCTTTTCGCCCGTCAGCCGAGCGCTTCGCGCGCATCTTCGACCGTGCGCAAGCCGGTCGTGGGCGCAGACACCAAAACGGCCATGTTCCCGGGCTTGTGCTCGTTGCGAAGCATCTTCATGTGCGCCTCCGGGATATCCCGCCATTCGAAGACTTCGGACATGCAGGGGTCAAGACGACGCTCGACCATCAACTTGTTCGCCGAAGATGCCTGCTTGAGATTGGCAAAATGGCTGCCTTGAACCCGCTTCTGGTGCATCCAAAGATAGCGGGCATCGATTGTCAGGTTGTAACCGGTGGTCCCGGCGCAGATCACGACCATGCCGCCGCGCGCAACGACGAAGGTCGAGACAGGGAACGTCGCTTCGCCCGGATGCTCGAACACCATATCGACATTCACACCCTTGCCGGTGATCTCCCAGATCGCCTTGCCGAACTTGCGGACCTCAGAAAACCATTCCTTGTATTCCGGCGAGTTAACCGTCGGCATCTGACCCCAACAGTTGAAGTCCTTGCGGTTGATCGCACCTTTAGCGCCCAGCCCAAGGACGAAGTCGCGTTTGTCTTCGTCGCTGATCACCGCAATCGCGTTCGCACCGGCCGTGTTGATCAACTGAATGGCATACGAACCAAGACCGCCGGACGCGCCCCAGACCAGCACGTTCTGGCCGGGCTTCAGCGTGTGGGGCCGATGGCCAAACAGCATGCGGTACGCCGTGGCCAATGTCAGCGTGTAGCAAGCCGATTCTTCCCAGGTCAGATGTTGCGGGCGCGGCATCAATTGTTGGGATTGAACATTGGTGAACTGCGCGAACGAACCATCCGGTGTCTCGTACCCCCAGATGCGCTGGGTGGGCGAGAACATCGGGTCGCCGCCATTGCACTCTTCGTCGTCTCCATCGTCCTGATTGCAATGGATGACGACCTCATCGCCGATCTTCCAGCGTTTCACCTTATCCCCGACGGCCCAGACGATGCCCGAGGCATCGGAACCGGCGATATGGAAGTCGGCGCCGTGCACATCAAAGGGGCTGATCGGCGTGCCAAGACCAGCCCAGACGCCGTTATAGTTGACCCCGGCGGCCATCACCAAAACCAGCACCTCGTGGCTGTCGAGCGTCGGCACGTCGACAACTTCCAACTGCATTGCCTCGGTTGGCTCGCCATGACGCTCGCGCCGAATGCACCATGCGTGCATCTTGGCCGGTACATGGCCCAGCGGCGGAATCTCGCCAATCTCATACAGGTCCTTAAGGGGCTCGGTCATCGGGGCACCGTCCATGTTCGCTCTCCAGTCCCAGAAGTCGCGCAATTATATTGCGCAATATTGTTTCACACAGATGCTGGAATGGTTCCTGACATTTCGTGGAAATCCTTGCAATAAGATTCTTTGAGCGAGCGCAACATTTCTATGATGCGGCGCAATATACCACGGATATCAGATCGCCGCTAACTGAAGAGCGTCGCGGCGCCCTCCCCAAATTCCGGCCAGCTGGCCGGATCGCTGAAGTCTGTGGCCGTCAGAGATGGGCGATCGCGTTAGCATAATATTCCAGAACCGCCCGCTCGCCGCTGACGACAGCCAACCCGTCATCGATCTCGTCGACCAGATGACGTAGCGTGAGAATCCTGATGGCGACATCGACCGCATAATCCAGATCAGCGCGCGGAATGTGGGAATGCGCGCCTTTGGCATGCAAGCGGTCAAGTTCGGCCTCTGCTTCGACCTTAAGATCGATCGTCGAAAGCGGCGCATCCGCTGACAACAAAATCCGGGCGATCAGGCTGACCGGCAGAACCGGAATTACTTGGCCGATACGATCCGTCAGCTCGATGCCCAACGCTTCGACATCCCTTTCCGGGCGCGTCAAAAATTCCTTCAGCGACAACGGCGTTCCGAAGCTGACGCAGGCATAGCCAAACCGGTAGAGGCGGCCGGTAATCCGCAGCCACAGCAAGCGCAGAAAGAAGCCCATCGTGCGAAGAATGCTGACGCGGAAACGGGGCTTTCCGTCGGCATCTTCCGCGCCCAACAAGATCCGGTCTTCGAGGACACGGTCGTAATTGAGACCGACAGGAACGAAAACGACGTCGCGTCCATCGGGATCGAAGCTGTTTACGATATAGGAGAGAAGGCCAAGCTTGGGCGGCGCCAGGCGCCCGTCCCGCGACAGACCGCCCTCAGGAAAAATCGCTTGCGTAACCCCGCCATCGGTCGCCATTCGGACATATCGTGCCAGCACGCGGCGATAGAGTGCATTACGCGAACGCCGCCTGATAAAATAGGCACCCATAGCCCGGATTATGCGCGAAAGCGGCCAGACACGCGCCCATTCCCCCACCGCATAGGACAATGCCGATTGGGTCGAAGCCAGATAGGTGACCAGCAGGTAGTCGACATTCGACCGGTGGTTCATAACAAAGACAATTGCAGCGCCTGGATCGACCTTCCCCAACGCCGCCTCGTCAAAGGCGCCAAGCCGGACCCGATACAGCGATTGCGCAATCCAGCGCGACAGGCGCGCACCGACCGCGAAGTAGGCATAGGCACTGAACGAAGGCACGATCTCGCGGGCATAACGTTCAACCTCGGCCATCGCGGCCTCGCGCGGCATGTCTTCGGTGGCGGCATGTTCTTCAACCGCCTCCATAACCTGAGTGTCGTGAACCAACCGGTCGATCAGAACGCGGCGCCGCGTCAGTTTGAAGGGCTGGATCTTGACCTGAAGCCGATCATTCAGCTTGCCGATTGCCTTGTTCACGCGGCGGCGAAAGAACCAGCGCAGCGAAGGTCCGATCACCCGGTCCAACAGACCGATGACAGCCAGGATTAAGGTCAGCCAAACGGCCCAGACCGGAACGGAAACAGTTTCCCACATCACCGGTCAGCCTTGCCGCGATCGCTGCGGCTGTCCAGATAGAAGAATCGGGCCAGTCGAAAAAGACGTTACCTGCACAGCCCTTCGGCTTTGCGCAGTGCTGGGACAAATCCATCCAGTGAAAGGCTATAGCCAGAAGAACCGAGGCGAATGAATGCGGTTTCGTGTTGCACCAACAAGTGTTTAAGGGCGGTGCCTAAGCGATCGTCCGACAGCCAGGCCCAACCGTCCTGAGAAAACAGCCCGAAACGCTCGCCACCGAGGCTGATATGCCCGTCGCTCGGCGCCAATCCGCCCAGTTCGAGTGACAGCTCGTCTTTTCCACTTGAAAACAACACCAGAACCGACTCGGGCGGCGGTTCGGCGCCGGGTGACAGCGGCAATGCCCCCAATTTTGCCTTGGCAGCAACCCAGCAAAGCCGATCCGCTCCGCTGCCATCGGCGAAAACACCCCAAACCCCGTGGGAATCCGCCCGCTTCACCTCTTGCGCACCCAGCAGTATCGGAACAGACAGGCTGGCCGCCACCCACAGTGTCGCTGACAGCAACGCGCCGACCAATTGACGTCTTCTCATAATGTTGCTCCGCTTAGAACCGAACAGTATTCCCTAGCACGGTCAGACATTGGATCAATGTCGCCTTGGACTGACTTTACTCGTCCGGCCAATCGTCCTCCGGATCGTGAACCTCAACCTGCACCAAGCGGTCGTTCATATGGATATCGGTCGTCTCTAACGTCCCGGGTCCTGCATTGTGAAACTTGTGCGGTATACGCGCCGGTGCAAACAGGACATCGCCTGCATTCGCTTCGATCTTCTGATCGCCAACTGTGAACACCGCACGACCCCGCCGGACTATGAAGACCTCGTCATACTCATGCTTGTGTAAAACCGGTCCAGCGCCGACCTCGTCGGTCGTGTAGAAGAGAACAGTGATATCCGCGCCCATAGCGGCGCCTTCGGCGATCCCGTTCCATCCTGACCGGCCACCCGCCCAGTCGCCACGGTGCAGGATCTTTGCGGATGCGGTCATCTGGCCTCTCCTTTCCAGGTTCTGCCAACAAGATAGGGGTGCGTCGGGCAGGCCGGCAAGTCTGGTGCGAAAGGTCAGATTGCGCGCAAGCAGATATCGTTGAGATTTTCTTGCGCAATAATATTTGCCGCGATATTTACGCTGCGATGCAGCATAAGCCGGGCAGGACCCGTCAGGAGAGCGCGACCATGACCACCCAGAAAGACCGCCCCTGGCTGTTTCGCACTTATGCCGGTCACTCGACCGCCGAGGCATCGAACCGTCTTTATCGCGGAAATCTGGCCAAGGGCCAGACCGGGCTTTCGGTCGCCTTCGATTTGCCGACACAGACCGGCTATGACAGCGACCACAGCCTTGCGCGGGGCGAAGTCGGAAAAGTGGGCGTACCGGTCAGCCATATCGGCGATATGCGCACTCTGTTCCAGCAGATCCCGCTCGAGACGATGAACACCTCGATGACGATCAATGCAACAGCAGCATGGCTGCTGGCACTCTATGTGGCCGTCGCCGACGAACAAGGTGCTGATCGCACCAAGCTGACGGGCACGGTCCAGAACGATATCATCAAGGAATATCTCAGCCGCGGAACCTATGTCTTCCCGCCCGCGCCGTCGCTGCGTCTCATATCCGACGTTGCCACATGGTGCTATTCCGAGGCGCCGAAGTGGAACCCGATGAATGTTTGTTCCTATCACTTGCAGGAGGCAGGGGCGACGCCGGAGCAGGAATTGGCCTATGCCCTGGCGACGGCCATCGCAGTTTTGGATACGGTCAAGGCATCGGGCCAGATCGACGATGCCGACTTTCCCGGCGTGGTCGGGCGCATCAGCTTTTTCGTCAATGCGGGCATCCGGTTCGTCACCGAACTGTGCAAGATGCGCGCCTTCACTGATCTTTGGGACGAAATTTGTGCGCAACGATACGGGGTCGAGGACGCCAAGTTGCGCCGTTTTCGCTATGGCGTGCAGGTCAACAGCCTCGGCCTGACCGAGCAGCAACCCGAGAACAACGTCTATCGTATCCTGTTGGAAACACTTGCCGTCACGTTGTCCAAAGGCGCCCGGGCCCGCGCAGTGCAGTTACCCGCCTGGAACGAGGCGTTGGGTCTGCCGCGGCCTTGGGACCAGCAATGGTCGCTGCGTATGCAACAGATCCTGGCGTTTGAAACAGACCTATTGGAATATGGTGATCTGTTCGATGGCTCGCCCGTTGTCGCGGCCAAGGTCGAAGAATTGAAGGCCGCAGCCCGCGAGGAGCTGGCGCAGATCGACGGGATGGGCGGCGCTGTCGCCGCCATCGACCACATGAAGGGTGCCTTGGTTGCGTCGAACACCGACCGCCTCGCCCGGATCGAACAGGGCGAAACTACCGTCGTCGGCGTGAACCGGTATGTCGAAACCGAAACCTCGCCGCTGACGGCGGGCGAAGGCGATATCCTGACGGTCGACCCTGCCGTCGAGGTGGATCAAGTTGCACGGCTGAACGAATGGCGCGCGGCGCGCAACAATGCCGCCGTCGAAGCAGCATTGGCCGACCTTCGCGCCGCTGCACAGGATGGACGAAATATCATGCCTGCCTCGATCGCCGCGGCCAAAGCCGGGGCGACGACCGGAGAATGGGGCACCATCATGCGCCAGGTCTTTGGCGAATACCGTGCGCCGACAGGCGTCGGCAAAGCCGCTGCTGCCCCGGCAGGCGCACTGGAAGACGTGCGCGCCAAGGTCCAGGCCGCATCGGATCATTTGGGCCGGAGGGTGAAGTTTCTGGTTGGAAAGCCCGGCCTTGACGGTCATTCGAACGGGGCCGAGCAAATTGCCGTTCGTGCCCGCGATTGCGGGATGGAGGTCGTCTATGAAGGCATCCGGCTAACCCCCGCCCAGATCGTCAATGCCGCGCTGGAAGAGTCTGTCCATGTTGTTGGATTATCGATTCTCTCGGGCAGCCATTTGGAACTGATCGGCGATGTCATGGACCAGATGCGCGCGGCGGGCATCGGCGATATCCCGGTCGTGGCCGGCGGGATCATCCCAGATGAAGACGCCGCAGCGCTGCGCGCCCGGGGCGTCGCACGGGTCTATACGCCAAAGGACTTCGAGCTGAACCGGATTATGGCGGATATCGCCGAACTTGCCGGAGGGACCGGCGCAGCAGCGGCGTAATCCGAAGATTGCAAGTCTTTACACCCCGCAGCGATGTCAGGCCCGCCGTTCAGCGCTGACCGCATCCAAGGAACTGATCGGCCAGGCGTCCGACCATCTGGGCGTACAATGCCGATCCGGGCGTCAGTTCAGCGCCAAGCGGGTCAATACGCAGAATTTGGACGTCCAGCCCGGATGTTAGAGCAACCAGAGCGCTTTCGGGCGTTTCCGGACTGATCAGTATGCAGGTTTCAGGGGTTCGCTGCAGCAAGTCGCGCAATACGCCGATCCGCTGGGCGCCGGGCCTGACGGCATGACCGTCGGAAATTGCGCCGATGACTTCAAATCCGAACCGATGCTCGAAATGGGCAAAGGCGTCGTGATCGACGATCAGCGAGGCGTCGGTCAGCAGCGCTGCGCGTGCTCTAATCATTTCGATCAGGCGGCTCAGGTCTTGACGCCCGTTCTCTGCATTTCGGTGATAGAGCGCTGCGTTTTCCGGATCGGCCTTTGCCAAGGCGCCGGCAATAATCAGCAACCATGCGCGCGCATTTTCCGGGTCCAGCCACGCATGCGGGTCTTCGCCTGCACGGCCATGACCAGTGTGTTTTCCTGCGTCCTCGTCGTCATGCCCGTCATGCCCGTCATGGTGTTCTTCGTCGTGCTCGTGCCCGGCTATTTCGTGCTCGCTTGGTGATTTCGTTGAATGCGGGTCGCGGTCAGGCTGGTCAAAAACTCCACCGGTACGCATCGTCTGCCGGTTGGTTTCCGGAGCCTCAAGCAAGGCAATTTTTGAAGAATTGGACAACGATATCAGCGGCTTTTCTAACCACGGTGTCAGGGCCGGGCCGATCCAGAAGACGAAATCGGCGTTCTGCAAAGTGAGTGCGTCCGACGGACGCAATGCATAATCATGTGGCGATGCGCTTGCCGGCAGCAATAGCGTAGGCTCACCCGCCCCCTGCATAACGATGGTAACCAGCGAATGGACCGGCGCGATGTCGGCTACCACGCGAGGCGGCTCGGCCCAAACTGCGTGAGGCATTAACAGCAGTAGGATCAGCACAAGATATCGTTGCATCGGGGGTCCGGTCATGGCGGGTAAGGGAGGAGGGTGATATGTTATCTTATACCGATTCGAAAGTGCAACCCACTCATGGCTGACCCGTCACCGATCGACCCCGCACCGCTCGCGTTCCAAAAGCATGACCACAACCGCTGCCGAACCCACTCGGTAGAGGCGGTCGAAGCCGCGTGCCGCGCCCGTGGTTTACGCCTGACGGACACCCGGCGCCGGGTGCTGGAAATCTTGCTCCAAGATCATCGTGCGCTGGGCGCCTATGACGTGCTGGCGCGGCTGTCCGATGCAGGCCACCCGGCGCACCCGCCCGTTGCTTATCGCGCATTGGATTTTCTTGTTGCCAATGGCTTCGCCCATAAGATCGAGCGGTTGAACGCCTTTGTCGCCTGCCCTGCCCCGGATGACGGTCATCGCCCGGCTTTTCTGATCTGCCGCGATTGTCGCACTGTGGCGGAAGCCGCCGTCCCGCCGGGAGATGGTGTCCTTGGAGAGGAGGCGCGCCGCACCGGTTTCACCATCCACGCGGTCTCGATCGAGGCCGAGGGCCTATGCCCGGGCTGTGCCCCGTCATGAGCTTGATTGCGGCGGACGGTTTGGCCGTGCGGATGGGCGGGCGCGAGGTTGTCCACGGTGTCGATCTGGCAATTGACCCCGGCGAGGTTGTCACCATTGTCGGGCCAAACGGCTCTGGCAAGACGACCCTGCTGCGGGCCCTGATTGGAGCGGTGGATCCATCGCACGGCAAAGTACGTCACGCGCCTGGGCTGGTGATCGGCTATGTGCCCCAACGCCTTGAACTGGGGCCATCTCTGCCCTTGACGGTGGCGCGATTTCTGACCCTGCCGCGCGGCCGTTCCCGCGATCAGATTGACGCGGTGCTGGATCGCGTCGGCGGCGGTGGTTTAGCCCGTGCGCAAATGGCCGAGCTTTCGGGAGGACAGTTTCAGCGCGTTCTATTGGCACGTGCCCTGCTGCGCGAACCGCAGATATTGGTGATGGACGAACCGACACAAAGTTTGGATCAACCCGGAATCGCCGCGTTCTACAGTCTGATCGAACAAGTTCGCGTTGATCTCGGATGCGCCGTCCTTATGGTCAGTCACGATCTGTTGGTCGTGATGCGGGCATCCGATCGGGTGATCTGTTTGAACGGCCATATTTGCTGCGAAGGTTCGCCTGTCGACGTGTCCGCGGCGCCTGAATATCGCGCATTGTTCGGCGCGCCGGGCGGCGAGGCGTTGGCGCTTTATCAGCATGTCCATGACCACTCGCACGATCACCAAAACCATCGGCATGGCGATCACGCCATCTGATGATGGGCCTTTTGGACGATTTCATGGTGCGGGCAACGCTTGCTGGGCTGGGCACAGCGTTGGCGGCGGCACCGCTTGGGTGCTTCGTCGTCTGGCGGCGCATGGCATATTTCGGTGACGCGACGGCCCATGCAGCTATTCTGGGCATTGCGCTCGCGTTGGCCTTCAACATCTCGGTCTTTGCTGGCGTTCTTGCCGTTGCGTTAGGTGTGGCGTTGGCACTGTCCGCGTTGACCGGCCGCGGGCATGGGCTGGACACGTCATTGGGGGTCTTGTCCCACTCTGCGCTGGCGCTGGGTCTGGTCGCCGTTTCGCTACTGCAAGGCGTGCGGGTCGATCTGATGGCTTACCTATTCGGCGATATCCTGGCCGTTTCAGCTATGGATCTTGGCGTCATATGGGGCGGAGCGATACTGGTCGGCGTTCTGCTGGCCTGGCGGTGGCAAGCGATGCTGATGGCGACGCTTAACCCGGATCTGGCGTTTGCCAGCGGGATCCACCCAAGGCGGGAACAGTTGGTGCTGACCCTGGCCTTGGCGCTGGTCGTGGCCGTGGCGATCAAGGTGGTCGGTGCGCTGCTGATCGGTGCGTTGCTGATCATTCCGGCTGCCGCTGCCAGGCCACTGGCACGCACGCCCGAAGCAATGGCAGCCATGGCGGCACTGATAGGAATTGCGGCGGTCATCGGGGGCTTGCAGGCTTCGCTGACTTGGGACACACCGGCAGGACCGTCCATTGTCGCCATCGCCGCAATCGCGTTTGCTGTCACCAGCGTGTTGCCGGTTTCAAAGCGGTAACATGGCTTGAGGCGCCATATCTTCGCGGCGGATGTCTGGCACCGTCCATTGGCAATATGCCGATGACCGATCGCGGTCTTTCCCAGGTCCGACGCCATCCTTCAGCACAGATGTTTCCTGTCCGGTAGAATCGGACTAGGAAGGGCCGTCAATCTGCCGGGAGAGCCCATGACCTTCGACCGTTCCATCAAGATCGCGCCGTCAATTCTGTCTGCCGACTTCGCAGCCTTCGGCGCAGAATGCGAGGCCATCGAGGCCGAGGGCGCCGATTGGGTACATGTGGACGTGATGGACGGGCATTTCGTGCCCAACATCACCTTTGGTCCTGCAACGTGCAATGCCATCAGACCGCATGTGAAAACGGTGATGGATGTTCATTTAATGATCGCGCCGGTCGATGCATATCTGAAGGCATTCGCCGACGCAGGGGCCGATATCATTACGGCCCATGCCGAGGCGGGACCGCATCTGGACCGCACCTTGCAGGCCATTCGCGACCTGGGGTGCAAGGCTGGCGTCGCGTTAAATCCGTCCACTCCACCAGAGGCCATCAGTTGTGTCATGGACCGCATCGATTTGGTTTGCGTCATGACTGTGAACCCAGGCTTTGGCGGTCAAAGTTTTATCGAGGCGATGGTCCCGAAGGTCCGACGGCTGCGCGAGATGATCGGCGACCGCCCGATCCATATCGAGATTGACGGCGGCGTGACACCTGCCACAGCCCCATTGGTCGCTGGCGCCGGTGCCGATGTGCTGGTCGCCGGATCGGCAGTCTTCAAAGGCGGGTCGGTTGCAGACCCGGCACCTTATGGCGCGAATATCCGGGCGATCCGAGCGGCTGCCGAGCGAGCGCGGTAAAACGGCGCCAACGGCAACGCACCGATCCATATCGGTCAAAACAAGAAAAGGCGGACCGAGGCCCGCCTTTTGAAAGATTCGCCCGTTCCCGATCAGTTGGGTTGAGGCTCCATATCAGGGTCCGGCTCCGGGTCGCCACGGCGCGGTTTATCTGCCTTCGGAATCGCAGAATGCCCGCCATCGGATGGAGTGATCGAGATGTCATCATCGTCGTCGCGGTTCAGCGGTTTGCCTTCCAGGACCCGACCGATATCTTCATTGTTCAGCGTCTCGTATTCCAAAAGCGCCTGCGCAAGGCGTTCGAATTCTTCCGCCCGCTCGGTCAGGATCGACATTGCTGTCTGAAATCCAGTGTCGACTAACTCGCGAACTTCACAGTCAATCAGTTCTTGGGTCTCTGGGCTGGCCATGATCCTCGTTCCGCGAGCGCCAAGAAACCCTTCTTCAGTTTGTGCGTAACTTATATTTCCCAGCTTGTCGCTCATCCCGTATTCCGAAACCATCGCGCGGGCAATTTTCGTAACCTGCTTGATATCACCGGAAGCACCCGAACTAACGTTGTCTTCACCGAATTTGATGATCTCCGCTGCCTTTCCTGCCATCGCCATCGCGATGCTGGACTTATACTTGGTTTTGGAGATCGAATATGTGTCGCGCTCCGGCACCGAGTGTACGAGGCCGAGCGCACGTCCGCGCGGAATGATTGTCGCCTTATAAATCGGATCGTGCTGGGGCATGTACCAACCAACCAGCGCGTGGCCAGCCTCATGGTAGGCAGTAATCTTTTTCTCATCGTCGGACATGACCATCGACCGGCGCTCGGTCCCGAGCATCACCTTGTCCTTGGCGAACTCGAAGTCTTCCATCGTGACAAGGCGTTTATCGGCGCGCGCGGCGGCCAAAGCGGCCTCGTTCACCAGATTGGCCAGATCGGCGCCCGAAAAGCCCGGTGTCGACCGCGCGATGTTGCGCAGATTGACATTCGGGGCCAGCGGCACCTTGCGCGCGTGAACTTGCAGGATCTTCTCACGTCCTTTGATATCGGGGTTCGAAACAACGACCTGACGGTCGAACCGGCCCGGGCGCAGCAAGGCCGGATCCAGTACGTCGGGGCGGTTGGTCGCGGCGATCAGGATCACACCTTCATTTGCCTCGAACCCATCCATCTCGACCAGCAACTGGTTCAGCGTCTGCTCGCGTTCGTCGTTCCCGCCGCCATATCCCGCACCGCGGTGGCGCCCGACGGCGTCGATTTCATCGATGAACACGATACAGGGCGCGTTCTTTTTTGCCTGTTCGAACATATCGCGCACGCGCGAGGCACCGACGCCGACAAACATCTCGACGAAATCAGAGCCTGAGATCGTGAAGAACGGAACCCCTGCCTCGCCCGCAATCGCGCGCGCCAGCAGCGTTTTACCGGTGCCCGGCGGGCCAACCAGCAGCGCACCTTTGGGGATCTTGCCGCCGAGGCGGGAATATTTCTGCGGATCTTTCAGGAACTCGACAATCTCTTCCAGTTCCTCTTTGGCCTCGTCCACGCCAGCCACATCGTCGAATGTGACCTTTCCAGACCGCTCGGTCAGTAATTTCGCCTTGGATTTTCCAAAGCCCATCGCGCCGCGACCACCGCCCTGCATGCGGTTCAGCATATAGAACCAGAAACCGATCAGCAGCAGCATCGGCAGCAAATAAAGCGACAGGGCCGAGAAAAAGCCCCGTTCTTGCGGCTCGACATGGATCGTCACGTTCTTTTCGCGCAGCACCGGAATGATATCGGCATCGGCTGGCTGCACGGTCGTATAAGTACGATTGTCCGTGCCAAGAATGGTGAGGTTTTCCCCATCCATCTTGACCTCGCGCACGTCGCCCGCTTCGACTTTTTGCAGGAATTCCGAGAACGAGAGACGGTCCGAGCGTCCACCCCCGGCACCGTCCTGCAACACGCTGAAAAGCGTAACCAAAAGCAGGATCAGAATGCCCCAGAAGACGAGATTCTTTGCGTTGCCCAAAATCCAGGCCCTTTCAAGACGGATTAACTGCCATTTTAGATAGGGTGCCTATATCGCGAGTTAAGGGCAAAGGCCATGTTATTCCTTGGCGTGTTGCCGCACCTGATCGGGCCGGGACAGGCTGTCCGGCGGTATTGCGGTGATCATCGACGCGATCGGATCGAAGAAAAATCCGGCAGACGGAACCGCCAACAACGCCCCGGGATCGCAGGCCTGATCGGAATAGATTGCTGGCACCGCGCGGCGTGTGTACAGGTGCGCCTCGTCCCAGTCGGCAGCCGCGATGAGACCAAGCTTACGGGCCTTTGCCGTCGCAGCGGCAAGACCCGGTTTACCGAGGGCACCTGCCCAAAGACCAGGTGCCGATGAAGCGCTGACCTGCCAGCGCCCGTCCCAGAGGTTGGGCTCTGGCGAGAGTTCAATGGCCGACGTCCGCCCAGGCTCTCTGAAGATCAAAATTTGGTCCGTTTCGGCAGTCAGCAGACACCCTGCCAATGAATTCGTTGAAGACCTGCCGCTCGCAATCGCACCGACGGCGTTCTCGATTGTCTCGAAACCCGGGCGATAGGGCTGTCCCGACAGCGATTGCAGAATATGCGCCATCAGTCGAGCCGCGGTTTCGGGAAGCGCGGCGGTCAAAGCGGGCAGTTCAACCCGGACTTCGCCCAAGGCCCCTACCGCGACGATCTTTTCGCCCAGCCCGATGCGCGCGTCATCCAGAACCTGCCTCTGCCGGGCCAGATGGCGGGCAGTCTGCACAAGGTTCGCCCGCGTGACGCCCAGCGGCTCGAGAACGTCCAAAGCCGCGCGGATCTGAACGCGGTGATAGGCGTGATCGTCATTCGTCGGATCCTCGACCCAACTAATGTCCTGTTCGGTCAGCCACAGGCGCAACGTCTCGCGGGGCTGATCAAGCAGCGGGCGCAGCCACAAAACACCCATCCATTGGCGCTCGGGCGCCATCCCTGACAACCCATCGACACCTGCGGCGCGGGAAAGGCGCATCAACACCGTTTCGGCCTGATCGTCGGCCGTGTGGCCGAGCAGAACGGCGGACAGGGAGTTTTCGCAAGCCCAAGCCGCCAGCGCCTCATATCGGGCGTCACGGGCACTGGCGGAAAGATTCCCGCCACTTTGGGAAAGGTCGATTGTCAGCGTGCGGTGCGCAATATTACGTGCAGCGCAAAATTGTTCGACCATCGCCGCTTCGTCTGCTGCCGCGGCGCGCAGACCATGATTAACGGTCGCAGCCTGGACAAGCCGCCCACAGCGGTGCGCCAGCGAAAGAAGTGCCATCGAATCGCCGCCGCCCGAGACCGCCACACCAATCGGACCGACCGGCGCGTGCCGGGCGATTGCTGCGCGAAACGCCTGTTCGAGGGCTTGCAATTCAGTAGCGGTCATCCTGGACCCTGGACCGGTTGCGGGCCGGAAACGTCGCCGTATCAACAGGGGAGGTCAAGGCCACGGCACTGTGAGGAATTCCCACGAGATCAAAGCCAAACTTCGGGGTTGTTCAAACTAGAAGAAATCGAGGGCCGCCCGCCCCGAATGGTGCGAACGACAGAGAGATGAAGCCTGATGCCCCTATTCGGCGCCGCGCGCCGTCAACCGCAGGCGAGATTGTCCAACTCGCGGTCAGCTTTGCCGGCAATGCCATCCGGGGCATTCGGGAATTGCTTGCGAACCTCGAACAATGTCAGGCACGCTTCGTTGATCTGACCAAGCCGCCCAAGTGTCACGCCCAGCCGGTAAAGGTTGTGGGGCGCATGGGCGCCTTTTCGATTGGACTGATAACCGTTCAGATAGCTTTTCGCGGCCTCGGCATGAATCCCACGAACAAACAGCGACTCACCCAGCCAGTACCAGGCTTCACCTGAAAGCGGTGATCCGCCATAACTGTTAATGAAGCGGCGCAAGCGGTCTTCGCCTTGATCGAAGCGCCCTTTTTCCACATCGTTGATCGCCCGGTTCAGGTCGCTGCGCTCAGCGGCACCGACAGGGGCCGCGGCAACGCGGTCGTTGGTACGGTCCAGGCTGCCGTCAAGCGGGGCCGTGCCGCCGGTGTCTTCGTTGGACACGCCTTCCAACTCGTTCAGTCGATATTCGATATCACCAAGGCGGCGCTGCAGATCGGCACGCAAGGCGCGCTGCGCCTGTTCGATACGCTCGATCTGTCCGGTCAGCCGGCGCAGTTCGCCTTCAACCGCCGCATTTCCTGTTCCGGTGAGAGGCCGTGTCGCTCCACCGCCACCACCGCCGCCGAGACGGGCCCTGATATCAGCGATTTCGGCGTCCAGGATTTGCAGCCGATACAGCAGGTCTTCGGGAGAGGAGGAACCCTTCCACTTTTGCGCCACAGCGGTTCCGGCGGTCAGGGCCAATCCGGCCGATACGACACCGGCAATGACAATCGCTCGCCACGGGGCTGGGTTACGCATCGCATCCTCCATCACATTTACGCTGAATGCCGGGGCTGAACCGCCCCGGCCAGGGGTCCGGTCAGCTTGCCGGTGCACCGGTGACAATAGAAACGCCGCGGCGGTTCTGGGACCAGCAACTCGGGTCCGAACAAAGCGCTTCCGGGCGTTCCTTGCCGAAAGTGACAGCGCGCACACGGGCAGCATCGATACCCTGTTGCAACAGATACCGGCGCACTGCATTCGCACGCCGGGCACCCAGCGCCAGGTTGTACTGCCGGGTCCCACGTTCGTCGGCATGCCCCTCAACCGTCACATTGGTCGAGGAATTCGTGTTCAGCCACTGGGCCTGGCGGTCCAAAGTAGCGCGATCCTCAGCGTCCAGATTGTACTGATCGGTGTCAAAGAACACGCGGTCGCCGACAACCTGATTAAAATAGGCGACGCTGCCCGGTGCTGGGCCATCCACGCCGGAATTTCCGGTGTTTTCAGGCGGCGCAACAGGATCGGGGTCCTTGGCGCAGCCCGCAAGTGCCATCGCCGCAATCATCACGGCTGCCGTCAGAATTTTCATTTCCGTTCTCCTTGCCTGTCCCTAGGCTTGTTACCAAGCCCGCCTATGGTCCCGTGGGTCACACGGGTTCACCCCCGCGAAGTATTGCGCCGCAGTATCCCTGCGGTCTGTGGCCCGGGCAATAGCCTGCACCGCGCCGGAATTCAAACTGTGTGTCGGTTTCCATCACCGGCGCGTTATTTGCGCAACCCCGACCAGGAAGGGTCCGATGCAGATCCCGGTGCCTTGACCAATCGTCTGTTACTGCCGGTAACGTCAATCGAGCGCAACTGCGCACGACCGCGCGAGCCAGGGCTTTCGCTGAAATACATCAGCACCCGACCATTTGGTGAAAACGACGGCCCCTCGACACTGAACTGACAGTCGAGCAGGCGCTCGTTTGACCCGTCCGGGCCCATCACACCGACACAAAAGCGCCCGCCCTGGATCTTGGTAAAGGCAATCAGATCGCCTTTCGGCGACCAGATCGGGGCAGCGTAGGAACCGCCGCCAAAACTGATCCGCCGCTCGCCGCCGCCACCAGCAGACATGATATAAATCTGTTGGCGACCAGACCGGTCGCTTTCGAAGACAATCTGCCCGCCATCCGGCGAATAGCTGGGCGACGTTTCGATACCGGGGCTACGGGTCAAACGGCGGCGCTGCCCACCCAGGGTCATGGCCCATATATCGGTGTTGCCATCCTGACTGACGGAAAAGATCACCGAACCGCCATCGGGCGAAAACTGCGGCGCGAATGTCATGCCCGGAAAGGTTCCAAGACGCTGGCGGGCGCCGCCGTTCAGATTGATCAAAAAGACCTCGGGCGCGCCATTGTCATACGAAGTATAAAGGATAGCGTTGTCATTGGGCGAAAAGCGCGGGCCGATGACCAGACCGTTGCCGGTCAAATAGCGCACGTTCGCGCCATCCTGATCCATGATTGCCAGACGCTTCTGGCGGCGATTTTTCGGTCCGCTCTCGGCGACGAAAGCAACGCGGCTGTCAAAATAGGGGCCTTCGCCGGTCAATTCGGCATAGGCACCGTCGGCTATTTTATGCCCGACCCTGCGCCAGTCGATTGGTTCAGCGATGATCTGACGGCCAAGGACCTGTTCTTCGGTCGTTGTGTCGAACACGCGAAACTGCGCGATCAACCGCCCGTCGCCGGACTGACCGATCCAGCCTGTCACCAGGGCCGCGGCATTGATCGTGCGCCAGTCGGCGAACTGCGGTACAGCGTCAAAATCCGAGATCACCTGGATATGCGCAGCGACCGGGACGATCTCGAACAGGCCGGAGCTTTCGAGATTCGATTCAACGATCCGGCGGATTTCCTCGGCCCGGCCCGCTAAGGCAGGCGGTGCAATAAAGGTCGCAACAGCGATAGGTTGCGGCTCGTCGCTGGCATAAACATCAATCGTTGGCTCTTCGTCATCCGATTGGGCAAGGGCCGCTGGCATCATCAGGGCCAGCGTCAGCATCGTTGCAAACGCCAACAGGAAGACCTGCCCAAACCGATTACTTGCGGGCAGAACACCCGTCTCTGCTCTTGTCCTCATGACAGATTGACCTTCTTGTCGGGATACAGGCGGAAGTTCAGCGATTTCCATCTTGGGTATTTGTCTTTGGGCAGCTTGCGGAATACACCCGCCGCAGCGGCCCGCTTCAAAGCACGGATGCCGGCGCGGTAAAGCGCCTTATGTGCGGAATCGCTGCTGCCCTTGGCGCGGACCATTTTTGGCGTGCCCCTGATCTCGCCGCCCTCGGTCAGCTTGACGTTCACAATCACATAAAATGCAGGCGACTTAGAGCCAGTGTAATTCAGGTACTTGCTGACGCCAATCGACAGGCCCCGGCGTTCGCCAGTGTTCAGCTTGCGCGCGCGAACCGGCGTGGAGCCGCCGTCATTGCGCGGTTTGGCCGCCGGTTTCTCCCGGGTCTCGGTCTTAGCAGCAGTTCTCTCTTCCTTTTCGCGCTTGGCGGCGGCTATGGCAGCAGCCTTCTCGTGCTCTTCGCGCTTTTCTTCAGCCAGGCGATCCGCTTCGGCCTGGCGTGCGGCTTCGGCGGCGCGCGCCTTGTCCGCGGGCTTGGCAATCGGCAACCGGGCAAGCTCTGGCGCCGGACCTTCCGGGGCTTTTTCCTGAATTTCTTCAGTCGATTTCGGGTCGGATTTTTCTTCGGGCACCGGATCTGGCGTTTTCACGACCTCCGCTTCCTCGGAAGGCGCCGTGGCGACTTTCGGCTCCTCCTCTTCCTTCGGCTCCGGCTCCGGCTCCGGCGGCGGGGTCGGCTTAGCCTCAGGCCTTGGCGGATCCAACGTTGTCAACGGCGCCACCGGTTCGGTCGACGGCGGGCTTTCAGGTTCGACCGACTGCTCTTCAAGCGGGGCGGGCGATGGGATTTCTGCGATCGTTGGCTTGGGCGCCTCGGTCGGTACATCTGTCGGTGTTGCAAACGCGATTTCAGGCGGCTCGGGTTTGTCCTCGGGCTCAGGTACGTCGGTCAATTCGGGCGCCGCTGCGCTCTCGGTCGCTTCCTCAGCGCTGGCGGGGGTGTCGGGCGCGGGATCGCCTTCGCCGGGTTTGGTCAATTCCTCCGGGTCGTCGGTCGAGACATAGGGCGCCGTCGAAAGCTGGGCTTCGAACTCGGTAGCATCGACGAACTCAACCTCGGTAACAGTAAGCGGGTCCTCGTCACGGTTCGAAAACCAGTCCAGCCCAAAAAAGGCGACCGCCAGAAGGGTAAGGTGAAGACCGCCCGATATCCCCGCCCCGGTTTTCATTCGCTCGCACCGCCAGCGGGCGCTGCCTGGGCCTGTTCGGTGATGATGCCGATCGATGTGAAGCCCGCAGCGTTCAGGTCGCCCATCACACGCGCGACCAGGCCATGTGTCACTGTGGTATCCGCCCGCAAATAGACCTTCTTCGACTCGCGCGCGCTGGCAATCGCCGTCAGCTTGGCCAGCAATGTGTCCAATCCGATTTCGGTTTTTTGCAGATAGACCTTACCGTTCGCGTCAATATTGACAGTCAAGGGTTCTTCTTTTTCCTGAGGCAGGGGCGATGCTGCCGTCTTCGGCAGTTCCAACGGAACACCAACGGTCAAAAGCGGCGCGGCAACCATAAAGATAATCAAAAGGACCAGCATCACATCGACAAACGGTGTGACGTTGATTTCCGACATTGGCCTTGCGCGCGCGCGGCCGCGCCGGTTCACCCTGCCGCCCGACTGCTTGACCGACGCGCCCATCAGATCCCGCCTTCTGCCTGCCGGCGGTCGATCTGACGCGCAAGAATCGTTGAAAACTCATCCGAGAAGTTTTCCAGCGCGCCGGTCAGACGTTCGGCCTGACCCGACAGACGGTTATAGGCCATGACGGCTGGAATGGCCGCCAGCAGACCCAACGCGGTCGCCAACAGGGCCTCGGCGATGCCCGGGGCAACAACCGCCAGGTTCGTATTTTGCTGGGTCGCGATGGACTCAAAGCTGTGCTTGATGCCCCAAACCGTACCGAACAGGCCGATAAACGGCGCGACGGACCCGACGGTCGCCAGGAACGGCAATCGGTTGTTCACCCCATCGGATTCGCGGGCAATGGCGACGTTCATGGCCCGATCGACCCGGCTTTGCGTGCCGGGGATCAACCCGCCATCGCCAAAGGACCGACGCCATTCTGTCATGCCGGCGACAAAGACACGCTCGATCGGCGAGCGTGGCTTATCTGATATGCGGTCATAGAGATCATCAAGTGCCTGGCCCGACCAAAATGCATCTTCGAACCGGCCCGACGACCGACGCAGGCGCCCATAGGCGACCCATTTCTCGATTATTATTGCCCAGGACCAGAAAGAGGCGAACACAAGGATCGCCATCGTAATCTTGACCGTGATCGTGGCGCGCAAAAACATCGCCATAACCGAAAAGTCCACATCACTGGTCGGCGCATCGATGCTTGTATCGCTCACTGCCGCCTGTGCCATCGCAACCAGGTCCACACCCAGTCCGGCCACTAAAGCCATTTCGCACCTGTTCTCGTTCTGCCCGTCCGTAGAAATCGACCGCCTGCGGCGGTTCTCTTGTCCCACGAACCCTGAATATGCGTCATCTCGCGCATAAATGCGATGCCCGCAACGGTTTCTGCACAAAAATTCACGTAAGACCCCCGATATTCGCGGCGGCGCCTTGCGCCTTGATCAGCCCTCGATCGCTTGCACGAGCGACCGGCGCACATCCGTCGGCAATCTTTTCGGCCGCCCGTTCAGATCCATGCAAGCGATCTGAACGTCCGCCGCGAACAGCTTCATGCCATCACGGCTGATGGTCTGGGTCATCGTGATCGACGCGCCGCGGACAACGGATGTTTCGGTCAGGACGTCCAGTTCATCGTCGAAACGCGCAGGCGAATGATAGTCGGCGGTAAGGCGTCGCACGACGAAGACCAGGCCCTGATCTTTCAGGGCGGTCTGATCAATGCCCAAGACCCTCAGCGCCTCGGACCGGCCCCGCTCGATAAACTTCAGGTAGTTGGCATAATAGACGACCCCGGCGAGATCGGTATCCTCGTAATAAACGCGGAGCTTGAATTCGTGCATCAGGCGCCCCCGGCTCGGATGATGATATAGATCCCGAGGATCATAATGGCCCCGAAAAAGACTTTGCGAAAAACCGCCTCGGACAGACGTTTGCGGACCGCCTGTCCAACTGCCATGCCGATCAGCGCCGGGATTACCGCGGCAGCAGAGATCCAGCCCAGATCGGCGGTCCAAAGCGCATGACCTTGCAGCGCAATGGCGATGGCGACTGTCGAGAGCGAGAAGAGGATGCCCATCGCCTGGATCAACTGATCACGGTCCAGTCCGATTGCTTGAAGGAACAAGACACCCGGGACGACGAAGGAACCGGTCATGCCGGTCAGAACGCCGTTCGTGATGCCGAACCCCGCCCCGGCGGGCCGTTCTTGCGCAGATGTTATAGACAGCTTCACCCCAGCGAGCGCGATCGCAGAATAAAGCACCAACAAGACCCCCAGCAGGACCGAAAGCAGCCCCAGATCGACACGCGAAAGTGCCAGCGAGCCTATTGCCACCGTCACCGTTGCGCAGGCAAAGAATGGCCACAGCCGTGCGATCAGTGTCTTCAGATGGCCACCGATCAGCCCCTGCCGAAGGTTGGTCACCAGCGAGGGAATGACCATCAGCGCCATTGCCGTCGTCAGGTCCAGCGCTGCCGTTAACAGCCCCAGGCTGACGGTCGGCAAACCCAGACCGATGACACCCTTGACCCCCCCGGCCAACAGAAATGTCGCTGAAATCAATGCCAGAATCTCGGGCGTGGGCGGCGTCACCTCTCTGCCTTCAAGGGTTCGTCCGGCGCACCATCGGCGGTCGGCACGGCGTCTGCGCCGCCGATATCGCCCGCCGCCATCATTGCTGTCATGCGTGCCGCCAATCGCAGGGCCAGCACCGGATCGGCCGCCACCATCGGCAGGGCGGGATCATAGGCCGCCCGCAAAAGATGGCTATGCATCGGCTTGATCACGCAGACGCCCTGCTCGGTCAGCGCCGTTGGGCTTTCCTGGACAAAGGCCCTGTGCGACCACTGCAACAACGCCTGGAAAACTTGCGTAACGGCCAATGTTTGGGCCGAGACCCGCTGCAATGCTTCGTCATAGCGCAGCAGCACTATGCAAAGCCGGATCGCGCCATCCTCGGTGAAGTCGAAGGTGCGGTACTGATTTGCGGCCTGTGCGGTCAGTGCAACAATCAGATCGGGCAGATTCGGGATCAAACGGATAACGTTTGGCGCTTCGGCCAACTCGGCCCAGTCGCGGACCACATAAATCATCAGATTGGCACCAAGTTCCGAGTCCAATTCCCGGATCTCGACGCCTGCAATCCGTGCAATGTTCGCGATGGATTGCTCGAAGATCTGACAGCCTTGATCATCGACGCCAACGATCACGGGCGCCAACGGACGACCCCAACGGGCGAAACGGAAACTGCCGTCGCTGCGGGTGAACAATCGCGCGACCCAGGCAGGGTCGACAGGGATTGCCCTATCGGCTTGCTGCGCGTCCGTCGCGGGCACCGCCGCGCCCGCTTGGTCAGCGGCTTCAGTCACCTTCGAACAGTTCCGGCTGGCCGCCGCCCGGCGCCCGCGATGCGGGAGGTACAAGGCCCAGATGGCGCCAGGCGCCGTCGGTTAATTGCCGGCCACGCGGGGTCCGGGCGATCATGCCGATCTGCATCAGATAAGGCTCGATCACCTCCTCGATGGCGTCGCGAGCCTCGGACAGTGCCGCTGCCATTGTCTCGACCCCGACCGGGCCACCGCCATAGTGGTCGGCCATCATTCGCAGATACCGCCGATCGGCTCCGTCCAGCCCCAACTCGTCAACACCAAGTCGTTGCAGCGAGCGGGCGGCAAGCTCGCGGCTGACCTTGCCATCGGCCTCGACCACGGCGAAATCGGCCACCCGGCGCAGCAGCCGCCCGGCGATCCGCGGTGTGCCACGGGCGCGCCCGGCAATCTCGCGCACGCCGTCGTCGGCGGCCTCCAAACCCATCAACCGCGCCGCACGCCCAACGATATGTGTCAGCTCCTCATGGGTATAGAATTCCAACCGGATGGGGATACCGAACCGATCGCGCAGCGGCGTTGTCAAAAGACCCAGCCGCGTGGTCGCCCCGATCAGCGTAAAAGGGGCAAGATCAATGCGCACCGTCCGCGCCGCCGGTCCCTCGCCGATGACAAGATCCAGTTCGAAATCCTCCATGGCCGGATAGAGGATCTCCTCGACCACCGGGCTCAGGCGATGGATTTCGTCAATGAACAGGACATCGCGCGCCTCCAGATTGGTCAGCACCGCTGCCAGATCGCCGGGCTTGGCGATCACCGGCCCGGACGTCATCCTGAAATTGACACCCAATTCGCGCGAAACGATCTGCGCAAGTGTGGTTTTGCCCAGCCCTGGCGGGCCGTGAAACAACAGGTGGTCCATCGCCTCACCGCGCAGCCGGGCCGCTTCGATAAAGACCGCCAAATTCGCACGCGCCTCGGCCTGACCAGTGAAATCCGCCAGCCGTTCCGGGCGCAATGCGCGTTCCGGGGTATCGCCCGATTGCGCTTCGGGCCGGACTAGAGGATCGGGATCAGACACAGGCGATACAGACACAGGCTGAGCAGACATGATTTTCGGGCGATTTCATCGCACCCCCCCTAGCTCAGCCTGTCCAGCGTACGCAAGGCAGCCTTGATCAGCGCACCGTCATCGGCGGCGCCGTCAGCCGCCGCTTCAGCCACCGCCGCCGAGGCTTCGATCCGGTCATAGCCCAGGTTCACCAGCGCGGACAGAGCATCTGCCGACGCCTGCAATGTGCGCTGATCGTCATCGCCGGGCGATGCGGACATCTGCGGCGCAGCCGCAGGCGGGGCCACAGGCTCCGCGCCCGGGCTTGTCCTGGGCACGGACGCCTGGGCGGGGCCTGCGCCGAACGCCATCATCGTCGGGGCCTTGCCCTTCAATTCGGTAACGATGCGGGTGGCCAGCTTCGGGCCGACACCCGGGGCCTGCCGCACGGCACCGGCTTCGCCCGCCGCCAACGCGCGGGTCAGTCCTGCAACGCCCAGCGTGCCCATAATCGCCAGGCTGACCTTGGCGCCGACCCCCTGAACCGAAGTCAGCAGCTTGTGCCATTCGCGTTCTGTCAGCGTCCGAAACCCGAAAAGCTGCATCAGGTCTTCGCGCACCACCATATCGGTGTAGAGCGCGCCGACTTCACCGGGGCCAGGCAAAGTACTCAATGTCGCCGGTGCACAGTAGACGATGTAACCGATCCCGCCCGCTTCGATCAGAACATGATCTTCGGCTTTGTAATCGATGCGACCTGAAATTTTCCCGATCATCGGCGCGCCTCTCGTGCAGTCTCGACCGCGCGCGCAATTCGCGCGCCGGTTCCGGCCGTCCAGGCATGGCAGATCGCGATGGCCAGGGCGTCGGCTGCATCGGCCCCTGCCACATTCGCGCCAGGCAGCAACATCTGGATCATGTGCTGAACCTGCGCCTTGTCCGCATGGCCAACCCCGACAACCGCTTTCTTGACGGCATTGGGTGCATACTCTGCGACGTCGAGCCCCGCGCGTGCGGGAACCAGCAGCGAGATCGCGCGCGCCTGACCCAACTTCAACGTCCCCGCGGCGTCTTTGTTGACGAAGGTATGCTCAACCGCCGCAGTGTCCGGGCACCATTCGCTCAACACCGCCTCGATTTGCGCGAACAGATCCGAAAGCCGCCCCGCCAACGGGCCCTTTGTTGTGGTGCAGGTCCCATTCGCAACATGCTTGAGTCGCCCATTGTTCTGGTCAACCACCCCCCAACCTGTGCGTTGAAGGCCCGGATCAAAGCCGATGACGCGCATAATTTTTCCTGCCCGGTTTACAATTTTTCAATGGGTAGCACGAAACAGGAACAATTGACAATAAATAGCGGGATGCATACGCAAAAAACGACATTAACCCAAGGCGTTGACGTCGTTTTCGACACATGCAGAAAATGCATAACACACATGCACTTAGTGCATTTGTGTCCGGTGGTTGCCACCCCTAGATCTGCTGTCACGGCGATGGTCGCCGTTTGGAAGATCTACTCTAGAGGAGACGCTGTTATGGCCATGATCGAAACCGCACCCCGCGCTGGAACTGGCGCCTCGTCAATCTTCGGCTCGCTGGTGGCCGCTGTCCGCGGTCACATTGCAAAGTCCCGCACCGAAGACGCCCTGTCCCGCCTGACTGCTGCTCAGCGCGAAGATATCGGCCTTGTCGGCGCACCGGCAGGCGCACCGCGCCAGAACGCCTTCCTGCTGGCCCTGGCATAAGCCAGAACACCGGGGTCAAGAAGGCCCCAAAGAATTTCCAAAGCGCGCGGTCCCCGGGGCCGCGCGTTTTTCATTGGCGGGCGCTGGCCAGATGTCAGATTCGCGTCAGCCGCAAGCTTGTCCATTCGCCCAGACTGACCCTGTCGCTGCGCACAAAGCCATGCCCGCGAAAAACCGCCTCGACATCCGCACATTGCCAGGTCAGCAAGCCCGCAAGGATTGCCTGACCGCCGGGCACCAAATTGCCGCGGATATCCGGCGCCAGCCGCTTCAAGGGGCTGGCAAGAATGTTCGCAAAAACCAACTCGAACGGCGCCGCGTCGCGATGGACCTGATGCCGGAACCCCGGCGCACAACCCGTCTGCACCCAGGGCGCAACGCCATTGGCGCGGATATTCTCGGCCGCCGTGGCGACAGCGACCGGGTCGATATCGGTGGCAACGGCCGGAACGCGCCAGCATTTCGCCGCCGCCATCGCCAGAACGCCGGTGCCGCACCCGATGTCTGCAACCCGGTTCGGGCGCCAGCCCTGCCGCGCCAAACGGTCGGCCAGGATCAGGCAACCGCGCGTGGTGCCGTGGTGGCCGGTGCCAAAAGCCATCGCGGCCTCGATCCTCAGACCGATGCGATGCGGGCCGATCTTATGTTCGTCATGTCCGCCATAGACGGTGAAGCGGCCGGCATCGACCGGGTGCAGCTCTCGCCGGACCTGCGCCACCCAATCAGTGTCATCGACCCTGCTGACGGCAAAATCCGCCGCGCCATGCATCACCGAAAGCAGCGCCAAGCCCGCTATGTCGGGTTTTTCGTCGAAGTAACCACCAACTTCCCACCGGCCCGACCCATCCTCGACCTCGAGAACGCCGATGCATGTTGGTTCCGGCAACAGTCGCTCCATCGCCAGGCCCAGTGCCTGGGCGGGCGCTTCACCTGCAAGGGTCGTCAGGGCAGAATAGACAGTCACTGAAAGCTCCCTTTTTTGCGAACCTGCCTATGGCATGACAGGCGTTGGCTGGGAAGGCCGCGACGCCAGTAAACCACCTATTCAATGCACACAATGTGCACGTCAAATCCGCAAGGGCTGCGGATCATGCGGACCGTTTTCTGCAAAGCCCGTCCCTATTGTCATCCACGGCTCGAACAAAGCCCCGAAAAACGGGAGACCAGATATGACCATCCGCCAGACCCTTGCCATTACGTGCACAATAGCCGCCCTTGGTGTCGCCGCGATCCAGGCAGCCCCGGCCATCGCCGATGCAATGGGGCACGGGACCCGTGCGCCGGCTTTGCTGACCGAAGAAATCCTGACCCGTCACGCCGAGATTGACGATCTGCCGGCCTATATGACGGATGAGGACGGCCATGCTGACTATTAATACCGCGCCAAGCGCCCGTTCCGGTTTTCCGATGATCCGCCGACGCCTCAAAGGTAGCGAGGCTGCGTCAAAGCCCTTGGCGGGACAGACCGGAAAGCTGTATGACCAGCGCACCATGAGCCAATCTATTCTTGTCGTCGACGACGACCCGCACATCCGCGACGTAGTTTGTTTCGCCCTTAACAAGGCGGGAATGACAACGCGCGCCGCCGGCGACGGTGCTGAAGCACTGCGCATGGCCGAAGAGCAGGCACCGGACCTCCTGGTGCTTGACATCAACATGCCCGAAATGGACGGGCTCGAGGTCTGCCGCAGGCTGCGTCAATCCTCCGAGGTGCCTGTCCTGTTTCTGTCATCGCGCGATGACGAGATCGACCGTGTTTTGGGGCTGGAGCTGGGTGCCGACGATTACGTCACCAAACCCTTCAGTCCGCGTGAATTGGTTGCCAGGATCAATGCGATCCTCAAGCGCAGCCGTGCACCTGCCGCCGAAACTCCAGACGACACTGTTCGCGTGGACCGGCTCGAGATCGACATCCCCGAGCACCGTGCGAAATGGGCGGACGAAGAAATTCAGCTGACAGCGACCGAGTTCCAGATCCTTCTGGCCCTGGCCCAGCAGCCGCGCCGTGTTTTCAGCCGCGAGGATCTGATGCGCGCGGTCTATGCACCGAACATTCATGTCTCGGACCGGACATTGGACAGCCATGTCCGCCATGTACGGGCCAAGCTTTCATCGGTCGGGGCGCAAGGTCTTATCGAAACGGTTCATGGTGTCGGCTTTCGCCTGACCCCGCCGTGACGGACCCCGCTGCGCATGAGCAATAGCGGATGACGTTCCGCACCCGGTTGTCGGCGGTGCTGCTGACCGTGAACCTCGCGGTCATCGCGCTGCCGTTCGGCTCGATTTTCTTTTTCCGAATTTACGAAAATCAGCTGATCCAGGAAACCGAACGCGAACTGATCAGCCAGGCCGCCTTGATCGGCGCGATGTATCGTCAGGCCTTGCTTGGGGCGGGCGTTGAAGCGACAGCACTGGCGCAGACCCGGGGCGGGCGGGTGGTCCCGACACCCCGCGCAAAGAAAGCGTCGCAATACGGATCAGAAAGCAGCTCTCCGATTTGGACCGTGGTCACGCCTCAACTCGACTTGGCAACGGTCGATACTCTGCCCTCGCGTCCGGATGGGCGACCGCCGACCGAACTGCCATCAGCGGCCGCCGCGGCGGCGGGCCGGGCCATGAGCCCGATCCTTGACCAGGCGCAGCGAACATCGCTGATCGGTGCCCGCGTTCTCGATGCCCACGGCACCACAGTCGGCGGCACGGCCGAGATGGGGCTGAACTTTTCCCATGTGCGCGAGGTCTCGATTGCACTGACTGGCCGCTATGCCAGCGCGCTGCGCTTTCGCGAGCTTGAAAACGCCCCACAAGAGATCGTGACGATTGCGCGCGGTACCGGGGTCCGGGTCTTTGTGGCAATGCCAATCCGCGAAGGCGCACAGGTGCTGGGCGTCGTCTACCTCTCCCGCACGCCAAAAAGCATCGTGCGCCATATGTATGATGAACGGGTCAAGGTGGCCCTGGCTCTGGCGACAATCCTGTTCCTAACGATTTCGCTGGCCATATTGACCTCCAGAACGATTTCCCGCCCCGTCGGCGAGCTTTTGGCGCGCACGCGGCGCGTCACGAGTGGCGAGGCGAGCGATCTGGCAACCCTGTCGCGCCCCGGCACGCGCGAGATGGCGGAACTGTCGGAAGGCATCAGCCAGATGGCCCGTGCCCTGTCCGACAGGGCCGCCTATATCCGCACGCTGGCCAGCCATGTCAGTCATGAATTCAAGACGCCGCTCACCTCGATCGAAGGCGCAGCAGAGCTGTTGCAAGACCACCATGACAGCATGACGGCCGAGGAGCGCGAGCGTTTCCTCGCGAACATTTCGGGCGACACGGCACGGCTGCGCGCCCTGTTGGATCGCCTGCTGGATCTCGCCCGGGCCGAAAATGCACAGCGAACCGAAGAAGATGTCGATCTGTCACATGCCGTGCGCGAGGCCATGACCGGCCTATCATCAGGTGTTCAAACCGAGGTTGAAATTCCCGCCGATCTCACGGTCAGCATCAATGAAGAAGCTATTGGGATCGTGCTCAGCAACTTGTTCGACAACGCTGTGCAGCATGGCGCCACCCATATTCAGATGACAACCGAGCTGACCGACGATCATGCCGTATTGACGGTGATCGACAACGGACGCGGGATCTCGGAAGCGAACCGCCAGAAGATATTCGAGCACTTCTTTACGACCCGGCGCGATACCGGCGGCACCGGGTTGGGCCTTGGGATCGTTCAGGCATTGCTGACCGCCCATGGCGGCAACATCGCGTTGGCAGCCCATGATGGCCCCGGCGCAGCGTTCGCGGTGACTTTAAAACGCTAAAGACGTGCCGTCTCCCCGCCCATCAGATCGAACGCCCCGCCCGCCGAGCCGCCGCAAACCCGTTCAGGGCATCGGGATCGGCTGGGTTGCGTGCGGCACATCATAGCCACGCCTCGTCGCAGGACGTTCCGCAATACGCAGATACCAGTCCTTCAGCGCCGGAAAATCGTTCAGATTGATCTCTTGCCATTCGAACCGGCTGATCCACGGCCAGCACGCCATGTCTGCAATGGTGTATTCCGACCCGACGATGAAATCCCGTCCAGTCAGGCGTTCGTTCAGCACGCCGTAGAGACGCTTGGTCTCGCTCTGAAAACGCTTCTCAGCATAGTCGGACGTTCCCTTGTTGAACTTGAGGAAATGGTGGGTTTGACCCGCCATCGGCCCCAGCCCGCCCATCTGCCACATCAGCCATTCGATGCACTTCAACCGGTCATTGCCCTCACCAATGAACCGACCATGCCGCTCGGCCAGATAGATCATGATCGCCGCCGTCTCCATCATCTTCACGCCGGTAACGTGGTCATGAATCGCAGGAATTTTATTGTTCGGGGCAATTTCCAGGAAATGCGGCTGAAACTGTTCATCCTTGGTAATGTTGATCGGGATCGCGTTATAGGCGACGCCTAACTCCTCCAACAGCAAAGAGACCTTGCGGCCATTCGGGGTCGTCCAGGTGTAAAGGTCGATCATCTGCTGTCTCCGGTCTTTCTGTTCGCTGCCGGGCTACACATGCTGCCCGCCGTTAATCTCTATTTCGACGCCGTTCACATAGCTGCTTTCCGGCGTGCAAAGGTAATAAATGGTTCGCGCCACTTCCTCTGGCTTTCCCAGACGGCGCATAGGGATGGATTCCGCCAACTCCTCGGTGCCTGGGGAAAGAATCGCAGTCTCGATCTCTCCGGGCGCAATGGCGTTGACGCGCACACCCAGCGGTCCGAAATCGTTGGCCATCTCTCTGGTCAACGCCGCCAGCGCGGCCTTCGACGTGGAATAGGCCGCCCCGGCAAATGGATGCACACGCGCACCGGCGATCGAGGTCACATTGACAACCGCGCCCTGCGCAGCGGTCAGCTCCGCAACCAGGCCGCGCGCCAGAACGATCGCTGCGAAAAAATTGACGTGAAAGACTTGCCCCCATGTCCGCAGATCGGTGGTCAGCGTCGAAAGCCTGGACCCACTATCATCTTTGGGCGATATCCCGGCATTGTTGACCAGTGCATCCAACCGGCCGTCCAGGCGGCTTCGCACTTCTTCAACAGCTTCGATGGTTGATTCAGGGTTGGCGAGATCCAACTGAATATGATCCTCAGGGCCGGCCTCCCATGGACAATCTTCCGGAAACGGATGGCGCGAGCAGGTGATGACCCGCCAGCCAGCCGACGAAAACCGCTTCACCGTGGCATGTCCGATCCCACGGCTCGCGCCGGTCAGAAGAAGTGTCTTGCGCGGGGTGTCTGAGGCCAAGGGGCTTCTCCTGTCCCGGTCCAATCCGGTTCGCAGTAACGCTACGCCAACGGCGAGTGCGGAACAACATGGTGCAGCTCTTCAAGCTCCGGCAATGCAGCCCTGACGATCGGCGCAAAGGGACGAATCACTCACAGGCCACGGCCTCACGGGTTCAAACGTTGCACCGTCCAGGCATCCGCTTCGGGCTTCATCCGGGTCCACCGGAACCGGTCATGCAGCCTGAAATCGCCATCGGCCCAGAATTCAATTTCGGTCGGACGAAGGCGAAAACCGCCCCAATGCGGCGGGCGCGGCGGGTTGCGCGGGTACTTTGCGGCAAGTTTCGCGACCTCGGCCAGCAATGAACGGCGCGTTGCCAGCGGACGCGATTGTCTCGAAGCCCAGGCGCCGATCCGGCTTTGATAGGCTCGGCTCTTGTAATAAGCGTCCGCCTGTTTCGCGCCCACTTTCTCGACGACGCCACGCACCCTGATCTGCCGGTCCAACGATTTCCAGTGCAGCACAAGCGCAGCCTTCATACTGGCATCCAACTCGCGGCCCTTGGCACTTTCGAAATTCGTGTAGAAGACAAATCCCCCGTGCAAAAGGTCCGCTTCGATTTCCTTCAGCAACACCATTCGGACGTTTGGCAGCCCGGTTTTATCAACGGTCGACAGTGCCATCGCGTTGGCGTCCTTGGGCTCGGTCTTTTCTGCCTCGGTCAACCAGACGCGGGCCAACGCAAAGGGATCATCGCCCGCAAAGAGGCCGCTGCGTTTGCTTGCTTCGGATATCGTCGCCATTGCCTTTGCCCGTCCGTTCTTCGTTCCCGGTCGCATATCTCGCTTCGCTGTACCGGACCACGTCAACTTGCTTGGTCCGGCGATTTAACCTAAAGCCCGGACGAAGTGAATGAAGTCGGGAGTATTCCTATGTCAGGGTCGATGTCAGGATTAATGGCGGGCAAGCGCGGGCTGATCATGGGTGTCGCGAACGACAAATCCATTGCTTGGGGCGTTGCCCAGGCATGCCACGACCAGGGCGCCGAACTGGCGTTCACCTATCAGGGCGACGCCCTCAAAAAGCGCGTCGACCCGTTGGCGGCGTCGATCGGGTCGGACATCGTGCTGCCCTGCGATGTAACGGAACAGGGATCGATGGACGACGTGTTCCAAACCCTGTCCGACCGCTGGGGAAAGCTGGATTTCGTACTGCACGCAATCGCTTACGCAGATAAGGCCGAACTGAAAGGCCGCTATGTCGACACCAGCGCCGAAAACTTCAACCGCTCGCTTAATATCTCGTGCTACTCGTTCACGGCCATTGCCCAGCGAGCGGAAAAGCTGATGGACGATGGCGGTTCGATGCTGACGCTGACCTATTACGGCGCCGAGAAGGTGATGCCGCATTACAATGTGATGGGTGTCGCCAAAGCAGCGCTGGAAACATCGGTGCGCTATATGGCGATGGACCTGGGTCCGCGGAACATCCGCGTCAACTCGCTGTCCGCCGGGCCGATCAAAACTCTCGCGGCATCCGGGATCGGCGATTTTCGCTATATCCTGCGGTGGAACGAGCTGAATTCTCCGCTGCGGCGAAACGTGACGCAGGACGATATCGGCAAGGCAGGGCTCTATCTTTTGTCCGACCTTTCGTCGGGGGTTACGGGCGAATGCCACCATGTCGATTGCGGCTATCATGTCGTCGGCATGAAGGCTGAAGACGCACCGGATATCGACGTTTCGAGCTAAAAAACCGGCATTTGCCGAATCTTCACAATGTTGCGCTTTTGTTTGGGCGGGTCCGCTGGCCCGCCTGATTTGTGTATTGTGGAGTATCTGTCATGCCGGTCCACCTCTTCCGTATTGCCGCAGTGGCAACGATGCTTTTCGCCGCCGGTTGCGCGCAAAAGGGCCGCGATGTCGGGCCGGACAGTCACGATTTGTCGACACTGGCCGCGACGGTCTGGGTCGATCCCGATGGCTGCAAGCACTGGGTCATCGATGACGGGATCGAAGGGTATATGAGCCCGGTCTTGAAAGCCGACGGCAAACCGGATTGCGTCTGATGACCGCGCGGTATTGTTCGGGGCGTTTGATTGCGCGCGGGGCCGCATTGTTGTCGGCCCTCGCCTTGGGTGCCTGCGCTGCGCAACCCGGCGAAGATTACGGTCTCGACAGCAAAAAGCTCTCGTCAATGCAGGCTGTGATCTGGGTCGATCCGACGGGATGTGAACACTGGGTGATCGATGACGGGGTTGAAGGGTATATGGTTGCTCGCCGATCGCGCGACGGCAAACCATCCTGCCCGGGCGGTCGCCGTGCCGGCGGTGTTTCCAAGGCGGCGACGTCGACCCGCGAGGCGGTGATTTGGCGCGACCCGAACGGCTGCGAGCATTGGGTTTACGACGATGGCGGCGAAGGTTTCATGTCCGAACGCCTGAACCGCGATGGCACACAGGTCTGTGCCGGGCGTGTCTCGGTTACGCCGACAGCGCCGATTACCCTCGCCGCTGACGCTCTTTTTGACACCGGCAGCGCCGTTCTACGCCCAGAAGCATCGAAAGAGTTGACGGATTTCGGGCGCAAGATGCAACGCCTGGGCAAACGCAGGGTCTACATCGTCGGTCACACCGACAGCCGGGCGTCCGACCGTTACAATCAGGGCTTATCTGAACGCCGTGCCGCAACCGTGGCCAGCTATCTGGAAAAGAATTTCGGCATCGTCGGCCAAACCGACGGTAAGGGCGAGTCCGACCCGGTGGCCGACAACACAACACCGGAAGGCCGACAGTCCAACCGCCGCGTCGTGATTTCGGTTCTGGATTAAGCTCGGCCGAAAACCCGCGCCGGATTCTGAACGTCCGCACCCGGCTGGGGAAAAACAGCCAGGTCTGCCCGACGGTATTTTTGCGCAAAAGCGGGCCAGCTCCCCTCGCTGAACGTCGGCAACTTTCGCTTGGACCAAGTCTAGGCACCAATTCGGGCCGATCCCGTTTTCCGCTCACAGCCCGCGCCCTCAACGCCCAATTCCACTGCAATCTGCGCGCCGGCGACCATCAGAATTCGCCATTGCCGCCGGTTCGCATCCCGGCATCACCCCGCTGATAGCCCTGCCGCACCGGCGCCCTTGACGATGCCGATGGCGCGCGTAACCGTGCGCGCCAAAGGAACAGGGCAGATGACCGACCAATCAGCGACAACAAACCACCCGACAGGCGCCGAGGCGATGGTGCGGATGCTGCAAGCACACGGCGTGCGCCACATTTTCGGCCTGTGCGGTGACACATCGCTGCCATTTTATGACGCGCTGGCCCGATTGGATCATTCGATGACCCATGTGCTGACGCGCGATGAACGCCATGCGGCCTATATGGCCGACGCCTATGCACGTTTGACCCGCCGGGTCGGTGTCTGCGAAGGCCCGTCAGGCGGCGGCGCCACTTATATCGCGCCCGGTCTGGTCGAGGCGAACGAAAGCTCAGTGCCCATTCTGGCCATCACCACCGATGTCGCAACGACCTCTGCCGGGCGTTACCCGTTGACGGAATTGGACCAGGACGCCCTGTTCCGCCCGCTGACGAAGTGGAATGGCGTACTGGATCAGGCCCCTGCCCTTCCACGAACCGTTCGCCGGGCGTTTCGCGAAATGACGACCGGGCGCCCGGGGTCCGCCCATTTGGCCCTGCCGTTCGATGTTCAAAAGGCTGTGGTGCCTGAGGAGGAGATTTGGGCCGACCCGCAATTCGGCACCTATCCGGCCGCTCCGGCAACAGCAAACCCGCTCGAGGCGGAACGACTGGTCGTTCATCTCGTCTCGGCCAAATCGCCCGTCGTGATCTGCGGCGGCGGGGTTGTTCTGTCCGGCGCCGAAGCCGAGCTGCAACAATTGGCCGAGCGGCTGGATCTGCCCATCGCAACAACGGTCAGCGGCCAGGGCGCCATCGCCGAAACCCATGCAAACGCCGTCGGCGTTGTCGGATCGAATGGCGGGCGCCCGGGCACACGCGCCTTGGTCGATGCGTCGGACTGCGTGTTGTTTCTGGGTTGCCGGGCCGGATCGGTCACGACCGAACGCTGGCGCAGCCCGCCGGCCGGAACGACGATCCTGCACATCGACTGCGACCCGGGGGTGATTGGCGCCTGCTATCAGACGGCGGCGGCAATCGTCGCCGATCTGACCAGCGCGCTGCGCGCAGTCCATGCGGCATTGGACGACATTGCATCGCCGCCAACCTTCGATGGCGCCGGACGCGCGGCCAAGGCCCGCGATGCGAAAGCGGCGGGCTTCGACCCGTTGGCCGCCTCGACCGAGGCGCCACTGCGTCCGGAAAGGGTAATCGGGGCCATGAACCGGTTGCTGCCGGAAGACACGATTGTTTGCGCCGATCCCGGCACGCCCTGCCCGTATTTTTCCGCCTATTGGACCATCCGCCAACCTGGGCGCCATTTCATCACCAACCGTGCGCACGGTGCCCTCGGCTATGCCATGGGTGCCGCAATCGGGACACAATTCGCGCGGCCGGACGCAAAGGTGATCTGCGCCACCGGCGATGGCAGCTTTGCCATGAGCGTCGGTGAATTCGAAACCATGTGCCGGTACAAATTGCCGATCACGACGCTGGTATTCTCGAATTCTGTGTTCGGCTGGATCAAGGCCGGTCAAAAATCGGGATTTGGCGGGCGATACTATTCCGTAGATTTCACCCGCACCGACCATGCCGCGGTCGCTGCGGCGTATGGCGTGCGGTCCTGGCGGGTCGAAGATCCGGCGGATCTGGACGCCGCCCTCTTGGCGGCAATCGCACATGATGGCCCCAGCTTGGTCGACATCATTGCCCAACCGCTCCAGGACGCCGCCGCCCCTGTCAGCGAGTGGGTGGCCTGATGTTTCTGACGCCGTTTCGCGCCGCCGCGCTTGGCCTGACCGGGGTGGCAATGGTGACTTTGGCCATCCGTCTGTCTCCGGCTTTGGCCCGCCTTATCGATCGCAGCGGCGATCCCGAAGGCCTGCAAGAACGCTGCCGGGTCTACACATTGACCCTGCTGTCCGGCGCCATATTACTGGTTCTGTCATCCGAGGCACTGCGATGACCGTCCAGAAAATCGCGGTGGTCGGCGGCGGCATTGTCGGCCTTTCTTCGGCCGAATGGCTGCGCCGCGATGGCCATGACGTCACGCTGATCGACAGGATTGCGCCGGGACAGCCGGGCCAGACCTCGTATGGCAATGCTGGAATTTTGGCGGCAACCTCATTCATCCCGGTCCCGGTGCCTGGGCTGCTGCGCAAGGTCCCGAAGCTTCTGCTGAACAAGATGGGGCCGCTGCATCTGAAATGGGGCTATCTGCCCAGATTGTTTCCGTGGTTGATCCCGTTTCTGCGCCGGGCCAATGAACGCGATGTGCTGGAAACGGTTAAGGCCTTGTCGACCATCACCATCGATGCGGTCGATCAGCACCGCGCGTTGGTCAAAGGCACCCCGGCCGAGGCGTTTATCACGGCAGGCATCTATGCCTTTCTCTACCGGTCGCAGGCCGCGTGCGAAGCCGATGTATGGGCGCACGACCTGCGCGAGGCCTATGGCGCGAGGAGCGAATTTCGCGACCGCACCCGGCTGCTGCAAGACGATCCGCATTTGGGGCCGGGCTATAACTATGCCGCCTGTCATCTGGATCATGGCTGGATCAGTGACCCCGGCGCCTATGCAGCGGCACTGGCCGAATGGTTTCAGGGCCAGGGCGGAACGGTTCGCCGGGGCGAGGTGGACGATGTCGCGCCGGGGCCGGACAGCGCAAGGATAATGGTCGGCGGTGACGCCCTGCACGTCGACCGCGTGATATTGGCAGGGGGCGCATGGTCGGCCAAACTGGCCCGGAAATTGGGTCACAAGCCGGGCCTGGAAACCGAACGCGGGTATCATTTGGTATTTAAGGACCCGAACCGAAAGCCGCCGTTCCCCTATATGCTTACCGATGGCAAATTCGTCGCGACCCCGATGGAAGCGGGCTTGCGCTGTGCCGGTCAGGTAGAATTCGGCGGCTTGACGGCCGCCCCGTCCGAAGCCCCCTTTCGCATCGTCAATCATCGCATCCGCGAGCTTTACCCCGACCTTGAATGGCAGGGCGAGGACCGTTGGATGGGGCACCGCCCTTCGACAATCGATTCCGTGCCCTTCATCGGGGCCAGCCCAAAAGCGGCCCGGGTCTACTTTGCCTTCGGTGCGCAGCATATCGGCCTGACAACCGGACCCAAGACCGGACGGTTGATCGCCGACATGATCGCCGGGCGCACGCCGAATATTAACATGGCGCCATTCCGCGTCGGCCGGTTCGACTGAGGCGCCCGCGTGGCAATTCTCAACTGGATCGGTGCGCGCGCCCGCTGGTTTCTGGCGCTGGGTGTGGTCATTGCGCTGTTGGTACCGGGGCCGGGCGAGTTGTTGCAGGGAACATTGCCGTTCTGGGTCGCGCTTTTGATGACGCTGGCGATGGTGCGCGTCGATCTGGGCGGGATTGCTCGCCGGGCAGTTCGCCCGAAGCGGTTTTTGACGAACCTGATCTTTCTGGGTTTGTTGATGTGTGTGACCCCGGCGCTGTTCATGGGCTTGGCGACGCTGGCAGGCGCCCCGCAAGCCCATATCGAAGCGCTGGTCTACACCTCTTCCGGGCCGCCGCTTGGGTCGGCGACAGCATTTTGCCTGATCCTCGGATTGGACGCGGCGTTTGCGCTGGAAATGACTGTGGTCGGCGCCTTTCTTGCGCCGCTGACCATGCCAATCGTCGCGCGCATCCTGCTGGGCGCTTCGGTCCCGGTCGAAACCGGCGAGATGTTCTTGCGCCTTTCGATCCTGATTGGCGCCGCTGCGATCGCCGCCGTGGTTCTCAGGGTCGTGTTGACGGCGCCCCGCATCCAGCGACACGGTCTTGCGTTCGATGGGATCGGGTCGATCTGTTTGATCCTGTTCCTGTTCCTGTTTCCACTGTTCCAGGGGATCAGCGGCCAGATTCTGATGGCGCCGATGTTCGCCGCGTTGACATTGCTGATCGCGGTTCTGGCGAACACAGGCGCGCAGATCGCGACCTACTCTGTTCTGCGCCCGATCTGGGGCCGGGACACGGGCGGTGCGGCGGCGCTTGTGTGGGGCAATCGAAATGCGGCGCTGGCGTTGGCCTCGCTGCCGCCCGATCCATTGCTGACGCTCTATGTCGCGCTCTATCAATTCCCGATGTATTTCACGCCGCTGATCATGCGCCCTATCGTCGGCCCGCCGGACGAAAGCCCCCCGGCAACCTAACCGAAAGCTTTTGCCCCTAACGTCGCTGCATCGCGGTGACGAGAGGGACCGATGTATCTGCAGCTCGAAACTCACAAAACGGCCTGCGTGCTGCGCATAACGACACCTCGTTTCGCGCAACCGGTTGTCGACGCAGTTCGCGAGGCGGCTGTCGCTGCGCTGAGTGACGAGGTCGGAACCTATCTGATCGACCTGGGTCAGGTCATGCATATGGACAGTGCCGCGCTCGGGGTTTTGATCAACATGATGAAACGTGCGGGCCGGGACCGAAATGTCGAGCTTTGTGCGCTGAACCCTGCGGTTCGCAAAATGCTGCGGCTGACCAGGATGGACAGCGTTTTTCGTATCCATGCATCCGTCAATGATGGGCTGGACAGCCATTTCATCCCGCGCGCGCGGGCAATTTAGGGGCAGCGTCATGCCATCAGAGACAACGGAACATCTTTTCTGGATCCCCAGCGCGTTCGAGGAAATCGACCGCCTTGCGGAACGGGCGGGCGAATTGTCTGCCGAAGCCGGACTGGACGGCGATGCGGCAGACAGCCTGCAACTATGCCTGTCCGAAACTCTGAACAACGTCGTCGAGCATGGTCACAGCGGGGACGGGTCGCAGCAGATCGAGATACGTTTGACGGTGGACCGGCAGGGGTTTGAAGTGACGGTTGCGGACAGTGGCCAACCGATTGATGAAAGCGTGTTTAGCCCGCCACGCGTCGATAGATCGGCGGCGCCAGGCGAAGTCGCTGACCGCGGATATGGCTGGTCGGTGATCGAAGGCTGCGTCGATCGGATCGAATATCGCCGGTCCGGTCAGATGAATGTCCTCTCGCTGGGACGCGGAAGCCGTGTCTGAACCCGCGCTGGGGCAAATCGCTCAACCCTTGCAGGCCCTTATTATCGATGCTGACTTGGCTGCGCGCCAGGTGCTGACCGATATGCTGCGGCGCTGGAATGTGCAGGCAACTGGCGTCGCCGCGCCGGACGCCGGTTTGGCAGAATGCAGGAAGACCCATCAGGATTTTATCTTTATGTCCGGTTCAGGCCGCGACCGGGATGGCACAGACCTTTGCCTGCAGTTGCGCGACGCCGGGCATGGCAGGCGTTCTCATATCGCGCTCTTGACCGACCTTCCCGGCGATGGCGATCTTTCCAGATCTGTTGACGATATCCTGCCATCCCGCCCGACCGAGGGTGAGTTGCAGTTGCGGCTGCGCTCGGGGTTGTCGGCGATCCGCCTGCGGGAGGCGTTGCAGGACACATCTGAAAACCTGTCCGATGCCCGCGACCGGCTGGACGCCGCCCATGCACGCATGGATCAATCGCGGGTGGCAGCGGCGCGATTGCAGAATTCGCTGATCCCGCCCCGACAGGACCGGTGCGGCCCGTTCAGCATCGGCGCGATCCACCGCGCCGCAGGTCAGGTTACAGGGGATCTGATCGGCTATTGTGCCACGTCCGAGCGGCGATTGGCGCTCTATTCGATCGACGTCTCAGGCCGGGATGTTCCGACCGCGATTACGACCAGCTTGGTCGCCGGAATGTTGGATCCGCAGGGCTTGGGCGCACCAGCCATTTGCGATCCTGCCGAAGTTGCCGACAGATTGAATTCCTGGTTTTGGGAAGACGCTGAAAACGCTCATTACCTTACAATGACCTTGGCCGAGATTGATGCCGATGCCGGGTTGGTCCGTTATTGTCAGGCTGGTCACCCTGCCCCTGCCGTTTTACGGGCAGAAGGCGATGTCGAGTTTCTGGACGCAGCCGATCTGCCAATCGGCGTCAGCGATGCGCCTTTTTATCAGACCCGCACGACCCGGTTGGCCGCAGGGGAAGCGTTCCTGCTGACCAGCGACGGACTATTGCGGGCTTTGGACAGCGACGGCGGACCCGCCGCGCAGGCCCGGCTGGCCGAACTGCTGCAACAGTGCGAATGCGATCCACAAAGCCAAACGGAAAGCGACACCTTGCGGGCGCTGTGGCGGGCTGTGATCCGCGCCGGTGGCCGCGCCGCCGTGGCTGACGACGTCTCGGCCCTGCTGGTCACGATGCCGGGAATTTAGAGTGCGGGACTTTCGGCGGATCGGCTGAAAGGCGCCCGCGAACAAATCATTTGCCGCCGGTCACGCGGCGTCCGTCTCAACCGATTGTACGCGCAGATTGAAGGCATCGCAGGTCTGACGGAATGCCTGCCGAACCGCGTTGTGATCTGTCGCCTGGAACTGCCCAGCCCTCTCATACGAACGGCAGAGGTCGGCAAATCCCGAAGCCCCCATATTCATCGCTGCCCGGGCCAGATAATCAAGCTGTTGATCACGCACTCGATCGGGCGCCTCGGACAGCAAACGGCCAAGGCCTGCAACCGCCTGCTCCGCCTCCTCAAGGAAAGCGTCCAATACCATTGCCAGATCACCCGCCCCGAAAATCGCCAGAAGCTCGTTCACACGCGTTTCATCGAACTTTGCCATCACATACCCCGCTGGATTTGCGGGGTCCGGGATAACGTGCTGGCGTTTACAGACCTTTAACCCGGGGCTCTGAACCGGTGACCCAATTCGGAACAGCGCCCACAATGTCACAACCTAACAACCGGCGTTGCGGCCCGATTAGACTTCGATCAGTGAGATCGTGTCACCCGGCCGCACGCCGATCGTGTCGGTCGACAGCCACGTTGTTCTGATCGGCTTGGACGTGACAATGTCGGCATCCGCACCGATGCCGTTCGGCTTGACCGTGTAGCGGACATTCACATCCGTCTCGACCACCGCGACGACGGCACCTTCCGGGACCGGGTTGGTGTTTACGGCAACGGCGCCGACGGCGACCGTTTCAAACCCCATCTCGGGTTCGTTGACCACCGGAATATCGTGATAACGCACGTCGCGCACCGCGCCATCATGCCACCAAATTTTAACCGTTCCCGCCATCGCCGATTCTCCTGCAATTGCCCCGGCCAGGCCGGGCTTCCCCCGCGCAACGCCGCGGGATTCCAATTTTCGGGAGAACGGAATCGGGTCAGCCGGACTGCCCAATCGCTCGCCCGACCGGCGCCACCCTGCTGGACGACGCATTCGTGGGAACTGAATACCGCATGATGGTTGAAACTTCGTTACCCGGGGCTGGACGCGGGAGGCCGATCTTCCTATCGATCTTGGGTCGAGAACGAAGGGAACTTCAATGTCCGAAAGCGCGATCAATCTGGGTGTCGATATCGGCGGCACTTTCACCGATGTTGTGTTGGAACGGGGCGATCAGCTTTGGTCGATCAAAGTGCTGACCACATATGGCGCGCCGGAAGACGCAATCCTGGACGGGATCGGACAGGTTTGCATCAAGGCCGGGGTCGCGCCGTCCGAGGTCGGACGGATTATCCACGGAACGACGCTGGCAACCAATGCATTAATCGAACGGCGCGGCGCGAAGACCGCCCTGGTGACAACCAAGGGGTTTCGCGATGTCATTGAAATGCGGACAGAATCCAGGTTCGAGCAATACGATTTGAACCTGGTGCTGCCCGAGGCACTGATCCCGCGCGAAGACCGCCATGTTCTGTCCGAGCGGATCGGCGCTCAGGGCCAGGTGCTGCGCCCGCTGGACCGGGGCGAGGTCGAAGCGCTGGCTGAACGCCTGAAAGGTTATGAAAGCATCGCCATCGGGTTGATGCATTCCTACGCCAACCCCGAACACGAGCGTCTGGTAGCCGACGTGTTGGCGGAAAAATTGCCGGGCGCGATGGTATCGCTTTCTTCGGATGTCTCACCACAAATGCGCGAATACGAACGGTTCAATACCGTGGCGGCGAACGCCTATGTGAAACCGTTGATGAAGAGCTATCTGGACCGGTTAAGCGCACGACTGGCCGACATGGGTGCCCATGCCCCGGTCTATCTGATGCATTCGGGCGGGGGCATCATCGGCCTTGAATCGGCTGCGGAATTTCCGGTTCGGCTGATCGAATCCGGCCCTGCCGGGGGCGCGATTTTTGCTGCCCATATCGCAGCCGGACATGGGCTGGATCGGGTTCTGAGCTTTGATATGGGGGGAACCACGGCCAAGATTTGCCTGATCAAGGATAAGGCGCCCAAGACCAGCAGGGTGTTCGAGGTCGCGCGATCTTACCGTTTCAAGAAGGGGTCGGGGATGCCGATTTCGATCCCTGTTATCGATATGGTCGAGATCGGCGCCGGGGGTGGATCGCTGGCCCATGTGGATGTGATGCGCCAGATCCGCGTCGGGCCGGAAAGCGCGGGATCCGAGCCGGGGCCGGCCTGTTATGACCGCGGCGGCGAGCGTCCCGCGGTGACGGATGCAGACCTGGTTCTGGGGCGGCTCGACCCGGACGATTTTGCCGGTGGAACGATCCCGCTTTCGGTTTCGGCGAGCGAAGCAGTGTTGTCGGCCCATGTCGGCGAGACGCTGAAAATGGACGCAATTACAGCAGCTTACGCCGTCAGCGAGGTCGTTGACGAGACCATGGCGAACGCCGCGCGCGCCCATGCGGTCGAGAACGGCGAGGATCTGGGCACCTATACGATGATCGCCTTTGGCGGCGCGGCGCCGCTGCATGCGGGGCGTCTCGCCGAAAAGCTGGGCGTTGACCGTATTCTGGTGCCATCGGGCGCCGGGGTCGGGTCAGCCATCGGATTTTTACGGGCGCCCGTCAGTTTCGAGGCGACACGATCCACCTATCTTCGGCTGTCCGAGTTTTCAGCTGAGTTCGTCTCTAACGTATTGACGGAACTGAAAAAAGAAGCATCGGACTTTGTTCGCGAGGCCGAACCGAAGGCCCCGCTGGGGTTCGAAGTGAAGGGTTATTTCCGCTATGTCGGCCAAGGGTGGGAGATCCCCGTCGATTTGCCCGATGGCCCGCCCGATCAGCGCACATATCAGGACCAGTTCGAGCGAACATACGAGACGCTTTTTGGCCGGGTCGTGCATGGTCTGGACATCGAAATTACGTCCTGGTCTGTGCGGGCCGCGACCGAAGTTGCACCCGCCGATCCGGTGCCGGAGGCCGAAGATGCCGGGGCGGCGGAGGCAGCGGGAACCCGCGATTTGTATCATTCCGGGACGGGCGGCAAGCGTACGGCAACCGTATGGCAGCGGTATGGCCTGGTATCTGGCAAGCGTATGTACGGTCCCGGCATTGTCACGGAACGCGAGACGACGATTATTGTCCCCGAAGGGTTCACTGCAACCATGCGCGCCGACGGGTGCATCGATCTGAGGAGGGTCTGAAATGAGCCATTCCGATATTGCCAAACAGGTCATGTGGAACCGCCTGATCAGCGTGGTCGAGGAACAGGCCTTGGCTTTGGTGCGCACGGCCTTTTCGACGTCGGTCCGCGAGGCCGGGGACCTGTCCGCCGGGGTCTACGATCTGGACGGGCGCATGTTGGCGCAGGCCGTCACCGGCACGCCCGGCCATGTCAATGCGATGGCCGAATCGGTCAAACATTTCATGCGCGAGATCGGGACCGACCGGATGGTCGAAGGCGATGTCTATATTACCAATGATCCCTGGTGGGGCACCGGCCATCTGCATGACATCACCGTTGTCACCCCGTCTTTCCACAAAGGCGCCCATGTCGGGTATTTTGCCTGCACCGCCCATGTCGTAGATGTCGGCGGGCGCGGGTTCGGCGCGGATGCGGACAGCGTTTACGAAGAAGGTCTGCGCATCCCGATCATGTATTTCGCCCGCGCAGGAGAGGTGAATTTCGATCTGGTCCAGATCGTGCGCGCCAATGTGCGCGAGGCCGATCAGGTCGTGGGCGATATCTATGCCCTGGCGGCCTGCAACGAGACCGGGCACAACCGGCTGGTCGATATGCTGGAAGAGTTCGCGCTGCCGGATCTGACCGAGATTGCAGAATTCATCCTGACAAATTCGCACCGGGCGACGGTCGAGAAGATCGCCGCCCTGCCCCGCGGTTCAGTTTCCAATTCGATGACAGTCGATGGATATGACGAACCGATTAGGCTGCAGGTTCGGCTGGATGTGAACGAAGATCACATTCTGGCCGATTTCGCGGGCACGTCGCAGATGTCGCGCAAGGGTATAAATGTTCCGCATGTCTATACCCAGGCCTATGCCTGCTATGGGTTGAAATGCGCGATTGCGCCGGAAATTCCCAACAATGCGGCATCGCTGGCGCCGTTCCGGATTACGGCACCGGCGGGTTCGATCCTGAATGCCGAAGACCCGGCGCCGGTCTGTCTGCGCCATGTCATGGGGCATATGATCCCCGATACAGTCCTGGGCGCGTTGCACCAGATTATTCCGGATTTTGTCCCGGCGGAGGGCTGCGGTGCACTGTGCAATTTTCAGCTTTATTTCCGGCCGCGGCGCGACGGCAATCATGGCCCGGACGCAGGCCATGCCGCCGTTCTGATGTTCAATTGCGGCGGGTCGGGCGCGCGCCCGGGCCTGGATGGCATGAGCGCGACCGCGTTCCCGTCGGGTGTCATGACCATGCCGGTTGAAGCGACGGAACATACCGGACCGATTGTGATCTGGCGCAAAGAGCTGCGCCCGGACAGCGGCGGCGCCGGGCGCCAACGCGGCGGGTTGGGCCAGCATATGGAGATCGGCGCGACGCCCGGGCACGAGTTTGACTTTTCCGCGATGTTCGACCGGGTCGATCACCCGGCGCGTGGCCGCGAAGGCGGTCTGGAAGGTGGGCGGACGCGGTTCATGCTGGATGACGGCACGGTCATGCGTGGCAAGGGAAAACAGCCCATTCCGGCGGATCGGGTTGCGGTCTTGGATCTGCCGGGCGGCGCCGGATATGGCGACCCGGCAACGCGCGACCCCGATTTGATCCGCCGTGATCTGAGGCGCGGCTATATCAGCGCGGAAGCTGCAAAGCGCGATTACGGGTTCGAGGAATAGGGGAACAACATGACGACTGCCGCCGGGTTTTCGGCTTCGCCGAAGCACAACAGCTATGACGTAGTCATTATCGGCGGCGCGATGATGGGGTCTTCGACGGCCTGGTGGCTGTCGCGAAACCCCGATTTCGACGGCCGTATCTTGGTGATCGAGCGTGATCCAAGTTATGAATTTGCGTCGACCAGCCACACGAATTCGTGCATCCGGCAGCAGTTTTCGACCGAGGTGAATATTCGGATCAGCCAGTTCGGCGCCGAATTCATCAAAGGGTTTCGGGGCTTTATGGCCGACCCGGAAGCGCCGGAGATCGCGTTGCATTCCTATGGGTACATGTATCTGGCCGGAACCGAGGAGATGGCCGACAATGTCCGTGCAGCGCAGAAGATCCAGGCCGCTCTGGGCGCGGGGACGCGGATCATGGAACCCGATCAGATTGCCGCGGAGTATCCGTTCTATAACCTCGACGGCGTTATCCTGGGGTGTCACAACCCGGTTGACGAGGGGTATTTCGACGGTGGCACGATCTTCGATTGGTTCCGGCGCAAGGCGCGCGCGAACGGGGTCGAATATCTGGCAGCAGAGGTCGCGGCAATCGACCGAGAGGGTGACCGGGTCACAGGTGTGCGGCTGGCTGACGGCGGGGCGATTGCGGCAGGACAGATCGTCAATGCCTCGGGTCCGCGCGGGGCCGTAACCGCCCAGATGGCAGGTCTGGACCTGCCGGTCGAACCACGCAGGCGCTACACGTTTATCTTTGACGCTGCCGAGCCGCTGGACCGGGATCTTCCGCTGACCATCGATCCGTCCGGTGTGCATATGCGCACCGATGGGCGGTACTATCTGTGCGGATGCCCGCCATTTGAGGACCCGGCAATGGCGTTCGATGACTTTTCCTTCGAAGACGATATCTGGGAAGAAAAGCTGTGGCCCGCGGTTGCGGCACGGGTCCCGGCGTTCGAGCGGATCAAGGTCATCAATTCCTGGGTCGGTCATTATGCCTTCAACACTCTGGATCAGAATGCGATCATCGGACCGGCCCCTGATCTGCCGAACTTTTTCTTGTTGAACGGGTTTTCCGGGCACGGATTGCAGCAAAGCCCTGCCATGGGGCGCGCCATGTCGGAGCTTTTGGCCTATGGCGAGTTCCGCAGCCTTGATCTTTCGCCATTGGGGTATGAGCGGGTGTTGAGCGGCGAGCCGTTTGTCGAAAAAGCCGTGATCTAGCCAGGCCCCATGCCCCTGATGCGCTGGCCCTTTCGGGCGCGGTAGGGCGGCCAGCCGGGACAGGGATGTGATATCGGGCCAGGCGGCTGAACGGACCGGACGATGACGCGAACGGAACAGCGCTTGTTCGCTTCGCCTGCTAGCCATTTGCGATGACCAATGTTGCCGATGCCCCGATGCAGACCGGAGCGGTCCTGCGGGCCGTCATGGCGATCATGGCAGGGATATTTCTGCTGGATCTGATGGCGGTGCTGATCCGGATGCTTTCTGCGACCTACCCGGCATCCGAACTGGCCGTGTTCCGCAATCTGTTCGGTCTGGTGCCGTCGGCACTGGTTTTGATGGCTTCGGCCGACTGGGTCGCGCGGGGCAGGCCGTGGCGCGTGCGCCAATGGCCCATCTTGGTGGCGCGCGGGCTGGCGGTGACGGCCGCTCAGTTTTGCTTTTACCTGGCGCTGATGCAGTTGGAATTCGCGACGGCCTCGACGCTGGTCTTCGCGGGACCGATGATCCTGACGGCGCTGTCGGTCCCTGTTCTGGGCGACTGGGTCGGGCCGTGGCGCTGGGGCGCGGTGGTGATCGGCTTTGTGGGGATTGTGATGATCATGCGGCCGGGTAGCGACGTATTCACCCTGGCCGCATTGCTGCCGGTCGGTGCGGCTGCCGGTTATGCGGTCGCCTCGGTTCTGATCCGGCTGATCGACCGCGAGGTGCCGACGCCCCAGGTCAATCTATACTCGGGCTTTGCAGCCTTGGTGGGCGCAACCGCATTGATGACAGTGCTGGAACAACCGGTTTGGATACAATCCTGGCAGGACCTGGCCTTGATCGCGGCGATGGGCATCTCGGGCAGCATCGGGGTGCTGTTTCTGATTGTTGCCTACCGGCTGGTCCAACCATCGATCGTTGCGCCGTTTGAGTATTCGGGGATCCTTTTCGCGTTCATCCTTGGATGGATCTTTTTCGATGAGGCGCCGGTCGACCGGCTGTTCCCCGGTGTTTTGCTGATCGTCGGCGCAGGGTTGCTGATCGTCTGGCGCGAGCGGCGCATCGCAGCATTGCGACCGCCCGTGGCGAGGGTCCGGCAATGAACGCACTGCCTTTGCGCGGCATCCTGCTGATCGTTTTCGGGCTGTCTGCGGCGGCCCTGTCCGGCGGGCTGATGAAGATGCTGTCCGAAACGATGCAACCGGTGCTGATCGTGTGGGTCCGGTTCCTGGGCTATTTTCTGCTGATGGTGCCGATTGTGCTGTGGCGCACGGGCGCGGGTGTGCTGCGGGTTCCGCGCCCGGGAATGCAGGTGTTGCGCGGAATGTGCATGGCCGGATCGACGATCTTCTTTCTGTCAGGGGCCCGGACGCTGGATTACGCCGACGCGATTGCGATCCTCTACGCGTATCCGTTTTTTCTGACGCTGCTGGCGCCGTGGCTTTTGGGAGAGAAGGTCAGTCTGGCCGCGTGGATCGGTGTGGCCGGGGGATTTATCGGCGTCTTGCTGGTCGTTCGGCCAAGTTTTGCCGGGATCGGTCTGGATGCGGTGATGGTATTGGCCTGTGCGATTCTGGTCACATCGCAGTTGATCATCAATCGCAAGCTGGGGGCGGTGGCCGACCCGTTGGCGACGTCCTGTTATGGTGCGGCGGTCGCGGCGGTTTTAACGTCGTTCTCGCTGCCTTGGGTCTGGCAACCCGTGCCGGTGACCGATTGGGGATTGATGGGGTTTGTCATCGTGACAGGTGCGTTGAGCCAGACGGCGATCGTGTTGGCCTTTACCGGGACCCCGGCATCGGATCTTGCGCCGTTTACCTATTCCGAGCTGATCTCGGCGGTGGTGTTCGGATGGTTGCTGTTCGGGACATTGCCGGATTGGATCAGTTGGTGCGGGATCGCGCTGATCTGCTTTTCAGGGATCGCGGTGGCGCGGGCGATGGCAATGCGCAATGTTCCGCGCCGGGCGCCGAAGATCTGAATCAGCCGGGTGCTTTCTTCAGAGAAGGGTGAAGAGACCGGCCGCCAGCGCGGCGGCGACAATCCCCGCCCAGGCGCGCCACAACAGGATACAAGCGGCATCGATATCGGCGGCCGTTGCCGCGCGCCGCCCGTCTGCATTGATATAGGCATCGTCAATGGTTCCGACGCCCGCATAGGTGCGCGGACCGGCCAGAGCGACGCCCAGACTGGCGGCCATGGCCGCCTCGGGCCAGCCGGCATTGGGCGAGCGGTGGTGACCTGCGTCACGTATCATGGTTTGGGCGGCCTGCGCCCCGCCGCCGACGAAGCAAAACAGGGCGCCGGTCAGGCGGGCCGGGATCAGATTGACCAGATCGTCGAGCCGCGCTGCGGCCCAGCCGAAGGCAAGGTGGCGTTCAGTGCGGTGTCCAATCATGGAATCTGCCGTGTTGATCGCCTTGTAGAGCGCGATCCCCGGCAATCCGGCGATTGCGAACCAGAAAGCCGGAGCGGCGACGCCGTCGCTGAAGTTTTCGGCCGCAGATTCGATTGCCGCACGGGCAACGGCGGGTTCGTCCAGCGTGTCGGGGTCGCGCCCGACAATAAGACCGACGGATCGGCGGCCCTCGGCAAGGCTTTGGCGCAGCCCTTCTGCCACCGCGCTGACATGCTGGATAAGCGACCGGTGGGCGAGCAGAATGGCGCCCGCCAGAATTTCGATCACCCACCCATAGGGTAAGAACCAGGGCACGATCGAGATTGCCCCGACAAGTACGAGAACGATTGCGAGCGCCAAGCAACCCCGCAGGCGCCGCGCCGATCCGCGGTTCAATCGCGTGTCCAGCCAGCCGATCAGCCGTCCGATCGCCACAATCGGGTGGGAGACGCGCGACCAGAGCCGGGGAGGCTCGCCCAGGACCGCATCCAGGATCAAAGCGATGGCAAGAACGAGAGGCGCCGACATTCAGAGCCCGGAGCCAGCCCCGGGACCGCGCCCGATCACTTGAGCTTGCACGCGCCGCGCGGTGAGCGGGGCGGCGTGGCACACAATGTCCGGGCCGCTGCATATGCGCCCGCCACCTTGGCCACATAGTCGCGCGTTTCGGCGTAGGGCGGGACACCTTTGTGGCGGTCTACAGCGCCCTCGCCAGCATTATACCCGGCCAGCGCCAGCACGGCATCGCCGTTATAGCGGCGCAGCAGCCAATCGAGATAATGCGCACCGCCGCGAATGTTCTGCGATGGCTGATAGCGGTCAGAGACGCCAAATCGCGTCGCCGTGGCCGGCATCAGCTGCATCAGACCACCAGCGCCTTTCGGGCTGCGTGCTGTTTTCTGACCGTTCGATTCAACTGCGATGACCGCGATCAGCAGGGGGATCGAGACATTGCGGCGCTTTGCTTCGCGTTCCAAGAAGGCGCGATAGTTGGTCAGGATGCGCTGCGCGGTGGCGCGCGAACCGAAAACCGCTTTTCCCTTTGCCCGGCCCTTTTCGATGACGGTCATCACCGTGCCCCAGCGTTCCTTGCTGGCAGCGGCGCGCGATGTGGAAACTTCGCCCCAGAACCATTTGAACGCCTGGCGGCCATAGACCTTTCGATTGCGCTTGGGCACGAGCGAGGGGTGCATCAGGCGCTTGCTGACGCGGCCCTTGGGCGGTTCGACATGCTTGGCGGCGGCCAGTTCGATCGTCTGCGCGCGAGCGGGCGTGCCTGCCGGTGCCATCAATGACAGCGCGAACAGTCCCAGACCTGCAATGACCGCAAGGCGCAGCGCGCGCATGGTCTTCCCCAATTTAGATCGTTTTGCCTGTCAGGCGACATTACCACTCAGGCCCCCATAATGGTAAGGGGTCGAATTGTCATGCTCTGTGACAATCGTTACGGGTTTTCGGCTATTTCAGGACAAAAAACGCCAGAGCCAGCGATGCCGTGCCTTGTTGAGCCGCTGCCAGCAACTGATTGAGCGTTGCATCGGGCGCAATTCCGGACCCGTCGCGCGGACGCGCCGCAATCAGGATTTGCGGACCGTCGCCGCCGCGGATCTTGACGTTGAAACCGATTTCACCGCCCGCTTCCCGGATGAAGCGGGTCAAATCCGTGATGCCGGCCAGATCGTCGAACAGAAACAGTCGCGCGCCCCGGCCACCAACGATTTTGCCCGCAAGCTCGTCACCCGCGACCAGATTGTCCTTTATCAGACGGATAACGATGGAATTGTCCAGGGCCTCTGGCCCGACCTGATCCAGCACGCCGACGATGGGGCATTGTTCGAGAGAGATCGGGCGCATGACGATGCTGGCCTCGAACCCCTGATCGCGCTTGAATTCCTTGTCGAAGGTCAGAACCTGAGGGATATGCGCCTTGGAGGCGAAGACTTCGATCTTGGCCAGGTCCGGACCAAGCTGGACCGGGCGGGAATGGAAACATTCGCCGCCCTCGTATCCGAGGATGTAGTCGCGGACATTCCGGTTTTCGATCGGGCGTTCGACGCTGAGGGCAACTGTGATGGAATCGGATAGCAGCCCTTCGCTGTCAACGGCTGCGACTTTCAGCGTGTAATCGCCATATTCGGCGGGCACGCCCGAGATTTCGGCAATCCCGCCGGTGACCATGCGAATGGCCAGCCCGTTCGGAACGTCGCCCTGAATCTTGAGTTCCAGATTGATGGCGCCGTCCTCATCGAAAAACGACCCGAGCCGCACCTTCATCGGTTTGCCCTGACTGGCCGTCAGCGTATCCGGCGCCCGATCACTGATGGTCGGCGGCAGATTCTTGGGCTTGGCAATGGCCGCGAGCGCGGTGTTGTCGCTGCCCGAGGTGGTTGGCTTTGTCGGTGTCAGGCTGCCACCCGTGCCGCTGTCTTTTCCGTTGCCTGTAAACGGGAGGGCGAGATCATCATCGTCACCGGATTTGACCGTCGCCCCGGCTTCGGCCCCGGTCGGCGCCGAAAGACTGGTCGGCAACGAGGTGGCAACGGTGGGTTCGGCCAGATCATCGGCGGGATCGGTGCCATCTGTCAGGGGTTTGGTTGACAACGACGGGTCTTTGATATCGTCGCCGCCGGACAGCGTGGGCGCCGATATATCGGAACCTGGCCTGGTGGCATCGCCGCCCGTTCCCAGAACTGTGGCAGATGCGTCATCGGTTGCGCCCGGCGTTGTGAGGGACGTCGTCGTCGGGGGTTTACCAGAATCCGGCGCACTGGAATCGCCGCCCACGGGTATCGGGATCAACCCGACGCCTGTTGCCGAGCCGTCGGTCAAGCTGCTGGGCGTGCCGCCGCCGGGGCGCACAGGCGAGGTGTCGGACCCGATGGTCGTGGGAACACTTGCCATGTCGGTGTCGGCCCCCGGCGAAATATCGCCGGGCACTGTTGTCGTAATCGTCGGCTCGACGATCGACGTGTCGGTATCGTTGGTGCCATCGCTGTCCGTATCTTTGACTGCCGCGGTGTCAGTGTCGGTGTCGGTGCCAGTGTCAGTGCCAGTGCCAGTGTTAGTATCTTTGTCTTTGTCGCCATTGTCGGCGCTATCGGCGGCGTCCGAATCCGATCCAGTATCGCCGCTGGCCGCGTCCGGTGTCTTCGGGTCGTCTTTGTCAGCCGTAACGTCATCGGGCGCTTTATCCGCGTCGGCAACGGAGGGGTCGGTGGTCTCGCCCGGCGTTTTTATTCCGGTATCCGCCGTCCCGTCGCCGCCCGCCAGCGTGGGAGCGTCGGGTGTTTTCGGCTCGCCCGGATCGGTGCTGTCAGTGGTGGATACGTCGTCGTCATCGGTTGTAGATGTATCGGACGATGCGATGGTCGTATCGTCGTCGCCATCCTTGCCATCGTCGCCGTCAGCGCGATCATCATCGCGATCATCATCATCGACGCCAGCCGTGTTGTCATCTGTGCCGTCGGCGTCGGCGATCCCGCCATTTGTGCCGTCCTTCGGATCCCCTGTGCCGTTATTAAGATCATTGTTCTGGAGGATGACAAACGCAGCAATGCCGCCAGCGACAACCGCGCCCGTGAACAGAATGCTGAGAAACTTGAGCGGACCGCCGCGGCGGCGTTTTTCCGGAGCTGCCACCGCCTGATCGCGCGGATGCGCCGCCGCGCCCTGTTGCGGCGGATGGCTGGGTGCCTGTTGCGGCGGATAGCTGGGCTGTTGTTGTGGATAGCCTGTTTGCTGCGGCGGGTATCCGCCGGGTTGTTGCGGCGGATAACCTGGCGCCTGCTGCGGCGGCGCTGTGGCCGCGCCGGCGAAGCCGCCTGGCGCAATCTGCGTCGCATCATGGGCCGGGGGCGCGCCGCCCCAGGCCGGTGCCATCGCCACGGGCGTCGGCGTCGACGGGTTCCAGGTTGCAACCGCCTCCATCGATGGTGGACGGTTGGCGGGGTCAGGTTGCAGCATCCAGTTTATCAGCGGCTGGATATAGGCCGGGACCGAAGAAAGATCGGGGACGACCCGGCGTTTTTCGATTACTTCGACCTGGCTGCCGCCCATGTCGAGCGGTTGGCCGATTGCTGCTTCGGCAAAGACAAGGCCCAGCGAATAGATATCGGACTGGGCCGTCACCTCGCCGTTTCCAAGACCCAGTTGCTCGGGCGAGACATATTTCAGCTTACCGGCGAATCCCGATCCGATCAGCGTGCCTTCGCCCGACGAGGTCGTCTTGGCGATGCCGAAATCAATGATCTTGGCGCGGTTCACATCGTTACCGACCAGGATGATATTGTCGGGCGACAGATCGCGGTGGACGATGCCTGCCTTGTGCGCGGCATGCAGACCGCCAGCGATCCGCGGCAGCAGGACCGACATTTCGCCTTCGTTCATCGGATACGAACGAACGCGGTCGCCCAGGGCCGGGCCTTCGGCGTATTCCATCGCCAGATACGGCCGGTTGAGGGTCGGATCGACCGAGAAGACGTAATACCGGACAATCGCCTCGTGATAGAGGCCGTGAAGTGTCGAGGCTTCTTTTCGGAAGAGATCCAGAATCAGCTCGTTATTGGCATGTTCCGGCAGGATCATCTTGATCGCCACCTTGTCGCCGGTCTGGACGACGTGACCGATATAGACCTCGCCCATCCCGCCCATGGCGATGCGCTCATCTATTTCGTAGATGCCGTTGAGCTGCGTGCCTGCCGGAACGCCGCCACCTTCCACATGGGTCATGAACTGCCCCGAATTTCTACAGCGTTGTCCTGAATGATCGCCGTTACCTCTCGGCATGCCACCGCGATAACGGTTACATTGTCTTTGGCGCCCCGATCCAGTGTTGTATTGATCAGATATTCGACAAAACCACCGATCGGGTTGTGGGACGAGGCGTGAAGGATCTCGGCGTCGTCGACATGCTCGGTCAAACCGTCAGAGCAGATCAGGAAGAGATCGCCGTCTTCGATCCTGCCTTGATGTATTTCCAGTTCGGGTTCGTCGAAAACGCCGATCGCCCGCGTTATGACGTTTTTGCGCGGCCAGGTCTTGGCCTCCTCCAAAGTCAGCGTGCCAAGGTCGATCAGTTCCTGCGCCTCGGTGTGGTCGCGGGTAACCTGTTCGATCTGGCCATGGCGGATGCGATAAACGCGGCTGTCACCGGACCAGACGCAGGCGAACGCGTCTTCATAAATCATGAGACTGGCCAGGGTGCAGCCGATCACTGCGTCTTCGCCGCGTTCGGCTGCCGTGCGCCGCAGGATCGCGTTGGCGGCGATCACCCGCGCCTCCATCGCCGACAGCAGCCCGCGGGCCGAGGTCGACGGGTTTAGGTTGTCGAGCTCGGCAACCACGGTTTGGCTGGCAAAGTCACCGGCGTCATGCCCGCCCATGCCATCGGCAACGACCCACAGGCCCAAATCCGGGCGCATCAGCAGGCTGTCTTCGTTCAGCTTACGAACCCGTCCAACATCGGTGGAGCCGTCGCTATCGATCCGGAATTTTGGCCTCACGTCATGCTTCTCCTGCCACCGGCTCTGTTGGTTGCCCCTGGTCAACGGACAGCATGGAGCCATATTCGACCGGCGATGGAAAGCCGCGGCGCATAAAGGCGCGGGGCTTTAGCCCGTCCGGACCGGGCGGAATCCACCAATAGGTCAGATCGCCATAAAACAAATCGGCATTCTCAAAGCGCAGTTGGGTAAAGAGCGCGCGCAGATTGCCTTCGGGGACAAGCGCCAGCGGATTTTCCGGCGGTGCCATCTGGGTCAGGTTCTTGATCAAGGCGTCGTAGGTTGCCATCGGATCGTCTGACAGCGTGGCCAGCATGTTCGATTCAAGCGCCTCGAACCATTCGTCATGGGGATCAAGATCGGGCGGGGCCAGGGCCTCGTCATAGATCCCGGCGCAGCACAGGGGAAAATAGCGCCCAACCCCATCAACCGACGGCATGATCGCGCCCACTATGGTGCGCCCGGCAACCCGGCCCCCCAACCAGAACCGCCAGATCGGCGAGGCGAGGTAGGTCTGCAACCAGTCCTGGCCCATATCGTTGCGACTTTGCGCAACGGCCGATTGCAGCCATGGGTCCAGAACCTCCATCAACTCGGGCGGCATGGCGTTCATGACATAGTCCCGCTTGGCGGGAAGTTTGCCGAAGATGCCGACACCCATCGCTCAGATGCCTTTCGGGCAGGTAAACTCGTTCAGCGCCGTCATCTTGAACGGATTGAACACCGATTGTGTCTGGACCGAGAAGGTCGCATCGCGCCCGCCGACCCGGAATGTCACCGACATCCGTCCGCCGCTGCCAATGCCGGCATTCGCGCGCATCAACCGGATCAGCGCCCAGGTTCCGGTCCGTTGAGTCCTGCTGCGTTGGCCGGGAATTTCCGGTGTAAAGGCAACGACAACCAGTCCGTTGGCAGGACCCGGCCAGACCATATTGACCGGTCGCGGTGCGCGGTGGTCATAGACGATCTTCTGGCCGTCAGCGTCCAGGGTTACGTCCAGCGCATCCGGGCTGAGCGAGATGGGCGTCACAGAGAATTGAATGCCCAAAGCACCCGTCCCAAAGAACGCATCGCGGATTTGCCGCGCCCGCTGAAACTGGCGCAGGGTCGCGTTCGAAAGGTTTCGCGAGACTTCGGTATCCCCGCTCCAGCGCCACGTCTTGCCGGATGTATTGGCCATGGCGGCAAGCTCGCGGTTAAAGAAGCCGTCCATGATCTGACCCGGCCCGAACAATCGCTGGAAATCGGCCAGACCGACATCGGTGCGCGAACCCGCCTTGAACGGGTATTTCCCCCGAACGATCAGACTGCAGGGCGCCGTGACTTCCTTGGCCAGTTTTTCGCCCAGCGTTACGACCTGCGAGCCCAGGATAAGTTCCTTGATCTTTTGCTTGGGTTGTTTGGTCATGTTGGCGATCAGGCCGGGCAGCCGCGGTTCCTCGGCATCCATTGCGCGCAGTTCCGAACTGACGGCTTTGATGGCGGCTTCCTTGACCGGGCCGCCGTCCTTCATGTCGTTCAACCCTTCATAGAGTTTGTTGAAGCGGGCGACGAGATTATCGACCGGTGCCGGACTGCCGGACAGATCGCCTGCAAAGTCGTGCGGGCCCTTGAAGTGGGCTTCGATCCGTTCGCCATAGTTGGGACGGGCCTCGCCACCACCGCCCCCGACATCAACGTCTTTGATCGCAGCAACGGCGGCCGCATATCCGATACGGCCAGCAGCGCTGTTGGCGCCCTTGCGAAGCTGATTGACTGTCTCGGCCTTGGTCGCGCGTTCGCCTTCCTTCGCGGCAGCATCGCTGCCTTCTTCGGGCGGCGGCGGCAGTTTCGTCAGCTCGGTTTGTTCGCGGATCGACGTCATCATCTGCTTGAGCGGCGAAGTGGGCGCGGCCAGCGCGCTCATCACCGTGAGATCACTGAGTGACGACACGCCAGGGGCGATCTTTACCCGGGACAGCTGTTGGTCTCAGGCATTGATGAACTCGCGCCGATAGCGCTTCATCACGTTTTCACGCAGTGTCTTGTACTGGGCTTCGAAGGTCGCCTGTTTGCCGGCGTCGCCCAGCACCCATTTTTCGTTCTTGATCTCTTCGATGATCCCTTCGATCTGCGCGAGGAAACCGTAAATGAAATCGTCCTTGGTGTAGAAACCCGGGACCACGACCGTCGACAGATCACCGCCATCGCGGGTTTCGAAGACGATCTTAGCGTCGGCGCCCGCTCTCTCGGATACCAGCCACGGCGGGTAGGCATCGGATTCGGCGCGCAGTTTCATCAGTGTATAGACGCGGTCGGCCAGCGGCATACGCGCCAGGACCTGCTGCGCTTCCTTGATCAGCGGGGCGTTCAGATCGACCGAGGACGATGGTTCTTCGAGAATGACGTCCAGATGCGCCATCAAACGCTCGCGGCCCTTTGCGTCGGCAACGCCCGGGTATTGCTTTTCCCACCCGCGTTGCATCCAGGCACGGACAAACGCCACGTCCATCCTCTGCTTGCCACCCAGCATGAGATAGACCTTGAGCGCTTCGTAGACGAACTCCTCGTTGTCGATATTCTTGGCGAGCTGGTCTTCGACCCGCCAGACAAGGCGCGGCAGGAACAAGCGGTCCAACCCGTCGCGATAGGCACCGAGCGCTGCCGACCGCAGGCGCTTGTGCTGACCCAATCCCAGTTTTTCGGTGATCGAGATGCTCTCGTCGCGGGTCGAATAACCCATCGGCATGGTGCGCAGCTTGTAGAGCGCATCATCGACGGCCAGAACATCGCCGTTGGTGATCTTCGGTTCTTTCAGGAAGTCACTCGCCATATCGCGGTAATCGTCGACAGACCGCTCGGTGCGCGCGATCAGGTCCTTGTTCTGCATATAGCTCCAGCCCCAGGCGGCACCGACGCCGATGACGCCGAGGAACAGCAAAACGTACATCGCCGATTTCATGAAGATCATGCGCCGGACATGGCTGAGATTGGTCGAAACCCATCCGCTTTCCTGGAAGACCACTTTTTGCAGAAGGTCGGTCAGAAAGAAGCTGCGCCCCTGGCCGGAGAAGGCGGGCATCATGCCGCCCTGCGTCCCGAAATTGCGGCTGAGGGCACCGATGATCCGGTCAATCGGGTTGCCTTCCTGCGTACCGGAGGTGAAGTAGACGCCTCGCAGCGCCACATCGACCCGGTACCGCGACGGTTCGAACACTTTGGTCAGAAACTCGTTGATCGGTTCCTTGAGTGACGCCATCTGGCTGGGGAAGCCGAAGATGCGCGACCGGGCCCGCGGGTCTGGCATGATCTGCAAGCGGTCGGTGACCTGTTCCGACAGCGCCATCATCAGTTCGTCGAATTCGGTGCCGAAGCTGGCGACCATATTGTCGTTCTTCTTCTTCGGCTGGAACGTCGCGCCCCAGACCATACCGGTCTGATCGGGCGACAGATCGCCATACATCTCCATGAACCCGGCGAGCAGATCCATCTTGGTCAGCATCACATAGACCGGGAAGGCGATTTTCAGCTTTTTGTGCAACTCGTCTAGGCGGCGGCGGATGGCGTTTGCATGTGCATCCAGTTCGCCCGGCGGCAGGGTCATGATGTCTTCGACCGAAATGCAGACCAACACGCCGTTGATCGGTTGGCGCGGGCGGTTTTCAGACAACATGTCCAGGAAACCTTCCCAGCTTTTCGAATCGGCATCGGCGTCGGAATCTTGTGTGGTGTACCGCCCCGCCGTGTCGATCATCACGGCTTCTTCGGTGAACCACCAATCGCAGTGGCGGGTGCCACCGACGCCTGCGATTGCCTTTGCGCCCTCTGGCCCGGCCAGCGGAAATTTCAGGCCCGAATTCACCAGCGCGGTCGTCTTCCCCGAGCCCGGCGGGCCGATCATGATGTACCAGGGCAATTCGTAAAGACCCGCGCTGCCCTTGCGCCCGGTGGTGCGCTTTAGCGTTTCCATCGCGTCCTGCATCTTTTCGCGCAGAACGGGAGTGTCATCGGCAGCTCCGGCGACCTCTTCTTCCAGTTTTCGGGCCTGACGGCGCCGGATCATCCATCGGATCAACCAGACCATGAAGGCGATGAACCAGATCGTCGCAATAATCACGATGATCCAGGTCAACGACAGACCGATCATCGGGCCGACGAACCAGGTGACGACCGAGAGGGCAATCAGCCCAAGAATCGTGAAGAACCAGATCAGAAAACGTTTCATGATCGAATGCCCTTGTTTTCAAATCCCATCGGGGACAGCCATCCCCGGTTCCAGGCGCAGCGGCGCCGCGATTTCGTCAGGCGCACGCTATTTCGTCCGCTCGATCAACAATTCGACGCGCCGGTTCTCGGGCCAGCAACTCGAGTTCTCGGCCGGGGTGCAAACCGGGTCGTCCGGCCCGCGGCCGCGGGTCTTGGCCCGCAATTCCGGCGGTGAGTGCGACAGGATCGCCTCCATGACGGACTTTGCCCGCGCCTCGGACAACTCGTGGTTCGAGCCCCATATCGAGGTCGCGCTGAGGCGTTCCGCATCCGAATGCCCGACTGCATAAACCCGGCCGTGCGTCTCGCCCTTGGCCGCCAAAAGCTGAGTTTCCTTGGCGAATGTCTCGCCGATGCGCCGGGCGAGACCGTCGCGGAACTTGTCCGTCACCTCGGCCTTGCCGGAGGCGAACAGCACCGTGTTGGAAAACCGGACGATGATAAAGTTCGCGTCCAGATAACGGGCGCTGACCAGGCCCGAGGAGATTTCATCCTTCAGCTTGTCCCGGATGCGGTCCAGTTGGCCGGTATCTTCGGCTGCGATGACCAAGGTTTCCTTGTCATCCCGGACAACATCGTCGCCGCCGCCGATTACGACAACGACAACGACATCCGTGTCCTTGATCTCGTTGTTGACCAGTTCGATCGCGCCGGTCGGGTGGATGTCGCGCATATCGGTGGTCAGGGCATAGGCGTCTTCGTCCAAAAGATAACGAAGACCGAAATAGGCGCCGGTGGCCAAAAGACAGACAATGGCCGCAACCGCCCAGAACGGGATCTGCATACCGAGCGAGCGGCGCCCGATCTCCATGCCCTTCCAGTTTGGCGAAAGCAACCAGCCGCCGCCGCGGTTCACACCGCGCAGCGCCTGATAAATCTCGGTCCGGCACCCCTGAACGGCGGCCTGACCCATTTGTGAGGCGCGATGTTCGCCTTCGAACCCCAGCGACAGGCAGACATAGTAAAGTTCGAGCAGGTCATAGTTGGCACCAGGGTTGCGCAAGGCTTCGGCAACCTTCTGGTAGAAAACGGTGCCGCCGATGCGTTCGCCGAAATAGCGGCCCAGCATCGGGTCCTGGGTCCAGACCAGCCTGTCTTCACCCGGCAGGTTCTGGACAATGTCGTCCGCCACGGCGCAGAGCACATATTTCGCGTCGCTCAATTGTTGCTGATAGGCGCCCGCAGCGGTCGCGGCGCCCTCAAAGCCTTCAATTTCACGGCTGACGGACTGTTTCAGCGCCGTAAAGCTGGCCTGGGTCATGCCGGTCTTCAGACGGCCGAGCAGATCAAGAACAGGGCCGGCAGCGGTCAGCAGCGGGTTCTTGCCAGGGGTTTGAACCAAGGAGGTCGGACCTGTCGGTGCCCCCGCTGCCTGCGGGTTCCACTGCCCGGGCGGCGGCTGTTGGCCCCATTGCGGCTGACCGCCGCCGGGTTGCTGCATGAAGTCCTGATATTGCTGCCCGTCGGGCCGCGGCGGCGGCGGGGCATATCCCTGCTGTCCACCCTGCTGCGGTGGCGGCGCGCCGGGTGCGCCCTGCTGGGGGTATTGTGGTTGCTGGGGCTGTTGTGGCTGCTGTGGTGCCCGCCCCCCGGGGTTCGGCCGGATGATCGTACGTTCGTTCTGTCCAAATGGGTCAAACGGATCGTTGCCACTCATTGCTAGCTCTCCCGCACGGCCCAGAACTCAAGCTCGAGGTCGGGCCAGTTGCCCGAAAAGTGCATGCCCACGGCAGGGTCCTGAGAAAATTCGGGCCAAAGCCGCGACGAGCGGTTCAGCCGGAAATAGACGTGGCCCGTCAGCGCCCGGATCTGGCGCGGCGGGGTCGGCAAATGTTCAATTTCGATGCCCGGCAGCTGGGCATGGACAATTTCACGCATTTTGGTCGATGGCCCGATCTTGAAGAGATGGGGGAATTGCTGCTGGATTTCGGTCAAGGGGCGCGCCGAAGCAACCTCGACGATAAAGCTGCAATCCTGGAAGAGCGTGCGGTCGCGGATGCGCGAGATATAGACATTGCCTGCGCGCTCCTCCAGCTCGAGACGGAAGACGTTCCGGGATCCCCCCGCCAGGGCGCGCTGCAGGTCGTCCATGACCGGGCCGAACGTGTCGGCCAGATTGTCGTGGTCATAGGGTTTATAGGTCGGCGCCATCCGTTCCGTGGTTGTGTAGGTCATCAGATCGCCAGCGAGGCTGATCAATGTCTCGTACAGCCGTTCCGGATGCACATATTTTGAGTTTTCGAAGTGCCGGATGATCGGGACCGAACGATTCAGCGACTGTAGGATGAAGAAATCGGAGTATTGCAGGCCGCCGCCGGAGGACGGGTCGGCGGCGAAGCGCGAAAGCTCGGAAAGGCGTTTTTCGATCCAGCCCTTCGCCCGGTCGACGAGGCCGCTGAAACCCGGATGCGCCTGGGTTGAAATCGCGGGCGGCAGATAACGGTTGTCGAAGACGATCGTTTTGTCCTGGATCTCGTTTACGCGGGCCAGTCCGATCTGTGTGAACCCTCGTTTCGTGCCATCCATGACGACATAGCTGAGCCGGGGATGGGCGATGTCGATCTCTTCCTCGGAGGCCGTTGCCGCTGTTGCATCGATCACGGCCGCGTTCTGACGCCAATATCGCGATGCGCTGTCGCTTTCGGGAAAATCGACTTCGCGCGAGTTCTTGGCAATCGCCGGAACCGCAAGACCGACAACCGTGTTGGCGAGGCGCTCGTTCAGCTCGATCGGTTCGGGCAATGGCGACATGTCGGGAATGTCGAACGGCATCCCGTCGGGCATCACACCGCTGGCGCGGCGAACGCCGAACTTGCCCTGCTGGGCCAGGTCATTGTCGATTTCCAAGGTCGTCACACCCCAAGGATAGGGCGTGATCCGGCCTGTTCGCGCAATCAGGCTGTTTTCGTGATAGCGGTCGGCTTGCTGGAAATGCTGGGGCCTGAGAAATAGCCCTTCTGTCCAGGCAACCTTGCTGTTCCAGCTCATTAACCGCTCCCGTCTCTTTCGTCACAGGCATCGACCACCTGTACATCCCATCAGCCCAGGTCGAGCCATTGTTGTTTGCCGGGACACATCCGCACCCCGGCAAACTCTGCTTATTCTACCGATACTTCGTTCGAGCCAATCGTAGCTTTCAGCAAGGTGACTTCGTTTGCCTTAACAGGTGCCGATGCGCGCCACTTGGCGGTGTCAATCTGCCGGTATCCCACCGCGATGCCGATATCGCTGGTCCCTGCGGGCAGCTCGAAAATCTTTTTGGTGGTTTTTCCGGGCACGATAACCATGCGCGCGATCCGCTTCATCGTCTCGGCCATGTCGCCCAACTCGCCGCCGGTCAGCGCATCATAAGATCCGGTCGCGAACGGTGCGCCGGGCTGCATGGCGTAAATGAAGACGACCGAAGGGCTTGCCCGGCCTGATGGATCCGGGTTTGCGTCTTTAGCTGCCGACAAAGTGACCTGAGCCACCGTGGGATCGGGTTGCTTGGGCGGCGGCGGCCCTGCGCAGGCGGCAACAAATGCGCCAATGATCAAGGCAATTCCGACCCGTCGAGTTGTCATAAACACCATCTTACTCCCCTTATTGACCTCAAATGACCTTACCAGTTCCTAACCGTCCGACTCGCGGCCCGAGCCGGCGGCGGATTGCTGATCGTACTTATCCGCAAATAGTAGCATGAATGCGTCAGTCATGCCGCGTTGATGATGCGCAGATTTCGACCGGAAGCGCTCGACATATATGTCCCACAGTTTGGCGCGCCGCGAGCTTACGATGCTGGCCAAACCGCCGTCTTTCGAGGTGGCACCGGCAATGTTTTCAGGTTCGAGATCAGCGATAAGGGCGGTCAGAGCCTGCTGCATCGCATTGAACGTGAACATCTGGTGTTTTTGCAGATCCGTCAGGCTGCGTTCGATTGTTTCGCGTGCGCCCATATAGCCATCGGGCGTCTCGCCGAACATGACCTTCATGGCCTGCTCGATCGTCGGCGAGAACTTGAGCGGGTTGTTGTCGAGGCGCCCGAATTGCGTGACCTCGGACGAGCGGATTGCGCTTTTCGTCTCGGTCCGGGCTTTCAACATTGCGGCCAAGCCTTCGGATGCCGTTCGAAAGAGGTTGCCCAATTCTTCGGCCAATTGTTCGTCACTGCGTCCAGCAACCGACCCCGCAGGCATCCCGGCGCCGCGTTCGAAGGCAGCAACGAAACCGCCTGGCGAACCGCCCGCAGCCGGGGGCGCAGCGGCCGGGGTTGGTGCCGCCGCGGGTGTTGGGGCAGCGGGGGTGGATTTAGGTGCGCTGTCCGGTACGACAACCGGGTCGGTCAGCAACAACGGCTCTTCTTCCGCGTCGGGCACCGGTTGCTGCGGTGCCGCTTGCGGCGGGGGGTCGAATGCAGCCGCAGGAGCCGGGTCAAAAGCGCCGCGCGCAGGATCAGGTGTCGATTGCGGCGGCGGCGCATCGAACGCTGCACGCGACGGCGCAGGCACTTCGAACACATCCTGGGGCGGCGTCGGCACCCCGGCAGCGGGGGGCGGCGGGGCCGCTGCTGCAGGATCAGCGGAACCGGCTGCAAGCGCACGCCAGTCACCCCCGGCGCCCGCGGCGTCGCCCTCTTGCGGCGCAGGCGTCGCATCAGGAGGGGTCCAACCACCCTGATCGGGTGGCGGGGCCGGATCGGCTGCTGGTGGTGATCCCGGTGTGCGCCAATCACCGCCGCCCGCAGGCGGGGCAGCACCAAACGCCCCGTCCGGCGAGGGGGCAGCCGGTACGGCGGGTGTGGCAGGGGCCGTCGGGGCGGCGGGTGCGGTTGGTCGCGAGGGTGTGAACCCGGCGTCAAATCCAACATTTTCGTCGGCAAAAGACACATCCGCCGGGCGCGGGGCCGACGCGGCGCTGCTGTCACGCCGAAACTTGCGGGCATCGACGGGATCGGCTGCGCCGTCGACGCTCCAAGGATCGCCAGCGGACGGGGCAGCGCCACCACCCGTATCGGGCGCCGCAGCCGCGCCGCCGCCATCGGCAACGGTGGCCAGCACAATATAGCCGCCGATATGGATCCGGTCGCCGCTTTGAATCTGATAGGGTTCGGTCACTCGATTGTCGTGACCGTTCACCATCGTCCCATTTGTCGACACATCGTGAACCCAATAGCCGCCGTCCTTGTAACGGATATGGCAATGAGTGCCCGAGACGAAGCGCTGCGGGTCCGGCAGGGTCCAGTCCATGAACGCGTCGCGGCCAATGTCCAGACCGCTTTTGTCGACCGAATAGGTGAGCGGCCCGCCATCGGACAGCTGGTCGACGTTTTCGATTTGCAAGGTTCAGGGTCAATGTCGTCACCTGCGAACTGAATGAGCAAACAGACCCACAGTGGGCCGAAATGCTTTTGTGTCAACGGATCCTGGTCTGGCGCTCATGATTTGGCGCTCATTCCGCGGCGGCGGGCTCGATGTGGAATTTTCCCGCTTTGTGATCTTCCCAGGCCTTTGTTCCATCCTCGCCGTCGGCAAATTCGCGTGCGCATTGAATTGCCGCCTGAATATTGGCGAGTCGCTGAATAGGGTCCTCGGCGTCGGTTGAATGAATGGCACAGATCGCAGAGCTTTTGCCCGAAAGTTCGGGCGGCGGCGGAACTGATTGCAACCCAGCGGGCGCGAGTGAGCCCGAAGTCGTGAAGGCGGCAAAGGCTGCCCAGGCGCCAGGGCCTTCGAAATAGACTTCCTCGGCGAATTCACCGGCTGCGCGGCGTTGATCTTCTTCGGGCGTGCGGACCCAGGCTTCGGCCAATTGCAGACCGTGGCCCGCTTCGCCGTCGGTCAGGCCCATGCCGCGCATCACAAGGCAGGCCCACCAGACCGCTTCGCGCTTTGGCAGGGCCAAACCGGCAAAGAAGAGCGCTGGTATCGGGTTTTCGTCGCTGGCGAGTTGCGACAGGAATTCAAGCGGGGCGGCATCCTCGGGCACTTCACCCAAGTCATCTGCCGCCGCCGGGAACGCTTCGACGACCTGACTTGCGGTCGTGAATCGGATCCGGTTCGCCATCTTAGTTCACTGCCCCCTTAGTGGGTCCGACCAACGATTCCGTTGGGTTACGCACGTTCGTGCCCCCCGAGACCATCATCTTAACACCAAAGAACGGGGCTTGCACAGACAGGGATTTTCCCGTTTTGGATGTGCAAGCCCCAGCGCTTCATGTCACTTCACCTCGTAGACAAAGTCCTGATCTTCGACCGCAATACGGGCCGAAGTGATGACTTCGCCGGTCAAGGATCTGTTCAGCACTTCGAGCGACAGCGCCGGCAACATGGTGTTGGTGATGATGTTGTCGATCATGCGGCCACCGGACGCGGGGTCGTTGCAACGCCGAACGATTTCCGCCGTGACCTCGGGCGTCAGTTCCAGTGTTGCATTGTGCTCGGACTTCATGCGCTTGACGATCCGGTTCAACTGCAGATCGACGATCTTGCCCATCATGTCGTCCGACAGCGGGAAGTAGGGGATCGTCACGATCCGTCCCAAGAGCGCTGCAGGGAAGACCTTGAGAAGTTCCGGCTTCAGGGCTTCGGCCAGCTTCTCTGGCTCGGGCGCAAGTTCCGGATCTTTGGTCATTTCCATGATCAGATCGGTTCCGACATTCGATGTCAGGATGATCAAACAGTTCTTGAAGTTGATCAGACGCCCTGTGCCGTCTTCCATCTGGCCTTTGTCAAAGACCTGGAAGAAGACCTCGTGCACATCGCCATGCGCCTTCTCGACCTCGTCCAGCAGTACAACCGAATAGGGCTTTCGCCGCACGGCTTCGGTCAGCTTGCCGCCTTCGCCGTAGCCGACATATCCCGGAGGTGCGCCCTTCAGCGAACTGACGGTGTGCGCCTCCTGATACTCGGACATATTGATGGTGATCATGTTCTGCTCGCCGCCATAGATCGCTTCGGCGAGGGCAATGGCAGATTCGGTCTTACCGACACCGGACGGGCCGCAAAGCATAAAGACCCCGATCGGCTTGTTCGGGTTGTCCAGCTTGGCGCGGTTGGTCTGGATGCGCTTTGCGATCATCTCGATGCCGTGACCTTGGCCGATCACCCGTTCGTTGATCGAATCTGCAAGGCCCAGGATTTGCTGCACTTCATCAGCAACCATCCGGCCGGCCGGAATACCGGTCCAGTCCGAGATGATTGTTGCAACAGCCTGCTCGTCGACATGGGGGTAGATCATCCGCTGATCGGGATTGATCGCGTCCAGTTCGCCGACCTTGCCTTCCAGCGCGGTGCGAACAGACGTGGCATCTGCAGCCTCTTCACCCATTTGGGCGCGCAGGTCCTGGATCTCCTTGACGATGCCTTGCTCTTTTTCCCACTCGGTTTCCAAGGCCTCCAGCCTGGCCGTCAGGCTTGTGAGTTCTTCATCGATCTCGGAAATCCGGTTTTCGTCGGCAGTGCCCAATTTGCGGTCGGCTTCCAGGCTGGCCTTTTCGGACTCCCGGTTTTCGATCAGTTTTCGGTTGTCTTCGACGGCGGCCGGAACAGCGACCTGGCTGATGGCGACGCGGGCGCAAGCCGTGTCGATCAAGCTGACGGCCTTGTCGGGCAACTGACGCGCGGGAATGTAGCGAGCCGACAGCGAACACGCCGCCCGTATCGCATCGTCAGAAACACTGACCCCATGGTGTTTTTCCATGACGCCGATCATGCCGCGCAGCATGTAGGCACATTTGTCGATATCGGGTTCGTCGACATTGACGACCTGGAACCGACGGGTCAGCGCCGGGTCTTTTTCGAAGTACTTCTGATACTCCATCCACGTGGTCGCAGCGATGGTCCGGAGGGTGCCGCGCGCCAGGGCTGGTTTCAGCAGGTTGGCGGCATCGCCTGTTCCGGCAGCACCACCGGCACCGATCAGCGTGTGTGCTTCATCAATGAACATGATGATCGGCGTCGGGCTAGATTGCACTTCGTCAATCACACTGCGCAAGCGTTCCTCGAACTGGCCCTTCATCGAAGCCCCGGCCTGCAAAAGGCCGATATCGAGCGACAGAAGCCGGACACCTTCCAGCGATGGCGGTACTTCGCCTGCAACGATCTTTTGGGCAAATCCTTCGACGACCGCAGTTTTACCGACACCGGCTTCCCCGGTGATGATCGGGTTGTTCTGACGGCGGCGCTGCAGGATATCGATGATCTGGCGGATTTCTTCGTCCCGCCCGACAATCGGGTCCATGTCTTTGGCGTTCGCGGTAAAGTCGACGCAGAACTTGTCGAGCGCAGTCGTCCCGGCAGGACCTTCCGCTGAATCGGTGCCGCCGCCCGCGCCAATGGACGACCCGTCCATTGGTTTCAGAGTTTCTTCGTCGGATTCGCGCCAGATATTGTTGTAGTCCTGGGCCAACTGGTCCGGGTTCAGTTTGCCAAACTCGGCGCTGATGTTTTTCAGCGTCCGGTTCAGCTTCATATCCTTCAGCATGCCCATCAGGACATGTCCGGTGCGGATCTGCATCTCACCGAAGAACAGCGTGGCATAGAACCAGCCGCGTTCCAGCGCATCGACGATCTGTTCCGAGATCTGGGGCATCTCGGTGACGCCCTTCTTCAGACCTTCGACCAAAGTCGACACATCGGCCAGCAAGCGGCCACGGTCGAGCCCGTAATGATCGCAGGTCAGCGCCAGATCGGAACGGTCATTCTGCAAAATCTGAGCAAACCAATGCGCCAGTTCCAGGTTCGAATTTCCTGCCCCCTTGGCTTGGCGCAATGCTTGAATAAATCCGTCATACCCCAGGCGGTTAAGTTTACCTGTCACTGTTTCTAAGCTGATATCAGTCATCGAAATTCCCCTTCCCTAGTCAGTCCTGTCTTTTCTTTAGTGTAGCATCGAACCGCCATCGTCGCGGATCGGAGAGAATCTTGTTCGGACATGGGCGCTGCCGTCGTCATTCTTGGGATCGGGCACCCATGTCGTCCAGCCCAATCTTCCGAACCCACTGACCTGCGCAGGCTTCACGCATTCCTTGGGCAGCACCAGTTCAACTTCCCAATCATATTCGAAACCAACCGCATTCGAGAGCGCATCGACCAAGCGGTCGGCCCAATGCCCGCCGGGTAGAAAGTTTTCGTATTCTCGCAGCGTATCGACATGCAGGCTGAGGCGAAACCGCGTATCGACGGTGAGCACCCGCGCACCGGCCATGGCGCCGCCGCCGAGTTCGGCGTGGGCCGCCCCCAGCCTGGTCTGATCGGCGGGGTCGACATCCAGATAAGTGCCGATGAATTCCTCGATTTCAGCCTCGATACCGAACATGCCGGAAATCAGATGTTCAATGCGCGAGGCGCAGGGGCCGCGCGGCGCCAACAGACCGGCGAACGCCAATTTCTGATAGTCGGGCATGGTGTCGAGATCGCGCCACGCCTTGGTTCCGATGCCGATCGAACTGCCGAGATAGTCGCGAAAACGGTCGCGGTCGGGCTGGCGCATCTGTTGCGCCGGACGGGCGTCGGCATGGGCACGATAGAAGAACTGAAGAAACCGGTTGTTGAAGATGTCCAGGAACCGGACGAATGCATCGCCGCCATTCAGGCTTGCGCTATTGCGGTACCAGCGCAGTGCCTCGTCCGTCGTGGTCAGCGGAAGTGGCCCCATCGGGCCCAACATTCCAAGAAATTTCACCCGAACACGGGCTTTGGTCGAATTTGTTGCCGGATCGAAGGTTGCGACATTCGACGCCGGAAAATCCATGAACGGCACTTGCCCGAGGTCAAGATACTCGTCGCGCCGTATCGTCGTTTCGCCAATGCGCGGTTTTTCGAGGTTCAGCGCCTCGAACCGGCTGACGACCCAGAAGAAATTGTGATCGTAGGGCCGTTCCGCCAGGTTTTCCCGCCAGGTCACAGAACCTGCCTCCGGCCAAGGCGCGGCGGCCAGCGCATGATTTCCTTGCGCTCGGGCGTGCGGATAACCGTTTGCGTGAATTGGTTGAGCGAGACGTATTCCTGCAAAAAGCGGTCCAGGACCGAGCCGAGGAGGAAGACGCCAGATCCTTCGAATGCGCGTTCTTCGATCGTAATCGTCACTTCCAGCCCGCGCGCTGCCGCCACACCGCTGAGCGCGCGCACGCGGCGGATGACCGGTTTGGCATCGACCGAGCGCAGTCCGCGAATGCGCCGTTCCATCACATTGTCCGTCAGATCGGCGAACAGTGCCAAAACGTCCTTCAATGCCCGCGCGCCTTCGCCGGCCCGGTTCGAAATCAGGCCCAGGTGATTGAGCGCCAGCATGTTCACCAGCCGCCAGGTGTTTTCGCCCGTATAGTTCGGGCGGGCACGATCGGTTCCGCCGGTGATGATCGGCTCTCTTGGCTTTGTCGGTTGCGTCATCGCATAGACGCGAAGCTGATCATTGTCCTTCAGGATAAAGTCGGCACCTGTTGCCCCGATCGGCAAATGCTCGGGGATATGCCGGTTCGAACAGAGCGCCCGGACCGAAACCTGACTGACGGGATCCCCCTCCTCATCGAGGATGTCGTGCCCAACAAGGGTCAGCCACATGTCGGTCCCGATATAGTCGGATTGCGAGCCGAACCGGACCTCCTTGGTGGTCCGTTTTCGCTGCATCCTCCGGATCGCAAAGAACAGCGCGCGCGATCGCACGGACTGATCCTCGGGCGAAGAATAAATCGGGAAAACCGGCATCTTTTCGGCCTCGCCCGCCCGGCGGGCCGAAACACCGACAATGCGATGCGGCTCGTATTCCAGGTACCGGCCGCGATCCGGAATTACCTGGTATTCGTAATCATCCGCGTTGACCTGGATGTTGTTGCACGACTTCTCGAACAGGTTCACCGCCGTCGCACAGAACAGCGAAAAACGCTCTGGCGTGACCGACGTGGTCATGCCCGATTCCAGTTCGTCAAAAACGAAAATCAGTTCGAATTCGGCGGCTTCCACAGCCTCGAGATGACGCCCGAAATCCTTCACTCGAAAGCCCAGGAAATGTTTTGGGAAGGCGAAATAGTCGCGGATGTAGTCAAAACCGCGGAAGACGCGGTGGTCAATCGGATAGAGCGCTTCGTCATCATCGAAACCGATCTGCTCGAGCACGTCTTCGATCGGCAGATTTTTCACATGCCACTTCAAATCTGCAGCACGCCACCGCAGTGCAATCTGAACCGTGTGGCCGAAAATTTGTTCGTAGATCGAAACGCAGGTGTCTTCCGGCCCGGAAAGGTTAACCTTCAAGGCCGGGAGTTTAATGCCCTTCGCCCACGCTTTCGGATCCTCGGCCATTTTTTCGGCATCGGGTTCCTTGTCCAGCGCCTTGGTCGAGCGCACGCGGAACCCCAGTCGCAGACCGGCCGCTGCATCGACCGGAACATTCAGTCCCAACCCATCAAGAGGGGCTACAGAGCCGACATATTCGGCTTTCGTCACCGACAACGGCGTCAGCCACAGGTCCGAGGTCAGACGATAGGTACAATCGACCGGACGTTCGCGTTCGCGATATGTGGCGTCCAAATAGCCACCGCGTTTGACTACGACGCCGTCACGCAAAGCCGGATCGCCAAACACCGGGTCGACCTTAATCTGGATGAAGGACGGGATCGGCGCCAAAAAATTTGGCACCAATTGCTCCAGCATGTTGTCCGTAAAGTTCGAGAACTCGTGCTTTAGCTTAAGCTGCACGCGGGTCGCGAGAAAGGCAGCGCCTTCGACCATGGCACCAACCATGGGATCGGCATTGTCCCGGGTCAGGTCGCCGAGACGCTCGCCGACACCCGGATACTCTTCGCCGAACTCAGCCGCATGCTCGTAGAACAGCTTAAGTTCCTCGTCGTAGAGCTTCATGAATTCGCGGTTCATGGTTAGCTCCTCAAGGCATCAGCTTCGATTGATCTTGATTTCGCCCGAGTCGAGTTCGACTTCGGTCACAAATTCGATCGGGGCGGGTTCAGGACTGGCCCGCATGTCGGACCTTACGACAAACCGGATCGTCAGGTCATCCTCATTCTCGTGATCGCGAACAACCTCCAACGTATCGTAGAGCAATCTCGGTTCGAAAGCGCGCAGAGCGTCGATCAGGTCCTCGCGAATCCCATCGATACGCTCGGTCTCTTCGATGGTCTTGTTCGCCATGTCGCGGAGCCCAAAATTCAGGATCGATTTCCGGACATGCGGCAGATCGCCGATTATATCATCGGCGGCACTTTCAAGATTGACAGTGTTCAACAACGCCTCAAGGTCTTCGGCCAAAAGACGCTTGAGTTCCGACTCGGAGAGCGCGCGCCGCCCGCTTGCCGCGGTCCTTCGGCTGGACAGAATTCGCTCGCCATCTTCGGTTCGCAGATCGACCTGTTTCTTGCCATCGCGAGCCTCGATGGCCGCGCGGAACGCGTACATCAACGGAGCGCGCAGCGGCTGGCTTGCGTCGCGTTTGGCCATCGGCGCGGATTACAGCTGGAAGCGCGCTTCCCTGATTTCCAGAATCGGGAAGTCGTCGTCAGCACTCATCAGGATGCGTTGCCCGACGCCCGTAAAGACGTCTGAACCCGCATCCGCCCACTCAGTTCCCCGCGCCAACGCAAGCTCTGACTTTCCGGCAGATTCAGAACCCGAATAGCGTGTCGGAACATACCCGTGCAGCACCCTTCCGTCGGTCCAGGTGAAATGCGCCGGCGCCCAGAGGAAGTGGTTCACCTGACTGGGCTTCTCGACCCGGACTGATGTCAGGGCGGTGAACGGAACCCAGCAATAGTCCCCTTCTGTCGGCAAAAACGCCTCGAGCATCGGGCCATAGCGGGCATCGCCATCCATGAGCCAGTCAAACGACACATCACCGATCTGTCCAGCCGCAGCACCGGCGCTTTCCAGCGCTTCGGCGCGTAATGCAGCGCCACCGGCGACATCGCCGGATTGGTGCATTTCAAACGCCTTGGCGAAGGGGGCCATCCAATCCTCGGGGTCCCCGACAATTGCCGGTGCCTCGGCCTTTTGGTGGCTGTCAACGCGTTGACGTTCGAGCTTTAGGAGAATCTGGAATTGCTTCCAGATGGGTGCCTGTTGGTTCGCAGCCGCCAAAAGCGCATCAAGCTGCGCCTCGGCCCGGTCCCATTCACCATTCAGGCAGAAAAGTTGAAAGAGCTGTGCCCGCGCTTCCGGATCGCCCGGATCGTCGCGCACAGCACCTTTCCCAGAAGAAAGGGCGGCGTCGAGATTGCCCTCTTTGAGTAATTCGAGAGCATTCGACATGCCGCCCCCCCAATTCTTGACGGTGCCAGATTTACGAGATCGAGCCCTTGCCCTTCTTGATGTCCCAAGTCAGCTTCGGCTTGGCGCCTGCGCCGCCTTCCTTGGTCTGAACGACGTATTCCCATTCGACCTTGGCGAAGTTCAACGAGACGTTTTCAGTCAGGCGATCTTCTGCACCCGAGCCGCCGGTCGAAACAGACGAGATAATCACGTCGTCGAATTTCCCAACGATATACGAGAGCGCCTTGTTGTCGCCGCCGGACTTCGTGCAATGCAGTTCGGCCTTGAGAATATGCTTGCCGACCAGGCAGCTGTGCATCAGCGCGGGCGACGACTTGTCGACCCATTTGACAAAGTTAACGTCTTGCACCGAAGCCTGTGCGTTGGAGCCGCCACCGCCCATATGGGCATTTGCGGACTGCGACATTCCCCATGACCAGGACAGGATATCAATCCAGCCGCTGTGGTCGTCGTCTTCAGATTCACCGTCGTGGCTATCGATCTTAATGAACATACTGGGTTTCATGGACTTCCTCCATCATTTCAAGTTACGGTTGGTGGATTCGAAATAGGCCAAATCAATAATACAGCACTACATCCTATTTCTCAAAAAAATTACCTACGCTTACAAATTTCTCCGAGGGCGCGAATACGCCCCCGGGGTTATCTCTTAACTTCCTTCGGGCATGCGCGAAACCAGGCTCATACCAACGTCCACGCCTTCCAGCTGGAAGTGCGGACGCAGGAAGAACCGGGCAAAATACATGCCAGGATTCTCTTCGTCTTCGCGAATATGCACTTCGGCCGCAGCAAGCGGACGACGGGCCTTGCCGTCTTCGTTCGACAAAGCAGGGTTCGCGTCGACATAGTTGTTGATCCAATCCTGCAACCAGACCTGAAGGTCCTCTTTCTCTTTGAAAGAACCAACAGCGTCGCGGATCATGCACTTGAGATAGTGCGCAAACCGGCAGGTCGCGAACATATAAGGGAGACGCGCCGACAAGTTGTCTGCCGCGGTCGCATCAACGCCGTTCGGCCCCTCGAATGTCCGCGGTTTGAACAGCGACTGTGCGCCGATAAATGCGGCCTTGTCGGTGTTCTTGCGGTGGATCAGCGGGATCAAGCCTGCCTTGGCAAGTTCGGCCTCGCGGCGATCCGGGATCGCAACTTCGGTCGGGCACTTCATGTCGACGCCGCCATCGTCCGTGTTGAACGTGTGCAGCGGCAGATTCTCCATCTCGCCACCCGACGTCACACCACGGATGCGGGTACACCATCCATATTCCTTGAACGCCCGGTTCACGTTCACACCCATGCCGTAGGCTGCGTTCATCCAGCCGTAATTACTGCCATCGTGACCGTTCACCTCTTCCTCGAACGCGAACTCGTCAACCGGCTGCGATTTGGCGCCGTAAGGAACACGGGACATTATGCGCGGCATGGTCAGACCGATGTAACGGCTGTCCTCGCTGTCGCGCAGCGTCTTCCACGCCGCATATTCCGGCGTGTCGAAGATCTTTGTGATGTCGCGCGGGTTGTTGATGTCAGCATAGTCTTCCAGGCCGAACAGGCTGGGCGACGTGCCGGTGAACATCGGCGCGTGACAGGCGCCCGCGACCTTCGACATGTCGCGCAGAAGCTGAACGTCCATCGGCGTATGATCAAAATAGTAGTCCATGATCATCTGGCCATAAGGCTCGCCGCCGAGCTGACCGAACTCGTTCTCGTACATCTTCTTGAAGATCGGCGACTGATCCCAGCGCTGACCCGGGAACGATTTCAGCGTGCGGAACAGTTCCGACTTGCCGACATTCATCACGCGGATCTTCAAGGAAGCGTCGGTTTCCGAGTTCATCACGAAGTGGTGCAGACCGCGCCACGAGCTTTCCAGCGTCTGGAATTGCTCGCTGTGAAGGATCGCGTTCATCTGGTCCGAAAGTTTCTCGTCCAGGCGCGCGATCATTTCCTCGATCGTATCAAGGACATCGTCCTTGATCACGTTCGCGTCGGCAAGAGCCTCGCTGACAACAATGCTGATCGCATTGTCGACATCGCTGGCCATGCGTTCTGATGTCGGTTTGAAACTGCCTTTCAGAAGATCGGCAAATTCATCCGGTGATGTGGCTTCACCTTCTGCGGCGGCACCGCCTGCTTCGGCTTCAGTACTCATAATTCAGCCCCCTTACCCAATCATTCTTCAGCCGCGTCGCCGCCATCGGCGGCTGCGGCTGCGTCATGCTTTTCTTTTAATGCTTTCATCAGCTCGGGATCGCCAAGCAGCTGCTTGAGCTTGTCTTCGGCGTCAACCCGGCCATCCATGTAGCGTGTCAAGTTTGCGAGCGCTTCACGGGCTTCGAGCAGTTTGGCGACCGGCTCGACCTGGCGGGCAACCGCCGTCGGCTCGAAATCTGCCATGCTTTTGAAGCGAAGATTGACGGCCAGCTTTTGACCTTCCTCGCCACTCAGCTTGTCTTCGACCGAAAACGCAAGACCCGGCTCGATCCGGGAAAGACGTTCGTCGAAATTGTCCATGTCGAATTCCAGGAACTCGCGCTGACCGACATCTTCCTTTTCGACCCCAGAATCGTTACCTGAAAGATCGGCCATCACCGCGGTGACAAACGGAATTTCGATCTTTTTCTGAGCGTCGTACGGATCGTCGTAGGCAATATGAACCCGCGGAGCGCGGTTGCGGCGAATAAACTTTGACCCGTGTCGGCCATGTGCAGTCCCCTCCCTAGTCGCCTCAATCAATGTATCTGATAGAGTGGTGACAGTTTGGCCATATTCAAGAGGCCTTGCAAGCAACAATCGTTACATTCCGAGCGATATAGTTTTACGACCAGCCCCCGCTTGAGCTGCTGTCCTCCGGCACGGCGCGGTCTTTTAGATGACCATCGGGAAGAACCTCGCGCAGCAGGCCGATAAAATTCTTGGTCGACATGGCGAGCGCACGTTCCAGGATCAATGCGACCGGGCTCGACGGTTCGGCGGTCCGATAGTAGTTAAGCACCTTCTCGATCAGTGCGAGGGCTTCAGGTCGGTTGTTGGCCTCGAATTTGGGACCGGCGGCGCTTGGGTCAGATGCGCCTTCGTCGGATGCAGCAGCGTCGTCAGCATCGTCGTCAGCGGGCGCTTCCCCGGTTTCACCATCATCGGCGGCGGCGTCCGCTTCGGCGGCATCAGAAGCACCGGCATCGTCACCTGCGCCGTCTTCAGCATCGCCCGTTTCTGCCTCGCCTTCGCCGTAATTCGACGACGCCCACCCGTCATCGGCGGCTTCTTCCTCTGCTGCAGGCGCATCATCGGCAGGCGCATCATCGGCAGGCGCATCTTCGGCAGGCGCATCTTCGGCAGCGGCATCAACGCCATAGTTGTTGGACCCCCAGCCGTCGTCCTTTTTTTCGTCTTCGTCATCCAGTCCGGCAGCTTCCCATGAGCTGCTTGATGAAGAATCGTCACCTTCATATTCAGGTTCCGGATTGCGGTGGCTGACGTCATTCACCGGCACCTCGAACCACGGTTCTTTACCGAAGGCGAAACTGGCGGCGTTGGCGCTGCTTGGCAGCAGTTCTTTGACCAGTTCAGCGAAAGATTTGTTCGCGGCTGACCGGGCTTCGCGCAGCAACAAGACAATCGGGCTGGATGTTTCTTTCAGCGCATAATACCGCTCGGCCGCGAACAGCGCATCAAGCGCGTCTTCGCGGGTTGCGATGTCGCCAGCCGGGATATTGACCGTCATCGTGGTGCCGGAGCCAGAGCTGTCGGCACCGTCTCCGCCGGCTTCGGCGCCCTCAGTCGCCCCGATATCCGCACCTGTGGCCTTGCGAACCATGTCCAGCATGGCTTCAAAGGCTTCGGTCAGTTTTTCGTAGGTCGGCGCTTCCTCGATTCCACCTTCCGAAACGCAGGTCGATCTGATCGAGGCAATCGTATCGCGGGCAAGCTCGAACTTTTCCAACAGCGCATTCATCTCGTCGCCATCGGCAGCGCCGAGTTCGCTGAGTATCGTTCCCGCATCGACGCGTTCTTCGTCTTCGCGCGGGTTTGCATCGCCGTTGGCCAGCATCCATTTTCTGAGTGTGATCGGACCTGCCCGGCGGGAACGGTGGAGATTGACGTGCTGGAGCGGCAGAATTGACGTCGGCATATCGTCGAGGGTCGCCATCAGCGGCATCCGCAGCATCATCATGTCACCCGTTGGGTGCACATCCGCCCAGAACGCCTTCAGAAGTGCATCGCTGGCCACCAATGCTTCGATGAAACCATCCAGATCCCCATTCAGGATCTTGAGCTTGGCCAGCAGAACCGTGAGGCGCAGATCGCGGGCTTTTTCCAGAAAGCCGTCAATCTGGGAATACGCGTCTTTGAAGTCGATTGAACCCGCGTCAAAACTGAAATAGCGGGACGGGATCTGACCCTCGATGGACGCCATGAAGTTCATGTAGTCCATGTTTTCCATGTCCAGATCAGGACCACAGGGCTGATCATCGCTGATCGGCTCGATAATCTTGTCAGGGGAGAGGTCTGCCATGATCTTTGTCCAGCTCTGTCAGGAATCTTCTTCTTCAGTCTCTGGCGCCGTTTCGGTCTCCGGTGCCGTAACGGTTCCGTCCGGCGTGCCACGCTTTGCAATTTTCAACGTGCGGGCGCCGTCGCCGATGGTCGCGAAAGGTGCCCAGAAAAACGGGTGGGACAGCACCTTGTCTTTGATCTGCTTAGCCTGGCTGCGTCGCATCGCCTCGGCAATCGAAACCGACGGGTCTTTTGCAACCTCGGAATAAAAACCAACCATCAGCTTTTGTGTCGCCTGATCGTCAACCGACCAGTGGGTCGACAGCAGATTTCGTGCGCCCGCAAAGAAGAAACTGCGGGCAAGACCGCTTAGGCTTTCGCCGCCCGCCGCGTAACCGCCATCGCCCGGGCGGAAACCAACGGTTTCCTCGGACGCGACACCGGCGCCAGCACCCGTGTCACAGGCCGACAGCACAACCAGGTCGGCATCGAGGTTCAATTCGACGATCTCGCTGGTTTCCAGCAGCGTATCGCCGCCAGCGGCGAGTGACGTGATCAGTCCGGGTTCCGGCAGGCATTCCGGATCCTGCGCCAAGAGGCCATGGGTTGCGAAGTGCAGCACCTTAAACTTGTCAAGCCCGATCTGTTTTATCCCAACGTCGGTGAAATCGTCGCCGAGGATCAGGCTGCTGTCAGAGGCGCCGATAGCGGTCTTGATCGATTCAAGCTCGCTGCGTGTGCCATCCAATTCGTTCAACCGGCCGAGCGCTGTGATCGAGACCTTGCAACTGTCCGGCAAGCCGCGAACCTTTGCGATGTTGTCGACCAGCTCCTGATTTTCGCCGAAGCTGTTGAAATCGCCAAAGCCGACAAAGTCGCGGGGCGCCTTGCTGGCCGGAACTTGCCGTCCGAGGAAGAAGGACGAGATCGACACGCCGGTTGTGATACCAACCTGACCGCCGAGCCATTTCACCTTGGAATAGTCGAAATAGGCGTTCTCGGGGGAGTCGCCGACGATCTGGATCTCCTCCTCATAGGGCTCTGACGTCAGAACATTGAAGGGCAGGCTTAGCAGCGGACCTGACGGGACGACGATAAGGTGATTGGCTGCCTTGACCTTCCGGGAGACGGGTCCGAACAAAGTCTTGAAAACCTTGTGGCTGCGTTCCAGGTCGAAGGCCAACAGAAAGTCACCGTCGATCGGTTCACGCAGTGCGCGCACGGCTTCTTCCGCTGTGGTGACGCTCAGGACGATTTCATAGGCATCGAAACTGACATTGGTAATGACAGCGACCAGTCCCTTGTCCGCGCCCAGTTGGATGACGGCCATGACCTCGCCATCCTTAAGGGCGGCCTGGGCGTCTTTCAGGCTGATCACCGAGTCGACCAGCCGGTCATAGTTCGGAGCGATTTTCTCAAGCGCCTTGCGCTGACGCGCGAGTTTGGCCCGAACGCCTTCGAGCTTTCCCTCGGTGACGCGTTTGTAGTGGAAATCGGCGTCCGGATCGCCTTCGAGACGATCGAACCTTGCCGCCAGTACGTTGGCCTCGCGCTCGAGATTCTGAATGTCACGGATGGCCCGTGCGCGTCCGCTGTCACCTGAAGAAAGACGTGCGGACAACTGGGCGACAGTTTGCGCCGTCGCCGATGACCGGACTTTCTGCATCAGTTCGAAAAGCTGGCCAGGCGCTGCCTTGTCACCGGCTTGGGCGTCTTCCAGCAGGCGTTCGATCAGGGTTTGTGCCTGCTCGACGTCGATGCCCTGGGAATCTGATTTCAAGATCTCGAGCGCCTTGCGATAGGCCGCTGTACCTTCTTTGCCGCGCCCGGATTGGATCAGCAGTTCGCCCTTTTTGAACAAAAGCAGCGCTTCGGGCCGCGAGTCGATTTCAAAACGGCGCAGGATTTCGATTGCACCGTCCAGTTCCTTGATGGCACCAGGGACATCGCCTGCATTGCTTTTTCGATCTGCGCGCAGCGACGCAATTTCGGCGCGCAGCCAACGGCCGAAGACTTCGGGGATCAATTCCAGTTCGGCCGAGCTTTCCGTAATGATCGCGTCGATCGTGTTACCGGGTTTGCTTTGCGCCTGCATCGCCCGCGCGACCACGTACCGGGCCTGAATCCGCTGCAATTGCAGTCGTTGACGGTCACTGATCCGCAACCGTTCGCCTTCGACACTTGCATCGCGCGTAATCCGCGCATTCGCGACGTTCGCCCGTTCCTGGCTGATCAGCAGCGACCCATCCTCGACCTTGATGAACGGAACTTCGTCCAAGGTCGAAGCTCTGCCCGATGCGTCGGCCTTTGGGATGAGAACGTCCAAGATCTTGACGGCCCGGCGTGCGACGATTTCGGCATCGGCGAATTGCTTTAGGTTCATCTTGTGTTGGGCATAGAAAAGGTCCGGCTTGGCCTTTTCCGACGACGATCCCAATTCTTCAACGATCGATCGCGACCGGTTAAAGAGGTTTTCAGCGGACTCGAACTGACCAAGATTGCTCTTGTTCAACGCAAGGTGCAGCCGCAAGCCTGATGCGCGGGCGGGATCCGTTGGAAACAACTCGCGCGCCAGGCTGAGGGTCTCGCGATAGTCGGCTTCGGCTGCCGAGAATTGCAGCAGCGTGTTGCGCGAATAGGCCTGCCGCTGCAATTTCGACAAACGCGAAGCTTTTTCCGCCGTTTCGCGCAACGATTTGCGCCGTTCGTCCGAAATGCCAGTGTTTCCGCCTTCCAGCCCGCAGGCCGCCACAAGCAGCCCACCGATCAGAACCGTCGACAGCGCGATTCCGGCCTTCTGCCGAACCAAGCCGAGAACCATTACTCCCACTCCTCCTCGTCGCCGCGGTTCGAGAATGGATCATCCTCGTCCTCGGTGGGATCTACGAACTTAATACCCAAAAGTCGGCCATCTTCGAATTCCAACACAGGCGTTGCGCCGCCCAGCGGCGTACAGTCGACGCCGCCCGCACCGATGACACACCCGTTCGCGGTGTGTGCGGGATCAGGAGTGAACGCGGGGAAGGCAAACGCAGGGGTGCCGAGCGACACGCCGCCGGTCTGAAACCCGCCTGCAGCCGCGTTGCCACCGTTCAGGCCGCCGAAGGTCCCGAACAGCGTGATTTCTTCGAAGGTGCCGCTGAGGAAAGTATCCCCCTCGACCACAGCCCCGGCGCCGTTTTGCGATCCCTGAATGGGCGAGGTGTTTTGCAGGCTGATCCGGACATCGCCGGTCGACGCGAGAACAAAGTTACCGGGGCTGCCGGGTGTTGTCGTATTGGTCACCAGCAGCAGGTTCTCGTTGGTGACGGTCGCTGTCGAATTGAACGGATTGAACGTGCCGCTGCGCGCCTCGTTCAAATAGGACTCGCTGCCGATCAGGAAATCGCCGGTTGCAAGCCTGATTGCGGCGGCGGGGCCGTCGAAGGTCAACGCGAACAGGCCCGGCGCCGCGGGTCCACCGGCCTGCACAAAGAAACCCTGATCGAGATCGAAATAGATCAGGCCGCTTTCCGACTTGAAGGTCAGGCCGTCGGCCAATCGCCCGAGCGTCCCTGTCGCAGGATCGAAGAAGGTGCCCGCCGGTGCGTCCAGGATGACGTTACCGTCGGCTGTCAACGGTTCCCTATCGGCGCCGGTGATCGCGAAATTTTCGCCCGTGTCAAAGTTGATCGCGCCCGAGTTCGACGTGACCTTGGTAATGGTGAAGCGCCCGACAGACGAGGCAGTCACATCGCCTTCCGCGGTCAGGGTCCCGATTGTCAACTCGTTGGCGCTGGTGATTGTGACCGCGCCGCCAGCGTTGACCACGCCCAGTGTTGGCGAGCCCGCCGTATCCACCGAAATGGAACCGCCGCCCGCAGTCGTCGGGTCTGCCGCTGCGTCGCTGTTGGCAGTGCCGTTCAGCGTGATGTCGTTGAGATCGACGATGGTGAAATCTTCGCCCAGGAAGGCAACGGTCGTGAAGTCATGCGGTCGATCGACTGGATCGCCGTCCAAACCATCGAGACGGATGTCAAAGAATTCCGTGCCCGCGACATTTTGGGCGGTCAGTGACGTTGCCCCGGTGACACTGATTGCATCGCCATCGGTATCTGTGATCGACCCGCGCGCTGTTACGGACAAGGCCCCGGCGGCGTTAATCGCGCCCAGTTTGATCGCGTCGGAATCCGTCAGCGTAATGTTTGCGCCCCTGGCATCGACCTCGGTCGTTGCATCGCCCAGCGTCAAGTCCAGAGCAACGGAGTCGTTTCCGAAGTCGTGGACACCATTGTCGAGCGCAATGTCAAAAAAGTTGGTCAGCCCCGCATCGGCTGCCAGCAGGCTTGTGGTCCCCGTGACGGAAATCGTTTCGCCGTCGATATCCGAAATGGCCCCAACTGCGTTGACCGACAGGTCACCGGTGACGGCGACCGAACCCAGGGCAATGTTGTCCCGGTCATTCACAGTGACTGCGCCAGCGCCTGCGTCCAACCGCTCGAAATCGTTCGCGACGTCATCCACCGTGATCACCGCAGCGGTCAGGCTGGTTGTGCCATCAACATTGATGCCATCGGGCGAAGCCGCGGCGCCGTCATCAACGATGCTGCCAGCAGCAACGACCGTCAGCCCGCCCGGCGTGTCGATATCGCCCAGATTGATGTCATCAAAGTCGCGCAGTGTAATATTGGCCGCTGTCGCGTCGACCTCGTCCGCCGGTGCGCCCAGAATGCCGTCACTATCGAAATCGTTGTAGAGATCGTCCAGCAGGATGTTTCCGCTGGCGCTTAGGCTGGTCACTCCGGCCACGTCGATATCGTCCAGCACAGCGGCGCCATCACCGTTATCCGTGATCGATCCGGCACGGGCAGTCACCGACAATGTGCCCGTAGCGCCGATGTCACCGAGAACGATGTCATTGCTGTCGGTCAACGTGATCGAGGCACCGTCGGCGTCGACCGCAACGCCAAAATCATGATCGATATTATTAAGTGTGATATCCGACGCGGCGCCGCCGCTGCTGGCAGCCAAACTGGTTGTGCCCGCTGCAACGATTGAATCCGTTCCGGTATCGACAATCGCACCACCGGTCGAAATCAGTGTCAGATCGCCGTCATTGCCATTGTTGATCGTTGCGTCGGCGCCCGCATTCGTGCGGATGTTTCCGACCGTCAGCCCGGCAACTGCGCTGGTGGTAAAGGTGATGTCCTGCCCGGTCGCCGTCAGTTCGCCCGTGATCGAGTTCGCGCCATTGTTCAGGAGGATGTCGAAGAACCCGGTCCCGGCATCGTCCACGGCCGACAGGGTCAGCGACGGGCCATCGACTGCGCCGACCTGCGTGATCGAGCCTTCAGCGCTTATGTCGGCGGCCCCGGAATAGGTCACGCCGTTTGCCGCATTCAAGCCCAGAACAAGCGCACCATCATTGTTCAGGGTTAGGTTCCCGACACTGAATGTCGAAACACTGGTGAGGTTGTGCAGGCCTTCATTGTCCAAAGTAACGGGGATACCTGCCGCCAACCCAGAGAAACGGACATGGCCGTCGGCAATCACCGACCCGGCTGCCCCGTCGGTCACGCCGGACGTGATCAGGTTCAACGTGCCCGTGGCAACACCGAACGCAGAAAAATCGATTGTCATACTAACGTGCATTGATCAGAACTCATGGGCCCATTTACGGCTACCGATTGATGAGATGCGCCAGGGCTGTTCGATGAGCTTGTTCCAACTGTCACAGCAGTGCGCGACGATGTCGTCGTAGTTTTTGAAGACCCGGTTTGAGAGCCAGTTGTCGCGTATGAATTGCCAGATGTTTTCGACTGGATTCAGTTCTGGCGACCGGGCCGGGATTGGAACGAGTGTGATGTTTTCCGGCACATCGAGCTTCGGTGTCGTGTGCCATCCGGCCTGATCGAGCAGCAGGATGGCGTGTGCGCCTGGGGCGACTTCGGCGCTGATCAGCTTCAAGTGCTCCACCATGGCATAGGTGTCGCAGAACGGCATGACGAGGCCGGCACCCTTGCCTTCCGCCGGGCAGATTGCGCCGAAGATATACGCCCATTTCGTCCGCTGATCGTGTGGCGCACGGGGACGCGTTCCTCGCCGCGCCCAACGTCGTGTGATCTTGTTCTTCTGGCCGACCCTGGCTTCATCTTGAAACCAGACCTCTACGGGCGGCCAGCCTCGCTTGATGCGGATGGCTGTGACGACGTCGCCGAAGTTTTTTTGAACATCTCGATCGCCTCCTCATCCTGCGCGTAGTGCTGCGGGCGCGCTGTGAGTTTGCGATATCCCAAGGCGTGCAACTCGCGGCCAACGGTATGACGGCTGACCGAAACGCCGAACTCTTCGTATAGCCAGAACGCAAGGTCGACGAGGCGCCAGCGCACAACCCCATCGAGATAGGGACGCGGGCCTGACTCGACCGCCGCCGCGAGCGCGGTGCGCTGCTCAGCCGTCAGGAGCGGTGCCTTGCCCGGTGCCTTCCGCGTCGTCAGCGCATCCGGGCCGCCGTCGTTGAACCGCAACACCCAATCCCGGATCACCTGAAGGCCAACCCCGCCCGTGCGCGCCGCATCGCTCCGCGAGCCTCCGTCAAGGACAACTGCCAGAGCGAGAAGCCGCCGCGTCTGATCCGCTTCATCGCTCTTCCGCGCCAGACGTCGAAGATCCGTTCCTGTATAATCCAATCTGATCTGAACAGCAGACCCCATGGCAAAAACTCCTCTGTTTTCCATGGTGAATCAGATCAAGATCGGGCCGGAAATCCCCTTCCGTGAGTCCGAGTCATTGCGCCGCAGTATCAGGTCGTCGGTCGCATCGTCGTTTGCGCGGATCGTACCCAATGTAACCGTGTTTCCGCTGACTTCGGTCAACCGGATGTCTTCGCCGGTCGCCGAAAACGCGCCGGTGATCGTGTTGTTCCCGCTGAGATTAATGTCCGAAAACTCGCCCGGCGTTGTGAAACTGTCGGAGGTGAAAGAGGTGTCGCCCGAAACGCTTACGCCTGTTCCGACGGCCTGGGAAATCGTGCTGCCCGCCCGCACGGTCAGGCTGCTGTTGGCAACGATATCGCCCAGCGTTATCGTCCCTTCGTCCGTGATTGATATATCGGTTCCGGTCGCGCTGATCACGTCACCACTGACAACCGCATCGAAGTCGTTGAACCGGTCGTCGAGCGTGATGACCCCGTTCGCAAGCAGCGAGGTTGTGCCATCGACGTTGATGTCCGTCCCTGCCGCGGCGCCGTCGCCGTCGTCGGTGATTGTGCCACCGGCCGTGACGGTCATGTTCCCGGTCGCGTCGATATCGCCCAGGATAATTGAACTTGTATCGGCCAGCGTGATGTCGGTCCCGGCCGCGTTCACCGCATCGGTGCCGCCGCTGCCATCCGCATCGAAATCGTTCGTCGCATCATCCAGCGTGATCGCGCCAGAGGCGCTGAGGCTGGTCACGCCATCGACATCGACATCGCCATCCACAACAGTCTGCGCGCCGTCGGTGATGGTGCCCGCCAACGCCGTGACGGTCAGGTTGGTGGCAACGTCGATATCGCCCAGGACGATGCTGTTCGCATCACGCAATCTGGTGCCCAGTGCATCCGTGGCGTCGCTGACGTTGACCGAGTCCTGGAAATCGTTGGTCGCAGAATCCAAGATCACGCCGCGCAGGCCAAAGACGCTGTTGGCGGCAGTAATCGATGTCGTGCCTTCAACGATGACGGTGCCGCCGTCGCTGGTTGTCCCGAAGTTCGCACCCTGGCGGACGAAGTTGTTGACCTCGATTTCCAGGTTTCCACGGATCATCTCGGTGCCGTCGCTGGCGGCCAGAATGACCTCGTTGACGTCGATGACCAGCGTGCCAAAATTAGCAACATTGTCGGTGCCGCCAGTATCGAAATTGTTGCTGAAGACTGAACTGCCGGATTGATCGGCGCGGAACACGACTGTGGTGGCTCTGACATTCTCGGCGTCGGTATTGGCGAAACGGTAATTCAGATTCGTCGTCGTTGTGCCAGCCGTGCCATGATCGCCCAGACCAAAGCTGCTGACAGCAGGCACTGAATCATCCCTGTTGTTCAGGAAGGTCAGCGTTCCCGTGCCACCGTTCACATTCACCAGGCCCGTCAACGCCACGTCATTCGATTTGATCGTGACATCGCCCGACGAAGTGGACGCGCCCAGGACCAGACGGTTGGCATCGGCAATCGTGACCGTCGCTCCGTCAAATGTCAGCGGGCTGGCCCCGCCGCCAGGGGTATCTACGCCAGCGGCAAACACATCGTCGCTGTTGAAATCGTGCAACCCGCCGCCATTGCCGTCTTCACTGTCCAATGTGATGTCGAACCCGGTGGCCGTCAGGGTCGTGTTTCCGGTCACAGTGATCGCCTGCGCGGCGGTATCGGTGATCGCCCCGCCCGCAGTGACGTCAAGTGTCCCTGCATCGATTGCACCCAGGATCAGCGCGTTGCTGTCAACCAGTTCGACTGCCCCGGCATCGCCACCCGCGCCGTCTGAGTTCGCATCGATGCTGACCGAGCCGGAAAAATCGTTCGCGACATTATTGAAGACGATCGAGCCTCCGGCGGAACTGTAGGTCGCCGTACCCTCGATGTCCTGAACACCGCCGCCAGGGATTATGCCAAAGACGTTGAAACCGATAGTCCCCGAAGGTGCCGATATCGTCACGTTGTTTGCGTCGACATCCCCGATAGCCAGACCGCCAGCGTTTGCGCTGACGAAGTTAACGTCCGCCTCGCCGCCGTCACCGGCCAGATCAGTATCGAGGTTGACCCTCCAGAGGAAAAATCCGGTCCCTTCGTCTATCGTTATGGTTCCTGCGGTTCCGGCCTCGGTCCCAAGTGTTAGCACGCCGGCGATACTCAACGCACCGCTATCGCTGATCGCACCCCCTGCGCGGACTGTCGTCGTCGATACTCCCGACGAAACCGAGACGGCACCAAGGTCGATCCCAGTCCTGTCGACCAGTGTCACCGTCGCGCCGCCGGATGTCAGATTGACTGGATCGATCGCCCCGGCATCGTCGAAATCGTTTCCGATGTCGTCCAGAATAATGTCGCCTGTGGCGCTGAGGCTGGTCAGGCCAGAGACATCAACATCGGCGTCCTCGGCACCTCCGGCGCCATCATCGGTGATCGTCCCAGCCAGCGCCGTCACCGACAGACTGCCTGTCGCATCAATATCGCCCAGCACGATGCTGTCCACATCGACCAGCGTGATGTTCTGACCGGAGGCTGAAACCGCGCCGCCGAAATCGTTCGTGACCGTGTCCAGCACGATATCGTTGCCCGCCGCCGCCGCCAGCGACGAGGTTCCGGTCACCGAAATGGTCTGGCCCACGGTGTCCGAAATGCCGCCGGTGTTCGACACCACCGTCAGATTGCCCGTCGCGGTAACGGTGCCCAGCACGACGTTATCCGCCTCAGTGATTGTGACGTTCACGCCTGACGCATTGACCGTCGAGGTCCCGAAGGTGTTCGCGCTGTCCAGAGCGATGTTAAAGCCGGTCGCGAACAGATTGATCGTCTCGACATCGTTCACCGCGCTGTCGGTTATGTCTCCGGCGGTCGACGTGATCGTCGCCGTCGTCGCGGTCAGCCCGGCCAGATCGATCCCGCCCACGCCGTCCACAATCGTGAACGTCGTCGCCGTGCCCGAGATGCTGCCAAAATCGTTGGTCGCCACATCCAGCGTCACGGTCTGCCCGGCCGCCGTGATCGTCGTTGTACCAGAAACCACAGTCGCCGCACTGTCCGTGACAGTGCCGCCTGCCGTGATGGTCAAGGAACCCGCGGTGATACCTGCCAGATTGAGGGCATCGGCATCCGTGAACGAAATCGATGACGGTGTGGCCGTGGTGTTTTCCAGCGTGTTTATATCGTTGCCCGCCTGAGTCAGCGTGACCGCTGAACCCCCGGCGGAATCAATCCGCAACAGGTCAGCAATAATCGACCCGCCGGTTTGCGTGATCGTTCCCCCGTTTGGCGAGGAGATCCGGACGTCCGAGGTGCCGGCGACCGAAAGGTTCCCGGTCAGCGTTACGTTCCCGACATCCGTGCCCAGGTCGTTGAGCGCGCCTGTAGCGTTGGTCGCCGTGATATCATCCAGCGTCAGCCCCGCTCCGGCGTGAAGCGTTATCGCATCGGATGAAGCTGTGATCGTATCGCCGAACACATGCAGGCTTTGACCCTGATCAATCAGGATATCGTCAACTGCCGACAACGACGTTGTACCGGAAATACTGATCTGACCTGTGCCATCTACGGCGCCCGCGCCCAGATCGGTGATGTCATTTCCGGCTCCCAGCGCGGATACCGAGAGATCGCCTGTCGAGACGACCGCGCCCAGGTTCATGTTGCTTGCGCCAACCAGCGTTACGCCATTGCCACTGGCGCTGATTTCGGTCCCGAAGCTGTTCGTCACCTCGTCCAGCGTGATCGCGCCGCCTGCCGACAGGCTGGTCGCGCCCGTGACGCCAATCGCAACGCTCTGCGTGATCGACGTCGCTGCCTCGAGCGTCAGATCGCCGGGAACCGTCAGCGCGGTATCGAACGCCAGGCCACCCGTGGTGACCGCAAGTGTCAGATCGCCGTTGCCGGTCGCCCCGTCGACCGTCCCGCCCGAATTGTCGGTCGGCGTGATCGTGCCCAGGACGATCTGCTCGACCGTGCGCAGCACAATGTCCTCGCCCGTCACGGTAACCGTATCAAGGGCATCACCATTGCCCAGAGTGTGCGCCCCGGCGCCCGTGTTATCGAGCACAACATCGAACTCGTCCGTCGCACCCGCGTTCTGCGCCAGAAGCGATGTCGTTCCCGTCACGCTGATGGACGACCCGGCGGTATCCTCGATCGGCCCGTCCCGCGACGTGACCGTCAGATTCGTTGCATTGATCGCGCCTAGGATGATTCCGCCATTGCCGTCCGTCAGCGACACGGCAGCGGGGGTACCGACCATATTTCTCGTATCGACTGCGATCGAGTCGAAATCATTTCCAGAATTCGTCAGCGTCACCGCATCGCCAGTGGTCGAGATCGAGATGCCGCCGGTCGCCGCAACGGCATTCGCCTGCGTTACCGCACCTGTCGTACTCAGAACCAGGGCCGTGTTGTTGAAGTTGAAGCTGTCAAACACGAACGCCGAGTCCGTCCCCAACGTGACGGTACCCGTCCCGGAGTCTGTGATCGACCCATTGTTTGTGTTCAGGACCAGCGCGCCATCGGCGGTGACGGTCGAACCCCCGACAAAATTGATGTTGTCGCTTGCCGCCCCGGAAGTGTCGGCATCGGCCGTCAACGTGATGGCCCCGTTGGCGGTGGTCGAGGTCGTGCCGTCAATGACGGATATTGAACCATCCGCCATAATGTTGATCGCACCCGCAACGGCGTTCGTATCACCCAATTCGACATTGCCGCCCGATGTAACCGTCAACGATGTCGATGTGACGTTGCGAACCGATACATCATCGGTATCGACGATCTGAACGGCGCTGCCTGTCGCCCGTACCGACGCCGAGGCACCGTCGGAGCCGAAATCGTTCGTCGTGTTCGTCAGCGTAACCGCACCGCTGCCCGTCGTGAACCCGGCAAACGACGGCGCCATTGCGGTGCCGACATCGGCGTTTATCGTGGTTCCGACATTCTGGGTAATCGCATCGTTGCTGGTGATGACGAACAGGTTGCCGCCTGTCAGTGTCAGGCTGCCAAGCGAGACTGCGCGCTCGGACGTCAAAACAATTCCGTCAGCACTGATCGAGCCCGAACCGCCAAAATTCAAAGTTTGGTTGCCGGTGTTGTCGATATTCGCATTCATCACGACCGGCCCGCCCAGGTCGATCGCTGCGTTTACATCGATGTTTCCGTCTGCGTTGACGATCAACGACGCTGTTGCCGCGCCGTCGTCGATTGCCGCACCGATCGTGACATGCCGACCTGAGGTCAGCGTCAGATCGTTGGTCAGGGTAATGGCAGCATCGATCGAGATGTCCCGCGTCGCCGCCAGGGTCACATCGGAAGTCGTGCTTGCGGTGGTGACGGCCGCGGCCGAAATCACAAAGTCATTATTTCCGCCGTCACCCTCGTCGATATTTGGCAGTTGGCCGTCATTAGCACCCGGCGCCGCCAGCACAACGGAGATGTCCTGAGGATCGAAAAGAATGGTGCCTTTGTCGCCAAAAGGCGCGCTTAAATCGACGGTGCCGTCAAAGGCCAGTCTGATTTTACCGGAAATCTCGGCAAGGCCGCCATCGCCCGAAAGGAACCCGCCGCGCGCTTCGATCGCCCCTTAGAAGACCGTTGCGTCATCAGCCCAAACGACGGCTTCGCCGCCGTTGCCGTGTTCGCCGGCATTTGCCTTGATCGTTGCGCCACGGCGCACAATTGACACCTTCGCCGTCGGCAGCGGGGCGTCAGCGGGCGCGGCAGCGCTGCGCACGACCCGGGATTCGATAGGCTTGCCCTTGTAGGCGCCGCCGACATGCACCTTGCCGCCATCTGTCGCCCCGGACACATCCAGGCTGGCGGTTTCTGTGATTTCGACTGTATCGCCGGTCACTGCGACTTTGCCGCCCGCACCCTCGGTCTGCGAGGCGTCGACCTTACCGCTGATCTCGACCTTGCCGTTGCCTGCCGAGATGACGATCTCGCCGCCCCGGTTCTCGATGCGGGTTGCCTCGATCTTGCCACCGACCGATACGATCGACTCGCGCACAACTTCGGCGGATTCCGCGGACATATAGACCGCGCCGCCTTCGGCCTTGATCTCGCCATTAGCCGTGATCGAGACATCCTTTCCGGGGGTGACCTCGAACCGGGTTAGCCCATCGCCGTCCATATCGACCGTGAAGCCAGAGCCCGCGCCCAATGCGACATCAGACCCTTCGGTGGTGATCGTTCCATTGTTTTCGACGACAGGGGCGACCAGAACGACGCTGCCGTCCCCGCCCTTGATCAGACCGTCATTCGTGATCTTCGATCCGTCCGGCGCGCCCGTGAATGTTTTGGTGCCGTCCAGAATGTCCTTGTTCGAAACGCCAGCCGTCGTTGCGATCAGCCCATTGACGTTGATTTCGGCGCCCTTCGAAACAGCAATGCCGGACGGGTTGAGAACCCAAACATTTCCGGTGGCCGTCAGTTTGCCCGAGATGGTCGTCGGAACATCCTTTCCGACAACCCTGTTCACGGCCAGCGAGCTTTTGTTCGGCTGATCGAAGTGGACGGATTCATCCACCTTGATGTTGAATTTCTCGTGGGTCAGGATCGCCGTCGGCGTGGTCTGTTTATACTCGGTATGCTTGTCGGTGACCGTGATTTTGACGTCGCCCGAAACGACTTTTGTGCCGACAGGGTCGGCCGCGCTGTGACCGGGGATCAACCCGAATGCACCGATCGACAGCACGCCGCAGAGTGCCGTGTGGCCCAATAACGCGCGACGATGCCCGGCAGGCATCGTTGTGTGTCGTACTGTCATGGCGTCCTCACGGTTCACTCAAACTCCCCCGCAGCCTGCGTTGACTGGTCCCCAGAGTCGATGTCCTATCTTAACGCAACCTTCACCCTAAACCTCAGAAGAATTTCGTGATCGAAAAGTTGACCGTCGGGTGCGGTTTTCTCTCGGTGGTTGACAAGGCCTTCGTCCGCGGGATCGCCAGATAGACGTCGCCGAAAAAGCTCTCGAAAACCTGGAAACGGGTTCCAAATCCTGCAGACATCAAATCTTCATAGCCATTTGTGGCGTTTGTGGGATTGCCACGGTCAAAAGCCCGGCCATAGTCCAGGAAGGCATAGAACTGTAGATTGTCCAGCCACCAAGCATCGACTGAAGGCGGCGTAAACCGCGTTTCGAAGACAAATCCGTATCCGGCATCACCTGTAATCGCGCCTGGCTCGAACCCGCGCCCCAGCGTCAGCTCGCCCAACGCGAACTCCTCAAGGCTTGGCAGCGGCGTGTCCGAAACCTGGCCGGTAAACTCGAAGAACAGCTCGAAAAACGGTGGTACCGGCTGGCGGTGACTAACGGTGCCCTTCACGATCGTATAATCGAAGTTGGCATCTGCCCGCGACCGGCCGCTGCCGCCTGTGCCGCCGTTGAATTTCGGTGCACCAAAATGATCCAGACCTTTGCGAAATTCCAAGTCGAATTCTGCGATACCGCCGAGGGGCGCAAACCAGACCGCACGCGCACCCAGAAACAGGGTGCGAAGCTGATCATCGTAGAGTGCGACTTCGCGCGCTGCCGCGCGCTGGTCGGAAATCTCGATCCCGCCGCGGGTCCACAGACTGAAACGGCGGGCCCGGATCGCAGGATATTCTGCAGAAAACTCGAAAATCGACGTTTCGGTCTCAAGCTTCAGCGGCTTTAGGGCGTCGCGCGGCTCGGCAAAGCCCAGAGTGTTCGACAGGCGAAGACGCAGCCCTTCGTCGCCCACCGCCTGTTCGTAGACGAAATAGATGCTCTTTTGCTCGAACGGTTGCAGTGCGGTCAGCCCGACAACGCCTAGGCGCTCGCCGTATTCGGTGTTCGAATTAAGGGACAGACCGACCGAACCTGTCCAGGGACCGGTAACATCGGCGTTTCGGTTCTGAACATTGAGGAACACATCAACCGGCTTGCGTGCGGCATCAACCACCAAAATGACGCCGCCAGGCGTGCTGTCGCCCGCCGAGCGCAAGGTCCCTGTCAGCGAAATACCGGGCAGATCGCGGGACAAAAGAAGATATCGCTCCAACTCGGTCCAGCGCGCCGGTTTGTCGGTCAAAAGGTTGTCGAGATACTTCGCGATCAGCTTCTTTACGTCGCCAATTTCGCCGTTGATCTCGTAGTGAATGATCTTGCCTTCAAAGACCTCCAGCGTCGGGACGCCGTCTCGAATGGCCTGGGGCGGAATGATAACGCGGGTCGCGACATATCCGTCATCGCGGTATTTGCGTTCGATCCGGTTGCCAATCTCGCGCAATCCACCGAGCGTTACATCCGTGCCGATAAAGTTTTCGAGAATGTCATCGAACCCAGCGGCGTCATAGACGGTCGCGCCCGTGATGGTCACGCCGTTCAGCCGGAAAGTCAGCGAGGAGTCCGGTTCGACCGTTTCAGCATCATCTGCTGATGTGTCATCCGGAATAGCGGCGTCGTCCGGCGCGGTGATCGGTGCGGACGGGATTTCAGGGCGAACTTCTTCGGAAGTTGTCCCGGGCAGCGCCGACCCTGGCGTGACCTGCGCCAATGCGATCTGCGAAGCGAATACAACCGACAACGTCGCCACAATCGCGGCAACGCGGGAGAACCTTAAATGCTCCTCCGCAGGCATGCTCGACCCCCTATGCCCCAATAGAACCCGCTTTTCGCAGTGTTAACTTCGGGGAAACTACGCGCCCACGCCTGAATCTTCAAGAGGTTACGGGCGCATAGGAGGTTTTTTTCAAGTTTATTGTGTTCGGATCGTCGCCTCGACACGGCGGTTGATCGCGGCAAACGGATCGTCGCTGCGTGGCTTGCTTTCGCCATGCCCCTTGGCCTGCAGCCGTTCCGCAGGAACCCCCATCGACTCGAGGAAGGCAACAACAGCCGCTGCGCGGCGCTGTGACAGTGCTGCGTTGAAGGTGTCAGAGCCGCGAGCATCCGTGTGTCCGTCGACATCGAAAGTCGCGTCGGACAATGCCGGGCTGTTGAGCGCGGCCGCAAACTCTTTCAGGTTGGACATCGCCTGCTCGCTGAGCCGGTCCGAACCCAACTCGAACGTGATCAGCAGATCGAAACCACCTTTTGGCGCCGCAGGACCGGCTGCTGCCTCGTCGGCGGCACAATCGCTGTCAGTGCCAATGCAGACCGCCCGGGTCTTGCGCTTGGCCAGGCAAGGTTTCCCTTCCGGGCATCCTTTGGCCGCAGCCTCTTCTTCCGCATTGAAGTGATTGACAATATCAGATGCTTTGTATTGCGATTGACCCAGCGCAAATGCTGGGGAGAGGATCAGGGCCGAAGCGATCAAAATCGACTTGAAATGCATGATAACGCGCCTCCACGGTACAAATGTTAGGGCTAGAACATCGTGTTCACGGGGTGTAGAGTCAAGGGATGCTTTAGCAGATTTTGATATTGAAAGATCTTAAAAATGAGCCAGAAACTTACGCAGGACACGTCGCTTTTGCGACTGGAAACGCCGTTAGGCACGGATGTCCTGATACCCGTAACTTTTGATGGTTATGAGCGGGTTAGCGAAAATTTCGAATGGAAGATCAATTGCCTGTTGAATGAGGGCGAGGACCCGGTCGATCCGGCGAAGATCATCGGCAAGGGCTGCATGCTCAAGGTCATCCACGGATCCGACGAGACCAAATTTCATGGTCTTTGCACTGACGTGGATTTCAAGGGCTTTCGCATGGCCTATGCGGTCTACGAAATCAAGCTTCGCCCGTGGACCTGGATTCTGACGCAAGAGACATCTTGCGAGATCTTCCACGAGAAGAAGCCGGACGACATTATTCGAGCTATTTTCCAGGATCGCAACTTTACGGATTTCCGCTTCGACACTGAATCGACGTATTCGGCTATCGCCTATTGCGTACAGTACCAGGAAACGCCCTATGCGTTCGTCTCTCGGCTGATGGAGAAATACGGGATGTTTTCGTATTTCGAGTGCGAGGACAGCAAACATACGCTGGTCATCACCGACGCCCCGTCAACGTTGAACGATATCGGCGCGGCGGAGGCAAAAATCAAATACCAGGCGAATACCGGCATCGGTATTCGCGAGCATCGCCTCTACAGTTGGGGATCAAGTTATCGACTGCGCACCGGCAAGATCGAGGTCGATGACTATTTTTACGAAAAACCCAACACTAAGCTGGAAAAAACTGGGAAGGCAAAGGACAGCCCCTCACACAGTCACAAAGAACAGAAGCGCTATGTTTATCCGTCCGGTCACTATGATCCCGGCGAAGGCCAAAAGCTGGCGGATGTGCTGATGGATATCGAACGCGCGGACGCGGAACGACGGTTCGGCGTCGGCAACGTCCCGGCCGTGCGAGCGGGTTTTACGTTCACTCTCGACGAACACCCCACGAAAGCCGAGAACAAGAAATACTTCAGCGTTGCGGTCCGGCACCGCGGGTATGTGGCGATCTACATCACTGGTAAGGCCGGCAGGGGTGAACTCCTGGGTCCAGACTTAAGTTTTTCAGACGGCGACATTAAGCATCCGTATCTCGGCAGTCATGGGGTGAGCGTTAACGGGTATTATATCGGAGAGCCCGAGGTCGCTGATGCCGCAAAAGCCTACAAGGCGCCGCTAGCGACGCCTTGGCCCACGATTCCCGGGGCGCAGACGGCAGAAGTCATCCGCGACAAGAGTTCGCCCAAGGACGAAGAGATCGACGTCGATGACAAAGGCCGGATCCTGGTCAAATTCCACTGGAACAAAAAAGAGGAAAAGTCCGACAAATGTTCCTGCCGCGTCCGTGTTGCCCAGATCTGGGCAGGCTCGGGCTGGGGCGGTGTCTGGATTCCGCGCGTTGGTATGGAAGCGGTGGTCGAGTTTCTGAACGGCGATCCCGACCGCCCGCTGGTCACCGGCACCGTCTATAACGGCGCTAACGAGTCCCCGATCAATTTCCCAGACGACAAGACCCAAAGCTCGATTAAATCACAAAGCTCGAAAGGCGGCACCTCGGCCGATAATTTTAATGAACTGAGGTTCGAAGACAAATTAGACGACGAGGAAATTTACATCCACGCCGAGCGCGACCGGAAGATGATCATCGAGCATGACGACGATATCGAGATCGGAAACAACCAGTCCGAGACAATCACGGGATCGCGAACTTTCGAGCTGACCGGTGGCGATGAAACGATCACGCTTAAGGGAGACGCCGGAACGAAAGACAAATATGGCGACGGTAACGCCAAGAATGGCCATCGTAAAACGACGCTGAAGAAGGGCGACGAGACGCTGACGATCGAGAAGGGCAAGCGCGACACGACCATCAAGATGAACGACACCAAGACGATTACGGATGGTGACGACGTCACGAAGGTCAATATGGGCCATCAGAAGATCACAATTGGCCAAGGCAATCAGACCACCAAGATCTCGCTGGGCAAGGGCACAACCGAAGCCATGCAGTCATTCGAGATCAAGGTCGGTGGATCGTCGATCAAACTGGAACCGGCCAAGATCACGATCAAATCCGTTCAGGTTGAAGTTGTCGGCAACGGAACCGCCAAGATGACCAGCCCGATGACGACGGTCGAAGGGTCCGGAATGCTGATGGCAAAGGGCGGATTGGTCAAAATCAACTGATCTGCCGATTGGAATTCGATAGGATGTCTCGTTTCGGCCCGCTCGTCCAAATCGATCCAAACGCCTGGGTTCACGAAACGTCGCTGATCTTTGGCAAGGTATCGCTGGGCGCTGACTGCTCGGTTTGGCCTTACGCCGTTATTCGTTCTGAGGTGCACGAAGTCCAGGTGGGCGAAGGTTCGAACATCCAGGATTTCGTCATGATTCATGTCGGCTATGAGACGCCGACGATCATCGGGGCGCGGTGCTCGATCACCCACCACGCGACGGTTCATGGCGCGACCCTGGGTGACAATGTGCTGATCGGCATTAACGCGACAATTATGGACGGCGCTGTTATTGGCGCCAATTCGATTGTCGCCGGGCAGTCGATTGTCCGCGAGGGCGCAGAGTTTCCCGAAAATTCGATCATCGCCGGAGTGCCCGCAAAACTGGTCGGCACCCGTGACAACAGCGATGCGAACATTATGAATGCCGATTTCTATCTGCGCAATTCCAAGGCCTACGCGCGCGGCATCCATCGGATGCAGGATTGGGACGATCCGATGTGACGTGGCCGGCCCCGCATCCCGCCCCACGGGAAGCACTGCCCGCTCTCTTGACATCTGAACCCGACCGAACCAGTCAGGGTTCCCGGCGAATACCTTTTCGCCGCCGCGCCAACGCTGATAAACCAGCGGTGCGGGTTCGCCCATTGCCGGAGGTGATAACCAATGAGCGTCACGCGCGAAGCCGTCTTGGCGGCGCTTTCAGGGATCACGGATCCAAGCACTGGCAAGGATTTGGTCACGGCTGATATGGCCAAGGCCATCACGGTCGATGACAGCGGGAACGTCAATTTTTTGATAGAGGTCGACCCGGCGCTTGGGGCGCAGGCCGAACCACTTCGCGCATCTGCCCAAGCGGCGGTCGAGGCAGTCGCAGGTGTTACAAAGGTCACGGCAATTTTGACGGCGCATTCGTCCGAGCCGACCCCTTCACGCCGTTCGACGACCGCCGGACCGCCCCCGGACCTGGGGATCGGCAAGCGAAAAGCGGCCGTCGAACCGGAAGACAAAAAGATCCCCGGCATCGCGAGCATCATCGCCATCGCATCGGGAAAAGGCGGTGTCGGCAAATCAACAGTTTCCGCAAACTTGGCCGTTGCCCTGGCCGCTGCGGGCAAACGCGTGGGGTTGCTGGATGCCGACGTCTACGGCCCATCGCAACCGCGCATGATGGGCATATCCGGGCGCCCGTCGTCGCCGGACGGCAAGACGATCCTGCCGCTGCGCAATCACGGCGTCACCTGCATGTCGATCGGATTTATGGTACCGGACGGCGAGGCAGTGATCTGGCGCGGACCAATGCTGATGGGCGCCTTGCAGCAACTGCTTAACCAGGTGCAGTGGGGCAGACTGGACGTTTTGTTGGTCGATTTGCCGCCCGGGACCGGCGACGTGCAACTGACCCTTGCCCAGAAGGCGGAGGTAAACGGCGCCGTGGTTGTCTCGACACCGCAGGATATTGCCCTGTTGGATGCACGCAAGGCGTTGAACATGTTCGAGAAAACCGGCACGCGAGTCCTGGGCATGGTTGAAAATATGTCGACGCATGTGTGTTCAAACTGCGGGCACGAAGAGCACATCTTTGGCCACGGCGGTGCCGAAGACGAGGCAAAGGCCTTGGGTCTGCCCTTTCTGGGTGCAATTCCGCTGGACATTGCGATCCGTACGGCAGGGGACGGCGGTGCGCCGATCGTTGCTGCGCGGCCGGAGTCGCCCCAGGCTGAGGCCTTTCGTGCAATTGCAGATCAACTGATGTCTACCGGTGCAATCGATTAGCTGTCGGGATGATCGGGCCGGGCATCGATTTGCTGGCCAACATTGCCGGTCGAACCGGGCCGGTCGTAAGGCGTGTGAACCAGATGTTCGGTCAGTCTGGCGAGGCTGGCCCCGACGTGAATGGTCATAGCCTCCAAATCATCGAACGCCGACTGCATTGTCGCCAAAAGATCGTTGTCGAAAGCAGTTGGTGACTGCGACCATCTTTGGATCATCTCTCCGGCATGATCCATCGAACCCATGGTCGGCAGTTTCCACCGTCCCTCGAAAGCCGCACTTCCACCCTGATCAAGAAGGACTGGCCGATTAGCCTGCAACAGATCGTTGATCGCTGCACAATCCGTGTCGCTGATCGGGCCCGGACATATTGCGAGGCCCAGCGACGAGCGCGCAGTTACCCTCGTTCGGACTAGAACAGCGTTCGCCAGGTTATCCGGTATCGCGACCTTCTCAGCTCCTGATCCTGCCAACAGTACCCCGACCGGGAGATCGGGGCCATGCCGGGACAGGACGCTCAAAATCTCGGACCAGATTTCGATGCGTTCGTCAGGCCAGTCGCCGGACCACCCCACCATTCCACCATTATAACCGGTCGCCGCGGGCAACTTTCCAAAGGGCAGGCGCAAAGCATTGGCGCCCATATCCGAATATCGAGCCCTTTCCGGCTCCGTAGGCGACAGTATCAAATCGAAGGCACCGGGCCGGTCGATGCCGCCAAAAGCCGTATCGACAATCCACTTTCCAATGGCGCCGTCTTCCCAGTGCAGATCGAGACCATCGACATGGCAAGCTGCATAGGGCTGGCCCTGCCCGATCCCGTGCAGAAACTGATTGATCAGCCCCGCCGCTCCCTCAAGGCATTCCCGCGGGATATACCCAATTCGGCGCACCTGGCTGAACAGGCATTCTGCTGCGCCCGGATCGTCGATGCTGCCGGTCAACGCAAGATCGAGGCAGGCGCCCAGACCCTGATAGATCTGGCAAAACTGACGAAGCCGAGCGACCCGCTGCCGCCCACCGCCCAACGATGTCAAAATCAAGACCGCGTTCACGCCCGGGCTCCCGAGAACGGGTCGTTTTCGTCTTCGAAAGAGCTCCAGAGCTGCTCGGACGGTCGCTCGATCGGTAGTGGTATTACGGGGCCAGCCCGGACGACCTTGGCGCGATGGCCCTTCATCTCGACGATGATCGGGCCGTTCTGAACGCTCTCAATCTCGAACTGCCCTTCTGAAGGCGATGTAATCTGACCGCTGCCGCTATGCGCCTCGGCAATGCCGCCGGTTGTTTCGATCCGAACTTTCGCCAAGCCAAATGTCGGGACGCACAATCGAAACGGCGCATACCGGTCAAGTGTCACGCCGCCCGACGCCATGGCTCTCACCGCCGCTTCTTCGCATTGAAATGTCAGAAGACACAGCGGTTCGAACCAAAGCACGGCATCGCCGTTCTCGCTCACTCCAAAATGGGCGTTTTCCGCAATCGGATCGACCGACCTGGCAAGCAGGTCGAGATGGGTGTCACGCTTGGCCTGAGTTACGGCATCGCGGAAACGGTTCGCCAAGTCAGCGCCCACATCAGATCCTGTGAATGCGTCTAGCGTGCCGCCATCGAAAACCGCATCTGGTTTCAGACCTGCGGCCCCATCGAACTCGGCTGCGGTCGGGGCGCCAGAACTGGCGATCAGCACCACCGGTCGATCCTGTTGCAACCTATCCGGTTGGGTCATCACCCGGCGCGCAACGACCCCGCCACCCGCGCGAAAGAGTTGCGTTGATCTTGCGGGTGAAATCAGATCGGATCGGGGCCGAAGAGCGGCGAAGGGCGCCGCCATCTGATGGCTGGCCAACACGTATGCACCGGGCGACAACAGATCGCCCAGAACGGCCTGCGCAATCCACTCGCCGGTCGCTTTCATCCCGTGGCTGTCCCGGGGCCGGAACGGTCCGCTTCGATTGCCTCCAGAATCTCTGCCACGATGACCGGCCGCTCTGACTTGCGCATTTTTTCGTGCCAGGCCTCGTCCAGAAAGGCGCGTTTCAGGGCATCGAACTCAGCTCTCAGTACAGCCACTTGATCGGCAAGGTTATCATGCTCCGGGTGGCCAGCCCGGATGACATAGCTTGCAAGCTGATGACTGGTATCCCGGGCGACGAAGACAATCGCCAAAGTGCCGTCACTCAACGCATCGCCCGGGACCTTCACGCTCAATGACCAGGTACCGTCGTCGTTCGGGCGCAGGGCCGCCGGCTTGATCACTCCGGCCCCGGTGATCAGGTCGATCTTCGGCGCCTGTCCGGCGACCGTCACAATTGCCTCGAATACACCGTCGTTCAGGTGCAGGGCCGAGATGGCGGGCACCTGTGGTTCGATTGTTTCGTCGCTCATCAGGCCGATCCCAGCTCCATCTGAACCCGCTGCAGTCGAATATCCACCATCCGCGGGCGCGAAAAAATTATGTCAACCCAGGCAGCGTCGACGCCCTGCCCCGGCAGTGTTTCAAGATCGAAATCAACGCGCCGCGCGCCCTGAGATAGGACCAGCGCTTCGTGCAACACGATCTTGTCGTCTGCGGTTTGGGCGTTCAATCGCGCAAAGATCGTCTGTGGGCGGCTTGCCGAGCCATCGATATCGATTGCCAACCGGTATCCCGGGCGCAGCCTGCCCTGCATCTGGCCCGGAATATCCATGGCCAATGAAAGGTAGGTCCCGGAAAACTGATAGACCGAAAGTGCAATCCCGCCATCGCCCAATCTCAAGAGCGAGTTTCGATGTTCGGCATCGTGATACACTTTGGTTCCAGGCAACACCGAACTGCCTGACGCCGGATCGGCGACACATTGTTCCGCTGCAATCGCTTGCAAGACATCATGCGAAAACGTGGCCGCCGGGTGCGATCCGCGCCCAAATTGCCGCCTGGATTTTGGCGCCATGCCAACACCTCTTGCCGCGATCCCCGAACCCCGCACCGCTATACTCCGACAGGACGCCCGGGTCACGCCGCATTCGAAACAAACGCTATGGACAGGGCACAATCGATACCGTAAATACCGGCGCCGATGACCAGCTTGGTCATCATAGCCCAGGTAGCTCAGTTGGTAGAGCAGCGGATTGAAAATCCGCGTGTCGGCAGTTCGATTCTGTCCCTGGGCACCACTTTATTCTGAAAATATTGGTGTTGCCAACGGGTGGAATCCGCTTGATCGGATTTTCCGTCGCGGGTCGGTAGTTGATCAACAAACCGGTATCGTCCACGCTCGATGGTCAGGCAAAGCCGGAAGGATAACAGGATGCGGGCAGTAACATTTGGCGGCGTGACACATCATTTCCGGGTCGATGGTCCAGATGACGGGCCGGTCGTGGTCTTTTCAAACTCGCTGGGCACGGATTTTCGCATTTGGGACCCGGTTCTGCCGCGCTTGCCAGGGGGCCTACGGATCCTGCGCTATGACAAGCGCGGCCATGGCCTTTCGGATCTGCCGCAAACCAGCTGGGGTATGGCAGATCTGGTAGGCGACGCTGCACAGTTGATCGATCACCTCGGCCTGCGGGACATTGTCTTCTGCGGTCTGTCAGTCGGGGGCATGATCGCGCAGGGATTAGCGGCGGAGCGGCCAGAGCTGATCAAAGCGCTGATCTTGTGCGACACAGGCGCAAAACTGGGCGCACCCGAGATGTGGGAGGACCGTATCGCGGCGACGCTGGGCCCCGGGATCGCATCGATGGCGGACGCGGTGCTGGAGCGCTGGTTCACCCCTGAATTCCGCTCCGGTCATCCAGCGTTTCCGGCCTATCGGAACATGCTGACCCGAACGACCGCCAGTGGCTATGCAGGGGTCTGCGCCGCGATCAGGGATACGGACTTGATGGAATCGACATCGCGCCTGAGCGTTCCTTGTCTTGCCGTTTGCGGTGATCAGGACGGCGCGACCCCGCCGGACCTGGTCAGAGAAACCGCGGCATTGATCCCAGGCAGCCGGTTCGAACTGATAAACGGGGCGGGCCATATCCCAACGGTCGAACAGCCGGAGCAGTTCGCGCGTCTGATCAGCGAGTTTCTGTCCCAGATTGGTCATATCTGACCAACGGGGCCGCGAATCCATCGACAAGAGCGCGCCCGGGACTATAACGGCATTCGGATGGGCCGTAGTGCCCAGGGAGAGACGGGAGGTACGACCCATGAAGAAACTTGCAACGCTGGCCGCTGCGGCGGCTCTGCTGGCCGCGGCACCTGCAAATGCGGCGGATATGAAAGTTGGCATGATTACGACGCTTTCCGGCGGCGGGGCGCAACTGGGTATCGACGTGCGCGACGGCTTCATGCTGGCGATCAAGATGGCTGGCGCCGATATCGAAGTCGTGATCGAGGACGATCAGCGCAAACCGGACATCGCGGTCCAGATTGCCGAAAAGATGGTCCAGTCCGACAAGGTCGATGTGATGACGGGGATCATCTGGTCGAACCTTCTTATCCCGGTTGCATCTTCCGTGACGCGACAGGGCGTCTTCTATCTCAGCCCGAATGCCGGGGCCTCGCACATGGCCTCGAAGGGTTGCCACCAGAACTATTTCAACGTCAGCTGGCAGAACGATGATCTGCCGGAAGCGTCCGGCGCCTATGCCGCCAAGGAAGGCTGGAAAAAGGTTTTCCTGATGGCCCCGAACTATCCGGCGGGCAAGGACATGGCCCGTGGGTACAAGCGAACCTATGGCGGTGATGTTGTCGGCGAGGTCTATACCAAGCTGGGCCAAAAGGATTATTCGGCTGAAATCGCACAGATCCGCGCCTCCGACGCCGATCATGTCTTCTTCTTCCTGCCGGGCGGCATGGGCATCGCGTTCATGAAGCAATACGCCCAGTCCGGCGTGAACGTTCCGCTGACCGGTCCTGCGTTCAGTTTTGACCAAGGTATCCTGCAAGCTGTCGGCGAAGCGGCGCTTGGCATCAAGAATACATCGCAATGGTCGCCTGATCTGGACAATGCGGCGAACAAGGCGTTTGTCGCTGCGTTTACAGCCGAATTTGGCCGAATCCCATCGCTTTATGCCTCGCAGGGCTTTGACACTGCCAACCTTCTGATCTCGGCCATGAAGAAGGCGAAAGTCGGTGACAAGGACGCATTCCGTGAAGCGATCCGAGCGGCTGAGTTCGATGCGGTTCGCGGCAAGTTTTCGTTCACTTCGAACCATCACCCGAAACAGGACATCTATATCCGTCAGGTGGTCAAGGAAGGTGACGTCTATACGAACAATGTGATCGGTGTTGCGAAGGAAGACCACGTCAACGCCTATGTCGATCAGTGCAAGATGTAAGGCAGCTTGCTGCCCAATTTCGGGGGCCGCTCGCGGCCCCCTTTTGTTTGATAAATGATCCCACGCCACATCAATCACGTCGCAATAGCGCCTAGCGGCAGGCAGCATCGTCTGTTTGCACAGGCTCGCCTGGACCTCGCGCCATGACAACCGCACTCCTTCTCGAGCAAACGCTCAATGGATTGCAGTATGGGGTGATGCTGTTCCTGATGGCTGCCGGGCTGACGCTGGTGTTCGGTGTCATGGGCTTGATCAACCTTGCGCATGGATCACTTTACATGGTCGGCGCATTTGCGTGTGCAGCGGTGGCATCGGCGACAGGATCGTTCTGGCTGGGGCTGGCCGCATCGCTGGCGGCGGCGGCGGCGGCGGGCGCCGTTGTCGAGATCGTTGTGATCCGCCGTCTCTATGCGCGGGACCATCTGGATCAGGTGCTGGCTACCTTTGCACTGATCCTGATTTTCTCGGAAGCCACGCGCTGGGTCTTTGGCTCGAACCCCTTGCTGCTGAATACGCCCGCTCTTCTGAACGGCACCGTCGCCCTGCCCGGTGTTCCTGCCTATCCGCTTTACCGGCTTGCGATCATTGTCGCCGGCCTTCTGGTGGCCGTTGGACTTTTCTGGTTGATCGCGAAAACACGGCTGGGCATTCGAATTCGCGCTGGCGAATCCGATCGCGAGATGATCGCGGCCCTCGGCGTGAATATCGATTGGCTCTATACGGCAGTCTTCGCGCTTGGGGCGGCGCTGGCTGGGTTGGCGGGCGCGATGGTCGGCGCCATCCAGTCGGTCGAGGTCGGAATGGGCGAGCCGGTCCTTATCCAGGCCTTCGTTGTGATCGTGATCGGCGGGATCGGGTCGATCAAAGGGACGTTGATCGGCGCGATCTTGATCGGTGTCACAGACAAGCTGGGCGGCTTTCTGCTTCCGGAGTTCTTCAAGACCTTCATGGACCCCGCCGCGGCCATTGCAACGGGTTCGGCCCTCGCCTCGATGTTGATTTATGCGCTGATGGCGCTGGTTCTGGTTGTACGGCCACGCGGCTTGTTCGGGGGGGCGACATGACCCTGACGCGCGAAACCGGCGTGAACGCAATCATTCTGGCGATCTTGGCCGGGATCGTTGGTTGGGCCCTGCTGCACGACGAACCGTTTCTGATTACGCTGGCGACCCGCGTGGTGATCCTGGCAATCGCCGCAGCTGGCCTTAACCTTGCACTTGGGTATGGCGGGTTGGTCTCGTTCGGCCACGCGGCCTTTTTTGGAATCGGCGGTTACGCCGCGGGTATCTTGGCCAGTCATGCCCAGGACTACGAAGCGCTCTTCACCTGGCCGTTCCTGTTCGAGGGCACCAACCAGATGTTGATCATTTGGCCTGTCGCGCTCGTCTTCTCGGGACTGGCGGCGATCTTGATCGGCGCGTTGTCGCTGCGCACCTCTGGTGTCTATTTCATCATGATCACCCTGGCATTCGCGCAGATGATCTTCTTCTTCGCGATCTCCTGGCCTGCCTATGGCGGCGAGGATGGCCTATCGCTTTATAGCCGGAACGAGTTTCCCGGGACCGACCCCTATGCCCCGCTCGACTTCTTTCTGGTTTGTGCCGGTGTGCTTTTGGTCGTCTTGATCGCGATCTGGCGGATAACGGGCGCTCGATTTGGCCTTGCACTGCAAGCTGCGCGGCAAAATGAAGTACGGGTCAGCACGTCTGGAATTCGGCCCTTCGGGGTCCGCCTGACCGCCTTCGTGATCTCGGCCATGATAGCCGGATTGGCGGGCGCGCTTTACGTCGACCTGAATAAGTTCGTGTCGCCCGCGATGATGTCGTGGCAAACCTCGGGCGAGATCATGGTCATCGTCATTCTCGGCGGCGTTGGCCGACTGTTCGGCCCTGTTGCCGGTGCCCTGGTTTTCATCTTCATGGAACACTGGCTTGGAACCGAATTGAAAACGCTGCTGCCGTCGGAAGGCGGCATATGGCCCTTCGTTCAAGGGCTGTTGGCGCATTGGCAGATTCTGCTGGGACTGGTCTTGCTGGGGATCGTCCTATTCGCCCGCGGCGGTATTATCGGCCTGCTGGCAGGGGGTGGGCGCGGCCATGGCTGAGCCGGTGCTGGACATCCAGAATGTTTCGAAATCCTTCGGCGCGTTGAAGGCATCGGATGATGTGACCCTGTCGCTGCGGACAGGCGAGATTCACGCCCTGATCGGCCCGAACGGTGCCGGCAAGTCGACACTGATAAAGCAGATTGCCGGAGAGCTGCGCCCGGATGCCGGAACGATCTTCTTTGACGGCAACGAAATTTCGCGTCTTCGGCCAGAGGCGCGGGCAAGAGCGGACCTGGCGCGCAGCTTTCAAGTCTCGTCCGTATTGCCGGAAATGTCCGCGCTGCAGAATGTACAATTGGCGGTCATGGGGCAAAGCCGCAAGGTATTCGGCTTTTTGCGGCGCAGCCTGACCGACGCCAGATTGGCGCAACCTGCCAGGGCGCATTTGGTCCGGGTCGGGTTGCACGATCGTTCGGACGTTCCCGCCGCCGAACTCAGCCATGGCGAGCGGAGGCAGTTGGAGATTGCCATGGCTCTGGCCATGAAGCCTAAAGCCTTCCTGCTCGATGAACCGATGGCGGGGATGGGACCGGAAGGGTCGGCCCAGTTGACCGGGTTCCTGAACGACCTGCGCGGCGAGGCGCCGATCCTGCTGGTTGAACACGACATGGATGCCGTTTTCGCATTGGCGGATCGGGTCAGTGTTTTGGTCTATGGCAGGGTCATCGCGACCGGCAGCGTTGCGCAGATCCGCGCCAATCCAGAGGTGCAATCGGCCTATCTTGGGGACGCGTCATGAGCGTCCTTTTGCAGGCAAAGGATCTGGCGGCCCATTACGGCGCCAGCCAGGCGCTGTTCGGCGTAAATCTTTCAGTCCGCGAAGGCGAGGTCGTCGCCCTGATGGGTCGCAACGGGATGGGTAAGACGACAACCGTTCGCACCCTCTGCCGGATCATGCGCCAGTCCGGGGGCACCATTCACTTTGCCGGACAGGATCTGTCCCAGGTGCCGTCCCACCGTGCGGCCCGCCTGGGCATCGGCCTGGTGCCGGAGGGGCGCCGATGCTTTCCAAACTTGAACGTGTTCGAAAACCTTGTCGCTGCGGCCCGCATCAATATCTGGTCGCAGGATTGGACGATGGAAAGCGTAACAGCGCTGTTTCCCCGATTAGGAGAGCGACGAAACCAAAGCGCGAGTTCGCTTTCGGGTGGAGAGCAGCAGATGCTGGCCATTGGTCGCGCCTTGATGACCAATCCTCGCTTTTTGATCCTGGACGAGGCAACCGAAGGTCTGGCACCGACTGTGCGCGCCGAGATCTGGGACGCTATTCGCCAGATCAAGGCATCCGGCTTATCGATCCTGGTCGTGGACAAGTCGCTGAAGGAACTTATGCAGATCGCGGATCACTGTGTGATCCTGGAGCGCGGTGCAAGCGTTTGGACCGGTGCGCCGGTCGATTTGGGCACTGATATCCGCGACCGGTATCTTGGTGTCTGACCGGCGGCGTCGGAACACTGTCCGCCGATTTGCCGCCTCATCCGGCGACTGTTCCCGGCAACGTGAAGGCGCCGTATGCCAGCGCCAGCAGGAAGGCACCCAGTGCGAGCCGATAGACAACGAATGGCAGCATTGTCCAAGTTGCTGAAAACATTCGCATCATCACCACAAGCGCCAGCAAGGCGGCAAGGCATGACAACAACGCCCCAAGGACAAGATCAAAACCGAGACCGAAATCGCCATCTTTGATCACGCCAAGCACCTCGACAGATCCGGCCGCCAGAATAACCGGGACTGCCATCAGCAAGGCCAGTCTCGCCGCCTCGACCCGGTCAAAACCCAGAAAGCGCGCCATCGTCATCGTAATCCCGGACCGGCTGACACCAGGGATCAATGCGACGGCCTGGGCCAATCCCATCAGGATCGCATCCGCTAAGGTCCAACTCTCGGCCGCGCCGCGCCTTGTCGCGATCCGGTCCGAAATGCCCAACAGGACACCGCCGATCAGGGTGGTCCAACCAATCACCTCGATCGTGCGCATTGCGTCCTGGCCGTCGATCAGCTTGATGCCCAGACCAACCATGATGGCAGGCAGCGTGGCCAGCGCCATTAACCAAGCCAATCGCGCCGCCGGCGTCGCGAAGCGGCCCGTCAGAATGTGCCCGGTCCCGACAAAGAGCTGCCCGACCTCTGCCCGGAAAAACCAACAGACGGCGACCAATGTGCCGACATGCACGGCGGCATCCATGGCAGGTCCTTGGTCTGGCCGACCAGTCAACAGCGGCCACAACGCAAGATGACCGGATGAAGAGATCGGCAGGAACTCGGTGATCCCCTGGATCAGCGCGAGCGCAACGATATCGAACACTTCCATGAAAAACCTTCCCGCCGGGCCCGCGCCGCTTGGTAGAACCAAGCACGCCGGGATGGAAGCCGAGACTTTGCAGGTTAAGCCGATTTGCGAATGTGGACTTGTATGGCAAAACCCGGGATGCTGCGGATAGCCAACTGACTGCCACATAAAGGTTCAAACATGCGCACCGGAAGCTGCCTTTGCGAATCCGTCACCTTCGAAGCCGACGCTCTGCCGACGTTTCAGGCCTGTCATTGCACGATGTGCCGAAAGTGGGCTGCGGGGCCTTATATGGCCGTGCCCTGCAACAACGCGCAGTTTTCAGGACCGATTACCCGATATGCCTCGTCGCCGGGGGTCGAGCGCGGCTTTTGCTCGAAATGCGGCTCGTCCCTTTTCTTCCACACCGTCGGCCACACAATCCACGCCATCCCGATCTCGCTTTTCGACGATCAATCGGGCCTGCCCTTCCGGGCCGAGATCTATGTCGATGACAAGCCCGACTACTATTCTTTCGCAAATGAAACCCGAAAGATGACCGGGGCCGAGTTCGAAGCGAAGATGCGGGGTGGGTAGAACTGTGCGGCCAGAAACCATCTCTTTGAGACGGGTACCTACCGGGATTTCGATCGCAATCCTGGCCGCAGCGCTTTGCACACCGACACATGCGGAAAATCGTCCTGGCGAAATAACATTCGTGCCGCCGGGAGCCGCGAGCTGTTCGGAAGACGGTGCAGGTCAACGCATTACATTGTGGTCGAACCCCCATTTTTCGACCTTACCCACCGGACTGAGTAGCGAGTATCGGGTCCGCGTGCGCAAGGGCGGTAATGTGCACGAAGAGCGGTTTGATCGCGCCGACGCGCGTTTCTCGGTACTGCCCGATGCGGTCGCTGCCCGGAACGGAGTTACGGTCAGAACTGCCAGAGGCGGCGACGCCGCATTGCTAAGTGTCGAGGACTCGGCCGATATCAGAGAGAATGTTGGGACGGTAAGCTCAAATGCTCTCCTTGAATTCGTTACTTCTACGCCCATCAGAATTGAAATTTTGATCTGCGGAAGCCCGTTCCCAACCAGGGTCCAAAGCGTTGATTGGACCGTTAGCGCAAGCAACGAGCAGTTCTCGATCAATGCGTCCGGAACAGAGCAGGTCGACGCCGAGACATTGGCCCTTTCGTATTTCTTAAGCGGCAGCCGGGTCAAAACCTATGTTCGGGGGTTCAGAATGACCCTCCCACTCCAAGTCCGGAATCGTGCAGATGGTTCAGATATTTCCGTCGATGCCACTGTATTTCCGTACGACATCGTGACCGTGAAGTGACGGGCTCGGCCTATTCCTTCCTTGCGGGCACCGACGTTCAGATGCGCCCGCCGCCGCCGCCGCGGCGCGTTTATTATTTTCACGGCTTCGATCCGGCGACGGTCGCCCGGTATCGGCGGATATTCGAGGCTGCGTCGGCCCGCTTGAATGCCGATATTGCCGATCTGCCCGAAGGTGACGGATGGCGCATTGGCCGGGCTGGTAAAGTGACCGAGGTTCATCACTGCCGATACGAAGATCTGGTGCGCGCCTGGCAGGGCGGACCGCTCAGCAAGCGTATTGCGCGGGGTGTGATGACGCTGATTTTCTATCTGCGTGATGGATCGCTGCGGCGGTTGGCGACTTGGGGGCCGCGCAATCTGGGATTGGCCCTGTCGCCCGTCGTCTTCAGCATCGCTGTCACCCTGTCGATGATCGCGATATTTCTGATTGTCTCACCGGGGATCAGAGGACTGGCCGCAGGTGTTATCGCAGCAGGCGCGCTGATTTCGATTGCGATCCCGTGGTTATATCTGCATCTGGTCCTGGATCTATTTGCCTATATGCGCGTGCTTGCCCGCGGTACAGGCCCAGTCTGGACGGCATTCCGAGACCGTACGCGGTTGATGTCCGAGCGCATTTCGGACGCCGAGGGCGAGACGTTGATCGTTGGCCATTCGCTGGGCGGGATCACGGCGATCCATGCGCTGGATGCGCTGTTGGATCGCTGGCCGGAAGAACAGCCAATCGGGCTTTTAACCCTTGGATCGACCCATGGAACCGTACTTCTACAAAAAGGCGAAGGTCGTGACCGGTTAGCCAATATAATTTCCCGCATTGCATCTGACCGGCGCGTTTTCTGGGTCGATGTGACCTCTCCGCGCGATGCGTTTTGCCTGCCGCTTGTTGATCCATTGCTGCTGATCAACGCCTCCGATGATCGACCGAGTGAAGCGTCTGCCAGCCGGGGCCTGACCAGCCCGCGGGTGATCTCCGCACAACTCGCGCGCGCACCCCGCATTCCAGGCGATCGGCGTACCGTGTTTGCCGCAATGCGACGTCACATGGGCTATCTTCTAGCGCCGACCGACGGATCGGCCTTCGATTATGCGGACATCGTTTCAGGCGATGCCAGCCTAAGCGAGCGTTTCGCTGCGCGTGGTAACTCGCCGAAGGCGCGGATGTGGCAAAAGTAAAAACCAGCAAGGCTCAGCGCTCGAAAACCGGTAAAACGGGCTCGGCAAAATCGAAGCCTGGTGCGAAAAAACCCAAGAAAGTCGTCAAGGCCAAAAGGCCAAGCCTGCTGTGGCGGCTCTTGCGCTGGCCCGTTCGACTTTGTCTTGGATTGGTTTTGCTGGCCTTTGCGTGGGTTCTTTCCTACCGGTTCATCGATCCGCCAGGCGGGATCTACCTTTTCTCCGAGGCGTCCCGGCTGGGCGCAGTTCACCACGATTGGCGCGATCTGGAGGAGATCACGCCGCGACTGGCGCGGGCCGCAATGGCTGGTGAGGACGCCCGTTTCTGCGACCATTTCGGCTTTGACTTTGAAGCCATCCAAGCGGCGATCGCCGCGAATGAACGGGGCGGACGGACCTATGGCGCCTCGACGATCACACAGCAAGTCGCAAAGAACGTGTTTCTCTGGCATGAGCGTTCGTGGCTGCGAAAGGGACTCGAGGCCGGGTTCACTGTTCTTATTGAACTGACTTGGCCGAAACAGCGGATCATCGAAGTTTATCTGAACACCGTTGAATTCGATGAAGGTGTTTTTGGGGCCGAAGCCGGTGCCCAACAGCATTTTGGAAGACCGGCCATTGCACTAACTCCGGTTCAAGCCGCCCGTTTGGCTGCCGTCCTTCCTTCGCCAAAAACCAGAAACGCCGGCAAACCCTCTGACGGCGTCCGAAGGCGGGCCGCCCGGATTGCCGATGGCGCAGAAACATTGCGGCGATCCGGGCGGTCCGACTGTATTTTGCCGTCTGGGTAGTGCGCGCCGATTGCTTGGCCGGGGGCGGCGGCTCGATCAATAAGACTTTGGCAGTCCAAGCGCCCGTTCCGCCACGTAACACAGAGCCAACTGTTGGCTGATCGGGGCGAGATAGGGAACCATGATCTCACGGAACAAGCGTTCGACATGAAACTCGCGGGCATAGCCCATGCCCCCATGGGTTGCGATGGCCTGACGGCAAATGTCCAGCCCGGTTTCAGCAGCCAGATACTTGGCGGCATTCGACTCTACGCCGCATGGCTTGCCAGCATCGTAAAGAGTTGCCGCCTTCAAGGTGAGCAATTGAGCAGCCTGCAATCTGGCCCAACCCTCGGCCAACGGATGTTGGATCGCCTGGTTCTGGCCGATCGGCCGACCAAAGACCTCCCGATCCTTGGCATATTGTGTGGCGCGGTCCAGCGCGGACAGGCCGATCCCAATGGCTTCCGCAGCAATCAAGATGCGTTCCGGATTCAGCGACGACAGGATATAGCGAAAGCCCTTTCCCTCCTCGCCGATCAGATCAGCCGCAGGAACATTGAAATTGTCGATAAACAGCTCGTTCGTATCGACAGCTGCCCGGCCCATCTTGTCGATCAGCCGCACCTCCACCGCGTTTCGGTCCAGATCGGTGAAAAACAGCGACAACCCGGCCGTCGGGTTGGCCGGATCATAGTCGGCAGTGCGCGCCAGCAGCATGATCTTGTCGGCGGTCTGTGCGGTTGTCGTCCAAATCTTGCGCCCGTTCACTGTGTAACGGTCGCCCTGAAGCACGGCGCGGGTGGTCAAGCGAGTCGTGTCCAAGCCGGTATTTGGCTCGGTCACGGAGAAGCAGGTCCGCGTCTCACCTTTGATCAGCGAAGGCAACCAGCGTTCACGTTGTTCTTTGGTCGCGTAATTCGCGATCGCCTTCGGCCCAAAAATGTTCATATGGATCGCCGACGCCGCCGACATGCCGCCGCGGCGCGCTATCTCTCCCATCATCAGCGCCGCTTCGGTAACGCCAAGACCGGCGCCGCCATATTCCTCGGGCAGCGCAATACCCAGCCACCCGCCATCAGCCATCGCCCGGACGAACGCCTCGGGAAAGCGCGCCTCGCGATCGCAGGCCAGCCAATAGGCATCGTCAAACGGCGACAACGCTGCACCGATGCCTTGCGTCAGGCCTCGCTGATCGTCGGTCAGTTCAAAGTCCATCAATACCTCATCCTGGCGCTGACAAACTCTGCCAGCGCCCTTGGGCGACGTCCATCGCCAACGAGATAAGCGTCAGGACCGGCGCGCCGGTTTCTTCGGCGGGATCGGCGGCACGGCAACACCATCGCGGCGCGCCATCGTAATCTCGGACTTGCCAAGCGCGTCGATCCGGCGCCCGATCAGGAAGTTGCCATTCTCGGACAAGCGATAGACAACCGAAGCTCCGCCCACACTGGTAAACGTCAACGCGCCGTCCTTGATGACGGCCTGGCGCTTGAAGACTGTTGCCTCGCGGTTCTGCTTGGTCGACGGGCCGTAAGCGTCCAACAGCGTTACGGTGCCGTCCTGACGAACCTCGGTGACATATAAGTCATGGCACCATTCCCCATCCCACGCGGCGTCTTTCCAAACACCAATAAATTTGCTGTTTGCGCGCGGCACACCGTTTTCCGGAAACTGTAAACGGTAGGGGTCAAACAGATCGACTGTGTAGCAGCCGACCTTCAAATTATCCGCGTGGCTCTCGGGCGTGGCCGGTTTTACTGGCGGCTTCATGACACACGCGGAAAGCGCAAGAGCACCGGCGATAAGGACCAGCCTCCACATCTCAACACCTCGTTCCTGCTCGTTCTTGTTCTTCTTAACGTGAGACTAGCGGAATCCGGCACCAAAGGCGAGCGAAGCGAGACGAATGGGCAAAATATCGCCGAGGGGCTACTCGACAGTGACCGACTTCGCCAGATTGCGGGGTTGATCGACATCGGTTCCTTTGGCCAATGCCGTGAAATAGGCCAGCTGCTGCACCGGTATCGCGTAAAGGATCGGCGCTGCAAATGCCGCGACGTTCGGCATGACTATCGTGTGCCAAACACCTTCGCTCGCCTCCGCAGCACCGGCTTCGTCCGTGATCAGAACAACACGGCCGCCGCGCGCCATCACTTCCTGCATGTTCGACACCGTTTTATCGAACAGCTCGTCTTTTGGGGCGGTGACAACGACTGGTACATGCTCGTCGATCAATGCAATCGGTCCATGCTTAAGCTCTCCGCTGGCATAGCCTTCGGCATGTATATAGCTGATTTCCTTCAGCTTCAGCGCGCCTTCCAAGGCAATTGGGTACATCCTGCCACGGCCCAGATAAAGAATGTCACGGGCAGCAGCCAGTTCGTGGCTGATGCGTTCAATCCGGCGTTCATCACCCAGCACATCCGACATCGTCCGTGGCAGGGCCGTCAGTGCAGCAATCGCTTCAGCTTCCGCCTCGGCAGTAAGCTGACCACGTATGCGCGCCGCAAACAGCGCCGTTGTTGCCAGGACCATCAATTGACAGGTGAAGGCCTTGGTCGACGCAACGCCAATTTCCCGCCCCGCCAGGGTCGGCAAAATGGTGTCAACATCGCGGGCGATCGAGCTTTCTTCGACGTTCAGCACAGCCATCGTCGCAGCGACCCGGCCCTTGACGTGCCGAAGCGCCGCCAAAGTGTCTGCAGTTTCTCCCGATTGGCTGATGAAGAGCGCGACTTCGCGCCCGTCAATCGGCGGCTCGCGATAGCGAAACTCCGAGGCGATATCCAGCTCGACAGGAATGCCCGCGATTTGCTCGAACCAGTATTTGGCAACATGACCGGCATAGGACGCGGTGCCACATCCAACGATCATCAGCCGTGAAACATTGGCCCAATCAATGTCCTTCGCGGGCGAGACAATCTGTTTTCGGTCGTCAGAGACATACCGGCTCAAAACATAATTCAGAACTGTCGGTTGTTCATGGATCTCCTTGGCCATGAAGTGCCGGTGCTCACCCTTGTCCGCCATGCCGGAATCGGCGGTGATCGTGCGGACGGGCCGTTCGACCGGATTGCGGTCGCGGTCCAGTATTTGCACGCCCGTCCGGGTCAGGATCGCGCGGTCCCCCTCGTCCAGATAGGTGATCCGACGCGTCATCGGCGAAAGCGCCAACGCATCGGATCCGACAAACATTTCGTCGTCTCCCCAGCCGATCGCCAGTGGCGAGCCATGACGCGCGACGATCATCAGATCGTCGTGACCTTCGAACAAGAACGCCAGCGCAAACGCGCCCTCGACCCGATCCAAGGTGTTCTGAACAGCGTCTTCCGGCGATTGACCGGTCGACATCAGATGTGCGGTCATCTGGGCCAGCACTTCAGTGTCAGTTTCAGTCGCGAAATTCCGCCCGGCCGCGGTCAACTCGCTGCGCAGCTCGCGGAAATTTTCGATGATACCGTTGTGAACGACGTGAACGGGTCCGGCAGTGTGCGGATGGGCATTCTCGACCGTCGGTCCGCCATGGGTTGCCCATCGCGTATGCCCGATCCCTGCCGACCCGGGCGCCGGCTGCTCCGCAACCACCTTTATCAGTCCGGACAACTTACCGACAGCGCGCCGGCGGATCGCCTCGCCGTTCTTTAATGTCGTCAGACCGGCGCTGTCATAGCCGCGATATTCCAACCGCTTTAACGCATCCAAAATACGCGGGGCAGCGTCCAACTGACCCAGAATACCAACAATACCGCACATTCAGCCGGTTCCTTCCTGCTTTTGACGCTTTCGCGCCGCAATTCGATCACGCAAACGCCGGGCAAAGCCATCGCGATTGATTTGATCGGTTCGCGCCAGCGCCAGCGCCTCCGGCGGAACATCATTGGTCAGCACGGTCCCTGTCCCGACATAGGCGTACATGCCGACCGTTATCGGCGCGATCAGGGCCGTGTTCACACCGATAAACGCACCATCCTCGATCGTCGTCTGGTGCTTGTCGGCGCCGTCATAGTTGCATGTGATCGTCCCGGCACCAATATTGACGCCAGCGCCGAGAACAGCGTCGCCCAGATAGCTCAGATGCCCGGCTTTGGTCCCTTCGCCAAGCCGCGCCTTCTTCATTTCGACAAAATTGCCGATCCGCACCCCACTGGCCAAATCGGTTCCGCCGCGGCTGCGTGCAAAAGGGCCAATCTTAACATCCGCCGCCAGGACAGTGTCCTCCAGATGCGTAAACGACTTGATTTCGCACTTATCACCAATACGGACACCCGGCCCGAAGACAACGTTTGGATGAACAACGACATCCTGGCCGATTTCGGTATCCAGGCTGAAAAACACAGTCGCGGGCGCGATCAACGTCGCCCCGCCCAGCATCGCCGCGCGCCGCGCCCAGTCTTGGAATATCGTTTCTGCCTTGGACAGCTCAACACGGTCGTTGACGCCAAGCGTCTCGACCTCATCGCAAATTACTGCCCGGCACTTAAGGCCCTCGGCCCGCGCCAATCCGATCACGTCGGTCAGATAGTATTCGCCCTGCGCATTCTGATTGCCGACCTGTTCCAGCAGCCGCAGCATCGTCGCACAATCACCGGCCATCACGCCTGAATTGCAGGTGCAGATCGCCAACTGTTCGGGCGACGCATCCTTTGCCTCGACAATGGCGTCCAGGGCGTTGTCCGTCCCCAGAACGAACCGCCCATAGCGCCCGGGGTCCGCAGCTTCGAAGCCCAAGGCCACGATCTGCGCATCCGCGCGTGAAGCTGCCAGCGCCTCGAGCGTTTCGCTGCGGATAAACGGCGTGTCTCCGTAAAGGACGAACAAATCGCCGTCGAAATCTCGAAGCGCATCCCGCGCGCACAAGACTGCATGACCGGTCCCCAACTGCTCGGTCTGCTCGGCAATATGGGCGTCTTCCCGCCAAGCCCGCGCCGTTGCCGCCACCTTATCGCCGCCATGACCGATAACCACAACGACACGTCCCGGCGACAACGCCTCGGCACCACGCATTGCGTGATGCAGCATCGGCGCATTGCCGATCGGATGTAAAACCTTCGGTAATTCGGACCGCATACGCGTGCCCTTACCGGCGGCGAGAATGACTGCGGCCACCGGCCGTCCTGACGAAAGCGAACTCTTCATGCGGCGCTACTTATCCGGGCTATGGTACAAAAAAAAGTCACGTCTTGTCAGTTTTGGTTTCATTTCATTGCCAATCTGTTGTTACGCCTGACGCATTGAGGGGGAATTCGATGAAAGCCGCCATATTCGATCTTGACGGCACGCTGGCCGACACGTCCGGCGACCTATTGAACGCCGCGAACGCCGTTCTGGCGCCTCAAGGTCTCCCTCTCCTAAGTCTCGCAAACGACAAACCGTTTGCCGGACGCGGCGGGCGTGAAATGATCCGGCGGTCATTGTGGATGGCCGGACGGCCAGAGGACGATCCACTCGTTGATCAGCTCTATGCGCCTTTGTTAGAGGCCTATTCCGGCGCCTTGGCGGTCGAGACCCGCCTTTATGATGGTGTCGTGGAGTGTCTGGACAAGCTGAAAACCGATGGCTGGCGCATCGGTGTCTGCACGAACAAACCTGAAGGGTTGGCCCTGGGTGTTCTTGATGCGCTGGGCATTCGCGACCGCTTCCCAGCGATCCTGGGCGCCGACACGCTGCCTGTCCGCAAGCCCGATCCCATTCACCTGACCGAAACCGCCCGCCGCATCGGTGCCGATCCGCAGCGCGCCATAATGATCGGCGATACTCTGACCGATCTGACAACAGCCCGGCGGGCCGGCGTTCCCTGCATCCTGACCAGTTTCGGCTTCGCGGCCGAGCCGCTGGCGGAACTTGCCCCTGACGCGATCGTCGATCACTACCGCGAAATCCCCAGCGCGCTGACCCGCCTCGCCGCCGCTTGACGCCCAATGCCGCCCCCCCTATACGGGCGCGCACGGGCGGTTAGCTCAGTTGGTAGAGCACAGTGTTCACATCGCTGGGGTCACTGGTTCGAATCCAGTACCGCCCACCAAGACATGCATCGATCAAACCTCTTCGATTGATTAGGGTCCGTGGACAATCAGGATTCCCATTTGATCTGATTTCTGATTCAAACTTTCGAAACGGAGGTTTGAATGAACGAGCAGCGGTTTGTGGTGACAGATGTTTTGTGGCAGCGGCTTGAACCCCACCTTCCAGGCAAAGCCAGCGACAGCGGCGTGACCGCGAAGAATAACCGGCTGTTTGTGGAGGCTGTGTTCTGGCGTGTGCGCACGGGGTCACCGTGGCGTGACCTGCCGCCCGCTTTTGGAAATTGGAACAGCCAGTTCCGGCGCTTCCGGCGATGGGCCAAAGCAGGTGTTTTCGAGAGTCTTTTCAAGGCGGTGAGTGATGACCCCGACCTTGAATATGCGCTTATCGATGGCACCATTGTTCAGGTTCACCAGAAAGCCACCGGCGCAAAAGGGGGGCTCAGGCTCAGGCCATCGGACGCTCGCGTGGCGGGCTGACGACCAAGATCGTAGCGCTGGTCGATGCGCTTGGGAACCTGGTGCGGTTCCTGCTTCTGCCGGGACAGGCGCACGATATGAAGGGTGTCGCGCCGCTGATCAAAGATGTTTCGTTCGATGCCCTGCTCGCGGACAGGGCATTTGACGCGAATTGGCTGCTGAAAGAACTCGATGCGCGCGGCGCAACCGCCGTGATCCCGCCTAAGGGCAATCGAAAGATAAAGCGCGCCTACGACATTGAGGTCTACAAATGGCGGCATCTCGTCGAAAACTACTTCGCAAAGATAAAGGAATTCAGAGGCATAGCCACGCGGTACGACAAAACTGATTGCAGCTACGCCGCCTGCTGGAACCTCGCTGCTGCGCTCATCGCGTCAAGATGAATGTCCACAGACCCTAGAACATGTGTTAGTTCCGAGCGCTTTTTCCTCAAGATGCTGTTTTTTTGGCAAACTCAGTGCCCGTCTTTTTGGAAATCTGGCTTGCGAAGAATGTTATGTCGACGCGGTACGACGCCAAGAAAGGCGAAGTTTCGCGTCCACAATCCGATCGTGGGCCGGGGCATATTCGCTTTCGGCTGATACCGCCTTGTCGGACTATCACCCGTCTTCGACAGGAGAGAGTTTCGTGAGCCGTAAAGGCGGGTGAACGACCGAGATCGGGGCCGCCTGCGGCGATCGCAGATCCCGGCACTTGATGCCCAGCCATCGCCCTACATTGTCGCTTATCACAGCCCCAAGCCTTGACATTCAGAACCGCGGATCTTTCGGCAGGTGAGACGCCGTGCTTGGTCTGCAAAAAGTTGTTTGCCGGAGGCCGGTGTGAGACAGTTATCGCTGTGCGTTTGCGGATGGGGTGCGGGATGTCCGATCAGGACCAAGCTGGGCAGAACCAAGCCGGGCAGGATGCGCCGGAGTTTCCTTCCCTGATCAACGGTCGCTTGCAATCGGATTTTATCAATCTTCTTGGCGTTATGCTGGCGCTGGTAATCCTGTTGCCGCAATTCGAGAAATGCAGCGACGGCGACGCCGGGCAGTGCGGCGCGATCGGCTATGGTTTTGCGATCCTGGAACTGGTCGTGATGGCGATACTTATTGTCAGCATGATCGGGTTCATTCTTGCGAAAGGTAAAATGCGGGATGCTAATCGCTCGCTCAAAAAGCTGGACCTGAATTTCGCCGCGATTTGTTTGGAAACGGCAGCGTTCGCAATCGTTTGCGGCGTGACCATCGGGTTCCTGGCCCTTGATCAAGCCAACAGCCATTACCCGCACTTTTACATGGTGCCCATTTTGATCGTGGCACAGGTGTTCGTTCAGGGTGGAAATATGTTCCATTCCTGGCGCAACGGACAGCTGCCTCGGAAGGACTTTCTTTTCGAGCTCGGTGTTCTGGTGGGCGTCGCGATGGTAGCGGCAGGTGCGATCATGGCTCTGTCCATCGTTGTTGGCTGGGCGGACATTAACGGGTGGGCGGTGGCTTCTGCCTGGGTGGGCGGGGCCGGGTGGACCGCTGTTGAGCTGTTCGCGACGGTGATCCTGGCACGCAAGTTGGGTAAGCCACGACGCGGTTTCGACGGGCAGGACCGCAAACCGGTTTCCGAGACAGAGCTGAAATGGGCCACCGGCCGTTTGGGCGCAATCGGATTGGCGATGCTGTTCGCGATCTGCACCGCGACATTCGTCGACCCTGCCAGCAGCGGGGCCGCAGGATTTGGCTGGACGTCGTTTGTGTTGGCATGCATCGGCGTTTTGGTCGGGCTGGGGCTGGCCGGCTATAATCTGTGGATCAAGCTTTATGGTTCGGTTTTCGCACCTGGTGCTGTGGTCGATGCCGACGACGGCGAAGAAGAGGCCCCGGACGACAACGAGGTGCACCCGCTTCAAGTGGCTGGCGGCCGCTTGCGGCAAAGCAGGCAACGTTCGGCGCATATTCGCAGCAGAGAGGCCGCGGCTGCTCGTGCGGGCCATGCACCGCCAGGATCGCGCGGCGCTTTGCCGTCATTGCGTAAGTCGAAGAAAAGGCGCAGGCGGAAAAAGTCTGGCGCCCCGGCGCACCAGTGATCGCCGTGCGGGCTTGGGGCCTGTCTCTTAGTTAGGCTCCGGTTCGGCCGCAGGCGGGTCCTGGGGTGCAGTGTTTTCCGTTGCCCTGGCCTTTCGGCGTTTGGCCAACCAGCGCGTCAGGCCGATCTCGACCATCAGCCAGACCAGCGCAACGGCCAGCGGCGCCAGCCCGTAGGGAATTGTCGACATTGGACCCGGCGGCGTCGGGGCAATCATGACGGCGAGCGGCCACAACGCCCATGTCACGCCCAGGACGGCCAGAACATGTGCAGCGGAACGTAGCAGGCGACGCTGGCCGCGCCGCCGCAGCAGCAGCAAGCGCATCGCCAGAGTACAGAGCATCAGAAAAAGCGCCACGATCGCCAGTCCAATCGTTGAGGTCAGATCGCGTAATTCAGGCGACATCGTCACGCCATAGCTTCCGGTCCCGCACTCTTCTACGCTGTCGATCATGCAGATCACTGGGGTATAGAGACCGCCCGGTAAGCCCCTGACATCATCCTTGAGACCAAGTTTGCCCCGGACAGTCGAGGTTCGCCATTCGGGGCTGCCAATGGCATCGCGGCGTTTCTTCAAATACTCTTGCCGTCTCGTAAGCTCCCGAATCTCTCGTTGTTTATCAATTTCGCTAATTATCGCCATATCCCGGTTGGCTTCAATATTGCTTTGAACGAACGAGATTCGCCGATCCAAATCTTTGCGAAATTCGCGTTCCTCTACTTCAATCGACCCGAGTTGCGCGGCCAGAATGCCCATGCCGATATGCAGCATCGCGGCCAGACATAGCGCCGAGAGCGCGGCCGCGATGCCCCAAACACGCCAGCCGCCCAACCTGTTGCGGATGACCAGCCCCAAAACGCCAAGACCGGCAAGCCCCCAGCCCAGAGCCGGGTATCCGATCTGAAATCCCTTTGTGAACGAAAAAACCGAGCCTCCGATCAGGTTCCCGACCAAGGTCAGGTCATAAAGGATCAGCGGCGTGACGGCGGCGACGATCAGAATGCGGCCAATCAAAGCCTTGGGCCGGATTGCCGGAGCCAGCGCCAGCAGTATCCCGCCCGCCAGCCCGAACGACGCCGCAATGGATGTCAGATTGTCCTGAAGCACATCGCCAATGTCGCAGTCGACAGGATCGGGTGGTTCGCCGCAAAGCTTGGACAAAGGGGGTTCGCCCTGAATGTTCCAGGCCATAGCGATGGTCCAGATGGCAACTCCGCTTAACGCCCAAACCGTTGATAAAAGGCGTTGGCGCAGCGGCAGCAAACGGTTGGGGTTGAACTGCACGCCGGTCAGGGCCGGTGACAGCCAGAACATCAATCCCAGCGAGATTATCAGCAGCACTGCAAGAATCGGCGCCCCGGAAAAGAAAATTTCCATGGTGAAACCAAAAGCCAGTAACGCGGCCATGATGCCAAGCAAAATACCGGTAGTGCCTTCCTGGGCCAACTGAATGCCGCCCAGCGTCGCGACGGGTGTTTCAGGGCTGGCCGGATCGACCGCGACCAGGCGAATATCAGCCTGTCCGGTCGCCCGGTCATCGGTGGGGTGAACCTTGACCGACGGTGTTCCGTCGCCGTGTTCGTCCAGTGGAACGACCTGCGCAGTATCGACAACGAGATGCGCCTTGCCATGGGTCGTTTGCGTTTCTGCGTAGAGGTGTACAGCACTGCGGCCCGGCGCAGATATCTGTACGTCCAGCACAGCGTGAAAGCCCGGCAGGATCGCAGGTGCGGCGCTGGAGCGTTGGGCCGGAAAGAGTTGATTGATTGGCTTTGCCAGCGTCTTCAGGAATGCCCGCACAAAAGCTGCGAGGCGGTTTTGCGGCGATCCCGAGTGGCGAACGATTTTGGTTTGCGTCACTTCGATACTGGCAGATACACCGCTGTTGCTTTGCGGATCGGTCATGTCGCGTCCTCGGCCGTGACCAGCGTCCATGTCAGATGCGCCGGGCGCTCAGCTTGGATCAGCCGGCGCAGCCAGGCCGTCCAGGCAACGGGCAGAGACGGAGCATGAACCGTCAGATGCTGTTGACCCGCGGAGACTGAGAGCGTGATGTCGGTCAGACCAGTGGCGGTTCTCAACGTCAATAGCAAGCCGCGGTCCCGTCCGCGAAGACGGTTGAGCATCGGCCAGGCGCTGATCAGATCGCGCAACCGCTGCGGTCCAGGCGGGAAGGCGCGGTCGAGATCCAGAAGGCGTCTGGGGTCGAACGGGTCGCGGAACAGCCAGCCCCAGCCAAACCATGACGCGAGCCACGCCAGTGCATCATCTGGGGTTGCGCCGGGATCAACAAGCGTGCTGGCTTGATCCAGGATGGCCGCGCGGTGCCCTGCCATCGCCGCCATTGCCGAAATCACATCGTCTGTCGGGCCCGGTTGTCGATACGGATCGTCGGTCAGCGTTGTTCGGATCGTCCGGGGCAGTTCGCGGGTCAGGCGTTCGGCGACGCGCGCAATCGCTGCATCGCGGACATCTTTCGGCAGGGTCAACAATTCAGTCGAGGACATCACGTACCTCGATTTGGTGGCGGTCCCCGCAAATCACCCAATCGTCGGGGATCGCGATCCGTTTCGCACCGGCGCGCACGGTGCTGTCGGCCCAGCGCCGCTGGGACAAAGTTTGCGCTGATCCTGCCATGGCCAGTGCCCCGTCACCGCCGATGGCAATGCGCGGCGGGCGGGGCGGCTTCTCGTCTGGCGGCATCGTGGCAATGGCCAGCGCCGATATCGGCGCAGCTGATCGGTGAGTTTCGCCGGTCGGCAAGCCAGCATCCTGGTCCGGGTCGGTCCACGTAAGGCGACCGTTGTTGCCCAATGTTGCGAACCGCAGACCGCCCGATGCAACGCCTGCCACAAGATTCGATCCGAAGGCAGCAAGGGAGAGCACACTTCCCGCCCGCCAATTTTCCACGTTCGCGGGCCGCCATTGTCCGATGCTGCCGATCGGGACATCCACCGGCGCGATCAGAACCGCGCTTTGGCCGCTGACCATCGGTTTCGCGCATCCGGCCACAAGATGCAGGTCACCATTGGGCGCGGTCATGAACGCCAGAGAGCGGACATCGTGGCCACCCAACCACTTTGGTGCGTCGGGGTCGAACGCTGCCGGGCCGTTAACAGGTGCCGAGGGGAAGAAGCCGCCGTCCCAGCCACTGTCGTTCGAGAAGACAATGCCGCCCAGCCCGGACCGTGCGGCCGCGACCAGACGCCCGCCCTGACCGTCTGACCGGGTCGCGATTGCCGTTACCCTACCGACGATACCGTCCTGCGCATGCAGCGGCGCGATTTGCGGCAAATTCCCTTCGTCATCAGGGCCATCGGTAGCACCAAGATCACCGGCAGCGCCACCAACCAGCAATCGCTGGGCTTCCCCGCCATCGGCCCAGGCCATAAGTGTCGGCGCAAATGGGGACTTGGCGAACGGCAGGAAGGTGCGGCCGCAATCGCGAGAGACAAGTATATCCCCGCCGCGCGTCGCTGCGGCCACAAGGCCGGATTGGACCGGGTGCGTGGCAACCGACAAAATAGCGGCGTCTTCGCTATCGTCTAGATGTCCCTGGCACATTGTCCAGCCTTCGCCATTGTTCATCGTCACGTACAAAATTCCGCCAATTGCGGCGAACCAGACGGTGTTCTGGTGCGCATCGGCGGCGAGCGCGGTTGTCGCGCCGCTCATTGGATAGCGCGGGTGGATGGTGACGCGATCGACCGAGCGTACCCCCTCGATCTCTTGAAGGGTTTCGATGAGGTAGGATTGGCGCAATGTTCTGCCGCAGGGCCATCCGTCGGGCCAATGACCACCCGGCACGGGCGCAAGATATGCGTCGAGATGGCGGCGCACCATTTGCGCCATCTCGGGATGGCTGGTTCCGGGCGTGACATAGACGGTTGCAGAAACACCGACGGGTTTCGCCTTCAGCCATGAGACATCTACGGATGCCCCCAAAGGACACGCCGCGTCGAGACGTTCCTGCGCTGATTTCAGCATCTGCTGACCCAAAAGCGGGTCGCGCTGCGCAGATTCAAGTGCCTCGTGCCAAAGCATCTGCGCGCCTTCGCTGTCCTCTGGATCGCCGATCGTTGCCAGATCGACGGGCGGCGCGAGCCTGAGAGAGACCTTGCCGCGTTCGGCGAACTGCCAGATCTCGGCTTCGGTGAACGCATGCGCGCGCGCCGCACTGGTGGGCGCGCGGCGCGCTAGTTCTTCGTAGTCGCGCGGTCTTACCGCTTGCCCGCCCAGCAATCCGGCCAACGCGCCGTGGTTCAGCAGATCTTCCTGGCGCTGCATCGGCTCGCCCATCGTGACCGGCGCGAGATTGTTTACGGAAAGACCGGGCGCGGGATCGAGAATCTGCGTCAGCAAACCTGATCCAAGAGCCGAGATTTGCCCGCCTTCGGCGCCGTTCGACGTGTCGGCATCGAGATAGAAGTATTGTGCCAAAATTTGTGTACCGGCCGGTGGCACAAACTCAGGCTGTGAGGGCAGTCGGATAGTTCCGGCGGCACGGTCGGCAACGAAACAGAAGTCGCCTTCGCCCGGGTCTGCGCCGATCATCTCGTCATAGTGGACATAATGACTGCCGTCGCGAAGTTCCGAACGCGCGTTTGGCGGCGGGTCCGTCGGCCAACGAACGAAAAGCTGAATGTCTGCAACCTCGGCAGGCTGGCCCGGGAGATTATTGTGCGCCAGCGAGATCTGCTGGCCGGGCTTGCCTGTTGCAGTGGCGGCCTCGGTCAACGGCACTTCGATTGCTGTCGAGACTACGCCTTGGGCCCGATCCGCGCCGGGCGCGATGTGCACATCGTTGGTCAGTCTGAAAACCGCGGCGTCCGGTGTATCGGACGTGACCCGCAGGCCTGCCGGGATCAGCGTATCCGCGGCGCGCGGCGCACCCAGCGAGAAGGTGACCGTCGCTGACGCCGCCCGCGCCGGGTTCAGCGTCACACCCAGCATGTGCAGGTAGCGACCCAAAAGGGCTTCGGGCAGCCGGTTCAACCGACCCAATTCCTCGCCGGTTATGGCAGCAAAGGCTTCAAGCAGGGCAAGACCCGGGTCAGCCGGATCGTTGGCGCGCCATCTGGAACCGGTGTCTTCCAGATGTTTTTGCGCCTGCGTCAGCAAAGTGGCCGTGTCGGCGTCGTCGAGACGTGGTGGAAGGACGCTCATTTCAGGCGCCCCCGTCCAGCGGAATGTGATGCAACAGCCTGTCGCGCTGTTGGGTGCGGGCATCGCGGTAGCCGAGATCGATGATCAGTTTTTCCGGTTCGTGCGGATCTGCGTATGCATCCAGCGTTTCGACAATGGCGCGCTTTTCGAACCGCGCAATCGAGTCGGATACAATGCGGATCGCCAATCCGGCTGTGGTCGCATCGTTCGGTTCAAAATTCAGACGGTCCAGTGGGCAGCCGAATTCCGGTATCATTCCGCGCTCGCCAGGGCGTGTCGACAGCAGCATTACCAGCGCCTGGCGCAGTTCCTGCCCGCCATCGACCTGTCGCAGCTTGCCGCTGCGGTCGACGACCAGGCCGGTGGCGGCATCAGGACCTGTAAAGCGAAAGCCGAACACCCCGTCAGCCTCCGGCCTTAACCAGGTCCTGCCCGGCATCAAGCACCGACCATGTTGTGATCCCCGGCGGGATGCCGTCGGTCGGTCCAATGGCGGCGTGAAACACCACCGGCCGCCCATTCGCGAATACGAAAGACGAGCGACCCTTGGCAAGGGCAAGCGTCGTTTGGCAGGGCTTGGTCGTCGGCCCATAGTTCGGGCAAAGGCTGATCGAATTGCCGGACATGTCGACATCGACCAGCACGGGTTTTCCATTGATCCGCAGGAACGGCCGCGAGGACACAGGTTTGGCATAGCCCATACCATGCGAGCATCGGACGCGAGCACTTTCTGTTGCGATATTGGGCATGGGTCAGACCTTCTTAAAATCGATGCGGTTGCCGCCGATCGTGATGTCACCGGCGCAGGTCAATGAGAAATCACCGTCAGCGTCGAACGCGATGTTTCCCGGTGCCTTGAGATGAATGTCGCCGCCATCAAGTGTGATCGATGCGCCGTCGTCCAGCGAGACATGGATGGCGCGGCTTGCCTCGTCCATGCGTATCTGTGCGCCGTCTCCCGCCCAGAGCTGCTCGCGGCGCTCTGCCGCTGATCTGTCAGCGCCGGGGCCACCGCCGCGTAACAATCCGCCCAGCACAAAACCGAGATCCGGATCGCCTTGCGGGGCGGCGATAACGACGGGGTCGCCCTTGCTCATCGGGGCCGTCAGCCCGGTTCCACCGGCCTGGCGGCTGTAGAGGCCGGTTACCGGCAGCCACCCGGTCGTCGCGGCAGTATGGCCGTGCAGCGACACCCGGACCCGCCCGGCAGTCATCGGATCGTCGGTGGCAGAGACAAGACCGGTGAAAAATCCGTCCGCCCTGCCCGGGCAAGCGGCCATGCCCAAAGCGGTTTCCGGCGCCGCGGTCGAGACCAGTGTGCGCGCGCCGTCAGCACCGTCCAACAACAGTTCGACGCGGGAGATCCTGCCCGCCACAGCATCGTCGAAAGGCGCAATAACGGTCTGGGTGGGCCAGATATCGGCAAGACCGATGACCTGAGCACTGATCACGTGATTCAGGTTTTGCTTGCGCGTTCGATAGGCAGCCCCAAGGCGATCTGGCGGCTCTGAATAACGGATGGGTTGCCCGCATAGCCGGGGCCCTGTCCCCGCGTCGCCCACCGAAAGCGTGCGATCGTCATCGGCAGCCCAGCCCTGCCAGCCATATTCCGGGTCTACCGGATCAACGGTCTTCGATTCAGACAGCGATACTGTCTGGCGAAGATCCAGGGTGTGGTCCGCCACGCGATCGGCATTCGTCAGATCGGTGGCGATCAATATGTCGCCACGGCAGCTCAGCGCCAGCCCGTAACGGGCAGCAATTGCGACCGTGTGTTCAAGATCGGTCTCGAATAGATTCAGATGGCGTCCGACCGGGAAGTCAGACCACCCGATCGCCTGAAACGAAAGCCCGCAACGGCGGGCGCTGGCAGAAAGGAACCTATGAAGCGACGTAATTTCACCTGGGCTGGCGGTCCACGACGCCGAAAGCTGGGCCAGATGGTCCGCCGCAGTCACATCGACAAAATTTCCCTCGGTTCCAAGGCTGCGTTGAAAACCCGAGAGCTGGCCGTCAAACGCAACCTCAGCATCGACAAGAAGCGAAAGTTTGGTCGCATTCGACAGCGGGCATATTGCCGATGGCGTCGGCAGGGAAAACCGCAACCGCAGTTCGGCGGGCTGGTTCACGCGGCGCAGCAGCCGCAGCCCGACGAGCGGCGGATCGCCGAGATCAAGCGGTGTGCCGTCAGCCAGCAGCTGAATATCGGGCCCGTCGTTGATCAAGGTTCTGCCTCGGCCATTGCCGCAGGTGCCTGAACCGTCAATGGCTTACCCGCTAACTCGACACGCACCCAGGCGCGAACAGCGGTACCATCGGGTGTGAACTGGTCCAAACGCTCCGCAAGTTGCCGAATTGTGCCCCGAAAGGCCCAATTGCGCCCCCAAATAATGTCGACTTCGCAGGGCCGAACCAAGCCGGGCCCCGGCTGCTGCGCCAGCCGATAAAGCCAATGCGTTTGTCGGCGTACATCTTCGACCGGGCCGGGTTCTCCCGAAGGAAGCGCCTGCCGGTGGCCTTCAAGCAGGATATTCATCGACAAGACGGTCGTTGGCGGGCCGCCATATCCAAGGGCCGGCAGCGGGTCGTTAAGGTCGGGGAACAAGGGTGCGGGGCGGTGGGCCAGACCGGCTTCGTGTCTGGTTTCAATGTCGGATGGATTGGCCGAGAAGTGCAAAATGTCAGGAACGTCGTTCGGGCAATTCGCCCCGGGAACGAGTATCATGCGCTGCATCAGTTCGCGCCCCGGGAATTGCGTTCGGCTGGTTCAATCTCTTCTGGCAGACCGCTAACGTATTTTCGGCCACCCGCGTGAAACGGCGCTGGCCAGGGTGGCTCGGATCTGTTGACCTTTGGTGGCACCGCCTGATCTGGCGGTAACTTTTGGACCTCGGCTTGGTCATCGTTCGGGGCTGCGGGCCTCGCGAGAGCCGACTCGGCGCTGACCTGTGGCGGGGCAACCGAAACCGGTGGGCGGGGCATCGGAACAGGTTCGTCACCCCCGCTGTCCGTGGGCATGACCTTTGCTGCAAGTCCAGGGGTGTCTGTCATTGCTGGTGGGCGTGGCCGCGCCCGAACCTCGTCGGATCGAGCTGTCAACGGCGTCGTTCGCCGCACGTCCGGCGTAGATGTTGCCTGCTCGATTTCACGAACGTCGAATGTTGTCAGCGTGCTGTCCGCCCGCTGGACCGAAGCGCTAACGCGGTGACGAATACCCGCCTCGGTCTGATCGGAAGGGCAATCAATCCCTGGTGAATGGATCAGAGGCACTTTGACGGCCATCGCAGTTGATGGGCGAGACACTGCAACATCGCCTCTGTGCTCTGCCTCGCTGGTCGGCAGAACAGCGGCGTCACCGGTCAGGCTTTGCCGGTGCCACGGACCGGCCTCTGCGGCCATGTTCTGCCAGTCCGCGTAGGTCGTCAAACCGCCAACCTGCCCTGCATCCGCAGCGCTTTCGGATGCGCGAGCAGCAATTGCCTGCATCGCATCGAAAAGCAGCTTGGGGTCTTCGCGCATCAATCGCGCTCCAACCTATCGTAGATCAAGGTCAGCGATTCGATCGCAATCGAGCTTGCATGCGTATCCATTGATGCGACGCCAAGCTGCGCCGGCCATGCGCGATCGAGGTTCCAGCGATAGGCTTCGGTGACGCCGTCAGGCTTGTACTGAATGACCGATACGTTGCGGCGAACAAGATCGCCCGAGGCGGTTTGATCGAACCAATCCCACAGCGATCTGTCGCCGCCCATTCCGTATTTCAACGTGATCGGGCGATAGTGAACTTGCCCGGGCAAGTGGTTGACCATTCCGGCGTTACCGGCCGCGCGGTACTCGATCACGTCAATATCCGCGCCAAGGCCGCTTGCTTCGATGAAGCCTGCCGTTTGAATGCCTTCGATCAGCAGGTTGAACTGATAATTGCGATAAGGGTCGTCACGCATTGCTCGCGCCTCCTATTCCGGTGCTTCGGCTGTTGACTGGCCGATGCGGAAAATGACGAACTCTGCTGGCTTGACCGGAGCGATCCCCACCATCGCGATCACCCGTCCTGCATCTATGTCATCCTGCGTGGTCGTTTCGCTGTCACATTTGACAAAGAACGCGTCCGAAGCCTTGGCCCCTGCCAGTGCCCCATCCCTCCACAGCGTGTGCAGAAAACTGCCGATGTCGCGCCGCAAGCTTTTCCAAAGCGTCAGGTCGTTCGGTTCGAACACAACCCACTGGGTGCCCTGTTGAATGGACTGTGAGATCATCGTCACCAACCGGCGCACCGGAACATAGCGGTGTTCGCTGCTTTGCTCGGACAATGTCCGGGCGCCCCAGACCTTGATGCCGTTTTCGAATTGGCGGATGCAGTTGATGCCTCTGGGGTTCAACAGATCCTGCTGGGCGCCCGAGATGCGATGACTGAGGCCGAGTGCACCGCGCACCTGCACATTGGCCGGTGCCTTGTGAACGCCGCGCATGCCGTCAGTGCCCGCGTAGACTCCGCAGATATGGCCGGATGGCGGCACCATCATGCGCCTGCCGCCCATCGGCTCGTAAATCTCGATCCACGGGGTGTAGACGGCGGCAACACCGCGCGCCGCATCGCGTGGCCTTAGGCCACCATCCGCATGGGATTTCTGAAGATCCGTTAAACGGTCTGCCGGGTCCGCGGTGTCCAGTACAGCAAACCTGTCTTTGCGGCCCTCGCAACTTGTTAGGACCGCTTCGACCGATCCGTCGTCTGTATAGCCAGGCGCCGCGACGATGCTAATGCCGTCAATTGCATCGAGCAGGGCAATGTCATCCGCCCCGATCATCGATGCGTCGTCGCCAAGATTGACGATGTAAAGGCGTCGGCCGCCGTTCGAGAAGAACCCCAACACCGCGCTGGCAAGTGTGTTGGCGGCGGGATCGGTATCTTCTCCGTCCTGCACGTCCGCGTCGGCGTCTTCGTCCGCTTCATCTTCAGACGGATAAAACTCACGCTGGAAAGAACTCCAGTCAGTGATGAAAACAGGCTTACGCAGATGAGCGTCTGGATTGGGGGCAATGCCCAGAAAGGCCGCGGTCGATGTGCCAACGGCGGCAATGGGCCGATTTTGTTGAAGAAGTCGTTTTTCGAGAGGCTCCTGGCCTAGGCTGATGACGCTCGCCGCGCCGCTCAGGCCGGGTTCGGCACGAGTTTCGCGAGCTTCCTGAGGTTTTGCGCTGTTGCTGCCATCAGGAATTCGTCGCGGGCGCCGGATGGTCCTCTGAGCCGGAGACGGTCGAGTTTCAGGATACGTTTGAGGTGAGCGAACAGCATTTCGACTTTCTTCCTGGCGCGCATTGCATCGACATATGCGTCCGTTTTGGCGATGTCGCGGGCCATGTCTCGCGCGCCTTCGTGAACAGATCGCAGGATTTTCCGCGCATGCTCCTTGGGCGTGCAACACGGCTTGAGTGGGCATGCGTCGCAGTCGTGTTTGCTGGCGCGGTAACGGCGCTGGCCGTCGTCATCTACTGCATCGCGGGCAATCTTGAAGGGGCGACGGTACTGACGGAGCCAGTGACCGGCAGGGCAGCGATAGGCGTCCTCGCCGTGGTCGTAGGTAAAATCTGACCGGGAGAAGATCTCGTCTGATCGTCTCGACTTATCGATGACGGGTATGAATGGCTCTATACCCTGTTCCTCAACCAGCCAGGCGAGCATCTCCGCATTGCCATATCCCGTGTCGCCGACAAGGCGCTCGGGATAGAGGTTGAATGTCTGCCGGGTCCGCTCAATCATATCCCGGGCGGCCTTGTTCTCGGCCTGACGGATCGGTGCGGTTGGCTCGACATCCACGATGATCGCGTTGTCGAGGTCGACGAGATAGTTCGTGGAATAGATGAAGTGCGCCTTGCCGCGATCGGCAGCAGACCAGCGCGCCGCCGGATCGACAGGCGAGATGTATTTGGGCACGACGGGTGTCGCTGCACCGAAAGCCGCATCGTCCAGTGTCGCAAGATATTCGGACGTCGCGCGGCCGGCGAATTGCTCTGGCGACCAGTCTTTCGGCGTGATCCCGTCTTCCCGGTTCGCATCAGCCTTGATCAGGGATGCGTCGACACCGAACGCTTCTCCGCCAACAAGACCTTCGCGGATGCATCGAGAAAGAACATCCTCGAACAGGAACCTGAACAGATCACTGTCGCGGAAACGGCCATGCCGGTTCTTCGAGAACGTGGAATGGTCCGGCACCGGATCGTTCAGATCCAGCCTACAAAACCAGCGATAGGCGAGGTTCAGATGCACCTCTTCGCAAAGTCGTCGCTCTGAGCGAATGCCGTGAGTGTAGCCGATAATCAACATCCTGATCATCAGTTCGGGATCGATAGATGGGCGACCAATCCGGCTATAAAACGGCTCGAGCCGACGCCGGACGCTCGAAAGATCGACGAACCGATCAATGCTCCGAAGCAAGTGATCCGCGGGCACGTGGATCTCCAGGTTGAACTCGTAGAACAGGCTGTTCTGCAGCACTTGCCGATCGCCCATCATCGCAGAAAACCTCCGTCACCACAGAGATCTTGAATCAGTGCTGGACCGTTCTTTCAACCCGGCTTTTTCAACAAAATCGGCCTTGCGCCGGTGTTGACCTCTTCGACGAAAACGCCTGGGGCAAGATATTCTGGCATGATCGGTTCCTCTAGCCGGCTTGGTCCGCAGTCGGGGGTGTTTGGGTCTCTTCATCGTCCTGACCTTCGACGATCGGCAGCTGATCAGCTCGACCGCTGGGGCGTTGGTGAACCGACAGGATCAGTGGATGCTCGACAATGCCGAATTCGGGCAACTCGGCGTGTTTTTCGATACGTCGTCCCAGTTTCATGTTCAATGGGCACTCGGTCTGCCAGTAGCTTTCGGGCACGGGGTCTAGGGCAAGTTCGATCTGGGGGGCGGTGAATGCCGCAAAATAGATCTGGTCGAACCAGGCGCATCCGTTATCCGGTGTTTTCGGGCCGACGCTGAGCGCAAACCAGCCCATCGCCGAGAGACATTGGCCCGATCGATCTGAATGGCGCTCGGCTTGCGTAAGCCCCATTGGTGACAGTGCGAGGCCGCCGCCTTGCTCGGCCTGTCCCGCCGGAGTACGCGACGGGCGCTTGCCAACAATGCACTCGACCCAAGCGGCGAGATCTTCGGATGCCTCAGAGTAAGAGGCGGAAAAACTTTTCATTAACTATTGTGGCCACAGCTGTCTGATTCTGGCAACTTGTTGGTGTGTTCAGAATGCCATCCATTGAAAGAGCGGGCCGTTGCGGTTTCTGAGAAAAATCAGACGCCGCCATGTCGTGATCGCCTTTGTGATGGGGATTGCCGGGTATTGGTTCTTTGGCGATGCCCTTTTGGGGATCGAGCGCGATCCGAGCTGCCGCTACGATTTGGACAGCGGCCGGATCCTGGACAAACGCGAAGATTGCGCAATCTCGCTCAGCGCCGAGCTGTCGTTACTGCGGCACAACATGGACCAGATGCGCCGGAAGCTTTGCGGTTCGGACGAAGGCGAATGCGCATTCGATCCTGAAGGCGATGCACCGGCAGGCGAGTCCAACGAGCTGCTTAACGCGTTAAACTCGCTGCCGATAAATTGGGCAATGCCAAGGCTGTTCCCGGTCGATCAGGAATTGACGGTGCCATCCGGACAGACGGTCGAGTTGAGCTTTCCCGGCGGGGGGAGCCCAAGCAAGGTGATGGTCGGCACGATCATACTGCGTAGCAGTCCGGCGAAGTTGGTGTTGCAGACGAAATCCGAGAAGACATGCGAAAATGGCGATCCGGACGTTCCAAAATACCGGTATTGCACACAGTCCCTTTCTGGCGATCTGCGAATGACAAGGCTGGCGATATCCGCCGCAGTGCCAACACGATTGTCGCTGATCTGCTCGACTGCCGATTGCGTTCTGAGCCTGGGCAACAAAACCGGTTCAGCCAGCTTGCCCAGCGATAGCAAGTGCGAATGCAAAGAGTGATTTAACGAAGACGACGACACCATAGATCGCTGCGAAAAGACCCAGCAATGCCGCGAGAATAGCTTCGGCTGGGTAGAGAATAAACGCCAGGCTGGAAAGCGCCCACGCGACCGCAATCGTCGCGACGCTGAAGGCAAAGGCGATGATGAAAGCGATCAGCAACCCGCGAACCTTGATAAAGCGGAGCGATCCGACCAGCAGGGCTACGAGCGCGAGAAGTTTACACAGCGCAGCCAGAATGGCGACAAGCTGAACACCGGCAAAACAGTTGTCGTTGAGGAAAAATTTTACGATCGGCGACATCTGCTCGGGCGCCGATGCGCAACTGTATTCGACGAAATAGGCGATGGTGCCAAAAGGGAAGGACAACAAAAGGGTGATCAACCCGATAAAGGCTGCAACGCCCGACAGAACCAAGGCAATGCCGCCAAAGAACATGATGATGATCCCAAAAACCCCGATGGCAGCCGATTGCAAAAGCGCGAGGCGGCTGTGCGGGATCAGCAACGCCGCCGCATAGGCCAGCACGGTCAGAAACAGCAGACCATCCACCGACAGCGCGCCCAACAAGCTGAGCCCTTTCAGCTTAAGCGACGATGCCAGTTGCCAGTCGGCACGCGCGATGATCTGCAAAGCCGACAGGGCGCACGACAAGAAGATCAAGAACAATGCGATCAGGATGCCAGTGGCTGATCTGCCCTTGGAAGACATCGCAAGGTGCGCTCCTGTTGGTTCTGGCCGCCACCGTATCACGGTAAATTCGGTTTCGGGCGCGATATCCACCGACAGCATCGATTCCCGGCGGCTCCACGACGCCTGCGCGCACAACTATTTCGATGAGTTCACCTCGACGGCGACAGCCTGGTTCATTCGCGAACCAAGGTGACGGCTGCCGACCGGACAGAACGGCCGGGAAAAATCCCCGGCCGCGAAGTTGAAAATCAAACCCGCTCAGAGAGCGGCAGTCACTTGAATTTCGACATTGAACTGCGGCGCCGCCAGCTTCGATTCGACACACGCGCGCGCAGGCGCGCTCCCGGGCGCCACCCAGGCATCCCAAACTGCGTTCATCTCGGCGAACTTGCTGATATCGGTCAGCCAGATCGTCGCTGAGATCGCGTTCTCCTTGCTGGTCCCGGCAGCCGCTAACAACTCGTCGATACGGTCCAGAATGTCTTTGGTCTGATCGGCGACCGAGCCGCCGCCGGCGCGCTGTGCCACCTGACCAGCCGTCACCACGACGCCGCCATGAACAACGGCCTGGCTCATACGCTCGCCCACTTCGATGCGCTTGATATCGGACATAATCACTTCCTTCCTGTCAGAGATCCCATTGCAGGGACTTCGCCGCAGAGACTTCGCCGCCCCCGCATACCGGACCGCATTAACGCCCTGCCCCCGTCCCCGGCAAGCCAAACCGTTCCTCGCCGATGCTGGACGTTTGTCCGCTGCGCTTCTATCGTTCATTTTGATCCGTCGGTCGGCAAAGAAAGATCGCCCATGGCCCAGGACCAACCTGATATGACCGCGGACAAACCCGCCTTTTTGACCACCCGCGAGGTGGCCGATCTGCTGCGCGTCAAAGAGCGTAAGGTCTATGATCTGGCTGCAGCGGGCGAAATCCCGCACCGTCGTCTGACCGGAAAGCTGCTGTTTCCCAGCGACGAGATCAGAGCCTGGATCGACAAACCGGGTTCGAACAACGCGTTGCCATCGGCGGGCGCACCTCAAATTCGCCCTGCGGTGCTGGCCGGATCGCACGACCCCCTGCTCGACTGGGTGGTGCGGGAAGCGGGGGCAGGGCTCGCGACACTCTACAATGGCAGCAGCGACGGACTTGACCGGTTCGCCGCGGGCGAGGCGGCGATCGCGGGGCTGCACATTCCTGATGATGACGGGTGGAACGTCGCGGCAGTATCGGGGCGCGGGCTGACGGGCTGCGTTCTGATCGCCTGGGCCACACGGTCCCGCGGGCTGATCCTGTCGGACATTGTCCGCAATCAGATTAAGTCGCTGACCGACCTGCCCGGCCACCGCGTTGTTCTGCGCCAGTCCGGTGCGGGTGCCGCCGCATCGTTCGACCGGCTTCTGGCCGCCGCCGGTATGACGACGGCGGACCTTCTGACAACCCAAACCCCGGCCCGAACAGAGATCGACGCCGCCGCCGCCATCGCCACCGGCGAAGCTGAGGTAGCCATCGGCATCGAAGCAATGGCCCGTCAATACAATCTGGGATTTCTACCGCTGGTGCAGGAACGCTTCGACCTGCTGATCGACCGGCGCGCCTACTTCACCGATCCAGTCCAAACTGTACTGACCTACGCCGCCAAAAAACACTCCCGGGACCGGGCCGACGCCTTAGGCGGGTATGATTTGACCAATTGCGGCGCGGTACGCTGGCTCTCTCCGTAACAGCACCTCAGCTCCGGGCATCAAGTGTCTCGCGTCATTCCTCCGCGTTCGGAAAGAACAATTGCTGCCCATCGACCTTATAGGCCGCAATGGCCGCCTGCCCCTCTGGCGACAGCACCCAATCGATGAAGACTTGCGCCAGATCAGCCTTCGTTCCGGCATGCAGGTCCGAATTCACCTGAATAATACCGTACTGATTGAACAAACGCGGATCGCCCTGAACGGTGACCCGGTAATTGCCTTTGTTGCCGAACGCGATCCAGGTCGCCCGATCCGTCATGACATAGGCGCCCATGCCTATTCCCACATTCAGCGTGGCGCCCATTCCTGACCCTGTCTCACGGTACCAGCTGCCCGATGCGGCGGCGACAACGATGCCGGTTTCGGCCCACAACTGTAATTCGGCCTTGTGCGTTCCGCTGTCATCGCCGCGGGACGCAAATCGCGCCTTTGACGCCGCGATTTTGATCAACGCCGCGGTCACGTCAGTCATACCGGCTATGCCCGCCGGGTCAGCAGGTGGGCCGATAATAACAAAGTCGTTGTACATGACATTGTGGCGGAAAAGGCCGTAACCGTCGGCGACAAATTTTTCCTCCGCCGTCTTGGCGTGAACCAAAACAACGTGGCCATCGCCATTGGCGGCATTGCGCAGCGCTTGTCCGGTTCCGACCGCAACAACGCGCACTTCGATCCCGGTCCTGGCTGTGAAGACCGGCAGAAGGAAATCGAAAAGCCCAGAGTTTTGGGTCGACGTTGTCGACTGCACGATGATGAACGGCTTCTCGGCCAGTGTGGCGGATGGCACCGCAAACACTGCCATAATGGCCGCCAATTTCGTCAATATCGCCCGGAAAAAGCGGCGTCTGGTCATGCTTTTTTTCCCTGCACCGGCGCCTTTTCTTCGGCAGGTTCAATATAAATCTGACCGTCCCGCCACGCCTGCGCGGGCCGGGACTTCGGGGCGTCCAACACATCGGCCACCGGCCCGCTTTCGGCGACCTGTCCTGCATGTAAAAACGCAGCCTCCTGACCAATTCGCCGGGCCTGCCCAGCATCATGGGTCACCATCACGATCGCGACCCCGTCCGCGTCAGCCTGCAAAATCAAGTCCTCGACAGCCTGTGTCGATGCCGGATCCAAGCTGGCCGTGGGCTCGTCGAGAAACAGCAATCGCGGTGACATGGCCAGCGCTCTCGCGACTGCCAGACGTTGCTGTTCGCCGCCCGACAGAACACGGGCCGGGCGAGCAGCCAGATCTGTCAGGCGTGCCATTTCCAGCACCTGATCGACCCGATGGTCACGCTCTCGTCCACGCAATCCATGGACGCCCAGTGCGAAGCGCAAATTTGCCCTGACTGACCGGCGCAACAGAACAGGGCGCTGAAAAACCATCGCCTGTGCGCGCTGAGCGACAGGGTCTGCTGGTCGCCCCTGCCACAGAATCTCACCCCCGCTGGGCGGTATCAGCCCATGCAGAAGCCGCAGCATCAGGCTTTTTCCCGATCCGTTTGCACCCAGGATGACCGTGCGCCGGCCACGCGCAATCGAAACATCGAGGCCGTCGATCAGCACCTGCCCGCCGATGGTCAGGGTCAATCCGCATGCCTGCAATAACGGCTCGGCGCCGGAACCCGCGTCAGTCTGACCATCAAGCATAGGCTGCCCTGACCGCAGATGACCGCAATGCCATAACCCCGGCGTTCACCAAAACGGCGATCCCCAGCAGCACGACGCCCAACGCCAATGCCAGTTGCAGGTTGCCCTTCGATGTCTCCAGCGCGATCGCCGTCGTCATGACGCGGGTGACATGATTTATATTCCCGCCAACGATTATCACCGCTCCAACCTCGGCAACTGCCCGGCCGAACCCGGCCAAAGCCACGGTTAACAACCCAAATCGTGCGTCCCAGATCAACGCGGCCAGGCGGGCGCCGCGGCGAACACCCAAGGACGCAAACTGCTCGGCGTATTCGGCGTTCAGATCGGCAATAACCTGGCGAGTCAGTGCTGCAACAATCGGCGTCACCAGAACGGTCTGCGCGATGATCATCGCCGTCGGTGTATACAGCAGTTGCAATGGCCCCAACGGTCCCGAAGTGGACAGCAGCAGGTATACCGTCAGCCCGACGACCACGGGTGGCAGCCCCATCAACGCGTTCAACGATACGGCAATCACGCCGCGGCCTGGGAACCGTAACGCGCCCACCGCAGCGCCCAATGGAAGACCGATCAGACAAGCCAGTAGAACCGCTGTCAGCGTCACGCGCAGTGAAAGGCCAATGATCTCGATCAGATCACTGTCCCAGGCGAGGATCAGCCCGATCGCATCGCCCAAAGCGCTCCAAAAGCTGTCCACGCTTGCATTTCCTCCAGATTTTCCGGAGAAAATGCATGAAAACGCGGAAATATCCACATCTTTTGTTCAGACCCGCACCGGCGCACCCGGCCACGATGTCCGCAATTGCCGCCACGCGGGCCAGAAACCCATCAACGCAACAGCTTTTTAGGCGCGCGAGCCGTCCATGCCGACGCGATCAACGGCGTGACCAAACCGGCGTCCGCTTGGGACAGGGTGAACTGGGTCCAGCCTTGACGCCCCCACGATCCGGCTGCGGGCCGCGCTGCCTGACCGGCCAGGCTTAGGGCTGTTTCCTGTTCTTGCGGTGTCAGCCGCAGGGCGCATACATCCTTGCCCGGGTTCATTGTCGCAAAGATCTTTCCACCGACCCGAAAATCGGTCTGGCCCATATGGCCACCTTCAACGGCTTCGACTTGTGAAAGTGCAGCATCGCGAAACTGGTCTGGCGTCATGGGATCGCCCTCCTCTGGACCAGCTTTTCAGAAAAGGGCCTTTCCTGCCAGGGCGCCGCCAATCGCGTTCAAACCTGCCAGGCCCCGGGCAGTTCTGCGTCTGCCGTACCGATCGCTGTCCAGTTTACCTGCAAGCGTCCAATCCGCGTATCACTCCAAGTATGGGCGACCGCGGTAAATCCGGTCTCGGTCACGTCTTCCGCGAACAATTCCAAACGCAGGTTACGATTTGAATCAGCGTCAATCATTGCAATCGAAAGCTGCACCGTCGGGGGTTTGTTAAAGGTTTCGCCGAACGCCACGACCACGCGTGCCCAACGCTTTCCACGACCGGCCCACATCGGTCCAGAATTCTCGATATGATCGAAAACCTGAGCGACGCCATTGTCGATCGCCAATGCATTGTGCGTCATCGCGCTCATCTTCCCACCCCCCGAACCAAGCAATCCCAAGTCCACCTGCTCCCGATATACACTTTAGACCAAGTTAATTCACGGGTACGAGGGCAATTTTTTGCATATTGCAAAGAAAAGGCGCGCAGACCATAGATCCACGCGCACGATTTGTTGGGTTAGTGGGCGACCCGAGGGAGGTCAGCTCTGGCCTTTGACCGCCTCGAAGTCGTCCAAACGCTGACGAGCGGCCTGTTTCCGGTCGTCTCCGGCGCTTTCCAGTGCTTCCTCGGCCTCTGCAATGCGGGCATCCAGCCACTCGCCGTCGACCGATCCGCCTTCAACCGCTTGCTCGGCCAGAACGCTGACGGTGTTGTCCGAGATTTCCGCAAATCCGCCGGTCACAAAGTATCGATCTTCGGCCGATCCATTGCGAACGACGACATAGCCCGGACGCAGTGTTGTCAGAAACGGCGCGTGATCGGCCATGGCCGTCAAGTCGCCCTCCATCCCGGGGATCGTCACCGCCTCGGCTTCAGCCGAGGCAAGTTTCTTCGCCGGGCTTACCAGTTCGAAGGTCAGATGTTCGGCCATAAGGCTGTCCTCTCCGGCTCCTTACGCCGCCTCTGCGGCCATTTTCTGGGCCTTGGCAACCACTTCGTCGATATCGCCGACCATGTAGAACGCCGCTTCCGGCAGGTGATCGTACTCACCGGCGACAACGGCCTTGAACGAAGCAATCGTCTTATCCAGCGGGACCTGCACGCCAGGCGACCCGGTGAAGACCTGAGCCACGTCGAACGGCTGCGACAGGAAGCGCTGGATCTTGCGCGCGCGGGCAACAGCCAGTTTGTCTTCTTCGCTCAACTCGTCCATGCCAAGGATGGCGATGATGTCCTGCAACTGCTTGTAGCGCTGCAAAACGTTCTGCACTTCGCGTGCAACGTCATAGTGCTCTTCGCCCAGGATCGCCGGGTCCATAAGACGTGAGGTCGAATCCAGCGGATCCACCGCCGGATAGATCCCCAACTCGGCGATCTGACGCGACAGAACCGTCGTCGCATCCAAGTGGGCAAACGAGGTGGCCGGCGCAGGGTCGGTCAAGTCATCTGCGGGAACGTACACGGCCTGCACCGAGGTAATGGATCCTGCCTTGGTCGAGGTAATCCGCTCCTGCATCGCGCCCATATCGGTCGCCAGCGTCGGCTGGTATCCCACGGCCGAAGGAATACGGCCCAGCAGCGCCGAAACCTCGGACCCGGCTTGCGTGAACCGGAAGATGTTGTCGACAAAGAACAACACGTCGGCACCGGTCGCATCGCGGAACTGCTCGGCAAGCGTCAGGCCGGAAAGGGCAATGCGCATCCGGGCACCCGGAGGTTCGTTCATCTGACCATAGACGAGGGCGATTTTTGAATCGGAAAGGTTATCCGGGACAATAACGCCGCCCTCGATCATTTCGTGATAGAGATCATTGCCCTCGCGGGTGCGCTCGCCAACACCGGCAAACACCGACACGCCCGAGTGCACCTTGGCGATGTTGTTGATCAGCTCCATGATCAGAACTGTCTTACCAACACCGGCACCGCCGAACAGGCCGATCTTGCCGCCTTTGGCGTAGGGCGCCAGCAGATCGACAACCTTGATACCGGTCACCAGAACTTCGGCCTCGGTCGATTGCTCGACGAACTCCGGTGCAGGCTGGTGGATTTCACGGCGTTCGTCGGTTTCGACCGGACCGCCTTCATCGACGGGCTCGCCAACCACATTCAGGATCCGGCCCAGAGTTGCCGGTCCAACAGGAACCGAGATCGAACCACCCGTATCGGTGACATCCTGACCACGGACCAAGCCCTCAGAGGCGTCCATGGCGACACAGCGCACTGTGTTTTCGCCCAGGTGCTGCGCAACTTCCAGCACCAGACGGTTGCCCTGGTTGTCGGTTTCCAGCGCATTCAAAATCGCCGGCAGATGATCTTTGAACTGCACGTCGACAACGGCGCCGATGACCTGTGTGATTTTGCCTACTTCAGCCATTATTGTTCCTCTCCTTGCGGTCTCGGTCCCGCTCAGTCCAGAAGTCCAGTGTTTACCTCGATGGCGCTGTTGGCCATCGTGTGTTTTTCAACAAGCTGTTCATCATTGAACAGAATAACCAGTTCTTTGCGCTTTCCCTCCTGGCCGCTCTTCACCAGGTTTACGTAAGGGATAAAGTTCACCGCTTTCGGCTGCAGCAAGTCGAACCGATAGCGCCAGATCTCCTTGCCACCATCGGTAAACGATAGCGAAATCGGATCACCGAACAGTCCGCGCACCTCGGTTTGTGTCATGCCCTTTGACAACTTGGCATCGACGCTTGCCGACGTTTCGTCACGCAGGCTTTCATTACCCGCGGTCGTCCCACAGGCCGCAAGCCCCGCGCATACCAGGATCGCAAAGACAATCTTTGTCACGTCAGGCATTGTTCTTAGCAGTCCTTAAAGCGCCTCGGCGCCCGAAATAATCTCGATCAGCTCATTCGTAATCGCGGCTTGGCGCGAGCGGTTGAACTGGATGGTCAGCTTGTCGATCATCTCGCCCGCGTTGCGGGTCGCATTATCCATCGCGGTCATCCGACTGCCCTGCTCGGACGCGCCGTTTTCCAACAAAGCGCGGAAAATCTGCGTTGCCAGATTGCGCGGCAACAGGTCGGCCAAAATCTCGTCTTCATCCGGCTCGTATTCATAGTTGGTTGCCGGTGCGCCATCGTCTTCAAAGGTCGCCGGGATCAGACGCAGCGGTGTCGGTTCCTGGGTCATCACGCTGACAAACTTGTTGAAATATACGGTGGCGACATCGAATTCGCCCGCGTCGAACCGCTCCAGCACCGTCTTTGCGATGGACGCTGCGTCCTCATAGGCCAGCGACTTGATCCCGCTCATGTCGACATGTTCGATAAACTTGTCGCCATAATCGCGGCGCAACTGGTCACGACCCTTCTTGCCGATCGTCAGGATCTTGATCGTCTTGCCTTCGCGCAGCAGCCGGTCCAGATCAAGGCGCACCTGGCGAACGATCTGGCTGTTAAAGCCGCCGCAAAGACCGCGTTCGGACGTTGCCACGATCAGCAAATGCGTCTGATCGGCGCCCGTGCCCGATAACAGCTTCGGCGCCGTTTCCGACCCAGCCGCTGCCTTGGACAGGTTGCCGAGAACTGCCTCCATGCGCTCGGCATAGGGGCGCGCGGCCTCCGCTGCCTCCTGCGCCCGGCGCAGTTTGGCGGCGGCAACCATCTTCATGGCCGACGTGATCTTGCGGGTCAATTTGACCGACTCGATCCTGGTTTTCAGGTCCTTGAGGCTTGGCATGGCTTAAACGCCCCCTCAGCCTGCGAAGGTGTTTTTGACATTCTCGACGACGGCCTTGATCTTGTCGGCCAGCTCACCAGCAACCTTGCGGTCATTATTGGTGATGTCGTCCAGAAGGTCGGCATGATTGGTCCGCAGATCCGACAGCAGCGCTGCCTCGAACGGTCCGACCTGGGCGACGGTCAAGTCGTCCAGGTACCCTTGCGTGCCCGCATAGATCACGACGACCTGCTCTGCATTGGTCAGCGGCGAATATTGCGGCTGCTTCAGCAACTCGGTCAGGCGGGCGCCGCGGTTCAACAGACGCTGCGTGGCCGCATCGAGATCGGAACCGAACTGAGCAAACGCCGCCATTTCGCGGTACTGCGCCAGTTCCAGCTTGATCGAACCGGCAACCGATTTCATCGCCGAGGTCTGGGCGGACGAGCCAACGCGCGACACCGACAGACCGACGTTCACCGCCGGGCGAATACCCTGATAGAACAGCTCGGTTTCCAGGAAGATCTGACCATCGGTGATCGAAATCACGTTGGTCGGAATAAACGCCGACACGTCGCCGCCCTGGGTTTCGATCACCGGCAAGGCCGTCAGCGAACCGGACCCATAGTCTTCGTTCAGCTTGGCCGAGCGTTCCAGCAACCGCGAGTGCAGATAGAAAACGTCACCCGGGAAAGCTTCGCGCCCCGGCGGGCGACGCAGCAGCAACGACATCTGGCGATAGGACACGGCCTGCTTGGACAGATCGTCATAGATGATCAGAGCGTGCATTCCGTTGTCGCGGAAATGCTCGGCCATGGCACAGGCTGAATAAGGCGCCAGGAACTGCATCGGTGCCGGTTCGGACGCCGTGGCGGCCACAACGATGCAATACTCCAGCGCGCCGTTCTCTTCCAGGCGGCGAACCAGCTGGGCAACGGTCGAACGCTTTTGGCCGATAGCAACATAAACGCAGTAGAGCTTCTTGCTCTCGTCATCGCCCGCGGCATCGTTATAGGATTTCTGGTTCAGCATGGCGTCCAGCGCCACGGCCGTCTTGCCTGTCTGACGATCACCGATGATCAGCTCGCGCTGGCCGCGGCCGATCGGGATCAAAGCATCGATCGACTTCAATCCCGTCGCCATCGGCTCGTGCACCGATTTGCGCGGAATGATGCCAGGCGCCTTCACGTCAGCGATCCGTCGCTCTTCCGACTCGATCGGACCCTTGCCGTCGATTGGGTTGCCCAGTCCGTCGACAACGCGGCCCAAAAGGCCCTTACCGGCGGGGACGTCAACGATTGCCCCGGTCCGCTTGACCGTATCGCCTTCTTTGATGTCCCGGTCCGACCCGAAAATAACGACGCCGACATTGTCGACTTCCAGGTTCAACGCCATCCCGCGGATACCGCCGGGGAATTCAACCATTTCACCGGCTTGGATCTGATCCAAGCCATAGACACGCGCAATACCGTCACCGACGGACAGCACACGACCAATTTCGGAGACTTCAGCCTCCTGGCCGAAATTCTTGATCTGCTCCTTGAGGATCGCAGAAATTTCCGATGCCTGGATGCCCATCACCCGACCTCTTTCATTGCATTCTGAAGATTGTTGAGACGCGACCGGATCGACGTGTCGATCATCCGGCTGCCGACCTTGACCACCAAGCCGCCGATGATCGAGTCATCGACGGTGACGTTCAGGTTGACATCCTTACCGGTCGCCTCCTTGATTTGCTTGCTCAGCGCCTTGATCTGCGCGTCCGAAAGTTCCCGCGCCGCTGTCACGTCCGCCGAAATCTCGCCACGCTCGTCCGCCATCAGCGCCTGGAACCCGGCGATCATCTCTGGCAGCGCGAACAGGCGGCGTTTGGTGGCCATCAGGCCGACAACATTCTTGACCATCGTCGACAGATCCATCTTGTCCACAACCGCCGAAATTGCCGCGCCCTGTTGCTCGCGGGTGTACATCGGATTGCGGATCAACTGGTCCAGATCGTCGCTTTCGTCCAAGGCGGCCTGCAGGGCCACCAGATCTGTTTCGGCCTGATCGCGGCTTTTGTCTTCGCCCGACAGCTCGAAAAGCGCCGTGGCATAGCGCCCGGCGGCGCCTGCTGTAAGTGATGTGGAAGCTGCCACTTTTATTCAGCCTTCCCGCTCTTGCCCGGATCGCAGATGCTGCCCCGGTCCGTTGAGAGTATTCTTCGGGGACAGAGAAGCCTGTCCGCGGCGGGGCGACGCCTAGCATGGGTAGACCGCCCCGTCAATGGCCCCTCGCCTGCGCCGGTTTCTGGAATCCTGCCAGACATTTGTGAAGCGTTAATCGGACGCTGAACCTGCGCGGATCGTCGCAGCGCAGCATCGCGTTGTGCTTGGTCGCACCCCTTCATGGGCGTCATTCAACGGTGGAGGGGAAACCGACAACCGGTTATCCTACTGGAAACAGATGAAAGCCTGCAGGACATGATGCAGCGACGCCGCCCTCTCTCCGGTATCTCAGCCGCCCTTATTGCTGCGCTCGTGCTCGCGCCAATCCCGCCTTCTGCTGCTGCCGAATTGGTCGAGTTTGAAAGCGCGGAGTTCACGATCCAGCCCTCCCCCTTCAAGCTAAAGCAAGCGAAAAGGAAGGGAATTGAACTCAAGCCGGATGTTGTGCCCGGGACATTGCTGAGCGGTTCGATCACAATTCCAGACGGCGTGGGACCGTTTCCGGCAATCGTCTTGCTGCACGGATGTAACGGAATTTCGCGCTGGAACGAGATCTGGAGCAAACGATTCGCCGCGTGGGGCTATGTCACTCTCAGCGTGGACTCATTTACAGCTCGTAACCTGAACTACACTTGCACCGACGACTCGAATCATGGCGCCAGCACATGGAACCGTGCGCTGGATCCGCTTGGTGCAAAAACATACCTTTCAAAGCTGGATATTGTTGATCCCGCGCGGGTGTTCGTTGTCGGCATGTCTCATGGCGGCGGCGCCGTTCTGCACGCAATCGAGCAATCAACACTGACTGGCGCCAAGATCGAACGATTTCGGGCTGCGATCGCGCTATATCCACTGTGCCGAGAATTGAAAAACGTGGAAACGCCCACCTTGATTTTGATCGGAGACGCTGACGAATGGACATTGGCCAGTTGGTGTGATCGCTACGTCTCTCGACTCAAAGATCCGCACCAGATTACGTTGCATGTGTTTCAGGGCGTACACCATCTCTTTGACATCGAAGGCGCAGACGGTGAAGCGCACGGGCTGACAATTCGGTACGACGCCGATGCGGCATTGCAGGCGGAGCGGATGATCAAGGACTTTTTGGATACTCACACAAAATGACTGTCGAACGATGTCCGGGTTGAATCTGCCTGACCGGTGCAGTGGATTGGCCGGGCAGACGACGCGGCGTCAAAACGCATCAAGCAGTTTCGCAGCACCAGAATATCGTTGCGCCGATGCTATGTCCCTACCACATGCTCCGGACGCTCGCCCAAAGACACGTCCACGATTGACCGCAAAGCCGACCGGGCGATGGCCTCGAAACACTCGTCGGTCCAGCAAAGCGAGTGCGGTGTCAAAATCACGTTCTCCATTTGGGTCAGTGGGCTTGTCGGGTCCAAAGGCTCGGCCTCGGTCACGTCCAGGGCGGCACCGGCGATATCGCCCGATTTCAGGGCGTGGATCAGGTCCGCTTCATCATGCACCGGGCCGCGGGCGACGTTGATAAAATAGGCGTCCCGGCGCATCGCAGCGAAGGCGTCGGCGTTCATCAGGTGGCGGGTGTCATCGTTCAGCGGGCAGGCGGCGGTGACGAAATCGGCGCTCGCCAGCAATTCATCCAGCGAACATTTCCTTGCGCCCAGCCCCTCCAGCACGGCTTCGTCCACAAATGGATCAGCGACAACAATCTCGGCAAAAAACGGACGGGCCAATGGGATCAGATCCTGGCCGATACCGCCTGCGCCAATCAGGCCAAGACTTCGCCCGGTTAGCCCATCGCCCATATGGGCCGTACGCTCCATCCAGCGCCCTTCGCGGACCAGACGATCCTTGATGATCAGCCGCCCCGCCAGTGCGAAGATCAGGGTCAGCGCCGCGACTGCCACCGGGCGGCGGATCGCATAGGGTGTGTTTGCCACCAAAATACCTTTGGCCGTGCAGGCCGCCACGTCGACCGAATCAAAGCCCACCCCTGCGCGGGCAAAAATCTTTACCCGGCAATCGTCGCGCGCCACCGACGCCGCAGTGACCTTCGGCTCGTTCACATGGATCGCGTCGTATCGTGCGGCGATGTCCGGCGTGATCTCGCGCACGTCTTCGTCGATCCACTCCCATTCGATATCGGGATTGCGGGAAAACTCGTCAAAAGCATCGGGCGTAAAGGCAGGCTCGCCGTTCGTCTTCAGCAGATCCCGTGTCGATCCAACCTTGAAGCTCATATCGATCCCCTCACGCCTCTTGCACCGTTTGCAGCACCGACTTGACCCCTTGCATCAGCAGCCCGTGATCGGTGCCGACCGCCAGCATGTTAAAGCCATAGCCCTTGTATTCCTCGGCCCAGGCCTGGTCTGCGGGCATGAACCCCAGCCCCTTGCCATGACGCCGGGCCGCCGCAACGACCTGCTTGACCGCATCCACGAACATTGGGTTCTGAAATTCGCCCGGAATGCCCAGGAAGTTCGCCAGATCAAAATGGCCGACCCAAAGCACATCGATCCCATCGGTCGATGCAATTGCATCAACTTCGGCCAACCCGTTCTCGGTCTCGATTTGGGCGATCACCAAGTTAGTTGCATTTGCATGGTTGATCTTATCTGCTGGATCGCCCGCCGAATAACCGTCATGGGCAAAGCCGAAGGCCGCGCCGCGCCGACCGGCGGGCGGATACCGGCAGGCTTCGGCGATCCGGGCCGCCTCCGCGCCGCTGTCAACCATCGGGATCATCACGCCCTGCATGCCGATATCCAGGGCGCGGGCCAGAAAGTGGTACTCGCCGCGGGGCACCCGCACCATCGGGGCGACCGGCAGGCCGTGGCATCCGGCAACCTGGGCCTTCAAAGTCTCGAACCCAATCCCGGTATGTTCCATGTCATAAATCAGATACTCGCAGCCCGCGTTCGACATGATCTGCGGGATACCGGGGCTGAAGAATTCGAACACCATGGCGCCCAAAACCTGCTCGCCCGACACAACGCGCTGTCTGATGCTTGTCATCTGCCCCTCCATGCAGATGGCACGATGCATTACCTGCCGCGTCCTCGCAAGCGGGCGAAGTTCTGACACGGTGGGCGTTGCAAACGGGGGCTGCACCTCCCGCAAATGCAGCCCTTACTGCTTGCGGGACGCCGCGCCACATGGTTCCTTCCGGGGTAGATGGCGGCCCGCCCGTCTTTTGTGATCCGGAGCCTTTTTACCCATGTTCTGCTACCGCATGCTTGCCCCATTTTTCGCTGTGATCGTGCTGGCGGCGGCCATGCCCGCCGCCGCGCAAACGCCCGAGGAAAAGGCCGAACGCGCCGAGAAGCTGGAAGCGCGCGCAGGTGAAGCGGTCGAAACGATGCAGGCGCTGATGGAATCGCACAAAGCGCTGACGACGGATATTGACCGCATGACGTCCGAAATCGAAAGCGCCGCGGAAGCTGAAAAACCCGAGCTGATCAAGGCGCTCGACGAGAAGAAGGCCGAGCTGGCGGAAGTCGAGGACCAGCTTTCAAACCTGGCCACCGGTGTCGTCGAGAGCGAGTTTCTGCGCCGTGCCCCGGCTAAATTCGACCTGCAGTCCGAAGTTGAGGCGCTGATCGAGCCGTTCGTCGTCATGCTGCGCAACGCAACCGAAGAAGCTCGCCAAATCGAAGCAACGCGCCGGGCTTTGAACTCGGCTGAGGAGCGCAAACTCACCATCGCTCAGGCCATCGAAACCTTGGAGGCCGTGCGCAAAGCCGCCGATGGCACCATATTGACCGAAGATTTGGAAGCCCGGGCAACAACTTGGGCCGAACGGCAAAAGGCCACGGAAGCGACGATATCGGCCCTGAGACAGCAATTGGACGATCTGTTGAACAGCCGAGTCACCGCGGGCGCACAGGTTGAATCCGCGGCGCGCGGATTTTTCCGCGAACGAGGTCTCAGCCTGTTGATGGGCGTCGGAGCGTTCTTGGGGGTCTTCATGGTCCTGCGCCTGATCGCCCGGTTCTTCACGATGATCGGGCGCCATCGCGGGATAAGGCGCAACTTCTATACCCGCCTCGGCAATCTGGTTTTTTCGGTCTTCACCATCGCCGCCAGTTTTTCGGCAATGATCATCATCTTCAACCTGCGCAATGACTGGCTGCTGCTGGGCCTGTCGACATTGATCCTGTTGGCCCTGGTCTGGATCGGCATCCGCATGGTGCCAAGCCTGATCGAGCAGGTTACTTTGCTGTTGAACCTCGGTGCCGTTCAGGAAAACGAGCGTGTCGTCTTTCACAATGTCCCGTTTCGGGTGCAACGGCTCGATCTCTATACCGATTTGGTTAATCCGGACCTCGACGGTGGCGAGTTCACGGTCCCGGTGCGCGAGCTGATTGGCCTGCATTCGCGCCCGGCGGCCGAAGACGAAGCATGGTTTCCGTCAAAAAAAGGAGACTGGGTGCGCCTGGCCGATGGCCGCGCGGGTCAGGTCGTCGCGCAGACACCCGAGATGGTGGTCATCCAGCTTCTCGGCGGCGCGCGTGTCACCTATCAGACCGCCGATTATCTGGGCCAAACGCCGGAGAATCTGAGCGAAGGGTTCCGCGTCGAGGTCGAGTTCGGCATCGGCTATGGCCATCAGGCCCAGGCCGCTGACGCCGTGATCGAAACCATGGCCACCGGCATTCGCGAACATATGACCGTATTTGTGGGCGCCGAATATGTGATCGGCGCTGATGTCGAGTTTCTGCGCGCCGGGGCCTCGTCGTTGGATTACGAGGTCGAAGTCGATGTTACTGGCGCCGTCGCCCATCGTTTCGAAGATATCGAACGCGTGTTAGCCCGCGCGCTGGTGCTGATCGCCAACCGCGAGAACTGGGAAATCCCGTTCCAGCAGATCGTGCTGCACCGCGCGTAACGAAACACCTCACAGGCACGAAGCATAGCCGTCGCATCACGACGGCCAGCGGTATATGCATTTGCTTCAGTCCCGGTCGATCCGGCAGGTAAAACAGTTATTGGTCGATGACCGGACGTGGACATAGGCGACCCGCGCGTCGTCCAGCACGGTCCGCGCCCGGGCATCGATCTGGTCGTTGGACACGATCCGACCCAGCCCATAGACGATGCGGTCATCGTCCGAATAGCCTTTCAACAGGCGTTTTTCGGCGGTGCCCGCAAGGACCGGCGGCAGACCGTCGCCTGTCCAACGCTCGCACTCTTTTGCGCACAGAAAGATCGGGCCAACTTCGGCATAGGGTTGCAGGTTGTCGAAGGGACGGTGCGCGACGACCAGCATCGCCTCGCCCTTTGGAATAAAACCGAGGCAATGTCGGCATGGATTGCCGCCGCAGTCGGACACAGCGCGTTCAGCCGGCTGGCCGTTCGCATCCGGCCCACCGGATCTGAGACTTGCCACCAGTTCGGTGTCGAGCGCGGTCACGCGGATATCGGACATAAAAAACTTCCTCTGTTTGTCTGCGAATGATGTGCGATCGCCGCCGATCATCCGCCACCCGGATCGTGCGGTGACTTGTGCTCGATATCCCGACCGCGATGCCGGGCCACTGGTCAGGGTGGCCATCCCGGGCCAAGATAGGTGCAAAGGGAGGCGCCAGAATGAACATAGACCCGATCCATCCAGATTTCGGCGCGCGCATCACCGGGATCGATCTGTCCGAACCATTGGGCGCACAGGCATTGGATGACCTGAGCGCCGCCGTGGACGAGTATTCCTTCATTTGGTTGCCGGACCAGATCGGGATGGACGACGACAAGCAACTCGACCTGACCAAGGCGTTCGGCGACCCGGAGTTCGGCCATGTCGCCTATGGCGAAAACGGCCGGATCGAGTATTTCGGGACAATTGGAAATGTGCAGCCCGATGGTACCGCCTTGGGCAACTCGGACCGCAAGACCGTATTCCTGACCGGCAACAATATGTGGCACTCGGATTCGTCGTTTCGCGAAATTCCGGCCTTTTTGTCGATCATGTGCGCCTACGAGACGCCGGACGAAGGCGGAGAGACATTGTTCGTATCAACCCGCGCTGCCCATGCCCGGCTGGACCCCATCGAACAGGAACGCCTGGACCCGATGATCGGCATACACGACTATACCTATTCACGGTCAAAGGTGGCGCCCGACGCGGTCTCGCCGTCGCTTTCATCGTCGCTGCCGCCAGTGCGCCAAAAACTGGTGCGAAAGAACCCGCGAACAGGGGCAAAAAACCTTTTCATCGGATCGCATTGCCGCGAGATCGAAGGGATCGGTTACGACGGTAGCCGTCCACTATTGGACCGGTTAACCGAGGAGGCGGTCGGCGAGGACCATATTCTCAGCCACAAGTGGCAGCCAGGAGATGTGGTGCTGTGGGACAATAGATGCCTGATCCACCGCGGCGCCGGTTATGATGCGGATAAATATCGCCGCTTCATGCGCCAGACCCGGGTTCGCGGGACAGGGTCGTCCCTGTTGGAAGACTAAGGCAGGGCACCGCGATTGCGGAAGGATGGCGTCGCGCCCGGTGCCGACCGCTATCCCAAGCGGCCGGATTTCATCCCCTTGGCCAGCTTGGCCGCCACCTTCGACGTCGCTTCCGCCTTGGTGATCACGCCGTCCCGGTTCACGTCCAGCCCCCGGTTCTGGGTATAAGCCCGGGACGGAGTGCGGAACAGAATATGCGATTCATCACGCCCCATGGCCGCCGGCCACAGCACTGCCATGTAAAGATCGGACAGTCCGGCCAGGGTGACGCCAGTCGGACGCACCATGTCGAAATAAGCTTTGACGAAGTCGAGCTGGCGCCGTGCCGTCATCGCCGCAAGACGCGATACGGACGTGCCCAGCGCATGGGCCGTGTGCGGCATGAACTGAATCAAGCCCGTCGCCCCGCTGTCAGCGGCATTCTTCTGGGCCGGATCAAACGTTTCGCCCGTTTCGAAGGCCATGACCGCCATCAGGTGGCTGGGATCGCAGTGCAGGCCATTTGCGATTTCGCGGACCCTGGCATTGAAGGTTGGGCCATGCTTCCGGGCAGTCACGGCGCCCCAGGCAATCGGCCGCTCGTCCTGCTCGCCTGTCACCGGCAACAGCGTGGGCCGCGCGATCGGTAAAACGGCGCCCCCGATGGCACCGGGTCCGAAGCGTGCCGGTTGGTGTTCCAGCCCGGCCACCGAAAAATCTTCACCCACCAGATCTTCGCCTGCCAAATCGCCCAGCCTGACCGCAGCGACCTTTTTCGCGACCTTGTCCAATGCCCCGAGCGCCAGCTTGGCGCGCAGGCTGTCAACTTCGACGGCCAGGGCGTTCAGGCGGCTCATTTCAGCATGATCGCCCACATCCTTGGCCTGCAGATAGGCCGCGCGCAGCGAGGCGCGAATATCTGCCATACCGGCATTAAGCCGCGTGTTCATTTCCATAAACTCCCCCATCAATATACACCTCGAACCCGGATCGCCTCGGCCAATACCCGCAGGCGGATCGACGCCTGAACCAGCGCGGCGATATCCACGGCCTTTTCACTGTGTGTAGCTTCGACCGCAGCGTCCATTGCGGTTACGGTCTGATCGATCAGCACGACCCATCCGGCCAGCAACCTCCGGTCATTTTCGATCCGCGCACTGGCCGCGGGTGAAAGCCCCCCTTGAAAATCCAGGTTTCCGAGGTCGACCTGCGCTTCGTGCAGCGCCTGAAAAATTACCGGTGTTGCCGACCGCAGATCAAGCAGCATCTTTCGCATTGCCGGATGTGCCGCGATCAGCTTGGCGCGAAATTCGCGGCGGTCTTCGATGGCGCGCAGCTCGGCCAGTATCGGCAACACCCGGCGCAGGCCGGTTGCGAGAACGTCAAAGCCGGGCGCCGCGCCGGTGCCGATCAGCCGCCAGGTTGCCGAAAGGTTTGCAGCGGCGGCAGACAACTCTTCGGCCAGCCGCGGGCCTGATGCGCCCCCAGCCAAGCCCGCCAATGCCTGATTATAGGCATGCAAAGCCTCCAGACCGCCGCGCAAAAGCGCCGTGCGCGGGGGCTCGCCAACCCCCAGATAAGCCGCCGCCCGATCCGGATCGAAACGGTCCACGGCCCCTGGCGCACCTATGCGGGCACGCGCCAGCAACCGTCGTTCACCTTCGGCCAATCTGTGAAAGACCCGCACGCCCGCTGCGTGCTGTGCCTGAAACGCAATTCGATAATGATGGAATTCCGGCACGCCCTGACCCGAAATTCCGCCGCAGGCCGAAACGAATAGTGCAGCGGCAAAATATAGGCCGCGAAATCGATATCGCATTCATCACCCCCCGAACGGATGAAGGGAGATTTTCAAAAAATACTTCAAATTCCGTTAAAACTGTTTGAATTCGGTCGGGCGCCCAGCGATCAATTCACAGAAAGCTTTGTGGATCGATGTCGATCTGGACCATCACGGCAGAGGGAATTTTGACCTCGGCCCGCCATGCCGTCAACGCTGTCTGAAGGGCTAACCCCTTGGGGGCCTTGGCTAAAAGCCGAACGCGCGTCTTGCCGCGCACCCGACCGAACGGCGCCGGAGCCGGGCCGAACAATTCAACTCCGGCCCGGTTCAGCACCGGCGCCTGCATCCCCAGCGCGCGGGCCGTTTCCCAAACGCGCTTTTCGTCCTGTCCGCTGACAATGATGCCAGCCAACCGGCCGAACGGCGGCATTTCGGCCTCGCTGCGGATCTCGGCTTCCTGGCGCCAGAACGCCTCCGAATCGCCGGAGAGGATGGCCTGCAGGACAATGTGATCCGGAGAGACGGTCTGAATCATTGCCCGGCCCTTGCGGTCGGCGCGCCCGGCCCGCCCCGCGACCTGGTGCAGGATCTGATAGGTTTTTTCCGCGGCCCGCAGATCGCCGCCCTGCAATCCCATGTCAGCATCGATTGCACCGACCAATGTCAGCTTGGGGAAATTGTGTCCCTTCGCGATCATCTGCGTGCCGATGATGATGTCCGCCTCGCCCGCGGTGATTGCCGCCAGGCGTTCTTTCAGATGGCCGGGCCCCGTCATCAGGTCCGATGACAGCACCTCGATGCGGGCGCCGGGAAAAAGCTCTGCAGCCTCCTCGGCCAGTCGCTCGACACCCGGACCGACAATCGCCAGCGCCTCGTCCTTGCCGCACGACGCGCATGACCGGGGCACCCTTTCAGTGTGCCCGCACTGATGGCAAAGCAACTCGTTCCGGAACCGGTGCGTCACCATCCAACTGTCGCAATGCGGGCATCCGAAATGGTGTCCGCACGCCCGGCACAGCGTCAGCGGGGCATAGCCCCGGCGGTTGAGGAAGAACATCACCTGTTCGCCCGCCTGCAAATGCCCTTTTGCCGCCTGGACCAAAGGGCCAGCGATCCACCGGTGTCGCCCGGGATTGTGCTCGCGCAGGTCGACAAGCTCGATTTCCGGCAGGATCGCTGCGCCAAAACGGTCCGGCAGATCCAGCCGCCGGTACTTGCCCGCCTCGGCATTGGCCCAGGTCTCCAATGACGGCGTTGCAGTCGTCAGCACCGCTGTCGCCCCTTCGATCGACGCGCGCAGCACGGCCATGTCGCGGGCGCTGTAGAACACCTGCTCTTCCTGTTTATAGGACCCTTCGTGCTCCTCATCGATGACGATCAGACCCAGATCTGCAAAGGGCAGAAAGAGGGCCGAGCGGGCGCCGACAACCAGGCGCGCCGATCCATCGGCTGTTCCATGCCAGCAACGGCGCCGCTCGTTGCCTGTGACACCGTGGTGCCATTCTGCGGGCCTTGCCCCAAACCGTGCCTCGACCCGGTCCAAAAAGGCCGATGTCAGCGCCACTTCCGGCAGCAGGACCAGGGCCTGTCGGCCCAGCGTCAGGCATTCGGCAACAGCCTCCATATAGACTTCGGTTTTGCCCGAACCCGTTACGCCGTAAAGCAAAGTCGCCGAAAACTCGGCTGCACCGACGCTGGCGCGCAATGCCTCTGCCGCGCCTTGCTGCTCGGCATTCAAATGGGTTCCCATTCCCGCGGACAGGGCCGAATAGGGCGGATCTGCGGGCACTTCGACTTGCTCCAACGCGCCTTGCGCAGCCAGTCCCTTGATCACCGATGGGCCGGCACCGGCTTCGCGCGATAACTCGGCGGTCGTGAAGCCAGCACCGCCATGGGCCTCGAGGACCTGCAGCACGCGGGCGCGTGCATCGGTCATCCGTTCCGGGTCGCTGCAACCGCGGCGCCATAGCTGGCGCGTCCGCTTGGGCGCACCCAGATCCGGCACACGAGTTGCAAGACGCAGCATCATTCCGGGCGGCGTCATGGTGTAGGCCGCAGCGCGGTCGAGAAAGGCACGCATTTCGGCCCGCATCGGCGGCGCGTTCAGTGGCCCTGCAATGGGCTTCAGGCGCTCGGCCGCAACTTCGCCCTCGCCCTCGCCCCACACGACGCCGGCCACGGCGCGGGCGCCCAGTTCGACCTTTACAAAGTCGCCCGGCGCGGCCTCCATCCCGCCGGGCAGTGCGTAATCCAGTGGCCCGGGAAACGGCATCGGCAACAGAACGCCAACGCGTTTCATGGGCGGATCGGGACTGGCAAGGCCCGCCCTGCTCGGCTAGGGTCGGCGACAATCGCCGCCCAGGGGGAATCGTCCATGAAATTTTTTGTCGACACCGCGGAAATTGACCAGATCCGGGAACTCGCTGAAACCGGAATGGTCGACGGGGTCACCACAAATCCATCGCTGATTATGAAGTCGGGCCGCGACATTCTGGAGGTGACAGCCGAAATCTGCGCGGCGGTCGACGGTCCGGTATCGGCCGAGGTCACGGCGACCGAGGCCCCGGCGATGATCGCCGAGGGGCTGGAGCTGGCAAAAATCGCGTCGAACATTGCTGTCAAAGTTCCCCTGACCTGGGACGGGCTCAAGGCCTGCAAGGCGCTTTCTGATGCCGGGCACATGGTTAATGTTACCTTATGCTTCTCGGCCAATCAGGCGCTGCTGGCAGCCAAGGCAGGTGCCACTTTCATTTCGCCCTTTATCGGGCGGCTGGACGATTTGGGTCTGGACGGGATGGAGTTGATCGCTGACATTCGCCAGATATACGACAATTACGGCTTCCAGACACAAATTCTTGCGGCGTCGATCCGGACGATCAACCATGTTTCCATGTGCGCCAAAATCGGCGCTGATGTGGCCACACTGCCGCCGGACGTGCTGAAAAAATTGGCGCAACACCCGCTGACCGACAAGGGGCTGGAGGCGTTTTTGGCCGACTGGGCCAAGACCGGTCAGGACATTCTCAAGGCCTAGCGCGATGACCACGCTCAAGCTTTCGGACTCCGACCGTGATCTGATCCGCTCGCTGATCGTTGCGGAACCGGCGCTGGTGCTGGACGACGACGATGTCATGCGCCGTCTGGTCGGCGATTCGGCGACCGATCGCAAGGTTGTGGACCTGCGCGACCGGCTGGTCGAACGCCTTGAAACCCGTCTGGAAAAACTGGCGCTGACGCATCGCACAGTCATTGCCGCGGCCTATGAAAACGTGTCGGGCACGCACCAGCTGCACAGGGCCGTGCTGGCCTTGATCGAACCGCCCGATCTGTCGTCGTTCCTGCAACGCCTGACCCAGGATGTGCCGGGCATGCTGACCGTCGACGAGGCACGCCTGTGTCTGGAGGCCGACGTGTCCGAGACGACCGTGGCCGAAGGGTTCGGCGAGGGTTTGCGGGGCCGTGTCCTGGCCCTGCCGGAGGGCACGATCGAGGATTATCTGGCGCTGGATGGCGACCCGAACGGTCCGGTCGCGTTGCGCAGTGCCGGGGCCGAGGCCGAGTTGATCTTTGGCGAGGCTAACCCAATCCAATCCGAGGCGTGCCTGGCAATGGATGTTGGCGGATCGTCGGGAATGCTGGTCTTCGGATCGGCTGATCCCCGGCGCTTCGATTCCAGCCATGGCACTGACTTACTTATATTTTTCGCTGGCGTCGTCGAGCGGTTGCTGCTGAAGCATTTGGCCGACGCCGACGAAAGTTAGCAGGCAGCTGCGATGGCCGACGATCGTCTGCTTACCGCCGCCCGCCGCGCGATTGCCCTGATCCGCGAGTATGTCGACATGCCGTTATCGGTACGTTTGTGGGACGGCTCGATCGAGCCGTTGGGCCAAAACCCACCCGAGGGTCTGGCCATCCGGGTCGAAACGCCGGGTGTTTTGCCGTCGCTGCTGCGCCGCCCGACGCTGGACCGGGCGATCCGACATTACGCCCATGGCCGGATCGATATCGAGGGCGGAACCCTGATCGATATCGGCACGCCGTTTGCGGTGGACAAAGGCTTTCGCCGCCGAATGCGGCGGATCCCCAAAGCCCGCATGGCGCGAATTTTGATGCCATTCCTGATCGCACGGGGCGACAGCCCGGACGCGTCGCGCGAATTCAACGGCAACGCCGAAGGCACTGGCCGAAAAGCCGGGCAAAATCAAGAATTTATCCAGTTCCACTATGACGTGGGCAACGACTTCTACCGGCTGTTTCTGGACCCGCAAATGCAGTATTCCTGCGGATACTTTCCGGAAGGCGTCGAAACGCTGGAGGACGCCCAAACCGCCAAACTGGACATGATCTGCCGCAAGCTGCGCCTACGTGAACGCGAGAGCTTTCTGGACATAGGCTGCGGCTGGGGCGGGTTGGTGGCCCATGCGGCGCGTCATTACGGCGTGCGCGCCCATGGCATTACGTTGTCAAACGAACAGGCCGACGAGGCCCGTGCACGCGCCCAGCGCGAAGGCCTGGCGGACCGGATCACTATCCAGATCATCGACTATCGCGAGTTGCAGGGGCAGTTCGACAAGATTGCGTCTATCGGCATGTACGAGCATATCGGGCTGGTCAATATTCCGCATTATTTTGCCAAGGCTAAAAGCCTGATGGCGCCTGACGGATTGTTTCTGAACCATGCGATCAGCCGCGGTGCCAAGGCAAAAAAGGCAAGATTTTCAAAGCGACCCGAGCAGCGGGCGCTGCAGAAATACATCTTTCCGGGCGGCGAGTTGGACGATATCGGCGCGACCATAGCCGCCATCGAAAAGACCAAGATGGAGGTCCACGATGTCGAAGCCTGGCGGCGCCACTATGAACGCACGACCCGGATTTGGTGCGAGCGCCTGACGGCGCGGCGCGAGGAAGCCGAGGCATTGACCGACCCTCAGACCTATCGGTTGTGGGTCGCCTATCTGAGTGGCTGCTCGCTGGCGTTTTTGCGTGGGTCGGCACGGATCTATCAGACGCTGATTTCGGCGAGCCCCAAGGGCATCCCGCCCCTGCCGCCATCGCGGGCGGATCTCTATTCCTAGGGCGGGCCAGAGGTTTACAATAAGCAATGCGCTTCGAGATTCTGCGCGAGAACCTTGCCGAAGATCTGATTGGGGATCGTACCCAAATCGTCTTTGCGAAAGATTGATCGCTAACTTGTCGCTAACGCAATCCCGGAGAACCTGCGGTAGATCCCGGCACAGTTTTTAGACGGCCACATTGTCCCGCCAGCGCTTGTAAAACCAGAGCCAGGCGCCGGGATCGTCGCGCACCCATTCCCCGAACTTGGCTTGAATTTCTGCCGTGACCGCCGCGATGTCGCCATCCGAATCGTCGGTTTCGGGCACCTCGATCCGGTGCAGGACGACCCGAAACCGCGCGCCCGGCAGCCGGTCGGTCCGTGCGGCGATGACCCGGGCGTCAAATCGGCGACCCAACATGGCCGCAAAGGCCGACGAAGGGGCGGGCCGGCCGAAAAACGGCACGTCGATGCCCCCCGCGTCCCGGTGATCGGCCAGCAGACAGACAGCGCCGCCCGCCCTGACCAGGCGTGCCGCCTTCAACAATGCGGACGCATCGGCTTCGAGCAGACCGCCCGGGTAGAACCCGGTGCGCTGGCGCCGCACCCACTGATCGAATCGCGCGGATTTGAAGGGCTTGTAAAGACCCGCCAGACCCGGAAACCGGCCGAGTGCCGGAAGCGCGTTGACCTCCCAATTCCCGTAATGCATCCCCACAAAAACGGTACCGGACCCGGCCCCGTCCTGCAGCACCTCGGGATTGACCAGTTCGACCCGGGCCGGGTCGGCAGCGATGCGGTCCAGGACCAGCGTTTCGGCCAACGACCGACCATAGCTGTCCCACATCTGCCGGACAATTGCCGACCGTTGGCTGTCGGACAGGTCCGGGAACGCCATCGCCAGATTGGCCAACGCCCGGCGTTGGCGTTTTCCGCCAGCAAAAGCGCGCCGTCCCAAAAATCCGCCCAGGCCGGAAACCCAGGCAATCGGCAGAACCCGCGCCAAGGCGCGGGCCAGCGACATCGCCCAAATCGTCAGGAAGTCCATCGAACGGTTCCGGCCAGTTCCAACCGGCTCTGCCTAGCGCGGAATGGCGGCGAAGGGAATCGCGGCGATCTCAGCGGTCGAAACGGAACACCGTTTGCCCGCCGAGAATAACCGCCTGTCCCGGTGCGACCGCGGCCTTTAGGCATCGCCGGTCCAGGCGCAGTGCAAAATCGCGCAAAATCTTTAACTGTGCGTCGAGTTTCAGATCTGACGTCACGACGGCTGCGCCGACGGCACCGAATTTTTCGGCCGCGAACAGCACTTCGACCGCGACCCTTGTTGCCTGTGCGTCGCGCGTTGCAATGGGATCAAACGTGCCCGCACGAACCGCGTTGGCGGTTTCGACCCAACCGGACCAGTCGAATTTTGCCTGCAGGTTGGCAGGTTTGGGCGGATCGCCGTCGGCCCCCGACCGGAAATGGTCACGCACGGCCCGGGCCGCCATGACCCAATCCAGGAAGTCGCGCGCCGTGATCGAGTAGTGGCGCAGACGTGCAATCTCGTAACCCGTCAGCGCATCATCGGCGCCGTCGCGCCCAAGCTCGGCGATCATTGCTTCAAAGGCCGCGATCCAACCCGCATCCGGGTCGGTCACCGGATCAAGTGTGCCGTCGTCGATCTTGGCCAATACACGATTGGCGGCGCGCATGATCTCTTGCTCGCGCCCGGTTTGGTTCAACGCGATCAGGGTAAAATCGGCCTCGCCCATCAGATAACCGAGCCTGAGGATCGGATAAAACCTGGTATTGGCCTCGGCCCGATCGGTGCCTTTCGTCAATGGGCCGGTATTGTTCGGAACCGTCAGGAGCGAGTTGAAAAGGGTCTGAGCGTCTTGCAACCGGACCGCCTCGTCTGAGGCGTTATTGGCGACGAAACGGTGATATACGTCACGATCACTGGATACAAAAAGGGCGGTCGCTGCAAATTCCGGATAGCCTGCGGCGATGGCATTCCACACGAAAGTTGCGTTGCGCTCGTCCGACCAGGTTGCCGTGATGTGGCCGGTCAGAACTGCGCCGAATTGTCGGTGGTACCTGACATCTGCTGTCTCGAGCTGGTCCAGATAACGGAACAGTGCTTTTCCGTTGTCGAATTCCAGCAGTGCTTTCAAAACCGAATAATCGACCGCCGGGTCCGGTTTGAACGTGGTGGTCAGCCAGTCGCGGTCCGCATCATCCCCGGCGCCATAGGCCCAGGAAACCGCCAGTTCATCGGCAAGCCCGACCTTTGCGGCCTTAAGCCGGACCAGGTGCTGGCGGATTTCGGCGCCGGGCATCGCGTTGTAGTGGATCAAGAGATGCAGCGCGTCGGTGCCGAAGCGGCGTTTTTTGAACTTTTGCAGGTCGCCGCGTTTGTCCAGCACGAACGCCGCATATTCGGTTATGGGGTCGACGAATTTGCAGGTGTTCAGGGTGTCGGCACCGGCGCCAGAAGGACCCGTGGCCGTAAAAATGCAGGCAAGTGCAAGAACCAGTGTTCGGTGCATCCGATAATCCTCCGCCAGCGCTGTGCTGTGCTCTCGTGCGGAAGCGTACCGGACCAGACGGGTCAGGTGCAATATCGGTGGGCGGGGTCTAGGCTGCGCGACTGGTCGGCGGGCGGGCAATTGACCCGGGGCGATATGGCCCGGGTTTGGGTGCTTAAAGCTGCGCACCTGGTGCCGCCGAAACCTGCAACCAGGTCAGCAAATGCGGGGCGTAGGACCGGAAACAGACGATTTCCCAATCCTGGGGCCCTAGGCGCCAGAGACCGATCGCCAGCCCGGCAAGATGGGTACGGCGCGCCGTCCCCGGCGGGCAGCCATGGTCCGAGACATCGCACGGGGCGCCTTTGGCCAAAACTTCGCCGACCGCTGGACCGGTCAGGCGAAAGATCGAACGGGCGTCCGAGACGTCCAACGCCATGTGGTGGTGATCGGCCAGTTCTGCCTGCAGCTTTGCGATTGCGCCGGGCGCCTGTCCGGCCGGAAGAATGAGCAACAGCTCGTCCGGCGACATCCAGACGGCGCGGCTGTCGCCGTCATGGGTGACGGCCAACTTTTCGGGCACCGCCAGACCGGCGGCGTTGCTGACAGCGGCGGCGACCTGCGCGCAGGAGAGATCGGCGCGCAGCGTGATCTGGCCGCGCGGTCCGGCGTTTTCGATCCCGATATAGGTTTCGATTGCAGGCGCTTCGGGGGATTCGGGGGCTTGGGTTGTTGCCGTGTCAGACATTTTGCTTTTCCCCCTTGGGGTCGTAGAAGACCGGGTCAACGATCTGCGCCTTCATGACGCCGCCATCGACCGGGAAGTCGAGCCACTCGCCGCGCCGTTCGAGGCCGTCATTGACCAGGCCCATCGCAATCGAATGGCCCAGCGTCGGCGAGAAATAGGTCGAGGTGACGTGGCCAATCGTTTCCATCTCGATTTCCTCGAAGACGCGGCGGACCGCGTGGGCGCCGTCGGGCAGCACGTCTTGGGGGTTTTCGGTCAGAAGGCCGACCAGTTGTTTGCGGCCCCGGCGGGTCAGGTCGGATCGCTGCTGTGCCCGTTTTCCGATGAAGTCGGTCTTTTTCTTGGAGACCGCCCAGCCAAGGTCCAGATCCTGCGGGATCACGGTGCCGTCGGTTTCATCGCCGATCATGATGAAACCCTTTTCGGCCCGCATGATGTGCAAGGCTTCGGTCCCATAGGGCATGACGCCGTAATCCTGACCTGCGGCCAGCAGCGCCTGCCAGAGTTGCAGGCCATGTCCGGCAGGGGTTGCGATTTCATAGCTCAGCTCGCCCGAGAACGAGATCCGGAAAATCCGCGCCGGGCATCCGGCCAGGGTGCCGTCGATATAGTCCATAAACTTGACGGTGCCGGGGTCCAGCGGCACATCGGCGCCGGCAGCTTCCAGCACCTTGCGGGCATGGGGTCCGGCGACGGCGATCTGGGCCCATTGGTCGGTGACGTTCGCAGTCCAGACCTTGAGATCCCACCATTCGGTTTGCAGCCACTCTTCCATATGGGCGTGGACGCGGTCGGCCCCGCCCGAGGTCGTGTGGCAAAGAAACTCGTCCTCGCCCGTGCGCACGACGACGCCATCATCAAACAGAAAGCCGTTTTCGTCGCACATCAGGCCATAGCGACAGCGCCCGACCTTCAGGTTCGACATCATGTTGGTGTAAAGCAGGTTCAGGAATTTACCCGCATCCGGTCCCTTGACGACGATTTTGCCCAAGGTCGAGGCATCGAGCATGCCGACCTTCTGGCGCGCGTTCAGCACTTCGCGCGTTACGGCGGTGTGACGGTCTTCGCCTGTACGGCGATAACAATACGCACGATACCAGTCGCCGACCGGTTCCCAATCGGCGCCGTTTTCGTCGGACCAGGCATGCATCGGGCTTTGACGCACCGCCTTGAACAGCGGACCTTTGGCAGAACCGGAAATCGCACCCATGGAAATCGGGGTGTAGGGCGGGCGGAACGTGGTGGTGCCGACATCTGGGATCTCGGCGTCCAGTGCCTCGGCCAGAAGTGCGAGGCCGTTAATATTCGAGGTTTTGCCCTGATCGGTGGCCATGCCGAGCGTCGTGTAACGCTTGGTGTGTTCGACGCTTTCATATCCTTCGCGCGCGGCCAGGCGGACATCGGCGGCGGTCACATCGTTCTGAAAATCAACGAAATGTTTGGTGCCGTGATTGTACTTGCCAGGGGCCGGGGTGAACCAATGGGGTTGCATCGGGGCCTCGGCCGGGGTGCCCGAGGCCGACACGATCGCGTCCAGGGTCAGATCACCATTCGCCGCGCCGACAGCGCGAACCATGGCCTGACCGTCGGCGCCCGTTGGCGGGCGCGATGGGTCGGGGTGGAACAGGGCACGATCAGCGTCCCAGGACAGTTTACCGCCGCAATGGGACCAGAGGTGGACAACCGGGCTCCAACCGCCCGAGACGGCGAGCACGTCGCAGCCAACTTCGCGAATGCGGTCGGGGCGGTCGAGCGGGGCGAGTTCTGCGTGTTCGACGGCCTTTTTGCCGGTTGCTTTTACGACACCGTGGCTTGCCAAAACGTCGATCCCGCGGTCCCGGACCTGTTGTGGCAATGCGCCATCCACATTGGTGCGCACATCGGCGACCACGACCTTGGCGCCGACGTCGTCGAGAGCCAGTGCTGTCCGGTAAGCGTCGTCGTTGTTGGCAAACACGACGGCCTTTTTGCCCGGCAACACGCCCCAAAGGCGGATGTAATCACGCACGGCCGAGGCCAGCATGACCCCGGGCAGGTCGTTATTGGCGAATGTCATGGGGCGTTCGATGGCGCCGGTGGCCATCACAATTTCCTTGGCCCGGACCCGCCACAGCCGGTGGCGCGGGGCGCCTGGCTGTCCCGGGCGGTGGTCTGACACACGCTGATAGAGCAGCGCATAGCCGTGGTCGTAGACCCCGGAGCACATCGTGCGGGTCATTAACCGCACAGGTCCGGCACCGTCGGTTTTCGGCATCATGTCGGCGACGGCCTGACTGCCGCCAGAGGCCAGGTACTCGGCGCCCTTCATGGCCCAGATCTTCGCGGCGACATAGTCGATGCCCTGATCGCCGTTCAGACCGTCATCGTCGACCAAAGTCCGGCCACCGAAGACGCGGCTTTGATCGACCACCAGGACCGATTTTCCGGCCTCGGACGCTTCACGGGCGGCCCGTAACCCGGCAACGCCGCCGCCGACGACCAGAACGTCGACATGGTCATGGTAATGCTCGTAAGTGTCGGGGTCGGCTTCGGTCGGCGCTTTGCCCAGGCCTGCGGCGCGGCGGATAAACGGCTCGTAGACATGTTTCCAAGCAATCCGCGGGAAGAGGAAGGTCTTGTAGTAAAAGCCCGCCGACAGGAGCGGCACCTTGTCGGCAACCCAAGCATTCAGCGCCCCGACATCGCGTTCAAGGCTGGGCCAGTGGTTCTGACTGGTGGCCACCAATCCAGAATACAATTCAGTGGTTGTTGCGCGCTGGTTCGGCTCGAACCGGCCGCCTTCGCCCAGACCCATCAGGGCGTTCGGCTCCTCGGCGCCGCTGGCAACGATGCCGCGCGGGCGGTGATATTTGAACGACCGGCCAACCAGCGTGCGGCCATTGGCCAACAGCGCCGAGGCCAGCGTGTCCCCGTCAAACCCGCTGAGCGTATCGCGGTTGAAGGTGAAGGACATCGGCTGCGACCGGTCGATCAGCAGTCCGCCTTCGGCAAGACGAGTTGCCATCACCAACCCTCCCATTCCGGACGACGCGCTTTGATCGCGGCGATCACATCGGCGGGTGGTTCAGTAACTTGTGCAGAATAGGTCCCGAAAACTTCCAGCGTCGCGGTGCAACGGGCGGCATGGAACCACTTGCCGCAACCATAGACGTGGCGCCAGCGTTCGAAGTGCACGCCCCGGGGGTTTTTGCGGGTAAACAGATATTCGGTGAACTCGTCATCGGACGAGCCGGGGCCATATCGCTTGAGATGCGCCTCTCCGCCAGCGGCGAGTTCGGTCTCTTCGCAGGCGGCGTCGCAATAAGGGCAGGTCAGTTGCAGCATGGGCTTTCCACAAAGTGCGATCAGTTCCACGGCTGATCAGGATTGGCGTGCCGATGATGAGTGGTCGAATTCTTGGTGTAGCAGATCGCACGCGCGATGCCATCCGGGGTGCCCGGACCCGTCGCATGATCGACAGGTTGCGACCTTGATCGGAACAGAATGCGGGGGCGCCCGCGATCAGCCCCGTTTCTGCCCAACTTTTCGCCCAAGTTTCTTCAAGATTCGCTGCCAGGGTCCCGAGATGGGCAAGACGAAATCGGGGATCTGCAATGTTCGAAAATTTCAGCACAGCGGTTGCGGCGGAAGCGGCGGCATCGCCATTGGCAGGGGTCCACAGCCAAGGCGGGCTGTTTGATGGGGAGTTGCCCGCGATCGGGCTGATCCTGCTGACCCTGGGTTGGGTTGGCTGGATGGGATGGCGCCGGATCAAGGCCGCATCGAACGGATCCGGGCGTCTGGCCTAGGACGTATCGGCAGCGGCGGCGACGTTAGAGTGAGCGAATCGGCAGGCAAAATGACGGCTGCCAAAATAATTCCATAGTTTGAGTGTAATCTTCCCTTGGTTGGGAGAAGTTGGGGCGTTGAGTATGGCTAAAACTGAAAAAACCGGTGCTGTGACGCCGTTTGGGGTCGAGGAATCGGCCGAGACCGCGGCGACGACGTCGACCGGCGCAATCACTGGATTTCTTGAAACCGGTGCGCTGCCATTGATCGCGGCCCTGGTCATCGCCGCGTTTCTGATCTTTCAATTCGTGCGCTGGTTTCTGGCAAACTATAAAGTCGAGGGCATGGACCGCATGCTGGCCGAGCGCGACGACCCGGGCGTGCCGGCGGCACAGATGCCCGCGGAAACGGGCCGCAAAAAGTTCGACCCGGACAGGTTGCGCAAAGACTAGGCCGGTGGCCAATGGCGCCTGCTGACATCTGGCGATAGAATCTTTCGGCACGGTTTCGTGGCGAACCTCAGAGATCGCTGGCAATCAAGGCGGGTTTAGGCCCGCCCGTTGGTTTCAATGTTTGGCGGCAGAGGGCCCAGGCGATCGTCGGGTTGCCATTGTCCGCCCTGCTCAGTCCGCCCCGTTCAGTGCGCCCTGCTCAGTGCGCCACGGCGGCGGCCACGCTTTCGTCGATCATCCGTCCTTCGGCAAAGCGGCCCAAGGAAAACGGATCGGCCATCGGGTCCGAGCCGTTCGCAAGCAGACCTGCTGTAGCCCAGCCCGATCCCGGGATGGCCTTGAAGCCACCGGTCCCCCAGCCGCAGTTGATATAGATCCCGTCGACCGGCGTGCGTGAAATGATCGGGGACCGGTCGCCGGTCATGTCGACAATGCCGCCCCATTGGCGCAGCATTTTCAGGCGGCTGATGATCGGGAATGTTTCGCACAGGGCGGATACCGTTTCCTCGATGTGCTGAAAGCTGCCGCGTTGCGTGTAGTTGTTGTAACCGTCAGCGCCGCCGCCGATGACCATTTCACCTTTGTCGGACTGGCTCATATAGCCATGAACGGTGTTGGCCATAACGACGATGTCGAGGCATGGCTTGATGGGTTCGCTGACAAGGGCCTGCAGGGCGACCGATTCGACCGGCAGGCGAAAGCCCGCCATGTCGGCCATAACGCCGGAATGCCCGGCGACGACGATGCACAGCTTGTTGCACGAGATCGAACCCTGGCCGGTCTGGACGCCCGAGACCTCTCCGCCCGCTGCACGGTCGATGCCCGTGACTTCACAGCGCTGAATGATATCGACACCCATGTCAGAGGCGGCACGGGCATAGCCCCAGGCAACGGCATCGTGACGGGCCGTGCCGCCGCGCGGTTGCCAAAGACCGCCCAGAACCGGATAGCGCGGTCCCTTTGTTTCGATGATCGGGCAGATGGCGCGAATGCGGTCGGGATCGACCAGTTCGCTGTCGATGCGCGCAGCCCGGTTGGCGTGATAGGTGCGCTTCCAGGCGCGCAATTCATGCTCGGTCTGGGCCAGCATCAGCACGCCGCGCGGGCTGAACATGATGTTGAAATTCAGCTGTTGGCTGAGGTCTTCATAAAGCTGATGGGCTTTTTTGAAGACGGCGGTTGATGCGGGCTGGAGGTAATTCGAACGGATGATGGTTGTGTTCCGGCCGGTATTGCCGCCGCCGAGCCAACCTTTTTCCAGAACGGCGACATCCTTGATGCCGTGATTCTTCGCCAGGTAGTACGCGGTCGCCAAGCCATGCCCGCCGGCACCGACAATGATCACATCATAGTGACGCCGTGGGCTGGGCGAGGCCCAGGCCCGTTCCCAGCCTTGATGGTATTTCAGGGCGCGCCTTGCCAGCGCGAAGGCGGAATAGCGTTGCATGACGGTGCCTCCGGCAAACTGGCCGGGAACCTAGCGCATACGCCAGACGGTGCAAAACCGAAAGCGGCGCCCCACAGCCTGCGTGCGACAGGCGGTTGCGCAGATCGGGTGCCGGGGCTAGGTGAGGAGCGAAGTCTGCACGGGTCCTTTGCGGTCCCGTGGTTGCCGGTTGAGGAGAGAGGCTTGGCGACATTCCTGATCGTTGCGATTGCAGGCACGCTGTTGGTCGCAATCTTTATGGTCTGGCCGCTGGTGGCGGGCGGCGGCAGGACGGCTGGGCGTGACCAGCTTGATGCCGAATTGTATCGTGATCAGCTGACCGAGCTGGACCGGGACCTGGCACGGGGCACGATCGAGGCGGCAGAGGCCGAGGGCGCCCGCGCCGAGATCGCGCGCCGCCTGATCGCCTCAACGCGCAAGGCACAAGCCGCGGGCGAATTGAACCCGGCCCCGGTGGCGGCGTCGCGGCTGACGGCCGTGGTTGCGCTGATCGCCGCCCCGGCCCTGGCGGGGATCATCTATCTGCAGGTCGGCTCGCCCGGCCTTCCCGACTGCCCGCGCGAGACATGCAACCGTGCCGCGGCGTCGGGCTTGCCCAGCCAGGAGGAAGCCGAAAAGCAGATGGCGGGCCGGATCAGTTCAGCCGAAGAACTGGACCCCGACTATGCTGCGCTGCTGGAGCGTCTGGAGGGTATCGTTGAGACGCGCCCGGAAGATGTCGAAGGGCACCGCTTGCTGGCGCGCGGCCTGGCCCGCGCCGGACGCTGGGTCGAGGCCCGCAAGACGAATGACCGGCTGATCGAGCTGTTGGGACCGCGGGCGAGCGCAGACGATCTGGCCAGTCAGGCCGAGGCGATGATCTTCGCCGCTGGCGGCTATGTCAGCCCGGAAGCGTTAATGGCGCTGGAACAGGTCATGCAGCGCGAGCCCGGCCACATAATGGGCCGGTACTATGCCGGGTTTGCCCTGCGCCAAGGCGGACGCGTCGAGGAAGCGATTGCGCTGTGGCAGGCTTTGCGGGCCGAGGATCAGACCGCCGCCACGCCGCGCGGTGCGGGTTGGCAGGACGCGTTGACCGCGTTGATCGAGGAGACCGGCGGATCCGGTGCGCCCGGACCGACCGAGGAAGATGTGAGGGCCGCCGACGACATGACGCCGGAGGAACGCGCAGCGATGGTTGCCGGTATGGTCGCCCGTCTGGAAGAGCGGCTGACCGAGCGCGGCGGCGAGCCCGAAGATTGGGTGCGATTGATCAACGCCTATGTCCAGTTGCAAAAGACCGAGGATGCGCGGCGCATTCTGGTCATGTCGCAAGAGAAGATCGGCGAGAAAACCGCGCGGGCCTTTGTGCGCGAGCAGGCACTGTTGATGGGGATCGAGATGCCATGACGGTCGTGGAACAAATCAGCGCCCTGCCGCCGTCCGGCGCATTGATGGGGCTGGATCCCGGCACCAAGACCATCGGGGTTGCGGTGTCCGATGGGCTGCGCATGACCTCGACCGCGCTGACGGTGATCCGGCGGCGCAAATTTGCGCAGGACGCCGAAGCGCTGGCCAAGATCGCAGCCGACCGCGCCCTGGCCGGCGTGGTTGTCGGCCTGCCGTTGAATATGGATGGATCCGAGGGGCCGCGGGCGCAGTCGGCCCGCGCCTTTGCCCGGAATGTCGCCGACCGGCTGGGGCTGCCTGTCGCGCTGTGGGACGAGCGGCTGACGACGGTTGCCGCCGAGCGAACCCTGCTGGAGGCCGACACGTCGCGTAAACGCCGGGCCGAGGTGATCGACAGCCTGGCGGCGCAGTTCATATTGCAAGGCGTGCTGGACCGGTTATCGGTGCTGTCGGGAGCAGGTGAATGAGCGACGAGGATCGCCCCCCGGTCTGGCGCCGGTCAGAGCCGGACAGCCCCTGTCAGACGATCTGCCTGATCGATCCGGCAACGCGGTTGTGCATCGGATGCAACCGCACGGCAGACGAGATTTCGGGCTGGGCGCGCATGACATCCGAGGCACGATTGGCCCTGAAAGCCGAGTTGCCGAATCGCCGCCCGGCCGTTGCAAAACGAAAAGGCGGTCGCTCGAAAAGAATCGCAGATCGCAACAACTCGCGCTAAGGTTGCCGTGACCCCCATTTCCGGCGTATTATATCTGTGTCAGCCGCGGGTCGTTTACAATCTGTTAAACAATCCAGAGAATTGCTGGTAACTGCACACGAAAGCTGCCGGGACGTGCCGGTAAGCGGGGGACAAATTTGCGACTGGGTTCAATTTACTGGCTGTCGGTTTTGGCGGCGCTCTGGTGGCTGGCCTGGTATCTGACTGGCGCGCCGGGCCAGCGGATTGTGCTGCCTTTGGATGCGACCAATGTTGTCGTCTACTTCGCCGTGCTGGGCGCGGGGATGGTGATCGCGGCAGCGTCGCGCATCTTATCGCATGGCGGGCCCGAGATGGACCGGCAGGCCGTTGTCTGGGTCGCTGTCCTGATCTGTACGGTCCTGGGCTATCAAAGCCGCCACGATCTCGGCGATATCTATGACCGGATCCGCGGCAATATTCACCCGTCAGTCGCACTGACAACGCCGCAGGGCGCGGCGGAACTGCGCCGGGCCTGGGACGGCCATTACCGTGCCGAATCGCAGATCAACGGCGTCAACGTAATGATGCTGGTCGATACCGGCGCCTCGATGGTGCTGATCCCTTATGAATCGGCGTTGAAGTTGGGGATCGACCGGCGGCGCCTGCGGTATTCGCTGCCGGTGACGACGGCGAACGGCCAATCGCGGGTTGCGCCCGTCACCTTGTCGTCGATCAAGATCGGACCCATTGCGGTGTTCGACGTGGAAGCCGCCGTGGCGCGCCCGGGAATGCTGAAAACCGGGCTGCTGGGAATGAGCTTTCTGGAGCGGCTTGACGAGACATCGTTCAAGCGCGGCAAGCTGATCCTGCGTAACTGACCCTTCCGTTCTGACATCCCCCGACTGACCGGTTCGCGTGAGCCGTCTTTGTGGGCAACCGGGCGCTGCCTATTTCGTGTTGCCTATTTCGTGCTGTCGTATTCGAAGCCGCCCAGGTCCTCGCCGCCGACCGACACGTTGCCGACCGAGATTTTTGTCTCGCCAAAGAGCAACAGCAGACCGATTGCGGCGACAAACCACGCCCAGATCGGGACCTTTTTCAGGATGTCCATTGCGCACCTTTCCTTGTAACGAACTTTGCACCTTGCGGTGCTATTCCCGCGTCAACCACCAATCCGGCGGCTCACCTGGATACGGGTCAGGCCGGAAATAGGCAATCATCCGCATATCGCCCGGCGCGTTCGATGCCCAGGGCGCAACGCCGTGCAGGCACAAACGGTGTGCCAGATACGCCTCGCCGGGGCGGGCCGGGATTTCCACCCTTGGACAGGTTTCAAACGCTTCGCGGCGGGCGGCGATATAGGCGTCCGTTACATCCTGGTCGCGCCATTTTTCCGGCGCGATCCCGGCCAGCCGGTCGGTCAGCGCCCGGCGCATGATCTGGTGCGATCCTTCATAGACCACGAATGGCGCCGCACCGGCGCCAGCCAGGTTCAGCGCGAGGCCCAGGATGAAGCCATGGCTCTCGTTCGGTTTGCGGCGGCGGGCGGCATCGCGCTGCAACCCGTCGATATGGGCCGCGTCGCGGTCGCGGCGGTATCGAAAGGCGGCGTCGCTTTCCTCGCCCCCCTGCGCCGGATAACCGGGAAAACAGATCGAGATCTGTGCCCGGTCCCAGGCAAATCCGGCGAGACCCAGTTCCTTCGCGACGAAATCGACCGCGGCGCCGGAAAGCGGCGGGACACCGGCCCCGGCGATCGCACCGTCGCGATCATTGGCCAGCGCATTCACCCCGGCAAACCAGGTTCCGTTGCAGCGGAGCCAGGCGGCGCGCAGATCAGGATCATCCAGGGTCGCCAAAGCCGCGGGCGCGGCTGCCTCGGCCCAGCGCAATGTCGCCGGTTCGGCCGGAAACTTTACCCAGCCCCGGCCGAAGAAGGCATCCCTGTCCATTTAGGCGGCGGCCCGGTCCGGGGCGACAACGGCCAACGCTTCCTCGATCAGCACCAGGTCTGCGCCGGGCGCAGTCGCGCCGTTCGACAGGATCTGGCGCCAGCGCCGCGCGCCAGGACGCCCGGCGAACGCCCCCAGCATATGCCGGGTGATCGAGTGTAGTCTCGTCCCGGCAGACAACTCGTTGTCGATATAGGGATACATGCCCCGCACGGCGTCGACCGGGTCGGTATCGGCGGTTTGCCGGGTGAAAATCACCCGATCGGCCCGGGCCAGAATTCCGGCCGGATCCGAATAGGCCGCGCGTCCGATCATCGCCCCGTCGAAGGTCGCCAGATGATCCGCGGCCTGATCCAACGTCGCGATGCCGCCATTCAGCACGATCTCGAGATCCGGGCGATCCTGTTTCAATTGGCGCACCAGATCGTAGTCGAGGGGCGGGATGGTCCGGTTTTCCTTGGGGCTGAGGCCCTGCAACCAGGCCATGCGGGCATGAACAGCAAAGGACCGAACGCCCCGGGCGGCAACGGTGTCGACAAAGCGCGGCAGGATATCCGCCGGGTTCTGGTCATCGACGCCGATCCGGCATTTGACGGTAATCTCGGGATGATCGCCCGCCGCCTCGATCATCGCCTGCACGCAGTCGGCGACCAGTTCGGGCGAGCGCATCAGACAGGCGCCGAACGCACCGTTCTGGACCCGGTCGGACGGGCAGCCGCAATTGAGATTGATCTCGACAAATCCGAAATCCCGGGCAATCGACACGGCCCGGGCCAGATCCTGCGGAACCGACCCACCCAGTTGCAGCGCCAACGGATCTTCGGCGGCCGAATGGCGCAACCACCGCGGCGGGTCACCATGCAGCAGAGCATTGGCAGTCAGCATTTCGGTATACAGCAACGTCCGAGCCGAGAACTGCCGGTGAAACACCCGGCAATGGCGATCCGTCCACTCCATCATCGGGGCGACGGAGAGGCGGGCACATCTGGCAGGGGCAGTACGCTGAGCCATGCGGCGTGATTACTGCAGACCGGCAAAAGAGTCACCCGGCGCGCTGTCATTCGACGACGACTTTTGCGGGACAGGAGTTGCGCGGGGGCGAGGGTCCGGACAGTGACGAAGGGTGCACTGTGCCCGGAGGTATGGGGACATGCGGACTGGTCGTTGGGGACGATTGGCGATTCGCAGATTTTAGAGGCCGCCGACTTTCATGAGAGCGACCAGTAATTCGAAGGGCTGGGACGAAGCTGTAAATGGGTCAACGACCGCTTCCAGCCCAATTTACATCCGCCTTTCGGCAGTCGTGGCGGGAAGGAGCCGTTTGCTGCCGCGCAACACGAAAGCGCCCCGCCGCCATGACCGAGATTGCCCCGCTTTTCCCCGCGCTTCCAGCCCTTTCGGGCAAGAAGGTGAGCGCTGCCTTTGTCGGTGGACGCATCACCTCGGATGGCGGCGTGGTGCTGCTGGCCGAGGCCGAGCGCAGGCTCGGCATCGCCGACAGGCTCGCGGCCCTGATCCCCGACCGGCGTGACCCCTCCCGGGTGCTTCACCCTCTGGCGGACATCCTGCGGGCGCGCGTCCTGGCGATCGCTGCGGGATACGAAGACACCGACGATCTTGACGATCTGCGCCACGACCCGGCCTTCAAGATGGCGCTGGGCAGGACGCCGGAGGCGAAGCTCGGGCTGGCCAGCCAGCCGACGATGTCGCGCTGGGAGAACGCGCCAGACATCCGCACGACGATGCGCCTGAGCTACGAACTGATCGACATCTACTGCGACAGCCATGCCGCGCCACCGGCGGCGATCACGCTCGACATCGACGACACCTTCGACGCCGCCCACGGCGGACAGCAGCTGACCTTCTGGAACGGCTTCCACGGCGAGCGCGGCTACGCGCCGATCCATGTCTACGAGGCCGAGACCGCGCGTCCCGACGCCTTCGTCCTGCGCCCGGCGAGGACGCCGTCCGGCCGGGAGGTCGCCGGCCATGTCCGCCGCCTGGTCCGACGCATCCGCCGGCACTGGCCCGAGACGCGCATCCTGCTGCGCGGCGACGGCCATTACGCCCGCCCGGAGGTGATGGCGTTCGTGCGCGTCCGACGAACCCGCTCTGGCGGGGTGACGAGTTTACCAGTTACGCTGCATCTGCAGCGTAACGCCAAGGCATAAGTTCGTCGAGGCGGGTTTTCTTGTGATCGGCGATATGGCCGAGAACGTGGGTTAGCCATGCCTGCGGATCGACGCTGTTAAGCTTGGCGGTTTCGATCAGCGTATAAGCGATTGCAGCGGTATTCCCGGGTGCGTCCGGATCAGGTCAAAATCATGCTCCTTGCGGCGCAGCGCGGCCGTCGGCGCGCATTTCGTCCTCGCCGTTGAGCATCGGGCACGCTGGACGGCGGCAAATTCACTTGATTGGCACCTTGATGGCCGCCAAGATCATTGGATCGAAAGCATATGGGTAGTCTCGGATTATGCTACCCTGATAGGCCTATTCCCGTAGCACTCAGACTACACTCCTTTGAAAGGGCAACAGTGACCTTCATCCCAAAATTTATCCTTTCCAACCTTATCGCCCCTACTGCACTCGCACTCGCTATCACCACATCCCATGCTTTCGCTGCTTGCTCAGACCCACCAGCGCTAAACGTCGATTGGAGCGGCTGCGACAAGCAAGGCGCGAACCTGTACCAAGCGTGGCTGTTCGGCGCGAACCTGAAAGGCGCGGACCTGAGAGGCGCGAACCTGACCCTCGCGTACCTGGAAGGCGCGAACCTGAAAGGCGCGAGGCTGAATGGCGCGAACTTGGGGGCGATCCTACGCAAAGCGGACCTGACCCTCGCGGACCTGAGCGACGCGGACCTGAGCGACGCGGACCTGAGAGGCGCGAACCTGAGCGAAGCGAACCTGGGCGGCGCGGACCTGAAAGGCGCGTTCCTGACAGGCGCAGACCTGAGCGGCGCCAACTTCAACGGCGCGGACCTGAACAACGCGACCTGGACGGACGGCAGGAAATGCGCCGAGGGGTCCTTGGGTTATTGCAAATAGCCTTGGCCTGACGCTCAAGCCGGGGCGGATGGATTAGGATTGCGACAGGTGCAACCGGACTGACAGACGCACCCGCCATCAAATCGGGACGGCGGGGGAAAGCCATCCATGACTGCCGCCATGCAGATCACTTTACAGAATTGCACAGAGTGTAAAATCGGTGAGCGTCCGGTGAGGGTGCTCTGGCACCCGATCGTGGTGCCCGGTTACGCTGTCGAGGCAGCGTAACTCCAAGGCATCAACTCTTCCAGCCGAGTGATCTTGTGATCGGCGATGCGGCTGAGGATGTTGGTCAGCCAGGCTTGCGGATCGACGCCGTTGAGTTTGGCTGTTTCGATAAGGGTATAGGCGATGGCCATGGCGTTGCCGCCGCCTTCCGAGCCCGCAAATGTCCAATTCTTCCGCCCGATGGCGACGGGTTTCATCGCCCGCTCGGCTGAATTGTTGTCCAACTCCACAGAGCCGTTCTCCAAGTATGACCTCGCCTTTAGCATGCGGCTGAGCGCGTAACGGATCGCCTTGGCGAGCGGTGATTTTCCGGAAATTCTGGTCAGCTGAGCGTGCAACCACACCTCCAGATCGTCAAAGACCGGCTTGGCATGTTCCTGACGCAGCCGAACCCGTTCTTCGGGCGGGTGTCCGCGCGCCTGTTTCTCGACGGCATAGAGTTTGGCGATGCGCAGAATGGCCTCTTCCGCGATGGCAGACCCCTGCGATTGCTGGACGTCAACGAACTTGCGCCGCACATGCGCCATGCAGGCCATTTCCGAGGCTCGGTCCTTGCCGAATACATCGTTGAAGCCCGCGTAGTCATCCGCGTGAACCCAGCCCTGGTATCCCGCGAGGTGCCGGACGGGATGATGCTTCTTGCGGTCGATCGAGAATTGATACCACGCAGCCGGTGGATCATCCCCTGACCATGGCCGCTCGTCGCGAACATAGGCCCAGACCCGCGCGGTCTTTGTGCGTTTGTTTCCGGGGCTGAGCATCTTCACCGGCGTATCGTCCGCAAATAATGCTTTGCCCTGTCTAACGTGCCGCCCAATGGCGTCGGCCAGCGGCTCCAGCAGCGCAGTCGCCTTGCCCACCCAGTCGGCCATGGTCGAGCGATCCAGGTCGATGCCCTCGCGTTGGTAGATCTGTGATTGGCGATAAAGCGGCAGGTGATCCGCGTATTTCGACACCAGCACATGGGCCAGCAGACCTGGCCCTGGCCGCCCACGTTCGATCGGGCGGGACGGCAGCGGCGCCTGAACAATCGCCTCGCAGCACTTGCAGACCATTCGGGGCCGGACGATCCGGTTCACGACAAACCGGCCAGGGACGTATTCCAGTTCTTCGGTCACATCTTCGCCCAGTGTTCTCAGGCTGCCACCACACTGGCCGCAGTTGTCGCCAGGGCTGATCACTGTCTCGTTGCGGTCGAGATGATCAGGCAACGGCTTCCGGCGCGGCTTTCCCTTCGGTTGTTCGGCGGCATCGGGCGAAGGCTCAGCCGGCGCCAACTCCGCCGACGCCGCGACCTCTTCGTTCTCAAGGGCCAGCTGGAGCTGATCGAGGTTCTCCGCCTTCGATCCGAAGCGGGGCCTATTGTACCCCGCTGTCAATCGGCATCCAAACGTGACCCCAGATCGGCGTTCAAAAGTGACCCCCCTGGTGCTGAGCAGGCCGGGTCGCGTGGAGACCTCATTTATCAGAGCGCGGCCCGGCCTGCGCGGTTGAATTAGGCGCGGTTCTTGAAGCGCCAGCTTTCGTTACCGGTCTCAACGATCTCGCAATGATGTGTGAGGCGATCGAGGAGTGCGGTGGTCATCTTCGCGTCGCCGAAGACGGTTGGCCATTCTCCGAATGCCAGGTTCGTTGTGACAATGACTGATGTGCACTCATAGAGTTTGCTGATCAGGTGGAACAGCAGCTGACCACCGGTCTGAGCGAATGGCAGATAGCCAAGCTCGTCCAGAATTAGGAAGTCGAGGCGTGATATCAACTCAGCTGTCCGTCCCTGGCGCTCGGCCCGCGCTTCGGCATCGAGTTTGTTCACCAGATCGACGACATTGAAGAAGCGCCCGCGGCGGCCCTGGCGGATGCAGGCTCGAGCGATACTGACGGAGAGATGGGTTTTGCCTGTGCCGGTTCCGCCGATGAGCACGAGATTGCGCTGATGGTCGAGGAAGTCGCCGGTGGCGAGGTCACGGATCAAGGTTTCGTTGACCTCGGCCGCTTCGAAGTCGAATTCCTCCAGCTCCTTGGCCAGTGGCAGTTTCGCGATGGTCATCTGGTATTTGATTGAGCGCGCCAGCTTCTCGGAGATCTCGGCTGTCAGCAGATCGCCGATAATCTGTTGTGGTTCGTGCTGGCGCTTGATCGCAGCCGTGATGATCTCGTCGTAAGCTGTCCGCATGCCGTAGAGCTTCAGTTGGCCCATGGCGTCCAGCACCTGTGTTCGTTCCATTCGTTGTTCTCCTCAGGCTGTCATACCGGTCACAATTGGCGGCTGGCTCGCAGGTCAGCCGCAATGCATCCGGTGTTGTGATTGTCAGGGGTGGTGGCGGTTCGCGGCGACGGGCGAGAATGTTCAGGACCACGCTTGCGGAAGGGACATTCTGTGACAGGGCTTCTGCACAGGCCGCTTCCACCGCCTCCAGCCCATCGGAGAGGATCGCGCCTAGAACCTCGACCATCTGGCGATCACCACCGGGCTGACGCTCCAGTTTACGCTGCACACGGCGTAACGACGGCGGCAGCTCCCACTCCTTGAACGGCGCTCCGTTGCGCAGGGCGCCAGGTTTGCGCATCAGCACCGGAATGTAATGTAGCGGGTCATAGATCGCGTTATCGCGCCCAAAAACACGGGTATGGCTGCCGACGATCTGCCCGTCTTGCCAGCATTCCAGGCGATCGGCATAGGCGCGGATCTCGACAGGTCGACCAACGGCCCGGGCATTTACCGAGTACTTGTTCTTGTCGAACCGTACGAGGCAGGTTTTGGAAACCGATGCAGGGACTGCATGAAAGCCGTCGAAGGAGCCGACATATGGGATCAAACTCGGCTGCTCTTCTTCGAACACCTCCCAGACCGTCTTGCCTGGAATGTCGGGGTGTTTGTTTGCCTTCGCATACACCAGGCACCGATCTGCCAACCAGGCATTCAGCTCTGCAAAGGATTTGAACCTCGGGCGCGGCACGAAGAAGCGTCTGCGCAGCACGCCAACCTGGTTCTCTACTTGCCCCTTCTCCCAGCCCGAGGCCGGGCTACAGGCAACGGGGTCAACCAGATAATGACCGCACATCTGCTGAAAGCGGCGGTTGTAAGCCCGACCCTTCCCGACGAAGATCGCGTCCACCGCCGTCTTCATATTGTCGTAGATCCCGCGCGCACAAGCGCCGCCAAAGAACGCAAACGCCTTGTCGTGCGCATCGAACACCATCTCTTGGGTCTCGCGGGGATACGCGCGCACATACGGCATTCGGCTGAAGCTGAGGCGAACATGAGCGACTTTGACAGTCACTGTCACACCGTCCAGAATCACGACCTCATGGCTCCAGTCGAACTGGTAAGCTTCGCCCGGATCAAAGCTCAAGGGAACAAACGCGCTCGCCGATGCTGCCTGCGTTCTCTTTGACCAGTTGGATGCGTATCGCCGAACCGCATCATAGCCGCCGCCGTAACCATGGTTGCGCAACTCTTCGTAGATCCGGATCAGTGTAAGGCGTTCCCGCCTCGGCTGCTTGGCATTTGCGGCCAGCATCTCGTCAAGTTCTGATCGCCATGGATCAATCTTCGGGCGAGGCTGTGTCGTGCGGTCATAGCTGAATTCGGTTGCGCCTGAACGCAGGACCTTGCGGACCGTATTCCTGGAAACCCGAAGCTCTCTGCAGATCTGCTTGATCGACTTGCCGTGAACAAAATGCGCCTGCCTGATCTTTGCGATCGTTTCCACAACCAACATCCCCTGATCGCTCCCTCACTCTTTTGAGGAAGCTTCTCGTACGAATTGTCAGGGGGGTCACTTTTGGGCGCCGATTACCCCAACAAGGGGGTCAATCTTGCATGCCGATCCACACTTACATTTCCAATGCCAAGTCACATCCGCCGAGCCAACCCACTGTGAAAATAGACGTGAAGAAGTTCTATGTGAATGCACGCGGACAAGCAGTGTACCATTTCTTTCTTGAACGGATGGATTGTGACCCCCGAGCGGCGGGCATTCTTGCTCGGCTACTGACCGTTGGTGGTCACTTGCCCACAGGAAGCAGCGCCAGTCCGATTGTTTCGTATTTTGCTTATGAGGACATGTTCAACGAATTGTTCGAATTGGCGGTGCACCGTTCCTGCAAGATGACGGTTTATGTCGATGATATAGTCTTTACAGGCGCCGGCGCGACGAGAGAACTGCTTTATGAAGCCAAGAAAATAATGAGGAAATATCGCTTATTCGGGCACAAAACTAAGTCGTTCCGCGCCAGACAGCCAAAGGTTCTTACGGGCGTCGCAATAACCGAACAAGGTCCACGGCTCCCAAACAAGCGCCAAAAATCAATTGCTGACGACTTTGTTCTTTTTGCGAATATGCCATTTGGAGAAGAGAAGCTGCGTTGTGCGCGGCGACTCACTGGAAAGCTCTACGAAGCCGCGCAAGTTGACAATATGTGGAAAAAGAAGGCCGACGAATTCGCTTCAACAAAGCAAGTGCTCGAGAGTGTATTGCTTGGCCGTTAGTCCGCCCCCGGAACCGGGCAAGTACCGTCTGCCGACTGTGTCAGTCCTGACAACGATCAGCCTTAAGATGCCGCGTCCGAATGTCAAAGTCGGGTGTAGCTAGCCGCATTGCGGCGTGATGGTTGGGTGACGGATGGCCGGTTTGGGCCGTCCCTGCCCTACAACGGGTCCGCTCTCTGCGCATAGCAGTCAAATGAACGGCTCAGAACCGACGTTAGTCAGGGCTCGATCCGGTTATTAGTTGCACCGCGCACCAGCGGAGGCTGTCACCGACACCTGCGGAGGTTCGTCTGAAGGCTACCGATGATCGGCATCAAGAATAGCTTGCCTCACACCGTTTGGAATGCGGCCGACATAGACATCACCACGAAACGATGAATTCTTGAACTTTGCCGACGCATGGAAGATTGAATCCTCGAACGTCGTGTCGCCTTCGAACAGTGCGTTCGAGAAGTCAGGCGTCTTCTCTAACAGGGATCCGCAGGGTCATAGCTAATGGTTCTGCGGCCGGTCTCAAGCCCGCTGCGCATGGCGGGACGGTCTGGCAGCGCGGTTCTTTGATCGCATCGGTAAGCGTGGCGGCATAGCGGCGCCGGTGCCGACGGCGTTTTCGGTTCCGCGGGCTTGCTTTGACCGGCAAACCGGCACACGAATAGACTGAACCGGGGAAGAACAGGGATCGGCGATGCGGGATACGGAGCCAGAAGTGGACCATGCGGCAGATGGGCCGGGCGGCAGGGTCGCGGACGGTGTTGCCGGAGGCGTGCGGGGCGAGGCGGCGCCGGGCGATACGGCGCGGGGCGGAACCGATGCCTGCGCGTTCATCCATGATCTTGCACTGCGCGATGTTCCCGGTGATGCGCTGCACATGGCGCGGCGCTGTCTGGTCGACACGCTGGCCGTCTGGGCCGCGGGCTGCGCCACCGTTCCCGGGCGGATTGCCCGGGACCATGCGGCAAAAAGATACCCGGGCGCGCTGTCGCTGGCCTTTGACGGCAGGCCCTGCAATCCGGTCGGTTTTGCCTTTGCAGGGGCTGCCGCGATCGATTCCGTCGATTGCCATGACGGCCATCAGATGGGCAAGGGCCATGCCAGTGCCGCGCTGGTCCCCGCGCTTTTTGCCGAGCTTGGCGCCGGGCACGCGCGGTCCCTGGACGCGGTTCTGGTCGATCTGATTGCGGGATACGAGATTGCCGTCCGGTCGGCGTTGTCGCTGCACGCTACGGCGCCGGATTATCATTCTTCGGGCGCGTGGAATACGCTGGGCTGCGCGGCCATTGGTGCGCGATTGCGCGGATTGCCGGTTGAAGAGACACGCCACGCCTTGGGTATTGCCGAATATTACGGCCCGCGCGCGCAGATGATGCGCTGTATCGATCATCCGACCATGGTCAAGGACAGCAGCAGTTGGGGCGCCTTGGTTGGCGTGTCAGCCACCGATCTGGCAGAGGACGGGTTTACCGGTGCACCGGCGATTACGTGCGAAGCGCCAGAGGTGGCAGCATTTTGGACCGACCTGGGCCAGCACTGGCGCATTCTGGAGACCAATTTCAAAGCCTATCCCGTGTGCCGGTGGGCGCATCCTGCAATCGAATGCGTGTCAGCGCTGTTGGACCGGCATGAGATCGATCTGTCCCAGATCGCGGAAATTGCCGTTACGACCTTTCATGAAGCGACGCGGCTGAACACGAGGCGGCCCGTGGACAGCGATGCGGCGCAATATTGTTTGCCGCTGGTCGTCAGCTTGAGGATGTTGAACGGCAATATTTTGCCAGAACATCTGGAGCCCGGGCATTTCGACCGGCCGGAGGTCTGGTCGCTGGTCGATAAGGTCACGTTTGCCGAGGGCGCTGAGCACAATGCGGCCTTCCCCGAGCGCAGGCTGGGAGATGTGACGATCCGAATGACGGATGGCCGTCTGCTGGATTCAGGTACGTTCGATGCGCGCGGCAATTACGATGCACCGCTGCCCGACAGCGAAATACTGGACAAGCTGAACAGCTATGCCGGACCGGTCCTGGGCAAGGACGGGGCCGGGCGGATTGCGAGCATTTTGTCCGCCCCTGCCGATGCACCGGACACCGCCGAACTGATCGCGCTGTTGACACGCCAAAGCTGAGGAACTGCCATGACTGAACCACAGAACGACTTCAGCCTCGACGACCTGGTCACGCGGCTGCGGACCGCGGCCAAGGGAGAGAACGCCCGGGCCGAGGTCAAGGAATTGCTGCAGCAAGCGGTTGAAGACCCGTCCCGCATTCAGGCCGGAATGCCGGACTTCGCAGAAAACGATGTGATCCTTTTCGAAGACGAGACGGTGTCGATCTGGCACTGCCGGTTCATGCCAGGCTTTTCGGTCCCGGCACATGATCATCAGATGACCGCGACCATCGGCGTCTATCGCGGCGCGGAGCGCAACGATTTCTATCAGCCCGGGCAGGACGGTGATCTGGAAAAGAAAAGCGAAGTGATCCTGTCCGAAGGAAAGGTCCTGCAGATCGGACCGAATGCGATCCATGCGGTCGGCTGTGCCAGCGAGGATCCCTGTTGCGGCATCCATGTCTATCTTGGCGAATTGACGACGGTGGAGCGTTCGCTGTTCGACACGCAGACCGGCGAGCAGATGTCGTTTTCCGACAAGAACTATGACCGGCTGACACGCGCCGACGAAGGCGCGGCGGGGTCATAAAAAAAGCTTCGACCTGATTTGTTCAGATCGAAGCGCTTGGAATTATTGGGCGGTGGCAATCTTGCGCCGCCGCTTTGGCATCAGACGCCCGGCAATCAAAGGCGCATGTTCCCGCCGTTCGGGTCATAGGCTGGGGCGGTCAGAACATTGGCGTCATAAAAGTTGCCCAGAATTTCAACCGTCAGGGGATTTTCGGCGCCTGCTGCGTCGGCGGAGACAAGGCCCATGGCCATCGACTGGTTTGTCCGGTGGCCATACCCCCCCGATGACACATAGCCGACGGCCTCGCCGTCCCGAAGGATCGCTTCGTCACCAGAAACGTCGATCCCCTCGACATCGATGGTCATTGCGACCAATCGCCGGCTGGGGCCTTCGTCCTTGATCTTTTGGGTGGCTTCCTTGCCGACAAAGTCTTTCTTCCAGTTGATGAAAACGTCCATGCCGGTTTCGACGGCATTGAAGTCCGGGCGGTATTCCAGTGTCCATACGCCCCAGCTTTTTTCCAGGCGCATGGACAACAAGGCCCGCGCCCCATACCAGCGATAGCCCAGATCGGCACCTGCCAGTTCGATCGATTCTGCGAGGCGCAGCAGATAGTGCGGGCGGCAGTAGATCTCGTAACCAAGCTCGCCCGAGAAGCTGATCCGGTTCAGGATGACCGGGACGCCGCCCACAAAGGTCTGACGCAGATCCCGGAACTTGAACGCCTGCGGCGTGACATCGTCGCGCGTGATCCGGGCCAGCAGTTCGCGGGATTTCGGGCCGGACAGCGCGATGCCGTGCCATTCGTCGCTGACATTGGCGTAAGCAATGTCCGAAGGCAGGCTTTGTTCGAACCAGCGGCGGTGTGCCTCTTGCATGGCGCCCGAGCCGAACAGCATGAAGTGGTCTTCTTCGAGGCAGCCAACCGTCAGATCGCCATAAAGGCGGCCGTTCGGCGTCAGCATTGGTGTCAGGGTCAACCGCCCGGGCCTGGGCACATAGCCTGCGAGAACATGGTCCAGATAGGCCCGCGCGCCCGCGCCTTTGAATTCATGCTTGGCGAAGTTGGCGATCTCGATCCCGCCGACGGAGTCGCGCACCGCGGCAACTTCGCGGGCAACATAGTCATGGCTGCGGTTGCGCTGGAAGGTCGGGGATTCGTGCGCGTCGTCGGCGTTGTCGGCGAACCAAAGAGCGTTCTCCAAGCCAAAGCCCTGATCCATGACAGCGCCCTTGGCAATCAACCGGTCGTAGAGGGCCGTTGTCTTTTGCACCCGGCCCTTGGGCAGCGTTTCGTTCGGGAAGGTCATCACGAAGCGGCGCTCGTAGTTCTCGGCCGATTTCACCGTGCCCCAATCTGGGGTCGCAAAATCGCCGAAGCGGCCGACATCCATCGCCCAGACGTCGATCGAAGGTTCGCCGTCGATCATCCATTCAGCCATTGTCAGGCCGACGCCGCCGCCCTGGCAGAACCCGGCCATGACGCCCACCGCACACCAGTAGTTTTTCATACCCGGAACCGGGCCGATCATCGGGTTGCCGTCCGGTCCGAAGGTGAAAGGGCCGTTGATGATGTCCTTGATGCCCGCCTCGCCGATGGCGGGGATGCGTTCGAACGACATCTCCAGCCGATCGGCCACGCGGTCCAGATCGGGCGGCAACAGCTCGTGCCCGAAATCCATCGGCGTGCCGTCGACTTTCCAGGGAGTGCCCTTGGGTTCATAGGTTCCCAGCAGCATGCCCTGGCGTTCCTGGCGGAAATAGATGTTCGCCTCGTAGTCGATCCCGGCTGGCAGGCGGCCGCTTTCGCCTTGCTTCATCCGCTCGACAATCTCGGGGATCGCGTCGGTGATCAGATAGTGGTGCTCCATCGGCTGCACCGGCAGGTTCACGCCCTGCATATGGCCGACCTCGCGGGCCCAAAGACCGCCGCAGTTGACGATATGTTCGGCGTTGATGGTGCCCTTGGGCGTGGTCACGTCCCAGCTTCCGTCCGGGCGCTGCCGGGTGGCTGTGGCGGGCGTGTGGGTGAAGTACTGTGCCCCGTGCACGCGCGCCGATTTGGCAAAGGCATAGGTCGCGCCGGACGGGTCCAGATCGCCATCCTGATCGTCCCAAAGTGCGGCGTGATAGTGTTTCGGGTCGATCAGCGGGTGACGCTGGGCAACCTCCTCGGGGCTGATGAACTCCTGGCTCAAACCCATATACCGCGCTTTCGAGCGTTCGCGCTTGAGATAGTCGTACCAGTCCTTGGTCGAGGCCAGATAGAAACCGCCGGTGATGTGCAGGCCAACCGAATGGCCGGAGGTTTCTTCGATCTCTTTGTAGAGATCGATCGTATAGGATTGCAGCCGGGAGATATTCGGATCCGAACTGATCGTGTGGATCTGCCCGGCGGCGTGCCAGGACGAGCCGCTGGTCAGTTCGTCCCGCTCGAGTAGAACGACATCCTTCCAGCCGAACTTGGCCAGGTGGAACAGGATCGAGCAGCCGACGACGCCGCCACCGATCACAACGACTTTGGCGTGGGATGGCAGGGCCTTGCCGCTGCCGGTCTCGTCTTTTTGGATCTCTGGCATTGCTCTATCCTCTCTATCGGGTCGGGCTGGGTGGCATCATCATCATTGTTGGGGCCCTGCTATTGGTGCTTTCTGCGCCGTTAGTACCAGGCGCCTCTCGTACCAGGCGCCCCTAGTACCAAGCGTCGGGCAATTCTTCTTTTCGCTTTGCGACATAGGCCTCGAGTTCTTCCTTCAGCGCGTCATCGATCGGCGGCGCCTGGTAATTTTGCAGCATGTTGGTCCACCGGTCGTGAGCACGGCTGCGCATGTCCTTGGACCCGGCTTCTTCCCAGCTTTCCACATTCTCGCTGTCGCTCAGATCGGCGCTGTAGAAGGCGTCCTGATAGTTGCGCATGGTTTGGGCACAGCCCAGGAAGTGCCCGCCGGGGTCCACTTCGTCATAGGCGTCGCGAGCCATTGCCTCGTCGCTGACATCCAGCCCGCCGCCGAGGATTTTCTGATATGATCCCAGCCGATCGGCATCCATGATCAGTTTTTCAAAACCGGTGCACAATCCGCCTTCCAGCCAACCGGCCGCGTGCAGAACGAAATTGGCGCCAGCCATCATGGTCGAGTGCATTGAATCCGCGGATTCGTAGGCAGCCTGGGCGTCTTCTATCTTCGATGCGGTCAGCGAGCCGCCGCAGCGCAGCGGCAGGCCCACCCGGCGGGCCAGTTGGCCGATCGCATAGTTCGAGATGACCGGTTCCGGCATCCCGAAGGTCGGTGCGCCGGATTTGAGCGACATCGACGAGAGGAAATTGCCGAGCACAAAAGGCGCCCCGGGACGGACGGTCTGAGCGAAGGCACAAACCATCATCGCCTCGGCCATTGCCTGCGCGACCGAGGCGGCCGTTGAAACCGGCCCCATCGCGCCCGACAGGATGAACGGCACAACGACGATCCCCTGACCCCGGGCGCAGTAGACGCGGATCGCCTCGGTTACGACCTTGTCGACCAGCAGCGGCGAGTTGGTGTTGACATTGCCGAGGATGACACACTCGTTGTCCATCACTTCGCGGCCGAACACAATTTCAGCCATGTCGACGCTGTCCTGGGCACGGCTCATTTCCGTGATCGCGCCTAAATGCGGTTTGTCGCTGAGCGTCATATGCGCCATCAGCATGTCCAAGTGCCGCTTTGAGACCGGAACATCGCAAGGCTCGCACGTGACGAACCCGCCATGGTGCAAATTCGGGTGCAGATAGGTCAGTTGCACCAGCTTGCGAAAGCTTTCGATGTCACCATAGCGCCAGCCCTTTTCCACATCGCGCACGAACGGTGCGCCATAGACCGGCGCAAAGACCTGATTCTCGCCACCGATGACAACGGACCGTTCCGGGTTTCGGGCGTGCTGTGTGAACTGCCGCGGTGCCTTGGCGCAGAGATTGCGAATCCAGGCTGCATCTGCGCGCACGATGTCGCCATCGACCCGGGCACCGGCTTGCTTCCAGATGCGCAAAGCTTCGGGATCGTCGCGGAACGCGATCCCGACGTCCTGCATAATCCAGTCGACCTGCCCCTCGAGGCGGGTCAGCACCTCTTCATCGAGCGGGTCATAGAATGGGAGCCGCCGGACAATGTGCGGCGACGCTGGCACAGCCCCAGCCGAGTTGGCCCGATCCCGGGAATTCCGAGCGCGTCTGGCCATGTCACCTCCCATCGCGTGCCTGCGAAACTCTAGACGCCGTTTCGCCCATTGTGACGCTTGAAAAAATTGATCGTTTCGATAAGCGTGGCTTATGCAAAACCTTTGGAGATTGTTCAGATCGCCGCGCCATATCATGGTGTTCGAGGCGGCTGCGCGGCATGCCTCGTTCACGAAGGCTGCAGATGAAATGAACGTGCAGCAACCTGCAGTTAGCGCGGCGATCAAGGAGCTGGAAGCCTCGTTCGGGCTTGCCCTGTTCAACCGGCGCCATCGGCGGGTCGAGTTGACCGCAGCAGGCCGCCGGCTGTTCACCGATGTCGCGAAGGCGCTGGGTGAGATTGAAACCTCGGCGATGTCGGTGCGGCGGCTTGGCCTGAAAGAGCATGTGACCCTCAGCTCTTCCTCTGCGTTCGCATACTACTGGATGATGCCACGCCTGAAGTTGTTGCATCAGGAACACCCTGCGATCGAGGTTCGCCTGCAAAGCAGCGACCGGGAACCGGACATCGATGCAGAGGGGATCAGCTTGGCCATACGCCGCGGCACCGGCGAGTGGGTTGGCTGCCATTCTGCGCTGATGGCGGAAGAAGTCATCTATCCGGTCGCAAGCCCCGGCGAGATGCACAAACCAGCGCCCCTGCGGGATGTCGGTGATCTGCTTTCAAGGCGGTTGATCCACCTGGAGGAACCGATCCGCGAGCGCCCGACATGGACGCAGTGGTTCGCCTCGTTCGATCATCCGTATCAGGAGCCGTCTGAAGGGCTGCGGTTGAATGACTATGCGCTTGTCCTGCAGGCCGCCATTGCCGGGGAGGGCATCGCCTTTGGCTGGCACCATGTCGTGCAGGGCCTGCTTGGCCAAAACCTGCTGACCGCGCGCCCGGAATGGAGTTGGCGCACCGGGCAAGGGTTTTATCTGGTCTGGTCGAAGCGAACGCCGCTCTCGCCCTCGGGCATGTTGGTGCGCGATTGGATGATCAAGACTGCTGATGAGGATCGGAGCTGACCGAGCGGAACACGGCGCAATCAGACCCCTGCACGAAATATACGCAGCACCCGCACGATCCTTGCGTTTGCGGCACTGCCCACAGGTTTGGTATTATCAGTCCGGGCCGCTTATCGCCCGAATTGACGCCAAACCATTTCTAGAGGGGACCAGCCAGACATGGCCATCAGACGCATCGTCAGCCGCCGCGGATCCTTTGATTCTTCCCTGGGACAGCCGCGCCGCCAAGACAACCGCAATGATTTGACGCTGACCGTCAAAATTCACCTGCGCCGCATGACACCGCCCGGCAACCGCGCCAGTCACCATATCTGGGACAGCGGCACACGGTATGAGTACGTGCCTTGGCAGGACCGGGTGTGGGCCGACTATCGCAGGCGTTTCGAAAGCATGTGCGAGATGATCTGGAACGACGAGCTTTACCTGACCCTGCCCGCCAACACACCGGCGGATGTTGTGACCGCGCTGACGTCGCAGGAGCCGGGGGCGTCGACCAAGGCGCCGTATATCCGCTGTCATATGGACGTTCAGATCTCCGATAGTGTCAGCAACAGCCATGCCTCGTTACGATGTTATAACCTCGCAGAAAGCGCGCCCGATTTCCGCTCGTATATCTCGCCCAGCCGCGGGCGGGACACCGGGATTATGACGGATCGCGACATCTATCTGGAGTTTTACAACAATGGCGGCCACGACCGGTTCTTTTCGACCGTGGCGCATGAAGTCGGGCACATTCTTGGTTTGAACCACCCGGTCTGTTCGACAAATTCCAACGCCTGTTATGGGACGCCGAACACCGCGGCCTATGGCGAAGTCATGGGTTTCGGGACAAATGTCGGTGTGCGCCAGGCGATCCCGTGGCAAAACCGCATCCAGGCGCACACCGCTGTCCGCCATCGTTGGCCGCCGACAACCACCCAACCGAACCAGCCGACAATCGAAGAACTGCTGTCGGCATATGCCAGCGCACCGGCTGCCACGGCATCACCCTGAACGGGCCTTGGCCAGGCCCGGGCTATTTTTTGGCCCCGGCCTGGATCGTCTCGACAGCCTCTAACGGCGCCAGATCCCATGGCAGCCCTTCATTGCGCCAGATCCGTTGCTGCTTGCGCGGATAATCGCCAACATCGTGCGCCAGACGCTGCCCGACGACAATGCATCGCAGCGTCTGGGTGCCGGTGTTGACGATGGTATGGGCCAGCCCGCCCTTTCGATACCCGATGAAGTCGCCCGGACCGATGGCATAGTCTTCGGTGCCGATTGTTGCGGTGGCATGGCCGTCCAGCACATAGACCGCCTCGTCTTCGAAATGGTGCATGTGATACTCGGTCGTCTCGGCATCGGGCGCGACTTCGATGATGTGAAATCCAAGACCGGTCAGTCCGGTATGGTCGCCGAGCGATTTGTTGATCCGTTGAGCGTTCGGGTTCAGGAAGTGGGTTTTGGACAATCCCTCCATGCTCTCGATCTCGGCGGCGGTCAGCAGGTACTTATCGGCCATGGGTTCCCTCTATCATTCGATGCGGTTCCAACAGCCTAAACCGGGCAGACCATGGCGGCCAATCACGGATCGAGCGCATCGGGATCGCGTTTCGTGATGGCGGTTTATGAAAGCGCTGTCGTAGCGGTTCATGGCCTAGCACCGGCTTGGGCGGTTTAGCTGCGCGCGCGCCTGACCTAGGGTCCTGGTTGAGAGAATCGTGCGGAAGGGCCCTATGCAGATAAAAGCAAACGGCATTCGGCTTGAATATGCCGAGTTCGGCCCGGCGGATGCGCCCGCATTGGTGCTGATCCGGGGCCTGGGGTCGCAAATGATCCACTGGCCCGATGCGCTGATCGATGGGTTTGCCGCCGAGGGCTTTCGCGTGATCACCTTTGACAATCGCGATGCCGGCCTGTCCGCGCGCTGCCCGGTGCCCGGTGTCACCGGCGATGCTGAAGAGATCGTGGCCGAGTTGCAGGCCGGACGCAGGCCGAAAGCGGCCTATAAGTTGGAGGACATGGCGCGTGATGTCATCGGGCTGATGGACGCGCTTGCCATCGGCCGGGCCCATGTTTTCGGGGTCTCGATGGGCGGCCGCATTGCCCAGGCGCTGACGATCGACCATCGCGACCGCTTGTTGACGGCGACGATCGTGATGTCAGCCGCGCGTTTCGCTGGAGACCGGGTCAAGGCGTTGCTGGCTGGGCATCAGGACCGCGAAGCTTTCATCGAGGCAGCGGTTGAGGGGGACCGGAATTGGGGCAGCCCTGGCTTTCCGCAGCCCGAAGACGTCACGCGCGCCCAGGCAGCACTGGCTTTCGACCGGGGTGCGGAGGCCGACGGCGTGAACCGCCAGGCATTGGCCTTGTTGGCGAGCGGCGATCGGCGATCGGCACTGTCCGCGGTCACGACACGGTGCCTCGTGATCCACGGGGCTGATGATGCATTGATCCCGGTCGAGGCGGGCCGCGAGATTGCTGACCTGATCCCGGGCGCCGAACTCGACGTGATCGACGGTATGGGCCATGTCATTACACCGGCCCTGGCCCCGATCATCGTGCGCCGGGTGGCCGGATTTATCGGATCGCAGATATGACGCGCACGACCCTTTCGGTCCTGCGTGGGTTGTTCGTCGGCGCTTTGTTCCTGGTCTCCAGCCTTGTGCCGGCGCAGGCGCGGCCTCTTTGGGTTGTCGATTTCGTCTATCTGGCCGAGGGACAGGACCTGAGTGCGCATGATAAATTTGCAGCGGATGGCAGTATCATTGCAGGGCGCTATGGCATCAAACGCCTGCTCACGTTCGACCGGGTGCCCGGTTATGCCCATCCCGGGCAGATCGCGCCGGACCGGATCGATCTTTGGTCCCTGCCCTCGCAAGCAGCACTGGAGGGATGGACAAACGATCCCGACCGGGTCTGGTACGAGGATCTGGCCGGGCATATTCTGGCCAGCCAGTCCAGCCGGTATCTGGCGCGCGAGCACGCGATCTTGGCAATGCGGCCCGGGCGGCTTCATCTGATCGACATCCTGCAATTTGCCGGGGACATGGATCGCCCGGCTTTCGATGGCTATGTTGCGGCCCTGACCGGTGCCGTGCACGGCCGAGGAGGCGGCGCGGCCGCGACCTTTGGGGATGTCCGGCACCTTTCCGGCCCGTTCGGCGCAATCAACCAGTTGATTGTCTATGATATCGTGGATCAGGCGGCGCTGGATATCCTGCTGGCCGATCCGGACTATCGCAAAATCGAAGCGCGGCGCGGGGCGCTTTTCGACCGCTCGGCCACGACCCGGCAGCTCTACCGTGTCTCCGGCCCCTTCGATCCCTGATCCATTTCCTGGGTTTGAATGTATCCCGGGGGTTCGGGGGCAGCGCCTGCCGCCCGGTTGACCGCCAGCAGGCACTGGCTTAAGGCAGCCGCGACCCCAAACAGAGGACCAAATGATGACCGATCCCGCGCTCCGCGATGCCGCACTTGCCTGCAAGGCCTGGCCGTTCGAGGAAGCGCGCAAACTGGTCAAACGGTTCGCAAAGGCGGCGCCCGAAAAGGGATATGTGCTGTTCGAGACGGGCTACGGCCCGTCGGGCCTGCCCCATATCGGCACTTTCGGCGAGGTCGCCCGCACCACCATGGTGCGCCGCGCTTTCGAAGCGATGTCCGACATTCCGACCCGGTTGATTTGCTTCTCGGACGATCTGGACGGAATGCGCAAAGTGCCCGACAACGTACCGAACCCGGAGGCACTGGCCCAGCATCTGCAAAAGCCGCTTTCGGTGGTTCCGGACCCGTTTGGCACCCATGAAAGCTTTGGCGCCCATAACAATGCCCGGCTGAATGCCTTTCTGGACCGGTTTGGCTTTGAGTATGAGTTCATCTCGTCAACCGAATTCTATCACTCGGGCCAGTTCGACGACGTGCTTTTGCGGGTCGCGGAAAAGTATGACGCGATCATGCAGATCATGCTGAAGACCTTGGGCGAGGAGCGCCAGCAGACCTATTCGCCGTTTCTGCCGATCTCTCCCAGCACGGGGCGCGTGCTTTATGTGCCGATGAAGAATGTCGATGCCGGCAAGGGCGAGATCACCTTTGACGATGAAGACGGGACCGAGACGGTTTTGCCGGTCACCGGCGGGAATGTGAAGCTGCAATGGAAGCCCGATTTCGGTGCCCGTTGGGCAGCACTGGGCGTCGATTTCGAGATGTTCGGCAAGGATCATTCGTCGAACGCGCCGGTCTATGACCGCATCTGTCAGGTTCTGGGCGCGAAGGCGCCCGAGCACTATGTGTACGAGCTGTTTCTGGACGGCGAGGGGCAGAAAATCTCGAAATCCAAAGGCAACGGGCTGACCATCGATGAATGGCTGACCTATGCGGCGACCGAGAGCCTGAGCCTTTACATGTTCCAAAAGCCGCGCTCGGCCAAGCGGCTGCACTGGGATGTGATCCCGCGCGCGGTCGACGAATATCATCAGCATCTGCGCGCCTATGCCGAGCAGGATATTGCCAAGCGGCTGGCCAATCCGGCCTTCCATATCCATGGCCACAATGTCCCGGCATCGGACATGGCGGTGCCATTTTCGATGCTGCTGAACCTTGCCTCGGCGGCGTCAGCCGAGGACCGCGAAACGCTTTGGGGGTTCATCCGCAAATATGCGCCCGACGCCTCGCCCGAAGCGAACCCGGCGCTGGATGCCGCAGCAGGATTTGCCGTGCGCTATTTCCAGGACTTTGTGAAACCGAACAAGACCTATCGCGAGGCGACAGAGCCCGAGCGCGCGGCCCTGGCCGATCTGCGCGGGCGTCTGGCGGCCTGGGACCGTCCGGCGGATGCCAATGCGTTGCAGAGCATCGTTTTCGCTGTCGGCAACGAGCACGGGTTCGAGCCGCTGCGCGATTGGTTCAAGGCGATCTACGAAGTGCTGCTGGGCGCCAGCCAGGGCCCACGCTTTGGCGGGTTCATCGCCCTTTACGGCATCGACGAGACCGTCGCCCTGATCGATGCGGGGCTGGCGGGGCGGCTGGCGGCATAGACGGCGAACGCCAAACAAGCTTGGAACCGAATTGGACCTGCCTTAAACTCTTGGCTCAACAAAGCGGAGAGATCTAGATGCAGGGTTTACCTCGGTCATCCCTATTGATGGCGTCAGCGTTCGCGGTATTCGTGTTGCCGATGCTTTCATCGGCGGCGGATATCGCGCTGGACTTTGAACAAATTGCGTCGATGAACGTGCGAGAACGACAGCTCTTCATGCAGAGTCTCGCTACGCAAGGCGTCGATCTTTTGATTGATCTAGAGAGTATCGGCGATCTAGACGACGAAGAACTCGAACGAGTTTCGATCATCATCAGCACGATTTGCCCGACATGCAGATCGACAGGGCGTAGAACCAGTTACCGTGCAAGTTCAACAAAGAGCGATCGGAAGAAACCCAAAAAGGTCAGCAAGGACAAGTCGACACGCACACGGAACATCGCTCTTTGGTGTGAGGAACTCGTCGAAAACGAAGGCGGCGAGAAGGACGTTCTTATCCAAAGCGACGACGGCGAGAAGCGAAAACTGGCGCTTTGCTATTCCAAGAAGGGCGCAAAGTGAAGGTTTTCAAGAGCTTGCCGCATCTGTCCGTCGCGATTGCATCGATCATTGTTGCGTTGTCAATTTACGAGTTCGCCCGGTGGGAGGTAAATTTCACCGCTGAGAATACGACGCTGACGGCCGAAGCCGAGCGGCTGCGGTCGGAAATGGTGCGGATATCGAACAAGATCGACGAATCGTCGTTGGCCGGACGGGCGTGCCGCATGGAAGTTGCGGCAATGATTTATGATCTGCGCAAAGACACAATCGCAAGCGACCAGCGCAATTTGACCCTGTACTCAAATCTTGCGCAGACAAACGCGCTGTTTTTGACCGTGTTGCTGATGGTTATCGTCGGCCTTTTGTTCTCGATTTACCAGATGGCGACTGTGACCTGGACCGATATCGGGCCGGGTCAGACGATCGAGATCGAAGCAGTCAAGGTGAAAGTGAAAACGGGATATGTCTCTCTTGCCGTCTCGATCCTGGCGATCGCTGCTCTTTCGATCTACGTCACCGGTGCGCATGAGGTTAAGGAACTGGATACAGAAGTGGTGGTGGTGGAATCTGGTTTGGCCAGTTTCATCGAGGCTTGCGAAGATCACGTCAAACAGACTGATTAGATCGCGCGCTCAGAGCAGCAGCGAATACGCCCCCTCGTGCTTCAACAACGCGACCTTTGTCTCGACCCCGCCGGGCGCCGAGAAGCCGCCGAGGCCGGTGGCGCCGACGACCCGGTGACAGGGGATGACCACGGGGATCGAATTGCCGCCGCAGGCCTGGCCGATGGGTTGCGGCATGGCGCCCAGGTCCTTGGCGATCTGGCCGTATTCGCGGGTCTGGCCATAGGGGATCGACGCCATGGCGCGGCAGACCGATTGCTGGAATTCGTCGCCCTCCGGGCGCAGCGGCAGATCGAATTGTTGCAGATCGTGGGAGAAATAGGCGCCAAGCTGGTGTTCCGCCCGGGTCAGCAGCGGGGTGCGGTCGGCGCCCGGCGGGTCTTCGCGCCGCGCCCAGTTGATGCCGGTGATCGCGCCGTCATCCTCGGTGATCAACAAAAGCCCCAGCGGCGTCTTGACGGTCAGTTCTGGCATGGCGGCCTCTTGCAGCGGGAGTGGCAGCGCCGCGCGGCCGCGGCGGGCCGTGCGGTCTGTGATGTGCGTTCTGTGGTGAACTTATCCTAGGGCCGCGGCCGGGAGGATGCCACCCGGATCCTGCCATCCAAATCATGCCGCCAGTACCGGCGATGGCGCGGCCCGGCGGCCCGTGTTAGCGTCGGGCAAAAATATGGGAGGAAAATCATGCGCGCCGCCGTTCTTTATGAAGTCAACGAACCCCTGGTGATCGAAGAGATCAGCGCGAAGAAACCCGGTCCGCGGGAGGTCCTGATCAAAACCGCCTATGCCGGGCTGTGCCATTCGGACCTGCATTTCATGGAAGGGCTTTATCCCCATCCGCTGCCTGCCGTTCTGGGCCATGAAAGCGCCGGGATGGTCGAAGAGGTCGGGTCCGAAGTCACCCATGTGGCGCCCGGCGATCACGTCATCACCTGCCTCAGCGTTTTTTGCGGGACCTGCGAGATGTGCACAGGCGGGCGCCCGTCGCTGTGTATCGACACCGATGTACGCATGCCGCCGGGCGTGGCCGAACGGTTGGAATGGGAGAAAGAGGCGCGGCTGCACACCTTTCTGAACCTCAGTTCCTACGCCGAGCAGATGCTGGTGCATGAAAATGCCATCGTGAAGATCCGCAAGGATATGCCGCTGGACAAGGCCGCGTTGATCGGGTGCGGGGTGATCACCGGGTTCGGGGCTGCGGTGAACACGGCCAAGGTGACGTTCGGCGAGAATGTTGCCGTGATCGGCTGCGGCGGGGTCGGCATGGCCGCCGTTCAGGGCGCGGCGATTGCAGGCGCGGGCCGTGTCTTTGCGGTCGATACCAATCCGGTCAAGCTGCAACTGGCGACCAAGCTGGGCGCGACGGATGTGATCGACGCGTCGCGCGTCGACCCGGTCGAGGCGGTGCGCGAGCTGACCGGCGGCGCGGGCGTGCACCACGCCATAGAATGTCTGGGTGCCAAGGCGACCGCCGAACAGGCGTTCAAGATGCTGATGCAGGGTGGAACCGCCACGGTGGTGGGCATGGTGCCGTTCGGAGAGAATGTCGAGGTTCACGGCTTTGACCTCTTGCGCGGGAAAAAGCTGCAAGGGTCGAGCATGGGATCCAACCGGTTCCGCACCGACATGCCCCGCCTGGTCGATGCCTATCTAGCGGGCCGACTGCAACTGGATGATTGGGTGTCGGATGTGATCACGCTGGAACAAATCAACGAGGGCTTTGACAACATGAAAGCCGGGAAGGTGGTCAGGAGCGTGATCAAGTTCGATTGAGGGCGCTGGAATGGGGTGAAACACCATCCTACCACAGCGGCATGGGAAAGGATCCGTCCTCTAGGTTCACTTCTGTACTCTTGGGTGTGGGTATTCCGTTCCTGTAAGATTGGGGCCGCCCATCATCTCGACGAGTTCCGGCCTGGTCCACGCACGTCAGACGCGAACAGTCAACGATGTCGGTAGCTAACATTGCTGCTGGACTTCGTTCCATTACCGCCCCTTTGTGCCGCCGACGGTAGAAAAATGCGGGATTGCCTGCCAGTATTTGCCGAAGCCGCAAAACAATTCGCGCCAAAGACCGGGAGATCGCGACATGACCGAAGAGTTCACTGGCCGGACGGCCCTGGTTACTGGCGGATCCCGCGGGATCGGCAGGGGGATCGCCGAGGCCTTGGCGGCGCGGGGCGCTTGGGTGGCGATCAACCATTCGGCCAGTGCCGAGGCGGCAGAGGAGACCTTGGCCGCGATCCGCATTGCGGGCGGTGACGGCATGGTCGTTCAGGCCGATGTGGCCGATCAAGGCGCCGTGGATGCGATGTTCTCGGCCATCGAGGCCGACCGGGGCACGGTCGATTTGTTGGTCACCAATGCGGGGATCGCCTCATTCCAGGACAATGGCGATATGGATCCGGCACTGTGGCGGAAAATCATGGCGGTCAATCTGGACGGCGTTTTCAACTGTGTCTGGCGGGCCAAAGGGGGCATGTTGGCCAAGGGCGATGGCCGTATTGTCACCATCGCCTCGATTAACGGAATTGCGCCCAGCCGCATCCGTCCGGACCGGTTGATTGCCTATGGCACATCGAAATCGGCAGTGATCGGGTTCAGCCGGAACTGCGCGATCGCTTTCGGCCCCGAGATCCAGGTCAACTGTGTGGCACCCGGGCTGATCGAGACGGATATGACCAAGGACATGTCAGACGAAATGCGCGCGCAGATCATTGCCGCAACGCCCGTGCGCCGCACCGGTCAACCGGAAGATATTGCCGAGATGACCTGTTTCCTGCTGAGCGATAAAGCAAGTTTCATGACGGGACAGACGGTTGTCCCGTCCGGAGGGCTGGTGACGCTGCCGTAAAGCACTGGGCGGTACGCAGCGCGCACCAGTTGGCGGTGGCGGGCTCGCGATGGTGGGCTAGCGATGGCGGGCTGACGCCCGCCTCGCGCTTTACGCAAGCTTGGCCAACAGTTCTTGCGGGATGTGCGGGATCGGGTCGGTGTTCTTCCAACAGTCCAATCCCTCGACCCGGGCGATCCAGGCCCGGATATTCGGGTAATCATCCAACGGCAACTTCTGCGCCCCATGCAGGTGGATCGGCGCTGCCACCGAGATATCGGCAATCGTCGGGCGCCCGGCAACCAGCCAATCACGCCCGGCCAGCCCGGCCTCGAGAACGCCCGCATGTTTGGTCCATGTCGGGCCATAGCCTTCCAGCATTGCCGTGTCCGGCGTATCGTCGAGGATCGGTTTGACGACGTGCTCGACCAGATAGGTATAGCCGGTCGAGAACCAGGTGTTCGATTCCCACATCATCCACTTGACCGCATCTGCGCGCGCGGCCGGTTCGGTCGGCCAGACATCGGTGTTGCCGGTTTTTTCGGCGCCATAGACCAGGATCGAATTCGATTCCCATAACGTAAGATCGCCATCGGTCATAAATGGCATCGAGACCATGGGATTGATCGCCGTGTACTCCGGCTTTTTGAAGTCGCCGCCGAAAAAGCTGAGTTCGACGCCTTCGTATTCGCAGCCGGTAAGGTCCAAACCGGCCAGCACCTTACGGCAGTTTACAGTAATCGGATCGTAATAGAGCTTCATCGTTTCCTCGCCTTATTTTGGTTTCACCAGACGACCGCGCAGCGCACCTCGATCGACCAGCGGTCGGGGGCATCGGCGGGCGTTGTCGGGTCTTCGAACGCACTGTGAAAACTGAACGTGCAGGGTTCGGACCCATCGGCCGGGTCCGATTGCGCGCCACGCGTCCGCGCCATGCGCCCATCGCTGTCCCATTGTTTGATCAGCAGTGCTTCGTCGCGGGTCATGCCGGGGTAAAAGTACCAGCGGTGGGCGTCGGAATGCTTGGCGAAGTAATTCTCGCCGATCCGCTCGGCATAGTGGATTTCGAAAACCACCAGATCGTCGGATTTGACGCAGGCCGCGTCGCACAGCGCCAGCGGGTTCACGGCCACTGGTTCAGCGGCGATGCTGCGCCAGACATTGATGATGCCATACCGGCCGGAGGCAAGCGCTGCCTCGATATCGTCTGCCTCCAACAAGGTCTCGTCTGCGGCCAGGATGGCGCGCAGCGTATCGTTGGCGCCGGGAGGCCTGGTCAACTGGCGCAACCGGTCCGGGGTCGAGGTCATGGTGTAATCGCCATGGACCACATGGGCCGGCCCCTGCACCTGCTGGCCACCTTCGATGCGGTGCCGGCTTTTTTTCCCGGCCGCCGAGCGGACATTGTGATCGAACGCTGCGACCAGATGCGCGCCTGTCGCCTGACGCACGACCTCCTCGCATTCCGGGTAATAGTCGTGCAGCACCATTTCGTTGTTCATGAAATCGATGTCGGCGAGCGCCATGTCGATAAGTTCGAAGCCATTGCGCGCGAGCGTCGGTGATGCCGCCCCGGCCAGTGCGCGGGCGTCGTGAACCGGCACCTCGTGCTTGACCAGATCGACGCCTTTCCATTGGGCATCCGATCCGTCGGTGTCTCTCCGGGTCAGCACCTTGCCATTGCGAAAAAGCGACGGCTCGGCCTCGCCGGACATATAGCTGAAGGTGCCAGTTCGCGCAGTGTTGCCCGGGTTATCTGATAGTGTCGTCATGGGGTCTCCCTCGTCTGGTCTCCCTTGCCGTATTTAGGGCTGGCACAGTATGGTTTATTACACCATTGCCCACACGGCACCTAGAGCGCGTTTTGGCCTGTTGGGCTGCGGTCGAGCGTCCTAATTTCTTGATCTAGCGCGTTTTCGCGGCAACTGCCCGGTTCAGCCCTTCTGGGAACCGCCCCGCAAGGTTGCCCCGCGTTTAACTGATTTTCGCACGGAACCGAAAGGGATGCGGCCCCGGCGACAATGCCGGAGCCGAGGACCACAATTTGGGCGTTGCGATCAGATGCTGTCGTTCCCCGGGTACCAGTCGACCAGCTTTACCTCTGCGGCATCGCCGACCATTTCGGCAAAGGCTTTGGGGTCCTGCGTGCCGCCGTCTTTGCCGCGGTAATGATAGGGATAGACATATTTCGGTTTGAACTCGGCCACCGCGGACGCCGCTGCTTCGGATGTCATCGTAAAGGGCAGATTCATGCAGACGAAAGCGAGGTCGATTTCCTTCAGCGCCCGCATTTCCGGCACATCCTCGGTATCGCCTGAAATATAGACGCGGAACCCGCCCATGGTCAGAACATAGCCGTTGTCGCGGCCCGGCGGATGAAATTTCTCGCGCCCCGCCGTCAGATTATGGGCCGGGATCGCATCGATCGACAGATCGTTCCAACTGGTGCTGTCGCCATTTGCAATTGTGCTGGTCCGGCCTTTCAGGGTGTCGTCCATCATCCCATGCACGTCCGGGCAGGTGATGATCGGTGCACCGGCGAGCGTTGCCAGGAGACCGGCGTTGAAATGATCGCCATGGCGGTGCGTGACCAGAATCAGATCCGGTTTGGGCTTGTCTGCATATCCGGATGCGTCGCCAACCGGGTCGACATAGATTACACCCATTGGCGTCGTCATCACGAAGGACGCGTGGCCAACCGGGTGGATCCCGATCTCGCCGCCAGCGCCTTTGAAGGTGTGAACGGCGTGTCCATCCGCCGAGGCCCGGAACGGCAGCATGGTGATAGTCCCAGCGGCGGCGGCAGTCACCAGAAATTCACGGCGAGATTTGGTCATTTGATTTCTCCCTGAAGGTGAGTCTGTGTCTGTCATGGTAGTACAAAACCACGCGGCGGCGAGAAACTTGAGTTGAAGGATTTTGAATTGCCCGCGCAGAACAAGCGCGCCCGCGTTTATTCACCCAATTGATCAAGGACCCACAACCCGAGCGCCTGCACCATGTCATCGCGATGCGAGAGCGGCCCCGGCCGGTAGAGAACCGATGACAACGCCTGTTGCTGGCGCTCGAGAATCGCGACATCTTCGCGTCCGACCATCTCCCACCGGTCGCAATAGGGCGTGGCCTTGGCATTGAAATCAGGGTCGGCCAATGCCGCTTCGGGAAAGCAGCCGCCGATTTCCAAGCGGCTGCGGCTGTGGGCCAGCGGCAGGACGTTCAACCACCAGAGGCAGTCCTGTGCCAATGCAAACTGGCTGCTGGGCAGAACCGCCGTGAAATAGGTGCCCAAACGCGCATCATCGTCGAGGCCCGTGATCGGGGAAAAGGGCGGTGCCTGATCAGGCAGCGTCGCGATGCATCGGTCTGAAAGAACCTGAATGCACAGCCAATTGCCCTTGGTCGGCAGCGTACGAGAGACTTGCGCAACCAGGCTTTCGCGATGCACGGTTCCCGTGTGATAGGCCTCCATCGCGTTTTCCAACAGCAACTTCCAATTGCGCATCGCTTCGATCGTCACGCTCCAGGTCGTGCGCATCTCGGCGACCCGGTGGCTGACCATTCGATCCGGCAGATCGCCCAAATGATCGAGGAGCGGCGGGGTGTCCGGATGATATGTCAGAAAAACAAACCCCTCCGAGTCCTCCATGTCGGGGCACCCGTAAAGGCAACCGTCGGCAAAATAGCTCCAGGCATGGTAGGGGCACACTAGGCGGGATGCGTTGCCCTGCCCTTCTGCCAGAGTTGACCCACGGTGGCGGCAGAAGTTCGCGAAAGCGCGCAGCACACCATCTGACCCGCGGATCATCAGTGCCGGGCCGCCAACCGTGTCGATGGCACGATAGTCGCCGGGATTGGGCAGCTGACCGGTCCGTCAGGCAAGCAACCATTGCCGCAAATGGATCTGCTCGCGCTCGCGGGCGAAGAAGTCCGGATCGGTATAGAACCCGGCGGGCATGGCGCGGGCGCGGTTCAAGGGCGCGCGGGCAGCGGCCAGTTCGTGATCAGTCATCGGGAATTCCGGCAATCGGGAAGGTCCGCCGCCAGGAATTGCGCAAGTAGGTCCCGCAGGCGACGGCATCGACCGGCGCCTCTCCGCCGGCGTTCAGCGGGCCGATCCGCGCATCATGGTCGGGGTAGACGAATAACGGGATCGAATACCGGTCGCGCCCGCCGCGATTGATCACCCGGTGCGGCGTCGAGCAAAATCGCCCGCCGGTCCAGATCTGCATGATGTTGCCGATATTGACCACGAACGTCCCGGGGATCGACGGGGCGCCGACCCAATTGCCGGATTTGTTCTGAATTTCCAGCCCGTCGCCTTCGTCCTGCCAGATGATCGTGAAGGCGTCGGAATCGGAATGGGGCACCACACCGATATGTTTGACGGTTTCAGGGTTATCCTGCGGCGGGTAGTGGTTCAGCTTCAGCCGTGTCAACGGTTGGCGGAAATGTGATGCCAACTTGTTGGGATCGTGTCCCGCTGCCGCCGCGAACCCATGGATCAGCGCAGTGGTCAGGGGTGCAAGAGCATCCAGATAATCTTGCATGGTCGTGCGCAGCGCAGGTTGATCACTGGGCCAGATGTTGGGACCATGCAGCGGACGGTCCGGCGCCGCGGCCCGTTCATGGGCCATCCAATAGCCTTCCTGATGGCTCTTTGCCTCGGCCGCCTCGCCCTCGTAGGAAGAATAGTCCAGTGGCAGATAACCCTGCATCCGCGCGTTCAGATGACAGCTCAACTTGTTCACCATTGGTTGTTCAAAGAACGCACCTGCCGCCGCGCGCAACGCGGTGATCCTGTCCTGGTTCACCCCGTGATTGCGGATGGGGTGGATGGCTCCTGCTCCAACGGCGTCGCAATGCGCCATAGTGCAGATGTCATCATCTGCAAGAGAGGAGCCACCCCATGCAAGTTGCCACAATCGGCCTCGACCTGGCCAAGGATGTTTTCCAAGTTCACGGAATTTCTGAGTCCGGTGAGGTTGCATTCAATCGGACGATCAAACGCAAGGACTTGCTGAAGTTCTTTGACCGGCTGCCAAGATGTGTTGTCGGCATGGAAGCTTGCGGCTCAGCACACCACTGGGGCCGAGAGATCAGTAAGTTTGGACATGATGTCCGGTTGATGCCCGCGTTCTATGTGAAGCCATATGTCAAACGGGGAAAGACGGACGCAGTCGATGCGGAGGCCATCTGCGAAGCGGTTCGCCGCCCCACGATGAGGTTTGTGAAGATAAAGACGGTAGATCAGCAGGCTTTCCTGGCGGTTCACCGCTCACGGGACTTAGTCATTCGCCAACGCACCCAGCTCGCGAATATGGTGCGAAGCGTTCTTCGGGAGTTCGGCCACGTGTTGCCGACGGGAATTGAAGCGACGCTGAAGTTCGCGCAGGAGTTCATTGACGGAGAACACGCTGGTCTGCCTGAGGTAAGCCTGCCAACGATCTGGAGCCTGTGCGACCATATCCTCGCCGTGAACCAACGCGCCGAAGTTTACACTCGACTAATCGAGCAGCATGCCTTTCTCGACGAACGCTGTCGCCGACTTCAGAGAATCCCTGGTGTTGGCCCAATCACAGCGTCAGCGATCGTCACGACGATCGGCGACGCGAAGCAATTCAAAACAGGCCGGGACCTCGCTGCTTGGTTGGGACTCACACCACTGAACCGATCAAGCGGTGGTAAAGAGAGGCTAGGTAAAATCACGAAGAAAGGCGATCAATACATCAGAAGGCTACTGGTCGCTGGCATGACCTCCCGCGGGCTGCTCGCCCGAACACATCCCGAACGCACGGACGTTTGGACCGCAAACATCATCGCCGAGAAGCCATTCAGGCTCGCCACCGTCGCCATGGCCAACAAGACAGCCAGGGTGATCTGGGCGCTGCTTGCGAAAGGAACTGAATACCGGGCGCCTGCGTTCTGATACGCGCCGCCCACGAGATGCAAGACGAATGAACTGATGCACGCATAGTCAGCCAAAGGCCAGGACACTCCGGGAATGTCCGCGGACCTCCGAGTTCGCTTTGCCGAATGGAGCCTTGCCTGCGGAAATCATCAAGGCCAGCGGAGACTACATGTCACCGCGCGAACAGGCCGGACACACGACTGTACTGACACGACGCGCGATAGACAAATTCGTCCTTGCAATGCAGGAGCCATCCACACAGGACATAGAAGAACCCAACCTCTTCGCAAGCGCGGCGCAACGCATCGACGCTGTTCGCGCCCTGCCCGGCCAGCAGCGGGCCCGCATCGATTTGCGGGATCTCGTTGAAATCCAATTGTCTGGAAATGGGGATCGCCATGGCGCACCTCTCGCTTTTGGCGTTCATCGAAGCGCAGCGATTGGCAAATGGCAACCATCAGCACGGATCTGGACCGCGACGGCCATGGCATCTGGTCACGTTTCACCGATGTCCGGGCGAATCCCGGTGACGCCACCCGGTGGCTTTCGATAGGGTCCGGCGATGAAGTGTTTGCTTAAACGATTCTCGGCGATCCTGTTGATCGCGACCCTGGCCGCCTGCGGAGGCGAAGATCGTCTCGATACTGTCGAGTTCGAGCCACCGGAGACCCAAGTAACCTACGAAATCGTCCTGGAAGGTCTGCCGACCGAGGAGATGACGGCCTTGGCCGAAGAAAGCCTGGAGGTTTACCGCCGCCAGGACGCGGGCGCGATGAGCCTGGCCTTCCTGAAACGCCGCGCGCGCGGCGATGTGAAGACGGTGCAAAAGCTGCTGCGCTCGCGCGGGTACTTCAAGGGCAAGGTCGAGGTGAAAGTCACCGAAGTGGAAGGCACTGAGGAGGAGGCGCCCGAGGAGGAGGCGCCCGAGGAGGAGGCGTCCGAGGAGGAGGCGTCCGAGGAGGAAGCGCCCGAGGGATCGGATGCCGCTGAGGACACGAAAACCGCCGCACTGGTCCGCATAACCGTCACCCCGGGGAACGCGTTCACGCTGACCAGCCATGGCTTTATTCTGAACGATCCATCCAACACGGCCAGCCTGCCTGACGCGACTGCGTTCGGCTCTCCGGTCGGGAAACCGGCCGCGGCCCGTGCGATTGTCGACGCGGAAACCGGTGCCGCCGCCCGCCTGACACGAACAGGGTTTCCCTATGCCAAAAAGGCGGGCCGCGACGCAGAAGCGGACCTGGAGGCCGAAACCCTGCGCGTTGATACCGTCTTTGACACCGGCCCGGCGGCAATATTCGGACCCGTCGAGTTTCGCGGCCTGGACGATGTGCACGAGCGGTATTTGCGCACCTATATCCCCTGGGGCGATGGCGAGGTCTGGGACGCCCGCAAACTGATTGCCTTTCAGCGCGCGCTGATTGCCACGGATCTCTTTGCCACCATCAGCGTCAAGCCGCCAGCCGAGGCCCCGATCGAGGGCGGCCCGGCGCCATTGCCGGTCATAGTCGAGGCCGAGGAACGCCCGTTCCGCACCGTGTCCGCAGGGGCGGCCTATTCGACCGATGATGGACCGTCGGTCAAGGGCGGTTTCGAGCATCGCAACCTGTTCGGCGAAAACGAGACACTGAACCTGCAACTTTTCGCGGGCCTGCAGCGCCAGTATTTTGGCGTCGGTTATCGCGAGCCGCAATTCGGGCGGCCGGGTCAGGACTTGATTGCCGGGCTGACGCTGGAGCGCGAAGAAGACGATGCGTTTGACGAGCTGACGGTGACAGCGGCGGTCGGCCTGGAGCGGCGGTTGAATGCGGCCTGGGTCATTGGCGCAGGTGTGTCGCTGACGGCCAGCGACCTCAGCGACGAGGGACGGGATTCGCGATCTTATCTGTTCGGAACGCCCGCCTATGCGGCATGGGACGTCACGGACGATCTGTTGAACCCGACCCGCGGCGGACGCGCCCGATTTGAAGTCACACCCTACGCTGGTGTCTTTGACAACGAATTGGCCGGTTTCCTGACAATCGACACGCGTGCATCGGCGTATTTTGACCTGACGGGCGCCAAGGATTATATTTTCGCCGTCCGTGGGCGGCTGGGCGCGATCGTGTCGGACGATGTTGCCCGGGTGCCGCCCAATCTGCGCCTTTATGCAGGCGGTGGCGGATCGGTCCGCGGATATGCTGAACGCTTTGTCGGCCCGCTGGATGGCAATAACGACCCCGAGGGCGGGCGGTCAGCGGTCGAGATCGCAGCCGAGCTGCGCGCCAAGATCTATGGCGATCTGGGGGGCGTGCTGTTTGTCGAAGCTGGCGCTGTCAGCGTCGAGATGTTCCCCAATTTCGATGATGGTCTGCAATTGGCGGCGGGCTTTGGATTTCGCTATTTCACCGTTGCTGGGCCGATCCGTGTCGATGTTGCCTTCCCGCTCAACCCGCGCGATGCGGATGATTTCTTTCAGCTTTATTTCTCGATCGGACAGGCGTTCTGATGCGGCGTATCCTTCTTTCCCTCTCGATTCTTGCGTTATTGGCGGCTGCGCCAGCCTATGCGTTCTTTTCGCTGTCCAGCGCCAAGAATGCGATGGTGGACTTTCTGCTGGAGCAGCTTTCGACGGAAGGCGAGTTCGAGATCACCGCCGAAGAAGTGAGCGAACTGGAAGAAGGCTCGACCGCGATCAAGGGCCTGAAGATTGCCGATGCGAACGGCGTTTGGTTCACGGCCGATAGCCTCAGCTTTACCTGGGACGCCTCGAGACTGCTGAGCGGAGAGGTCGAATTCAACACACTGATTATCCGGGATGTGAACGTCTTGCGTGCCCCGGTTCAGCCCCCGGCGTTAGAGGTCGACGAGGACGTCAAGGCGCCCGAAGAAGAAGAAGGCGTTTTCGTCTGGCCGCGCAGCCCGATCACGTTGCGCATCGATCGGTTGGCGTTGGAAAGGGTGACGGTGGCCCGCGCGGTCCTGGGCCATGCGATCCGTTTCGATGCGGAAGGATCGGCCCGGGACGAGGGCGACATCCAATCCGTGACACTGAAATTGAAGCGCGGCGACCGGGTCGCGGGACAGATCGACTTTGCCTATGCCCGCGACTTTTCGGACAACACCTTGAAAGTCGATCTGAACGCAAACGAGGCTGCGGGCGGTTTGGTTGCCCATCTGCTGGGCTTGCCACAGGATGCCGCGTCTTCCGTCACGCTGATCGCCGATGGCCCGCCGACCGACTGGAAATCGCGTTTTGAACTTGATCTGGCCGAGATCATCGAGGCCGACGGACGTGCAACGATCTCCTACGAAGGCCCGCTCAAGATCGACGCTGCGTTTACGGCGCGCCCAGGGCCGCAACTGCCGCCCGATCTTTCGATTCTGCTGGGTGATCAGGCGGAACTGGCCGCGCGTGTCAGTCAGGATGAAAACGGAACGATCCGGATTGCCGAAGGCCAGATTTCGTCGCCCGAGGTCAAGCTGGCTGTCGAAGGCTCGATCGCGCCCAAGGACGGCGCTTCGGATCTGAATGTCGATCTGACCGCCGGTCCGCGGCTGGCGCAGCCCTTTGACGGCGTCGAGTTTGGCGGCCTGGCGTTCAAGGGCCGGGTCACAGGCCCTGCGGGCGATATACGCGCCCGCGGCGATCTGCGTCTGCAGGCCCTGAAGACGGCGCCTGCGGATGTCGCAACTGCTGATCTGAGCATCGACGTGCGGTCCAGCGGGGCGCGATGGGCGCGGTTGACGGTCTTCGATATCTCGGGCGGCACAACCGGGTTGCGGTTGGACCGGATCGGAGCAGACGTGATCGGCGATGCCCGCTTGGTGCTGCAGGGCACGGCCAACAATTCTGCGGTCGCGCTGAAACGGTTTGCGTTGGAAAGTATTCCGCTGACCGCTCAGGCCGCGGGCGCTGTCGATCTGGAAACCGGCACCGCTGATCTGGAGTTCGATCTGACGGCGCCGCGCCTGGCGCCGGTGGCAGGGGCTTATGGTGTTGATGCCAAGGGCAGCATCAGCCTGAAGGGAACAGTGAACCAGCGCGGCGGCGCGGTCGCGCTGGATGCAACCACGACACTGACCGACTTTGCGCACCCGATGGCCGATGCCAAGCGGCTGGAGCTGAAAGGTCAGGTCCGATTGCGAGGCGAAAAAGTTGCGTTCGATCTGTCGGGCAACGGCGAGCAGTTGCGACTGGACCGGATTGACGCCGACCTGTTGCCGCGGGCGAGCTTGGCCGCGAACGGCTCGCTGGACGACGGAACATTGACGTTGAAGCGGTTCGAGCTGAACAGCCCCCTGTTGACCGCCACCGCCGCCGGGCACATGGAGCAGGCGAACGGGACAGGACGGCTGCAGTATACCGTTGCAACCCCCGATCTTGCGGTCGTTGCCCGGCGATATGACGCCCCGCTGTCTGGCGTCTTGGCAATGCGCGGCGTTGCCGAATTGCCGGGCGAAGGCGCACCGCGGCTGGACGGCGATTTGACCCTGAAAGATCTGATCTGGGACGGGACCCGTTACGGCGATCTGACGCTGGACCATGATGTCCGCGTGTCCGAAGCGCCGGGCGGTACGATCAAACTGGACTTGGACGGCAGCCCATATGGCGATGTCCGGATCGCCACCGATTTCGCGTTTGCGGCGCCGCGCCTTGATCTGGATGGATTGACGGCTTCGGCGATGGGTTTGAGTGCGTCGGGCAATCTTTCGATATTGACCGATGCTCCGCTGGCTGATGGCCAATTAGCGGTTACAGCACGCGATCTGGCGCCGGTCGGTCGGCTTGCCGGTGCGGCGTTGCGCGGAAACGGGTCCGGGACAATTACGCTGGCCGCTGCTGGCGGGCGTCAGGACGCAAAGGCGCGGCTGTCTTTGCGCGGATTGTCGGTCGACGGCACTGCCATTGGCGGCGCGCGCGTTGACGCGGCGCTGACCGATCTTTTAGGCCGGTTGCGTCTGCTGGTGGATGCGAAACTTACAAATGTGGCAGCCGGTGACGCGCAGTTCACATCGGCGCGTCTGCGCGCAAACGGTCCGTTGGACCGGCTTGCGGTCACGGCTGATGTTTCGGGAACTGCGCTTGATCGCCCGTTAAGTGCGGCGATGTCGGCGCGGGTCAATGCAGGCGGCCCGACTGTCCGCGCAACGATCAGTCGTTTGGATGGGTCGTTGGGCGAGGACCGGATCGCACTGAACAGCCCGTTGCAGATCACCGCCCGGGACGGAGTGACGCGCCTGAAAGGCCTGGATCTTTCCCTACCCGATAAGGGCAGGTTGTCGGGTGATCTGACTTTGGCCGGGCGTCCGATTGCGGGATCGTTGTCATTGGATCTGCCCTCGCTGGCCTTTGTGAATCGCTTTGCGGACCTTCCGGTGCGAAAAGGCGGGGTGCGCGCTGGCGCGACCTTCAACAATCGCGGCGGATCGGCTGAAATCACGACAAACAATCTTGAGTTTGAAGAGGTCGATGCAGCAGGCGCCCTGGACATCACAGCAAACGCCGCCTGGAAAGGCCGCCGCCTGACCTTGACGGCCAGTGCCAAGGGGAGCTTTGGCGACCCGGTGCGCGTGACCGCAGATCTGCCGCTGCGCCGTGCGGGCGGCCTGCCGGAAATCGCCCGGCGCGGGCGTTTGGACGGAAAGGTCAATTGGTCCGGCGAGATCGGTAATCTTTGGGCGCTGGTCCCAGCGCCCGGACAGGTGGTGACAGGTGCTACGGTTGTCGATCTTGGCGTGGCAGGGGATATCTCGGCGCCGCAACTGACGGGAGGGGTTCGGATATCGGACGGCACCTATCAGAACCTGGACCTGGGCACGATCCTGACCGGTTTGAATGTCGAGACCAGCCTGTTGGGCGGGGGCGATCTGGGGCTGAAGCTGACGGCGAAAGACGGCGCTGCAGGGACGGTCACGGTCGATGGCCGGGTCGCGCTGGACGCCTCGGGGATCGATCTGACGACGCGGATCGACAAAGCCGTGCTGGTCCGGCGCGACGAAGCCATTGCCCGTATCGACGGCGATATCGCCATCAAGGGTCCGGCGAACGCGCTGGATATTACGGGCAAACTGGTGATTGAGGAGGCCGAAATCCGCCTGGTCAATGCCTCGACCCCGTCAATCGTCACGCTGGGTGATGTGCGCATCAAGGGCGCAAAGCAACCAAGGGAGAGCGCGTCGTCGTCGACCATCGACTTGGATCTGAGCATCACCTCGCCCGGCCGGATCTTTGTGCGCGGCCGTGGGCTGGACAGCAAGTGGGGCGCGGATCTGCGGATCTCGGGCACGGCTGCCCAACCCATCTTGACCGGCAAGATCGAGCGCGAGCGTGGGCAGCTGGACCTGATCGGGAAGGCCTTCGATCTGACCAAGGGCGCGATTGTCTTCGACGGCGGCCGAAAGATCGATCCTAAGGTCGATGTTCAACTGACCCGGTCGACCAGCGATCTGACCGGCAACATCGTCGTCAGCGGATATGCCTCGGCGCCGGAACTCAGCTTTACCTCGACACCGGCCTTTCCCGAAGACGAGGTGTTGCCGCGACTGCTGTTCGGCAAGTCACGCCAGGCGCTGACCGGATCACAGGCGATCCAGCTATCTCTGGGGATTGCCACTTTGATGGACGGTGAGGCGGGAACCCTGGACAAGGCCCGCGAAGCGATTGGACTGGATTCGCTGAAGATCGAGCAGGACGACGAAGGCAATGCGTCGGTCACGGTCGGCAAGGAAGTCGCAGACGGGGTTTTTGTCGGGACCGAGAAAGCCCTGGACGGCGATGGCGGCACGAAGGTCACGGTCGAGATCGACATATTCGAAGATATTACCATCGATACCGAAGTCGATAGCGAGGGCGGAGCCAGTGTCGGGGTTGAATGGAAGAAAGATTTTTAGCGCAGGAATGCCCCTTTGCGAGCCAGCGTGGCGCGGGCGCCGTGTCGCACTCTCGAACCTGGAACGGGAGGCTCTGACATGACCGCAAGGGAAGCCGTCAGCCGTCTTGGTATGTTGACACCGTCGTCGAACAGCGTGCTGGAGCCACTGACTGCAGCAATGTTGTCCGGTCTTCCGGATGTAACTGCGCATTTCGGGCGGTTCCGGGTGGTGAAGATCTCGCTGGAAGGCGACTCGCTGGGACAGTTTCAGATGGCGCCGATGCTGGCGGCGGCCGAGTTGTTGGCTGATGCCAAGGTCGGGTCGATCTGTTGGAACGGAACGTCATCGGGTTGGATGGGGTTCCAAACCGATCGGGATCTGTGCGCCGCCATCGAAGGCCATACCGGCGTTCCGGCCTGTTCGTCTGTTCTTGCATTGAACGAGATCTTCGGATTGACCGATGCCCGCCGGATCGCGTTCGTGACACCCTATCTGGACGACATCCAGGCCGCGATCATTGCAAACTATCGGGCAGAGGGGTTCGACGTGGTTGCCGAAACCCATCTGGGCGACCCTGGGAATTATTCGTTCTGCACTTATTCCGAAGATCAGATTGCCGGGATGTGCCGCGCTGTGGCGGCGGAAAAACCGGACGCGATATCGGTCTTTTGCACCAATTTCCGCGGGGCAGGTGTTGCCGAGGCGATTGAAGCCGAGCTTGGCATTCCGGTCTATGACACGGTGTCGACCGCGTTGTGGAAATCGATGCGGGTGGCCGGTGCTGATCCGCGCCGGGTCCAAGGGTGGGGCCGGATCTTCGAAGTGATGTAGGCTTGGGTGCGGGTCGGTGCAGAAATACGGTGCGCTGAAGCGCACCCTACGGCGGTTGTGGCAGCTTAGTCCTCTGCGATGTCTTCCGCCCAAATTTCAGGGCGTTCGCGGACAAAGCGTTCCATCAAAGCAATGCAATCAGGGTCATCGGCAACGATCACTTCGACGCCGCGCGACCGAAGAAAATCTTCGTTGCCGCCAAAGGTCGTATTTTCGGCGATCACCACACGGGGGATGCCGAACTGCACAATGGTTCCCGAACACATCATGCAGGGTGACAGTGACGTATAGAGCACCGTGTCGCGATATGTCCGCTGGCGCCCGGCCTTGCGCAGGGCATCCATTTCACCGTGCGCGATGGGATCGCCCTTTTGCACCCGCTGGTTCCGGCCCTGGGCGACGACACTGTCGCCACGGGCCAGCACCGATCCGATCGGGCAGCCGCCCTCGTCAAACCCGGCCTTGGCCTCGTCATAGGCGATGCGCAGCATCCGGCGGTCGGTCTCGGTCAGCATGGCGGTTACTCCTGTGGTCCGCGGTAATATGGCAAATTTTCGGTGCGCGGCGACCATCCGTCCGCCGCGAGAGCGTCGAGATGATCGGCCACGCCAGCGAGCGTGGTGAACCAGACGTCTTTTGTTTCAAGTGTTTGCTCGAGCCATTTTTCGACCTGGCGCCAGCGCGCAAGACGCCCTGTCAGAAACGGGTGGACGATCAGCATCCAAAAACCGCCAGCTTCGTATTGAGCGTCGAACTCCTCCCAAAACCCTTTCAGCCCATCTGACGGCGCACGAACCGGCATCATGTAACCGATCTCGTCGTAATGGGCGAAGGGCGGCCAATCGTCTGTGCCCCAGTGGACCGGCATTTCCCAAAGCGCACCCTCTGGCGTTTTCATACGGTAAGGCACATCGTCGGCCATCAACGAGCTGTCATAGCGAAAATCGTGCTGCACCAGCACGTCGATGACCTGTTGGGTGACGTTGTAGACCGGTGCCCGATACCCGGCCGGGGACTTGCCGGTGATGCGAAGATGGGCGGCCAGCGCTTTTTCAAAGGCTTCGGCCTGATCGGCGCCTTTCGTGGCCACCGGGTCCTCGTGGATCCAGCCATGGTGGCCAATCTCGTGCCCACCCGCCAAGATGGCCTCGACGGCATCGGGATAGGTTTCCAGGCACCAGCCGGGAACGAAGAACGATTGTTTCAGGCCCAGGCGGCGATAGGTCTCGAGTATCCGCGGAACCGCGACCGTCGGGCCATAACGTCCCATGGTGACGGGATAAAGCCGGTCATAGCCATCGCCAGGCCGGGCAATCTGAATCAAGCTGTCGGCGTCCATGTCGAAAGTGATTGCACAGGCGCAGCGCGCGCCGTTGGGCCACGGGATCGGGTTCTGGATCATTGCGCGCCTTCCAGAACATGTGCGGCGGCGGGGTCCCAACCGAGATGCAGGATGTCGCCCGGTTCGGGGTCCAGCCCGGCAAGTTCGCGTTCCTGAAGCTGGACCTTGAACTCGACACCGTCTGCGGCCTCGAGGAACAGCGTGACGATCGAGCCGACGAATTCCTCGGATATCAATGTCGCCGCGACACTGGCTTCACCCGGCGTCTTTGCGGCGCGGACGAGATCGGCCGAGACGATCAGCGTCGCCGGTCCGGGTGCGGCGTTGACCGGGAACACGCCAAGACCGGACTCGAACCGTGTCCCGTCGGCGCTGACCGCGCCGGGCAGGATGTTGTTACGCCCGACGAATTCGGCAACGAACCGGTTGGCGGGGGCGCGATAAATCTCTCGCGCCGTGCCGGTTTGGGCAATCTCGCCTTGGGACATGATCACCACGCGGTCGGCCATGGCAAACGCCTCGGACTGCGAATGGGTGACATAGACGAAGGTGATGCCCAATTCGCGCTGCAGGCGCGAAAGAACGCCCTGCATTCGAATAACCAGGTGGGCATCGAGCGCGGAAAGCGGCTCGTCAAGCAACAGGATTTCCGGCTCGGTGACCAACGAGCGGGCCAACGCGACGCGCTGTCGTTGTCCGCCGGAAAGGGTTTCGACATTGCGTCCGGCGAACTCTGCGATCTCCATCCGTTCGAGCCAGTCCATCGCCCGGCGCCGGCGATCGGCGGCCGAGAAGCCGCGCATCTTCAAGCCGAATTCGACGTTCTCGCGCACGTTCAGGAACGGGAACAACGCCAGCGACTGCCAGACCATCGGTGTGTCCCGCTCGTGCGCGGGCACATCGTTCATCAGTTTGCCGCCAATACGGATCTCGCCGGAGGTCGGCGCCTCCAACCCCGCCAACATGCGCAGGGTTGTCGTCTTGCCGCAGCCGGACGGGCCCATGATCGCGATGAATTCGCCTTTCGCGATATCCAGATCAGCGCCTTTGACGGCCGTAAAATCGCCGAAGCGCTTGACCACATTCTTCAGCTTGACCAGGGGTTCGGTCATGTGGCTCTCCGATTGAGGCGGCCGATGAACAGCAACTGGGCGACGATCACCAGGGTCATCGAGACGCCGAATACAAACGTGCCGATGGCGTTGACCTGCGGATCGATATTGCCTTGAACGATTTCCAGGATGATGACCGGAACAGTTTTGTTGAGACCCGAGACAAACCAGCTGACAGCGAATTCGTCAAAGGACACCGCGGCGGTCAGGCAAGCAGACGAAAGGATCGCCGGGCGGCAGAACGGCAGGATCACCTCGCGCATCGTGCGCCAGCGCGAGGCGCCGAGATTCCATGCCGCCGCTTCGAGATTTGAATCGATCTGGTTCAGGCGCAGGCGGATGATTGCCATCGCAAACGGGGCGGTCAGGACCGTATGGGCGATGATGACGGCATAGAGTTGGCCGGAGATGCCGATCTTGGAAAACCAGGCCAACATGGCCAGCGCCATGATGATCAGCGGGATTGTCGGCGGCAGCAGGACCAGCGCGAGATACGGCCCCTTGAACCGGAAGTTGAACCGGTAATCGGAATAGGCCGTGCAGAACCCCAAAGTTGTGGCCAGCACCGCAACCGAAATCGAACAGATGACCGAGTTAAGGGCGGCTTCCCAGACATCGGGATCGGCCAGGATCGTTTCATACCAGTGCGTCGTGAAAGACCCGAGCGGGATCGTCGGAAACCGATCGGAATTGAACGAAAAGATGACCGAAAAGACGATCGGTGCGAAGATGAAGACCAATACCAGCACCAGCCACGCGCGCAGGGTCCAGGTGAGTGCGGTTGCCTTCATCGGCTGGCCCGTTTTCGATAGGCCAACCAAATGGCAGTGAAAGCGATCGCGAACAATGTGACCATCATCATCACGGCAACCACGGCCGCCCGGGGCCATTGCTGTCCCGATTTCGTGGTGTCGATGATCAGGATCGGCAATGTCGGCGGTTTCGAGCCGCCGAGATAATAGGGGGCCACGAAGTCGCCAAAGGATAGGATAAAGCAGAAGAGCGCAGCCACGATCAGCCCGGCCTTTGCGGCGGGAATGATAACCGCCACGACCGTGCGGGCAGGCGAGCAGCCAAGGTTATGAGCCGCCTGCACCAGATTGCGGTCGACATTTGCCAGAGACACAGTTTGCAGGATCAAGACCAGCGGCAAGGTCAGGGTCAGATATCCGATCACCGTGCCGATCATCGTGTTCAGAATGGTGTAGGGGCCGAGACCGATCCACGCGAACATCGAATTGACGACGCCGGATTCCGCCAGGATCGTGTACCAACTGAATGTGCGCACCAGATAGGATGTGAAGAACGGGATGATCAGGAAAAAGATCGCCCATCGGCGCACAGTCTCCGACGTGCGAAATGCCAAGGCGAAGGCGGCGGGAAAGGCGACCAGCGATGCTGTTATCGTCGCCAGCCCCGCAAGGCCCAGCGTCCGCCAATAGGCGTCCCAAACGTAACCGCGGCCCATCATCTTGACCCAGTTCTTCATCTCGAACGCTTCGGTCATGCGATAGTTCTTCACCAGGAAGAACGACATCGCGATCATGAACAGAAGCGGGCCGAGGAAAAACAGGATCTGCCAGACGATAATCGGCAGCCGGAAGGTGAGGGCGAAACGGGTCATGTGCATTCGGCGGGCCATGCCCCCCCAACGGGCAAGGGCGGGCCGAAACCCGCCCGGCGCCCGATCACGCGTTCTTGTATTCGGACCAGAAGTCGTTCCAGTCCTCGAGGCTCTGCTGAACCGGAATGTTGCGATAATGGATGCGCCCATCATTGATCAGATTGATCGGGTTCATCAGGTTATCCGGCGTCTGGTTCGTGCGGGCCGCTTCCTTGGGATCGGCGGCTATCAGTGCAGCCTGTCCGGCCTTGGTGATCGCGTTGCCGGGATAGGCCGCCATCTGCGCGGATTTCACCTGTCCTTCCGGTGACAGCATGTACTGCATGAAAGTCTTGACGATATCGGCCTTCTCGGACCCCTTGCCGATGCAATAGCTTTCGGTCCATTGGATGCCGCCTTCGTTCGGGATGACCGACGCGACCTTGGCGCCATCTTTTTCCAGAACGCCGGTAATCCAGTCGCCGATCCCGCACATTGCCAGCATTTCACCGTTTTTCAGGCTGTTAAAGGTACCGCCGTAATCGAAGAAGCCACCAACCTGCGGGCGCAGGGTCATGGTCACATCCTGCACGGCCTGCCATTTGGCATCGTCCAGATCCCATAGGCCCGCGCCGTTGCCGTTATAGAGGCTGATCATGCCAAGCGACGGCAGGTGCCAATCGAAATGGCCAACCTTGCCTTTGACGTTCTCTTTCCAGAAGCACTTATAGCTCATCGCCTCTTCGGCGCTGATCGCTGTGGTGTTGTACGAAACGCCGAGATGTCCGAACCGGACCATCATCGAGAAAAGCGTATCGCCATCCCAGTGGCCCGGGAATTTGGTGAAGTCGTCGTGCAACATGTCATCCATCGGATAGTCGGCAGCGTTCAACGGCTCGATATACCCGGCGGCGTTCAATTGCTGGACGAACTCGGCATCCGACAGGATCACGTCATAGGTGCCCGGAGGTGACTGTGCGATCAGGGCCAGCATGTTGTCGCCGCCAGCATAATATTTCGGGACAAACTTGACGTTGTTGGCCTCCTCGAACGCGCCGACGATGTCCGGTTCGCCATGACCATACCAAGCCAGCATGTTGATTTCTGTCGTAGCCGCCCATGCGCGCCCGACAAAAGGCGCGGTCAATGCGGTGGCGGCGGTCCCGGCCAGTATGGCGCGGCGGCTGGGTTGGTAGGTCTTGGTCATGTCTCTCTCCCGTCTGAATCTCTTTGCGTGTATCCAAGCGTCAATTGTGCACTGCGGCAAGAGAAACTTGACCCCCCGGTCAAATCTCTGTTCGCACAATTCTCGGTCTTGCGCGCCCAATCACCGGGATTATGGTCGTGCCCATGTCGCGCGCAGAATTTCACAAGACATTCAAATCGCCCGGCCCGGTCGTGCTGCCCGTGATCCATGTTCTGGACGCGCCGCGCACACTGGCCAATATCGACATTCTGATCGAAGCCGGAGCGCCGGGTTGTTTTTTGATCAATCACGATTTTGGCGTCGAGGCTTTCCTGCCGATCCTGCGAGACGTGCGCATGGCCTGTCCCCGGCTTTGGTTGGGGGTGAACTTTCTGGCCGTGACGGCGCGCGAGGCGTTTCCGATCCTGGGCAAGCTGGCCGCAACACATTGTCCGGTCGATGCCTATTGGGCCGATGACGCCCGGATTGACGAAACTGATACGGACCAATCCGAAGCCGAGCAGACCGCGGCGGTGCGCATCATGTCCGGCTGGCGCGGTCTATATTTCGGCGGTACGGCCTTCAAGAAACAACGTCCTGTACCAGCGGATCGTTATGTCGATGCAGCGCGAGAGGCCGCGTGGTTCATGGATGTTGTCACCACATCCGGTATCGCGACCGGCGAAGAAGCCGATGACAGCAAGATCCGCGATTTTCGCGGCGGGATTGGCGACAAACCATTGGCTTTGGCTTCCGGTGTGACGCCCGACAACGCTTTTCGGTATCGCGATGTCGACTGTTTCATGGTGGCGACAGGGATCAATCACCCCGGAAATTTCTATGATATCGACCCGGCGCGGCTGGCAGCCCTGCTTGCTGTGACGCGAGAGTTTGGGAGGGCAAGATGACAACACCCGCCGACAAGGGCCCGCGCGACGATCGATCGTATCTGCGCCTGATGGCACCAAACACCAAGGGCGAAAAATTTGCCTGGCTGGACCCGACGTCGATCTACATCAACGGCGCGGCCTTCCATGATTTGCTGGACGATCTGGTGGCCGATCTGGACGGGATAGAGGCCGACGTGGTTGGCGGTTTGGACGCCATGGGCTTTGTCCTGGGCGCAGCGCTGGCGGCGCGGCTGCGGATCGGATTTTTACCGATCCGCAAGGCCGGGAAGCTTTGCGTCGATACCGACAAGGTTTCTTTCAAAAACTATTCGGGCCGCACGCAGGACATGGAAATGCGCCTGCCAGCATTCGCACCCGGCACGCGGGTTCTTCTGGTCGATCAGTGGATCGAGACGGGCGGAACCATGTCAGGGGCGGCAGCGCTGGTCGAACGCCAGCAGGGCATTGTCGCCGGGCTGGTAGCGGTTGCGATTGAGGAAACCGAACAGTCATCGGGGTTGCGGGGCCGGTATCCCTGCATTTCGGCGGTTGTCCCGGGGTCGCATTGGCAGGCCGAGTGCAATGCGCAGACATTGTCGAGCTTTGACGACTATCGCCCGGAGATGGCGTTCCCACAGCTATAGCGAAATCGCCCGAGGTCCGTCCCCGCCGGAACGCAGACAGACGCGGCGCTGCCCGGCACCAACGCGGCAACGGGAGGCGTTCCGCCTACGCCGGTTCTTTCGCGCGCAAAGCCTTTTTGTCGATCTTGCCGACAGGGGTCAGGGGAATTGTGTCGATGAAGTGGACACGCTTGGGCACCTTATAAGGCGCCATATTCTCGCGGCAGAACGACAGGATCTTCTCGCGTACTTCGTCGTCGGTGCCGCCCGCCCCGGTGGGCTGCACGAAGAGGTTGACGACCTCGTTGCCGGGCCGGTCGCGGTCCGCATAGCCAATGACAGCGCATTCGGCAATTTCGGGCAGAGCTTTCAACTTGTCCTCGACCTCGACCGAGAAAACCTTGAACCCGCCGACGATCAGCATGTCTTTCGCCCGGTCGCACAGGAAGACATAGCCTTCCTCGTCCATATACCCGACATCGCCGGAATACATGTACCGTTGACCGTTCAAGGTGCGCAGCGCCCGGTCGGTTTCCTCCGGCAGGTCCAAATATCCCTTCATCACATGCACGCCCGAGGAGATGATTTCACCTGCCTCGCCAGGGGGCAACAGACGGTCGCGGTCCTCTACATCGGCAATGCGCACATCGGCGCCGGGCATGGGAATGCCGACCGATCCCGGCTTGTACCTGTTTCGTGGATGGATGAGATAACAGGGCGAAGTTTCGGTCATGCCGAACACATCCGCCATCTTTCCCGGTCCCATCAATTCGATTAGCTTGTTGCGGGTTGATCCGGCCATCGGTGCTGCCCCGGTCTTGATCACATGCAGACCGGAATAATCGACCTGATCAGCGCCGTCGGCAGCCAACAGCATCTCATAAAACGCAGGCACCGCCGCCAGCCGGGTCGGGGCATGTGCCTTCATCAAGGTAACGAATGCGTCCACATCGCGCGGGTTCGGCAACATAAAGAACAGTGCACCGGTTCGCATCGCACAAAGCGCAAAAGTCAGCCCGGCGATATGGAACATCGGGAAACTGGTTGCCAGGACCTCTTCTCCTGCAATGAACGCGGGATCGGCGGCGCTGGCCTGCATGAAGTTGTGCATTAGGGCCCGCACAGTCAGCATGGCGCCTTTCGGCCGCCCGGTCGTCCCGCCGGTGTATTGGATCATAAAGATGTCGTCCGGTGCGACCGGTGTTTGCGGCGCCGAGCCGTCATTGTCCAACAGCTCCTGATAACGGGTTGTTCGGCTCGCCGCGATCTCAACCAACTCAAAATCCGGTGCATCGAGATGATCGCGGGGTCCGGTTTGGACGACCAGTTCCAGGCAGTTAGGCGCATCCCCGATTTTTGCCATGGCCGGGGCCAGGTCGATCAGACCGATCACCGCCTTCATACCAGCATCCTGGATCTGATAGGCCAACTCGGGCGGCGCCAATAGCGGCGACAGGCCGGACCCGACGGCGCCGAGGCGGCTGATCGCCGCCAAAGCGATCATGTATTGTGGAATGTTCGGCATGTGCAGGCCGACAACATCGCCCTTGCCGATACCCTGGGCGGCAAGGCCCGTGGCCAGTTTGCAGGCCGCCTGGTTCAGGTCGGCAAAACTGTAGACCTTTGGGCCAAAGGCCACGGCCGCGGCCTGCGGACGTTCTGCTGCATGTTTGGCGACATGGGCCGCGACCGGGCTGTCGTCATAGGGTGGCTCATATATGCCCAGTTCGGCGTACACTCCGGACCAGTCGGGTTGGCTGATCTTTGTTTCAGCGCTCATGGCGTCCTCCCCTTTCCTCTGCGGTGACATCCAGAGGCATTGGCGTCAAGGGGCGGCATGCGCAACCCTAGGCGCTGCTCATTCCCGCCAGCATGGCCCCGAGAGCGACGATGTGAACAAGCATCAGTGCCTTGTCGTTCCACAGAGCGCCGACAGCAAACCACCCAAAAACGCCGACCAGAAAGAGATAGAGGTTCCACGGTGTCCAATCGAATGCGGTCGCCGTGTAGCCCAAAATCTGAATGACGGATGCGCCCCATTTGACCGCGAAAACAACGCGGTCAGAGGGTGCGCTGATCGGTGCGACGTCACACTGCACGGGTCAACCCCCCATCGATGCGAAAGTTTTGGCCGGTCATGTAGCCACCATCGTCCGACGCCAGAAGCGAGATCATGGACGATATTTCGTTCGGCTGACCATAGCGGCCCATGGGAATGCGGGCTTTTCGGTCTTCGGTTTCCGGCAGACTGTCAATGAACCCCGGCAGAACGTTGTTCATCCGGATGTTGTCCGCCGCGTATTTGTCGGAATAGAGCTTGGTGAACGCTGCCAGTCCTGCCCGGAACACACCGGAAGTCGGAAAAAGCGGATCAGGTTCGAACGCCGCGAAGGTCGAAATGTTGATGATCGCGCCATTGCGCTGTTCCTGCATCAAGGGCGTGACCAGCCGCGTCGGGCGGATCACGTTCATCAGATAGACATCCATCCCCGTATGCCAATCGTCGTCGCTGATGTCCAAAACCGGGCCCTTCGGTCCGTGGCCCGCTGAATTGACCAGAACATCAATCCGCCCCCAACGATCCTGCGCGCCTTGGACAAGTACGCCTAAATCATCGGTGTTCTGGTTGGACCCGGTGACACCGAAGCCGCCCAGTTCGGCGGCCAGGGCTTCGCCTTTTCCTGAAGAGGAAAGGATACCGACCTTGAAACCGTCCGCTGCCAGCCGCCGTGCGGCGTCTGCGCCCATACCGCTGCCGCCCGCGGTGATCAGTGCGACTTTCTCTACGGTCATCTTCATCTCCATGTTTGTGTGAACCACAGATAGGGTCTTTTTTGGAGGTTTACGATTGAGAATTGATGTTCCATGGCAATAGAATTACTATCGTCAAATGGAACAACTGCCACCCCTTAACGGGCTTCGCGCCTTTGATGCCGCCGGGCGGCGTTTGAGCTTTCGGGCCGCGGCGGACGAGTTGGGCGTTACGCAAGGGGCCGTTGCGCAACAGGTCCGACATCTCGAAGCGCATTTGGGGGTTCTTCTATTCGACCGTTTGCCGAAGGGCCTGGCGCTGACGGCATCGGGGCGCAGTTATCATCGGCGAATCGAGGACGCGTTCGCCGATCTGCGGGACGCGACCGCACAACTGAGGCCGGGATCGGGGAAAATCCTGATCAGCGTTACACCGACATTTGCAGCGAAATGGCTGATCCCCAATCTGCCGGGCTTCTCTGCGAAGCATCCCGAGATCGATCTGCGCATTCTGGCGACCGAGAAAGTGTCGAGTTTTCATAGCGATGGCATCGACCTGGCGGTTCGGCAAGGCGAGCCGCCATTTGGTGCGTCGCTGAACGCAGTCCGTCTTTTCCGGCAGAAAGTGATCGCCGTCGCGGCGCCCACACTTGTCGGCGCCGCCACGCTGCCGATGGACCCGGCCACGTTGTCACAATTGCCCAGGCTGCATGACACCCATGATCTTTGGCCGGCGTTTCTTGCGCAGTTGGGGATCGACGACAAAAGCAGCCGCGGTCTTCAACTCAGCCAAACCGCTCTTGCGGTGGATGCCGCGCTCTCTGGGCAGGGTGTCGCATTGGTCAACCGGTTCCTGGTGTCCCGGGATATCGCGGCCGGAAACTTGGTGGAGATAGCGCCGGTGACTGTCGATCGGTCGCAGGATTTCTATCTTCTGACGCGAAGGGACGCAAAGTCCAATGCCCCGGTCGCAACGGTTGTCTCTTGGCTCACGGCACAGGCCGAACAGGAACGCGAAAGCGGGGTTGGACGGACGCTCTTGTTCTGCTGATCCGGCGCGGTTATTAAGCGCCCACCGTTGGGGTGCCCGCCAGGGCTGAGAGGACATGAATCCAACCCATCGAACCTGATCCGGTTAGTGCCGGCGAAGGGAACGGGAGCGTTGCGAAGCCTTCGGTCGACTTCCTCCTTTCCCAAGCCGGAAGAGGAGACGAAAGTGTGAGCACCCGAGAAGCACTCCGGCCGAACGAAGCGCCTGCAATCGCCTTGACCATCGCGGGGTCGGACTCTGGCGGTGGGGCTGGAATTCAGGCCGATCTCAAAGCTTTCTCGGCGCTCGGTGCCTATGGGGCGAGTGTTGTCACCGCAATTACGGCGCAGAATACGCGCGCCGTGACGGCAGTGCATGAGGTTCCGGCAGAGATCGTCACCGCCCAGATCGACGCGGTTTTCGATGACCTGCAAGTCGGTGCGGTCAAGATCGGGATGCTTTCGTCGCCCGAGATCATTGAAACGGTCGCGGCCGGATTGGCAGGGCGGAATGTGCCGATTGTGTTGGACCCGGTTATGGTCGCAAAATCAGGCGATGCGCTGTTGCAGGACGATGCCGTCGAGACGTTGAAGACCCGGCTCCTGCCGCTCGCGACCCTTCTGACGCCCAATCTGCCCGAGGCTGCGTGCCTGCTGGGGCGCCCGGAAATATCGGAAAATGACAATACGGCGGCCCAGGCGTTGATCGACATGGGACCGAAGGCCGTGCTGTTGAAAGGCGGGCACGGGCAAGGGCCGAACTGCGTGGACCTGCTGCTGGGCAGGGGCACACAGCCGCAACGGTTCACCGCGACCCGAATCGATACACAGAACACACACGGAACCGGCTGCACGCTCAGTTCTGCGATTGCGGCGGGGCTTGCAGACGGAATGCCGTTGGCACTGGCGGTCGAACGGGCACACAGCTACCTGCACCGGGCGATCGCTGCCGCGGACCAGTTGGTGGTCGGCGGCGGTCATGGCCCGGTCCACCATTTCCATGCCCTTTGGCCGAGCGCATGAAAGACGTTGTCATCATAGGTGCCGGGATCGCGGGGCTTTGCGCCGCGTCGGAACTGCTGTCGCGGGGCGGTATCAATGTCAGGCTGATCGATTGGGCAGCCGGAATTGGCGAGGCGCAATGCTCGTGGTGGGCTGGCGGCATGCTGGCACCTTGGTGCGAGCGCGAAAGCGCCGAGCAGGCGGTGGTGGACCTGGGCAAAGAGGCCATGGACTGGTGGGCCGGGCGGACGGACACGTTTTCGCGCAACGGAACACTGGTCGTCGCCACCGCCCGCGACCGGGGCGAGTTGACCCGTTTTGGGCGCCGCACCAGCAATTTCGAACGGATCGGCACCGAGCAGATCGCAAATCTGGAACCCGATCTCGCCGGGCGCTTTCACGATGCGCTTCATTTCCCGGCCGAGGCGCATCTGGATCCGCGTGCAACGCTGGCGGGCTTGGCTGACGCCGTTGTTCGACAAGGCGCCGATCTGCGGTTTGGAACGGGGGAAATCCCGCCTGCCGATGTTGTGATCGACTGCCGCGGTTTTGCAGCGGCCGACACCCTTTCCGATCTGCGCGGCGTCAAAGGCGAGATGCTGCTGATCCGCACGCCGGATGTGAGCCTGTCCCGCCCGGTGCGCCTGCTGCATCCGCGCCACCCGATCTATATCGTGCCGCGCGCGGATGGTGTTTTCATGCTGGGCGCGACGATGATCGAGACGGCGGACCGGTCCCGCATCACGGCGCGCGCGATGCTGGAACTTTTGGGCGCAGCCTATGCCCTGCACCCTGCCTTCGCCGAGGCTGAAGTGCTGGAAACCGGCGTCGATGTTCGCCCGGCTTTTCCGGACAACCTGCCCCGTATTGTGCGCCAGGACGGCCGGATCCACGTCAACGGACTTTACCGGCACGGCTTTTTGCTCGCCCCTGCGATGGCCCGACAGGCCGCGCAAATGGCGATCGATGATTTTGGAGGGACCGGATGACGGTGACCATCACCCTGAACGGCGCCCAGATAGCGGTCGAGGCTGACCGCCTGGACGATCTGTTGGACGAACTGGGCTATGCCAGCGCAGTCGTCGCGACCGCATTGAACGAAGGATTTGTGCCGCGTGACGCCCGCGCCGCCACCACATTGAACGACGGCGACCGACTGGAAGTTGTCGCCCCGCTTCAGGGAGGATGAGCATGGTCACGTTCTACGGCCAGGAATTTGACAGCCGCCTATTGCTGGGGACCGCGCTCTACCCCTCGCCCGCGATCATGGCAGACGCAGTTCGGGCCTCGGGCGCGGGCATTGTTACGGTGTCGCTGCGCCGCGAGGCGGCAGGCGGGCAGGCCGGCCAGGACTTTTGGCAGATCGTTCAGGGTCTGGGCGTCGCTGTTCTGCCCAACACTGCCGGATGTCATTCGGTGAAAGAGGCCGTGACCACTGCCCAAATGGCGCGCGAGGTCTTCCGCACGCCTTGGATCAAGCTGGAAGTCATCGGCGAGGAAGATACGTTGCAGCCCGACCTTTTCGGACTGGTCGAGGCTGCCCGGATTCTGGTCGAGGACGGCTTTGAGGTTTTTCCTTATACAACCGAAGATCTTGTCGCTGCCGAACGACTGGTCAGCGCCGGGTGCCAGGTCCTCATGCCCTGGGGTGCGCCGATCGGGTCCGGCCTCGGCCTTGCGAACCCCCAGGGATTGCGCCGGATGCGCAGACATTTCCCGGATGTGACGCTGGTCGTCGATGCCGGGATCGGGCTGCCAAGCCACGCCGCGGCGGCGATGGAGATGGGTTATGACGCGGTTCTTTTGAACACCGCCGTCGCCCGTGCAGGCGATCCGGCTGCGATGGCAGGGGCGATGGGCCGGGCCGTCGCGGCCGGCCGCGCAGCCTTTCAGGCAGACCCGATGGAGCCGCGCGATATGGCGTCCCCATCAACGCCGGTCATGGGAAAGGCCTTTTTGTCATGACGTTGGACAGATTTTACCCGATCTGGGATCAGATCGACTGGTTTCGCCGTCTGCTGCCATTGGGCGTTCGGCTCGTGCAACTTCGGATAAAGGACATGGCCCCGGATCCCTTGCGCGAACAGATCCGAATGGCCCGGGAACTGTGTGCGGCGCAAAATTGCCAGTTGATCGTAAACGACTACTGGCAGATCGCGATCGACGAAGGCTGCGATTATGTCCATCTGGGCCAAGAAGATCTGGACGGCGCTGATCTGAAAGCGATCCGCAGGGCCGGTATCCGTATCGGGATCAGTACCCATGATCATGCAGAGCTGGACCGAGCATTGTCCTGCGATCCTGATTATGTGGCGCTTGGACCGATCTATCCGACGATCCTGAAAAAAATGAAATGGCACGAACAGGGCCTCGACCGCCTAGCTGAATGGCGCAAGCTGGTTGGAAAGCGGCCATTAATCGCAATTGGCGGTTTCACGGTCGAACGCGCTGCGGGGGCCTTTGCCGCCGGTGCAGATGTAGTCTCGGTCGTCACGGACATCACGCTGAACGCCGATCCCGAGGCGCGAACCAGGGACTGGATCGCTGCAACCCGCGAATATGAGGATAGGCCATGACTGCCTCTGACTACGGTTCTCCGATCTTTGCCGCGTGGCGCGCCGGTGCATCCGATTGGGAGGCCTATACGCGCCATGCCTTTGTCGAAGGGATGCGGGACGGGAACCTGCCACGCAAAGCGTTCCTGACCTATCTGGTGCAGGACTATGTCTTTTTGATCCACTTCGCCCGGGCCTGGGCGCTTGGCGTCGTCAAGGCCGAAACCTTGGACGAAATGGAGGTCTGCGCGGCGACCGTTGACGGGCTGATCAACCACGAGATGGCGTTGCATGTCCGCACCTGCGCGGAAGCGGGTCTGACCCGCGATGCCTTGGAAAACGCCGCCGAGCATCCGGCCAATCTGGCCTATACCCGCTATGTCTTGGACGCCGGATTCTCTGGCGATTTTCTGGACCTGATCGCGGCGCTGGCACCTTGTGTCATGGGGTATGGCGAGATTGGCGCAAGGTTGGCGGCAGAGGCGACGTCCGAGGTCTATGCCGACTGGATTGCGACCTATTCGGGCGAAGATTATCAAGACGTTTGCAGATCTGTCGGCAGGCTGATCGAGGAAGCGGTCGGGCGCCGGTTGGGCGACACCGCGGCTGGCGCACCGCGTTGGGCTGCACTGCAACGCCGATTCTCGACAGCGACCCGTCTGGAGGTGGCATTTTGGGGCATCGGGCAAGCGTAGCCGTGCCAATTGATCGGGACGTGCAGCTACCGTGATCGAACCAATGAAACGAAGACGGGCTTTCAGTGACAGGTTGACGCCATCGTTGACCTGCATTCCAATACCGGGCGTTCGTTGGTTTGTGCGAACTCTGCGGGGATAAAGAACCCGCGAGGCCGACAGTTTCGACCAGGCAGGCTCGCACAACCGATCCGACCGTTTTTATGGCCCGCCCAGCTTCCAACAGCCGAGGTCTCGTGATGTCACGTCAGATTGATACCGGTACAGACCAGCTTCTTTGCTCGGTCGAAAGCCATGTCGCCACACTTTCGTTTAATCGACCGGAGAAGCGGAACGCCTTGGGCGATATCGTTACCCCGGCCTTGCGCGAGATGTTGTTGGTACTGGAAACCGATGCGGACGTTCGGGCGATTGTGCTGACCGGCGTCGGCAAGGCGTTCTGCGCCGGTGGTGACGTCAAGGGCATGGGCAGCGGCGCACCGGACGACCGGTCGATCGACGATAAGATCCGAGCCTTGCAGCATCGTCAGCAAACACTGACCTTGCGTCTTTATGAACTTTCCAAACCAACGATCGCGGCATTGCCGGGCGCCGCAGCGGGTGCGGGCATGTCGATTGCCCTGGCTTGCGACCTGCGGATTGGTGCCGCCAGCGCCTTTTATGCCCCGGGTTTCGGGGCCATCGGCCTGTCGGGCGATTACGGCGGGTCTTGGCAGCTTACGCAGATCGTCGGTCCGGCGAAGGCCAAGGAGATCTATTTTACCGGCCGCCGTGTTCAAGCAGAAGAGGCGCTGACGTTGGGGCTTTTGAACGAAGTCGTTGCCGACGACCAGTTGAGAACACGGACTGCCGAGCTGGCCAGCCAAATTGCAGCAGGCCCGCCGCTTGCGATCCGGTATATGAAGCAGAACATCAATCGCGCTGCGGACGCCGACTTCAAAACCTGCCTTGATTGGGAGGCGGACCGGCTGGTCCGGGTCGCGCAGACCGACGACCACAAGGAAGCCGTGCGGGCCTTCATTGAAAAGCGTGCACCGGTGTTCAAGGGGAAGTAGCCAGCCCAACAGATCCGGGGCGCTGCGCCCGACCAGAGCCGCTAGCGCTCCAACTCTCCGAAAAAGCCGATCACCTTGACCACCTTGCCTGCGTCGTTGATCTCGGTCACGTCAAAGCCCGGCATCAGCAGTTTTCCGCCCTGGTGGATTTCCCAGTGATAGCGGCAATGATTGTTCTGGACGTCGATATTGGAGGCGCGGGAATAGACGGCGCCGGGGATTTGGCTGTGGACGAGACGAACCATCTCGATGAACGCCTCCCTGCCCATGATGTTGTGATTTGGGTCGACGAAATGAACATTGTGCTCCAGCGCGGCTTCGGCATGGGCCCGGACCTCTGCTTCGGTCGACGCGTTCCAGGCGGCAAGCATGTTATCGAGACCTTCGAGATTGAGCGGCATGGAATCCTCGTTGGTTTGTGTCCCCCAATCATCGCGAAGGCAGCGGGTAGATTGCAACCCATCAAGGCGCGGGGCGGCGGATCAGGTTAGCCTTTTGATTGCAAAGCCGCACAGGCTCCGCCCTTTCCGCGATACCTGCGTTGATTGTGCCGTCGGCGAAATCAGTTGATCCGTCGGCGTAAATCGCATGACTTCGGATGATCAGAACAGGGTGCTGCGATGACAAATGACAGAATCGAGATTTGGGGTGCAGGAACCGCGCGAACCTTGCGTCCATTGTGGATGGCGCATGAACTGGCGCTGGAATTCGATCATTTCCCGATCCAGGCACGGACCGGTGAGACGAAATCACCAGAATATCTGGCCCTGAACCCACGTCACAAGGTGCCTTTGCTGCGCCATGGGGACCTGATCCTGACCGAAAGCGCTGCAATCCTGATCTATCTGGCGGAGCGTTTTGCCGACCCGGCGCGTCACTTTCTGCCCAATGACCCGGTCGCCCGGACCAGGCATCTGGAGTGGTGTTTTTTCATCATGTCCGAATTGGATGCCAACGGGCTGTACACGATGCGCCGGCATGGTCCGCTGAAGGAAATCTACGGTGATGCACCCGTCGCCGTGGATGGCGGTCGCGAGTATTTCCTTCACCAGCTCGCGCAGATGCAACAGGTCATCCGGGCCGCGTCGCCGTTCCTGATGGGCCAGTTGATCAGCACCGCAGATATACTGTTTGCGTCCTGTCTGGATTGGGCGCTGCGATATGAAATCGCGTTACCGACACACCTGATCGACTATCATGCCAGCATGACGGCCCGTCCGGCCTATCAAATGGCGGAAGCAAAAAACGCGGTGTAAAAGCTCGGTTAATGCGGTCAGGTCCGCGTCAGAATAATGGGAGAAGTCGGCAATGCCAGGTGCTTCAAAGGGTCCGTTGGAAGGTATCAGAGTCTTGGACCTGACCGTCATTATGGCGGGACCGATCGCCACGATGATGTTGGCCGACCAAGGCGCGGACGTGATCAAGATCGAGCCGCCACAGGGCGATTTGCTGCGCAAGCTTGGTCACAAACACAACGGAATGTCGGGCTCGTTCCTGTCCTGCAACCGGTCCAAGCGTTCGCTATGCGTCGATATCAAAACCGAAGCCGGGCTTGACGTTGTGAAAAAGCTGGTCGCGACGGCTGATGTCCTGGTCCAGAACTACCGCCCCGGCGCCATCGAGCGGATGGGTCTGGGCGAGGATGTGGTGCGCGCGATCCGGCCAGACATCATTTATGTCTCGATGAGCGGGTTCGGCGAAAGCGGCCCCTACGCGCATCAGCGCGTCTATGACCCGGTCATTCAGGCGATCTCGGGGCTGGCCGATGTTCAGCGCGATCGCGAAACGGGACAGCCGCGCATGGTGCGAACGGTCGTTCCCGATAAAACCACAGCATTGACTGCGGCGCAGGCGATATCGTCGGCACTGTTTGCGCGCGAGCGAACGGGTCAGGGTCAGCACATTCGGGTGTCGATGTTCGACACGATGGTCGCGTTCCTTTGGCCCGAGGCCAGTTCGAGCCTGTCCTTTGTCGGCAACGAACGCGATCCAACTGTTGGGCAGTTAGGTCTGGATCTGGTGTTCGAAACCCGTGACGGTCACATCACGGCTGGCGCCGTGTCTGATGCCGAATGGCATGGGATGTGCCGGGCCTTCGGGCGGGAGGATCTGCTGGCCGATCCACGCTTTGCGACAGCGGCGACGCGGTCGGCCAACGTCGTCGCCCGGCGCCAGGTGATGAGTGAAGAAATCGCCAAATGGGATCGTGACGAGATCCTGGCAAGGTTGGACCGCGAAGGCGTACCCAATGCACCCGTCCTTGCCCGGACCGAAGTGATCGAGAACGCCCAGGCGATCAACAATCGGATCATCGAGGAATTTGACGCCCCTGATGTCGGTCCGATCCGCCAGCCCCGCCCTGCGGCGCGTTTCAGTGAAACGCCGTCAGGTATCCGCGGCGCAGCCCCCGAGCTTGGCGGCGATAACGTCGAGATTCTGTCGGATCTGGGCTTTTCGCCGGACGAAATTCGCGAACTGGAGGACCGCAATGTTTTGGCGGCTGGAGAGTGAGGTCGAAGAAAGTGGTCCGTTTCTTCGCGCTGGAACTTGCGAGGCGACGATGCCGCCCGCTTTCCGGTCACAATCTCGGCACTCCTGCCGTTGGAAGTTGCCCAATCCAAACGACCACAAGACGTATGGTGTCGAGAGGTCTGGCGTGAGTTCCTGACTGATTTCACCGGCCCACCGGTCGATAATCTACCGGAGGTTCTCGCCTGCTTGCCCAGCACTGGCGTCGGGTTGTTTTTATGACCCAGGCGGAAAACCTCTGCCGAGGTTGACGCGGCCTTGAACAACGTGCTCTTTGGCCGGAAACGCACCCTGTGACCACAAATTCGGGGGTGAGCTGCATTTGCAGGCAGAGGAGAGCGCCAGTGCCACGAGTGCAGGAACACGAACTGGACCTATCGCCAAAGGTCGCCGACGAAGTCCGCCAAACCACTTGCTATATGTGTGCGTGCCGTTGCGGCATCAATGTGCACCTGCGCGACGGCCAAGTTCGATATATTGAGGGCAATCGCGATCACCCGATAAATCGCGGGGTCCTCTGCGCCAAGGGTTCGGCTGGGATCATGCAGCACTACTCGCCCGCCCGCCTGATGAAACCGCTCAAACGGGTCGGCCCGCGCGGTTCCGGTGAGTTCGAAGAAATCTCGTGGGACGAGGCACTGGGCATCGCCGCTGACAGGTTGCGGCGCGTTCGCAAAGACGATCCGAAAAAGCTGGCCTTCTTCACCGGGCGGGACCAGTCGCAATCCTTCACGTCCTGGTGGGCGCAGATGTTTGGGACGCCGAATTATGCGGCCCATGGCGGTTTTTGTTCGGTGAACATGGCCGCGGCAGGCATTTACACGATGGGCGGTGCCTTTTGGGAATTCGGATCGCCGGATTGGGAGCGCACGAAGATGTTCATGATCTTCGGTGTCGCCGAAGACCATGATTCCAACCCGATCAAGCTGGGTTTGTCGCGCTTGAAGGAGCGCGGCGCAAAGATCGTCGGGGTGAACCCGGTTCGGACCGGTTACAATGCCATCGCCGACGAATGGGTCGGCATCACCCCGGGTACGGACGGGTTGTTTGTGCTGTCCTTGATCCATGAACTTGTCAGAACCGGCCATGTCGATCTCGACTATTTGCTGCGCTATACCAACGCGCCTTGGCTGGTGATCGACAATCCTGGAGGGCCGGATGACGGGCTTTTCGCCCGCGACGAAAACGGCGATCCGCTGATCTGGTCCAGAACCCACGGCGCCGAACGCCCAGCGAAGTCACATCGCCGGGAGGGTGCGCTGAAGGATGCGGTGACGTTAAAAGACGGCCGCCGCGCGGTCCCGGTCTTCCACCTTCTGGCAAAGAAATATCTCGACGAGAAATATGCGCCGGACGCTGTTGCCGAGGCGACCGGCATTGCAGCGGCAACGATCAAACGCATCGCGGCAGAGCTTGCCCATACGGCCTTCGAAGAAGCGATCGAACTCGACCGTCCCTGGACCGACGTTTATGGCGAACAGCATGATAAAATGATCGGGCGGCCCGTCAGCTTTCATGCGATGCGCGGTATCAGCGCCCATTCGAACGGGTTTCAGACCTGCCGTGCGATCCATGTGCTGCAATTGCTGCTCGGTTCGGTTGAATGCCCGGGCGGGTTCCGGTTCAAGCCGCCCTATCCAAAGCCGCCCGAAGCGCACCCGACCCCGCATCGTCGGCGAATGGGGACGGGGCCGCTGGTTGGGCCGCATTTGGGCTTTCCGCGCGGACCCGAGGATCTTCTGCTGGAAGATGACGGCTCGCCAAGCCGGATCGACAAGGCATTCACCTGGGAATCGCCCATGTCGGTGCACGGCCTGATGCACATGGTCATCAGCAATGCCTATGCCGGCGATCCCTACAAGATCGATACGCTGTTCCTTTACATGGCCAACATGTCCTGGAATTCGTCCATGAACACGCGCGGCGTCATGGAGATGCTGGAGGCCAAGGACGAGGATGGCGAGTACGTCATCCCGAACATCATCTATTCGGATGCCTACTCGTCCGAGATGGTTGCCTATGCTGATCTGGTGCTGCCCGACACCACCTATCTTGAACGGCACGATTGCATCAGCCTGCTCGACCGGCCGATAAGCGAAGCGGAAGCTGCCTGCGACGCGATCCGTTGGCCCGTTGTTGATCCGTCGACCCAGGCGGATGGCAGAGATGTCAAAGGGTTCCAGTCTGCATTGATCGAACTGGGTACACGATTAGAGCTGCCCGGTTTCGTCAACGATGACGGATCTGCTGCCTTTAAGGACTATGCCGACTATATGATCAATCATCAGCGGCGCCCGGGGGTCGGGCCGCTGGCCGGTTGGCGCGGCGATGGCACAGCCGAGGGCCGCGGCGCACCCAATCCAAATCAGATCGAAAAATACATCGAAAATGGCGGCTTCTGGATCGGTCACATCCCCGAGGAAGCGCAGTTTTACAAGTTCGCCAATCAGGCCTATCAAAACTGGGCGGTTGAAACCGGCTTGTTCGACGCGCCGGTGCCCTATACGATGCAGCTTTACGTCGAGCCGATGCAGCGCTTTCGGCTCGCCGCGTTGGGGCATGGCGATATGGTACCGCCTGCGCATCTGCGCGAACGTATTGGCGAGACGTTCGATCCTCTGCCGATCTGGTATGAACCGTTCGAGCAGGCAGGCGTCGATGAAACCGAATACCCGCTGCACGCAATCACACAACGACCGGCTGCGATGTATCACTCGTGGGGTTCGCAAAATGCCTGGCTGCGCCAGATACACGGGCGGAATCCGCTCTACGTGCCGGGCGAGGTTTGCGACGCGCACGACCTGAAGGATGGAGATTGGGCGCAAGTCACCTCTCACCACGGCCAGATCACGGTTCCCGTGATGCGCATGGACGCCGTCAACGGAAAGACCCTCTGGACCTGGAACGCAATCGGCAAGCGCAAAGGCGCCTGGGCACTGTCACCCGATGCACCCGAGGCAACCAAGGGGTTCTTGCTGAACCATCTGATTCACGAATTGCTGCCGCCAAAAGGCGATGGTCTGCGTTGGTCCAATTCGGACCCAATCACAGGACAGGCAGCATGGTACGATTTACGAGTGAAGATTCAGAAGGTAAGTGCAGAGGTGGTCGAGGCGCTACCGGACTTCGCCGGGCAGAACAGCCCGGTCCAAGACGCACCGGAAGAAGTTCGCTACGGGGAAAAGTGGACTTAACGCGCCTATAGCTGCAGAAGAGCCGCGAAAAGGCTCGCAGAGTAGCAACATCCCGCCTGGGGGAACGAACCAGGAAACGGGTTCAAAGGGGAATATCAATAAATGCTCACCACAAATCCATTTGCTGAACTTTCGGCATCGGTGTCGCCCGGCATCATGCAGACATTCGTGATCGTCATGATCGTTCTGGTCGTTGGCGGCACATTGTTTGACGTGATGCACAAGAAGAGTGCGAAATACTTTGCAGCGCTGTCGCGCAAAGCGATCGAGGATGGCAAGCGCCCGGTCGGTGGCGGCGAGAAAATGTCGATCGCGGTTAAAACCGTCGCGGCAGATGTTCTGACATCCGCCGAATTCTGCAACCCTCATCGGCGCATCGCGCACCTGTTGGGCATGTACGGCTTCGTGATCTATGTGCTCGCCAGCGCTATTTTGGTCTTCGGCTATACTGGCGAAGGCGCCAGCGGCGGCGGGTTTTGGGCGTTTCTCTGGTTCCTCGGCAGTCTGATGATCTGCGGTGGCGGCTATTGGTTCTGGTTCTTCATCAGGGTCGACGTGGCATCCGAAGGTCAGTCACCGTTCCGGGTGATGCGGGCAGACCTTTTTGTCCTGTCGCTTCTGGGCATGGCAACGTTCGGTCTGCTTTGGGCCATCTTCCAGTATGCGGGCGCCGGATGGCTCGCCGCCCTTCTGCTGGCGCTCTATCTCATCTCGACACTTGCATTGTTCGCAGGCGTCCCGTGGTCGAAATTCGCCCACATGTTCTTCAAGCCAGCGGCGGCCTACCAAAAGCGGGTGGCCAAGGCGAACGGTTCGGCGATGAACCTGCCCACCAACAGCCGCGACGATGCCGACCAGCGTGCTCGGCATTCGATGGAACTGCTGAAGGACGCCCCCATGGACATGGGGCTTGGGATCAAACGCGAGGCGCCGCACCACTACTGATCGGCGGATCGCAAAACCAATCTAAAAAGACAGGGAACCGGCTTATGCCAACTTTTGTTTACATGACACGATGCGACGGTTGCGGACATTGCGTCGATATCTGCCCGTCCGACATCATGCACATCGATAAGACCACACGCCGCGCCTACAATATCGAACCCAGCATGTGCTGGGAGTGCTATTCCTGCGTCAAAGCGTGCCCGCAGGACGCAATTGACGTGCGCGGCTATGCCGATTTTGCTCCGCTCGGTCACAGCGTCCGCGTCGACCGTGACGAGAAAAAGGGCACGATTGCCTGGCGGATCAAGTTCCGGGACGGGACCGAAAAAGACTTCCTTTCACCGATCACCACCAAGCCATGGGGGCGCGATATTCCCCAGTTGGCGGATGAATCGGGTCCCAGCCAGGAAATGCGCGACAGCCAGCTGCTGTACAAAGAACCCAACTATCTGCGCATGGATGACGGTGGCCTGCACACGCTGGAATCGAACGGTCTTAAGATGAAAAAAGGCGTGTACTACTGATGGCTCACAAAACGATTGTCGAAGACAACATTGACATCTTGGTTGTCGGTGCAGGCCTGGGCGGCACTGGTGCGGCGTTCGAGGCCCGGTATTGGGGCCAGGATAAGAAGATCATCATTGCCGAAAAGGCCAATATCGATCGGTCTGGCGCGGTCGCGCAGGGTCTATACGCCATCAACTGCTACATGGGCACACGCTGGGGCGAGAATAATCCTGAAGACCACGTCCGTTATGCCCGCATCGATCTGATGGGTCTGGTGCGCGAAGATTTGCTTTTCGATATGGCACGCCACGTCGACAGCACCGTGCACCAGTTCGAAGATTGGGGCCTGCCGATCATGAAGGACCCGGAAACCGGGCAATACCTTCGCGAAGGCCGCTGGCAGATCATGATCCACGGCGAATCCTACAAGCCGATCGTCGCCGAGGCGGCCAAGAAGTCGGCCGATCAGGTCTTTAACCGGATCTGTGTCACGCACATGCTGATGGACGAAAGCAAGCCGAACCGGGTCGCCGGTGCTGTTGGCTTCAACGTGCGAACGGGTAATTATCACGTCTTCAAGTCGAAAGCCGTGGTTTGCTCGGCAGGCGGCGCCTCGAACATCTTCAAACCGCGTTCGGTCGGCGAGGGATCGGGCCGGACCTGGTACGCCCCTTGGTCTTCCGCTTCGGCTTATGGTCTGCTGATCTATGCCGGTGCCAAGATGACCCAGATGGAAAACCGGATCGTTCTGGCACGTTTCAAAGACGGTTACGGGCCGGTCGGCGCCTACTTCCTGCACCTCAAGACCTATACGCAGAACGGTATGGGCGAGGAATACGAATCCAAATGGTTCCCAGAACTGCAGAAGATGGTCGGAAAAGAATATTTGGACCCGGAAGTCTCGCACCTGACGCACAGGCCCATTCCAACCTGTCTGCGCAACCACGCGATGATTTCCGAGATGAACGCGGGCCGCGGGCCGATCCACATGGTCACGATGCACTCGTTCCAGGATCCGCACCTGGAGGAGGTCGGGTGGGAAAACTTCCTGGGTATGACCGTCGGTCAGGCGGTTCTCTGGGCCTCGACCGATGTAGACCCGAAGAATGAAAATCCCGAGCTGACGACGTCGGAACCCTATGTCATGGGCTCTCACGCCACCGGATCCGGTGCGTGGTGTTCCGGCCCGGAGGATGTCTCGCCCGACGAATATTTCTGGGGTTATAACCGGATGACCACTGTCGAAGGCCTCTTCGGCGCAGGCGATGCAGTGGGCGGCACACCGCACGCGTTCTCGTCCGGCTCGTTTACCGAAGGCCGCTTGGCCGCGAAAGCGGCGTGCAAGTATATTGACGATGGTAAAGGCGAAGGCATTGTCGTTTCCGAAGCGCAGATCCAAGGGCGCAAGGAAGAAGTCTTCAAGCCGATGGTGCACTATAAAATCTATCGCAACGCTATCGTCGCCGGTGACGTCAACCCGCATTACATCAACCCAAAGCAAGGTCTCGACCGGTTGCAGAAGCTGATGGACGAATATTGCGGCGGCGTCACGGTCAGCTACATGACCAACGAAAAGCTACTTCAGATCGGCCTAAAGAAACTCAAGATCATGGAAGAAGATCTCGACTCTCTCGCTGCCGAAGATGTCCACGAGCTGCTGCGCGCGTGGGAGCTGAAGCACCGTCACCGCGCCGCTGAATGCGTGACCCAGCATACGCTTTTCCGTAAGGAAACCCGTTGGCCTGGCTATTACTATCGCGGTGATCACATGAAGGTGGATGACGAGAACTGGCACGTTCTGACGGTGTCGCGGCGCGATCCCGAAACCGGAAAGTACACCATGGAAAAGGCGCCGTGCTATCACCTCGTGGGCGACGACGAATAGCAAGGTAGTCCACCCGGCGGCGGTCTGTCCGATTGCTGCCGGGAACTCCAGAACTCGAGCATCGTGACGGCCTATCGGCGGCAAGGCCGGTATCGCTTTTTGACCCGACCGCAGAGAACATTACGTGAGCATAGTCTTCAAAACCGACGAAGAAATTCAGGCCATCGCTGACTCGCTCTGGCGAGAGCTGGTCAAGAATTCGAACGAGGGCAAATACGGCGAGTTCACCAGGAACTTTTCGACCGATTTTGCGCGCGCGATGAACCAGGTCGAAGCAGGACACCAATTTGCCAACAGCGCGTTGGCCCGGAACCTGGCGGAGGATGCAGATTTCCTGGGCACCATTCGCCGCGGAGATCACGTTACCGTCCTCTATCGGCAAAAGAGCACCGCTAAACAGGGCGAATGGCTGGGGCGGTTGGTCCTGGGCTATGAGGACGACGATGTGCGCATCTTTGGCGCCAGCATATTCTGAGGCATCTGAACCGGCATGAGCGACAAGATCGAAGACGGAAAATTTGTCGAATTGACCTACGAGGTTACCGACAAGAAATCGGGACATGTGCTGACGGCTGTCGAATTTCCACTCGGCTATGTCCATGGTCACAACGAGGTCCTGGCACCGTTCGTTCACAGCCAGCTTGAAGGTAAGGGCGAGGGCGACGTGATCGACGTGCCTTTCGACGGCAGCGAAATTTACGGCGAGCGTGATGAGTCGCTGGTCTTTACCGATCGCATCGAAAACGTGCCTGAAGATTACCGTAAAGTCGGCAATTCGATCCTTATGGAAAACGAAAGCGGGCAAACCCGCAGTTTTCTGGTCACCCGGATGGATGAAGAAACTTTGACGGTCGACGGCAATAACCCGCTTTGCGGGCGCAAGGTCATCTTCACGCTGAAAGTTCTGACCGTTCGCGACGCGACCGAAGACGAACTTCAAGCAGGTGGGGCGATTGTGGCCGAACCAGACGTCGACCCATCCTTGATGAGGCCGACCTGATGAGGGTGATTTAGGTTGCCAGTGTAATCAATGATATGAACAGCAAAGACGAGAGGTGATCCATGGCAAAAGTCGATTCAAAAGCGCCGGTCCCAGAGGGCAAGACGCCCTACTACACAACGCGTCAGATGGAACCGAACGAGAAGGGTTTTGTCGGATACGAAACCGTCTGGGAGGAATTCCAAACGGAAATCCCTTACGAGACGCCCAAAAAGCCCTAGGTTTGAACGGTATCGCCAGAACCGCTGCGCGGTTTTTCCCGCGCGTCGGGATCTTTGCAGGGCGCCCATCGGCGCTCATCGGCGCCCCCGGCATCGCTGCATAGGCGCATACCCGAACTCGGGCCGTCGCATTCCGCTTTTGCGAGCGCCCCACCAACATTCGAAAGCACGAACCCATGCCCAATCTCGTACCGCCGCATTGCTCCGCCTCGGTCAAGACGCTGATGATCGACCAGGCATCGCGCGCCGGGAAAGCAGCCCGCGCCGCGACGCTCAGGCAGGTCTCCCTCGACAGCCGCGCGGTTTCTGATGTTTCGATGCTGGCCATGGGGGCCTACACACCGCTTGACGGTTTCATGGGGCATGACGATTGGCGTGGCTCGTGCGTTGATATGAAGATGGCCGACGGCACCTTCTGGCCGATCCCGATCACCCTGCCCGTGGCCAGCGATGTTGCCGACGCGATTGCGACCGGCGAAGAGGTCGCGCTGGCCGACGGCGAAACCGCAAACGTGCTGGCGCTGATGACGGTGACCGAGAAGTACCGGCCGGACACGGCGCTGGAAGCTGAACACGTCTACCGCACGACCGACCCTGAACATCCCGGGGTTGCCAAAGTCCTCGCCCAGGGTGCTGTCAATCTTGCAGGCCCGGTCCGCGTTCTGGATGAAGGCGTCTATCCCGGCCAGTACCCGCATCTTTATATTCGCCCGGAAGAGTCGCGGAAGATGTTCGAGGACAATGGCTGGTCCACCGTCGCGGCATTTCAGACCCGCAATCCGATGCACCGCAGCCATGAACATCTGGCGAAGATCGCCATCGAAGTGACCGATGGCGTTTTTATCCACCAGGTCCTCGGCAAACTGAAGGCAGGCGATATTCCGGCAGAAACCCGCACCAAGGCGATCCAGGCGATGATCGATAACTACTTCGTTCCGAAGACGGTTATTCAGGCCGGTTATCCAATCGAGATGCGCTATGCCGGACCGCGCGAGGCGCTGTTGCACGCGTTGATCCGTCAGAACTATGGCTGCTCTCATCTGATCGTCGGGCGCGATCACGCTGGGGTCGGTGACTATTACGGGCCGTTCGATGCCCACCACATCTTTGATCAGCTTTGGGATGGCGCGCTGCTGACCCAGCCGTTGAAGATCGACATCACCTTTTACTGCCGCAAGTGCTATGGCATGGCGACCGGTAAAACCTGCCCGCACGGCGCAGAAGACCGTATTCAGATCTCGGGCACCGAACAGCGCCAAATGCTCACGGAAGGCACCGAAATTCCACCGGAATTCAGCCGGCCTGAAGTCGTAACGATCCTGCAGGAATATTATGCGGGTTTGAGCGCGGGCTAGGGCCGATCCCGTGATCATCGCGCAGACCTCCGACACCCACCTGATTGTCGACGGGCCGGGCAGCGAACGGCGTATTGCCGATTTTCGTGCGGTGATTGCCGACATCAACACGCTGGACCCAGCGCCGGACGTTATCGTCCACACCGGCGATATTGCGCATAATGGACAGGCCACAGAATATGCGGCAGCGGTAGATATTCTGAGCGAGGCCCGCGCGCCGGTCTTTGTCATGGCGGGGAATAAGGACAACCGCGCGGCATTGCGGGCGGCGTTTTCCGGCGACGGGTATTTTCCCATGCAGAGCGAATTTATCGCCTACGCCGTCGACGACTTTCCGGTGCGGATGCTGATGCTGGATACGGTCAATCCGAACAGCAAAAAGGGTGACTTCTGTGCGACCCGTTTTGCAGAGTTGAGCGAACTTGCTGCGCGCGATCAGACAAAGCCGATCGCGGTTTTCATGCACCATCCCCCGTTCGAGGTTCTTGTCGGGCCGGAACGACATCACTACGACGATCTGCAATTGATGAATCGGTTGGCCAATGCGATCGCGGATTACCGTAACGTCGTCGCCGTGTTCTGCGGGCACGTTCATCGGCCGACAACTGGATCGGTCGGCACCGTCCCCGCAGTCGTGATCCCCTCGGTCGCGACCGCGCTGCGATACGGTGACTATCCTGATCACATGGCGGACACGCCAATCTATTTCGTGCACCGTTTTGATGCAGATCAGGGCTTCACGACCGAGACGCATATTGCCGGCAACCGGATGTGACGTCCACGCCGCTCCGACAGGATCACGGCCGCTCTGCAGTGATTGTCAGGCCAGTATCGACCGGTACTTTTGACTGAATATCTCACGGCCGATGATCAGTTTCATCACTTCCGATGTCCCTGCATAAATCCGGCTGATGCGGGCGTCGCGATACATGCGGCAGATCTCGTATTCTTCCATGTATCCGGCACCGCCGTGCAACTGCACGCCCAAATCCACCATGCGGCCCTCGATCTCGGACGTGGCCAACTTGGCCTTGGCGCCCATCTCGGCAGTCAGGCGCCCTGCATTGTGTTCGGCGACGCACATGTCGACATAGGCTTGCGCCATGTCGATCTCGGTATCCATTTCGGCCATCTTGAACTGGGTGTTCTGCTGATCGGCAATGGACTTGCCAAAAGCCTTGCGGTCCGAGACATAATCGCGGGTGATATCGAAAGCATGCCGCGCCGCGGCGTTATAGGCGCAAGCGCCGATCAGGCGTTCTTCGGCCAATCCTTCCATCAAGTAATAGAACCCGCGCCCCGGCTCTCCCAGAACGTTTTCCTTGGGGACTTTGACGTCCTGAAAGAACAACTCGGCGGTGTCCTGACCGTCCAGGCCCATTTTTTTCAGGTTCCTGCCCCTCTCGAACCCCTCCATCCCACGCTCGACGACCAACAGAACAAGCGCGTGCCGCTTTTCCGCTCCCGCAAACTTGGCCGCGACGATCACCAGATCGGCATTTATCCCGTTCGAGATATAGGTTTTCTGCCCGTTCAACAGAAAATGGTCGCCCTTGTCTTCGGCCCGCGTGCTGATCCCCGCGACATCCGATCCGGCCCCGGGTTCGGTCATCGCGATGGCCAGAATATGCTCTCCTGTCACGCATTTCGGCAGGAAACGCGCGCGCTGTTCTTCGCTGCCGAAACGTTTGAAATAGGGACCAACCAGCCTGGAATGCAGGGTGTTATAGAACTCACCTGCCCCTGCACGGGCCGTTTCCTCGATGATGATCTGTTCATAGCGAAAGTCGTCATCGCCAAGGCCGCCATATTTTTCGTCCGGCCAGATCATCAACATTCCCTGATCGCCTGCCTTGCGAAATGCGGAACGATCGACGATCCCGGCGGCACGCCATTCTGCCATATGGGGCACAATGTCATCGGCCAGGAACCGGCGATAGCTGTCGCGGAACATCACCTGTTCCTCGGTGAAATTACGCATGTCATCCCTCCCGCGCGCTGCACGCAAATCTTGGTTGGCGCACTTTCGCGCCACACCCCGATCAAAACAACCGGGATGTCCGAGAAATCTTTGCCATTGGATGGGAATGCCGGGTCGCAGCCGCGGGCCGCCCGCGCGAGAGCACTTTCAAGCCTGACTGCAGCAGTCAGGCGTCGCGAAAGTGCCACCAATCAATGATTTAGAGCGCTCGATCTGATTCAATCAGATCGAAACGTGCTCTAGGCGGCGTCTTCATTTAGGGGGTTCCCAAACTGGTTGGGATTTGATTCAAGGTCGAAAACGGAGGTGATCTTGAGCAGACGAACCCTGACGGACGCGCAATGGGCGCAGATTGAACCGCTTGTCCCCGGCAAAAAAGGCGACCGAGGGCGCACGGCGACAGACAACAGGCTTTTCCTTGATGCAATCCTGTGGTTGGCTCGTACAGCCTCGCCCTGGCGTGATCTTCCGCCTGAACTGGGCAACTGGCGGACCGCACATTGCCGGTTCCGGCGGTGGACACATGCGGGCATTTGGGAGAGTCTTTTCAAAGCGTTAAGCGCTGATCCGGATTTCGAATACGTCCTTATCGATGCGACCATTTGCAAGGCCCATGCAGACGCCAGCGGCGCAAAAGGGGGGCTGAAACTCACGCAATCGGACGCTCCAAAGGCGGCCTGACCACGAAAATCCACGCCGCAGTCGACGCGCTTGGCCTGCCGATCCGCTTCACGATTACGCCCGGTCAGTGGGGTGATTGCCCTCAGGCGTGCGGCTTGATCGAGGGGTTTTCGGGCGTCGGGCACGTCATGGCAGATGCGGCTTATGATGCTGATTACCTGCGGGCCTTCATCGTTGATGAACTTGATGCAAAGGCGCAGATCAAGCAAAATCCGACGCGAACAGCACAAAAGGCAATCGATTGGTCGCTCTACAAAGAACGCCACCTTGTCGAATGTTTCTTCAATAGGATCAAACGCTTCCGCCGCATAGCCCTACGGTGCGAAAAGACTATATCGTCCTTCCGAGCCTTCGTATCCCTCGCATGCACAATGGCCTGGCTCGCTTAAATGAAGACGCCGCCTAGTGCGTCTTAACGGACCAGTTTGCACCGCGGGCGTCATTGCATTGGATGATGACGCTTTGATCGGACAGCCCGGCATCGCGCGAAACCCGGCGGTCGCGGATCAACCTGTCAACCCGGGCCTGGCATTGCAATTGGTCGACGCTTTGCACCAGCACATCGGCCGGAACCGGTTGCATCAACAGGCGGTCAGGCGCCCACAAGCCCATGCTAAAAATTGCCGACGAACGATAGGACCGGTCGCGCGGCATCGCGATCACCCGGCAATCCCGCCAAACTGAGCGTGCCTGGGCCATCAGCATTGCCTCGCCATGATCGGCATTCGCGATGTCGATTGCCAGCACATCCACCGGCGTGCCGGAAAACCGTTCCTGAAAGGAAAGAACATCAGCACAATGTTCGACGCCGTGGCCAGCACCCCGCAAGGCTTCGATCCAGGGTGCGGTCACGTTGTCCGCACCTATGATCAGGGTTGATGCGATGATGCCTCCAAATGTTGCCACTTCGTTAATTGGTATTGGTAAACAAAATCTAAACCATTCGAGGTGCCGCCTAGGGCGCCGTTGAAACTGCACGTCTTTACAGCCGCCCATTTTTCAGGAATGGACACAGGCAGGATTCAGGGAGAGACAGCATGTGGCAGTTTTGGGTCGACCGCGGCGGCACGTTCACGGACATCGTCGGCCGCCGTCCGGACGGATCGACGGTGACGCACAAGTTGCTGTCCGAAAACCCGGAGCAATATCGCGATGCGGCCGTTCAGGGCATCCGCGACCTTTTGGGCGTGGGCAAGGGCGACGATATCCCGCCCGGCACGATCGAAGCGGTCAAAATGGGGACAACCGTTGCCACAAATGCGCTTTTGGAGCGCGAGGGCGACCGGACCTTGCTGCTGATCACCAAAGGGTTCGGTGATCTATTGCGGATCGGTTATCAAAATCGGCCACGACTGTTCGATCTTAAGATCGAGCTGCCGGAACTGCTGTACGAACGGGTTTCAGAAGTAACGGAAAGGTTGGACGCAGAAGGCGCGGTCGTCACTGCGCTGGACGAGGACACCGCCCGCCAGGCCTTGCGCGCTGCCAAATCAGACGGGGTCGACGGGGTCGCCATCGCGTTCTTGCACGGTTATCTCAATCCGGACCACGAGGCCCGGGTCGCCGCGATTGCGGCCGAGGAGGGGTTTGGCCAGATCTCAACGTCGCATCAGACATCGCCACTGATGAAACTGGTCTCTCGCGGGGACACGACCGTCGTCGATGCCTATCTGTCGCCGATCCTGCGCCGCTATGTGAACCAGGTTGCCGACGAATTGGGTGCGGGCGAGAAAGGGGCCGCAACCGAGACTGCCCGTCTCATGTTCATGCAATCAAATGGCGGCCTGACCGATGCCCGGCTGTTTCAGGGCAAGGATGCCATCCTGTCCGGGCCCGCAGGCGGCGTGGTCGGCATGGTCAAAACCGGTGAGTTGGCCGGTTACGATCGGCTGATCGGCTTTGATATGGGCGGCACATCGACGGACGTCTGCCACTATGCCGGTGCTTACGAGCGCAGTTTCGAAACCGAAGTGGCGGGCGTTCGGATGCGCGCGCCGATGATGAATATCCACACGGTCGCGGCCGGGGGCGGATCGATCCTGACCTTCCGCGACGGGCGTTTTCAGGTCGGCCCGGAATCAGCGGGGGCCAATCCCGGCCCCGCCTGCTATCGCCGCGGCGGGCCACTGACAGTGACCGACTGCAACGTGATGCTGGGAAAACTGCAACCACATCATTTCCCCAGCGTTTTCGGTCCGGACGCCGATCAACCTCTGGATACTGCAATTGTGCAGGAGAAGTTCGAGAGCCTGGCTGCCGAAATTGCCGCCGCAACCGGCGAAGCACCGCGGGCGCCGCGCGATCTGGCCGAAGGTTTTCTGCGCATCGCGGTCGAAAACATGGCCAATGCAATCAAGAAAATCAGTGTGCAGCGCGGCTATGACGTCACCCGCTATACGCTGCAATGCTTTGGCGGTGCGGGCGGTCAGCATGCCTGTCTGGTCGCGGACGCGTTGGGGATGGAGACGGTCTTCGTCCACCCCTATGCCGGTGTTCTCAGCGCCTATGGAATGGGATTGGCCGAAATCCGGGCACTGCGCGAACGGCAGTTCGAGCATCCGCTGGCCGACCTCGCTGGCGCCGAGAAGGCATTGCAGGCCTTGGCGCACGAGGCCGCCAGCGAGGTTGAAACCCAGGGGATCGAACCGGGTTCCATCCGAACCGAACGACGCGCGCACTTGCGCTACAAAGGGTCTCACCAGGCATTGGAGATCGACTTTGGGACCGAGGCCGAGCTGCGCGAGCGGTTCGACGCCGCACACAAGGCCCGCTACGGCTTTTCGGCGCCAGGGCGCGAATTGATATTCGAAGCGCTCGCCGTCGAAGCCATTGGCGGCGCAGGCGAAATCGCGGATGACCGCGAGCCCGAAGTGGCCGGTTCGCCTGAACCCGTCGACCGGGTCTCGACGACCTTTGCGGGGACCGGGGTTGATACACCGCTATACGATCGCGACGACATGCGGCCGGGCCAGGCGGTGATGGGGCCTGCGATCATCAAGGAGCCGACCGGCACCAACATCGTCGAACCGGAATGGCAGGCAACCATCAACCCCTGGGGCCATCTTATCCTGTCGCGCACGAAGCCAATGGAGCGCGAAGAGGCCGTGGGAACCCAGGCCGATCCTGTAATGTTGGAAGTCTTCAATAACCTTTTCATGTCGATTGCCGAGCAGATGGGCGCCACATTGGCCAACACCGCCTATTCGGTAAACATCAAGGAACGCCTGGACTTTTCCTGCGCGCTGTTCGATCCGACCGGCGGGTTGGTCGCCAATGCTCCGCACGTGCCGGTGCATCTGGGGTCGATGTCGGAATCGATCCGAACGGTGATCCGGTTGAACCCGGATATGAAGCCCGGAGACGTCTTTGTTCTGAACGCGCCCTTCAATGGCGGCACCCATCTTCCGGACGTCACCGTGATCACGCCGGTCTGGGATGAAGCGGGCGGCCAGGTCCTGTTTTATGTGGCCTCGCGCGGCCACCACGCGGATATCGGCGGCAAAACACCGGGATCGGCGCCCCCGGACAGCCGGGTCATCGAAGAAGAAGGTGTCCTGATCGATAATTTCAAGATGGTCGACCAGGGCGTGTTCCAGGAAGACGCGACGCGCGCCCTGCTGGCCAGCGGTCCCTATCCTTGCCGAAATATCGAAGAGAATCTGGCCGATCTGGCCGCCCAGGTCGCGGCGAACGAGACCGGTGTTCGCGAGGTCCAGAAAATGATCCGGCAATTCGGTTTGCCGGTCGTTCATGCCTATATGGCCCATGTTCAGGACAATGCCGAAGAGAGTGTGCGCCGCGTCATCACTGCGCTGAAGGACGGCGCCTATGATTACGAACTGGACAATGGAGAGTTCATCCGCGTCGCCGTCCGGGTAAATGCGGATGCGCGGACAGCGGAAATCGATTTCACCGGAACCGCAGACAAGAACCCGTTCAACTACAACGCACCGCTGGCTGTCTGCCATGCGGTCGTGCTCTATGTCTTCCGCACTCTGGTCGGGTCGGAAATTCCGTTGAACGAGGGGTGTTTTAAGCCGCTGAAAATCATCGCGCCTGAAGGATCGATGATCAACGCACAGTACCCAAGCGCAGTAATTGCGGGAAATACCGAGGTCAGCCAGTTGATGTGCAACGCCTTGATGGCAGCGTTGGGCGTGATGGCCGGATCGCAATCCACGATGAACAATTATGTATGGGGCAACGAGCGGCTGCAAAATTACGAGACGATCTGTGGCGGCACTGGCGCCGGACCGGATTTTGACGGGTGTTCAGCCATTCAAACCCACATGACGAATACCCGCGGCACCGACCCGGAAGTCCTGGAATTCCGCTTTCCAGTCCGGCTGGAAGAATATTCGATCCGCCGCGGATCTGGCGGCGGCGGACGGCACCGCGGCGGCGACGGTATCACGCGCAGAATGCGGTTTATGGAGGAGATGACCGTCACCACGCTGTGCTCGATGCGCCGGGTTGCGCCCTTCGGCGTCGATGGGGGCGAGCCAGGCGATGTCGGCCGCGAATGGATCGAACGCACCGACGGCAGCCGGATTGATCACGCTGGCAACGATCAGAACCAGGTTTATCCCGGCGACGTCTTTGTCATGCAAACACCGTCCGGCGGGGGATTTGGGAAAGCCTGACCTTCGGGGCCTGCCAAATCCGTATTGCGGCGGGGGAATCTGCGCGGGCGGGGCCCGGCGGATTTTTCCGCCTGCCGTTCGGCCTGTGTGATAGTCTTGCGCGATTACAGAACGCCCGCCGATTGCCCGAAGGTTGTTTTATGCTTTCCCAGAGCCCTCCTATCCATAATGGCCAGATCAGCTGCCGTCTTTGCGGGCGGCCGATGGACGCCAATCTCGCGTCCATGCGCAACAGCATTTGCCGCGCACCGGCCTGCGATGCCGAACGGACACGCGAAGCGGCCCGGGCCATTCAGGAACGCGACTGGAACCAATACCGCAACATAACCCGGGATCGGTTGGAAAGGGCGGCACCTGCTATTGCAGTGCTATCTGAGCAGGTCGGGATCGAAGTTCCACAGCTCAAGACCCAGATGTTGCCCCGTCAAATGCGGCCAATGGGACCGCCCGATGCAAAGCGGCGCGCCGAGTTTACCCAATACCTGCGCGAGATTGTCGACGCTTCTTTTGCCGCGGGCCCACCACCGCCGGAACCATCGCCGGGCCGGGACCGGCAAACCGATGCGGAACCCAAAGCGGCTCAAGCTGCCTGCGCGACCTGCAAAGGCGACTGCTGTAACCTGGGCGGCGAGCAGAATGCATTCTTGAACGCCGATATCATTTCAGAATACCGCAGCCTGAACCCCAACGACGATGCGGATCAGGTCTATGAGGCCTATCACTCGCGGCTGGCCGACGAGATGCCCGAAAACTCCTGCCAGTTTCATGGTCCGAAAGGATGTACTTTGGACCGGGCGCACAGGGCCGACATCTGCAATTTACATCACTGCCGTGCACTCAAATATCTGCTGCATATGGACGGCGTGATCGGCGATAGCCCTCTGGCACTGATCGCGTTGGATGAAGAAGGCGACGGTCTGGAAGCAAGCTTTGTGGACGGGGACGACTGGCGCCGTGTCGATACGACAGGCGCGTCTGATGTCAGTCCCGATCAGCGTGACTGGATCGTTCAGAGCGGCCTTGACTGGCTGCCGGACGTGTCGCCAATGATCCAGCCAATTCATCGGCCCAACCCGCCTGCCCCGACCTGCCATTGGTGCGGGGACGCGATCGGCATCAATCAAGCTGCCCGTGGCCAAAGCTGTGGTGCGCCGGGATGCGAACAGCGGCGCGTGCAGGATCTGGCACGCAAGTCGTCGCCTACGTAACGCCGCCGCATTGTGCGACCAAACTGCCGCCCAGCACGGCGGGCAACATAAATGGCAGACACTGCCGCCGCAAGCCGGGCCAAAAAGTTATCGTTTGAACGAGCCGCGCTTGGGCGACAATTTTCCAGAGTATAACAACACCCTGATCCGCTGCGCGCGGCGCAACGCATCCGGCGGCGGCGATGCGCCGGTTTTTGCACGCAGTTGTAAAAACCGGGCAATGATCATGCGCTCGTTCGCATCGCTCAGTACGGCCGGGTCGGCTTTGACCAAACCAGCATCACTGATCGCGATAGACAGCGCCTTGCGGGCATACGCAGGTCGTTGGATCGCATAGTCGAAAATCAGCGCAACTCCGTATTCCGATGTCAACCACGCGCCGACATCGCGCCCATGCACCTGGAACCGTGGTGAACTCAGGATCTGATCCAACATTTCGGCGGCCAGAGAAATCTGGGCGATGCCCATATTCGGATCCTGTCCGCCCCGCCAGAACCGGTAGATCCATTCCGGCGTCCGAAACCCATCCTTTCGGTCCCCACTTTTGACGACCTGCCCGTCCAGAACCAAATAGCCGGTGCGTGTGCCGGTCATCTCGATGTCCAAACCGTGGGCCTCGAACAGGCGCCGGAACCCGTCAGGATCACGGCTTTTCAACCGCGCCAAAAGCCCCACCAGATTGCCTGGCCGGCTGGCGACGCCAAGGTTCCAGCGCAAAAACCCTAAGCTGAGATGGGCGTTGTCCCAGGAAGCGACCCCGTCGATCCGGCCTTCGTTTTGCGAGACCGCCCGCAAGACCGTCAGGACCGACCGCGAGTAACCGGCTGCCGCAAGCGCCGTCGCGTTGTCTTTGACAAACTGATCGACGGTGACATTGCCTCTGGCATAAAAGCCCTGATTGAATTTGCGCAGTTGCAACGTCACGCCGTCTTCGCTCACCGTGACGCTGCGCCCGTCGGACCGGGTTTCGATCGTCGTCGGGCAAACATAGACGCTGACATACCAAAGCGTGCGCTTTCCCTGGTTCAGCCGAATTTCAACGCCCGGCATATCGTCGGTGTCGAACACCTTGGCGATCCGTTTTGCGTCCGGCAGCTCGATTTTGTCCTTGTCGTAAATGACCGCAATCGGACCTGCTTGCACGCCTTCCTGCGCCATTTCGGCATTGGTCGTACGCTGCAACCGGACACGGCCAAACCCTCGGGCCGCCAGGGTTTCTGTCAACTCGCGGACCCTGGCAGCGAACGCCAGATCACTGCCTGCGGCCGGGCAAAGAAAGACATCGACATCCGTTGCCCCTTCACGGCCGTCATAGCGGTCCTGCACCGTGCCAAAGATCGAAGCCCCGCCCAGGGCGCTGGCAATCCGGCGGGAAAACACAGCCAGCCACTTCGCTTCTTCCGGCGTGGGGCTCTGATTTGCGGCCCGGTACTTTTGCTCGACGATCGCTGCCCGTTTCGCCAACGCCTGCGTCCAGGCGCTGTTATCGGTCCCGGTCAGCAGTTCCAGCACCGCCAGGCGGGTTTCGTCCTTCGTCCTGGCAGATCCATGCTGATCCAGGGTCTTTTCCAGAATACTCAGCAGATCGGCGACCAGCTTGGGGTCGCCGGAAAAACCGCCTTCCAGCCCCGCCATCGCGATGCGCCGGTCCACCCTGGTTTCGGCCCGTATCATCTCGGCAATCAACGCGGCACGGCGCTGATTCGACTCGTTCTCGATCACCTCCAGGCTGCGCCCAACCCTTTCCGCCGCGATCGAGAAAGCAGGCATCGCAAGGCAAATCCCCGCGGCGACCAACGCAAATCGCTTCATAATTCGCATGTCCGTTCCCGTTCACGGTAGGTTTGCAGATTGCCGTCGACATTGCCCTTTTCCGTGCGCAGCCGCGATTCCAGCCGCGCAAGGCGAATTTTCTGTTCTTCATCGGCCCGGGTCAGGTCGGAGCGGTTCGAGAATGCCTCCAACCCAATCCGTATCGATTCCAGCAACTCATTATAGGCCTTGGCCAATGCCTGGTATTCGTGGATCTGGGCACGGGCGGTCAGAATGCACTCCTTGGTGCTCAATGTCGTTTCAGCGACAAAGCCTTTAAGGTCCTCCGCCCGGACCATATCCTCTTCAACATCGTCGAACCGGCGGCCAAGGGCCGCCTCAAGATCTGCAATCCGTTTGGCCAACTTGGTCTCGGTCGATGCGATCAGACCGACGGTCTTTTCGCCCTCGGACTTGTTCGTATCGATCCGCTTGCTCAAGGCGCCGTCAGCCGCCTTGAAGGCATCTTGCGCGTCGCGGATCGTGGCATAGCCGCCGATGGCCGTGCCGGCGATGGCCAAAACGACGCCGATCGCCTTCCAGGTATCGGGTACTTTTGACCAGACCGAGGCTTTTTTGGCCTCGCCGCTCTCACCATTTTCGCTTTCGCTCAACGACGCCCCCACAATCGTACGCTTCACATATTCCGGATATGGTACGATTATCCGGGCACGTTCGCAAATCGCGACGCGATATTTTCCACGCTAACTCAACCGGTGCGCGCCCAACCCGCAATGCAGGCAAAGGTTTCGTAGGCCGGTACCAAGGCGCAAAAAGTCTGCCAGAATTATCGCCTGCAAGGACAGCCCGCCAAGCCGCCCGGGTCGCACAAGACCGTTCATATTCGCGACCACGAGCGCCATCACTGGTTCACAAAACGTCGCGACCCTATTGCCGGGTATTCATTTCTTGGCGCGAAAGTCCTTGTGGCAGGCCGTGCATGTTTCCGCCATGGCTGCGAAAAGGGCAGCCGGCGCCCGGTCGCCCCCATCGCGCGCGTTCCCCGCCCCGCTGGCCAGCGCTTCCGCGCGCGACGTTAACTGCGCGGACAAGTCTGCGAACCGTTGCCAATCCGTCCAGATCGCGGGCCGGGCCTCCGACGGTCCCATGATCGAGTTCTTGGGGAACTTGCCGGTCAGGGCGTCGCCGCCCGTCTTTGCAATCGCCCGCGCCAAAAACGCGACCCGGTCATTGTCATAGCTAAGTTCACCCTTCAACATGCGCCCGATTTCCTTGGTCGCCTTACCGACCGTAACCATCAGGTCCATACGTTGCTTCACCACCCCTTCAGCACCCGAATGGCCCCAAGCCAACGCTGCAACGCCGATCAGACAGGTGGACAGCGTCAGGGTAGATCGGTGAAAAAGGCGCATGGTGGTCTAAATCCCAATCGATTGAGGGTCGACAAACGTCGCACAAATGCCACCACGATGGCCAGCGATGGATGTGCGGGCAGACGCGGGCGGCGATGACCAGTTTTCCGCACCTCGCCAGTAAAGCCAAAAGATGCCGGTTTTGCGGAACAAAGCTGGACGATAGGCAGCCCGTCGCGCGGCCTGGCGTATGCGTTTCGGCGAATTGCCGCCGGCAACTGTCCCTGGAGGAAGCCGAGGCGAGTGCCCAGCGTGAATGGGACGAAACGCTGCGCCGATCCCGCGAACAAATCGCAGATGGGGCCGCGGACATCATCGCGGAAGCAGCAAGCCATGGCCTGACCGCAGATCAGATCCTGGCCGTCGCGGTCCCGCTGCTCGCACGTCCGCAAAGTGCGCTGGACGCGCAAAGCCGCGAACAGTTTGTCGAACATGTCAGGCACATCGTCGCCAGATCCTTTGAAGATGCGGCGCCCGTCCCCGAGACATCAGAGCGATCCCAACTGGAGGCACCGGTCAATCGGTACTTCGGCGCCGCCTGCGCCACCTGCATGGGCGCCTGTTGCGAGATTGGGCGGGGCTATATGGCCTTTCTTTCGGCCGAGACGATCACGCAATATCGCCGGCACGTTCCGCACCTGTCGGCCGATGAAGTGATCGACACGTATATCGACCGGTTGCCTGACAAGATTACTGAAGGGTCTTGTTACTTTCATGGCTCAAGGGGCTGTACGTTGGATCGCGAACAACGTGACGATGTCTGCCACCGACATTTTTGCCTGCAAGTTCGTGTCCATCGGGCCGCACAGATCGACCGCGAACCGGGCCCGCTGATCATCCTGGCCGCAGATCAAGAGGGTAACCGCGCGGTCACATTTCTGGGCGCTGGCGGGCGCGGGGAAGTGTCGCCGCGCCCTGATCGACAAAAGCCAAAGCCCACCGACGCACAGGCCATTGCGGACCGGGCCATCGACCGCCTGCCGGCAACGCCCCCTGCGCCGCAATCCGGCGCACCGCCACTGGCACCGCTGTGCCAATGGTGCGCCAAACCGATCAGCCCCGTTCAGGCGGCATTGACCAACTCGTGCGGCGACACCGCCTGTGAACTCGCGCGGCGGCAACACCAATAATCTCGCCGAAGAACGCCCACCGGTCTGGCAGCGCCCACCCAAGAACCCGCGCTGCCAATCAGGCTCAGCCCGGCCAAACCGCGCTCATCTCGCCTATTACAGGCTCTTCAGATCCAACGCGATTTGCAGGGCCAGGAACTTTCCATAGATCCGGCACTGCGAGAAGGCGCCCGCCGTGAACCACAACCCCGGCTGACCGGTCCGCGTCCACATGTTCGCCATTTCTTTGACATCGTTAAAGCCCCAGACCTGACCTGCCCGATCGCGCACAGCTTCGCCGAATAATCCGGCGATCATCGCACCCTGCGTCTCGTACCCTGTTGCCATCACCACCAATTCGGCCGGGCGGTGCGTGCCGTCCGACATCTGCACGCCGTCGGACCCGAACGACTGGATATCGGCATATTGAATCAGATCGATCTCGCCATCGATGATCAACTCGGAGCATCCAATGTTGAAGTAATACCCGCCGCCGCGCTTTCGATACAGCAACGGCCAGCCCGTCCCGTCCTCGCCATAGGACAAGCGGAAACCGGCGCGCTCCAACCCGGTCAGTGTTTCCCGGTCGATCTCGGTTACTTGCTTGGTCAGCAGCTTGTGCGCCTCGACCATCACATCGAACGGGATCGAGATGTTGATCAGGTCCTGATCATCGATATCGTCAAAATCCAGATACAGCCCGTCATAAAGCTGCGCCGACGGCTCGACATTGGTGATCATGGTCGGGCTGCGCTGCACCATCGTCACCTTCGCGCCATGGGCGTGCAGATGCTGGCTGATATCGTGGCTTGATGTGCCGGTCCCCAGGACCATCACAGGGCGGCCGCGCCACTTTTCGCCCACCTCGAAATGGGCGGCGTGGATCTTCTCGCCCTGAAACCGGTTCAGGGTCGGAATATCTGGATATTTCGGCACAGCGCTGGTCGACGCGGCCATGACGATATGGCGGACCTGCATTTCACGCCGTTCGCCATTCCGGTCGATACGGGCGGTCCAAACCTTGGCATCCTCGTCCCAATCGGCGCCGTCGAAACTGGTCTCGGTCCAGAAATTGATCTCCAGCGCCTCGGTATAAAACTCCAACCAGTTGGCGATCATGTCCTTGGGAATATATCGCGGCCATGTCTTGGGAAACGGCAGAAACGGCATCTCGTTGACGCGGATCTGGTTGTGCAGCTTCAGATTGTGATAGCGCAGCCGCCAATTGTCGCCGATGCGCTTTTCCCGATCGACAACCAGCGTGTCGATCCCCATTGCGCTCAGGCGCGCCGCGATCGTCAACCCGGCATGGCCGCCCCCTACCACCAGCACTGCCGGATCACGATCTGCAAAGGCCCGCGCCGCCTCGCGCTGATCGGCCCAGTTTGGCGCCCGGACGTCGCGGGCATAGGCGGGCTCGACCCGTTCGGGCGCGTCGTGCAGCCGGTTCAGCGACGTCATGATCGTCCAGGCGCGCGCCGGATCGTCGGCCTTCCAACGCACCAGACCCTCGCCATGACCGTCCGCCGTCTCAAACGTGAATATCGCCTCGATACAGTCCACGCCCGCGCGGGTTGCTTTCGTGGGCGGCAGCCGTGTCGGGTGACGCTGCAGATTGCGGGCACCGCTCGCACGCCACGCCACCGCCACTGCACCGGGATCGCCCGAAATCGTCCGCAGCTCCCCCGTCAGCGCTACCAGATCCCGCCAATGGCAATCTTCCAGGAGCAATGACGAAAGATCGCCGCCCCCGGTCAGCTCGGCCTGCAACCGGTCGATCCATGCGTCGGCATTTGCGGCAAGATGGCTGTTCTGCGTGTCGAGCATGGCTTCCTCCGTCCAGCGCGCCGACCCTATAGTCCGGTGCTACGTCGCGGCAATCCCATGGATGATGCCCCATCCGTGCAGCCTTCCCTTCGGCGAAATTCGAACGGGCGGTGGTGCTATCCGCAAGGTGCGCCGATCATGCCCATCCCCGACAGAACATGCCAGACAGCCAACGCCGTCGCTGCCGCGCCCAGCAAAATGCCCTCGGCCCTGCGTCCGGGCAGACTGGTGATCAATGCAACAAGCCCCAGAAACCCTGCGATTGCGCCCAGAATCAAGGCCCCATAGTTCCGATAGACGCAGGATGTAACGACACCGTTGTGCGACGAACTGCTCATCGTCTCGACGGTGACAAAGAAGGCCGCAATCGCGACACCGATCGCAATTCGCGGCAGCATCGGCTTCCTGGTTTCGCTCATACTTTCAATCCCGCTCCATCTGATCGTCGTGCTGCGGCAGTCTTTCATGCCCATGCTTTTCCAGCATTTTGGCAATCCGCAAGGTCCGGCTGAACGCCGCCGTCAGCGAAAACATGAAGCCTTTCCAACCCCCGAACAGGTGGCGGCGCAGGAAATAGAATTTCAGAAAGGACAACGGCATCTCCAAGACAAGACGCAGGATCAATCCGGCGCGCCCGCGCCGCTTGCTGACACCTGCCACATAGGTTGAATAGGTATTCTCTTTATCGACAAAATGATGAAACGAAGTCAGCGGGAAATGATGGATCGGCGCTTTCAGTTGCCGGGCCGTCCCCTCCAGCACGACCCGGTCGAACAACTCATGATCCCGGTAACCGCCCGCTGCACGGTGATAAAGACGCACGACGTTGTAGTCGTTCGCAAACCGGCGGGGCCTCTGGTCGCCTGGATAGACATTCCAAATTTGCACTTTGTACCCGGCCGGGCTTGCGTCATCCGCAACTGCCGCCTTCATCTCGGCCGCAAGCTCCGGCGTCACGACTTCATCAGCATCGACATTCAACAGCCAATCGTTCCGGCACAGCCCTTCTGCAAAGACCTTTTGCGGGCCATAGCCCGTCCAATCGCGATGGTGGAATTCAGCCCCGGCGGCGCGAGCGATCTGCTCGGTGTTGTCGGTCGATCCAGAATCGACCACCACCACCTGATCGGCCCAAGCGAGCGCCGCCAACGTGCGCGCCAACCTCTCCTCCTCGTTGCGCGTAATTATAAAAACTGAAATCGCGGCCACCGTCACACCCCGCATGGCCAGGTTCGGCACGGGCAGCCGTGCCGGAAAACTGCCGATGTGGCGCCTGTCTGCTTGCCACGCATTCACTACCTTTCGTCTTGCCGCGCTATTTCGGTCAATCACACTTGGCGGCGATGGGCAACGGACCATCTGCGGGTAAGGGGACTTGCCGCGCCTGACTTCTCTGCCTATCCCGGCATCTCCTTCTGACGAACTGGCGCGGCGAGGCAAGAAATGATCGATCCATCCGGCGTTATGACCCGCCTGCTGACCGGGCAAGGGCGTTTCACCGCCGACGAGGATCATGCCGGCGCCCTGCACATGGCGATCTTGCGCGCACCCGAGGCCCATGGCCGGATTGCGGTAATCGACACCCAAGCTGCCGAAAAGAACCCGGGCGTTCGCCTGGTTCTGACATCGCGCGATCTGATTGCCGCCGGGGTTGGCCGCCTGCGCGTGCGCACCATCGTGAAGGGCATTGACGGACCGATGTTCGAACCCCTTCGCCCGGTTCTCGCTGACGGCCGCGTCGTCCATATCGGCCAACCGATTGCCGCGGTTTTCGCCGACAGCGCCGAAACCGCGGCCGATGCGGTCGAGGCGATCGATCTGGACATTGAACCGATGCCTGTCGTCGCTGACCCGGTGACTGCGCAGGAAAGCCCGGGCATATGGCCGGGCGCGCCCGAAAACCGGTGTTTTCGCTGGCAGGCAGGCGATGGCGAGGAAGTCGACCGGCTGTTTGCCCAGGCCGCGCACACGACCAGCCTGACCGTTGCCCATCCGCGTGTCGCCGTCTCGCCGGTTGAACCGCGGGCCTGCCTGGCCAGCTACAGCGACGATGCCGGATACACCCTGATCACGCCCAGTCAGAATGTCGTCGCGCTGCGCACGGCCTTTTCCGCCGTTCTTGGCATTGACCCGGATCGCCTGCGCGTGATTACCCGCGATGTCGGCGGAAGCTTCGCCGTCAAGATATGGCCGTATCCGGAACAGGCGCTGGCCCTTTTCGCCGCCCAGCGCCTGCGCACACCTGTCCGATGGGTACAGGAACGCGGCGAAACCTTCACAACCGACGCCGCCGGGCGCGGGCGCATCGATCAGGGCGAAATCGCATTGGATGCGCAGGGCCATATCCTGGCGGTGCGCATCAATGCGGTCGCCGATCTGGGCGCTTTTTGCAATCCTGCCGCCGCCACCACCGTCAGCGCGGGTGCTGTGCGCCCCTATCAGCAGGTCTATGACATCCCGGGTCAGCACTATTTCGTCACGGCCGTATTTACGAACACGGTGCCAACCGATGCCTATCGCGGCGCCGGAAAACCGGAATCGAATGGCACGCTGGAACGCTTAATCGACGCGGCGGCCCGTCAGATCGGAATGGAACCCTGGGCCCTGCGCAAACTGAACCTGATCGACCCGAATGCCATACCGTTTGCCACACCGATGGGCGAGACAATCGACGCAGGCGATTTTCCTGCTATCGCCGCCAAACTGGAAGATGCCGCGGATTGGCCCGGGCGCACGGCCCGGCAAGCGGACGCCAGATCCCGCGGTTTGCTGCACGGCGCGGCGGCGGGATTTTCGGTCCATGCCTCCGGCGGCTCGACCGAGGAACGCTCGCTGGTGCGGGCGATGGTGGATGGAACGGTTCTCGTGCGGTCGGGGTCGATGGATTCCGGCCAATCGCACCTGACCACGTTGGCCAGCGTCGCCGCAAAGGCGCTGGATCTGCCAATCGAGCAAATCCGCGTGGAACAAGGCGACAGCGCCTGGCTGGTCCGGGCCATGGGCGCAGGCGGCTCGAACCTCGCCGCGGTCGCGGGCAACACCGTGCACCGCACTGCCAAGGCCATGCTGGAAACGGCCAAAAGGACGGCAGGCGATCTTTTGGAGGCCGCGATCACGGATATCGACTATGCGGGCGGCAGGTTTCGGATTGCAGGCACCGACCGCAGCGTGATGCTGGGCGATGTCGCCCGGCATCTGGATGATCAGGGCGGGTGCGAGGCCGAACTCGACTTCGAGGGGATTCACACAACCTGGCCCCATGCCGGTTTTGCCTGCGAGGTTGAAATCGACCCTGAAACCGGCGCCGTTCACGTCACGCGCCTGGCCGGTATCTCGGATATCGGCGATGTCATTCACCCGGCCGCCGCCTTCGGGCAGATCACCGGGGGTTTCGCACACGGGTTGGGCGAAGCGCTGATGGAAGGAATGGTCTTCGATGACGACCGCCAGCCGCTGAACGGCTCGATGATGGACTATGCACTGCCGCGCGCCGCCGACGTGCCATTCATGGACCATTTCTGGTCGCCAACCGACAGCCCCAACACCATCATCAACGCCAAAGGTGTCGGCGAAATGCCGACCATCGGCGCCGGTGCAGTTGTCCACAATGCGGTGATCGATGCGCTCTCCCGGCACGGCATCACGCATCTGGACAAACCTCTGACCCCGCTCAAGATCTGGTCTGCACTGAGCGCACATTCGTCCTGAATTCGGATCCGCCCACTAGGCGGCGTCTTCATTTAAGCGAGCCAGGCCATTGTGCATGCGAGGGATACGAAGGCTCGGAAGGACGATATAGTCTTTTCGCACCGTAGGGCTATGCGGCGGAAGCGTTTGATCCTATTGAAGAAACATTCGACAAGGTGGCGTTCTTTGTAGAGCGACCAATCGATTGCCTTTTGTGCTGTTCGCGTCGGATTTTGCTTGATCTGCGCCTTTGCATCAAGTTCATCAACGATGAAGGCCCGCAGGTAATCAGCATCATAAGCCGCATCTGCCATGACGTGCCCGACGCCCGAAAACCCCTCGATCAAGCCGCACGCCTGAGGGCAATCACCCCACTGACCGGGCGTAATCGTGAAGCGGATCGGCAGGCCAAGCGCGTCGACTGCGGCGTGGATTTTCGTGGTCAGGCCGCCTTTGGAGCGTCCGATTGCGTGAGTTTCAGCCCCCCTTTTGCGCCGCTGGCGTCTGCATGGGCCTTGCAAATGGTCGCATCGATAAGGACGTATTCGAAATCCGGATCAGCGCTTAACGCTTTGAAAAGACTCTCCCAAATGCCCGCATGTGTCCACCGCCGGAACCGGCAATGTGCGGTCCGCCAGTTGCCCAGTTCAGGCGGAAGATCACGCCAGGGCGAGGCTGTACGAGCCAACCACAGGATTGCATCAAGGAAAAGCCTGTTGTCTGTCGCCGTGCGCCCTCGGTCGCCTTTTTTGCCGGGGACAAGCGGTTCAATCTGCGCCCATTGCGCGTCCGTCAGGGTTCGTCTGCTCAAGATCACCTCCGTTTTCGACCTTGAATCAAATCCCAACCAGTTTGGGAACCCCCTAAATGAAGACGCCGCCTAAGGCCTTAGGCCCGGTTCCCTCTTGGCCGCGGCCTGGCCCGTCACCCGCTCGCGGTGCAGGGTGTAGACACCGGTTGCAACAATCAGCGCAGCGCCGAGCATCGTGATCGGCCCAGGCAGATCGCCAAACACCAAATATCCCAGGACCATCGCCCACAAGAGGTTGAGATAGCGAAATGGCGACACAAACCCGACCTCGCCGACCCGCATTGCCTGGACACCGGCATTATAGCCGACCAGAACAAAGGCCGCCGCCGCGATCAGCTTCAGCAGCACTTCGGTCCCGGGACGCACGATCAGCAAGACCCCGCACAATCCGATCAGGATCGCCAGATACCGGCGCCAGCCGACCTGATCGCCCAACAACAGGGCCGCGGCCAGCGTAACCACCAGACCGACGCATTGCAGGATCGCGACCGCGTTGGCGATCGGCATATTGAACAGCGCCGTCAGGAAGAAACAGGTGCCCAGAACCTCGCCCAACACGCGCCAGCTCATCCAAACCCGCTCCTTGGGCGTCGGGCGATAGCGCAGCGCCCCTGCTCGCCAGGCGATCAGCAGGATCAAAGCTGTCGCGAACAGGCCGCGGACCAGCACGACCTGAAACAATGACAGTTCATCCGAAACCGATTTGGTCAGCGTGTCATTGACGACAAAGCCCAGCATCGACGCCGACATCCAGAGCGCGCCTTGAATGTTCGGCGACAATCCGTTCACTGGTGGTCCGTCATGTGGGTGAAACCGGCTCGACCACAGGGCTCGCCGCCTCGATCACGGCGCCGGCGGACAACAGAATGTCTTCGCGATACCTGCCGCCAATCAGTTGAACACCGACTGGTGCGTCGCCTGCCTGACCGGTCGTAACCGTCAACCCGGGCAACCCCATGAACGGCAAGCCGATCTGGATAATCTGCGCCTCGAAACAGCGCCGGAACGCCTCGTCGCTCTCGACATCCAGATTGTTGGCAAACGGCAGCTCGGCGGACACGGGGCACAAAAGGACAGGATAATCGTCCAGAAACACCATCCACTCCCGCACCAGGGTCGCCCGGCGTTGCACCGTGTCCAGCAACTCGTTGATATCCGGCGCATCAACCACTTCGCACAGCATCCTGTAGACATGGTTGGCGTCGGGGTCATCCTCCTGTTCGACCATCTGGCCACCGCCGCGGCGCATCTCGGCCATCCACAGCAGAATATCCAACCGCGCAGGCTCGCGGATCGGCGGCATCGGGGTTTCGACCACTTCCCATCCATCGGCAGTCAGGGCGGCCGCAGCGTCACGCAAGGCAGCCTCGACCTCTGGCACGGTCTCCAATCCTTCGGGATTCACGCACAAAGCTGCCCGGCGCGGATAGGGGCCCAGATCATGGGGTACCGGCACCCACCAGGGATCGCGCGGATCGCGCGCCGCCATCGCCTGCAGCCCCAACCGCACATCGGCAATTGTTCGGGCCAGCGGGCCGGAAACGGCCATGATCTGTGCGCCCAGCAAGCGGGCCGGGCCGGAAAAATTCGCCGCAGGGATACGGCCCAAGGTCGGACGCAGCCCATGCACGCCGCAGGCATAGGCGGGGTAGCGCACCGATCCCGCGATGTCTGTTCCATGGCCGATTGCCCCTATCCCGGCAGCAACCGCAGCCCCGGCCCCGCCGCTGGACCCGCCCGGCGTCAGAGCTGAATTGCGCGGGTTTAGAGTTTGTCCATGCAACTGATTTCGACAAAACCAGCGCAGCGAAAACGCCGGCGTATTGGTGCGCCCGACGATCACAGCACCGGCCTTGCGAAGATTTGCGACGACCGGGTTGTCCAGCTCCGCGATCAGATCCTCTTGAATGCGCACGCCGTTTGTTGTCGCCCAACCGGCCTGATCGACATTCACTTTGACGGTCACCGGCACCCCAGCCAACGGCCCGGGGTCCAGCCCATCGGCCAATTGGCGATCGATTTCGTCGGCCGCGGCCAGCGCTTCCTCATCCGTCGCCTGCACGACGGCATTAATCGCCGGGTTCACCGCAGCCATGCGGGCCAACGCATCTTCAGCCACTTCGCGGGCGCTTGCAGTACGTTCGCGCACCGTTGCGGCGATCTCGGCGGCAGAGAGTTTCCATATCGCAGACATCAAAGCCTCCCCATTTTACGTTGGCGAACCTGATCACGCCCGCCCTACCGGCTGCAAGCGGAAAGCCCGGCGCCCCAGCCACCTATCAAACTGGTAAAACCAGCCCCGATTGACCGGCACCCTGCAGACGGCGACAATCATTGGCGACATATCAATTCCAGGAGACCCGAATTGACGGCCAGAATACTGCGCGAACTCGGCAACGATCTGACCCAAAGCGTCGGCTGGACCGGTGCCGACTGGGATCAGGCCGAGTTTGATGAAACATCGGAACCTCTGGCCACGCCGATGCCCATCGGACAAGTCGCCAGCATCGCTCTCGGCGCTGTCGGGATCGCAGGCAATGCGATCGCCGAACAGCGCGGCGCGCCGCAGGGCTGGGTCAGAACCGGCGCACGGGCCGCTGGTCTGGCCATGTGCGCCAACGATTACCTTCGGGTCGACGGATCAGCCCCGATAAGCTGGCCCGAGCTGACGCGCTTTTATCGGGCGGCGGATGGCTGGGTTTTCCTGCATGGCGGTTTCGCCCCGCACACCGCCAGACTGATCGCCGCCCTCGACGCTCCTGCCGACCGCGAGGGATTGTCCGCGCGCCTCGCTGAAATGACGGCGCAGGAAATTGAAGACACCTGCATCGCTGCCAATACGTGCGGACGGCGCCTGCGAACACCTGCCGAGTGGGCCTCTCATCCCGCCGCGCATGCGATCGCCGTGCAACCGGTTCTGTCGATCAGCGCCCTTGCGCCGGGCGCCGCGCACCCATGGCGTCAGGCGTCTTTGCCGTTGCAGGGCGTGCGCGTTCTCGACTTGTCCCGTGTGCTGGCCGGGCCGACGATCGGCCGAACACTGGTCGAACACGGCGCCGATGTTCTGCGCATCGCAGCGCCAAAAATACCCAGTATCGAGCCACTGGTCATCGACACCGGATATGGCAAGCGGTCTGCCTTTGTCGATCTGGACACTGGCGAAGGCCGGGCAGCGTTCGACACCCTCCTAAGCAGCGCCGATGTGGTGATCGACGGCTACCGTCCGGGCGCTCTGGCGCGCCATGGACTTGCTGCGCACGATCTGGCCGAACAGCGCCCTGGCCTTGTCTATCTGACCCTTTCGGGCTTCGGCGAAACCGGGCCTTGGGCGGGATCTCGCGGCTATGACAGTCTGGTGCAGGCGGCTGTCGGATTATCGGGCGGCGAGCCGCCCAAACGCCTGCCCTGCCAACCGCTGGACTATCTTGCCGGGTATCTCGGTGCATTTGCCATCATGCGCGCCCTGATGGTCCGGGCAGAAAGCGGCGCGGGCGCCCATATCGACCTGTCGCTGGCGGGAATGGCCCTCTGGCTGCGCACCATGTCGAACCGGATTGGACCCGTGGGCATGCCCGAGGACCGCAATCCCGGGTTCGATGAAATCGCCAACGAACTGATATCGCTGACGACGCCGTTCGGGCGGGTCACAACCTTGCGCCCGGCGCTGGACGTCGCGTGGCGTCCTCGGCAATGGGCGTCGCCGCACCCACTTGGCACGCATCCACCGGTCTGGACCTGACGGCAAACCGTGAAACCGCCCCGTGCGCCTCTGCCCCTGCCCGATTTAGCAGTCCAACGTGTGGTCACGCTCCCAATCCGTCATGTGGCGCGTGTAATCGTTCCACTCGGCGTTTTTCAGCTTCAGGAACGCATCGGCTGCCGGTCCCAATGCCGCTTTCAGCACTTTGTTCCGGTCCAATTCGCGCAGCGCATCCAAAAGGTTCAACGGCAATTTCTTGGCGCCGCGGACCTTGTGACCTTCGGCATACATATCGATGTCCAGCCGTTTGCCGGGGCCCAGCTTGCGCTCCATGCCATCCATTCCGGCGGCCAGCACGGCTGCCGGATAAAGATACGGGTTCGCGGCACCATCGGCCAGGCGCAGCTCGAACCGGCCGGGATCGGGGATCCTGATCATGTGGGTGCGGTTGTTGCCGCCATAGGTCAGCGTGTTCGGGCTCCACGTTGCACCCGAGGTCGTGCGCGGCGCATTGATCCGCTTATAGCTGTTGACGGTCGGGTTCGATATCGCAGTCAGCGCGGTGCCATGCGCCATCAAACCGCCCATGAAGTTATAGCCCAATGCCGACACGCCAAGCTCGCCCTTTTTGTCGGCAAACAGGTTCTTCTGCTTCCCGCGCGCAACGCCCCCGGTCCCCCAGATCGAAACATGGGCATGACACCCGTTTCCGGTCAGGTGGTTGAACGGTTTGGGCATAAAGGTCGCGCGCAACCCATGCTTCTCGGCAATCGATTTGACCATATATTTGAAGAACGCATGCCGGTCCGCCGTGACCGGAGCATCCGCATAGTCCCAGTTCATCTCGAACTGGCCGTTCGCATCTTCGTGGTCGTTCTGATACGGGCCCCAACCCAGCGCTTGCAACGCATCGCAGATTTCGCTGATCACATCATAACGACGCATCAATGCGCTGACGTCATAGCAGGGCTTTTCCTGCGTATCGCGCTCGTCCGCCAAGGCGGTGCCATCGGGCGCGACCAGGAAGTACTCGCACTCGACCCCATGCTTCATGGACCAACCCTTGGCCTCGGCAGCCTTTGTGATCCGCTTCAATGTATTGCGCGGACCCTGATCGACCTCCTCGCCGTTCATCCAAAGATCGGCGGCGACCCATGCGACTTCGGGCTTCCAAGGCAATTGGATCATGCTGTCAGGATCGGGCACCGCGAACATGTCGGCATGCGCCGGCGTCATGTCCAACCAGGCCGCAAAGCCCGCAAACCCGGCCCCGTCCTTGGCCATGTCCTTGATCGCGCTGGCCGGCACCAGCTTGGCGCGCATCACCCCGAACAGATCCGTGAACGAGATCAGGAAATAGTTGATCCCGCGGGCTTTCGCCTCTTTTGCCAGATCGATTGCCATGTAGTTTCTCCCTTGAATTTCTTGGCGCCATGGGAGGGGAAGGGAATGCACGCGTCAAGTGTCCAGCGGGAAAGGCGATGCCCGATTTCAAAAACCGTCTCGAAGACGCAAACTACCGTTCTGTTCGCCCGGCCCGGGCTCAAGGCGCTTTGGCGCTGCCAGGCCGCGCCTCCCCGCAATCAGGCTCCGCCCCGCCACCGCGCGTTCCCGTCGGCTCTCTACTGGCAGGCATTCGTCTGCGTCAGGGTCAACAGCGACGATCCGCGGCTTTGGCATTATCCAGCCGTCGGCTTCTCGCCCAATTTATGGATCTCGAACTCGACCAGATCGGCCCAGTACGGCATCCAGGCTTCGAAGGTTGCGTAATCCTCGGTCTCCATCGTCTGAAAACAGCGCGATCCGTCGGCGGCCAGCCAGCTTTCGATGAAGTACAGCCCATCCGGCAACCCGCGCCCCTTGGTGTGCAACCGCTCATAGATCGCGTCCAGCGCGCCCGGCTTGAAGGTTTCGATCACCATATAGCGTGTCACGCGCTCAACCCCGCGCCGCCATGGCTTCAACCTCGATCAGCATTTCAGGCGCTGCCAGACCCGAGATGACTAATAATGTCGACGGCGGCATGGCATCGGGGCCCAACACCGCAGCGCGGGCCACCCGCATTTCGCCCAGATGAGCGCGGTCCACGATGTAAATCGTCAACTTGACCAGGTCCGAGGTTTTGAAACTGTTGGCTTCCAAGCAGGTCACGACATTGCGAAACGCCTGCTCGGCCTGCGCCGCGAAACCCTCGGCTATGTTGCCATCTGCGTCTGCGCCGACCTGACCTGCCACCGACAGCAATTGCTGCCGGGCATCGATGACCGCGCAGTGATGATACGAACCGAAGGGCGCATGAACACCATCGGGATTGTTGACCTTCGCCATTGTAAATCCTTTCGTTTTACCGCCCCGGGATCCAGCTTGTCCCGGCCAGCGGAACCCCGGCCATCGCAGCCGCCTCGACCGTCAGCGCGGCCAGATCCTGCGGTTCCAGGTTCAGCACATGGCTCTTGCCGTTGGCCCGCGCCAAAGTCTGCAATTCCATTGTCATCACCGCCAGGTAATTCGACAGCCGCCGTCCCGCCAGAACGGGATCCAGCCGTCCGGCCAATTCCGGCTGCTGCGTTGTGATCCCGGCGGGATCCAGCCCCTCGTGCCAGTCATCATAGGCCCCGGTTGTGGTGCCCAGCGCCTGATAATCCGCCTCCAGCGCCGGGTCCTGATCGCCCAGTGCGATCAGCGCTGCCGAGCCGATGGACACCGCATCCGCACCCATGGCAAGCGCCTTGGCCACATCGGCGCCCGACCTGATCCCGCCAGAGACGACCAATTGCACCTTGCGGTGCATGTCCAGATCCTTCAGCGCGCGCACGGCCTCGCGCACGGCCGGCAAGGTCGGAATCCCGACATGCTCGATAAAGACCTCCTGCGTCGCGGCAGTGCCGCCCTGCATCCCGTCGACGACGACCACGTCGGCCCCAGCCTTTACCGACAGCGCGGTGTCGTAATAGGGCCGGGCGGCGCCGACCTTGATATAGATCGGTTTCTCGTGGCTGGTGATCTCACGCAATTCTTGGATCTTGATTTCCAGATCGTCCGGGCCCGTCCAATCCGGATGACGACAAGCCGAGCGCTGATCCACCCCCTGGGGCAGAGTGCGTATTCCGGCGACACGTTCGTTGATCTTCTGGCCCAGCAACATGCCGCCGCCGCCGGGTTTGGCGCCCTGCCCGACCACAACCTCGATCGCATCAGCGCGGCGCAGATCGTCGGGGTTCATACCATAGCGGCTGGGCAGATACTGATAGACCAGCAGACTTGAATGTCCGCGCTCCTCATCGGTCATGCCGCCATCGCCGGTCGTGGTCGATGTGCCCATGGCCGAGGCACCGCGCCCCAGCGCCTCCTTGGCCTGCGCGCTCAACGACCCGAACGACATCCCCGCAATTGTGATGGGGGTTTTCAGGTGCAGCGGCTTCGAGGCAAACCGGTCGCCCAGCACTACATCCGTGCCGCAAGTTTCGCGATACCCTTCCAGCGGATACCGGCTCATCGATGCGCCCAAAAACACCAGATCGTCAAAACACGGCACCCGGCGCTTGGCCCCGCCCCCGCGAATATCGTAGATCCCCGTCGCCGCCGCGCGGCGGATCTCGGAAATCGTGTAATCGTCAAAGGCAGCCGCTTTACGAGGTGTCGTGCGCGGCTGTCCCCCGGGCTTTTCAGATTGGTCGGCCATCAGTAGGCATCCAGATTGTCGATGTTGAAATTATAGAGCTTGCGGGCCGAGCCATAGCGCCGGAACGCTGCCGGGTCTGCATCCATACTGGCGCGCGCCAGCAAACCGGCAACCTCTTCCAGATGCTCGGCCTGCATCGGCTTTTCGATGCAATCGGCGCCCAACGAGGCGACCGAGCCGCGCACATATAGCCGGGCCTCATAAATTGAATCGCCCAGATCGGCACCCGCATCGCCCAGCACGACCAGCCGCCCGGCCTGGGCCATAAACGCCGACATATGCCCGACTGATCCGCCGACGACGATATCGATCCCCTTCATCGAAATCCCGCATCGGGCCGAGGTATTCCCTTCGATCAACAGCAATCCGCCGTGCGCCGTCGCGCCCGCTGATTGGCTGGCATCGCCGGCTACCCGCACGAAGCCGGACATCATGTTTTCGGCGACACCTGTTCCGGCATTGCCGCGGACCGTCACGCTCGCCTGCTTGTTCATGCCCGCTGCGTAATACCCGGCGTGGCCGTCGACGGTCACATCGATCGGATGCATCAGGCCGCAAGCCAGCGCGTGGGCGCCGCCCGGGTTCAAAACCTGGAACGCACCGCTTTCGGCCTGCTGCAGGGTGCGGTTGATCTGACTGCGGTCCAGCCCCGCCAGATCCAACGTCGTATTGGCGCCGCTCATCCTGCTAACCCGCCATGCAATAGGCGCAATTCCGGCTTGCGGGGGCTTACGTTGACGCCGTTGCCACACCAGTTATGCGGGCAGAACGAAACGCGTAATCTGTTGGAGGCAAACATGAACGCTCTCGCTTTTCTGGGCGGCCTAAGCCGCAAATTTTCCGAGGCCCGCGAACGCAATCGTGTGACCCGTGCGCTGGATGCAATGAGCGACGAGGCACTGCGCGATATTGGCTTTACGCGCGCCGAAATCGACCGGATCGCAACCGATGGCATCCGCCGTCGGTCCCGATAGTCCGGAACACTGCCTTGCCGCGGCGCGATCATTCGCGCCTCGGCAGATCATCAGCCAAATGGACCCAGTCCAGTTTCTCGCCGTGAAAGACATGGCGTTCCGGCGGGAAGGCCCCCGGATCATCCAACGCAGCGGCATAGAAATGGATCTCGCCGCCCTCGGCCGGGCGATAACCGACCGGAGAGCCGCAGGCGGAACAAAAGAACCGCTTCACGCCGGGTGACGATTCAAAATACGTGGGTTCCGGACCGATCCAGCGCCATTGCCCGTCTTTTACGCACACAAAGGTTGTGAACGGCGCCGAACAGTTGCGGCGGCAGCTTTCGCAATGGCAGTTCAGGCACCAGTCAATCGGCGTCTCGAACTCATAGGTGATGGCCCGGCAAAGGCATCGGCCCGAATGCGTCCCGCTCATGCCGCGCGGCTCCACGAATAAATCTGCGCAGGCGCCGGCTCCCATATCTGGGCATTTTCTGCCCCGGGCAGCCCGGCAATCGCGCGAAATTCCGATGACATCGCCGCCCAATCGTCGGTTTCGGCGATGACCGCAGGCTTGCAGGCGATTGGATCGCGCACGACGGCGAAACCATCGCGCGTCCCAATCGCAAACGTATAAAACCCGTCAAAATCCCGGATCGCATTGCCGATTGCTGCATCGATGCCATCGCCCTTGCGCATCCGCCAGGCCAGGTATCCCGCGGCGACCTCGCTGTCGTTCTCGGTCTGGAACGTCTCACCCTGCTTTTCCAGCGCCTCGCGCAGCCGGTTGTGGTTCGACAATGAACCGTTGTGAACCAGACAGGTATCCGCCCCGGTCGAAAACGGGTGCGACCCCTCGGTGGTCACGGCGCTTTCTGTTGCCATACGCGTGTGCGCGATCGCATGTGTGCCCGTGCGCCCGGCCAGATCCAGGCGTTCGGCCACCGCATCCGGATCGCCTATGCCCTTGCACAACTCCATTGCCTGCCCGACGCCCAGCACACTGACATCCGGCGCGTTCGCGATCAGCCAATTGCGCGCCGCAGCGCCCTGCGCCGTCTCGATCACCGCGTGATCCGAAAACACCCGGACACCGACATCGGCCTCCAGCGCCGCGGCCAATGCCCGCTCGTAAGCCGACCAGTCGGTATCCCCGGTCCGCGACAGCACCGAAACCTTTTCGCCCGCACTGTCGCCGCCATAAATTGCGAAACCCGCCGAATCCGGCCCACGCGCTGACATCTCGTGCAGCATCTGGGCGGTCATTCGGCCCAACTCGGATTCCATGTCCGGGTTCTTCAAAAACAGCCCGACAATCCCACACATGGCTCTGCTCCGTCCTTGCCGCCAGGCTCTGGCCTCAGCGCGATCGCCCCGCACACTTCATGACATCCGATCGTAAGCCCGGGCATCATTGGGCGGCAACCGGACCCTGCCCCGGCACTCCAATTTCCCATTGCGGTATAGGGCGCGATCCTGCTGGTTTGCAACGCCGCGCAGGCCATGACCGCCGCCGCGCTTCCCGCGCTTCAGATTGCAGCTTTCAGCGCGTCCATCAGCTTTTGCAGAAATTCCCGCGACATGTCGTCGGTCAGGCGTCCGTCTTCACCGAATTTCTGGCTGGCAGCTCCGATGTTCACTTCCGGATCCAGCACCAGTTGGACCTGAAACGGGATCAGAAAAAGATACATCGACGACTTCGCCCGCTGTCCACCGGCCATGCCCGCCGTCGCCGACAAAACGGCCACAGGCTTGTCTGCTGTGCGCAGCGGCCGAACGCGGCTGATCCAGTCCAACGCATTTTTCATCACGCCTGACGGACCCTTGTTGTACTCGGGCGACGAGATCACCAGCGCATCGGCCCACTCGATCTGTTCGCAAAGCTGCGTCACCCTCTCTGGGATGCCCTCGGCTTCCAGGTCTTCGTTGAACAGCGGCAGATTCAAATCTGCGATCTGAAAGTGATCCGGCGCAAATGTGCGAACGGCCTCGTTGACCAGCATTGTGTTGAAACTCCCGGCTCTCAGCGAGCCGGAAATACCCAGAAGTTTGCTCATGAGGGTCTCCCTAAAAGATGACTCTCATATAACCGTCTTTTCTGCGGCTGACAGCGAAATCCGGTCCGGTCACGGCGCGCGAATTGGCCGGGGGCTGCACCGATTTGCCTGCTGCGCCGCCTATCGCGCCCGATTAGGCGTGGATTGCCCCAACCCCGCAGGCCAGCGCAGCTTCACGCATCGCTTCAGAATAGGTTGGGTGCGCGTGGCAGGTCATGGCAAGATCTTCCGCCGATGCACCGAACTCCATCGCGACGCACACCTCGTGGATCAGGTCGCCCGCACCTGGGCCGATGACATGGCATCCCAGAATTCGGTCCGTCTCGGCGTCCGCCAGCAACTTCACAAATCCCTCGGTCGCAAAATTCGCCTTCGCACGGCCATTCGCCATGAACGGGAATTTGCCGACTTTATAGGCGCGACCCTCGGTCTTCAGCGACTGCTCGGTCAGACCGACAGACGCAACTTCCGGACCCGTATAGATGACGCCCGGGATGACATCGTAATTCACGTGCCCGTGCTTACCTGCGATCTGGTCGGCAACGGCAACGCCTTCATCCTCGGCCTTGTGGGCCAGCATCGGCCCGGCAGTCACATCACCAATAGCCCAGATACCGGGAACATTGGTGCGCCAATGCCCATCGGTTTTGACCATACCGCGTTCAGTCTCGACGCCCGCGGTCTCCAGCCCCAAACCGCTGGTATAGGGTCTGCGTCCGGTCGCGACCAACACGACATCGGCCTCCAGCTTATGTTCGCTGTCATCTTTGCGCTTTTGGTAAGTCACGGTCAGGGCATCGCCCTTCTCGACCGATTGAACGGCAGCGCCCAGCACGAATTTCATGCCCTGCTTTTTCAGAATGCGCTGGAATGTCTTTTGAACCTCGGCATCCTGGCCCGGCGTGATTTCATCCAGAAACTCGACCACTGTGACTTCGGACCCAAGACGGCCCCAGACCGAGCCCAATTCCAGCCCGATCACCCCCGCGCCGATGACAACCAGGCGCTTGGGCGTTTCGGCCAGATCCAGCGCCCCGGTCGAGGTCACAATCCGTTCCTCATCGACCTCGACACCCGGCAGGCTCGAAGGCTCGGACCCCGTCGCAATGACGATGTTCTTGGTTTTCAGCGTCTGTTCGCCGACACGAACCTCGCCCGCCGCGGCAATCTCGCCCCAACCTTTGACGTAATCGACCTTGTTCTTCTTGAAGAGGAATTCGATCCCGTCGGTATTCGACTTTATGACACCGTTCTTATAGTCCAGCATCTTGGCGACATCGACGCTGACTTCGCCAATATTGATGCCCATCTTCTCGAAATTGGTCTCGCTTTCGTGCAGCAGTTCCGACGCATGCAGCAGCGCCTTCGACGGAATACAGCCCACATTCAAACAGGTCCCACCCAGCGCCCCGCGCCCCTCGACGCACGCCACCTTCAGCCCGTTCTGCGCTGCACGGATCGCACAGACATAGCCGCCAGGGCCCCCGCCAATCACCACGACATCATAGTCGGACATGAAAGATCCTCCGTATTGTCAGGCTGATGCGGCGACTGCCGTCAGCATCCAGATTTGTTCTTCGGCCCTTCGCGCACCGTCTGATAGCGAAAGGCCCTATGCGCTGTGAATGTTACTGGCGCCGTCTTCGTCAGCGGGCACGGACGTCGCCGTCTTTCAGAATCTTCGCGAACGGTGGGCACCTATGGACCCGGCAAAGCAGCGGCAACCCGCGTTCCAGCTCCGCCCGCGACGGCACCATCCTGCCTACAGATCCATCAATAATCTGCGCGGATCCTCCAGCGCTTCCTTCACGCGGACCAAGAACGTGACCGCGCCTTGACCGTCGACGATCCGGTGGTCATAGCTCAGCGCCAGATACATCATCGGGCGTGCCACGATGTCCCCACCGACAACAATCGGGCGCTGTTGGATCTTGTGCATCCCCAGAATACCCGATTGTGGCGGGTTCAGAATCGGCGCCGACATCAGCGAGCCGTAAACCCCGCCGTTCGAGACCGTGAACGTGCCACCCTGCATATCCGCCATCGACAACTTGCCGTCACGGGCGCGCACGCCAAGCTCGTTGATCTCTTTCTCGATCGCGGCAAAGCTTTTGGCCTGTGCGTCGCGAACTACCGGCACGACCAGACCGTTCGGCGTGCCGACCGCAACACCGACATGGCAGTATTTCTTGTAGACGATATCCGTGCCATCGATCTCGGCATTGACCGACGGAACTTCGTTCAGCGCATGGCAGCACGCTTTGACGAAGAACGACATAAAGCCCAGCTTTACGCCGTGTTTTTTCAGGAACAGATCCTTGTATTCGGTCCGGATGTCCATCACGGCGCCCATGTCGACCTCGTTAAAGGTCGTCAGCATGGCCGCAGTGTTCTGGGCCTCCTTCAGGCGACGCGCAATCGTCTGGCGCAGCCGGGTCATGCGGACACGCTCTTCACGCGTGCTGTCAGAGGCGCCAACTGCTGCCCCCGGGGCCGAAGCGGCCGGTGCGGCGGGCTTGCCTGATCCGGCGCGCGCGACGTCTTCTTTCATGATCCGTCCGTCGCGGCCGCTGCCCTGAACCTCGGCCGGTGACAACCCGGCTTCGGCCATGGCCTTTTTCGCGGACGGCGCATCTTCGACATCGCCGCCGCCCGATGCAGGCGCCGCCGCCGGAGCGGCAGCAGCCGCAGGCGCGCTGGCCGCCGCCGAAACGGCGCCTTCAGCGCCTTCCTCGACCGTTGCCAAAAGGGCATCGACACCAACGGTGTCCCCTTCCTTTGCGACATGTTCGATGATCTTGCCGGCGACCGGCGACGGCACTTCGACCGTCACCTTGTCGGTTTCCAGCTCGCACAACATCTCGTCGACTGCAACCGCATCGCCCGGCTGTTTGAACCAACTCGCAACCGTCGCTTCCGTCACCGATTCCCCAAGTGTCGGAACCCGAACCTCAACTGCCATCATCCTGTCCTTTCGAGAATCAGAGACCAAGCGCGGTGTTCACCAGCGCTTCCTGTTCGGCCTTGTGCTGCGAGCCAAGTCCGGTTGCCGGAGACGCCGACGCCTGTCGGCCCGCATAGCTGGCGCGCCCGGCCTTGCCTTCAATCCGGCTCAGCACCCATTCGATATTCGGCTCGACAAAGAACCACGATCCCTGGTTCTTCGGTTCTTCCTGACACCAGATCACTTCGGCATTCGGGAACCGCGCCAATTCCTTGGTCAGCGACCGCGCCGGGAAGGGATAAAACTGCTCCAGACGCATCAGATACACATCAGACAGACCCGCAGCATCGCGCGCATCCAGTAAGTCATAATAGACCTTGCCAGAGCACATCACGACGCGTTTGATCTCGGCATCGGGCTTCAACTCGACATCCGAAACCCCGGCCTCGGCATCGTCCCAAAGGATCCGGTGAAAACTTGATCCCTCGGCCAGATCTTCGATGTTCGAAACACACCGCTTGTGACGCAGCAGCGACTTCGGCGTAAACAGAACCAGCGGCTTGCGGAACGAACGATGCAATTGGCGCCGCAGGATGTGGAAGTAATTGGCCGGTGTCGTGCAGTTGGCAACGATCCAGTTATCCTCGGCAGACAATTGCAGGAACCGCTCGATCCGCGCGCTGGAATGCTCCGGCCCTTGCCCCTCATAGCCATGGGGCAATAACAGCACCAATCCCGACATACGCAGCCACTTGCGCTCGCCGCAACAGATGAACTGATCGATCATGATCTGGGCGCCATTGGCGAAATCGCCGAACTGCGCCTCCCACAACACCAGCGCATTCGGCTCGCTCAGCGTGAAGCCATACTCATATCCCAGCACGGCGTATTCCGAGAGCATCGAGTCGATAACCTCGTAGTTCGCCTGGCCTTCGCGAATATGATCCAGCGGATAATACCGCTCGGCGTTGTCTTGGTCGGTGATCCCGGAATGGCGCTGGCTGAAGGTGCCGCGCGTACAGTCCTGACCTGACAGGCGAACCTTGAAGTTCTCCAGCATCAGCGAACCGAAGGCCAGGGCCTCCGCCGTTGCCCAATCGATCCCCTTGCCGGTGTCGATCATTTCTTTTTTGGAATCCAGCAGGCGCTGGATCGTCCGGTGCGCATTAAAGTTCTGCGGCAGACGGGTCAGGGCGCCGCCGATTTCCTTCAGCGTGTCCCCCGGCACCGCCGTCTGGCCACGCTGATACTCGCCCTCCGCCGTCTCAAATCCCGACCAACGGCCATCCAGCCAGTCGGCCTTGTTCGGGCGATAGTCCTTGCCAGCCTCGAACTCGTCGTTCAGATGCGCCTGGAAGCGGGCCTTTTCCTCTTCAAGATCCGATTGGCTGATCAGTCCCTCCGACACCAGCCGCTCGCCATAAAGCTGCAGCGTCGTCTTCTGCTTCTTGATCGCCTTGTACATCAGGGGCTGGGTGAACATGGGCTCGTCGCCCTCGTTATGCCCGAACCGGCGATAGCAGAAAATATCGATCACCACGTCCCGCTCGAACTTCTGACGGAACTCGGTCGCGACCTTGGCGGCATGAACCACAGCCTCCGGGTCGTCGCCGTTCACATGGAAGATCGGGCAGTCGACCATCTTGGCGATATCGGTCGGATAGGGCGAAGACCGCGAATGGTGCGGCGCGGTCGTGAACCCGATCTGGTTGTTCACGATCACATGGATCGTACCGCCGGTTTTGTGACCCTTCAGGCCCGACAGGCCAAAACACTCCGCCACAACGCCCTGACCGGCAAAGGCCGCGTCGCCATGCAGCAGGATCGGGATCACCGCGGTCCGGTCGTCGCCGAACTGCGCCTGCTTGGCCCGCACTTTACCCAGAACAACCGGGTTCACGGCCTCCAGATGCGACGGGTTCGCGGTCAGCGACAGGTGGACTGAATTACCGTCAAACGCCCGGTCCGACGATGCGCCCAGATGGTATTTCACATCGCCCGAACCATCGACATCTTCGGGTTTGAAAGACCCACCCTGAAACTCGTTAAAGATCGCGCGGTATGGCTTGGCCATAAACGTGGCCAGAATGTTCAATCGCCCGCGGTGCGGCATGCCGATGATGATTTCCTTCGCACCGAGCGCGCCGCCGCGCTTGATGATCTGCTCCATGGCCGGGATCACGCTTTCGCCGCCATCCAGGCCAAAGCGCTTGGTGCCCATGTATTTTACATGCAGGAACTTCTCAAAGCCTTCGGCCTCGATCAGCTTGTTCAGGATCGCTTTGCGGCCCGGCTTGGTAAAGCTGATCTCCTTGCCCAGCCCTTCGATGCGCTGTTGCAGCCAGCTTTTCGGCTCGGGATCCTGCAAATGCATGAATTGCAGCGCGAACGTGCCCTGATAGGTCCGCTTAAGGATCGCCTCGATCTCGCGCATGCTGGCGCTTTCCAGCCCCAGCACGTTGTTAATGAAAATCTTTCGGTCCAGGTCGCCATCGGAAAAGCCGAAGAACTTTGGGTCGAACTCAGGATGGTTCTGATGGCCCTGCAATCCCAGCGGGTCCAAGTTGGCCCCCAGATGTCCGCGCGACCGGAACGAGCGGATATACATGATCGCCCGGATCGAATCCAAAACGGCGGCGCGAACGGCCGTCTCATCCATCGCTTCGGCTTTGCCGTTTTCCTTGGCGCGGATCTTTTTCTCGATCGCTCTCGGATCGGGGACCGCGTCCCAGTTCGTGTCCAGCGCCGCGGTCAACTCGTCCGACGGTTTCGGCGGCCAGTCCGCCCGCTTCCACGTCGCGCCCGCAGCCTCGCTGACGATCGAACCAGCGTCTTCGGCCAGCGCAGAAAAATAGGCCTGCCAACTGGGATCGACCGAACTTTGATCGCGCACCCAGGCAGCATGCAACTGTTCAACGTATTCGCCATTGTGCCCCTGCAAAAAGCTGGAGGCGTGAAACTCTTCGTTCGAACTAACTTCTGTCATATGAAAAAGGGGTCGTGATTAGCGGCCCTTCCCCTGTGGCGGTGCTTGGCACCTGGATGATTCGTCCAGCCCGTTCTAAGGCTTGAAACAATATTTATTTATTAATTGCTGCGGGCAACCCACAGCGATTGATCCATAACGACACTGTACGTTCCTTTTCACCGCGATTTCGCAGTGTTCGCATCGATCCGGCGACCGATTTTCAGCAAACGCACGGGGACGGCAGCAACAATCAACCGATGGCCGCCAACAATGCCTCGCCCAGACCTGCTGGGCTGTCTGCGACTGTGATCCCCGCTGCCTTCATCGCCTCGATCTTGTCTTCTGCGCCGCCCTTGCCGCCGCTGATGATTGCGCCTGCATGGCCCATCCGGCGGCCCGGCGGTGCCGTGCGCCCGGCGATGAACCCTGCGGTCGGCTTGCTGCGTCCCGCCTTGGCTTCATCGATCAGGAACTGCGCGGCATCCTCTTCGGCCGACCCGCCGATCTCGCCGATCATGATCATCGACTTGGTTTCCTCGTCGCCCAGGAACAGCTCCAACGCATCGATGAACTCGGTGCCCTTGATCGGGTCGCCACCGATCCCGATACAGGTCGACTGACCCAGACCCGCCGCGGTCGTCTGGCCCACGGCCTCATAGGTCAGCGTACCCGAACGGGACACAACGCCGACCGATCCACGCTTGTGAATATGCCCGGGCATGATCCCGATCTTGCACGCATCGGGCGTGATCACACCGGGACAGTTCGGGCCGATCAGCCGCGATTTCGATCCATCCAGCATCCGCTTGACACGTATCATATCCATCACCGGGATGCCTTCCGTGATACAGCAGATCAGTGGCATCTCGGCGTCGATGGCCTCCATTATCGCGTCGGCCGCAAAGGGCGGCGGCACATAGATCGCCGAGGCCGACGCACCCGTGGCCTCCATCGCTTCACCCACCGTGTCGTAGACCGGCAAGCCAAGCGCCGTTTCGCCGCCTTTGCCAGGGGTCACGCCACCGACCATCTTGGTGCCATAGGCAATCGCCTGCTCGGAATGGAACATGCCTTGAGAGCCGGTGATACCTTGGCAGATCACCTTGGTGTTCTCGTCTACTAGTACGGCCATCTTCTCGGCTCCTCATTTCGCTGGTGCTTGCCAGTCCGGTATCCGTCAATATTCAAACCCTGGCGCATCACGACACCATTGTTGCCTGTGCACGCCGTTTCAGCGCACCCGCGACCTGATCGCGTGTCCACAATCCCAGCGATCGCTGCCGCCCGGCGAATGTCTGCTTTCTGGCTATTTCTGTATCTACGGCCACAGCCTCGGCGCCCGCCGACGTCTCCTGAATTCGTTCGATCGGTTCGGGGAACTCGAACGGCGCCAGCATCGGATCGAAACCAGCATACCCGCCATTTGCCTGCAACATCCGGTTCCGCGGCACATGATTGACTGTCAGCAGAAGGTATTTTCCATTCGAGTTCACAAAATTCTGGAAAAACGCCCAGCGCAGGGCGAACTGCAGATGAAAAAGACAGTCCCGGCACAGAAACAGGTCGCTTTCCGGCAGCGCTGAAGACGTCACATCAAGCACGTCGAACCGCACGCCCGCGCGGGCATGGTGCTTCTTATTCTCAGCAATCAAACTCGCGGAGATGTCAGCGCCCAAATAGTCGATGCCGTTCAGATCGACATGCTGCATCCAGAACCAATCGCCGCAAGGCGCATCGATAAACCGCTTGATGTCATAGCGTGCAAAAATCCCCGGCAACGCCGCCCGCAAGGGTGCCGTCGCGGCCAGGGTCGATCCCGGTCCCGAACGCGGAACGTCCGGCCCGCAGGACCAGGTTTTTGCCTCAAAGACGTTCTGCAGCTCGGTCCGCATCTGCGCAGCTACTCGCTCTTGGCCAAATGGAACGCGGCTTCAGGACCAGCCGGATCTGCCCCGGCGATCACTTTCACCCCTTCACCGCCTTCACGATTTTCTCGGCGGCATCGGCCAAATCGTCGCCTGCAATCACATCGACATCGCTCTCGTTGATGATCTGCTTGCCCAGCTCGACATTTGTGCCCTCCAGCCGCACGACCAGGGGAACCTGCAGGCCGACTTCCTTGACCGCAGCCACGACACCTTCGGCGATCACGTCACAGCGCATGATCCCGCCAAAGATGTTGACCAGGATGCCTTTGACCTGCGGGTCCGACGTAATGATCTTGAAGGCTTCGGTCACCTTCTCCTTGGTGGCGCCGCCGCCGACATCCAGAAAGTTGGCAGGCTCCGAACCGTACAGCTTGATGATGTCCATCGTCGCCATGGCCAGACCCGCGCCGTTGACCATGCAGCCAATCTCGCCATCCAGTGCGATATAGTTGAGGTCGAATTTCGACGCCTCCAACTCCTTGGCGTCCTCTTCGGTCTCGTCGCGCAATTCCATCAGTTCGGGATGGCGGTAAAGCGCGTTCGAATCGAAGTTCATCTTGGCATCCAGGCACACCAGATCGCCCGCTTCGGTTACGATCAACGGATTGATCTCCAGCAGGCTGGCATCGGTTTCGGTGAACGCCTTGTAGAGCGTGTTGACCAGCTTGCCGGCCTGCTTGGCGGCCGCGCCGGACAGGTTCAACGCCTTGGCGACCTTGCGCCCGTGAAAGGGCTGCATACCCGTCGCGGGATCGACACTGAATGTCAGGATCTTTTCCGGCGTCTCCGCGGCGACCTCTTCGATATCCATGCCGCCTTCGGTCGAGGCGATGAACGACACCCGGCTGGTTTCACGATCGACCAGCAGCGCAAGGTAGAATTCCGACGCAATCGCCGCCCCGTCCTCGATATAGATCCGGTTGACCTGTTTGCCCGCTGGCCCGGTCTGTTTCGTGACCAGCGTTTTGCCCAGCATCGCTTCGACATTCGCCACCGCTTCATCGGCAGACTTCGAAACCCGCACGCCGCCCGCTTCGCCCTCCGCACCTTCCTGGAACGTGCCCTTGCCGCGCCCGCCCGCATGGATCTGGGCTTTCACCACCCAAACCGGGCCGCCCAACTCATCCACCGCCGCGCGCGCGTCGGCGGTATTCAGGACAGCCTTGCCCTTCGAGACGGGGGCGCCATAGCCGCGCAGCACTTCCTTGGCCTGATATTCGTGAATGTTCATGGGGCTCGCCCTCCCGACGGGGCCGCGCGGGGGTGCGCAGCCAAGTTCCTTGGCCTGATCCGGTGCCGGCCGCGATCGCGACGCTTGGCACCGGGATGCCGGTAAATCCTAATCGCGGGTCGGGAACAGCTCGGAGGCACTACAGCTCCGAACTTCGGCCCCAACCCGGCGACACACATAATCGGTACCCTTCATCCCAGAATGGGACAACCCCCAACGCAATAGGGCCGACCCTTTGGTCAGCCCTAGCGTCACACGGTTACCGGAATATGAATGTCAGGCGAGGCTATCGTCGATACCCTTGCACGCCTCGACCAGACCTTTCACCGCATCAACCGACTTTTGCAGCATCGCGGCTTCGTCCTTGTTCAGCTTGATCTCGATGACCTTCTCGATCCCGCCTTCGCCGATGATGACCGGCACACCGACATACATGCCGTCCAGCCCATAGGCGCCCTCGACCCAGGCGGCTGCCGGCAGGACGCGGCGCTGATCCTTCAGATAGCTCTCGGCCATCGTGATCGCTGATGCCGCCGGGGCATAAAAAGCAGAACCCGTTTTCAACAGACCGACAATTTCGGCGCCGCCGTCGCGCGTGCGCTGAATAATCGCGTCCAGTTTTTCCTGCGTGGTCCAGCCCATGGTGACCAGATCGGGCAACGGAATGCCCGCAACGGTCGAATAACGCGGCAACGGAACCATCGTGTCGCCGTGGCCGCCCAGAACGAACGCGGTCACATCCTTGATCGACACGTCAAATTCGTCGGCCAGGAAGTGACGGAACCGCGCGCTATCCAGAACGCCCGCCATCCCGACGACCTTTTCCTTGGGCATCCCCGAAAATTCACGCAAAGCCCAAACCATCGCGTCCAGCGGGTTGGTGATGCAGATCACAAAGGCGTTCGGGGCATGGGCCGCGATGCCTTCGCCGACGGATTTCATGACCTTCAGGTTGATCCCCAGCAGGTCATCGCGGCTCATCCCGGGCTTGCGGGCGACACCTGCGGTGACGATGCAAACATCGGCGCCGGCGATGTCGGCATAATCCTGCGTGCCCTTCAGATCGGCGTCAAAACCATCGACCGGCGCGCTCTCGGCGATGTCCAGTGCTTTGCCCTGCGGAACGCCTTCGGCAATGTCGAACAGAATGACATCCCCCAATTCCTTCAACCCCGCCAGGTGAGCCAGCGTGCCACCGATCTGGCCGGCTCCGATCAATGCGATCTTGCTTCTGGACATAAATTCCTCCGTTTCGGGTCCGGCGCCTGGACATTCGCCCGGCGCAACGGGCGGTCAACTGCCCGATTTCGGTGGCGGATGCAAGGGCGAGGTCCGGGCAGCAAACGCGACCGGGCCGCACAGTCCGACGGTCTAACTTGGTTTCCAGAGGGTTGCGGCTGATTGAGAAAGCTGCTGTGCCGAGGCGTCAGTCGACATTTGCGCGGTGTTTGGTGTTTCCGTTCTGGCGTGGTCAAGGGCACCGCGTGCCCGAAAGCCCCGTGATTCGATCCCGCGTCACGCATCCCTGGCGTCGATCCTTCCCAATTCGCGGATGCTTGTCGGCGACCCAATGCATTCACACGCACGCGCAACGTCTGCGCCAGCACGCCGACCCCACCATTTGGGCCGGCCATCCGCATCGCAAGTAGCAATCGACATCCGTTGCATCTTCGTCTTGCTGTGCATCCACTCAACACCAATCCCCGCAACTCGCGGGGATCGAAGAGATCGCTATCTAATTCGCAGATCAAACCGGTCCCGCGGTCGCACGGGACCGGGCAGGTCCCGCTAAATCGGCGCGGTCGTCGAATTCGCCCGCTCGGCATCCTCCTCGAACGCTTCGCCAGCGGCCATCAGGCAGGTCATCCCGCGCGGATTTGTGACCAAAATCGTCCAACTGCCCGTTGCTTCCGACGCATAGACCTCGACCACGCCGCGTCCTTGCTGAACACCGACCGACATGCGCGTCTCGCCGTATTTCTTTTCCAACTGCTTGACGATGTCTGTCCGCTTGCCGCAAACCGCCTGAGCGCTCGCCGTCCCGGGCAAAGCGCCCACAGTCAGAATTCCTGCCGTCATCAGTGCCGAAATCGAAAATTTTACAAATCGGGAACCATACATAGCTTGCCTTTCCGGGCGCTCAGCCGCGATACGCTTGGAGAGGCTAAAGAGATGCCCCCGCCCGTTCCGGCAGAGTCGCCTCTCCATGTTACATCCGTCGTCATTTCGCTTCGTTCGCGATTCCCGGTCTTCGTGAGCCTCCCCAGCCACGGGTGCGATTCGTAAGTCTCACAATCGATTGTTTAGGTTAAAATGGCGTGAAGGATCGCCCTGGCGGGTTAGGTTTCCAACGCAATTGACGGCACCCAAAGATAGCCGTCTGCGTCCAAAAGATAGGCCTCGCGCAACCCATGGGGCTTGTCCGCAGACCCGGCCAGAACGGTCCCGCCAGCCCCAATCACCGCCGCCTCCGCCAGATCAGGATCGCGCCCGTAAATCCGCAATTCCGCGCCCGCCCCGCGCCCATCGGCGCCACGTGCAATGCCGCCCAATGGGTGGCTGTGATAAGTTCGGTCATGGTGCAGCATCCAGACGGTCCCCGCCGCGCCAACGATTGCAAAATCGTCATCCCAATAGGTGACCTCTGCCGCCAGAACGGCAATCTGAAATCTCAGCGCCCGCGCAATATCCTGCACCAGCAAATTGACGCCGATGCCCGCAGCCAACCCCTTGCCGAAGGCGGCAGCATCCGGTTTATCAACGCCTTTCGGCGGCAACTCGGTTTCAGTCATCGTTCTTCTCCCGCGACGCTCCGGCCCTTGAAGGGAACCGCCTTGCGCGCCTAGTTTGTCGCAATGAAGCCCCAAGGAGCCGCCATGTCCAGTGCCGCCATATCCAATACTGCCCGCCCACGCCGCTCGGTTCTATACATGCCTGGCTCCAAGCCGCGCGCGCTGGAAAAAGCCCGCAATCTGTCTGCGGATAGTCTGATTTTGGACCTGGAAGACGCCGTCCCGCCCGCAGAAAAACCGGCTGCCCGCGAAACCGTCGCGCTGGCCCTGGCCCGGGGCGGCTATGGCGCCCGTGAAATCGTGATTCGTATCAATGGCCTGGACACCGATTGGGGCAGCGACGATCTGGCCGTCGCGATGGCCTGCCACCCCGATGCAATCCTGATCCCCAAGGTCGAAACAGCGGCGCAGGTACAGGATATCCAGGCCCGGATGACAGCCGCGAATGCCGACCCGGCGACCGCGATCTGGGCGATGATGGAAACGCCGCTTGCAATGTTGAATGCCGCTCAGATCGCCGCCAGCACCCCGCGGTTGCGCTGTCTGGTCATGGGCACAAATGACCTGATCAAAGAGCTGGGGGCACGGCATCTGCCAGGGCGGGCGCCTGTCGCGACCGGCCTTGGCTTGTGTCTTCTGGCGGCCCGCGCCCATGGATTGGCCATCGTCGACGGGGTCTATAACGCCTTCAAGGACGATGAGGGCTTGCGCGCGGAATGCCAGCAGGGGCTGGACATGGGAATGGATGGCAAAACCCTGATTCACCCGGCCCAAATCGCCGTCGCCAATCAGGTCTTCGCCCCGACCGAGGACGAAATCGCAACTGCACAGCGTCAGGTCGACGCCTTTGCCGCAGTCCAGGCCGCAGGCCAGGCCGTTGCCGTCGTCGATGGTAAAATCGTCGAAAACCTGCATGTTGAAACCGCCAAGGCGCTGTTGGCGCGCGCCGACGCAATCGCCGAACTCGAACTCGGGAACGCAGCATGATCTGGCTTATTCTCGGCCTCGCCCTCTGGTGGGCAGCCCATCTTCTACCTGTCCTTGGCACTGGCGCCCGTCAGCGGTTGACGGACCGGGTCGGACCCGGCCCGTCCAAGGGCATCATGGCACTTGTCATCGTCGCATCGGTCGCGCTGATGGTGATCGGCTACAAGGCCGCGGATCCGGTGAACATCTGGCTCCCGCCGCCGTTTCTGACCCATATCAACAACCTCTTGATGTTGATCGCGATCTTTCTGTTCATCGCCGGAAACATGCCCAGCCCGGTGCGCCGGCGCATCAGACATCCGCAATTGGCCGCGACCAAGACATGGGCCATCGCCCATCTGCTGGTGAATGGCGACTTGCCGTCGATCATCCTCTTTGGCGGCATCCTCGCATGGGCGGTCCTGGCTCTGATCGGCTCGAACCGCCGCGACGGGCCGCGGACAACCGTGCCCGAAGTCGAACCGCGCGGCCTGATTGTCCACATTGCTGTAACGGTGATCGTCGCTGCCGTGGTCATCTCGATCCACGGCCTTGTGCTCGGCGTCTGGCCGCTGCCGGGCTAACGCGAGAAGTGGCCGCCACACAGCGGATCGGCCCGGGGTGCCCCGGGCCGGACATTTAGTCAGGCTCAGTTCCGACAGCGCCCGCGCGGACACTCGGTCCAGGTTCCCGCCGCGGCCGTAGTCGCCGGGCCGCTGGAGGCGCTGTCGCCCCCGGAGACCGTCGCACTGTCTGCAGCAGTACTGCCGGCCGAAGACCCGCCGCCGTCAAGGCCCAGTTCAATCGATGCCATCGCAAGCGTCTCGCAGGCGCCGCCATAGTTCTGTTTGCCCATCGCATCGCCAAAGGCCTGAATGTGCTTGGCCCAGATCTGGAATTGATCGGGCTTCAGATTGGGCGCCGCGGCCACATAGGCGTTTTTCACACCTTCAAACTCGGCCATCGCGTCTTGCAGCGATTCGCAGGCAGCGGCGTTCCCCGCGGCCAGAATAAAGCCGCCAGCAGCCAGAACAGCAGAAATCTTCTTCATGGACATTCCCCTCGGGTCTCGATTGTCCGGGCCAGCATATCACGGCGCCGCCGCTCTGCGTACCTGAATAACCGGATTTCAACCTCACCTAACCAACCATTAACCATGAGCGCGCAAAACCGGGCCTTCAGTCGAAAGGTCCGCACCATGCTCCGACCGGCCCTGTGGCTCGTCACGCTTCTGATCCCGGCCCTCGCATTCACGCCGCAGGCCGCCCGCGCCGGTGCCTGGACACTGGCCGAAGGCGACGGACAGCTGATCGTGACGTCGGGCCGCAAACTTGCGCCCGCCGGTGCGCTCTTTGGCGAGATCGCCGATCGCGACACGTCCACACTTTACGTCTTCGTCGAATATGGCCTGACCGACCGGCTGACCCTTGGCGCCAGCGGATCGGCCGAATGGGTGGCCACCACCAATCAGATGGACCTGCGCGTCGGCGCCCACGCCCGTTATCGCCTCTGGCAGGGCACCGCGGGCGATGTCTTCTCGGTTCAGGCGGGCGCTTCCGTTCCGGCCGAAGGCTGGCTTGGCGACCCGCTCGGCGGCCCGACCGCCGACAGCGTGGCCGAGGTGGATATCGGCCTGCTCTATGGCCGCGGCTGGATCAGCGACTGGGGCAACAGCTTTGCAACGGGCGGTGCGGGCTTTCGTTGGCGCGGCGGCGGCGCGGCCGACGAAATCCGGCTCGACCTGACAGCGGGCCATTCCTTTAACAAGCGGCTCATGGGCATCTTCGGCGCCTATTCGACGGTTCCGCTGGGCGGCGGCGACACGACGCTGAAGCTCGCCCCTTCGGTCGCCTGGACGTTCTGGCCATGGCTGGGACAGAACGACAAGAAACCTTCCGAATTACGCCATCCGCGCACAATCCAGCTTGGCCTCAGCTATGATGTCTTGAACCCCGCCGATGGATTGGCGGTCAATCTCTCGGTTTGGAGCCGTTTTTAGACCGCTTTGGCCCGGCAGTCTCTCGCGTTGACAACCCGGCCCCGCCTCCGCTGTTTCAGGTCCCGACCCCGGGACGGACGCGCACATGGACGCCGTTGATCCGCCATTTGCCGTCAATCTGCTGCATCAGATATCCCGCTTCGTGCAACTGCCCGGACGCATCCTCGATCAGCACAACCTGAACCAGACCGGCCCCGGTTTCGACCAGTTGCAGCATCTCGTAGCGCGCCGGGCGCCAGACCATCGGATATCCCCTTTGCACCATCCGCCCAAAATTCGACGGATCGCCGAACTGCTTTTGGATCATCGGCGATGCAAACGTGAAAGCCTGGTCCAGATCGCTGGCCAGAAACGCTTTTATCTGGCGGTCGATCACCGACTGAATTGCATCCGCAGGCTCGTCGGCCCGGGCACGGTCGGTCACGCTCGCACCGATCAACAGAACGGCAGCGAGCAACTGCATAAGAACACGGCGCATGGCAATCTCCTTTCAACCCTTCGCTACACCTGACCCGGAAATCGCCCGCGTCAAGCCGGATCAGGGTACAGAAACGCAACAGACCACCGGTTTTCGAACCCCCGCTAAGCGTTCGCCGGACCCCAGGACACCGCGATCCGCGGCCAAAGCCGTGCCTAACCCAGGTCCATCCCATGCGCCCGGTGCCAGCCCGCAACGTCAAAGGCGACGTGATCGCCAAACGAATGCACTTCACGCGCGCCGGGCAAATCCCCCGGCGCATAGGACCGCTCGGCCCCGTCCAGGCGAACAACCCGCTCCTGCCCGGCCAGCCAGTCTTCGATCCCCAGCAGCGTGCTGCCCCGCTGGACCACATTCCAGATGTAATAGTGGTGCGGCACGACGACCTTCGGCGCCAGCCGCTCGATCACCTCGGCAACCATCGGGTTGCCCATCACATGCTGGCTGTCATCGACCGGCATCAGCAGGATATCGACCCGGCCCAGCCGGTCCCAGATCTCCTCGGGCGGGTTATGCCGGTTATCGCCCCAATGCAGAATGCGCAGACCCCCCGTCTCGACCGTGACCAGACAGTTGTCCCAGGACCGCGCATTGTCCGGCGGGTCCAGTTTCTGTCCGCCGAAATAGCTGTTGATCCGCCGGAAATCATAGGTCGCATGGGTCGGATCGGTCGCGTGCTTGTCGGCCACCCCTTCGATCCGGACATCGGCAAACTCGTAAACCCCGATCAGCCGGTCCAGCAGGACCGAGGCATCCAGCCGGTGCAGCGCGTCATGGTCGAAATGGGCATGGGTCGATACGCCGATATCCGCCGCGACCTCCGGGAAATCATGGAAATACCAATCCCACTTGCCGCTGGGATGGTTGCGCCAGGGATCGATCATCACCGTCATCCCCGACGGCGCCGTCACCCGAAACGCCGACCCGCCGAAAAAGGCCAGCTTCACCGGCCCGGCCGCAGGCGCCGCGCGCTGCAACTCGATCATCCGGTTCTGGTTGGTCTGCTGGCGCCACGCGCTCAGGCCGGTGTCAATGCTCATGGTCGGGTCTCCTTGATCGTAACGGGTCGCCTGATCATTCACCAATGCCGCCTAATCCGAAATCGGGCAAGCACAGCGTCGGGCCGCGCCTGACCGCGGGCTGGCGCGGCAACGATTGCGGTCGCCCCTTTATCGCCGCGCGGCCTCCCGTCGCTCCGGCCCTGCGATGTGCGATGTGCGATGTGCGAGAGGCGGCTCGCTGGGCCTTGAACCCGGGCAAGGCGCATCGAACCAGCACGTCCAGAAATTGCTTAGCCAACATCCGGCCCACTGTTACCATTCCGTTGGGGGCAGACCATGACCAGAAAAGCCGAAACACCGCCGTCCGATCTGAAACAGCAGATCGAGCAGATTGCCGCCATCTCGCAAAACGCCCGCACCACCTGGTTCGGCCTGATCGCGTTGACCCTGTTCGTTGGCGTCACTTTGCTCGCCCACACAGATGCCGACTTCTTCGCCCGCGACGCCGCCACGACCCTGCCGATCCTGAACATCGACGTGCCCGTCATCGCCTTCTTCGTCATGGCGCCCCTGCTGGTCACGGCAATCCACGTCTATCTGCAGGTCTACCTCGTCACCCTCTGGGACGCCTTGGGCCGCGCCCCGGCCCAGGTCGAGGACGCACCCCTGGCCGACCGTGTCTTTCCGTGGCTGATGTCGCACGCCGCCCTGCAATTGCGCACCCGCCAGCGCAAGGTCGAGAAAGACGCCCCCAGCGCCAACCCCCGGGCCATGGGCTGGCTGGTCGAAGCCACCTCCGCCACATTAGGCTGGGTCTTCCCCCTCGCCATCCTCACCGCCCTATGGCTCCGTTCGATGCCACTGCACAGCGAATGGCTGACGGGATGGATTGCAGTTTGTCTCTGGGTCTCCTCGCTCGTCGCCTGCGCCGGATTCTTTGCGATGCGCCGGGCAATGGCCAAACCCAACAGCACGACCGGCACCAACGTCTGGGTCGGCATCTGGGGCGCGGCAGCGCTTTCTTTCGGACTGTGCACCACCTTCGAAGTAACCTGGGTCACGAACAGCACCCGCTGGTTTCACCTGTCCCAGGATCAGCGCAATCGACTGCCAACCTGGCTGCCGAAAAAATCAGCAATCACACCCTTTCTTCCTGGCCGCGCGCGGCTGGAGGAAGTCCGCCTGACCCCACGCCCAAAGGGCTGGAAGCCTTTCGAGCTGTGGTTAGAGGACGAACGCCGCGCCAATCTGCGCGACGACGGAATCCGAAAGGACGACCGCTGGGGCGATCCAAAGCAAGACCCGATGATCCCAAACGCCGAGGAGATGAAACGCTGGCGCCTGCTGATCGCCGAACTCGACGCCCCGTCGCTCAAAGAACGCGACCTTCGCGACGCGAATGCACGCGGCGCCTTCCTGCCCGGCGCCGATCTGCGCGGCGCCAACCTGACCCGCGCCGATCTGCGAGAGGCGAGGCTGGACGGCGCGAACCTCACCTGCGCCAGGGACCCAGTGTGGAAGAATGACGAAAAGGGCGGCTACATTGCAGATGAAAGCCTGTGCGTACGTCTGCAGGGGGCGGACCTTCGCGAGGCGCGGATGGACGGGGCGAACCTTTTCGGGGCGCGGATGGAGGGGGCGAACCTTTTCGGGGCGCGGATGGAGGGGGCGGACCTTCGCGGGGCGTGGATGGAGGGGGCGAACCTCAACTGGGCGCGGATGGAGGGGGCGAACCTTTTCGGGGCGCAGATGGGTGGCTCAAAATGCACCAGCGTGGCCTTCCTGGCCACGCTGGTGCATTCTGCCGATCTTACATGTCATAATCTTTCGCAGGCCAATTTGAAACTGGCAGTCGGCGATTCCGAAACACTGCTGCCGCCTGGCCGCACCGTGTGGTCCTGCCTGGCCCGCGATGCGCTGTCGGAAAAAACCCTCGATCGCATCGATGGGCTGCTGCAACATCACCCGAAAGAGAGTGATGACCCCTTTCGCGTCACCCGCGGCCAATTCGAGCGCGTGCTTTTTTGTGACCCGAACGATAATGATCCGCTTCGCCGCCGCCCGATCCTTCTTACGGGTAAGACAATTTGGGTTCCGAACTGACCTTCCACTTGGCGTCCCGTCGGGCTTGGTCCAGTGCTAGCTCCCGGCCGCGCCGTCGCCGTTAACTCCCTGTTAACGAGTTGACAGCTGTCAACTTTTCGCGCCCCCACCGGCCTTGACGCCCCTGACCCGGCCCGCCATCCTCTGGCCGCCCATAAATTCAGGAGCCAAAAATGCCCCGCGTCCGCACCGTTCCCGCCGCCGAACTGACCGGCGCTGTCCGTGATGTCTATGACCGGGCGGGCACCTATGGCCCGTTCGCCTCGCTGGTCGGGGTCATGGCCAACCGGCCGCCGGTCTTGCAGCATACATTCGGCCTGTTGCTGGACCTGAAAGCCGAGGGCGTGTTGCCCGCGCGCTATCTGGAGCTGGCACTGGTCACGGTCTCGAAACTCAATGAATGCACGTTCTGCGTCTCGAACCACACGCCGCGCCTGAACGCTTCGGGCATCTCGCAGACCGCTGCCGAAAACATTCTGGACTATGACCAGATCGACGAATTCGACGCCGCCGACAAACTGGTGATCGAATACGCACTCGCCGTGACCAACGACTTTCACCGGGTCCGCGATCAGGTGTTCGACCGGCTGCGCGCCCATTTCGATGATGCCCAGATCGTCGAGCTGACCTGGCGCATTGCCCTTTGCGGGGCGTTCAACCGTTTCAACGACGTGCTGCAGACCGAAATTGACGCGGGCGTCGAGGTTCTCGATCAGGGCGCCGCTTAGGCCGCTGCCAAAAGGCGGGCCTCACTCGGGCACAAAACCCAATCGCCGATCCCGCTCCGCGGCCCCGGGATCGCGCCGGGCCGGATCGCCCCAACCGCCACCGCCCGAGGTTTCCAACCGCACCCGGTCGCCGCGCGCCAGGGCCAGGTTCGAGATCTTCGACGGCAGCTCGCGTTCCTCGTCCCCGGCGAAATGCACGAACCGCCCCCGGCGCCCCGGCTCGCCCCCGGCCAGCCCATAGGGGCCGTGACGAAACCGCTCGAAATTGCCTGAAACCGTGCCCCAGTCCGCCTCCAGCCGCCATTCCCGGGCCAGGCCATGGCCGCCCCGAAATTCGCCATCTCCGCCCGAGCCGGGGATAAACCCGTATTCGGTGAAAGTGATCGGAAACAACTGCTCGCACATCTCGACCGGCGAATTTGCAAGATTGTGGAACCCGCACGAAAATCCATCGGCCCCGTCAGCCGCCGGATGGCCGCCCCAGCCGCCGACCTCGACTTCGAAATAGACCCGCGATTCTTCCGGTGTCAGCGGGTCCGGGGCCATCAGCGTCAGCACATAGCTGACCCCGTAATAGGCCGCGGGAACGCGGTCCGGCGCGGCCCAGGCCAGCGCGCCCAGCACGGCGGTTACAATCCGATGGCCCGTCGCCATCCGGTTCGCAACCGGTGCCGGCATCCGGCAGGCAGTGATCGAGCCTGGCCGCGAAATCACGTCGATCGGCCGATAGGCGCCGGAATTTGCCATAACGGCGCCATCCGCCAACGACAGCAGAGCGCAATAAACCCCGGATTTGGCCATGTTCAGCGTGCAGTTCACCGGCCCCGGGGCCTGATCGGCGCTGCCGGACAGATCGACCGTGCAACCGTCGCCCGCCACCGTAACTCGGGCGACGAACTGCAAATCCACCGCGGCCTGACCGTCATCATCGACCAAATCGGTAAAGGTCCAGGTCCCGTCCGGAAGATCGGCCAACATTCCGCGCATGGCCGCCTCCGACTGATTCAGGATCGCGGCCATCGCAGCCTGCAGCACTTCGGCCCCATAGCGCCCGACCAGACGGCGCACGGCGGCAGCGCCGACCTCCAGACAGGCCAGTTGCGCATGCACATCGCCGCCGATCTTGTCCGGCTCGCGGCTGTTGCGTCTGATGATCGCCTCGACGGCCCAGTTCAGCCGCCCCGCCTCGACCAGCTTCAGGGGCGGCAGTGCCAGCCCCTCCTGATGCACCTGGGTCGCCGCTGCGAAATACGACCCCGGCGCACCGCCGCCCACATCGACATGGTGAACGATCGACGCTGCAATCGCCACGCGCTGCCCGTTGTCATAGACCGGTTTGAACGCCACGAAATCCGGCAGATGCTGACCGCCAGCGTATGGATCGTTGGTCAGAATGACATCGCCGTCCTGCCACTGCTCCAGCGGAATTGGCCCGGCGATGATGTCTTCCAGACAGACCGACATCGAATTGAGGTGGATCGGTATTCGCGTCGACTGCGCGACGGCCTGACCCTGGGCGTCGAACAGCGCGGTGGAATAATCCAGCGTCTCGCGCACCACGGTCGAGCGCGCGGTTCGCCAGATCGAGGCGTTCATTTCCTCCGCCCCCGCGATCAGCGCGTTGCGGATCACCTCTTGCATGACCGGATCAACCATTGCGTGCCTCCCGCTCGGCGATCAGATCGCCGCCCTCGGACAGCGCGACACGCCATCCGGGCGCGATCCAAAACACCGAGTAATCTTCAAGAACGACGGCGGGGCCCGGGATGGGCGCCGCCCCGACGGCCGCGCGCCGCATAACGGGCAGATCGGCCCAGCCGTCCTGCCAGACAGGGCGGGTCCCGGCGGCGCCTGCAACTGCGCCCGGCGGCTCGCCCGTCAGATCCCGGCTCATCCGCCCGATGGCGCGGCCGCGGATCGTCACGATCTCGACCGCATCCTGTTCCGCGGCATGGGCATAGCGCGCCAGATGCAGGGCGTGAAACGCTGTGATCAGCTTCCGGAAATCCGCCTTCGATATGTCCGGCGGAGCGGCGTCCGCCCCTGCGCCGCCCGCGAAACTGGCCTCTTCCCAGGGCGTCGCCAGCTCGAAGGCTTGTCCGCGATACCGCATGTCAGCCGAAATCTCGACCCGCCGTTCTTCGGGCGCGATCCCGTCTGCTTCCAGCCGGGCCAAACCTTCCGCAACCAATCCGCTGACAATCTCGCCCAGCGGCGCCGCAACGCCGTCGCTGGCCAGTATCAGTTCCGACCGCGACAGATCATGGCGCAGATCCGAGGTCAGAATACCGCGTGCCGACAGCGTCGAGGCAGCCTGCGGGAAGATCACGCGGCTGATCTCCAATTCCTCGGCGATGGCACAGGCGTGCAGCCCGCCCGCCCCGCCAAAGGCAACCAAAGCGAAATCGGCCGGGTCGGCACCTTTTTCGAACAGACTCAGTCGCACGGCCCCGGCCATCGCGGCATTGGCGACCGCAACGATCCCGCTTGCGGCGGCTTCGCGCGAAAGGTTCAGTGGACCGGCCACACGGTCGATGGCAGTTTGCGCGGCGCCAACGGACAGCTCCATTTCACCGCCCAGAAACGCCGCGGGGTCGATCAATCCCAGCGCCAGATTGGCATCTGTCACGGTCGGCGCTTCGCCGCCGCGCCCGTAACAGGCAGGACCGGGCCGTGACCCCGCGCTTTGCGGCCCAACTCTCAGACCGCCCGCTTCGACGCGCGCCAGCGACCCGCCACCGGCGCCGATGGTCCGGATCTCGATCATCGGCAACCGCACGGGCAGACCGTCGATCTCGCCCATCGCGGTTTCCTCGACCTGCCCGCCTTGCACGACCGAGACATCCGAAGATGTACCGCCCATATCGATACCGACCAGATCGGGCAACCCATGACGGCGGGCCAGTTCGACCATCGCCATCGCGCCGCCGGACGGGCCGGACAACAGCAGCCGGGCGGGCAGCCGCGCGGCCTCCTCCGGGCCGGCCAACCCGCCATTGGACTGCACCAGATAAAGCGGCGCCGCGATCCCCGCCGCCGCCAGACGCCCGCGCACCCGGCCCAGATAGTCCGAGATGACCGGTTTCAGCAGCGCATTCAGCACCGTGGTCGATGCGCGCTCGAACTCCCGCACCTCGGGGCTCGTCTCTGCCGAGGTCGCCACGGACAGCCCGCCGATACGGGCCAGCTCCTCCGCCGCCGCATCTTCATGGGCCGGGTTGCGGTAGGCGTGCAAAAACATGACGGCGACGGCCTTGATACCATCGCCGAGCAGCCGCTGCCCGATCGCGGCAACCTGCGCGCGGTCCAGCGGCGTTTCCACGGACCCGTCAGCACGAACTCGCTCGGTCACGCCGAACCGGCGGTCGCGCGGGATCAGCAGCGACCGCGGCTCGGCCTTCAACGCATAGACGTTCCGGCGCATGTGCCGCCCGATCTCCAGCACGTCCTCGAATCCTGCGGTCGTCAGCAGAGCGCCCTTTGGTAGCTTGCGTTCCAGCACCGCATTCGTGGCGATGGTCGATCCGTGCAGGATCATGCCCACCTGATCCAGCGCGAACCCATGCCGGGCCGCAGCCCCGGTCAGACCATCGATCAACCCTTCGGACGGATCGTCAGGCGTTGTCGGCGCCTTGAAGTCCGCCAGCCGCCCGGACACCATGTCCAGAATTTGGATATCGGTAAACGTGCCGCCGATATCGATCGCGACGCGAATCGTTTGCGCTGTCATGCCTGCCCCTAGAGTTCGCGCCATCCTATCGGGGTGCCGCGCGTTGCCAACGGGTCAAGGGGCAAAGATCGCAAATGTCATCGCGAGGGTTTCCAGGATCGCGTTGGGTGATCTCACGTTGCTTTTCATCGGCGAGGACGCGGGCCGATGAAAGGCGACGTGCTGCGGCGAATTATTCGCGTCACATCGTCGGCTGTTATCACCGGGACCGGCGCTGGGGGGCATCAGTTGTCCTGCGCCCACCTGTTCGTGCTTCGGCCCTTGCCCCTGCCCGCCCGGGCGGTCATTCTCGGCGCCCGAAAGGAACCGTCCGATGATCCCCTTTTCCGTGCTGGACCTGTCGCCGATCCTGGAAGGACACAGTGTCGCCGACAGCTTTCGCAATACTTTGGACCTGGCCCGGCATGCCGAGCGCTGGGGCTATACCCGCTATTGGCTGGCCGAGCATCACAACATGCCCGGCATCGCCAGTGCCGCCACTTCGGTCGTCATCGGCCATGTTGCCGCGGGAACCGAGCGCATTCGGGTCGGGTCGGGCGGGATCATGTTGCCCAATCACGCGCCACTGATGATTGCGGAACAGTTCGGGACCCTTGCCTCGATCCACGGCGACCGCATCGATCTGGGCCTCGGCCGGGCGCCGGGCACAGACATGATGACGGCCCGCGCCCTGCGCCGCGGCATGGGCGGGCACGACACGTTTCCGCAGGATGTGGCCGAATTGCTGGCCTATCTGGAACCGGCCGAGCCGGGCCAATCGCTGCGCGCGATCCCCGGCGCTGGCACCCAGGTGCCGGTCTGGATCCTTGGCTCTTCCCTTTATGGCGCGCAACTCGCCGCCCATATGGGTCTGCCCTATGCATTCGCCTCGCACTTCGCGCCCGGCGCACTTGAAGAAGCGATCGAGGTCTACCGCCGCGGCTTTCAGCCATCACGATGGCGGCCGGAGCCGCATTTCATGCTGGCGGTCAACTGTTTCGCCGCTGCCACGGATACCGAGGGTGAACGGCTGAAAACCTCGATGCAACAAGCCTTTGCGTTGCTGCGAACAGGCCGCCCCGGCCCGTTGCCAGCACCTGTCGATGACGTCGAAGCAGCGATTGGCCCGGCCATGACCGAGGCCGTTAATCAGGCGCTGTCCTGTTCGGTCACCGGATCGCCGGACACTGTGCGCGCCGGGTTCGAAGCACTGATTGCCCGCTATCGCCCGGACGAGATTATCGTGAACGGCCAAATCCACGATCACCGATCGCGGCTGCAATCGTTCGAGATTGCCGCAGACATCCTGTCGAACTTGGAAACAGTCGCTGCGGCGGAATAAGTGGCCCCGCGGTTGCGCTGATCCGACAAGCCGCGGTTTGTGCGATATGGCCCGCTTCGCTGACCCCAGTGCTATCGACGCCGGTTCAACTGGACGTTCAGCACTTCGACATTGATCTCCAACGCCATCAGATCGTTGTCGAGACACGCCTGGTCGATTTTCTCCAGCACAGGTACGAACTCTTCCAGCTGGGTCGAGATCGCCGCAAGGCGGTCCTTTTGATCCTGCCCAGACCGGGTCGCCAGTTCGACGTAATTGTAGACGGACTCGACCATGCGCCCGACCACATGCTTGCGAAACTTCGCGGTCAAAGAGGCATGGGAAGGGTTCAGCCGGTGGTGCTCCTGGATCTGGCGCATCAACTCGGCCATGCGCCGGAATAATGGCCGGTCCGGCGCCGGGGCCCTGCGCGCCAGACGCTCCAACCGTTTCGCGGCATGATCAAGCTGATCGACGGCGAGCTGTTGTTCATCACTGCGGGTGGCCGCGCCCTTGGGGCGGCGCGCAGGCAACAGTGCCAGCCAGGCGATCACGAACGTGCCCATCGCGGCAACCAAGGGGATGTGATTGCGCATCCTCAGAAACACGACCATGCCGATCAGTACGCACAGCGCGATAACCGCTGCGATCTTGACGGGTCTGGTCGACATGGCTTCTCCCTTTCGGCCCACGATATAGGTATTCGCTGCGCTGCTGTCAGCAAGGGTGTCGGCAAGGGTGTCGGCGATCGTGTCGGCCATCTTGCGTTACGCCTTGCTGGCCACCGACGGCGAGATCGTTCCCGCTGTCAACGGTCAGTGCGGCCATCAACGCCGCGATCAAGCGGGCGCGCGGCGGGCGCGGGCGGGTCATCAGAACCAGGCGGCGCATCACTTGGGGATTACCGAACGGCACACGGACCAGTTCCCCGCCAACCCCTTCGGTGCCGCCCCGATCCGGCACGATCGAAGCCCCCAGCCCGTGGTGGACCAACGCCTCGATCGCCTCCAGACTGTCGACCTCCATCGCCGGGCGAACTCTCAGCCCGCGATCCAGAAGACGCCGTTCGATCTGCTGTCCGGCCCAGGTTTTGCGCGAAAACCAGATGAAGGGATGTGCCGTCACCAGGGCCGCATCGTCGCCATCGGCGCCCGGCGGCGCGATGACGACCAGGGGCTCCTCGGCAACCGTTCGAACTTCCAGCCCCTCCGGCGGCAGATCCGGCGCCGTGACCAGCGCCGCATCCAATTCAGCGGTGCGGACCATGTCGGCCAATTCGCCCGACAGTCCGGTGCGGATATCCAGACGCAGGTCGGGATGCGTATGGCGCAATCGTGCCAGCGCGGGCGGTGCCAGATGCGACATTGCCGTGGGCACGATCCCAAGCGACAGCCGCCCTGTCAGGTTGGCGCCGGGTGTCAACGCTGCGATGTCGTCCAACACGCTTTGCAGGCGCCGGGCCTGTTCGGCCAGCGCCTCGCCGTCCGATGTCAGGGCCGGTGGCCGCACCGACCGGTCGACCAGTTCCACCCCCACTTCCTGTTCGAGGGCCTTGATATGCAGGCTGATCGCCGAATGGCTGCGCCCGACCGCCGCCCCGGCCGCGGCGAAACCGCCATGTTCGGCAATGGCCAGCAAAGACGTTAGATGCCGTGGGTTCAGCATTTGTTAGATTTCCTCACAGTAAATGTGAGAACTACGCGCTTCCATTGCGCTTTTCAAACGCCTACGGTCTTCACAACCCTGTGATCGGTGCGCCTTTGATAGGTGCGTTTCAGCCTGGCGCAGGTGGGGAGCCAATTGCTGTTTTGAGGGGAGCTGCCATGTTCGATCTGACCGACGCTCAAATAGACCTGCAGGCCCGGGCCCGCGCGCTGGCCAATGGTCCGATCAGGGACCGCGCCGCCGAAATTGACCGGACCGAACAGTACCCCTGGGACAATGTCGCGCTGTTGGTCGAGCATGGGTTTGTCGGCATGACGTTGCCGAAAGAGTATGGCGGTCAAGGACTTAACTGGCTGGACACGGCCATCGTCGTTGAACAGTTCGCCCGGACCTGCGCAGTCACGGCCCGGATCGTGGTCGAAACGAATATGGGCGGCGTGTCCGCCATCATGGCCTATGGGTCCGAGGCGCAGAAGAAAATGGCCGCGGACCTGGTGCTGTCCGGCGACAAACCGGCGATCTGCATTACCGAGCCGGACGCAGGCTCGGCCGCAACCGAAATGACGACGACGGCCCGGCGCGCCGATGGCGGCTGGGTCCTGAACGGAATGAAACATTGGATTACCGGGGGCGGCGTTTCGCGTCTGCATCTGGTTTTTGCCCGGATGATCGATGGCGGGCGCGATCTGGGGATCGGCGGATTTCTGGCGATCCGGGACGAGACGAAGGGTTTGCGCATCGGCGAGCGTGAGCCGACCATGGGACTGCGCGGCATCCCGGAGGCGCGCATCCATTTCGACGATATGTTCGTCGCTGACGACATGGTCGTGCAGGTCGGCGAACCCGGGCGCGGGTTTGGGCGGTTGATGACAGCCTATAATTCTCAGCGTGTTGGCGCTGCCACCGTGGCGCTGGGTGTTGCCCAGGGCGCATACGAGCTGGCCGTCGATTTCGTGCAGGAGCGCGAGCAGTTCGGACGGCCGATTGCCGAATTCCAGGGGCTGCAGTGGATGCTGGCCGATATGTCGATCGGTTTGGCGGCGGCGCAGGCCTTGATCTGGAAGGCCGCGGCGTCTGGAACCGGCGGTTTTCCGGACATGGCGATGGCGGCCCAGGCCAAGGTTCTGGCGGCCGAAACGGCGGTCAAGGTCACGAACGATGCGCTTCAACTGCACGGTGCGGCAGGATATTCCCGGGCGTGCGCGGTCGAGCGAATGGTCCGTGATGGTCGCATGTTCACCATCGGCGGCGGCACGGCACAGGTACTGCGCACCCAAGTCGCCTCGACCATTCTGGGCCGCAAACTGCCACAAACGCGCGACGGGTATGGCGACGACGGAATTCGGATCGCCGCCGAGTAGGGCTGCGCCGGAATGGGCTGCACTGCGCCGTTATCGCGGCGCAGCGCAAGACACTGATCGGAATGCCGCCGCCTTACGGATCGGTTCGTTAGACCGTCCGGCTTAGACAAATCAGTCGATGGCGTCGCCGGGGCCACGATCTGGGAACTGTTCATTGACCTCGACATATGCGCCTGCATCCGCCAATCATTCTGGCCCGAGGCGCGGCGAGGGGCCAGACGATGGACTTCGAATTTCACCAGACCGTCTGGATCACCCTCGGCGATGGCACCAGGCTGGCCGCTGCGATCTGGATGCCGGATGGCGAAGGTCCGTTTCCCGCCGTTCTGGAATATCTGCCCTATCGCCGGGCCGATCAGACAGCGGCGCGCGACCAATCCACCTATCCCGCCTTTGCCGGGGCCGGGATCGTCGGGGTGCGGCTGGACAGCCGCGGGCAAGGCGACAGCCAGGGGCTGTTCGACGATGAATACTCACCGCAGGAACTGGCCGATGCGTGCGAGGTGATTGCCTGGATTGCCGCGCAGAAATGGTCGAACGGCGCGGTTGGAATGATGGGAATTTCGTGGGGCGGGTTTAACGCCTTGCAAGTCGCGGCGATGCGCCCACCAGCGCTGAAAGGCGTCATCTCGATCGCCTCGACCGCTGACCGGTATAATGACGATATCCACTATAAGGGCGGGTGCCTTTTGTCCGCGAACATAAGCTGGGCCGGTACAATGCTGGCCTTCAACTCGCGCCCGCCCGACCCGGAAGTGGTTGGCGATCGGTGGGAAGGCATCTGGCGCGAGCGGTTGGAGGCACAGCCGTTTTTGCTGGAAACCTGGCTTGGCCATCAACGGCGTGACGATTATTGGAAGCACGGTTCGGTCTGCGAAGACTGGGCGGCGATACAGTGCCCGGTCTGGGCGATCGCCGGTTGGGGAGATGGCTATCGCAATTGCCCGGCGACACTGGCCGGTCATCTGCAAGCGCCGATCAAGGCGATGACAGGGCCGTGGATCCACAAATACCCCCATTTTGCCTGGCCGCATCCGAGGGTCGATTTTCTGAGTAAGGCTATCGACTGGTGGCACCACTGGCTGTCCGGCCAGCAGCGCGGTGTCGACGAATGGCCGATTTACAGCGCCTATATGACCGAAGCCGCAATCCCGCGCACCTGGCGTGACGCCGATGGAGGGCATTGGATCGGCACGGATTGGCCTGGCGTCGGCGCGCTCAGCGAGTGGCCGCTGGGTGCAAACGGCGTTCTGGGCGCCGATCCTGCGGGCGATGTGATTGTCGCGACGCCGCAGCATTGCGGCACGATGTCCGGAGAGTTCTTTACCAGTGCGCCGGACGCCGACCTGCCCGGCGATCAAGTTGTCGACGATGCGTTGTCGGTCTGTTGGCAAACGCCTGTTCTGGACGACGCGGTGGAGATTTTGGGGCGCCCAACCCTGACCCTGGCGGTGGCCATTGACCAACGCCAGGGCAACCTGATTGCCCGGCTGGTCGATGTGCACCCGGACGGAACCGCGGCCCTGATTTCACGCGGGGTTCTGAACCTTTGCCACCGGGCCGGGAACGAGACGCCCGCCGCGATGACGCCAGGACGGACTGAAACGGTCACAGTGCGATTGGACGAAACTGCTTATCGGGTGCGTCCGGGCCACCGCCTGCGGCTGGCGTTGTCGACAGCCTATTGGCCCATGGTCCTGCCCTCGCCCGCGCCGGTGGTTGCAACGATCGCTGCAGACGCCGTGCTGAAACTGCCCCATCCCGGCGATTGCCAATCCATCGATTTTCCCGCCCCGCCGGAGGATACGCTGCCGAATTATCCGGTCTTTTCGCCCGGCCACTCCAAACGCTGGGTCGAACACGATCTGTCTGCCGGTCAGGTCCGGTATTCGGTGTCCCAGGACACCGGCCATCTGGAAGTGCCCTGGAACCGGATGCAGACCCACGAAACGCGCGAAGAGACCTGGGAGATCGATCCTGCCGATCCGGTAAGGTCCAAAGGATTTTTGGAATTTACCACGCGGCGTGCCCGCGACGGCTGGGACGCCCGGACCGAGGCGCGTATCTGGTTTTCGGCCACGGCGACGACATTCGAGGCCCGCGCCGAATTGCTGGCCTTCAGCGGAACGGCCCAGCTCGCCAGGCGGGAATGGACGTTCTCGGTTCCGCGCGATCACATGTAACTCTCGGGTTATTTACCGATTTTCTGCCGGGCTTTCGCCTGATCGGCCATCGCGGTAGAATTGCCGCGGACAAATGGTCGAGGTTGATATGCGTCGCTTACTGGTTCTGATCACGCTGCTCGTTTTTCCGGGACTTGCAACGGCCGAGACACGCGTCGCGTTGGTGATTGGCAATTCCGACTATGAGAACGTCGGAAAACTGGTCAATCCCGCCAACGATGCGCGCGATGTAGGCGCTGCACTTGAAAGCTCCGGCTTCACCGTTGACTATGGATTTAACCTGACGCTCGCCCAGACGCTGGAGCGGCTTAAGATTTTCCGGGCAAAGGCCGAAAAGGCCGACGATGCGGTCATCTATTATGCCGGCCATGGCATCGAGATTGACCGCAAGAATTTCATGATCCCGGTCGATGCGAAGTTGGAAAGCTCGAGCGATGTCGAGTTTGAAGCGGTTCCATTGGAGTTGACCATGTCATCCGCCGCGGTCTCGGATGGATTGAGCCTGGTCATCATGGATGCCTGCCGGGACAATCCCTACGCGGCCCAAATGCGGCGCATCGGCGGAACGCGGTCCATCGGGCGTGGATTGGGTGCCGTCGAGCCCATTGGCAACACATTGGTCGCCTATGCTGCGCGGGAGGGAACCACAGCGGCAGATGGCGAGGGGCGCAACAGCCCCTATGCCAAGGCATTGGCCAAGGCGATCTCGACCGAAGGATTGGAAATCGGCAAGCTGTTCCGGCAGGTGCGCGATGATGTTTTGACCGAAACGGGCGGGGTGCAAGAGCCGTTCGTCTATGGCTCGCTGTCGGCAGAAGACTGGTATTTCCAGCCGCCGGCCAAAACTGTTTCGATAGAACCGGAAACCTCGCAGAACCGCGAATGGAGCGAAGTCTTTCGCCGGTCCGAGGTTGTTCATGTCGGCGATGACCAACGGACGGAATGGCCGGTGCCGCGCCCGGTCGGGCGTTGTTATCGGACCGCGCTGGATTTTGACGGCCCTGCCGAGAAAATCAGAGTGATCTTCGAGCCTTACGGTGTCGAGGATGTCGCCGTCGTGTTTTCAGGAAAACGCAAGATCGTGCGCCAAGCCGTCCGTGACGGCGAGCACAAGCCCGACTATTGGGGGCCGAAGATCAAGGTCGACATTCCCGTAAACGCCGAGATCAAGCGCGGTGACCGGGTCGCGATCTGTGCCCGGCGCCTGAAGGACGGCGAAAAGGCCGGGGATCGCGACGACTTCATGCTGCGCCGTTTGGTTATCAAAGTCGCGACCCGTTAATCGCGCGCCAGATCCAGATCGCGGTTACACCCCTAGAGTACGTTTCGATCTGATTAAATCAGATCGGGCGCTCTAAGTCATTGATTGGTCGCACTTTCGCGACGCCTGACTGATGCAGTCAGGCTGGAGAGTGCTCTAAAACATCTGTTGCGGCAGCCACAGCGCGATCTGAGGGAAGAAGATCAACAGGAAGACCAGGAAGATCATCATCAGCACGAACGGCATCGCGCCCCAAGCAACGTCGCCAAATGGTCCCGGTCGCTGTCGTATCCCCTGGACCACGTAAAGGTTCACGCCAATCGGCGGTGTGATCAGCGCGGTCTCGATCAGGATCGTGATCAGAATGCCGAACCAAACGCCGGTTTCGGAAGGCGTCATCCCCCACAATTCCAGCGAAACCACCAGCGGAAACACCACGGGCACCGTCGTCAACAGCATTGAAAGCGTTTCCATGAACATGCCCAGGATCAGGTAGAAAACCACCAAGGCGATCATGGTTTGCAGCGGGGTCCAACCCAGATCCTCGATGAACTTGATCAGCGCCTGGCTGACGCCCATGAAACCCAGAATAAAGTTCAGGAACACGGCGGCCATGATGATGAAGATGATCATCGCAGTGATGCGCATCGTTCCCTCGAACGCCGTTCTCAGCAGCTCGAAAGACAGCGCCCGGAAGTAAGCGGCAAGCACCAACGAGAAGATGACGCCCACGGCAGCGGCTTCGGTGGGTGTGGCGATGCCGCCATAGATCGAGCCCATGACGCCCATGATCAACACCAGCGGCGGGATCAGGTCGGGCAGGCTGCGAAAGCGCGCCTCCCACGTGGCGTCCTGTTTGTCGCCACCCCAAGCGGGGCGCACAATACAGGCGATCAGGATTGCCAGCAGAAACAGAACCGACAGCAGCATCCCCGGCAAAAAGCCCGCCAAAAACAGCTCGGGCACCGAGGTGTCGGTGATGAACCCATAGAGAATCAGGATGATCGACGGCGGGATGAGAATGCCCAATGTCCCGCCTGCAGCGATGGACCCAAGGAACAGACGTTCATTATAGCCGCGGCGTTCGATTTCCGGCACGGCGACCGTGCCGATGGTTGCCGCCGTCGCGACCGAGGACCCGGACGTCGCCGCAAAGATCCCGCACGAGACGATGTTGGCGTGCATCAGCCCGCCGGGCAGCCAGGTCAGCCACAAAGCCACGGCAGCATACATGCGTTGGCCGATGCCGGACCGCAGGATGATTTCGCCCATCATGATGTAGAGCGGGATCGCGATCAGCAGGAAGTTGCGCTGTTGTTCCCAAGTGAATTCGCCCATGGCCAGCACAAGGCGGCCGCGCATAAAGATGTTGTCCAGGCCCAGCGACAGAAGGCCCAGTACAGCTGCGACGGGAACCGCAGCCAACACCAGGACCAGCAGCGTAATGATGATCGACCAGGGCGACCCGGCCTTAAATAAGGCAAACGCGGCCTTCATTGATCCATCTCTTTCACGCCTTTGGTCTCGGATTCGACCTCTTCCTGAACTGACATGGTACCGGCCAGCTGCTGCACCTGCGCAGTGCGTCCGGTGAGGAGGCACAGCAAGGCAAATAGGAAGAGGAAGATCGTCACGATTGTAAAGAAGGTCAGCCCGCCGACCCAGACGGTTTGCGGCAACCACAGCGGCGTTTGCTGCGGCGTCATCGCCTTCGAGCCTTTTTCGAGAGTGCTCAACAGGACAACCCAGGCACGTTCGGTCAAATAGATGATGTAGATGCCCAGCAGCGCCAGGCCGATCACGTCAAACACCGCCCGGATACGCTGAGGAAACATGTTGTAGAACGCATCAATGCGGATATGACTTCGGTGGACCAGGCAATAGGCATAAGCCCAGACCGTGGCACCGGCAAAGACATAGCCCGAATATTCGTCGGATCCGGGCACGCGGAACGCCGGGAGCGTTACGCCCAAAAACTCCTGCCCGCCGATCTTGCGACCGACAACTTCGATCACGATCATGACGGCCGACAATAACAGGGACAGACCGCCCAACCAGACGGCCCATAGCGAAATGCGCTCAAGCGCACCGTGTATGCGGAATAAACTGTTCACTGGATTCTGGAGGTTGGCCCTGCCCCGCGCCAGTTAACCTGGCAGGGGCAGGGCCTGTTCCGATTATTCGGGCAGCGGCGCTTGCACGCCGGCGATTTTGCCCATGGTCGCGTTCCACTCTTCCGCGCATGCACGCCCGCAACGTTCGGCAAAGCGCTTCAGAACGGTGTTCTCGACCACATCCTTGATGATGGCGTTATCCTCGTCATTCATCTCGACCGGGATCAGACCGCCATTATCACCCCAATCGCACGGACCCGACGTATTGCAGGTCGCGGCCATCGCATCTGTGGCTTCGATCGATTCCCAGATCTCGTTTTCGACTTTCGCGGCGTTCTCGCGGATCAATGCTTTCGTTGCCTCCGGCAGCGCATCCCAAGTTTCGCCATGGAAGGCCATGAACGTCGCAGCATAGCCCAGCTTGACGCGGACATTGTGCGTCGTCACCTGGAACCATTTAGCGTTATAGGCAGGCGCTGTTCCGGTTGTGCCGCAGTTCGCAACACCTTTTTCCAGTGCCGGCACGGCTTCCGAGAAGGCGATGGTCACTGACGATGCGCCCAAGCCTTCGATGAAATCGGCCAGCGATGTCGAATATGTCCTGATCTTTTTGCCCTTCAGGCCAGACAGGTGTCCGTCTTCGCCCTCGTCCAGCTTGCAGTAAAGCTGCTGTGACGGGAACGTGTAGAGCATGACCAGTTCGGCATCGTACTTGTCGCGCAGCTCGCGCTGGATGACCGGCTTATAGGACTCCAATGCTTTGCGGTAAGTTGCGAAATCCTGGAACACACCGGCCAGGTCAATGCCTTCCAGCGGCGGGCTGTCTTGCGAAGTATAGGTAGTCAGCGCGTGGACGGCGTCATAGGCGCCGACTTCCAACTGCTTAACGACCTCGTAACCCGAAAGTCCGAGCTCGGTGTATGGCTTGGCATTGGCGGTCAGCTTGCCGCCGGACGCTTCTGGCAGAACCTTTGCCCACAAGCGGCTTTCATGCTCTTTCCAGTTAAAAAGGTTGCCCCAAGTGCCGACCACGAGGAACTCCTTTGCCTCGATGTCGTCTGCCATGGCCGGGGTTGTGGCCAGCAGCGCCGCGACCGCGGCTCCAATTGCGTAACGCATTCTCCGAACTCCCTGTTGTCGGTCTTCGTTATCGTCTTCCGATTTTCACCCCGGGGCTTTCCCGCCCCTTGGCACCGACGATAGACCGGGTTCGACCGAATTGAAAAGCCCCAATCCGGAACATTGGCGCCTTAACAGACGGGATTTTTCAAAGAATAAGTGTGCCAGCAAAGGGAGGCCCACGATGAAGATGGACATACCGCAAACGATCGAAGACTGGAACGCGCGAGGCGCCGCTTTTTTGCCCGGTCATCTGGCAATGGAGTTCCTGGAAGTCGGACTAGGCGGCGTCTTCATTTAGGGGGTTCCCAAACTGGTTGGGATTTGATTCAAGGTCGAAAACGGAGGTGATCTTGAGCAGACGAACCCTGACGGACGCGCAATGGGCGCAGATTGAACCGCTTGTCCCCGGCAAAAAAGGCGACCGAGGGCGCACGGCGACAGACAACAGGCTTTTCCTTGATGCAATCCTGTGGTTGGCTCGTACAGCCTCGCCCTGGCGTGATCTTCCGCCTGAACTGGGCAACTGGCGGACCGCACATTGCCGGTTCCGGCGGTGGACACATGCGGGCATTTGGGAGAGTCTTTTCAAAGCGTTAAGCGCTGATCCGGATTTCGAATACGTCCTTATCGATGCGACCATTTGCAAGGCCCATGCAGACGCCAGCGGCGCAAAAGGGGGGCTGAAACTCACGCAATCGGACGCTCCAAAGGCGGCCTGACCACGAAAATCCACGCCGCAGTCGACGCGCTTGGCCTGCCGATCCGCTTCACGATTACGCCCGGTCAGTGGGGTGATTGCCCTCAGGCGTGCGGCTTGATCGAGGGGTTTTCGGGCGTCGGGCACGTCATGGCAGATGCGGCTTATGATGCTGATTACCTGCGGGCCTTCATCGTTGATGAACTTGATGCAAAGGCGCAGATCAAGCAAAATCCGACGCGAACAGCACAAAAGGCAATCGATTGGTCGCTCTACAAAGAACGCCACCTTGTCGAATGTTTCTTCAATAGGATCAAACGCTTCCGCCGCATAGCCCTACGGTGCGAAAAGACTATATCGTCCTTCCGAGCCTTCGTATCCCTCGTATGCACAATGGCCTGGCTCGCTTAAATGAAGACGCCGCCTAGAGCGTGTCCGCGCCACATTGGCGGTCCGCCGACAGGTCATGTCGTGGAACGGCTTTTTGCACGCCGGAACCGTCACGTCATTGGCGGACACATGCTGTGGCTATGGTACGCTGACAGCACTGCCTACAGGTGCCGATGCCTTCACGACCGTCGATCTACAGGCCAATTTCCTTGGCACGGCCCTGAAGGGTCAGGTCCTCTGCACTGCCAATCCATTGCATGTGGGCCGGTCGACCCAGGTTTGGGATGCCGAGGTCACAAATGGCGACACCGGAAAAACGATCGCCCATTTCCGTTGCACGCAGTTGATCCTGTGGCCCAGGGGATAAGCGGATAGCTGCGCGGTTCCCGATTTGCGCCCGTAGCGTTTTTCGGCCTCGGTTAATGTCGGTTCGGGCCGACGGGTTCCTGCCAGGAAAGGGCCACTGCCTGCCCCCTTGCATCCGATCCTTCGCTTGGGCAGGTTCGTCCCAGCAGAGGAGGCGCCGCCATGACCGATTATGGCAGCCTGACTGGACAACAGATCCAGACAATCCGCCCGCACATACGTTCGGGCGCCTATCGCGGGCAGACCGCGGGCTTTGCGCCGGGGAAACTTCAGGCCAATCTTGCGATCCTGGGCGATGGTTACGCCGATGATTTTCATGCTTTTTGCCTGAAAAACGCCCAACCCTGCCCGCTTGTCGGGGTAACAGGGCGCGGCGATCCGATGATGCATTCGCTTGGGGCAATCGACATCAGGACAGACGTTCCGTCCTATAATGTCTACCGGGACGGCGTGTTGGCAGAGACGGTTCACGAGATTTCGGATCTGTGGACTGACGATATGGTGGCCTTCGCGCTTGGCTGTTCATTCACCTTCGAGCGCGCGCTGATCGATGCGGGCATTCCGCTGCGCCATATCGAGCAGAATGTGACGGTCCCGATGTATTCGACCAATATCGACTTAAGCCCGGTTGGCCCGTTCAGCGGCACGATGGTCGTCTCGATGCGGCCGATCCCGCAGGACCAGGTCGATCTGGCGATTAGCATCACCGCAGATTACGGCCATGCGCACGGCGCACCGGTGCATGTTGGCGACCCGTCTAAGATCGGCGTTAGCAATATCGCTGCTCCGGATTGGGGTGATCCCGCCGAATTCCGGGACGGCGACGTGCCGGTTTTTTGGGCGTGCGGCGTGACCCCGCAAAACGTTCTGCGTGCCGCCTGCCCGCCGATTTGCATCACGCACGAGCCGGGCCGGATGCTGGTGACCGATCGGGACGAAACCGACCGGGATGTCCTGATCGCTGCATAGATCAGAGCATTCTTTGGTCCCCGGCAAACCCCGGAAAACACCGCCCGGGCGCGCGCATTTTCAGCATGACTGATCAAGTCACGCGACCTGACAGTGCGATCACTCAGGAACTTCGAGCGCCCGGCCCGGGTCGATCGAGTTGAAACGCGCTCTATCGCATCACGAAAGGGTTACCCGGGGCCGCATCGGATGTGTTGATCCAGACGGACTTGGTCGAGAGGTAATCGCGGATTGATTCGACGCCGCTTTCCCGCCCGACACCCGAACGCTTTACGCCGCCGAACGGCATCATATAGCTTATCGCGCGGTAGGTGTTGACCCAGACCGTACCGGCCTTCAGCGCCTTTGACATGCGCACGGCCCGCCCGATGTTCTGCGTCCAAACCCCGGCGGCCAGGCCGTAGGCGATATCGTTGCCCAGCTCGACCGCCTCTTCTTCGTCATCGAACCCGATGATCGACAGAACCGGTCCAAAGACTTCCTCCTGCGCGATTCGCATATTGTTCAGGACATTCGTGAAAATCGTTGGCTCGACAAACTGGCCGCCCTGAATTTCGGCGCCTGCGGGCGTGCCGCCGCCGAACAGCAATTCTGCCCCCTCGGCCCTGGCAATGTCGATATATTCGCGGATCTTCTGGTATTGCGGCTGCGTCGTGACCGGCCCGATATTTGTCTCGGCGTTCATCGGGTCGCCGATTTTGGCGGTTTTGGCCATGGCGACCAGGCGTTCGCTGACTTCGTCGCGGACCGAATTTTGAACCAATAACCGCGATCCTGCGATGCAGGTCTGCCCTGTCGCTGCGAAGATCCCGGACACTGCACCAGCACATGCCGCGCCCAAATCAGCATCGTCAAAGATGATGTTCGGCGACTTTCCGCCGAGTTCCAAACTGACACGTTTGATCGACTTGGCGGCCTGGGAATAGATCATCGCGCCGGTGCGATCCGAGCCGGTAAAGGTAATCTTGGCCACATCCGGATGATCGACCAGCGCGGCACCCGCCTCGCCGCCCAACCCGGCGACAACGTTGAAAACGCCGTCCGGAAATCCCGCCTCTTTCGTAAGAGCCGCATATTCCAGGGTGGAAGCTGAAGTGAATTCGGACGGTTTCACCACCACTGAACAGCCCGCAGCCAACGCCGGCGCGCATTTCCAGGCGATGAACAGCAGCGGTGAATTCCAAGCTGTAATTGCCCCGACAACGCCCACCGGTTCGTGAGTGGTAAAGGCCAGATGATCCGGTTTATCGATCGGGATCACCGATCCTTCGACCTTGTCGGCCAGTCCGGCAAAGTAGTACCACCACTCTGGGTGGTATTTGAGCTGGCCTGCCATTTCCGACAACAATTTGCCGTTGTCACGCACTTCCACCTCGGCCAGCCGGTCGGCGTTTTCTGCCACCAGATCGCCCAACTTGCGCATTAGCTTGCCACGCGCAGACGCAGTCATGTCGGCCCATGGGCCGGATGTCATGGCCCGTTTCGCGGCGGAAACGGCCTTGTCTATGTCAGCGGCGGTGCCGCGCGGCATCTCGGCCCAGACCTCGCCGCGATAGGGATCATGGCTGTCGAACCATTGGCCTTTTGAAGGATCTACATAAGCTCCGTCGATGAAGTGTTGGTAACGTTTCATATATCCTCCGTTGGGCGCTTGTCTGATCGTATCGGTTTGCGGCATAGTCTTACACCAGATGAACAGGGTGTGTAGGGGGCCGGCCGGCGGCAGAACGCGCGGCGACGGGGTGACGCGGGCGAGCAAGGGGCCGGCGGAGCAGCATATCGCAGGAATGTCCGGGCGCGGGCGGCGAACCACCGACCAGCGCCCAGAGAGAGGGCTGAGGACAGATGAACGTATCAACTCAGGTAATCGCTGATCACGCGGCAACGCCGCCACCGCCGCAAACAATCCACGAAACCGGTTTAACCGAAAGCTTTCTGTTGGACCTGCTGGTCAAGACTGTCTTTCGGCACGGCATGGAACGGCCAAGCCGAATGGCCGCTGAAATGCGCCTGGCCGGACGGATCATCGATCAGCTTCTTGAGGCGGCCAAGGAAAAGCAGTTGGTCGTCATGCTGGGGCAACGCGGTGCCAGTCTGACGGCGGAAATGCGTTATGCCCTGACCGACAAGGGCCGCGACTGGGCCTTGAAGGCGATGGACCTGAACAGCTGGACCGGACCGGCGCCGGTTCCGATCGCAACATTCTGCGAGCAGATGAAAGCGCAATCCATCCGGCTGGAACTGCTTCGCGAAGAACGGCTGGATCAGGTCTTCTCGGAAATGATCCTGCCAAAGGAATTGATGCACATGATCGGCCCTGCCGTGAACTCGGGCGCGTCGATGCTGTTCTACGGCCCGCCCGGCAACGGTAAGTCGACCATCGCCCGCGGTATCTGCACGGCCTTTCAGCATAGTGTTTTCGTCCCGCATGCCATCGCCGTTGGCGGCGAGGTGGTCGTCTATTTCGATCCGGCAGTCCACAATCCGGTTCCCGATACGGCTGTCGAGGGCGGCACGCTGCGCCGCGGCAATCTTCACGATCCCCGATATGTGCGTTGTGACCGGCCGTTCGTGATCACCGGCGGCGAGTTGACACTGTCCAAATTCGATCTGACCCGGAACCCGACCACGGGGCTTTACGAGGCGCCGCTTCAGTTCAAGTCTGCGGGCGGATTGTTCGTGGTCGATGATTTCGGCCGCCAGCGCGAAACGCCGCAGGAATTCATCAACCGTCTGATTATCCCGCTGGAAGAGCGGGTCGATCATCTGGTTCTGGAAAACGGGCGCAAGATCGAAGTTCCGTTCGACTCGCTTGTCATCTTTGCAACCAACTATGAACCCCGCTCGCTGGTCGACGAAGCCGGTCTGCGCCGTTTGCGCCACAAGGTCCTGGTCGACAGGCCGGACAGAACAGCCTTTGTCAAAATCCTGGTGCGCACTGCAAAAGGCGCAGGCCTGGATGTGACCGAAGATATCCTGGCGTACATTCTGTTCGATCTTTACGGTTCCAGTGCCAACACGCGGTTCAACGCGTTCCATCCCCGTTTCCTGATCGACCAGAGCGTCTCGATCTGTGCCTATCAGGGGATCGAGCCGCAGTTATCGCCCAAGGTTCTGGATCAGGCGTGGCAGAACCTGATCGCTGCGCACTGATCTGTGGCCTGGGAAGGCCGACCTAAAATTCGCCGGCCTCGACCTGACGCTGGCGTTCGGCAAACCGGGCGCGATCTTCTTCGCTGAACTCGCCGATGCATGCGGCGCAACTGACACCGGGGTTATAGTCGGCATGGTTACGCCCTTCCTGAGAGACCGGTCGGCCGCAGGCATGGCACATCGTATGCGTGCCCGGCGCCAGCCCATGCTGCACGGCGACCCGGTCATCGAAGACATAGCATTCACCGTTCCAGGTGCTTTGGGCCTGGGGCACTTCTTCAAGATATTTCAGGATCCCGCCCTTCAGGTGCAGCACCTCGGGCACGCCCTGCGACAGCAACCAGCTTGAAGCCTTCTCGCACCGGATGCCGCCGGTGCAGAACATCGCAACCCGTTTGCCGTCCAACGCTTGGCGATTGGCCTGCCACCATTCGGGAAAGGCGCTGAAACTTTCGGTGCCGGGATCGATGGCGCCGCGGAAGGTACCGATCCCGACTTCATAATCGTTACGAGTATCGATCACGACCGTATCGGGGTCGCCGATCACATCGTTCCAATCCTGCGGTGCCACATAGGTCCCAACCCGGCGCACAGGATCGACCGGCACGCCCAGGGTGACAATCTCGCGTTTCAGCCGGACCTTCAGGCGGCGAAAGGGTTGCTTTGCAGACCGGCTTTCCTTCCAGTCCAGTTCCGCACAACCAGGCAGACCGCGAACGTGATCCAGGACCGCGGCAACGCCGGTATCCGGACCCGCGATCGTCCCGTTGATCCCTTCAGGCGCCAGCAGAATCGATCCCCGGACCCGAGCGGCGGCTGCAACGTCGCGCAATGGCGCGCGCAACCCGTCGGGATCGGCGAAAGGGGTGAAATGATAGAATGCAGCCACCAGATAACTCATGGGACCGGCCTATAGCGCCTGGCGTCCTGATTGACAAAGCCTGCGGGCTGGCGTAATCGGCGCACCGTTCCGGAAGTGGTGATACTTCCGGTCCCGGGTGTTGCCCGGGATCGCCGTCGGTCAGCGCAGATGCGCCCACCGGCGCGATTTTCGTTTGGTGTCTGTGCCATCGGTTCGGCACCTGATTGGAGGACCGCGATGTTCGAAGCCTTATCAGACCGCCTATCCGGCGTGTTCACCCGGCTGACGGGCAAGGGGGCACTCAGCGAGGACGATGTCAGAACCGCAATGCGCGAAGTGCGCGTCGCGTTGCTGGAGGCCGACGTTTCGCTGCCGGTCGCGCGCGATTTCATCAAGACGGTCACCGATCAGGCGACGGGTCAATCGGTCCTCAAATCGGTCACGCCTGGCCAGCAGGTCGTCAAGATCGTCCATGACGCGCTGATCCATGTTCTTGCCGGTGACGATCCGGATCCCGGTAAACTGAAAATCGACAGCCCGCCCGCAACGATCCTGATGGTCGGCTTGCAGGGGTCGGGTAAAACGACCACGACCGCAAAACTGGCCAGCCGCCTGTCACAGCGCCAAAGCAAGCGCATCCTGATGGCGTCACTCGACACCCGCCGCCCGGCGGCGATGGAACAATTGGCGGTCCTGGGTCTGCAAATCGGCGTCGACACGCTGCCCATCGTGGCAGGACAGAACCCGGTCGCCATCGCCAAACGGGCAAAGCAACAGGCCACTCTTGGCGGCTATGATCTGGTCATGCTGGATACGGCGGGACGCCTGTCCATCGATGACGAGTTGATGGGCGAGGTCGAGGCCGTACGAGATTTTGCGCAGCCCAACGAAACGCTGCTGGTTGTCGATGGTCTGACCGGGCAGGACGCGGTCCACACCGCCGAAAACTTCGACGGGCGTATCGGCATCACCGGCGTGGTTCTGACCCGGATGGACGGGGACGGGCGCGGCGGCGCCGCGCTGTCGATGCGCGCCGTCACCGGCAAACCCATCAAGTTCGTCGGGCTCGGCGAAAAGATGGATGCGCTGGAGGAATTTCACGCCGAACGTGTCGCAGGCCGCATCCTGGGCATGGGCGACATCGTCAGCCTGGTCGAAAAAGCGCAGGAGACGATCGAGCAGCAAGAAGCCGAACGCATGATGAAACGGTTCCAAAAGGGCCGCTTCGACATGAACGATCTGCAAAAACAACTGGAACAGATGATCAGCATGGGCGGGATGGGCGGCATCATGTCGATGCTGCCGGGCGTCGGGAAACTGCAAAAGCAGATGGACCAAGCAGGGATGGACGACAAGATCCTGAAGCGTCAGATCGCCATCATCCAGTCGATGACCAAGGAAGAACGCCGCAAGCCCGACCTGATGAAAGCATCGCGCAAAGAGCGGGTCGCCAAAGGTTCCGGACTGAAAGTTCAGGACGTGAACCAGTTGCTGAAAATGCACCGCCAGATGGCCGATATGATGAAAAAGATCGGCAAAAAGGGCAAACGCGGCCTGATGGGAATGATGGGCGGCCTGATGGGCGGCAAGGGCGGTATGCCCCCGGGCATGCCCCCCGGTGGACCCGGTGTCCCCGGCGGGTTGCCACCCATGCCGGGCGGCGCAGGCGGGTTTCCCGGCCTTGGCGGCGGCCAGGCCTTGCCCCCGGGTCTGAGCGGGCTGGGTAAAAAGAAATGATCGAGTTGACCGGCATCCCCGTCCTGGAAACGGAACGCCTGATCCTGCGCGGGCCAAAGGCGTCGGACGCCGACGGCTTTGTTGGCTTCATGATGTCCAAACGTTCGGAATATGTCGGCGGCCATGTGTCCCAGGGCAAGGCATGGCGCGAATTCGCCAAGGAAATCGGCCACTGGCTGATCCGCGATTTCGGCATGTGGGCAGTGACGATGAAAGGCGACGACACCTGCTTAGGCTATGTCGGGTGCTGGTATCCGGACGGCTGGCCGGAAAATGAACTGGGCTGGACATTGTGGGAAGCGGCCGAAGGTAAGGGGATCGGCTTCGAGGCCGCGACGGCCGCGCGAACCCATGCCTATGACACGCTCGGCTGGACCACGGCCGTCAGCTATATCGACCGGCCGAACCACCGGTCCATAGCCTTGGCCGAACGGCTGGGTTGTACCCGCGACCGCGGCGCCGCAACCCCGGACGGTGATGACTGCCTGGTCTACCGCCATCCAAGGCCGGAGGATCTGTGATGTCCGACGATGCCGCCCGTGCCCAGGCCCTGTTGGCCGATCTGCGTCAGTCGATCGACAATCTGGATGCCGTGCTGGTCCATACATTAGCGGAGCGCTTTCGCTGCACCCAAACGGTCGGCCAATTGAAGGCCGAACACACCCTGCCCCCGTCCGACCCGGCCCGCGAAGCCCGCCAGATCGAGCGGCTGGAGCGGATGTGCGCGGAAAGCGGACTGGATCCCGAGTTCGCCAAAAAATTCCAGCGGTTCATCATCGACGAGGTGATCCGCCACCACCACCAGTTTCAGAAATAGCCTCGGGCCTGACCCGCGGCACCGCCATACCAAGGAGAAAACCAATGGCAATGAAGATCAGACTGTCCCGCGGCGGATCGAAAAAACGCCCGTTCTATCGCATTGTTGCAGCCGACAGCCGCATGCCGCGCGATGGCCGCTATCTCGAAAAGCTGGGCGTCTATAATCCGCTGCTGCCGAAAGATTCCGAAGACCGGGTCAAGATGGATATGGACCGGGTCAAGCACTGGCTGGAAAATGGGGCGCAGCCGACCGACCGGATCAGCCGTTTGCTGGAAGCCGCCGGCGTTCTAGACGCAAAAAAGCGCAACAACCCGAACAAGGCCGAGCCAGGCGACAAGGCCAAAGCCCGCGCAGAAGAAAAGGCTGCGGCTATCGCGGCAGCCGAAGAAGCCGCCAAGGCCCCCGCTGAAGAGCCTGCTGAAGAGCCCGCCGAAGAAGCGGCTGAAGAAACAGCCGAATAAGGCGCCCGATTGCCGCCCGGTGTATGGGCACCGGGCGGGGCCCCTGCCCTCGCGCCCCGAGGTCTTTGAAAACCGAAGAAGGGGCTGCGGCAACAAAGGCAATTCAATGACCCGCCGTCCGCGGCCGAGGATTTTCGGGAAACGTTCATGACAGTTTCGGAAAAGGTTGCCCTGGTCACCGGTTGCGGGTCGCCCGACGGCATCGGCGCCGCTTGCGCCCGGGCGCTGGCCCGGCACGGGGCAACAGTCATCCTGACCGATCGCAGCGGCGATGATGCTGCGACCGTTGCCGCCGGGATCGATGGCGCGGTCGAGGCCCGACAACTCGATGTGACGAGGCGCGGCGACATCGATGAGACTGTTTCAGCGATCCTGTCGGACCATGGCCGCCTGGATATTCTGGTCAACAATGCCGGGACGTCGGCGGGGGCGAAACCGTTCCTGGAAATCACGGACGAAGACTGGGCCAACGGTTTCGCGATCAACGTCAAAGGCACCGCCGATTGCTGCCAGGCGGCGATTCCGGCCCTGTGCAGAACCGAAGGCGTCATCATCAACATGTCGTCCATGGTCGGCATCGGCGCCCAGCGTGCGTTTGGCGCCTATACATCGACCAAACATGCATTGATCGGTATGACCAAGACAATCGCCGCCGAGTTTGGGCCGCAAGGGCTGCGTTGCGTTGCCGTTTGCCCCGGGTTCATCGCCACCGAATTCCACGAGAACGTCAACCGTCGCATGGCCGCCGAACAGGGGTTGAGCCTGGAAGATATCCACGCCCAGCGCTATGAGACCGTCGCGCTCCGCCGTTCCGGCACACCGGACGAGGTCGGCGAACTTGTCGCCTTTGTCGCCGGGCCGGGCGGCGCCTATATCACCGGAGTTGCGCTGCCCGTGACCGGCGGCGTGCAGATGGGGCTGTAGGGATGTCACGCCAAGCAAAGCTTCGATGAGCTGATGAACCGCGACCAAGTTCAGGATCTGATCTGCGTTGGAGCGATCGCCGGGGCGTTCGGGGTGCGGGGCGAGGTGCGGGTGAAATCCTTCTGCGCCAATCCCAAGGATATCGCGTCGTTCTCTCCGCTATCGACCAAAGACGGGCGCGGGTTCGAGGTGAAAATCACGCGCCCCGTCAAAGACGGATTTGCGGCCCGGCTTTCGGGCGTCGCGACCCGGGAGGATGCCGAGGCGTTGAGAGGCACGGCCCTTTTTGCCCCGCGCGACCGATTGCCGGTGCTGCCGGATGACGAGTTCTACCATGCCGACCTGATCGGCCTGACTGTCGTGGACACGGGCGGCGCCGACCTGGGCCGGGTCCGGGCCGTGCACGATTTTGGGGCCGGGGATGTTTTGGATGTGCAAGGGAAGACCGAACACATGATCCCCTTCACCCGCGCCGCCGTGCCAACTGTCGATCTGACGGCTGGGCGTGTCGTCGTGGATCTGTCCGAAGACGATGGCGGCGATGACTGACCTTGCTGCCGCGCTGGAGCGGGTCGGCGACCAGCACGGTTTTGCCGCCTTCATCGATGTCCTGCGCCGTGACATCACAATCGCTGCGCGCGATCCTGACGACCGCGCCGCAACGCAATTGGACCCATTGCTGGCGGGGATGGCCCGGTGGGCTGCCTCGCCCGTGGCCAAAGCCGCCGTCGATGGCACCAATCCCTGGCAGGCAGCCGCACGGTTGCTGGTCGCCGGATATGTGGGGCCTGACAATTGAGTTTGTTCGTTCGCAGCGAAGACAAGACAGCGCGGTATAACGCCGTGCCCGTCCTCTCACACATGGAGCACCCTGACACCACCGAGCACGCCACGAACGCCATCGCCCTGTTGCAAAGCCGTGCCGCAGCGGCAGTGGACGCCGCCCGGATCGCCGATGTCTGACCGCGCCCCGCCCAAACCGCGTTCGGCAGGCATGTTCCAGCCGGTCCTCTCGGATCGGCCCCGCCCGCTGATGCAGGACCGGCGCAGGCCCGATGCCTTCCAGACAAAACCGGTCACGTTGTTCCCCGATCTCTTCCCCGGTCCGCTGGCAGAGGGGTTGACCGGCAAGGCGCTGCAAGACGGTCTTTGGTCCTGCGAACCCATTGATATCAGGCGCTTTGCGACTGACCGGCATCGGACTGTCGATGACACGCCCGCAGGCGGCGGAGCGGGCATGGTTATGAAGCCTGACATCGTCGCAAAAGCGCTGGACTTCGCGGCGAAGGGTGTTGTAGACGACCGCTCTCTCTGGCCGGTTTTATATCTGTCGCCCCGTGGACGGGCGCTGACACAAAGCAGGGTCGAGGAGATGGCGGCTGGACAGGGGCTTACGCTTTTGTGCGGGCGCTATGAAGGCGTGGACCAACGGGTTCTGGACGCGCGCGGGGTCGAGGAAATCTCGATCGGCGACTATGTCCTGACAGGCGGCGAGATGGCCGCCATGGTCCTGCTGGATGCCGTGATCCGGTTACGCCCAGGGGTTCTGGGCAATGCCGCGAGCACGCAGGAAGAGAGCTTTTCGCGGGGGCTTCTGGAGCATCCGCATTACACACGGCCCCAGGTCTGGGAGGGGCGCGCGATACCCGAAGTGCTTCTTTCGGGGCATCACGCGAAGATCGCCGAATGGCGGGCTGACCAGGCCGAAAGGCTGACACGGGAACGTCGTCCCGACCTCTGGTCCGTCTACGAGACGGGTGAAGCCCCAGAGCAATCGGACGCGGACAACAAACGCCGCAAAGGCGAGCAAAAGGAATGAAACGATGAACCTGCTTCAGCAGTTGGAAGCCGAGCACGTCGCCGAACTCGGCAAGGAAAACCCGGACTTCGCACCAGGCGACACGATCCGGGTCGGCTATAAGGTTACGGAAGGCACGCGGACCCGTGTGCAGAACTATGAAGGGGTCTGCATTTCCCGCCGTGGCGGCGCGAACCTGGGCGCAAGCTTTACGGTCCGTAAAATCTCGTTTGGTGAAGGTGTCGAGCGTATTTTCCCGCTCCACTCACCCAATATCGACGCAATCACGGTGGTGCGGCGCGGCAAGGTCCGGCGCGCAAAGCTGTACTATCTGCGTCAGCGCCGCGGAAAATCGGCCCGTATCGTCGAAAAGACAAACTACCGTCCGAAAAAGGACGCCGGGGCGTCCGCGAAATAGCTGAGAACGCGACCGAGGCGATCGGTTTGAAGAGATCTCAAGGGCGGCGGTAGCCGCCCTTTTTCGTTTCAGGACCATAAACCGACCGCGATACCGGCGTCACTGATCGCGCAGCTTGTTACACGCGCCGCTGCCCGATCACAGGCGCGTGCCGCCTGAACTTTTCAGATCGTCTTCAATCCGGGGTTCGACCGGGGTCAACGGGGTCAACGGGGTCATTGCCACCGCTATAGATAACCGGCCTGTCGGTTAAAACGGTATCATTACCGAACCAGCGATTGACCATGCAGAAAGCCGCAGTTCCATCGGCCGCATCGTTGCCGGTGACTGTTGTGTCACGAGTACTGGTTTCCGCAAATGTGGTGCCGCGGGTCTTGGTTCCGGTGACCGTCGTTCCTCTGCTGCGTTTTGGCAGGGCGACAGAGCCGCGCTTCGCGGCTTCGCTGCCGGACTTGCGGAGGAAATTGCCAGTGTTAACGCGCGGTTTGGTGTCGACGCGCAGATTGACCAGGGCGCACGGCGTATTGCCTTTCGACCAACTGCGGCCATCTGGAATTATTGGTCCGTGTCTTTTCCTGTGCCGACATCTCGCCGTTCCAACCGGTTTTGATATTGCCGTCGTTGTCGATCAGGGTTTCGATCTTTTGGCAGAAGAAGAGGCTCTCGTGAAAGTCGGTTTCCAGCACGTCCGCGTGCAAGCTTGCGCCGCTCGGGATCTCGACTATCTCGGCCTTTGCCGGGCCGGATAGGGCGAGGCTGGGTGCGTAATAGTTTGAATAACGGGCTCCCTTGGGCATCAATCGCCCGTCGAGATGATGCCCCCAATTGCACGATGCCCAGACGGTACCGTCAAAATCGGCGCTATATCGCCTTGCGCGCGGACAAGGCGGCAGAGATTGTACCGTCATCCAGATAGTCCAACTCCCCGCCGATCGGTACGCCCTTGGCAAGGGATGTGACTGCGGCGCCGGTGCCTTCAAGATATTCGGCGATGACATGCGCTGTCGTCTGGCCGTCAATCGTTGCGTTCAGGGCCAGGATAACTTCAGAGATCTGATCCGAACGCACACGGGCCGACAATTCGGGGATCCGCAGCGTTTCCGGCGTCACACCGTCCAGTGCCGACAAGAGACCGCCCAACACATGATAGCGGCCACGAAAGACCCCGGCCCGCTCCATCGCCCACAAATCGGCCACGTCGCCAACGACACAGATCATGCCGTTGGCCCGGCGCGGATCGGTGCAGATTTCACAAATTTCAGTTGTTGCGAGGTTATCGCAGATGCGGCAGGTCCGGACCGACTCGACCACTGCGCCCATCGCCTGAACCAAGGGGTCGAGAAGGCGCTCGCGGCGTTTCACCAGATGCAGTGCCGCGCGGCGGGCCGAGCGCGGGCCCAGCCCCGGCAGCTTGGCCAACAGCTCGATCATGCGCTCGATTTCGGCGCCACCGCTCATTCCTGCCCCCCGCATAGGTCCGGGTGTTTTGATCAGGATGCGCCGGGCACGCAGCCGGTGCAAGCAGTTCGAACAGCCCGCGCGGTTCAAATCGATTGCAGGGAAGCTGCGGTATCGCGCTGGCCGGGAGAACAGAAAAGGGCGCCGCCTTTTGCAAGAGCGACGCCCAAATCTTAAAACGACAAAGATCAGCTGCGCGGATCGTCGTCGCCGGTCTCCTCGATGACCGGGGCCGGGCCATCGGACGGGGCGTCGTCGTCGTCATCTTCGACGTCGGCAGCAGCGCCGATGTCATCGAACAGTTCGGCGATGTCAAATTCCGCCTCGGCATCCTCTTCGGCACGCAGATCCTGAATGGACTTACCCGAAGCCTGAAGTTCGGCTTCCTCGGCCGAACGGGCCACGTTGACCGTGATGTCTGCCGACACCTCCGGGTGCAGCACGACCTTGATACCGTGCAGGCCCAGTTCCTTGACCGGACGATCCAGAACGACCTGACGGCGATCGACGGTGTACCCGCCTTCCGTTGCCGCTTCGGCCACGTCACGGGTTGTGACCGAGCCATAGAGCGAGCCAGCCTCGGATGCCGACCGGATCACGATGAACTGGTTTCCGTCCAGCTTCTCTGCAACCGCTTCGGCCTCTTTCTTGAGTTCCAGATTGCGCGCTTCAAGCTGCGCACGCTGGGTTTCGAAATGCGCCAGATTGGTCTTTGTAGCGCGCAACGCCTTTGACTGCGGCAGCAGATAGTTGCGGGCGTAGCCATCCTTGACGTTGACGACATCGCCCATCTGACCGAGCTTTTCGACGCGCTCCAGAAGTACGACTTCCATGCGAGCCTCCCTTACTGGACCGAATATGGCAGCAGTGCCAGGAACCGGGCGCGCTTGATCGCACGGGCCAGCTCACGCTGCTTTTTTGACGAAACTGCGGTGATGCGCGACGGCACGATCTTGCCACGCTCGGAAATGAAGCGCTGCAGAAGCTTGACGTCCTTGTAGTCGATCGTCGGCGCGTTGGCGCCCGAAAACGGACAGGATTTTCCGCGGCGGAAGAAAGGTTTGCGGGCCATCGTCAATTCTCCTCACGGCGGCGGGGGCGGTCGTCGCGGTCGCGCGGACCCCGATCACGGTCGCGTCCACCGCGGCGGTCGTCGCGGCTGTTCTTGGCCTGGATGATGGCTGAAGGACCTTCCTCGTGCGCATCAACCTTGACGGTCATCACGCGCATGACATCATCATGCAGGCGCATCAGGCGTTCCATTTCATGCACCGCACCGGATGGGCTGTCCGAGCGCATATAGCCATAGTGGCCTTTGCGGTTCTTGTTGATCTTGTACGACATCGTGCGCAGACCCCAATATTCATGGTCCACCATCTTGCCGCCATTGTCGGAAAGAACCTGGCCAAAGTGCTCGATCAGCCCTTCGGCCTGCGCGTTGGAAAGGTCCTGACGCGCAATAAAGACATGCTCGTATAGAGCCATATCCACCTCGATTTTCGGCGCGCTTCACTGTGCAGGCATCAAGCCCGGCGGCCTGCAGACGAGAGGCGACGCGATCCATCTCTTGCCGGGAAGCGCGCCATATAGAGGAAGGGGCCCGGGCGCGCAAGGGTTGGTCGACATGCGGCCGGATTTCGGCGCGAATTCAGTGCCGAACGGGCCGGATCGCGCGGACGACCTTTCGTCATGCGACGCATGGGCCGTTTACCAGCTGCTTGAGGGGTGAATTCGGGTGGATACAGCGCTGCAATCGGTTGAGCATTTTCGCGGTGTACCGGCGTCATCTGATCGCAGTTCTACCGGTGCATTAAGCGGCAGTGTCGCGGCGCGCTGAAATCTGAACCACGTCACCAACCGGTTTGGTTCCGTTCGGGTTGGCAAGGGGCGCCGTGAACCGGAATATGGCGCCGCGCGGACTTTTACCGTGAATTGAGATTTCGCCGCCCCAGGCATTGACCGAGCGTTGAACAAGGGAAAGACCCAATCCGCTGCCCGGAACCTTGCTGCCAAGCCGCAGAAAGGGGCGAAATACTTTGTCACGCGCTTCGGGCGCGATACCCGGCCCGTCATCTTCGACTTCGAAGACCGCAAATGTGTTGTTGATCGTGGCGCTGAGCCGGATCGTGCCGGTCGGGCGGTCGTGATGTCGGATCGCGTTCGCAATCAGATTACGAAGGACCAGATCAAAAGCTGCACGCGGCACCAGAAGTTTGGGCAGACCAGAGTCCGCATGAATTTCGATGCCGGGCCGCGGCGCGGCCAGCGCAATGATATCGACGATCCGAGGGTCGGGGTCGAATGCCTCGATGACCGGAGCCGCATGATCGGCGCGGGCAAAGTCGAGCAGGTCCTCGACCAAAGTCGACATCGCCCCAACCCGTTGACGAACTGCACACAAATTCTGTGTGACATCATCGGGCAACGATATCCCCCGATCCGCCAGATCCTCGGTCACGAAGTCGAGCAGAACACCTTGTTGGCGCAACGGGCCACGTAAGTCATGTGCAGCAATCGATGAAAATTCCCGCAAACGCTCGTTGACGGCGCGCAGTTTTTCGGTCTGATCCCGGATCTCGGCCGCCTGATTTTCCTGCCGCGAAACGTCCTTGCGCACGGTCGCAATCATGCCGTCGCCGATCAGCAATTCGAACGCCTCGTATGTACGCCCGTCCGATGTCGTCACGATGCGGGTGGTATCGCGGCCTTGACTGATGTCTGTCACAATGCGTTGCGCCAGTTTCTCGGCATCGCAGAGTTGCATCTGATCCTTGACCGTCTCGCTGACATAAAAGAGCGTGATCAATTCCGGCAGCGTCGCACCGCGCCGAAGATGCGGCACCATCAACGGAAAGGATTTCGCCATTCCGTCGTTCCAGTGAACCGTTCTGAATTTACGGTCGAAGATGACCACCGCGATATCGAAACCATTCAATGCATCGACCAGCATTGCGTTGTTGTGGTTAGTCGCAAACGCATCCGTGCGGCGCCTGCGTTCCCGCATGGCAAAAAGAATTGCAGCAACAACCAGCAAGATCGCACCCAACCCGCCCAGAACCAGCGGGACCAGATATTTGTTGTCGAAAAGCCCCTTCTTGCGTCCGAACCATCGGATCTGAAGCAGTGCCAGTTCAGGTGTTCCGATCCGGGTGGCAATCGCTGCATTCAGATCGGCGAGGACATCGGGCCGGGCCGGGCTGACCATGAAACCACGCGGTTTAGCCATAAGAGGCGGCGTTATCATCGTAATCCGGTGTTCGAGATCGAGCCGGCGCATGAGCGCAAGAAATGTCTCGGAAGATGACCCAACAGCCTCGACAGAACCGGAAAGCAGTGGGAGGACCAATTGTTCCTGTGTTTCAATTTCGACAATCTTGGCGAAGGGAACGGTGCGCGCGGCTATTACCGCGAACGAACCCGCGACGGCGCCGATCCGGCGCCCCGCCAACTCACCAGCCGACCGGTGTGGCGATTCTGCAAGAACGAACAATGACGTCTGAAATCGCCCGAGCCGCCTTGTGAATGTGGCGATTTCCGCGCGGGCCGGAGTGATGGCCAAAAGCGAGGTGACGTCGATGCGGCCGGATGCCAGCATGGCCAGCAGTTCATCGGGATTTGACGCTGCGATAAACTCGACATCATAGCCGCGATCAGCGGCCAGTTTACTGATCAGATCGATGGAGTAGCCACGAGCCGCGCCGCCATGGTCGGTGAAGGAATAGGGCCGAAACTCCTCGTATCCCACGCGCAGCACCCTGGGCGGCGGATCGTCGGCGACAGTTGGCAATGTGACCAGCACCAAAGCCGGGAGCATGACAACGATGGCGCGGAACAAGGTCGACCACAGATATACCACCAGCGCGTTCATCTGCCGCTCCTGCCTCTCTAATCGGGCAAGGTTAATCGAGAAGAATGGTGATGTAGTTAATCCGCCGCGCCAGGTCAGTTCGGCAGGTCAGTTCGCCCGGCTAAATCGACGAATGGTCAACCTATTACCAGGTCCTTGATGTAGGGCGGCAACGCAAACGCGCCGACATGGACATCGGGCGCATAATAGCGGGTTCCCCCGGCCAGACCTGCGTTCTGATAGCGGCGTTCGAGTTCGGCGACCGGGATTTGGCGCAGATCCCGATTGTCGGTCGCCCAGCCCAGCGCCATTTCCCCCAACACATAGGTCGGGATCGTCGCCCGGTAAGCCCAGGCATCGGCAAAGATCGACCGAAAGTGGGAACAGGAATCACGAAGCTCGTCACCTTGCGTGAACGGGACACCGTTCTGAGTGACCAGAACGCCGCCCGGGGTCAGTGCCCGGTGGCAGGCCGCATAGAAATCATAGGTGAAAAGGATCGCCCCGGGGCCGACAGGGTCGGTGGAATCGACGATGATGATGTCAAAACGATCCGCCGTTTCGGCGACGAACCGGGCGCCATCGGCGATCACCAGCTCGAAGCGCGGATCGTCAAACGCCCCGTTCGACACTTCGGGCATTTGTTCGCGCGAAAACGTAACGACGCTGTCGTCAATCTCGACCTGTGTCAGGCGTTCGACCGAGCGGTGTCGCAAGACTTCACGGGCGACCCCGCCATCGCCGCCACCGACGATCAGCACCCGGCGCGCAGCGCCATGTGACAGGATCGGAACATGCGCCATCATCTCGTGATAAATGAACTCGTCCGAGAGGGTTAATTGCGTGATCCCGTCCAGCATCAGCATCCGCCCGAACATCGGATTTTCGAACAGAACCAGATCCTGGTGCTCGGTTTGAACGCGGTGCAGCAGGTTGGTCGCCTGAAAACGGACCTGAACCGATGGATAGAGGGTTTCCTCGAACCAATCGTCTTCTTGTTCCGCGCCGCTGACCCGGACGTCCCCAGCCATCAGACCGATGCGCCGCGGCGTGCTTCGGTCACGTCGACGCGGCCCGCACGAAATGCATCCTTCAAAATGGCAATACAGGCATGCGGATCGGCATCGCCGCACATAAAGACATCGAACGCCGCATAACCAGCTTCGGGCCATGTGTGGACCGAGATATGGCTTTCGGCCAGTACCGCAACGCCCGAGATGCCGTCATTCGGCGTGAAATGGTGCAGATGAAAGTGCAACAACGTTGCGCCCGCAGCCTCGATACAGCGGCGCAGCGTGATTTCCATATGCTCCAGATCCGAGAGCTGATCGGCCTCGTAAAGATCAATCAACAGGTGCGTACCGGCCCAACGCGCGCCATCGCGCGTGACGAAGTGATCAAACCGCTGATCGCTCTTTGTGCGCGAGGTCGGGGCCGATGGAAGAACAACTTCTTCATCGGTCAGGTCGCGGTCGATTTCAGGCAGGAAACCAGTCACGTCCATTTCAAGCTCTTCCCCAGATTCGGTATGTGTCGGGCCATTCGCCGAGCCCTGACGAAAACTGTCAGTCGGGCGGCGAGCAGAGCCGAGGCGATACTTCGATTCGGAGCGCCCGGACACGTCAGAAACGGCAATTCGGTGTCGTTTTACGCATTTGTTCTATGCCTTTAACCCGGCGGCGACGGAGGCGAACACTTTGTGGAACATCGCCTCGGTCAACCTGCCCGTATTCGTGTTGTAGCGCGAGCAATGGTAACTGGAGGTGATGGCGTACCCGGCATGCGATGTTGTCGCGCCATGACCGAACGGATGGTCTTTGAGCCGGCCGCCGAGGGCACGGATCGTGCTGTCATGCGAGATTTTGCCCAGCGTAACGATCGAAGTTAGCCGCGGCAGAGCCTGAATGGTCGCAATCAGGAACTGGCGGCAGGTGTTGATTTCTTCCCCGACTGGTTTGTTCTGTGGCGGGACGCAGCGCACGGCATTGGTGATCATACAATCGGTCAACTCCAACCCGTCATCGGCGCTGGCACCGAAGGTCCCATTGGCGAAGCCGTATTTCGTCAAGGTTCCGTAAAGCAGGTCACCAGCATAATCGCCGGTGAACGGGCGCCCCGTGCGGTTGGCCCCGCGCACGCCGGGCGCCAGCCCAACAACCAGCAGGCGCGCATCGGGATCACCAAAGCTGTCGACCGGTGCATTGTGCCACTCTGGATGCTCGTCGGCCAGTTCCGCACGAAACTCGGCCAGCCGCACGCAAAGCGTGCAGTCGACTGGCGGATCTGAAGGGGCATCTGAGGTCAATGCGTTGGCCGGGCGGGTTGAGTACCGAGGAGAAGAGGTTACTCGACCTCTTCTTCCTCGGTGATCTCATCGCGCACCACGACCGGAACCGGACGGGGCGGGCGGCCGATCACGTCTTTCAACTCTTCCAGTTCGATGAAGTTGTCGGCTTGGCGGCGCAAATCGTCGGCGATCATCGGCGGCTGCGAGCGGATGGTCGAAACCACCGAGACGCGCACGCCCTTGCGTTGCAACGCACCGACCAGCGAACGGAAATCGCCATCGCCCGAGAACAGAACAATGTGCTCGACATGGTCAGCCATTTCCATGGCATCGACCGCCAGTTCAATGTCCATGTTGCCCTTGATCTTGCGTCGGCCGGTCGAGTCGGTGAACTCTTTGGCGGGCTTGGTGACCAGGGTGAACCCATTATAGTCGAGCCAGTCGACAAGCGGGCGGATCGGAGAGTATTCCTCGTTCTCGATCAGTGCCGTGTAATAAAAGGCACGCACCATCTTGCCGCGGCGCATGAACTCGGAACGGAGAAGTTTGTAGTCAATGTCGAAACCCAGCGCCTTGGTGGCCGCGTATAGGTTGGAGCCGTCAATGAACAGCGCCAGCCGTTCGTCGCGATAAAACATGGTCGGTTCCTTATCGGTGTCCTGTCATTATGCCAGGCTGAAATCATTCTGTACTGACCGCCTATCGTCGCGGCCGTGCTTTCCATTCCATCCTAATCCGAAGCCGCCGGGCTGTCCATGAAGAACGTGACGATTCAGTGACGGACGCTTTGGTCTCATTTGGTGCAAATTTGCCCGGACGCAATCCCAACCTGGCGTCAATTCTCGAAAAAGTGTGCTTTCGACTGTCGAATTTCACAGATTTCGGTGAAATTCGCGTCAGCCGGAGCTTTAGAACCCCTGCCTGGCCTCCGGGAAGCGGGCCTGACTTTCTGAATGCTGCGCTGCGATTCGGGACTTCGCTCGGTCCCGAGGCGCTGTTGCAACGCCTGCATACAGTCGAGGCGGAACTGGGCCGGGAGCGAGCGGAACGGTGGGGCCCCAGGATCTGCGATCTGGATCTGCTCGGCCTCGGCGAGGCCGTGCTGCCCGGCATGGACGAGGTCCGCAAGTGGATGGCGATGCAAGACGACCAAGCGAGCACGCCGCCGGACGGATTGATACTGCCCCACCCGCGGCTGCACCGGCGCGCCTTTGTCCTTTTGCCGCTGCTCGACGTCGCGCCGGATTGGCAGCACCCGGTGCTGGGCAGGACCGTCGATCAGATGGTGGCAGCTTTGACGCCGCCCGATCTGGCCGGGATCGAGATATTGTAAGAAAGGTTGCCCTCAGGTGCGCTCGGTCTGTGAATAGGTTCGATACAGTATAATTCGATCCAGGCGCTGCGTTGCCTGGCCGTCAGCACGGTTGAAACCAACGCAGGCCAATTGTCTTGGCCCCGACGCTAGCCCTCGGTTTTTCCTTCGCCATCAGTCTCGATCGAATGACGTTGCAGGAACGGAATGTGGAACGCCATGAATGCCAGCGTGATGGGAAGATTGCCGAAGGTTTTGAAGCTGACCCAGAACTCGGTTGTCTGGGTGCGCCAGACGATTTCGTTGACGATGGCCAAAAAGATGAACAGGCCGACCCAGCGTTTTGTGAAAGTCATCCAGCCCTGATCGGTCAGCGGCATCGCGTCGCCCATCAGGTATTTCAGATAGCTGCGCCCCTGCAGCACACCCAGACCCAGGATCAGGGCGAAGATGCCGTTCACGATTGTCGGCTTCATCTTGATGAAGGTTTCATCCTGCAGCCACAATGTCAGCCCGCCGAAAACAGCGACGACGATCCCGGTCACGACTGCCATCTTGGGCAGTGTTCGCTGGATCAACCATGACGCGCTCAGCGACAGGGCGATCGCCACCATGAAGGCTGCCGTTGCGACGAAGACCGGGCCGGATTGACCGTTCAGCGGCTCGGCACCCATGACCGCTTCCAACCAACCAAAGATCGTGGGGTTGGCCAGGATTTCTTCGCCATATTGGAAGGCAAGGAAAAAAACGGCCAGCGGGCCGATCTCGAGGATCAGCTTCACGAGCGGGCTTGGGCCGGAGGGCTCGGAGCCTGGCTGCTTGGTTTGCGTCATTAATGCCCCATAGCCGTCCTAGCGGGTCAGGTCACTTCCGCGCGCGTCAACTGCGACAGAATGCAACGCCCTGAGGTCCGTCAGCCAATTTCTACTAAAACGGCGCCCGAGGCGATTACAACCATAAGCAGAGAGCGGACAGGTCCTATTTTTTCCTTGAGAAAGAGCCAACCCAGCAGTGCCGCGAAAATCACCGACGTCTCGCGCAGTGCTGCGGCTTCGCCGACCTTATCCAGCCGCGTCGCCAGGAAAATGGCGCCAAAGCTGATATAGACAATGACCGACCCGAAAAGACCGCGCAGGAACAATGGCGCCAGCTCGCCCCGGGCCGCCTGCCACCGCCGCCACAAGAGCGGCGGAAATAGGAACAGTTCGAGAAAGAAAAACCAGACGATAAAGGTGAACGGGTCCAGCGCCGTTCTGATCGCGAAGGCGTCATACACCGTGTAGAGAGCCGTCATCAGACCTGTCAGAACCGCCAAGCCCAACGCGGCGCGCAGCACGGCGGTATCGATATCGACCCGTGTAAGGTTATAGGCCGCAAGCCCGAAAATCCCGCCGGACAGCAGCGCAACCCCGCCCCATTGACCGGCGGTGAAATATTCATTGAAGACGACCCCGGCGATCAACACCGTCGCCAACGGTCCGGTGCCACGCACAACCGGGTAAACGGCGGTGAAGGCGCCGCGGCTATAGGCCATGGCCAGCACCCATTTATAGGCGAGATGGATGATCATCACGCCAGGCAGCAGGACCGCAAGATCCCAGCGCGGCACCGGAACGACGAACAGGATCAATGGGATGGATAGCAATCCGGCGCAGGTGTCGACGGCACCGCGGGTCAGCCAGGGGTCGTGGCGCCCCTTTTGCAAAGCGCCCAAAGATGCATGCGCCACCGCGGCAACCAGCGCCAGCGCCATCGCCAGTTGGCGCCCAGCGTCGGTCCCTTCGATCGAAAGAATCCAATCGCCCAGCGTCGCCTCCTGCCGTTGCGGTCTGCCGCGTCCGAAAATCAGCGCCCCGCACCGGCGGAGATATCAGACTTGGCTGGACACGCATGGCCCCGCGGGAAAAGTGTGGCCATAAATCACATGGCGGTACGTGGATTGCCGGGCGTCACGCGAGGGTGATTGGCACGCTATCAATTGGTACCCTATTATCTGGGCCATGAAAAAGCTGTTTGCCTTGGCCATTGTGGCCCTGTTCGCTGCGCCCGCTCAAGCGGACGACAATGTGGTTTTGGTAGAGTTGTTCACCAGTCAGGGCTGCTCGAGTTGTCCGCCCGCGGACAAAAATCTGGCGGCATTGGCCGAGCGGGACGATGTGATCGCCTTGTCGCTGCATGTCACGTATTGGGACTATCTGGGCTGGCGCGACACGTTTGGGCGTGACGAGCACACGCGGCGCCAAGTTGCCTATCGTGATGTGATGGGTGCGCGGGTGATCTACACGCCGCAGGTCATCGTGCATGGTGTGACCGATGTCCCGGGGCATCGCGGCAAGGCCATTGACGCGGCCATCGCAAAGGCACGCGAGACCGAACCGCGGGCCAAGCTGGAAATTCTGTCGGAAGGCGGAATGATCAAAGCAGTCCTTGCTGCCGCGGAGGTTCCGGAAAGGTGCACGGTCTGGATCGCGTCCTATAACAAGGTCGAGGCAGTCCAGATCGAACGCGGCGAGAATGCGGGCCGGAAAATTACCTACCACAACGTCGTCACCAAGCTGATGCGGGTCGGTTCCTGGGATGGAACAGCGCAGCAGGTCGCCCTGCCCGACCCTGGCGCGGGCGAAGGCGTAGCGGTCTGGCTGCAGGATGACCGCACAGGCCGGGTGCTGACAGCGCGGTTCGTCGAAAAGTAACTCCCAATTTCAGGCAACAGGCATCGTCTGTTGGCCAAGCCCCGCCCGCGGACCAAAAATACCCGGGTGTTGCAGCCCGCACTGACTCGCAGGTCGGCGTGGAGCGCCGAACGCCCGCTATTTGGTTCCGAACAATCGATCGCCGGCATCGCCAAGGCCGGGCACGATGTAGCCCTTTTCATTTAGATGGCTATCCAATGCTGCCGTGTAGACCGGCACATCCGGGTGGGCAGAGTGGAAGGTTTCAACCCCTTCCGGTGCGGCGACCAACGCGAGGAATCGAATGTCGCGGGCTCCGGCCTTCTTAACCTCGGTCACGGCGGCTGCGCCGGATCCACCGGTGGCCAGCATCGGGTCGACGACAATCGCCAGCCGGTCATGCATCGCCACCGGTAACTTGTTGTAATAGGCGACCGGCTTCAGGGTTTCGTGATCGCGATACATTCCCAGATGTCCGACACGGGCACCCGGGATCAGATCGAGCAAGCCCTGCAAAAGCCCGTCACCTGCCCGCAAGACACTGACAAAACACAGTTTTTTTCCTGCCAGCTTGTGCGCGGTCATCGGCGCGACGGGGGTTTCGATTTGCACCTCTTCCAGTTCCAGATCGCGCAGCACCTCGTAGGCCAGCAGTGCCGAGATTTCGCGTAACAATGTGCGGAATTTAGCGGTGGAAGTTTCCTTGTCGCGCATCAGGGTCAGCTTGTGCTGAATAAGCGGATGGTCAACGACGGTCAGTCCCTGCATTGCGATCTCCCTGCACTGCCATCTCTTGGCTGATCGCCAAGCTGTCTAGCGGCGCGTTGCGCGAGGTGCAATCGCGAGGGCGCGCAGGAGATGACATGACGCCGCTAAAACTGTTCGACCGTCGCGTCCGATAGCGACTTGGTTCAGGTCGTCGACCAACAAACCATAATTATGGTGGACCGCCGATCGATACGGCTCAATAGGAAAGAGCCCGGCCACCCCCACAGCCGGGCTCTTCAAGATCGTTTGTCTTTTGGTGCCCTTCAGTCAGCCAGCCAGGCCACGCCGAATGATGCTTGGGCGCGGAACATCGGCGCCATCCGCTGCTTCGGTGTCGGGCGCACGGCGCGGTTCGGCATCGGAAAGGCGGCGGGCGGCGGCGCGCATTGGCGACTCCTCCGTCTCTGCGTTCACTGCTTTGGGCGCGGCAGGGGCTGCTGGAATGGGCGTTGCGGCCGGTGCGGCAGCCGGCGCAGGCGCCGGGGCGGCAGTAGATGCAGGTACCGCACCACCGGCGCGGATCAATGTCTCGGCCATGCGGATGAAATCATCCAGACGGTCCACTTCTTCCTGAAGCTTGGAACGCCGCTCCAGAGCAATTTTCAAAACGTCGGTCATTGGGTTCTCCTCCACTGTCATCCGATCAACCTTCAGGAGGCGCCGAGCGGGTGTTCACAGCGGGGCAACTATGAGGCGAATCTTGGGCATTCCCATTCATTGAACCCCGATTGCCGCACCCGGGCATTGCGGTTATCAGCGAACGAGCCGCCGGACAGACATCGTGACATGACCGAAAAAACCAAACATTCCGCGATGTTCGTCTTTGTTACCGTCGTTTTGGACTCGATGGGAATTGGCATCATCATGCCGGTGATGCCCGATCTGCTGCAGGGGCTTTCCGGCCTGTCGATCGGCGAAGCGGCGATATATGGCGGTTATCTGGCCTTCTCGTACGCGTTGATGCAATTCCTGTTCAGCCCGGCGATCGGGAACCTGTCGGACAGATTTGGGCGCCGCCCGGTATTGCTGATCTCGCTGTTCATGATGGGGATCGACTATATCATCATGGCTCTGGCCCCGAACATGTGGGTGCTGTTCATCGGACGCCTGCTTTCCGGGATCGCGGGCGCAACCTATTCGACGGCCACTGCCTATATCGCTGACGTAACCCCGCGCGATCAGCGTTCCGCGGCCTTCGGTCTTGTCGGAGCGGGCTTTGGCCTGGGGTTCGTTCTAGGCCCCGCCATCGGCGGTGTGATGGGCGAGCTGGGAACACGCGCGCCCTTTTACGCCGCGGCAGTGCTCGCCTTTCTGAACTTTGCCTATGGATGGTTTGTGCTGCCGGAATCGCTGGACCCTGGAAAGCGGCGCCCTTTCGACTGGCGCCGGGCCAATCCCCTGGGCGCAATTGCACAGATCGCGCGGGTGCCGATGGTGGCTTGGTTCATTGCGTGCCAGTTCCTCTTCAGCCTTTCGCATTTCGTCTACCCATCAATCTGGAGCTATTACACCAAAGCGCAATTTGCCTGGAGCAATGCCGAGATTGGCCTTTCGCTGGCCGCGGTTGGGGTCGGTTTCGTCATCGTGCAGGGATTTCTGATCCGCCGAATCCTCGGTTGGTTGGGAGAGGTCCGAACCGCCATCGCCGGGCTGGCTCTGAACGTGGTCGGTATGCTGGGTCTGGCATTCGCCGGACATGGATGGATTGTCTATGCGCTGCTGCCTGTCACGGCGTTGGGTGCGATCACGACACCGGCCCTGACCGGATTGATGGCCAACCGTGTCCCTGACAATGCGCAAGGCGAGTTACAGGGCATTGTGTCATCGGTGCAGGCGTTGGTGTCTGTCTTAAGCCCCTTGATGATGACACAGCTTTTCGGTCTGTTCACCGGCAACAACGCGCCGATTTTCTTGCCGGGTGCGCCGTTTATCGCGTCGGCGCTGATTATGGCACTGGCGGTCCTGCCGTTCCTGAAGGGACTGCGCAGCGGACCGCAACCGACACCCGGCGCCCCCTAACAGCGCGATGGTTGCAAAGGTTCGCCGAGGCACGAACGGCTCTATTCGGTGGCTTCGCCTTCCACCTCCGTCAGCGGGCGGCTTTCGATGATCAATTCGAAATCTACGATCGGCGTTGTTTTCAGTTGAACCCGATGAATATCAGACCTGGACCCGCTTTGGAGATATCGACAACGCAATGTGACCCGATGGCAATCGGCTGTTGGAGGCAATTTCCGCGGTCGGAGTGTCCGGCAAGCGGTCGCAAAACCGCTGTCTTACCCAAGTATTGTACCGCAGCGCGCTGAACCGCGCAAAGACCCGGCGTTTGGAAAGGCGCCGGTCTCGTGATGCCTGGGGAGCAGTCCGCAAACGGTTCGGTACGACGGACCATCAACGGCGGGCGAAACAGCAAGCGCCCGGTGCGGGGAACACCGGGCGCCACCCTGTAAGGGTCAGCCAGGCGGTCGAGGGGGAGCCGCCGGCCGGGGCAGAAGCGATTTGGGGGAAGCCCCTGCCATGGATCAGAGGTGGGATCGCCGCCCTGTCCCGTCAAGGCCGGGGCGATCACATTGCCAACCGGTATCCACCGGTTTCGGTCAAAAGAATGCGGGCGTTCGATGGGTCGGGTTCGATCTTTTGCCGCAACCTGTAAATATGGGTCTCCAGCGTGTGCGTCGTGACGCCGGCATTATATCCCCAGACCTCGCGCAGCAGCGTATCGCGTTCAATCGTCCGGCCCCCGGCACGGTATAAGAACTTGAGAATATTGGTTTCTTTCTCGGTCAGGCGTATCTTGCGCTCGGTGTCGTCGATCAGGATCTTGTTCCCGGGCCGGAAGCAGTACGGACCAACGGCGAACACCGCGTCTTCGGATTGTTCATGTTGACGCAACTGGGCGCGGATGCGGGCCAACAGAACCGGGAACTTGAACGGTTTGGTAACATAATCGTTTGCACCGGCATCCAGGCCAAGGATCGTATCACTGTCCGAGTCCTGACCGGTCAGCATCACGACCGGGCACTTTACCCCGCCTTTGCGCATCAAACGGCAGACCTCCCGCCCATCCATGTCAGGCAAACCCACATCCAGGATGATCAGATCCGGTCTTTCCGATTTCGCCCGCTCGATGCCGTCGGTGCCGTTTTCCGCTTCGTACACATCGAAATCGTCGATCATCATCAACTGCTCGGCCAGCGCTTCGCGCAGGTCCGCGTCATCGTCAACCAGCATGATCCTTTTTGCGACGCTCATTGTCCGCCCCTTTGTCCGGTTCGTTCATCGTTCCCGAAAAGATGGGTGCCGGACCGGCCGACAGAAAGATTTTTTTCAAGTTCTCACCCGGACGTGTTGAAGCGTGGGACTATGTTACAAAATTACCCACTTTCGCCGCCGGTTGTTACGGTATGGTCCGGCCCGAATGACAGGCAGGCCGCACGCACAGGTTAAATGGGCTCGTCACACAGGCAGGCCACACAGGCAGATCGCAATGGAACCGTCCACGGAACTGACGTTGAGCAATGAAGAACGGGTTGCCCGCGCGCGTGCCGATCTGCGGATCGGCGCACCGGTTGTCCTGACCTCTTCATCCGGTGCTGCGGTGGTCGTGGCCGCCGAAACCGCATCTGCCGGGCGGTTGAATGCTTTGCGCGACGCAGGCGACGTCGATCTGGCGATATCGCACCGGCGGGCAGAGACGCTGAAGGCGCGCGCCTATGACGGCGATCTCGCCCGCATCGCAGTGCCGGGCGATGCCGATATCGGATGGGTCCGGGCGACGGCCGATCCGTCGCTGGATCTGACGCGGCCGATGCGAGGCCCTTATCAGACCCGGCGCGAGGGCGCGGCGGACCTGCATCGCCTGGCACTGGTCTTGTGCAAGCAGGCACGGCTATTGCCCGCTGTTCTGGTATCCTTGTGGCCAGATCAGGCGTCACTGGCCGCCGATATCGGTGACGAATTCTCGGTTCTGGACGAAGTCATGGTCCACCGCGCCGCCGATGCCGCTATCGAGATGCAGCGCGTCGCTGGTGCCCGCGTGCCGACCCGGTTCGCCGAAGCAGGCAAGGTCCATGTTTTTCGCCCTGCCGATGGCGGAGAGGAACACTATGCTGTCGAGATTGGCGAGCCCGACCGGGCCATGCCGGTATTGTCGCGCCTGCATTCGGCCTGCTTTACGGGCGATGTGATCGGGTCGCTGAAATGCGATTGCGGCCCGCAATTGACTGCCGCGATGGAACAAATCGCCGAAGCCGGTGCAGGTGTGTTGCTTTATATGAACCAAGAGGGGCGCGGCATCGGTCTGGCCAACAAGATGCGCGCCTATGCGTTGCAGGATCAAGGATACGACACCGTCGAAGCCAATCACCGGCTGGGTTTCGAGGATGACGAGCGCGACTTCAGGCTGGGGGCGGAAATCCTGAAAGCATTGGGGTATTCCGGCGTGCGCCTGATGACCAACAATCCGGCCAAAATCGCCATGATGGAAGCCTCGGGCGTCTCTGTCGCCGAACGGGTTGCGCTGCGGGTCGGCGAAACCGATCAGAATCGCGCCTATCTGGCGACCAAGGCAGCGAAAAGCGGCCACCTGTTGTGATCCGGGCAACCGATCTGGTTGTCGGCCCCTGGGGCGCGCGGTTTCGCGGACGCCAGTTTGCCTGCGCCCTTGGGCGCGGCGGCATCCGCAAGGACAAGTGCGAGGGCGACCTGGCTTCGCCCGAAGGGGCCTGGCGACTGCTTTGGGTTTACTGGCGCGCTGACCGTGCGGCTCGACCCCAAACCGCCTTGCAAGCGGTCCCGCTCGGGCCGCGTCAGGGTTGGGCCGAGACACCTGCTGACCCAAGCTATAATCGCCCGGTCCGACATCCCCATCCCTATCCCGCCGACCGCATGACGAGGGGCGATACGCTGTATGACCTCTGCGCGGTGACCGATCACAATTTCGATCCGGTCAGTCCCGGCGCGGGCAGTGCAATCTTTGTTCATTTGTGGCGCCGTCCACGGTGGCCGACGGCAGGGTGCGTGGCCTTTCGCCGCCAGGATCTTGAGTGGATACTGGCCCGCTGGTCGGCGCGATCACGCCTGATCCTTCGCCGGAACGGCGGGCTGTTCTGACGCTATTCCAAAGCTTTAAAGCCTCAGAGTCCCATTTTCTGCTACCAACTCCTGGAAACTAATTCCCACATGTGCAGGGCCGTGCGAGTATTCTTACAATCTGTGGGGGAATCATCGCGTGAGTAAATGCCCGACACCGCCTGTTGTGGGTGCCTGTTTGCCCGTCGAGCTGGTTGCTGACCATCGCGACTGGCTGTTCGAGAAAGATCGCGACCTGGAGTTGCAAAGTTTTACACAATCCGCAGTTCTGAACGGCGACTGGCGCCCGTTGGCTGATCAGGCTGTGCGTCTGTTAGATGGCTTTAAGGGGCGCATTGGCGTTCATGGACCATTTTGGGGGCTGGATCTGGGATCGTCGGACCCGGATGTCCGCGATGTTGTCACCCGCCGGATCATGCAAAGCCTGGATGTCTGCCAGGTGCTTGGGGCAACCCAGATGGTGCTGCATTCGCCGTTCTCTAAATGGACCTATAACAATTTTCCGCGACTGCAACCTTGGCGGGATGGAATCCACTCGGCCATGCATGACACGTTGGCCCCGGCGGTTAAGCGCGCCCAGGATCAGGGCGTGGTGCTGGTGTTGGAGAATATAGAGGATTGCGACCCCGCCGAGCGGGTTCGCGTCGCCGAAAGTTTCAATTCGCCCGCGCTTCGGGTGTCGATCGACACGGGCCATGCGGCATGCGCGCGCGACATCTTCGGCGCACCGCCGGTCGACTATTACATTAGGACGGCGGGCAAAATGTTATCACATGTGCACCTTCAGGATTGCGACGGCTATGCCGACCGGCACTGGTCATTGGGAGAGGGCAAAATTCATTGGCATTCCGTCTTTCGCTCGCTGGCAAACACCGGTTCGGATCCGCGATTGGTGTTGGAATTGCGCGATTATTCCAAAATCCCCGCGTCGATGGCGTTCTTGGAATGTGAGGGATTGGCGCAGTAGGGTGCGCTTCAACGCACCGCTATCGCTTACACTGAACGACTACCGGCTGTCGCCGGTAGGATCGGGGATGTGTTGTTCCAGGTACTGAAGTACCACGTCCTGCGTAATGGCGCCGCTGGTCGTCGAGAAGTATCCCCTACCCCAAAAGCGGCGACCCCAGTACCGTTTTCGGATGTGCGGGAATTCCTGCTGTGCCTTTCGTGACGACCGCCCCTTCATCTTGCGCACCAGATCGCTGATCGCGAGCTTCGGTGGCACCGACACGAACATATGGATGTGATCACTTGAAAGCACGCCCTTGATGATCTCCACGCCGTTCTCGGAACAGACTTGGCGGATGATCTCTCGAATGCGCAGTCGCAGATCACCCTTGAGCACCTTGAACCGGTACTTCGTCGACCAGACAATGTGGTAGCGGTGGTAGAAGACGCAGTGTTTTCCGGTATCGTATTGCATGATCTTATCCTCGGGAAAAAGGAGCCGTATACCCTGCCGGGCGGCTCCTTTTTCCCGAGGATAAGATCATAAGATTACTCTTCGCGCTGAAGCGCTCCCGTCTGGAAGACGGGGGGTTTGCTCCACGAGAGTGGATACTAAAGGCCGACCGATTGCCCTGACAGGTGGATCGCGAACTTGTCACGAACGGCCCGGTCAGTCGCGTGTGACAGGTGAGCCGGGAAACAGGTGCTTAGGATCTGATCCTTCCGCGCAATCGCCTTGGCGATCAGGTCAGGTTTGCCGACTTCCGCCCATTCCTTGGGCGAGGTCCGGTCGCCCAACGCGGGATAGATATAATGGCTTTCCATGACGCCCAGCGTCTGATCATGACCCAGGTAATGACCCGGCCCGTCAAGACAAACCGATTTCATAACCTCCAGCGACAAGGTGTCGTCATTCACCTCGATTCCGCGCACACAGCGCAGGCACTGGCCCAGCATATCGTCACCCAGAATCAGGCTTTCAAAACAAAAGCCCAACAATGAAGCGTGCATGCCGACACTTTCATAGACCATGTTCAGGCCCGACAGCCCTGCCATGACGTTCGAGATCGCTTGTTCCCACCCCGCCTGCATATCGGGCAATTTGGCATCGGCAATCCCTGCCGCAGCGCCGCCCGGCAGACCATAGAAGGCGTGCATCTGGGCACAACCCGCCGTCAGTAGCGCCTGTTCACCCGACCCGCCTGACATGGCACCTGTGCGCAAATCCGAAACAAACGGCCAGGTCCCGAACACGGCAGGATGCCCGGTTTTGACCGCGTTGACATAAACGACACCGGCCAGGCATTCCGCCACTGCCTGCACGATGGCGCCGGCAATCGGGGCCGGCGCCGTTGCACCGGCCTGCCCGGCAGACAACAATAGAACCGGCATTCCGGCGTGAATGCACGCTTCCATTACCTCGCAGGCCTCGGTCGCGAACTTCATGGGAGGCACGACGAAACAGTTCGAATTTGAGATGAACGGGCGTTCCCGCCATTTATCCTCGCCGCCTGCCAGCGTGTGGATCAGATCCAAGCATCCTGGCATATGTGACGGCTCGACAAAGCTGGTGCCAATATGTTTCGACGTACCGCGCACGCTGGCGTAGATCGTGTTGATATCAAGCTCGTAATTGTCGATCACATCCCGGCAGACCATGGGCCGCTGGAAAAAGTGGACATTGTCCAGCTGCTCGACAATGCGGGCGGCATCGTACAGATCTTGAAGGGTCGAATCGCGATAGTTGCGGCCTTCGACATCGACCATGTGCACCGCCGCACCCGCCGTTCCAAAATGCACTTTGTTCGGCGCCAGGTGCAGGTCATGTTTCGGATCTTGGCCGTGCAGCGTGATCGACCGCGCGGCTTTGGCCAGCATGTCCTCGGTCACTGCCCGGGGAATACGAATGCGCCCATCCTCGCCCAGGACTGCGCCCGCACCGGTCAGCGCCTCGATCCCCGATGGCGGGGCATCGGCAAACCCGATCTGTTCCATTGCGTCCAGCGCGGCAGCATGAATTCGTTGGATGTCCGCATCGGAAAGCGGCGCATAACTACCGCCTGGCATTCCGGCGCGAACCGGCCGGATGTCTTCGGCCAGGGGTGCGGCGCGCAAGGCCTGCCGGGCCGAACGGCCACCGGCACGCCGACCACGGCGCTGGGTTTCTTCGGTGTTTGCGGTCATCTTATTTTATCCTGCCTGATCCAAGTCCAAAGGGAAATGGGACCAAACGGGCGATCCGCGCGCAGCGCGTCCGCGTGCAGCGCCAATGGTCAGGTAAACGGCCTTAAACGCCGCCCCATCCCAAATCATTTGTACGCTGCCTGCAACATCGGGCCAATTTGGCGGGTCGTCTCCGCGCAAGACCGTCCATCTGCGACACCAAGGTCGCTTTTGACCGACCACTGTTCGTTTTGGCCCCGGCGATCACACATCGCCCGGCGGCTAGGTCCGCCCAAACTTGAACGCCATGCGCCGCCGGGTGGGTCCAGTATCCTCTGGGTCGCCATTCGCCTCGGTCTCGGCCTCGGCCTCGATGCTGCTTTGCAGGGGTGTTCCAACTTCAATCCGGTCGACGTCCGCAACGGCGACCGTGTCCGAATCGTGGTCGGACACAACCGGCTCATCGGCCTCCAGCGCCTTCTCTTCAGACACCGGATCTTCCGCCTCGCCGTCCCGATCATGATCGGGCGCCGAAGCGGAAGCGTCGTCGGCGTCTGCCCCCATTTCCTGCACTCTGTGCTTTTCTTCCCGCGCCGCGATTTCCTCGTCGGTCAACATGCCTTTTCCGACCCGGTACGTGGTTTGAAGATCGCCGATGACCGTGGCGACATCGGTGAAATCCTCGCCATAGTCGACCAGCCCATCCAAAACGGCCAACTCTGGCCTGCTGCGGAAAAGCTGGCGCACAGCGATGCGGCGCAGCCGGTCGGGCACCGCGGCCTGCATGAAGCCTTTGATATCGTCACCGGTTTGCAGCGTGTCCGGATGCTTCAGACCCAGTTCCGCAAGGATTTCGTCATCTGTCCGATTGTCCACGGCAATGTCAGCGCCGTCGCGCCCGGGCGCCACAGGCTCCGCCCCATCCGCCTCCTGGTCGGTATCGGGCGCCCGCTTGCGCCGCGACCAGCGGCTCAGGAAATCGTCATCACCGCTCAATTCAGGCGCCTGCGGCCAGTGGGCGAACGAAACACATCCGCGACCTGCCGGATGCGCACATCGCCGATCCCGTCCTGTACCTGATCGATCCGTACCCTGTCCCGGCGCCGCTTGACGAACTCTTCGTCGATATGGTGGCGATCGACAAAGTCGCGGACCCAAGCAACCAATCCCTCCGGCATGGGGACCGGCTCGACGATCTCTTCGCCGGTATCGGCATAATCCTGCGCTTCATAGGGCGACGCGGTCACGCCAATCAGGTCCAGATCATGTGACGTGTCCGGATCTTCGCTCTCGCGCATGACCACGTAGACCGAGGGCGGTTCTGTCGACAGCGCCACCTTGTAGGCCTCGGTATCCGTGCGCCACAATTCCATCTCGCAGGTTCCGGCGTGATATTCGACGGCATCGCCATCGCGCCGCATTTCGACCCAATCGGCAGGGCCCGCGCCGGGCAGGACGGCGACAGCACGCCAGGCCCACTTCGCCCAGCGCGTGATGCCGGGCGTTCGCCGGACCACAACACCCACCGGCATCGAGATCATACGTTCGGATCGTTCCGTCATGCGGTTTGCACCTATCCTCGCGCGCCGGTATAGCGTCACAATAACATGCAGGGAACTGGGCCCGAGTCCAGCGGGGAGGAAACCTGTGACGATGCCCATGACCAAACTGCTGTGCCGGGCTCGCCCGGCCCCATTGTGCGGTCACGCCAGCGGCCTGATCCAAATTACCGGAGAGACGGTGTGACCGACAAGCTGATGCTCTGTTCTTGCGGCGGCACCCAGGCCCCGGATGGCGACGCGATCGCGAAGGCGACGGGCCTGGCATGCTCCCGTCTCCATTCCGGGCTGTGCCTGCACGAAGCCGAGGCGGCGGCAAAGGGGATTGCGGACGGCGCCATGATTGCCTGCCAGCAGGAAGCTGATTTCTTCGCGGCACTGGCCGAGGAAGCCGGCGCCGACGCTCCTTTATTGGTGGACATCCGCGACCGCGCGGGCTGGTCGGACGACAAGGCGGACAAGACCCCGAAGATCGCAGCGCTGATCGCGCTGACCAAACTGGGCACCCCTCCGGAGAAGACCCGAGATGTGGTGTCCGCGGGCCTTTGTCTGATCATCGGGAAAAGCGCGGTTGTTCTGCCCGCCGCCGACCAACTATCAGATGCGCTTTCCGTCACCTGTGTTGTGACCGACCAACCGGATCTGACGATCGGCCCGCTGCGCCGATACGACGTGCACCGCGGGCAACTGCGCACCGCCACAGGCCGCTTCGGGCGGTTCGAGGTGACGTTTGACGCCTTTTCAATGGGTCAGCCGCCGGGGCGCGGCGCGCCCGCCTTTGCAGCACCGCGGGATGGCGGGGCGGCCACTTGCGATCTGATCCTGGATCTGCGCGGCGCGCAGCCGCTGTTCCCCGCCCACGAAAAGCGGGACGGGTATCTACGGGCCGATCCCGGTGACCCGCTGGCGGTCGCACGCGCGGTCTTTGATGCCTCGCACATGGTCGGCACGTTTGAAAAGCCGCTGCATATCGCGTTCGAGCCATCGCTCTGCGCCCATTCGCGGGCGGAAAAGACGGCCTGCACGCGGTGTCTGGACCTTTGCCCGACGGGCGCAATTTCCCCCGCGGGCGAAGCGGTCAGCATCGATCCGATGATTTGTGCGGGCTGCGGCGCCTGCGCCGCCGTCTGCCCATCGGGTGCGGCAACCTATGACACGCCGCCGACAGCGCATGTGTTCCGCCAGATCAGCACGCTGTCATCGGCCTTTCGCAAGGCGGGCGGCACGGCCCCGCGCCTGCTGATCCATGACGACGAACACGGGCGCGAGATGATTGCGCTGGCCGCGCGGTTCGGGCGCGGCCTGCCCGCAAATGTGCTGCCCTTGCAGACCCCTGCCCTTGGCAGCTTCGGCCATGCCGAAATGATGGTCGCCTTTGCAACCGGTTTTCAGGGTGTTGACCTGGTCCTGGGGCCAAAGGCCGACCGCGACGCCATCGCAGCGCAGGCGGATCTGGCCAACGCGCTGTTGACCGGACTGACCCCCGGGCCGGGCCGGATCCGCCTGCTGGACCCGGTCGATCCCGATGCACTTTGCGATGCCCTTTATGACACCATACCCGCGGTTTTCGCGGCCGAGCCGATTCTGCCATTGGGCGGGCGGCGCGAGGCAACCCGCCTGGCGGCGCGTGCGCTTGCCGACGATCCGTCGGTTACCATCCCCCTGCCGGAAGGTGCGCCTTATGGTACGGTTAATGTCGATACCGGCGCCTGCACCCTTTGTCTGGCCTGCGCGGGCCTGTGCCCCGTCGGCGCGCTGGGCGATAATCCCGATCTTCCGCAGCTCAATTTCCAGGAAGACGCCTGCCTGCAATGCGGCCTTTGCGTAAATATCTGCCCTGAAGACGCGATCACGTTGACCCCGCAACTCGACATCTCGGACGCAGCATTGGCCTTTCGGGTAATGCACGAGGAAGAACCCTTTGCCTGCATCGAATGCGGGGCGCTGTTCGGCGTCAAATCGACCATTGAACGTATTGCCGAGAAACTGGAGGGCAACCATGCGCTGTTTACCAACTCGGACAACGCCCGGCTGATCCGCATGTGCGACGATTGCCGGGTCCGGGCGCAATATCACGACAAAGACGTTCCGTTTTTTGTGGGGGCCAGACCGAAGGTGCGCACGACCGACGACTATCGCGACGGCGGCGGCGGCGAAGAAGAAGAAGAAGAATGATGCCGGGCAGCGGCGGCCGATCAGGCCGGAACCCGCCCCATTTTACATGATCTGGCCCGCGCAGAGGCCTGAAACCGGCCCGCGCACGCAGCCAAATCCTATTGCGTGGTCAGCGGCGCGCCCAGGTCCTTCTTTTTGATCGACAGAATATACGCCATCAACGCATCGACCTCGTCCATGGTCATCACCAAGGGTGCGATATGCGGCGGGCGGGCCGGATCGAAAGGTTCGGTTACACCTTCGATCTGGGTAAACGACGGATGCGGGTTCAGGGTCCAGAATGCCTCAAACCGCTGACGCCAGCGCGGCAGGTTTTTCATGGCACCGAACGATGGTGTCGATCCGATGCCGCCGAATTTGTTCTTTTCCGAGACCACATGACAACGGCCGCAACGGCGCAGAGCGATTTCGGCACCCAATTTGACATCGCCCAGCGGCGCGGCGGCGACCTCTTCGACGACCTTCGCCTCGACCGGACCATAGGTAACCTCTCCACCCAGTTTGAAGCCTGCCAGGGTCGCTGTGCCAACCTTCGATGTCAGCCAATCCATGAACCGCTCGGCATGGGCCTGGCCCGGCCCCGCGACCACAATCATCGTGTATTCGCTCCCGTCGATTTCAGTGAACACGCCTGCGCGCCGCGTTGAGTTCGCCACTTCAGGTATCGCACCGGTCGCCAACAGATAGGCATCGGCGCCGGTCAGGGACGGTGCCGACAGATCCAGCGGCGCGACCGTGATCCGTACCCCCGTCTTCAGCGAAAAGCGGGGCTTTAGGAACTTGACCAACCCGTTTTCGATAATTTCTGGTCCGGCATGCAGCACAAACGCCTTTTCTTGCGCGCGTGCCGTTCCGTCGTCGGGGAAGAGCATGAGCGCAGGGGCCAACAGCACAAGAGCCGCTGTCATCAACAGACCGATCCGCTTCATCTGAACCCCTTTTCGCCTGCCGCGGACCGTGCTACCGCCAGTGCCCAATACTGGCACGAGCGCGCCAAACTGGCAAAGCGCGCCAAAATTCGGCGGCATGGCCGCAAGGGAAAGGGCACGCAATGGGCGACGCATTCAACATGTCGATGCGCAAATTCCTCAAACAGGTTGGCGTCACGTCTCAGCAAGAGATCGAAAAATCACTTCGCGACGCGCGCGCCCCCGGAACGCTGGGCACCGGTCCGGTTCGCGCCAAGGTCGTCCTGACCATCGAGGAAACCGGCCTCGAACACGCAGTCGAGGGCGATATCAGGTTGGATGACGGCTGATGACGCTGGTGGACCTCAGCTTTCCGCCGCTCTTGCGCGGCGAGCCGGTCCTCGAGGGGGTCGATCCGCTCGGCCACGCCGTCTCGCGCGCGGTAATGGGGTGCGATCCTGGTCTGATCGTTCACAATGAAAGCGGCGATCGGCTGCAAACCGCGTTGGTGCTGACGCCCGAGGCGCCTCTGGCAGACGCCATGGCCATGATTTTTGCCGTCGCAATCGGGTTTTCCGATGCACTTGGCGCCTTGGCACCGCCAGAGGTCGGCGTTCATCTGGATTGGCCCAACGGGTTGCGGGTGAACGGCGCGCGCGTCGGCGGACTGCGCGCCGCTGCCTCGACCACCGATCCGGTGGCCGAGCCGGACTGGCTGGTCATCGGTCTGGACATCGCGATGACCCTTCCCGACGGGATGGAACCCGGCGAAGACCCGGACCAGACCGCTCTGTCTGAAGAAGGCTGCACCGAGGTTGACCCGTTTCGCCTTTTGGAAAGCTGGTCGCGCCACACGCTGGTCTGGATCAATCATTGGTTGGACGACGGCATGACGCGGCTGCACGCCGAATGGCGATCCAAAGCATTTTCCATGGGCGAAGAGGTTACCGTCAGCCTGCCCGGCGGCGATCACAGCGGGCTTTTTGTCGGGCTGGACGAGAAGGGCGGAATATTGCTGCGCACCGGCGATGACACCCGCTTGATCCCGCTGACCGAGATGCTGGAGGCCTGATGCCCAAGCTCGCCCGCACGATCCATTTCGACGAAAGCGATACGCGCGTGTTCGAGATCCATGCCGAAACCGGTGAATGGGCCATCTCGGGCGGGTTCGAGTTTTCAAATTGGGGCGAAGCCGAGTTAAACGGCAAGGCGCGCCAGGCCTTTGCAAATGGCTGGTTGGGGCTGTCCACTTTTGGGCGCGCCACATTCGTGGCTGTCGCCGATGCCGAAGACCGCGAAATCGAAGAGCTGGCGCAATCGCTGGCCGCGCATTTTGTCCACTATTACGGCGCCCCCACAGTCGAAGCTGCGCTTCCCGCCGCCCTCGAGGAGATCGGCTATATGGTCGAACTGTGCGAGGAACACGATCCAAACACATTGCTGGTCGTGAACCGCGAATTGACCAGCGCGGGTGTGAAAGAACTATTCCGGCACATCCAGCCACGCGATGCCGAACTGGATCAGGTCGCGGTGCATGTAACCGACGATTGAGGCAGGCGCCGGAGCGGTCCGGCACCACGGGTTTCCCGGCCAGATCGCGTTTCAACCCGATAGAATCGAGTCGAGCGCTCTGGGTTGATGAGTTGCCCCATTTTCACCACGCCTGACTGCATCAGTCCGGCATGGTGAAAATGCTCTACAAATCCGCGGGATCGACAACCTGCTCCAATGGCTCGCCCCAGACAAAGCGGGCGAAATTGTCCAGAAAAAGCTGGTCCCACCGGCCCTGAACACCATCGCCCGCAAAGGACGTGTGGGGCGTCAGGCGCACGCCGGGATGCGCCCATAGGGGATCGTCCGCCGGCAGTGGTTCGGTGTGAAAGACATCCAGGATCGCGGTTTCGACCGCGCCGCTGTCCAGCGCGGCGATCAGCGCGCCATCGTCGATCAGCGGCCCGCGGGCCACGTTCACCAGAACCGCACCGGGTTTGATCGCATCGAAGAACGCGGTGTTCGCCATCCCGTGGGTCTGATCGTTCAACGGACAGGCCAGCACCACGACATCGGCCCGACCCAACAAGTCCGGCAGATCCGAAAGCGTGCCGACCCGGTCCACTTCGGGTCCTGCACCGGGCGAGCGGCGGACAACCGCCACGTCGGCCCCAAAGGCTTTGACCCTGTGCGCAACCGCCTGCCCGATCGGCCCATATCCGATAATCAACCACGAGGTCCGCGAAATCTCGCGATACCGCGTAAGCTTCCATTCGCGCGCGTTTTGCTGCTTGCGCTGCTGCGCGAAGGGTTGAAAAACCGCCATGACCTGACCAAGCACATATTCCGCGATCGCAACGCCCTGGGCCGAGGAATTGCAGATGGTGATGCCCTTGTTTGCCGCAGCGCGGTAAAACGGATCGTCCAGTCCCGCGTTGAAAGTTTGCAGAACACCCACCCGTTTCATAGCCAGCACAGTCTGGAACGCGGCATTGCGCGACGGCAAATGCGCGCTCAGCCAGACATAGTCTGCCTCGACATTCTCAGCCGAAACGGTAACGGAGTTGATCGAGGACAGGCCCGAGAATTGCCCCGCGTCATCGAATGTGACGATCTGCGCATCCAATCCCAACGCATCCAGGCGATCGCCGATATGCGCCAGCGACGCCTGATGCATGGCAAGCGTTACATTCATGCGTCTCTCCAAATCCATCCCCCCATAGACTTGCTGCAAGGCAGGGCGTGGTGCAAGGCTCGCCAAGCCAAACAGGAGGGGCCGCCATGCAGGAACGCGACATCATCATCCAAACACCCGACGGGGCCATGGACTGTTTCATCACCCGTCCGGAAGAAGGCGGGCCGCACCCCGCAATCATCCTTTATATGGACGCCCCCGGCATTCGCGAGGAATTGCGCGACATGGCAAGGCGCATAGGCACGGTCGGATATTATGTGATTCTGCCGAACATGTATTACCGGACCGGGACTGAAGGGAATTACGGCTTCGATCTCCTGAAGACCCGCGAAAGCGAAGCCGAGCGCGAGAAGATGTTTGCCGTGATGAACACATTGACCAATGCGTTGGTCGTGTCTGACACCGGGCCGATGCTGGAACATATCCGCGCTGATGGCGCGGCTGCGCCCGGCCCCGTCGGCTGTGTCGGGTATTGTATGTCCGGGCGCTATGTCGTGTCGGTCGGCGCCGCCTTCCCCGATGATTTCGCAGCCATCGCGTCCTATTACGGCGTTGGGATCATCACCGATCAGCCCGATAGCCCGCACCTGAATGCGGGCAATGTCAAAGGCGAGATGTACCTCGCCTTCGCGGAAAAGGACCATTACGTGCCGGACGAAATCGTCGCGAAGTTGCCGGGCGTCATGGAAGCCGCAGGTGCCAATTGCCGGGTCGAGGTCTATCCGGGCACCGACCATGGTTTTGCGTTCCCGCGGCGCGACGCCTATGTGAAACCCGCGGGCGAGCGCCATTACGAGCGGATGTTTGCGCTCTATGACCGGAACTTGCGCTGAAGATGATCAACCCGGGCACGCCGGGCCGCCGGGCGGGCATCCACCCCCCAGCAACCGGCAGCGTTTGCCGGATGCAGTCTATAGACGCTCCGGCACCGAAATCACCATGATCGTCTGATCGTCAGACTGCTCAGTCCCTTCGGTGAACCGGTTCAGGGCCGCAACGATGTGCTCGACGATCGCGGCGCTGTCCAGGCCCGGGGGCGCGGTCGCCAAGCACGCTTCGACCCCGTCGATCCCCCAGAACCTGCCCTGAGCGTCGATCGCTTCGGTCAGCCCGTCGGTGAACAGACACAACCGGTCGCCGGGTTCCAGCGATACTTGACCGACTGGAAACTCGGCTCCCTCGACCAACCCTGCGGGCGGGCCGGAAAAGTCCGGCAGTTGTTTCGGCGCCTTACCGTCGCCGAACAGAATAGGCAAATCGTGACCCGCCGAGGAATAACTCAGCACGCCCGCCTCCAGATCCAGCAGGCCGCAAAGCCCGGTGACAAACATCGTTGCAGCGTTCTCGCGCGTAATCTCGGAGTTTGCCCGGACCTGGATCCGATCCAGCGGGGCACCGGTGCGCAGGGCCACGCTTTTCCAAAGCGTCTTAGATAACAGCATGAACTGCGAGGCGTCGGCCCCCTTGCCTGAGACATCGGCAACCAGGAAAAAGAGGTGGCGTTCATCCACCAGGACATGATCGTAGAAATCACCGCCAATCGTGCGTGCGGGATTGATATAGCAAGCCAGATCAATCAGCCCAGGACGCTGATAACGCTCGGCGGGCAGCAGTGCAGCTTGAATCCGCGCTGCGGCATCCAACTCGCCCTGTAAGAAAGACCGGTCAGCCTGTTCGCGCGCCAGGTCCAACCGCGCCATCAATCGCTGCCGGTCCCGGTCGATCAAAGTTGCGGAGATCACCCCCGCCGACACCACCATCATCCCGATGAACGGTGTGACCATGTCGATCAATATCCCGGCCCGGAATGCCGCAACCGATGCCAGGATCAAGGCCGCCCCGCCCGCACCGATACCCAAGACAGCAAACGATGGCCGCGCCTTCGGCACAAAAATCACCACCAGCAATCCGGCGATGGCCAACAGCGCCACCTCGATCCACGCCATGAACCACGGTCGCCGCAAAAAGCTGCCATCGACGATCTGCTCGATCATCTGCATATGCGTCTCGACCCCATAGATAATGGGCCCCAGCGGCGAGCGGCGCTCGTCTATTCGGCCAAGATCGATGACCGCGATCAACGCAATCTTACCGGCAACCCGCGTTGCATCGAACCCCTCAGCCAAAACCTCGCGCGCCGAAATATAGCGGTCCAGTGTGATCGTTCCGTCCTCGGCCTGCTTCGCGCCTAACGGGCCATAGTGCAGCCAAAAACTGCCATCGCGCTCGACCGGAAAGCCGACGGCATCCGGGCCGGACGGATCATTCAGCCAGATCTGCATTCCTGTCGCGGTCTTGTGGACGATCGTAAAGAAGCCGTCATGGGCCAGACGCAGCGCTTCGCCGCCCAGCAATAAAAACGGCGCATCGCAAATCTTCTGCACCGCGCGCACCCGGCGCACGACAAAGTCGCGCGAGGCTTCAAAATCGATCGCGGCGAGGCTGGCCCCCGCTTCGCGGTGGACCTGCAAGGGCGCATCGGCGGACGCGAAACCCGCACCAAGCGTCGTCATCAAATCTGACGGTTCGGTGGTAAAGATCGGCTTGTCAAAGCGGCATTCGACGGCGGCGTTCACCCCCTCGAAGGCGGGAACGCCGGGCACTGGCAGAACGGTTGGTGTGCCTTTCTCGCGTGCCTCGTTGATGGCGCGGGCAAGTGTCACGTCGCTGTCTTCCAGCCGCGCCAAAGATGCTGCAACATTGCGCAGGCCGCGGGCACGGTAGCGCTGTGCCAACGCCGCCGATGATTGCGGATCGCGATCATCCAGAAAAATATCGAACGCGGCAACGCCCGCACCGTGACTTGCCAATTTGTCCAACAGTTCGGCCAGCATATCGCGCGGCCATGGCCACCGCTGGGTCCGCAGCATCGTTTCTTCGTCAATCGCGATGACAACGGCTGGTGCCTTGGCGGGATCACCACGATCGCGCGGCATCATGCGTTGCAGGGTATCCCACCACCGGTCGCGCCAGGAAACTTCCGGCGCCGTGGCGACGATCACCTGTCCCACCAAGACCAGAGCAAGCAGAACAAAGCCCAAGGCGCGCGGCCAACGACGCGTCCGGCCTGCCGGCGCGGGCGCATTGGCCATGTCCACGCTTGTCACGTCAGACCTTCAGGTCCAGCCCGTCATAGGCCCCGGAAATCTGCAACTGGCGGGCGCCATCGCGCATGATTTCCTCGATCCGCTTGGCTTCCAGGACAATCTGGTCCAGCCGTGCATCATCGTTCAGCGGCTCGTGGTGGAAAAAGATCAGATGACCGACCCGGCCCAAAAGGCCCAGCTCGACCCCCACGACATTCGACGAATGCCCCCAGTCTTCCTTGACCGAAATTGCCTCGCCCAGCGAGTATTGCGCATCGAAGATCAACACATCTGCGTCGCGGATCCAGCTGACATAAGGATAGTCGGCTGAAATCATTTCCGGCTTGTGCTCGCCATCCGAGGCATAGACCACGGTTTTTCCGCCGCGCTCGATGCGGAAGCCATAGGCGATCCCCTCATGGTTCAGCGCTTGCGGCTGTACCGAATAGCCGTTGATCTCGTGTACTGCATCGGGGTCGAGGATATGAAACCGGATATCTGCGCCCAGAATATCGAAGGGCACCGGAAACGACGGGAACCCGTGCTGGCGCCGGAACGCGTCTTCGACATGGGGGTGGCACGAATAAATATTGATGATGTTGCCGGGGATATAGGCCGGCATGAAGAACGGGAACCCCATGATGTGATCCCAGTGAAAATGGGACATCAGAACGTGATAGGGTTCCGGCGCCACAGGACCATGTCGGCGCAGCATCTGCCCGGAATAGTCGCGGCACCCGGTGCCAAAGTCGATCAGCAAAGACGGTCCATCGTCTTCGACCACCTGCACACAGGCGGTGTTGCCACCGTATAGCGTCGGCAAAGCCCCCCCGCAGCCACCATCGATAAAGGCACGGATCGCGTCGGCCGACGCGATATCATCCGGCGAGGCGGCCGCCAAAACATCGGCGAGGCGCGCCTCCTCCATAACTTTGGTTTGGGGGCGCGGGATTGAACCGCGCGTGCCCCAGAACTTGACATGCACTGCCATGCGACTAGCCCGAATACGCCTCGGCTGCGGCGGCAGAGACCTGACCAACCGCTTCGCCCAGCGTTTCAGTTACGTTTAACAATGCGTCGAATTTCGAAATCCGGAACACTTCTTTCACCACTCCTGTCAAACCAGTTACAATCATTTTTCCGCCCGAGGCGGCAATCGTGCGATGTGCAACCAAAAGCGCGCGTAAACCGGCGCTGGTCACAAACTCTAATTCACCTAAATCGACCACCATGCCGCCGCCGCTCTTTTCTTCGGCATGCTGGCGTAGCGTTTCCAAAAATCCATTGGCATTAGAGTGATCCACGCGCCCCGAAACCGAAACGACCCGGCAATCCGCATATTCTTCAATCGTGATCGACAAAGCCGACCCGGCACCAGTATCCGCGGACATCATTCCCACTCGTGAAAGCCCTTTTATCGAAGGTAGCAGAGCGATTCGCCGAAGGACAGCGGAAATCCCGGAACGTTCTTTCGATGATGGCTGCCAAGGCACCGACGCGGACGCAGACACAGACGCGGACGCAGACGCAGACGCAGACGGGTTCTGCCCTGCAGACAGAGATGCGCGACGCCGCATTCCGCGATAGTCTGACGGCCCGATCCCCGATGATGGACCAATCGCGAATGACCGAACGACCGACAACCCAATCAGCGCTGGACGCCCGTTTCGGTGATGCGCCGACAGCGCCCGGCGAAACCGAAGCGCTTGCTGACATGGCCGGGCGCGGGGTTTGCCGCCTCTATCTCGACGATCCAGTTGCGCCAGACTTGATCCGGACGCTGTGCGCCATTGCGCTGTCATCACCGTCGAAATCCGACCTGCAGCAACGCGATATCGTGATCGTCAGCGACCCGGCGATCCGCGCTGAACTGGATGCCATAACCGGGTTCGACTGGCAGCCGAAGGCCCCGGTTCTATTGGTCTTCTGCGCCAATCATCAGCGTATGCACGACTGTCACCGGCTGGCCGGGGTGCCGATGGCGAATGACCATCTGGATGGCTTTTTCAATGCTGCGGTCGATGCGGGCATTGCGCTTCAGGCCTTTATCACGGCAGCCGAGCGCATCGGTTTGGGATGCTGCCCGTTATCGGTCCTTCGCAATCAGGTGGCCCGGGTCGCCGATCTGCTGGGCCTGCCCGCCCGGGTGATCCCGGTTGCCGGCCTGACGGTCGGGTGGCCGGGCCGTCCGGCGCGGATCGCGCCGCGCCTTTCCTTGGCAGCCACAGTGCATGAAAACCGGTTCGCAACGGACCGCGATGCCGGAATCCGTGAATACGATGCCCGCCGCGGGCCGCCGCCGCGGCAACGCGAGATCGAACGGTTCGGCGAGAAACCCGGCTATGGCTGGTCCGACGACAAGGCCCGGCAATATGCTGATCCGCAGCGCGATGACTTCGGCGCCTTTGTGCGGGCCAAAGGGTTCAGCCTGGACTAAGGGGCATCAGTCAGGCCACGGCTGGGCAGCGCCCGGCGCGTAGCGCGCGACAAGCGTCGTGGTCGCAGACCCTTCCAATGCAGGCAGCGCCACGACGATCAGCTCTGCGGCGCCAACTGGCTCCGAGCCGAGTTCGAGCCTGGCACCCTCGCCATAGGCCACCATGTCCCGGCCGCTGGCACGCAGCCAGCCTTGGCCTCTGGCAAACTGCTCACCCGTCACCTCCAGCACGAAAGGGCCCGATGCGTGGCGAGAGACAAAGACCTTACGCCCGTCCATGATGTCTTCAACGCTGATCCGGCCAAGATCGCCAATCATTGCGAGCCCGCGCAGCAACGATGCGGTATCCAGCTTTTCCGATATTCCGATCTCGGGGCGCATCACGATCCCGGCTTCGCCCAGCGTGCGAACGACCGCATCGGCCCGATTTTGTTGAAAAAGCCGGGTTGAAAGAACGGTCCAGCACTGATTCAAGATCTCTGTGGTGACGGAGGTTTTCTGCGATGATGGGCGATCGGCAAGTGCTGCAGAACAGCCTGTTCTACGAGTTCAACCTGGAGATCCACGTGCCCGCGGATCACTTGCTTCGGAGCATTGATCGGTTCGTCGATCTTTCGAGCGTCCGGCGTCGGCTCGAGCCGTTTTATAGCCGGATTGGTCGCCCATCTATCGATCCCGAACTGATGATCAGGATGTTGATTATCGGCTACACTCACGGCATTCGCTCAGAGCGACGACTTTGCGAAGAGGTGCATCTGAACCTCGCCTATCGCTGGTTTTGTAGGCTGGATCTGAACGATCCGGTGCCGGACCATTCCACGTTCTCGAAGAACCGGCATGGCCGTTTCCGCGACAGTGATCTGTTCAGGTTCCTGTTCGAGGATGTTCTTTCTCGATGCATCCGCGAAGGTCTTGTTGGCGGAGAAGCGTTCGGTGTCGACGCATCCCTGATCAAGGCTGATGCGAACCGGGAAGACGGGATCACGCCGAAAGACTGGTCGCCAGAGCAATTCGCCGGCCGCGCGACGTCCGAATATCTTGCGACACTGGACGATGCGGCTTTCGGTGCAGCGACACCCGTCGTGCCCAAATACATCTCGCCTGTCGATCCGGCGGCGCGCTGGTCTGCTGCCGATCGCGGCAAGGCGCACTTCATCTATTCCACGAACTATCTCGTCGACCTCGACAACGCGATCATCGTGGATGTCGAGCCAACCGCACCGATCCGTCAGGCCGAGAACAAGGCCGCCCGGGATATGATTGAGCGGACCCGGCAGACATTCAACCTCTATCCCGAGCGCCTTGTCGGCGACACGGGATATGGCAATGCGGAGATGCTCGCCTGGCTGGTTGAGGAACAGGGTATAGAGCCATTCATACCCGTCATCGATAAGTCGAGACGATCAGACGAGATCTTCTCCCGGTCAGATTTTACCTACGACCACGGCGAGGACGCCTATCGCTGCCCTGCCGGTCACTGGCTCCGTCAGTACCGTCGCCCCTTCAAGATTGCCCGCGATGCAGTAGATGACGACGGCCAGCGCCGTTACCGCGCCAGCAAACACGACTGCGACGCATGCCCACTCAAGCCGTGTTGCACGCCCAAGGAGCATGCGCGGAAAATCCTGCGATCTGTTCACGAAGGCGCGCGAGACATGGCCCGCGACATCGCCAAAACGGACGCATATGTCGATGCAATGCGCGCCAGGAAGAAAGTCGAAATGCTGTTCGCTCACCTCAAACGTATCCTGAAACTCGACCGTCTCCGGCTCAGAGGACCATCCGGCGCCCGCGACGAATTCCTGATGGCAGCAACAGCGCAAAACCTCAGGAAGCTCGCGAAACTCGTGCCGAACCCGGCCTGAGCGGCGCGGCGAGCGTCATCAGCCTAGGCCAGGAGCCTCTCGAAAAACGACTTCTTCAACAAAATCGCCCAAACGCGGACGTAGGACAACGACGGGCGGGGGCTTTGCCAGTCCGGCCCCAAACGGATCTCGTGATCGACCGCTTTAGCCTCGCCCGCCGCGACGAACGCCGCGGCGTGCGATGCATCCTCGATGATCAGCCGCAGTTTGGCAGGCGGATCGACCGGGTCGTCGGACCGGTCATCGGCATACCAATGCAGTTGCGCGTCTTCACCGGCCTTCAGCGCCACGACCTTCAGCGCAGCGATGTCGTGCCCGTCATTCAAAGCCACCGCACCTTGTCCGATGCAACCAGATCCAGCATAGCTTGCGGTGCCTTCTGGCCGCCCGCAACTTTGGCATCCATCTCTGTTTCCAGCCCTGCAACACGGGTGACGGTTTCGATCACCTGATCGATCTTTTCGAACGGGACAACGACGGTCCCGGTCCGGTCCGCAACAATCACATCGCCGGTCGCAATCCGCACACTGCCGACAACCACAGGTTCGCCCACCTTGCCCGGGCCTTTGGCATAGGGCGAATTCGGTGTCATGCCTGCGCAGACAACCGGCAATCCGACCTCGACGATACCTTCATAGTCGCGGACCAACCCATCGGTTACGAAACCCACCGCGCCCGAATTCCGGCACTGGCCAATCACCCTGTCGCCCGTCACCGCAGAACCGCGCCAGCCCGAACAGGCCGAGACCATCACATCGCCCGGCTGCAACTGCGTCAGCGCGGCCAGCATCGCCAGAATGTCGTCCGGGCCATTATCGGCGGTCAGCGCAACGCCGCAGAACTGGCCGGGCAACGCGGCGGGGTCCAGCAAGGAAAGCTCGTGTGCTAATGCCCCCTTTCCGTCCATCGCATCGCACAAAAAACCGGTCGGCTGTTCGGCCAACGCGGCGAGTTGTGCCGCAGTCGGGCGCCGCGATGGTTTGCGGATCTGCACAATCGGCGGTTCTTCCAGCATTCTTTTTCCTTTCGTGCCTGCGCCTCTTCCCGGCGCCTCGTGCCTGCGCCATCACGCATCGAGCGGTGCGTTAAAACGCACCCTACCCCTTCATCAGCGCTTTCATATCCGTTGCCGGATCGGCAATCGTCTCCGGCGCCGGGGAACGCCCGCTTTCGATCAGGCGCTTGCCGATCATATAGTTGCGTCCATCGTTCATCGCATCGACCGCCAGCAGCTGTGGTCCGCGGAAATACCAATGCGACACCGCCCCGTCGCGGTCGCCAGCGCGAACCACCACGCTGTCGTAACCGGTGTTCAGCCCGGCGATCTGCAATTTCACATCGTACTGATCGGACCAGAACCAGGGTTTAGGGACATAGGCGGTACCGGCGCCCAGCATATTCGCGGCGACCGCTTCGGCCTGATCGATGGCGTTTTGGACACTTTCCAGTCTGAGGCGCCGACCCCCCACCGGGAACGACGCGCAATCCCCGGCAGCCCAAATCGCCGGATCGGACGTGCGCCCGTCACCGTCCACCATTATTCCGTTGTCAATCTGAAGCCCGGCCGCTTCGGCCAGCGCGGTTCCCGGCGCGATGCCGACACCGACCAGCGCAAAGTCGATCTCCAGGCTGGATCCATCGCTCAACTCTGCGCCGGTGACGCGCCCCTCTCCGGTCAGCCGGGCCAGGCCCGCGCCCTCGCGAATATCGACGCCATGCCCGGAATGCAGATCGCGAAAGAAATCCGAGGTTTCGGGCGCCGCGACCCGTTGCAGAATGCGCTCGGCCATCTCGACCAGCGTGACCTCAAGACCCAGCTTGCGCGCCACCGCGGCGGCCTCCAGCCCGATATAGCCGCCGCCGATCACCAGAACACGGGCGCCGTCGCGAAACTCTGGGGCCATCCGGTCCACATCGGCCAAGGTTCGCACCTCGTAGACACCGTCCAGCGCGCCGCCGATTGCGGCCGGCAGGCGGCGCGGGACCGATCCGGTGGTCAGCGCCAATTGATCATAAGCCAGGGTCTCGCCGCCAACCGTTACTGTCTTCTCAAGACGGTCGATTGCCTCGACCGGCGCACCCAGTTTCAGGGTAATCTTCTGATCGGCATAGAACGCGCGCGGGCGCAGATACAATCGTTCGGCCTCCATATCGCCCAGCAGATAGGCCTTGGACAGTGGCGGGCGCTGATAGGGCGGCACGGGTTCTTCGCCGATCAAAGTCACATCGCCTTCAAAGCCAAGACCGCGCAGCTTGGCGACAAGCGACGATCCCGCCTGCCCGCCGCCGATGACAATGATACCGGACATGCGTTTCCTCTCGATTTTTTGCGCCGCGATCTGCAAGTAATGCCGACCGTCACGACTAGGTTGCACCGTCGGCGCGCACCGCCACAGGTAAATACGCATAGCGATATGCCAAACGCGCGCCAACCCCGTGATCCATCGACCCAGCGATGACTCCCCGGTTGACCGGGCACTGTCCGCTGCCGCAAACACGAAGCCAGCACCGGACGCCGCGACCGAGAGGACCCGACATGCCCGAACAAGCCTTTGTTTTCGACGCCATTCGAACACCCCGTTCGCGTGGAAAAGCCGATGGATCGTTGAACGAAGTCAAGCCGATCAATCTGGTGACGACTTTGTTGGATGAAATGCAGGGCCGTCACGATCTGGACACCAGCCGCGTCGACGACGTGCTGCTGGGCTGCGTCGCACCGCATATGGAACAGGGCGCAGTGCTTCCCAAAATTGCCCTGCAAAAAGCGGGTTGGGACGAAAAGGTGCCGGGCGCGCAAGTCAACCGGTTCTGCGCCTCTGGCCTGGATACGTTCAACACAGCCGCAGCAAAGGTCGCCTCGGGTTGGGAGGATCTGGTCTGCGCCGGTGGGTACGAGTCGATGTCCCGCGTGCCCATCGGATCCGATGGCGGCCCATTTTCCGAAGACCCGGAGACAAATATTCAGACCGGATTTGTGCCGCAAGGCATTGGTGCCGATCTGATCGCGACGCTGGAGGGGTGGAACCGCGACGATGTCGATCTGGTGGCCATGCAGTCGCAGAAAAAGGCCGCACATGCGCAGGGCGAAGGCTGGTTCGACAAATCGGTGGTGCCGGTTAAAGACGACAATGGCATGATCGTTCTGGACAGGGACGATTTCATCAAGCCCGACACCGATATGCAGAAACTGGGCGCGCTGCGCCCGGCGTTCGAGAAGATGGGCGCGATGGGCTACGATCAGGTGGCCTTGGCCAAGTATACCGAGGTCGAGCGGATCCATCATGTCCACACGCCCGGCAATTCCTCCGGTATCGTCGATGGCGCATCGCTGATCCTGTTGGGCAACGAACAGACCGGCAACGATCTGGGGCTGACGCCGCGCGCGCGCGTCCTTTCGATCGCACTGACCGGAACCGACCCGACGATCATGCTGACGGGCCCTGGCCCTGCATCGCGCAAGGCCTTGGCCAAGGCAGGCCTGACCATGGACGATATTGATCTGGTCGAAATCAACGAGGCGTTTGCGTCGGTCGTTCTGCGCCTGCAAAAGGACCTGGATGTACCGGACGAAAAGCTGAACGTTGTCGGCGGTGCAATCGCCATGGGGCATCCGCTGGGCGCGACCGGTGGCTGCCTGGTCTCGACAATGATCGACGAATTGGAGCGCCGGAACCTCAAACGTGCGCTGATGTGCATGTGCGTCGGTGGCGGCATGGGCGTCGCGTCGATCATCGAACGGGTTTGAGCATCGGGCCGAACAAAGGGCTGAGCCTGCCCACGGGCAGGCGCACCAACGCCCACGGTCGCCCGTTTGTCATCACGCTGTCTCTTATCGCCCCGGCCATGCGCTAAGGCAGGTATTGCGTCTGACCCGGGGGGCGGTCAGGCGCAGTCCGGCGGCCCGCCGGGCCTTGATTCCGGGGCGGGCGCACGGACCCATTGATCGATACCATCGCGGTCCGGAGACGAACCGCCAACGACGAAACAAGTAGATCCAGCCCTCACGACGGAGGCGAACATGACTGAAGATATCCGCTACGAAAAAGACGCAGACGGGATCGTCACGCTGACCTATGACAGCCAGGGCCAGTCGGCGAACACGATGAACGCCGCCTGGCTGACCGCGACCGAGGCGGCTCTGGACCGGCTGGAAGCCGAAAGCGATCTTAAAGGCGTGGTCCTGGCCTCGGCCAAGAAGACCTTCTTCGCTGGCGGCGACCTGGGCGAAATGCTGGAAAGCGAACCCCAGGCCGAGGCGATTTTCCAGTGGACCGAACGGGCCAAAGCGACGATCCGGCGGATGGAGAAACTGCCGATCCCCATTGCCGCCGCGATCAGTGGCGCAGCGCTGGGCGGCGGGTTGGAGATTTGCCTTGGTTGCAATCACCGAGTGATCTTTGACAACCCGATGGCCGTGGTCGGCGTGCCGGAAGTGACAATCGGCCTGCTGCCCGGCGGCGGCGGCTGCGTGCGCCTGCCCGCATTGATTGGGTTGGAAAAAGCGTTGCCGATATTGTTGGAAGGCAAACCGATCAAACCTGCTGCCGCGCTGAACCTGGGTCTTGTCGATCAGGTCGTCGCAAACGCCGACGAACTGATCCCCACGGCGAAGGCCTGGATCAAAGCCAATCCCGAGGCGCACACCCAACCCTGGGACGAGCGCGGATTCGAGTATCCAGGCGGCAACACGACGGACCCAGCAGTCCGCAATGTGATCCGCTTTGCACCCACCATGGTGTTCAACAAGACACGCGGCCTGCTGCCGGGTCCGGAAAAGATTCTGGATATCGCGGTCAACTCGATGCGCATGGGATTTGACTCGGCCCTGCGTGTCGAAAGCCGGGAGCTGGCCAGTCTGTTGTCCGGTCCACATTCACGGGCGGCGATTCACACGTTTTTCTTCGGCATGCAGGCCATCAAATCCGGCAAGGTTCGCCCCGAAGGCGACCGTTGGAAAGCCGGATCGGCAGCGGTTCTGGGCGCTGGCATGATGGGCGGCGGTATTGCGTGGGCACAAGCCTCTCGCGGACTGCCGACAGTGCTTAAGGACATGGAACTGGCCAAGGCCGAGCAGGGCAAAGCCTATTCCGATGATCTGGCCACCAAGCGCGTCGATCGCGGGCAGATGAGCGGCGCGCAAAAGGACCAAATGCTTGGTCTGATCAGAGCGACCGATAATGACGATTACGATGGCACCGATCTGATTATCGAGGCGGTTTTCGAGAATATCGACCTGAAGGAAAAGGTCATCGCCGAGACGTTCGGGAAGCTGGCGCCGGAAGGCATCTACGGCTCGAACACATCGACCCTACCGATCTCGATCCTGGCAGACGCCTGCCCGGAGCCGGAGCGGTTCATCGGCCTGCATTTCTTCTCGCCCGTCGACAAGATGAAGATCGTCGAGATCATCATGGGCGAGAAAACCAGCCAGGAGACACTGCGCAAAGCCTATGACTATGTGCAGCAGATCGGCTACACGCCGATTGTGGTCAATGACAGCCGCGGGTTTTTCACATCGCGCGTCTTTGGCACCTTCCTAGACGAAGGGTTCCAGTTGCTGCGCGACGGTATGAACCCCGTCGCCATCGAACGCGCCGCATGGAAGGCAGGAATGCCTGTCGGCCCGTTCGACATTCAGGATCAGGTCAGCCAGGAACTCAGCCGTAAAGTCCGGCAGACCCACAAGGAACTGGACGCGCGCCTGGGCGTGACCACGGATTTCGGCAAGTACAACACGGCGTCGGCTGAGATCGTTGATGCGATGTGCGAGATGGGCCGGCGCGGGCGGAACTGGGACAAGGCCGGATGCTACGACTATCCGGAAAACGGCCCAAAATCGCTGTGGCCGGGACTGAGCCAGTTCCAGAAGGGGAATATGGAAATTTCGGGGGAAGACGCCATCGACCGGCTGCTTTATCGCCAGGCCATCGAGGCGCTGCGTTGTTACACCGAGGGTGTCATCAACACCGAAGTCGAAGGCAATATCGGATCGATCTTTGCGATCGGTTTCCCGGCCTGGACCGGCGGTGCGTTGCAGTTCTGCCGTTTCCACGGGTTGGACCGGTTCAAGGCCCGGGCCGATGTGTTGGCAGACGCTTATGGTGAGCGCTTTACGGTGACCGATGCCATGATGGCCAAGCTGAAGGAGAGCAAGGCCGACGCCGCTTGAGCGCTTGGATTTAAGGTCTGGGGAGGGCCGCTACCTCTATCGGCGCCCGCATATGCGTCAGCGTAAATCTTTTCGTAAGAGTCTCCCGATACGCAATGGATCGTTAACCACCAGAAGCGCTGTTTGCGCCCAGTCCGGGGTGGACCATGAACGATCCAGAGCGGGTCCTGAAGGGACCAGATTGTGACTTGCCCGATTCAGGCGATGCATCGGCCACCGGTTCATCGCCGCGCGGGTTTAACGAGGCGGCAGCCCTGTTCCAGGGAGCCCCTGTCCTTGAGCCCATCCGACCAGTGCGCACACCGGCATCGCCGAAGATCGGTGTGCACCTTAACCGGCTCGGGAATGCTGATCTCATCGCGCCAGATATCGCGGCGCTGCCCCGTAGTTTGGCGGAGATTCAGACCAAGCGGTTCGTCGATCTGACACTGGCCGGTCTGGCCCTTGCTGTCTTGGCGCTGCCCATGGCCCTGATCGCAATTGTGCTGATGATCGAAGGCAGAACTGCGTTCTTTGTCCAACCCCGGGTCGGGCGCAACCGAACCCGGTTCGGCTGCCTGAAATTCCGCACCATGCGCCACGACGCAGAGAGCCGATTGGCCAGCGTATTGGCGGCCGATCTGGTTGCGGCGGCCCAATGGCAACGGCATCAAAAGTTGTCGCCGGATCCGCGAACCACCAGACTTGGCCGGTGGTTGCGCGCGACCTCGCTAGACGAGTTACCACAACTGATCAATGTGCTACGCGGAGAAATGAGCCTGGTCGGCCCCCGCCCGGTCGTCGCGCCAGAAGTCGAAGGCTATCCTTCCGATCGGGCTTATTTCGAAAGCCCGTTCTTCAACGATTATGCGGGCTGTCTGCCTGGGATCACCGGGCTGTGGCAGGTGTCTGGGCGGCACGGCACAGCGCACTCCGAACGTGTGCGGCTCGATCGAATTTATGCGCGAAACTGGACCGTGCTGATGGATCTGAAGATCCTGTGGCACACTGTCGGTGTCGTTTTGTCAGGCAGCGGACGATAGGGTCGGCGGTTCGCCCGCCAACCCTTTTGCCGGTGTAGTTATTCGCTCAACCCGCCATGCCTCAAGGCTGGCAAGCCCCCGCGACCGCCAGACCGTTATCGGCAATTGCCGCGCCGTTCAGATCCACCGGATAGGGTGCCCAACCGGCGGCCACAACCGGCAAACCATGCCCAGCCCCCGGCCTGTAGTCGCCGCCGCCGATCCCTGTTCCGAAAAAGGAACGGTCATCGAACCAGGCCGCCACTATTGGGGTTGCCGGAGAGCCGCTGACATCTTCGAACGCCCCCAATTCCCCCAACCACGAACCGCCCTGCCCGAAATCGGCAGCGTTGTTCGAGCCTTCGAGCGCGGCATTCCCGCGGAAGCCCGCACGATATTGGAATCCCCAATTGCCGGTTCGCGCGCCGTCCTGCGGCAGGAAGACATCGTCCTTCGAATTCCACATCCAATCGACATTGAAGCGGCACCGCCCGGTCTTGGTGATCGCGACCGAACCCTTGTCCTGATAGAGAAGGTTGGCCCGGGATCCGATTGACGTGTTACACATGACATTGACGTTCAAGGCTGTTTCCTCAATGGCGTCGGCGCTGACAGAATAAACTGGTCCGGTTGTGCCGCCATATTGCTCGAAAACGTTGCCGACAAGCGCGATCCCGCGATCATCGATGGCGCGCAGAATGTTCAGACAGCGTTCGGCATTGGTGCCCTGGCCCATATGGTTCCAGCCGAAGAAATCACCACGTGCAACCTGCACATTTCCGGCGATCGCATTGTCATAAAGGAACGCATCCAGATCGCGGCATCCGACGGCGTGATAGGTAAAGCTTTGCAGCGATCCGGCGCCCGACCCAATGCAAATGCAGGCCTTGTAGTCAGTCGAAAATTGCTTGCATTGACCCAGATCCTGACCATCGCAATCAATCACCCAAAAGCGTCCCGGCCGGTATACCCAAGCATTCCACGATGCGCCGAGGCCATTGTCATCCCAGGTGCACGCTTCAGCCACGATCATATTGGTCGAACCGGGCACGGCATTATTGTCGAGGAAGATCACCGATCCCACAGCGTTCCGGCGCAGGGTCAGATTGCGCAGTTTGACCATATCCGGCAGACCGTTCGAAACTGAAGAACCCGCGTCTTGATAGATGGTCGCGGCTTTCTGACCGGGATCGGCGGCTTCGATGATCAGTGGGATTTCCCCCACGGCGTACCAGCCGAAACCCTGATGCGTCGTCACGCCGGGCTCCAGCCTTATGACCCCGCCCGAGACGTTGGCCCGGCCATGGTTTGCCGTGTTGAATTGGTTGATGCCCAGAACCGCGGCGCCCAATGTGGCATAGGGCGTCGTCCGCGCGGTCGTGGCAATAGCATCTACGCTGGCCGTCCCGTCATTGCCGGTCACTGGGTCGATATAGGCATAGGCTCGCCCATATCCGCCGTCGAAATCGTTCAGCACCTTCAAGACCGTCAGATTTACCGATGGATAGACGTCGCCGTCGGTCGATATGGTAAAGCCAGGTCCAACCCAGGGCCGGATCTCGGCATCCACTGTGATCAACGCGCCGGGCGCCAAAGCCGAGAAATCCAGATCGCCTGCGAAGTGCGGTACCGACAGACCGCTCGTCAAATGGCTGGTGGCTTGCATCGTCGTCACCAGCGTCTCTACCGTTGTGGTACCGTCCGTTGCGGTAAAACGCACCGCAGCCACCGGACGACCCTTGCGGGCATGGGCATGGGCGACGGCCAGTCGCGCTGTGAAGATCGCATTATCGGCAACCTCACGGTCATGGTTCAGCCACAGGGCCTGCGGTTTGGGATAGGGCTGGGCCGAACTGTTCGCGACGCCAAGAACCGTATCACCGGCATAGACCACATCCGACAGCGCCACATCGCCCGGGGTCCAGGTTTGGTCGTCCGGCCAGGGTTCGCGCACCCGCCCCATAACCGTCAGAATATCCGTCACCGTGGTCGTTTGGCCCGAGGCGTCAAAACCCTGCCGATCGACCACCAGCGGGCGCGGATCTGTGATCGGATCGAATGCCCCTGGCTGATCGTAGGTCACGCGCCAGCCTTCAGCCCCGACAGCCAAGATCGCCGGGTCGCTAGTAACGGCCGTCACCGCCCGGCAGGCGGTCAGCGAAAGATCCACGCCCAAATGCATTACCAGACCGCCACAAGATCGGTTGCAGAGGTGCCGGTTGCAAGCACGCGTGACACACGAAGCGGAAGGACACCGGCTGGTACATTTTTGAATGTTACCGTCGCACCGCCGACCAAGGTGACATTCAGATCGCCACTGGTTCCGACATAGATCGCCCGCGAGGCCGTCGGCAGATCGGAGGCATCGCTGGGAATGATTGTGGCGGCGTTGTAGCCTGGGCTTTCAAGCCCTGAACTGCGGTCATCATAGATATCGGGCATTCCATTCCCCTTGGGTTTTCGCTGCCCACCGAAGTGAATGTGGGCCGTCGAGACAAACCTTAGGGGCTTGGGCATCGGCGTTGCCGAGGAACCACGCAGATCGCGCGCTGGCAGCAAGCCATTGAAATCATTAGGGCGGGAATATCGGCAACCTTCCCTTAACCACAGTTTATCCATGATGGGGAGCGACTCAGCGACAGGAAACGCAATGCTCGACGTCAGTCCCACTTCTTCCGGTAATAGGTTTCGTCGCGCGCGAATCGGCGCTCTGTCCCAATTGATCCGCGGTGTTGTCGTGCGCAAGGGTCACTGCCGCATTCTCGATATTGGCGGTACACAGGCGTTCTGGCGCACATGGCGCGACCTGATCGACTGGCGCTCGGTCGGGATTACCTGTCTGAACCGGCCAGGGCAGGCGGGCGAGAACGTCGCAGACGACGCGGTTGAAATGCAGACGGGCGACGCCCGGGCCATGCCCGAATACGACGATCGCAGCTTCGATATCTGCTTCTCGAATTCGGTGATCGAACATGTCGGCCTCTGGTCCGACATGATTGCAATGGCATCGGAAATCCGGCGCCTGGCGCCCGCCTATATGATCCAAACACCGAATTACTGGTTTCCGATCGAACCGCACGCCAGGACACCATTCCTGCACTGGTTGCCCGAACCGTTGGCCTATCGGATCGTCATGGCGCGCAAATGCGGTTTCTGGACCCGCGCCGAAACTGTTGACGGTGCCCTGCGCACTTTGCAGTCGGCCCGCCTTCTCGATGCGCGACAGATGGGCGCGCTGTTTCCTGATGCCTTCATCCGGCGCGAGCGTTTCTTTGGCATGACTAAATCACTGATTGCCGTCCGCGATCCATCGCTGCGCTGCCCACGCGGGCTCTCGCAGGACCAAGCGCTAACCAAACTGGGCGCGCCGGCTTGAAGGCGCAATCGCAGCCTAGCCCAACCCGTCTGGTGGCTCTTGATGGTCCGTCAGCGAGGTCTTCGCCGAAAGTTTCTGCTCCACCAATTCCGCGATCTCGACCCGGTCCGGCACAGGTTCGACAACGTCCGGATCGTGCAGATAATCCCAATCCGTCGAATACTCGGCCAACCAGCGAAATCCAAACATAAACGGTTCCAGAAAGTCCTGATCGACATCGAAATAGACCGGCCAGTTTTCTGACCAGCAGATCGACATCGCGCCATCTTCGTCTTGACTGCGCAGAGCCTTCATCAAAAGCAGCGCCGTCGCAACTTCGAACGCGCGATCCTGATGTTCCTCGTCATCTTCCGCGATCATGCACAAAACTTCGCCAGGAAAGAAATCATGCTTTTCGGTCATATGGCCGTCGCGCTTGAAGATAATCGTGCGCAAGGCCGCCTGATGCTTTGCAATTCGGATCGGGCCTGCCCCTGGATCAGCCTCCGAAATATACTCCAGTTCTGCATCCGACACAGTGCGCACTAACTCGGTCAGGCGCGCGATCAACTGGTCGCGCTCCTCCACCGCACGAGCGGGTAGCTCTTGGTCGGAATTCAAGGGCTTGCCCCCCTCGCGCGCAACCTGGTCGCAGGTGCACTTGGCACCTGACGGTGTAATCATTATACGACATATACACCGATGCAGGGAATATGATCCGCATGGCAATCTTGGCGCAAATACAGGGTTTCCTCGCGGCCATCGGCGCGGCGGTGCTTGGGCTATTGCAGGGCACCGGTGCGCTTGCGATCTTTGCTGCGAAAGGCGTTGCCGGTCTATTTACCCCGCCATGGTATCTGGGCGAGCTTGGCCGCCAGTTGATAAGAATAGGCTACTTCTCGCTGCCCGTTGTGGGGTTGACGGCCCTTTTCACGGGTGGTGCGTTGGCCCTTCAGGTGTTTGCCGGGGGAGAGCGGTTCAACGCCGAGTCCGTCGTTCCCAATATCGTCGCCATCGCAATGACCCGCGAACTCGGTCCGGTATTGGGTGGATTGATGGTCGCTGGGCGTGTCTCGGCCTCGATCGCGGCCGAGCTTGGGACAATGCGTGTGACCGAGCAGATTGACGCGCTGACGACTCTGTCGACAAATCCGATGAAATATCTGGTCGCTCCACGCCTACTGGCCGCAACGATCGCGATGCCGATCCTCGCTGCCATCGGGGATGTCATTGGAATCCTTGGCGGTTTCTTGGTCGGCATCACACGGCTCGACTTCTCGCCCGGCACCTATATCAACACGACGGCCGATTTCCTGACAACCGGCGATGTCGTCTCCGGCTTGGTCAAGGCGGCGGTCTTTGGCTTTATCATCGCGTTGATGGGCTGCTTTCAGGGGTATAATTCCGGCCGTGGTGCACAAGGTGTCGGCCGCGCCACGACGAATGCTGTTGTCACTGCATCGATCCTGATCCTTGCTTCCAATTACATCCTGACCGAAGCGTTGTTCGGCACATGACCGCTAAAATTGAAATGCAGGCCGTTGCCAAATCCTTCGGCCCGAAGAAGGTTCTGCGCGGTATCGACCTGACCGTGCCCCAGGGGCAATCGACGGTGATCATCGGTGGATCGGGTACCGGCAAGTCGGTGACATTGAAATGCGTGCTGGGCATCATCCGGCCCGACAGCGGCACTATCCGCGTTGACGGCCAGGACATTACGCACGCCCGCGGCCGCGCACGGGAGAACGCGCTCGACAAATTCGGCATGCTGTTCCAGGGCGGTGCCCTGTTTGACAGTCTTCCGGTTTGGCAGAATGTGGCGTTCAGATTGTTGCAGGGGTCCCGCAGGCTGCCGCGCGATCAGGCCCGCGACGTCGCCGTGGAAAAATTGCGCCGCGTTGGTCTGTCACCCGATGTGGCAGACCAGTTTCCGGCGGAGTTGTCAGGTGGCATGCAAAAACGCGTTGGCTTGGCCCGCGCCATTGCGGCAGAACCCGAGATCATTTTCTTCGATGAACCCACAACCGGCCTGGATCCGATCATGGCAGATGTCATCAATGACCTGATCCGCGAGATCGTCGTCGAGATGGGTGCAACCGCGATGACGATCACGCACGACATGGGATCTGTGCGCAAGATCGCAGACCGCGTTGCAATGCTGCACGAAGGCATCATGCAGTGGGAAGGTCCGATCGCCGAAATCGAGACGACCGAAAACGCCTATGTCCATCAGTTCGTGAACGGTCTGCCCGAAGGGCCGATTGAAACGATCCGGTAGGCGCGCGATGTCGGAACCCGGCGATCCGCGCTCTCGTTCCCGCTCGATCTATGATCGATTGCTGGATCTCGGCATTCATGGCGCCGTAAATTTCATCCTATTGATCCTTTATCCGGCCGCATGGTTGGCACCGCTCGCACATGCTGGCGTGCTGCCGTTCTTCTCGGGTGACGAGATCACCATCGCTGGCGGCGTCCTGGATTTGTGGGAGTCAGACATAGCGCTGTCGATCCTGGTTGCAGTCTTCGCAATCTTCTTCCCTTACGGAAAGACCATCGCATTGGCACTGATCCATCTCGGTTTTCTGAAAAGCCGCGCGATGCCGATGATCGAGATTATGGGCAAGCTGTCCATGGCCGATGTTTTTCTGATCGCGCTTTATATCGTCATGGTCAAAGGCATCGGCGTTGGTCATGTCACGACGTCCTGGGGGCTTTGGCTTTTTACGATTTGTGTGTTGGTTTCGATGTGGGTCGCCTGGCGCACCGCCAAACAGTTTAAAACGGAGGCCGCATCATCGACACGCTCTTGACCCTTGTCGGCATCTTCGCCGGCATCGGCGTCTTTCTGGCCGCAATGTACTCGCTCAGCCAGATCCTGTTGTTGCAGGGGCGCGGACGGGTTGCACATGCAATCTGCTTTGGGTTGATCCTTGCGGTCATGGCCGCATTGATGGAGCGCGCGGTGCCCATCGCCCGAATCTTGTCCGCTCCGTTGATCCTGGTCGCCTTTTGGACGCTGGTGCTCGAGCCGCGATGGTACCGGATCTTTCCGTTGCTGGTGATGCTCTTTGCGCTGATGGCCATCCTCGGTTATGTGTCGATGACCTGATCTTTTCCCGGATCCAGATGGCCCGCTCTGCCGCACAATTTATCTGCCGTGAATGCGGGACTGCCCATCGCAAATGGGCCGGTCAGTGCGGTGATTGTGGAGCCTGGAATTCGGTCGAAGCGGATGCAGGGCTGTCTACATCAGGCCCCGCAGCCAAATCGCTGGGACAAACGCGTGGCAGGCAGATTGGATTGGTGGCGCTTGCCGGTCAGGACGCGCCTCCGCCGCGCGCATCGTCCGGCATAAACGAGTTGGACCGGGTGTTGGGTGGCGGACTGGTCGCAGGTTCGGCGATCCTCGTTGGCGGCGACCCCGGGATCGGCAAATCAACACTGTTGCTGCAGGCCACCGCCGCGTTCGCAGCTGCAGGCAGCCGAACCGTCTATATCTCTGGCGAGGAGGCAGCGGCGCAGGTTCACTTGCGCGCCCAGCGTCTCGGCCTGGCCGAAGCGCCTGTTCTGGTCGCGGCCGAGACAAATCTGCGCGACATCCTGACGACGCTGGAGGCTGAAAAGCCGGATCTGGTCGTCATCGACTCGATCCAGACGATGTGGGCGGACAATATTGATTCGGCCCCCGGTTCGGTTTCCCAGGTCCGGGCAAGCGCGCACGAACTTGTCAATTTCGCCAAACGTCGGGGCACCGCCGTTGTCCTGGTCGGCCATGTGACCAAGGATGGCCAGATTGCTGGCCCCAGGGTGGTCGAACATATGGTCGATACGGTGCTGTATTTCGAAGGCGATCGGTCGCACCAGTTTCGTATCCTGCGTGCGGTGAAAAACCGTTTTGGCCCCGCCGACGAGATCGGCGTTTTCGAAATGACGGGCGGCGGATTGTCCGAGGTTGCCAATCCATCTGCCCTGTTTTTGGGAGAGCGAGGAGAAGCGACTTCGGGATCTGCCGTCTTTGCAGGAATTGAAGGCACACGCCCGGTTCTGGTCGAGTTTCAGGCGCTGGTCTCGCCATCGCATCTTGGCACCCCGCGCCGCGCCGTGGTCGGCTGGGACCCATCGCGATTGTCGATGATATTGGCAGTGCTGGAGGCGCGTTGCGGCGTCGGGTTCGCTGGCCACGATGTCTATCTGAACGTGGCAGGAGGGCTCCGAATCTCTGAAACTGGAGCCGATCTGGCCGCGGCGGCGGCCTTGGTTTCAGCTTTGACGGGAAACCCACTGCCCACGGACACCGTATTATTTGGTGAAATCAGCCTTTCGGGCGCCGTGCGTCCGGTGCCACAACCCGACATTCGATTGAATGAGGCTGAAAAACTTGGCTTTTCCAGTGCTATAGTGCCAACCCAGACACGAGACGCACGCGAATCAGGTTTACGGTTACGGCTTGTCGCCGCTTTGGCCGATCTGGTAGACGGTCTGACGGTCGAAAGTGAGAGGCCCGAGGGGGAATAAATGGAGTTTACCTATATCGATGCGGTCGCGGCCGTCATTGTGCTTTTATCCGCGATCCTGGCATATTCCAGAGGCCTGACCCGCGAGATCTTTGCGATTGGCGGCTGGATTGTTGCCGGTCTTGCAGCCTTTTTCCTTGCGCCCAAGTTCGAACCCTTGATGCGAGAGATCCCTGCGGTCGGCAGTTTTCTGGCCGAAAACTGCGTGATCTCAATGATCGCCGCATTCTCGTTGATCGTTGCGGCGGTTTTATTGGTCCTTGCGGTCTTCACACCGATTTTCTCGTCTGTCGTGCTGGAGTCGGCTTTGGGCCCTATCGACCGGGTACTGGGCTTTTTGTTCGGCGTTGCGCGCGGCGTGCTGCTGATCGCGGTGGCCTATCTGATCTATACAAATCTGTCGGGCGACGAGATTCTGCCCGCGTTGGAGAACGCTGCCTCCAAGCCAATGCTGGACGAAGCGGCTGCGCTGTTGGACAAGTATCGCCCTGAAGAGGTCCCAAGCTGGTTCCAGGAGCGTATCGATGCGTTGATGACGCCCTGCACCGGCGATGCCCCGGCACCGGAAACCCCGGGCAGCGGCGACGATGCATCGACGGACGGCGACAACACCTGAGGCAACCCGCAGAGCGGAAAACTTCGCGGAATTTTCGACGGCGGCCCATGGCCGCCGTTTTCCTTTGTGAAGGAAGGATGACATTTACGGTCTGCCCGCTATAACTGCGGACGCGACTCGGGTGGTGTGATCCAGGGCGACGGGACATGAGCGACAGCTACAGCGGCGATGCCGCGAAGACTGCCTTGCAAGAGCCCGGGGATGCACCCTGGGTTGAGGTTTCTGGGGACGAAACGCCCTGGGACGATAAGCTTCACGAAGAATGCGGCGTCTATGGTGTCTTTGGCATCGATGATGCGGCGAACTATGTGGCACTGGGCCTGCACGCGCTTCAGCATCGCGGTCAGGAAGCGGCAGGCATCGTCTCATACGAACCGACCGCCGGGTTTAGCACCCAGCGCCGGATGGGTCAGGTCAGAGACAACTTCACCAAACAATCCGTGATGAACTTGCTGCCGGGGCGCCAAGGAATCGGCCACACGCGGTATTCGACGGCGGGCGCCAAGGGGCAAACCGCAATCCGCGATGTGCAGCCTCTGTATGCCGAGTTCGCTATGGGCGGCTGTGCGATCGCCCATAACGGCAACATCACAAATGCCGACAGTCTACGCCGCCAATTGCAGGAACGAGGGTCAATCTTCCAATCAGCATCGGACACCGAATGCATCGTGCATCTGATGGCGCGGTCGATCCAAAAAACGATCCCGGACCGGATGAAGGACGCGTTGCGCCTGGTCGAGGGCGCATTTTCCGTGATCGCTATGACCCGCACGAAGATGATCGGAGTACGCGATCCGGTGGGCGTGCGTCCGCTGATGCTGGGCCGGTATCAGGATGCGTGGATCCTGGCGTCGGAAACCTGTGCCTTGGACATCATCGGCGCGCAGCTGGTCCGCGAGATTGAGCCGGGCGAGATGGTAATCATCACGGAAGAGGGCGTTGAAAGCTCCCGTCCGTTCGATGAAGGCGAAAGCCGCTTCTGTGTTTTCGAGTACGTCTATTTCTCGCGCCCTGACAGCGTGATCGGCGGGTTATCGGTTTACGAGGCAAGGCGCCGGATCGGGGTGGAACAGGCCCGCGAGGCGCCGGTCGAGGCCGATCTTGTCTGCCCGGTTCCCGACAGCGGGACGCCCGCGGCGATTGGATACGCGCAGGAAAGCGGCATACCCTATGCCATGGGGATCATTCGCAACGCCTATGTCGGACGAACATTCATCGAGCCGACACAGCAAATCCGCGATATGGGTGTTCGCCTTAAGCTGAACGTCAACCGGGCGATTGTCGAAGGAAAACGCATCGTCCTGGTCGACGATTCGGTCGTGCGCGGAACGACCAGTCAGAAGATCAAAGAAATGGCGTTGGCCGCCGGCGCGAAAGAAGTGCACTTCCGCATCGCATCGCCGCCGACGCGATGGTCTTGCTTTTACGGCGTGGACACGCCGAACCGCGACAAGCTGCTGGCGGCGCGGATGGACGAAGAAGCGATGCGGGCACATTTGGGCGTCGATTCGATCCGCTTTATTTCGTTGGACGGCCTCTATCGCGCCTGCGGTCATCCTGCCGGGCGTAACAATGACCGCCCGCAATTTTGCGATGCGTGTTTTTCCGGCGAATATCCGATCGCCCCCTTGGACGCGCAGGCCAAAGGCGGCCTGCGCGAAGTCGTCGACGCCTGATCGACGTTTGGCGGGTAAGCACCGCCTGTCGGCTAAACGCGAGAAGACGACTTCCGACGACCACAACTCCCGTGATCTGAAATCGGCTCGGCGATCGAAGACAGGGATCATCTGTTCGAACCGCGAATGGAATCTATCGGATTTGCTCAACGTCTCGCGATCAATGTTGTTGGCAAATTGGTATTTAACCGCGGTCCGGGACTGCGCATTTCGAATGTAATCGAGTTATTGGAGTGTTCAGCCAAACCGGTAGACGGTGAGCCGGGCGCGTTGCCGCAGCCACGGCAGCCTGCTTTTCGCCGACAGCTTGTGGTGCTAATGCCGCCTGATGACGGATCTGAATGACAAGGTTGCACTGATCACCGGTGCGTCGCGCGGCTTTGGCAAGGCTCTCGGCGAAGAAATTGGGGCTGCTGGTGCGCAGGTGATTGCCGTTGCCCGCAACGCTGGCGGGTTGGAGGAATTGGACAACGCCGTCCGATCCCGAGGCGGTCTCCCGGTCGTTTTGGTGCCGTTGGACATCTGCGACGATCCTGGTTTGTCGCGCCTAGGTGCGGCAATCCATGAACGATGGGGCCGGGTTGATTTATGGGCACACACGGCCGTGCAAACGCCAATGCTTGCCCCTGCCGAGCATATCGAGGCTGAGGAGTTGGATCAGGCCGTCGCGACCAATTTGCGCGCGGCGCAACGGCTAATCCGGGTTGTGGACCCCCTACTGCGCGCGGCACCGGCAGGCCGGGTATTGATGACGCACGATCCCACTCCGCCGAACACGTTCAACAGCGCCTATCTCGCCACAAAATCGGCGCAACGGACAATAACAGGTGCCTGGGCGCGCGGCCTGCAGCAGACGACTTCTGTGCAAGTTATCCATGCGACGCTGCCACCGATGCCGACCGCGTTGCGCGCCCGGTTTCACCCGGGCGAGGATACCAGCACGCTCACACCTGCTGTTTCAGTGGCCAAGCGAGTGATCGAGCGAATGGCCGAACGATCAGATGCCGTTGGCGCACACACCATCGACCTGCGAGAGTAAACTGGCCCTTCGCAAGACGCGGACGGCGCCGCGATCAGTCCAATGCCGAATTGATAACACCGTTATAAAGCCGCGGGCCGCCGGGCGCAGAAGGCGTGTCGCCCGCGGCATTTTCATTCTCCAGCGTGATAAACATCCGGTCGCCCGCACCCGGCGCATCCACACGGAACAACTTCTCGCCTGCGATTGCGACCCGTCCCGCCAATTTCGGCGCCTCACCGGTCGTCTCCAGCCACAGTAACAGCCGATCGCTTTCCAATGCCTGGATTCCAACCGGATAGACACGCAGCCGACCCCTGCGCGATTCAATCAGTACGACAAATGACCCGGCGCCCTGTGACGCAGCCACCCCGAACAGGTCGGCGCCGGTCTTCGCCGGAGTTGAGCCCCTTACGGTCGTGGTTGTTCCATCGGTCGTCGCGCCAGCTCCGACAATCGCGCCTTTTGTTACATCGCCAGTCGCCCCACCGCTATTAGACATGGAAAGGTAAGCGCCGCCGCTGACACTAAGGGCAGCCAGGCACGACGCGGCGATGGCGGTGCGCTTCCAGAAGCGAAGCTTTTGTAATTCCGTCGGAATAGGCGCCGTGACAACATCATCGCCAGGCGTTTCCGGTCCCCGTCTTGCGGCGAGCGTTTGATCGGGGCGGGCATCCGGGGTTGGATCTGACGCCGGACCCAGTGCAGATATTGGCGGGTCAGAGGCTTCCTCTGTCTTCGCGCTCGTCGCCGGTTCATCGCCATCCAAAATAATTGCTGGGTCCGGTATTTGTTCCGGCAAGAACGCCAACATGGGCGCGAGGTGCAATTCCAGGCGTTCTCTCTCCTCCTTGTCGGGATCGGATTCGCCATGCCGCGCCTCAAGCCCGAGCGCGCGGTGGATGACTTTCTTCTCGAAATCCATATGGGCAACGACGTCGCCGTCATCCCCGCCGTCGCCATAGACCGTGGAAATTAGCTTGACGAAATCCTCCAACAGCAAGAGCGGGCGAAACTGCTGGCCAGTGAAATACTCGTCGAAATGGCTCTGATTAAAGGCGAGAAAGAACGTAATCAGGAACGCATCGCGTTCGGTTTGGTTGGTCCTGTCGCTGATCCAAACCAGATGCTGTCCTTCGCATCCCTCGGGCGCGGATTTGAAGTGGGTCGTAAGACGCTTCAGCTCTTGCCGCGAGCGGTTCATGTTGGACTGGTCCAGCCGATCCAGTGAAATCCGGCGGCAGGCGGCCATGATCTGGTCGAAGGGTTTTTCGGAACCACGCAGGTCCTTGGCGTTCTCCAAAATATAGCGATAGGTCGCGCCAGTTGCTTCGCGCGCCAGGCGCTTGTCGCCCAGTATCGTAGACGCGATCGCAAAGAGACGGCCGACGGTGATTGGATAACCGCCGGACAACGCTTTTGGGCCGCGTCTTGCGACCTGGCCAAGCCACTTTTTCAGATCGTCGTCCCTGCTCATCCCATCCAGCCGCAGGCACCCCCTGTTAATCCTCGCACACCCATCCCTGACATTCACCGGTGCCCAGCCCGACCTCTATTGATGGCACCAGAAAGAACCAGGCAGGCAGATAGTACACCTCCGGGCCTACAACGGGCCGGTACCGGTAAAGCCGAGCCGACACACTGGCGTCGGCCGCTAGTTCATAGTCGACCCCATTCCAGACAACGTCAGACGCCTTTGCATATTGCTCTGCCACCACATTGTTAAGGTGATAGCTGGTCCAGCAAACATCGCGGCGCAATTCGTCCACGATCGTGGGGTCAGTGCTTTTGATCTTCTGTAAAAGCTGACGTTCCGGGATCGATAACAATCCGCCCCGCACGCCCGGCAGTTGACCCAGATCAGAAAAGACGGCGCGCACGTCTTCCTCGCCACGAATTTCATCGCCCGAAAATGCCTCGATGATCTTTATGACCAGCGAGCGCATTTCCCGCTGCTGTTCCGGCCTGCCGACCAGCAGGCACATGCGATCATACTTTTCCTGCAAGAAGCGGAACTGTTCGTCATCCAACGCAACGGTATAAACCCATTCGACCGGCCGCTCGCCATCGGCCCCGGCGCGATATCGAAGCGGTGCATAGGCCGAGTTTGCGACCGCAACGACGCGGTCCTGTATATCGTCAAGGCCATATTGGCGGCTGAGCCGTTCGTCGAAATCGATCCGTGCAGCAAGCGAAGCAATCGCCCGGTTGGAATAGGTCAGTGTCGTCTCTTTCGCACCAGACCCGGTGACACGGCCACGTGCTTCGCGCACCGTCTCCATCGCTTTGTCGATACCGACCAGCAGCGCATCGGTCACTGTGTCGGCTGTGACGAACTCATCGCTTTTGAAATCGACGTGCAAAAGATCGGCGGCCCGGGCATTTTTGACAAACCTTGCCCACATCAGGAACGACTGTTCTTCCATCGCGATTCTCGCGTTCTCGCGGCCAACCTCACCTTTGTCGTCTGTTGTCACTGCAATCGGGAAATAGAGAACATTGCGGGCGGTCAAGCGCTTATAGACGTCGTCGAAATCGACAGACTTGCGCGACCCGTGATCGGCGATATGGATGACAATGCGTGGTCCGTTTTCGAACCAGGTAGGGTCCTCGAAACGTTCGGACAGTTGCAGCACTGCCTCGTAAGCCGCTTCCGGATAGCCGCCGGCGCGGTCGGTCAATCCCCGATGGCCGGAAACCCCCGCAAGCTTGTCCGAAACGTCATAGGACGGCCCGACACGCACAGGCGAAAGAAGGGTCGCGATGTCGATCTTGTCGCCCAGACTTGTCCTCGTCGACGTCGCGAAGTCACTGTACGCATAGACCGCAATCCTGGCTTTGGGGACATCGCCCCCGGATAATTGCCCGGCTTCGCCGTATTCGTTGATAAAGGCCGAGATCCCTTCCTGAATCGGTGGCAGATATTCGACCATGCTTTCCGTCGAATCCACGACGAACATAATGTTGACACGGCCGAGGTCGCGGATCGCTTCGGCGATCTTTGCCTCACGCAATAACTGAGAGGTCGCGCCGTCGCCGGTTTGGCCAAGGAAGACCAACTCATGGAACGGTGTATCAGACGGGTCGAACCGGCTGGGATCATCTGCCGGATAGACTGTGCGCACGATCGGGTAACTGACCAGCGGCAGTTCACCATGAACGTGTTCGCCGACAGCCTCTTTGCCTTGGCTGCGCACGTCGGGTCCCGGCGTGCCGCGGCGCCAATTGAAGATCATGTCGCGGCGGCGCTGGAACATTACGCCATTTGCGTTCAGGTCGAAGAACATGCCCAGACGCGTGGGCCATAAACGCAGTGCGTCCAGATCGACCCAGCCGAACATCTCGCCGCCGCCATCGCCGACCAGAACCATTGTCCGTGCCGCATCGCCCACGCGTTGTGGTGGACGGGCGGCCACATTGTGGATCTCTAATATAGAAAAGAATGCCCGGCTTTCGCGCTGTTTGCGGCCATCGGGCGTACTGTAGAAGGGATATTTCGGCGTATCGCCCAGTTCGGTAGCGCCGGTCAGGACTGCTTTCGACCGAAGGCCCAGCGCAACCCCATCACACAATGTGCTGCGATCGCCGCGGAAGGCGCCTTTGGGCGCTTTTCGGCACAACTCGCTGAACGGCATTGGCTGCGGCACAGGGCAGATCTTCTCGCGCCCCGAAGCGCGCCGAGATTCAAGATCGGTGCGCAGATTGCGTCGATACTCGGGCAGCAACTCTTCTCTGGCGACCCAACCGCAAGACGAGAAATCCTTGTCGGCAACGAAGACATAGTTGCGTTGGCCATCATCCTCCGGAGAGGCTGCATTCGTGTCATCATAGCATTGGACTTTGCGGAACGGGTCGGACAGCGTTTCGATCGGCGACGAAATCGAGACACGGCCTTGATTGTCCAGAGTTAGGCCGTGAAATTTGACCTGGCGCCCGATCAGCCATTGTTCGCCCGATGCCGGAACGTCGCGCAATGTGCGGGCCAAACGCTGACATTCGTTGCGGTCGGTTATGGTCAGATCGCTTTCTGAAACACCTTGTGCGCTGGCCACCGGCGCCGTCGAAGTCACCGCCAACGTCGCAGCCCATATCGCCAAGGCAGCCAAGTTAGTGTTTACGTTCGACATTGTCATTTCGAACCCTTCCGAGAGAGAACGGCCAAACCGTTTAACACGCCACCCAATTGATCGCCCACTGCCGCACCATAGCGATAGGCCATTTCTTCGACACCATACCAATCCGGGGCCAGGAACGGATAAATCGCGATATCGCTGTCACCTCCTCGGCAGGCAACGACTTCCCGAAAAGACTGGCCCCGCGACGGAACAAACGCCTGTGGGTCCAGTTGTGGTGCGACAAGGTTTGCCTGCTCGGGCGAGGCGCGAAGCAACGGGAAAGACAGGATCCGGACCGTCTTTCCGGTGCTGGTGCGAACTGCATCGCGCAGCGCCCGCAGGCGCAATGGATCGCATAAACTTTCTGTGCGGTCACGGGCGATCCAGTGGCCCATATCGATCAGTACAATCTGCTTCGAGATCGCATCGCCGGAAAAATGCTGACCCAGAAGCCGAGATATCGCGTTTGGGTCCGGGGCGAAGAGGCGCCCGGCGAATTCCTGTAATTTCCGGGCGTCGGCACCGCGGAAGGTTTCATTCACTTCCGACAGGTTGCGCAGCCGCACCAAATCCAACGCTGCATAAATATCGATGGCTTCGGGTTCGACCAGCATAACTTCGGCGCGGCGGATCTGTAGGTCATCGTCACCAATACTGGCTGAGAGGCGGCGATGTGCACTGGTGATCGCCATGATCATCGCATCCGCCAGCACACGGCGATCCATGGTTGTCGAAAACTCGGCATCAAGCCCTGCGGAATTGAACAAGGGCAGATAAACCAGATTGCGAAATTCGATGCCTGTGGCGGTCAAGTGCATCTTCAAGGTTGCCTGGTTCGCACGCAAGGTTTCGCTTCGATCTTCCAATCGGCAACCAGCCTCGCCGAGAACCGCGATTTGAACTGTGATTGCACCGCTGCGAACAAGTGGGCGCTCGCCGTCGTCGAGATCGGCGGTGAAAAGAACATTCGCGCCATTATCTTCCCGGGTCAGACCAATGGTCTTTTGCAATGGCTCTTCCAAGGTTCCGGTCTCGAAGATCGCGGACAGGCGACAGCCGCGATCGGAACCGTTGGCTGGCACTTCAACTTCGATCCGGGCAACCGGAACGCTGACGGCGCCCTCGCGCCGACCTGCGTGGATGCGGGCGACTGCACCACTGACCGGCAGGTTGCTCGACGATTTCTCGAAGACAATCGCCGAACCTTTCAGCCGTTCCCGCCAACTGTCCAACCGTTCCGCGCCGCAGGTTATTCCGTCGCCTAATCGAAACAGATCGGGGTCCATGGCGTGTAGCAAACACGGCAAGCCGCCATCGGCTTTGAATTTCGTCGCCGCACCGGCACTGGAGATAATCGGATCCCAGCTCTTGTCCCCGTCATTGTAATATTCAAGTTGCAGGCGCGTCAGGTCGGCAATCGCCTTTGCGGTCATGCCTTTTGGGATCGCACGCGTTTTGTTGTTGATTGCGCTGACCACGGGATCTTGTTCTTGCGGACCTTCGGTGGCGGGCCGCGCCGCTGTCTCGTCCGTTTTCGTCGGCTGGCCCGGTCCAATAAAGGTATCGCACGATGTCGGGAAACACAGCACCAACAGCCGATCTAACACCGCATCGTCGCCAAAGGTCAGGCTGTTGATCCAGCCCTTACCGCCATGTGCCGCCCGCAAGGCCTGAAGATCGAAGACCCGCCGGTCAGCAGCCTTCAATCCAAACAATCCTCGGATCCGAAAGTTACCTGAAGAGAGCGGGATGGCCGCCTCGCTCAGCGGCGAGAGATTAGCGAGGCTGTAGTCCAGGCTGTATTTGTCGCTCTGCCATGCCTTCTCCTCGGGCGACAAGACTTCGCCTGGCGCAACGAAACGCTCGTCGATCCTATAAAGGATCAGCGTGGGCAAGAAGCGATCTTCTCCCGGTGTCCCGGAGGAAACAGTCAAAGCAGCGGGCTCGGCAAGATTTTCAAGGAATGACGGCAATACGAACAGACAGCGCCCCGGCGCGCCCTTTGCAAAGGGCACTTCATGTGCCAGTGGCCCACCATAGGGTTGGCTGGCCGGTCGGCCTCCGACTGCTGGCACCTCGTTAACGATGATCGTCCCCGTCTGACGGAAAGCTCCGCTCGGTGCGCGTAACGAGAGGGCGCTGTCATCGCGAGCAGCAGGTAACAGGGTTGCAGCCACTTCTGCACAAGGGAAGGTCCCTCTATCTTGTGCCTGCACGTCCTGTGCTCCAGAAAACAAAATAACCAGCGCCGCAGACATAATGACCTGCAGTCTTCCGACCACCCTTACCGTCGCGCCTTTTTCTCGATGCAGCCATTCATTTCGGGCACGCCATCGACGCCGCAAGAACCTTGGGTGACGGGTGTGACGGCGCATTCTGCCCCCTTGGGGTTAGCGAAAAAAGACCAGGTGGGCTTCCAACCCGGGCGCAGAACGGGTGATTTCGAACCCATCAGCCCCGCGCGTGCAAACCCGCCAGTCACCATCCTGCTGCACCCATACGGACTTGAAGACCGGCGCCTGTTCGCCGGATTGTGCCGAGATCCAGTTCAGCGCTTCCAGACAACGCGCAGCGGCCAAAGGTTTATATCTTAGGTCCTCAGGCATATCGTCTTCGGTCACGAAGCTGTCATAGGCGCTGTCGGCGTGATAGGCGAAGCCCGCCGTTAGAGGGATATCATACCGGTTCAGGCGGGCACGGAGCTTTTCGACCTCGGCCCTTGCTGCGGCCAGCTCGTCTTCAAGCTGTCCATTCACGGTCTTGTAAATGGCAACATCTTTTTCCAACTGGTCGGTCAGGGCAGCGCGTGGCTCGGCCTTGTCAAGGCTGGTGCGCACAGCACGTAAATCGGTTTCCAAACGGTCCCCTCGTGCCGTTGCACTTGCCAGCTTCTTTTCCAGCAATCCGACATCGCCGGTGGTTTTCTTATAGTCGGCGACCTGGGTCTCGAGTGTGCCCAGCTTTGCACGCAAATCGTCCTCTGAGGCGATCATGGATCGGTTCACGCGCTCCTGATCGTCGACCCGGCGCAGACATTGCGCCAGTCGATCATCGCTGGTCGGCACGTCCGTTTCGTTTTTCCGCATTTCCAGAATTGTCTGCGACAACAAAAGCCGGTCGGCTTCGCATCGTTCCAACGCCGTCGGCACACTGACGCCATCTGATGTGCTGCTTTGTGCCCAGGCCCCTGCTGGCACCGTCGCGAGAAACAAGGCAAAGATGCGGGGAAATCGCACAGCGTTACTCCTTCAGCAAACTACCCAGGTTTCTACCCGCATGACGCCACCAAAGTCCGATGGTCGCGCACGCTATCACAAGAATGACCAGGGATTGCAGAATCACGCCCTGGATCAGTGCATTTGTCGCGAATTGTATCGGATTCCCGAACTGATCCAAAACACTCAGCAATAACCATGCCACGCCCGCTGAAATGAACAAGACGCACAGAATCGAAGCCAGAACAGCGGGCAGCAGGTGCATCAGGATCAATGCCAGAATGTCTCTGAACCGGTAGCCGTAGGCGTTGAACAGCGTAAAGACGCGCTTGTTCAGTTCCAGGACATTGTTGATCACAATCGAAACAATCACCAACGTTACAAGGCTGTTGATCAGCACGATCACAATGGGCAACACCTCGGCCAACCCGGCCATTTGGCGCAATGTTCTGACCGCGGCCCGTGAATCGGTGACAGTCGTATAGCCCTTCTCCAGCAGAAAGGCCTCGGCCAAATCAAACATCTCGATCGGAAAGTAGAGATTGGCGACCCGGAACGAGCCGGGAGCAACCGTATCACTGGTCTGCATCTGCGCCTGGAGATCGGGCTCGAACACGATAATCTGCGGTGTAAATGGATGCACGGGCGGCATCTGGGCGGCCACGGCGACAACCTGCAAAGTCAGTGCATGTGGGCGATGGGCGTCAGAATGGATCCACTCAATGGCCGGTGCATCCTTACCCAGACCGCAAGACTCTCGCATCTGCCGGGCAAGCGCGGCGTCGATGATGATCGCGCCCTCGCCGGTTCGCTGGCGAAGTGTTTGAAGTGCCGGCGAGAGGCGGGTTCCGGTTGCCAGATCGGCTGCAAGACCGGCGTCCGGAACATCGGGTTCAAGCACAATCTGGTTCAACAACGGGTCATCCGGGGACAAAATCGCAGTGTCGAAGGTAACCCAACGTGTGCATGCGCCAGCCGCGAACCGAAGCCTGGTGCGCTCATGGCGCCGTCCATGGATCAAAATGCGGTTCAGGTCCGCCGGTGCCAAACGATCGGCGACACGCCCGCGCAGGTCGTCGGTCATCTGCCGGATGACCGAGGGTGTCAGGTCAGTTGGTCCACCCTCGGTCCCACGGCGCGCCAGGCTTTCAATCACATGTTCGAAACCGATCCTGGCGACAGCAGGGTCTTGCAGGCGTTGGGCGTAATATGTGCCCGCCGCGCTGTAGAGGAAGAACGCCGCGACCACCTGCAATAACGTCGCCAGAAAAACCAGTGCCAGGCCCCAGCGGCCATAGGCCAACACAGCTGCAATCTGCCCGCTCAGCCAACCGAGCCGCGGCTGCGGCGGAGATCCGGAAAGGCTGGCGGTAAAATCCGCTTCGGATCGAGGGGTAAGCGAACCGGCAACTGCAGCCTCGCGCCGGTGGCCCCGTTCGGTGGCGGTTGAGAGTGCGCGGGCCAGCCATTTCAAATATCGCGATCGGGTCGGAAGACGAAGCGGCGCACTCTCTTCGCTTTCGAGTTGCTTCGGCGACGGATCTTCGGTGCGCGAAATCACTGATGGTGCTGTGGTCGGCGGACCGTCGTTGTGCCCATCAGTCGTGGCCAGCGCCTTAAGCGCAGCAAGGCGCCGAGCATAGTCGCCAGTTTCCAGATCCGCCCGTAGTTCCGCGGGCGGATGGCAAACCTGACCGTCCCTCAAGAACAAAAAGTGATCGGCGTATTCTGCCGAGTGGTGCAGATCATGTGTGACCCAGACTACCGGGCGCTGGCCCTGATGTGCCCAATCGCGAAAGGCAGACAGGACTTCCCCGGCATTCTTCTCATCCAGGCTGCTCGTCGGCTCGTCGCACAGGATCGCCTGGGCATCCGACAAAAGCGCGCGCAGAACTGCGATGCGCTGCGCTTCACCCCCGGAGTGATCCGCGACCCGCCCGGACAGAAGGCGCCCGCCATCGTCGCGCAGATCCAAGGCATCAAGCAATCGCAGCACCCTGCCCCGATCCGTGTCGGGCCTGGTCAACATCGCGCCCTGTATCGCGTTCGTCGCGCCGCTGGAGGCGCCCAACAGCATCGGCGCCTGGAAGACGAAAGCGACTTGGCCCGGCGCATGGCGAGGCTGGGCAACCATGTCGCGCCCGGAAAAACGCAGCGCCCCACCCGATGCGACCCGCGCCCGCGCGAACCCGGATAACAGGGAGAGTAGCGTCGTTTTTCCGGAACCTGACGGGCCGATGACGGCAGTGATCCCGGATTGTGGGATGACAGCATCATCCACTTGCAACTGAAACCGGCGCCCGTCATCGCGGCTGACATGGGCGAAGGAGACGCCCTTTAGTTCAAACATTCTCGCCCCTTCGCGGCACCGGGCCATGGCCCGTAACCAAGGCAAACGCCGATCCTGCGAGAATGACGGAAAGGGCGGCGATCGCCGCTTCGAGGCCACCAGACCGATCTAACGACAGTGCCGGCAGCACGAGACCAGCCCAGATGAAAAGGCCGACTGACCCGCGCAGTAAAATCAATGAAATGCCGGGCGATCTGTTGATAACGCCCGCATAACGCAAGGCCAGCGTTGCAACACCCCACGAGATCAGTGGCGCGGTGACGTTCAGAACGACCTGAAGCCCGGAGAAGCCCGCAAGCCCTGTCACCGACAGGCTGAATGCAAGCACAATGATCAGCACATACCAGGTTGCCAGCCAAATGAGGCAGCGCAATTGTTCAATCACGATGGTCTTGATTGCCGCGCGCGGCGTGACGAAGAAGAGGATGAGGCCGGTCTGGGCCAGAAAAAGGCCGGTCAAACTCATTTTTGCGCCCCGTCGGCACGGCCAACTTCTCGGATGGCACTTTCCAGGGCAGTTCGGATCAAACTGCGGCACTGACCAGGGGAACGGTCAGTGGCCGGGTCAGCCAAACCGGTCAAAGCCGCGTCCCGAACCGCGGTATTGCCGATAACCTCCGCCAGAATGGCGGCAACGAACAGGCGCCAAGGGCCAGAAGAGGAACGGCCTGTGATCGATGTGACCTCTTCGACTTGAGGTTTCGCATCCAACAGGTTTCGCGATAGGACGTGGTCGATATGTCCAACCAAAAGCGGGCACGGCCCTGCCTCGGACAGATCAAGCGTCATTTCGGAGAATTCGCGCAACGCAGGCGGACAGGCATCGGGCCCGGTGATTGGCAAAACACCAGTACTTTGCACGGCCTGCAGCCACGCGATGACCCGTTCAGCCCGGGCACCAAAATGGGTGGGGTCCAATGCCAATGCATGTTGCATCATGGCGTCGACATCTTTCCAATCTGATGGCGACGCTGCTGTTCGCGACGCGAGAAAACCGCTCAGGAACACGCGGTCGGCACGGATCGCCGCAGCAGCGGTCTCGTCAGATGTCGACGCCTCCAACAATGCCCGGGCCGCCGCTTGGTCACTGAACATGATCGCGGTGAATACCCGTTGGTTTTCAGCGACCGCGCGCGCGTCGGCGGACAATGCAGGATCAGCCAGCACCTCTCGCAAAAGCGCATCGGCGGTCCGCTGACGATCGGTCAATGCGGCCCCGGCAAAACGGCGGCGGTGTTCCGGCGAGAAAGTCAGTCCGGGGACGGCGCGGCGCAAAGCGGCGGAATAGCCAAATCCAACCGCGGTCACCCCGGAACAGCCTGCCGTCTTTTGTTCGCGCACACGCGCAGCGTCGATCAACGGCGTCGCGTCGGTCTCGATCCAATAGAGGCCAAGTCCATCCCGCACCCAACTGCCTGCTTGCGCGCCAACCGGCGCGGCAGTGATTATCGCTATCAGCAATCCGGCGATCGCCTTCAACGGAATATCCTTTCGGCGGAATAGGCCTCTTCGGACAATCCAATCCTGACCGAAATGCGACCACTGCTTGACGGTCGACCCAATGGCGAAAGGCGATGGCGATACCCGCAAGCGCCCGTCATCTTTGTCAATGCAGACAAATCAGTTCCCGGCAGATTCATCACGAAAACAGTTAGGATCGGTCGCAATATTGCGTCGCGTTCGGTTTTTGAGAGCGTGCAAACTGTGTCACCGTTTTCCTCATTGATCCGTTCCGCTCCCGACAAATCGATTGACGCGCGGATCCATTCTGTCGGCAGGTTTTCTCCGGTTGTCGACATCTTCAGATCAAAACTTTCAGGCGCGCCGGTTTTCGGCACAGACGAATTTTCGCCATGATCCCGAGTAGAGACCCAACCCAGCGGCGCATCGATCGCTCGCGCGAAGTGGTCGAGTTCAAGCACATGTAATGTTGTGCCCGATAAAATCGCAAATGTTGTACGTTCCGGCACCACCGACCATGTCGGCGGGACGGCCTCGGCTACCGGCACGCGTTGGCCCACTGACGGCCACTCGTCCTCGGGGGTGATACGGGCCACCTGAATTGTCACAAAGACAAAGATCACCAGAACGGCGGCAAAGAATGCCATCGAAACATCTACCGAAACTGGGTTGTCATCATTCATCGTCAGCGCCCGGATTGATCGGCGTTTGTAATACCTGCACCCCTGCAATTGCCCTGTGGATGCCACCGGCCGCGCCAACTGTACGGTTATGTTGGCGCACGATCGAATTTTGCAGGCGCAACAGACACCCAGCCGTCACGGGACGATCCGAGGTACCTGCCAATCCAATTGTATAGAAAAGGTGTGGCGGACCTGGCAGTCCGGCCAGGACCTTCGCCAATTCGCCGGCAGCGGACAGGCTGATCCCATCCTCGGGAAGCTGTAATTCCCCTCCCAACCCGAGATGTAGGGAATCTGACGGAAACACAAGAAACGCCCCGCCCGGATCGGCTGGGCAAATTGCAACCAGGTTCGCTTGCACTGGCAACGGAATCGGACGTTCTGTTTGGGACAGCACCAAGATGACCAACAATGTCGCCGTTGCAGACACGAAAAGATCGTTCATCGCGATCATCACGCCCGGAAGTGCGGGGCGCTTCGCTTCCGCCGTGCTCATAGCACGACCACTTGCGCCAGCTTGCGTAGCAGCATCACGGTGATTGCCGCGCCCAACCCCAGGAAGGTTGTGTCGAACGCCGTGCTGAGCCCGGTTATCAGGCTGGTTGGATCGTCGGACTGCATTGCCGACGGAAGGCCCGAAACGGCAAGCGACACTCCGACAATCGTGCCCAGGAATCCCAACGAGGTGAAAAGCACCTGCACCCACGCCGCGAAACTGTCATATCCGGTCCACGTCGCATCATTGCGATGGCCCAAGGCCAGCACCATTGCATGCGGCACCAATGCCACCCATCCTGCCAAAAGACCCAGCCGATATGGATCGCCCAGTGCACGACGCAAAACGGCGGTCAAATATCCCTCTTCGCCCGCCGCCGAGGGTAGCAATTCCGCGCCAATAATTCCGCGCGCCGCCAAGAGCAGTCCGAACACCAGAATAAACCAAGCGAGCGCGTGGCGCAGAACGCGGCGCTCGCCCGATTTCTCGCCCGGCACCTGGCCGTCAGGGTGAGGCGATGACTTCCTCATCGACGGCCCTTGCGATCGCCGTTGCATCTTCGACGACATCCTTGAAGTCTTTCAGACTGGCCTCGAGAATGGCGATCGCACCATCGATATGACCGATCTGGATGATCAGGACCAGCCGCTCCTGATTGTCCTCCAAATCGCGGACCGCAGCACGGGCTTTGATAACGGCCTCTGCACGATCCCGGTCGATCTTCTGGATCTTGGCATAGCGCTGCTTCAACAGCACCAGCATCTCTTTTAGCGTATCGTCATCGGTCTGTTCGACTTTGACGATCAGTTCGTTGACCTTATCTTCCAGCGCTTTGAGTTCTTTGCGGTAATCGGACTTGATGTCCATTTGGTCAGTGATTTGGTTGAGGTCGGCAATCAGTTTGGCGACCTCGTCCTGTGCCTTCTCGATCTTAACGGTCTTGTCGCGAATCCCTTTAATCACCTTGGGGTAAGCGACCGACCGTTCGTCGATCTTGGTCGTCAAGTCGGAGATGTTCTTGTTCAACTCCTTCAAACGCTCCGGCACAATTTCCTGCGCCCATGCGGTCAATGCCAGGGCGCAAGCCAAAGCCGCCCCGGCAACAGTGCGTATCAGGACCTTCATGCTGGTTCTCCTTGTGACGTGACCATTCTCAGCCCTCCTTTGCATCGCCTGCTGGCGGTTCGGAAGGACAGAACCGCAGGTGTAGCTCCCCAATCGTTTCCAGTTTGGGTCCTGCCTCTTTCAACTGACGCACAGACAGGCCGAGTTTTTCGCGAAACGGCTTGAGCGACTTTAAATCCTCGTCCGTTTTGCGGATCAGCGCATCCTGAATTTCGCTGTTCGTTGTGTTCAGTTTGAACTTTTCCACCCAGTTCTTGATTTGCTCGGCGCATGAGTTGATCCCGACCGCACGGCTTTGCAGTTGTCCGATGCCGCCGCTGTCCTCGGTCGCCAGCTTATAATAGTTACTCAACTGGCCGAAGCTGAACTTGCACAAATTTTCCAGGTTCGACACGTCGTCCAAATTTGCTGTCAGCACGCCTTGGTATTTGGCCAGTTCGGTCTCAATCTCGCGGATCAGCAATTTCGAGCTGACTTTCAGCTCGTCGGCATTGCGGGCACAAACCGGAAAGCTGTTTTCGCGCTGCTCGTTCTTGCAATCCAACTTCTCGCGCAGATCGGTGATTTCAGAACAGTCTCGTAGCTTGCCTTCAGCACCATCGGCCTCGCTTTCGTCTCCTTTGACCGCTGCGTCATGACCAAACACCGTCGCGCAATTCGCGTCATCCGCGGTTGGTGCGTCGGTGGCCAGGCAAAACTCGACATTGCCGGACAAAAACGCCGCGTCGCTATCGCACGCTTTTCTGCAGGATGCTGCGCACATGCCCTGAACTGCGGACTTGGCACATTGTGCAGCTAGATCGGTGTCAGCCGTGTCGGCGACTGCGCCAGAGGTTAGCGCAAAACCGGCAATGCCCAGCACGAACGCGAATCTCATGGCAACTCCTACAAAACTTAATGGAAATTTAACTTATCCGGGCCCGGGTATGTCAAGGATCATAGCCGAACCGGATTTGGCCGCATCGTTGCCGCGAGGCGCCGACCGCACGAAAGGGGCCCTCTTCAGGCATGGTGAAACTGCTGCACACCGCCGACCTGCATCTGGATTCGCCGCTGCGAACGCTGGCGCTGCGCGACCTCGGTTTGCGTGATGCTGTTGAAAATGCGACCCGCGCCGCACTGTCGCGCATCGTTGATGTTGCGATCGCAGAAGAAGTTGCGGCGGTGCTGATCGCCGGCGACCTCTATGATGGCAATCAAACAAGCATGAAGACAGCAGCATTTCTGATCGGCGAGCTTCAACGCCTGGACGACGCCGATATTTCCGTATTTTTGATCCGCGGAAACCACGACGCGGAAAGCCGGATCCCAGCGAAAATTGCCTGGCCCGCTAATGTCCACGTCTTTTCGGCCAATGCAAAGCCGGTGGCACTGGGCGATACCGGGATTACGATCCACGGGATCAGTTTTAGTGAGAGCCGCGCCCCCAAAAGTCTGGTGCCGCGTTACCGCCCGGTTGCCGGGCAGGTGAACATTGCGCTTTTACATACCTCTTTGGGCGGCGCGGCGGGGCATGATCCTTATGCGCCCTGTAGTATTTCGGATTTGGTGGAGACTGGGTTCGACTATTGGGCGCTCGGTCACATTCACAAGCGCAGCGTTCACCACGAAAATCCGTTTGTCGTAATGCCGGGAATGCCGCAGGGTCGCGACATTGGAGAGGATGGCGAAAAATCCGCCACGTTGATCTGTATCGAAGATGGGCAGATTCGGCTCGAAGAACGCGCGACCTCTGCACTCGTCTTTCGGCGCGCCGAATGCGATCTGAGCGAAGCTGAGACGATAGCGGACGTGCTGACAAAGATCCGGCAATCGATCCGCAATCAGGTCGGCGAAACTCCGACGGTTTTGCGCCTGACATTGACCGGGCAGACACCGGCAGCGTGGCAAGTCCGTCGCGATGCCGATTTGATCAATGAATCGGCACAGGACGCTGCGCCGGTAGGGCGGGTTTGGATCGACAAAGTTGTCCTTCAACTTTCCACAACCGGTGCCGACGAACCGGCGGCAGGCGCCGCAGACGAAATCGCGTCGTTAATCCACGAGGTTGCGGGCGAAACCGGATTTCAGGACATTGCATTGGACGTGATCGAGGACCTGGTCGCCGGGCTTCCGGGCGAACTCCGCGATCTATTTGGCACGGATCCGGACCGGCGCTACGAACACTCTAAGCGCCTGACCACTTTGGCAATCGAGCACGCAGTCGCCCGAATGAGCGGTGCGTCCGAGGATGTCGAGTGATGCGTATCTGCCAGCTGAAACTGGTTCGGTTCGGGCATTTTGCCGACTTCACGCTGGACCTGGGCGAACGAACCAAGGGATCTGATTTTCATGTTGTTCTGGGCCGGAACGAGGCGGGAAAGACCACAATCGCCGAGGCTTGGTTGAACCTGCTCTACGGCTTTCCAAACAAGACACCTTATGCATTTCGACATCAACGAGCTTCGCTGGAAGTCGGCGCCGATGTTCAAGACGGCGAGCAGACTTTCAGCTTGACCCGGCTGCCAACCAAAACCAACAATCTGGTCGACCAGAACCGTTCGCCGGTATCGGCGGCAGTACTCGACAGTCTGTTAAAGGGTGTAGGGAAAGAACTTTACCGCAGCCTCTATTGTCTGGACGACGAGACAATTGAGACGGGCGGCGAGGATATTCTGGCGAGCGAAGGCGACCTCGGCCGATTGCTTTTCTCCGCCGCAACCGGTTTGGCGACGTTCAGCAAAGATCTGGAGGCGGAGCGGGAACTGGACCGGGCCTTTCAGGTACGAGGCCCAGGGTCTCGCTCGACAGTCCTGGCCAATGCAAAAAAAAGGCTAGAGGAAATCGAGACGGAAAGGGCAGGGCTCGACGTCAGCGTGCGCGAGTATCGCAAGCGCCTGACGGTGGTCGAAGCAGCGCGAACCGCCGATACGGATGCGCGCGACTGGCATGAGGCAGTCGTCGCAGGTGCAGCAGGCTTGCAGGCGTTGTTGAGTGCGCTGCCCCTTCGTGACGATCTAAATGAGCTTCGGGGCCGTCTGTCCGACTTAGGAAACTTGCCGTCGATTGACCCAGCTTCGGCTGGTGAGATGGAGGACCTGGCCAAGAGCCGATCAGTGATAATGGGTAGTATGCGATCCAGTGAGGCCGAAATCGCGCGGCGTACCGCTGAACGCAAAAGGATCTCGGTTACGGATGCCGAGCGCACACTGACCCCGCAGTTGGCCGCTTTGAAAAGTCTGCACGGTCATGCGAGCAGCGGCGAAGCCGACTTGCCGAACCGGCGCGAGGACCTCGCAGTCGGTAAGCGTAATATCGACAAATGTCTGCGCGATCTTGGACTGACGGGGCCATTACCTCTCGAACAACTAACAATTCCCGGGCCAGTATTGAATGCAATCGATCAAGCGGCGCGCCGACGCGATACCGCGAACGATGCAGTGGAAAATGCTCGGCGCGAGCTCGAGGCAGCAAAACGGCAGTTGGACGATGCGCTTTTGCGCCTCGGGGATAAGAGTGTGGCTCCTCCCGATCCTACTTCGCTGGAGGCGCTGTTGAGTAACAGCCGCACGGTGGACATGGCAAACCGGCTGTCCGACGCGGTTCGGAAAGTTCAGCAAGCGCAGGAAACGCTTGAAAGTACGCTTTTGAGTCTTGGAGTCGGCAGTTATCGGTTCGATCGCTGCCCGGGATCTTCAATAACCATTGGCGCTGCCCAGGCTCTGGTCGAGAAACTGCACGCAATAGAGGCCTCTTGTTCAAACGACCAAGATGCCCTGAAGTCTGGTTCCGCGAAAATTGAGCGGCTGCGTGCCCGATTGGGTGGGCTGGCCGATCAAGGCATAGCGCCAAATGATGCCGATGCCGCGACGTCGCGGCAGACAAGGGATGACCGCTGGGCCATTCATCGCGAGGCATTGACGCCGGAGTCTGCGGACGACTTTGCAGCCTCGATGGCTGAGGATGATCAATCAACTGCCCTTCGTCTGGCCGACGCCAACAGGCTGGCGGACTTGCGCGGCACCGAACTGGATCTGTCCGAGGCGACCGTAGAGCAGACGCTGCGCCACAGCGCCCTTGAGGCCGCACAGGCAGAACTGGCCAGCGCGAATGAAACGCTTGTCTCGCATCTGCGCGCGCTCGGCCTGCCGGAAGGGATGGGTTCCGCTGCGCTGGTCGACTGGTTGCGGTTGCATGAGCAGGCCAGTCTGGCCGAGCATCGTTTGGCCAACGCCAATACCGCCCTAGCGTCCGCAGAGGAAGCTGCCATGCCGCTGCGCCTTGAACTTCAGCAGGCCGTCAGGGACGATGGCGAACCTGACCTCTCGCGCCTTATCGCACGCGCCGGACGTCGGGCTGCGGAGCAACGCCGTGAACATGATGCATACAATGCCGATCTGGAACGCATCGCCACCGCACAGGGAAACTGTTCGACGCGCGATAAAGCCCTGGCGATCGCCCAGCCAGAAGCGACCACTGCGGAACAAGCTCTGTTCGATGCTGTTCAGTTGCTGAAACTGCCGATTTCGACTGACTTGCACATCGATCATGCCCTGCCGGTTTTGCGTGAGCTTTCGGCGGCGGCCAGCAAGCAGGCCGATCTTGTCGATCGGGTCGAAAAAATCGAAGCGAACATTGCCCATTTTTCACGGCAGATCCACGAAATCGCGTCGCCGTGGCCGACCCTGCTTGACAAGCCTCCGTTAGCGATTGCAGCGGAGCTGGCAGCAATCGAGGCAGACGCGGCAAAGAGGCTTGCGCTGTTCGAAGAAAACGAGCGCCAGATACGGGACGTCTCATCCCGCCTTTCGATTGCCAAAGACGACTTGGCTCAGATCGAAGAACGCGCGGCGGAACTGGCGGATCATCTGCCTGAAGCGTCAGCGGATTTCGATCAGATTTCGACTGCTGTCGCGGCGGCAAGTGAGGCAACCGGGCTGAGAACGGCGATCAGGAAGGCTGAGAATCATTTGGCGAGTACACTTGGATGTACCGCTGAAATGGCCGAAGAAGGTCTGAAAGGCCGAACGCCAGCAAGCCTTCAGGCCGAACTGAACCTGCTGGACCCCGAAATTGCGGCGGCACAATCCGCGCATAATCAAGCAATTGGCGACCTGCGTGAGGCGGAAAATGATCTGGCCGGGATCAGCGGCGATGCCGAAGCCGCGCGCCTGCAACAGGACCGGCAGGCCGAACTTGATCTGCTGGCCGAGCAAGCCGAGCAAGCCCTGATCCGCCGCCTGGCCCTGATCATGTCGGAACGCGCCGTTGCCCGTTATCGTGACAGGCATCGCGGCGAAATGATGGCTGACACCGAAGCGGCCTTCGCGATGCTGACTGACGGCGCCTATCCTGGCTTATCGACACAGCCGACCGACAAGGGTGATGTTCTGATCGCACACCGTGCCACAGATGGGCGGACGCTGCGCGCGGACGAGGCATCGATGTCAAAGGGTACTCGCTTTCAGCTTTATTTGGCTTTGCGGCTGGCAGGGTACCGTCAGATGGCGGCGTCAGGCAGGGTCCTGCCCTTTCTTTGCGATGATGTCTTTGAAACTTTCGACGAAGGCCGCACTGCGGCGGCCTGCAAGCTGATGCATGAGATGGCCGGGATTGGTCAGGCGGTCTATTTCACCCACCACGCACATGTCGCGGATATCGCCCAGAAGGTCTGCGGCGACAGGGTTCAGATCCACGAAATCTGACCAATTGGCAATCGCGGTTGCGTACCGTCCGTGAACCGGCGATCCTTTCGCCGACCTCGGGGGACATCATGGCGCACCAATATCCACGCATTCCGCTTTTGGGCGATTTTGTTGAAGAAGTCGTTTTTCGAGAGGCTCCTGGCCTAGGCTGATGACGCTCGCCGCGCCGCTCAGGCCGGGTTCGGCACGAGTTTCGCGAGCTTCCTGAGGTTTTGCGCTGTTGCTGCCATCAGGAATTCGTCGCGGGCGCCGGATGGTCCTCTGAGCCGGAGACGGTCGAGTTTCAGGATACGTTTGAGGTGAGCGAACAGCATTTCGACTTTCTTCCTGGCGCGCATTGCATCGACATATGCGTCCGTTTTGGCGATGTCGCGGGCCATGTCTCGCGCGCCTTCGTGAACAGATCGCAGGATTTTCCGCGCATGCTCCTTGGGCGTGCAACACGGCTTGAGTGGGCATGCGTCGCAGTCGTGTTTGCTGGCGCGGTAACGGCGCTGGCCGTCGTCATCTACTGCATCGCGGGCAATCTTGAAGGGGCGACGGTACTGACGGAGCCAGTGACCGGCAGGGCAGCGATAGGCGTCCTCGCCGTGGTCGTAGGTAAAATCTGACCGGGAGAAGATCTCGTCTGATCGTCTCGACTTATCGATGACGGGTATGAATGGCTCTATACCCTGTTCCTCAACCAGCCAGGCGAGCATCTCCGCATTGCCATATCCCGTGTCGCCGACAAGGCGCTCGGGATAGAGGTTGAATGTCTGCCGGGTCCGCTCAATCATATCCCGGGCGGCCTTGTTCTCGGCCTGACGGATCGGTGCGGTTGGCTCGACATCCACGATGATCGCGTTGTCGAGGTCGACGAGATAGTTCGTGGAATAGATGAAGTGCGCCTTGCCGCGATCGGCAGCAGACCAGCGCGCCGCCGGATCGACAGGCGAGATGTATTTGGGCACGACGGGTGTCGCTGCACCGAAAGCCGCATCGTCCAGTGTCGCAAGATATTCGGACGTCGCGCGGCCGGCGAATTGCTCTGGCGACCAGTCTTTCGGCGTGATCCCGTCTTCCCGGTTCGCATCAGCCTTGATCAGGGATGCGTCGACACCGAACGCTTCTCCGCCAACAAGACCTTCGCGGATGCATCGAGAAAGAACATCCTCGAACAGGAACCTGAACAGATCACTGTCGCGGAAACGGCCATGCCGGTTCTTCGAGAACGTGGAATGGTCCGGCACCGGATCGTTCAGATCCAGCCTACAAAACCAGCGATAGGCGAGGTTCAGATGCACCTCTTCGCAAAGTCGTCGCTCTGAGCGAATGCCGTGAGTGTAGCCGATAATCAACATCCTGATCATCAGTTCGGGATCGATAGATGGGCGACCAATCCGGCTATAAAACGGCTCGAGCCGACGCCGGACGCTCGAAAGATCGACGAACCGATCAATGCTCCGAAGCAAGTGATCCGCGGGCACGTGGATCTCCAGGTTGAACTCGTAGAACAGGCTGTTCTGCAGCACTTGCCGATCGCCCATCATCGCAGAAAACCTCCGTCACCACAGAGATCTTGAATCAGTGCTGGACCGTTCTTTCAACCCGGCTTTTTCAACAAAATCGGCCTATACCGACCGCCTGTCGGCCCGGCCGGGCGAGGACATCGCCGTCAAGATCCATTGCGATTTGGAAGGCGAAGTAACGGCGCGCCTGTTTCGCTCGATTTCCGCCGACCCAAACCCCGACGGGCCGGGCATGATCGAAGAAGCGGTCGATATCTCCTTTCCAAAGATCGCATCCAGCCGCCAAACGTTCAATCCAGGGTCCTGGGCACATATTCCGCGCGGCCCGGTCGTAACCGGCAGACTATGCTTCTCGGTTCGGTTTTGGCCGACCCTGCAAACCGAACAAGAACAGGTGATTTTCAGCGCGGGCGGCGCCGAGCTTTTTCTGGATGCCAATGGCGCCTTGGCTGCACGCCTGGGAGGCTTTGTTCATTCCACGGCCAAACCTGTAACCACGCACACATGGTATGTCGCGTCGCTGATTTGGGATCCTGCGGACGGCACTCTGGTCTTGACGCAGCAGCCACAAAGCTCTTGGTCAGAAACAGCAGTGATCACCGCAATCGTCTCTGACTTTCAATATGATCCATCGGCCCCGGTTACTCTGGCCGCGGGCTTGAAGGAGGGGAACGCCGCCCGCCACTTCAACGGAAAACTTCAAGCACCCACGATCCTTGACGATGATGTCCTGAAAGCCCATTGGGACCTGGCTCGCGATACAATGGCCACCACGATCCGCGACGATGGGCCGGAAGGTTTGGACGGCTATCTGATCAATCACCCGGCGCGCGGCATGAAGGGATCAAATTGGGATGGGGCCGAGATGTGCTGGCGCCACAAGCCGGATCAATATGGTGCCATCCATTTCCACGAAGACGACATCTATGATTTCGGCTGGCAAACCAGCTTGACCTGGACAGTTCCAGATGACCTGCCATCAGGTGTCTATGTCCTGCGCCTGACCTGCGGCGACCACGAAGACGCCCTGCCGGTTTTCATCTGCCCGCCCAAGGGACAACGCACGGCAAAACTGGCGGTTTTGGTGTCGACCTTCACCTACGTCGTCTATGGCAACAACGCTCGGCTCGACTACGACCCAGCCTGGAAGGACACGATCCGCGACTGGGGTGCTTGGCCTCACAATGCTGCGGAATATCCGGAGCTTGGCCTTTCGACATATAACTATCATTCCGATGGTTCCGGCATTTGCCATGCCTCGCACAAGCGGCCATTGCTGACATTACGGCCCGGCTATCTGACCTACGGCCACGGCACCAGTTCGGGCCTGCGCCACTTTCAGGCAGATAGCCACTTGATTTCGTGGCTGCATCATCAGGCAATCGACTACGATATCATCACCGATCAGGAACTGCATTCGGAGGGGTTTAAAGTCTTGGAAGGATATGCTGCAGTCACAACGGGTAGCCATCCTGAATACCACACCCCTCAGACACTCGATGCATTGCAAGCCTATCGCGATAGCGGCGGAAACCTTCTTTATCTGGGCGGCAACGGATTTTACTGGCGGGTCGCCCTGCACGCGGTGGATGATGGCATGATCGAAATCCGCCGTGCCGAGGGTGGTATTCGCGCATGGGCGGCTGAGCCCGGCGAATACTACAATGCCTTTGATGGCGGCTATGGCGGCCTTTGGCGCCGTAATGGACGCCCGCCACAACTGCTGGCGGGTGTCGGATTTTCCGCCCAAGGCCAATTCGAGGGTTCTTACTACCGCCGGACTGCCGATAGCCGATCGCCGGATCTGGCCTGGGTATTCGATGGCGTGGACGACGAAGTGCTTGGTGATTTCGGGTACTCGGGCAATGGCGCGGCCGGGTTTGAATTGGATCGAGCGGATCCACGCCTAGGGTCGCCCGAGAGCATTCGCGTTCTGGCGAGCTCGGAACGTCATGGCGATAGTTTTGTCGTTGTCTATGAAGACCAACTTTCCCATGTCTCCACATGGCCACAACAACCGCCGGAAAAGCTGTTACGCGCCGATATGGTTTGGTTTGCCGTCCCGGGCGGTGGTCAGGTCTTTGCAACGGGGTCGATCACGTTCTGTGGATCGTTGCCTTGGAACGGCTATGACAACAATGTCTCGCGCATCTTGTCGAACGTTATGGACCGATTCCTGGGCCGCGCAACCAAGGCAGAACTCTGAAGGGCGCTCTTTAGTCGTAAGCAATCCTTAACCCTCTCCGTTCATCTTTTGGCAGGTTTTCAGATGTCGAGAGAGCACCAATTTTGTCCACAGCCACGATCACCGAGGGGTATCACACGCGTGTCCGCGAGGACGTTATTCCTATGGTGCTGCCCGGCAGCGGCACGCTGTTGGATCTTGGCGGGGGCACGGGTGAAACGGCAGTCCAACTGCGTCGTTTGGGCAGGGCCGGCCGGGTCGGTGTCGCCGACTTGGTTGATGGCGGACGGAACGGCCCCGACGTCGATTTTCGCCATATTGGCAATTTGGAAGATCCTGAATTTCTGAACCGCGTCATCGAAAGAGATGGCCCTTTCCAGACGATCCTATGCCTCGACGTGTTGGAACATCTTCGTGATCCTTGGGGTGTTGTCCGACGTTTGCACGATGGCTTGGCGCAAGGCGGGGCCATTGTCGCGTCGATCCCAAATGTCCGCAATTTCACTGCATTGATGCCGCTCCTGATTCGGAACCGATGGCAATTGACCGATGCAGGCATCCTTGACCGAACGCATCTTCGTTTCTTCGTGCGTGAAAGCGCCGTTGGCCTGATGACCTCCTCGGGTTTGCAGTTGGAGGAAGTTCGGTCGCAGCCATCTGGCGGGCGCAAAGTCCGGATGTTCAGGGCGGTAACCGCTGGTCTGGCCAATTCATTCACCGATCTTCAGTACCTGATCCGCGTCCGGAATACCGGTCCGCACCCGGCAAGGGGGGCATGATGCGCTCGTTGAAAACTGTCGTCCTGTTTGGCGTTCTTGGCGGCGTGTTCTATTTGCTGGATCACGCGACGCGCCCTGGCGGGGAGCAGGATGCACAAACGCTCGGCACCAAATCCGAGTTGGCCGAAATTATATCCGCACGAACGGGTCTTACGGTTTCAGGGCTGGTTATCACGCCTCGCCAGGATGGTGCTCGCGAATTTCGCGGATTGTTGCGTGAAGATGGCCGGCTGCGTCCGGTCTTTGGCCGCTTGGCGCACAGCTGCCCCGATATCGTTGCCCGGTCAGATTGCTGGTCCGTCGCTCAATTGGAGGTAAACGGTCAGCCCACACCTGTTCAGATTGCCGCGTTGCCTGCGTCGAGTGATCGGATCACAGACGATGTCGCAGACGAGGAAATCGAGACCGCAGATATCTCGATACCCGGCAAACCAGTGATCAGGACCGATAGCGAGATCTCGCGAGTGGAACTGTCCACGCGCGAAACAAATCTTCCAACGAACGACGAGATTGCGCCTTTGGTCCTGCAACACGACCCGCCGCATGGGACCTTGGCCGATGCCATTCTAACTGCGAAGGGGCAGCCAATTCCGGTGCCTCGCCCCGGCCTCGCAATTTTGGACACGAAGGTTCCACCAAAACCGACCGCTGAAGATGGCAGCGGTCTGCCAAAACCAGCAACGACCAAACCAACCCATACTGTCGATCGTCCTGTCATTAACGCCCGCGTTGGTCCTGGCGGTGATTCCCCTGTAATTGCCCAACTTGTCGCGGGCCTACCGCTTGCGAAGATCGGGCAGAACGGTGAGTGGGGGCAATTCATCATTCTGGATGGTGACGATGTCGGCCGCGAGGTCTGGGCGGCGCTGCGCATCGTCAAACCGCTGCCCTGACCGAATGCAACGCCACCCGGATCTTGCAACGACACAAACCGCACCGATAGCCGGGCGGGTTCTGGATTTAGGAACGCTGATTGCAATCCTCGGACAGTACCGTTGGTTGCTCGCGTTTTGCCTGCTTGCCGCACTGGCGTCAGCGAAGATCGTCCTAAATACGCTGCCGCCGCAATACACCGCCAGCGCCGAGGTGATATTAAACAATCGGGCGACGACAATCGTGAATGTGCCTGATGTCGTTGGTGCACCGGTCGGACATAATCTTGCGGCCAGCGAGCTCAGGATTTTGACATCGCAACATCTGCTGCAACAGGTGGTTGATCGTCTTCGGCTGGATCGCGACCCAGAATTTAATCGCAATCTGGCGCCCGAAGGCGGGCGGATATGGAAAGCGCAGTTGCGCGAATTTGCCGAACCGGTAATGCGTCTTGCCGGGATCAGCGTGTCTACTGGTCATTCAGACATCAATCGTGAAGAGGACTCGGCCGTTGTCGAGAAATTCCGCGAAGCCGTTCGGATTTCGGCCGTACCGCAAACGCGGTCGTTAACCGTCTCGATTACCCTGACCGACCCTGAGAAAGCGGCGTTAATCGCCAACACGCTTGCCGATCTTTATATCGTCGATCAGTTGGAAAGTAAGTTTGACACCACCAGAAGAGCGTCAGCTTGGCTGAACCGGCGCCTGGAGGAACTAAAAGAAAGTGTCCAGCGCTCGGAAGCGGCGGTTATCGCCTATCGTGCAAATCAATCGCTTGGCCCTGGGCAAGGGCGAGAACTGACGGCGCAGCAGATCGCCGAACTGAATTCAGAGTTGATCATTGCACGTGCCGCGCAGGCAGAGGCAGAAGCACGCGCCAATCAGGTTGAAAGCCGGATCAAACGCGGCGGCATCGGCGCTGCCGCGAATGTCCTGTCATCCGAGCTGATATTGACGCTGCGGACTGCGATGGCCGGCTTGATCCGGCGCGAAGCAGAACTCGCCGCGCGTTACGGCCCCAAACATCCCAAAATGATCGACGTTCGAGCCGAAATTGCCGACAGCCGTGGTGCGATCGCACGTGAAGTCGGCAAAATTGTCGAAGGGCTGAAAAACGACGCAGCGGTCGCCCGCGCCCGGACCAGTGCGCTGGAGAAAAGTCTCAACCAACTGCAAGAAACGTCGGTTGCACTCAATCGAACGACCGTCCACCTGAACCAACTCGAACGCGAGGCAACTGCCGATCGCGAAATCTACGAAAATTTCCTCAATCGTGTGCGCGAGATCAAAGAACGGGAGACGCTGCAATCCGCAGACGCCCGAATCCTGTCGATCGCGATCCCACCGAATTCGGCCTCGGGTCCCAATCGCCGCAAAATTATCTTGCTGGCCATCGCATTCGGTTTGTTTGTCGGCCTCAGTCTGATCGTATTAATCGAGGCAACTGCGCACACGATACGTGCCGCGCCTGAATTGACAGAACCATTTGGTCTTCCGGTTCTTGCGATTCTGCCAAAGATGCAGGGATTGTCCGGCCGGCGATTGTTGCAACGCCTCGAACGCACTCGCGGCGGACTGTTGGCCGATTCCGGACGTGCGCTGAATGCTGCAACACGGTTGTGTCTGGGCGGCACCGCACCACAGATTGTCGCCGTGACCAGTTCGACCCCGGACGAAGACAGCGCCCTGGCCGCATTGATGTTGGCGCATGCCGCATCGCGCTCCGGCAAGCGCACCTTGTTGATCGACGCAGACGTAGCCGCACCGCGTTATAGTGCCCTTCTACCACGCGGTGCGACCGGCTTGCTGGCCTTCCTGAACGGAGCCGAAAATCCAGTCGATGCGATCATTCAGCCAGAACCGGGCGGACCAGCGATTCTGCCTGCACCGCGCCCCAGGCCGAGCGCGGGTGATCTGATCACCCCTGAAAATATGACGCGCCTCCTCAACCGGGTGCGTGAAGAGTTCGACCTGATCGTCATTGACGCCCCACCGGTTTTGACCGGCATTTTTGCAGCGGTCACCGCGCGTAATGCCGATGCGCTGCTGTTCGCCGTTCGGTGGAAGCACACGCCGCGCAGCGCTGTCGCCGAGGCTTTGAACCGCCTCGGCGATACGGGCCTTCGCCCAACCGGCTTCCTGTTGACGAAAACTGACAAGCGCCAGGAAGCCCGAAACGCTTTCGCACGCTATGGCACCGGATATGGCGAACTTGCACGCAGACGGACCTGATGCGCGATGTTCAGAAGGAAACGATATGGACGTGATACTCACCGCGCTGCCGGATGTCCTTCGACTGCGACCCAGACGATTCGCCGATCAGCGGGGGTATTTTTCTGAAACCTGGAACGCCGCTGGGCTGCGGGCGGCAGGGATAGATTTCGATTTCGTTCAGGACAACCAATCGTTTTCGGCACCGGCCCGCACGGTCAGAGGATTGCATTATCAGGCACCGCCCCACGCTCAGGCAAAACTGGTTCGCGTTGCGCAGGGAGCTATTCTGGATGTTGCCGTCGATATACGCCGAGGATCGGCACAGTACGGCGAATGGGTGGCAGAACCGCTTTGCGCCGAGAAGGGCGAGCAATTGCTGATACCGGCCGGCTTCCTTCATGGTTTCATCACGCTGATGCCCAACACTGTCGTTCTCTACAAAGTCGACGCCCATTACGCGCCGAATTTCGAAGGCAGTGTTCGATTCGATGATCCTGAGTTGGCAATCGACTGGGGGATCGACGCCGACCGAGTTGTGCTCTCGGTCAAAGACGCGGCAGCGCCAGGATTTGCCGGATTCAACAGCCCCTTTGCAACACCGGCATCGAAGTGCTCATCGGCGCCCGATCTCTCCGGCCTTCACCGCGGCATTGCCATTCCGGGTTGAGAAGCGGCGCCGCAGCCGGCGGGTCGGCACTCTGCCTCGGCGATGCAGCCACGGCTTCTCGACGAACTGCCAAGACAGCACGGCCAACACCAAAACCGGCCCGATTGCCAGCACCAGATGTCCAATCGGGGTCGACGGCATGAACAATTGTTGCACCGCCCCTTGAACCGGAAACGCATAGAGATAGGCGCCATATGAAAAATCACCGGCGCGGTTATACCAGCGCGCAAGCGAACACGGCACGAAACCCAGCCACAACGCGCCACTGACAACTGATGCCGTAAACAAAATCTGGAACATCGCCGTATCGGAAAAAATCCAGGCGCCGGTGACCAGGGTCAAAACCCCAGGCAGGCCGATCAACATCGCATCGCGCCAGGCCCAAGCGGCTGCTCCCATCGCAAACGGCAGTCCCAATAACAGCAGGTTCTGCAATCTACCCGGCATACCGCCACCCAGGGCCGCAGCGATACCGGCTGCGATCGAAATCAGGACCAAGAGACTAAATGTACCGCGGCGCGTCAGAAGGCCGGCCATTCCGGCAAACAGCGCGATCAAATAGCACAACATCTCGTAGTGCAGGGTCCAAATCGAGCCCGCTGCCGCAGGATAGGGGTTATCGACAAAGACGCCCGGCAGCTCTGGCACCACCGGCATAATGGCAGCGTTCAGAGCTAGAAATCGCCAAGTTTCCGGGTCTTCGAAATATCGCGCCGTCGTCAACACGCCAAAAGATGGCCCCAGAATCAAGACCGTGAATAGCAACATAACCCATAGCCCGGGCAATAGACGACGGGCGCGGCTGGCCAAGAATACGGCCGGATCACGCCGCCGGTCCCAGCTGGCGACGATCAGGAAACCGGACAGGCCGAAGAATATCATCACCGCAATCGTCCCCAACGAATATCCGGTCATCGACTGCAAGGGTTCGGGCGTGCCCGGCCCATATACAATCGGCCATGCATGCGAAACCATGACAGCGAAGGCGGCAAGGATGCGCAACAGATTGAGATTGTTGTCACGCCCACCTTCATCAAGCCGGACAAACAGGATCGCACGCATCTCAAGTCGCTCCTCTTGCTCGGCGGAGAACTCAGCCTTTTGTCATTAATTTGACGTTAAATTTTTCCGGTCAGAAATGGGCTCGCACCACACAAAGGCGAGTCCACTCATGACGCTCAAGCTTCTGGTATTCGGCCGAACCGGTCAGGTTGGCGCGGCCCTTGCCAACCACGCCTCGCCTGGCATTCATGTCACCGCGCTTGGTCGCGAGACCGCTGACCTGAACGATCCCGCAATCTGCGCGCAAATTGTTGCGACGACCGATGCAGACGTCGTTGTGAATGCGGCGGCCTACACGGCCGTCGATACGGCTGAAGAAGACGAGATGACCGCGATGGCGGTGAACGCCCGTGCGCCCGGCGCGATGGCTGATGCAACCCGCCGCCGCCAAATTCCGTTCATCCATCTTTCGACCGACTATGTGTTTTCGGGCGGAGGGTTCGAACCTTGGACGGAAAGGGACTTGCCTGCGCCAATTAATGTTTACGGCGCCACCAAACGTGTGGGCGAACAGGCAGTGTTGGGGGCAAACCCCGACAGCCTGATACTGCGCACGTCCTGGGTCTTCAGCACAGGCGGAAGCAACTTTGTCAGGGCCATGCTGAGCGCTGCACGGAGGCGGGGCCACCTGGCCGTTGTCGACGACCAGATTGGCTGTCCGACGCCGGCAGAAACAATTGCCGAAACAATTCTCCGCCTCGCTCCGATCCTGACCCAAGGTCTGGCACGGCCTGGGATCTTTCACTATTGCGGTGCACCGGCAGTGACGTGGCTTGGGTTTGCGGAACAGATCTTCACCGCCTCGAAGGTGAAGTCGCCGAAACTGACAGGAATCGCGAGCGCAGACTGGCCAACACCGGCCGCACGGCCGAACTATTCGGTCCTCGACTGCGGGCGGATCCAACGCACATATGGAATCGAACAACCCGACTGGCGCGCCGCGCTCGGTCAGGTTGTCTCTCATCTTACCGCCCAAGCCGCATGACCAACTCGACGCGAGCCGATATCCTGGGATGTCCGATCGATGCGATCGACCTGCCGGCGGCTCTCTCCCGGATCACGGCGGCGATCCGCACGCGCCAACGTCTTTGTCCCACTGCGCTCAACACGGCCAAGATCGTCCGTATGCGGGCCGATCCGATGCTACGCAAAGACGTAGTGTCCAGCGATATGATAACGGCAGATGGTGCCGGAATTGTTTTGGCTGCCTGGCTGCTGGGCCAGCCGTTGCCTGGCCGGGTTGCCGGCATTGATTTGATGGAAGCGATCATTGCCCTGGCAGCCAAGGAAGGTTTCCGCCCGTACCTTCTCGGCGCAAAACCCGGGATCGCTGAAAAAGCCGTGACACTGCTTCAGCGCGAGCATTCTGGCCTGCAAATCGCAGGCTGGCGCGACGGTTTTTTCAACGCCGCGCAGGAGACACAAGTCGTCAACGACATCAATTCGTCTGGTGCTGATTGTCTGTTCGTCGCCTTACCCACTCCGATGAAAGAACGCTTTCTCGCCAGCAACGGCGCCCGCCTGACACCGCCGGTTGTTATGGGCGTTGGTGGCAGTTTCGATGTGATCGCGGGGCATGTCGCCCGCGCGCCGCTCTGGATGCAGCAAGCGGGGTTGGAATGGCTGTTCCGGTTGACACAAGAGCCGAAAAAAATGGCGGGGCGTTATCTGACCACCAATACCATCTTCGCCTTCTGGTTAATACGCGCTTCGATTTACCGGGTTTTTGGGCATCGGTTCGCGCCGCTTTCAAAGGTTTGAGTCATGAACGTCCTTCATCTCTCCGCCGATTTCCCGGATCCGTTCGATGCCGCCAAGACCCGCGCGGTCGCCAATCTGATCGAGATCATCCCAGAGCACGAGCACCAGATTTATTCGCTTAACCGAGTCAACGGCATCTCGGGCCACGCTGCATTGTCTTTCGGTCCAACCCATCGCGCAGTCGCGTACTCGGCCCCGCCGAAAGGGATGCTGCTGGCCAATCGGCTTGATGCGTTAGCTGATTGGATTGTCAACGATATGAGCGAGCGCGGGCTGGTGCCGGACTTGATACACGCCCACAAGCTGTCGATCGAGGGCCTTGCCGCCTCACGCATCGCAGATCGTCTGGGTCTGCCATTGATTGTCTCGTCCCAAGGGAACACTGATTTGCGCGTCCTGCGCGCACGCCCCGACCTGCGCAACCGTTGGCGACAGGTTTGGCAAAGGGCTGCGATCGTGCTCGCATTCGCTCCCTGGACCGCTGACGCGCTGGCGCAGTTACTGGGAACTCGCCAAGGGCCCGTCGAGTCGTTGCCCTGCCCGACCCCTGCCGATCAGATCCTGGCACCGCGCATTACTCCCCAGCGTATCCTGTCGGTTTTTGGTCTGGATGAATTCGCCAACAAAAATGCTGCTGGTTTGATTGAGGCAATCAGCCTTCTGCGCGCAAACGGTGTCGCGGTCGAGCTTGATATCGTGGGCGGCGGTTCGGCAACCAGCTTTGCCCATCTCGCCAAACTGGCTCAAGGAACTGCCGGTATTCGCCTGCTTGGCCCGATCCGCCACGACCGCCTGCAATCGTTGATGAATCGCTCCGCCCTTTTTGCGGTCCCGTCACGGCGCGAAAGCTATGGCATGGTATTCGCAGAGGCCTTGCTGGCAGGCTGTCCGGTTTTGCATGGCCGCGGCAATGCGATCACCGGGTATTTCGAACGCGCGCCGTGGGCGATCGCATCTAACGGCAGCGGGGCCGGCGCGCTCGCACAAACGCTGAAAGTTGTGCTGCAGGCCCAGCAGCCGATCAAGGCAGCGTTGGCGTCGGCACAACGCGCCGGTGACCTTGATCTTTTCCGCAGACCAGCAATTGCCCAACGCTACCGGCGTGCTCTTTCGCTCGCGCTGCCGTCCGGGACCTCTGACAGCGCCAAGGCGGCATGACGGCGATCACATCCTATGCCGGTGCGCCTAGGCGCCTGGTGAGCGACCTGCCTTGGCCGGTCTGGATGTTCATCGCCTCAATGGTTGTTCCGGCCCAGATCTATGCCGAAATAGAAGGAATTCGGATCGGCCCCCAGCGGTTGATCCTTCTTGCCGCCGCCGCCGGTATCGTCCTCTGGCTGTGGTGTCATGCACGGTTGCGTCTACACGACCTGCTGATCCTGGCGGCCGCAGTCTGGGCCTGCGGCGCCAGCTTTACCAATCTCGAGCCAGGCGCAGCAATCGAAAGGGGCGGCGCGTTTTTTCTTGAAACAGCCATCGCCTATCTTCTGCCATCTGCCTGCCTGCTCACGCTCATGCATGTACGCCTTGCCGTTCGCGCCTTCGTCCCGGTCGTCGTGGTTCTCTCGATTCTGGCGGCCATCGAAGCTGTCATGGCGATCCATTTCATTGCCAACGCCAGCGCCGAGTTGATGGAACAGCCTGAACCTTTTTCGGCGGACACGCGGCTGGGGCTTCTGCGCGCGCGTGCAACATTCTCGCATCAGATTCTTTTCGGGGTCTTTTGCGCCTCGTTGTTCGCACTGTTCTGGTACGAGGCTCGCAGCCCGCTGGAGCGCGCCATCCGCACGTTGGCCTGCGCCGCAGGTGTTTTTTTCTCGCTCTCCTCTGCCGCCTGGGTTCTGTTTGCCTTGCAGATCCTTCTGATCGTTGGCGAACGTGCAACCCGGCAACTCGCAAATCGTTCATTGTTGGCGGCGGCGGCAATTGTTTTTGGCGCCGTTTTGATCGAGGTCGCTGTCAATGGCGGTGTTTCGGGATTTGTAACCCGCTACATGGCGCTGAACTCCGAGACCGCCTATTATCGCCAACTGATCTGGACCCATGTTACCGATGATCTACTTGCCCACCCCTTGACCGGGACCGGGGGGCATTGGACGCGGCTGCCATGGATGGTCGAAAGCATCGATCAGACATATTTCGCCAAGGCGATCCGTTATGGTATCCCCACGGTCGCGCTCATGGGGCTTGGAACGCTGGCTGTTGGTATCGCCGTTTCCCGGCGCCCATCGTCGAGTTGCGATGGAACGTTCCGGGCGCTGCGGATCGGTTGGGCACTGGGTGTCATCGCGATCGCGCTGGCCGGGCTGACCGTCGATTACTTCGACCGTGCGTTACCGTATGTGATGTTCCTGATCGGTTTGGGCGCGGCACTGGAAAGAGCCGGGGCGCCAAGGTGAGGCTTATCCGTGCTTTGATCCGGGCGTTCACCGGGCTATTGGTCCTCTGGACCGCGCTTTGGATTTCGACCGGGGAGATGTTTGCACCGGTACGCGCCGGGCTTTTCCTGGCGCCTTTCCTGCTGGGCGCGGCGGCGGTTCTGGTTTGCTGCGCTCTGTTGGCGCGCTATCGCGCCGCCGCGGCTCTGGCTGGGCTGACCGCTGCCATCTTGGCGACCCATATGCCGCCATCTCTTTTTCGCCTGGCACCGGCGGACACGTTGGTGTCCGAAAAAATCGGCATCACACTAACGACGCTGTCAAACCGAACTGCGAACACCGATTTCAACGCGACAGCGGCCGCGCTGATCCGGCATCGCGCAGATATATTTGCACTTCAGGAAGTTGCGGAACCAGCCGGACTGACGCACAAGCTCGCCGGCCTATATGGCCCAGGGCGACCCGTGCACAGCTGCGGGATCGGAACCTATCTGGCCATCTCTCGTTTCGCTTTCGGACAACCTGTTAAACTGACCAACAACGTCGCGATCCGTTGTCCGATCCACTTACCCGGCGGTTCGGCGCAACTTTATCTTATCCATCTTCCGCGCTCGCTGACAGGCACGGAACGTCAGCGCACGGCGGCCGCACAAATTTGGGCGGATATTCAACGCCAAACGACCCCGGTGATCGCAGCTGGGGATTTTAATGCAACGCCTTTGACCATCACAATGCAGACGCTCGGTAACAGATTGGTCAACGCGTTCGATCAGTCGGGTCAAGGTGCTGGATTTACATTTCCAACTTCGGCGCGGCGGCTTGGAAAGCTCGGCCCATTTCTTCGCATTGACCATGTGCTGGTATCGCCCAAGTTCATCCCGGTTTCGGCCCGGGCTGCGCGCTGGCATCCTCCTGGTGCCGACCATTTTCCGGTCGAGATCGTCTTCATCGATCAACGGGCAGGTTCGCAGGCAAACCATCAGATCCCATCGCTGAGGGTTACAATCTCCGATGGTTGAGCACGGGCGACTCTCGATCTTCCTCACTGCCTCCGGCGCGAAGGCAATTACCGCCGCACTGCTATTTCTACGGGCCAAGGCGGTCGCACTAATGTTGGGCCCGGAAGGTGTAGGCTTGCTGGGCCTATATACAGCGGCGCAGGAAATCGGCGCGCAGGCGGCCGATGGCGGTCTCTCGCACAGTTCGGTGCGCGAAGTCGCGCGCCGCCGTAACCGACCCGATCGCGCCGCCCGGCTGCGCCGGTCGCTGGCGGTGGCCATCATCGCCGCAGCGGCAATCGCTGCCGTGCTGACCTGGTGCTTCCGCAGAGCTCTTTCCGAAGCGCTTACCGGTGGTCAGACACATGCCGACGCTTTTGGTCTGCTGTCCGTCGGCATTGCCCTCACCATCTTCTTTCGCTGGCGCCAATCACTGGTGATTGCCTATGGCCAGGTTATGGCGCTATCGCGCGCTGTCGTCGTCGGGACAGCAACTGCAACTTTGATTGGCACAATTCTGATCTGGATGTTTGGATCGGAAGGATTGATATGGGCCACCATCGCCACTCCGGCCGCCGGGCTGGTGGCCCTCGCCTTCGTCCGGCTGCCGCCCGTTGGCTCACCCACGGGCCGAATGACACCCGATTGGGCACGGCTGGCACGTCTCGGCGTGCCGTTGATGCTGATCGCACAAATGAGCCTGATTGCGCCTATGCTGATCCGCATCGGCCTGACCCATCAGGACGGATTGGACCAAGCGGGTTATTTTCAGGCGGCTTGGACGATCTCGGCACATTGCATGACGATCCTGCTGACCGCTGTGGCCATGGATTTCTATCCCAAGATCAGTGCCCTTTCCGATGATCGGGGCAAGGTCTCGGACTGCATAAGGGATCAGCTTTCGTTGCACCTGACCTTCGGCGCGCCGATTTTGCTGCTGATTGCCGGGTTTGCGCCACTGGTTCTGACAGTGCTCTTTTCTGGCGCGTTTTCCGCGGCTGCGCCATTGCTGCACGGACTGATGGTCGGTGGGTTGGCCAGGCTGGTTTCGGCACCGCTTGAGACGGTACTAACCGCATTTGGCCGCCCCCGCGCGGTGGTCATCAGCAGTATACTGTCGCTCGGCCTGCTACTTTCGGGCAGTTGGATTGGCTACGGTCAACTGGGGCTTATCGCGATTGCAATCGCTTTTGCCGCCGCCAATTTGGCACACTTGGCGCTGATGATTTGGTTTACGCAGGCGCATTTAGGGATAGCCGTCACCCACCGCACCCTCGCATGGCTGGCCGTACTATTTGGTCTCAGTCTGTTATTAATCGCGGTTCCGCAGATCGCCTATTTGATGCCGACGCTCATTTTCTTGAACCCAAGCGCCCGCCGCGCCATACGCCGCAGATTGACCAAGCCCGGCCGCGATCGCCCGAACACTAGCGTTTCTTCTGCGACACCTGTTTCGCCGGCCGCCGCGCCTCGGCGGCCTTGAAAAGGCTGAAGGTCTGATTGACATAATTGACGGCGCCGCTGACCAGATCCAGATACTCCGACAGTTCCGGTGTGCGCTCCGCCTCGACCACCTGAACAGCCCGGTCTTGCGGTTCGGTCTCGAACAGGCAATAGAATAACGGCTCGCCGCGGGTCAGCTTCAAAGGTTTCGAGATATCATGCCATTCAAAAGCCCACATCAGCGGGCGTGGCCAAAGATTGATCGGAAACCGCCCGCCGAACATGGTGCCAGGCATCGCCTCGGCACGGTAGTGCATGAATGCGGGGACCTGACTCATATAGACCGGCTCATCCGCAATAAAGAGATAGGGCAACGACAACTGCACTGTCGGTCTGTCGGGGTACCGCCATTCTTTTTCCGCCGTCACATGCAGATGCTGGTTCAGCCGTTTTCCGCGAACCGGGCTTGCCTCGCCCAATAAGTTCTTCAGCGCTGGGTTGCCCTTGTCGTCCCGCACAAAGCCCAACTGCAAATCGAACGGACACCGAATCTCGAAATATCGGCTTTCCAGATTGATCACTGCCGGACAACGGCTGGCCGATTTGGCATGTTTCTTGTTCATCTCCGCTGACCGGACACGTTCCGGTGGTTCAAAAACGACACCGGCCTTCTGATCGGTCAGCATCCACCCGACCTTGACCGGGCCATTTCCCGGCCCCTCGTCAGGCCGGTCGTAACGGATATCGAACTGCATTGGCCTAGCCCTCCGGATCATCGACGACGAAGATGTGTAACGCCACCGGCCCATGCGCGCCAAGCTGCAAGGTTTGACCAATATCGGCCGACCTGGACGGTCCGGTCACCCAGTTGACCGTTCTTGGCTTGTCCCGACGCTTCAATGCATTCCACGCCTCTTCATATCCATTGACGATGTCGCGCGCTGCGACCACGGCGAAATGCGTTTCTCCAAGAAAATTCAAGGTCACCGGATTGTCCGGGCCAGAGGTAAACACAAGGCTGCCGGTTTCTGCGACGCCGAGCGCGGCGCGGGTCATCGTGACAGGTTCTTCTGCCCTTCCAGGCCCAACACTTCGTTCAATTGCCCCCCAATCGCGATCGAACATCGGGTCACGCCCGGTTCGAATCCGCGCCGCCAAGTTGCGCCGCCGCAACTCCTCTGCCACCGCATCTGGAAGATCGGCCGCGCTGGCCAAGCGAGAGACGCTGGCCTGAACGGTTTCGGCCTGCGCCTCGAACTGCGCCATCGCATCGGCAGGGTGCGAAATTTCTGGGCGGAGCGAAGCAGGGTTGCCCTGCGAGACCTCAGCAGTCGCTTGCCGGACCCGGTTCAGAATTCGATCACGCGCGCTCATGGAAGTACCCGGATCTGAAAGAGAAGCCAGACAAAGGCAAGGATGTAGAATATTGCGAAGATCAAGATGACAAGCGTGTTTAGCAATCGTTTCAACGCGAAAGATAATTTCAAATCGTTGATGACCTCACACCACCACAGCGGGAAAAACAGCTTAAGGCCTGTGACCATATCCATCGTTACCGGCTCCGTCGTGCCCACTGGCTTTGAAAGGTTCCGCCTTTTTCAGGCGCCGGCATATCGCGATGATCGGTCCAGCCGCCGGCCAGCGGCAACCATCCGAAGTTACCCCTCCAATGGCCCAGCAACGCCAATGCACAGTTCAACGCGCCGGTAATACGGCGATACAGCCATGGTCGCTGCGCCACGGCGCGCCAGCCTGCCAATCCGCGCCGAACCGCTCCGGGCGTTAGGCCCTTGTCAAACTCGATCGCCCGATATGCACGCATCATCCGCGGCAACGGGATCCGCATCGGGCAAACCGCCTCGCACCGCCCGCAAAAGGTTGACGCATTGGGCAATTGCCCGCCTTGTTCAACGCCGATCAGGCTTGGGGTCAGCACCGCACCCATGGGTCCGGGATAGACCCAGCCATAGGCGTGGCCGCCAACCGCGCGATAGACGGGGCAATGGTTCATACAGGCCCCGCAGCGGATGCATCTCAGCATATCTTGAAACTCGCCGCCCAGCATCGTGGACCGGCCATTATCCAGCAGGACGACATGGTATTCTTCCGGCCCGTCAGGGTCTTCTTCGCGCCGCGGTCCGGCGGAAAAAGTGGTATAGACTGACGCCTGCTGACCGACTGCCGAACGCGCCAACAGCCGCAGGATCGTCCCTGCATCGTCCAACGTCGGAACGATCTTTTCCAGGCTCGCCATGACGACATGCACCCGCGCCAGCGACTGTGTCAGGTCGCCGTTGCCTTCGTTCGTCACGATCACCGATTGCCCGGTTTCGGCGATCAACATGTTGGCGCCGGTTATACCAACTTCGGCGGCGAAGTACTTCTCGCGCAGAACTCCGCGCGCTTCGGCCAACATCGTATCTAGACCCATCCGCCTGGCCGGATCCATGTGCACATGTTCCTCACGGAACAGCTTTTCGACCTCATCCAGCGTGACATGCACCGCTGGTGCAATAATGTGGCTCGGCACCTCCTTGCGCAGCTGCACAATATATTCGCCCAGATCCGTTTCGACCGGGCGAATATCATGAGCTTCCAGATGTTCATTGATCCCGCATTCCTCCGAGATCATCGTCTTGCCCTTGGAAACCGAATGAGCGCCGGCGTTCTGACAGATCTCCAATACGATCCGCCGTGCATCTTCCGCTGTCTCGGCCCAATGAACCTTGCCGCCATCGGCGATCACGTTGGCCTCGTAGGTTTCCAGATAATCGCCAAGATGTGCCAAAGTATGGTCTTTGAGATCGCGCGCCCGGTCACGCAGCGCATCGAATTCAGGCATCTCTGCACGCGCCTTCGCCCGGCCTGCTGCGAAGCCGCCCCCAGCGGTTTGCATTGCCCGTTGGATATTCGGATTGGCCAAAGCTGCCCTTGCATTTGCTTTGAACTGCGGCGTCGTCGGGTGATGCGTGCTCATCCCTCTTCCCCGATTGCCGGGCCATCGGCCATCCCGGCCAACACTTCGACCACATGGCGGGCCCTTACCGGCTTGCCGCGGCGCGAAAGCTTTCCACCCATATTCATCAGGCAACCCAGATCGCCTGCCAGCAGCAGTTCAGCGTTGGTCTCGAGGATATCGTCGGTCTTATTCCCCACCATCTTGTTCGAAATATCGGGATACTTGACGCAAAAGGTTCCTCCGAACCCACAACAAACTTCGGGCTCGGCCATCTCGGACAACTCAAGCCCGTCCACCGACGCCAACAGGGCGCGGGGCTGTTCCTTGATCCCGAGTGACCGCAGGCCCGAGCAAGAATCGTGATAGGTCGCGTGCGCATCCAGCCGCGCCGAGACGCCCTCGACACCCAGGACATCTGCCAGGAACGATACGATTTCATGCGTGCGCCCGGCCAAGTCTTCGGCCCGGGTGAGCCACTGGGGATCGTCCGTAAACATCGCTGGATAGTCCTTGATGACCGTCGCCGCACAGGATCCCGATGGTACGATCACGTAGTCATGTCCCTCTAGCGCCGCAATCATCCTTCGCGCCAACTCCGCCGCCCCTGCCCGGTCACCAGAATTCCAGTTCGGCTGACCGCAACAGGATTGCGCGGGAACCGAGACGCGGCAGCCAGCATCCTCCAAAAGCTTGACCGTTGCGAACCCGACCGTGGGCCGCACGATATCGACCAGGCACGTCACCATCAGCGCCACATCGGGTTTTTCGTGTTTGCTCATCGACGGCTCCCTTCATCTCGGAGATACCGCCGATGCGTTCGCCTCGGCAAGGCGGCATCCGGTCCCGCGACGGTATTCATGGAGGTATTGGATAATCAAACCGCCGGGCAGCGTTTCACCAGGGACCGTCGTCCTGCTCAGTCCAGCCCAATTCCTCGTCCAGCGAGCGACCCCATAGGATCAATACCAAAACCGGCAACAATAACGTCAACAGAAACGCGATGACGCCCAGCGGCCAGAACGCCCCGAACAGCACCGTCACCCCCAGCCAGAACGCAATATAGCGGCCATAGAGCGCAAGAAGTCCTCGCAGAACCGGCTTCAAGCGATCGAAAGGGCTAGTGTCGGCCATAATATCCCTGCTTTGTTCCGTCTCAGCTCAGTTCCCGAACACAACCAGACATGGTGCGTGTGCTGGCTTGGAATGTTTTATCCAAGCCGTATCGATCCCTTGTCAGACCCCGCTCGGGATATTCTGCGGATCGCGCTCGACCCGGCGCGGGGCGGTCAACTCCTTCCATCGGCTCAACGCCTCGTTCACCGCCGGGAAGGCCGGTCGCGGCACAAACCGTCCACGGCCCGGACGGGGTTGACTGTTCTTGCCATGCTCCCAAATCACGTCGCCGCGGCTCAGTGTATAACGGGCTTGGGCGGACACATCGAAACCTTCGAACACATTGTAGTCGATAATCGACTTCTGCGTTGTCGCCGAAATCGTTTTGGACAGATTTGGATCCCAAACGACGAGATCTGCGTCCGCCCCTTCGACGATTGCACCCTTCCTGGGATAGACATTCAAGATCTTGGCAATGTTCGAAGACGTGACCGCAACAAACTCGTTCTTGGTCAGACGCCCCGTCTCGACCCCCTTGGTCCAGAGGACCGAAAGGCGGTCCTCGACACCACCCGTTCCGTTCGGGATCATCGGGAAACCGGCCAGACCCATCCGTTTCTGCTCGGTTGAAAACGCGCAGTGATCGGTCGCGACGACCTGTAGCGACCCCGCCGACAACCCGGCCCACAATCCGTCCTGATGCTCTTTGCCCCGGAACGGCGGCGACATGACCCGGCGCGCGGAATAGTCCCAATCCTTGTCGAAATACTCGCTCTCATCCAGTGTCAGGTGCTGGATCAAAGGCTCGCCATATACCCGCATCCCCTTTTGGCGCGCATGGCGGATCGCCTCATGCGCCTGCTCGCAACTGACATGCACGATATAAAGCGGCACACCCGCCGCATCGGCAATCATGATCGCCCGGTTCGCGGCCTCACCCTCCACCTCCGGCGGGCGTGAAAAGGCATGGCCCTCTGGCCCGATGACGCCCTCGGACATGTACTTATCCTGCAGCGCGGCAACGACGTCGCCATTCTCTGCGTGGACCAGCGGCATCGCGCCCAGCGCGGCACAACGCTGGAAAGACGCGAACATCTCGTCGTCGTCCACCATCAACGCGCCCTTGTAGGCCATGAAATGCTTGAACGTATTGACGCCCCGTTCGACGACGCCGGCCATCTCGCTGAAAATCTGCTCGGACCAACCTGTGATCGCCATATGATACCCGATATCGATCGAGATCTGGTCCTTCGACTTGGCATCCCAGGCGTCGACGGCATTGATCAGGCTTCCGTCTTCGCCCGGTAGAACGAAGTCGACCAACATGGTCGTGCCGCCCGTCGCTGCCGCCCATGTACCAGACGTGAAGGTTTCCGCCGCCGTCGTCCCCATGAATGGCATTTCCAGATGCGTGTGCGGGTCGATGCCGCCCGGGATGACATAGGCTTCCGAGGCATCGACGATCTCATCCCCACTCAGATTTTCGCCAACCGCAGCGATCTTTTCGCCCTCGATCAGAACATCCGCCTTCCAGGTCCGGTCGGCTGTTACGACGGTGCCGCCTTTGACGACTTTACTCATTTTGTAGTTCCTTCTTTCGACGTTCCTCGAGAAGTTCATCAATCAATGGGTTTGGCCAGCGTTCGCATCCGTACCTCGCCGCCAGTCGGCGGACAGCTAGCTGTAGCTTTTCAGCCATTTCTCGTCGCGAGCCGCCGACGTGAAACATGTAAATTTCCGACGCCCAGAGTGTCTCTTCAATGTGATCCGCGATAACTGTGTTTCGCGTGCCATGGCTGAACGCGAATGCATAAAGTGATTGCTTAAGGTCCTCAAATTTTTGCACGGCGTCCGGGTGTCGGTATCCACGGTCTGTGAGTTCCTTCACATTGGTTTTGAGGTCAGGAATGATCGAACAAACCAAATCAAGATTGCCCGGCGGGTCTGGCGGCGAGAACGCTTTTGCTCGCAGAACACCCAGCAGGATTACAGCCAAACCCGCAGCTAATCTCACTCCACAATCTCCGCCGTTTCGACCACTGCGTGGAACAACACGTTTGTCCCCTTCTCTGCCCATTCCGGCGAGATTTCCTCGGCTTCATTGTGCGATAGCCCATCCACGCATGGGCACATAATCATCGAAGTTGGGGCGACATTGTTAATCCAGCAGGCATCGTGCCCGGCGCCGGAGACGATATCCATATGGGAATAGCCCAGCCGCTGTGCCGCGGATCGCACAGCGGTCACGCAGCCCTTGTCAAACGCGGGCGGATCGAATGCACCAACGAACTTCCACTCGACCTCGCAACCCAACGTCTCACAGATCTCGGGGGCCTCGGTTGTCACGCGTTCGACCATGGCCTCCAGGGTTTCCAAAACATGGCTCCGGAAATCGGCGGTGAACACCACCTGTCCTGGGATGATGTTGCGGGAATTTGGATAAACATCGATATGACCGACGGCACCAACGGCATTGGGCTGATGATCCATCGCCGTCTGGTGCACTAGTTCTGTGATCTGGGCCAGACCGCGCCCGGCATTGCGGCGCATGCGCATCGGCGTCGAGCCTGTGTGCGATTCCTTACCCGTCACCGTGAACTCGATCCAACGCAGACCCTGCCCATGGGTGACAACGCCGATATCCTTGCCCTCGGCCTCCAGGATCGGCCCTTGCTCGATATGCAGCTCGAAAAACGCATGCATATCGCGTGCACCGACCTCTTCGTCACCCCTCCAGCCAATGCGCTGCAGCTCGTCGCCGAACCGCAGCCCATCGGCATCGCTCAGATCATAGGCCCAGTCCTGCGTGTGCACCCCGGCGAACACGCCCGAAGACAACATGGGCGGCGCATATCGGGTGCCTTCCTCGTTTGTCCAATTGGTCACGACGATCGGATGCTTGGTCTTGATCCCGGTCTCGTTCAGCGTGCGGATGATCTCCAGCCCGCCCAGAACACCCAGGATCCCGTCGTATTTCCCGCCTGTGGGTTGGGTGTCGAGATGCGAGCCGACATAGACAGGCAACGCTCCAGGGTCAGTTCCTTCGCGCCGGGCGAACATATTGCCCATCTGGTCCAGGCCCATCTCGCAACCTTCGGCCTCGCACCAGCGCTGAAACAGGGCGCGACCCGCAGCGTCTTCGTCGGTAAGGGTCTGGCGGTTGTTGCCGCCCGCGATCCCAGGACCGATCTTGGCCATCTCCATCAGACTGTCCCACAGCCTGTCGCCATTGATATGCAGGTTCGCGCCTGGTGCCGCCATTGTCCCCTCATCTTCTTGACCGTTTGGTAAAAAGGACGCTAGCAAGATGGGGCACCCGGTCAAGCGAAAAGGCATTGGCCATCAGTCTGCCGGTGCATCGTTCGGAGATCCGCCGTGCAAGTCCGAAAACCGACCCGAATTCAGGCCGAAAATCGTGACCGGATCAAGACCGCAGCGCTCGAGGTTTTCGCCCGCGACGGGTTTCGCGGCGCGACGGTTGACGCGATTGCGGCGGCGGCGGGCATGTCCAAGCCAAACATGTTGTACTATTTTCCAACCAAAGACCGGATCTATCGAACCGTTCTGGAAGGGCTGCTGGAGACTTGGCTTAGCCCTTTGCGGGCGATGAACGCCGATGGCGAGCCGCTGCGCGAGATTGGCGCTTATATCGAGCGCAAAATCGAGATGGCACGCGACTTTCCCCTGGAATCACGCCTGTTCGCGAACGAGATGCTGCGCGGCGCACCAATCCTGAAGGACATCCTGGAAACCGACCTCAAACAGATGGTCGATGAAAAGGCGGCTATCATCAGCAGTTGGGCAGAACAGGGCCGGATCGCACCAATGGACGGGCACCACCTGATCTTCGCGATCTGGGCGACGACCCAGCATTATGCCGATTTCGATGTCCAGGTCAGGTCGGTCTTGGGTGACGAAGGCGATGGACGGTTCAACGACGCCGCAGAATTCCTGAAACAGTTGTTTTTCAACGGGCTGCGTCCACGGTAGGGTGCGTTCAGTGCACTGTGCGCCCAACGTAGATCGGGCCGAAAAAACTCTGGCGCCTCGCTGCCGATCCCGGCGAATACTCAAACTCCCGGTGCAGCAAAAACCGAGCGCGTTTTGCTACTCCGCGGCCTGAGCCACCGGTTGCTCCGCCAGAAAACGCTCTGCCTCCAACGCTGCCATGCAGCCCATCCCAGCCGACGTCACGGCTTGGCGATAGATATGATCGGTCACGTCCCCCGCCGCAAAGACACCGGGGATCGAGGTTGCGGTCGAATCCGGCGCCGTAACCACATAGCCACCCATATGTGTCTCCAACTGATCGGTCACCAATTCCGACGCAGGTGAATGCCCAATGGCGATGAATATCCCTGAAACGGGGACCTGCGTCTCTTCACCGGTCTTGGCATGTTTCAGACGCCCGCCAGTTACACCGTCGGAGGACGAACCGATGACTTCCTCCAGCACATGGTCCCAGATGACCTCGATATTGGCCTTTTCATGCAAGCGTTTTTGCAAGATCGCCTCGCCCCGGAACTGGTCGCGCCGGTGCACGACCGTTACCTTGCTCGCGAGGTTGGATAGATAAAGAGCCTCCTCCAGCGCGGTGTTCCCACCTCCGATAACCAACACCTCTTTCCCACGGTAAAAGAACCCATCACAGGTCGCGCAGGCACTGACGCCAAATCCCTTGAACTTTTCTTCACTTTCCAAGCCCAGCCATTTTGCTTGCGCGCCGGTGGCCAGCACGAGCGCGTCCGCGGTCCAAGTGGTTCCACTGTCGCACTCTGCGGTGAATGGGCGGACGGAAAGATCAAGCGACAGCACATGATCGGCGATGACCTCGGTGCCTACCGTGCGGGCGTGTTCCTCGAACTTCACCATCAGTTCCGGCCCCTGCGTCTCGACCACCGAAGGCCAATTTTCGACCTCCGTCGTGATCGTCAGTTGCCCGCCGGGCTGAATGCCCTGCAAAAGAACCGGTTCCAACAACGCCCGGGCACCATAGACCGCCGCGGTATAGCCAGCCGGGCCAGAGCCGATGATCAGCAGCCGTGTGTGACGGGTCTCGGCCATGGCGGCTCTCCTTCTTTCGTGTATCTGGGCGCCATATAAGGATTCGCGGCCGCCGATGCAGTCACACTCTCGATAGTGCGTTCATCGCACGGCGCCAAGACCCACCGGGCGCGGATATCCGCGTTTTACGTTTCAACGGAAATTCCAGAGCGAAGGTCGGCCTGTAAGTTACAGGCCGACCGCTCTAACTCTTAGCATGGACGCAATTAGCGGTGCCCGCCTGGTTGGACCAGGCAGGGGTGAGCTCTAATTCAGCGCGGTCGCTTCCATCGTCTTCATGTACCGATAGTATTCGCTGCATTCCTGTTTAGACGGGATATCGCTGACAATATTATTGGTCGCGACGTCGGCGGTTACAACCTGCTTCACCCTTCGTTCGCAAACCGGAGGTTCGCCGGTTGTGGTTCCACCGCCAGCCGGAGCGACCGGGAAGGTCGTGATGTCAGCCGGCAGACCCAGGGAGGGGTCATCCTCGCGATGACGCCGGATCAGGGGCTTTTGGCTACCAAAGTAGACCCGGAATCCGGCCCAACCTGCGACCAAGTTTTCACGAACCTGCCCATCCGCGAACAGCCCGAAATTGATCGAGTTGTCGTTTTGACCGGGAAGCTGCCACTCGAATCCTGCAACCCCGATGCTCTCGCCAAACCAGTACCGGTAACCGGCATGGATCCGAAGATCATCGACAGGATAAACTGCCAGAAGCGCCGTGCCGAATATGTCCGTGTCCAGCCGGTTCACGAACTGCGCGCCGACCAGGCCTTCGATCGTAAACATGCCGAAATAGAACGCCCCTTCGACGCCGACATTCGCGACTGAGTAGTTCGTCTCGGCGGTGCTGGCGAAACCCGAGCCATAGAGGCCGAAGAGGCCGACGGAAGGGTCGCGCCAGAAAAGGTGCGCCGCTCCGCCGCCCAATCCGTCGCCATCATGCAGACCGCCGACGCCATCAATTTGCAAGCCGATGCTGTCCGTAACCGGAAACGTAAAGCTGCCTTCGGCCAGATAGACAGACATGCCGTCATACGAACCGCCCGCGGCGTTTACCTTTGCGTTGAACTCCGAAACGGCCGGAAGCTTTTCCTGCGCCTCGGCGGGAACGACGGCTGCCGCCAATACGACCACAGCGGACAGCGAAATCGCTGCCCCGCGAAAGGAACGGAACCTATTGAAATATTTCATCTTTGTCTCACCCTCTTCTCACCCGGAACAACTTTAGCAAAAGTCATGCTAGTTTGGCGATAACCATAATGGGACGAGTCAACGCAAACGTACCGATTGTGAACATTCCATGGCGGAATGCTGCCCCGGGCGCCGCTTCCGCGTGTGCCAATCCGGGCCTTGCCGCCAGCCGCACCACCTGCTATCCGCCCCGCGCATGACGGCCCAGCTTGATTATCAGACCATGCACACCATTTTTTCCCGGTTCGCCGAACGCGAACCGGAACCCAAGGGTGAATTGGATCACGTCAACGTCTACACTCTTTTGGTCGCAGTCGCGCTATCAGCTCAGGCGACCGATAAAGGCGTTAACCGTGCAACGCGTGATTTGTTTGCGATTGCCGATACGCCTGAAAAAATGTTGGCCCTCGGCGAAGACGGCGTGATCGAACACATCAAGACAATCGGTCTTTACCGGAACAAAGCAAAGAATGTCATCAAGCTGAGTAGAATTCTGGTCGAGAAATTCGATGCAAAAGTTCCGTCTTCGCGGGCCGCGCTTGCGTCATTGCCCGGCGTCGGGCGAAAAACCGCAAACGTCGTCCTGAATATGTGGTGGGGGCATCCCGCACAGGCCGTCGATACCCACATCTTCCGTATCGGCAATCGGACGGGGATAGCTCCCGGTAAGGATGTTAACGCAGTAGAAAGGGCGATAGAGGACAATGTTCCTACTGAATTCCAGCACCACGCACATCACTGGTTAATCCTGCACGGACGTTATACCTGCAAAGCCCGAAAACCCGATTGCGCCAATTGCCTAATCGCTGACCTATGCACTTCCGAGGAGAAGACCCTTTGACCGACCGACTGGATATTGTGGCAATCGGCAACGCGATTGTCGACGTGGTGGCTCAGATCGACGATGACTTTCTTGTGCGTAATGACGTCGATAAAGGCATCATGACCCTGATCGACCAGGACCGGGCAAAGCAGCTTTACGCCGCCATGCCACCGGCAAAGGAGGTCTCGGGCGGTTCGGCCGCAAACACAGCCGCCGCAGCGGCGGCGATGGGGGCGACATCGGGTTTTATAGGTTCGGTCCGCGAAGACACGTTGGGCAAGATTTTCTCCCATGACATTCAGGCTTCTGGCGTCGAATATCACGGTCCGTTTCTGACCGATGGGCCAGAGACGTCGCGCTGTTTGGTGCTGGTCAGCCCTGGTGGGCAACGGTCGATGTCGACCTTTCTCGGCGCTTCGACCGGTTTGATCGCAGACGATCTGGAAACCGACCTGCTGGCGCAGGCAGACTGGCTGTATTTGGAAGGGTACCTCTTTGACACACCCGAAGCGAAACAAGCCTATGCCCGCGCGGTAACCGCGACACATGGCGGCGGCGGGCGCACGTCAATCACGCTTTCCGACCCGTTCTGCGTCGATCGCCACAGGGACGACTTCCGTTCATTGATCCGCGAACACATCGACCTGCTTTTTGCCAATCGGGATGAGTTACTTTCGCTTTACCAGACCGACGATCTGGACAGCGCCCTTGCCGCGGCGGCTCAGGACTGTGAAGCCGCGGCTATTACAATGTCGGAAGACGGCGCGGTAATCGTCCGCGGCGATGCCCGGACCCGGGTTCCGGCCGGCAAGGTGAATGTTGTCGATACGACTGGCGCCGGTGATCTCTTCGCCGCTGGCTTTTTGACGGGACTAAGCCAGGGCGCCGACGACGCCAGGGCGGCGACATTGGGCTGCGCTGCAGCGGGAAACATCATTGGCCAGATCGGCGCGCGTTCTGAAACCGACCTTAAAGCGGTAATTGCCGGGATCTAGCGTCGGGACGCGATGGTGCCGAACGACCGCGAACAGGCATGTTTCAGCCCCGTTCGCTGCTGCTCCGAAACATCTCGACAAACGCCGACCAGGCGCCGCGGCGCGAGCGGATCGCCCAGGCCGGGCGCCAAGCAAGCCGCGTGGCCTTGGTCCAATCGAGTTCGCCGTCTGTGTCGGCGAGCGTCCCGTGAGGCCGCGCCTTCTCCGGCGGATCGGGTCGCAAGCCCTTAGTCGATTGTAGTGGAAAGTGGGTCACGGGCACCGGACCATTGAATTCGGCATATTGTTCCCTTTATGTTCCATCTGTTCGCAAATCATCTTATAGCTCTGTGTACAAACCAGCTTATAGCTCTGTGGATGATCCGGTGCGTAACTTTATCTTCATTGCGGGGTCCGCGGCGCTCGCGAAAGAGGAACCATGGCACTGCCCCCGGAATTCCTGGATGAGCTGAAGAACCGGCTTGTGCTCAGTGATGTCGCTGGGCGGAAGGTTCTGTGGGATCGGCGAAAATCAAATGCGGCCAAGGGCGATTTCTGGGCGCCCTGCCCGTTCCATCAAGAAAAGACCCCCAGCTTTCATGTCGATGACCGCAAGGGGTTCTATTATTGCTTTGGCTGTCATGAGAAGGGGTCGCTGTTCGACTTCGTCATGAAAACTGACAACCTGTCATTCATCGAAGCAGTCGAGTTCTTGGCCGGGCAGGCTGGCGTCGAAATGCCCGCGCGGACGCACGACCCGAGAGCCGCCGAAAGGCGAGACCGCCAGTCGGTGCTGTTCGATGTAATGGAACAGACGGTTCGCGCATTCCGGTTGGCCCTGAACCAGGCCGCAGCGGCACCAGTACGCGATTATATCACTGGTCGAGGATTGATCGCCGAAACGGTTAAGCGGTTCGAGTTAGGGTTTGCACCGGACGACCGGCAATATCTAACGACAATTTTCCGCGAGAAGGGGCAATTGGATGAGGCGATCGCTGCCGGTCTGGTGATCCGCCCTGACGACGGTGGCTCGCCTTACGACCGGTTCCGCGGGCGGTTGATGTTCCCGATCCGCGATGCGCGGGGGCGCTGCATCGCTTTCGGCGGCCGCGCAATGTCAGAAGGTGCTCGCGCTAAGTATCTCAATTCTCCTGAAACGGAATTATTCCACAAGGGGCGCACGCTTTACCATCACGGACCGGCGCGTGAGGCGGCGGGCAAGGCGGGCGGCGTTGTTGTCGCCGAAGGCTATATGGACGTGATCGCGCTGGCTCAGAGCGGGTTCGAGCACGCCGTCGCACCTCTTGGCACGGCGATCACCGAAGAACAGTTGGGACTGCTCTGGCGCATCGCGGACGAGCCGGTGATCGCCCTGGACGGCGACCAGGCCGGGCTGCGGGCAGCGGAACGTTTGATCGACCTGGCGCTGCCGCTGCTCGCTCCGGGCAAATCTCTACGCTTTTGTCTGCTGCCCGAGGGGCGTGATCCCGACGATTTGATCAAGATGGAGGGGCACGCGGCCATGCACGCAGCTTTGGAGGCCGCTCTGCCACTGATCGAAATGCTGTGGCGGCGTGAAACGGCCAGCGCTCAGCTCGATACGCCAGAGCGGCGCGCAGCGCTGGATCAGCGCCTTCGCGAGCTGCTGCGCCGGATTGACGATGAAAGTGTTCGAACTCATTACGCCGCCGAAATCAAAGGACGGCGCGCCAATCTGTTTCGGCCAGCACGGCCACATAGCAGCCCCTACGATTCCGGCGCCGTAAACAATCGGGGCCGCCAGCAGGGCCGCTTTCCGCGTCCGCCAACCCAACCGATGCGCGAGACGCTTGGCTCGGACTTGGCGCGGCGGACCATCGCAAATGACGGCCAGGCGCGCCTGCGAGAGGCAGCGATTTTGTTGATTGCGCTGCGCAATCCGGGTGCGATTGCGCAGATCGAAAACACATTTGAAGCAATGATATTCACCCAGCCGGATCACGAGCGCATTCGCGATGGTCTGGTTGACCACGCAGATTCTAAGGAAATCGAGGCTGACCTGACGGCCCTCACCGGTTTGGAAGTGGAGGACCTTCTGACCGCCATCCCGCAGGCGCGCGCACACCCGATGGCACGGCGCGGTCGCGACCCTGCCGCCGTCGCAGTTGTTCTGGAAGAAGCAATCGACCGACACCATGCATTGCTGGCCCATGCCGATGAAATGGCGGATGCAAGACGCGAACTGGGAGAGGCCGATGACGAGCGCTGGTCAGTCCGTGTCGCTGAGGCGAACCGAGAGCGTCAGGCCGCGGATAGCCGGGTCGTCACTCGCGAGTTGGAGACAACCGAGGAGGCGCGCGACAGCCGGATCCAGCGCCTTTTGGATGACGAAGTCTGGCGGCGGTCCCGCTGACAGGAACCCCCGACGTCGCAAGTGAGTGAAATTCAAATGCGAATCAGCTAGGAAGACTTTCAATAATGATTCGTTCGGACGCTGATTCTATGGTCTGGGTGATATAAAGTGCGGTGACTTGCATCGTTCTGATTCGCCCCCATATCAGTCGATTACGCGCATGCGCGTCCAAGGCAGCACCGGACTGCGCATCCTTGAAGAGGATACTGAATGGCCCCCAAGGACGAAGACCAGACAAACGAAGCTGAAGGCGGTGAAAACCAGGGCCCGATGCTGGATATGAGCCAGGCGACCGTCAAGAAGATGATCGCCACGGCGAAAAGCCGCGGCTACATCACCTATGACGAACTGAACCGGGTGCTGCCCTCAGATCAGTACTCTTCCGAGCAGATCGAAGATGTCATGAGCCTGTTGTCGGAGATGGGCGTGAACGTCGTCGAATCTGATGGCGAGAACGAGACCGAGGAGGCCGAGGCGCCTGCCAAGCAGGAATCGACCGAGGTCACCAAGACCGCAACGACCACTCCAGAAGTTGACCGGACCGATGACCCAGTGCGCATGTACCTGCGCGAGATGGGAACCGTCGAGCTGTTGTCGCGCGAAGGCGAAATCGCCATCGCCAAAAGGATCGAGGCCGGCCGCGCGACGATGATCGGAGGATTATGCGAAAGCCCTCTGACCTTTCAGGCAATTACAATCTGGCGCGACGAGTTGTTGGAGGAGCGGATCCTTCTGCGAGACGTCATTGACCTGGAAACGACTTTCGGGAACGCGACAGAAGCCGACGAGATGACCAATGTGACTGCCGATGGCGACGCCAGCGGCAAAGAAGTGGTCGATGAAAGCGTTACCGCCGCCGCAGAGGACAGCGACAGCGGTGTGGCAACACCCAGCGACACGGCCTCTGAAAAGAGCGAGGGCGATTCCGAACCGGCGGAGAAGCAAGAGGGCGCTGAAGGCGAAGGTGAGACATCGACCGACGACCAGGAGGCCGAGGAGGAACAGGCCAACCTGTCCCTGGCAGCCATGGAAGCCGCACTGAAGCCGCGCGTTTTGGAAACGCTGGACGATATCGCCCGCGCCTATGAAAAACTCCATTCCATGCAGGAAGCGCGCCTCGGTGCAGCGTTGAACGAGGACGCGAAGTTCTCCGCAGCGCAAGAGCGCAATTACCAGAAGCTTCGCAAGGCGATTGTCGAGCAAGTGAACGAGTTGCACCTGCACAACAACCGTATCGAAACACTGGTCGATCAACTCTACGGCATTAACCGCCGGTTGATGAATCTAGAAGGCCAGATCGTTAAGTTGGCCGACCGGCACAAGGTCGACCGCCGTTCATTCATCAAAGAATACCGCGGATGCGAACTTGATCCAGGCTGGTGCGATCATGTCGCTGGACTGAAGGGTAAGGGCTGGTCCGCGATGATCGAAAAGGACCGCGACTCGATCGAGGCGGTACGCTCCGATATTGGTTTGGTCGGACAGACCGTTGGCGTCGATATCGGCGAATTCCGGCGGATCGTCCACACCGTGCAAAAGGGTGAAAAGGAAGCCCGCGTCGCCAAGACTGAAATGGTCGAAGCGAATCTGCGCCTCGTGATTTCGATTGCCAAGAAGTATACAAACCGCGGCCTGCAATTCTTGGATCTGATTCAGGAGGGCAATATCGGCCTGATGAAAGCCGTTGATAAGTTCGAATACCGCCGCGGCTACAAGTTCTCGACCTATGCGACGTGGTGGATCCGTCAGGCAATCACCCGGTCGATCGCCGATCAGGCGCGCACGATCCGCATCCCGGTCCATATGATCGAAACGATCAACAAACTTGTCCGCACGGGCCGCCAGATGCTGCATGAAATCGGCCGCGAGCCGACACCTGAAGAACTGGCCGCCAAGCTGCAGATGCCGCTGGAAAAAGTCCGCAAGGTGATGAAGATCGCCAAGGAACCGATTTCGCTGGAAACGCCCATTGGCGACGAAGAGGACAGCCAACTCGGCGATTTCATCGAGGACAAGAACGCCGTCCTGCCCTTGGATTCGGCGATTCAGTCCAACTTGAAGGATACCACGACCCGTGTTCTGGCGTCCCTGACCGCGCGCGAAGAACGTGTGCTGCGCATGCGGTTCGGCATCGGTATGAACACTGATCATACCTTGGAAGAGGTCGGCCAACAGTTCAGCGTCACCCGCGAACGTATCCGTCAGATCGAGGCGAAGGCCCTGCGCAAGCTGAAGCACCCAAGCCGCAGCCGGAAGCTGAGGTCATTCCTGGATAACTAGGGGCAGGATGGGGTTGGACCCCATCCCACAGGTCCTCCGTGTCTATGCTGCCGATAGGATGGCTTTAGCCAGCCCGTCAGGGTCGGCGAACATGGCTTCGTGGCTTGTGTCCATCTCGATCACCCTTGTTGGGTTGAACGGCCAGGCCCCATTCAGTTCTTTAATCATGGCGTCCTGAGCAGCGGTCACCAGAGTCCGGTCCTGACCACACCGGATGAAGGTACGGTTTACCTTGCCATAGGCCTCAGGGAATTCGATGGTTTCGCCATAAAATGCAACCGGTGCGTCGGGGGCCATCATGTTCAGCGCGGTGCGCCACAAATCGTCCGGAACATCCGCCGCCAGAGCGGCTTTTCCGGCCGCATAGTACTCTGGATCGGTGGAAGCTGGGTCGATCCGAAAACCGCCGACGTTCGCCGGATCTGCCATGACAAGGGGACCAAGAAGGCTTTCCTTTTGCTGCTCCGGCACGGAAAGAAAAGCGCCGGCTGGTTTGCCGGGCACAGCCGTCAGTGCGGTTAGGAAGACCAGTCCGTGCAACGCCGCCGGGTCTTTTGCCGCTGCCAGCGTAATCGGCATCCCACCCATCGAGTGTCCGACAGCGACAACCCGGGCGGCGCCCTGCTCTTTCAGATTGCTTGCGGCGGCGAGGACCGCATCGGCAAAGACATCGCTTGGGATCGTTGCAAACTGAGAAACCTCGGTCGCGAATGCCGCCGGGTCCAATGGGCGCTGATAGTACGACTTTGGCGAAACGGCATTCAGGCCGGAACCCGGCAGGTCAATCGCTGCCGACAAATGGCCTGCTTTCGCGATCTGCGCGGCGACGTTGCCCCAACACCAACCTCCGTGCCAGGACCCGTGCACCAGGACAAATCCGGTCTTATCGCCTTCATCAGCCTGTGCGGCTCCTGTCGATGCCGCAGCCAACGCCGTTGCGGCGCCAGCGCCGACACTGAAAAGTTCTCGTCTGTTCATCACATCCTCCAATGTCATACTGCCATCGCCTGATGGCATCCGCGTCGAGCCTATCGCATGTCCAGCGAGTTCAGAAGCCAACGATACCTTGATGTTAAGGCCTGCGATTGGCAGGCTGACGAAAACAAGCGGAGAGTGTGATGCGCAACTACCCTCCCGGCGGCGGCTTCTTCCCGCGCGATATGGGTTGGCATCCTCGGACCTATTCGGCGGACTACAAGTCATCGGTCGTGCGTTCGCCGTCGCGGGCGCTTCTTTCCATGCCGCAGACGTTGTCCGAGACCACTGGACCCGTATTCGGAAACAACATCATTGGACCGCTCGACGCCGATCTGACACGCAACTATGCCGCTGCGGGTGAAAGCGCGATCGGCCCGCGCCTCATCGTGCACGGCCGAGTACTGGACGAAACAGGGCGTGGAATTCCGAATGTGTTGGTCGAGATCTGGCAGGCCAATGCGGGCGGGCGCTATCGCCACGAGAAGGAGCGTTATATCGCGTCGCTGGACCCGAATTTCGGCGGCTGCGGGCGGACGATGACCTCGGAACACGGCTCCTATGAAATCCGCACCGTTCAGCCCGGCCCCTATCCCTGGCCGAACAGGGCCAATGACTGGCGGCCCGCACATATCCATTTTTCGCTGTTCGGGTCGGGGTTCGCGCAGCGGCTGATTACACAGATGTATTTCGAAGGCGATCCGCTGATCCCGCTTTGCCCGATCGTCGCGACCATCCAGGATCGGCGCGCGGTCGACAGCCTGATCGCTGCACAAGACATGAACAACACGGTGCCTATGGACGCCCGCGCCTATAGGTTCGACATGGTGCTGCGCGGACAGCGTCAGACCGTGTTCGAAAACCGGCTGGAGGGCGCGTGATGGCACAGAACCTGAACCAGCGAAAAGAAAGCCCCAGCCAGACGGCTGGTCCCTACGTGCATATCGGATGCGTTCCTAATTTCTGCGGCATCAAGGGCGTTTGGGATGAGGACCTGGGGTCCGAGATGGTCAACGAGGAAACTCTCGGGCAGCGGATCACGGTGTCAGGAACCGTTTTCGACGTGACCGGAACGCCGATAATGGACGCGATGGTCGAGATCTGGCAGGCCGATTTGAACGGGATCTATCCCGGCAATGACCCCCGCGGCCCGTCTGATCCAAACTTCACCGGCTGGGGCCGGCGTGCAGGTGACTATGCCACGGGAGAGTGGCGGTTCGAGACAATAAAACCGGGGCGCGTCCCGTTCCCCCGCGCGGGCGACCAGGCGCCGCACATCTCCTTTTGGATCGTCGCGCGCGGGATCAATCTGGGCCTGCAGACGCGGATGTATTTTCCCGACGAGGACAACGCACAAGATCCGATCCTGTCACGGATCGAACATCAGAACCGTGTGCCGACGCTGATCGCCGAGAAGACTGGCGAGGCGGCGTATCGTTTCGACATCCGCCTGCAAGGCGATCGCGAGACAATCTTTTTCGATTTCTGAGGCATCGGCCCCGGCGCTAGTTAATGAAGACGAAGTAGCGGAAGAAATCGCCGCCAAAGACCGCGACGGCTCGGTTCCAAACACCGCTGTCGGCAATCGGACCATCGTCCAGGTAAGCGATCACGCCGGACCCGTGCGCCATCATGACCGGGTCAAAGGTCTGCGGCTGAAGGAACATCGCACGCAAGTCAAACCCCTGACGAAAGCGCCAATGGGGCAAAAGCATCTCACCCTTCAGCACTGCATCAAACGTGTCCAGGAACGCCATCCAACCTGCCAGCCGCTCTTGGTCGATGGGCAGGCTGCGAAAGATCCCGGTCTGTTTCGGGCTGGGCAGCCATTCGCGGGCATCGTCGGTTTCCGCAAGCGCCAGGTCCCACATCTGGCGGCTGAGGACGATCATCTGTTCGAGATGGGCGAGCGATCCGGCCAGGCGGTCTGCATCTTGGACAGGCCACCGCATCAGATGGACAAAGGCGACGATATCGGCAATCGAGCCATATTCAGCCGCATTCCGGATCGCCTGGATTTCAAGCACTTTCGCGTTGTTCTCGAACGCCCGATGTTTCGCGTCGCACTCTGAATCGACCTTGCCGTCGGTCCAGCGCTCGCAAGTCGGGCGCTGCGGCAATGATTGTTGTAACTCGGCGACCCTGGCTCGCCCGTTCCGGGTGATGTCGTTCAGCACGGTCTGCGGGCGGAAGCTGTTCGGGAACAGCCCCTCGAATGTCGCATGATAGGCGGCCTGCCAATCATGGGCCAAAAGGAAATCCGTCATCGCCATCAGCAAATGCGTGTAGGCGCGTAGCCAGACCGTATCGGTGCGGTCAAGATCGGTGGTCCAGGCCCCGGGCGCGTCATCCATGCGAACCGGCCCGGCGACGGCACCAAATACTGCCAGCAATTGCTCGTTCGGCCCTATCTGTCCATCGCCATCCAGGTCCAAACGAACTTTTGAAAGATCAAGCGTGATCGCCAAATCACCGTCGACGCCGGCAAGAGTGACTTCGGCACGGGCCAAGTCATCGCCAAAATCTGATAGGATCTGGCGCAGCGCCGCATAGGTCACAGGCTCGGGATCAAGGTTGTCCGGTACCGGCAGTCTGAGAAACGGAAGCCCAGCCATAGAAAGCGGCGCATATCCCGCTGACCCGTTGTTCAATCCATAGCGGTGGAAGTCCTGGATCATCCCTTCGACCCCACCCAAAAACTGCGCGATACCAAGGGCGGCATTCGCGGCCGCATTGGATTGATCTGCGGCAATCGCCGCTTCTGCCAGCGCTGCCGCTTCGGCCGTTTTTCCGGCATAAAGTGCCGCGGTGAAGTCATCTTCAAACGCCGCCGCCGCAAGGCCGGTCTGACCAAGCCAAAGCGCGAGCACCAGTCCCAGAGTTCTTCGCATCTCGACCTCTTTCCATCTGATCTGGAAGCAGTATCTCACATTCCGGACCCTGCGCCGACTGCAATAACAAGCAGCAGTTGCGCGGCGCCGACGAATCAGTACCGCTTGTCTCTTCATGAACGGGAGCCGATCCATGCCGAGCACAAAACCGACCCGGCACGATTCACGCCGCAGCGCCCGGCACACAAAGGCGGTCAACCTGGCACTACAGGGCGGCGGGGCGCACGGCGCCTTTACATGGGGGGTATTGGATCGCCTGTTCGAAGATGATCGCATCTGGATCGAGGCGATATCGGGCACATCGGCAGGCGCCATGAATGCACTGGTCGCGGCCCAAGGCATGTATGAAAATGGCGCAGAGGGCGCCAGGTCAAAACTGCACGCATTCTGGCAAGAGGTCAGTCGCACATCGCGCGGCTCACCAATTCAACGTTCGGTCATGGCCCATCTGACCGGCAATTGGTCTCTGGATGACAGTCCGGGATTTCAATTCTTCAACATGCTGCAACGGGTGGCATCTCCGTATGATTTGAACCCATTGGGCGTGAACCCGCTGCGAGCCCTTCTCGAGAGCCAAGTTGACTTCAAGAAGGTTCGGGCCTGTCAGGATATGGACCTCTTCATTTCGGCAACCAATGTCGAAACAGGGCGTGTCAGGGTCTTTCAGCGTGGCGAAATTACGCTGGAGGCAGCAATTGCGTCAGCCTGCCTGCCCTTCCTCTTCAAAGCGATCGAGATCGACGGCCAACACTATTGGGATGGCGGCTATATGGGCAATCCGCCGCTGTTTCCGTTCTTTCACAACAGTCCTTCAGACGACATCGTGATCGTTCAGATCAATCCGGTCGTGCGCCCTGGCGTGCCGCGTTCGGCCCAGGACATTCAAGACCGGGTCTCGGAAATCACCTTTAATTCGGCGCTGCTGCACGAGTTGCGGGCGATTGATTTCGTCAGCCGCCTCAACAAGACCGGTCGCCTCGACCGGGGCGAGTACAGGGACATGAAAGTTCACATCATTCAGGATCGGCGAAAGCTGCGTGCGCTGGGCGCCTCGTCGAAACTGAACGCGGAATGGGCGTTTCTCGAACATCTGTTCGACATCGGTCGGGCCGCGGCGGAACGCTGGTTGGCGGCCCATTTTGACGACCTGGGCGTTCGGTCGTCCGTTGATCTCGGTGAAATGTTCCAAGGCGTCGGCATCCTGCCGGACGGAACCTAAAGCATCCCGACCCGATAGGCGCGTTTTAATCGCGCTAAATCCGTAACTGACTGCATCCTTGTCGCGCCGGACCGGCTCGGTCAGGCTGGGAATACGCTCCCGGGCTTCTTTGGCCCTCAAATATCCCGGGGGTTTGCGCGCGGAGCCACCATTGCCGCAAATCCGTCCCTGATTACCCTACATCAGCCTGGCGATAGTCCACACCACACCGCTGGTCTTGCTCCATTCCGCATGGCACCTTCAGACGAATACGAAAGGGAGGCCGCCATGGCAGACGGACAAAGTCAAACATCCCGTCAGGGGCGATCTGCTGTCCCTGACCGCGCCGATGTCGTGGTTGTCGGCGCCGGGTTCGCGGGTATGTACTTGATCAAGTTGCTCCGCGATCGGGGCATGGACGTTGTCGCGCTCGAGGCCGGATCGGGGGTTGGCGGGACCTGGTATTGGAACCGCTATCCCGGCGCACGCTGCGACATCGAATCGGTCCAGTATTCGTTACAGTTCGACAAAGAGCTCGAGCAGGAATGGAATTGGTCCGAGCGCTACTCTCCGCAGCCCGAAATTCTGGCCTATGCCGAGCATGTGGCCGATCGCCACGATATCTGGCGCGATGTCTGTTTTGATACCTTCGTGACTGACGCAGTCTGGGACGGCGCTGCGAATGAATGGAAACTGACGACCAAGGCCGGCGCCGCGATACGCGCCCCATTCTGTATTTTTGCGACCGGATGCCTTTCGGTCCCCAACAAGACCCGTTTTCCCGGTGAGGAAACATTCAAGGGGCCGATTTACCGGACCGGGCGCTTGCCCCATCAGGATGTGAGTTTCGACGGCCAGCGGGTCGGCGTGATCGGCACGGGATCGTCGGCGATCCAATCGATCCCGATCATCGCCGAACAGGCCAGCGAGCTGTTCGTGTTCCAGCGCACGCCAAATTATTCGATCCCTGCCCACAACGCGCCGATCGATCCGGACTATGCTGCGGCGATCAAAGCCGACTATGCTGGCCTGCGCGCCCGTCAACGCGAAGGGTTCGCGGCAGCGGACTTCGGCGGTGTTCCGCAATTCAACACAACCGATCACACAGCGGGTCAGCGCCGGGCAGAATATGATCGGCGCTGGATAACCGGAGGTCTGGGTTTTCTGGCGGGCTATGCCGATGCGATGTTTGATCCAGGCGCAAATCAGGATGCGGCCGAGTTTGTTCGCGGAAAGATCCGCGAAACCGTCAAAGATCCGGAAACCGCCGAATTATTGTGCCCGTCCAACACGATCGGCTGCAAGCGTCTGTGCGTCGATAGCCGGTACTTCGAAACCTACAACAAAGCGCATGTGCATCTTGTCGATGTGTTCAGCAACCCGATCGAACACATCGACCAAACGTCGATCCATACGGGCGGAATGTCCTTTGAAGTCGATGCGATCGTCTTCGCCATCGGGTTCGACGCAATGACAGGGGCCTTGCTGCAGGTCGATATTCGAGGACGCGATGACCGCGCGCTGCGCGACGAATGGGCCGATGGACCACGCACTTACATGGGCCTGTCCATGGCGGGATTCCCCAATCTGTTCACTGTGACCGGCCCCGGCAGCCCATCGGTCTTTACCAATATGTTGCCGTCGATCGAACATCACTGCGAATGGATCGCTGCCTGCATAACGGCCCAGCCGGATGGCGGCGTGATCGAAGCACGGGAAGACGCCCAGGCCGAGTGGTCGGCCCACAATCTGGAGGTTGCGGGCGCCCACCTGCGTTCCTCGTGCGCATCCTGGTATACCGGCGAAAACATTGCCGGAAAACCCAAGGTCTTCATGCCCTACATCGGCGGATTTCCGGCCTATCTGGAATTCGCCGACTCTGTCGCCTCCAATGGCTATCAAGGTTTCGACCGCCGAAAGGACCAATCCACCACACCATAGGCGCTGACGTCCTGACGCAACGGCAGGTGGGCGATTGGCTTTTCGACACCCGATTGGCGGTCTAGAATGCTGCTAACGCGCGGCGGCCTATGCTCGCCGGACAAAGTCAGCGGAGCGAGACGATGCTAGATTTCACCCCTGCCTTGGAAGCAGCGCGTGCCGACGCCATGGCGACGCCGCTTGACCGCATAGATGTCTCTCAACCAGAAGCGTTCCAGTCGAATACGCATTGGCCCTATTTCGACCGGTTGCGGGCCGAGGCGCCGGTACACTTCTGCGCTGAAAGCGCGTTTGGCCCCTTTTGGTCCGTGACCCGGTGGGCGGACATCATGACGGTCGAAACGAATCCGAAAGTCTTCTCATCGTTTCCAAATATCGTGATCGGCGACGCTGATGATGGGTTGCGGCTGCCGAGTTTCATCGCTGCTGACGAGCCGTGGCATTCGCGCTGGCGCAAACCGGTGATGCCGGGTGTCGGCGGCGACAGGCTGGGTGAGTTGGAGGTGCTGATCCGCAAGCGGGTCGGCGTCATCCTGGACGGGTTACCGCGAAATGAGACATTCAACTGGGTCGATCATGTTTCGATCGAGTTGACCACACAAATGCTCGCGACATTGTTCGACTTCCCGTGGGAAGATCGTCACCTGCTGACCTATTGGTCTGAACTTGGCACATCCTCGCCCTTCGTCGGTGCCGATGTCATGCCGGAGGAGGAACGCCGCCAAGGACTGAACGAGTGCCTGCAATATTTCATGCAGCTTTGGCACGAGCGCAAAGCGGCGCGACCAGCGCTCGATTTCCTGTCACTGATGGCCCATCACGACGATACTCAGGAGTTGATGGAAAAACCGTACAAGCTGCTTGGCAACCTGATCCTGCTGATCGTCGGCGGGAATGACACGACCCGAAATTCCATTTCGGGCGGTCTGGTGGCCCTGAACGAGAACCCCGCACAATACCAAAAACTGCGCGACGACCCGTCGGTGATTCCGAATATGGTCGCCGAGATCATTCGCTGGCAAACGCCATTGGCGCATATGCGCCGAACCTGTATGGAAGATTTCGAATTGGCCGGTCAAACGATCAAGGCGGGCGAAAAAGTCGTAATGTGGTACCTGTCCGCCAACCGCGATGATGCAAAGTTCGAAGACCCTTATTCCTTCGACATTACGCGCAAGAATGCCCGGAATCACATGTCGTTCGGCTTTGGCATCCACCGATGCATGGGCAATCATGTCGCCGAAATGCAGCTGAAGATCCTTTGGGAAGAAATCATGAAACGGTTCGACAATATCGAGCTGGCCGGAGAGCCGGTTCGGACCAAATCGAACTTCGTCTTAGGTTTTACGGATGTTCCGGTCCGCATCGCCGGTTAGCTTGTTGCGCCAATCGTCGTGATAACTGCGCTTGTGTTGCGATGCGCGTAGCGCACCGTTTGCAATACTGACAACGATGGGCGTCGAATTAGCCGAGGCCAATCCGTTGGCGGATCGCGTCATCGCCCAGCCTGACTTCTTCACCGGCAAATTCTCGTCCCGCTGGTCCGGCCAGCCACGCGATAGCCTTCGCGGGCCATTCGGGCGGAATGTGGGCGGACCAATCCAACTGTGAGACCGGGTTGAGCCCGGAGGAGGAGATTGCCTCCTGCATATAAGTTGCGACCGTCCCGGGAGAGAGGCCGACAACCGTCACGCTGTCCCCGGCTTCGAGATGGGCGCAGCGGGTCAGCATATGTGCCGCGGCCTTGGCGGAACAATAGTGGGACCATGCCTCTAACGGGCTGTGCGCCGCACCGGACGAGACATTGATGATTGCGCCTCCAACGCCACCGCCCTCCGCCTGGCTTTGCATGATCGGCAAGGCCGCGCGCAGACCGAAATAGACACCAAGATAGTTGATTTCCGTCGCAGCGGCCCATTCGTCGGGGTCCGAGGTGGTGAGGTGCCCAATCGGGTCGATGACCCCGGCATTTTGAACCAGAACATCCAGTCGCCCGAATTCGGTCAGCGCGCGTTCGACCAATGCGTCGACCGACCCATTGTCGGCGACATCGGTTGCCATCGCGATGCCAATACCGCCGCCGTCGCGGATCTGTCCTGCGATGGTTTCAATTTGGTCGGTCGTTCGCGCCGCCAACAAGACCTTGGCTCCCTGAGCCGCCAATTCCAGAGCCGTCGCGGCCCCTATCCCACGGCTGGCGCCTGTCACGATCGCGGATTTACCTGTCAGTTCGGTCATGGGAAATCCTTACATCAAAGGGACGTTGCACCGGCCCAGACGAGGCGTAGTGCGAGAACGACCAAGATGGTCTGCAAAGCGGTCTTGAACACTTTCTCATCGATCTTCATCAGCAGCCGCTTGCCGATAAGCGTGCCGACAAAGCCGAGCGCGATCATCCCCGCGATCAGCGCCAGATAGGGGGCAAATGCAAATCCCAGGAACCCAAAGGCCACGACCTTCAGGCCGTGCTGCGCGGTCATGCACGCGGCATGCGTCGCGACATGGCGCATCTTCTCGAACCCAAGGGTTCGGATATAGGCCGCCACAAACGGGCCTGTCGCCCCAAAGAACATGGTCAACAGTGAAGAGAATCCTCCCGCAACCCATGCAGAATGGCGCAGGAATGCAGGCGGCTTGAAGAAGATGGTCCAAAGAATGAACAATCCGACGGCGATTTGGATAATGGCAGGCGGTAATTCGAAAACGACCAGCCCGCCGATGATGATACCGACGATCGTGCCGATCAAAAAGACAATCAACGTCGGGCCGTCGATATAGGCGCGCATTATCGCCGTACGCCCCGCATTCGAACCCAGTTGAACAACGCCATGAACCGGGATCAGCGCCGCGGGCGGCAGCAGAGATGCAAGGACTGCCAGCACCACAACCCCGCCACCGATGCCGAAGGCAGCCGTGGTAAAAGAGCCAAGAAAACTGATCGCGACCAATGCCGCGGCGACGGTCACACTCATCTCGGGCGGCAAAAGGGTTTCGATCATGCAAGGCCCTTTTGCCGAGATGAGATGATCGGTTCAGATGTAACGCCCGGCCACGCAAAAATGAAAACGGGCCCGCGCTCGGTGCGGACCCTCTTTCATAGCGGGCCGGCCAGGCAGGTGCCCGGCGTCCCGTTCAAGCCTTATAGCCCTAGCGTTCGGCGTTTGCCGCCGCGTCTTTTTTGGAACGGTAACCTTCGGTCGAAGCACCGATGATATTGCCGTTCGAAGCTTTGCGGCGCCAGCGATGCTCGCCGCGCTTGTCCTTATAGAATTCCCATTTGTCCGTGGCGACATGACCGCGATTCATATTCTTTTCGCAGTCCGCCTTCTTGGTGTAGCCTTCCGACGATGCACCAACGATCTGTCCGTTGGTTGCAGTACGCCGCCAACGGAATTCTCCGCGTTTGTCCTTGTAGACTTCAAACTTGTCTTTTTCGCCAGCCATGGGTGTCCCCCTTGTTCCTGGTCAGTTTGTGATACGCCCCCGATGCCCTATTCCGGGCTGTTCCGAAGTCTCCACCAATAGCATCAGCGCCGTGTGCATCAAGCAGAAGTCGGCCTCATCGCCTGGAAAAACGCAAACGTTAGCGGCAGCGCACCATCTAGAGTTGCGTTCCGTCAGCTTTCGCGATGCGCGATTGTCAGGATAAGACCTTTCACATCCTCTTTCGCTTCGCGTCGCAGAACCTCTTCGCGGTTATGAGCGATCGATAACCCGGCATCCGAAATGACCTGATGCAAATAGGCGCGCGAATGACAATAGCGGCCATGGTTTTGCAGCAAATAACCGGTTTCCGGTCGCGCATCGCCCGCGTCTTCGAAGGTCGCAATCAACGCTCCTCCAGGCGCCAGCGTTCGTGCCATCTCTGTCATCAGTGCGGAAAGATCGCCCAGATAATTGAGCGTATCTGCCGAGATAGCCAAGTCGACCGACCCATCTTCGCGTGCCGCAAGAAAGCGCACAAGTTCTTCCTCGTGAAGTTCATGGTAGGCCTCGACATCGGCGGCCTTCATCAACATCTTTGGTGAAAGGTCGATACCGATCAGCCTCTCGCAGTGCTCGGAAATCAACGGGCCGCACAGCCCGGTACCGCATCCGAGATCGAGAACACACTTCGCAGTTGGCTTACCATTTTGCCAGGCCGCGACATCTTCGGCCACCAGTTCCGGCGCGCGATACTTCAACGCGTGAAGCGCGTCGTCAAAGCTCTTGGAGAAGCTGTCGAAATGGATACGCACATACTCTTCCGGGACCTTGTCCGATGCTTCGCCTTTGATCGAGGCGATGTGATGCAGCGTCACCGGATCGTCCGGGTGCTTTTTGAGATGGCGTTCCAGATGACGCAATGCAGCCTGATCACGGCCCAGTGCGCAAAGGGTTCGCGCATGCCAAACAGCGTTCAGTTCCGGATTAAGTCCCTGGTCAACGCATTTCTCAAAAGCCTCCGCCGCGTCATCCAAACGCTCGGTCGCCAAATAGCTGATCCCCAGATTGTGCCAGACATCGGAATTGTTACCGTCCAGCTGTGCGGCCTGTTCCAGCGTCTCGATCGCGTCGTTAATCTTTCCGATGCGGCGCAACAAAACGCCGAAATTCCGATAAGTTTCAGCGTGAAGCGGGTCGACCGCGATTGCAGCCCGATAGCATTCAGCCGCCTCGCCAGGTTTGCGCGCGGTCAACAACATACTGCCCAGATTGCAATGTGCGGCCGCGTTTTCGCTGTTGACCGCCAATGATTTGCGCACGGCAGTGATGCCTTTTTCGGTATCGCCAACCTGATGCATCAGAAGGCCGAAAAAATGAAGCGCATCGGCGTTTTCGGGCTCGACCTTCAGAACCGAACGATAAGCCTCGGCAGCAATTACGTGCCGTCCCTTTTGATGAGCGGTCATCCCGGCCTTCAGCCGTTTCGAAACATTCATGGCTGGCTCCTTCATCCGCCGCGCAGGCGCAATGGTCGCGCAGGCGCAATGGTCGCGCAGGCGCAATGGTCGCGCAGGCTGCCGCACTGGGCAAGGGGTGTTCAAGATCATTCGTCCGATGACCCGGCGCGCTATCCGGCAGTCCAGCCACCATCGACAAGGTGCGATATTCCCGTCACCAATGCGCTGGCATCTGACGCCAGATAGACAACCGGACCCATCACATCTTCCAACTCGCCGAGACGGTCGAGCTTGATCTTACCCATGACCCAATCGCGCAATTCCGGCCGGTCGAGCGTCACTGCCGACAGCGGGGTCCGGATAAAGGTCGGGCAGATTGTGTTTATCCGAATGTTGTGCGGACCCAACTCGATTGCAAAGGTCTTGGTAAAGCCCTCAACTCCGTGCTTGGACGCGCAATAGACCGCCCGTTCCTGTCCACCGATAACGCCCATTTGCGACGAGATGTTAATCAGGGAACCGGGACGGCCCGCTGCGATCAATCCTTTTGCAACGGCCTGGGTCAGGAAATAGGCGCCGCGAAGGTTCAGTGCCATGACTGCGTCGTAGTCGTCGGGCAGGGTCCCCATTGCCGGGCCGTGCCGGGCATGGCCTGCCGAGTTTACCAGCACCTCGAACGGTCCATTGTCAGCAACCACGGCCTGGGTTGCTGCGATATCAGCGACGTCCAATACAAGGGGCGTCACTTTGCAGCCTTCTGCATTCAGCGCGTCGGCCAGGGCCTGCAGCTCCGGCTGGCGGCGCGCGGCGATAGTGGTATCCGCACCGGCTCTCGCGATTGAGACGGCGGCCGCCAAGCCCAGTCCCGACGATGCCCCGGTCACAAGCGCCCGTTTTCCATCCAGGCGAAAGCCCGGCCCCTTCGGCAAATCCATCACGTTGCCTCCGTGTAAGGCAACGGATGGCGGCGCAGACTGATGCCCACAGAACGATAACTCATTACGATTTCGTCTTTCTGGTTCCGGGTGAAATGATCCCAGGTCACATAGCCCCGGTCACCCCTCGTGGTCGAGGATTTCGCTGCAACAACTTCAAAATCCACAGTCAGCGTATCCCCGGGGCGAACCGGTAAAATCCAGCGCAGGTCTTCAATCCCAGGCGAGCCGCGAGAGCTTTCAGTCCAGATTTCTGCACCCCGGACAAGATCGAAAGAAATGACCAGCGTGTGAAACCCGCTGGCGATCAAACCTCCATAGATCGAATCTTTGGCCTGCTCGGGATCGAGGTGGAAGAATTGCTTGTCCCATTCGCTTGCGAACGCGATGATCTCGGCCTCGTTAAGGCTGCGGCTGGCGGATCGATACCTTTGCCCGCCTTCGAAGTCTTCAAAATACATCAGGTTCTTCGCTGATAGTAAAGCAAATCCAAAGGCGGAGCGTCGTAACCCAAAATCGATAAGATCGTGTGGGCCTGGCCTCGATGATGGGTTTGGTGATTGAAGAAGTGTGCCAGCGCCTCGCGCCGTGGCTGTGTCACAGCGACCGGGTCAGAAACGCGGCGATAGGTAAACTCGGCTTCGATCTCAGCCTCGGTCAGCGACAAGACATAACCGCAGATGTCGTGATCGAGCGCGAAACGTCTTGCTTTGAGTTCCGTCAGCATCGAATGGGCAATGTGGTCCAGTGACCAGGGCGGCGGCGAGTCACCGCGGAAACGCGCCATCCACAAAACATCGGTTACATAAAGATGGTTCAGCGTGCCGTGGAGCGAGCCGAAGAACGCGCCAGTGTCTTTACGATAGGCTTCTTCACCTGCATTGACGACTGCGTCGAACAGCCTTTGATTTGCCCAGACGTTATAGGCAGCGAACATCGAGAAATGCGCTTTCATGCGCCCAGGCACCGTGTTATTGCGCGGCCCGAACGGCGGGGGCGCTCTGGCCCGGCCATTGCTAATTTAACGTTATGCACAGAAAGAGGAGCCCCCCATGGCTGTATCCCGCACCCTGTCAATCATTAAGCCCGATGCAACTAACCGCAATCTGACGGGCAAGATCAATGCGAAATTCGAAGACGCCGGTCTGCACATCGTCGCTCAGAAGCGCATTCACCTGACAAAATCCCAGGCCGGACAGTTCTATGCGGTCCATGCCGAGCGTCCGTTCTACGACGAATTGTGCACTTTCATGTCCTCGGCACCAGTCGTTGTTCAGGTATTGGAAGGCGAAGACGCAGTTACGGCAAATCGTACCGTTATGGGCGCAACTAATCCTGCAGAAGCCGATGACGGCACGATCCGAAAGGAATTCGCGCTGTCGATTGGTGAAAACTCGGTCCATGGCTCGGACTCGGACGAAAACGCAGCGATCGAGATTGCATTTTTCTTTGCCGGAACTGAATTGGTCGGCTGACCCTGGACCCAGACATCTAGGTTAATTTGAGCTAATCGGCGCCCCGTCGACCTGTACCGCAGGCTCGGGGTGCTGTTGATTCTGATCTAAGCTGGCGCCGCAAGGCCCCGCGGCGCGGCCGGTTCCGGAATTAACCTGTTGGACAGATTGACGCCCGATGCTACCTTCAGCGGGTATTCAATGACGTTCATTCTACCGACAAATCAATGTGGGGGTTCTATGCCAAATTTTGTTTTGACCGACGAGTATGACGAAATCATCGACACGCTGAAAATGAACTCGTTTTCGTCAGACAAGGCGGATACGGCGCTTCTGACCAAACTGAAAATGGTCCTGAGCAGTGCTGGTCCGGAAGCAACGCACGCAAAGGTTCTGGATGATCTGCGCGATCGATGCGTGCGCGGCGGCTGGTCGAAATTCTGGGGTGCGAAAAAGGACAAGGAAGCAGAGGGGATTCTTGGTATCGCAGGTGGCGGCTCCAAGAAAAATAAAAAAGCGGCGGCCCTTAAGACACTGCGCCATCTGCGCCTGTTGAATAAGTTCGGTGCCCAGGATGTCTGGATGCTGCAAACGCCGAAATCTTACTCTGGATGGCCGATCGAAGAGATGGACGGTGCATCGAAATCAACGATGAAGACCAAGCTGAATGACATCACCGAATACCACACCAAGAAAGAAATCCGGGATCTTGCGGCAGCGACGGTGAACGCAATTGCCTGGGCACAAAAGGCTGCGGTCGCCTGTTCATCCGCCAAGCTTGGGGACGATTTGGTCAAACGTTGGTTTGCCGATGAAGATGATCATGGTGAAAGCCGACTGACGGAAATCAGAAAAGAACTTTCACGCGGCTATCAGTCGATCGCATCCGGCGCAACATCCGGAAAGCTGATCCTTTCGGAACTGCCGACGGTTCGCGGACAATCGCACGAACAATCCGAGGCCGTCGTTGCCAAAGCCGAGCGGATAAATGTGATCTACATCGAAAGCGATTTTTTCGGCAATCAGAATACATTGACTGGCATGACGAATTGGGCGCGCATTTTGATCCACGAATTGTCCCATCGCATGTTGAAAACCGACGACGTCGAAACCCATGGAAACCCGCGATATGCGTGGCATCCGCGCGGAATCGGTCCGATGAAGGGGTCCTACTCCACGGCGCAGGCGATGAAGAACGCCGACAACTGGGGTTGGTTTGCATGCGATGCCGCCGGGCAACTTTCGCAAAAGAACCGCAACGACGCGCTGCTAAGGCCCGGGATCACGTGAGCATGCGTGCACTCTCCTGCGTCCTTGCAGTTTTCGCCGGGATCGGATGCGCGGCCGCGGATGGATCAAGCGGCAAGGAAAAGAAGGAGACCTCTCGGATGGAACTTTCCGGAAGCCGAAAGCCGCCGCCAACAGTTGCCCCGGTAGAGATCGGCGGCGTTCGTTTTGAACAGGTCATGGATACGACCGGCATCGAAACAGACGACCATCGCGGCTGGATGCGGGCGACCGACATATCGGCAGGCCAGGTTCTGTGGACCCGCCAGATCTATCGCTCCAAGTCACATGATCAACTCGAGGCGAGTTCCGGTCTGGTCTATTTCTCGCACATGTCAGTCGGACCCGACGGCGCGATCATCGTCGAGAATGAAAGCGGCGCGCGTTTCTCGGTCGATGGGGCTACCGGCGACGCGACACCGCTAAACTAGGCGAGGCTCCAGCCTAAAATCGCAGTCGATAACTTTTGCGAACCCTGCTCAATCGGGCGGCGCGAAAACGCGCCCGCCTGCGGGCTTTGATCAAGCGTATCCCGTCAAATCGAAACCCGGGCTCAATGGCGTTTACCTAAATTCGAGACGGTTTCTAAACGATCCTAGCGTAAAGCTTTCTGCGAGAGCGACACGCGGGGGCGTGATGGGAATTTCTGAGTTGGACGTGGGGCTTGCGCCACGCAAACGGTCCGTCGCGCCACCGGCGTTGACGTCGATCCAGGACACCGGGTTGGAACCGGGGTTTCTGGTCGATCTGTTGTTGAAGACCGTCTATCGGATGGGTCTTGAACAGCCTGGAGAGATCGCCAAGACGATGAAACTGCCTGTTGGCGTCGTCAACAAGCTGATCGAAAATGCCCAATCGAAACACCTGATCGAAACCTTGGGGCAACTCGGTGCCAGTCTCACAGCCGAAATGCGCTATGCCTTGACCACGAAGGGGCGGGAGTGGGCCTTGGAGGCATTGGCGCAGAACGAATGGTTCGGCCCTGCCCCTGTCACTTTGGACCAATTCGCAGCGCAGATGGAACGTCAGTCCATTCGTCGGGAAACATTAACTAGGCCGAAGTTGGAGAGAGTGTTCTCCGAGCTAACACTGTCCGAGGATTTGATGGTCAAGCTGGGCCCAGCGGCGAACTCGGCGGCGTCGGTTCTGCTCTACGGCCCACCCGGAAACGGAAAATCGACGATTGCCGAAGCAATCTGCAAAGGGTTCGGCGGCGCCGTCTATTTTCCGCATGCCCTGGTCGTCGACAAGCAAATCATCACCGTCTACGATCCCACAGTTCATTCGCCGTCCATGTCGGGCGGCGAGCGCACCGGCGACCATGCATTGCGGCGCGAAACCAGCTACGACCAGCGCTATGTCTGCTGTCGCCGCCCGTCCGTAATCACAGGCGGCGAGTTGACGCTGGATCGGCTGGATCTGGCCCTGAACACCGTCAGCCGGATCTACGAATCACCGATGCAGTTAAAGGCCGCGGGCGGAATTCTGGTCATCGACGATTTCGGCCGCCAGCAACAAAGCCCGCAGGCGTTGATCAACCGGATGATCATCCCACTGGAAAACGGGCGCGATTACTTGGCACTGGAGACGGGACGAAAGTTCGAGTTGCCCTTCGATGCCCTGGTCGTGTTCTCAACCAATATCGCCCCGAAATCGTTGGTCGACGATGCGGCGCTGCGCCGGCTGCGTTTTAAGATCCTGATTGACCGCCCCGACCTGCAGACCTTTCTTCAGATCTTCCACAACGCGGCACAAAAATTCGGATTATCCCTGACCGAGGACGTTCTTGTGTTTGTCCTTTCCGAACTCTACGAGACGACAGAAGGTGCCGAGTTTGCCGGGTTCCATCCCCGGTTTTTGATTGATCAGGTTCGCGCGATCTCTGCTTTCGAAGATGTCGAGACCGAGTTGCGACCTGATTTTCTGCGCCGGGCGTGGGAAAATCTTTTCACTGCGGAGTAGTGGCTTTGGCAACGACCCCGATACGGTTCAACTCGGCTTCAAGCGCGGCATCCCCGCTTTGCGATTGCGCTACGATCTCGTCGAACCGGGTTCGAAGACCGGTCTTCTCGTCCACAGCCAGATCGTTCCATGGACGGCCCTGCAAGCCCAAGACCAAAACATAGTATCCGATGAAATGCGGCCGTGTTCCAGCAGCGAGCAATCGGCGATAGGCGGCGTCCGCCCCCAATGCACGCACTTCGTCGGCGCTGTGAATACCGGTCTTGGCAAACATTTCAACCGAACGCGGCCCAAGATTGCGGATTGCCGAAACAGGCTCACTCATGTCCCGAACAACGCAATCGGTTCTGCCCGCGCCCGGTCGGGATCGGCGGCGAAGGCCCGCAGCACCATCGGGTAAAGCTTGTGCTCCTGCGCCAACACACGGGCAGCGAGGGTTTCGGAGGTGTCGCCCGCGACAACCGGTACCGCGGCCTGCCCCAGGATCGGACCGGCATCGAGATCGGCAACGACCTCGTGCACGGTGCAACCATGGATCGCACACCCCGACGCCAAGGCGCGGTTATGCGTGTCCAGCCCCTTGAAAGACGGCAGCAAGGACGGGTGGATATTCAACAACCGCCCGGCCCAAGCGGTTGGAAACGCTGGGTCATGTATGCGCATGAACCCGGCCTCTGCGATCAGATCAACGCCGGCCGCGCGCATGGCTCGGTCGATCTTTGCGTCAAAGGCAGCGCGATCGCCTTGGAACGGCCGATGGTCGATCACTTCCGTCGTCACTCGAAGCGCGCGGGCTTTGGCCAGCCCGCCTGCGTCCGCACTGTTCGAAATTGCCAACGCCGGTTCAGCAGGGTGATCTGCCTCCGCCATGTCGCGGATCAGGGCCTCCATATTCGAGCCACCACCCGAAATCAGGAACCCGACCCGCATTTTCGTCATGCGAGCGTGCCGTGGATCGAAAGTGCAGGGCCATCGGCGCCGATTATTCCCAAACGATAGACGGTTTCGCCCGCAGCTTCCAACCCGGCAACAATCCTGTCGGCCACATCTGCGGCAACAACAACGACCATGCCGATCCCGCAGTTGAATGTTTTCAACGCCTCATCCTGCGCCAATCCGGATTGAGCGATCAGCCAGCCAAAGACAGGCGGCAGGTCCCAATTGAGATCAACGCTCGCCGATACGCCTTGCGGCAGAACCCGGGGCACATTCTCAGTCAACCCGCCGCCGGTGATATGGGCCAATCCCTTGACCCCGCCGGATCGGATCGCCTCCAGCAACGGTTTCACATAGATCCGGGTCGGTGCCAGCAAGGCCTCGCCAAGCGGGCTATCGGCAAAGGGCGCTTGTGCAGTCCAGTCCAGCCCCGCGTCCGAGACGATGCGGCGCACCAAGGAATATCCGTTCGAATGAACCCCAGCCGAGGCAAGCCCCAACAATAAATCGCCCGGCACAATCTCGCGAGGCAGCACCTGTCCGCGCTCCATCGCGCCGACAGCGAATCCGGCCAGGTCGAAATCCCCGTCAGCATACATACCTGGCATCTCGGCCGTCTCGCCGCCGATCAAAGCACAGCCAGCACGGCGGCATCCCTCGGCGATACCTTCAACAACGCGGGCGCCGTGATCGACGCTCAACCGTCCAGTGGCGAAGTAGTCCAGAAAGAACAGCGGTTCTGCGCCCTGGCAAACCAGATCGTTAACGCACATCGCAACCAAGTCGATTCCAACCGTATCAACCCGCCCGGTGTCGATCGCAATTCGCAGCTTGGTCCCGACTCCATCGGTCGCAGCAACCAGAATCGGGTCCTGGTATCCTGCCGCCTTAAGGTCGAACAATGCGCCGAACCCACCCAATGCATCCGCCACACCTGACCTCACAGTCGACGCTGCTGCAGGTTTGATCCGCTCGACCAATGCATTGCCAGTCTCAATATCTACTCCGGCATCGGCATAGGTCAACGAATTGGGACGATCGGACATGGGCAGTCTCCTTGCCACGTGAAATAGCGGCGCCCACCCAAAGGCGCAATGCAGTTGCCGCCCATATAGGTCGAACAGTACCAATTGCCGCCGGTCTCCCGGCAATAGATACAAACTCTTCCACCCAGAATCATATGTTTGGACATCAGATCCAGCGTAACCGTCCGGCGTCCCCGCTCTGACGCGTCGCGCTAATGGGAGATAATGTCCATTAGGAACAAGTGGACATTAGCGGGTCTCGAATGGCGAAGCGACGGCGGCGCAGGAACTGGAGCGACGATGAGAAGCGGATGATCTGCGCGCAAACGCGGTTTCCGGGTGTCTCGGTCAGTCAGGTCGCTCGGCGTTACGATGTGAATGCCAATCAGGTTTTCAACTGGCTGAAAGATCCCCAGTTTGCAGCGTCGCCGAAAGTCGATGATGTTGCCCGGTTCTTGCCTGTCGAGGTTGTCGAGCCTGTTCAGCCGCCACCGTCGTCCGGCGCCGCATGCCGTGAGATGCTGATCGAACTGGTGAGTGGCCACCGGCTGACGATCAGCGGCTCCTATGATCCCACCGCTCTGGCTGCATTGATCCGGAAGCTGTCCGCGTGATCCCGGTACCGGCGCAAACGAAGGTCTGGCTCTCTGCCGGTGTCACGGACATGCGCAAAGGGTTCAACGGACTGTCGGCGCTGGCCGAGAATGTTTTGGCGGAAGATCCGTTCTCCGGGCATCTGTTTGTGTTCCGGGGCAGGCGCGGTGATCTGATTAAAGTCATTTGGTGGGACGGTCAGGGCGGATGCCTGTTTTCCAAGCGCCTGGAAAAAGGCCGCTTCGTGTGGCCCTCACCGGCAGATGGGAAGGTATCGGTCACGTCAGCACAGTTGGCGATGCTGCTGGAAGGCATCGACTGGCGCATGCCCAAGCGAACCTGGAGGCCGTTGACGACAGGCATTTTATCAACAAATCCAGCGCCATAGGATTCACATTGGCATCCGGGCGCGGTATAAGCCCGCCATGCTCGATGACGCTTCCAAACTGCCGGATGACCCCAAGGAGCTGAAGTCGGTCGCCGTCCAGCTTGCGAGCACCGTGAAGTCCCAGGCGTTGGAAATTGCCCGGCTGAAGCATCAGCTCGCGGGGCATCGACAGCACCGGTTCGGCTCGAAGTCCGAGACCTCCGATCAGCTCAATCTCGAACTGCGTCTCGAAGAGGAAGAGACAGCGGCGGCCCAGGTCGCACCGTCGGAGGAAGAGGGCGACACCGACAATCAGGAAAAGCCCAAGCGCAAGCCTCTGCCGCCGGAACTGCCGCGCAACGAGGAAGTGCTGTCACCCGGTGATACCTGCGCCTGCGGTGGCAATTTGCGGGCGATCAGCGAAGATGTGACCGAGGAGCTGGAATATATCCCCGGCAGGTTCGTGGTGAACCGCATCGTCCGACCGCGCATGGCCTGCAGCTGCTGCGAGAAGATCTGCCAAGCGGTGCTGCCATCGCGTCCGATTGAACGCGGCCGGCCCGGCCCCGGCCTGCTAGCGCATGTGCTCGTGAACAAATATGCCGACCATTGCCCGCTCTATCGCCAAAGCCAGATCTTTGGGCGTGAGGGCATCGACCTGGATCGCTCAACCCTTGCCGATTGGGTCGGCAAATCGGCAAAGCTGCTGGAACCGCTGGCCGACGCCATCGGGCGGTATGTTCGCAGCGGCCACGCAATCTTTGCGGACGACACCCCGATCAAGATGCAGGCGAAGGGCAAATGCGCGACAGCACGGATCTGGACCTATGTCCGTGACGAGCGCCCGTGGGCAAGCGGTGATCCGCCCGCAGCTTGGTACCAGTTCAGCACGGACCGCGAAGGCAAGCATCCCGCCGACCATCTCAGCAAGTTCAAGGGCTGGATGCACGCCGACGGCTACTCCGGGTTCAACAAGCTGTATCGCGCCGGCGAGGTGCACGAAGTTGCCTGCATGGCCCATGTTCGGCGCAAGTTCGTCGACATCTTCAAGGCGAGCGGCCTGGAGGTCGCCGAAGAAGCTATCAAGCGCATCGCCGCCCTCTACCGCGTCGAGAAAGAGGCCCGTGGCAAATGCCCCGACGACCGGGTGCGGCTCCGCCAAGAAAAGGCCAAACCGGTCTTCGATGGCTTGGAAGCGTGGTTGCACGCCCAGTTGTCGAGGATTCCAGGCAAATCCGAACTCGCCAAGGCGATCCGCTACGCACTGACCCGCATGAAGAAAATGCGCCCATATCTCGACCACGGCTTCCTGGAGATCGACAACAATTCAGCTGAGCGGGCGATGCGTTGTGTGGCCCTCGGAAGGAAGAACTATCTCTTTGTAGGCTCAAAGGGCGGCGGCAACGCCGCTGCAATCGCCTATACCCTGATCGAGACCGCGAAGCTGAATGGCATCGACCCGCAAGCCTGGCTGACGCACGTCCTTCGCCACATCGCAGATCACAAGATCACTCGGCTGGACGAGTTGATGCCCTGGAGTTACGCTGCAAGAGCAGCGTAACCGGGACGCACCGCAGCCCGCCAGAGCACCTTCACCGGACGGGCACGATCCAGCGCCCCCATCCACATGTGCAAAACTGTGTAGTGAATGTGTAACGCTATTTGGCCCGACGGACTCCGTCAGCCAGCGGCTAAGTGTTTGCTTTTGTATGGATATTTGGTTGCGGGGGTAGGATTTGAACCTACGACCTTCAGGTTATGAGCCTGACGAGCTACCGGGCTGCTCCACCCCGCGACAGGGTTATTTTGTGGTTCAGGTTATGAGCCTGATGAGGTGAGGCCGTCAAGCATTTGATCTGGTGGATCGAATGTCGTCCGAACGGGCTCGGCGCCCCGTGTTGGGGCGGTGTTTGTGAGGAGAGAGAAGTGTGTGTTGCGCGGTGCGATCCTGGGCTTTTGTGCGTTCTGGCGCAGGACTGACAGTGCTTGCGGACCGGTGCTTGATGCTTTCGCACATGCCTGCGGACGATGCTGTCGCAGGTGATGTTGGTGTTTTGGGCATCGCGTTTGCGGGGCAAACGCTCAATGATTGGCCTGGCGGTGACCTACTCTCCCACGTCTTGAGACGCAGTACCATCGGCGCGACGGGGCTTAACGGCCGGGTTCGGGATGGGACCGGGTGTTTCCCTCGTGCTGTTGCCACCAGACCTTTTAAACCTCCAACGGGGGCTTAAAAGGTCTGGTGCCGAGCTTTCCTGGTTGTCCGACTATGGCGGACGTTCCGCGGCATTCGCCGCGCCGACGCCGTGCGCCGGTTTGGTACTCAGCACCTATGTTGCGACAGACGCATAGCCCAGCGTGACGCCTTTGGCATCCGCGCGCTTGCTCCATCGACATTTCTCGAGACCTTCTTTCCAAGCGCCTAAGCACTGATCTGGGATCTGAGTGCCAAACCGGCGTGCGCGCCGGCGCCGCGAATGCGGCGGAACGTCGATCCGCAAGGATCGACACTCAATGACTCAGTGAAAGTAGAAGCAAAGCTCCTGCTTTCACTGCCTCGGATCAAGCCAATCGGAGGATTAGTACTGGTCAACTGAGCACATTGCTGCGCTTACATCTCCAGCCTATCGACGTGGTGGTCTTCCACGTTCCTCAGGGAGACCTTGTTTTGAGGGGGGCTTCCCGCTTAGATGCCTTCAGCGGTTATCCTGTCCGGACATAGCTACCCTGCACTGCCGTTGGCACGACAACAGGTCCACCAGTGGTCCGTCCACCCCGGTCCTCTCGTACTAGGGGCAGCTCCTCTCAAGTCTCCTACACCCACGGCAGATAGGGACCGAACTGTCTCACGACGTTCTAAACCCAGCTCACGTACCTCTTTAAACGGCGAACAGCCGTACCCTTGGGACCTGCTCCAGCCCCAGGATGAGATGAGCCGACATCGAGGTGCCAAACGGTGCCGTCGATATGGACTCTTGGGCACCATCAGCCTGTTATCCCCGGCGTACCTTTTATCCGTTGAGCGATGGCCCTTCCACGCGGGACCACCGGATCACTATGACCGACTTTCGTCTCTGCTCGAGCTGTCACTCTCGCAGTCAGGCGGGCTTATGCCATTGCACTCGACGACCGATTTCCGACCGGTCTGAGCCCACCATCGCGCGCCTCCGTTACTCTTTGGGAGGCGACCGCCCCAGTCAAACTACCCGCCACAGAGGGTCCCGGATCCGGATAACGGACCGCGGTTAGACATCAAGCGAGCGAAGGGTGGTATCTCAAGGGTGGCTCCACAGGACTGACGCCCTGGTTTCACAGCCTACCACCTATCCTGCACAACGCTGGCCTGATGCCAATCTGAAGCTGTAGTAAAGGTGCACGGGGTCTTTCCGTCTGACCGCGGGAACCCCGCATCTTCACGGGGAATTCGATTTCGCTGAGTCTATGTTGGAGACAGCGGGGAAGTCGTTACGCCATTCGTGCAGGTCGGAACTTACCCGACAAGGAATTTCGCTACCTTAGGACCGTTATAGTTACGGCCGCCGTTTACTGGGGCTTCAATTCGGTGCTTGCACACCTCCTTTTAACCTTCCAGCACCGGGCAGGCGTCAGACCCTATACGTCGCCTTGCGGCTTCGCAGAGCCCTGTGTTTTTAGTAAACAGTCGCCACCCCCTGGGTTGTGCCCCCAGGACATCACTGCCCTGGGCCTCCTTCTCCCGAAGTTACGGAGGCATTTTGCCGAGTTCCTTCAACATAGTTCTCTCAAGCGCCTTGGTATTCTCTACCTGTCCACCTGTGTCGGTTTAGGGTACGATCTGATGGAGGGCTATTTCCAGGGACTGCTACCATCACAGGTCAATCCGATAAGACCCGTAAGCTCTCACAATCCGTCACATCCTCCTGGCTCAGGAATATTAACCTGATTCCCATCGACTACGCCTTTCGGCCTCGCCTTAGGGGTCGGCTTACCCTGCTCAGATTAGCTTTAAGCAGGAACCCTTGGACTTCCGGCGAGCGGGTCTCTCACCCGCTTTATCGCTACTCACGTCAGCATTCTCGCTAGTGATCACTCCACCGGATGGCTCACGCCCCGGCTTCATCGTAAACTTCTGTGCCTGCGCTTAATCCCATCGTTGCCGATCACTAGCGATTCATCTGGTTGTCCTACCGCGCTTCGCGCTGCTTGAGGACTTGGGCGTGATAAGCAAACCCAGCATGACGCCAGCTCTGCTCGCCCTTGTCTCAAGTAACTTGAAGATTGGTCTGACCACCTCAAAACCGCAGATCACTGCTGGGTTCAAGAATAGGCAAGAAGTCTGTTCACACTACGCTCCGCTACCAGTGCTTGCGCACTCCAAAGCTTCGGCTCGTGGCTTGAGCCCCGTTACATCTTCGCCGCAGGATATCTTAACTAGACCAGTGAGCTGTTACGCTATCTTTAAAGGATGGCTGCTTCTAAGCCAACCTCCTGGTTGTTTTGGACGTCCCACCTGCTTTCCCACTTAGCCACGAATTAGGGGCCTTAGCTGTTGGTCAGGGCTGTTTCCCTTTCGACGACGGACCTTAGCACCCGCCGTCTGTCTGCCGTGATTGTACTCTCGGGTATTCGGAGTTTGGTTAGGATCAGTAAGCCTGTGGGGCCCCATTACCCATCCAGTGCTCTACCCCCCGAGGTAAGACACGACGCTCTACCTAAATAGATTTCGCGGAGAACCAGCTATCTCCAGGTTTGATTGGCCTTTCACCCCTAGGCACAGCTCATCCCGTGACTTTTCAACGTCAGTGGGTTCGGTCCTCCAGTGCATGTTACTGCACCTTCAACCTGGCCATGCCTAGATCACCTGGTTTCGGGTCTAATCCCTCGAACTCATTCGCCCTGTTCAGACTCGCTTTCGCTACGCCTACACCTATCGGTTTAAGCTTGCTCGAGAGACTAAGTCGCTGACCCATTATACAAAAGGTACGTAGTCACATCACCCGTCCGAAGACATGGGATGCTCCTACTGTTTGTAGGCGTCCGGTTTCAGGATCTGTTTCACTCCCCTTGTCGGGGTGCTTTTCACCTTTCCCTCACGGTACTGGTTCGCTATCGGTCGATAAGGAGTACTTAGGCTTGGAGGGTGGTCCCCCCATGTTCAGACAGGATTTCACGTGTCCCGCCCTACTCTAACGATGGCTTTTTCTACAACTACGGGGCTATCACCCGCTTTGGCCCAACTTTCCAGATGGTTCGTCTTTATTAGCCATACGGCCTGGTCCGCGTTCGCTCGCCACTACTAACGGAGTCTCTGTTGATGTCCTTTCCTCCGGGTACTGAGATGTTTCAGTTCCCCGGGTTCGCTCTTATAAACCTATGTATTCAGTCCATAAGTACCTGTCTCAACCAAAGATCATCAGGTTCCTCTGAGCTGCGAACCGCGAGCGGGTCAAAGACCCGCGAGACCGGCCAAGGGCCGGCGCGGAGCGGACGCGTTCATGTCCATGAACGCACTCAAAAGAACCTGACAATCTAAGATTGTCAGGTGGGTTGCCCCATTCGGAAATCCCCGGATCAGCGTCTGTTCGCAACTCCCCGGGGCTTATCGCAGCGTACCACGTCCTTCATCGCCTCTTATCGCCTAGGCATCCACCAAACGCCCTTTTCGCGCTTGATCCGGGACAGTGAGAGCAAGAGAGCTTTTGATCAAAGATCAAAAGCGGCTGACGGTCCCGCAAGGGGCAAAGCCCGAGCGACAGCATGTTTGCAAAGCAAACAGGCGATAGCCCGCGCCCGCCCGACGGCAGCGACAGCGTTCCCACTTCCACATATGTCCCATTTCCCAGGAGCTTCACCACACATCTCATTCACTCGGCAGAGTGTCGATGCGCGGGCCTTCGCCTTACCGTCCGTGCCAGATTTTGGCGCCGGACGCTTCGGCAAAGCCGAAGCTCCATAGTCAGTGCATTAGACTTGGAAAGACTGTGTTCGTTCTGCAGGTATCTCGCGCCCCAAGAGGCTAGGAGACCCCAAGGCTTGCTCAAACGATATCCTGCCGCCACACCCCCCACTTGGGGCCGACGTGAACACGTCTCGTGTTTCTCTCTCTTCACAATTTCAATGCGTTCTGGCAAAGCCAAAACGCGGATAACGGTCACGCCAGGCGCCTCCCG
>CATOTJ020000003.1:932500-1378029 GCA_951813525.2 uncultured Limibaculum sp.
GTTCTGGAAAATCACCTTTCCGGGCGAGAGGGCCATGTTTCGCCCGACCTCGAACGCATCCATATCGGTCTGCTGGATCAACAGATTGCCGTGCCCGCGGTCAAGGTCGCGAATAAGATGCTCCAACCCGCGCGCAAGGTTTTCTCCATCCTCCTCAACGGTGGTCCGGATCACCTCGGGGTTCATTCCGGGAAAATTCGATGGCGATAACGCATCGATGAAATTCCGGGTCAGAAGATCGACCTTCTTCTTCTCCTGTCCGGTCAGACCATCGGCGTTGTTCATTTGCTCGGACAGCCATTTACCGGTCAGCAGATATGACTGTTTCAGATAATCGAAGAACGGGTTCTTGGACCAATCCTCATCTTTGAATCGTCGGTCGCCGCGGCGCGGTTCGATTACCGGGTCGACTTCTTCTCCCATGGCCCGCCGGGTCATGCTCTGCCAAAGCTCGGCCTGTCCGGTCCAATAGGCCGTCGCCGCCTGATACATTTTTGTCGGATGGCTCCAGAAATCCTCGGCGACTTTAGTCATGGCTGGAGCAGCGTTCAGCGGGTCCGGCTTCAAGCGCTTGCCCGCGGAGTCCACCGATCGGTCCAAAGAAGAGGCCCAAAGGTGCGAGCTGCGTTCCAGCATCATTGCCACGCGGTCTGTCATTGGGCTCTTGTCTTCGTTGGCCATCTTGTCCTCCCGCGGATTTCTGGCTCTGGCATCGTTCGGCGCAGCAGAGTACTGTCCTGCCAAACTAGCACACCCGCGCGTTCGGCGCAGGTTAGACGGAGGATCCACTCGCATATGCGTCGTTTATGTTGCACTGCACAATTTGTCGCGGCGCTGGCCCTGTCGGGTTGCGGGACGGTCGAATTGTTCGGGCAGTACGACTTGCCCGAAGACCCGGCGGTCGAGACGACGCCCTATCCCAGATTGGTCGACACGCCGACGGCTCCGGCGCCTGGCGAATTTTCGGCCGCCGTTCCGGATCCCGCCCGCGGTGCAGCGGTTGAACGGCAGTTGGCCGCTGAAGCGGCCGTGGCTGCGGTGCGGGCCAGCGCGCTTTCTGGGCCGGTGATCGATCCTGTAGAACGTGAACGAATGCTGCGCCGCGCCCGCAAACCGAGGCCGTGACGCAAGCACCGTTTCGCGGCGCTCTTGACCTCTCCACCCTTACCGGTTTTGCCGGGATAATATCGAACCAGGCGCACACCCATTCCGTAGACATCTGCACGCAAAATCCGCTGGCAGACCAATTGCGGCGCGCCTATACCGGCCCCGTTTCGTTAATCAGGGCGCTTCATGACCAAAACGGAAGACTTCTACCGCATCAAACGCCTGCCGCCTTATGTGTTCGCCGAGGTGAACCGACTGAAGTCTCAGTTCCGGGCCGAAGGCCAGGACATCATCGACTTTGGCATGGGCAACCCCGATCAGGACACGCCCAAGCATATCGTTGAAAAACTGATCGAAACGGTAAGGAAGCCACGCACTCATCGCTATTCCACGTCAGCCGGTCTCCCGGGCCTGCGCCGCGCACAAGCGGGCTACTACGCCCGTCGCTTCGGTGTCGATCTCGATCCGGATCGCCATATCGTGGCGACCTTGGGATCCAAGGAAGGCCTTGCCAATCTTGCCATGGCGATCACGGCCCCGGGCGATGTCATATTGGCGCCCAATCCCAGCTATCCGATCCACCCTTACGGTTTCATGATCGCAGGCGGGACCTTGCGCCATATTCCGGCACTGACCGACGGCAAGTTTGATGCAGATGCATATTTCCACGCCCTTGACCGCGCGGTCCGCCACTCGGTTCCGGCACCGGTTGCAATCGTCGTCAACTTTCCGTCGAACCCGACTGCGCAGGTCTGCGATCTCGAATTCTACCGCGAGTTGGTCGCGTTCGCACGGCGTCATCACATCTGGCTGCTGTCCGATCTTGCCTATGCTGAAGTCTATTTCGACGGGACGCCCCCGCCTTCTGTCTTAGAGGTGCCGGGCGCGATGGAATGCGCGGTCGAGTTCACGTCGCTTTCAAAGACCTATTCCATGCCCGGCTGGCGTATGGGGTTTACCGTCGGCAATGAACGTCTGATCGAAGCGTTGAAGCGCATCAAATCTTATCTCGACTACGGCGCATTCACACCGGTGCAGGTGGCCGCTGCGGCTGCGTTGAACGGGCCGCAGGTCTGCGTTGCTGAAACACGCGCGCTTTATAAGTCCCGGCGCGATGTGTTGGTCGATGCGATGGGTCGCGCGGGCTGGGACATACCCGCACCACCGGCGACAATGTTCGCCTGGGCGCCGGTTCCCGAACCGTTCCGTGTGCTTGGGTCGATGGAGTTCTCTAAAATCCTGCTGACCGAGGCCGAAGTCGCGGTGTCACCTGGCGTTGGCTTTGGCGAATATGGTGAAGGATTTGTTCGCCTCGGTCTGGTCGAAAACGAACAACGCATCCGCCAGGCCGCTCGCAACATCCGCCGCGTGATCGACCGTGCGGACGAGATCCTGGCCGAATTCAATCAAATTTCCGGAGCCGCTGAATGACCGATCACGACTGGGACGCACAACGCGAAGAGACCGCTTGGACGGTTGAGAACCTGACTGAAACCCAAGGGCTGCCCACAGGCCTTGCGATCAACTTGCACATCCAAACCGTCGCCGCCGCGGGCGCAGACAGGTCCGCGTATATCGATGCCCTGAAAGGTGCAGGCTATTCCGGAAACGCCTATACCAGCGAAGAAGATGGCACCGAGACCATCGAAGTAACGATCGAAGGCACGTATTTTACGTTCGCCGAAATTTGGCGATACGAGGAAGCTGTTACCCGCATCGCCCTGGACCATTGTTACCGCCCCGATGGCTGGGGGTTCTGGGAGCCGGAGGATGCGTAAGATCTCGATCCTCAAACCGGTTTTGAGCGATTAACGTGACACAGAGGCCTGCCTGGAACGCGATCGCCGCGGAAACGGCCGCACGCGCAATGGTCGCCCGCGCAGATCGGAATGGCTGGTGCCGCATCGCTGACCCGATCGATCTCGCGATCTCTGCCGAGGCAGGTCTGGACGGCGATCGCACGGCCTATCTTGCCGCGTTGGAAAAGGCAGGCTATTCGGCACGGGCCAGTGTGGATCACGACCTTAGGGTCGAGTTCATTCTGGCGGAAGTCGGCCCGGCGATCTTCGAAGCCGACGGTCTTTGGAAACACGAGCAGGCCGTTGCCGCCATCGCGTTGGCGCATGGATATATCCCGGTCGGCTGCGAGACATCGGAGCGTGGCACATGACCACCCCTATCCGCCTTGGCATTGCCGGGCTTGGCACCGTCGGCATCGGCTGCGTGAAGCTGGTGCAGAAACATGCAGCTGCATTAAAATCCAAGACAGGTCACTCAATCGAAATCACGGCCGTTTCTGCCATGAACCGGTCGAAAGACCGCGGCGCGGACCTTAGCAGCTATGCCTGGGAAGATGATGCAACTGCATTGGCCACCCGCGACGATGTAGACTGCGTGATCGAAGTGATCGGCGGGTCGGACGGCCCGGCGAAAGCGCTGGTCGAGCGGGCGCTGGCCAATGGCAAGCATGTCATCACTGCAAACAAAGCCCTGATTGCCCACCACGGTCAGGATTTAGCCGAAGCGGCAGAAGCCGCGGGCGTAGCTCTGCGCTGCGAGGCAGGCGTCGCGGGCGCCATCCCGATCCTGAAGGCTATGGGCGAGGGCATGGCCGCGAACGAAATCACCCGCGTCTTCGGTGTGCTGAACGGTACATGCAATTACATATTGTCTGAAATGGAGGCAACAGAGGCCGATTATTCCGACGTTCTAGCCGACGCCCAACGCTTGGGATATGCGGAAGCGGATCCGACCTTTGACGTTGGGGGGATCGACGCTGCCCACAAGCTGGCCATCCTCGCCGCGCTCGCATTTGGAACCCGGATCGACTTTGAAAGTGTCGTTTGTGAAGGCATAGACCGGATCACGCTTGACGATATCAAGACGGCCAGGGACATGGGTTTTTCGATCAAACTGCTCGGTCTGGCAAAGCGCCATCCCGAAGGGCTGGAGCAGCGCGTGCGGCCCTGCATGGTTGCCGAGAACACGGTGATCGGCACTCTCCCTGGCGTTACGAATGCCGTGGTCGCAGAAGGCGATTTCTCGGGACAGATCTCGTTGACCGGTCCCGGCGCGGGTGAAGGAGCAACGGCATCCGCAATCATGGCCGATGTCATCGATGCCGCCCGCGGCCTGACCACACCTTTGTTCGGCCGCCCCGCCACCGAGTTGGTCGCGGCGCCGCGGCTGGATCATGGCGACGAGCACTCGCCCTATTACCTGCGGTTTATGTTGGAAGACCGCCCAGGTGCGCTGGGTGCGATTACCGCAGCGCTGGGTGAGGCACAGGTTTCGATCCACCGGATGAGACAATATGGCCGCGGCGATACGGCTGTGCCCGTGGTCATCGTCACGCACGACGCCCGGCGCGACGCCATTGACACTGCGCTTCAGGGAATTGCTTCGCTAGACGTCTCCCGCGCCGATCCGGTTGCCATCCGTATCGAGGAAGTGTGACAGCAAATCGAACTCTGCCGGCCACGCCCCAATCCCGGCCGACGATCTGGCTAACGCGTTGGAAGACCTTCAGTTCTCGAAGCGCAACGCCTCTGCGCCGCCGGATCTGGGTCAGGCTAAGCAGGGCACATTCACCCGGTTCGAGTCCCTGTTGTTGATTGCAATTTCCCCGCCCGGAAACGCGGAACCATAGCCAATACTCAATCACCGCGTTGGTGCACCGCGACCGGCACCCGGCCGCCGAAACCGCACCAATCTCCCGTCAATGAACATCAGGCCCAATCCTATGACCAACGCACCGATAAGCTCTTGCGCACGGATCGCCTCGTCCAGAAACATGTTGCCAAGCGCCATCGCGCTGATCGGGACCAGTAGGGTTACAAGCATCACATTCGATGCGCCTGCGCGCACCAGAATTGTATAGAACACCAAATACGCGATCGCGGTACCGAAAAGCGCCAGCGCCAGCAGCGACAGAACAGTTGCCGTGCCCGGTATCGGTAACGCCCAAGGCCGGTCCCAAAGCGTGACCGCGACGGCCATGATTGCCGAAGAGCACAAAAGCTGGCAGGTCGCTGACTTCAATGGCGGCACACCGCTCAGGTACCGGCGCCCCCAAAGCGCGGCGAAGCCATAGCTGAGAGACCCGGCCACGCAAAGCGCAATGCCAATCGTTTGCGCCACGCCAGCGCCATCCAATCCACGCAGAATCGCGACACCAGCCACCCCGAGTACAACACCGATGATCCGGTTCAATGTTAGTGCTTCTTCCCGGAAACCGGCCATCACCAGCACCGTAAACAGGGGTGTCAACGCATTGATGATCGCCGCCAAGCCGACCGAGACATAAGTTTGCCCGGCAAACAGAAACCCGAATGGAAGGGCATTGTTTAGCAGTCCCATCATCAGAAACGGCATCCAGGCGCTCAGGCCGCGCGGCAGGCTAAATCCCCGCATCCAAAACAGCGGCAGCAACATCAGGGCAGCCAGCAGCACCCGGACCAGCACCACGGTCATCGGCGGCAATTCTTTCACCGCAACCCCGGCGAAAAAGAAGGCACCACCCCAAAGGATGGACAGCAGAACCAGAAGGCCCCAATCGCCGCCATCCAAGCTTTTTGTTTCTTGCGCCATCTCTGATTCCTGCCGTGACGGACCACGCATATCGAGTTGCCACCATGGACACGACCCGTTTCATGCGGTCTGTGCAAACTGGTGCAGGCGCGGGCATCAACGTCCCTTGCCTGATTGGGCGCTGGACGATATGCGGGCGCATCGGCGCGGCGTGCCCAAGGCAAAGGAGAACAGGCAATGAAACCCGACAGTGAATGGGATTTTCAGGATCGGATGCTTTCGCTGGGCCTTGCCCGTGTGTCCGAAGCTGCCGCCATCGCCGCCGCACGTCAGATCGGCCGCGGGGATCAGAAAAAGGCCGACCAGGTCGCAGTCGATGCCATGCGAACTCAGTTGAACATGCTGGATATCAAAGGCACGGTCGTCATCGGGGAAGGCGAGCGGGACGAAGCCCCAATGTTGTATATCGGTGAGGAAGTCGGCACCGGGGAGGGCGAGGAGGTCGACATCGCTCTCGATCCGCTCGAAGGTACGACCTTGACCGCCAAGGCCATGCCAAACGCACTGGCAGTGATCGCCATGGGTCCGCGCCACTCGATGCTTCACGCCCCGGACGTCTATATGGACAAGTTGGCAATCGGGCCGGGCTATACGCCCGGGCTGGTCGATTTGGACATGAGCCCGGCCGAACGCATTCAGGTTTTTGCAAAAGCCAAGGATTGCGCCGCCGCCGAAGTTACCGTTTGCATATTGGAGCGCCCGCGCCACAAGGACATGATCAACGAGGTGCGCGCGACAGGCGCTGCGATCCAACTGATCACGGATGGCGACGTCGCCGGGGTCATGCACTGTGCTGAGCCGGATCAAACCGGAATTGATATGTATATGGGCTCGGGCGGGGCGCCAGAAGGCGTGTTGGCTGCCGCCGCTCTGAAATGCATGGGCGGGCAGATTCAGGGCCGCCTGATGTTCCGCAACGACGACGAGGTCGGACGGGCGCGTAAAGCCGGGATCGAAGATCTGGATGCAAAATACTCACGCGATCAGATGTGCCGCAGCGATGTGATTTTTGCGGCCACCGGCGTCACAGATGGCTCTATCGTCCGCGGCGCACGCCGGGTCGCGCAATATCTGGAAACCGAAACGATCCTGATGCGGTCGCGCACGGGGTCGGTCCGGCGCCTGATATATCGCACGCGCAATCACTGACCGCTGACCTGGACAGCGATTTTCGCACCGCAAACCGATCCCAGAACGTTGACAGCGTTAACCCTCTCCCGAAAGGATGCTGGGTCTGATGCGGCAATTTTTGCGGGAGAGAACCATGCGCCTTGAAAACAAGATCGCCCTTGTGACCGGCGGAACCAGCGGCATCGGCAGGCGCGTGATCGAGCGGTATGTCGAAGAGGGTGCCACCGTCGCGTTTACCGGCCGCCGGGCTAAACTGGGTGCCGATGTCGCCGCCGCAACCGGCGCAACATTCATCGAGGCCGACGCCGCATCGGAAGCCGACGCCGAACGCGCCCTGAAGTCTGTTCTCGACGCCCATGGCCGTCTGGACATTTTGATGAACAATGCAGGTGGACCGTCGCATCGCACCCGGTTGCAGGACATCTCGCTGGACGCCTTGGACCAAACGTTGGCCGTTCATCTGCGGGGGTCGATGGCACATATCAAACACGCTGCTGCGGCAATGCGCGCGCAAAGGTCTGGTTCCATCATCAATGTCGGATCGATCGCCGGGCACCGCACAGGCTATACAACGTCAATGATCTACGCCGTCGCCAAGGCGGCCGTCATCCACATGAGCCGCTGCGCGGCGATGGAATTGGGTGAAGACGGGGTCCGCGTTAATTCGATCTCGCCGGGCGTGATCGCGACCGGCATCTTTGCCAAGGCCGCAGGTCTTGACCATGCAGCGGCCGAGAATACGGTCGACAAAATATCCGGCATCCTGTCCGAGGTTCAGGCCATTCCGCGTGCCGGGCGTACCGACGATATTGCTGATGCTGCGGTCTTTCTCGGCTCGGACGAAGCGGGCTTCATCAATGGCGAAGACATTGTGATCGATGGCGGCCTGATTTGGGGTCTGCGGGCGAGCCAGGCGAATGCGACCCGCGACCGGTGGGCCGAAGCCTTCGAGGATTGACCGGGATGGCCGGGACCGGACGACGAGCGGATCAGCGCCGCAGCTGCGTAACCAGATGACGCGCCAGGAAAGCACCGGCATGGGCGATTGCGCGATCCGCTTCCGGCAAACGGCCGTAAAGAACGGGCCAAGCATGCGGCACCCGGCGCCAAAGCTCTAACTGAACACTGCCCCCTGCCCGGCGCAGCGCGTCGGACAGATTGCGCGCATCGTCGACCAGGATTTCACTGCGGCTGGCCATGATCAGCGCAGGTGGCGGATCGACCCATTCCGCACGGGCGGGCGACAACCGCGGATCGGCGCGATCGGTGGCACCTGCATAATAGCCCATGACGTCCTCGATCCGCCGAACGGGCAGCATAACATCGCGCGCGGCGTTGCGGCGCAAGCTTTCGGCCGTTCCGGTCATATCGACCCACGGTGAAAAGCCAACAACCGCCGCCGGTTGTGGCAAACCCGCAGGCCCCAACGCCTGCAACAATCCAAACGCCAGCCCGCCACCGGCGGAATCTCCGGCCAGTGCAATCTCTGACGGATCATAGCCCGCCTCCAGCAAATGCCTGTACGACGAAAGCGCATCGTCGATTGCCGCCGGAAACGGGTTTTCCGGGGCGAGGCGGTAATTCGGCAATATCGTTCGAACTCCGGCTGCACCGGCCAATGCTGCAGCAAGATGACGGTGGGTTTTGATCGATCCGGCCAGATACGCACCACCGTGGAAATACAGGATGACCTTGCGTCGGTCAGGCCGCCCGCAACTCGCCCAAAGCGCCTCGATCATTCCGACCTCACGCGGCGGGCCAGGCCGGCGGATCAAATCATCGACAAAATGCGCACCCTCGGGCGGGCGAAACAGCCGGGCAGCGTCGCGCTCGAAACGTTTTCGCACTGCTTCGGGACGGTTCATCCGCGCCAGCGCCGGTTTGACCATCAAGCGCAGCCACAGATTGACAACGTGCAGCCGCAGGCTCATCGCCGGTCAGGCCCCGCGCCGGCGTTCGATCGCCTCCCAGATCAGGGCAGCGGCATTCACACCATCAAAGCGCTCCAGCTCTTGAATGCCGGTGGGCGATGTTACGTTGATCTCGGTCAGGCTCGATCCGATCACGTCGATCCCGGTGAAGATCAGCCCCCGTTCTTTCAGCAACGGGCCCAGGCGTTCGCAGATCTCCCGGTCCCGATCGGACAGCGCAATCTTCTCCGGCGTTCCGCCAACGTGCATGTTGGACCGGGTTTCGCCCGGTTGCGGGACACGGTTGATTGCACCCGCCACTTCGCCATCGATAATGATAACCCGTTTATCGCCCGCCGACACTTCGGGCATGAATTTCTGGATCATCAGCGGCTCGCGGTTAATGCCGACGAACATCTCGTGCAACGAGCCGAGATTGGAGTCGCCCTCGACCAGCTTGAAGATGCCGGCACCACCGTTGCCGTAGAGCGGTTTGACAATGATGTCGCCGTGCTCGGCCCGGAAACTGCGAATGGCCTCCAACGACCGGGCGACCATTGTCGGCGGCATCAGGTCCAGGAATTCCAGCACCAGAATTTTTTCCGGACAGTTGCGAACCCAAAAAGGATCATTGACCACCAGCGTCCGCGGGTGGATCTGTTCCAGCAAATGCGTGTTGGTGATATAGCTCATGTCGAAGGGCGGGTCCTGGCGCAACAGGACCACATCCCAGTCGGAGAGATCGACAATACGCCGCTCACCCAGCGTGAAGTGATCGCCCTGGACCTTGCGCACGGTCAGATCGTGACCGGCGGCCATGACCTTGCCGGATGACCAGAACAAGTCATCGACATGGTAATAAAAAAGGGTGTGGCCTCGGGCCTCTGCCTCGACCGCCAAACGAAAGGTCGAGTCAGCATTGATGTCGACGGACCCGATCGGGTCCATCTGAATTGCAACCTTCAGGCCCATACCGCCCCTCTTAGCAAGTGTGATCACCCGGTCTTGCCGGTGCCCCCACCTGCAAGATTGCGGCGCGGGTCGTCAATGGTCAGCACATGGCTGACGACCCTGGCAACCCCTGGAACGCTGCGGGCGTGGTCGATTACCTTTTCAAGCTCAGGTCCCGAACGGGCCAGCCCGGTAACGTGGATCACCTTGTCGACCGTCTCGACATTGTAATTGACCGATCGCACGTCGATGTCGGTCAAAAGCGCAAAGCGCAGTTGATTCGAGATCCAGGCATCTTCCGCATAGGCGACAGCGCCGGAATCCTCCTTGACGACCAACTCGTCTGCAACGGACCGAACACCTTCGACCTCCCAGGCTAGGCGGGTCGCCGTCACCTTGTCGCCCCGGTCAGGCACGCTGCCGGTCAACACGACCCGGCCCTCATGCACATCTGAAGAGACGTCGGCGAAAAGTCCCGTCGAATGCTGGATCAATCTGTTGTTAAGCGAGATCTGAATCTCGGTGTCCTTCAACGCATCCATTGTGGAGCGTTCCTGCAGGACCGTTCGGGTGACTTCGGTTCCGGCGCCAATCACCACCGCCGTCCCACAGGACGACACGGCAAACGCGCCAAGGGCCATCAAGACCCAGGCTGGTTTCAGTGTCATAGCTCTTCATCTCCGCCAGAGTAGACTGCCTCAATCGAACGTGCGTGCGTTTTCGATTATCCTGACCTGTCCCTGAGCATCGACAAGCGCGACATCAAAGCGACAGGACGGTTGGGTGCACGTCACGTTCTGCAGTTCTACCATATAGTTGAGGGCAGCGCACCCTAAACGGTGCCATTGCCGGTCAGAGATGGGACTGTCGAATGCGTAAAGTCTTTTCCGCCGTTTAACCTCGACAAAAACAAGCATCTCGCCGTCGGCGACGATCAAATCAATCTCCCCCTCTGGCGTGCGGTGACGTTGGGCCAGGATGTGACACTGCCGGTTCGTATAGATCCGGGCCACCGCTTCCTCTGCCGCAATACCTGAATTGTAAGATTGGCGACCGCGACGTGCCCGCTGTTGGCGACGGCTACCGACCCAGGATGGCATGTCGCACGCGGGCGACTTCTCTGCCGGCGAGTTCAAGCAGTTAGTGTCGGGTGCCGAATCTGGTGCGCAAGCAACAGGGCATTTCGACGATACCTGTGGCTGGGCAAGCGGGCGCACCGGCGATCGAGGGAACTCGATCTCAGCCGGGTCAATTGGCGGCAGCAAAGGCAGTTCGTGTTGCATTGGCGCGCGCCGATCTGATCGCGATTTTGAACCGGTGGCACTCATAACCAGGTCAATATTCGCCAATTCAGCGAATTTTCAATTAATCCCCGTCGGCCTGACCACGGCCAGAACCCGTCATCTCCGAAATCGCCACGGCCCGCGTATAGACATCGCGCCGCGAAAGTCCTGTCGCATCCGCGACGGCCTTTGATGCGTCCTTGACCGAGCCCTCGCGCAATGCAGCGTGCAATAACTCATCCAAATGGTCGGCCCCTGGTCCTGCAGCCGAAACCGCTGGTGGTCCGACAACCAGGACCGCTTCGCCCTTGGGCGCCGCGATCGCGCCATAATGTTGCGCCAGTTCGTCCAGGCTGCCGCGCACCGTCTCCTCATACATCTTGGTCGCCTCACGAATGACCGCCGCCTGGCGCGACGCCCCAAGAATGCCCGCAAGATCGGCCAGTGACGCGGCGAGGCGGCGCGGCGATTCGAAAAATATCAGGGTCGCGTCGATCTCAGCCAGTCCTTTTGCCTCGCGCCGCCGCGCACCCTGCTTGACCGGCAGGAACCCGCAAAACAAAAACCGGTTGGTCGGCAGGCCGGAAAGGGTGAGTGCCGTCAGCACCGCGGACGCCCCCGGGACGGCCTGGACCGAATGGCCAGCGGCCTGCGCCGCTTCGACCAGACGGTAACCAGGATCAGCGATCAGCGGCGTGCCGGCATCCGAGGCATAGGCAACACTTCGGCCTTCCTCGAGAAGCCGCATAATCTCGGGACGGCGCGCTGACCCATTGGCATCATTATAGGAAATCATCCTGCGGCCCGCGATCGGAATTCCGTGAATTTCCAGCAGCTTGCGCGTCCGGCGTGTATCTTCACATGCCAATACATCCGCACGGCGAAACACCGTCAGCGCCCGCAAGGTGATGTCGTCAGCATGACCGATCGGCGTCGCCACCAGCCACAGGCCGGCAGACAGTGGCGGGTCTGCTACACCGCCGCCGTCACCGCTATCGGCGGTCCGGTGCGGTCGTTTACTTTCATCGGCTCGGGCCATAAGTTTCACCGGGGATCATCGGGGGCCGAAAGGGACGTTTGGTCAAGATGTAACCGAGAGGGAATCATGTTTCGCTTATCCAGAATTTCTGCCGGAATTGCCATTCTGGCGGGCTCATTGGTATTGGCGGCCTGTGCGCCGCAATCCGGGGCAACGCGCAACGGTCAAAATACCGGCAAGCCCGCCCCTGGCCAGGTTGATGTGACCAAACCGATCAAGGTCGCGTTCCTGGCGACGACGACCGCCAAAAACTCGGGCGCAGCCACACTCGGCCGGGCATTGGTAAATGCAGCCCGCATGGCCGAGGGCGATCTGCGCGGCGCCAAGATCGAACTGATGATCCTGGACACCGGCGGCAATGCCGGACAGGCGGTCCGCGCAGCGCGGCAGGCCATCGGATCCGGCGCCAAAATCATCCTGGGCCCGCTGTTCAGTGCCAACACCAAAGCCATCGCATCAATAGCCGCTGCGAATGATGTGAAGGTCATCTCGTTCTCGACCGATTCCAGTGTCGCTGGCGGCCCGGTCTTCCTGTCCGGGTTTCTGCCGGAAAAAGAAGCTGCCCGCGTCATCGGCTTTGCCCGCGCCAGAGGTGTTCGCGACACGGGTATTCTTTATCCGCTGACACCGGCTGGCGAGGTTGCCCTGAAAGGTGCACGCGATGCATCTGGCGTCAGTTTGGTTGCCACAACCGGTTACGACCGGACCGCGCCGGGGATCGTTGCGGGTACCAGTGAATTCGCCGCGAAAGTCCGCAGTGCGGGTGCTGTCGGCCTGATGGTCGCCGAAAGCGGCAAGGCTTTGGTTTTCGCAATGGACCAGCTTGGCGAAAAGGGAATCGAGACCGGCGACTACCGCTTCCTCGGGCTTGGGCAGTGGAACTCCCGCTCGATCCTCGGGTCCAAGCGGTTCCAGAATGCCTGGTTCCCTGCGCCCGACCCGGACGCGATGAACCGCTTCGTCTCGCGCTATCAATCGCAGTACGGGTCTCCGCCTCCCCCGCTTGCGGTATTGGGTTATGACGCGGTCGCGATCACCGGCCAGTTGCTGTCAGATGCCAAGGCTTCAGGATCGAATACGCCATTCACCTTTGCCGCGATCACGCGGCCACAGGGTTTTCGTGGTGCAGTTGGGCCGGTTCGGTTTGGCCGTGACGGGCTTGTCGAACGCGGCATGGTTATCCTGGAAGTCGGCGCTTCCGGCTTCAACGTGATCGACCGGGCACCGGTTGTGTTCGGCGCCGGGTCATAGGCCCGTTGGCCGTAACAGCCCTTGAAGAACGACCCGAGCCTCGCAGAACCTTTGCGGGGCTCGCTCATTTGATAACACCCGAACACGATCTGTGTGTTCCCTCGTCGATCATCGATCAGATCGATGCTTTGGCCGACGACCTGACTGATCCTGATGACCTGCGTAGCGCTGTAATCGAGATCCTGTCGAACCAGCTGAAAGAGGGCCGCCGCAAAGTCAACGGCGCATTCCTGCAAAAACCGGACGCCGGACTGCGCTGCGCCAGATCGCTGGCGCATGTTATGGATTGCGTGATCGTCGGCGCAATGCATCTGGTCACAGAGCACCTGCATCCAATCGCCGTGCGCACCAGCGGCGAGCATCTGGCCGTTATCGCTGTGGGGGGCTACGGCCGGGGCGAGATGGCGCCATTTTCGGACGTCGACCTCTTGTTCCTGACGCCGTACAAGCAGACGGCCTGGACTGAAAGCGTGGTCGAGGCCACGCTATATATTCTGTGGGACCTTAAACTGAAGATCGGTCAATCGACCCGGTCGCCCGACGATTGCCTGCGCCTGGCGCGACGGGACTTTACGATCCGTACAGCACTATTGGAGCAACGCTTCATCTTCGGCGACCGCGATCTCTTCGAAGAACTGGATTGGCGGCTTTGGACCGAATTGTTCGAAGGAACCGCGGCGGAATTCGTCGAAGCAAAAATGACCGAGCGCGACGAACGGCACGAGCGCCACGGCGGATCGCGCTATATGCTCGAGCCGCAGATCAAGGAGGGCAAGGGCGGCCTGCGCGATCTGCAAACGCTGCACTGGATCTCGACCTATATCTACCACACCGACACTGCCTGGGACCTGGTCGGAATGGGCGTCTATGAACGCGATGAAGTTCAGCGCTTCGCGGATGCCGCCAAGTTTTTGTGGGCTGTGCGCTGCCATCTGCACGATCTTGCCAGCCGGGCGCAGGAAAAACTGACCTTCGACCGTCAGGTCGAGATTGCCGAACGGATGGGGTACCAGGACGGCGGCGGCATGATGGCGGTCGAACGGTTCATGCAGACCTATTTCACCCACGCCAAGGCCGTCGGTAATCTGACGCGCATCTTCTCGGCGGTGCTGGAGGCGCAACACACTAAGAGATTGCCGCGCTTCTCGGCATTGATGCAGGCTTTGTCGTTCCGCACCGCATCGCGCAGCGACGAGCCGTTTACCGTCGAAAGCGGGCGGCTAACAGTGCGCGACGATCAGGTTTTCGCCGAAGATCCGTTGAACATACTGCGATTGTTCCGCGACGCCGCGCGGGCCGAAGCAATGGTCCATCCGGCCGCCTTGCGCCTGGTCACGCAAAACCTGGACTTGATCGATGACGATCTGAGGGCAAACAAGGCTGCGAACGAGCTGTTCCTGGAAATGCTCTGCGATCGAAAACATTCCGAGGACATGCTCCGGCGATTGAACGAAACCCAGGTGCTGGGCCGGTTCATCCCCGAATTCGGGCGCATCGTCGCGATGATGCAGTTTAATATGTACCATCACTATACGGTTGACGAGCACATCATCCGCACCATCGGTGTCCTCAACCAGATCGACCGGCTAGAGGAGGAAGACGCCCACCCGGTCGCGACCGAAATCCTGAAAGGCGGGTTTAACCGGCGGGTCCTTTATGTGGCCCTTTTGATGCACGATATCGGCAAGGGCTCGACGCGCGACCATTCGGAACTCGGCGCCGAGATTGCCGAGATCGTTTGCCCACGCCTTGGTCTGGATGACGCCGAGACCGAAATGGTGGTGTGGCTTGTTCGCCACCATCTCGATATGTCGGATACTGCACAGAAACGCGACATATCGGACCCCCGAACGGTTTCAGATTTCGCTGCACTGGTGCGCAGCCCGCAGCGCCTGCGTCTGCTGCTGGTTCTAACGGTTTGCGACATTCGCGGTGTCGGACCAGGCGTCTGGAACAATTGGAAGGCACAGCTTCTGCGCCATCTTTATTGGGACACCCGCGATGTGATGACCGGCGGGGCGGAAGAAGGCACCCGTGCCCACCGCGTCGGGACAGCCCGTCAGGATTTGTCCGCAGCACTGCGCGATTGGTCCCCGGATCAGATCGCGGCCGAACTGCAACGGCACTATCCGCACTATTGGCTTGGTCTGGACACCGCAACCCATCGCATCTTTGCCGAACTTGCACGGGATCAGGGCGACAAACCCATGGTCAGCCGGTTCCTGCCGGATGAATCCCGCGATGCAACCAAGGCCTGCCTATATACCGCCGATCACCCGGGCATCTTCGCACGTATGGCAGGCGCCTTCGCCATCGCAGGCGCCTCGGTCGTCGATGCGCGCAGCTATACGACCAATGACGGCATGGCGACGTCGGCGTTCTGGTTACAGGATCATGACGGCAGCCCGTACGAAGCCGCACGACTACCACGCCTGCGCAATACCATCGAGCGCACGCTGAAGGGCGAAGTCATTGCACGCCACGAAATCAACGAACGAACCCGCATCAAAGCGAGGGAAAGCCAGTTCAAAGTGCCGACCCGTATCGTGTTCGACAACGAGGCATCTGATCTTTTGACGTTGATCGAGGTGAACGCCCGTGATCGATTGGGTTTGTTGCACGATCTGACCCGGACGATCGCCGCCCAGAACCTTAATATCGTGTCTGCGATCATCACCACATATGGCGAGCACGCGGTCGATGCCTTCTATGTAAAAGACCTGTTCGGCCACAAAATTCGTGCCCAGCAAAAGCAGGATCGGCTCGAAGCGCGCCTGATTGAAGCTGCCGAAGGACGTATGAGCAAATCGGTCATGGGTGCATCGGACCATTGACGAGATCGGCCGCAGCCAAAGTCTTTGCGACCAATTTGCCGGAATAATGCTAACGCCTGCATGGCGGCGGCCAGGAAAATCCACTATGCCCGCGCAGCCGAACAGACCGGAAGATCGGTTCCCCCAGAAGAGGTGACATGGCAAGCCGCCCGATAAGATTGCTGGCCTCCTTCGCCACCGTCGGTGTCTGGACCATGGCCAGCCGGGTTCTGGGCTTTGTCCGCGATATCTTGATCGCCGCATTTCTCGGTGCCGGACCGGTGGCAGAGGCATTCTTTGTCGCCTTTCGGCTGCCAAATATGTTCCGCCGTTTCTTCGCCGAAGGCGCCTTCAACATGGCATTCGTGCCGATGTTCGCCCGCAAGCTGGAAGGCGAGGGCAAGGGCGCCGCACGTCAATTCGCGGTCGAAGCGGCAAGCGCCCTTTTCCTCGCCCTGATCGTGTTCACCGCGTTGTCCCAACTGGCGATGCCCTGGATGGTCTATGCTCTGGCCAGCGGTTATGCAGGGCAGGACCGGTTCGATCTTGCCGTCCTCTTCTCGCGCATCGTCTTCCCGTACATCGTCTTCATCTCGCTGGCGGCACTCTTCTCCGGGATCTTGAATTCGTTTGGCCGGTTTGCGGCGGCTGCGGCGGCCCCTGTATTGCTGAACGTCATTCTGATCGCTGCGATGACATTTGGCTGGATGGCGGGCGCGGACATTGGCCTCGTCTTGGCATGGTCAGCATCGGCGGCGGGTATCGCACAACTCGCGCTTTTGTGGTTCGCGGCCCGGCGCCTTGGAATGGGTGTCCTACCGGCACGCCCCCGTCTGACGCCGGACGTGCGACGTCTGATAACCTTGGGAATTCCCGCCGCACTGGCAGGCGGTGTGGTGCAGATAAACCTGGTCGTCGGCACTCAGGTCGCCAGCTATTTCGAAGGGGCAGTCGGTTGGCTTTGGTATGCCGACCGGGTCTATCAACTTCCGCTCGGCGTGGTCGGCGTTGCAATTGGTGTGGTGCTGCTGCCCGAACTGGCGCGGCGCCTGCGCGCGGACGACCTGGCAGGCACCCGGCAAACGATGAACCGTGCAACAGAATTCACTTTGGCCCTTACGATTCCGTCGACCATCGGATTGCTGGTTATCCCGGCACTGATCACCGCGGTGCTGTTCGAGCGCGGGGCCTTCACGCCCCAGGACACCGCCGCGACCGCCACGGCGATCATGATTTATGCCCTCGGCCTGCCGGCATTCGTTCTGCAAAAGGTCTTCCAACCGGCCTTTTTTGCCCGCGAAGACACGCGAAGCCCGCTGAACTATGCGCTCATCTCAATGATTGTGAACATCGCGATAGCCATTGGTCTGGCCCCGGTGATCGGCTATCTGGCCGCAGCGCTGGGTGCCTCACTTGCCGGATGGGCCAACCTGTTGCTGTTGATGCGCGGTATTCGCAGATTGGACCCGGATCTGAGGGCAGATGAACGCCTCACCCATCGACTGCCGCGCATGACACTGGCCGCGATTGCCATGGGTGTTGTCACGCTGGGCGCTGCGCTTTTGGCCGAAGCAGTGATCCCGGGCTTGCGAACGGTCGCGCTGGTGGTGATCATGGTCCTATCGATTTCGGTCTATTTCCTTGGCACAGCGCTGCTCGGCGCATTTCGCCCCAGCGATCTTCTGGCCCTGGCCCGCCGGAAGAAGGAGTAACCGCCACATGCGTTTCCTGATTGCTTTGCTGCTGGCGTTGCCGCTTCTGGCGGCATGCGAAGGCACCCGCACGTTTCCGGCACCGCCACCCGAAAAGGCCGAGCTAGTCGAAATCCCCGGTTTCCCAGGTGTTCGCAGCTGGGGAGACGAATTGCCGGGCCGGTCCGAAGCCCGCGTCCGCCTAATGCGCCGTTTCCTCGCCAAACAGATCGCCAACGGCGTTGCGCTACCCAACAACGGTACCGTCGATGTCCTGCTGCTATCTGGCGGCGGGTCGGACGGTGCCTATGGCGCCGGGCTGCTGAACGGCTGGACGGCCCGGGGAGATCGGCCCGAATTCTGGGTCGTCACCGGTATTTCAACTGGCGCACTGATCGCGCCCTTTGTCTTTGCCGGGCCCGAATTCGACGGCGAGCTGGAGCGCTTCTACACCAACACGCGCACCGAGGATCTGATCACATTGCGCATCCTGGACGCACTGCGCGGGCGCTTGCTTGGCTTGGCCGACCGTTCATCGCTGGAGCGCATTGTCGAAGAGGCGATGACACCAGAACTGCTGCGCAGAATTGCGGTCGAGCACAAGCGCGGCCGCCGTCTTTTGATCGGCACCACAAATCTTGACGCGCAACGTCCTGTCACCTGGGATATCGGGATGATCGCGGCAACGGGGAAACCCGGTGCCCGAAGATTAATCAGGGACATCTTGCTGGCTTCCGCGGCCATACCCGGTGCGATGCCACCCGTTCAAATGTCGGTCGAAGCAGACGGGCAACGCTTTTCCGAGATGCACGTCGATGGCGGCGTCACCCGGCAACTGTTTTTCCTGCCGCCGGGGCTTCGTCTGGACGCGCTGTCTGGTCTGGTTGGCGATAAGTTTCGCGTCGGAACGATCTATTTGTTGCGTAACACCAAACTGGATCCCGACTACGCCGAAACCGGTGCAGGCATCGTCCCGATCACATCAAGGTCCATATCGACCCTGATCAAGTTTGCCGGGGTCGCCGATGTGGGCCTGATTGAACAGCAGGCCCGAAAAAACGATTTTGCGATGAAAGTTACATCTGTGCCGCAAAATTTCAGACATGATGAGCGGGAAATGTTCGATCCAATTTATATGAGAGCTTTGTACGATGTGGGGTATAACGCGGTGATCGAGGGGGACCCGTGGAAGGTTATTGTCGGTAAGGGGGTGGCAGCTCGCTAGGAGAGTGCCGTGGTTGAGAACGAAGTCGAACGATTAAGAGGCCTGCTGGAACGCGCACCACACAATCTGCTTTTGAGAGTTGCGCTGATCCGGCGTCTGGTGGCGATGGATGAAGAGGCCGAAGCCCTTTCATTGGCGCTGGAAGTCGATCTTTCCGCGGTGAAGGGCGCAAGCGACCGGCGCGTCCTGGGCAATCTCTTCGAGCGGGCCGGGTTGAACGAGCAGGCCGAACAGTTGAACGACGACGCTCACTCGATGCTGGACGAAGAACCTGAATTCGAACCCCCCAATTCAATTACGGACGACGTCGATACCGCTGACGATTCCAACATTTCCAAGAAACGAATTCTGAAACTGGTCGGTGGTAAAGACGCCCCTGACGAACAGATCACCACGCTACCGGATGAACCACCCGAGCCAGCATTCACCTTCGCGGACGTTGGCGGTTTGGACGACGTCAAGAAGGACATCCATCGTCGGATCGTCTTACCTTTCGCACAGCCGTCGCTGGTCCAACGGTTCCGCAAGCGAACCGGCGGCGGTGTGCTGGTCTACGGCCCGCCGGGTTGCGGCAAAACATTGCTGGCGCGCGCAACAGCGGGCGAGTGCGGCGCGCGGTTCATAACGGCGCATCTTTCGGAAGTTCTGGACCCCTATATCGGCGGATCCGAACAACGGCTTTCCCGCATCTTCCAATCTGCTCGATCGGAAACACCCTCGGTTCTGTTCCTCGATGAAATCGAAGCGCTCGGCGCAAAGCGGTCAACTTCGACGTCCAGCCACATCGCACAACTGGCCAGTCACTTTTTGTCCGAGATGGACGGCGTTGATGCGAACAATGACGGTATGCTGATCCTGGCCGCGACAAACGCGCCCTGGGCCATGGACGGGGCTTTCTTGCGTCCGGGCCGATTCGATCGGATGTTTTTCGTCCCGCCCCCCGACCGCGCCGCGCGCGCGAAGATATTCGACCTCGAACTTAATGGCCGCCTGATCGACGATGCGATCGACACCGACGCCTTGGCTGCAACGACGTCCGGTCGTTCGGGCGCTGATCTGAGGGCAATCGTCGAACGGGCATCGGACGCCGCAATCGATGCCACACTGGCTGCGGGCGAGCCGCAGCCGATAACCCAAGCGATGCTGAGCGCCGCAACGGCACAAACCCGCTCGACCGTTGCCGAATGGCTGACGACTGCCCGAAACCATGCGACCTACTCGAATGAGGGCGGGCGCTATGATGAAATCCTGACCTTCCTGGAACGGAACGGCAAGCGCCGGTGAGCTATACACTTCCGGATGAACCCGTCGGCGCTGTGCGCCCGGATCTGGCGGTCGGGGCGGTTTGGCCGTTGCTGACATTGATGTTGGTCGGGCCGTTCTTCGGATTTGTCTGGCTGGCGTTCAACGCTTGGGCACTCGGCTCGCGGCACGCACTCCGCCACACGATTTTCGCCGGAGTGGCCATCCCCGCCGTCGGCATTCTGATCGTTTTGTCCGCGTTACTTCCTGGCGGACTGGCAGGCACGTCTCTCGAAGACAACGGCCAACTGGTCATGCGCCTGACCCTGATTGCCATTCAAGCCGCGGCCCTAGGAATCGCGTTCTGGATGATGATGCAACAGGATAATGCGGAAGAATGGCGTAAAACCTTTGGGCCGCCGCTTTCCAGTGGCGTGACGATTTTTCTACCTCTTCTGATCGGCCGATTGTTCCTGGGCCATCTGGTGCCGGACTGGATTCAGATCTTCGTATTCTGGCAGGTCGTCTGAGATGTCGCAGGCGTTTCAGGCCGGAATGCACGCGATGGAAAGCAACGCATACCCGGTTGCGATTCGGCATTTTCAATCTGCGCTGGGCGAAGATCCCGAGGACCCGGTCACCCATGCAATGATTTCCATCGCTCTGTCTCAGTCCGGCCGCCGCCATGCGGCCTTGGTCGAGGCGCGCCGCGCATCCTCTCTGGCGCCTGAACTCCCCATCGCCCATGTGGCAGAGGCCTACGCCCACGTGCTGCACGACGATCCGCAGGCGGCGGAGAAATCATTTAGCATGGCACTGGAACTCGACCCGCAGAATCGCGCAGCACGCCTCGGTCGATGCCGTTTGGCGCGGCACCGCCGGGACGCCGAGTCCTTGGCAACATCGCTGGCGGACTATCAGGCGCTCGCACCAAATGACCCAGAGGGCGAACTCCTAACGGCCCATTTGCATCTGATGCGCGGCGAACTCGAAAAGGCCGACATCGCTGCCCGCAGGGGACTCGGCACCGATCCCGATAACCCAGACGGTTTCACCGCTCTTGGTTGGGTCGATGCCCGCCGGGGAGATGCCCGGCAGGCACGGCAGATGGCAATAAGCGCCCTGAACCTGGCCCCCGAGGATCGCGACGCACATCTTCTGCTTGCGCACGCGACGATCCAGCAACGGCCAATCATCGGCTATTGGCAGCGCTTCTCTCTTTGGCTGGCCCTGGGTGGAGAGATCCGCATCCTTGCAATCCTGATCGGAGCCTGGATCGCCTATCGCGTCGGCGTCGTCTTGCTGGACGAAGGCGGATTTTCGACCGCCGCCGTACTTTTGCAGGTCGGATGGCTGGGTCTTGTGCTCATGACCTGGATCGCAGGTTTCCAATATCGCCGGTTGGTCGAACGCGAACTCGAGCGCGCCGAATTGGACCCGGACTACTAATCCAGATCTTTGCGCGCTCACTGCTGCCCCAAAGAATGGCTAACACCTGAAAAACGACAAATCTTGGCGTGAAGGGGCGCGCATTTTTTGGCTGTCCGATTTCAGGCTGAACCCAACGATTACAGGTGGTGTCATGAACGAAGAAACTCCGCGCAGACGCCGCGGCGGCGGCCGTGCAGGCAATACACGGCGCTCGGGGCCGGCCATCGATCAGCTTCCCTGGCAAATACCGCAGAATTCCGACAACCCGACCGAACCGTTATCGCCGGACCACGTCCAGGCAATCCACAATGCCGCGATGCAAATCCTGGAAGAGATTGGCATCGACTTTCTGCACGAAGGCGCCCGCGCCCACCTGAAAGAGGCCGGAGCAGACGTGCGCGACGGTGAAGAACGCGTCCGCATGGGCCGCGATATGGTGATGGAACTGGTCGCCAAGGCCCCATCCGATTTCACCATCACACCGCGCAACCCCGACAGACAGGTTCATGTCGGCGGGCGCAGCCAGATCTATGTCAACGTCTCTTCGCCGCCATCCTGCTCGGACCTCGACCGGGGTCGCCGACCGGGCGACCGTGAAAGCTTCCGCGATCTGATGAAGTTGACCCACTACTTCAATTGCATCCATCTGGCAGGCGGCTACCCGGTCGAACCGGTGGACATCCATGCCTCGATGCGCCATCTCGATTGCGTCCACGACAAGCTGATGCTGACGGACAAGGTTGTGCACACCTATTCGCTGGGGGTTGAGCGTGTCGAAGACAATATGGAGATGGTCCGCATTGCGGGCGGCCTAACCCACGAAGAATTTGCGGCCCAACCGCGCATGTATACCAACATTAACTCGACGAGCCCGCTCAAGCACGACTGGCCGATGCTGGACGGCGCCATGCGCATGGCCGAGCGTGGGCAGATGGTCTCAGTAACTCCGTTTACGTTGTCGGGCGCCATGGCCCCCGTGACATTGGCCGGCGCCATCGCCCAGCAAACGGCAGAAGCGCTGGCCGCGATTGCCCTGCTCCAGCATGTTCGCCCGGGCGCGCCGGTGGTGATGGGATCGTTTACTTCCAATGTCGATATGAAAACCGGCGCGCCGGCATTCGGAACACCGGAATATATGCGCGCGACCCAGATGTCGGGCCAGATGGCTCGCTTCTACGGCCTGCCGCTTCGTTCATCGAATGCCAATGCTGCAAACTGCCCGGACGGTCAGGCGGCCTGGGAAAGCGCTTTTTCGCTGTGGGCCTGCGTATCCAGCCAGACCAATATCGTCTACCACGCGGCAGGATGGCTGGAAGGCGGGCTGTGCGCGTCCTATGAAAAATTCGTGATGGACTGCGAAACCCTGCAACAGATGATCGCCTATATGGGGCCGGTCGGCGTAACTGAAGACGATCTGGCCGTGGATGCGATTGCCGAGGTCGACGCCATGCCCGCCGCGCAGCGCCATTTCTTTGGCGCACAGCACACGCAGGACCGGTATGAAACCGCCTTTTACGCCCCGTTCCTTAGCGACTGGAGCAACTATCAGGCATGGGAAATCGAAGGCAGCATCCGCACCCCGGAGCGTGCCAACAAAATCTGGAAACAGATCCTCAACGAATACGAAGCCCCGCACATGGACCAGGCCATTGCCGATGAACTGTCGGACTTTGTTGAACGCCGCCGCTCGGAAGGCGGCGCCCCCACTGATTTCTAGGCAGAGGCAGGCATGATCTCCTTCGACGCGGGTTCGGTTCCGCCAATCACCTATGGTAATGGTCGGCTGGCCAATACGCCCGATATCGTTGCGGGTCTTGGTGGCGGCCCCGTGCTGGTAATCGCCGACAAGATCCTTGCAGGTCTGGGCGTCACAGACACGCTGTCATCTGCACTGAACATCGCAGGAATTGCCGTTGAAATGGCAGCTGGGATTGCGGGCGAACCGAAAGAAGCCCTTGCCGACACGCTTGCCGACCGCGCCCGTCAGTCCGGTTGCCGTGTTGTGATCGGCCTCGGCGGCGGCGCTGCGATGGATTGTGCCAAACTGGTCGCTGCCATCGCAGGCGCCAACCGGCCAGCAGCGGAATACGCCCTTTCGGCCCGGCCCGTGCCGCAGGACAGGCTGCCAGCAATCGCGATCCCGACCACGGCGGGGACTGGGTCTGAAGTGACCCGCACCGCAATCGTCTCGAACGCGGAAGGGCACAAACTCTGGTATTGGGACGAAGGGCTGATGTTCGCCCACGCGATCCTCGACCCTGAATTGACCGTCACGCTACCGGCCAACATGACGGCCTGGACCGGCATCGATGCTGTCGCTCATGCTTTGGAGGCGGTCACGGCGAAGACTACCAACCCGGTTGGCGTCCTTTTCGGCCACCAAGCTTTGCGCATATTGTCGGGCGCTTTGCCGCGCGCCGTTGCCGACGGCGCCGATCTTGAGGCGCGCGGCCAGATGCTCTGGGCCTCCACTGTCGCGGGCCTCGCGCTCCACAACTGCAACACGCATATGGGCCACAATATCAGCCATGCCCTCGGATCGCTTGCGCCCGTCCATCACGGCCACGCAACAGGATTGGCACTCGAAATTGCGCTACCCTGGCTTGTCGAGCGCCCAGAGGGCGCCGATCTCTACGCTCAGGCCGCCGCAGCCTTGGGCGGTGAGGCAAAAGCCGCCGATCTTCCCAACAGGTTCGCGGCACTGATGCGCGCTGCAGGCATTCCGCGAAACCTGCCTGCCGTGGCGGCGCATGTGGACGCGGCAGAGCTCACCGCCATGATGCGAGCGCCGGCCAATCATTCGATGTCACAAAATGCGATCTGCCCGGTCGATGATGACGGTCTCGAAGCGATGGCCCGCGCCCTGACATCGCTGCCACAAGCGGCCCAGGCTGCCTGACCAAAGGAAACTGATGTGAAAGTTGGCTTTATCGGACTGGGAAATGTCGGCGGCAAACTCTCCGGCTCGCTTTTGCGCAACGGTGTCGATCTGACGGTCCGTGATCTCGATCGGAACGCCGCCGAACCCTTCCTGGCACTAGGCGCCAAATGGGCCGACAGCCCGGCCGACATGGCCCGCGATTGCGACGTGGTTGTTACCTGTTTGCCCTCCCCCGCTGCCTCGGCCGCGGTGATGGAAGCAGAGGACGGCATTCTTGCTGGCCTGACCCCGGGCACAATATGGGCCGAAATGTCCACAACCGATGAGGCCGAAGTCCGGCGCCTATCCGCCCCGGTCGAGGCTGCAGGCGGGCATGCCGTCGATTGCCCCGTCTCCGGCGGTTGCCATCGCGCCGCAACTGGAAACATCTCGATCTTCGCAGGCTGCGACCGCACGGTTTTCGACCGGCTTCTGCCACTGCTGACGACGATGGGGCGGCGTGTGTTGCACACCGGGCCGCTCGGCTCGGCCTCGATCCTCAAGGTCATCACAAATTACCTGGCAACCGCCAATCTGATCTCGTGCTGCGAAGCACTGACCGTCGCGAAAGCAGCCGGAATGGACCTGGGCACGGCGTTCGAAGCGATCCGCATATCTTCGGGAACCTCTTTCGTCCACGAAACCGAGAGCCAAGTGATCTTGAATGGGTCACGCCAGATCGATTTCACCATGGATCTGGTGCTCAAGGATATCGGCCTCTTCCAAACCATCGCCGACCGTGCCGGTGTCCCGTTGGAGATGAACCCTCTGATGATCGACATCATGCAGGACGGTGCCCGTCGCTATGGCGACCGCGCCCAGTCCGACGATATTGTCCGGAGGCTGGAAGACGCCACAGGCCTCGACATCCGCGCCCCTGGATTTCCCGCCGAGATGCTCGACGACGAACCTGAAGAGCCCGGCTATGAAGTAACGGTAAATCGGGGCTGACGGCGAAGTTGACAGCCGACGCGCCCAGCTTGCTAATCAGCACTCATGATCGTCAAAATTGGGAACTCCACGGCCAGCGTTTCCGGCCGCATCGGAACCATCACCAGCTCTCCTGCCCGCCACAAATCCACCTGATCGGCAAAGGCAGGGCTGCCGATCCAGCCGTCTTGGCCACCGAACAGAACAAACCAATTCGCATCCGGATCACCCATATCCGACACATGACGCGCCTGCGCCCCGAATGTCGTTCGGTGCTCCTTGTCGGTCAAATTATGGGAAGTCTTGAAGATCGTTTGGGTCGAACCCGGCACAGGCACCGTTTCGATCCGGTATCGATCGGCCAGAAAAGGGATCGGCAGGCGCGCCAATACATGCCCGACATCGATCTTGTGGATGTCGCCCCAGGTCAATCCATCGGCGGCGATCGGTGCCGCGCCCGCCAGGCCCTTGTCCAGTGCCGCCTGCCACCCGGCATCGCTCAGCCGGTCAAGCCGGTCGCGCAGATAGGCGCGAGCGCGCTGCAGCCGGGCCAGGACGGCACCTTCTTCCGCCTCTCCCAACATCTCCCACGCGGCCGGTACGAAGCGGATCATGAAAGCCTCGGCCACAGGTGCGCCGCGGCTGTCGACCGCATAGTCGCCATCCCATGACAACAACAACCGGATCGCTTCGGCTTCGTCTGGTGATCGCGGTGTCCACGCCTCCAATTTCGGCCCCGCCGCCGCCATCAGCTCGCGCATCAACAACGATACGGTGTCCATCTGCAACCGCATCAACGCTTGCGCATCCATTCTGTCCGACCGTGCCAAAAGCTGTTGCAACCGCCTGACCCTTTCATCGGGCGGGAAGAACCCGCCATAAGGGCGCGTTTCGTCTGGAACCGGCCGATTGTTGGCGGAGGCGATGAACCCTTCCGCCGGATCTTCGACATGCGGCAGGTCCGGCCCGGCCCAAAGGCCGCGCCAATTCTCGTCCGCCCGCTTTGGCGTCGAAACCAATCCAGGCGGAGTGTTTTCCGCCCGTTTTGGCACCTTAGCCGCAATCATCCCCGCAATGCCGCCATCCCGCTCGGCCACCAGAAAGGTTTGCGGCGGCAGCGCAAAATCCTTCATGGCGGTGCGAAACTCGGCGAAATTCCGCGCCCGCATCGCCCCAAGCAGGGCCGTGATCTCGTCCGACAGTTCATGCCCGACCCAACGAATGGCAAATGACCTGCCGGTTTCAGGAAGCGCCGCTGCGTCAGACATGACCGGCCCGTGTGGGCTTAACCGGGAACTCGTTGTTTCATTAAACCAAAGCCGCACGCCGATCTTGTGCTCGCGCCACTCGAACGCAGCGGCGTCCAGCCCACTGACATCTACGAATTCGCTGGTCGTCGCGCGCAGATTGGTTCCGCCCCAGGCCAGGTCGCGATTGCGTCCAAATCCGAAGACCGGCGTACCGGGCACCATCATGCCGACCATCTCGTATGAAGGCGACCGCACGCCCGCAATCAACCAGGCGTTCGGGATGAAGAACCCCAAATGCGGATCATTCGCAATCAAGGCGCTGCCCGACGCACTGCGCGAACCAGAGACCACGACCGAGTTCGACCCCGACTTGCCGGTCATCCGGGCCAGCTCGGCCATGCGCTGCAATGGCCACAACCCGGCATAGGCCGTGCCCGAACCATAGCTCGGCGCCCCACTGCCGGAACGGTCCAGCATCTCGGCCATCAACCGCCCGCGCAGATCTTCGTCCTCGACCTGCAACAATGGCAACAGGACGGCCCAGTTGATATCCAGGCCCGACACCCGCCCGATCAGCAGGCTGTCGGTTGGCTTCCACGGCTCCCATTCGATCCCGGCAGCACCGAATTCATGGGGCCAGTCTCCGGGCTCCAATCGCGTCGCATAAACGTTGACGCCTTCGGTAAAACGGTCCAACCATTTTCGGCTTTCTGCGGGCATCGCGGCATAGATCTCGTCCGTTCTGCGCCCGAAATCAAAAGCCCGGATGGCCGCGTCGATTTCGGTCGTGAACGGGCCTGCCATCTCGGATATCCGGCCTTGGGCGGCGTGGCGCGCAACCGCCATCATGCCCAGCCTCAGATGCGCATGCACATATCCCAATGCAAACGCGGCATCGCTATCTGTCTCGGCCTCGATGAACGCATTCGCTCGTTCCAACGGATCGTCACCGGCCGCGATACTGGCAGCCCGCCAGTGTTAAAGGCTGAAAATCGCGTCGCCAGATCGACCGGTCCGGGCGGGCCCTGCAACGCCGCACACCCCATCAGCAACAATCCCGGTGCAACCCGCGAAAGACGGCCAAACCTGCCCAGCATTTCGATTTCCTCAACCAGCGTCAGACCAAAGATCTGGTGCAATCCCGAACCGTTCAAGCGCACAGCAGCGCATCGACAGGACCTCACCTGTCAAAACGGCCCGAATGTTGCTTACCTTATGGTCTGTAAATGTCTTTCAGTGTCGTAGTATGCAGTTTGCGAGTGTGTCCGTAAGAGTTCAGTGGCGTTGATAGAGGGGTGCACAGCACGCCTCTATCTCGACAATCTACCAGGAACCGTCAAATTTTTCGTGGCAGCGCAGTCGGCGTGATTCTCCCAACTACAATTCGATTTCGATCAGATAAGGCCCACTGCTGGCCAATCCGGCTTCCAACGCACGGGCCAGATCGGTAACTTCACTGACGCGCGTGCCTTCGACGCCCATGCCGCGCGCCATATCGACCCAATTCAGATCCGGCCGGTTCAACGTCAACATATCGACCGCCCGCGGTCCGGGATTGTTCACACCAACATTGCGCAACTCGCCATGCAAAATGCGATAGGATCGGTTGGCAAAGACCAGGATCGTGATGTCCAAATTCTCGCGCGCCATCGTCCAGAGCGACTGTACAGTGTACATCGCTGAACCATCGCCCTCCAACGCCAGAACCTTGCGGTCCGGACAGGCGATCGCCGCGCCGATTGCCACCGGCATTCCATAGCCAATCGAACCGCCCCTATTGTTCAACCAATCGTGGGGCGGCGCACCATGGGTGTATCGGAAAAAGTCGCGGCCCGTGGTAACGGATTCGTCCACAACGATGCAGTTCTCGGGGATCAAGGCGCCCAAGACCCTCGCGATTGCCTTGGGATCTATCGGGCCGTCCGGGATCTCCGGGCGTCCGGCCTCGGCGATCCCGGCCGGCGGCGTGCCCGTCGCGCCAACCGTGTCTGCCAAAGCCGCCAATCCACCGGCGATATTTGCGCCCCAGTCGCACATCTCGACAAACTCGACGTCGGGCGCCGTCAGAATGCCCGGCTTGTCGGGATAGGCGAAAAACGCAACCGGACGCCGGGCGCCGACCAACACGATACGTTTAAAGGGTGCCAGCACTTCAAGCGCCTGCTCAACCGGATAGGGAATGCGGTTGACCGCAACCCGGCCCGCGCCGCGCTCCAGCCGTGTATTCGACCATTCGGTCAACAACCCGCATCCGGTTTTCGCCGAAATCCGCCCGGCCAATTCCAGGTTAGCCGCCTGCAATGCAGCACCACCCAAAATGATCAAACTGTCCGGCCCGGTCAGCATCGCCGCCGCATCTGCCACGGCGGCGTCGGCAACCACGGCGCGGCCCGGGGCGGCAACCGGTCCGGCCACCACTCCGCCCGGATCCCATGCGGTGTCTCCGGGCAAGATCAGCGTCGCGACCTGCCCGGGCGCCGTCATCGCGGCGGCGACCGCCTCGGCCCCGTCGCGGCCCACATCACCGGGTGCAGTCGACGTTTTCACCCAATGCGAAACCGGCCACGACAATCCCTCGATATCCGCGGTCAGCGGCGCGTCCAGTGCGATATGTGGAATGGCATGTTCACCGACAATATTGACCACGCCGGACCCAGCTTTCTTGGCGTTGTGCAGATTGGCGATCCCGTTGGCCAACCCTGGGCCGAGATGCAGCAGAGTGGAAGCCGGCCGTCCGGCCATCCGGAAATAACCATCCGCCGCACCGGTCGCCACACCCTCGAACAGCGCCAGGACGGATCGCATCCCTGGCACCTGGTCCAACGCCGCAACGAAATGCATCTCGGACGTGCCGGGATTGGTGAAGCAGACATCCACATCGCTGGCCAGTAACGACCTGACCAGGCTCTCCGCGCCGTTCATCTCTTCGGACATATTCCCTCCGGACCGAAAACCAATGGCGGCACAATCGGGCACCCGGACTGGCCTTTCCAGTCAATTCCGGTAATCAATCCAATCCATCACGGGAATAATGCACCCCGTCAGCCCAGCGCCGCGAAACGGCACTAGCCCGGTTTTCGTGCCAACCAGGTCAGGACAACCATCGGCATATAGGCCCGGCTCAGATAGGCCGTGCGCGCGTGCTGCTTCAGCATCTGCTGATTTACCTTCGGCGGAAAAACGATCTGGAACAATTCGGGCTCGATCTTAAGCGCCTCGATATCCAACGCAGACCGACCCGCACGATGAACCCGATAGCACACGTCCGACGATCCGCCGGAATAGAACGCATCCTCCGTCTCGAACCCCTCGAACAAAACCTGCAGTCCAGAGAACGAAATCCGCCAAAAATCGTCCGGAAAATCGTGAAATCCCTGCACCCACGGCACCTGAACGAAGATCAGTCCGCCCGGCGCCAGCAGCGCGGCGATGTTGCGCGCCGCCGCGAATGGTTCGCGCACATGTTCAAGCAAATGCGAGCAAACGACGGCGCCAAACCTGCGCCCCTTTACCGCGGCGTCGATTCGCTCAAAATCCCAGGTAATGTCCAGCACGACATCGACGTTCTCGCCCGGCTCCAAGTCGGCACCGACCAGTTCGCGGTCGTCCAGCGCCTCACGCCAGGTAAACCGCCCCTCGACGTTCTGATCAATCACCTGACTGCGCGACCCGATATGCAGGACCGGCCCCTGCAACAGCCCGGCCAAGCGGCGGCGTTCTGTCTGATAGGACAGTTGAGTGACTTCGATTTGCGGCTCGCTCGACATCGCTCCGTCATACCGGCTTCACGCCCATGCGCAAGCCGTCTGGCCAACCACGCACCGGACCGCTAGCCTGTCACCAATCGACACACGAACCGAGGAGATCCCAATGTCCGTAATCGTCCAGCTGACGGTGAAAGCACAACCCGACAAGTACCAACAGCTCTACGATACCTGGGTCGCCATTCTGCCTGACACTGCCAAGGCGAACGGCGCGATTCATATCTCCTGCGCTGCCGATCCCGACAATAACGAATTTCGTGTCTGGGAAATCTGGGAACAGATCGAAGATCAGCAAACCTACATGAAATGGCGCATGGATCGCGGCGATATTGAAAAGCTGGGCACATTGCTGGCCGAACCCCCGAAAGTCGAAACGCTCGAACACCTCACGTTCTGATCGGGACATCGGCACCTTCGCGCGGGGCGGGCGGCTTTAAAGTGGCCCGCTCCTTCCTATGTTTGGCAGCCCAGGCAACACGAGGCCATGATGAGCTGGAACCCCGCCCTTGATCCGCAATGCCCGACCGGCGACGCCATTGACCGGATCGACACACTGATCATCCCTCGGGCCCGTGACCTGGGCGGGTTTGAAGTGCGCCGCGCCCTTCCGGCGCCACGTCGCCAGATGGTCGGCCCCTTTATCTTTTTTGACCAGATGGGACCTGTCGAACTCTTGCCGACGCGCGGGCTTGATGTGCGACCGCACCCGCATATCGGTTTAGCGACGATCTCATATCTGCACCGCGGGCGGATGCATCATCGCGACAGCCTGGGTACGGACAAGTGGATCGAACCCGGTGACGTGAACTGGATGGTCGCGGGGCGCGGCATCACCCATTCTGAACGCACCGACGACGTAACACGAACCGATCCGATGCCGTTCTTCGGCATCCAGGCCTGGGTCGCTTTGCCCGACGATCATGAAGACACCTCACCTGCTTTTCAGCACGCCGCGGCGGAAACCCTGCCGATGATCCAGGCCGAGGGTAAATCGCTCCGCCTGATCCTGGGTACCGCCTACGGCGCAGCGACGCCGGTTCAGACATTCTCCCAGATGTTCTATGGCGATGCCGTATTGGACGCAGGCGCAAAGCTGCCAATGCCGGACGATTACGAGGATCGCGCAGTTTATGTCATCGAAGGTACGGTCACGATCGCAGGTGATCGGTTCGATCCGGGCAGTATGATGGTCTTCCGCCCCGGCGACAGCATCACCGTCGTGGCCGAAACCGACGCCCGATTGATGATCCTGGGCGGCGAAACGCTTTCAGGGCCGCGGCATATCTGGTGGAACTTCGTTGCGTCCACCAAAGAACGCATCGAAGCGGCCAAACAGGCCTGGCGCGAAGGCGATTGGGCACACGGCCGGTTTCAATTGCCCCCGGGCGATCGTGACGAGTTCACTCCGCTGCCATAGGCTCCGCGGATCCTGCAGAAACGTCCGCAACCCTAACCCGGCTATGCCCCTGAACTGCGGTAACTTTTTCTGAATTCGCGCAGCCCTTTTGCGCCCTGATCGCCGCCGCCGCTTCGCGCGGGCCAAGCTGTTGGCCGACAGCCGTTAACTCCGGCTTCGAGTATGTTTTCTTCTTGGTCGTAATAGGCGTGCCCATCAGCGATCCTTTCACCAGGTTTTCGCTCCCGTTCCAACGATCACGCAAGATGGTTAACAATCTGTTATCCAAATGCTGCGCACTTGAACCGCCACGCCAAGGAACTTGCCAAATGCCTGTCGAGCTGAACTTTATCGAACACCCTGCAAGCGGGTCCGAAAACAAGGATCCGCTGGTGATTGCCCACGGGCTTTTCGGTTCCGCGCGCAATTTCAACTCTCTGGGCCGCAAACTGACCGACGGGCGCCGGGTGATCATGGTCGATATGCGCAATCACGGGGACAGCCATTGGGATGACGATGTGACTTATCCGGCAATGGCCGCTGATCTGGCGAAATTCATTGAAACCCATGCGAATGGCCGGGCGGCCGTTCTCGGTCACTCGATGGGCGGAAAATCGGCAATGGCCGTCGCGCTGACCCGGCCCGAACTTGTTTCCGCCGCCATCATCGCCGACATCGCACCGGTCGAGTATTCGCATACGCATCTCGGCATTCTGCAAGCAATGGACCGCGCCGATCTTTCGGGCGTCAGTCGCAGGTCCGAAGGCGATGCCCTGATGGAAACAGCGCTGCCTGACCCGATGCTGCGCGCCTTCATCTTGCAGAACTTGGTCGTCGAAGACCGCACGGCGCGCTGGCGCCTGAATGTCCAGGCCCTGCAATCCGGGATGGATCACCTTATCGGGTGGCCTGCGGACCTCGCCGGGTTGTCCGCTGACCTGCCGGTGCTATCGCTCTATGGCGGCGCGTCCGGTTATGTCGAAGATGCGGCCCGCGCGGCAATATCCCGCCAGTTCCCAAACGCCGAATTTCATGCGATCCCCGGTGCTGGTCACTGGCTGCACGCCGAAAAACCGGCCGAGTTCCTGTCCGCCGTTCAAAACTGGCTCGCCTGACCCATTGCGAAGATCGGTCAGAAAGCAGATTGCCGGGTTGGATAGCTCGATCGACAGAAGGGCAATGAACGACCCACGTTAACATTCAAGACATCAAGCACGCCAGAACGGCCAAGTCTGAAACCTGGTGCAGGCGAAAGGACAAACCTAGAACCCGCATCGGTCACTCGTGTTCTTGGAGAACTAGAGGAGTGGGCTGCTGTACTCAAGAGCGATCCGGAAGTTATCCACAGGCTTGCTGCGTTTGCCGCAGCTGCAGACGGAGAGGCGTCTGAGGGCAGCGTAAACGAACCTAATACATCGCATAATACGCCGCCTGTGCGGTCGGAGCCTGCACCATGAGTGGCGCAAGGTTAGAGCAGGACCAGCGTCCATCCAACGCGTTCAGCGGGGCGGCAAAGACAGCCCGCGCAAAACAGCGGACGCCCTCCCCCGTCACGTTACGCCTGACTGCAGAGGAACGCGCAAAGCTCGAAGAGTTGGCGGCTGGCATGACGCTGAGCGCCTACATCCGTGGCTGCCTCTTTGCCAAAGAGACCAAGCGTCGTAAACGACGCCCCAAGAATACCGTCACCGACAAACGCGCCGCGGCTGAAGCTCTGGCCCTGCTCGGGCAGTCCCGCATCGCGAGCAACTGTGGATCGGCATGCAAGATTGACCCCCTTGTTGGGGTAATCGGCGCCCAAAAGTGACCCCCCTGACAATTCGTACGAGAAGCTTCCTCAAAAGAGTGAGGGAGCGATCAGGGGATGTTGGTTGTGGAAACGATCGCAAAGATCAGGCAGGCGCATTTTGTTCACGGCAAGTCGATCAAGCAGATCTGCAGAGAGCTTCGGGTTTCCAGGAATACGGTCCGCAAGGTCCTGCGTTCAGGCGCAACCGAATTCAGCTATGACCGCACGACACAGCCTCGCCCGAAGATTGATCCATGGCGATCAGAACTTGACGAGATGCTGGCCGCAAATGCCAAGCAGCCGAGGCGGGAACGCCTTACACTGATCCGGATCTACGAAGAGTTGCGCAACCATGGTTACGGCGGCGGCTATGATGCGGTTCGGCGATACGCATCCAACTGGTCAAAGAGAACGCAGGCAGCATCGGCGAGCGCGTTTGTTCCCTTGAGCTTTGATCCGGGCGAAGCTTACCAGTTCGACTGGAGCCATGAGGTCGTGATTCTGGACGGTGTGACAGTGACTGTCAAAGTCGCTCATGTTCGCCTCAGCTTCAGCCGAATGCCGTATGTGCGCGCGTATCCCCGCGAGACCCAAGAGATGGTGTTCGATGCGCACGACAAGGCGTTTGCGTTCTTTGGCGGCGCTTGTGCGCGCGGGATCTACGACAATATGAAGACGGCGGTGGACGCGATCTTCGTCGGGAAGGGTCGGGCTTACAACCGCCGCTTTCAGCAGATGTGCGGTCATTATCTGGTTGACCCCGTTGCCTGTAGCCCGGCCTCGGGCTGGGAGAAGGGGCAAGTAGAGAACCAGGTTGGCGTGCTGCGCAGACGCTTCTTCGTGCCGCGCCCGAGGTTCAAATCCTTTGCAGAGCTGAATGCCTGGTTGGCAGATCGGTGCCTGGTGTATGCGAAGGCAAACAAACACCCCGACATTCCAGGCAAGACGGTCTGGGAGGTGTTCGAAGAAGAGCAGCCGAGTTTGATCCCATATGTCGGCTCCTTCGACGGCTTTCATGCAGTCCCTGCATCGGTTTCCAAAACCTGCCTCGTACGGTTCGACAAGAACAAGTACTCGGTAAATGCCCGGGCCGTTGGTCGACCTGTCGAGATCCGCGCCTATGCCGATCGCCTGGAATGCTGGCAAGACGGGCAGATCGTCGGCAGCCATACCCGTGTTTTTGGGCGCGATAACGCGATCTATGACCCGCTACATTACATTCCGGTGCTGATGCGCAAACCTGGCGCCCTGCGCAACGGAGCGCCGTTCAAGGAGTGGGAGCTGCCGCCGTCGTTACGCCGTGTGCAGCGTAAACTGGAGCGTCAGCCCGGTGGTGATCGCCAGATGGTCGAGGTTCTAGGCGCGATCCTCTCCGATGGGCTGGAGGCGGTGGAAGCGGCCTGTGCAGAAGCCCTGTCACAGAATGTCCCTTCCGCAAGCGTGGTCCTGAACATTCTCGCCCGTCGCCGCGAACCGCCACCACCCCTGACAATCACAACACCGGATGCATTGCGGCTGACCTGCGAGCCAGCCGCCAATTGTGACCGGTATGACAGCCTGAGGAGAACAACGAATGGAACGAACACAGGTGCTGGACGCCATGGGCCAACTGAAGCTCTACGGCATGCGGACAGCTTACGACGAGATCATCACGGCTGCGATCAAGCGCCAGCACGAACCACAACAGATTATCGGCGATCTGCTGACAGCCGAGATCTCCGAGAAGCTGGCGCGCTCAATCAAATACCAGATGACCATCGCGAAACTGCCACTGGCCAAGGAGCTGGAGGAATTCGACTTCGAAGCGGCCGAGGTCAACGAAACCTTGATCCGTGACCTCGCCACCGGCGACTTCCTCGACCATCAGCGCAATCTCGTGCTCATCGGCGGAACCGGCACAGGCAAAACCCATCTCTCCGTCAGTATCGCTCGAGCCTGCATCCGCCAGGGCCGCCGCGGGCGCTTCTTCAATGTCGTCGATCTGGTGAACAAACTCGATGCCGAAGCGCGGGCCGAGCGCCAGGGACGGACAGCTGAGTTGATATCACGCCTCGACTTCCTAATTCTGGACGAGCTTGGCTATCTGCCATTCGCTCAGACCGGTGGTCAGCTGCTGTTCCACCTGATCAGCAAACTCTATGAGTGCACATCAGTCATTGTCACAACGAACCTGGCATTCGGAGAATGGCCAACCGTCTTCGGCGACGCGAAGATGACCACCGCACTCCTCGATCGCCTCACACATCATTGCGAGATCGTTGAGACCGGTAACGAAAGCTGGCGCTTCAAGAACCGCGCCTAATTCAACCGCGCAGGCCGGGCCGCGCTCTGATAAATGAGGTCTCCACGCGACCCGGCCTGCTCAGCACCAGGGGGGTCACTTTTGAACGCCGATCTGGGGTCACGTTTGGATGCCGATTGACACGCATCCCGATGATCCTGACCCGTCGCGGATCAACGAAAACATCGTGGGCAGCCTGAACGGGCGTGCACGGGTCCTGCGTCCGGCCGTTCGCAAAAGCTATCTGGAAGACGGGCCAAGGGCCGACAGCGGGATGCGCGGGCGCGAACCCTTCGTGGAAGTGTCGTGGGAAGTTGCCGAAGAACTGATCGCCCGCGAATTGAACCGCGTTCGCAGTCAGTTCGGGAACGAGGCGATCTTCGCCGGGTCCTATGGCTGGGCCAGCGCCGGGCGTTTTCATCACGCACAAAGTCAACTGAAGCGCTTTCTCAACACCTGCGGCGGCTTTGTCCGGTCCGAAGGAAACTACAGCTATAACGCCGCGCTGGTTCTGCTGCCGCATATCGTCGGCAACTTTCGCGATCACGTAAAACAGGCAACCCGTTGGAGCACGGTCGCCCGTGAAGGGCGTTTAGTGGTGATGTTTGGCGGCGTCCCGATCCGCAATGCGCAGGTATCAGGCGGGGGCGTTGGCCGGCACCGGTTGCGTGACCAACTGACCGAGTGCGCGCAGGCCGGTGTTCGGTTCGTAAACCTCAGCCCGCTCAGGACTGACGCGCTCGATACTCTGAACGCCGAGTGGCTGCCACCGCGGCCCGGGACCGACACGGCTGTGATGATGGGCATCGCACACACACTGATCAGCAACGAACTGCACGATCAGGTATTCCTCGACCGGTATACTGTTGGGTTCGACCGGTTGTCGTCCTATCTGACCGGTGCCGCCGACGGCGTCCCGAAAGACGCCGACTGGGCGGCGGGCCACTCGGGCATTGCCGCAGACCGTATCCGTGCGCTGGCCCTCGATATGGCGGCGGGGCGCACGTTGATCGCGACTGCCGTGGGCTTGCAAAGGGCAGATTTCGGTGAGCAACCGCTTTGGATGACTGTGGCGCTTGCTGCGATGCTGGGACAAATCGGCCTGCCGGGCGCAGGCTATGGTATCGGCTATGGCGCCGATGCCAGCATCGGTGCCATGGCGCGGCCGATCCACTGGCCATCGTTTCCGCAAGGCAGAAACCCGGTCGAACCCTTCATTCCCGTCGCAATGTCCGCCGAGATGCTGCTCAATCCTGGAAAGCCATACGACTACAATGGCCGTCGCCAGGTGTTTCCGGACATTCGAATGGTCTGGTGGGCAGGTGGAAATCCCTTCCACCACCACCAGGACCTGAACCGTCTGCGCGCAGCGTTTCAACGGCCCGAAACGATCATCGTGAACGAGATCAATTGGACCGCAACCGCGCGTCATGCCGACATCGTGCTGCCGGTCGCGGCGGCGCCAGAGCGGACAGATCTGGGAGCGGGGACACAGGACAACGCACTGATCCCGATGCCCAAGGCGGTCGAGCCTGCGGGCGATGCCCGAACCGAGTTCGAGGTTTACTCAGCGCTCGAAGCGCGAATGTCCTTGGGCACAGCATTCAGCCGCGGTCAAAGCCAGGATGAGTGGCTCGAGCAGATGTGGATCGACCTTCGCCAGCGCGCCGAACAGCATGGCGTCGACTTGCCGGAATGGGATGCCTTCCTTGCTGGCGACGTCCTTCATTTACCCGATCCGACGCCCGATCAGGTTTTTCTGGCGGACTTCCGTCAGGACCCCGACCGCCACCCGCTGCCGACGCCCAGCGGACGGATCGAACTCGCGTCGGATGTCATCGCAAGTTTCAGATACCCCGATTGCCCCGGCCACCCGGTTTGGCGGGCCCCTCGGGATTGGGAGTTTGCCTCTGATTACCCGATCCACCTCGTTTCCGGCCAGCCGGGGACACGACTGCACAGTCAGTTCGACAATGGCAGCTTCTCGAAAAGCCGAAAGATCCAGGGCCGCGAGCCGATTTTGATCCATCCCGACGATGCCGCCATACGCGGAATTAACGACAGCGACGTCGTTACCGTGTTCAACGCACGTGGCCGGTGCCTGGCGGGTGCGGTGGTGACCGGCGACATTCTAAAAGGCGTGGCGTTCCTATGGACCGGGGCCTGGTACGATCCGGACTTAACCGACCCGCACGGCTTGGACCGGCATGGCAACCCGAATGTTTTGACCCATGACCTGCGCACCTCGCGGCTTGCACAAGGCACTGCCGCGCAGTCCGCGCAGGTTCAAATCGAGCGCTTTGAAGGCACACCGCCACCCGTCCGCGCCTTCGAGCCGCCCGAGTTGATCAACGGTTCCAACGGGGCCCAATCAAGCTGATACATTGATATTTAGCGCACGAGGACCTATCGACGGCCAATGACAAAGGCAGCTCAGAAATCGACCGATCCGAAGCCACCGCGTATTGATACGACACTGCAGAAGGGGTTGTTGGTCCTCGAGGCATTAGCCCATTCGAATGTCGGCAAAGGCGTGACCGAGCTGTCCCGCGAGCTGGATCTGACCAAGTCCAATACCTTTCGGCTGCTACAATCCTTGTCGGCGCTTGGGTATGTGCGCAGCTCGGAATCAAAACTTTACTCGGCAACGCTGAAGGTCTGGCAGATCGCGCAATCCGTGATCGGCAATCTGGATCTGCCGAATATCGCCGCCCCGCATATGCGGACCTTGTCCGAAGAAACGGGGGAAACGATCTATCTCGCGGTTCCGGACGGATTATCGGTTGTCTATATCGATAAGATCGAAAGCACGAAACCGATCCGAACGTGGAACCCAATCGGTGGCAGTGCCCCGCTGCATTGCGTTGGGACGGGAAAAGCCATTCTTGCCGCTGACTATGATCGTTTGCGCCCGCAGATCGCCGATCGGCTGACCCGATATACTGAAAGAACCCTTACATCGCTTGACCAGTTGGATGCCGATATGGCTGCAACACAGCAACGGCGTTACGCGATCGACATGGGCGAATTCCGGGACCAGGTGTTCAGTTTTGGCTCTGCCATCTTGCTGCCGAACGATCAGGTCATAGGCGCGTTGGGCGTTTCGGTTCCGGATGTCAATCTGGACGCGCAACGCCGCGAAAATATCTGTGAAAGCGTTCTCAAGGCCGCGACCGGCGTCTGTACGGCTCTCAACCAGATTTAGCTCATCCCAAATTGCGCGCCGGGTACCGCCTCGGATCGCGGGCGGGCAACACGATCGTGAAATATTTATCGTGCCAAATGTCAGCACGAGCATTTCATATATTGACACAAAGAGGCGCATCCTTCACATTGCCCTGGGCCTTGGAATTCGAACCTCTGGCGGTGTTGAATGTCATGAACGAACACAGCGGAATATCGCTTTGGGACAACAGCGCGGAAGAGCGCGCGGTCTCGGCGCAGATGTCGGCCGACATCGATACCGATCTTGCGATCATCGGGGGCGGCTTTACCGGATTATCAACTGCACTTCACGCTGCCGAAAAGGGCGTGGACTGCCACGTATTCGAGGCACGCCAGATCGGCTTTGGCGGCTCCGGGCGGAATGTTGGTCTGGTCAATGCCGCGCTTTGGCTGCCACCTCAGACCGTGCGCGAAAAACTGGGTGAAACGTATGGTCCGCGATTTATCGGCAAGTTTGGCCAGGGTCCCGAACTCGTCTTTTCGCTGATCGAGAAACACCAGATCCGCTGCGAGGCGACCCGCGAAGGAACCATCCATGCCGCCCATTCACCCGAAGGTCTGAAAGACCTCCAGGGCCGCCATGCAGAATGGCAGCGTTTGGGCAAGCCGGTGGATCTGTTGAACCGGGAAGAAGTGTCCAAGCTGATCGGATCCGACGCCTTCCACGGCGGGCTGGTCGACCGGCGGTGTGGTACGATTAACCCGATGGGGTATTGCCGCGGCCTGGCCCGCGCCGCGATTGCCGCTGGTGCCAAGATCAGCACCGGCGTGAATGCCACGCGGATCGTGCGCGACGGCGAACGCTGGAAGATCGAAACGGATCGCGGCACCGTGACCGCCAACAAGATCGTGCTGGGCACGAACGCCTATACCGACACGCTTTGGCCGGATCTGAAACGCGTCTTTACAATGATCCACTATTTCCAACTGGCGACCAAACCATTGGGACCGTCTGCTGCGCACATCCTGCCCGGCGGGCAGGGCCTGTGGGATACCGGCAAGATCATGTTCAGCATTCGCCGCGACGCCTTCGACCGCCTGGTCGTCGGCAGCATGGGCACGGTCATCGGCCGGGCGCACAAAGGTCTGTCGCACCGGTGGGCGCGCAAGCAGATCGCCCGCATTTTTCCCGACCTCGGTCCTGTCGAATTCGAAGAAGCATGGCACGGGCAGATCGCGATGACACCCGATCACCTGCCGCGCATCTATGAACTCGACCGGAACGTCTACACCGCGATCGGATATAACGGGCGGGGGATCACGACTGGAACGATCTTTGGCGAGGCCCTGGCCGATCTTGCGAACGGTATGGACCCAAAGGAATTGCCCCTGCCGATGACCGATCTCAAGACCGTGTCGTCGGCGCCGATCATGTCGCGGGTCTATCAGATGGCATTTACCGCGAACCAACTTTGGAAAAGCTTGTGAGGACCGGGGCATGAGCGACGGAAAAATCCGCGTCGGTGTCGACATTGGTGGCACGTTTACAGACGTCGCGTTGGACCATCCCGGCGGTGTTGCGACCGCCAAGGTGCTGACAAACTATGCCGAGCCCGAGCGCGCAATCGTTGACGGTATCATCAAGGCCGCCGAGCGTGCCGACGTGGCAATCAAGGATATTCACCAGGTCATCCACGGCACGACGCTGGTGACAAACGCGTTGATCGAGCGCCGCGGCGCCAAACTGGCCTTCATCACGACCGAGGGATTTCGCGACGTGGTCGAAATGCGCTCGGAAAATCGCTTCGAGCAATATGACCTGAACCTGGAATTGCCCAAGCCGCTGGTCCCCAGGAAGGATCGCTTCACCATCGCCGAGCGAATGTCCGCCGAGGGCGAGGTTCTGCTGGCGCTCGATCCCTCTGAATTGGATGCGCTGGTGCAACGGGTTGTCAGCGGTGGCTACGGGGCTGTAGCCGTCGGCCTGATGCATGCCTATGCGAACCCCGCACACGAGCAGGCGATCGAGGCCGCGATCCGGGCTGCTGCGCCGAACCTCTCGATTTCAATATCGTCCGTCATCTCGCCCCAGATGCGCGAGTTCGAACGTTTCAACACCGTCATCGCCAATACCTATGTCCAGCCGCAGGTCGCGACATATCTCGACCGGTTGGTTTCAAAACTGCGGGACGAAGACGTCTCGGCGCCGGTCTTTATGATGCATTCCGGAGGCGGTCTGATCAGCGTCGAAACCGCCAGCCGGGAGCCGGTGAGACTGCTTGAATCCGGCCCCGCTGGCGGCGCCATCTTTGCCGCCGATTTTGCGATGGCGCACGGATTGGACAAGGTGCTCAGCTTCGACATGGGGGGTACCACCGCCAAAATCTGCCTGATCGAAGATGGCACGCCCAAGACCGCGAACACGTTCGAGGTCGCGCGCACCTACCGGTTCAAGAAAGGGTCGGGCATGCCGGTCTCGACCCCGGTTGTCGAGATGGTCGAAATCGGCGCGGGCGGCGGCTCGATTGCTCACATCGACAGCATGGGCCAGATCCGGGTTGGACCACAATCGGCTGCGTCCGAGCCGGGCCCGGCCTGCTATCAGCGCGGCGGCGAAGAACCGACCGTCTCGGATTCGAACCTGATGTTGGGGCGTCTGGATCCCGACAATTTCGCAGGCGGTGCGATCCCGCTCTCGACCACGCTGTCCGAGCAGGCATTGCAAAGCCGGATCTGCGAAAAGACAGGGCTGAACCCGCAGGATGCTGCCTTTGGCGTCACCGAAATGGTCGACGAGAACATGGCCAACGCGGCCCGGGTTCACACGGTCGAAAACGGGCGGGATATCGAAGCCTTCACCATGATCGCCTTTGGCGGCGGTGCCCCACTGCACGCCTGCCGCCTCTGCGAAAAGCTGGGGATCGACGACTTGATCATCCCGCCCGGCGCGGGCGTCGGCTCTGCTATCGGGTTTCTCAAGGCACCCTTCAGTTACGAGGCGAGCAAAGGCATCTTCCAACGTCTCGATGACTTCGACGCAGGGACCGTGAACGCTGCGTTGAAAGAACTGGAACAGGAAGCGCGAGCCTTCGTGGCCGCCGGTGCCGGGGATACGGCAACGACAACGAAACTGACGGCCTATATGCGGTATTCAGGTCAGGGATATGAAATCCCCGTCGTGCTGCCCTACCGGACTTTCACAGCCGACGACGGCGCTGCGATCCTCCGGGCATTCGAAGCCGCTTACCGTAATCTCTTTGGCCGGGTGATCGACGGGCTGGCGATCGAGATTACCAACTGGTCGCTGGTCGTTGCTTCGGTCCTGCCGGACGTCGCCAAAGCCGGTCGTCAGCCGCACGGCCAGGCAATCCAGACGACCAAGACCCGCAGCTTCTATGATGCCGCCCTGCGCAAAATGGTCGTGGCAGCCGAGGTCGAGCGCGATGTGTTGACGCCCGGCGCCGAGGTTCCGGGACCTGCAGTTGTCGTCGAGCGCAACACCTCGACCATCGTGACATCAGCCTACACCGTAAGGGGGCAGAGCGACGGCTCGCTCCTACTGCAGCGCAAACAAGAGATCACCGGCGGGGGCGCACAATGAGCCAGTCGATAGACTTTCAGATCATGTGGAACCGCCTGATCGCCGTTGTCGAAGAACAGGCGACCACCTTGATCAGGACCGCGTTTTCAACCTCGGTTCGCGAGGCAGGCGATCTTTCGGCTGGCCTTTTTGATGTGCGCGGCCGGATGATGGCCCAGGCCGTTACCGGAACGCCGGGCCATGTCAACGCCATGGCCGAAAGCGTCACCCATTTCGTGCGCGAAATCGGGCGCCAGAACATCTTTGAAGGCGACGTCTTCATCACCAACGATCCCTGGCTGGGAACGGGGCATCTGCACGACATTACCGTCGTCTCGCCCAGTTTCCGCGATGGCCGGCATATCGGTTTCTTTGCGTGCACCGCGCATGTCGTCGATATCGGCGGGCGCGGTTTCGGACCCGATGGCAACGAGGTGTTCGAAGAAGGCCTGCAAATCCCGATTGTGAAGTTCGCCGAGCGCGGCGAGGTCAATGCGATGCTGCTGGCGATGATCCGCGCCAACACGCGCGAGCCGGACCAGGTCGTCGGCGATGTCTACTCGCTGGCCGCCTGCAACCGGGCAGGCGACCGCCGCTTGCAGGACATGATGGACGAATTCCGGATCGACGATCTGGAAGGGTTGTCCGACTTCATCATGCAAACCAGCCGCGCGGCTACACTGAAATGCATCCAGGCCTTGCCCGACGGCACATTCGACAATGACATGCAGGTCGATGGCTATGACGTGCCGGTTCACATGCAGGTCAAGCTGACGATCGCGGGCGAGGCGCTGCACGCAGATTTTGACGGCACATCGGGACAGTCCCGGTTCGGCGTCAACGTGCCGATGGTCTATACCCGGGCCTATGCCTGCTATGGCCTGAAATGCGCCATCGCGCCCGAGGTGCCGAACAACACGGGCTCGCTGGTACCCTTCGAGATCACAGCGCCCGATGGTTGTATTCTGGCCGCGCGCCGTCCGGCCCCGGTTTCGACCCGGCATGTCCTGGGACATCTGGTGCCCGACGTCGTGTTGGGCGCGTTGCACAAATGCCTGCCAAGGACGGTCCCGGCGGAAGGCGCCAGCGCGCTTTGGAACATCCAGATCAGTGCCCGGCCGACAGACCAGAACTCGGGGCTTCGGAACCGCGAAGTTCTGATGTTCAATTCAGGCGGCACCGGCGCGCGTCCCGCAACCGACGGGTTGAGCGCAACAGCCTTTCCGTCCGGGGTTTCGACCATGAGCGTCGAGGCGACCGAGCATGTCGGTCCAATCGTCGTCTGGCGTAAGGATCTGCGCGAAGGTTCGGGCGGTTCGGGCCAGTTCCGCGGTGGGTTGGGTCAGACAATCGAGATCGAGCCCCGGGCCGGTTACGACTTCTACTTCAACGCAATGTTCGACCGGATCAAGAACCCCGCACGCGGGCGTGATGGCGGTGGTCCGGGTGGTGCCGGCAGGGTCGCATTGGCCGACGGCACGCAACTGGCAGGCAAAGGCCGTCAGAAAGTATCGAACGGATCGCGCCTGGTTCTCAGCCTGCCGGGCGGCGGCGGATATGGCGCTCCGCAAGACCGGCCCCACGCCCAGGTCCGCGAGGACCTGGACGCCGGTTACATAACAAAAGAACAAGCAGACGACGACTATGGACTAAGGGGAGAAAACGATCATGACTGACCAACCCATTGCAATTGTTACGGGCGCCGCCCAGGGCATCGGGTATGCCTGCGCCGAGGCGCTCGCCGAAGATGGTGTCCGGGTCGTTCTGTCCGACGTCAATGCAGCCGGCGTCGCGTCGTCGTCGGCGGCCTTGGGCAAAGGGTCCGTCCCGATTGTCTGTGATATGGGCGAGCCAGAGCAGATTGCATCGATGTTTGATCAGGTCGAAGTCGATCTCGGCCCGGTCTCGATCCTCGTCAACAATGCCGGCATCGCCATGCCCGGCGACTTTCTGGAATACACACTCGAAGCGTTCCAAAGCGTGATCGATGTCAATCTGACCGGAACTTTTCTGGCGATCCAGCGGGCTGCAACGACGATGATCGCCAACGGCATCCAAGGATCTGTGGTCAATATGTCCTCGATCAACGCGCAGGTGGCGATCCCGCAAATTCCCGCCTATTGCGCGTCCAAGGGCGGGGTGATGCAATTGACCAAGGCATCGGCGCTGGCGTTGGCGCCGCACAATATCCGGGTCAATGCAGTCGGCCCGGGCTCGATCGACACCGACATGATGGCCGGGGTTAACGCGAACCCCGAAGCAATGAAGATGGTGATGTCTCGAACGCCCTTGAAGCGGGTCGGCTCGCCGCGCGAGATCGGCGACGTCGTCGCCTTTCTTGCCTCGAAGAAGGCCAGCTATATCACCGGCGAGACGATCTATGTCGACGGTGGCCGCATTGGAATGAACTATACCTGCTGAACACGATCCCAGGGGAGGGAATGAAATGGCCGAACCCGCAGCCGTCAAAATGACGAACGTCAATAAGTGGTACGGTTCCTATCACGCTTTGAAGGACATCAACCTGACCGTCGCCAAAGGCGAGAAACTGGTGATTTGCGGCCCGTCCGGGTCGGGCAAGTCGACGATGATCCGGACGATCAATCAGCTTGAAGTCCACGAATCCGGTGAAATCCAGATTCTGGGTGAGATCATCGACGCCGACGCGCCAAACATCGACGAAATGCGCCGCGAAGTCGGTATGTGTTTCCAGCACTTCAACCTGTTCCCGCACATGACGATCCTGGCCAACTGCACGCTGGCACCGATGGTGGCACGCGGAGCTTCGAAAGCCGAAGCCGAGGAAACCGCGATGCGGTATCTCGAAAAAGTGCAGATTGCCAACCAGGCCGAAAAGTTCCCCGGACAGCTTTCCGGCGGCCAACAACAGCGTGTCGCCATCGCACGGGCGCTTTGCATGGCGCCAGAGATCCTGTTGTTCGATGAACCGACATCTGCATTGGATCCCGAAATGATCGGCGAGGTCCTGGATGTCATGGTCACTTTGGCCGAGGAAGGCATGACCATGCTGTGCGTCACCCACGAAATGGGATTTGCACGCAAAGTGGCAGATCGCGTGATCTTCATGGATGCGGGCGAGGTGATCGAAGAAAACGACCCGGAATCCTTCTTCTCGAACCCGGGCAGCGAACGGACCAAAAAGTTTCTGGATCAGGTTCTTAGCCACTGATGCATCTTCCGGCCTGACCGATCCAATCAGGCGCCGTGAAAAAATGGCGCTACTCAACCATTTACAGCGCTCGACCCGATTCTATCGGGTTGAAGCGCGCTTTAAAGACTTTGCAGGTCCGCGACCCCTCTCAATCGCCAAATCGATAGCCAAGGCCGCGAACTGTTTTGATCAACTCGCCATATGGCCCCAGCTTCTTGCGCAGCCGCCCGACAAAAACGTCGACCACATTGGTCAACGGATCGGCCTGGCTGCCCCAGACCTTGTTCAGAATGCGTTCGCGCGCAAAAACCTTCGACGGATTGAGCAGGAACAGCGCCAGTAGCTCGCGTTCCCGGGCAGTCATCTCGACCGGCTCACCGTCGATTTGAACCGTGTGGGACACCGTGTTCAGGGTAAGTCCTTCATGCCTCAGAATTCCGTCTTCTTCAGACGTCTGGAAACCATTGGCCCGGCGCCCCAGCGCTTCGATCCGCGCCACCAACTCGTCGAAATCGAAAGGTTTGTTCAGGTAGTCATCGGCGCCGATCCGAAGCCCCTCGATGCGCTCGTCGGTGGCATCCAGCGCGCTCAGCATCAAGATGGGCGTGAAATTTTTCCGCGCCCGCAACTTGCGGCAGACATCCTGGCCGGAAATGCCGGGAAGCATCAGATCCAAAACGATGATGTCGAACTCCTGGTCCTCAAGAAGGTCCAGTGCGGTCTCACCATCCGCCGCAAGCTCGACCAGCCAGCCTTCCGCCTTCAGGCCGCGCGATACGAAATCGGCGACCCGCTCTTCGTCTTCGACCAGCAGGATATTCATGCAATCGCTCTCAGTGACGGCCGTCCGGGCAGCATCAACGATGCGATCAGCCCGCCGTCCTCACGGTCGGAAAGTTCGATATCGCCGCCATGGGCCAGTGCAATCGACTTGGCGACCGGCAGACCAAGACCCAGCCCTTCAAGGTACCGGTCGGCGGCGTTCGATCCTCGGAAGAACCTGGTGAACGCCTGCTCTTTTTCCTCGTCCGTCATTCCCAGCCCGTTGTCTTCGACCGCGGCGCGAAAGCCGTGCGGCGTCTGCTCCAACCGCATTATGACCTCGCTACCGCCATGGTGCCGGGCGTTCTCCAGAAGCACGAGCAGCGCTTGGCGAATTCGGTTCGGATCGCCGCGCATCGGCGCCGCTGAAAGATCGGTAAGAACCAAAACACCGGCCCCATAGGTCGACGTCGTTTCTTCGACGATCTCCTTCAGATCCATCTGCTCGACCTTAAGCCGGGTTTCACCCGACTCGCTACGGGCGATGAACAGAAGATCGTCGACCAGACGCGACGTGTGCTTTGCAGCTTCACGCGCCCGCATCAGCGCCTCCTGATAGGTCTCGATCGTCTTGTGCTTACCGCGCAGCGCGATGTCTGCTTCTCCTTGGATAATTGTCAGGGGCGTGCGCAACTCGTGGCTGACATCCGCCAACATCCGCCGGCGGTTCGATTCGCCCTTCTTCAATTCGGTAACAAGTTGCTCCAGTTGCTGCGTGCGCGATGCCACGGCCTCCTCAAGCGCGCGGTTCTCTGATGTCAGCATTTCTGTTCGCAATGAGATCCGATCGGCCATCATGTTGAATGTCTTTGCGACTTCAGCAATCTCGCCGGTGCCGCGAACTTCGATGCGGTGGGACTGATTGCCTTCGCTAAACGCCCGTATCCCGCCAAGCAGAGAGGCAACGGGGCGCCCAATCGATCTGAAGATCGCAACCACCGACCCCATGGTCAACAGGACGGAAAGGACCGCGAACCCAAGTGCGGCTTGTCGATAGGTCTCCGCTTCTTCCGCCGCCTCGCCCAGAGATTCTTCCACCTCCCGCTTTTCTTCCGCCAGCGCAGCGGTGATCATTCCGTGGAATCTGTCATCGATATCGGCTTCCAGGATCTTCGACAGTTCGTTCCAGTTAACCGATGTGGCGTCCGGCGCCTGGTTCCGCGCGACGCGATCCAGATCCTTGATCAACTGATCGATGATGTGCTCCAGACGCACCAGGTCTTCCAGTTCTTCCAGCTCCTGATCACCTTGAAGCTCCAACTCCTTGGTGATTGTCGCCCGGGCCAGTTGAAAGTCCTTGCGAATAGCTGCGATCAACGCTGCTTCGCCGGTGCCGCGGTCCATGTCCCCGATCATGATGGCGTCACCGTATTGCTTGATCAGCTGATAGGTATGGCTCTTCAGCGACAGGATGTGCGAGTGCACATCATAGGCGAGGCTGACCTTGCGGATATGCTCCGTCGAAGTCCGAAAACTCCAGATCGCCAAAAACGACGCGATCAAGCTCAGCGTCAACAAAAGTACGAATAGTAGGCTGATGCGATTAACAAGTTTCATTGTCATTCCCCTCGTCCCGTCATGCAGACAGCTTGCGTTCCGAACCCACCGCCGCCCGATAATCATCAATCGCCCTGGTTCCGATAAAACTAAGGCGCTGGTCGACAAAGTCGAACCCGTTGCCGGTGATCGACGCGATCAACAGCGTCATCCCCACGCTGTGTTTGATTTCCTTCAGGCATAGTCTCAGCGTCTCGTCCGCATCCATCATCGGCGTATCCACAACGACGATGTTCGGACGGACCAACTTGACCCGCCCCAGCAGTATCCGAACCACTTCTCCCTCGGACACTGTGCGCCCATGTTCGCCGAGGCGCCCGGACAATCCGCCAATTCTCTCCATCAACCCGCTCAAACCCATTTGACGGGCGACGGATTCAATTCTTTCGTCGTCTGGATACTTTCTGGCGCCCAGGCACAATGCCCGGCGCAGGCTGCCTTGCAGGATCGGACCGTCCTGCCCGACAATGACGGCGCGCGGCGATGTGATCGCATCGCCGTAACTGACGCTGCCGGATTCAGGCCGCTCCAGCCCGGCCGCCAAGCGCAGCAGGCTGGTCTTTCCCGATCCTGATGGGCCGGTGATCAAAACCGTGTTGCCCGCCGGGATCGACAGATCAGCCTCGATTCCGCGAAACTTGATCGAGCGCAGGCCGATCTGGGCCGCGCCCGCAGTTGTCCCGGGGCTGCGCCGCCGCGACGGTTGGGCTTGCACAAGTTCATACTTTTCGCGGGCAATCCGCCATGCCGACAGGCGGTCCCACACACCCGCCAGATTGCGGATCGGTGTGATCAGGATTGCCAGCAGCGCCAACGCGACCGCCACTTCGGCCGGCGCGGCATCATTGCGAAAGGCGGTCCAGATCACCGCAAGCCCGGCCATGGCCAGGCCGATCTCGGGAAGGCTTTTCAGAACTCCCAAAATCCGCGCACGCTTGACGGCCAGAACGGTCAGATCCTGCCCGCTTTTATCCAGATCCTTGATTTCACGTCTGGTGCGCCGCATCCGGTGCAGCAGCGGTGCAACCGGAACCCGCTCCATCATCTTGATCGCGATGCGTGCCCGGCGTGACCGCAGACCGCGATGTGTCGGACCCAGGGCGATCGCGGCCCCGATCATCACCAAGCACAGCAGCAGGACCAACGGGACCGCGGCTGTCGCCAGATCCGGGTTGATGAACCACAAGGTCAATCCGGCGCCCGGCAACACGATCAGCGCAGTGCTCAGATCGGTCAGACCTTTTCCGGCCCAATTGCGAAACGCGCTCAGGTCGCCGACGAAACGAAGCCCCAAGGCGCCCGCCCGCCGTTCGTCGATTTTCGATTGCGATTGCCCTGCCAACTGCCGGTAAAGTTCGCGGCGCAACGTGATCGCATAACTTTGCCCAAGACGCTCGGATGCCGAACGGCTGGCAAACCTGAACGACGCGCCCGCCAGCGCGCAAAGCGCCAGCGTGACCTTCGCATCGACCGGCAAACTGGTGCCGTTGTGAAGGGCATAAAAGACTTCCCGCATCGCAAACGCCGCGATCCCGATCGCCAGCGCCTCACCGACGCCGGACAAACAGACCGCCGCAAATAAACTGCGGCGATCTTTGTCGATTATTGCAGGTGCCTGCGTCATGCCGCGGCCATCACCTCAGTATCTACGATCCGCAGAAAGGGGCGCAGGATCAGTTCGACGACGGCGGGATCGTGCAGTTCCTTGCGGGTCAGCACCGGCAGGCTGGTGACGGCCTCTGCTTCCTTGGAAGCGAGCGGCGAACAGGACAACAAACCGGAAAGGGCAATCGGCGACAGAGACATTGATTGCAAGGTCATCACCGCGCCAATAGCCCCCGCAGCATCGCCTGAAGCGAAGATCAAACCGTCCAACCGGTCGCGGATCGATGAATTCTCCAGGATCTCGCGCGTTTCGCCCTGAAAGACGCCATCCGCGAATTCAACGATGGCGATCTCGGCGCCGTTCTTGGCGGCTGTCCCGACCAAGGTCTCAAAGCCGGTTTCGATACGATCCATCGGCATCCTATAGGTGGTCGGCATACCTGCATCGGTGAAATCCGACATCGGCACGCTCGCGTCGCGGAATGCGTTAAAATCGCCGAAAGCCCCGGTGCCGGTCGCCTTGATCCCAGCGACCTGATAACCGGCGCGCATCAGACCGTGCGCCAGGCTGGCCGCGGTCGTCGTCTTGCCCGAATTCATCGAAGTTCCGAAGACACCGATAACCGTCATGTGCTCGGGAATGTGAGAAGCTGGCAGCGCGTAGGACGCGATATTCACGACTTCCCCGGCCGCGTCGGTCAACAAACCGACCGGCATCAGCTGGGTCGGTGCAGACATCTTCTGGTGTGCCTCGACCGCCCGGCCCGCAACGCCGCCAGCGGCGATCAAATCGCATCCCAGCGGGTCAATCTCGGCCAGACCTTCGAACTGATCCGGTGCATACCGATCGCCGACACAGACAACGATCATGTCATCGAGGTGAGATTCTGAATAGCGACCGGATGCCAACTGCAGTTTCTTGTGTTGGCCGATCTTCGCGATCTGAGCCAGCAACAGATCACCTGCGACAGCATTCTCGAATATGGTCGAGATTCCGCAAACATCTGAACCGTCGACGCGGCGGGTTGAAAAGGCCCATTTAGCGTTAACAGGGACTGGGATCGATTGTGTCTCCAGAAGGCGCATTTTCTTCTCCACCGTTTGTCTTGGGTCGGACTATCCGTCCCGTTTGCAAGACCTAAGATGGCAGGTCATTGCAAAGCGCTCCTGTCTGGCCGATGAACGCCAGCAGGAGAAAAGATGAACAGTTTCTAAACTTGGGGCGGGCAGGAAAACGCAGGTGCAGCCCGTCTGGTGAATCGGTGAATCGCAACTGCACAAAGATGACCCATGGAACTGCGCGCTGTTCTTGTCATCCCCAAGATCAATTTCCGACGAGATCGGACAGGTGAAGACCTGGCCATCAGGTCTTGGATCGTCGTTCGCGGCGGTCGATTAATACCTTGATCAGTCGATCCGCGCCCCGGTCAGCGCGCGCTTCGTCCGACAACTTGCGCGCAGTAATACTGCGGCGCAATGACTCGGACTCACGGAAGGGGATTTCCGGCCCGATCTTGATCTGATTCACCATGGAAAACAGAGGAGTTTTTGCCATGGGGTCTGCTGTTCAGATCAGATTGGATTATACAGGAACGGATCTTCGACGTCTGGCGCGGAAGAGCGATGAAGCGGATCAGACGCGGCGGCTTCTCGCTCTGGCAGTTGTCCTTGACGGAGGCTCGCGGAGCGATGCGGCGCGCACGGGCGGGGTTGGCCTTCAGGTGATCCGGGATTGGGTGTTGCGGTTCAACGACGGCGGCCCGGATGCGCTGACGACGCGGAAGGCACCGGGCAAGGCACCGCTCCTGACGGCTGAGCAGCGCACCGCGCTCGCGGCGGCGGTCGAGTCAGGCCCGCGTCCCTATCTCGATGGGGTTGTGCGCTGGCGCCTCGTCGACCTTGCGTTCTGGCTATACGAAGAGTTCGGCGTTTCGGTCAGCCGTCATACCGTTGGCCGCGAGTTGCACGCCTTGGGATATCGCAAACTCACAGCGCGCCCGCAGCACTACGCGCAGGATGAGGAGGCGATCGAGATGTTCAAAAAAACTTCGGCGACGTCGTCACAGCCATCCGCATCAAGCGAGGCTGGCCGCCCGTAGAGGTCTGGTTTCAAGATGAAGCCAGGGTCGGCCAGAAGAACAAGATCACACGACGTTGGGCGCGGCGAGGAACGCGTCCCCGTGCGCCACACGATCAGCGGACGAAATGGGCGTATATCTTCGGCGCAATCTGCCCGGCGGAAGGCAAGGGTGCCGGCCTCGTCATGCCGTTCTGCGACACCTATGCCATGGTGGAGCACTTGAAGCTGATCAGCGCCGAAGTCGCCCCAGGCGCACACGCCATCCTGCTGCTCGATCAGGCCGGATGGCACACGACACCGAAGCTCGATGTGCCGGAAAACATCACACTCGTTCCAATCCCGGCCCGGTCGCCAGAACTGAATCCAGTCGAAAACATCTGGCAATTCATACGCGACAACTGGCTCTCAAACCGGGTCTTCAAAAACTACGACGACATCGTCGCGCACTGCTGTGACAGTTGGAACAAGCTCATCGAACAGCCCTGGCGCATCTCATCAATCGGTAGCCGTAAATGGGCCCATGAGTTCTGATCAATGCACGTTAGTATAAGTCGGCGTTTGGGCGTGATTTGCTCACAGCGGATACGGCACCAACAGCCCGACCCTCATCTTCTCGATACGCGGTTGAACGAACTCGGTTTCTCGATCTTCAGCCCCGATCTCTGGAACGCCAGGTGGAACCCTGCCACTTTCAAGGACACGGTGCGCTCGGCCCGGTGCGCAGCACAACCTGTCCGGAGGCGACGATTTGTTCGGCGTCTACCTGCGTGACTTCGAACACGCACCGAACCCTTCCGCCCTCTTCAAGGGCGCTGACCTGCCCGGCAATTTCATAAGGTGTGCCGACCGGCGCCATGCGGGTGTTGCGAAATTTCAACCCGGCCACTTCATGCGGGGGAACAAATGCGCGCGTGGCTGCCTCCAGACACCAGTTTCCGATCATAAAGCCCGGGACAATGATCTGCGGATGCCCCTGCGCCTGCATGAAGGCTTGATCATAGTGATAGCGGTGAAAGTTACGGATGGTGGCGCAAAACCGGACGACATCCATTTCGCCCACCTGTTTGCGCAATACGGCCAGGGCGTCGCCGACCCGGGCTTCGGCCAGGTGCAGCGCGTGCTCAGAACAGTATTTGTTCATAACGCTCCTGCACCTTCAGTTGACCATCGCCATCACGGTATTCGGTGATCCATTCGGCCAAGACGAAATTGCGCTGGCGCCCCTGCTTTTCGGTCAACGAGGCCAACGTCCGCGTTCCGGTCAACTGGTCGCCGACATGTAACGGCGCCAACCACTCCATCTCGACGCCGCCGCCCATGGTCTGACCTTCGCCGATCAGGGGGCGATGCTCGGCAACCGTTCCGTCTTCGGCGAAGTCACCGGCATGTGCCCAGGGCCGCGTCGCGCCATAATAAAGCATCGGCGACACGCGGGTGCCCGACGCATCGCCGCCCGGCTCCGGCAACGCATAGGCCGGATTGTCATCGCCCGATGCTGCAATGAAACAGCGCGCATCGCTGACGCTGATCGGATCACTTCGAAACGTGATCGATCTGCCCACCCACGCCATGATCTCGGGGGTCAGCAGACTCATGTCTTGCGCCGCGCCGATGGAAAATCGGGCGCGCGTTTCTCCGCGAATGCGGCAAGACCCTCCTTGACATCGGGACCGTGCCCGGCGGACATCGCAAGCCAATATTCCATTGCATCGGCGGCTTCGGCACTGGCGAACAGCGTCTCTTGCGCAATGCGTTTGTACGCCTGAACCGACGTTCGCGACATTGCGGCGATATCGTTCGCCAGCGAGATCGCTTCATCCAACAACGCCTCGCGCGGTGTCACGGTATTGACGAAACCGAAATGCTCGGCCCGCGCCGCGCTCAATGGGCGCCCGGCCATGATCATCTCGTTGACGACCGCCTGCGGCAACAGGCGCGGCAGGCGTGATGACTGGCCTGCAATTGGGACAATCCCCAGACGCGGCCCCGGCACTGCAAAGCTGGCCCCGGGCGCCGCCAGCCGCAGGTCGCAGGCGATGGCAAGACAAAACCCGCCAGCATAGGCCGCCCCGTTAACTGCCGCGATCACCGGCTTGTTGGTTGTCCGCGGCAACAGGAAAACCTTCATGTGCTCTTCTTCGTAAAGATGTCCCTTGTCGCCCGGCGAAATCGCTTTGATATCGTGTCCGGCGCTGAACGCCTTGTCGCCCGCACCGGTCAGAATGATCGCGGCGATTGCATCGTCCCCGGCAAATCCCTGAAAGGCCGCCGTAAACGCCGCGATCATATCCGGCGTCATCGCATTTCGTTTGGCGGGGCGGTCGATGGTGATGACGCCAACCCCTTCTACCGGCACATCCGTTCCGATCGTTCCATCCATCTGGTGGCCCCCTATACCTGTGCCGCGCGCCGGGCGAGCAATGCCCTGCGGTCAATCTTACCGGCTGCATTGCGTGGAATATCGTCCGTCATCAGAAACTCCGCCGGGATTTTCGGCGGCGACAGGCAATCCTCGCAGTGTTCCCTCAAGGCCGCGTCCAATCCGGGCGCCGCGCTTTTGGCAACGACGAACGCCGACACGATCTGTCCCAATACCGGGTCTTCCGGCCCGATCACCGCGACATCCGCGACCCCGGGGTGGCGTGAAAGCGCGCCCTCGATCTCCAGCGGAGAGATATTCAGCCCGCCGCGGATGATCATCTCCGACATCCGGCCCAGAACGTAAACATTGCCGTCCGCGTCCAGGCGGCCCTGATCCTGGGAATAGATCCATCCGCCGCGAACACGCTCTGCGGTCAGGTCCGGCGCATCCAGATACCCAAGCATCTGGCTGGGCCCGCGCATCGCGATCTCGCCCACCTCTCCAACCGGCAGCGACGCGCCGTCTGCGCCCCGGATCGACAGCTGGAAACCGGGGCTGACCTTGCCCGACGCACCGACGGCATGCGGATCGCCCGCAACTTCCACAGCGGCGCCCGGGATCTCGGTCATGCCGTAATTGCAGATGACCGATGCGCCCGAAAATTCCGAAAACCTGGTGATATTGATCTCGCTGATTGGTGCCGACGCGGAATAAAGGGTGCGCAACGACGAACAGTCGAACGTCTCCCGCCCGTCATAGTTCAGGATCATGATCAGCATCGCCGGGACAAAGGCTGCCGTTGTCACCCGATCCTTTTCGATACGCCGCAAGGCTTCCCCCGGATGAAAGCGATCCATTAAAACCAGCGTTGCCCCGGCATAGATCGCCGACCCGGCGTTGAACGCCAGGCCATAGATCGTATGAAAAGGCAGGCCGCCCAAAACCACATCATCGGGCGTCAGCCGCCAGGTCGTCAGCAACGTCTCGTGCAGTGCACGGATTGTGCCGCGCGAATGCATGATCGCCTTGGGCACGCCTGTCGTGCCCGAACTGAAAAAGACCACGGCACAGTCTGGCGGCAGCGTCTTTTTCTGCGCGTCTGTCGGGACCAGCCCATCAGCGGTCAAAAAGAAACCCGCGCCGGTCCGCGCGATGCATAGATCCCAATCGGCTTTGGTGGCCGCCGGGTCGCCGACAACGATCACGGCACCCGCACCGTGCAAAGCCCAATAATCCACCACCGCCCCAATCGACGGCTTGAACAAGACCAACACCGCATCGCCTGCAACTAAACCGGCCGCGGTAAACGCAGCCATCCGGTCCATCACCGCAGCCCTCAGCTCGGCATAGCTCATGCTGAAATCGCCATGGCGCAAGGCTGTATGCCCGGCCCGCTTCTCCGCCGAGCCCCAGAGGGTGGCCAGCAGCGCTGGCGGGCTATCCATCCGCCGCCTCATAGCGGTCGAAGACGTGCCGGGCGGTCGCGATATCCTGAACCGCGATGCCGACCGACTTGAAAACGGTCGTCGCATCCCGGTCGATTGGCGCCGATCCCGCAAACACTTCGCCTGCCTCTGCATAGATGGCCGCGCCGGAATGGATCACATCCCCCGATTCCTGCCGTGTCGCTTCCCGACTGTCGACAATCAGGGTGTTCGCCATGACATCGTCATCAAGCTCGCGCCAATCGTGGCGCGGCGAGCCGACCGAATTCACATGGCATCCCGCCTTCAGCCACGCGCCGTGCAGAACCGGTGTGCGGGCATTCGTTGCGACAACCACGATATCGGCGCCGCGGACAGCATCCTCGACGCTATCCGCCTTTCGCGCGCCATGCGCTTGGGCGAACGCGGCAGCGTTGGCCTCGGTCCGGCTCCAAACCGATACGTCCTCGAAGTCATGGTCAACCGACAGCGCGGCCAAATGGGCTGCGCCTTGCACCCCTGCACCGATCAGGGCAAGGCGGTTCGCACCCCGCCCAGCTGCCCAACGCGTTACAGCGGCCGAGTTCGCGGCTGTGCGCATTTCGGTGATCAACCTCCCATCCAAGAAGGCCAGCGGCTGTCCCGTTTCGGGGTCCAGCAAGGCGATGACCCCCAGATGCGTCGGCAGGCCCCGACCCGCATTCTTCGGGTAAAACGCAACCAGCTTTGCACCCATCCCGGTTGCCGACACAGCGGGCATCACGCCCAGATAGCGCTCGTTCTCCTCAACGGGCAGCATCTGCCGAACAGGCTGAATCACACCGCCGGACGAAAACGCGATCATCGCCCGCTCCATCACGTCGATCAGGGATGGATAGTCGAGATGTTTCGCGACCTCGTCCTCCGACAAATAGGGGATGGTGGTGGTGGCTGTCATTTCAGGTCTCCGCGATGGACAGACGATATGACGGCAGCACGTCCTTGTCATTCCAAATGGCATCGGCCTGGGTAACGGCTGCGCCCGATAACGTCGCTTCGGCCCATACAGTCCCGGCCCGTTGATGCGCAGCCTTCCGGCGGCCGATCCATCCGGCCAATTGATCCATGTCAAAGCGTGACGCCGCGACGCCGCTAAGACTGCCCCGAATATCGACCTGATCAGGGGGCAGGGCATGCTCATTGCCGCAAAACTCACCGTGCTTGGCACGATCGCTATACTGGCTGCGATGGCCGCCAACTGGGGCGAGGATCTCGCCTTTCAGGTGAACGCATTGATTGTCCTGGCCTGCGCGGCAGGCGGGTTCATCGCCGTGATGGGGCGCGACCAGCCGGCCGCAGCGGATCGTTCCGGCTATATGGATGACGTGATCCGCGCCGGTGTTCTGGCGACGGCAGGATGGGGGATTGTCGGCTTCCTGGTCGGTGTCCTGATCGCCTTTCAACTGGCCTTTCCGATTTTGAACTTCGACTTGCCCTGGACATCCTTCGGCCGTCTGCGGCCGCTGCACACATCTGCCGTTATCTTTGCATTCGGCGGCAACGCCCTGATCTGCACGTCGTTCTACATCGTGCAACGCACCTGTTCGGCGCGGCTCTGGGGCGGGAACCTGGCCTGGTGGGTGTTCTGGGGCTATCAGCTTGTCATCGTTCTGGGCGCGACGGCCTATGTCTTCGGCGGATCGGAAAGCAAGGAATACGCCGAACTGCCCTGGCATGTGGACCTGCTGCTGACAGTGGTCTGGGTCGGCTATCTGGCTGTCTTTCTGGGCACGATCCTCAACCGAAAAGAGCCGCACATCTTCGTTGCGAACTGGTTCTTCCTCGGGTTCATCGTCACGGTCGCGATGCTGCACGTCATCCGCAATCTGTCCGTCCCGGTCAGCTTTCTGGGATCGACAAGCTATTCCTTGTTCGGCGGCGTGCAGGATGCGGTGACCCAATGGTGGTACGGCCACAATGCGGTCGGTTTCTTCCTGACCGCCGGTTTTCTGGGGATGATGTACTATTTCATCCCGAAACAGGCCGAACGTCCGATCTATTCCTACAAACTGTCGATCATCCACTTCTGGGCGTTGATCTTCCTCTATATCTGGGCGGGCCCGCACCATCTGCACTACACCGCCGTACCCGATTGGGCGCAGACGCTGGGCATGGTATTTTCGATCATTCTGTGGATGCCGTCCTGGGGCGGTATGATCAATGGCCTGATGACCCTGAACGGGGCCTGGGACAAGCTGCGCACCGATCCAATCCTGCGCATGCTGGCGGTCAGCGTCGGCTTTTACGGCATGGCGACGTTCGAAGGCCCGATGATGTCGATCAAGGCTGTCAACAGCCTGTCGCACTATACAGACTGGACCATCGGCCATGTTCATTCCGGGGCGCTGGGCTGGAACGGCATGATCACCTTTGGCGCGCTCTATTTCCTGGTGCCGCGGCTCTGGGACCGGGAACGGCTCTACTCGCTGGCGATGGTGAACTGGCACTTCTGGCTCGCGACGCTTGGCATCGTTCTCTACGCCGCGTCGATGTGGGTGACCGGCATTATGGAGGGGCTGATGTGGCGCGAAACCGACGCCAACGGGTTCCTGGTCAATTCGTTCGCCGACACCGTTTCCGCCAAACTGCCGATGTATATCGTGCGCGGGCTCGGCGGTGTTCTCTACCTGACCGGTGCGATCATCATGTGCTTCAACCTTTGGCAGACCATTCGCGGCCGCACGCGCCAAGCAGAAGGTCTGGCGATGGCAGGGGCCGGGGCAGGGGCGGGGGCTGTCTGATGGTGCCCCCTCATAGCCGAAAGGATCAAAAAAGATGACCCAGCAGGACCTTGATCCGCAGGAACCGGGCACTGCCGCCGCGCCCGCGAAGAACAGCGACGCCAATCAGACAACCCGCCATACATGGTGGTCCCGCCACCATGGCAAGGTCGAGCGCAACGCTTCGCTGATGCTGGTTCTGGCCCTCTTCGTCGTCGCCATCGGCGGCATCGTCGAGATCGTGCCGCTGTTCTATCTGGAAAACACCATCGAAAAGGTGAAGGGCATGCGCCCCTATTCGCCTTTGGAACTGATCGGGCGACAGATCTATGTGCGCGAAGGCTGCCATGTCTGCCACAGTCAGATGATCCGCCCGATGCGCGACGAGGTCGAGCGCTATGGCCACTACTCGCTGGCCGCCGAATCCATGTACGATCACCCGTTCCAATGGGGATCGAAACGCACCGGACCCGATCTGGCACGGGTCGGCGGGCGCTACTCGGACGAATGGCATGTCGATCACATGCGCCGGCCCCAGGATCTGGTGCCGGAATCGATTATGCCCGCATATCCCTGGCTGGCTGAAACCCGGCTGAACACCGCCAATATTGCTGCTCACCTGCGCGCAAACCGGGCCGTTGGCGTGCCCTACACCGATGAGATGATTGCCAATGCCGCACGCGACCTGGTGGCCCAGCTTCGCCCCGACGGCGATAGCGCCGAAGAATTCCTGGCCCGCTATCCAAAGGCCGTGATGCGAAATTTCGATGGAAAGCGCGACATAACCGAGCTCGATGCAATGATCGCCTACTTGCAGATCCTGGGCACGCTGGTCGATTTCTCGGTCTACGAGGCCGAAGCGAATTATCGCTGAAGGAGCAAGCTGATGGAAACCTACAACATGCTGCGCCACTTCGCCGACAGCTGGGGGCTTCTGGCGATGATGGTTATCTTTCTGGGCGTCGTCCTCTGGGCCTTCCGGCCCTCGGCCCGTCAGACCCATCGCGACATGGCCAGCCTGCCGCTGCGCAATGATGACCGGGCGGGGGAATAAGCCATGACCAAGCCCACCGACATTGAACGCGATGACATTGAGCGCGGCGAAATAGAACGCGACGAGATCACCGGCACCGAAACGACCCAGCACGAATGGGACGGGATCAAGGAATTGGACACACCGCTACCGCGCTGGTGGCTGTGGACCTTCTATCTGACGATTGTCTGGGGGATCGGCTACACCATCGCCTATCCGGCCTGGCCGATGATCAGCGAAGCGACCAGCGGGGTTCTCGGCTATTCGTCCCGCGCTGAAGTTGCCGAGGAGATTGCCGCCGCCGAGCGCGCCCGCGCCGACATCACCGGGCGGGTCGCCGCCGCCGGTTTCGATCAGATCACCGCCAACCGTCAGCTTGACGACTTTGCCAAGGCGGGCGGCGCCGCGCTGTTTCGCACCTGGTGCGCCCAATGCCACGGCGCCGGTGCCGCAGGGTTCAAAGGGTATCCAAACCTGATCGACGACGACTGGCTGTGGGGCGGCACGCCGGAACAGATCGCAACCACAGTGCGCCATGGCATCCGGTGGGAGGCAGACGAGGACACGCATTTTTCGGAGATGCCTGCCTTCGGTGATGGCCTGTTGACCGGCGCCGAAATCTCAGCGGTCGCCGACCATGTTCTGTCCCTGTCCGGCACCGGAAAAGATCGAACCAACGCCGACGGCGCCGCAATTTTCGCGGACCAATGCGCGGCCTGCCATGGCGAAGGTGGGCGCGGTATCACCGATCTCGGCGCCCCGAACCTGGCCGATGCCATCTGGCTTTATGGCGGCGATCGCGCAACCGTTATCCAGACCATTTCCAAATCGCGCGCTGGCGTCATGCCCGCCTGGTCAAACCGCCTGACAGAAGCCGAAATCAAACAGCTCGCCCATTACGTGCACACGCTGGGCGGCGGCCAATGATGCCGCCCGGTAGTGGGCGCAGTGGTTGATTTCGATCAATGCGCCGCCCGCACCGGCGGGCGACAAGACGTGACCACCTCCCCCCGCCCAAGAGGCAGGACATGACAATGGCGACCGAAACACCTTCTCTCTACGCCGCGCGCGATCCGGTCTTTCCTAAGGCCGTGCGCGGTTTCTATCGGCGGCTGAAATGGTGGATCATGGGCGTCACGCTCACAATCTATTATGTCACGCCCTGGATCCGGTGGGACCGCGGGCCGCATCTGCCCGATCAGGGCGTTCTGGTTGATCTGGCCAACCGGCGGTTCTTTTTCTTCTGGGTCGAGATCTGGCCGCAGGAATTCTACTATGTCGCGGGCCTGCTGATCATGGCAGGGATCGGCCTTTTTTTGTTCACCTCGGTTCTCGGCCGGATCTGGTGCGGCTATGCCTGTCCGCAAACCGTCTGGGTCGATCTCTTCCAGCATGTCGAACGCTGGGTCGATGGCGACCGAAACGCCCAGTTTCGCCTGCTCAAGGCACCCTGGACCGCTGCGAAGCTGCGCAAACGCCTGATAAAATGGACCATTTGGCTTCTGATCGCCATCGCCACAGGCGGCGCCTGGGTCTTCTATTTTGCCGATGCACCGACCCTGTTGGGCGATCTCATCAGCGGACAAGCGCAAGCGATCGCCTACACGACCATCGCCGTTTTGACCGCCACGACCTTCGTTCTGGGTGGATTTCTACGCGAGCAGGTCTGCATCTATATGTGCCCCTGGCCGCGCATTCAGGGCGCGATGCTGGACGAACAAAGCCTGCTCGTGACCTACAAGGACTGGCGCGGCGAGCCACGCGGCAAACACCGCAAACGCCATGCTCGGGCCGAAGCCGAGGCAGAGGCCGCCGGACCCCGCATCGGCGGACAGGCCCCCGTGATCCCGCAGCCGGGCCTGCCCGCCGGTAAAACAGCGCCGCCCCAGACCGAGGCTCCGGGCGACTGCATCGATTGCAATGCCTGCGTCAATGTCTGTCCAACCGGCGTCGATATCCGCCAAGGTCAACAGATCGGTTGCATCACCTGCGCGCTGTGCATCGATGCCTGCGATGACATCATGGCGCGCATCGGGCGCCCGCGCGGGCTGATCGATTATTGCTCGCTGGCCGACGAGATGGGCGAGCGTGCGGGCCAGGTCCCCATCGCCGCCTGGCGTCGCGCGATCCGTCCCCGGACTATCCTTTACACCTCGCTTTGGGCGGCCATCGGCGTCGCCCTGATCGTCGCCCTCTTTCTGCGCGACACAATCGATATGTCTGTACGCCACGACCGCAACCCCGTTTTCGTGACGTTGTCCGACGGTGCCATCCGCAATGGGTACGAAGTGCGCATTCAGAACCGCAACGCCACGGCAAATGTCTTCCGGCTGTCCGCCGTCACGGGTCCCTATCTGCGCCTGACCGTGCAGGGCGAGGACGCGGCGGCGATCAACCTGCCCGCCGATCAGGCGCGCAAGCTGCGCGTCTTTCTCACCGCTCCGGCCGGATCGGATGTGACCGAAACCCTGCCGGTGCGTCTGTGGGTCGAAAACCTGACCACCGGCGAACGCTCGCCCGCCGACACCCATTTCAAAGGACCGGATCGATGAGCCGTGAACTCAAGGGACGCCACGTCCTCGCCATTGTCGTTACCGCCTTCACGATCATTGTCGGCGCCAACATGGCGATGCTTTTGGCCGCAACCGGAAGCTTCCCGGGCCTGGTCGTCAGCAATTCCTATGTGGCCAGCCAGAAGTGGAATGATCGGACAGCGTCCCAGGCCGCGCTCGGCTGGACAGCGTCGGCACGCATAGAGGGCGCCGTTATCATCGTCACCCTGCGCGACCGGTCGGGGCGCCCGGTGACAGGGCAAAATCTGACGCTCGCCGCCGGTCGCCCGTCTGATGCCCGAACCGACCAGATATTAACCCTGTCGCCGTCAGGGCCCGACTACCGCGCCGCCGCCGATCTCAGCCCAGGCCGCTGGCGCCTGGCGATCGAGGCCGGGGGCGAAGGCGAGGCAAAAGGCGAAAGCGACACTGCGTTTCGCCAGACCGTGGTCCTGACAATCCCCGGGCACCGGTAATGCACATCGACCGAACGATCCGCGGTCAGCCGGTCGAGTTGCTGGTTCCGTCTATGCACTGTGCTGGCTGCATGCGGCGGATCGAGGATGCCCTGACCGGCCAGCCCGGCATCTTTGCCGCCCGCGCCAACCTTTCGCGCCGCCGCGTTGTCGCGCGGATCGACCCCGCGCTGACCGATGCCGAGGCGTTGATCGCGACATTGGCCCGCGACGGTCACGCCGCGCGCCCCTTCGACCCCGGCATCGACAGCCAAGCCACCGGCGATACCGGTATGCTGGTGCGGATCGGGATCGCCGGGTTCGCGGCGATGAACATCATGCTGCTGTCCATCGGGGTCTGGTCCGGCGCCGACGGGGCAACGCGCGATCTGCTGCACTGGGTTTCGGCGCTGATCGCGATCCCGGCTGTTCTGTTTTGCGGGCGGCCCTTCTTCGCCAGTGCGTTTGCAGCGCTTGCGCACAGGCGGGTCAACATGGACGTGCCGATCTCGCTGGCCATCGTTTTGGCCGTGTCCATGTCGATCATCGAAACCTTGGACAGCGGCAAGAACGCCTATTTCGATGCTGCGGTCATGTTGATCTTCTTCCTGCTGATCGGGCGCTATCTCGAACACCGGATGCGCGCCGCCGCCCGCTCGGCGGCCGAGGAACTCGCGGCACTGACCGGCCGCACCGCGACCCGGGTATGGCCCGATGGCCGGCAACAACGCCTTTCGGTCGGCGATCTGCAACCCGGCATGATCCTGTCGATTGCGGCAGGTGAACGCGTTCCGGCCACCGGTGTTATCGTTCAGGGCCAGACCGACCTGGACCGCGCCCTTCTGACTGGTGAATGCGACCCCATCCCTGCGGCGACCGGTGATCAGGTGCAGGCCGGAACCCTCAATCTGGGTCAACCCATCCGCATTCGCGTCACTGCCACGGGCGACGATACCGCCCTTGGCGAGATTGCCCGCCTGGTCGACAGCGCCGAGCGTGGTCAAGGCCGTTTCGACCGCCTGGCCGACCAATGGGCACGGTACTATGTGCTGATCATTCATATCCTCGCGGCAGCGACGCTGTTTGGCTGGCTGTTGATGATCGGATCCTGGCTGTCGGCGCTGGCGGCAGCGACCGCCGTGCTGATCATCACCTGCCCCTGTGCGTTGGCCTTGGCCATCCCCAGCGTTCATACCGCCGTCGCGGGCAGGCTGTTCAAGGCCGGTGTCTTCCTGAAGAACGGCGAGGCGTTGGAACGGCTTTCGTCCATCGACACGGTTGTTTTCGACAAAACCGGAACTCTGACCAAAGACCGGCCAGAACTGGTCGCCGCGCCGCCTGCCGACGATCCTGCCTGGCCAGCGATCGCCGCCCTGGCCGCGGCATCGCGCCATCCCTTCTCTCGGGCCATCGCCGACCGGGGCCGCGAGCTGGGCATCAGCCCCGCCCGCCTCGGCGCGATCACCGAGCTTCCCGGCCTCGGCATGCAGGCATTGTTTCAGGGCGCACCGGTCCGGTTGGGCCGTCCCAAATCCGGCTCCGGCGTGACCTTTACCGGCGTGGGAACAGCTTTCGACTTTCGCTTCGCCGAAACGCTGCGCAGCGATGCCCGGCAGACCTGCGATGCATTGGCCGGGTCGGGATACCGGTTGGCGATCCTGTCGGGCGACAACGCAACCCGCGTCGGTCAGACGGCCTCCGCACTCGGGATCGATGATGCAAGGGCCGGGCTTTTGCCGCAGGAGAAACTGGCCTGGCTAAACGCCCGGAGCGCAGACGGTGCCCGCATCCTGATGGTCGGCGATGGCCTGAACGATGCCCCTGTCCTGGCTGCGGCCGATGCGTCGATATCGCCGGGTTCTGGTGCCGACATCGCCAAGACGGCGGCGGATCTTGTGTTCACCGGAAATGGCCTCGAAGCCGTTGCAACCGCACTGGATGCCGCCGCACTGGCACGGCGCCGGTCGATGCAGTGCCTCGCTATCGCGATTGCCTACAATGCCATTGCCGTCCCGGTGGCCGTGGCAGGTTTGGTCACCCCGCTATTCGCCGCCATCGCGATGTCGGCATCCTCGCTGATCGTGGTCGCCAACGCGATCCGGCCCGGTCGGGCGCCATGACGACGCTGGGTTTCCTCATCCCGGTATCCATCATTCTTGGGGGCCTGGGTCTGCTCGGATTTATCTGGTGCGTTCTGCGCGGCCAGTTCAACGATCTCGAGGGCGATCAGCACCGCGCGCTGTTCGAGGACGACCCACCCGACAAATGACGCCCACAGCTCATCGCGGATCGCTCACGCCAATCTCAGAACGCCGACCTCAGAACGCCGCAACCGCCGGTCCAGCGGCTGACATGACCGAAATCTAGGCAGCACATCGCCGGACTGGCGACTATTTCAGGCATATTCTGAAATTCTCTCGCCCGCCCAACCGATTCTGGTTGCCGATCCACCGCGCCCATGGCCCATTCAGTGGCAGGACAGATCGGAAAGCCTGCTCGTGAACGCTCCCCTACCGACCCAAAGCATCCATCCGGTGCCGATCCGCCAACCCCGTGCAGTTGGGTGCGGCGGTGTCGCTGCGCGGTATGCCCGGGGACGATCGCGGCTTTCGGACCTGCGTCAATCGGGGTCGGCGCGGGTCATGCTGCCCCGCACCGGCACCCCGGACTTGCAGGCGGTTCTGGTCAATACCGCGGGCGGCGTCACGGGCGGCGACCGGTTCGACTGGTCCGGTCATGCCGGACCGGGCACGGCGTTGACGATCACGACCCAGGCTGCCGAGCGGGCGTACCGGGCGCAGCCCAGACAGACCGGCCTTGTAACCACCGAATTGACCGCCGGACCCGGAGCGGCCCTGCATTGGCTGCCGCAGGAAACAATCGTTTTCGACGGTGCCCGTTTTCAGCGCTGCATCCAAGTCGATCTTGCCGCCGATGCGGTCTTCCTGGCCGTCGAGCCGCTGATCTTCGGCCGCACCGCGATGGGCGAGCGTTTGCAGACCCTTCACTTCGTCGATCACTGGCGTGTTCGGCGCGGCGCAGAATTAATCTATGCCGACGCCTTGCGCCTGTCGCCCACGGGCGCGCAATCAGCCGAGGATATTTTGAACCGCCCGGCAACGCTGGGCGGCAACCGCGCGATGGCCAGCCTTGTCTATATTGCGCCCGATGCCGATGCCCATCTGCCGGGTCTGCGGGCGCTATTGCCCCCGCTGGCGGGCGCCAGCCTGATCCGCGATAAGGTCCTGTCAGCCCGGATCGTCGCACCGGACGGCATGGCGCTGCGCCGGACCCTGATCCCCGTGCTGGAACATCTGCGCGGCGCGCCGCTGCCAAAAGTCTGGAGGCTCTGATGCAACTAACCCCCCGGGAAAAGGACAAGCTCCTGGTCTCGCTGGCCGCCATGGTGGCCCGAAACAGGTTGGACCGCGGCGTCAAGCTGAACCACCCGGAGGCCATCGCGCTGATCACCGACTATGTGGTCGAAGGCGCGCGCGACGGCCGGTCTGTTTCCGACCTGATGCAGGCAGGCGCCGGGATCGTCAGGGCCGATCAATGTATGGAAGGGGTGCCGGAAATGATCCACGACGTGCAGGTCGAGGCGACCTTTCCGGACGGTACAAAACTGGTCACTGTCCACCACCCGATCAGGTGAACTTCACCCCGAGGTTCCCCCACATAGAATTAGCGAGAAGTTAACTGATGATTGTTCCCGAAAAGGTTCTTCCGGAAACGGCAAATGGTTCGCTAACAGAATCTCTTTCAATCGGGCGTTTTGTCTACCTGGATCGGGCGCGTGCAGAACCGAAACATCTGACAGATGTAAACAAATGGAGTGCGGCCCTATGATCCCCGGCGAAGTCCAGACCGCCCCCGGCGACATCATGCTGAACCAGGGCCGAAAGGCCATCACCCTGACCGTCGCCAACACCGGCGACCGGCCCGTGCAGGTCGGCTCGCACTACCACTTCGCCGAAACCAATCCGGCCCTGGACTTCGACCGAGCCGCCGCCCGCGGGTACCGTCTGGATATCCCCGCCGGAACCGCTGTGCGGTTCGAACCCGGACAGTCGCGCGAGGTGACTTTGATCCCATTCGCCGGGGCGCGGCGGGTGTTTGGGTTTAACGGGCAGGTGATGGGGGATTTGTGACTAGTCGATTAGATTCAGTCGCTCGTGCTCTTCGTAGATGGTTTGCCGAACAGCATGGCGACCACAATTACTGCGGCGCCGCTACAAACGCTGAAGAATGGCGCCTCAAAAACAAAGGCACCGAAAATCATACAGATCAATGTCACGCTGATTACCGCAGCGAATTGCAAGGTGCTCATTTTGGCGTCTCCTTTGACGACACAAGTGGTAGTACTCTTAAGTGCAAACATAACAACTTTTGGTGTTGGAATATATGTACCAGAACAAGAAAGCTGTGCGCAAATTTGTGGAAAAGGTGTGAGTACTTGTTGATAATCCGAAAGAATCTGAAATTAGGTCATTGTGGGCATATTTTCAGACAGCACTGCGCTCATGCCCGAGCAATTAAGACCATACTCAAAATCGTGTAGACGAGGCCCCATATGCCCACTTCACTCCCCCGCCCCGAATACGCTGCCATGTTTGGCCCGACGACCGGCGACAAGCTGCGTCTGGCCGATACCGAGTTGTTCATCGAAGTCGAACGCGACCTCACCACCTATGGCGAGGAGGTCAAATTTGGCGGCGGCAAGGTCATCCGCGATGGTATGGGCCAGTCGCAGACGACACGCGCCGAAGGGGCCGTCGATACCGTCATCACCAACGCGCTGATTGTCGATCATTCCGGTATCTATAAGGCCGATGTGGGCCTGCGGGACGGGCGCATCCACAAAATCGGCAAGGCCGGCAATCCTGATACGCAGCCAGGCGTCGATATCGTCATCGGCCCCGGCACCGAAGCCATTGCCGGGGAAGGGAAAATCCTGACGGCGGGCGGGTTCGATGCCCATATTCATTTCATCTGTCCGCAGCAAATCGACGACGCGCTGCATTCCGGGATCACCACCATGCTGGGCGGCGGCACCGGCCCCGCGCATGGCACGCTGGCCACCACCTGCACGCCCGGTCCATGGCATATCGGACGCATGCTGCAATCGCTGGATGCGTTCCCGATCAATTTCGGTCTCAGCGGAAAGGGCAATGCCTCGCAGCCCGCGGCGCTGGAGGAGATGGTCAAGGGCGGCGCTTGCGCCTTGAAACTACACGAAGACTGGGGGACCACCCCCGCGGCCATCGACTGCTGTCTGACCGTCGCCGACGCTATGGACGTGCAGGTGATGATCCACACTGACACGCTGAATGAAAGCGGGTTTGTCGAGAACACCGTTGCCGCCATGAAGGGCCGCACGATCCATGCGTTCCACACCGAGGGGGCAGGGGGCGGCCATGCCCCGGACATCATCAAGGTCTGCGGGGAAGAACACGTAATCCCGTCCTCGACCAACCCGACGCGGCCCTTCACGGTGAACACCATCGACGAGCATCTGGACATGCTGATGGTCTGCCACCACCTGGACAAATCGATCCCCGAAGACGTGGCCTTTGCCGAAAGCCGCATCCGGCGCGAGACGATTGCGGCCGAGGATATACTGCACGATATGGGGGCGTTCAGCATCATCGCCTCGGACAGCCAGGCCATGGGCCGAATCGGTGAAGTGATCATCCGGACCTGGCAGACGGCCCACAAGATGAAGGTACAGCGCGGGCGTCTTCCGGGCGAGCCTGGCGACAACGATAACCTGCGGGTCCGGCGCTATGTCGCAAAATACACGATCAACCCGGCAATTGCGCATGGCATGTCAGGCGAGATCGGATCGATCGAGGAAGGAAAACGCGCCGATCTGGTTCTGTGGAATCCCGCATTTTTCGGCGTAAAGCCCGAGATGGTGTTGGTCGGCGGCACGATTGCCTGCGCCCAGATGGGCGACCCGAACGCGAGTATCCCGACGCCGCAGCCTGTCTATACCCGGACCATGTTCGGGGCCTATGGGCGCAGTCTGGAACGCAGCGCCGTAACCTTTGTCTCGGCGGCGGCGCAGGATGCCGGTATTGGCGCGGCGCTGGGACTGGCCAAGGACACGGTTGCAGTGACCAAGACAAGGGGGATCGGCAAATCCGATATGGTTCTGAATGACCTGACCCCAGAAATCGAAGTGCATCCGGAAACCTACGAGGTCCGCGCGAACGGTGAATTGCTGACCTGTGAACCCGCCGAAGTGCTGCCGATGGCGCAGCGCTATTTTATGTTTTGAGGTAGTTCGATGCTGACACCCGAGCAGTCGAGAAGTGTCGAGGGTCTTGTTGAAAAGATGCGCCCGCTGGATAGCGATATCAAAGGCGGGTTGTACTCAAAGCGCCCGCCACTCGTGACGATAGAGGAGTACTTTGCATTTCCGGATGCCACGATGTGGTGCAACGTATTTCCGGAGCATGAAAGCGTTGTCGAATCTGATTTCTGGCAAGAGCTGAGGAGCAAGGACCGGGTAATTGACCTACGATTCTGGCTGATCCAGATCGATGCCGCCGGTTCGACGGAACAGGAGATGCTTGCAGACATAAATTCCGGGAATGGAGTGATCTACAGCGATAAAGGCGTTTTGATCACGACTGCCGCGCTGGACGACGTGGCCTCCTGGTTCGAGGGAGTTGCGATGCCCGATCAACTGGAAGAATGGCCTGCCGATCCAGAAACCTATGACGGGATCGGGGAGGCGCCAAAGCCACAGGACGGTAACCGCATTGTTTACTTCTGGTATGACTGACAAAGCCCAACACAGCCCGGAGACGCTTACGCTTGACTATGAGGGCCGGTACTTCCGGCGCCGCATGGTCAGGACCGATTTTGGCCGCGATGTGTTGATCGATGGGGCGGAAGCACGCGCCTTTGCGGAGGGCGAACAAGTCGTTGCGGCCGATGGGACCGAAATTGTCATCCGGGCCGCACCCGAACCCCTGGCGGAAGTTCGCGGCCCCAATCTGATCCGCCTGGCCTGGCATATCGGGAACCGGCACACGCCCTGTCAGGTCGGCTCGGATCGCTTGCTGATCCAACGCGATCGCGTGTTGGAGGACATGCTGGTGCGATTGGGCGCAGAAATTCGTCATGTCGACGAACCGTTTCAGCCGGAAGGCGGTGCCTATGGCCATGGCCGCACGCATGGGCACAGCCACAGCCATGACCCGCATTCCGACCCGAACGCCCACATTCCGCGCCGCAACGATCATGGGTGATGCGCTCTACAAACTGGCCGCGTGGCTGTCACCGGCGTATCCAGTGGGGGCGTTTAGTTTCAGCCACGGTCTGGAACAGGCGGTTGCAGGCGATACCGTCTGCAATGCGTCGTCAGCACAGGAGTGGATCGGCGATTGCCTGCGGTTCGGCGCCGGGCGGGCCGATGCCATTTTGTTGTGCCACGCTTGGCGGGCAGCCGGTAGGGGTGAGGGCGGCGGGGATGAATTCGGGCAAGGCGTCCAGGACGATGCCGCAATGGCCGGGGTCAAGTCGTTGGTGGAAATCACGTCGCTTGCGTGCGCATTGTCCCCATCAGCAGAACGACTGGGGGAAACGGTCGAGATCGGAACAGGTTTCGCCGCGGTCACGGCGCAGGCCTGGGGCGCCCACGCGCCAGCGGCGCCCTATCCGGTCGCCGTGGGCGTTGCAGCCGCGCGGGCGGGCATTGCCTTGGCGCCTTGCGTTCAGCTTTTTCTGCAAGCCTATGTGGCGAACCTCGTCTCGGCAGCGGTTCGCCTTGTGCCGCTGGGCCAGACCGAGGGGCAGGCGATCACGGCCACGCTGATGGACGATGTTGCAGCTGTGGCAGCCGATGCAATCGCAGCCCGGCTCGAAGATATTGGTGGATGCGCAATTCTGTCCGACATCGCGTCGATGCGCCACGAAACCCAGGAAGTGAGGCTGTTCCGGTCATGAATGACGAAAGCTATGCCAAGGGTCAGGAATTGGCCGAAGAGTATAATCCGGGCATGGAGGCCGCATTGCGCGGGCGCTATGACGATCTGGTGCCGGGTTTGTCCAAGTCGGTTGTCGATTTTGCCTGGGGGCAACAATACGGGCGCGAGGGGCTGGACATCAAAACGCGCTGGTTGGCAACGGTCGCCGCGTTGACGGCGCTGGGCGGTCAGACGCGGCCGCAACTGAAGGTGAACATCGCAGCGGCCCTGCGATCGGGCGCCAGCAGGCGGGAGGTCGGGGAAGTGATCTGGCAGATGGCGCTGTATGGTGGCTTTCCCGCGGCGATCAACGGCCTGAACGCGGCGTTGGAAGTCTTCGAGGAGGTGGCCGATGACTAGCCCGCACGGGCCGCTGCGCGTCGGGATCGGCGGGCCGGTCGGCGCCGGAAAAACCACATTGACCGCGGCGCTTTGCAAAGCGCTGCGCGACAGCTATTCGGTCGCTGCGATCACGAATGATATCTATACGCGGGAAGATGCCGAGGCGTTGATGCGGATGCAGGCCTTGCCGCTGGACCGGATCAAGGGGGTCGAGACGGGCGGCTGTCCACATACCGCCATTCGCGAGGATGCCTCGATCAATCTGGCTGCGATTGCCGAGCTGCGATCCGTGCATCCCGATCTGGACCTGGTTCTGATCGAATCTGGCGGGGACAACCTGTCGGCTACGTTTTCGCCAGAGCTTGCGGATCTGACGATCTATGTCATCGATGTTGCGGCGGGAGAAGAGATCCCCCGTAAGGGCGGTCCCGCCATCACGCGGTCGGATCTGCTGGTCATCAACAAGACCGACTTGGCCCCCCATGTCGGCGCCTCGCTTGACATAATGGACCGTGATGCGCGCCGGATGCGCGGTGACAGGGATTTTGTGTTCACCGAGCTGCGATCCGGGCGCGGGGTGAAGGAAATCGCAGATTTTGTCGTTTTGAACGGCGGGTTGTCCGCGGCAGATCTGGTGACTGCCTGAGATCATCTGCGGGGGCGTTTGTTGCTGGCGTGGCCAGTCTTGGTTCGCCGGCTGTGCTGAATTCAGCGGTGCACCAATTGCCTCCAGAACGGTCTCAGGCAAATCTGTCGCTCTGCCCGGCCCGGATATCAGACCCATAAACAGTTGCCCTGGAAAAGGCTGTCTTTCGCGATTTCCAGGGCGAAACAGGCGGAACACAGGGCGGCCCTGCCTGTTTCATTAGGGTTTAGGCGTCAAACCACCAGCGGCTGGCGGCACGGAACCCGTCCATCATCCAGCTTGCTGCCAGTTCGCCCGTGTGATGCACGTTCGAGCGGCGCGCGTACACGAAGTTGGGGAAATACGGAATGACCGAGCCACCATCGTCACGCAGGATCAGCGCCATATCGCGGTACATCTCCGCGCGTTTCGTGTCATCAAGCTCGGCCTTGGCCTGAAGCAGAATCTCGTTGAATTTGGGGTTCTTCCAACGGGTTTCGTTCCAGGCCGCGTCGTCCTTGTAGGCCAGACTGTACATCACGTCCGGTGTCGGGCGCGCGCCCCAGGCCACGATGCACCACGGCTTCTTCAGCCAGACATCCGACCAGTACCCATCGTTTGGCTCGCGCACGACGTTGATATTGATCCCGGCAGCCTTGGCGTGCTCCGAGTAGAGGAGCAGACCATCAACAGCACCGCTGGTGATCGATTCAGCCGCGTGAATACTGACGCTCAGGTCTTCCATACCCACTTTTTTCAACAGCGAACGGGCCTGATCGGGGTCGTATTCGCGCTGCGGCACATCATTCGGCCAATAGGGCATGGCAGGGGAGTGGTGGAAGTCATTGCCGATTGTCGCGGCGCCGAACGCGATCTTGTCAATCATGTCCTGACGGTTGATGGCCAGCTTCAACGCCATGCGCACTTCCGGCGTGTCAAATGGCGCGGTATCGACATGCATCGGCAGCGTAATGCATTGCGCCGACGAAACATTCTCGACCTCGATATTGGGATCACGCGCCAGAAGGCTCATCGTCTTGTTTTCGATCTGGCTGATCGCGTCGACGTCACCGGTCAGCAGCGCGGTCTGGCGTGCGTTGGGATCGTTGATGATGATGAACTCTACTTCGTCGAAATAGGCTCCCTCGCCATGCCATTCCTCGTGACGCACCAACTGCGCCGCGATCCCGGGCTGATATTCGACCAGTTTATAGGGGCCGCATCCATCCCCCGACTGCCAGTTGGCGGTGCCGTCTTCGTTGCCCGGCACGATGGCCAGGTGATAATCCGGCATAATCCAGGGCAGATCGGCATTTGGCGATGACAGTTTGAACGTGATCGAGTGATCGCCGTTGTCCACGACTTCGACGACACTGCTCAGCAGCGCCTTGGCGGCGGATTTGGAGTCGTCGCCGCGGTGGTGGTTCATGGTGGCGATGACATCCGCCGCGGTTACCTTTTTACCAGTATGGAATGTCGCCCGCTTGTCCAGTTTGAAAGTCCATTCCGTCGCATCCGGTGACGCTGACCATTCCGTCGCCACATCCGGCCCCAAGGTCTGGTCGGTATTGATCATCGTCAGATAGGACCGATGGGTGTGGCCCAAAGCGATATCCATGAACGAGATATACTGCCCCGGATCATGTTGATCATTGGTGTTGCCATCATGTTGGCCAATGCGGAACTTGCCGCCGCGCTTGGGTGCGGCCTGTGCATTGGTGCCCCACAGCCCGGTCGCAGCAGAAGCGGTCATCCCGGCGGCAATGGAATAATTCATGAAAGACCGGCGCGAGATTCTGCCATCGCGGGCGGCGTCTGCCAATCTGTCGATCATCATCTTATCTATTTGTTTTGTCATAGTTACTTCCCTGTTTTGTTCGTTACATGTGTTTCGGTTGTTATTGTTTGGCGGTGATCATAGTCACGTCTGCAAAGAATTCGGGTGCGACCAAATGGCTTTCGGCGCTGGCGCGCGTGGACAGGCTTTTGCATCAACCCTGGCCTCCCGCACTGTGTTATTGTCATCGATCCCGGTCATACCGACACGTCTCAGTCTTTTGCTCTGAATGGTGAAAACTGCATCAGGCTGAGGATCTCGAACAGCATCTGCGCCCCGTTTTGGGCCGTATTTGTCGTCGGGTCATAGGCCGGGGCCACTTCTACGACATCGCCGCCCACCAGATTTGCACCCTTCATGCCGCGCAGGATTGTCTTCGCCTCGCGCGTGGTCAGCCCGCCCACCTCCGGTGTCCCGGTGCCCGGCGCGAATGCGGGATCAAGGCTGTCGATGTCAAAGGACAGATAGGTCGGCCCGTCCCCGATCACCTCGCGCGCCGTGCCGATGATTTCCGGCAAAGAGGCTTCGGTGATGTCGGCGGCTTCGACCACCGTCATGCCCGACAAGTCAGAGAACTCCCAGATGTATCTGGCCGCCCCGCGGATACCGATTTGGATGGTGCGTTCCGGGTCCAAAACCCCGTCCAGGACGGCGTTGCGAAACGGCCCGCCATGGTGGAATTTTTCGCCCTCATAAGATCCACCCGTGTCGCAATGGGCGTCAATATGGATCATCCCGACAGGCCGGCCCGCGCCAACTGCCTTCAGGATCGGGTGACTGACCGAATGATCCCCGCCGACTGCCAGGGGGATCACCCCTTCGCCTACGATTTTGCCCGCAAAGGCTTCGATATCGGCGTGGCTCTGGGCCAGGTCAAATCGGCTTTGCAAAGGGACATCGCCAATATCCGCCGCTGCCATTTCGAATACAGGTGCGCATTCAAGCGCATCATTATCGGGGCCAATACGCTCGATTGACCGCAACGACCGCGGCCCGAACCGCGCACCATTGCGGTTCGTCACGCCCAGATCCATGGGCACGCCGAACAGGGCGACATCCAGATCTTCGATGCCAAGAGTGTCCTGTCCGACATGTCGGTGCGGCGCATCCAGCAAGGTCGGCATGCCGGAATACGGCGCCGGGCGGCGACCGTCTTCAGAAAAAATCTTTTCAGCAATCCGTCGATATTTTGGCGTGTGTAGGTCGCCGCCACTGGCGTCGGAGAACGTGTTCCGCAGAGCGGACAGCTTTTCGGGGGACCAGGTCACGCAAGCACCTTTACGATGTGACACCCCAGAGCTAGCCCGTCGCAAATTGCGCATAAACTTGAACAAATCGAATGTTTGTTGCGTTATTATGCAACAAATATATGGGGAGTATTCTGGTGGCGCGCCGCAAAAAAGCCTTCTCGGGCAATGTAAGCGATGTTGATCTGCGGTTGATGCGGGTTTTCAAAACCGTCATCGAATGTGGCGGGTTATCCGCCGCCCAGACCGAGCTTGGTGTTGGCCGTTCCACCATATCGCGACAGATTTCCGATCTGGAATCCCGCCTTGGTCTGCGTTTGTGCCATCGCGGGCGCAAGGGGTTTTATCTGACACAGCCGGGGCGCAAGGCATTGGGCTATATCGAGCAGCTTCTGAAATCCGCAGAAGATTTCACATCAAACGTGGCGAGCATCAGCAGCCGGACGGTCGGGAAGATCGATATCGGTATGATCGATTATACGGTATCAGACGACAAGAACCCGCTGATATCGGCCATCCGAGAATATCAGCAAATCGCGCCAGGCGTTACGATCGACCTGATGAGCGGTTCGCCCAACGAGGTTGAGCGCGGTGTGATCGACGGCACTTTGCACATCGGTATCGTTCCGGATTACCAGCGCCATCCCAGCCTGGAATATCACAGATTATATGATGAACCGGTCGGGCTGTTTTGCGGAGGAGACCATCCGCTTGCAACCTCCGTTCAGCAGCGCGTTGCGCTCGGCGAGCGGGATGTCTGTAAACACAAGCTCGTGTTTCGCGGCTATTTCGAGAGCGAAAGGCTGCGTGAGCGCAAAAAGAAATTTCCCGTAGGCAGCACGGTTTATCAAACCGAGGCGGTTCTTGCCCTGGTGCGCAGCGGAATCTATCTCGGGTTTTTTCCGCTTCATTGCCAAGAATTGATGCGCGGCGAATACTATGAACTGCTGCCCGAGACGTTTCGCTATTCCACACCAATTTGCGCTGTCTGGAGAGGCGACAGACGGGATTCACATATACTGCAGCAGTTTCTCGAAGTGCTCAGCAAGGAAAGAGATTAACCGCAGCCGCCCGGCATTTCAGGCTCACCTGACTGTGGCTGACCATGTGACGATCCGGTCATTTGAGGCCTTTGCCGCGGGGTGGGCGAACGTCTCGTGCTCCGCATCGGATGAGTTGATGACCAGAAGGTCGATGTCTTCTGACATCCGACGTGGAAATGTGGGACGTTGCAGATGTTGGTCCCGATGCACCCGATTTTCCGCATCAGATCAGGCCTTGGCGTCACGCAATACCGACCCAAACCAGACTTAGGACGCGAACTGGGTCAGAGGCGGCGGTCCGAACAAACCTGCCGTCGAGCATAATAGTCGGATTCACAATCCACCCCCGAAAGCAGCCGTTGGGTCTACTGGAAAGATGCGCCATTTGCCGTCGTTCGTTTGATCCGCAGCGAATGTCCGCTTAGAGCGGCCATTCTACACAATGCTGCGACGCGGCAACTGAGAGATGTGGTCGTGTATTGGGACATTCGTTGAATGCGGGCAACGGGGAGAGTTGCGCGATTGCCGGCGTAGCGGTCGTAGTTCGATCTCCCCGAAACCTGTCGGAGCCTCCGATGCGAGATCGCCGCACGGTTCGCGCCACTTTCGGTCATAAAAATGAGGCAGCAAGAGCAGCCGGCCCTGGTTGGCCAGGGCGCTGTGCGCGAGCATCGATTTTTTGCCGCAGGCTCACAGCCGGCAAGTCAATTAGGGATCGCAGGGTCACAGCTCATTTGTGGACGAATGCTCCTTCGATCATTTCGGCCTCAAATTGTGTGGGGACTTTTCCGTCAGTCGCGTAAACATACAGAGCGGCCTTCATGATTGCTTCCAGTGTCGAAACTGCCAATATCCACATGAAGACGATGATCGCGCCGGTCGCCCAGATCGCAACGCTGACCATCGGCGCCGTCTCGTATAGAAGCACGCCAGTTCCAACAACCAGGACAATGAAAAATCCCGCCATGCCCATAAGCGCTGCCAGGCCGACCTGGGCTACGAGTGCTTCTCCCCAAGCATTCCTGACGATCGACAACGACCGCTTCAGCGCGGACAAAGTGCCGATTTTTTCCGTGACGAGAACGGGCACCACAAAGTAGCTCGCAATGATCCACCCGGCGCCGAGAAGCGACACGAGAAATCTGCCGATACCTTTCTCACCGTTTCCAATGCGACTCAGGATGAAGCTGACCGTCGACCCGATCAAGCTCCAGACAAAAATTTGCGGCAAAAGTGCAATGGCTGCGCGCAAACCATCCACGACAGTCGGATCACCGCCGGCGAATCTGATCTTGGCGCACGCGATCAGTGCGGTGTTGAAGAAGATCATCACAAAGAAGAGAACGAAGTATACCGCGAACAATATAAAAAGTGACATCCAATCTGCATCGGGTCCAGTCATTTCCAGGATTTCAGCCAGACCGCCTCTCGTCCACATAGGGAACAGTATAACTCCCAGGAACAGGGCGCAAATACTGAAGGTCAGAATTGGAAAGACCATGAGTTCCTTGTCGAGCTGCAAGACCCGCCAGCACGATTTTCCGGTTGACCAGGCGGTTTTGAATGTCTGGGCCATTTTTGATTGCCTCGCTTCTCGCTTCTCGCAGCGACAGTGACCAATTGCGCCCTTCCAGCCCGTGATCTGGATTGGCAGAAAACCAACACAGCCCCAAGGTCGCAATGTACGGCATCCGTGGCGAGACTGAAGTACAATTCACCGCGCCGGAATCCCTTCGACTGACGGGCGTGGCCTTCATTTCGCGCGGATCTGCCTAAAGCCCGACCCACGCGCCCGGTCTGCACGTCGGGACAGGGCTACTTGCACTGACCGATTGGTTCCCAGGAGCATTTCCTGCCGTCCGGCCAAGTCGCGTCGCTCAGGTCTACACCGGTCAGGTCCGCGTCGCTCAGGTTCGCGCGGCGTGAAGTCGCGGTCCTTACGAAGCGCTGTGGACAAAACTGCATACCCCGACGTTGGCTGTGTCGATCATGGGTGCTGGTCCGGTGAGAGCACCCCGAAAGGGCAGCATCACGGGGGGGGCATGATTAATCGCGAAGACATACTGCTTCGCTGGCGTGGGCGTCAACGCACCCCCAGTCTCTTCGCCGCCTCGCTCAAGTGCCGCGAGCAGGCGGCGGCGTCGTCCGGCGCAACGCGGTCCGAATACTGTACCTCATGATACTCGGGTGACGTGTTTTTCCAAACCCGTTCGAGCCCAACTGCGACCCCCTTAACAACGCCGCATATCCACCGTGCTTCAGGAACGTACTCATTGCTGTCATAGAAATGAACCTTGAACCGCCGAACGACCGGGGGGCTTTCCTTGCCCGAGCAAGCCAAGAGGCTGCCCTCGACGGCCTTTGGGTCTCCTGGCTCGTGAAAAGCCGGGGCTCGATCGCCGGCGGAACCATCCAGACAGGCGTCAACAATAGCGTCAGCGGTAAAGCACGGACAGGTCCCGGTAGCGCGGGCCGACGATAGCGGGACCGAGAAGGTTGTGAGCACCAAAGCACCTAACAACAAATGCCCAGTGGCCCCAATCGTTCGATTGTTCAAAAAAACAGTCATATCAAGCCGCCGAGGAGAAACGGCGAAAAATTTCGCACACACTCCAAACGAGGGTCAATCCTGGCTGCTCGCCGCGTTGTCCGGGCCTGAAACCGACAATGACGCCTGCGGACACCTCTGGCGTATGGTAATAGAGTACCGCCTGGCCATGCGCATCTGAATTGCAAAGATTTCAATCGCGCAGAGATCCCAATAGGCCGCCGCTAAAGAAGGTCCGCTCTACCCATTAAACTTCCATCCCATCGCCGCGAGGCCGCAGCCAGCGAGGCTCAAAGCAGACTTGAGGAGGTGCAGCGAGATCGCGGCTTTCTCGGCCGCCGGATTGGCCGCTATCGACAAAACAACCAACCCGGTTCGCGTTTGCAGCGAATTCACATTTTCCGCCACGACTGCCGGAAGGCAGATGTAAGTCTGGGCTGACAGCGGTCATTTGCTGCGGCCCATATCGAGGCCTGCTCTGAGCCGCTCTCAACGAGCGGCCCAGTGCCTTTAGATTTCAACGGCCTCGGAAATTGCCAGCGCATCTTCGAGCTCGACGCCCAGGTACCGGACTGTGCTGCCCATTTTCGTGTGTCCCAGCAGAAGCTGCACCGCGCGCAAATTCCCAGTCTTCCGATAGATCTGCGCAACCTTCGTGCGGCGCATTGAATGGGTGCCGAATGCGCTTGGTTCCAAGCCAATCGACTAGACCCAATCTCGGACAAGACGAGCGTATTGGCGCGTCGAGATGTGTACGGGTTCATGGAACCGGCCCGGCCATAGGAACTCCTGGCCGGACATCCGGGGGTCCTTCAACCATTCGGCAATCGATTTGCGGGTGCCTTCGGTCAATTCGAATTTGACCGGTTTCTGCGTTTTACTCTGCAGCACTGAAGTTCGTTCCTTGACTTGACCTGCGGCAAAGACGTTGGCCACTTGAGGCCGCACGAGATCGCATCCGCGCAACTTGCTATCGATTGCGGTGTTGAGCAATGCAAGGTCACGGTGGTTTTCAGCGATCTCAAGCCGAACACGAATGGCCCAGACATGTTTAGGCATCAACGGGCGTTTCTGACCAACCAGCCGTCCCTTATTCCAGGCTGGGCGCTAAGCGCGAATGGCGGGTAAGTGTGGTGTTTGCATGATGGATCTTCCGAGTTGAAGCTCCCATCCATCCTGCCAACCAGACGTTGGCAATAACACCGTACATCAGATCCCGGCGGTGTAACGGATGGCGGGTTAGAGCCCGTATTGTCAGGTTCAATCCGGCGGCGGGCTCTAGGTCTACCAAGCAGAGCCGACGCGCGCTTGTGGCGTTCTATCGGGGTTTCTGCGCGAAGGTGGACGTTCGCATACGGTCGGCCGAACGAGCAGCGAGAACGACATTAGGGTGGATGCCAACCCACCATCGTCACAAGAATGGGTTTCACCCATCCTACGCTTGCGTGCCGACATGAGGGAAACCACGGCAGCGCGCGGTCGGGTTCGATTTCGCGCAACGAGGTGCCGGGTGGGTGTACTGGCGAGGTTTCAGGGTCTGTTTGAGCCACTACCGATTACAGACTCGCTTAACCATTGTTTCACCTGCCGAGCCGGGTTTGGGAGACTCCCATGGCCAATCTGCGGCCCCGCCGCGCTCATCACCACCACCACCCATAGGTTCTCTGTGCCAGCTATATGCCAACCCCTTCCACCGAAACGTTGCGCAGTTTACTTGGTAATGGGCTTTGAAAGACAAGTCCCCCCCCATCACTCAGTTTCCAAAAGTCAGCCACATACCAAAAGTAGACAAAGCCATCGTGCTTCCGGACCCCTTCAATATCCACATAGTAAGTGGTTCCTTCCAATGTCTCCATCCCCGACTCAGTCTGAACCACCTCTGTCCATCCTGCCGACGCAGGCGATGAGAACACCACAGAGAACATGAGTGCGATGAGAAGCTTTTTCATAAAATGTTCCTTCCAAGGGTAACCATACGTTGGGTAGCTGTGCAGAGGTCTCCGATCAAGGATGGAGCGTCGCCGCCTCGGCCATCGGGAACACGGCATAAAGGGCGTGACGCACCAGCCGCGCGCCGGTCTTGATCAGACGCTCGCCACTTACGTCAGTCTGGTCAATGTCAGCAATGTCCCCGACAACTGCTGTTTAGTCCTCATTCGCGGCCTACGAAATCTAAGCGGCGATTTGGGCGTGCGAACCCGCACCGTGGCTGGGCCTCCGGATTTCGTTAACGTGGGCGAGGCAAATGTTCTGGCTGATTTTTCAATCGACGCCAACGTGCACAATTTGAACTCGGTGCCTGGGCCGCAGGCGTCCCTCAGCACCAGGAATAAGGCGCGCGCAGACAGCGCGCGCCGTTCTTGCTAGGCGGCCAGGATCTGTGCGTCCGGTCCGGTGATCACCGCCATCGCGGCGCGGGCGGCTTCGGCGCCTTTTGTCACGAAGTGCTCGCGGAAAAAGGCGTTGTGCTGTTCGGTTTCCTGGTACTGGTGCGGTGTCAGCACGACCGACAGGACCTGCACACCGGTCTCCAAGCCGACACGAACCAATGCATCGACGACGGTGCCTGCGACAAAATCGTGACGATAGATGCCGCCATCCACCACGAAGGCAGCACCGACGATTGCGCCATATTTCTCGCTCCGTGCCAGCTTCTGGGCAGCCAGCGGAATTTCCAAGGCACCGGGAACGTCGATCACGTCGATCACCATGCCGGGCGGCATCTCGGCGCGAAAACCCTCGAGCGCCTGATCGACAATATCGCAATGCCAGCGGGCGCGCACAAAAGCCACGCGCTGATCGGTGAGGGCATGGGGCGTCTTGGACGTGGTTGTCTCGGACATAACAGTCCCCTTTCATCTTCACCCAATGACCCTCAGGGCTGACGAAAGGCAGGCCGACCGACAGGTCGTGCCACCATCGCCGTTCTCTTTCATCCGGACTGTGACCGTCGGCTCCGGAGTCTCACCGGATCTGCTGACCCCCTGCCTTGCAGGGGCGCTCGCGGGCTTCGGGCATGGCGTTTTGATCCAGGCCCGTTACCGCCGGTGGGGACTTTCACCCCGCCCTGAGAACGTCGCCGGTCCTTGCGGTCCGGCAGGGGTATCAATAGCGTGCGCTGATGATGAACGAAAGCCCCGCATGACCACACGGCCTCCCGATATCGCCCGGCTGATGACGGCTCTGGAGGCGACATGGCCCCCTGCCCAGACCGGGCAGGCGGGCGGGTTTCGCCTGCGCCGCGGGGCGGGCGGCGGAAAGCGTGTCTCGGCCGCCTCGCCGACGGCGCAGGAGAGTGGCGGGACGCAGAGCATCGAGCAACGAATTGCCGAGGCGAGCGCCGCAATGGCGGCCTGGGGGCAGGGGCCGCTTTTTCAGGTCACGCCGGATCAGGCAGCGCTTGACGCCGAACTGGCCGGACAGGGGTTCGCAAAGATCGACCCGACCGTGCTTTACGTGGCGACGGTGGCCCAGATGACCGGCGCCGATCAGATCCCGGCAGCGCATTCGAACGGTATCGTCCCGGCGCTGATGGCCGAGATCTGGGCGGAAGGCGGCATTGGCCCCGACAGGCTGGCGGTCATGGACCGGGCGGCCGGGCCGTCGGTTCGCCTGCTGGGGCGTTCGGGCGACCGGCCCGCAGGCGCGGCCTTCGTTGCACTGGATGGTGATATCGCGATGATCCACGCCATCGAGGTGCGCCCGGCCCAGCGCCGCAAGGGCGTCGCCCGTCAACTGATCGATGCAGGTGCCCGGTTCGCCCGCAGCCGCGGCGCCGCGTGGTATACCCTTGCCGTGACCGAGGCGAATGCGCCTGCCCGGGCGCTCTATGAAGGGCTGGGCATGTCCGAGGCCGGACGGTATCACTATCGCCAGCGCAAGGAAGGGTAGGTTTCATGAGTTTCGATGTCCCCGAAGTCACCGGGCGCAAAACCAGTGCGCTGGACCTTGCGTTGCCCGATCCGCTGCCCGAGGACGTGGCCGAGCTTTTCGCCAAATGTCAGGCGAAGTTGGGGTTGATCCCGAATGTGCTGGTCGCCTATGCGCACCGGCCCGAAAAGCTGCGGGCGTTCAGCCTGATGTATAACGATCTGATGCTGGGACCGTCGGGTCTGACTAAGCTGGAACGCGAGATGATCGCGGCTGCGGTGTCGGCCCGGAACAGGTGCTTTTACTGTCTCGCGGCCCATGGTGCGCAGGTCAGGTTGCTTTCGGGCAATCCGGCATTGGGCGATGCATTGGCGTATAATTGGCGCATGGCCGATCTGGAGGATCGCCAGCGCGCACTGATCGGCTTTGCGCTGAAGATGACCGATGACAGTGCGGCGATCGGCGATGATGACCGGACAGCGCTGCGCGATATTGGGCTGAGCGAGGAAGACATCTGGGATCTGGCCTCGGTTGCCGGGTTCTTCAACATGTCCAATCGCATGTCCAGCGCCATCGCAATGCAACCGAATGACGAATATCACGCGATGGCTCGGGGTTGAAAGATGCGGTGCCTGCACTTCGCTCTGATTGGTGTCTTTGCGCTGGCTGCAGGCGCGGCGCTGGGTGCAGCGCCGCAGATCAGTGCGCCCGAAGACGCGCATATCACCCATGAGCGGGCAGTGGATTTGGACGATTATGCGCTGCCGGTGGGCTCGTTCGCCGCGCCGTCGGCGGTCGCCGACCTGTCCGGCAAGGTCGTTCGCAGGGCCTGGCGCCTGCCGGCGGCGAAGCATTCCGTTGCCGGTGTCATCGACAGCTATCGCTTGAAACTGGAGGGCCAGGGATACTGGCGCCTATTGGATTGCAAGGGCGCGGCCTGCGGCGGTTTTGATTTCCGGTTTGGCGCAGAACTACTGCCGCCGCCTGCGATGACGATGGACGTGCGCGATTTTGCACAACTGACGGTGGGCCGCGCAGGGGGGCAATCGGGTCCGGCGGGCTATGGATCGATCCTGGTCAGCCGGGTGCGGGACCGGATCTATGTACAAGTTGTCACAGTGGTGCCCAAGGATGGTGGACTGGCGCTGGTCGGGACACCGTTGGAACGGCTGCCCGAAGCCGTGCTTCAGGAACGCAGCGATCCCAGCGACGCATCTGAAGGCGGCTCTGATGGGGTCGCTAAGGGGGCCTCTGACGAGAGCTCCCGAGACATTGAGGATAAGGCCGCGGCGTCCGGCACAGATGGCGGCGCGGAGGACACCGCTGACAACACCGCCTCCGCAGAGAACGGCACAGTTGGCCAAGACACGGCGTCCGCAGGCACCGCTGGGTCCGGTGAAGGCCGAACCGCCGCCGACGATGTGCCCGCGGACGGCCGCCCGCTATTGGACCGGTTGCTGCAGTACGGTCATGTGCCTGTGGCGGGGCTTACCTTTGCCTCGGGCGGGTCAAAGCTGACCGAGGGGTCCGGGGCTGCCCTGGACCAGATGGCAAAGATGCTGGCCGCAAACCCGGACCTGAAGGTCGCGATTGTCGGGCATTCCGATAATCGCGGGTCGCTGAATGTCAATATCGAGCTGTCGCGGCGCCGCGCTGCCGCGGTCCGTTCGGCCTTGATCAAGCGCGGCGTCAAGGCCAACCGGCTGGAGGCGCGCGGCGTCGGGTATCTGGCACCGCGACGCTCGAACGCCACGGATGCGGGACGGGCGCTGAACCGGCGGGTCGAGCTGGTTCTCCGGTGATCGGGTGGGTGGCGTTTTTTAGGGGTGCGCTGAAGCGCACCCTACGGCCAAATTGTGCGGTCGAGGCGGGATTTCGCCGTGTTCGCCTTGGCGTACGCAATGACCGTTTGGCGTTGCCGGATCGGCTGCCCGGTGGCCGGGTAGGGTGCGCTTCAGCGCACCGCAAGCGACCCGTTCCCGCCCTAAAGAACCGGGCACATCCCACCGTCGAGGTTGATCGCTGTCCCGGTGATGTAACTGGCGCGGGCCGAGCACAGGAACGCTGCCAGATCGCCGTAATCCTCGGCCTCTCCCACCCGGCCCAGCGGGATGCGATTGCCCATATCGTCGTAAAGACCGTCAATCGGCCGGTCGCCCCGGCGCCGGTCCCATTGGGCGGACTTGATCAGGCCGATGCAGATCGCGTTGACCCGGATGTTGTCGGGCGCAAACTCGTTGGCAAGCGATTTCGTCAGGTTCAGCCCGGCCGCGCGGGACAATGACGTCGGCAACTGGTTCGGGCCAGGCGCCTTACCGCCCGAGATCGCGGCATTGATGATCGACCCGCCGCCGCGCGCGCGCATCATTGGAACGGCTGCGCGGCACAGCCGGACCGCGGCCATCACCTTGAGATCGAAATCGGCCTGCCATGCCGCGTCTTCGACTGCCATCAGTGACGCCGCCGCCGAAGCCCCGGCATTGTTGATCAGGATATCCAGACCGCCGAGCTTTGCCGTCGCCTCCGCCATCAACCGGGCACAGTCTTCGCCAATGGACACATCGGCCTGAACAGCGTGCACGGTCCCGCCGGTTTCGGACGAGATTGCAGCCGCCTGGTCGGCAAGATGGTCGGCGCGCCGCCCGCAGATCACGACTTCGGCGCCTTCGGCTGCCAGCCGGTGCGCGGTTGCCCGGCCCAGCCCGTCGCTGCCGCCGGTGACAATGGCCTTCTTGCCGGTCAATTCCAGATCGAACATGTCGCGGTCCTTTCGTTGTTTGACGTGGTCTACGGTGCGGGCGGCTCGCAATCAATCCGCTGGGGGATGGGTGGGGGCTTGGTCGCGTGCCGGTCGATGGCTAGGCTTGGCCCCAACAGACATCTGGGAGCGAAACATGACCTCTGAACTGCACCCGCAAGTCCAGGCGATTCTGGCGAAAGTCGAGGAGGCTGGGATCCCGAAGATCCATACCCTGACCCCGGACGCATCGCGGGATTTGATCGAAATGCTTTCGAACGCACGGCGCGAAGACTACCCGCCGCCGGAACTGGCCGAGGTGTATGACAGCTCGACAGGGGCCGGGTATAACCACGTCCCGGTGCGCATCTACCGCGCCGAGGCCGAGGGCGTTCAGCCTGTCATCGTTTTTTATCATGGCGGCGGGTTCGTCTTTGGCAGTCTGGACACGCACGATACCGCTGCCCGCTTCCTCTGCCGCACGGTCGGTTGCACCCTGGTTTCGGTCGACTACCGCATGGCGCCCGAGCACCGCTTTCCCGTCGCCGTTGATGACGCTTATCAGGCGGCGCGCTGGGTTGCGGACCGGGCCGATCGCCTGCGCATCGACCCGTCGCGCATCGCCGTCGCGGGCGACAGCGCCGGTGGCAACATCTCCGCAGTCGTGGCGCTGATGGCCCGAGACCGGAAAGCGTTCAACGTCTCGGCCCAATGCCTGATCTATCCCGCCACCAACACCAGGGACGAGTTCGACAGCTACCGGCGATATGCCGAAGGGTACGGCATTCTCGAGTCGCACGGTATGCGGTGGTTTCTGGACCATTACTTTGAAGACAAGGCGCATGCGGGCGAATGGCGCGCCTCTCCGTTACTGGCCGAGAGCCTGGCCGGGCTGCCGCCCGCCCTTGTCCAGACTGCCGAATGCGATGTGTTGCAGGACGAAGGCCGGGCCTATGCCGACCGTCTGACCGCGGAAGGCGTCGAGACGGAGTTGATCGACTATAAAGGTATGGTGCACGGGTTCTTCGGCTATCTCGGACTGGTTGACGATGCCGAACGGGCACACCGTGATATCGCCGCATTCTTGAAGCGGGTCTGGGGATAGGGCAGACGTTGCGGTTCCGGGCAGTCGGCCCGGCTTCGGGAACCTGATCCTCAGTGCGAAGTTTGCGGCCTATGGGCCTATGGGCCTATGGGCCTGTGGGCCTGTGGGCCTGTGGGCCTGTGGGTTGATTGGAACCAGTGCATGATGGGCCGCCAGAACTGAACCCGGCGGGCCGCTGGCCGACAAGAAGGAAAACCGGCGGGCCGCTGGCCACCAAAAAGAAAACCGGCGGGCCGTTGGCCCGCCGGTTCGTCCCTCGATCCTTATATCCGCCCGGTAACGGGCGCGGATCTTAGTGGAGCTTTGCGCCCACATCCTTGATCGCGGTCTCGACCAGCGATTTGTCTTCCTTGGCGCCGACACCGCTGGACAGAACTTCGGTTGCGGCGGCGATGGCGATCGAAACCGCTTTGTCCTTGACCTCTTTGACGGCGTTCGCTTCAGCCAGTGTGATCTGGTCATCGGCGGCCTTGAGCCGTCGTTCAATCGAAGCAGCGATGTCGGCCTTGGCCCGCTCGGCGGCGCCTTCCGCCTCGGCTTTGGCGCTGGCGACAATGTCCGCTGCCTGGCCTTCGACTTCTTTTTGCTTACGCTCGAACTCGGCGAACAATTCCTGGGCTTCCTCGCGTAGTTTGCGCGCTTCGTCGAGTTCGTTGCGAATGCCGTCGGCGCGCTTGTCCAGCATGGCGCCCAAGGTCTTGTGCACGCCCAGATACCAGAGCAGCGCCAGAAACAGCACGAAACTGATGCCGACAACCAAGGTGGAGTTATAGAAGATCGACATGGATCAGCCCCCCATCCGACTTTGCACGGCCTTCTTGACCGCGTCGGCATCGGCCATGTCGGGCATGACCGCCTCCATCACCGCCTGAGCCGTTTCCGAGGCAACTTCCTCGACCGAGCTCATGGCGCTTTCGCGGATCTGTGCGATGCGCTTCTCGCCTTCCGCCGTGCGGGCAGAAATCTCGGCATCGGCCTTGGCCATGGCGGCATCGACATCCTTTTGGATCACGGCGCGCGTATCGGCGGCGATTTCCTGTGACTTTGCACGGGCATCGGCCAGGGCCTGATTATAGGCGGCCTCGGCTTCTTCGGCCTTGCGCTTGAACTCGTCGGCCTGATCCAGATCAGAGGCAATCGCATCCGCGCGTTCTTCCAGAACCGAGGCAATGCGCGGCAGGGCCACTTTGCTCATCAGCCAGAAAAGCACGACCAGGCCCACAACCAGCCAGAAGATCTGGGTCGGGAACGTGTCGAAATTCAGCTGTGGCAAGCCGCCTTTGGCATGGTCTGCACCATGTTCGCCGGCAGCGGCAGCTTCCGACGCGATCAGCGCCAGCGTCGAGGACGTCATCATGACCCTCTCCGGATATCTCGATCGCGGACCGATATGGTCCGCCAATTGGCGGCCACGGGATCGCAGCCGCCCGGTCCGATGTGCTGTGTCTTAGACAGCGAACATCAGCAGCAGCGCGATCAGGAACCCGAAGATCCCCAGCGCTTCTGCGAACGCGATGCCCAGGAACATCGTCGCGGTCTGACCGGCAGCCGCCGCCGGGTTGCGCAGTGCGCCCGACAGATAGTTACCGACAACGTGGCCAACGCCAACACCGGCGCCGCCCATGGCGGTGCAGGCCAGGCCCGCGCCAACATATTTCAGACCGTCCGTCAGGGCCGGGCCCAGGATGTTTGCGGCTTCAGCTTCCATCGATCTATCTCCTCTCGAATGGATATTCGTTTTGCGACTGCGTCCCGGCCTAGTGGCTGGGGTGCAGCGCGTCGTTCAGGTAAATGCAGGTCAGGATGGCGAAGATGTAAGCCTGCACGCAGGCAACCAGCACCTCAAGCGCCGTGATCGCGACCATCATGATCATGGGCAGAATGGCCAGCGGCTTCATGATGACCAGCTCGCTGGCGATCATCATGGCCAGAAGGCCAGCGAAAACTTTCAGAACCGCGTGACCGGCCATCATATTGCCGGCAAGCCGGATCGAGTGGCTGACCGGGCGCACGAAGAACGAGATCACCTCGATCACCGCAAGCGCCGGGCGCAACGCCATCGGCGCGCTGTCGATCCAGAAAAGCTTCAGGAACCCTGCGCCGTTCTTCATGAAGCCCAGCACAACGACCGTCATGAAAACCGCCATCGCCATGATGCCAGTGATGGCGATATGGCTGGTGGTGGTGAAGGACCCTGGGATCATGCCCAGGATATTGGCGAACAGAATGAAGATGAAGATCGTGAAGATGTACGGAAAGAACTTCTTGCCATCCTCGTGCAGGATATCGACGACCATGGATCGGATGAAAGAATAGAGCATCTCGCAAACCGACTGCATGCGCGTCGGAACCAATGCACGTCCACGCATTCCGCCGATCAACAAAGCCGAAATGGCCAGGATCGCGATCCCCATCCACAAGGTCGAGTTCGTGATCGTCAGGAAACTGCCAACTTCGCCCGTGCCGAACAATGGCAAGATTTCGAACTGGTGCATCGGGTCGATGACTGGAGTGCCGTCTTCGCTCACTGCCATGGCTCTCAGCCCTTCTCATCCACATTGGGCGGCGCCGGTGGCGGCGCGTTGCCCTGTCTGCGCTGCATTTCTTCGGCCGATCGGAGCATCGTGCGCACACCGGCCGCAAAACCCAGCAATGTCATCACGATGAGAAAACCGGGAAGCGTTCCCAGCAGGTGGTCCAGCCCCCATCCCATCGCCGCGCCGGCCATGACAGACACGACCAGCTCGATAATCATCCGCCAGCCATAGGACATGGCGTCGAATTTGCCCTTGTCGGCGCGTGGTTTGGGTTTGCCGGCATCACGAAGCGCATCTATGCGCCGGTCGAGATCCGCCAGCTTGTCCGTATTCCGGTTCTGCCCCGGGTTCCCGGACACTCAGCCCCCTTTCGCGCGGCCAAATCACCTGAGAGGTTGCTTTGAAGTCACCCCCATAGACGCCCTGGCCAAGGTCGCGCGCACCCTATGAACGGGGGCGGGGAGTGTCAAGCGCAGCCGGTTCTGCTTCTGTGGCTTTAAGTAGCTGAATTATTTGGGTATTTTGCGGTGCGACCGGACGGCGCACCGTCCGGGGCGAGTCATCGGGTCACCGTTGTGTTCGCGCTGCAACAACCACGCTCGGCACCGCGCGCGACGCAGGCGCGTGTTGCCATCAGAATTGCACGTTCACGGTCTTCATCGCGCGCCACAGTGCGAACGTCGCCGCAGGCAGATATTGCCTTGAAGAAACTGAAGGGGCTTTCGTCGGCGGCACGGTCTTCGGCGCTGTCATCTTCACGGTCTTTGGTGCGATCTTCGGTGCTGTTGCGTCTGTCGGTCTCGGTCCGTGTCCGATCGTCCGTCTCTGCGCCGCTGCCATCACGATATGACGTCATCTTCGGGTCCGAGTCAGTGATCAGGTCCTCGATCAGCGAACGGTTCAGATAGCCAGTGGTTTCGCTGCCCGCCGCTGTTTGCCAGGATCTGATCGCCGATCGTGTTTCACGATCGAACAAGCCATGGATCTCGCCGGTATAGTGGCCAAGCGCAGCCAGGCGTTCCTGAACGTCGCGGCGTTCTTCGTCTTCCAGTGCCATATCCTCTTCAGCATCGCGCGGTGCCACCTCGACAGATGTCGAGAGGTCCCGATTTAAATTGCCCGCTGACGAGGCGTCTGATTGGCCGGAGCCGGTCAGCGCCGCGATTTCCGCATCATCCCCGCGATCTTCGCCATCAGCATCACCTGTGTCATCACGGGTATCCGGGGCTGCCGAATCCGGTGCAGCGGAATCTGGCGCGTCGGAATCTGGTGCAGCAGAATCCGGTGTATCCTCCTCCGCACCATCCGCGTCAGGCCGGATCCCGGCAATATCCTCGCCGGCCGAATCGCCGGATGGGTCATCAATTGCGTCGCCGGTGGTTGTGCCGGTCGCCCCGTAGAGCTTGCTCAACGTCCATTCAGTATCCTCTTCGGCGGCACGCAGATCGGGTCGGTTGGTTCGTGCCGCACCCTCTGAATCGTTGCGCGCGTCGGGGTCCGCCCTTTCGCTTGTCAGATCGGTGACGGCAAGGCTGTCCGTGTCTGCGCCTTCGTCAGGATCTGCCCTGCTGGTCACGTCTGCAGCCGTATCGCCAACCGTGTCCGCAGCCGTATCCGCAGCCGCATCTCCACCGTCCAAACGCGGGGTTTCGTGCGCAGAATCGGTGTCCGCCGCAGCCGTGCCTGCCGTAGCCGTGTCTGCCGAAGCCGTGCCTGCCGCAGCCGTGTCCTCTGATGTCGTCTCGATTGATGTTTCGGCCACATCGCGGTCCGGCTCTGTCCCATCCGCTGTTTCAGCAGATGACGGCGGCAGCGTTTCTGTTGTTTCGGTCGGCGCAGTCAGCGCGGTGATCCGGTTGGTCGCAATCGCGGCAAAGGCACCGTCCGGGAACTTGTCGAGATAGGCCTGAAAGTCGGCTGCGGTTCCGCCCGCCGTGGCCGCCTGCCACAGGGCCAGCTCCAAAGCCGTGTCGTTCGTGCGCTCGATCTCGACGACTGCCGGGGTCTGATCGTTGTCGCGCAAATAGATTTCGCCGATCAGCGAGGACGACGCCCAAGGGCGCTGCTTTTCCCGGGTGTTTTCATAAACCTCCGCACGTACACGCGTCAGCATGACGTTCACTTCCAGACCGGGCGTTTCGATGTGGTTCAAAAGGGCCTGGGTGAAGGGGCTGTGCCCCTCGGTGCCGTCATAGGCGACGTTGCCGGGCTCGGTCGCGTAGACAATCAACGAGCCGCCCGGCGCTTTGACCTCGGCCAGACCGCGCCCTAACAGCTTTGCCGACCGGGTGGTGCCCATCGACCGGGCCAAACTTGCCTCGAACGGATTGTCGCGGCAGGCATCCAGCATAATGATCCGCGTCTTCACGGACCGATCCAGCACCCGGTAAATCACATTCGCGTCGATGGCCGCAACTTCCAGATCCAGTTCACGGTTCAGCTTGGCATCGATCGGCAGGAGATAATTGGCGCCGCCGACCTGGATACCGTGCCCGGCATAAAAGAAGACACCTGTATCAGCCCCTTCGGCACTTTCCGCAAATTTGCGGATTGTTGCGCGCATCTCGGTCATGGTCTGATCGACGCCCAGCGTCACTTCGAACCCCAACCGCTCCAGCGCTTCGGCAACGGCATTGGCATCGTTCAACGGGTTCTGCAATTTGCTGACTTCAGCATATGCGGCATTGCCGATGACCAGCGCGACGCGCTTTTCGCTCGCCGCGGCGCGATCTGTCAGACCGGCCGTCAACAGCGCGAACGCCGCAACGATGGGCGCGGCCAGGAGGGATGAGAAAAATCGGGAAAAAATTCGGGTCACAGTGGCGTCACCTAACGATGCTGTATCGGCGTTTCGGGAAGGATCGACGAATACCGTTGTGGCGCAACTGCCCGCCGCAGTGAACGGCGAGACTTTCCGCATCGCGGCAATCGTTTCCGATCGATTGCATATTTCGGCGGACGGCCACGGTCAGAGTCATCTGTTTTCCCGTCTGTTCCGCACAAGGATGCCAAAATTCAAATGGCCCGGCAACCGCCGTCGCCGTCTTGCCGTTCACAATCCCATTGGTTTGTCAGCGCGCGTAAATCCGGCGCCTTCATTCAGGCCCTGATTCAGCGCACCGAACTCAGCGATCCAGCATTTCGACCAGGGCGGCAGGGTCCGTCACCATGGCGTCATGCCCGGTGGCCAATTCCTCGACCGGCCAACCGGAACGGTCCGCCCAATCGAAAACCTGATCCGGGCTGTGATAAATCGGTTGCGTGCAGGCGATATAGCGCGCGGGCAGGCCATTGCCGGGCACCCCCTTGATCGGCAGCGGCGCGTTCATCGTGCTGACCGGGTGCGGCGTCAGACGCGGTTGCACCCAGGCGGCCTGACGCGCGTCGAGAATGCCGAACGCTTCCGGGCCGGGCGGCGGAATGGCGATGCCATCGCTTTGATCCAACTGCTTGGCCAATTTGACCGGATCGATGATCTCAGCGGGCTTTTGCCCGGCGGCGACGACAGTGCTGTCGAGATAGACCAGTTCACGAATCCGGTCCGGTACCGCCTCTGCCGCGCCGGACAGCGCATTTCCGCCAAAGGAATGACCGACCAGAATGGCATCGGTCAGATCCTCGGCCAGCATGTGGTTCACCAGATCATCGATAAATGTGGTCAGCGTGATCTGGTCCGAGATCAGATGACAGCGTTCCCCCAGCCCGGTTTGGGTTGGCGCCGTGACCCGATGCCCGCGCGTCTGCAGGATATCGGCGACAAAGCGCCAACACCAACCGCCATGCCAGGCACCGTGCAACAGAACGAACGTACTCATCAGCAGAACGGCTAGCGCGGCGGCCCGCTGGCGGCAAGCCCCAAGGTGGCCGCCGGAACCGTGACGCCCATGCAGCAATGGCCCAGGGCGCCAGACAAGCGAAGCCCGAGTTTTAGTTTCCCCTTGCGCGCGAGAAGCCCTTGCAAGCCAGCGGGCCTTTGGGCAGAGAGAGGCAATCGAACCCGCCGAAGGCCGCGCATGTTCCGACTTTATCACCTGCCGCTCTCGCCCTTTTGCCGCAAGGTCCGGTTGGTCCTGGCCGAAAAGAAGGTCGAGGTCGATCTGATCGAAGAACGCCCATGGGAACGGCGGCTGGATTTTCTGCGCATGAACCCGGCAGGCAAGGTGCCGGTGCTGGTCACGAACAACGGGCTGGTGTTGTCAGAAAGCCGCGCGATCACCGGTTGGCTGGAAGACACCTATCCCGAGCCGCCGCTGATGTCTGGCGGCGCCGAAGCGCGGGCCGAAATCCGGCGGCTGGTGGCCTGGTTCGATGATAAATTCAATCGCGAAGTGACCGAAAACCTGCTGCACGAGCGGGTCATCAAACGCCTGTCGCGCACCGGCTATCCCGATGGTCAGTGCCTGAAAGCCGGGTCCAAGAACATCCGCGTGCATTTCGACTATGTGACCTTCCTGCTGGAAGGGAACAATTGGCTGGCCGGGAACAGGATGACGATTGCCGACCTGACGGCGGCTGCCCATGTCTCGTGCCTCGATTACCTGGGTGATGTGCCGTGGGACGATTACCCGGCGGTGCGCGACTGGTACGCGGTGATGAAGTCGCGCCCGGGATTTCGCGGCCTGCTGGCCGACCACCTGCCGGGCTTTCCGGCGCCGCCGCCGCACTATGCGGACCTGGATTTTTAGGCCGGCCAAAATTTTTGCCGATGAAAATGTGATATGCTCACATCCAAGTTAAAGATCTGTGATTTACGATATCGATTAACATTGTGGAGGAACCACATTGGCTGTTCATCGGATCATTTTGTTGTGCGCCTCAATGGCGCTGTTCTCCTGCGCCTTCACTAGTTTAATTGGTGCCGTTACTGCCCGGGTGGTCATGCTGGGCGAGGCACGGTTCGTCGTCATCGAAAAGGGTGATTTCTCTGCCGACAATCTCATACCTGAAGAAGAGTCTGATCTCGATCAGATTGACGTCTATCAGGTGCTGGAAGATGAGCGGTTTCGCCATTTGGGGCGAAAAGTCGAACATGTGAGGAACGGGACCCGACGTGGGGTGCTTGAACTATCCACCTATACAGAGGCAGATCTAGATCTTGTCTATAAAGTTTTGAACGTAACACGATCAACAGAAAGCTATATTACGACTGGCGACGCTTATGCCCAAACAATCGAGCTGGCCGTCAAAAGCTTGACCGGGAGAGAGCCAAAGCGAATTGCATCAGAGGGCGAGTTGCAAACATACGGCGACTTCAGGCGGGCGGAAGACAAGGAGAACGAGGAAAACAAGCTTATCGATGATAAGCCAACACTCGGTGCCGACCCGCTGGTGGTTGAAACTGAGGACGGCGGGGAGAGCGATGCGCCGCTGGTTTTCGCGCCGCCGCGTGCCGATCCTCAATAAGACCTCGCTTCGCGTAATCTTGCTGCGTCGTTGGCCACGCAGTTTTTAATCTTGTGACGATAGAATGATGATTGCCCACCGGTGTGCGGGGTCCCGGTGTTTGCCGAATTGTTTCAAGATTTTGATTGTCCAAAACAGATCGGGGGAGGATTGAAATGACGATCGCGCGAACTTTGAAGTTGCTGTCCGTTACCGCGGAATTCGGAATTATCCCCGCCATAGGGTAAACTTCCTGCGACCATCGTCGGCAGATTGTCCGGCATTCAGGTCGGAGAGTGGGGATGAAATGCGAATATTGAAGGCCAAGGCCCTTCTCGCAGGGCTGCTGATCGTCGCCGCATGCGTGACGATAGATACGACAGTGACGCGCCGCGTCCAAATTGGTGAATCGACGTTTATCGTCATCAGCTATGGCGAAATCGGCCAGGTCGATGATAACGACAAGACAACTGCAAGCAGTATTTATCAGATTACGAACGACGGGCGTTATCGGCGCCTAGGGAACTGGTTGCCACCGACATACGAGAATATTCAACGCAACTCAGGCGGGATCGGCGTTTACAGCGAGGCCGATCGAGAATTGGTGTCCATAGTTTTGAAAAAGTCAGGTGAGGATAAAGATAATTATCTGACCATCGACAACCGCAATGTCGCGACGCCCGAGGAGGCCGTGACGGTTCTGTTCGGTGTGCCGCCCATCAAGGTCGATTCGCCCGGGCGGCTAAAATATTCGCATCGCGCAGGGTCTCCCAAGCAAACAACCGCAACGCCCGCGCCGACCGCGGCAGAAGACAGTGATGGCAGTGCCGAAACACTGTTCGGCCTGCCACCGCAAGATCCGCAATAGGGTAACGGCGGTTTCTCTGGCACCGGCTGCGGGTTCCCGTATCTGATCGGCGGCGATAAGCTGGCGCCATGTCTGGCCAGATCGAAAACCCGGAAGAAAGCCGCGCCGATCTGGCCGGTGCGCTTGGGCGCGAGGCCGCTGAACTGGGCTTTGGGCAGATCGGAATTTGCCGCCCGGGATCTGTGCGCGGCGCTGGCGCCCAGCTGAAAGACTGGGTGGCTTCGGGACGGCAGGGCGATATGGGTTGGATGGCCGACCGGATTGCCTGGCGGTCCGATCCGGCCGCGCTGTGGCCGGACGCGCGATCGGTGATCATGCTGGGCGAAAGCTATGCGCCGGGGATGGACCCGTTGGCCGCGTTGCAGCGCCGCGACCGCGCCGCGATCAGCGTTTATGCCCAGGGCCGCGACTATCATGACATCGTCAAGAAACGTCTGAAACGGTTGGGCCGCTGGCTGATCGAACAGGCGGGCGGCGAGATCAAGGTCTTTGTCGACACCGCCCCGGTGATGGAAAAGCCATTGGCGGCGGCGGCTGGGCTGGGCTGGCAGGGCAAGCATACCAATCTGGTCTCGCGCGAGCTCGGCTCTTGGTTTTTTCTGGGCGCGATTTTCACGACCCTGGACTTACCGGTCGACGGCGCCCATGACGACCGCTGCGGGTCGTGCCGGGCCTGCCTGGACATCTGCCCCACGGCGGCCTTCCCTGCGCCTTACCAATTGGATGCGCGGCGCTGTATTTCCTATCTGACGATTGAATTGAAAGGCCCGATCCCGAGAGAGATGCGCGCCCCGATCGGCAACCGGATCTATGGCTGCGACGATTGTCTGGCCGCCTGCCCTTGGAACAAGTTTGCCGAAGCGGGGCAGGCCAATCTGGCTTATGCGGGCGGCGATCCCGAACCGCCCCGCTTGGCCGATTTGCTGGGCCTGGACGATGCGGCGTTTCGCGAAAGGTTCCGCAAATCGCCGATCAAACGCATTGGACGCGACCGGTTTTTGCGCAATGTCTTGATCGCTGCCGGAAACTCAGGGCAACGCAACCTGGTGCCCGGCGTCGAGGCATTACTGGCGGACGGATCGGCCCTGGTCCGCGGCGCGGCGGTTTGGGCCTTGTCGCGCTTGGTGTCCGGCGCCGAGCTGCGCGCCCTGCGCCGCGGCGATGCAGATGCGGATGTCGCGGAGGAGTGGGCAGCGGCGGTCGCGCAGCCCAGTTAGGCCTGGGCGCCCCGAATTTCAGAACCGACTGCACGACCGGTCCGCGAGAACCCGTCCGGGTCGATCCATCACCCGCCGATCCGCGCACCCGGATGATCGAACAATTGACCAAATCCTTGCAGGCGGTCGGTGATCCCGGCGCGGCGCAGGCAGCTCCAGAATTGGGCCTGGTTCGATGTGACGACCGGCTTGCCGGTGGCGGCCTCGATCTCGTCCACGACCTCCAGCGCGCGGATGCCGCTGCACGACAGGAATATCGCGTCCGCCTCGGGGTGATCGATTTCCTGGGCGAAGCTTTTCCAATAGGCCGGTGTCACGCGGCCCATTTCGATACCGTTTGCAAGGTTAAGGCCCTGAATGTTCAGCACTTCGAACCCCGCCGCGGCCAGGAAATCGGCCTCGACCGTGTTGATCTCGTCCAGATAGGGCGTGCCGACAACGATCCGGCGCGCACCCAATTCGCGCAGGGCATCCAGGACGGCGGTCGCGATACACATGGGCCGGGTCCAGGGCGCGCCTTTCAGAATTTCCGCAAAGACGCGATCCTCGCCGTTCACGATCGAACCCGAGGTGCAATGATAGCTGATCACGTCGGGGCGCACGTCCGGCTGCAGGCGGGCCGCCGCTTCGGCCATCGTTTCCAGATGACGGCCCAGCGTTTCGTTGGTGGTGTAATCTTCGGTCTTCAATCGCGTGACATGAACCGCAACGCCGGGCGGGGCCATGTCGTAAAAGTCTGCCTCGGCAGCCAGATCCGTCGACATCAGGATAAAGCCCAGCTTTGCGCGGTGATGCCGCCCGCCATCCATTTCCGGCTGACGGGGCGTCGATGCGACCTGATTGCCTGGTTTGAACATGCTTGGTCCTTTCGCAGAGAATTCAGATCACCGGCAGGTCAGGCGCGGCGCGGGCCGTCAATAAATGCGCGCCATCCTGCCGGATGACGATGTTTTCTTCATGCACCATCATGTGACCATCGCCATAGGCCATCGAAGGTTCCAGCGTCAGAACCATGTTTTCTTGCAAAACTGTTTCGTCCCAGGCGGCGTGAGACGGCCATTCGGTCAGTTGCATGCCAAGGCCGTGACCAAGGCGTCCGACGTCGCTGCGCTGTGCGGCGGGCTGTTCGCTTTTCTCCGCAATCACTGACTGCATTGCGTTGAACACATCCCGACAGGTGGCCCCGGGGCGCGCGGTGCCAAGACCTGCTTCGGTCGCCTGCCACAGCACCTGATAGGCGTGGCGGGCAGGGTCATCGGCGCGGCCGATTGCCCAGTTTCGGTCGAAGTCGCAAAAATACCCGTCCCAGGTGCAGCCTGTGTCCATCATCAGGATGTCGCCCTCGGCCAACGGTCGGCGCCCGGGGGGCGAGATGACATCGCTGTACCCGCCCGGCCCGGCGCCGCCGACAAGATAGGGCGCATCGTCTGCGCCTTGCGCCAGTGCCTCGCGGCGAAAGGCGCGAAAGACTTCCTCCTGCGCCATACCCACGGCGGCAAAGCCGGGCACGCGGGCGAATGTCGCCGACCCGATGGCGCAGATATGGGCGATCTTGGCGATTTCAGCGTCGGATTTAATCAGGCGCAGAGATCGGATCAACGGGGTACAATCGGCCACCCCCAGGGTCGGCAGCGCCGCGCGCAGACGTTCATAATCGCCAAGCGGCATGCGCAGATGCGTCTCGTGCCCCATCATCAGCCCAAGGGTATCGCCACGGCTGGCGACAGGGGACAGCAGGTCGATCAACAGCGAAACGCCGTCATCCGCCGGGTTCGGCGCGCTCCAGGTTCGGACATCGTCCAACCAGCTTTGCCGCATCAGCTCGGCGCCGATTTCCGGGATGACCGCGACAGGCTTGCCGGTCGCTGGAACCAACAGGAACCAGGGGCGCGACGGGCTTTGCCAGAAAAGGGTGCGAAACCCGGTGAAATACCGAACCTCGGGTTCCGTTGTCAGCAGAAGTCCTGCCAGGCCCTGACGGGCCATTGCGGCCTGCGCCTTTTCGGTTCGCACGGCATATTCTGCAGTCTCGAACCCGCGCGGCGGATGAGATCCTTGCCCGCCGGGCACCGTTTCCGGCAACAGATCCGGCGATAAATTTGGCGACAGATCCGTGACCCGGTCAGGCATAGAGACCGTCCATGATGCGGGCGTAGATCTCGGGATCGGTGATCCCCTCGGACCCGAAGGCCAAAACGCGTGCATCGGCGCCGAGGCCCAGCGTTGCGGACAGCTCCGGGTTCTGGCGTGCCGCGATCACCGCAGAAAGACCGGCAACGGCGCTTTCGCCCGCTTCGATCACCGGATCATCGCCCAGCGGGCGCGCCAGCAGCCGCACGGCAGGCGCGACCAGATTGTCGGGAATGGCGAGGAAATCGGAACCCTCTTCGGACAGCACTTCCCACGCCATCGGCGAAGGTTCGCCGCAGGAAAGACCGGCCATGATCGTTTCTTCATCGATGGCCACCGTGGTGCAGGCGCCGCGGCGCGCGCTTTCGATCAGGCAGGCCGCGCGGTCAGGTTCGACGATGACCACACGCGGTGCCCGGTCGCCCCAATACTGGCGGCTGGCGGCGGCGACCGATGCGGCCAGACCGCCAACCCCGCCCTGCAATACGATGTGGGTCGGCGGCTGATCCAGCGCCTCCCATGCTTCGCGCGCCATGACGCCGTAACCCGCCATGACATCGCGCGGCGGTTCGGAATAACCGGGCCAGGACGTGTCAGAGACAACGAACCAGCCATTTTCAGCGGCCTCGTCGCGCGCCTGGGCGACCGAGAAATCATAATCGCCATCGCAGCGGATCACCCCGGCGCCAAAGGCGCGCACGGCATCGGCCCGGCCTTCACTTACCTCGGCGTGGATATAGATGCGGCAGGGCGCGCCAAAGCGTTGACACCCCCAGGCGAGCGAGCGGCCGTGATTGCCGTCGGTTGCCGAGACAAGGGTGATCGCAGCGCATTCGGCCGCAAACTTTCCGCTGCGAATATCGGCCAGGGAAACGGTTTTACCGGTGCGCGCCGCGACCTCGCGCGCCAAGAGGCGCAGTGCCGCATAAGCCCCGCCCAGCGCCTTGAAGCTGGCCAGTCCAAAGCGCGGGCCTTCGTCTTTGTAGTGGATCGCGTCGATGCCGATCCTTTCGGCCAGCGCCGGGAGCGCGTAGAGCGGGGTCGGCGTATACCCCTCCCAGGTCCGGATTTCGGCCCAGGCATCTGCGAAATCGCCGGGCGAGAGGACACGGGTCGCGCCATCACCGGGCGAAAGGGGGCCCGGTGCGTGCTGCAGGCCGGCTGGAGAGAAGGCGTCCATGAGATCCCCGATCTTGTGCAGATGGATGCGCAGCGGCAACCGCGCGACCGTTCAGGTCGGAAGCCATCGCAGAAAACGCGCCGGTGGAAAAGAGATGTTCGCAGGCTCAGTAACTGATCCCGGCCTGGCGCGCCGTGACGCCGCCGCAGACGCGATGGTCCCAATTGCCATCGCGCGGTGTGACATGCAGCGGCAGGGCGTTGGGCATCCGGTCGAGATCGGGCGTCATGCCGACCAGATGGCGCGCGGCAATCCAAAGCCCGCCATGGGCGACGATCAGCGTGTTCGGGCCGCGGGCCACAGCATTCTGCATCGCCTGCCAGACGCGGTCGCGAAATTGAACGAAAGTCTCGCCGTTCGGTGGGTCGTATTCGCCGCGAAAGAAGGCCGGCAGGAAGGGGCCGTGCGGGCCGCCCTGATGGTCGCCGAGATGGCATTCCATCAGTTCCGGATCGGTTTCGACCGTAATGTCATGTTTGGCGGCGACGGCCTGGGCCGTGTGCAGCGCGCGCGATAGCGGGCTGGCGATAATACGTTCGATCGGCTCGTCGGCCAGCGCGATGGCGGCGGCTGCGGCCTGGCCGCGGCCCGTTTCGTTCAGTTGGCTGTCAAGCTGGCCTTGTGTCTTGCCGGTTTTGTTCCATTCGGTTTCGCCATGGCGCAGAAAGTAGAATGGGCGGTCAAAGGGCATCGGCTGCCTCCGGTATCCGTGTGGCGATTGACAGGCTGGGTGCGATGCCTAGCGTTGCGGGGCTGGGGAGGCAATGCGCGTGATGGACGCAATCAATTCTGGTGATGATTTAGAGGGCGTGCGGGCCAGCTTTATGCGCGGCGGCACGTCAAAGGGTCTGTTCTTTCACTGGCAGGACCTGCCGGACGATCGCGATGCCTTCCTGTGCGCCGCTATGGGTTCGCCCGACCCGAACGGGCGGCAACTGGACGGCATGGGCGGCGGGATATCGTCGCTTTCCAAGGCGATGCTGGTGCGCCGGTCCGGTCGGGTCGGGGTCGATGTCGACTATCTCTTTGCGCAGGTCGAGGTCGGGGCAGCGCGGATCGATTATGGCGGTAACTGCGGCAACCTGTCGGCGGCGGTCGGGGCCTTCGCTGTCGATCAGGGTCTGGTGCAACTGCCCGACGGCCCAGGCGTTGTGCGGATGTTCAATGAAAACACTGCCAAGCGGATCGACTGCCATCTGACTGTGCGCGGCGGGCGCGCGGCTGTCTTGGGCGATCACGAGATCGCCGGGGTTGCCGGTCAGGGCGCAGCGATCAGGCTGGATTTTCGCGACCCGGGCGGGGCACGCACGGGCAGGCTGTTGCCGACGGGCGAGGTTTCTCAGATGTTGACCGGTCCTGGTGACGGATTTGGCGGCGAACCTGGCACGGATGTGCCGGTCAGTATTGTCGATGCGGCGAACCCGTGCGTCTTTGTGCCTGCGGCGGCGCTGGGCTTGGACGCGGCAGCGATGCCCGCCGATCTGGATGCGCCGGAAACGCAGGACCTGCTGGAACATCTGCGGGCCGCTGCCAGTGTTGCCGCCGGATTGGCAGAGACACCGGCGGCCGCGGTCGCAGGGCGGTCTGTGCCCAAGATCGCCATTGTCGGGCCACCTGTGCCATCGCGGACCTTGTCGGGCACCGGGATCGACGCCGAGGCGTGCGATCTTCAGGTCCGCATGATCTCGATGGGAAAAGCACATCTCGCGATCCCGTTGACGGGTGCGATGTGCGTTGCGGTGGCGGCAAGGTTGCCGGGATCGGTCGTGGCCGGATGTGCACGCGCGCGCGGCGCCGGAGAGGCGCTGCGCATCGGCACGGCCTCGGGCGTGGTGCCTGCAATGGCTGAAATGGCTGGCGCCGAGGCCGCCTCGGCCTCGGTCTATCGTACTGCACGGGTTTTGATGAAAGGGATTGTCTATGGACCGGTCTGAAATTGCGCCAGCGGTGCAGCGGCGGCGCGGCCCCCGTACATCCGCGATATTTTGCGACCAAAGACGGGGCCGGACCTTTGCGTTGCAGGGCGCCCGTTGACCCAGGCGAGCGTTTTACGGGACCTGCTTTCACAGAGCATCCACATCGCACCCGGCTGTTTCGACGGATTGTCGGCGCGGCTGATCGAACAGGCGGGGTTCGACCTGGCCTATGCCTCGGGCGGTGCAATCTCGCGCGGGGCGGGGATGCCGGATCTGGGGCTGTTGAGCGTCAGCGAGGTCTCGGACCGGATGGCACAGATCTGCGATGCGGTCCAGATCCCGGTCGTTGCCGATATGGATACCGGCTATGGCAATGCGTTGAACGCGCGCCGGGCGGCACGGCGGTTCATGCAGGCCGGTGTCGCAGCCGTGCATCTGGAAGATCAGACCTTCCCCAAGAAATGCGGGCATTACGACGACAAAGCCGTCGTCCCGGCATCCGAGTTCTGCCAGAAATTACGCGCCGTGCGCGATGCGGTCGGCGAGGATCTGGTCCTGATCGCGCGGTCCGATGCGCTGGCGGTCCAGGGGTTTCAGGCGACAATCGACCGGTGCCACGCCTATGCCGAGGCCGGGGCCGAGATGATCTTTTTCGAGGCGCCGCAGACGGTCGTACAGATCGAGGAAATCGGGCGGCTGTTGCCCTATCCCAAGCTGATCAACATGTTTGCGGGCGGCAAGACACCGATGGTGCCGCTGGAGGATCTGCGCAATTGGGGATACCGGCTGGTGATTGTGCCCTCGGATCTGCAGCGCGCAGCCATCGGGGCAATGCAAAGCACATTGGCGGCGATCAGGCGGGACGGGGATTCGTCCGCCGTTGCCGACCTGATGCCGACCTTCAAGGATCGCGAGGCGATCATCGGCACGGAAAAATGGAACGACCTGATGAGGAGGTTTGAGGAATGAGCGATACCGGAAACGGCACCCCCGAATACGAGGTTTTCGCCCTGAAATACGGCGACGTGAATGTGCCGGGCCATTATGCCCATATTCTCGAAGACCCGAATGACCCGCACACGACCTCCGAGAAGACGCTGACCTATTATGTCTGGCTGATCCGCGGGCATGGCCGCAATATCCTGGTCGATTGCGGGTTCGATCACGAATGCGGCGCAAAGCGCGGGCGCAAGATCGACCGCCTGCCGGACGAGGCGATTGCCGGGATCGGGACGACCGCCGAACAGATCGACACGATTGTCGTCACCCATCTGCACTATGACCATGCCGGAAATTTCGGACTGTTTCCGAACGCTGAGTTCCTGATCCAGGACAAGGAGGTGGCGTTCGCGACGTCGCGCTATATGCGTTATCCTGCGGTGCGCAGGCCCTTCGAAGCCGACCATGTCTGCGAGTTGATCCAGCTGAATTTCGGCGAGCGCGTGCGCTATATCGACGGTGATGCCGAGATCGCGCCGGGGATTTCAGTTCACCTGTTGCCCGGCCACGCCCATGGCCTGATGGGCTGTCAGGTCAACACCAAGCGCGGACGGGTGTTCCTGGCCTCGGACGTCGCGCATTTCTACGACAATATCTGGAAACGGAACCCGTTCTCGATCTTGCAGCACATTCCGGAATACTGCGACAGCCACGACAAGATGGTGCGTATGGCGGAAAGCCCGGATCACATCATTCCGGGCCACGACCCGCTGGTGTTGGAGATCTATCCCCAGCACCCGGACGACCCGAATGTGGTCGATCTGACGGTGATGCCCAAAACCTGACGCTGCGTGCGGGTGGGGCGCTTTCCCACCCGCACGCAGCGCCCTGGCTTTAACAGCTCACAATCGCTTCGGCTGGCGCAAGATCGGTGATGGTTTCGAATGGAATGATGAAAGTGAATGAACGGCGATGATCAAACTGGGTGCATTCCAAATCCACCGCATTCTTGAAATGGAGCTGCCGTTTCTGGAGCTGGAGGTGATGTTTCCGAACGCCACCCTGGCGGAAGTCGAGGCCCTGCTGCCCCAATTGCAGCCCTGGTGCGTCGACGGCGACCGGCGAATGTTGATCGCGGTACAGTCCTATCTGGTCCAGACGCCGCGCGATCTGATCCTGCTGGACACGTGTGTTGGATGCGGCAAGACCAATGACCGTTTTCCGTTTTGGGCGGACCGGGACGACCGAAGCTGGCTGGACCGGTTGCAAGCAACCGGGCACCGCGCCGAGGACGTGACGTTTGTCTTATGCTCGCATCTGCATTCCGATCATTCAGGATGGAACACGCAGAAGCGGGACGGGCGCTGGGTGCCGACCTTTCCCAATGCGACATATGTTTTTTCCAAGCGCGAGGTCCAGTACGCGATGGATCACGAGCCCGAAATCTATGCGGAAAACGTCCTGCCGGTCATCGAGGCCGGACATGCCCGGCTGATCGATATCGGGCATCATGGGCCGGAGGATGCGTCGGGTGTCGTCTCTGGCGACGCCAAGATCACCGAGGGCGTCTGGTTGCAGCCGACACCCGGGCACACGCCCGGTCATGTGGCAATCCATCTGGAAAGCGAGGGCCAGCACGCGGTGATGTGGGGCGATCTTTGTCACTCTCCGGCGCAGTGTTTTCATCCGGACTGGTCTTATCGCCGGGATTGGGATGGCGAATTGTCGGCGCAGTCGCGGCGTGCATTGCTTGGGGACTGCGCCCAAAGCGGGCATATGGTGCTGAGCTCGCACTTCCCGCCGCCTTCGGTTGGCCGGATCGCGGCGGCGGGCGGGGCGTTCCGCTTTGACTATGACAAGACCGACTAGGGGAATGACATGAGCGAAAAGGTTGCCCTGATCACGGGCGGGGCCAGCGGGATCGGCGAAGCAAGCGCACGGATGTTTGCCGCCCAGGGCTGGCGCGTGGCCGTTCTGGATCGTGACGCCGACCGGGGCGAGGCGCTTGCAGCGGAAATTGCCGGGACCAAGTTTTTTGACTGCGATGTCGCCGATATCGCGGCGATCGATGCCGCAGTTGAGGCAGTGCAAGGCGAATGGGGCCGCATCGATGCGGCAGTCTGCTCGGCCGGGATACTCGAAACGCCGACAACGATCATGGATATGGATCCGGTGGCCCATGACCGGTTGTGGCAGGTCAACTATAACGGCACGGTGCATACCTGCCGCGCGGTCGGCCGGATTATGGAACGGCAAGGATCGGGCGCGATTATCACGCTGGGGTCGATCAATTCCTATGTGGCGCTGCCCCTGCCGGCCTATTGCCCATCCAAGACCGCGATCCTGCGCCTGACCGAGATGCTGGCGGTTGAACTGGGCCGGTTCGGGGTGCGCGTAAACGGTGTGGCGCCGACCTATGTGCTGACCCCTGCCTTGAAAGCGCGCATCCAATCAGGAGAGCGCGACGGCGATATCGTGCGCGGCGCCAATGCGCTGGGCATGTGGGTCGAGCCGCATCACGTCGCCAGCGTGATCGGGTTCTTGTCTTCGGACGCCGCCGCAGCGGTCAGCGGTGTTATGCTGCCGGTCGATGCTGCACATCTGCCCAATGCGCAATATCGCGGGTTCGCGGGCGGCGTGCCGTGGGAAGAGTGATTGCGCGGTGGTGGCTTGCACACATCGAATAACTTGAATATGAATGCGCCGGCGTTGCGATTGCAACGAACACAGTAACAATCACTGGGAATTCTGGCGATGATCTTCGATCTGACGGATGCGATGCTGGGGCTGCTGGGCGGGTTGATAATCGGTCTCGCCTCGGCATTGTTTTTGCTGGGCAATGGGCGGATCGCCGGGATCAGCGGCATTTTGGGCGGCCTGTTGCGGGGCGAGGGGCGGTGGACCGAAAACCTGGCGTTTCTCGCGGGGTTGGTCGCGGCACCGGTGTTGTTCGGTGCGGCCGCCACGGCGCCCGAAATCGGCATCACGCAGGAGATTTGGCTTTTGGTGATGGCCGGGCTTCTGGTCGGCGCGGGCACCCGGCTGGGCAGCGGATGCACATCCGGACACGGCGTTTGCGGAATGTCGCGCCTGTCGACCCGGTCCTTCGCGGCGACAGGCGCCTTTATGCTGGTTGGCGTCGCGGTTGCCACACTGATCCGGCCTCTGCTGGGGGTCGTCTGATGCGGGTCTTCGTGGCGCTGGGGGCAGGTGCACTGTTCGGGTTGGGCCTGACGGTGTCCGATATGATCGATCCGGCAAGGGTCCTGGCGTTTCTGGATGTTGGCGGCGGGGCGTGGGACCCGACCCTGGCCTTCGTCATGGGCGGCGCGATGATCCCGATGTTTGTCGCCTGGCTGATAATGGGGCGGTTATCGCGCCCGGCGGCTGCCGAAAGCTTTCCTGAAAAAGCGTCGGACCTGATCAATGGCCGCCTTCTTGGCGGGGCCGGATTGTTCGGTCTCGGCTGGGGTTTGGTCGGGTTTTGCCCTGGCCCGGCCCTTTCGGCCGTGGCCCTGGGCGGCTGGCCGGTTTGGGCCTTTGTTGCCGCGATGGCTGTCGGTAATCTGGCCGCTGACCTGCCTGCCAGGGGCGGCGTCCAACCGGCCTAGGGCCGCATCTCAGGTCAGATTTCGCCTGTAACTGACCCCTTTCAGGCCCTGCCATTGTGGCAGGACGGCCATTATCTGCCCCGTGATGGTCTCAAATCCAGCCGATTAGCGCCCTTTTTATCGGGCATTAACCAATCTGGGGGTACGAGATGAATGCGCGAATTGGCGCCATGGCTGACGGCCCATTGGATCGCGGTCAGCGGCGCAGGCAGGGGTGAGAAGATGAAGAAGACCGGAATGTTTGTAAGCACCATCGGCGTGCAGACTGGCGCAGCGGCGATTGTGCTGTATCTGGCCAACCTGGCGATCTGGTCGGCGCTGACAGCGATGCTGGGCGGCGCAATGGCCCTGATCGGCATGGGGCTGGTGATCTGGGCGCTGTACCCGATCCGCAGAAATGCGGTGCAGAAGGCTGAAGAGCGCGTGCTTGCCCAGGCCGAGGCTGCCTGATCGGTCAGCCGACCTTCTGATTGATCTCGATCACGTTCATCGCGGGATCGTAGGTATAGATCTGGTGCATGCCCGGCATGGCATAAACACCAGCATCATCATAATGCCATCCGGCCGCATCCATCCGCGCCATCACAGCCTTTAGGTCCGGCACCATAAACGCCGGATGTCCGCCGATCGACGGGTTCACCAAAAAGCCGTTGCGCTGCCCAAAGGTGACATCCGGGCGAATGATGTGCAGCCCGCGATTTCCGTCCCCTAACGGGAATATGGTCAGATCGTCGGGATCGACGGAAAAGTCCCCCTCGGTCCCGCCGCGGTCCCAGATCCCTTCCTGCAGACCCGCCATCTCGGACAGAAAGGCCGCGCTTTCGCGAACATCGTGCGATTGCAGATTGACGTGGTGGATGCCCCAACCCCAGTCGTCTTCCCAGGGTTGGACGCCGTCCGGCATTTCGGCATCTGTGACCTGATTGAATTCGATTACATTCCAGGACGGGTCGTAGACATAGACCTGATGAATGCCTTTCATCGCGTAGATACCGGCATCGGAATAGGGAACTGACGCTTTGTCGAGGTTCACCATCAGCGCGTGGACATCCGGGATCGTGATCGCCACATGCCCGCCCACGGTCGGGTTGTGCAGAATGTCGTTGTCCTGCGGAAAGGTCGCGATCGGCTTGACCGCGTGAATTCCGCGATTATCCGTGCCGTAATAGACCATCGTGTCGCCTGCATGATGAACCTCGCCCATCTGATGTGCAGGTGGATAGGTCCATCTGCCTTCCGGCAGGCCCAGCAGGTTCGACAGAAAGTCGCGGGTGCGCGAGACATTGGGCGAGCAGACATTGACGTGATGGATAGACCAGCGCATTCGGGACCTCTTGCAGAATTTTCTCGGAGCATAGCGACCAGATGACGGCGAACAAGGTTCTACAGTCGATTGAAGCGCCTGGGGGCGGGCGCTGCGTCGACATATTTCGCCGGCCCGACGGCAGTTGGGGATTCGAGGAATATCGCCGCGACGAAGAGGACGGACGCGGTTGGTTTCCTGTCGGCTTTCATCAAGAGCGGTCTTTTTCAGATCGTCCGGCGGCGGAACAGGCGGCGTATCGGGCCGTCAGCTGGCTTGGCGAACTTTGAACGGCACAGAATCGCCGCCAAGTGGTCGAATGGATACCGATTCGCAAAAAGCATGTATCAAATAGTTAACATTGCAGGAATTTTTTCGCCCAATGGTTGAGCAACTGTCCCGCTAACAGTCAAGATGACAGTTGTTGTTGAGTCAACTTGCCGAATTTTTTTAGCGGTGTTGGATTGAGTTATGTGGGACTCACCGCCGATTCAGCTTAACACGTCATCAACTTAGACGGACTTCCTCACATTTTCGCCGCATACTTTCGCGATTTGCGAAGGGGCGGCGGGTAAGGTAAAATTTTTCGCATGTTGATGACGAGTAGTTTCCGGGCCGTGTGTTGGCCCGAGGGGGAGTAAGCCAGATGAATTCGGAACATGTGCCTTTGTCGATCGGTGGGTTTCAGATCAGCGCCGAGACCTTGCTGCCGCTGTCCATCGCCATAATCGTCGGCGTTATACTGATGTTCGGTGTCCGCCGCGAATTCGCGACCTTTGCGATCTGCGCTGGCGTGATCGGCGCACTGTTGATGAGCGGCTGACGCCGCCCTTCACCACCATTTATCAGGCCGCGCGGTGAACGCTGCCCGGCTTTCCAAGACCTCTGCGGTTGCAAGCAGGTCTGCCTCGCCCCACGGCTTGCCGATAAGCTGCAATCCCAGCGGCAGACCATTGGCCGACAGGCCGATGGGCACCGAGATGCCCGGCAGACCGGCAAGATTGACGGTCACCGTATAAACGTCCTGCAAATACATCGTCAGTTGATCGGAAACCTCGCCCAGTCCAAAGCCGGGATCCGGGGTCGTCGGGGTTAGGATCGCATCGCAATCCTGCCAGGCATTCTCGAAATCGCGCAGGATCAGGTGCCGGACCTTTTGGGCTCGCAGGTAATAGGCGTCATAGTATCCTGCGCTCAGAACGTAGGTCCCGATCATGATCCGGCGCTTGACCTCGGGACCAAAACCTTCAGCGCGGGACTTTTCATAAAGATCGACGATGCCATCGCCCTGATCCAGCTTGGCGCGGTGGCCATAGCGCACACCATCATAGCGGGCGAGGTTCGACGACGCCTCGGCCGGGGCGATGATATAGTAGGCGGGCAGGGCGTACTTCGTGTGAGGCAACGAGATGTCGACGATCTTGGCACCGGCATCGCGCAACATGGCGATGCCGTCCTGCCAGTAACTATCCGTTTCCGGCGGCAACCCTTCACGGTATTCGGCGGGAATTCCGATGCGCCTGCCGCGAATGTCGCCGGTCAGGGCGGCTTCGAAGTCGGGAACATCCTTTGGCGCCGATGTGCTGTCCTTCGGGTCATGGCCTGCAATGGCGCCCAACAGGATGGCAGCGTCGCGCACCGTTTTGGTCATTGGACCGGCCTGGTCGAGGGACGAGGCAAATGCCACGATGCCCCAGCGCGAGCAGCGCCCATATGTAGGCTTCAGGCCGACGGTACCGGTCAGCGCAGCAGGTTGGCGGATCGACCCGCCGGTATCCGTGCCCAGCGCCGCGAGCGCGAGATCAGCGGCAACAGCAGCGGAAGACCCGCCCGAGGAACCGCCAGGCGTGATCGGTGTCGGATCGCCGGTGCGCCGCCATGGGCTCACGGCTGGCCCATAACAGGACGTTTCGGTGGACGAGCCCATCGCAAATTCGTCCATCGACGTCTTGCACGCCATCACCGCGCCCTGTTCCCACAATTTCGATGTGACTGTGGATTCGTAAGGCGGTCGAAAGCCCGACAGGATATTCGAAGCGGCCTGGGAATTGATGCCTTCCGTGCAGAAAAGGTCTTTGATCGCGACCGGGATGCCCAGCATCGGCGCGTCATCGCCCGCGGCGCGGCGCTGATCTGCGGCGTCGGCCATGGCCAGTGCTTTGTCGCTGACATCGTGGCAGGTGGCGTTAAGCGCCGTGGCGCCCGCCGCGGCGTTCAGACAATCTTCGGTCAGTGCGCGCGACGTGATTTCCCCGGCGCGCAGGCTGTCGCGGGCGTCGGCAATGGTCAGTTTGTTCAGGGCCATGGGTTTATTCCACCACCTTGGGAACCGCGAAAAAGCCCTCGCGGGCATCGGGGGCGTTTGTCAGGATATCGTTCTGGCGATGGCCATCCGTGATCTGATCCTCGCGCTGCTTCAGATCCATCGGCGTCACCGAGGTCATCGGCTCGACGCCTTCGACATCGACCTCGCCCAACTGTTCGACCCAGCCCAGGATCGTGTTGAGCTCGCCTGCCAGCGGCGCGAGCTCTTCCTCGGCCACCGCAATCCGGGCGAGCCGGGCAACGCGCCGGACGGTATCGGTATCGACGGACATGGGCATTCCTTCCCCGGGGGTGTTTCGAGGCGCCGGTTTAGCGGCGCCGGGCGGGGGCTGCAAGGGGCTCGGGCGGGGGCCGGCGCTGCGATTGACGCGGTGATTGCGCAGCGCCGTCAGCGGGTGGACGGACGGGTGGACGGGCCGCGCGATTGCCGTATCCTGCGGCCCGAGAATCGCGGCAATGGAGGGCGGGATGCGCATTACTTGGATGGGACATGGCAGTTTTCGAATCGAGATCGGTGATCAGGTCTTGCTGCTGGATCCGTGGCTGACCGGAAATCCGGTATTGCCCGAAGATCAGCACGAGGCGGCTGTTGCCGGTGCAACGCATATTCTGCTGACGCACGGGCATTTCGACCACACCGCCGATGCGGTTGCGCTGGCCCGGAAAACCGGTGCGCCGGTCCTGGGGATGTACGAACTGATCAACGTGCTGACCGAAGGCGAGGACGGGGTCGAGGGCGTGGCTTTCAACCGCGGCGGTACGGTCATGGCTGGCGATGTAGCCTGCACCTTGGTCGCGGCATCGCATTCGTCGACAATCGGCGGCGAAAACGGCCCGGTGCCAACCGGTCAGGAATGCGGGTTCATGATCAGCCATGCCGGGCGCACGATCTATGCGATGGGCGACACCGACATTATGGCCGATTGGGGCTGGATGGCCGAGTTGCACGATCCCGAAATCGCGATTGCCCCCATCGGCGGACACTTCACCATGGACGGGGCGCGGGCTGCCTGGGGCCTGAAGCGGTTTTTCCCGGGGCTGAAAGGCGTGGTGCCAGGGCACTACCGGACCTTCCCACTGCTGGCGCAATCCGCGGACGACTTGATCGCGGGGATCGCGCCGGTTCCGGTTCATGTGATGGATGTGATGGGCTCGATCGATCTTTAACGACAGTCCGTGCCAGCCGATATGGTTTGCAGAAACCCGGTCAGGTCCGTGATCGGATGATGGACGTGACTGGGCGACGCCCCGTTCGTTGAATGATCCAGCCAGATTGTCGTCATACCCATTGCGGCGGGATGGCGCAGATTGGCGGGCGAGTCTTCGATCATTGCCGACCGGGCCGGATCGATTCCCGCCAATCGGGCCGCGCTGCGGTGCGCCTCGGCGGCAGGTTTTGGCACATAGCCGGTGTCTTCCAATGCGATGACCTGATCGAAATGCACGGTCAGTCCCAGTGCGTCCAATACCCGTTCGGCGTGGTGGCGTGGGCCATTTGTGTGCACCAGCCGCCGCCCCGGCAGCGCGTCGAGCGCGGCGCCCAGGATCGGGTCCGGTTGCAATGGCGACAGGTCCAGCCGGTGGCTGGCCGCCAGGAATTCGTCGGGATCGACACCGTGCTCGTCGACCAAACCGGTCATCGTCGCACCATGGCGCTGCCAATAATGGCGACGCAGATCGCTGGCGCGCTCTGACGGCAGGTTCAGCTTGTCTGCGATAAACCGGGTCATCAGAATATCGACCTGATCCAGCAGACCGGACGAAGGCGCATACAGCGTGTTATCCAGGTCGAAGACCCACGCCTGGATTTGGTGCCAGTTGCCGGAAGAGTGGGGCGCAGTCATTCGGGTCCATCTGGCCTTTGCGTTTTGCGTACAATAGGGTGAACGCGGTTCGGATCAAATCGAGGATAGTCATGGCAAGCCGCGAGGAGTGGGTCGGCCGGACGGGTCAGGAATGGGCAAGGCGTGGCGATGCGCTGGATGTGCTTTTGGGGCCGGCCGGTGATGCCGGTCTTGAGGCATTGGCAGTAGGCACCGGCCAGCGGGTGCTTGACCTTGGCTGCGGGGGCGGCGCCAGCACCGAAAGGTTGGCTGCCCAGGTCGGCCCGGACGGGCATGTGACCGGAATTGACGTGTCGCCGGACCTGATGGAACTGGCCCGCGCCCGGTTGGCCGGTCAGGCCAATGTCGAGTTGATCGAGGCGGATGCCGAGCGGCACGCCTTCACGCCGGGCGGGTTTGATGCTCTGTTCTCGCGCTTTGGCTCGATGTTCTTCGACAACCCACCTGCAGCGCTGACCAACCTGCACAGCGCGGTGCGACCCGACGGGTCTGCGGTTTTCGTGGCCTGGCGGGATATCATGCGCAACCAGTGGGCATCGGTGCCGATGACTTTCGTTGCCGAGGAGATGCCTGCGGGCACACCCAATATGGGCGCGCCCGGTCCGGGACCGTTCGCGTGGGCCGAGCCGCAGACATTTGTTCCATTGTTGGAAGGGGCGGGGTTCCGCGATGTCCGCCACCGGACGCACGAGTTCATGGCCGAACTGTCCGACGGTGACGATCCCGATCCGCTGGAGCGGGGATTGTCCTTTATGATGCGCATCGGACCGCTGGCATCGCGCCTGAAAGGGGCCGGTGACGAGGCGAAGGCGCAGGCGCGCAGTTTCCTGTCGCGGCGTTTGGCACGCCATGTTCAGGACGGCGCGCTCAAGCTGCTGGCCTCGGCCTGGGTGATCGAGGCACGGGCCTGATCGTCGGGCGGCGCCATGCTTGCCTTCTACCGATCAGATTTCGCAGGGGCGGCAGCGGGCGGCGGGCGCGACCCGCTCAACGTTTGGACGCGTTGATATCCGCCAACGCATCCGATCCGGGACAGAGATCTTCATCCGGGATTTGGTTCAACGGTGTCTGCGACGTGCCCAGCAGGTCATGCAAATCCTGCTCGCGGTCGTCAAAATAGAGCAACCCGGTGGCAATCTCTCCCGATCCGCGCTGGCGCTCAAGCGCGGGCAGCGCCGCAGCCGGATCGGTCGGATCATAGTCCTCGGCCAGCTTTGACAACCGCAGCTTTGCCCCGTGGTGCAGGGTGACCTCGGTTGACGTCCCCGGCGCATAGTCCGCAGTGATTTCCTGCGATGTCGCAACCATGTCGATGCGGTCCATCGCCTGATTGTGGTCGCGGACATAGGTATAGCTTTTGGTCGAAGCGGCGTGATTGTTGAAGGTCACGCAGGGACTGACCACATCGATCAGCGCAAACCCGCGATAGGCGATTGCAGCCTTGATCAGCGGCACCAATTGTCCTTTGTCGCCGGAAAAGGACCGCGCCACGAACCCGGCGCCGAGTTCGATTGCCATGTTGCACAGATCAATCGACTCGAACGGTGTCGCCAGCCCGCGGCGGGATTTGGAATTGCGGTCATTGGTGGCGGAAAACTGTCCTTTTGTCAGGCCATAGGTGCCGTTGTTCTCGCAGATATAAACCATGTTCAGCCGCCGCCGGACCGCATGGCAAAACTGCCCAAGTCCGATCGAAGCGGTGTCGCCGTCGCCCGAGATCCCCATATAGATCAGATCGCGGTTTGCCAGATTGGCGCCCGTCGCCACGGACGGCATGCGTCCATGGACCGAATTGAACCCATGGCTTCGGTTCATGAAATAGTTGGTGGTCTTCGACGAACAGCCGATCCCCGACATTTTGGCGACGCGGTGGGCGGGCAGTTCCATCTCGAAACACGCCTCGACAATCGCCGCGGTGACTGAATCGTGGCCGCACCCCGCGCAAAGCGTCGAGATGACACCTTCATAGTCGCGCCGGGTCAGGCCCAGCGCGTTTGTCGGCAGGCGCGGGTGGCGAAATTTGGGCTTCAGGATATGGGTCATGGTGTCGGTCCTTATTCGGCCGAAATTCGTTCTGCCGGGGCGTGGCCCGGGATCTGAGCCAACGTACCCAGAACCGCGTCGCGGACAAACTGGGCAGTCAGCGGCATGCCGTCATGATTGGTGATGGCAATCAGCTTGTGCGCAGGAATGCCCGCCTCGACCATCAACAACGTGCGCATCTGTGCATCGCGGTTCTGTTCGATCACAAAGAGATAGTCATGCGCGTCGGCAAAATCGCGCACGGCCTCGGCAAACGGGAAGGCCCGCAGCCGCATGTGATTGAAGATGTGACCGTCGGCTGCGAAATGACCTTGCGCTTCCTCGACTGCCGGATCGGTCGAGCCGAAATTGACCAGCGCCAGCCGGGTCGCCGCCTTGGCCATCTTGATAACCGGTGTCGGCAAGATTTCCGCAGCGCCGTCGATCTTGCGTTTGATCCGGTCGAGGTTTTCGGCGTTGATTTCGCCGTCCTCGGTGTAGCCGCCGGTTTCGGTATGCGATGTTCCGCGCGTGAAATAGGCGCCTTTCTCGGGATGCGTGCCCGGGATCGTCCGGTATGCGATGCCATCGCCGTCAACGTCGCGATAGCGCGCAAATTTTTCGATGGCGTCCAGACCGGCTGCATCCAATACCTTGCCACGATCAGGTTGACGGGCATCGTCCCAGGTCAGTTCGTCGACCACCCAATCGTTCATCCCGATGTCGAGATCGGAGACAACGAAGACCGGCGTCTGATAGCGCTCGGCCAGATCGAACGCATCCGCGGACATGGTAAAGCACTCGCCCGGATCGCGGGGCAGCAACAGGATGTGACCGGTGTCGCCATGGCTGGCATAGGCGCAGGTCAGAATATCCGACTGCTGTGTGCGTGTCGGCATGCCGGTCGAGGGGCCGCCGCGCTGAATATCGAAAATGACCAGTGGGATTTCGGCGAAATAGGCCAGCCCGATAAACTCGGCCATAAGCGAAATGCCGGGGCCGGAGGTTGCCGTGAACGCACGCGCACCATTCCAACTGGCGCCGATGGCCATGCCGACGGCCGCCAGTTCATCCTCTGCCTGCACGATGGCGGCGTTCAGAAGGTCATCTTTGGTGCGGCGCAGCTTGGTGGCGTGTTTTTCAAATCCTTCGACCATCGATGTCGAAGGCGTGATCGGATACCAACTGGCGACTGTCGCACCGGCAAAGACGGCGCCGATCCCGGCAGCCTCGTTGCCCTGCAACATGATCTTGCCATCTGTCTTGTCGGTGCTTTGCACGACAACATTGGGGCGAGTTTCGATATTTTCCGCCGCCCAGTTATGGCCAAGGTCCAGCGCGGCGACGTTCGGTTCGATCAGATTGGGTTTCGAACGGAACTGATCCGCGATCAGTTGCTTCAACACCCCGTCTTCAATGCCCAACAGATATTTCAGCGCGCCCAGATAGACCATGTTCTTGAACAACTGACGCTGGCGCGGGTCGGCCCACTCATCGGCACAAAGCCGGGCGCAGGGAATGCCGATGACCGTCAGATCATCGCGGCCGAAATCGCGCTCGCGGGTCGAATCGTAGATCACCGTCCCGCCCGGCACCACTTCGGCAATGTCGCGCGCGTAAGAGGCCGGGTTCATCGCGACCATCACGTCGATACCATCGCGCCGGGCCATGTGACCGGCTTCGCTGACGCGGATCTCATACCAGGTCGGCAGGCCCTGAATGTTCGACGGAAAAATGTTCTTCGCGCTGACCGGGATGCCCATGCGGAAGAATGCTTTTGCGCACATCAGGTTGGCTGACGCCGACCCCGATCCGTTCACATTCGCGAATTTGATGACGAACTCGTTGATCGTCGCGCCATTGGCGTCACGCGGCATCGGACTGCTCACCTTGCTCTACAATCGATGGGGACGCTTTTGCGTCGTTGAACAGATACTTTTGCATGTCCCAGGCCCCGGTCGGACATCGCTCGGCGCAAAGACCGCAATGCAGGCAAACGTCCTCGTCCTTGACCATGACCCTTCCGGTCGGCAAATCGCCCGAGACGTAGAGATCCTGCTCGAAGTTCATCGCTGGAATGCGCAGACTTTCGCGCAGATCGGGTTCTTCTGCGTTCATGACGAAACTGATGCAGTCTTCCGGGCAGATGTCGACGCAAGCGTCACATTCGATGCACAGCTTGTCTTCGAAGACGGTTTGCGCATCGCAATTGAGACAGCGCATCGCCTCTTCCAGTGCCAGCTTTTCGTCATAGCCAAGCTCGACCTCGATGGTCAGTTCTTTCAGCGCAATCTCGTTGGCAACATGGGGGACCGCGCGTCGATCTTCCGGGCTAATGTCGTTTTCATAAGACCATTCATGGATGCCCATTTTTTGGCTGATCAGATTGGTCAGGGGCGGCGGGCGCTCAAACAGGCTTTCGCCGCGGCAGTGCAGGTCAATCGAAATGGCAGCCTGATGTCCATGCGCCACTGCCCAGATTATGTTTTCCGGTCCCCATGCGGCGTCTCCGCCAAAAAAGACCCCGGGGCGCGAGGACATGAAAGTGGTTTTGTCGACCTGGGGTTCTTCCCATTCATTGAACGTGATCCCAAGATCGCGTTCGATCCACGGGAACGAATTTTCCTGGCCGACGGCCATCAGAACATCGTCGCATTCGATAACCACGTCCGGTTCGCCGGACGGGATCAGCTTGCGTTTACCATCGGTGTACTCGGCTCGCATCCGCTCGAACACCACGGCTTTTAATTTGCCGTCCTCGACGATGAATTCCTTCGGCGAATGGTTGTCCAGGATCGGGATGCCCTCGCGCTCGGCGTCTTCGATCTCCCAATCGCTGGCCTTCATATCGGCGCGCGGGCTGCGCACTGTCACTGTTACCTCGTCCGCGCCCAGACGCAGCGCCGTCCGGCAACAATCCATCGCCGTGTTTCCACCGCCGATGACGACGACACGCTTGCCGATTTCCTCGATATGCTTGAAGGCCACCGACGCCAGGAAGTCGATGCCGATATGAATGTCTTCGTCCACCTCGGCCCGGCCCGGGACCCTTCTCAGATCCTTGCCGCGCGGCGCGCCCGTGCCGACGAAAACAGCGTCGAAACCTTCTTCCAGCAACGCCTTCATGGACGTGATTTCTTCGCCGAAGCGGGTCGTGGCGCCCATGCCCAGAACCCGTTCAACCTCTTCATCCAGCACCGGTACCGGCAATCGGAAAGACGGAATATTCTTGCGCATCAGGCCGCCACCCTGGGGATCGCGTTCGATGACAACGCAGTCGTATCCCAGCGGCAGCAGGTCGCGGGCGACCGTCAGCGATGCGGGACCGGCCCCGATCAACGCAACCCGTTTGCCATTTTTCTGTGCGGGCGGTTTCGGGATATAGGCAGTCACGTCACCGGCATTGTCCGCAGCGACCCGTTTCAGGCGGCAGATCGCGACCGGTTTATCCTCGACCCTGCCGCGCCGGCAGGCAGGCTCGCACGGCCGGTCGCAGGTGCGCCCCAAAATCCCGGGAAACACATTGGATTCCCAATTGATCAGGAAGGCTTCAGTATAGCGTTGATCCGCAATCAGGCGGATATACTCGGGCACCGGCGTGTGCGCCGGGCAGGCCCATTGGCAATCCACGACCTTGTGGAAATAATCCGGGTCGCTGATATCTGTCGGTTTCATGTCTCGATCACTGTCGTCGGTGCCGCTGCCGATGCCCCGCTCGGCAGAATGCGCTGATGATCAGTCCCCTGTGCTCCGTTGCCTGTGTCTTCACGATCGTCGTCACGTTGGCAAGTCGGACCCGCCTCAACAGCGCCCCTTCGTATCCCGGGCGACTCGGGCCTTTCCCTGCTCTGACCGTGACGTTACAGGCATAGGGCCGGTGCGGCAATGTGTTGCGCCATCGAATGAGGGATCGTCGCCATGAAATTGGAAGGCGTGCGTGTGCTGGATCTGTCGATGTTTCTGCCCGGCCCGCACCTGACGATGATTATGGCCGATCACGGCGCGGATGTTATCTCGATCGAACCACCGTCTGGTGAACCGGCGCGCGGCGTCGGTTACCGGGCGGCGGACGGTGTGTCGGTCTGGTTTCGCAACACCCATCGCGGCAAACGTTCGGCGGTTCTGGACCTAAAGACCGAGGCGGGGCGCACGGCCCTCTTGGCACTCGCCGAAACTGCCGATGTCTTTGTCGAGGCGTTTCGCCCAGGCGTTGTCGACCGGCTGGGTGTGGGACCAGAGGCGATCCGCGCGCGCAATCCGGGCATTGTTTATGCATCGATTGCGGCCTTCGGACAAACCGGGCCAGAGGTGAAGCGCCCCGCCCATGACTATGCGGTGCAGGCGATGGCGGGCACGGCGTCGTTGAACCTGGGGGCCGACGGGGCGCCGACCAATTCCGGAATGCCGGTCAGCGATATGTCGGCATCGCTGATGACATTGTCAGCGATCCTGATGGCCTTGCTGCGGCGCCGGACGACGGGACAGGGCGACTATATCGATATGTCCATGCACGATGCGACCATGGCCTGGCTGCCAAACGTGACCGGCCCGGTCTTTGCCGAGGACCGGGCGCCGGTCGTGCGCGAAGAGAGAAGCTGGGGCGGATACGCGTTCTTTCGGTCCTACCGCACCGCGGATGGGCGGTTTGTCGCCCTGGGCGGGGTCGAACATAAATTCGTGATCAACCTGCTGACGGCTCTGGGCCGCGAGGATCTGATCGAAGCGGCCTGCGGTCCGCCCGGCCCGGGTCAACAAGCGGTGAAGGATTTTCTGACCGGCGCATTTGCGTCGCGGACACGCGGCGGATGGGAAGCCTGGTTTGCAGGCCGCGATGTCTGTTTTGCACCGGTCCTGGATCTGAAGGAGGCGTTTGACCATCCGCAGGTCGCAGCGCGCGAGATGCTGGTCCGCGATCAGGCGGGCAATCTGCATATCGGGCTGGCGATCAAATTCGGCGATGAACCCGGGCGGTTGAACCCGGCGGTGCCCGGGCTGGGCGAACATACTGCCGAGATATTGCGCGAAGCCGATGTCGGGGATGACATTATTCGCGAGGTTACAGGTGGTTAGAAGCGTTGTTCAAAGTGGTGCGGCAGGAGCTTCACCCAGCTATTTCGATGCGATGGATTACGCCGCGATCCGGCGCGACTATCCGGTAGCCGGCTTCACCCAGACTTTCCAGCGGATGAGCGTCGATGAACTGCGTTCCCTGCAAGAGGCGCGGTTTGCCAAGGTCCTGGCGTTTGCCTGGAAGGTTCCGTTCTATCAGCGCCACTGGGGTCGACTTGGGATAGAGTCGGGCGACATCAAAGGGTTGGAGGACCTAGCTAAACTGCCGGTTTATTCGAAATCCGACCTGATGGCCTCGGTCGAGTCGCACCCGCCCCTCGGCGATTTTCACGGGCTGGAGACTTATCGTGATAACGCCCGCCCACCGCTGATTTTCCAGACGACATCGGGCACGACCGGCAAGCCACAACCTCTGATCTGGGGGCCGAAAAGCCGCGAAGTGCAGAACATGCTGCTGGCCCGTCTTTATCACTTGCAGGGGATCCGCCGCGAAGACGTCGTCCATTCTGTCTATGGCTTTGGCATGGTCAATGGCGGGCATTATATTCGCGAGACGTTGACCCACTGGATCGGTGCCCAGGTCCTCAGCGCCGGAACCGGCGCCGAAACGCCTTCGGCCCAGCAGGTTCAACTGATGGCCGATTTCAAGGCGACGGTGATTGTCGGATTTGCCGATTATCTTCGCCGTCTGGCCGATGTGGCGCGGGATGCGGGGCTATTGCCGGGGCGTGATATTCCGGTTCGCTTGATCTCGGGACATTTCGGGGCCGAAGGCGCCGAGGAAATCGGAGGGCTTTGGAACGCCGAGGTTTTCGATTGGTACGGCGTGGGCGATACCGGCGCCATTGCCGGGCAGGGACCGGACCGCGACGGGATGCACTTGATGGAGGACGCGCAGTTCGTCGAATTGATCGACCCCGAAACCTTCGAACCCGTGGCCGAGGGCGCCGAGGGCGATCTGGTCTGCACATGCCTTTATAAGGACGACATCTTTCCCATCATCCGCTTCCAAACCCATGACGTGACCCGGCTGTTGCCAGGCGCCAATCCACTGGGTCTGCCGTTCCGGCGCATGGCCGGAATGCTGGGGCGGTCAGACAACATGGTGAAGCTGCGCGGGATCAACATCTATCCGCAGGGCGTCGGCGCCTTGTTGACCTCTCGATTTGCCGAGGCGAACGGCGAATATGTCTGTCTGGTCCGCACCCGGGAGGGACGCGAAGAAATGGAGGTCGCCGTCGAGGTCACCCGTGAAGCCGCGGCCGATATCGCCGATCAGGACGCCGGTTTGCCCGCAGCGATGGCGGCGGTTCTGAAGGAACGCCTCGGCGTGCAAATCGCCGTTCGCGCGGTGGCGCCGGGCGAAACGGCTGCGTTGACCCAGATCGAGCAGCGTCAAAAGCCGATTCGGCTGATCAGGGAATAACCGATGGGCCTGGCCGACGACATCCGCGCCCGATTGGAGCGCATCGCGGTCGAAGACGCCGCTTTGAACAGTTTTGTCCGCCTCGACCGTGACCAGGCGCTCAGCACCGCAAGGGCGCTGGAACATGCTGCGCCGCGCGGCCCGCTGCACGGTCTGACCGTCGGCGTAAAGGATAACCTTGCGGTCGCCGGTCAGACGTGGACCGGCGGGCTGGAAGGGCGGCGGGACATAGTGGCCGCGCAGGACGCTGGCACGGTCACGCGGCTGCGCGCGGCGGGCGCGATATTGCTCGGCGGCCTGAACATGCACGAAGCGGCATTGGGCGCGACCACGGACAACGCGGCCTTCGGGCGCTGCGGCAATCCATTGGCGCCCGGTTTGACCCCGGGCGGATCTTCCGGCGGATCGGCGGCGGCGGTGGCCGCTGGATTTGTCGATCTCTCCCTTGGGTCGGATACGATGGGATCGGTACGCTTGCCCGCCGCCTATTGCGGGGTTGCGGGGATAAAGCCGACCTTCGGTCTGATCGGGCGATCGGGGCATTTGTTCCTTGCGCCGTCGCTGGACACGATCGGCCCGCTTGCCCGCGATCCGGCCCTGTTGTGGCCCGCGGTAAAGGCACTGGCCGATTACGATCCACTGGATGCGCAAAGCCTCGCCGCGCCCGCAGGCTGGTACGACCGGCCCGCGTGCAGCAACCTGACAGGCCTGCGGTTCGGCGTGCCCCATCAGATAGAGGCCGTCGAGTGCGAGCGCGCAATCCTGGACGGGCTGCAGATCGCCCGCGGGAAAATCGCCGATCTGGGCGGCACTGTCGTCGATGTCGACCTTTCCGGGTGGGACCCGGGTCCGGCCAGACGCGCCGGTTTGATCGTGATCGAGGCCGAGGGCGCCGTTGAACTCGCAGATCTGATGAACCGCCCCGGCGCGATGACACCATCGCTGCGCAAGATGCTGGAATTCGGGCGGGACATGCCGGCCCAAAAGTTGGTTCAGGCACTGTCTCTGGTGCGGGCGGCGGGCGCCGCCTGTCACCGGGCGCTGGCATCTGTCGATGCTGTGTTGATGCCGACGGCGCCGCAACGGGCCGTTGCCCATGGCGCGCCCGTTCCGCACAATCAGGCCGATCTGACGGCCTTGGCAAACTTTGCAGGTTGCCCGGCATTGTCATTGCCGGTCGATCTCGGCCAGGCGGCCTTGCCCGCATCGATCCAGATTGTTGCCGCGCCCTGGTGTGAGGCGGCGTTGACGCTGTGGGGCGAGATGCTCGCCCCGGCATTGTTCGGACCGCCCCAATCCTAAACGCCCGAACTTACTGAAACCGCGGACGGCGTTTTTCCAGGAACGAACGGTACCCTTCGCGGAAATCCTCGCCCGCGAATGAGCCATCGAACAGATTTTTCAACTCGGCCGTTTCCACATCCGCACCATCCAGGATGGCCTGAATGATTTCTTTGGTCACCCGGACCGAACTGGCCGAAAGGTCAGCAACCGTGCTGGCATAGGCGCGCACTTCACCCATCAGTGCATCTTCCGGGACGACACGGTCAATGAGGCCGATGCGCAGCGCCTCGTCCGCCGCAATCAGGCGGGCAGAGAACAGCATATCCTTCGCCCGCGCCGGTCCGACCAGTTGCACCAACTGTCGCGTGCCTTCGAAGGGATAATTCGCCCCCAGTTTGGCGGGCGGCATGGCCAATTGCGCACCCTCGGCGGCAAATCTCAGATCACAGGCCATGGCCAGTCCGCAGCCCGCACCGACAGCCATCCCCGGAATGGCGGCAATGGTGGGGCGGGGCAGGCGGGTGATGGCCTGCTGCCCTTCCTGCACCAAATCGTTATAGGTCCGCGCCCGGCCCGCATCGGCAAAGGCCGTTTCGAATTCCGAGATATCGGCGCCAACGCAAAGGTGCCCGCCCGCGCCGGTCAGGATGACGGCGCGCACATCTTCATCACCTGCCAGCCGATCCATCAGGGGCGGCAGCGCTGACCACATCGCCGACGACATGGCATTGCGCACATCCGGGCGGTTCAGCGTGACGGTCGCGATGGCGTCGGCAAATGTCAGACGTATCGCATCGTCGGCAACGCTTTCCATCAGCCGCTCCACGGATGCGTCTGGGCAAACCGGTCTGCAATCTCTGATCTGGTCGTGATCCAGACATCGTCGCGCGCTGCGGCGTCACGCACAAATTCATCCAGCGCCCAGATCCGGCCGGGGCGGCCAATAATGCGCAGATGCAGCCCGACCGACAGCATCCGCGGGCCGTAATCTGCGGCCTCTGCGCATAACCAATCCAGACTGCGCCGGGCATAATCCAGCCAGTCCTGCGGCGAATAGGCAGGCGCCGTCCAGAACTTCATATCGTTGGTGTCCAGCGCATAGGGTATCACGATCAGCGGGCGGATCGTGCCATCGCTCATCTCGACGCCTTCCCATCGGGGCAGGTCGTCCGAAAGGTCGTCCATATGATAGGAATAGCCCTCTTCGACCAACAGGCGCCGGGTATTGGGCGTGTGCAGATACCGCGAAAGCCATCCGGCGGGCGGCTTGCCGCAGGTCTTGGCGATGGATTGCGCGGCCCGGGCGATAAAGGCGCGTTCGCGCTCCTCGTCCATCGAAAACTGATGGACCCAGCGCCAGCCATGGGAACAGACCTCGTGCCCGGCATCGACAATCTGCCGCGTCAGGTCCGGGGCCTCTTCCAGGCTTTGCGCCGCAGCGGTGATCGTCGCAACCGCGCCATGATCGGCCAGAACCCGCAAAACGCGCGGCCCGCCCGCGCGCACTCCATAGAGATAGTTCGATTCGTTGACATAATTCCTGATCGGAACCGAAACGGCGACGCCAAGCTCGTCGACCGGTTCCGGGCGCTTGTCGCCGCGGGCGATCGACATCTCCGACCCTTCTTCGACATTGACGACCAACGACAGCGCGACGCGTTTGCCCGTTGGCCATCCAAAATCGTTAGTCATGTCGCGCCCCCGTTTGCGTGGGCGCGACAGTTCACGGGCCGCACTGCGCCGTCAAGGGCGGCACGGCCCCGGTCTCAGGTTTCGGGTTCAAAATCCAGCGCGGCGCCATTGATGCAATACCGCAATCCCGTGGGGTCCGGGCCATCCGGGAAGACATGGCCAAGATGCGCCTCGCACTTGGCACAGTGCACTTCCGTGCGGCGCATGAACCAGCTTCGGTCGTCTTTTTCGCCCACCGCACCGCCTTCGGTCGGCTGATAAAAGCTGGGCCAGCCTGTGCCGCTGTCGAATTTCGTCCCTTGCTCGAACAACTCGGCCCCGCAGCAGACACAATGGAACATGCCTGGGGATTTCGGGAAATCGTCGTGGGTGAACGGGCGTTCGGTGGCGTGTTTACGTGTCACACGATAGGCTTCGGGTGAAAGCTGGGCGCGCCATTCCTCGTCTGTCTTACGGATTTTGTCGGCCACGGATCACTTCTCCTGATTTGTCGCGACGGTGGTGCGAACATGACACGTTCATGTCATGAATGAACTTGTATATAGTGATTGCATGGATATCTGACATCCGTTGGCAAGAACCAATTGTGGCGGGCGCATGATGTTTACCGGGGGACGCTTTAAAGCGCGGATTGCGGCGAGCCAGGCCGATGTGACGGCCTGTCAGCAATTGCGCTATCTGACTTTCGTCGAGATGCGCGGTCTGGAAACTGCGCAGGAAGATGCGCTGGACACGGACGAGTTTGATCCGCTGTGCCATCATCTGATGGTCGAAGACACGCGATCGGGACAACTGGTCTGCTGTTTTCGCATGATGCCTTTGGCTTCGGGCAGCGAGATTTCACGAAGCTATTCGGCGAAGTATTACGATCTGCGGGCGCTTGCCGATTTTCCCGGCCCCTTGGTCGAGATGGGCCGCTTCTGCATCCATCCGGCCTGGAAGGACCCGGCAATATTGCGCGTCGCCTGGACCGCGATGACCCGCTTTGTCGACGAAAACGGTGTCGAGATGCTGTTCGGCTGTTCCAGCTTTCATGGCGTCGACGCCGAAGAATATGCTGATGCGTTCGCGCTGCTGAAGGAAAAGCACATCGCACCGAAACGCTGGTTGCCGCGGGTCAAAGCACCGAAGGTTTTTCGCTTTGCCCGCCGTTTGCGTGTCCGCACACCGAACATGAAACTGGCGCTTGGACGCATGCCGCCCCTGTTGCGAACCTATCTGGTGATGGGTGGCTGGGTGTCCGATCATGCAGTGATCGATAACGAGTTGAACACGCTGCATGTCTTCACGGGGGTCGAGATCCGCCGCGTCCCCGAGGGCCGCGCCAAGGTTTTGCGTGGGGGTTGAACCTCCCGGTGCCCGGCGACTGCCAGACCCTTCCAAGCCCTATATCGCCCCGCCTTGCGGTGCCGCGCCCATTGCACAAGGATCGCTTTGCATCATTGGGGAATTTGCCATGAAGTTTGACCTGTCAAATCTGTTCGATCCGCGCGCCATCACCGACGAGACGGCTGCCTTCAATGCCAAGCTGGAGGCAGAGCTGGCCGCCGCGCCGAGAATTTACGACTTCCCGCCAGAGATCGTCAGGGCCTCGCGCGCCGAAGGAAAGGGTGCGCTGCCATTGGGCGGCCCGTTGGATGGCTCGGAATGGCAGGATATCCCGGGTGCGCCTGGCGGGCCGGGGCGGGTGCGTGTCTCTGAACCCGTTGGCGATCCTGTCGGCATCTATTTGCACATTCACGGTGGCGGTTGGACATTGGGCGCGCCCGATCAATATGACAATTCGTGCCAGTTCATGGCGCGCGAAACAGGAATGCGGGTAATTTCGGTCGCCTATCGCCTGGCGCCTGAACATCCCTGGCCCGCGCAGCGTGAAGACTGCGTGGCAGCGGCGAAATGGGTTCTGGGGGACAGCGATCTTCCGGTCGTGATCGGCGGCGAATCGGCCGGTGCGCATCTGAGCATGGTGACCGCGCTCGCATTGCGCGATGCCGGGCAGGGCGACCGGGTGCGCGGTCTGGTGCTCTATTACGGATGCTTTGATGTGCGCGGCACACCCTCTGCGATGACCTGGGGCGATCGCTACCTTATCCTATCGACACCCGTGATTAACTGGTTTCAGGACTTTCTCGATCCCGGCGCCAAGGCGCGGGGCGGATCGGCGCTGTCGCCGATACTGGCCGATTTGCAGGGCCTGCCGCCCGCCCTTTTCTTGGTCGGCACCGAAGATCCGCTTTTGGACGACACATTGTTCATGGCCGGGCGCTGGCGGGCTGCGGGCAATGACGGCCGGTTAATGGTTTATCCCGGCGGGGTGCACGGGTTTGATGCATTCGACGAGCTGAAAATCGCCCGCGATTCGCGCGCCGAAACAGTCGCATTTGCCAAAAACTGCCTGCAATAGCGGGCTGCCGGGTTTCGCCACTCACCCGCTTCAACCGCTCAAAGCTATCCGAAACCCGGTCTCGCCATGTGCCGACGCGCCGGTCGGGGTCCATCCCGCACGGGTATAAAAACGTTCTGCCCGCGTGCCGGGGTCGGTGCTGAGGCGGGCAAAGGCATGCCCCGCGGCGCGCAAATCCGACAGGGCCGCGTTCAGCAGGGCCTGGCCGGTCCCGCGCCCCTCGGCGTCCGGATCGACGAACAGCGCCCATATCGTGCCGTCATCCGGTTCGGCCGCCGAGAACCCCGCAATCCAATCACCCTCGACCGCCACATGAAACAGCTTTCGGTCCAGAAAGCTTTGCAGAACTGCCTCGGTGATCGCGCCCGGATCTGACAGCCGGTTTTCGCGCACGCTCGCCCGGACCTGGACGATCCGTGGCAGATCAGCGGCACTGGCGCGGCGCAGGACCGTCAACGGTCTATTCGCCGACGGCGACGCCCTCGCGCCGCGGATCGGCGCCGCCGGAAAGCGCGCCATCCGGCCCGATGACAATGGTATGGACGCCGGAGTTCATCTCGCGCACCTCGACCTCGTGCCCAGCCGATTTCAGGCCTTCGATGATATCTGCCGCCAGCCCGGGGTCGACACGGATCGCATCGCCGTTGCGGTGCGAGACATGGGGCAAAGCTGCGGCCTCGGCCGGGTCCAGACCGAAATGCAAAATCGCGATCAGGTTTTGGGCAACGTATTCGGGGATGCGCGACCCGCCCGGCGACCCGGTCAGCACGACCGGACGGTCGCCGTCATAGACGATAGTTGGCGACATCGAAGACCGGGGCCGCTTGCCCGGCGCCACAGCGTTTGCAATCGGCTTGCCGTCACGATCCGGGCGGAACGAAAAATCGGTGAGTTGATTGTTGAGCAGAAATCCGGCCGCCATGCGGCCCGACCCAAACGCCGTTTCAATCGACGCGGTCAACGAAATCGCGAGGCCGTCAGCATCAACGACCGAAAGATGCGTCGTTCCCGGCGTTCCCAGGCTGGCATCCGGGGCAAAAAGCGCGCCTTCGCGCCATGGCGGATCGCCCGCCGTCGCGCGGCCGGTGCTTGCCGCCGCGCGATTGATCAGCCGCGCACGCGACAGCATATAGTCAAGATCCAGAAGACCCTTCACAGGTACTTTTACAAAGTCCGAATCCGCCAGAAAAGCGGCGCGGTCGGCATAGGCCAGGCGCGATGCCTCGGCAAAAAGATGCCAAAGCGTCGCCTGATCCAGGGCCAACTCGTCCGGTTTGAACCTGTCCAGCAACATCAGCATCTGGCCGACCGTCGTGGCTCCGGACGACGGCGGCCCCATCCCGCAAATCCTGAAGCTGCGATTGGGGTGGCAGATCGCAGGGCGTTCGATCACGCGATAAGCGGCCAGATCACCGGTGCCGAGGCTGCCGGGCACCGGATCGGCAGCTACCGCCGCCACAATGGCATCGGCAATCGGCCCCGAATAGAAGGCAGCAGCGCGGCCTTCCGCGATCGCCTCAAGCGTCGCCGCCAGGTCCGGCTGGCGCAGAGTTGCGCCGATATCCGGCGCCGCGCCGCTGGGTCGGAAAAGATCGCCAGCCGCGCTGCCATCCAACCGCGCGCCATATTGGCTCAGCATCCCGTGCAGGCGTTCTGAAACCGGGAACCCGTCGCGTGCCAGCGCGATTGCCGGTTCGAACAGCTCGGCCCAGGCCAGTTTCCCGTGGCGCTGGTGCAGCGTTTCGAACAAACGAACCAGCCCCGGCGTTCCGACCGATCGTCCGCTGACAACGGCGGCCCGGAAACCCATCGCCTCGCCGTCTGCCATGAAGAGGTCGGGCGTCGCCCCGGCAGGCGCCGTTTCGCGGGCATCGAAACTGGTGATGCCATTGGCGCCGTGGACCAGTGCAAAGGCCCCGCCGCCGATGCCGCTGGACTGCGGCTCGACAACGTTCAGCACCAAAAGCGCCGCGATGGCGGCATCGGCGGCCGAACCTCCGCGCGCCAGAATGGCGGCCCCGGCTTTTGCAGCGGCCGGGTGCGCGGCAACGATCATCTGCCGCTCTGCTGTGACCAATGGCTTTGCCGTCATCCCGGTCGCCGCCTCGGGATCGGCCCGGGTCTGCGCGGTGGCAGCGGATATTGCAATCGGGCCAGCGACGGCAAATGCGGTCAGCGCAGGCGCAACCAAAGCAGTCAGGAACGGGCGCATCAGATCCTCCAGGTCTTTGACCCAAGCGTGCCCGTTCGCCGCGCGGTTGACCAGACCCAGTTGCGAGATCATCCTGTCGGAAACCCAAGAGGACCCCATGGCCAAAACCGAACTGCCGATGTTGGAACAGCGCCGCATCGAGGCGAACATCCTGAAACCCGTCTACGAGGAAATGGCCGAGCGTTTGGGCGACGAACTGGCCCAGGAGATTTTGGGCGCTGCCGTCATCAGGGACTCGATCAGCCAGGGAAAGGCCTATTCCGAAGGCTTAGAGGATCGCGGCCTATTGGCCTTTCGTGCCACCATGGGACAGTGGAAGGCATCAGGCGCGCTCGAGATGGAAATGCTGAAAGAGACCCAAGAAGAGGTCCATTTCAACATTACCCGCTGCAAATATTCCGAGATGTATCGCGAGATGGGTCTGGGCCATATCGGCCATCTGCTTTCTTGTAATCGCGACGGTACTTTCTGCACCGGATTTAATCCGGACATTAAGCTGGAACGAACGCAAACCATCATGAGCGGCGCCAGCCATTGCGATTTCCGCTACCGCATCGAAGAGGATGCGGATTGACGCACCGGCCTCAGCCGCCCATATTTGGCGGATTACGAATTGATTAAGAGGTTGAAACAATGCGGCGGGTCGCGGGTATTTTCCTGACCGTCCTCTGCCTGGCCCCGGCACCGGCCCTGGCTGATGCCCAGTTCACGGCAGACGACATCATCAAACACTTCATGAAGGGCAAGGCGACGGCCAAGGCCGATCCGGCGCCGGAGGTCGCGGCCACGCGGCCGTCGCTGCCGGCGGCGCGCGACGATGATGACGATATGGTTCTGCCGCTGACGGGCGCCAAGCGCGGTGTGACGCTGGGCAGCGGCGGAAAGCCCGGCAAAACCGCTGGCAGCCTGGATCTGCTGATCACCTTCGAATCCGGTTCGGACAAGCTGACCTCGCAAGCGAGGCGCAATCTCGATGCCTTTGCAACTGCCTTGCGCAGCCCGGCGCTATTGACGTTCGCGTTCGAGGTCGAAGGGCACACGGATGCGGCCGGTTCCGATCAGGCCAATATGGTCCTGTCGCAAAAACGTGCGGACTCGGTGGTTGGCTATCTGATCAATCGCGGCGTTGACGGAAACCGGTTGCAGGCACGCGGGTTCGGAGAGACACGGCCATTGATGTCGGACCCGAACCATCCGCAAAACCGGCGTGTCGTGACCCGGCGAATTCGATAGAATCACATCGCCGCTAACCGGTTGGTAACCACCGTGGCATCTGATCAGCGGGACACCCCTTTGACGGAGCGGACAGCGTGGACAGCGACAATGACGGCGAGGGCGCCGCAAAGGCCGGTTTTGGCGAACGGTTCGGCTCGTCATTCGCGACCCGTCTGCCATTGAACATCACGGCTAAAAACAGCCTGACAAAAGACAGCCTGACAAAGGACAGCCCGGCCAAGAACAGCCCGGCCAAGAACAGCACAGCCAAGAACAGCACAGCGCAACGTACACCCAGGCGGCCCCGCCATGGGCAGGATCATCAGCGTGGCCACCGGGCCAGATTGCGCGAACGGTTTCTGGCCGCCGGTGCCGACAGTGTCGCCGACTACGAGATGCTGGAACTGGTGCTGTTTCGTGCGATCCCGCAGCGCGATGTGAAACCCATCGCAAAACGGCTGATCGATACCTTTGGCGATTTCAACCGGGTCATCTCCGCGCCGCGGGCGCGTTTGGCTGAAGTGTCCGGTATCGGCCCGGCGGTGATCTGCGAATTGAAGATCGTCGAGGCCGCCGCCCATCGTCTGGCCCGGGCGCGCGTCATGCACCGCCACGCCCTGTCCAGTTGGTCGTCGTTAATGGACTATTGCAAGACAACGATGGCGCACCGCGACACCGAACAGTTCCGCATACTGTTTCTCGACCGGAAAAACGTCCTGATCGCCGACGAAGAACAGGCCAAGGGCACGGTCGATCATGTTCCGGTCTACCCGCGGGAGGTGGTCAAACGCGGGTTGGAGCTGAATGCCTCGGCGTTGATCCTGGTCCACAATCATCCCTCTGGCGACCCGACCCCCAGCCAAGCAGATATCGATATGACCCGCCAGATCGAACGCGCGGCCCAGGCGGTCGGACTGGTCCTGCACGATCATGTCATCGTTGGCAAAGAGATGGATACCAGCTTTCGAACCACCGGATTGCTATAGCTGCGCCTGCGATCCCGCCGTCTCTTACCGACAGCGTTGCGGCGAAATTTGTCGGTCGAGCCGCTCTGTGAGATAATTTCCCCCTGCCGCGCTTTGCCGGCTTTGGAGGGGGAAGCATCATGTCGCTCACGGAACTTCTGAAATACGGGAACTGGTCCGGCCCCGGCTGGACCGCGGGCCTGTCGCGCAAACCCTTTGAAAAGGCCGACGCGGACCGGATCATCACCAAGGCGCAACGCGAAGTTCTTGGCATCGACCGCTATGACAACTTCGTCGCCAAGGCCCACGATCTGAACGAATTTGCCGCTCAGGAACAACTGCGCCTGACGTTGGTGAAGCTTAAACTGATCAGCAACAAACAGACCAAGGTGGGCGGCCGTCCGGCCTGGAAGGAACGTTTGATCTTTGGTGCAGGCGGTGAAGATTTGCGCCGGTTCGTCTCGCTGGATCAATACATGCAGGCGTTGCAGGCAAAATCGCCGACCAAAGCGCAGATCCAGGAACTTGGCGAAGCGTTCATCTATTATTTCTGCCACATCATCCACTCGAACGCCCAATTCGCGGTTGATGTGCAACTGAACAGAGTCGCGCGGTGGCGCAACCGCAAACGCGGCTCCTACAAGATGACGCTGCAGCTCGGGTTCGCACCGCATCTCTTCCTGGGCGAGGCGCACCGCCTGTCCCTATGCGCGCAACGCGCCAAGACCGACTATAAGATCAAGATCCCGCCCGTGACGGCCCTGCGCAACTATCTGGATGACCACCTGATCACACCTGCCGAGACCTATTTCAAACCGGTGAAGAACGAGCCGCACATCGTGATCCTGACCGGGCCGGGGTTTATTCAAACGCCGCGCGAGGTTCTGGTCGATGCGTTCGACGCCTTGCGCATGACGGTTGAAGACAAGGGGGCGGATACGGTCGAGCGTAAACTGAAAAAGGCGGCACCGGCCGGGTTCGACAAGATCGACGATCTTTTCCAGTTTCTGGAAGATCTCGACTGGAAGTGGATCTGATCGTTGCCGGCGACCTGCACCCTGCAGATATCAGACCGCGCGCCCCGCCCCGGTCAGCACTCCGGCACGTTTACGGCCAATCCGCCCAGCGAGGTTTCCTTGTATTTCTCGGACATGTCGCGCCCGGTTTCCTTCATTGTCTTGATGCAGGCATCCAATGAAACCAGATGGTGCCCGTCGCCGCGCAGTGCGAGCGACGCCGCCGAAACCGCCTTGATCGCGCCCAGGCCGTTTCGTTCGATACACGGCACCTGAACCAGCCCTTTAACCGGGTCGCAGGTCATGCCCAGATGGTGCTCCAGCGCGATCTCGGCGGCATTTTCCACCTGTTCCGGCCGCCCGCCAAGCGCCGCACACAAGGCCGCGGCCCCCATCGCCGCCGCCGAACCGACTTCCGCCTGGCACCCGCATTCGGCGCCGGAAATTGACGCATTGTGCTTGACCAGCCCGCCGATGGCAGCGGCCGTCAAAAAGATCTCGCGCCGCCCTGCGGTATTGGCCCCGACAACATGGTCCATATAGTACCGCACAACAGAGGGCATAACGCCCGCCGCACCGTTGGTCGGCGCCGTGACCACCTGACCGCCCGCTGCGTTTTCTTCGTTCACCGCCATGGCATAGACCGACAACCAGTCATTGGCGACGTGCGGGGCAACCAGATTGCGCCCAGCTTCATCCTTCAATTGCTGGTAAATGCCGGGCGCCCGGCGGCGTACGCCCAACCCGCCGGGCAGTATTCCTTCAGCCGCCAACCCGCGGTCAATGCAGGCCGTCATTACCTCCCACAACCGGTCGATGCCGCGGTCCAGATCGGCGCCCGCCCGCCGAACCTCTTCGTTCGCCCGTTTCATTTCGGAGATCGACTTTCCGGACCGTGTCGCCATTTCCAACATCTGGGCGGCCGTCGAAAAGGGATAGGGCACCTGACTGCCCTCGGGCTCGACGAACAGATCCGAGACCGCCATTTCGCGGCGCGATTTCACAAAACCCCCGCCGATGGAAAAATAGGTTTCGGCATGGGCCAGCCGCCCGTCGGCGTCGTGCGCCTCCAGGACCATCCCATTGGTATGCTCGGGCAATGGGGCGCCAAAATCGAAAATCACGTCGGCCGCCGGGTCAAAGGCCAGGTCCAGTCCGTCCGGTGTGACCCGCTGCGCTTTCGCAACGCTGGCCTCGACCGCGCTGACCTTTTCGGGGTCCATCGTTTCGGGCACGAAACCGGCCAGTCCCAATATGACAGCCCGGTCGGTCGCATGGCCCTTGCCGGTCAGTGCCAGCGACCCGTGCAGGCGGCAGGAAACCCGCGCCGGCATACCAGCCCCCGGCACCCGGTCGCGCCCGGTGCGCAACAAGTCCAGAAACCGCGCGCACGCCACCATCGGTCCGATGGTGTGCGACGAAGAAGGGCCGATCCCGACCTTGAAGATATCAAAGACGCTGAGAAACATGGGGGTCCCCGGCTGGACATGAGCAAGCGCGCACATTACCCGATCACGGATTGTCCTAAAGCCCGCGGGCGACAATCCGCAGGATGACCGCGACGGAGGATACGATGGCCGACGATTTGAATGACGCCGAACGCGCCAAGAAAGCCGCCGCCGCGCGCGCACTGGATTGGATCCAGGACGGGATGAAGGTGGGCCTTGGCACCGGCTCGACCGCGAAATGGTTTGTCGATCTGCTGGCAGAATCAGGCAAGCAGGTCGTCTGCGTTCCCACATCGTCACGCACAAAGGCGCAGGCCGAGGGGCTGGGCATTGCGTTGACGACCCTGGGCGAGGCGGTGTCTCTGGATGTCACCGTCGACGGCGCGGACGAGTTCGATGGCGAATTGAATCTGATCAAGGGCGCTGGCGGGGCGCTGTTGCAGGAAAAAATCGTCGCCTCGGCGTCGCAACAGATGATTGTCATCTCCGACCCGTCCAAGCGGGTCAAAACCCTCGGTGCGTTTCCGCTGTCGATCGAAGTCGTTCGCTTCGGCTGGGAATCGACAGCCCGCGAAGTGGCCGAAGTGCTAGAGACAGCGGATGTGGATGGCAGGACCTTTGCGCGCCGCGAAACCGATGGGCGGCCATATGTGACCGACGAAGGCCATTACATTCTCGACCTCTCGCTTCAGCGCATCGGCGATCCGGACGTGCTGGGGATTGCCTTGAACCTGGTGCCGGGCGTCGTCGAAACCGGCCTCTTCTGCGGGCTGGCCAGCGCTGTGGTCGTCGGGCACCCGGACGGGTCGGCGGAGGTTATCGGGGACTAAGACGTGCGCTTCCTTTTTGCCGCCTTTGCGATTCTGCTTTCTTGCGCGCTCGGCGTGCAGGCCGACAATTCTGGGCGGGAAAGCAAGGCGTCGGCGCTCGAACAAGCGCTCAAAAACTCCGGTTCAACTCAGAATATTTGCTGCCGGCGGAACTTGCAGCAACGGATCGCCGCATTTCTCAGCAGAAACGCGCCCCCGAACGAAACCGAATACAAGTCCGAAGTCCAGAATATCGCAACCGCATTCACGCGCGACTATCTCGACGTATTGGCAGCCGAGATTGCGAAACATCTTGCGCAACGCCTAACCGGGGCTGAACAGGCGATCCTTGCGCGGGCGCTGAACAGGCAGCCCCTTTCGATATCCGAGAGGAAACGCGTCGGCGAACGGCTTCATGATGAATGTACAACGGTCATGCGGATCGCCGATCAGGCGCTCCATGATCAGATCGATCTGTTCCTGGAAGGCGAGGTATCGGTCCTTCGCGCACTCGGCATCAAGTTGCAAAGCGGGCCCCAGATACGTGCAGCGATTTTCGGTGCGATCATGCAGTCGCCGGAAAACACCGTTGAGCGCTGCGAGAGCGCCTTCAACCGCTAGCTATCTCGGTTTCACACTGGACACAGCCGCGTGTTCTTCTGTTGACCTCTCGTGCCAATTGCGTACTTCCCATGCAAACCTTGAAAGGCATCTCCATGACTGACTTCGACTACGATCTTTTTGTCATTGGTGGCGGATCCGGGGGCGTGCGTGCAGGCCGGATGGCTGCGATGGCAGGCAATCGCGTCGCCGTGGCCGAGGAATATCGCTTTGGCGGGACCTGCGTGATCCGGGGCTGCGTGCCGAAAAAGCTCATGGTTTATGCGTCTTCCTTCGCCGAAGCGTTCGAGGATGCCGAAGGGTTCGGCTGGGATGTGGGCGAGCGCCGCTTTGATTGGCCGACGCTGATCGCCGCGAAGGACAAAGAGATCGCGCGCCTCGAAGGGCTCTACCAAAAGGGCCTGACGACCAACGGCGCCGATCTTTTCCATTCGCGGGCCGAGATCGTTGACCCGCACACCGTGCGGATCGTGAACCAAGACCGGACCGTCACGGCTGCCCATATCCTGATCGCGACGGGCGGCACGCCGTTCACACCCGAAATCGAAGGGCACGAACTGACGATTTCGTCGAACGAGATCTTCCACCTGACCGAGCACCCCCGCCGCGCGGTCATTGTCGGCGGCGGCTATATCGCCTGCGAATTTGCGGGCATTTTGAACGGGCTGGGAACCGAGGTGACGCTGTCCTACCGCAAGGACCTGTTTTTGCGCGGCTTTGACCTCGAGGTGCGAGAGCATGTTGCAGAAGAGATGCGCAAGAAGGGCATCAAACTGTTGTTCGAAACGACGCCGCAGCGTGTTGTCGACGACGGCGACGGTCTGCGCGTCGATCTGGACAACGGCGACAGCCTGCGCGGCGATATCGTGATGATGGCAACGGGGCGCAAAGCCAACACCCAGGGACTGGGGCTGGAGCAGGCGGGCGTCAATCTGAAGAAGAACGGTGCCATCGATGTCGATGACTACTCGCAGACAAATGTGCCGTCGATATGGGCCGTCGGCGATGTCACCGGGCGGCTGGACCTGACACCTATAGCGATTCGCGAAGGCGCGGCCTTTGTCGAAACGGTCTTTCATGGCAACCCGACCAAGGCCGACCACGCCTTGGTGCCAACGGCCATTTTCACGCAGCCTGAAATCGGGACCTTGGGCATGGCCGAAGACGTTGCGGCCAAGGATCACGAGATCGAAGTCTACTCGGCAAGCTTCCGGCCGATGGTCGCGACACTGTCCGGGCGTGACGAGAAAATGCTGATGAAACTGATTGTCGACAAACCCAGCCAAAAGATCCTGGGCGTTCATGTCGTGGGCCACGGTGCGGGCGAGATGATCCAGATGGCCGGGGTTGCCGTGAAAATGGGCGCAACCAAGGCCGATTTCGATCGCACGGTTGCCGTTCACCCGACCGCTGCCGAGGAATTGGTAACAATGAAGACGCCGGTTCGGTAAATCGGCGCATCCCCCTTGATTTCGCGGCGGAACTGCACACGTCCAACGCGGGAGCACCCTGTTGAACTTTAGGGCCGACAAACGGTCCGGTACTCGTTATAGCAGGGCCAGATTTGACCGAGGATACGAGGTATCTGATGCCTTACAGCAGTAACAATGGCGGGGGCGGTGGCCCCTGGGGCGGTGGCGGCAGCGGCGGCGATGGCAGCGGCAAAGGCCCCTGGGGTGGCGGCGGTGGCAATCGCCCGCCCAGCGGTGGCGGCGGCGGTGGTGGTGGAGGCGGGCAAGGTCCCGACCTCGACGATCTGATCCGCAAGGGCCGTGAGCAGCTAAAAGTCGTCCTGGGCGGCAAAGGCGGCGGCACGAATGGATCGGGCGGCGGCGGTGGCGGCGGTGGCGGGCGCGGATTGGAACGCCTCCTACCCGTGGCGATCCCAGTGGTCCTGGTCGTTGCTTGGCTGTTTCAGTCGTTTTATTCGGTCAAACCCGAAGAAAAATCGGTCGAGCTGTTTCTCGGCGAGTTTTCGTCAATCGGCGAACCGGGCCTGAATTTCGCGCCCTGGCCCCTGGTGACCTATGAAAAACTGCAGGTCACGCGGGAAAACATCATCGACATTGGCGACAACGCCGCACGCGGCCGCCGCGATGAAGGGCTGATGCTGACCGGCGACGAAAATATCGTCGACATCGATTTCCAGGTCGTCTGGAACATCCGCGAACCGGGCAAGTATCTGTTCAACCTGGCCGAGCCGGGCGATACCATCCAGGCGGTGTCTGAATCGGCCATGCGCGAAGTTATCGCGCGTTCAAAGCTCAAACCGATCCTGTCGCGCGACCGCGCCGCGATCAGTCAGGAAGTGCAAGAACTGATCCAATCGACGCTGGATAGCTATGATGCCGGTGTGAACATCGTGCGCGTCAACTTCGACGGCGCCGATCCCCCTGCCCAGGTCATTGATTCGTTCCGCGACGTCCAGGCCGCTGAACAGGACCGGGACACCAAGGAAAAGCGCGCCGAGGCCTATGCCAACCAGAAACTGGCTGAAGCGCGTGGTGAAGCGGCCCAGATCATGCAAAAGGCCGAAGGCTACCGGGCCCAGGTCGTGAATGAAGCCAAGGGTGAAGCGGCCCGGTTTATCTCTGTCTATGACGAATACAAGGCGGCACCGGAAGTGACCCGAAAACGGCTCTATCTGGAAACGATGGAGAAGGTTTTGGGCACGGTCGACAAGATCATCATTGATAGCAAAGCGTCCGGCGGGTCCGGCGGGCAGGGGGTCGTACCCTATCTGCCCCTGAACGAGCTGCGCAAAGGGAGGAACAACTGATGCGACGTCTTCCCATCCTGATCGGCATTGTTGCCATTATTGTCGTCATGGCCCTGTCGTCGATCTTTATTGTCGATGAGCGTAAGCAGGCAATCGTCCTGCAATTCGGGCAGGTGAAGCAGGAGGTCACAGAGCCGGGCCTTGGCTTTAAAATCCCGTTCATCCAGGAGGTTGTCTACTATGAAGACCGCATCCTGGCGCTGGAAACCAGCGAGCTGGAGGTAACTCCGCTCGATGAACGTCGGCTGGTTGTCGATGCGTTCGCGCGCTGGCGGATCACCGATGTGGTCCTGTTCCGTCAGGCCGCCCAGACCGAGGTTAACGCCCGCGGTCGTCTGCGCTCGATCCTGAACGCCGCCTTGCGCGAAGTTCTGGGTTCGGTGCCGTCTGCCGATGTGCTGTCGCCGGAACGGACCATTCTAATGGCCCGGATTCGTGACGTCGCCCGCAATCAGGCGCTGTCGCTGGGTGTCGAGGTTGTCGATGTACGCATCCGGCAAGCCGATCTGCCGGAACAGAATTTGTCTGCCACATTCGATCGTATGAACGCCGAGCGTGAGCGCGAAGCCCGCGACGAACGTGCCCGCGGTGACGAGCGTGCGATCGAGGTTCAATCCAAAGCGGATCGCGAGGCAATCGAGTTGGTCTCGGACGCCCAACGTAAGGCCGAGATCATCCGAGGCGAGTCGGATGCCGAACGCAACCGCATCTTTGCGCACGCCTTCGGGCGCGACCCGGAGTTCTTCGCCTTCTATCGTTCGCTGCGCGCCTATGAACGGGCGCTGGGCGATTCGACGATGGTGATCTCTCCGGACAGCGAGTTCTTCGAGTATCTGAAGACGGACACGCTGGCGGCACCGGCCCCCGCACCGGAAGGCGGGGCTGGCGAAGGCGATCGCAGTGACAGCGGCACGGATAACAGCCGTGCCGCCAACACCACGAAACCACCCAGCGGCGGCGAGACGGACGCAGCTTCAGCCACCGGAACAACCGGCACCACCGGAACAACCGGCACCACCGAGACGACCGGCACCACCGAGACGACCGGCACAACCGAGACGACCGGCACAACAGGTAGCAGCGACTAGGCCATGGACCTTCTGGCAGCGCTGGCTCTGGTCATGGTGTTGGAAGGTCTGGCCATCGCGGTTTTCGCCCGGTCGATCCCGGAGCTTTTGGCCGAGATGCAAACCGTCGATGGTGCTAAACTGCGCCAGCTTGGAATCGCGACAGCGCTTATCGGCGTGGTTGCCTATCTGCTGGTCCGCGGTGTCTAATCCGGGATCTGCATTTAAATTGCACATCTGGCCACTGGCGATGGGCAGGTGATAGGATTACGTACCAGAACAATCCGCTTTTTCGGTTCTGGCGATAGCGAGGAGACGTCATGCTTGCCAAACCCCGTATTCAAAGTGCCATCGGCGAAGTCGCCCGGGCCGCTGCAATATTTCTTTTCGCGGCCGTCATGGTGCTGGGTCACGCGAATTTGACGCCCGCGCAGGCCGCGCCAGACAGCTTTGCCGATTTGGCAGAACGGCTGAGCCCTGCGGTCGTCAACATCTCGACCGCCCAGAATGTCGACGGCGTCGCACGCGGCGAAGGCACGCCGCTCGAGGATCTCTTCCGCGACCTCTACCCGCGCGGCGGGCCCGAGCGTCCGCGCCAGGTCCAGTCGCTTGGCTCGGGTTTTGTCATCAGCCCGGACGGTATGATAGTGACCAACAATCACGTCATCGAGGATGCCGACGAAATCACCGTCAACTTTCCCAATGGCCTGTCGTTGAAAGCCAAGGTTCTGGGAACCGACAAGCAGACCGACATTGCCGTGCTGAAGATCGAACACACCGAACCGTTGCCGTTTGTCAGCTTCGGCGATTCCGAGACAGCACGGGTCGGCGACTGGGTTCTGGCGATCGGCAACCCGTTCGGATTTTCCGGTTCAGTTTCCGCGGGCATTATTTCGGCCTTCAACCGCAACATCAACGCGGGCCGGTATGACGATTTCATCCAGACCGATGCCGCGATCAACCGCGGCAATTCGGGTGGACCGCTCTTCAACATGGCGGGAGAGGTCGTCGGCGTGAACACGGCGATTTATTCGCCGACCGGAAACTCGATCGGAATCGGGTTCTCTGTACCGGCAAATCTGGCCAAGCGCGTGGTCGAACGGCTGCAGAAGTTCGGCGTCGCACGGCGCGGATGGCTGGGCGTTCGTATCCAGAACGTGAACAGCGAGCTGGCCGAAGCGCTGGGTATGGAAAAAGCCATGGGCGCCCTTGTTGCCGAGGTAACGCCAGAAGGGCCTGCTGAAGCCGCCGGTGTCGAAGCTGGCGATGTGATCATCAAATTCGACGGAAAGGATGTCGATCAGATGCGCGATCTGCCGCGATTGGTCGCCGAAACGGATGTCGAGAAAACCGTCCGGATCGTCGTCTTCCGCAAGGGGCAGACGCAAACGCTGAAGGTTACGGTCGGACTGCTGGACGAAGGCCAGATCAACCGCACCAACACCGATGCGGACAAGGGCGGGGACGAGCCGAAGACAACCGCGCTCGAATCGGTTGGTGTCACTCTGCGTCCGCTGTCCAAGGCGGCGCGGGAAGAATTCGGCATCGCGAAAGACATCACGGGTGTCGTGATCGCCGAGGTCGCCGAAGGCGGTGCCGCAGCCGATAAAGGCATTCGCCCCGGCGACGTGATCGTCGAAGTCGGCCAGGAACCGGTCAATACCCCAGCCGAGGTTGAAACCCGGGTGAAGGCCGCGCTGGATGCAGGGCGCAAATCGGTCCTGTTCCTGATCCAGACGGAAGGCGATCTGCGCTTCGTCCCACTTGCGATTTCGGAACGATGATCGCTGGGTGAGCGTCCCTCGCCACGCCAGTACCTAAAAAACAACGGCCCCGGGTCAGATCCGGGGCCGTTTTGCGTTCAAACCCAGAGCCTGCGGCGGCGGCGATGCCGACTTACCCGGGCGGCACGGCCAATCGCCAGGCTAATGCTCAAGATACCCGGTTGGTTCGCTCAGGCGCAATTCCGCGCGACATCTGCACAACTGACCCACCACACCGGCTATCGGTGTTATGCGGACTGCTGCGCTCAGCTGCGCTGGCGTGGATCCAGCGCATCGCGCAGCCCGTCGCCGATATAGTTTACCGACAGCACAGTCAGTGAAATCGCCAGCCCCGGCCAGATCACCCGGCTGGGCGTGATGTCCATGAAATCGCGCCCATCGATCAAAAGCCGTCCCCAGGTCGGGAAATCTGATGGAAAGCCGAGACCAAGGAAGGACAGCGCCGATTCCGTGATGATCGCCGTGGCCAGCCCCAGTGTCGCTGAAACCATGATCGGCGACATCACATTCGGCATGATATGCCGCCCGATGATCCGGTGCTGGCGTGTCCCGATGGACCGGGCCGCCAGGACAAACTCGCGTTCTTTGATGGACAGAACATCGCCGCGCACAATCCGGGCCGTCTGCATCCACGACGTGATCCCGATCGCCGTGACCACCAGGATGAAAATTCCGGTCTCGGGCCCGAACGACGCCCGCAACGTGTCGCGGAACAGCATGATCATGACCAAAAGCAGCGGCAGGATCGGAAGTGCCAGGAACAGGTCCGTCAACCGCATCAGAGGCCCGTCCAGCCAACGAAAGAAGCCCGCCATAACCCCGATCAGCGCGCCCAGGATAATCGACAGCGCCATCGCCGTGACGCCCACCGCCAGGGACACCTGACCACCGGCCATCAACTGGGCCAGGACATCGCGGCCATAATTGTCAGTCCCCAAAGGGTGCGCCCAATTGACCTTGATCAGCTTGGTTGTGGCCTCCGTGAAGCCCACCGGATTGCTCAGGCAGTTCCACGTCGTCCATGCCTCAACATTGGGTACGTTCTCGGGGACCGAAAAGAAAAGGCAGGCAAACATATGCTGCGAATTCTTGGCCCGGTAATCGATATAGGTCGGGTCGACGGTGTGAAACAGCGGGCCGATGATCACGCCCAGGACAATGAACAGAAAGACGAACGTGCCGACCATCGCGCCCTTGTGGTGGCGGAACTGGATCCAGACATCCATCCACAAGGACCTGTGGGCCTTGATCGGCTCCATGGCGTCTGCGCCGGGCGCGCCCGGGGGTGCTTGGACAGTCTCAGTCATAGCGGATCCTCGGGTCCAGGATGCCGTAAAGGATATCGGCAACCAGGTTAAACAGCACGATCAGCACCGCAAAGATGAAGGTCAGTGTTTGAACCAAGGGCAGATCGCCCGCCTCGATTCCGCCGATCAGCAAGGCACCGATCCCGTTCACCTTGAAGATCTGCTCTGTAATGATCGCGCCGCCAAAGATTGACGGAACGGCCAGCGCAATGACCGTGATGACCGGGATCATCGAATTGCGCAGCACATGCGCCAAAACGACAACCTTCTCCGTCATGCCCTTTGCGCGGGCCGTGCGCACATAGTCCTGATTAAGATTGTCCAGCATCGACGCCCGCATGAACCGGGTCAACTGGGCCGTGATCTGCAAGGCCAACACCATGACCGGCAGGATCATTTGCTGCAACTGGACGACAAAGCTGTCCCAATCCACAACTTCGTGGGTGGTATCGTATATTGACGGGAACCAGCCAAGGTTTACCGAGAATATGACGATCACCAGAACGCCCGAAAAGAAGGGCGGGACCGAAAAGCCGATCATCGTGATGAACGTGCCGGATTGGTCGAAGATCGAATACTGCTTGTAGGCCGAGATAACGCCCACCGGCAGCGCGATCATGATCCCGACGACATAGGCCATGCCCACAACCCACAGGGTCTGGGGCATCCGCTCGATGATCAGATCGACGACCGGCGAACGGGTCGACCAGGATAGAACGCGCAGGCGGTTCTCGTTGTCACCGATCTGCCAGCCGAACCATCGTTCGGCCAGATTGAGCGGCTCGTTGACAAAGAACTGCTCCATCCACAGCACATAGCGGACATAAAAAGGCTCATCCAATCCAAGTGAGATGCGGATCTGCTCGCGCACCTCGGCCGGAATATTGATCGGCAGCTGCGAGGTCGGATCACCCGGCGCCAGATCCAGAAGAGCGAAAATAATGAAGGAAATCACCAGAAGCGTGGGAATCGCGAACAGCAATCTTCGGATGGTGTAGCGAAACATGCGCTGGTCCCCGTCGCGGCCTGGCCGCTCCCTCGATAGGCGTTTCCCGTTCGGGAAGTTTGGCGTGCGCCATCTGGGACACCGGCCCGGGGGCCAGTGTCATTCGCGATGGGGCAGGCAAGGCGCCCGCCCCGGAACCGTCACTTCTTGCGGTGCCAGTTTTCGATGTTGTGGATCTCGCTATCCCATGCCGTCATGTCGACGCCGCCCAGCGTATTGGAATGCGAGGCGACACGGCCGCGGTGGATCAGCGGCACGATCGCGCCGTCTTCCATCAACATGTCGTTCAGCTTCTTGGCAATCGCCTGACGCTCGGCAGGCTCTGCCGTGACCGCATATTTGCCGATCAGCGCGTCATACTCGTCGTTGCAATAACGCGGCATGTTGTTGGCAACCCACTGGTTTTCCGGAGACGGGATCTGCTTGCAGGTCCACGAACCCATATAGGCCTCCGGGTCGGTGCCGTTGAAGTTGTTCGTATACATCTCGATGTCTGCGAAGAACTTCTGGAACGTGTCCGGGCTGGACTGATCGCCACCGAAGAAGACCGAAGCCGAGATATTCTTCAGCTCGGTTTCAACGCCGATATCCGACCACATCTGCTTGATCAGAGCTTGCGTGCCCTGACGCACAGAGTTGGTCGACGTTTGGTAGAGAACCGAAAGCCGCACGCCGTCTTTGGCGCGCACGCCGTCCGAACCACGAACCCAACCGGCATCGTCCAGCAGCTTGTTGGCGGCAGCGACGTCCTGGGTCTTGCACCAGTCGTTCGCCGTCGACGCATAGGCGTCAGGTGCCGGCAGCACGTTGCAGGTCACTTTACCCGCAGCGCCGTAACCCGCCTCGACCAGGATCGCGCGGTCAATCGCCAGCGACAGCGCCTTAACCACGTTCTTGTCCGTCAGGAACGGGTGCGCAACGGTTCCGCGCTCGTCGCCCAGGTCCGGGTCAGGGTTGGTTTTGTTGATCATCAGACGCTCGACCGACGGGCCGAATGCCGCAATGACCGTGCCTTTGCCGGCAGCTTCCATGCGCGACAGGATTTCCGGCTCGACCTGAAGGTTCCAGGCATAATCGAACTCGCCGGTTTCCAGAACGGCGCGGGCCGCAGCAGCAGCGTCACCGCCACCTTTGAACAGCACGCGGCTGAAATGCGGCTTGCCATCTTCGCGATAGCCTTCGTTCATCTCGTAGATGACCGTGTCATTGGCTTTGAAGTCGACGACCTTGAACGGGCCGGTGCCGATCGGGCCAAAGTTCTCGGTCGTGCACTCGGGTGCCTTGGCACCGATGCAGGCTTCGAACTGGGCCTTTTGGATGATCGGGCTGTCATTGCCGACGAACGGGCCATACGGGAACGGCTTGGCAACACCAAAGCTGATCTTGACCGTGTGATCGTCGATTGCCTCGACGCTGGTGACGTCGGCGAATTTCGGTGTCGCGTTACAGCCACCTTCCGGGTGCATGCAGTACTCTGCCGAGAAGACCACGTCTGCAGACGTGAACGGCGAGCCATCCGACCAGGTGACGCCCTTTTTCAGCTTCCAAGTGATCGATTTCAGATCCTCGGCAACACCGCCATTCTCCAGCGACGGAATTTCTTCGGCCAGCGTCGGCAGCATTTCGCCCGCCGGGTCATAGTTGGCCAGCGGCTCCAGCACCAACGAGGACGATTCGATGTCCTTGGTGCCGCCCGACAGGTACGGGTTCTGGGTCGAGGGGGCCTGCCAATACAGGATCTTCACTTCCCCGTCCGCACCGCGTTCGGCGGCGTGACCGGTCCCGGCAAACATCGCGACGGCCGCCGCTGTTGCCAGGAGGGTTGATAGTTTCTTCATTATCGTCTCCCTGTTGACGTTTTGGTTTCGTTTAGCGTCAGGCAGTCAGCCCTCGGCGGCTTCTCCGGGGTGATGGCAGGCAACCACCTGGCCTCCACCCAGATCTTTCGGCTCCGGCGTCACTTCCGAGCACAGCTCGGTCGCACGCCGGCACCGCGTTCTGAACACGCAACCCGATGGCGGCTTGGCCGGGCTCGGCACATCGCCGGTCAGCAGGATACGCTCACGGGTCGCCTCAACATTCGGCTTTGGAATTGGCACCGCAGACAGCAGCGCCTGCGTGTAAGGATGCTTCGGCTGGCCGTAGAGGGCCTCTCGTGGTGCCAGTTCCATGATCTTGCCAAGATACATGACCGCGACGCGGTCGCAAATATGGCGTACCATCGAAAGATCGTGACTGATGAACAGATATGTCAGCCCCAGGCTTTCCTGCAAATCCTCCAGCAAATTCACGACCTGCGCCTGAATGGAAACATCAAGCGCCGCAATGGGTTCGTCGCAAACGATAAAGTCCGGCTCTAACGCCAATGCGCGCGCAATTCCGATGCGCTGGCGCTGACCGCCGGAAAACTCATGCGGATAGCGGTTCTGGAAATCCGGGTTCAGCCCAACGGCATCCAGAAGTTCCCGCACCTTTTCCTGACGCTGTTTCTTTTTCAGATTCTGGTGTTCTTCCAATGGCTCGCCGATGATCGATCCGACCGTCATGCGCGGGTTCAGACAGGCCTGCGGGTCCTGGAAAATCATCTGCATCCGCGGCCGCGTCGCCCGCAGATTTTCGCCGTTCAGCGTTGCGATGTCGGTGCCGTCGAACGTGATGGCGCCCTCGGTCGCATCGTAAAGGCGCAGGATCGTGCGCCCCGCTGTGGACTTTCCACAGCCGGATTCGCCTACCAGACCAAGCGTCTCGCCCCGTTTGATGTCGAAGGTGATCCCGTCAACCGCTTTCACGGCACCCACCTGGCGCTGCAGGATGCCGCGATGAATGGGAAAATGCTTCTTCAGGTCCCGGACTTCTAGCAGGGTGTCATAGGTCACGCATGGTCCCCCCGTTCACGTCGAACCAACAGGCGACATCGTGGCCCAGACCCGTGGTGATCAGCGGCGGATTCTCCAACTGACACCGCGCCAAACGATACTGGCAGCGCGCCGCGAACGGACAGGATGTCACCGGTTTGGTCAGGCTCGGCGGCTGACCCTGGATCGACGGCAGCCGCTCGGTCCGCGTTTCGTCCATCGACGGCAGCGTCTCCAGCAACGCCCGGGTATAGGGATGCTGCGGGTTCTCATAAAGCTCCTGAACCGGCGCGTGCTCGACGATTTGACCGCCATACATCACAATTACGCGGTCTGCGATCCCGGCAACCACGCCCAAATCGTGCGTGATCCAGATGATCGCCATCCCCAGTTCCTGGCGCAGCTTTTTCACCAACTCCAGGATCTGCGCCTGAATGGTGACATCCAGCGCGGTCGTCGGCTCGTCGGCGATCAAAACCTTGGGATCGCAAGCCAGCGCGATGGCAATCATCACCCGCTGGCGCATGCCGCCGGAAAACTGGTGCGGATAATCCTGTAACCGGTCCCGTGCCAATGGAATGCCGACCAGTTCCAGCAATTCGACCGCCCGGTTCTGCGCTTGACGCTTGGACATCTTCAGATGTTTGCGCAGCGGCTCGACAATCTGGCTTCCGATGGTGAAGACCGGGTTCAAAGAGGTCATCGGGTCCTGAAAGACAAAACCGATTTCGCCGCCCCATACCCTGCGCAACTCGCGCATGCTCGATCGGATCAGATCGCGCCCGCCAAAGCTCACCTCGCCGCGCGTGATTTCGCCCGGGGGCATGGGCAGCAGCTTCATCAACGACATCATCGTCACCGATTTACCGGACCCGGATTCGCCGACGACACCCAGCAGCTCGCCGGGCTTCAGCGAAAAGGAAACGCCGTTAACAGCATGAACGACGCCATCCTGAGTATGAAAGACGGTGTGCAGGTCATTGACCTCAAGCACGTTATCAGCCGCTGCTGTCGATATGACGAAATCCCCTCGCGAATGCGGGAAAAATCGTTAACCCGGTTTGGGGAAAGATCAACACATTCCGTCGCAATCTGACGTGCCGTCAGGTGAAATCGGTGCCGCTGCGTGGCTGAACGACGATGTTCGCCCTTCGGTTCACCCGATTGTGCGATCATGCTAGGGTGCTATGCCAGCGCAAACACACCAACAAAAACAGCCGGGGCAAGATGGCATTCAGCATCGAAACGTTCATCGAGGACTGTAAGAGCGCCGCTGGCAAGGATCCGACCCACAAGGGCGTTGCCGAACATATGGGCCACGCGATGGCGGATACGGACGGCATATTACGGGACCTGGGCCAGCCGACAGGCAGCGGCGTTTTTCCGCTCTATCGTTCTGAAAATCTGACGGTGATCAACGTGGTCTGGGCTCCGGGGATGAGTGTGCTGCCCCATAATCACGACATGTGGGCCGTCATCGGCCTATACGGCGGGCGCGAAGACAACATTTTCTGGCGCCGGATCAAGGACGATCCGGAAGGCCGGATCGAAGCGGCCGGTGCAAAATCCATTGGGATTGGCGAGTACACGCCGCTCGGGCGCGATATCATCCATTCCGTCCTGAACCCGACGGCGAAGCTGACCGGTGCCCTGCATGTTTATGGCGGCGACTTTTTCGCCGCCCACCAAAGCGAGTGGGAAGCCGACCAATTGACAGAATATGAACGCGATATGGATGCCGTTCGCGCCCGCTTTGGGATGGAGTGATCTGCCTGCGTCGGCGCCGCGCTTGACCGCACCGGCCGCGATCCGCAATCTCACGCTCTTACCGCAAGCGGAGAACCCCATGCCCGATATCTACACGCCGCAGGAAATGTTGGCCAAACTGGTCTCGTTTCCGACTGTTTCGCGCGAATCGAATCTCCAGTTGATGGATTTCGTCGAAGACTACCTGACCGGGCACGGTGTCTCGTCGCACCGGGTCTATTCGGACAACGGGCAAAAGTGCAATCTCTACGCCTGTGTCGGGCCGGAGGAGGCAGGCGGCGTTGTCCTGTCCGGCCATGTGGACGTTGTCCCGATCGACGGTCAGGAATGGACGACCGATCCGTTCGAACTGATCCAAAAGGGCTCTCGCCTATACGGGCGCGGATCGTGTGACATGAAGGGGTTCGACGCATTGGCGCTGTGCGCCGTGCCAAAGGCGCTGGCCGCCGGCGTCAAACGCCCGATCCAACTCGCGCTGACCTATGACGAAGAAACCGGGATGGAGGGCGCCTATCGCCTGGTCCCTGAAATGGTCAAACACATGCCGCCGGCCGAAGCGGTGATCGTCGGCGAACCCAGCCAGATGCAGGTTGTCACCGGGCACAAGGGCGGCCTGATGCTGCAGACAAATGTCCGCGGGTTCGAAGTCCATTCTTCGATCGTTCATACCGGTGTCTCGGCGGTGATGACTGCAGCCAAACTGATCGGCTGGCTCGAAGCGCGGATGGCCGCCAACAAGGCCGCCGCCGATCCGGACAGCCTGTTTGTGCCGCCCTACACCACCTTGCATGTCGGCATGATCGAGGGCGGAACCGCCCGCAACATCGTCGCCAAGGATTGCTGGTTCTCGACCGATGTCCGTGTCATTCCCGGCGAAAGCTCGCTCGATTGGCGTGAACACTATCTGGCCGAGGTCGCCCGCGTCGAAAAAGAAATGCAGGCCATCCACCCCGATACCCGCATCACGGTTGATATCCGCGGCGACATTCCCGGATGCCGCCCGGAAATGGCCACCGAGGCCGAAGCGATTTGCCGCGCCATCACCGGCGACAACGCCGAACATGTCGTCAGCTATGGCACCGAAGGCGGCATCTTTCAGGATGGGGGCTATTCCGTCTGCATCTGCGGTCCCGGAAATATCGAACAGGCGCATCAGCCGGACGAGTTCATCGAAATCAGCCAGTTGCAGTCGGGCGAGACCTTCATGGACAAGCTGGTGGCGCGCTTGGCCGCATAACCCGGCACCGGGCGCTGGCGCGTTCAGGACGCACGGCTTTCGTCAAAGGCTTTGTCCCGGGCGCGAACACTGGCATCATTCGCGAACCGGATGTGGAGTATGTGATGATTACCAAATGTCTCCTTGCGACCTGTCTTGCGATCGTCGTCGCGGCGCCGGTTCAGGCCGGTCCTGCCAAATATCTGTTTGCCGCCAAACGCGATGCCGCAGAAACGGCGCCGTCTTCGCATGGCTCGTATGCCAAGGGCTGCATTGGCGGTGCGATTGCTCTGCCGGAAACCGGACCGGGCTGGCAGGCGATGCGCCTGTCGCGCAACCGCAACTGGGGCCATCCGCAGACGATTGCCTTCATCGAAAGACTGGCCGTCAAGGCGCAGGGCATCGGTTGGCCCGGCCTTTATATCGGCGATATCAGCCAGCCGCGCGGCGGGCCGATGCGGTCCGGGCACCGCTCGCATCAGATCGGTCTGGATATCGACATCTGGCTGCGCCGCCCCAGCGGCAAGCGCCTCAGCCGCAAGGCCCGCGAAAAAGTCGGCTCGCCGATTGTCACGACCTCCAGCGGTCTGGGCGTGAACAGGAACTGGACCCGTCAGCATCACGACGTCCTGAAAGCCGCCGCCAGCGACACCGCGGTCGCACGGATCTTTGTCCATGCGGCGATCAAACAGAAGATGTGCGTTACCGAACCCGACGGGCCGGGCCGCGCCTGGCTGCGCAAAATCCGTCCTTGGTATGGGCACAACGCCCATTTCCACGTCCGTCTGAAATGCCCGGTCGGCTCGACCGGCTGTGCTAATCAGGCTGCCCCGCCGCCCGGCGATGGCTGTGGCGAGGCTCTGGATTGGTGGTTCTCGGACGAGGCACGCAACCCAAAACCAAAAAAAGGCGGAACCAAGCGGCGTGAACTGACCATGGCCGATCTGCCGCTGGCTTGCGCCGACGTTCTGGCGAAATAGGGCCAGTTCATGAAATATCTGCTTCTCCTCGCGCTCGGTGCGGCGCTGGCCGCCTGTGCGCCCGCTGCGGCTGGGCAAGGCAATCGGCTGTCCGACCGCGAAGCGCTCGAAATTTCCTCCCACCCTGTCGCCATCAAGGGCGGGACGCTGAACGGCTTGCGATTGCGCGGGACCGTCGTGCTGACTGCAGATCACGGCGCCTTTGGCGGCTTTTCCGGTTTGAAAATCGCCGATGGCCGGATGCTGGCGGTCAGCGACGTCGGATGGCTCTTGAACGCACCCCTGATCGATGACGGCGATGGGCTGCGGCCCGGCGCGGCAGAGTTCGTCGCATTGCGCGACAGCGATGGCGAGCGGTTCGACAAAAAGGGCGGCGATGCCGAGGGCGTGGCCGGATCGCCGGATGACTATGCCCTCTCATTCGAACGCGATCATCGGATCACGGCTGCCACCCCTCGCGGACAGGCAGAAATCCGGCACCGGGCCTTCGAGACGCTGCGCTCGAATTCGGGGATCGAGGCACTGGCCCGGCTTCCCGATGGCCGCCTGCTTGCAATCGCCGAAGGACACCGCAGCGGCGGAGCACCGGCGTTCTTGATAACCGGCGAGACGGTCGAAACCGGAGCGCTGCCGCTGAACGTCGAGCACTACGTGACGGGCGCCGATTTTGGACCCGATGGCCGTCTATATGTCGTCCTGCGCGACTATTCATTCCTTTCCGGCGTCTCGATCCGGATCCATCGCTACGGGCTGGCTGAAAACGGGTTCCCGGACCAAAGGTCTCGCGAGGTTTTGGCAGAGTTTGAAAGCGAAAGCGGCATCGACAATATGGAGGGGATCGCGCGTTGGCGCGACGCCAAGGGCATTCTGCGCCTAACCCTGATTTCCGACAATAATTTCAACGCGCTGCAGCGAACGCTTGTCATCGATTTCGAGGTCCTCGAATAGGCAATCAGCCAGCCCGCCAGCCCCCGAAAACCCGCCTATTGCGGCGCGATCTCGGCCCAGGCCTCTTCCGCCGTATCGACAAACCGGAATAGATCCAGGTCGTCTGGCCCGATGGTTCCGGCATCCAGCAGCGCTTCCCAATTCACAATGCTGTTCCAGAAGTCGCGCCCGAACAGCAGCACCGGCACCCGCGCCATCCGCTCGGTCTGAATCAGCGTCAGCGTCTCGAATAACTCATCCAGCGTGCCATAGCCCCCGGGAAAGACCGCGACCGCCGCGGCCCGCATCAGGAAATGCATCTTGCGGATCGCGAAATAGTGGAAGTTAAAGCACAGCTCGGGTGTCACGTATTCGTTCGGCGCCTGCTCGTGGGGCAGTACGATATTCAGCCCGATCGATCTTGCGCCCACGTCCTGGGCACCGCGGTTTCCCGCCTCCATCACCCCAGGCCCGCCGCCCGTGACGACGACATATTCGCCGCCGCCCCGCGCCATGCTTTCGCGGCTGGCGATGGCCGCGAATTTCCGCGCTTCGTCATAATAATCCGCCAGCCCGGCCAACGTCTCGGTCCGCGCCTCCGCGCGCTTGTCCGGCTCGGGTATCCGCGCGCCGCCGAACAGCACGACGGTTGACGTGATGCCTTCCTCGTTCATTGCCATTTCGGGCTTCAAAAGCTCCAATTGCAACCGAACCGGACGCAGATCTTCATGCTTCATGAAGTCCCGGTCCTCGAATGCCAGGCGATAGGCCGGGGCGCGGGTCTGCGCCGTATCCGGGGCGCGGTCGACGATGGCGGCATCGGCCTGGGCAGACTTGTATCGGGAAATACGGTGTTCGGTCATTGGATACTCCAGCGAAGGGGAGCGCACGATTGCGCGTCGCATCCGATCTGTCTATACCCCGCTCCGCCTGAACATTGCGACCGAGGAGTAGGTCATGAACAACGCCGAACTGGAATCCGCGATCGAAGCGGCCTGGGATGACCGCGACAATATCAGCTCCTCGACCAGCGGCAGTGTTCGCGAGGCGGTCGAGACGACCTTGGGCGCCATGGACAAGGGCGAACTTCGCGTCGCCGAAAAGGGCGCAGATGGCAATTGGGCCGTCAATCAATGGGCCAAGAAGGCGGTATTGCTGTCCTTTCGGTTGAACGACATGGCGCCAATTTCAGGCGGCCCGGGCGGCGCAACCTGGTGGGACAAGGTTCCATCCAAATTTGAAGGATGGGGCGAAAATCAATGGGCGGCTGCAGGGTTCCGCGCGGTCCCGAACTGCACCGTGCGCCGGTCCGCCTATATCGCGCCGGGCGTCGTTCTGATGCCGTCCTTTGTCAACCTGGGTGCCTATGTTGATTCGGGCACCATGGTGGACACTTGGGCAACCGTCGGCTCGTGCGCCCAGATCGGCAAAGATGTGCATATCTCGGGCGGCGCCGGGATCGGCGGCGTGCTGGAGCCGTTGCAGGCCGGCCCTGTGATCATCGAGGACAATTGCTTCATCGGCGCCCGGTCGGAAGTCGTCGAGGGTGTCGTCGTCCGCGAAGGCTCGGTCATCTCGATGGGCGTCTTCATCGGCGCCTCGACCAAGATCATCGATCGCGTGACGGGCGAGGTCCATATGGGCGAAGTTCCGGCCTACTCGGTTGTCGTGCCGGGCACACAGCCCGGCAAACCGCTTGCCGACGGCTCGCCCGGTCCGGGCCTTTACTGCGCCGTCATCATCAAGCGGGTCGATGAACGCACGCGCTCGAAAACGTCGATCAACGATCTCTTGCGGGACTGACGAAAGGACGGCGCCATGGAAGGCCTGGGATGGATCATGACCGTGTTGATCGGGGGCATTGCAGGTTGGCTTGCCTCGCGCATCATGAACGCCCAGCAGGGCCTTCTGATGAACATCGTCATGGGGATCCTGGGCGCCGTTGTTCTGAACGGGCTGCTCGAATTCGTGCTGCAACGGACCTGGGGCGGGTTGATCGGTCAACTGGCCACTGCCGTCGGCGGGGCCTGCATCCTGATCTGGGTCTGGCGGACGATTCGTGGCCGGGGCTGAGGAAAAGTCAGCCAGGGGCAATGGCCGCGCCCCCGATGTCTACACGCTGATCGTTCAGGTCGGCCGGTCCGACGGCGACGGCCTGCCTGACGACACAACCGGCGCTGCATTGCTGTGCTATGCGGCTGGCCGCGACGATGCCGAGGCCGTTCGCGAAACGGTTGCCGTCCTGCGTCAGGCGGAAATGTCACCACTGGAAGTCGAATCGCTCGGCTCGCGAACCGAGCGCGAAGCAGCAGGCGATCAGATCGACACTGACGACGCCGCCCTGATGGACCGTGCAATCGTAGAAAACGCCGTTCTCGTGGTTAACGTGACGACCTTCGACGACTGAACGGCGCAAGCCGGATCTTCAAGCAAACTTCGTCCACATCCCGGCGGATCGATATGCCCCGGTAACGCCGTCGGATATTGGCGCAAAAATGGGGAAAAAACCCAGATTATCTTGAAGCGGTCTCTGCCGGCCTTTCCCCTGGCCCAACAACCGACTTGCCTTCACTGCATTTGCGCATCTGATGGGCGAAATAACCGCGGAAGATCCACGAAAGATTATCCCGGATATACATTGTATATCTCACCTCGCCGAAAATCGGCGAAGTGCAAGGCATTCAAAAAGTAAGTGCCAGACGTCGATCGGGTAAGTGCGACGCCCGGCAAAGAAGAAGAGCCAGACACCGTTCCGCGAAGTGATTTGCACCTAGTGAACAGCCCAATCCGGTGCTTGAACCGGCATGGCTGCATTGCTAGCTATGTCCCGAGTTAACTGGTCGGGAATTTTCGTGAACGCGACGCAGGCACCGCAACGATTGGCCCTACGGGGGCTTTCCTGCGCCTTTGATGGGTTGCGGGCTGTCGATGACCTGACGCTGGACGTTGGCGCGGGCGAAATCGTCTGCCTTCTCGGCCCGTCAGGCTGCGGCAAGTCGACGACATTGCGCATCGCAGCGGGTGTCGAGCGACAGCAAACGGGCAGCGTCAGCGTCGATGGCCGGGTCGTTTCCGACGCTGCAACGCACGAACCGCCCGAAGCCCGCGCAATCGGCCTGATGTTCCAGGATTTTGCGCTATTCCCGCACCTGACTGTCGCGGAAAACGTGGCCTTCGGCCTGAAGCGGCGTACATCCAACCGCGCGGCAGTTGTGCAGGATTACCTCGACCGGGTCGGTTTGCCCGATTTCGGCGACAAATATCCGCACATGCTGTCGGGCGGCGAGCAACAGCGTGTGGCCCTGGCCCGCGCGCTGGCGCCGAAGCCACGCATCATGTTGATGGATGAGCCGTTTTCCGGCCTGGACAACCGCCTGCGCGATGAGGTCCGCGATGAAGCGCTATCAATCCTCAAGGAAGAGGGGGCTGCCGTCCTGCTGGTCACTCATGAACCGGACGAGGCGATGCGTATGGCCGACCGTATCGCCCTGATGCGCGCCGGTCGGATTGTACAGCTGGGCGCGCCCTACCATGTCTATAACTATCCCGTGGACCGCGAGGCGGCGGCTTTCTTCTCGGACATCAATGTTGTTCACGGCACCGTCCAGTCCCGTCAGACCGACACACCCTTTGGGCTGTTCCTGACGCCGGGCTTGGTCGATGACGCCGAAGTCGAAATTATCATTCGGCCTCAACACCTTAAGATCCAGGCTGGCGAAAACCCGGAAATCAAGCCCGCCGACGGCGCGCCCGCCCGCGGCGTCGTGCAGCGCGCACGGTTCATCGGTGCGCAAAGCCTGATCGAGGTGCGCATGGACCATGATGGCGGGGTGCTGCGGGCAACGGTGCCGCACGCTTATCTGCCGGACCCTGGCACGACCGTGTGGCTGTCGATGCGTCGTGACCGCTGTTTCGTGTTTCCCTGCAAAGCACAAACCAAGGTGGCCTCGCCGTTCGCAGCACAGTAGACTTGACCCTCTGAACCACAGCAGCACGATAGTCGCTAAGGCAAAGTTAGGGGCAGCCATGATGGATATCCGAATTCTGACGATCTTCGGCTGGGTCACGCTCAGTGTTCAGGTCGTTGGCCTGATTGCGACGGCGCTTTACATGATGTTCCTTGGCGGATTGATGTTCTACTCGATCCAGACCTTCGAATCCGCGCCCGTCGCGCCGCCCAAGGCGCCGGAGGAACGCCTCATACCTGTCCCATTGCCCGAAAAGAAGGGCGCCGCGCCGTCGCCGGGCCTGGTTTGAACCGCCCCTAAACGAAAAGGATCCGAAATGCGCAGTGAACCCGCCGACCTTTTTGGCAGCAGCGAGATTTTCGCGCTGATGATGGCAGCGATTTTGGCTGCCGTGGTCATCCTTTACCTGGTGGGCAGCGTTGTCGGACCCCAGTCGCGGGCCGAGCCTTCTGCCGACCCCGCACCACTGGCGGCCCCGCAAACCGGGGCAATTCCGTTGCCAAGACCTGAGCGGCCCGTTGAAATTGGTCCTGCAACCGTCTGATTTCAGCACATTTTGCCGCAGATTAATTGCCCTTAACCATTTTGCGCCCCTTGGAGTGCGCCCGGCGATGGTTTAAGTGAGGGTCAGAGGGATCAATTCGTGGGCGCGTGTCGCCCATTCATGGGAGGTAAGGTGATGACTGCGCACCTTTCGACATTGTTTATCAACAATATCGGACCGCTGGGTCTGATCGTCATTCTGGTCGTTGTGCTGCTGCTGTTCGGGCGCGGCAAAATTCCGGCGCTGATGGGTGACGTGGCCAAGGGCATCAAAAGCTTCAAAAAGGGGATGAAAGAAGATCCCGAAGAGGCTGAAGCCAAAGTCGAAAACAAGTCCGAGTCTGCGATCGACGTGACCCCTGCAAAGGAAGAGAAAAAGGCCTGATCGGCCGCCCCTGACGGGGATCTTCCTGGGAGCGTCAAATGCTGGACATGGGCTGGACCGAGATACTGGTCATCGGTGTGGTCGCGCTGATCGTGGTCGGACCAAAGGACCTGCCGCGCATGATGCGCACCGTTGGCCAATATGCCGGCAAGCTGCGCGGCATGGCGCGCGAGTTCCAACGCTCGATGGACGACGCTGCGCGCGATGCCGATTTGGCCGAATTTAAGGACATCAAGGACACGTTATCGGACGTGAAGTCCGTTCAGTCCGATGCTGCCAGCGCAATCCGCAAAGGCATGTCCGAAATCGACAAAGAGATCGACAAACAGGCGGATTTGAAGGCCGAGGGAACGGGCGATACGACAAAGCCCGCCGAAAAGCCCGCCGAAGGCGCGCCACAGACGAAACCATCGTCCAGCATGTCGACCACAGCGGCGCCCGTGGACAAGCCCGATCCATCAGCCGGGATGAGCACGGGTCCCGAACCCGGCGATCTGGCCGATGAACCCGTGAGCGCTGCCGCCCCGGCGCCAGAGCCGCGCACCGCGAGCGGCGCATGACCGACAATCATATCGAGGAAAGCTCGGCCCCGCTGATCGAGCACCTGACCGAATTGCGCAATCGCCTGATGTGGGCGTTGGGCGCTTTCGTTGTGATGATCCTGGTGATCTTCCCGTTCGCGCAAGACGTCTACGATATTCTGACCAAGCCAGCCTGCGATATTCTGATCGAACGCCATGGCGCATGTGATTTCCAAGTCATTGATATTCACGGCATCTTCTTCGTGCATATCTCGCTCGCGATATTTGGCGGTTTCTGCGTCGCCTTTCCTTTTATCGCTTTTCAGCTTTGGCGTTTTGTAGCGCCCGGCCTCTATAAATCCGAGCAGTCGGCGTTCTTGCCGTTCCTCATCGCGTCTCCGGTCCTTTTCATTCTTGGCGCATCGTTCGCCTATTTCGCTGCGATGCCTTTGGCGATGGAGTTTTTCATCGGCTACGAGCAGGCCGCTAGGGAAGCAACCGACGAATTGCGGTTGAAAGTTATCCCAGACGCTCGATCGTACCTGCGCCTTGCGATGAAGTTCATCATTGTCTTTGGCCTTTGTTTCCAATTGCCGGTCGCATTGACGCTGATGGGAAAAGCAGGTCTTTGCACGGCTGAAGGGCTGAAGCGAAACCGCAAATATGCCGTCGTCGGCATCCTGGTTGTCGCCGCCGTCGCGACCCCGCCGGATGTTTTCAGCCAGGTCCTTCTCTTCGGTGTGGTTTATGGCCTCTATGAAGGCTCGATTTTCCTGGTCCAGATCGTCGAAAGAAAGCGCAAAGAAAAATGGCGCGAGGAAGGTTACGACCCGGATGACGACTGGGACGATGACGACGAAGATGAACCCGATCATGCGGGCGCCGAGAAGGGGGCCTGAGTGGACGGGCGCGTGACCGAGGCGCTGGAGCGAATTGCCGGTGCGTTGGAGCGGATTGCCCCCGCCCCATCAGGCGCGCCGGACTGGACCCGGGCCGATGCCTGGATGTGGTCGACCGAACCTGATGCGTTGATCGCGGTACCGCGGGTTAACCGGGTTGAGATGGACCTTCTGGTCGGCATCGATCGCGCCCGTGACACGTTGATGGACAACACCGTTCGTTTTGCCAAAGGGTTCCCGGCGAACAACGCGCTGTTGTGGGGCGCGCGAGGCATGGGTAAGTCCTCGCTGACGAAAGCGGCCCATGCCGCCGCCAATGCCGAGATTGGCGGGTTGCACCTGATCGAGATCCACCGCGAAGATATCCCGACCATTGGTCGATTGATGGACCTGGTGCGCGGCACCGATCAACGCTTTCTGATCTTTTGCGACGATCTCAGCTTCGACAAGGACGACCAGCATTACAAATCGCTGAAGGCCATCCTGGACGGCGGCATCGCCGGGCGCCCGGAAAATGTGCTGTTTTATGCGACCTCGAACCGGCGCCATCTGATGCCGCGCGACATGATCGAGAACGAGCGTTCCTCGGCCATTAATCCTTCCGAGGCGACAGAGGAGAAGGTCTCGCTCTCTGACCGCTTCGGTCTGTGGCTTGGCTTTCATCCATGCGGGCAGGACGAGTATCTGTCGATGATCCGGGGATATTGCGATCACTACGGGATCGAGATCACGGACGAGGATTTGCGCGCCGAGGCGATTGAATGGCGCCAGACACGCGGCGCAGTCTCGGGCCGGGTTGCCTGGCAATATGTACAGGACCTGGCCGGGCGCCGCGGCGTGCAAATCAGCGATTAAGACACTTTCAGCGTGCTTTCACCGGTCGGGGTCCGTGTGGCCTCGGACCTTGACGTCGGAACACTTGGCATAAACCGGTCAGATCGTGGGCGGTTCTAGCGCCGCACCATCGCAACCTGTCCGGCCATGGCGAACGCAATTGCAACCTCGGCCTGATGATCGCCGATAAATCCATTGACGGCGCGGATCACATCGTCGCGCCACCAGTTGCCAGTTGAATAATCATCCGCCGCAATTAGCCCGCCTCCGCTGCGGACTTTGGTCAAGGCGAGTTCCAGGTCGGCGTGCACAGAATCATAGGCGTGGTCACCATCGACATAGACAAAATCAAGCGAGCCGTCGGCCAGCGTGCCCAGCGCATCGGCTGCTGTCGCCCGATGAATTGCGACCCGGCCCTCTGCGATCTGATCGGCGAACCGGTCCAGTACGCTTCGGTGGACAGCCTCCATATCTTCGCCGCGTTCGCTGCCATAGAGCGCATTCGCATGAACCGCGTCGTCAGCGATTTGCCAGGGGTCGATCAGATGCAAACGGGCAGGGGACGCGGCGTCCAAAATACGCGCTGAAAAGTCACCCTTCCAGACGCCAATCTCGGCGCCATTTCCGCCGGTCGGCAGCATTTTGAGGACCGTGTTGCGCGCGATCCGGTATCTATCGGCCCGTTTGTTGTTCACGCGTTCAGCGTCACAGGAACTGCATCGGGTCCATGACGGTTGCGCCCCGCCGCACCTCGAAATGCATGCGCGGCTTTGCCGGAGCCGCAGCATCGGACACGACGCCGATCCGTTGGCCGGATTTGACGAAATCGCCCTTTCTGACCGTGACTTTGTCGATCCGGCCATAAACGGTCAGCAGCTCGCCGCCATGTCGGATCAGCACGATGGTGCCCAACCCGCCCAGAGTGTCCGAGACCAGCGCGACCTCACCGTCGGCTGCGGCGACAACGGGTGCGCCGGCGGCGGCGGCAAAGTCGACACCATCATTCTTGGCCGGGCCGGAGCCTTCGCCGAATCCAACCGCGATTGGTCCCTTAACCGGGCGGCGCAGCTTTATCGCGGACCCGGGTGTCGGAGTGTGTGCGGCGGCGTCAGTTGCCGCGACCTTGTCCTCCTCGGCTGCCGCTGCTGCGGCCGCTTTTTCTTCTTCGGACGCTTCGGTCTGGTACTGGTCCAGACCCGGCGATGTCAGATCGCGCGCGGCTGTCGGCTCGCCAGGAACCGGATCGGTGCTGGATGGCGGCGCGCCCAGTTCCCCGTCTTCCTTGATACCGGTCGACCGCGCGATGGCATCGGCGGCAAGATCAGGCGTCCATCCAGACGGCGGTGTGGTCGGTGCAGGCGCATCTGCAGGCGCCGCGGTTCCATCGACGACGCCGTCAGTGGTCACGGCACTTCCATCTTCGGTCACATCGGTCCCGCCGTCGCTTGCGGGCTCCAATGCGCGTTCTTCAATCCGGCTGGCGGGGGCTTCGGCGACGACCGGTGCGGTGCGCGCTGTGCTGCCTGGGGGGACCACCAATTCCTGCCCCGCGTTCAACCGCGAATCCGGTGTCAGCCCATTATACCCGGCAAGTTCGGACGCCGAGACACCGTTGCGCGCTGCGACAGCGGCAACCGTGTCGCCCTCCTGCGCCAGCAAGAATTGCGAGCCGTCCTCGGTCACGACACCGCCTGTGTTTCCGGCATTCGATGGCGGGCGATTGCCGCTGTCAGCGGACCCAGGCTTGGTCTGGCGATATTCTACCGGCGCTTTGTCGGTCCGGTTCTGGTCGCCGCCGCACGCAGCAACGGCGATAAGCACCGCAAACGCAGCGGCGGATTTCAGATGGCGTTTACGCGTCTGCTCGGTCATGGTCATTGCCATTCCTCGTTCTTACGGCCCTTGCTCGTCGTCACCTTCGGGCGGCATTCCGGCCACCAGCGGCACGAACAGAACCTCGTTCAGCTCGCGGTAATCCAGTTGGCCGTCTTCGGCCTTGTGGATCCGGATCAGCTGTTGCACCGCGTCCGACTGTCCCACTGGCAGGACCATTATGCCACCGGGGCGCAACTGTTCCAACAGCGTCGATGGAGTGTCTTCTGCCGCTGCCGAAACGATTATACGGTCAAATGGGGCCTGTTCCGGCCATCCTTTTGTTCCATCACCGGTTTTCAGCGTCACGGTCGACAAACCAAGGGCCGTCATTCGTGCGCGCGCGGCCATGGTCAACTGGCGGTGACGCTCGATCCCATAGACCCGGCGCGCCAGCCGGGCCAGGATTGCTGCCTGATATCCCGATCCGGCGCCGACCTCCAACACCTTGCAGCGCGCGGTAACTTCCAGAGCCTGGGTCATGATCCCGACGATCGATGGCTGGGAAATCGTCTGACCGCATAGGATTGGGAGCGCGCTGTCAGCATAGGCACGGTCATCGAACGCCGCTTCGACAAAGGCATCGCGTGGTGTCTTCTCGAAGGCTGTCAGGACGCGCGCATCGGTTACGCCGTTTCGGCGCAGCTCGAACAAGAGCTGCATGACCGCCTCGTCGCGGGCCGATGGCTGCGCTGCGTTCATGCCTCGGCCATGATCCGTGCCGCATCATCCATCAGATCGCGCGCTGTCAGGTTCGGACGCAACGGCGTGACAGTGACCCAGCCGTCGATCAACTGGCGGGCATCGGATCCCTGCGGTGCAGAATGATTTGCGATCATATGGCGCATGAATTGAAATTCCCGACCGTTTGGCGCTGTGTAATCCGTGACCGAAAATGTTGCATCGTCTCGAATTCCCTGCTCGCAGACGCAAAACCCCTGGATTGCGCCCGGTTCGACTGCCGGAAAGTTGATATTGTAGAAAACCGTATCGGGCGCCGGCATTTTAAGGGCCGCGCGAACTGCCCGAGCGCCCAGGGCGCGGGACGCGGCCCAGACATCCTCGGGTCCGTTGACCGAGAAAAACTGCGAAAGGGCGATTGATCGGACGCGGTTCAGACCGCCCTCCATCGCCGCACCGGCTGTGCCGGAATAGACGACATCTTCAGCGACGTTATGGCCGCGATTGACGCCGGAGATGATGAGATCGGGCGGGTTGTCGTGCATCAGTTTGTGCAGCCCGACCAATACGCAATCGGCGGGATAGCCATCGACCGAGAACCGCCGCTCTTCCAACCGCGTCAACCGCGTTGGTGCCACATAAGAGATGCAGTGACCGACGCCCGAGCGTTCATTGTCGGGTGCAACGACCCAGATATCGCCGTCCGGCCCTGCCACCTCGCGGGCGATGGCTTCGGCAACCTCCAGCCCCGGCGCGCTGATACCATCGTCATTCGTGACCAGAATTCGCATGCGCCGTGCTCCCCAAGGCCAATTGCCGGCCCCGGTTCTACGGCCAGCGTCCAGTCAGGTCCAGCGCCCGTCGACCGGAAAACAGGCTGCGGCGGCGACTGTGGCAAACTGGCCCAATCAAATCAGCGACCGGTCGCGACCGGGTGTCGCGAGCCGAGGGCGCGGCCAGGGCATTGCCCGCAGCGCCCCAAGGATATTTTCAGACCGGTGAAGGATGGGCCCGTGAAAGTCTCGGGCACCGCACATAAAATGGGCGCCCAATTGGGCGCCCGACTTGGTTGCGATTGTATGTTTGTCAGAGACGCATTGCGTCAACCCGCGCAACCGCTGCATCCAGGGCCCCGCGCAGCCCGGCGGTCGAGTAGGTGCCGGATTTAAGGCTGGCATCAATGGCAACACCGCCAGCCAGTTGATCGACCAGATTACAGCCTTCGACCTGCTCGCCTTTCAGGACGCAGCGCGCCGCCAGCGGCCCGCCTGACGCCATGTTCTGATTTGGGTCGGTGGTGATGACATAGAGAACATTCGTCTCGGTCCCGCCACGCTTCTCGACCCCGACACAGCCGATCAGATCGACGCCGACCGGGCTGCAGGTTTTCGGCGGGTCTTTCTGCAACCGCCGCGTTTCCGCGGCGAACCGTTCCGTGATGCCGCCGGGCGGCAGCGCGAGAAGTCCCATATTACCATCCAGCAGCGGGTGCTTCAGGTCGTCTTTCAGCAAAATCAACCCCGCCGCCAGCGGGGTGCCCGGGCAGCCCTGGCCCTGTGAGGTCTGGGCCTTCAATTGGGCGACGACCCGCTCTTTGGTGATCGGGGGCTGCATGCCTGCGGGGATCGCATCCAGAACGATCGCACCGGGAACAGCAAGGCCGGCTTTTGCGACCGTGAAGTGAACCTTGCCTGCGGATGGCGTCGAACAATTGGCCAGTCCTGCAGAGGCGCCGGTCGTCGGCGTGGTCGCGGCTGCGGCCGTATCCGCAGATTTCGGCGCATCAGCAGGTGTGTCGTCAGCGCCCGACGCGCAAGCGGCCAACACGAGGACAGCGGCCAACGCACCGGTACGCGTTGCAATCTGGCGAACCCTCAGGGAAAAACTCTCTGTCATCTCACTCTCTCTGCTCTGATTTTCGGCATTCTACCCCGAAATGCCGATTCGTCCCGTGTTTGGTGATTTGGCTATCCGTTAGACGCCCCGGTCCAATTTTCCGTCGCTGCCGATCGCTTCGGCCCCGCGCAGATAGGGGCGCAGCGCGTCTGGGATAACGATCGAGCCGTCTTCCTGCTGATAGTTTTCCATGACCGCGATCAGTGCGCGGCCCACGGCCAGGCCGGATCCGTTCAGCGTATGCACGAAATCTGGTCGTTTCTCGCCCGCCGGGCGGAACCGTGCATTCATGCGCCGGGCCTGAAAATCTCCGCAAACCGAACACGAGCTGATCTCGCGATATGCGTTCTGCCCGGGCAGCCAGACCTCGATATCGTGGGTGCGCTGGGCACCAAACCCCATGTCGCCGGTACACAGAACCACCGTGCGGTAGGGCAGGTCCAGCTTCTCCAGTATACCTTCGGCGCAACGGGTCATACGGGCATGCTCGTCGCTGCTGTCCTCGGGCCGGGTGATCGATACCATTTCGACTTTCTCGAATTGATGCTGACGCAGCATACCGCGCGTATCCTTGCCCGCGCTGCCTGCTTCGGAACGAAAGCATTGGGTCCAGGCCGTATAGCGCCGTGGCAGGCTGTCCTCGTCCACGATCTCGCCTGCCGGGATGTTTGTCAGCGACACCTCTGCTGTCGGGATCAACCACCAACCATTAGTGGTCTGATAGCTGTCCTCGGCAAATTTCGGCAGCTGGCCGGTGCCGATCATCGCTTCTTCGCGGACCAGTACCGGGGTCCAGATCTCGGTCAGGCCGTTCTCATCCACGTGGGTGTCCAGCATGAACTGGGCCAACGCCCGGTGCAGCCGGGTCAATGCGCCCGAGAGCAGCATGAACCGGCTGCCGGACAGCTTGGCGGCCGTCTCGAAATCCATGCACTCCATGGCCTCGCCCAACTCCCAATGTTCCTTGGGTGCAAAATTGAAGTCGCGGGGCGTGCCCCAACGGTGCAATTCGACATTTGCCGCCTCGTCGGCCCCATCCGGAACGCTCTCCTGCGCGATGTTGGGCAGGCCCATCAAAATCTCGGTCAGCCGGGTGTTCTCGACGCGGGCCTCCTCCTCCAACCGGGCAATTTCGGCTTTCTTGTCCGAGACCAGGGCGCGCAATCGTTCGAATTCCGGCTCGTCCCCGGCCGCCTTTGCCTTACCCACGTCCTTGGATGCGGAATTGCGCGTAGCCTGCGCTTCCTCCGCCGCAGTGATCTTGCCGCGCCGGGCCGCATCGATGCCCAGGATTTCCGACGACATCGCCGAGACACCGCGCCGCGCCAATTGGGCGTCAAAAGCTTCGGGGTTCTCGCGGATCTTGCGAATGTCGTGCATCGGTCCTCCTCCGGTTTAGATCAAAGCCATTTTGATCAGGGCCGGGGTTATGCACGATCAGTCGTTGATTTTCCAGAAAACTGAAAGCGGCGTTCAACCACCCGAAAACCACTGTGAAACCGGGAAAAGCGCCAACGCGGCCAGAACGATGCCCGGCCCGTAAAGGGCTTCTCGATTTTGTGGAGCTTCACCGCGCTGCCATCGATGAAAGGTGGTGATCAGGACCATCAGGACCAGCCCAAAAACCGCAGACAATAAGAGAAATGGAACCACCAATTCGGCGCCGATCCAAAGCCCGGCAATGCCGGCCAATTTGACGTCGCCGCCGCCGAACCAACCGACGCAGAACCCGGCAAAGCCGATCACGAAGATCAGCACTGCGGCGACAATGCTGGAGATGATGATCACCCACCCCAAACCCGCGAAATAGGCCAACGGCAGATAGGCAACGGCCAGGGCGATGATTGTCTTGTTGAGGAACCGGTGGCGGCGCAGATCCGTGACCGCCGCATGGATCATCGCGGCCAGAAAGAGACAGCTTGCAGCGACGGTGGCCATCTGATCATCCTCCCCTCCGCGCCCTAAAGCCCGTGCGAAAGGGCGAAAAGCGTGGCGGCCAGGTCATTGGAAAAGAGACGGGTGCTAAAGATTGCCGCCGTAGCGAACGCCCCTGCGCCAAGGCCAAATTCGACAGGTGACAACGGGCGCAAGGCCGTGCAACGCGCGATCTTCGTAATCGTTCCGAAACGTTCCAATGTATCGACCTTTCGCCACTCAACCGTCAGGCACCGGGCAAAACAACACGGCGCCCCAGGAGGAACAGGCTTAAGGATCAGACGTTAAGGGCGGCGCAAGATCTGTGCTTAACCGTGACGTAACCAAAGATTGTAGGGTTCGCGGCGTTCTGCCCGGATCAAGGCGCAATCAACGCGCCGACAGCCAATGTGACTGCGGCCTGAGCGGGGTCGATTACAGGACAGTCCAGTTCTGCCTCCAGCCGCGCACGGTGGCGCGCCATCCCGGCACAGCCAAGAATAAGCACATCGGCGCCGTCTCGCTCGATCAGCAGACGACCCGTTTCGGCCAGCCGGTCAAAGACGCCGTCAGTTGCCGATTGCGCCACCGTCAGGTTCAGGGCCCGTTCAGCGGCCAGCCGCGTCTCGAGGCCCATGGTGCGGATGGCGCGCATATGGCGCGGGATCGAGGCATCGGCAATCGCGATCACCCCGAACCGGTCCCCGTGCGTCAACGCAATGGCCATGGCGCTTTCCTGGATGCCGAAGACCGGCGCCGCAATCTCGGCCCGCGCCAGTGCAAGGCCGGGATCGGAATAGCAGGCGATGACAAAGGCATCGGCGGGGTGCGCCTGCATTCGGGCAATCAGGGGTAGAACAACCGTTTCGACATCGCGTTGGCTTTCGATCCCGAAGGGGCCTTCCTCCAACGTTTCGCAGGCAATTTCAATGCGCCCCGGCACCGCAAAGGGCGCTGTTGCTTCGGCCAGCCCTGCGGTCACAGCCGGGTTTGAATTGGGGTTGATGATCCGGATCAGTGCCATCGCCTGTTATCCACGCTCGGGGCTGAGATCTGCGCCGAAATTCAGCGCCGGGTTCAACTCGGCGGGCAACACGCCTGGACGCCCGGTCCGGTCAAGCCGTGCGCGCGCCAGAAATTGCCCATCACCTGGCGCCGCGATCAGATCGTCGCCGTGCGTGACAACCCGGCCGCGCTGGATCGTAGCCACGGGCCGCCCCGCTAATTCCATGCCTTCATAGGGCGAGTAATCCATTGCGTCGTGCAGGTCCGCATGGCGCACGGTCCACTTTGCAGACGGGTCCCAAATCGCCAGATCCGCATCGGCACCGATCGCGAGCGACCCTTTTTGCGGGTGCAGGCCGAACATCTGGGCGGCGTTGGTGGCGCTGAACTGAACGAACTGGGGCAGGGTGATGCGCCCCTTCAGATACCCTTCGGAAAACAGCAGCGGCAGCCGCAACTCGATCCCAGGCATCCCGTTGGCGACTGTGCGGAAATCACCGCCACCGTCCATCAGCTTGCCGCTTTCATCGTTACGATAGGGCGCGTGGTCCGATGAATAGAGATCGAATACACCGGTTTGCAGCCCGCGCCACAGCGCATCCTGCGTTGCGCGGTCACGCAAGGGCGGCGAGCAGATGAACTTGGTGCCATCGTCACGGTCCAGATCTTCGGCGGTCAGAAATATGTATTGCGGGCACGTTTCGCCGAAAATCGCCGAGCCCTCTGCCCTGGCTCGTGCAACTTCGGCCATCCCTTCGGGCGTCGAGACATGCACGATCAAGAGCGGTGCGTTCAAATAGGATGCCAGCCCGACCGCGCGCTGGATCGCTTCCTTCTCGGACGCCGCCGGGCGCGACGGGGCGTGAAATTTCGGCTCCAGATGGCCTTTATCGCCCAATCGCCGGCGCATCCAGTTGACCAGCGCGTTGTTTTCGGCATGCACCATTGTCAGCGCTCCGGCCTCGCGCGCGACCTCCAGCACATCGAGAAATTCTTCATCGCTCAGCGCGATCCCATAGGTCAGGAATACTTTGAAGGACGTGATCCCGCGATCGAAAGCGGCCAGCATCTGCTCGCGAAATCCCTCGATCGACGTGTCGGTAACGATCAGATGATAGGAAAAGTCGAGGACCGATATCTCGGCCCGCGCGTCATAGGTTTCCAGCACATTGCCGATCGTCTGGCCGTTTGCCTGCGCGGCAAAGGGTATAATCGTCGTGTTGCCGCCGAACGCTGCGCTGATCGATCCGGTGCGGTAATCGTCCGCAGTCATGTTGCCGGAGGACCCTTCCTGCGCGATGTGGCAATGGCTTTCGATGCCGCCAGGCACGACGATCTTACCGGTTGCATCGATGATCTCTGCCCCCTTCAATCCGCTGCCGACGGTTGCAATCTTGCTGTCCCGGATGCCGATATCGGCCTGAAAAACGCTTGACGCATCGGCCAGCGTGCCGCCCTGAATGACGAGATCGTGGGTCATTTCATCAGTTCCTTCGGATCAGGCACCGGCCCGGCATAGGGTTTGCCCAGATCAGCATATAGTGTGCCGAAAAGGCGCCCGACCGGTAACTCATCACCCCAATTGATGTACTCCTTGCCGCCATCCCAAAGATCATCGCGCACATGGGCCGCCAGCACTTCGCCCAGGACGATGTCACGGGCAACCCCGCACTGCACGGTCACATAGCGGCGGCATTCAAAGGCAACAGGCGCGGCGACAATCCTCGGCGGTTTGACATGGTCGCAGGCCGTGGTTTCCAAACCGGCCAGGTCCAGTTCGTTCACGCCTTCCGGCACCTCGGACGCGGCAACCAGCATTCCTTCGAATATGCTCGAATCGACGATATGGGCGACGAACTCGTTCGTCTCCTCGATATTCCGCCCGGTGTCCTTCTTCGGGCCGCTTTCGCGGCGGGCAATGCCCAGCCCGACAATGGGCGGGTCATCTGAAAACCCGTTAAAGAAGGAATAGGGTGCCGCGTTCGGCATTCCCGCAGTGTCCACCGTCGTGACCAAAGCAGGCGGGCGGGGAATGATCGCCGCGGTCATGATCTTGTATTTCAATTTGCGGTCAATATCGGCGAAGTCGATTCTCATTCCGGCGGCTCCTCTGCGCCAGTGCGCTCGGTGATCAGGCCATAATGTTCGACCCGCCGGTGTGCTGCGAAGTTGAACAGCGAATTCTTCAGGATATGCCCAGCATCCAGATCGCAGGTGTGCACAATCAATTCGTCGCCTTTGCCTTGCGCTTCCGCCACAATCCGCCCGTTCGGGTGCACAATCGCCGTGCCGCCGATCAGTCCGTGGTCATCTTCAACACCGGCCTTTGCGACAGCGACAACCCAGGTGCCATTGGAATAAGCCCCGGACTGGATCGACAATCGGTGGTGAAAAAGCTGATCGTCTTCGTCTTCCTCCAGCCAGGTATCCGGCGTGTTATAGCCCAGAAGCACCATTTCGACCCCTTGCAGCGCCATTACGCGATAGGTCTCGGCCCAGCGCCTGTCATTGCAGATGCACATGCCCAGAATGCCGCCTTGTGTGCGCCAGACGGGAAAGCCCAGATCGCCGGGTTCGAAGTATTTCTTTTCCAGATGCTGATGATGGGCGCCTTCCTGGTATTCGGCATAGCCCGGCAGATGGACCTTTCGGTACTTGCCGACCTCAGCACCGGCCTTGTCCGTCAGGATCGACGTGTTGAAGTGCTGCCCGTCGGGGGTTTTTTCGGCATAACCGAAAGAGAGAGCAATTCCCGCCGCTCGGGCACGATCATAGAGCGGCTGAACGGCAGGGTTCGGCATCGCGTCCTCATACCAGTCATCGCTTTCACCGGGATGGGGGACGTCCCAACGCGGGAAAAACGTGGTCAGCGTCAGTTCCGGGTAGACAACAAGATCGCAGCCTGCTTCGGCCGCCTGGTCCAGCAGCGTGACCATCCGGGCCACAACCGATTGCCGCCCTTCAGCGCGCTGGATCGGCCCCATCTGGGCGGCGCCGACGGTGATATTGCGCATATGCTCCTCCTTGGTTGGGGCGCAGGTGAGCGCAGAACGCACGGCGATGCAAGGGACCGGGTTTCCGCTCCTCGGCAGCCGTTTGATTTGTTTTCGTCGAGGACCAACGTGGCGCGCGACCGCCGCACCGCTTGCGCCGCCCGGCATTTCGGCCGCCGCTGGGGCGCTGATGGGCTGAAAACCGAAAATTCTGCGAAAATGAAGGCGGCCTTTTTTGGTAGAATGGCCGTGAATCGCGAAAGGACAGGCCATGTTCCGCCAATTTCTGTTGATTCTTTTATTACCGCTGTCGCTTGCTCAGGCCCAATCAGTGGGTGGCTCCCGGACATCGGCGACGCTTGAAGACGCCGGGGCCATGCTGGAAACGGATCAGCGTATCACCGCGCTGCGCGAGATATTGGACCTGTCGGCCCGGCAGGAAGATCCCGAATTGCTGGGCATCTTGTTGCGCAGCGAGATTGCAATCGAAGCAGGCCCACATCAGGTCATTGAAGCATTGGACCTCTTGGCGAAGGCCGATGCCGTCACAGACCGGGAAGCCTTTGGCGCAGTTTCCGTTGCCTTGTTTGGCGCAATCGCCGACCTGCACGACGGTGCCTATCTGACCGGCGATGCCGCGATCGCATTGGACGAGGCGATCAAAAGATTTGAGAAAACGGCGGCGGATCTGGGCCTGCCGAAAATCTCGGACATGATCGCTGCGGCAACCGGCGATCGCGCGGCATCAGCCAGAGCGGAACAATCGGTTTCGGCAATCGCGACCGATGCGGAAGAGGCGCGTGGCTCCCAGAACGCGGGCTCAACGGGTCGGGCCGCCGAAGACGAATATACCGAGCGTTTGGTAGATCTAGCAGTATCGCGGCTTCGGCCGATCACCACCGCTGTTCCCTATCTGTTGGTGCGCGAAAAGCTCGCCTGGGACAAGGAAATGTGGACCGAGACAACCAACGGTCTAAACATTGTCAGTGAGGCGATTGAAACCGGCCAGGTCGATCGGACCGCGTATAATCGGACCAAAGAGCGGCTGCATGTCTTGGCCAATCGTCCTTGGCGCGGCGACGCTGCGCGCGACCTTGCCGTTAAACTGTGCAGGTCAGCGTCCGGCGTCGGCAGGGGCGATTGGTGTGACGATGCCTTCGATACCCGGCCCGCGGCCACGCCGCCGCCAGCGTCTGGCGGTGCCTGTCTGGTGTTTTACCGCAGCATGGTCGGACCAATCCTGGCCCAGAGCGATTTTCAATCGGGCGACGAGGGCTGGAGGATCATCGACAACGGCAAGACCAGGCCGATCTCAGAGAACGGATACCTATCTGCCGAGGACGAGAAGGCTTATGCGACATACTTCTGGTCGGCACCCGCAAAGTTTCTGGGTGACAAGTCCTCGGCTTTTGGCGGCGCGCTCAGCTTTGATTTGCGGCTTTATGAAAACTCGCGCGCATCGGCGCCGCGCATTGTCGTACTGGAAGGCGGTGGAGTGAAATTGGCGCTGCCCAAAGGGTATAGACGGCCCACGGTCTTCTGGCACCGCTACAACATCTGGTTTCAGCAGTGCGCAGGCTGGATCAATCTGGCGACCGGAAAACCGTCGACCAGCGCCGAGTTGTTGCAGGTGCTGAGCAATCTGGAGGGACTCTACATCCGCGGCGAATATTCAAGCTCGGACGACGACAAAGCCAGCTTGGATGACGTTGTGCTGTGGACCGGAAAATAGGGGGTCGCCCGGCGGGTTGATTTTGTTCTGGGCCATCCGGCGTGCTTGATCGTCAGAACCCGGCCGATGTCAATTGCCGCCCGGCCTTCGCATCAGAGCCACGTCCTTTACCGGGATCTCGCAGGACCACCCGCGCTGCGCAGCAATCTTTCGGAATGTCGCCTCGCGATAGAACACGACATGTGTCGGATCCTTTCGATAATGCCAGGCGGCGAACCGGTCATCGTCGGTTTGGAAACAAGTCATCACGGCCAGAATGCCGCCGGGGCGCAATAACCGACCCAGACGGTCGAATTCGTCTGCCGGGGCAAAGAAATGCTCGGCGACCTCTGTGCAGGTTATGAAATCATAGGTCTGCTTCAGGACCTCGGCGTCGCGGGCAAAAACGGGATCGTACAGCGCGATGCGATGACCGGCTTCACGCAGCATTGCAGCCAGGGCAGGGCCGGGGCCGCAACCATAATCCAAGCCCGAAAGACCGGGATCAAGTTTGTTCACCAATGGATCGGACAGCTTCGCCAGGAACGCACGATAGCGCGGATCGTCTGGCTCGTTTTCGTGGTGACTGTAATGGGCTTGCTCGGCTTCGGCGCCAAGCCGCTGCGATGGGTCCAGGAACGTCGCCACGCAGCCCGGGCACCGCCAATAGACTTTTGAGTCCAGTTCCTGAAAAGCCCCAACGTTCGAACCGCGGCAGACGGGACATGGATCTTGGCCGCCGTGCTTTGCAGTCATAAGTTAGACATCAGGCATTTGCTGCGTCGCGCAATGAATGCCGCCACCCATCTCGCCCAACGCATCGACATTTAAAGTGATGATCTCCCGCTCGGGGTAATGCCGCTGCAGCGCATCAACCGCAATCCGATCTGCTTCGCTGTCGCCAAACTGGGCGGCGATCACAGCGCCGTTGCACACATAGTAGTTGGCATAAGAGGCGACGAAATCAGGGCTGTCGACACGGCGTATCGATGGCTCGGGTATCGTCTCGACTGACAATCCGGCGCCGGTCAGTTGCCGATGGGTTTCCTGGGCTGCTTTGTGGAACGGATCGTAGGGGTCGGAATCATCTGGTAAGTTAATCAGAACGCGGCCTGGACCGGTGAACCGGGCCAGGCTGTCGATGTGATAATCCGTAATATCTTGGCCCCAAACGCCTTTTCCCCAGATCATCCGCGATGCGCCATAGGCGTCGAGCAGCCGGCGCTCGATCTCGCCGCGCGTCAGGCCGGGATTTCGGTTGTCGTTCACCCAGGAACTCTCATGGGCCAATAACAGGCCATGACCGTCCTGCTCGACCCCGCCGGCCTCTCCGGTCAGACCGCTCGGGATCAACGTCAGTCCCAAACGGTCGGCGACCAGTCCGGCGATGCGCGAATCGCGCTTGTTGACCTGTTTTTGCCCCCAGCCGTTGAATTGGATCTGGCTGATCGCAATCCTGCCCGCGCCATCAACCACAAAAATCGGACCAGCATCGCGGCACCAAAGATCTTCGGTCGGAATGTCCCATAGCTCGACCGATGAGGAGAGCAGCCGCCGTGCCCGGACGTGATCCTCGCGCGCCGCAAGCATTGTGACCAGTTCGAACGCAGATATCGTGTTGGCGATGTCCGCAATCGTCTGCTGGGTTGCGTTCAGAAATTGCCTGTCAGGATGCACGCGCCGATTTACCGGCCACTGCATGAAAGTCCGCTGATGCGGCGCCTCTTCGGGCGGTACGTAAAATCCGGTTTTCCGTTCGGCTTCGCTGGCGTCAGACCTTTTCGGGAATAAAGTCATCGCCATTCCTGCAATCAGGAACTCCCGCCGACGCACTCTCGCAGTCATGTCGATCCCCGGGGTTTACAGTTGGCCGCTGTCGTCGCTGCCCTGTTCAATCGAATTTATAGAACGCCTCATAAATCGGGCCCAGCATGTCCTCGTCGAAGAGCGAACTGACCGACGTGTCGTTGCGGATGTTCAATATCGCCTGCGCGAACAGCGGCGCGACCGATACGACGCGGATCTTTTCGCAGGCCTTCACCTTCTCGACCGGTTCAATGGAATCGGTAATCACCAAGGATTTCATCACCGAGTTGGTGATCCGTTCGCAGGCGGGATCGCTGAGCACACCGTGGCTGATATAGGAATGGACCTCGGACGCGCCGTGTTCCATCAGAAGTTCAGCCGCCCGGCACAGGGTTCCCGCCGTGTCACAGATATCATCGACCATGATGCAGCGCTGGCCGTCGACCGATCCGATGATGGTCATCGATTCGACCTCGCCGGGCCGTGTGCGGCGCTTGTCGACAATCGCCAGACCGGCCCCGATGCGCTTAGCCAGATCGCGGGCACGGACCACGCCGCCGACATCCGGCGAGATCACGGTGACGTCGGAAAAATCATCAAAATGGTGCTTCAAGTCCAAGGCAAAGACCGGCGCCGCATAGAGGTTGTCGGTCGGAATATCGAAGAAACCCTGGATCTGACCGGCGTGCAGATCCATCGTCAGCACCTGTGTGACGCCTGCCTGCTGGATCAGATCCGATACCAGTTTGGCGGAAATCGGCGTGCGTCCTGCTGTCTTCCGATCCTGGCGCGCATAGCCGAAATAGGGCATCACAGCGGCGATACGGCGCGCCGACGCCCGTTTCAGCGCATCGGTGATGATCAGCAATTCCATCAGGTTGTCGTTGGCGGGCGAAGATGTTGGTTGGATAATGAACACATCCTGCCCGCGAACATTGTCGAAGACCTCGACAAAAATTTCGGAATCGTTGAATCGTTCGACCCGGGCCGACGTCAGTTGCGTCTTCTGCCCCTGATAAACCGAAATGCGCCGTGCGATCGCCTCGGCCAGTGGCCGGTTGGCATTGCCGGAAATCAGGTGCATCACATCCTCGCTCATAGAACCCCCGTCCGCGCCCCCACGGTCCGGCCCTCTTAGCAATCAGGCCGGGCCTTGCAAAGAGCGCGGGACAGTGGATTGTGGGGACAAAATCCGGAGAGACGAATGACCGAGATCGATTATTTCTATTCGCTGCTCAGCCCATATACCTATCTGGCGGGCGACGGGCTGGAGCAGATTGCGGAGCACCGCGGCGCCACGATCAATTACCGCCCCGTAAACTTTCTCAAAATCCTGCCGGAAACCGGCGGGCAGCCCGTGCCCAAACGCCACCCGTTTCGGCAGGTTTACCGGTTGCAGGAACTGACCCGAATTTCGGCACGCGCCGGGATGGCCTTCAATCTGCAACCTGCCTATTGGCCCGTTGATGTGGCCGAGGCGTCGGTGTTGGTGATTGCCGCCGGTCATGCAGGGGCCGATATCGGCGCGGTTTCCCGCGCGTTTCTGGCAGCGGTTTGGGCCGGTGAACGCGATATTTCAGATGCCGGGACCATAGCAGAGGTTCTTGCCCAGGCCGGGGTCGACCAAGCATCTCTGGCCCCGGGGTTAGCGGCGGCGCATGAGGAATACGAAGCCAACACCGCACTTGCCTTCGACCGCGGCGTTTTTGGCGCCCCGTTCTACATCGTCGGGGACGAACGGTTCTGGGGCCAGGACCGTCTCGATTACCTTGACTGGCATCTTGGCGGGCGCGGGGCAGGGGGGTGACGGGCGCCTAGCGGCACTCGTCTTTGTCGCGCGCCCAAAGGTTGGTGCAATATGCAGGTTTGGCGCCCGAATCGCGCAAGCGAATTCCTGTGCCCCCGGTTGTCTTCTCTGCGGCCCGGGCTTCCTCCTGCGCCTTGGCCGCGTTTTGTCTGGCAAGTTCTGCGCGTCGCGCTTCATCGCGTTTGGCCGCTTCCGCGGCAGCCCGTGCCGCGGCGGCGCGTTCCGCGTCGGTCGGCCCGGTCTGCCGGTCATTGCGCGGCGGCTCGCGCTTGGTCTTGTCCCGCGCCGCGCTTTCGCGTGCGGCGCGCCGTGCGGCACGTTCGCGGGCAGCCTTGGCTGCGGCGGCCTCCCGCTTTCGGTAAAAGGCGTCCAGCGCATCGCCCGGAACTGCCGATGCCAGCCGGGCCAACAAACCGTTCGTTATTCTTCCATCCGGTGTCAGACCAACGTCTTTCTGGAAGGCGGTAATCGCAGAGCGTGTCCGTTTGCCCATCAACCCGTCCAAGCCGCCCGGACGATGGCCCAAAATCGCAAGACGTGCCTGGGTGTCACGCAGCGCAGCCCGGCTTAACCCGGCGACTTCATCGGTATTTTTGACCTTTTCCGGGTCAAGCGCCGCGACAGCAGTGTCATCGCCGGTCGTTTCACTTGATGAGGCGTCTGTCTTTTCTGCGCTTTCACCGACTGTTACGGCTGTGCCATCGGCACCTGGTCCGGTCAGTGGCAGTTTTGTCGGCGTGGCGTCGCGGACCGTTGCCTCGCCGATGGGTGTAACGGCAACCTTATCGCCATCGGACCGCTTTCCCGGATCGTCGACGCTTTTGCCGGGTAAGCCGGTCAACTCGGTCAGCCTCGCACGTGCCAACGGCGCCCGCCAGCCGGTCGGATAAGCGTCCAAATAGGCCTGACAATAAGCCGGTTCGTCCTTGGCTTCACAATATCCCCAAAAGGTCTTTTCGCGCTCGGCATCGATCACGGTCAGCGCAGTCGCATCTGCCGCCGCGCCGCAATTTTCCTCCAGACAGGTGCGTCCAGCCACACCGTCGGAGTAGTATGGCTCTTGCTCGACATTGGCCGCGCGCGCCAGTGTCACGACTTCTGCCTGCACATCATTGGCAACGTCTTCCAGGTAGGTGCCTTCGCGGAAATACTTGATGAAGGCCCTTGTGAAGACCGAATTCACGCTCTCTGGGGCATCCCCCGGCAGGCTGTCGAAGGCCACTTCACCGGGCGCGGCGGCATAGATCACAAACTCGCCGCGGGCCGAATTGATGCGCCCGATGCCGCGGGACACGCCGATGGTCCGGGTTGCTTCTGCCCGATTGAATGGGTTGTTGCGGCAGGCATCCAGCACGAATAGGCGCAGCTTGGCACCCCGCGCCGCGACATTTTCGGCCAGCCGGGCGAAGTTCAGGCTCTCGGAATTAAAGAAGTGGCGCTCGGCTCCCGGACCGGGGTCGCGATCGGGAAAATCAATCGGCAGCAGAAACAGCGAATCGCGGCGTTCAGCGTCCAGTTGAACGCCATGCCCAGAATAGACGACCATCGCAACGTCGCCTGGCTCGATCGCTGAAAGGAACTCGGCGACCATGGTGTTCATCGCCACACGGTCAGCGTTCTCGGCGTAAAAGACGTCGAATCCGCGCTCTTCTTCCAACAGCTTTTTATAGGCCCGAGCGTCGGCGACGGCGCGGGCCAGTGGCTCGACTTCGGTATAGGCATCATTGCCGATCACCAGGGCCAGTTTTTTTGCCGCCATCGCGGCTGATGAAAACCCAAGGACCGCGACCGCAACGAAAACCCACAACATTGTCCGCGCGGCACGCAGTTGTATTGCGGCAATTGAGGTCAGCAACTGACCTGTCGAGGTCGCCATTTCGTTTCCTCTCTCACCCTACCTGGTTCAGAACACTCAAAGAGGCGCTACTTGCAGGTCGCGCCGCGACCGTCAAAAGCGTCTTCGGCGGTGAAGGTTTTCACGCAATCCTATTCTTTGCGCGCACGGGCGGCTGCTGCAGCACGCTCGCGGGCCGCGGCAGCTTCGCGCTCGCGTTCTCTGGCCAACCGAGCCTGACGATCCCGTTCTGCCTGGGAGTTGCGCTCTTGCTGCAACCTGCGTTCTCGGTCACGCGCGGCCTGATTGTCGCGATTGCGCTGGTTCGCGCGTTCGCGGTTTTCGCGCTGGCGCCGTGCCGCGCGCTCACTGCGTTCCCGCTCGCGCCGTTCGGCATTGCGTTTGTCGCGGCGCTCCCGGGCGGCTCGCGCCTCTGCGGCGCGTTGGTCGTAATAGCTCTTCAACTCGTTTCCGGGGACTGCCTTGACCAGCAATTCGAAGACTTCATTGGTCAGCTTTCCGTCGGCCGGTAAGCCTTTGTCGGCCTGAAATCCTTTGATCGCCGACCGCGTGCGCTTCCCCATCTGGCCATCAATCGGTCCCGGCTTGAAGCCCAACATCGTCAGACGGGCCTGCGTGTCGCGCAGCTCGTTGCGATCAACAGGTCGTAGACTGCGCCCGCGTGCTTTGTCCTCGTTGGGATCGATCGAAGCGACAATCTCATCCTTGCCGTCATCTTTGGTGTTATCCTGGCCGGTTCCGTCTGCGGTCTTCTCGTCTCGGCCTGCTTTCGTTTGATCTACAGTTTCGTCAACTGCATCATCGCCTGATTTGTCGACGGTTTTTGTGCCGGTGTCCTTGTCGCCATCCTTGCCTTTGTCTGCGCGATCGTCCTGGCCGGTCAATGGCGGCTCTCCGCCGCCGTCACCGCCCGAGCTACGGCTCAACGATGCAAGACGCGCCTGCGCCAAACGCGCCCGCCAGCTGTCGGGGAACTGGTCCAAATAAGCACGGCAAAACTCCGGGTCGTCATTGTCGGCGCAATAGGACCAATAAAGCTCCTCCTGCGCGGTCCGCTTGTTTCCGCCGTCGGTGTCGCCCTGATCCTTATCTGTCTCGTCGACCGCATCGACAACATCTTCGCCGCACTTGTCGTCCATGCAGGTCCATCCCGGGACCCCGTCCGACGAGTAGGGCAACTGGCTGACATTTGCCTTTCTGGTGAGAGCGGCGACTTCGGCCTGTACGTCGTTGGCGACGTCCTCCAGGAACCGGCCACGCTTGAAATGCTTGATGAATGCGCGCGTGAAAACCGAATTCACGCTTTCGGATTCATCTGTCGGCAGACTATCATAGGCAACCTCGCCCGGCGCCGCGGCATAAATTACGAATTCGCCCGTGGTCGACTGGATCCGGCCCAGTCCCCGTGACATCCCAATTGATCTTGTGCCTTCCCGTTCGAACGGGTTGTCGCGGCAGGCGTCCAGAATAAACACCCGCAACTGCGCGCCGCGGTCAGTGACGTTCTCGGCCAGACGGGCAAAGTTCACACTTTCGGCATCAAAGAAATGCCGCTCGGCGCCGCGGCCCGGATCCTCATTCGGAAAGTCGACAGGCAACAGATAAAGCGAATCACGCCGTTCCGGGTCCAATTGAACGCCGTGACCGGAATAGATCACCATCGCGGTGTCGCCCGGTTGGATCGCGGCCAGAAATTGCGCCACTGTTGAATTCATCTTACGCCGCCCGGCGTTCTCGGCGTAATAGATCGTAAACCCGCGCTCATTTTCCAGAAGATTTCGATAGGCCCGGGCATCGGCAACAGCCCGCTCCAACTTGGAAACCGCTTCGTAGTCGTCGTTTCCGATGATCAGGGCCAGCTTTTGCGCTGCACTGGCAGGCGCCGCAAAAAGCGCCCCGGCCATCACCGTTGCCACCGCACAAAGAAGGCCCCGCCGCCAAACGGCGATCCCAGCCGTGAAACCTTTAACGGTCAAGCCCCGCGCCAACGCCATCATTTCAATCCCCTCCATCAGCGCGCCTGTCACGCGCCCGATCCAATGCTCCGCCTCTATGGTACCGCTTTTACAGGAAAAAGTGCACTGCCGCGGCTTTCAATAATGTTACCGAGTTAGGCACCCTGTTACCGGGCGGCAATTGCTGGCCTCAGCAAAGCGTTCAGCGTTCTTGCGCAGATTGCGTGCAGGGGCACGAAATACCGCCTAACGCTCACTTTGGGATGCCGCCTAACGCTCACTTTGGGGGCAAGGCTCACGTTCGGCCGCCTACCGATGTGTCGGTGCGTATGGGTTCAACACCGCAGCCCGAAATAAGCATCGGCCGGCAAAAATTTCGCCAATCTCGCCGCATCGGCCCAACTGCGCTCGTGGGCGGCAGTGCCGATCATCACGACACCATCAGCTGGCAATTTCAGTGGCGCCAGTGCCTCGACCAAAGACCGTCGCGAAACGGACCAGGACGCCGACCGTCCTGGCAGGGAAGTCACGCCCTCCAAAGCCGGGCCGCCAGCGCTCGCAATTCGGCCGATCAGATTGGCCGGATCGGTCACAGTCTCGACACCTAAAATACGCTCACACCGGTTCAGCGTCGCAAGCTTCGCTGACACAGGTTCCGGACAGCGGGCACTGCGTTCCAGACGCAGGCCGAGCGCCTCGCAGGTGAAGAGAAAACCGACGATATCTCGCCCGGTTCCCAGCAGGATCGAGGCGTATTGTGGGTATTCCAGACCTAACTCGGTCGCGCGCCGGACCCGCCTGCGCACAACTTCCAGCGGCAGGCGCGGCAACAGGTCCTTGCGGGCCTTCTTCCAGGCATGAAGGCGCCAGCTGATCGCTGCGTCCAATGGCGGTCCTTGGTTATGGCCCGGCCCAGGCAGCCGCTCTCCGTTCAGTGCGGAAAACGGTGAGCGCGGTGTCACGGACCCGACCATGCGATTTCGCACAGCTCGGCCGAACACTCGTCAAAGGTCCAGACGCGCCCGAAGTCGCGCAGCTTCGACTTCAATCCTTTGGCGATGATGACCGTCGGCCCCATCCAGTAGGACGTATTCTCGATAGCCACCGGTTTGCCTTGGTCTGCGCCCCTAATCGGCTGGATCGAGCCAAGGATTGCGGAACCGGCGCGCAGATGGCGCACATCTCCCTCGGTCTCGTAAATCACGGGAACGCGCTGCGTGCCCAGGAACTCGGCGACCAATAGGCGGAACAGACCGGTGGTCCCGCGCGCATTGCCGGACAGGATCTGCTCCAGAGCCGCGACCTGCGCGGCATCGGCGCGCTCGTCAACATAAAGCCCGACTTTCCAGCCGCCTTCGCCCATCCGCCCGGGAATGTCCAACAGCATGGCAACATTCAACCCGCTCAGCGACACACCGTCCTTGTGCCCTTCGTCAATGCGGATGCCGACCCAGGCCTGGCAATACCCATGGGTCGGCGCCGCGGCCCCCAAGGACACGACACAAGGACAGAACAGCTCGCACGAACAATTCAGTGCCAATTCACCATTGATCGCCCAACCGGTTTCAACCACCGGCACAAGATCGGTACCCGTCGATTTTTTTCCGCCTGGCATGCGGGCGGTGACACCCGCTGCGGGCAATCGGACCGCATTTCCCTTGCCATTCTTCTTCTTAGACTTTTTCGCCATGCGAACGTTCCCTCAAACCAGATTTCGTGTGACCATGACCGCCCCGGCCACGATCATCAAGGCCCCGGCGACGCGGCCCCAGATCTCGCTGGCCGGAAGCGTTTTCTCGGCCAAGAAATAGACGGCAATCAGCGCCATCCAGATGACATTCATTGCACCGAAGACAAACATCAGCCCCATCAGGGCGATACAACATCCCAGACAATAGACCCCGTGACGTGCGCCAACCGGGAACGCGCCTTCCAGGTCCTCACGCCAATGGCTCATCAGATAGGTCAATGGATGCCGGCAATGGCGCAGGCAGAATTGCTTGACGGTTGTGAATTGATAGGTGCCGGCGATGATCAAAAGCACCCCCGCCGCAAAGGGCAGAGCCAGCGTTCCACCCATGGCGAACCAGGCACTATCGCGCAGCGCCAACTGTCCCAATCCGGCGCCAACCGAGAAAAGCGTCCATAAAAGGAAATACCCCATCGCAAACAATGTGATCCGCAGCGCCAGGCGGGCGCCCCGGTCTTCTTTCGCCGCCAACCCGGCATAGATCGCACAGACCGGTGCCATTGCGGGCAGCATCATGGCGGCCATCATCAGGATCCACGTTGCAATGGTCGTCACAATGGTCCTTGCAGACCAGTCGGACGCGTCCATCGCCATGCCGTCCGCCATGGCGGTGGGCTTTTCTGCCATGCCCATGCTGCCCATCTTGGCGCCACCCATTTTCGAGCCGCCCATCTCGGCACCACCCGTCTCGGCGCCACCCATCTCGGCGCCGCCCATTTTCATGTCGCCCATGGACATGCCCGACATGGTCTGCCAGGTCGCCACCCACAGCGCGGCGGAGACCAGCACCACAACCAGCACGGTCACGACCTTTGGATCGTCAGCATATCGAGAGATCAGTCGTGCGCTCACCCGTCACCTCCGCCTGCGCCGGAGTAATACCGGCTTTCAGGTGTGAATTCCTTGCCTTCAATCCGATGATCTGACACTTGTCAATTCGAACCGGCCATTCATCTGCCGGAGATCCCAAAAACAGGAGGAAGCCGATGTCGTTTCGCGCGCTCGTGGTCAACAAATCAGAAGACGGTGATGTTACGCAGGAAATTCAGACGCTGGATGTTGGCCAGCTGCCCGAGGCCGACGTTACAGTCGCCGTCGAATATTCGACGCTGAACTATAAGGACGGTCTGTGTATCACCGCATCCGGCGGTCTGGTGCGCAACTTTCCGCATGTGCCGGGGATCGATTTCGCTGGCACGGTCGAAAGCTCGGACAGTGACCGCTTCAATCCCGGTGACAAGGTTGTCCTGACCGGCTGGCGCGTTGGCGAGGTTTGGTGGGGCGGCTATTCTCAGAAGGCCCGGGTCAAGTCCGAATGGCTGACACCTTTGCCCAACGGTATCGATACACGTCAGGCGATGGCTGTGGGCACGGCAGGATTTACGTCGATGCTGGCTGTCATGGCGCTGGAGGCGCATGGGCTGGCGCCCGGGAACGGTCCGGTTCTGGTGACAGGCGCTGCGGGGGGCGTCGGCTCGGTCGCGACCGCGATCCTCGCAAAGCTGGGTTACGAGGTCGCCGCTGTGACCGGACGGCCCGAGACGGCGGACTACCTGACCGATCTGGGCGCAACCCAAATCGTTGCGCGCGAAGATCTGGCCGAAGCGCCAGGCCGGCCGCTGGACCGGGAAACCTGGGCTGGCTGTGTTGACGCAGTGGGCGGTGATATGCTGGCCCGCGTGCTGACCCAGATGAAATATGGTGCTTCGGTCGCCGCTGTCGGGCTGGCGGGCGGTGCAAAACTGCCTACAACCGTCGTTCCGTTCCTGCTGCGCGGCGTAAATCTTTTGGGGATCGATTCCGTCATGCAGCCCGCCGACAACCGGGTGGTTGCCTGGAACCGCATCGCTGCCGACCTGCCCATGGATAAACTCGAAGCCATGATCTCGTCCGCAACACTCGACGATCTGCCCGCATTGGGCCCGGCAATTCTGAACGGTCAGGTCAAAGGCCGGATGGTTGTTGATGTGAACGGTTGAACGTCGCGGCAGGGTCGGGTTTCTGCCGGTCGCTGCGGTGGAAACTTGACCACTGCGCAGTGATGACATAGCTGCGCTTTGTCCACACGGGATGTGGGCTGCCGATGAGCCTTAAGGCGACCGGCTCGGCTGGAAGACCTGCCTGGATGGGGTGCGCCCCGCCTTCGGCAGGCGTTCCCCGGGATGGTGACTTTATGGAAAGGGCTCTTGCAATGACCGATTTCGACCTGGACTGGGTGCGCGCCCAGTTTTCCGCCTTTACGGATCCCGACCTCGACGGTTGGGCATTCTTTGAAAATGCTGGCGGCTCTTACCCCTGCATTCAGGTGATCGAACGGCTGGAAGAAGCTTATCGCCGCAGAAAGGTCCAACCCTATTGGAATTTTCCGGCGTCATCCCGCCTGGGCGAGATGATGGATGAAAGCCGGACGCGGTTGTCCGCCCTGATGGGGATCGAAGAAGACGAGATCCACTTTGGCCCTTCGACGAGCCAAAACACTTACGTGTTGGCACAGGCTGTTCGCAGAGGCATGACGCCGGGCGAGATCATTGTGACCGATCAGGATCACGAGGCCAATTCCGGGGTTTGGCGGCGCCTGGGCGAGGAGGGGTTCACGATCCGTGAATGGCAGATCGACCCGGACACGGGCTTTTTGGACCCCGCTGCCCTTGCGGATCTTCTGACCGATCAGACCCGGGTCGTCACGTTCCCCCACGCCTCGAACATTGTCGCCGAGATAAACCCTGTCTCAGACATTTGCGCCCAGGTGCGCGCCGCCGGTGCGATCAGCGTTGTTGACGGTGTTTCTTACGCCCCGCACGGCATCCCCAATGTTCATCAGTTGGGGGCCGATATTTATATGTTCTCGGCTTACAAAACCCATGGACCGCACCAGGGCGTGATGACCGTTCGCTGCGCCGCTGGCGACCGGTTGGACCCGCAGTGCCATGGGTTTAATCGCGGCGATCGCAGAAATTGGTTCACACCCGCCGGACCCGACCACGCCCAGATCGCGGCATTGGCCGGTATGGTGGACTATGCCGAGAGTTTGTCTGCACGCCACGGCGGGCGCAGCGCCCATGACGTGATGCGTCAGCGCGAAATCGAACTGATGGCCCCTCTGATGGGCTGGGTGCGTGGGCGCAATGATGTGCGTCTTCTGGGACCGGTCGACCCCGCTCGCCGCGCCCCGACATTATCGCTGGTCCATGATCGCCCCGGCGAGGATCTTGCCGACGCACTGGCCGCGCATCGGATTATGGCGGGTGGCGGTTGCTTTTACTCCGACCGGTGCGTGGCGGCGCAAGGGGTCGAGACCGGGCACGGTGTGTTGCGGGTCAGCTTTCTGCATTACACTTCGCAAGCCGAAGTCGAACAGTTGATTAAAGCCTTGGATACAGTTCTTTGAAATCTGGCTAACTCCGGATTGGTCGATAAGCCCGGCCCGGAATAAAGGCACTTGTCGCCGCGGTCCGTTCTTGTTCAGCCCATCAATCGGCACGGGTCGCCGCGCCCCGACGCACCGCGACGAAAGGCGCTGACGGTCATTGCGCCAGAAACAGAACCGATTGAAAACGGTCAAATCTTGCATCTGCAACGAAAGGGCGCCGCCGTGGATGAACTCGCGACAACCAGGGTCATGGCATGCGAATAATCGGTGGGAAATTCCGCGGAACGCGCCTTTCGGCGCCCGGCGCGCAGGGCGGCGGCAACGCGCATCTGCGCCCGACATCGGACCGGGTCCGCGAGGCGCTCTTTAACATGCTCGCCCATGGGGATTACCCGGATTTCGAAGGCGTCCGGGTCCTCGACCTATTCGCGGGCACCGGTGCGCTGGGGCTGGAGGCTTTGTCGCGCGGCGCCGCCCGCGCTGTTTTCATCGATGACGGTCCGGCTGCCCGCGGTCTGATCCGGGAAAACATCGACCGGCTGGGCGTGATCGGGCGGACAAAGCTGTGGCGCCGTGACGCCACGCGCCTTGGCCCCTGCCGTGGCGACCCGTTTGGCCTGATCTTTGTTGATCCGCCTTATGGCACCGATCTCGGCGCCCGGGCGTTAAAGTCGGCCAGCGACGGCGGATGGATCGCGCCCGACGCGATAGCGGTCCTTGAGATGGCGGCATCATCGGACCTTCCTATTCTGCCGGGCCTGGCCCTGACGGACGACCGGACTTATGGCGAAACCCGCCTTTTGATCTTGCAGAGCGCCGCCCAGACACCCCTTGGCGGCGACCTGGCGGGCGGATAAACCGGCGCCAAACCGGCCAAGGAGAACAATATGGAAATCGGAGCGAACACGCCAGCCGTCGTCACCGGCGGCGCCAGCGGTCTGGGCGAGGCAACGGCCCGCGCCCTGGCATCCAAAGGTGCGAAAGTCGCAATCCTTGACATGAACGGCGATCTGGGCGGCCCCGTGGCGAAAGACATCGGCGGTACATTTGCCGAGTGCAACGTGACCTCGGATGAAAGCGTCGATGCGGCGCTGGCTGCCGCGTTTGCGGCCCATGGAGCGCCGCGTATCGTGGTCAACTGCGCTGGCGTTGGAACGCCGGGCAAAACCATCGGGCGCGATGGCCCGATTGACATGAAGGCCTATGAGTTCGTCCTGCAAGTCAACCTGCTTGGAACCATGCGGGTGCTGTCGAAAGCGGCCTGGCAGATGGCGGCAGCCGATCCGGTCACCGACGATGGCAATCGCGGGTTGATCGTCAACACCGCTTCAGTTGCCGCCTTTGACGGGCAAATCGGGCAAGCGGCCTATTCAGCGTCGAAGGGCGGGATCGTCGGCATGACGCTGCCGATTGCCCGCGATCTGGCCCGCAACGGCATCCGCGTTTGCACCATCGCACCCGGAATATTCGGAACGCCCATGTTGCGGGGTCTGCCCGACGAAGCGCAGCAAAGCCTGGCCGCGCAGGTTCCGTTCCCGCAGCGCCTTGGCGATCCGGCTGAATTTGCAAAACTCGTCGTCTTCATGGCCGAGACGGGCTATATCAACGGCGAAGTCATCCGTCTGGATGGCGCCATCCGCATGGGCCCCAAATAACGCCCGCCACCAACCGACAGTAAAGGAGAACCCGTCATGCCCATTTCCGCAGGTGAGAAAATCCCAGGTGTAACGCTTTTCGAGATCGGCGAGGCGGGCCCGGCCCCCGTTGCATCCGATGACGTCTTCGCTGGCAAGACCGTCGCCATCTTCGGCGTGCCAGGCGCCTATACGCCGACCTGCCACAACAAGCATGTGCCGTCCTTTAACAACAACGCCGACGCACTGCGCGCCAAAGGTGTCGATGACATCGTCTGTGTTTCAGTCAACGATCCGTTCGTGATGAAGGCTTGGGGCGAAGCGACCGGTGCCAATCAGGCCGGAATTCGTTGTATGGGCGATTCGCGCTCGGAACTGGCAAAGGCGATGGACATCCTGATGGACGGCTCGGCGATCGGGCTGGTTGATCGGCTGATGCGGTTTTCTGCTGTCGTCGAGGACGGGACGGTCAAGGTCATCAACATCGAAGGCGCCCCGGGCGAGATGGACGCAACGTCGGCGGAAACTCTTCTGACCCAAATTTGATCCGCGCCGGAGCGGCACGCGGAACTGGTCCCGTTACAGGTTCTTCGGTCCACGGGTTGAAATTCGTCGTCAACGATGTCGCTCAGATGCGGTAATATGGCCCCCATCCTATTAGGGATGGGGGTTTTTTATTGCGCTGGTTTGCGGTGCTTCTATTAACGTTGGGCAGCGCCGTCGCCGCGCCGGTTTGCGGCAAGCCTGGCACCACGCGGTATTTCCACTGTGTGCTCGGCGAAGGTGGGCGAACGCTGTCCGTCTGCGGTCTTGGCGATGGACAATATCTTTTTCAACAGGTTCGTGCGGATGGCACCGTTCTGCGCCTGACTTCGAACCGGGCCGATCTTTTTGTGATCGGGCCAAATACATCAGGTCAGCCCGTCCACCGGATTGGGTTTTGGCAAGATGGCTGGCTGCACGAGATAAATGTCACAATATGGAACGGCGTTCCAAACGACGCCAATCTTTGGACTTTTGGTCCGGCGCGCGAGGATCCAGTTTCCGAGGAAATCTGCCGCGCCGACACTATCGAAAGCCGCATCGGCCTGATCATCGAAAGCCTTGAGCGGTAATCGTTCTGGTTGCGACTATGGGTCGGGACTGCCGCCAAAAAATGTCCTAGACTGCAGATATCAAACGACGTCGATTTCTTGGCGGGTCTTGCGATGGGGGAAATGATGAAGACATTCCTGAAAACGGCGCTGGCCACCATGGCGCTGATTGTTGCTTTCAATTATCCCGCGACACCTGTCCATGCGGGTTCGGCTTGCGGCGCCCATGAAGGCAAAACAGTTTTTCACTGTCGGATCGACGGGTCCAGCCGAGAGGTTTCCGTCTGCGCCCTGCCGGGCGGCGACTACCTCTATGTCTATGGCCGCCCGGGCCGTGCAGAACTGGAGTTGAAACGCAGCCCGCGCGCAGTCGAATACACGCCCTGGACCGGTATCGGGCGCTATCTGTGGGCACGTCTTGGCTTTCGTAACGGCGCCTATTTCTATGATGTCGGGTTCAGCGTCGACCGTCTGACGGAAAATGCGCGCGCTGAAGGCCAGGTCGAGATTTATAAGGGCAACCGGAACTCACCCATTTCGACCAAATATTGCCGTCCGGGTTCGGTGGTCTCGCGTCTCGATGAGATCTGGAACCGGTTCGAATAAGCTCCGGCATCAAGGTCAGGTATCCTCGCGGAAAGGCCCGGACGCTGTTTGCTTTAACTGGGGTGAAATCTTGATCGGCGAGCGGTCTTCATCGCACAATCCAGTCCGCCGACCATCCAGCGATCGTTTCGACCATCGACGCCGGGGCGACGTCAACCGCCTGTTACTCCCGCCCAAACGGGTCCGGCCAGCTAGAGCAGTCGGCATTCCAATGCAGCGGACCGATCTGGATATCGGCCAAGCTCTCACCTTCTGATTTACCCATTGGCCGCAGCGTCAGTGTAAACGCCCGGTACAATCCCTCGTGGTCTTTTGCCCCCAATTCGGCGCCGTCTGTGACCTCGAGCTTGGCTATCGCGTGAGCCGCCGAAATTGTCTGAGGCGCCGCCACTTCGGCTGCAAATGTGTCGAGGCGTATGAAAACCTGCTGGGGTGTACCCGCGCATTCGAAGGAACGCCGCAGGTCGTTTATCCGACAGGCGTTTTGTGGAAACGCAACGGAAAGCGTGGTCGCCCCCCAATCGCCGCCTCGTCCCTTGAGGAGTGGCTCCAGCAATCCGCGATCCTCGGTGATCAGGCAAATTTCAGCTGTCTCGGACGCCCAACGTATTCCTGCTGCGGTGTAGGCAAAGGAGTTGTCCCAACAGCTGAACTTGCGGTGCTCTGGCGCTGTGTTGGCGGGAAGCGCTGCGATTAGAAGCAACAACGTAAATGCCGCCGATCCGATCATCGCATGCACCGGTCGGTGCCGGCTAATTGCCCGCGTTATCCACCTTCCGAAATGGCATGCGCTCGGCCAGGGCCCGGTTTTCGTATTCAACCGCATCACGCTCACCCTCCAGATATCGCTCGACCGCGCCGCGAAAGCCCGGGTCCGTGATCCAGTGCAGGCTTCGCGTCGTCACGGGTTCGTATCCGCGGGCCAATTTGTGACCGCCCTGGGCACCGGCTTCGACACGCATCATCCCGTTCTGGATCGCAAAATCGATGGCCTGATAATAGCAAGTCTCGAAATGCAGAAACGGATGATCTTCGGTGCACCCCCAATAGCGCCCAAACAGCGTCTCGCGCCCGATTATGTTTAAAGCGCCCGCAATCCATTCACCATGGCGGCGGCACATGATCAGCAGAATATCGTCGCGAAGTTCGGCCTGCGCCAGATCGAAGAACGCGCGCGTCAGATAGGGCGTGCCCCATTTGCGCGCGCCTGTGTCCTGGTAGAAAACCCAGAATGCATCCCAATGTTCAGGCTGGATATCGTCCCCGGTCAACCAGTGAATTTCGACGTCGTTCTCGATCGCGCGCGCCCGTTCCTTGCGCAAATTCTTGCGTTTTCGGCTGGCCAGCGCCGCCATGAAGTCATCCCAGCAACCATAGCCGTGATTGAGCCAGTGAAATTGCTGGTCGGTGCGCTGCAAAAGGCCCAATTCCCCCCCGAATTCCCATTCCTCATCTGTGCAGAATGTCAGATGCAGCGAGGATATCTCATTGCGCTCGGCCAATTGGATCGCGCCTTGCAACAATGCGGCGCGGCCGGTTGCCCGGTCGACCGGACCATCGGGCCGGACCAGAAGGCGCGGGCCGGTGGCCGGGGTGAACGGCACTGCCGATTGCAGCTTTGGATAATAGCTTCCACCCGCCCGCTCGAACGCATGGGCCCATGAATGATCAAAGACATACTCGCCCTGGCTGTGGCTTTTCACGTAGAGCGGCATGACAGCGGCAGTTACGCCGTCGACCGTCGCAACCAGATGCTGCGGCCCCCATCCTTCACGCGGCATCGCCGACCCCGAGCGTTCGAGGGCGTACAGGAACCGATGGGTTAAAAAGGGATAAAGCGGACGGTCGCCATCGGCGGTCTCGGGTGCTGCGCAGGCATCCCAGTCGGCGGCGTCAAAATCTTCCAGCCCGGGGATTACCCTAATCTCAACCACTTGACCGCCATCCATGGCGCACATCTCCCGATCCTGCCCTGGCAAGCATGTGGGGCCGGACCGTCGCGGGTCAATGGGCTTGACGCCCTAATGGCCCAGCGCAATCGGATCATTGCGATAGTGAACTCGGTACAGTCCTTCGCGGAAAGAGAACGCCGAGAAGCGGCGATCAGCCTTCGCGCATTGCCCGTTTGAAATAGTCGGTGATCGGCTGCACCAGATAGGCAATCGGTGTGCGCTTGCCGGTTTGCAGATAGACTTCGACCGGCATACCAGCGACCAGTTCCTGATCTTCAAGTTTTTCCAACTCGCCGGGTTTCAGACGGACTTCGACCTTGTAATAGCTGAGTCCGGTCTGGTCATCGGTGATGACATCGGCCGAAACCGTCACAACTTCGCCGAACATCTCCGGTGTTGTGCGGCTGTTCAGGGCCGAGAAACGCAGAATTGCTTCCTGACCGACGCTCATCTGGTCGATATCGGTCGGCTCGACCCGCGCATCCACGACCAGGTCAGTGTCGTTAGGGACGAAATACATGATCGGGTCCGCAGGACGTACGACCGAGGCGATGGCGTGGACATTGCTGTCGATCACAACGCCGTCTTTCGGGGCGCGAATATCCAGCCGCGACAACCGTTCGAGAAGCGAACCGCGCCGTTCCTTTTGTTCCAATTCGCGGAAACCCAATTCGCGCGATTCGGAAATTGCCTCCTCCAGCCGCGTCGTCGATAGGCGGGTTTGCTCGATTTCGGCCTCGGTGATCTGACCCTTGAGCTGACCAATGCGCGAACGCAGTTCGCCCGCCTGTCCGTTCAGCCGGGCTTGCTCGCGTTTCAAGGCCAGCACTTCGCTTTCGCGGATGTGCCCGCTTTTCAATAGGCGTTCTTTGCCGACCAGTTCCCTGGCGATCAGATCGGTCTGCATGACCATGGCATTGACCTGGGCCTCGGTCCCGGCGATCTGCTCGTGCAACTGAGCTTTTCGCTCGTCCAGAATGGCAAACTGTTTTGAGAAGGAATCCTTGCGCACCGCGAACAGGGCGCGCTGTCCTTCGACGAGGTTTGAAACATTCTTATCAGACTTGGCCCGTTCGACCAATTCAGGGTCGAAGGTGATCGATTTCTTGGCAGTGATTTCCGCCTCCAAGCGACCGCGCCTTGCCATGATTTCGAACAACTGGCTTTCCAATGCCGCCAGATCGGCGCGAAGCAGCTTTGCATCCAGACGCAGCAGCACGTCGCCCGCTTTGACCACGTCGCCATCGCGCGCCAGAATTTCGCCGACAACGCCGCCATCGGGGTGCTGCACAACCTGCTTGTTGGACTGGACACGAAGTTGCCCCATGGCAATCACGGCGCCCGATAATTGTGCCATCGCCGCCCAGCCGCCAAAGCCGCCACCCAATATCAGTACGCAGATCAGTCCAAACCGGATGAAACCGCCGCCAGACCAGCCATCGCCCTTGGCTGTCGCCGCGGGACCGTCGAGTTGGGGCACACTCATACTCCGTCCTTTTTGGTAGCTGGCGTTTGGACCGCACCGCCCGCGACGATGGATGCGGTTGCCGCCGGTCCTGGATCGTCAGTGTCCGCGCCATCGGGGGAAACCGGAGCGCCCTGTCTTGCGGCAAGTTGCGGATAATTGCGGGTGCGCTTTTTCAACACCTCGTCCCGCGGTCCGTATTCGACCTGCCCGCCCTTATCGATCAACAAAAGATCGTCGCAGGCGGCAATTGCGCTGGGGCGGTGGGCCATGATGATTACCGAACGACCCCGCTCCTTGGCGTCGCGGATTGCGTCGACTAAAGCTTGCTCGCCTTGCGCATCCAGATTGGCGTTCGGTTCGTCCAGAATCAGAACCGGAGGGTCGCCATAAAGCGCGCGGGCCAGGGCCACGCGTTGACGCTGTCCGCCCGAGAGGCGCTGGCCGCCTGCACCGATATCGGTGTCATAACCCTGCGGAAGGCCCAACAACAGCTCGTGAGCACCGGCGCGTTTCGAGGCCTCAACAATCATTGCTGAATCCGGTTGTGCGTCCAGCCGCGCAATGTTGTCGGCAATCGTACCTGAAAGCAGCCCGATTTCCTGCGGTAGATAGCCGAGGTACTGGCCCAACCGATCAACAGGCCACTGGTCCAGAGCGGCGCCGTCGATGCGTACTTTGCCTGCAGCAGGCGGCCAGATGCCGGTCAGAACCTTGGCCAGTGTCGTTTTTCCCGCGCCAGAGGGGCCGATCACGCCCAGCGCTTTGCCGGGCTCGACCCGAAAATTGATGCCGCGCAGCGCCGGCACTCGTTCTCCTGGCGCAACCACGGTAACCGACTTCGCCTCGATGTAACCCTTTGGTTCGGGCAGTTCCGTACGCTCACGATCCAAGGGCGTGCGTTCGAGTAATTCGCCAAGCGCGCCCCAACCGCGCACAGCACGCTGGAACAGCGCCCACTGTGCAATCGCCTGTTCGATGGGTGCAAGCGCCCGTCCCAAAAGGATCGAACCTGCGATCATCATTCCGGCAGAAATTTCCTGTTGCAGGACCAGCCAGGCACCCGCCGCCAGCATGAAGCTTTGCAGATAGAAACGCAGCGACTTCGAGGCCGAGGTGTAGCTGGCAGTCGTATCCGACGCCTCAATCTGTTTGCCCAGTGCCTTGTTTCGCAGGGTCTGCCAACGGGCCATGCCCTTTTGGCGCATTCCCAGGCCCTGAACCGCTTCGGCGTTCTGGCGCAGTGCCTCCCCTAAATTGTCGGCCTGCGCCGCGGCGGTCGAGCTTTCTTCGTTTGGTGCTTTCGAGCGTATCTGATTGATAAATGTCAGCGTGACCAACAGCACCCCGGCCGCAATGGCGATAAAGCCTAGAACTGGGTGAAAAATGAATATCGCGCCCAGAAAAATCGGCGTCCAGGGGATGTCGAACAACGCAAACGGCGCTGGTCCAGACAATAGCTGGCGCACCGAATCCAGATCACGCGCAGCGGTGTTGGGCCGCGCCCGTTCTTGCGGTGCAATCGACCGGCGTAAAACGGCCTCAAAGACACGCATGTCCAACATTGTTTGAAACCGTGCCCCGGCCCTCGCAAGCACGCGTCCCCGCGCATACTCCAACAGGCCCATCATCAGGAACAGCCCGGTTACCAACAGCAACAAGGCAACCAGCGTTTCCTCCGACCGGCTGGACAGAACCCGGTCATAGGTCTGCAGCATGAAAAGCGGCCCCGTCAGCATCAAAAGATTGACGAAGATGCTAAAGACCGCGACCGAACGAAAATGCGACCGGCATTGCTTGCGCACGGCGCGAAGTTCGGCCAGGCCGTTACTGTTGTCGGATGACGCCACTATGCGATCCCATGCAATCTAGTTCCCAGCCCTGTCGCGCCAAGCTGATCCAATTTGGTTACGATGGCGTGACCGGAACCACCCCTTAACGAAAGCATACTATACACTCAACATGCGACGCGCCGCCTGATCTGCTGTAAAATAGGCATGAAATTGGCGATTTTCGACGGGGCAGAGGAATATGCGCACGAATTGCATGACCTCTCTTGATGAAATGCAAGGACCGCGCGACCATAGTTGCCAGGAACGCGCGTTCGACGGGAACAATTGCACTGTTCGTTCGAATGCCAATGTGATTGACCTGAGAGACGCCCAGACGGGCCAAAGAATTTGGAGAGCTATTATGCGTCTGTCCCGAATGCGTATGTCCACGCTTCAGACCCGCCATTCGCAACCATCTGACCCCAAACTGTCACGGCGCAGCCTGATGACCGGGTTAACCGGATCACTGGCCCTGGCCGCCTGGTCGCCAGCATTCGCAGTGACCAAGGACGTCGCGGTTGCCTATATCGAAGAGACGATCGCCGAACTGCGCAAGATTTTGGCCAAAGCTGCGGGCAGAACGGTCGATGCGCCCGAGCTGCGCCGCACCATGATCGCGCGCTCGAACATGTCGCAGATCGCCCGGTACTGCGCGGGCCGGGCCTGGCGCGATATGTCCGACGATCAGAAGACACGTTATATCGACGCTTTTTCGCATTACATCTCGGTAACCTATGCGCGCCGGTTCAACGATTTTTCCGGCACACCGGTCATTACAATCGGACGCACAAACGATTTGGGACGCAAGGGCATGCTTGTCGAAAGCCCGATCGCAATGCCCAACGGTAAAGTCTACCGGGTCGAATGGTTGGTCAGTGATCGTGGCGGATCGGTTCAGATCATCGACATTGTGATCGAAGGGATCTCGCTGGCCGCGACGCAGCGCGATGAAATCGGCGCCATGCTCGACAAACGCAGCGGTAAAATAGACGCGCTGATCTCAGCCCTGAAAGAGAGCTGAGCCCACGCGGCAAGCGCCTTTAAAACGCTGACCCGGTGCCAAAATTGGCCCGGGCGGTCTCCCAATCGTGACCCCGGCTGCGCCTGCGCCGCACCCCCACCCGCTTGCATCCCGCGAAACCGCCCGTATATACCGCAGCGCGGCCCTTTACTTGGGCCGGTTGTCGACACTTAGAGAGAACGGGACGAGGAAGCGCATGATCATCACCCCCGCATATGCTCAAGCAGGCGGAGGCGCCGGCGGCGGCGACTTCTTGACCTCGATGATCCCTTTGATCCTGATTTTTGTGATTTTCTATTTCTTACTGATCCGGCCGCAGCAAAAGCGCGCCAAAGAGCACAAGAACATGGTTGCGAATCTGCGCCGCAATGACCGTGTCGTCACCGGCGGCGGCATCATCGGTAAGGTTACCAAGGTCGGTGAGGGCGAAGAGATCGAAGTCGAGATTGCCGAAGGCACGCGGGTGAAGCTTTACCGATCGACAATCACTGCGGTGATGTCCAAGTCCGAACCTGCCAGGTCGGACGGCAAAGACGGCTGATTCTTAGGCTGATACCCCGGCTGAACACCCGCCATTGCCCGGAAAGGGGTGAACGTCGATGCTGTATTTTTCTCCTGCTGTCAGAGTGCTTGTCATCGGCATTTGCCTTCTTGGATTCGTATTTGCGGCGCCGAACCTCTGGTATTCCGATGCTGACAGCGCGGCGCGCGCGACAACCGCACTAGAGGCGGAGAGATACCGCGAAGGGCCGCAATACGCGACCCTCCCCGAGGACGAAAAAGCGAAAATTCCAACCCGGGCCGAGCTTGAAGCCGATCAGGCGCGCTGGCCTGCCTGGGCGCCGCCGGGGGTTGTCAATCTGGGTCTGGATCTGCGCGGCGGCGTACACCTTCTGGTCGACGTTAAGATCGAGGAAGTGATCGCAGAGCGCATCACTCAACTTTATCTCGAGATAGGGCGGGAGCTTGGAGCCGAGAGCATTGGCCGGCGGATTTCCCGCAACGGCGGCGGACTGCGGATCCTGATCCCAGATGCCGCGAAATTGGATCAAGCCCGTGGGATTATCGAAGATGTCTCACAGCCGGTCGGTGGCGGACTGGGTGTGGGCGGCGGGTTCGGCATGGGCGGCGGACTGGACGTCGGCGGCGGCGAGCTGGAAATCGAAGCGATAGACGGCGGCTTTCAGGTCAACTTGTCCGAGGCCGGGCGGGGCGAAATCATCGACCGGGCGATGTCTCAATCGCTTGAAATCATGCGCCGCAGGATCGATGCCGCGGGCACGCGCGAGCCGACCATCCAGCGCCAGGGAGAACGCCGGATTCTCATCCAGGTGCCGGGCCTCGGCTCGGCCGATGAGCTGCTGAAGCTGATCGGCAAAACCGCCAAACTGACCTTTCACGAGGTCAAAGGCATCGATGGCGAGGCGCGCAACCCAGGTCCGACCGAAATCCTGCTCGAAGACCAGGACGGCAGACCTTACCTGCTGACCGAGGCGCCGATTGTCAGCGGCGACAACTTGATCGACGCCAGCCCAAACTTCGACCAGCAAAGTGGAACACCCGTCGTCACTTTCAGGTTCGACACGGTCGGTGCCCGCAAATTCGGGGCCTTTACCGCAGCAAATGTCGGTCGCCCCTTTGCCACGGTTCTGGATGATGTGGTGATTACCGCGCCAGTGATCCGCTCTGCCATTTTGGGCGGGTCCGGCCAGATCGAGGGCGGGTTCACGGTTCAAAGTGCCTCGGATCTGGCAATCTTGCTGCGCTCTGGTGCGCTGCCAGCATCAATCAGTGTGGAAGAACAGCGCACCGTGGGTCCGGATCTTGGTCAGGATTCCATCGATGCGGGATCCATTGCGACCGTTCTGGCCTTTCTCGGCGTGCTGATTTTCATGCTGGCGGCTTATGGCCGGTTCGGCCTCTTTGCCAATGTAGCACTGATCGTCAACCTGGCGCTGATGTTTGGGTTCCTATCGGTTGTCGGGGCAACCCTGACCTTGCCCGGGATCGCCGGGATCGTGCTGACCATCGGGATGGCGGTCGATGCGAACGTTCTGATTTTCGAGCGAATACGCGAGGAATTGAAGAACGCCAAGTCCCCGAGCCGAGCTATCGAAAAGGGCTATGAGCAGGCGTTTTCGGCGATTATCGATGCCAATATCACGACGCTCCTGGCCGCCGTCATCTTGTGGGGCATGGGATCGGGTCCGGTTAAAGGCTTTGCACTGACCTTGGGCGTGGGCATCGTCACGTCGGTCTTCACCGCCACGATCCTGACGCGGATGATCGTTGCGATCTGGCTGAAACGGTCCCGGCCCAAAACTGTCAAGATCGGGCTTTTCCGGTTCGTCAGGGAAGGCTCGAAAATCAACTTCATGGGCGGGCGTAAGATTGCCGGCATGGCGTCGGCTGCCTTGGTCGCCGCCTCAATCGCCGGCGTCGCAATTCTGGGCCTGAATTTCGGGATCGATTTCCGGGGCGGGACCCTGGTCGAGGTCCGGACCGAAAAACCGGCTGACCTGGCCGAGATTCGCAGCCTTGTGGGTGCGCTGAATTATGGTGAAGTCGCGGTGCAGACATTCGGCTCCGAACGCGACGTCCTGGTTCGAATAGAGGCGCAGGCCGATATCGAGGCAAACAATGAAGTCGCAACGACCGTCGGCCAGACCGTTACCAGCGAGATCCCCGGGTCTGAGATTCGACGTGTCGAATTTGTCGGCCCAACAGTATCGGGCGAGCTGTTGCAGGCCGGGATTATAGCTGTCTTGCTCGCGGTGATTGCGGTTCTGATCTATATCTGGTTGCGATTTGAATGGCAGTTCGGTCTTGCCGCCGTTGTCGCCCTGGCACACGACGTCGCGCTGACGGTAGGCGTCTTCGAGGTGACGGGGATCGAATTCAACCTCGCCATTATCGCGGCGCTTTTGACAATTGTCGGTTACTCGCTAAACGATACGGTGGTCGTCTTCGACCGCGTTCGCGAGAATCTGCGAAAATACAAACAGATGTCATTGCCGGACTTGCTGAACCTGTCGCTGAACGAAACGCTCAGCCGAACCTTGATGACTTCTGTCACCACATTGATCGCCCTGGTCGCGATGTTCATCCTTGGACCGGAGGTCATCAAGGGCTTCACGTTTGCGATGATCTGGGGTGTGATTGTCGGGACCTACTCGTCGGTCTTTGTTGCCGTCGCCACGCTTCTCTGGCTCGGTGTTAAACGCGATTGGTCCAGGCCCGAGGCAAGCGCCGGCACACAGTTCGGCGGCGCGCAAGTTTAAAGGTCTGGGTGGGACAAACCCATCCGGGGTCGGGGACGTCAGCATATGCGCATGATCGAAATCGACTATGACGCCCAGCCCCCGGTCGATGGGTATGGCCCCGGCGGTTTCCGGATCGCGGGCCAATGGCACGCCGGTGCCGTTCTTTTGATGTCGGACGGGCCGCAGAGCATGGCGCAGACCGTTGATCTAAGCGCTTTGGCGCCCGTGCTTGCCGCGTCGGATCAACTGGATCTGATCGTAATTGGCCAGGGCGACGAAATCGCTCCGATCCCCCGCGATGCCCGCCTGGCATTGGAGGCAGCGGGAATCGGTATCGAAATCATGGCAACGTCCTCCGCCTGCCGGACCTATAACGTGCTGCTGACCGAAGACCGCCGCGTCGCTGCGGCCCTGATCCCGGTCTCTGGCGAAAAGGATGTGCCAGCGCCTGCTTAGGGCTCTGACTCTAGATCAGAAATGCCAATCCCACCGAAATTACCAGAACTGCAGCGAAGCCGCGGTTCAGCCACTGGCCAGTTGCCGGATCACGGACCAGCCCGGCCAACTTTGCCCCGGCCGTCATCCAGGTCAGATTGATCGCGGGCGGCAGACAGCACAGGATCGCCACTTTGACGATCCCGCCGGTGACCGGGTCGTCCGCGATCAACGGAAACCCCGAAAAAAGCGCCGTGAAGGCCGCCCAGGCCTTCGGATTGGCCACCGCCATGGTGTAGCCGCCAATCAACGGCGGCGGTGCGGCAGTGGGTTGCAAGGCACCGATTGGCGGCGCTGTCGCAACCTTCCACGCCAGGTAAAGGATATAAGCCGCCCCGATGCCGCCCAGGACAGGCCGCGCGCCGGGGACCGAGAACAGGATCGTCGTGACGCCAAGCGCTACCATCATGATCACTGTCAACGTGCCGATCGACATGGCCAGGACATAAGAAACCGATCGTCCGGGCCATGCTGCTCCGGCTGCAGCCGAGGCCAACGTGACGGGGCCAGGCGTTGCCATCAACGATAGCGCCGCAGCCAGAAAGGCAGGGAGGGTTTCCATACGGCCCGGTCTAGCCCGACCGTTTGCAATCCGAAAGTCTGTGCCTGTCCCCAGATGCATGACCGAACACCGACACAAACAAGCTGGCCTTAAACCCAACGCACTCGCGACGCAGTCGTCGGATGTAAAAGCGCTGGCCCCAATCATGCGCGCTCTCACCGGCTGTCTCACCCGACAAGCGGTCTGATCCATTATCCACATTTCAGATCATCGCGCTTCAAATTCACTTTCCCCTAGAGGGTTCGCTCCGAACGCACTATATGCCGCGGTGAGGGCGCACCACGTCCCGCAGAGATTCAGACAGAGAGGGCTGACCCATGGCATTCGATCTTCCCGACCTTCCCTATGCACACGACGCGCTCGCCGAATGGGGCATGTCCAAAGAGACGCTGGAATACCACCACGACCTGCACCACAAGGCCTATGCCGACAATGGCGCCAAGCTGTTGGCCGGGTCCGGCCATGAAGGCAAGAGCCTGGAGGAAGTTGTCGTCGCGACCTATCAGGCCGGCGCCGTTGCGCAATCGGGCTTGTTTAACAACGCCAGCCAGATGTGGAACCACAACCAGTTCTGGGAAATGATGAGCCCCGGCGTGCACCAGATGCCGTCCGAGCTGGAAAGCCGCCTCACCGATGCGTTCGGTTCGGTCGATGCGTTCAAAACCGAATTTTCAGCCGCGGGCGCGGGCCAGTTCGGCTCGGGCTGGGCTTGGCTGGTCGTCGACACTGACGGCGCGCTGAAGGTCACAAAGACCGAAAACGGCGTGAACCCGCTCTGCTTTGGGCAGACGGCACTTCTGGGCTGCGATGTGTGGGAGCACAGCTACTATATCGATTTTCGAAATAAGCGCCCGGCCTATCTGACCAACTTCCTCGAGAACCTCGTCAACTGGGAAAATGTGGCGAGCCGACTCTAACTGGACGAGAAAATGCGATGGGCAAGAAGCCCATCGGATCGACAGCTTAAAGGGGCCGGCTTGTCCGGCCCTTTTTCATGCAGCTATTTCGCCGGACACATTGCACCGACCCAGGGCTCGATAGCGATCTCTGGCTGATCACCGCAGGTCTCAGCCCCAAACCCGGCTTCACAGGCCAGGATCAGCGCGGCGCGGCTGTAATTATCGACGGTGGTGCCGAAAACGTTCAGCGCCGCAGGATCGTTGCCCTGACGGCATTCGGCCAGTGCAAGCATTTCGGCAGGCGTCATCTCGACCCCGTGAACGGAAAGCGGCTGGATGTCCAGGCTGGCATCTTCTTTGACATAACCATGCAGCAAGGCTGCAGCCTCGCGGGCATTCCCGCTATCGCCGATCTCCAGCATCGCACCGACAACTTTGGCCAGCGCTTCAGGCAGTAACTCGGTAATTCGGCGTGCTTCCTTCAGGTCGGCGCGCGCTGGACCGATCGCGCCGATATCGACATAAGCCGCACTGCGCGAAAGCAGCAAGTCAGGCTCGAAATCCATAAACTCGGCACCGGTTTCCGCTTCGATCTTCAGCGCCTGATCACACCAACTGATCCGGTCGCCCGGATCCTGATCTTTGTTGTCGATGCATTCGAAATGCGGATCGGCGAACGCAGTGGCGGGCAGTCCGATAATCGCGACCGCGATCAAAAAATTGCGGATCATTGGAAAACCTTCTCTGACGATTGCGGCGTCAATCTAATCGCCCGCGGCCCATTGCCAAGCGGTAAACAGACCTCAAATCAGATGTGCGCCGACAACCTGTTGGCGATGACCTTTACCGCGTCTTCGGGTGTCGAAACCACATCCATATAGGCCAGGAACGAGCGGTCGGCAAAACCGTGCCGGATCGTGTGCTCCAATAACGCCAAAAGCGGATCCCAGTACCCGTTGATATTGAGGACAATCACCGGTTTGCTGTGCAGACCTAACTGACGCCAGGTTAGTACCTCGATCAGTTCGTCCAGCGTGCCAGGACCGCCGGGCAGCGCAACGACCGCTTCGGATCGCTGGAACATCAACATCTTGCGCTGGTGCATATCTTCGGTGACGACGTATTCGTCGAGATCGGACTTTCCGACCTCCATATCCACCAAGTGCTGGGGGATGACGCCTGTGATCTTGCCGCCCGCGTCCTGCGCGGCGCGCGCGGCCTGGCCCATCAATCCGACATCGCCTGCGCCATAAACCAGCCGGTGCCCACCCGCGGCCAATGCCTGGCCGAAACTGTGTGCGGCGGCCATGAATGCGGGATCGTCCCCGGGGCGTGAGCCACAAAAAAGGCAGACGGAGAAGGATTTAGACAACGGCATTTTCCCGAAAAACTTTGACCGGGAACTGTCTACACGACTAATCAGACAACCGATAGGCACCGTTCGGGTGCATTTGGGCAAGCCGGCACATGATCAGGTGCCACGGGCAGGGACGCCAGGTGGGCATGAAATTGGGCACGAAATCTTGGGCAGGTATTTTGGCCGCCGCCGCGGTGATCGCCGGGTGGTTCGTGATGCGCGAACCGGCCCAGGAAGTGCCGGCGGGCGATGGCGGAGAAACCGCGGTTGTCGAACAACCATCCGGTAAAGTTGTTGCGGATAACGAAGGCAAGACCGTCGATGGCGCTGCGACCAGGGCCGCGGACGACGATGCAGCGGGGTCTGCCGACGCGGTGGATCGAAAAAACGACGGCGATACGGATAGCGCCGCAGCAGGCGGCGCTGACGATGACGCGGCCAAGGAAAGCGCTGCCGAGCCAAAAACCGGCGGTACAGAGCCGGCAAAGCTGTCGGATGCAGCCGGTGATACAGGCACAACCGATGCAGCCGCCGATGATGGTGTGGCCACCAAGCCTGACGACGAAGTGGTGCGCGGCGGCGCTGGCGACGGCGATGGCAACGGTAAAACGGTTGGGCAAGGCATTGGGAATATCGACACCCCGTCCTCCGGCGCCTCTGAAACTGGCGAGACTGCCGGTGTCGCGGAACGGCCCGTAATCGGTGATGCAGGTGCGCCGATCGGCGCGGCCACCGATGGCGCGGCCGCGACGGGAAAAAATGTAACAGACAGCGCTGTGGATCGCTCGCCAGACGCGGGCACGATCTCGCTGGCCAAACCCAGGGCCGATGCCGAAGGGTCGCACGCGGCTGGCATTGCCTCTGATGACCCTAATCGCACGGGAAACGATGGCGAACGCGATGACACAGAAACCGGCGCGTCGGCTGTGGCTGGGTCGGGCAACGAAGACGCGGCGGGCAAGGACAGTCACGCAGCAGCGCCGGAAAAGACGACCGGAGACGAGGTTGACGAAAAGCCTGCCGAAGATGCTGCCGATAAGACCGCCGATGGAACAAAGGACACGGCGAAGGACGATGATGTGGCGGCAGGATCGGACGCTGGGAACGGAAGCGAGGCCACAGGCTCGTCAACAACCAACGATGCTGGATCGAGCGGAACGGAATCAGACGACACCGCGTCCGGTGGCGGGGTTGAGACCGAAGGAAACGACCCCGATACTGCCCAAGCCGATGACGACAGCGCCACCAGGGGCACAACCGACGGCACAATCGACGGAGATACCGCACTGGCGATGCGCGATCCTGCCTCGGCTGACGGCGCGCGTACGACCGAGGACACAAATGTCGAAGCGGGGTCAGGTACACTGTCTGGCGCCGAAAAAGACGGTGGCTCAGAAACAGATCCGGCCACAGCGTTGGACACAGAACCAAAAGGCGATTTGGACGAGGCGGCGACCGCCGCAACGCCAACAGATCCCGATGCACCGACCTTTGACCTCGTCCGCATAGATCAGGACGGGCAGGCGGTCTTGGCGGGACGGGCAAAACCGAACACGGATGTCGAAATCGTTCTGGACGGCAAAGTTGTCGAGACGGTGAAAACCGACGGGGATGGAAACTTTGTTGCGATCCTCGAGACCGAAGTGACTGGCGAGGCCCGCAACCTGCAATTGCGGGTTCCTGTCGTCGTCGAAGAGGTGCCGGTATCTCCAACAGGTATTGCGGAACTGGGCGGGCCGGTCATCCGCGATGCCGGATCGCTGACGGGTGGAACCGGCGCCGATGCTGCACCTGAAACCGGTACAATGATCGCCGCTGTGCCCACGGCCCCTTCGGCTGTCGATGACCCGGCGGTGTCCACCACCGCCCCGCGTGGCGATGCTGCACTGCCGCGCCGCGCAGAACCGGCTGAACCGACGCCCGCTGCACCAGCAGGTCTGGCTGTAACAACCGCGCCAAGTACGCTCGGCGATATCCGGACCGATATCGATGACGGTCTGGTTACGGACGGGCGCGGTGATCCGATCGCAGATCGCGCAGACCCGCCTGAAACCGATCTTAATGCGACTGCCGCGATACCAGCCGACGCCGTTGCCCCGGCAGCGGTTCCGGGCAATCGGTATCGCACCAGTGCGCCTGTCATTATCTTACCTGCCAGCGATGTCGGTGACGCTCCGACAGTGCTGAGTGCAACGCCGAACGATCTCAAGATTCTGCAGCCCAGCGTCACGGACATCAATTCGATTGTCCTGGACCTGATATCCTATGGTCAGGCCGGGGAAGTGGTGCTGATGGGCCGGGGCCGCGCAGGCCAGGCGGTCCGAATCTACGGCAATGGCCAGATCATCGGAACGACCCGGATTGCGGCTGACGGGACATGGCGGATGAACGTCGCAGAGAACCGGGGCCGCGAGATTAAATTGCTGCGCCTTGACGAGATCGACGACAAGGGCCGCGTCACGACCCGGATCGAAGCGCCGTTCCAATATGCCCAGGACAAGCCAAAGATCGTGCGCGAACGCCGCGTGGTAATCCAGAAGGGCGACATGCTTTGGCGTATCGCCGAGCAGCATTACGGCGAGGGATTACGGTATTCTCTGATCTATGGCGCCAACTCGGCGTTGATCCGCGATCCAGACCTCATATATCCCGGTCAGGAAATCACAGTCCCCGAACTGATCGACGCCGACCAGTAGCCCAATCTGAAGGGCAGGGATTGCCGCGGCCGCCCGGCCCGGTGCGCAAGGCGGAGGTCCCTTGATGGCAGACACAGTTCCTCAGAAGACGGCTGGCCGCCCGGGTTTCCGGACGCTGGCGCGTGTTCTTCCCGATGTCTGGCCCGCCGATCAACCGGGGCTGCGCGCCCGCGTGATCATAGCGCTGATCCTTTTGGTGATGGCCAAGGCGGCCGTCCTGGTCACGCCCTTTGCTTACCGCGAGGCGGTGGACGGGCTTGCCCCGCAGGGGGTCGCCGCCGTCGCCGCAGTCCCGGTCTTTATGGTGCTTGCTTATGGCGTTGCGCGGCTGATGGGCAATGTTTTGCAACAGATGCGCGATCTGGTCTTTGCCCGGGTCGGCCAGCATGCGCTACGCCAATTGGGCCTGAGGGTCTTTCGCCATGTCCATCAGCTCTCACTGAACTTCCATATCTCGCGCCGGACCGGCGCGCTGTCCCGTGTGATCGACCGGGGCATCAAGGCAATCGACTTTTTGCTGCGCTATCTGGTGTTTTCGATCTTTCCCCTGCTGATCGAGTTGGGGATCGTCGCGGTGATTTTTCTGGTCGAATTCGGTTGGTCCTATACCGCGGTAATGCTGGGCACGATTGCGGCCTATATCGCCTTCACGTTCCGGGTCACGGAATGGCGTGTGGCGATCCGCAAAGAGATGAACGATCAGGATCAGGACGCGCACCAAAAGGCGGTGGACAGCCTCTTGAACTATGAAACGGTCAAGTATTTCTCGGCCGAAGAACGCGAATCCAGCCGCTACGACAGCTCGATGGCCGCGTATCAGAGCGCCGCGCTGAAAACCTCCTACTCGCTGTCCTTCCTGAATGCCGGGCAGGCGCTGATCCTTTCCGTCGGCATGATCTCGTTGATGCTGATGACCGCAAGCGAAGTGGCCGCCGGGGACATGACGGTCGGATCATTTGTCATGGTCAACGCGTTCATCATTCAGATCACGATGCCGCTGAATTTTCTGGGCACCGTCTATCGCGAGATTCGTCAATCGCTGGTCGATATGCGCGAGATGTATGAATTGGTCGAGCAGGACGCCGACGTTGTCGACACGCCCGATGCGGTGCCGCTGGAACCCGGACCAGGGCATGTGAAGTTCGAAGACGTCACGTTTTCTTATTCGTCCGATCGCCCGATCCTGGGAGGAGTTAGTTTTCAAATCCCGCCAGGGCACACGGTCGCCGTCGTGGGTCCTTCCGGGTCCGGAAAATCGACCATCGCACGCCTGTTGTTCCGCTTCTACGATGTGGAAGATGGATCGATTTCGATCGACGGTCAGGATTTGCGTGCGGTAACGCAGGCATCGCTGCGCCGCGCAATCGGGGTGGTGCCGCAGGATACGGTCCTGTTCAACGATACCATCGGGTACAATATCGGCTATGGCGCCGACAGCCCTTCGCACGCCGATGTCGAAGCAGCCGCCCGCGCCGCGCGCATCCATGGGTTCATTGACGGGTTGCCCGATGGCTATGACACGCAGGTCGGCGAGCGCGGCCTGAAGCTTTCGGGCGGCGAAAAACAGCGCGTCGCAATCGCGCGGACCATTCTTAAGAACCCGGGTGTTCTGATCCTGGATGAAGCGACCTCGGCTTTGGACACCGGGACCGAGCGCGAAATTCAAGAGGAGTTGAAGCGCCTGGGCGAAGGTCGCACCGTCCTGATGATCGCGCACCGGCTGTCAACGGTGGTGGAAGCCGACGAGATTATCGTCCTGGCGGCGGGACGCATCGCAGAACGCGGAAGCCATGCCGACCTGTTGGCACAGGACGGGCACTATGCAGCGCTTTGGAAGCGCCAGGAGACCGAAGAAGAGGCGTGAAAGTGGGGCGCGGCCCGCCATGGACTTTCAGCGGTCACTCCAGACCGATCCATAACCCGGTACAGCCAACGCAAATTACCGGCCTCTATTCGGCGGCCTGAACGACGGTCGGCTTTGGCGGACGGGTTTCGTCCTCGAAAATCAACTCGGTGTTTTCGCGGCGCCGGAACGCCCGCGCCAAACGCGCCCGGGCGCGCCGGTCACGCCCGCCCAGAAGATTTGCGATCAAGCCGAAAATCAAAACGAAGAGGCGTTCGACCCAGACCCGCGCCGCCAGGGCGGCAGGCGTGACCAAAAGGGTCAGGAACGTGGAAACCCCAAGGCCAAAGACGACCGCCGTGGCCAGTTGAACCCACCACAGCGCCGTGGGCGCGCCGAACTGCGGCACGCCTGCGGCAAAGTTCAGCGACATCGCAAACATCATAGGCGCAAGCCCGGCCATCGTGGTGATCGTGGTCAGCAGAACAGGGCGAATGCGTTGTTCGGCGGTGCGGACAATCGCCTCCAGCCGGGACATTCGTTGCGACAGCTCCTGATAGGTATCGATCAGAACAATGTTGTTGTTCACCACGATCCCGGCCAACGCGACGATCCCGGTTCCAGTCATGATGATCGAGAATTTCTGCCCCATCACCATCATGCCGATCAGGACACCTGCCACCGACATAACGACAGCGGACAGCACCAACAGCGAATTGTAGAGCGAGTTGAACTGCGCCAACAGGATCACGAACATCAGGCCCAGCGCGCCCAGAAAGGCGTTTTGCAGGAAGGCCATGGACTGTTGCTGTTCTTCCCGGTCGCCGCCGAAACGCGCTTTTACGGACCGCGGGAACGGGCGTTCTTCGGCGATCCATTTTTCCAGATTGCCGATAATCGTGACGTCCGAGACGCCCCCCTCTGCTTCCGGCGAGACGTCGGCGCGGACCAGGAAGAAACGCTCGCCGCCCCGGCGGTTAACCTGCTCCAGGCGCTTGACAGGTTCGCGCTTGATGAAATTCGACAGCGGGACCTGACCGTTCGGTGTGGCAACCTTCAGGTGATCGAGCGTTGAAAGCAGGCGTTCATCCGCGGGGAACCGCATGCGGATTTCAAGCTCCTCGTCCGAATCGTCCGGACGGTAAGTGCCCAGGATCGCACCGCGCGTCACAAGTTGGACCAGCGGACCAACCGTGGCGACATCCGCGCCATACCGCCCGGCCGTGACCCGATCGACCGAGATTTCCCAATCAATTCCAGGCAGGGGGCGGGTATCGTCGACATTGATGACCCAGTCGGTGCCTTCGATCTTCTCGCGCGCGATCCGTGTTGCTTCATGCAGATCAGCCCAAGAGGGCGAGCGCAGTTCCAACTGGATCGGTTTGCCTTGCTGCGGACCGTTCGATTGCTTCTTCAATTCGGCAATCACACCCGGCATCCCGGCCAGGACCTGCTCGATCTCGGCCAGGATCAGCTTGCCCTTGCGGCGCTGGTTCCAGGGGCCGAGTTCGATTTGCACCTGACCGATGGCATCCGGCGGGCCGTCATTGCCGCCGCGATTGACCAGCCCGCCTTCACCGGAGAAGGCAAAAACCGATTCGATCCCTTCGATGGCGCTGACCCGGCCCTCGACCGCGCGCACCATCTTGTCCGCTTCGTGCAATGACAGGTTGCCGCGTGCGCGCACATATATGATCGCTCGCTCAGGCTCGGTATCGACGAAGAATTCAACGCCCTTCGAGTTTTCGCCGAATGCGGTAAAGACCATGACCATCCCGGCGACCGCCGCGCCGATGGCGACAAACGGGCCGATCGGGTTCAGCGCGATCAAGGCGACGAACCGGCCGAAGGCCGTGCGCCGGTAGCCGATCTGCTCGCGTTTGCGGCGGTTGCGCCCGGTCCACAATGTCCAGGCCAGGAACCCCAGCACTGCGGCCACGCCAACGCTGGCGATCATGTGAACCGTCGTCTCGGCATTGCGCACACTGGCACCGACAAAGATTGCGGCAATGAACAATGCGACGGCGAAAACCCGGGCGAGCAAAGGCACGACCGGCTGAACGATGCGCGCAACCGGCGCGATCACGATCCCGAACCAGCGTGAAATGCGGCCGGAAACACCGCCCAGGACCGGCAGGAAGATCAGCGCGACGATCAGCGAGGCCGACAGCACAAAGATCAAGGTGATCGGCAACTGCCCCATGAACTGACCCGGCATGCCCGGCCAAAGCAACATCGGCAGAAAGGCGCAAAGCGTCGTCGCCGTCGAGGCAACGATGGGCCAGAACATGCGCTTCGCCGCCGCCGCATAGGCGCGCATCGGCCCGGTGCCCCTGGCAATTTCCTTATCGGCATATTCGACGACCACGATTGCGCCGTCGACCAGCATGCCGACGGCCAGGATCAGGCCGAACATCACCATGTTGTTGATCGGCATTCCCAGCGCGGCCATCAACGCAAAGGACAGCAAGAACGAGCACGGAATTGCGATGCCGACCAACATGGCCGAGCGGAAACCGAGCGCTGCCAGAACCACCATCATCACGAAGATCACTGCGGTCGCGACCGAGCCTTCGAGCTGGCTGACCATCTCTCCGACCCGGGTGGATTCGTCCATCGAGATGTCGACCTGAACCGCCTTTTGCAGCGGAACCGGCCATTTGGCGATCTCAGCCGCAACGATGGCGCGGGCTGCATCGACGGTCTCGATGATGTTCTCGCCAATGCGTTTCGAAATTTGAAGCGAGATCGAAGGGGCGCCGTTATACCGGGCCTCGCCGAGACTGTCCTCGAAGGTGCGGCGGATCTCGGTGACATCGCCCAGCCGTACGACCCGGTCGCCATTGACCTTGACCGGCAGGTCATAGACGTCACGCGCGTTTTCGAACGAGCCCGGAACCGACACCGCGAACGAGGCGCTTTCGCTTTCGATATCGCCCGCCGCGACCAATTGGTTATTTCGTTGAATAACGCTGAGGAGTTCCTGCGCCGTGACGTTGTAGGACTCCATCTTCAGCGGATCGATCAGGACCTCCAGCATCTCCTCGCGGTGACCTGTCAGCTTGGCCTCCAGCACCCGCTGATCCGCTTCGATGGCCTGTTGCAGATCCTTGGTCAGGTGCAAAAGCGTGCGCTCTGGCACCGCACCTGAAAGCGAAACGACGAGGATCGGGAACTCGGAGAGGTTGATCTCTGCGATCGTCGGTTTTTTTGCATCCTCTGGGAAGTCGGCTTCAGCCTGCGAGACGCGGTCGCGCACATCGGCCAGGGTCGCTTCCTTGTCCCACTCGAAGTGGAATTCCAGCAAAATCCCGGCATGGCTTTGCGATCCGATGCCCGTCAGTTCCTTAAGGTGATCAAGGCCCCGCAGCCGGGTTTCCAGCGGTTTGACCATCAACCGCTCGCTGTCCTCGGCCGATACGCCGGGCAGAGCGACCGAAACATAAAGGACCGGCACGTCGATATTTGGTGAACCTTCCTTGGGCAGGCTGAAATAGCTGGCCAGACCGGCGGCGATTGCGATCACTACGAACGCCAGCACCATTCGTGCGCGCTCGGTGCACCATGTAACCAAGCCCGTCATTCGGTTTCGACCTTCTCAGCAGTCTCCGCGGCGGCACTTGGCGCTTCGCCGGATGCCTCCGTCTCAACCGTTTTAGCCTGCTCCGCCCAGTTCGGGGGCGAGCCGATGACCCGGCGCCCGTCTTTGACGAACTCCTGACCGATGACGATCACCTTGGCGGTCTCCGGCAGGCCGGAAACCCAGAACCCGTCCGCCTCGTCGCGCAGCAGCGTGACCGCGGCAAACTTAGCGACACCGTCGACATCCAGCCGGACACCCAGGCGCCCGTCATCGTTCAGTGTCAGGGCGGCTTGCGGTAGGAAATGCCCCGTCTCGCCCGGCAGATCGACCAGCATCTCGGCGGTCATGCCATCGCGGATCGCGCCCTCGGCATTGGGCAGCGTGACCTCGACCGCGAAAGTGCGGGTCTGTGCGTCGGCCATGCGCGACAGGAACGAGATTTCACCGACCGCTTCGATCCCGTTGATCAGACGCACATTAGCTTTCTGGCCCAGTTTGATCAGATCGACTTCCTGCTCGGCAACAAAGCCGGTGACCTTGACCTGGCTGAGATCGATCACGTTCGCGCAGATCGCGCCGGGCGACAAAAGCGCGCCGAATTCAGCGGTGTCACTTTCCAGAAAGCCATCGAAGGGCGCCCGAATTTCCAGCCGGTCGACATCCAGTTTCACACGGTTCAGGCGCGCTTCGGCGGTTTGCAGTTGTGCCTGGCGGGTCATGCGGGTCGTCTCGGCGGCAAAGCCCTTGCGCTTCAACCGGTCGGCGGCGGCGGCTTCGACCTTGGCCTCGGCCAGCGACGCTTCGGCTTCGGCCAGTTCTGCGGCGCGGGCGCCCGGGGCCAGGCGACAAAGGACATCACCCTTGGCAACCTTGGCGCCGCGGCGCAGCGGCTCGGAAATGACCTGTCCGGTCGTCTCTGCGGCGACCTGCACGTTCCGCTTGGCCAATGTGCGGCCACGCAAGACCAGCAGGGCCGATGTCTCACGCGCGGTGCTTTCGATCACAACAACGGGTACCGGCGCGGCTTCCTCGGCCGCTGGCGCTTTTTCTTCGGACACGGCAGTGCCAGCCGCTGCTTCGGCAGCCGCCATTTGCTCCGGCCCGCCATGGCGGCCAACGAACCAATAGTAGAGCCCGCCTGCGATCAGCAGAACCATTACGATGGATGTAACCCGCATTTGAAACCTTTACCTTGCGTCAAGGGCTTGGGGACTTGCACGCGATAGCCCACAACATAGGGCTTTTGACGTGAACGGAAAAGACCAGCCGGTCCGTCGGCGGCAGGATGCCGCTTTGTGCGGGGCGAATGGCCGTTTTCAGGTGGCTCTGCACGCAATCATCGTGCTAGGCGCCGCCGAACCAGGGAAAGGCGCCGATGACCACGCATCACGATCAGATCCATGAACTGCCGATTTGGGCGGGAGATCTTCAGATTGCACCGCTGACCGGCGGGCTGTCGAATGTCAGCTATTCGGTCACGGATGCGGGGTCCGATCGCGGCCCGGGCGGACGGTATGTGGCGCGGTTCGTGCGTGATTTCCCATTCCACCATGTCTGGCGTGACCGCGAGGTGATCGCAACCCGCGCCGCCCACGCCGCAGGTGTTGCGCCGGAATTGGTCCACGACCAGCCCGGGATCATGGTGTCGCGTTTTATCGAAGGCAAAACCTATTCCAAGACCGATGTCGCGGGGGACCTGCCGCGGACAATCGACTTGGTGCGGGCGTTTCACCGCGACACGCCAGCCCATGTTACGGGCGCCGGTTTTGCGTTCTGGGTCTTTCATGTGATCCGCGATTATGCCGTCACGTTGCGCGCCGCAGACAGTCGGATGTCCGCGCGGTTGGGCGAGTTTGTCGAGATCGGAAATGCGCTGGAGGCGGCCCAGGTGCCCTTGCCGATCAGCTTTGGTCATCACGACCTGCTGCCCGCAAATCTGATCGACGACGGCGCGCGCCTGTGGCTGATCGACCATGAATATGCCGGGTTCGGCACGGCGATGTTCGATCTGGCCAATCTGACGTCGAATTCCGGCCTCGACGACCGGGCGGCGGCCGAGGTTCTGGGGCTTTATTTCGATCGCACGCCGGACCGCGCGCTGTTGCGCGCCCACAGTGCCATGGAGTGCGCCTCGCTGCTGCGCGAGGCGATGTGGTCGATGGTGTCTGAGCATTACCTCGATGCGCCGGGCGTCGATTATGTGGCGTATTCAGACGAGATTCTCGCCGATACCGAGACGGCGTTGGAGCGATATCAGACCCGGTTCGGCCGTAACCGTCCGGCGTCCCCGCTCTGACGCGTCGCGCTAATGGGAGATAATGTCCATTAGGAACAAGTGGACATTAGCGGGTCTCGAATGGCGAAGCGACGGCGGCGCAGGAACTGGAGCGACGATGAGAAGCGGATGATCTGCGCGCAAACGCGGTTTCCGGGTGTCTCGGTCAGTCAGGTCGCTCGGCGTTACGATGTGAATGCCAATCAGGTTTTCAACTGGCTGAAAGATCCCCAGTTTGCAGCGTCGCCGAAAGTCGATGATGTTGCCCGGTTCTTGCCTGTCGAGGTTGTCGAGCCTGTTCAGCCGCCACCGTCGTCCGGCGCCGCATGCCGTGAGATGCTGATCGAACTGGTGAGTGGCCACCGGCTGACGATCAGCGGCTCCTATGATCCCACCGCTCTGGCTGCATTGATCCGGAAGCTGTCCGCGTGATCCCGGTACCGGCGCAAACGAAGGTCTGGCTCTCTGCCGGTGTCACGGACATGCGCAAAGGGTTCAACGGACTGTCGGCGCTGGCCGAGAATGTTTTGGCGGAAGATCCGTTCTCCGGGCATCTGTTTGTGTTCCGGGGCAGGCGCGGTGATCTGATTAAAGTCATTTGGTGGGACGGTCAGGGCGGATGCCTGTTTTCCAAGCGCCTGGAAAAAGGCCGCTTCGTGTGGCCCTCACCGGCAGATGGGAAGGTATCGGTCACGTCAGCACAGTTGGCGATGCTGCTGGAAGGCATCGACTGGCGCATGCCCAAGCGAACCTGGAGGCCGTTGACGACAGGCATTTTATCAACAAATCCAGCGCCATAGGATTCACATTGGCATCCGGGCGCGGTATAAGCCCGCCATGCTCGATGACGCTTCCAAACTGCCGGATGACCCCAAGGAGCTGAAGTCGGTCGCCGTCCAGCTTGCGAGCACCGTGAAGTCCCAGGCGTTGGAAATTGCCCGGCTGAAGCATCAGCTCGCGGGGCATCGACAGCACCGGTTCGGCTCGAAGTCCGAGACCTCCGATCAGCTCAATCTCGAACTGCGTCTCGAAGAGGAAGAGACAGCGGCGGCCCAGGTCGCACCGTCGGAGGAAGAGGGCGACACCGACAATCAGGAAAAGCCCAAGCGCAAGCCTCTGCCGCCGGAACTGCCGCGCAACGAGGAAGTGCTGTCACCCGGTGATACCTGCGCCTGCGGTGGCAATTTGCGGGCGATCAGCGAAGATGTGACCGAGGAGCTGGAATATATCCCCGGCAGGTTCGTGGTGAACCGCATCGTCCGACCGCGCATGGCCTGCAGCTGCTGCGAGAAGATCTGCCAAGCGGTGCTGCCATCGCGTCCGATTGAACGCGGCCGGCCCGGCCCCGGCCTGCTAGCGCATGTGCTCGTGAACAAATATGCCGACCATTGCCCGCTCTATCGCCAAAGCCAGATCTTTGGGCGTGAGGGCATCGACCTGGATCGCTCAACCCTTGCCGATTGGGTCGGCAAATCGGCAAAGCTGCTGGAACCGCTGGCCGACGCCATCGGGCGGTATGTTCGCAGCGGCCACGCAATCTTTGCGGACGACACCCCGATCAAGATGCAGGCGAAGGGCAAATGCGCGACAGCACGGATCTGGACCTATGTCCGTGACGAGCGCCCGTGGGCAAGCGGTGATCCGCCCGCAGCTTGGTACCAGTTCAGCACGGACCGCGAAGGCAAGCATCCCGCCGACCATCTCAGCAAGTTCAAGGGCTGGATGCACGCCGACGGCTACTCCGGGTTCAACAAGCTGTATCGCGCCGGCGAGGTGCACGAAGTTGCCTGCATGGCCCATGTTCGGCGCAAGTTCGTCGACATCTTCAAGGCGAGCGGCCTGGAGGTCGCCGAAGAAGCTATCAAGCGCATCGCCGCCCTCTACCGCGTCGAGAAAGAGGCCCGTGGCAAATGCCCCGACGACCGGGTGCGGCTCCGCCAAGAAAAGGCCAAACCGGTCTTCGATGGCTTGGAAGCGTGGTTGCACGCCCAGTTGTCGAGGATTCCAGGCAAATCCGAACTCGCCAAGGCGATCCGCTACGCACTGACCCGCATGAAGAAAATGCGCCCATATCTCGACCACGGCTTCCTGGAGATCGACAACAATTCAGCTGAGCGGGCGATGCGTTGTGTGGCCCTCGGAAGGAAGAACTATCTCTTTGTAGGCTCAAAGGGCGGCGGCAACGCCGCTGCAATCGCCTATACCCTGATCGAGACCGCGAAGCTGAATGGCATCGACCCGCAAGCCTGGCTGACGCACGTCCTTCGCCACATCGCAGATCACAAGATCACTCGGCTGGACGAGTTGATGCCCTGGAGTTACGCTGCAAGAGCAGCGTAACCGGGACGCACCGCAGCCCGCCAGAGCACCTTCACCGGACGGGCACCCATATGTCGGCTCCTTCGACGGCTTTCATGCAGTCCCTGCATCGGTTTCCAAAACCTGCCTCGTACGGTTCGACAAGAACAAGTACTCGGTAAATGCCCGGGCCGTTGGTCGACCTGTCGAGATCCGCGCCTATGCCGATCGCCTGGAATGCTGGCAAGACGGGCAGATCGTCGGCAGCCATACCCGTGTTTTTGGGCGCGATAACGCGATCTATGACCCGCTACATTACATTCCGGTGCTGATGCGCAAACCTGGCGCCCTGCGCAACGGAGCGCCGTTCAAGGAGTGGGAGCTGCCGCCGTCGTTACGCCGTGTGCAGCGTAAACTGGAGCGTCAGCCCGGTGGTGATCGCCAGATGGTCGAGGTTCTAGGCGCGATCCTCTCCGATGGGCTGGAGGCGGTGGAAGCGGCCTGTGCAGAAGCCCTGTCACAGAATGTCCCTTCCGCAAGCGTGGTCCTGAACATTCTCGCCCGTCGCCGCGAACCGCCACCACCCCTGACAATCACAACACCGGATGCATTGCGGCTGACCTGCGAGCCAGCCGCCAATTGTGACCGGTATGACAGCCTGAGGAGAACAACGAATGGAACGAACACGTTCGGCCCGCTCTGATCGGCCGGTTGGCGGGCTGCCGGTTGTGCCCGCCCATCATTCCCGCCAGACATCAACCGGGTCACCGACCCGGCAGCCATCCGACATCATAGAGAAAGTTGGAGCGGGCGATGAGATTCGAACTCACGACCCTAACCTTGGCAAGGTTATGCTCTACCCCTGAGCTACGCCCGCATCCATTGGGTCGCGGGGATATGGCAGATTCGGATGGGGGGTTCAAGGGGGTATTCGACGCGCAAAAAACGTGTATGGCAGGCGTATGGCACCGCGTATGGCAGACGTGCGGCATTGGGGCCGCACCGGGGCGGACAAAACGCCCGAACCCCGGATTAGCTGAATTTTTACGAAAATGCCGGATACCTGTCTGCGGGAACGAACGGAGGGGGCCGATGAGCGCTGACCGCAAACGCACCAAGTCTGAAGACCGCCACCTGTCGCAGATGATCGACGGGCTGGAGGATATGTCCATCGACATGGAATTGCGGTAGTGTCTCAGTTTGAATTGTCTTTTTTCTGACGTGGTTTGTACGGACCACGCTTTTTAGGTGCTGGTGCGTTTGCATCAATCAGACCAACAATCCAGGCCGTGTCATGCAGCGTGTCGGAAACGCCAGCAGCCATTGCAGGTGTCATTTTAAGGCTCTTGTGGATGCGCACGAAGTTGTAATGCACAAAATACAGGCTCAGCATGTGCAGGTGGTTTTCCAGCTTCTTTGAGAAAGCATTGGTCAGGCGTGTAAAGCGACGCATCCCCATGCGCATTGTAAGGTTCTGGCGCTCAACGTAGGACGTGCTGACCAGTTCCTCTACAGGTTGGCCCATGACAGGCTCTTTCCTGATGCCTGTGCACTCTGCGGGGCTGTACTTTTTTTCATGCCCTTTAGAGCCTGTGTTGTCGCCGTACATTTTCACCAGCATGGCATAGTCCACATCTGAGCCGAAAGCATCCTCAACAGCACTGAGATACGCCTTGTGGCCGTCTGTGGTAAGCTGGACGCGGTTTGACAGACGGTCGCGCAGGTCAAACATGAACTCGTGCGCGGTTTGCGCTGAGCGGTCGCCCACTTCATAGGACAGGATCATTTTGCTATCTGCGTCGATTGCAGTCCATGTCCACACATCACCTGATCCATCAGGAGCGGCGGCGGCTGTCTTTACGTTCTTGTCCTTTGCATAGACGAATGACCAGATTTCATCACACTCAACGCGGGTTGCGCCTACGTTGCGCACCGTCTCATCGTGGTACGCCGCGCAGGCTTCACCAGCCTCAACAAGCAGCTTGGTCACGGTGTTGATCGAAACACCCACAACCCGACTGATTGAGCGCATGGAACTGCCCTCAACCATCATGTTCAGGATCATTGCGCGGGTTTTGGTGTCTAACTTGTTCATACCACTGTTATAGGTATGTTATCTCCCTTTAGCAAGCACAAAGTTCATTTACAAAACCAGCCATACGGCCTCGCAGACTCACTGCCGTACGGAAATGGCAATTCAACCCGTTTCGGGGCCGATGGTAGATCATCCAGAAAGTCAAGATCGCCGAAGGCCGCTTTAGCCTTCTTTCCAATCTCCTCCAACTTCTTTGCGAGATCCTCGTTGTTTTGTGTATCGCTCATGCTACCCTCCTAAGGCCAAGTTTAGAGTGTATGTACGATCCAATGTCCATCTTTCTAAAATAGTCCACAGCAAGACCATGATAGTTCCTGACTATCAAGTTCAGGTCAGGATCGTTTCCAAAATCATCAACAATCAGTTTCACGTCGCGACTGGTTAGTTCCTTCATTGGAATGCCGCGACCATGTGAATGCCATTTCGACGCATCACCAAGCGTTTTTGCAATCTCTGTCGCCCGCTGCTTTCGCATTTTTTCTGTAACGGTTTCGCCCTTTGATTTCGTCTTATCCCAGTCCTTAAACTTATACTTGGGTAGCCACTCGGTTATCAGCGAAACGCCATGTTGAACGGCTTGCTCAATCTGGAATAATTGCGCAGGGTCGAAGTTCTTTATCAAGTAAGCTAATTCTGCCCGGCATTCGTTCTGCGTGCTCGCTTGATTAATAGTCGCACAGATGTCTTCGAACTTTGATAAAATGCCATGCCCCGGCAAATACGACCCATCCTGGTTACGATACTGCGGGTCAATTGGTCCCAGGACAGAGTAATAATCCATATATATTTTGTCTCCTGAAAGAGCCAAAACAGTTCCCGCAGAATAAGCGTAGTTCGGGATTACAAACGAAACTCTCTCATAGTGCGTTCTCATGACCGCGACCAATCTTTCGACTGTTTCCATTAGACCTCCATTCGTTTCAAGCAAGACAATTAAATGGGTTTCTTCACTATTCTGCTTGATTTCCTCAAGAACCACGCGAAATTCGTCGTCTAACGGTGGGAACATCTCAGATTTGATAAATATACAATCGCCACTCATTTTCGTGGCGAGGTCACCATTGATGCTGTTCAAGACAGACCCTGACAGCTGATCTACATTTATCGCTTCCAACGCGCCGTCGCCGCGATCTTTGCGATTTCGCTGCGCTCCTCGTTATTCAAACTATCAGCACGCGCTTTTGCCCCTGCTAAACCACTCTTGCGCTTGGCGGGTTGCTTCAATGTGGTCTCTTCGATTTCTCCGGTCGCAATTCGCGCAATATGTACCGCATTGCCGATTGCGTCCGCCGGGCGTCTCTGCCCTTGCGGTCCCTTTGGCATGTGTTTCCTCCTTGGTCTCGTTGGTTGACGGCTTCTAACTCATTATGCACAATTTTTTGCCTTTGTGCAAAATAGATGGCACTAATCAAGACTAAACCCAACCAGAGAAAAGGATATCTCAATGAAGCGCCGCGCGTTGATTATAATAACACTGGCTTGTTTTTCGACTCCATCTTTTGCAGATTGGTATGAGGGCGGAACGCTTCACAGCGCTAATTTCGGGCAGTGGAACTCTGCGTCTGCATCGAATCGTCTTGCTACTGCCGGTGATTGGTCTGCTTATATTCTTGGTGAGGATGAAGTGCGCAGAATTGGCATGGACGGCCTCAGGAGACGCGCGCAGCAACTGTCAAATTGCGTGACCGAAGCGGCAAAAGGTACTCCACCGAACATTGCAGCCAATCAGGCTGCTGCCGCATGTGTATTGCTTCTGAACTGGTAGGTTGTGCGGTTTACATCTTGAAAAGAAAGTGGATCGAGCTGGGCTTGCACAGTTTAGCGCGGGCCTTACAAAAAGAAGTCAAATTCAAACTGAGACACTACCGGCGGGCGGGTTAACCGCGGGACGACGCCGATTGGCAAATCGGCAATTTCCGTCCCCAAGGCCCGTGCGCCTGCAGCGATATTGGCGCCGTTGGCATCAATCCCCTGCTTCAGTCGTGCGATGTGCTGGTTCCAAGATTCGCGATAGGCCGAACGCACAGTCTCGTTTCTGTGGCGCAGGGCGCAACCTTCGGAACCGCACCAACCCGGACCGGCCCGCAATCGGTCCAGCGCTTGCCCGCAATAGCGGCATGACGGCTGGCCAGGCCAACCGAGGGGGTCACTCTTCTTGGTATCCGATGTCATGGGGCCGCCCCCCGCCCGTCGAATTTCTCAGCCAATCGCGTCGGCTGGTGCCTCAACCCTGTCGATCATACCATAATCGCGAATGATCCCGGCGATCCGCAAACGATAACCGGAAAACATTTCAAATCGGCCTGCCGCCTGCGCTTTACGGTGGCGCGGGCGATGCCGCCATTCGGTCAGCGCATCTTCGTCGCGCCAAAAGCTGAGGGACAAGTACTTTCCGGGCGTTGTCAGGCTGGCGAAGCGTTCTACCGAAATAAATCCGTCAACCGCTTCCAATTCGGGTTTCAGATCGGCGGCAAGCTGCAAGTAGGGGTCCAGCATCCCGTCCTTTGGCTCGACTTCAAAGATAACGGCAATCATCTCGGCGTCCCCTCTTCGTTCGCAGCGCCATTCGGCAGGGTTCGGTCAGGTGACCGGTGCGATCCCCATCCCGCCATAGCTTTGCTCGACCGGTTGCAGCTCGATCGCTGATACGTTCACATGCCAAGGCGCCGAGATGGCGAAAAGTACGGCATCGCCGACTTCCCGCGGCTGCAGCTCGCGGATACCGGTTGATTTTGCCTTCGCAGCCTTTGCCGGGTCGTCAATCGCCACATCATAAAATTCGCTGGCAACGCGGCCCGGGCGGATATCGGTTACACGCAGGCGCGTCCCGGCCAGTTCGAGACGCAGGTTCTGCGCCATGGTCGCAATTGCAGCCTTGGTCGATCCATAAAGTGCCGATATCGACGGATACAGCGCCGCGACCGATCCCATCGTCACGATATGGCCGCTGCCGCGCTCGATCATGCCGGGCAGGACCAGATGCAGCAACTGCATCGTCGCTGTGACATTCGTCTGCACGGTCTCGGCAATTGTCGATGGATCGGTATCGGCGATGCCTTCAAACCCTCCGCCGCGCCCGGCGTTCAGGATCAACACCTCAGGTGCCATTTTCTGGACGATGTCTTTCATTGCCGTAAGATCGGTGACATCGGCGATATGGGCTGTGCAGCCGGTTCGATCCGCCAGGTCGTTCAACCGATCGGCGCGGCGGGCAACTGCGTGGACATCACGGCCAGCATCGGCCAGCACCTCGGCAATGCCCGCGCCGATACCGCTGGATGCGCCGGTGATCAGGATTGGTCCCGTCATTCTGCCGTCCCCGCCATATCCGCGGTGATCTTGCGGCTGCCATCGGCAGATATTGTCGCGACGCGTTGCGGCGCCCCTTTGTGGGCGGCGACCAAAACCGCCTCGCTGCCGCTGGTCGCAGTTATCTCGGCACGAAGCCAACGCAACGGATCGCAGTAATAACTGTTGCAGATGTCCTGGCGCATTTCTCGCGGCAGCGAACAGCCTGTGACGGCCTGATAGACGCATCCATCGCGTGTCGATGTCGCGGGCAAGTGCGACAAGTACGCCTCGATGACCTGTTCGCGGGTCACACCGGGATTGCGTTGCCGATAGCGCGCCAGGTCGGTCGGCAGCAGCAACGCCGTATCGCCGCCCCTGTCGCGGCAGCACCTGCCCTGACAGGTCGAGCAGGCCGCAGTCACCAGCGCATCCTCACCCGTTTCGTATTTCTCGCGTTGGGTCAGATCGGCTTCTGGTGCTGGCGCAGGCTCGCGAAACGCAAACTCGGCACAGACATCCAAGTGCTCGCGAAACCGGGCAAGCCGGTCGTCTGGCAACGGTTCAAGCGGCTCGTTCTGACCGGGCAGCATCCATGTCACCGCCGCGGCCGACAACGTGTCCTTTGCGGCGGCGACCTCTGTACCGGCGGCCAAGAAGGTTTCCGCTGCGACCCGGTCATGCTTTTCACGTTTGCGGGCCAGTATGGCTTTGCCGGATTCCTCGATCATTCGATCGTGGCATTGCTTTGACCCGCAAATCGCCTGGCCAAGCTGCTCGGCTGTCAGGGCCATCCCGCAGATGCTGCAATTCTTGCCATCGCCATCACCTGCGGCGTATTGGATCGTGCTCATCGCGTCCCCCATTCGACTGGATCGAAACCGCCGCCGCCAAACGATTGTTCCGTTGGCTGTAATTCGACCATCGAAACGTTGACATGCAGCGGAGCTTGAACCGCGTAAAGAATCGCCGCTGCAACGTCTTCGGCGGTCAGGGCGCGGATCGGCGGTGATTTATCGATACCGGGTACCGGATCGGGCACGGCGACATCAAAGAATTCCGTTGTCACGCGACCGGGGTTTATCTCAGTCACGCGCACACCGCTGCCCCGCAGCTCCAACCTCAAGTTTTGGCTGATCAGATGCACGGCTCCTTTCGACCCGCCATAGACGGCAGAATTAATCGGGTAGAGACCGGCAACTGATCCGAGATTGACGATATGACCGCGCCCACGTTCGGTCATTCCGGGAATAACGACGCGGCAAAGCTGCAGAAGAGCCGTGACATTGGTGTCGATGGTTCTGGCCACGTCTTCGCCACTGGCGCGGGCCAGCCCGGTCAACCCGGCGCCTAAACCTGCATTGTTGATCAGAATATCCGGGCAAAGATCCGGGACCATCCGCTCCAGCGCCGCCGTATCGCGAACGTCGGCCACCAACGGCAGGCAATCTGTTTCCACAGCCAGGGTTTCCAGCCGGTCAGCTCGCCTGGCCACAGCGTGAACCCGGTACCCTGCTTTCGTCAAAGCGCGCACGACGGCGGCGCCGATACCTGACGATGCGCCGGTGACTAATGCGGTGCCGGACATCAGCAGACCGGCGTCAGCAATGGCCTGCCTGCGAAGAAAGCCGCCAGATTCTCAACAACCAGCTCGCCCATCTGTTGACGGGTCTTTTGGGTTGCAGATCCTTGGTGCGGCGACAGAACGACATTGTCCAAAGCATACAGCGCTTCGGGGACCTTCGGTTCTGCTTCGAAAACATCCAACGCGGCGCCGCCAAGCGCCCCCGACTGTAACAGATCGACCAGGGCTGCCTCGTCGACCAGTGCACCGCGGGCGATGTTGACCAGGCAGCCGTCCGGCCCCAATGCCTGCATCACGCTGCGCGACACCAGACCGGTCGTTTCCGCCGTGGCCGGGGCAATCACCATCAGCCAGTCGGCATCCCGGGCCATCGTCTCGAGATCCGCATAGTATTGGTAAGGCTGATACGCCTGTTCGCGCCGCCCGTGATAGACGACACGCATCCGAAACGCCTGCGCCCGTTCGGCAATGGCTTTGCCAATGCGTCCAAGACCCAAAATTCCCAATGTCTTTCCGGTCAACTCGCGGGTCAGCGGATAGTTCCCTTCGCGCACCCATCTGCCCTGACGCACATACTGATCGGTTTGCGGTATCTGACGCGCCAGGGCCAACATCATCGCCAATCCCATTTCGGCAACGGCGTCGTTCAGCACATCGGGCGTGTTTGAAACCTTAATGCCGCGCGCCTCGCATGCCGGGATATCGACGCCGTCATAACCAACGCCAAATCCCGAGATCATTTCCAGATTAGGACAGGCGGCCATCGTTTCGGCGTCAACGCCGTGGTGCCCATCGGTGGCGATCGCGCGAATGTTCGCGCCCCTGTCGACCAGCAGCGCCGAGCGGTCTTGCGGCGACATCGGCCACATCCGGTGTACGGTGTAGGCTTCTTCCAATGCGGGCATACACTTCATCAGCATCGGTGCGATGGCCAGTATCTCTTCCTTCATAGATCCCCCTCAGGACTGATCTTTAAGCTGGCGTTCCCGCCACCAGATATAAAATCCGCTGCCGATAATGATCGGGGCGCCCGCCAGAATCCAGACAGTTGGCGGTTGATTGAAAACAATCCAACTGGATGCCGTCATATAAAACAGTTGCACATAAACGAACGGCGCCAGAACCGATGCCGGGGCATAGCGATGGGCGACCGTCAGCATCTGATGGCCCAGCCATCCAAAGACCCCCATCGCCAGAAACAACACCCAGGCCAGCGAACCTTCGGGCGTCTGCCAATGCAGATAGGCCATCGGGGCCACGCCGGCCGTCGCAACGATGGCAGCATAGAATTGCTGGGTGTTGGTACTGTCGACCCCGGCCAGCATCCGGGTCAGAATTTGGTACATTGATGCGCACAGCGCAGCACCGATCGCCAACAGCATCGCCCAGTGAAACGCACCGGTCCAGGGACGGGTTACGATCAGTATCCCGGCGAAACCGACTGCGATCGCGATCCAGCGGCGCATTCGCACGGTTTCCCCCAAGATTGGGATGGACAGGACACAGACAAAGACCGGGATCGAAAAGAAGATCGTCGACGTCAGGGTCAGCGGCAGGTACTGCACCGCCATAAAGTTACAGACCGTCGAGGCAAGCAGCAAAAGTGCCCGCAGTGTTTCCTTGATCGGGGCTTTGCTGTCCAGGCTGTGCGTGCCCTGACTGGGGATGATCAGGGCCGCGACAATGGCCAGATGGACCGCATAACGTGAAAACACCGCAGCCCAGGGCGACATCCCGGTTGTGACCAGCCATTTGGCTGAACTGTCCAACAGCGTAAAACAGGCGAAAGCGACCAGCATCATCAGAACAGCCAACCCGCGCCGGTCCTGAACCTGAGCGACAGTGGCGTGAACTTGTGGATTGCGCCAGACGGCCATCAGAGATGCCGAAGAGGTGTCAGCGCTTCAGTTCCAGCACTCCGGGCCATTTTTCATTCGCCTCAGCGATGAAGCCGTGACGGTTCTTCAGCCAGGTGCGATGCACCTTCATATTCAGGTTCAGATAGAGTTTGTCATCGAATATCCGAAAGATCGTCGGATCGATGCTGACCGTCCGATCCTTGGCCACACCCCAGGCGCAATAACCGCCATATTGCGGTGCCCACCGATCCGGTTCGGCGACAAACCTGCCGCGGTTTTCGGCGGTCGAGAACAGCCACCGAGCCCCCTTCCAATCGTAGGCAAAGTCCTCGGACCCTTTCACCGGTTTGCGTTCCAGATGATAGGCGACCGCATCATATCCCTTCAACGCCCGCCCGTGCATGTCAGTGTATATGTCCGGCGACTTAGCCCCGGCCCGGGCCATCGCAGGCAGCAAGGCAACAAAGGCAATCGCGGCACGGCGGGTGAATTTGGACATTCGGCAGCTCCGATTGTTTGGCGCAGTATAAAGAGTATCCGGCAGCGGCGACAATGCGCGACTTGGCGCGGAAGAAGGGCGTTTTTCTGTTTCGGGGGCGTTCGGGTGTGTCTGCGCTCAAGGCCGCCAGCGCAGGAAGTTGGCGATCAGGCGCAGGCCGGTCTGCTGGCTCTTTTCCGGGTGGAACTGCGTTCCGATGACATTCTCCCGGGCCACAATCGCAGTGACCTGCTGTGCATAATCAACATGGGCCAACCGGTGCGAAGGGTCTCCAGGCTGCAAATGATAGGAATGCACGAAGTAGGCGTGATCGCCGGTCGAAATTCCGTCCAGCACCGGATGCGCGGCGTCGATCACCAGATCGTTCCACCCCATATGCGGGATCTTTAACGCCGGGTCGGCGGGCGCAAGGCGAACCACATCACCGCCGATCCAGTCAAATCCCGGCGTTTCGCCATGCTCCAGTCCGCGCGTCGCCATCAGTTGCTGACCGACGCAGATCCCAAGGATCGGTGCGCCGCCTGTAACGCGGTTGCTGATGGCATCGAACAACCCGTCAACCGCCATCAACCCCCGCCGGCAATCGGCGAACGCACCGACGCCCGGCAAAACAAGTCGATCAGCAGTGGCCACGACGTCGGGGTCGGCAGTTACGACGACATGCCCGCCGTCCACATCCACCGACATCCGCTGAAACGCCTTCTCGGCGGATCGCAGGTTGCCGCTTTCATAGTCGATGATCGCAGTTGTCACAGTTGGCCCTTGGTCGATGGGACCGCATCGGCCTTGCGGGGGTCGGTTTCCAAGGCGCCGCGCAACGCGCGCGCAACGGCTTTGAAGGCGGCTTCGGCGATGTGGTGCGAGTTGATGCCGTCCAAGCGTTCGACATGCAGCGTAATTCCGCCATTCATGGCGAACGCCGTAAAGAATTCGCGCACAAGTTCCGTATCGAACGTGCCGATTTTGGGTGCGGTGAAATTGACCTTCCACACCAGATGGGGCCGCCCAGACAGGTCCAGCGCCGCACGCACCAACGTATCGTCCATCGGCAGCAGGCAAGACCCATAGCGCACGATCCCCGTCTTGTTGCCGACCGCCTGGGCCAGCGCCTTGCCCAGAACGATGCCAACATCTTCGACGGTGTGGTGATCATCGATATGCAAGTCGCCTGTTGCCCGCACTTTTATGTCGATCAGCGCATGGCGGGCCAGCTGGTCCAGCATGTGATCGAAAAAGCCGACACCGGTTTGGTTGTCATAGGCGCCGGTCCCGTCTAGGTCGATGTCGACCTCGACGGCTGTTTCGGCAGTCTTGCGACTGAGGCTGGCCTTGCGCATCGATCTTCCCCTTTGGCAGTCGGGGCGCATATATCGCGCCTGTCCGCGACTAGCAATTCCCGACGCCGCCGCTTAAGTCGGGCGCAAAGGAGAACGCTATGGCAGAGCAAGAATTCCCGGGCTGGCACGGCACGACAATCGTCGCCGTCAACAAGGGCGGCAAGGTCGCGCTGGCGGGCGATGGGCAGGTGTCGCTGGGACCGACGGTGATCAAAGGCAACGCCCGTAAAGTGCGCAGGCTGTCGCCCGGCGGGCGCGATGTCGTCTGCGGGTTCGCTGGCGCTACTGCCGATGCGTTCACGTTGCTGGAGAGGCTGGAATCCAAGCTGGAGGCCGCGCCGGGGCAATTGATGCGCGCCTGTGTGGAATTGGCCAAAGATTGGCGCACGGACAAATATTTGCGCAACCTGGAGGCGATGCTGATCGTCACCGACGGCACCGATCTGCTGGTTGTCACGGGCGCAGGCGACGTCTTGGAACCTGAAGGCGGGATCGCCGCGATCGGCTCGGGCGGCAATTATGCGCTGGCGGCTGCACGTGCCATGGTTGATTTGGATCTGGACGCTGAAACCATGGCGCGCAAGGCCTTGGAGATTGCGGCTTCGATTTGCGTCTATACCAACGGAAATGCCGTTCTCGAAGTCATAGAAGGCGCATAGCCCTCGCCGGATTAACCCCGTCAGTCTATGATGGTTCGGGGAATTTGGTATGAAGCGATTCTGGCAGAGAGTATGAGCGAGCAGGCAGCCGTGCCACAGGCCAGGGTTGATGCAGCCGGGCGTCCGCTGGAAGGGCGCGGCCGGCAGGCACTGATGTCGCTTTCCATCCTGGTTTCCTGGGTCTGCATGATGCTGATCGTCTTCTGGGCGACGCGCGGCGACGGCCCGGGTCAGCAGGCGTGGTTTTTCTGGGGTATCGCCGCTTTTGCCTGGTTGGCAGCCGAAGCGTTTGGTGGACGCCGGGCGCTGGTCTGGCCCGCAAGCGCGCTCGTCATTGCCGGATCGCTGTCGCTGGGCTTTGGCATGGGGCTGTCGAATTCCGTCAACAACGGCCCCGATGCGATTCAGGCAATGATGGTCATTTCCGGCACCGCTTCGGTCAATATGATTGCCTATCTTTTCCGGTTCCGTCTGCCCGGTCTGGTATCGCCGATCATCACATTCGCCATTATTGCGCTGTTTCTGTCGATCTATGGCGTGGATCGAGAGGGTTTGAGCCAGGTCGAAGGCCTCAGCCCGCGCGGTATTCTGGCGGCGCTGATCAATAACCCGTGGTGGATGGCGCTGTTCGGCCTGCTGGGGCTGGTCTCGGTGACATTGGCGCGGTGGCTGGACCTGAAGGGCGATGATTTCGGTGTTGCCTCCGCGCGGCCCCTGCATCTGGTGGGGGCGGGCGTCGTGGCCCTGATCGCCGGACGTATTCTGGGCTGGTTGCCCGTGCCGTTCCCGCTGATCATGATTTTGGGCGTCTGGATGGCAGGTTACGCCTGGTCGATCCGCATTAACCGGTTTGCGGTCCTGATCGCGATCCACTTTGCCATCACCAAACCGCTGATCGCGGCCTATTTGGCCACCGCCCGGCCGATGATCGCGTCGCTGGACGAGTTGCTTCCGGCAAACGACCTGATGACCGTCCGGCTGGACATGTCCGATTGGGCATTGATCCTGCTGGGCATTTTCATTGCCGACCTTGTTCTCTGGTTCCGTATGCATAAGTTCGCACTCGATCGGGGCTGGATTCTCGGCCCCGGAGGCCGTATCCCCCAGCCGCGCAAGGGCTGGTTGTGGCGCTACTGGCCCTATGCATAATTCTGCCTTGGGCGCCTGCCTGGGCGCATAAGGACAGCGAATGACCAACCTCACTCCTCGTGAAATCGTCTCGGAGCTTGACCGCTTCATAATCGGGCAGTCCGATGCCAAGCGCGCCGTTGCGGTGGCTCTGCGTAATCGTTGGCGGCGCCAGCAGCTCGATGACGAGATGCAGGCCGAAATCCATCCCAAGAACATTCTGATGATCGGTCCGACCGGAGTCGGCAAGACCGAGATCTCACGCCGCTTGGCCAAGCTGGCCAATGCACCCTTTCTGAAGGTCGAGGCGACCAAGTTCACCGAGGTCGGCTATGTCGGGCGCGATGTCGAACAGATCGTTCGCGATCTGGTCGAGAGCGCGATTGTGATGACGCGCGAGACCAAGCGCGATGAGCTGAAATCGCGGGCACATGAAGCCGCCGAGGACAGGGTGATCGAGGCATTGGTCAAAGGCGACGCCTCGGACACGACACGCCGGTATTTCCGCAACAAGCTGCACGCGGGCGATCTGGATGACGAGGAGATCGAGCTGGAAATCGCCGATGCCTCGAACCCGATGCCGTTTCTCGACATCCCGGGCGGCGGCGGGCAGATCGGCATGGCCAATCTGGGCGATCTGTTCGGCAAGGCGTTTTCCGGCCGCACCAAAACGGTCAAGACCTCTGTCTCGGAAAGCTATAAGCTGTTGATCGACGAAGAAGCGGACAAGATGATCGACCAAGAGGTCATCACCCGTGAAGCCATTGAAGCGGTTGAACAAAATGGCATCGTCTTCCTGGACGAAATCGACAAGGTCTGCGCCAAATCGGAAACGCGCGGCGCGGATGTCAGCCGCGAAGGCGTTCAACGCGACCTGCTGCCGCTGATCGAGGGGACGACCGTTTCGACCAAACACGGGGCGGTCGCGACCGACCATATCCTGTTCATCGCCTCCGGTGCCTTCCACATTGCCAAGCCGTCCGACCTGTTGCCTGAATTGCAGGGCCGCCTGCCGATCCGGGTCGAGCTGCGGGCGTTGACCGAGGAGGACTTCCGCCGCATTTTGACCGAAACGGATAATGCCCTGACGCGGCAATACTCGGCTCTGCTGGGGACCGAAGAGGTGACTGTCGAGTTCGCCGAAGACGGCATCACGGCACTGGCCCGCATCGCGGCAGAGGTCAACGCGCAGGTCGAAAACATCGGTGCCAGGCGCCTGCATACGGTTCTGGAACGCGTTTTCGAGGATCTGAGCTTCAATGCGCCGGACAGGGGCGGAGAGACGGTGGTGGTCGATGCAGAAATGGTCGAAAAACATCTGGGCGACCTGGCACGGTCCAGGGACATATCGCGCTATGTTTTGTAGGATGGCGTTCCAACCCATCCAGTGGCTTGTCCGGCCTGCGCTGCTGATCAGCGCCATCGCTGCGATGACCGCCTTGATCAGTGGCCCCGCCAGCGCGACGCCGCCGCGGTCGATGCAGATGGACGAAACGATCCTGGCCCAGAACGCCACCCATCTGTTCGTTCTGCGCCGGATCGATGACAATCTGGGATATCACAATACAATTCTGACGGACGTTCAACTGATCGCCAGAAATCTGGTGACAGGCCGCGACGATCGGATCTGGCCGGTGATGAGCGTTCTGGATCATGGCGCTGATTGGCAAAGCTATAACGAACCGGCGCGGCTGGCGCTGCGTGAATTGCCCGAGACCTTTGAACCGTTCGCGGTCCTGAGGGCCGAGGGCGTATGGAGGTATTTGCCCGCGGAACGCGGCCCGTCGAATGCCAGCGCATCCTGGTCAAAGAACGGGCTGCAGGTCACCGGGACCGACGATGCCGTCAGCCATGCCATTGATATTGCTACGATTCGCGAAAAACTGCAGAGCAGCCTGCAGCAATCACACAGCGTACAATCCGAGCGGAGCGCCATTAACGGCGACCCCGGCCCGGACCTGGCGATGATCACTGCCGAGCTTTGCTGGGTCGGCGATCTTTATGGTTATGCGACCCCGGGCGGCCAGGGCGATGGCGGGTATGCTGTTCGGCTGGATTGCGACGACGATCTGGTCGGCGACGCTGCCTCGATTTATGTCATCGTTCCGCCGGTGCAATGACCGCGCTTTACATCGATGCCGACGCTTGCCCCGTTCGGGGCGAGGCGATGAAGGTCGCCGAGCGGCATGGATTGGAGGTCTATGTCGTCTCGAATGGCGGGATCAGGCCCGATCCGAGCCCTAAAGTGCATTTGGTGGTCGTACCTGACGGGCCGGATGCCGCGGATATGTGGATTGCCGACCGGATCGGCGACGGTGACATCTGTATCACCGGCGATATCCCGCTGGCCGCGCGCTGTATCGAGGCCGGGGGCCGCGCGATCAAGCATAACGGCGAGGCATTCACGCCAGCAAATATCGGTAACGCCCTGGCCATGCGCGATCTGATGACCGACCTGCGCGCGGCCAATCCGTTGAACCAGGGCGGCGGCGGGAAAGCGTTCACCAAGCAGGACCGGTCGCGTTTTCTGGATGCGCTGGATCGGCTGGTCCGCGCGGCGATGCGCACGCGGAATTGAGCGGGTCATACCCAAGGCCGGGGCCAAGATATGGCCCTGAAACGGCCATCTGATCTGTGCTTGGGCCAGACTGTGGGTCAGACCTTGGGTTTCCCAAGGTTAAGGTTCTCGAAGGCAATATGAGAGAACCCTCTGGTGATCTTCGTCGAAGTCCGCGAAGGTCACGGTGATTGTTCATCCGAACGGGGCCACCATGATCCGAAGCCTTTTTGCGACGCTTTTCCTGTTATCTGTCCTGCCCGCCAAGGGCGACGAACCCATCGGCGCAGGGGCTGCCGATCTGCCGATCTTCGATGCGCATATTCACTATAAGGAACCCGCCTGGGGACCGTTCCCGCCGGAAACGGTGATCGAGATGTTCGACAGGAATGGGGTTGCGATGGCGCTGGTGTCTTCGACGCCGGATCAGGGCACGATCAAACTTTGGGAGTTTGCACCGGCCCGGATCGTGCCCGAGCTTCGCCCGTATCGCGGTAACTACGGTTCGGGCAACTGGATGGACATGATCGGGATGCGCGGATATCTGGCCGACCGGCTGGACCGGTACCCGCATCAGGGGATCGGAGAATTCCATGTCCGCGCAATGGACGGCGCCGACGAGGCTCTGCTGCGCGATGTGGCGCGCATGGCGTTGGAGCGCGGCATTCCGGTTCACATCCACTCTGGCGCTGCGCCCGTGCAGTTCTTTTTCGATGCCGAGCCGGAACTGAAAGTGATTTGGGCCCATGCCGGAATGTCGTCGCCGCCCTCGGAAGTTCAGGCGATGATGGACAAGCACGAGCGGCTGTTCGCCGATACGTCGTTCCGCGAAGGCGACATTCTGCGCGGCGGCGGAATGGACCCGGACTGGCGGGCGCTGTTGATGCGCCATGCCGACCGTTTCATGGTCGGATCGGATACCTGGGTGAACGGTCAGTGGTCGCGATACGACGCGATTATCGAACAGAATCGCGCCTGGCTGGCATTGTTGCCCCGGCGCGAAGCCGAGATGATCGCCTTTCGCAATGCCGAGGCGCTGTTCAAGCGCAAGGTTACGTCCGGGCTGCTTGGCAAGCGGAAATAGCGCTGCCGCCCGGGCAGGCCAGGGCCGCCGGTTTTACCGTCGTCTTTTCAGATAGACATAGAAGGCACCGCCGCCGCCATGTTTCTGGTGCGCCTGATAGATGCCGACAATCGATGCGCCGAGCGGGGAGGCGCGCAGCCAACCGGGCAGAGATTCGCGGAGCACGCCCTTGCCGCGCGACCAGTCGCCGCCACCACTGGCACCACCACTGCCGCCGCTGCCAGAGCCGGAGCGGCCGTGATCGGATCTGCCTTTCCCGGTAATCACCAGAACGACGCGGCAGCCGCGCGCCATCGCGTCGGCCAGGAAGGTCAGGCAGGCGCGGTGCGCGCGTTCTGCCGACATGCCGTGCAGATCAATGCGCGCGTCGGGCTCGCGGGCGCCTTTGCGCAGACGGGTGGCCGTGCGCCGGTCCAGCCCGGCTTCCGGCCGGCCGACGGGGCCGATCTCGGCGCCGGACAGGGCGACTTGCGCGGTCGATCCGTTCAGTTTGGGGCGCGGCCGGTGCGATTGGCGTTTCGGCGGCGCTATGGCATCGCGAAAGGCTTTTTCCGGCGAGGAACTGCTTTCCACGTCGCTGCCTGCATCAGCGGGCATCGGCGGTACCGCCCGGCCATTCGGCTGATCAGGTTTATTGTCAGGCGTCGATTTTCGGTCTGTCGTCGCTGCGACACGGTCCCAAAAAATCCGCTCTTCCGGCGTCAGACGGCGCGGTCCGCGCCAGCCACGGTTTCCTGCGCCCCCTGTCCCAGCCATGTCCGGTGCCCGATCAGGCGCCGGTGCCGATCAGAAGCCAGTTGGGATCGACCGAGCCCATCTCGCGGCTGAAGGTCCACACATCGGATTGGCGGCGCACCTCGTTCGGGTCGCCTTCAACCACCCGGTTCTCGGCGTCGTGAACCGAGGTGATCAACTCGCCCACGAAACGCACGGTGACGTCGGCGATGTTGGAGCCGTCTTCGAAGGCAACTTCCTCGACCTTTGATTCGCGCACGCCGATAAAGCGGGCCTCGACGCGCAGGTTCTGCTCTTCGCGGGCTGAAATCCCGGATTCGAAGGCCGAAAAAACATCGGGCGCCAACAGGTCGCGCAGGGTCTGACGGTCGCCTTCTTCATAGGCCATCAGGATCATTTCGTAAGCACCGCGCGCGCCGTCGGCGAACTCGTCCAAATCGAAATCAGGTTCCAACCGGGTGATCTTGGACAATGCGGCGGCGCTGGTTTCGGAAATCCCGGCGACCTGGCGCGAGCGGTTCTCGGGCGCGTCCTGATCGTCGTCATCGTTCTGGTCATCGGTTTGGCGTTCTTCTGCGGCTGCCGCCGGGCCGGCGCGTTCCTTCGCTTCCTGATGGCGGCGCACATATTCGGGAGGCCCCTCATGCCCGGAGCGCGTACCGATGATGGCGCGCAGCCGGTAGAGCACCAGTGCGGCCACTGCAATAAGAACCACAAGTTCGATCGTATCGCTGTCCATCAGCCTGCGTCGTCCTTACCGAATATGCCCCGCCATTCTTGCGCGCCGGAGGGTCGGGACGTTGCCAACCGGCGGGTACGATCCCTATGTAGGGTCTAGGCCGCCCGTTGTCCACGCGCGGTATCCGGATGAATCCGGCCCGCAAAACGGAGATGTAATGCGACTTTTCCTGATCTTTATCATCGTGCCGGTCATCGAGATCGGCCTTTTTATCGAGATCGGCGGTTGGATCGGCACCTGGCCGACGCTGGGGCTGATAATTCTGACGGCGTTCGCCGGATCCTGGCTGATGCGCCGCCAGGGAATCGCGGCAATGCGCGAGTTTCAAAATAGGCTGGTCGCGGGCGATCAGCCGACCCAGTTACTGGCCGAAGGCGCGATGATCCTTTTCGCCGGGGCTTTGTTGTTGACGCCCGGATTTTTCACCGACGCGGCGGGATTGGCATTGCTGTTGCCACCGGTGCGCGGGTGGCTGTGGAAGCGGCTGGAGCCGCGCGTGAAGATCCGCACAGCAGGGGCCACTGGCCCTGGCGGATGGCAGATGCATACGGGCGGAGGCGTTGTGGATGGCGAGTTCACCGAGATGCCGCCTGCAGGGGAGCCGGTGAACCGGCCTGGTCCGCCCGGCGTCGACAGCGACCGGCGCTGACGCACCTGCTTGATTTCGGTTGATCCGATTGCGGGCGGCGGGTCGATCTGATACGGCCCGGACCAGCAAATTCAGCCCAGATCGAGAGGGATCCCCGATGTCCGACGAAACGACGAATTCCGGTGATAGCGACGCCGCGGCAGCTGGCGGCAACGGTGCAGCCAGTGATGCAGGCGGCGAAGCGCCCAACGTCAAAATGGTGTCGCACTATATCCGGGATTTGTCCTTCGAGAATGTCGCCGCCCAGGATGGTACCCCAACCGGCGGGCAGCCGGAAATTTCAGTCCAGGTGAACCTGGATGCAGGCGCTTTGACGGAAACACGGGTTCAGGTTGCCATGAAGGTCGAGGCCGAGGCCAAGAGCGGGGACAAGCCGCGCTTTTTGGTGGAACTCGACTATGTCGGCGTTTTCGATCTGGTGAACATTCCCAAAGAGCATGTTCACCCGGCGCTGTTCATCGAATGCCCGCGCCTATTGTTGCCGTATGCCCGGCGGGTCGTGTCCGATGTGACCCGTGATGGCGGATTTCCGCCGTTGATGCTGGACAATGTCGATTTCGGTCGGCTCTATCAGATGCGCATGGCCCAGTTGGCGGCCGAGCAGGCAGCCGCGGGCGGTCAGCAGGACGCCTGAGCCTGTGCCATCGCGCGGTGGCGGGCGGGCCGCGCGGCGCGGCTGAAGGGGAAGAAAATGGCCCGGATCATCCTGGTGCATGGCATGGCGGCGACGGCCAAAAGCTGGTTCAATGTTCCGGCCAGGCTGCGCGCCAAATCCCATGACGTCACCGTGGTGACATTGCCCGGGCACGGGGATGGGGCCGATCCGGCCGAGGTGAAGCTGGCAGAATTGGTCGCAGCGGTGGAAGCCGGGATGGATGCCAGCGAACCGGCGGTCTTGATCGGCCATTCGATGGGCGGGTTCATAACCTCGCGGGCGGCGGTCAAGGATCCTGACGCGGTCAGCAAGTTGATCTATGTCGCGGCCATGCTGCCCAAGGATGGCGAGACGATCCAATCGATAGCGTTGAACCGGGCGGGCACGAACCTGCTGAAGATCGGGCGGGAGTTTTTGAAGGCCGGTGTCCTTCCCGGCGATCCGGCGCTGCATGGTCCGGCAGGTGCCGTGTTATTGTCGCCCGACAGCTTTATGACCGAGCCCTTTTCCGGCGGCAGCCAATTCCCTGCCGATGGCGCCCACTATATTCGGTGCAGGGACGATTTGGTGATTGATCCGGTCGTCCAGGGCGAGATGATCGACGCCTATCCAGGTGTCACCAGCGAAGTGATGCCCACCGGCCATCTGCCGCAGAAAACTGCGGAGGACGATCTGGTGAAACGAATTCTGGAGGCTTTGCCATGAGCGCTGAACCCGTCAATGTCGCCGGAAAGCCGTGCATTATCTGTTGCGCGATCACCGGATCGGTTCCGACCAAGGCCGACAACCCGGCGGTGCCGATCACTGTGTCCGAGCAGGTCGAATCGACCCAGGCGGCGTTCGAGGCGGGCGCCACGATCTGCCATGCCCATGTCAGAAATGACGATCAGACGACAACGTCTGACCCCGAAAAGTTCGGGCGGCTGAAGGAAGGGCTGGAAAAGCATTGCCCGGGAATGATCGTCCAGTTTTCGACCGGCGGGCGGTCGGGGACAGGGAACGAGCGCGGCGGGATGTTGCCGCTGCGCCCCGACATGGCGTCTTTGACGGTCGGGTCGAACAACTTTCCGACCCGGATCTACGAAAACAGCCCGCAACTGGTCGATTGGCTGGCGTCGGAGATGTTGGCCCATGACATCAAGCCCGAAATCGAGGCATTCGATCTTTCCCACATCTTCCAGGCGGTAAAGATGGCGGCGGATGGCCGGTTGGCCGGGCCGCTGTATATTCAGTTCGTCATGGGCGTGAAGAACGCGATGCCGGTCGATCGGGATGTGTTCGACTTTTATGTCTCGACCGTCCGGCGCATCGCGCCCGATGCCGAGTGGTGCGGTGCGGGGATCGGTGCCGGTCAGATCCTGTTGAACGACTGGTGCATAAGCGCGGGCGGGCATGTGCGCACAGGGCTGGAAGACAATGTCCGGCTGGATCGCGAACGGCTGGCACCGTCGAATGCAGCGCTGGTGGCGCGGGCGGCCGAGCTGTGCGAGCGCTATGATCGCCCGGTTGCGACCGTCGATCAGGCGCGCCAGATCCTAGGGTTGAGGGCGGCGTGATGCGGCTGCCGCGGGGCCTGTTGCCCGGGACCGGGCTGGGCGCATGACCGGCGCAACGCATTTTGCCGACAACACGCTTTTGGGCGGTGTGCTGGGCGACGCGGAGATCGCTGGCTTTTTCACGCCGGAGGCCGAGATCGCGGCAATCATCGCGTTCGAGGCGGCGCTGGCCCGCGGTGAAGCTGCCGAGGGAGTGATCCCGGTAGGGGCGGGTGCTGCGATTACGGAGGCGCTGAACGGCGTTTCGATCGACCCGGAAGAACTGATCGAACCGACCCGTGCCGCGGGGGTCGTCGTGCCGGGCCTGGTCAAGCTGCTGCGCGAACGCGCCGGGCCGGATGGCGCCTATATTCACTGGGGCGCGACGACACAGGACGCCATGGATACCGGTCTGATCATGCGGCTGCGCGATGCGTTGGCGGTGTTGGAAGATCGATTGAGGCGGCTGATCGACGGTTTAACGGTCCATGCACGCGATCATGCCCGGCTGCCGATGGCCGGGCGCACACGCAGTCAGATTGCGACGCCAGTGACGTTTGGCCTGCGGGTCGCGGCCTGGCGTGCGCCCCTGGTGCGGTGCTTGGACCGGTTGCAGGATTTGCGCCCGCGATTGCTGGTGGCACAGCTTGGCGGCGCGTCGGGGACGTTGTCGGTCCTTGGCGACAAGGGACCTGCTGTTTTGCAGCGGGTTGCCCGGGATCTGGGGTTGGGATGCCCGGCAAAGACATGGCAGACCGAGCGCGACGGGCTGGTGGAACTGGCCAACTGGTTGTCCATGATCTCGGGCCTCGTGGGACGCATCGGTGCCGATCTGATGTTGATGGGCCGGTCGGAGATCGGAGAGGCGCGCGCAGGTGTGGGCGGCGGATCGTCGACGATGCCGCACAAGGCCAATCCGGTACTGGCGGAAGCGTTGATCACCCTGGCCCGGTTCAACGCCGGCCAGTGCGGATTGGCGCAATCGGCCCTGCTGCACACCGAGGAACGCGATGGCCCGGCCTGGTCGGGTGAGTGGCTGGTCCTGCCCCAGATGACTGTGGCGGCCGGTGCCGGGCTGGCCCATGCCCTGGAACTGGCCGGTTCGCTGACGCCCGATGCCCGGCGCATGGCGGTAAATATGGACATCGCCGACGGTGCCATCCACGCCGAGGCGCTGGCCTTTGCGCTGGCTGTGCATATGCCGCTGTCCGACGCGCAAGCGATTGTGAAACAGGCAGCAAAGACCGATGGCGGGACATTGTCCGAGCGGGTTGCCGTGATCGCCGGCGCGCGCGGCGTTCCGGCGCCGGAACTTGGTGATCTGGATGTCAGTGCGCTGGCCGAGATGTGGATTTTGCGCTCGCTGGACGGTGTTTGATCGGCGCCTGACGGGTTTTCGCGGGCTGGTCAGATGCGTTCGAGGTCTTCCAGGAGGTCGAGCAAAAGTTCATAGCGCTCGGCGCCCAGGGCCGTGCGATAGCTTGCCGCGATTTTCAGTGCCTTGGGCAGGTTGTTGTCGATGATCGCCTGTCCCTGCGGTGTGATCGACAGTGCTTGGCGCCGCCGGTCATTCGGGTCCGGTTCGCGCGAAAGATGGCCTTTTTCGACCATCGATTGAACGATGCGGGTTTGGCTGGGCAACAACAGGCAGGCGCGATCGGCCAGTTTTGTTGCGTCCTGTGGGCCAAATTCCGACAGGACACGCAAGATCCGCCATTGCTGTTCGGTGATGGCGCTGTCGGCCAGCATTTCGCGGATCGGGGCCATGACCCGTTCGCGTGCCCGCATCAGCGCGATGGGCAGCGAGCGGGCTGTTTCCGGCAGGCCGGAGGGGGCAGTGTTTTCTGATCCGTCCATGGCGGTTTCAATTCCCTATCGAAATTTCGGTTGCGGGAGCGCTCTGATTATGCTTAACATCGCAACAATTAACTTCGCAAGGAAAACCGCAATGTCCGACTTGGAAAGCAATCTTCAGAAACTGGACGGCCATCTTGCGCGGTTCCGCGCCGAAGGGATCGGGCATCTGATCAACGGGCGCCCGATTGACGCGACTTCGGGCAAGAGTATTCAGACCCACTCCCCGATTGATGACAGTCTGATTTGCGATGTCGCCAGCGGAGGGGCGGAGGATATCGACCAGGCGGCCCAGGCGGCGAAGGCGGCTTTTGGCGAATGGCGTGATATGGGCGGGGCCGAGCGCAAAAAGATCCTGCACCGGATCGCCGACGCAATCGTCGACCGCGCCGAAGAGATTGCACTGTGCGAATGCTGGGACACCGGACAGGCGCTGCGGTTCATGTCGAAAGCGGCGCTACGCGGCGCGGAAAATTTCCGCTTCTTCGCCGACAGGGCGCCAGCGGCGCGGGATGGGCAGATGTTGCCATCGCCCACATTGATGAATGTAACGACCCGGGTGCCGATCGGGCCGGTGGGTGTGATCACGCCCTGGAATACCCCGTTCATGCTGTCGACCTGGAAGATTGCCCCGGCCCTGGCGGCGGGGTGCACTGTGGTGCACAAGCCTGCCGAATTCAGCCCGGTGACGGCGCGCTTGCTGGTCGAAATTGCCCATGACGCCGGTCTGCCGCCGGGCGTCTGGAACACAGTGAACGGCCTTGGCGAAGACGCGGGCAAAGCGCTGACCGAACACCCCGATATCAAGGCGATCGCGTTTGTCGGCGAAACGAAGACCGGGTCGGCAATCATGCGCCAGGGCGCCGATACGCTGAAACGGGTCCATTTCGAGCTGGGCGGCAAGAACCCGGTTGTGGTGTTCGACGATGCCGATCTGGACCGGGCGCTGGATGCCGCCGTCTTCATGATCTATTCGCTGAACGGCGAGCGCTGTACCTCTTCCTCACGGCTTTTGGTGCAGGACACGATTGCCGATGAGCTCACCGCCAAACTGGCCGAGCGGGTCCGCAACCTTAAGGTCGGCCACCCGCTGGACCCGGGGACCGAGGTCGGCCCGCTGATCCACCCTGTCCACCGCGACAAGGTGTGCAGCTATTTCAAAGTGGCCGAAGACGAGGGCGCCAAGATCGCCGTCGGCGGCAGGGCCATGGATGGCCCCGGTTGTTTTGTCGAACCGACGCTGTTCACCGGTGCCAGACCCGATATGCGGATTGCGCAGGAGGAGATTTTTGGCCCTGTCCTGACCGTGATCCCATTCGGGACCGAGGCCGAGGCCCTGGAGACCGCCAATGGTGTGGATTACGGTCTGACGGGCTATGTCTGGACCAATGACATCACGCGGGCCATGCGGTTCACGAACAAGCTGGAAGCCGGGATGATCTGGGTGAATTCCGAGAATGTGCGCCATCTGCCGACACCCTTTGGCGGCGTCAAAGCGTCGGGCATCGGGCGCGATGGCGGCGATTGGTCCTTCGATTTCTATATGGAAACCAAGCATGTCGGCTTTGCGACCGGCGCTCATAAGATCCCAAGGTTGGGGGCGTGACCGAAGCTGCATTTCAGATCCGGGCCGTTGGGCCGCAGGACCGCACCGCGCTGTGGCAGCTTTATCCCGCAGCATTCCCGGACGAGGATTTACTGCCGCTTTTGAATCAGATGCTGGAGGCGCAGGAGGCCCCGCCGAAGACCCCACTGATGCTGGTGGCCGAGGATCAGGCGGGCGTGATCGGGCACATTGCCTTTACGCCCTGCGACTGCGCCCCCGGGTCTGCGCAATTGTCGATGCTGGCACCTTTGGCCGTCGATCCCGCTCGGCAACGCCGGGGTGTTGGGACGGCATTGATTGCGGCGGGATTGTCGCGGTTACGCAGCCAGGGGATCGCAGCGGTCTATGTTCTGGGCGACCCTGCCTACTACGGCCGTTCCGGCTTTCAGCCGGATGCGGGCCTGGCGCCGCCCTATCCGTTGCCCGAGGAATATCGCACGGCCTGGCAAAGTCTGGCGCTGACCGGCGAGAAGCCGCAAGGCAAATTGGTGGTTCCCGAATACTGGCGCGATCCCGTTTTGTGGGGGCCATAGCGATGCCAACTGATTGAAATCAAAGAACCTGCTTTTCGGACAGCTTAAGACCGCCCGAAAGCAACGCCGACAAGAGGAAATCCAATGCCCGTTCCCGCCCCAGTCCTGTACCCGCCATTCAACATCGTGCGCCTCAGCCATGTGGAATATGTCGTCAGCGATATTGCCGCGTCCAAGGCGTTTTATTGCGACACGCTGGGTTTGCAAGTGACGCATGAAGAACCCGGGCGGCTTTATGTTCGGGCGATGGAGGAGCGCGGACATCACTGTATCGCGCTGGTCGAGGGCGATGAGCCTGCCGCAAATGTTTTGGGGTTCAAGCTGTTCGCGGACGAGGATCTGGACAAGGCCGCCGCGTTCTTCAGCGCCCGTGGACTGCCAGTGGACTGGGTCGAGCGCCCGTTTCAGGCGCGCACGCTGCGCACACGTGACCCTTGGGGCATTCCGCTGGAATTTTATGTGAAGATGGACCGGTTGGAGCCGATCCATCAGAAATACAAGCTGTACAGCGGGGTCAAGCCGCTGCGGATCGACCATTTCAATATGTTCTCGTCGGATGTCGATGCGTCGATCGCGTTCTACAACGAGATCGGTTTCCGCGTGACCGAGTATACCGAGGATGCCGAAACCGGGCGCTGCTGGGCTGCGTGGATGCATCGAAAGGGCGGCGTGCATGATGTCGCGTTCACGAACGGGCGTGGACCGCGGCTGCACCATTCGGCGTTCTGGGTGCCGACGCCGCTGAACATCATTGATCTGTTGGATCTGATGTCGACCACCGGGTACCTGGAGAATATCGAGCGCGGGCCGGGGCGGCACGGGATTTCGAACGCGTTCTTTTTGTATGTCCGCGACCCGGATGGGCACCGGATCGAGATTTATTGCTCGGACTATCAGACGGTTGATCCGGACCTGGAACCGATCCGCTGGGACCTGAAGGACCCGCAGCGCCAGACGCTGTGGGGGGCGCCAGCACCGAAAAGCTGGTTCGAAGAAGGCAGTCTTTTTGCGGGCGCCGAGCCGGTCGATGCCGTGCTGAAGGCGCAACCGATTGTTGCGCCTTAGCAGGGATCACCCCAGCATCCGGTTATCAGGTCAGGCCACGGCCCGGCCCTGATGGATCGACGGTGCTATTTAACGCGGGTCCAGTCCTGGCCGCGGCAGATAAGGCCGCCAAGGACGCAGCCTGAAACTTCAAGCGTGTCCTTGTCCTTCAGTTCCATCTCTGACGAATAGGTCTCGTCATCGTCCGGCGCCCAGATCGTGCCGTCATCCCACTCGTTTTCGCCGTCGGGTTCCATATCCTTGATGATCAGCTTGCCGGTGATGTCGCGTTCGCCCGTGCCGTTGAACGTTTCGATTATCGTTCCGCAGACTTTGGCGCTGTCGGTTTCGCACGGTCCGATTTTGACGTGGATATAGGCGCCTTCATCGCTGGGTTCGCTTTTCCAGAGGCCAAAGACGTCATTGGCCAGAACCGGCGTGGCGGTCAGCGCGAAGGCGGCGGCGATCAGGATGGTCCGCATGTTTTCCTCCCAGATGGTCATGGCGGGTCGTGTTTCTTGTTACGCTGTTATACTGCGCTCTGTCGTGGAAACAGAGGGTTCCGTCGCGGCATCCATCGTGACAGACTTTCCGAAACGGAGGATTGGAATGCGGATTTTGAGTTTGCCGGTGGTGTTGTTGGCGCTTTCGGCGGCGTTGGCGCCCGGTGCAGCCACTGCTGACGATTGGCGGCGCGAGGCAAGCCCCTATGATGTCGAGCGGATCGACGCGGCGCCCAAGGCCCTGGCGCTGGCGGTCGAGGCAGCGCGTGAACGCGGAACCCCGGCGGATATCAAGGAGGTCGATGCCCTTTTGGGACCGGCCCGGCCGGTCGAGGGCGAAGCTTTGTTGGGCGATTGGCGCTGCAGGACCCTTAAACTGGGCGGCAATTTTGGCGGGCTGACGATCTATGGCTGGTTCAAGTGCCGGATTTCGATTGCCGAAGGCGGATTGTATTTCGAGAAGTTGTCCGGATCGCAGCGCACGTCCGGGTATTTGCGCCCGGTCTATCCGAGCAACGGAGAAGGGCTGCCGGAGCGGTATATCTATTTGGGCGCTGCCCATTATGGCGGGGATCCGAAGAGCAAGTATGGCGGTCCCGCGAACCGGTTGCGGCGGGTCGGCGAAAACAAGGACGATCCCGGCATTCTGGAAGCGCTTGGGCGAAACTGGATGCGCATCGGCTTTCCGCTGCCGGTCTTCGAGTCAGAGTATGATTTTCTGGAGCTGAAACGGTAGCGGGCCGCGACCGGCCTTCGCCTCTGGTTTGGATCATGGGTGGCCATCGCGGGCAGCGCTTGCCGCCGCGCGAAGCTGACAGGGTGTCAGAGATAGCTTGCGATCACCTCGGCCATGCGTTCCGGCCCCAGGATCGGCGGCATCAGGGTCAGCACCTTGCCGTCCGGGCCGACCAGATAGATGAAGCTGCCATGGGCATAGATCGGGCCGCCTTCGGGGTCGTTGGTGATAAACTTACGCTCGACCTGAAAGGCGGCACGGGCTGTTGCCAAAGCGTCCTCTGAACCCGTCAGGCCGATCAGGCGCCGGTGCCATTTGGCAAGCGCCGGACCCATATTGTCGACCCGGTCGCGTTCGGGATCGACCGTGATCAACAACGGCGCGACGGCCCCCGCCTTGTCGCCCATCAGATCCAGGGCCGCGCCCTGCCGCGGCATGGCGACCGAGCAGATCGCCTGACAATTGGCATAGCCAAAGAAGATCGCCATCGTCTTCCCGGCATAGTCGCGGTGCGTTACCTGCCGGCCCGTATGGTCTGTCAGCGCGAATTCGGCGGTGATATCGACCGGAAAGGGCAGGCCGGGAGTTGGCGGCGTCCTGGCGGTTTCCGACTTGTGTGCCGCCGCCTCTTCCGGTGTTTTGTGGACAACACCGTCATGCGCGGACGCAGGCGGTGTCAGCGCGGGAAGGAACGGCGCCGAAACCAAAGGCGCAGTAATTGCCAGCGCCGAAGCCAGCAAGGCCGGGACCAGCCGCATCAATAGTTCTCCTCGATGAACTTGGCATCGGCCTCGGCGCCCAGACCAAGATATCCGGTGGCACGAATTTCAGCCTGAACAGCCGGGTCGTGCCGGAACCATTGGCCCTTTTTCTTGGCGACGCTTGGATTGTTGCGCTTCCAGATACGGGTCCAACGTTTGGCAGGCAGCCATTTGTCCGAGCCGTCGCGCTGGATGAAGTGAACCTGGAAGAACTTGGTCGCCGTCAGGTCAGGATTACCGACCAGCAGACCATCGACGGTGACCGTCTTGCCGCAATAGGCATAGAGATCGGCAGCCGCACCCTGGAAACCGGCCTGCATGTTCTTGGCCGCCAGGATCAGTTTGCCGTCGCTTTCGCGGACCAGGCCCAGTTGGCGCCTGGAGTTGCCGCATTTTTCTGCGCAGTCGCCGCCCAGTTCGCACAGCACATCGACAACTTTGGCCTTGAAGACGACGGCCTCACGGCCTTGCAGGTTTTTCCAACCCTTGACCCGGCTTTCCTGGGCCGTTGCAGGCATGGCAATCAGGGCGGCCAGCGCCCCTAAGATCAGCATCCGCATGGATCAGCCCCCCTGCGCGCTTTTTGGAATGGCGAAACCTGGGGTCACGCCAAAATCGTCATGGTTCAGGTTGGTGATGCCGTGATCGGCGATCACCTTTTCGACGATCAGGTACTTGATACCGTCGCGTTCATGCACAATTCCATCGGCTTCGATTTCGTGGCTCTGCACCTTGAGCAAGGTATCGCCGGTCACGTCGCCGTTTCCTTCCCATTTCAGGACCATATAGACGGTGCCGTCCTCGGCCAGCACACCGACGGGAATGCCGCCAGCCGCGCACCAAAGCGCGCAAGTGTGGTGCGCGCTGCCGACAACCGACTCTGCGCCGCCCATGACGCCCGAATAATAGCACCAGGTGTCGATGACCTCGCCGCGGATCTTGACCCGCTCTCCGTCGGCCATCGCCGGGCCTGCAAAACAGGCTGCCAGCGCGAGCGCCGCCAAACGTTTGAACATCGGTGTCCTCCCTTTTTCGTCCGCACCACTCTGGCGTGTCTGACGGCTCGCGGCAAATCACAAAGGTGCGCCCTCTTTCATTTTTCAGATTGCCGGGCTATCGGATCGGCCGACCTGTCGGAGCGTTGCCATGATCCTTTATCCAGCCATTGACCTGAAGGACGGCCAGTGTGTGCGCCTGTTGCGAGGCGAGATGGAAGAAGCGACCGTCTTCAACGACGATCCGGCGGCACAGGCCCTCGCCTTTCAGGCGGCCGGGTGCCAGTGGATCCATCTCGTCGATCTGAACGGCGCCTTTGCGGGCCAGCCGGTGAACGGCGCGGCCGTCGAGGCGATCCTGGGTGCCATCGATGTGCCCGCGCAATTGGGCGGCGGTATCCGGGATATGGCAACAATCGAGATGTGGCTGTCGCGCGGGTTGAAGCGTGTCATCCTGGGGACGGTTGCGGTGCGCGACCCGGACCTGGTCCGGGCCGCGGCGCGGGCGTTTCCGGGCCAGGTGGCTGTTGGGATCGACGCGCGCTGTGGGATGGTTGCGGTCGAAGGCTGGGCCGAGACGACGGATCTGTCCGCGCTGGACCTGGCGGCGATGTTCGAAGACGCAGGCGTTGCCGCAATCATCTATACCGATATCGACCGCGACGGTGCCATGCAGGGGCCGAATATCGGCGCAACCGCAGCGTTGGCCCAAGCGGTGTCGATCCCGGTGATCGCATCGGGCGGGGTGTCGTCTATGGAGGATTTGCGGGACTTGAAGGCGTGCGGTGTGGCGCTGGACGGGGTGATTTCGGGCCGGGCGCTTTATGACGGCCGGATTGATATCGCCGAGGCGATGTCGTTGCTGGCCGCGTGATGTTGCGGTTCCGATCCAGGGTTGGACTTTGGCTGATCAGGATCGCGATCGCGGTGCCGCTGGTTCTGGCGATCGGATGGCCGATTTTCGAGTGGGGTAACTGCACACTGGGGCTGACCCATGCCGGGACCTGTTCGTATTTCCCCTATTGGGTTGGCGAGTTCGCTCTGATCGCGATCATTGCGGCCTATGTTATTGGTCTTTACATCAGCCCATTCGTGGTTCTTGTGGGCGTGATTTTCGAGGGTGTCGCCCGGTACCGCTAGAGGAGATCAGCTTGCTTAAGACCCGCATCATCCCGTGCCTGGATGTGAAAGACGGCCGTGTCGTGAAAGGCGTCAACTTTGTCGACCTGATCGACGCTGGCGATCCGGTCGAACAGGCCAAGGTCTATGACGCCGCTGGGGCCGACGAGCTGTGTTTTCTGGATATCACGGCCAGCCATGAGAACCGGGGAACGATCCTGGAGGTCGCACGCCAAACCGCCGAGCAGTGCTTTATGCCGCTGACCATCGGTGGCGGGGTGCGCACGGTCGAGGATATCCGTGCGCTGCTTCTGGCGGGAGCGGACAAAGTATCGATCAACACTGCCGCCGTGCGCGATCCGGATTTTGTTGCGCAAGCATCGGGCAAGTTCGGGGCCCAATGCATTGTCGTCGCCATCGATGCCAAAACCGTGGCGCCCGGAAAGTGGGAGATATTCACCCATGGCGGGCGCGAGCCGACGGGGATCGACGCGGTCGAATTCGCCAGGCTGATGGAAGAAAAGGGCGCGGGCGAGATCCTGTTGACCAGCATGGACCGGGACGGCACGCGGGCCGGCTTTAACCTGCCGCTGACCCGGGCGATTTCGGATGCGGTGCGAATACCGGTCATCGCCTCGGGCGGGGTCGGGACATTGGACCATTTGGTCGAAGGCGTAACCGAGGGGCGCGCGTCGGCTGTGCTGGCCGCGTCGATTTTTCATTTCGGACAACACACGATTACCGAGGCCAAGGCGCATATGACCGCGGCCGGTGTGGCGGTGCGGACATGAGCGTTCTGGACCGTCTGGCAGCAATGATCGAGGCACGGCGGGATGCCGATCCGGCCTCCTCGCACACCGCCGGGCTGATGGTCAAAGGCCCGCAGAAATGCGCCGAGAAATTCGGTGAGGAAGCAATCGAGGCGATTATCGAAGCTGTCCGCGGGGATCGTGACGCGCTGACCCGCGAATGCGCCGATGTCCTTTACCACATGGCGGTCATGCTGGCGGTGCAGGGGATCCCGCTGGGCGATGTGCTGGCCGAGTTAGAGCGGCGCGAAGGCGTGTCCGGTGTCGCCGAGAAAGCTGCACGGGGCCGCTGAACGGTGTTGCCCGTCCTTGTCATCAACCGCGACCGCGACCGCGAGCGGTGGGACCGGACACTGGCTGCCTGCCGGGCACAAGGGGCCCAGCCGGAACGCGTTCCGGCGGTCGATGCACATGACCCTGAGTTCACGCTGGGCGCCGATGCCGATCTGATCGTCGACCATTTCTGGGGGCGTGATACGATTAAGCCGGGCGCTGTCGGTTGTTTTCTGAGCCATCGTAAAGCCTGGCAAAGGGTCATCGACAGGGGTTGGCCTGCCGCGCTGATATTAGAGGATGATGCCGATCTTGTCCGGCCCCCGGCAGAGTTGACGGATTTCCTCGATGGGGGGTTTGACCTGATCTTCGTCAATGACCGCTTGGCCGATTGGGCCGTTGCGGTGGATGACACCGGAGCAACGCCGTTGCCCGGTGTTGCCGCCCGCGTCGCCGAGGCCGGTGGGCCAAAACAACTGGGCGTGCGCCGCGCGCCCGGCGCTGACGCCTATATCGTTACCGCTGTCGGGGCCGCGCAGCTGCTGGCGCAGACCAGGACACTGGGCATCGTCTGCGGTGTCGACTGGGCGATGGTCTGGTTATCATTGGGCGGCGGGATACCGCGCCGGGGGATCGAGGAATTGGAGACCCTGGCCAGCCTGTTGTCCCCCACGGCGCGCCCGATTCGGGCCGGAATTCTGTCCGAACCGGCCGCAAAACTGCGTGGCGGCCCGAGCGTGTTGAAGCATTCGGTCGAGGTGCCGATCCGGGCGCTGGTGCAGAAGGCGTGAAATTCGGGCAGGGCGGGGCGCGTGATGCGCTAGCCCGGAAGACCCAGCCGCTCCTGAAGGGCCAATAGGGCCTGATCAGTACCATCGCGCCAGTCGGCCTTCAGCGACACGCACAGCACGGCCTCGCTTTTCAGAACCGGCGGGTCGTTCAGGGTCTTGAGGTGATTGGCCCGCAGGGTTGCCCCGGATGATGTGATGTCTGCGATGACCTCGGCCGCCAGGTTCTTGGGCGCAGCTTCCGTCGCGCCCTGGCTGTCGACCAAGCGGTAATCCGCAACCCCGTGCTCGCGGAAATAGCTGCGGACCAGATTGTGATACTTGGTTGCGACGCGCAGCGAATGGCCATAACGGCGGCGGACCTGTTCGGCGACCTCGTCCAGATCGTGCATGGTTTCGACATCGACCCAGGCAGCCGGAACGGCGACGATCAGATCGGCAAAGCCGAACCCCATTTCGGCGATCATCCGCACTTGCAGGGCATGGTCCGGCAGGCGTTCGTGGATCAGATCGCGTCCGGTGACGCCCAGATGGATGCGCCCGGCGGCCAATTCGCGCGGCACTTCACCCGCTGACAGCATAACGACGTCCAGACCGTCAAACCCATCGGCCCGGGCCGAGTATTCGCGGTCATCGCCATCGCGGCGGATGGTAATACCGCGCTCCGCGAACCAGTCGATGGTATCGGATTGCAGCCGCCCCTTGGAAGGCAGGCCCAGGGTCAATCTGGTCATCGCCGGGCCTCCAGCACGGCCTCGGGCCGGATCATTCCGCCGACAGCCGGAACCGGTTCGTCTGCGCCCAGCCGAACTGTCAGCGCATCATAACGCCCGCCGCCGGACAGCGGCGGATGATCGCCATCGCCCGAGCGGCGCATCTCGAAGACGAAACCGTCATAATATTCCAGATTACGGCCAAAGGTCGCGTCAAAGGTCAGGTCGTCCAGCGGAATGCCTTCTGCCTCGATCGCCGCCAATCGGCGTTCATAGCGTCCGATGGCGTCTGACAAATCGATCTCTGCCGCTTCGGACAACCCGGTCAAGCGGGCGGCGACCTGGTTTGCCGGACCTTTCACGGACAGAAGATCTGCGATCAACGCCGCGTCGGCGGCAGGCATGGGCGGCTCTTCAGCCTCGGCGATCAAAGCCGCGGTGCGGGCTGCGATGTCTGCGGCATCGCGCAGGCCAAGCGGTTCACCGGCATTTTCCATAAGATCGCCGATGGCGTTGTCATCGCCTGCCGTCGCCAACAGCGCTTTGCGGCCCGGCGAAGGATGCGCCGGGGTTTGCGCCCGCGTCAGCAACGCCTGGAACCGCGCCGGGCGCCAGAAATGGCGGCGCAGCGCCGCGCGGCGGCGGGCAGGCATGTCGAGCGCATCGAGCAGCGCGAAGGGGATCGAAAGATCCCCGATGGTCGCCTGCGGCCGCCCGATGCCCAGCGCGGCCAGCGCCCGGTGCAGCAGGACAAAGACGGCGGCATCAGCGGCGGCGGCATCGGCGTCGCCGAAACGCTCGATCCCGGCCTGGGTATACTCGACAGGCCGCTGCTGACCCTGCGGCTGGCTGCGAAAGACCGGGCCCTGATAGCTGTAGGCCGCGTTTTGATCCCAGCCGCGGTCGGCATGGGCCTGCGCGACGGGAACCGTAAAGTCCGGCCGCAGGACCAGTTCGTTGCCGCGGCCGAGATCGGGAAAGATGAAGGCGCGGGGTCGCAGTTCTTCGCCATAGACATCGATCAACGTGTCGGCACGAAAGAGGTAGGGCGGCGATAACGATTCGTATCGCGCACCGCCGAAAAGCCCGGCCAGCAAGGCCAGCGCATCGTTCAGGTCGGCCTGGGCCGAGCCGGTGCGGGGACGTCCCAACATCCTTTAGCCCGCCCGGGCCAGCATCTTGCGTATCTCGGCCACAAGATCGGCACGCGGCACATTGATCTGTGCAGGCTGCGCCTTCCATTCCTCGTTCGTTTCGATCTCGGCGGCCAGCCGGGCGCCGAGTGCGAGGTCTTTCAGGGTGACGACGCCTTCCTCGCGCTCGTTCGAGCCTTCGATCACGGCGATGGGGGACGACCTGCGGTCGGCATATTTCAACTGGCGCGCCATGTTACCGCCGCCCAGGAAAACCTCCGCCCGGATCCCGGCATTGCGAAGCTCGGCGCACATGGTCTGATAGGCGGCCATTTCCGATCGGTCCATGGCGACGATGACGACCGGGCCTGCTTCGGCCTTGGCGTCGGACACCGCCGAAAGCGCCGCCAACAGCCGGTCGACGCCGATCGAGATGCCGGTTGCAGGCACCGCCTCGCCGGTGAAGCGCTTGACCAGATCATCGTAACGTCCGCCACCTGCGACCGACCCGAACTGGCGGCGTTGGCCGTCTTCGTCCGTAATCTCGAAGGTCAGCTCGGCCTCGTAGACCGGGCCGGTGTAATAGCCGAGGCCGCGGACGACCGACGGGTCGACAATCGTGCGGGCGGCGTAGCCCTGCGCTTCGACAAGCTCACCGATGGTTTCCAATTCGCCAACGCCGTCGATCCCGGTGGCCGAGGCAGCGACCAGTTCGCGCAATCGTGCGCACGTCTCGGCGGCAGTCGTGCGCCCGGCAGAGACAAAGCCCATGACGATATCGGACTGCTCTGCGGACAGACCGGCGCCGTGCGTGAAATCGCCGCTTTCGTCTTTGCGGCCCGGGCCCAGCAATGCCCTGACGCCGTCCTCGCCCAATCGGTCCAGTTTGTCGATGGCGCGCAGAACTGTGCCCCTTGCCGCCGTCTGGGCATCGGGATCGGCGGGGTCGAGAACACCGATCACCTCCATCACCCCGTTCAGGACTTTGCGGTTGTTCACCCGGATCACATAGTCGCCGCGTTCGATCCCGACGGTTTCCAGCGCATCGGCCAGCATCATGCAAATCTCGGCATCCGCCGCGACATGGGGTGTGCCGACCGTGTCTGCATCGCATTGATAGAATTGACGGAACCTGCCTGGCCCCGGCTTTTCGTTGCGCCAGACTGGGCCGACAGCATACCGGCGATAGGGTTGCGGCAGGTCAACGCGGTGCTGGGCAAAGACCCGCGCCAGCGGTGCCGTCAGATCATACCGCAGCGCCAGCCAGGTCTCGTCCTCGTCCTGCCAGCCAAAGACCCCTTCATTCGGGCGGTCCACGTCCGGCAGAAACTTGCCCAATGCCTCGACCGTTTCGACCGCCGAGGATTCCAGCGGATCGAAGCCATAGGCGTGATAAACCTCGCAGATCGAACGCAACATTTCATTGCGGCGTATGACTTCCGCCCCGAAATAGTCACGGAACCCGCGCGGTGTTACCGCCTTGGGCCGTGGTTGCTTTTTCTGCTTCTTGGCCATGGTCGGACCGGGTGCCTCCACTCAGCGAGCGCACTCCCTAGCCAAAACCATGCAAACGGGCAATCCCCTGCCCTCAGCCGGAAAGGACATAGACGTCATCGACGCCCAGCGCCTCGATCCGGCGATAACCTTTGCGGGCCATCAGTTCGGGGATCTCGTTGCCTGCGGAATTGTTTTCAATTGTCCAGGCCGTGATGCGGTAGCGATCGAACGGGAACGCCGTCAGGATCGACATTTCGCCGCCTTCGACGTCCAGCGAGATGAAGTCGACTTCGACAAGGCCGCGATCGTCCAAAATCTGTGGCAATGTCGTGATCGGCACGCTGATCAGATCGCCCTTGTGCCGCGGGTCGGCCTCGACCCGTTTGCGCATGTCGGGCGCATAGCTGTCGGTCAATCCCGACATCTGCGTATAGCCTTCCTGGACATCCAGAAATTCGGCGACGCCGTCGCGGTCGGCAACAGCGACTTGCAGACATTCGGCCCGGCGGAACCCTGCTGCCTTGGCGTACTGCGTCGGCGACGGTTCCACCAGAACCCCGGACCAGCCGCGAAAAACCTCGAAAAACAGACAGTTCGACCCTGTGGCGCCGTCAAACCCGCCGATTTCCAGAAAGGTGCCACCGCGTTTGCCGTGAAAGACGTCGCGATCCAGATAACGATCCTGACCCGATTGGCTGAAAAAGACATGGTGCAGGTCCAGCGCGCGTTCCAGATTCCAGATCCGCTGATTGATCTGACCACGGGCGCGGGCGTTGGTGACCGACGCCAGCATTTCCTGCAACGCGCCCAGCGACTGCGCCAGATCATTCCTGGCCGCTGTCAGACGCTCGGATGACCGGTCAAATATTTCCTGCGGTGTCTTTCCGGCTTCGCTCATCGCTGGGATGCCTACCCCAGCATGGCTTTGATCCGCCCGCCCACAGCGCCGAAATCCATCCGACCGGCATACTTGCCCTTGAGCGCGCCCATGACTTTACCCATGTCGCGGATCGAAGCGGCACCGGTATCGCGGATCGCATCGGCAATCGCGCGCTCGACCTCTTCCTTACCGAGCGGTTTGGGCAGGAAATCGCGGATCACGCCTTGTTCTGCGCGCTCACGCTCGGCCAGTTCCATCCGACCTGCCTCTTCATAGGCAACAGCGGATTCCTCGCGCTGTTTGACCATTTTGGCAAAGAGGTTTGTGATTTCATCCGGCGACAGCGTGTCGTCGCCTTCCGCGGTGCGCCGGGCGATGTCCTGATCTTTGAGTGCCGCCGACATCAGCCGCAGCGTCGACAGCCGCAACTCTTCCTTGGCACGCATGGCATCCTTGATGGCGCCTTGCAGCCGTTCACGAACGTTGATTGCACCCATGTCCCACCGCGTTGTTCGGCAACCGAACGGCGACCCTAGCACAGCATTCTTCCCCGCGGCAATGAGTCGGAAGATCCATAACTATTTGAAATAAAGGGATAAATATAATTTCTGCCGTCTCTTGACCGGTGTTCTGGTGCCGAATAGGTTGCGCCGGGTCTTGTCCGCGGATCACGCCGCCGCCGGGCCCGGAACACCGATTGGCTCATGCAGGACGTACCATGACAACCCAAGCCCGCACCGCGTTGACAGCCGGGAATTCGGCCGCCGGAAACCTGACCGCCTGTTTGGCGCTGGCCGATGGAACGATCCTGCGCGGGCATGGCTTTGGCGCCGAAGGCGTTGTCGTGGGCGAGTTGTGCTTTAACACTGCGATGACCGGGTATCAGGAAATCATGACCGACCCGTCCTATGCCGGGCAGGTTGTGACGTTTACGTTTCCGCATATCGGAAATGTCGGAACGAACGCCGAGGACGACGAAACGGCAGATCCGGTTGCACGCGGCATGGTCGTCAAGTGGTCGGTCACCGATCCTGTCAATTGGCGCTCGACCCAACATCTTTCAGGCTGGATGCGCCGCCACAACCGGGTCGGAATTTCGGGCATCGATACCAGACGCCTGACCCGCCTGATCCGCGACAAGGGAATGCCTCATATCGCCTTGGCCCATTCGGCGGATGGTGTTTTTGATGTGGAAGACCTGGTCGAAAAGGCCCGGGCTTTTCCATCGATCGACGGAACGGATATGGCGCGCGAGGTTACGTGCGCGCAGTCCTATCGCTGGGACGAGATGCGCTGGGCCTGGCCGGATGGTTTCGCCCGTCAGACCGCAGCGCGCCACAAAGTCGTTGCTGTCGATTTCGGGGCCAAGCGCACGATCCTGCGCTGTCTGGCGACCGCTGGTTGCGATGTCACGGTCATGCCTGCAACCGCGACGGCGGAACAGGTTTTGGCCCATGATCCCGACGGCGTTTTTCTGTCGAACGGCCCCGGCGATCCGGCGGCAACCGGCGAATACGCCGTGCCGATGATCAAAAGCGTGATCGCGGCGGGTAAGCCGGTATTCGGCATTTGCCTTGGCCATCAGATGCTTGCTTTGGCGCTGGGCGGCCAGACCAAGAAGATGGCGACCGGACATCACGGTGCCAACCATCCGGTCAAGGATCTGGAAACCGGCAAGGTCGAAATCACGTCGATGAACCATGGGTTTACGGTTGACGCAGACAGCCTGCCGGACGGTGTGATCGAAACCCATGTGTCGCTGTTTGACGGTACGAACTGCGGTCTGAGGGCCAAGGACCGCCCGATCTTCAGCGTGCAGTACCACCCGGAAGCAAGCCCGGGTCCGCAAGACAGCTTTTATTTGTTTGACCGGTTCGTTGCAGCGATGTCCGCGAATTCCTGAGCTTGTGTGACGGATGATACTGGCGCGGTCGTAAAATCTTTGCGACCATAACGTCGCTTTGATTTGAACGAGGAGTATACAAATGCGCAATTTTGTGATGGCCGCCGCAGCGGCTGCGATCTTTCTGACCGCGCCCACGATCGCCCACGCGTGCTCGGATAACGAATATTCAAGAGCGCTTGAACGGGTGAGTGACTATCTGAAGCAGAACCCGAACAAGCAGGCTGACGCGAACCAGAAATGGCAGCAGATCCGTTCGGGTTATGGCGGGAGCATTCCCGAGGGCCAGCGGTGCAATGCGGTTCAGCAGTTGTTGGCGCAGTTGCAAAGCGACCGTTAATGCCCACGGAAAGCTAGGGGCAGTCTTATGCTGCTGAAGACGGGATGGTTCGAATGGCTGCCGTGGCGCCGTGGTGAGGCGGCGCCCGAACCGTTCACGGTGTTGGGCCTGGACCCGCTGGTCGCCCTGTTGGTCTTGGTCGGCGTCGCAGCCACAGCATTCGTCATTGTTCGCCACCCACGCACATTTGGCCGCGCCATTGCGTCGGCCATGGGCGAAATGGTTGGCGCCATATTCGGCATGGCGGTCGTTGCTGCCGCCATCGCCGGGACCGCGATTGCGTTCTTCGACGTCTCGGCGGTGGCCGCCCTGGTTATTCTGGGGATCGTTGCCGTTATCCTGTTGTTTGCTTTTCTGAATGCTTAATCGTGCTGTCTTGCGCCAGAACGGTTGCTTCAGAACGAATTTTGAAAGGCAAAAAATGAAGAAGTTAATCCTTGTTGCCTGCGTTGCGGCCTTTTCGGTACCGGCACTGGCCGCGGATGAATGTACGGAAGAACGCGCCAAAGCGCTTTCCGACCAAATTTTTGGAATGATCGATAAGGACCCTTCTCTCGGTGAAAAATTGGACGGATATGTCGCCGAGGTCGAGAAGGACTATGGCGGCGAGCCTTCCGAAGCGCAGATCTGTGAAGCGCTGGAAAAGCTGGTCAAACTGGTTGAAGCGGGGGGCTGATCCGATTGCGATCTGGCTGATTTGGGCACGGCATGTCAAAGTCGGTAAAGCGTGTTGCCCGGGCTGCTGAGGAGTTGGGGCTGGACACCCGGATCGTCCGGATGGGCGAAACGACCCGCACTGCCCAAGACGCCGCGCGTGCCTGCGGATGCGCGGTGGGTCAGATCGTGAAATCGCTGATTTTCAAGGGCCGCGACAGTGGCGATCTGGTCCTGTTGCTGGTTTCGGGTGCAAACCGGGTCGACTTGGAAGAAGCGTCTGGGGCGATCGGCGAACCCCTGGACCGGGCCGATGCCGGTGAAGTCCGGGCGCGAACAGGATTTGCCATCGGCGGTGTCTCGCCGATTGGGCATCTTGAAGCGCCGCGGATATGGATGGACGGCGATCTGATCGGCTATCCTGCGATTTGGGCGGCAGCGGGGGCACCGGACGCGGTTTTTGCGACCACGCCGGCGGAACTGCAGCGGATTACGGGCCCCGAATGTATCGATCTGGCGATGCGGTAATCAGCGATTAACCTTCCTGGTGAAGACTTTGCCCGTCTTTTACGCGGGAGAAGTCCGTTGCCGGAAAGAGAAAGCGTTGGCGCCACCGATCGCCAAGGCAGCAGAATCCCGCTGGGCAAGGTCCTGCTCGACCGCGACGCGGTTCGGCGAACTGACTTGTCTCATGCGCTGCGCCGCCAACGCTCGACCGGCGCGCGGCTGGGCGAGGTGCTGGCGGCGAACGGTTGGAGCAGCCCGGAGAATGTCGCAGCGGCGCTGGCGGAGCAACGCGGTTTGCCCTATTGCCCGCTGCCGGTTGCCCCGATCTCTGAGCTATCAGGCCGACTCAGCCTGAAAGAGGTTCAAGAGCACCGCGCAGTGCCGTGGACCGTCGCGGGCGGGAAACTGGTTCTGGCGACACCGGATCCCGACCGGGCAGCGGCGTTTGCGGCGGCTGCGGGCGCAGAAATGGCGGTCGTCACCGAAGCAGATTTTCAGCACCGGATTTGCGAGATTTATGGCGCGCAGCTTGCCGATGAGGCGTTGGTGCGCACACCGCGTCATCAAAGCGTCCGCAGTCTGGATGGCGCCCGCTTTGGGTTGGTCACAGTGCTGCTGGTCCTGACCATCGCAGCAATTGCGTCTGCGGAAAATGTGCTGTTGGCCCTGACCTTGATCGTCTTTTTGGTGTCCGGACTGACAACCGCAACCCGGCTGGCCGCCCTTGCCGTCAGCAGATCCGAACGGGTGGTTTCCACGCGGCCGGAAGTCGTTGCACTGGCCGATCACCGGCCGCAGCCGATGGTGTCGCTGCTGATCCCGCTTTACCGCGAAGGCGCGGTTCTTGCGCGCTTGTTGGAGGGATTGCAGCGGCTGGATTACCCGCGCGACCGGTTGGAGGTGAAGCTGCTGATCGAAGCGGACGATCCCGAAACAGCAGATGCGCTGGCGTCGGTCGAACTTCCGCGGTGGATTGAGGCATTGACCATTCCACGGGGCAGCCCGCGCACAAAGCCGCGGGCGCTGAATGTCGCGCTGGATTTTTGCCGCGGCGATGTCATTGGAATCCTGGATGCGGAAGACCGCCCCGATCCCGCGCAAATCAAAACCGTGACCAGCCATTTTACGGCCGCAAGCCACCGGGTCGCCGCCGTTCAATGTCAGCTGGCCTATTTCAATGCGCGCGAAAATTGGATCACCCGCTGCTTTCAGATTGAATATTCGATCTGGTTCGACGTGTTGCTGCGCGGGTGGCAACGGCTCGGTCTGCCGATCCCGCTGGGGGGTACTTCGGTCTATTTTCGCCGTCAGGCCTTGGTCAATCTGGGCGGATGGGACGCCCACAATGTCACTGAGGACGCAGATCTTGGCATGCGGATCGCCCGCGCTGGGCTGATCTGCGATGTTGTCGGATCGACAACCACGGAAGAGGCGAATTGCCGGATCGGTCCCTGGATCCGGCAACGGTCCAGATGGCTGAAGGGTTACATGATGACCTGGCTTTGCCATATGCGGCGCCCCGGCCTGTTATGGCGCGAATTGGGCCCGGCAGGCTTTATCGGCCTGCAGGTGCTGCTGCTGGGCGGCGCGGTCAGCTATCTGGTCATCCCGCTCTTCTGGATATCGCTGACCGCCGGCATGCTGACCGGGGCCAGTCTGTTCGGCCAAGTGCTGCCGGTCTGGGCGCTGGGTGTTCTGGCCGCCACGTTCGCATTGGGTCAGGCGGTTATGCTGGCCGCAGCGGCTCTCGCCCTTTACCGGCGGCGGTGTTTGCGGCTGATCCTGTGGCTGCCATTGCTTCCGATCTATTGGAGCTTTGGGGCGCTTGCTGCCTGGAAGGCGCTGTTCGAGGTCGTTGTCGCCCCGTACTTCTGGGAGAAGACCAACCACGGCGTCACGCGGTTCTGTCCGGATGGCGGCGACGCTGCGGCGCACAGCGGCATTAAGCCCGCAGCCGTGCCCGCCGGACCCGCAGTGAGTGCCTCCAACACCGACTAAACTTACCTCTGGCGCATTTACCTTTGCGGCCCGGGCAGGCTAGGCTTGGCCCATGAGCCTGAACATATATTCGCACCCCTCGTCGCATCAGCACGTGACCCCGCCGGGACATCCGGAACGGGTCGCGCGGATTGAAACCGTCGATCGGGTCCTGGACACAGATCATGCGGGCCTGACGCGAATCGAAGCGCCCGCAGCGACAGACGATCAGATCCTGCGCGCCCATGACGGTGCCTATGTCGAGAAAATCATCGCCAGCGTTCCTGAAGATGGTTGGACGTCGCTGGACCCTGACACCCATATGAGCCCGCAAAGCCTGGTCGCAGCACGCCATGCGGCTGGATCGAACGTTGCCGCGGTCGAGGCCGTGATGTCTGGCGCCGCGCGCGCTGCCTTTTGTGCCGTGCGCCCGTGCGGGCACCATGCGGAACGCGACCGGGCGATGGGGTTCTGTCTCTTCTCGAACATCGCCGTCGGCGCCCTGCACGCATTGGAGGAGCTGGGCGCCGCCCGGGTCGCAATCGTCGATTTTGATGTTCATCACGGCAATGGAACCCAGGATATTTTCTGGGACGATCCACGGGTGATGTTCGCCTCGACCCATCAGATGCCGTTGTTCCCAGGCACCGGGTCGACATCGGAAACCGGGGCAGGGAACATTTTCAATGCGCCGCTGTCGCCGATGACAGGGGGCGCCGAGATGCGGGCGGCGTTCGAACAGCGGGTTATTCCGGCAGTGCGCAGCCATCAGCCCGATCTGGTCATGATATCGGCCGGGTTTGATGCCCATGCGGCCGATCCTCTGGCCAATCTGATGTGGACCGCTGACGATTTTCGCTGGGCGACAGAACGATTGGCCGATGCGGCAGGCGATCTCTGCGATGGCAGGGTGGTGTCCACGTTAGAAGGCGGCTATGACCTCGACGGGCTGGCCGAAAGCCTGTCGGCCCATCTGGACGTCTTGTCCGCCCACGCCGCCTGAGGTGACCGCGATGAGCGAGCAAAAGCCGATTGACGAGATGAGCTTCGAAGAAGCTCTCGCCGAATTGGAAACCGTTGTGCGCAGCCTGGAGGACGGCAAGGTCCCGCTGGATCGGTCTATCGACCTCTACGAGCGTGGCGAGGCATTGCGCAAGCATTGCGACAAGCGCCTGCAAGCCGCCGAAATGCGCGTCGAAAAGATCGTTGCCCAGGACGGCACAGCCACCGGGACCGAGCCGTTCGAGACGTCGTGACGAGTTTTGCAGACCGCCTGACCGCGACCGCCGGGGCGGTCGAACGCACGCTTGAGGCGTTGCTGGCGACGCCCGCCGATGCAGTTCTAGGCGAGCCGCAATTATGGGCTGCCATGCGGTACGCCACGCTTGGCGGGGGCAAGCGGCTGCGGGCGTTCCTGGCAATGGAATCGGCAGCGATCCTGGGCGTTGGCGATGCCGCTGCGTTGCGCTGCGCCGCCGCCATCGAATGCGTTCACGCCTATTCGCTGATCCACGATGATCTGCCCGCGATGGACGATGACGCAATGCGCCGCGGAAAGCCGACTACCCATATCGCCCATGGCGAGGCGACCGCGATCCTGGCCGGTGACGCCCTGCAAGCCCTGGCTTTTCAGATCCTGGCAGACCCCGCGACCCATGCCGATGCCTCCGTCCGGGCGGACCTGACGCTGGCGTTGGCAACTGCCGCAGGCGCCCCGGGCATGGTCGGCGGCCAGGCAATCGATATGGCCGCCGAGGACGCGGGAACCCCTTTCGATCTGCCGGCGATCACGCGGCTTCAGGCGATGAAGACCGGCGCGCTTTTCCGGTTCGCCGCGGCGTCGGGCGCGATCGTGCAGCAGGACAGCGATGCGCGCCGCGCATTGGAGATATTTTCCGGCCATTTCGGCCTCGCCTTTCAGATCCGTGACGACATATTGGATCAGGAAGGCGATGAAACTGAAACCGGCAAGGCGTTGCGCAAGGATGCGGATGCGGGCAAGGTCACATTCTATTCGCTGCTGGGGGCCACCGGCGCCCATGACCGCGCAGGGCAAGAGGCCGAGGCTGCCAAGGCCGCGCTGATCCCGTTCGGCAATCGTGCCGTGTGGTTGCGTGCCGCAGCGGATTTTGCAGTAGAACGGGTAAAGTAATGGCCGCAGGAGGGGATGTGAGGAAAGAGGTGATGGCGTGACCGATATGGCAGCCGAACGCCCGCATACCCCGATGCTGGACCGGGTCGGCGACCCGTCCGACCTGCGGTCGATGAGCATCAGAGAATTGAAGCGCGTCGCGGAAGAGTTGCGCGCCGAAACGATATCCGCCGTGTCGCAAACCGGCGGGCATCTGGGTGCCGGGCTAGGTGTTGTTGAAATGACCGTCGCAATCCATGCGGTTTTCGAGACGCCGCGCGACAAGCTGATTTGGGATGTCAGCCACCAGTGCTATCCCCATAAAATCCTGACCGGCCGGCGCGACCGCATTCGTACGCTGCGCCAGGGCGGTGGCCTCAGCGGTTTTACCAAGCGCACCGAAAGCGACTATGATCCGTTCGGCGCGGCTCATTCCTCGACATCGATCTCGGCGGGCCTCGGCTTTGCGGTTGCCCGCGATCTGGGTGCCGATACCGGCGATGCGATTGCGGTGATCGGTGACGGGGCCATGACCGCGGGACTGGCTTACGAGGCGATGAACAATGCGGGCTGGCTGAAGAACCGGCTGATCGTCATCCTGAACGACAATGAAATGTCGATCGCGCCGCCCGTCGGGGCGCTGTCCCAGTATCTGACCCGGCTTTACGGCGCCCGGCCGTTGCATGACCTGAAGTCTCTGGCCAAGGGAATGGTCGGGGCGGTGCCCGGCCCGCTGGGCGATATACTGCGCGACGGCGCACACCGGGCCGAAACGATGCTGAAAAGCGCGACAGTCGGCGGCACGCTGTTTGAAGAATTGGGCTTTGACTATGTCGGCCCCATCGACGGCCACGATATCGAAGCTTTGGTCACGGTCCTGAAAGCCGTAAAGCAAAACGCCGATGGCCCTGTGCTGATCCACGCGATCACCGAAAAAGGCAAAGGCTTCGCCCCTGCCGAAGGGTCCGCCGACAAAGGCCACGCCACCGGCAAGTTCAATGTCGTGACCGGCGAGCAGAGCAAGGGCAAATCGAACGCGCCGTCCTATACCAAGGTCTTTGCGCAATCGCTGATCAAGGAAGCCAATGATGATGACAGGATCGTTGCGGTCAACGCAGCGATGCCGTCTGGCACGGGCCTGGACCTTTTCGAACAGGCGCACCCAAAGCGCACCTTTGATGTCGGTCTGGCCGAACAGCACGCGGTCTGTTTTTCAGCAGGGTTGGCGGCGGCAGGCATGAAGCCGTTTGCCGCGATTTATTCGACATTCCTTCAGCGGGCCTATGACCAGATCGTGCATGATGTCGCCATTCAAAGGCTGCCGGTCCGCTTTGCGATCGACCGGGCGGGATTGGTCGGCGCTGATGGACCGACCCATGCGGGCAGTTTCGATCTTGCCTATCTGACCTGTCTGCCGGGGTTCGTGGTCATGGCAGCCGCGGACGAAGCCGAGCTGGTTCACATGATCCGCACCGCCGTCGAAATCGACGACCGGCCCTGCGCGTTCCGGTATCCGAGGGGCGAAGGTGTCGGGATCGAGATGCCCGAACGCGGCGCGGCGCTGGAAATCGGCCGTGGCCGGATCGTTCGTGAAGGGACAAAAATCGCACTGCTGTCCCTGGGAACCCGGCTTTCCGAATGTCTGCAGGCCGCTGAGGACCTGGAGGCCCGCGGTCTTTCAACCACGGTGGCCGATGCCCGTTTCGCCAAGCCGCTGGATGAAGACCTGATCGGGCGTCTGGCGCGCGAGCACGAGGCACTGATCACGGTCGAAGAAGGCTCGACCGGTGGTTTCGGTGCGAATGTGCTGCATTTCCTGGCCGGTTCGGGCGCGCTGGACCACGGGCTGAGAATTCGCACCATGGTCCTGCCGGACCGCTTTATCGATCAGGACAGCCCTGCCGCGATGTATCAGTCGGCTGGTCTGGATGCGCCCGCGATTATCGCGACGGCGCTGGGATCGCTTGGTCATGATGCGTCGGCAGCGCGGGCCTGACTGACACCGCCTTTGAAACCAGCTAAACTCTCGCCACAACCAATGGATGATTCTGCGCGGAACAGGCAACAAATATGCACATCCTAATCGGCATCTTGGCGGTGGTCGGCACGATCATTTTTGTCTGGTATCGCCTGCGCGACGCCCGCGAGGTTGGCGGTGAGATGCTGGATGCAGCGGACGGTCTGCGCGCGAACGTCCGGCGCCTGATGTACAAGCGCAAGCACGACATTCACCCGGCTGACGCCGTTGACGATGCCCGCCTTGCTGCGTCGGGTATTGCTGTTGCCGTCGCGACCATGGATGCCCCGCTGAGCCAGGCCGAGATCGAAACGCTGACACGTGTCAGCCGCGAGATGTTCGACGTCTCCGAGCGTGAAGCGCTGGACATTCTGTCCTTCGGAAGATGGGTTTCCGGTCAGTGCAATACCAATCAGGAAGCGGTGCGGCGGCTGTCAAAGGTTGTCGCGCGGCTGGCGGGCGCGGATGCGGCCCCTGATCTGATCAGACTGATGACCGAGGTCTCGACGTCCGGCGGTCATGAACTGGGCGAGGAAGAAATGGACGCCATCGACACCGTGCAACGGACGCTCGGGGTATCGTGATATGGCGATGCAGCACGACCCCGTCTTTCCGGACAGAATTCCAGTCATCATCATTCTGCTATTGGCGGTCACTTTTGTCGTTCTGACGTTGGCAGGGGTCGGCGCAATCGTTTTGGCTGTTCTGGACATGAGCGATGTCAGGCGGTCGAGTGGGCTGAACTTCGATCTGACGATGCCGGATGACGAACTTGGCCGTGTGGTTTGGTTTCAGGCGGCCTTTGCGTTTCTGACGATGTTCCTGATTTGGCTGTTTTCAATCCTGATCGTTGCGGCCTACGCCCAAGGGTCGCAAAGCAATGCGGCAGCGACGGCGGTGATTTTCGTTCGAATTTCGATCGTGGTGATCGTCGTCCGGTTTTTGGCAAGCGCTGCAATTCCTTACGTTCTGTCCGATTCAATCGTTGCCCTGTTGGCAACGGCCGCCACCGGATTGCCGTTGGTTCTGGTTGAAATCGGGCTTTTGATCGCTGCGGATTACTATTTCTCCGCCGTCCGGCGAAACGCACCGACGTGACCCGACTGGATCAGCGGATGGTCGATCTTGGCCTTGCCCCTAGCCGGTCGCGCGCGCAGGCGCTGATCCAGGCAGGTGCCGTCAGGGTGAACGGTCAGCCTGCGAACAAACCTGCGGCCCGCGCGGCGGGCGAGATTAAGGTCGCGGAGGATCCGAACCCCTGGGTCAGCCGGGCAGGATTGAAGCTGGCACATGCGTTGGACCATTTCGGGCTGCGCCCGCACGGTCAGGCGCTGGATATCGGCGCGTCGAGCGGTGGGTTCACACAGGTTTTGCTGGCTCGCGGCGCGGCCCATGTGTGCGCCGTCGATGTCGGGCAGGGACAATTACACGTTTTGCTGGCCAATGATCCCAGGGTCATGGATCTATCCGGCCTGAACATCCGCGATCTCTTGCCCGGACAGGTCCCGGAACCCGATTGGATCGTGGCCGATGTCTCGTTCATCTCGCTTGAAAAGGCCTTGCCTGCCGCGCTGGCGCTGGCCGGTGCCGGTGCCGTTCTGATCGCGTTGATAAAGCCGCAATTCGAAGCCGGTCGCAGTGCCATTGGAAAAGGCGGGATCGTGCGGGAGGCGTCGGTCCATCGCGATGTCTGCGCCCGTATCACGGCCTTTCTGGACGATGCCGGTTGGACCCCCATGGGTCTCTGTGACAGCCCGATCCCGGGCGGCGACGGCAACCGCGAGTTTCTGATTGCCGCCGAGCGGCGCAGTGCATGAGTGAAGAGGTAACGATCACTGCGTTGGGTGCGCAGGGCGACGGTGTCACCGATCAGGGTATATTTGTGCCTGGAACCTTGCCGTCCGAGATGGTGCGCGTGAATACGACCGGTCATCGTGCAGCATTGCTGGAAATCCTCGATCCTTCTCCTCAACGCATAACGCCGGTCTGCCCGCATTTCGGTGCCTGCGGCGGCTGTGCCTTGCAGCACGCCGATGACGACCTGTTGGCAGGCTGGAAACGCGACCTGATCGTCCGTGCACTTGAAGCGCGTGGGATCAACGGAACCGAAATTGCCGATATCGTGACATCGCCCCCGGGCAGCCGGCGGCGCGTCACTTTCAGCGGCAGGCGAACCAAGAAGACAACGGTGATCGGCTTTCATGCTGCGGCTTCGGATCAACTGGTTCCGATTGGCGAATGCGCCGTGGCGCGCGCCGAGATCGTTGCCGCGCTGCCCATTCTGGACCGTGTCGTGGCCGCAGGCGCCAGCCGCAAGGGAGAGGTCAAACTGATCGTCACGACTTCGGTCGCCGGTCTGGACATTGCAGTGACGGGTGGAAAACCTCTGGATGGCGGTCTCTATGGTCAGCTTGTTGCTGCATCAGCCGCCAGCGACATTGCCCGGCTGAGCTGGGACGGCGAGCCTGTCCTCAGCCGCGACCCGCCCGCGCAGGTCATCGGCCGCGCCAACGTGGTGCCGCCGCCCGGCGGATTTTTGCAGGCAACCGAGGAAGGCGAGCACGCCCTGGTCGCCGCGGTCCGGCGCGCGATCGGCGATGCGCGGCTGGTCGCCGACCTGTTTGCCGGTTCGGGCACGTTTACGATCCCATTGGCAGAAACGTCCGAGATTTTGGCCATCGAAGCCGACCCCGATGCTCTCGCGGCACTGGACGCCGGTTGGCGCCAGGCCGACGGATTGAAACGGGTCGAAACCGAGCCGCGTGATTTGTTCCGGCGTCCGCTTCTGGCGCGCGAGATGGACGGTATCGACGCGGTCGTCATTGATCCGCCCCGCCAAGGTGCCCGCGCGCAGTGCGAGCAATTGGCGATCTCCGAAATCCGCCGAATCGCCGCGGTCAGTTGCAATCCTGCGACCTTTGCCCGGGACGCCCGAATTCTTATCGATGGCGGCTATCGGCTGAACTGGGTTCAACCGGTCGACCAGTTCCGCTGGAACCCGCATGTCGAGTTGGCGGCGTCGTTCAGCCGGGACTAGAGACGGGACCGGCAAAATTCGAAGACAGGGATCAGGAGGCAATCGATGCTCTACCCCCCGCCCGAGCCGATCGAGGCCCGTGTTTGGACGACAATGCCCGACCGTTTTCGCCGTACCGGCGCGCACCCGGCCTGGGCGGCGGCGAACAAACCCGGTCAGAGCTGCGACTGTTTTCTGGAAGGCCCGTCTTTCGATCGCGACGGAAACCTCTGGGTCGTCGATATTCCGTTCGGGCGGGTTTTTCGCATCTCGCCGCAGGCGGAATGGACACTGGTGTCCGAATATGATGGCTGGCCGAACGGGTTGAAGATATTGCCGGACGGGCGCATTCTGATCGCCGATTACGCCCGCGGGATTGTCGAGATTGATCCGATTTCCGGAGATATGACGCCGCGCCTGACGCACCGCCATTCAGAGGGGTTTCGCGGGTGCAATGACTTGTTCATTGCCGCCGACGATGCCGTCTATTTCACCGATCAGGGCCAATCGGGCCTGCATATGCCCAATGGCCGGGTGTTTCGTTGGGTGATGGACGCGGACCGTCTGGATCTTTTGATCGACACGGGGCCGTCGCCGAACGGCCTGGTCATGGATCTGGATGAAGAACGACTGCTGGTTGCCATGACACGCGATAACGCGATCTGGCGCCTGCCGCTGATGCCCGATGGTACGGCTTCGAAAGTCGGCCGTTTCATCCAGCTTTCCGGTGGTCTTTCCGGGCCGGACGGCATGGCACTGGACACTGATGGCGGGCTTTGGGTGGCGGATGCCGGGCATGGCTGTGTCTGGGCGTTCTCGGCGCTTGGCGTTCCGTCGTGGCGTGTGATCGCACCGCACGGGCTGACAACGACAAATGTTGCGTTCCATCCGGACCGGTCAGAAATCTACATCACACAGTCCGACCGCGGGGAGATTCTGGTCGCCGATACGCCGGTCGGCGGAAAGCAAATGGCATCACATCGCTAACCGGATATCCAAGACGCCCAAAGGCGCCCGGATTGCCCGCTGCCCGCGTCCGTGCTTTGGTCCGGCGCAACGCAGGCAAAGGGTTCAGAGATGATTGACGAGTTCTCCATAACCTTCAACGGGCCGGGCGCATCGACCCTCGACCGGGCCTCGGTCGCGCGCGAAGACCCGGATAAAGTTGCAGCGCTTTGGCACTCGCAGGATGCCCGCGTCACCCCTGTCTGGCGCGGCAAGCCGCTGTTCGATCTGACCGGTGACGGACCCAAGCTGGGCTGGGTGCCGACCGGTAACTCGATTGTCGGCGAGGCGAAATCCGAACCCATCCTGCTGGGCCTTCTGGACGGTGCCGGGCGGTTTTCGGTTGATGTTTCGGCCTGGGAAGACCCAGATGCCGATACCGAGGCGATGCGCCAATGGGTCGACAAAACCGAAAACGTCCATCCCGGCCTGCCGGATGCCCACAAGTTCATCGACCTTCGTTCGATCATGGGCGAGTTGGCGGCAGGCGATGCCGCCGATGCGGCAACGGCGAAAGGCTGCCTGGAATGGCACCGGACCCACGGGTTCTGCGCGCGTTGCGGCAAGCCGACCCGGCCCGATCAGGCGGGTTGGCGGCGCAAATGCCCGTCGTGCCAGGCCTTTCATTTCCCGCGCACCGACCCTGTGGTGATCATGCTGATCCTTCATGGCGACCGCGCGCTGGTCGGGCGGCAAGAGGTCTGGCCGCCGAAAATGTACTCGATGCTGGCCGGTTTCATGGAGCCGGGAGAAACGATCGAGGCCGCCGTTCGCCGCGAGACGTTGGAGGAGGCAGGCGTGCCGGTGGGCCGTGTCCACTATGCGGCGTGCCAGCCATGGCCCTTCCCCGCCAGCCTGATGATCGCCTGTGTCGGCGAGGCGCTGACAGACCAACTGGATCCCGACTTCAACGAGATCGAGGAGGCCATCTGGGTCAGCCGCCAGGACATAAAGGACGCGGTTGCGGGCACCCATCCCAAGATGTTCGCCGCGCGCAGGGGCGCCATTGCCCGCTCGGTTCTCGATGCCTGGTCAGAGGGCGAGATCCCGGACTTTGACTGACCCGGCGAACCTTCAGATTGCGGCGCTCTGGTCCTTGATGCGCCGGTTCAGAATCTCGTCGTTCTCGGAATAATCCACCGGACAGTCGATCAGATGGACCCCGGGCTCGGTCAGGCAATGGTCCAGTAACGGCGCCAGGTCCGCGGTGTTGCCCACCCGGTGGCCCTTGGCGCCATAGGCTTCGGCATAGGCCACGAAATCCGGGTTCCCGAATTCCAGACCAAAATCGGCAAAGCCCATATTCGCCTGTTTCCAGCGGATCATCCCGTAAGAGCTGTCATTCAGGATCAGGCAGGTCAGGTTCATCTTCAGACGCACTGCGGTTTCCAATTCCTGGCTGTTCATCATGAACCCGCCATCGCCGCAGATCGCCATGACCTTGCGGTTGGGATAGACCAGATGAGCCGCCATGGCCGACGGCAGCCCGGCCCCCATCGTCGCCAATGCATTGTCCAGCAGCACGGTGTTTTGCCCATGGGCCGTATAATTTCGCGCGAACCAGATTTTGTAGACGCCGTTATCCAGACAGATGATCCCGTCATCGGGCATCGCCGCACGGATCTCGCGCACCAGGCGCTGCGGATAGACCGGAAAGCGCGGATCGTCCGCGCCCTCGGCGATATTCGCGTCGTGGTGCTGCTTCACTTCCATCATCCGGCTGAAATCCCAGTCGGTATCTTTATGCTCTGACAGCCCGTTCTTGATCTGCCAGATCGCATTCGCAATATCGCCGATCACCTCCAGCTGCGGGAAATAGACCGGATCGACCTCGGCCGAGCGGAACGAGATGTGGATGACTTGCGTCGCCGCGTCGATCTCGACCGGATTGTCTTCAGATCGCCCTTCTTCCACCGCCTTGCCCTGACGCATGAAAAACGGCGGCTTCTCGATCACGTCATGGCCGACATTGATGATCAGATCGGCCGCTTCGATTGCGCGGTGTACGAAATCCCCCGCCGATAACGCCGCACAGCCCACGAACAGGGGGTGGCGTTCATCGATAACACCCTTGCCCAGTTGGGTCGTCACGAACGGAATGGCGAACTTGTCGACCAGTTTGGTCAACATCTTGCCGGTCAGCTTGCGGTTGGCACCGGCGCCCAGCACCAGGATCGGCGACCTGGCCGCGGCGATCCGCCGGACCGCGGCGGCGATGGCCTTTTCTTCCGGAACCGGGCGGCGCCGGTCGGCGGCCCGGATCGGGCGCTCGGCGGTTTGCTCTTCTGCGATGTCCTCGGGCAGTTCCAGATGCGTTGCGCCCGGCTTCTCCTCCTCGGCCACACGGATTGCTTCGCGCACGCGGCTGGGGATGTTGTCGGCGGACACGATCTGATGGGCATATTTCGTGATCGGCTCCATCATGTCGACCACGTCCAGGATCTGAAACCGGCCCTGTTTCGACTTTTTCACCGGTTTTTGCCCGGTTATCATCGTCATCGGCATCCCGCCCAGGGTCGCATAGGCCGCTGCCGTCGCGAAATTGGTGGCGCCCGGTCCCAGGGTTGAAAGGCAGATCCCGGCCTTGCCGGTGAACCGGCCGTACGTCGCCGCCATGAACCCCGCCGCCTGCTCATGACGGGTCAGGATCAGCTTGATCCGCGAACGCGATAGGGCGTCCAGAAAATCCAGATTTTCTTCGCCTGGAATGCCGAAGATCATCTCGACGCCTTCGGCTTCAAGCGCCTCGACGAACAGATCGGATGCCTTCTTCATGGATGCTCCTTCATGGATGTTCTGGCCTCGCCGGTGCAGCCACGTTACGGGCGCGGCCGGTCATTACAACTCTCAACTTGGTCCGGCCTCGCGCGGGGGCAACGGCAGCCCAAATCGTCTTGACGCCTGAACCCGGCCCGACTAAGACGCCGGTCTCGGAAACGGCGGCTGGGTAGCTCAGCTGGTTAGAGCGCGCGACTCATAATCGCGAGGTCGGGAGTTCAAGTCTCCCCCCCGCCACCATTCCAAACTTGTCGGCATCAGGTACGAAGATGGCACCCACCGCTGGCGCCGAGCGGTCGAGCCGTCACGTCTTCACGACGTCTTGCCGGGTCAGTCAGGCCGGAAAATGCTCTATCGCTGCGTGAACTTGAACTCGATCCGCCGGTTCACCGCCATTTCGGCGCGCTCGTCACCGTCATAAATCGGCTGGAACTCACCAAATCCGGTGGCTGCCAGACGATAGGCAGGGATCCCCTCTTCGCGCACCAGAAAGCGCACCACCGACAGCGCCCGCGCCTGGCTCAGTTCCCAATTGTCGCGATATCGCCCGCTGCCCGATACCGGGATCTTGTCGGTGTGACCGTCGATCCGCAAAATCCAGTTCAGACCATCCGGCGCGGTGGTGTCGACCTCGCGGATGATCTCGGCCAGCTTCGACAACTCGCCCCGGCCTGCGGCGCCCAGATCCGCCGATCCCGGGCGGAACAGAACCTCGGATTGCAGAACAAAGCGGTCGCCGACAATCTCGACACCGGCACGGCGGCCCAGAACGTCGCGCATCCGGCCAAAGAATTCTGATTTGAACCGGTTCAGTTCCGACACCTTCTCGGCCAGCGCCTGATTCAACCGGTTGCCCAGCGCCTTGATCTCGACCTTGTTCTCGCGGTCACGGTCCTCGGCCTCGGACAGCAGGCCTTCCAGCACTTTAAGCTGGTTGTTCAATTGCCGGATATTCGCCGTCAGGGCCGTGATCTTCTTTTGCTGGTCCGCGGTCAGGGCCTGTGCCTTGCCAAGGGCTTGTTCCCCGGCCAGTTGCTTCTCGGTCATCGCCTTCAACGCGGCTTCGCGCTGTTCCGCCGTCAGACCTGCCGCTTTTGCTTCGTCTTCCAGCTTGGCCTTGGCCCGCTCGGCTGCGGCCAGGCGCTCCAGCGTCTCGTCTGCGTCCTTGCGCAGCGCTTCCAGCTTCAGGGTCGCGGTGTCCAGACTCTCCTGGCTTTTCGCCAATCGTGCCCGCAGGGCCTTGGCCGCAGCGGCTTCCGCCAGACGGCCTTCCTCTTCCTCGCTCAGACGGCTGGCCAGCGCCGCGGCCCGGGTCAGGGCCGCTTTCATGTCGATCTCGAACTTCGCGATAGCAGCCTTGGCAATCTCGGCCTCGGATGTCAGCCGCTCTGCGCGCTCCGATGCTGTCTCCTGCTCCTTTTCCAGCCGCGCAATCGTTGCCAGCGCCAACGCCTGTTCAGAGGTCAGCTTCTCAAAGGCCTTAAGCGACGACGTGTTCTCGGCCTTCAGCTTCTTCAGCTCGGTCTCTTTTTCCGATAGCTCGACCGCCAGCGATGCAATGTCCGTCGCGGCATCGTCCGAACGGTCGGCCAGCGCCTTGCGCACCGCCTGGGCCGATGCAAGGTCCCGCGTCAACGTCTCGATCATGACCAAAGATGCGGCCTTCTCGGACGACATTTTTTCCAATTCGGCAAGGCGTCCTTTGCGCTCTGCCTCCAATGTGGTGACGCGCTGATCTGTGCGGGCGATCCGGTTTTCCAGAGTCGCGATCAGCGCCAGGGACGCCGCCTGCTCCTCGCTCAGCTTCTCGACCCGTTCAACGATACCCTTGTTTTCCTTCTCCAACCGCGCGACCAGCGCCAATGCCGACGCGCGTTCGGCATCGATCTGCTGCAACCGGGTAACGACGGCATCGCGGTCGCCTTCCAAATCGGCAATTGCCTTCAGCGCCGCACTTTTTTCCGCTGTAAGCGTGTCGATGGTCTTCAGCGCAGCCGTTTTCTCTTCGCCCAGCTTCTCCAGCGCGGCCAAGGCTTCGGCTTTCTCCTTGGTCAGCGCCTCCACGGTCGCCAGCGCGTTTTCACGTTCGACGCCCAGCTTTTCCAACGCCGTCAGCGCGTCGGCTTTCTCCTTGGACAGCCGCTCCAGGCGGGCCAATGCCTCGGCCTTTTCGGTCGTCAGCCGGTTGACGCGTGCCAATGCGGCGGCTTTCTCATCGCCCAGTTTTTCAATGGCCGTCAGTGCAGCGGCCTTTTCCTTCGAAAGTTTTTCGATTTCCTTCACCGCTGCGGCGCCCGTTGTCCCCATGCGCTCCAGCGCTGAAAGGGCAGTGGCCTTCTCGGTCGTCAGCCGGTTGATCGTTGCCAGGGCTGTGTCGCGTTCCTTGCCCAGCTTTTCCAAAGCCGACAATGCCGCTGCTTTCTCGTCGCTCAGCTTGCTGATCGCAATCAGCGCCTCGGCCCGGTCAGCGCCCAGATTTTTCAGCCGGGCCTCTGCTGTCTCATGGTCGCGCGTCAGGCGTTCGATCTCGGCCAAAGCCTTATCGCGTTCGCCGGTCATTCGGGTCAGGCGGTCGGCCAACGCGGTATTTCGCGTCTCCAACTCCTTGATCCGGGCCGCGTCGTTCTCCGTCGTCTCGTCCAGACCCTTTAACTTGGCAGTTGCCGCGGCCTGTTCTTTTTCAAGCGCTGCGATCAGCGCCAGCGCCCGGGTCCGTTCTGCGGTCAGGTCCTTGATGGACGTATCGCGATCCGCGCGTTCCTTTTCCAAGCCCTTGACCATGGCCTCCAGCGCTTCGCGCCGGGCGGCGGCCAGACGCGCCGCTTCACCCTGTTTGTCGATCTCGGACCGGGCTGCGGCCAGCGACGATTTCAGCGCTTCGGCCTCGGCTTCCGACAGGTCCAGCGCACCCTTCAACCGGGTCGCTTCGGCGCGTTCGGTCGTCAGGGTTGACCGCAGGGATCCAACCTCGGTTTCCAGATCTTGGGCGCGCGTCCGCTCCAGGCCGAGCTCCTTGGAAAGATCGGCAAGCTGACCAGTCAGTGTGTCGATCCGCTCGTTACGGACAGCGACCTCTTCGGTCAGCGCGTTCAGCTTTTTGTCCTGACCGGTGATCTGTTCGCGCAGGCTGAACTGTACGATCATAAAGATCGACAGCACGAACATCAGGATCAGCAGCAGAGCCGTCAGCGCATCGACGAAACCCGGCCAAATTGCCCCGGACATTCGCGTTCCGTTGCGCCGCGGCAGCGCCATCCTATTCCTCCGGTCTTGTGCGTATGTCGATCAGGTTGGTCAATGCCCGCAACTCGGCCCGCAGGGCGGTCAGCGTTTCGTGGCGGCCCACTGCAACATCATCGGACAGGGCCCGCAACTGCTTGTCCATCGACTTGATGTAGCCGCGCGTCTCGATATCAATTCCCGGGCCGCCCCCGCTGCCGCCGGACCCCGCGGGCAAGCCGCCGCCCAGCGCATCGGCGACGTTCTGCTGGATCTGCGACAGGCCCTGCTGGCCCTGGTCGATCCGTTTCAGCACGGTCAGGGTCGCGTGGTCGCGCCCGGCCTCCATCTCGCGGGCCTCGCGCATCTCGGTCACCAATTGCGCGACCAGTTTGCGCTCGCTCTCGATTTCGCCCGCCATCGTGCCAACCACATCGGCGGCGGCCGAAAGCCGGTTTTCCGCCTCTACCCGGGCTTCCTCGGCCTTGGCTGCGAATTCGGTGGTTTTCTCCAGTCCCTCGTCGACACGCTCCAAAAGGCTGATCAAAGCCCCCTCCGGCCCTTCGCCTTCCGAGACCAGGCCAAGGCGGGTGAACTGGGTCAGATATTCCTCCAGCTCGCGATAGAACCGGTTTTGTCCGTGACCTGCGAACAGCTCCAACAGTCCGACAACCAGCGACCCGGCCAATCCGACCAGCGATGATGCGAACGCTGTGCCCATGCCGCCAAGCTGGGATTCCAGCCCGGTCATCAGCCGGTCAAAGACCGAGACGTCCGAGGCGTCTCCCTCCTGCGGAGCCAATGACTTGATGGTGTCAACGACCGCAGGCACCGTCAGCGACAGGCCCCAGAATGTGCCGAGCAGCCCCAGAAAGATCAGCAGGTTCGAAATATAGCGGGTGATCTCGCGGCTTTCTTCCAACCGGACCGCGATGGAATCCAGGATCGACCGGGTGGCCGACGTTGCCAGGCGCTTTTGCACACCGCCGCCATCGCGGACCATTGGCGCGATCGAGGCGATGAACCGCGGTGGCTGGGGAAATTCGGTGCCCGTAAATCCGGCCTGCATCTGGCGCAGCCAATTCACCGATATGCGCACCTGCGCGACCTGCCAAAACGTTGCAATCACCCCCAGCAGGAAAACGAAGCCGATGAACGCATTCAGGTAGAGGTTGGCAAAAATGACGGTGCGGATCTCGGCCGCCAGCAGTGCGCCACCGACCGCCACGGCGACCAGCACCAGCAACATCATCAACAGTTGCCGGGTCGGTTGCGTGAAATGGCGGACGGGGGTGTCCTCAAGCGTCATGGATCGGCCCTGCTTAAAACGGCGTCACGATACGCAGTTTGTGCCCAATAACCAAGAAGATAGGCGCTGATATTCGACCAACTCGCTCTCTGTCAAATGCGGCGGCGCGTTCAGCCCTTGTCAAGATGGATGCTCAGAAAGCCGTAAACGCCCGCGTTGGCGGCCATGATGTCGCCGGATGGCATCGGATTTTCGCCTTCTGCGGCCTCGCCGATCCGCCCGACCATGCCGCCGGCTTCGCGCACCAAAAGGATACCGGCTGCGATATCCCAAGGTTGCAGCGCCCGTTCCCAGAACCCATCCAGGCGACCGGCCGCAACATAGGCGAGATCCAGCGACGCGACGCCCAAGCGCCGGATGCCGGATGTCCGTGGCATCAATCGGGCAAATTCGCCCATCATTTCAGGCAGCCCATCGCGCCCGCCAAACGGAACGCCCGTGCCCAACAGAAATTGTGTTGCGTCGCGCCGCGCCGATACGCGCAGCCGCCGATCGTTCATCCAGGCGCCTTCACCCTTTTCCGCCGTGAACATTTCGTCTTTGATCGGATCATAAACCAGGGCCGAGACGATCTCGCCCTTGTGTTCCAGCCCAATCGAAATCGCCCAGTGCGGCAGTCCGTGAAGGAAGTTGGTTGTGCCGTCCAACGGGTCGACAATCCAACGGCGGGTCGGGTCCTTGCCTTCGATCGAGGTGCCCTCTTCACCCAAAAAGCCATAGTTCGGGCGCGTGTCCATCAGCAGATCGCGGATCGTCGCCTCGGCCTTGCGGTCGGCGTTCGACACGAAATCGCCGACGCCCTTTACGCTGACCTGCAAATTCTCGACTTCGTTGAAATCGCGCAGCAGCCGGCGTGATGCCTTGCGGGCAGCCTGGATCATCAGGTTCAGATTGGCAGATCCGGCCATTTGGGTTCCCTTATATTGGCGCTTGGCGGGGGTGCCCCGCCCGGTCCTCTGCCGGATGGCGAGAGGTCGATTGCGGCGATTGTCTGGCGCTGCACTCGGTCTGGATCAGGCGCGTTCGACGTATTCGAATGTCTCTGTGTTCACCACAACCTTGGTATCCTGATCGACAAATGGCGGGATCATGATGCGCACGCCATTGTCCAGAACCGCCGGCTTGAATGAATTAGCGGCGGTTTGACCCTTAATTGCCGGTTCCGTCTCGACGACATTGCAGGTCACTTTTTCGGGCAGCGCCGCGCTCAGCGCTTCCTCGTCGTAATATTCAATCTGAACGGTCATGCCGTCCTGCAGGAAGGGGCGGGCCTCTCCCAGAATGTCCGACGGCAGTTCGATCTGCTCGTAGTTTTCGGTGTCCATGAACACCAGCATGCCGTCATTCTCGTAGAGGAACTGCTGGTCCTTTTGCTCCAGACGGACGCGTTCGACCTTATCGGCCGAGCGGAAGCGTTCGTTCAGCTTCGAGCCGTTGCGCAGGTTCTTCAACTCGACCTGTGCAAAGGCCCCGCCCTTGCCGGGTTTGACATGGTCGGTCTTCACAGCGACCCAAAGGCCGCCATTGTGTTCGATGATGTTTCCGCGGCGGATTTCATTGCCGTTGATCTTGGGCATCTCGTACCTCGGTTGTCCGGTTTCCGGGGCGCCCTATAGACCGCCATGACCAAGGATACCAGCGCCAAGGCGCCGCGTCGGCTGCCTGGCTTGGCGCGTGGCAGGCGGCGCTCCGTGAATTCCGACCAAAAATAGGGCGGCGTGCGTTGTTCCGCACGCCGCCCAGCCCCGGCCCGCCGGGCGCGCCTGCGCCCTAACCGAATAGGAATATGTCTGCCGTCACCTCGGCCGCCGTGATCCCGGTCAGAATGATCACATCGCCGGGGTCGTAACCGATCGCCGCTTCGCCCCGAAAATCAGTGATCGACAACTCGGCAAAGCTGTTGACGGTGTCCAGAAACCGGATCTGTTCCGTTGCAAGGTCGAACCCGTGAATGCGGTCGATCCCGTGGCCCGCAGCGAACTCGAACCGGTCCACCCCCGCCTGACCGTCCAGAACATCGTTCCCCTCGCCGCTATTGATCGTATCGTTGCCGCCCGCGCCGCGGATCAAATTGACTCCGCTGCTGCCGGTCAGAACGTCGTCGTGCTCCGATCCGCACAGAAACTCGATATCGGTCAGCGTATCACCGGCCGCATCGCCGCCGCTGCCGGTGCCCGCACCCAGATCGACGCTGACCCCTGCGGTCGATTCGCCATAATGCGCCCAGTCGAAACCCGACCCGCCGTTCAGCGAATCAGCGCCGGCGCCGCCAAACAACACATCGCTGCCGTCCGAACCGAACAGCTGGTCATCGCCGTCCGAGCCGCTGAGGACATCGGCGCCGTCACCCCCATCGATCGTGTCGTTGCCCGCGCCTGCCATGATCAGATTGCGCATATATGTGCCGGTGATCACGTCGTCATGACCCGACCCCAGCACGTTTTCGACGCCGACAAACTGGTCGCCCAGTGCTTCGCCGCCGGTCCCGCCGTTCATCAGGTCCAGGCTGACCCCGGCAAGCGCGTCGTTGTATTGCACCCAATCGATCGACACGCCGCCGTCCAGGTAATCTGCGCCTTCGCCACCGCGCAGGATGTCGCGCCCATTGCCGCCGAATAGCGAGTCGTCGCCCCCATGCCCCAGCAGGAAATCGTGACCGGACCCACCGGTGAGCACGTCATCGCCGCCCAGGCCCAGCAGTTGATTGTCGCCGACGTTGTTCCCGACAATCGTATCGCCATGGTCCGAGCCCGAAACGTGCTCGATTCCGCTGATCACATCGCCCGCGGCATCGCCGCCGCTACCTGTTCCGGTCTCCAGATCCATCGCGACACCGCCGTTCGCATCGGCAAATCTCAGCCAATCGATACCCGCGCCGCCGTCGATCGTGTCGCCGCCCGCGCCGCCGAACAGGATATCTGCACCGTCGCCGCCGAACAGGCTGTCGTTGCCGCCGCCGCCGGTCAGAACATTGTCCGCGGTATTTCCGATCAACTGATCATTGCCGCCACCGGTCGTCCCGATTTCAATCGTGGCGCCGTAAGCAATGGCGACGTTCTGCGTCAGGTTCCCCAAGGACGAGAAAGCACCGTCGTTCAAATCCAGGACCTGATCCGTAGACCAGCCGCTGGCATCGATCTTATCGACGCCGCCCGCGTCCCAAATTGCGATCACCGGGTTTGAGTTGATGCTGAAATCAAACGCATCGCGACCGGCATTCGAATTGAAACCGTAGGTCGTCGATTCCGTCCGCGTCGTCATGTCGGCGCCATAGACCGCCTGCGCCGCCAAAATGTCATGCAGCAGCGGCGTCGCGCCGTACTTGTTGCCGGAATGTCGATGGTCGGTTCCGGACCCGTTTTCGTTCGCGTTGAAATAGGACATGACCGTATAGCCGCGGGTGTCCTGGAAATGGGTGGCATCGCCGCTGAAATCGCCCGACCCGTTGTATCCGCCCGGATGGCTCAGACCCAGTGCATGACCGATTTCATGCAGATAGGTCATAACCCCATAACCGCCGGGGACCAGATCGCTGTCCTGATCGTGGGTCCACCAATCGTCGGCAAACCACAATGTGCTGTTCTGCAACCCGAAATTGGCCCGGCCACCGGATGACCCGCCATAATAATAGCTGGCATAGGTACCGCCGCCGGTGTTCGACGAGTAATTGAAAGTGACGCTTGCACCTGGGTCGTCCTGAACTTCGTTCAGGTTGATCGCGATCCCCTCGTCCCACAATTCGAAGGCCTCGCGGGCGACCTCGTGCATGGTCTGGCTCATCTCGACAAATCCGGCGTATTCAGACCGGTAGTTCGGATGACCGGGCGCGACGCCGCCGGTGCCGATCGAGTAACTTACATCGTTTCCGGCCCAGGCAATGGTGCCATAGCTGCCGTCCGACGTTCTCAACGCATAGATAACCTGCGCGGCCGTATAGACTGGTTTGTCGGCGAATTCGGCCCCGGGTGCATCCGGTGTGTCGGTATCGGATGTCGAATGGACCGTGCTGCATGCGTAACAGCAGCAAACTTCGGGATGCGGCGTCAGGATCGACAAAATGAACAGGCCCGATGCGCTGGCTTCGCCCTCGCCTTGCAAAGCGGTCCATGCTGGCCACCGGGAAAATCTGACTGAAAGCTACGTGCCGAATGTTAATGGTCAGTGCAAAGACATGGTTTCGAACCGGTTGACGGCGTTTATGTATCGCCTGATTGCAAATGCGGCCCAACCGTCCTATCTGGGCTGGCAGAGGCGAAGAGCGGTCGAATGCAGAATTATCTGGACTTTGAAAAGGGGCTCGCCGAGCTGCATGGCAAGGCCGAGGAGCTGCGCGCAATGGCGCGGCAGGACCCGAATATGGACGTCTCGACCGAGGCGGATCAACTGGACCAGCGTGCTGGCGAAATGCTGGTCGAGCTGTATCGCGACCTGTCGCCCTGGCAGAAATGCCAGATTGCTCGCCACCCCGAGCGCCCGCACGCCCAGGACTATATCGACGCACTCTTTACCGACTTTATGACACTTGCGGGCGACCGGAATTTTGCCGAAGACCACGCAATTGTCGGCGGCCTGGCCCGGTTCAACGACCGGCCCGTCGTTGTTCTGGGCAATGAAAAGGGCAACGACACGAAAACCCGGATCGAGCGGAATTTCGGCATGGCCCGCCCCGAAGGCTATCGCAAAGCCGTTCGCCTGATGGAACTGGCCGACCGTTTCGGCCTGCCCGCGATCACGCTGGTGGACACCCCGGGCGCCTATCCCGGAAAGGGCGCCGAGGAACGCGGCCAGGCCGAGGCGATTGCACGTTCCACCGAATGCTGTTTGCGCCTTGGTGTGCCGCTGATCTCCGTCGTGATCGGCGAGGGCGGATCGGGCGGGGCGGTCGCGTTGGCAACCGCGAACCGGGTGATCATGCTGGAACATGCGATCTATTCCGTGATCTCGCCGGAAGGCTGTGCCTCGATCCTTTGGAAGAACGCCGAAAAGATGCAGGAGGCGGCGAATGCCCTGCGCCTGACCGCCCAGGATCTCGAAAAACTGGGTGTTGCCGACCGCATCGTGCCAGAACCGGTTGGTGGCGGACAGCGCGACCGCCACGGCGTGATTCAAGCCGTTGGCAAGGCCATCGGTGCGACGCTGACCGAGTTCGATGGGATGAGCGCCGACGAAGTTCGCAAGGCCCGGCGCCAAAAGTATATCGAAATCGGATCCAAGGGGCTGGCGTAGGATCGGTACAACCTATCCTATCGCACACACCTACCCCTACTCGTGTTTCCGATTGCGGTCGTATTGCCGCGCGCCGGGAACGGGCGGCAACCAGGTCTCGCGCCGGATTACCCAGGTTTCATAGGTCGGAATGAACTGATCCGGGGCGTCCAGCGCACCCAGATGAACCTCGACCTCAGGCCCGCTGCGTGCGAAAACCGATGACCCGCAACGGGGGCAGAATTCGCGCCCCGCGTAATCCCGGGTCTCACCTTCGACGGTCACGGCGTCTTCAGGAAAAATCGCGGCGGCATAGAACAGCGCACCATGATGTTTTCGGCAATCCAGGCAATGACAGACACCCACCCTGTCAGGCCGCCCAACGGCGACGATCCGAATCCCACCACACTGGCACCCGCCGGTTGCCTCGTCCATCCAGTCTCTCCTCCACCCGGCGGGAGCGTCTACTCCCAGTAAGGTGCGCGCAGCTCTTTCTTCAAAACCTTGCCCAGCGCGTTGCGTGGAAAATCATCGCGCAGCTCTACCGCGTGCAACCGTTGGTGTTTGGCCAGGCGCTCGTTCGACCACGCGCGAACTTGGCCGGGATCGGCGTCGCCATCCGGGATCACCAGCGCCAGACAGGTCTCGCCCCATTTCTCGTGCGGCACGCCGATCACCGTGACGTCGTGCACATGCGGATGCTGGCCGACGATTTCCTCGATATCCGCCGGAAAGACGTTGAACCCGCCGGATATGATCATGTCCTTCTTGCGGTCCAGGATCGTCAGATATCCATCTTCGTCCAGCGTACCGACATCGCCTGACCGGATAAAGGATCGACCCCGCTCATCACGCCAGATCAACTCGGCCGTCAGCTCGGGGCGGTCGTGATACGCTTTCATGTTTCCGGCGCCATACCCGGCGATTTCTCCGGCGGTTCCCGGCGGCACCTCGCGGCCTTCATCGTCCAGAATGCGAACCTCGAACCCGATCACGGGCGTTCCGACCGTCGCGAATTTTTCGCGATGTTGGTGCGGGCGCAGCATGGTCGCGAACCCTTCGGAAAACCCGTAAAGTTCGTATAATTTCGGTGACAATTGCTCGATCACCTGCCGCTTCAGGTCGCGCCGCAGGGGCGATCCGGCGCACAGCACGCAGGTCAGCGACGGCAGGTCCGCCGTCTTCATCGCCTCTTCGGCCAGAACCATCGTGTACTGGGGCGGCACCAGGAATGTGTGGGTGATCCGTTCGCGCTGAACCGTTTCCAAAAAGTCCGCGGCGTTGAATGTCTGCATTACATGCAGGGTTCCGCCAGAAAACAGAACAGGCAACATCATCAGCCAGGTGCCGTTGGAATATAGCGCAGTCGTCGTCAGCGCCTTTGCATCGGCGTCGAACCCCATTTCCACGGCATTCGAAAACGCCCAGTGCAGCCGCGCCCGGTGCGTCTGCACGATCCCCTTCGGCAGCCCCGTCGTGCCTGAAGAATAGATGATGTTGAAATCGTCGGTCAGGCCGTACCGTACATCCGGCGGGGTCGAAGGTGCATCATCGATCAGCGCTGCCAATTCGGTCCACCCGTCACCCCAGCCATCTCCCTGACGCCCATGGGCAATCCAATGACCGATACCGCCCAGCGCCGCACGCTCGCCGTCCAGCTTGCCGCCGAATTCGTCCGAAGCGATGATGGCGACCGAACCGGAATCAGTAATCAGATGCGCAAGCTGCTGTCCGGTTAGCAGGCCGGATAACGGCACCACGCAGGCCCCGGCCCGCACGGCGCCGAACAGCGATTCCAGCATCTCGACCGAGTTGCCCATGCAGATGGCAACCTTCTCGCCCCGCCCGATGCCGCGCGCCAACAGCCCGTGTGCGACACGATTGATATTGGCGGCGAAATCGCCCCAGGTGCGGGTCACCCCTGCACAGACCACAGCGGGCTTGGCCGCGTTATGGCGGCCATGGGTTTCGAACAGGTCGGGCAAAAAGACCTGCGGGTCGTCAAGTCGGTCAATCATTCGGCTGTTATTCCCTCATCCATTCCCTCATCCATTCCCTCGTTGTCGGGCCGGATCATCGCGCGGGAACTGCGGCCGACACCTTGATCGGTCCCTGGCTCAAGAATGGCGCCATCCTAAGGAAAATCCGTGATCTTTCGGTGCCCTGCCTTCATCTCGGACATCAGCGCGCGCGCATCGCCGCGCACCATCAGGTCGCAGAACAACGTTCTCTCGTTGGCGAAACCCTGTTCCGGCGATCCTGTCTGCGCCTGGCGGACCAGCCGCTTGATATGCGCCAGCGCCGCGGGCGGCTTTGCCGCCAACTGCGCCGCAATGGCACGGGCACGGGGCATGACATCGCCCGCAACCCGCTCCAGCGTCAGACCAGTGGCATGCAACGACGCCGGATCCATGACCTCGCCCAGAAGTGTAATCTTCAGCGCCGCCGCCTCGCCGATCAGACGGGGCAGGCGCTGCGTGCCGCCCGCGCCGGGCAAGATCCCCAGATTGATTTCCGGCAGCCCGAACTGAAAGGGCCCGTCGGCGACCAGGCGGATGTCACAGGCCAGCGACAACTCGAACACGCCGCCCATTGCCGTGCCATTCAGCGCGGCGATGTAGGCAGTCGTCCCGCCCTCCATCATCGCCATCGCCTTGTGAATGCCGCCTTCAGGCACCGGGCGGTCGAGCGTGAACGACAGCCCGCGCGCCGCCATCTGATCGGCCCGGTCGCTGAGGATCGAAACATCGTAATGGCGAATGAAAACATCTGCGCTCGCACCGGTCAGGATGCAGGCGCGAATATCCGGGTCGTCCTCGACCGCGGCGATCGCGGCAACCAGATCCGCCTCCATCGCCCCATCCATGTAACCGCCATCAGGGTTGGCGAACGCAAGCGTTGCGATTGCACCGTCGATCTTCAGCGTTGCGCTGCCGGTCATCAAACGTCTCCGTAATGGGTATGGGCGCGGATCGCCGCGCCCCGTTGCTGCCGCCCGGCCCGGCTATTCAGCGGCTTCCATGTAATCTTCCAGCGGCGGGCAGGCGCAGATCAGGTTGCGGTCGCCATAGACATTGTCGATCCGATTGACCGGCGCCCAATATTTGTCGACCCGGAAAGCCCCCGGCGGGAAGCAGGCCTGTTCGCGGGAATAAGGCCGGTCCCATTCTCCGATCAGGTCTTCAACTGTGTGGGGTGCGTTGCGCAACGGGTTGTTCTCGGCATCCATGTCACCGCGCGTGATCGCCGCGGCTTCGTCCCGGATCGCCAGCATTGCGTCGCAGAACCGGTCGATCTCGGCCTTGGTCTCGCTCTCGGTCGGTTCGATCATCAGGGTGCCAGCGACCGGCCAGCTCATGGTCGGCGCATGAAAACCGCAATCGATCAGGCGTTTGGCGACATCGTCAACCGTGACACCCGCCTCATCCTTCAGCGGCCTCGTGTCGATGATGCATTCGTGCGCAACTCGTCCGTTCGCACCGCGATAGAGAACGTCATAGGCGCCCTCCAGCCGCTTGGCGATATAGTTGGCGCTGAGGATCGCGACCTTGGTGGCCTGCGCCAACCCTTCGCCGCCCATCGCCAGGCAATAGGCCCAACTGATCGGCAAAATTCCGGCGGACCCCCAGGGGGCCGCGCTGACCGCGCCCTCGCCGTCGCGTGGATCGCCCGGCAAATGCGGGATCAGGTGATCCTTTACACCGATCGGCCCCATGCCCGGGCCGCCGCCGCCATGCGGGATGCAGAACGTCTTGTGCAGGTTCAGGTGGCTGACATCGGACCCGAAATCGCCGGGCCGGGCCAGACCGACCAACGCGTTCAGATTGGCGCCGTCCATATAGACCTGCCCGCCATGGCTGTGGGTGATGTCGCAGATGTCCCGGATTGTCCGCTCGAACACGCCGTGGGTGGACGGGTAGGTGATCATGATCGCGGCCAACCCATCGGAATGCTGTTCGGCCTTGGCCCGGAAATCGTCCATGTCGACATTGCCGTTTTCGTCGGTTTTCACGACGACAACCTTCATGCCTGCCATCTGGGCCGATGCCGGGTTGGTTCCATGCGCAGAAGACGGGATAAGGCAAACATCCCTGTGCCCTTCGCCGCGTGCCCGATGATAGTCGCGGATGACCATCAACCCGGCATATTCGCCCTGAGCGCCAGAATTCGGCTGCATGGAAATCGCGTCATAACCAGTAATCTGGCACAGCTTGTCGGACAGGTCCCCGATCATCTCGGCATACCCTTCGGCCTGATCGCCAGGCGCATAAGGGTGCAGTTCTGCAAACTCCGGCCAGGTGATCGGCAGCATTTCGACGGTGGCGTTCAGCTTCATCGTGCACGACCCCAGCGGGATCATCGACCGGTCCAATGCCAGATCCCGATCCGCCAGACGGCGCATATACCGTGTCATCTCCGACTCGGCCCGGTTCATGTGGAAAATCGGGTGCGTCAGAAAATCCGATGTCCGTTCCAGCGCGCCGGGCAGACGATAGTGCGGGAACTCGTCCTGGTATTCCAGATGCGCTCCGCCGAATGCCGCCAACACCGACTGGACGGTTGCGGGCCGTGTTCTTTCATCGACCGTGATCGCAATCCTGTCGGTTTCCACGGCGCGCAAATTGATGCCACCGTCGACGGCATTTTTCATGATGACCGACTGAAACGGACCGACTGCGACGGTGATCGTGTCGAAGAATTCCTTCGGCTCGACCGTATACCCCAGTTTTTCCAGGCCATCCGCGATGCGCGCGGCTTTACGATGCACGCGCTCGGCAATTGCCCGCAATCCCTGCGGCCCGTGAAACACCGCGTACATGCCGGCAATCACGGCCAGCAGGACCTGCGCCGTGCAGATGTTCGACGTCGCTTTTTCACGGCGGATATGCTGCTCACGCGTTTGCAGCGCCAGGCGGTAAGCCTTGTTCCCGCGCGCATCGATCGAGACACCGACCAGGCGCCCGGGCATCGCCCGTTTGTGGGCATCCCTGGTCGCCATATAGGCCGCGTGCGGGCCGCCATACCCCATCGGCACACCGAAACGCTGGGTCGAACCGATGGCTATATCGGCGCCCATTTCCCCCGGCGGTGTGACAAGGCACAGCGCCAGCGGATCGGCCGCAATCGTGGCCAGGGCCTTCGCATCATGCAGGGCCGCAATCGGGGCGGAAAAATCGTGGAACGTTCCGTTCAGCCCAGGGTATTGGAACAGCGCGCCGAAGACGGCCTCCGGCTCCAGATCAGCGAACGGATCGCCGACAACAATATCGATGCCCAGCGGTTCGGCCCGCGTCCGCAGAACCGACAATGTCTGGGGTAACACGTGATGGTCGACAAAAAAGGTATTCGACTTCGACTTTGCCTGGCGCTGCGACATGGCCATCGCCTCGGCCGCTGCCGTTGCCTCGTCCAAAAGCGAGGCGTTCGCAATCTCCATCCCCGTCAGATCGCAAACCATCGTCTGATAATTCAACAACGCTTCCAATCGGCCCTGACTGATTTCCGGCTGATAGGGGGTATAGGCCGTGTACCAGGCCGGGTTTTCCAGAATGTTCCGCTGGATCGCTGGCGGCGTTATCGTGCCGTGATATCCTTGCCCGATCAGCGAGGTCAGAACCTTGTTCTTCTGCGATGTCTCGCGCAAACGGTCCAACGTTGCCCGCTCGGACAGTGCAGGGCCCCACGCCAGCGGGTGATCCTGACGGATTTCGTCCGGCACGGTCTGGTCGATCAGCAGGTCCAGGGTATTGGCACCGACGACCTGCAACATTTCGGCCATCTCGTCGGGCGAGGGGCCGATATGGCGCCGGTTCGCAAAGTCATATGGTTCGTATTTCGGCGTCGTCATGGCGTTCCTCCAAGATGGCGCGCCAACGTCGCGCCCTGCTTTTGTGGGTGTTCAGGCCGCTGATTTGCTGCGGCGTGCGTATTCGATCAGCGCATCCTCGGCGACCATCTCGATCGGCGTGAAATCCTGGTGCGCCAGCCATTCTTCGCGTGTCGGCTTCTGGATCGCATTCGAACAGGCGTTCAGCGTCAGATATACGATGTTGCGCGGGAAAGGCGTGATGTTGCCCGCGGACCCGTGCACCAGATTTCCGTCGAACATCAGCATCGAACCGGGTTTGCCCGTCGGGACAACCAGCCCGCCTTCTTCGACCAGCTTTTCAACCGTTTCCTGAGACTGGGTGTAAAGCGGGAACGAGGTTGTGGCGTCGTCCTTCGTGCTTTCCAGAACACCATGCCGGTGGCTTTTCGGGATCAGCATCAAGGCACCGTTAAAGGCGAAGACTTCGTCCAAAAAGACCGAAATGTTCATGGCGCGCGGTTCCGGCATTCCGTCTTTTTCCAGCCAGTTGCCGTAGTCCTGATGCCATTGCCAGACATCGCCGGTGAACTTGGCTTTGGCGTTGATCTTGTATTGATGCAGATAGACGCCCTCGCCCCACATCTGCATCAGTGGTTCGATCAAACGGGGGTGCCGCCCCAGCAGATCGTAAGCTTCGTTCAACCGATGCACCGCAAAGGCGCTTCGCGGTGTGCCGTCATGTTCCAGATAGATCTCGTCGCGCTTCAGCTTGAAGACTTCGGCCGCCTCATGCTTCAAGATTGCGACCTCTTCGTCCGAGAAATAGTCCGGCAGAAAAATCCACCCCTCGTCGCGTAATTGTGCCAATTGTTCGTCGTTCAGTTTCACAACCGTCCTCCCCAGTGTCGGTCAGAATCCCACAGAACCGCCGGGCCGCTGCAACGCAGGTCCGGCCGGTTATCAGATCATCGCATCAGCCGATCAGATCTTTGTAGGCGGCTTCGTCCATCAGATCGTCGGTGTCGGACACGTTCGACAGCTTGATCTTAAAGAACCAACCGCCGCCCATCGGGTCTTCGTTGACCTTGCCGGGTTCTTCGACAATCGCTTCGTTGACGGCTTCGATCACACCATCCAGCGGCATATAGACATCGGATGCGGCCTTGACCGATTCCACCACACCGGCGGCATCGCCCTTGGAAAATTCGCTGCCCTCTTCCGGCAGTTCGACAAAGACGATATCGCCCAATTGCTCGGTCGCGTGGCTGGTGATGCCAACGGTCGCGACATCGCCGTCGATCTGCAGCCATTCGTGATCATCGGTGTATTTCAGCATTACTCTCTCCCTTTTTATCTCAGCGTTTGTAGCCTGGCGTGATGAACGGCATTTTTGTAACCGTCAGCGGCAGAAATTTGCCGCGCACCTGGGCATAGACTGTTGTTCCGGTACTGGAATTGTCGGCTGCCACATAACCCATGGCGACGGGCCCCTCGACCGATGGGCCATAGACGCCCGACGTGACCCGACCGATTTCCGCGCCGCCCGCTTCGCCATGCAACGTCGCCCCGGACCGGACCGGCGCGCGCCCTTCAGGGCGCAGCCCGACCAAACGGCGGGACGCGCCATCCTCGATTTCGGCAAGAATGCGCTCGGCGCCCGGAAATCCGCCTTCGCGCGCGCCGCCCCGGCGTCGCACCTTCTGGATCGCCCAGGTCAGCCCTGCTTCGACCGGCGACGTTGTTGGGTCGATATCGTTCCCGTAAAGGCACAGCCCGGCCTCCAGCCGCAGCGAATCGCGCGCGCCCAGCCCGGCAAGTTCGACCTCCGGATGGGTCAGCAACGTCTTCACAATCTCTTCTGCATGATCTTTGGGGATCGAAATCTCGAAACCGTCTTCGCCGGTATACCCGGACCGCGCGACCAGGCACATCACATCGCGTACCCAGACTTCCCTAACGTCCAGGAACTTCATATCCGCGATATCAGGCGCAATCTGCAGCAGGATTTCGGCAGCCATCGGTCCTTGCAGGGCGATCAAGGCCCTGCCGCCCAACGGCCCCGCCTGGCACGTCTCTGCCAGCTTTTCCACCAGATCCCAGATCAGCGTTTCGGCCTGTCCGGCATTCACAACGACGTAAAAGTGGTCGCCCCTGTTGGCGATCATCAGATCATCGATGATCCCGCCGTCGTCATTGGTCAAAAACCCATAGCGTTGGCGGCCCTCGGCCAAGCCATGCAGATCGACGGGAATCCATTTCTCCATCGCTGTGGCGATAGTTGAAATATCACCGCTGGCCGTGCGTACCAACATCGGGCCCATATGGCTGACATCGAAGATCGAGCAGGCAGCACGGGTGTGCAGATGCTCTTTCAGGATGCCCGGCCCATAGTGCAGCGGCATGTCCCAACCGGCAAACGGCACCATCTTGGCACCTGCTTCCCGGTGGATCGCATCAAGCGGCGTTGTTTTGAGTTCTGTTTCTTCGGCCATCGGTCCCCCCGGCTTGGTACGCCGGAAAGTCCCGGCACGATGCCCCGATGCCTGCACCGGAACCCGCGCCCCCTCTGTCCTTTCGCCTGAGAAAGTTATCCCGTCGGCGGACGCAGCTGCGCCTCTCTCCAGAGTTCTTCACCCGCCGGTCCTTTTGCCTGAGCGTTTCCGGGGCGGTTGCGCCTTCGGCGCCAGCCTTTCGGCCGGTCTCTCCCGGACGGGTGCGACGGACGATACTCATCAACGCCCGGGATGCAACTTTCTCGCGCGAAATATTCTTACTTTCGTTGTCGCCATCGTTGTGGTTGCGCTCGTCGTCGGCGCTGCCATCCGCCGGACACCCGGGCCGGTTAAGGTTCGCCGTCGACAATGACGTGCGCATCGGGGATCGGGCGGCCGTTCTGGTTCGGGAAAAGGGCGCCAAGATAGCTCTTAAGATCCTCGATCAACGAGATCACCCGCCTGCGGCTGCTGCTGTACGTGATCGGCTCGCTTGCATCCGGCAGGTTGGTGCAGGGGTTGATACACCCAATGCTCCAAAGGAAACCCCTGGCCGGATGGATGAGGATCTCGGTCCTGGCGCCGGTGTCCAGCAACTCGATCCCGGGGCGCGGCGTCGCGCTTGACGAGCCATTTGATGTGTAGTTCAGGGTCTTGTACTTCGTGCCGTTCTGCGTCGCCAACGGATAGACGCCCGCTTCGATCCGCCGCTTTGCGATGCCGGTCGCTGTGTTGTCGCCCGGTCCGCGGGTTTCCGCGAACATCCCGGACATATCGGTTCCGCCCTGCGCGACCCCATCGTGAAAAACCTGATAATTTCCGACAGTTCGCCGCTTGCCGTCCGACGGGCGCCGCTGCATCTCGACGCGGACCATATGAAATTCCCAACCGGTTCCTGTAATTGGCATGGCAATATTCCTTCAGCAGAAGCGTAGCCGAACAATTATTGTAACCAGGTTGGGTCTTATCCGCGACTTCTTTGCTCGTGATCTGCCAACAGCCGCCGGATGCCGTCTTCCAATTCCATCTCGGGCTCCCACCCCAGCACTTCTTTCGCCTTGGTATTTACAAAATGCAGACCCGGCCCGGTCGGTAACCGGACCCGGCCATCGTCACCGATATAGTCGGGTTCGATGTTCGATCCGGCGATGCGTGTGACCATCTCGACCAGCTCTTTTGTCGAGATGCCTTTCCCGCCGGACGTGTTCAGCGCAATATCGGTCGCGTCGGATTCCAGCGCCATGCAGACCGCCCTGGCCACATCGCCCGCATAGACAAAATCCTTCGATTCCGATCCGTCGCCGAATAACTCCGGCGCCAGACCGGCCTTGATGCGGTCATAGGTTTGGATGATGTAAAGCGCGTTGGCCGCACGATAATGCTGATTTTCGCCGTAGACCGTCGAAAATCGCAGCACGACATAATCCAGCCCGTGCCGCTGGTGGTACAATCGGCAAAGCTGCTCGCCCAGGATTTTGGTCGACCCATAGGCCGCCGCGGCTGCGGGAATACCCGCATTGTGATGCGGCGTCTCTTCGCCGACCGGCCCACCGATGCCATAGCCATAGACCGCGTTCGAGGAGGCAAAGATCACCTTACGGACCTCGCGAATTCGCGAAGCCTCCAGAAAATGCATATGCCCGCGGACGTTCAGGTCGATCGCATCCACCGGGTTCTGCGACACACCCAGTGTCATATAGGCGGCAAGGTTCACCGCGCCGTCGATCCCCTGCATATGTTCAACCGTTTGGTGCAGCTTCATCAGATCGCCGCGGACCATCGTGACCCGACTGTCGTCTTTCAATGCGCCCAGCGCATCCTGGGCATCGAAGACAATCGGGTCATAGACGACGACCTCGCCGACCCCGCGGTCCAGCAATGCCGCCGTCAAATGCGATCCGACCAACGACCCGCCACCGGCCACCAAAATGCGTGCGTCCTGGATTTCAATGCCCATGGTGACCCTCTTTTCTTCACCCCTCTGATTTCGCGCACAGACTTGCCGGATAAGCATCGACAATCCAAGCAGACGGCGCAATTCATCAGCCCGTGGGGTCCTTGTTGTGAGGTCCCAGCCGTGGGGTCACAACCATCCCACAAAGCCGGAGAACGCCTTTGACCGATGGAAAACGGGCTTCGATCGCGAATGGCATCGGTAACCGGGTCTTCTACGGTTGGGTCATGGTCGCTGTCGCAGCGATGGGCCTCTTTGCGTCCGGCCCGGGCCAGTCGCATACATTCTCGGTCTTCAATCAGTTGATCGCCGAAGATTTGGGCCTCAGCCTGACCGAGGTCAGCTGGGCCTATGGTCTGGCGACGACTGCGGCGGCCTTTCTGCTGCCGGTTATGGGCCGTCAGGTCGATCAATACGGCGCCCGAAAAAGCCTGATCTTCATCGTGATCGGCCTGGGCGCGGCATGTTTCCTGTTCGGCGCTGTCGCAAATATGTTGTGGCTGGTTGTCGGGTTCGGGCTGCTGCGGTTCCTGGGCCAGGGGTCCATGATGCTGGGTTTTGCCAATCTGGTCGCCCAGTGGTTTACCCGCAAACGCGGGTTCGCGATGAGCCTGATGGCCCTTGGTTTCGCGTTGTCGATTGCGGTGCACCCAAAGCTGGGTCAATGGCTGATCGCGACCTATGACTGGCGAACCGCGTGGTTCGCATTAGGCATTATGACCTGGGTCATGATGCTGCCGGTGCTGATCGTGATCGTCTGGGACCGGCCGTCTGCGCTGGGCATGCACCCCGACAATCACCCCCCCGCCGACGGAACTTCGGCGCCAGAACTCACGGGTCCAACCCTGCATCAGGCCCTGCGGCACCGGTCATTCTATCTGTTGAGCCTGGCCTGGTTCGGGTTCTCGGCGCTGGTCACAAGCCTGCACTATCACCAGGTCAACATCTTTGAATTTCAAAAGATGGACCCGAGTTGGGCAACCAATTCGTTCATCATAACCTCGGTCTCGATGGTCTTCTTCATGCCTGCAGTTGGCTGGTGCTGTGACCGGTTCCGGACGCGGTTCATGCTGGCGGCCGGGCTGGTTGTGCAGTCGGTGGCGCTGTTGGCGATCACCTTCGTCACATCTGTCCCCACGCTGGTGGCGTATGCGGTGGTCTTCGGGCTGAACAACGCCTTCACCATGACACTGTTCGGGTATCTTTGGCCGCGCTATTTCGGACGCAAGCATCTGGGGCGCATTCAGGGCACCGGCCAGATGGTCGCCGTGATCGGGGCTTCGGTTGGCCCAATTCCGGTATCGCTGGCCTTTGACGGGTCTGGCGACCCGACACAGACGCTGTGGCTGACCCCGATCTATCCGGCGGTCGTTGCGGTCCTGGCCGTGGTGCTGCTGGCAACCCACCCGGCGGTCGAAGGCACCGAACATCTAGAATAGCCGCGGCTCAGGCTCGGCTCAACCCCGGCTCAGACCCTGCGGCGCCCGATCGCCACACCTGTCCGCCGGACTTGCCCCTCGCGCTCTTGGCTGGCACCATTGCATTGAATGCCGCATGCCGGCACCAAGAAAAGGCCCCCGGATGCGCGCTGCGGTTGCCGCCATTCTTTTGATACTCGCCACCCTCGCCGGGTCGGGGGCGCCGGCTCTTGCTCAAATGACCACCGACGACCTGATCGACCCAGGCCCCGCCGACCCTGCGGTCGAGAAGGCGTTGGGATGGGAACGCCTGCAGACGAAGGTCCGGTATCTGCGCTCCGAGACCGAGTTTCGCCCGGGCGAGGACATCAAGGTCGTCATCCCGCCCAAGCCCGAGACCCGCAATACCAGCGACGACAGAATGACCACGGGGCTCATCGTTTTTCTGATCGTTGCGGTGGTGATTGTTGTTTTCGTGATCTTCGGCAGCAACATCAACGTGTCGTTCGGTAAAACATCCGAGGCAAAGCGCCGGTCGACGCGCCGCCGCACCGGTGTTCTGGGCGGCGGGCTAACCGAAATCCCTCGCGGCAGCCTGCTCGATCACCTGGCCGCCATGCCGGACAAGCGCCGCGCACTGATCCTTTTGACCGGGCACGCCCTGGAACGGGCCGCCAGTCTGAACGATCTCAAACTGGCCCGTGCCCAGACCGCGCGCGATGTGTTGCGTATTCTGCCGCGCCAATGGCGCCATCTGGGCGCCATGCGAACGCTGGTGCGCGAGGCGGAAATCGTTCACTTCGGCGGCCGCGATCTGGCTGACGAAACGTGGCAGGCCTGTCTGGACGCAGCCCGCCCCCTGTTCGACGGACAGGAGGCCGCAGCATGAGCGAGCGCAGCGGCGGCGGGTCCGGCGGATCGATCATTGCGATCGGGATTGTCGTTGTTCTGATCCTTTTCTTCGCCTTCTCGCAGTCGGGCGAACGCCCGCTGGAACGTGCCGCGACCGGAACGGCCGGGCTGGTTAGCTGGTTGAAATCGAACGAGATCGACGCCCGCACGTTCAAGGGCGAACGCCCCTTGGTGCGCGATACCGTCTCTGTCCGAATATTGCCGCTCTACGACACCGACTTGAACCGGTTGCGTGTTCTGCCCGAGTCCCGCGAGGAAGTGATCGGTCAGACATCAGAAAACGATATGCCGGTTCGGGTCTTCCGCTCCAAGGTCGAAGGTAGTCCAACGCTCGTGGTCTTGCCCAAATGGCGTTCGGGCGTTCGTGCGCTGGGAATGGCACACAGCGATCTGTTGATCCCCGAGCAGGAATTGAACCGTCTGATCTCGCAGATCGGCCTCAAGGGCAGCCGCGTGCGGACCGACCCGCAGGGGTTTCTGACCGAAAAGGTGGATATCGACGGCCAGACCTTCGAGATCGCGCTGATGCACCGCCAGACCATCGACGCCGGCCAGAACTGTCAGCCGATCCTGGGCACCATGAAGAACATGCTTTTCGGATTTTGCGAGGATGATCGCGGTGTCGGGTTCCGGGTCCTGACCGATCCGGACATCCTCTCCAATCATGGTTTGGCCCATGCGCAAAATGGCGAGGCGATCCTGGCAATCGTGACCGGCTATGACCTGCGGGCCTCTGTCGTCGTCGATCTGTCGGTCAGAAGGTGGCTGGTCGATCGCGACCCGTTTACCGCGCACTATGAGCGTAACTGGGACGATTTTACCCGGATGTTCCAATGGCCCTTCACGATGATCTGGATCAGTTTCTTTGCGCTCGGCGCCCTGGTGACGTGGCGGGCTTTCGTGCGCTATGGCGCGCTCGCGCGGTTCTACGACGATGAACCCAAGGCGGCGAAGACTGTCTCGATCGGGGCCAAGGCCCGTTTGCTGCGCCTTGCCAACCATGACGAGGCATTGCTCAAAAGCCACATCAAAGCCCGGCTTCAGACCCTGGCCGCGGATCTTCTGGGGCCGCACCGCAAGGGCACCGCCGATCCGCTGTCTGCCCTGCTGCCGATGATCGGACGCGCCGACAACCAGCTTGCCAAGGATTTTGCCACGGCCGCCGATATCGACGGGCCGATTGGTGACGTAATGGACCGGCTCGACCGGTTCGAGAACTGCCATGACAGGATACGAGATGAATTTGGACGAACTCCAGAGCCTCGCCGACGTACTGCGTGACGAGATCTCAAAGGCCGTTTGGGGCCAGGACGACGCGATCGAGATGTTGCTGATTGGCGTTTTCGCGCGCGGTCACTGCCTGTTGGAAGGGCCGCCGGGCACTGCGAAAACGCTGCTGGCGCAGTCGCTTGCGTCATCCATGACCCTTGATTTCGGGCGTATTCAGTTCACGCCCGACCTGATGCCGGGCGATGTGCTGGGCGCGAACATTTTCGATTTCGGCACCAACCAGTTCCGCCTGACCAAAGGCCCGGTTTTTACCGACATCCTGTTGTCGGATGAAATCAACCGCGCGCCTCCCAAGACACAGGCCGCCCTGTTGCAGGTGATGAACGAGCGCATTGCCACCATTGACGGTGTGAACCACGAACTGGGCGAGCACTTCTTTGTTGTCGCGACCCAGAACCCGATCGAGCAGCAAGGCACCTATCCCTTGCCCGAGGCGCAGCTTGACCGCTTCCTGTTCAAGCTGCTGATCGACTTCCCGGACGAGGAAGCCGAGATGACCATTCTGCAGCGTCACGCCCTGCAGGCATTGGACCATAACGCGCGCCGCGCGGGCATCCGTGCGGTGGTCGAAGGGCATATGATCTCCTCAGGGCGCGAATTGGTCGACAGCATCCGTCTGGATGACGATATTCTGCGCTACATCCTCAACCTGGTCCGTGCGACCCGCAATGACGGCGAAATTGCCCACGGCGCCTCGACCCGTGCTGCTGACGCATTGGCCGGTGCGGTCCGTGCCGCCGCTGCACTGGATGGCCGCGACTATGCCATCCCCGACGATGTCAAACGCCTCTACGCCCCGGCGATGCGCCATCGCATCGTGCTGGGCCCTGCTGCCGAAATCGAAGGCCGCACAACCGATCAGGTGCTTGAAAACATCCTGAACCAGATCGAGGCCCCCCGCCATCAGGAACGCCCGCGCACCGTGGGCGCCGGCTGATGCGACCGTCCACGCGGCTCATGGTGTTGGCAATCGGGGCCTTTGCGGTCTCGATGCTGGCGATTGCCATTGAACCGCTGCCCGATGAACTGGGCCTCTATCTCTGGGCCATCATCGGGATTCTACTGGCGACCGACATCATCCTCAGCCGGGCGCGAACCGGCTGGGCGGTCGACCTGGACGGCCCGAGCGAGATTTTCACCAATGAAGACGGGCGTTTTACGCTGAACCTGGCGACGCAAGGCGCGCTGCCGGGGCAAATCCGTGCCCGCGTCGACTGGCCCCGGGGCCTCGACGGGCCAGAGGAAGTGACACTGGCCCAGACCGAGGCAGGCGCCGCCGTTGCCGCCGTTCCGGTCCGCGCCAGCCGCCGCGGCAAGTGGAAGATCGAACAGCTTTGGCTCTCCTGGGCCTCGCGTCTTGGCCTTGTCAGCTTCTGCCCAAGGTTGGTGATGGACGCCGATATCGCAGCGGTCCCCAATATCCGCCCCGTTCAGTCCGGACAGATCGACGTCACGATCCAATCGACGCTCTATGGTGTCAAAGAGAACATGATGAAGGGCGAGGGGTCCGAATTTCATCAGTTGCGCGACTGGGTCGCCGGAATGGATCCGCGCACAATCGACTGGAAGCAATCCGCCCGCCATCGCGCGCTGGTCGCCAAGGAAATGCGGGCCGAGCGCAACCATCACGTCGTTCTGGCCCTGGATAACGGTTTCCTGATGCGCGAGGAGATCGAGGGCCTGCCCAAGATCGACCATTCCGTCAACTCTGCACTGGCCTGCGCCTGGGCCGCAGGGTTGGGCGGCGATCTGGTCGGGCTTTATGCATTTGACAGTCAGCCGCGCCTTTTCCTGCCGCCGGAACCCGGCCGCGTCGCGTTTCCGCGCCTGCGCAGCCGGATGGCGGGTCTGGACTATGCCAGTGTCGAGACCAACCACACACTCGCCATGGCCCATCTGCATCAACGGCTGAAACGCCGGTCGCTGATCGTGGTCTTCTCGGATTTTGTCGACACCACGACGGCGGAACTGCTGGTCGAAAACATCACTGTTCTGAACCGGGCGCATGTCATCATCTTCGTTGCCTTGCGCGACACGGCGCTGGAGGCGATCGCCAATCGCGCGCCCGACGGTATGACCGATGTGGCGCAGGCCGTTTCCGCCGCCGAGATGATCCGCGAGCGCCGGGTTGTCATGGAACGGCTGCAACGCCTGGGCGTTTTTGTCGTCGACGCCGAACCCAAGGCCGTTACCTCGAACCTGATCTCGACCTATCTGACGATTAAATCGCGGGAGATCATCTGATGTCCACGTCAGCGATGACACCGCCGTCAGTGCCCAAACCACCGGCCGCTGCGCCTGCGTCGACGACGACGTCGACCGATAGCAGCGCCATTCGCTCGACCCGGTTCCGCGGCGAACGCGAAGCCGATTGGAAGCGTCTGGAAAAGATTGTGTCCGCTTGCGAACGCTCGGGCGTCAGATCGTTGTCCTTCGACGACGCCAAGGACTTGGCCATCCTGTACCGTCAGGCGATGAATTCGCTGTCGGTTGCGCGGTCGATCTCGCTGGACAAATCGCTGCTGGAATATCTCGAAGCGCTTTGCTGCCGCGCCTATCTTGCGGTCTATGCACCGCAGGAACGGATCGGCGGTCTGCTCGGGCGCACGCTCGTCTACTCCATTCCCGGCGCAATGCGCCGCTCGGCGGTTGCGATGCTGCTCTCGTTCCTGGCGCTCGCGTTGGGAACGGCCACCGGCTATCTGCTGTTTCTGGACGATCCGACTTGGTACAACACGTTCATGCCGGGTTCGCTGGCCGGTGGGCGCGGGATCGATTCAACCCGCGAACAACTTCTCTCGGTCATCTATTCAGGCGACGATACGACACTGGATCAGTTGGGGGCGTTTGCTGCCTATCTCTTCAGCCACAACACGCGAATTGCGATCTTTGCCTTCTCGCTGGGTGTCCTGGTGTGCCTGCCCAGTTTTGCGCTGGCGGCCTATCAGGGTCTGATCCTGGGTGTTTTCTATGCACTGCATGTGGACAAAGGCGTCGGCTGGGACCTTTTTGGCTGGTTGTCGATCCATGGCGTCACCGAACTGACCGCCATTGTTGTCGCGACAGCGGGCGGTTTCCGACTGGGCCTCGCGGTGCTGTTCCCGGGCCAGCTTCGAAGGCGTGATGCGCTGAAGAAGGAAGGGCGCGACGCCTGTTTGCTGGCTATCCTGGCAGCTCTGATGCTGATCTGCGCCGGTTTGCTGGAAGGGTATGGCCGACAGCTGGTGCAGGACATGAACTGGCGCATCGCCATCGGCTGGGGCATCGGCGTTCTTTGGCTGGCCTGGTGGACCCTGTCTGGCCGTCGCCCAAGGCGCGACACATGACCGATACCGCACAGATGCGCAAACCCGACCGCCATGACCGGGCGGGTTGGGCCGCCTGGCGCGAACGCCAGGCCCGGATACGCCGCGAAAAGCGACTGATCCGCGACTTTCGTCCCCCGGAAGGGGTGGTGCTGAATTTTCACGTTGCGGGTCTGGGCGCGCGTTTCGGCGCACAGTTCCTGGATATCCTGCTGACGGTTCTGCTGATTTTCGGCATCATGATCCTGCTGTCCCTAACCGAAATCGCAAGCTGGAATTTCCTGTCCGCCCTTGGCGCGTTGCTCTTCTTCTTCATCCGGGCACCCTATTACATCCTGACCGAGATCCTTTGGAACGGGCAGACCCTGGGCAAGCGCATCTTAAAGCTGAGGGTCGTCAGCGCCGACGGGCGCACGCTGCGGCCCTATTCCATCGCCGTGCGAAATCTGATGAAGGAGATGGAAATCTTCGTGCCCGGAACGGCGCTGTTCGCGATTCAGGGCCTTGGATTTTTCGAAGCGATCATCCTGCTTGTCTGGATCACCATTTTGCTGATCGTACCGCTGACAAATCGACGGCGCCAGCGCCTCGGCGATATGATTGCCGGCACCTATGTCATCCAGCAACCCAAGGCCGTGCTGATGCCCGATATGGCGACGGTGGCCGCGGCCCGCAGCGAAGATCGCTTCACCTTCCTGGCGCATCAATTGGATCACTACGGCGCTTTCGAATTACAGACGCTCGAAAAGGTACTGCAGGTCAATGACCGGACTTACTCCGCCGCCATGCGCAACCGCCATCGCGAAAATGTTGAAGCGATCGTCGATAAAATCCGGCTGAAAATCGAGTATACCGACCCGATCCGGCCCGCTGACCAATTAAAGTTCCTGCACGCATTCTATCGCACGCAGCGTCAATATCTGGAAACCCGCCAATTGTTCGGCGATGCGCGAACCGACAAGTTTCACCAGCTCGACGAAAAGACAAAATCGCCATGACCGACACACGCGAGTGGACCGAACCCCTGGACCCCGCCGGAATCATCGGGGAAAGTTTCGGCGTTATCAGCAGGAATATCGGTATCGTCGCCGCGGCCACTCTGGCTCCTGCCATTGTGATTGGCGGCGGCGCGTTTGCACTGGGCTACTACTTCCCGTAATTCTTCGTTGCGCTGGAAACGGATTTCGATGTTGGGCGGCTGACCGGGCCTGCGACTGCTGCGATCATGCTCGCTTTTCTGGCCTATCTGTTGGTGATCAGCGTCCTGCAAGGCGCAGTCGCACAGGCGAGCTTCGATGACCTTGACGACCGCACCGTGGGTGCGGGCGAGGCCATCAACGCGGGGATGCGCCATTCCCTGCCAATCCTCGGCGTATCGATCATCGTCGGGATCGTATCCCTGGCGGCGACATTTCTGCTGGTTGTCCCTGGTTTATATGTGCTGGGAATGTGGTGGATATTCGCCGCAATCATCGTTCGCGAGCGCGCCGGATTTTCGTCGATCGGCCGCAGCGCCGAACTGACACTGGGGTATCGCTGGCCAATGGTCGGTCTGGCTCTGCTCTATTTCCTGGTATCGATCGGGATCGGGCTGGTGACCGGCATCCCCGAATTGATGGTTTCGGAAACCAGCGTCACCGGCACTCTGATTGTCGGTGTCATCAGTATGATCGGCGATATGTTCAGTTCGATTCTCGGCGGCGTGACGGGCGTGATCGCCTATGTCCGCCTCACCCAGATAAAGGAAGGCGGCGGGTCGACGGTCGCCGATGTCTTTTCCTAAGCCGCGAATGCGACCGGCAAAAAAGGGGCGCCCTCCAGTCCGGCGGCGCCCTTCTCGAATTCTTTCGACTGATCGGGAATTCTCCCGAAGGATCTATTCGTCTTCTGCGGTCTCTTCGGCTTCGGTCTCGCCGACGGTCGGCACTTCGACCGACTCGTCGCCCATCTCCTCCTCGTCCTCTTCTTCCGCAGAGGTCAACGCCGAAGGCGCCGAGATGTTGGCGATCATAAAGTCACGGTCGGTGATCGTCGGGCGCGTCCCGCCCGGCAACGTCACATCCGAGATACGGATAACGTCGTTGATCTCCAAACCGGTCAGGTCGATCTCGATGGAATCCGGGATCGCATTCGCACGGACCCGCAGTTCGATGTCGTTCCGAACAATCGTCAGAACACCGCCCTGCTTGATGCCCGGCGCTTCTTCTTCGTTCACAAAGTTGACCGGGATCGACAGGTTGATCCGGCTGTTTTCGCTCAGGCGCAGAAAATCCGCATGGATCGGCAGGTCGCGCACCACGTCGCGCTGAACACTGCGGCAAATCACGGTCTCGCCCGATCCGTCGATCGACAGATTGATCAGGGTCGACATAAAGCCGCCGTTCTTCAGCACTTTCAGCAGGGCAGGCTGATGAATATTGATTGCAACCGGATCTTGGTTGCCACCGTATACGACACCGGGCACTTGGCCCTCACGACGCGCCTGGCGGGCAGCCCCTTTGCCCGTACCGGCGCGCGACTTGGCGTCGAGTTCAATGGTCGAGGCCATCTTTCGCTCCGTAATTCGTGTTTCACTCCGCGTTTCTCAACGCGTCCGCGGGGATCCTCCAGGGGTGTAAGCACCGCGAAGGCGGCCTTCTGACGCGATTCCCGACCGATTGCAAGGGAAAGCGCCGCGTCGCGTTTTTGCGCAGGCGCGGGCGATTTTCACAACAGATTTAACTACCAATTTGGCAGTCAAAACGATAGCCTAGCCGGGCGAGGTAATTGGATGGCAATCGATCTGCCCACCCCCCCGAAAGGGGCTGAAACGCTGCTGGACCTGATCGGGCTGATGGGCCTGATGCGGGTTGCCATGTTCGAATCCTTTGGCGATCGCCGGTTCTGGGACGAACGGTTCTATGATCTCTTCGCAACGATGCTGGCCAAGCAGTTGCGCGGATCGGTCTCGACGCTGGAAGAAATGACCGGCGCAGTCATCGGTGTTTCCTATTCCACCAAGGTCCGGATGATCGAAGACGCTCGCAAGGCCGGTATCATCGAGGCCGCCAACCGCTCCGAAATCGAACTCGATCAGCCGCTCGACAGCACGTCGGCGCGAAAGGTGTTCTACCTTTCGGAATCGGCGATGGACTCGATGGTCAGCGGCCTTTCCGACATCATCGGAGATGTCGAGGCGTTCGTCGAACGGCGCAAGGCGGCGGGCTGAGCGCGGCGGCTCAGCTCTCCGGCGGCGCGCCGCCTTCACCAATCCGCCGCTCGACAAATTCGCCGATCGCCTCGGCTATTCCGGGATCGACAGGCGGCGGCGTGAAATCTGCCAAAACCTGTTTCCAGATGCCGTTCGCCCGCTCGGTCGCCGTGCGCGCGCCCGCTTCCTGCCACTGACCATAATTGGACCAGTCCGAAACGATCGGGCTGTAGAACGCCGTCTCAAAGCGCTCCATGGTATGCGCTGTGCCAAAGAAGTGGCCGCCGGAACCGACTTCGCGGATCGCATCCATAGCCAATTCACCGGCATCGAACGCAACAGGCTGCATCAGTTCTGCCATGTTCTGCAACTGCTCGACGTCCAGTATAAACTTCTCATAGGACGCACTCAGGCCACCTTCCAGCCACCCTGCCGCATGGATCGTCAGGTTGGCCCCGCCGGTCATCGCGCCCCACAGCGCCATCTGCGTTTCCCAGATTGCCTGGGCGTCGGGCGTGTTCGACGCACAGGACGCCGACGACCGCCATGGCAGCGCGACCCGGCGCGCCAGTTGCCCGGTCCCCCAGCACGCCCGCACATATTCAGGGGTGCCGAACGCGGGCGCCCCCGACTTCATGTCCACATTCGACGTGAAACCGCCATAGACGACCGGCGATCCCGGACGAACGGTCTGGATCAGGACCAGCGCCGACAACATTTCAGCGTGTTGTTGGACCAAAGCCCCCGGGATCGTGACCGGAGCCATCGCGCCCGACAATGTGAACGGGGTGACAATGATCATCTGCCCGGCTTTGGCGAAATCGATCATGCCCTGGCACATCGGCTTGTCCAGGATCAGCGGAGAGTTCGTGTTGACCACCGTATAGGTGATCGCCCTGTCCAGCGGCGCATCCGGTTCGATGCCGAACCGCAGACGCAGCATGTCCAGACTGTCGCGCACCTGACCTGCACCGCGCGAATAGACAAAGGTCGGCTTGTCCGCGTCCAGCAATTGCACCTGCATCATCTTCAGGTGCCGGAACTCGGGCGCGATATCCTGCGGCTCGACCGACGGGCCGGTCATGTGGACCACATCGAAATGCTGGGCCAGGTGAATAAAGTTGCGGAAATCCTCGAACGTGCCGGGACGTTTCCCGCGCTCGATATCCATCGCATGGGGCGGCCCGCCAACCGGCAGGAATTGTGTGTTCCGGCCGCCGAGGTCATGCGTGACACCCGGGCCGGAAAGCTGAAACGTTGCAGGAGCGCTTGCGATTGCCTGCTCGACCATTCCCCGGTCATAGCGAACCTGCAATTCGTCGACCGTGGCACCCGCCGCCGCCAGAAGCTGCCGGGCGCCATCGTGCAGCACACGCACCCCCAATTCTTCCAGTACCGTCAGCGCGGCTTGGTGAATTGCCTCGATCTGGTCGTCTGAATAGCCGTCGGCCAATGGCAAAGGGCTGACCAGATGGCGATAATCCACATCCCGTTCGATGCGCTCGGCCTGGCGGCTGCGCCCGCCCCGGCGCCCGCGTGATGTCGTCTCTGCCATACTCACCTCTGTCTGGTTGCAGGCAAAGGTGAACCGGCAAGCGCCGCGGCGCAATCGTGTTTGCGACATCGCGGTGCGCAAAGGCCCATAGGCGGTCTTGGCCTGGCCCGGTCCGATCGGCGAAAATTTCTCCGCCATTGCCGGTCGCGCCGCCCAAGTGCGCGGCAGAACGCGCGCCACTCAGGCAAGGCCCCGGCCGCACCGCTTTGCCGCCCTCATCCCGGCCATTCGAAGACGCGCAACGATTAACCGGATGCGATCAGGCCGGCACGGGCACCGGTGGAACCGGCCTTAAGCTGTCGCCAACTGAATTGCCGTCGCATCTTTCGCCACGCCCAATCTGCGTCCGTCATAGGACTGCGCCCGGATCGTTTTCCACCACTCCGTGTTTTCAAGGTACCAATCGACCGTCTGGGCCAGCCCGCGATCAAAGGACCGCGTTGGGCGCCAGCCCAATTCGCGGCGGATCCGCCCTGCGTCCACCGCATAGCGCGCATCATGGCCCGCACGATCCGGCACATGCCGGATCAATCGGCGCCGGTCGCCTGCGCCGGGCGCCCGCTCGTCCAAACGGTCGCAGATCCGGCGCACGACATCGATATTCTGTAACTCGGAATTGCCGCCGACATTATAGGTCTGGCCGGTCACACCGTTTTGCAGAACCGTCCACACCGCATCCGCGTGATCCTCGACATGCAGCCAGTCGCGAACATTGCGCCCGTGACCATAGACCGGCATTTCCCGCTCCTCGACGCCGCTCAGGATCATCAGCGGGATCAGCTTTTCCGGAAACTGCCAGGGCCCGTAATTGTTGGAACAGTTCGTTGTCAGCACAGGCAATCCATAGGTGTGCCCCCAGGCGCGCACCAGGTGATCCGCCGCCGCCTTCGAGGCTGCATAAGGGCTGCTCGGCGCAAATGGCGTCTGCTCGGTAAAGGCCGGATCGACCGGTCCCAGGCTGCCATAAACCTCGTCGGTCGAAATATGCACAAAGCGCTGCGTTCCCTTGCGTCCGGCCCACCATTCCCGGGCGGCGTCCAGCATCGTGAATGTGCCCGTTACGTTCGATTCCAGAAACGCCGCTGGCCCGTCGATCGACCGGTCTACATGCGTCTCCGCGGCGCAGTGAACCACGATATCGGGTTGATGGGTTTCAAAAACGGTGCGCACCAAGGCAGTGTCGCAAATGTCGCCAACCACCAGCCGATAGCGGTCCGGCGGCAGATCGGCCAGCGAATCCGGTGTGGCGGCATAGGTCAGCTTGTCGAGGTTCACGACCTTGACGCCCTGCGCGATCAGGCGCCGAATGATTGCGCCGCCGATGAACCCGCAACCCCCTGTGACCAATGCCGTCATTTTCGATGCTCCATCCGCTGCAATTACGGACTTCATCGCATCCCATGGTTAACGCTTTCTTGCAGAGCGTCAGGTCCCCGAGACTAATGTGGCGGTCATCCGTTGCAGACAGGCAATCACACTCAGCGCCGTGATTTTGCCTGTGCGCGGGTTCTCGTCGGACGGAATATTCCGGATCGTCATCTCCGCGTCGCCGGAATCGGAAACGATGCGCACAGACTGCATATTCCGCTCGACCGCCGGATCGGCCCAGACCTCGACCATTGTGCGGTCCGGTCCGATCCCGGCCAGCGACAAAGCGGCGGCCACGTTGACATTGGCCGGAAACCCTTTTGCCGCCTGCCGTGCCGACCCCTTGAAGACCATTGCAGCATCGGTCAGCGCCTCGACATCGATATTGTTCGCGACCAGATGCGGTGCACCGGCCAGCCCGCGCGGCGGTTTGCGCGTGATCAACGTGACCTCGTGGATTTCACCCACCGCCATGGCACGCACCGTATCCAATCCGATAAGCGCGCCTGTCGGTACCATGATCCGCCCGCCGGTCTGGGCAGCGCGTTCGACCAGATCCATATGGTCCAGCAACGCGCCGACCGATAGCGGCATAAAAATCCGCCCGGCGCCGATCACCGACCTGGCCAGCGGCTCGAACACCGCCTTGGGGGCACCCTCGACCACAATGTCGGCCTCTGCGGCCAGGTCCTCCAGTGCGACAACCTTCGGCGGCGCTGCGAACCCGGCAACCCGCTCTGCCGCCCGCGCCCGGTCCCGCGCCGACACCGCGGTCAGACGCATGCCGGGGATTTCGCCCTCGTCCAGCGCCCGCGCCACGCGCATCCCGATGGCCCCAAGGCCTGCAATCGCAACAGTCGTCATCTCCGCCTCCTCAGGCTGACCAGCCCCGTACACCCAGATATATGCCCGTCAGGAAAAGCACGATAAAGAACGCCTTGCGGTACCGGTCCTCGGAAATCCTGTGCCGGATGCGCCGTCCGGCCCAGATCCCGGCCCCGACCGGGATCAATCCGATGGCCGATAACAGGGCATGGTCCCAACTGACCAACCCCACAGTCGTCATCGACAGCGCCAGCGTGGAGGTGATGGTCATAAACGTCATGCCCAGCGCTTGCACAAAAACATCGCGCTTCAGCCCCAAAGTCTCCAGATACAGCAATCCGGGCACGATAAAGGTGCCCGTCAGGCCGAACATCACCCCGCCCAATGCACCCGCGGCAGGCGACATCCACCGTTCATGCCGTCCCGGCGGCGGCAGTCGCGGCGTGGCCAGCGACCAGACCGAATAGACGCACAGCAGAACCGCCAGCACCAGAACCATCACGTTCGACCGGCTTGCCGCGACAATGAACACACCGACCCAGATCGCAGCGAACGCCGCCCCGAAAAACGGCCACAGCCGCGACAGCAATTCGCGAAACCACGGACCCGACATTGCCTGCCACAGATTGGACAGCATGCCCGGTATCAGAAAGATCGCCATCGCATCGCGCAGCGGCATCAACAGCGACAGCCCGGCCAGCACGATCACCGGCAAACCCATGCCGATGGCGCCCTTCATGAACCCGCCGACCAGAAAGCAGGCAATCACCATAACAACGGTTTCAGTTTCCAGCATTCAGGCGGCCTGTTTGCAGGCGGTCCTTACCTTCGCCCGGCGTCATCCGATTGCCGGTCGGGACGAGTGCGGAGGGCCGTGACCGGCCGCGGGTCAGTGCGACGCGCCCGCCCGTTCGCGTGGCCGGGCGCTGCCCGATGGTGTCCAGCGGGCGGGTGCGCGGAACGCATGCCTCGAACCGGGGACCCGGCGCAACCCTTGAACCCCCGGTGCCGCCCGCAAATCCCCATCGTAATTGCCGCACTGTATTTGCCGCGCTCTGCGTCAGATGATAGAGACCCGCCAACATCCCACCGACAGCGGAGACCCCATGCGCGATCTCGAACTTCCCGGCCGCTCGCCCGCCCATGCGACACAGGCAATGGCAGCAACCAGCCATACGCTTTCGACGCAGACGGCCATCGACATTCTCCGCGCCGGTGGAAATGCGCTCGACGCCGCAATCGCTGCCTGCGCCGTACAATGCGTGGTCGAGCCTGGCTCCACCGGGATCGGTGGCGACTGCTTCGCGCTCTATGCCCCGGTGGGCGCCAGCGCCCCTATCGCCTTCAACGGCTCGGGCAAAGCCCCGACCGGCGCAACCTGCGACTATTATGCGTCACAGGGCATGACGGAACTGCCGCGCCAGACCCCGCATTCATGCGTTGTGCCTGGGTCCATCGACGCCTGGTGCAGGCTGAACGCCGATCACGGGCGCCTGCCGATGAAGGACCTGCTGGCCCCGGCCATCGGGTATGCCCGCGATGGATACCCGGTCTCATCGCGCGTCTCCGCCGATTGGAGCAGCTCGGTCCAGCTGATGCAGAACGAGCCGACCTTGTCGCGCATCTTCCTGCCGGACGGTGACGCGCCAAAACCCGGCGCCCGTCATGTCCAGCCCGAGCTTGCCCGGACCATGCAAGCCGTCGCCGATGGCGGCCGCGACGCCTTTTATTCCGGCGAGATCGCCCAGGACATGGTCGGCTATCTCCGCGGCCTCGGCGGCCTGCATACGATGGACGACTTCGCCAATACCCAAGGTGACTATGTCACCCCGATATCCGGCGAATTCCGTGGCCACCGCGTTTGGCAATGTCCGCCCAACGGCCAGGGCGTGATCGCGCTTTTGATGCTCAACATCATGTCGCAGATCGAGGCGGGCGAGATCCCGATCACGACCGACCGCATCCATGCCGAGATCGAGGCCTGCCGTCTGGCCTATACCGCCCGCAACATGTACGTGGCCGATCCAGATTACGCAGAAGTCGATGTCGAGACCCTGCTGTCGGCAGCTTACGCCGACCGTCTGCGCGGCCATATTGACATGACCCGGGCGCGCAACCCGATGCCCGACGCCGATCTGGTCCGCCATGACGACACCGTCTACATCACGGTGGTCGATGCCGACGGCAACGCATGCTCGTTCATCAACACGCTCTTCATGAACTGGGGTTCCGGCCTTTGCTCACCCAAGACCGGCGTTGTCTTTACGAACCGGGCGATGGGTTTCAGCCTTGATCCGGCCAGCCCCAACCGCATCGAACCCGGCAAGCGCCCGTTGCACACAATCATCCCGGCCATGGTCTCGAAGGACGACCGCATCTGCATGAGTTATGGCGTGATGGGCGGGCAGTATCAGTCGATGGGCCACATGCAGTTCCTGACGCGGATGTTCGACTATGGCATGGACATTCAACAGGCCCAGGACGCCCCGCGCTTCATGGCCGATCCGTTTACCGGCGAGGTCGAGATCGAGGGCACTGTCCCTGAAGCCATCCGGGCCGAGCTGGCCGCCCGTGGCCACAACATCGTTGCCCCCAACAAACCCGTGGGCGGCAGTCAGGCGATCTGGATCGACCACGAAAACGGCATCCTGACCGGGGGGTCAGATCCGCGCAAAGACGGATGCGCCATCGGGTACTAACGCGCCCGGCACACCGGTCCCAAAGGACGGGCGCCGGTGATGTCGCGCCGGTGATGTCGCTGAGGACGGCGTCCCTAAAGCTTCGAAAGCAGACGCCTGCGCAGCGACCATAACACCAGCGAACCGACCAGGATCAGAAGACCGCCAAAGACAGTCCCGACATAGTCGCCAAAACCACCCGGCTCGGCACATTCCGGGCATTCCATTCGAAGCCGGTTGGTGGTCGGATCGCTGGGCAGGTATTGCGCGATCACCTGGTCGCCAACAGCGAGTTCTACCAGAAGTATTTTTTCAACCGGCAGCGGCGCATGCAGCCAGTCGTCATCGCCTTCGTATAATATCGTTTCCGAATTGTGCTGATCGCCGCTCCCGATCCGGAACTCATACTTCACGTCATAATAGCTCGATATGTCGTCGTCGCCCGGGAAATAGCGGATCTCGGTTATCGTGGCGAACTCGTCGATCCCGGACGCCGCAAACTGGGCGGACAATTGGGCATTGCGTCTCTCGGAATAAATCAAATTGGCACCGCCAATAATGAATCCAAAGCACACAACGAGAAAAATCAACCGGCTTCCAATATCGAATTTTTTAGCTGCCATTGTTCCAAACTTTTCCGTCCGCGGACAGGAACGCTATCACGGCGATCTGGTGCGTTCCATCAGGCAATCACCGAGCGCGCCGGGCATCGGTCTTGCGTTCATTGACGGATTGCAAGGGGCAGGATTGCGGGGGCATTCGTCTTTAGGCCCAGCGCCCCGGTCCTGTCATGGACCCGCCCTGTGGACAACCGTCGGTGCCGGTTGATAAGCCCAGACCACAAGGGAGAATAGTATGTCCAACATCGTGATTTTCGGCCTCGGCTCGATGGGCTATGGCATCGCGCAATCCTGTCTGCGGGCCGGTCATACGGCCTGGGGTTTTGACGTCGTCGCAGCGCAGATGGATCGCTTCCGCGGTGAAGGTGGCCAATCCGGCGCGCCGGGCGACGCGGCGCCGTCGGCCGATATCGCCATTGTCGTCGTCTTGAATGCCGCGCAGACAGAAGACGTTTTGTTCGGCGATGACGGGATCGTTCCCGCCATGCGGGACGGCTCGGTCGTCATTTCCTGCGCCACCGTACCGCCGGATTTTGCCCGTGACATGGCCGCGCGCGCCGCAGATCACGGCGTTCTCTATCTCGACGCCCCGATCTCGGGCGGCTCGGTCAAGGCGGCCAAAGGCGCGCTCTCGGTCATGGCGTCCGGCAGCCCGGCGGCCTTTGCCGCCGCCGAACCGGCCCTCGATGCCATCGCCGAAACCGTCTTCCGGCTTGGCGATCAGGTCGGCGCCGGATCGGCCATGAAATCGGTCAACCAGCTTCTGGCAGGCGTCCACATCGCGGCAATGGCCGAAGCGATGACATTCGGCATCTCGCAGGGTGTCGAACCCGCACAGTTCGTCGATGTCATCTCGAAATGTGCGGGGACCAGTTGGATGCTGGAAAACCGCGCGCCCCACATTGTTGCGGGCGACTACACGCCCCATTCCGCCGTCAATATCTGGCTCAAAGATCTCGGCATCGTGCGCGATATTGCCAACGGCGCGGGCTGCGTGACCCCGATCACCCAGGCTGCCCTGGCCCAGTTCACCCAAGCGGCAGAGGCAGGCCTCGGCCGTGAAGATGATGCTGCGGTCGCCAAGATCTACGCCCGCAAAGCGGGGTTGAAGCTGCCCGGCGAATGATCGGCGTTGCTCGACTTCGCGAAACGGCTCGGTTACCTTGCACAGGAGCTTTGCGGACGTAAGAAATGCCAGCCACATTGGCGTTGATATCAATAGCCATCACATCCTGGCTGTATTTCACCGGGTGGATGTATCTTTATTACTATCTGCGCTCCTTCGGCTTCTCGATTTTCGAGGTCGACGTCCCGTTCCACTATTTCTTTATTTATGCGTTCGCGGTGCTCGACACGCCGACCGAACGGGCCTTTGGCGTCCTGCTGGCGCTCGTGATCTTTGCGTTTGCCTATTTCTTCGTTCGTCATGCCATGACGAAAAGCGTCGGCATGTCGCGCGTTCGGGAAGGTCAGAAACTGCGCAGGTTCTTCGCCGCCGGGGCGCTGGACACGCGGATCGCACTGACCGTTATCGGCGTCGCGGGAACGATCCTGTTGTTTTTGCACACGCATCACGTGGCCCGCGCCGGTGCACTCGCCGAGGCGGACAATCTTCGCGTCAACGCCGCGCCGCGGATCGTCTTGCTCGAAGACAGCACCGAAAAAGAACTCGGCCGTTTCAGCAAATTCGCCCGTTCGGTCGATATCTCGGAATTTCTGATCCAACAGGGATCTGACCGAAGTTGGAAAGAATATACGGTCAGCGTAGTATTCGCCGATAAGAGCCGATATTTTTTGTATCTACGCCATTCCAGAATGACGTCGGGGACCGCAATCAGTTTGGACAAGAAACGGGTCGTGCTGATCGGTGATGTGAAGTGAGCCGTCAGAGGGGGGCCAGACCATGATCCGCAATATCCTTACCCTGCTGGCCGTTTCAGCCGCCGGACCGGTGTTTGCAGAACAGCTCTATGAAACCAAGTTGTTCGGCAGCTATGTCATCGGCCACAAGGTCGACGAAGGCAACGACGAGGTCGTCTTCCGTCCTTGCCCGACATACAAACTCGAAGATCGCCCGTTCGACGCTAAGATCGAAGAGTCGAAGGCGTCGAATTGCCCGAAAACGAAAAGGGGCACCCCTGCCGGGTTCAGCGTAGCGCCCGACTCGGGCACCGTCGATGACATCCGGCAACGAGGTTGGATCAATTGCGCGGTGTCGGCTGGTGCGCCGGGCTTTTCCGATCTTTCCCCAACGGGCGAATGGCAAGGCATGAACGCCGATATCTGCCGGGCCGTCGCCGCAGTTATTCTCGACGATCCATCAGCGGTTAAATTCGTACCCAAAACCGCCAAGACCCGGTTCACGGCACTTGCATCGGGCGAGGTCGACATCATGATCCCAGCCAGCCCGAATGAGTTCGGGCGCGCAACGATCAATGGCCTTGAATTCGTTGGCCCCTACTTCCTGACAGGGCAGAGTTTCCTCGTGCCCCGCGATCTCGGGGTCGCATCGGCCACCGAACTCGACGGCGCAACGGTTTGCCTGTCCAGCCCAACCGACGAATTCGCCTTTGCCGAATACTTCAAAACCAAGGGCATCTCCTATGAACCAATCCTGCGCGATGGCTCCGACGACGCATTGTCGTATTACTCCGCAGGCGGTTGTGATGTTCTGACCGCCGATACGACGGCCCTGGCAATCACCCGCTCGACCTTGCCCGATCCCGGGCAGCACATGATATTGCCCGAGACCCTGACGAAGGAACAGATCGGCCCCTATGTCCGCGATGGCGATCCCGTTTGGGCCGATATCATCCGATTTACGGTCCACGCCCTGATCACCGCCGAGGAGCTGGGCATCACAAGGGCCAATGTCGACACCATTCTTGCAGGTACCGATAACGCGGCGATCGCCAGCCTGCTCGGCTCGCAAAACAATGTCGGGCAAAAGCTGGGCCTCGACCCGGGCTGGGCGTCGCGTGCCATCTCGGCGACCGGGAACTATGGCGAAATCTACGCCCGCAATGTGGGCGAAGGCACTGCATTGAATCTGGAGCGCGGTATGAATGCGTTGTGGTCCAATGGCGGGCTGGTGTATTCGCCGCCCATGCGATGAGATTGATGCCGTCCGTTGTTTCTCTGGTGTCGGGATCCGACCCGTCGGACCGATAGCCAATTCTTCTCTGCCGCGCGCCGGCAGCCGAAAGACACCGGCAGACCAGAAACACCAACACGCCAGAGACACCAACACGCCAGAGACACCGACACTCCCGAGACAAGGAACCCATCCCTATGACCATCCAGACCGTTACTATCCTGATGCCCGGGGATATGGGTTCCGGGGTGGGCCAGTCGCTGATTGCCCAGGGGTTCGATGCGATCAGCCCCCTGGCCGGGCGCAGCGAACATACCCATGCCCTGGCCCGGACTGCCGGCATCCGTGATGCGGGCACGTTGGGCGATGCGGTCGCCGCCGCCGACCTGATCCTGTCGATCCTGCCGCCCAACCACGCCATCGCGCAGGCCCAGGCCGTTGCCGCCGCCATGCAAGACAGCGGCGCCGCCCCGGCCTATGCCGATTGCAACGCTATCTCTCCCATGACCATGGCCCAGGTGGCCGGGGCGCTGGCCCCGACCGGGGCGACGGTTATCGACTGCGGCATCATCGGATTGAACCCGGTCAAGACACCGCCGACCCGCTTCTATGTCTCGGGTCCCGACACCGCGGCCATCGAGGCAATCGCCCACGACGCATTGACCGTGACGAAAATCGCCGACGAAATTGGCAAGGCTTCGGCCCTGAAGATGACCTATGCCGCCCTGACCAAAGGCAGTTGGACCATGCAGGTCGCGCTGTTGATGACAGCGCAGCAACACGGCGTCCTCGATGCCCTGCTGGGCGAGTTCGCCTATTCGCAATCCGGCCCGCTTCAGGCCATGAAAGGTCGCATTCCCTTCCTGCCTGCCGATGCCGAACGCTGGGTTCCGGAAATGCAGGAAATCGCCGCGACTTTTCAGGCAGCGGGCGTCACCGGAAATTTTCACACCGGCGCCGCCGAGATTTTCGCCCTGCTGGCCAAGACCCCCTTCGCCGCCGAGACGCGCGCCACGCTGGACCGGTCCCGCACGATGGAGCAGGCCTTGGCCGAATACGTCAAACATCTCTAGCGCACGTTCCAGCCCGACTGCATCCGTCACGCGCCGCGAATGTGCGACCAAACAATGACATAAAGCGCTCGATCTGAGTCAATCAGATCGAAACCTGCTCTAACCGGCGCCCATTTCAGAACCGGCTGAAAAACCGCCAGATCACTTCGGACGCATCAATATCGTTCGAAACCTCCCCAATCAGCCGTCGTCCCAGATAGGGGCGGCCGCCCGGCCAGGTATGTCCGCCGCCTTCAACCCGGATCAGGCTGACCGGTGCGCCGCGGCAATCCTGCCACTCGAAGATCTGAACCGATGTTGCATCGCCCGGCCGGTCGATGTCGGCGACCTGCCGCGCCGCCGCCGCACAGCCATTGCGCCTGCGCCACAGCTCCATCGTGGCATCGGTCGACAACACCTTTCCCCGCTTGCGCCGAAAGACCCGGATATGCCCGCCGTCATAGGGCACCAAAGGGTCCGCCGTCCCGTTGATCACCATCACGCCGACAGGCGGGCCCGCGGCACAGTCATCCTGCAGGAAAGCCGGTAACGGCATCGTCACCGGCGCGATGGCCCGGACCACGCCGTCCAACTTGCATGCCAGGAAGAACGACGCCTGACCGCCGCGCGATATCCCGGTTGCGAATATGCGGCTCCGATCGATTTTGTGCGCCGTGGCAACGCGCTCGATCACCGCGCTGAAATAGGCCAGATCGTCAACCCGCACGTTCAGCCGCGGCGGCACAAACCCCTCGCCGAAATCCCAAAGCTTCTCCAGCGCGTTGGGATAGGCGACCAGAAAGCCGTGCTGCTCGGCCAGTTCGTGCCACCGTTGCCGCGTCAGCCGCACCATGTTGCGATGGGTGCCGCCGCCGCCATGCAGGACCAGAACCAAGGGCCGCCCCGCGTCAGGCACAGCCGGACGATCCGGCGCATAAAGCAGAAAGTTTCTCTCATGGCCGTCCAGCCGAAACGACACCTCCCGCAACTCACCTGACCACGCGCTCGCGGCGGAGGATAGAAAGACCGCGCCGGACAAAAAGACCCCACTAGACAAAAAGATAGCAGGCAACAGGCAAAGCAGGACCCGAACCATTGCGCCTCCAGTTTCCGTTCTCCGGATGTGCAGGCGCGCCCCGCGCCGCCCAGAACGCTTTCCAGCCTGACGCACAAGGCGCAGGCCGGAAAGGTACAGTATCAGGGGTCGGACGGAACATACGCTGGTGGGATGTCCGGGACGCTACCAGGTACATATCTAATACGGTGGCGGTCCCAGCTTCCGTCGCTACCAGCTATCGACAAAGCCGCGTTTTTTCCCGTTGCGCGGTGCGGGCGCGGGCGCGCCTTGCAACGCCTGCACGATCCAGTCGCGCGTTTGCGCCGGGTCGATCACCGTGTCGAACTCCAGGACCGAGGCCGCATTGATCCCCTTACCGCGCTCGTACATCTCGGCGACCATGCGGTCGAACAGCGCCTTGCGCGCGGCTGGGTCAGTTTCGGCCTCCAGCTCTTTGCGGTAGCCCAGCTTGACGGCCCCCTCCAGGCCCATCGCGCCGATCTCGGCGGTCGGCCAGCCGATTGTGAACAGCGGCGTTCGAAACGATCCGCCCGCCATCGCCTGCGCGCCCAACCCATAGGCTTTGCGCAGGATCACGCTCATCACCGGCACGGTCATATTCGCCCCGGCCAGGAAGACCCGCGAACAATGGCGCACCAGGGCCGTTTTCTCGACCTCCGGCCCCACCATCATTCCGGGCGTGTCGACCAGCGTCAGCAGGGGGATGTCGAACGTGTCGCACAGCCCCATGAACCGCGCCGCCTTGTCCGATCCCGGGGTGTCGATCGCGCCCGAAAGGTGCATCGGATTGTTCGCCAGAATACCGACGGGCCGCCCCGCGATCCGGGCCAATGCGGTGACCATGCCGGGCGCGAATCCGGCGCGCAGTTCCAGCACCGAACCCATATCGGCGATCCCGTCGATCGCATCGCGCACGTCATAGACCTGCAAGCGGTTTTCCGGAATCACATGGCGCAGCCGCCGTGCATCCGGCGCGGTCCAATCGCCGACCGGTCCCTGGAAATAGGACAGGTACTGTTTGGCGACTGCCGCCGCTTCTTCCTCGTCCTCGACCAACACGTCGATACATCCGTTAGGCACTTGAACATCCGTCGGCCCGACCTCCTCGGGCCGATAGACGCCCAGCCCGCCGCCTTCGATCATCGCCGGACCGCCCATGCCCAGACAGGTATCGCGGGTCGCAATGATCACGTCGCAACAGCCCAGCAACGCGGCGTTTCCGGCGAAAAGCCGCCCCGATCCGATCCCGACCATCGGCACCAGCCCGCTCAACTGCGCATGATGGAAAAACGTCGTCAGATGCAGTCCGGCGATCATCATGTCCGAGGCATCGACATCGCCGGGCCGCCCGCCGCCGCCTTCACAGAAAAACACCATCGGCAGGCGGCTGCGCCGGATTACGTCGATGATCCGGTCCTTTTTCAGGTGGTTCATCAGCCCCTGCGTGCCCGCCAGCACCGTATAATCATAGGCAAGGATCGCGGCCTTGGCGTCGGCGCCGAAAAACTCGCCGTTCACGGTTCCGACCCCGGTGATCAACCCGTCGGCAGGCGTGTTCTGTTGCAGGTCCTCGACCGAGCGCCGAAACCGCTGCGCGGCAAAGGTCAGGTCGCCATATTCGACAAAAGTCCCGGGATCGACCACGGCGGCAACATTCTCGCGGGCGGTGCGCTTGCCCAGCTTGCGGCGCTTTGCAACGGCGGCAGGGCGGGCGTCGTCTTGCAGTAACGCCTTTCTGGCCTGCAATTCTGCCAGATCGGGCCGAATGCGGTCCAAATCGACTTCTTCGGCCTGCAAGATCTCCTCGGCCCCGTCTGGTGCCGGTTCGATCACGGCCAGCAGATCGCCTTCCAGAACCGTATCGCCCGGCTGGGCCGCGATCCGCTCCAGAACGCCGCCGCGCTCGGCCCGGATCGTGTGCTGCATCTTCATCGAATCCAGCACGGCCAATGGCGCACCGCGCGCAATTGGTCCCGGGCGGGCATTGATGGACAGGACCGTGCCCTGCATCGGGGCCAGGACCGACCCCGGCGCGTCCGCCGCCGCCCGCGGCGCACCTTCCGTCCGCCCATGGGTCAGAACCGCCAGCGGATCGTCAGGCGCCCCGGCTCTCCGCGCCGGTTCCGCTTTCGGCGTCGGGTTCGGCGCCATCGCGGCAACCGCTTCGGCCAGCGACGCAGCGTCCTCATCAATCTGCCGCGTTTGCGTTTTCCCCGTTTCGATGCCCGGCAGATCCAACAGCACGCGCAACAGCGCCGCGTTCGTCTGGACCCCCTCGATCCGGAAGGCGCCCAGTGCCCTGCGGGTCCGGGCCAGAGCGGCCGTCAGCCCGCCCGGGTCGTGGCAAATCAGCTTGGCCAGCAGGCTGTCATAGAAGGGGCTGGCCTTCATACCGGCATATCCGTGCCCGTCGACCCGCACACCCGGACCCCCCGGCGGCTCATAAAGGCTCAATGTCCCGCCTGCGGGCAGAACCCGCCCGCCTTTGCCCAGCTTTTCCATGTTTACGCGGACCTGAACCGCCGCGCCGCGCGGCGCCGGAACCCGGTCCTGCGTCAGGCCCAGTTCGGCCAGGTTCGCACCGCCCGCGATCCGGATCTGCGTCTGCACCAGATCGATCCCCGTCACCGCTTCTGTAACGGTGTGCTCGACCTGCACCCGTGGGTTCGCCTCGATAAAGGCTGCCGTTCCGTCCTGGCCAACCAGAAATTCAAAGGTCCCAAGCCCGCGATACCCGACCGCCCGGGCCATGGCGACGGACGCCTCCAGCAATCTGTTTCGGGTCTCTGCGCTCAGACCGGGCGCCGGGGCAATCTCGACAATCTTCTGGTGGCGGCGCTGCAACGTGCAGTCGCGCTCCCACGCATGCACCGCGTCATGACCGTCGCCGATCACCTGCACCTCGATATGGCGCGCATGGGGCACAAACCGTTCGACGAACACGGCATTGTTGCCAAAGGCGGCGTCCGCTTCGCGCATCGCGCTGTCCAAGGCCTCGGCGATTGCACCGGGATCTTCGACCATGCGCATTCCGCGCCCGCCGCCGCCGCCTGCGGCTTTCAGGATGATCGGGCCGTGCTGCTCGACGAATGCCGCGATTTCCGCGGCATCGGCGCCAGCGGGCAATCCCGGATTGACCGGTGCACCGACCGACCGGGCCAACGCCAATGCCTGCGGCTTGTCGCCCAACTGCGCCAACACGTCCGGCGACGGGCCGATAAAGGTAAGTCCGGCATCCGCCAGCGCCCGGGCGAAGGCCGGGCTTTCCGACAGAAAGCCATATCCCGGGTGGACCGCATCGCACCCGGCGTTGCGCGCAGCCTCGACCATGGCGGCGATGTCCAGATATCCGCGCGCGCCCTGACCGGGCAACGCGGCCGCCCGGTCGGCGCGGGCCACATGCAGGCAGCTTGCGTCGTCCTCGGTGTGGACGGCCACCGCCTCCAGGCCCAGCTCGGCTGCCGCCTGGGCGACGCGGATCGCGATCTCTCCGCGATTGGCGATCAAAATGGACTTCATGCTTTCCCCTCAACCGGGGCGATGCCGCCCCGCTGCGCCGCCCCGCTGCATTGTCTCGCAATACAGGGACCCGCGCCGTCTGGCGGCTGCCCGCAAGCGCCGGTCCCTGCAATCGCAATGACGCTAACCGCCCGCCCGGTTGGCGGAAACCCCTCGTCAGACTTATCGCAGTCGGGATGGGCCATGCCCCGAGCATCAGGCGTGCGCCCAGCCCCGGCCCCTATCCGAACAACCCGTACAGCACCTGGGCAATGTCGCTTTCCAGCGGAAACGACAGCACCCCCATCGCGCCATAGCCCATCAGCGGCGGCAGCACATAGAACCGCGCCATGAAGAAAAACCAGGCGACGAACAGCGGCACCACGGGCGGAACCAGAAACCCGGGCGTCACAGGCCCGAACAGCCGGATCACGGGATCGGTGGCGCGGACAAAGGCCCGCGCAAAAAACCAGTCCGTGTCCGGCGGCAGAAAAAGGCCCATGGCAAACCGGCCGATCAGGGTCCACATCACGGTGCCCAGAGCATAGTCCAGGATCAGCCACCAGACCGGCAAATCGCCCATCAGGCAACCTGACAAGATCGACGAAAGGTTCGCCCGGATTGCATTAGCGAAAAGTTAGCGAACGACTGTTCGCGATCAGATCGCCGAAAAGATCCGCGCGATGGTTTGCGCCCGGGTTCGCGCCGCGCGCAGCCGAAAAACCTTTGCCAAGATCTACCGGAAGAATGTCCGCAGAATACCCCGGCGAACATTCTTCGAAATTCTCTTTTGCGAACCTTCCGCCCGATCTTACGGGCCATGCTTGACCAATGGCTCGCCTGCGGGGCGGCGTATTTTCTCGACCATGATCTGCACGGCCTCGTCCGGTGCGCGGGTCGCCAGGCTAAAGACAACCATGGCAACCAGCGACACGCTCATTCCGATGATGCCGAACCGCAGATCGTCCAGCCCCCACCACGGCTCCATGCCGCGCACCTGGATCAGGTAGAGGTAGAACGAGCCCGCGCCGAACCCGCCGATCATTCCGGCAATTGCCCCGGCCCGGTTCGCCCGCTTCCACCAGATGCCCAGCACAAGCGGAAAAAACAGGCCAGAACAGGCAAAGCAGAACGCCCACGCAACAGTGCCCAGGATCGATTGCTGGCCCGTCGCTGCGACAAAGGCCCCGGCCAGCCCGATCAGGACCAGCAGAACCCGCGCCACGTTCAGCCGGAACCGTGTGTCGGCCTTCGGGTCGACCATCTTGTAGTAGACGTCGTGGCTCAGCGCATTGGCGATCGACAGCAACAGCCCATCGGCAGTCGACAGCGCCGCGGCCAGACCGCCCGCCGCCACCAGGCCCGAGACGACATAGGGCAGGCCCGCAATCTCGGGCGTGGCCAGCACAACGATGTCGCGGCGCATAAAGAATTCGTTGATCTGGACGATGCCGTCTTTGGATGTGTCGACGACGGCCAGAAATCCGACCTCGGCCCAGTTCTTCACCCATTCCAGCGCCATCACCGCCTCGACCGGTTTGCCGATGACAGATGTCGCCAGATCCGGGTCCAAAAGCTGCAACTTGGTCAGCGTCGCCAGCGCCGGTGCGGTGAAATAAAGCAGGAAAATGAACAGGATAGACCACGCCACCGACTTGCGCGCCGCACGCACCGACGGGGTTGTAAAGTATCGCATCAGGATATGCGGCAGCGACGCGGTGCCCGCCATCATGCAAAGCGCCAGGGTGAAAAACTTCCAGGACGCCATTGAACCCGAGGCCCCGGGGTCGTTTTGCGGTGTCGTCAGGGCCGACACGCTGAGGCCGTCGGCCTTCAGTTTCTCGACCGTTGCCGGGTCCGGCAGCAAGGTGCCGACGCCCAGCGCCGGTTCCAGTTCGGCGATCCGCTGCATCGCTTCGCCATAGGTGAAATGCGGGATCACGCCGAACTCCTGAACGTTCGACATCCAGATGACCGGCACAAGATAGGCGATGATCAGGACAATATACTGCGCCACCTGGGTCCAGGTCACGGCGCGCATCCCGCCCAGCATCGAACAGACCAGAATGCCCGCAAGGCCGACAAAAACCGCGAGCTGAAAATCGATGCCCAGCGCCCGGCTGGCGATGGTGCCGGTCGCGTTGATCTGCGCGGTTACATAGGCAAACGACGCGGCGGCCAGCACAACGACTGCGCAAAAACGGGCAAAGTTGCCGCCATAGCGCACGCCGATAAAGTCTGGCACGGTATAGCAGCCGAATTTGCGCAAATAGGGCGCCATCAGCGCGTTGACCAGCACATAGCCGCCGGTCCAGCCGACGACAAAGGCCAGATATCCGTGCCCGCCGAAATAAATGCCGCCCGCCAGCGCGACGAAGGATGCCCCCGACATCCAGTCGGCGGCGGTCGCCATCCCGTTGAAAACAGGCGGAACCTGCCGCCCGGCGACATAGTAGGCATCGACCTGCACCGTCCGGCTCAGCCACCCGATGACCGCATAGACCACGATTGTGAAGCCGACGAACAGCACGCCGATCGTGTCCGCCCCGACCCCCATATACTCCAACCCGGCCATCGCCAGGATGAACAGCACAAACCCGCCCGTGTAGACCCCGTATATGCGGGGCAACTGCCGGATAAAATCGTCTCGATCCATGGGCTTACCCGTCATCCTGTCCGTGGGTGTCGTCAATCTCGTCCTGTGCCCAATTGTGCACGAAAATCAGCAGGACGAAGGCGATAAGCGACCCCTGGGCGCCCATATAGTACCCAAGCGGAAAGCCCAGAAACGTGACACCGTTCAGGGCTTCGGCAAATATGTGAACGCCCAGCGCGAACGCGGCCCAGACGACAAGAACGATCACCGTCAGACCACGGGTCTTGCGCCAGTGATCAGCATCGATTTCAGGAAGATTGGCCATTATTCGTCCTCGACCTGGTGGGACTGGAACACGAAAGCATTGGCGGGCATTCTTACCCCCCGCATTCGCCATTACCAGAGGCACATGGTCCCATTGTCCCGGTTGTCGATCACGCCTCTTGTGCGCCTGTTCCGGCCGCGCCGCCTATCGACCGCCGACGATCTGGCGGCGTTTCTGCGCGGCGAGGCGATGCAGATCGCCCAGACCTCGCTGTTGGGCTATTTGCGCGGGCGCATGGGGACAGGCTGGCCCCGCCATTTCAGCGACCCCGTCTTCGCGGCAGAAATCGAAACGGCCACACGCAGGGGTTTTTTGATTTGCCTGTCGGATCTGACAATATTTTCGGCGGCCTCGCTGGGCGGGCAGGGCGCTGATGCAGCACGTCTTCTCTATGCTCAGGCGGTTGGTCAGGCCGTTGGTCAGGCCGCTGGTCAGGACGAGGACCGGGAAGCTGGAATGGCCTTCGCGGAGCGCCTTGCCGACACCGATTGGCAGGCCGCGCCTGCTGAAGCGCTAAACCCCAGCCTCGGCAGTCTGATTGACGTTGCCCCAGTCAGCCAGGCGTTCCGCACATCTGACCGCGCCGCATTTGCGAACGCGCTGGAACTGCGCTGGTCCGACATCCGCAAGCGGTTCGACCGGCAGGCAGACTTGGTGGCATTGCGTCAGGCGCTTGGCGTTGGCGGCGGGTAGCGGGATGGGCGACGGGCCGCCTCGCTCGGTAACGATCCGCCCTCACCCCTACTCACCCAAATCGCCTTGCAACAGCAGATCGCTCATCAGCCAATCGACGGGCGCGTAATCGTCGGTCAACGTGACCAGACGGTCGGCGCCGACCGCCCGGATCATATCGGCGACCGGCACATGGACCCAGCGCCGGGCAAAACCCGTGTCGGCAACGATTTCTGCCGCCGGTGTCGGCGTGTTTGCGGCGATGACGATCCACGTTGTGCGCCGCTCGCCCGGCCCCAGCGTTTCCAGATCGAGCCACAGCTCGACATAGGCAAAGCGCCGTCCCAGCGTTTGCGCAAGCGACAACACGAACCGCGGCTGGCGCAGCTTGTCGACCACGTTCATGGCGTAGATGCCGCCCGCTGTCAGGCGCGACGCGACAAGTGCGTGAAACTCGTCTGTCACCAGATGCGGCGGGACCGAAATGTCGTGAAACGCATCGCCAAAAATCACGTCGAAACGGGTGTCCGGCGGCAAACGGGTCAGGGCGAGTCGGGCGTCGGTGTGCAAAACCTCCAACCGGGCCTGGCCCAGCCATAAACGTTCGCGGGCTATCTGCGTGACCTCGGGGTCCAGCTCGGCGACCGTCAGACGGGCATCTGGAAATCGCGCAGCCCAGGCGCGCGGCAGGGAATATGCGCCGCCACCGACAAAGAACGCGCTGTCCAGCTGGTTGCCCAGGCGCAGGCGCACGATTTCATCGACGCCGTGCACATAAGGGGTCAGCAGAAACTGCGCATCCAAAGCGTCATTGATCCCGTGCGCCAGATGGTCCAGCGCCATGACGCGGGCGGCGCGCCCCAGATAGGGCCGGTCATCGACACGGATGCAGAAATAGGCGCTTTCGCTGACACAAGGGGCCGCGGTCAGGCGGCCTGCGGGCGCCAGGGCAGCGCCCGATCCTGCGGCGATCATCAACAACCCGGCGCCGACACGCATCCATCCGGCCCAGAAGACCAGCGAAAGCGCGGCGTATAGCCCGGCGATCAGCGCAACCGATCCCGCGGTCCCGATCAACGAAATCAGGAAAAGCCCGGCGATCAGGGTGCCGATGATCGCACCGACTGCGCCCAATGCGAACATCTGGCCCAGCACCCGTCCTCGCCGCGCAGGTTCGGCCCGATCAAGCGCCATTGTGGTCAAAAGCGGTGCCATCAGGCCAGCCAAGGTGCTGGGCGCCAGGAACGCCCCCAGCGCAAGGGCGCCGGTGTGGCTGATCGGATCGGCGACCGCAGCCAAAGGTTCGATCACGCGCAGCAATGCCAGGCTGATGCCGCTGGCGACTGCGGCGCCGGTCAGGCCGACGGCGACCCAACGGTCGGGCCGGGCGCTGCGATCGGCGGCGATCCCGCCGACCCAGTGCCCCAGCGATAGCCCCGCCAGGACGACGGCGATGATGATGGTCCATGTGTAGAGCGACATGCCGACATAGGGCGCCAGCGCCCGTCCAGCGACGATTTCCAATGCCATCGAACCGGCAGAGACAAGCGTCAGCGTGATCGGCAACCAGATGGCGGATCGGGCCGGGGCCGCGGCGTGCATCTCAGCTCGCGCCTGCGGCAAGCGCGGGCGGGCGATGCAATATCCCGTTCACGCTTCGCCCCTCACCCTTCGCCCCATTGCCAGGGCGCCGGCAGGTATTGATAGGCATCGCCGCGCCGGATCACATGCCCGATACCCGGGAACGGCAGGTGATACCCGGCCAACGTGATCTGGTCGGCCGCTGTCATATCCAACAGGCGTTTGCGCGAGGCGACAGCCTGTTCCTTGTCGGTGTCAAAGCCGAAATGCCATTCCGGATGTTCGAAACTTGCATAGGCATGGGCTATGGCATCGCCTGCGATCAACAACTGGTTGCCGCCCGATGCCGCCAAAACCGACATATGCCCGGCGGTGTGACCAGGGGTTGCGATCATCGTGACGCCCGGGACGATCTCGGTACCATCGCTAACCATCGCCGTTTTCTCTGCCACCGGGCGCAGCGCGTTTTGGGCGCCGACGACAAAGGCCTGCATCATCTCGGGGACCTGATTGATCCGGTCGCCGCCCATCCACCAATCGAATTCGGCCGCCGCGATGGCGTATTTTGCGTCCGGGATGCGCGGCTCGTCGCCGAAATCGTCCATCATGCCCCAGACATGGTCCGGGTGCGCGTGGGTCAGGGCAACATGGGTGATGTCACCGGGATCGATCCCGGCCGCTTCCATATTGGCCAGCAGGCGCCCGGCTGTGGGCTGGAACTTGTCGCCCGATCCGACATCGACCAGAACGCTGGCATCGCCTGTTTCGATCAGCACGTGGTTGGTATGGGAATAGTTCGTTGCCGGGTCCAGATGCCGGTCCTGCAAAAAGGCGACGACATCTTCGCGCGGCTGGTTCGATCCGATCGTTGTGGTCGGCACGGTCAGGTTGCCGTCGGACAGGATCGTGACCTGTAACTCGCCCAGTGCAAATCGGTACCAGCCAGCGTTCTGCTCGCCCTCGGGCGCTGACAGTTCGCCGCGGGCAGGCGTCGCAATCAGGGAAGGCGTCGTGATCAAGGCAGGCGCTGCCAGTCCGCTGGCCAGCATTGTGCGCCGCGTAAGTTTCATGACATCGCTCCCCAAATCATCGACAGGTCATTCCCATTCCATCTGCTCGAAGACGCGGCCCGCATTTCGCGTGGCCAGTTCGTCAAATGTATCCAGATGTTTGTAGGGCGACTGATCGACATAGTAGGCGTCGGCCAACTCCCCGCCCTTGTCGATATGTTCCTGAATCCGGGCGCGCAGCCAGACCAGATAATCGCGCGTATAGCGGCGGACCTGGGCCATATTGGTCGGGTGCCCGTGGCCAGGGATCACATAGACGGCGCCCAGCGCCTCGAACTTGGTCTCCCAGGTTTCCAGCCACCCGGCGGTATCGGTATCGTCAAAGATCGGCAGCAGCCGTTCGTGGAACGCCATATCGCCGGCGATCACCAGTTTCTGATCGGGCAGCCAGACCTGGATATCGCCGGGCGAATGGGCGGGGCCGAGATAAAGGACTTCGATCCGAACGCCGCCCAGTGTGATGTCCCGGCGGTCCTCGAAGGTTTCGGTCGGAAGCGTGACGTCGGTCTTGGCGGCCTTGTCGCGATTATAGCCCTTCATCCGGTCGAGGATGTCATAACCTCGTTCCTCGAACTCGGCGGCGGCATCCACATGGGCCAGGATCGGAACGCCCTGTTCGGCCCAGTACGTGTTGCCAAGGGCCGCATGACCCTGACCGTTTTCGTTGATCACCAGCACCACCGGCTGATCCGTGACCGCCCTGATTTCCTTGTGCAATGCCTCGGCCAGCACATAGGCAGCGCCGCCATTGACCACCACAACGCCCTCGGTCGTGACGATAAAGGACAGGTTGTTGTTATGACCGGTATTTTCATAGTCTGGCGGCGCCGTCGCACCGATCGCCGACCAGACGTTGGGGATCACTTCGACCGGTTTTTGGTAAAGCGCAGATCCGGGATACTGATCGGGAATATCCTGATCGGCCCAAACCGGTGTGGCCCCTGACGAGAATGCCAGCGACATCGCTGCGAGGACCAAGACCCGGCGTTTCATGTCGCCCCCAATTCATTACGTCTTACATATTCGTACTAAACGATATGTTGAGCGCAGGGTCAACGCTGTCCGGTTCCGGTTTGATGCTGGCTGCCCCGGGCTGCGTTCGGAAATTGCCTGCGAAGCGGATTACCGGCGCGCCCAAACCGGGGCTCGCGGCGTTAACTTCTTGTTGAACCGATTAGGTGGTATAATCACCGCCAGTTGAGTCGTGGGAGATGGATTATGAAAACGCTGATACTTTCACTTGCTGTTTTAGCCGCATTGGGAACCGCGTTTGGCGGACCGTCGGCATTTGCCGGACCGAATGAAACCTGCACCGGCGAAAATTGCCCGAAGAAGCCATCGGACAACGACCGGTAGACTGATCCCGGCCTGGCGGTCTTTCGTCAGCGCTGTGTCCTGTTATCAACACCAGCAGAATTGCCCCGGCCCGTCCGGGGCTTTTCTATGTCACCCGCCCGGCGCGCTCCACCGAGCTACTTCCCGTAAACCAATTCCGGCAGGAACATCGAGATTTCCGGCACATAGGTGATCAGCCCCAGCAGAAACAGCATGATCACGATGAACGGCCAGACCCCTTTGGTAACCTGATCAACCGGCGCCCGGCTGATCGAGGACAGGACGTAAAGGTTCAGGCCAACGGGCGGTGTCAGCAGGGCAAGTTCCATGTTCACCGTGATGACGACCGCAAAGTGGATCGGACTGATCCCAAGCGGTTCCAGCAGTGGCAAAACCAGCGGCACGGTGATCAGAATGACCGCGATCACTTCCAGAAACATTCCCAGAAACAGCATCAGAATGTTGATCAGCAGCAGGAACTGCCAGGCGCTCAACTCGTTCTCGACCACGAAATGGATCAACTGATCGGCCATGCCGCTGTCGGTGATCCAATGGCCAAAGGCCAGGGCCCCGAGGATGATGAAAATGATCGCCGCGGTCAGCTTCATCGATTCTGCGATGATCGGCAGGACCTCGCGGACCGTGCAACCCTTGTAGATGGTCAGCGAAATGATGATCGCGACCAGAGAGGCAACGCCCGCTGCCTCGGACACGGTGACGATGCCGGAATAGATCCCGCCCAGAATGATCACCGGCAGCGTCAGGGCCGGGATCGCCCGGATGTTGACACGAATGAACTCGGCGCTGCTGACCGCCTCGCCCTTGGGATAGTTCTTGCGCTTGGTGTACCACATGATGAACGCCGCAAAGAGACCGGCCTGCAACAGCCCCGGGATGACCCCGGCCATAAAGAGGCGCGGCACCGATTCCTCGGCGATAATGGCGTAGACGATCATCGCCAGCGATGGCGGGATCAGAATGCCCAGCGTGCCCGACGCGCCGACGACGCCCAAAGCAAAGTGCTTTTCATAGTTTTTTTCCAACATCGCCGGGACCAGCAGTGTGCCCATCGCCATGGCTGTGGCCACGGAAGACCCTGAAATCGCAGCGAAAATCGTCGTGGCGACGACGCAGACCAAGGCCAGCCCGCCGCGCAATCCGCCGACCCAGCTATAGGCGCAATCGACCAAGGCTTTGGCGATACCGCCCCGGTTCATGAAGGTCGCTGCCATCACGAAAAACGGGATGGCGATCAAGGTTTGGCTGTTCAGGTGGTCGATGAACAACTGGCTGAACGCGATCAGCGGATCGCCCTCGTGCCAAAACAGAAACAGGGACAGCGCGCCCAGAACCAGGAAGATCGGCATGCCGATCGCCAGCATGGTGAAAAAGGCGCCAAGGACCGGAACGGGGTGCATCAGGACTGGCTCCTCTCGATGATATCCTCGGTCGTGCCCTCATGCTCGATAAACAGCATCGACCGTTCGAACCTGAACAGAAAACGGTAGAGCCGGATAAAGTATCGAACGGCCATCAAGCCAAACGAGATGGGCAGGATCAGGTAGAAAATCCAAAGCTCGAACTGCAGCGAGCTTTCCGATCTTTCATCCAGCATCTGAGCAAATTCAACGACCTTCCAGCCGAACCATGCAACCAGGGCGCAGTACCCCAATCCCATGGTCAGGTTGATCAATTCCAACGCCCACTGCACGTTGGGCGGCAATTGGCGCACGACCAGGTCGGCGCGTATATGGCGGCCGGTCAGGACCAGTTGCGATCCGGCGATCAGCATGGCCCAGACCGTCAGGTAGATCGTGACCTCGGCCCCCCAATCGGGCAGCCGCAGGTCGAAATTATCGCGCATGAAATCGCTGAAATAGCGCAGCACGACCTCTGAACAGATCAACAACAGCGCGACACCGGCGAAGATGCCCATGATGGCGTCTTCAACCCGGTTCCAGATGCGTTCAAATCGGGTCAAGGAACGGGCTCTCCCTGCCTGTCCTGCCGTCCAGTGACGGAGGGGACCACTTCTGCGTGTTCACGGGCGGTCAGCCGGTGGATAGTCTGCCGGTGGATGGTCGCCCGGCAAGGCCTGGCAACCTACGAGCGCGCGGCGCCCTGTAGAAGCCCGGGCACCGCCAAGGGTGGGGGCTTAGTTGATCCCTGCCAACGTTTCTTCGGCCAACTTGACCAGTTCGGCGTCGATGCGCAGTTCCTCGACCAACTCGGCCTGGCCTTTCATCAGCTTTTCGCGCATGGCGGCCAGGTCTTCGTCCGAGGCATCGATCCGTTTGATCCCGTTCTTGGCGCCGTCAGCGCGCGCCGATTGCTGACGCTCTCTGGCAAGCGCGCGGACTTTGTCGACATTCTTTTCCCAGGTGTCGACGATCAGTTGCTGAATGTCCGGCGGCAGCTTGTCCCAAGCGCGCTTGGACATGACCGGCACGTATTGGAAAAACGCCTGATAATCGTCGAACGCGTATTGCAGCCCGGAATCCCAAAGCTTGGCCGACCGCACGGATTCGTGCGTGGTCAGAACGCCGTCCACGGTGTTGCGCTGCAACGCTTGCGGAACATCCGGCCAGGCGATTTTCACCGCCGTCGCATCGAAACCGTCGAACCGCGCCAGGTTTGCGGCACCGCCAGGTGCGCGCATTTTCAGGCCCTTCAGGTCGGAATGGCTCTTCACTTCCTTATCGGTGAAAAACATCTGACCAAAGCCCAGATCGAACCAGCGCCCGATCACGACAACGCCCAGCTTTTCTTCCAGCTTGGCATTCAACGCCTTGCCGACCGGGCCATCAAAAACGATATACTGCGCTTCGTGCGCGCGGCCATAGAACATCGGCAGGCCGGTCATATTGAAGCTGGGCACCGCTTTGCCCAGATGCCAGGTGCCCGGCATTCCCATGTCCAGCGCGCCCTGCGCCAGGGCGGTGGGCACGTTGGTGCCTTTATACTTTGATGCGCCGTGGAAGACCTTAACCTCCAGCCGCCCGCCCGAGGCCGCCTCCAGTTCTTTGGCCAATTCGACGACCGAAATGTTGCGGACATGGTTCGGTCCGGTTTCCAGTGAGATCTCGATCGAGAACTCCGCTGCCTGGGCCGGTGCGATCATCATTGCGCCAGCGCATAGGGCACCGGCAGCGGCCATAAATCCTCTTCTGTGCATGGTCTTTCCTCCCAATTGTCCGTTCTGCGAAAACCTTGAGCGCAACCTTAGGTAAAGATCAAGACCCGACCCATCACATGGGCATCTTGCGTGATCGCCGATCGTGGAACATCGTCCGTGGCTGACAATCAGGGAGAATGGAATGGAACGCCGTCTCAGCGGCCTGACCCACGTGGATGGCCAGCGATTTCGCGAAGATCCTGGCCTATATTTCGAGGATTTCGAGGAGGGAGATATCTACGAGCACTGGCCTGGCCGGACCGTGACCGAAACCGACAATATCTGGTTTACCAACCTGACAATGAACACCCACCCGGTGCACTTTGATCTGAACTATGCCAGCAGGACCGAGTTCGGCAAACCGTTGGTCAACTCGACCCTGACGCTTTCGCTTATATGCGGGATGGCGGTCTCGTCCACGTCTCAAAAAGCCATCGCCAATCTGGGGTGGGAGGAGATCAAAATCCCGGCCCCTGTCTTTGTCGGCGACACGCTCTATGCCGAAACCCAGGTGTTGGGAAAACGGGAATCAAAGTCCCGCCCGACGCAAGGGATTGTCCGCGTGCGCCATCTGGGCTTGAACCAGGACAAAGTGGTTGTGATGGACATGACCCGGTCGTTCCTGGCGACCAAGCGCGGGCACTCGATGGTCGACAAAATGGTCGAGGATATGAAGTGAAAGCCCCCCTGACCGGCATCCGCGTTTTGGCAGTCGAACAATACGGTGCCGGGCCGTTCGGAACGCAGCACCTGGCCGATCTGGGTGCCGAGGTCATCAAGGTCGAAAACCACACAACCGGCGGCGATTACGCGCGGCATCTGGGACCGTATTTCGCCGATGGGAAGAAGGGCGACGACCGCTCGGTCTTCTACAACTCGGTTAACCGGGGAAAAAAGTCGATCACGCTGGATCTGGCCCGGCCCGAGGGGCGCACAGCGTTTGCGCGGCTGGCGACGGAGGCCGACGTGGTCTGTAACAATCTGCGCGGCGATGTGCCCGCAAAGCTGGGGTTGAACTACGACGCCTTGCAGACGGTAAACCCGGCAATCGTTTGCGGTCATTGTTCTGCCTATGGGCGCACGGGCGAGCGGACAAAATGGCCGGGTTACGACTATCTGATGCAGGCAGAGGCAGGATATCTGCACCTGACCGGAGAGCCGGACAGCCCGCCCACACGCATGGGCCTGTCGATTGTCGACTATATGGGCGGGTCCTATATGGCGATGGCCGTGATCGCCGGGGTGATGAAGGCGCGAGAGTCGGGGATCGGCGGCGATGTCGATGTTAACCTCTTCGACACCGCGCTGTTCAATCTGAACTATATGGCGGCGTGGGCGCTGAACGAGCTAGAGTTTGAACCTGCGCGTGCGCCGCGCTCGGCCCACCCTTCGATGGTTCCGACGCAACTCTATAAAACCGCGGACGGGTGGATTTTCACCATGCTGAACAAGCCGACCTTCTGGCCGGTGCTCTGCGAAAAACTCGGCCATCCGGACGTGGCCGAAGACCCGCGGTTTGCAACACTGGCGGACCGCCTGGAAAACCGGGACATTCTGACCGGCGTGCTGGACGCGATTTTTTCGACCAGAACCACCGCCGAATGGTTGGAGGTCTTGCAAGGCATTGTGCCCGTCGCCCCGGTCCAGACCCCTCGTCAGGCGCTGGAAAGTGATTTCGTTCGGGAACGGGGGCGGGTGGAAGCGTTGGAAATGGCCAGCGGCGGAACCGTCGATGTGCTGGCCTCGCCCTTTGGTGACAGCGCGGTTGCAGGGCAGACCGCATCCTCGCCCATGGGGGCGGATACCGACGTCGTCCTCAGCTCCGCCGGGTTTTCGCCGGTAGAGATTGCAGACCTGCGCCGCAATGGCTTGATTGCGTAGGGCGGGCCTTGGCCCGCTATTTGAACTGGTGGCTGTCCTTGGGCGGCGCTTGGCCAGTGAACAGGCACCCATCCGGCGCGGCGGGGCAAAGCACCAAGGCGAATTGGCGCTATGGGTAACTGATCCGCCCACCGCAAACCGGTTCGCGGCACCCGGTTGTCGACGGGGCCGAAGTCGGCAACCCGCGCAGCACCCGCACGGCCAGATAGGCAAACGCCTGCGCCTCCAGCATATCGCCGTCCAATCCCGCAGCCTCTACTGGATCGACGGGCGCGTCCAGCCGGTCGGTCAGCATGCGCATCATCGTCTTGTTGTGCCGTCCACCGCCACAGACCAGCCAACGGGTCGGCGGAGACGGCATATGCTGTACCGAGGCTGCCACGCACTCGATCGTGAACGCGGTCAGGGTTGCAGCACCGTCATTAATCGAAAGCCCCTCCATCGCGGCGAGGACACTGTGGAAATCGTTGCGGTCGAGAGATTTCGGGCCGGGTCGGTCGAGATAAGCTGCACCGGAGTTTGAGCTTAGCCGGTCGAAATGGACCTGCCCGCAGGCGGCAGCCGCACCATCCTTGTCTAAGCTAATGCCGGTTGTCGCACTCATCCAATCATTGACCAGCGCATTGCCCGGTCCTGTATCGAACGCCACCAGTGCCCCCTCGGTCGAGGGTGCCGCCTTCGCCGGATCGACCCAGGTCACATTCCCTACGCCGCCAAGGTTCAGGAATGCGACCGGCGCCTCGGCGCCGATATAGCGCGCCAACGCGAAATGGTAGAACGGAGCTAGTGGCGCTCCCTGCCCACCTGCATCTACGTCCGACGATCGGAAGTCCTGCACCATCGCCATGGGAAATTGCGATGGCGTCACGCCGATCTGAACCGTCAACCTCTCATCCGGCCTATGCACGATTGTCTGCCCGTGGACACCTGCGATTTCTCCACTACTGGCAGAGTTGGTTTGGTGCTGAATTTGGACCGAAAGGCTGATGGCAACGCCTGCGATTGCGCTGTCCATCACGTCCGCCAACGCCTTCGTTTCGGGGGTCTCAATGAAGTCAGACTTCTTCGCTTGTTTCAGTACATCGGTTGGTTGCTTTGCCGCCCAAGTGATGGCCCGTTCGATCGTCAACTTTTCATTGTCGTCGAAGGGTTGATACTGCGATGGGCCGAACTCGAAGATCGACTCGCCGTCTGATAGCAACGCCGCGCCATCGACCCCATCCATAGATGTACCAGTCATAAAGCCGAAGGCCCAGATCGGATCGCCAGCCGCAACCTGCACCATCCTCTTCCCTTCCCTGTCGCCACCCGCTAAACCGCGCGCCACACTAGGAGACGGACCGATGACCTACCAGCCGAAATCGGAATTCGTGCATGTCATGCAGACGCGCGGATTCCTGCAGGACTGCACCGATATGGAAGGGCTGGACCAGGGCCTGATGTCTGGCGCCGTTCCCGGCTATATCGGCTTTGATGCGACGGCGCCCAGCCTGCATGTGGGGTCCCTGATGCAGATCATGATGCTGCGTTGGCTGCAAAAGACCGGGCATCAGCCGATCGCATTGATGGGCGGGGGCACGTCCAAGATCGGCGATCCCAGCTTCCGCGACGACCAGCGCAAGCTGATGACCAACGAGATCATCGATGAAAATATTGCCGGCATCCGGCAGGTGTTTTCCCGATTCATCGATTTCGGCGCGGGCGACGGTTCGGACGGGCAGGCCATCATGGCGAACAATGCCGATTGGCTGGACGCCCAGATGTATATCCCCTTTCTGCGGGAGGTCGGGGCGCTGTTCAGCGTGAACCGGATGCTGTCATTCGAAAGCGTGAAGTCCCGGCTGGATCGCGAGCAATCGCTCAGCTTCCTGGAATTCAACTACATGATCCTGCAGGCCTATGATTTTTCCGAGTTGAACCGGCGCTATGGCTGCCGGTTGCAGATGGGCGGATCGGATCAGTGGGGCAATATTGTCAACGGTATCGACCTTTCCCGCCGGATGAACGCGGCCGAGGTTTACGGGCTGACCAGTCCGCTGCTGGCCAAGGCCGATGGGTCCAAGATGGGCAAGTCGGCCGCGGGCGCGATCTGGTTGAATGCGGATATGCTGAGTTCCTACGAGTTCTGGCAGTTCTGGCGCAACACGCTGGACGCCGATGTCGGGCGGTTTCTTAAGCTTTACACCGAGATGCCGGTCGACGAGTGCGAACGGCTGGGCGCGCTGGCGGGGTCCGAGATCAACGAGGCGAAGATCCGCCTGGCGAATGAAGTCACCACGATGTGCCACGGCGCCGATGCTGCCGCCGCGGCCGAAGCGACGGCACGCGAGGTGTTCGAACAGGGCGGCGCGGGGGACGATTTGCCAACGTTGCACCTTGCGGGCGGCGATCTGCCGATATCGGTTGCACAGCTGTTTGTGCGGTCCGGCTTGGTGAAATCCGGAAAAGAGGCGCGGCGCCTGGTTGCCGATGGCGGTGCCCGGATGAACGACGAAGCGGTGACCGATCCCGGACAAGTGCTGGAGGCCGGTGATCTGTCGGCGCCAGTTAAGCTGAGCGCCGGCAAGAAGCGGCACGCGCTGGCGTTGCTGGCATAAGCGGGTGCTGCCCCGCCTGATGTGCGGTTAGAGGTCCGTGGCCTCGGCGCAACAAGGCTCGGCGGGCCGAGGCCCGCCTTAGCCGTCGCCGGACGTCTTTCCGAACCGGGCCACCATCAACGGCACGACAATCATCACGAAGATGATGCGCACAACATGGTGGACAGCGACAAAGCCGGGATTGGCGTCGATGGCCAGCGCGATCAGGCTCATCTCGGCCACTCCGCCGGGTGCATAGGCCAGGAGCAGCCAGATCAATTCCTGACCGGTGATCAATGAAACGCCCAAGGCGAGCACCGCCGCGACAGCCATCAAAATTGCCGTGCCGCCCAGTGTCAGCGCGCCGAAGCGAAGCAGGCGGGCGGGCGATACGCCCGCAAACCGTCCGCCAACCGACGCGCCCAGCACAAGCAGCCCGATTTCCACCAACCAATGCGGTAGAACGCCTTCGATCACACCGCCCATCCGAAGAACCGCCGACGCAAACAAGGGGCAGACCATTGCAAGGATTGGCACGCCGGAATTTCGCAAGACCCACATCAGCCAAAGACTGGCCGCCAGCAGGATGGCCAAATCGCCGAGGGAGATCAGGTCCTGGGAAGTGAAAGCAGCCTCGGTTGGGACAGCGTATCCCATCAGCCCGAACGCAACCGCAGGTGCCATGCACACGACAATCGCAATGCGCAGCGACTGCGCCAGCGCCACGTTGCGTTCATCAGCCCCCAGCGAGCCTGAAATCGCGACGATTGCGTTCAACCCGCCGGGGATCGACGAACAGAGCGCGGTGACCGGATGATCGCGAACAACATGACGGTAATAGAGATATGCCGCGCCGGTCGCGATCGGCAGATACAGAACGGCCCCGGCCATCGATACGGGCCAGCGCATAACGTCGTCCAATGTCAGGCCGTCGAAGCTTTCACCCAGGAACAGCCCGATCAACAGCATGAAATTGGCCCGCATCCAAATCGGAACCTCTGCGGGCAATCCCGCGACCGATGCGGCCATACAGAAAAACAGCGGCCCCAGCATCCAGGCGAGCGGAACGTGAAAATATTCTGCGACGAACCCGCCGACAGCACCGATGACAAGGCCAAGGACTAGCCGCGCCATCAGGGTTCGGGTCAGTCGGGCCGACCATTTCGCTTTCCAGGCCGCGATCAACGGGATTGGTCCACATCTTCGGCGGTTGTGCCAAGTTTGCGGGCCAAATTCCGAGGCGGGCGCCCGGTTGGCCCGGGGGCAGGCAAGGTGCCGCATGCGGATTTGCGATGGGTGCGCCTGCGCTCTCCCGCAATCCCAACCCGGTCAAAGCGGAGCTCGAGTCTCGATGTGATCATCAAACCGGGGCCGGTTCCAATTCGCATTCATCGTCCCCACGAACCGACGTGTAAAAACATGTGCGCCGGTTCGTGTGGCAGGCTGGTCCGGTTTGTTCGACCAGCGCCAGCAGGCTGTCACGGTCGCAATCGATGCGCAGTTCGACCAACTTCTGCACGTTCCCCGAGGTGATCCCCTTTTTCCAGAACTCGCTGCGCGAGCGTGACCAATAAGTCACATGACCGGAGGCGAGGGATTCGGCGACGGATTGCGCGTTCATCCAGGCCATCATCAAAACCTCGCCCGTGTCATGCTGTTGGGCAATGCACGGGATCAGCCCAGCGTCGTTATAGACCAGCGTTGCCGGATCGAACGGGCCAAGCAGGGGGCTTTCGGGCTTGTCAGGCTGTACCATCTGGCATCCTCACACAGAGTTTTGGTCTGCCGGGGGTTTTCGCCCCGCCGCGATGGCGCTATCTACGGGAGCGAACGGGAGACGTCTATGTCCGCAGTGACCCAGGATCTGATGAAGCTGTATTCTCAGCGCATTCTCGCGCTGGCTGGTGGGATTCCGCGGATCGGCCGGCTGACGGCGCCGGACGGCACGGCGATGAAGCGCTCGCCGCTTTGCGGATCGACCGTAACAGTCGACGTAACCGTCGATGATGGCGCCGTGGTTGATTTCGCGCAGGACGTCAAAGCCTGCGCGCTGGGTCAGTCTTCGGCCTCGGTGCTGGGATCGCAGGTAATCGGCCGAACGCGTGGCCAGATCCAGACGGCGCGTGATCAGTTGCATGCCATGCTGAAATCGGATGGCCCTGCACCCGATGCGCCCTTTGACGAGCTCGAGGCGCTGCTGCCTGCCAGGGATTACAAGAACCGCCACGCCTCGATCCTGCTGGCCTGGGATGCGACGCTGGCGGCCATCGATCAGGCGGGGACCTGAAATGCGCATATTAATGCTGATCACCGCAACGCTGCTGGTGTCGGCGCTGCCGGTTACGGTGCGTGCACAAGGCGGCCTGACGATTGAGAAGGTCGCGGCGGCGTTCGAAGACGTCTGCGTCCGTCAGGCCCCCGGCTTCAGACGGTCGCGCGGGTTGATGGCACGCCATGGGCTGGTCGATGATCGCGGCGGTGGAACCGTCTATCACAGTACGGGCGTCATCTCGATCAAGGTCCAGAAAGTCCGGCCCGGGCAGGAGACGGAGCGGCTGCGCTGTTCATTGGTCTACGAGCTGCCGGACGGGCCGGGCGCGTCGGCGGCGATCGAAAAAATCGCGCTGCGGCTTGGCGAGGATGCTTGGGATCGGCGCGAGATGACCACCCGTTCAGGCAGCGCAATGACCGTTTGGCGCGTTCTGGTCGGCGACAAGAACGGCGAGCTATTCCATGTCCCGTTCCGCAGTCTGGATCGTGATGGGCTTGGGATCATGGTGATCCAGTTTTAGGGCGCGGGGTCTGGCCGACCCAATTTTGGCCGACCCAATTTTGGCTACTGTATTCTCGCTCATGAAATGTGGGGAGCGATCCTTGAAAATCGATCTCGCAAAGACCTGGTTCCGGCGCGCCACAATCGCCGGACTGGGTCTCCTTCTCGCAGCCTGTGCAGAGCCGGTCCGACTCTCGAAACCATCGGTCGGGATCGTTGCGGTTGACGGCGCCGTAACGGCGTTCTCCGATATCTGCCTGGACACCGCGCCGGATTTCGCCGGGGCCCCGGCACGCTTTGCCCGCAACGGTCTGCGGAACAAGGGCCGCCGCGGTGTCTTCTATGATGCCACCGAGACGCTGTCGGTCCGGGTCGACAGGGTCGAGACTGTAAATGGTCCGATGCTGCGGTGCTCGGTCGTCTATGAAGATCCGAACAGAACCATCGCCGCGGAGCGGATCGACCGAATGGTGGCGGACCGGGGCGCTGCCATTAAGGATGTTCGCCGCGCGCGGTTTCCAACTGTTCAGGGCGGCGAGCGCGATGGGCTGGCCTGGAGGTTTTTGACCAAGGGACGGGCCGGTGAGTTGATGGATGTGCCCCATACCGGAAATGGCAATCTGGGTATTTTGATCCTGCAGTTTCCGATTAGTGGCACACAGACCTAAGCCCTGCTCTGTCTGAATCGTTTTGGCAGTGCGGCGGCGCCCGCCCGTCCGTCCACGGCGGCAGTCAAACGCTGAACGCAGTACTTTCGGCGATCTAAGCGAACGGCCTTATTTGGTTAACCGATGCGCGGATCGTGACGCCATTCGCTGGGTGCACCGCCCGCGTTATCGCTGCGCGCTGTTGTGCCGCTGGACACTTCCCGGAATGCGCCTTATACGGCCCCCGCCCGGGTTTTCCGCACTGCGTTTGGCCCGCGAAACCTTTTTTCCGGGGCGTGCCCCGGCACAGGCCGAAAAAGATACCGAGGACGAGGAAAAGATATGGATTCCGCACTTACCTACCTGCCGCCCATCCTGGGCATCGTGGGTTTGGTCGTTGCCTTCATGCTGTACGGCATGGTCATGAAATACCCCGAAGGCGATGCCAACATCAAAAAGATCGGTGACAAGATCCACGAAGGCGCCATGGTCTTCATGCGCCGAGAGTACTCGATCCTCATCATGTTCCTGGCGGTTCAGGTCGTTCTGACCTTTGCCTTTTTGGACACCAATGTCGGTATCGCCGTGATCGTCGGCGCGATGTCGTCTTCAATTGCCGGCTGGGTCGGCATGTATTCGGCGACCAAGGCGAATGTTCGTACGGCGACTGCGGCGCAGACCGATGGTGCTGCTTCGGCCCTGACGGTTGCGTTCTTCGGCGGATCGATCATGGGCCTCTGTGTTGCCGCGCTGGGTTTGATCGGTTTGGGCGGTCTTTACATATATGTGGGCGGTAACGCGCACAGCCTGGAAGGCTTTGGCATGGGCGCCTCGACTGTGGCCCTGTTCAGCCGTGTCGGCGGCGGTATTTTCACCAAGGCGGCCGATGTCGGTGCCGATCTGGTCGGCAAAGTCGAGGCCGGTATTCCCGAAGATGACCCCCGCAACCCGGGCGTCATTGCCGATAATGTCGGCGACAATGTCGGCGACGTGGCCGGCATGGGCTCGGACATTTTCGAATCTTACTGTGGCGCCATGATCGCGACCATCGCGATTGCGGCGACCTACACCATGGGCGGTTTCAACGGTATCTTCGGAACCGAAGTGGCCGAGGCAGAATTCACCGATCTTCAGGCATCCATGATGTTCCTGCCACTGGGTCTTGCGGCACTGGGTCTGGTTGCATCGATCATCATGATCTTTGTGGTCAAGTCGCAGTCGTCGAAAGAACCCGCATCGGCCCTGCGCACCGGCACACTGGGCGCGCCGGTCCTGTTCCTGGCCGGTGCAGTTGCGCTGATCCTGGGCCTGGGCCTGCCGCTGAACATCTGGTTCGCTGTGATCACGGGCGCCGCAGGCGGTGTCGCCATCGGTCTGATCACCGAATACTACACGGCCGCTGCTCCGGTGCGCAAAATCGCAGCGTCCGGTGAAACCGGTCCTGCGACTGTTATGATCACAGGCCTGGCCGTTGGCATGCAGTCGGTTGTGCTGCCGCTCTTGTGCATCGCTGCAATCGTCTACGTCTCGACCTACCTGGCCGGTCTCTACGGCGTCGGTGTCGCGGCTGTCGGCATGCTGGCCACGGTCGGGATCACCATGGCAATCGATGCCTACGGCCCGGTTGCCGATAACGCGGGCGGCATTGCCGAGATGGGCGAGATGGGCGCGGAAGTTCGCGAGATCACCGACAGCCTGGACGAGCTCGGCAACACCACGGCGGCGATCGGCAAGGGCTTTGCCATCGGCGCTGCCGCTCTGGCGGCCCTGGCGATCATTGCGGCGTTCGTTCAGACCGTTGGTGCCCACAAGGAAACGTTCGAGCTTCGACTGGACGATCCGATCGTGCTGGTGGGTCTATTCATCGGCGGTACGATCCCGTTCCTGGTCGCTTCGATCACAATGACGGCCGTTGGCGATGCTGCCTTTGATATGATCAACGAGATCCGCCGTCAGTTCCGCGAGATCCCGGGACTGATGGAAGGCAAAGCCGAACCGGACAGTGCCAGGTGCGTGGAAATCGCAACCACGGCAGCGCTGAAGCGTATGATCCTGCCGGGCGTCATCGCTGTTGGCGCACCCCCCGCGGTCGGTCTGCTGATCGGTCCCGAGGCACTTGGCGGTATGCTGGGCGGCTCGCTTCTGGGCTGTGTCCTGATGGCCCTGATGATGGCCAATGCAGGCGGTGCCTGGGACAATGCCAAGAAGTATGTCGAAAAGGGCAACCACGGCGGCAAGGGCACAGACACCCACGCCGCCGTTGTCGTTGGTGACACCGTCGGTGACCCGTTCAAAGACACCTCCGGCCCGTCGATGAACATCCTGATCAACGTGATGGCCATCGTGTCGCTGGTGATCGCACCGCTGCTGTAAGGCAGATGCGGGTCAAGGCCCGCCCTTCGAAATCGGAAAGGCCCGGGGCGAAAGCTCCGGGCCTTTTTGCGTGAAGAGCGATTCTGTGGCGGCGATTGGGTGCTTTGATCCGTATGCCGTCCAAAAAAGCGAGTCCTGTCAGACACTTATGGAAGTCATTGATTCTTAACAGGAAAGTTCACATATTGAGAATGGGCGGGCAGGCGCTGGATCACTCCCGAGTTGGCATCTGCTGGCAACACCCGGAGCGGTGTGCATTAGGGACCAGGGGTCCGCCCACACCAACACTCTCGGATAAAATCCATCTGTTCCGGGCCGCAATTTGCAGCATGCAGCCCCGGAACAATTGTCAAACCACAATCTTTTGTGCGGCCTCCGATACTCATCAATTGGTGGATTAGTCTTCGCGCATACGAGGGTTCGAAATTTCCATAAATGTTCGGTTCCAGTGCGGTAAAAAATGCGCTCGTTATACAATCTGCCAATTGCAGACCAGCTCTATTTGAATGGTCCTCAACCTGGATACCATCTATGTCCAGTATATCCCAATTCGTCGAACGCGGTGCCTTGATCGAATCTTGGCCGTTGCGAAGCAATCGCAGATAATCTTTCATGCTCTCATAATCAGTTCCACCACGCTTCGAGAACACGATCCGCAGCTGCGCTGGATCTGGCCAAGATCGGGTTTGGCAAAACAGAATCAACCTTTCGATCAGCCAGCGAACAAGGTAATTATATAAAACGCCCTTCGTTTTGAAGGTCGATGCATATTTTGATTCTGGAATGGTTACTTTATGAGAAAGCGTCAATGCTGCACGAATTGGTAATGAAGATAACTCGGAGCTTACGACAACTCGCTGATCATGATTTAGTTTTGCCCAATGCAAGTCCTTTGATCGCTTCTCGGGAAATTTTTCTCTAATCGCACGCTTCCACGTCGGGACCTTTGCGTCATTCTTGGCCCGCACGAGCATCGCGCCCATGATCAACCAATGCGACTGCCCGCCAATCTGCCGCGGCTGCTTAAGCTTGCCGAAACCCTCGTCACCTGCTTCGTCGATATACGCAGTAAATATCTCCATGTTCACACAATGCGGATCGTATCAACAATTCACAAGCATTCGATTTTTATAACTGACGCCGAATTACTATTAACCCGTTCAACTTAGCAAGACGAGGCCGCAACTCTCATCGCCCGCATTCAATTGGAGTTCCCATCACCCATCCAGATAGGCAAAACTGCACGTCGTCGTCGCCGCGATCTTTCCGCCTGGTGCCCGGAACTCGGCCCTTGTCGTCGCCATGCGCCGTCCGTTCGACAACGCTGTTATTTCGATCTCGACATCGCCCTCTGGCAGGGGGCGCATGAAATGGGTGGTCAGGTCGACCGTGGTACAGGGGCGGAATGTACCGTTCAGGGCTGACAGGGTCACGACCGACCCGGTGTCCGCCGCCGACGCAATCGCCTGACCGCAGACGACCCCGCCGCCCGGTCCGCCGCCGCGGGTCAGGTCGGGGTTCTTGGGCAGACGCATCTTCAGACCGGTCTCGGTGACGGCTTCAACGCGCAGGCCCATGGCCTGAATCCATGCAGCAAAGACGTCGTCCAGAAATTCCTGTGATTGTACCACTGTCCACGCGTCGGTCATGCTCGCTCCCTGTCTGACGATTGCGGCGCCATCATCCATGCAGCCTGCGGCAAATCAAGCTCGGCGATATCAATCCGGGGCAGGGACGATCGATCGCGGCCCATGGCAATTTTCGGCATCGGCGTTTGACCCGCCATCGCAGCGATCTTAGGATCGCGCTGCACACGAAGACCGATTTGTACCAAAGGGCATCTGCGTGACCGAGCTTGCTCAGTTCAACTTTGCACTGCCGCGTTGGCCGCTGGACGATCCGCGCATGAGCGGGTTCACCGATAATATTCAACGGATCAATGGTCTGGCGGAACGGACGCCCGGCTATCTCTGGCGCATGTTGGATGAAAGCGGCCCCGATGCGCCAAAATTTCCCGAGCATCCGACGATGACGATCACTCTGTCGGTCTGGCGCGATCTTGAAAGCCTGCGCCGGTTCACATGGAACACTTTGCACAAACAGTTCCGTTTGCGCCGGTCCGAATGGTTCGTGCCTTGGGACGGCCCATATCTGGCTTTGTGGCCCGTTCCGGACGGACACCGGCCGAATGGCGGCGAGGCGATGGCGATGCTCGACAAACTGCACCGTCAAGGCCCGACCGCCGCGGTGTTCGGGACCGAAGCACTGATGCCGGAGGCCGCATGAAAACCTTGCGCGCAATGCCGATCCTGCAGGTGCGCGATGTGCGCGCCTCGGCCGATTTTTATGCCCAGCTGGGCTTTGTCTGCCATGGATTCTGGGGCGATCCGCCGGCTTTTGCGATCGTGCAGCGCGGCGAGGTGACGTTGGGTGTTTTTTTGCCGGCGTCGGGCACAATCGTTCCGAACGATCAATGGGCGGCATACATCTATGTCGATGACGTCGACGCATTACATGCGGAACTGACGGCAGAGGGCGTCCAGCCAACAGCGGTCGAAGATCAACCCTATGGTTGCCGTGACTTTGATGTCACGGACTCGGATGGGCACCGGATCGCCTTTGGGCAGGATGTGACGTCGAATGCGAACGGCCCCGGCTTGGCATCGGACCGGGGAAGAGGATAGTCGTCGCCAATCAGGGCCTTCCCGATCAAGACGTTCCCGGCTGTGGCGCCGTCAGCCCCGGGAAGACAGAAAGTCCGCAACCTCTGCCGCCGACGGGATCGCATCGCCTGCGCCTGGCCGTGTCACCTGCAATGCTGCCGCAGCGGCGGCGCGTTGCAGGGCCGCGGCAGGCGCGTCGCCCCGGTCCAGCCCCGCCAGAAAAAAGCCCAGGAACGTATCGCCAGCGCCGGTTGTATCGACGGTCGTCACAGGAAACGCGGGGGTCGTGATCGCCGCCCCGTCTGCCCGATAAACGGCACCGCGTTCGCCCAGTGTCACCAGCAGCGCGCGCACGGGCAGTTCGGCAATGGGGCACCCCGCCTGGGCTGCCAGTTGTTCGGCCTCGACCTCGTTAACGGCGACCAGATCGGCAAGGTCCAGCATCTCGTTCGCCGCCCCGGCATCGAACGGCGCGGCAGCATAGGCAATCTTCAGCCCCGCCGCGCGGCCCGCCTGCGCGGCAGCCGACACCAGATTGGTTTCGTTTTGCAGCAACAGCCAATCTCCCGGCGCTGCGCGGGCAATGGCGGCGTTCAGATCCGCCATCGTCAAAGCCTGATTGGCGCCGGAATGAACGACAATCACGTTCTCTCCCGCATCGTCGACCATGATCAGCCCGTGCCCGGTTTCGACGTCTCCGATCTTCAGATCGGTGACATCGCATCCTGCCGCTGCCAACTGGTCCCGGCACCATGCGCCGTCCGGCCCGACTGCCCCGGCATGACGAACCACTGCCCCGGCGGCGCAGGCTGCCAGCGACATATTCGCGCCTTTGCCGCCCAACCCGCGCAGATAACCCTTGTCCAGGATGGTTTCGCCCGGCGCCGGATGACGGGCCACCCGGTAGGCGTGGTCGATATTGATCGACCCGATATTCAAGATCGTCATGTCCCCTCCCGATCCGCCCGGTCGATTTCGGACATGAACGCGGTCAGCTTATCCGCGTCCAATCGTTCATCCGTGCGCAGGCCGGAACAGACGTCGATCCCGAACGGGCGCACCTGGCGCACGGCGGCTGCGACATTGTCCGGCGTCAGACCGCCCGCCAGAAAGACCGGGATCGGGGATGTCCGCGTGAACGCCTCGGATATTGCCCAATCGTGAACCCGCCCGGTACCGCCCAGTTCACCGCCACCCGGGCGGCCCGAATCCAACAAGAACGCATCGGCCCGGCGCGAGTAAGCTGCGATCAGGCTTAGTGCGCCCTGGTCCTCGACATGGATGACCTGAAACCGGCGCACCCCCGGCAGGCGACGGGCCAGCTCTTCGTGAACACGCGGCTCGACATGGCGGACCAGTTGCACGGCGTACACATTTGCGGCCCGGATATCGCACTCGATCTGCTCGGCGGTTTCCGATTGCGTCAAAAGCACCGGCGTGACCCAGGCCGGTGCCGCGTCCGCGATCTGTCGGCAGGATTGCGGCGTTATGATCCCGGCCCCGGATGGCATCGGACCGACCAGGCCGACCAGATCGGCGCCTGCAGCGGCTGCCAGGGCGGCTTCGGCGGGCGATGCCATGCAACAGATCTTGACGCGGATACGGCTCATGTTCGCCGCGCGATCGTAAGGTGACCGGGCACCGGGGTGCCTTCGTCATAGCGCACGGTGATCGGATTACACTCCAAACACTCCAACCCTATGGCCAACAGCCGGTCCTTCACATAGCGCTCGGCGTGGGCGTAACGGTGCTTGGCGCCCAAGCTCCAATCGGCCACAGGCGGTTCTGGCCCGGGTTCGGTTTCGGACGAGATCACCAAAGCGCCCCCAGGCGCCAGCATGCGCTCGACACCGGCAAAGAACGGCTCCAACGCACCGATGTAAGGCAGAACGTCGGTGGCCGTGATCAAATCCCAGGGCGGTTCTTCGATCTCGTTCAGGAAATCGACGGCCTCGGCAACGTAAAGCCCGTCATAGCAACCGCGTTCGTGCGCCTCGTTCAGCATGGCTTCCGACAGATCGACACCGGTGATTTCAGCAGCCAGATCCATCATGGATGCGCCCGTCAGCCCGGTTCCGCACCCGAGGTCCAGCATTCGCTGCCAGGGGCCAAGGCCCAGATCGGTAATTCGCTCGCGCACCAGGATGGGGACGGCATAGCCCAGTTGCTCGACCAGCATGTTGTCGAACGCGCTGGCATTCTGATCGAACAGCGTCGCGACATAGGCGGGCGGTGCCGATGCCGGGGCCGGCGCCCGGCCCATGGCGGCCAGCCGGACCGACGCGCCGCCATGATCGGTCGGGTCCAGTTCCAGAACCTCGCGATAGGCCGTTGCGGCGCCGTCCAGATCGCCGGACTTCTCCAGACGAAGGCCGCGGTTATAGGCGCGGGCCAAGGCGCTGTCGTCGTGGTCGGTCATGCGCGGCGGGCCTCCTTGCCGCAGCTCTTGGCGCGGCGGTTGTGCAAGTCTATCTTTCGCGGGCGGAAACGAAAGGGGCAGCCCGATTGGCCGGACAGATATTCCATGTAATCGGTGATGGCGGTGGCTGGCCGATGGTCGAGGCCGGGGTCGGTCAGTGGGCGGCGCAGTTTGATGGGCCGCAGGGCCCGGATGCAGATGCCGGACCGGCGCGCACCGCATTGGCGCTGCATCTTTCGCAGGATGGGCTGAGCGATCTTGCCGACACAGACACACGCGGCGCCCTGAAGGACCTGATCCGTCAGAGTAATCTGTCGATCCTGGGCGGTGTGGTCGACGCGGATGGCCTAACCGGATGGGATAGGCCGCATCGCGCGGCGCGCGCGATTGCGTTGGCCGAGTTGTTGGCCGATCTAAACCCGCAGGGACGTCTGATCACGCTGACGTCATCGCTTGAACCAGACGGGGACGATCGGACGAATATGCGCGCCGCCGCCTATCTGCTGCGCTTCGCGGCTTTCTGCTGCGACCTGCGCTTGCAAACACGTCGGGATGTTCGGCTTTGCCTACACAATGTGGGTGGCACCGGCGCAGGGTACATCGCCGCAATCACCGAATTTGTGGGCCGCCACTTGCACAGCGACAATGGCATTCGGCAGCTTGCGGGGTTGAGCGGGCTGACACGCCCAACCGCCAAGGACTTTCTGCATCGCTTCTTCAGGGTGTCCGACGATCCGCAGACCGGTGTAATGGTCCCAATGGTCGCCTTTCCTTGCATCCCAACCATCGAAACAGAAAATTTGGGCGCGGCGCAATGAAGATGTCAGAAGGCATCAGCGCCAAGCAACGCTATGGTGCGCGAAAAACGCCGCGCGTCCCTTTCCGCCGAACCCTGACCGTTCCGGCATTGGCTCTGATCACGGCTTTTCTGTTGCCTGCCCCGGCAGCGCAGGCCTTGGAATGCTATGAGGAAGACTTTCGCCGAACGACCTATTCCGTCTGCAAGGTCGATCTGCGCCTGGATGACCTGCGCCTTTGGCACCACGGCCCGGACGGCGTGCCCTACTACAATCTGGGCGCAATCGCAGATGCAATGGCGGAAAAGGGCGGCGCACTGTCCTTTGGCATGAACGCAGGCATGTATCACGAGGACCGTGCGCCCGTCGGCTTGTTGCGGATCGAAGGGAAAAGCACCGGGCGGCTGATCACCCGTGCCGGTCCGGGGAATTTCGGGTTGCTGCCGAACGGCGTCTTTTGCTGGGGCAGCGGCCGCGGCGCCGTCATCGAAAGCAGGACATTCGCGCGCAAGAAACCGCGTTGCCGGTTCGCGACCCAATCCGGCCCAATGCTGGTAATTGGCGGCAAACTGCACCCGAAATTCGGGCCGAACAGCACGTCACGCTATGTCCGCAACGGGGTCGGCGTGGTGCGCGGCGGGCGTTATGCCGTCTTCGCCATGTCGCGGTCGCGGGTCAATTTCCACAATTTCGCAAGCTTTTTTCGCGACCGGCTGAAAACGCCGAATGCTCTCTATCTGGACGGCAATGTATCGCGGCTCTACGCACCGTCGATCGGCAGAACAGACCGCGGTGGGCGGTTTGGCCCGATCGTTGGCGTTGCGTTGGCCAAGCCGCCGCCGATCCCTGTGCCGAAACCGGAACGCGAGCGCAGTGTCCCTAGTTCATCGAATGACCGCCATCGACATTGATCGTTTGGCCGGTGATATAGCTTGAATCACTGCCCAGCAGAAACCTGATCACGGTCGCGACTTCGCTCGGCTCTCCGAACCGCCCCAGCGGGCATTCGGCTTTCAGCATGTTCCCGAACTGCGCAATAATGTCGGCGGGCATCGGTGTGTCGATGATCCCCGGTGCCAGGGCGTTGATGCGCATCCGGTCGGGCCAGCGGCGCGCCATCGAGCGGGTCATTCCGACCAGCCCCGCCTTGGCCGTTGAATAGGCGGTATGCGCCCGCCCGCCGCGGCGATAGGCCAATGACGAAATCAAGACGACCGACGCCATTCGATCGTCCGGCAGGCGCGGCAGCATCGCCGTAACCAGATTGTAAGCGTTCTCCAGATTGTTGTGGATCGTGCGCTGCCAGACACTGGGGTCGTCGCCCAGTTCCGGGTCCGGCTCGAATGTTCCGGCCAGATGTGCCAACCCATCGATTTCGCCGTCCAGAACGCCCAATGCCTCGGCACATTCAGGGGCAGACAACGGCGTACCCGCATGGGCTGCGGCCCCGAACTCTGACGCCAGGTCTTCAACGCCAGATCCCGGAACATCGATCAACAGCAATCGGTCGCCTGCATCGGCCAACAGCGGCACCAACGCCCGGCCAATACCGCCCGCAGCACCGGTTACAACGATCGTTCTGGTCATGGCATCCCCCATCTATCATCCTACGGGCTTGGTTGCGCCTTTGGCCCAGCGCGCCCCTATTCTTGCGGCTAATCTTTCAACGGACGGGTCGACATATTGACCCTCAGTCGCGCGATTGCCGACACCTTGAACCGGCCAGGCGGCATTGCGGAACAACCGCTTGGTTTTCGCCAACGGAAATCCAGTGGCTGATGGATCGCCGGCCAGCTACCGACGCACGCGCACCCGAATGGCATCTGGATCCGTCGGTGCATCCTCCAGTGCGACTATCGCAGCGTGCAGTGCTGCAACACGCAGACCCATCACCTCTTTGTCCGGGGCACCGGCCCGGTCCAGCAGATCGCGCGCAATCATACACAGCCTTTGCGCCGCCTTTGGGCGCGCCATCATCCGTTTCAGCGCTGCATTGGCGATCTGGATCAGCGCCTGGACCATAAACCGCTCTGGCGAATTGGCTTGCGCATTCATCCAGACCGGCTCCAGGACCTCGTGCGCCTCCCAGAAATAGCCGGTCTCAAGAAAGTTCAGACCCGCCTGAAAGGCCGGGTTCGCCGCCGCCGCGCTCGACGTCGTTGGTTGCAGCGCGCTGTCCCGGATGGCATCGAAAGTGCCGTCCGGATGTCGGGGGTTTGCACCCGGAACATGGGCATAGTCAGGCCGCCAATCGGCCCTCAGGCCCGCCATTTTATCGAGCAGCCCATGGACGCAACCTGTTCTGCCGGTCCTTTACCGGTATCGGCAATTGCGATCATCGCCTCGCGCAATTCCCGCCTTGCGCCGGGGATTGCCCGGCGCCCGCCAGCGTCCAGCCGCCCGCGATACTGCAAACCGCCTTGCGCATCGAACCCGAAGAAATCAGGCGTGCAGGCGGCGTCATAGGCCCGGGCAACCGCCTGGCTCTCATCGTGCAGATACGGAAACCCAAACCCGTTCGACGCCGCGAATTCGATCATGCGTGGAAAACTGTCGGCGGGATAGCTGGCCGCGTCATTTGCGCAAATGGCGGCGATGCCGACGCCATGGCCCGAGATTTCGACCGCATCGCCAACAATCCGGTCAATCGCTGACGTCACATACGGGCAATGATTGCAGATAAACATGATCAGGGCGCCATTGGGCCCACGGATCTGATCGAGCGAATAGCTTTGCCCATCCGTCGCAGGCAGCGAAAACGCTGGCGCTTGCCAGCCAAAGTCACAAACTGGGGGCGCTGCAGCCATGGCGTTCTCCTCTATCCGGCGGGATCAAGCGTATCTCACGGGCGTCAAAGCGTATCTCAGACAGACGGGCCGCGAAACCGGTAAGACCACGGACACCTGTGCGTGACCTCGTGCATTCGTGATGGGGCGGTGGCCGCGTTCTGCCCTATCTGGAAAGAAATGACCGAATATGCACCCGGGATACCATGAAGAAACTGATCGCCAAATCGGCCCTGCTGTTTGCGGCCCTGATCTTTCTGCCCGCGTTTGGATCCGGCGAACGCTTGTTTGCGCCGGGCGTGGATCTTTGGCCGCGATGGCAGGCCCACGATCCGGGATCGACCACGACCGTCGATCATTCCGCCTGGGACCGGTTTCTCAAGGCGCATGTCCGGGACCGCCCAGGGGCCAATCTGGTCGACTATCAGGCAGCGGCACGGGACCGCGCTGCGCTGGACGGGTATTTGGCCAAGCTGTCTGCTACCCCGGTCAGCACGCTGAACCGGGCCGAGCAGATGGCCTTCTGGATCAACCTCTATAACGCGCTGACGGTTCGGGTGATCTTGGATCACATGCCGGTCGACAGTATCCGCGATATCGACATCTCGCCCGGGATTCTGTCCAGCGGGCCGTGGGATGCCAAACTGATCCAGATCGAAGTTACGGACCTGACCTTGAACGATATCGAACACCGCATTCTTCGCCCGATTTGGAACGATCCCCGGGTCCATTATGCGGTGAACTGTGCTTCGATCGGCTGCCCCGATCTTGCGCCCAGCGCCTATACCGGTACGGATCTGAACGCTGCACTGGACCGGGCGGCAAAGGCCTATGTCAATGATCCGCGCGGGGTATCGGTCGTTGGGGACGATGTCGTCGTATCGCGTATCTATGATTGGTTCATTGAAGATTTCGGTGACAGCGAGGCCGGTGTGATCGCGCACTTACGCAAACACGGCGCCCCCGATCTGGCCCATACGCTGAAGGGCGGGCTGGACGACACGCATTACGACTGGTCGCTGAACAGCGTCAGGTAACGCAGCAAGCGCAGCGGTTCGCCCACGTTCCTAGGCAAACTCGGACGAGTGTTGGAATTTGCGGAGCGGATGCTTCTCGCCCATCGGCACCGGCCCGGCCGGGTTCAGTTTGAAACGATCGGTCCCGCGTGCGTGATAGGTTTCAAAGGTCGGCCAGACACCGAGATCGCATTTCACATTGGTCGGGCAAAAGCGCATCGTCAGCCCGGCCCGCATCCGGTTGGATGAATTTGCCAACGATCCGTGCAGCAGCCCGTCGTCATGCAGCGACATCTCGCCTGCCTTCAGATCCATGGTGACGACCTTGTCATGGTCGATCAGCGCATCGGGCACCTCTTGGTCCAGCACCAGGTTCTCGGCTGTGTTCACATCATGATGGAAATTGCCCTGGCCGTGACTGCCGGGGACCAGTTGCATGGCGCCATTGCCTGCATCGGTGTCATAGACCGCCAGCCATACAGTTACGGTGCGGTGCGGGTCCAGCGGCCAGAATTGCGCGTCCTGATGCCACGGCACGACCGATCCGTCGCCGGGGTATTTCACGAATAACTGGCATCCCCATTGATTGATATCGGGGCCGATCAGATCTTCGACATAGTCCAGAATCGCCGGGTTCCGGCAAAGGTCATGCACCTCGCGGCTGGCCTTGTGCCACATGTTGACGTGATTGATGTCCGCGCCGTCCGGCAGACGCGCCGCCATATTCTGAAACAGGTCCTGCAACGCCTTGACTCCGTCCGGGGCAAAGACCGGCAGGTTTTTGACATAACCGTCACGCTCGAATTGCGCCTTTTCATCCGCAGTCAGGCGGCGGGCGTTGGGGCTGATCTGGAAGTTGTTGGGCATGGGACCGGTTCCATCATCACAGGGCGCGAAATCACAGGTCGCGAAATCACAGGTCGCGAAATCACAGGGCGTGAAATCACAACGCGCGAAACGATACCATGGCGCCTTGCCGGTTCAATATCGCAGTCAGCACGGATGGGATAGAGCCGGTCCGGCCTCTTGTGGCGCTTGGTGCCAATATCACCGCGGAGACCCATCCAAAAGAGAGTAAGCAGTATTGACCTTTGGTGCCGGTTTCGCTTACAAGCTGTCCATCGGACCCCCGGCGGGGTAATTATCTTTCGCCGGACTGGCGGTTCCGGACATCAAGGGGGCGCCAGATGAAACGAACAGACAAACCAAGACCAGATTGACCCGCCGACAGGCGGGCCCGGCGCCCAGACACCTCTCCGGTTCTTGTGCAGCCGGGGGCTCCGGGACCGGTTTCTCTGCAAGATTTGGCCGATTTACCCCTCCCAAGCCCAAATAGACTTCAGACCCAGCGACCCTATGGCCGCTGGATCAGGCGGCGGGTCTCTGCGAAACGGGGACCCGAGACACAGAGAGGCGGACAATGAATAAGATCAGCCGGAACACGACCCGATCCGACATCAGGGTGCTGGGCAGCACGCCCGATCCGATTCGCCCATTCGGAACAAAACCGGCGGCGGGACTCTACCATCCCGCGAATGAACACGACGCCTGCGGTGTCGGCATGATCTGTTCGATCTCGAACCAGGCAAGCCGCCAGATCGTGCTGGATGGCCTGCAAATCCTTTGCAACCTGGAACACCGCGGCGCAGTGGGCGCCGATCCGAAAGCGGGCGATGGCGCTGGCATTCTGACGCAGATCCCGCACGAATTCTTTGCCGCCGAGATGGCCGAGCAGGACGTGACCCTGCCGGCCCCGGGCCATTACGGCATCGGCCAGCTGTTCATGCCGCATGACGAGACACAGCGAAAGACCATCGCCCGCTCTTACGAAGAGGCGGCCGAGCAGGAGGGTCTGACGATCCTGGGTTGGCGCAATATCCCTGTCGACAATTCCGTGCTCGGATATTCGGTCAAGCCGACCGAGCCGGTACAGCGCCAGGTCTTCATCGGCCGGGGCGACGGCATCGCCGACTGGGACACGTTCGAGCGCAAGCTTTACGTGGCGCGCAAGGTTGCCTCCAACATGATCCGGGCCGCGCACCCGGACGTTGCTGGCGAGTATTATCCCGTCTCCTGTTCCTCGCGCACCATCGTCTACAAGGGCCTGACCATGGCCGACGATCTGCCGCGCTATTATCTGGATCTGGCCGACGACCGGTATGTCAGCGCCCTGGCACTGGTCCATCAACGCTTCTCGACCAACACGTTCCCGTCCTGGCCGCTGGCGCACCCCTATCGGATGATCTGTCATAATGGCGAGATCAACACGCTGCGCGGAAACTATAACTGGATGGCCGCCCGGCAGGCGACGATGGCCAGTCCAACTTTCGGCGCTGACATGCAAAAGCTGTGGCCGATTTCCTATGAAGGCCAGTCGGACAGCGCCTGCTTTGACAATGCGTTGGAACTGCTCTTCCAGGGCGGGTACGATCTGCCCCACGCCATGATGATGATGATCCCAGAGGCGTGGGCCGGTAATCCGCTGATGGATGAAGAACGCCGCGCCTTCTATGAATATCATGCCGCTCTGATGGAGCCATGGGACGGCCCCGCCGCCATTGCCTTCACCGATGGCCGCCGGATCGGCGCCACGCTGGACCGCAACGGCCTGCGGCCCGCGCGCTATCTGGAAACGGCCGATGGCCGCGTGTTGATGGCATCCGAAATGGGCGTGCTGCCGATTGCCGAAAAGGACATCATTCGCAAGTGGCGCCTGCAACCGGGCAAGATGCTGTTGATCGATCTCGAAGCAGGCAAGATCGTCTCGGACGACGACCTCAAGCGCGAAATGGCGCAAAGCCACCCTTATCGTGAATGGCTGGCCCGCACCCAGATCCGCGTCAAGGACTTGCCGGACACGGGCCGCGAAGCACCCCGTTCGACCCTGTCGCTGATGAAGCAGCAGCAGGCGTTCGGGTATACGCAAGAGGATATTAAGTTCCTGATGGCGCCAATGGCCCATACCGGTCAGGAAGCCGTGGGCGCCATGGGCACGGACACGCCGATTTCGGCGCTTAGCTCCAAATCCAAAAACCTTTCGACCTATTTTAAACAGCTCTTCGCGCAGGTCACGAACCCGCCAATCGATCCGATCCGCGAAGAAATCGTTATGTCGCTGGTCAGCTTTATCGGCCCGCGCCCGAATCTTCTGGATCTGGAAGGGACGTCGGCGCTCAAGCGGCTGGAGGTGATGCAACCCATCCTCTCGAACGAAGGGCTCGAGAAGATCCGCCGTATCGGCGACATTGCCGACAATCAGTTCATGACGACGACACTGGACACCACAATGTCGCGCGAACGCGGATTTGCGGGGATGGAGGGCGCGCTGGATGCGATCTGCGACCGGGCCGAAACCTCGGTCCAGCATGGTTACAACATCATCATCCTCAGTGACCGCCTGGTCGGACCGGAGCGTGTTGCGATCCCGTCGCTGCTGGCAACGTCGGCTGTTCATCACCACCTGATCCGCAAGGGGCTGCGCACATCCGTCGGACTGGTGGTCGAAACGGGTGAGGCCCGCGAGGTGCACCAATTCTGCACCCTGGCAGGCTATGGTGCCGAAGCGATCAACCCTTGGCTGGCATTCGAGACGCTGGGCGAGCTGCGCGAAAAGATGGACGAAGACATCGCGCAGTGGGAGTTGAACCGGCGCTACACCAAGGCGCTGAACAAGGGCATCCTGAAGGTCATGTCCAAGATGGGCATCTCGACCTATCAATCCTATTGCGGCGCCCAGATCTTTGATGCGGTGGGTCTGTCATCGGATTTTATCGCCAAGTACTTCACGGGTACCCATACCGGCGTCGAAGGCGTCGGGCTGGCGGAGATTGCCCGCGAAACGTTCATGCGCCATGCCGACGCTTTCGGTCACAGCCCGGTTCTGGCCAAGGCCTTGGATGTCGGCGGTGACTATGCCTACCGGATTCGCGGCGAAAAGCATTCGTGGACACCGGACACCGTCGCCGATTTGCAGCACGCAGTGCGCGGGAATATCCCGGAAAAGTACCGCGCCTTTGCCAGCGCAATCAACGAACAGTCCGAACAGCTAATGACGCTGCGCGGCATGTTCCGGATCAAGGCGGCAGAGGAAACGGGCCGCGCCCCGATCCCGCTGGACCAGGTTGAACCGGCCACTGACATCGTCAAGCGGTTCGCGACCGGCGCCATGTCTTATGGATCGATCAGCCGCGAGGCGCACACGACCCTGGCCCGCGCCATGAACAATCTCGGCGGCAAGTCGAACACTGGCGAGGGCGGCGAAGAGGTTGACCGTTTTACGCCGAAGGAAGACGGCTCCTCGGAGCGCTCGGCGATCAAGCAAGTCGCTTCCGGCCGTTTCGGTGTGACCGCCGAGTATCTTGTCAACTCGGATATGATTCAGATCAAGATGGCCCAGGGCGCCAAACCCGGCGAGGGCGGTCAGTTACCCGGTCACAAGGTCGATGCGGTTATCGCAAAGGTCCGCCACTCGACGCCTGGCGTTGGCCTGATCAGCCCTCCGCCGCACCACGATATCTATTCGATCGAAGATCTGGCCCAGCTGATTTACGATCTCAAGAACGTGTCTCCGTCGTCGGATATCAGTGTCAAGCTGGTCTCCGAGATCGGCGTCGGCACGGTTGCAGCGGGCGTCTCAAAAGCCCGCGCCGACCATGTAACGATTTCGGGGTTCGAAGGCGGCACCGGTGCCTCGCCCCTGACCTCGATCAAACATGCAGGCAGCCCCTGGGAAATCGGCCTTGCCGAAACCCAGCAAACGCTGGTCGTTAACGATTTGCGCGGGCGGATCAGCGTGCAGGTCGATGGCGGCCTGCGCACCGGTCGCGACGTCGTCATCGGGGCGCTGCTTGGCGCAGACGAATTCGGCTTTGCCACCGCGCCCTTGGTCGCCGCGGGCTGCATCATGATGCGCAAATGCCATCTCAACACCTGCCCGGTCGGTGTTGCGACACAGGACCCCGTTCTGCGCAAGCGCTTCACGGGCAAGCCCGAGCACGTCATCAACTACTTCTTCTTCATCGCCGAAGAAGTGCGCGAGATGATGGCGTCGATGGGCTTCGCAACGTTCGCCGACATGATCGGTGAGACAGATGTTCTGGACACGGCCGACGCCGTCGACCACTGGAAAGCCCGTGGCCTGGATTTCAGCAAGCTGTTCCACCGCCCGGTCGAGGCCGAAAAGTTTGATACCCACCGGACCATCGATCAGAACCATCCGATCGTGGACATCATCGACCGTCGGTTCATCGCTGATGCGGCGGCCGCGCTGGACGATAAGACATCGGTGAAACTGGCCTATCCGATCGGCAATACGGACCGGTCTGCCGGAACCATGCTATCGGGTGAGGTTGCCCGGCGCTATGGCAATGCCGGATTGCCGGACGACACAATCCACATCACGCTGACCGGCGTGGCGGGCCAATCCTTTGGCGCATGGGCTGCCAAAGGCGTGACCCTGGACCTGATCGGCGAAGGCAACGACTATGTCGGCAAGGGCCTTTCCGGTGGCAAGCTGATCATCCGCCCCGCCGCCGACAGCGGCATCGTGCCGGGCGAAAGCATGATTGTCGGTAACACGGTTCTCTACGGCGCGATCAATGGCGAGTGTTACTTCCACGGCATTGCTGGCGAACGCTTCGCAGTGCGCAACTCGGGTGCCATCGCCGTTGTCGAAGGCACCGGGGATCATGGCTGCGAGTACATGACGGGCGGAGTTGTGATCGTGCTGGGCGAAACTGGCCGGAACTTCGCGGCGGGCATGTCCGGCGGTATTGCCTACGTCCTGGACGAGCATGGCGGATTCAAAAGCCGCTGCAATCTGTCGATGGTCGACTTGGAAACCGTCGAAGCCGAGGAAAAACTGCTCGAAAAGCTGCACCGCTCGGACCACGATTCGCACGGGATGGTCGACATCCGTTCCGACATGAACCGGCACGACGCCGAACGGTTGAAACAACTCATTCAGAACCACGCGCGCTATACCGGCTCGTCCCGGGCGCAGCACATTCTGGACAACTGGGAGGATTTCCTCCCGAAATTCGTCAAAGTCATGCCGGTCGAATACCGGCGCGCCTTGCAAGAAATGCAGCAGGCTCAGACCGGCGACATGAACCTGGGATTGGGGAGAGCGTAATGGGCAGAGTCACCGGCTTTCTGGAGATCGATCGTCAGGAACGCGCCTACGAACCCGCAGGCGACCGTATCCGGCATTTCGACGAATTTGTCATTCCGCTGGAAGATCGCGACGTCGAACGCCAGGCCGCGCGGTGCATGGATTGCGGCATTCCGTTTTGTCACAATGGCTGCCCTGTGAACAACCAGATCCCCGATTGGAACGATCTGCTCTACAATCACGACTGGCAGCAGGCGTCCGACAACCTGCACTCCACCAATAATTTCCCGGAGTTTACGGGACGCATTTGCCCCGCCCCGTGCGAGGCGGCATGCACCCTGAACATCGACGATAATCCGGTCACGATCAAAACGATCGAATGCGCCATTGTCGATCGCGCCTGGCAAGAAGGCTGGGTAGAACCGCAACCTCCCGAGGCAAAGACCGGCAAGGTCGTCGGCATCGTCGGCTCTGGCCCTGCGGGTTTGGCCGCAGCGCAGCAGTTGGCCCGCGCCGGGCATGATGTGCATGTCTATGAAAAGTCCGAAGTGATCGGCGGCCTGCTGCGGCTGGGCATTCCCGATTTCAAGATGGAAAAGCAGATCATCGACCGCCGCGCCGCGCAGATGGAGGCGGAAGGCGTTACCTTTCACACCAGCGTTCATGTCGGTACCGACTATGCCACCGACGATCTAATGGAAGACCATGACGCTGTGCTGCTGGCAGGCGGGTCCGAAACCCCGCGCGATTTGCCGGTTCCGGGCCGCGAGTTGGACGGTGTCCACTATGCAATGGAATTTCTGCCGCAACAGAACCGGCGCGTCGGCGGGCGCAATTTCGAAGCCGAGCCAATTCTGGCGAACGGCAAGCATGTCATCGTGATCGGCGGCGGCGACACCGGGTCGGACTGTATCGGCACCTCGTTCCGGCAAGGCGCCCTATCGGTCACCCAGCTTGAAATCATGCCGGCGCCGCCTGAAAAAGAAGACAAGGCCATGACCTGGCCGCACTGGCCCCTCAAGATGCGCACGTCGTCATCGCAGGACGAAGGCGCCGAGCGTGATTTTGCCGTCGCCACCACCAAGATCGAAGGCGAAGACGGCCACGTCACGCATATCCGCTGCGCCAAAGTCGGCCCGGATTTCAAGCCGGTCGATGGGTCGGGATTCGACCTGAAAGCCGACTTGGTTTTGCTGGCCATGGGGTTCGTACATCCGGTCCACGAAGGGCTGATCAACGACTTGGGCGTCGAACTGGACCCGCGTCAGAACGTCAAGGCAAACGTGCAGGACTATCTGACCAGCGAGGAAAAGGTTTTCTCCGCAGGCGATATGCGCCGGGGTCAATCCCTGGTCGTCTGGGCGATCCGCGAAGGCCGCCAGGCCGCCCACTCCATCGACAACTTCCTGATGGGATCGACCGAATTGCCCCGCTAACGCGGTCTCCGGCCTGACCGGAACCGCGGTGCGGCCTTTAACGGGCCGCCGCCTTTCTGCCCCCGCCGGTCCTAGACCGCGTCGCCTATCTCCGATGCCGGGCGGTTGATGCGCGCGGTGATCTCGCCCAGACGCGTCAGCGCTTGCAGGGCAATCGGCAAGGCCACAGCGGCTTGAACGAATTCATACGAATAGGACACGATCGAAAAGATTTGCCCTGGCGTCGCCCCGCTTTGGGTCGCGGCGAACCAAAGATTGAACGACAGCATGGTCAGCAAAGTCAGAAAGATCAGCCCGTAAACCAGGCTCTCTAGATCCGAAATCCGCACTTCCTGTCGTCTGATGCTCAGGAAATGCGTTGCGATCGCGCCGACATTCCGGTTCTCCAGTGTCGAAACCTGCTTCTCGGAACGCTCGTTCAACGCGCCGTTCAGCCGGAAAAAACGCCGGGCGAAAAGCGCATAGATCAGGATGATTGCAACAGCAGCGCCGCCTGCGGAAAGAGCGAGCGTTTGGTGAAACGACAACAGGATCACCACAGACGCGATGACCTGCACCAGCGCCATCATCGTCTGCGGGGCCTGTTCTTCCAGAAAGTCGACCAGCTCGCGCCCCATCAGGACCCGCGCATTGGTCACGGAAACGGGTTCGCCCTCGGCCCGATTGGCCTGCGCCTTGCCCAGTTCGACCCGCATGGTTCCATAAGCGCGCGTATCATAGACCCGTCTGACAATGGCGACTGTCAACAGGGCGGCAAGCACGCCGATCAATTGCTGGAACGACCCCCAGTCATCTGCCAGCAGCCCATCGATTGACCGGCCGATCAGCAGCGGGACCAGCGCGAACATGGCTGTTTCCAACAATACCAACGTCCAGGTGACCATAACCCGCGCCCAAAAGGTTCGCAAAAGCATCCCCAGCGATAGGCGGTCCGTCAGCTTTATCATTTTGCCGGCACTTTCAAATTGGTGTTTGGGCAGACCTGAGTCATATGAGAGGAACGAGCGCATTCAGCAACCGGCCCGGGCGTATCAGAACCGATGTCAGGCACCGCAAACGCGATGGCGCCCCGCCTAACCCGCTGTTAGGATCAAATGCGATAGCTTCGCGCAAGAATGCGCAAAGGAGTGGCCAATGGCGACCAAGCGGCAAATGAAATCGCTCTCAACCTGGGGCGGCGCCCACCCGCGCCTGCAGCCGGAGGTGTGGCCCGTCGTCTCGCCGACCTTCTCGGTGCCGCCGGGGGCCAAGATCTTCACAATCGGCTCGTGTTTTGCCCGGAACGTCGAACGCAATCTCGCGACGCTGGACATGAATTTGCCGACCATGGAAATGCGCCTGCCGGACGAGGAATGGGCGTCGGACGACAACCAGTTCCTGAACCGTTACACGCCGCAAACGATCTGGCAGGACATCGCCTGGGCGGCGGAACAGCATGAAAGGGATGGCTTCGACGAAGCTGCCTCGGAAAAATTTGCCATCGAACTGGACGACGGCCGCATCATCGACACCGGATTTCCCGTCTTCGCGCCTGTCACACGCGACCGGTTCCTGGAACGGCGCAAAGAGCTTTACGAATTGAACGCGCACGCGTTTTCGGCGGATTGCGTGACCATCACGCTGGGTCTGGTTGAAAGCTGGTTAGACCCGATCAACAATGTCTATCTCCACTCGACACCGATCGGGCGCAACATGCTGCGGTTTGGCGACCGGTTCGCGGCCGAACGCTCCGGCTTTGTCGACTGCCACAAATATATCGACGATACCGTCACCATCCTGCGCCGCTTGAACCCGGACGTGAAGATTTTGCTCACCACATCACCGGTTGCGATGGCGCGGACCTTCACCGACGACGATATCATCACCGCAAATATGTACTCGAAATCGGTGTTGCGTGCGGTGGCGACCGAGGTTGCCGACCGCTATGACAACACCGATTACTTCCCCAGCTATGAATCCGCGATGCTGACCCGGACCTGGGACATCTGGGACCCCGACCTTCTGCACCTGAAAAAGGCGTTCATTTCAAAGATCGTGACCCATCTGGTTGGCTACTATTTCGGCGATGTCGATGCCGCGTCGGTGCTTTACCAGAAAAGCTACGCTCACTTCCTGTCGCGGGAATATGAGGAGGCGGCGGAAGCGATCCACGCGGCGCTTGAACAGGCGCCCGACAATGTCGAAATGCTGCGTCACGCATCGTCGGTTGAAAAGACCCGTAAGAATGCGCGGGCCGCTGCGGACCTTTTGGAACGGGCGACCGAACTTGAACCGACGGCACCGAATTGGGTCGCCCTCGGCATGGCCCGGATGCGCGCGCTCGACAAGGCGGGTGCGCAAGAAGCCTTTCGCGAATCGATCATTCTGATGCCGGAAAATCACGCGGCCCGTTTCCAGATGGCTAAGGCGCTGATGGGCGCCGGTAACGATACCGAGGCGGAACAACACCTGCGCCATGCGATCGAGGCAAATCCCCGCCATTGGGGCATGCATGTCGAGTACGCCAAGATTGCGCTGCGCCGCGGCGATTTGGACGACGCCATCGAACGCGCGCTCAAAGGCGTTGCCGCCGCGCCGCCAAAGCACAAGGAAACGGCCCGTTACGTGATCGGCAAGGCCTATCTCGAAAAGGGCGAGGTCGAGAAGGCACGGCAATATGCCTATGCCGATGACGGAACCGGCGGAAACACCGCCCACGCCCTCGCCCCGCTGCGCAAAGAGATCGAAGCGCTCGATCAAACCGCCGCGGAGTAGCGCACACGCCGAATTCGCCAAATTTTACGAAAAATCAATCAATCACCTGTAGACCCGATCCAGCATGTAGGGCGGTTGATTGATCCAAGGCGGCCCTGGGTTCGAACCAGCGGTGCAGACCGGTGCAAGATTACCGGATCCGTGTCGTGGCCTCAGGCTGAAACGACCCCGTGGCCGCGCGGTCACGTTATGGGGACATGCCGTCAGGGCATGAATCTGCGACCCGGCGTGCCCGCCAACTTGCAAATGGCGCGCCGCAGCACGAGAAACCCAGTCCACGCGGCGGAAAGACCTGACCGGGCGGTATTGGCGTGGCCAAAGTGCCACTCACCCGGTCGTTCGTCACTGGAATCCCGCAACTGCGCCGCCCGATCCGGCGTAGGGTGCGCTTAAGCGCACCGGACCCGCACGAACACCCAATGCGCCGCCGGCCAACAACTCCGACCGGCAACATAGGCACACCCGGAACTCTCCCGGCCCAGGCACCGTTATCCCAGGATCAACGTTCCCGCCCCGTGCTGCGTGAACAGCTCCAGCAAAACGCCATGGGGTGTCCGCCCGTCCAGAATAACGGCCCCGCCGCAACCCTGATCCATCGCGTCCACCGCTGTGCGCACTTTCGGGATCATGCCACCGGCAATCGTACCGTCGCCGATCAGCGTATCGACATCGGCTCGCGAAAGCTGGGTCAGCACCTCGCCATCTGCGTTCTTCACACCCTGCACGTCGGTCAAAAGCATCAAGCGCTCGGCGTCCATTGCCCCGGCGATTGCACCGGCTGCCGTATCGCCATTGACGTTGAACGTCTCTTCCGGCGACCGCCCGGCGCCGACCGGCGCCACAACGGGAATGAAATTGGAATCGATAAACGTGCGCAGGATCCGCGGGTTCACTTCCGCCGGGTCGCCGACAAATCCCAGATCCAACACTTTCTCGATATTGCTGTCCGGATCGCGGCTGGTCTTCATCGCCTTATCGCAAACCATCAGGTTGGCGTCCTTGCCCGACAGACCAACCGCTTCCCCGCCCTGAGCGTTAATGGCCGCAACGATGCGCTTGTTGATGACCCCGGCCAGCACCATCTCGACGACCTCGACCGTCTCGGCCGTTGTGACCCGCAAACCGTCCTTGAACTCGCTGACCACGCCCAGGCGTTCCAGCATCTGATTGATCTGCGGGCCGCCGCCGTGAACCACGACCGGGTGCACACCGCATTGCTTCATCAGCACGATATCGCGCGCAAATCGCTCCATCGACGCGGCATCGCCCATGGCATGCCCGCCAAACTTCACGACAATCGTTTTGCCGTCATACCGTTGCAGATAGGGCAGCGCTTCGCTCAGCGTGCGCGCCGTTGCCAGCCAGTCGCGTCTCATGGCCTTCGATGTCTCCATGGCCTCCCCCTGACCTTCCCGCCGGAAAAAGTGGACGGAAAGGGGCGCAGATGCGCTTCGGGCCCCACGCTTAACCGGTTGCCGCCCGCCTCGCCAGCCCCGACTGAATTTGCAACCAAACCAGAAGCCCCAGCAGCACCACAACCACGCCAGTCATCATCCAAAGCGGCGCGGCAAACCCGCCCGACGCATCGGACACAATGCCGATGGACAGCGGTCCCATCACGCCGCCGATCTCGGCAACCGTGAAGAACATGCCACCTGCAACCCCGGCCCGCTCGGGCGGCACGCCGGGCGCCTCCATCAGCAAAAGGATCGCAACGGTCATCATCGACGACCGCGCGATCCCCTGCGCCATCAGTCCCGTAACCAGGCCTGTCCCCGGCATCAGGTGCAACAACAGGCTGGCCCCAAGCGCCAGCAGGAACAGCCCCAGCATGATCGGGACCCGGCGCGATGGGGTCGCGAACCGCGGAATGGTCAGCGCCCCCAGAATGCCGACCAGCGTCGGGATCGACGCCCAGTATCCTGCGTCCTCCGGGCTCATGCCCTTGGCACGCAGAATTTCGGGCAACCAGTTGTTCAGCCCGTGATTAAACATGAAGATGCCAATCGACATCAGCAGCACGATTTGCACGGTGCGGATCTTCGCGATCTCCAAAAAGGCGCGCAGGCTGTCGCCTTTGGACAGGCCCCCGACCTTGCCATCGCGTGCCCGCGCCTCGGGGTGGCGGCTGATCGCCCACCAGGCCGCGCTGGCCAGCAACACCAGTCCCGCCAATGTGAACATCGCGCCGCGCCAACTGCCCGTCAGTGGGACCAGAAGCGAATTTGCCGAAGAAAGCGCCGCGATCCCACCAATGGCAGGGCCGGTCATGTAGACCCCCATCGCCATCCCCCGGCTGGCGCCTGCGAACCACAACGCAATCAGTTTTGGCGCCCCAATCGACACCAGCGGTCCGCCCACGCCGAACACCGCAACGGCAGCGAACAGCGTCAGCTCACCCGTCGCCAGGCCGCGCAGGCACAACGATCCGGCCATCACCAGGGCCGAGATCATCAGCCCGCGCGCAACGCCGATCCGGTCCAACAGTGCGCCCAGCGGCAGCGCAGCCGCGATATAGGTCAGCTGCCAGGCCCCCAGAACCGTGCCCATGGCGGTGCGGCTGACCCCAAGATCCGCCGACATCTCGGCCACGAGCGGTGCCATCGAGGAAATCGACAGCCCAAAGGACGCGTACATCAGCCAAACGCCAAACAGCACGGCCCAGCGATAGGGATGCGGGGTGTCGTCGGATTTGGGGGTCATTGCCGGGCTTTCAATCGCATGCCGCCCGGCGATAGCAGAAGGCGGCGGCCGCCGCCAAATCCATACGGGATGACTGCGGCGCGCCGGGCCTGGGTCTTCACATCAGAGCGACCAGGCTTGAAAACGCAGTCCAACGCCCCTCGTCACCTATAGAGGCAGGCGTTAGTCTAAGGCACCGACGATGCAGGAGCGTGCAAATGCAGATCACCGACGACCTCGTCACCCTGGCTGGCGCCGTTGGCTCGCCCTATACCCGCAAAATGCTGGCCGTTCTGCGGTATCGCCGGTTGCCCTATCGCTGGATCACGCGCGCACAGGTCGCCGCCGCCGGTTTTCCAACGCCGAAGGTTCCGCTGATGCCCACCCTTTTCCGGCCCGGTCCGGATGGCGGGGTCGAGGCGGTAACAGACACCTCGCCACTGATCCGGGCGCTGGAACAACGGGTGCCCGGCCGGGAAGTGATCCCGGCTGATCCCGCACTGGCCTGGATTGACATGTTGCTGGAAGATTACGGCGACGAATGGCTGACCAAGGCGATGTTTCACTATCGCTGGGTCTATCCCGCCGACATCGAACGCAGCACCAACATGCTGCCCCTTTGGTTCGATCCAAACCGGCCGGACGATCAGATCGCACAGCAGGGCGCGGACTTTGCAGCGCGCCAGATCGGCCGGTTGGGGGTCGTCGGATCGAACCCGGGAACCGGCCCATTGATCGAGGCGAGCTACAAACGCTTCATCGGCCTCTTGAACGCGCATCTGCGCACCCATCGCTTCCTTTTCGGTACGCGTCCGGCCAGCGCGGATTTCGCCGCGTTCGGACAACTGACCCAACTAGCGGCCTTTGATCCCACGCCGATGGCATTGACGCTGGATCTCGCGCCCCGCGTCTACGCCTGGACGTCGATTGTCGAGGATCTGTCCGGCGTTGAACCGGACCCCGCAGACTGGATTTCCGCCGTGGCTCTTCCACAGACCTTGCGGGACCTGTTGATCGATATCGGCCGGACATATGTTCCCGTTATGCTCGCCAACGCCCGCGCAGTGGCGGCGGGCGATCAGACGGTTTCGCTGGCGCTGGAAGGCGCAACCTGGACCCAGCGCAGCTTTCCCTATCAGGCGAAATGCGTGGCGTGGCTGCGCGAAGCGTTCGCCGCCTTGGGGCCAGATGCACGCAAGACCGTCCTGACGGCCCTGAACGGAACCGGTTGCGAGGCATTGATCGAGGGCGCGTAAGGGCCGGATCGCGGGGCCGCCGCGGGGGAACACCCCTGCCTACTTCCTTGTCCGCAACTGCCGAACCGCTTCGCCTGCCGCGATCCCGGCGGCGATAGCGATGTTCAGCGATCTTGTTCCCGCAGCCATCGGGATCACGACCCGGGCATCCGTGGCGGCTTGGACGTCATCCGGCAGCCCTGCGCTTTCGCGGCCCATCAGCATGACATCACCGGAAGAAAACGAAAAATCCCAAAGTGGTTCGGCCCCTTTGGTGGTCATGGCGATCAGCCGGCCGCGCCTGTCCGCATTGAACCTTTCCCACGAATCGTGCCGTGTCACGTCGGCCTTGTCGCCATAGTCCATGACCTGCCGGCGCACCGCGTGCAGCGAAAACGCGAAGCCGCATGGTTCGATCACATCGACCGGCAGGCCCAAACAGGCGCCCAAACGAATGATTGCACCCACATTCGGTGCGATATCGGGTTGGAAAAGAGCGATTCGAATCATAACAATTTCCCAATGGATGCGGCGCGTTGTCCGCTGGACCGGGGCATGGCTGCAAGATATTCCGTGACCTGATCCATTCTGCGGTGCGAATGCGCCTGGAATGGTATGTTGATCCGCCAGGGCGCCCCGGCGGTTTCAGAAGAGGGAGACAGGCACGTGTCAGAGCACGACGGAAACCGTCGAGAATTTCTCTACGTCGCCACCGCCGCGACAGGCGGGGTCGTTGCAGCCGCCGCAGCATGGCCGATGATCGATCAGATGAACCCGTCCAAGGACGTGCTGGCGCTTGCTTCGATCGAGGTGCCGGTTGGCGATATTGCGCCGGGCACTCAGATCAAAGTCAAGTGGCGTGGCAAGCCGGTCTTCATTCGCCGCCGTGCAGCGGACGAGATTGCCGAATCCCGCAGCACGCCGCTTTACGAGCTGCCGGATCAGGACTCGCGCAACGACAACAAGCCTGGCTCGACTGCCGATGACAAGAACCGGACGCTGGATGCGGATGGCGAGTGGCTGGTCATGCTGGGCGTTTGCACACATCTGGGTTGTGTGCCGATTGAAGATCAGGGCGATTTCGGTGGCTGGTTCTGCCCGTGCCACGGGTCGCACTATGACAAGTCGGGACGCATCCGGAAGGGTCCGGCGCCTGAAAACCTGCCCGTCCCGGAGGCGAAATTCGTCTCCGATGGCGTGATCAAGCTGGGCTAGGGGACAGACATGGCCGGTATTCCGCACGACAACTACGAACCGAAAAGCCGCATCGAGAAGTGGCTGCACGCCCGTCTGCCGATCGGTGGCATCATCTATTCGACGCTGATGATCCCGACGCCCAAGAACCTCAACTGGATGTGGATCTGGGGCATCGTGCTGACCTTCTGCCTGGTGCTGCAGATCGCAACCGGCATCGCGCTGGTCATGCACTATACACCGCATGTCGATCACGCATTCGCATCGGTCGAGCATATCATGCGCGATGTCGAAGGCGGCTGGCTGCTGCGGTACATGCACGCCAACGGTGCTTCGCTGTTCTTTATCGCCGTCTATTTCCACATTTTCCGCGGCCTCTTCTACGGATCCTACAAGGCCCCGCGCGAGATTACGTGGATCATCGGTATCCTGATCTATCTTGCGATGATGGCGACGGCGTTCATGGGCTATGTCCTGCCGTGGGGTCAGATGTCGTTCTGGGGCGCGACCGTTATCACCAATCTCTTCTCGGCCATTCCTCTGGTCGGCGATCCGATCGTCGAATGGTTGTGGGGCGGGTTCTCGGTGGAAAACCCGACGCTGAACCGCTTCTTCAGCTTGCACTACCTGCTGCCTTTCGTGATCGTCGGGCTGGTTGCCGTGCACATCTGGGCTTTCCACACCACCGGCAACAACAACCCGACCGGGGTCGAAGTGCGCCGTGGATCGATGGAAGAAGCCAAGAAGGACACCGTTCCGTTCTGGCCTTTCTACGTGGTCAAGGATCTCTATGCGCTGGCTGTCATTCTGATCGTCTTCGTGATCCTGGTGTTCTTTATGCCGAACTTCCAGGGCCACCCGGACAACTATATCGAAGCAGATCCGCTGGTGACGCCCGCGCACATCGTGCCGGAGTGGTACTTCCTGCCGTTCTACGCGATCCTGCGCGCGATCACGTTCGACATCTTGTTCATCGACTCGAAACTGGGCGGTGTGCTGGCCATGTTCGGTTCGATCGCGGTCATGGCGCTGGTGCCCTGGCTGGACACGTCGCGGGTTCGCTCTGGCCGGTATCGTCCGCAGTTCAAGTGGTGGTTCTGGCTGCTGGTGGTCGACTTCTTCGTCCTGATGTGGGCGGGGTCGCAACCAGCCGAAGGGCTGGTGCCGACGATCTCGCTGATCGGGGCGATTTACTGGTTCGGCTATTTCCTGATCATCCTGCCGCTGTTGGGGATCACGGAAAAACCCGATCCACAGCCCGAGACGATCGAGGCCGATTTCGATGCCCACTATCCGCCGAAACCTTCGGCGACCCCCGCGGAATGATGCAGGGCTAGGGAGAGAAGACGATGATCAAGACACGCATCCTTCCCGCTCTATTCGCGGCATCGATGATCGCTCCGGGGGCCGCGCTGGCCGCCGGCGGCGCGACCCATATCGACGATACGTCTTTCAGCTTTGAAGGACCGTTCGGAGCGTTCGACAAACATCAGCTGCAACGCGGATTTCAGGTTTATCACGAGATCTGCCGCAACTGTCACGGCCTGAAATACCTGGCGTTTCGCGAGCTGGGCCGGTCCGATGGACCGGGTTTTCCGGAAGAACAGGTCAAGGCGATTGCCGCTGAATATGACGTCGCCGATGAAGAGGGAGAGCCGGGCGACACCCGCAAGGCGAAACCTTCGGACCTGTTCCCGGCCAATACCGGGGCAGGCGCGCCCGACCTGACGCTGATGGCCAAAGCACGTGCAGGCTTTCACGGGCCAAGCGGGTTGATGATCAATCAGTTCTTCAAGGGCAGCGGCGGGCCGGAATACATCTATTCGCTGATGATGGGCTATGCTGAAACGCCGGAATGTGCAGTCGGCGTCGATATCGACGGGGCGTACAATACTGCGTTTGCGCCGGGCGGTTATCCGGACGAATGCAAGATCTTCGAAGAAACCATTGTTGCGGTCGTCGACGAGAACGGCGAGCCGGTCATGAGCGATGACGGCATACCCAAGACACGGATCGAGAAAAAGGAAATTGGCCGCAAGGCCGAAGGGTCCTGGATCTCGATGCCCGCACAGCTGGAAGATGGCGGCCTCGACTACGTGATGCATGGTGGTGGTGATCATGGTGATGAAGGCCATGGCGACGAAAGCGGAGACCACAGCGACGAAGGCGTGAAGGCCGCCGAAGCGACGGCCGATCAGATGGCCAAGGATGTGTCCGCCTTTCTGATGTGGGCGGCCGAGCCGACGATGACCGAACGCAAATCGGCCGGTTTCCGCAACATCATCATGATACTGTTGCTGGCGGTGCTGCTGTTTTACACCAACAAAAAGCTCTGGGCGCCGGTCAAGCGCAAAGACTAGGTACAGTAAAGCCGGATTTACCAACCCGCCCCGGCGATCGTCGCGGGCGGGTTTTCCTTTGAATGCCGGCCCCGTTTACAGCTTATCAAGTGATTCCAGCACCCGTGCAGCCACTATTCCTGACATCCGGCAGTTTCGTCGGCCGCAGTCGTTTTTGCGCCCCATTCCCGCCACAACTGTTTTGCACAGTGACCTATGCGCGGGTGTGGAACGGTGGGTAAGTGTTGGGGGCAATATGCCAAAGGTTTCTTGGGTGAATACAATCAATAGGGCACGCACTGCTCTGATCGCGTTCTGCGCAAACGAACGCGGGGCCGTCACAATTGATTGGGTCGGACTTGCCGCCGGCATCCTGCTTTTGGGAATGACGCTGGTCTATGCGATATTCAACAACGGCGCGGCCACGACCGTGGACAATGTGAACACGGCAATGGAAGCGGCGGGCCGGGTTATCGATGTGCACCCACGGCCTGGCCCTTCGACCTTCCAATAACGCGGCCAGTCAGGTCAGATAGCTCTTGTTCTGCTGGCCCGATCCGACAGAATCGCGGTCATGGCCGAAACCGATCTCTACCCTCCGGTAAAAGCGCTTCTTGAAGCGCAGGGCTATGAGGTCAAGGGCGAGATCGGCGATTGCGACGTGGTCGCCGTTCGCGGTGACGAGCCGCCGGTGATCGTCGAGCTGAAGCAACGCTTCAATCTTGAACTGGTCCTGCAAGGCGTCGAACGCCAAAAGATTTCGGATGACGTCTATCTCTCGATCCCGCCGTTTTCGGGCCGGACCGCACGGCGGCGGCGGCGCGAGGCACTGGGCCTGTGCCGACGTCTCGGGTTGGGGCTGATGACGGTCACGCTGATGCCCTCGCCGACTGTGGCGGTTCTTCTGGACCCGGCACCCTATACACCGCGGCGGATGCCCGCCCGGCGGCGGCGATTGCTGGGCGAGTTTCAACGGCGCGTTGGCGATCCGGCGGCTGGCGGCGCGGCGCGCGGCCGGCCCGGCATGACCGCCTATCGTCAGGATGCGCTGCGCTGTGCTGCATATCTGTCGGGCCATGGCCCGACCAAAGCCAGCATTCTGGCCGCAGAAACCGGGGTCGCGCGGGCACGGGCAATTTTGTATCGCGATGTCTATGGCTGGTTCGAACGGGTCGAAACCGGCATTTATACCCTTACGCCCAAGGGGCGGGACGGTATGGAAACCTATGCCGATGTGGTGGCCGAATTGTCGGCGCCCGCCTGAAACCACGGCCTTGGCCCCCCAAAAAACCGTCGAACACACCATCGCGGGGCGCGGCCTGCCTGTCAGCGTGGCGAAATCGCCGATTCCATCTGGCGGCAACATTGGGTAGTCGTTCCGCGACCGCCGCCACATGGCAGCAGGAGAGCAGCGATGTCCTACAACACCTTTGGTCACATCTTCCGCGTCACGACCTGGGGCGAAAGTCATGGGCCGGCGCTGGGCGCAACGGTCGATGGCTGCCCGCCAGGGATCCCGATCGCCGAGGCGGATTTGCAACAATGGCTGGACCGCCGCCGCCCGGGCCAGAACCGCTATACGACCCAGCGGCGCGAGCCGGACGCGGTCGAGATTTTGTCCGGCACCTTCGAAGGCCGGACCACTGGCCACCCGATCCAGTTGCTGATCCGCAATCAGGACCATCGGTCGAAAGATTATTCGGACATCGTCGAAAAATTTCGGCCCGGTCATGCCGACTACACCTACTGGACAAAATACGGCATTCGCGATCACCGCGGCGGCGGCCGGTCCTCGGCCCGGGAAACCGCGGCGCGCGTCGCAGCGGGCGGGATCGCCCGGGCCGTTCTGGGCGCACTGGTCCCCGATCTGACGGTGCGCGGCTGCATGGTCCAAATGGGACCGCTTCGGATCGATCGTGATCACTGGGACTGGGACCAGGTCGAGGAAAACCCCTTCTGGACCCCCGATGCCACAGCCGCGACCGAATGGGCCGGGTATCTGGACGGGCTGCGCAAATCCGGTAATTCGACCGGCGGCGTGATCGAGGTGATTGCCGCCGGTGTGCCGGTCGGCCTTGGCGCACCGGTTTACGGCAAGCTGGACACGGACCTGGCCGCAGCTTGCATGTCGATCAATGCGGTCAAAGGGGTCGAGGTCGGTGAAGGCTTCGCCGCCGCTGCCCTGACCGGAACCGAAAATGCCGACGAGATGCATTGGGGAAATGACGGCAGGCCGCGGTTCAAGTCGAACCATGCGGGCGGAATCCTGGGCGGCATCTCGACCGGGCAGGACGTGGTCGTGCGTTTCGCGGTCAAGCCAACCTCGTCGATCCTGTCGCCACGCGCCACGGTCGACAAGGCAGGGCACGAGACGGAAATCGTGACCAAGGGCCGGCACGACCCCTGCGTCGGTATCCGCGCCGTTCCGGTGGGCGAGGCGATGGTTGCCTGCGTCCTGGCCGATCACCTGTTGTGGCACCGCGCCCATGTCGGTGATAATCAGGGGCAAGTGGGTCCCGGCGAATAGCTGTAAAGCGCGCGCGCCCGGCCGGATCCATAGGACCGTACCTGTCCTAGCCTTGCAGCGTTACCGCCAATCGGGCAACGGTCTCGGCACCCTTGCGGTCGGTGCGCAGGAACCGGCCGATATCGACAACATTTGCCTCGTGGTCTCGGTCCAACGCGTTGGTGAACAGTCGGCCGCCATGGCTGCGGCGCAGGGTTTCGACCTCGGCGGTGAACTCATGGCCCAGTGCCGTGACGGCCTCCTGCGACTCGAACAATCCGCTATTGGCGGCGATCAGGCCGCTGCGCCGGGCGTGATCGTGGATATGCGCCTCCGGGATCGGGCGTTCGATCAACAGAATGCGCACGTCACCATAACTGCGCACCATCTCGTCAATGGCATCCGCGCGGGACGGGTCGATGCACAACATCAGACGCCGCGTGCCAAGCGAGTCGAAAATCAAGTTCATCAGCGCATGGCGATGCCGGTTGCGCTTGACCCGTCCACGCTCCAGCCCGCCAAGGGGAATATCGGGGTCGTCCTCGGCATCGAAAAGATACCCAAGACCGGTGATGTCGACGACACCTGCGGCCTGCTTTTCGACCGCCGCCCCGATGTGCCAAAGCTTCGCAGCGATGATCAGCAATTCGGTGTCCGGCCGGCGGTCGGTTGCCCGTTCCCAGAACCTTTGGGCATAGCGCTCGCCGTTCCGACCGCGACCGGCCAGATAACCGTAAAGGTTCGCCGGTGCGCCGCCTTCCTGTGCGTCGCTGTCCCACTGGCTGAAACGCTGCAGCAGGCTGCTTTGCAGGCCCGCAGCATGGGCAGAGACCTTGCGCGCGAACGGCTGGTTCGATGCCCGTAGGTAGTCAATGTGATCCTCGTGAAAGACGATGGGCATTCCGTAATCCGAGAACCGCAAATGGGTTGGCGGCTGGCCGGTGATCTGGTCGTTCGGCACCAGGCGGGCAGTCAGAGTTTGAAAGAATGTCTCGTCCGGGATCCATGTGGTCTTGAAGAAGCGGACGATTGCCGGGTGCTTGCGGATATAGGTCAAGATCCGGTCGATGGTCGCCGCCCTCAGCACCCACCACTGCGACCCAATCCGCATATCCAGCCCTTCAGGCATCTCGCGCGACCAGCCAAAGCGGCGTTGCAACGCCAGCGAGGCATAGAACAGCTTCTTGCGCTTTCGCTCGTTGAACCAGTGGCGATAGATCAGCCGGTCTTCACGCATGCCGGTGCGAATCCAGTCGCCATAGAAATCCTCGGTTTCGATATGGTCGCGATCCACGCCCAGATAGCGGTCCAGAAACTCGCGCGACTTCGTCGGATAACAATCGCCCGAGATCAGGAAGTAATGGGTGACATCGTCAAAGCGGCGCTTTGCTTCTTCGATCATGTTCAGGCTGGCGCGGACCAGCGAATACTCGCCCCATCCGCAGCGCACGCGCCGGGCAAATGCGATGCCTTCGACATCCTTCAGCTCGGCCCGAAGGCGATCCCAATCGGCACGGGCGGCATTGGCATCGAAATGGATGACCGCCTTGTCGCCATGGCTGACCAGAACCCGCGCCTTTGCCGCCAGCCGGATCGGGTCGGAATGGGCCATCAAAAGGAAGGCAATCGTTGCCATTCGAAATTACGCCTTTCAGGTCGTCTTGCGGCATGAATGCCCAATGCCGGGGCCGGGGGCAAGCCATCCCGCACGGCAAGCTATCCCCGTCCGGATGACTACTGTTCTTGACATTTCAGTAGTTTCCGCCTTGTAAACTCGGTTCCCGAATGGTTTGGCGCAGGCGCGACACATGAATTTTCCTGGCGTATGGGTGAACAGCAGCGAAACGCTGGTCTATCGGGTCGTGCCGAAATGCGCCTGCTCGACCATCGGACAGATCCTGTTCCATGGCGATCACGGGCGTTTCTATGACGGCGATATACATGATGCCAAAGAGGGGCTTTGGAAGTGGAACGGCAATGCCGACCGCGATCGCGCGCGGCAGGTGATCGCGACAACTGCCACGAAGGGCGAGGCTGTTACGTTCACCTGCGTGCGCAATCCCTTTTCGCGCATCCTGTCGTGTTTTCTGGACAAGATCTGCGGCATCCAACGGTCGGGCAACCGGTATCGCGGTGATCTGGTGCCGATGATTTGCGAACATTATCAGATGGAGATCGGGGAAACCCCCGATGATGAGTTCGATCAGATCAAGGCGTTTCGCAAGTTCCTGTTGTTCGCCCGCGACACCGTCAAGTTCCGCCACCCGATGCACCCCGATATCCACTGGTCGCCAATGGCCGGGCATGCCTCGACCCTGGTCAACAATGGCGGGCGATATGATCTGGTTTTCGCGACCGAGGATTTCAATCCGGGCATGGACGCGGTGCTGGACCGGGTCGATCTGGCGCATCGAACGGATTTATCGGGGCTGCCGAGATTTAACGAATCGGAAGGTCACGGCCCGGCTCGCGCGCATCCGATCGAGGATTACTTTGACGATCTGGCGCAGCATATCGTGACGGACATCTACGAACGCGATTTCGCCGTCTTTGGTTATTCCCGCGAGCCGGGGCGCGGTGCACCGGAAAAGCCATTGGATGCCGCCAAAATAAACGCCCAGCTGAAGCGATAGGGACAGGCCCGCCCGCCGGAACGCGGGCGCGCACCGCTATTCCTTGCCCGATGTCAGGGCCAGAAAAACCTCCTCCAGCGACGGCTCCTCGGTCGAGATATCGGTGATCGTCAACCCGGCGCCTGTAACCTTTGCGATAAGATCGGGCGCAGCATGGCGATGGAGCGAATAGTTGAGTGCCAGGAGATCGGGCTCTCTCAGATGCGTGCGCACACCACTGCCCAGATCCGGCGCTTTCTCCTGCGCTTCGGCCAAGCGCAGGACAAGCGTCTTGCCGTCCAGATGCGCGAGCAGCGCCGGGGTGTCGTCGCAGGCGACGACCGCACCATGATTGACGATGGCGATGCGGTCGCACATCTCTTCGGCTTCTTCCAGGTAATGTGTGGTCAGGATAACCGTCGTGCCCGCATCGTTCAGTTCGCGAACATATTCCCACAGCATTTGGCGCAGTTCGATATCGACCCCGGCGGTTGGCTCGTCCAGAACCAGAACCGGCGGCGAATGGACCAGAGCTTTGGCGACCAGCAGGCGGCGGCGCATCCCGCCCGAGAGGGTGCGCGCATAGGCGTTTGCTTTGTCGGCCAGACCGACGCGGTCCAGAATTTCCATCGTGCGCCGCTCGGCCTTGGGCACACCGTAAAGCCCGGCCTGCACGTCCAGTGCCTGCGCCGGGGTGAAAAACGCGTCCAGGTTCAATTCCTGTGGAACAACCCCGATCGAGGCGCGCGACTGGCGCGGGTTCACGTCCTGATCGAACCCCCAGATCTGCGCGGTGCCCGCCGATTTGACGACCAGACCGGCCAGAATTTTGATGAATGTCGATTTTCCCGCGCCGTTCGGCCCCAAGAGGCCAAAGATCGACCCCGCGGGGATGTCCAGGTCGATCCCCTTCAAGGCCAGCTTCGGCTGAGAGCGCGCGTTTCCGGCGTAGGTCTTGGTGAGGCCGCGAACCTCGATGGCGTTCTGGTGCATTGGGGGGTCCACTGTGATGGCCCGCAAGATGGCGTCTGCGGTGCGGCAGGTCAATCGTGATGCGCGCAGGTCAGCACGAATTGGGCGGGCGCCGCCATTGCTTGAACATCGCCGTGCGGCACGGCATGCTGGCGTGCCGGAGGATCGCCGATGACCCGTCTGCCGTTCGCCATTTTGTTGCTGTGTGCCCTGGGCTGCGCCCCGGCACCAACACCGCCCGCAGGCATTGCGGAGCGCTATTCCGGCAAGGCGGTTGCGGATGCGGGCACCAGCCAGACCATTCTGGTCGAGACCTATGCCTATTGGGACGCAATCGCATCGCGCGACTGGCAGGGCGCCTATGACCGGTTCACCGACGACTATAAGGCCAAGACTTCGCTGTCCGAATGGCAAAGCCTGGGCAACGACGCCTGGGCCGCGCGCCCGCGGATTTTGTCGATCCATTGGACAAAGGCAGCGCATCGCCAGCACGGACCCGAGCTTTACGCAATTGTCGAATGGACGGCCCGCAAGGCGTCGTCGGGATCGCAGGGCACGTTGATCTGGCGCCAAGAGCCGGACGGATCGTTCAAGCTGGAAAAGACCATCGTGCGAAAGCTGATCCGGCCAAAAAGATAATCGAATCTGTCGCATGCGTGAGACAAGTCACAGCGAATCGCGGCGGCGTTCGTCATAACCCCTTGCATCGGAAGCGTTCTTGACCAGGGAATGCACCGTAGGCGCCGCGACCTTACGCGCGCCGATCAAGGGGGAGCCCCGGTTGCCTTGGTGGCGCCACGGCACCGCCAAAGGGCGCAGGATCACGCGGCGGGGGAGCCGCAGGTTCTGCGCCCTTTTCCGTTCCGCCGCCGCCCGGCCCGCCGAAAATTCGCGACACGGCGTCGTCACCGGTTTATCATCGCCGCCACTGTCGCGCCCGTCGCGGCCCGTTCCGACCGCAGGGTGCCGAAGATGTTTATCAGACTTCTATCCTCCGCCGTTCTAGCCGCGATGATCGCAGCGCCTGCGATCGCGCAGGAAAAAGCGGAAGACGCAAAAGCTGAAGACACCAAGGCCGAAGATGCTAAGCCAGACGCGGCGGCGATCGAGCCTTACGAGATCAAGCGCCTGATCATCGGCAAACAGGTCGTCATCGACAAAGCCTATGCCGAACAAAACGGGCTGAAGGAACCGACGCCGTTTAAGCTCACGATCCCCACCGGCGAGGATTTCCTGACGGTGCTGGATGCCAAGCAAGGCGGGTTTTTGAAAGTATCGTTCGCAAGCCCGGACAAGCAGTTTCTGGAAAGCATCCATTTCGTCGACATGGACGTGCCCGCCGATCTGGCAGAAAGCCGTACGGCCGTGGTTGCCAAGCTGATGTCCGAGCGGGTGTTTCAGAATGTCACCCAGGGTATGCAAGACCCCAAGGTTCTGTCGATCCGTGAGATTGAAATCGGTGGGCTTGGCGCGGTCGAGGTGATCGGACGGGTGACCGACAAAAATGCGGGGCTGCTTTACTTGTGGATCGTCGGTCTGCCGCACCCTGTCCAATCCAAGGGCACCTATGCCGTGGCCACCGTCCACTTCGCGCGCCGCCCGATGGAAACCGACGAGGATTTTCGCAAGACGCTGGCCGGGCGCACGCTCTACAGCTTCGCCTATAGCGAGTAGGCAGGGGCCCGGCCCTTCCGTCTGACGGAATATTCTTTCGCAATATTATTTCGCGCTTTCCCCATAGAGCCTGCACCGCCATAGACGCTTCGGATATGAATTAAACGAGGTGCGCAATGGCACGGGTGGACCGGGCGGGTTTGCAGGTTGACGAACAATTGGCGGCGTTTCTGGAACAGCAGGCGCTGCCGGGATCGGGAACCGAAGCAGGTGATTTCTGGATCGGGCTGTCGGCACTGATCCACGATTTCGCACCTCAGAACCGGGCGCTGTTGGCCAAACGAGCCGAGTTGCAGCAAAAAATAGGCGAATGGCACCGGGCCAATCCGGGAAAACCGGACCCGGCAGCCTATCGCGCGATGCTGGAGGAGATCGGATATCTGGTGCCTGAAGGTCCGGAATTCTCGGCCCAAAGTGCAAATGTCGATGACGAAATCGCGTCGATCCCCGGTCCGCAACTGGTCGTTCCGATCACCAATGCCCGCTATGCGCTGAACGCGGCCAATGCCCGTTGGGGGTCACTTTATGATGCGCTCTACGGCACCGATGCCATGGGCGATATGCCGGACGGCAATGACAGCCCGACCGGTCAGCGCGGCAAAAGGGTCGTGACCTGGGCCAAGGGCTTTCTGGACGGGGCCGCACCACTGGCCGATGGCAGTCATGCCGGTGTCGGCGGCTACCGTGTCGAGGGCGGGGCACTGGTGCCGGCGCTTGCCGACCCCGGGCAGTTTGCAGGCTATCGCGGGGATGCGGCGAACCCTGACGCAATCCTTCTGAAGAGCAATCAACTGCACATGGAAATCGTGATCGACCGGTCGCACCCGATCGGCAAAGACGACCCGGCGGGCGTATCCGATGTGTTGATGGAAGCGGCGGTCACGACGATCATCGACCTGGAAGATTCGATCGCCGCCGTCGACGCCGAGGACAAGGTTCTGGCCTATAGCAATTGGCTGGGCCTGATGACTGGCCAGTTGAAAGACACGTTCGAAAAGGGCGGCCAGACGATCACGCGGGCGCTGAACCCGGACCGTGATTATACCGCTGCCGATGGCGGGGCGCTGAATTTGAAGGGCCGGTCGCTGTTGCTGCTGCGCAATGTCGGGCACCTGATGACCAACCCGGCCATTCTGGATCGCGAAGGTAACGAGGCGTTCGAAGGCCTGATGGATGCACTGATCGGGACGCTGTGCGCGTTGCACGATCTGGGCAAACCGTCCGGAAACTCGGTCACGGGGTCGGTCTATGTGGTCAAACCAAAGATGCATGGTCCCGAGGAAGTGGCGTTCACCGACCGCATCTTCAGCCATGTGGAAAGCGTGCTGGGATTGGCGCCGAACACCGTCAAGATCGGTATCATGGACGAGGAACGCCGCACGACGGTGAACCTGAAGGAATGCATCCGGGCAGCAAAGTCGCGGGTCTGTTTCATCAATACCGGGTTTCTTGACCGCACAGGCGATGAAATCCACACCGCCATGGATGCCGGGCCGATGGTGCGCAAGGCCGAGATGAAGGCGCAGACCTGGATCCGAGCCTATGAAGAATGGAATGTCGATGTCGGTCTGGCCTGCGGTCTGGCCGGACGGGCGCAGATCGGCAAGGGCATGTGGGCCATGCCCGATCTGATGAAGGCGATGCTGGAACAGAAGATCGGCCACCCGCAGGCAGGTGCAAATTGTGCCTGGGTGCCTTCGCCGACGGCTGCGACGCTGCACGCAACGCATTATCATTCGGTCGATGTACTGGGCGTGCAGGACGGCCTGAAGGCCAATGGACCGCGCGCGACATTGGACGAGCTTTTGTCCATCCCGCTGTCGGATGGCGTGAACTGGTCCGACGAAGAGGTCGCCTCAGAAATCCGCAACAACGCCCAAGGCATCCTTGGTTATGTGGTGCGCTGGGTCGATGACGGGGTCGGATGCTCGAAGGTGCCGGACATCAACGATGTCGGTCTTATGGAGGACCGGGCAACCTGCCGGATTTCATCGCAGCATCTGGCGAACTGGTTGCACCATGGCGTTGTTTCCCGCGATCAGGTGATGGACGCCATGCAGGAAATGGCCGCGGTTGTCGATCGCCAGAACGCAGGCGTCGCGGGTTATGAACCTATGGCGCCGGGGTTCGACGGGGCCGCGTTCAACGCTGCCTGCGATCTGGTGTTTGAGGGCGCTGTTCAGCCATCCGGCTATACCGAGCCTGTACTTCACCGTCGGCGGCTGGAGAGGAAAGCCGCCTGATTGGCCGAGACCTGACGGTTCGGCGATAACGCCGGTCCGACCTTCGCTTGGGGTGATCGGCCGGACGGCTTCAGCCCCTTGGCAGACTTCGCCGCCAGCGTAATCGCCGCGGCATTCTTGCACCCGGGGCGAGTACCGGGCTTTCAACGGGAGAGAGACATGGCAGAGATATCGATGCGCCGCGCGCGCCAGATCATTCGTGGCGCGCTGGCCAAAGGCCGCGAGCAGGACATGAAACCGCTGGCCGTTATCGTGCTGGATGCCGGTGGGAACGTCAAAGCGTTCGAGCGTGAAGACGGCACGTCGAACTATCGGTTCCAGGTCGCGCATGGCAAAGCGCATGGCGCCGTCGGCATGGGGCTGGGGTCCCGGGCGCTGTTCGACAGGGCGGAACAGCAGGCGTATTTCGTCACCGCGGTCAACGGATTGGAGGGCACCGCATTGGTGCCAGTCCCCGGCGGCGTTTTGGTGCGCGACAAGAAGGGCGCGCTGCTTGGGGCAGTCGGAATATCGGGCGACCAGTCCGACAATGACGAGCTGGCAGCGATTGCGGGGATCGAGGCATCGGGTCTTGTCGCCGATCCCGGATGAGTTTTGCGGCGGCGCCTGCCTTTGAGACTGAGTAGGCCCGCGCTGTGCAAGCTGCGGCGCCAAGCCGCGCTCTGATCTGCGGGTGGGCTTGGAACCGGACGGCTTTCAGGCTTTTCTGCCGGTCATGAAGACGTCATTCGATGATACGTTACGCGCCGACCTTTCCGCCCGTCTGTTCGATCACGCGGTCGAGCGGATTACCGGTAGTGATCTGCGCAGCGCGGCGGTTGCGTTTGTCGTAACGGACGGTCCGGACGGATCGCCAGCGATCTTGCTGACGCGCCGCCCGGCGCGCATGGGCCGCCATGCCGGACAGTACGCGTTGCCAGGCGGCAAGGTCGATCCAGGTGAGACCGAAGCCGATGCCGCGCGCCGCGAGTTGCTGGAGGAGTTGGGGATTGATCTGGCGCCGGACCGCATTCTGGGTCGGCTTGACGATTATCCGACCAGGTCCGGCTTTATCATGGCGCCGTTTGTGTTGTGGGGCGGCCCTGGCCTGGTGCTGCACCCGGCCCCCGAGGAAGTTGAAAAGGTTCTGCATATCCCGTTCGCCGAGTTGGACAGCGACGCCATTCCGCTGTTTCGTGACGGCGAGGTTGCCGGGCGCCCGATTTTGTACTCACGGTTCCCAACCGTCGGGCACAGCATGTACTCGCCAACCGCCGCAATCGTTTACCAGTTCCGCGAAGTTTGCCTGCGCGGGCAGTCGACGCGGGTTGCCAAATTCGATCAGCCAAGGTTCGCGTGGAAGTAGAATCCGGGTTGAGAGTGTATTGTTAACACAATCATTGCGGCAGCACGCGCAATCTGCTTTCTTCGAACTGAAGTGACCGTGAGGTGTCCGTTCCGAATGAGCACGACCGAGCAGCTTGATTTCTTTTTCGGAAACCTGCTTCGCCTTATGGGCGAAGCAAAGATCAGTCGGCGGCGCCTGGCCGACGATGTCGGGGTTTCAGAGCAGGTCATATCCGACATGGTTGCGCGGCGTGTTACCCCGTCGCTTGAGCTGGTCTACGGAATTGCCGAGGCGTTGAAAGTCGATGTTGCCGATCTTTTGCGCCCCGGGCCGCAAATTGGACTGACATCAGACGAGAACAAGAACTATTGGGCCGAGCGGACCACAGAGGAATTCTTGACCACGGAACTGGCCCGGACACGCAAAAACCTGGCTCATGAGCCACCGAGTTTCGATGCGGTGCTGAGTTGGTGGCATTCTAACGATGGGCGGCTGACGGGATCGGATTCATTCGCTGATTTCATCGAGCTTTTCGAGCCGCCCGACGCCAGCGAGTCGCGCCCGAGACCGACCAAGATCGGTGCAGAAAGCCTGGGACGCCGGGAATTGGGACACCAGGACCCGCAACAACTGCGTCACATCTTCGAAACAGCAGATCCGGAAGTCGCGCGGGCGGTTGCGCAAGCGCATCTGGAAGCGGCCGGTGGTCAGCCGCGCCTTTCGCTGCATACGATCCTGATCAACCTGTCCAGCGGCAACGTCGTCAAGCTGAGCTATGCCAGGTTGTTGCTGCCCGTCTTCGATGGCAACGGACAGAAATACGTTATGAACTACTCAAAGCCGATCCGGCGCAGCGAAATAGGCCGCGAACAGGTCGACCATTTCGAGCCTGCTCATGGCAGCAAGCCAGTTATCGCCGGAATCGTCTGACGGCGGTGACGTCCATGAATGCGCCATCGGGTAGGTGCGCGGGAAGTGGTACATCCATGTCGCCCCGCGGCGCACATCGCGGTCGCGCAGGAAGGCATAGAGCCAGTCGAAACTGGTCCACTTCAGATAGATCACACAGTACTGAAGCAGCATGATGATCCGCAGGTTCGAGCGGTCGGTCTTGCGCAATGTCGGGCCGAGATAGAGGTCCCCGGTGTAGACGACCTCGCCCATGATTTCGTCGGCGACCCGGGGCAGTCTGTCCGGCCGGATCGGAACGTGGTCGGAATCCGGGAAGATATTGCGCAGCTTGCGGCTGGCATAGGACGAGAGCGGCTCGCGCCCGGTCTTGTCCATCCGGCTGCCGATGACGCCGCCAGCTTCGCCAGCGTCATTGTTGAAGATCAACCAGAAGCAATTGTCTTCGAAAAAGTCATTTTTTCGGGGCGAGAGGAAATCGGTCAGGTAGGGTTTTTCAGATGCCTCGACGGCCCGCATCGCCGCGTCGAAATCCGACGTCTGGTCGACATACAATCCGGCTTCGGCCAGGCGATTCGTGCACGTTGCGGCCATGAGCGCAATGCTGAGATGCGATTCGTGAAAATCGCGATTTGCAACGGGCTTTTCTTTGCGTTCCCGTGGCGGCTCGTCGGCGAGCGGACGCTCAATTGGACGGATCTGATTGAGGTAGAATGGCTCTGGCGGTGGCATTGGTTTGGTGCCCTGTCTATCTAGTGTTGCACAACTTAACCCAACCCCCAGCCAGGAAAAGGCACAAATTCAGCCATCTTCCAGACATCTCATCTGTCGGCGACGAATAACAGACACTCCGATACGATACGCTCGTAACATTATTTGGTGCGGATCACTGGTCAACGGCCACTTTTGCGACGTGATGGCCCGTTTCGCACCTGATCGAAGATCTTTCCGATCCTGCGAACGACATCGGCATTCACACAACGATTCGGCGTTCCTCGCCCGCACCTGCCACCGATTCGCCACACTTTTCCACACTGGGTTGCATTTCCAGTCGAATCAACAATTTATGCGCCGATTCTATTCGCAAAGAGCGATTCATCCGCAATATGAGACATCACGGTGACCAATGCGGTGGCCAATCGTCAGTTTCCCGGGACCAATTTGCCCGGGTTGAGGATTCCAGATGGATCAAAGGTCTGCTTGATCGCCCCCATCAGGTTCCAGGCATCCTCGCCGTGTTCACGGACCATGAACTTGCGTTTTCCGATGCCGATGCCATGTTCGCCGGTGATCGTGCCGCCCATGTCCAACGTTCGCAGAACCAACCGGTCTGCCAGGCGTTGGGCTTCGGCGACCTCTTCGGCATTGTCGGGGTCCAACGCCAATGATCCGTGGAAATTCCCGTCACCGACATGACCGACAACGCAAAAGAACAGCGGAGACGAGGCAGCGTCCACTTCGGTTTCCGCAATGCAGTCGGCGAGCCGGCTGATCGGCACGCAGGCATCGGTGGCCATAATACGCTTGCCTGGAAACCGGTGCCCGAAGGCATAGGCAAAGTTGTGACGCGCGGCCCAAAGCCGGTTGCGGTCCTCGGTCTTTGTGGTCCATTCGAAATTCGATCCACCATTCTCGGCGGCCAGATCGGCAACTGTTTCGGCTTGCTCGGCGACGCCCGCTTCAGACCCGTGGAACTCCATGAACAGCGTCGGCGCCTCTTCCAATTCGTATCCCGCGCCCTTGTTCACGATATCGATCGACGGGCCATCCAGGTACTCGACCCGGGCGATAGGGATGCCCATCTGGATGGTTTGGATTGCTGTGTTCACGGCATCCCGCGTTGTCGGAAAGGTGCAGATGGCCGCTGATGTCGCTTCGGGAACGCCGTGCAGGCGCAGGGTGATTTCGGTGATGATCCCCAGTGTGCCTTCTGACCCCACGAACATCTTGGTCAGGTCGTATCCGGCCGCCGATTTCTTGGCGCGCGATCCCGTGCGGATCACCCGGCCATCGGCCAGGACCACCTCCAACCCCAGCACGGCTTCGCGCATGGTGCCATAGCGAACGGCGCAGGTGCCCGATGCGCGGGTGCCAGCCATTCCGCCGATGGACGCGTCGGCCCCCGGATCGATGGGAAAGAGCAGCCCGGTGTCGCGCAGTTCTTCGTTCAGGCGTTTTCGGGTGATGCCGGGCTGGACCACACAGTCCATGTCTTCAGGATGGACCGCGAGCACCTTGTTCATGTCGCCGAAGTCGAGCGTGATACCGCCCTGAACCGGGATCACATGACCTTCCAGCGACGTGCCCGCGCCCCAGGCGACAATCGGGCAATCATGCTCGTGGCAGGTGCGGGCGATCTCGCTGACTTCATCCTTTGTGTGGGGCCAGATCACGGCGTCGGGCGGGCGCGGGGCAATCCATGCCTCGTCCTTGCCGTGCTGTTCGCGAATGGCCTCGGCGGTCGAAAGGCGGTCGCCGAACTGGGGGGCCAGCGCTTGAATGGCGCTCTGGATGCTCATGGTATCTCTCGTCTCATCACTCTGACAGGTTGCGCCAGAGACTAGCCGGATTAGGGTGAAGCGCAAGATTGCGATGCCGGAGGAAGCATGTCCGACGCCCTACACTTTGAACCGAGACCGCTGCGGTCCCGGACCCGCCAGGTCGCGCCCGAGTGGATCGACTATAACGGTCACATGAATGTCGCCTACTGCACGCTGGCCATCGATACGTCGTTGGACGAAATTTTCGACGATTTGGGGATCGGTGTCGCCCTGGTCGAACGCCTGCGAATGGGGCCGATGGTGTTGGTCAATCAGATCCACTATCTGGCCGAGCTGCTGGAGGGCGAACCTTTTCACGTGGAATTGCAGGTGCTGGATATCGATCACAAGCGCATGCACACATTCGCGACGATGATCCACGAAAAGAAGGGAATTGCGGCGGCAACCTATGAAAGCCTGACCGCGAATGTGGATTTGGAGGCGCGCAAGACCGCGCCCTATCCACCCGAGGCGTTCGAGAAAATCGAGGCACTGGCCCGCGCCCATGCCGGGTTACCGCGACCGAAACTGGCCGGTGCGTCAATCGGGATCCGGCGTTAACGCTGTCGTTCGATCCGCCCAAGTGGCGGGATGGTTGCAGTTCGGGTCATGAAGTCCATCTGCTACGCAAAATTCAGTGGTTCTGCCTTGCAGTTGCCACAACCGGTTCCTAGGGTGGCGCAACGGACCTCAAGACGCTTGCCTGCATGTCGCCAACTCCGCTCAGAAAATTCTGGGCCCATCTGAGGGCCGGACGGAATTCCCTTGCCGCGCGGTTGGATCGGCTGGACTTTGCAACGCAGCTTGCATTGTGGCCGATTGCGGTGCTGATCGGCATTGCCGTCGGATACACGGTGCTTGGGTTCCGGTTGTCGATCGAGTGGCTGGAAAGCACCCTTTATGGGGCGGAAAGCTGGTCCGTTCACTCGGTTGCGGCTGATTTGCCATGGTGGCAACTGATCCTGATCCCGGTCGTCGGCGGGCTGATTGTCGGGCAAATTCTGGTAAGACTGGCGCCGACGCGGCGTGCCCGCGGCATTGACGATGTTATCCAGTCCGCGGCGATCAACGCGGGCCGGGTCAGCAAGCGCCAGGGTCTTGCATCGGGCTTGGCGGCGCTGGTTACTTTGTCGACCGGCGGATCGACCGGGCGAGAGGGGCCCGCGGTCCATATCGGTGCCGTGATTGCAAGTTGGGTGTCAGACCGTCTGAAAGCGCCGCCGATCACGGCGCGCGATATTCTGGGCTGCGCAGCGGCGGCGGCGGTTTCGGCATCGTTCAACGCGCCGATCGCCGGGTCGATTTTCGCCATGGAGGTCGTGCTGCGCCACTATGCGTTGCACTCGTTCGGGCCGGTCGTCATCTCGTCCGTTGCGGCAGCGGTGGTCAGCCGGATTCACCTGGGCAACTTCACCGAGTTCGAGCTGCCGGTGCAGTCGCTGGCGTTCTACTGGGAAATACCGGCATTTGCGATTTTGGGCATCGTTTGCGGTCTGGTTGCCGTCGTGATGATCAGGGGGCTGTTCTTCGCCGAGCGTGTCGGCGACCGGGTACAGGGGGCCTTGCGGTTGCCGGACAGCCTGCGCCCAGCGGTGGCGGGATTGTTCCTGGGGGTCATCGCCATCTGGTACCCGCACATCATCGGTGTGGGTTACGAGACGACCTTTCGTGCGCTGTCGTCCGAAATGGTCTTTCTGACGGCGGTTATGTTTGCCGTGGTCAAAGTGATCGCAGTGGCGATTACCTTTTCGGGCCGTATGGGGGGCGGTGTTTTCTCGCCAGCGATCATGATCGGGGCGTTGACCGGCGCCGCCTTCGGCAACGCGGCGACGGCGATCTTTCCGTTGGTTTCAGGCGTGCAGACCATCTATGCGCTGGCGGGAATGGGGGCCGTCGCGGCCGCCGTTCTGGGTGCGCCGATCTCGTCAACATTGATCGTATTCGAACTGACGGGCGACTTTCAGGCCGCAATTGCCGTGATGATTTCGGTTTCGCTGGCCAGTGTCGTTGCCGATCGGTTGGTCGAGCGCAGTTTCTTCCTGACCCAGTTGGAGCGCCGCGGCCTGCATCTTTCGGATGGACCGCAGGGATACCTGGCATCGACGATGAATGTGGGCCATCTGATGCGCCCGCGCGGTGCGGAAAACTGTGCGCCGGATGGCGGGTGTCACGAACTGGTCGAGCAAGGTGCCTTTTTGGAACGCGGCGATACCCTGGAGCGTGCGTTGCCGATGTTCGAGCAGTTGCGCGGCCCGTTTTTGCCGATAGTCGATAAAGGCAGTGGCGACGCACCGGAACTGCTGGGCGCGATCTTCCATGTGGATGCGCTGCGCGCCTATTCCAATGCGCTGGAGGAAGAGTTGCGCGAGGAGCATGCCTGACGGCGTGATCGCGTCCGATTGCGGCCTGTCTATGGGACCGGCGTCAGCTCTGCGATTGCGAGAGCAGGTCGGTCGTGCAAAGCACCTTACCCAGGCAGTCGCGCACACCGGCCAGCAAAAAGCGGGTTTCGGTGTCCAATCTGCATCCGTTCAGCAATAGGTAATCGTCGATCAGGAATTCCAAATTCTTAAGCGGCAGTGCGACGTCTTCGACGACGATGTCGGGGCTGTCCTGCCGACGGGCGTTACTGACTTGGCTCATGACGATACCTGCTGGATCCGATTTCGAGTTCTGCCTCGCCAGAGAACATCTATGTCGTTGGTTAAGAAAACGTAAACACAAGATATAGTGGGTCGGTGGCGCTGAAACGTATTCCGTACTGAGCCGCGCAAGTCTTTGACAGAGGGGCGTTTTTGTCCGGTCTGGTGGGAAAATCCGGGGCAGAGGGTGGCGCAATATGAATCTGAAACGGTTGTTTGGCAGGCAGTCCCGATCGCCCGGCCCAGCTTTGCGGATTCGAAAAAACGCGCGGCGTACCGATGGGGGGCAGCGCCGGGACGCAGCCGGTACTGCGCGAGGCAAGCGGTTTAGTTGCGTGGCTCGATTTTTTGGTGGCGGGCGCGGGCTCCGCGTTCGATCGCGGCGGCCGCAAGCCGGCCGACCCGCAGTTCATGGCGCAACTCTTGCAGCATCCGAAGCTCGGTCATGGCCAACAGACCATCCGATGCGGCAACATCGCAGGCCAGAGCATAGGCGGTTTCGCGCAGATGGTCCGGCAGCGCGTCTTCGACCAGCCCCAGTAGTGCGTCGATGCCGTCCTCTTCCGTGAAGAGATCCGAGACCAGGGCGCTGACCTGCTCCAGCCTGTCTTGGTCATAGCCGTTGAACACCGGCAGGATGTCGACCAGCGATGCGATCCAGCGCAGTTCGGTATCGTTCAGCTTTTCATCCGCCGCTGCGGTCGCGATCATCACGGCGACCAGCGCGTCTTGCGGGCTGAGGGCTTCGATCTTCATGCTGTCTCTCTTTCGATCCTGCGGGTTTCGATCAATCTAGGCGTGGTGCCCGGCATCGACAATAGCCGGGGCCTGGGCGCCGCCAGGTCAATCGCCCCTGATCTGGTCAATGGTCGCGCGGGGCGTGATCGCCTGCGGGTCAACGACCAGTTCCAACAACGCGCCTGTGGCGGATGCGATCGCCCGCGCAAAAGCGTCGGGAAAGTCTTCGGTCCGGGTGACCTTTTCGCCGTGATAGCCGAACGCCCGGCCCAGCGCCGCGAAATCGGGATTGGTCAGTTGTGTACCGGCAATCCGGTGGGGATATTCGCGTTCCTGGTGCATGCGGATCGTGCCGTACATGCCGTTATTCAACACCAGAACGATGGGCTGACATCCGGCCTGCAGGGCAGCGCCCAGCTCCATTCCGGTCATCTGAAAGTCGCCATCGCCCGCGAAGCAGACGACCACGCGGCCGCGGTGTTCGGCCTTGGCGGCCACGGCGGCAGGCACACCCGACCCCATTGCACCCGATTGCGGGCCAAGCAGCCGCTGTTTCGGGCCAAAGCGGAACAGTTTGTTTGGCCAGATCGCAAAGTTACCGGCGCCATTCGTCAGGATCGTGTCGTCCGGCAGGACATCCTGCAGGTGGCGCATGACCGCGCCCATGTCCAGCGTGCCCGGTTGCGGCGGGATATCGAAGGTTTCCAGATAGGCGGTGCGGCGCGTCGTCGTCCAAGCCAGGCGTGTGTCTGAGGCGGGCAAACGCGTGCCCGCCATAGCCTGAAGGAAGGCTTCGGGATGGGCATGGATCGGCAGGACCGGCTGATAGATCTTGCCGATCTCGCGGTCCGAGGCATGGACATGGATCAGTTTCTGCTTCGGGTTCGGCGCCTCGAACAGCGCATAGCCATCGGTGGTCGACTCGCCAAAACGCGGGCCCAGCGCCAGGATGACATCGGCTGCACGGATCGTCTCCTTCATTGCGGGGGACATGCCAACACCGGCATCGCCCGCATAGCAGTCTGAGTGGTTGTCCATCAGGTCCTGAAACCGGAAGGCGCAAGCAACGGGCAGGCCGTTGGCTTCGGCAAAGGACTTCAACAGCGCACGGCCTTTGTCGGTCCAGCCGCCGCCCCCGGCCAGGACCAATGGGGCCTGCGCCTGTGACAGCATGTCGATGGCCTGGGCCAGCGCCGATGGCTCGGGGTAAGGGCGAGAGATCGCAACCCGTGCACCGGCGGCGGCATCGGTTGCGGCGGACAGCATATCTTCGGGCAGTGCAACGACGACGGGGCCGGGCCGGCCGGAAAGGGCGGTGGACCAGGCACGGCTGACGATTTCGGGCAGACGGGCGGCGTCCTCGACCTCGGTCACCCATTTGGCGATGGGTCCGAAGAAGGCGCGGTAGTCAATCTCTTGAAACGCCTCGCGATCACGCATCCAGGTCGCGATCTGGCCGACGAACAGGATCATGGGGCTGGAATCCTGCATCGCCGTGTGGACCCCGACCGAGGCATTGGTGGCGCCCGGGCCGCGCGTGACCATGGCAATGCCGGGCTGACCCGTCAGCTTGCCATGGGCTTCGGCCATAAAGGCAGCACCGCCTTCGTGGCGGGTCAGGACCAGTTCGATGTCGTTGGCATCGTGCAGACCGTCGAGCGCCGCCAGATAGCTCTCGCCAGGGACGCCGAAGATCCGGCGCACGCCCTGGGCGCGCAGACAGTCGATCAACAGTGCGCCGCCATGTCTGGTGGATGTGGTCATTGATTGCCCCCCTTTTGTTGCCGCGTTGTCGTTGCCGAGGCGGCAGGCGGTGTCAAGCAGAGCGGCGGATCAATCGGTGATGAAGTCTACGCGGCGCGACAGAGCGCACCGCCGCCGCGCGCGGGCTGTTGCATCGGCGAGAAGTGACGGCGCGGTTATGGCGGCATTCGCCGGGTCAGAGACCGTTGACCGGAACCTTGAGATAGGTCTTGCCATTGTCTTCGGCGGGGGGCATCTGGCCTGCGCGCATGTTCACCTGGATCGATGGAATGATGAGCTTCGGCATCGACAGGGTGGCGTCCCGTTCCTCGCGCATTTGCACGAACTCTTCTTCGGTTGCCTCGGCGATATGTTTGTTCCGGGCCTTCTGCTCGCCGACAGTGGATTCCCAGGCGAACTGATCCCGGCCCGGCGCCTTATAGTCATGGCAGGTGAAGATGCGCGTCTCGTCCGGCAGTGACAGGATTTTGTGAATCGAGTGCCAAAGCTGGCGGGCCGACCCGCCCGGGAAATCACAGCGTGCCGTGCCGAAATCGGGCATGAAGATCGTGTCGCCGACAAACGCCACGTCGCCGATGACATAGGTCAGGCAAGCCGGAGTGTGGCCCGGCGTTTCCAGCACGAAGCCGGACAGCGCACCGATCTGGAACCGGTCCTGTTCGGTGAATAGCTGATCGAACTGCGACCCGTCACGTTCGAATTCCGTGCCCGCGTTGAAGATCTTGCCGAAAGTATCCTGAACAGTTGTGATCTGTGCGCCGATCCCGATTTTGCCGCCAAGCTTGTCGTGCAGATAGGGCGCCGCCGACAGGTGGTCTGCATGGACATGGGTTTCCAGGACCCAATCGACGGTCAGATCATTGTCTTTCACGAACCCGATCAGCCGGTCCGCCGCCGCAGTGTGTGTGCGCCCGGACGAGAAGTCGAAATCCAGTACTGAATCGACGATCGCGCAGGCCGACGATGAAGGATCGCGCACGATAAACGTCGCGGTGTTGGTCGGTTCATCGAAGAATGCCGTGACGTCAGGGTTCATAATGGTCCTCGCGCGTGATGGGCTGGATGATTCTCCGAATCTAGAGTGTGAAACCGCCGCTGTCACCCGTCGCGAATTGGCGCATCGATTCGCATTTTGCGATAAATTGTTGCGATCAAACAATAATTTCTGTGAGAAAATCTTATATCTGACGAAATTTTGGCTAATCTGACTCGCAGTCATAGGCCTTAAACGCTATGTTGACACCCAGCGAATATGAATCGGGACGCGGGTGGGATTGAGCCAGGTCGGAGGACCTAACTAAATGCGCGGCATAATCCAATTTGGGATGGCAGCCATCTGCATCGGGCTCGTCGGCGCCGGTTTGTTTATGTCTCTGGAAACCGTTGATAAGGGCGTCCTGTTGGACAAACCCGGCACGCCCGGACGCCTGGTCGCTGACACATCCGTTGCAACTGCCTTCTTCGAGATCGAGGGCGACGACATGGAACTGACCATGTTGTTCAGCGATGAAGACGAACCTGAAAGCGTGTTCAGGACGCGGGTGACATTGGCCAACGGTCAAAGCCATTCGATCGTCGTTTCGGAAACGGAAGATGGCACAGATGGGCAGCGGTTCGTTTTCCACCGTGAAGGTAACACGCTGAAAATGTCGATCGCGTCTGCGGCGGCACGCACGGCGGGCTATACGCCGGGCGAGTAGGCCGTAAGTTCTAATCAGATGAAAAATTGCGGCGGCGCCTCGGTGCGGGCGGCCGCGGTAGTCACTTGGCGCGGGCTGCCCAGGCCGATGCGGACGCAACGCAGTTTCACCATGAAACATTAACCCACATGTGGCAGTCTTAATGGACCGCACCTGCAGGGTCTGTGCCGCGACGCGCGCCTGTGGCCGCTGCGCGAACGAGCAGTAAATAGAAGCGCAGGTCTTAAAATGATGCGCCAGACAGACACCGCCTTTCGCCGCCAGTTGGACGGCTATTCCATGGCCACGGCCGAGATCACCTATCACATGCCGGACGCACAGAGCCTGCTGCAAACCTATGTCTGGCAGGATTATGATCTGGCTCCACAATTCCCCGAGCTAAAGAAATTCCTGTGCTTTTGGGAGCGGGAGCTGGATGGACCGCTGCATTCGGTGCGCGTTGCCCATTGCGCCCTGATCAAACCGGCGGAATTTCGCATGATCGATCATGAACTGACCCTGCATTAGGGCCCTGACCCTCGGCGCTTGGCGGGACCGCCATCTACGTCTGTTCCGCTCGGCGTCGCTCCGGGTCATGGTGCCAGCAAGGCCGCAGCCCACGGCTGATGATTTCGCGGTACGCGCCGGTCCATCAATGTGCATGGGTTCCGGCCCGTCCCCGCTCCCGTTCGGACATCCTCGATGGGCGGAAAGATGCGCCTGAAACAGGCCGTGACGCCGGTTCGCCCGCAAATGTTTCGGAACCGACCTGTAATTAGCCGTCAAAGTATTGACTCGTCCCCGCCGCCCGCCTAAATCGTCGCTTGCCGGGGGCAGTAGCACTCTCTGGTGGTGAGTGCTAACAGGGGCCCAAATGGGCAACAACCCGGTGGGACCGCCTAATTTTCGGAACTGGAAAACGCGATAAGGGAGCGCTTCCATGAATTTCACCCCTCTACACGACAGGGTTCTGGTTCGTCGTCTCGACGAAGAAGAAAAAACCGCTGGTGGCCTGATCATCCCTGACAGTGCCAAAGAAAAGCCGCAGGAAGGCCAGGTTGTCTCGACCGGCGAAGGCGCGCGCAAGGATTCGGGCGAACTGATCCCGATGGCCGTCAAATCCGGCGACAAGATCCTGTTCGGCAAATGGTCCGGCACCGAAGTCAAAATTGACGGTGAAGACCTGCTGATCATGAAAGAGAGCGACATCCTCGGCGTGATGGGCTGATCCCAGCCCCGCTGAGTTCGACGAAATCTACTGACAGGAGCAGAATTCAATGGCTGCAAAAGACGTCAAATTCGACACCTCCGCCCGCGACAAGTTGCTTGCCGGCGTGAACACCCTGGCGAACGCCGTCAAGGTGACCCTGGGCCCGAAAGGCCGCAATGTTGTCCTGGACAAGTCGTTCGGTGCCCCGCGCATCACAAAGGACGGCGTGACGGTCGCCAAGGAAATCGAACTGGAAGACAAGTTCGAGAACATGGGCGCCCAGATGGTGCGCGAAGTTGCCTCGCGCACCAATGACGAAGCCGGTGACGGCACCACGACTGCCACCGTTCTGGCACAGTCGATCGTCAAAGAAGGCATGAAATCGGTTGCCGCTGGCATGAACCCGATGGACCTTAAGCGCGGTATCGACACTGCCGTTGCCAAACTGGTTGACGAAATCAAGGGCATGTCGCGCCCCGTCGCAGACAGCGACGAAGTTGCCAAGGTCGGCACGATCTCGGCCAACGGCGAGGCCATGATCGGCAACCAGATCGCTGATGCGATGCAGAAGGTCGGCAACGAGGGTGTGATCACCGTTGAAGAGAACAAAGGCCTTGAGACCGAAACCGAGGTCGTCGAAGGCATGCAGTTCGATCGCGGCTATCTGAGCCCGTACTTCATTACCAATGCCGACAAGATGGTTGCCGAGCTGGAGGACTGTCTGGTCCTGCTGCACGAGAAAAAGCTGTCGTCGCTGCAGCCAATGGTTCCGCTGCTGGAAACCGTTATCCAGTCCAGCAAGCCGCTGCTGATCATCGCCGAAGACGTTGAAGGCGAGGCTCTGGCCACGCTGGTCGTCAACAAGCTGCGCGGTGGCCTGAAGATTGCTGCCGTCAAGGCACCGGGTTTCGGCGACCGCCGCAAAGCCATGCTGCAGGATCTGGCGATCCTGACCGGTGGCCAGGTGATCTCGGAAGATCTGGGCATGAAGCTGGAAAATGTCGGTATCGACATGCTGGGTTCGGCCAAGAAGATCCGCATCACCAAGGACGACACCACTGTTGTCGATGGTGCTGGCGACAAGGGCGAGATCGATGCACGTGTTGCCCAGATCCGTGCTCAGGTCGAAGACACAACGTCCGAGTACGACCGCGAGAAACTGCAAGAGCGTCTGGCCAAGCTGGCAGGCGGTGTTGCCGTGATCCGTGTCGGCGGTTCGACCGAAGTCGAGGTTAAAGAGCGTAAGGATCGCGTCGACGACGCTTTGAACGCGACCCGCGCGGCCGTTCAGGAAGGTGTCGTGCCGGGCGGCGGGGTTTCCCTGGTCCACGCCGGCAAGACTTTGGAAGGCTTGGCTGGGGAAAACTCGGACCAGGATGCCGGTATCGCTATCGTTCGCCGTGCCATCCAGGCACCGCTGCGCCAGATCGCCGAAAATGCCGGTGTCGACGGTGCCGTGGTTGCTGGCAAGGTTGGCGAAAGCTCGGACAAGAACTTTGGCTTCGACGCTCAGAACGAAGAGTATGTCGATATGCTGGTTGCCGGCATCATCGACCCGGCCAAGGTTGTCCGGACTGCGCTGGAAGACGCAGGTTCGGTTGCCGGTCTGCTGATCACCACCGAAGCCATGGTTGCCGACAAGCCCGAGCCGAAGGGCGCAGGCGGTGCACCTGGCGGCATGCCCGACATGGGCGGCATGGGCGGCATGATGTAATCATCCGCCAAGCGGACGAGAGATACGAAGGGTCGCCAACCGGCGGCCCTTTTCCTTTTGACGGCGCGAAACGGTTGGCATCGCGCTGCCAAAAAAATTGTCCAATTCAAATCGAGCGATTATTATCCTCTTCGAACGAAAGCGATCCGTTGGGGAGGAATATATGTTCAGGAAGTACATTTTGGCCGTTGCCGCATTGGTGGCGATTGTTATGCCTGCGGCGCATGCCGCATCCGACACTTTGGTTTGGAAGGTTCGCTCGCAGTACCCTTATCAGGTGTATTTGGAGTTCTATAGTCAGGACAATAACCACAGTTGGCCGGGCGGCGGGAATGCCTATATTCTGGAAGACAGCCGTTTTCACACCTATCGGTTGAACTGCCGCAGCGGCGAAAGAATCTGTTATGGCGCGTGGGTCACCACGGATGACAGCATCTATTGGGGCGTTGGCCGCTATGGTGACAATCGCTGCAGCAATTGTTGCTATGTGTGCGGTGCGGGATCGACCGAAAGTATTACACTGACCCGATAGAGCGCGCTTCAACCCGATAGAATCGGGTCGAGCGCGCTAGGTTATCGAGCGGTCGCATTTTCCGGGCGCCTGACTGGATCAGTCAGGCTGGAAAATGCTCTCGCGGGTCGCGAGAACGATCCTGGGGCGGTGCCGACGCGGCGCCGCCCGTTTTCGACTTTCTTTCTGACATGCTGATTTATCGATTCCGTCCGGCGAGATAGCACGGTAAGGTTGTGTTATGGCAATGGGACGCGCGAGATTGTTCGACCGTGGGGCGCGGCTGCTTCAGGGTCTGCCGTTCCGGTCGGAACGTCGCCGCAGCCAGCAATCGGCGATCACGGAAGTCGGCGTGCGCATTCGCGAGGCCGAACCACGCGACTGCGCCATCGTGGCCGAGATGGCCAATGATCTGGCGCGTTTTACCGGCGTTGGCGATGGCGGAATGACAGCGCATCGGGTTGAACGCGACCTGATCGGCGGCGAGGGATTGACGCTGATCGTTGGCGAGATGCAGGGCATGGCCTGCGGGTATGCCCTGTACACAATCGCCTATGACACGGCCCACGGCGTCCGCGGTTTATATCTGAGCGATCTGTTCGTCGATGGCCCGGCGCGGCGCCTGGGGGTCGGGCAGTCTTTGATGTCCGAGCTGGCATGGCGGTGCCGACAGGATGGCGGTGCGTTTTTGTGGTGGATTGTTATGCCCGGAAATCCAGAAGCCGAGGCATTTTATACTTCACTGGGCGCTGCATCGGATCCGCCCAAAGCAATGGCTGTCCATGGCGGCGCATTCGACGCGCTTATTCAGCGCCGTCGGGACTATTAAGATCTGCTTCCTGCGTCGCCTGCAGGGCAGTGTTGATCTCGGCCACGTCATGGGCCGTGGGTGATCCGGCCGACAGCGGGCGCAATTGGGCGAGGATCTTTTCCAATCCGGCAATCGCATCGCCCAAGCCCAGCGCGTGTTCGCTGCCAAGATCGTCGCCTTGTATCGCCAAATGGCGGACGAGCAGGTCGCTATAACCGCTGAGGCTGCGCGTGCTTTGTCCCAGGATACGGACCAGCAGACGCATCAAGTCAATGTTGACCGATTGATTGCCGCCGTGGCGGCTGGTCAAGACAACCTGCGGGTCCAAAATGATGATCTGGCCCGATATTTTGGTTGGGTCGCTTTCCGATGCCATCGCGGCGATGACGGCCGAGGAAACTTTGCCCGCCGCATCCATCAGCGTGCAATCGCGAACGATCTGCTGGCCGCTTTCGCATTCGGTCAGCAGCGAGAGGATCGACAAACGATCAATGCCGTTCAGAGCATTTCCCAGGAAATGGGCAGCCAGCCATTCCGAGCGGGCATAGCCGAGAAAGGACCGTTCCTGGCCGGAAACCATTGAAAAACGCGATTGTTCGGCATCGTAGCGAAACGCCAGAATGTCGGAGTTGCCCAACAAACTTCCATGCGTCAGGCCGCCGGCTTCCGAAAAGCCGCTGCGTCGGATGATCATTCCGGAAGTTCCCCACTCTTACCAACCGAAATTGGACCAGCAGTCAGTTGCTGATGTGCCGAGTGTACTCTCAACTGTGGTGCGTTTTTGCCGCGATTAAGGTTTTATTTGCCGCATTGTGGCTTTGAGCACTCAATTTTCCTGCCCAGCTTGGGCCGGTCCGAGGTTGTTTCGCGGCGACGGGCAGGCTGCTATGGTGGGCTCCAGATATGCCTTCCGTCAGGAGAAACCAAAATGTCCCAACCGCTCAGCAATACTCAAATGCGCGATATCGAAGCGCTTATTCACCCCTACACAAATGCCGCCGCGCATCGCCAGGTCGGTGCGCACCTGATCGAATCCGGAGAAGGTGTTTATGTCGAGGACGATCAGGGCAACAAGTTTATCGAAGGTATGGCCGGTCTTTGGTGCGCGGGCTTGGGGTTTGGCGATCGGGAACTGATCGACGCCGCCAAGGACCAATTGGACAAGTTGCCCTATTATCACCTGTTCGGCGGGCGCACCCACGAACCGGCGATCGAGCTGGCCGAGAAGATCAAGGACCTGTTCCCGGTGCCTATGGCGCGGGTGTTCTATTGTTCCTCGGGGTCCGAGGCGAATGACACTCAGGTCAAACTGATCTGGTATATGATGAATGCGCTGGGCAAGCCCGAGAAGAAGAAGATCATCGCCCGCAAGAAAGGCTATCACGGTGTGACGCTGGTTTCGGCGTCCCTGACCGGACTGCCCTTGAACCACGGGTCGTTCGACCTGCCGATGCCGTTCGCCAAACATACCACGACGCCCCATTACTGGCGCGAAGGACGGGACGGGGAAACCGAAGAAGAGTTTTCCAGGCGTCTGGCGCAGGATCTGGAGGATCTGATCCTGGCGGAAGGCCCGGACACGGTTGCGGCCTTTATCGCCGAACCCGTGATGGGGGCGGGCGGCGTGATCGTGCCGCCAAAAGGGTATTTCGAGGCGCTGACCCCGGTTCTGCAAAAGTACGACGTGTTGATGATCGCGGACGAAGTGATCTGCGGTTTCGGGCGGACCGGAAACTGGTTCGGGACCGAGACATTCAAGGTGCCGGCGACCTCGGCCTCGATGGCCAAGCAGCTGACCGGGGCCTATGCGCCGTTGTCGGCTGTTGCCGTTAACGCCGAAATGGCCGATGCGATCGAAGCGGAGTCCTCGCGCTACCCGGCCCTTGGCCACGGCTATACCTATGGCGGGCATCCGCTTGGCTGCGCGGTCGGATGCGCTGCGCTGGACATCTATAAGCGGCGCAACATTCTAGACCACGTGCGCAAGGTCAGCCCCTACTTCCAGGAAAAGCTGTCGCGTTACAGCGATCACCCGCTGGTGGGCGATGTGCGCGGTGTCGGTCTGATGGGCGCGATCGAAGTGGCCCCGGCCCATGGCGACCCGACCCCGTTTGAAACCCCCGGCAAAGTCGGTGCGCATCTGATGGGCGAGGTCCTGAAAGGCGGTGTCATTCTGCGCGCCATCGGCGACAGCCTGGCTTTCTGTCCACCCATGATCATTACCGAGTCCGAGATCGACGAGCTGTTCGAGCCGATCGAGACGGCGCTTGATGCGACCTATGCCTGGGCCAAGGCGGAGGGTCACCTGGCGTGAGCGAAACCGCGGCCCGGTTCGAATTGACCGGGTCGTGCCATTGCGGTGCCATCGGTGTTCGATATCAAACCCGTTTCCCGGTCGATCGGCTGAATGTCGGGCGCTGTGGTTGCAGTTTCTGCCGGACCCATGGTGCCCGGACCAGCGCCGATCGCGGCGGCCTGCTGCAAATCACTGAACGCCCGCCCGGCGCTGCGCGCTACCGCTTTGCCCTGAAGACAGCCGACTTTCTGGTGTGCCGCGGGTGCGGCACCTATGTGGCCGCGATCATTGAAAACGACGCCAAGCTTTTCGCGACGTTGAACGTCAATACACTCGACTGCCGGGATGATTTCGATCCCGCGCCGCCGGTGGTTCATTATGACGAGGAAACGGTCGCAGAACGTCTGGCACGCCGCTTTGACCGTTGGACGCCAACGTCGATCTTGACGGTTCGGTCTTAAGCACTGAATAAGCTTGCAGGCCGGTCGAGACGAACAAAATGCACATCTACAAGATCCTGACATCCGATCAGTGGACCGAGCTGCAAGCCGCCGGTGAAACGTCCGGCGCGCCCGTCGATATTGCCGATGGCTTCATCCATTTCTCGACCATCGATCAGGTGGCGGAAACCGCTGCCAAACATTTTGCCGGTCAGGACGGGCTTTGGTTATTGGCAGTCGACGGCGCGGCGCTGGGCGATGCGTTGAAGTGGGAACCTTCACGCGGCGGCGCGCTGTTTCCGCATCTTTACGGCCCGCTGCGCAGTCAGGATGCGGTGTGGGCCAAGCAGATGCCATTGGGACCGGCGGGCCATGTTCTTCCCGATGATCTTTAGGCCCGCGCCATGTCGATGATCGAACGCCTTAGTCTGGCGGTTCTGCACCGGTTCGATCCCGAACGCGCGCATGGCCTGGCGATGAAGGCCCTGGCCGCCGGATTGGCCGGTGGCAATGGTCCGGTGACGTCGGCGCGGCTGGCATCGACGATCGCCGGGATCGATCTGCCCAACCCAATCGGCGCCGCCGCAGGGTTCGACAAGAATGCGGTTGCGGCCGACAAGCTGATGCGCACCGGGTTCGGGTTCTGCGAGGTCGGGGCCGTCACGCCCCGCCCGCAAGACGGCAATCCGAAACCGCGGCTTTTTCGATTGACCGAGGATCGCGCCGCGATCAACCGGTTTGGGTTCAACAACGATGGGATGGCGGTCATCCATGCGAATCTGATGGCGCGGCGGCCGGGCGGCGTGGTCGGCGTCAATCTGGGCGCGAACAAGGACACCGGGGACAAGGCCGACGACTACATCGCTGTTCTGACCCGGTTCCAGGACCTTGTCGATTTCGCAACGGTGAATGTTTCCTCGCCCAACACCGAAAAGCTGCGCGATCTGCAAGGGCGGGCGGCGCTGGACGCCTTGCTGGAGCGGGTGATCGAGGCGCGGGATGCACAGCAACGCCGCGTGCCGGTTTTCCTGAAGATCGCGCCTGATCTGACACCGGGCGAGATTGCAGATATTGCCGAAGTTGCGGTCGAGCGCGGCGTCGACGCGATCGTTGCGACCAACACAACATTGGCCCGCGATGGGCTGCGCTCGCGCCATGCCGGTCAGGCGGGCGGAATGTCGGGGGCGCCGCTGTTCGACCGCTCGACCGCAGTTTTGCGCAGCCTCTACGGCCATGTGCAGGGCAGGGTGCCGCTGATCGGCGCAGGCGGGGTCGCGACGCCGGACCAAGCCTTGGCCAAGATCCGCGCCGGTGCCAGCGCGGTACAGCTTTATACAGCAATGGTATATGAGGGCGTCAGCCTGGGCGGGCGACTTGCAGACGGATTGGACCGACTGTTGTCGGCAGGCGGTTTTGCCAACGTCGCCGATGCCGTCGGTACGGAAGAGATCTGACGAACGGAGTGAACGAATGCAGCGCTTGTGGCACAATCCCAGATGCTCGAAATCTCGACAGACGCTCGCGTTGCTCGAGGAACGCGGTGTTGAAGTCGAACTCTTTCACTATATCGACACGCCGCCCGATGCGGCGATGCTGGATGGTGTGCTGACCAAAATGGGGGTCAAAGCAGCGGCGCTGGTGGCGCGCAGGGGGGAAAAGGTCTGGAAAGACTTGGGACTGAGCACGGACAGCACCGATGCCGAGGTGCGCGCCGCCATGCTGGCCCATCCGATCCTGATCGAGCGCCCGATATACGAGAGCGACACGCGCGCCGTTATCGGACGCCCGCCAGAGGCAGTGCTGGACCTGCTCTGAGTGTTCGCCTTTGCAGGATCGCTGTTCCTGATGATCGCAACCCCGGGACCGGGGGTGCTGACCGCCGCAGGAATCGGATCGGGATTTGGCTGGGGCGCCGGGATCCGGTTTCTGATCGGGCTTTTTGTCGGGACCAATCTGGGTGCGTTGATCGTTGTCTCGGGCCTCAGCGCGATCGTCCTGGCCGAACCGACGATCCGGACAGTGCTGGTCTGGGCCTCGATCTGCTGGTTCCTTTATCTGGCCGCCAAAATCGCCCTGGCCGGAGCGAAGATCGGATTTATGGCGGCAACGCGGGCGCCGCGCGTGATCGACGGGCTGCTGTTGCAACTGATCAATCCCAAGGTTTATGCGGTCAACACGCTGCTGTTCGGCGGTTTTGCCTTTTGGGACCATTCCCCCGCGGAATATGTCGCAAAGTTCATCATCATCAATACGATCTGGGTGCCGGTGCACCTGGCGTGGCTGTGGGCGGGCGTGAAGGTGGGCGAGTTGGAATTGGCCCCCGCCGCACAGCGCGCCATCAATATCGCGATGGCGCTGTCACTAATGATTGTCGTCGTCCTGTCGGCGCGCGAGATGCTGTAGATCAGTCGACCAGAAATTCGGGATCGACCGGCACGCGCAGCCCGTTGGCCAGCGCGTTCGTGGAACTGGCCAGCATCACGATCTGAATCAGGTCGGCATATTCCGCTTCGGTCATGCCTTTGGCACGGGCCATGGCCGTGTGCGAATGTACGCAATAGTCGCAGGCGTTGGCGATGGATACGGCCACATAGATCATTTCCCGCGTTTTGGGATCCAGTGCGCCGGGTTGGGCCATGACCGCCTTCAGGCTTTCCCAGGTCTGCTTCAGCAGCGGTGGGTCGAACGCAAGCGCGCGCCAGATATTGTTGACGAAGTCGTTGCCGCGCGTGGCGCGGATATCGTCGAACACGGCCTTGGCTTCGGGCGAAAGTTCGTCATCGGACATCAGGCGTGTGGTTGGCATCGGTCGGGTCCTTCAATCGGTCTGAAATGAGTAGCCGAACCGGTCGAGGTCTTCGGCGAAGATCTTTTCGACAATCTGGCGTGACGCAGCGTTGAAGATCGCGCCATGTGGCGGGTGGCTGTTCCTGTTTGTGATCTTGAGGTCGACGGCAATGCCGAGCGCCCGGCAAATCGCAGGCCAACCAGTGCGGATTTCTTCCAGTTTGACGATTTGATCAATGATCAGCCTATCGTCGTCGCAGACCCATCGCGCCGCAGGCGCCAGAAAGACGGAACTGTCCCAATAGGCAGGGTCTTGCTCGCCAAATGTCCGTCCGACCCATTGATTGAAGTTCAGGTGCCTGTCGGCCAGTCCGTGCTGGTCGGTGCGCACACGGTAGTAGTAGATCGAGGCAATCCGGTCGAACGGGTTGCGGACGGTCGCGAAGGTGAAGGCCTCTGCCCAGGCGTCCTGCCCGATCCGGTGGCGATGCTGGGCCGCCGTCAGATGCGATTTTTTCAGTCCCAGCGCGATCGCGATGCTGGACCCGCCGCATTTGTTGACATGAATGAAGGCGAACGGCACCCGCGTTTCGACCGGGCGGACATCCGGCCAGGGTTGGGCGTGTGCAGTCATGTTTTCGCCGAAGCTCATTTTGATATCCTGTCCGGGCACGGCCGCGGGATCAATCCCGGCGGCCTTTCAGCATTTCGCGTTTTCGGCCATGACCGGGTGCGCGGGTGATGTTAAAACCGGCGGCGGCCAGCGACCGGCGAACGTGACCCGCGGCAGCATAGGTTGCAAAGCTGCCCCCTGGGCGGGTGTGTCCATGAACGGCCGTCAGTAAGATTTGGCCCCACATCTCAGGATTTCGGGCGGGCGCGAAACCATCCAGGAACCAGGCATCTGCCGCACCGGTCCAGGCCGGTACCGCGGTTCGGGCGTCACCGCGATGCACCACCAGATCAGCGCCCGGCAGCGCAATGTGTTCGGCAGGCCAGGCGGTGCAAAGCGCCGTGGCGAGGTCCGAAACTTCCGGCCAGGGCGCAAGTGCGCGGGCCATGTCCGCCGCGCGCATCGGAAACATTTCGAAGGAAACAAAGGACAGCCGGGCGCCGGGCGCAGCGGTCCGGTTCCAAAGAGAGGTCGCAGCTAGAAAATTCAGGCCTGTGCCAAATCCAAGCTCGGCAATTGTAAAAGCTTTGGCCCCCGCAAACCGGTCCGGCAGGTCGTTGCCGTCCAGGAAAACATGCGTCGCCTCGGCCAACCCGTCCTGGCGCGAGAAATAGGGGTCGTCAAAATCGGTGGAAACCGGCAGATCCCCGTCTTCCCATCTGATCTTGGCGTTGTCGTCGTCGGCTGGCATGAGGGGGTCATGATACACGCCCAACCGTCGAACAAGGGAAAAGCATGATCCCCGATATTCTGGTCGTCGGCGCAGGTGTCTTCGGATTGTCGGTCGCATTGGCGGCGCACCGCGCCGGAATGTCCGTCGAAGTGATCGAGGCAGACCGCCCGGGCGCGGGCGCCAGCGGGGGCTTCGTTGGCGCACTGACCCCGCATGCGCCGACGAAGTGGCGGCCGATGATGGCGTTCCAGTTCGCAGCCTTGCAAGCGCTGGAGCGGCGGGCATCCGCGTTGCAGGACCAGACGGGGATTGACCCCGGATACGGCCGGGTTGGCCGGATCATGCCCTTGACTGGCGAACGGGCGCTGGAACGGGCCAGCGCCGATCTGGCCGCGGCGCCCGCGCTTTGGGGACCGGACCAAATGCAGATCCTGCCCGGCGATGGCCCCGGCCTCGCGGCCAATTTCGCGCCCGGTCTGGCGACGCACGGTGTGGCGCATGACCGGATTTCGGCACGAATATCGCCGCGGGCCTATCTGGCCGCCATGGTTGCGGCCTTGCCGGATGGGACCGTTCGGCACGGTCAGGTGACGGCGGCGCGGGCGGGTCCGATGGCCGATATCTCAGGCGGCCCGCGGGCGGCGGGTCACATCGTTCTGGCAGGCGGCGCGCGCGGTTGGCCATTGCTGCCGCCCAAGCAGCGCGGCAGCGGGATCAAGGGCCAGGCAGCATTGCTGCAACTTCACGTGCCCGATCTGCCGGTCATCACCCATGACGGGATGTATATTGTGCCCCACGGCGATGGGACCGTTGCCGTTGGGTCGACATCGGAAAAACAATGGGAAGACTCTGGGCCGGATGCTGCGCTCGACGCGCTGTTGGCCCGTGCAGTTGCGGCGGTTCCCATGCTGGCCGGGGCGCCGGTTATCGAACGCTGGGCCGGTATCCGACCGAAACCGCCGGGCCGCGAGCCAATCGTGGGTCCGGTGCCGGGGCAGCCGGGGGTTTGGGCTGCAGGGGGTGGGTTCAGGATCGGATTCGGCATCGCACATGCGGTCGGCGATGCTGTGATCGCGATGATTTCCGGGCAACGGCCGACGATAACGGTCCCGGACAGCTTTTTGCCCGCAGCGAATATGCCCGGCTGAACAACGTTCGCCGCCTGCATCGCCGCGGGCGCTCCGATATGGTTGCCAATTGGTCTTGCGGTACACGGCCTGCGATCAGCAAAGACTCAAAAATCCGGCATCCGGTCACCCCGAAGGCAAAGGATGACAGTCGGTGGCCATCCGGTATATGCACGCAGCCCGCCAACGGAATCGCGAGGAGACAGGCATGGGCTGGATGATCCGAAATGGCGATGTGCTGGGGCAGGGCGCGCAGGATCTGGCGCTGTCGGGCCAGGCCATTGCCGACGCGCCGCCCGCTGATGCCCGTGTCTTCGACGCGACGGGCCTGATCGTTGCGCCAGGCCTATGCGATGTGCATGGCGATGCGTTCGAGCGGAACCTGTCCCCGCGCCCGGGCGTGACATTTTCCCCCGAAGTCGCACTGATCGAAACCGACAGGCAACTGATCGCCAACGGGATTACGTCGGCGTGGCTGGCACTGACAATCAGTTGGGAACCGGGGCTGCGCGGCTTGGACACGGCCCATCAGATCCTGAGCGCGCTGGAAAAGCTGCGCCCGGTCCTCGGTTGCGATATTCGGGTGCAGTTGCGTTGGGAGGTGTTTGCCTTCGATGCCGCCGATCAGATCGCCGAGTGGATGACCATGTCGCCGCGGCCTGTTCTTGCCTTCAACGATCACCTGACGGGAATGGTCGCGGGTGGGCGAGAGGTCAAGAAGTTGGACCAGTACGCCGCCCGCGCCGGGGTCACATCGCAAGAGTACCGGGACCTGATCTATTCCTTGGCCAAACGGTCGGGCGAGGTGCCGGGCCTGGTTGCCGGGCTGACCCAGGCCGCCGCCGCCGCAGGCGTCGTCTGTTTTGCCCACGACGAAAAGAACGCCGGCGTCCGGCGCGAAAATCGTGAGATCGGAATCACCGTGTCGGAATTCCCGCTGAGCGCCGACGCAGCGCACGAGGCGGTGGCCGCGGGCGAGCCGACCATCTTGGGCGCCCCCAATGTCTTGCGCGGCGGCAGCCATATCGGCGCGCTGGATGCCGCGCCCGCAATCGCGGATGGGCTGTGTTCAGTGCTGGCATCGGACTACTACTATCCGTCGCAATTGCAGGCGGCGGCGCGGCTGGAAGCAGACGGGGTCGTCTCGCTGGCCGAAGCGTGGCCGCTGATTTCGGCCAATGCTGCCCAGGCCTGCGGTCTGGATGACCGCGGGCGGCTGGAAGCCGGGCAGCGCGGCGATATCATCGCGCTGGTCCGCCACGGCAACGCGCTTTCAGTCGAAGCAGTATTCTGCGCCGGTCAACCGGTCATGATCCGGGATGCCGCGCGGCTGAACTAGAGCACTTTCCAGCCTGACTGCATCAGTCAGGCGTCGCGAAAGTGTGACCAATCAATGACTTAGAGCGCTCGGTCTGATTCAATCAGATCGAAAAGTGCTCTAGGCCGCCTCGTTCGCTCTATGCCAGCACCTCGAAATGCGCTTCGACGGTTTTGCCCGCATTGATCGGAAGAATATCCTGCGGGCATGCTGACATGGCGCAGATACAATCCATTTCGGCGCGGAAGATCACATAATCGCCGGGCGCCGACGCCGGTTTTGCCCAACCCAGCGCACCGTCCTGACGGATCGGGATATTCATCCACAGGTTAAACGGCGACGGGGTTTCGTGCTGCGGGCGGCCCACTTCCATCATCGCAGCGTGCAGGTTGTCGGTGCAGTTGTCGTGGTACTCGGTACAGCCCAGCAGGCCATACCGTTCATTATCGCAGGCAGCCATCAGCATATCGTGCACGCCGGGCGAGGTGTCTTCGACAAAGTGCAGGATCGGCCGGCGCTTGTTGGTGTAAAGGTCCTGCCCCGCCTTCGGAAAGCAATGTTCCAGCGTCGGGCGGGTGTGTTCGTTCGAAAGATATTCGGCGACGTTGGGGTCGCAGAACGCCCAGAAATCGACGACCTGATGACCGTGCGTGTTTATGACCTTCAGCATTTGTCCGGCCTTTACCCGGACCCCGCGGCCGCTGCGTGCGGGGATTGTTTCAATGGTCATGTCCATCTCCGTTATTTCGGCTGGCAGTCTTTTTGGCCGTGCCTGCCCACCTATTTCAATGCCGCGACCAGGGCCTTGGCAAATCCGTCAAACATCGGCTTATCGATCCAACGCACAACGACCACAAGGTCAAGGCCGGGATCGACCCAAATCACATTGCTGCCGACGCCGATGGCAAAGAAGCTGGTGTTCGGCGCCGACGGGTATTGCGCCCGGTTGCCATTCAGCCACCACATCAGTCCGTAGGACGGGTTCAGCGGACACGGGGTCGCGCATGCGCGGACCCAGTCGGCGGGCAGCAGCTCTTGCTCGCCCCATCGTCCGATCCGCGCCATCAGCAATCCGATACGGGCATGGTCCATGGTCGAGATCATCATCCCGCCGCCCCAATGCGCCCCGCCGGAGACCGACTGCATCCGGTCGCCATTCAGATCGACCCAGGAATTGTCGTATCCATGCCATTCCCAGGTATCGCTGGCCCCGATCGGGCGCATGATCCGCGATCGCAGAACATCCGGCAGGGGGCGGCGCAGGACTTGCATCAGCGCATAGGACAGGACATTGACCCTGACATCGTTATATTCCCAAAAGGTCCCCGGCTCTTGCAGATCACGATGGGTTCCTTTCAACGACGGCGCCCCGGGCAACGTCGCCAACGAGCGGTTCCGGTCGATCCGGTCGGCCTTGCCCCAAAGCTCGCCCTGCCATTCCGAAGTGTTGGTGAGCAGCTGGCGCCAGGTGATTTTGCTGTTGTGCGGTGGTTCGAACAGATCGGGCAACTGATCGCCAGGCCGGTCGTCGATGTCGAACAGACGATCGGCGACGGCAATTCCGGCGACCAGCGCAAGATAGCTTTTTGTCACCGAGAATGTCATGTCGGGCGCATCCACCGGCCCCCACTGCGAAACGATCCGGCCACCGCGGATGATCACGCCCGACGGATCGCCGCGCGGTTTGACCGGGCCGATAATTTCGCCATCGGGCAGCGGCTCGGAAAAGTGTCCGCCGGACAATGCTTCGGCGATGTCGCGGTTCATGGTTGATTCATGTGCCTGCGCAAATGCCACCGCTTCGGCCAATGCATCGGGGTCGAACCCGGCCTCGATGGCAGTCGTTCGCTGCCAGGTTACGCCCGGAACCTGCATCTCAGGCCGCAACCGGATCTGGCTTTGCATCCGGTGTCGGCAGGCGCTGGGGCAGGAAGAAGACGGCGGTCAGAATGACGGCCGCCGACGCCGCAAGGATCAGGAACAGCACATCGAACCCCCAGTTCAGGTGGACATACCCGATCAGCGGCAAAGTGATGGCCAGCACCGTGAAACTGACCACATAACGCACGCCATAAATCCGCGCCCGGGCCGGGCCAGACGCCATTTTTCCGATCATATAGTCATTGATCGGGATTTGCCCGAACGCGCCCAGCATGAAGCCGAGTGCCACGGCCAATGCCAACGCGTCGGTCAGCCCGGGCATCGTCGCGAAAAAGACCACTTGCAGGATCGCCACGACCATAAACACCCGGCGTGGCCCGACCCGGTCCAGAAAATACCCGACGATAAGCTGTGCCATCGAGGCGACGGCAAAAACGACCAGCGAGATTGATCCGATGATCGTTGCCAGGTCCGCACCCTCCAACCCCACGGCGCGCAACCAGACAACCGCGTCGGCGGCCAGTCCCTGCAAGCGTTCGTCCAGCATTTTGGGCAACGCGAAAGTCGTAGATTGGAAGATGATCGAGGAAACAGCCGTGGTCAAAAAGACGATGGCCGAGACCTGGATCAAAGCCCTGCGGTAGTCGGTCGCCAGAGGTGTCGCATCCGCCTTGGCGGCACGGACGGCCCGGGCGCCAGCTTCCGCCAACACCTCTGCACGCATGACCCAGAAATAAACCAACCCAAGCGCGATCGAGATGCCGCCCGGGACCCAAAACGCCCAACGCCAGCCGCCATGGTCGATCATGTACCCGGTAATGAATGCCGCAAAACCAACGCCCAGATTGCCCCAGACCCCATTCACCGCGATCCGCATCCCGGTGTTTTTCCACTTGGCTGTCACGATCGCCAGCCCGACCGGGTGATAGATCGCAGCGAAGATACCCACAGCAAACAGTCCGGCGCCGATCTGCAACGGCGTTTGGGCAAAGCCGGTGACAATCGCCATCAGACCCGACCCGATGAAAAAGACCACCATCATCCCGTCGCGGGTCCACATATCGGCCAACCACCCAGCGGGCAGCGAAAACAAACCGAAGGCAAGGAAACACGGCGTCGCATAAGCGATCAGTTCGCCATAGCTCAGCCCCCATTCGCTGGACAGCACCAAAGCAGCGACCGTCGCGAAAACCAGCATGAACAGATGGTCCAAAAAGTGCCCGATGTTTAGCAGCAGGAAATGGGCATGATCGCGTGACATGGCGCGGCCTCCTTGCGAGATGGGTACCGCGAAAGATGTCGGTTGACCAGATCGGGAATGGTGGACGGTTGGCTGGCCCGGCGCTGGCAGCGGTGCCGATCACCCCATACATGCTTTCTGCATGCCGCCGCTTGCGGCGCCACCCGACCTGCACTAGTTTCCGCCTAAATCTCCACAGCACCAGCAATTTCCACAGCACCAGCACACGACCATCGTGACAAACGGGAGGACACCCCATGGGGTATGAAAAGCTCGAACTTCTGATCGACGGACAATTCCGCGCCGGCGCAGCCGGCGATGTCGAAGCCGTTATCAACCCCGCCACAGAAGACACGCTGGCCGAGGTGCCGCATGCAACGGCTTCGGATCTGGACGAGGCCCTGAGCGCGGCGGAGAAAGGGTTCGAAACCTGGCGCAGAACCCCCGCGCTGGACCGCCAGAAGATCATCAACAAAGCCTGCGATATCCTGGAAGCTGATATCGACAATCTGGCCCGCAACCTGACCATGGAAATGGGCAAGCCGGTTCTTGAATCCAAGATCGAACTGCAGGTCGGCATCGATATTCTGCGCTGGTATGGCGAAGAAGGTAAACGCGCCTATGGGCGGATCGTGCCTGCGCGCGCGCCGGGCATGCGCCAGATGGTGACCAAAGAACCGCTTGGGGTTGCCACTGCGTTCGTTGCCTGGAATTTCCCGTGCGTGAATGTCGTGCGCAAGGTCGGCGGTGCGCTGGGCGCCGGTTGCTCGCTGATCATCAAGCCGTCCGAAGAGACACCTTCGACGGCTGTATCGATCGCCCGGGCGTTCCAGCAGGCTGGCCTGCCTGAAGGGGTGTTGAACGTGGTCTTTGGCGTTCCGGACACCGTCTCGCGCCATCTGCTCAGCGCGCCGGTTGTGAAAAAGCTGTCGTTCACCGGCTCGGTGCCGGTCGGTAAGCACCTGCAAAAACTGGCTGCCGACAACATGATCCGCTGCACTATGGAACTGGGCGGGCACAGTCCGGTCATCGTTTTTGACGACGCAGATGTCGATGCCGCGATCAACGTGATCGGGAACAACAAGTTCCGCAATGCCGGTCAGGTCTGTATTTCTCCGACACGCTTTTATGTGCAGGAGAACGTCTACTCGAAATTCGTCGAAGGCTTTGCCGAGGTTGCCAACAATCTCAAGATCGGTAACGGCCTGGATGAGGGTGTGCAGATGGGCCCCTTGGTCGCTGACCGCCGCATTCCAATCATGGAAGGCTGGGTCAGCGATGCGAAGGACCATGGCGCAACCATCAAGGCAGGTGGCGAGCGTCTGGGCAATAAGGGTTACTTCTGGAAGCCGACGGTCATGTCGGATGTGCCGGAAGATGCCCGTATCATGAACGAAGAGCCCTTCGGTCCGGTCGCCCCGGTAACACCGTTCAAGACCATGGACGACGTGATCGAACGCGCCAACAAGCTGGAATTCGGTCTGGCGTCCTATGTTTTCACGACTGATGGAAAGAAGGCGATGCAGATGTCCGAACAGATCAATGCCGGTCTGGTCGGGGTCAATCACCCGGGCGTCTCGACCCCGGAAACGCCGTTTGGCGGTGTCAATGAATCCGGTTACGGCGCCGAAGGCGGCATCGAAGGACTGGAATGCTTCTTGCGCACCAAGTTCGTCACTGAAACCGGCGTGTGATCACCAGGGTGGGCCGCTGGCCCACCCGTTCCGATTTCGAATTCCAATCAAATTGCCGGGACGCCGGATATGGCCGCACCCGACGTAATGCTATATAACCCCGGTTCAGGGACGGGTCTGGAGGTGGCTTTGCGCAAGTTAGTAATTGGATTGGCCGTTGCCGGCGCCTTGTCGGTATCGGCATTTGCGCAGGATAATCGCTTTGGCGGTTTCAAGCATGACCGCACCGCCCCGATCGATGTTACCGCGGACGCCGTCGAAGTCAGACAGGCCGAGGAACGGGCAATTTTGACCGGCAATGTCGTTGCCGGACAAGGGACGCTGCGCCTGACGGCATCGAAAGTCACCGTCGACTTCGATCAGGAAAAACAGTCCAATGACGAGACCGGGGCAATCACGCGCCTCGAAGCCGTGGGCGATGTGTTCCTGTCTAACGGTGCAGAGACGGCACAGAGTGGTTGGGCCGAATACAACCTCGAGACCGGCATCGTTAAAATGCGCAACAATGTGATTTTGACGCAGGGTGACAATGCTTCCAAAGGCGAAGCGTTGACCATCGATCTGAACTCTGGCGTCGCCCGGTTGGAGGGAGGTCCCAAAGGCCGTGTTAGCATGACATTCCGGGCGTCGAATGCGGGCGGCTCCTCGTCCCCGGCGGTTTGCAATGAAGAGCAGCGCCGCGCCGCCGAGGCGTTGGGCATTCTTTGTATTCCAATTCCCAAGGACGCCAGCAATTAGTACCGCTTCCGGACATGCGGCCGCGCCCTTCGTCGCCGTAGACGGCGCCGGGGGTTTGACGGTCACAGGTCTTGGCAAATCCTATCGCCGCCGTCCGGTCGTGCGCGATGTCTCGATGACGCTCAATCGCGGAGAGGTCGTCGGCCTGCTCGGCCCGAATGGTGCGGGCAAGACAACGTGCTTTTACATGGTCATTGGCTTGATCCCGTCGGATGCGGGAACAATCCTGGTCGACGGCCTGGATGTCAGCGCATTGCCGATGTATCGCCGTGCGCGCATGGGGCTTGGCTATCTGCCGCAGGAGGCCTCGATCTTTCGCGGTCTGACGGTCGAGGACAACATCCGCGCTGTCTTGGAACTGGTCGAACCCGACCGGTTGGAACGTGCCCACCGTCTGGATGCCTTGCTGGGCGAGTTTTCGATCACGCACTTGCGCCGAACGCCCGCCTCGGCCCTGTCTGGTGGCGAGCGCCGCCGAGTCGAAATCGCCCGCTGCCTTGCCTCGGATCCGTCCTACGTTTTGCTGGATGAGCCTTTTGCAGGTGTCGATCCCATTGCGGTAGGCGAGATTCGCGATTTGGTTGGCCATTTGAAAGATCGCGGCATCGGCGTTCTGATAACAGACCATAATGTGCGGGAAACATTGGAAATCATTGACCGGGCATACATCTTGCATGATGGTTGTGTGCTGATGGATGGCACCCCTGGCGAAGTGGTCGAGGATGCCAATGTACGCCGGGTGTATCTGGGCGAGGGGTTTCGAATTTAGTAACTCATCGCGCCCAAGCTGTCCCGGGGCGAGTAGAACGGGGTAGCAATGTCAATCGGCCTTCGGCTGGATCTGCGACAGACGCAGCAACTGGTGATGACCCCCCAGTTGCAGCAGGCAATTCGTCTGCTGGCCATGTCGAACGTGGAAGTCACCGAATTCGTCGAGCAGGAGTTGGAGAAGAACCCGCTGCTGGTGATCGAAGACAGCGAAAGCCAATCCGCCCCAGCGCCGCCTGAGAATCCAGCCCCTCCAATGTCGTCCGAAGGCGCCCCGCGGGCGACCGATCGTGCAACCGACGACCATGGGTTGATGAGCCAGACCTTCGACACAGGCGGCGAAAACCTGGTCGACGCCTCGCCATCTGACGGGCCGGTACCTGCTGGCCTGGGCATGGACCATATCGCAACGCGCGGCTCGGGCCCGGTGCCCGATTACACGGACACGATGGCCGCACCGACCAATTTGGCGGGCCACTTGCGGGCACAGCTGGGCCAGATGCCGGGCGCAGACACCGCGCCCGCGCAAATTGCCCGCTACCTTTTGGAAGATTTGGACGAACACGGATATCTGCGCACGGGGATCGAGGAAATTGCAGCGACACTGGGCGCTGAGCTGCCGGATGTTCAGGCGGGCCTGTGCCGATTGCAATCGTGCGACCCCACCGGTGTCGGCGCCCGCAACCTGCCCGAGTGTTTTGCCCTGCAACTGGCCGAACGCGACCGCCTAGACCCCTTGATGCAGTCACTGCTGGACAACCTGAATTTGATTGCACGGGGCGAGCTGCGACAGCTTCAACAGCGTTGCGGAGCGGATGACGACGACTTCGCCGACATGCTGTCGGAACTGCGGACGCTGGACCCGCGCCCATGTTCTGCCCTGGGCGCCGTGGAACCAGAGACGCTGATCCCCGATATCCTGCTGAAACGTACGTCCTGGGGCGGTTTCACGGTCGAGTTGAACCCAGACACCCTGCCCCGCGTCCTGATCGACCGCGACTATCGCGCGACGCTGAACAGCGGCGGGTGCACTGAAACGCGCCAATTCCTGTCCGAATGCAATGCCAGCGCATCCTGGCTGATCAAAAGCCTGGATCAGCGCGCGCGCACCATTCTGCGTGTGGCGACCGAGATTGTGCGGCGCCAGGAGCGGTTCTTCACCGAGGGTGTAGCAGGCCTGCAACCGATGACGCTGAAGGAGGTTGCCGAGGCGATCGACATGCACGAATCGACCGCCAGCCGGGTGACATCGAACAAGTATATTGCGACTCAGCAGGGAATCGTCGAGCTCAAGTCGTTCTTCACGAATGCCGTTGGCGGCAGCGGCGGCGACGGACAGGGCGGCGCGTCCGCTGCGGCGGTGCGTCACCGAATCAAAGCTTTGGTGGCAGACGAGGCAGAAACCGGTGTTTTGTCTGACGATGCGATCGTAACTGCACTGCACAGTGAGGGCATCGATATCGCCAGACGCACTGTCGCCAAGTATCGGAAAAGTTTGAATATTCCGTCATCTGTCGATCGGCGAAGACAACTTTCGGTTGCATCAAAACGCTGATCGCTCGCTCATGTTCCTCTTGGCTTGGGGCATGCCATCCCCCATATTGATCAGACAGGAAAGCCGGGCCATCAGACCCTGCGACAGCGCGTCCGCGAAAGGGCAAATGTGATCCTTACGGTATTGTTGACAGGCCACCTGCTGGCCCCTAACTAACGGCCCTCGCTGCCGCCCGGTGGGGGCGCGAACAGGCGAGCACCCGCTTTCGTTAAACCGGACGCCCTCAGCGGTCGTTCAGGAGGAAAGATGCAAATACAGGTCAAAGGCAAGCAGATCGACGTTGGCGATGCGCTGACAGAACATGTCGAATCCGCTCTGTCAGGCATGGTCTCGAAATATTTCGACCGTCCGGTGGATGCGGTCATCACATTCAGCCGTGATGCCCGCGCGTTCCGCTGTGACGCCCATGTGCATTTGCCCACTGGTCTGAATGCCCAATCCTCGGCTCGTGCCCAGGACATCTATGCCGCCTTCGATCAAAGTGCCGAGCGCATCGACAAGCAGTTGCGCCGCTATAAGCGCCGGTTGCGCGATCACCACCGCGAGCGCCAGGGACCGATCCCGGCCATGGCTGCCCCAGAATACGTTCTTCAGGCTTCGAATTTCGAGGACGAGGCGGAAGAGCCCGACACCCTCAAACCCGTCATCGTCGCCGAGACGACGCAGGATCTGCCGTCCTTCAGCGTTGGTGAAGCCGTCATGCAGATGGAATTGGCGGGCAGGGAGCATTTATTGTTCCGCAACGATGCGAACGGCCGGTTCAATCTGGTCTATCGGCGCGAGGACGGAAATGTCGGCTGGGTCGATCCCAGCACCGAAACGCAGGCAGACGCCTGAACCACCGCAGACTGAATAGCAGCAGACTGAACAATTTGGGAATGCACATGGCTTTCTCTGAACTCGTCCCCCAGGACGGCGTCATCGCATCGATCAAGGCCTCCGGCGCCAAGCAGGCACTACAGGAATTCGGCCGCCGTGCGGCTGATATCTATGGCCTGGATTGCCGGGAAGTTACCGATGGTCTGCTGGCCCGCGAAAAGCTGGGTTCGACCGCGATGGGGTCAGGCGTCGCGATCCCGCACGCCCGCATTGCTGGTTTGGATCACATCGTCGGTCTGTTTGGCCGGCTCGAGAAACCGGTCGAATTCGAGGCGCCCGATGGGCAAGGCGTCGATCTGATGTTTGCGCTGCTGGCACCCGAAGAAGCAGGCGCGGACCATCTGCGTGCGCTGGCCAGGGTTTCGCGCCTGATGCGCGACGAAAAGATGCGCCAGAAACTGCGCGCATCATCGGAACCCGAAGCGCTGCACGCCCTGATTACGGATATTGCCGCGTCCCGCGCAGCCTGATCAAACTTGCGGGATCGCCTGATGATATCAGGTCAATCCCGCTGAATGGCCGTCAGTGTACGCTGACCGGTTGCATGTCATTGCGCCGGGACATGGCGAACGCGACGGATCGATCATCGGCCAGAGCCAGCACATTTCCTGCCGGATCGTGCAGGGCAAACAGCTTGCCTGGTGCGTCTTTCAAATGATCGGGCAGGGCCTCTCGGTCTGCTTCTCGAACATAGACGATTGGTTTATCCGAATGGAATTCGATCTTGGTATCGGTCATTTCGCACTCCTCCGAGCTGCGTTCACTTCACCCCGATTTTGATCTCTTGCACCGTGATCTCGGGCTGGCGCCGCTCCAGGTCGATATGCAGCAGGCCGCAATCCAGATCCGCGCCTTTCACTTCGACCCGGTCAGCCAGCACGAACGCGCGCTGAAACTGCCGCGCCGCGATGCCGCGATGCAGAAAGATCCGCTCTCTCTCGTCCTCGGTATGCTTGCCCCGAACCACTAGTTGTCCGTCTTCCAATGTGATCGACAGGTCGTCCTCTCCGAACCCGGCCACAGCCAGCGTTATGCGATAGGCATCTTCCCCACGCTGTTCGATATTGTAGGGCGGGTATCCATCCGATCCGGCTTTCGCCGTGCGCTCGACCAATTGGTCAAGCTGCTCGAATCCCAACAGAAACGGATGCGATCCAAATGTCAGACGCGACATATCCGATAGTCCTCGTCAAGCAACCTCGGTTTCGGCAGCCCGCCAGGCGGCACTGCCATGGCATAGATATGGGGGCACGCGCCGGCCTGGACAAGTCAGGCGCCCGTTCAGAGCAGTGGGCTGTGACGCTCAATCCGGTCCGCCGTCCCCGCCCATAATCCGCCGGCGCCGCTCCTTCATCCGCTCGTGTGCGTCCGACGTCCCGTCGTGGAAGGACCCGAACCATTTGTCCCACGGCATTTCCAGATTGCCGTAATTGCACTCGAAATAGCGGTGGTGCATCTGATGGTGAAAGGTGCCCAGCGCCAGCCGGTTCTTGTCCTTTACCAGCAATCCTTCGAACCCGGTATGCGAAGAAACACCCGTCAGCGCCTGATGCTGCATGTGGAACAGGATGTGGATCGAATGCGCCCCGATCACCCAATGGATCAGGACCGAAGAGAAGAACACCAAATGTTCGACCGGGTGCATCGACATGCCGGACCACGGGCCGACATTCGTGTTCCGGTGATGCAGTGCATGGGCCAGCCGGTACAGTGGCGGCCAGTGCAGCCACCGGTGCACCCAGTAGAAATGCAGCGAGATCCAGACCGGCGTCAGCGTAACGAGCGCGGCGCAAAGCAACGGGCTTTCGCTGAAGGACAGCACCGGAACATAACCATTCGCCATCCCCCAGAACATCAGAACTTCATAGGCCGTCCAGGTCGTTACCCCGCTGGCCAATGTCCAGAACATGTTGTCCCAAACCTGATTGCCAAAGGTAAAGGACCGCCCCTTGGTCTGCTCGCGCTTGTCGAATTTCAGCCGCTTCTCCTGACGGCGCCAGCGGTGGAACCAAAGGTGCAGACCACCCGCCACCACCACCATCAGAACCAGATTCCGGACCCAGATCTGCGCAATCCATCCCGGCGCAAGTTCCTTCGCGTCCTGCATCGCAGGCTGAAACCACAGCCAGCACACGGTCGCGAGCACCACCAGAATGGCGTTCTCCGCCAACCCGACCCACCGCACCGCAACCCAGCGCACCATCCGCGCCGGATCGGGCGGCCACGAAAAGAACGGCGATACCTGAATCGGCACCTCGGGCCGATAGTTCCATTGGCGCGAAAACGCGTCGTTGTCAGGTGTATCGCTCATCAGGCAGTGATGCCGCGGCGTTGTTAAAGGCGCAACCCCAACCTAAGCGAGCGAGGCCCTGAACCAGTTATCGAATAACGGTTCCGACCACCAGATTCTCTGGATCATGCAATAGCTCGACGTTCTTGCCGTTGATCTTAACGGCGGTATCCAACCCGGTGTGTTGAACCGCCGGTAAAATTGTCACCCGCTCATGTGATAAGATGTTTCCCAGCTTCGACAATGGAACACCGTCCTTGTCCATTGAAGCCAGTCTTCGGAACAGCTTTGGCCAGATCGCAACGTCTTCTTGCAGGTCATCAATATCCGAGGCGTCGAAACCAGATCTCGACCTGTCGATCTTCCATATTCCCTTGTTCGCTTTTCGCGCCGCTGAAACCACGTTCTTCAATTCGTCTCGTAGGTCAAAGAACAACGTCTCATAGAAAAGAGGATAGGCCTGCCCTGCCTTCAACATCGCGTAGTTAGCGCTCTTCTTCATCAACGACGCATCCATGAAGACTTCCTCGCCATCGGTCAGGCCCGGGTTTCCGGCGAATAGAAAGCTAATGGGGCGTCCAAAGGGGCCGGTTTCCCGCGCCAGTAGAAAACCAGGCGTTCCATCATCAGCGGATGTTACAAATCTCCGAGTTGGACCCCACTTGACGTTTTTGATGCCCAGCAGGTCCAGCAAGCGATCAGTTGCATCGTCAGCTGGTTTTTCAGGTTGTTCATAGTTCGACTTGTAGTGGGTCTCCAGCGCGTCCAATGCCTCAACCCGGATCTGGACTTCGCCGCGGCTGTTAACCTCTATTTTCTTATTTGGGTCTTTTCGGTTCTTGATTTTGTTCCAACGTGCCTTCTTTCGCGCCTTGAATTTTACGGAATCTCCGTCAGGCGATGAACGAAAGACGTGAAAAGTCCCTTCGATTGCAAAGAATGGCACGATCCGACCCTCCTATTGTTAGGAACGTCAAGGGTCGGCTTAGGATCTTGTTTTGTCAACGTGTAGGAAGGGCAACTTGTTTCATGAAAGCCGCCCTCCTAATTTACCCCCGCATGCGCTCCGCATTTGCGTCCCAGATCGGGGCGTGTTGGATCTCGGCGGGCAGACGGTCGCCCAGCAGTTCGATTTCCCAGCCCTCTTCGGCGCTTTCGTGCTGCTTGGGGATGTAACCAACAGCCATCGATTGTTCCGACCCGTGGGCGTATCCGCCCGATGTGACCCAGCCGACGACCTCGCCGTTCAGCCAGATCGGCTCGTCCCCGATCACGTCTGTATCGCGTGCGGCCAGCCGGAAGGCCTTCAACCTGATCGATCCGCCATTGGCGCGTTCGGCAAGCGCTGCCTTCTTGCCGATAAAGTCGGCGTCCTTTTCATAGGCGATGAACCGGTCCAGCCCGGCTTCCAGCGGGCCATAAAGCGGCCGGTATTCCCGTGCCCAGCCGCCGAAGTTTTTCTCCAGCCGCATCGCGTTCAGGGCGCGCAGTCCGAACATGCGGATGCCGAACTCCTCGCCCGCTTCCATCAGCCGGTCAAAGACATGGCGCTGATATTCCGGCTGCATCCAGATCTCGTATCCCAGATCGCCCGTGAACGACACGCGGCCGACGATGCAGGGGGCAAAGCCCAGCTCCATCCGGCGCACCGCCATGAAACGGAACCCGGTCTGCGAGACATCCGCATGGGTCAGCTTTTCCAGCACCTTGCGCGCATTCGGCCCGGCGATCGAAAGACCCACCAGGCCCAGCCCGGTCGTCTCCAACTCGACGCCTTCGTCCATGTGCTGTTCAAACCAGCGGCGGTAATAGACCTCGGCCATGCCCGAACCGGCCAGGAAGAATTCTTCGTTGCCCAGCGTCGCCAGCGACAGATCGCCGATCAGCTTGCCGTCTTCCTTCAGCATCGGCGCCAGGGTCATGCGCCCGACATTCGGGACCTTGCAGGCCAGCATCTTGTCCAGCCAAGCCCGCGCCCCGGGTCCGCGCACCATGAATTTGCAGAAACCCGAGATTTCCATCATGCCGACGCTGTCGCGCACGGCCCCGACCTCGGCTTTCACATGATCGAAATCGGTCGAACGGCGCCAGGAAAACACATCCTTCGTGCCATCCGGGCTGAACCACAGCGGCGCCTCCAACCCCCAGCTATCGCCCCACTGGGCGCCCATGGCATCCAGTTTGTCATAGATCGGGGTGGTCTTGAACGGGCGACCCGCCTGCAGCTCTTCGTTCGGGTATTTGATGCTGAAGCGCCGCGAATAGTTCTCCTGAACCTTCTTGTTGGTATAGGCCATCGACGTCCAGTCGCCATAGCGCGCGATGTCCATGGCCCAAACGTCAAAGTCCGGATCCCCGTCGATCATCCAGTTTGAAAGCGCAAGGCCAACCCCGCCGCCCTGGCTGAAGCCAGCCATCACGCCGCAGGCCGACCACATGCCGGGCATGCCCCGGATCGGTCCGATCAACGGGTTGCCGTCGGGCGCAAAGGTGAACGGGCCGTTGATGATCTGTTTGATACCGGCGTTGCCAAAGGCCGGGAAATGCTCGAACCCTACTTCCAACGATGGCGCGATCCGGTCGATATCCGGTTGCAGCAGCTCGTGGCCGAAATCCCAGGGCGTCTCGCGCTCCATCCACGGGACACAGGCTTTTTCGTAGGTGCCCATCAGCATGCCGCCGCGTTCCTGTCGCAGGTACAGCTCGCCATCAAAATCGACCGCGTGGACAACTTCTTTGCCGGTCTTCTCGTTGATTTCGGCGACCTCAGGCATGTCCTCGGTGATCAGATACATATGCTCCATGGCCAGGATCGGCAGTTCAAGACCGACCATGCGCCCGACTTCGCGCGCCCACAGGCCGCCGGCGTTCACGACATGCTGGCAGTTCACATTGCCCTTGTTGGTCACGATCTCCCATTCACCCGATGGCAGGCGGTTGATTTCTTCAACCTTGGTATGGGTGTGGATCGCCGCGCCTTTGATCCGCGCCGATTTGGCATAGGCGTGGGTTACGCCGGACGGGTCGAGATGCCCGTCAACAATCGTCTCCAACCCGCCAACAAACTGCGATGGGTCCAGCAGCGGCATGATCTCGTGCGCATCTTCCGGCGTGATCACCCGGCTTTCAATGTCCAGATAACGCCCCTTGGCCAGCGTCGATTTCAGCCAGTCGAACCGCTCTTCGGTCGCCGCCATCATCACACCGCCGGTCATGTGAAACCCGGTCGATTGGCCCGAGAGTTCCTCGATCTCCTTGTAAAGATCGATGGTATAGGCCTGCAACTTCGCAACGTTGGGGTCGCCATTGATAGTGTGGCAGCCGCCCGCCGCGTGCCAGGTGGACCCCGACGTCAACTCGTCGCGTTCCAACAGCATCACATCTGTCCAACCCCCGCGGGCCAAGTGGTACAGAACCGAGCAGCCGACAACGCCGCCCCCGATGACAACGACGCGCGCTTGCGAATTCATGGGACACCTCCAATTGCTTGCGCGCATCAAAACAGAGTGTGCCACGCGGGGCGGGGAAATCACGCCAATTTGCCCCGAATTTGCGACAAAAGCCGCATGGATAGTTCTGCGCACCACCGGGTGTGTAGTCCCAACCGTTGATTGGCGTCGGCCCTTGGCGGACAAAGCCCGCCATCTGATCTCCGATCAAGACCCTTGCGCGTGGGCGGCTTCGCGCGCCCGGAAGTCGTGCAGCGTTTTGCCGTCCTCGCTCTCGAACATCTGGTCCAGGAACTCCGGCTCCCTGATCAGGTCCAGACGAAAGCTGCGGAAATCCTCCCGCATCTCGCACCAGGCGGTCAGACTCCAGATCGCCCCGAAGAATGACAGCAATAACGGGCGCACGGTGCGCCGGGTGATGTCCCCGCCTTTGGAATGGTAGGTGAAAGCCATCTTGCGCTGCTCGCGGATGGCCCGGCGCAGGGCACCGCGCTGCACTTCGATCGGCTCGGCCCAGTGATCACGCGGGGCGTTTACCGGGATGTTGTCCATATAGGCCCGCAGATGATCCGACAGGACGCCTTCGATTTTGCGCAAGGCCCGCGCCGCCGCTTCGGCTAGGCCATGATCCGCCCAGCTTTCGACGATCCGTGCCCCCAAAACCAGCGCCTCCAACTCCTCCTCGCCGAACATCAGCGGCGGCATATCCAATTCGTCGCGCAGGATGTACCCGACACCCGCCTCGCCCTCGACCGGCACGCCCGAGGCGATAAGCGCCGCAATGTCGCGATAGATCGTGCGCTTGGAGACCTCCAACTCGGCGGCGATATCCGACGCACGGACCATCTTGTTCCGGCGCAGGATCTGGATGATGTCGAACAATCGATCTGCCCGGCGCATAAGGTCTTCTCCATCCGATAAATCCGCGCCGCTGACGTGATCCTGGTGTCCGGCGCGGCGTTCAGATCATAGCACCGATCTTGCTGACAACACGCTGTCAGCAGCGTTGCCGTACGTTCTCCTCATCGCATTCAAAAGCAAGGAGAGACCCAATGGGGCCCTGGTACGACGAAGCCTATTTCCGCCAATCCGGCCAGCCGGGGCGCGACGGGCTGCTGACCGATCTGAACCGGAACCGCGACCCCAGGGCACCGCGGCCAAAAGATCGGATCACCCTGCCTGCTGCAGCGATTGTTCTGTTGCTTGTCGGGGCGGCGGGGCTCGGTGCCAGCCTTACCGGCGGCACGCGATCAAACGGACAGATGATTGCTCAAAATGACGATCATTCCTCGCGCCTATAAGCAACCAGACGCGCGTGCAGGCCGCCTGTTCCGACGCAGTCGGCCTGCAACGCAAAAACGTAAGCCTGGGTCAGAAAGAAACAGGTCGCGTCGACATCCCCCCTGGTCTCGGCCAGGTCCGCGGCTTGGGTATAAAGGCGCGAAAGATTGGGCAGGTCGTTCGCCGCATGCGCCGCCAACAACGCGCTGTCCAATCTGTCGTCAGCACCTAGCATGCTTCGCCCGCCCCCTGCACCTTGCAGGCAGCGAACAGCACACACAGCGCCGCCCCGCGCATTATCCAAGGCGGCGCGCTGCCGCGAAGGACACTCAATCCGTCATCTGCTGCGCGACCCACGAATGAAACTCGTGTGTCGGGTTGTCCATGACGGGGCTGAACTTCCCGCCATCGAACCCGGTCGCGCTGCGGCCCTTTTGCATTCCTTCGACGACAAAAACGTCCTCGGCGAACACCTCGGCCCACATGTCGGCATTTTTGCGACGCATCGCCGCCCACTCATCGCCAGCGACGTCAGGATCTGTGTAAAAAATCTGAACATGCTCGCGCGACCGGTCATGGGTCACAGGCTCGACGATGAAGGCCCAGGTATGGTCGTTCTGCAGACCGATCATCACGTTCGGAAAGAACATCGGGTATTCCGCGCCGTTCGCCCATTTCTCACCCTGCCCGGAATAGGCGGGAAAGCGCCGACCGTCCTCGGACAATGACGGATTATAGACCGTCACACCTTGCCCGCAGAACGGCCCCACGCTGTCAATATGATAGTGATCTTCCAGCCGCGAGTAGCTGTTCAACCCGGGATGGATCCAGGGCAGATGATAGCTTTCGGCGCCGTTCTCGATCGCCAGTTTCCAGTTCGACGCGACATCCATGGTAAAGGTGCCTTCGTCGCCGCAGCGATAACGCGGCTGCTCGAAATCGGCATAGCGGGCAATCGCGTCGCCCGCATATTCCTCGAACGGCGCGGCCTGGCCGTCGATATTGATGAAAACAATCCCCATCCACTGATGCGAGCGGACTTCGATCAATCCCAACTCGTCGCGTTTGATCGCGTCATGGCGATTGGTGCCGGGTCCGCCGACATGGGGTGTTGTGCGCAGTGCGCCGTTCAGTTCATAGGACCATGAATGGTATGGGCACCGGATCACCCGGGCGATCGGCCCTTCCTGCTGCACCAGGATCATCCCGCGGTGGCGGCAAATGTTCTGGAACACCCGAAGGATGCCATCCCGGTCGCGCACCATCACCAATGGCTGGCCCAGAAAGGTCACCGGCTTGGCATCGCCGGGTTCCGGACAGTCGGTAATGAACCCCAGCGCCGCCCAGTTGCGGAAAAAGACGCGCTCTTTTTCAACCTGAAACACTTCGGGATCTGTGTAGAACGGATTGGGCAAACCGCGCGCCTGTGCGACGGGCTGCATGACGGACGACAAGTCGAAAGGAAAAGCAGTCATCGCAAATCTCCAGGTGACGTTCCTGCCGAATCTCCGGATCGGTACGCTGTAATCTGCAGATATTTGCCTGTGCGGTCTTGAATATAAGCGACGGCCGATGTCGATTTCGCGATGCAAGACGGCCCGTTGTTCCTGTGCTAGGCTGTCACAAAGGTGTGACGCGCGACGGATGCGGCGTACCCATACGTATCTTGTTACGAACACGCTTAGGAGGGTGATTTCATGATTTCCAGACGCATTCGCAATTTATCGATTGCCGGGCTGCTGATCGGCGGCGTTACGGCCTGTGTGCCTGTGACGACCAATGGCGTCTATAACGACCCGTATTCCGATCCCTACCCGCCGAATACCTATCGTACGGATGTTTATTCCGATGGCTATTACCGCGCCAGCGATGGCCAGTTGTTCCGCTCGCGTCGCGATCGTGACGTCTATCAGCAGCGCTTGAACGAACGTTACCGCTCCACCCGCGAAGCGCGCCGCCAGGAACAGTTGCGCGAAGATCGCCGGCGTCAACGCCAGTCCGACCGCCGGTCTCGGCGGGCCGAGGAAGAAGCACGCCGCAAGCGTGAGTTGGAGGAGGCTGAACGCCAGCGCCGCCGCGCCGAGCGCCGCGACCGCCGGTTGGAGAACCAGGAACGTGATCGCCGCCGCGCCGAGCGCCGTCAGCGCGAGCTGGAAGGGCAAGAACGTGATCGTCGCCGGGCCGAACGCCGTCAGCGCGAATTGGATGCGCAGCAACGCGAGCGCCGCCGCGCTGAACGCCGCGAGCGCGAGTTTGCTGAAGATCGCCGCCGTCGCCGTGCCGAGCGCCGCCGTACCGGCGATCCGACCGCCGAGCAGGTCCGCCGCCGCAACGAACGCGCGGCCGAACGGGCACGCCAGGACCGCGGACCGTTGCCCGAAGGTTGGACGGTAACGCAAAAGGACGGTCGGACCGTCTATATCGATACAGAAGGCCGGATCCGCTCGGACTACTAGATCATTTTCCAGCCTGACTGATTCAGTCAGGCGCCGTGAAAAAGGGACCGCTCAACCCGGTACTATCGGGTCGAAACACGCTCCAAGCGCCGACCGCTGAAGACAGCAGCGCCGGGCCCCGACGGGTCCGGTGTTTCTTTTTAGCTGAGGGATTTATGCTTACCGGGCCGTTTCATATCAACGCACCGGCAGGACCCCGCGAGCGCGCCGCGTCGTAAGCGGCGTCACTCTCCTCTGTTGGCGTTAACCCGGCAAAACGTCAATCGCCCGCCTGGCCAGCGACGAAACCCGCGAAAAAATCAGATTCAGCACATAGCGCAGAAACGCTTGTGTAATCTCGGTCGCCGTTGTTGCAACTTCGCGCCCCAGCCATCGCATTGCGGACCGAACCCAACCCAGGATCCACTCACCCGCCCGGCTGGCAATCTGTGCAGCCCGGGTCAGCAACGAGGCAACCATATCCAATGCCGTCGCCGCGGCCGAGGCGGCCAGCATGACCGAACCGCCAACCAGATCCAGGATCAGACCAAGCGACTTCGACAGCGCCCAAAACGCCATCGATCCGCCAGGGATCGTTGAATACCGCGACGCCATGTCCAGCGCCTCTTCTATGTTCTCGACATGGGTATCCGTGCGCCGGGACGCCCGCGCCAAAGACGGCCAGGTCTTTCCGTCGACATGGGTGATGTACCGGCCAATATCGTGGTGCGATGCTGATATCGAGTTGCCGGACGACCCGACCCGCAGCCCATCGCCCGGGTAGGGCGTGTGCAGGAACGGGAACAATGGCACCATCGGAACGGGGTCCGAGACATTGTAGACGCGCTTTAATCGGCTGCCCAGCCGCGTCGACAAATCGCGCGCATGGCCGACCATGCCAGCACGCGGGGCGCCGAATGTGTACATCGCGACCGTGTGGACTCCGCGACTCAGATCCAAAGCCAGGTTCGACGCAATCGCACCGCCCAGCGAATGGCCGATCACATGAACCATCGATGGCGAACCGGTCCCGATCCCGGACCTCACACCGTCGACAATCGAACGGTAAACCCGGTGAAAACCTGCATGGACAACATGGCCGCCAGGACCGGAATCGATCGCGACATTGATATTGCTCAACCAATCGCGGCCCGATTCCATCTGCGTGCCGCGGATCGTTACGACCTTTTGCCCGGCATATCGGCCGCGCCCGTCCAGAACCATTGCAAAGTTCGAATTGCGATGACCGATCAGTACCCCAGTACGCCCGGAAATCGTCCCGCCGGCAGGCGAGAACAGGTTGCCGATGCCATTGCCATATCGTGCAATGATCTGGGCCGGATCATTCTGGGTCAGGCCGCCATAGATCATCTGAGCAAGGCGTGCGGCATCGGTCGGTGTCAAAAGCGTGTTTGGCATAATATGCTCCCATCAATTCAAAAAATCTGGTCAGTCGTCCTTCAGTTCGATGCAGGTGCCCCAGTAAAGGCCATCCGCGTTCGGTTCCTGATCGATCCGGCAGGACAGACGAACGGGTCTGCCCTCCATCTCTGAATTCGCATCATAACTGTGCTTGGTCGCGCCCCAGATGTTGACGGCGCCGTCCGATCCATGGGCGAATATGTCCTGTCCGACCACTGGCGACTCCGGCAGGATCGATCCCAAAAGGGTCGTATCGCCGATCTCGGGCAGACGGAAAACGCCGTCCTTCCCGGTGACAGTCTCGTCGGAATTCTCGTTCCCGCGCCACACCCATTTCCGCTCGATCCGGATATCGGGCTGCGGCACGCCACTGGCATCGACCAGGACGCCATAGACTTCCGAGAACAGGACTACTTTCTTGCCGAATGCCACCGGCGCCTCCCATACAAGCAGGGCGACGATTACGACGGGCAGCAGGGCCCACATCAAAATTCGTTTCGTCATCCCAGGATCTTTGGACGTTTAAAATCGCCACTACCATACCGGGTATCGCAGTGATCCGATACCTGAATCTGGAACGGTCGGGCCGCTGGTGGCCCAGTCGTCCGTCCCGCGCTCAGGATGGATGAAACGGATGATCAATGTGCGCCAGCCAGGTTTGGCTGACGCTGTCACTTGATCTTCAAGTCAGGCTGCTTCCGCGGGCGCAAAGCGGGTGTAGAATTGCTCGTCTTTGCCTGCCATTTCAACCAGCAGATCGGGTGCGGTAAACCGGTCGCCGAACCGCGCCGTCAGATCATCGCAGATCGCCTTGGCCTTGCCTGCGCCCAGAATATCCAGCCAACTCAGCGGGCCGCCGGACCAGGGGGCAAAGCCCCAGCCAAGGATTGCGCCCACATCGCCTTCGCGGATGTCCATTAAAACACCCTCTTCCAGCGCGCGCACGGCCTCCAGTACCTGCGCCATCATCAGACGGTTCTGCACGTCCTCTAGCTCGGGCTGATTATCGGACACGGGCCATATTTCGCCCAGTCCCGGCCAAAGGCCCTGGCGTTTGCCGTCCTCGCCATAGGCATACATGCCCGACAGCGACTTGCGGCCCAGGCGACCGCGCTTCTCGACCATCTCGTGCAGCAGATCGTCGGCGCCCGACGCGGGATAGGCATTGCCCATCGCCGCCTTGGTCGCAGTGGCGATCTTCAGACCCAGATCCAACGACGTCTCGTCCGTCAACTGCAACGGCCCCAACGGCATCCCCAGCTGCTTGGCCGCGTTCTCGATCAGCGCAGGCGCGACCCCTTCGGTCACCATGCGCAGCCCCTCGTTGATATAGGGGATGATGCAGCGATTGGCATAGAAGAACCGGGCGTCGTTCACAACGATCGGTGTCTTCTTGATCTGGCGCACGAAATCCAGCGCCTTGGCCACGGCCTCATCGCCCGTTTCGCGGCCCTTGATGATCTCGACCAGCAGCATCTTGTCGACGGGGCTGAAGAAGTGGATGCCGATGAAACGATCTGGCCGTTTCGACGCCTTGGCCAATTCCGTGATCGGCAGTGTCGAGGTGTTCGAGGCAAAGATTGCATCCGCCGGGATCACGGCCTCGGTCGCCTCGGTCACGGTCTTCTTGATGCCCGGGTCTTCGAACACCGCCTCGACGATCAGATCACAGCCCCCCAGATCGTCATAATCGGTCGTGGTCGCGATCCGGCCCAGAACCTCGGCCTTCTTTTCTTCGGTCACACGCTTGCGCTTGATCCCCTTGTCCAGAAGATCGGTCGAATAGGACTTGCCCTTCTCCGCGGCCTCGATCTCGCGGTCCAGCAGCACGACCTCGATCCCGGCCTGCGCACTGACATAGGCAATGCCCGCGCCCATCATTCCGGCGCCCAGAACGCCGACCTTTTTCACCTTCATGTCCGGCACACCGGCGGGCCGGACGGCACCTTTCTCCAGTGCTTGCTTATTCAGGAACAGCGAGCGGATCATCGCCTCGGACGACGGGTTCATCAGGATATTCGTGAACCAGCGTGCTTCGATCTTCAGCGCGGTATCGAAGGGGACCAGTGCACCTTCATAGACCGCCGACAACATCGCCTTGGCCGCGGGATAGGCGCCCTGTGTGCGGCCATGCGCCATGACCACGCCGCCCAGGAACATCTCGAAACCCTGCGGGGTGTAAGGCGCGCCGCCCGGGATCTTGTAACCCTTCTGATCCCATGGCTTGACCGCATCCTTCTCGGTCGCCGCGCGGACCCAGTCTTTGGCCTTGTCCAACAGGGCGTCCGGGTCGACGACTTCGTCGATCAGCATGGATGCCTTGGCCTTCTTCACGGCGTACATCTTGCCCTGCAACAGTGCCTCGGCAGACCCCATCAGGCCCAGCATCCGTATCAGCCGCGTTGTGCCGCCTGCGCCCGGAAAGATTCCGACCATAATCTCGGGCAGACCGATCCGCGCTTTCGGGTTGTCGGCGGCGATCCTGCGATGACAGGCCAGGCCCAGTTCCAGCCCAATGCCCGCCGCTGTTCCGGGCGACGCCCAGCAGAACGGCTTTCCGCCCTTTTTCGTCTTCGGGTCCGCACCCGCCGTCTCGATCTTTCGCAGAACCCCATGCAACTGCATGATGTTGTTGAAGACCGCCTCCGCCGGATTGCCGCCCGAAGCTGCTGCCTGCGCTTTGACACCGGCGATCACGTTCAGGTCCATTCCGCCCGCAAAATCGGCCTTGCCCGATGTGATGACCGCGCCCTTGATGGCCTCATCGGCCAGGACCTGATCCACCAGCGTGTCGAGTTCGCGAATACCTTGTTCGTTCAGCACGTTCATGCTGGCATCCGGCAGGTCCCAGGTAATGACGGCGACATCGCCATCTGCCTTCATCGTAAAGATGTCCATCAGTCTTCTCCCGACTGTCTGAGAATTTGTGTCATGGCCGATGTGTCGGCGCGATGATCGTTGAAGTGGATATGGCTGACCCGCCAGTCCTTACCGGCGCGTATTGTCGTGAAGGTCAGAGACGCCGAAGCGATTTTCTCTTCACTCGCGATGTGATCGCGAATGGCGGTGATCGTCGAGACGTTATCGCTGACCCGGACATGCGTCAGAATCCGCGTGTTAATTTGGGTCATCCCCCGTGCATCGGCGTATTTCTGCAACTCCGCGATCATTCTCGTGAACCCGTCCTCGTCCGGGAAAAAATATGTCCGCCCGTCCGATATCAGCGACATCGGCAAGAAAACGGTTCTTCGCCAAGCATCCCGGTCAATCTGGCCATCCGTCATGCACGCGTCCTGTGCCATGACAACCGAAGAAGGATCGATATCGAAAGTCGACTGCGAATACATTGCCAATATTTGCCCCGTCTCATCTGACAGGCGCCCCGATAGCGCCTGCTAATCGCTTGTTCCCCTCGTCGTACCGATCTCCCTCGCAGCGTGCCGAACTCAAACGCGCTCGATGATCGTCGCGGCGCCCATACCCGAGGCGACGCAAAGCGTGCACAATGCAGTTTCTTTGTCGGAACGTTCCAACTCGTCCAGTGCCGTACCAAGGATCATGGCTCCGGTGGCGCCCAGCGGGTGACCCATCGCAATGGCGCCGCCGTTCATGTTGACCAAGGCTGGGTCGACATCGAATTCTGACAGGAACATCAGCACGACCGAAGCGAACGCTTCGTTTACCTCGAACAGGTCGATATCCGACAACGCCATCCCAGCCGTACGCAGTGCCTTCTCGGTCGCGGGCACCGGTCCGGTCAGGTTGATCGTCGGGTCGGTCCCGATTTTCGTCGTGTTGCGGATGCGCGCCCGCGGCTTCAGGCCCAGGCGCTCGCCCGCCTCCTTCGATCCGATCAGGACGGCAGCGGCGCCGTCGACAATCCCGGACGAATTGCCCGCATGGTGCACATGTTCGATCCGCTCGTATTGCGGATAGCGCAGCATTGCGACCGCATCGAAACCCGGCATCTTCTCGCCCATATCCTTGAAGCTGGCTTTCAACGCGCCCAAGGCCTGCATGTCGACGCCCGGCCGCATGTGTTCGTCGGTATCCAGGATCGCGATACCGTTCTGATCTTTGATGGTAACGACAGACCCGGCAAACCGATTTGCGTCCCAGGCCGCTTTGGCCCGCTTCTGGCTCTCGACCGCATAGGCATCGACATCGTCGCGGGTGAACCCGTATTTCGTGGCGATGATATCTGCCGAAATTCCCTGCGGCACGAAGTAGGCCTTCATGGCCAAATAGGGGTCCAGCGCGATCGCAGCGCCGTCCGAGGCCATCGGCACCCGGCTCATCATTTCGACCCCGCCCGCCACATAGAGATCGCCGGCGCCGGCCTTTACCTGGTTGGCGGCCATGTTGCAGGCCTCCAGTCCACTGGCGCAAAACCGGTTGATCTGAACGCCGGGCGTGCGTTCGTCCCACCCGGCATAAAGGACGGCCGACCGGGCGATGTCGGCGCCCTGCTCGCCGACTGGGGTCACACAGCCCCAGATCACGTCCTCGACCTGCTCGGTCGGCAGATCATTGCGGTCGCGCAGCGCATTCAGCATATCAGCCGACAGCTTCAGCGACGTAACCTCGTGCAGGCTGCCATCCTTCTTGCCCTTGCCGCGCGGGCTGCGCACGGCATCGAAAATATAGGCGTCGGTCATCGTCCGTCTCCTTCAGCCGCCCACCGTGTTGTGGAACTGCTTTGATTTGATCGTCTCGGGGCCACCGCCATCGGCGCCCTTGGTATAGGTCTGGTTGCGCGGCAGATCGTCGGCAAAATGCAGCCAGCTGACCATGCTTTCGACGCCGTTATGCTTGATCGGGTCGATGGCATTCGGGTCGTCCAGCGTGCCCATCATCAACTCGGTGACATCGGTTCGAAATTGCCGGTAGAAAAGCGGCGTTCCACACGTGGTGCAAAAACCGCGCTCGGCAATATCAGAACTTGCATATCGGCCCGGCGCGCCCTGCCATGCAACGCCCGTTACCTCGACAAGCGGCGCAAAGGCGTTTCCAGAGGCACGCTGGCACATTCGGCAATGACAGATCGAGCCATGGCGGACGTCGCCTGTCACCCGATAGCGCACATCGCCGCATTGGCATCCGCCTGTCAGTTTAACACTCATAACGTGTCGCTCCTCAGGCTCCGGGCATCAGATCGTTGGGATGCTTCCAGCTTGGCAGACCGGCGATCCGGTCGCGCCACGCAACGACATTCGGGTATTGATGCCAATCCAGGTCGTAGTGCTCGGTATAATACATATACCCGATGCAGCTTAGATCAGCGGTCGAGATCGCGTCGCCGACGATCCAATCGCGCCCGTGCAGGTGGGAATTCAAAACCTTCAGTGCGGCGAGCGTGCGGCCCTTGAGAAATCCGACAACGTCGACAGAGCGTTTTTCTTCCGGCAGGAAATTGGCGACGAAGCGCCAAGTCGCCATGTTGGCCGTCAGCTTGTGATTGTCCCACAGGATCCAGCGCCAGGCTTCACGTTGATCGGACGGTGCGAACCGCCCCAATTCCGCGGACAGATAGTCCAGGATAACGCCGGTTTGCGACAGCCGCTGACCATTGTGCTCCAGGATCGGCACCTCGGCCATGATGTTCTTGCCGGCGTATTCGGGACTGCGTGTCTCGCCGTTGAAGAAGTCGACAAACACCGGCTCCCAGTCGGCCCCGGCCAATTCCAATGCCAAAGCGACCTTGTAGGCGTTGCCGGACTGCGCAAAGCAGTGAAGCGCGTATTCAGCCATCGATCTCTCCCCCTATCCTATTTTTTGCCGCCGTCCGGGGCGCCAAACTCCGCAATGAATTCCTTGAAGACCGCATCCAGGCGATCATGGTCAACGTAGTCGTCCAAACGTTCCAGCAACACCACCAGAAGATAATTGTTACCCAGTTTGTAACTTTCATTCAGTTCGCGCAGCCGTGCATAGGCGGCCTCGGTCAGGTTCATCCGGCTTCGCACGGGAAGGGGCAGGCGCTTGGGCATATTGGGGGCCAATCCTTCATTCAGTTGCGAGATGCCGAAAACTCAAGCGTTGCGGTCGGCGCATTCCGGTTACCAGTTTTCACTCGGTCTTCGATGATATTGCCAGCGGCATCTCGGCGCCGTCCAACTCCGGGTACAAGGCGACAAGCTTCGGCAGGCTCGCCTTATCGGGGATGCCGATAATGCGCCAATCGCCATTCCGGACGAATGCGATCAGATACGCGTCGATTTCGATACGTTCGCCGCCTTTATCGACCTCCATCGAATAGTTCGGGATCAACGCATAGCAGTTGCCTGCCGGTGTTGTCTGATAACGGGCGTTCGCGAAGTCGAGCGTGAATTCCCGCTTAACCACGTCTTTCGAGGACTCGGCGGTCAACGAAACCAGCATCGCCTCGATCACTTCCTGCGGTTGACCGGTGCTTTCGACCATGGCCGCCATCAGCTCGGGCGGAGTGACAAGAACCGCCAATTTCGGGTCACCGGTTCGGCCCGCTGTTTCAATAATCGCCAGACGCTTGCCCAATACCGCCTTTTCTTCCGCGCTGAAATCGGCGGCCTGCAGGGGCGCGGCGATTGCGAACATCAAGACTGCAAGGATCAAGCGGGCAATCATGGCGACTTCTCCTTCACATCTGTTTGATGCATTGCCCCGGCCTGACAGGCTGCAAGACCGGGGGCATTGCGCACCAATCAGAACCCGTCCGCGGGCAGGTCCATGACCGGATCGGCGCCGCTCTCGATACGGGCCAGGCGCAGCTTCGTTTCCGGCAGCATCCGTTTCATATAGAACCGTCCGGTGGCCAGCTTGTTCAGGTAATACTGCTCGTCTTCAGCGCCAGCTTCGATCGCGCGCTGCGCAGCCTTGGCCTGGCGTGCCCACGAAAGACCCATGCAGACCAGGCCGAAAAGGTGCATGAAATCAACCGAACCGGCCAACGCGTTGTTCGGGTTCTTCATACCCGCCTGCATAAAGTACATCGCGGCCTGCTGCAGATCTTTCGAAGCATCTTTCAACGGCTCCAAGAAGTCCTGCATCAGCGGCAGGTCGTCGGCATTGTCCTTGATGTACCCACGGACATAATCAAAGAACGACATGATCGGTTTGCCGGCCTTTTGGCCCAACTTGCGGCCCACAAGGTCCAATGCCTGCACGCCAGTCGCGCCTTCGTAGATCATCGTGATCCGCGCATCGCGCACGAACTGGGACATGCCCCATTCTTCGATATAGCCATGGCCGCCGAAGACCTGCTGGGCCAGCGAGGTCAGCCGATAGCCTTCCTCGGTCAGAAAGCCTTTGACCACCGGGGTCAGCAGTCCGACGATATCGTCGGCGCGCTCGCGTTCCTTTTCGTCCGCATGGTGCTTGGATGCGTCCAGCAGCATGGCAACCCAGGAAACGAACCCGCGCGCACCGTCGACAAAGCTCTTTTGCTCCAGCAGCATCCGGCGAATATCGGGATGGACGATCAACGGATCGGCAGGCCCGTCGGGGTTCTCGATCCCGGTGACTGCGCGGCCCTGCAGGCGTTCTTTTGCATACGTGGCCGAGGCCTGATAGGCGCCGGACGCAACCGCAAGACCCTGCATTCCGACCAGCAGACGCGCCTCGTTCATCATGGTGAACATCGCGCGCAGGCCCTTGTGCGGCTCTCCGATCAGCCAGCCCGTCGCGCCGTCATAATTCATCACGCAGGTCGCGTTGCCATGAATGCCCATTTTTTCTTCCAGCGCGCCGCAAGACACCGCATTGCGCGCGCCAAGCGAGCCGTCTTCGCCGACCATGATCTTGGGGACCACGAACAGCGAGATGCCCTTGACCCCTTCCGGGGCGCCGGGCAGCCGGGCCAGAACCAGGTGGATAATGTTCTCGGCCATGTCGTGCTCGCCGGATGAGATAAAGATCTTCTGCCCGGTAATCGAATAACCGCTATTGCCATCCGGTTCTGCCTTGGTGCGCAACATGCCCAGATCGGTGCCGCAATGGGGTTCGGTCAGGTTCATGGTGCCGGTCCATTCGCCCGTCACCATCTTGGGCAGATAGGTCTGCTTCTGCTCGTCGGTTCCATGCGCATGGATGGCCGAATAGGCGCCGTGCGTCAGTCCCGGATACATCATAAAGGCCATGTTGGCCGCCGAATGCATGGTCCCGACACAGATATTCAAAATCGCTGGAATGCCCTGACCGCCATAGTCCGGATCACATTCCATCGACGGCCAGCCGCCTTCGACCAGCGTGGCCCAAGCTTCCTTGAAGCCTTTCGGCGTATAGACAACGCCGTTCTCAAGGCGGCAGCCTTCCTTGTCACCGCTGGAATTGATCGGCGCCAGAACATCGCGCGCGATCTTGCCGGCTTCTTCCAGCACGGGGCCGGTGAAATCTTCGGACAGGTCGTCATAGCCTTCGATCTGCGTCTCGTCCTGAACCTTCAGGGCTTCGTGCAGGATGAATTTATAGTCGCGAAGGGGGGGTTCGTAGTGCGGCATGGGATGCGTTCCTGTCGGGTTGGCGCGTGTTCGGTTGCTGTGTGTTCGCACGGCGGCGGGCCGTTCCGTCGGCCGCCGTGCTCTGTTGTCAGCTCGCGGCGCGGCGGGTGCGGGCTTCCAGATCGCTGCGGACCTGCTCCATCTGATCTTGCATATCCGCAATCGCCTCGTTCAGCTCGTCGCGCTGAGCGATCATCTCGGCAAGATGCTTGTCCGCGAATTTCAGCGTTTCGGTCAGTTGGGTCACTTGGCCGTCGCCGACTTCATATAGGTCCAGCAGGTCCTTTAACTCGGCCAGCGAAAAGCCGAATCGCTTGCCGCGCAGGATCAGCTTCAACCTGGCACGGTCCTTGACGGTGAACAGCCGCTTCTGACCCTCGCGGATCGGGGCCAGCAGTTCCTTGTATTCATAAAACCGCAACGTTCGTGGGGTCACATCGAAATCGGCACACATTTGGCCGATCGTGAAGGTTGTCTCGGTCATTTTCCGAATCCTTGATCGGTTATGTCTTGAATCTATGGCAAATGTGTACATAGTTGACGCGCACGTCAAGTCTAAAGTTGACGTGCGCGTTAAGTCTGAATTGGATGGCTGTAATCCGTTGCAGGGCGCGATTTAATGTGCAGAAACCTCCCGCGTTGGCCCCTGCTGTCGGCTTGGCACTGCCCAGCTTCGCAATTTGGCGAAGAGCGACAGGTCCGGGCCCGTTCGACACCGCGGCCGCCCCGCCGAACCCCAGGTGCGTGATGCGACCTTCAAAGAGGACAATATGACAGGCGACGCTCCAAATGACCTGCAATCCATCAACCTGCGCGATGCCGAGGACGATGACATCGGCGAGGTGATGGCAGGGATGCCCCATGGGCGCGAAATTGGAATGCGCCTGCACCGTTCGGCCCAAGGCCATGCGCACCTGTCCGTGCCCTATTCCGAAAAACTGGTTGGCGACCCTCAGACCGGCGTTTTGCATGGCGGCGTTGTCACCGCATTGCTGGATACGGCCTGCGGCGCCTCTGTTCTGTCGGCCACTGGCAATCCCTTGGTCACGGCAACGCTCGATCTGCGCATCGACTACATGCGCCCGGCAACCGCCGGTCAGGCCGTCCACGCCCGCGCTGAATGCTACCGCATGACCCGGTCAATCGCGTTTGCCCGGGCCGTCGCCTATCACACCGATCCGAACGACCCGATCGCATCTGCGGCCGGATCGTTCATCGTCGAAGCACCAGCAGAAGAACCGGCCAAAGATAACACTATGCAGCCGAAGGGCGAACACGGATGAACGCCAAGATTAAGGACCTCGCCCGGTTGGAAGGACAGCGCGACGAAGTGCTGGAAACAATGGCCCAGGCCGTGCCCTATAATTGTTTCATCGGTGTACAGTTCGATCGGCTGGGCGACGAGTTGACCGGGCGAATGCCGTTCGCTGAAAAACTGGTCGGCAACCCGTTCCTGCCCGCGATCCATGGCGGTGTCACCGGCGCTTTTTTGGAGATCACGGCCCTGACGCAACTGGCCTGGGGCCGGGTCTTAGGGGCGCTGGACGCGGGCGGCGAAGAGGCGCAGATCATTGCGTCGGGCAAGTTCCCGCCCTGGCCCAAAACCATCGATATCACCATCGACTGTCTGCGCCCGGGCCGCCCGCGCGAAACGTTCGCACGGGCGCGCGTGCAAAAGGCGGGCAGGCGCGTCGCGCATGTGCATGTCGAGGCCTGGCAGGACAGCCGCGAGCGGCCCATCGCCATGTTGCGCGGCAACTTTCTGATGCCCTGATCGATGCTGCCGGTTCTGAGGATTTTGCTTGGACCTCTATTGCTGTGGCAGGGCGCCAGGGTCCGCCGGGACATTCTGCGCCTGCCCGAGCCTGACGGCGCCAGATCAGGTGGCGATGGCGAGTTGAGGCTTTTGATCCTCGGCGATTCCTCCGCCGCAGGCGTCGGCGTCGACCGGCAGGAACGGGCGCTCTCCGGCTGTATAGTTCGCGCCCTGGCCCCGATGCGGATAAAGTGGCGCGTTCTGGCCGCGACCGGTTGGACCACATCCGATGCCTTGGCGGCGCTGGACACCCTGAACGGGGAATATGACGCTGCGGTGATCTGCCTGGGCGTCAACGATGTGACGACGGAAACGGGCATCGCGGCATGGTTGGCAACCTATGCCCGGGTGCTGGACCGGCTCGAAGCGGCCCATGGCATCTCTCGTTACTATCTGAGTTGTCTGCCGCCCATGGGCCGGTTCCCGGCGCTTCCCTGGCCCCTGCGTTGGTATATCGGCCTGCAGGCTCAGGCGCATGACCGGGCGCTCGCACAACTTGCGGCCGGCCGGGCCGGGGCGCGGCATCTCAAAATCGATACCGATCTTCCGGCATCAGCGGCAGCGGCTGACGGGTTCCACCCCGGACCATTGGTCTATGCCAAACTGGGCGAGGTATTTGCCGAAGCGATCCGCGCGGACCATGACCTGCCTACCGGAAATGCTCCCTCTCAACGCGAACCCAAATCGCTCTAATTCCTGCGACTGCGCACATAATCGCGCAGCTGGCGCGGCAGATCGCGAAGCCTGCCGCCATAGACACGAACGCCCGCTTCGTCATGCATCGCGGCATAGGGTCTGCCCGTCGCCACATCGACGGCAAAGGCAGCGCCGTAATCCCCGCATTCATGGGGCCTACAACCGGTCGCGAACAGAACGCCATTGGACACTGAAGCAGGCGAGGCCACAGAAATCAGATCCATCATCGTCAGAACGGCCTCCGACCCCATGATCTCGCGAAACCGCATGCGCTCGGACGGGTCAGCCAATATCTCGTACGGGTATTTCTGATGCCAGCGCCGGACATCCTGTCCTGGACCCGCGGCAACGGCGTCGTCCTCGGTTCGGGGCACCGCGATCTCGGATGCGGTCCGGCCATCAAATCGCAACGTTACCCGCTCCAACCGCGCGGTCGCGGCGGGAATGTCGATCTCGATGGCATCGCTGTTGACCCGCAGTCGATTGATCAAGTCGGAACAGGTCCCGACCTGCGCGCTGGCGCGCGGCGCGCGATCTTCGGACATCGCAATGAACTGAAACTGGCCCGCGCAGGCATTGCCGCCCGTGGCGACAAACATGACGACAACATCCGTCGTTTCGCGCCATGGGATGACGAATTGCGGATAAAGCCGCCAGCCATCGGTCCCGGCCAATGCCCGGTTTCCCGACGCCAGATATTGCGACCCGTCCGACGCATCGACGACCCGAAGTGCACCAAATCGACTGTCGATAGTCTGCGCCAACGCTGCAGGGGCAACCAGCAACGTAACCAGGCAGAAAAGTCCAAGAATGCGGGCGATCATAACAGCAGCGTCCGTGTCAGTTGGACCTGCATGGTCGCGCGCCGCGCCGCATTGCGCAAGCACGGGCCTCGCTCAAAGTGGTCGCTTGAACAGCGCGTCATTCCGCAAGAATGATTTGCAACGCCGCTTTCAACCAAACCGACTTGATCGAATGGCCGCCGGGATGGGTACAGAACACCAACAACCCGCCCTTGTCATTGGTTTGGCGCATACAGCCCAGCTCTCCGGCGCTGAACTCCCGGTGAATGCCGAAACCGCCCTGACGGTGCATCAGATCCAGAGCCTTGAAGACATCGCCCTGATGGGTGTCAGCGATGGGACGACCCTTCAATGGCACGATCTTGTCGGCGGTGCCGTGGATATGAACCACATCGGTCGGCGTGGTCGGACAGGTGCGCGGCACCGGCGCCCAGAACGTGCCTGCAATCGGGACAAATGCCCGGAAAAGCGGCGCGCGGTTGCAGGCAAGCTCCCACGTCACCATGCCGCCTGCGGAAAACCCGGACATGATCATCATGTCCCGGTCCAGGCCGTGGCGGGCAACCAAATCGTCGATCAGCGCGGCGAAATAAGCGAATTCTCGGCTGCCGTCATTGTTCTTGTTGCGCGGCACATTGGGAATACGCCAATCGGCGTCGTCGCCCGCATCAGCCGCAACAAAGGCCAGACCCGCCTCGTGGGCAACCCGGCGCAAACCCTGGTTGCGCATCGTCCCTTTGGACGTGCCGCGATAGCCATGGGCAAAGATCAACGCGCCTTTGGCCGTACCGTCAGGGGGCATCGCAATGCGATAGGTCCGTTCGCCAATCTGGCAATCGGTCTCGATCCCGCAGGCATGGGCAGTCCCCGGCAGGCCGATTGTCGCCAAACTCAGCAAGGTAAAGGTAGTCAGGGCCAACAGGGCCGAGAGAAGACGCATTGGGTGCTCCGTCTGATTCCAACCCGGTAAGGATAGCCCGGCCCGCCGCCGCCACCAGCAGACATGTTTCACGACCTCGAGAGGCCGGGCAAGATCGCAAGCGCGCGGGGGGTTGGACCGCTGGCTCGGGCATGCTTGAAAGGCGTGATCGAAAGGCGCGATTCACTGAACGGTCCGCCGCCCCGGGGACCAGATGTCCGATACCTCGACCGCCAAAGACGTGACCTATCGACGTGTCAGCGCGATTGCGCTGCCCGTTGTCCTGTCGAACGCCACCGTGCCCCTGCAGGGGGCGGTCGATACCGCGATTATCGGCAATTTGGGCGATGCGGTCTTTCTGGCCGCGGTCGCGCTTGGCGCCGGGGCGATATCGCTGATCCTGGGGCTTTTCAACTTCCTGCAATTCGGCGCTGGTGCCCTGTCAGCCCAGGCGCTGGGGGCAGGCGACAGTCGCAGGGTGATCAATGTCCTTGCCCGGGCATTGATCCTGGCCGCGTCGATCTCGATCGCGTTGATTGCTTTGCAATGGCTGATCGTGCCCGCGGTCATGCGTCTTTACGAAGGCTCGGCCCAGGCTGAACGGCTGGCCAGTACCTATCTTTATATCCGGATCTGGGCCGCACCGGCCGAGTTGGGTGTTTTTGCCCTGACCGGCTGGTTCGCGGGGCAGGAAATGACCCGGCGCCTGTTCGAAATGCAGATCGTCATCTCGTTGACCAATATCGCGTTGAACCTCTTCTTCGTGTTGGGTCTGGGCATGGATGTCGACGGTGTTGCGCTGGGCACCCTGATCGCCAGCTGGCTGGGGCTGGGATACGGGCTTTGGCGGGTCCGGGCGCGGATGCGGGCGCTGATGCCCGAATGGCGCCCCGAAAGGTCGCGGCTTTTGAACCGGGGCGAGCTGCGCGCTCTCTTCCGCTTGAACCGGGACATCTTTATCCGGACCATGCTGCTGATCGCAGCGTTCACCTACACGACCCGGCTCGGCTCGTTGCAGGGCGATGTGATGCTGGCGGCCAACGGCATTCTGTTCCAGCTGTTTGCACTGGCCAGCTATGGGCTGGACGGGTTCGCGATTGCTGCCGAGGCCCTGGTTGGCCAGGCGGTCGGGCGCCGGGACCGGGCTTTCCTGCGCCGCGCCGTCATTGTCTCGGGCCAGTCTGCGCTGGTTCTGGCCGCGATCGCCACGGTCGCTCTGTTGCTGATCGAAACGCCGTTGATCGCGCTGTTCACCAATGTACCCGAGGTTCGGGCGATTGCTGCCGAACACTATTTCTGGGCGGCGATGTTACCGGTGATCGGCGTACTGGCGTTCCTGATGGACGGGGTCTTTGTCGGTGCGACGGCCAGCCCGGCCATGCGCAATGCCATGATCGTTGCCGCCGCGATCTATCTGTCAGCGGGCGGCTGGTTGGCCGATCTTTGGGGCAATCATGGCGTCTGGGCCGGAGTTTGGGCGTTCATGGTGCTGCGCGGGATCACCCTTCTGGTGCAATACCCGGCGCTGGAACGACGTGTGGCGTGATCGAAGGCAAGGCGGGGCAGCGCCCCCGCACGGCACCGAAAGGGTCAGAAAAAACCAGCCGTCACTCCAGCAGGTTCTCGCAGCGGGTCACCTTTTCGGTGATGTCGGGCAGCGTGCCCTTCACGAACAATACCGACCCGTTGCTCAGCCCGATCCGGGTGACCCCCTTGGGGTAATCCTCGGGATCCCACTCGTTTGCATCGGCCAGATAGGCGACCTGGTCGGCATTGACGACAACGCCGATTTCCCGGTGCAGGCGTCCGGACACGACCGTATAGGTCTTTGCGTAAAAGATGTTCACTGGTCAGCCGTCCGTTTCCCAGGCCAGATCGCGAAATCCATCTACTCCTGCCCGCCATCAAAGATCAGGCGTTCATCCACCGGCGCGACGCGCAGAATATTCGTCGAACCCGGCGTGTTAAAGGGCACCCCCGCCGTGACGATCACCTTGTCATCGACATCGGCAAAGTTGTCGGCACGGCACGCCCGGCTGGCCTGGACAACGGCAAGCTTAAAGCGTTCGACCTCCGGCGTTTGCACGCAATGCAGCCCCCAGGTCAGGCACAGCCGACGGGCCGTGCGCGTGATCGGCGTCAGGGCCACAATGGGAACAGTCGGGCGTTCGCGCGCCGCCAGCAACGCGGTCGTTCCGGAATGGGTAAAACAGCAGATCGCTTTTACGTCCGTTGCCTCAGCGACCTCGCGGGCGGCGGCGGTGATCGCTTCGCTGACTGTCTCGCGCCGGATTGCCCGGCTGGCTTCCAGCGTCTTGATATACATCTCGTCCGATTCAACCGTCCGGGCGACATTATCCATCATCTCGACCGCCTCGACCGGATAGTCGCCTGCCGCGCTTTCAGCAGACAACATAACCGCGTCGGCCCCGTCATAGATGGCGTTTGCCACGTCCGAAACCTCGGCCCGGGTCGGCTGTGGACTTTCGATCATCGATTCCAGCATCTGCGTTGCGACAATGACCGGTTTGCCCGCCGCGTTACATCGCCGGATCATGCGTTTCTGGATCGCTGGCAGTTCCCAGCTGTCCATTTCAACGCCCAGATCGCCGCGCGCCACCATGATGCCGTCGACAATGTTCAGGATCTCGTCGAACCGGGCGACGGCGGCCGGTTTCTCGACCTTGACCATCACGGCCACCCGCTCGCCGCCCAAAAGATCGCGCGCCATCTGCACATCTTCGGGTCGTTGCACGAAGGACAGCGCAAGCCAGTCGATGCCCAGATCCAACGCAAAGGCCAGATCGGCGCGGTCCTTGTCGGTCAGCGCGGCCAGCGGCAGCACCACATCGGGCAGGTTCACGCCCTTATGGTTCGAAATCGTGCCCCCGACCGTGACCTCGCAGGTGGCACCGCTGTTATCGCACTCGATGACTTTCAGGCGGATTTTGCCGTCGTTCACCAACAGTGTTGCACCGGGCTCCAGTGCCTCGAAAATTTCCGGATGGGGCAACTGAACCCGCGTGGCATCGCCCAGCGCGTCGTCCAGATCGAACCGAAACGTCTGGCCCTGTTCAAGCTCTGCCGCATCGCCTTCGAAATCGCCTACCCGCAGCTTTGGGCCCTGAAGGTCGATCAAGATGCCGATGGGCCGGTTCAGCTCCATCTCGATCTCGCGGATCAGTTGATGGCGTTGGCGCACATCTTCATGGGACCCGTGGCTCATGTTCAGCCGAAAGACGTCAACGCCGGCGACGAACAGCTTCTTCAGCATCTCGCGCGATGACGACGCCGGGCCAACGGTTGCGACGATCTTTGTATTGCGTTCGCGGCGCATGCGCCCCCCTGGGATTGATCAAGCTTGGCGGATCATCTCTGTTGCATGTGACAGTTGCAACCAAACTAAGGTTAATATTCTTGCGTCCTTGCACGGCCCGGCCACGGATTATATGGCCGTTGAAATGAACCAGCGCGATGCCTTCCAACCCGTCGAGATGATTCCCGGTCAGGGCGACATCATTCTGGTCTGCGATCATGCCCGCAATAGCGTTCCGCCCGAACTTGGCGATCTGGGGATGCCCGCCGCCGATATGGGGCGCCATATTGCCTTTGATGTCGGGGCTCGGGCGGTCACATTGCGCATGGCCGCGCTGATGGAGGCGCCCGCGGTCCTTTCGACGTTTTCCCGGCTGGTGATCGACCCGAACCGCGGCGAGTTCGACCCGACCCTGATCATGAAGATCTATGATGGCTCGATCATCGAAGGGAACCGGAAGGCCGGACCCGAGGAACGGGCGCGCCGGATCGCTGCCTATCACCGGCCCTATCGCGCGGCCCTGGGCAATCTGATCGACGAAAGTGTCGCCGCGGGCCGTGCGCCGGTTCTGGTGTCGATCCATTCCTTTACGCCGCAACTGCGCGGGCACCTGCCGCGGCCGTGGCATGTCGGCCTGCTGTGGGCTGAAGATGACCGACTGTTCCGCCCGCTGATGGCGCGGCTTGGCCAGGATCCGGCTTTGGTGATCGGCGACAATCAACCCTATTCCGGGTCGCTGCCCGGCGATACCATGTGGACATACGGCGTCCGCCGCGGTTTGCCCCATGTCCTGATCGAGGTCCGCAACGACCTGATTGCCGACGACGCCGGACAGGTGGAATGGGCAGGCGTTCTTTCCGATGCGGTGCAGGGCGCGGTCGCCGACCTGCGGGCGGCGGGCAGCGGCGGGCAGATGATGCCGGTTGCGGCGGGATAACGCAGGCGGGATAAAGCAGGCGGGATAAAGTGGGCAGATTAAAGCAACGGATCAAGGAGGCCAGAAAATGAGCGAACTGGACCAGCAGGCAGCCGAAGCAGCAGCGTTCCGGCGCCTGCGCCAACATCTGAACGAGCGCACGGATGTGCAGAACATCGACATGATGAACCTGACCGGATTTTGCCGGAACTGCCTGTCGCGGTGGTATGGCGAAGCGGCTGCCGAACAGGGTGTCGACCTCAGCAAAGACGCCGCACGCGAGGCGGTTTACGGCATGCCCTATGACGAATGGCGGACAAAGTACCAGACCGAAGCAAGCGACGCACAAAAGGCGGCCTTCGCGGCGGCGGACAAGCACGAATAGACATTCGCCCGGAAGCCGCATCCTTGATGCGGATGACCGGGCCTCACTCGGATGCGCTGCCCCCGACCCAGGGACATTTTCAGACCAAAGAAGCGGACGGGTGCGGCGCCATGTTCCAGCGATCTTTTGGCGCCTTGCGAGGAATCGGTTTGCTGGGCCGCGCCCTTTCGCTACAACGCCCGCCCGATCACCTGACACGAGTTGACCCATGACTGACGAGACCGTCTCGCACACCTCTGTTGCCGCTGGCCAGTTGAAGGCCATCGTTGAACGCGTCGAGCGCCTGGAAGAAGAACGCAAGGAAGTCGCCGAGCAGATCAAAGAGGTCTATGCCGAAGCCAAGGCCACCGGTTTCGACACCAAGACGCTGCGCAAGATCGTCTCGCTGCGCAAGAAGCCGACCGAAGAACGCCAGGAGGAAGAAGCGCTGCTGGATCTGTATCTTTCGGCGCTGGGCATGTTGCCCTGACGAGATGAGCGGCTGACCCGATGACCCGCAGGTTAAGGATCGCGACCTGGAATGTATGCTGGTTCAGCCGGCTTTTCGACGATCAGGGACGCCTGGTTGTCGATGACGAATGGTCGGGCATGCGCGATGTCCCGCGGCGGCGCCAGGCCGTCGCAATTGCCGAAGTGCTGCGCGCGGTCGATGCGGATCTCTGGGCCATCATCGAAGCACCGGATACCGGGCGGTCACGAACAACCGTCGGGGCGCTGGAACGGTTCGCGGTTGCGTGCAAGTTGCGGGCACGCGAGGCGATTATCGGGTTCGAATCCGACACCGAGCAGGAGATCGCCCTGCTGTTCGACCCGGCACGCGTGGCGGCGCGGCACGCCCCCGTCGGCCAGACCTTGACCGAGGCATCGGCGCACCACGCCGCGCCCGATCCGGCCCCGCGTTTCGACGGGGTTTATGCGCTGGATCTGGACGGCGATGGCGAGATCGACGTGCACCGATTTTCGAAACCGCCATTGGAGGCCGATATTGTCATCGACGGCGCAGCGACGCTGCGCATGATCGCCGTTCACGCCAAGTCGAAAGCGCCGCACGGCGCCGACAGCAAGGCCGAGGCAGCGGCCATGTCGCTGCTGAACCGGCGCAAACAATTGGCGCAGTGCGCCTGGCTGCGCGCCCGCATCGACGGACATCTGGCGGCGGGCGAGGACGTGATCACGCTCGGTGATTTCAACGATGGCCCCGGTCTCGACAAATATGAGCGCGTTTTCGGTCGGTCGGGGGTCGAGGTCGTCATGGGCGATCCGGACGATCCCGCGCGCCGAATGACGACCCCATTCGTGAAAGCCGTCACACCGTCGCAATCGCGCCCCTCAACGGCGCGGTTCTACAAGGGCGGGCACGGGCGCTATCTGAACGCTCTGATCGATTTCATTATGTTGAGCCCCCGGCTTGCCGACGACACCGCACCGGAATGGCGGATCTGGCATCCCTTTGATGATGCGAAATGTTTTGGCAATCCGCGGATGAAACAGGCACTGCTCGATGCCTCGGACCATTTCCCGGTGACGGTCGATTTGACGGTTTAGATCGATCGTTTCGCCGCCGGATTTCGGTTAGAGCGGCGTCCAGCCACCGTTTTCCCTTCGGAACAATCTGTCCGAGATCGGATGGTGCTCGGTTTCGAATATTTTCCGCATTCTTTGGCTGAGTTGCGACAGCGCCGCACGGTCACCAAAGGGCGCGATGATCAGCCATCCGCGAGCTGGCGTGGCGACGACCGGATCGCCGTCAATGATTTTGGAAATCTCCGGCCAGGGGTCGGGCAACAGCATCAATGCATTTTCATAGTAGCCGTCGAGTTCGACGAACAACAGGCGTCCCTCGCGATACAATTGGAATTCTCGGGCCTCTCTGCGCAGGTTTTCGTAGGCGATGGTCCACGCGCCGCCAGGTTCAAGACCTATTTCGCGCAAACCCGCTGCTGTTGTTGTCGCAACAGAATGCGGATGATCAACCACCAGGACGGCACGCAATTCACCCGCAACCGGTCGGCTGATCGTGCGCTTCGCCGGATCCGTGTTGCCGGACGACAAATTTTCGTCGGCGAGCGCGGTGAGATAGGATTGATGATGGAGCGTAACCCGGAGTGCAGATCGCTCCGGCCGGATTTCGTCGGCGTTTAGCGATGTGCGTATGAGCGACCGGGCGAACCTTTCGACGATCGCCTCTCGCGCGGCGGGGTCGGATACGCGCAATTCGCGTATCAGATTGTCAAGCCAAGCGATCGCGACGCTGCCGTCAGATCCTAAAACGTCAATGCCGCCGTCTGGTCGAGGCGTCGCCTTCGCGATCCGCGGGTCCGAGGTCAGCCGTTCAATCAGCAAAACACGAACGCGGTCTTCGTTGATATCGCCGTTCAATATGTCTGACAGTGCTGAAAGCGGCAGAAACGCGACCATGGCCGCAAGGATCAGAGCGGGCGGGCTCCAGATCGTGAACATATACTCGGTCCCGTATCGCCTATTCGTCGACCTATCCTGCGGTCGCGGCCCGTTCCCGTCAACGTGTGACCCTTCGAAAACCAGCCTGATGAAGGCGGTGAAAATTCGCCTCGACCGCCGCGATCTCTCTAGGTCATTCCGGTCCACGTCCGATCTGGAAATCGTCGATCTTACGGTAAAGGGTCGACCGGCCGATGCCCAGGCGCCGGGCGGTTTCGCTCATCCGGCCGCGATAAAGGTCCAGGGCCTTGGCGATCGCTTCCTGCTCGATTTCCAGCAGGCGCTTGATATGGCCGTCTTCGCGCAGAAAGCTGGCAACGCAGTTTTCGGTATCTGCGCATCCATTGGGGCCAGCGATCGCGTCATGGCGTATCGCACCGTTCGACGGCGCACCGGCTGCAAATGGCCCTGTGGGAACCGGCCCGAGTTCTGCGCCGCGCGACAGCGCGGAACCGGCGGGCGATGTGCCGGTCAGGCCCTGAAGATCTTCCGGCCGGATCACGGGGCCGTCGGCGATGACGACGGCACGGTGAATCGTATTTTCCAGTTGCCGGACATTTCCGGGCCATGGCGCCCGTGCGATCAGTTCGAGGGCGGCCTGACTGAACCCTGTTATCGGCGATGTCTCTGCCGCGGCAAAGCGCTTCAGGAACATGCGGGCCAGCCCGGGCAAATCCTCGCTACGGTCGCGCAGGGGCGGCAGTTGCATCGGGAAGACGCCGATGCGATAGTAAAGGTCTTCGCGGAACGTGCCATCCGCGACCATCTGTTTGAGGTCGCGGTTCGTGGCCGAGATCAGGCGAATATTAACCGTGACCGGCTGGCTGGCCCCGACCGGGTCGATTTCACCGGTCTGAATGGCTCGCAACAGCTTGACCTGTGCCTCTGGCGGCAGTTCCCCGACTTCGTCCAGGAACAACGTGCCGTCGGAGGCATCCTGAAACTTTCCCGGACGCCGCGATGTGGCGCCGGTGAACGCACCCTTTTCGTGGCCGAACAGGATCGATTCAACCAATTGGGCGGGCATGGCCCCACAGTTCACGGCAACGAACGGGGCGCCGGCGCGGTCGCTGGACCCGTGGATCGCGCGGGCGAAGACTTCCTTGCCTGTGCCCGATTCCCCCTCCAGCAACACCGGGATATCCGATCGCGCGACCCGCCGCGCCATGGCGATCGCCGCGCGCGTTTGCGGCGCCACCGCGATCAAGTCGCTGAAAAGAAGACGATTTTCACCGGCGCGCGATAATCTGCCAACCTCCGTCGACAGATCGGACATGGCCAATGCGTTGGCGATCGATACCTCCAACCGCTCCGGCCCCACGGGTTTGATCAGAAAGTCCGTGGCACCCGCGCGCATCGCACCGACCGCGCGCGAAACCGACCCGTCCGATGTCAGCACCAGAACAGGAACGTTGCGGCCGGACCCGCGCAGCCGGGTCAGCACCTCGATCCCGTCCAGACCGGGCATCTGCAGGTCCAGAAGCACCAGGTCAATTGGCGTCGGATCGGTCGGACCGCCCTTCATCAACCGGTCCAGCCCGGCCTGTCCGCCGTCAGCTTCGGTTGCTGTAAATCCAGAACCGACCAGCATCGCCTTTATCTGGCGGCGCTGGATCGGGTCATCATCGACGACAAGTATGCGTGCAGACATGAACAGCCAATCAGGATTCGGTCTCGGTTCTCGGGCATAGAGCAGGGAAGTTGACAATCCGTGACCAAGCGCTGACCAAGGCCACTGGAAGTTGCGCGTGAAACCGCGATTTACCTTTAAATCAAGGGAATTGCGCAAGACTGTTGTAGAAGCGCACCGGCATGGATATTCTGCCGCTACGCGGAAATTTTCTCCATCTGCCGCATTGTGCTGTCAGTATTTTCGTGTCAGAGGGAGAAATGCGGATCGGCAAGTGCCGGAACAACCAATCCTGGGCGCGTGAGCAGCGTGCCCGATACCGGAACGGAGAGAGGGATGAAAACTGTAACTCGTTTGCTGCTGGGCACTGCTGCAATTGCATTGGCTGGTTGCTCGCAGCTTCCCGGATCGTCGCTGGGGGCGACATTCGGCGCTGAGCGTTATCTGAAGGCTGACCATGGGGGCGCAGGCTTTACAGGTGCGCTGGCCAAAGAATACACCGAGCTGGGCCGCCGTGCGGCGTTCCGCGACGTGCGTTGGCGGAACTCGACGGCTTATATCGCGAAAGCGAAGCAGGCCGAATCGGGGATCGAACCGGCGCCGTGGGCTCCTGAGCAACTGGGCGTGAACGGCGATGCGTCGGCCATGTACCAGTCGGTCGTTGCCACCATCAACGAAAACAAGGCTGCCCGGCCCGAGGCTTGCGCCCGTGCCCAGGCCATGTGGGACCAGTATCTTGAATCGCTCCGCGGTGATGCCGCCGGCGCGATTTGTCTGCTGCCCGCTGACGCCAAGGCCCTGTTGGACGAAGCTCTCGCCGCTTGCGGTGGAACTGGCTCTGCTGCCTTCATCGTCTACTTCGGCTTTGACCGTACCAACCTGACCGACCGTGCCCGTGGCACGCTGGACGAGGTTGTTGCTGCCGTGAACAAAATGGGCGCCACCGCGCTGTCCGTTGTTGGCCATGCAGATACGGTTGGCTCGGTTGCCTACAACCAGGGTCTGTCCGAGCGTCGCGCACGCCGCGTCGCACGGTACCTGAACAACAAGGGCATCACAGCCGACTCGATGACGTTGGCTGGCCGTTCCGAAAACGACCTGGCGGTCGCGACCGGCAACAATGTCCGCGAGCCTCTGAACCGTCGCGTCGAGATCAACCTCTCGAAGTAAGCAACGCTTCAGCGTAATCAGCCGCCCCGCGCTTCTGGCGCGGGGCGGTTTTCTTTTGCGGGTGCAGGCGTGGTAGGATGGGCTTAACTCATCTGGAACCGGAGCCGGACTATGCGCCTGATTGCGCCAATCATCCTTTCCCTTTCTGTGGCCGCCGGATCGCAGGCGCTGGCCCAGTCATCGCCGGAAACCCGTCTTCCCGAAGCGTTGGACAAAGCGTTCCGCGAGATGATGGAGGAGTTGAAGCCCGCGTTGACCGAAATGTTCAAGATGATCGAACAGTTCGAAGGCGTCGATGATCCCCGCCACTATCAGATGCCCGAAGTTTTGCCGAACGGGGACATCATCATCCGCCGCCGCCAGGATGCGCCGCCGTTCAAGCCGCGCGATCTTGATGAAGACCCTGTTCCCGACGGGCCCACCAAGACCTGATCCGGACCAGAACATGATCTGAGGGATATTGCCGCCCCACCCTTTCCGCGGGCCGCACCCGGGTCTATGTTCCGGCGAGTTTTCAACACCGGAGCGCTGCCGATGACCCCCGCCTTTCCCGCCGAGATTACCCGCGACACCGAAGACCACCATGGCGGTGTCGATCTCGGCGACCTGCCGGATTGGGATCTGACCGATCTCTACCCCGCAATGGACGCGCCCGAGGTCGAGGCGGATCTCGCCAAGACAGCGGCCGCCTGCCAGGCATTTGCCCAAGCCTATGAAGGTAATCTGGCCGATCTGGACGGCGACGGCCTGGCCGGTGCGCTGGCGGACTACGAAAACGTCGACCGGGTCCTTGGCCGGATCATGTCCTTCGCCGGGCTGCTTTATCAGCAGAACACGCAGGATATGGACCGCGCCAAGTTTCTGGGTGACATGCAGGGCCGGATCACCGATCTGACGCAGCCGTTGGTGTTCTTCACCCTGGAACTGAACCGGCTGGACAAGGATCACCTGGACACCCGGGTCGGCGAGAGCGCGGCGTTGGCTCGTTACCGTCCGTGGCTGGACCGGGTGCGTGCGATGCAGCCTTATCAATTGGGGATTATATACGATAGTGCCCAAAAGGGCTTGACGCCCTAGACCATAGGTGATTCAATAGTGCCCAAGATCAAGGGAGATACACATGGCACAGAAAGCACCCGGTAAGCACTATCGTGAAGGTATCAGCCTCGTAAAGCTGTTCAAGATATTCCCCACCGACGAAGCCGCCGAGAAGTGGTTTACCGAGGAACGCTGGGCCGATGGTCCTCACTGTCCACATTGCGGATCGACCAGCGTGCTGTCCGGGGCGGCACACAAGACCATGCCCTACCGTTGCCGTGAGAAGGAATGCCGCAAGCGATTTTCAGTTCGCACTGGGACGTGCATGGAAGCGTCCAATCTCGGTTATCAGGTCTGGGCAATTGCGATTTACCTCATGACCACCAGCCTCAAGGGTGTTTCGTCTATGAAGTTGCATCGCGATCTGGAGATTACCCAGAAAGCCGCTTGGCATTTGGCGCACCGGGTGCGCAAAGCGCTTGAGGATGATGGTGTTGCACTGCCCTTTGGTGGCCCGGTGGAAGCCGACGAAACCTACATCGGCGGACTCGAAAAGAATAAGCACAAGGGCAAGAAGTTGAATGCCGGGCGCGGCGGCGTTGGCAAAGCCATCGTCGCTGGCGTGAAGGATCGGGAAACCAATCAGGTTATTGCCAAGGTCGTACGGGACACCACGTCGAAGACGCTGCAAGGCTTTGTCATTGACCACACCACCGAGTGCGCGGCCGTCTACACAGATGATGCCAGCGCTTATAAGGGGATCAACAGGACGCACGAGGCAGTTCGCCATTCCGTTGGTGAGTATGTTCGGGAACAAGCTCACATCAACGGTCTGGAAAGCTTCTGGGCACCGCTCAAACGCGCTCACAAGGGCACGTTCCACAAAATGAGCCCCAAGCACCTGAACCGTTATGTGAATGAGTTCTCAGGCCGTCACAATGTCCGTCCGCAAAACACCATCGACCAAATGTCAGGCGTGGTTACTGGCATGGAGGGCAAGCGCCTTCGCTACGTTGATTTGATTGCAGACAACGGTTTGGCAAGCGGAGCGCGGTCATGAGTGATTCAAGCGTCGCGAATGATCTTTCTCAATTTCTCGGGTCTGAAAAGTTTTCAACAATCATGGCCGATCCACCTTGGCGCTTTGCCAACCGGACAGGAAAAATGGCCCCTGAACATAAACGTCTTGCCAGATATCCGACAATGACGCTTGAAGACATATGCACTCTTCCCGTTTCAGATTTTGTCGAAGATCGGGCGCATTGTTACCTTTGGGTTCCAAATGCTTTGCTCCCTGAGGGATTACAGGTCATGACCAAGTGGGGCTTTGCTTACAAGTCAAACATCATCTGGCACAAGGTCCGCAAGGATGGTGGCTCTGATGGGCGGGGTGTTGGGTTTTACTTCCGAAACGTCACCGAAGTCCTGTTGTTCGGGATACGTGGAAAAAACGCGCGCACACTTCAACCCGGGCGGCGACAGATCAATCTGTTCGGGACGCGCAAGCGGGAGCATTCCCGTAAACCGGATGAACAGTATGATATCATCGAAAGTTGCAGCTGGGGACCATACCTGGAATTGTTCGGGCGCGGGTGCCGTGAAAACTGGACGGTCTGGGGCAACCAGGCGGGCGATGACTATAAGCCGACATGGGACACGTATAAATACAATTCGTCAGTTGCGGCGGAATAGGCATGTCAGAAGGCGAGAGACATTTGTTCTCGAAAAACGTCAGGCAGAAGTTTGAAATTCACAGTTATAGGAACGCAGCGTCCATTCTGGCCAACAGTTTTCCTGATCAGTTCTCACATGTGACAGATGCTTTGGAAACGTTTGAGATCACAACGGAGATGATAAGGAGACCGGGCGGCAGCAAGGGGCCAATCGCCCAATATGTGGATACGCTATTCCCGTTGCCCGACTGGATAGAAACCCGCATTTCCGCTGATCTTCTGGTCCGGTTGGAACATGCGAAGCAAATTGGAAATATTCTTCACAAATACGTCAAAAAAGGTTTTCTAGATGGTCACAGGATTGATTTTGTTTCCGGGAAAGTCGCACTTGACTTCGAGTGGAATAGCAAAGACCAGACTTATGATAGAGACCTGTATGCGTTTTCAGCCTTCTATGATGCTGGCGCAATCGACGTTGGTGTTATACTGACACGCGGTTCCTCGCTGGACAATGAGTTCTTTCGGAGTCTTGGGAAGGTTTTGAACAAGGATGGAACCCAAGGCAGCGAATACGTGTATAAGAAGTTTGGAGCATCAACAACATGGATGGGCAAATTGCTTTACAGATTGGACGCAGGACGCAATGGCGGTTGTCCCGTCTTGGCAATCGGGATCACGCAGGAATGCATTGGAGAAAGCGATGACCAAACAGAAGTCTGACTACTATAACAAGGTCATGGACCGGAGTTACCAGCCAACAAAAGCCGATATGAACAAGGACATAAGTGTACCGGTAAAACCGGAGAGGTTGATAAAGGCAGTCATGAAAGGCGGTGCAACCCGACAAGAACCTGAAGACGAAGAAACTTGAGAGATCTGGGCACTATCGTATATAATTCCCTTTTCGAAGGCCTCCAGTGTTTCGTCGGCCGTGTAACCCTTGCGAGTGAGAAGGGTCATGCTGAGAGGCACCTGCAGCGCAAGCGCACGCTCAAACGGCGGGGTATCGCTGTTTTCCAATTGGGGGTTGATCAGTGCAATCGCCCGGCCAAGGTGTGAGATCGCCTCATCAAAGGCCGGTCGTGCGATTGCGGCTTTGCTCGCCGTTTCCCACAGATCAATCGCGCGGTCTGTCAGGTTGGCGGCCTCGGCGTGAACGGCGAGAAGTTCGGGAGCGACGTCGATGTCAGCCTCCAATGCCGTCAGGATGCGAGTGTGGATCGCCCGCCGTCGTTCTTTCAGCAGGCTCTCGTAGGCGGCATCGCGGACCAGCGCGTGTTTGAAGAGATAGGTCGCCTCGGGCGGCAGTCCTCGTCGGTAGATCAGTTCGGCTGCGATCAGACCGTTCATGGCCTCGGACAGTTCAGCATCTGGCAGAGGTGAGATTTGCGCCAGCAGTCGGTGGGTGAACTCCCGCCCGATACAGGCGGCAGTCTGAGCGACTTCCTTGATCGGCTGCAGCCGGTCCAGTCGGGCCATCAGGCTGTCATGCAGCGTGGCGGGGATGGCGATGGCGCTGAGCGGGCCGTCTAGAACGTAACGCTCACCGTCTTCTTTCAGCGCACCGGATTCGAGAATCGTCTTGGTCAGCTCTTCGACAAACAACGGCACGCCGTCGGTTCGCTGCGCGATGATCTCCATGATCTCGTCCGGCAGCGCCTTGCCGTCGGTCAGCTTGGAGACAATGCCACTGATCTGATCCTTACCCAGCCGGTTCAGCGCAAAGCGGGTCACGATGGGGTGCCCGCCAAAGCCATGTTCGAACGTGGGGCGAGCAGTGGCGAGGATCATGATCGGCTGATCGGCGATCGCGTCCAGCAGGATATCCAGCAGCTCCAGCGAGGTCGGATCGATCCAGTGCAGGTCTTCGTAGACCAGAAGCACGGGTTTTTCCGCCGCTTGTCGCACCAGCAGCCCAGCCAGCGCCTGCATCGTCCGGGCACGCTGCTGTGCTGGCGTCAGGTCCAATGCGCCATAGCGCGACACGCCGTCCAGCCCCAGCAGTGGCACCACCAGACGCAGCGTATCCTGATCAGCGCCGAGCAGCGCCTCCAACTTGTCCAACCGCACATCTGGGCTGTCCGATGGGGCGACGCCCGCCGCGAAGGACATCTGTTGGATGACGGGATAAAACGCGCTGTCCGCGTGATAGGGCGAACATTGGTAGGTCATCCGTGTGTGATCTTCTTTAGCGACCGCATCGATGACCGCCTGGGTGATGCGGGACTTGCCGATGCCCGCCTCACCAGTCACGAGGGCCAACTGGCCCTGGCCGGAGCGCGCCATCGCCCAGCGTTCAGTCATCAGCTCGATCTCACGCTCACGTCCGATGATCGGTGTCAGCGTGCCAGACTGGCGAGCGGCGAACCGGCTCTGGACTGTCGCTTCGCCTTCAACCCGATAGGCGTCAACCGGGCCGCTGATGCCTTTCAGGTCCTGCCCATCGAGACGGGCGAGGTCGAAAATCGTGCCCAACAGGCGCTGTGTTTCCTTGGCGACGACCAGTTGGTTCTCGCCTGCAATCCCCTGCAGGCGCGCGGCAAGGTTCGGTGTCTCGCCAACCACCGCGGCCTCCTGCGTCGCACCGCTACCGATCAGATCGCCAACGATGACGACGCCGGTTGCGATGCCGACGCGAGTCGACAGGGGCGATCCGTTCGGCGCTTGGGTGATCTTGACGGCGTCGATAATCGACAGGCCTGCGCGAACGGCGCGCTCGGCGTCATCTTCGTTGGCGCGCGGCCAGCCGAAATAGCAGAGCACCCCGTCGCCCATGAACTTGGCGACAAAGCCTTCGCAGCCGCTGACGACGCCAGCCACCGTGTTCTGATAGGAGGTGATGACATCGCGCATGTCTTCGGCGTCCATCCGGGTCGCCATTTCAGTCGAGCCGACAAGGTCGACGAACATCACCGTCAAGTGGCGGCGTTCGGCGTCGGATGGTGGTGCGAGCCCCGGCTCGACGGCCGGAGCTGTCGCCGGGTCGGTTAGCCGAGGGGCCTGATCCGGCGGCCCGCCCAGCCGCCCGATGGCGCCCCAGATCTTGCGGCGGGGGCCAAGCGGCAGGCCAAGTTCCCTGAGATCGTCCTCGACCAGATCCGGCAAGGTCTCGAGGTCGATCTCGGCCTCCGCGAAGACGGACGCGTATTTCGCCAGCCCGATATCGCTCAGCCAGCTTTGAATGTCGGACAACGTGCAGCCTTCCTGATCGCCGTCTGTGGTCAGTCGCCAGAGAGCAACGGCAGACCAGAGCTATCATGAACCGAGCGCACGCACCATGGACGGTGATCCGATCGAAAGGAGGCGCTCTGAGCGGCGACGGTCGCCCAGACGAACCTGCTCCCTGCGATCGCAGGGCTGACTTGGCGAAGGGCAGAAAGTCCGAAGAGCGACTATCGGGGGCCGGGTTCAGCCCGGCGTTCGTTGGGTATTAAGTGATTGAGTCAGACCACTAGATTGATATCTACTCGACGGATGGTCTTGCACCGGTGATCGGAGTAACGACTTCACTCGATTAATCGATCCTAAGCGCTTCTACTTCGACGCTGGACTATGAGAGTGACGTCAACCTATTGCAGATCCTTCAGGCCAAAACCCGCCACATTCGGCCTGGGCAGCAACCGACACGCGCGTAAGTTATTCACCCCAATTGGAAAACGCAGGGCAGATGCCTCGAATTCAGTCCAACGTTAAAACGTGGCTGCCGCCGTTCTTCAGGAAGATATTCCACCTCCGCGCTGAAGGCCCAGTTCCAAGCGCAATGGTGTATGCACCTGGTGGCAGGTCCAGCGCCGAACCGTTCACGTGACCGGTTGCAACAACCTGCCCGCCGCGCAGCACAACGAACCCGGTCCTGATCGCGGCATCCAGCGCTTGGTTCAAGGCCTCGGGGCTGTCGGCATCGAAATAGGCCCCGCCCCCGGCTTGCGCCCAGTCACGGAACTGGTCCTTCAACTCCTGATCGTCCAGCGCAAATCCGACGATATTGACTTGAATATCAAAGCCAAGTGATTTGAGCCGCTTGATCTCGGCGCCCGGATCGCCGTCACAGGTTTCTTCGCCATCGGTCAGCAGAACGATAACGGTATCGCGACCGGCTTCCTCCAGGTCTCCCGCCGCGGCAGCCAGCGAGGCCCCAATCGGCGTCTTGGCAAGATTGATCGGTTTAAACGATTTGACCGCCTTGCGCACCGCCGCCCGGTCCAACGGCGCAAGCGGCATCTCCAGATCAGTACGACACGACCCTTCGCCGCCTTCGCCGAATATCCGCAGTGCAAACGGAACGTCGTCCGGCAACACTTTGTCCGTCAAAGTCAGCAGTGCATCGCGGGCAATTCGATAACGCCGGACACCGTCCAATCGTTTCAACATGCTGCCCGACCCGTCCAAAATAATCTCGACGGCGCGAGCACCGGCCAAGCTGTTCGGACCGGCTTCCACCTGCAATGATGCAGGCTCGGGCGGCGCCGGCGAAAATGTCACTTCGATCCGATAGGCGGCGGGCCTGCGCAACCAAGCCGCGGCCCGACGGAAAGCCAGCGACATTCGTGATTGGCTGGTCAAATAATCGACATACCCACCGCCGATAACGGACCAATCGCGGAATGTTTCCAAAATCCGCCGCGGCGTTCGCCGGTTCGGCGCTGTCGGCACGCCAACTGCAAAGACCATCGGATACGATTTACCGAAGCTTCGCCAAAGTTTCGAATTCAGCTTTGCGCCGTTAGACTGCTGGTCGGTCACGACCAAGATCGCGTGGACCCCGTCACGCTCGGCCAGCGCATCGGACGCTGCCAACATCGACAGCTCGGCATTGGACGAGTTCAGATTGCGATCATAACTCACCAGCGCCGAGGCCGCACGCTGACGATCTCCTGTCCACTTAGTCAAAAGCAGCGCCGGACTTTGCGAGAACGGCAGAAAATTGACCTCGTCCCGCCCCGGCTCCAGATCCTGCGCGAACAATCTGACGCCATTTTGGATCTGGTTCAAATAGGACGAAACGCTGCCAGACGTATCCCAGGTTATGACCATCGACCGCGGTGGTTCGTGAACACGGACAAAGTACCGACCGGCGGCCAACCAAGCCGTCGCCTCCAGCCTTTGTGGAGATGCGCGGTGAAATTCGACGGCAATCGATTCGCCATCGGCGCCTTTCACTTCAGCCAATGCCGAGATTGACGGCCGGTCCGTCAATGCGATGACCACATCGCCGCCGGGCTCTGGAATGTCCAGCCGATACCAATCCTCGTCGATACCCAGTTCAACCGTGCCGGTGGTGGCACTGTTCAACGCAAGCGCCGCCGCAGTCTCGGGCGTATCCCCGGCGTCAGACACGACCGCAGGCGCGGGCGTGGGATGAAGCCATTCATAGACGCCCTCGGCGCCCAACTCCGTCCATTCGCCCAAGGCCGAGCGATAGTCGGCGGAAATCTCTCGCTCCAAGACTTCCAGGCGGTCCGGCAGCGCGATCACTTCGCGCGGATCGTCCGGCACAATCGTCAGCTTAAGATACCGCACCCATATCGGCGCCGCGAATTGCAGCTCCGAAACCCCGGCATCGGGTGTCAAAACCCACGGGACGGGCAAGCCCTGCCAAGGTCCAAGCGGACCATCCATCGAATATTCCACCCGGACCGGGCGGGCTTTTGTCTTGCTCTTGACGGCCTCGTGCAGCCGCAGCGTATTGACCATCGCCGCACGCCCATCGCGGAACCCGATCACGATCGAAGGTGGCTCGCGCCATTCCTTGTCGGCTGGACGCAGAAATGGACCATTCTTGTCAGTGGTCAGCAGATCGTCGACGACGTGGTTCGGGTTGGAATAGTAGACGATATGTCCACCCCTCGCCGGAACAGCGAGATCGAGATTGCGCTCGCTATCCAGCACAACACCGGTGGCGGCAATGACCTGCATCTCACCGATCGAAACGGAACCGCCGCGTTCCCCCGGCTCGCGGTTCGATAACGGCACCAACCGGACATGCGTCGCGGCGACCTGCGCGTCAAAAGCAAAGTGCTGCGGATCGGATTGCGGCGCCATTTGGCCGGTCAGCGCCGATTCGAAAAGCGTCCCGTCCGTCGACGTCTCAATGCGGAAATCTTTGAGGAGGGTTTCGGGCGGCGATCCCGCCTGATTGTGCCGCAGGATCACGCCAGCCAACGGGACCGGCATGTCCCCTGCCAGATCGACCATCAAGTCGTATTTCACAACTTTCCCGGCACTCAACGTCACGGCACGTGCAGGAACCGCCAGTCCATCAATCAGGTTCTTGCGCTTCTCAATCGTATTTCCACCAAGCGCCAACCCGGCGACATTAAGGCCTCCCAGCATCGCCTCTGGCAGGGTCCATATCGCACCTGGTGAAACTGCCGCGGCATCAGGGTCCGAGACAAGCGCGGCCTCGGCATGGGCAACAGGACTGTCGGATCCATCGAAAAAGGCCGCAATCTCGACATGGCCCCGGAATTGGTCCGGCGCATCCGGAGTGATTGCGACCGTGACACCTACCTTCGCAGCCTCACCCGGCGCCAAGGTGACAACGGATCGATCCAACTCGATCGACCAGCGATTGTGGTCGACATGCGCGCGCAAATTCAGGTCGCGGGTCATGTCACCGGCGTTTCGCAGTGTCAGCAATCCGGTGACAGTTTGCGTGCGACGAAGAAAGGCGGCGACCGTATCGGCATCGAGAGAAAGTGAGGCCTCGATTTGCAGCTTTGGAGGCACAGGATAATCGAGGATCGCAAGCTCATAAACGCCAGTTGATCCACGAAACTCGACGACGCTCTGGGCTCCGGCCGGAACTGTCAACGACCAACGGCCAGGCCCGTCCGATTTAACGGTGCGCAAACGCCGCAGTGACGTCGTCCGCCAGGTATCGTCGCCAGAGGGGTCGGGATCGCTGAACAATCGGACACCGATTGCTTGCGGCTGATCCTCCGGCTTTCTGTGGACCAGAGTGTAGGTTGTTTCCGCCGCGCGAACCGGCATTCGGTAAAGATCACTATTCCCGATCAAGCTGCCACGAAAGACGCCGTCCGGCGGGAAAGAAGCGGGCGCGATTGAAAGATTATTTGGTTCCAGATCAGCGATAGGCACCAAACTCGGTAACCGGCTTACCGTAAAGGCATAAGGTTCAACGGTCGGTTGCGAGCCATACACCTTCAGGAGGTAGTCGCCGCCATCCAATCCGGCCTGCCAGACCAGGGGGTCGGGATTTTTGTCCTTCGCAGGGATCGTCAAACGAACCAAGCCGGTCGTATTCGGCCCCCAGCTTCGCGAGATCTGAACCTTATAGGCCTTGTCCGTCGTCTCGAACTCTATCGCGATCCGCTTTTGCCCATATAGCGTTATCCGGTAGAGGTCGCTGTCGCGGCCCAGGTCAAGCAGGCCGGTGCGACGCTCACCGAAAGCAACCGCGACGGCCTGACCCTTTGTCCCGTTCGGCTCGATCTCGTTGACCTTGGGGCCGGCATCCGGGTCGGGCGCTGCGGCGGTTGCTTCGCTCCCGGCATCAGGCGCGGGACCCTGATCGATGACGCGGAAAAGATAGCGACCCGACTTGCCCTTGATCTGGACTGTATAACGACCAGGCGGCAGAGATAAGTTCGACAGGCGCGCAATGCGCCCGCTTGGCGATGCCGAGACGACCTTGGTGCCGCCCGGATCAAAAAGGGTGATCCCGGTGACGCCCTCTCCAACTGCCTGCAATCGCCAGAGGCGCAAGCCGTGGATGTCAAATGTCAGAAAATCGAGATCTCGCTTGTTGTCGAACGAACCGATCAATGTCCGGTCGGCATCCAGCGCCTGCGCTTCGTCTGCTTTGTTATTTGGCTCGGCTTCAATTGTCTTGGCGAAGGAATTCGAACCCGATAACAGCGCCAAGGCCACCAGCCCCGCACAGTAAAAGCATCGCCGCATCCAAGAAAACGGCTGCATGACTCACCCCCAAACACCGCAAAATCGAGCGATAACCCAGGCAGCCAGCTTACGACCAAAATGATCGAGTCAACAGCGCCAATTTGCCGGCGAGAATTTGGGTCGATGCTCGGGCGGGTTATGAAGCCGGTCGCCGCGTGTTATCATCCGGTCTTGAGCGTGGATCGACATGACTGTGTTGTCAGGACTAGCTGGGGGAATTCATGGATAGCTGCAGTTTCTTCGTTGCGACGAATGCGCAAGTTCAAAAGCTTTGGTGCGGGGTCCGCTCGGCCGCGCTAGTCGGCGCGACCGCCGCAGCAATTTATTTGGCGCCTACCGACCAGTTACGCGCGGACACGCTGGTAGATGGCTGTGTTCCGTCGGTTCCGGATCTTAACCTTGACGGTGTTGATCCTGCGAATGCGAGCAAGACCTTGCGGACCGCCGCTGCGGCGATTGAAAAGGCGATTTCCGGGATACCCGATGACGCCCACGATACCCTCGCTGTCTTGCTGAATGGCGATTTGGAGCCCGGAACGCTCGCCGCGTGGGTTGGCAGCGAGATCGCACTGGCCCCGTACCGGGGAACACTGCGTGGTGCGCGCGGAACGATCCTGACGCGCGAGGGCAACAGCCTGGATCGGGCATTGTTGCTCTCCGAATTGCTGTCGGGCGCCGGCTATGATGTCCGCTTGGCGCGGCGGCAATTGACGACCGATCAGGCCCGGGCGTTGTTGTCGCCCCCTGCGGCACCCACCCGCACCGATCTTGGTCTGCCAACGACTGACTTCGCCGATTTCGGCGTCCTTGGATTTGATAGCGCGCAGCTTGCTGCAACCCGGGACGCGATGACTAAACAGGATGCGGCGTGCCGTGCCGCTGCGCAGGACAGAATTGATGCGCAGGTCCGCGTACTTGCCGAAAAACTGGCGATGGGGCCGACTGAAGCGGACAGCGACGCTGCGATCGCAGCACTGATGGATCACTGGTGGGTACAGGCAACGCTCGGCGACGGTGTATGGGTCGATGCCGACCCCAGTGCCGGAATTCTCGCAGCCGCCGCACCAGAAGAGACCTATGCAATTGCGGACTTGCCGGATAACCTGAAACACGGTTTCAAGTTGGAACTCGTTGTCGAATTCACAAGCGTCGACGGCAAGCGCCGAACTGAACCATTGCTAACGCATGCCGCGCCAACTGCTGATACTGCGTTCAGGCCGCTAATCTTGTCCAACCAACCACTCCCGGCACCGGTCGTGCCCGGATACGGTGAGGATGATGGAGCAAGCGCCGAGTATCTGGACAAGGTAATCAACTCATCAGGTTGGGTGCCTGTGCTGATCGCAAATGGCGGCCTGATCGAAGGCGCGACCTTCTCGATGGACGGCGCCGTCGAAACCGCAAACGAGAAATCGGCGGCTGCGCTGCGGCAGGCTGGTCCTCGCAAACTCGCAGAAGGTGCAGGCGGCCTGCTGTCAGGTGGTGGCCTGGGCGGCGGCATCGGTGGTGGCCAGAAAAAGAATGCGCCCGTTGAAGAGGTGTTGAGCGGTCTTTGGTTGAACATCACC
>CATOTJ020000004.1:0-65330 GCA_951813525.2 uncultured Limibaculum sp.
CTCCACAGCTCGACGAAGACTTTAGCCTCGGCTGGGAATACGCCGATGGCAAGCCAGCCGACCCGTTCCCCCGGCCCGCCGTTCCGGTTAAAGCGCCATTGATTGAGTGAAGGATTGAATGAAAGTTCATCGCCCAGCCATAAGCGGTTCGCTGAACGGTTAGGAGCCACGGCATGACAAGCACAGACCCCAAGGCCAAATGGCACCAGATGGTAGATATTGGCCCCAAGGGTTTAGACCTTGCCAACTTGGGAGGCACCAAACCCAATCAAGAGGTCGTTGAGGCCGTTGTCCGGGTCGCTCAAGAGGCTATGAGGAAAAGTCGCAAAACTCACTAGTAAACTAGTTTACTAAATTACTAGTAAATCATTTTCCTAGTATTTTAAGTTCCTCCATTGCACGATCCCTGCTAAGATCAGGATATGACAAAGATCGTAGCCCTCGTTTCGCAAAAAGGTGGTGTGGGGAAATCCACCCTCGCCCGTGCTTTGGCGCGTGAAGCGGCTAACAGTGGTTTGGCCGTCAAGGTGGCCGACCTGGACACTCAACAAGGCACATTCGTTGATTGGCACCGACAACGCCTCAATAACGGCTTTGAACGCATCGGCTCAGTTGAGACTTATGCCAAGGCTACCGAAGCTCTGAAAGTCGCAGACGACTTTGATATTCTGGTGGTGGATGGCGCAGCCCGCGCCAGCAAAGCCACGCTCGAAGTGGCTCGTCATGCCGACCTAACCATTTTACCGTCATGCGCCAGCCGCGACGACCTTGTGCCAGCCATAAAGCTGGCAAATGAACTGGTGGCCGGTGGCATCACCCGTAGCAACTTAGCTTTCGCTTTGTGTCGCGTGACAACCGATGCCGAAACCAAGGATGCCCGTGAAGCACTTGAGAGCGCAGGGTATCGAGTTCTAGCCGGATCGTTGCAGGAAAAGCCAGCTTATAGGCAGGCTCAAAATGACGGGCTGGCAATCACTGAAACCCGATACCAAAGCCTCAACAAAAAGGCTGACGAACTCTTGACTGATCTAACCAATTTACTCTTAGCCGAATAACCCCATGGCCGACCTTTCAAAAATCAAACAGACTGGCAAAAGCAAGAACCGTTTTGGTGACCTTCCGTCGCCAGACGAAACAAGCGCTACGCTTGAAGCTCCTGAAACTGCCCCAGCCGAACCAGAACCAAGCAAGAGAAAGACCCGTGCTAAAACCAATCGCACGAAACGGTGGGGGACAACGGTAGCCCCTGATTTTCCTAAACGCATAAAGCGCCTTTGCGCCGAGCTGGAACTAAGCCAAGTCGAGCTGTTAGAGCGTTGGCTAGAAGCTGAGGAAGAAAAACTAGTAAAATGAATTACTAGTAGTTTAGTAAACTAGTTTTTCATTGTATCTCCGCTGCTTTCCGATAAATGCAGCCGCGCGATCTGAGTTGAATTTCCATCGGCGCCAGATTTTAGCCTGTGAGCGCCGCAGGAGGCTTTCGGCTATCTTGATGCCTAAAAACACCGTAACAGCCCTCAGCGGCGATCTGTGAGCCTCGTAGGGGGTGATTTGAAGGCAGGGTAGGGGGCCCGGACGGGGCGGCGCGGAACCTATATGGATTTTGGATCGTTGTTTACCCGCGTATAGCTAAGCTGCCCGTTGCGGCCTGATCTAATCCAATCCTTTTCCCAAAGCTTGGAACGTATGGATTGTTTCCCTCGTTGCTTGTGTTCCATATCAAACCAAAAAATCAAAAACCAACATCGTTGTAGATTCTTTAGAAAACAGATTCTTTAATAGAATTTGGGTTCCTGAAGCTGTTGATATGAAAGGGATAATCGCGGGGTAGGTCGTAGTTTACGGGATGAAAGGTCATAAATTGCAGGACGGTGCGGCCTGATAAGTCATAGTTTGCAGGACGAAAGGTCATAGTTTACGGGAAAGGTCATAGTTTACGGGATGTGGGGGCCAAGAAACCGCCAGGGGATTGAGTTTCATACATATTCTTGGCCCGAAAGGGCCGGGTGGCCGCGAAAGGTCATAGTTTACAGGACGGGCGATTTTGTGTCCGAAAGGTCATGGTTTAGCGTTGACACACTATGACCATACCGTACCATTCACGGTAACGAGCAGAAAGCAAAACACCATGAACCAGGTAATTCCGGCTTCCGTCGCCGATGACGAGTTTTTCGGGCCCGTTGTCGAGGTGCCGGATGGCTTCAAAAAAGCCGTTGGCGTTGTCCAGGTGGCTATGGGCCAGCTCGGCTTCCTGCACCGGAAAATCTACAATGTACTTTTGGCTAACGCATATGAAGGGCTGGGGCAGGGCACAACGCAGTTTACCATCCCGGTGGCGATCCTTGCGGAGTTCGCAGGGTTCAATAGCCGCGACTATCAAATGGTCTACGATCACTGCCGGGAGCTGATGCAGACTGAAGTGCAGACCATCGACTTTGACGACAAGTCGAAGGGCAAGCGGAAGCGACGCAAGAGGGGCGGCACGACGTTGATTGCCGACTTCGACGTGATCGAGGGGGGCACGGTTCAATATGGATTTTCGCGTAAGATGGCGGGGATTTTGCACGAGCCAGAACAGTACATCTGGATGACACTTTCGGCGCAGAACCGTTTTGACAGCAAGTACGAGCTGAGCCTGTTTGAGAATTGTATCCGCTACATTGGAACTGGGTCGACAGGGTTTAAGGACGTGTCGGAGTGGCGCGAGTTGCTGGGCGCGAATGAACCGACTTATGATGAATTCAAGCGCCTCAATTCCCTGGTTTTGAAGCCTGCGACCAAGGGTGTGAACGAGAAATCCGGCATTCTCATTCAGCCGGAGTTTGAGCGTGAAAGACGCAAGGTGGCCCGCATCCGGTTTGGCGTGGCAGAAAACCCACAGCCCTCGCTTCTGGATTACAAGAACCATTCTGTAATCCGCGCCACGGATGCCTATGAGCAAGCCCGCGCCATAGGTGTTGAGGATGTGGTGATCATCCACTTTTTTGAGACCAAGGGTGAGCAGTACGTGGCTGAGGCCATCGAATACATGAATGCCAAAAAGCCAAAGGATAAGGCGGCATACCTCGCTCATACATTGCGCGCTGGCTATGGCGAGAAGACGCCAGACGAGCGCAGAACGGTTGCCGAGGCGAAGGAACGGGCCAAGCTGTTGCGAGCTAAACGGGAAGCCGAAGCCGCTGCGGAGCAAGGGCGCCAGGAGATTGTGGCCCGTTTTAAGGCCCACCAGGAAGCCCGATTTGAGGAACTGGCCGATGATCGCAGCGACATAGAGATCGCAGAGCTGGGCGCAGCCGTGATGGGTGCTTTACCGGACATGCCGCAGTATCGCCGACGCTGGCGCGAGCTCGGTCAGAAATACACCGCTTTGGATATGGACAAGCTGACCGACAGCACGATTTACCGCTATGTACGCCTGGAAGGGCTCAAGCGATGGGGCGAAAAGACCGACATTGACCAGGAAGCCTTCATCAAAGCAAACTTGTCCTAAACTGTTGACCAGGTAGAATGAGCACATGAACGCACGCTTGAAAGCCAGCATCGATGCAGCGCAAGAAGCGCTACCCGAAGACGGCCAGAACGCCCTGGCCGACGTAGTGGATTTGTTCGCCAGCAATTATCACCGCGCGGCAAGCGAAGATTTTTCTGCGGTAGAGCTGGCTGAGATCGAAGAGGTTGCCGCCCAGCCTTTCGTCGCAGCCGATCCAAAAGAGGTTCAGGCATTTTTCGCACCCCATGGCTTACAAGGTTGAGCTAGGCCAGCTCGCCCTTGCCGACCTTCGACACATCGACGGTTATTTGAGGGAACGCAGCCCAAGCGGCGCGGACAATGTGAAACGCGAAATCCAGCGAACGCTTGAGCTGCTCGCAGAGTTTCCGATGATCGGCACAAAGTTGAGGCCCGAGAACACGCGATATGTCGTGACGCGGCGCTATCGCTATCGGATTGTTTTCAGGGTGGCTGAGGAAACGGTGCAAGTGCTGAAGATCTATCACCGTGCGCAGGACGCGCCAATCCAGGGGGAATAATCCCAGTGCCAGACACGTCAAAACAGGGCGACAAAGACCAAGACAACGGTGCCCGTCCGGTGAAGGTGCTCTGGCGGGCTGCGGTGCGTCCCGGTTACGCTGCTCTTGCAGCGTAACTCCAGGGCATCAACTCGTCCAGCCGAGTGATCTTGTGATCTGCGATGTGGCGAAGGACGTGCGTCAGCCAGGCTTGCGGGTCGATGCCATTCAGCTTCGCGGTCTCGATCAGGGTATAGGCGATTGCAGCGGCGTTGCCGCCGCCCTTTGAGCCTACAAAGAGATAGTTCTTCCTTCCGAGGGCCACACAACGCATCGCCCGCTCAGCTGAATTGTTGTCGATCTCCAGGAAGCCGTGGTCGAGATATGGGCGCATTTTCTTCATGCGGGTCAGTGCGTAGCGGATCGCCTTGGCGAGTTCGGATTTGCCTGGAATCCTCGACAACTGGGCGTGCAACCACGCTTCCAAGCCATCGAAGACCGGTTTGGCCTTTTCTTGGCGGAGCCGCACCCGGTCGTCGGGGCATTTGCCACGGGCCTCTTTCTCGACGCGGTAGAGGGCGGCGATGCGCTTGATAGCTTCTTCGGCGACCTCCAGGCCGCTCGCCTTGAAGATGTCGACGAACTTGCGCCGAACATGGGCCATGCAGGCAACTTCGTGCACCTCGCCGGCGCGATACAGCTTGTTGAACCCGGAGTAGCCGTCGGCGTGCATCCAGCCCTTGAACTTGCTGAGGGCGGATTCAATCGGTCGTCGCAACGGTTGGTTTGTACGTCATTCCAGTAGGTCATCCAACGCCTCTGCGGGCGTTTTCCATCCGAGGGTTTTTCTGGGACGAGTGTTCAGGGTGTATGCGACCGCGTCCAGTGCATCAGCGTCATGTAGGCTCAAGTCCGTTCCTTTTGGAAAATACTGTCGCAAGAGGCCGTTGGTGTTCTCGTTGCTGCCGCGTTGCCACGGGCTTTGAGGGTCGCAGAAGTAAACCTGGATGCCTGTATCAGTCTTCAGTTCTTCATGTTGCGCCATTTCCGCCCCCTGATCCCAGGTCAGTGATTTGCGCAGATGTTTGGGAAGCCCCTGAATGGATTTGACAATCGCATCGCGCACCGCTCCGGCTCCATGCCCTGCCAGAGCAGGTCCGTTCTTCTGGCGGGGACCGGTTCGGTGCCCAGGCATGGGCGGCAGGTGAAGCAAAAGGGTGAAGCGGGTTTTGCGTTCCACAAGCGTCCCGATCGCAGAGCTCTTCAGTCCTAGGATCAAATCACCTTCCCAATGCCCCGGCACCGCTCGGTCCGCAGCCTCTGCAGGGCGTTCGCCCCCTCTCATCGTTTGCGGTGCAAACGACTGCCGGGCAGTGGATCATGATCTCGTCGGATACGAAGGCTTTTCCCTTGCCCTTGCGCCGGGCGCGGGGAACCCGCAGAGCACGTCCGGAACGCAAGCAGGCGACAAGTTCGCGGCGCAATGCGCCACGCCCCTGGATGAACAAGGATTGGTAGATCGCTTCGTGACTGATGCGCATCATCGGGTCATCCGGATAATCCAGCGGCAAACGGCGAGCGATTTGTTCCGGGCTCCAGGCCATCGCCCATCTGCGATGCTGCCGACGAACTGAACGCCGTTTCGTCCAACGCACCTCAGGACCTGCGATGACATCTCCGTTTGGGCCTTCGATCTGACCTGACAGCCGCTCTTCGACATAATGCCGCAACGCATCGTTCTGGGCCAGCTTCGGTGCCTTGGGGCGGCGTGCTGCCCGATCCGCGTGCCATTGGGCGGTTGTTGCGCGATACTCGAAGCCACCGCTGCGCGTGGCTGCATTGCGTCTCAGCTCTCTGGAAACCGTAGATGCAGACCGCCCAATCCGACGTGCAATGGCACGGACGCCAAGACCCTGGGCCCGGAAAAGTGCAATCTCCTCACGTTCGGCAAAACACAGATATCGGCCAGACAACGATGGTGCTGACTTTGAAAACTGCGATGGGGGCATGCCTCCGGCCTCTCGAAACCAACGACTGCCAACGGGAGCAGACGCGCCAGCTTGGACCGCCGCCTCTTCGCTGGAAATGCCCTTCTCAATAAGCCGCCAGAACAGAACCTGCTGAGAACGAAAAGCCGCTCGCGGGCGGCCGGGTGATACCATCTTGTCTCGAGTGCTTCGCGCAGAAGCGCGTTTGCGGTTTGCCATCACAACCTCCATTCAGGAACCGTTGCGACGACCGACTGAATCCGCCTTGCGACCCGCGATCGGTGTGGTGGATGCAGCCCTTGGGCGGTTGCCTGAGCGCCAAGTCGCGTTTCATGCGGTTCGACACTGCCCAACCAATCACCCGGCGTGAATGCAGATCGAGTATAATGGCAAGGTAGAGCCAGCCTTCGCGCGTCCAGATATAGCTTATATCGCCAGCCCACTTCTGATTTGGACCATCAGCATGGAAGTCCCGGTTCAAAAGGTTGGGTGCGATGTTGAAGGCGTGGTTGCTGTCCGTCGTTACCTTGAATTTCTTCGATCTTTCAACCCGTATGCCGTTCTCACGCATCAGTCGGCCAACGCGGCGGTGGCCAATGTTCAGACCCAGCTCTTTCAATTCTTCCGTCATCCTCGGTCGCCCGTAACTACCAAGGCTGAGACGCGATTGCTCTTGGATATGGGCGAGCACAATCATGTCGGTCCGTTGTCTTTGACTGGCAGGTCGGCTGCGATACGCCCGCAGGCCTCGATCACTGACATCCAGCACGTCACACATCCTCTTGGCGCAAAAGGCGTCACGGTGTTCTTCAATGAAGCGGAACTTCATAGCTTTTGGCCCGCAAAGAACTGAGTTGCCTTTTTTAAGATCTCCCTCTCCTCCTTGAGAATGCGGTTCTCCCGCCGAAGCCGCTCATTCTCGCGGGCAAGGTCCAGGTCCTTGTCGGACACAACGTCAGTGTCGCGATGCGCAGTCACCCACTTGTTCAGCGTCGAAAGGCCAACGCCCAAATCAGATGCTACCTGTTTGCGTGTCAGCCCGCTCGTCAGCGAGGCGACGTACCTTGAGCGTAGGGAAATGTTGAAGAATGAACGCTGGCGGGCCAATCACGTGGTCGTTCTCAATGGCACCCTGGTGCAGAATATGCTGAATCGGGTGGTGCGCCCGATCAATCATGAGGCGCTTCGCCGGATCAGCAGCGATGCCAGCACACGTCTCTACGTGATGCTCGATCTTTTCCTGGCCAAGAAGCACAAGTGGGAACGGCGCTCGCTCGAGCTACTCCGGAAGGATCTCAAATACGACGGCCAGCGTTATGATAACAGGGGAGAGCGCAAGCGAACCCTTCGGCGCTTCATCAAGGATCTCGACGGCATGCCTTTGGCGGTCGGGGTGCTCAAACTCGAAATGACCGAGACCGCCGACAAAAAAGACTGGAAAATTGTCGCCCGTAAGGAGCGCAAGTTCAAGCCAGGCCGACCACGAGTGCCAACGATCCTGTCAACCGAAGAGGCCGAATACCTAACCGATGACCTCCTCGCACACTTTGCCGGTCTCCCAAAGGCGGGCCCGCCTAAGCGTGGGTTTCTGGTGTTTCTGTGTGAACGGTATCCAGCATCACTGCTGCGCGATGCCTTGGCGCGAGCTAAGGCCGACTACCGGGGCACCGTACGCAAATCGATGGGTGCCATCTTTCGCTGGGAACTCGAGCAGCTGGTCCGTGCTCGATCCGACCTGATTTGGTACAAGGATCTGTAGTGGGGCAGGGGACTTTTGACGGACAAAAGACGCTCAGAAACACGATCATGGCATTGATCTGATGGTCTGACCGTTGCGGAGCAAGATCCTACCACTTCGCACATGACGCAATCGCATTGAAAGCAGGGCGACTTATTCTGTGATGCTCCATCAATCGGTGCACTCACTTGTCACTACGCCTCTTGTACATCCGCGCGATGCTCTGTGTTATCGCGGTAGCCGATACTGCCCGGAGCCGCCATGTGCCGTCTTACCAACCTGTTCTCCTGTCTGTTGCTCGCGCTAGTGCTGGCTTTGCCTGCTACGGCCCGCGTGGCAGAGCCCTCTGAACGTGTCACAGTTTTTGCAGCGGCCAGCCTGAAGGAAGCGCTCGACGAGATCGTCCAGAACTTCCAGGCTGAGACCGGGCACGAGGTCACGATCTCGCTGGCGGGTTCCTCGCAGCTTGCCCGGCAGATCCAGGCGGGGGCGCCTGCGGACATATTCGTCTCGGCCAATGCTGATTGGATGGACGTGCTGGAGCGCGATGGCCTGCTGGTTCCCGGCACACGGTTTGACCTAGCCGGCAACCGGCTTGTTCTAATTGCGCCAACGGGGGGCGCACCTTTCGCGCTGGAGAGGAGGATCAATCTCGCCGCCCGGCTTGGAGATGGCAGACTGGCACTGGCTCTAACCAAGGCCGTGCCGGCAGGTATCTATGCTCGCCAGGCGCTAACCGGTCTTGGCCTCTGGGACCAAGTTGTGGGTCGTTTAGCTGAGACTGACAACGTGCGCGCGGCACTGGCTCTCGTCGCGCTCGGTGAGGCATCGCTTGGGGTGGTCTACACGACCGACGCTTTGGTAGAGCCGCGCGTCGACGTGGTCGCCACCTTCCGCGCCACAGCGCACGACCCCATCGTCTATCCTGCCGCCCGCATCACTGACCGCGACAACCTCGCCGCCGACGCTTTTCTGGCCTGGCTGCAAGGGTCTAAGGCGCGCGCCATACTGAAAGTCCGAGGCTTCGAGGTGGGGGAGTGATTGGTTTGTCTGGAAGGCATTGTCCATCTGTCATCGCCAGTGGTCACGTGGACCAATCGCGCGACCCACCGGCAAGCGTCGGATCAGTGGCGACAGACTCGTTACCAACCCCATGACCGCGTTTCTGGGCCCTGAGGAATGGCAGGCGGTCCTTCTGTCCCTGAAAGTAGCTGCCTGGGCGACTGTGGCCAGCCTGCCCTTTGGGATCTTGGCCGCCCACGCCCTGGCCCGCTGGTCCTTTCCCGGCAAGACACTGCTGAACATGGCAGTGCATCTGCCGCTGGTTCTGCCACCGGTGGTCACGGGCTATCTGCTGCTGCTTGCCTTCGGACGCCAGGGCTGGTTGGGTGGCGCCCTGGCCGAAATCGGGGTCGTCTTCGCCTTTCACTGGACTGGCGCAGCGCTAGCCGCCGCCATCATGGCCTTTCCGCTAATGGTACGTGCCATACGGCTGTCGATCGAGGCGGTCGACCCCAAGCTAGAAGAAGCCGCTGCCACATTGGGCGCGCCCAGGCCCTGGATCTTCCTGACCGTCACTCTGCCGCTGATCCTGCCCGGCGTCATCGCCGGGGCTATCCTGGCCTTTGCCAAGGCCATCGGCGAGTTCGGTGCGACCATCACCTTCGTCTCGAACATCCCCGGTGAGACGCGCACCCTGCCTTCGGCCGTCTACGCTTTCCTGCAGGCCCCCAGCGGCGAGGACGCCGCGGTGCGCCTGGTCCTGGTTGCCATTGCCATCGCCATGGCGGCGCTGCTGCTCTCGGAATGGGTCGCACAGCGGGTGGCAAGGCGGGTAGGAAGCTGATGATACCGCACACCGCACCGTCAGCAGCTGGCAGTTGTCAACTTTTAGTCACGCTTGGGCTTTCATGACCCTCTCAATAGCTCTCACCCATGCCTTCGGCGCCTTCACGTTAGATGCCACCTTCCAGGCGCCGCCGGGGATCACGGTACTCTTTGGCCGCTCGGGGTCGGGCAAGACGACAATCGTTAACGCCGTGGCCGGGCTCCTGACACCGGACCGAGGCCGGATCGCGTTCGGGGAGAGGGTGTTGCTGGACACCGACACCGGCATTGCTCTACCGCCGCACCGGCGCGCGCTTGGCGTCATCTTTCAAGAGGGCCGGCTTTTTCCACATCTGAGCGTGAAGGCCAACTTGCTCTATGGACGGCGCTTTGCAAGGGGTCGAGCCCCCAGTGTGCATCTCGATCACGTGATCGAGATGCTGGGGATCGGGCCGCTTCTGGCGCGCCGTCCGGGCCGGCTCTCGGGCGGTGAGAAACAGCGCGTCGCCATTGGCCGAGCGCTGCTGGCCGATCCCGACCTGATCCTGGCCGACGAGCCTCTGGCCGCTCTGGATCAATCCCGCAAGGACGAGATCCTGCCCTACTTCGAGCGCCTGCGCGACGAGACGCCGGTCCCGGTCCTCTATGTCAGCCATTCTGAGCAGGAGGTCGCCCGGCTGGCCACCTGGGTCGTGGCGCTGAATCAAGGCCGGATCAGCGCCCAGGGCTCGGCAACCGAGATCTTGGGAGACCCCATGGTCACACCCGCCGGTGCGCGCGCCGCCGGCGCGCTGATCGAGGCCGAGGTCGCGGCACACCACGATGACGGGTTGACCGAACTGGCCGCGGGCCCCGCCCGCCTGCTGGTGCCGAGGGTCGCCCAGGCGCCAGGCGCAGCCCTGCGCGTGCGCATCGCCGCCCAGGACGTGATCCTGGCGCGGGAGAGGCCGCAGGGGCTCTCAGCGCTAAACGTGCTGGCAGGCCAGGTGGCCGCGCTCCGTCCCGGCGAAGGGCCGGGCACGATTGTCTCGGTCACGACACTGGCAGGCACCGTACTGGCGCGCATCACCGGGCGCTCGGCGGCAGCCCTCGAGTTGGCCCCGGGCGTTGCATGCCACGTCATCATTAAGACGCTCTCTATCGCTCCGGGCGATGTCGGGCGGATCAACAGAACATAGCCCCGGCTTTGCGATCTGATCCGGTAAGGGCCGCTAGCGGAATCGAAAGCACACGCGTTATTGTTGAGGAAGGGTCTGGCGGATAGAGAGATCCGGCAGCAGACCGAACATCAGACAGGCTAACGGACAGGCAATGACCGACGGACAAATCCTTCTGACCGGTGGCGCCGGCTATATAGGCAGCCATGTCGCCGTGGCGTTGGCTGAGCAAGGCCTAACCCCGGTGATCCTGGACAATTTCACCAATGCCAAGCCCTCGGTAATCGGCCGGCTCGAGCAGATCACGGGCGGGCCGGTGACCTGTGAGGAGGCCGACATCCTGGATCGGGCCGCGCTCGATGACGTCTTCACGCGCTATCCTATCCGTGCAGTAATCCATTTGGCGGCACTCAAAGCGGTGGGCGAGTCGGTTGAGCGGCCGCTGGACTATTTCCAGACCAATATATCGGGCCTAATCGGGCTGATGCAGGCGATGACCAAGGCAAATGTTTTCCAACTGGTCTTTTCGTCCAGCGCCACCGTCTATGGCGAGGCGCAGATCGTGCCGACGCCCGAGACGGCCCCGCTCCGCCACACCAGCCCTTACGCTTATACCAAGATCGCCTGCGAGCAGATCCTCGAACAAGCCGGGGCTGCGGATAGCCGCTGGGCGATTGGGCGGCTGAGATATTTCAACCCAGTTGGGGCGCATCCCTCGGGCCTGATCGGCGAGGACCCGAACCAGCGCCCCAACAACCTGATGCCGCTGATCGCCAAGGTGGCTGCCGGTGAGATGACTGAAATCCAGGTCTTCGGCGACGATTACCCGACTCCCGACGGCACCGGCGTGCGCGATTACATCCATGTCAGTGACCTCGCCGAGGGTCACGTTAAATCGCTGACCGCCCTGGACGCCACGGGGACGAGCCATCTAGGGTCCGTGGACAATCAGGATTCCCATTTGATCTGATTTCTGATTCAAACTTTCGAAACGGAGGTTTGAATGAACGAGCAGCGGTTTGTGGTGACAGATGTTTTGTGGCAGCGGCTTGAACCCCACCTTCCAGGCAAAGCCAGCGACAGCGGCGTGACCGCGAAGAATAACCGGCTGTTTGTGGAGGCTGTGTTCTGGCGTGTGCGCACGGGGTCACCGTGGCGTGACCTGCCGCCCGCTTTTGGAAATTGGAACAGCCAGTTCCGGCGCTTCCGGCGATGGGCCAAAGCAGGTGTTTTCGAGAGTCTTTTCAAGGCGGTGAGTGATGACCCCGACCTTGAATATGCGCTTATCGATGGCACCATTGTTCAGGTTCACCAGAAAGCCACCGGCGCAAAAGGGGGGCTCAGGCTCAGGCCATCGGACGCTCGCGTGGCGGGCTGACGACCAAGATCGTAGCGCTGGTCGATGCGCTTGGGAACCTGGTGCGGTTCCTGCTTCTGCCGGGACAGGCGCACGATATGAAGGGTGTCGCGCCGCTGATCAAAGATGTTTCGTTCGATGCCCTGCTCGCGGACAGGGCATTTGACGCGAATTGGCTGCTGAAAGAACTCGATGCGCGCGGCGCAACCGCCGTGATCCCGCCTAAGGGCAATCGAAAGATAAAGCGCGCCTACGACATTGAGGTCTACAAATGGCGGCATCTCGTCGAAAACTACTTCGCAAAGATAAAGGAATTCAGAGGCATAGCCACGCGGTACGACAAAACTGATTGCAGCTACGCCGCCTGCTGGAACCTCGCTGCTGCGCTCATCGCGTCAAGATGAATGTCCACAGACCCTAGTGAATCTGGGCACCGGGCGTGGTCATTCGGTCATGGAAATGATCGCCGCTTATCGGCGCGCCTGCAATCACCCGCTACCCTACCGTGTAGTCCCGCGCCGGTCAGGCGACGTGCCAGTCTATCTGGCCAATCCTTCGAAGGCCGCTCAGGTGTTGGATTTCCGCACCATCCGCGATCTCGACGAGATGTGTCAAAGTTCCTGGAACTGGATCCAGACGGGGGCGGGGCAGGCCTGATCGCAGCCGCCACATTCCGAGACGGCTCATGACCGGTCCTGAGATGTTATCAGCGGTTCACCGGCTCCTAGCATCGAGCGAATAACCACCTTCATCGAAGAGTCATTGTGCCTACACTGGCCCTGTGGCAGAGCCTGCGTGGGAAACGGAAAGAAACGAAGGTCTTCGATGCGTATTGCTATGATCGGCACGGGGTATGTCGGGCTTGTGTCTGGCGTGTGCTTTTCGGATTTCGGACACGAGGTGGTCTGCGTCGACAACGACGCCAACAAGATTGCCAAGCTGAAGGCGGACGAGGCTGCAGCCGCTGGCTTTGCCTATACCGGTGTCGGGCGTTGATGTCAGAGGGCGCAGAGCGCATCTTCATCACCGGCACGGCCGGGTTCATCGGCTTTCACCTTGCACGTCTGCTGGCGGCCGAAGGCTACCGTGTGCACGGTTTTGACGGGATGACCGACTACTACGACGTGGCGTTGAAGACACGCCGACACGGCATCCTGAAACAGGGCCCGAGTTTCTCAGCGACTGAAGCCATGCTGGAGGACCGCGCCGCACTGGACCGGGCCGTAGATGATTTCGCGCCGGATGTGATCGTGCACCTGGCCGGTCAGGCCGGGGTCCGCTACAGCCTGGAGGCGCCAGCCTCTTACGTGGACACCAATGTCGTCGGAACCTTCAACGTGATGGAGGCGGCTCGGCGACAGGCTGTGCGTCACCTAATGATGGCGTCAACCTCATCGGTTTATGGCGCAAACCAAAAAATGCCGTTTGCCGAGATCGATGCGGCCGATACGCCGCTGACGATCTACGCGGCGACCAAGAAGGCAACCGAGGCGATGGGCCACGCATATGCCCACCTATGGGATCTGCCGACGACGATGTTCCGGTTCTTTACGGTCTATGGCCCCTGGGGGCGACCGGACATGGCGCTTTTCAGCTTTACCGAGGCGATCTTGGCCGGGCGGCCGATCGATATCTACAACAACGGCCAGATGTGGCGCGATTTCACCTATGTCGACGATCTGGTGCGCGGTATTCGGTTGCTGATGGATGCGACACCTCTACGACCCAACAGCCTGAACGAGATTGAGAATGGCGACAGCCTGTCGCCGGTGGCGCCGTTTAGGACCGTCAATATTGGCAACTCACAGAAGGTACTGCTGCTGGATTTCATCGAAGCTATTGAAGAGGCATTAGGGGTCGCAGCGGTGCGGCATTATCTGCCAATGCAGAAAGGTGAAGTGACCGCGACCTGGGCGGATGCGGCGTTGTTGCAGCGTCTAACCAAGTATCGCCCCGAGACCGGATATCGAGAAGGCGTTGCCCGGTTTGTCGCGTGGTTCCGGGATTACTACGGGCATTGAGTCGTTGGAGTGCCGATGGCCTGATCGGTAAAGTGGTGCAGTGCTTCAAGGAACAATCAGCCGTCCTGGGCCATCGTACCCCGCATCAATAGATAGGCCTGGAACACTTCCAGTATAAGTTCCCAATCCGCATCGGTTTATTAGTGGACATCGCGGACCCTCCATTCCAGTCGGGAATCGTCAAACAGTCACATAAGTCAACTCGTCCACACGAACTATCCCTCTCCGTCCAGCCAGGCAATGATCTCATCGGCCAGGACCTCGGCGTCCTTTGTCCCGCCCTCCAGAACGATCTCGGCGGCCTCCGGGGCCTCGTAATCGCTGTCGATGCCGGTGAAGTTCTTCAGCTCGCCCGCGCGGGCCTTGGCATACAATCCCTTGGGATCGCGCGCCTCGCAGACTTCCAGCGGTGTATCGACAAAGACCTCGACGAATTCGCCGTCATCCATCAGGTCGCGTGCCATGGCGCGTTCCGAGCGGAACGGCGAGATGAAGGACGTCAGCACGATCAGCCCGGCATCGGTCATCAGGCGGGCCACCTCGGCGACGCGGCGGATGTTTTCCACCCGATCGTGGTCGGTGAACCCCAGATCCTTGTTCAGCCCGTGGCGCACGTTGTCGCCGTCCAGCAGATACGTGCGCTTGCCCCTGGCCGCCAGTTTCTGCTCGACGATGTCAGCGATCGTGGACTTGCCGGACCCCGAGAACCCGGTGAACCACAGAACCTGTGGCGTCTGGCCAAAGGCCCGGGCACGCGCGGCCTTGTCGACCTTCATCTCGTGCCATTCGATGTTCGAAGCGCGCCTCAGCGCGAAATCGATGGTGCCCGCGCCGACAGTCGCATTGGTGAACCGGTCGATCAGCACGAAGGCCCCGGTGGCGCGGTTCAGCGCATACGGGTCGAAGGCCACCGGGCGATCCAGCGCCAGCTTGCAATAGCCGACCTCGTTCAGAACCAGGGTCTTGGCAGCCATGCTTTCCAGTGTGTTCACATCGATGCGGTGCACCAGATCGGTAACCTGGGCTGTAGCGGACGCGGTGGTGAAGCGGACCTGATAGGTCCGTTCCGGCAACAAGGCTTCCTCGTCCATCCAGACGATGTGGGCGGCGAACTGATCGGCCACGGTGGGCGCATCGTCGCCCTGCCCGATACTCAGCACATCACCGCGCGAGATATCGATCTCGTCGGCCAGGCAGATCGTCACCGACCGGCCCGCGCCCGCGCTGTCCACATCACCTGATGGTGCCACGATGCGCGTGACCCGGCTGGTTCGCCCGGTCAGCGCGGCGGTGACAACGTCCCCCACATGCACGCGCCCCGACGCGATGGTCCCGGCAAAGCCGCGGAAATCCAGTGTAGGTCGGTTGACCCATTGCACCGGCATGCGGAACGGTTTGCCGTCTGCGCCACGCTCGACCTCGATGGTCTCCAGTAGGCCCATCAGGGTCGGCCCATCGTACCAAGGAGTGTTGTCCTGGCCCGCTTGGTCCTGGCTGGAAAACACGTTCTCGCCAGTCAAGGCACTCAGCGGAATGGCCCGGATATCCGGCAGGTCCAGGCCCTCGGCAAAGGCGCGATATTCAGCTTCGATCTCGTCGAACGTGCCCTGGTCCCAGTCGATCAGGTCCATCTTGTTGACCGCCAGCACCACGTGGCGGATGCCCAACAACGAGACGATGAAGGAATGGCGCCGCGTCTGGGTCAGCACGCCCTTGCGAGCATCGATCAAGATCACGGCCAGATCGGCGGTCGAGGCCCCAGTCGCCATGTTGCGGGTGTATTGCTCGTGACCCGGCGTGTCGGCGGCGATGAACTTGCGCTTGTCGGTCTCGAAGAAGCGATAGGCGACATCGATCGTGATGCCCTGCTCGCGCTCGGCCTGCAGCCCGTCGACCAACAGCGCCAGGTCGACGTTTTCGCCCTGCGTACCATAGCGTCTTGATTCCGCTTCGGCCGCGCCCAGTTGGTCCTCGAAGACCGACTTTGAATCGTACAGCAGTCGGCCCAGCAGGGTTGACTTGCCGTCATCGACCGACCCGCAGGTCAGAAAGCGCAGCTGGTCCTTGGCCTCCTGGGCGTCCAGATAGGCGTCGATGTCGATATCGGCGCGGGCGGCAAGGCCTTCGGCCAGTTCGGTGGGAGAGGTGCTCATGAGAAGCTCCGGGCAGGGGGGATGGCCGGGTGGGTCAAAAAGTTGACACCTTTCAACCTTTCCCCGCCCTCATGCAGCCCGAAGGGCGGTGGGGCACGCAAGACTCCCATCAGAAATACCCCTCCTGCTTTTTCTTCTCCATCGACCCGATCTGATCATGGTCGATTGCCCGGCCCTCGCGTTCCGACCCGCGGCTGGCCAGCAGCTCCAGGATAATTTCGGGCACGGTACTGGCGTTGGAAAAGACACCACCTGTCAGCGGATAGCAGCCCAGCGTACGGAAGCGAACCATGCGCATCTCGGGCGCGCGCGCGTCCAGCGGCATGCGATCGTCGTCGACCATGATTATCTGGCCGTCATGGGCTACCACCGGGCGCTCAGCCGCAAAGTAGAGCGGCACCAGCGGAATATTCTCGCGGTGGATGTACTGCCAGATGTCCAGTTCGGTCCAGTTCGAGATCGGGAATGCCCGCACGCTTTCGCCCGGCGCGATGGCCGTATTGTAGAGGTTCCAAAGCTCGGGGCGCTGGGCCTTGGGATCCCAGCGGTGGTTCTTGGACCGGAAGGAAAACACCCGTTCCTTGGCGCGGGATTTCTCCTCGTCCCGGCGGGCCCCGCCAAAGGCCGCGTCGAACTTGTGGGCGTCCAGCGCCTGTTTCAGCGCCTGAGTCTTCATGATGTCGGTGTGCAGTTTCGAGCCGGACGCAAACGGGTTGATGCCCTTGTCGACCCCTTCCTGATTGATGTGCACGATCAGGTCGAAGCCGTGTTCCTTGGCCATGTTGTCGCGAAACTCGGTCATCGCCCGGAACTTCCAGGTCGTGTCCACATGCAACAGCGGAAAGGGTAGACGGCCCGGCGCGAACGCCTTCAGCGCCAGGTGCAGCATGACCGCACTGTCCTTGCCGATGGAGTACAGCATCACCGGATTGCGGAATTCGGCCGCGACCTCGCGGATAATGTGAATTGCCTCGGATTCCAGCCGGTCCAGATGGCCAAAGGCCGGGGCTGGCGGGGTCTCCGGAGCAATCGCAGGGGCAGACATGAACGCTCTCCCATGAACGTAAGATACCGGTCGGCCTGGCAGGAGCCTGTCACGGCGCGAAATAGAGCGTCAGCAGACGGGCGTAAAGCGGAATATGACCAAAGAACTGGAACCACCAGGAAACGGCATCCCGCTCAGTCAAACCTGCTCGCCTTTCCAAAAAGTTGACAGCTATCAACTTTTGTGGGGCAGGGCACGGTATAAACCGCTCGTCAACCATTCCCCGCCAAGGATCGCGCCGGTTTTAGACAAATTCGGGAGGTTGCACGTCATGGCACGGCGAAACATGTCACGATCCGGCCCGACCAAGATCCTGTCCGTCTTTGGCACCCGGCTCGAGGCGATCAAGAGGGTCCCCGTGGTCCGGGCCCTCTCCGTCCTGCCAGGGATCTCAGCACCGATTTGTTTGACAGGCCAGCACGGTGAAATTCTGGAGTAGGTGACGGATCTGTTCGGTATCAGGTCCGCGGCCTGACATCGTTGCTGGGTATGGTTGGGGTGGGGCAGAGCCCCTTGTCTTTTCTCTGGTCTGTTGATCGGGTTTCGCCGTGCTTTGGGTTTTGGCTTCGGGTTACCCAGCTTTGCCTGGCCCCGCGCTCTGGCAGGTCTGCGTGTTAATATGTGTTATATAAAGTGTTATATTTGTGTTACGCCCCAGTGGCATTCAGCCAAGTCTTTGATCAGAATACCTTAATTGCGGTTTTTGGAGCTGTCCTGACTCCAGAACCACGAAATTGCGACTCCAGAACCACGTTGGCCTGACTCCAGAACCACGTTCCTTTGTGCGCTGTCGCCTTCGGGCTGAGTGAGCGTGGGGTTTGGTGCGTTATCGCTGTTGGCTGGGTGGGGGTGGATCAGGATGCTCGTGATCTGATCACTGAGCGCAGCCCGACTAACGCCGCTGCCAATGCCAGATATGCGAACAGGGCTATTACCGCGGGCAACAGATAGGTCAGATGCGCTGTGCCTGTTGCGATGGCTGCCAACTCGGTCTTGTCCCATGACCAATGACGCGGCCAATCGGCAGAGGTGCTGAGAATAACCCAGGACAGCGCCACCGCCGCGGTGATGCGCACGCCAAGCGCAGCCCGGGGTTGGATCAATGCCAGAGCGAAGGCTAGAACCAGCGACAGGGCCAGAACAAAGGCTGCGCGTTCCCTCAGCTCTATTTCGTCCTGTCCGGTCAGCCAGTGTCCCAGGCACAGCGTGTTGTCCAGGGTCAGGATGCTGACTGGCTGACCGTCTGCGCCCACATAGCGAAGCCGGGCACTCCCGCCCATGCGGGTGAAGACCATGTTGTACTGGCTGTGACAGGTCCTGTGGATCAGTTTACTAATGTCCTCGGGAACGATCGTGAACGGCGTATTATGCGTGATGACATTGCGCCGCCCATAATCCGGTGCGCCTGTCCGGGTGACTGTGATCTGTGTACCCTTGGCAGTGGCGCTGACGGTCCCGGGCCGACCATGGCCATGGGTGATTTCGGCCGACATTTGCTGGGAGATTATGCTGGCAAATCGGGCCAGCTCGTCTTCGGGCAGTTTGCGCAGGCCCTCGCGAGCACTCAGCACCCCCAGGACCAGGAGGGCTGTGGCGACGACGATCTTCCAGTTGACGGCCATGGTCAGCCTTTGGTGTCCGGGAACGGTATTCGACGCATCAGGCCGGATGGAAGGGGCGACAATGGGGCTGTACGAGGGCAAGTAGGCGGTAGTGCGCCCACCCCCGCGCCTGAGCAGCGTGGGGGAGGGGGTGGTGCGTTCAGATCAGGACTTGCCGATCAGAACTTGAACTCGAGATTGACCGACAGGGCCATGTCCTCGGCGGCGTCGGTCAGGCCGAAGAGCAGGGCGGCGCGGGGCTCGATCGTCAGCCCGTCTGCGGTCTTGAACGTGCCATAGATTGCCGGGCCCACGTAGTGTTCCTGATCGTTGAAGTCTGGAGTGTTCTCGCCAAAAAGCTCTTCGAAACCGCCATGGGCCTCGACGCCCACAGCGAACGTGTTGCTGACTGCAACGGATGCGCCGAACGCATACGAGATGCCCGGGGTCTCGGAACTGGTCGGGATCTCCAGAAAGAAGTTTCCAAGCAATGTGACGGGGCCGATTTCGGCCTCGCCGATGGGTCCGAACGAAATGCTGGGTTTCGCGTCGCTCTCGGTGGGCAATTCGGCCCCGGCGAAAAAGCCGAGCGTGAAGGCAGATTCGTCATCACCGTGGCCTTCCGCGTCGTGGTCGTCATCGTCGTGACCATGCCCGCCGAGCAGGATGAAGACGTTCCCGATCTCGATGGCCTCGACGACCGGTGCCTCGCCTCTGGGATTCGCGATCTCGAAGGCCAGGACCGGTTTCCAGTAGTCGGTCACACCAAAGCCGAAGGCGAATTCGTGCACGCTGCGCTCTTCGCCGGCGCCAACGCTGCCCAGGATTACGGTGCTGAGGACCTCGAATTCGGCGGCACCTTCTTCGACTTCCGGATGGACAATCTCGAAAATGCCACCGGCATGTGCCGGGGCGGTGGTGAGAAATGCGCAGAGCGAGAATGCTGCGGCGGTGGCGCAGAAGCGATTGGACAGGGAGTCGGGCATGTTGTTCTTCCTTGAATGGGCGGTTTAGAAATTTGTTATGATATAACATTACAACATGCAATGCGCGGGCGGGCGTGCAGTGGGGATCTTTGGGTTGTCTGCCGGGTTAGGGGGCAGGCCGCAGGGACGGTTGGTTGGGCGTCACTCGCGCTCAAGCAGGCCGAAGGCCGGTAGCGCACTCAAAACTGAATCCGAAACCACGAAAACACCCCTTGTGTAAATGAAACCACGAAAGTAGGCTGAGTGTCACTGAAACCACGATAAAAGAGCAGCCCATGACCGGTCCTATCAGTGCATCACAGGACGCAAGCCATCAGAACGCCATCCGCCCGCCTTTGCTGCCCGATCGTCACCCGACGGCGGATTTCTTCATCTGCGACGTGCTGGATGCGATCCCCAAGGATGACATGGCGTCGATGGAGCATCCGATCTTTTCACTGTCCACGCGGCCCGACCGGCGCATCCTGACCTATGAGAACAAGGGCACCAAGGTCGAGATCACGCCCAGCGTGAAGGGGCTGGCGACAATCCACGACCAGGACGTCATGATCTATTGCATCAGCCAGCTGATAGCCAAGATGAACGCGGGCGAGGACCCCTCGCCGATCCTGCACCTGAAGGCCCACGATCTGCTGGTGGCCACCAACCGCGAGACAAGCGGAGACGGCTATCGCCGCCTGCGCGAGGCCTTCGAGCGCCTGTCCGGCACCCGCATTGTCACCAATATCGAAACCGGCGGGTCCGAGACCACGACCGGCTTTGGCCTGATCGACAACTGGCAGATCGAGCGCAAGACGAAAGACGGGCGGATGGTGTCCGTCACTGTGCGGCTTTCCGACTGGATGTACCGGGCCGTGATGGCGAAATCGGTCCTGACCATCCACCGCGATTATTTCCGCCTGCGCAAACCCCTGGAGCGGCGCGTCTATGAGATCGCGCGCAAACATTGCGGGGCGCAGAGCGAGTGGAAGATCTCGCTGGAACTCTTGTTGAAGAAATGCGGCTCGAACAGCCCCAAGCGGGTCTTCAAGCAGATGATCAAGGTGCTGGTCGAGCACGACCACCTGCCGGATTACTCCGTGACGCTGGACGGTGACATGGTGATCTTCCTGAACCGCGATCGCCTGATCGAGCGCGAAGGCGTCACCATGCCCCGCCTGGACCCCGACATCATGAACGATGTCCGCATCGTCGCCCCCGGCCTGGACCCCTACGCGCTGCAGCAGGCCTGGCAGGACATGTGGATCGAAACGGGCTGCCCGAAACTGCACGACCCGGATGCCGCGTTCCTGGCGTTTTGCAGGAGAAGGGTGGAAAAGGCGGTGGGTTAGGCGGGCTCATGCCTCCTTTTGGCTGAGCGCTTTCTCTGCGAATGACCGGCTAGCGTTGGATTTTTAGAACTTCGCGGAACATAGCCTCGGCTCTTACGTACTGACCCTGCTCACCGATCGAACTAGCGTATCCGCGCAGGAATCTGGCCAGTTTTGTCAGAACTCAATCCATAATGAAGTGCATGCCCGTGCAAGTTGCAGGTAGGGTGATTCGGCGATCAGACGGGCGGCATTTGCCTCTTATCAGAGTGGCTTCTCGAGTGCGTTCGGACCCATAGATTTCACCTGAGGTTGCAGTTGATCCGATTTGGGTCGAGCTTCCCACCAAATCCCGCATTGTAACAGAGGTTGTGTTGGACACTATGCCTACATGCCTTTAGGATAATTAATACTTTAGTAACCTTTTGAACGTCGGAAACTGCAGGCGGTGGCAATGAGTACAAGCGGTGCTGTCATCTGAAAATCCGGCCCCACGAGAATGGGCATGTATCAGCGTATCATAGAGATCTCCCGGACATCGAAGACCGTCCTTATTCTCGGATTCGACTCCCTGGCCATACTAGCCGCGATCGTTCTGGCTATTATTCTGCGTGTTGGAACACTCTGGCCGGAAGAGGCTCTGGAACGTGCGCTTCCGTTTATCGGAACAATGCTGGGGCTCGGAATCGTGGTGGCCCTGGTGATGAGGCTGCCGCGCATCAAGCTGTCGGCTTTCGACATTCAGACAGCCTCCAAGATCGCGGTGTTCGCCACCATATTCGGTGCCGGTGGCACCGCCTTGAACCTTGTCTTGGAGCTGGGTGCACCACGCACAGTACCGTTGATCTTCGGCTTCTTGCTGTTCTGTCTCTCGGTCGGCTGGAAACTGGCTGCAAGCCGGATTCTGGACGGTCTGCGCGCCGCGACCGAGCCGCGCGTGCCCGTCGCGGTCTACGGGGCTGGGGCTGCCGGTATCCAGCTGATCTCGATGCTGCAGCGCTCGGGCGAGTTCCGCGTCCTCGCTGTGGTCGATGACAACCCCGCGATGCGGGGCGTGGCGATCGGTGGTCTGCGTGTCCAGAACCCTGCCGCTCTGGACAGCCTGGCTCATAAGGGCCAGATCCGGCGGGTTCTGGTCGCGATGCCCTCGGTCGTCCAGACCAGACATCGTGAAATCGCCCACGCGCTGTCGCAGCTACCGATCGATGTCCACACGCTGCCACCCTATGCCGAGATGGTCAGTTCGGGCAGCCTGCTGCCGACACTGAAGCCCGTCTCAACCAATGAGCTGCTGGGCCGCGACAGTATCGATCTGGATCTGCCGGGTATGGTTGAGGCCTATTGCGGGCGCTCGGTGCTGATTTCGGGCGCGGGGGGATCGATTGGATCGGAACTCTGCCGCCAGATCCTGATGGCACGCCCCCGCCGGCTGGTGCTGTTCGAACGCTCGGAATACGCACTCTATACGATCGAACAGGAGTTATCCTCGATCGTCGCTGAGGCAGGGATAGAACTGGTCTCTGTACTGGGATCGGTCACCGACCGGTGCCGGGTCGCGCGCACGCTCGAGACCTATGGTACCGAAATCGTTCTGCACGCGGCCGCCTACAAGCACGTGCCACTGGTCGAGACGAATGAGCTGGAGGGTATGTGCAACAATGTCTTCGGCACGCGGGTTCTGGCCGAGGAAGCCGAAGCAGCGGGCGTTGAACGTTTCATTCTGATCTCGACCGACAAGGCGGTGCGCCCAGCCAACGTGATGGGTGCGACCAAACGTTTGGCCGAGATGATCGTGCAGGATCTGGCACGGCGCACAACGACCACCCGCTTCGCCATGGTCCGCTTTGGCAATGTGCTGGGATCGTCGGGATCGGTCGTCCCGTTGTTCCGGCGCCAGATCGCTGCTGGTGGGCCGGTCACGGTCACCCACCCGGAGGTGACGCGCTTCTTCATGACGGTCTCCGAGGCGGCACGACTGGTGTTGATTGCGGGCTCCTATTCCGAGGGCGGCGAGGTCTTCGTGCTGGACATGGGTGGGTCGGTGAAGATTCTGGACCTGGCACGGCGGATGATCGAGCTCTCTGGGCTGAGTGTGCGCGACAAAGCAAATCCAGATGGCGATATCCAGATTGAGGTCACGGGGCTTAGACCGGGCGAGAAGCTCTACGAGGAGCTTCTGATCGACGACGAAGGTATACTGGAGACGCCGCACCCCAAGATTCTGCGCGTTGAGGAGGATTTTCCGTCAGAAGGTGAGATGGCACAGATCCTGCGCGACCTGAAAGACGCGGTTGCCTTGGATTCCGCCGAGATCGTCCGGCAGCAAATTGCCATGTGGGTGGAAGGCTATCAGACTGGATCCGTGAGCCGTGTCGCGGCCGAGTAGCCTTTTCGCCGGATGGGCTTGCAATAGGGTGGCGTGGTCGGGTGATCTGACTAAACTTGTGAGGTGGTCTGAGTTGTTCTACACCGAGGCGGATGTCTCTCTTGCGAGTTGTTAATATGCATTCAATCCCAATAAGCCCCAAGCCTACGATTGAGGACACAGAGGGTGATCTGGATCTTCTTCAGCTTCTGAACACAATATGGCTAGGGAAGTGGCGGATCTTATCTTGGGTGGCACTGATGGTCGTTCTGGCCATCTACTATGCGTATTTTATCGTAACGCCACTCTATACGACAACCGCGACAGTCGCCCTTCAAAACCGCAGCGAGAAAGTCATCGACCTAGCCAGCCCGCTTTCGGCATTGGGCGGCGATAAATACACGATCAATACCGAGACTGAGGTAATTGCCTCTCGCGAGCTCGTTAGTCAGCTGGTAGACAGACTGAAATTGGTTGAGGATCCTGTTTTCAATTATGATCTGCGTCCACCGGACGCGTCTTGGTCACCTGCTCAGGCGATCGGCGTGGTCCGTAGCTGGATAGAAATCCTGATCCAGCCCGCGACCGAGATAGAGCCCCCGTTGACCCCGGCCGAGATCCGGGAAGACGTGATCACCGTGGTGCAGGAATCAATCACGATTCAAAATCTCAAAAACAGCTACGTCTTCAATATCCGGGTGACAACCGACGATCCGGTTGCTTCGGCCCGCCTAGCCAACGGTCTGGCGGATATCTACCTCGACGACCAGGTCGCCACGAAGTACAAGGCGACCGAACAGGCTACGATCTGGCTGAGTAGCCGGGTCACCGAACTCGCGCTCGAACTTGAAGCAGCGGAAAACGCAGTCAAGTCATTCAGTGCCGGGGCGGAACTGATTGGGGCGGAGGTGCTGGCTGCGCTGAATCGCCAGCTCAAAGATCGCCGCGACCGGGTAGCGGAGGCAAAGGCCGCAGCAGCGGTTGCAGATGCGTACGTCAAGGCCCTCGAAACAGCCAAGGCCAGCGGCGATCTCAAACAGATGGCGATCGCGGCCGACAACGCAGCACTGAACCAGATCATCGGGCGGCTGGATATTGAAGGTGCACGCAAGGCGTTTGATACCCGCTTCGAGCCCATTCTCGAGCGTGCCCGGCTTGAAGTGTTGCGAACAAGTGAAAGGATTGCAACTCTCGAGCGTTCAGTAACCGAGCTTGCCGAGCGGATCGAGCGCCAGTCGACCGAACTACTCAAGCTCCAGCAGCTCGAGCGCGAGGCGGCGGCCAGTCGGCAGATCTACGAATACTTTCTTGGGCGTCTCAAAGAGACCTCGGTGCAGCAAGGCGTCCACCGTGCTGACAGCCGTATCTTATCGCGAGCCCTTGTGCCTGAAGAACCCTCAAAGCCGCGCAAGTCGTTGATCGTTAGTGTGGCGATGTTTCTGGGCTTCTGCATCGGGGGCGCACTCGTGCTCCTGCGCGAAATGCGCCACAATGGATTTCGCTCTGCTCGGGATCTTGAGCAGGCCATAGGATTGACCGTGCTGGCTCAAGTTCCGCTGGTGCCAATTTCACAGCGGAAACGACTGCTGAGATATCTCGAGACCAAGCCAACGTCAGCCATGGCTGAGTCGGTGCGTAACCTGCGCACCTCGGTGATGCTCTCAAACATCGACCATCCGCCCCAGGTGATCATGATGACGTCCTCGCTGCCAGGTGAGGGCAAGACGACCCAGTCGCTGGCGCTAGCTTACAGCTTCGCCAGCATGGGCCAGCGGGTACTATTGATCGAGTGTGACATACGCCGGCGAACCCTTCAGCAGTATTTCCGTAAGCGCCACAAGTTAGGACTTATCAGCGCGGTTTCGGGTGCTGTGTCCCTGGAAGAGGCGGTACTGTTCAACGATAAGCTCGGCATCGATATTCTGCTGGCCGAGAAGTCCGCGGTCAACTCCGTCGATTTTTTCTCCTCGGGCCGCTTCAGAACCTTTATGGACGAGGTCCGGCCAGCATACGATATCATCGTTGTCGACACACCGCCGGTCCTGTTGGTGTCCGATCCGCGCGTGATCGGCCAAGTGGCCGATGCAATCGTGTACGTGGTCCGCTGGAACATGACTACACAATCGCAGGTCGAGGCAGGCATCAGCTCCCTCGCCTCGGTCGATCTGAAGGTTTCGGGCATCTCTCTCAGCCAGGTCAACATACGCAAAGCAAAGGGTTATGGCCGCCAATATAGTGAGCTCTATGGTAGCTATGGGAGCAAGTATTATCGGAACTGAGGTGGTGGGGTCCATTAGGGCTCAGTGCAAAATACCCCTTTAAGCCCTCTGGTCCCTTTGCAGTGTGCGATAGACGGTCGCTCTTGAAACGGAGAATATCTCGGCAAGATCACTGATCGAATGGTCGCCGGTTTCGTGCATCTTCAAAAGCTCTTTCTGTTGTTTTTCAGTAAGTTTTGGCTTCTTTCCTCGCATTTTGCCCTTTGCCTTGGCGATGGCCATGCCTTCCCTGGTGCGCATTTTGAGCAGATCTGCTTCGAACTCCGCGAAGGTGGCGACGTGCCCGTCCGGTGAAGGTGCTCTGGCGGGCTGCGGTGCGTCCCGGTTACGCTGCTCTTGCAGCGTAACTCCAGGGCATCAACTCGTCCAGCCGAGTGATCTTGTGATCTGCGATGTGGCGAAGGACGTGCGTCAGCCAGGCTTGCGGGTCGATGCCATTCAGCTTCGCGGTCTCGATCAGGGTATAGGCGATTGCAGCGGCGTTGCCGCCGCCCTTTGAGCCTACAAAGAGATAGTTCTTCCTTCCGAGGGCCACACAACGCATCGCCCGCTCAGCTGAATTGTTGTCGATCTCCAGGAAGCCGTGGTCGAGATATGGGCGCATTTTCTTCATGCGGGTCAGTGCGTAGCGGATCGCCTTGGCGAGTTCGGATTTGCCTGGAATCCTCGACAACTGGGCGTGCAACCACGCTTCCAAGCCATCGAAGACCGGTTTGGCCTTTTCTTGGCGGAGCCGCACCCGGTCGTCGGGGCATTTGCCACGGGCCTCTTTCTCGACGCGGTAGAGGGCGGCGATGCGCTTGATAGCTTCTTCGGCGACCTCCAGGCCGCTCGCCTTGAAGATGTCGACGAACTTGCGCCGAACATGGGCCATGCAGGCAACTTCGTGCACCTCGCCGGCGCGATACAGCTTGTTGAACCCGGAGTAGCCGTCGGCGTGCATCCAGCCCTTGAACTTGCTGAGATGGTCGGCGGGATGCTTGCCTTCGCGGTCCGTGCTGAACTGGTACCAAGCTGCGGGCGGATCACCGCTTGCCCACGGGCGCTCGTCACGGACATAGGTCCAGATCCGTGCTGTCGCGCATTTGCCCTTCGCCTGCATCTTGATCGGGGTGTCGTCCGCAAAGATTGCGTGGCCGCTGCGAACATACCGCCCGATGGCGTCGGCCAGCGGTTCCAGCAGCTTTGCCGATTTGCCGACCCAATCGGCAAGGGTTGAGCGATCCAGGTCGATGCCCTCACGCCCAAAGATCTGGCTTTGGCGATAGAGCGGGCAATGGTCGGCATATTTGTTCACGAGCACATGCGCTAGCAGGCCGGGGCCGGGCCGGCCGCGTTCAATCGGACGCGATGGCAGCACCGCTTGGCAGATCTTCTCGCAGCAGCTGCAGGCCATGCGCGGTCGGACGATGCGGTTCACCACGAACCTGCCGGGGATATATTCCAGCTCCTCGGTCACATCTTCGCTGATCGCCCGCAAATTGCCACCGCAGGCGCAGGTATCACCGGGTGACAGCACTTCCTCGTTGCGCGGCAGTTCCGGCGGCAGAGGCTTGCGCTTGGGCTTTTCCTGATTGTCGGTGTCGCCCTCTTCCTCCGACGGTGCGACCTGGGCCGCCGCTGTCTCTTCCTCTTCGAGACGCAGTTCGAGATTGAGCTGATCGGAGGTCTCGGACTTCGAGCCGAACCGGTGCTGTCGATGCCCCGCGAGCTGATGCTTCAGCCGGGCAATTTCCAACGCCTGGGACTTCACGGTGCTCGCAAGCTGGACGGCGACCGACTTCAGCTCCTTGGGGTCATCCGGCAGTTTGGAAGCGTCATCGAGCATGGCGGGCTTATACCGCGCCCGGATGCCAATGTGAATCCTATGGCGCTGGATTTGTTGATAAAATGCCTGTCGTCAACGGCCTCCAGGTTCGCTTGGGCATGCGCCAGTCGATGCCTTCCAGCAGCATCGCCAACTGTGCTGACGTGACCGATACCTTCCCATCTGCCGGTGAGGGCCACACGAAGCGGCCTTTTTCCAGGCGCTTGGAAAACAGGCATCCGCCCTGACCGTCCCACCAAATGACTTTAATCAGATCACCGCGCCTGCCCCGGAACACAAACAGATGCCCGGAGAACGGATCTTCCGCCAAAACATTCTCGGCCAGCGCCGACAGTCCGTTGAACCCTTTGCGCATGTCCGTGACACCGGCAGAGAGCCAGACCTTCGTTTGCGCCGGTACCGGGATCACGCGGACAGCTTCCGGATCAATGCAGCCAGAGCGGTGGGATCATAGGAGCCGCTGATCGTCAGCCGGTGGCCACTCACCAGTTCGATCAGCATCTCACGGCATGCGGCGCCGGACGACGGTGGCGGCTGAACAGGCTCGACAACCTCGACAGGCAAGAACCGGGCAACATCATCGACTTTCGGCGACGCTGCAAACTGGGGATCTTTCAGCCAGTTGAAAACCTGATTGGCATTCACATCGTAACGCCGAGCGACCTGACTGACCGAGACACCCGGAAACCGCGTTTGCGCGCAGATCATCCGCTTCTCATCGTCGCTCCAGTTCCTGCGCCGCCGTCGCTTCGCCATTCGAGACCCGCTAATGTCCACTTGTTCCTAATGGACATTATCTCCCATTAGCGCGACGCGTCAGAGCGGGGACGCCGGACGGTTACGTGGCGACGATGTTGAAGAACATCTTTCCCATCGGATCACTGGGATCGTAGACCGCTGTCCCCAAGGCAAGCCTCACGCCTTTGGTTTCGAGTTGGTCGCTGATGACCCGAACGTCTGGAACCGATCGTGCAAGGCGATCAAGCTTCGTTACGACCAGGATGTCGCCTTTGCGCACGGCGGCCAGCGCCTGTTCAAGTCCGGGCCGCTCCCGGTTGGTGCCAGTCAATCCGTGATCCGTATAAATGCGGTCGTCCTGAACCCCGAGATCACTCAACGCTTGCCGCTGCGCAGTCAAGTCCTGACTGTAGGTTGAGCAGCGTGCATATCCGATCTTTTCCATTGGCTCATACTAACGTGCATTGATCAGAACTCATGGGCCCATTTACGGCTACCGATTGATGAGATGCGCCAGGGCTGTTCGATGAGCTTGTTCCAACTGTCACAGCAGTGCGCGACGATGTCGTCGTAGTTTTTGAAGACCCGGTTTGAGAGCCAGTTGTCGCGTATGAATTGCCAGATGTTTTCGACTGGATTCAGTTCTGGCGACCGGGCCGGGATTGGAACGAGTGTGATGTTTTCCGGCACATCGAGCTTCGGTGTCGTGTGCCATCCGGCCTGATCGAGCAGCAGGATGGCGTGTGCGCCTGGGGCGACTTCGGCGCTGATCAGCTTCAAGTGCTCCACCATGGCATAGGTGTCGCAGAACGGCATGACGAGGCCGGCACCCTTGCCTTCCGCCGGGCAGATTGCGCCGAAGATATACGCCCATTTCGTCCGCTGATCGTGTGGCGCACGGGGACGCGTTCCTCGCCGCGCCCAACGTCGTGTGATCTTGTTCTTCTGGCCGACCCTGGCTTCATCTTGAAACCAGACCTCTACGGGCGGCCAGCCTCGCTTGATGCGGATGGCTGTGACGACGTCGCCGAAGTTTTTTTGAACATCTCGATCGCCTCCTCATCCTGCGCGTAGTGCTGCGGGCGCGCTGTGAGTTTGCGATATCCCAAGGCGTGCAACTCGCGGCCAACGGTATGACGGCTGACCGAAACGCCGAACTCTTCGTATAGCCAGAACGCAAGGTCGACGAGGCGCCAGCGCACAACCCCATCGAGATAGGGACGCGGGCCTGACTCGACCGCCGCCGCGAGCGCGGTGCGCTGCTTAGCCGTCAGGAGCGGTGCCTTGCCCGGTGCCTTCCGCGTCGTCAGCGCATCCGGGCCGCCGTCGTTGAACCGCAACACCCAATCCCGGATCACCTGAAGGCCAACCCCGCCCGTGCGCGCCGCATCGCTCCGCGAGCCTCCGTCAAGGACAACTGCCAGAGCGAGAAGCCGCCGCGTCTGATCCGCTTCATCGCTCTTCCGCGCCAGACGTCGAAGATCCGTTCCTGTATAATCCAATCTGATCTGAACAGCAGACCCCATGGCAAAAACTCCTCTGTTTTCCATGGTGAATCAGATCAAGATCGGGCCGGAAATCCCCTTCCGTGAGTCCGAGTCATTGCGCCGCAGTATCACTGTACGTTTGACCCCCCTTCACTGCAACTTTTATCGGACCAGCTATTTGCGACGCTCTGAGGCCTTGGTTTTATGGGAGGGGAAACTGGGATCTGACCTGTGCGCTGAAGGTACGTCTATCGGACGGGCGAAAACATAAACGAAGGCCTCGGATCTGCCCCTCAACGCTTCTCTGAAAAGGTAACGTATGGCCCACAGAACTGTTCTGACGAAACGTCAGCGTGATGCTCTCTTCACCCTGCCCACCGACAGGGCATCGCTGGAATACCACTACACGCTTGCGGATGATGACATCGCGTACATCAAAACGCGCAGGCGACCACAAAACCAGATCGGCTTTGCCCTTCAGCTTTGTGCCTTTCGCTATCCAGGACGGTTTCTGAAGTCAGGTGAGGTGATCCCGGAGGCCGTATCCGCTTACATTGCGGCCCAACTCGGGCTGAAGGCCAAGGATCTTTTGCCATACGCAAATCGCGCCAACACCAGACATGAACACCTCGGCGCGTTGCGTAAGATCTATGGCTACAAGACCTTCACCGGCAAACGTGTGAAGCAAATGACGGCATGGTTAGACCAGCAAGCCGAGGCAGCCGGATCTGGTGAAGGGCTGGTGCGGGATTTTGTTGAAGAATGCCGGGCGCGGCAGATCATCCTGCCGGGTGTCACGATGATTGAGAGGCTCTGTGCCGATGCTCTTGTGGCAGCCGAGCGGCGGATCGAGAACCGGATTGCCGCGCGTCTGGAGAGCCGGATGCGCCGTCGCCTCGACGACCTGCTCGGCGCGGCTGCAAACGGTTGGCAGAGCGTGTTTTTGTGGCTGCGCGGTTTTGAGGCCGGCAAGAACACGGCCGATATAAACCGCCTGCTTGACCGGGTGGAAACCCTCAAGGAAATTGAGCTGTCGCCAGACATACTCGATGACATCCCACCCCACCGGGTCAAGATGCTGCGCCGTCAGGGCGAGCGCTACTTCACGGGCGATTTGCAGGACATCAGCAGTAATCGCCGCCTTGCCATTCTGGCCACCTGTGTCGTCGAATGGGCCGCGTCCATTGCCGATACCGTTGTCGAAACCCACGATCGGATCGTGGGCAAGACCTGGCGGGAGGCGAAGAAAATCAGCGCGATGCACTTCGAACAGGCACAGGCTGATATTGCCAGCACACTGGTCGGGTTCCAATCTCTGGGAACGACATTGTTGATGGCCCGGGGCGATGAGGCCGCCCTGGGCGGTGCCGTCGATGCATCCAGCGGGTGGGATGGTTTGGAAACTCTTGTGGCGATGGCGACCCAGTTGATCAAACCTGCCATGGCCGAGCCGATGGATCACATCGAGAAGGCGTTTCACAGCTTCAAGCTCTATGGCAAACGCATGTTAAGGGCTCTGGATATCCGAGGTGCCACCGTGGCCCAACCGCTGCTCGACGCCGCGGCGGTCATCCGGGAGGGCGCAGACATCACAACCAAATCGCGGGCCTTTCTGCCCGCCCGATCAAAGTGGGACAAGCAACTGCGCAAGCCCGACACCAATGAGGAGCGGCTTTGGATCGTGGCGGTGATGTTCCGCCTTCAGGAGGCCTTTCGGTCCAATGATATCTGGCTGGATCACGCCCGCCGATATGCCGATGACAGGAAACTTCTGGTGCCGCTGGAAGCCGCAAAGACGATGCCGGGGCTTGATCTACCGCTGGATCCAGAGGTTTGGATTGAGGATCGAAAGCGCCGGTTGCAGGATGGCTTCGAGCGGCTTGCAGCAGCTGTCAGGACCGGCACTCTTCCCAATGGCATTATCGAAGACGGCCAGTTGCGTATCGAGCGTCTGAAAGCTGATGTCCCGGAGGAAGCGGGCCCACTGGTTCTCGATCTGTACCAGCGGATGCCACATGCGAAAGTCACTGAAATCCTGCAGGACGTGGCAGAAGCCACCGGCTTCACGGACGCGTTCATCCATTTACGCTCCGGCGCGCCTTGCAGGGATATCATCGGGCTGCTGACCGTGCTTCTCGCGGAAGGGCTGAACGTGGGTTTGAGCAAGATGGCCGAAGCCACCACCGGCTATAAGTATTCCCAGTTGGCCCGCCTGTCGCGCTGGCATGTCGAAAGCGATGCGATCAACGAGGCGCTGGCGATCGTGTTGGACGCGCAGTCCAAACTTCCCATGGCGCAATACTGGGGGTCGGGTCAAACCTCCTCCAGCGACGGGCAGTTCTTCCCGACCACGCGCCAAGGGGAGGCCATGAACCTCATCAACGCCAAGTACAACAACCAGGTGCCGGGGCTGAAAGCCTACGTGCACGTTTCTGACCAATTTGGCCCGTACTGGGTCAATTCGATCCCCGCCTGTGGATCGGCATGCAAGATTGACCCCCTTGTTGGGGTAATCGGCGCCCAAAAGTGACCCCCCTGACAATTCGTACGAGAAGCTTCCTCAAAAGAGTGAGGGAGCGATCAGGGGATGTTGGTTGTGGAAACGATCGCAAAGATCAGGCAGGCGCATTTTGTTCACGGCAAGTCGATCAAGCAGATCTGCAGAGAGCTTCGGGTTTCCAGGAATACGGTCCGCAAGGTCCTGCGTTCAGGCGCAACCGAATTCAGCTATGACCGCACGACACAGCCTCGCCCGAAGATTGATCCATGGCGATCAGAACTTGACGAGATGCTGGCCGCAAATGCCAAGCAGCCGAGGCGGGAACGCCTTACACTGATCCGGATCTACGAAGAGTTGCGCAACCATGGTTACGGCGGCGGCTATGATGCGGTTCGGCGATACGCATCCAACTGGTCAAAGAGAACGCAGGCAGCATCGGCGAGCGCGTTTGTTCCCTTGAGCTTTGATCCGGGCGAAGCTTACCAGTTCGACTGGAGCCATGAGGTCGTGATTCTGGACGGTGTGACAGTGACTGTCAAAGTCGCTCATGTTCGCCTCAGCTTCAGCCGAATGCCGTATGTGCGCGCGTATCCCCGCGAGACCCAAGAGATGGTGTTCGATGCGCACGACAAGGCGTTTGCGTTCTTTGGCGGCGCTTGTGCGCGCGGGATCTACGACAATATGAAGACGGCGGTGGACGCGATCTTCGTCGGGAAGGGTCGGGCTTACAACCGCCGCTTTCAGCAGATGTGCGGTCATTATCTGGTTGACCCCGTTGCCTGTAGCCCGGCCTCGGGCTGGGAGAAGGGGCAAGTAGAGAACCAGGTTGGCGTGCTGCGCAGACGCTTCTTCGTGCCGCGCCCGAGGTTCAAATCCTTTGCAGAGCTGAATGCCTGGTTGGCAGATCGGTGCCTGGTGTATGCGAAGGCAAACAAACACCCCGACATTCCAGGCAAGACGGTCTGGGAGGTGTTCGAAGAAGAGCAGCCGAGTTTGATCCCATATGTCGGCTCCTTCGACGGCTTTCATGCAGTCCCTGCATCGGTTTCCAAAACCTGCCTCGTACGGTTCGACAAGAACAAGTACTCGGTAAATGCCCGGGCCGTTGGTCGACCTGTCGAGATCCGCGCCTATGCCGATCGCCTGGAATGCTGGCAAGACGGGCAGATCGTCGGCAGCCATACCCGTGTTTTTGGGCGCGATAACGCGATCTATGACCCGCTACATTACATTCCGGTGCTGATGCGCAAACCTGGCGCCCTGCGCAACGGAGCGCCGTTCAAGGAGTGGGAGCTGCCGCCGTCGTTACGCCGTGTGCAGCGTAAACTGGAGCGTCAGCCCGGTGGTGATCGCCAGATGGTCGAGGTTCTAGGCGCGATCCTCTCCGATGGGCTGGAGGCGGTGGAAGCGGCCTGTGCAGAAGCCCTGTCACAGAATGTCCCTTCCGCAAGCGTGGTCCTGAACATTCTCGCCCGTCGCCGCGAACCGCCACCACCCCTGACAATCACAACACCGGATGCATTGCGGCTGACCTGCGAGCCAGCCGCCAATTGTGACCGGTATGACAGCCTGAGGAGAACAACGAATGGAACGAACACAGGTGCTGGACGCCATGGGCCAACTGAAGCTCTACGGCATGCGGACAGCTTACGACGAGATCATCACGGCTGCGATCAAGCGCCAGCACGAACCACAACAGATTATCGGCGATCTGCTGACAGCCGAGATCTCCGAGAAGCTGGCGCGCTCAATCAAATACCAGATGACCATCGCGAAACTGCCACTGGCCAAGGAGCTGGAGGAATTCGACTTCGAAGCGGCCGAGGTCAACGAAACCTTGATCCGTGACCTCGCCACCGGCGACTTCCTCGACCATCAGCGCAATCTCGTGCTCATCGGCGGAACCGGCACAGGCAAAACCCATCTCTCCGTCAGTATCGCTCGAGCCTGCATCCGCCAGGGCCGCCGCGGGCGCTTCTTCAATGTCGTCGATCTGGTGAACAAACTCGATGCCGAAGCGCGGGCCGAGCGCCAGGGACGGACAGCTGAGTTGATATCACGCCTCGACTTCCTAATTCTGGACGAGCTTGGCTATCTGCCATTCGCTCAGACCGGTGGTCAGCTGCTGTTCCACCTGATCAGCAAACTCTATGAGTGCACATCAGTCATTGTCACAACGAACCTGGCATTCGGAGAATGGCCAACCGTCTTCGGCGACGCGAAGATGACCACCGCACTCCTCGATCGCCTCACACATCATTGCGAGATCGTTGAGACCGGTAACGAAAGCTGGCGCTTCAAGAACCGCGCCTAATTCAACCGCGCAGGCCGGGCCGCGCTCTGATAAATGAGGTCTCCACGCGACCCGGCCTGCTCAGCACCAGGGGGGTCACTTTTGAACGCCGATCTGGGGTCACGTTTGGATGCCGATTGACAGTATTTTGCACTGAGCCCTAATGGACCCCGTGGTCGCGGTTTCCGTACAGCTTAGAGTTCGTTTGGAAACTCGCTCAATGGCTGATCCAGCGCCGAGATGCTGGGGGTCGGCGGCGATTGTCTTCAGCGTCTCGGCCGCGGCCTCGAACAGGATGGCGTAGACGGCAGACTTGTTCTGGAAGGCGATGTCGGCGCAACGCGAATGGGCCAATGGGTTCTGATCAATGCGCTTTGGTATCAGACCGAAAATTGCCGCTTAACGGGGAATTTGGAACTCACCGACCAAGTCAACCTATTAGAAGGAATTTCTTGCCGTCAATTATCGTATCTCGGCAATCAAGCGTTCTTTGGTCTCGAAATCCGGATAGTTGATCAGCACCGCGCGATAACGCCCCTTGAAAACGAAAAGACTACCCGCGCCAGCCCCGACTATCCCGCATTTCCCTATCAGCTCTCTTATATCGTCGAGCTTCCCAGCACCGCCCAAAAATGTCACCGGCACCTGAACATGGCTGGCAACGTTCGCTGCGAACGCGACGTCATAACCCTGCATCATTCCGTCGTGATCGATGAAATTGACAACCAATTCGCCGATCCCAGCGGCCTGGAGCCGGCTGATCATGGTGAAGAGATCGCCCTTGACTGCGCGTTTCCCGTTATGGATGAATATATTGTACGACTTGTTGATGAGTCTGGTTTTCTTGATGTCGAGAATCACGACTACGCTTTGGGACCCAAGTGCTGTCGCTATCTCGCGAATCAATTCGGGGTTCTCGAGTGCCGCCGCAGATAGTGCTACTTTCTCGACGCCTAAGTCGATTATCCGACGAGCATGACAGAGAGTTCTTACACCGCCACCATAGGTTAGCGGCATGCGGCATTCAGCAGCGATATCTCGTATCTTCTTGAAATCCGGTTCCTGGCGCTTGCTAGTCGCGTCAATGTCGATCACCATTATTTCGTCGGCGAGTTTTTCATTGAATATCTTTACCGCATTAACTGGATCGCCAACGTATTTTGGATTTTTAAATTGTTGGGTTTTCACTAGGCCACCATCCTGGATCAGCAGGCAGGGAATAATTCGAGGCCTCAGCATCGGGATGCCCCCGCAAAATTGCACAAAAGGCGCACACCCCAGTGGTGTCCTTTCTCCGGATGAAACTGGACTCCGCACACGTTGTCTTTGCGCAAAGCGCAACAGAAACTGTGTCTGTATATACTGGAGGCAATGATGCTAGCATCTGATGCTGGCTGCACATAGTAGCTATGCAGGAAATAGAAGCGGGCGTCCGTTTCCAAGTCCGTGAAGAGTGGCTCACCGGCAACTGGTGTCACGTCGTTCCATCCCATGTGCGGCGTGGGAAGGTTGTTGCTGAAAGGGATCGTATTGAGATGGCGCACCTGGGCGTCGACCCATCCGAGGCCAGGCAGATTGCCCTCGTCGCTGCCATTGGCCATCATCTGCATACCGACGCAGATACCAAGTACCGGTATTCCTTGCTGGAGCACGAGATGATCGACGGGGTCGCGCAATCCACTGTCGCTGAACATCTTCATTGCAAAGTCGAAGGCACCGACACCGGGCAGGATCAGGCGTTCCGCGCCATCAAGTTGGTCTGGTGATGAGGCCCGGCGCACAGGCACATTGTTACGCTTGTAGAGTTCCTCGAAAGCCCCGACATTCCCGAGCCCATAGTCCAGGATGACAGTTGTCATCGAATGATCGCTCTTTGTACGCCGATTGCGCGCAGCACCCTGGTCCCCAGATCAATCATGCCTATCGCATTCTTATAGTCACGGTAGGTCTTGTTCGGGCCATTCTGGAGGTCCTTAAGTTCCAGGGAGGTTATGCCGAGCTTGGTAGAGACATATTCGAAGTCGTTCTTGATGCTGTCATCATCATAGGGCGGCTTGGCAATTTTCTTGAGTGCCTCACTGCGCTCCATCTGGCCGGTCAAGATAAGCGACGAAAAATGTGCGCGCCGTTTGTCGTAGCCGAACTTGGCAGGGAGCCAGTATCCTTCATAAAAGCGGGTGAAGCGGCTCTCGTAATGCTTATGGGGGTAGCGTTCCCAGCCATAGCGGTCGATCATCAGCTGTATAGCGTCTTCCTTAATATAGGGCATGTAGTTGAGCGGTTTCACGACCCGTATGCCATGCACGTAGCGATACCAGACCTTGTAGGTGAAGAGATTGGTCAGAGGGAAGGACTTAAGTGGGCGGTTACCGAAGCGGCGATGGATATCCTTCAACTGCCGCAGGTCGGTCGCATGATAGTGCCACTCACGCGGTTCCCGCACGCATTCAGTTGAGTAATTCGCCCCAGTCAAAATATAACTAACTTTGTTCTTTGCAGCAAAGTTATATAGCCCGGCAAAGAACGCATGATCCTGTGGTGTATCAAGATGCGGCACCTGTGCTCTAAAGAAAGCCAGTTGCAAGTCTTTCATTTCTTCCCAGTTTACCACCTCGGTATAGAGGTCCAGCCCTAACCCATCGACAAGTGCTTCGATATTGTTCACCGCCTGCTGCGAATTCCAGCCTGCATCGACATGGTACAGCAGGGGACGGAGTCCGAACACTTCCTTAGCCAAGTAGACCACATAAGAGCTGTCGACACCGCCGGACAAGCCAATCAGGCAGTCGTGATCTTTGCCTTTGCCGTCGCGTTTGATCCGTTCAACCTGGGCTTCGATTTGAGCGCGCCCGATTTCATCTGTATGCCAGTTTGGCAAAATATTTGAATGATAGTTATTACAGTAATCACACCAATCTCTGTGGTCGAATACGATGTTCGAGTCCGAGGTATCCATTATACAGTTAGAGCAGATTTTATACTCACGCATGGTTAGGCTCACTTTTATTTGAGTAAATGATTTTACTGGCCAAATCTGAATAGGCAATAGCCTGAGATTCTCGGGTTAGCGTCATGACCTTTTCACCGACGAATGTGGGGGTGCGCACAAAGAAATCCTTGGAACTTAGGAGCTTCTGAAAGTCCTCAGCACGGTCCGAGATCAGGTGGTTTCCCCCGCATTCGTAGATCAATTTGGCAGCAATAGTTGTAAGTTTAGTATGAGCAAGTATCGGCCGACCAGTTCCTAGATACTCGAAAATTTTAGTTGTCAGTACACCACGTGCGCTTGCATTATCTTGGGTTATCGTTCCACAAAATAGCAAGTAGTCTGCACTATGCATCAGTTCAAGAGCTTCGTGATGCGGAACGGTGGCATTAAAATTTACTATTTCTTCTAGATCTGGGTATTGATTTTTTATAAAGACCCGAAATACATCAGAATAACCGTAGAACTCAATTTGGATTTTACAAGCCTTTTCAGGCGAATTTTTCTTTAATATCGATAGGGCCTTGAAGAATGCATCCGGCACACGGGGCGGCGTTACGATCCCCGTGTGCCGGATCCGCACCAGATCATCCTCGACTACTCGCGTTGTCAATTTAGCGCGTTCCACTTTTTCGTGGTCGAACCCGTTCATGATCAGCGCGCAGGGTGTATCCGACATTGCTGCGTAGTAGTCACGCATTGGCGCCGAGATCGCCACCGCCTGATCGGCCCGCGAAATCAGCCAGCGATCGACTTTGCGTTCCAGCCACTTGGCAAAGCGCGATCCGGGCATTTCCCAGTTGTCGGCGAAGTGGTCCCGATAATCGAAGATTGCTGGCACCCCATAGCGTTTCTTGACAATCATTGCGCCTAGCAGCATTGTCCAAGGTGGGCAGGATCCGATGACCACATCGGCCTCGCGGAAGGCCTTGTCCGCACTGGCTGACAGGTTCCGCGACAGCAGGCTCAGGACGAAGGGCACCCGAGGGTCGGGAAGTTGCCCAAACAGCTTCATTACGATGTCCTTAAACCGACGCTTCAGACTGCGGCTCTCTGAATAAAGCGGCTCGTGTGGAGCACCGATAGCACGGCTTTCACTATCCCGTCCGCGGCGATCGAGTTCGATCAAGGTCACGCCCTCGGGGATTGCCTCGGTTAATTCACCATCCGCCAGCGTCTTGGCCGGGGTGATGACACTAACATGATGGCCCATACGCGCGAAGTACTTCGAGAGCGCCTCCGCTCGCTTCGCGCCGGAACTGTTCACTGGCGGATAGAGCCGGACGACCATTGCGATCTTCAACGGGCGGGCGGTCTTTGGGGACGGGTGGATCATATTGGCCTTCACGGTCATAGGGTGTCGTATTCTGCTGCGTCCAGCAGGGCCGCGATCACTCGGTCTTGGGTCTCTACCTCCAGATATGGGTGCATAGGTAGGCTAAAGACGCGCGCGGCAGCGGCCTCACTTTCAGGCAGGCCAACTGGATCCCGAGGGAAGGCGGCGTAGGCGTTCTGAGCATGGAGCGGGCGCGGGTAGTAGATTACCGAAGGGATGCCCGCACGTCTCAGCGCACCCATTGCAGCATTGCGGGCTGGAGTGCTGGCCGCCTTGAGTGTGTATTGCGCCCAGATCGAGCGGCAACCGTTGGGGACGTGCGGCGTTTGGTAGCGGTTGTTCAGGGCTATAGTGTAGCGTGAGGCTATGCGCTGGCGCACTTTGATCTCGTCCGCGTAGATGGCCAGTTTCTCCAGTAGGATCGCGGCCTGAAGCGTGTCCAGCCGCGAATTCAGGCCAATCCGCTCGTTGTCATATTTGTGCGTGCCCTTGCCGTGGATGCGGTAGCTCTCCAAAAGCGCTGCCAGTTCGTCGTCGCCGGTAAACAGTGCGCCGCCGTCACCATAGCAGCCCAGCGGCTTGGCCGGAAAGAACGAGGTCGTGGCGATATCCCCGATCGCGCCTGTCGTGCGCCCGCGATAGGTGGCGCCAAAGCCTTGGGCGCTGTCGGCGATGATCTTCATGTCTTCGGTGCGCGCGATGGCTTCGATCGTGTCATAATCGGCGGGCAGCCCGAAGAGATCGACGGGAATGACCACGGCGGGCCTCAGCCCCTCGGCCCGAGCGTGCACGATTGCACGCTTCAGACTTTCGGGGTCCATGTTGAAGCTGACGGGGTCGGAATCGACAAAGACCGGGGTTGCACCCACGAAGGGCACTACCTCGGCCGTGGCGGCGAAGGTGAAGCTGGGGCAAAAAACTGCATCCCCCGATCCGGTGCCCAGCGCCATCAGCGCCAGTTGCAGCGCATCTGTCCCGTTTGCGCAGCCCAGCGCGTGCCGGGCGCCGCAGAACGCCTTCAGCGCCATTTCGAACTCTCTCACCTCCGGGCCCATTATATATGTGCCATGCGCCAGCACGCCCTGGATGCGGGCGTCAATCCGATCCTTGATGCGGGCCTGTTGCGCGGCGAGATCGATGAACTGCATCAGTTTTCCTCCACCAAGTGCAGGCTGTCCGGACCGGTTTGCACATACCGCTCGCCCGTACGCGGGCAGATCAGATCGTCGCCCAGACGGTCGCCCGAGCGGCTCACCCAGCCGATCCGCCGGGCCGGCACACCGGCCACCAGAGCAAAGGCCGGCACGTCCCTGGTCACAACCGCGCCGGCGGCGACCATGCAGTATTCACCCAGGGCATGGCCGCAGACAATGGTGGCGTTGGCCCCGATGGTCGCGCTGGTGCCAACGGGTGTCTCGGCAAATTCGTCCTTACGCTCGACGCCTGCGCGGGGGGTGGTGACATTAGTGAAGACGCAGGATGGACCGCAAAAGACCCAGTCGGCCAGAGTCACCCCTTTATAGAGCGCGACATTGTTCTGGATCCGGCAGCCGTCGCCGATGCTCACATCGGGGCCTGCCATCACGTTCTGACCCAGCAAGCAATCGGCACCGACCGTCGTGTTCGCCAGGACATGGACAAAATGCCAGATCTTGGTGCGCGCGCCGATCCGGGCCGGCGCGTCGACATAGGCGCTTTCGTGCACGAAGGCTGTGGGGTCGATTCGGTGTTTCATGGCGCCCGTCAGGCTGCTGCCAGGATACCGGCCAGCATCGGGTGTTGCTCGCCCTTGCCCAATTCCAGCGCACAATTGCGGATATGGCTGACCAGTTCGATCGAGGGTCGGACCGCGTCTAACCCATAGCCGGCCCCGTTCAGGATGTTCTGATAGCTGGCGGTGTGGAGATCCATGAAGCCGCCGGAAAACTCGATTTCCTCGCCATCCACCGTGATCGAGCGATAGGTCGATTGGCCCGCAGGAGTATGTGGCGGCAGGTGGGCTCGGTTGATCGACAGGATCCAGCGCACCCGGGCGCGCTCGAATTCCAGGTAACCTGCGGCGCAGTCGGCAGCGCGGTGATGAGCTATATTGGTCTTCAGCGGGCCAAAGATGAACGACAGCATGTCATAGAAATGCACGCCGATATTGGTGGCGATCCCGCCCGAGCGCTGCTCGAAACCCTTCCACGAGGCATGGTACCAGGCCCCGCGCGAGGTGAAGTAGCTGAGATCTACATTATAGATCTCGTCGGCTGGGCCGTTCGCCACCTTATCACGGATCGCCAGGATTGCCGGGTGCAGGCGCAGCTGCAAGATCGAATTAACCTTGCGCCCGGTCTCGACCTCCAGCCGGACCAGATCGTCCAGATCAGGCGGGTTCAGTACCAGCGGCTTCTCGCAGATCGCGTCCGCGCCTGCGCGCAGCGCAAAGCTGCAATGGGCCTTGTGCAGGTGGTTGGGCGAGCAGATTGCCACATAATCCACCTCCGTCCCGGCCTGGCGCAGGTCGGCCAGATGGGCGTCGAACTCTTCAAATTTGGTGAAGAAGTAGGCATCGGGGAAATGGCTATCCATGATGCCGACACTGTCGTTGACGTCGAAGGCCACCGCAAGCCTGCCACCGGTCTCTTTCATCGCTTTCAGGTGGCGGGGTGCAATGTAGCCCGCTGCGCCGATCAATGCGTAATTCGTCATAGGTTCATATTCCGTTAGGCGCGCCAGATATTGGGCCTGCTGTCGCGGTACTCGCCGCGGGTGTCAATCAGTATGGCGCTGTGGTCGCGGATCATCGCGTAATCGAAGTCACTGTGGTCCGTGAGCAGGACCACGGCATCGTATCCGGCCAGCACCGCGGGCGTCAACTCGACCGAGGAGAGGTCGAAATCATGTTCGCGCATCTTTGGGAAGACCGGCACGTTGGGATCAGAATACTGGACCTGCGCACCCCACTCCCGCAACCGTTCCATGACGAAGACCGAGGGGCTTTCGCGCATGTCGTCCACATCCCGCTTGTAGGCAATTCCCAGCGCCAGCACCTTTGCGCCCTTGAGGCACATCCCGGACTCGTTCAGCGCCTGTACGGTCTTGTCGACGACGTATTGCGGCATTGCGGCGTTGATCTCACCAGCGAGCTCGATGAAGCGAGTGTGCAGGCCGAATTCTCGCGCCTTCCAGGTCAGGTAAAAAGGATCGAGCGGGATGCAGTGCCCGCCGATGCCCGGGCCAGGGTAGTAGGCGGTAAACCCAAAGGGTTTGGTCTTAGCTGCGTCAATCACTTCGAAGATGTCGAGCCCCATGGCGTCAGCGACAATCTTGAGTTCGTTGACAAGCCCGATGTTGATCGAGCGGTGAATATTTTCGAGCAGCTTTACCATCTCCGCCGCCCGGGTGGAGCTGACGGGCACCACCTGGTCGATGAAGGTCGTGTAGAGTGCCGTGCCAGTCTCCAGGCAGGCTGGGCTGTGACCGCCAATTATCTTGGGGATCGTCCGGGTGGTGAAACGTTCATTCCCAGGATCTTCGCGCTCAGGTGAATAGACGAGGAAGAAGTCCTCGCCCACCGTGAGACCCGCCGCCTTGGCATATGGCCGGAGCACCTCGTCGGTTGTGCCGGGCCAGGTGGTGCTTTCGAGCACCAGCAGCTGTCCCTTGCGCAGGTGCGGCGCGATCTGGTTCATGGTCGCCTTAACGAAACTGAGGTCGGGTTCACGTGATTTGTCGAGCGGGGTCGGCACGCAGATGAGCAGGGCGTCGCATTCGCGCGCGCGGGCAAAATCGTCCGTCGCCTCGAACCCGGCTGCAACCATCGCGGCAATGCTCGCGTCAAGAATATGCTTGATCGGACTTTTGCCCGCGTTCAGCCCAGCATTGCGATGGGCCGCGATGTCGAAGCCGAGGACGGGGAAGCCGACCTCGGAGATGCGCAGGGCCAGCGGGATGCCGACGTAGCCTAGCCCGAAGATACCGATCCGTGCGCTGCGCAAGGAAACCTTGTCGATGAAGTCGGTGTTCATGAGATGCTCAGCCATTGTTCTGCTTCATGCGGTGTACGCTTTCTTTAGTTGCTATCCTGGCCACCTGCGCGGGCGGGTGGCGAGAAAGTTTCGAAAAGCCGCAGCCAGCGTGGCAGCAGCACCTTCGCCACGGCTTCGCGCGAGACCCAGTCGTCGAGATGGGAGCGCGAATAGCCCGGGCTTTCCAGCAAGCCTCGCAGGGCATCCGCGATCGCGACGGGGTCGTCGATGGGTGCGGTCGCACCAAGGGCGTTGCCGGAGAGCCCCTCGGCAATGGCGCTCTCTGGCTCGACCAGCGCCAGTACGGGCAGCCCCTGTTCTAGGTAGCTCGCGATCTTCGAAGGGTATGCCACACGGTAGAGTCCCTTCTCCAGCGACACCAGCCCGACGTCAGCGTCCGCGATCAGGGTCCTGGCCTGCGAAAAAGGCAGAAACGGGCCAAACCTGACCTGGTCGTGCGCGCCCCAACGAGCTTTGAGATCGGGTAGGGCGGTGCCGTCGCCTAGGAAGAAGAGCTCGAGATCGGAGAAGTCCTTGAAGAGCCTTGCAACGCCCTCAGCCAGCTGCGGCAGGTTCTGGAATCGTCCAAGGTTGCCCGCGAAGATCGCCCGACGCCGCCCCGCCGGTTTGTGTAGCCCGGGCGGCGGGTCCTCGCTTTCTCCGAAGAGGTCGAGTGAGAAGTTGTTGATGACGTGGATCGGCAGCGCGCCGAGCCCGCGCGCGCGCAGAGTTTCAGCCATGTCGCGCGATAGCACAACGATAGCGGCGCTGCGCCGCAGTGTCTGGTTGTCAAGCGCGCGCAGGAGCCGTAGGGGCAGACCGCGCCCCAGCGCGCCGCCACTAATCTGCGAGACCTCGGGGTGGATGTCCTGCACGTGGTAGACAAAGCGCGCGCCAATGAGTCGCGCAGCGAAGCTCGCGCACCATGCGGCCAATACCGGGGGAAAGGTCGAAGCGGCAACGACATCGGGGCGCAGGCGCAGCACCTCGAAGACCAGCGCGAAACAGTAGATTGCAACGTTAGCCAACCGCTTGAGCGGATTCGTCTTCTCGTTTGGAAACACCCATACCCGGCGTACGTGCAGCGCTCCGAGGCGCTCGCGCCGGGGGCTTTCGCCTACCGACCGGCGGTATGAGGCGACCGAAGAAAAGCTGTGGACCTCGTGGCCCGCCTCGGCCAGCGCCTCGCCGATGCGCCTGAGCATCACCGCGTACGGGGCCGTATCGGGCCAGAAAAACCTGTGTGTGAGTAGGATTTTCATAGGTCAGGCCTGCTCCAGCATGGTGGTAATCCGGTCGATGACCTCGCCCTGCTCGACCTCAGTCAAGTCACTGCCCGACGGCAAGCAGAGGCCGTTTGTAAAAAACCGCTCGTCTACCCCTGTGCCGCGGTATTCGGCCCCAGAAAAGAGCGGCTGAAGGTGCATGGGCTTCCACAGAGGGCGCGTCTCGATCCAATGTTCGAGTAGGCTTTTGTGGATGTGCTCGCGCGTCAAACCGCAAACCTCAGGATCGATGGTGATCGTGGTTAGCCAGCGGGAAGAACGGTAGCCCTCGGGCTCCGGCATGAAGGTAATACCTGGGAGGCTCAGCGCGGCCTGGTAGCGGGCGTTGACTCGGCGACGAGCCACGACGCGTTCGTCGAGAACTTCCAACTGGCCGAGACCGATCGCGGCGCAGATGTTGGAAAGGCGGTAATTATAGCCGAAGGTCGAATGCTCGTAATGGGGCGCCGGGTCGCGAGCCTGAGTCGCCAGGAATCGCGCCTTCTCGGCCATCTTCACATTGCGGGTCACCAGCATGCCACCGCCCGAAGTGGTGATGATCTTATTGCCGTTGAAGGACAGGATCGCTGCGTCGCCCCCGGTACCACATTTGCGCCCGCCCCGGTATTTGGCCCCCGCGCTTTCGGCAGAATCGACGATCAGCGCCACGCCATGGCGTCTCGCCGCCGCCTCCAACGGATCTAGATCGACGCTCTGGCCATAAAGGTCGGTCGGCACCAGCGCCTTCGGCAGTCGTCCGACTCGGGCCGCGCGGTCGAGCTCAGCGGCCACCAGGTTCGCATCGATCGTCCAGGTGGCCGGGTCTAGATCGATAAAGACCGGCGCACCCCCCTCGTAGAGGATGGGAAAGGCCCCACCCGCAAATGTCATGGACGAAACCCAGACCTCATCACCTCGCCCTACGCCCGAAAGCCTGAGCGCCAAGTGCATCGCCGCAGATCCTGAGGACAGCCCGACGCAATGCAATCCGCCGGCCGGGTCCAGATAGTTCGCGAAGGCTTCCTCGAAGGCGGTCAGCTGCGGGCCAAGCGGCGCGATAAAATTGCTCTCGAAGGCGGCGTCGACATGCGTACGCTCGCGGCCAGACATATGCGGGCGGGACAACCAGATGCGCATCTCTCAGACCTCGTAGCCATGGCGGGACAGGATCGGCGCCAACACCTCGTGGACGGGGGCGGGTACCCCGGCCAGCGCACGCCGGCCTTTACCGACCGAACTGGCGCGTACTCCCTCGGCGATAGCGGCGATTCGGTTGGGATTGGCTGGCGCGTCCAGGAAGCCCATGATCCGGGTCAGCGCCGTGGTCGGGTCGGCCGCCATCTCCTCGTAGCGGATCTTCAGGACCCGTTCGGGGGCCATGTCCGCGAAGGCCCGGTCCGCTGCCTCGACCGAGGCCGCCCATTGTCGGGCGCACAACTCCTCCAGCGGCGCGTCGGCATGGGCCTCCATGCCCGGCCAGCTTGGCCCCCAGACCTTCATGCGCTTCTGGCGCCCAACCATCAGCGCGATCCGGTTGCGCACGAACCGCAGCCCGTGCACGGGCAGGTCCAGCTTGGGCGCATTGCGGATCTTGGCCCAGTAATAGGGCAGGCCCGGAAGTTCCAGATCGCCCTGCCAGCGCCGGGCCGCCGAGGCGACGATGTCCGCCCCGTCGCGCACCAGGTAGAGATAGCGCGCCTCGGGCAGGGCGCGGTCGACAAAAGGCACGCGCAGGGAATTAGCGCAGGTCTTCTCGACCACGAACGCGGGCCGGTCCATGCGCCGCCACAGCCGCCAGAAGGCGCCCCGGACGAACTGGCACACCGCCGGGGTCGCACGCTCGGGCGGGATCGCGTCATCGGGCCAGCCCAGATTGCCATGGCGCCAGACCGGGTCGATCTCGTCGCAATCCCAAGTCGCGAACCCAGGCAGCGCGCACAGGCTGTCGCGCAGGATATTCGTGCCCGAGCGCCCGGCGCCGATGATGACTACTGGCGTGAACGGCAGGGTCTCCGCATCCTGCCGATCCCCTTGTGTCCCCCCCATCTGCACCCCGCTCACTTGCGCACCGTCGCGATCACGTGGCGAAGATCGCCCAGCACGCTCCAGTCGCGCATGTAATCTAAGTTGATGCGCACCTTGTCGGGCCAGATGACCTCGGCGTTATAACGCTCGGGGTCGGGTCGGGCGGCTAGGATCTCCTCCTCATTGCGGTATTTCAGGGTCGCCGGTCCAGTCATGCCCGGGCGCAGCTCCAGCAGCGCCCGCTCCACCCCCTCCAGCCGGTCGAGAAATCCCGGCACGTCCGGGCGCGGCCCGACGATCGACATCTCGCCGCGCACCACGTTGAAGAGCTGGGGCAACTCGTCTAGTTTCCAGCCCCGGAGCTTTGCGCCAAAGGGCGTGATCCGCGCATCATGCGCGGTGGTGACCGTGGTGCCGCCGGAATGGGCCCGCATGGTCCGAAGCTTGACCACTCGGAAAAGCCGCCCGCGTCGGCCGACCCGCTCCTGGCAAAAGAAGCCGCTGGCCCCGGTGTCGCGCGCGGCCAGCCACCAACTGATCAGAATGACCGGTGCCAGGAGCGCCAGGGCCGGAACGGCGATCGCCAGGTCGAGCGCGCGCTTCAGGGCGCGCTGCCACATGCTCAGCCCAGGCGCCGTGGACGGATCCGCGACCGCGCTCACGTCTCCTCCGCCGCCCGGATCCCGTCCCAGACGTTGGACAGCTTCGCGGTGCCGACGATCAAGCTGACGACCCGCTCGGAGGTGTTGGCGATACGATAGTCGGTGGGCGTCTCAGACGCGCCACGCTCGGCGAAAAGCCGCGTCTGAAGCCTGACGCCGCCCAAGATCGCGTCCCGATCCAGCCCGGTCACGGTCAGACAGCCAGCATCCAGACCCTCGGGTCGCTCGATCGCGTCGCGGGGAGTGATAGCGGGAAAACCGAGGATCGAGGCTTCTTCCGCGATGGTGCCGCTGTCCGAAATAGCACAGAAGGCGTTCATCTGAAGTTTATTGTAGTCGTGGAACCCGAAGGGTTCCAAGTCCCGGACCCTGTCGGAGAACGTAAGCCCGAACGCGTCCAACCGCTTGCGGGTACGCGGATGGGTCGAGAGGATCACCGGCCGGTCGTAGTCCTCCGCCAGCTCGTTCAGCGCGCCTGTCAGCGCTTCCAGCCGCGGGCGGCTGTCGACGTTTTCCTCGCGGTGGAGCGAGGCGACGAAATAGCCACGTTTTTCCAGATCCAGCCGCTCTAGCACGTCCGAGGCCTCGATCCTCTCCCGGTAATGGTCCAGCACTTCACGCATGGGCGAGCCGGTCAGATAGACGCGCCGGTGGTGGATGCCTTCGGACAGCAGATGCCGGCGCGCGTGCTCGGTATAGACCAGGTTGAAATCGGCGATGTGGTCGACCAGTCGGCGGTTGGTCTCCTCGGGCACATTGCGGTCGAAGGACCGATTGCCGGCCTCCATGTGGTAGACGGGGACCTTCATGCGCCGCGCCATGATGGCCGAGATCGCCGAATTGGTGTCGCCCAGGATTAGGACCGCGTCAGGGCGTTCCTCGGCGATGACCTTCTCGGTCCTGATCAGGACGCCACCCAGCGTCTCTCCCAGGCTACCCCCGCCAACGCCCAGGAAATGATCGGGCTTCTTGATGCCGAGATCCTCGAAGAGGACCTCATTCAACGCATAGTCCCAGTTCTGGCCGGTATGGACTAGGACGTGATCGGTAAAATCCTCCAGCCGCGCCATGACGCAGGAGAGCCGGATGATCTCCGGCCGTGTGCCCAGAATGGTCATGACCTTCAGCATGGCAATCTCCCACGGCAGCCGACGGTTCCTGGGGAAAGGTCGACAATTATCAATTTTTCGACATTTCGCGGAGAATAAAAAAGCATGCGCGCGTCATTGTTGCTTGAGACACAAAGTTGGCAGCGATCAACTTTATGCTGGATGATCCTTGCTCCTCGCATCACGCCGTCCCCAGGACCGGGTCTGAATAGGTGTCGGGGACTGCCGGATCGAAGATCTCGTGGGTCCAGAACAGCGTTAGCAGTGGCTTCTCGCCTACATTCTCGATGGAATGGGTATGCAAGGTAGGCATGTCGACCGGCGCCGGGGCTTTACCCGAGACACGGTAATCCCAGACTTCGTCCTCAAGCACTTTCCGGATGCGGATCACCGCGTCGCCCTCGACCACCAGGAAACGCTCGACCTTGTCCAGATGGAAATGGTCGCCGCGGGTCACACCCGGCTCGGTCCAGCTCAGGAACGTCTGGCCCCTACCGCCCGCGCTCTTGGTCGCCTCAAAGAGGGTTCCGCGCGGATCAGTATTCAACTTCAACGGGCGTGGCCAGCCACCGGGGTAGCTAGCATCGCGATAGCTGTTGAACAGCGCCAGATCGAACGGGTCCGACAGGTCCGGATAGATTCCGGCGCCATAGCTGTCGTGGAACGCGCGCAGCTTGTCCCAGAGGTCCGGCACCGTGATCGGGCGCGGCTCGGGCCCGACCCGCCCAGTGTGCCCCTCCAGAACCGCGCCGATCGCAGCCTCGGCAGCGGCGCCAGCGTGCAGCAGGTGCACGGCCCCGACTGGATTGATGTCCGGCGTCTCGCCGGCCAGAAGCGCCTCAATCAAGGTGGCGGTAACGTTATTGTAGCGCGGTCGGGCGCCCTCGCCGAAAATATGCGGCAGAACCAGGTCTGTATACGGCCATCCCGTATCAGCCAGGATCTGGCCCGCGCGGGCCTTGGACCGGCCATACGGGCTGTCGGCGCCGGCGTGGATAGTATTCGCATAGACAATGTGCGGAGTCGCGCCGGCCGCCCGGCTGCCGGCAACAAGCGCCTCGGCAATAGAAGGGTTGGCCGCCTCTAAGTCCATCGGGTTGGCCCGGTTGACCCCGGCAAAATGCAGGACTGCACCCACGCCCGACAGTGCGCCGGCCAGCCGGGTGGGGTCGTTGAAGGTTTCGCGGTCAATCGTGACCAGCTCGACCGGCGGGCTCTCGCCTCGGAAGCGGGCCGCGCAAATTCGGGCATGGACCCGGGCGGCCGCATGCCAGCCCAATAGGCCGGCGGCCCCAGTGACGGCGATCTTCAGTTGTGCGCTCACCCCCCGGTCTCGCGCCAGGCGGTCAGTTCGGCCTGAATCTCTGGCAGCGTGGCAATTAGGTTCGCCACCCCGGTCGCATCCAGCTGTTCGGTGTTATGCGAGTGATAATCGACCAGATTGCGCGCACCCTCGTCACCTTCCGAGAAATAGGCGGAATAGTTCAGATCGCGGCGATCCATGTGGATGCGCCAATAGGCGCCCTGATCTTCAGCCTGGGCCAGTTCCTGAGCCGAAGCCAGCGTCTCATAGAGCTTTTCCGCATGGCGCCGGCCGATCACTTCGACTGGATGGTCGGGCACGTCGAACAGCTGCTTGAGGCCAGCCACTAGGTTAGCCAGCGTCGCCGCCGGCGCCTTCTTGATAAAAAGATCACCCTGGGCGGCATGGGTAAACGCATGACGCACCAATGCCACTGAATCGCTCAACGGCATCAAGAACCGCGTCATGCCGGGTTCGGTCAGCGTGATCGGGGTGCTGGTCTTGATCTGGCGCACGAAGAGCGGGATCACCGAGCCACGCGAATGCATCACGTTGCCATAGCGCACCAAGCTGATCGTGGTGTCGGCATCCGGCCCGATCTCACGCGCCGCCGCCTGAGCAACCTTCTCCATGATCGCCTTGGACATGCCCATCGCGTTGATGGGAAAGACCGCCTTGTCGGTGGACAGACACACCAGCGACCGCACGCCGGCCTTAACCGCAGCGCGCACCACGTTTTCCGAGCCCTGGATGTTGGTGCGCACAGCCTCCAGCGGAAAGAACTCACAAGACGGCACCTGCTTCAGGGCGGCGGCGTGAAAGACACACTCGACACCGGCTATCGCCCTATCGACCGAGGTCCGGTCGCGAATGTCGCCTATATAGAATCGCACGCGGTGATCATGCAGCTCGCCGCGCAGCGCATCCTGCTTCTCCTCATCGCGGCTCAGCACGCGCAGTTCGGATACTCCGGCCGCCAGAAGCTCGCGTAGCATGGTCTTGCCGAAGGAACCGGTGCCGCCGGTGATCAAAACTGAGGAGGGCAGGGATTCGCCTGAAAGTTTCTCTGACATTACACCCCAATAAACTAACCAGCTAACTCTGCCAGTCGAAGCACTTCTCTCTAAGGGGCCAGTCCCCCCCGAACTCGCGCCTTTCCATATCGAAAGCAGCCAGCAACGTCTATGGCTGTTTTGTCCCGATTGTGGGATAGCTGTTTTGATCCGAAACAATGCTATCGCCCGGCACTGCAACAGCGTTTTCGGCGCCCGCCGGTATCCTCTAGACCCTCATACCAAAGCGCATTGATCAGAACCCATTGGCCCAGTTGCGCCAGGCGATGGATGTGATGCGGTCTGGCTGATCGATGAGTTTGTTCCATGCCTCGCAGCACAGCGCAACGATGTCGTCGTAGTTTTGGAAGATCCGGTTCGAGAGCCAGTTTTGGCGCATGAATTGCCAGACATTTTCAACCGGGTTCAATTCAGGTGACCGGGGCGGTAATGGGACGAGCGTGATGTTCTCAGGGATCTCCAGCTTCGGCGAGGTATGCCAGCCTGCCTGATCGACGATCAGAACGGCGTGGGCACCGGGGGCTGTCTGACGTCAGCGCCTGTGGGACAGTTTAGGGTGATTTGATAAGGGAGGATATCTGGCTCATCGTAGCCACCAAATGAAGAGGATGAGGCGCTGCGCTCATGAGAGACCGCGAGATCCTGCCCCCTGCCGGAACCGACCCGAACGAGCACGAGGATAGGGTGGGGCTCAGTCCACAACGGTGGAGAATTCTAGCCCTGCCTGAGGGCATATTGGGTCGCAGTCCAAACCAACCCAGGACGACTTCAATCCGTAAGCCCATAGCTGTCCACCCAGATGGGGGAACTCCAACTCAAGTCACGGTTCGGATGCCCAATGGGGGATCACGATTCAATATCGGCTGACAGCCCGAGATTTCAGCTTGATGCGCGACAGCAGGAAGTAGAGTAGAAAGGTTATCAAGCCCGCATTCAGAACCGTCAAAATTGAACCCGAGGTCCATGACGAGAGCGCAATGAGCATGAAGGCCAGGATCATGACCTGTGTCTTGCAGGTGTTATTCGACCGCAGCCGTTTGTCGATCGCCCTGGCCGCCCAGGCCATAAGAAACGGCAATATCAGTAGCCCTGGGATCCAGAAATTGAAATAGAGCGTGGTAACCAGCGATGGAGGCGAGTTGCCGCGGTCGGAACTCCCCCACAACACTCCGAACAGCTCACGGGGCAGGGTGTCGGGTTTGATGCTTGGGGCCAGCGAAAGGATGTCCTGGATCCAATCCAGGCCAAACCGGTGCCCACGTTCCACGACATACCAGTAGGTTTCCAGATTGGCGCTTTGGTTGACCAGGAACCGCCGCTGGAAAAGCTCCGAGAAGGACGCAAAGATAGAGAATTCGGTCACCCTTCCTTGCAGGGAACTCAGGAACCCGAAAGCCTGGATCACGATCAAAAAGATCACGATCTGTCGGACGGTTAGCCTGTAGCGATAGTAGAAGACGGAGAAGACGGAGAGCGAGATCGCCGCGAACATCAGTGGGGCGCGCTGCCCCGTTCCGGTCGTGGCCAGAAAGATGATCACGATGGTCGGAAGGATCGCCAAGCGTCGCCAGTTGCCCGTGAGCGAGGTTAACCAGATGACCAGTGACATCGGCAGGAGAAGGTTCTTGAACTGGTTGGCGTAGCCCGCGTAGGTGTATTTCCCGTTCGCGTAATAGGAGAGCCGCGTGTCCGCAATCAGCGCCGCCGCCCCCGACCGCTGATAGATCAGCCCGCCGTTCGCCTGGTAGTAGAGAGCGGTCATGAGGATCGACACCACCGCGATCGCGATCGCGAGAAGATGGTTCGTGTTGCCGTCCGGGCGGCGATCCTGCGGCGTGGGCAGACTCATCTGGCTCGGGGGAAACACCACCATGAAAGCGATATTCAGAATAAGGAAGAAGAGCATGTGGAAAACGAGGAACTCAACCTGGAATGCGTCTGCGAAATCAGTCAGAAACGGAATCGGCAGATAATACATAGCCTGCAGCGTGAGGAAGAAGAACGCGCTACTTTGAAAGCCAAAATAAACCACCAGAAAGTAAACGTAGAAGCTGAGCGCCGCGAAGCTGAGCGCGGTGGCTGCCTCGTGGTTGCGCCCAAATTTGGAGACTAGGGGCTCGTCGAAGACGTCGCCTAAATAGGCGCTTATCAACACCACGACCGCGGAGGCGGCGGCGAGGCCCGCGAACATGAAATCCTTCCTTGCGATCTTCATGAGTTCCCGGCTTCCTCTCCTTCAGCCTGGGGCGGTGTGTCGGCCCTTGCCACGCGGTCCCGCAGCAGGTGGAGGTTGACCTGTCCCGCTTTCGTGCCGCCCCATTTGTTCGTTTAAATCACTTTCCGTTTGAAGGCGACAACGGGCTGGTCTTCACGTCCCGCAAATACACCGCCCTGGACATGAAGACGCCTACGGAGGCATTTAAATTAGCAGCTTAACCTGAGCAGATTCCGCTGGGTCGATACATATCCGTGACCGTTCTATGTACTGACCCCAACAATGATGCCGCATCGCCTATGCGGGCCGCCCGCCGCTGAAATGGTAGTTCGCGATACAGTTGATCAGGTAGGCGAACGTGGAGGCGCCAACAATCAACCAGAGCGTCGTGAAAACGCTGAGCTCTGCGAAATAGACTGTCGCGAAGATGCCCAGCGATAGCACCAGCCGCGAAAGTTGCCAGAAAAAGACGAACCGCGTCGCCCCGACGATCACCGCACCCTTGTCCAACGGCGTCAGCACGAACTGGAAGAAAGCAGCGACGATCATAATCTGCGCGTAGTCGGTGGCATCCGACCATTCCGGGCCGAGCATGGTCGCAAAGAGATCGGGCGCCAACCAGTACATCGCCGCAAAGGGGACGACGGCGATCGTCACCAAGGCCGCCAGCATCCGTACGAACAGTGATCGGAACTGGCCATACTCGCGGAACCGGACGCTGATGCGCTCGCGGTAAACCTCGCCGATGGCTGACGAAATCATGATGGTCGGCAGTGTGATGAATCGGCTGGCCATGCTGTAATAGCCCGTCACTGCGGCACCGAAGCAGTTCGATAGCATCAGAACCGGTACCTGCATGCTCAGCGTGCCGACTAAGGTCGACGGCATCAGGTGGCGGGGATGGTTGGCGAACCTGCGGGCTATGGGCCGCAGGTCGGAGATCCCGGCGCCCAGGATCGCGCCCAGTTCCCCTGGCGCCAGCCCGAGCCTCAGGATGAAGCCGAGTGTGATCACCCGCCCGGCAATGGCGCCGATCATCAAGCCTGCTGCGCCCAATGCCCAGCCTCCCAACAACAGGCTGACCGTGTTGATCGCCAGGGCCTGGAGCACGGCCGCCTTGGCCAGGACCGGGTAGCGCCGGCAGCGGTTGACCCATTGGTTCAGCGTGAGGATCGCGTGCATCAGCCAGATATTCAGCGGCGTCAGCACGCAGAACAGCCAGGTCATCCCGTCGCCGATGACATCCCCAACGACAAGTATCCCCAGCGGCATGAGAACCAGCAGCACCGCCGCTAGGCCCAGGCTGATCCCGACCGCCAGCTTGACCAGGTTCAGCGCCTCGGACTCGGTCTCTGGGATCACGACCGCCATCTCGTAGCGTGCGCCGGCAATGGTCGCACCGACCGCGCTGACCGCACCAAATAGCGCGAAGATCCCGAAATGTTCGGGGCTGTAGAACTGCACCAGCACCAACACCGATCCAATCATGATCAGTTGCGCCAGCGTCGTCCCCGACGACAGGAACAGCATGCCGCGGCGGGCTGGAGACAGAAAGCTCGAGAAAAACCTGTTCATAAGAGACCGACCGGCCCTGAGCTTGGGACACACACCCGCCCCATCTAGCTGCGCCCTTCGAAGACAAGGGGGGTGACATACCAGTTATCGACCTGTCCGCCCGCCACGGCACCGCGATCGGTGAGCCGTCGCAGCATGGGATAGGGCGTTGGCCGGGGCAACCTGGTTACTGGCCAGTGGTTCGACAGGTTGGTCAGGCCGCATTCGGCGGTGAACCGCGCCGGCGCGCCGGGATCGTCGGCGGCGAGAAAATTCAGAACATAACCGCCTTGCCCGGCGCACCAGTCCGCGACAGCTCCCAGCAAGATGGAAAAGGTGTTTGCGTCCACCGGCAGGCAGACAATGTCGGCCAGGCGCCAGGCAAGCTTGTGATAGCGGTTGACGATGGCATAGCCCCGAGGCCCTGTCCGCCCATCCAATATTAGCGTTATCGGGAGCTGGTAGGGATTGCGCCAGAACCGCCAGTCCAAATCCGCACGCATACGCCGCGGAGTCATGGGGTATTCCGCCCGAGCCTCAGTCCAGAACGTCTCGAAGAACGGATGCGCCGCCGCTTCGACGCCATCGAGCGCTGTCAGCCGGGCTCCATCCCCGGTCCGCCGGCGCGGCGACACGCCAAGGGCGCGGGCGCCGAGCCCGAGCGCCTGCTCGGCCAGCCGGTATTTCGCAGACCGCGCCGCCCGTCCGTCCGATCCGGCGATGACCGCGCCCAGAGCAGCCATTGCCCCGGAGCGCAGGGCCCATTCATGGCGCACCCAATGACGGGTGGCGTCATAGCCCAGTGCCTTGCGCTGGCGCAGTGCTGCCGCCGGCCCAACCGTCGAGAACAACAGGTCGAAACGCCCGGAATAATCGCCCAAGAAGCGTTTTTCGTAGCGAGGGTAGAGGATCTTGCGGCGGTAGTCCGGGTGAACCATCGTGTTCTCGGTCTTGCCGGCGACGAAATCTTGCGCCCCCTGGCTGAAGACTAGGGGCATCAGCCCGTGATGGCCAACGATGCGGGTCCCGCCGTTTGCGGCCACCGCATCGATGACCCACATCTCGCCGGCCCCGGCCGGCGCCTCGAGCCATTGCCACGCAAATTGCTCGCGGGTGCGCACGCGCCCCGTGACATCGCGGTAGAGTGCATTGATCGCGTCGGCGTCGCCTACCCGGTACGGGCGGGCGTTGAACGTTTCCACGCGGTCAGCCGTTGTTGACGTAGGCAAGGATCGCGTTGATCGAACCCAGCTTCTCGACGTCCTCGTCCGGCACTTCTGCCCCGGTCTTCTCCTGAACGCCCAGAAGGATGTTCATGATGTCGAGCGAGTCTGCGCCGATATCCTCGAACGCCGTGTCGGGTTGCAGCTTGTCCATGTCGATCTGGGTGCCGGCATCTTCGATTATGGCAACGATGTCATCGTTGGTAAGTGTCATTGCGGATCCTTAGTTGGTTCGGTTCAGGAGCATGCTGCCCCAGGATAGTCCGACCCCGAAGCCGGACAGCACAATTCGGTCGGTTCCGTCCCGGTCGAGATAATCAACTAATATCATCGGCAACGATGACGAAACGGTGTTGCCTGTGTGCTCGAGCGCAATCGGCACCTTTTCGGGTGGCAGTTTCATCCGCCGCGTCAAGGTCTCGACGATATAACGGCTGCCCTGATGCAGGATGAAGAGATCGATATCGTCCTGACTGATCCCGTTCGCCTTCAGCAGTGCCTTGATCTGCGGCGGTACCTTCGAGGCGGCGAAATTGAAGACCTGGCGTCCGACCATGTCCAGCCGGCCGCCGCGGTTGATGATGTTCTCGCCGCCGCTGCCGTCGGTCGAAAAGCGCGCGGGTCCGATCTCGAATACCCCGTCGGGGCCCAGAAGCGTCGCCGTCGCGGCGTCGCCGAACAACAGCGAGGTGTTTTTGTCGGTCCGGTCGATGATCTTGGAATAGGGGTCGGCGGTCACGAAAATGCCGTTCGTCAGGCCGGCCGAGGCCATGAACCCGCGCGCCGCGTGCAGGCCATAGACATAGCCCGAGCAGCCCAGCGAGATATCGAAGGCGGCGACATGGGTCGGCAGGCCGGCCTTGACCTGCACCATGGCCGAGGTGTGCGGCAGCCCGTTGCCATCGGGGTTTTGGGTGCACACCATTAGGAACTCGATGGCCTCGGGCTCGGTGCCCGATTTCTCCAGCAGTGCCGTGACCGCGCGCGCCGCGATGTCCGAGGTGTCGTCCCCCCCGGCCATGACCGGCAGGGTGCGCGCGCCGATCCGGTCGGTCGCGAAACCGGCCTCCTCGCCAAAGCCCGCGGCCTGCTCGATATTGTCGATCCGCCCTTCCGGAACCCAACAGGCGATATCCTTCAACCCAATCATGACGTGTAGACTCCAAAGTGAATGCGCCCGACCGGAGCACCGTCGGCCAGGATATCCGAGACGGTCGCCCGCCCGCCCAACTTGTTTACAATGCGGATCGTGAACGGAGTGGGCGCCTGATCCAGCCGCCCGCTCAGGTCGGTCCGGATGAAAATCCACTTTCCGCTATCAAGCGGCAGAACGCTATTGTGCAGTGCCTTGGTCAGCGCGACGATTTCCTCGATCGATGAAAAGTCCGAGACCTGCCCCTGACGGATCGTCTCGCCCTCGATCTCGGCGCCGATCAGCATGTCTTCCTCGGGATAGGGGATGCGCGTGGTGACCGGCTGCTCGGTCTCGACCAGATATCCATCGGGCAGGTTGTCCATACCGGCCAGCTTGAAGGTCGCGACCGCTGCCGCGCCGTTCTTGGGTTCATCGCCGCTGCGCAGTTCGCACAGGTTATGCGCCATCTTCCGCATGATCAGAGACGCGATGTAGACATCCGGCGCGTAATGATCGCGGAACGCCTGCAACGCAAAATCGAAGATATCGTTGCCGGCGACGTAGCCGCGCTGTTCCTTGTAGGGGATATCCAGAACCTGCTTCATATCTGCTCCTTGGACAGAGCGGGTCTTGTAAGGCCCGATATGCAGGGCGACATCTTGCCTGAACGGGATTGCCACTCACCCCAAGGAACACACGCTGCACCAGCCATAAAACGAATATCCTGAATTATACGTTCTCTTGCCCGGCAGAACAATCGTGCTCGAGCCTGTCCAGTACGTTCCGGCAAGTGTCGATTACTGCAGGTTCGACCGCGATATCGCTGGTATAGCGGCCCTGTAGGTCGAAGCTGCGGCGGAACCACTCGACCTCGTACCCCTTTTGCGGGATTTGCCGGTCCATCGGAAGGTACCCGAAGACAGGGCCTGTATATCCCGTCAGCAACCGGTCTGGGGCTGCCGCGTCCCAGCCCAGCGCGCCGGTCCAGTAAAAGCTGGGCTCGGCCCCCAGACCAAGCACCTGCACACCCCACAGATCCAACCCGGCAACGGGCATTTCTCCGCCGTCCTGCTCGGCCAGGATCAGCTCAAGCGCCAGCGCACCCCGTACCGCGATAACCCCACTCCGAACCGGCAGCGCCTGCAGATATTCCAGCGCCGTAGTGACCGCCCCGGTCAGTCCCCGGTCGAAGGCCGCCTCGCCCTCGGGTCCGGGCCGGGCAAAGGAGGTTTGGAACGGATAGGGAAACAGCAGGCGGCGCGGGTGCGTTAAGAGGGCCGCCCGCAGGTCCGGCCGGATGTCGCCACAGCACCCCGGAGCAAAAAGAACCGGCAGGTCCGTGCTCAGCCGGTCCCGCAGGGCCTGCCGGATTACCGCGACGAAATCTGCCGAGATCAGCCGGGTCGAGCGCCGGCTGATCGGGTGGCAGGGCCAGCTGACCAGGGCAAAATGTGTGCCCCCGTCGCCGGCATCCTGCTTTGCGAACACCCAGAGTCGCAGCGTGCGCGGGATATCGACAGACGGATTCGGAGCGAGCTGGGTGTCGATCCCTGCATAGGGCCACTGCTTGCGCAGCGAAAAACCGCGACGGCGGCGAAAGCAACTGCCCGGCACCTCGGCGCTGCCGAAACGGATCTGCGTGACTGGCTGGCCGTGCCCGCCGTCCAGCGCCCCGGCAATACTACGCGCCACCGCCGCGGCCGTATCCGCCAGGTAGGACGGCTCGCACCGGCCCAGCAGCGGTTTACACGGATCAAGTGAGGGTGTGTTGTGCGAGTGGCTGGCCACCACGGTCAGCGAGGCAACTCCGACATCCAGCGAGACTAGCTGGGAAGTCAACTCTGCCTCGAATTTGGCCGACGAGAACAAGGTATCGAGCGTGATGAGAACCCCGAAGCCGCCCTCTCCGGGCCAGGCGATCCAGTTCGCCTCGAGACAGGGGGAAGCGGCAGGATCGACGCGGACATCCGAATGGGAAAAGACTGCAATGGGCTTGGCGGGGTCGATCGCGACGGTGCCCGCATAAACACGCCCGTGTGACCGCTCGCTATGCATTTCCAGCCTCCTATTGCTGTGCCGCCGCGGTTATATCTGCGGCGCCCGGGATTACAAGCCGAGGTGGCCCTCGCTGCCGCAGAATGACCCGAGGACAACAAGCATCGTAGAGAAATCGTGTCGAATCAGCTGGCCTGAATTGTTATTCAGAGACAGTTTTTGGAGTCGGCAGTAGCGTAAGCGGTTGATATTTCATAAATAATTGAGTGGCGGAGCCATCCTTTTCGCAAGACAGAAACCGCCCCGCCGCGATGTCGTTGGTATCTGAGCCGGTCTCCTTGAGCACCCCCTGGATGCCTTGAGTGATCAGCATCCGACCAGGCACGGATTGGTCGCCGCGTCGGAACCGATCGTTGGCATCTCGGATTGCCTCGGTCTCGCTGTTCATCAGTATCGTCCTCTTCTTCGCGATACGCCCGAACCATTCGGGCGCATCGGCCAGAGAGGACGGTCGAGATCGGTGAGGTCGCCGTAGAAAGCGGAAGAAGTGAGTGGCAGGGCTAAGGCATTGTAAAATAGCTATTTCTCAAGAGTGCCTTTTCTTGCTTTCGCTTTGTCCAGCATCGCGACCGAAGCGGAACCAATTTCCATCAGTACCCGATCTTCAAGCTCGCGCTCTTCCGGTGCTTCTGGGCCGTGTGGTTGTAGCCCTCGGTCGTGGTGATCGAGGCATGCCCGACGGTGCGCTGGATGTCCTCGCCAGTACAGCCGGCCTCGAAGGCCGACGTGATCATGGTGGCGCGCGCCATGTGCGGAAAGGCCGAGCTGTCGATCCCGGCCTTGCAAGCGTAGCGGTCGAACAGGCGATAGCACTGCACCCGGGAGAGGGGTGCTCCGCGTTTACCGTTTCGGACGGGTTGGAAGAGGAACGCCTCCGGATCGAGGCTGTGCGGCGCCCGGTCGAGGTACTCGCGGATCGCCTGGGCACAGTCGAGGTTGATTGCCACCGTGTTGGTCTTGCCGCCCTTGATAGTCATTGAGAGAACGGGGAATTCGGCGTCGTAGCCGAAATCCCGCACCTTGAGCCGGCCGGGCTCGGAACAGCGCGCACCAACATAAAAGTAGACGTGCAGCAGCGCCCGGTCGCGAAGACCCTGCAGACTGTCGGTGTTCGGCGCATCCAGCATGGCGCGCACCTGGCGCTTCGAGAGGGTAGGGGACTTGCCCGCGCCGATCCCGGCATTGCCGGTCTTCGGGCGGCGCACGCCGGTGACCGGATTGGCCTGGGTCAGCTGCTCGTCCGTCAGGTGCTTGTAGAGTGACGACAGCGCCGAGAGCCGGCTAGCGATCGTCGCCTGGGAAAGATCCGCGGCTTCCATCGACGCGCGCCAGGCGAGCACGTGGGCCTGGCGGACATCGTAGAGCTCGTCCGGGGACGCGATACCGATCGTGGCAATGAACGACGCGATTGAGCGCTGATAGGCATCACGCGTGTTTTGGGATGCGAAGTTCGCAAGCCAGACATTTTCAGAGCGCACGTTTGTGAGCACGTTGAACGCATCGGTGTTCTCGAGCTCACCTTTCTTGAATTCGACCAGCGGTCGCACGTCGTCCTCGTTGGGTTGGTTCATGCCCTCAGATTCTAGCATAAAGATAGTTACATAAAAATGGTTATGTTACGATACAGCGATAACCCGAACGGTCAGTTATTGTCGCCACACAGTTCCGCAATCTTGCGGGCCGCCTCACCGTATGGCCGTTAGGTCGTGCTCAACGGGTGAGCATAGAGGGCTACCGCCTGTTCCTCGAGGTTTTGTTTGAGGTGCCCCTAGTTTCCTAGACACCTGCCTGGTTCAGTTTCTGCTGCCCGATCTCGAAATCAACGGGCGACAGCATGCCGTTGTTCGTGTGTTTGCGCTTCGGGTTGTAGAAAGCTCAATGTATTCGAACACGTCCTGCCGGGCGGCGTCGCGGGTCGGATAAGTCCGTCGCCTGATCTGGTGCACCGCATCCTGCTTGAACTCGTCGCTATAGTTACTTGTCCCCATGTCAGCCTCCTCGCCTCAAAATTAGGGGGCAAAGCGTCTACAAATCTAGGGGCACCTCAGAGCGCCTTCACTGGACGGGTGCATCTTAACGAAGGCTTCACCATAATGTTCGACCTTCCATCTGGGGAAGCGAGGTTTTGATGGTCGAGGTTCGAACGGATGGCAAATGCTATCACGTGAGTTGCAGCAAATGCGGTGAGCATTTCGAAATTCTGCGCAGCGATCTGAGTGGCATCTTACGGAGCGTACCGGACGAGGTCTTCTTGCGCCACTCCTTGAAATGCGCCTGCGAGCTTCCAGAACAGCAAAACAACATGCACCACGCACTCCTACAAGTTTAGCACTCTCAAAGCTGAAAACGCCAATTTTGGTATTTTATATTTTAGAATGGTTCAAATACGCAGTCACGGTCTGTGGGTATTAACTGTATATTAACCCGAATAACTAAATGATTAATGAATTCACGAACTTGGGCGAATACCACGCGAAGCCGATAAGTGGCCATGGAGGTGGGTATGCTGCAGAATTTCAATCCAGTAGACGCAGCTTGGGGTCCATTAGGGCTCAGTGCAAAATACCCCTTTAAGCGATTTCAGGCGTCATTTTACGCCAGATGTATTGGCCAATGAGCAGAATGTGTTCCCAGCCGAGCGGTGAGATATGCCGGAGCAGATGTTCTGGCGTTTCCAGTCCCTCCCGCTTGCGCTGCATGACGGCTTTGCCGAGATGGACCGTGTTCCAGTAGATGATAATTGCCGTGAGCAGGTTCAGGCCGGCCATGCGGAAGTGCTGGCTTTCTGTGGTCCGATCCCGGATTTCACCATGGCGACCGATCCACAAGGCATCCTTCAGCGCATGGTGTGCTTCGCCTTTGTTCAGCCCGACAGTTGAGCGGCGCTGCATGTCCATATCGAGCGCCCATTCGATGATGAACAGTGTCCGTTCGATCTGTCCGATTTCCCGCATCACGATGGCCAGATCGTTTTTGCGTGGGCGGGCTGACAATCGCCTGAGGATCTGGCTTGGCGGCACCTTGCCTGACCGCATCGTGGCCGTGCATCTCAGCACATCGCCCCAGTTGTCGATGAAGGTCTGTTCCCGGACCTTGCCGCCGATCAGGGACTTGAGCTCTTTCGGAACGCTTTTGAGATCAAAGACGTAGAACCGCTTGGATTTCAGGTCGCGAATACGGGGAATGAAGCGATAGCCCAGGAGCGCGAAGGCGGCGAATACGAGATCGGTGAACCCACCCGTGTCGGCGTAGTGTTCTTTGATCCGTTTGCCAACCTCGCTCAGGCACAATCCGTCCAGAGTGTACGGCGCCTCGTTCACCGTGGCGGGGATCGAATTGACCCAGTACGGGCCAAATTGGTCAGAAACGTGCACGTAGGCTTTCAGCCCCGGCACCTGGTTGTTGTACTTGGCGTTGATGAGGTTCATGGCCTCCCCTTGGCGCGTGGTCGGGAAGAACTGCCCGTCGCTGGAGGAGGTTTGACCCGACCCCCAGTATTGCGCCATGGGAAGTTTGGACTGCGCGTCCAACACGATCGCCAGCGCCTCGTTGATCGCATCGCTTTCGACATGCCAGCGCGACAGGCGGGCCAACTGGGAATACTTATAGCCGGTGGTGGCTTCGGCCATCTTGCTCAAACCCACGTTCAGCCCTTCCGCGAGAAGCACGGTCAGCAGCCCGATGATATCCCTGCAAGGCGCGCCGGAGCGTAAATGGATGAACGCGTCCGTGAAGCCGGTGGCTTCTGCCACGTCCTGCAGGATTTCAGTGACTTTCGCATGTGGCATCCGCTGGTACAGATCGAGAACCAGTGGGCCCGCTTCCTCCGGGACATCAGCTTTCAGACGCTCGATACGCAACTGGCCGTCTTCGATAATGCCATTGGGAAGAGTGCCGGTCCTGACAGCTGCTGCAAGCCGCTCGAAGCCATCCTGCAACCGGCGCTTTCGATCCTCAATCCAAACCTCTGGATCCAGCGGTAGATCAAGCCCCGGCATCGTCTTTGCGGCTTCCAGCGGCACCAGAAGTTTCCTGTCATCGGCATATCGGCGGGCGTGATCCAGCCAGATATCATTGGACCGAAAGGCCTCCTGAAGGCGGAACATCACCGCCACGATCCAAAGCCGCTCCTCATTGGTGTCGGGCTTGCGCAGTTGCTTGTCCCACTTTGATCGGGCGGGCAGAAAGGCCCGCGATTTGGTTGTGATGTCTGCGCCCTCCCGGATGACCGCCGCGGCGTCGAGCAGCGGTTGGGCCACGGTGGCACCTCGGATATCCAGAGCCCTTAACATGCGTTTGCCATAGAGCTTGAAGCTGTGAAACGCCTTCTCGATGTGATCCATCGGCTCGGCCATGGCAGGTTTGATCAACTGGGTCGCCATCGCCACAAGAGTTTCCAAACCATCCCACCCGCTGGATGCATCGACGGCACCGCCCAGGGCGGCCTCATCGCCCCGGGCCATCAACAATGTCGTTCCCAGAGATTGGAACCCGACCAGTGTGCTGGCAATATCAGCCTGTGCCTGTTCGAAGTGCATCGCGCTGATTTTCTTCGCCTCCCGCCAGGTCTTGCCCACGATCCGATCGTGGGTTTCGACAACGGTATCGGCAATGGACGCGGCCCATTCGACGACACAGGTGGCCAGAATGGCAAGGCGGCGATTACTGCTGATGTCCTGCAAATCGCCCGTGAAGTAGCGCTCGCCCTGACGGCGCAGCATCTTGACCCGGTGGGGTGGGATGTCATCGAGTATGTCTGGCGACAGCTCAATTTCCTTGAGGGTTTCCACCCGGTCAAGCAGGCGGTTTATATCGGCCGTGTTCTTGCCGGCCTCAAAACCGCGCAGCCACAAAAACACGCTCTGCCAACCGTTTGCAGCCGCGCCGAGCAGGTCGTCGAGGCGACGGCGCATCCGGCTCTCCAGACGCGCGGCAATCCGGTTCTCGATCCGCCGCTCGGCTGCCACAAGAGCATCGGCACAGAGCCTCTCAATCATCGTGACACCCGGCAGGATGATCTGCCGCGCCCGGCATTCTTCAACAAAATCCCGCACCAGCCCTTCACCAGATCCGGCTGCCTCGGCTTGCTGGTCTAACCATGCCGTCATTTGCTTCACACGTTTGCCGGTGAAGGTCTTGTAGCCATAGATCTTACGCAACGCGCCGAGGTGTTCATGTCTGGTGTTGGCGCGATTTGCGTATGGCAAAAGATCCTTGGCCTTCAGCCCGAGTTGGGCCGCAATGTAAGCGGATACGGCCTCCGGGATCACCTCACCTGACTTCAGAAACCGTCCTGGATAGCGAAAGGCACAAAGCTGAAGGGCAAAGCCGATCTGGTTTTGTGGTCGCCTGCGCGTTTTGATGTACGCGATGTCATCATCCGCAAGCGTGTAGTGGTATTCCAGCGATGCCCTGTCGGTGGGCAGGGTGAAGAGAGCATCACGCTGACGTTTCGTCAGAACAGTTCTGTGGGCCATACGTTACCTTTTCAGAGAAGCGTTGAGGGGCAGATCCGAGGCCTTCGTTTATGTTTTCGCCCGTCCGATAGACGTACCTTCAGCGCACAGGTCAGATCCCAGTTTCCCCTCCCATAAAACCAAGGCCTCAGAGCGTCGCAAATAGCTGGTCCGATAAAAGTTGCAGTGAAGGGGGGTCAAACGTACAGTGAGCCAATGGAAAAGATCGGATATGCACGCTGCTCAACCTACAGTCAGGACTTGACTGCGCAGCGGCAAGCGTTGAGTGATCTCGGGGTTCAGGACGACCGCATTTATACGGATCACGGATTGACTGGCACCAACCGGGAGCGGCCCGGACTTGAACAGGCGCTGGCCGCCGTGCGCAAAGGCGACATCCTGGTCGTAACGAAGCTTGATCGCCTTGCACGATCGGTTCCAGACGTTCGGGTCATCAGCGACCAACTCGAAACCAAAGGCGTGAGGCTTGCCTTGGGGACAGCGGTCTACGATCCCAGTGATCCGATGGGAAAGATGTTCTTCAACATCGTCGCCACCTTCGCGGAGTTCGAAGCAGATCTGCTCAAAATGCGCACCAGGGAAGGCATGGCCATCGCCAAGGCAAAGGGCAAAATGCGAGGAAAGAAGCCAAAACTTACTGAAAAACAACAGAAAGAGCTTTTGAAGATGCACGAAACCGGCGACCATTCGATCAGTGATCTTGCCGAGATATTCTCCGTTTCAAGAGCGACCGTCTATCGCACACTGCAAAGGGACCAGAGGGCTTAAAGGGGTATTTTGCACTGAGCCCTAATGGACCCCGGTTACGCCTTTGGGCTGCGACCCGCGCCGACACCGACGTGTTCCTCAGCGATATGGATTTTGACGTGTCCGGCTCGCGTATGAAGGGCGACTTCAAACCCGATACCTCTATCGAGCTGCCCAACTCCCCTCGCCCGGTAATCGCCGATGGCATCTTTGGAATTGAGGTCAATGACACACCCCTACTCTATGCCGTTGAGGTACACCGCACGACTGAAACCAAAGCCGTGGCCGTCCAGATCAAGCGCTATATGGACGTGCTCGAAAGCGGGGCGCTGAATTTCAAATACGGCCAGCAATGCCCTGCCCTGGTGTGCTCGATCCACACCAAGCCCAACGTGCTCAAAGGCGTCAAAGCCCACCTCATGAGCACCCCGGACTTCCCGGTCTTCCGCAATTCGTTCCTATTTAACAGCG
>CATOTJ020000005.1:0-10147 GCA_951813525.2 uncultured Limibaculum sp.
GATCACGACGGAATGATGCAGGGTTATGACGTCGCGTTCGCAGCGAACGTTGCCAGCCATGTTCAGGTGCCGGTGACATTTTTGGGCGGTGCTGGGAAGCTCGACGATATAAGAGAGCTGATAGGGAAATGCGGGATAGTCGGGGCTGGCGCGGGTAGTCTTTTCGTTTTCAAGGGGCGTTATCGCGCGGTGCTGATCAACTATCCGGATTTCGAGACCAAAGAACGCTTGATTGCCGAGATACGATAATTGACGGCAAGAAATTCCTTCTAATAGGTTGACTTGGTCGGTGAGTTCCAAATTCCCCGTTAAGCGGCAATTTTCGGTCTGATACCAAAGCGCATTGATCAGAACCCATTGGCCCATTCGCGTTGCGCCGACATCGCCTTCCAGAACAAGTCTGCCGTCTACGCCATCCTGTTCGAGGCCGCGGCCGAGACGCTGAAGACAATCGCCGCCGACCCCCAGCATCTCGGCGCTGGATCAGCCATTGAGCGAGTTTCCAAACGAACTCTAAGCTGTACGGAAACCGCGACCACGGGGTCCATTAGGGCTCAGTGCAAAATACTGTCAATCGGCATCCAAACGTGACCCCAGATCGGCGTTCAAAAGTGACCCCCCTGGTGCTGAGCAGGCCGGGTCGCGTGGAGACCTCATTTATCAGAGCGCGGCCCGGCCTGCGCGGTTGAATTAGGCGCGGTTCTTGAAGCGCCAGCTTTCGTTACCGGTCTCAACGATCTCGCAATGATGTGTGAGGCGATCGAGGAGTGCGGTGGTCATCTTCGCGTCGCCGAAGACGGTTGGCCATTCTCCGAATGCCAGGTTCGTTGTGACAATGACTGATGTGCACTCATAGAGTTTGCTGATCAGGTGGAACAGCAGCTGACCACCGGTCTGAGCGAATGGCAGATAGCCAAGCTCGTCCAGAATTAGGAAGTCGAGGCGTGATATCAACTCAGCTGTCCGTCCCTGGCGCTCGGCCCGCGCTTCGGCATCGAGTTTGTTCACCAGATCGACGACATTGAAGAAGCGCCCGCGGCGGCCCTGGCGGATGCAGGCTCGAGCGATACTGACGGAGAGATGGGTTTTGCCTGTGCCGGTTCCGCCGATGAGCACGAGATTGCGCTGATGGTCGAGGAAGTCGCCGGTGGCGAGGTCACGGATCAAGGTTTCGTTGACCTCGGCCGCTTCGAAGTCGAATTCCTCCAGCTCCTTGGCCAGTGGCAGTTTCGCGATGGTCATCTGGTATTTGATTGAGCGCGCCAGCTTCTCGGAGATCTCGGCTGTCAGCAGATCGCCGATAATCTGTTGTGGTTCGTGCTGGCGCTTGATCGCAGCCGTGATGATCTCGTCGTAAGCTGTCCGCATGCCGTAGAGCTTCAGTTGGCCCATGGCGTCCAGCACCTGTGTTCGTTCCATTCGTTGTTCTCCTCAGGCTGTCATACCGGTCACAATTGGCGGCTGGCTCGCAGGTCAGCCGCAATGCATCCGGTGTTGTGATTGTCAGGGGTGGTGGCGGTTCGCGGCGACGGGCGAGAATGTTCAGGACCACGCTTGCGGAAGGGACATTCTGTGACAGGGCTTCTGCACAGGCCGCTTCCACCGCCTCCAGCCCATCGGAGAGGATCGCGCCTAGAACCTCGACCATCTGGCGATCACCACCGGGCTGACGCTCCAGTTTACGCTGCACACGGCGTAACGACGGCGGCAGCTCCCACTCCTTGAACGGCGCTCCGTTGCGCAGGGCGCCAGGTTTGCGCATCAGCACCGGAATGTAATGTAGCGGGTCATAGATCGCGTTATCGCGCCCAAAAACACGGGTATGGCTGCCGACGATCTGCCCGTCTTGCCAGCATTCCAGGCGATCGGCATAGGCGCGGATCTCGACAGGTCGACCAACGGCCCGGGCATTTACCGAGTACTTGTTCTTGTCGAACCGTACGAGGCAGGTTTTGGAAACCGATGCAGGGACTGCATGAAAGCCGTCGAAGGAGCCGACATATGGGATCAAACTCGGCTGCTCTTCTTCGAACACCTCCCAGACCGTCTTGCCTGGAATGTCGGGGTGTTTGTTTGCCTTCGCATACACCAGGCACCGATCTGCCAACCAGGCATTCAGCTCTGCAAAGGATTTGAACCTCGGGCGCGGCACGAAGAAGCGTCTGCGCAGCACGCCAACCTGGTTCTCTACTTGCCCCTTCTCCCAGCCCGAGGCCGGGCTACAGGCAACGGGGTCAACCAGATAATGACCGCACATCTGCTGAAAGCGGCGGTTGTAAGCCCGACCCTTCCCGACGAAGATCGCGTCCACCGCCGTCTTCATATTGTGGGGTCCATTAGGGCTCAGTGCAAAATACCCCTTTAAGCGATTTCAGGCGTCATTTTACGCCAGATGTATTGGCCAATGAGCAGAATGTGTTCCCAGCCGAGCGGTGAGATATGCCGGAGCAGATGTTCTGGCGTTTCCAGTCCCTCCCGCTTGCGCTGCATGACGGCTTTGCCGAGATGGACCGTGTTCCAGTAGATGATAATTGCCGTGAGCAGGTTCAGGCCGGCCATGCGGAAGTGCTGGCTTTCTGTGGTCCGATCCCGGATTTCACCATGGCGACCGATCCACAAGGCATCCTTCAGCGCATGGTGTGCTTCGCCTTTGTTCAGCCCGACAGTTGAGCGGCGCTGCATGTCCATATCGAGCGCCCATTCGATGATGAACAGTGTCCGTTCGATCTGTCCGATTTCCCGCATCACGATGGCCAGATCGTTTTTGCGTGGGCGGGCTGACAATCGCCTGAGGATCTGGCTTGGCGGCACCTTGCCTGACCGCATCGTGGCCGTGCATCTCAGCACATCGCCCCAGTTGTCGATGAAGGTCTGTTCCCGGACCTTGCCGCCGATCAGGGACTTGAGCTCTTTCGGAACGCTTTTGAGATCAAAGACGTAGAACCGCTTGGATTTCAGGTCGCGAATACGGGGAATGAAGCGATAGCCCAGGAGCGCGAAGGCGGCGAATACGAGATCGGTGAACCCACCCGTGTCGGCGTAGTGTTCTTTGATCCGTTTGCCAACCTCGCTCAGGCACAATCCGTCCAGAGTGTACGGCGCCTCGTTCACCGTGGCGGGGATCGAATTGACCCAGTACGGGCCAAATTGGTCAGAAACGTGCACGTAGGCTTTCAGCCCCGGCACCTGGTTGTTGTACTTGGCGTTGATGAGGTTCATGGCCTCCCCTTGGCGCGTGGTCGGGAAGAACTGCCCGTCGCTGGAGGAGGTTTGACCCGACCCCCAGTATTGCGCCATGGGAAGTTTGGACTGCGCGTCCAACACGATCGCCAGCGCCTCGTTGATCGCATCGCTTTCGACATGCCAGCGCGACAGGCGGGCCAACTGGGAATACTTATAGCCGGTGGTGGCTTCGGCCATCTTGCTCAAACCCACGTTCAGCCCTTCCGCGAGAAGCACGGTCAGCAGCCCGATGATATCCCTGCAAGGCGCGCCGGAGCGTAAATGGATGAACGCGTCCGTGAAGCCGGTGGCTTCTGCCACGTCCTGCAGGATTTCAGTGACTTTCGCATGTGGCATCCGCTGGTACAGATCGAGAACCAGTGGGCCCGCTTCCTCCGGGACATCAGCTTTCAGACGCTCGATACGCAACTGGCCGTCTTCGATAATGCCATTGGGAAGAGTGCCGGTCCTGACAGCTGCTGCAAGCCGCTCGAAGCCATCCTGCAACCGGCGCTTTCGATCCTCAATCCAAACCTCTGGATCCAGCGGTAGATCAAGCCCCGGCATCGTCTTTGCGGCTTCCAGCGGCACCAGAAGTTTCCTGTCATCGGCATATCGGCGGGCGTGATCCAGCCAGATATCATTGGACCGAAAGGCCTCCTGAAGGCGGAACATCACCGCCACGATCCAAAGCCGCTCCTCATTGGTGTCGGGCTTGCGCAGTTGCTTGTCCCACTTTGATCGGGCGGGCAGAAAGGCCCGCGATTTGGTTGTGATGTCTGCGCCCTCCCGGATGACCGCCGCGGCGTCGAGCAGCGGTTGGGCCACGGTGGCACCTCGGATATCCAGAGCCCTTAACATGCGTTTGCCATAGAGCTTGAAGCTGTGAAACGCCTTCTCGATGTGATCCATCGGCTCGGCCATGGCAGGTTTGATCAACTGGGTCGCCATCGCCACAAGAGTTTCCAAACCATCCCACCCGCTGGATGCATCGACGGCACCGCCCAGGGCGGCCTCATCGCCCCGGGCCATCAACAATGTCGTTCCCAGAGATTGGAACCCGACCAGTGTGCTGGCAATATCAGCCTGTGCCTGTTCGAAGTGCATCGCGCTGATTTTCTTCGCCTCCCGCCAGGTCTTGCCCACGATCCGATCGTGGGTTTCGACAACGGTATCGGCAATGGACGCGGCCCATTCGACGACACAGGTGGCCAGAATGGCAAGGCGGCGATTACTGCTGATGTCCTGCAAATCGCCCGTGAAGTAGCGCTCGCCCTGACGGCGCAGCATCTTGACCCGGTGGGGTGGGATGTCATCGAGTATGTCTGGCGACAGCTCAATTTCCTTGAGGGTTTCCACCCGGTCAAGCAGGCGGTTTATATCGGCCGTGTTCTTGCCGGCCTCAAAACCGCGCAGCCACAAAAACACGCTCTGCCAACCGTTTGCAGCCGCGCCGAGCAGGTCGTCGAGGCGACGGCGCATCCGGCTCTCCAGACGCGCGGCAATCCGGTTCTCGATCCGCCGCTCGGCTGCCACAAGAGCATCGGCACAGAGCCTCTCAATCATCGTGACACCCGGCAGGATGATCTGCCGCGCCCGGCATTCTTCAACAAAATCCCGCACCAGCCCTTCACCAGATCCGGCTGCCTCGGCTTGCTGGTCTAACCATGCCGTCATTTGCTTCACACGTTTGCCGGTGAAGGTCTTGTAGCCATAGATCTTACGCAACGCGCCGAGGTGTTCATGTCTGGTGTTGGCGCGATTTGCGTATGGCAAAAGATCCTTGGCCTTCAGCCCGAGTTGGGCCGCAATGTAAGCGGATACGGCCTCCGGGATCACCTCACCTGACTTCAGAAACCGTCCTGGATAGCGAAAGGCACAAAGCTGAAGGGCAAAGCCGATCTGGTTTTGTGGTCGCCTGCGCGTTTTGATGTACGCGATGTCATCATCCGCAAGCGTGTAGTGGTATTCCAGCGATGCCCTGTCGGTGGGCAGGGTGAAGAGAGCATCACGCTGACGTTTCGTCAGAACAGTTCTGTGGGCCATACGTTACCTTTTCAGAGAAGCGTTGAGGGGCAGATCCGAGGCCTTCGTTTATGTTTTCGCCCGTCCGATAGACGTACCTTCAGCGCACAGGTCAGATCCCAGTTTCCCCTCCCATAAAACCAAGGCCTCAGAGCGTCGCAAATAGCTGGTCCGATAAAAGTTGCAGTGAAGGGGGGTCAAACGTACAGTGAGCCAATGGAAAAGATCGGATATGCACGCTGCTCAACCTACAGTCAGGACTTGACTGCGCAGCGGCAAGCGTTGAGTGATCTCGGGGTTCAGGACGACCGCATTTATACGGATCACGGATTGACTGGCACCAACCGGGAGCGGCCCGGACTTGAACAGGCGCTGGCCGCCGTGCGCAAAGGCGACATCCTGGTCGTAACGAAGCTTGATCGCCTTGCACGATCGGTTCCAGACGTTCGGGTCATCAGCGACCAACTCGAAACCAAAGGCGTGAGGCTTGCCTTGGGGACAGCGGTCTACGATCCCAGTGATCCGATGGGAAAGATGTTCTTCAACATCGTCGCCACCTTCGCGGAGTTCGAAGCAGATCTGCTCAAAATGCGCACCAGGGAAGGCATGGCCATCGCCAAGGCAAAGGGCAAAATGCGAGGAAAGAAGCCAAAACTTACTGAAAAACAACAGAAAGAGCTTTTGAAGATGCACGAAACCGGCGACCATTCGATCAGTGATCTTGCCGAGATATTCTCCGTTTCAAGAGCGACCGTCTATCGCACACTGCAAAGGGACCAGAGGGCTTAAAGGGGTATTTTGCACTGAGCCCTAATGGACCCCGGTTACGCCTTTGGGCTGCGACCCGCGCCGACACCGACGTGTTCCTCAGCGATATGGATTTTGACGTGTCCGGCTCGCGTATGAAGGGCGACTTCAAACCCGATACCTCTATCGAGCTGCCCAACTCCCCTCGCCCGGTAATCGCCGATGGCATCTTTGGAATTGAGGTCAATGACACACCCCTACTCTATGCCGTTGAGGTACACCGCACGACTGAAACCAAAGCCGTGGCCGTCCAGATCAAGCGCTATATGGACGTGCTCGAAAGCGGGGCGCTGAATTTCAAATACGGCCAGCAATGCCCTGCCCTGGTGTGCTCGATCCACACCAAGCCCAACGTGCTCAAAGGCGTCAAAGCCCACCTCATGAGCACCCCGGACTTCCCGGTCTTCCGCAATTCGTTCCTATTTAACAGCGCTCCACAGCTCGACGAAGACTTTAGCCTCGGCTGGGAATACGCCGATGGCAAGCCAGCCGACCCGTTCCCCCGGCCCGCCGTTCCGGTTAAAGCGCCATTGATTGAGTGAAGGATTGAATGAAAGTTCATCGCCCAGCCATAAGCGGTTCGCTGAACGGTTAGGAGCCACGGCATGACAAGCACAGACCCCAAGGCCAAATGGCACCAGATGGTAGATATTGGCCCCAAGGGTTTAGACCTTGCCAACTTGGGAGGCACCAAACCCAATCAAGAGGTCGTTGAGGCCGTTGTCCGGGTCGCTCAAGAGGCTATGAGGAAAAGTCGCAAAACTCACTAGTAAACTAGTTTACTAAATTACTAGTAAATCATTTTCCTAGTATTTTAAGTTCCTCCATTGCACGATCCCTGCTAAGATCAGGATATGACAAAGATCGTAGCCCTCGTTTCGCAAAAAGGTGGTGTGGGGAAATCCACCCTCGCCCGTGCTTTGGCGCGTGAAGCGGCTAACAGTGGTTTGGCCGTCAAGGTGGCCGACCTGGACACTCAACAAGGCACATTCGTTGATTGGCACCGACAACGCCTCAATAACGGCTTTGAACGCATCGGCTCAGTTGAGACTTATGCCAAGGCTACCGAAGCTCTGAAAGTCGCAGACGACTTTGATATTCTGGTGGTGGATGGCGCAGCCCGCGCCAGCAAAGCCACGCTCGAAGTGGCTCGTCATGCCGACCTAACCATTTTACCGTCATGCGCCAGCCGCGACGACCTTGTGCCAGCCATAAAGCTGGCAAATGAACTGGTGGCCGGTGGCATCACCCGTAGCAACTTAGCTTTCGCTTTGTGTCGCGTGACAACCGATGCCGAAACCAAGGATGCCCGTGAAGCACTTGAGAGCGCAGGGTATCGAGTTCTAGCCGGATCGTTGCAGGAAAAGCCAGCTTATAGGCAGGCTCAAAATGACGGGCTGGCAATCACTGAAACCCGATACCAAAGCCTCAACAAAAAGGCTGACGAACTCTTGACTGATCTAACCAATTTACTCTTAGCCGAATAACCCCATGGCCGACCTTTCAAAAATCAAACAGACTGGCAAAAGCAAGAACCGTTTTGGTGACCTTCCGTCGCCAGACGAAACAAGCGCTACGCTTGAAGCTCCTGAAACTGCCCCAGCCGAACCAGAACCAAGCAAGAGAAAGACCCGTGCTAAAACCAATCGCACGAAACGGTGGGGGACAACGGTAGCCCCTGATTTTCCTAAACGCATAAAGCGCCTTTGCGCCGAGCTGGAACTAAGCCAAGTCGAGCTGTTAGAGCGTTGGCTAGAAGCTGAGGAAGAAAAACTAGTAAAATGAATTACTAGTAGTTTAGTAAACTAGTTTTTCATTGTATCTCCGCTGCTTTCCGATAAATGCAGCCGCGCGATCTGAGTTGAATTTCCATCGGCGCCAGATTTTAGCCTGTGAGCGCCGCAGGAGGCTTTCGGCTATCTTGATGCCTAAAAACACCGTAACAGCCCTCAGCGGCGATCTGTGAGCCTCGTAGGGGGTGATTTGAAGGCAGGGTAGGGGGCCCGGACGGGGCGGCGCGGAACCTATATGGATTTTGGATCGTTGTTTACCCGCGTATAGCTAAGCTGCCCGTTGCGGCCTGATCTAATCCAATCCTTTTCCCAAAGCTTGGAACGTATGGATTGTTTCCCTCGTTGCTTGTGTTCCATATCAAACCAAAAAATCAAAAACCAACATCGTTGTAGATTCTTTAGAAAACAGATTCTTTAATAGAATTTGGGTTCCTGAAGCTGTTGATATGAAAGGGATAATCGCGGGGTAGGTCGTAGTTTACGGGATGAAAGGTCATAAATTGCAGGACGGTGCGGCCTGATAAGTCATAGTTTGCAGGACGAAAGGTCATAGTTTACGGGAAAGGTCATAGTTTACGGGATGTGGGGGCCAAGAAACCGCCAGGGGATTGAGTTTCATACATATTCTTGGCCCGAAAGGGCCGGGTGGCCGCGAAAGGTCATAGTTTACAGGACGGGCGATTTTGTGTCCGAAAGGTCATGGTTTAGCGTTGACACACTATGACCATACCGTACCATTCACGGTAACGAGCAGAAAGCAAAACACCATGAACCAGGTAATTCCGGCTTCCGTCGCCGATGACGAGTTTTTCGGGCCCGTTGTCGAGGTGCCGGATGGCTTCAAAAAAGCCGTTGGCGTTGTCCAGGTGGCTATGGGCCAGCTCGGCTTCCTGCACCGGAAAATCTACAATGTACTTTTGGCTAACGCATATGAAGGGCTGGGGCAGGGCACAACGCAGTTTACCATCCCGGTGGCGATCCTTGCGGAGTTCGCAGGGTTCAATAGCCGCGACTATCAAATGGTCTACGATCACTGCCGGGAGCTGATGCAGACTGAAGTGCAGACCATCGACTTTGACGACAAGTCGAAGGGCAAGCGGAAGCGACGCAAGAGGGGCGGCACGACGTTGATTGCCGACTTCGACGTGATCGAGGGGGGCACGGTTCAATATGGATTTTCGCGTAAGATGGCGGGGATTTTGCACGAGCCAGAACAGTACATCTGGATGACACTTTCGGCGCAGAACCGTTTTGACAGCAAGTACGAGCTGAGCCTGTTTGAGAATTGTATCCGCTACATTGGAACTGGGTCGACAGGGTTTAAGGACGTGTCGGAGTGGCGCGAGTTGCTGGGCGCGAATGAACCGACTTATGATGAATTCAAGCGCCTCAATTCCCTGGTTTTGAAGCCTGCGACCAAGGGTGTGAACGAGAAATCCGGCATTCTCATTCAGCCGGAGTTTGAGCGTGAAAGACGCAAGGTGGCCCGCATCCGGTTTGGCGTGGCAGAAAACCCACAGCCCTCGCTTCTGGATTACAAGAACCATTCTGTAATCCGCGCCACGGATGCCTATGAGCAAGCCCGCGCCATAGGTGTTGAGGATGTGGTGATCATCCACTTTTTTGAGACCAAGGGTGAGCAGTACGTGGCTGAGGCCATCGAATACATGAATGCCAAAAAGCCAAAGGATAAGGCGGCATACCTCGCTCATACATTGCGCGCTGGCTATGGCGAGAAGACGCCAGACGAGCGCAGAACGGTTGCCGAGGCGAAGGAACGGGCCAAGCTGTTGCGAGCTAAACGGGAAGCCGAAGCCGCTGCGGAGCAAGGGCGCCAGGAGATTGTGGCCCGTTTTAAGGCCCACCAGGAAGCCCGATTTGAGGAACTGGCCGATGATCGCAGCGACATAGAGATCGCAGAGCTGGGCGCAGCCGTGATGGGTGCTTTACCGGACATGCCGCAGTATCGCCGACGCTGGCGCGAGCTCGGTCAGAAATACACCGCTTTGGATATGGACAAGCTGACCGACAGCACGATTTACCGCTATGTACGCCTGGAAGGGCTCAAGCGATGGGGCGAAAAGACCGACATTGACCAGGAAGCCTTCATCAAAGCAAACTTGTCCTAAACTGTTGACCAGGTAGAATGAGCACATGAACGCACGCTTGAAAGCCAGCATCGATGCAGCGCAAGAAGCGCTACCCGAAGACGGCCAGAACGCCCTGGCCGACGTAGTGGATTTGTTCGCCAGCAATTATCACCGCGCGGCAAGCGAAGATTTTTCTGCGGTAGAGCTGGC
>CATOTJ020000006.1:0-15000 GCA_951813525.2 uncultured Limibaculum sp.
GGATCGATCGGCTTGACCAAAACCAAGGCCTTCAAGCGCTTCTTTGTGCACTGGGCTGTTGAGCATTTTGATTGGCCGGGGATGAGCGCCGCTGAGATGTTTCGCTACAACAAGGTAGTCAACGAGTACGAGTTCCCCCCACTCGAGGTTCTCCATTTTCTGCTGATATCGCTGCGCCTGGGACGGCACTTCAAGGGTGAGTTTAGGCTGACCAAGCAAGGCGCAGATCTGTCGCAAGACCCAAGCCGACTGTTTGCCGAACTGATCCCGTACTTTTTGTTTCAGATCGACCACGCGTCTTATGGGCGCTTTGACGACCGTCCCTTCGGAAAATGGGACGTTTGGATGAACGTGATTAACGCAGAGGCCGATCACGGCACGACCGAGGCAGCCTTGTTTGAAACCTTCTACGGTGAGCCTGAAGATTGGCACACTGCGGGATGGCGAGAGATGGCCGCGTTCTCGTCTTGCGTGCTGCGACCGCTCAAATGGGCGGGGCTTCTGATCGAGACCCGCGAAGACGGCGCTAGCAAGCACGTATGTCATGTATTCAAAACCCCGCTCTGGCGCAGCGCGCTCAAACTGGACACTGACGACATGCTGCGACCGATGTCCGTTCAGTGAGATTGTTTTTCGCGGCTCCCAAAACACGTTGCCGATCGGGTGTGACGGCCCCAAGCTGCCATTGGAAATCATCCAAAATCGTTGCAGCAGCATTCCCCTTTGCAGACATTCATGCGCAACTGTTCGCTGGCGCCATAATCATGGAATCGCCGGACGTGTGATAGGTTTTCCTGCATGATTACTTTAGACGAATATGGGGTCTTCGATGGCTGATGGAAATCCTCTCTCCGAGCGGGTGAAGACGTTTTGTGCGCTTTGCACCTCGAGATGTGGGGCCATTGCGACAGTTGAAGACGGGCGATTGACTGCCTTGTCTGCGGATCCTTCGCATCCGACCGGACGGGCGTTATGCATCAAGGGCAAGGTTGCCGCAGAGCTAGTTTATGCTCCTGACCGATTGCTTCATCCGATGAAGCGTACGAACCCCAAAGGGGCTGACGAGCCGGGGTGGCAGAAGATTTCATGGGACGAAGCGTTGGACACCGTTGCGACCCGAATGAACGATCTGAAAGACTTGCACGGTCCCGAAACCGTCGTCTTCAACACGGCGTCGCCATCGACGTCTGCATTATCGGACTCGCGACATTGGGTTCAGCGCCTGCGCCGTGCCTTTGGCAGCCCCAATCAGGCTGTGTCGTTCGAGCTGTGCGGCTGGGGTCGCTACATGGCGAACGTCTATTCTTATGGTAGTGCATTGCCGGCGACTGTCATGCCGGACCTAGATAACGCGGGCTGCATCCTGTTTTGGGGTTACAATCCATCGGTATCGCGCATCGCCCATGCCACAGCGACCGTTACCGCAACTGCGCGCGGCGCCAAGCTGATCGTTGTCGATCCCCGCAATGCGGGACTGGCGCATCGCGCGGACGAATGGCTGCAAGTGCGCCCGGGTTCGGATGGCGCGCTGGCCTTGGGGCTGTCCCACGTAATGATCCAGAATGGCTGGTATGATGCCGAGTTTCTGCGGGCTTGGACCAATGCTCCGTTTCTGGTTCGCGAAGATACTGGCAGATTACTACGAGCAGGCGATGCGGATCTGGATGGTCCCGCCGACGCCTATGTCGTTTGGGCGGGTCGTCCTCTTGCCAGCCAGCTCGGCAATGCCAATGCGCATATTGCTTTGTTAGGCTGGATGGACGTTCAAACGCCTGATGGACCGATCAGCTGCAAGACCGTTTTTCAGCATTGGCAAGAAGTCTGTGCACAATACCTTCCGGCCGATGTCGAAGAATTGACGGGCGTTTCTGCGGATCAGGTTGAGCGGACTGCGGCTCTGCTGTGGCAGGCGCGCCCGGTCGGCTACATGGCGTGGAGCGGGCTGGAGCAACAGTCGAACGCTACCCAAATCGCACGGGCCATTGGGCTGCTTTATGCGCTGACCGGCAACTATGATCAGAAGGGCGGGAACGTCGAATTGCCCGCCGTGCCAGCCGGGGATGTCACCGGGCCTGAATTTCTATCGTCGGAACAACGTGCCAAGACCCTTGGCCTGGACCAGCGCCCTCTCGGCACTGCCCGGTTCGACGAAATCACATCTGCCGATATTTATCGCGCGATCCTGGACCAGGATCCTTACGCTGTGCGGGGCTTGGTCAGCTTTGGCTCGAACCTGATTATGGCCCACGCAGATGGCGAAACGGCAGCCCGCGCCCTGAAGGCGTTGGAGTTCCATGTGCACGTCGATCTTTTCGTAAATCCCAGCGCGAACTTCGCCGATATCGTGCTACCCGCAGCCACCCCGTTCGAAACCGAAGGGCTCAAAATGGGTTTTGAGATTAGCGGAGAAGCTTGTTCGTTGGTGCAACTGCGCAAACCTCTGGTCCCTGCCGAGGGGGAAAGCAGATCCGATACCCAGATCATTTTTGATCTGGCCGATCGGCTTGGCTTGGGCGACAGGTTCTGGAACGGTGATATCGACGAAGGTCACCGTGCGATGCTGGCGCCCAGCGGTATTATGCTCGAGGATCTTCGGGAAAATCCTGCGGGCATCCGTGTTCCATTGGAGACGCGGCATCAAAAATATTCAGACCTGGTCGACGGAACACCAAAGGGATTCAAGACGCCTTCGCAGCGAGTTGAGTTCTTCTCAGAGACATTGTTGGATCAAGGGTACCCTCCCTTGCCGGACTACGAAGAACCCCTGGTCAGCCACCGCACTCAACCCAAACTTGCCAAGCGATTTCCACTGACGCTGACGTGTACGAAAGATACGCTTTATTGCGAAAGCCAGCACCGCAGTCTTCCCAGCTTGCGCCGCAGGGCCTTGGATCCCCAGATAGATCTGCATCCCGATGCCGCCGACGCCAGAAACATCGCAGAAGGGAGTTGGGTGCGCATCTCGACACCCAATGGCACGGCACGCGCACGAGCGCGATTTGATGCATCGCTATCGCCGGACGTTGTTTGCGGGCAGCACGGGTGGTGGCAGGGATGCGCCGAGCTCGACGCTCCCAGTTACCCAGCAACCGGGCTGAACAATTCAAACTTCAATGTCCTGATAGGCCACGATGCTGTTGATCCCGTAAGCGGATCGGTCCCCCTACGGGCCTACATTTGCGATGTGATCGCGGACGAGGGCACTTAACGGCCGATTTTGTTGAAAAAGCCGGGTTGAAAGAACGGTCCAGCACTGATTCAAGATCTCTGTGGTGACGGAGGTTTTCTGCGATGATGGGCGATCGGCAAGTGCTGCAGAACAGCCTGTTCTACGAGTTCAACCTGGAGATCCACGTGCCCGCGGATCACTTGCTTCGGAGCATTGATCGGTTCGTCGATCTTTCGAGCGTCCGGCGTCGGCTCGAGCCGTTTTATAGCCGGATTGGTCGCCCATCTATCGATCCCGAACTGATGATCAGGATGTTGATTATCGGCTACACTCACGGCATTCGCTCAGAGCGACGACTTTGCGAAGAGGTGCATCTGAACCTCGCCTATCGCTGGTTTTGTAGGCTGGATCTGAACGATCCGGTGCCGGACCATTCCACGTTCTCGAAGAACCGGCATGGCCGTTTCCGCGACAGTGATCTGTTCAGGTTCCTGTTCGAGGATGTTCTTTCTCGATGCATCCGCGAAGGTCTTGTTGGCGGAGAAGCGTTCGGTGTCGACGCATCCCTGATCAAGGCTGATGCGAACCGGGAAGACGGGATCACGCCGAAAGACTGGTCGCCAGAGCAATTCGCCGGCCGCGCGACGTCCGAATATCTTGCGACACTGGACGATGCGGCTTTCGGTGCAGCGACACCCGTCGTGCCCAAATACATCTCGCCTGTCGATCCGGCGGCGCGCTGGTCTGCTGCCGATCGCGGCAAGGCGCACTTCATCTATTCCACGAACTATCTCGTCGACCTCGACAACGCGATCATCGTGGATGTCGAGCCAACCGCACCGATCCGTCAGGCCGAGAACAAGGCCGCCCGGGATATGATTGAGCGGACCCGGCAGACATTCAACCTCTATCCCGAGCGCCTTGTCGGCGACACGGGATATGGCAATGCGGAGATGCTCGCCTGGCTGGTTGAGGAACAGGGTATAGAGCCATTCATACCCGTCATCGATAAGTCGAGACGATCAGACGAGATCTTCTCCCGGTCAGATTTTACCTACGACCACGGCGAGGACGCCTATCGCTGCCCTGCCGGTCACTGGCTCCGTCAGTACCGTCGCCCCTTCAAGATTGCCCGCGATGCAGTAGATGACGACGGCCAGCGCCGTTACCGCGCCAGCAAACACGACTGCGACGCATGCCCACTCAAGCCGTGTTGCACGCCCAAGGAGCATGCGCGGAAAATCCTGCGATCTGTTCACGAAGGCGCGCGAGACATGGCCCGCGACATCGCCAAAACGGACGCATATGTCGATGCAATGCGCGCCAGGAAGAAAGTCGAAATGCTGTTCGCTCACCTCAAACGTATCCTGAAACTCGACCGTCTCCGGCTCAGAGGACCATCCGGCGCCCGCGACGAATTCCTGATGGCAGCAACAGCGCAAAACCTCAGGAAGCTCGCGAAACTCGTGCCGAACCCGGCCTGAGCGGCGCGGCGAGCGTCATCAGCCTAGGCCAGGAGCCTCTCGAAAAACGACTTCTTCAACAAAATCGGCCCACACGAGACATTGGTTGATGTTTCCGGGTTCGCGATTGCGGGAGGCCGAAGCTGCCATTCGCGGCAACTGCGAAGCTCAGCTTGAGGGCGGAGGTCGCTCACGGGGACAAACCCGACCTTGGACCAATGTCCGGTTTAGATGTGCGCATCGTTAATCGTTGGTTAGTCTTTCCGAACTATTCGTTAATTAGCGCGTGATCAAATTAATGATCTGGAAGGAAGCGCACCAGGGAGCGACGCAAATGATTGGAACCGATACACTCAAGCGCAACGCAGTCAACGTGTTGGGAAACGGAACGAAAACGCTCGTTTTAGCCCATGGATTTGGGTGCGATCAAACCATGTGGCGGTTCCTGACCCCGCAACTTCTTGATCAATTCAAGATCGTTCTGTTCGATTATGTCGGCTGTGGTCGATCGGACCCAAAAGCGTTCAGATTGCAACGCTACAAAATACTCGACGGCTACGCCCAGGATATCATCGACGTCTGTGAGGAACTGGAACTGCGCGACGTCACCCTGGTCGGGCATTCCGTAAGTTCGATGACCGGTATGATCGCTGCGATCGAAGCACCGGGACTAATCTCCAAGCTGGCCATGGTCTGTGGATCGGCATGCAAGATTGACCCCCTTGTTGGGGTAATCGGCGCCCAAAAGTGACCCCCCTGACAATTCGTACGAGAAGCTTCCTCAAAAGAGTGAGGGAGCGATCAGGGGATGTTGGTTGTGGAAACGATCGCAAAGATCAGGCAGGCGCATTTTGTTCACGGCAAGTCGATCAAGCAGATCTGCAGAGAGCTTCGGGTTTCCAGGAATACGGTCCGCAAGGTCCTGCGTTCAGGCGCAACCGAATTCAGCTATGACCGCACGACACAGCCTCGCCCGAAGATTGATCCATGGCGATCAGAACTTGACGAGATGCTGGCCGCAAATGCCAAGCAGCCGAGGCGGGAACGCCTTACACTGATCCGGATCTACGAAGAGTTGCGCAACCATGGTTACGGCGGCGGCTATGATGCGGTTCGGCGATACGCATCCAACTGGTCAAAGAGAACGCAGGCAGCATCGGCGAGCGCGTTTGTTCCCTTGAGCTTTGATCCGGGCGAAGCTTACCAGTTCGACTGGAGCCATGAGGTCGTGATTCTGGACGGTGTGACAGTGACTGTCAAAGTCGCTCATGTTCGCCTCAGCTTCAGCCGAATGCCGTATGTGCGCGCGTATCCCCGCGAGACCCAAGAGATGGTGTTCGATGCGCACGACAAGGCGTTTGCGTTCTTTGGCGGCGCTTGTGCGCGCGGGATCTACGACAATATGAAGACGGCGGTGGACGCGATCTTCGTCGGGAAGGGTCGGGCTTACAACCGCCGCTTTCAGCAGATGTGCGGTCATTATCTGGTTGACCCCGTTGCCTGTAGCCCGGCCTCGGGCTGGGAGAAGGGGCAAGTAGAGAACCAGGTTGGCGTGCTGCGCAGACGCTTCTTCGTGCCGCGCCCGAGGTTCAAATCCTTTGCAGAGCTGAATGCCTGGTTGGCAGATCGGTGCCTGGTGTATGCGAAGGCAAACAAACACCCCGACATTCCAGGCAAGACGGTCTGGGAGGTGTTCGAAGAAGAGCAGCCGAGTTTGATCCCATATGTGTAACCGTCCGGCGTCCCCGCTCTGACGCGTCGCGCTAATGGGAGATAATGTCCATTAGGAACAAGTGGACATTAGCGGGTCTCGAATGGCGAAGCGACGGCGGCGCAGGAACTGGAGCGACGATGAGAAGCGGATGATCTGCGCGCAAACGCGGTTTCCGGGTGTCTCGGTCAGTCAGGTCGCTCGGCGTTACGATGTGAATGCCAATCAGGTTTTCAACTGGCTGAAAGATCCCCAGTTTGCAGCGTCGCCGAAAGTCGATGATGTTGCCCGGTTCTTGCCTGTCGAGGTTGTCGAGCCTGTTCAGCCGCCACCGTCGTCCGGCGCCGCATGCCGTGAGATGCTGATCGAACTGGTGAGTGGCCACCGGCTGACGATCAGCGGCTCCTATGATCCCACCGCTCTGGCTGCATTGATCCGGAAGCTGTCCGCGTGATCCCGGTACCGGCGCAAACGAAGGTCTGGCTCTCTGCCGGTGTCACGGACATGCGCAAAGGGTTCAACGGACTGTCGGCGCTGGCCGAGAATGTTTTGGCGGAAGATCCGTTCTCCGGGCATCTGTTTGTGTTCCGGGGCAGGCGCGGTGATCTGATTAAAGTCATTTGGTGGGACGGTCAGGGCGGATGCCTGTTTTCCAAGCGCCTGGAAAAAGGCCGCTTCGTGTGGCCCTCACCGGCAGATGGGAAGGTATCGGTCACGTCAGCACAGTTGGCGATGCTGCTGGAAGGCATCGACTGGCGCATGCCCAAGCGAACCTGGAGGCCGTTGACGACAGGCATTTTATCAACAAATCCAGCGCCATAGGATTCACATTGGCATCCGGGCGCGGTATAAGCCCGCCATGCTCGATGACGCTTCCAAACTGCCGGATGACCCCAAGGAGCTGAAGTCGGTCGCCGTCCAGCTTGCGAGCACCGTGAAGTCCCAGGCGTTGGAAATTGCCCGGCTGAAGCATCAGCTCGCGGGGCATCGACAGCACCGGTTCGGCTCGAAGTCCGAGACCTCCGATCAGCTCAATCTCGAACTGCGTCTCGAAGAGGAAGAGACAGCGGCGGCCCAGGTCGCACCGTCGGAGGAAGAGGGCGACACCGACAATCAGGAAAAGCCCAAGCGCAAGCCTCTGCCGCCGGAACTGCCGCGCAACGAGGAAGTGCTGTCACCCGGTGATACCTGCGCCTGCGGTGGCAATTTGCGGGCGATCAGCGAAGATGTGACCGAGGAGCTGGAATATATCCCCGGCAGGTTCGTGGTGAACCGCATCGTCCGACCGCGCATGGCCTGCAGCTGCTGCGAGAAGATCTGCCAAGCGGTGCTGCCATCGCGTCCGATTGAACGCGGCCGGCCCGGCCCCGGCCTGCTAGCGCATGTGCTCGTGAACAAATATGCCGACCATTGCCCGCTCTATCGCCAAAGCCAGATCTTTGGGCGTGAGGGCATCGACCTGGATCGCTCAACCCTTGCCGATTGGGTCGGCAAATCGGCAAAGCTGCTGGAACCGCTGGCCGACGCCATCGGGCGGTATGTTCGCAGCGGCCACGCAATCTTTGCGGACGACACCCCGATCAAGATGCAGGCGAAGGGCAAATGCGCGACAGCACGGATCTGGACCTATGTCCGTGACGAGCGCCCGTGGGCAAGCGGTGATCCGCCCGCAGCTTGGTACCAGTTCAGCACGGACCGCGAAGGCAAGCATCCCGCCGACCATCTCAGCAAGTTCAAGGGCTGGATGCACGCCGACGGCTACTCCGGGTTCAACAAGCTGTATCGCGCCGGCGAGGTGCACGAAGTTGCCTGCATGGCCCATGTTCGGCGCAAGTTCGTCGACATCTTCAAGGCGAGCGGCCTGGAGGTCGCCGAAGAAGCTATCAAGCGCATCGCCGCCCTCTACCGCGTCGAGAAAGAGGCCCGTGGCAAATGCCCCGACGACCGGGTGCGGCTCCGCCAAGAAAAGGCCAAACCGGTCTTCGATGGCTTGGAAGCGTGGTTGCACGCCCAGTTGTCGAGGATTCCAGGCAAATCCGAACTCGCCAAGGCGATCCGCTACGCACTGACCCGCATGAAGAAAATGCGCCCATATCTCGACCACGGCTTCCTGGAGATCGACAACAATTCAGCTGAGCGGGCGATGCGTTGTGTGGCCCTCGGAAGGAAGAACTATCTCTTTGTAGGCTCAAAGGGCGGCGGCAACGCCGCTGCAATCGCCTATACCCTGATCGAGACCGCGAAGCTGAATGGCATCGACCCGCAAGCCTGGCTGACGCACGTCCTTCGCCACATCGCAGATCACAAGATCACTCGGCTGGACGAGTTGATGCCCTGGAGTTACGCTGCAAGAGCAGCGTAACCGGGACGCACCGCAGCCCGCCAGAGCACCTTCACCGGACGGGCACCCATATGTCGGCTCCTTCGACGGCTTTCATGCAGTCCCTGCATCGGTTTCCAAAACCTGCCTCGTACGGTTCGACAAGAACAAGTACTCGGTAAATGCCCGGGCCGTTGGTCGACCTGTCGAGATCCGCGCCTATGCCGATCGCCTGGAATGCTGGCAAGACGGGCAGATCGTCGGCAGCCATACCCGTGTTTTTGGGCGCGATAACGCGATCTATGACCCGCTACATTACATTCCGGTGCTGATGCGCAAACCTGGCGCCCTGCGCAACGGAGCGCCGTTCAAGGAGTGGGAGCTGCCGCCGTCGTTACGCCGTGTGCAGCGTAAACTGGAGCGTCAGCCCGGTGGTGATCGCCAGATGGTCGAGGTTCTAGGCGCGATCCTCTCCGATGGGCTGGAGGCGGTGGAAGCGGCCTGTGCAGAAGCCCTGTCACAGAATGTCCCTTCCGCAAGCGTGGTCCTGAACATTCTCGCCCGTCGCCGCGAACCGCCACCACCCCTGACAATCACAACACCGGATGCATTGCGGCTGACCTGCGAGCCAGCCGCCAATTGTGACCGGTATGACAGCCTGAGGAGAACAACGAATGGAACGAACACAGGTGCTGGACGCCATGGGCCAACTGAAGCTCTACGGCATGCGGACAGCTTACGACGAGATCATCACGGCTGCGATCAAGCGCCAGCACGAACCACAACAGATTATCGGCGATCTGCTGACAGCCGAGATCTCCGAGAAGCTGGCGCGCTCAATCAAATACCAGATGACCATCGCGAAACTGCCACTGGCCAAGGAGCTGGAGGAATTCGACTTCGAAGCGGCCGAGGTCAACGAAACCTTGATCCGTGACCTCGCCACCGGCGACTTCCTCGACCATCAGCGCAATCTCGTGCTCATCGGCGGAACCGGCACAGGCAAAACCCATCTCTCCGTCAGTATCGCTCGAGCCTGCATCCGCCAGGGCCGCCGCGGGCGCTTCTTCAATGTCGTCGATCTGGTGAACAAACTCGATGCCGAAGCGCGGGCCGAGCGCCAGGGACGGACAGCTGAGTTGATATCACGCCTCGACTTCCTAATTCTGGACGAGCTTGGCTATCTGCCATTCGCTCAGACCGGTGGTCAGCTGCTGTTCCACCTGATCAGCAAACTCTATGAGTGCACATCAGTCATTGTCACAACGAACCTGGCATTCGGAGAATGGCCAACCGTCTTCGGCGACGCGAAGATGACCACCGCACTCCTCGATCGCCTCACACATCATTGCGAGATCGTTGAGACCGGTAACGAAAGCTGGCGCTTCAAGAACCGCGCCTAATTCAACCGCGCAGGCCGGGCCGCGCTCTGATAAATGAGGTCTCCACGCGACCCGGCCTGCTCAGCACCAGGGGGGTCACTTTTGAACGCCGATCTGGGGTCACGTTTGGATGCCGATTGACAGCCTGACGAGCTACCGGGCTGCTCCACCCCGCGACAGGGTTATTTTGTGGTTCAGGTTATGAGCCTGATGAGGTGAGGCCGTCAAGCATTTGATCTGGTGGATCGAATGTCGTCCGAACGGGCTCGGCGCCCCGTGTTGGGGCGGTGTTTGTGAGGAGAGAGAAGTGTGTGTTGCGCGGTGCGATCCTGGGCTTTTGTGCGTTCTGGCGCAGGACTGACAGTGCTTGCGGACCGGTGCTTGATGCTTTCGCACATGCCTGCGGACGATGCTGTCGCAGGTGATGTTGGTGTTTTGGGCATCGCGTTTGCGGGGCAAACGCTCAATGATTGGCCTGGCGGTGACCTACTCTCCCACGTCTTGAGACGCAGTACCATCGGCGCGACGGGGCTTAACGGCCGGGTTCGGGATGGGACCGGGTGTTTCCCTCGTGCTGTTGCCACCAGACCTTTTAAACCTCCAACGGGGGCTTAAAAGGTCTGGTGCCGAGCTTTCCTGGTTGTCCGACTATGGCGGACGTTCCGCGGCATTCGCCGCGCCGACGCCGTGCGCCGGTTTGGTACTCAGCACCTATGTTGCGACAGACGCATAGCCCAGCGTGACGCCTTTGGCATCCGCGCGCTTGCTCCATCGACATTTCTCGAGACCTTCTTTCCAAGCGCCTAAGCACTGATCTGGGATCTGAGTGCCAAACCGGCGTGCGCGCCGGCGCCGCGAATGCGGCGGAACGTCGATCCGCAAGGATCGACACTCAATGACTCAGTGAAAGTAGAAGCAAAGCTCCTGCTTTCACTGCCTCGGATCAAGCCAATCGGAGGATTAGTACTGGTCAACTGAGCACATTGCTGCGCTTACATCTCCAGCCTATCGACGTGGTGGTCTTCCACGTTCCTCAGGGAGACCTTGTTTTGAGGGGGGCTTCCCGCTTAGATGCCTTCAGCGGTTATCCTGTCCGGACATAGCTACCCTGCACTGCCGTTGGCACGACAACAGGTCCACCAGTGGTCCGTCCACCCCGGTCCTCTCGTACTAGGGGCAGCTCCTCTCAAGTCTCCTACACCCACGGCAGATAGGGACCGAACTGTCTCACGACGTTCTAAACCCAGCTCACGTACCTCTTTAAACGGCGAACAGCCGTACCCTTGGGACCTGCTCCAGCCCCAGGATGAGATGAGCCGACATCGAGGTGCCAAACGGTGCCGTCGATATGGACTCTTGGGCACCATCAGCCTGTTATCCCCGGCGTACCTTTTATCCGTTGAGCGATGGCCCTTCCACGCGGGACCACCGGATCACTATGACCGACTTTCGTCTCTGCTCGAGCTGTCACTCTCGCAGTCAGGCGGGCTTATGCCATTGCACTCGACGACCGATTTCCGACCGGTCTGAGCCCACCATCGCGCGCCTCCGTTACTCTTTGGGAGGCGACCGCCCCAGTCAAACTACCCGCCACAGAGGGTCCCGGATCCGGATAACGGACCGCGGTTAGACATCAAGCGAGCGAAGGGTGGTATCTCAAGGGTGGCTCCACAGGACTGACGCCCTGGTTTCACAGCCTACCACCTATCCTGCACAACGCTGGCCTGATGCCAATCTGAAGCTGTAGTAAAGGTGCACGGGGTCTTTCCGTCTGACCGCGGGAACCCCGCATCTTCACGGGGAATTCGATTTCGCTGAGTCTATGTTGGAGACAGCGGGGAAGTCGTTACGCCATTCGTGCAGGTCGGAACTTACCCGACAAGGAATTTCGCTACCTTAGGACCGTTATAGTTACGGCCGCCGTTTACTGGGGCTTCAATTCGGTGCTTGCACACCTCCTTTTAACCTTCCAGCACCGGGCAGGCGTCAGACCCTATACGTCGCCTTGCGGCTTCGCAGAGCCCTGTGTTTTTAGTAAACAGTCGCCACCCCCTGGGTTGTGCCCCCAGGACATCACTGCCCTGGGCCTCCTTCTCCCGAAGTTACGGAGGCATTTTGCCGAGTTCCTTCAACATAGTTCTCTCGAGCGCCTTGGTATTCTCTACCTGTCCACCTGTGTCGGTTTAGGGTACGATCTGATGGAGGGCTATTTCCAGGGACTGCTACCATCACAGGTCAATCCGATAAGACCCGTAAGCTCTCACAATCCGTCACATCCTCCTGGCTCAGGAATATTAACCTGATTCCCATCGACTACGCCTTTCGGCCTCGCCTTAGGGGTCGGCTTACCCTGCTCAGATTAGCTTTAAGCAGGAACCCTTGGACTTCCGGCGAGCGGGTCTCTCACCCGCTTTATCGCTACTCACGTCAGCATTCTCGCTAGTGATCACTCCACCGGATGGCTCACGCCCCGGCTTCATCGTAAACTTCTGTGCCTGCGCTTAATCCCATCGTTGCCGATCACTAGCGATTCATCTGGTTGTCCTACCGCGCTTCGCGCTGCTTGAGGACTTGGGCGTGATAAGCAAACCCAGCATGACGCCAGCTCTGCTCGCCCTTGTCTCAAGTAACTTGAAGATTGGTCTGACCACCTCAAAACCGCAGATCACTGCTGGGTTCAAGAATAGGCAAGAAGTCTGTTCACACTACGCTCCGCTACCAGTGCTTGCGCACTCCAAAGCTTCGGCTCGTGGCTTGAGCCCCGTTACATCTTCGCCGCAGGATATCTTAACTAGGGTCCGTGGACAATCAGGATTCCCATTTGATCTGATTTCTGATTCAAACTTTCGAAACGGAGGTTTGAATGAACGAGCAGCGGTTTGTGGTGACAGATGTTTTGTGGCAGCGGCTTGAACCCCACCTTCCAGGCAAAGCCAGCGACAGCGGCGTGACCGCGAAGAATAACCGGCTGTTTGTGGAGGCTGTGTTCTGGCGTGTGCGCACGGGGTCACCGTGGCGTGACCTGCCGCCCGCTTTTGGAAATTGGAACAGCCAGTTCCGGCGCTTCCGGCGATGGGCCAAAGCAGGTGTTTTCGAGAGTCTTTTCAAGGCGGTGAGTGATGACCCCGACCTTGAATATGCGCTTATCGATGGCACCATTGTTCAGGTTCACCAGAAAGCCACCGGCGCAAAAGGGGGGCTCAGGCTCAGGCCATCGGACGCTCGCGTGGCGGGCTGACGACCAAGATCGTAGCGCTGGTCGATGCGCTTGGGAACCTGGTGCGGTTCCTGCTTCTGCCGGGACAGGCGCACGATATGAAGGGTGTCGCGCCGCTGATCAAAGATGTTTCGTTCGATGCCCTGCTCGCGGACAGGGCATTTGACGCGAATTGGCTGCTGAAAGAACTCGATGCGCGCGGCGCAACCGCCGTGATCCCGCCTAAGGGCAATCGAAAGATAAAGCGCGCCTACGACATTGAGGTCTACAAATGGCGGCATCTCGTCGAAAACTACTTCGCAAAGATAAAGGAATTCAGAGGCATAGCCACGCGGTACGACAAAACTGATTGCAGCTACGCCGCCTGCTGGAACCTCGCTGCTGCGCTCATCGCGTCAAGATGAATGTCCACAGACCCTAGACCAGTGAGCTGTTACGCTATCTTTAAAGGATGGCTGCTTCTAAGCCAACCTCCTGGTTGTTTTGGACGTCCCACCTGCTTTCCCACTTAGCCACGAATTAGGGGCCTTAGCTGTTGGTCAGGGCTGTTTCCCTTTCGACGACGGACCTTAGCACCCGCCGTCTGTCTGCCGTGATTGTACTCTCGGGTATTCGGAGTTTGGTTAGGATCAGTAAGCCTGTGGGGCCCCATTACCCATCCAGTGCTCTACCCCCCGAGGTAAGACACGACGCTCTACCTAAATAGATTTCGCGGAGAACCAGCTATCTCCAGGTTTGATTGGCCTTTCACCCCTAGGCACAGCTCATCCCGTGACTTTTCAACGTCAGTGGGTTCGGTCCTCCAGTGCATGTTACTGCACCTTCAACCTGGCCATGCCTAGATCACCTGGTTTCGGGTCTAATCCCTCGAACTCATTCGCCCTGTTCAGACTCGCTTTCGCTACGCCTACACCTATCGGTTTAAGCTTGCTCGAGAGACTAAGTCGCTGACCCATTATACAAAAGGTACGTAGTCACATCACCCGTCCGAAGACATGGGATGCTCCTACTGTTTGTAGGCGTCCGGTTTCAGGATCTGTTTCACTCCCCTTGTCGGGGTGCTTTTCACCTTTCCCTCACGGTACTGGTTCGCTATCGGTCGATAAGGAGTACTTAGGCTTGGAGGGTGGTCCCCCCATGTTCAGACAGGATTTCACGTGTCCCGCCCTACTCTAACGATGGCTTTTTCTACAACTACGGGGCTATCACCCGCTTTGGCCCAACTTTCCAGATGGTTCGTCTTTATTAGCCATACGGCCTGGTCCGCGTTCGCTCGCCACTACTAACGGAGTCTCTGTTGATGTCCTTTCCTCCGGGTACTGAGATGTTTCAGTTCCCCGGGTTCGCTCTTATAAACCTATGTATTCAGTCCATAAGTACCTGTCTCAACCAAAGATCATCAGGTTCCTCTGAGCTGCGAACCGCGAGCGGGTCAAAGACCCGCGAGACCGGCCAAGGGCCGGCGCGGAGCGGACGCGTTCATGTCCATGAACGCACTCAAAAGAACCTGACAATCTAAGATTGTCAGGTGGGTTGCCCCATTCGGAAATCCCCGGATCAGCGTCTGTTCGCAACTCCCCGGGGCTTATCGCAGCGTACCACGTCCTTCATCGCCTCTTATCGCCTAGGCATCCACCAAACGCCCTTTTCGCGCTTGATCCGGGACAGTGAGAGCAAGAGAGCTTTTGATCAAAGATCAAAAGCGGCTGACGGTCCCGCAAGGGGCAAAGCCCGAGCG
>CATOTJ020000006.1:20000-31192 GCA_951813525.2 uncultured Limibaculum sp.
AAAGGTAACAATGCGCCCGATCTTCGACAAAATCTGAAACGGGAAGAGTGCATATGTCTTCAAGCGTCATTGTCGGATATCTGGCAAGACGTTTATGTTCAGGGGCCATTTTTCCTGTCCGGTTGGCAAAGCGCCAAGGTGGATCGGCCATGATTGTTGAAAACTTTTCAGACCCGAGAAATTGAGAAAGATCATTCGCGACGCTTGAATCACTCATGACCGCGCTCCGCTTGCCAAACCGTTGTCTGCAATCAAATCAACGTAGCGAAGGCGCTTGCCCTCCATGCCAGTAACCACGCCTGACATTTGGTCGATGGTGTTTTGCGGACGGACATTGTGACGGCCTGAGAACTCATTCACATAACGGTTCAGGTGCTTGGGGCTCATTTTGTGGAACGTGCCCTTGTGAGCGCGTTTGAGCGGTGCCCAGAAGCTTTCCAGACCGTTGATGTGAGCTTGTTCCCGAACATACTCACCAACGGAATGGCGAACTGCCTCGTGCGTCCTGTTGATCCCCTTATAAGCGCTGGCATCATCTGTGTAGACGGCCGCGCACTCGGTGGTGTGGTCAATGACAAAGCCTTGCAGCGTCTTCGACGTGGTGTCCCGTACGACCTTGGCAATAACCTGATTGGTTTCCCGATCCTTCACGCCAGCGACGATGGCTTTGCCAACGCCGCCGCGCCCGGCATTCAACTTCTTGCCCTTGTGCTTATTCTTTTCGAGTCCGCCGATGTAGGTTTCGTCGGCTTCCACCGGGCCACCAAAGGGCAGTGCAACACCATCATCCTCAAGCGCTTTGCGCACCCGGTGCGCCAAATGCCAAGCGGCTTTCTGGGTAATCTCCAGATCGCGATGCAACTTCATAGACGAAACACCCTTGAGGCTGGTGGTCATGAGGTAAATCGCAATTGCCCAGACCTGATAACCGAGATTGGACGCTTCCATGCACGTCCCAGTGCGAACTGAAAATCGCTTGCGGCATTCCTTCTCACGGCAACGGTAGGGCATGGTCTTGTGTGCCGCCCCGGACAGCACGCTGGTCGATCCGCAATGTGGACAGTGAGGACCATCGGCCCAGCGTTCCTCGGTAAACCACTTCTCGGCGGCTTCGTCGGTGGGGAATATCTTGAACAGCTTTACGAGGCTGATACCTTCACGATAGTGCTTACCGGGTGCTTTCTGTGCCATGTGTATCTCCCTTGATCTTGGGCACTATTGAATCACCTATGGTCTAGGGCGTCAAGCCCTTTTGGGCACTATCGTATATAATCCCCAATTGATAAGGCTGCATCGCACGCACCCGGTCCAGCCACGGACGGTAACGAGCCAACGCCGCGCTCTCGCCGACCCGGGTGTCCAGGTGATCCTTGTCCAGCCGGTTCAGTTCCAGGGTGAAGAACACCAACGGCTGCGTCAGATCGGTGATCCGGCCCTGCATGTCACCCAGAAACTTGGCGCGGTCCATATCCTGCGTGTTCTGCTGATAAAGCAGCCCGGCGAAGGACATGATCCGGCCAAGGACCCGGTCGACGTTTTCGTAGTCCGCCAGCGCACCGGCCAGGCCGTCGCCGTCCAGATCGGCCAGATTACCTTCATAGGCTTGGGCAAATGCCTGGCAGGCGGCCGCTGTCTTGGCGAGATCCGCCTCGACCTCGGGCGCGTCCATTGCGGGGTAGAGATCGGTCAGATCCCAATCCGGCAGGTCGCCGAGATCGACACCGCCATGGTGGTCTTCGGTGTCGCGGGTAATCTCGGCGGGAAAGGCGGGGGTCATCGGCAGCGCTCCGGTGTTGAAAACTCGCCGGAACATAGACCCGGGTGCGGCCCGCGGAAAGGGTGGGGCGGCAATATCCCTCAGATCATGTTCTGGTCCGGATCAGGTCTTGGTGGGCCCGTCGGGAACAGGGTCTTCATCAAGATCGCGCGGCTTGAACGGCGGCGCATCCTGGCGGCGGCGGATGATGATGTCCCCGTTCGGCAAAACTTCGGGCATCTGATAGTGGCGGGGATCATCGACGCCTTCGAACTGTTCGATCATCTTGAACATTTCGGTCAACGCGGGCTTCAACTCCTCCATCATCTCGCGGAACGCTTTGTCCAACGCTTCGGGAAGACGGGTTTCCGGCGATGACTGGGCCAGCGCCTGCGATCCGGCGGCCACAGAAAGGGAAAGGATGATTGGCGCAATCAGGCGCATAGTCCGGCTCCGGTTCCAGATGAGTTAAGCCCATCCTACCACGCCTGCACCCGCAAAAGAAAACCGCCCCGCGCCAGAAGCGCGGGGCGGCTGATTACGCTGAAGCGTTGCTTACTTCGAGAGGTTGATCTCGACGCGACGGTTCAGAGGCTCGCGGACATTGTTGCCGGTCGCGACCGCCAGGTCGTTTTCGGAACGGCCAGCCAACGTCATCGAGTCGGCTGTGATGCCCTTGTTGTTCAGGTACCGTGCGACGCGGCGTGCGCGACGCTCGGACAGACCCTGGTTGTAGGCAACCGAGCCAACCGTATCTGCATGGCCAACAACGGACAGCGCGGTGGCGCCCATTTTGTTCACGGCAGCAACAACCTCGTCCAGCGTGCCACGGGCACGGTCGGTCAGGTTGGTACGGTCAAAGCCGAAGTAGACGATGAAGGCAGCAGAGCCAGTTCCACCGCAAGCGGCGAGAGCTTCGTCCAACAGGGCCTTGGCGTCAGCGGGCAGCAGACAAATCGCGCCGGCGGCATCACCGCGGAGCGATTCAAGATACTGGTCCCACATGGCCTGGGCACGGGCGCAAGCCTCGGGCCGGGCAGCCTTGTTTTCGTTGATGGTGGCAACGACCGACTGGTACATGGCCGACGCATCGCCGTTCACGCCCAGTTGCTCAGGAGCCCACGGCGCCGGTTCGATCCCCGATTCGGCCTGCTTCGCTTTCGCGATATAAGCCGTCGAGTTCCGCCAACGCACGTCGCGGAACGCCGCACGGCGGCCCAGCTCGGTGTATTCTTTGGCCAGCGCACCTGTAAAGCCTGCGCCCCCATGGTCAGCCTTCAGATAACGCTCAGCGCCGAATGTCGCCCCCAGCGACGATCCGGGAAGCTGCGAGCAACCAGCCAATGCAATTGCAGCAGTGCCCAGCAGCAAACGAGTTACAGTTTTCATCCCTCTCTCCGTTCCGGTATCGGGCACGCTGCTCACGCGCCCAGGATTGGTTGTTCCGGCACTTGCCGATCCGCATTTCTCCCTCTGACACGAAAATACTGACAGCACAATGCGGCAGATGGAGAAAATTTCCGCGTAGCGGCAGAATATCCATGCCGGTGCGCTTCTACAACAGTCTTGCGCAATTCCCTTGATTTAAAGGTAAATCGCGGTTTCACGCGCAACTTCCAGTGGCCTTGGTCAGCGCTTGGTCACGGATTGTCAACTTCCCTGCTCTATGCCCGAGAACCGAGACCGAATCCTGATTGGCTGTTCATGTCTGCACGCATACTTGTCGTCGATGATGACCCGATCCAGCGCCGCCAGATAAAGGCGATGCTGGTCGGTTCTGGATTTACAGCAACCGAAGCTGACGGCGGACAGGCCGGGCTGGACCGGTTGATGAAGGGCGGTCCGACCGATCCGACGCCAATTGACCTGGTGCTTCTGGACCTGCAGATGCCCGGTCTGGACGGGATCGAGGTGCTGACCCGGCTGCGCGGGTCCGGCCGCAACGTTCCTGTTCTGGTGCTGACATCGGACGGGTCGGTTTCGCGCGCGGTCGGTGCGATGCGCGCGGGTGCCACGGACTTTCTGATCAAACCCGTGGGGCCGGAGCGGTTGGAGGTATCGATCGCCAACGCATTGGCCATGTCCGATCTGTCGACGGAGGTTGGCAGATTATCGCGCGCCGGTGAAAATCGTCTTCTTTTCAGCGACTTGATCGCGGTGGCGCCGCAAACGCGCGCGGCGATCGCCATGGCGCGGCGGGTCGCGCGATCGGATATCCCGGTGTTGCTGGAGGGGGAATCGGGCACAGGCAAGGAAGTCTTCGCCCGCGCGATCCACGGGTCCAGCGACCGCGCCGGCGCCCCGTTCGTTGCCGTGAACTGTGGGGCCATGCCCGCCCAATTGGTTGAATCGATCCTGTTCGGCCACGAAAAGGGTGCGTTCACCGGCGCCACATCGCGGCGTCCGGGAAAGTTTCAGGATGCCTCCGACGGCACGTTGTTCCTGGACGAAGTCGGGGAACTGCCGCCAGAGGCACAGGTCAAGCTGTTGCGAGCCATTCAGACCGGTGAAATCGACCCGGTCGGGGCCAGCCAGCCGGTCACGGTTAATATTCGCCTGATCTCGGCCACGAACCGCGACCTCAAACAGATGGTCGCGGATGGCACGTTCCGCGAAGACCTTTACTATCGCATCGGCGTCTTCCCGATGCAACTGCCGCCCCTGCGCGACCGTAGCGAGGATTTGCCCGGGCTGGCCCGCATGTTCCTGAAGCGCTTTGCCGCGGCAGAGACATCGCCGATAACAGGGTTCAGTCAGGCCGCCCTCGAACTGATCGCACGGGCGCCATGGCCCGGAAATGTCCGGCAACTGGAAAATACGATTCACCGTGCCGTCGTCATCGCCGACGGCCCCGTGATCCGGCCGGAAGATCTTCAGGGCCTGACCGGCACATCGCCCGCCGGTTCCGCGCTGTCGCGCGGCGCAGAACTCGGGCCGGTTCCCACAGGGCCATTTGCAGCCGGTGCGCCGTCGAACGGTGCGATACGCCATGACGCGATCGCTGGCCCCAATGGATGCGCAGATACCGAAAACTGCGTTGCCAGCTTTCTGCGCGAAGACGGCCATATCAAGCGCCTGCTGGAAATCGAGCAGGAAGCGATCGCCAAGGCCCTGGACCTTTATCGCGGCCGGATGAGCGAAACCGCCCGGCGCCTGGGCATCGGCCGGTCGACCCTTTACCGTAAGATCGACGATTTCCAGATCGGACGTGGACCGGAATGACCTAGAGAGATCGCGGCGGTCGAGGCGAATTTTCACCGCCTTCATCAGGCTGGTTTTCGAAGGGTCACACGTTGACGGGAACGGGCCGCGACCGCAGGATAGGTCGACGAATAGGCGATACGGGACCGAGTATATGTTCACGATCTGGAGCCCGCCCGCTCTGATCCTTGCGGCCATGGTCGCGTTTCTGCCGCTTTCAGCACTGTCAGACATATTGAACGGCGATATCAACGAAGACCGCGTTCGTGTTTTGCTGATTGAACGGCTGACCTCGGACCCGCGGATCGCGAAGGCGACGCCTCGACCAGACGGCGGCATTGACGTTTTAGGATCTGACGGCAGCGTCGCGATCGCTTGGCTTGACAATCTGATACGCGAATTGCGCGTATCCGACCCCGCCGCGCGAGAGGCGATCGTCGAAAGGTTCGCCCGGTCGCTCATACGCACATCGCTAAACGCCGACGAAATCCGGCCGGAGCGATCTGCACTCCGGGTTACGCTCCATCATCAATCCTATCTCACCGCGCTCGCCGACGAAAATTTGTCGTCCGGCAACACGGATCCGGCGAAGCGCACGATCAGCCGACCGGTTGCGGGTGAATTGCGTGCCGTCCTGGTGGTTGATCATCCGCATTCTGTTGCGACAACAACAGCAGCGGGTTTGCGCGAAATAGGTCTTGAACCTGGCGGCGCGTGGACCATCGCCTACGAAAACCTGCGCAGAGAGGCCCGAGAATTCCAATTGTATCGCGAGGGACGCCTGTTGTTCGTCGAACTCGACGGCTACTATGAAAATGCATTGATGCTGTTGCCCGACCCCTGGCCGGAGATTTCCAAAATCATTGACGGCGATCCGGTCGTCGCCACGCCAGCTCGCGGATGGCTGATCATCGCGCCCTTTGGTGACCGTGCGGCGCTGTCGCAACTCAGCCAAAGAATGCGGAAAATATTCGAAACCGAGCACCATCCGATCTCGGACAGATTGTTCCGAAGGGAAAACGGTGGCTGGACGCCGCTCTAACCGAAATCCGGCGGCGAAACGATCGATCTAAACCGTCAAATCGACCGTCACCGGGAAATGGTCCGAGGCATCGAGCAGTGCCTGTTTCATCCGCGGATTGCCAAAACATTTCGCATCATCAAAGGGATGCCAGATCCGCCATTCCGGTGCGGTGTCGTCGGCAAGCCGGGGGCTCAACATAATGAAATCGATCAGAGCGTTCAGATAGCGCCCGTGCCCGCCCTTGTAGAACCGCGCCGTTGAGGGGCGCGATTGCGACGGTGTGACGGCTTTCACGAATGGGGTCGTCATTCGGCGCGCGGGATCGTCCGGATCGCCCATGACGACCTCGACCCCCGACCGACCGAAAACGCGCTCATATTTGTCGAGACCGGGGCCATCGTTGAAATCACCGAGCGTGATCACGTCCTCGCCCGCCGCCAGATGTCCGTCGATGCGGGCGCGCAGCCAGGCGCACTGCGCCAATTGTTTGCGCCGGTTCAGCAGCGACATGGCCGCTGCCTCGGCCTTGCTGTCGGCGCCGTGCGGCGCTTTCGACTTGGCGTGAACGGCGATCATGCGCAGCGTCGCTGCGCCGTCGATGACAATATCGGCCTCCAATGGCGGTTTCGAAAATCGGTGCACGTCGATCTCGCCATCGCCGTCCAGATCCAGCGCATAAACCCCGTCGAAACGCGGGGCCGGATCGGGCGCGGCGTGGTGCGCCGATGCCTCGGTCAAGGTCTGGCCGACGGGGGCGTGCCGCGCCGCCACGCGTGCCGGGTCGAACAGCAGGGCGATCTCCTGCTCGGTGTCGGATTCGAACCCGATAATCGCCTCGCGTGCCCGCAACTTGCACGCAACCGCGAACCGTTCCAGCGCCCCGACGGTTGTTCGTGACCGCCCGGTATCCGGTGCTTCGATGATGGCCCAGAGATCCGCATCGACCGCGCGCAGCACTTCGGCAATTGCGACGGCCTGGCGCCGCCGCGGGACATCGCGCATGCCCGACCATTCGTCATCGACAACCAGGCGTCCCTGATCGTCGAAAAGCCGGCTGAACCAGCATACATTCCAGGTCGCGATCCTTAACCTGCGGGTCATCGGGTCAGCCGCTCATCTCGTCAGGGCAACATGCCCAGCGCCGAAAGATACAGATCCAGCAGCGCTTCTTCCTCCTGGCGTTCTTCGGTCGGCTTCTTGCGCAGCGAGACGATCTTGCGCAGCGTCTTGGTGTCGAAACCGGTGGCCTTGGCTTCGGCATAGACCTCTTTGATCTGCTCGGCGACTTCCTTGCGTTCTTCTTCCAGGCGCTCGACGCGTTCAACGATGGCCTTCAACTGGCCAGCGGCAACAGAGGTGTGCGAGACGGTCTCGTCAGTCATGGGTCAACTCGTGTCAGGTGATCGGGCGGGCGTTGTAGCGAAAGGGCGCGGCCCAGCAAACCGATTCCTCGCAAGGCGCCAAAAGATCGCTGGAACATGGCGCCGCACCCGTCCGCTTCTTTGGTCTGAAAATGTCCCTGGGTCGGGGGCAGCGCATCCGAGTGAGGCCCGGTCATCCGCATCAAGGATGCGGCTTCCGGGCGAATGTCTATTCGTGCTTGTCCGCCGCCGCGAAGGCCGCCTTTTGTGCGTCGCTTGCTTCGGTCTGGTACTTTGTCCGCCATTCGTCATAGGGCATGCCGTAAACCGCCTCGCGTGCGGCGTCTTTGCTGAGGTCGACACCCTGTTCGGCAGCCGCTTCGCCATACCACCGCGACAGGCAGTTCCGGCAAAATCCGGTCAGGTTCATCATGTCGATGTTCTGCACATCCGTGCGCTCGTTCAGATGTTGGCGCAGGCGCCGGAACGCTGCTGCTTCGGCTGCCTGCTGGTCCAGTTCGCTCATTTTCTGGCCTCCTTGATCCGTTGCTTTAATCTGCCCACTTTATCCCGCCTGCTTTATCCCGCCTGCGTTATCCCGCCGCAACCGGCATCATCTGCCCGCCGCTGCCCGCCGCCCGCAGGTCGGCGACCGCGCCCTGCACCGCATCGGAAAGAACGCCTGCCCATTCCACCTGTCCGGCGTCGTCGGCAATCAGGTCGTTGCGGACCTCGATCAGGACATGGGGCAAACCGCGGCGGACGCCGTATGTCCACATGGTATCGCCGGGCAGCGACCCGGAATAGGGTTGATTGTCGCCGATCACCAAAGCCGGATCCTGGCCAAGCCGCGCCATCAGCGGGCGGAACAGTCGGTCATCTTCAGCCCACAGCAGGCCGACATGCCACGGCCGCGGCAGGTGCCCGCGCAGTTGCGGCGTAAAGGAATGGATCGACACCAGAACCGGCGCACGGCCCGCGGCGACACTTTCGTCGATCAGATTGCCCAGGGCCGCGCGATAGGGCCGGTGATAGGCAGCGATCCGGCGCGCCCGTTCCTCGGGTCCGGCCTTCCGGTTCCCTTCGATGATCGAGCCATCATAGATCTTCATGATCAGGGTCGGGTCGAACTCGCCGCGGTTCGGGTCGATCACCAGCCGGGAAAACGTCGAAAGGACCGCGGGCGCCTCCATCAGCGCGGCCATGCGCAATGTGACCGCCCGAGCCCCGACATCAAAGGCAATATGGCGCCCCATATCGGCGGCGGGCATCCCCAGATCGCCAAGTTCGGGCGGAACGCTATTGCGGGCATGATCGCAGACCAGAATGATGTCGCCCTGACCGGGAATCATCTCGACGGGTTGGAAGGCATCGCGCTGGTTCATTTCAACGGCCATATAATCCGTGGCCGGGCCGTGCAAGGACGCAAGAATATTAACCTTAGTTTGGTTGCAACTGTCACATGCAACAGAGATGATCCGCCAAGCTTGATCAATCCCAGGGGGGCGCATGCGCCGCGAACGCAATACAAAGATCGTCGCAACCGTTGGCCCGGCGTCGTCATCGCGCGAGATGCTGAAGAAGCTGTTCGTCGCCGGCGTTGACGTCTTTCGGCTGAACATGAGCCACGGGTCCCATGAAGATGTGCGCCAACGCCATCAACTGATCCGCGAGATCGAGATGGAGCTGAACCGGCCCATCGGCATCTTGATCGACCTTCAGGGCCCAAAGCTGCGGGTAGGCGATTTCGAAGGCGATGCGGCAGAGCTTGAACAGGGCCAGACGTTTCGGTTCGATCTGGACGACGCGCTGGGCGATGCCACGCGGGTTCAGTTGCCCCATCCGGAAATTTTCGAGGCACTGGAGCCCGGTGCAACACTGTTGGTGAACGACGGCAAAATCCGCCTGAAAGTCATCGAGTGCGATAACAGCGGTGCCACCTGCGAGGTCACGGTCGGGGGCACGATTTCGAACCATAAGGGCGTGAACCTGCCCGATGTGGTGCTGCCGCTGGCCGCGCTGACCGACAAGGACCGCGCCGATCTGGCCTTTGCGTTGGATCTGGGCATCGACTGGCTTGCGCTGTCCTTCGTGCAACGACCCGAAGATGTGCAGATGGCGCGCGATCTTTTGGGCGGCGAGCGGGTGGCCGTGATGGTCAAGGTCGAGAAACCGGCCGCCGTCGCCCGGTTCGACGAGATCCTGAACATTGTCGACGGCATCATGGTGGCGCGCGGCGATCTGGGCGTTGAAATGGACAGCTGGGAACTGCCAGCGATCCAGAAACGCATGATCCGGCGATGTAACGCGGCGGGCAAACCGGTCATTGTCGCAACGCAGATGCTGGAATCGATGATCGAAAGTCCACAGCCGACCCGGGCCGAGGTTTCGGACGTGGCAAACGCCATCTATGACGGGGCCGACGCGGTTATGTTGTCTGCTGAAAGCGCGGCAGGCGACTATCCGGTCGAGGCGGTCGAGATGATGGATAATGTCGCCCGGACGGTTGAATCGGACGAGATGTATATCAAGACGCTGGAAGCCAGCCGGGCAATCCGGCGCGAGACAGTCAGCGAAGCGATCACCGCCGCCGCCCGCGAGGTCGCTGAGGCAACGGACGTAAAAGCGATCTGCTGTTTTACCCATTCCGGAACGACCGCGTTGCTGGCGGCGCGCGAACGCCCGACTGTTCCCATTGTGGCCCTGACGCCGATCACGCGCACGGCCCGTCGGCTGTGCCTGACCTGGGGGCTGCATTGCGTGCAAACGCCGGAGGTCGAACGCTTTAAGCTTGCCGTTGTCCAGGCCAGCCGGGCGTGCCGTGCCGACAACTTTGCCGATGTCGATGACAAGGTGATCGTCACGGCGGGGGTGCCCTTTAACACGCCGGGTTCGACGAATATTCTGCGCGTCGCGCCGGTGGATGAACGCCTGATCTTTGATGGCGGGCAGGAGTAGATGGATTTCGCGATCTGGCCTGGGAAACGGACGGCTGACCAGTGAACATCTTTTACGCAAAGACCTATACGGTCGTGTCCGGACGCCTGCACCGGGAAATCGGCGTTGTCGTCAATGCCGACCAGGTCGCCTATCTGGCCGATGCAAACGAGTGGGATCCCGAGGATTACCCCAAGGGGGTCACCCGGATCGGGCTGAGCAACGGGTCGGTATTGTTCGTGAAGGGCACGCTGCCCGACATCACCGAAAAGGTGACCCGCTGCGAGAACCTGCTGGAGTGACGGCTGGTTTTTTCTGACCCTTTCGGTGCCGTGCGGGGGCGCTGCCCCGCCTTGCCTTCGATCACGCCACACGTCGTTCCAGCGCCGGGTATTGCACCAGAAGGGTGATCCCGCGCAGCACCATGAACGCCCAAACTCCGGCCCAGACGCCATGATTGCCCCAAAGATCGGCCAACCAGCCGCCCGCTGACAGATAGATCGCGGCGGCAACGATCATGGCATTGCGCATGGCCGGGCTGGCCGTCGCACCGACAAAGACCCCGTCCATCAGGAACGCCAGTACGCCGATCACCGGTAACATCGCCGCCCAGAAATAGTGTTCGGCAGCAATCGCCCGAACCTCGGGTACATTGGTGAACAGCGCGATCAACGGCGTTTCGATCAGCAACAGAGCGACCGTGGCGATCGCGGCCAGAACCAGCGCAGACTGGCCCGAGACAATGACGGCGCGGCGCAGGAAAGCCCGGTCCCGGCGCCCGACCGCCTGGCCAACCAGGGCCTCGGCAGCAATCGCGAACCCGTCCAGCCCATAGCTGGCCAGTGCAAACAGCTGGAACAGAATGCCGTTGGCCGCCAGCATCACATCGCCCTGCAACGAGCCGAGCCGGGTC
>CATOTJ020000007.1:0-45170 GCA_951813525.2 uncultured Limibaculum sp.
GTCGGCTTCAGAGATTGCCTGAACAACCGATGACAGGTGATCGTTTTGATATACTTCCGATGCCTGCCAATCATTGAGACGACTCGTTGCAATGCCCCATGTGCCGCCAATAGCTTGCCAATCCAATTCACCCGCCTCACGGGGTTCTTTTAGGTAACCGAGCCAGTACATGTATGGTCGCAGTTCTCGAATGTATGACATCCGATTAGCATAGGGCGGGGAAGTAATCACAAGATCGAATTTGCCTAACGCGTCTTCTTTCAAAGCGCGCGCATCTTGCAGAATTGCAGAGGCTTGTGCGCGAATTTCCTCGGAACAGCCATCCAGAACGTACGCAACGTCTTCGCGGAATATTGCTTTTCGATCTATCGATAGCTCTGCATCTGCATTACCTTCCTTGAAGGACATCGACTGGTGATTGAATGCCGCGTTCGACAGTTTGATGAGTGTGCGGCAGAAAGAGACAAGCAACAGGTCTTTGGTGCTTTCTGGTGCGTTGATTTCCTCTATCGCCCCCTTCAAATCACACAGGAAAGACAGACTTATCTCTGACCACCAACGCTCGATTTTATGGATCGGGGGAGCAGTGACAGGCACCCACGTCTTGCCCATGCCTTCAAGAATGCGGGCGCATGTATCACGAGTCAGGGCGATCTCATCGGAGGTGTAGCCCCTTGTCTTCACTCCTGCCAGCCAGATCAAAAACGGGTTAATGTCTGTTGTCGCAGAGGGCAGGCCGAGCCGAGCTGCACAAAGTGCTGTTGTACCGCTCCCGCAGAATGGATCTAAGACACGCCCATCAGCTTCGTAGTTCGAAAGAATCTCTTCAACGACCTTTACCGAGTAGGCAGGCGTCAAGCGAAGCCATCCATGGCGGCCAGAACGTGTGTTGTATTTGTGAGTATAGTCGGCTCGTTGTTTCAGTTCTGCGAGTGCATTCATATCTTGCCCACCTCCAACAGGGAGCGAAGGACACGATCTAGTTCTGCCCTTAGAGTTTGAGAGTTTCGTTCAAAAAAGGCAGCCATGTCGTAACCGACAACCTGCAACATGAAGGCGTAGACTGACCGTAGACCGTTGTCTGTGCCGACAGTGCCTGTGAGCATTGTCCACTTTTCCATGCGATAGCGCGTTTGAATGTCGCCGTCGATTTGGTTTGAGAGCACGGAGACACAGGGCAAGTAAGTGTTCACATAGGCGGTGGTGGCGTTGGCAATATCAGCATTTTGACGTTTACTGTCTTTGCTTTTGTAGCCCTGCCTGACCTCAAATATAACTCCAGTTAGGGCGTCTCGAACAGATTCAGCCACGCCAATATCAGCCGCCGCGCGATGAATCCAATCTTTGACGACGGCCTGTCGCTCAGGGTTGCGCACGGCATCAATGGGGATGCGCCCATCAAGATAGAGAGTGCGGGTTTTCCCGCCAGCAGTTTTCGTCTGATATGACCAATTTACCTCGTCAGGGGTCAGTTGCAACTCGTCGATCAGAATCTGTCGGAACAGGCGTTCGCAGCCAATTCCGATTTGTCGATAGACGCTTGTCATGCCGCCCGCTGCTTTGTGCGCAGCGTACATCAGGGGGTTATCTAGCCCAAACCAGCTATAGAATGGGTCAGATCGGTAGAGCTTTTGAAATGCTTCCAGTTCATAACCTTCGCCTCGTCCTTGACCCATCTTGGGCTTGTAACTGGCGCAGGCATAAATCGGCTCCAGGACAATTTTTTTATAATGCTCGTCTCGTTCCATTCGTTTCTCGTCCTATGATGATTGCCCAGCAAGATTTTGTTTTTGAGCGATTTTGAAGGCTGGGTCCTCGAAGACCCAGCCATTCTTTAGGGTATCGCAAATGCTTTTGAGCAGCTTGCGGCCCGTGGGGATGATCGCCTTGGCGCCGCTGCGGCGGTATTCGTTGATGTGGGGAAGCCGTTGGTTTTCCTGGAGCAAGTCGACAAGGATTTCCGCGCCGTAGTCCATTGGCGGTTCGCGTCCCGGTCGCGTGCGCGTTTCGGAAAGTCCCGGTCAGTATCCCGGGGCGATCTGAGTTAGGCTTTCTGGGTGCGCCGTCTCGGCATCTACCCCGCTGCTTTTGCCTCAGCCGGGCCAATGCAAAAAACGGGACTTGAACGCTCTTCTGCGCTATATATCGAAACGGATGGTGGTGCGGCGGCTCCCTTCGACGAGCTTGGAATCTCGTTGATCGAGTGTTCACTCTGCAGCCGCCGCACTCATCCCGCCCCGGTTTGGACCCGGGGTCTGTTTGCTTTCCCACCTCAGCTGTTGCCGTTCGACGACGGGGTCATTTTCCGCTAGGGTCCGTGGACAATCAGGATTCCCATTTGATCTGATTTCTGATTCAAACTTTCGAAACGGAGGTTTGAATGAACGAGCAGCGGTTTGTGGTGACAGATGTTTTGTGGCAGCGGCTTGAACCCCACCTTCCAGGCAAAGCCAGCGACAGCGGCGTGACCGCGAAGAATAACCGGCTGTTTGTGGAGGCTGTGTTCTGGCGTGTGCGCACGGGGTCACCGTGGCGTGACCTGCCGCCCGCTTTTGGAAATTGGAACAGCCAGTTCCGGCGCTTCCGGCGATGGGCCAAAGCAGGTGTTTTCGAGAGTCTTTTCAAGGCGGTGAGTGATGACCCCGACCTTGAATATGCGCTTATCGATGGCACCATTGTTCAGGTTCACCAGAAAGCCACCGGCGCAAAAGGGGGGCTCAGGCTCAGGCCATCGGACGCTCGCGTGGCGGGCTGACGACCAAGATCGTAGCGCTGGTCGATGCGCTTGGGAACCTGGTGCGGTTCCTGCTTCTGCCGGGACAGGCGCACGATATGAAGGGTGTCGCGCCGCTGATCAAAGATGTTTCGTTCGATGCCCTGCTCGCGGACAGGGCATTTGACGCGAATTGGCTGCTGAAAGAACTCGATGCGCGCGGCGCAACCGCCGTGATCCCGCCTAAGGGCAATCGAAAGATAAAGCGCGCCTACGACATTGAGGTCTACAAATGGCGGCATCTCGTCGAAAACTACTTCGCAAAGATAAAGGAATTCAGAGGCATAGCCACGCGGTACGACAAAACTGATTGCAGCTACGCCGCCTGCTGGAACCTCGCTGCTGCGCTCATCGCGTCAAGATGAATGTCCACAGACCCTAGTAAGATCAGTTTTATAACGAGCGGATCAGGGTCGAGCACGGTCTTCATCTTGTCGATGCGTCCGCGACGGATGAGATCGAGCCTCTGGAGATTGCGAAGCGACCGCTGCACCGTTCGCGGCGTCACGCCCATCCGCTTGCTGATTGTGATCGCTCGCGGGAACGGCTTCGTCTCCGGCGTCCACCAGTGCATGAGCACGTTCAACAGCACCACCAGGTCGGTAGCCGAAAGCCCGAGCGCCTTCTGGTGCTTCAGCAATAGGTCGGGCACGGCCTGAAAGCCGCCGTCGGCTGCTAAGCCGTACTTCGCCCGGACCGGCCACTTTGACGTCAGATTCTCGTCCGCTCGTAGAGAGACGAGATCTGTGGGGAGAGCAATGTGGTTTTTGAGTGTCATAGCGACGGAAATGGTTAAACGAAACAGTATCTGCTTTCAATTGTAACGACGCTTATGGTTATACGCAATACGTATCTGCTTCTACTATTATCATATTCTGATCTGCTTCTACTATTATCATATTCTGACGACACATATGTCGTTTTTTTTTGACACACGTGTCGTATCGCTCCACTCCTGCTTTCCGCGAAGTACTGGGCATCGGACAGATCGAAATCGATGAGCTGTACATCGGCCTCGATAAGCGCGGGTGCCACTACGTCATTCCCGTGCATGCAAAAGGCGGTAAGGATCAGATCGGCATCGTTCAAACGACCCAGGACATTCGTTTCGCCGATCAGAAGTTTCCGGGTATGCGGTGCCGGGCGATCGCCGCGCAGTTCATGGCCGATCGGATTGTTGCGCTCTTCGAACTGACCTTACAGGACGACGAGATCAAGGTGGTCGATGAACGGCATTACCGCTTGGTGCCGGCGAAGAAGCTCGATCAAGAGGCGATCCGGGACTGCCGAGATTAGACTTCCTGGCGCCTCGCCCTCCCCCATGCTGTTCTTTAACTCCCGAGCCGGCCGTCGGCGTCGGCCGGGAATGGCGCGGCGAGTCCGCGTGGCGCAAAACGGCGGAGATGCGGGGACACCGTCTCGCGCAGGTTTACCGCGATGCCAAGCGCCGGCGGGGCGCGCAGCCGGTCCGACAGCAGGGCCAGAACCGGGTCATGGCGCAACTGGTTGTAGTCGTTCAGGTCTTCGTAGCAACACGATACGCGCACGCATCGCCGCTCCATGCAACGATTTGCGGCGCCGAACCCGCATCTCGAGTTCTCTGCGTTCTCCGTCCTCAAGCACAATCGCAACTGCCCGTCCGTGCGCCATGAGCCCCTCCGATCAACCATGATCAACTCCGAAAGAGAATCACACGGCAAACAAAATGGCTAGGAATTTCCAGAACAGCACACTAGCCAGAGCGGAGCAGGGGTCAAGGCCAGAGAGCGAAGCGTGCCTTGAGGCCTGCGGGAGCGGCGGCTATCAGAATTCCCACCCTTCGACTTCCATGAACCCTTCAAGCGATAAGCGCGTAATGCCGAAGTGTCGGCAAATATTGGGAATCCGTGCCCCATTCGGTGGCTCGGATTCCATGGTGACAACCGTCCAGCCGTTTACACCTGCGCGTGCGATTACAAAGGGATCCGCATTCTTCCCGCCCTTGTATAGTTTCTTCTGTTCAATCACCTGCTGGAAATGCGGAACGGCGAAAATCTGGGCGACGAAACTGGCCTCATCTGCTGTGGGTGCCGGAAACAGCTCTTTGATGTTTTTGGCCCAGTCGCGCAGAGCCTGAACGCGGTCGTCTTCAATCTCGCGGTAGACCTCGCGTGTGGATGTGATCGATCCATTTCCAATCAGCTCATCGAAATGCGCCCATAACGAAGGGAACCGCCCACGGTAGTAGCTATGGAAAAGCTGGGAAAAAACGTTCGTGTCGAAAACATAAGTCACGGAGCTCTCCGCGACATGTACTCTTCAAGAGCGCCAAGGTTTTTAGGCTTGGTATCGAGGTAGTCGGCGAGCTGCGCTTCATCGATGCGGTTTCTATAGAATTCGCTGAAAGCAAGGTTGATATACTCCGGGCCGAGATAGGCGATCTTAGTGTTGTAATGATCGCCGCCCTTACCCTTCTTTTTCTGGGCGGTCCATCTTTGGGCGGCCCTTTGGTATTCATCCTCAGAGATCAATCCCCGATCCAGCAGTTTACGATAGATGAATTCTCGGCTCACCTTGAAGAGCGCGGCCAGATATTCGGCCGTGGCTTCATTTGCTGGACGGCCGACAAAGGCCCGCTCAAAAGCATCTTCTGGCACAAGAAGTTTGGCAGCCAAATGATTGCAAATCACCTCGATCCGTTGCGCACTGTTCGCCAGGTCATCAATGTAGGAGTCATCAGGCGTGTCCACACCGCTTGTGTGAAATAGCAGATGCGCCAGCTCGTGGAAGAGCGTGAAGATCTGACGTGTTTTTGTGGTGGTGTTGTTCACATAGATGATCGGGAATTCCTGGTCATAGAGACAAAAACCCGAGAAATCATTCTGGCGGAATTGATCCTTGAAGACATACACGCCAACGCTCAGAAGGGCCTGCCGCCAGTGCTCAAGCGCGTCTTCTATGTCACGCCACTCAAATTGTTGTTCTAACGGAATACCGAGGTAATCACGCACTGTCTCAGCAATCGTGTCGACTGAAGCGGTCGGCTCAAAAGCCATCTCGCGCGTGATTAGGCGCTCAGCTCGGTTCCTGCCGCTGCTAAGCTCTTCAAGGCTGATCTGAAATGCCCGTGCCTTGCGCAGTAGCAGGCGCATCCTTGGCGGTATCTGATCAAACTGTTCCGATTCAAGCGTTCTAAAAGTCTCGCTGATTGGAGGCAGGTCGGGCGGTTCCGGAAAAAAGAAAACCGCAATGGGAACCTTGAATGCATCGGCAAGTTTTTCAAGCTGCGGGTAAGTCGGTAGCGCCGGGTCGTTCGCATCTTCCCATTGCACTAGTTTTTTGAGCTTGAGCTGTTCGGCCGCATCTTCAGCTGTAGCGTATCCAGCACGGGCGCGCGCCCATGTGACGACCTCAGACGTAATTGGCAGGGGATCGTATTTCATGGATGCGCACCCCCTGCCACTTTCCTCAACGCACGGCGTAGTGTGCTGCGATCAACATTCAACACTGTAGCCATGCCGCCAACCGTCTCAGTGCCGGATTCGATCTGCGTACGGGCATGAGCGATTTGCTCGCCAGATAGGGCAGGGGGCCGGCCCAGGCGCTTACCGCGTCTCTTGGCGGCCGCCAGGCCCTCCTTGGTCCGTCTGATCAGAGTGCGCCGCTCAAACCGGGCAAACGCGGCAATCATCGTGTAATACAGCTCACCCTCGGGTGTGGCCGTATCAACGTTGAGATTGACGATCTGGAAATGCACATGGCGCCCGCGCAGCTTCTCCGCTTCAAGCAGCGCATCGACCGTTGATCGGAAGGCGCGATCGAGATCCCAAATCACAAAACTATCGCCGGCGCCGAGCCGATCAATCGCCGCATCATAGACAGGACGGGATAGGGCTGCGGCGGAAGCGGTTTCAATCATCACCTCGTCACAGATCGCCTTGAGCCCGTCGATCTGCCTGGCCGTGGTCTGGTCGTCCGTAGAAACGCGGATATAGCCCAATTTCATGGGGATTATTTTACATCATGTTTTTGCACCATGCCAGCAGTAATAATTTCAATGCTTTAAAAGGCAGGGGATAAATGGTGTAAAAAGGGACGTTTTTGCCTTGCAGTCAGGGGGGATTAATCCCCCCTGACGGGGCATCCAGCGCTCACAACTGGGGAATTTTCATTCGGCACTTATGGGGAGTATTCATCCGGTAGTGACACCTATGAGGTACGGCTTATTCCGCCGATCTACGTGAAGCCGTTCGTCAAACGTCAGAAGAACGACACGGCGGACGCGGAGGCGATCTGCGAGGCGGCGGCGCGTCCGACGATGCGTTTCGTCGCGGTCAAGACGGAGGGGCAGCGCACGCAGACGATCAACGCGCTACGGGGCCATCTGGCGGAGTACGGTGTGGTTGCGCCGCAAGGCCCGGCTCATATTGGCCGGCTGGCCGGCGTCATCGAGGACCCCGAGTCCGGGCTACCGACGCCGGTCTGCGAGCTGGGCGGAGTTCTGCTCGAACAGATCGCCGGCCTCGATGCGCAAATCGACGCCTTGACGAAGAATATCCGCGCCAGCGCCCTCCAGGACGAAGATGCCAGGCGCCTGATGACCGTCCCGGGGATCGGGCCGATCGGCGCGATGGCGGTTCAGGCCTTCGCGCCGCCGCTGGAAAGCTTCCGCCGCGGACGTGACTTCTCGGCCTGGCTCGGCCTTGTCCCGCGGCAACATACGACGGGCGGCAAACCGCGGTTGGGCAAGATATCCAAAATGGGTCAGCGCGATCTGAGGCGATTGTTGATCACGGGCGCCATGGCGGTGATCCGATGGGCGGTACGGCGCGATCTGCCGGAAAATTCCTGGCTGGGCCGGATGCTGGCGCGCAAGCCGCGAAAGGTGGTGGCCGTGGCGCTGGCCAACACCCTCTCGCGGTACGGGACGCGGATGCCGGCCTACCGGGCCGTCGATAATGCGGTTCACGAGGCGGTTCGTCATTTCCTGGTTCGACGCCACAAGGTGCCGTCGCGCGGCACCAGACGCTTCGCGGACACGGTCGTGTTCGGTGAGCTCGGTGTGATTCGGCTGCGCCGGGTCCACCTCGGCCCGCCGCCGTGTGCCTCGACGTGAAGCCAGTCGGAAAGCCGGATGCGGGAAATCCGCACGTCCGGTTTGATGAGCGGGGAGGGGAAACGGGGTGATGCCCAAAGGGCCCAAGCCACCGCGCCTCTCCTCGACTCTACCGCCTTGGCATGACGTTGCCTGAGGTTTTGTTTTTCGTGGCCTGATATGCGTTGCAGGTTTTCGTGCAAGGGTTTGGTCCCGGCGGCTTGGCCGGTTGGGTGGGCTCTGCATTTTCCTCTGTTGTTTTCGTTGGGGGTTTCGATCGGCGGCTTTACCTGGCCGCCATGGATAATCGCTCGTGGGCGATTGCGAACTCGCCTTGCCAGGGCTGCGCGGACGCCATGGCGACCTTGATCCGGCGCACCGAGACCGTCACCCGGGCGCCGATCTTCAGGAGATTGAGGCGGATCGAACCGGCGGTGGCGTTGGCCAGCTTCGTGCCGACCAGCGCGATGCGGCGCAGACTGTCGACCAGCACATAGGCGAGCGAGGCGAACCACAGGCGGAGCTGGTTGGCGCCCATCGTCGCCGCCGAGGTCCGGTCGGCGAAGAGATCCAGCTGGCGCTCTTTGATCCGGTTCTCCATCTCGCCCCGCGCACAATAGAGGTCCTCGTAGAGCGCCCGGGCGCCGATCTCGTCCGCCGACAGCGAGGTGACGATGAAACGTGGATTGGCGCCCTTCGCGAGATGCTCGGCCTTGCCCACCACCCGGCGTTCGGCGCTCCAGCTCTTCAAGGTTCGGTACGTGAAGTCGGCGAAGCGGCGTGCCGGCTCGCCCGTCCTCGCCTGCTCGGCCGCGGCCCGCGCCGCCGCGTCCGCGATCCGTGCCTTCAGACGGACGTTCTTGGCCAGGCCGAAGAGGTAGTCGACCCCGTTCGCCTCGCACCAGGCCATCAGCTCGTCGCGCGCGAAGCCCGAGTCGGCGCGCAACAGGACCGAGACCCCGGGCCAGCGCGCGCGGATCCGGGCGACGATCCGCTCGACCTCCTCCCGCGCGCCGGCGGCCCCGTCGATATTGGCCGGCCGAAGCTTCGCCGCCAGCAGGTGGCGCCCACAGGTGATGTAGAGCGGCAGGTAGCAGTAGCCCTTGTAATAGCCGTGGAAGAAGCGGCCTTCCTGATTGCCGTGCAGGGGATCGTCGGTCGCGTCAAGGTCCAGGACGATCCGCTTCGGCGCCCGCCCGCGGGCATCGAGGAACAGATCGACGAACAGGTTCTCGAGCGCCGAGGCGTCGTGGCCGATTCTGTGATAGCGGCCGAGCGGCCCCGAAGGCGCGTGCTCCAGCCGATTGAGCGTGCTCTTGCCGGCCAGCGCCGCGCAGTCCTCCCGCTTCGCTTCCAACTGGTCCGACAACAGGGCCAGAACCGGGTCATGGCGCAGTTCGTCGTGGTCGTTCAGGTCCTCGTAGCCGAGCGCGACGCCACAGATCCGCTGCCCGACCAGCGTGCGAAGTTCATGAACACGCAGTGCCGGATTGCGGTGATCGACGAAGCAGGCCGCCGCCCGCTCGAACAGGCCGATCGCCTCGTCGCAATGGCGCAGCAGCAGAGCGCCCGCATTCGAACTGATCGCACCGCCGTCGAAAGCGGCAACCACGCGACGACCATCGAAGGCTTCAAATTCAAGATTGTCCGGGATACACTCTGTTGGCATCGGTCCTCATCCTGGAAACTGTTAAGTCGTTGTTACAACCCAACTTTACAGCATCCAAGAGGCCGATGCACCTTCGAGAATGAGAAATCCGGGCTAGCGCAGATTCTCGCGCCCTAACTATGATAAATTCGGGGCCCAAAAACATCGAACTATGAGGTTTTCGGGGCTTTCGGGGCCCTACCCTGGCGGTGATCCTTCAACGTCGGATGATCGCGGATCTGCTTGATCTCAGACGGTAGAGCCTTGCTGACATACTCAGCTCGGCCGCTGATGCGGGCCTTGCGGCCAATTTTGGTGCGGTGGATCTCCTGCCACGCCGCCCTGCTCTCGTCGTCTGTCTTGGTCCACCATCCAACATTGATATGGCTCACGCGCCGCCCTGTTTTTACTGGCGCAAGGGAAATGTTGAACGGCGCTAAAGCATTGATTTCGGTGATGACAGGCTTGATAATGTGCTTATTCAGCGCGCCAAAAGACCTATAGCGGCCAGGCTGAACACCGAGCATTTCCCGGAATTCCTCGAGCGCGTAGAGCTGGCTGGTTTTATGAGCCAGGTTCGCCATTTTGGCGATGTTTTCATACAGGCTGATGGAATATTTTGAGGTAAAGGCCATCAATACGGGGACAGAGATTTTTCCCCAAATGGCCGAATCCTCGAGGGCCTCAATAAGCCGTTTATCAAAGCTGTAGGTTAGTATTCCGTCGGGCCGCTCCGGATCGTCCAAATCATTGCCGCCGAGGAACTGAACACGCCGTGTGCGGCCGTTTGGTAGGCGCAGCGTGATAATGGTGCGCATCAGGGCTTCAATCGCCTCTACGGCCATTTCGTTGCCCTTGTGGTCGAGAGGTTTCAGCTGGTTGGTCTCGATCTGGTAGTCCCTGCCCGCTTCCAGGCCTTGCGTATGGGCATTGTGCCAAAGGATTGTGATCGACCTGCGCGCATTCAGAGTAAGTTCCTGATGCCCTGTGATCTGAATAAGCTCGGCCGGCTTAATCGCATCATCTCGGCGTGGGGTGAGATCGAAAACTTTGGCCCCTGGTGTGAGTGGATCCTTTGCCATCGATTCAGTTTAGCAAAAAGTGAAACTTAAAAATGAAAATTTTTACTGTGCGGATTCACTTTCCCCGAACTTCTCACATTTCCATATGATCAGGCTCTAATCCTATAGGATTGCCTTTTTGCCCTTTTTGCTGAAAAGCAGATTCAGGGCTTCAGTAAGAAGATCCTGCTTTTTCATGCCTTCCTCGGCCGCGATCATATTGAGCTGCTTGGCAACATCGGGATGGAAATGCCCACCAATGAGTACAGTGCGAGGTTTAGGCTTCGCGGCGGCTTTATCCTTGGCCGCAGCTTTCGCTAACATCGCCGGCGCTTGTGCCTCGGGCTCGCGGTCTTGTTCAGCTGCCGGCAAGTCGTCAAGCGCGGCTTGCAACACGTTTTGTTTCTTCTTCGCCATGGCTCTTTCCGTATAGAACTATAGAAATATAAGAATATAGAGATTGCATTTCTGCGGCCGCTTTGCCGCCTGGTTCATATTCCTGGGCAACTTGGCCGCTTTGCTGAGCCCGGGCGAACGCCTTGCGTTGATGGATTTCGACCGGACAAAGTGTGGCATTCAATCCAGCAACGGCCGTTTTTGCATCCGGGACTTCTGGACCCGATGGCGGGCAGAACGTGAAAACAACTGCGGCTGGCTTGCCGAGCTGGCGGACAAGTTGCACCGTGAGCGCCATAGAGCGTACGTCAAACACGTCGGCTTTGGATGGGATCAACACAAAATCCGATAGGCTCGCCGCATCAAGGGCTACGTCTTTGTGCACGGGCGGGCAATCAATGATGACCAGATCGCATCCAGCTTCGCGCATCGCCTCGAGATAAACAGGCAGGCGAACGGCTTTAACTTCCTTGACGGCTGGGGTAGGGGCCTCGCGCACGTCAGACCAAAAAGACGCGCTCGCCTGGTCGTCCAAATCGAACACAGCGACATGTTTTCCATCCGCCTCGGCCGCAACGGCTAGGGCAGTGGCGATCGTCGTTTTTCCGACGCCGCCTTTTTGAGAGATAATGGAGAGAACTTTCACGCTATAACCCAATAGGATTATAATTATATATTCCTATAGGATATCTGATTCGCAGAGACCCGTCAGCAAGAAAAAACAAGAACATAATCATGCGGGGGTTAATTTTTGTAGCGAATTTTACTATGTTTTCAATAACGGCGCGTGAGATACGTGGGCGCAAGCTCGCCGTCGCGTCGGAAGCCCGCATGCGAATCATTTAAGCCAATTCGCACAAATCCGACAGACTGCTAGACAAGGCTTTCCCCGAAAACCGTAACCGTCCGGCGTCCCCGCTCTGACGCGTCGCGCTAATGGGAGATAATGTCCATTAGGAACAAGTGGACATTAGCGGGTCTCGAATGGCGAAGCGACGGCGGCGCAGGAACTGGAGCGACGATGAGAAGCGGATGATCTGCGCGCAAACGCGGTTTCCGGGTGTCTCGGTCAGTCAGGTCGCTCGGCGTTACGATGTGAATGCCAATCAGGTTTTCAACTGGCTGAAAGATCCCCAGTTTGCAGCGTCGCCGAAAGTCGATGATGTTGCCCGGTTCTTGCCTGTCGAGGTTGTCGAGCCTGTTCAGCCGCCACCGTCGTCCGGCGCCGCATGCCGTGAGATGCTGATCGAACTGGTGAGTGGCCACCGGCTGACGATCAGCGGCTCCTATGATCCCACCGCTCTGGCTGCATTGATCCGGAAGCTGTCCGCGTGATCCCGGTACCGGCGCAAACGAAGGTCTGGCTCTCTGCCGGTGTCACGGACATGCGCAAAGGGTTCAACGGACTGTCGGCGCTGGCCGAGAATGTTTTGGCGGAAGATCCGTTCTCCGGGCATCTGTTTGTGTTCCGGGGCAGGCGCGGTGATCTGATTAAAGTCATTTGGTGGGACGGTCAGGGCGGATGCCTGTTTTCCAAGCGCCTGGAAAAAGGCCGCTTCGTGTGGCCCTCACCGGCAGATGGGAAGGTATCGGTCACGTCAGCACAGTTGGCGATGCTGCTGGAAGGCATCGACTGGCGCATGCCCAAGCGAACCTGGAGGCCGTTGACGACAGGCATTTTATCAACAAATCCAGCGCCATAGGATTCACATTGGCATCCGGGCGCGGTATAAGCCCGCCATGCTCGATGACGCTTCCAAACTGCCGGATGACCCCAAGGAGCTGAAGTCGGTCGCCGTCCAGCTTGCGAGCACCGTGAAGTCCCAGGCGTTGGAAATTGCCCGGCTGAAGCATCAGCTCGCGGGGCATCGACAGCACCGGTTCGGCTCGAAGTCCGAGACCTCCGATCAGCTCAATCTCGAACTGCGTCTCGAAGAGGAAGAGACAGCGGCGGCCCAGGTCGCACCGTCGGAGGAAGAGGGCGACACCGACAATCAGGAAAAGCCCAAGCGCAAGCCTCTGCCGCCGGAACTGCCGCGCAACGAGGAAGTGCTGTCACCCGGTGATACCTGCGCCTGCGGTGGCAATTTGCGGGCGATCAGCGAAGATGTGACCGAGGAGCTGGAATATATCCCCGGCAGGTTCGTGGTGAACCGCATCGTCCGACCGCGCATGGCCTGCAGCTGCTGCGAGAAGATCTGCCAAGCGGTGCTGCCATCGCGTCCGATTGAACGCGGCCGGCCCGGCCCCGGCCTGCTAGCGCATGTGCTCGTGAACAAATATGCCGACCATTGCCCGCTCTATCGCCAAAGCCAGATCTTTGGGCGTGAGGGCATCGACCTGGATCGCTCAACCCTTGCCGATTGGGTCGGCAAATCGGCAAAGCTGCTGGAACCGCTGGCCGACGCCATCGGGCGGTATGTTCGCAGCGGCCACGCAATCTTTGCGGACGACACCCCGATCAAGATGCAGGCGAAGGGCAAATGCGCGACAGCACGGATCTGGACCTATGTCCGTGACGAGCGCCCGTGGGCAAGCGGTGATCCGCCCGCAGCTTGGTACCAGTTCAGCACGGACCGCGAAGGCAAGCATCCCGCCGACCATCTCAGCAAGTTCAAGGGCTGGATGCACGCCGACGGCTACTCCGGGTTCAACAAGCTGTATCGCGCCGGCGAGGTGCACGAAGTTGCCTGCATGGCCCATGTTCGGCGCAAGTTCGTCGACATCTTCAAGGCGAGCGGCCTGGAGGTCGCCGAAGAAGCTATCAAGCGCATCGCCGCCCTCTACCGCGTCGAGAAAGAGGCCCGTGGCAAATGCCCCGACGACCGGGTGCGGCTCCGCCAAGAAAAGGCCAAACCGGTCTTCGATGGCTTGGAAGCGTGGTTGCACGCCCAGTTGTCGAGGATTCCAGGCAAATCCGAACTCGCCAAGGCGATCCGCTACGCACTGACCCGCATGAAGAAAATGCGCCCATATCTCGACCACGGCTTCCTGGAGATCGACAACAATTCAGCTGAGCGGGCGATGCGTTGTGTGGCCCTCGGAAGGAAGAACTATCTCTTTGTAGGCTCAAAGGGCGGCGGCAACCGAAAACCTCACATTTCGCCGGCCGGGCTGGATGGTAAATGAAACCCCAAAGCTATCAGCTGTTATCCACAGACAGGGCAGGGGACTAGATTATAGTCTCCCCGGATTCCTCACTTTTCGCCCCGGATTCCTCATATTTAGGCCCCGAAAACCTCACTTCTCGCCCCGAAAACCTCACCGGACTCCCCGAATTCCTCACTTTTCAGTCTCTAAGCTATTGAAAAATAAGGGTGGAATCCTCTCTGAATCTTTGAATCCTTGAATCAGATAGAACACTTGAACGGAAAACACGTCTTCGCACTCTGTGAAAAATTCACCCCGCCCTACGGGCGGCTAAATAAGGCGTCGCAACCGAATCGAAGTATCGCCGTGACGGCTCCAACGACTTCGGAACTGCCCGTCTGTTAAAAACCAATGCCGACATGGTGGTTGCTGAACCAACCTCCGAGCACGACGAAGACAAGGCTGAGAAACTGCCTGCACCTCCGAACCCTTCATGAGCATCATGGGGTCCATTAGGGCTCAGTGCAAAATACCCCTTTAAGCCCTCTGGTCCCTTTGCAGTGTGCGATAGACGGTCGCTCTTGAAACGGAGAATATCTCGGCAAGATCACTGATCGAATGGTCGCCGGTTTCGTGCATCTTCAAAAGCTCTTTCTGTTGTTTTTCAGTAAGTTTTGGCTTCTTTCCTCGCATTTTGCCCTTTGCCTTGGCGATGGCCATGCCTTCCCTGGTGCGCATTTTGAGCAGATCTGCTTCGAACTCCGCGAAGGTGGCGACGATGTTGAAGAACATCTTTCCCATCGGATCACTGGGATCGTAGACCGCTGTCCCCAAGGCAAGCCTCACGCCTTTGGTTTCGAGTTGGTCGCTGATGACCCGAACGTCTGGAACCGATCGTGCAAGGCGATCAAGCTTCGTTACGACCAGGATGTCGCCTTTGCGCACGGCGGCCAGCGCCTGTTCAAGTCCGGGCCGCTCCCGGTTGGTGCCAGTCAATCCGTGATCCGTATAAATGCGGTCGTCCTGAACCCCGAGATCACTCAACGCTTGCCGCTGCGCAGTCAAGTCCTGACTGTAGGTTGAGCAGCGTGCATATCCGATCTTTTCCATTGGCTCACTGTACGTTTGACCCCCCTTCACTGCAACTTTTATCGGACCAGCTATTTGCGACGCTCTGAGGCCTTGGTTTTATGGGAGGGGAAACTGGGATCTGACCTGTGCGCTGAAGGTACGTCTATCGGACGGGCGAAAACATAAACGAAGGCCTCGGATCTGCCCCTCAACGCTTCTCTGAAAAGGTAACGTATGGCCCACAGAACTGTTCTGACGAAACGTCAGCGTGATGCTCTCTTCACCCTGCCCACCGACAGGGCATCGCTGGAATACCACTACACGCTTGCGGATGATGACATCGCGTACATCAAAACGCGCAGGCGACCACAAAACCAGATCGGCTTTGCCCTTCAGCTTTGTGCCTTTCGCTATCCAGGACGGTTTCTGAAGTCAGGTGAGGTGATCCCGGAGGCCGTATCCGCTTACATTGCGGCCCAACTCGGGCTGAAGGCCAAGGATCTTTTGCCATACGCAAATCGCGCCAACACCAGACATGAACACCTCGGCGCGTTGCGTAAGATCTATGGCTACAAGACCTTCACCGGCAAACGTGTGAAGCAAATGACGGCATGGTTAGACCAGCAAGCCGAGGCAGCCGGATCTGGTGAAGGGCTGGTGCGGGATTTTGTTGAAGAATGCCGGGCGCGGCAGATCATCCTGCCGGGTGTCACGATGATTGAGAGGCTCTGTGCCGATGCTCTTGTGGCAGCCGAGCGGCGGATCGAGAACCGGATTGCCGCGCGTCTGGAGAGCCGGATGCGCCGTCGCCTCGACGACCTGCTCGGCGCGGCTGCAAACGGTTGGCAGAGCGTGTTTTTGTGGCTGCGCGGTTTTGAGGCCGGCAAGAACACGGCCGATATAAACCGCCTGCTTGACCGGGTGGAAACCCTCAAGGAAATTGAGCTGTCGCCAGACATACTCGATGACATCCCACCCCACCGGGTCAAGATGCTGCGCCGTCAGGGCGAGCGCTACTTCACGGGCGATTTGCAGGACATCAGCAGTAATCGCCGCCTTGCCATTCTGGCCACCTGTGTCGTCGAATGGGCCGCGTCCATTGCCGATACCGTTGTCGAAACCCACGATCGGATCGTGGGCAAGACCTGGCGGGAGGCGAAGAAAATCAGCGCGATGCACTTCGAACAGGCACAGGCTGATATTGCCAGCACACTGGTCGGGTTCCAATCTCTGGGAACGACATTGTTGATGGCCCGGGGCGATGAGGCCGCCCTGGGCGGTGCCGTCGATGCATCCAGCGGGTGGGATGGTTTGGAAACTCTTGTGGCGATGGCGACCCAGTTGATCAAACCTGCCATGGCCGAGCCGATGGATCACATCGAGAAGGCGTTTCACAGCTTCAAGCTCTATGGCAAACGCATGTTAAGGGCTCTGGATATCCGAGGTGCCACCGTGGCCCAACCGCTGCTCGACGCCGCGGCGGTCATCCGGGAGGGCGCAGACATCACAACCAAATCGCGGGCCTTTCTGCCCGCCCGATCAAAGTGGGACAAGCAACTGCGCAAGCCCGACACCAATGAGGAGCGGCTTTGGATCGTGGCGGTGATGTTCCGCCTTCAGGAGGCCTTTCGGTCCAATGATATCTGGCTGGATCACGCCCGCCGATATGCCGATGACAGGAAACTTCTGGTGCCGCTGGAAGCCGCAAAGACGATGCCGGGGCTTGATCTACCGCTGGATCCAGAGGTTTGGATTGAGGATCGAAAGCGCCGGTTGCAGGATGGCTTCGAGCGGCTTGCAGCAGCTGTCAGGACCGGCACTCTTCCCAATGGCATTATCGAAGACGGCCAGTTGCGTATCGAGCGTCTGAAAGCTGATGTCCCGGAGGAAGCGGGCCCACTGGTTCTCGATCTGTACCAGCGGATGCCACATGCGAAAGTCACTGAAATCCTGCAGGACGTGGCAGAAGCCACCGGCTTCACGGACGCGTTCATCCATTTACGCTCCGGCGCGCCTTGCAGGGATATCATCGGGCTGCTGACCGTGCTTCTCGCGGAAGGGCTGAACGTGGGTTTGAGCAAGATGGCCGAAGCCACCACCGGCTATAAGTATTCCCAGTTGGCCCGCCTGTCGCGCTGGCATGTCGAAAGCGATGCGATCAACGAGGCGCTGGCGATCGTGTTGGACGCGCAGTCCAAACTTCCCATGGCGCAATACTGGGGGTCGGGTCAAACCTCCTCCAGCGACGGGCAGTTCTTCCCGACCACGCGCCAAGGGGAGGCCATGAACCTCATCAACGCCAAGTACAACAACCAGGTGCCGGGGCTGAAAGCCTACGTGCACGTTTCTGACCAATTTGGCCCGTACTGGGTCAATTCGATCCCCGCCACGGTGAACGAGGCGCCGTACACTCTGGACGGATTGTGCCTGAGCGAGGTTGGCAAACGGATCAAAGAACACTACGCCGACACGGGTGGGTTCACCGATCTCGTATTCGCCGCCTTCGCGCTCCTGGGCTATCGCTTCATTCCCCGTATTCGCGACCTGAAATCCAAGCGGTTCTACGTCTTTGATCTCAAAAGCGTTCCGAAAGAGCTCAAGTCCCTGATCGGCGGCAAGGTCCGGGAACAGACCTTCATCGACAACTGGGGCGATGTGCTGAGATGCACGGCCACGATGCGGTCAGGCAAGGTGCCGCCAAGCCAGATCCTCAGGCGATTGTCAGCCCGCCCACGCAAAAACGATCTGGCCATCGTGATGCGGGAAATCGGACAGATCGAACGGACACTGTTCATCATCGAATGGGCGCTCGATATGGACATGCAGCGCCGCTCAACTGTCGGGCTGAACAAAGGCGAAGCACACCATGCGCTGAAGGATGCCTTGTGGATCGGTCGCCATGGTGAAATCCGGGATCGGACCACAGAAAGCCAGCACTTCCGCATGGCCGGCCTGAACCTGCTCACGGCAATTATCATCTACTGGAACACGGTCCATCTCGGCAAAGCCGTCATGCAGCGCAAGCGGGAGGGACTGGAAACGCCAGAACATCTGCTCCGGCATATCTCACCGCTCGGCTGGGAACACATTCTGCTCATTGGCCAATACATCTGGCGTAAAATGACGCCTGAAATCGCTTAAAGGGGTATTTTGCACTGAGCCCTAATGGACCCCCTGATCAGCAAACTCTATGAGTGCACATCAGTCATTGTCACAACGAACCTGGCATTCGGAGAATGGCCAACCGTCTTCGGCGACGCGAAGATGACCACCGCACTCCTCGATCGCCTCACACATCATTGCGAGATCGTTGAGACCGGTAACGAAAGCTGGCGCTTCAAGAACCGCGCCTAATTCAACCGCGCAGGCCGGGCCGCGCTCTGATAAATGAGGTCTCCACGCGACCCGGCCTGCTCAGCACCAGGGGGGTCACTTTTGAACGCCGATCTGGGGTCACGTTTGGATGCCGATTGACACCCAAAGCCTCGTCGCCTGGAACGGCTCCCTGGAAAAACGCGCCGAGGCGGCCCGCGAGACGGACGCGGTAGACCAGGCTACGCTGCCCTTCGAGGTCGTCGACGGCGGCGCGGCGTGAGTCCGAGCCCGGACTTAATGCCTCTGGTGATCGCCATGGCCACCGTTGGTGTGGCTCTGGCGGTGTTGATCGTCGGCCTATTCGCCTGGCTGCGCCTGGACGCGCGGCGCATGGAGGACCGGCTACGGGAAGACATGCGCCGCATGGAAGACCGGCTGCGGGAAGACAACAAGCGCCTCGCCCAGGAAGTTAGCGACCTGCGCGAGCGTATGGCGCATCTCGAAGGTTTGCTCGAAGGTCTGCGCGAAGCGATCGTCGCCAAGGCCGCCTGACCGCGCCTGGGACGCCCCAGGAGCCTCGGATCCCGTTTCTTGGCCTTAGGGGCAGGCATGACCCCCGTGGCGCTCCTGGGGCCGCCTAGAGCCTCCAGTGCCAAGCCTCCTGGAGGCTCTAGGCACGCCTACTTGGCCGGTGAAGGGGATCCATCTTCACAGGCGTTCCGCCGTTTTCTGCGGCCTCTGCGGCCAATCGGCACACCGTGCCGGCGGGCAATCCGGATGACGCTGCCCGCGTGCCATTTCCCAGAACTGTACAGTCCGCGGCGGCCAGGCGGATCGATCCGGCCATTCAGCCATTCCGCGATCCCCTTCCAACTCACGCCTTGTCCTCTCATGCGTTCGATTTCCGGCAACACCAGGGCGTCGTGTGTCCGTATGTCAGGGTGATTGAGGGCGCTATGCGCCGCCCTGGCCGCCGCGGTTTGCACCCGCCTGCGGCGCGCTTCGGCGACTGCCTGGCGCTCTCGCTTCACCCTCTGCTTCGCCTTGGCTTTGCGGTTCATCCGGGCTTGCTTCCAGCCTCTGGGTCGGGTATAATGTAACTTTAGCACATCCGGTGCAAGGGTGTGAGAAGAAAGTTACGCGAACGAAGGTTTGGCCGCGCGCGTTTACACAGACCGCCGTCACCGTGAACGAACCCGATGAGCGGGGAAGCTTCGGCGCTGCGCTACGATGCATCGTAGCCGGAAGCGGCGGTGACGCCGTTGGGCCAGCCGGCTTTTTTCGTTGCGTTCCTGAAGCAGGGTGGTCTGTTCGACGGTCTCGTTGCGGACTGCCCGCTTGAGCTGACCAGTCCGAACGCGCCGGCGGAACCGCGACGTTGTGGGGACCTTGGTTCTGTCGATCCTGGCGGGCCACCGTCGCTATGCACATATCACCTGCCTGCGTTCGGACGGGGTGTGAGGCTTACCAAGTCGCAGAAACGTTGAACTCGATTAGCTCCTTTTTTGAATTGCGCTTTCTAATCGGCTTAATGTCTATATCGGAGAAGCCCACCTTTTCCATGATGTCAGCATAGATTTCTTCGACACACACAAGTGTTCCGTAGAAGGTCGAGTTCCCGATGATGTAGTGAACTCGGGCACCTTTGTTAAATACACCAGTCAAAGACAAGAGGTGTACGTAGATGTCTTCATGATATTTGTGGACATAGCACGAAAGTGTCTCAGCGTGCTTGTTGTCGGCTTCAGAGATTGCCTGAACAACCGATGACAGGTGATCGTTTTGATATACTTCCGATGCCTGCCAATCATTGAGACGACTCGTTGCAATGCCCCATGTGCCGCCAATAGCTTGCCAATCCAATTCACCCGCCTCACGGGGTTCTTTTAGGTAACCGAGCCAGTACATGTATGGTCGCAGTTCTCGAATGTATGACATCCGATTAGCATAGGGCGGGGAAGTAATCACAAGATCGAATTTGCCTAACGCGTCTTCTTTCAAAGCGCGCGCATCTTGCAGAATTGCAGAGGCTTGTGCGCGAATTTCCTCGGAACAGCCATCCAGAACGTACGCAACGTCTTCGCGGAATATTGCTTTTCGATCTATCGATAGCTCTGCATCTGCATTACCTTCCTTGAAGGACATCGACTGGTGATTGAATGCCGCGTTCGACAGTTTGATGAGTGTGCGGCAGAAAGAGACAAGCAACAGGTCTTTGGTGCTTTCTGGTGCGTTGATTTCCTCTATCGCCCCCTTCAAATCACACAGGAAAGACAGACTTATCTCTGACCACCAACGCTCGATTTTATGGATCGGGGGAGCAGTGACAGGCACCCACGTCTTGCCCATGCCTTCAAGAATGCGGGCGCATGTATCACGAGTCAGGGCGATCTCATCGGAGGTGTAGCCCCTTGTCTTCACTCCTGCCAGCCAGATCAAAAACGGGTTAATGTCTGTTGTCGCAGAGGGCAGGCCGAGCCGAGCTGCACAAAGTGCTGTTGTACCGCTCCCGCAGAATGGATCTAAGACACGCCCATCAGCTTCGTAGTTCGAAAGAATCTCTTCAACGACCTTTACCGAGTAGGCAGGCGTCAAGCGAAGCCATCCATGGCGGCCAGAACGTGTGTTGTATTTGTGAGTATAGTCGGCTCGTTGTTTCAGTTCTGCGAGTGCATTCATATCTTGCCCACCTCCAACAGGGAGCGAAGGACACGATCTAGTTCTGCCCTTAGAGTTTGAGAGTTTCGTTCAAAAAAGGCAGCCATGTCGTAACCGACAACCTGCAACATGAAGGCGTAGACTGACCGTAGACCGTTGTCTGTGCCGACAGTGCCTGTGAGCATTGTCCACTTTTCCATGCGATAGCGCGTTTGAATGTCGCCGTCGATTTGGTTTGAGAGCACGGAGACACAGGGCAAGTAAGTGTTCACATAGGCGGTGGTGGCGTTGGCAATATCAGCATTTTGACGTTTACTGTCTTTGCTTTTGTAGCCCTGCCTGACCTCAAATATAACTCCAGTTAGGGCGTCTCGAACAGATTCAGCCACGCCAATATCAGCCGCCGCGCGATGAATCCAATCTTTGACGACGGCCTGTCGCTCAGGGTTGCGCACGGCATCAATGGGGATGCGCCCATCAAGATAGAGAGTGCGGGTTTTCCCGCCAGCAGTTTTCGTCTGATATGACCAATTTACCTCGTCAGGGGTCAGTTGCAACTCGTCGATCAGAATCTGTCGGAACAGGCGTTCGCAGCCAATTCCGATTTGTCGATAGACGCTTGTCATGCCGCCCGCTGCTTTGTGCGCAGCGTACATCAGGGGGTTATCTAGCCCAAACCAGCTATAGAATGGGTCAGATCGGTAGAGCTTTTGAAATGCTTCCAGTTCATAACCTTCGCCTCGTCCTTGACCCATCTTGGGCTTGTAACTGGCGCAGGCATAAATCGGCTCCAGGACAATTTTTTTATAATGCTCGTCTCGTTCCATTCGTTTCTCGTCCTATGATGATTGCCCAGCAAGATTTTGTTTTTGAGCGATTTTGAAGGCTGGGTCCTCGAAGACCCAGCCATTCTTTAGGGTATCGCAAATGCTTTTGAGCAGCTTGCGGCCCGTGGGGATGATCGCCTTGGCGCCGCTGCGGCGGTATTCGTTGATGTGGGGAAGCCGTTGGTTTTCCTGGAGCAAGTCGACAAGGATTTCCGCGCCGTAGTCCATTGGCGGTTCGCGTCCCGGTCGCGTGCGCGTTTCGGAAAGTCCCGGTCAGTATCCCGGGGCGATCTGAGTTAGGCTTTCTGGGTGCGCCGTCTCGGCATCTACCCCGCTGCTTTTGCCTCAGCCGGGCCAATGCAAAAAACGGGACTTGAACGCTCTTCTGCGCTATATATCGAAACGGATGGTGGTGCGGCGGCTCCCTTCGACGAGCTTGGAATCTCGTTGATCGAGTGTTCACTCTGCAGCCGCCGCACTCATCCCGCCCCGGTTTGGACCCGGGGTCTGTTTGCTTTCCCACCTCAGCTGTTGCCGTTCGACGACGGGGTCATTTTCCGCTAGGGTCCGTGGACAATCAGGATTCCCATTTGATCTGATTTCTGATTCAAACTTTCGAAACGGAGGTTTGAATGAACGAGCAGCGGTTTGTGGTGACAGATGTTTTGTGGCAGCGGCTTGAACCCCACCTTCCAGGCAAAGCCAGCGACAGCGGCGTGACCGCGAAGAATAACCGGCTGTTTGTGGAGGCTGTGTTCTGGCGTGTGCGCACGGGGTCACCGTGGCGTGACCTGCCGCCCGCTTTTGGAAATTGGAACAGCCAGTTCCGGCGCTTCCGGCGATGGGCCAAAGCAGGTGTTTTCGAGAGTCTTTTCAAGGCGGTGAGTGATGACCCCGACCTTGAATATGCGCTTATCGATGGCACCATTGTTCAGGTTCACCAGAAAGCCACCGGCGCAAAAGGGGGGCTCAGGCTCAGGCCATCGGACGCTCGCGTGGCGGGCTGACGACCAAGATCGTAGCGCTGGTCGATGCGCTTGGGAACCTGGTGCGGTTCCTGCTTCTGCCGGGACAGGCGCACGATATGAAGGGTGTCGCGCCGCTGATCAAAGATGTTTCGTTCGATGCCCTGCTCGCGGACAGGGCATTTGACGCGAATTGGCTGCTGAAAGAACTCGATGCGCGCGGCGCAACCGCCGTGATCCCGCCTAAGGGCAATCGAAAGATAAAGCGCGCCTACGACATTGAGGTCTACAAATGGCGGCATCTCGTCGAAAACTACTTCGCAAAGATAAAGGAATTCAGAGGCATAGCCACGCGGTACGACAAAACTGATTGCAGCTACGCCGCCTGCTGGAACCTCGCTGCTGCGCTCATCGCGTCAAGATGAATGTCCACAGACCCTAGTAAGATCAGTTTTATAACGAGCGGATCAGGGTCGAGCACGGTCTTCATCTTGTCGATGCGTCCGCGACGGATGAGATCGAGCCTCTGGAGATTGCGAAGCGACCGCTGCACCGTTCGCGGCGTCACGCCCATCCGCTTGCTGATTGTGATCGCTCGCGGGAACGGCTTCGTCTCCGGCGTCCACCAGTGCATGAGCACGTTCAACAGCACCACCAGGTCGGTAGCCGAAAGCCCGAGCGCCTTCTGGTGCTTCAGCAATAGGTCGGGCACGGCCTGAAAGCCGCCGTCGGCTGCTAAGCCGTACTTCGCCCGGACCGGCCACTTTGACGTCAGATTCTCGTCCGCTCGTAGAGAGACGAGATCTGTGGGGAGAGCAATGTGGTTTTTGAGTGTCATAGCGACGGAAATGGTTAAACGAAACAGTATCTGCTTTCAATTGTAACGACGCTTATGGTTATACGCAATACGTATCTGCTTCTACTATTATCATATTCTGATCTGCTTCTACTATTATCATATTCTGACGACACATATGTCGTTTTTTTTTGACACACGTGTCGTATCGCTCCACTCCTGCTTTCCGCGAAGTACTGGGCATCGGACAGATCGAAATCGATGAGCTGTACATCGGCCTCGATAAGCGCGGGTGCCACTACGTCATTCCCGTGCATGCAAAAGGCGGTAAGGATCAGATCGGCATCGTTCAAACGACCCAGGACATTCGTTTCGCCGATCAGAAGTTTCCGGGTATGCGGTGCCGGGCGATCGCCGCGCAGTTCATGGCCGATCGGATTGTTGCGCTCTTCGAACTGACCTTACAGGACGACGAGATCAAGGTGGTCGATGAACGGCATTACCGCTTGGTGCCGGCGAAGAAGCTCGATCAAGAGGCGATCCGGGACTGCCGAGATTAGACTTCCTGGCGCCTCGCCCTCCCCCATGCTGTTCTTTAACTCCCGAGCCGGCCGTCGGCGTCGGCCGGGAATGGCGCGGCGAGTCCGCGTGGCGCAAAACGGCGGAGATGCGGGGACACCGTCTCGCGCAGGTTTACCGCGATGCCAAGCGCCGGCGGGGCGCGCAGCCGGTCCGACAGCAGGGCCAGAACCGGGTCATGGCGCAACTGGTTGTAGTCGTTCAGGTCTTCGTAGCAACACGATACGCGCACGCATCGCCGCTCCATGCAACGATTTGCGGCGCCGAACCCGCATCTCGAGTTCTCTGCGTTCTCCGTCCTCAAGCACAATCGCAACTGCCCGTCCGTGCGCCATGAGCCCCTCCGATCAACCATGATCAACTCCGAAAGAGAATCACACGGCAAACAAAATGGCTAGGAATTTCCAGAACAGCACACTAGCCAGAGCGGAGCAGGGGTCAAGGCCAGAGAGCGAAGCGTGCCTTGAGGCCTGCGGGAGCGGCGGCTATCAGAATTCCCACCCTTCGACTTCCATGAACCCTTCAAGCGATAAGCGCGTAATGCCGAAGTGTCGGCAAATATTGGGAATCCGTGCCCCATTCGGTGGCTCGGATTCCATGGTGACAACCGTCCAGCCGTTTACACCTGCGCGTGCGATTACAAAGGGATCCGCATTCTTCCCGCCCTTGTATAGTTTCTTCTGTTCAATCACCTGCTGGAAATGCGGAACGGCGAAAATCTGGGCGACGAAACTGGCCTCATCTGCTGTGGGTGCCGGAAACAGCTCTTTGATGTTTTTGGCCCAGTCGCGCAGAGCCTGAACGCGGTCGTCTTCAATCTCGCGGTAGACCTCGCGTGTGGATGTGATCGATCCATTTCCAATCAGCTCATCGAAATGCGCCCATAACGAAGGGAACCGCCCACGGTAGTAGCTATGGAAAAGCTGGGAAAAAACGTTCGTGTCGAAAACATAAGTCACGGAGCTCTCCGCGACATGTACTCTTCAAGAGCGCCAAGGTTTTTAGGCTTGGTATCGAGGTAGTCGGCGAGCTGCGCTTCATCGATGCGGTTTCTATAGAATTCGCTGAAAGCAAGGTTGATATACTCCGGGCCGAGATAGGCGATCTTAGTGTTGTAATGATCGCCGCCCTTACCCTTCTTTTTCTGGGCGGTCCATCTTTGGGCGGCCCTTTGGTATTCATCCTCAGAGATCAATCCCCGATCCAGCAGTTTACGATAGATGAATTCTCGGCTCACCTTGAAGAGCGCGGCCAGATATTCGGCCGTGGCTTCATTTGCTGGACGGCCGACAAAGGCCCGCTCAAAAGCATCTTCTGGCACAAGAAGTTTGGCAGCCAAATGATTGCAAATCACCTCGATCCGTTGCGCACTGTTCGCCAGGTCATCAATGTAGGAGTCATCAGGCGTGTCCACACCGCTTGTGTGAAATAGCAGATGCGCCAGCTCGTGGAAGAGCGTGAAGATCTGACGTGTTTTTGTGGTGGTGTTGTTCACATAGATGATCGGGAATTCCTGGTCATAGAGACAAAAACCCGAGAAATCATTCTGGCGGAATTGATCCTTGAAGACATACACGCCAACGCTCAGAAGGGCCTGCCGCCAGTGCTCAAGCGCGTCTTCTATGTCACGCCACTCAAATTGTTGTTCTAACGGAATACCGAGGTAATCACGCACTGTCTCAGCAATCGTGTCGACTGAAGCGGTCGGCTCAAAAGCCATCTCGCGCGTGATTAGGCGCTCAGCTCGGTTCCTGCCGCTGCTAAGCTCTTCAAGGCTGATCTGAAATGCCCGTGCCTTGCGCAGTAGCAGGCGCATCCTTGGCGGTATCTGATCAAACTGTTCCGATTCAAGCGTTCTAAAAGTCTCGCTGATTGGAGGCAGGTCGGGCGGTTCCGGAAAAAAGAAAACCGCAATGGGAACCTTGAATGCATCGGCAAGTTTTTCAAGCTGCGGGTAAGTCGGTAGCGCCGGGTCGTTCGCATCTTCCCATTGCACTAGTTTTTTGAGCTTGAGCTGTTCGGCCGCATCTTCAGCTGTAGCGTATCCAGCACGGGCGCGCGCCCATGTGACGACCTCAGACGTAATTGGCAGGGGATCGTATTTCATGGATGCGCACCCCCTGCCACTTTCCTCAACGCACGGCGTAGTGTGCTGCGATCAACATTCAACACTGTAGCCATGCCGCCAACCGTCTCAGTGCCGGATTCGATCTGCGTACGGGCATGAGCGATTTGCTCGCCAGATAGGGCAGGGGGCCGGCCCAGGCGCTTACCGCGTCTCTTGGCGGCCGCCAGGCCCTCCTTGGTCCGTCTGATCAGAGTGCGCCGCTCAAACCGGGCAAACGCGGCAATCATCGTGTAATACAGCTCACCCTCGGGTGTGGCCGTATCAACGTTGAGATTGACGATCTGGAAATGCACATGGCGCCCGCGCAGCTTCTCCGCTTCAAGCAGCGCATCGACCGTTGATCGGAAGGCGCGATCGAGATCCCAAATCACAAAACTATCGCCGGCGCCGAGCCGATCAATCGCCGCATCATAGACAGGACGGGATAGGGCTGCGGCGGAAGCGGTTTCAATCATCACCTCGTCACAGATCGCCTTGAGCCCGTCGATCTGCCTGGCCGTGGTCTGGTCGTCCGTAGAAACGCGGATATAGCCCAATTTCATGGGGATTATTTTACATCATGTTTTTGCACCATGCCAGCAGTAATAATTTCAATGCTTTAAAAGGCAGGGGATAAATGGTGTAAAAAGGGACGTTTTTGCCTTGCAGTCAGGGGGGATTAATCCCCCCTGACGGGGCATCCAGCGCTCACAACTGGGGAATTTTCATTCGGCACTTATGGGGAGTATTCATCCGGTAGTGACACCTATGAGGTACGGCTTATTCCGCCGATCTACGTGAAGCCGTTCGTCAAACGTCAGAAGAACGACACGGCGGACGCGGAGGCGATCTGCGAGGCGGCGGCGCGTCCGACGATGCGTTTCGTCGCGGTCAAGACGGAGGGGCAGCGCACGCAGACGATCAACGCGCTACGGGGCCATCTGGCGGAGTACGGTGTGGTTGCGCCGCAAGGCCCGGCTCATATTGGCCGGCTGGCCGGCGTCATCGAGGACCCCGAGTCCGGGCTACCGACGCCGGTCTGCGAGCTGGGCGGAGTTCTGCTCGAACAGATCGCCGGCCTCGATGCGCAAATCGACGCCTTGACGAAGAATATCCGCGCCAGCGCCCTCCAGGACGAAGATGCCAGGCGCCTGATGACCGTCCCGGGGATCGGGCCGATCGGCGCGATGGCGGTTCAGGCCTTCGCGCCGCCGCTGGAAAGCTTCCGCCGCGGACGTGACTTCTCGGCCTGGCTCGGCCTTGTCCCGCGGCAACATACGACGGGCGGCAAACCGCGGTTGGGCAAGATATCCAAAATGGGTCAGCGCGATCTGAGGCGATTGTTGATCACGGGCGCCATGGCGGTGATCCGATGGGCGGTACGGCGCGATCTGCCGGAAAATTCCTGGCTGGGCCGGATGCTGGCGCGCAAGCCGCGAAAGGTGGTGGCCGTGGCGCTGGCCAACACCCTCTCGCGGTACGGGACGCGGATGCCGGCCTACCGGGCCGTCGATAATGCGGTTCACGAGGCGGTTCGTCATTTCCTGGTTCGACGCCACAAGGTGCCGTCGCGCGGCACCAGACGCTTCGCGGACACGGTCGTGTTCGGTGAGCTCGGTGTGATTCGGCTGCGCCGGGTCCACCTCGGCCCGCCGCCGTGTGCCTCGACGTGAAGCCAGTCGGAAAGCCGGATGCGGGAAATCCGCACGTCCGGTTTGATGAGCGGGGAGGGGAAACGGGGTGATGCCCAAAGGGCCCAAGCCACCGCGCCTCTCCTCGACTCTACCGCCTTGGCATGACGTTGCCTGAGGTTTTGTTTTTCGTGGCCTGATATGCGTTGCAGGTTTTCGTGCAAGGGTTTGGTCCCGGCGGCTTGGCCGGTTGGGTGGGCTCTGCATTTTCCTCTGTTGTTTTCGTTGGGGGTTTCGATCGGCGGCTTTACCTGGCCGCCATGGATAATCGCTCGTGGGCGATTGCGAACTCGCCTTGCCAGGGCTGCGCGGACGCCATGGCGACCTTGATCCGGCGCACCGAGACCGTCACCCGGGCGCCGATCTTCAGGAGATTGAGGCGGATCGAACCGGCGGTGGCGTTGGCCAGCTTCGTGCCGACCAGCGCGATGCGGCGCAGACTGTCGACCAGCACATAGGCGAGCGAGGCGAACCACAGGCGGAGCTGGTTGGCGCCCATCGTCGCCGCCGAGGTCCGGTCGGCGAAGAGATCCAGCTGGCGCTCTTTGATCCGGTTCTCCATCTCGCCCCGCGCACAATAGAGGTCCTCGTAGAGCGCCCGGGCGCCGATCTCGTCCGCCGACAGCGAGGTGACGATGAAACGTGGATTGGCGCCCTTCGCGAGATGCTCGGCCTTGCCCACCACCCGGCGTTCGGCGCTCCAGCTCTTCAAGGTTCGGTACGTGAAGTCGGCGAAGCGGCGTGCCGGCTCGCCCGTCCTCGCCTGCTCGGCCGCGGCCCGCGCCGCCGCGTCCGCGATCCGTGCCTTCAGACGGACGTTCTTGGCCAGGCCGAAGAGGTAGTCGACCCCGTTCGCCTCGCACCAGGCCATCAGCTCGTCGCGCGCGAAGCCCGAGTCGGCGCGCAACAGGACCGAGACCCCGGGCCAGCGCGCGCGGATCCGGGCGACGATCCGCTCGACCTCCTCCCGCGCGCCGGCGGCCCCGTCGATATTGGCCGGCCGAAGCTTCGCCGCCAGCAGGTGGCGCCCACAGGTGATGTAGAGCGGCAGGTAGCAGTAGCCCTTGTAATAGCCGTGGAAGAAGCGGCCTTCCTGATTGCCGTGCAGGGGATCGTCGGTCGCGTCAAGGTCCAGGACGATCCGCTTCGGCGCCCGCCCGCGGGCATCGAGGAACAGATCGACGAACAGGTTCTCGAGCGCCGAGGCGTCGTGGCCGATTCTGTGATAGCGGCCGAGCGGCCCCGAAGGCGCGTGCTCCAGCCGATTGAGCGTGCTCTTGCCGGCCAGCGCCGCGCAGTCCTCCCGCTTCGCTTCCAACTGGTCCGACAACAGGGCCAGAACCGGGTCATGGCGCAGTTCGTCGTGGTCGTTCAGGTCCTCGTAGCCGAGCGCGACGCCACAGATCCGCTGCCCGACCAGCGTGCGAAGTTCATGAACACGCAGTGCCGGATTGCGGTGATCGACGAAGCAGGCCGCCGCCCGCTCGAACAGGCCGATCGCCTCGTCGCAATGGCGCAGCAGCAGAGCGCCCGCATTCGAACTGATCGCACCGCCGTCGAAAGCGGCAACCACGCGACGACCATCGAAGGCTTCAAATTCAAGATTGTCCGGGATACACTCTGTTGGCATCGGTCCTCATCCTGGAAACTGTTAAGTCGTTGTTACAACCCAACTTTACAGCATCCAAGAGGCCGATGCACCTTCGAGAATGAGAAATCCGGGCTAGCGCAGATTCTCGCGCCCTAACTATGATAAATTCGGGGCCCAAAAACATCGAACTATGAGGTTTTCGGGGCTTTCGGGGCCCTACCCTGGCGGTGATCCTTCAACGTCGGATGATCGCGGATCTGCTTGATCTCAGACGGTAGAGCCTTGCTGACATACTCAGCTCGGCCGCTGATGCGGGCCTTGCGGCCAATTTTGGTGCGGTGGATCTCCTGCCACGCCGCCCTGCTCTCGTCGTCTGTCTTGGTCCACCATCCAACATTGATATGGCTCACGCGCCGCCCTGTTTTTACTGGCGCAAGGGAAATGTTGAACGGCGCTAAAGCATTGATTTCGGTGATGACAGGCTTGATAATGTGCTTATTCAGCGCGCCAAAAGACCTATAGCGGCCAGGCTGAACACCGAGCATTTCCCGGAATTCCTCGAGCGCGTAGAGCTGGCTGGTTTTATGAGCCAGGTTCGCCATTTTGGCGATGTTTTCATACAGGCTGATGGAATATTTTGAGGTAAAGGCCATCAATACGGGGACAGAGATTTTTCCCCAAATGGCCGAATCCTCGAGGGCCTCAATAAGCCGTTTATCAAAGCTGTAGGTTAGTATTCCGTCGGGCCGCTCCGGATCGTCCAAATCATTGCCGCCGAGGAACTGAACACGCCGTGTGCGGCCGTTTGGTAGGCGCAGCGTGATAATGGTGCGCATCAGGGCTTCAATCGCCTCTACGGCCATTTCGTTGCCCTTGTGGTCGAGAGGTTTCAGCTGGTTGGTCTCGATCTGGTAGTCCCTGCCCGCTTCCAGGCCTTGCGTATGGGCATTGTGCCAAAGGATTGTGATCGACCTGCGCGCATTCAGAGTAAGTTCCTGATGCCCTGTGATCTGAATAAGCTCGGCCGGCTTAATCGCATCATCTCGGCGTGGGGTGAGATCGAAAACTTTGGCCCCTGGTGTGAGTGGATCCTTTGCCATCGATTCAGTTTAGCAAAAAGTGAAACTTAAAAATGAAAATTTTTACTGTGCGGATTCACTTTCCCCGAACTTCTCACATTTCCATATGATCAGGCTCTAATCCTATAGGATTGCCTTTTTGCCCTTTTTGCTGAAAAGCAGATTCAGGGCTTCAGTAAGAAGATCCTGCTTTTTCATGCCTTCCTCGGCCGCGATCATATTGAGCTGCTTGGCAACATCGGGATGGAAATGCCCACCAATGAGTACAGTGCGAGGTTTAGGCTTCGCGGCGGCTTTATCCTTGGCCGCAGCTTTCGCTAACATCGCCGGCGCTTGTGCCTCGGGCTCGCGGTCTTGTTCAGCTGCCGGCAAGTCGTCAAGCGCGGCTTGCAACACGTTTTGTTTCTTCTTCGCCATGGCTCTTTCCGTATAGAACTATAGAAATATAAGAATATAGAGATTGCATTTCTGCGGCCGCTTTGCCGCCTGGTTCATATTCCTGGGCAACTTGGCCGCTTTGCTGAGCCCGGGCGAACGCCTTGCGTTGATGGATTTCGACCGGACAAAGTGTGGCATTCAATCCAGCAACGGCCGTTTTTGCATCCGGGACTTCTGGACCCGATGGCGGGCAGAACGTGAAAACAACTGCGGCTGGCTTGCCGAGCTGGCGGACAAGTTGCACCGTGAGCGCCATAGAGCGTACGTCAAACACGTCGGCTTTGGATGGGATCAACACAAAATCCGATAGGCTCGCCGCATCAAGGGCTACGTCTTTGTGCACGGGCGGGCAATCAATGATGACCAGATCGCATCCAGCTTCGCGCATCGCCTCGAGATAAACAGGCAGGCGAACGGCTTTAACTTCCTTGACGGCTGGGGTAGGGGCCTCGCGCACGTCAGACCAAAAAGACGCGCTCGCCTGGTCGTCCAAATCGAACACAGCGACATGTTTTCCATCCGCCTCGGCCGCAACGGCTAGGGCAGTGGCGATCGTCGTTTTTCCGACGCCGCCTTTTTGAGAGATAATGGAGAGAACTTTCACGCTATAACCCAATAGGATTATAATTATATATTCCTATAGGATATCTGATTCGCAGAGACCCGTCAGCAAGAAAAAACAAGAACATAATCATGCGGGGGTTAATTTTTGTAGCGAATTTTACTATGTTTTCAATAACGGCGCGTGAGATACGTGGGCGCAAGCTCGCCGTCGCGTCGGAAGCCCGCATGCGAATCATTTAAGCCAATTCGCACAAATCCGACAGACTGCTAGACAAGGCTTTCCCCGAAAACCGTAACCGTCCGGCGTCCCCGCTCTGACGCGTCGCGCTAATGGGAGATAATGTCCATTAGGAACAAGTGGACATTAGCGGGTCTCGAATGGCGAAGCGACGGCGGCGCAGGAACTGGAGCGACGATGAGAAGCGGATGATCTGCGCGCAAACGCGGTTTCCGGGTGTCTCGGTCAGTCAGGTCGCTCGGCGTTACGATGTGAATGCCAATCAGGTTTTCAACTGGCTGAAAGATCCCCAGTTTGCAGCGTCGCCGAAAGTCGATGATGTTGCCCGGTTCTTGCCTGTCGAGGTTGTCGAGCCTGTTCAGCCGCCACCGTCGTCCGGCGCCGCATGCCGTGAGATGCTGATCGAACTGGTGAGTGGCCACCGGCTGACGATCAGCGGCTCCTATGATCCCACCGCTCTGGCTGCATTGATCCGGAAGCTGTCCGCGTGATCCCGGTACCGGCGCAAACGAAGGTCTGGCTCTCTGCCGGTGTCACGGACATGCGCAAAGGGTTCAACGGACTGTCGGCGCTGGCCGAGAATGTTTTGGCGGAAGATCCGTTCTCCGGGCATCTGTTTGTGTTCCGGGGCAGGCGCGGTGATCTGATTAAAGTCATTTGGTGGGACGGTCAGGGCGGATGCCTGTTTTCCAAGCGCCTGGAAAAAGGCCGCTTCGTGTGGCCCTCACCGGCAGATGGGAAGGTATCGGTCACGTCAGCACAGTTGGCGATGCTGCTGGAAGGCATCGACTGGCGCATGCCCAAGCGAACCTGGAGGCCGTTGACGACAGGCATTTTATCAACAAATCCAGCGCCATAGGATTCACATTGGCATCCGGGCGCGGTATAAGCCCGCCATGCTCGATGACGCTTCCAAACTGCCGGATGACCCCAAGGAGCTGAAGTCGGTCGCCGTCCAGCTTGCGAGCACCGTGAAGTCCCAGGCGTTGGAAATTGCCCGGCTGAAGCATCAGCTCGCGGGGCATCGACAGCACCGGTTCGGCTCGAAGTCCGAGACCTCCGATCAGCTCAATCTCGAACTGCGTCTCGAAGAGGAAGAGACAGCGGCGGCCCAGGTCGCACCGTCGGAGGAAGAGGGCGACACCGACAATCAGGAAAAGCCCAAGCGCAAGCCTCTGCCGCCGGAACTGCCGCGCAACGAGGAAGTGCTGTCACCCGGTGATACCTGCGCCTGCGGTGGCAATTTGCGGGCGATCAGCGAAGATGTGACCGAGGAGCTGGAATATATCCCCGGCAGGTTCGTGGTGAACCGCATCGTCCGACCGCGCATGGCCTGCAGCTGCTGCGAGAAGATCTGCCAAGCGGTGCTGCCATCGCGTCCGATTGAACGCGGCCGGCCCGGCCCCGGCCTGCTAGCGCATGTGCTCGTGAACAAATATGCCGACCATTGCCCGCTCTATCGCCAAAGCCAGATCTTTGGGCGTGAGGGCATCGACCTGGATCGCTCAACCCTTGCCGATTGGGTCGGCAAATCGGCAAAGCTGCTGGAACCGCTGGCCGACGCCATCGGGCGGTATGTTCGCAGCGGCCACGCAATCTTTGCGGACGACACCCCGATCAAGATGCAGGCGAAGGGCAAATGCGCGACAGCACGGATCTGGACCTATGTCCGTGACGAGCGCCCGTGGGCAAGCGGTGATCCGCCCGCAGCTTGGTACCAGTTCAGCACGGACCGCGAAGGCAAGCATCCCGCCGACCATCTCAGCAAGTTCAAGGGCTGGATGCACGCCGACGGCTACTCCGGGTTCAACAAGCTGTATCGCGCCGGCGAGGTGCACGAAGTTGCCTGCATGGCCCATGTTCGGCGCAAGTTCGTCGACATCTTCAAGGCGAGCGGCCTGGAGGTCGCCGAAGAAGCTATCAAGCGCATCGCCGCCCTCTACCGCGTCGAGAAAGAGGCCCGTGGCAAATGCCCCGACGACCGGGTGCGGCTCCGCCAAGAAAAGGCCAAACCGGTCTTCGATGGCTTGGAAGCGTGGTTGCACGCCCAGTTGTCGAGGATTCCAGGCAAATCCGAACTCGCCAAGGCGATCCGCTACGCACTGACCCGCATGAAGAAAATGCGCCCATATCTCGACCACGGCTTCCTGGAGATCGACAACAATTCAGCTGAGCGGGCGATGCGTTGTGTGGCCCTCGGAAGGAAGAACTATCTCTTTGTAGGCTCAAAGGGCGGCGGCAACCGAAAACCTCACATTTCGCCGGCCGGGCTGGATGGTAAATGAAACCCCAAAGCTATCAGCTGTTATCCACAGACAGGGCAGGGGACTAGATTATAGTCTCCCCGGATTCCTCACTTTTCGCCCCGGATTCCTCATATTTAGGCCCCGAAAACCTCACTTCTCGCCCCGAAAACCTCACCGGACTCCCCGAATTCCTCACTTTTCAGTCTCTAAGCTATTGAAAAATAAGGGTGGAATCCTCTCTGAATCTTTGAATCCTTGAATCAGATAGAACACTTGAACGGAAAACACGTCTTCGCACTCTGTGAAAAATTCACCCCGCCCTACGGGCGGCTAAATAAGGCGTCGCAACCGAATCGAAGTATCGCCGTGACGGCTCCAACGACTTCGGAACTGCCCGTCTGTTAAAAACCAATGCCGACATGGTGGTTGCTGAACCAACCTCCGAGCACGACGAAGACAAGGCTGAGAAACTGCCTGCACCTCCGAACCCTTCATGAGCATCATGGGGTCCATTAGGGCTCAGTGCAAAATACCCCTTTAAGCCCTCTGGTCCCTTTGCAGTGTGCGATAGACGGTCGCTCTTGAAACGGAGAATATCTCGGCAAGATCACTGATCGAATGGTCGCCGGTTTCGTGCATCTTCAAAAGCTCTTTCTGTTGTTTTTCAGTAAGTTTTGGCTTCTTTCCTCGCATTTTGCCCTTTGCCTTGGCGATGGCCATGCCTTCCCTGGTGCGCATTTTGAGCAGATCTGCTTCGAACTCCGCGAAGGTGGCGACGATGTTGAAGAACATCTTTCCCATCGGATCACTGGGATCGTAGACCGCTGTCCCCAAGGCAAGCCTCACGCCTTTGGTTTCGAGTTGGTCGCTGATGACCCGAACGTCTGGAACCGATCGTGCAAGGCGATCAAGCTTCGTTACGACCAGGATGTCGCCTTTGCGCACGGCGGCCAGCGCCTGTTCAAGTCCGGGCCGCTCCCGGTTGGTGCCAGTCAATCCGTGATCCGTATAAATGCGGTCGTCCTGAACCCCGAGATCACTCAACGCTTGCCGCTGCGCAGTCAAGTCCTGACTGTAGGTTGAGCAGCGTGCATATCCGATCTTTTCCATTGGCTCACTGTACGTTTGACCCCCCTTCACTGCAACTTTTATCGGACCAGCTATTTGCGACGCTCTGAGGCCTTGGTTTTATGGGAGGGGAAACTGGGATCTGACCTGTGCGCTGAAGGTACGTCTATCGGACGGGCGAAAACATAAACGAAGGCCTCGGATCTGCCCCTCAACGCTTCTCTGAAAAGGTAACGTATGGCCCACAGAACTGTTCTGACGAAACGTCAGCGTGATGCTCTCTTCACCCTGCCCACCGACAGGGCATCGCTGGAATACCACTACACGCTTGCGGATGATGACATCGCGTACATCAAAACGCGCAGGCGACCACAAAACCAGATCGGCTTTGCCCTTCAGCTTTGTGCCTTTCGCTATCCAGGACGGTTTCTGAAGTCAGGTGAGGTGATCCCGGAGGCCGTATCCGCTTACATTGCGGCCCAACTCGGGCTGAAGGCCAAGGATCTTTTGCCATACGCAAATCGCGCCAACACCAGACATGAACACCTCGGCGCGTTGCGTAAGATCTATGGCTACAAGACCTTCACCGGCAAACGTGTGAAGCAAATGACGGCATGGTTAGACCAGCAAGCCGAGGCAGCCGGATCTGGTGAAGGGCTGGTGCGGGATTTTGTTGAAGAATGCCGGGCGCGGCAGATCATCCTGCCGGGTGTCACGATGATTGAGAGGCTCTGTGCCGATGCTCTTGTGGCAGCCGAGCGGCGGATCGAGAACCGGATTGCCGCGCGTCTGGAGAGCCGGATGCGCCGTCGCCTCGACGACCTGCTCGGCGCGGCTGCAAACGGTTGGCAGAGCGTGTTTTTGTGGCTGCGCGGTTTTGAGGCCGGCAAGAACACGGCCGATATAAACCGCCTGCTTGACCGGGTGGAAACCCTCAAGGAAATTGAGCTGTCGCCAGACATACTCGATGACATCCCACCCCACCGGGTCAAGATGCTGCGCCGTCAGGGCGAGCGCTACTTCACGGGCGATTTGCAGGACATCAGCAGTAATCGCCGCCTTGCCATTCTGGCCACCTGTGTCGTCGAATGGGCCGCGTCCATTGCCGATACCGTTGTCGAAACCCACGATCGGATCGTGGGCAAGACCTGGCGGGAGGCGAAGAAAATCAGCGCGATGCACTTCGAACAGGCACAGGCTGATATTGCCAGCACACTGGTCGGGTTCCAATCTCTGGGAACGACATTGTTGATGGCCCGGGGCGATGAGGCCGCCCTGGGCGGTGCCGTCGATGCATCCAGCGGGTGGGATGGTTTGGAAACTCTTGTGGCGATGGCGACCCAGTTGATCAAACCTGCCATGGCCGAGCCGATGGATCACATCGAGAAGGCGTTTCACAGCTTCAAGCTCTATGGCAAACGCATGTTAAGGGCTCTGGATATCCGAGGTGCCACCGTGGCCCAACCGCTGCTCGACGCCGCGGCGGTCATCCGGGAGGGCGCAGACATCACAACCAAATCGCGGGCCTTTCTGCCCGCCCGATCAAAGTGGGACAAGCAACTGCGCAAGCCCGACACCAATGAGGAGCGGCTTTGGATCGTGGCGGTGATGTTCCGCCTTCAGGAGGCCTTTCGGTCCAATGATATCTGGCTGGATCACGCCCGCCGATATGCCGATGACAGGAAACTTCTGGTGCCGCTGGAAGCCGCAAAGACGATGCCGGGGCTTGATCTACCGCTGGATCCAGAGGTTTGGATTGAGGATCGAAAGCGCCGGTTGCAGGATGGCTTCGAGCGGCTTGCAGCAGCTGTCAGGACCGGCACTCTTCCCAATGGCATTATCGAAGACGGCCAGTTGCGTATCGAGCGTCTGAAAGCTGATGTCCCGGAGGAAGCGGGCCCACTGGTTCTCGATCTGTACCAGCGGATGCCACATGCGAAAGTCACTGAAATCCTGCAGGACGTGGCAGAAGCCACCGGCTTCACGGACGCGTTCATCCATTTACGCTCCGGCGCGCCTTGCAGGGATATCATCGGGCTGCTGACCGTGCTTCTCGCGGAAGGGCTGAACGTGGGTTTGAGCAAGATGGCCGAAGCCACCACCGGCTATAAGTATTCCCAGTTGGCCCGCCTGTCGCGCTGGCATGTCGAAAGCGATGCGATCAACGAGGCGCTGGCGATCGTGTTGGACGCGCAGTCCAAACTTCCCATGGCGCAATACTGGGGGTCGGGTCAAACCTCCTCCAGCGACGGGCAGTTCTTCCCGACCACGCGCCAAGGGGAGGCCATGAACCTCATCAACGCCAAGTACAACAACCAGGTGCCGGGGCTGAAAGCCTACGTGCACGTTTCTGACCAATTTGGCCCGTACTGGGTCAATTCGATCCCCGCCACGGTGAACGAGGCGCCGTACACTCTGGACGGATTGTGCCTGAGCGAGGTTGGCAAACGGATCAAAGAACACTACGCCGACACGGGTGGGTTCACCGATCTCGTATTCGCCGCCTTCGCGCTCCTGGGCTATCGCTTCATTCCCCGTATTCGCGACCTGAAATCCAAGCGGTTCTACGTCTTTGATCTCAAAAGCGTTCCGAAAGAGCTCAAGTCCCTGATCGGCGGCAAGGTCCGGGAACAGACCTTCATCGACAACTGGGGCGATGTGCTGAGATGCACGGCCACGATGCGGTCAGGCAAGGTGCCGCCAAGCCAGATCCTCAGGCGATTGTCAGCCCGCCCACGCAAAAACGATCTGGCCATCGTGATGCGGGAAATCGGACAGATCGAACGGACACTGTTCATCATCGAATGGGCGCTCGATATGGACATGCAGCGCCGCTCAACTGTCGGGCTGAACAAAGGCGAAGCACACCATGCGCTGAAGGATGCCTTGTGGATCGGTCGCCATGGTGAAATCCGGGATCGGACCACAGAAAGCCAGCACTTCCGCATGGCCGGCCTGAACCTGCTCACGGCAATTATCATCTACTGGAACACGGTCCATCTCGGCAAAGCCGTCATGCAGCGCAAGCGGGAGGGACTGGAAACGCCAGAACATCTGCTCCGGCATATCTCACCGCTCGGCTGGGAACACATTCTGCTCATTGGCCAATACATCTGGCGTAAAATGACGCCTGAAATCGCTTAAAGGGGTATTTTGCACTGAGCCCTAATGGACCCCAACCAGACCCCCCGTCACAGATACGAGGACGAGACCGGCCCCGGCGAAGACGCGGCGATGAGCGTCTATGACGCCATCGCCACCTTCGGGCTGACCGAGACCGCCGACAGCCTGCCGCTGCCGGAGACGGCGGACGACCGCGCCGCCCTTGCGGGCCGGGCCGCGGGCGAGGCGTTCAAGGCGCTGACCGGCCCGATGCAGGGCACCGGGCTTGAGCCGGACATCGAACCGCTGGCCCATGGGCTGGCAAGCCTGCTGCACCGGCACTGGCAGGCCGGGGAACGCACGCTTGAACGCGCCCGCGACACGCTGGCCGGTCTGTTGCGCACGGCAGGGGCCAGCGAGGTCGCGGATGTGAAGATCGAGCAGGCCACGGCCCGGCTGCACCGGCTTGATCTGAAGGCACGGGCGCTCGAAGAGATGGCCGGGCAGGCCGCCCGTGCCTATGCCGCCGAGACGGGCCGGCCCTTCCAGCCCACGGGCCGGGCCGGGCGGTCGCCGAAGCCCGCGCTGACCGGGGCGGTCTTCGAGGCGCGCGAACTTCTGGAGACCCACGCCGCGCAGGAGGCGGCGCGGCTCAGGGTTGAAGGGTCCGGCATCCTGTTCGGCGGCGACCGGGACTGGCCGGATGCGAACGGGGTATGGGATGTGCTCGACCGGGTGCGGGCGCGGCTGCGCAACGGGTATGGCGAGGCGATGGTGCTGTGTCACAAGGGCGACCGCAAGGGCGCGGACGCGATTGCCGTCGGATGGGCGCGGACGCGCGGGGTCGCGCAGATCGTGTTCCAGCCGAACTGGCGGGCCTATGGCAAGGCGGCGGGGTTCCGGGCAATCGACGAGATGCTGGGCTTCGGGGAACGTGTGAAGCGGCCCGTGCGCGGCGCGGTGGCCTTCGGAACCTCCGGCCCGGTCCTGAACCTCACGCAGAAGGCGGAGGCACAGGGCCTGCGGGTCCTGCATGTCAGGCCGGAGGCGCGGGACTGAGCCGGACAGGCGACGCGCGGGGGGCGGTGGGCATGGACCGCCGCCCTTCGGTCATGCCAAAAACAGACAGCCACGGACGGGCACGGGGACGGGCACGGGGACAGACACCGACAGGTACGGACAGTCACGGTGTCGCAAAAAGACGGCACACAGTCGCAAATAGGCAGTCACGGACGGGTACGGGACAGTCACCGACAGGTACGGACAGTCACCGATGTCGCAAACAGGCAGCGGATGGTCGCCGATAGGCAGGTACGGACAGGTACGAGAGAAGGGCGCACTTAGTCATTAGCCCCTGGCCAATGAGCGACGCGCCCGAGGGGCGCGGCACACCGCCTCCGGCGGCGGTGGATCAGGGGTTGGACCGAGGGGCGCATCGCCCGGCGACCCGCCGCCCCTGCGGCGCACCAGAGAGCGCCAAGGCCGCGGGGATGGTTTCCCCAAAAAACCGCCCGGCGGATATCCGACCCCGGCGGGCGTCCCGGGGCCTCCGGTGGCCGCCCTCAGCCCCGACGCGGTGCGGCGAGCACATCGGCGAGACTTGCGGCATCGAGCACCGCATCGAGCCAGCCGTCGAGCGCCGCCACCGGGGCCGCGCGGATGCGCGCCTCCTCCGGTGCCGACACATCGCCGAAGCGCCGGCGCAGAAGCCGTAGAAGTGTCTCGGCCTTACCCTCGGCCTTGCCCTCGGCCTTGCCCTCGGCCTTGCCCTCGACCTTGCCGCGTTGCGCGCCGATGGCGATGCCCTCGGCCTTGCCCTCGGCCTTGCCCTCGACCTTGCCCTCGGCCTTGCCGCGTTGCGCGCCAATGGCGATGCCCTCGGCCTTGCCGCGCTGTTCGCCTTCCCTGATCAGTTCCTCGGCGACGGTGCCCATCAGTATCCTCCATCTCTCCGGTCGGGCCGCCCTGAGCGCGGCCTCGAGCCGGTCCCGGCTCAAGTCGTAGAACCCGACAATATAGGCAAGCACCTGCAATTCAAAGGCCGTACCGCCCCGCGCCCCCGACAGGATGGTCTCGAGCACCTCGTCCGCCACCGCGCGGTCGCGGGCGTGCTTGAGCGCCGCCAGGCCCGCGCGCAGTTCGGGATCCTCCGGCAGCGCCGCCGTCTCCGTGCGTCCGAGATCGCATAGCACGAACGAGAGACCGCGCACGAAGTCCAGAAGGGGCTCCGGCGCGTCGATCATCTCCGTGATCGAGCAGGGCCATGTCCAGGGCTTCCCGCCATGATAGATCAGCACCGGGATCACCGGCGGCAGCACACCGGGCCGGCCTTCCTTCGTTTCGGCGTGACGGCTCCAGATGCGGGTCATATACCGCAGGAGTTGCACCGGCAGGTCGGGTTCCGGGTAGGACTTGTGCTCGACAAGGACGTAGAGCCATGCCGTCCCGCCGTCTTTCAGCCGTGTCCGAAACAGCCCGTCCGTCTGGTGTTGGCGCAGGCCCTCGTCGATGAACGCGCCGGGCAGGCGCTCGATGGGCGCATCGGAGAGCAGACCCCGGATCTCGTCCCCGAGCAATGCGCGCAGGAGCCGCCCCGCGCGTCGGTCGTCCTCGATCAGCGCGTGGAAGAACCGATCGTGCGGGTTGTTCGGGGTGTCGGGCATCTCGTTCCGGGGTGTCGGGGATGGTTCGGTCCGGACCATGACAGATAGCAGCCCGGGAGGCCAGCGCGGGATTGCGTGCCGGCGGCGCAAAGACCTGCGCCGGAAACAATCACGTTGATTCAATCGGTTGCGGGCAGCGGCGCGGCATCCCGCGCTGACGGCGCAAGGAACGACGCCGCTGACCGGGGTGTCTCCCGGGGACCGTCAATACCGGCGATAGACCCCGCGCACGCATTCCGGATCCATGCGGTCAAGGCCGATCCGTGTCGGGTCACGGAAGCAAGGATAGTCGCTGAACAGCCCGTCCCCCACGTCGCCGATCACGATGAACGCCTCGCCGGTGCGGTATGCGTACCTGTATGTCCGACACTCGAAGGAGATGCCGTCCGGGAAGCGAATGGCCTTCCCGTTCGGGCGCGCTGTCTGTCACGGAGGAGCCGACCCCGGCTCACCAGTCGAGATCGAAGTCGTCGTCCATCCCGTGCCCATGGTCCTGCCCGGGTTCCCGGCTCCGTTCACGGTCCTGCTCCTGTTCGCGGGTGCGCCGGTACTGGGCCTCGCGGTCCTCGCTGGCGGCGCGGCGCTCCGCGTTCTCCCGGCCCATCTCCGTTACCGGCCCGGGTTCCTCGCCCCGGCGTCCGGCCTCGCGGGCGGCGGCGCGCTCGGCCTCGGTCCGCGACGGCCCCATGTGTTCGGTGGCCTCGCGTTCCCAGCGCGCCGCCTCCACCGCGTCGCCGCGTGCGAGCGCCTCTTGCCGCCGGGCCTTGAAGGACCGGTGATCGACCTGGACGTCGAACCCCGCCCGCTCGTGGGCCTCGTTCAGCATCGAGGCCCAGGCGGCGCGCAGATACGGCAGTTCGGTGTGGCGCCCGCCGGCATTGAGGTTGAGTTCCCGGACCTTCTCGTCGAACCCCTCCGGTCCCCAACGGCGGTCGGAGACCATGACATGGGCATGGTGGTTGCGACTGTCGCCGCCGCGCGAGGGTTCGTGGATGGCGAGGGTGGCGATCACCCCGTAGCGGCGCACCAGCAGTTGCGCGAAATCGTGCGCCAGCGCGCCGCGCGTGTCCGCGTCCAGTTCGGCGGGCAGGGCGAGCACCGCCTCGCGGGCCTCGGTGGCCTCCGCCGGGCGGGTGCTCAGCCGGGTCTCGGCCTCGGCGACGGCGGTCCAGACGTCGGCGAGACGACCGGGCTCGGCCATCCAGGCGGGCGCGCCCTCGGGGATGAGGGTGTACCACTCGGCCACGCCCTGCTTGCGGCTGAAATCGTGGATGTCGACGGCGTTGCCGGTGGTATAGGCGACGTGGGCGGTGCCGGGGCTGGTGCCGGAGGCGTCTTCGGGTGCGGGCTCCTCCGGCGCGCGGACCTCCTCGAGCCGCTCGGCCGTGCGATAGGCGATGCGGGCGATGATGCTGCCGCGTGGCTCTCCGGCGGCGGGTCTGCCGCCGCGCCCGGGCGCGCCTTTGGGCCTCGCCGCGCCGCCGCGTGAGTGGACCTTGATCTCGATGTGAAAGTACTTGTCGTCGATAATCAACGGGCCGCCCGACCCGGGCGCACCGCCGGAGGGGCCTGCCCGCGCCGTCCCGGACCCTGTCCCGGCTGTCCCGCCGCCGGCTGTTGGACGGCCCCTTGCCTTCCAGGCCCGGAAGGCGGCTTCCTCCCATGGCTTGGGGCGATGGGCGGGCCTGGCCCCGGGGATCTCCGGCTCCTTCGGCACACGCCTCGGGCCGCCTTCGCGGAAGAGATCGAGCCAGTCCTGGTCGCCGCGGTCTTCCGGGGGTGGGGACATGCTCAGGGGCTCCGGTCTTTATCGTAGGTGGCGCGGGCTATTGCGCCGGTGGGCTTCCACCAGAGTTCAACAGGCGTCCCGAGGCGCTTTGTGCGCTGCATCGTCCAGCCGGTCTCGCGCAACGCCGTTTTCAGGATCGCCCGCGCGACGGTGTCAAATTCGTCCTGATCGGGGCCGAGCGCCAGATACGTTGCGATCTGTTCCAGGGTCGGCCCGTCGTCCGGGATAATGGCGAGGGTTTCGCGCAACAGGGCGACAGGGCTTCGGTTGCGATGGCTTCCTTGGGTGTTTGCAGCGGCGCAGGATGTTGCGCCGGGCGGTGCGGAACCTTGCGCCGCCGTCGAAACGGTCTCGGTCAACGCATTGATATCGGGCGAAGTTTCATCGGCACGGGACTCTGCGCTGATCGGCGCAGGATCCTGCGCCGGGGCGGTGCTTCGGACCAGTACCCGCCAGCGGGCCACTCCGCGCCCAAGGCCAATGAGCGCGCCGCCGCCCGCGCCAATTGCGGCGGGCTGCCAGGCCCAGGCGAGGTAGCCGTTCCAGATGTTGGCCGGACCGGCCCCCGGGCCAAACGGCAGGGCGGTCCACCAGGGGCTGTACTCGAGGATGTGCCAGGGCGGGCGGATGTTGGCGAGGAGCCAGGTCCGGAACGGCGGCGGCGGCGTGAGCCCGAGCGCGTCGGCCCGGTAGTCGGCCCAGGCCCAGACTTCCGTGTGGCTCGCCCAGGCCATGCCGGCAATGCCGGCGAGCAGCGCCCCGAACAGGGCACCCCGGAGCGTCGCTCCGGCATATCCGCGCAAGGCGGCCCGCCATCTCATGCGGGCGCTCCAGGGACAGCGGGCGGCGCGGCCCCATGATGCCTGTCCGGACTGGCGTCCCATGTGCGTCCGTCCCATGTCCGGCCATTGGCCTTCTTCGAGCGACGGATGCCGTCCGGGCCCCATGCGCCCCACTGCTTGAAGAAGAACGCCGTGCCGTGGGTCTGGCAGGCGGTGCGGACCTCCGCGACCCGGGCGGGCTCCATGGGCCGGGCACCGGGACCGCTCTCGCCGCCGACGATGGCCCAGGCGATGCCTGTCAGATCGACCGCGCCCACCGGCCCGATCAGCGGCTCGAAGCTGACGAAGCGCCGCGCCGGGCGGATCGCGCGAAGGTGGCGCAGGCCGCCCGCCTGGCCCGCGCTCTCCACCGAGACGCCCGGCCAGATATGGCCGGGGACGGGTCCGCCGTCATAACGCCGCGTGAGGTAGGCCCGCATCCGCGAGGACCGCTTGGTGAGGATCCGGTAGACGTGATGGTCCGCCGCTTCCATGGTATCGAAGACCCGGTCCACGAAGGCGGAAGGCACCGCCTTGTGGAAGAGATCGGACATGGAGTTGATGAAGATCGTCCTCGGTCGTGCCCATCCGCGCGGGGCATCGGGACGCCCGGGACGGAGCCGGATATCGAAGCCCTGCTCGCAGGGGTGGCCCGGCGTGCCGCGCCAGCGCTCGGCGAACCGGGCGGCATGGCAGTTCTCGCAGCCCGGCCCGATCCTCGTGCAGCCGGTGACCGGGTTCCAGGTCGCGTCCGTCCATTCGATCGCGGTGGTCTGCGCCATGGGGCCTCTCCTCCTCAGAACGGAATCTCGTCGTCGAGGTCCCGCGCGGGCGGGGGTGCGCCGTCCTCCGGTGGCGCGGTGTCCCGCGCCGTGCCGCCGATGGCCCCGCCGTCCTGTCCTCCGTCCCGCTCCGGCGCGGGACCGAGCAGCACCAGGCGACCTTTGAACCCGCCCACCACGACTTCGGTCGCATACCGATCCTGGCCGTCCTGCGTTTGCCACTTGCGGGTTCTGAGTTGCCCTTCGAGAAAGACCTTCGAGCCCTTGCGCAGGTGGTTCCGCGCGACATCGATCACGCCGTCGCCGCGCAGCACGATGCTGTGCCACTCCGTGTGCTCGCGCCGCTCGCCGCTCTGGCGGTCGCGCCAGGATCGGTTGGTCGCCATCCGGAAGGTACAGATGCGTTCTCCGTCCTGAAAGGTCCGCACCTCGGGTGCCATGCCGAGATGGCCGAGCAGGATGACCTTGTTGACGCCGCTCATTGCCGCTCCTCCATCGTCATGTCTCCGGTCCGTCCGCCGGGCCGAGCCGGCGCGCCCGGTCGGCCAGCCAGTCCGCGTCGAAGCCTGCCGCCTCGGCCCAGTACTCGCGGCTCCTCTTCCATTCGCCGAACTCCGCCGTCAGGAAGGACCAGGCTTCGCCGTGCACGATCGCTCCGCCGCGGGCCTTCTCGTCGGCGCGCCCGGTGCGGGGGTCGACGAGGTCCTGCACCGCCGTGGCGAGCACCGCGAGCGCGAG
>CATOTJ020000008.1:0-39000 GCA_951813525.2 uncultured Limibaculum sp.
CCATGCGGAAGTGCTGGCTTTCTGTGGTCCGATCCCGGATTTCACCATGGCGACCGATCCACAAGGCATCCTTCAGCGCATGGTGTGCTTCGCCTTTGTTCAGCCCGACAGTTGAGCGGCGCTGCATGTCCATATCGAGCGCCCATTCGATGATGAACAGTGTCCGTTCGATCTGTCCGATTTCCCGCATCACGATGGCCAGATCGTTTTTGCGTGGGCGGGCTGACAATCGCCTGAGGATCTGGCTTGGCGGCACCTTGCCTGACCGCATCGTGGCCGTGCATCTCAGCACATCGCCCCAGTTGTCGATGAAGGTCTGTTCCCGGACCTTGCCGCCGATCAGGGACTTGAGCTCTTTCGGAACGCTTTTGAGATCAAAGACGTAGAACCGCTTGGATTTCAGGTCGCGAATACGGGGAATGAAGCGATAGCCCAGGAGCGCGAAGGCGGCGAATACGAGATCGGTGAACCCACCCGTGTCGGCGTAGTGTTCTTTGATCCGTTTGCCAACCTCGCTCAGGCACAATCCGTCCAGAGTGTACGGCGCCTCGTTCACCGTGGCGGGGATCGAATTGACCCAGTACGGGCCAAATTGGTCAGAAACGTGCACGTAGGCTTTCAGCCCCGGCACCTGGTTGTTGTACTTGGCGTTGATGAGGTTCATGGCCTCCCCTTGGCGCGTGGTCGGGAAGAACTGCCCGTCGCTGGAGGAGGTTTGACCCGACCCCCAGTATTGCGCCATGGGAAGTTTGGACTGCGCGTCCAACACGATCGCCAGCGCCTCGTTGATCGCATCGCTTTCGACATGCCAGCGCGACAGGCGGGCCAACTGGGAATACTTATAGCCGGTGGTGGCTTCGGCCATCTTGCTCAAACCCACGTTCAGCCCTTCCGCGAGAAGCACGGTCAGCAGCCCGATGATATCCCTGCAAGGCGCGCCGGAGCGTAAATGGATGAACGCGTCCGTGAAGCCGGTGGCTTCTGCCACGTCCTGCAGGATTTCAGTGACTTTCGCATGTGGCATCCGCTGGTACAGATCGAGAACCAGTGGGCCCGCTTCCTCCGGGACATCAGCTTTCAGACGCTCGATACGCAACTGGCCGTCTTCGATAATGCCATTGGGAAGAGTGCCGGTCCTGACAGCTGCTGCAAGCCGCTCGAAGCCATCCTGCAACCGGCGCTTTCGATCCTCAATCCAAACCTCTGGATCCAGCGGTAGATCAAGCCCCGGCATCGTCTTTGCGGCTTCCAGCGGCACCAGAAGTTTCCTGTCATCGGCATATCGGCGGGCGTGATCCAGCCAGATATCATTGGACCGAAAGGCCTCCTGAAGGCGGAACATCACCGCCACGATCCAAAGCCGCTCCTCATTGGTGTCGGGCTTGCGCAGTTGCTTGTCCCACTTTGATCGGGCGGGCAGAAAGGCCCGCGATTTGGTTGTGATGTCTGCGCCCTCCCGGATGACCGCCGCGGCGTCGAGCAGCGGTTGGGCCACGGTGGCACCTCGGATATCCAGAGCCCTTAACATGCGTTTGCCATAGAGCTTGAAGCTGTGAAACGCCTTCTCGATGTGATCCATCGGCTCGGCCATGGCAGGTTTGATCAACTGGGTCGCCATCGCCACAAGAGTTTCCAAACCATCCCACCCGCTGGATGCATCGACGGCACCGCCCAGGGCGGCCTCATCGCCCCGGGCCATCAACAATGTCGTTCCCAGAGATTGGAACCCGACCAGTGTGCTGGCAATATCAGCCTGTGCCTGTTCGAAGTGCATCGCGCTGATTTTCTTCGCCTCCCGCCAGGTCTTGCCCACGATCCGATCGTGGGTTTCGACAACGGTATCGGCAATGGACGCGGCCCATTCGACGACACAGGTGGCCAGAATGGCAAGGCGGCGATTACTGCTGATGTCCTGCAAATCGCCCGTGAAGTAGCGCTCGCCCTGACGGCGCAGCATCTTGACCCGGTGGGGTGGGATGTCATCGAGTATGTCTGGCGACAGCTCAATTTCCTTGAGGGTTTCCACCCGGTCAAGCAGGCGGTTTATATCGGCCGTGTTCTTGCCGGCCTCAAAACCGCGCAGCCACAAAAACACGCTCTGCCAACCGTTTGCAGCCGCGCCGAGCAGGTCGTCGAGGCGACGGCGCATCCGGCTCTCCAGACGCGCGGCAATCCGGTTCTCGATCCGCCGCTCGGCTGCCACAAGAGCATCGGCACAGAGCCTCTCAATCATCGTGACACCCGGCAGGATGATCTGCCGCGCCCGGCATTCTTCAACAAAATCCCGCACCAGCCCTTCACCAGATCCGGCTGCCTCGGCTTGCTGGTCTAACCATGCCGTCATTTGCTTCACACGTTTGCCGGTGAAGGTCTTGTAGCCATAGATCTTACGCAACGCGCCGAGGTGTTCATGTCTGGTGTTGGCGCGATTTGCGTATGGCAAAAGATCCTTGGCCTTCAGCCCGAGTTGGGCCGCAATGTAAGCGGATACGGCCTCCGGGATCACCTCACCTGACTTCAGAAACCGTCCTGGATAGCGAAAGGCACAAAGCTGAAGGGCAAAGCCGATCTGGTTTTGTGGTCGCCTGCGCGTTTTGATGTACGCGATGTCATCATCCGCAAGCGTGTAGTGGTATTCCAGCGATGCCCTGTCGGTGGGCAGGGTGAAGAGAGCATCACGCTGACGTTTCGTCAGAACAGTTCTGTGGGCCATACGTTACCTTTTCAGAGAAGCGTTGAGGGGCAGATCCGAGGCCTTCGTTTATGTTTTCGCCCGTCCGATAGACGTACCTTCAGCGCACAGGTCAGATCCCAGTTTCCCCTCCCATAAAACCAAGGCCTCAGAGCGTCGCAAATAGCTGGTCCGATAAAAGTTGCAGTGAAGGGGGGTCAAACGTACAGTGAGCCAATGGAAAAGATCGGATATGCACGCTGCTCAACCTACAGTCAGGACTTGACTGCGCAGCGGCAAGCGTTGAGTGATCTCGGGGTTCAGGACGACCGCATTTATACGGATCACGGATTGACTGGCACCAACCGGGAGCGGCCCGGACTTGAACAGGCGCTGGCCGCCGTGCGCAAAGGCGACATCCTGGTCGTAACGAAGCTTGATCGCCTTGCACGATCGGTTCCAGACGTTCGGGTCATCAGCGACCAACTCGAAACCAAAGGCGTGAGGCTTGCCTTGGGGACAGCGGTCTACGATCCCAGTGATCCGATGGGAAAGATGTTCTTCAACATCGTCGCCACCTTCGCGGAGTTCGAAGCAGATCTGCTCAAAATGCGCACCAGGGAAGGCATGGCCATCGCCAAGGCAAAGGGCAAAATGCGAGGAAAGAAGCCAAAACTTACTGAAAAACAACAGAAAGAGCTTTTGAAGATGCACGAAACCGGCGACCATTCGATCAGTGATCTTGCCGAGATATTCTCCGTTTCAAGAGCGACCGTCTATCGCACACTGCAAAGGGACCAGAGGGCTTAAAGGGGTATTTTGCACTGAGCCCTAATGGACCCCTGGTTGGTTGTCATGGGTCTCTCTCCGTGCCGGGGTGTGCTTCACCCCCCGATTCGGAAAAAAGCCATGGCGGCGGGGTCGGGTCAGGGACGGCACCGCCGCCGCGCCAGCGGGCCGGACCCGCAGGGGCCGGATCCTTGACGCGGCCCTGTCGCCATGGCAGGCGCACCCGGACAGATTGCGGGCCCTGCGCACGCCCGGTGCCTGGCGGAAAGATCGGCCATGGAAAGGAAGGCCGGGCACGCACCCCAGCCCGCGACCTGCCGGACGGTTCCGTCACGGTAAGGACGGCATCCCCCGGCGGCGCGGAAGCCACCGGCATGGGATCGGGAACAGCAACGAAGGAGGACGACAGGACCGGCGCGTCAGCCCGGCATCATCGAACCGGTGATCGTCACGCCGGGCGGAGGATGGATTATTCCGGCGCGGGACCGCCCCGGACGCGGGTCTTGAGCACCGAGGAGGCCCGGAAGGCCGGCTCGAGACGCTCCGGGATATCCATGGTGGCCCCGGTGCCCGGGTTGCGCGCGGTGCGCGCGGGCCGGACGCGGCCCTCGAACCCCCCGAAGCCCGGAACCTGGACTTTCCCGCCCCGGGCCATTTCCGCCGCGAGGGCCTCGAAAAAGCCCCGGGCCGCGGCCTTCACCTTCTCTTGCGAAAGCGCCGGATCGGCCTTGGCCACGGCGCGGATCAGATCTGTGTATTTCATGATGTGCCGGATACTCCCCGTTCTGTCATCCACTGCCGGGGCATGTCATCCGAACACGCCCGCTGTCGCCGCGGCGACCATGCCGGCCAGCGCGATCATGCCTCCGATCATCCAGCGCAGTTGTTGGGCCTGGCCGACCGCGATCAGCGTCCGTACGCCCTCGATCTTCGCGTCCTGCCCGGCGATCTCCGTGCGGACGCCCTCGATCTTCGCGGACAGCCTCTCTTCCGTGGTCGCGATCTCGCCCCGCAACTCCACGCCCTGCGTCTCGATCTTCGCCGTCAGGCGTTCCTCGGTATGCGCGATTTCCACACGCAGCTTCTCTTCGGTGCCCGCGATCTCGCCGCGCACCTGCGCGATCTCGCCGGAAAGCTTCTCCCCGGCGCGTTCGAGGTCCTCCTTCGTGGCGAGGGTTCCGGTCAAGGCCCCCCCGAAGGTGTCCACGAGGACCTCGGCCTGGGCCTCCTCGACCCCCGCCGCCGTCAGGGTCTTCACCGCCTTGTGCGTATCGAATGCCGCGTATGTCATGAGCTTCTCCTATCACCTTTCAAACGCCCGGACCAGCCGGACAATAACCCCATGGCCTGTCATGCGCGCCTGTCACGCGCGCCCGGCCAGGGCACCCTCGTCCGCCCCGGACGCGGGACCCTCCATGCCCGCCGCCGTCATCAGCCAGTCGCAGGCTTTCTGCGCCGCCCCCGCCGCGCGGAAGATTTCCCGCCGGTCGCCCCGCAACGCCTTCAGCCAGTCCGCCACATAGGCCGCGTTCTGGTCGTGATCGGGCCGCACCCCGAGCCGGGCGCACACGAACGCCGCCCCGATCTCCGCGATCAGTTCCTCCCGCGCATAGGCTGCCTTCGCATTGCCCATGTCCCGCCCGAGACGGCCCGCGTGCCCCGTGGCATGGACCGCCTCATGGGCCAGCGTCGCCGCATGGGCATGCCCGCTTTCGAACGCGCCCGGCGGCGGCATCACGATCAGATCGCGGCCCGGATCGTAGAAAGCGGCCGGATATGCCCTGGTCTCCATCCGCAGACCCGTTGCCCCGAGCCAGGCCATCACCGCCGGATCGGCCCCGGTGCCGATATCCCGCGGCGGCGTCTCCGCGGCATGGTAGCGCTCCGGCAGGCCGTCGATCTGCCCGGCGTTGAACACCCGGTAGGCCCGCGCGTAGCGCCGTGCCTCCGGGGCCTCCGCGCCGCCGGGGTCCTCCCCGTCCCCCGCGCCGTCCTCGTGCCTCCGGAAACTCCCGACCTTGATGACCGTCGAGGATGTCTCGCCCCGGCGGACCTGACCGCCCAGCGCCGAGGCCTGGCGGTACGTCATCCAGTGCCGCGCCCGGTAGCCCCGGGCCGCCGCCGCCAGCCACAGCATCAGCACGTTGATGCCCCGATAGGCCTCGCCCGTGGCGCGCAGCGGCAGGCCATGGCCCGCCGCGCCCCAGGGGCAGCGCCACGGCGGGGTCCCCGCCTCCAGCGCCGCCACGATGCGCTCCGTCACATGCCCGTATACGTCGAAGGTCCGTTTGCGTCCGCTCATCCCGCGTCTCCTTTTCTCCGGGTGTCGCCATCGCCCGGCAAAACGCGCTCTTTTCCTTTCCGACGCGGCGCGCGGGATACCGGCGCACCGTCCCGCGTCCCGCCGGAACCGCGGGCGCAAGGGGGCGGACCCAGGCCCGCCCCCGGGTTTCGATCACTGGCCGGGCGTCACGCCGCCCCGGCGTCCTCCGGAACCGTGTCCATGTCCCCGGCCTCCTCGCCGGCATCGGCATGGCCCTCCTCATCGGCCACCGTCCGCATCCCCGGCGGACACCATGCCGCCACCGCCGCGCGCGCCTCCGGCGACAGCGTCTCCGGCGGATCGGCGAAGAGCGCCGCCAGCCGCGCCACGATCTCCGACTTCTTCGAGGCCCCGAGCATCGCCGCCTCCCGCGCAAGCCCGAGATCCCCGCCAAGCACCGCCAGCAGGCGCGGCTTCGTCAGACGCCCGAACACGTCCGCTCCCGGGGTCCACACAGCCCGGATATCCGGCAGCACCGCCGCCTCGACGATGACCCGCGCCGGATCGCGCCAGGCCGCGTGCGCATCCCGCGCCGGGGTCGGCTCCAGCGTGAACGCCGCCGCCCGGGCCACCAGCCGGTCCCGCTCCTCCGGGGCCAGCGCCGCGAAGGCCGCGAAGGCCACCGCATCCCGCTCCCCGAGCGGACAGGCCGGCAGCGCCGCATCGTGCGCCGCGATCACCCGTTCCAGTTCCGACAGGCAGTCCTCCTCCGTCACCTCGCCCGCCTCGACGCCCCGGCGCTGCGCCGCCGTCAGGGCCGGACGCTCCGTGCCGGGACGCGCCGCGAGCGTGGACGCGCCGCCCCGGCCATCCCCGAGCACGCCCTTCACGATCAGCCAGTCCGCGTAGAGACGCGCCCGGGCCGGATCGCGCGCCAGCGCCAGGCCCACCGCCCGCGTCCGCAGCGCCGCGAAGTCTTCCCGGAGCTTGCGCGGCAGCGCCGGGACGCCGTCCTCCGACCCTTCGGGGGCATCCTCCCCGACCGCCACCGGCGGCATCTCTTCGGGCCGCACCAGACCGGTCTCGAGACGCACCGCGCCATGCTGCCAGATCGCCAGCACCCCGGCGAGGCCCGCATCGAGCGGCGAGAAGGCCGTGGTCAGCGCCCCGATCTCCTCCCCGATTTCCTCCCGCCGTGCGTCGAGCGCCTGCCAGGCCCGGTCGGTGGCGTCGTCCACCGTGTCCTCGGCGAGGCCATCCATCTCTTCGGTGACCTGCGCCATCTCCGCCCTGAGCGCGGCCACGCGCGCCACGGCCACGCCTTCGGGGTCCACCGGCTTCGGGTGCACCCGCCCGTAGGCCGAGAGCGCGGACCAGTCCGGATCGATGCAGGGCTCCGCCCAGGCAAGGCCGAGACGCACGCGCGCCTCCTCGGCCATGTCACCGAGTCTCGAGGCCAGCACCCTGTGCACGAGACCCACATCCTCGAGAACGCTGTCCTCCTCAAGCAGGTTCGCCGCCACCGGACCGCCTTCGGCCAGATAGCCCTCCAGCACGAACGCCCCGAGACCGTCGCCCCGGCGCACACCCCGCTCCTGCAACGCCTGGCGCACCCGCCAGGGCGACACCTCACCGGTCCCGCCCCGCGCGAGGCTCGCATGGATGTCCGCCTGCACCGCCGGATCGGGATGGCCCGCGAAAGCCCTGAGCGTCTCCAGGCTCACCTGTCCCGCCCGGTGCGCGGCCCGGATCTCCGGGGCCACCAGGCCAATCCTCAACGTCTCGCGCACCAGCCGCTCCGTCACCCCGAACACCCGCGCGATCTCCGGGATCCCGAGACCGTCGCGCACACCCAGCGCCGCGAACGCCTCGTGGCGCTCCAGCGCGTCCATCGGCAGGTGCAACTCGTTCTCGCTCAGGCTCAGCGCGGTCAGCCGCGCCTCCCCCGGCACCAGCCGGCACGCGACCTCCATGCGCGGTCCGAAGCCTTTCGCCGTCCGGTCGGCGGCCAGACGTTCCAGCGCCGCCAGGCGCCGGCCCCCCGCGAGCACACCGTAACGTCCGGCATCGAGCGGGCTCACCAGCAGCGGCTGCAACAGGCCGATCTCGCGGATATTCGCCGCCAGCCGCGCCACCGCCGCGTCCTCGCCGGACCGTCCGGCGCGCACATTGCGCACGTGCCGCTCCAGCCTGCCGAGCGGAACCGTGATCGCCTCGAAGTCCGCCGCCGGGCGTATCTTCGCTGTCGTCTTCATCTTCGTCTTCGTCTCGCGTGCCATGGAACCCTCCATGATTGGCTTTCCGGCCCCCGATCGGGACCACACGGACAAAAAGCCCCGCTCCTCCTTTCGGGGAAGCGGGGCCTCGGTTTCCGGCCTACACGGGATGGGGAGCCGCCCCCGACCGGTCAGCCCCCGTGCGGGAAGTTGCAAGCCGCGCACAGGCCGGGGCGGGCTGTGACTGGCCGGGGCAGCCGAAGAGACCGGGTGAAGAAAACGGGGCGGGCCCAAGCCCGCCACCGCCAAGGGCGCGGCACCCGGACCCTCAGTCCACCGCCAGGGCCGCGCGCGCGGCCTGCCCCTCCGCGAGACCCGGACCGGGCGCACCGGACGCAACCGCGGCGCCATCGCCCACCGGCTCCGGGGGCGCCGGGAGGCTGCCCCGCACCATCCACGGCTCCGGCGGGATACCCCGAAGCCAGTCCGCGAGCGTGGGTATCCGCCCGCAATCTTCACGCACATGCTGCTCGCCCACCCACCGGGTCGGGACGCGCCGCCCGGCGGAATTGAGGATCGCCGGCCCGAACACCGCCTCCGCTTCAAATATCCCGAAGCTGTGATGGCGCAGCGCCCGGTGCTGCGCCAGCGCCAGATGCGCCTTCGAGGCGTCGAACCAGGCGTGCACCGCCAGATAGTCCTCCGGCGCGCCGCCGAAGCGCCGGGCCGAGCTTTGCGCATGATGAAGGGGATGGGCCATCACTCCACGTCCTCATGCAGATATTCCGAGCGTTCGCTGTAGAAATTCGCGTGATCGACCGTTATCCGGTCCTGCCCGATATCCCAGGTGACCACGCCCTCGCCGCCATCGTTGTTCTCGAAGCCCGGATGCAAATCGTAGGCCGTGCTCCAGGCGAAATCCCCGAGGCGCTCTTCCAGGCCGCCAAGGCCGATGCCCGCGGGCACCGCCGTGACCTCCCCGATATTGCCGGCATCGCCGTAGCCGTCATAGGCGATCTCGACCTCCTCCACGCCGAGCCCGCGCAACGCCGCCAGCAGCGCCGTGCGCTCCGCCTTGCGACGGGCCGTCGCCGCGTCCCGCTCCGCCTGCCACCGCGCCTGGATATCCGTCCAGTCGTGCGCCGCCGGGGCGTCCGTGGTCTTCGCCGCTGTCCTGTCCGTGTCCGATGTCATGGGACGATCTCCTCTTTCCCGGGTGAATGAACGCACCGACACCCCGTATCCTTTCCCTTTACCGCACCCCGGACGGAACCGGAACACGGGGCCGAAGGGGCGCACGCCGGAGCCCGGTCGCCGGGGAGCACACACAAGGCCCGGCCCCTCAGCCCCCATCATGCGCCCGGGCTGGCCACCGTACGGGACACGGTGTAGACCGGCCCGCACGCTCCGGAATCTGCTCGGGGGGCTTGCGGGGAACCGGTCCCCCATGACGGGAACGGGCTGACGTCCGGGGCCCGCCTGCTACGGGGTCGGGTTCCGGGGGCGCAAAGGGGAGGACGAATGGAAGAGGCCGGGACCGGGTTCAATGCGTTTTTGTCAATGCGGGGCGTCGCTCCCGCGGACTGCTTTCTGTATCGGCATTCCGGAACGACACTCGCCGAGGCCAGACAGAGATGGTCCGAAGGTCCGGAGCGGTTCCTGAGCTTCACGACATACCAGGACCGCGACAGGGCGGAGCGTCTGGCGACACGGCGGTTCGTCGCGCACTTCATCGCCGAAAACTTCGAGGGGGGAGATCATCGCGGAAAATTTCTCGGCGTGACCGAGGTGGACGGCGCGCCGGGGCCGTTTGACGACGGCGAAATCGATATCGTGCCGGGATACATGAAAGGCGAAGCCTTCCCTCCGCGGGAGGGCGGCAAACGGTTTGCGCTCGGAATGCGCTGGTTCGAACCGGAAAAGTTCGAACCATATGCCGGACGCTTGTGGATCGACTGGGGCAAGGCCCCGATTGTTGTCGTGCAGCGCGCGGACATCAACCCGAAAGCCATCCTCGGCGCGGGCGCTGAACTCGGGGGTCCGGGGCGGGACCCGACCGGGGACCCCGAAGGGTTTCATGAAACAGCCAGGCTGAAGACGCACATTTCCTACGAGCGCAGGTGCCTTCCCGCGGGAGTGGTCAAGGCACAGCGCGGGCTCATCTGCGAGGGCTGTGAACTGGACGCACTGGCTGAATTCGGACCGGACCTGGCGATGCGGGTAATCGAGGCGCACCACAGGACGCCGCGGGCCGAAATCAACGAACACGGTCGGCGCGTCACCGCGAACGATTTCTTTGTCCTGTGCGCCACATGTCATCGGTTGATCCATGGACTGGGGACGCTTGACGACCTGTCGGACCTGAAGCGGCTTCTGCGGCGGCGACCCTGAACCGACCCGCCCCCGGATGGTCCACCTCTTCCGGCAGCCTTGCCGTCGGACATCGCATGGCCTGCGGGGGGACGGACCCCGGCATCGGCGCGGTCGTGCCTGACCCGGCGAAGGCCGTTCCGGGGAGGCAGGGATCTGCACAGGTGTCTGAATTCCGGCCACGGGCGAGCGCCGCCCCGGTCATGCGACCGTAGAGAAAAGCGATTGCATCGGAACACGCTCCATCCACGACGAAACTTCCGGTACCTGTTTTTTCGACACCGAGGGGGTTTACCCGCACGTTTCCGCGATGGCTTGCTCCCTGCCCGTCCCGGCGACCGACAGCACACCGTCAACCCCCTCGGGACGGCCTTACGCGCTGGTTCGGCAAAGCTGGAAAAGTCTTCAAACCAACGATTGATCTCGCGTGCGCGTTTGGAAATCGGGCGCACGCCCGCAAGACAGACCAAGCCAAGCTGGGTGCCCGGCGGCGTCAAGTCAGGCTGCCAGTAGTCAGCGGAGCAGGTGATCCCCGAACATCGCGTTCAGGTCCGGGGCATCGAGCACCGCATCAAGCCACATGTCGAGTTCCTCCAGGGAGGCAGCGGATACCCGCGCCCTGACTTCCTCCGGCACATCGCCGAAACGGCGCTCCAGAAGACGCAACAGCGTCGTGGCCTTGCCTTTGGCCAATCCGCGTGCCTCGCCCTGTTCGAGCAGTGTTTCTGCGATGGTTCCCACAAGTGCCTCCATTTCGCTATGTCCCCCGGTCCTGAGCCTGGCCCGCAGGTCGTCCAGGTCCACATCATAGACCCGCAGCACGTATTCAAGAACCTGTCGCCGCAGATCGCTCCCTGCGGGCAGGCTCCCGGCGATCTCCGCCAGAAAGACCAGGGCCTCCTGCCGCAGCGTGATGAACCCCGCCCTCAGCGCGGCATTGCGCGACAGCGCGTCGGTCTCCATGGCCCGCAGGTTGCGCAGGATATACCCGGCTCCGGGCAGAAAAGCGAGATCGGGATCCTCGGTGGCGATCATGTCGCGCAGGCTGTCGGCGACGGCCCAGGTCGCCGCGCCATGATAAACGACCACCGGAATGATCGGGGGCAGGGCGCGGAGCCCGGCCGCCCGGGTTCCTGCATGACGCTTCCAGATGCGGATCATATAGGAGGCCAGTTGCAGCGGCAGCGCGGGATCAGGCGCACTTTTGTGCTCCGCCAGGACATAGACGAAGGCGTCGGTCCCCGCCTTCAGCGCGACCTTCAGAAGGAGATCGCTCTGGCTGCCCGCCAGAGCTTCATCGACGAAGCTGCCTTCCAGGATCTCGGGAGGCGCAGGGGCGAGTTGTCCCGCAATGCTGTTGGGCAGGTGATCGCGCAGGAAGTCCCCTGCGCGCCCGGGATCGGACAGCAGGGCGCGGAACAGGGTGTCGTGCGGGTTGTGCAGGTCAGCCATCGGATCCTGATGCGAAGCGGTGTCACCCGGTGTTGCTATGGCAGGGTGGTCCGACAGGCAAGCCCGGTTGTGCAGGGCCGTTTCAGTCTGTCCGGGTAATCACTTTCCGGAATTCATCCCGCTCCCCGGCCCTGCCGTCACCCATCGCTTTGGCTTCCGGTATCCCGGGGGGCCTCGCCTTCAGGACGCACATTGACGGCGGCAAGTGTTCCGGGCTTCTCTTGCTTGGCACGAGCCCGAAGCGCACGGGACCGGGTGGCGCGGTTCGGTCTCCGGTTTGCCGCGAAGGCCCGGAGAGACCGGCCGCGGGCAGCGGATAAGTGGCATCTCGACGAGGTCGTGGTGATGATCAAAGGACGCAAGCACCGGCTTTGGCGGGCCGTCGATGCAAATGGCGATGTTCTTGATATTCTGGTCCAGTCCCGTCGGAACAAGGCGGCTGCGAAGCGCTTTTTCAGGAAACTGTTCAAAACCCGGGGCCAACCGCGCGTTATCATCACCGATAAGCTGCGATCTTACGGAGCCGCGAAGGCAGATCTTGCCCCAGGTCTCGAACACCGGCAACACAAGGGCCTGAATAATCGCGCCGAGGCGTCGCACCGACACACGCGACGGCGAGAGAAAATCATGGGGCGCTTCAAGTCGCCCGGTTCCGTCCAACGGTTCTTATCCGTCCACGATCAAACCGCCGCACTCTTCCGCCCCGAACGCCACCGTCTTACAGCCAGATCTTATCGCCACGCACGAGCAGACGCCTTCGAGCTCTGGAGCGAATACACATATGAGATGACCGCCTGAACCAAGCCCATGCAGCGCCATTGCCCACCCCCGAAAATAACCTGACAATGCACCGCAACCTTCTCGGCCATGCCCTGAAACATATCCATGACGATCTGACCGAGGATTACCGCGACATGGTCTACGCCGACACCGCCGCCGCGATCGAAACCCGCCGCAAGGCCTTCCTACGCAAATGGCGCCTGAAGTGTCGGGCGGTCGCCGACAGCCTGGAAGAGGCAGGCGACCGTCTCTTTGCATTCACCCGCCTCGATCCGTCGCAGTGGAAGTCCGCCAGGACCACAAACGCCATCAAGCGCCTGAACGAGGAATTCCGCCGCCGCATCAAGACGCAGACCGTGCTGCCTTGCCCGGAAACCGTTCCGATGTTGCTCTGGGCCCTAACCCGGATTTCTCACACCTTGGAATGGCGTTGCCTGAGGCTTTGCTTGTCGTCGGCTGATTTTTGTTTCTGGGTTTGGCGCAAGGGCCTGGCCCCGGCGGTGAGGCCGGTTGGGTGGGTTCTGCATTTTCCTGTGTTGTTTGCGTTGGGGTTTTGATCGGCGGCTTTACCTGGCCGCCATGGACAATCGCCCGTGGGCGATCGCGAACTCGGCCTTCCAGGGCTGCGCCGAGGCCATGGCGAGCTTGATGCGGCGCACCGAGACCGTCACCCGGGCACCGACCTTCAGGAGCTTGAGGCGGATCGAACCGACGGTGGCATTTGCCAACTTCGTGCCGGCGAGCGCGATGCGGCGCAGGCTGTCGACCAGCACATAGGCGAGCGAGGCGAACCACAGGCGGAGCTGGTTGGCCCGCATCGTCGCCGCCGAGGTCCGGTCGGCGAAGAGATCGAGTTGACATTCCTTGATCCGGTTCTCCATCTCGCCCCGGGCACAATAGAGATCCTCGTAGAGCGCCCGGGCACCGACCTCGTCGGTCGACAACGACGTGACGACGAAGCGGGGATTGGCACCCTTCGAGAGATGCTCGGCCTTGCCCACCACCCGGCGTTCGGCGCTCCAGCTCTTCAAGGTCTGGTAGGCGAAGTCGGCGAAGCGGCGGGCCGGCGCCCCCGTCCTCGCCTGCTCGGCCGCGGCCAGTGCCGCCGCGGCCGCGATCCGTGCCTTCAGACGGACATTCTTGGCCAGGCCGAAGAGATAATCGACCCCGTTCGCCTCGCACCAGGCCATCAACTCGTCGCGCGCGAAGCCCGCATCGGCGCGCAGCAGGACCGGGACACCGGGCCAGCGCGCGCGGATCCGGGCGACGATCCGCTCGACCTCCTCCCGCGCGCCGGCGGCCCCGTCGATATCGGCCGGCCGCAGCTTCGCCGCCAGCAGATGGCGCCCGCAGGTGATGTAGAGCGGCAGATAGCAGTAGCCCTTGTAGTAGCCCTTGTAGTAGCCGTGGTAGAAGCGGCCTTCCTGATTGCCGTGCAGGCGATCGTCGGTCGCATCGAGGTCCAGCACGATCCGCCCCGGCGCCCGCTCATGGGCATCGAGGTCCAAATCGACGAACAGGGCCTCGAGCGCCGAGGCGTCATGGTCGATTCTGTGATAACGGCCGAGTGGCACCGACGGCGCGTGCTCCAGCCGATTGAGCGTGCTCTTGCCGGCCAGCGCCGCGCAGTCCTCCCGCGTCCCCTCCAGCCGGTCCGACAGCAGGGCCAGAGCCGGGTCATGGCGCAACTGGTCGTGGTCGTTCAGGTCCTCGTAGCCGAGCGCGATGCCACAGATCCGCTGCCCGACCAGCGTGCGAAGCTCGTGCACGCGCAGTTCCCGATTGCGGTGATCGACGAAGCAGGCCGCCACCCGATCGAACAAGCCGATCGCCTTGTCGCAATGGCGCAACAGCAGGGCGCCCGCATTCGAAGTGACCGCACCACCGTCGAAGGCAGCCACTACCCGGCGGCCACCAAAGGCTTCAAATTCAAGATTGTCCGGGATACACTCTGTCTGCATCGGTCCTCATCCTGGAAACTGTTAAGTCTTTGCTTCAACACAACTTTACAGCATCCAAGTGGCCGATGCACCTTAAAGAATGAGAAATCCGGGCTAATGGCCTCCGGCCAGATCCAGATGCGAAAGGTCGACGGTTGGGAAACCCTCGATCAGCCCATCGCACCGATCACCCTTGACCTCGCCGCCTGATCAGGTGCAAATCAAACCGCTCGGAGGAGGACGTCGGAGAATTTCCACCACTTTCGAGACACAACCGATGACCGGGAGCCGCGCCCGGTCGCGGAGGGCGACCGCATCATCGGCCATGTGGTCTGGTTCGGGCCGGAGGGTGCGATTGTGGTGGGCGGGTGAGAATCGAGAGAGATGAGAAACGGCTGTGGATATAGAACCTTATGAATTTATTCCGGTATCGATACCAAACGGTGAGTGGCAAAAGCTGATTGAGGACTGGTCGCGACAACTCGAGCCATACTACGAAAACATCGACGACTACATGACGGCGTCACTGCCGGTGCTCGAAGACCTGGCGAAAGAGCCGAAACGCTCGGACAGGGGCGTTTTCGGACTCAAGAACAACGATGGCTACGATGCGATATGCAAGATTAATGTTACGTATTTGCCTGGCTACACTGGAAAGGTGATGCGTGTTCGGCACATCACCTATGCTCCGTGCATTGACTTTTGGGACCCGGAGACGGAAGGTGAACTGCTTGAATACTATGGGACAATCTTGGTGAAGATGTTTATCGGTGCACTACGTCTCAGGGAACAAGCGATGCCCGCCGATCACCTTAAAGTGCATTACCGAAGCCCCGCGGAGCGAATGTTCTTTGACAAAATAGCCCATGCGTTCCATGAGGTGCCAACAGGCATTGCAGTGAAGCAGTGGGGAGCATGGGTATACTTCTCGTGGCAGACGGAGGAGAAAACATGACGCAAGCTATACAGATAAAGACTCTGACCGACGAAGAAGCTCTGATTTTCGAGGTGTTTGTTGAAGCTGTGCATAGCGTTGGATTGGACGCTATTCGGGCATATGGTTTCTTTGGACTTCGCCCTCGGAACACCGCAGAATCCAAATTGGCCGCTTGAGCCTCAAAACACTTCACCCGTCCCCTGAGACCAGCAATTCGCCGACCCGGCGGTTTGCTTTCGCATTGACCGAATAGCGCGTCTCGACCTCGTCGATGGTGGCCCAGCCGAACATCCCGCGGATTTCCGGGCGGTCGTTGATCGAGAGGAGAAACCGGCCCTTCAGGCACTTGAGCGGCATTGTCAGGTTGTTGATGCGGCCCTGTTGTTGTAGCGGGGTTTCATGCGTGCGCCAGGCTAACTGGTGCGAGTGCAGCGGGTGAAAGTCCCGCGGGAAGGAGAAGGCTAACCACCACTTTCACCGCGAGCCGTGCGCCGGACACCGTGAGGTGCCAGGTGAAGCGTCGGTAGCGGCATGTGCGGGCCGGGCTATCGAGCCTCGAAATCCTGCAAACCGGATGTGCCGAGGCCTTTCATGTGGTCGAAGGCAGCACCCTCCAGCCGCACTGGTGAGGCAAAGAAGGGGCATCCCGGGGTCAAAGAACCATGGCACGTACAGAAGCACTCCACCGGGACCCGGGAGGTCTTCAGATCGCCCCGCGGTCGAGCGGGGCCGCAACGTAAAGGAGGAAATCCGTAAACCGAGATGAACGATCTGAAGAAGTCAGATACGGCCATGGTAGCGATGAAGCCAGCGAACAAGGGGTGGCAACGCCCGGCGGAGCCGGTGGAGCCAAGGGCCGGAGCCGAGGGAAATTCGGGAGGCCAAAACACGTGCCGTGCGCAGAAGCGGGCAAGCGTGTCACAAGCGGCTGACCGGATACGGCAAGCTGCAAAGAGAAACTCGGAAGGGCGTCTCGTGACGCTCCTGCACCATATCACGGTGCCCGTGCTGGCGGCGGCGTTTCACTCGCTCAAGAGCGACGTGGCCGCTGGCGTGGATGGTGTGACGTGGGAGATGTATGCCGAAGGGCTTGAAGATCGACTGATCGACCTACACGGACGCATACACAGGGGGAGCGTACCGGGCACCCGTGGCCGGGCCAGCGCCTCGCCGTCACGACCCAAGGCAGGAGCCGGATGCGTTAACGCGCACGTCCGGATCTGTGCGGGGGGACCGGGGTAACTCGGTTCCCTACCGCGATTGAACCTATCTGATATCTCGCGCCTCAAGGGCTTTCGTTTTCCGCGCTCAGTGATCGGCTGTGCGGTATGGCTGTATCATCGGTTTGCACTCGGTCTACGCGATGTCGAGGGTCTCCCGGCGTCTCGTGGGATCACGGTATCCCACGAGACCATTCGGGACCGGGTGGCGCGGTTCGGTCCCCGGTTTGCCGCGAAGGCCCGGAGAGACCGGCCGCGGGCAGCGGATAAGTGGCATCTCGACGAGGTCGTGGTGATGATCAAAGGACGCAAGCACCGGCTTTGGCGGGCCGTCGATGCAAATGGCGATGTTCTTGATATTCTGGTCCAGTCCCGCCGGAACAAGGCGGCTGCGAAGCGCTTTTTCAGGAAACTGTTCAAAACCCGGGGCCAGCCGCGCGTCATCATCACCGATAAGCTGCGGTCTTAGAGCCCAATTTGAAATTATGTTGAGTGATTTCGGCCAGTTGTGATTCAACCGAGTTGATAGACTTGGAGGACCTCATGCCCTGGACTGAAATCACTCGCCCTGACCATGACCGACGCGGCTTGCGGCATGCAAGCGATACGACGGATGATGAGTGGGATTTGATTGAACCATTTTTGCGTCCCTGGTCCAAGGTGGGCCGCCCCCGCGAGACGGACATGCGGGCTGTGTGGGACGCGATCCAATACATCGGGACGACCGGGTGCCAATGGGCATTGCTGCCCAAGGATTTTCCACCGTTTCAGACGGTGCGGCACCATTTCCATCGTCTGCGGAACGAGGGTCTGTTCGATCTGATCAACGATGCGCTTGTCGAAGCTTCCCGCGTATTGTCCGGGCGGGAGGCCACACCAACCGCGGGAATAATTGACAGCCAATCGGTGAAGACGACCGAAGGCGGAGGACCGCGTGGCTTTGATATGGGCAAGAAAACAAAGGGATGGAAACGACACATCGTCACCGATACGGACGGAAACCTGCTGGCGCTGGTCACGCGCGCGGCCGACATCCAGGACCGCGACGGCGCACCCGATGTGATTGCGCAGGCCGTCGAAACGTACCCGTCCTTGAGCCACATCCTTGCGGACGGAGGCTATTCAGGCGACAAGCTGCGCGCCGCAATGACCGAAATGGGCGGGCCGACCATTGAAATCGTCAAACGCCTGCCCGGCGTTGCAGGGTTTGTGGTCATCACCCGTCGCCGGGTCGTGGAACGAACTTTCGCCTGGCTCGGACGCTGCCGCCGGCTGGCGAAGGATCGGGAGGCCTCAATCGCATCCGCGGAGGCCTGGGGTCTCGTCGCAGCCATCCGACGTTCAACCCGTTACATTGCAAGAAAAGCCGGTCAGGAATTTTGAGTCAGACTCTAAAGCTTTGTCACGGAGCGTCGCATCTAAATTGTGGACGAGGCGGAAGTTATCTTGGGGTTTTGCGCTGTTGCTTGCAGTCATTGTCTGTGGTCCAATTCTTCTCACACAATCGACTGCGAGCGTTGTAATTGCGCTGTTGGCGAAGACGGTCATGATCATTTTACCTGCCGGGGTGGTGGTATCGGCCCAGGGCTCGTCAAGCGATTGCAATCCTGCGCTTTTCTCATTGAGAGCTTCGGCAACCCGCAAGAGTTCTGCTGTGGAGCGCGCCAGGCGGTCGAGTTTGGTGACCACCACGACATCGCCTTTGCGCAGCTGCGCCAGCATTGCTTCGATCTGTGGGCGCTTTTTGGCAGCGCCTGAGATTTTCTCCTCGAAGAACAGTGCGCAGCCCGCGTCCGCCAGCCTTGAGAGCTGTATATCCAGCGTCTGATCCTTGGTTGAGACCCTGGCGTAGCCGACTTTCATGCGACTGCTCCAAGGGGCGCGCGAATCTTATTGCAAAAATAATTTGTTTCGCGTGCATGTTTTGCGAAGGAATTCTCCTGTGTTTTCAGCCGCCCCCGTCGACCGCGCGAAAGTTCTGAGTTTTGCGAAGGCTCAGTTCACAAATCGTATGCATGAGTTGTCGATTGCAGCGGCGAGGCACGTGCGTGGTGATGCATTTTCCAAGGCAACTCGGGTCCGTGGACAATCAGGATTCCCATTTGATCTGATTTCTGATTCAAACTTTCGAAACGGAGGTTTGAATGAACGAGCAGCGGTTTGTGGTGACAGATGTTTTGTGGCAGCGGCTTGAACCCCACCTTCCAGGCAAAGCCAGCGACAGCGGCGTGACCGCGAAGAATAACCGGCTGTTTGTGGAGGCTGTGTTCTGGCGTGTGCGCACGGGGTCACCGTGGCGTGACCTGCCGCCCGCTTTTGGAAATTGGAACAGCCAGTTCCGGCGCTTCCGGCGATGGGCCAAAGCAGGTGTTTTCGAGAGTCTTTTCAAGGCGGTGAGTGATGACCCCGACCTTGAATATGCGCTTATCGATGGCACCATTGTTCAGGTTCACCAGAAAGCCACCGGCGCAAAAGGGGGGCTCAGGCTCAGGCCATCGGACGCTCGCGTGGCGGGCTGACGACCAAGATCGTAGCGCTGGTCGATGCGCTTGGGAACCTGGTGCGGTTCCTGCTTCTGCCGGGACAGGCGCACGATATGAAGGGTGTCGCGCCGCTGATCAAAGATGTTTCGTTCGATGCCCTGCTCGCGGACAGGGCATAACTGTGGATCGGCATGCAAGATTGACCCCCTTGTTGGGGTAATCGGCGCCCAAAAGTGACCCCCCTGACAATTCGTACGAGAAGCTTCCTCAAAAGAGTGAGGGAGCGATCAGGGGATGTTGGTTGTGGAAACGATCGCAAAGATCAGGCAGGCGCATTTTGTTCACGGCAAGTCGATCAAGCAGATCTGCAGAGAGCTTCGGGTTTCCAGGAATACGGTCCGCAAGGTCCTGCGTTCAGGCGCAACCGAATTCAGCTATGACCGCACGACACAGCCTCGCCCGAAGATTGATCCATGGCGATCAGAACTTGACGAGATGCTGGCCGCAAATGCCAAGCAGCCGAGGCGGGAACGCCTTACACTGATCCGGATCTACGAAGAGTTGCGCAACCATGGTTACGGCGGCGGCTATGATGCGGTTCGGCGATACGCATCCAACTGGTCAAAGAGAACGCAGGCAGCATCGGCGAGCGCGTTTGTTCCCTTGAGCTTTGATCCGGGCGAAGCTTACCAGTTCGACTGGAGCCATGAGGTCGTGATTCTGGACGGTGTGACAGTGACTGTCAAAGTCGCTCATGTTCGCCTCAGCTTCAGCCGAATGCCGTATGTGCGCGCGTATCCCCGCGAGACCCAAGAGATGGTGTTCGATGCGCACGACAAGGCGTTTGCGTTCTTTGGCGGCGCTTGTGCGCGCGGGATCTACGACAATATGAAGACGGCGGTGGACGCGATCTTCGTCGGGAAGGGTCGGGCTTACAACCGCCGCTTTCAGCAGATGTGCGGTCATTATCTGGTTGACCCCGTTGCCTGTAGCCCGGCCTCGGGCTGGGAGAAGGGGCAAGTAGAGAACCAGGTTGGCGTGCTGCGCAGACGCTTCTTCGTGCCGCGCCCGAGGTTCAAATCCTTTGCAGAGCTGAATGCCTGGTTGGCAGATCGGTGCCTGGTGTATGCGAAGGCAAACAAACACCCCGACATTCCAGGCAAGACGGTCTGGGAGGTGTTCGAAGAAGAGCAGCCGAGTTTGATCCCATATGTCGGCTCCTTCGACGGCTTTCATGCAGTCCCTGCATCGGTTTCCAAAACCTGCCTCGTACGGTTCGACAAGAACAAGTACTCGGTAAATGCCCGGGCCGTTGGTCGACCTGTCGAGATCCGCGCCTATGCCGATCGCCTGGAATGCTGGCAAGACGGGCAGATCGTCGGCAGCCATACCCGTGTTTTTGGGCGCGATAACGCGATCTATGACCCGCTACATTACATTCCGGTGCTGATGCGCAAACCTGGCGCCCTGCGCAACGGAGCGCCGTTCAAGGAGTGGGAGCTGCCGCCGTCGTTACGCCGTGTGCAGCGTAAACTGGAGCGTCAGCCCGGTGGTGATCGCCAGATGGTCGAGGTTCTAGGCGCGATCCTCTCCGATGGGCTGGAGGCGGTGGAAGCGGCCTGTGCAGAAGCCCTGTCACAGAATGTCCCTTCCGCAAGCGTGGTCCTGAACATTCTCGCCCGTCGCCGCGAACCGCCACCACCCCTGACAATCACAACACCGGATGCATTGCGGCTGACCTGCGAGCCAGCCGCCAATTGTGACCGGTATGACAGCCTGAGGAGAACAACGAATGGAACGAACACAGGTGCTGGACGCCATGGGCCAACTGAAGCTCTACGGCATGCGGACAGCTTACGACGAGATCATCACGGCTGCGATCAAGCGCCAGCACGAACCACAACAGATTATCGGCGATCTGCTGACAGCCGAGATCTCCGAGAAGCTGGCGCGCTCAATCAAATACCAGATGACCATCGCGAAACTGCCACTGGCCAAGGAGCTGGAGGAATTCGACTTCGAAGCGGCCGAGGTCAACGAAACCTTGATCCGTGACCTCGCCACCGGCGACTTCCTCGACCATCAGCGCAATCTCGTGCTCATCGGCGGAACCGGCACAGGCAAAACCCATCTCTCCGTCAGTATCGCTCGAGCCTGCATCCGCCAGGGCCGCCGCGGGCGCTTCTTCAATGTCGTCGATCTGGTGAACAAACTCGATGCCGAAGCGCGGGCCGAGCGCCAGGGACGGACAGCTGAGTTGATATCACGCCTCGACTTCCTAATTCTGGACGAGCTTGGCTATCTGCCATTCGCTCAGACCGGTGGTCAGCTGCTGTTCCACCTGATCAGCAAACTCTATGAGTGCACATCAGTCATTGTCACAACGAACCTGGCATTCGGAGAATGGCCAACCGTCTTCGGCGACGCGAAGATGACCACCGCACTCCTCGATCGCCTCACACATCATTGCGAGATCGTTGAGACCGGTAACGAAAGCTGGCGCTTCAAGAACCGCGCCTAATTCAACCGCGCAGGCCGGGCCGCGCTCTGATAAATGAGGTCTCCACGCGACCCGGCCTGCTCAGCACCAGGGGGGTCACTTTTGAACGCCGATCTGGGGTCACGTTTGGATGCCGATTGACAGCCTATACCCTGATCGAGACCGCGAAGCTGAATGGCATCGACCCGCAAGCCTGGCTGACGCACGTCCTTCGCCACATCGCAGATCACAAGATCACTCGGCTGGACGAGTTGATGCCCTGGAGTTACGCTGCAAGAGCAGCGTAACCGGGACGCACCGCAGCCCGCCAGAGCACCTTCACCGGACGGGCACGAAAATCCTAAAGGTTTGCACGTTCAAGGTTGCCCCGGAGAGTCGTGGTGTGAAACTCGGCGAGCTCCTGCTGAAACAGGTTCTCTGGTATGCTCAAACGAACGTGTATGATCTGGCCTATCTCACGACCTACGAGGACCAGGCACCCTTGATAGACCTGCTTGAGTATTACGGTTTCGAGAATGCGGGCTCGAACGACAACGGTGAATTCATCTACGAGCGACCGTTTTCTTCCGACGCGCTCATGCGGGTCGACGATGTTCCGGCCTTCGATCTCGCCCGCGAGAGCTACCCCCGGTTCCTGTTTGACGATGACACACGCGGGTTTGGCATTCCGATCAGGGAAAGTTATCACGACACGCTCTATCCTGATCTATGGAATCCGAGGCAAGCCGATCTGTTTCCCGGCGCATCGCGCGCCGAGGCACCGAGGAGGCCGGGCAACACCATTCGCAAAGTTTATCTGTGTCGCGCGCCGTCAAAGCTTGGACCGCCTGGCTCCCTTCTCTTCTTCTACAAAGGCGCCTCAAAGGAACCACCGTCACAGGCCATCACCGCGCTTGGCGTCCTAGAAAGCGTGAAGCTGGCGCAGTCGACAAAGGATCTGATGCAGTTGACCGGTGGCCGGTCAGTTTACAGCGAAGAAGAACTTGAGGGCTGGTCCGCTACGTCTGAGCGACCAGTGAAGGTCATCAACTATCTTCTAGTGACGTATATCGCTCCGCCGGTCTCTCTGAACGAGATGAAGATGTTGGGGATTGTAAGAGGCCATCCGCAGCAATCAATCTACGAACTGCGGCATAACCTTCTGAAAGGCCTAGTAGCACGATCAAACTTGGATTTCGCAGTATGACTCAGGCAATTGTTGCTTTCACCGGCATCTCAGGCGTGGGCAAGACCACATTCCTGCAGAAATTGTGTGAGCACATCCCGTTTCAACATATGATTGGCGGCAGCCTTATCTCAGTTGCACGCGAGGCGGCTCATGAAGACCGTGACAGACTTCGGCATGCTGATCTGGATGAAAACCAAGGTCTTCTGATCCAAGGCTTTGCGCTTTCGCGGGATCCAGCAGCACTACTTGTCATCATGGATGGTCACGTTGTTATTGATAGCACAGATGGCATCCAAGAGATCCCGACCGCGGTGTTCGAGCGCTTGAGCATCACTTTGATGGTGCATCTCGAAGCAGATCCGATGCTGATTTGGCAGAACCGCGCCAGCGATAAGGTGAGGGATCGGCCCGTGTATTCAGCCGATGTTCTTTCTGCACATCAGGAACGATCTCGCAAGCGCGCCATAGCAATCGCGAGAACGCTGGCTATAGAATACTTGGATGTCAGCCACGGGGACGTAACCACACTCGCTGACGTTCTTCAGCCTAGATTCTACGGCTGAGTAAGTGATTTTCATCGGATTCTGGGTGAATCAGGTGCACTAGCAGTGTGTCAGACTGGCTGATCGGGACGGCCAGGCTCCCCCGCCCCAGGGTCATTCAAAGAAAGCCTGTAGTGACGGCGTTGACGGCGTTGGGATGACCTCGGGTGAAAGATCAGGGGAAACTATCTTGCCTGTCGCCGCGACACGGCGCTGGCCAGCGGGCGGCCTATGCTCCTAAACCGAGGGGCTGCATTTTACGTCGTCGCCGCCGGTTTCCGACTCCATTGACAGTTTACTTACAAAAAAGGAAACATGTTTTAATACAAACATGCCAACAAGATGGGGCGGCAACATGAAAACTATTGCGATCACCGGGCAAAAAGGCGGCACAGGCAAAACCACGCTTGCTCAGATCCTCCTGGTAGCCTTTGAGCAAGATGGATTCACCACGGCTGGGATTGATCTTGATCCGCAGACAAGCCTTTGCACCTGGGGTGACGCACGGGGACCGGAAACCCCGGCCATCATTCCCATGCAGGCCAATCGTCTCCTCCAAACGCTGGATGCGGCCAAGGATCAGGGGGTGGATATAGCGATTATCGATACCGCAGGACGTGCGGAGGGGGCGTCTATGGCCGCTGCCAAAGCCGCTGATCTGGTGATTATCCCGGTGCAACCGACGACAGCAGACTTGATGACGGTTGAGAATGCGCTGTCGATTGTTGAACTGGCCAAGACTCCGAAGCGATTTTCCGTACTAACGCGGGTGAAAGCGCAAGGGGAGCGCCATGTGGAGGCAGCGGACGGATTGAAAGCCTTGGGGATCAAGGTTTGTCCGCATCACATCGGAGACCGGGTGGCCTATCAGGACGCGGCGGCATCCGGTCTTGTGCCGATGGAGTTTGAGCCGGGAGGGAAGTCCGCGCTTGAAAGCCAACAAGTTTATATGTTTACATGCCGTGAAGTTGACATTAAGGGCGATCAACGATGAGTAAAAGACCGAACCTCGCAGAGCAGATCAAATTCAAGGCCATGGGAAAGGCAGTTTCGGCGGCGCAGAAGATCGTAGAAACGCCTGAGATGAAATCCAGGGGTAAGGGAGCCAAATCCGCCCAAAGCCCCTCTCGAGCCGGGAAGTCGTTTATAGGGGGGTATTTCCCGCCAGAGGTGGCCAAGCAGATGAAATTGCTCGCTGTGGAGCAGGATACGACCATTCAGGCGTTGACAGCCGAAGCGTTCAATCATCTCTTTGCGGCCTATGGCAAGCCCGAGATCGCACCGGGCACAGATTAGAGCCACTTCGGCGCGGTGCCGGATGCCATCCGGGCTGTCAAAAACACTCTGAATTGTCCGGTTTAGGTAACATGCCAATTGTCCGCTTCGGTTCCTGATGCATGGCGCAATTCTGCGGTCGCCTCCGGCTCCCTGGGGTCCATTAGGGCTCAGTGCAAAATACCCCTTTAAGCCCTCTGGTCCCTTTGCAGTGTGCGATAGACGGTCGCTCTTGAAACGGAGAATATCTCGGCAAGATCACTGATCGAATGGTCGCCGGTTTCGTGCATCTTCAAAAGCTCTTTCTGTTGTTTTTCAGTAAGTTTTGGCTTCTTTCCTCGCATTTTGCCCTTTGCCTTGGCGATGGCCATGCCTTCCCTGGTGCGCATTTTGAGCAGATCTGCTTCGAACTCCGCGAAGGTGGCGACGATGTTGAAGAACATCTTTCCCATCGGATCACTGGGATCGTAGACCGCTGTCCCCAAGGCAAGCCTCACGCCTTTGGTTTCGAGTTGGTCGCTGATGACCCGAACGTCTGGAACCGATCGTGCAAGGCGATCAAGCTTCGTTACGACCAGGATGTCGCCTTTGCGCACGGCGGCCAGCGCCTGTTCAAGTCCGGGCCGCTCCCGGTTGGTGCCAGTCAATCCGTGATCCGTATAAATGCGGTCGTCCTGAACCCCGAGATCACTCAACGCTTGCCGCTGCGCAGTCAAGTCCTGACTGTAGGTTGAGCAGCGTGCATATCCGATCTTTTCCATTGGCTCACTGTACGTTTGACCCCCCTTCACTGCAACTTTTATCGGACCAGCTATTTGCGACGCTCTGAGGCCTTGGTTTTATGGGAGGGGAAACTGGGATCTGACCTGTGCGCTGAAGGTACGTCTATCGGACGGGCGAAAACATAAACGAAGGCCTCGGATCTGCCCCTCAACGCTTCTCTGAAAAGGTAACGTATGGCCCACAGAACTGTTCTGACGAAACGTCAGCGTGATGCTCTCTTCACCCTGCCCACCGACAGGGCATCGCTGGAATACCACTACACGCTTGCGGATGATGACATCGCGTACATCAAAACGCGCAGGCGACCACAAAACCAGATCGGCTTTGCCCTTCAGCTTTGTGCCTTTCGCTATCCAGGACGGTTTCTGAAGTCAGGTGAGGTGATCCCGGAGGCCGTATCCGCTTACATTGCGGCCCAACTCGGGCTGAAGGCCAAGGATCTTTTGCCATACGCAAATCGCGCCAACACCAGACATGAACACCTCGGCGCGTTGCGTAAGATCTATGGCTACAAGACCTTCACCGGCAAACGTGTGAAGCAAATGACGGCATGGTTAGACCAGCAAGCCGAGGCAGCCGGATCTGGTGAAGGGCTGGTGCGGGATTTTGTTGAAGAATGCCGGGCGCGGCAGATCATCCTGCCGGGTGTCACGATGATTGAGAGGCTCTGTGCCGATGCTCTTGTGGCAGCCGAGCGGCGGATCGAGAACCGGATTGCCGCGCGTCTGGAGAGCCGGATGCGCCGTCGCCTCGACGACCTGCTCGGCGCGGCTGCAAACGGTTGGCAGAGCGTGTTTTTGTGGCTGCGCGGTTTTGAGGCCGGCAAGAACACGGCCGATATAAACCGCCTGCTTGACCGGGTGGAAACCCTCAAGGAAATTGAGCTGTCGCCAGACATACTCGATGACATCCCACCCCACCGGGTCAAGATGCTGCGCCGTCAGGGCGAGCGCTACTTCACGGGCGATTTGCAGGACATCAGCAGTAATCGCCGCCTTGCCATTCTGGCCACCTGTGTCGTCGAATGGGCCGCGTCCATTGCCGATACCGTTGTCGAAACCCACGATCGGATCGTGGGCAAGACCTGGCGGGAGGCGAAGAAAATCAGCGCGATGCACTTCGAACAGGCACAGGCTGATATTGCCAGCACACTGGTCGGGTTCCAATCTCTGGGAACGACATTGTTGATGGCCCGGGGCGATGAGGCCGCCCTGGGCGGTGCCGTCGATGCATCCAGCGGGTGGGATGGTTTGGAAACTCTTGTGGCGATGGCGACCCAGTTGATCAAACCTGCCATGGCCGAGCCGATGGATCACATCGAGAAGGCGTTTCACAGCTTCAAGCTCTATGGCAAACGCATGTTAAGGGCTCTGGATATCCGAGGTGCCACCGTGGCCCAACCGCTGCTCGACGCCGCGGCGGTCATCCGGGAGGGCGCAGACATCACAACCAAATCGCGGGCCTTTCTGCCCGCCCGATCAAAGTGGGACAAGCAACTGCGCAAGCCCGACACCAATGAGGAGCGGCTTTGGATCGTGGCGGTGATGTTCCGCCTTCAGGAGGCCTTTCGGTCCAATGATATCTGGCTGGATCACGCCCGCCGATATGCCGATGACAGGAAACTTCTGGTGCCGCTGGAAGCCGCAAAGACGATGCCGGGGCTTGATCTACCGCTGGATCCAGAGGTTTGGATTGAGGATCGAAAGCGCCGGTTGCAGGATGGCTTCGAGCGGCTTGCAGCAGCTGTCAGGACCGGCACTCTTCCCAATGGCATTATCGAAGACGGCCAGTTGCGTATCGAGCGTCTGAAAGCTGATGTCCCGGAGGAAGCGGGCCCACTGGTTCTCGATCTGTACCAGCGGATGCCACATGCGAAAGTCACTGAAATCCTGCAGGACGTGGCAGAAGCCACCGGCTTCACGGACGCGTTCATCCATTTACGCTCCGGCGCGCCTTGCAGGGATATCATCGGGCTGCTGACCGTGCTTCTCGCGGAAGGGCTGAACGTGGGTTTGAGCAAGATGGCCGAAGCCACCACCGGCTATAAGTATTCCCAGTTGGCCCGCCTGTCGCGCTGGCATGTCGAAAGCGATGCGATCAACGAGGCGCTGGCGATCGTGTTGGACGCGCAGTCCAAACTTCCCATGGCGCAATACTGGGGGTCGGGTCAAACCTCCTCCAGCGACGGGCAGTTCTTCCCGACCACGCGCCAAGGGGAGGCCATGAACCTCATCAACGCCAAGTACAACAACCAGGTGCCGGGGCTGAAAGCCTACGTGCACGTTTCTGACCAATTTGGCCCGTACTGGGTCAATTCGATCCCCGCCACGGTGAACGAGGCGCCGTACACTCTGGACGGATTGTGCCTGAGCGAGGTTGGCAAACGGATCAAAGAACACTACGCCGACACGGGTGGGTTCACCGATCTCGTATTCGCCGCCTTCGCGCTCCTGGGCTATCGCTTCATTCCCCGTATTCGCGACCTGAAATCCAAGCGGTTCTACGTCTTTGATCTCAAAAGCGTTCCGAAAGAGCTCAAGTCCCTGATCGGCGGCAAGGTCCGGGAACAGACCTTCATCGACAACTGGGGCGATGTGCTGAGATGCACGGCCACGATGCGGTCAGGCAAGGTGCCGCCAAGCCAGATCCTCAGGCGATTGTCAGCCCGCCCACGCAAAAACGATCTGGCCATCGTGATGCGGGAAATCGGACAGATCGAACGGACACTGTTCATCATCGAATGGGCGCTCGATATGGACATGCAGCGCCGCTCAACTGTCGGGCTGAACAAAGGCGAAGCACACCATGCGCTGAAGGATGCCTTGTGGATCGGTCGCCATGGTGAAATCCGGGATCGGACCACAGAAAGCCAGCACTTCCGCATGGCCGGCCTGAACCTGCTCACGGCAATTATCATCTACTGGAACACGGTCCATCTCGGCAAAGCCGTCATGCAGCGCAAGCGGGAGGGACTGGAAACGCCAGAACATCTGCTCCGGCATATCTCACCGCTCGGCTGGGAACACATTCTGCTCATTGGCCAATACATCTGGCGTAAAATGACGCCTGAAATCGCTTAAAGGGGTATTTTGCACTGAGCCCTAATGGACCCCAGGAAGAGGCCCGTGGAGATGTGCCAGACCCGGCCCTGCCAGACCTGGTCCACGGCCCGGGCGACCGCGGGATCGGGATGGGGCGCGTCGATGCGGAACGTGTCGAGGGTGATGATCCGGGGGTCGGACAGGAACTGCCATTCGGCCCATATGCGGATCAGGACCATTGCGCAGGCCAGCCCGACGAGGCCGGCGAGCAGCCCCGCCCCGAGCGCCAGCAGGATGCGCATTCCGAGCATCAGACAGGCTCCGCCGGATGGCGATCGCCGGGCCTCCCCGCCGGGGAACCGCCAGCCTCGATGGCCACGGCTCCATCCCGCTTCGCGGCCACGGTCGCGGCGATCGGGTCCTGTTCTTCCGGGGCCGGGCGATCTCTCACGGGGGCGCTCCGGTCTCGCGGGTTGGCGCGATATGCTCCGGACATGGAGGATCGCGCCTGTCATCCCCGCGTCCCGGCAGGCAATTCCGCCGCGCCCGGTTTGCCCGAGGGGTTGCCGGTGCACGGGGCCTGGCATGTCTGTCCTCCATCGCCTCCTCCATGATCCGGGACATCTCCTCAGTGCGGTGCCGGGCTTTCCGCGCCATCGCGGGGGTCGCCGCCCGGGTCGCACCCGCCGCCCCGGCGCAGGAGGGCGAAGAGCGAGGCGTCGAGATCGAGAGTGCCGGTCCGGGCGGCGGCGGCCATGGCGGTGAGCACGCCGGCGGGATTGCGCACGGGGCTGACGGGATGGGCGCGGTTGGCGTCGAGCACGAGGAGCGCGAGCGCGGCACCCTCGCGCCCGAGGGCGTGGCAGGCCCGACCCCAGGGTCCGGGGCCGATGTCGAGCAGATGGCGTTGGGTGTCGGCGGCGGCCATGAGGCTGTGGCGGGTCAAGGCTCCGTCCGGTTCGCGGTTGGCATCAAGGAACGCCCGGAAGTCCGGCGAGGCGGCGGCGTGGAGGTGTCCGAAGGTCCAGGCCACCGGCGGACGCGGGGCAGGCGCGCGCGGTTTGCCTCCAGGCCCCCCGTCACCGGCACCGGCGGGGCTGTCTTCGGGTTCCGGGGACTGGAGGGCCCCTTGGCTGACCTGATCGGGACCCTCCCCGGGCAGGGCCACGCCGCAAAGGGCGGCCAGCGGCGTGACGGGCAGGCCGTGGCGGCGCTGGGCCTCCCGCATCTCGCGGGCGGTGGCGAGATCGGCCTCCGACACCCCGGCGGCCCGCAGGGCCTGTGCTTCACGGGTCGTCCCGTCGCCCACGACCGGATCAGAGGTCGGCCGGTCTTGCTTGGCCCTGTCGCCCGGGCTTTCCCCGGCATTGCGGGTCGGGGATTTCGGGGCCGGGTCTTCAGGTCCGGGCGCGGCGGGGGCTTCTTCCGCCTTTCCCGGTCTGTCGGGACCGCTGTTTTCCGCGCGCGCGCGCTGTTTCTCTTCCTCAGCCCTTCTTTCTATAATTCCTTCTTCTTTTTGTAATGTATCATGGCGTGGGACATTTGAGTCCCCCGCGGGGGACTCAAATGTCCCACGCGGCCAGGCTTCGGCAGTGTGTCCACAGGGCGGGTCTTCGGGATCCGCCGCCCGGCTCGCCGTGTCATTATTGCCACAGGATGGGCGCGGGTCCGGGGCGGGATCGGGGGCCCCGTTGTCCGGCGTGACATTGGCCCGGCCGGTCGCGCCGGGCGCGGGCCAGGTGGTGTCCCGGGCGTCGGCCCTGGCCGCGAGGCGCAGCACATCGGCGTGAAGCGCGCGCAGGGCGTCGACGAGGGCCGCGAGCGGTCCGCGAGCGGTCCCGACCTCCAGGAGCGCGGGCAGGGCGTCGAGCGTCGCTTGCGCCGCCGCGACCTCCGCGGGCACGACCCGGGCGACAGGTGCGGCCCGGTCGGCGACCGGCACCCCGGACATCCCGACGAGCCGCGCCAGATTCCGTCGGCATCCGGCGCGCAGGCCGGACGCGGCGCGGCGCAGCCCGTCAATGCGGTCGCGCCGGGCGGCGGCGGCCTTGGCGGCCTCGGTGAAGTTCCCGGCCCGGGCGATCATCGGCCAGAACATGAGACCGCAGGCGTCCGAGGCGTCGTGGCCGGGCCGGGGCGGCAGGCGCCGCCCGTCGGCGCGGCCGCGATGCTCGACAAGACCGAGCGCCGCGAGCAGTGTCTCGGCGCGGTGAACCGAGCGCCGGTCGATGCGGAGCCGGGCGGCCACGGTCTTCTGGGCGAGAAAGGCGACGGGACCCGCGCCGGGCTCGGTCCAGGCCCGGGGCGGGGTATGCCGGGCATGCAGGCGCAGCACACGCTCGGCGGCGGGCGTGAGCGCCGGGCCCGCCGCCTCGACGACGATCTCGAGAAAGCCGTCCCGGCCGAGCCCCGACGGCAGGCCCGGCGAGAGCGGCGCGCCCGGGGCGGGCAAGCCTGGCCAGGTTCCGTCCCGTTCGATGCCGGGCGCGGCGCTCTCGCCGGCATGATCGCCGAACGCCGGCAAAAGCGGTCCCGGCCGGTTTTCGTCTTGCGGGGTTTCGTGATGATCAAACATAGGCGCGTCCTCCTGGTTTCGCCGTGATGGCGGTGCTGGCCACGCGGGCCTGGAGGGCAGGCACATCTGTCCCGGTTCCGTCCGGAACGGCCCGGGCGGAAGAAGGACGCAAGAAATTGTTCCGCCAATGGCAGTTCTTTCTTGCATCCCGGGGGCGGGACCGCTAGATCGGGGAAAGCAAATCCCCCCGATATAGCAGTCCCACCGGTGTCTGCGGGCCTCCAACCCGCGGGTCGCCGATGCCGGGGTTCCAACCCCGTCCCGGCTGTTTCCGTGTCTTCGTCGCTCCTTTTGCCGATGCATGCGCAGGGTCCGCGCGGTGGTGTGCGCGGAACCCTGTTTCCGCATAGCCCATCGCCGGGCGCGGAGCAAGATTCGTGCCCCGGCGGCGTCCGGCCACACTCCCTTGCGGTGGCCCCGGCCATGCGCCGGCGTCCGGGCCGGGTCATCGATCCCCTCATCACGAGTTCTCCCCCGATGTCCCCGGCACCTCGATGGCGGTAATCCCGCGCCTTGCGCCGACGCGGGCCATCTGCACGACGAGATCGACGGTGGCGGCGATCTGTCCGAGCACCTCGGCGCGGGTCAGCCCGGCCCCGGCCCGGAGCGCCATCAGGGCGAGGCGTTCGCAAGCCTGCGCGGGCGAGGGTGCGTGCAGGGTGGCCACGGAGCCGGGATGGCCGGTGTTGACGGCCTCGAGGAAATCGAGGGCCTCGGCGCCGCGCAACTCGCCGAGCACGATGCGGTCGGGGCGCAGGCGCAGGCTGGCGCGCAGAAGATCGCCCGGCGTGCGCCCGGAGGCCTCGCGCGGGTCGGCGATCAACTCGACGCGGTTCGCGTGCGGCAGCGCCAGTTCGGCGGCGTCCTCGATGGTGATCATCCGCTCGGCGGGATCGACGGTGTCCAGGAGCGCGCGGGCCAGCGTGGTCTTGCCCGAGGAGGTGCCGCCGGAGACCAGGAGCGTCAGCCGCGCCGCGACGGCCCGCCCGAGCGCCGCCGCCACATCACCCCGCTGCACGAGGTCCAGCACCTCCGCGCGGGGATCGCCCGCCGCCGCTTCCGTGCCGCCGCCGATCAGGGCGAAGCCATCGAGGTCGCGGCGGTGGACGGGGAAGCGGCGGATCGAGACGGCGAGGCCGGAATGGATGGCGGGCGGGCGCACGACCTGAAGGCGCATGTCCTCGCCGAAGAGGGTGGCGCGCCCGCCGGCGAGCGGTCGGGCGGGTCCCAGCGTGGTCCCGGCGGTGCCCGCGAGCGCCGGGCCGAGAAGCGCGAGGCGCCCGGGCCGGATCGCCGGTCCCGGGGCGGCGCGCATCAGCGCATCGCCCGCGCGCTCCACGAAGACCCGGCCCGCCGCCGTGATCGCCACCTCGATGACGTCCGGCGCGGTCAGGAGATCGCGGACCGGCGCGAGGGCGTCCTCGGCATGGCTGGCCGTCGGCCTGCCGGCCCCGCCCGGCGCGGCGATGGGTCCCGCGCCGGTCATGGTTTGCCTCCCGGAGCGCCGGGGAAGGTGAGATCGCGGGTCACAAGGATGGACAGCCGCGCCCCGGGGGCGATGCGGATCACCGGCGACAGGCGCAGGTAGTCGCCGATCGTGGCTTTTGCTTCGTCAGCGCTGGCCCGGACGCTTTCGCGGACGAGATCATCGACAAGGCCGGTATCGCGGGTCCGCGAGGCCTGCGCCGGGGTGGTGGTCCCGTCCCGGACAGTGATGGTCGTGTCCGGAGTCTCGATGATGGTCGTCGCGCCGCCGCCGCGCGCCGCTCCGGCCTCCTTTCGCGTGCTGTTGTCGAGGGCGGCGAGAGCCGCTGCCGGGGCCATGGAGATCAGCGAGGTGAGCAGCGCGCCGCCGAAGCGCTCGACAAGGCGGTTGTCGATATCGCCCGTCATCCCGGCCCGCCCGAGGCGATCGGCGCCGGTGCCGCCGAGGGCGATGGCGATCCCGTCGGGCCGGATCGCGCGGGTCCAGGCGATCAGCATTCTCCGTTGGGCGAGGGAAATCCGGGCATCATGGGTGCCGATCAGCCGTGTGCCGGCGGGCAGCAGCACCGCCGCGCCGTCCCAGGAGCGCACGTCATGGGAGACGAGCGCCCTGGCGGGACCGGGCAGCGAGGTGTCGATGGCGGTCTCGAGGGTGGCGGCGAGGATCGTGCCCTCGGCGATGGTGCGCGCGGGATCGCCGAGGGGGGCCGCCCTGGCCCGCGCCGTGCCCGTCCCGGCGGCGGCGGCGAGAAAGGTTTCCTCCCGGCTCAGCGTCCGGGCCGGCACGCCGTCGGGGCCGCCGTCGGGCGATCCGGTGCTTCCCGCCGGCGCGATATCGACAACGATGGCGGCGGCCGCGTCGCGGGCGGCCTCGGCGGGATCGGGATCCCCGGGCGTCTCCGCCTTGCCCCGGTCCAGCGCGGCGAGTCTTTCGGCGATCAGCCGGTCGATCTCGGTGGCCGAGGCCCCGGGCTCAAGCCGCCCGAGCGCATCCTCGATCGCGGCCAGCCTCGTCTCCAGGGCCCCGGTGTCGGTCCCGGCGGCGGGCGGATCGACCGTCTCCGCCGGCTGGACGGTCTCGATGCGTCCGGTGACGGCGATCCCGCCATCCCTTGGCGCGGTCGAGGCGGTGACGGCGGGATCGGGATCCCGACCGAACAGGCCGGACCAGCCGGACCAACCGGACAGCCAGGGCGCGATTATGGAACCGACGATGACCAGGGCCGCGAGGACGAACAGCCCCGGCACGAGGCGGTGGCGAACTGGACACGCATCGCCCGCGAGCATGTGCGCGGCGATGACTGAGCGGCGGCGGACAGGGTCGGTCCGGGCCACGAATGCCCGGCGCGCGGGGCTGTTGCGCCCTGTGCTCGCCGCCGCCCTGTGCGCGATCGGCATCGCCGGCCCGGCCCCGCCCGCCGGGGCCCAACCGGAGGCCGGGGCGCAGGCGCGGTTGCTCGATCTCATCGGAAGGCTCGAGGCCCCGCGCGGCTATGACGACTACTACAGGCGGGTGGCCGCCCCGCCGCCCCGGCCCCTGACGGCAATGCGCGTCGCCGAGGTGCTGGCCTGGCAGGAGAGAATCGACGCACGCTCGCGCTCCGAGGCGGCGGGGCGCTACCAGATCCTCGAGGACACGCTCCGGCGGCTCGTGCGCCAGGGCGCGGTCCCGCCCGCCGCGCGCTTCGATGCACCGACCCAGGACCGGCTCGCCGGGCGGCTGCTCGCCGAGGCGGGCTGGGCCGCCTTCATGGCCGGGCGGCTTTCGGCCAAGGCCTTCGGCAACCGGCTGGCCAGGACATGGGCGGCGCTGCCGGTGCTCTCCGGCCCGAAGCGGGGCCGCTCGCACTACCACGGGACCGCCGGCAACCGCGCGCGCTTCGGCGCGGATGCCATGCTGGCCTTCCTCAAGGGCCTGCGCCCCGGCGGGGCCGCGCCCGCGACCGGCCAGGCCCGGGCGCGGAGCTCCGTGATCCATGACCGCCCGCCCGCCAGGCCGAAGCCCCGGGGCACCGCCGCCACGGCCGCGCCGCTCCGCACGGCATGGCGCCGCGACCCCTGGCAATGGGACTGAGCCCATGGAGAGGACCGCGGTGATGAACAGACGGACCGGGGCCGCGACCGGGCCGGACGCCGCGCGCATCCCGGGACCGTCCGGGCCGCCGCCGGGCCTCGCTTTGTCACGGACATGGTTTATCTCTCCGGCACCGACAACAGCCGGAGACAGCAGAGGCATGACGCAGCAGGACAATGGGCGGGACCCGGACGCGGAGAATGATGAGGACGCACGGGACTACGTGCCGAGGGAGATGCAGGGCCCGCCCGGGCCGGGCGAACAGCGCCTCGCGCTCGCGGTGCTCGCCACGGCGGTGCAGGACCTCGTCGACCCCCGCACCGGGCGCGCCGACGAGAAGGCCCGCGGCGGAGCGATCGTGCACGGCGAAGCCTGGTCCTTCCTGACGGCGGAGTTCGGCGAATGGAAGAGGAGCCGCGAGTACTGGGCCGAGGCGGCAGGCTTCGACGCGGACTGGCTGGCCGACCGGGCGCGCCGGCTCGGCCCGGCGGACGGACCGGAGACATGACGATGGAGGAGCGGCAATGAGCGGCGTCAACAAGGTCATCCTGCTCGGCCATCTCGGCATGGCACCCGAGGTGCGGACCTTTCAGGACGGAGAACGCATCTGTACCTTCCGGATGGCGACCAACCGATCCTGGCGCGACCGCCAGAGCGGCGAGCGGCGCGAGCACACGGAGTGGCACAGCATCGTGCTGCGCGGCGACGGCGTGATCGATGTCGCGCGGAACCACCTGCGCAAGGGCTCGAAGGTCTTTCTCGAAGGGCAACTCAGAACCCGCAAGTGGCAAACGCAGGACGGCCAGGATCGGTATGCGACCGAAGTCGTGGTGGGCGGGTTCAAAGGTCGCCTGGTGCTGCTCGGTCCCGCGCCGGAGCGGGACGGAGGACAGGACGGCGGGGCCATCGGCGGCACGGCGCGGGACACCGCGCCACCGGAGGACGGCGCACCCCCGCCCGCGCGGGACCTCGACGACGAGATTCCGTTCTGAGGAGGAGAGGCCCCATGGCGCAGACCACCGCGATCGAATGGACGGACGCGACCTGGAACCCGGTCACCGGCTGCACGAGGATCGGGCCGGGCTGCGAGAACTGCCATGCCGCCCGGTTCGCCGAGCGCTGGCGCGGCACGCCGGGCCACCCCTGCGAGCAGGGCTTCGATATCCGGCTCCGTCCCGGGCGTCCCGATGCCCCGCGCGGATGGGCACGACCGAGGACGATCTTCATCAACTCCATGTCCGATCTCTTCCACAAGGCGGTGCCTTCCGCCTTCGTGGACCGGGTCTTCGATACCATGGAAGCGGCGGACCATCACGTCTACCGGATCCTCACCAAGCGGTCCTCGCGGATGCGGGCCTACCTCACGCGGCGTTATGACGGCGGACCCGTCCCCGGCCATATCTGGCCGGGCGTCTCGGTGGAGAGCGCGGGCCAGGCGGGCGGCCTGCGCCACCTTCGCGCGATCCGCCCGGCGCGGCGCTTCGTCAGCTTCGAGCCGCTGATCGGGCCGGTGGGCGCGGTCGATCTGACAGGCATCGCCTGGGCCATCGTCGGCGGCGAGAGCGGTCCCGGTGCCCGGCCCATGGAGCCCGCCCGGGTCGCGGAGGTCCGCACCGCCTGCCAGACCCACGGCACGGCGTTCTTCTTCAAGCAGTGGGGCGCATGGGGCCCGGACGGCATCCGTCGCTCGAAGAAGGCCAATGGCCGGACATGGGACGGACGCACATGGGACGCCAGTCCGGACAGGCATCATGGGGCCGCGCCGCCCGCTGTCCCTGGAGCGCCCGCATGAGATGGCGGGCCGCCTTGCGCGGATATGCCGGAGCGACGCTCCGGGGTGCCCTGTTCGGGGCGCTGCTCGCCGGCATTGCCGGCATGGCCTGGGCGAGCCACACGGAAGTCTGGGCCTGGGCCGACTACCGGGCCGACGCGCTCGGGCTCACGCCGCCGCCGCCGTTCCGGACCTGGCTCCTCGCCAACATCCGCCCGCCCTGGCACATCCTCGAGTACAGCCCCTGGTGGACCGCCCTGCCGTTTGGCCCGGGGGCCGGTCCGGCCAACATCTGGAACGGCTACCTCGCCTGGGCCTGGCAGCCCGCCGCAATTGGCGCGGGCGGCGGCGCGCTCATTGGCCTTGGGCGCGGAGTGGCCCGCTGGCGGGTACTGGTCCGAAGCACCGCCCCGGCGCAGGATCCTGCGCCGATCAGCGCAGAGTCCCGTGCCGATGAAACTTCGCCCGATATCAATGCGTTGACCGAGACCGTTTCGACGGCGGCGCAAGGTTCCGCACCGCCCGGCGCAACATCCTGCGCCGCTGCAAACACCCAAGGAAGCCATCGCAACCGAAGCCCTGTCGCCCTGTTGCGCGAAACCCTCGCCATTATCCCGGACGACGGGCCGACCCTGGAACAGATCGCAACGTATCTGGCGCTCGGCCCCGATCAGGACGAATTTGACACCGTCGCGCGGGCGATCCTGAAAACGGCGTTGCGCGAGACCGGCTGGACGATGCAGCGCACAAAGCGCCTCGGGACGCCTGTTGAACTCTGGTGGAAGCCCACCGGCGCAATAGCCCGCGCCACCTACGATAAAGACCGGAGCCCCTGAGCATGTCCCCACCCCCGGAAGACCGCGGCGACCAGGACTGGCTCGATCTCTTCCGCGAAGGCGGCCCGAGGCGTGTGCCGAAGGAGCCGGAGATCCCCGGGGCCAGGCCCGCCCATCGCCCCAAGCCATGGGAGGAAGCCGCCTTCCGGGCCTGGAAGGCAAGGGGCCGTCCAACAGCCGGCGGCGGGACAGCCGGGACAGGGTCCGGGACGGCGCGGGCAGGCCCCTCCGGCGGTGCGCCCGGGTCGGGCGGCCCGTTGATTATCGACGACAAGTACTTTCACATCGAGATCAAGGTCCACTCACGCGGCGGCGCGGCGAGGCCCAAAGGCGCGCCCGGGCGCGGCGGCAGACCCGCCGCCGGAGAGCCACGCGGCAGCATCATCGCCCGCATCGCCTATCGCACGGCCGAGCGGCTCGAGGAGGTCCGCGCGCCGGAGGAGCCCGCACCCGAAGACGCCTCCGGCACCAGCCCCGGCACCGCCCACGTCGCCTATACCACCGGCAACGCCGTCGACATCCACGATTTCAGCCGCAAGCAGGGCGTGGCCGAGTGGTACACCCTCATCCCCGAGGGCGCGCCCGCCTGGATGGCCGAGCCCGGTCGTCTCGCCGACGTCTGGACCGCCGTCGCCGAGGCCGAGACCCGGCTGAGCACCCGCCCGGCGGAGGCCACCGAGGCCCGCGAGGCGGTGCTCGCCCTGCCCGCCGAACTGGACGCGGACACGCGCGGCGCGCTGGCGCACGATTTCGCGCAACTGCTGGTGCGCCGCTACGGGGTGATCGCCACCCTCGCCATCCACGAACCCTCGCGCGGCGGCGACAGTCGCAACCACCATGCCCATGTCATGGTCTCCGACCGCCGTTGGGGACCGGAGGGGTTCGACGAGAAGGTCCGGGAACTCAACCTCAATGCCGGCGGGCGCCACACCGAACTGCCGTATCTGCGCGCCGCCTGGGCCTCGATGCTGAACGAGGCCCACGAGCGGGCGGGGTTCGACGTCCAGGTCGATCACCGGTCCTTCAAGGCCCGGCGGCAAGAGGCGCTCGCACGCGGCGACGCGGTGGAGGCGGCGCGCTGGGAACGCGAGGCCACCGAACACATGGGGCCGTCGCGGACCGAGGCCGAGCGCGCCGCCGCCCGCGAGGCCGGACGCCGGGGCGAGGAACCCGGGCCGGTAACGGAGATGGGCCGGGAGAACGCGGAGCGCCGCGCCGCCAGCGAGGACCGCGAGGCCCAGTACCGGCGCACCCGCGAACAGGAGCAGGACCGTGAACGGAGCCGGGAACCCGGGCAGGACCATGGGCACGGGATGGACGACGACTTCGATCTCGACTGGTGAGCCGGGGTCGGCTCCTCCGTGACAGACAGCGCGCCCGAACGGGAAGGCCATTCGCTTCCCGGACGGCATCTCCTTCGAGTGTCGGACATACAGGTACGCATACCGCACCGGCGAGGCGTTCATCGTGATCGGCGACGTGGGGGACGGGCTGTTCAGCGACTATCCTTGCTTCCGTGACCCGACACGGATCGGCCTTGACCGCATGGATCCGGAATGCGTGCGCGGGGTCTATCGCCGGTATTGACGGTCCCCGGGAGACACCCCGGTCAGCGGCGTCGTTCCTTGCGCCGTCAGCGCGGGATGCCGCGCCGCTGCCCGCAACCGATTGAATCAACGTGATTGTTTCCGGCGCAGGTCTTTGCGCCGCCGGCACGCAATCCCGCGCTGGCCTCCCGGGCTGCTATCTGTCATGGTCCGGACCGAACCATCCCCGACACCCCGGAACGAGATGCCCGACACCCCGAACAACCCGCACGATCGGTTCTT